>NZ_CP127115.1:0-4785499 GCF_030264015.1 Paenarthrobacter sp. R1 | reverse complement strand
TGCGCGGGAAGCAAGCCGGCCGGGGCCGGACGCTCCCGGTCACCCTCGCGGTTGCTTGCCTCCTTGGTGCTGCGGTTGCCCTCCACTGCACGGTGGACGCCGCAAAGCGGGAATCCGGTCCGTTGGCCGCTGCCGTCAGCGAGGGGCACCCTGTGGTCATCCAAGTACGGGTGGCCGGGATTCCGGCGCCTGTTCCTGCGCCGGGTGGCAGCGGCGAGGGGCGTTGGATGGTGCAGGCTGAACTTGAGAACCTCACCGCGCACGGCAGCAAAGTCAGCGGAACCGCCACACTTACGGTCCTGGGGAATGATGCATGGAAAGATGTCAGGCCGGGTCAATCCGTCAGGACGACGGGGATTCCCAAGGAGCCAAGGCCCGGAGAGCCCGATGCTGCCACGCTGTCAGCATCCACCGGGCCCACTCAGGTGGGTACCGCGTTTGACCCCAAGGAGTCGGCAGCCCGGGCACGGGAACGGTTCAGCCAGTCCGCCGCGGAGCTGCTGGAACCGGACCCGGCGGGGCTGCTGCCGGGGATGGTGGTCGGGGACACCAGCACCCTGCCCGCGAGCCTGAAAGCAGCGATGGAAACCTGCGGGATGACACATCTAACCGCTGTAAGCGGTTCCAATTGCTCGTTGATTTTGGCCGGCTTTATCCTGCTTGCCCGTTCGCTGCGGCTGTCACGGCCTCTGGCAGCCATCGTCGCTGTTGTGGGCCTGGCTGCATTTGTCCTCCTGGTGGGACCCGATCCGAGTGTGCTACGGGCGTCAGTGATGGGCTCTGTGGGTCTAGTAGCCCTCACGACGGGCCAACGTGGGAAGTCACTTTCGTTCCTTTGTCTCGCCACCACCGCCCTCCTCTTGATCAGCCCGGGCCTGGCCGTCAGCTTCGGATTTCTTCTGTCCGTCCTTGCCACCTTGGGCATCGTGTTGCTGGCCCGGCGCCTGACGTCGTGGTTTCCCCGTTGGGTGCCCCGGTGGCTGGCGGCGGGAGTGTCCGTTCCGTTGTCCGCCCAGCTGGCGTGCGGGCCCGTGATCGTCCTCGTTCAACCGCAGCTGTCGCCGTACGCCCTCGCGGCAAATGTTGTGGCTGGAATTTTCGTGGCGCCAGTGACCATCCTCGGGACGTTGGCCGTCCCTGTTTCAGCACTGGTTCCGTGGCTGGCGCCCGTCCTCTTCTTCGTAGCCGGGAACGCCGCGGCTGCCGTAGCGGCAACAGCCCGGTACTTTGCCGGCCTGCCCGGTTCCGGCCTCCCGTGGGCAGACGGCCCGGTGGGGGTCAGTGCCATGGTGCTCTTGTCGGCTCTTACCCTCTTTGGAACGTGGGCTGTGCTTCATCCGACCGGCGTCATGGTGGGTGTTCGTGGCGTTCATCAACGCCTTGTGCGGCGTCTAAAGGATTGGGAGGTGCGCAATGGTGCCCGCCCTGGCGGTCCCATCACGTTCCATAGGAAGCGCCGGAGCAAACGTGGCAGACTTGAATCCTGCAAACATCCCTCCGGAAGGAACCCCCAGTGGCTGCTGCCCAAAATTCCCGGAACAAGAGCGAGGCCCGGGCCAAGGGCGCTGCGGCGAACAGCGTCGGCTGGCGTGACGCGTCGCCCGCCCCGGTAGTCCTCATCGCAGGGCCCGAGGAGTACTTGGGAATTCGTGCCATGGACCGTATCCGCGCCGAAGTGCGTTCGGCCACCCCGGATGTTGAGCTCACCAAACTCAATGCGGCTTCCTATGAGGCCGGTTCCTTGGCCATGACTGTCGCTCCGTCGCTTTTTGGCGAGGGGAAGTTGGTGGAGGTGGAGGGCCTGGAATCCATGAACGACGCTTTCCTGGCCGATGCCATCAAGTACCTTGCGCAGCCGGAAGATGATGTGGTCCTGGTCCTTCGCCATGCCGGCGGAGTCCGGGGGAAGAAGCTCCTGGATGCCGTGAAGGCGGGGGGCTGGCCGGTCGTCGATTGCCAGCCCCTGAAGAAGGACGCGGACAAGACGTCCTTCGTGGTTGCAGAGTTCAAGGCGTCCGGGCGGAGGATCCAGGGTGACGCGGTCCAGGCATTGGTCAACGCCGTGGGCGCCAACCTGTCCGAGCTTGCCGCGGCATGCAGCCAATTGATCGCTGACGCCACCACGGCCGTCACGGCTGAGACGGTGGATCGCTATTACGGGGGCCGGGTGGAGGCCACGGCCTTCAAGGTGGCAGACGCGGCTATGAGCGGGAACGGACCACTGGCCCTCTCCACCCTCCGTCACGCGTTGTCCACGGGCGTGGACCCTGTTCCCTTGGTGGCAGCGCTGGCGGCGAAGCTGCGGACTCTTGCCAAGGTCGCGGGCGCCAGGGGGTCTTCGGCGTCCATTGCCAAGAATCTCGGAATGCAGCCTTGGTTGGTGGAGCAGGCGCAGCGGGATGTCCGCCGCTGGACTCCCGAGGGACTGATTCGTTCAATCCAGGTCATCGCCGAAGCAGATGCGCAGGTAAAGGGCCTCTCCCGCGATCCCGTTTATGCCGTGGAGCACGCCGTGACAGTGATTGCGACGTCCGCCCAACGGCGGTAGCAGAAGCCGGGCCGGCGCTACGGGGCCCAGGATGACGCTTAAAGCCAGGAGGCCGGCACCCTGGGGTGCCGGCCTCCTGTTCAGCTCAGTCGAACTGGAAAAACCTTAGAGTGCGTTGACCTTCTTGGAGATCGCCGACTTGCGGTTTGCAGCGTTGTTCTTGTGAATAACGCCCTTGCTGACAGCCTTATCCAGCTTACGGCTGGCAGCAACAAGTGCAGTTGCAGCAGCATCCTTGTCAGCAGACGCAACGGCGGTGTTGACGGCGCGGATGGCCGTCTTCAGCTCGGACTTGACGGCGTTGTTACGCAGCCGAGCCTTCTCGTTGGTGAGGATGCGCTTCTTCTGGGACTTGATATTAGCCACGTATGAACTCTCTTTTTAATGCGGAAATGGTCTAGAGGGTTGTCAGGTTGGCCATCGACTGAGCGGCGTGGGGATGCCTATGGCAGCCAACCATGTATGGCCGTCGACCTGCACGGACACACAGCTATAAAGGATAGCAGAAAGACCGTCGTGGCAGGAATTACCGCTCAACGCCGCATGGATGAGTCCGCCAGGGCCCTGATGACTTCCTGGAAAGCCTGCCGGCCGAGCACCGCCCCTTCGCGTCGGATGGCGTTCGGAGCCAGTCGGATGACCCTGTCCAGCTTGACCTCGCTGGGCCGGCCCTGACGGTCCCACGGACCCGTGCCGACATCGACGTAATCGTCGGCGCGCGCTCCGTTGTCATGGTCCTTGGAAGTCAGCATGAGTCCGAGGAGCCATTGGCCGTCACGCCCCACCAGGAGAACCGGGCGGTCCTTGCCGCGGGAGTGGTCTTCCTCATAGGGGACCCAACTCCACACGATCTCCCCCGGATCAGGCTTGCCGTCAGGCTTGGGGGAGTAGCTGGCGCGCACGCTTCCGCGGTAGTCGCCGGGGTAGGTCCCGGTTTTAGGCACAACGCCGGAGGGCCGGGTTGCTTGCCGGGTCCCGCCTGGCCGGGGACGGGGAGGAGTCGCCGTCCTGCTTGGGGTACCACCCAATGCCCTCAGGGATCGCAGGAGTGCTTTGCCGAGTGGTCGTAAGTCCAGAGCCATAGGACCAAGCTACCGTCCCCATCCCCGCCGGATGGTGATGGCCCCGCCCTGCCCTGATGTACGGGGAACGGCTGGTTCATGGGACACTGGAGGATCAGATGTGCGGTATCTCCTCAGCTGGCCCCTGCCCGGCTTGCGGAACTGCCGCTTGAATGCCGACAGTTAGGACCCTGCGTGTCTCCCATGGCCCGCACCGCACCGGTGCCCGCCGCAACAGATCCGGCCATCATCCGGAACTTCTGCATCATTGCCCATATCGACCACGGTAAGTCCACCTTGGCCGACCGCATGCTGCAGTACACCGGCGTCGTTCAACAGCGCGACATGAAAGCCCAGTATCTGGACCGCATGGACATCGAGCGTGAGCGCGGCATCACCATCAAGTCACAGGCCGTCCGCATGCCCTGGGAGGTTGACGGCACAGCCTATGCCCTGAACATGATCGACACCCCGGGCCACGTGGACTTCACGTATGAGGTATCCCGCTCCCTGGCAGCCTGCGAGGGAGCAGTGCTGCTGGTTGACGCTGCCCAAGGCATCGAAGCCCAGACCCTGGCCAACCTCTACCTGGCTATGGAGAACAACCTCACCATCATTCCGGTGCTGAACAAGATCGACCTCCCCGCTGCGCAACCGGAGAAGTACGCGGCTGAGCTTGCCAACCTCATCGGTGGAGATCCGGAAGATGTCCTCAAGGTTTCCGGTAAGACGGGCGTAGGCGTCGAGGCTCTGCTGGACAAGATCGTCCGCGACCTTCCGGCACCTGTTGGCAATCCGGACGCTCCCGCGCGTGCCATGATCTTTGATTCGGTCTATGACACGTACCGTGGCGTGGTCACCTATGTCCGTGTGGTGGATGGCAAGCTCCACCCCCGCGAACGCATCCAGATGATGTCGACCCGTGCAACCCACGAACTCCTCGAAATCGGCGTGAGCTCTCCTGAGCCCACCCCGTCGAAGGGCCTGGGCGTAGGCGAGGTGGGATACCTCATCACCGGCGTGAAGGATGTCCGCCAGTCCAAGGTCGGCGATACTGTCACCAACCAGGCCAAACCGGCCTCGGAATCGCTCAGCGGGTACGCCGATGCGAAGCCGATGGTCTTCTCCGGCCTCTACCCCTTGGAGGGCACGGACTACCCGGTACTCCGCGACGCCTTGGAAAAGCTGATGCTCAACGACGCCGCCCTGGTCTACGAGCCTGAGACGTCAGCTGCGCTGGGCTTCGGTTTCCGCGTCGGCTTCCTCGGTTTGCTGCACCTCGAGATCACGCGCGAACGTTTGGAACGCGAGTACAACCTCGACCTCATCTCTACTGCTCCCAACGTGGAGTATGAGGTCACCTTGGAAGACAAGCGGGTTGTCCACGTCACCAACCCCAGCGAGTACCCCACAGGCAAGATCGCCGAGGTCCGCGAACCGATGGTCTCCGCTACCGTCCTGGCGCCCAACGAGTTCGTCGGCGCCATCATGGAGCTGTGCCAGAGCCGCCGCGGTCAGATGAAGGGCATGGACTACCTGTCCGAGGACCGTGTCGAACTCCGTTACTGGATCCCGCTGGCCGAGATCGTGTTCGACTTCTTCGATCTCCTGAAGTCCAAGACGCGCGGGTACGCCTCGCTGGACTGGAAGGCCGACGGCGAGCAAGTGGCCGACCTCGTCAAGGTCGACATCCTGCTTCAAGGTGAACAAGTGGACGCGTTCAGTGCCATCACGCACCGCGACAAGGCCTATTCCTATGGTGTGATGATGACCGGTAAGCTCCGCGAGCTCATTCCGCGGCAGCAGTTCGAGGTGCCCATCCAGGCTGCCATTGGCTCCCGCATCATCGCCCGCGAGAGCATCCGGGCCATCCGCAAAGACGTTCTTGCCAAGTGCTACGGCGGTGACATCACCCGTAAACGCAAACTGCTGGAAAAGCAGAAGGAAGGCAAGAAGCGCATGAAGATGGTGGGCCGCGTCGAGGTGCCGCAGGAAGCCTTCATCGCTGCCCTCACCACTGACGAGTCGAAGGACAAGGCAAAGAAGTAAATGCCAAGCGTCCTGCCTTTGGGCGATCCGGCACCTGCTGACGGCTTGCTGCCGTCGCAGGTGCTCGCCGACGTCGGACGCCGGAAGTTCGGCTTGTACGTCCACATACCGTTCTGCGCGGTGCGGTGCGGCTATTGCGATTTCAACACCTACACCGCGACGGAACTGGGCGGGGGAGCCTCACAAGCTGCCTACTCAGGTACCGCAGCGTCGGAGGTGGACTTCGCAGCGAAAGTGCTTGAGGATTCAGGCCTGCCGCGGCGTCCCATGAGTACTGTTTTCTTTGGCGGTGGCACGCCCACGCTGCTGCCGGCCGAAGACCTCGCGGAGATCCTGCGGACCGCAGTGGGGCATTGGGGGCTGGAAGAAGGCGCTGAGGTCACCACGGAGGCCAACCCGGATTCGGTAACCCGTGAATCGCTGCAGGTCCTCAAGGACGCCGGCTTCACCCGCGTCTCCTTTGGCATGCAGTCGGCAGTCCCGCACGTCCTCAAGGTACTGGACCGGACCCACACGCCAAGCCGTGTCCCCCAGGTTGTCCAGTGGGCCCGGGAAGCAGGGCTGGCCGTCAGCCTGGACCTGATTTACGGGACGCCGGGGGAGTCCATGGCCGACTGGCGGGAGTCGTTGGAGACTGCGCTCTCCTACGAGCCCGACCACATCAGCGCCTACGCCTTGATCGTGGAGGAGGGGACCAAGCTTGCCGCCCAGATCCGCCGTGGCGAGGTGCCCGGCATCGACGACGACGACCACGCGGCCAAGTATGAACTTGCCGACCAGCTGATCTCGGAAGCCGGCCTGGGCTGGTATGAGGTCAGCAACTGGGCCAGGACACCTGAGCAGGCCTGCCGCCACAACCTGGCATATTGGCGCGGCGACGACTGGTGGGGTATCGGCCCCGGAGCGCATTCCCATGTGGGTGGCGTCCGGTGGTGGAACGTGAAGCACCCCGCTGCCTATGCTTCCCGCCTGGTGGCCGGAGAATCTCCGGCTGCGGGCAGGGAAACGCTCGACGCCGGAACACGGGACGTGGAGCGGATCATGCTGGAGGCGCGGCTTGTGTCAGGCCTGGCAATAGACGGCTTGGACAAGGACGGCAGGCGTGCTGTGGCGGGTTTGATAGCCGATGGCCTGGCCGAACCTGCTGCGGCCTTCCAAGGTCGCTTGGTGCTGACCCTTAAGGGACGTTTGTTGGCCGATGCGGTAGTGCGGCGCATCCTGCCGGACTGACTTACGGAAAGATCGGCCCTGCGGAAAGATCGGCGTCGCCGCTACTTGATCCAGCGAAGGTTGAAGCGGTAGCGGTGCGGCTGGCCGTGGTTCACGCGGATGCCGGCGGAGACGGAGAAGCACGTGAGTGCCACCCAGATTGCCGTGGCGATGACGGCAAAGATGTTCCCTACAACCGGTAGCAGTACGAGGATGTTCGCTACGGCCGCTGCAATGGTGGGCGGCAGCGTGAAGTTGAGCGCTTCCTTGGATTCCTGCGCTGTAAAGGGACCCCTGTCGCGGAAAATCAAGTAAATCAGCAGCGAGGGCAGGCACCCGAGGATTCCACCGAAGTGCGCCAGGGTTGCCCACTGGCGGTCCTCGCTGGCTGTGAGAGGGAGTGCGTTTGCAGGCGCGCCATGGTACTGGGGCTGACCTGCGGCCCTGCCCGGTTCTTCTGGGGCGTTCTCTGACACGTTGGTTCCCTTTGCTATAAAAAATGCTGCGGTGTTGCTGTCCCAGAATATAGGGTCCGGGGCTGTTCCGGGACCAACCCGCCGCCCGCCGCCGTCGGACGCCCGGGCGCTGGAGTCAGGGCGCAGTGAGGAAGTCGATGACTTCCTCGACGCGGCCCAGGAGGGAGGCTTCAAGGTCGGCGTAGGTGCGGACCGCGCCCAAAAGGCGCTGCCAGCCGATTCCGATGTCCTCCGCAGTCTCGTGCGGCCAGCCAAAAGCGCGCAGGATCCCCGTCTTCCAGTCCGTACCGCGGGGAACATCGGGCCATTGGGCGATGCCAAGGACCTTGGGCCGGATCGCCTGCCAGACATCCACGTAGGGGTGTCCCACGATCAGGACGTTACGGGCAGCGCCCGGCAAGGTCATCGCTTCGGCGGCGATCCGCGATTCCTTGGAGCCGGCTACGAGGTGGTCCACGAGGATTCCCAGTTTGCGCCCCGGGCCGGGGTTGAAGGCTGCTATCGCGGCTTTGAGGTCATCCACCCCGTGCAGGGGCTCGACGACGATGCCCTCCACGCGGAGGTCGTCACCCCATACTTTTTCCACGAGTTCCGCATCGTGCTTGCCCTCCACCCAGATGCGGCTCGCTTTGGCCACCTGGGCCCGTTGGCCACTGACGCGCACGGAACCCGAAGCTGTCCGGGTGGGGGAGGCTGCAGTGGCAGGCGCCTTGGGCGCGGGAGGCAGGAGCCGGATGGGCTGACCTTCCAGCAGGAAGCCGAAGCCCAGCTGGAAGGACTTGGTTTTTCCGCGCCGGTCTTCGAGGGCCACGATGTGCATCCCGCCGGACTTTTCCACGCGGGTGACCGCACCCACCCAACCGGATTGGGCATCCTCCAGCACCATCCCGCGCTGCACGGGTACCTCCGGGAGCCGCTGTTGGGCAGGAGCGGTCAGGTCCTGTGGACCCCAGGTGTCATAAGCCAAGGAATGACCTACCTCTTCGGGCTTGGACGGCTGCCGGGCCGCAGTCGCCGCCAGGCCTGCCATGGATGTCTGCGCGGGCGGTTTCAATGCTAGCAACGCGGTGGCTCATACTAGACTTGTTAGCACTTGGGCATGTCGAGTGCTAAGCAAAAGGGTCAGCTGAAGGTCCCTCGTGCATCAGTGCATGGGCCGGATGGTCTGTCAGGAGGTGTTGGAATGAGTGAGCCACGCAAACTCGAAGTGCTGCGTGCCATTGTTGAGGACTACGTACATTCGCGGGAGCCTGTTGGTTCCAAGGCCCTGGTAGAACGCCACCACCTGGGCGTATCCAGTGCGACCATCCGCAACGACATGGCGGTGCTTGAAGAAGAGGGGCTGATCGCAGCGCCACACACCAGCGCCGGCCGTATTCCGACGGACAAGGGCTACCGCCTGTTCGTCGACCGGATCTCCCAGGTAAAGCCCTTGTCGGCCGCTGAGCGTCGTGCCATCCACTCCCTGCTTGAGGGGCCGGATGATATGGACGACATCCTTGAGCGGACCGTGAGGCTCCTGTCGCAGCTGACCAACCAGGTAGCCGTCGTGCAGTATCCGCACTCCAAGCGCGCCGTGGTGCGCCATGTTGAGTTCGTCCTCCTCGGGCCAAAGCAAGTGCTCGTGGTGCTGATTGCCGACACTGGAAGCGTTGGGCAGAAGGTCATCGATGCCGGTGCCGACGTTGCCAACGAGGCCCTCATGGCGCTGCGTTCACGGTTCCTGGGCAGCATCGCCGGCACGCAGATGGACCTCCTTCCGCAGGTCTTGCCGTCCGTGGTGGCGCTGTGCCCGCCGGAGCTGCGGGGACTGGCCCAGATGCTGGCCAACGGACTCCAGGCCCTCAGCGATACCAGTAAGGAAGAGCGGATCCTGATGGCCGGCACGGCCAACCTCGCCCGTTCCAACGTGGACTTCCCCCTGAGCATAGGGCCGGTGCTGGAGGCCCTTGAGGAACAAGTTGTCATGCTCCGGTTGTTGTCGGACATGGGGGATGATCCGCGCGGCGTGACAGTGAGCATCGGCCGGGAAAATCCCTACGACGGGTTGGCCGAGGCCTCCGTGGTGGCTACCGGTTACGGTTCCGGCGCCAAGGTTGGAGTCCTCGGTCCCACCCGTATGGACTACCCCACCACCATGGCGGCAGTCCGCGCCGTAGCGCGCTACCTTTCCCGAATTCTCGGCGGCTGAAACCGGCCGTCACCAAAGACCGCAGTACAACAAGGAAGAGATACCGACTTTGAGCAGCCACTATGACGTTTTGGGAGTCTCGCCGGAAGCCACCGGGGAAGAGATCAAAAAGGCGTACCGCAAGTTGGCGCGCAAGCTCCACCCGGATGTAAATCCGGGGGAGGATGTCGCCGAACGCTTCAAGGCCGTGACCCACGCTTACGAAGTCCTGTCAGACCCGCAAAAACGCAGGGTGTACGACGCCACGGGCAATGAAAACGGAACGGACAACGGCTTCGGCGGCGGCTATTCCGGGCAAGGCTTTGCCTTCCAGGACATTTTCGACACCTTCTTTGGCGGGGGCGGGGGTCACGGAGGGCCCGCGTCCCGCGTGCGCCGTGGCCAGGACGCCCTCATCAGCGTGCGCATTGATCTCAAGGACGCCGTGTTCGGCGTCAACAAGAAGCTCGAAGTGGACACCGCTGTTGTGTGCCCCACCTGTGACGGCAGCTGCTGCCGTCCGGGTACCCACCCGGAACGCTGTGACATTTGTGGCGGCAGTGGCCAGGTCCAGCGCGCTGTGCGCTCCATTCTGGGTCAGGTCATGACCACCGCGCCCTGCGGATCCTGTGAAGGATTCGGCACCATCATCAAGGATCCCTGCAACGAGTGCAGCGGCCAGGGCAGGATCCGCAGCCGCCGGTCCCTCACCATCAAAGTGCCCGCCGGTGTGGCCACGGGGACCCGTATCCAGCTGTCCGGCCAGGGCGAGGCAGGCCCCGCCGGTGGTCCGGCAGGCGACCTGTACGTGGAGATCCGCGTCAACAGCGATTCCACCTATATCCGCGAAGGGGACGATCTCCACGCCACGCTAAGTGTTCCCATGACTGCAGCCGCACTAGGCACGGAGTTGACCCTGGAGACCTTCGACGGTCCGCAGGAGATCGATGTGAAGGCCGGTACGCAGTCCGGCGAGATCATCACCCTGCGCGGGCTCGGCGTGACGCATCTTCGCGGTTACGGCCGCGGCGACCTCAAAGTGCACCTGCACGTGGAGACGCCAACCAAGCTGGACGCCGCCCAGGAAGACCTGCTCCGTCAACTCGCCAAACTCCGCGGAGAACAGTTCACGGACGGGAAGCTCGTTGCCAGCGGCGGGATGTTCGCCAAGCTGCGGGACAAGCTCGGTAACCTGTAGCGGTGAGCAACCCCGTATTCTTCGCCCCCGCCGGCAGCCTTGGCGGATTGGTGCCTGGTTCCGTCTTTGTCCTGGAGGGCCCGGAGGCGCGGCACGCCGTGACAGTGAAGCGTCTGTCCGCGGGCGAACCGGTGGATATTTCCGACGGTGAAGGTGCCAGGCTGACGGGTAGGGTCTCCGAGGCAGGGCAAGGCTTGCTGTCCGTGGTTGCGGAAGAAGTAGCCTTTGAGGAACGTCCCGCTGTCCGGTTGGTGCTCGTGCAGGCGCTTGCCAAAGGAGACCGCGACGAACTCGCCATCGAAACGGCTACCGAGCTCGGCATTGATGCTGTGATCCCCTGGCAGGCGGAGCGCTCCATTGTGCGGTGGAAGGGCGATCGCGCCGCGAAAGCGCACGCGAAGTGGCAGTCCGTGGTGACTGCAGCAGCGAAACAAGCACGCCGGGCCTGGATTCCTGAAGTCAGGGACCTGGTGGACACTACAGCGTTGGCCAAAGCGGCCGCCGCGGCGGATTTGGCGGTGATCCTCCACGAGGACGCCAAGAACTCCCTGCGTTCGGTGATTGAGGAGGCCGGGTTCCTCTCGAACAGCGGCCCGGACGCCGCGAGGGAAGTCCTCCTGATCGTCGGTCCAGAGGGTGGGATGGCTCCCCGTGAGGTGACCAGGCTCAGTGATGCCGGCGCGGTGACGGCGCTTTTGGGGCACCACGTGTTGCGATCGTCAACGGCCGGACCGGCCGCCGTCGTTCTGTTGAGCGATATTCTGGGCCGCTGGCGTTAGCAGACGGCGGACCGGCCCAACCGCCCGGGCCAGGGCTTACTCGACCTTGAAGAGGCGGGTGTCCAGGGTGGTCTCGTCTGCGCGGCCGGATTCATCCACCTGAACAACCCGGAGTTCATACTTGCCGGGCTTCAGCGTGGCCCCGAAGGAGAAAACCCCGTATTGTCCGGGATCTCCGGTTGGCTTCGCCTGGCCGGTAAGCTTGCTGGTCCGCGTTCCGGAGCCGTTGTCCTGGAGGATCTGCCAGTTCACGGGCTTTGAACTGTCGGTGCTGCGCCCGTTGAACTTCACCGCACCCGCGGGCACCGAGGCATCTTCCTGAGGATCGATGATCCACAGCGGCGCCACCAGTGAGGCATCACGTGCCATGGGCTGGCCCAGCTTCACCTGCCCGAACGCCATGAAGTCCGTGTGCCCGTCCACCAGGATGACTACCTGGATCTGCTGGCCCGAGTTGATCAGGCCCGAGGAGGACGCCGCCGCCGACGCCGTGTAGACCAGCTGCTGTACGGCTCTTTGGGCCATCCCGGCGTCGAGGTTGGCGTTGAACGCATCCCGGGAGATGTCCACTGTGATGACGTTCTTGCCGGAGATGGAAGTGGCCAGGCTCCCGGGGTCCTGCCATGGCGTGAAGAAGTCGTGGTCCAAGGGCTTCTGCGCCATCATGATCCGAAGCGCCGTGGTCACCGGGTTCTCATCGCCGGAGATGTCCCTGAACTCTCGGTACAGGTAGACGTTGTCCTTGCTGCGCCCGATCCAATAGACGGGAATTTTAGTCGAAGCCTGGGTTGTCTCAAGGGGGGCATTGCTCGCGGGAGCGTCCTGGACGCTGATGGGAGGTCCCGAGGTGGCCGGTGTGTTGCCGCCGTTGGCTATGCAGCCCGTCAGCAATAGGACAGCAAGCATCGCAGGCGCCGCTACTGCGGATTTTCTCCGCCGCTGCGCGCCTTGCTGGTTGTTTGCCGGCTTGGTGATGGGGGTTCCTTGCCTCGCGGCCGACGTTTCCGGGCGGCCGGTAGTGCGTACAGTGTTGTTCCTGTTTCTTCCTGCTTTGCCAGCTTGGCACATGTACGACGGCGTCCTGCCGGCTTTTGGGGGTACCGGGGCAACTGCAACAGGATTGATATCGGCCCGATGCCGAGTTGAGACAAATTCGTAACGGCCTTGATTCGATGCTGTGAAAGCCCCCACGGAAAGGGGCCGGGCTGCGGTCTGCTGGCGTAGGATTGGAGGCATTCCCGCAGGCGGGCATCCGTGAGGATGGGCGCACCACGGACATATGGATAATGACTGAACCAACCGGAGGAGATCAGGCCGTACGGCCAGCACTATGAGTGAATCCCTGAATGGGCGGTTGCGGACCGGAAACGGAAACGCCGCGGCCACCGAGTTCCCGCACACGCTACCGGGCACGCGCACGGAAATCGTCACGTTCGACAACTCCGATCAAATGATTCACTCGCTGGGCAGCCATGATGAGGCCTTGCGCTACATCGAGGATCAGTTTCCCGACGTCAATTTCCACGTTCGTGGCAACGAGCTGTCCATGTCCGGGCCTTCGACTGTCATTCCGCGGATCATGCGGCTCCTGGAGGAAGTCCGGGGGCTGGTGGCCAAGGGAACAGTGGTCACTCCGGACGTGCTGCAGCAGCTGGTTTCCCTCTTGCGGTCCCAGTCCGTGCAGAACCCCGTGGACGTGCTGACGCACAACATCCTTTCCAGCAGGGGCAGGACCATCCGGCCCAAGACCCTGAACCAGAAGAACTATGTTGACGCCATCGACGGGAACACGGTGATCTTCGGCATCGGTCCGGCGGGTACCGGCAAGACGTACCTGGCAATGGCGAAAGCCGTGCAAGCGCTCCAGAACAAGGAAGTCAGCAGGATCATCCTGACCCGGCCGGCGGTGGAAGCGGGGGAGCGGCTCGGCTTCCTGCCCGGAACCCTGAGCGACAAGATCGATCCCTATCTTCGGCCGTTGTATGACGCTTTGCACGACATGATGGACCCTGAATCGATTCCGCGGCTCATGGCGGCAGGGACCATTGAAGTTGCCCCGCTCGCCTACATGCGTGGCCGCACCCTGAACGATGCCTTCATCATTTTGGACGAGGCACAAAACACCACGCCCGAGCAGATGAAGATGTTCCTCACCAGGCTTGGGTTCGGCTCGAAGATGGTTGTCACCGGCGATGTGACCCAGATCGATTTGCCGTTCGGTGCCACCTCCGGCCTGCGCATTGTCCGGGAAATCCTCACGGGGATCGACGACGTCAATTTCTCGATCCTTGAGGCCGGCGACGTCGTCCGGCACCGCCTTGTGGCAGACATCGTTTCCGCGTACAGCAAGTGGGATGACGCCCACCGGCCCGCAGCAGCGGCCGGCGCACAACACAAACGTGGAGAACGCAAATGAGCATTGAAGTCAACAACGAGTCCGGCGTGGAGGTGGACGAGGAACAGCTGGTAACACTGTCCCGGTTCATCTTCGAACGCCTGTATATCCACCCGCAGGCCGAACTGTCCATCCTTTTGGTGGATGAAGCTGCCATGGAAAAGCTGCACATCGAACTCATGGACGAGCCCGGAGCAACCGATGTCCTCTCGGTTCCGATGGATGAGCTGACGCCGGGGACTCCGGACAAGCCCACGCCGCAGGGCATGCTCGGGGATATCGCCATCTGCCCGCAGGTGGCCGAAGTGCAGGCCCGCAACGCAGGCCACGCCACCCAGGATGAGATGTTGCTGCTCACGACGCACGGCATCCTCCACCTGCTGGGCTTCGACCACGCCGAGCCCGAGGAAAAAGAAGAGATGTTCGGCTTGCAGCGTGAACTGCTGTCTGAATTCCTGGGCAAGGATGCCCCCATGGAGACCATGCAGTGACCTCGCTCATCCTGGTTGGCATGGCGCTGGTTTTTCTCAGTTTCGTCGCCCTGCTGACTGCAGCGGAGGCTGCCTTCAACTTCCTGCCCAGGCACGAAGCTGAACAATCGGTGCTCCGCAGCAAGGGCAAAGCCCTGGCGAGCATTCTGAAGAATCCTGTTGCCCATATGCGGGCGCTCCGTTTTTGGCGCGTCTGGTTCGAGATGGCAGCCGCGGTTGCAGTCGCCGTCGTGCTTCACAGCCTGTTGGACAACGTGTGGCTTGCCGGGCTGGCAGCCACCGGCATCATGGCTGTCATCGGCTTTGTGCTGGTGGGTGTTTCGCCACGGCAACTGGGCCGGGCGCAGTCGGGTCCGGTCGTCCGCTTCACTGCTCCGCTCATTCGGTTTCTCTGCTGGGTGCTCGGTCCCGTTCCCGCCTGGCTGGTGTCCTTGGGAAGTGCCGTTGCTCCCGGGGCGCCCGCAGGCGATGACGCGTTCGTCAGCGAGGAAGAGTTCCGTGAGTTTGTTGACCGTGCTGCCGAGTCGGACATGATCGAAGACAATGAGGCTGAACTGATTCAGTCGGTCTTCGAATTCGGTGACACTTTGGTGCGTTCCGTCATGGTTCCCAGAACGGACATCGTCAGCATCACCACGGGTTCCAGCCTGGAAGAAGCAATGGCCCTGTTCCTGCGGTCCGGGTACTCCCGTATCCCGGTTATCGGCGAGAACACGGACCAGATCAAGGGGATCCTCTACCTCAAGGACGTGGCGGCCGCACTGCACCGGCGGGAGCCCGGACTGCAGCCGCACGACGTCGACTCCTTGTCCCGGGAGGTCCGCTACGTTCCCGAGTCCAAGCTTGTCAGCGACCTGCTCAAGGAGCTGCAGAAAGAATCGACGCACGTCGCGATCGTCATAGACGAGTACGGAGGGACGGCCGGTCTTGTCACCCTGGAGGACCTCATTGAAGAAATCGTCGGGGAAATCGTGGACGAGTACGATGCAGCCGCGGAAGAGGCGGTTGACCTGGGCGATGGAACATACCGTGTGAGCGCCCGGATGAGCATTGACGATCTTGGCGAACTGTTCGACATCGACCTTGACGATGACGAAGTCGATACGGTGGGCGGCCTGCTGGCCAAGGCCCTCGGGCAAGTCCCTATTGTGGGTAGTTCCGTGGAAGTGGACGGCGTCTCGCTGCGCGCCGATAGGCTTGAGGGTCGGCGAAACCGGGTAAGCCACATCATTGCGGCGGCGATGCCAAAAGAAGAAACTGACCTTGAAGACCTTCTTGACGAATCAGATACAACGCAACAGGGAGTTCCACGTGAGCAAGCAAAGTAAGAACCGCGACGCCGAGGATGCCTTCGGCGGCTTCCACGCAGGATTTTCCGTCCTTGTTGGCAGGCCCAACGCAGGCAAATCAACCCTGACGAACGCCTTGGTGGGGCAGAAGGTCGCGATCACCTCCGCCAAACCACAGACGACGCGCCACACCATCCGCGGTATCGTCCACCGGGAAGACGCACAGTTGATCCTCGTGGACACCCCGGGACTGCACCGCCCCAGGACCCTGCTCGGCAAACGCCTCAACGAGCTCGTGGCCGACACCCTCGCCGAGGTGGACGCGATCGGGTTCTGCCTCCCCGCCAACGAGAAAATCGGCCCCGGTGACAAATACATCGCCGCGCAACTGGCCGCCGTCGGACGTAAACCGATCGTCGCGATCGTCACCAAGACCGACCTCGTGGACCGCAAGGCCCTCACTGAGCAGCTGATGGCGGTCGATGCACTCGGCCGCGAGGTGCTGGGAGAGCAGGGCTGGGCGGACATCGTTCCCGTATCCGCAGCTGACGGTTTCCAGGTCACCACTGTTGCCGACGTCCTGATCAGCCACATGCCGCCGTCGCCTCCGTTGTACCCGGACGGCGAACTCACGGACGAACCTGAAGCGGTCATGATCGCCGAACTTATCCGCGAGGCCGCGCTGGAGGGGGTCCGGGATGAACTACCCCACTCACTGGCAGTGGTGGTGGAAGAGATCGTTCCCCGCGAAGGGCGGACCGAAGAGAACCCCCTCCTCGATGTCAGGGTCAATCTTTACGTGGAAAGGCCGTCCCAGAAGGCCATCATCATCGGCAAGGGCGGCAGCCGCCTGCGGGAGGTCGGAACCAATGCGCGCAAGGGGATCGAAACCTTGCTGGGCACCAGGATCTACCTCGATCTGCACGTCAAGGTGGCCAAGGACTGGCAGCGTGATCCGAAACAGCTGGTGAAGCTTGGCTTCTGAGCCTGTGCCCGCGTCGGCGTGGCCGAAGGCAGGATAAGGAACTTCCCAGAATCGGCCATTATGATTGCGGGAATTCGAGCGTTTGAGGAAAGGTAACCGAATAGTGCGACGTCGTGAAGCCCGGCCCCAGGGCACCGGCACCGCTGCACCCGGTGAGGCGCGTCACGGGGGAGACCCCGAAGGGACTCCCCGCCACATGAACGCGCCCAAAGGGCTGCCGCTGTGGCTGAAGATTGTCACGGGTGTCGTCTCAGTGGCCCTCGTCGCCGGAGTTGCCTTCGCCGCTTTCTGGTTCATCCGGTTGCAGAACAACATCACCAAAGCGCCCTTGAGCGCAGGGGATTCCCGGGACACCGGTGAGGCCGTGGTCAACGACAAATCGGACCGGCTGCAGATCCTGATCCTCGGCTCGGATACCCGCGATGGCAAGAACTCCCAATACGGCTCATCCGAGGACTCAACAGGGTACGGCCACTCCGACGTGATGATGCTGCTGGACATTTCGGCCGACAATAAGCGGGTCAGCGTCATGAGTTTCCCCCGCGACCTGCTGGTGGACGTGCCGCAATGCACTGATCGCACCACCAACCAGACGTTCCCGGCGCGCAGTGGCGTCATGATCAATGAGGCCATGGCCGAAGCCGGCATCGGCTGCGCAGTGGACACCATCAACAAACTCACGGGCCTCACCGTGGACCACTTCATGATGGCGGATTTCAATGCCGTGAAGGAACTTTCCAAGGCAATCGGCGGGGTGGATGTCTGCGTCAGCGATCCGGTCTTCGACCCCGACTCCGGCCTGCGGCTGGCCAAGGGAAATTCCCAGGTGGAGGGCGAGCAGGCGCTGGCATTCCTCCGTACCCGCCACGCTTTTGGAGACGGTGGAGACCTGGGCCGTATCAAGGGCCAGCAGGCGTTCCTTTCCTCCCTGACCCGAAAGTTGAAGGACGAGGGAACCCTTGGCAACCCCCAGCGCCTTCTCCAGATTGCGGACGTTGTGACGCAGAACCTGACCGTTGATGAGGGTCTGGCATCCGTGCCTACCCTCCTGACCATCGGCGGGAGGCTCAAGGACATCGACGTTTCCAAGGTGGCTTTCGTTTCGGTGCCCACTCAGGCCGCTGCCATCGATCCGAACAGGCTTGAATTGGTGGAGCCGCAGGCGTCGCAGCTGTTTGCAGCGCTGCGCGCCGATCTGGACCTGACGAATCCAGGGGCCACCGCCACGCCTGCGCCCGGTGACCCGACGGCCGCTCCCACCAGTGCACCTCCTGCCCCACCCGCGTACGATAAGGCGCTCCAGCCCGTAGCCGTCGCCAACGGCAGCGGGATCGGCACAAGGGCGCAGGAGATCCTCGGAGTCCTGACCAGCAACGGTTTTGCCCAGTCCGTCTCCTACTTGGCCAACCCCGTTGATCAGACCGTGGTCTATTACGGTCCCGAATTCGCTGATGTCGCCACCGATGTCGCTACTTTGTTCGGGATCCCGGCCACGCAGGTCCAACAGGCGCCGGGCGTGACCGGAGTCCAGCTGTACATCGGTACGGACTTTGGCACGGGAACCGCCTACGGTGCGGCCTCGGTCCCCGACGACGTCGTCAACCAGACGGCCAGCGATGCGGTCTGCCAGCAGGTCAACCCGCTGTACATCACCCAATAGGCAAATTCTTTCGTCAACAAAATCGGCCGGGCCCACGAGGGCCCGGCCGATTTTGTTGGACGTCCTTACCAGATGCTGACACGCTCGGCCGGGTCCATCCACATCCTGTCCTGTTCCGTCACTGCGAATGCCTCGTGGAAAGCGTCGAGGTTACGGGCAATGGCGTTGGTACGGAATTCGTTGGGGGAGTGGGGGTCCGTGGCGAGCCTGCGGATCGCTTCTTCGGCCCTGATGACCTGGCGCCAGCCCGCTGCCCAGGACATAAAGAACCGCTGCTGGCCTGTGAAGCCATCGATGACCTCCGGCTCCGCCCCGTCAAGGCTCAGCTGATATGCCTTGTACGCGATCGTCAGACCTCCAAGGTCGCCGATGTTCTCGCCGAGGGTCAGCTTGCCGTTCACTGTGTGGCCGGGCGCGGCATAGGGGGAGAGTGCGTCGTACTGCGCCACGAGCTTGGCCGTGCGGGTCTCGAATGCTGCGCGGTCCTCTTCGGTCCACCAGTTGCGCAGCGCCCCGCTGCCGTCGAACTGAGAGCCCTGGTCGTCGAAACCATGGCCTATTTCGTGACCGATGACGGCGCCGATGCCGCCGTAGTTGACGGCATCGTCGGCCTCGGCGTTGAAGAACGGAGGCTGCAGGATGGCTGCCGGGAAGACGATCTCGTTCAGCATGGGGTGGTAATAGGCGTTGACGGTCTGGGGGGTCATGAGCCACTTGTCCAAGTCGACGGGCTTGCCCACCTCGTCAAGGTGCCGCTCGACGTCGGCGTCATGCGCACGCTCCACGTTGCCGAGGAGGTCGTTGGGATCGATCTCGACCGAAGAGTAGTCGATCCACTTTTCCGGAAAACCGATCTTGGGACGGAAAGCATCCAGCTTCTTGAGGGCTTCAGCCTTGGTAGCCTCACCCATCCACTCCAACGAGGTGATGCTTTGCCGGTAGGCCTCGATGAGGTTTGCTACGAGGGTCTGCATCCGCGCTTTGTGGCCCGCCGGGAAGTGGCGCTCCACGTAGATCTGGCCTACAGCCTCGCCGAGCGCGGCTTCCACGACGGCCACGCCGCGCTTCCAGCGCTCCTTGTTTTGGGGCGTACCGCTCAACGTTGTCCCGTAGAAGTCGAAGTTGGTGTCAACGAAGTCTGCTGAAAGGTAGGGCGCTGCGGAGGAAAGCACACGCAGCGTCAACCATTCCTTCCACGTGCTGAGGTCTTCGGACTCCAACAAAGCCGCAGCGCCGGTGAAGAAGTCCGGGGTGCTGACTACGATTTCGCTGCGCTTGGCCGCGTCGATGCGGGCAGCTTCGAACCAGTCATCCAGCAGCGGCAGCAGGCCCGCAGCTTCTTCGGCGGTTTTCAAGTTGTAGGTCTTCCGGGGATCGCGCAACGTGACGTTGTCCCAGTGGTGGGATGCGATGGCCTTTTCCAGCGCCACGATCCGGTCCGCAGCAGCGCCGGCGTCCGGAATGCCCGCCAAACCGAAGAGCTTGGCGATGTAGGCGTTGTAGGCGCTGACGATCGGAGCGAACTTTTCTTCGCGGTAATACGATTCGTCGGGGAGCCCGAGTCCGCCTTGGGCGATGTAGAGCAGGATCCGCTCCGGGTTGCCGGCGTCGGGTGCCGGATAGATCCCGAACAGTCCGGAGACGTCAGCGCGGAACAAGCGTCCGATGAGCCGCATCAACTCCTGCACTGATGTAACTCCACGCACTTCTTCGAGCCGGTCCCTGAGAGGGTCAAGTCCTTTGGCTTCGGCTGCCGCTTCGTCCATGAAGCTGGCGTAGAGCCCGCCGATTTTTTGTTCAACGCCGCTAGCCCCGGCGCCTTTGGCCGCGGCTTCCTCGATAATTGCTTTGACTGCCAACTCGGCTTCATCGCGCAAGGACGTGAAAGTACCTTCCAAGGGCCGGTCGTCCGGAATGGCAGTGCTGTTCAGCCAGGCTCCGTTGACGAACTGGTAGAGGTCGTCCTGAGGCCGGACGTTGCGGTCGATGTTGGAAAGAGTGATCCCCGACTGTGGCACTGTGGCTCCTTGAAGGGACGCTGCTGCCGGCGTTGCACCGCGCAGCGTCTGCATAGTGGACGTTGCATTGGGTGTTGCAATGTCATCATACGCACCGTGTTACTGTGATCATGTGCGTGCGGAAATGCTTCTTCTTAGCTGCCGCGGCGAGGCCTGAAAGCTAACTGAAAGCTGGGCCATCCTCGCCGCGGAGTTTCGTTGTGCCCGGCTAAGCTTTCACTTAGTTCTTACAGAAAGAAAAGGCCACACGTCATGCGTAATGCACAAAAGCCGTCCGGAATGCCCGTCCACCGCTACATTCCGTTCCAGGACCAAATCAAGGTTGAGGTTCCCGACCGCACGTGGCCGGACAAGGTCATCACCAAGGCCCCGCGTTGGTGTGCAGTAGACCTCCGTGACGGCAACCAGGCGCTGATCGATCCCATGAGCCCCGCACGCAAGCTGAAGATGTTCCAGCTGCTGGTGAAGATGGGCTTCAAGGAGATCGAGGTCGGTTTCCCGTCAGCTTCGCAGACAGACTTCGATTTTGTCCGTCAGCTGATCGAGGGCGGCCATATCCCGGATGACGTCACCATCCAGGTCCTGACCCAGGCACGCGAACACCTGATCGAACGCACGTATGAGTCTTTGGTAGGCGCAAAGCAAGCGATCGTCCACCTCTACAACTCGACGTCGGTCCTGCAGCGCAGGGTGGTCTTCAACCAGGATGAGGACGGAATCCTGGACATCGCCCTCCAGGGCGCGCGGTTGTGCAAGAAGTATGAGGAAACCCTCACCGATACCCACATCACTTACGAGTATTCGCCGGAGTCCTTCACCGGAACCGAACTCGAGTACGCCGCGCGTGTGTGCAACGCCGTCGCCGATGTCTTTGAGGCATCCTCCGACAAGGAGGTCATCATTAACCTGCCCGCGACGGTGGAGATGGCCACCCCCAACGTCTACGCGGACTCCATTGAATGGATGGACAGGAACCTCCACCCGCGCGAAGGCATCATTATCTCCCTGCACCCGCACAACGACCGCGGCACCGGCGTAGCTGCGGCGGAACTCGGTTACCTGGCCGGAGCAGACCGGATTGAGGGTTGCCTGTTTGGCAACGGTGAGCGGACCGGCAACGTGGACCTGGTGACCCTGGGCCTGAACATGTTCGTCCAGGGAGTCGATCCCATGATCGATTTCTCGGACATCGATGAGGTCCGCCGGACGGTGGAGTACTGCAACCAGCTGCCCGTGCCGGAGCGTTCTCCCTACGGCGGAGACCTCGTGTTCACGGCCTTCTCCGGGTCGCACCAGGACGCCATCAAGAAGGGCTTCGAGGCGCTGGAGAAGGACGCCGCGGCAGCCGGTGTGCCCGTCAGTGACTTCACATGGCAGGTACCGTACCTGCCCATCGATCCCAAGGACCTGGGCCGCAGCTACGAAGCCGTCATCAGGGTCAACTCCCAGTCGGGCAAGGGAGGCGTGGCCTACCTGCTGAAAAATGAGCACAACCTCGACCTGCCGCGCCGGGCACAGATCGAATTCTCCGGCGTCATCCAACGCCGGACGGATGCTGTGGGCGGAGAAGTCAGCGGAGCCCAGCTCTGGCAGATTTTCCAGGACGAATACCTGCCCTCGGAAGAGGAGCAGGCACAGTGGGGCCGTTATTCCCTGGGCAGCGTCAGCACGGAGACAGACGAGTCCGGCGCCATGACCATGACTGCTAACCTCCGCATCGAAGGCGCCGAGGTCCGCCGCACCGGGCACGGCAACGGTCCGATCGCGGCCTTGCTGGACATCCTGCACCAGGACGGCGTTGACGTGCGCGTCCTGGACTACAGCGAACACGCACTGTCCGAGGGCGGCAGCGCCAGTGCCGCGGCTTATGTTGAATGCGCCGTGGGGGATCGGGTGCTGTGGGGCGTCGGTATCGATCCCAGCACCACCACGTCATCCCTGAAGGCCTTGATTTCGGCAGTCAACAGGGCCGTCCGGGACGCCCAGGCCTAGGCTCCGGGGCCGTGCAGTGATGGGAAATATATCCGCTGCACGGCCCGGTGGTCTCCCCGCAGCCGTGTCGGTGCGAAGATAGGGTGTGGCCAATCAGTCCTCGTTCGCAGCCCGTTCCTACCGGGACGATGCCGTGGTGCTCCGCACCCATAAGCTCGGTGAGGCTGATCGCATCATCACCTTGCTGACCAAACACCACGGACAAGTCCGTGCCGTTGCCAAGGGCGTCCGCAGGACAAGCAGCCGGTTCGGCGCACGCTTGGAACCGTTCATGGTGGCAGACCTGCAACTGGTCTCCGGCCGGACCCTGGACATCGTGACACAGGCAGTGGCGAAGGGCGCTTACGGAAGCAGTATTGCCGCCGACTACAGCCGCTTTACCGTGGCAGCAGCCATGACGGAGACCGCGGAAAAGCTGACCGACGCCGACGCTGAGTCCGGCACGGCCCAATACAACCTACTGGTGGGCGCCCTGGCGGCGTTGAGCCGATCGGATCATCCGCCGGAATTGATCCTGGATTCATACCTTTTGCGGGCCCTGGCCACGGGCGGATGGGCGCCGAGCTTTACCGATTGCTCCCGCTGCGGCAGGCCCGGCCCGCACACGGCTTTCTCAGCACCTTTGGGCGGCATGGTGTGCGGAGACTGTCGTCCGCCGGGTTCGCCGGCGCCGGCACCGGAGACTGTGGTGTTGCTGGCGGCCCTCCTGACCGGAGACTGGGCTGTTGCCGATGAATCGGATCTGCGGCATCGCCGGGAGGCCGCCGGGTTGGTGGCCAGTTACCTGCAATGGCATCTGGAGCGTGCCGTTAAATCCCTCAAACACGTGGAGCGAAGCTGACAGTGGCACTTGGAAAGAAAAGCAGGATTGCAGCACGGACCGCGCCTGTGGTTCCCCCGTACAAGCATCCTTCCGGCGCGCTCCCTCCCGATATCCCCCGGGAACTCACCCCACAGCACGTGGCGATCGTCATGGACGGCAACGGCCGGTGGGCCAACCAGCGGGGCCTGCCCCGCATCGAAGGACACAAAGCCGGCGAGCCGGCCCTGTTGGATGTCATGGCCGGAGCCATCGAGCTCGGAATCAAGTATGTGAGTGTCTACGCTTTTTCGACGGAGAACTGGCGGAGGTCACCGGAGGAAGTTCGCTTCCTCATGGGTTTTAACAAGGACGTGC
The DNA here is from genome assembly GCF_030264015.1 of Paenarthrobacter sp. R1. Classification (NCBI taxonomy): domain Bacteria; kingdom Bacillati; phylum Actinomycetota; class Actinomycetes; order Micrococcales; family Micrococcaceae; genus Paenarthrobacter; species Paenarthrobacter sp. R1. The sequence goes on along the minus strand of NZ_CP127115.1, from coordinate 4,762,002 downwards.
TGCGCCGGCAGCGGAACCAACTGGACGAATGGGGTGTGCGGATCCGCTGGGCGGGTCGCCGGCCCAAGCTGTGGGGCTCGGTGATCCGGGAGCTTGAAGAGGCCGAGGAGTACACTCGCGCCAACGACACCTGCACGTTGACCATGTGTGTTAATTACGGTGGCCGCGCGGAAATCGCGGACGCCGTCTCGGCCATCGCACACGATGTTGCGTCCGGCGTGCTCAAGCCGGGATCCGTGAATGAGCGGACCATCCAGAAGTACTTGGATGAACCCGATCTCCCGGATGTGGACCTCTTCCTGCGCAGCTCAGGTGAGCAGCGCCTTTCGAACTTCCTCTTGTGGCAGTCCGCTTATGCCGAGTTTGTTTTCTTGGATACCCTTTGGCCCGATGTTGACCGGCGCACGCTGTGGGACGCCGTCGAAATCTATGCCAAGCGCGACCGGCGCTACGGGGGAGCGGTGGACGCGGCACCTGGGGCTAAATAGCGCAGGCGTGCTTCTTCCGCGGAGTCCTCATGTCGCCGTCGGGCCCTAACGCCGTCGGGCCTTAGTAGGGGTAGGACTGAAGCCACACCGCTACGTCCCGGTAGGCCTGTTCCCGCACGCTCCTGCGGGAGAGGAACACGTCATGCAACGCACCCGGGTACCGGAAGACCGCGGTTCGACGGCCCAGCCCCAACGCGCGTCTGGCCGTCTCTTCAACATCGATCACCGCGTCTGCCCGCATGAGGTCTGCTGTCCATTCGGCCTGGATCCTGGTTCGCCCGGACAGCAGCACCAGGACGGGTGAGTCGATGTTGAGTTTGCGTTCAACAGCGCTGTGGCCCGCCAGGACTGCCTTGGTCCAGCCGGCGCGGATGGGGAATGACGTTCGTGGCCGCCACACGGGATCGAGTGACCACTCACCATGGGCTTCGCTGCTGACACTTTCCCAATAGGCTGGCATGTCCGGAAACCGGAAGGGGCGCTTGGGGTCAGTGCGTGCAAAAGGCTCGATGAGATGCACGGCCACGCTGCGGACCAGGCTGCTGCCCTGCAGTTCCAGCCACGGGGAGTTCAGTACCAATGTGCCGATCCGTCCGGGATTACGGTCCGCCCACAGGGAAGCTATGAGGCCGCCCAGGCTGTGGGCCAACACATGGATGGTTGGTGGCGCCGTGTCTCCGGTGCGCTCGGCTATGTCGCGTTCAATGGCGGCCAACGCAACGTCCAGGTCTTCGTCGTAGACGGCAAGGTCAGCTGTGTATCCAGGAGTCTGCCCGGGTAGTAGGCTGCGCCCGAACTTGCGGAGGTCCACTGCATAGAAGTGGAAGCCGGAAGCTGTGAGGTACTCGGCGAGCTCAGTCTGCAGGAAATAGTCCGCCCAGCCGTGCAGATAAAGAACGGCCCGTGGTGCTCCGGACGGGTCGGCAGGAACGTGGCGGCGGCGACGCTTGGCGAATGCGGACAAATAGTCCAGGAGGCCGTGCGGGGCCGGGGAAGCGGGCGCAGGATGATGCCGGACGAGCGTGGCTTTGACCTCGCCCTCCTCGTCCGGCGTCAAAGGAAGATCGAGGCGTTCGTATCCGTAGCCCAAAAAGTCCGGCTGCCACGTCGCAACAGCTTCCCCCGTGGTAGTCATGTGTCTCCCTTCTCCTGAGTTCCCAACGGGCCGGTTTCCATGTAACCGTGGATCCAGCGTGCCAGCCTGGCGTAGGCGTCTTCCCGTACTTTGGGGGCAGAAAGGAACACGTCGTGCAGCCCGCCTTCCACCCTTTCCAAGGTCACGCTTCGGCCCAGCGCCATGACCCTCGCCGCAATGACGTCCACATCGAGCACTGCGTCCGAACGGCGCATGGACTCCTGCCAGACCATGCCGTTCGCGCTGGCAGCCGATGTCAGCACCAACACGGGAATGTCCAGTTCCAACCCGCGGTCAACCTTCGCATGACCGGCGAGGACTGCCCGCAGCCAACCGGCCCGGACAGGGAACGCAAACGGTGGCCGGTACCGTTCGTCCAGCGGCCACTCTCCTTCAGCGGTAATGCTGATACTCCGGAAGTAGAAGCCCCGTTCGGGAAGCCTGAGGACCATCTCGGGGCGGAACCGGGCCAATGGAGTCACCATGGCCTGGGCGGCCCGCCGTCCAAACCTGTTCCCGTGCATTTCCAGCCAAGGGCTGTTCAGGATCAGATACTGGACGCTGCCGGGGTGGCGGCTGGCCCAGAGGGCAGCGACGAGGCCCCCGGTGGAGTGGCCCATGAGGGCAATGCCGGGCTGTTCCGAGCCGGTGTGGTCCGCCTTGATGATGTCCAAGGCCATGGTGATCTCGGCATCATAGTCCGCAAGGTCGGCGACATAGCCGCCGGTGGTTGCTTCGTCCAGGTTGCGTCCGTGATTGTGCATGTCGAGCGCGTAGAACTCGTAACCCATGCGGGCCCAGAACCTGGCGAGGTCCTTGTTGAAGAAGTAGTCGCTCCAGCCGTGCAGGAAGAGCACTGCGCCGTGCACGGTGCGCGGTTTCCCGGTTCCTGCCGCGAGGGAGTCCGGGCGGTATCGAACTACGGTGGCGCGACGCATGGTGCCGTCGGCTCCGGATGTTTCTATGGTGCAGGACTGGAAGTCCGCGCCGAGGATGTCTGTAGCCCATTCCATGGCTTCAGCTTAGACATTCAGGGCTGCGTCCCGCGCGGCAGCCCGGCCGCTGAACAGGCAGCCGCCGAGGAACGTTCCTTCCAAGGCGCGGTAACCATGTATTCCGCCTCCGCCGAAGCCGGCGGCTTCGCCTGCTGCGTAAAGACCGTCGATCGCCTGGCCCCCGTCATTGAGCACCCGTGAGCGAAGATCCGTTTGGAGTCCGCCGAGGCTCTTTCGGGTAACGACCGAGAGGCGGACGGCAATGAGCGGACCGTGCGCGGGGTCCGCCAGGCGGTGTGGGGGAGTCACCCTCATGAGCCTGTCCACGGAGAATCTGCGGGCGGCGTGAATGGCGGCCAGCTGCGGGTCTTTGCCCAGGCCGCTTTCCACCTGCCGGTCCCTTGCCAGCACAATCCGGCCAAGAGAGTCGGCATTGATGAGTCCGGAGCCCGCCAAGTCGTTCATCCGTCCAGCCAATTCAGCTACGGACGCGGCCTGGACAAAGTCTGCACCGCGCTCAAGGAAGCGCTCAATAGGCGTATCGCCCCGGGGCTTCAAGCGGGTCAGCAGCAGCCTGACGTCCTTGCCCGTCAGGTCGGGGTTTTGCTCCGAGCCTGAGAGAGCCAGCTCCTTGAGCGCGATGGTCCGGTTCAAGACGAACCACGAGTACCCGTGTCCCGTGGACACGATATGCCGTAATGCCCCTTGGGAATCGAAACCCGGGAACAGCGGAGCGGGCAGTTGCCTTCCGCGGGCGTCCAACCATAGGGATGAAGGACCGGGAAGGATGCGGATGCCATGCTTTGGCCAGACGGGATCGTAGTTGTGAATGCCTTCGGGGTAGTGCCACATCCGGTCGCCGTTGATCAGCGAAGCGCCAACGCGCTGTACGACATCCAGGAACTCCCCGTCAACGGAGGCAGGCACGCCACTGAGCATTTCCCTCGGCGGGGTGCCCGGCCACTGCCGGCGGACGGCCTCGTGATTGCCGCCTATGCCCCCGGTGGTCACCACGGTCGCGCCCGCCTCGGCCTCGAAGTGCCCGACGACGGTACGCGTCGAACGCTGGCCGCGGACCGCCGTCGTAGGTTCCAAAACGTCACCGCAGACTCCGGTGACGCTGCCCGACGACGTCAGGAGGGCCGTAGCCCGATGCCGGAAGTTAAGTGACACCCTGCCCTTTCCCACGCCTTCACGCACCTTGGCCGCGAAAGGCTCGACGACGGCGGGCCCGGTACCCCACGCGACATGGAACCTCGGAACGGAGTTTCCATGCCCTTGTGGCCCGTACCCGCCACGTTCAGCCCACTGAACGAGCGGAAAGAAGCCGACGCCCAGGCTCCGGAGCCATGAGCGTTTTTCACCGGAGGCGAAGTCCACATAGGCGGCTGCCCACTGACGGGCCATGGCATCTTCGGTCCGGTCGAAGGCGGCTGACGCCATCCAGTCGCCGAGGGCGAGTTCGGTACTGTCCCGTACGCCGAGGCGGCGTTGTTCCGGCGTGTCGACCATGAAGAGTCCGCCAAAGGACCAGGGTGCCTGGCCGCCCAGCGAAGCGGCCGGCTCCTGGTCGAAAATTGCCACCCGTTTACCTGCGGCATAGGCGGTAGCGGCGGCCACGAGCCCCGAAAGGCCGGCGCCGACCACCACCACGTCAGCGGTGAACCGCCCATTCTGGTGTGCGCTGCTTCCCTGTACCGGCATGGCTACATGCTAGCCCCGGCAGGTCATGGGTTTGGCGAGCAGTGCGGAAACCGGAAAACTAGGAACATGCGTGTTTACCCCACCTTCTTCAAGCTCGCCTTCTCCTGGATGGATGCCGAGAAAGCACACAAGATCGGCTTCACTGCCATCCGGACGGCGCACCGTACCGGAGCAGGGCGGATCCTGGCCAAGCTGACTGCTCCGGATCCCTCCCTCCGCACTCAGGCGCTGGGTCTGACGTTTCCCTCGCCCTTCGGCCTCGCTGCAGGTTTCGACAAAGAGGGCCATGGCATTGAGGCTCTCGCCGAGCTTGGGTTCGGACACATCGAGGTGGGCACCATCACGGGGCAGGCGCAGCCGGGAAACGAGAAGCCGCGGCTATTCCGTTTGATTGAGGACAAAGCGGTCATCAACCGGATGGGCTTCAACAACGACGGTGCCGCCGCCGTGGCCCCCAGGCTCAAGTCCGCGCGGGCAGCCCTGCAGCGGGTACACGCAGGCGTCCGGCCGGTGATCGGGGTCAACATCGGCAAGACCAAGGTGGTGGAACTGGACGACGCTACCGAGGACTACTTGATCAGCGCACGCAGCCTCGCACCAGCCGCGGATTACCTGGTGGTCAATGTCAGCTCGCCCAATACTCCGGGCCTGCGGTTGCTCCAGAACGTGGAGACCCTTCGTCCTTTGCTCAGGGCCGTCGGCGATGCCGCGGACGAGGCCGCCGGCAGGCACGTTCCGCTGTTGGTCAAGATCGCTCCCGACCTCAGTGATGAAGACATCGACGACGTCGCACGGCTGGCGCTTGACCTCAAGCTTGACGGCATCATCGCCACCAACACCACCATCGGGCGGGAAGGCCTGGTCAGTGATCCGGAAAAGGTCGCGGCACTTGGCGCCGGCGGTCTATCCGGAGCCCCCCTGAAGCAGCGGTCCCTTCAGGTCTTGCGGCGCTTGAAAAAGGCGGTGGGGGACCAGATTGTCCTCATTGCCGTCGGCGGCGTGCAGACGGCAAACGACGTGCAGGAACGTCTTGACGCCGGAGCGACGCTGGTCCAGGGTTACACAGCTTTCCTCTACGAAGGACCGTTCTGGGCTGCCCGTATCAACAGGGATCTCGCAAAGCTCCGCAAGCGGGCCTCCCACTAAGACCGGCGGCTTCTGGGCAAGCAATTCAGGGCAAGGAAAAGGCCCCGGACCATTGGCTGATTGCCAGGGTCCGGGGCCACGTCTTAATGGCGGTCCGCTAGGAAGGGTACTGTCCGCGCTTGACCTGCGGTTTGGGCAGGCGCAGTTTGCGGAACTGGAGTGCGCGCATGCACCCATACCAGACACTGCCACGCTCCACCTCGCCGAACTTGGCCATCAGGCGCTTGCGGAGTTGGCGGGAAAGAATAAAGACGTCAACGAACACGGCCAGGAACATGATCCAGAAGCCCACCAGGACATAGGTGATCTGCGCACTGTTGGTCGGCACCACCAGGGAGACCACTACGAACAGCAGGGCACCGAACATCAGGTACTCGCCCAGCGTGAAGCGGGCATCGACGTAGTCCCGGACAAAGCGCTTCTGCGGTCCCTTGTCCCGCAGCGGCAGGTACTTCTCGTCGCCGGTGTCCAATGCCTGGCGCATCTTTTGGCGCTGGTCCTGAATCGCCACACGCTCGGCTTCCTTGGAAGCCTTGCGGTCGGTGGGTACCAGAGGGCGCTTGCGGGCGGCCTCCTGGACTTTCCGCTTGGGCGTAGGGGCGCCCTTTCCGACAACCGGCTCCGTGGAGGCGGCGTGGGCCTGGTCTACTACTGATTGAGCGCTGGGCTCTTCCTTTTTGCGTCCGAACACCACTCAAGAATACAGCGCGGGCAGGTGGCGCAGGTTACGTTGGCCGCAAGGCCCCGGCGGTAAGGTGAGCAGCATGACTTCAGCACACGCGGAGATCCCGCAGAACCAGCAAGGGAACGCAGGCCACACCGGGGTCGCTTCCCCGGCAGTCGACGGAGTGGACGGCCACGCATTGTCCGAGGCCGTCAACGCCGCCTTTGACGCAACAATCTCATCACTTAAGGAACTCGTAGCCATCCCCGGAATTGCCTGGGCCAGCTTCGATCCCGCCGAACTGGACCGGAGCGCAGAGGCAGTTGCGGCCATGGTCCGCGCTGCGGGTATGCAGGACATCCGCATCCTGCGGTCGGCCAAGGCCGATGGCACCAACGGGGGTCCCGCCGTCGTCGCCCGTCGCGAAGCCCGGGACGGCAAGCCCACCATCCTGCTGTACGCGCACCACGATGTCCAGCCGCCGGGAGACCGCGCACTGTGGAATTCGGAACCGTTTGTCGCTGAGGAGCGTGACGGACGCCTTTACGGCAGGGGAGCGGCGGATGACAAGGCCGGCATCATGGCCCATTTGGCTGCGTATGCAGCTGCAGTAAAGGTCCTCGGCGATGAGTTCGGCCTGGGCGTGACCTTCTTCTTCGAAGGAGAGGAAGAAGCCGGTTCGCCCACCTTCCGGACGTTCCTTGAAGAACACCGCGAACTCCTGCGTGCCGATGTGATTGTGGTTGCAGACTCCAGCAACTGGAAAGTGGGCGTCCCGGCACTGACCACCAGCCTCCGCGGCCTCGTAGACGGTACGTTCGAAGTGCGGGTCCTGGAGCACGCCGTGCACTCGGGAATGTTCGGCGGTCCCGTCCTGGACGCGCCAACCCTTCTTGCCAGGCTTATTGCCACCCTCCATGACGACGACGGCTCTGTGGCCGTTGCCGGACTTGTAGCCAAGGACGACGTGAAAGTGGACCTCACCGAAGAGGACTACCGGGCTGACGCTTCAGTGCTCGACGGCGTTCGGCTCGCCGGCAGCGGGACCCTGGCTTCCCGGCTGTGGACGAAACCCGCGCTCTCCATCATTGGCATGGATGTTCCGGCTGTGGATGTGGCCTCCAACACCCTCATCCCGGCAGCCCGGGCCAAATTCAGTATGCGGCTCGCACCGGGCCAGGACCCCGACGATGCCATGGAGGCTTTGAAGGCCCACCTTGAAGCCAATGCTCCCTTCGGTGCCAAGGTCACTTTCACCCCGGGGGAGCGGGGCAACGCCTTCTCAACGGATACAGGCTCTGCTGCGGCCCAGGTAGCCCTGTGGGCGTTGGGTGAGTCGTGGGGTGTCAAGCCCGTGGAGATGGGCATTGGCGGGTCCATACCCTTCATCGCCGACTTGATGGAGGTATATCCCGAGGTGCAGATCCTGGTGACAGGCGTGGAGGACCCGGATTCGCGGGCCCACAGCGCCAATGAGTCCCTCCACATTGAGGACTTCCGCCATGCAGTGCTGGCCGAGGCCCTGATGCTTGCACGCCTGAATGTCGAAGGCCTGGGGTCCTAGCCTCAACGTTTGTCCGGCGAAGCCCGGCGGGCGCCCAGAGGGGTCCGCCGGGAACAAGTCCGTGCATGGCGCGGTTACGTCAGGGAGTTATAGCTATGCGTCCGCGCGACGTAGCATGGAGCTATAACCCGTACGTAATTGGGTAAGGGCAGGCTGCGTCCCCGGCGCCGCTGCCAAGCGCGTTATAAGAAGGTAGGCCAATGAGCACTGCAACCAACGAAAACAGCACTGGAGCCGAGCTCGCCCCGAGCGATGAGCTTCCCACGCACGAGGTCAACCTGACCGAGGTCGCAGCAGGCAAGGTCCGCAGCCTCCTCGAGCAGGAAGGGCGCACCGATCTGCGGCTTCGTGTTGCAGTCCAGCCCGGTGGCTGCTCCGGTCTGATCTACCAGCTCTACTTCGACGAGCGTCTGCTTGATGGCGATGCCGTCCGTGACTACGACGGCGTCGAGGTGGTAGTAGACAAGATGAGCGTTCCTTACCTCAGCGGAGCGAGCATCGACTTCGAAGACACCATTTCGAAGCAGGGGTTCACCATCGACAACCCCAACGCCGGCGGCTCGTGCGCCTGCGGCGATTCGTTCCACTGATCCGAGCTAGCAGCCTCATGTCGGCGCCGTCCCGGTCGCGTTTCATCGCGTTCGGAGCCACGGCGCCGACATGTGCGCGAAAACCGCTTCATAGCGGTAAGCTCTACATCGGGTAGTAAAACTTTTTAGTGTGCCCGGAGGGCCTTCGGCCTGCCGGGAGACAGCAACAAGAGGAAGGGCCGTCTGTGAGTTCGCAGAACCGAACCGGCAGCCGACGCATAAAGATCACTTCGATCACTGGCTTGGCACTAGGCCGTGTTGATCAAGTCGCTTTTGATCCAGATCAGGGTGGTGGCGAGGCTGATGGCGGCTCGGTAGCTGCGGGCGGTCTTGTCTGATCGCATGGCGATGCCGCGCCACTGTTTGAGCTTGTTGAAGGAGCGTTCGACGACGTTGCGGCCGCGGTAGCGGAGCTTCTGCTCGTCGCCGAAGTCGATCGGGCGTCCCGGCTTCTTGCGGCGGTGAGCGATCTGGTCGTCACGCTCCGGGATGGTCGCGGCGATCCCTCGCTGACGCAGCCAGGCACGGTTCGTCTTCGACGGGTAGCCCTTGTCGGCGAGGACTCGATCTGGTCGCGTTCGTGGTCTTCCGACGCCTGGGCGGGGGACACGGATGTGTTCGAGGGTGGTCGCCAGCATCGTGGTGTCGTTGATGTTGCCGCCGGTGAGCACCCATCCCAGCGGCCGCCCCTTGCCATCGGCGACCAGGTGAATCTTGCAGGTCAACCCGCCACGGGACCGGCCAATCGCGTGGTCAGGCGGCTCGAACCACGGATTCTTGTGATTCGGTGGAGCCCCCTGTGTCCCGGGCGAGGGTCGCACCGTGCTGATGCACGCGGGTGATCGTGGAGTCGATCGACACCACCCAATCGAGCCGGCCCGCCGCGTCGGACTGCCGCTGCACCTCGGCGAGCAGCCTGTCCCAGGTGCCGTCGTGCGCCCACCGGGTGAACCGCTTATAGACCGAGTTCCACTTCCCGAACCGCTCCGGCAGATCACGCCACGGCGCACCCGTCCGGTACTTCCACGCCATCCCCTCAACCGCGAGACGATGATCCGTCCACGGCCGCGACCTCCCCGTCACCGTCGGCATCAACGGCTCCAGAACGGTCCACACCTCGTCAGAGACCTCGCGACGCGTCATCCCTCAAGACTCGCCCATCGACCACCGAAACCACTTGATCAACACGGCCTAGCCGGCGCGTTGGTTTTGACCGGATGTTCACCAGAGGTAGAGAAGGGTTGGCTGCCTACAGAGCGCGGCACCACCAACCACACTGACCGGATCATGGACCTCTGGGTCAACTCATGGATCGCCGCCTTGGCAGTCGGTATTATCACGTGGGGCCTGTTGGTCTGGTGCATCATTGCCTACCGCCGCCGTAAGGGCACCACCGGTTTCCCGAAGCAGCTCAGCTACAACCTGCCGCTCGAGGTCTTCTACTTGACCGTCCCGCTGTTCATGGTGCTGGTGTTCTTCTACTTCACCGACCAGGACCAGCGTGCGATCGATGACCGCTCGCAGCCTGCCGACGTCGTTGTTGATGTCCGTGGCAAGCAGTGGGCTTGGGACTTCAACTACAAGCAGGGCCAGGTCATCACCGAAGATGTTCACGAGGCCGGCGTGCAGGCGCACCTTACTGGCAATGAAGTCAACAAGGAACTGCTCCCCACCCTGTACTTGCCGGTCAACAAGTCCGTTGACCTGGAGCTCAACTCCCGCGATGTCATCCACTCTTTCTGGGTCCCCGCCTTCCTTCAGAAGCGCGACATGATCCCGGGTAAGACCAACTACATCCGGTTCACGCCCACCAAGGAAGGCACCTTCGACGGCAAGTGTGCTGAACTCTGCGGTGAGTACCACTCCGAAATGCTTTTCCGCGTCAAGGTTGTGTCCGAGTCTGAGTTCAAGGCTCACATGGACCAGCTCCGCCAGGAAGGCAACACTGGCCTGCTCGGTGCGGAATATGACCGCAACCCGAACCTGAACGCAACCAAGTAAGGGAGCGAAGTGGCTACGTACACTCAATCCGCCGGGGTCCTCGAGACTCCCGTTGTTCCTAAATCCAAGGGGCGAATCGTCGTCAACTGGATTACCTCCACGGACCACAAGACCATCGGGTACATGTACCTGATCGCCTCGTTCGTGTTCTTCTGCCTCGGTGGCGTCATGGCGCTGCTGATCCGTGCTGAACTGTTCGAACCCGGTATGCAGATCCTGCAGACCAAGGAACAGTACAACCAGATGTTCACCATGCATGGCACGGTCATGCTCCTGATGTTTGCAACGCCGCTGTTTGCCGGCTTCGCCAACGTCATCATGCCGCTCCAGATCGGTGCTCCCGACGTCGCGTTCCCGCGACTGAACGCCCTGGCTTTCTGGTTCTTCCTGTTCGGTTCCACCATCGCGGTGTCCGGCTTCATCACCCCGCAGGGTGCTGCATCCTTCGGTTGGTTCGCCTACGCTCCGTTGTCGAATACAACCTTCAGCCCCGGCGTGGGCGGTGACCTGTGGGTCTTCGGCCTCGCACTGTCAGGCTTCGGTACCATCCTTGGTGCGGTTAACTTCATCACCACCATCATCTGCATGCGTGCCCCTGGCATGACCATGTGGCGTATGCCGATCTTCACGTGGAACACCCTGGTGACGGCAATCCTGGTTCTGATGGCATTCCCGCCGCTGGCAGCTGCACTGTTCGCCCTCGGTGCTGATCGTCGCTTTGGCGCACACATCTTCGACCCCGAGAACGGTGGCGCTGTACTTTGGCAGCACCTGTTCTGGTTCTTCGGACACCCCGAGGTGTACATCATCGCCCTGCCGTTCTTCGGCATCGTCTCTGAGATCTTCCCTGTCTTCAGCCGCAAGCCGATCTTCGGCTACAAGGGCCTTGTGTACGCGACCATCGCCATTGCCGCATTGTCGGTAACGGTGTGGGCCCACCACATGTACGTCACCGGTTCCGTCCTGCTGCCGTTCTTTGCCTTCATGACGATGCTGATTGCGGTACCCACCGGCGTGAAGTTCTTCAACTGGATCGGTACGCTCTGGCAAGGTTCCATCACGTTCGAAACTCCGATGCTCTGGAGCATCGGGTTCCTGGTGACCTTCCTCTTCGGTGGCCTCACTGGCATCATCCTGGCCTCCCCGCCTCTGGACTTCCACGTTTCGGACTCCTACTTCGTGGTGGCGCACTTCCACTACGTGGTGTTCGGCACCGTTGTGTTCGCAATGTTCGCCGGCTTCTACTTCTGGTGGCCCAAGTGGACTGGAAAGATGCTCAACGAACGCCTGGGCAAGATCCACTTCTGGCTGCTGTTCCTTGGCTTCCACGGCACCTTCCTCATCCAGCACTGGCTCGGTGTTGAAGGCATGCCCCGCCGTTACGCCGACTACATGCCGCAGGACAACTTCACCTGGATGAACCAGTTCTCCACGATCTCGTCCTTCGTTCTTGGTGCGTCACTCCTGCCGTTCTTCTGGAACGTCTACATCACCTGGCGGAGCAACAAGAAGGTTGAGGTTGACGATCCCTGGGGCTTCGGCGCTTCGCTGGAGTGGGCAACTTCCTGCCCGCCGCCCCGTCACAACTTCACCTCCCTGCCCCGCATCCGCTCCGAGCGCCCGGCTCTGGACCTGCACCACCCCGAACTGGCACAGGTCCACACTGCCCAGGCTCCGGACCCGGCAGCCGTAATTCTCGGCAACGCTGACCAGAAGGACGTGCGTAAGTGAAAATTGAATCGTGGCTCTTCGGAGCAGGAGTATTCTTCTTCATCCCCGTGACCATCATTTACGGATTCCTGACGGAATGGTCCGAATGGGTCGGTATCCTGGGCATCCTCCTCGTGGGTGGTCTTGCAGGTATGATCGGTGCTTACCTCGGCTTCACAGGCCGCAGGATCGGCATGCGCCCGGAAGACCGTCCGGACGCTGAGATCCACGAGGGTGCCGGCGAGCAGGGGCACTTCAGCCCGTGGAGCTGGTGGCCGTTGGTCCTCGGCCTTGCATGCGCAGGCGGATTCCTTGGCTTGGCTATTGGTTTCTGGGTGACTTACGTTGCCGGTGGCCTAGCCATCGTGGCCCTTATTGGCTGGGTCTTCGAGTACAGCCGCGGCGACCACGCGCACTAGGTCAATTTCCAACAGCAAAGGTCCCCACCATGGATGGTGGGGACCTTTGCTGTTTAACCAGATGGCGAGGCCCGCGGGTCTTGGTGGCTGTGGGCCGGCAGCCCTAGGAGGTCTCCAGGACGGCTGACAACCTCTCCAAGGCCTCGGATAGCTCCTGAGAGGATTCATCGCCTGAGAGCTCGTCCTGGTCCACTTCCAGCACCACCTGGCAGCCGTGGGCAAAGTCCTCGGTCATGACCTGCAGGAGGGAGCGGGCGTCGACGGGGAGGCCGTCGGGTTTGCGGATGGTGACAGGAAGGCCGGTTTCGTTGACGGCCCGGACAAAGACGGCAGCTGCTCGGGCGTGAAGCCCGATCTTGGCTGCGACGAAGGAATGCTGCTGGGGCAAGCCTGCTCCTAGAATGGGTCCCGGCTGGTCTGTTGGAGAGCGGGATGGGAACGGATCATTCCTAGGGTAACCGCGTCTTCGGTCCTCCGCCCATTCCTATAGCCGTAGTGGTCTAGACCGTGCTGCCGTTGATTTACCCTTGTTCTATGAGCCAAACGAACTTGGGGACGGGACATGCCTGAGGCGGCCAGAATCGTCGGTGAAATAGACCGGACCAGCAGTACGCCCATCTACATCCAGCTGAGGGAGATCCTCAGGGCCTTCATCGGAGAGTCGTGTCCTCCCGGTTCGTCGCTTCCTTCCGAGCGGGATCTGTCTCTCAGGTTTGGCCTTGCTCGAATGACTGTGCGGCAGGCCATCGATGCGCTGGTCGGCGAGGAAGTGTTGGAGCGGGTGGTCGGCCTGGGCACCTTCGTCAAGAAGCCCAAGCTGGACCTGCAGGTGAAGCTCACCTCGTACAGCGAGGAAATGCAGCGCCGTGGCATGGTGCCGGCAGCCAAGGTTCTGAGTTTCGAACAGATTGGCGCCAGTGCCTTCCTGGGGAGGGAGCTTCAGTTGGACGAAGGAACGCCCCTTGTGCGCTTTCGCCGGCTGCTTCTTGCTGACAACGAGCCCATGAGCGTGGATGAGAACTTCATACCCGCCCACCGTGTGCCTGGCCTCCTTGACGAGGCACCACCAACGTCGCTCTATAACGTTCTCAGCGAGCGGTACGGGCTCGTCATGGAGTGGGGCGAGGACATGATCGAGGCCACCGCTGCGTCACCGTCGACTGCCAGGCTGCTCAATGTCGACGTCGGTGCTCCGCTCCTCAAAATCCAGCGCCACGCGTTTGTGGCACGGGCCATGGTGGACTACTCCGTGTCCTATTACCGGGCCGACCGGTACAAGCTCTGGGTACCATTGCAGCGCCCCGGCGTGCGTCCGACCAGGAACTACTCTTCCGGGTATCGCGTCCAATAACGCCTCGGATGCTGATGAGGCCGAGCACGCAAAAAGCGGGCCCGATCCATTGGATCGGGCCCGCTTTTACTGTCTTTGAACCTTGACTAGTGGCTCAGGCTCTTCTGGTCTTCGCCTGCTTCGATGGCCTCGTGGTGGCCATGTGCGTGCGCCGCCTCGAGCTCGGCCGGAGTCGCCGGGGCAACGCGGTCCTCGAAGAACCACTTGGAAAGAGCCGCGCGGCGCTTTTCCTTGCGGGTTACAACACCGTGCTCGTTGGGCTGAGCCGGAATCGGTGCAGGGGACTCGAAGCCAACGAGTTTGTAGCGCTTGTACTCGTCGAGAGGTGCATGCACTTCGATGAACTCGCCGTGGGGGAGCCGCACGATACGTCCGGTCTCGCGGCCATGGAGTGCGATTTCACGATCCTTGCGCTGCAGAGCCAAGGCAATGCGCTTCGTCACGATGAACGCGATGACCGGTCCGATGAAGAACAGGGCACGCAGCCAGTAGGTGACGTCGTTCAGCGAGACGTGGAAGTGGGTGGCGATGAGGTCGGAGCCTGCAGCAGCCCACATCACGCAGTACCAGGTGAAGCCTGCTACGCCGATTGCGGTACGGGTCGGAGCGTTCCGGGGGCGGTCGAGTACGTGGTGCTCACGATCGTCCTTGGTGATCCAACGTTCGATCCACGGGTACATGAACAGAACGGTGAAGATGATACCGGCCGGTACCAGGGCCGGCAGCAGGACGTTCAGCGTCAGCGTGTGGCCGAAGATGACGTACTCGAAGTGGAAGTCATTGATGACACCCGGCATAAGTCGGAGTGCGCCGTCAACAAATCCGATGTACCAGTCAGGCTGGGTACCAGCAGACACCGGTGAAGGGTCGTAGGGACCGTAGTTCCAGATCGGGTTGATAGTGAACGCGGCTGCCATCAGGGCAACGACACCGAAGACGATGAAGAAGAATCCACCGGCCTTGGCAGCGTAGACCGGACCAAGGGGGTAGCCGACGACGTTGCCGTCATTACGGCCGGGGCCGGGGTACTGCGTGTGCTTGTGAACAACAACCATGAAGAGGTGGATGACGATCATCAGGAGGATGAGCGCAGGCACCAGCAGGATGTGGAGCACGTACAGACGGCCGATGATTGCCGTGCCCGGGAACTCTCCACCGAAAAGGAAGAAGGAGATGTACGTTCCGATGACCGGGATGGACTTGATGACGCCGTCGATGATGCGGAGGCCGTTGCCGGAGAGGAGGTCATCGGGGAGGGAGTAGCCGGTGAAGCCTGCTGCCATCGCAAGGATCAACAGGACACCGCCCACAACCCAGTTCATTTCACGGGGCTTGCGGAAAGCGCCCGTAAAGAAAACGCGCAGCATGTGTACACCCAGGGACGCCACAAAGAGGAGGGCAGCCCAGTGGTGCACCTGGCGCATGAACAAACCACCGCGGACATCGAATGAGATGTTCAGGGAGGAGTTGTATGCGACGGACATTTCGACGTTGTACAGCGGCGTGTAGGAACCCTGGTAGTGGGTCTCAGCCATGGACGGGTCGAAGAAGAACGTCAGGAACGTTCCGGAAAGCAGCAGGATGACGAAGGAGTACAGCGCCACCTCACCGAACATGAATGACCAGTGGTCCGGAAAGACCTTGCGGCCAAATTCACGCAGGATGCCGGAGCCGCCTACACGCTGGTCAACAAAGTCAGTAAAGCGTCCTACCTTGGTCTTCGCTACGAAGGGGGCTTCAGCTGTTGATGAGGCGCTCATGCTCGTCACGCTCCCAGTAACTCGGTCCTACAGGTTCTTTGAAGTCGCTGGTGGCGACGAGGTAGCCCTCTGCGTCAACTGCGATCGGCAGCTGGGGAAGCGGACGGCTTGCCGGTCCAAAGATGACCTTGCATTCCTGCGTGAGGTCGAATGTGGACTGGTGGCACGGGCACAGAAGGTGGTGCGTCTGCTGCTCGTAGAGAGCAACGGGGCAACCAACGTGGGTGCAGATCTTGGAGTAGGCAACGATTCCGTTGTAACCCCAGTTTTCACGGCCCGGTGACGGGTTGAGCGAGTTCGGATCGAGGCGCATCAGGAGGACGACGGCCTTGGCCTTCTCGTTCAGCTTGCCCTCGTGGAGTTCGTTCAGGCCTTCCGGAATCACGTGGAACGCGGAACCGATGGTGACATCCGATGCCTTGATCGGGGTTCCGTCGGGGTCGCGGGTCAGTCGCTTGAGCTTGCCGCCCTCGGGGGCCCACATGGTGTGTGCGAGCTTGTCGTCGGGGCGGGGACCCAGGTCGCCGAAGATGGCCAGGGCCGGCAGGGGAGCAAGGGCCACAGCACCCAGGAGGGTGTTGCGGATCAGCGGGCGGCGCTTGATTCCGGTTTCCTCGATGATGTCGTCGACGATCCGGACCGCGGCCTGGCGGTCATCCTCGGTCCGAATTGCGTGGCGTTCTTCCGAGACTTCGTGATCGGGCATCAGGGCTTTGGCCCAGTGCACGATGCCGGTGCCGATGCCCAGCATTGCAAAGGCCGTTCCCAGACCCAGAAGCAGGTTCTGCGTACGAATCGTTGCGATGCTCGTGTCATCGCCCAGATCGATGGCGAAGTACGCCACCAGGAAGACCAGCGTTCCGATGACGGAAATGCCAAACAGAATGGCTACCTGACGCTCGGCGCGCTTTGCGGCTACCGGGTCCGTGTCAGCCAGGCGCAAACGATGCGGAGGAAGACCAGGATCCTGGAACTTCTCCACCTCATTCTGACCAGCCGTAGCTACGGTGCCCGAGTGGTTCGGACTGCCGTCACTATGGTTGCCCATAATTCGCCTCATCCTTCTCTCGTTGTCTCGGTCTGAGCCGAGTTAATTTTCAGTTCCAAACTGCTGACCGTGCAGCAGAAGTTTTATGTCCGTGAGGACTAGGACGTGCGGGACGTCAGCCAGATGGTGAAGGCGATAATGACGCCCAGGCCGGCAACCCATACGAACAGGCCTTCAGCTACGGGGCCCAGGGAGCCAAGCTCCGCGCCACCCGGGGAGCCGTTGGCTTCGATCGTCTTCAGGAAGGTGATGATGTCGCGCTTGTCTTCGGGGGTGACGTTGGAGTCGTTGAACACGGGCATGTTCTGCGGACCCGTGGCCATTGCCTCGTAGATGTGCTTGCCTGTGACATCGGCAAGACCGGGAGCGAACTTGCCGCGGGTCAGCGCGCCGCCTGCTGCTGCTGCGTTGTGGCACATTGCACAGTTGACGCGGAAGAGTTCGCCACCCTTGGCTGCGTCACCCTTTTCATCCAGGAGGTGCTCCTCCGGAATGGCCGGGCCTGCGCCGAGCGATGCGACATAGGCGGAGAGCTGCTTGGTCTGCTCGTCATTGAACTGAACGGGCTTCTTCTGAGCCTGCGGGCCATTCATCTGCATGGGCATACGGCCGGTGCCAACCTGGAAGTCAACTGCTGCAGCGCCCACGCCGACCAGCGAGGGGCCGTCCTGGGTTCCGCTTGCACCCATGCCGTGGCAGGTGGCGCAGTTGGCAGCAAAGAGTTTGCCGCCTTCTTCTACGTCACTGGCGCTGAAGCTCGTGGTGTCGGCCTTGGCCTGGTTGACGGATGTGGCAATGGCGTAAAGCCCACCAGTGAGGAGGAGGCCCATCAACAGCAGCGCAATGGCTGCCAGTGGGTGACGTCGCTTCTGCGAGAGTGCCTTCACGTGGTGGTTCCTTTATTCGATCCTGCGTCGGCTCCGTGAGCCGCTTCTTGAAATTCTGCCTCTTGTAGAAAAAGAGTCAAAGCCGGGCTACTTGAGGACGTAGATGACCAGGAAGAGGCCGATCCACACAACGTCAACGAAGTGCCAGTAGTAAGAGGTGACGATCGCCGACGTCGCTTCGAAGTGTCCGAACTTCTTGGCTGCGAAAGCGCGGCCAATGATGAAGAGGAAGGCGATGAGGCCGCCGATGACGTGGAGGCCGTGGAAGCCGGTGGTCATGTAGAAGGCGGAGCCGTAAGCGTTGGACGACAAGGAAACGTGCTCGGAGACGAGCATTGCGTACTCGGTCGTCTGGCCGGCAACGAAGAAGGCGCCCATGACGAATGTGAGGATGAACCATTCGCTCATGCCCCAGCGGGTGAACTGCAGTGGTCCACCGGTCCGGCGGGGTTCGAGCCGCTCGGCAGCAAACACACCCATCTGGCAAGTAAAGGAACTTGCCACAAGGACGATGGTGTTGACGAGCGCAAACGGGAAGTTGAGCTTGGCCGTCTCCTCCGCCCACATCAGTCCAGACGTGGAACGCAGAGTGAAGTACATGGCAAAGAGGCCGGCGAAGAACATCAACTCACTGGACAGCCAAACTACGGTTCCTACAGAAACCAAGTTGGGGCGGTTCAGCGTCGGGTGCGCCGGGGTACTGGGGGCATGGGTCGCAGATGTCACAAGGACATTATGTCTGTAAAAGTCCAGACTTCCCAATGCAAACCACCGAATCGGGAGACTTTTTCTACAAAGACGCGAAATCGCGCGGAAAAGTTCCCGGCCTCGTTCACATTGGTCATCGGCGTGGCTCGGTCGATAGCATCAGTGGGTGACTTCTCCGGCATCGGCACCTGCAGCCAGCAACACCTGGCCAGGGCTCATCTCTGCACTGATCAACGGCGACGACCTGGCTGCGGATAACACCGAGTGGGCGATGAACACGATCATGGCCGGCGATGCGACGCCAGCGCAGATTGCAGGCTTCCTGGTGGCCCTGCGCGCCAAGGGCGAAACCGTGGAAGAACTGGCCGGGCTTGTCGAGGCCATGATCCGCAATGCCAACCCCATCGAGATTTCGGGGGAGAAGCTGGACATCGTCGGTACGGGTGGCGACCGCCTGAACACCGTCAATATCTCCACGATGGCCGCCCTCGTTGCTGCGGGGGCGGGCACGAAGGTAGTAAAGCACGGTAACCGTGCTGCGTCATCGACGTCGGGTTCAGCCGATGTCCTGGAAGCCCTTGGCGTGCGTCTGGACCTCCCGATCGAACGGGTGGCCCGCAACGCTGAGGAAGCCGGAATCACGTTTTGCTTCGCGCAGGTATTTCATCCATCCTTCCGGCACACGGCCGTGCCCCGCCGCGAGCTCGCAGTGCCCACCGCCTTCAACTTCCTGGGTCCCATGACCAACCCGGCGCATGTGCAGGCCTCGGCCGTGGGGGTCGCAAATGCCCGGATGGCACCTCTAGTGGCGGGTGTGCTGGCTCGCCGCGGCAGCCGCGGGCTCGTGTTCCGTGGTGACGATGGCCTGGACGAACTCACTCCCACGGGGCCTTCCACCGTCTGGGAGATCCGTGGGGGAGAAGTGCATGAACAAGTATTTTCACCCGCGGATCTTGGCGTAGCTGCATCCACAGTGGCCGACCTGCGGGGCGGAGACGCTGCTGCCAACGCCGTTGTCGTGCGGGAAATACTCAACGGAAAGACCGGTCCAATCCGGGATGCCGTGCTGTTGAACGCTGCAGCAGGGCTGGTTGCTGCTGACCTTACGGCCGTGGGCCCTTTGGTGGATCGCATGCGGGCAGCCTTCGAGCGCGCAGCCGAATCGGTGGATTCCGGCAAAGCTGCGGCAGTCCTTTCCAAGTGGACTTCACTCAGCCAAGACCAGGCCTAGGGCCGGCTATTCGAACCCCAGGGCAAACGCGGCGTCGAGGTCGTGCTGGGAGTAGGCCCGGAATGCGATGTGCGTGGTGGTGTGGACCACTGAAGGGACTTTCGACAACCGGTCGGCAATGACATCGGCCAGGTCCTCGTGTTTGCTCACGCGTGCGACTGCGATCAGGTCCCATTCTCCTGTGACCGAGTAGACCTCGCTGATGCCTTGGATCGCCGAAATCTGTTCGGCTGTCTCCGGAATGCGTGAAGCGTCGGTCTTGATCAGGACAAAGGCGGTGATCACGTGAAGCCCTTCCGGAAGTCGTCAGTGCGGACGCAAACAAGCCTAGTGCATGTGCTGTGCCAAATGGCCGATCAGGCTGGTCGACGGCCGCGGGCGTAGAGGCGTACTGCGATGCCGACCACCAGGCGGAATCCGAGCAGCAGGGCGGCCAATGCGGCAAACGCGACAATGAAGAACGGCAGCACCACCACTTGCCCGGTAAGGGCTCTCAGCAACATGCCCACAAGCAGGGCTCCGGCCCAGATGACAATTCCCGACGGCCAGAGCGCAAACGGTTTTCGCCATGCGCGCCCGGCCAACCATCCCGCCGCGGCTCCCACCAGGAAGGGCCAGGCAGTCAAGAAGACCCCGGTGATGATATCCCCACGGCTGTGGGCGTCGCGTCCGATTGCGGCGAAAGCAAGGATGAGCAGCAAGTCGCCGGCGGCAGCCGGAATCCAAGATCTTTTTGGGGAGGGCATGACTCCGACAATATCCGGGGACGGCCCAATGGGCGAAGCCGGCGAAGCGAAAGTCCTGTGGATCTTTGTCCGCGGGGATGACCGGCTTGGCCCTGCAACGGGCTCCGAGGGGCTTACCACGGCGCCTGGGAAATCAGGGGACAGGCCGTTGGTAGCGCTGTTACCATATCCGCACGGTGACGCGCGCACCATCCACAACCTGAGGAGTATTCACCCATGACTTCCCGCCTCAACCCTTACCTTTCCTTTCGCGACAATGCCCGCGATGCGATTACTTTCTATGAGTCCGTTTTTGGGGGAGAGCTGAACATCAGCACGTTTGGCGACTATCAGGCCAGCCAGGATCCAGAGGAAGCAGACAAGGTGATGCACGCCATGCTGGTGTCACCCCACGGCCTTACTTTGATGGCGTCAGATACGCCCAACGGCATGGAGTACAACCCCGGCAACAATATTTCGGTTTCCCTCAGCGGCGACTCCGCGGACGAAGCGGAACTTCGGGGCTACTGGGACAAACTCGTCGACGGCGGTACGGTCACCATGCCGCTTGAAAGCGCGCCGTGGGGTGACACCTTCGGGATGTGCGTGGACAAGTTCGGGATCGCCTGGCTGGTAAACATCGCCGGCGCGCAACAGCAATAACTGCTGTTCAGCGGACGCCGTCTCCGGTCGCAACCGGAAGTACCAGCATGTATCCCGTTGGCAATGCGCTGCTCCACCTCCTTGGTTCGCGTACTACGAACTGCCTGGCCAATTCATCGGGGCTCTGGAGAGTATTGGGGGCCGGAGACGGCCCCCATTGGCCGCTGCCGTAGGGATACAAGGGATCCAGGACGTTAACTCCGGTCACCTCGAAGCGGGGGTGGATTCGGGGGTCGCCAACTGACTGGAAGCCGCTCATGACCCATGCGTGCCGTCCGCTCCACATCACAAGTCCAACGGGACGGCCGGTTGCTGCCAAGGCGTTGGCCGCGGTACGAAGTGCCTCGTTGTAGTCGGCGATGCTGACCACCTCGTAAGGGCCCACGCCAACCTCATTCAGTACCTGGGCCCACCCAAGGGGGTTGGCACCGTTGAAGGCGTTGGAGGAGCGTGCACGCGCCATGTCCCACAGCTCGTTCTGCTGCTCGCGACCTGCCCACGTGCCCGAACTGTTGGGCCGGGTAAGGTTGTACGCCATTTGGATGCTCGCTGCGACGCACCAGTCGAACGTGTACTGCGGGACGAAGTCACCTTCCTCGTAGAGGTTCAACACGAAGGGTTGGGGAGCTGGTGCCGGTGCTTCCGGAGCGGGCGGTTGCGGCGGAGAAGCGGTGGGAACTGCAGTAGCAGAAGCTTCCGGGGACGTTCCCGCCGCCGAAATCGCCGGCGCGGCAACCACGCTGGGGGAGGAGTCTTGAATTCCAACGCCAGAGGTGCAGCCAGCCAAGAGGGTCGCGGCGATCGCGATCCGTACAACGTGGACTGGGGCGCGGGTCATTACTGCATAATTTTAGTCCCGACGGCGCGTGGAAAATATGGCCGTCCGTCCCGTAGGAGCGGCGCACGTCCTGGAAGGCAGCGGGGGAGCGCAAACCGAACCCCTTGTGGAGAGGGTCCTGCATGCGTAGCGTGGGCCTATAGGCTCCTTCGCCGATGCAGCCCGGCGTTACATGCCTTGTTTACCCATTGGAGGCCATCATGGCCACTGACAATTTCGCACGCTTCCTCCAGGAATGCCTAATTGTGGAAGAAGATACTGAAGAGGGCTTGGACCTCGATACCCTTTACGGCCTATACATCAGTTGGTGTCGGCTGGAAAACCTGGAAAAGATACCTGAGAGGACCTTCGGGTCCATGCTCCGCAGGCACCATCTGCACTGGGGCCGATACGAGGGAAACTGGGTTCTGGTTGGCCTGAGGATGGTGGGGCCGGCGGCGCGTGACTACGTGCTTTCGGGCTCGGCTCCCATGCGTTCCATCGGAGCCCCTGAATTCCTGGAGGTTCCGAACGCCGTCGCCTGACAAAGGTGCGACAAAGAGCAAAAACAGGTGTGGCCCGATCTTTTCAGATCGGGCCACACCAGTTTTTCGTTATCAGACGGGTAGTGCGTCCGGCTTATCCGCGACGGAATCACCAGTCGTGAGGTCGATCTTGAGTGGATTTTCCGGGGTCGCAAGCGTGGCGGAAGGATCCAGCATCGTGATTCCCGGGTAGAAGCGGACGCTTCCGCGGTTGTCGTCATGCTCCAGGCCGTAGTGCCTGAGCGCCGTCACGAATGCACCATTGTCCATCGGCTGGTGTCCGTTTGTGAGACTCCAACTCACGTACAGGCCGTAAAGGGCTGTAAGGTCCAGGCCGTCATCCGTCGAAGTCTTGACAGTGCTGTGCGTTAGGAAATCGTGTATGGAAGTGTCGTTCATTGCAGAGGCCTCCGGCCATAGCTATAGAATCGCCGGTCTGCAAGGGCGAACTGCTCACTATTCCAGTGCCGGGGTTGCATGTCAAAGACCCTGGTGCCGGCGAGGCGTCAAGGGGAGTCCGTGGGGGATCCTTAATCCTGCACTTTACATAATGTAGATTATCGGCGTTTGAGTGGGACGAGTAGAAGTAGATGAGAGGACTCGTCCTACATTGCTTTTTGGTGTTCATGCAGGTCAGACGAATGCAGTGAGGCCCCGAAGCCGATGGGCATGAACGAGTGGCTTCGCGTGATGGCGCGGGCTAGCGGCGTAATCGCTCATTAGATGAGAGATTTTCGCGTACAGTTTGGTCTGTGAGTATCGAACCTGGGCGGATTCCGGTCTTTCTGACCGATGTGAATGTCGGGTTGCTGCGTGCCGAGGATCGTGTTTTCGAGGCGATGTTGGATGGCTGGCGTGCTCAGATGCTGGCGCGTGGCCTGTCGACGTCGTACATCAAGAGCTCGTGCGGAACGATCCAGCGGTTCCAGGAGCACGCGAATGAGTATCCGTGGACGTGGTCGGCGCATCACTTGGACGAGTTCCTGGCTGACCGGCGAAGCTCCGAGAAGGGCTTGGCGCTATCAACCCTGAGGGCCAATTCCGGGGCCATCAGGGCGTTCTGTTCCTATCTGACGGACGGGCGCTATGGCTGGGCGTCATTCTGCGAACGGGTCTTTTCCGACATCCCGGTACAGGTGGTCTTCGAGTGGAACTCACCCCGGCACACGACCGATGATGCTGTGCCGGCACGCCGCCGGGCGTTCACACGGACCGAACTGCAGTCGTTCTTTGACGCCGCGGACGACCTGGTCGACACCGAGTTCGCCAAGGGTTCAAAGCGCTGGCTGCCGGCGCTGAGGGACTCGACGGCGTTCAAGGTCGCCTATGCCTACGGGCTGCGTCGGCGTGAACTGGTGATGCTTGAGTACGTCGATTTCGGCCCCAACCCGCACGTTGAACAGTTCGGCCGCTTCGGAGCGCTCCAGGTGCGCTGGGCAAAGGGCACCAAGGGTTCAGGGCCCCGCCGCCGGACCGTGCTCACCGTCCCGGAGTTCGATTGGGTGGTGGGACTCCTTGAGTACTGGCTCTCCCCTGACGGCCGCAAAAGATTCCCTACCGCGGACAGGTCCGCCAGCCTGTGGCCATCGGAGCGCTCCGGCTCGACTGTTCACCGCAACTTCGACCGTTCATTCCAGCGGGTAAGGAAAATCGCGGGGCTCCCGGAAGAACTGACCCTTCACACGCTGAGGCACTCGTACGTGACGCATCTGATCGAAGCCGGCTACGACCCTCTGTTTATCCAGCAGCAGGTCGGGCACAGCTACTCCTCCACCACGGCCCTCTATACTTCCGTGTCGGCGGACTTCAAACAGAAGATCATCCAGAAAATGATCGCCCAGCGACTACGCAGCGGCGATGGCGAGGGGAACAGCCATGGCTGAACAGCGACGGATCGGCTACCGCTGGAACCTCCGGCAACTGATGGCCCAACGCAACCTCTGGAAGACCACCGAGCTGCTCCCCCTGCTCAAAGCCCGGGGCATCAACCTCTCCAACGCCCAAGTCCACCGCCTGGTCACCGGAACACCCGAACGCATTCCCGCACAGACCTTCGCAGCACTCTGTGACATCCTCGAATGCACGCCGAACGACCTCTTCGAGCCCTACGTGCAGATGCGCGCCGCTAAGACCGCCAACGCCCCGAAGAGGCCAGAAGACCTGGGCATCACTCCCGGGGCGCCGATTGCCCGCCGGATCCGGGTGCTGCCGCCGGACGAAGATGACTAGGCCCCGGAAAGCCGGCGACCCTGCGAAATGGCCGGAAGCCTGCGCCCGCTGCGCAGAACACCACAAAATCGCGGTCCGTTGGCCCGACGGCGGAATCTGCGGCTACTGCTACCAGCAAGCCAAAAGAACCCGCGGAGTCTGCGCCTGCGGCCACGAAGGGGTCTTGCCCGGTCGCGTCGGCACCCTGTCGGCCTGCCGGAAGTGCTCGGGCGTCCGCCTCAACGTCGACTGCATCGCGTGCGGCAAAGAAGACGAGCTCCACTCAGGCAATCGATGCTGGTCATGCATCCTTGCCATGACCGTCAACCGGATCCTCAGCCCGCCGGACAACCAGCCGCCCTCCCCCGAGCTCCGGGCAGTCGCCACCGCGCTGAAGTCCATGAAACGCGCCAACAGCGGTCTCACCTGGATCCAGCAGCCACACGTCACCGAGTTCCTCCAACAACTCGCCACCGAGCCTGTGATCACCCATGCCCGCCTCGACGAACTACCGGCATCGCGCACCCGCGAATACGTCCGCGGACTACTTGTCGAACACAATGCGCTGCCGCGACGCGATGAACTCAGCGCAAGGTTCAGCGACTGGGCCGAGCAGGCCCTCGACCGGATCACCAGTCCGGCCCACCGCGACATCACCCGCCGATACATTCGCTGGCACCACCTGCGCCGCATGAACCAGATGGACGAGGTCACCCGAGGAACGTTCCTGCAGGCCAAACAGGCAGTCACCGTCGCCATCGAACTGCAGAACTGGCTCAGCGAACAGGGCAACGAACTCGCCGAAGTGAACCAGGCGCACTTGGACCGATGGCAGGCAGAAGGCCCCACAACACGTGGTATCGCTTCACGCTTTCTCGACTGGGCAATCAGGACCAACCTCATCGACCCTTCCCTGAAACTGCAGCCTCACCGCCGCGGCACCAGTCCGCGCCTCGACGCGGCCGCTCAAACCGAGATCGTTGCCAACCTCAGCCACACGACTGACATGAACCCGAGAGACCGCGCGGCAGCCATCCTCATCCTGGTCTTCGGCCAGCAGGTCTCCGACATCGTCCAACTAACCTGGGACAACGTCACAGTGACAGAGGAACTCGTCACCATCACCCTCGGAACCGTCGAAATCGCACTTACACCACCGCTCGATGAGCCCTGGCGAGACCTCACGGCCACGCCAACCCATCACCAGACAGCAGCGCACCCCAACAGCAAGTGGGTATTCCGAGGCGGCTCACCCGGCCAGCACATCCAAGCCTCAACCCTCACTCAACGACTCAGCACGGCCTTCAGTAGTCGGGCAGCCAGGCTCGGAACACTTCACGAACTCACCAAACTCGCCCCCGTTGCCATCATCGCCGAAGCACTTGGCTACTCCGCGGCTACAATCGATCGCCACGCCATCGACTCGTCAGCCAACTATGCGCAATACGTCTCTGCTTTGAAATCAGCCATCTCGAGATAGAAAGCAACCGTGACAGCACCCAGGGTTGGTGAAGATAGTGAGGGCGAACTCAGAGGGACTGTCTGATTAACGGTGGATCTGGTCTGGCCTGACCGAAAGGAAGGGCGATGACCGATGTCATCGAGATGATCGATCCTGTGACGGGAGAGATCATCGATGAGCAGCAGCTCGCGGAGCAGCTGCTGAAGCAGGCGAAGGAACAGGGTGTCGACCTCGTCGGCCCCGACGGGGTGCTGAACGGGCTCACCAAGCGGGTGCTGGAGACAGCGCTCGAGGCGGAGATGACCGAGCATCTTGGCTACGAGAAGCACGGCAACACGATCGCCGAGAACGCTCGCAACGGGATCCGATCGAAGACGGTGCTGACCGAGGTCGGTCCCGTCGAGATCGACGTTCCCAGAGACCGTGAGGGGTCGTTCGAACCGAAGATCGTCAAGAAGCGGCAGCGGCGCCTGACCGGCGTCGATGAGATCGTGCTGTCGTTGACCGCGCGGGGGCTGACGACCGGCGAGGTCGCGGCGCACTTCGACGATGTCTACGGGGCGTCGGTGTCGAAGGACACGATCTCGAGGATCACCGACAAGGTCATCGAGGAGATGACCGAATGGCAGAACCGTCCGCTGGATCGCGTCTACCCGGTGGTGTTCATCGATGCTCTGGTGGTGAAGGTCCGAGACGGCCAGGTGCGGAACAAGCCGTTCTATATCGCCGTGGGCGTTACTGTGAACGGGGAGCGCGACATCCTCGGGATCTGGGCCGGCGATGGCGGGGAGGGGGCGAAGTTCTGGCTCGGCGTGTTGACGGAGATCAAGAACCGTGGCGCCGAGGACGTGTGCATCGTCGTCTGTGACGGGCTGAAGGGTCTGCCGGAATCGATCAACACCGCCTGGCCGCTCGCGACGGTGCAGACCTGCATCATCCATCTGATCCGCAACACGTTCCGGTTCGCGTCCCGCCACTACTGGGAAGAGATGGGCAAGGACCTGCGTCCTGTCTACACGGCGCCGACCGAAGCGGCCGCTCGTGAGCGATTCGTGGAGTTCGACGCGAAATGGGGTCAACAGTATCCGGCGATCAGCAAGCTCTGGCAGAACGCCTGGTCCGAGTTCGTGCCGTTCCTGGACTGGGACGTGGAAATCCGCCGGATCATCTGCAGCACGAACGCGATCGAGTCACTCAACGCCCGGTACCGCAGAGCAGTCCGGGCGCGCGGGCACTTCCCGAACGACGCCGCCGCGCTGAAATGCCTCTACCTCGTGACCCGCTCGCTTGACCCGACCGGGCGCGGCAGGGCACGCTGGGCGACGAGATGGAAGCCGGCGCTGAACGCGTTCGCGATCGCATTCGAAGGCCGAATCAACTAATGAACGCCAAACCAGATCCACCGTTTATCGGACACACCCAACTCAGACTCGCCCGCGTAGGATGGGGCCACTACGCTGAACTCGCGCTGAGAGTCTCCTTACCAAGGTGAACAGCAAGGTGACCAGAGAGGTCGACATGGCGGACGAACGAGGCTTTCGAAAGCTGATTCTTCTCTGTATTGCTGGCTTAGTCGCTGGCCTTGTCGTGACATTTATTCTCCGGGCGATTTTTCCAGAAGCAGAGATTTTATACATGACAGCTGGAGCGGCAGTCACCGCCGTGGTTGCGGTGCCGCCCCTGGCCAGATACTTCCAAAAGCGGATGTGAAGAGCGGAAGCTACACGCACAGCCCAAATTCCACAGACTTCGGTGGCGGCATCGGAAGGATCCGCGTCACCCCGCAACTGAAGGCCGCCTATCAAACACAATCGCGCCGACTGGTCCCACATCAACACGTCTCGCTGCCAGTCAGCAAGGGTGGGTAGAAGGGGTCCGAGGGATAAGGCAAACACCCGGCCTGCATTCCCGGGTTTGCAGGAATCCTCGGGTTGAATGGGAGCAGCGTGGTCCCGCACCGCGAGGCTCGGACTTGCCGGATGCACGGCCACCAACGTCCCACGAACCGGCATTCAACCAGAGGTGAACGTCATTTGAAGTACAGGAAGATTGGCAACAGCGGACTCGAAGTCTCCGCCGTGACCCTCGGCTGCATGAGCTACGGCGATGCTGACCGTGGCAACCATGGGTGGACGTTGCCGGAAGAAGAAAGCCGCAGCTTCATCAAAAACTCCCTTGAGCTCGGCATCACGACCTTCGACACGGCCAACATCTATTCGATTGGCAGCAGTGAAGAAATCCTGGGTCGGGCACTGAAAGATTTCGCCAAACGCGAGGAAGTCGTCGTTGCCACCAAGGTCCATGGAACCATGCGTCCCGGCCCGAACGGCGGCGGACTGTCCCGCGGGCACATCATGGAGCAGATCGATGCCAGCCTGAGACGGCTCGGCACCGATTATGTGGACCTCTACCAAATTCACCGGTTCGATCCGGCCGTGCCAATTGAAGAAACCCTGGAGGCCTTGCACGATGTAGTGAAATCGGGCAAAGCGCGCTATATCGGAGCCTCGTCAATGTGGGCGTGGCAGTTTGCCAAGCTCCAGTACACGGCCAAGCTCAACGGGTGGACGCAGTTCATCTCCATGCAGTCCCAGTACAACTTGTTGACCCGCGAAGACGAACGCGAACTGCACCCGTTCTGTGTGGACCAAGGCGTTGGACTGCTTCCGTGGAGCCCACTGGCACGCGGGAAGCTTGCGCGCCCTTGGGATGTTGGCAGCGAACGCGTCAAGTCGGATCCGCTTGCCCAGGTCCTCTACCAGCAGTTTGAGTCGGAGGATCGCAAGATAGCCGACCAGGTAGGTGCCATCGCCGAAGAACGTGGGGCGAGCCGCTCCCAGGTTGCGTTGGCGTGGCTCCTGCATCGTCCGGGGGTCTCCTCCCCCATCATCGGTGCCACCAAGCCGAACCATCTCGAGGATGCTGTTCGCGGAGTCGATCTTGAACTGAGCGATGACGAAATGCGCAGGCTGGAAGAGAATTACGTGCCTCACGCCGTCGAAGGTTTCTAGCGGCCGGCCCGGGGGCCCGAACATCCTGATTCGGGTCCCCGGCGCAACCCCATGGTGCTGCCGTTGTCAGGCCCCTACGTAAGCTGCGAGGTGTTTGCCCGTCAGCGTATCCTTGCCCGACACCAGCTCAGCCGGCGTGCCGGCGAAAACTATGCGTCCGCCGTCGTGCCCTGCCCCGGGGCCCAAGTCGATGATCCAGTCCGCATGAGCCATGACTGCCTGGTGGTGCTCGATGACGATGACCGACTTGCCGGAATCCACCAACCGGTCCAGCATGCCCAGAAGGTTCTGGACGTCGGCCAGGTGCAGGCCTGTGGTGGGCTCGTCCAGGATGTAGATTTCGCCCTTCTCGGCCATCTGGGTGGCCAGCTTCAGCCGCTGGCGTTCGCCGCCGGAGAGCGTTGTCAGAGGCTGGCCCAGCGTGAGGTAACCGAGCCCGACGTCGGCAAGCCGATCGAGGATCTTATGCGCAGCAGGCGTGCGTGCATCGCCTTCGGAGAAAAACTTCTCCGCCTGCTCGACGGACATTGCAAGCACTTCTGCAATATTGCGGCCGCCCAGAGTGAACTCCAGAACCGATGCCAGGAAGCGTTTGCCTTCGCACTCTTCGCACGTGGATTCCACCGTCGCCATGACGCCGAGGTCGGTGTAGATGACGCCCGCACCGTTGCAGGTGGGGCAGGCGCCTTCCGAGTTGGAACTGAACAAAGCTGGTTTCACGCCATTGGCTTTGGCGAAAGCTTTTCGGATCGGTTCCAGCAGCCCTGTGTAGGTTGCGGGGTTGCTGCGCCGCGAACCGCGGATGGCGCCCTGGTCGATAACTATCACGCCGTCACGCTTGGCCACCGAACCATGGATCAGTGAACTCTTGCCGGAGCCTGCAACGCCCGTGAGGACGCACAGGACGCCCAAAGGAATATCGACGTCGACGTTCTGCAGGTTATTCGTCGATGCCCCCCGGACCTCGAGCTGGCCGGTAGCTGACCGGAGATCCGCCTTAATGGACGCGCGGTCGTCGAGATGACGCCCCGTGATGGTGTCACTCCCCCGCAGGCCGGCCAGATCGCCCTCGAAGCACACCATGCCTCCGCCGGTTCCGGCGCCGGGACCGAGGTCCACCACATGGTCAGCGATCGCAATGGTTTCAGGTTTGTGCTCAACCACCAGGACCGTGTTGCCCTTGTCCCGCAACTGGAGCAACAACTGATTCATTCGCTCAATATCGTGCGGATGCAGCCCAATGGTTGGTTCGTCAAAGACGTACGTGACATCGGTCAATGATGAACCGAGGTGCCTGATCATTTTGGTCCGTTGGGCTTCTCCCCCGGATAATGTGCCGGCTGGCCGGTCAAGGGACAGGTAGCCAAGACCGATCCCGGTGAAAGAATCCATCAGATGCTGCAGCCCTTTCAGCAGGGGCGCCACGGACGGCTCTTCAAGACCGCGGATCCACTGGGCCAGGTCGCTGATCTGCATTTTGCAGACATCGGCAATGCTCTTGCCGTGGATCTTGGACGAACGTGCCTCCGCGCTGAGGCGCGTCCCTTCACATTCGGGGCAGGTAGTGAAGGTAATGGCCCGTTCAACGAAGGCGCGGACATGGGGTTGCAGCGCGTCGACGTCCTTGGACAGCATCGACTTCTGGATCTTGGGGATGAGTCCCTCATATGTGAGGTTGATGCCCTCAACCTTCACTTTGGTGGGCTCGCGGTATAGGAGGTCGTGCAGCTCCTTCTTGGTGAACTTGGCGATCGGCTTGTCCATATTGAAGTAGCCGGTTCCGCTGAAGATGCGCCCGTACCAGCCGTCCATGCTGTAACCGGGGACCGTGAGGGCGCCTTCGCTGAGCGACTTTGTTGCGTCATAGAGTGCCGTCAGGTCGAAGTCGCTGACCGAGCCCATGCCTTCGCAGCGGGAGCACATGCCGCCCAAACGGTTGAAGGTAGCCTTCTCGGTTTTGGTCTTGCCCTCCCCGCGGTCCACAGTGATTGCCCCGCTGGCTTTGACTGTAGGGACATTGAACGAGTACGCATTGGGCGATCCGATGTGCGGCTCGCCCAGGCGGCTGAACAGGATTCGAAGCATGGCATTGGCATCGGTGGCCGTCCCCACCGTGGACCTGGGATTGGATCCCATCCGCTCCTGGTCCACGATGATCGCCGTCGTCAGCCCTTCCAAGACATCCACGTCCGGACGCGACAGGGAAGGCATGAACCCTTGCACGAAGGCGCTGTAGGTCTCGTTGATCATGCGCTGCGATTCGGCCGCAATAGTGCCGAACACGAGCGAACTCTTGCCGGACCCCGAAACTCCCGTGAACACCGTCAGGCGTCGCTTTGGGATCTCCAGGCTGATGTCCTTCAAGTTGTTTTCCCTCGCACCTTGCACCCGGATGAGGTCGTGGCTGTCAGCGACGTGCGGCGTTTGCGGTTCCGTGTCCGTGCCCGCGGCTATGCTCATGGTTTCTCCATCTGTAGGCGGCGCTGCCCAACAGTCCCCCGTCGGCGTCACCTGTCCCCGTGCCGGACGGCCCTGGCGGCTACGTCCGATTCTCGTTCGTTGGCGCCGTAGCGGCAACGATAGTTCCAGAGTAATGGGCCGCGGTGGAGCTGCCCATGAAGGAGCAGGCGGAGATGCGCCATTGTCTTCCCGACGATCCTCGCTAAGAATGAAGCATGCCGGTATACATGAGGTCCCTGGAAACCGCAGTTCCGCCAACTATCCTCGTTCAGTCCCAAGCCCGCGACGTTTTCGCAGCTCAACCGGGCCTCACGCGGCTCGGGTCGCGTTTGGTCTCCACCTGTTTCGACTCAGCTGCCATTGACACCCGGTACACCGCCGTAGCGGAACTGAGCCTTGACGCACATCCGGAGAATCCGAAGTTTTTCGATCCCGCCAGCAACCGTGTCCTCAGCCCCAGCACCAAGGTGCGGAACGAGATCTTTGCGACCGAAGCGGCCAAGCTGTTCATCGAGGCCGGGAAGGCAGCCGTCGCCGGTGCGCCAGGGCTCGGGTTGGAGGACATCACCCACGTCATCACAGTTTCCTGCACCGGGTTCTTCAACCCGGGCCCAGACTACAAGGTGGTCCGTGCCCTGGGACTTCAGCCTTCTGTCCAGCGCTACCACCTGGGATTCATGGGATGCTACGCCGCCTTCCCGGCCCTGCGCGCCGCCAGGCAGTTCTGCCTCTCGGACCCGGAAGCGGTGGTCTTGGTCATCTGCGCCGAACTTTGTTCACTGCATGTCAGGACTTCCAACGATCCGGACACGATCATGGGTTCTGCGATCTTCGGAGACGGAGCGGCGGCAACGATCGTCACGGCACGGGAGCCCGAAGGCCCGGAACCGGTCATCCGGCTGGACCACTTTGAAACCGTCCTCACGCCTGTAGGCGAAGAAGCCATGGCCTGGAACATCGGTGATGAAGGATTCGAAATGGTCCTCGGCACTTACGTTCCGCACATCATCGAGGAGCACATCACCGGAGCTCTCGAACCGCTGCTGGCCAAGGAACCCGGCCTCCCGGAGAAGCCCTACCGGGACATCACGCACTGGGCCATCCATCCCGGCGGCCGCAGCATTTTGGACAAGGTGGAGTCCAAGCTTGAATTGACTCCCGAGCAGCTCGTGCCTGCCCGCGAAACCTGGCGCGAATACGGCAATATGAGCAGCGCAACAGTCCTCTTCGTGCTCAAGCACATGCTCAACCGCCGCGCGGCCGAACGGGAAGAACGCATATGCTCCATGGCATTCGGCCCGGGCCTCACCGTGGAGACGGGGCTCTTTACGCTGGTCTCCCCCGACCTGTGAGCCCTTGGGGGCCGCTGCGGGAAAGGGACCCCCACGCCGTCGAGGACATGGACCGCCCTGACTGCGACCTGCAAAGGCTCAACCGAAGCTATGCCCGGTTTCCGGTGGTGAACTACCTGCTCTCGGGCTGGCGCCGGACTTATTTGGAGCGGCTGCGGCCGATCCTGGAAACACGCGGTTCGGCCACGGTGCTTGATGTGGGCTGCGGTGGTGGAGATGTTGCCCGCAGTCTGGCCCGTTGGGCAGCGAAGGACGGCTTTGAATTGCAGGTGACCGGCATAGACCCGGACGAACGGGCATACGGTTTCGCAGTCCAGGCCCCTGCCGTGAAAGGCGTCAGCTACCGGCGTGCCCATACCTCCGAACTGGTGGCCGAAGGGCTGGCATTCGACGTTGTCCTGTCCAACCACGTGCTTCATCACCTGAATCCGGAGCAACTGGCCGGCATGCTCCGTGATTCCGAAGCGCTGTCCTCCGGCATCGTCCTGCACAATGACCTCAAGCGCAGCAACCTCTCCTATGCACTGTTCGCCGCCGGCTTCTGGCCTCTGGGCCTGGGCTCCTTTATCTGCGGCGACGGGCTGATCTCCATCGCCCGGAGCTACACAGCCCCGGAACTGCGGAACGCAGCGCCGGCCCGGTGGACAGTGGAGGGCAACGGGCCCTGGCACCACTTCCTTGTGTATCGACGGGATGAACCACTGTGACGGCCGGGCCTGATGTGGTGGTGGTTGGCGCCGGCCCCGTCGGGTTGTTCACGGGCTTGCTGCTCCTTCAGCGCGGCCGGTCCGTGCGGATCCTTGAACGACGCGTCGGCAGGAGCAACCGTTCCCGGGCCATAGGGATCCATCCGC
This sequence comes from Paenarthrobacter sp. R1, assembly GCF_030264015.1. Lineage (NCBI taxonomy): Bacteria > Bacillati > Actinomycetota > Actinomycetes > Micrococcales > Micrococcaceae > Paenarthrobacter > Paenarthrobacter sp. R1. The sequence continues at coordinate 4,728,504 of NZ_CP127115.1, read as the reverse complement.
CGGCCTTGCGGGCACTGGATCGGGCCGGGATTGCGGACTCCCTGGTTGCCGCGGGGGTCCGGATCGATATAGGCCTGGCGTACAGCAGGGGCAAACGGGTTGCCGAGCTGCCCTTCCGCAGTGATCCCGATTTTCCCTTCATCCTGGCAGTTCCGCAGCCCGTAACGGAGCGGACCCTGGAAGAAGCGGTCGCCGCACTGGACCCGGCCGCCGTCGTGCGTGGGGCAAGGGTCGTGGACGCCACGGACGACGGCGGTGGAGTCACCGTTGTTGCGGAGTCGCCGGAAGGCGCCGTGGAAATGCGGGCACGCCTTGTGGTGGCAGCCGATGGTGCCCACTCGTCCTTCCGTGAGCGGCTGCTGCCGTGCCTTCATTCAAAGGGCTATCCGGACAGCTACCTGATGGGCGATTTCGCGGATGATACGGGACACGGCCCCGCAGCAGTCCTGTACCTGGAGCCCGACGGCATCGTCGAATCCTTTCCCTTGCCCGGCGGCGTCCGCCGATGGGTGGTGCGTCTGGGGTCCCAGGCCATCACTCCGACGGCGGATGGCCTGGCAACGCTGGTGGGGGCCAGGACAGGCGTGTTCCCGGATGAAAGTTCCAACAGCATGCTCAGTGCCTTTGACGTGCGGGCGCGCCTGGCTCCCCGCATGGTGCATGGCCGTATTGTCCTTCTGGGCGACGCGGCGCATGAGATCAGCCCGATCGGAGGCCAGGGGATGAACCTGGGATGGCTGGATGCAGCCGCTGTGGTGCCACTCATGGACGCGTCCATGGCTGGACAGGATGTGGGAGGCAGGCTCCGGCTCGTTGAGAAGGATCGGCGTCGTGCCGCGATAAGGGCCTCGCGCCAAGCCGGACTGAACATGGCCTTGGGAAGGCCGCTGCCGCCGGCCGTCATGACTGCCAGAAATGCAGCTTTTGCCCGCGCCTTGCAGCTGGGACCTGTCACCGAACTTGTGGAGCGCCGCTTCACCATGCGGTAGCGACAGGCCGTGCCGGGCGGGCTTGACCTTCGTCGGCCGCGTTCCGTTACTGCTCGGGCTGCGTGTAGTAGCAGTCGTAGGTGTCCTGGCTGGCGATGCGTCCATCGCGCAGTTCGAACACTGCGGTGCTCCGCGCACGGATCCTTTCGCCGGCATCCCAGTGCGGCAGGTCAAGCAGTAGCGTGGCGGACCAGTTCATTTCCAGCACCACGCGGTTTCCCTCGGTGGTGCTGCGCACAACCTCGAAGTGTTGGTCGGAGACAATTGATTTACTGTCGTCGGCCCCGGACAAAGTCTCTTGCAGCGTTCGTGTGGAACCGTTCTTAGATAAGGCGTGAGGCCACTCCGTCAAGGTGAAGTCCTCGGTGAGAAACGGCTCGATGTCGGCGGAGCCACCGCCTGCTTCGACAGTCCGCACGAAGCCCAGTACTACATCCAAAGGGTTGGTATCGCTGCTCATCGTCACGAGCCTATCCCACGTGCCCGTAAGCTCGACCCATGACCCATCTTTCCGATTCCGGTGCAACAGCCCCTGCCACTGATTTCACTCCTGTCCGGATCAGGGACGCCGTCCGCCGCATTCTGGACGCTGAGGCCATGCCACCAATCGTCCAGGCCGGCCACCCCGTTCTCCGGCAGCTGGCCGCTCCCTTCGATGGCCAGCTCGACGCGGCCGAACTTGGAGCTTTCATTGCCAGGATGCGTGAGGTCATGCACGCTGCACCCGGTGTTGGCCTTGCTGCGCCGCAACTCGGTATTCCCCTGAGGGTGGCTGTCCTGGAGGACCAATACACCATCGACCCGGCGTCGTCCGCTGCCCGGGACAGGGAGCCACTCGAGTTCCTTGCTGTACTGAACCCCCGCTATCGGTCCGTGGGGACGGAGACGGCTTCCTTCTATGAAGGGTGTTTGTCCGTCAGCGGGTACCAAGCCGTCGTCTCCAGGCACAGGCAGATCGAATTCACGTACCTGACACCGGAAGGGCAGCAGAACCGACAACTGCTCTCCGGCTGGCAGGCCAGGATCGCCCAGCATGAAACGGACCATCTGGACGGAACGTTGTACCTTGATCGGGCAGAGTTGCGTTCGCTATCCAGTAACGCCGAGCACTCTGCGCGTTGGGCGCAGCCGGGCATCGATGAAGCCAGGCATACCTTGGGGTTCCTGCCGGACCAGGACAACGGAACCCATGCTCCGTCAGCCCAGCGGTCAGGGTCTTAGCGGTCAGAGGCGGCTTGGCGGTCCGGGTCGCTTGCCGGAGAAGGACGGTTCTTCGGGGTAGGAAGGTACCGCGCCCACCACGCGAGGATGTGGTCAAACCGTTGCCTGCGGTGGTGCGGCGTACCGGACCGCGAGAGCTCGTGGTCCTCGCCGGGGAAGACCAGGAGTTCCGTATCAACCCCCTGGGCCTGAAGTTTGCCGAAATACCGCTGGCCCTGCTCCAGCGGGCAGCGGAGGTCGTTTTCGCTGTGGATGACCATGACGGGAGTTCTCACCTTCCCGACCACCGCCATGGGGCTTTGGGCAATCAACTGTTCTTCTGAGGTGCCCAGGTACTCCTGGCTGAAGTACCAACCGATGTCCGCCGAACCGGTGAAGCTCACTGGGTCCAGAAAACCGCGCTCCACGATCGCGCCCTTGAAGCGGTGGTCGTGCGCGATGGTCCATGCCGTGAGGTAACCGCCGTAGGATCCGCCCATGATGCCCAGGCGTTCGGCATCCAAAGCGGGAAATTCCTTCGTTGCTGCGTCCACGAAGGCCAAGACGTCCTGCATGTCCAAGCTGCCCAGGTGCGCGCGGATGGCCCGTCCGTGCGTCTGGCCGTAGCCTGCGGAGCCTCGTGGGTTGCACATCACAACTGCGTAACCCGCGGCCGCATACACCTGGGCCTCGTCGAAGAATGCGCCTGTGTACTGGGCGAAGGGTCCGCCGTGAATGTTCAGCAATACGGGATGGGGTCCCGGCCCGTCAGGGAGGACCACCCAGCCTTGCACGGGATAACCGTCAGCCGAGGTTGCCTCCACTTCCAGGGGCTCGGACAGTCGGGAGTTGTTGCGCAGTTCCGCCGAGAAGTCTGTCAGGTGACGCAACTCGTCCCGTTCCAGGGATGCCACGTCTCCAGCGGTAGACGCATCCGTGAAGGTGAGGGCGATTTCTCCGTTGGCGGCCATTGTTGCGCCAAGCACTACCCTCGCCCCGTGTACGAGGGGTTCGATGGGGCCGTCGGCCGGTACCCTGAGCAGTTCGACGGATCCGAGCGCCGTGTTCAGGACCAGGACGCTCTCTGCGCCTCCCTGCTCCAGCGGACCGGAAACATCCAGATGTTCACTGTCCGTAAGCGCACGTGCCTCTCCCCCGTCGGTCGGCATGACGTACAGGACTGAGTTGCGGGCTACGAAATCCAGGCCGGTTTCGCCCAGGTCCTGCGCGGTGAAGAAGATCCATTGACCGTTCATAGAAGGCTTGATCGCCGTGACAGTCCGTTTGGTGCCGTCTGCCGGCAACACCGGCTGCGGCTCCCCTCCCGCGGCGTTCAGGCGATAAATGGAGCGGACCAGATCGTCGTCGCGCCCTTCGTGCAATGACGCGACGAAATAGATGGACTCGCCGTACGCCGAAAAGCACGGTGAGTCGTGATCGGCGTCCCCGAAGGTGAGCTGCTTGGAATAGGGAACGCCGGTGAACGTTCCCGGCGCCAACTCACGGGCAGCGCGCCCTGTCGGTTGGACTGCAGGCTCACCCCCAAGTTCCGGCACTTCCACCAGGAACAAGTGCTTCCGATGGTTGGCAAGGTAGCCGATGCCGTTGAGCCTGTATTGCTTGGCGCGGATAAGCCGCGCATCCTCACGTCCGGAGGTGACGCCGTCGACCGTTCCGTAGCGTCCCGCCTCCGGGACCCGGGCGGTGTAAACCACCCTGTGTGAATCCGGCGCCCAGGTGAAACTTTCGACGCCGGAGTGAACGTCGGTGATGCGCTGCGGTTCACCGCCGGCCGACTCCACGACGAAGAGCTGTGGTTTGCCGTCCGGTTCGCGCCGAAGGAACGCCAGGACGAGGCCGTCCGGAGAGAAAGCAGGTGCCGTGTCATGGAATCCCCGCGTAATGCGTCGCGGGTGTTTTGTGGTGTCCAGCGGAACCGTCCACAACTGTCCAACGTAGGCGTCGCCGTCGAAATCGGGCCTGCTGACTGACACCACGGCCCTTGACCCGTCCGGGTGGATCGCAGGGGCGGAGACGGAGTTCACCAAGGGCAGCTGTTCGGGTTTCACGTTGGTGAGCCTAGCCGTCCCCGGTCACGGGCGCGGGCCGGACACTCCGTCCCCGTAGGATTGGACCCATGCTTGAGGATGCCATCGCTGTGCTTCGTTGTCCTGTGTGCGGGGCGGGCTTCCAAACCGGCGTTGGGCAGGTGCGGGGTTTGCTCTGCGCCTCCGGCCACGCTTTCGACGCCGCCAAGCAGGGTTACTTCAACCTCCTGACCGGCAAGGGCACTGTGTTCGAAGCCGATACTGCGGACATGGTTTCGGCCCGGCAACGCTTCCTTGACGGCGGGCACTATGCGCCACTTTCCAACGCCGTGGCCGACCTTGCAGCACAGTTCCTCGATAGCCCCGACGCGCTGGTGCTCGATGCCGGGACCGGTACCGGCCATTACCTGCATGCCGTCCTTCAGAAACGGCCAGTGGACGCCATTGGCTTGGACATCTCCAAATTCGCCCTCAGGCGTGCTGCTCGGGTGAATCCGCAGGTTGCCAACATCGTCTGGGACATTTGGCGGCCGCTTCCCGTGGCTGACGGTTCCGTGGACGTCATCCTCGTGGTCTTTGCTCCACGCAATGCTGTCGAATTCGCCCGCGTCCTCCGCCCGGGAGGACGCCTGGTCATTGTCACCCCGCGGCAGGGGCACCTGGCCGAAGCTGCCGGGCGTACGGGCATGCTTTCCATCCAGCAGGACAAAGAGGAACGGCTCGCCGGCTCGCTCGGCGGTCACTTCAGCCTGGAACATTCCGAGGAGCTGGACATACCGCTCACTTTGGACCCAGGTACGTTGGCAGACCTTGCCTTCATGGGGCCCGCGGGACACCACCGCGACCCCGTGGAACTTGCCGAACAAGCACGCGCAGGCGGACCGGTATCCACCACCGCGAGGTTCAGCATCAGCGTCTTCACATTGGGCGACATGCCGTCCTGACGTGGGCCTCCGCCTCGGGCTAGGATGGAATAACAGCGCGATTGATTCCGTCTCCGGAGTCCGGGACCAAGGGGGAACCGATGTTCGAATGGCTCGGCGAGAACTGGTGGGCACTATGGCTCACCGTCTTCCTCGCTTTCGCAGTGGTGGAGATGCTCACCCTCGACCTCTTCTTCATCATGCTGGGCGGCGGCGCGCTTGCCGGCCTGATCGCCGACTTCGCCGGTGCTGATTTCTGGCTGCAGATCGTAATTTTCAGCGTCGTTTCCCTGCTGATGATCGCCTTCGTCCGCCCCGTTGCGCTGAAGCACCTCCGTAAAGGGCCCGCAGAACAACGGACAAACATTGACCGCCTTATTGGACAGTCCGCCGTCGTCATCGAAGCCGTCAACGGAACCAGCGGTTTGGTCAAGATCGGGGGCGACGTGTGGACTGCCCGCAGCACTTCGGGAACGCTCGATGCCGGCGCCACAGTTCAGGTGACCAAGATCGACGGCGCAACGGCGGTAGTGGCCTCCACTGCCGGAGACAGCCCGCACTGACTACGCACTTTTGCCGACGGGCGGCCGTTGCCTGCCCCTCGTCGCCGCACCAAACCACTCAATTGGGGAATGAAGGAGATGTATGGACGGCCTGGGAGGAACAGCGGCAGCAATTGTGCTGATTGTTCTCGTTATTTTTGTCATCATCGTGTTGGTCCGTTCGGTGAGGATCATCCCGCAAGCGCGCGCCGGCGTCGTTGAAAGGCTCGGCAAGTACCAGCGGACGCTCAACCCGGGACTCACCATCCTGATTCCTTTTGTCGACCGGCTCCTGCCGCTGCTCGACCTCCGCGAACAAGTGGTCTCCTTCCCGCCGCAGCCGGTCATCACCGAAGACAACCTCGTGGTCTCCATCGACACCGTGGTCTATTTCCAGGTGACGGACCCTCGGGCTGCCACGTACGAGATCGCCAACTACATCCAGGCCGTGGAACAGCTCACCACCACAACGCTCCGTAACGTGGTGGGTGGGCTGAACCTTGAGGAAGCCCTGACTTCCCGTGACCAGATCAACGGCCAGCTCCGCGGAGTCCTGGACGAAGCCACGGGCCGCTGGGGCATCCGGGTCTCGCGGGTTGAGCTGAAGGCCATCGATCCGCCCCACTCCATCCAGGATTCGATGGAGAAGCAGATGCGGGCCGAACGTGACCGCCGCGCCGCAATCCTCACTGCGGAAGGCACCAAGCAGTCCCAGATCCTGACGGCCGAGGGTCAACGGCAGGCAGCAATCCTTGCGGCCGAAGGTGACGCCAAAGCGGCCATCCTGCGCGCCGACGGTGAAGCCCAAGCCATCCAGAAGGTCTTTGATGCCATTCACAAGGGAAACCCGGACCAGAAACTCCTGGCCTACCAGTACCTGCAGACCCTCCCGAAGCTGGCAGAGGGTACGTCCAACAAACTGTGGATCATTCCCAGCGAAGTGGGCGAGGCCCTCAAAGGCATCGGAGGCGCACTGGGTGGGGCCAACGGAGACTCCCCCGTCCAGGGGCTCTTTGGCGGTTCGGGTGCGTCCAGCCAGCCGGAAACCGCTGAGCAGCGACGGCCTGCCGAGTAGCAGCTGAAGAAAGGGAGCAGCCGGTCAAGCGCCGGCTGCTCCTTTTTTCTGCGCTGTGTTCGTTTCTGCTCTGTTGTTCGTTTCTGCGCTGGCTTCTTTTCGGCCCTGTGTTCGGGCAGCCCCCCAGCGCGGCGTATAATGAGATATTTGTCCGGCTGTTCAGCGCGGATGGAACATAAAAGCTTGGCCAGGCGTTGCAATATGTGATGCAAGGTGTGCAGAAGTAGTCCGCAGGCGAACGATGTGCCGGCCTGCGGCTAGCGCGGGGTTGACGGCCCTGCGAACAGACAGAGGGAGTAATCATGAGCGATCGCAGCTTGCGGGGCATGCGTCTTGGCGCCCAAAGCATGGAAACCGAATCCGGTGTAGAACCGGCACCGCGCCAGCGGGTCGAGTACCGTTGCGAGGACGGCGAGCAGGTCTTCGTGACTTTCTCCGCCGAGGCCGAGATTCCCCCTGTTTGGGTTTCCAAGACCGGCAAGGAAGCGTTGCTGGTGGACGGCGAACGTCCTGTCGATGCGAACGAGAAAGCCGTGCGTACCCACTGGGACATGTTGCTGGAACGCCGCAGCCTTCCTGAGCTGGAGCAGATTCTTGAGGATCGTTTGAACATCCTCCGCGAACGTCGCGGCGAGCGTCGTTCGGCGTAACCGAAGCCCACAGCAAAAAGTCCGGGTCTGGTTCCTTTCGGAACCGGACCCGGACTTTTTTGGTATCAGAAACTTCCGCCTACTTGGTGACGCCGGCTTTCTTTCCGGTGAGTTTCGCCCAGCGGGCAGCGAGGCCCCACTTGGTGACGTTGATCATGGCTTCCACCACGATGTTTCCGCTCATCTTCGAGGCGCCCAATTCACGCTCCACGAACGTAATGGGGCGCTCCTCAATGCGCAGGCCCAGCTTGGCCACACGCCACGCAAGGTCAACCTGGAAGCCATAGCCGACCGACTCGACTTCATCCAGCTTCAGTGCCTCCAAAGTGGTCCGGCGGAAGGCCCGGTAGCCCCCGGTCACGTCCTTGATCTTCACTCCGAGCATTAGTCGGGCGTAGGTGCTGCCGATCCGCGAAATCGCCTGCCGGTACAGCGGCCAGTTGACGACGCTGCCGCCGGGAACCCATCGTGAACCCATGGCGAGGTCGGCGCCGTCCTTGACAGCATCCAACAGCAACGGCAACTGCTCAGGCTTATGGGAACCGTCGGCATCCATTTCCACCAACACGTCATAACCAGCCGCGAGGCCCCACTTGAAACCGGCGATGTAGGCAGCGCCCAAGCCTTCCTTGCCCTTGCGGTGCAGGACATGGACCTGGCTGTCCTCGGCGGCGATGCCGTCCGCGAGTTGCCCCGTTCCGTCCGGGCTGTTGTCGTCCACCACGAGGACGTCGGATTCCGGAACTGCTGCACGCAGGCGGCCCAGTGTCTTCGGGAGCGATTCCAGCTCGTTGTAGGTGGGGATGATCGTCAGGACACGCAAGAAGAGGCCTTTCCTTGATGGAGCGGTCGGTGTGCCGGACCAGCGTTGGTGCTGGCGTTCTGGCGCAACTCTCCATTATAGGGTGACGGTTCTGAAGCTCCCTGCCTTTGTGGCGCCGCGCACATCACGGCACAGGGAACTGAACCAGGTTACGGGCAATCAGGCACGAAGGGACTCGTGGGCAAAGAGTTCCCGGCCTTCCCGCACCGTCTGGAGACACACAGGGTCGGTGCCAGCATCCAGTGCCGGAAGCAAGGGAGTACGCGCCCTCGGATCGGTGCTCCATGACTGCACACGGGTGTCCGCTACCTGAACCATGAGCTCCTCCACCTCCCATACCGCGAAGCTCGCGGGGGCGCCCGGGACCAGTTGCCCCATGAGCGGATTCCGGTGCTTGGTGGCACGCCAGCCCGCGCGGGTATGCCCCAGGAAGGCTGCCCTGGCCGATATCCGCTGTTCCGGGTTGCTGTGTTCCAGGCAGGCGCGGATGCTTGACCACGGGCGGAGCGGGGTTACCGGGCTGTCGCTGCCGAAGGCAATGGGTACCCCGTTGGCATAGAAGGAGGCGAACGGGTTCATTGCCCGGCTGCGTTCACCCAGCCGCTGTTCGTACAGCCCGCCGTGCTTGCCCCATGCGGCATCGAAGCCAGGCTGAACGCTGACGGTAACGGAGTGCTTGGCGAGGCGTTCAATGGCGGCCGCATCTGCGAGTTCCACGTGTTCCAGGCGGTGGCCGGCTGCCCTGACGCGCTGCTCGCCGACCTCTGACGCGGCTGCATCCAAGGCATCCAGCACGGCGGCCAGTCCGGCATCACCAATGACATGGAATCCGCCTTGGATTCCCAACAATGAGCAAGCGGCAAGGTGTTGGGCGGCCTCTTCCACGGAAAGGTAGAGGTTTCCGCTGTTGCCTTCGGCGTCGGAGTAGTCAGCGCTCAAAGCCGCGGTCCGCGAACCAAGGGAGCCGTCCATGTTCAAGTCCCCGGCGAGGCCAAGCACCTCGGTGCCCAGGCTGTCCAGGATCTGCCGCCCCTCTTCAGCTGAGGTGGCCAGCTCACCCCAGTACGGCAGAACAAGGGGATGTACGCCGGAGGCGTTCCATGACGCTGCGAGCCGTAGGTCTTCCGGGCCGCAGATATGGGGTGCGGCCATCTCTGCCAGCGCGACGTAGCCGTTCTTCGCGGCCTCTGCCAGGGTCTTTTCCTGGTAGGTCCGGCGGGTGCCGTCATCGAATGTCCGCGCGTGGATCCTTGCAGCTGCGTGGGCCGTCCGCAGGACGTGTGCAGTGCCTTGGAAACCGTCGAGTCCGCGCAGTCCTGCCGCCTCTGCGAGGGAAGAGGACACCAACGCCGAGTGCACATCGATCCGGGACAAGTAAACCGACCTGCCACCCGATGCCCTGTCCAGTTCCTCAAGGGTGGGCAGGCTTCGGTCACCCCAGGTTGACTCATCCCAGCCATGTCCCAGAACCGGGCCGGTCCCGGGGGCCGCAGCGACCGCATCCAGGAGTTCCGGCGCTGAGCGCACCGAATCGAGCGCGAGCCCCTCGAGCGCAATTCCCGTCTCGGTCAAGTGCACATGCGAGTCCACGAATCCCGGGGCGAGCAGCGCTCCGTGGAGGTCTATGATCTCCATGTTTGCGTCGGCGATGGACGTCGCGGCCTGCTCTGAACCAACCCAGGCAACCGTGTCTCCATCCACCACCATGGCGGTGGCAAAGGGGTCGGCCGCCGTGTAGATGGAACCGTTGCGGTACAGGGTGACCTTGCGGTCGGGTGTGTTGCCGGCGGGCACGCCAAGCTGGTTCATTCGCTAAGCTCCTTGCTGTTCTGGCATTGCAGGGTGTTCTGGCACTGCAGGGTGTGTTCCGTGATGGCAGGCGTTTCGGGTTGCCTCAGGCAACAGTCGAGTACGCCACTACCCCGCGGCGGACCAGGTCTATGGACTCGCGGCAAATGCGTGCGAGCCGGGGGTCGAGCTGCGGAATCTTTGCCAGCTGGTCCAGCAGGTCCACTACCTGCTTTGCCCACCGGACAAAGTCTCCGGCTGCAAGGTCGGTCCCGCTGAGGACCTCCTGGAGGTGGCGCCCCTTGGCCCACTTGTACATCGGCCACATGAGGCCCAGCTCGGGCTCAGCGGTCAATGGCAGCCGGTTCTGTTCCTCCGTGTCTTCGAGCCTGGACCATTCGCGGATGACGATGTCTACTGCTGTTTCCAGCGAAACGGACGGCATCCGGGGCCGCAGGCCGCGGTCTTCACGCTTGGCCTGGTAGACAAGGGTGCTGGCCAGGGACGCGAGCTCGGCGGCATCGAGGTCGTTGATGGCACCCTGCCGGATCGATTGCGAAATGAGCAGGTCCTTCTCGCCGTAAATCCGGCGGAGACGTTGGCCGTCGGCACTGATGGTGACCCGGCCGTCGTCGTGCGTGTCCAGGTAACCGTAGGTCGACAGGACGTCGCACACGCGGTCGAAAGTCTTGGCGATCGTGTTGGTCCTGCCTTGGATCTGCCGTACCAGTCCGTCGGTTTCCTTCCGGAGTTTCCACCAGCGCTCGGACCATCTGGCATGGTCCTCACGGTCGCTGCATCCGTGGCACGGATGCGCCCTCAGGGCACGCCGGATTTCCGCAATCTTGCGTTCCTGGTCCTGTGCGCGCGAACCCAGGCCAAAGTCTTCGTGCCGGCTGTTGCGCCGCTGCCGCGAAGAGTCGCCGTTGACCGCGTTCCGCATGGAGGCGGCCAGGTCGCGGCGCGACTTGGGAACCTTGGCGTTGAACGACTTGGGGATCCGGATGCGCGTCACGGCAGACACCGGCGCGTCGATGTCATGGACGCCGAGCCGGCGCAATTGATTGTCCGCTGTCAGGACCGACGGACGCGGTTCGCGGGCGTTGGGGTCTACTTCCAGGACGACGGCGTAACCCGCCAGCCTGCCACCGGAGACGCTGATGACGTCCCCCGGAATGAGACGCGTCAGGGAATCGGACACCCTGGAACGTCGCGCGCGCTGGTGGTCGCGGGCCGCGTGCTGCTCGGCATCGCTCAGTTCGCGGCGAAGCTTCGAGTATTCGCTGAAGTCGCCCAGATGGCACTCCATGGCCTTCGCGTAGCCGGCCAGGGACTCTTCCCGCCCGCGGACCTGGCGGGCCAGCCCCACCACCGAGCGATCGGCCTGGAACTGCGCGAAGGACGATTCAAGAATTTCGCGCGCCCGGGCCCGGCCGAACTGGGCGATGAGGTTGATGCTCATGTTGTAGGTGGGCCGGAAGCTGGAGTTCAGCGGATAGGTACGCCGCGACGCGAGACCGGCCACCGCTGCGGGATCGGTGCCAGGTTGCCAAAGGACCACCGCGTGGCCCTCTACGTCGATCCCGCGGCGTCCGGCACGGCCTGTGAGTTGGGTGTACTCCCCCGCCGTGATGTTGACGTGCGCTTCGCCATTGAACTTCTCAAGCTTCTCCAACACAACGCAGCGGGCGGGCATGTTAACCCCCAGCGCCAGGGTCTCCGTCGCGAAGACAGCTTTGACAAGGCCGTCCGCGAAGAGCTTTTCCACCACTTCCTTGAAGGTGGGCAGCATGCCGGCGTGATGTGCGGCGAAACCCCGGATGAGGCCATCCCGCCAACCCCAGAAGCCCAGGACATCGAGGTCGTCGGCGGGGATTTCGTGGCTGGCTTCGTCAACGCGCTGGGCAATGATCTGCTGCTCACGTTCAGTGGTCAGCCAGAGCCCGGAAGCAGCACACTGGGCCACGGCGGCGTCACAGCCGGCCCGCGAAAAAATGAAAGTGATGGCGGGCAGGAGACCCTGGCGGTTCAGGCTGTCAATGACCTGGGGCCTGCTGGCCCGGCGGACAGGGCTGCGCTGTGCGGTCTGCCGGTCCTCACGCTGCCGGTCCTGGCGACGGCGGCTCCTCCCGCCGTGCGAGTAGCGGGCGTTCACATTCATCCGGCTCTCGGAACGGGCCATGGCAAGGAGGTCGGGATTGACCTCGAACTCAGGGCCGGTCACGGCGTGGCGGACGGTGGCTTCCACAGCACGCTTGGCCGACTTCCCGGAGACGGCCCTCGATTCCGACGGCGGGGTTTCCTCCGATTCGCCAAGGTCGGGAACTTCCGTATCCGGAAGGGCCGGAGCGATCTCATCGAAGGTGGTGTCCCCCGCGAAAAGGTCCACAATTTCGCGGCCCACCATCACGTGCTGCCACAACGGCACGGGACGGTGCTCGGACACGATGACGTCGGTATCGCCGCGCACCGTGTCCAGCCAGGCCCCGAACTCTTCGGCATTGGAGACCGTGGCGCTCAAGGAAGCCACCTGGACCTCGCTTGGAAGGTGGATGATTACTTCTTCCCACACGGCTCCGCGGAAACGGTCAGCCAAGTAGTGGACTTCGTCCATGACCACGAAACCCAAGTCGCCCAGGGTTTCGGAATCGGCGTACAGCATGTTCCGCAGGACTTCGGTGGTCATGACCACCACGGGAGCATCACCGTTGATGGTGGTATCGCCCGTGAGCAACCCGACGTTGGGTGCTCCATACTTGGCGCTCAGTTCGGTGAACTTCTGGTTGCTCAGTGCCTTGATGGGCGTGGTGTAGAACGCCTTGAGCCCACGCTGGAGCGCCAAGTAGATGGCAAACTCGCCGACGATCGTTTTACCCGCACCGGTGGGAGCCGCAACCAGGACTCCCCGCCCTTCCTGGAGGGAACGGCACGCCTCGCGCTGGAAGTCATCCAGTTCAAAGTCGAGGGTGCGTGCGAAGGAGCCCAGGTAGGTCTTGGCTTCCGCTGTCCGGTTGGCGGCCGCACGGTAGCGGTCCGATGGCGATGGTGGGCCGGAAATCGAGGACATGCCTCAAGCCTAGTAGCCCGGTGTCTACAGATTCTCCAGATCGGTCGCCGGGGTGGCAATATCTGCCGTGGCTTCCGTCTCAGCAGCTCGCTTAATGGCCCGGCGTTCACGCCGGCGGTCGTTCCACAGGCAGACCGCGATGGCCGCAAAGAAGAGAAGAAGCATGGGAGCTGCGAGGTAGAACATGCTCATGGCGTCGGCTCCGGGAGCGGCCATGGCTGCGAACAGGCACACCAGGAAGATCGTGATTCGCCAGCTTTTGACCAGTTGCTTGCCTTTGACGATTCCCGCAAGGTTCAGGCCGACCAGGACCACCGGGACAAGGAAAGCGATTCCGAAGGCGAGCAGCAGCCGCAGGACGAAGGCCAAATAGATTTCGGCGCTGATGAAGTTCGAGGCACCGGACGGAGTGAAATCCGTGAGGACGCGCACCGCATTCGGCAAAACCAGCCATGCCAGCAACACGCCGCCAATGAACAGCGGAACGGCCGCTGCCACGAAGGACAACGCCAGGTTCCTTTCCTTCTTATGCAAGCCGGGCACGATGAATGCCCATAGTTGATAGATCCAGACCGGGCTCGAAACGAGCACGCCGAGGAACACCGACACCTGGACCATGAGGTCAAAGGAGCTTGCCACGCCGTCGAAGTTGAGGGTGGCCGCGCGGCCCTCTTTCTCGTTGAGGTCCTTGATGGGCTTGATCAGGGCCTCGAGGAGGGGCTGGTAGATGATGAAGCCCACCACTGTGCCCAGAATGACGCCAATGGCTGCCTTGAAGAGCCGGTTCTTAAGCTCCTTCAAATGGTCAAGCAGCGCCATCCTGGCTTCGGGATTGGCTTTGCGCCCCTTCGTCTGTACCACTTCTCTTTAGACGCGGTTGGAGGGCGGAACGTCCGTTTCGCCGTTGTTCTTTGCCTTTGCGTCCGGGTGGTCCACAACCCTGCCTTCGACGGCGTCGGAAGAAGCCTGAGTGTCCTTCGTTTCGGATGCACCGTCCTTCTTCATCTCCCGGACCTCGGACTTGAAAATGCGCATCGACTGTCCGATGCTGCGTGCCATGGAGGGCAGCTTGGGCGCGGCAAAAAGCACCAGGGCCAAGACGATGATGATGATGAGATGCCAGCCTTCAAGCCTCATGTGTGGAGGTCCTTTCCTTTTGGATACATCCTACGTCTATCTGAATTCTATGTCGTGCAAGGACTGGGGTTGCCCACGATCGGCTTTGCGCTGGACGCGCTTGAGGCGGCGAATTTCCCGCCGGGCGGCCTTGGCCGTCACGTAATCATGACGCATCTGTTCCGGGGAGGCAAAAACCGCGGACCCCGGTGCAGGCCGTTCCCCGGTCGCTTCCGCTGCCGACACCAAAGTGTTGCTTTCTGTTGTTTTCGGCAGCGTACCGAAGCGCCTTCCGGCCTCCCCCAATTCGCGGACGGTGGCCATGAACTTCCGGAACAAGCGGTACCCCAACGTCAGATGAAGCAGTAGGGACAGCGCTATCAGAGCAATCCACAAAAGGATCCAAAACCACCAAGGCATCTGAGTATTCTAGCCAGCTTCCCGGGATTGCACCGACGAAGGACCGCTGTACTGCCTCAGGGCCGCCAGAAGCCAGGCCTGGGCCTCGTCCCTGAGCTGCAGGGGATCGATGATCCGTGCCGATCCCCCATGCTGGGCCACGAGCATGGGCAACCAGTCCGTGCTGCCGAACCTGACCTCGGCGAGCAAACCGCCGTCGGGCATTGGTGCCGTGCGTTCGGCGTAGTAGTCATCGGCCAGGCCGGCTCCTTGGCGGGTCAGCTGGAGCACCACCACCGCGTCGTCGTCGCCCGGAGTAAAAAGCCTGGCCGGGACGTCGGTCTCCGGTGTGCTTGCCATTGAAACAGGCCGGCCGTTGGGCTCGAGCGATTCAATCCGATCCAGCCGGAAGTTCCTGATCCCGGACTTGCTATGGCAATACGCCTCGAAATACCACGTGTTGTCCATGGAAAAGAGCCTCAGCGGGTCCACATCGCGTTCGCTGACCTCGTCGCGTTGCGGGGACAGATACCTCAAGCGCAGTTGGCTGCCGTCCCGCAAGGCCTGCGAAATGGCGGCAAATGCCTGGGATTGCTGCGGGGCAACGGACGCCCCGGCCACCGAACCGGCCAGCCTCGCTGCGTCCCCGGCTGCGCCGGCAAGCTTGATGGTCACCGATTCCAAGGCGCTCCCGGCGTCACCGTCCGGCAGTCCCGCCAGCGCAGGGAGGTCGCCCAACATGGCCAGGCCGGTCAGCAGCGCTGCTGCTTCTTCCTCGCTGAAACGGACCGGGCGGCTCAAGTCCAGGTGTTCGGTGATGTAGACATGGTCGTTCTCCCATTGGATGTCCAACAAATCGTCGGGGTACCCCTCGGGAAGTCCCGAACAGATGAGGATCTTCAGGTCGTCGATGAGGGCCTTCCGCGTGATCCCGAAGTGGTCCGCCACCTCCTGGATATGCAGTCCCTGATGGTGGACCAGGAAAGGAACGAGCTGCAGCATCCTGGCCAGTTGGTCCTCGGATGTCCGCTTGCGGGCCCGTGTGGCGGGCGCAGCGTCCGGGAAGGACACCGGAACCGGCGGGGCGGCGTTGAAGGCCGCTGCTGCTTCCAGCCGACGCACGACGGCGGTGCGCAGGTCTGCAGGCTCCCTCACCGCCACGTGGGGGCCGTAGGAGGCGAGTTCCTCGGCGAATTGTTCCGGGTCGCGGAAGGGCACCGACAACAGGTCCCGTCCGATGCCTGCGCCCTCGGTGACGGCCGTGGCGCGGTGGCGCAGGGCGAGGACCCGGCCGGGCTTGACGTCGAGCGTGGCCGTCCGCAGGGGAAGTTCGCGCAGGGAATCCAATTCGGCCCGGGCGTCAAAGCCAGCCGGCGGGTCAAAGGAACGGTTGGTGAGGACGGTGACCGCCGTGGTCATCCTGGAGAGCCGGTAAAACCGCTTGGCTCCGCGGCCCAGGTCGAACCCCACGAGGTACCACTGGCCGAACCGGCTGCCGAGTCCCCACGGTTCGACGTCGCGGGTTTCTTCCCTGTTCGTGCTTCCTGCCAGGTAGCCGAAGCGGATGGGGTGCCTGCCATGCATGGCCGCAACGACGTCGTCGAAGGCCTGTCCCGCGGGCTTGATCCGCGGCTGTACGCCGGCAGGGAGTTCTGCTTCGCTAAAGCCTCCTGCCGCATGGAGCTTCCGCACGGCATCTGCGGCCGCCTTGCCCAGTGCCGCCCTCTCCCAGAGCTGGGCCGCGAGGAGGAGGACCGTTCCCTCCGCAGGTGTCAGGTGCACGTCGGGGAGCCTGTTGGAGTCCTTGCCGATCCGGTACCGGGTAGAGGCGGGATCGTCATTGCCGAATCCGGTGTCCATCAGGGTCTCGATCTCGAAGCCGAACTGCTTGAGGTCCACCTTGTCGCGTTCAAACATGCGGCCGAAGGCTGCGTCATTGTCTGCGGCGCCCCGGTACACCTTCTCCCTCAGGACGGCGCGGCTCAACCCCACCTTGGTATTGAGCAGGGCCAGGAGCAGGTTCAGGAGGCGTTCAGTACGGGATGCGGACACGGTTGCTACGTTACTAAAGTCGCGGCTTAAAACCGCAAGGGCGCGTCACCGCCGGTTGAGCCGGAGGTGACGCGCCCTTGCAGGAAGCAGCGCCTAGCGGACTGCTACGAGGTCAACAACAAAGATGAGGGCCTCGTTGGGCTTGATGGCTCCACCGGCGCCGCGGGAGCCGTAAGCCAGCTCGGAGGGAATCTCCAAACGGCGGCGGCCGCCGACCTTCATGCCGAGCAGGCCCTGGTCCCAGCCCTGGATAACCTGGCCCACGCCAACGCGGAAGTCCAGCGGAGCGCCGCGGCCCCAGGAAGCGTCGAATTCTTCGCCCGTCGACCAAGCAACGCCTACGTAGTGGGTTGACACGGTGTCGCCGGCCTTCGCCTCGGCCCCGGTGCCCTCAATGAGGTCGGTGATGCGCAGCTCGGTGGGTACATCGCCTTCCGGGAACTCAATCTCCGGCTTGGTGCGGTCGTAATCGCGCTGTCCAAATGACATGGTTGCTCCTCTGAATGTGTGGGGTGTCAGGTTCAAGCCTAAGCCAGGTGTCCGGCGAAGTGCCCGGCAGGCTCTTCGGTGGCTGTTACTTGACGCCCAGGATGTCGACGACGAACACGAGGTCGCCCTTGGCCTCGCCTTGGCCTTCGGCGCCGTAAGCAAGATCCTGCGGGATGACAAGGAGGACCCGGGAGCCCACGGTCTTGCCGGCGAGGCCCTGCGTCCAGCCCTTAATGACGCCCGTCAACGGGAAGCTGGTGGGCTTGCCGCGATCATAGCTGGAATCGAACTTGGTGCCGTCCTTCAAGGTGACACCCACGTAGTTGACGGTCAGGGTGTCGCTTTCCTTCACCACGGGGCCATTGCCCTTGATCAGGTCCTGCGAGACGAGTTCCTTGGGAGCGGCGACGCCCGCCACGGAGATTTCCGGAATGCCCTGCTCGTTCTCCTTGACCGTGGGCAGGCCTGCGGGCGGGGTCACGGTTTCGCCTTCAGGCTTCTCAAGGGCCTTGGGGGTCTCCTTGGCACCAAGCAGTTTGAACACGACGATCTGGGTGCCCGCTTGTCCGCTGGCGGAGGCGTTGCCGGGAGCTGCGAAAGCAACGTGCGAGCCGACCTTGGCGCCGACAATAGCGTTGTAGATGGCCTCGTTGCCTGCCTTCAGGTCCTCGCCCAGCTCGATCGGCTGGGGGCCGGAAGGGTAAGTATCCTCAATGGTCTTGCCATCGGTACCGTCGACGGCGATATACGCCAGTTCGGCGGTCTGGCCGGCCTTGATCGTTTCCCCGTCGCCTTCGTCCACAACCTTGACGGTGGGTTCGGAGACAGCCAGGGGCTTGGTGAAATCAAGCCCCGGGGCCTTGTCGTCACCGTTGTCGGTTACCTTCAGGGAGGACAGCTTGGAGATGTCTCCCGTGGACTTGCTCGTGGGCTCTGATTCGGTGGCATCCCCGCCTCCGCACGCGGTCAACAGCAGCAGGACAGGAAGGAGTGTGGCTAGGAGTCGTCGCACAAAAAGACACTTTCGTCGGGACAATGGATATTGGAGCAGCGGACGGATATTCGAGCAACGGACATTGCCGTGCCGCATCCAATCAGGTGCCTCTTGGAAAGAGACCAACATCCAGAGTAACCGCCGAAGCTGGGAGTCAGCTCATAGAGTCAAGGAGGGCGTCGACCCTCTCATCCACGCTGCGGAACGGATCCTTGCAGAGAATGGTCTGGTGCGCCCGGTCATTGAGCTTGAGATGGACCCAGTCCACGGTGTAGTCACGGCCCAGTTCCTGCGCCCGACGGACAAAGTCTCCCCGCAGCTTGGCCCGCGTCGACTGCGGCGGAGCGTCCACGGCATCCTTCACCTCGGTCTCCGTGACCAATCGCCGTGCCGCTCCCCTTGACTGGAGGAGGAAGAACAGGCCCCGCTGCCGCGAGATGTCGTGGTAGGTGAGGTCGAGTTGGGCAATCCTCGGCGAATCCAGGCCAATGTCATGGCGCTTCATATAGCCTTCCATGAGTTTCTTCTTGATGGCCCAGTCAACTTCGGTGTCGATGCTGCTGCTGTTCCCGCTCTCGATCGCGTCGAGCGTCCTGGTCCAAAGATCGATGATCAACGGCACGTGTGGATTGTGGGCCCCGTTGGCTGCAACAAACTCTGTGACTTTGGCCAGGTACTCCCTCTGGATGTCCAGTGCTGAGAGCTGCCTGCCGTTGGCCAGGCGGACCAGCGCCCTGCCGCTGAGGTCATGGGAAATTTCGCGGATGCTCCGGATGGGGTTTTCCATGCGCATGTCGCGCATGATGACGCCCGCCTCAATCATGCGGAGGATCAGGTCCACTGTGCCCACTTTGAGCAGGGCGGAAGTCTCCGACATGTTCGAATCGCCCACGATGACGTGCAGACGGCGGTAGAACTCGGCGTCCGCGTGAGGCTCATCACGGGTATTGATGATGGGGCGGGACCTTGTGGTGGCCGAAGAAACGCCTTCCCAAATGTGGTCCGCCCGCTGCGAGAAGGCGAAGGTGGCCCCGTGCGGGGTCTTAAGCACTTTTCCCGCGCCGGCGATCAGTTGCCGCGTCACCAGGAAGGGAATCAGGATCTCGGCCAACCGGGAGAACTCACCGCGCCGCGGTATGAGGTAGTTCTCGTGGCTGCCGTAGGAGTTTCCTGCCGAGTCCGTGTTGTTCTTGAACAGGTACACGGTTCCGTTGAAACCTTCGGCGGCCAGGCGCGCCTGGGCCTCGTCCACGAGGTCGTCCAGGATGAGTTCCCCGGCGCGGTCATGGGCAATCAACTGAGCAAGATCGTCGCACTCGGCTGTGGCGTATTCGGGATGCGAGCCGACGTCCAGGTACAGCCGTGAACCGTTGGTCAGGAAGACGTTGGAAGACCTGCCCCAGCTGACTACTTTGCGGAAGAGGTACCTTGCTACCTCTTCCGGCGCCAAGGGCCTGGAATCGGGGCTCGAATATGAGATCCCGAACTCAGTTTCGATGCCGAATATCCGCTTGTCCATTTCAGGCCTCCTCAACGAGCAACTGGGCAAGATCCTCGGGGAGCAGGCGACGGAAAGCCCGGCGTGTTCCGCGGCTGCTTTCGGATGCGCGCTCCAGGACGGCGGCTTCGACGGCCGTCGGTGGCAGGGCATCCACGTCCTTGTCCGCGGCGAGGGCACGCAGGGCCAGCCGCAGCGCGCCTGGAAAGTCCAGGCCGGCGTCCCAGGTGTCCTTGACGACGTCCGAAATCTGGTCCGCGACACCGCCCATCACCACAAAGCCGTTTTCGTCGGCAATCGAGCCGTCGAAGGTGAGCCTGTACAAGTGGTCCAGCTCCTGCCGGGGGCCAACCTCTGCTACGGCCAGTTCCACCTCGAAGGGTTTCTGTTCGGCAGTGAAGACGGCGCCGAGGCTCTGGGCGTAGACGCTGGCCAGGCCCCGGGCGGTGACGTCCTCGCGGTCGTAGGAATAGCCGCGCACGTCGGCGTAGCGGACCCCTGCCTGCCGCAGGCTCTCAAATTCGTTGTACTTCCCAACGGCAGCGAACGCTATTTTGTCGTATATCTCGCCGATTTTATGCAGCGAAGGAGAGGGATTCTCAGCCACCAAGGCGATCCCGTCCGCGCAGCTGATGACGATGACCGAGCGGCCGCGGGCGATGCCCTTCCGCGCAAAGTCCGCGCGGTCCTTCATCAGCTGCTCAGGTGAGACATAGAACTGCTGCGTCATCTCAGGCCTCCCGTCCGGCGATAGCGCGTGATTCGACAATGGCCGCCGAAATCGCAGCGAGTTCCCGTTCCGGAATCCTCCTGTGACCGGCGCGGTTAACGGCGTACACCACCGGCCACAGCTGCCTGACGGGGTCCGGTCCCCCGGTTGCGGAGTCGTCGTCGGCGGCGTCGTAGAGGGATTCGACGGCGACAGCCACGGCTTCGTCCTCGCTAAGGTTCGGCCGCCACAGCTTTTTCAGGGCACCCCGGGCAAAAACGGAACCCGAGCCGACCGAGTGGTGCTCGTACTCCTCGTACCGGCCACCCGTCAGGTCGTAGGAGAAGAGCCTGCCGGTGGCGGATCCGTGGTCGAATCCGGCAAAGAGCGGTATGACGGCCATCCCCTGCATCGCCATGGGCAGGTTGCCCCGGATCATGGCCCCCAATCGGTTGGCTTTGCCCACCAGGCTGAGGAGCGTGCCTTCGATCTTCTCGTAATGCTCCAGCTCGACTTGGAACAGCCGGGTGATATCGATCGCGAGGCCTGCGGTGCCGGCTATGCCCAGCACGGAGTACTGGTCTGCGGGAAAGACTTTCTCAATGTGCCGGCTCGCGATGACATTGCCCATGGTGGCCCGCCGGTCGCCGGCCATCAGCACGCCGCCGGCATAGGTCATGGCCACAATGGTGGTGGCGTGCGGTGCAGCCGGAGCTGCGCCGGCGGGAAGTGTTTGGTTGAACGGAAGGAGTTCGGGACGCGAGCGTTGGAGATGCTCTGTGAATGAAGACGTTGCCTGGTTGGCCAGGGGGCCGATTGATGGGTCCTGCATTGCTGCACTCCTTCGACTCGCATTCCGATGCCCGGCGGCCTCGCGCCGGCCGGGCAGTACATCCTGTGGTGGTTCGTTACTGGCCGCCCTTTTGGACGAAAGCCCTCACGAATTCCTCGGCGTTGGATTCCAGGACGCCATCGATTTCGTCGAGGAGATCATCCACGCCTTGCGTAGCTTCCGAGGCCTGGGCCTCAGGAGCGGCGGGAGGTGCCTCCGGGACGTCGACTTCAGTCTCAGTTTCCCGCGCCTGGGGTTGCTGCTGCTCCTGACCTGCCATTTCTTTCTCCCTACTGTCCGTCCGCGGGATGCGGACTTCCTACTGCCATATTGCCACGCGATGGGCTGCTCCGCCCGGCTTCGGCCGGGCTGTTTCCGCAGGTGACTGCTGTTGGTTAGTCTCGGGGCGCCGCAGGTTTCCGGCCAAGCAACTCGGCAAGGAACGGGCCTGCTTCCTGGTGCTTCCGGAACAGTGGTTCCGTGAGCGCCTGCGTACCGCGCAATGGCTCCCTGGTGGGTACGCGCTGCAGTTTTCCCAGTCCCGGGACATCGAAAATAACCGAGTCCCAGCTGGCTCCCACGACGTCCTTGCCGAAGGTGGAAACGCATTTACCGCGGAAGTACGCACGGGTATCCACCGGCGGTTCGCTGACCGCCCTGGTGACATCGGCGTCGTCGACTATCCGCAGCATGCGGTTCCTGGAAAGCAGCCGGTAGTAGAGGCCTTTCTCCGGCCGGATATCTGACCACTGCAGGTCCACGAGGCCAAGCCGGGCGTCATCCCACTCCAGACCGTCGCGGCTGCGGTAGCCCTCCAGGAGCGACTTCTTGGCCACCCATTCCACGGACGTTGCCGTCGCCGGGTCCGTGCCCAGCGCCGTCAGCGTGGACTCCCAGCGCTCCAGCACCTCATGGGTGTGGCCGTCACCGCTGATGGCGTCCGCGACGCCGGTTTCCTGGGCGAGCTTCGCCGCCGCCTCGAAGTACATCCACTGCAGGTCCAGGGCTGTCACGTGACGGCCGTCCATGAGCCGTACGGTGGCGGTGAGGCTCGTGTCGTGGCTGACCGCCTGCAGGGCGTGAACCGGCTCATGGACCTCGATCCTGGGCGCCTGGCCGGCCTCGATGAGGCTTAGCACCATGGAAGTGGTGCCGAACTTAAGGAAGTTCGACAGCTGGCTGAGGTTGGCGTCGCCGATGATGACGTGCAGGCGGCGGTACTTGTCCGCCGTGGCGTGCGGTTCGTCCCGGGTGTTGATAATCGGCCTGCGGATGGTCGTCTCAAGGCCTACCTCAGCCTCGAAGAAGTCCGCCCTTTGGCTGATCTGGTAGCCGGGGGTGGAGCTATCCTGCCCCAGGCCCACGCGGCCCGCCCCGCAGACCACTTGCCGCGAGATGAAGAACGGAGTCAGCCCGCGGATGATGTCGCCGAAAGGAACCGATCGCGGCATGAGGTAGTTCTCGTGCGAGCCGTAGGATACGGCCTTGTTGTCTGTGTTGTTCTTGTAGAGGTTAATCGGCGGCAGGTTGGTATCTGCGGCAACCTTGCGCACCGTGGCCAAGGCAACCAGGTCCCCTGCTGCGTCCCAGGTCACGGCATCGCGCGGGTTGGTGACTTCGGGGCTGGAGTACTCGGGGTGGGCGTGGTCTACGTACAGCCTGGCGCCGTTGCCGAGCACCATGTTCATCAGGAGGGAGCCGGATTCGTCCGCGCCGTCAAGTTCCAGTTCCTGGCGCCCGTACGCCAAGGCGACTGCCTCGGCGTCGAGCACCGGCGGCTGGTCGGTGAGCTGGCTCGGATCCGCGGCCGAACGTTCCAAGGTCCAGCCCCGGGTGTCGTGGAGTGGTTCCTCGTCGGTGTAATCCCAGCGCGTCTCCGCTCCCCCGGCAGCACGCTGCCGCGTGACGGTCGCGTACGCCTGGATGATCCGGGCAGACATCATGGTGGCATTGGCGCCGGGCGCAGACGGAGCATGGATCCCATACTCCGTCTCCGAACCCATGACGCGCATTGCCCCGCCTGCAGGCAGTTTCTCCTGGGGCAGGTTGTCGTCTCGTGAGGTCACAGGTATTGGCCCGTATTCGCCGTAGTTTCAATTGACTTGCCGGGTTCCTGGCCGGCCTTGCCCTGGACGATGGTGCGGATGTACGTGATGCGTTCACCCTTCTTGCCCGAGATCCGGGCCCAGTCGTCCGGATTGGTGGTGTTGGGCATGTCCTCGTGCTCGCGGAACTCATCCACTACCGCCTTGAGCAGGTGGTCGATCCGCAGGCCCTTTTGGTGGTTGGTGAGGAGGTCCTTGATGGCGTACTTCTTGGCGCGGTCAACCACGTTTTGCACGACTGCCCCGGAGTTGAAGTCCTTGAAATACAGCATCTCCGTATCACCGTTGGCATAGGTGACCTCGAGGTATTCGTTCGACTTCTCCGTGGAGTACATCGCCTCCACGGTCCGCTGGATCATCGCATCCACCGTGGCCTGGACATCTCCGCCGTATTCGGCGAGGTCCTGGGCATGGAACGGCAGGTCGGTGGTGATGTACTTGCCGAAGATGTCAGCTGCTGCCTCAGCGTCGGGCCGCTGGATTTTTACCTTCACGTCCAGGCGGCCCGGCCGCAGGATGGCGGGGTCGATCATGTCCTCGCGGTTTGAGGCACCGATCACGATGACGTTGTCGAGCCGTTCCACGCCGTCGATCTCGCTGAGCAGCTGCGGGACGATGGTGGTCTCGACGTCGGAAGAGACACCGGTGCCGCGGGTGCGGAACAGCGAATCCATCTCGTCGAAGAACACCACGACGGGGCTGCCGTCCGAAGCTTTCTCGCGGGCCCGGGCGAAGATCAGGCGGATGTGCCGCTCGGTCTCGCCGACGTACTTGTCCAGGAGCTCCGGCCCCTTGATGTTCAGGAAGTAGCTCTTGAGGTCGGTGTTGCCTGCCCGCTCGGCAGCCCGGGCAGCCAGGGAATTGGCCACGGCCTTGGCGATGAGCGTCTTGCCGCAACCCGGAGGACCGTAAAGGAGGATTCCCTTGGGTGCCTTGAGGCCATGCTCCCGGTAGAGGTCGGGATGCAGGAACGGCAGTTCAACGGCGTCGCGGATTTGTTCGATCTGCGGACCGAGGCCGCCGATGTCCTGGTAGGTGATGTCAGGGACTTCCTCCAGCACGAGGTTTTCAACCTCGGCGCGGGGCACCTTTTCCAAGGCGTAGCCCGTCCGCGAATCCAGCGACAGTGCGTCTCCCACCTTCAGGTGGACGTTTTGGAGGGCACCCGAGAGCCGGACAACGCGTTCCTCGTCAGCGCGGCCGACCACCAGGGCACGGTCCTTGCCCAGAAGCTCCTTGAGCGTTACCAGTTCGCCGGCGCGTTCATAGCCGAGCGCCGCAACAACCAGGAGTGCCTCGTTGAGGAGGACTTCCTGCCCGACTGCGAGCTGGTTGACGTTAACCAACGGGCTGATGCCAACCCGCATCTTCCTGCCGGCGTTGAAGATGTCCACTGACTCTTCAGTGGCCGCCTGGCCGGAATTTCCTGCCGTCGGCTGGCGGCGGGGATTGATCTGGACAACGGTGCCGAAGCTGTACGGCGGTTGGCCTTCCTGCTCGAGGGCACCCTTGAGCCGGAGGATCTCAGCCTTGGCTGTTTCCAGCATGTTGACCAGTTTGCTGTTGTTCTGGGTGGCGGCTGCGAGCTGGCGGTCGATGTGGCGGAGTTTGTCCCTCAGGATGTTGATCTGCCGCTCAGCCACAGTCAATTCACTGGAAGGGTCCGGCGGTTGGATGGCGCCCCGCCTTTGGCGGGCAGCCTCTTCCGCTGCGGCATTCGCTTCTTCCGGCGTCGGCCGTCCAATGTCGTTGTTCGACGTATCCACGATTCATCAGCCCCTTCCTGCGCTTAACAAGACCATAGTCCCGAAAAGCTCAGGGGGCTGTGTGACATCCGGAATGCGGACCCTATTGTGACCTTTGTCAGTTTGTGACCGGGGGATCATCCTGGACGTTGGTTCCGGCAATGGCGTCCCTTGCGGCCCGGCGAAGCTTCTTGTCGGAGACCGAACGCTCCCCCACGGCACCCGGTGTCCAGGCGTTGAGGTCCTCTTCGCTGAATTCCGTCTTGGACGGGCGGCGCTTGACCGAAATTCCGGTCACGCCGTCGGCCAGGCGGCGGGTCACCAGAAGGAACCCCGTGTGGGCTACCATGCGGTGGTCCGGTCGGACAGCCAAGCCTTCAAGGTGCCAGCCGCGGACCATGGATTCCCACGCATCCGGTTCAGTGAAACGGCCATCGGCCCTGATGGCTTCGGCAGTGCGCGAAAGCTGGGTGACGGTGGCAACGTAGTTGATCCACACCCCGCCCGGGGCAAGGACCGTGGCGACCGCGTCGAGGCATTCCCAGGGCGCGAGCATGTCCAGCACCACGCGGTCGACGGAACCGGGTGCCTCGGCCTTGACCACTTCCTCCTGGAAATCCCCGAGGGAGATCTGCCAGGCAGGGTGCGGTCCGCCGAAGATGGTCTCCACGTTTCCGCGCGCGATGTCCGCGAATTCCTCGCGCCGTTCGAACGAGTGGAGGTAGCCGCCGTCGCCGATTGCCCGAAGCAGCGAGATGGACAGCGCGCCGGAGCCGACACCGGCTTCCACTACCCGGGCGCCGGGGAAGATATCGGCCATGGTGACGATCTGGCCGGCGTCTTTCGGGTAGACCACTGCAGCGCCGCGGGGCATGGACAGGACGAAGTCCGAAAGCAGCGGACGCAGGGTCTGGTACTGCTGGCCGATGTTGTTGCTGACAACGGAACCATCAACCTTGCCGATGATCTCGTCGTGGTTCAGGAATCCGCGGTGGGTGTGGAAGGCGCCGCCGACTTCCAGGGTAATGGTGTTCATGCGTCCACGCTCATCAGTGAGCTGGACGCGTTCCCCCACCCGGAAAGGTCCCCGACGGCGGGCTGCCCCGGTTGGCTGGGCAGCGCCCGTGGCTGGGCTTGTCTCCGTGGCGGCGGTTTCGCTGCTCATCTGGTTTTCCTCGCTCCTGTGCGGCTGGACTGCAATGGCTTGCTGCCCATGGACGCTAAAAATCTGTTTGTTCTTATTGCGGGCCGGCAGGTAACTCTACCGGCAAGAGTGTCAGGCGCGCCCGCTCCGGCGGGCTTCTTTACCTGTTATAGCCGTCACTACTGCTTCTTGCCGGAGCAGGCCGGTGACATATCCGTTGTGGTCCACCACCGCGTACTCACCGCCGTCGAGCTTGGCCAGGTACTGGATGAGCTCCTGGCCCTTGGACCATTCAGGGACGTACGCACCGGCGGCCAGCGGGTGCGCAACGGCGGTGACCGGCGTCCTCGAATGGACCTGGGGTGGCACCGCGGCTGCGGCCCCGGGATTGAGGACGCCCTGGGGCTTGCCGTCCGGGCCGCAAATGACGACGGCGGGAGTTCCGCCGGGGGCCAAGGCCAAGGCATCGGCGACCGTTGCGGTGTTCGGAATTCCGACGGCGGGATCGGCCAGGCCGGCGGCACTGACGAGGTAGAGGCGGCTGCGGAGTTTACCGTGCTGGATGGAGCTGGAAGCGCCTACCCAGAGGAATCCGCAAACGAGGACCGTGATCAGCGTCAGGTTCAGATCCAGCCGCGAACCGCTGAAGAACGGCAGCGCGATGAACCAGATGAACAGTGCCACGGCAATGGCGCGACCGGACCATCCTGCGGCGATTGCGCCCTTCTCCTGGCTTCCGGTGGCCTTCCAGACGGCGGACTCCACCAGCCTGCCGCCGTCCAGGGGGGTGCCGGGAAGGACGTTGAAGATGCCTATCAGGAAGTTGGCCCACATGAGGATGTTTGCCAGCATCTCGATGACGCCCTCAAAAACCCCGCCAAAGACAAATGGTGCCAAGGCCCCGGCCAGGATGAAGTTCGAGGCCGGGCCCGCCATGGCCACCACCACGGCACGGCCTGGCGATGAGGTGAAGTTCTGGAACTGTGTGTGCCCGCCCCAGAGGTTGAGCACGATCCTGTCGGTGGGCCACTTGAACGCTTTTGCGCTCAGTGCGTGGGCAAGTTCATGGACCAGTACCGAAACGGCCAGAAGCAGGGCATATCCGAACGCCACGAAGTATGCGCCGATGCCCAAGCCCGGAAACTGGATCAGGACGGCAGGTCCGTAGACGATCACCGTGAAAGCCGCGATCAGGAACCAGGAGTAGGCAAGGTAAACGGGGATCCCGGCAATTTTCCCCAGGGGGATGCCGTCCTTCTTGGGGGCAGCGTGGTGATGGGGCGCGGAGGGACTGCTCACTTATAGGCCCCTTCGAGCGTGTTTCCGGTGGGGGTCGGAACGGACTGAAGATGACGGTCGGTCACCAATTGCGCCAGATCGGCTGACGTCCGTCCGCTCAGCGTTTCCCACAGAATCATGCGGGCATCATCAGGCAAGGGGACCTGGTGCGGAACTCCCACGGTGATGACGCCCGAAGCCATGGCCGCGGTGGCGCCGGGAACAGAGTCTTCCAACGCCACGCAGTGCTCGATCCCCAGGGAAGGATCGTCGCGCCGGAGTCGATCGACAGCCGTGAGGTAGGCCTCCGGATGGGGTTTGCCGTTGGTGACGGTGTCTCCCGTCACCAGGAACTCGAAGTAGGGCTTGGCCAGGCTCTCAACCACCACTGACGCCAAGGGTCCTTCAGACATGGTGACGAGCGCGCACCGGACTCCGGCGCCGTGCAGGTCATCCAACAACTCCCGGGCGCCGGGACGCCACGGCACTTGGTTCCGGACCTGGGCGATGACCTCGCTGCTCAGCGTGTCGATGATGTGGCGGGCTTCCATGCGCACGCCTGCCGCCTGCAGGATCCCTGCGGAATGGAGGAGGGATTGGCCCACGAGCTGCATGGCCTGCTGGTGGGACCAGGTTCCGCCATGCGCTTCAACCAGCGCCCGTTCCGCGGAAATCCAGTAGGGCTCCGTATCCACGAGCGTGCCATCCATATCCCAGAGCACGGCTTTCAGGGAGGGCTGGCTGGGTGAAGAATGCATGGGTTCAAGTCTACGTGGAACCTGGGCCCGCCCTTGCCGGGTCATTTTGCTGTCCGCGAATCCGGGACACGCGACCGCGTAAATGCCATGCATCGGCGAGGGTCTTGGACGTAGGGTGAGTGGATGAACAGTGTGGACGGGAACCCGGATGGACACGACGGTGCTGCTGAGGTTGAGCGCTTCCTCAAGGAACCTGCGGAGGGCCAGCGCGTCACTGTAATGATCGCTGCGTTCGAAGGATGGAACGACGCCGGGGAAGCTGCCAGCGATGCTTTGCACTACCTGAACAAACTGTGGGACGGCAAGAAGGTTGGAACCGTAGATGCCGAGGAGTACTACGATTTCCAGTTCACCCGCCCCACCGTTCGCCGCACATCATCGGGTGCGCGGAAGGTGAAATGGCCCTCCACCCGCATCTATAAGGCGGCGGTCCCGGACAGCAACGTGGACGTGGTTTTTGTCCTCGGCACGGAACCGTCCTACCGTTGGCGGGCGTACACCACCGAGCTTTTGGTCCATGCCGAGGCCCTCAAGGTGGATGCAGTAATCCTGGTGGGCGCCCTCCTGGCCGATGTGCCCCACAGCCGGCCCATCCCCGTGAGTACTACTACCGAGGACGACTCACTGCGCGAACGCCTGAATCTGGAGGCATCGCAGTACGAAGGCCCGGTAGGCATCGTTGGAGTCCTGGCGGAGTTTGCCATGCTCGCCGGGCTCCCGACCGTTTCTCTTTGGGCAGCAGTTCCGCATTACGTCGCCCAGCCGCCGTCCCCTAAGGCCCAGCTGGCCATCCTCCACCGGATCGAGGACCTGCTCCAGGTTCCGGTGGACAGCCAGGCGCTGGCCGAGGAATCGGAAGCCTGGGAACGCGGCGTGGACGAGCTCGCAACCGAAGACCCGGAAATCGCGGCCTATGTCCGGCAGCTTGAGGAAGCAAAGGACACAGCAGACCTCCCGGAAGCCTCCGGCGAGTCGATTGCCAGGGAATTTGAGCGCTACCTCAAGCGGCGGGGCAAGGACCGGCCCTGACGCCGTAGCTGCACGAACGAACGGCCCCGGCGTCTGGTGGACGCCGGGGCCGTTCGTTTCAGCAGGGGCCTAGAGTTCGACGCCGAGCAAGGCGTTAACGGCATCGCTCACCAAGGCGCCATCGGCCGAAGATGCGGCGCTGCCGGTTTGGTTGCGGAGCGATTCTGCCGCCCAACGGTCGACGGCGGCGAGGGCGCCGGGGGCGTTGAGGTCCTTCGCCAGCTCGGCGCGCATGGCGGCGATGAGCGGGGCGGCCGATCCGGCAGCCGCCCGGGTTACAGCTTTGCGCCACGTGGCCAGCCGGTCCTTTGCCGCTGCGAACCCGTCATCGGTCCAGGACCAGTCGGAGCGGTAGTGGTGGGCCAGGATGGCCAGCCTGATGGCAGCCGGCTCCTCCCCCGCGGCCCGCAGCTTTGAGACCAGCACCAGGTTGCCCTTGGATTTGCTCATCTTCTCGCCGTCAAGCCCTACCATGCCGGAATGGGCGTAGTGGTGGGCCAAAGGAACTCCGGCCAACGAGTAGGCATGTCCCGCCCCCATCTCGTGGTGGGGGAAGACGAGATCAGAGCCACCGCCCTGAACTGTGAACGGGGCAGGAAGGTACTTCTGTGCGATCACGGTACATTCGATGTGCCACCCCGGGCGCCCGTCACCCAGGCTTGCTCCGGGCCAGCTCGGCTCGCCCTCCCTGGCAACACGCCACAAGAGCGGGTCCAGGGCCTGCCTCTTACCGGGCCGGGCAGGGTCCCCGCCGCGTTCGGCGAAGAGTTCCATCATCTCGGCCTCGCCGAGGCCGGAAACAGCGCCCAGCGTCCAGGCGTCCGTCGCCGAGGAGTGCTTTCCTGCCGCCTCGACGTCATAGTAGACGTCGCCGTCGGGCTCCCCGTCGGTTCCGTGGACGCGGTAGGCGACTCCATCGGCAATGAGTTTCTCGATGGCGGGAACGATGTCCGGGATGGCTTCGACGGCACCGATGTAATGATCCGGAGCCAGGACATTGAGCGCATCCATGTCCGTGTGGAACAGCTCGATCTGGCTGGCTGCCAGTTCACGCCAGTCCACGTTGGTGGCGTTGGCGCGCTCCAAGAGGGGATCGTCGATGTCCGTCACGTTCTGGACGTAGGAAACCTTGGATCCGGCGTCACGCCATGCACGGTTGAGGAGGTCAAAAGCCACGTAGCTCGCGGCATGCCCCATGTGCGTGGCGTCGTACGGCGTAATGCCGCACACATACATGGACTGTTCCGGCTGCGGCGCAATGTCAACGACGCGGCCCAAAGCGGTGTCGAACAGGCGCAGGGGCGGAAGGCTGCCGGGCAGCCCGGGAACAGGGCGGGAGATCCACGATTTCACGACTCAACCTTAGTGCTAGGCGCTGATCACACCGAAACCGAGCAGGACATACAGGGCCAGGCCCAGCAGGATCCGGTACCAGACGAACAGCCGGTAGCTTCGCGTGGAAACGAACTTGAGGAACCATCCGATGATGACATAACCCACCACGAACGCGATGACGGTGGCCAAGGCAGTCTCGGCAAGTCCGTAGGGCCCGGCGATGCCGTCGTGGGAAACGGTCTTGTACAGCTGGTAGAGCCCGCTGCCGAAGACGGCCGGAATGGCCAGCAGGAAGGAATAGCGGGCGGCTGCTTCGCGGGTGTAGCCCATGAGCAGGCCGGCCGTAATGGTGCCGCCGGAGCGGGATACCCCCGGGATCAGGGCCATGGCCTGGGCAAATCCGTACAGGATGCCGTGCTTGTACGTCAGTTGGGTGAGGTCGCGCTCCTGGCGGCCGATCGCGTCGGCCACGGCGAGGATCATGCCAAAGACGATCAGCATGGTTGCCACAATCCACATGCTGCGGAACACCGACTCGATCTGGTCCTGGAAGAGGAGGCCGAGGACAACGATGGGAAGGCTGCCGAGAATGACCAGCCAGCCCATGCGGGCATCGGGATTGTTCCTGGCTACTTTCCCGGTCAGTGAGCCGAACCAGGCTCCGATGATCCTGACGATGTCCCGCCAGAAATACACGATCACCGCTGTCTCCGTGCCCAGCTGCGTGATGGCCGTAAAGGCAGCTCCGGGGTCGGCGGCATTCGGCAGGAACGAGCCGACAATGCGCAGGTGGGCGCTTGAGGAGATCGGGAGGAATTCGGTGAGGCCCTGCACCAGGCCCAGCAAGGCTGCTTCTATCCAGTTCACGTGAATAGACCCTACGTCATGAAGTATGGGAACTCCCCGTAAGCTATCAGCATGCAGCAGCGTTATGTCGGAAACAGTGGGTTCCGGGTGTCGTCATTGTCCCTCGGAACGATGTCCTGGGCACAGGAAACTGATGAGCAGGATGCCTCCGAACTGCTTCATGCTTTTGTGGATGCCGGCGGCACGACGATCGACACGGCTGCTTCCTATGCGCAAGGGCAGGCCGAAGCGTTGCTTGGTTCCATGCTCGGCGTAGTTGTTGCACGCTCCGAGGTGGTGATTTCCACCAAGGCAGGGGTATCCCTGTCCGACTCCAGGCGCAGCATCAATGCCTCCCGGGGGGCCATGCTGGCTGCCCTCGACGCGAGCCTTGCCAGGCTCGGTACCGATTACATCGACATCTGGTTTGCGCACGAGTGGGATCCGAACGTGCCACTCGACGAAACGCTGTCCGCGTTGGAACTGGCGCAACGGACGGGCCGTGCCCGTTACGTAGGAATCTCCAATTACAACGGTTGGCAGACCGCAAAGACCGCAGCGGTGGCCGGCTTCACGCTGGTGGCCAACCAGTCCGAGTACTCCCTCCTGCAGCGCAAACCCGAAGAAGAACTGATTCCCGCAATCGAGGATGCCGGCCTTGGGCTCATGGCCTGGGCGCCGCTGGGCCGCGGCGTCCTCAGCGGAAAGTACCGCGGCCAGATTCCAGCCGATTCCCGGGCTGCGCAAGGGCGCCTCACAGCCTACGTTGAACCTTACCTGGAGCCCCGGGGATCACGGGTGGTGGAAGCCGTTGCCATGGCAGCCCGCGGACTGGGGCGCTCACCCCTGGACGTGTCATTGAGCTGGCTGCTCTCCCGTCCGGGTGTCTCCACGGCAATCGTTGGACCCCGGAACGCCGTCCACCTCAAGGAGCTCCTGGACGCTCAGCTCGCCGTCCTGCCTGCCGAGATATCGCGGGCTTTGGAAGACGTTTCCTAGCGACGGTCCAGGATGTCCAGCAGGTAGCTCCCGTAGCCGCTTTTCGCGAGCTTCGCTGCTTGCTGGCGAAGGCCGTCGTCGTCGAGGTAGCCCATCCTCCACGCCACTTCCTCGGGTGCGCCGATCTTCAGGCCCTGCCTGTTCTCGGTGGTGCGGACGTAGTTCGACGCGTCGTTTAGGTCACTGAAGGTTCCCGTGTCCAGCCATGCCGTGCCGCGGGGGAATTTCTGCACATGTAGTTTTCCCAGCTTCATGTATTGGCGGTTGATATCGGTAATTTCCAATTCACCCCGCGCGGACGGTTTCAACTCTTTAGCCATGGCAACGACGTCGTTGTCGTAAAAGTACAGGCCGGGAACTGCGTAATTGCTCTTAGGCTCGGCTGGTTTCTCCTCGATGGAAATGGCGAGGCCGTCGTCGTCGAACTCCACAACGCCGTAGGCGCTGGGGTCCTTGACCCAATAACCAAAGATTGCTCCGCCGTCGACGTCGCTGTAGTGGCGCAGTTGGGCGCCCATGCCGGGGCCGTTGAAGATGTTGTCGCCGAGGACCAGCGCCACTTTGCCTCCGGCAATGTGATCTTCGCCAAGGACGAAAGCCTGGGCCAGGCCATCAGGTGTGGGCTGCTGCGCGTAGCTGAGCGAGATGCCGAACTGGGAACCGTCGCCCAGCAGCTTCTGGAATTGGTCGGCGTCCGTGGGAGTGGTGATCACCAGAATGTCCCGGATGCCGGCCAACATGAGGGTGCATAAAGGGTAATAAATCATCGGCTTATCAAAGACGGGAACCAATTGTTTGCTGATTCCGAGCGTAATGGGGTGAAGCCGTGAACCTGTTCCACCGGCCAGGATAATTCCTCGCATAATTGTTGTCCTCTCCCCTGCCGTGGCGCGGCGTGCGCGGCTACGCTATCGCCATGCAGAGAATCCTTGTCACCGGCGGGGCCGGGTTCATCGGATGCAACTTTGTTCACTACATCATGGGCCACAGCCGCCTTCATGTCACCGTCCTGGACAAATTGACCTATGCAGGCAACCGCGCGTCGTTGGCGGGTTTACCGCCGGAGAGGTTCGAGTTTGTCAAAGGCGATATCTGCGATGCGGCGCTGGTGGAAAAGCTGACGGGGCAAGTGGATGCCGTAGTGCACTTCGCCGCCGAATCGCACAACGACAATTCACTGGAGGAGCCGCGGCCGTTCGTGGACACGAATCTCGTGGGCACTTTCACCCTTATCGAGGCGGCCCGCAAACACGGAACGCGGTTCCACCACATTTCCACCGACGAGGTCTATGGCGACCTCGCCTTGGATGATCCCGCCCGGTTCACGGAGGGGTCCGTGTACCGGCCCACGAGTCCGTACTCGGCCACCAAGGCGGGATCGGACCTGCTGGTCAGGGCCTGGGTCAGGTCGTTCGGGTTGCGGGCGACCATCAGCAACTGCTCAAACAATTACGGACCGTACCAGCACGTGGAGAAGTTCATTCCGCGCCAAATCACCAACCTCCTGGACGGCATCCGGCCCCGGCTGTACGGGGAAGGCCGGAATGTGCGGGACTGGATCCATGTGGAGGACCATTCCTCGGCAGTGGCGGCCATCCTCGAACGGGGCAGGATCGGTGAGACGTACCTGATCGGAGCGGACGGTGAGCTGTCCAACCGTTCCGTCGTGGAGAAGCTGCTGGTTCAGGTGGGCCAGTCCCCCGATGCCTATGACCTGGTAACGGACCGCCCCGGCCATGACCTCCGTTATG
This sequence comes from Paenarthrobacter sp. R1, assembly GCF_030264015.1. Taxonomy (NCBI): domain Bacteria; kingdom Bacillati; phylum Actinomycetota; class Actinomycetes; order Micrococcales; family Micrococcaceae; genus Paenarthrobacter; species Paenarthrobacter sp. R1. Next base: position 4,694,320 of record NZ_CP127115.1, on the reverse strand, counting down.
CCATCGACTCGGGCAAGCTGCGGAGGGAATTGGGATGGACACCGCGCTACGGTGACTTCGACGCCGGGCTGGCTGCCACCGTGCGCTGGTACCGGGACAACGAGGCATGGTGGCGGCCAAAAAAGGCCGAAACGGAACACAAGTACGCAGGACAGGGCCACTGAGGCCATGGCAGCAGCAGCGTCAGTGACCTCCCGGACCACACCGATCCCGGGCCTGCTGGTCTTCGGGCTGCCCGTGCACGGCGATCAGCGGGGGTGGTTCAAGGAGAACTGGAACCGGAGCAGCATGGGCGCCCTCGGCCTCCCGGATTTCGGTCCCGTCCAGAACAACATTTCTTTCAACGCCCGCCGCGGAACCACCCGGGGAATCCATGCCGAGCCGTGGGACAAGTTCATCTCCCTGGCATCCGGAAAGATATTCGGGGCATGGGTGGACCTGCGGGAGGGGCCTTCCTTCGGGGCAGTGTTCCACTGCGAGATGACGCCCGGGGACGCGGTGTTCGTGCCCAGGGGCGTCGGAAATGCGTTCCAGACCCTCGAGGACAACACTGCGTACACCTACCTTGTCAACGACCATTGGAGCGCCGGCGCGCAGGATGAATACACCTTCCTGAATCTGGCGGACCCCCACGCCGCTGTACCTTGGCCCCTGCCATTGAACCAAGCCACCCTGTCCGAGCAGGACAAAAATCATCCCCGCCTTGAATCCGTGGTCCCGGTGAAACCCCGCCGAATCCTGGTTCCAGGGGCCAACGGGCAGTTGGGCAGGGCACTCCGGGAGGCTTTCGCCGACGTCGATTACGTCGACTTCGCCACCCGGGATGAATTCGACGTAACTGACGAAGACGCCTACCGGAGCATTCCCTGGCGCAAGTACTCCACCATCATCAACGCCACGGCCTTCACTGGCGTCGACGTGGCGGAGACGGCGCCGGGACGGACCGCTGCGTGGAGGGTCAACGCAGGCGCCGTGTCCCGCCTGGCGAGAACCGCCGTCGAACATTCCCTGACTTTGGTCCACGTCTCCAGCGACTACGTTTTTGACGGCTCGGCGGAGATCCATACAGAGGATGAGCCGCCGAGTCCGCTCGGCGTGTACGGGCAAAGCAAGGCCGCCGGTGACACAGCCGTGGCAGCCATTCCAAGGCACTACATTGTGCGAAGCAGCTGGGTGGTTGGCGACGGGCCGAATTTCGTGCGGACGATGGCACAACTGGCTGAACGGGGCGTGCGGCCCTCCGTGGTGGACGACCAGTGGGGACGGCTGACATTCGCGGCCGATATTGCTGCCGGCATCAAGCATCTGCTGGCGTCGGGCGCCCCCTACGGCACGTACAACCTCAGCGGTGGAGGGGAACCGAAATCGTGGGCCGGGATTGCCCGTGAGGTGTACCGGCTGTGCGGTTCGGACCCGGACATGGTGGTGCCTGTGAGCACTGAGCAGTATTCCAAACCCGGTACGGCACCCCGCCCGCGCAACAGCACCTTGGCTCTGTCAAAGATCGAGGCTTCCGGATTTGTTCCGGCGCCCGTGGAATCACGGCTTGCCGGCTATCTCATGGATCACGCAACGGATCGCACAACTTCCTTCAAGGACTCCGGCCGAATTGGACAAAGAAGCGAAACATGAAGGCTCGCTACACGACGTTGGCGTTGCTGGCCATCATGCTTGCGCTGTGGTCATTCACCGCAACCGGAAGCTCAAACTGCTTGAACAACAAAGAACGGGTTGCGGGCTGCACCTATGAGGCGCAACCGCAGAGTTCAGGCTCAACCACATCACCCTCCGGCTCAACAGGAACCCCCTTGGAGCTTCCCCGGATCCCTTGGGAGGGCGGACCTGATTTCTGGAAGAAGTTCGCGGTGGCAGAAGCTGCGGGTTGGAGCGACCCCGCGTTCTTTCCGATCATGCTGTGGTACGGCTCCCCCGGAAATGACGAACAGTTGGCGTTCGACAAGGCTTTGGGCATCAACACTTATGTCCATGGCAATCCCGACTCCCCCAGTGCCGGGATCCAATCCCACGGCATGTATACCTTGTTTGCCCCCAAGGACGCGCCTGCGGGTTGGGCCAATCAAGTGGGTACGCTCTTGGACGACGAAGTAGACGGGCGGTATGGCACGGCCGAAGGCCTGGCCCACATGGAAAAGTTGGCTGCGCAATACGATCCCGCTGTGACCGGACGCTTTACCTATGCGAATTGGACATCAGGCATCGTTAGCTATGACGTGGCCATGACCGTGTCAGTGAATTACTACAACACAGCAACCGTAAACTCCGTGGATCAGTACTTCTACGCTGTACCGCAATGTGATTGGCCAGCAAGCCAACTCCGCTGGCGTACACCGTCCGGTCACAACCCAATTGACCAAACCAATTGCCGGACGGCTTCAAGCTACGGAAAAATCATGTCCCTGCAGCAGGAGATCAATCAGGCGCGGAACATCCAAGGGCCGCTGTGGGCACTTCCTGCCGTTATTAGCACGGGCGGGTCCACCGGTGGATACAAACAGATCGGTCCAGAGCAAGTTAGGGCGCAAGTCTGGTCATCAATTATTCACGAGGCCAGGGGTATCGTGTGGTTTTCGCAGTCGCCGGACCAGCAGGACGTCAACGACTGCATCAGCGGTGACGCCTTCCAGGACGCACGGGTTCACGCCACGCCGTGCCTGAAGGACCAAGTAGCCGCAGCGGGTGAGGTTAACGCTGAAGTCCGGATGCTGGCGCCTGTGCTCAATACACAGTCATATGTCTGGGATTTTGGACCGGGTACGGACACCATGCTGAAGGTAAAAGATCAAAGCGCCTATATCTTCGCCATGACTGATGATGGCGGAGTCGGCGAGAGAACCTTCACGCTTCCTTCCGGTCTGGCAGGAAGCGTTGTGGAAGTGCTGAACGAGAACCGTACCCTTCCTGTAAAGAACGGAACCTTCTCTGACCGCTTTGACAACGAATTCACCCATCACATTTACCGGATCGGACTCTGAGCCCGGGTGCGCCGGCACTTTCCCTGAAACTCTGGTGCGGCGCGTTGAACCGGCCTAGAGTGTCCCTACGGCAACCTCCACCCGTGGGGCCGGGAGACAAATCAAGTAACCAAATGGTTAGGCAGCACCCGCTGCCCCGCTGATCCAAGGCAGTGCAGCAGCTACGGATCGGCGGGAAATCGTTCTGTCTTGAGTTGGACGCCTCGGTGGAAGACTCTGAGTCTGGAGAAAGCCGGTCATGCTGCAGCCAAAGCCCTTTCCTTCCTGGGGTCTATTCCATGTCCTGGAGGCCCGCCACGCCAAGCCAAGCGACCACGGGATACGGTACGGGACTCGGGCGGGCCGGTTTGGGAGTTCCCGCGACAGGACGGTTGGAGCTGAACCTGCTGTCAGTCCCCAACTGGATCTGGGTGGTGTACCCGTACGGCTCCTGCAATTCGAGGATGCGCTGCGGACCATCCTGGATAGGTGCGCGTCTGCCGGGACCAAGCCGTTGGCAGTCTGCTCTGCGAATCTTGACCACATCCGGCACTTCGGTTCGGGAAGTCGTTGGTCGCAAACCTTGGAGGTGCCCACGATCGACTGGTTGACCCTCATCGACGGGGCCCCCTTGGCCAACGAGGCAGAACGGATCACAGGTGCGCCGTGGCCCCGGCTCGCTGGCAGCGACCTCATCGGACCCCTGCTGGACGAGGCAGAAGAGCGGGGATTGCGGGTGGGCTTACTGGGCGGTTCAGATGATGCCCAACAAATGATCCAAGAGCGTTTTTCGGCAGAGCGGCCCGGATTGACCGTTGTTGGTTGGTGGGCGCCGGAGCGGCCGGTTCTCGGTGCACCCCCGAAGTCGGTCGAACTTGCCGCAGAGATCGCTGCCTGCTCCCCGGATATCCTCATCGTGTGTCTGGGGAAACCCCGCCAGGAACTGTGGATCAGGGAATACGGCCATCTCACAGGCGCCAAGGTCTTGCTTGCATTCGGAGCAGTCGTAGATTTCCTTGCCGGCCGTATCCGGCGGGCTCCCGCATGGGTTTCGGATCACAGCCTTGAATGGGCATGGCGACTCATGTTGGAGCCCCGCCGGCTTGCGCGGCGGTACCTGGTAGACGGGCCTGAGGCTTACTTGCGGCTTCGGAGCGACAGCAGACCTATGACCGCGCCTGCCGTGTTCCCGACATCGGATGCTCACAAGCCCACGGACGGGAACCGGGCGCCTGCAGCCCGGCATACTCCGAGTAGATTCGCTTCAGCAACGGAAGATGCGGATGTCGCCGTCATTGTCGTGACGTACAACAGTGCAGGCGATGTTGGTCCTCTGGTTGCGAGCCTGCGGGAAGAGACCACTGTGCAAACCATCAAAGTGGTAGTGGCTGATAATTCACCTGACCGCCGGACCATGGCTGCCCTCGCCGAGTTCGACGACGTCATCGCCCGCAGCACGGGCGGCAACTTTGGATATGCGGGCGGCATCAATGCCGCGATGCGCGCCGCCGGGCCGGCCGACGCGTTCCTCATCCTCAATCCTGACCTGCGCGTCGCGCCGGGGGCTATTGCGGCCATGCGGCGTCGGATGGCTTCATCCGGGGCCGGCGTCGTGGTACCCGTCCTCGTGGACTATGACGGGAGCATCTACCCGTCGCTGCGTCGGGAGCCAGGGGTGCTTCGAGCGCTGGGCGACGCAGCATTGGGAAGCAGGATGGTTGCCCGTCCGGGGTGGTTCAGCGAGATCGATTTCGATGACGAGAGCTATCAGTTTGCGCATCGTGTGGATTGGGCGACGGGGGCGGCCTTATTGATCGATTCGATGGTGGCAGATCGGGTGGGTGCTTGGGATGAGCAGTTCTTCCTGTATTCGGAGGAAACGGATTACTGCCACCGTGTCCGCGATGCGGGGTATTCGGTTTGGTTCGAGCCCGCCGCAATGATGTGGCATGAACGGGGTGGTTCAGGAACGTCACCGCAGTTAACGGCATTGATGTCCGTTAATCGTGTGAGGTATGCGGAGAAATATTTCGGTACTTTGCGCTTGGCCGCGTTCCGGGCCGCTGTCCTTGCAGCCGAAGTGGCGCGGCTTAATAAGCCGGGGCATCGCGAAGCTGCGCGTGCGCTTCTTACGCCACGGTGGCGGGCGTCCCTGCCGCACGCTACGTCATCGAAGGTGTGCGGCGTGGAAGCTCCACCTTCAGGCACGGTGATCATTCCCGCACATAATGAAGCAGCTGTGATTGCACGGACCCTGGAATCGTTGAGCGAGGTAATGGCCTGGGGCACCGTGGACGTGATAGTGGCATGCAACGGCTGTACTGACGGGACAGAGGCCATAGCCGAAAGATTTGCCGGCGTGCGTGTGCTGCGGGTGGAAGCAGCGTCCAAAGCGGCCGCGCTCAACGCCGCTGACAGCGTGGCCCATCAGTGGCCGAGACTCTATCTCGACGCCGATATCGAGGCTGGCGCTGCGGCGGTTGCGGATGTCTTGAGAACGCTGCGGAAGGGGCCGTTCCTGGCGGCACGCCCTGCATTCCGCTACGACACCAGGGGGGCTTCCCCATGGGTGAGGTCCTACTACCGGGCACGGATGCGGATTCCGGGAAGTTCGCAGGCATTGTGGGGTGCGGGGGCGTATGCCTTGAACGAATCCGGCCATGAGCGTCTTGGGACGTTCCCTTCCTTGACGGGTGATGACTACTACGTTGATGGATTGTTTGCCGATGAAAAGACGGTATTGAGTACGGAACCGGTGGTGGTGAGGACTCCGAGGACAGCTTCCGCGTTGTTGGCCGTTCTTTGTCGAACGTATCGGGGCAATGCTGAGCAGAACCCGTCGGGTGGGAGTCCTTCGTCACTGCGGACGCTGCGTCAATTATTTGGCTCGGTCCGCAGTCCCCTGGCCGCTGCTGATGCTGTTATTTATGCCATCTTTGCGGCTGTTGGGCGCCACCGTGCCTTTCGCTCCCGTACCAAGCCGGTTGCGTGGGAGCGGGACAACAGCAGCCGCTGAGTTGCTAACCTTCGGGCGCGATTCTGTAAAGGGCGCCCGCGGTTCCGAGAAGCACGAACATCAGGCCGGCCGCCATAGGGAAAGACAGCGCATCGAAGAAGCCATAGGCGATGCCTGCCGCGACTATTGAGGCGAGCATTGCCTGGCTCGTCTGGCGCAGAGAATCGTCCCCCGCCATACGCCGCGCGCGTGAGGCACAGTATGCTCCTGCTGCGATGAGTCCGAGGAAGGCGGCCAGTCCGGCTATGCCGAGCTCAACGAGTAGGCCAAGGTACTGGTTGTCAACGATGACGTAGGCGGGAAGGAAGGTGCCGAACCCGCGGCCCATGAAAAGGTGCTGACTGATCATCCCGAAAGCAGTGGAGTAGCCGTTTGTGCGGGAGCTGATGCTGGGGTCGTTGGTTCCTACCGTGAAGAGGCCAAAGAGTGTCCCAAGCATTCCGGGTGATGCCACGTAAATGATCGCCACCAGTAGGGCAACCAGCATGATCGCCGACCGGCGGATTGCCTTGGGCCATACGAAGAGCAGGACGATGAACGCCGCAGTCATGCAAATCAGGGCTGCACGCGAAACGGACAGCATGGCGGCAACTGCGATGAGGCCAACGGGCATCCACCACAGGTTCCTGCGTTTCCCGGACTCCGTCAGGGCCAGCGTGATCGCCAGCGGTAGCGAGGTGGACAGAACCACACCGTACTCGAGCGGATGGACGGCCATGCCGGCCGCACGGATGAATCCGCCTCGGGAATCAATGTTGGCCAGTTCCGAACTCAGGCTCAGCCCCGGGATACGTATCCAGTCAATGAGGGATGAGCCGGTCGCTGATTGCAGGAGCCCCAGTGCGGCTGTCAGTCCGCCGACGACAGCGACGCAACGGATGACGGAACGTACGTTTTCACGGGTCCGTAATCCGTCGACAGCCACCAGCAGCACGCCGGCCCAGCCCGCCAGCCTGAGCAAGCCCGCATCGGCAGGGCTGGCTTCAGTGTCGGGGAGTCCACGCAGCATGGCGAAGGCATAGCTGGCCAGGGCAACGAGAAGGAAGACCGTCAGAGCCACCCTGAGGGGGTGACGTCGGGTTGTTGTGGGTGTGACGCGTGTGAACTGGTGGAGTACCCACCAGCCGAACCCGGCGAGCGCGAACAGATTGCTGGGCCGACCGATGGATCCCAACGAGGAGATCACCAGATTCGATGGCAGAGCACACGTGAGGAGAATGTAGATGGTGAGGAAGGCGGTCGCGTCGGAGGCTCCGGGGCTCGATCCCCGAAGACCCTCCCGGCGGAGCAGCGCGTTAACCCGGAACATGGGCTGGCCTCCTGCGACGGACAGTTCTGGCGCGGGAGTTTTTTGCCAGCATGCCGTCGGTAACTACTGCTGCGATCGTTGAAAGAGCAATGGACAACCCGATCCAGGTAACCGCGCCTTTGAGTCGGTTGATCTGAGTGCCTCCGCCGAAGACAACTTCGGGGCTTGCCGGGGAGGTCAGCGTGGTGATGAGGTCTTGGGTGACGCCGACTTCTTCCTGGAGTTCGCGTGTTGCAGAGTTGATGGAGTCGACTACTTCATTGAGGACAGCCTGCACCTTCAGGGCGCTCGAATCCACAACTTGTACTGAGAGTACCGGCCAGCGGAAGCTCTTGGCCCATTGGCCTCCGCTGTTGAGCAGGTTCACGGAGTATCCCTGGCGAATTCCTGCGCCGTAGAGGGTGCCACTCGACAAGCTGAGGTCAACGGACCGGGAGTTGTAGTTGACACGCCGCTCGACCATGGCAGCGAAATCCACCAAGGATGAGTAGTCGTCTCCGGGAATCCAGTAAGCAGGTTTCCTGTCGGGCGCAATGAAGCTGACTTCGGCCTTGGTCCAGTAGACGGGTTCTGCTGACCTGATGGCGCCCAGGGAAGCCAGGCCAATGACCAGACCGAAAGCGACGATGTACCAACGTCGGCAGAGTATGTGAAACAGGCTGGTCACCACCATGGTTATCCTGGCCTCTGCGTGGTGTGCAGCGTTGTGGCAGCGGTGGCCTGATCGTCACTCTCCAGGTCCGGAGCCGGGCGGTCTCCCACGGTAACAAGGGCTGGAAGCGTCTCCTCACCTGCGGTGTCGGGAGTGGTTTGTTCTCCATCGGCCATCCCTGTTTTCCGGCGTTTGGATGGTTTGCCCATGCGCTTTGGCGAGTCAGCGGGGTCGGTTGCTTCCCGCTTCTCCAGCCTTTTGGTCCTCCGCCTCAACAGCAGGCTGTCGAGTAGTACGGTGGTGATGAGAGTGAGGGCTGCGCCCCCGGCGCCTGCGACGAGGAGCATCTGTGTCCGAGCCTTGGCTTCGGGTATGGCAGTGCGGTCCTCGAGGAGCTTCATAACCGAGATGCGGGACGCATCCGGTACGCCGAGTACGTCCTGAAGTTCGTTCAGTGCGACAGGCACCTGATCGACCACCGTCCCCAGGATCTTCATCGTTTGGTCGGAAGCATCAGATGAGGCGGTGATCACCAGTATTGCTCCGCTCGTGCCACGGTCGGGTGCTGCGGTGTAAGTGTCCGTGCCGGTTTCCAAGCGGATCTTTTCTTTGAACTCTTCTGAGGACATCTTGCGTGTCAGAATGTCCAGGGCTTCATTCATGCCACCGAGGCCCAGGTAGGGGTTGCCACGTTCGCCAACACTCTGCACGGAAGGTAGCAGCACCAAGCTGGCTTGTGCCTTGTAGGTGTTGGGCGTGCTCGACTGCAGGACGAAGCATCCCGCGGCTGTCAGGGCCAGCCCCACCAAGAGGATGTACCACCGGCGAAAAATGCTGGATATAACGTTCCTGACTTGCATGTCCCGCTCCCCGCTACTTGGATTTGCCGATGGGGCGTTGCCTCGGCCCTTGGACCATGGACAGCGTCTTTGTCGCGCTTGCCATGAGGGTTTTTACGCGGTCTATGCCTTCAGTGCCCAGCACCGCGATAGTGGCTGTTTTTGCGGTGGCCCGGAGGCCCTCGCGCAGTGCACGCGCCGGTGAACCGTACAGACGATCCCGGAGGATATCCCTGCGGTCCGGCGCGGGTATGTCTGCCAGGAGACCAGGGAATGCAGTCCGGAAAGGTGCCGGTGACACTCTGCGGCCACGGATCCTGTTGCTGACGTTGTGCTCATGGATTACCTGCAGCCAGGCCGGGTCGCCGCGTAGGGTCCGCACGTCCAGGGATCGGCCCAGTTGGTTATGCCAGGCAGCCCAGCATGTGAGTGCTGCCGGCCACGGGGCGCTGACCGAACAAAAGGCATTCCTCGTGTCGCGTCGCAGGTAAACCGCATCCCGGCTCTTCACGACACCTGTTGCCAGGTATATGGCAGTTGCGGAGCTGACGGTGGCTGCGTCCTGCACGCGCTGCACAAAATCACATGACAGGGCATCGTCATTGTCCAGATTGGTTGTTAGCAGGAGGGGGCGGTGGCTGCTGACCGTTTCCTTGATGTCGGAGAGGAGTTCTTCAGGAGAGACTTCCGTTCGGAAGATAGGCCTGAAGGTGTTCTTCGCATTCAACTCTTCGATCCGTCGGAGCAGCCACTCGGGACTCTCGGGGTCAAAGTAGATGATCCAGTCGAAGTCCCTGTTGGTCTGACGCTGCACTGAGGGAAGGCAATACCGTTCAAAGAGGTTGATTCTTTCTTTGAGCCAGCCATCCTGGGCACGGACGAGGCTTTCGAAACCCTTTGAAGGGAGATTGAAGCGAGTGAGGATTACATGCGTCGTCATCACGGATTGACCGCTCGCAGCGTGGCTACTCATGGTGTCCTTCCCTGTCATATGCGGGTAGTTTGTCCTCGGTGGAAGCGCTCAGAAGTTTTCGCAGTGCACCAGCCCGCGAACTCCATGAGTTCTCCAGCGCAAGATGCCGCATCTCCTCGACTTCTTCAGGGCTTGGCCGCGTGCCCAGGCGCTCCTTCACCAGGGCCACGAATTGCGCGGGGTTGCCTGCAATTGCCAAGGAACTGCATTTCACAGCATGGGATGAGGGCAGATCAGTGGTCACTACGGGCAATCCGGCCGAGAGGTACTCGAGGGTCTTCAAGGGAAAACTGGAGCGATTGAAATCCGTGTCTGAGTAAGGGGTGAGGCCAACGGATGCGGTCAGCAGCAGCTTGCGCACCTCTTCCCGAGGGACGGCACCGCGCCAGTCCACGTTGTCGTGCTTGATCAATGCGTCCAAGCGGTGACCGACAACCGGGCTGGACTCAGATCTGGGACCTACGATCATCAGTGGGATTCCCGCGTTGGCCACAGATTCCAAAATGTCCAGGTCCAAGCGTTCATTGAGCTGACCTACGAGCACTGCAACCGGGTTTGGATCGGTTTGGCCCCGAACACCGTCCGGCCTCTGGCAACCATTCGGGAGAACTTGCACGGGGCGTCCGGCGAACCCCGATATTTTTGCCGCCAATCCCTCGGATACAGCTGTGACGACGTCGGCTTCCCGCAGATTGCGTTCAAGCGCGGCCCGAAGCAATGCCGGCGTGAAACCTATGAGTTCCGCGGCAGCCAGCCAGTCGTCTGTTATATGCAACACTTTGGGCGTCCGCGTCCCCGTGGGGAAGCTGACTATCGGTGAAGAATTAACCACAGCCTGAATGGCCCGTGGCGATCGTAGCAGGGCAGCCTGCATACACTTCTGCCCGATCCAGCCGGTGAGCGAGTGGCCCAACCTGCTGCTGAACAGCGGAGGCGCCGGAAGGCGGAGGCGTTCTATGACAGGGGCGACCTTCTCCGTGCTGCCGGCCAGGCTGGCGCAGGCTGCTGATCTCACGTCCGGAAAACGGAAAATGGGCGCAGGCTGGTCAACCCACAGGACGGGCGAGGCTTCAGCCAGCGCCTCTGCCAGCAGCCGGTCCGTTCCCGGGATGCCGTCCCATCGGCCGCCGGAGATGTACATGATGGCCCCGGTCATGGCCTGGACACCGCTGGAACGTGTATGTGCGCAGCAGCGACGGGCCGGGCATTGAAGTCGTCCGTGGCGGCCCGGCCCGTCAGTCGTTGCCAGCGCCTGCCGGCGACGTAGGAGCAGTACCGTGCAAAAGCGACCGCCTCCGCACGTGCGGCCTCGGCTGCCCCGGGGCGGGAGACGGTGAACTGCCCGTACAACTCCACTTGGCGTTCGGCGGCGCCGCTCAAGGAGAACCTGTCCTCAACCACATTCCGCCCAAGCGACCCCAACGCCCGTCGGAGGTCCGGGTCGTCGAACAGGCGGGCCAGGATAGCCGTAAGGGCCGGAATGCCTTCCCCGGTGGTGCCCGGACCGGAGCCATACCAGCCTTGCCAGAGGAACGTCGGCAACGTCTCCGGGGTGAGGAGCTCCCAGAAGCCCTGCTCCCCCTGCACTACCAGTGGCTTTCCAAACGCCAGCCCCCGCAGCGCCGAACCCCCCATGCCCAACACCACATCGGCGGCGGCGTAGGCGGGTCGGGGATCGGCCAGTTCACCGGTGAGGATCACAAGCCTGCGGCCCGCGTCGTCGTTGATGCGGCGGGCATGGTGGTGCACTATCTCGGCAGCCGGCCCCGAGCCCGCAATAATGAGCCGCACGGGCCACTCCCGGGAAAGAGCCCGTACAGACTCCATCGCTGCCAGTATTCCTTCCAGCTTCAGCTCCTGAGCCAAGCGCGTAACGCACACGACGGCCAAAGCGTCATCGCCCAATCCCCAGTGGCTGCGGAAAGTGCCGCCGCCGACAGTTGCCGCACTGACTGTTGCCACACTGTTGACGGAGGTGTCAACCGGCGGTTCCATGAGCGCCACACGGCGGCGTCCGGCGGCGGTCTCCACCTGGCGGATCTGTTCCGTGCCGACCACCAAGGGCATTGTGTACGGAATGAACGGCGCCACAGCCATGGACATGACCGTGGACACGGCCGTCGTGCCCGGGACGAGCCTGGCGGCGGCCAGGCATTCCAAAACGGGCGGCCATTCGTAACCGTGGAGCACCTCGATCCTGCGCTCGCGGACGGTCTTTGCCAGGGCGCGGACAACACGGGGAGAAGGACGCTTGCCCGGCAGGGGCGCCTCCACGTAGTCCAGGCCGAGTTCCGTCGCGTGCCGCACCAAAGCCCCCGGCTGGCCAAACAGCACCACGTCGTGTCCCAAAGCCTGAACGGCGGCACCAAGTTCGATCGCGTTAAGCTGGCTGCCACCCAGCCCAAGGTCGTGGGGGTAGATCAGGATCCTCATGCCATTGCCTCCTCACGTCCCCTGCCCCAACGGCGCACGTCCCGCAGCTCGGCGCGCTTGAGGGCCAGGGTGGCGGCGATCGCAACCAAGCCGATTCCGGATCCGGCGAGGACCGCCACAACCGGCGAGCGCAGTTCCTGCGCAGCAAGGAAGGACCCCGCTCCGGTCACGACGGCGGCCCCCACCGGAAGTGCCAGGCGTCCGGCCATGTCCTTGGTCCGGACCCCTGCCCGCCGCAGGGTGCGCAGGTACATCGGGGTGGTCACCGCCACGGCAACCGCGAAGGGTGCAGCGGCAAGCCCGGGCATTCCGCCCCATGCAGCGCCCGCGATGAGGGCTGGAATCAGGGCCACCAGAGCTGCCGCCTGCACGTTGAAGATGGACATCGAAAGGCCAAGGACCACCAAGTAGTCATAGAGCAGTTCATGGATGATCCGCAGCGCAGCCAGCGGAGCCAACCACACCAGGGCCAGGCCCGCCGGTGCCCAGGCATCCCCGTACACGAAGGTCACCAGGGCCACGGAGCATCCCATCATGACCGCGCAGACCGGAAGGAGCACGGCCGAAAGGACGCCCAGCAGGGACAGCAACGCGGCACGCATGTCCTCCGGTCTGTCCTGCAGCCTGGCGAACGTGGCCGGAGCGACACTGCGCAGGGGCTGCGACAGGAGGGCCGCCGGCCAGCCCGCCATGTTGAACGCCATGACGTACAGGCCCAGGGTCACCGAACCGAGCATGTTGCCGGCCGCGAACTGGTCCACGTAGCCCACCCCGAAAGCCACCAGGCTGGCACCTGCCAGGGGCAGCCCGAACAGGAGGAGTTCCTTGGCTGATTTCGCGGAAAACCCGAAACGGAAAGGCAACGGGGAGAAGGCCACGAACAAGATCCCCGACACGACGCTTGCCGCCACGCGCCCCACGGCAAGGCTCATTGCGCCCATGCCGGCGATCACCAAGGCAAGGGATACCCCTGCCCCCAGCCACACGTTGACCTGGTCCACGGCCATGCGTTGGCCTTGCCGGAAATACCGTTGCAGCAAGGCAGCAGGGGTTGCCACCAGACCGTTGAGGACGATGCAGGCGGCCATGACACGCACAACGTCAGTCGCGGCGGGGTTCCCCATTGCTGAGGCAAAGTACGGCGCAGCGAAGTAAGTAGCGGCAAAAAGGATGACACTGCATCCCGTGGAAATGGTGGTGACCGTTGCAGCGATGGCCTTTGGATCCCCGGGCCAGCGGACTATGGCAAGGCTGACGCCCAGTTCGTTGAAGCTCAACACGGCAATAAGTGCCACGAAGGCCACCGCGTACGTGCCGAACTCAGCAGGACCCAGCAAACGGGCAAGGGCGATGCCAATGCCGATGGTTCCCAAGCGGGTCACGAACGCGTTGATGACACCAAGCCCGAACGCCTTTGATGGCGTGGGCCGGCCCCGCGTCGCGGACTGCTTGGAAAGGGTCACAAGATCCCCTCCAGCGCCGGAAAGTTGCCTCTCCGGATCACCCGTGCCGGCACGCCGGCCCAGGTCTCCTCGTCGGGAACATCGCTGAGGACGGCGGCGCCCATGCCGATGGTCGCCCCCGCACCGACGGACCGGCGCTCGCGGACACTGGCGTTCATCCCGATGTACGCTCCGCGTCCTATGCGGACGTTCCCGCCAAGTGACACGCCGGCGGCGAAGGTGGCGAAGTCGCCCACGACGTCGTCGTGCGTGAAAGTCACTCCGGGCATTGCCACGACATGGTTTCCCAGGGTCACCGACGCCGTCATGGTGACGTGGGCCAGGATGATGCTTCCGTGCCCGATTTTGCAGCCTTCAGGAACGTGGACCGAGGTATCGATCGCCGTGGCGTACCGGTCTTCGGACAATCCGAGGGCGCGCAGGCGCATCACCACGCTTTCGCGGCCGGTTCCGGAGCCTATGCAGACGAGGAGTTTGGCATGCGGGAACTTCAAAGCGTCACGGATCGGTCCCAGCACATGGGCGCCGTCCACCACGCGCCCGAGTTTGTCCTCGTCGTCGTCGAGGATGCCGATGATGTCGAACGGGCCACTGCTGCGCACCATGGCCAGCACTTCGCGGGCCAGGCCGCTCGCGGCGATGAGGAGGAGCTCGCTCATCGTCCCCGCCCCGCTGCCCTGAGGATTGAATCGATAACCCGCAACTGGTCGCCCAGGGTCAGCTGGTGGTAGAGCGGGAGGATCAGCGTGTGGTCGGTCAGCCATTCCGTGGCCTCCAAGGTGGCGCTGCCGGTGTCCCGGGCGGAGTAGGCGGGCTGCCGGTGGGCGGCCATGATGCCGCGGCGGGCAGAGATCCCGTCACTTGCCAGGCGCGCCATCAGGCCATCGCGGCCCAGCGGGAAGGCTTCGCCGACCTCCAGCCAGCATGACTGGTAGTTACCGGTGCCGTAACCGGGGTCGCCCACCAGCCTCAGTCCCTCAACGTCGGCAAACGCGTCGGCGTAGTTCGCCGCAAGATGACGACGGCGGGCTACCGCAGCGTGCAGGCGCCCCAGCTGGACCAGCCCGACGGCGGCCTGGAGGTCGGTCATGCGGTAGTTGTAACCGATCTCGAGGTACTCCTCCGCTGGTGCGAGGAGGCTCGCGTGCCGTTCAGCCGCGGAGACGCTCATGGCATGTTCGCGCAGCCGCCGCGCCCGCCCGGCGAGTTCTTCGTTCGGGGTGGAGAGCATGCCACCTTCCCCCGTGGTCAGGATCTTGCGCGGATGGAACGACCACGCAGCCAGCTCCGCTCCGGCCCCCACCGGCCTCCCGCGGTACCGGGAGCCGATGGCGCAGGCCGCGTCCTCGATCACCGTGATACCCAGCGGGTCGCACAACGCCCGGATGGGGTCCAGGTCCACGGGAACGCCGCCTTGGTCCACGGCGATGACCGCCCGGGTGTCCGGGGTCAGGGCGGCGGCGATCGTCCCGGCCGTCACGCAACCGGTCACGCGGTCGACGTCGGCGAACACCGGACGCGCGCCCACGTACGTCGGCGCGTTGGCCGTGGCGATGAAGGAGAAGGAGGGAACCACCACGTCCTGGCCCGGTCCCACCCCGTCTACGGCGAGCGCAAGATGCAGCGCCGAAGTGCAGTTTGAGACGGCAACCGCGCACGCAACATGCTGTTCCCCGGCGAACGCTTCTTCGAACTCCCGCACCTTGGGACCCTGTGCCACCCATCCGGAGGCGATGACTTCCGCGACGGCCCGGGCTTCTTCTTCGCCGAGCCACGGTTTCATCACATCGATGCGTGC
This sequence comes from Paenarthrobacter sp. R1, assembly GCF_030264015.1. Classification (NCBI taxonomy): domain Bacteria; kingdom Bacillati; phylum Actinomycetota; class Actinomycetes; order Micrococcales; family Micrococcaceae; genus Paenarthrobacter; species Paenarthrobacter sp. R1. The sequence goes on along the minus strand of NZ_CP127115.1, from coordinate 4,678,865 downwards.
CACCGCCGCCTCAACACCGGAAGTGGTCATGGGGCCACCGCCTGTGCGGCGTCGGGGCGGGCAACGTGCCGGCTTGCGGCGATCTCTTCCCGCAGGGGCCGCCACCATTGGACCAGGGACCGCAGCCCGTCCTCCAACCCGACCCCGGCCTCGAAACCAAGGTCCCGCCGCGCCGTCGTGACATCTGCCAACCGGCGGACCACGCCGTTGACCGCCCGTTCGGGGCCGTGCTCTACATGAAGGGGCGACTCCATGACCCGCAGCAACGTCCGGGCCAGTTCGGCCAGGCTCGTCTCCGTCCCGCTGGCCACGTTGTAGACCCCTTCGGTGACCTCACTCGCCGCTGCCAGGACGTTGGCCCGCGCTACGTCGGCCGTGTGGATGAAATCCATGGTCTGTTGCCCGCTGCCGAAGATGAGCGGCGGCATACCGTCCATAATCCGTTCCATCCACCGGACCAGCACCTCGGTGTACAGGCCGTGGACGTCCATCCTGGGCCCGTAGACGTTGAAGTAGCGCAACAACACGTAATCCAGGCCGGACATCGCCCGGAAGCTGCGTGCCATCCCTTCGTTGAAGGACTTCGCCGCTCCGTAAAAGGTGTCGTTGTTGTGGTGGTGGTGCCTTTCGGGGGTGGGGAATTCCTCGGCCATCCCGTACACGGAAGCGCTTGAGGCGGCGATGAGCTTTCCCACGTTGTGCTCGGCAGCGGCTTCGAAGACGTTGAAGCTGCCGTCCACCAGGACTTCGAGCGCAAGCCGGGGTTCCTCTGCGCACTGGGTGATGCGGATGGCGGCCTGATGGAAGACCACGTCCTTATCCTTGGTCAGATCATGCACCAAATCCCGGTCACGCAAGTCCCCCTCGACCAGCCTGACCCGGCCCGAGGCGAGTGCGTCGTCAAGGTTTGCCCGGCGCCCGCGAACCAGGTTGTCGAGGACGTCCACGTGCGCCGCACCGGCGTCGAGCAACTGGTCCACCAAGGTGGAGCCGATGGTCCCGGCTCCCCCGGTCACCAGCGCCGTAGCGCCGAGCAGGGCATTCATTGGGAAACCTGCAAGGAAGCGTCGTTACCTGCCACGACGGCGGACTGACCGTCGGTGCCGAGGCTGCGGGTTACCGCTTCGAGCACGGACAGCACCCTGAGCCCCGATTCGCCGCTGGTGCGTGGTGTTGTCCGGTTGCGGATGGACGCGGCAAGTTCAGCGACCACTTGGGTGAGCGGTTCACGTTCCTGCAGCGCCGGGGACCAGGTGTCTCCCAGCCGGTAGGAGATGGCGCTCGCCTTCTTGTCCGCGGTGGAGCGGGGCTGGTGTTCCAGGCTGACCCCGCGATCGTAAACGCTGATCCGCTGCTGCGGGTTCAAGTCGTCCCATACCAGTGTCCGCTTGGAGCCGCCGATGATCATCTGGCGGATCTTGGTGGGGCTGAGCCAGTTCACGTGGATGTGCACCATCGCATCGTTGGGTAGGCCGAAGGTCAGGTGTCCCACGCAGTCCCTGCCGGTTCCGAGGGGGTCTGCGCCGTGGGCCGATATTTCCGTGGGGTGCAGTCCGCCGGGCAGGACAAAGTCCAGGATGGAGAGATCATGCGGGGCCAGGTCCCAAAATACGTTCACATCAGGTTGCACCAGGCCCAAATTGATCCGTACGGAGTCCACGTAGAGGATGTCCCCCAAGGCCCCGCTGGAGATGAGCTCCTGGATCTTCAGGACCGCCGGGGTGAAGCAATACGTGTGGTCCGCCATGAGCACCAGCCCGCGGGACCTGGCTTCTTCCACCATTTCCAGGCCCTTGCTGCGGCTGTCAGCGAGCGGCTTCTCCACCAGGACATGCTTTCCCGCACCCAGCGCCGTCATCACTACGCCGTGATGGGTGTGCGCCGGTGTCGCCACGGCAACGGCGTCGAGGTTGTAAGTGTCCAGCAGTTCGTCCAAGGATTCGACGACGGCCACGCCGCCTACCGTCTCGGCCAGCCGCAGGCCCCGGTCGACGTCCAGGTCGCAGATCGCCACGAGTTCCCAGTCCGGGCTGGCTTTGAGGTTCCGGGCCAGATTGGGTCCCCAGTAGCCCGCTCCGACGACGGCGATCCGCAGCTTGGGCAGCAGGGCGCGGCCGTTCAGGTGGCCTGAGGGAATGGTTCTCATGCTCATTTTCCACTCGGATTCTGTGATGGTGACTCGGATAGGGAGGTGTCAGTAGGCCCCGGACGGTTGCATCATCGCCCGGAAGGTCCGCCACATGATGATCAGGTCGCCCGCGATGGACCAGTTCTCCACGTAGTAGAGGTCCAGACGGACCGCCTCTTCCCAGGGGAGGTCGGACCGGCCGTTGATTTGCCATAAGCCTGTGATGCCGGGCTTGATCAGCAGCCTGCGATGGGTGTGTTGTTCGTAGCCGTCCACTTCGCGGAGCAGGGGCGGGCGCGGGCCTACGAGGCTCATGGAACCGGTGAGGACGTTCCAGAACTGCGGCAATTCATCCAGGGAGTACTTGCGCATCCACCGCCCGCACTTGGTGATGCGGGGGTCGTTCCGGAGTTTGAACAGCACCCCGGCCCCTTCGTCCTGCGCGGTGAGCTCAGCCAGCCGTTCCTCGGCATTGACCACCATGGAACGGAACTTGAGCATCTTGAAGGTTGTGCCGCGCTTGCCGATCCGCTCCTGCCGGAACAGCACGGGGCCGGCGCTGTCCGCTTTCACGATCATCGCCAGGACCAGAAGCAACGGTGCCAGCGCCAGGAGCGCCATCGTGGCGATGCAAATATCCATGAGCCGCTTCAGGGTGTGCTTGCCCCCCGAATAGTGCGGGATATCCACGTGCATCAGCGGTAGGCCTTCCACCGGGCGCCAGTGGATCCTTGGGCCGGCCACGTTGGTCAGGGTGGCCGCGAGGACCAGTTCGGCGGCATCTTCTTCGAGCCGCCAGCCGAGTTCCCGGATGAACTGGTTCCCGCCCGGCACCGGTCCTGCCACGATGACCGCATTTGCCCCGGTCTGGTGGACGGTGTGCGCGACGCCATAGATGGAGGAAAGGACCGGCACCCGCACTGCGTCCACTACCAGCGATGCCCCGCGACGCGCTCCCGGAAGGCACGCGCCAACTATGTCATAGGGCGCACAGGACCTTCGGTTGATCTGCTTGATGACATACCGCACGTCCTCCGGTTCGCCGACGACGACGGCGCGGGACAGGCAAAGGCCCCTCGCCTTTTGGCGTCCCAGCCAGCGCCGGAACGCCCACCGGCTCAACGACAGCATGGTGACGCCCAGGGGCAGGGAAACGAGAACGAACGTGCTCGCGGATTCGATTCTGAGCACCAGTGCCGCCACGGCCAGGAAACCGAAGACCCTGAGGCTCGCGGAGATGACGCGTTTGTACTCTTCGGCGCCGATCCCCAGCACCTTGGGGTCCCGGGTGCGGTAGGCCTCAAGGGCCCCTATCCACGCCAAGGCAATCACCAGGGCCAGGACAGTTTGACGGGTGCTTCCCTGGCCTGCAGCGGTGAGAGCGAGTCGGTCGGTGTTGATGAGGTAACCGGCAAAGACCGCTGCGGATACCAGCGTGCTGTCGGCGAAACGAAGGGTGTTGACCAGCATCCGGGTCCACGAACCACGGTCACGGGGTGGAGCTTCGCCTATGGTCATCCGGTGGGTGACTGGCGGGACGAGGTCAGGGGTGACATCCGTCCTCGGCGCCGCCAGCCCCGCCTTTTCGGTCCGCTGTGCAGCAACGGACCCGCCAATCCAGGGAGACGCCGGCGGATTGACGTGGTCGGCAACAGACTGTTCGGCGAAAGCTCTTCCACCGTGGTGGGCATCCACGGTGCGGCGTAGTGCTCCCTTGCTTTGACGCAAGACTGGAACTCGTACCATGGAAGCCTTCTTCGCAAACTCTGCCAATTGCCTACCACCCAGTGAAGCCACGCGGTGTCGGGGGCGCACCAGTAGTCAGTACTCAACTTTGCTCAGTTTTCCCTCAGGGCCTACTCGCGGGTACACCCCTGCGGTACTCAGTACGGTGCGGTGGGACACTTGGTATTCGAAGCCGGTTTGCGCCCGTTTTCAGGCTCCCGCCGGTACAAAGCGGCTGATGGACAGCACAAAAACGGCCACCCTTTGGGGGTGGCCGTTGTGGAAACTGAGTTACTCTTCCAGACTCTCCAGGTCTTCATCGAGGACTTCGTCGTCGTCCTCTTCATCATCGTCGAAGACCTGGAGGGGAGTAACCTCGGAATAGGCCTCGTACAGCGCATCCTCGTACACTTCGAAGGCGTCGGCGACGGCGAAGAATGCGGCCTCGACGGTGGGATCACCTTCCCCGCGACGGGCGGAAGCCGCCGCCAGATGTTCCTCAAGGGCGGCGGTCAATGACTGCAATGCGACACGCGGATCGATGGTCATGACTTCACGTTAGCCGGAAAAGGACCAAAATGGAGAGGGATGAAGGAACAATTTAGGGGCGTCTCCGTAGAGCGCCAACGTGACTATGCACGTCAGTACGAATACCTCGTACTGACGATAGGTCCTGAGGATTCCTTGCCCGAGGCCCGCCGCCGGCTCGCGGAACACTCTGAGTACGGCAAGTGGGAATTGGAACGAAGCCGCCTCTACATGGGCGGAAGCAGGCGCTTCTGGCTGCGCCGCAAGGTTTACTCCGTTCAACGGACGGTGTAGCTGCCCGGCTCAGGCCTCCAAGGGGCCCAGCCACGCGCTGGCCACCGTGTTATGCGCCGACTCGTCATTGGACGGGTGGAAGATCCCGGCCAGGACGTCGCGGTAAAGCCGTTCAAGTTCGGAGCCGCGGAAGTAGCTTGAACCACCCGAGACCCTGATGGCCAGGTCCACCACGTAGCGGGCGTTTTCCGTGGCCCGGGACTTCAGGCCAACAAGCTTGGGAAACCATTGCGGACCGTGGTCCACCATCCGGTCCACGTCCCGCGTGATGGCGGACAACTGGGGCAGCATCCCGTCCATCGCCATGGCAGCGTCGGCAATCTTCCACCGGATATCCGGGTCCTGGGCGAAGCTGCGTCCACCGTACTTCGCCGAGACACGGCGCTTCACGTTATCAACGGCCAGGGCGAAGGCGCGCTCGGCCAGTCCGGTGTAGACGGCAGCCAGCAGCGTTTCGAAGCACGCAAAGATGGCGAAGATCAGCAGGTCTTTATTCGGCCCGACGGGAAGCTTGCGGAAGATCCTCTCTGCCGGGATCACCGCGTCGGTGAGCAACGTCGTGTTGGACGCGCTGGCACGCATGCCCAGGGTGTTCCAGTCGTCCAAGGTTTCATGCCCGGGCTCGTCGCGGCGGAGGAAACCGAAGACCAGCTCGCCCTCCCCGTTGCGTGCGTCCGCATCTTTGCCGAACGTCCCCAGCCGGGTCCAGCCGCGTGACAGGCTGGTGAAAATCTTCCGCCCGGTGAAGCTGTAGCTGCCATCAGGCAACGGCCTCGCCACGGTACCGGAGTCGAACAGCATGGAGTCGTTGCCGGCCTCCGAAATCCCGAAGGCAAAGATCTCGCCCTGCCCGGCGTCCTTCAGGACGAAGTCCAGCGAATCGTCGCCGCGTGCGGACATGGCATGCGCGACGCCGGTCCACACCAGGTGCATGTTCACCGCCAGCGCCGTGGCCGGGGCCGCCGTTGCGAGCCGGCGCTGAAGCTCCGCCACCGCTTCGAGGCCCAGTCCCCTGCCGCCGTCGGCCTCGGGAACAAAGACTTTCAGGTAGCCGGCGTCGGCGAGGTCCTGGAGGTCTTCGTGGAAGAAACGGTTCTCCTGGTCGTAGCCGGCCGCGCGGCTCCTCAGCCGCTCCAGCAGTTCCTCAGGAAGGATGTCTTCCGGTGCCATGCCTGTCTCCCCTGTCTGCGCGTGCTTCACGGTGCCTAGTAGTTGGTGAGGAGCCGGTTGAGGACCCGTGCACCGAACTTGAGGGAGTCCGCGGGAACGCGTTCATCCACCCCATGGAACATGCCCGTGAAGTCCAGCTCGTCGGGGAGCATCAGGGGCGCAAAGCCGTACCCCGTGATCCCGATCTTGCTGAGCGACTTGTTATCCGTCCCGCCCGAGAGGGTGTAGGGCAGGACCTTCGCTCCGGGATCTTCGGAGTGGAGGGCATCGATCATCGAATCCACCAGGTTGCCCGCGAACGGAACCTCAAGGGAGATGTCCTTGTTGTCGTAGCTGATCTCGATCCCGTCGCCGGCGAGCTCCCTGATGATGTCGAAAACCTTTTCCTGCTGGCCCGGCAGTGTCCGGCAATCAATGAAGGCCTCAGCGGACTCGGGGATGACGTTGTGCTTGTAGCCGGACCGCAGCAGTGTGGGGTTTGACGTGTTCTGCAGCGTCGCGCCGACAAAACGCGCAACGGTTCCAAGTTCCTTGAGGAGGATGTCGGGGTTGTCCGGGTCGAACTCGACGCCGGTCAGTTCGGTAACACCGTCCAGGAACTGCCTGGTGGTGGGCGTCAACTCGATGGGCCACTGGTACTCGCCAATCCGGGTGACGGCGGCCGCCAGCCGGGTGACAGCGTTGTCGGTGTTGATCTGCGAGCCGTGGCCTGCCCGGCCATGGGCCACAAGGCGCAACCAGGACAGTCCCTTTTCCGCGGTCTGCAGGAGATAGGTGCGCTGCCCGCCAATGGTGGCGGAGAACCCGCCGACTTCGGAAATGGCTTCGGTGGCGCCGTCGAAGAGTTCGCGACGATGTTCGACGGCGTAGCGCGCGCCGTAGGTGCCGCCGGCCTCCTCGTCGGCGAAGAAGGCGAAGATGATGTCACGCTTCGGTTTGCGGCCGGTTCGGGCGAAATCACGCAGGACCGAAAGGATCATGGCATCCATATCCTTCATGTCCACCGCGCCGCGGCCCCAGATGAGGCCGTCCTTCAGCTCGCCGCTGAATGGATCCACGGTCCACTGCTCTTTCATGGCCGGCACCACGTCCAGGTGACCGTGGACGACCAACGCGTCAGCTGAGGGATCTTCGCCGGCCATGCGGGTCACTACGTTGGCGCGGCCCGGAGCGGACTCGAAGATTTCAACATCCAGTCCGACGTCGCTGATGAGCGCTGCCGTGTATTCGGCGGCGGCCCGCTCACCCGGACCACTGCCATCTCCGAAGTTGGACGAATCGATGCGAATGAGCTCCTGGCAAATCCGGACAACTTCGTCTTCGGGGCGGATGACAGACATGGATATTCTCCTTGCGTGGCTGGGCTTGCAGGTGAGGCGGACAGGCAGTGCGGGTTCCGCTGCTGCTGCGTCCCCTACCTCAGCCTACTCACCGGAGCCGTGAACCGGGACCGGAAAAGTCCGTCCGGGTAGCAAAGGAACGCCCGGCGGTTTTAGCCTTCTCCCGGATTTTTTAGTTCCTTGAAACCGTGTTAGAGTTTTTCTCGCTGCTTCGGAGCAGAGAGAAGCGTCAAACGCGGAAACTCCCTCTGAAATACCACCTGCGCGGGTGGCGGAATGGCAGACGCGCTAGCTTGAGGTGCTAGTCCTCGAAAGGGGGTGGGGGTTCAAGTCCCCCTCCGCGCACCAAGGCAAGGCCCGGAATCCACGGATTCCGGGCCTTCTTTGTTCCTGATCCCCTGCGGCAGCCATGGTGGCCGGTGGCGGCGGCAAGCACCCGTGGTGATTGCCGCCGTCGTATGTTCCTGCGTCAGTTGAGGGCAGCCACGGAACCGGTAAAGTGCCGGCGCCCGCTGCGCGGATTCCACGCCACATAGTCCGAACGCTGCCACGCCCCTGTTTCGGTCTGCACAGTGGAGATGTCCAGCGCCACGCGGCCGGGCAGGAAGACGGGTGCCTCGAAGGCCACCTCCCACACAAACGCCTCTGCTTTCACGGAACCCACGTCTGCCAACGCACGCGATGCCAGATACATGCCATGGGCAATCGAACCGCGAAGGCCCAGGGCTTTGGCTGACAGTGCGCTGAGGTGAATCGGGTTGAAATCGCCGGAAACGGCTGCGTAATTGCGGCCGGTGTCCACGCCGAGCTGCCACAGCGCGGTGGGGAACGGCGGAGAGAAATCCGGCTTGGCAGCGCCGTTGGGACTGCCCGGCTTGTCGATTCCCGGCAGGAAGACTCCCTTGGACAGGTAGGTGGAAACGCCCCGCCACAGCAAGGAGCCCGACCCGCTGGAGCGGACTTCGGCAACGACGTCCACCTGCGTCCCCGCCCGGTGACCGGACAGGTTTTCCGTCCAGGCGCGGATGTCCAGTGCGTCCTGGAAATGGATGGGGCTCAACTGCTCGATCCGGTTCCGCACATGGATCATGCCCAGCAGCGGAAGGGGAAAATCTTCCCGGTTCATCACGCTCATGGCCACCGGGAACGCCAGGGCATGGACAAACCCGGCGGGGAGGACGTCGCTGGCCGTCTCCCCTATCAGGTGCTGGTACGCCGTGAGGTTCGCGACGTCGGGCACGACTGCCCGCACTTCGTGGCTGACTTCAGGGAGCTTCCCTTCGGGCATTGATCCCAGGACGCGCCGGCGGGCTGCTGTCGCAGCGGCGTTGACATACAACTTGGACAGCGACGGAAGATCGCCAAGGATGATGGGCTGCGTCTGGATCATGCGCCCACCAGCTGCTGCCCGCAGACGCGCAGTACTTCCCCGGAGACACCGCCGGCTGAATCGCTGGCGAGGAATGCTATGGCTTCGGCAACATCCTGCGGTTTGCCGCCCTGCTTCAGGGAGTTCAGCCGGCGGGCGGCTTCGCGTACTGCCATCGGCATCCGTGCAGTCATCTCGGTTTCGATGAATCCGGGAGCCACGGCATTGATGGTGCCACCGAAAGGTTCCATCAAGGGCGCTGTGGCCCTGACCATACCGATGACGCCGCCCTTGGAGGCGCCGTAGTTGGTCTGGCCCCTGTTGCCGGCGATGCCGCTGGTCGAAGAAACGGAGATGATGCGGGGTGAGTCCTTGAAGTGGTCGGAGGCAAGCAGTGCCTCGTTGATCTTCAACTGTGCGGCGATGTTCACGTTGATGACCGATTGCCAACGCCCCGGGTCCATGTTCGCCAGCAGCCGGTCGCGGGTGATGCCCGCGTTGTGCACCACGATGTCCAGCTTCCCGTGGCGTTCGACGGCGTGCTCGATGATGCGTTGGCCGGCATCGCTTCGGCTGATGTCCAGCTGCAGGGCAGTGCCGTGGATTCCGTTGGCCACAGCCGCCAAGTGGTCGCCCGCGGCGGGGATGTCCACAGCGACTACCGTGGCGCCGTCACGGTGCAGCGTTGCAGCGATGGCCGCCCCGATCCCCCGTGCCGCGCCTGTAACCACCGCGACCTTGCCCGCCAGCGGCTTATCCATGCTGCTTGGCAGCTTTCCGGCCGGCGAAGAAACCGTGAGGAACTGCCCGTCGACGTAGGCGGAACGTCCGGAGAGAAAGAACCGTACGGCGCCCAACGCTGACGGGCTGGTGGTAGCCAGCTCTTCGCCCAGCAGAATGCCGTTGGCCGTGGCGCCGTTCCGCAGTTCCTTTGCCAGGGAGCGTAGGAAGCCATCGATTCCCTGGCGGGCGGCGGAAGAGGCCGGCGTGGGCGCCGTCCGCGGAGTCCGGGAGACAGTGATGACGCGGCCGTTCGGAGCCAGGTCCCGCAACGACGTTCCGACGCTCAGCACCGGCTTGCCCAGGTCCTCGGGGTGTTGCACTGCATCAAGGACGACGATGATGGCTCCCAGCTTTTCCTTGGGAAGCGCGTTTCGCCGCACATCCAGCCCCCACCCCAGGAGCGTGGTGGCGAGGTCGTCGGCGCCTACACTGTCGCCGTTGACCAGCACGGGTCCGGTGATGAGCGGATCTCCAGGGTGGTACCGGCGCAGGATGGCCGGCTGGGGCAGGCCGAGCCGCTTGGCGACATCCCGGCCGATGCCGCTGTTGACGAGCTGAGTGTATTTGTCCGTCACGGTTCCCCCTACGCTGCTTCCAGAATAGCGACGACACCCTGGCCGCCGGCCGCGCAGACGGAAATCAGTCCGCGGGCCGGCCTGCCGTCAACCTTGCCGGTCCCGTGCAGTTGCTTGGCCAAGGAGGCCACGATCCGGCCGCCCGTCGCGGCGAACGGGTGACCTGCAGCCAATGACGAACCGTTGACGTTGAGTTTCGCCCGGTCCACCTTGCCAAGCGCGCCCTCGAGGCCGAGGCGCGTCTTGCAGAAGTCCTCATCCTCCCAAGCTGCGAGTGTGCTGAGGACCGTGCCGGCGAAGGCCTCGTGAATTTCGAAGAAGTCGATGTCTTCGAAGGTCAGGCCATGGCGGGCCAGGAGCCGCGGGACGGCGAACACCGGCGCCATGAGCAGGCCGTCCTTGCCGTGGACGAAGTCGACGGCGGCAGCCTCGCCGTCGAGCACGGTGGCGAGCTTGGGGAGACCATGGTTGTCCGCCCATTCTTCGCTGGCCAGCAGCACGGTGGAGGCACCGTCGGTCAGCGGCGTGGAGTTGCCGGCGGTCATGGTGGCTTCGGAGCCGAGGTTTTTCCCGAAGACGGGCTTCAGGGACGCGAGCTTGTCGAGGCTGGTGTCAGGGCGCAGGTTGGAATCGCGGCTGAGTCCCCGGTACGGGGTGATGAGGTCGTCGAAGAAGCCGCGTTCGTAGGCCGCTGCCAGGTTGCGGTGGCTGTTGAAGGCCAGTTCGTCCTGCGCTTCACGGGAGATCTTCCACTGGGCGGTGGTCAGGGCCTGGTGCTCCCCCATGGAAAGGCCCGTCCGCGGCTCCCCCGTGGAAGGAGCGTCGGGCGCGAGGTCCTTGGGGCGGATCTTTCCGAGGAGGCGCAGTTTCTGGACCGGGGTCTTGGCGCGACTGAGGTCCAGGAGGATTTCCCGGAGTCCTTCGCTGACGGCGATCGGTGCGTCAGACGCGGAATCGACGCCCCCGGCGATCGCTGAGTCCAGCTGTCCCAGCTTGATCTTGTTGGCCAGGCCCAGGACGGTTTCGAGGCCGGTGGCGCAGGCCTGCTGCAAGTCATAGGCCGGTGTTTCCGGCGACAAGGCGGAGCCCAGCACCGCCTCACGGGTGAGGTTGAAGTCCCGCGAGTGCTTGAGTACGGCTCCTGCGGCGACTTCGCCGATCCGTTCCTCCTGGAGGCCGAACCGTGCAATCAGGCCATCCAGGGCGGAGGTGAGCATGTCCTGGTTGGAGGACTTCACATAGGCCCCGCCGCTGCGGGCGAAGGGTATCCGGTTTCCGCCCACGATCACGGCGGGCCGGACCGCCTGTACGTCACGTGCGGCATCGGCAGGGCGGTCGGTTGCAGCCATGGTTGTCTCCTTCGGCAAGGGGCTAGTTACTGATACCCAGCGTACCTGATACGCTGGGTATCGTGAACATCTCCCCAGCAGATTCCCGTGTCGGCCCGTCGGAAGATCCTGCCGGCGCCATCGACGGCAGGGCTGCCCGCTGGCAAACGCACCGCGAAGAGCGTCGGCGGGACCTCATCAAAGCCGCCCGCAAGGCCGTCCATGCCTTGGGCAGCGATGCCTCCATGGAGGACATCGCCGGAGCTGCGGGAACGTCCAAATCCGTGTTCTACCGGTATTTCGGGGACAAGGCGGGGCTGCAGCAGGCCATGGGCGAGGTGGTCCTCGGCCAGATGCAGCGGCGCATGAAGGAAGCCGCCCAGTCTGCCCAGACTCCACGCGAGGGTCTCTTTGCCATGGTTTCCGCATACCTGCAGATGGCTGAATCAAGCCCCAACGTCTATGCCTTCATTACCCGGCTGACTCCAGGGGAAGCGTCGGCCCAGGACGCGATCGCAGCGTCCGGGGCTTTGGGCAACTTCTTCGAGCAAGTCACTGAGATGATCGCGACTCCGATGCGCCAGTACTTGGGCGAGGACAAGGAAGCGCTGATCGAGTACTGGCCCACCGCGGCTATTGGCCTGGTCCGGAACGCCGGCGAAATGTGGCTGGGAAGCCCGGCCAGCGACACGAAGCCCAACCAGGCCGCCATGGCCGCCAACATCACCGATTGGCTTTGCCTGGGCATCGCTCCGATGCTCGCCACCACCACCTGACACCAGCAATGACGCATTAGTTGTCCGGACTCACAGAAGGAAGAACCATGACAGAAGTAGTGGACCGCGCATCATCACCTGCATCGCCCGGTAGTACAACCGCCGCGGCGGATGGCGCCAAGGTCGCCGTCGAACCCCGGGTAGACGTTGCAGCCCTGGGAGAGCAGCTTCTGGGACGATGGGCGGACATCCGCCTGCATGCACGGGACCTGGCCGGCCGTGAAGTGGTGCAGAAGGTCGAGGGACTGACGCATACCGAGCATCGGAGCCGTGTCTTTGGGCAATTGAAGTACCTCGTGGACAACAACGCCGTACATCGTGCGTTCCCTTCCCGCCTGGGTGGGTCGGATGACCACGGGGGCAACATCGCCGGCTTCGAGGAACTCGTCACAGCCGACCCCTCGCTCCAAATCAAGGCGGGCGTGCAGTGGGGCCTGTTCGGTTCCGCCGTGATGCACCTCGGAACCAGGGAGCACCACGACAAGTGGCTCCCCGGAATCATGAACCTCGAAATTCCCGGATGCTTCGCCATGACCGAAACCGGGCATGGGTCCGACGTCGCCAGCATTGCCACGACGGCCACTTACGACGAAGAGACCCAGGAATTCGTTATCGACACGCCCTTCCGGGCGGCGTGGAAGGACTACATCGGCAACGCCGCCAACGACGGCCTGGCCGCCGTCGTTTTCGCCCAGCTCATCACCCGGAAGGTCAACCACGGCGTGCACGCCTTCTACGTGGACTTGCGCGATCCGGCAACGGGCGACTTCCTTCCGGGCATTGGTGGCGAGGACGACGGCATCAAGGGCGGGTTGAACGGTATCGACAACGGACGCCTCCACTTCACCAACGTCCGGATCCCCCGCACCAACCTGCTGAACCGTTACGGTGATGTCGCTGTCGATGGAACCTACTCCTCCACCATCGAGAGCCCCGGCCGCCGGTTCTTTACGATGCTCGGCACCCTCGTCCAGGGACGCGTATCGCTGGACGGTGCTGCCGTTGCGGCCAGCAAGGTGGCCCTGCAATCGGCCATCCACTACGCCGCCGAACGTCGCCAGTTCAACGCGACATCACCCACCGAGGAAGAGGTGCTGCTGGACTATCAGCGTCACCAGCGCCGGTTGTTCACGCGTCTGGCCACCACCTATGCGGCCAGTTTCGCGCACGAACAACTGCTGCAGAAGTTCGACGACGTCTTTTCCGGAGCGCACGACACCGACGCCGACCGGCAGGACCTGGAAACCCTGGCCGCGGCCCTGAAGCCGTTGAGCACCTGGCACGCCCTGGACACACTTCAGGAATGCCGTGAGGCCTGTGGCGGAGCCGGCTTCCTGATCGAAAACCGTTTCGCTTCCTTGCGGGCAGACCTGGATGTCTACGTCACCTTTGAGGGCGACAACACCGTCTTGCTGCAACTGGTGGCCAAGCGCCTCCTGGCCGATTACGCCAAGGAGTTCCGTGGCGCCAACTTTGGCGTCCTGGCCCGGTACGTCGTGGACCAGGCTGCGGGCGTGGCCTTGCACCGGACAGGCCTGCGGCAGGTCGCGCAATTTGTGGCGGACTCGGGTTCGGTCCAGAAGTCGGCCTTGGCACTGCGCGATGAAGAAGGGCAGCGCACCCTGCTGACGGACCGGGTCCAGTCCATGGTGGCCGAAGTCGGCGCTGCCCTCAAGGGCGCCGGAAAGCTCCCGCAGCACCAGGCGGCGGCACTGTTCAACCAGCACCAGAATGAGCTGATTGAAGCCGCCCAGGCCCACGCTGAGCTCCTGCAATGGGAGGCCTTTACGGAGGCATTGGCCAAAGTCGATGATGCGGGAACCAAGGAAGTGCTGACCCGGCTTCGCGACTTGTTCGGGTTGTCCCTGATCGAGAAGCACCTCTCCTGGTACCTCATGAACGGGCGGCTCTCGATGCAGCGGGGGCGCACGGTTGGCACTTACATCAACCGGCTGTTGGTCAAGATCCGGCCGCACGCACTGGACCTCGTGGACGCCTTTGGCTACGGCGCGGAGCACCTTCGGGCAGCCATTGCCACCGGAGCCGAAGCGACCCGCCAGGATGAAGCGCGGACGTACTTCCGCCAGCAGCGCGCCAGCGGCAGTGCCCCGGCGGACGAGAAGACGCTGCTTGCGATCAAGGGAGGCAAGTCCCGCTAGGCGTCCGTTACAAACGCCTTAAGCGCTCGACGGCGCCGTTCCCGATTTTCGGGGGCGGCGCCGTCGTGCGTTTGTTCCGTGGACTCCGGAGCTTAGGAAAGGACCGAGCGGTAGACCTCAAGGGTGGTTTCGGTGATCGATTCCCAGGAGAAGTGCTCCTCCGCCCGGCGCCGTCCGGCAGCGCCCATTTCCCGGGCCCGGGCAGGGTCGGAGACAACCTGGTTGAGCGCGGCGGCGAAGTCCGCTACGAACTTCTCCGGATCGAGCGGCGTTCCCGTGCCGTCGGTGACCTGCTCGAGTTCGACCAGGAGGCCGGTCTCCCCGTGCTGGACAACCTCGGGAATGCCACCGGTGGCACTGGCAACCACTGCCGCCCCGCACGCCATGGCTTCCAGGTTGACGATTCCCAGCGGCTCGTAGATGGACGGGCAGGCGAAGGCAGTGGCGTGGCTCAGGACCTGGATCAGCTCATGGCGGGGCAGCATTCGCTCGATCAGGATGACGCCGTCGCGCTTGGACTGGAGTTCCTCGATCAGTTGGGCTGTTTCGGCGGCCAGTTCAGGAGTGTCCGCAGCACCCAGGCAAAGGACCAGCTGGACATCCTCGGGCAGGCTGGAAGCTGCACGCAGGAGGTAGGGCACGCCCTTCTGGCGCGTGTTGCGGCCCACGAAAACGACGCTTGGCTTGCCGGGATCGATCCCCAACGCCCGGACTGCGTCCTCTTTTTCGTCCCGCTCCCACAGGGAGACGTCGATTCCGTTGTGGACCACCCGCACCTTGCCGGGATCCACGTTGGGGTAGCTGCGCAGGATGTCCTGCCGCATGCCTTCGGACACGGCGATGATCGCCGCCGCTGCCTCGTAGGCGGTCTTCTCCACCCAGGAGGACAGGGCGTAGCCGCCACCAAGCTGCTCGGCCTTCCAAGGGCGCAGCGGCTCAAGGCTGTGCGCGCTCAGCACATGCGGGATTCCGTGCAAGAGCGAAGCCAGGTGGCCTGCCATGTTGGCGTACCACGTGTGCGAATGGACCAGGTCCGCTCCAGCGATGTCCGGCACTATCCGCAGGTCCACGCCGAGTGTCTGGACAGCGGGGTTCGCATCGCCCAGATCCTCCGGGGTTGAGTAGGAGTCAACGGTAGCCCCGTGGTAATCGGCATCACGCGGCGCACCAAAGGCACGGACGCGGAGATCAACTTGCTTTGCAAGCACCCGGCTCAGTTCGGCTACGTGGACTCCGGCACCACCATAAATTTCCGGAGGGAATTCTTTAGTCACAATGTCTATACGCACGCTAACCAACGTAGTCGTTCCGGCGTATGTGTTCTAGTGTGAAAGGGTCCGGAAAATCGGACTTTTGGGGGCTACGAAGTCGTACGGGGAGCTGTGACCATGGCGTTGAAGAAAGTATTGGCTATCGTGCTGGCGGGCGGCGAAGGCAACCGCCTGATGCCGTTGACGGCGGATCGGGCCAAGCCAGCCGTGCCGTTTGCCGGGGGGTACCGGCTGATTGACTTTGCATTATCCAATCTGGTCAATTCCGGATATTTGAAAATCGTTGTGTTAACCCAGTACAAATCGCACAGCCTTGACCGCCATATTTCGGAGACCTGGCGCATGTCCACGCAGTTGGGCCGCTACGTCGCCTCGGTGCCGGCTCAGCAACGCGTCGGCAAGAGCTGGTTCCTGGGCAGTGCCAACGCCATTTACCAATCCCTGAACCTCATCCATGACGATGCGCCGGACATCGTGGTGGTGGTCGGTGCGGACCACGTGTACCGCATGGACTTCTCGCAGATGGTGGAACAGCACATCGCGAGCGGCGCGAAGGCCACCGTGGCTGCCGTCCGCCAGCCGCTGAACATGGCCAACCAGTTCGGCGTGATCGAAGTCGACCAGGACGATCCCCAAAAGATCGCCGCCTTCGTGGAGAAGCCCGCCAGCACTCCCGGCCTGGCCGCTGATCCAACCCAGTTCCTGGCGTCGATGGGCAACTACGTCTTCGACGCCGATGCACTGGTGGAGGCGCTCCACGTGGATGCGGAGCGCCTGGACACCAAGCACGACATGGGCGGGGACATCATTCCCTACTTCGTGGACAAGGGCCAAGCCGGAGTCTACGACTTCACGCTCAATGACATCCCCGGAGCCACCGACCGGGACCGTACCTATTGGCGCGACGTGGGCACCATCGATTCGTTCTACGACGCCCACATGGACCTCATCTCCCCTGTCCCCATCTTCAATCTGTACAACTCCGAGTGGCCGATCTACACGCGGCAGAGCATTTCCCCGCCGGCCAAGTTTGTTCGCGGCGGAAACAGCACCGTCGGGACCGCCCTCGATTCAATCGTGGCCAGCGGCGTCGTGATCTCCGGCGGCATCGTGGAGGGGTCCGTATTGTCCAACGACGTCTTCGTCGAGGCCGGCAGCCGCATCCAGGATTCGGTGCTGATGGACAAGGTCCGGGTTGGTGAAGGAGCCGTCATCAAGCGGGCCATCCTGGACAAGAACGTCAAGGTGCCTGCCGGCGCAGCCATCGGCCTCGACCCGGCACTTGACCGGGCCCGCGGCTACAAAGTCACGGAGTCCGGCATTACCGTGCTGGCCAAGGGGCAAATTGTTCCCGAACCTGACGAAGCGGAACTGGCATTGTCCTCCGAGTACCGCCGGAGCCTTCCGGAAGCACTCAAGGCCGCCACCCAGGACGATCCCGTCATCCGCGATTCGGCGGAGAAGGTCGTGGCAAGCGTTCAGGCTCGCGTGATCGACCCCGCATCACAAGGCGCATCCAGCTAGTCACCCGCACCGGCATGACGGAACCGGAGGCAGGCCCAAGGGTCCCAAGGCTGTAAAATCAGGTCAATGAGCTCCACCGATCTGACGCCTGAGGAGATCCAGGCCTGCCTCAAGGTTTTAAGCACCATCCACGCCTATGACGAGGAACACCCCGATTACGTAGCCGTGCGTCGTGCCACCGGCAAGATGTTCAAGGCAGTCAAGCGCCACCGCCGTGTCACCAAGAGGGACCAGATCGCCGAAGCCGACAAGGCAGTGATTGCCCTGACGGCCACGGCAGCGCCGGACCGGATCGACGACGAGACCCGGGGCAACAAGCTGGCCCCCTCCGCTACGGGCGAGATCGCAGGCCACCTCATCCGTTCGCGTCCCTGCTACATCTGCAAGCAGCACTACACGCAGGTAGACGCCTTCTACCACCAGCTCTGCCCTGATTGCGCTGCCTTCAGCCACAGCAAGCGGGACGCCAGGACCGACCTCACGGGACGCCGCGCACTGCTCACCGGCGGGCGCGCGAAGATCGGCATGTACATCGCCTTGCGGCTGCTTCGCGATGGAGCCCACACCACCATCACCACGCGTTTTCCCAAGGACGCCGCCCGTCGCTTTGCCGCCATGGAAGACAGCGCCGAGTGGCTGCACCGGCTGAAGATCGTGGGCATCGACCTCCGGGACCCGGCCCAGGTCATGGCCCTGACCGACTCGCTGAACGGGGCCGGTCCCCTGGACATCATCATCAACAACGCGGCCCAGACCGTGCGCCGCTCGGGCAACGCCTACAAGCCTCTGGTTGATGCCGAGGATGAGCCGCTGCCTGTCGCACTCGAGGCGGCGAACGGCGGGCCGGAACTCGTCACGTTCGGGCACGCGCATGACAAGCATCCCCTTGCTTTGGCGAGCAGCGTCACGGAGCACCCGGTCCTGGCGGGCGACGCCATTACGTCTTTGGCACTTTCCACCGGCTCGGCTTCCCTGCAGCGGATCGAGTCGGGGACGGCCATCGACGCCGGAGGCCTGGTTCCGGACCTCGCCACCATCAATAGCTGGACCCAGGTGGTGGACGAGGTGGACCCCCTGGAGATGCTCGAAGTCCAGTTGTGCAACGTCACGGCGCCCTTCCTCCTGGTCAGCCGGCTGCGCGGCGCCATGAAGCGCTCTACCGCCCGCCGGAAGTACATCGTGAACGTTTCGGCCATGGAGGGCCAGTTCTCCCGTGCTTACAAGGGTCCGGGCCATCCGCATACCAACATGGCCAAGGCTGCCTTGAACATGATGACCCGCACCAGCGCCCAGGAAATGCTGGACTCCGACGGCATCCTGATGACCGCCGTCGACACCGGCTGGATCACGGACGAACGGCCTCATTACACCAAGGTCAGGCTCATGGAGGAAGGCTTCCACGCTCCCCTGGACCTCGTCGACGGCGCAGCCCGCGTCTACGATCCCATCGTCATGGGCGAGCAGGGAGAGGACCAGTACGGCGTCTTCCTCAAGGACTACAAGCCCTCCCCCTGGTGATACCACCTACGCCAGGCGGGTGATCTCCACCGAAACGGACAATGTGGATCCGCCGCCTCCGGAGAGGATGCCTTTGAGCGGCGGGACGTCCCGGTAGTCGCGGCCCTTGGCGACGGTCACATGGTAGTCGCCGGCCGGCTTGTGGTTCGTGGGGTCCCAGCTGCGCCATTCGCCGTCCCACCATTCCAGCCAGGCGTGGGACTGCCCGGCGACGGTCTCGCCGATGGCCGCCGAGGATCTGGGGTGGATATAGCCGGAGACGTAGCGGGCAGGTATGCCGCAACTCCGCAACGCACCTATGGCCAGGTGGGCGAGGTCCTGGCACACGCCCTGGCGCTGTTCCCAGGCCTGTTCAGCATTGGTGGTGACTCCGGTGGTGCCCTTCATATAGGTCATCTCACCCGCCATCCACGCGAACACAGCCATGGCTGCCTCGTGCGGATTAAGGCCCTCCACGACGCCGGGAATGATCCCCAGCACTTCCGTGCCCGGTCCCGTCAGCCTGGATTGGGGCAGCCAGTCGCTGAACTCGTCCTGGATCCTTGCCGAACGGATCTCGTCCCAGCCAACAATATGGTCGTCGCTGGGCAGGCGTTCGCTCCGGTGCACTTCCACGGTAGCCGTGGCAAGGACTTCGAGGCTTTCGTGCGGGACCTGCATATCGAAGGCCGTGACACGCGTACCCCAATAATCCCGGTAGGTGCTGACCGAAGCGTGGGCAGGAGAAACCTTCAGGGACGATTCCAGGACCACCTGCTGGCTATCCGTCAGCGGCGTCATCCGGGCCTCGTTGTAGCTCAGCGTCACGCGGCGGTTGTACTTGTAGGCCGTCTTGTGGACGATGCTCAGCCGGGTCATGAAACTTCTCCCACCCAGGCGTGTTCGTCAGCCTGATTGAAGTACTTACGGGAAATGGCGTCCGAAGCCTGGGTGACTGCCTTTTGCACACGCTCCATGTGCTCCGGAAGTTCGGACATGAGGTCATCGGTGCGGTGGAATTCCAGGAAGGTACGGGCCTGGCCGACGATCCGGCGCGCATCATTGATGAACCCCACGCGTTGCGCCGAGGGGTCCAGCTTGGCGAGGCACTCGTCGGCATCGCGGAGCGCATAGACGATGGAGCGCGGGAAGAGGCGGTCCAGCAGCAGGAACTCGGCAGCATGCTGGTCTCCGAAGGCGGCCCGCCGGGTGCGGATGAAGGACTCGTACGCTCCGGCGCAACGCAGCATGTTCACCCAGGACATCCCCGCGGACTGGACATCACGCGTCGACAGCATGCGGGCGGTCATGTCCGCGCGTTCCAAGGACCGCCCCAGGACCATGAAGAGCCAGCTTTCATCGTGGCTCACTGTGGTGTCCGCCAGGCCCCGGACCATGGCCGTACGTTCCAGGACCCAGTTGCAGAAGCGGTAGGTGCCCACCACGTCCTTGCGGTGCTGGTTGAGCCCGTAGTAGGTGGTGTTGAGGCTTTCCCAGAGGGACTGGGAGACAGTTTCCCTGGCCCTCCGGGCGTTCTCCCGCGCCGCCCCGAGCGACCCGGCGATCGAGGAAGCGCTCTGCTTGTCGTAGGCCAGGGCGTGCAGCAGCTCGGGAAGCCCGAAGTCGTCATTCTGCGGCTTGGCGCCCATGACGGCCAGGAGGTCCCGCGCAACGCTGCGCTGTTCCTCCAAGGGAAGGTGGTTAAGCCGCTCGAGGTGGACATCCAGGATCCTTGCGGTCCCGTCGGCCCGCTCGACGTAGCGGCCGATCCAGAAAAGTGATTCGGCAATACGGCTCAGCATGGGGCTGTGCCTCCTTCGCATGGTGCATTTCGAAGTTCTGGGGAATGGTCGGAGATGGCCGGGATCACTGCTGTTGTTCCGTTTGGCGGTCCCGCCAATTGCTTTCAACCGGCCATACGGATACCTGTTCGCGCACAGTTACCGACTGGCGGGGGATTACTTCCGCCGGCAATTGTGGCGAGTCGGCAAGGACCCAGGTGTCCTTGGAGCCTCCGCCCTGGCTGGAATTGACGATCAGCGATCCTTCCTTAAGGGCCACCCGGGTCAGTCCGCCGGGCAGGACCCAGACGTCGTCGCCGTCATTGACGGCAAACGGGCGCAGGTCCACATGGCGGGGCCCGAACTTGTCCCCGGACAACGTCGGCACAGTGGACAGTTGCAGGACCGGCTGGGCGATCCACCCGCGGGGGTCCTCGATCACGCGCTTGCGCAGGGCATCAAGTTCCTCCTTGGACGCATCGGGACCGATCACCAGGCCCTTGCCTCCGGAACCGTCAACGGGTTTGACCACCAGTTCGTCCAAGCGGTCCAGGACGTATTCCCTTGCTTCCTTTTCCTCGAGCCGGAACGTGTCAACGTTGGCAATCACGGGCTCTTCGTGGAGGTAGTAACGGATCAGGTCAGGGACGTAACTGTACACGAGCTTGTCGTCGGCGACGCCGTTGCCGACGGCGTTTGCTATGGTCACGCCCCCTGCGCGCGCTGCGTTCACCAGACCGGGGCAACCAAGCATCGAATCGGAGCGGAACTGCAGCGGGTCCAGGAAGTCGTCGTCGATGCGCTTGTAGATGACGTCAACGCGCTGCTCACCAGCCGTGGTCCGCATGTAAACGCGGTTTCCACGGCAGATCAGGTCCCGGCCCTCCACGAGTTCGACGCCCATGAGCCCGGCCAGGAGGGTGTGCTCAAAGTAGGCGCTGTTGAAGACGCCGGGGGTCAGTACAACAACGGTCGGGTCATCGACTCCGGCGGGGGCGGTCTTGCGGAGCGCGGACAACAGCCTGCGCGGATACTCCTCCACCGGCCGGATGTGCTGCTGCCCGAACGCTTCGGGCAAGCCCTTGGCCATGGCCTGGCGGTTCTCCAGGACGTAGCTGACGCCCGACGGCACGCGCACATTGTCCTCAAGGACGCGGAAGGTGCCGGCGGCGTCACGGACGACGTCGATGCCCGAGACGTGCACGCGGACCCCGCCTGCGGGCTCGAAACCGTGGACGGCCCGGTGGAAGTGGGCGCTGGTGGTCACGAGCTGGCGCGGAATGACGCCGTCGGCGACCACCGACATGCGTCCGTAGACATCGTTCAGGAAAGCTTCCAGCGCCTTGACCCGCTGGGCGACTCCGCGTTCCAGCACATCCCACTCGTCAGCCGGGATCACGCGCGGAACGATGTCGAGCGGGAATGGCCGTTCCTCCCCCGCGTAGTCGAACGTGACGCCGCGGTCCAGGAAGCTGCGGGCCATCGAGTCGGCGCGGGCGGTGACGTCGGCCAAGGAAAGTTCCCGGAGGGCGCCGGCTACCTGACCGTAGGATTTCCGGGCAACGTGCCCGCTGGTAAACATCTCGTCGTAGGCACCGCTGCGCGCAGCGGCCTCCGAATAATCCTGGAAGAGGTCAGACATGGGAATTAGACAATCACCTTTTTGGGTCGAGCGCATTTCGGGCCCTTCGTGTCGCGGGTTTCCGGGCCTTCCGGCGGGCCGGGCGGCCGCACGGATCATGATTAGATAGCTGTGTGTCGAATCACAACCTCTCACGCGACGAAGCCGCTGCCCGTTCAGCCCTGATTACCACCCACAGCTACGACGTCACCTTGGACGTCCGCGAGGCGGCCGATCCCGCCGTCGAAGGTTATCCAAGCACCAGCACCATCACCTTCACCGCCGCGCCCGGGTCCGCGACTTTCCTGGACTTCATCAGCGGTGGAGTGCAGTCGGTGGTCCTCAATGGCCGCTCCCTGGACGTCAACGCCGTTGTTGACCGGGACAGGATCCTTCTTGAGGACCTGGCCGAGCGGAATGAGGTCACGGTCACCGGGATGGCGTTATATAGCCGCTCCGGCGAGGGCATGCACCGGTTCTTTGACCCCGCTGACGGCCAGTGCTACCTCTACACCCAATACGAGCCTGCTGACAGCAGGCGCGTCTTCGCTAACTTCGAGCAGCCCGACCTCAAGGCCTCCTTCACCTTCCATGTGATCGCTCCCTCCAGCTGGGAGGTTGCCTCCAACGGCGCCGCATCGGCCGGCACTCCGCTCGAGGACGACGGCGTGACCCTGTGGGACTTTGCTGCAACCAAACCTATGTCCACGTACATCACTACAGTGCTTGCCGGACCGTACTTCAAGGCAACGGACCGTTGGGAAGCAACGCTCGACGACGGCACCCGGCTTGAGGTGCCGCTGGCACTGTATTGCCGCGCGTCCATGCGGGACTCCTTCGACACGGACGAGCTGTTCAAGCTCACCAAGAGCGGCCTGGAGTTCTTCAACCGGCTCTTCGACTACCCCTATCCGTGGGGTAAGTACGACCAAGCCTTCGTCCCCGAATACAACCTTGGTGCCATGGAGAACCCCGGGCTGGTGACATTCACCGAAAAGTACGTCTACACCTCCCGGGCAACGGACGCGCAGTACCAGGCGCGGGCGAACACCCTCATGCACGAAATGGCCCACATGTGGTTTGGCGACCTGGTGACCATGACGTGGTGGGATGATCTCTGGCTGAAGGAATCCTTTGCCGACTTCATGGGCACGTTCGGCGTTGACAGGGCAACCGACTGGGATAGCGCGTGGATCAACTTTGCCAGCAAGCGGAAGGCGTGGGCCTACGTCCAGGACCAGCTGCCCACAACGCATCCCATCGTTGCGGACATTCCGGACCTGGAAGCGGCGAAGCAGAATTTTGACGGCATCACCTACGCCAAGGGAGCTTCAGTCCTGAAACAGCTCGTGGCTTACGTGGGATTCGATGCCTTTGTGGAAGGTTCCCGCGCATACTTCCGCAAGCACGAATACGGGAACACCTCGCTCCAGGATTTGCTGGAAGCGTTGAGCACGGCGTCCGGGCGTGACCTCACGGTGTGGGCCCGGCAGTGGTTGCAGACCTCCGGTATTTCCACCATCGCCGCAGAGATCGTGGAAGACGACGGCGTCCTCGGGGCGGTGACGCTGCAGCAGGATGCGGTCGACCCCTTGACCGGCGACCAGGCGTTGCGGCCCCACCGCATGCGCCTGGGACTCTATGAGGCGGATGAGGCGGGCACGCTGGTGCGCACCGAAAGCTTCGAGATTGACGTCTCCGGTCCCCGCACGTTGGTTCCCGAATTGGCGGGCAAACGTCGGCCTGCGTTGTTGCTGGTCAACGACGACGATCTCAGCTACGCCAAAGTACGTCTTGATGCGGTATCGGAGCAGACGGTCAGGAGGGCCCTTAACAGGATTCAGGATCCGATGGCGCGCGCACTCTGCTGGACGGCCCTCTGGGATTCCGCCCGTGACGGTGTAACACCTGCTGCTTCCTACATCGCTGCCGTGGAGCAATTCGCACCCGGGGAAAACGGCATCGGCGTGCTTCTGAACGTCCTTGGCAACGCGACCCTCGCCGTGGACCGCTATGTGCCCGCCGTAAGCAGGAGCCACATCCGGGAGCAGTTCCTGGGCGTGGCTGCGCGTCAGCTGATGGTGGCGGCCCCGGGCTCGGACCAACAATTGGCCTGGGCCAGGACGTTGGCCGAGGTTTCCCGCGGCGGCGCGAGCCAACTGACGTTGGTGCGGGCCCTCCTTGAGGGCAGCACCGTGGTGGAGGGTTTGTCCGTGGACGCCGAACTCCGTTGGAGCCTGTGGCAGGCCCTCGCGGCCCACGGAGAGGCAACGGAACAGCAACTCGACGCCGAGCTCGCCAAGGACAACACCGCCTCCGGACACGCGGGCAGGGCGCTGGCGCTGGCGGCCCGACCGATTGCCGGCGTCAAAGCATCAGCCTGGGAAGCCGTGGTGCATGGTACCGACTTGTCGAACGAAATCCTCGGGGCCACCATCAGCGGGTTCACCCTCGGCCCGCGCGAGCTTCTTGAGCCTTACATCGAACCGTACTTCGAGAACCTCGAACGAGTGTGGCAGGAGCGCAGCATCGAGATCGCCGGCCGTATTGTCCGCGGTCTCTACCCCGGTGCGCAGGACCTGGCCCCAGGCACCAGGCCGGCCGGGCACCCCGTGCTCACCAGGACCGACCATTGGCTGCACGAGCACAAACAGGCGCCCCGTGCCCTCCGTCGCATCATCACTGAGCAAAGGAGCCACCTGCTGCGGGCCCTGACGGCACAGGCAACCGGCCATGTGCACACCGCTTAGGGCACTCGGTTCATCCAGGCACTGGTTCCGAATTTCGCGTCTACGCGTTTGCCTGCCTCGTTGAGTTCATGGGCGGACAACTGCGACTCCGTGGCGCCGTAGCGTTCCGTGAACACTTCCTGCATGGCATCGATGATCGCTGCGCGGGCGAGGCCGGTTTGGCGGCGCAAGGGGTCCACGCGCTTCTTGGCGCTGCGGGTCCCCTTGTCCGAGAGCTTTTCCTTGCCGATCCGGAGGACTTCCACCATCTTGTCGGCGTCAATGTCATAGCTCATGGTGACGTGGTGGAGCATGCCCCCGTTGGCGAGCCGCTTTTGCGCTGCCCCGCCAATCTTGCCCTGTTCGGTGGCGATGTCGTTGAGCGGAACGTAGAACGCGGTGATTCCGAGTTTTTCCAGGGCAGCCATGACCCACGAGTCCAGAAAGGCGTAGGAGTCGGCGAAGCTGATGCCATCCACCAGGGTCTGGGGAAGGTAAAGGGAGTAGGTGATGCAGTTGCCCGCTTCCATGAACATCGCTCCGCCGCCGCTGATGCGACGGACCACGGTAATGCCGTGCTTCGCTACGCCTTCCGGGTCAACTTCATTGCGCAGCGACTGGAAACTGCCGATCACCACTGACGGTTCTTCCCAGTCCCAGAAGCGCAGGGTGGGATTGCGGCGTCCGGCGGCGACCTCTTCGGTGAGGACCTCGTCAAGGGCGACGTTGACGTGGGTGGGCAGCACAGTTGGCGGTATGACCTCCCACTCATGGTCGGACCACGCGGTGGCCTTGGACAGTGCCCGGCGGACGGCGACGGCGACGGCGTCGGCGGAAAAACCGAACAACACCGTTCCGTCAGGAAGGCCGGCGGTGATGGCTGCTGCGATCTCCCCGGCAGGCGTCGTTTCAGGCAATCCGGTCAGGGCTGCATTGATGTCCTCAAGGGCCTCATCCGGTTCAAGGAAGAAGTCGCCGCTCAGGGATACATCGGCGAACCTGCCTTCCCTGAGCGCCAGGTCCACCACCACCAGCTTCCCGCCGGGAACTTTGTATTCGCCGTGGAGGCGATTGCCGTCGTCGTGGTTTTCCTGGTCCGGAAGAGAAGTCATGGAGTCCATCTTGCCGGAAAAGGCAAAGGCCCGCATTGCCGTGTAACGGCAATGCGGGCCTTTGAAAAGACTTGGGGTGAAGTGGGTTACTTCTTGCCGCCGAAGCCCTTGAAGCGAGCGTTGAAGCGCTCGACACGGCCAGCGGAGTCCATGATGCGCTGCTTGCCCGTGTAGAACGGGTGGGACTCCGAGGAGATTTCGACGTCGATGACCGGGTAGGTGTTGCCGTCTTCCCACTCGATGGTCTTCGAGGAAGAAACGGTGGACTTGGTCAGGAACTTGACGCCGGAAGCCAGGTCGTTGAAAACAACAGCTTCGTACTTCGGGTGGATATCAGACTTCATAATTGGACCTTTGTTCGCGCAGCTGGATTTTGCCAGTTGCCAGGTATGAATGGAGGCGGTCCGAAGAAGGAACTAATTCAACGTCCGGACCAACAAGCAATCATACCCGAAAGTCGGGACCGCCACGAACGGGCATCAGTTCCGGGGCCGCAGCTCCCAGAAGGCGACCGCCGAGGCGGCAGCCACGTTGAGGGAATCGACTCCCGCCCGCATGGGTATCTTGACGGCAATGTCGACGGCGGCGAGTGTCTCCGGGCTCATGCCGGCACCTTCGGTGCCGAGCACCAAGGCGAGCTTGGGGATGTTGCGGGCCGCCACCTCGTCCAGGTCCAGCGCATCATCGGTCAGTTCCATCGCTGCCACCGTAAAGCCCTGCTCCTTCAGCAGTTCCAGGTCCCCCGGCCAACTTTCCAGGCGGGACCACGGAACCTGGAACACGGTACCCATGCTGACCCGCACGCTCCTGCGGTACAGCGGGTCGCCGCATCGTGGCGAGACAAGGACGGCGTCGACCCCAAGGGCCGCCGCCGAACGGAAGATGGCACCCACGTTCGTGTGGTCGACGATGTCCTCGAGGACAGCCACCCGCTGTGCGCTTGCGAGCAATTCCGCCAGCGGCACCGGAACCGGGCGGTGCATGGCCGCCATCGCTCCGCGGTGCAGATGGAAACCGGTGATTTCCTCCAGGAGGGCTGCCGTGCCGATGAAGACGGGGACGTCGGGATGGGCCTCGAAAACGTCACGCAGGTCCTCAAGCCATTTTTCGGCGAGGAAAAACGATCTCGGCTGGTGTCCCGCTGCCAGCGCGCGGCGCAGTACCCGCGAAGACTCGGCGATGTACATTCCCTCCGCCGGTTCGCGAAGTTTGCGGAGATGGACGTCGGTGAGCGTGGTGTAGTCCGAAACGCGGGGATCGTCGGCTGATTCAAGGTAGTGGAAGGTCACTGGAGAGTCATTTCGAAGGATTCGCGCATCATTTCACGAGGTTGGCGATCATGAAGCCCAAAGCAACGATGCCCAGGGTAAAGATCACACTGCGCAGGACCTTGGGAGAGAGCTTGCGTCCCACCTTGGAACCGATCAGCCCGCCGATTGTCGAACTGACGGCAATGAGCAGCACAACGAGCCAGTTGATGCGATCGAAAGCGAAAATCAAGTAGGAGATGGCCGCCACCATGTTGACGGTGAGGGTCAGGATGTTCTTCATCGCGTTGGCGTTCTGCATGGTGCCGGAGAGGAAAACTCCGAGGATGCCCACCAGAAGGATTCCCTGTGCCGCAACGAAGTAACCGCCGTACACGCCTGCGAGGTAGACCAGTGCCACCAGGAGGAACCCGTGGCTCTTGTCCTTCAAGGCATGTTCAGGATTCTGTTCCCGGTTCTTGATCCACGCTTGGAGCTTGGGCTGGAACATGACCATCAGCAGCGCCACTACCAGCAAGACCGGTGCGACGTACCCGAACACCTTCTCCGGCAGGTGAAGCAGCAGCCACGCGCCCGTAATGCCGCCGAGTAGTGAGGCGGGCATGAGCTTCAACAGCTGCCGCCCCCTGCCGGCCAATTCGCGCCGGTAACCCCAGGCGCCTGCGGCAGTGCCCGCCACAAGCCCCATGGCATTGCTCATCGAAGCCACCACCGGAGCGACGCCCAAGGCGATCAGCACCGGGAAGGTCACCAGGGTTCCGGAGCCTACGACGGCGTTGATGGTGCCGGCCCACAGACCAGCGAAAAAGACCAGAATGCTGCTAAGAAGTTCCATAGTTGGTATACGCGTCCGGTCTAGCGGCGGGCGGTGGCGGTGTAGCGGCCGGACTTCTCCGTCACGTCAAGATCGAGCCCGAAGGTCTTGCTGAGGTACTCGTCCGTGAGGACTTCCTTGATAGGTCCGGCAGCCACGATTCCGCCCTCGCGCAGGAGCATGGCGTGGGTAAAGCCCGGCGGCACTTCCTCGAGGTGGTGGGTGACGAGCACCATCGCGGGGGCGGCGTCGTCCTGCGCCAGCTCACTGAGTTTGTGGACGAGTTCTTCGCGTCCGCCGAGGTCCAGGCCCGCGGCCGGTTCGTCAAGAAGGAGGAGCTCGGGGTCCGTCATCAAGGCCCGGGCGATCTGGACACGCTTGCGTTCGCCCTCCGAGAGTGTGGCGAAGGGCCTGTTCAGGAGCGGCCCCATCCCCCAGTCGTTCAGCAGCGCAAAGGCGCGGCGTTCGTCGTCGCGCTCGTAGCCTTCGCGCCAACGGCCGGTCACGCCGTAGGCCGCAGTCACCACCACGTTCAGGACGTTCTCCTGCTCCGGGATCTGGTTGGCCAGTGCTGCCGACGACAGGCCTATGCGGGGGCGAAGCTCAAAGACGTCGACGCGGCCCAGTACCTCGTCGAGGATGCCGGCCTTCCCGCTGCTCGGATGCAGACGTGCTGCGGCAATCTGAAGAAGCGTCGTCTTCCCGGCGCCGTTGGGGCCCAGGATGACCCAGCGTTCGCCCTCATTGACCTGCCAGTCGACCTTGTCCAGCAGTGCCTTTTTGCCTCGGACAACGCTAACGGAAGCCAAATCCAGAACATCACTCATAGGAGTAGACACTAGGACAAAAATGAAGATGACTGATAAC
Source organism: Paenarthrobacter sp. R1 (assembly GCF_030264015.1). Lineage (NCBI taxonomy): Bacteria > Bacillati > Actinomycetota > Actinomycetes > Micrococcales > Micrococcaceae > Paenarthrobacter > Paenarthrobacter sp. R1. The sequence continues at coordinate 4,650,206 of NZ_CP127115.1, read as the reverse complement.
CGGCGTGAACGCCGCATTGTGAAGCAAAACGAATTCGGGTGGGTGCGGCTCCGTCGATAGGATTGACGGCATGACTTCGAACTTGGCTGCGGTCAGCTATGGCGTGAATGTGAATCCCGAATCCCTGGATGAGGTGCGTAAGGCGCTGGCCGCTTTCGGTGCCACGGTGTGGTCGGAATCCAGTACGTCGTCAACAACACAGTCCGGCGATGCCCGCTACGAGGTGCACACCATCAGTTTCTCTGCCGAGGCCGGCACTGCCGAAACCCTCGGGACGCTTCGCCGCCTGGTGTCCGACGCGGCGCCGGCCGGAATCGATGTGGCGGTCGTTCCTGCGGCCCTGCGCGAGGCCGGGAGGAAGCTGCTGATCATGGACGTCGACTCGACCCTTATCCAGCAGGAAGTCATCGAGTTGCTGGCCGCCCACGCCGGAAAGCGCGACGAAGTGGCCGCAGTCACCGAGGCGGCCATGCGTGGCGAGTTGGATTTCGCCCAGAGCCTTCACGCCCGCGTAGCCGTGCTGGCAGGCTTGCCCGCCGCCGTCGTCGATTCCGTGCGTGACGAGGTGCGCCTCAGTTTGGGTGCGGCGGAACTGGTGGCCGCGTTCAAGGCAGCCGGCCACGTTGTCGCCGTTGTTTCCGGGGGCTTCAACCAGATCCTCGGACCTATCGCCGGGGATCTCGCCTTGGATCACTGGATTGCCAACGAACTGGAGATCGTCGACGGCGCTTTGACAGGAAAAATTCTTGGCGCAGTGATCGACAGGGCAGCGAAGGAAAAATACCTGCGCGAGTGGTCTGCAGCTGCGGGCATCCCCCTTGAACACACCATTGCCGTGGGCGATGGCGCCAATGACCTTGACATGCTGGGTGCCGCGGGTATCGGCGTTGCCTTCAACGCAAAGCCGGCTGTTCGGGCAGTGGCGGATGCTGCCGTCAACATGCCTTACCTCGACGCAGTACGGCACATCGCCAACGTCTAGCTCTTCTTTGGGGCCCGTCGACGTCACGAAAACCGTTTAGGACATACCTATAGGGCGTGACCATCGCAAGAGCGTGGCAGCTTCACTGCCTCCCATGCCTGCGGTGGTTGCGCCACAGCGCGTGGCATGGCACCTGATCCAGCCTGGTGACGTTCCCGTGTTGTTCCGTCTGCCGGCGTGTTCCAGTTCGTGTGGCAGGCAAAAAATGTGACCGGTCAGCTCGGCGGCTGACCGGTCACATTTTTTTGTGCCGTAGGCGCGCGGAATTGAAAATCCTGGTGCCACTATTCGTGACGCGGAATTATCAAGTCTTATCCAAGTCTTTACCGAAATGCCGATCAACGCCATCAGTTTCCTTCATTGCAATTAGTGCGTGATATGTTCCTATTTCCAACAGGAAATCCGCTGTCCTTTCCGGCTGCGGAAGATCAGTGCTAGGGCATGGTGTGAGCGGTTCGCGTAACGCATGGAAGTGGTGGAAACGCCGTGAGGAAGTAAAGCCGCCGAAAGGTCATCACGACCTTCCCGACGACCGTTTAGTGCCCTTGCATGAAATCTTTCCTGGGGAGAACACCGGTTACCAACCAGAACAGGAAAATGTAGATATGAGCTCGCTCGATGACGCCGTAAAGCAGTTGTTGTCCATTGAAGGTGCCACTGCGGCGGCCGTGGTGGACCACACCAGCGGAATGGCTTTGGCGCAGGGCGGAAGCCCCGGTTTTGACCTGGGGGTTGCCGCCGCCGGTAACTCCAACGTCGTCAGTGCGAAGATCCGCACGATGGCGGACCTCGGCCTGGACGGCGACATCGAGGACGTCCTCATTACGCTGGAATCGCAGTACCACCTGATCAACGTTTTGAACTCCACCGCCGCGAAAGGGCTCTTCGTATACCTGGTGCTTGACCGGACGTACGCAAACTTGGCGCTGGCGCGGCATAAGCTCAAGAACATCGCGAAGGTGATTTCAATCTGATTCCACCACAACACGTCTGATTCGACAGCAACAAGAAGGGGTGGACCGGCCGGAAGGCGGGTCCACCCCTCTTTGTGGAAAATTGAATGCTGCTGCCGGGCAGCGGAAGAACCTCGCTACCCGGCGGCCTTCTGTCATCCCGGCAGGAGCGTGTCTGTCACGCCTTTTGAACGACGGGCCGGGCTGTTCCCTGACGCGAACTTGTCACCCAGCATGTGGTGCACCAGGACATCCTCATTGGTGTTCGCATTGGCTTCGATGGATACCAGCTCACCGTCGCGCATCACGCCAATCCGGTGGCACCATCCGACGAGCTCGGACAAGTCGGAGGAATGGAGGATGATGGCCACTCCCGTTTCACATAGCTCACGGAGCATCCTGTAGACAATCTCTTTGGCGCCAATGTCTATGCCCCGGCTGGGGTGGCTAAGGATCAGGATGTCGCACTCTGCGGCCATCCACCGGGCCAGGCGCACTTTCTGGTGGTCCCCGCCTGACAGCGTGCTCATTGTCCCCTGGATGTTGCCGGTTTTGATGCGCATCTGCTGAACGACATCGATCACGCCGCGCAGCTGGCTGACCTCATCCTCCACCGAGGATGCTCCAGCCTGACGGTTCCGGCCCTGCTGGAGTTCCTCGGCGATGCTGGGGTCCTCGTGGAAGTTATGGTCCGAATCCGGGAGGAACCCGATCTTCCTGTGCCGGGCGTCGGTTTCGGACTGAAGATCCACCTGCTCGCCATTGACATGGATTTCCCCGCACGTCATGGCGCGGACGCCTGCCAGGGCTTCAACGAGGGCGTAAGTTCCCGAGCGATGGGTACCCACCAGGCCAAAGATTTCGCCCTTGGCCACGGTGAACGTCACGTCCCGAATGTCTTCCGCCACGCTGAGGTTGACTACCCGCAGAACCTCCTGATCTTCAAGGAGGCCGTTGGGGCGGTCGGAGCTCTCGGGTTCTTTCTGCAGCAGGAGGAGGGCGAGCTCTTCCACGGTGCACTGGGACGCATCAAGGATCCGGTGCACGACGCCTTCGCGGAGAACAGCAATGCGGTGGGCAATCGAGCGCACTTCATCCAACCGGTGGGTGATGTAGATGATGGCGCGTCCTTGGCCTGTCAGCATCCGCAGTACCTTGTGCAGCACTGCTACATCGTGGTCCGGCAAGGAAGCCGCGACCTCGTCCATGATGACCAACTGTGCCTCTTCCGCCACCATACGGAGGACTTCCACCAGGGCCTGCTCGGCGCGGACCAGGACTCCTACTTTCGCGTCAGGGTCCAGGTCCACCCCCACCTCCGCGATGAGCTTTGCTGCCTGGGCCCGGAGCTCGGGATGGGGCTTGGCGGCCTGGAACGTCCTGCGGAAGATAGCCTTGGCGACGGTCTGTTCAGGATCAAGCCGAAAATTTTGGGGAATGAGGCCTACGCCGCAGGCCTGGGCTGCTTCCAAGGAGTCCGGGTTGAAGTTTTCGCCGGCGAGGCTCATGCGCCCGCCGTTGGGTAGATGGGAGCCGGTCAGGACGTCCATCAAGGTGGTTTTACCCGCCCCGTTGGTGCCTATCAATCCCAGAATCTCTCCACGGTGCAGCGAAAAGCCTACACCGCGAAGGATGCGCCGCTGGTCGTGTGACGCACGGATATCGTCCACGTGCAAGAGAAGGTCCACAAAAGCTCCTGGTTTCGCGAAATCGGCGCTGGCGGCCGGAGAAATTCTTTTGGTGCGCATCGGTCCGGGCGGTGGGGCGCATTCACGAACGGAGCACATTGCCGAGTCAATCAGAAGAGACTTTGTAATGCAAAAAATGGTTCTTGAAACAGAAACTCACAAAACGTGATGGGAAAAGATGGAACTTTTATTGAATTGGTAAGTGACTCCAATCCCACGCAGCGGAAAGTGTGGTCAACAACAAAAGAGGGGGCCCGGGACATTTTGTCCCGGACCCCCTCTTGAAAAGGCTTTACTGCTCTGACTTCCCGAAGTAGTCAGCGCCGCCTACGTATTCGGTGTGTCCCGATTCGACGTCCGCGGTGACCATCTTGGCTACTTCGGCGGCAAACTCTTCCACCGAGTACAGCTTCCCGGCCTCGGCGCGCCTGGCCTCGATGGCGCCGGGATTTGAACGGTCCAGGAGCGTCGCGGTCACCGTGCCCTCGATCATGTCCCCGGACACCACCACCAGCTTGATGCCTTTGTTGGCGAGGTCAGGCAGCAGGGCGCGCAGGGCGTCCTCCCCGGCCCGCTTGCTCTTGGCAACTGGCTCGTACTCGGGCATGGTTGGCACGGTCTCAACGAAATGCGCCTGGTGACTGGTGACGAAAACCACCCGGGAGCCCTCCGGCATGAGCGGAACTGCAGCATTGAGCATGTTGATCTGTGCATCACGGTTCAGCTTCAGGGCGTACCCCTCCTCCATCCCGGATTCCATGCCGCCGGAGGCGTTCAACACCAGGATGTCGAGGGAGCCGAATTCCTCCATGGCCGTACTGGCGAGGGCGTGAACGCCTTCTTCCGTGGTGAGGTCTGCGCCCACTGCTGCAGCGCGACCGCCCGCAGCCTGGATATCAGCCACCACCTTATTGGCGCGGGGCGCCTTCTGGCGGTAGTTGACGACGACGGCGGCACCTTCGGCCGCGAGGATCTTGGCAACCTCTGCGCCGATGCCGCGGGAGGATCCCGTCACAATGGCTGTCTTGTTATCAAGCGTTCCCATGCGTGCTCCTTCTGTTCACTTCTTCCACATCTTTGGGCCCTGCTTCCATCCTGCCGGTGGCAAAGCGGAATGCGTGTTGTGGAGCCCCCACAAATTGTTTGTCCCGGTGCGTCGGCGCTAGTGGCCCATGCCAAGGCCGCCGTCAACGGGAATAACGGCGCCGGAGATGTAAGCCGCCTCATCGCTCGCAACCCAGCGCACAACGTTGGCCACCTCCGAAGCCTCCGCGAAACGTCCCGCAGGAACGTTGGCAAGGTAGGACTTCTGGGTCTCTTCCGGAAGCTCAGCCGTCATATCCGTGTTGATGAACCCCGGTGCTACGACGTTTGCCGTAATGCCTCGGCTGCCCAGCTCCCGCGTCAGCGAACGCGCCATGCCCACCATTCCGGCCTTGGAAGCGGAGTAGTTGATCTGGCCCGGAGCGCCGTAGAGGCCGGAGACCGAGGAGATCAGGATCACCCGGCCCTTGCGCAAACGGATCATTCCCTTGGAAGCCCGCTTGATGACCCTGAAGGCGCCTGTCAGGTTGGTGTCCAGAACCGACGTGAAGTCGTCCTCGCTCATGCGCAGGAGAAGAGTGTCCTTGGTGATTCCGGCGTTGGCCACCAGAACCTCCACCGGGCCGTGGGCCTCTTCCACGATCTTGAAGGCTGCATCAATGGAAGCCTCATCCGTCACATCGGCTTTGACCCCCAGGATGCCTTCAGGCAACTCCGTTTCGCTCCTGTAGGTAACGGCTACCTTGTCTCCATTTGCGAGGAAAGACTCGGCAATGGCCAGTCCGATTCCGCGGTTACCGCCGGTAATAAGGACGCTGCGGCCGCTGGGTACTGCTTCAGGCATGAATGGGCTCCGAATTCTGCGGACTCTACCGCGATGACGAGGGATTTCCTGCCTCGATCTTAGCCGCCGCCTCCCGCAACGCGCTGGTAACCGCTTCTGCCAGCGCGGTTTGGGTGACTCATCGGATCGGTGAGAGAATTAACGGGAGCCTTTGGAGCGTGATTATTCAGCTGTGACACGAGAGAACAGTCCCCTGCAGCAGGTGCCCGGGGATCCGGACGCCTACTCGAGCGACCCCGAGGTCCATAGCATCACTGATGCAGCAGCTGCACACTCCGAGGACATGCGCGAACGCATGATCAAGTATTCAATAGCCATGGGCATTCGCATGGTCTGCATCGTCCTCATTTTCGTAGTGGATGGCTGGTTCAAGATCCTCGCCGTGGCTGGAGCTGTCTTCCTGCCCTGGATCGCGGTGGTTATTGCCAACGGCAGCGACAAAGCCGAAGTCCACAGTGATTCATTGCTGGACTACGTCGCCGTGCCGGAGATTGAAGGCACCAGCCAGTCCGGCAGCGATGAGGAACCCGAAGCGGATGACTCCGTCACCCTCCTCCAGGGCGAACTGGCGGATGACGAAACTCCCGCGGGCGACGATGCATCAGAGGAAGCCGGGAACGCCGGCGACGAACGGGCAGCTTCATGAACATCTTCAACCTCGGCGGCTTGGGCGGCGAGGAATCCCCGCGCGCCGCGGCGCCTGAACAATGCTCGCGCAAGGGATGCCGGGCAGCGGCCGATTGGCAGCTCCTGTGGAACAACCCCAGAATCCATACACCTGAACGCCGCAAGGTATGGCTCGCATGCAACGAGCACCGGGCCTGGCTTGAGGATTACCTGCAAACGCGGGGTCTGTGGAAGGAAACCGTGCCTTTCGGATCCGCGGCAGCGTCAGTGGGCGGGACAGCCTGAATGTACCGTTTCCTGTTTTCCAGCAAGTGGCTGGGTTACTTTGTCCTGGCCGTCATCTTCGCGACGGCGTGCGTCTTCCTTGGCCGCTGGCAGATGGATCGGCGCGCCGAGACACTGGCTGAGATTGACCGCGTCGTCAGCAACTACTCAGCTACCCCGGTGCCATTCGCCGATGTAAAGGACCAGTTCCGCCACTTGGATCCGGACCGTGAATGGACCCAGGTGGAGTTGCGCGGCAGCTATGACGTCGACGGGCAGCGGGTAGTCCGCAACAGGCCGCTCAATGGCCAACCCGGCTACGACGTCGTTGTTCCATTCCGCCTGACCACCGGCGAAACAGTGATCATCGATCGCGGCTGGCTACCGATTGGCAACAACACTCCGGGAAGGCCCGACGTCGTTCCATCGCCTCCTGCAGGTGAGGTCACGGTCGTCGCCCGCCTCAAGCCGTCCGAGCCGAAACTGGACCGCGGCGCGGTGGAAGGCCAACTCGCTTCCATCGACCTTCCGGGATTTGCCGAGGAACTGCCGTACACCATCGAAACGGGTGCCTACGGGCAGCTGGCAAGTGAGACTCCCCCTGTGCAGCCGATGCCTACGCCGTTTCCCAAGCCGGCCACTGAAGAGGGAACCCACCTTTCATACTCACTCCAGTGGTTCGCTTTCGGAGTGTTGATGTTCATCGGCTTCGGCTACGCTGCCCGCCAACAGGCACGTAACGCGGCAATCGATGCTGAGGACGATGAAGACGACGACGTCATCGCCGCTGCAGGTCCCCGGAAGCGGCCGGCACCGGCCCCCCGGCGAAACAAGAAGCCCACGTCGGAAGAAGAGGAAGACGCGATTCTGGATGCCCAAGGTTACTGAAAAGATCCCGGAGCCGGTCCTGTCGGTCAAGGCGGCGCTCACGGCGCTTGGCGTTGCGGATACCGTACGGATCTTCGACGAGGAAGTTCCGACGGCGGCAGCCGCAGCTTCCGTTCTGGGCTGTGAGGTCGCTGCCATCACCAACAGCCTCATATTTGAGGTAGACGGCGAACCTCTTCTGATCCTGGCGAGCGGCGCAGCGAAAGTCGACACGGCACACGTCGCCCGCCGGCTGGAAACGGGACAGATCCGCCGCGCCAAACCCGAATTCGTCCTGGCGCACACCGGCCAGGAAGTGGGCGGCGTGGCACCAGTGGGCCACCCCGCAAAGATCCGCACCATCCTGGACAACTCATTGAGGGTTCACTACGAACTGTGGGCAGGCGCAGGAGACCATCACTCGATGTTCTCCATTACCTACGAGGACCTGCGGCGAATCACCGACGCCGAAGAACTCGACGTCCGTTAGCCCGGCTGCGCCCGCGGCGCGGGCTTACGCCAGCGTGATCAGATCGAGGTAGTCCTCGTTCCAAAGGTCCTCTACGCCGTCGGGAAGCAGCACAACGCGTTCCGGATTGAGCGCTGCAACGGCTCCTTCGTCGTGGCTGACCATGACGACGGCTCCGGTGTAATTCTTCAGGGCGCCCAGGATTTCCGCGCGGCTGGCGGGGTCGAGGTTGTTGGTGGGCTCATCCAGCAGCAGCACGTTCGCGCTGGAAGCGACGATCGTAGCCAAGGCCAAGCGGGTTTTCTCACCGCCGGAGAGCACTCCGGCAGGCTTGTCGACGTCGTCACCGGAGAAGAGGAAGGAACCCAGGATCCCCCGGACCTCCGCATCCTTCATATCGGGCGCGGAGGAACGCATGTTCTCGAGCACCGTGCGGTCGTGGTCCAGGGTTTCGTGTTCCTGCGCGTAGTAGCCGACCTTGAGCCCGTGGCCCGGGATGATCTCTCCCGTATCCGGTTTGTCCACTCCCGCGAGCATGCGCAGCAGCGTCGTTTTGCCTGCACCGTTGAGGCCCAGGATGACCACCTTGGAGCCCCGGTCGATGGCCAGGTCAACGTCCGTGAAGATTTCCAAAGACCCGTAGGACTTGCTCAGCCCCTCGGCGGTCAGCGGAGTCTTGCCGCAGGGCGAGGGCTCAGGGAAGCGCAGGGCTGCTACGCGGTCCTGCTCGCGCACCGCCTCAAGTCCGCTCAACAGACGCTCGGCACGCTTGGCCATGTTCTGGGCCGCCACGGCTTTGGTGGCCTTCGCGCGTATTTTGTTGGCTTGGTCCAAAAGGACCTGGGCCTTCTTTTCGGCGTTGGCACGCTCGCGCCGGCGGGCGCGTTCGTCAGTTTCGCGCTGCTGGAGATACCGCTTCCAGCCCATGTTGTAGTAGTCGATCTGGGCACGGTTGGCGTCGAGGTGGTAGACCTTGTTTACGGTCGCTTCGAGCAGCTCAACGTCGTGGCTGATGACGATCAAGCCGCCTTGGTGGTTCTTAAGGAAGTCACGCAGCCAGCTGATCGAGTCGGCGTCGAGGTGGTTGGTCGGTTCGTCCAGCAGCAGAGTCTCGGCGGACGAGTAGAGGATGCGGGCGAGTTCCACGCGGCGCCGCTGGCCACCGGAGAGGGTCTTCAGCGGCTGGTTCAGGATGCGCTCAGGCAGTGCAAGGTTTGAGGAGATGGCAGCAGCTTCAGCCTCGGCTGCGTATCCGCCCCCCGCAAGGAACTCAGCTTCAAGCCGGTCGTAACGGTTCATGGCCTTGCGCTGGACGGCGGCGTCCTCGCTGGACATCTCGGCCTGGGCCTTCTTGAGCTTGCCGACGACGGCGTCCAGGCCACGGGCCGACAGGATGCGGTCCCGCGCCAGCTGTTCCATGTCCGGGGTGCGCGGGTCCTGTGGGAGGTAGCCGATTTGCCCGCTCCGGGTGACTTTGCCGCCGGCAGGCAGGCCTTCCCCGGCGAGTACACGGGTGAGAGTAGTCTTGCCGGCACCGTTGCGGCCGACAAGTCCGATTTTGTCCCCTTTGTCCACCCTGAAGTTGACCTGGTCCATCAGCAGGCGTGCGCCGGCACGAAGTTCTAGGTCCTGGACGTTAATCAATTCGGGTGATGCCTTTCAACGGGGAACGCCTGCGGCACCGGACAATCCGGTGGAAGCGGCGGGAACTGCTGTGAGAACAGCCTTATCAAGTCTACCGGCAGGCTGGAGGCCAACAAACACGACGGATATTTCCCGGAACACTGCCCCACTCTCCAAAGAACCGCGGCCGGTCTTTGTGGAGAGGCTCCAAAATGGCCTGCCGCCGCGCTCCGTACCCTCGAAAGAGTGGGCAGTGCCCGCTTAAAACGCACCAACTTTTCCGCAGAGGATCCCCAATGACCCAGACCCATTCCACCAAGGGCCCCGGCGCAGCGGCCCGTCGCCGTTGGAACGCCACCGACCTCGGACTCGTGGCCGTTTTCGCGGCCCTCGTGGCCACCTCCGCCATCGTTCCCGGCATCCCGGTCGGCGCCCTCGGGGTGCCGATCACGCTTGTCACGTTGACGGTGATGCTCAGCGGACTGGTGCTGGGCGCAGGGAGGGGGTTCGCCGCCGTCGGGCTTTATGTCCTGCTGGGACTAGCCGGCCTACCCATCTTCAGCGGCGGACGCAGCGGACTTGGCATCCTGGCAACACCGTCTGCCGGCTATATCATCGCTTTTCCCTTGGCCGCGGCAGCCACCGGGTACTTGACGTCGTTGATCATCCGCAAGACCGTTCGGTTCCGTGCGGCGCTACTCTTTGCAGCCACCATGGCCAGCAGCGTCCTGATCATCCACGCACTGGGGATCGTGGGCATGATGGTTAACGGCAAGCTTGACCTTCCCAAGGCCTTCCTCGCGGACCTTCCGTTCTACCCGGGAGATATCCTGAAGAATGTCCTCGCGGTAATTATCGCAGTGGCACTTCATAAGGCATTTCCTGACGTCCTGGTGCGCCGGGTTAAAAGGGCAGGCTCCACTTCTTCATGAACTCCATCAACTTCAGCAACGTCTCAGTCGCCGTCGCAGTAGATGGCAGCGACGCGCCCAAGACGCTGCTGCAGGATGTAAGCCTCGATCTGCGCGAACGACGGATCGGCGTCATCGGGGCCAACGGCTCCGGGAAGTCCACGCTGCTGCGCCTGGTCAATGGGCTCGTGGAGCCGAGCCAAGGATCAGTTGTGGTCCACGGCCACAACACCGTCCACGACGTCCGCAAGGTCAGGGCAAACGTCGGTTTCGTCTTTACCGATCCCCTCTCCCAACTGGTGATGCCAACAGGCCGCGAGGACGTCGAGTTGTCGCTGAGGCGCAGCATCAAAAACAGGCAGGAGCGGGCTTCCCGCGCAGAGTCCGTTCTGGAACGGTTTGGAATCCTGCACCTGGCGGACCAGAGTATCTACGAACTTTCGGGCGGGGAACGGCAACTGCTCGCGCTGGCAGCCGTGCTGGCGGTCGACCCCGCGGTTCTGGTCCTCGACGAGCCTTCCACCCTGCTGGACCTCAGGAACCGCGAATTGCTGCGCCGCACCATGTCCGGCCTGGAGCAACAAGTCATCATGTCCACGCACGATCTGGACCTCGCCGCCGACATGGACCGCGTGTTGGTGGTCGAAGCCGGGAGGATTGTGTTCGACGGCGGTCCGTCCGCTGCGGTGGCACATTACCGTGCGCTGTGCGCGGCGAGCCTGGACGGTCCGGGCCGATGAGGGGGCACGGCTTCCTGCTGGCGAACTATGTCCGTGGAGATTCGCTTGTCCACCGCACTCCCCTCTGGGCCAAGTTCCTTGTGGTGGCTGCATGCGGCGCTGCTTCTTTCCTGATCGTCGACTGGCTGGTATCCCTGCTGGTCCTGGCACTTTTGTGCGGGATCTTCCTGCTCACGGGGGCCGGCTTCCGGAGGCTCCTGCGGGCTGTATGGCTTGTAGCGCCGATCCTCCTTGTCATCGGGGCATTCCAGTGGTGGCAATTGGGCGGCCCTACGGCTGCACGCATCGTGCTGAACGTTCTGGTGTGCGTGGTGGCGGCGTCCATCCTGACGGCCACTACCCCGGTCCAGGACCTGTTGGACGGAGTGGTCCGGTTGGCCCGGCCCTTCCGGCGCTGGGGCGCGGATCCGGAACGTTTTGCCCTCACCATCGCCATCATGCTCCGGAGTATCCCGTTCATAGCCGGTGCCTTCAGCGATGTGCGGGATGCGGCGCGTGCACGCGGATTGGAACGAAACCCGAAGGCCCTCATCCTGCCGGTGTTCATTAGCACTGTTGCCTATGCGCGGCAGACGGGCGACGCCTTGGCCGCACGGGGCCTCGGCGAAGCCGACGATTACCCGGAACCGCCTCCGGGCCGGGGCTAGAACCGACGGTACTTCACCAAGGCCGCGGTACCCATGCCCCCGGCGATGCTGATCATCGCAATACCCGTGACTTCCCGCTGCCGAAGTTCGTAGTCCCGCCGCGCCTGCGCCAGCAGCCGGGTTACCAGGACCGCGCCCGAGGCGCCGTAGGCATGCCCCAAGGCCAGTGCTCCCCCATCGAGGTTGGCACGTGCAGCGTCAATGCCCAGATGGTCGAGGCAAGCCAGCGTCTGCGAGGCGAAAGCCTCATTGAATTCGACCAGGTCCAGCTGCTCCGGATTCATGCCGTGGCGTGCCAACAACTGCTCCGCCGCGAAAGCTGCCCCGATGCCGAGCAACTGTGGCTCGACCCCTGAAGTGCCGCTGTCCAGGACAAGCAGCCCGTCCTTCACACCCATGAGGCGGGCCCGTCGCAGGGAGGTGACGACGACGGCGGCCGCTGCGTCAGCGTCGAAGCAGGAGTTCGCGGCCGTGACGGAACCTTCCGGTACAAAAGCTGCCGGGAAGCGCGCCATCAGCGCAGGACGAAGGTTGGGCTTGGGGCCGTCGTCCGCGGTTACTGGCCGGCCGTCGACGTCCAAGGGCACTGTTTCGGCAAGGAAGGTGCCTGCAGATGCCGAAGCGACTGCCCGCTGGTGGCTTCGGAGGGCAAAGTCGTCCTGCCGGTCGCGGCTGATCGCGAAGTGCCGGGCGACGATCTCGGCCGCCACGCCCATGTCCGGGTCACCGAAGGTAGGCGGCACGAAGGCGGCCCGCGAGTAGAAGTCCAGTCCGCCGTCGTCATTCCTGTGGGCTCGGGCCGGAGCGGTACTGACGCTCTCCACGCCGCCCGCCAGGTACAGTGGATCGCCGCCGGCGGCCACAAGCCGCGAAGCCAGGGCAATGGCGTCCAAACCGGAACCACACTGCCGGTCCACCGTGATGCCGGGGACGGAGACAGGCAGGCCTGCCTGGAGGGCGGCAAACCGGGCCACATTGCCGCCACCGCCCACCGCGTTGCCCATCATGACGTCGTCCACGTCCGCAGGCTCAGCACCCGTTTGTTCCATCAAGGCTGACAACACGGGCGCCAGCAGATCGGCGGCACGGAGTCTCTTCAAGGCGCCGTTCGCCCTGCATACCGGTGTACGGAGCGCGGCGATGATCACCGGCTGGCGGGAGGGGTCGATGTCCGCTAAGCGGTCGTTCTGCCCCGACGCCCCGGACTGGTCAGTGAAGGGGCTGGATGCGGGCATCATGGTTTTTTATCCAGTCCAACAGGAGCGAACGACTGATCTTTCCCCGATCAGTGATGGGCAGTTCGGAAAGGACGTAGTACTGCAGCGGCCATTTGTCCCTGGCCAGCAGACCGTCAAGTCCGGTACGCAATTGCGTCGCAGTGACGGCGCCATAGGCGGGTACGACGGCGGCAATCACCTTTTGGCCGCGGACGTCATCCGGTGCTCCTGCCGCAACGGCCACCTCAATCCCCGGAACCGACGCCAAGGCAAGTTCGACCTCGTGCGGATAAACGTTCTTCCCGGCCGTGATGATCATGTCCGAACGCCGCCCAAGAATGTGGAGCACGCCGCCTTCAAGGTAGCCCTGGTCCCCAACGGTGTACCACCCGTCCAAGCACCGGAGGGCCTGACCGTCGTCACCCCAGAGGTACCCGTTGCTGACCATTCCGCTGCGGACGCTGATGTTGCCGTGTGCGCCGTCCGGCACGGGCACTCCGTCATCATCCAGGATGCTCAGTTCCACCCCCGGGAACGGGCGCCCGATGCCCGTTCCTCCAACGTCCAGAGGTTGACCCGCTGCCAAGCGGGTTCCGGAAACAAAGCTGAGCTCGGACGCTCCGTAGTACTCGTAGAGCGCTGCGTTTGGTGCCCACCTGCGGGCCGCTTCAAGGGTGCGTGCATCCAGCTTGGAACCTGCGCAGATGATGCTGCGGACGCCGGAGGCATCCACGTCGCCGGCCAGGCCGCGTTCGCTCAGCAAACGCAGCATGGTCGGCGTCACGATCAACCGCGTGATGCCGTCGTGGCTGATCGCGGCGTGGGCATCGCCGACGTCAAAGGATTCAAGGGTGTAGAAGGCCGAGCCGGCGTAGAGACACTCTGACAAGGCATAAAGGTTGAGGCTGGAAGAAAGTGGACCTGCGGCGAGGGTGCGGTCGTCTTGCGTGAGACCGAAGAATTCGATGGAGGCGTCGAAGGAAACGCGCCACGAATGCCTCGAACGGGTGAACGCCTTTGGCACCGAGGTGGTTCCGGACGTGAGTCCGACAAGGAACGTCGATGAAGGATCGCCGTCACACAGCACTCCGCAGGAATCCCGGCCCGATCCCGTGATGCGCGAGGCGACTTCGTCGATCATCGCCGGCGGCCACGACGGATCCAGGACCGCGCACCGGCGCTCCCCCGCCAAAGCCGCAGCGTAACGGGCCACGAACTCCGTGGAATTTCGCTCGGCGAGGACCGTGGTGTCGGACGTGGTGGCGAGCAACCCGGTTGCTGCGTCGCGCAACTCCGACCAGGAGAGCCTGCTGCGCCCGACCACCACGGCAGTGTGGTGGGGGCGGTCATCGGCCCACAGTTGAAGGTTGTTCAGGAAAGGCATCCCCGCAATTTTACGGCAGTGTGCGCCATCGGACACCAATAGTGACGTCTATTCTGACTGTATGAGTTTCAATGACGGCGCACAGCTTGATCCATCGCAGGTAGAAGACAGACGCGGCAGCGGGCTGGGCCGTGGGACCAAGATCGGAGGCGGAATCGGTGGCGGGATCGTAGTACTGCTACTGGCGCTCCTTGGCTTCAATCCCAACATCCTTGGGGACCTGGGTGGCGGCAGCCAGCCGCCGGCCATAGAAAGCGGCAGCGGCGGCGGTGTCAACGAATGCCGGACAGGCGCCGACGCCGACAAGCGCCTGGATTGCCGCATCACGGGAACCGTGAACAGCCTCAACGCTTTCTGGCCTACATACCTCGCCGACTACAACGTCCGGTACTCGCAGCCGGGAACCGTCATCTTCGACCAGGCCACCAACACCGGCTGTGGAGCGGCCACGACTGCCGTTGGCCCCTTCTACTGCCCGGCGGACGTTAAGGCCTACTTCGATCCGGGCTTCTTTGACGAACTGGTCACCCGATTCGGTTCCTCCGGCGGGCCACTGGCCCAGGAGTATGTGGTGGCTCATGAGTTTGGACACCACGTGCAGAACATCCTCGGCAACCTGGACCGCGCCCAGCAGGATCCGCAGGGACCGCAGTCCGGAGCCGTTCGCGTGGAACTCCAAGCCGACTGCTACGCAGGGCTCTGGGTCCGCCACGCCTCCTCGCAGGCGGACCCAGCCACGGGCCAGCCCTTCCTGGATCCCATCACGCAGGAAGACCTGCAGGATGCCCTGTCGGCTGCATCCGCCGTCGGCGATGACCGCATCCAGCAAGCGGCCACGGGCAGGGTCTCACCCGAATCCTGGACCCATGGTTCCAGCGAACAGCGGCAGAAGTGGTTCTACCAGGGCTACTCCACCGGCGACATCAACAAGTGCGACACGTTCGGCGTTGCAGTGCCATAGCGGTTGCCACCACGCAAAATGGCTCCGGGCACAATGCCCGGAGCCATTCTTTGTGTCCGCATTCAGCGGAAAGTTTGATCAGATGTTGAAGCCGAGGGCCCGCATCTGGTCTTTGCCGTCGTCGGTGATCCGCTCGGGACCCCATGGCGGCATCCATACCCAGTTCAGGCGCCAGTCATCGACGATGCCGTCCAAGGACTTGCCCACCTGCTCTTCCAACACGTCGGTCAGCGGGCAGGCCGCCGTCGTCAGTGTCATGTCGATCAGGAGCGCGCCGTCTTCATCGGAGTACTTGAGCCCGTAGAGCAGGCCCAGGTCAACGACGTTGACACCGAGTTCGGGGTCGATGACGTCCTTGAGCGCTTCCTCGACGTCCTCGAGGCTGGTGCGCGCAGCGTTGATTTCGGTCATAAGGTGATCCTAACTAGGCCTGAGCGGCAGGAGCAACAGCGACGCCCGAACCTGCGGCGTAGCGATCGTAACCCTCTTCTTCGAGTCGGTCGGCGAGCTCCGGGCCGCCTTCTTCGACAACCCGGCCGTCAACGAATACGTGGACGAAGTCCGGCTTGATGTAGCGCAGGATGCGGGTGTAGTGGGTGATGAGCAGGGTGCCCATGTTGCCCTGTGCATGGGCGCGGTTCACACCTTCGGAGACAACCTTGAGTGCGTCGACGTCAAGGCCGGAGTCAGTCTCATCCAGGACAGCGAACTTCGGCTTGAAGAGCTCGAGCTGAAGGATCTCGACGCGCTTCTTCTCGCCACCGGAGAAGCCTTCGTTGACGTTGCGCTGGGCGAAGTCGGCGTCGATGCGGAGTTCCTGCATGGCAGCCTTGACATCCTTGGTCCAGGTGCGGAGGGCAGGGGCCTCGCCATCGATGGCGGTCTTGGCGGTGCGCAGGAAGTTCGTCATGGTGACGCCCGGAACCTCAACCGGGTACTGCATCGCCAGGAAGACGCCCGCACGGGCACGCTCGTCGACGCTCATTTCCAGGACGTCTTCGCCGTCGAGGGTGATGCTGCCGCTGGTGACCGTGTAACGCGGGTGGCCTGCGATGGTGGAGGCAAGGGTGGACTTGCCCGAGCCGTTCGGCCCCATGATGGCGTGGGTTTCGCCGGTCCTGATGGTCAGGCTGACGCCCTTCAGGATCTCCTTGGTGCCCTGCTCCGTCTCGATGCTGACGTGCAGGTCCTTGATCTCAAGAGTAGACATGCTCTTCTTTCTTTCCGTTCGTAGGTCTGGAGGTACTCGGCGCGCTCAGTAGTTGTTGACCGGGGCGCCGTTCACAACGTTGGTCACGTCCACGTAGACGTCGTCGCCATCGATGGTGACGGCGAAAACGGGGACGGGGTCGTAGGCAGGCAACTGAAGGGGTTGGCCGCTGCGCAGGTCGAACTGGGAACCGTGGCCCCAACATTCGATGGCGCAGCCCTCGACCTCGCCCTCGGACAATGAGATGTCAGCGTGCGAGCAGGTGTCGCCGACGGCGTGGATTTCGCCCATCGAGTCCTTGACGATGGCTACCGGGTAGTCGTCGATCAGGACACGCAACGCCTGCTTGACCTTGATGTCGTTGGCGTTGCAAACCAGTTCGCCCTTGATGTGATCACTCATGTTTGTTCTGTTGCCTGTCGTGTCGGGAGACGCTAGTTGTCTGACGCAGTGAGTTAGTTGTCTGTCGCAGCGAGTTCGCGCTCAACCGCAGCGGTCAGGCGTTCCTCGATGGCCGGGACCTTGATCTTCTGGATGATTTCGTTGAGGAAGCCGCGGACCACGAGCCTGCGGGCAACATCTTCCGGAATACCGCGCGCCATGAGGTAGAACAGGTGCTCATCATCAAAACGGCCGGTGGCGCTGGCATGGCCCGCACCCTCGATGAGGCCGGTTTCGATCTCGAGGTTCGGCACGGAGTCAGCGCGGCAGCCATCGGTCAGGACCAGGTTCTGGTTCTTCTCGTAGCTGTCAGTGCCCTCGGCGTTCTTCTGGATCAGAACGTCGCCAACCCACACGGTGTGCGCACCTTTGCCCTGGAGAGCGCCCTTGTACAGGACGTTCGACACACAGTTGGGCTGCGCGTGGTCAACAAAGGTGCGGTGCTCCAGGTGCTGTCCTGCATCGGCAAAGTAAAGGCCGAAGAGTTCGGCCTCGCCACCGGGGGCGGCAAAGCGTGCCGTCGGCGTAACCCGGACTAGGTCGCCGCCAAGGCTGACCACGATGTGCTTGAACTTGGCATCGCGGCCGATTTTCGCTTGCTGCGACGACGCGTGAACGGAGTCGTCGTTCCATTCCTGCAGGGAAACGACCGTGAGGTCGGCGCCGTCTTCGACGATGATCTCCACGTTCTCGGACACGACTGCGGAGCCTTCATGGCCCAGGACAAGCACGGCCTTGGAGAACTTCTGCGCAACGACAACCACGTGCTGGGCAGCTGCCTCGGTGCCGGCGCCCGCGAGGGTCACCGTGATCTCCGACTCAAGCGACGTCTCCGAAGGAACCGTGATGACCGTGGCTTCCTTGAAGTTTGCCCAGGCGTTGGCGGAAACCCGGTCTTCCGGAATGCCGGCCAGGCCGATGCGCTGGTCATCGCGGCCCACGGTCTCCACCGTGACACCGGCAGGGGCGGACACAGTGGTGGTGGGAGCTGCGCCGGTCAAGGCCTCAGTGTGGAGGCCGCGCAGGCGGCGAAGCGGCGTGAAGCGCCAGTCTTCTTCCAAGCCGGTCAATGCCTTGAAATCGTTCAGTTCATAAGAGGTCAAACGACCGGCCCGGGAGCTGTCCGGAACGCCGACGCCGCCGCCATGCGAATGGCTCTTGGCCGAAGCGCCCGCGAGCGGACCTGCGGAAGGCTGTTCCGCCGTCGAACCTGACGCGTTGATGGGCGAAAGATTCTCGCCCTCCTCCGTGAAGCCGTCGATAAAGGGCTGGGCTGAAGGCGCGCCGATACGGGCCTTTTCGGTAGTGATATCAGTCATTGTTAACCGACGGATCCTTCCATCTGAAGTTCAATCAAGCGGTTCAGCTCAAGGGCGTATTCCATGGGCAGCTCGCGGGCGATCGGCTCAATGAAGCCGCGCACGATCATGGCCATGGCCTCGTCCTCCGGCATGCCGCGGGACATCAGATAGAACAGCTGCTCTTCGCTGACGCGTGAAACGGTGGCTTCGTGGCCCAGTACGACGTCGTCCTCGCGGATGTCGATGTACGGGTAGGTGTCCGAACGGGAGATCGTGTCCACCAGGAGGGCATCACAGCGGACCGTGTTGGCTGAGTGCTTTGCGCCCTCGCGGACCTGGACCAGGCCGCGGTAGGCAGCACGGCCGCCACCGCGGGCCACCGACTTGGAGATGATGGAGCTCTTGGTGTTCGGCGCGATGTGGACCATCTTGGAGCCGGTGTCCTGGTGCTGCCCCTCACCGGCGAAGGCGATGGACAGGGTTTCGCCCTTGGCGTGCTCGCCAACCAGGTAAACCGCCGGGTACTTCATGGTCACCTTGGAACCGATGTTGCCATCGACCCACTCCATGGTGGCGCCTTCTTCGCAGATGGCGCGCTTGGTGACGAGGTTGTACACGTTGTTGGACCAGTTCTGGATGGTCGTGTAGCGGACGCGGGCGCCCTTCTTCACGATGATCTCCACAACGGCCGAGTGCAGTGAATCCGAGGTGTAGATCGGAGCCGTGCAACCCTCGATGTAGTGCACGTAGGAGTCTTCGTCCGCGATGATCAGCGTACGTTCGAACTGGCCCATGTTCTCCGTGTTGATGCGGAAGTAGGCCTGCAGCGGGATCTCTACGTGGACACCCTTGGGCACGTAAACGAAGGAACCGCCGGACCAGACCGCGGTGTTCAACGAAGCGAACTTGTTGTCACCCACCGGAATGACCGTGCCGAAGTACTCCTGGAAGATTTCCGGGTGCTCCTTCAGTGCGGTATCCGTGTCCAGGAAGATGACGCCCTGGGCTTCCAGGTCCTCACGGATCTGGTGGTAGACAACCTCGGACTCGTACTGGGCGGCCACACCGGAAACGAGGCGGCTGCGCTCAGCTTCGGGGATGCCGAGCTTCTCGTAGGTGTTCCGGATGTCCTCCGGGAGGTCTTCCCACGTTGCAGCCTGCTTCTCCGTAGACCGGACGAAGTACTTGATGTTGTCGAAGTCGATGCCGGAGAGGTCTGCACCCCAGGTAGGCATGGGCTTGCGATCGAAGTACTTCAGGCCCTTGAGGCGCAGGTCGAGCATCCATTCGGGCTCGCTCTTCTTCTCGGAGATGTCACGGACAACCTCCTCGCTCAGGCCACGGCGGGCATTGGCGCCGACGTCGTTCTTGTCGGCCCAGCCGTATTCGTAGTTGCCGATACCGTGCAACTCGGGATTCTTTTCCAGAATCTCCGAGATCACAGTGCCGTCAGCTACTGCCTTCTCTGCTGTTCCTTCAGCTAATTGACCCGTCATCACGGCCTTTCTTGCTGGTTGTTTGATTCCTGGGACGGGCTTCCCGCCGGCACTGCAGTGCCGGGGAGCACTGTGGCCGAGGGGCGCCCGGTAGGTATATGGGTGGTGCAGACGTGACCGCCTTGCGCCAAAGTGGACAGCCGGCGCACGTCGACGCCCACCAAACGGGAAAACACTTTGGTCTCCGTATCGCAGAACACCGGGAATTCGGCAGCCAGTTGCTGGATTGGGCAATGGCCCTGGCACAACTGGACGCTGGAGAATTCGGCGGGCAACGGAGCTTTGGCTTCAATCGAGTGTGCCGACGCTACGTAGCCGTCGCGGCTGAGTGCCTGGGACAGTGCCATGGCGCGCGAGGTGATGTCGTCCCCGGCAGCTTCCACCTCGGGTGCGTAGCGGCTCTCCAGCTCAGCGAAACGTTCTTCCGCATACTCACGGACGGCGTCTGCTCCGGCAATGGCCTCAAGCTTCCGCAGGGCCGAGCTTGCGATGTTCAGGTAATCGTCCCCGAGCTTTGACTGGCCCTGGGAACTGAGGACATAGCGGCGTGCCGGGCGACCGGCGCCGGAGCCTGCCTTCGCTACCCGCTTCACCTCTATGACGCCGTTGCGCTCAAGGTGGTCGAGGTGCCTCCTGACAGCCGCCGGCGTGAAACCGAGTAGATCGCCCAGTTCGGCGGCGCTGACCGGACCGTTTTCGAGCACGGCGCTGAGCACGCGGTCGCGCGTGCGATCTTCAGCGTCCGGCAGCGCGGGAGCCGCCATGGGGGCTCCGGCTGGTGCCGCATGCCGCTTTGATGGCATGGAAACGGGGGTGCTCACGGAATACACAACATAATCATGTCGTAATTTGTTTCCGGTCTCTAGTAAGGCGAGACTGACCTCACCTTCCCAACCGCATGTGACCGTACTACTTCGCGTAGAATACTTTGGTGCGATCCACCGACTCCCCTGTCCTCAGCATAGACGGACTCGTCAAGGATGTGGGCCCCCTGGCCTCCCTCGACGGCAAGATGCTCCGTGTAGTGAGTGACCTTTCCCTTGTGGCCGGTCGCGGCGAAATCACCGCGCTCCTGGGTGCCAACGGGGCCGGTAAGACCACCACCCTGGAATGCGCACAAGGACTGCAAAAACGCACCGGGGGCACCATCTCCCTCCTTGGCCAGGATCCTGATACCGCAGGTGCGGAACTGAGGTCCCGCGTCGGCGTGATGCTCCAGGACGGCGGCCTCCCGCCGTCGGCCCGTCCCCTGCCGCTGCTGCGGCATATTGCCGGCATGTACCAAAAGCCCATGGAGCTGGGCCGCCTTGTTGACCGTTTGGGCATCGACCAGTTCAGCCGGACGTCCGTGCGCCGCCTCTCCGGTGGGCAGAAGCAGCGGCTGGCCCTGGCGGCAGCCCTGGTGGGCAACCCCGAGATCCTCTTCCTCGACGAGCCGAGCGCCGGACTGGATCCGCAGTCGCGCCAGATCGTCTTCGAGCTCATTGCCGAGCTCCGCGACGCCGGCATGGGAATTGTCCTGACGACCCATTTGATGGATGACGCGGAACGGTTGGCCGATTACGTCTACATCATCGACGGCGGCCACAACGTCGCCGAAGGCACTGTCGCGGAGTTGCTGGCCCAGGAGCATTCAGCGGATATCGCTGACAGGACCCTGTACTTCGACATTCCGCCAGGGCTCGAACTGGGAGCTGCCCTCAGTGCCGGACTGCAGGTGACGCAAACCCGTGCGGGAAGTTTTACCGTCAGCGGGGCACTAACACCGGCGGACCTGGCTTCGCTGGCAGCCTGGTGGGCGGAAAAGGACATCTTGCCTGCATCGCTTCGCCTTGAGGCACGGAGCCTCGAGGACGTATTCCTGGATATCTCCGGAAGGGATCTTCGATGAGCCCGCTCCTCGGCACCAATGCCGGTCCCGCATCCCTGACGCGACGCATCCTGCAGCAGGGACGCTACGAGACCATCACCATGCTCCGCAACGGCGAGCAACTCATCCTGGCCATCATCCTGCCGCTCCTTGCATTGCTTGGATTGGTTGTCACGCCGCTGCTGGACGGTTTGGGCGGTGCGCGTGTGGACATCGCCACCCCCGGCATCCTTGCCCTCTGCGCCATGTCCACGGCGTTCACCGGACAAGGAATCGCCACCGGCTTCGACCGCCGCTACGGGGTACTTCGGTTCCTTTCCACCACTCCCCTGGGCCGCGGCGGGCTCATCGCCGGCAAGATCCTCGCGGTGTTGGTGGTGTTGTTCCTCCAGGTGGTGGTGGTCGGCGTCATCGCAGCGTTCCTGGGGTGGCAACCCCACCCGTCCGGTTGGCTTCCCGGGCTCGCGATCCTGGTTTTGGGCGCCGCGGCTTTCACGGCCCTGGGCCTCCTGGTAGCGGGCACCGTCCGTCCCGAGGCAACGCTGGCCATCACCAACTTGTTGTGGATCCTGCTGGGCGCACTGGGCGGCATTGTGGTTCCCGCCGAACGCTTGCCGGGCCTCGCCCAGGCCATCGTGCATTTCCTGCCCTCCGGGGCGTTGGGAGAAGCACTCCGGGACGCTTTCCAGTACGGATTGGTACCCGTCCCCGCCGTCGTAGTCCTCTTGCTGTGGACGGTTCTTGCCGGAGCCGCAGCCATCCGCTGGTTCAAGTGGAACTGACCCCAGAAGAATCGAGAATCCTGTGAGCACGGCATCGCGCCTACCAAAGACCGTACAGCGGCTTACGTCCAAGCTGCCCACGGAGGTGAACCGCACCGTACGCCGCCTGGCGGTCCTCTCCTTGATCGGCCAGACAGTCCTTGTGGTCACCGGCGGAGCCGTGCGCCTGACCGCATCCGGGCTGGGCTGCCCTACCTGGCCGCGTTGCACCGATGACTCCCTGGTCAACACCCCTGAGATGGGCATTCATGGCTTCATTGAGTTCGGCAACAGGCTCCTGACGTTCGCCCTTGCCGCGGTAGCCGCGTTGATGCTCGTCTACTTGTGGAACCTCCGCAAGGAACGCCGGGACCTCTTCCTGCTTGCCTTGGGCCTGCTCGCAAGCATCCCTGCGCAAGCAATCATCGGTGGCATCACGGTCCTTTCCGGCCTCAACCCGTGGGTGGTCGGGTTGCATTTCCTCGTCTCCATGGCGCTGGTTGTCGTTGCCACGCTCCTGGTCAACAGGGCATTTGGCCGGACCGGGCAGTTCATGAACAGGACGCTTGCACCGCTCCCGTCCATCCTCCGTCCCGCGATGATGGCCGTCCTGGTCTTCTCCACCATCGCGGTCATGCTCGGCGTGGTGGTGACGGGTGCCGGCCCCCACGCCGGCGACGCCGACGCTCCCCGGAACAACCTCGACTGGGACCTGTTCTCCCACATCCATGCCATCCCGGCCTACGTCATCACGGCTGGCTCGCTGTTCGCCGTCTACCTGGTGTTGCGGCACAAAATCAGCGGCCCCTTCCGTACGGCTGCCTTCCTCATGCTCGCGGTCACAGCTCTCCAGGCCGTCATTGGCTTCACGCAGTACTACAACGGCATCCCCGCGCTGCTGGTGGGTGCCCACATGCTGGGTGCGGCACTGCTCATGAGTGCCTCGACCAACGCTGCAGACCTCGCCAAGGCCAGCCCCGTTAAGTAGCCGGAGGCGCCCTGTAACTCGGGCGTTCCTCTTTCATGTCCCGTCGGGTTTCGGGGGTTCCTCTGTCACGTCCCGTCGGGGTTCGGGCGTTCCTCTGTCATGTCCCGTCGGGCTTTGGGTGTTCCTCTGTCACGTACCGTCGGGGTTTTGGGCGTTCCTCTGTCACGTACCGTCGGGGTTTCCGAGGATGCTCTCCCATGACGTAGACGGGACTTGGGCAACTGCATCCGGGGGGGCTTCCGGCAGGACTTCAAATTCGAGGTGGAATTCTTGGCACATATGCTCAGCATGCGGGACGGCTTGGGGTCTGATCTCGGGCGGTCATCACGAAAACTCACGCCGGAGTGCCGGCGTCGGGCTTTTTACGTTGCCGGCGTCTGGGCGACATGACCGGACGGCCTCAGTCGCAGAGGATGTGGCTAAGTGCCTTGGGATGTGCCAGAGGAAACGGCTACCCGGGTTGGGATGTGGGAGAGGAAACGGCTACCCGGGTTGGGATGTGGGAGAGGAAACGGCCACCCGGGCTGGGATGTGAAAGAGGAAACGGCCACCCGGGCTGGGATGTGAAAGAGGAACGTTGGGCGGGCAACAACAAAGCCCGACGTCGACGCTCAGGGGCGAGCGTCGACGTCGGGGTGTGGCGGGTTGGGCCGCTTTAGGCGACTAGCCGCCGATGAGGGGTGAACCGACGAACGGGTCGACGGCCAAGGCGATGAAGAGCAGTGTCAGGTAGCTGATGGAGCCGTGGAAAACCTTCATTGCGCCCTTGTTGGAGACGTCCCCGCCCTGTGCCCGTTTGTAGAGGGCGTGGCTTTCGTAGAGGAACCAGGCGCCGGTGGCAACGGCCGCGATGGTGTAAACCCACCCTGCTCCACCCACCGGAATCATCAGCAGCGAGCAGGCCACCATGGCCCAGGCGTAAAGGACAACCTGCACCGAGACGACCTTGGCGCCCGCAATCGCCCCGAGCATGGGGACCTTGGCGTTCCGGTAGTCCTCGCCGTAGCGCATGGACAGCGGCCAATAGTGCGGCGGAGTCCACAGGAAAATCACCATGAACAGTACAATGGCCGGCCACTCAACGGTGTTGGTGACTGCGGACCATGCGATGAGGACAGGGAAACAACCTGCCGCGCCTCCCCAGACGATGTTCTGGGCGGTGCGGCGCTTGAGGATCATCGTGTAGATGACCACGTAGAAAACGATCGCGCCGAGGCCCAGCCAAGCGGAGAGCGGGTTGGCGCCGAACCACAGGATGGCGATGGCGGCCGCACCGAGGAGCCATGCGAAGACAATCGCTTCACGCGGGCTGACCTCACCGGTGACCAACGGCCGCTTCTCCGTGCGGTGCATGAGTTTGTCGATATCGCGGTCGATGTAGCAGTTGAACACGCCTGCGCTGCCGGCAGCGAAGGCACCACCCACGAGGGTTGCCAGCATGAGCCCGATGGACGGGAATCCCCGCTGGGCAAAGATCATGGTGGGCAACGTGCTCACCAAAAGGAGTTCTATGACGCGCGGTTTGGTGAGAGCCAGATACGCCTTGAGCTTGCGGGAAAATCCAATGCTCCCCCGGGCCGGGGTCGCGTTGACGGGCGTATCAGTTGTGCTCACGACGGCAGTCACTCTGTTCTATGCTCTCGGGGTTTGCGCAGCGGCAGCGTCCTGATTCGCGGAATGAACCGCGGGCGCGCGAGCCGCTGGAGGCCTCCAAATATCATACCGTGGCCGGAAGCGGGCCCATGTCCGCAAAATACGCCAATGTTTCTGACTCTTCACTACCGGCTGACGCCATGGTGATTCATAAAAGCTGTTTTTCTGTCCAGTTAGTGGGATTTCCTGAGCTTTGGACCACATTTAGGGCTAAGCTGTGAAGCAGATCAGCGCGCGTCGATCTTCCGGGAAACCGTATTCTCGGACTGTCCGTGTGTCTGGAAGAAAGATCAACGTTTCAATGGTGAACGGCTGGTAGACACATTGCAGCGGGCGCCATCTGAGCTTCCTGCGCGGTCGTGTATCCGCTATCCCGCCGTCAGCACAGAGAGGGGCTCGGTTTTCGTGCCACATTTGGAAGAGCAAGAACTGTCCTGGACCGATCTGGACCAGAAGGCTGTTGACACCGTTCGCGTGTTGGCTGCCGACGCTGTGGAGAAGGTCGGGAACGGCCACCCGGGTACGGCCATGAGCCTGGCGCCCGCGGCTTACCTGCTTTTCCAGAAGCTGATGCGCCACGACCCCAAGAACCCTGAGTGGATTGGCCGCGACCGGTTCATCCTCTCCCCCGGCCACACTTCGCTGACGCTCTACATCCAGTTGTTCCTCTCGGGTTACGGCCTGGAACTGAAGGACCTTGAGGCGTTGCGTACCTGGGGCTCCCTGACCCCGGGCCACCCCGAGTACAAGCACACCGCAGGCGTGGAAATCACCACCGGCCCGCTGGGCCAGGGCCTCGCGTCCTCGGTCGGGTTCGCTTACTCCCAGCGCCGCCAGCGCGGCCTGTTCGACGCCGATGCTCCCGCCGGCGAGTCGCCGTTCGACCACACCATCTGGGTCATCGCTTCCGACGGCGACCTGCAGGAAGGCGTGACCTCCGAGGCTTCCTCGCTGGCCGGCCACCAGGAACTGGGCAACCTCGTAGTGATCTACGACGAGAACCACATCTCGATCGAAGACGACACCGACGTTGCGTTCACCGAGGACGTTCTGAAGCGTTACGAAGCTTACGGCTGGCACACCCAGCGCGTGGACTGGACCAAGACCGGCGAGTACGTCGAAGATGTCCAGGAACTCTACTCGGCCCTGCTGAAGGCCACGGCAGAGACCACCAAGCCGTCCATCATCTCGCTGCGCACCATCATCGGTTACCCGGCCCCGAAGAAGCAGAACACCGGCAAGATCCACGGTTCGGCCCTCGGTGCCGAAGAGGTTGCCGCTCTTAAGACCGTTCTTGGCTTTGATCCTGCGAAGTCCTTCGAGGTCGATGAAGAGGTTCTCGCCCACGCCCGCAAGGTTGTTGAGCGTGGTTCCGAAGAGCGCGCTGCCTGGCAGAGCAAGTTCGAGGCATGGCAGGCGTCCAACCCGGATGGTGCCGCACTCCTGGAGCGCATCGAGGCAAAGAAGCTGCCCGTGGGCATCGACGCAGCCCTGCCGGTGTTCGAGGCGGGCAAGGACGTTTCCACCCGTGCAGCTTCGGGCAAGGTCCTGAACGCGATCGGCCCGGTCCTCCCGGAACTCTGGGGCGGTTCTGCCGACCTCGCCGAGTCCAACAACACCACGATCGAGGGCTCGCCGTCGTTCATCCCCACCTCGCGTTCCACCGACGCCTGGAAGGGCAACCCCTACGGCCGTGTGCTGCACTTCGGTATCCGCGAGCACGCTGCTGCCTCGATTGTGAACGGCATCGCCCTGCATGGCCGCACCCGTGCGTTCTCCGGCACGTTCCTGATCTTCTCCGACTACCAGCGCCCGGCCATCCGCCTCGGCGCGCTGATGGGTGTTCCCTCGCTGTACGTGTGGACGCACGACTCCATCGGCCTGGGCGAAGACGGCCCCACCCACCAGCCTGTGGAGCAGCTCGCTTCGCTGCGCGCCATCCCGGGCCTGGATGTTGTCCGCCCGGGCGACGCCAACGAGGTTGCCGCAGCCTGGAAGGTCATGCTCGAGAACCACGAGAACCCGGCAGGCATCGTCCTTACCCGCCAGAACATCCCCACGTACGCACGTGGTGAAGGTGAAGCCAGCGGTGACACGTTCGCGTCCACCGCCGGCGTGGCAAAGGGCGGCTACGTCCTGGCCGAAGCCTCCAAGGGCGGCGAAACTGTTGACGCCCAGGTGATCCTGATCGGCACCGGTTCCGAGGTCCAGCTCGCCGTCGCAGCCCGCGAAGCCCTCCAGTCCGAAGGCATCGCCACCCGCGTTGTCTCCATGCCGTGCGTTGAGTGGTTCAACAAGCAGGACGAGGCATACCGCGAGTCCGTCCTTCCGTCCGACGTGAAGGCACGCGTTTCCGTCGAAGCCGGCCTTGCCCAGGGATGGCGCGAATTCGTTGGGGACGCCGGCCGTTCCATCAGCCTTGAGCACTTCGGCGCCTCCGCCGACTACAAGCGGCTCTTCACGGAGTTCGGCATCACCGCCGAAGCCGTTGCAGCCGCTGCCAAAGACTCGCTCGCAGCCGTCAACGCATAACTGACTGCGAACTTCGAAGGAGATAAAAGACATGACCAGCACTCCCACGCAGCAACTCTCCGACGCCGGCGTTTCCATCTGGCTCGATGACCTCTCCCGCACCCGCCTGGACACTGGCACGCTGCAGAAGCTCATCGACGAGAAGAACGTCGTTGGCGTAACCACCAACCCGTCCATCTTCCATGCCGCGATCACCGCCGGCACGGACTACGATGCGACCATCGCAGCGAAGGCTGCAGAGGGTGCCAGCGTTGAAGAAACAATCTTCGCCATCACCACCACCGACGTCGCCGACGCCTGCGACCTCTTCGCACCTGTCGCTGCCGCCACCAACGGTGTCGACGGCCGCGTTTCCATCGAGGTGGACCCCCGCCTCGCTTGGGACACGGAAGGCACGATCGCCGAAGCGAAGCAGCTGTACGCCACGGTGAATAAGGACAACGTCCACATCAAAATCCCCGCCACGCTCGAGGGCCTCGAGGCCATCACGGCCGTCCTGGCCGAGGGCATCAGCGTCAACGTGACCCTGATCTTCTCCCTGGAGCGTTACCGGGCCGTCATCAACGCTTTCCAGTCCGGCTTGGAGCAGGCGAAGGAAAACGGACACGACCTCTCCAAGATCCACTCTGTGGCATCCTTCTTCGTCTCCCGCGTGGACACCGAGATCGACAAGCGCCTGGACGCCATCGGCACCGAAGAGGCCAAGGCACTCAAGGGCAAGGCCGGCGTGGCCAACGCCCGTCTTGCCTACCAGGTCTACGAAGAGCTGTTCTCCACCGAACGCTGGGCAGTTCTGGCCGAGGCCGGAGCCCTTCCCCAGCGTCCGCTGTGGGCCTCCACAGGCGTCAAGGATCCGGCCTACCCGGATACCCTCTACGTCACCGAGCTTGTTGCCCCCGGGGTCGTCAACACCATGCCGGAGAAGACCCTCGACGCAACCTTCGACCACGGCGTGGTTACCGGGGACACCGTGACCGGTACCTACGAAGAGGCCAACAGCACCCTTGATGCCCTCGAGAAGCTCGGCGTTTCCTACAACGACGTCGTGGCCCTCCTTGAGTCCGAAGGTCTGGATAAGTTCGTGGCCAGCTGGAAGGAACTGCTGGCCGACGTCGAAGGCGCACTTGCAACTGCACGGAAGGCTTCCTAACCAACAATGAGCACAATCAGCTTTGACGCCAGCGGTGCCGCACAGCAGGCAATCGCCAAGCACATTGACAGCCTGGTCGAAGACCGGATTGCCACGCGGATTTTCGCGAAGGACCACACGTTGTGGGGCCCGGACGCGGAGTCGGAGTCGGCTATCCGCCTGGGATGGGTTGAGGCTCCGGCCGTATCCCAGCCCCTGGTAGGCCAGATCCTGGAACTGCGTGATGCCCTCCGCGCCGAAGGCGTCTCCCATATTGTCCTTTGCGGCATGGGCGGTTCCTCTCTGGCGCCGGAGGTCATTGCCGGCACCGCTGGCGTCGAGCTGACTGTTCTCGACAGCACCGACCCCGAGCAGGTTGGTGCTGCCCTTACAGACCGGTTGGCGGAAACGGCGATCGTCGTTTCTTCCAAGTCCGGTTCCACTGTTGAGACCGATTCCCAGCGACGGGTCTTCGAAAAGGCGTTCAACGACGCCGGCCTGGACGCCAAGAGCCGGATCATCATTGTGACGGACCCCGGTTCACCCTTGGACAAGGCCTCGCGGGAGGCGGGTTACCGTGCGGTGTTCAACGCGGATCCGAACGTTGGCGGACGTTTCTCGGCCCTGACGGCCTTCGGCCTCGTGCCCTGCGGCCTCGCCGGCGTCGACATCCAGGCCTTCCTCGACGAAGCCGAAGAAGCCGCTGAAGTGCTCAACGAGGACTCCGCGGACAACATCGGCCTGTCCCTGGGCGTCGCTCTGGGTGGAACCACTCCCCTGCGCAACAAGATTGTCATTGCTGAGGACGGCTCCGGCATTGTCGGTTTCGCGGACTGGGCAGAGCAGCTTATCGCCGAATCAACCGGCAAGCTCGGCACCGGCGTACTTCCCGTAGTGGCGGGTTCGGACTCCCCGGAAGCCCGGGGTGGCGCTGAGGACGTCCTGGTCGTCAGGCTTGTGGATGCCGATGCCGATGTTGAACTGCGTGAGAACGAGGTCGCCATTGCCGGCGGCCTGGCGACCCAGATGTTTGTTTGGGAATTTGCCACCGCCGTCGCCGGCCGCCTTTTGGGCATCAACCCGTTTGACCAGCCCGACGTCGAAGCAGCCAAGGTGGCTGCCCGCGGCTTGCTGGACGCCCGCCCGGAGCCGACGCCGGCTGCTTTCACCGATGGTGCCGTTGAGGTCCGCGGCGGTGAGTGGTTGGGCCAGGCGGCTACCGTCAGCGAGGCCGTGCAGGCGCTGCTGAACCAGCTGGGACCTGATGGGTACCTGAGCGTTCAGGCCTACCTTGACCGCATCAGCCACGCGCCCCTCGAAGGCATCCGTGAGGAGCTTGCCGCTGTGAGCGGACGTCCGGTGACCTTTGGGTGGGGACCCAGGTTCCTGCACTCCACCGGCCAGTTCCATAAGGGCGGCCCCGCGATCGGCGTGTTCCTGCAGGTCACTGCGGCATCCTCCACCGATCTTGAAATTCCTGAGCGCCCGTTTACCTTCGGGGAACTTATCTCCGCCCAGGCATCGGGCGATGCCCAGGTCCTCGAAGGACACGGCCGGCCCGTCCTTCGCTTGCACCTCACAGAGCGTGCAGCAGGCGTGGCACAACTCCAGGACGTCGTCGCTGCTTTGGCCGGCCAGGCCAGCGCACTCGAAAGCTAAGGCACAAAAGCAAACATGCCAGAAACTGAAAACGGCAGGAAGAACGCCGGCCTGCGCAATCCGTTGCGTGATCCGCGGGACCGCCGCCTGAACCGCATTGCCGGGCCGTCGTCGTTGGTGTTCTTCGGGGTTACCGGTGACTTGGCCCGGAAGAAATTGATGCCGGCCGTCTATGACTTGGCCAACCGTGGGTTGTTGCCTCCGAGTTTTGCGTTGGTGGGTTTCGGTCGTCGGGATTGGGATGATGCTGACTTCGCGGCCGAGGTGAAGGAAAACGTCAGGGCCCACGCGCGGACGAAGTTTGACGAGGCGGTGTGGGAGCAGCTTGCTTCCGGTATCCGTTTCGTCAAGGGTGAGTTCGACGACGACGACGCGTTCGAGCGCCTCGGGGATGTCCTGGACGAGCTCGATCAGACCCGGGGTACCCGCGGCAACCATGGCTTCTATCTCTCGATCCCGCCGAAGGCCTTCGAGCAGGTCTGCCGGCAGCTGTCCAAGCACGGGTTGGCGCAGGCCAGGCCCGGGCAGTGGCGGCGTGTAGTCATCGAGAAGCCGTTCGGTCATGACCTCGAATCGGCGCGGGCGCTCAATGACATTGTGGAGTCGGTGTTCCCGCCGGATGCGGTGTTCCGGATCGATCACTACCTGGGCAAGGAAACAGTCCAGAACATCCTGGCGTTGCGTTTTGCGAACCAGTTGTTCGAGCCGTTGTGGAACGCGAACTACGTTGACCACGTGCAGATCACCATGGCCGAGGACATCGGCACCGGCGGCCGCGCAGGCTATTACGACGGTGTGGGCGCGGCCCGTGACGTGATCCAGAACCACCTCCTGCAGCTCCTGGCCTTGACTGCGATGGAAGAACCTATCTCGTTCAATGCCGATGATTTGCGGGCGGAGAAGGAAAAGGTCCTCGCTGCGGTGAAGTTGCCCGAGGACCTGTCCACGCATTCGGCGCGGGGACAGTTCACCGGTGGTTGGCAGGGCGGTGAGGAAGTCCTGGGCTATCTGGATGAGGACGGCATCCCCGCCGATTCCAAGACCGAAACGTATGCCGCGATCCGGGTGGACATCAATACGCGGCGGTGGGCCGGTGTGCCTTTCTACTTGCGCGCAGGCAAGCGCCTGGGCCGACGCGTGACGGAGATCGCCGTGGTCTTCAAACGCGCCCCGAACCTGCTCTTCCGTGACCACGCCGAGGACGACTTCGGGCAGAACGCTGTGGTGATCCGGGTCCAGCCTGATGAGGGTGCCACGATTCGTTTCGGGTCCAAGGTCCCGGGCACGCAGATGGAAGTGCGTGACGTGACCATGGACTTCGGCTACGGGCATTCCTTCACCGAGTCGTCCCCCGAGGCGTATGAGCGGCTGATCCTGGACGTGCTGCTCGGTGAGCCGCCGTTGTTCCCCCGGCACCAGGAAGTGGAGTTGTCCTGGAAGATCCTTGACCCGTTCGAGGAGTACTGGGCCGGGCTGGACGAACAACCGCAACCTTACGCACCGGGCAGTTGGGGACCGGCTTCGGCCGATGAGCTCCTGGCCCGTGACGGACGAACCTGGAGAAGGCCATGATCGTAGATCTTCCCGATACAACCACCTCGAAGATTTCCAAGAAGATCACCTCGTTGCGTGAGCAGGGCGGGGTGATCGCGCTGGGCCGGGTGCTGACGCTGGTGGTGGTGACCAAGTCCGGGCAGGAAGAAGAAGCCATCGAGGCCGCGAACGAAGCTTCCCGGGAGCACCCCTGCCGGATCATCGTGCTGGCCGACGCCGGAGCGCAGGCCCCGGACCGGTTGGACGCGCAGATCCGTGTCGGTGGCGACGCGGGCGCCTCGGAAGTGATCGTGCTGCGCGGGTACGGTCAGATGGCCCACGAAAGCGAGTCCCTGGTGGCTGCGCTGCTGCTCCCGGACGCCCCGATCGTGGCCTGGTGGCCGAACGGGGCACCCGAAAGCGCGTGTGAGACCTCCATCGGAGCGATCGCGCACCGCCGGATCACCGACTCCGCAAACGAACCGGACCCCGCCCAGGCCCTGGAGAACATCCGCCGAACCTACAAGGCCGGCGACACCGACCTCGCCTGGACCCGACTGACCAACTGGCGCATCCAACTCGCTGCGGTGCTGGACCAGGTGGACAGCGATCCCGTGTCGGCCATCGCCGTTGAAGGCGCGTCGGATTCACCCAGCACGCTCCTGCTGGCGGCGTGGTTGACCTTGGCGCTGCAGGCACCGGTCACTATTGTGGCCGACCCCGCAGGAACGGGCATTCGGCGGGTGCGGTTGACGCGGGCCAGCGGCGACGTGCAGTTGTTCCGGCCGGGCCTGTCCGTGGCGGAACTGACCCAGCCGGGACAGCCTGCCCAGCGCATTGCCCTTCCGCGCCGCAGCCTCAAGGACTGCCTCGCAGAAGAACTCCGCCGGCTCGACCCCGACGAAGTCTTCGAAGAAGTGATTACGATGGGACTTCCACTTACCAGTCAAAGGAGAGTCCAGACCAGTGCGCGCTGAGCCAAGAGTTAGCATCCACCCCGACTCCAAGGTTCTGATGGCAGCCATTGCGGCACGCCTCATCACCAAGCTTGTGGACGTCCAGGACAAGCACGGCGAAGCTACGGTGGTCCTCACCGGCGGAACCGTCGGTATCGGCACGCTGAAGGCCGTGGCGGAGTCGGCCGCGGCTCCGGCAGTCGACTGGTCCCGGGTGAATTTCTGGTGGGGGGATGAACGTTTTGTGCCCGCCGACAGCGAGGACAGGAACACGCGTCAGGCCTACCAGGCTCTGTTGGCACATCTGCCCGTAGATCCGAACCGGGTCCACGAACCTGGCTCGTCTGACGATTTTGCGACTGCCGACGAAGCTGCCCAGGATTACGCAACCAAGCTCAAGGAAGCAGCGGAAGCCGAGCACGCAGCCGACATGTCAGATGATCGTCCGGAAGAGCCCGCAGCACTCCCCCGCTTCGACGTCTTGCTGCTGGGTGTCGGTCCGGATGCGCATGTGGCTTCCCTCTTCCCGGAACAGGGTGCAATCAGGGAGAAGAGCCGAACGGTAGTGGGGGTCGAGAACTCGCCGAAGCCGCCGCCGTCGCGTATTTCGCTGACGCTCCCCGCCATCAACACCGCCCAGGAAATCTGGATGGTGGTTGCGGGCGAGGACAAGGCCGGCGCGGTAGGCCTGGCCCTGGCCGGTGCCAATCCAGTACAGGTGCCCGCAGCAGGCCCCGTGGGCCAAGCAAGGACACTGTGGCTTATCGATGAGAATGCGGCTTCACGCGTCCCCCAGCAGCTGGTCCGGAAGGACCCCGCGGGCGCGTAGGCGTTCAAGCGCTCCTGCCAAGACCTTTTCCGCGTCTTGGCTGGAGCGTCTTTCTTTAACGTAGTCCAGGTGCGACTTGAAAATCTCGTCCTCGGAACGTGCCGAAGCCGGGTGCAGCGGATCCCTGGAGGCGGGTAGCCCGCACTTCGGGCAATCCCAGCTCACTGGTATCTGATCTTCGGGCAGCTTAAGAAAAACAAGCCGCGTCTCGTGTCCCTTGGCGCACCAATAGGGAACACGAATACGCGGCAGTTGTTCTCCATCACTATGATCACTGTGATTTCTGGGAGGCGACCCCTGGGCTACGCCCACCCGGGTGCCCCGGTAACCTTGCGTGCCATGAACCATTTCGATCCCCTAGCGACTCGGTGATCGGCCTGAAAGGCCAGTAGGCCTTTCAGGCCGACACGCTCAGTCTAATGCCAGGGCGCGGACGGCGGCACCCTTCGGATGAAGGCTAGGAATCCCCACCGGAGGTGAAGCGCATGATCAGGCCCAGCCCGATGATCACCACACCCCACGTAACACCCAGGATGATGGTAAACCTGTTCAGGTTCCGCTCAGCGACGCCGGACGAACTCAGCCCGGAACTCATGCCACCGCCGAACATATCCGACAAGCCGCCACCGCGGCCCTTGTGCAGGAGGATGAGCAAGGTCAGCAGGAGGCTGGTGATGCCCAGCAGGATCTGCAGGATGACTTGAAGAACGTCCACGACGGCCTTTCGAAGAAACGGAAAACGGGAGCCCGACTAGCCCTTGGCGACGTGGCTCTCGAACCTGACAATGTTAGCAAACTCGGCCGGGTCAAGGCTGGCGCCACCCACAAGCAGGCCATCGACGTCGGTCTCGGCCATGATGGCCGCAGCGTTGTTGGCCTTGACCGATCCGCCATAGAGCAGCCGGGTCTTCCCTGCCACATCGGCGTCGAACAGTTCCGCAAGTTCAGCGCGGATGGCTGCGCACATCTCCTGTGCATCGTCCGGGCCAGCCACTTCGCCGGTGCCGATGGCCCACACGGGCTCGTACGCAACCACAAGCTGAGCTGCCTGCTCTGCCGTGAGGCCCTCGACCCCGGCCCGCAGCTGGGCCAGCGTGTGGTCCACATGGGTGCCCGCTTGGCGCACCTCGAGGCCTTCACCAACGCACAAGACGGGGGTGACCTCGTGGCGGAACGCGGCCTTGACCTTGGCGTTCAGGACCTCGTCGGATTCGTTGTGGATGGTGCGGCGTTCGCTGTGCCCAACCAGGACATAGGCGCAACCCAGTTTGTTCAGGAATTGACCGGAGATGTCTCCCGTGTACGCGCCGGAATCAAACTGGGAAAGGTCCTGGCCGCCGTAGACGACGTCCAGTTCGTCGCCCTGGACGAGCGTCTGCACACCGCGAAGGTCTGTGAACGGAGGGAAGACGGCAACTTCAACACGGTTGTAGTCATGTTTGGCGTCCGAAAGCGTCCACGCCAGCTTCTGCAACAAGGTGATGCCCTGGACATGGTCCATGTTCATCTTCCAGTTGCCGGCGATGAAGGGTTTGCGGACGAAGTTGCCGTTGGCAGAAGTAGTCACGTGAACTCCAAGATTGCTTGTGAAAAGTGAACGGCCGGCGGAACGCAGGGGCGTCCCGCCGGCCGGATTGCTGATTTAGCGGTCCAGGACGCTGAGGCCCGGAAGTTCCTTGCCCTCGAGGTACTCAAGGCTGGCACCGCCGCCGGTGGAGATGTGGCCGAACTGCGAGTCCTCGAACCCGAGGGTACGAACGGCCGCAGCCGAATCGCCGCCGCCAACCACCGTGAAAGCCACGGTGTCCGTCAGGGCCTGGGCGATGGCACGTGTGCCGCCGGAGAAGGCCTCGAACTCGAAAACGCCCATGGGGCCGTTCCAGAAAACGGTCTTGGCACCCTCGATCTGGGCAGCAAAGGCGGAAGCTGATTCCGGACCAATGTCCAGGCCGATACCGCTCTTGCCGAAAGAGCTTTCCTCAATGGCGTCGGCCTTCACTACCTCGTGCTCCGCGTCTGCGGCGAACTTGGAAGCGACCACGACGTCGGTCGGGATGACGAATGACGTACCGGCGTCGGCAGCGCGCTTGAGGTAGTCCTGCACAACGGGAATCTGGTCCTCTTCCAGCAGGCTGCCCGCCACCTTGTGGCCGGCCGCTGCCAGGAAGGTGAACAGCATGCCGCCACCAACGAGGATGGTGTCCGCCTTGCCCAGGAGGTTGTCAATAACCGCGAGCTTGTCCGAGACCTTGGAACCGCCGAGCACCACCACATACGGCCGCTGCGTGTCCGTGGTGAGCTTCCGGAGGACCTCAACCTCGGTGTGGACGAGGTCGCCCAGGTAAGCGGGCAAGCGGGTAGCGACGTCGTAGACGCTGGCGTGCTTGCGGTGGACGGCGCCGAAAGCGTCATCCACGAATGCTCCATTGTCCCCGGTCAGCGCTACAAGCTCGTCAGCAAAGGAGCCACGTTCGGCGTCGTCCTTGCTGGTTTCGCGTGCGTCGAAACGGACGTTCTCCAGGATGAGCACCTCACCATCCTGCAACGCCGCAGCGAGGGCCTTGGCGGACTCTCCGACGGTATCTTCGGCCAACTGGACCTTGAAGTCGGCGAGCTCAGCAAGACGGGCTGCAGCAGGCTTGAGGGAGTACTTTTCCTCGGGAGTTCCCTTGGGGCGTCCGAGGTGGGCGGTTACGAGCACGCGGGCACCGGCGTCCGAGAGCTTCTTAAGGACCGGAAGGGAAGCCTTGATGCGGCCGTCATCGGTCACTGTAGAGCCGTCGAGCGGCACATTCAGGTCACTTCGAACCAGAATGTACCGCCCGCGGACACCTTCAGCGATGAGTTCGTTGAGGGTGTGAGATGTCATGTGTCTACCCTAGCCCAGCTTGGATGCAACGAGCTCCGTGAGGTCTACGAGGCGGTTGGAGTAGCCCCATTCGTTGTCATACCAGGAAACAACCTTGACCTGGTTGCCGATGACCTTGGTCAGGCCCGAGTCAAAGATGGACGACGCCGGATCCCCCACGATGTCAGAGGAAACAATCGGGGCGTCTGTGTAGGTGAGGATGCCGGCCCACTGGTCGGACTCGGCAGCAGCCTTTACAGCCGCGTTGACTTCCTCAACCGTCACTTCGCGGGACACGGTCACAGTCAGGTCTGTAGCCGAACCGGTGGGGACGGGCACGCGGATGGCGTAGCCGTCAAGCTTGCCCTTGAGTTCGGGAAGCACCAGGCCGATGGCCTTCGCAGCGCCGGTGGACGTGGGCACCATGTTGATGGCAGCTGCACGTGCACGACGCAGGTCCTTGTGCGGGCCGTCCTGAAGGTTCTGGTCTGCCGTGTACGCGTGCACGGTGGTCATCAGGCCACGCTCGATGCCGAAGGCGTCGTTGACAACCTTGGCCAAGGGGCCGAGGCAGTTGGTGGTGCATGATGCGTTGGAAATGATGTTGTGTGCGGCGGGGTCGTAGAGGTCGTCGTTCACGCCCATGACGATCGTGATGTCCTCGTCGCTGGCAGGCGCCGAAATAAGAACCTTCTTGGCGCCGGCGTCGATGTGCTTCTGCGCTGCCGAAGCTGCGGTGAAGAAGCCTGTGGACTCGATGACGATGTCAACGCCGAGGTCGGCCCAGGGAAGGTTGGCGGGATCACGCTCTGCCAGAACCTTGATGGACTTGCCGTCAACGACGATGTTGCCGTCCACAACTTCCACGGACTGGGTCAGACGGCCTCCGACGGAGTCGTACTTCAGGAGGTGCGCCAGGGTCTCAGGGTTGGTGAGATCGTTGACTGCCACGATCTCAAGGTCTGCGCCCTGTGCCAGCGCGGCGCGGAAGTAGTTACGGCCGATGCGGCCGAAGCCGTTGATACCAATACGGGTGGTCACTGTTTGTCAATCTCCTTGGTGCTCTTGCAAGCACGCCTCGTGAGTTGGATTTGGGTCCAACCAACAGACCCCGCACGTCATTGGGCAGAGGTGATTATCAGATCGGAGGGCGACCAGCCACGTTGCTGAAGGCTAACCGCCTTCCGTGATCCATCTTACGTTTAACTGAGCCTGCCCCCGCAACTGCGGAGGCAGGCATTTCAGCATTTGGGCCTATTTCACTGAAATGTGACTTTTGTTACACCTCAATGAACGCGGCCTCACCAACTAGAGAACGATGAGCCCCGTGGCGTTGGCGCGGGCTGCTTCGAAGCGCTTGGCTACGTCCGCCCAGTTGACGATGTTCCAGAAAGCCTTCACGTAGTCAGCCTTGACGTTGACGTAGTCCAGGTAGAAAGCGTGCTCCCACATGTCGAGCATGAGCAGCGGGGTGGTGCCCACGGCAACGTTGCCCTGCTGATCGTAGAGCTGTTCGATCACGAGGTTGCCGCCAATGGGCTCGTAGGCAAGGAAGGCCCAGCCGGACCCCTGCAGGGCAAGTGCTGCAGCAGTGAACTGAGCGCGGAAGGCATCGAACGAGCCAAAGGCATCCTCGATGGCTGCCGAGAGCTCGCCTTCGGGCTTGTCGCCACCGTCCGGGGAGATGTTGTTCCAGAACACGGAGTGGTTGATGTGGCCGCCGGTGTGGAACGCCAGGTCCTTGGAGAGGCGGTTGATGTTGGCGAAATCACCCTTTTCGCGGGCTTCCGCCAGCTGTGCGAGGGCGTTGTTGGCGCCGGCAACGTAGGCGGCATGGTGCTTGCTGTGGTGCAGCTCCATGATCTTCGCCGAAATGTGCGGCTCCAGTGCTGCGTAGTCGTAGCCGAGCTCGGGCAGGACGTACTCTGTCACGAAATCCTCCAATGTAGTGGACCGAAGTCCGGTTGGTAACTCTCGTTCTGTTCATCCGGCCGATGAACCGGCCGGAAACCCTTGGGCGGAGAAGCCTCCTGTTGAGTCTACGGGCGACAACCCGACTGGCCCCCGGAGTATTTCCCCCGCACCCTGTCGATTCTATGGGCGGCGGCTATTCGTCCATCATTTCCGGAGTCACATTTGCCTCTGTACCCGGGATGCCCAAGTCGAGAGCGCGTTTGTCCGCCATGGCCAGCAGACGCCGGATGCGTCCGGCGATCGCGTCTTTGGTCATAGGCGGATCGGCAAGCCGGCCCAGCTCATCCAGGCTTGCCTGCTTGTGGGCAACCCGCAGCTCCCCCGCGTATTTCAGGTGCTCGGGAACGTCGTCGCCGAGGATCTCCAAGGCCCTGTCGACCCTGGCGCCGGCAGCAACGGCCGCTTGGGCGGAGCGGCGCAGGTTGGCGTCGTCGAAGTTGGCCAACCTGTTGGCCGTGGCGCGCACTTCCTTCCGCATGCGCCGTTCTTCCCACACCATCAGTGC
Organism: Paenarthrobacter sp. R1; assembly: GCF_030264015.1. Taxonomy (NCBI): domain Bacteria; kingdom Bacillati; phylum Actinomycetota; class Actinomycetes; order Micrococcales; family Micrococcaceae; genus Paenarthrobacter; species Paenarthrobacter sp. R1. The sequence continues at coordinate 4,611,300 of NZ_CP127115.1, read as the reverse complement.
ATCGTGGGCGCCCATCCGGGTCAGCAACGCGGCGATGGTGTCGCCGTCGCGGATGACCACACGGTCAACTCCCCGTACCTCGCGTGCTTTGGCCTGGATGCCAAGGCGGCGTGCTGCGCCGACCAGTGCCAATGCGGACTCGGGACCCGGGCACGTCACCTCCAAGGAGGAGGACCGTCCCGGTTCCGTGAGCGAGCCGTGGGCGAGGAAGGCCCCGCGCCACACGGCCTCCGCATCCGCCGCCGAACCGTTGACGACCACCGACGGCAGCCCCCGCACAGGCCGGCCCCGGCCGTCCAGGAGGCCGGTTTGCCGGGCCAGCGCCTCGCCGTCGCGGACCACGCGCACGACGTAGCGGCTGCCGCGGCGGAGGCCACCGCCGGAGACGACGATGATTTCGCTTTGGTGGCCGTAAACCTCGGCAATGGCCGCCCGAAGCCGCCGGGCGGTGGAAGCCAGGTCCACCTCGGCCTCGATGACGATCCGGCCCGAAATAATGTGCAGGCCGCCCGCAAACCGGAGCATGGCCGAGACTTCGGCCTTGCGGACTGAGGACTTCTTGATGTCCAGCCGGGACAGTTCGTCCTTGACCGACGCGGTAAGTGCCATCGCGTATGTATTCCTAACTGTTCCCAAAGATATCGTGGTACGCCGCCGCCAGGAGCAGTGGGTCATGGACGGGCCTGCGTCTCGACGCCCCTACTCTACCCAAGACGACTTCGGCCCCGATCATCCCGGCGGCCTTCTCGAAGGCTTTGAGGTCCTGTACGGCGGCCGGGTCGGCAAGCACAACGTCCACGCTGAATTCCGGGGCGTAGCGCCGCAGGACATCCAAATGGTCGGCGGCGGTCATGCCTGAGGTTTCCTTGGTCTCGACGTCGAGATTCATGGTGAGGCAGCGTTTTGCGGTTGTCTCCCCCAATGCCTGGCGAAGTTCGGGCAACAGGAGGTGCGGCAGTACCGAGGTGTACCAGGAGCCGGGGCCCAGGATGACCCAGTCGGCCAGCTCAATGGCGGTCAGCGCTTCGGTGCAGGCCGGTGCGTCCTCGGGAAGGAGCCGGACCTCCTCGAGCTTTCCGGCTACCGCGCATTTGGCCTGGCCGCGCACCGTCTGCAGCTCATGACCGCCTCCGGGAAGTTCCACCCGGGCTTGCCCTTCGATGGTCAGCGGCACGCTGGACATGGGCAGGACCTGTCCGCGGGCACCCAGCAGCGCGCCGGCCCACTTGAGGCCTGCCACAGTATCGCCCAGCAGTTCCCACAGCGTCACGATCAGCAGGTTGCCCATGGCGTGATTGTCCAGTGAACCACCTTTGGCGGTTCCCGCGTTGAACCGGTGCTGCATGACATCGCGCCAGGTGCGGCCCCAATCGGTGTCATCACAGAGCGCACTGAGTGCCATCCGCAGGTCCCCGGGCGGGAGGACGCCGTACTCGTCCCGCAGGCGCCCGGAAGAACCGCCGTCGTCCGCTACCGTGACGATCGCCGTCAGCTCGGAGGTCAGAAGGCGCAGGGCGGACAGGGAAGCGGCCAGCCCATGGCCGCCACCGAGGGCGACGACGGAGGGGGTCTTGTCCTGCTGGCTGCCGGGAACGCCTTTGGGCGGGATCAGCGGCAGCGGACCGGTGAGGACGCCCATTACTCGCGACCCAGGTCTCGGTGAGTGGTTGTCACGGTCACCCGCGGGTACTGCGCGAGCCGCTTGGAAAGCTCGACGGCGACAGCCACCGAGCGGTGCTTGCCGCCGGTACAGCCCACGGCCAGCGTGGCGTAGTGCTTGTTCTCCTGGCGGTAACCGTCAAGTACCGGCTCCAGGGCGCTGACATAGCGGTCGACGAACTCGTGGACACCGTCGGCTGCCAGCACGTAGTCGCTGACGTCCTGGTCCAATCCCGTATGCGGGCGCAATTGCGGAACCCAATGCGGGTTAGGAATGAAGCGGGCATCGGCAACGAAGTTCGCATCCACGGGAAGCCCGTACTTGAAGCCAAAGCTCATGACGTTCAGCCGGAGGGTGACCGGGCCGGTGTCGCTGAACAGTTCGGTGATCGCCGTAGCCAGGCCATGGACGTTGTAATCGCTGGTATCCAGGACGATGTCGGCGTGTTCCTTGAGTTCCCGGAGGACCTCACGCTCCACTCCGATGCCGTCCAGGATGCGTCCCCCGCCCTGCAGCGGATGCGGCCTGCGGCCCTGCTCGAACCGGCGCACCAGGACTTCGTCCCTGGCGTCGAGGAACAGGACACGGAACGTCACGCCGCTGGCACTCAGGGCACCCAAGGCGGTCTGGATGTCCGTGAAGAGGTCCTTGCTCCGGACATCAACGACGACGGCCAGTTTGGGGATCGATTTGGGGGCATGGGAAACGATCTCGGCGAGCGTGCCCAGCATCTGCGGGGGAAGGTTGTCCACCACATACCAACCGTGGTCCTCCAGCGCGTCCGACGCGGTGCTTCGGCCTGCCCCGGACATGCCCGTCACCACCAGCAGTTCGGCCTCCGGCGGCTTGACGGGGGTCATCCCGTCCTGCTCCGCGCCCGATCCTGCCGTTGCCTCGTCCATCCGTCGTCCCCGTTTCCCTGAAAGTGGTGTGTCCCACAAAGCGCCTGTTTAAGGTAGGCATATGCGCCGGCGGCATCGCGAACGCGGCCACCGGTCAAGTTCTTACCCTAACTAAGATTCCAGGATTTCGCCGGTGGTCATGTTGATGGCCGGTGCGGCGTCCTCTGTATTCTCTGCGGAACCGAGGTGCCGGACAACAGCGGCAGCCAGGGCGGGCCCGATCCCCTTGGCCGACGTCAGTTCTTCGACGGAAGCGGCCTTGATCTTCTTCAAGGACCCGAAATGCGCCACGAGGGCCTTCCGCTTGGCTTCTCCCAGGCCGGGAACACCATCCAGTGCCGAGACCGTCATGGCCTTGCCGCGCTTTTGCCGGTGGAACGTGATGGCGAAGCGGTGTGCCTCATCGCGGATACGTTGCAGCAGGTAGAGGCCTTGGGACGTGCGCGGAAGGATCACCGGAAAATCACTGTCCGGCAGCCACACCTCTTCAAGCCTTTTGGCCAAGCCCACCACGTAGACGTCGTCAATCCCCAGCTCGGCCAAGGCCCGCGCAGCGGCGTTCACCTGCGGTTGTCCGCCGTCCACCACCACCAGGTTGGGCGGGTAGGCGAACTTGGCTTTCGGCGCCGGTTGGGACGGGTCCGACGGCGACTCTTCGGTAGCGCCCGTCACCGCCTTTTGGAGCGGGTTGACGATCTCACCGGACACGGGCACCTGCTCGGCCTTGTCGTTGAGATAGTGCCTGAACCTGCGGGTGAGGACGTCGTGCATTGCCGCGGTGTCGTCCGCGGCAGCCGCTCCGGTAATGGAGAACTTGCGGTAGTCGGACTTCTTGGGCAGGCCGTCCTCGACCACCACCATGGATGCAACCACATTGGTGCCCTGGACGTGGGAGATGTCGAAGCATTCGATCCGAAGCAGCGGAACAGGCAGTTCCAGTGCTTCCTGGAGTTCCTGCAGGGCGAGGGAACGCACCGTGATGTCCCCTGCCCGGCGGGTCTTGTGCAGCTTCAGGGCCTGTTCCGCGTTTTCCTTGACGGTGGACATCAAGGCGGCCTTGTCCCCCCGCTGCGGCACCCGGATGTCCACCTTGGCGCCACGCAGGCCGGCCAGCCATTCGGAAAGTTCGTCATGGTTGCTCGGGATTTCAGGAACCAGGACCTCGCGCGGAATGCGGCCCTGGACTTCGCTGTCCTCGCCGTAAACCTGCTGGAGCAAGTGCTCAATGAGCTCGGGAGTGGTGGCGTCTTCCACTTTCTCCACCACCCAGCCACGCTGGCCGCGGACCCGCCCGCCGCGCACGTGGAAGACCTGGACGGACGCTTCGAGTTCGTCATCGTGCAGGGCGAAGACATCGGCGTCCGTGTCTTCGGACAGGACCACTGCGTTGCGTTCAAAGACCTTGCGAAGGGCGATGATGTCGTCCCGGAGGCGCGCTGCCCTCTCATAGTCGAGTTCGGCAACCGCGGCGGCCATGTCCTTCTCGAGCTTGTTGATGAACCGTTTGGCTTCCCCGCCCATGAAGGAGCAAAAGTCCTCGGCCAGGCCCCGGTGTTCCTCCGGGCTCACCCGGCCCACGCACGGCGCGGCACATTTGTCGATGTACCCCAGGAGGCACGGCCTGCCGCTGGCCTGGGCGCGTTTGAAAACGCCTGCGCTGCAACTGCGGACCGGGAAGACCCGGAGCAGGGTGTCCATGGTCTCGCGGATGGCGCCTGCGGTGTAGGGGCCAAAGTAGCGTGTTCCCTTTTTCCTCTCGCCACGCATGACCTGGACCCTGGGGTACTTCTCCCCCATGGTCACTGCGAGGTACGGGTACGTTTTGTCGTCCCGGAACACCACGTTGAAGCGCGGCTTGAACTCTTTGATCCACGTGTACTCGAGTTGCAGCGACTCCAGCTCGCTGCCCACCACCGTCCATTCGACGCTGCTCGCGGCGTGCACCATGGCGTGCGTCTTGGGCAGCAGGCCCGCCGGATTGGCGAAATACGAATTCAGCCTGGAACGGAGGTTCTTTGCCTTGCCCACGTAAATGACGCGGCCGTGCGGGTCGCGGAAGCGGTATACGCCGGGGTTGGTGGGGATTTCGCCTGTTTTAGGGCGGTAACTTGCTGGATGTGCCACGTTTCAAGTCTAGTGATCGGGGCGGACAGCATACGCCGCCGCCGTGCAGCATGGTCAGTGCAGAGGATGGGCGGCGCACTGGATGGCGGGTACCCGGGCGGGCTACTCCACCGCCTTGCTCTGGTTATAGCTGGTGGAGCGCTCCTGCCCGCTGAGCGCCGCAATGGCATCCATGATGCGGTCAGTAACTTCGCGCCGGGCCGGCAGTGAATGGTCAGGGCCGGTCTTTTCGAAGTACAGCGGTTCGCCCACCTTCATGGTGAAGTGCTGGGGGCGCACAGCGTTCCTGCCTGCCGGCTGCAGCTTCTCAGTGCCGATGAGTCCCACCGGAATGACAGGTGCGCCAGTGGTCAACGCCAACCAGCCCACTCCGGTCCGTCCGCGGTACAGGATCCCGTCCCGGGATCGGGTTCCCTCAGGGTAGATGCCAATGCCCTTGCCATCCTCGAGGATATCCAGCAGGGTCTTCAACGCCTGGACGCTGGCTGCCTGTTCGCCGCGTTCGACGGGGATGGAACCCACAGCTTCGAAGAAGGACTTCATGACGGCGCCCTTGACGCCCTTGGTGGTGAAGTATTCGGCTTTGGCGAAGAAAGCTACCGGCCGAGGCATGAGCGCCTGGACAATGACGCTGTCCAGGAAGGAAAGATGGTTGGGTGCGACGATGAAGGGGCCTTCTTTGGGCACATTCTCAAGGCCGATGACCGTTGGCCGGCACGTGGTGGAAATCAGTCCACGGGTAGTCCACCGGATCGCATCAAATACTGCCATCGTTATGTACCTCGCTCAGGGCCGCCGCTCGGACAGCATCAAGTTCTTCAATTTTGCTTCGCAGTTCCAGCGTCGTGGCTACCACGGCCACAGCCCCGGCTTCCTCAAGTTCGCCGTCGGGAGCGAATCCCCACCTGACACCAATGCAGTCCAGGCCGTTCGCCATGGCCCCGGCGACATCCTGGTGCCTGTCGCCGACCATGACCGCCGGCTGGCTGTGCAGTGAGGCCAACGCGGCCCCAACGATGCCAACCTTGCCGGGGGCGGCATTCGTACCGAGTGATTCGTCGTCCGGAGCTCCGTGAATGGCAACGAAGAAGTCTGCGATGTTGTGGTGCTCAAGAACCAGCCGCGCAATCCCTTGCGGTTTCTGTGTTGCCACAGCGGTAGGCCGGCCCGACTCGGCGTAGAACTCCAAGAGATCGAAGATGCCGGGGTAGAGCTTGCTCTGGGCAATTCCGGCTTCCCGGTAATGGCTCCGGTAGCGGTGGATGGTCTCATCCACCAGGGCCGCGGGCACCTGCGCAAGATTCAGCAACGCGTCGCTGAGCTTGGGTCCGACCATCGAATTCAGCACGGCCTGGTCCGGAACCGGTAGTCCCATTTCCCGCAGGGCAGTCGAGATGCCTCCCGTGATACCGCCTGCTGGATCGACAAGGGTGCCGTCCAGATCGAAAATTACGGGCACCTTTGTATGAGTCACCGGCTTAGTTTCCCACACGTAGCGGCATGCCTGAAACTCGCATGCCGCTACGGGAATACTTCGACCGCAGTAAAGGGCCGTTAACCGAGAATCTCGGCCAAGAACTTTGCCGTGTGGCTCTCGGTCGACTTGGCCACCTGCTCGGGCGTGCCTGTGGCCACCACCCGGCCGCCTCCGGAGCCACCGTTTGGACCGAGGTCAACGATCCAGTCGGCGGACTTGATCACGTCCAGGTTGTGTTCGATGGTGATCACCGTGTTGCCCTTGTCCACCAAGCCCTGAAGGACCATGAGGAGCTTCCGGATGTCCTCGAAGTGCAGGCCGGTGGTGGGTTCATCCAACACGTAGATGCTGCGCCCGTTGGAGCGTTTCTGGAGCTCGGCTGCCAGCTTCACGCGTTGCGCTTCGCCGCCCGACAAGGTGGTGGCCGGCTGGCCAAGGCGAACATACCCGAGGCCGACGTCCACCAAGGTCTTCAAATGCCGGGCGATCGGAGTGAACGCCGCAAAGAACTCGGCAGCTTCCTCGATCGGCATGTTGAGGACATCGGCGATGGTCTTGCCCTTGTAGTGCACTTCCAGCGTTTCCCGGTTGTAGCGGGCACCATGGCAGACCTCGCAGGGCACATACACGTCCGGCAGGAAGTTCATTTCGATCTTCAACGTGCCGTCTCCCGAGCAGGCTTCGCAGCGGCCGCCCTTGACGTTGAAGGAGAACCGTCCTGGCAGGTAGCCACGAACCTTGGCTTCCGTTGTTTCCGCAAAGAGCTTCCGGATGTTGTCGAAGACCCCGGTGTAGGTTGCCGGGTTGGACCGGGGGGTCCGGCCGATGGGGCTCTGGTCGACGTGGACCACCTTGTCCAGGTGCTCCAGGCCGTTCACTGTCCGGTGCCTTCCGGCTACCTGCTTGGCACCATTGAGCTTGTTCGCGAGGACCTTGTAAAGGATCTCGTTGACCAGAGTGGACTTTCCGGAGCCGCTGACGCCCGTCACGGCAGTAAACAGACCCAGCGGGAAGGTCGCGTCCACGTTGTTCAAGTTGTTTTCGCGTGCCCCAACGACCTTCAGCTCACGCTTCTTGTCGTACTTGCGGCGCTTGGCGGGGACGTCGATCTTCCGGCGCCCGGACAGGTAATCACCGGTCAGGGATTTCGTGTTCGCCAACAGTTCCTTGTAGGTGCCCGAGTGGACCACCTGACCACCGTGCTCACCTGCGCCCGGACCGATGTCCACTACCCAGTCGGCCTCATGGATGGTGTCTTCATCGTGTTCCACCACAATGAGGGTGTTGCCCAGGTCCCGCAGCCGGGTCAAGGTCTCAATGAGGCGCCTGTTGTCGCGCTGGTGGAGGCCGATGGAAGGCTCATCCAGTACGTAGAGGACGCCCACCAATCCCGAACCGATCTGCGTGGCCAGGCGGATACGCTGGGCCTCTCCGCCGGACAAGGTGCCGGACGGGCGCTCCAGGTTCAGGTACTCCAAGCCGACGTCCAGGAGGAACGTCAGGCGGGCCTGGATCTCCTTGAGGACCTGGTGTGCAATCTGCGCTTCACGGCCGGTGAGCGTCAGGTTGCCGAGGAAGGAAGCGCACTCCCGCATGGGCAGCGCAGCGACTTCGGCGATGGATTTGCCGTTGATGAGCACCGAGAGGGATGCCGGGTTGAGGCGGGCACCGTTGCACTCGGGGCAGGGAATCTGGCGCATGTACTCTTCGTACCGGTCCCGCGCCCAATCGGAGTCCGTCTCGCCGTGCTTGCGGTGCACATACTGGATGGCGCCCTCGAAGCCGGTGCTGTACTTGCGCTCACGGCCAAAGCGGTTCCGGTACTGCACAACCACTTTGTGGTCCTTGCCGTGCAAGACCGTGTTGCGGACGTCCTTCGGCAGTTTTTCCCAGGCCGTATTCATGGAGAAGCCGAGCTCCGAGGCAAGACCTTCCAGGAGCCGGTTCCAGTACTCCGTGGTGGCACTGCCCATCGACCACGGCGCAATGGCGCCCTCGGCCAAGGAGAGTTCCGGGTTGGGAACGATCAGTTCCTCGTCCACCTCAAGCTTGGTACCGATACCGCTGCAGGCAGAACAGGCGCCGAAAGGGTTGTTGAAGGAGAAGGAGCGGGGTTCGATCTCGTCAATGGCCAGTGGATGTTCGTTGGGGCATGCCAGGTTCTCGGAGAAAGCGCGAATCCGTGCGGGGTCCTCGGCGTCGAGGTCAACGAACTCGACCAGTACGCGGCCCTCGGCCAGGCCCAGGGCGGTTTCCACGGAGTCGGTGAGGCGCTGGCCAATATCTTCCTTGACCACCAGGCGGTCCACCACAACCTCAATGGTGTGCTTGAACTGCTTTCCCAGCTTGGGAGCTTCACTGAGCTGGACCAGTTCACCATCCACCCGGGCGCGGGAGTAGCCCTTGGCCGTGAGCTCCTTGAAGAGATCCACGAATTCGCCCTTGCGGCCGCGGACCACCGGGGCGAGGACCTGGAAGCGCGTGCCCTTGTCGAGCTCGAGCAGCTGATCGACAATCTGCTGCGGAGTCTGCCGCGTGATGGGCTCACCACAGACCGGGCAGTGCGGACGTCCCACACGGGCCCACAAGAGGCGCATGTAGTCGTAAATCTCGGTGATGGTGCCAACGGTTGAGCGCGGGTTCTTGCTGGTGGACTTCTGGTCGATGGAGACCGCGGGCGAGAGGCCTTCGATGAAGTCGACGTCGGGCTTATCCACCTGTCCCAGGAACTGGCGCGCATAGGCGGACAGCGACTCGACGTAGCGGCGCTGGCCCTCAGCAAAGATGGTGTCGAAGGCAAGGGACGACTTACCGGATCCGGAGAGCCCGGTGAAGACGATCATCGCATCCCTGGGAAGATCGAGGTCGACATTGCGGAGGTTGTGCTCACGCGCACCCTTGACCACCAGGCGCGACAGATCCGGGCGCACGGGCTTGGCGTCAGGTGCGACGGAAACACTGTTCAGGTCATGGACGGCTGTATCTTCAGCTAAGGCTTTGGGCACCCAACAATGCTAGTCGAAAACGTCTTCGAATTTCCATGTCGTTGCTCACACCCTACCCGGCGGTATCAGTCGGCATCATAGGCTGCGGCCAGAAGCTGCACCGCCTCCGCGAACGATGCCCCCTGGGCCTTCGCGGCTGCCGCATATTGGGCGGCGACTTCGGCCAAAGCGCCCCACCGGTCGTCGCGGGCGCAGATCACGGTCCCATTGCGGCCCCTGGTGGCAACGACGCCGGCGGCTTCGAGTTCCTTGTAGGCCCGGGCAACAGTGTGGGGCGCAACATCAAGGACCCCGGCAAGGTTCCGCACCGGGGGAAGCTTGGCACCCACGGCCAGGACGCCGGAGTCGGCCAGTTCGATGATCCGCAGCCTCAACTGCTCGAACAGGGCAACCCCGCTGTTGGTGTTCGGACGCCAGTTTCCAGGAAACTCACCGTTGCCGGTCATTGCGGGCACCGGCAGGGCGGCACCTGGGCGGCGGTGCCTTGATCAGCGAAACGTCCTTGGTCCATGCCGAAAATTAGACCAGCGTCGAAGTGCCGGGACAAGCTGTGACGGCTCGCGGGAAAGCGTACGGCGCTGTTGCCTGTCACGGATTCCTCTGTGCCACGGCGAAGATCCGCCTGAACGGAAACACGGTGCCATGCTTCGATGGAGGGTAGGCCTGACGCAGCATAGCGGCGTATTCGTGCTCGAATTCGGCTCCCTCGGCCGGAGACAGGGCTGCCAGTACCGGCCGGAGTCCAGTGCCCCGCACCCAATCAAGGACAGGGTCCCCGCCCGGGAGCACCTGCAGGTAGGTCGTTTCCCAAGCGTCAGCCGTGCAACCGGCGTCGAGCATGATGTTCAGGTAGTCAGCAGGGCTGCCGACGGCGTCGTGCCGCAGTACCCCGGCCAGGCGCGGCGCCCAGGCGGGCGAGTCGGCGAGTTCACGCATCAGGGTGTGAGACGGCGAGGTGAAATTGCCGGGGACCTGCAAGGCAAACCAGGCCCCTGGCTGCAAAGCGCGCAACCAGGAAGCCAGCATTTCCTGATGGCCGGGGACCCATTGGAGTGCTGCATTGGTGACGACGACGTCCACGTCCGGCTCCGGCTGCCAATCGGCAATATCGCCGTGCTGGAAGCCGAGGCGGCCGGGCTCGACCAGCGCGGCAGCTTTGGACAGCATTTCGGCAGACGAATCGATCCCCGTCACCCGTGCTTCCGGCCAACGCCTTCCCAAGGTGGCGGTAAGGTTGCCGGGCCCGCATCCAAGGTCCACCACCCGGGTGGGGTCATCGGCCCGGATCCGGGCAACGAGGTCATGGAAGGGACGGTCACGATGGTCACCGAACTGGACGTATCTACTGGGATCCCACTTCATTCGACAACCCTTCAGGCAAGCTCCGGACCGGGTACTGCTGACCTGAGCGAGCCTAGTGCGTCCGGGCACTAAGCTGGAAACCAATGAAACTTCCAGAGCAGCTTCCAGCTTCCACCGGCGCCGGGCCCCTCGACCCTGACGAGATCTACACGCGGTTTGTCGAATGGACGGAGAGCCGCGGGTTGCAGCTCTATCCCGCTCAGGACGAGGCCATCATGGAACTCGCCGCAGGCAACAACGTCATCCTGGCGACGCCCACGGGTTCAGGAAAGTCGCTGGTGGCGATCGCGGCCCACTTCGAGGCCATGGCCCGGGGCCAACGAAGCTACTACACCGCTCCCATCAAAGCGCTTGTCTCCGAGAAATTCTTTGCCCTCTGCGAGATTTTCGGCGCGGAGAACGTCGGCATGATCACCGGCGATTCCGGGGTCAACCAGGACGCCCCCATCATTTGCTGCACGGCCGAAATCCTGGCCAACACCGCGCTGCGCGAGGGGGCGGCTGCGGAACTTGGCTCAGTGGTGATGGACGAGTTCCACTTCTACTCCGACCCGCAACGCGGCTGGGCGTGGCAGGTGCCGCTGCTGGAACTGCCGCAGGCACAGTTCCTGCTGATGTCCGCCACCTTGGGCGACGTCACCCGGTTCGAGCGCGGCCTGACGGAGTTGACCGGGCGGCCCACAACCACCGTGAGCTCGGCGGAGCGGCCCATCCCGCTGCATTACTACTACCACGTCACCCCCGTCCACGAGACCTTGGAGGAGTTGCTCTCCACCAAGCAGGTGCCGGTCTATGTGGTGCACTTCAGCCAGGCGGAAGCGATCGAGCGCGCGCAGAACCTGATGAGCATCAACATGTGCAGCCGCGAAGAAAAGGACCGCATCGCCGAGCTGATCGCGAACTTCCGGTTCGCGGCCGGCTTCGGGAAGACCTTGAACCGCCTTGTCCGCCACGGAATCGGGGTGCACCACGCGGGAATGCTCCCCAAGTACCGCCGGCTCGTGGAGCAGTTGGCCCAGGCCGGACTCTTGAAAGTCATCTGCGGCACGGACACCCTGGGCGTCGGTATCAACGTCCCTATCCGCACGGTGCTGCTCACCGCTTTGAGCAAGTACGACGGCGTTCGCACCAGGCTGCTTAACTCCCGCGAGTTCCACCAGATTGCCGGCCGTGCGGGCCGGGCCGGGTACGACACCGCCGGGACAGTGGTGGTGCAGGCTCCGGACCACGTTGTCGAGAACACAAAGGCCATGGCCAAGGCGACCGCGAAGTTCGGCAACGACCAGAAGAAGCTCCGCCAAGTGGTGAAGAAGAAGCCGCCTGAAGGTTTTGTCTCCTGGGGGGAACCGACATTCAACAAACTGGTGGAATCGACGCCGGAACCGCTGAGCTCGAGCTTTACGGTCACCCACGCAATGCTGTTGAACCTGCTGGAACGGCCGGGCGACCCCTTCCTGGCGACGCGCCGGTTGCTGACGGAGAACCACGAAACCAGGGCATCCCAGCTCAAGCTCATGAAGAAGGCTTTGGGTATCTACCGCGAACTGCTGGCGGCAGGTGTCGTTGAGCGCGTTCCTCCCGGGGAACAGGACGCTGAGGGCCGTTCCGTGCGGCTGACGGTCCATCTGCAGCCCAACTTTGCCCTCAACCAGCCTCTCTCCCCCTTCGCGCTGGCTGCCTTGGAGCTGCTCGATCCGGAGTCGCCGTCGTACGCCTTGGACGTCGTCTCGGTCATCGAGGCCACGCTTGAGAAGCCGCGCCAGATCCTTTCTGCCCAGCAGAAGAAGGCCCGCGGCGAGGCCGTCGCAGCCATGAAGGCGGATGGCATCGAGTACGACCAACGCATGGCCATGCTGGAGGAAGTCACGTACCCGATGCCCCTTGCCGGAATTCTGGGCGAGGCCTTTGAGGTCTACCGCAAGGCGGCACCGTGGGTGGGTGACTTCGAGTTGGCGCCCAAGTCGGTCATTCGCGATATGTACGAGCGCGCCATGAATTTCGGCGAGTTCGTCCAGTTCTATGGCCTGGCACGTTCCGAAGGGATCGTCCTGCGGTACCTCGCCGACGGCTTCCGGGCCCTGCGGCAGACCGTACCCCAGGACGTGCTGCGGGAGGACCTCGAAGACCTCATCGCATGGTTGGGGGAACTGGTCCGCCAGGTGGACTCGAGCCTCCTTGACGAATGGGAGGAACTGACGGCCGGGCTGGCTCCGACGCCGCATGATGCTCCCCCGCCGCCTCCGCCGTCGTTGACATCCAACGCCAGGGCATTCCGGGTGATGGTGCGCAACGAAATGTTCCGCAGGGTGGAGCTGTTTGCTGACGAAGACTCGGCCGCCTTGGGCGAACTCGACGGCGAGGGCGGTTGGGACGGCGATCGCTGGGAAGAAGTCCTGGACGACTACTTCGACGAACACGACGACATTGGAACAGGTCCCGATGCCCGCGGACCCGGGTTGCTGATCATCACCGAGGAACCCGGGAAGTGGCTCGTCCGCCAAATCTTTGACGACCCCGCCCGCAACCACGACTGGGGTATCTCGGCGGAAGTCGACCTCCAGGCCTCCGATGAAACGGGAACCGCCGTGGTCCGCGTGACCGACGCCGGCCGCTTGTAGCGGGTCATAGCGAAGAGGCGCGAATGCATCCTGTTCCCAACCTGGCCGACAGCCTCCGTACACTGGAGGCCGTCAAGGACGTGCCTGTTGCGGAATGGTCCGGGCCGCGCCTGTGGTGGCGCGGGCCCTTGGATGTGGAGGGCCTCGCCATTGGGTCGGTCCAGGCTGCGGCGACCGCCCTCAACGCCTTGACAGGCACGTCGGCCTATTCGGTCCCGTCAGCGGGGACCGCAGCCGCCTTTGACTCGCTGCGGCACTTGCGGATCGCCGGAAAGCAGCCGGAAGGTTTCGCGCCCCTCTCCGGCTTCCGTCCGACGTCGGACGGTTGGGTCAGGTTGCATGCCAACTATCCGCACCACGCGGCCAGGCTTTTGCAGGCCCTTTGCGTTTCCTCAACCGCCGACGTCGGCCCCGCCTTGAGGGAGCTGACAGCGTCGGAAGCGGAATCAGTGATTACCGCCAAAGGCGGCGTTGCCGCGGCTGTTCGAACCCGAGCGGAATGGACCCGCTCCCCCATGCACCAGGCGGCAAGCCGCGGTCCCTGGATCGCGCTGAGGGAGTCCGGGGGATCCTCAGGGGAACGCCGCTGGGTGCCGGGGGGCGATGCCGCCCGTCCGTTGAAGGGCTTGAGGGTCCTCGACCTGACACGGGTCATAGCGGGACCAACGGCCACCCGGCTCCTCGCCGCGCTGGGGGCGGACGTCCTCCGGATCGACCCGCCCGGACTTCCCGAACTTCCCGATGCGTTCCTCGATTGCGGATTCGACAAACGAAGCGTCGTGGCGGACTTCTCGGTGCCTTCGGTTCTGGACGAGGTGCGCGCTGTGGTGGCACGGGCCGACGTCGTGGTCACAGGCTACCGATCCGGAAGCCTGGAGCGCTTCGGACTGGGAACGGGTGATCTGGCACGGGACAATGGTGGACTGGTGGTGGCGACGCTTAACGCCTGGGGTGCCGGTCCGTGGCAGGAGCGCCGGGGTTTCGACAGTATTGTCCAAGCCGCCTGTGGCATCGCTGCTGACTACGGAAGCGACGGCGACGCCGGATGGCGGCCGGGTGCGCTTCCGGTCCAGGCGTTGGACCACGCAACGGGCTACGGCCTGGCAGCGGCCATTCTGGGATTGCTTGCCGAACGGACCCGCACGGGCCGGGGCGGTGTGGCCACGATGTCGCTGGTCCGCACCGCTGAGGAGCTTTTCGGGGCCGGACTCCTTCCGGCCCAGGTTCCCGGCCACAAGCCGGCGTCACTGCCGGAGCCACTGCCGGAACCTGGATACCACGGGATGGAGAGCGTCCACGGCCATCTCCGGTTCGTCGGTCCGCCGCTGCTGGCCGACGGTGTTCCTGTCAGTTACACCCGCGCGCCTGTGGCCTATGGCTCGTCACAGCTCTTGTGGGGCAAGGCCTGAGCTTTGCGGCATCAGGCACCCGGGGCCGGGCGCTAGTAAGCTCGGAACCATGAGTGTAATCCGCCCCGCAACCGCTGATGATGTCCCCGCGATCCTTGGCATGATCCATGACCTCGCCATCTACGAAAAAGAACCGGACGCCGTCAAGAACACGCCCGAAAAACTCACCGAGGTCCTCTTCGGAGACAACCCCGGGGTGTTCGCAAACATGGCAGAGAACGCGGCCGGCGAGGTCCAGGGATTTGCCCTGTGGTTCTTGAACTATTCGACGTGGGAGGGCGTCCACGGCATCTATCTCGAGGACCTCTATGTCCGGCCCGAAGCCCGTGGCGAGGGCCACGGAAAGGCGCTGCTGCAGTACCTGGCCGCTACCGCCGTCGAACGCGGATACGCACGCGTGGAGTGGAGCGTCCTGGACTGGAATGAACCGTCCATCAAGTTCTACAAGAAGCTGGGCGCGCTACCCATGGAGGAGTGGTCCACGTTCCGCCTGACGGGCGAAGCCCTTCATACTTTCGGATCGGCAGCCGGGGCGCCGGACAGGGCGTTGGCGCGTGGCTGAACTGCACAGCATCCGCGCAAGGCACGAGTTCCGGGGCCTCCGCACCGTGGAACACTTCTTCACGGTGCCCCTTGACCATGGCCCGGTGGAGGCTTGGGCGGGCCATAACGGCCGCGAGGCAATCCCTGGCGAAGAGTCCATCACGGTCTTCGCCCGCGAGTACACCTCCACGGAACACTCGGCGGAGGACGCGGCACGCTTGCCCTGGCTTTTGTACCTTCAGGGTGGACCGGGCGGACGCGGCAACCGGGTAACCTCCCTGTCCGGCTGGATGAAGGCTGCGGCCAAGGATTTTCGCATCCTGATGCTGGACCAGCGCGGTACCGGCCTGTCCACGCCCATTGAATTCCAATCGTTGGCACGTCGCGGAGACGCAGAGCGGCAGGCCGAGTACCTGGCGCACTTCCGGGCTGACTCGATCGTGGCCGATGCCGAGATGATTCGCCGGATCCTCGGGGCGGAACCTTGGACGGTGCTGGGCCAAAGCTTCGGCGGATTCTGCGCACTCACTTACCTGTCCTTTGCACCGGAGGGACTTCGTGATGTCCTTATCACCGGCGGCCTCGCTCCCCTCCAAGGGCCGGCCGAACGGGTGTACCGTGCTACCTTCCGTCGCGTTGCCGCGCGCAACGCCGAATACTTCGCCTGGTACCCCGAAGACCGCGGGCGTATTACCCGGATCATGCGCCATCTGGCGGACCAACCAGAGCATCTGGCCAGCGGCGAGCGGCTCACCCCGGAAAGGTTCCAGATGGTGGGCTCATTCCTCGGTGGCAACACGCGGGTAGATGCCCTGCATTACCTCCTGGAGGACGCGTTCATCGAAACAGCCACGGGACCCCGTCTGTCAGAAGCGTTCCTTGAGCAGGTCCGTTCGCTTGTGAGCCGTGCCGGCAACCCGCTGTACGCCGTACTGCACGAGTCCATCTACGCGCAGGGCGAGGCCACCAAGTGGGCAGCCTGGCGGGTCCTGGAGGAGTACCCGGAGTTCGAATCCTCCGCGGACGAACCCCTTCTCACCGGCGAAATGGTCTATCCCTGGTACTTCGTGCAGGATCCTGCGCTTGTGCCTTTCCAACCGGTCGCGGAGTTGCTTGCCAGCAAGGCGGACTGGGGTCCCCTCTATGACACGCAGAGGCTCGCGACGAACACTGTTCCTGTAGCCGCCGCGGTGTATCAGGACGACATTTACGTGGACCACGCATTATCCATGGAGACTGCGTCGGCGGTACGGGGCCTCCAGCCTTGGGTGACCGATGCCTTCCACCACGACGGTATCGGCGAAGACGGCGAAGGCATATTCCGGCGCCTGTTGGGGCTGGTCCGTCCCGGCAGCTGATAAGCCGCGGAGTTGCTTCACCTAGGCGGAGGTGGCCGACTTCCGACGGGTCGCAGCGGTGACCGCGAACGCGAGCACCGCTGCGGCCAGCACGCCCCCGGCTGTATTGAGGCCCTGATACCCGGCCGAGGCCAGGACCAGGCCTGACGTCGCGCCGCCCAAAGCCCCGGCAGCACCCATGAGAGTGTCAGAGACACCCTGTACGGTTACCCGTTGGCTTTCCGGGACGCTTTCGGCAAGGAGCGTGGAGCCTGCGATCGTGGCACCCGACCAGCCAAGCCCCAGCAGGATCAGGCCTACGGTCACCAGCGACGGCTCATGCTGGCCCAATCCGGCGACGACGACGGCGACGAGCAGCAGCCCGTGTCCCGCGATGATGCTCGCATAGCGGCCCGCTTTGTCAGTAAGCCAACCCCAGACCGGGGACAACGCGAACATACCGGCAATGTGGAGGGAAATAGTCAACCCGATCACTACCAGGGCGTCGGTGCTGTCGCTCACCGAGGCGTGCTGGTGCCCGGACGCAGTGGAGGTTCCTGCGATGAGTTGCTGCAAGTGCAGGGGCGTCATGGACATGACGGCGACCATGACGCCGTGGGCAGTAACCACTGCGCAGAGTGCCAAAAGGGCCGGTCGCGACGCGCGGATTGCGGCCAATCCCGAACGGACGGTACCCCGGGCCGGGGGAAGGGCGCTTTTTGACCCTTCCGAGGCCAGGCGGCGGGAAAGGAGCAGCGGGTCCGGCCTGAGGCCAAAGAAGAGCAGCGCGGCTGCGAGGAACAAGCCCGCTGCGGAGAAGACGAAAGGGCCGGCAATTGGTGGCATCCCCAGCGCGGTTCCCACCACTGCGCCGGGCTGGATGAGGTTGGGCCCGGCCACTGCACCGATGGTAATCGCCCACACCACAGTGGAGAGCGACCTTCCGCGATGCTCCGCGTCCGCAAGATCGACGGCGGCAAACCTGGCCTGGAGGTTGGCGGCGGTGCCGAGGCCGAGGAAAGCCCCGCCCAGAAGGAGCAGCAGGAACGATCCCGCCACCACTGAAGCCATCATCAGCAGCGCACCGGCCAGTGCAGCAACCAGCCCGGCGACCAACCCCGTCCTTCTCCCCCGCTGCTCTGCGAGCCTGGCAAGTGGCAAGGCGAACACAGCGGCTGAAAGGGTGAGGATGGTGGTGACGGACCCGGCCCAGACTTGCGAGCCGGAAAGGTCGACGGCCAGCAGGGAGCCGATGGACAACGTAGCGCCGTTTCCGATGCCGCTCAAGAGCTGGGCACCGCTGAGCAGGGCAACAGAACGGCGCTGGACCCGTTGCGGATCCAGCGCCGTTGATGAAGTGGTAGTCACCCCAAGAGACTACAGCCAAGCCATGCCTAGTCGGCTTGGCTCATGGACTTCTTTGCATCCTCTTCCAACCGGGCGTCGATCTTTGCCCGCCGTGCCGCCGGGCTGAGCAGGCTGGCGACGACGGCGACGACGATGGTTCCGACGATCACTGCCAGGGAAACGAAGGTCGGAATCTCCGGAGCCCACTCGATGTGCCGGCCGCCGTTGATGAAGGGAAGCTCGTTAACGTGCATGGCGTGCAGGACAAGCTTGACGCCGATGAAAGCGAGAATCACAGACAAAGCGTGCTTCAGGTAGACCAGGCGGGTCATCAGGCCGCCGAGCAGGAAGTACAGCTGGCGCAGGCCCATCAGGGCGAAGATGTTGGCGGTAAACACGATGAAGGCGCTCTGCGTCAGGCCGAAGATTGCCGGAATTGAATCAACGGCAAACAGCAGGTCCGTCATGCCGATCGTGATGAACACGATCAGCATGGGCGTGAAGACCTTCTTGCCGTCCACGGTGGTCCGGAGCTTGCCGCCGTCGAACTTCTCGGACATCGGCAGGACCTTGCGGAGGCGGGCAATCAGCGGGTTCTCGACGTCCTCTTCATCCTCGCCGGAATCCGTCGCTTGCTTCCAGGCCGTCCAGAGAAGGAATGCGCCAAAGATGTAGAAGACCCAGCTGAACTGTTCGATGACCACGGCGCCCAGGGCAATGAAGATACCCCGCAGGACAAGCGCGATGATGATGCCCACCATCAGTACTTCCTGCTGGTACTTCCTGGGTACGGAGAACCTGGCCATGATGATGATGAACACGAAGAGGTTGTCGATGCTGAGACTGTACTCAGTGACCCAACCTGCGACGAACTGGCCGCCGTATTCGGGGCCGGTGAAGTAGAACATGGCACCGGCAAAGACCAAAGCCAAAGCCACATAGAAGGCGACCCACAGGCCGGCTTCCTTCATGGACGGTTCGTGGGGACGCTTGACCACCAAAAGCAGGTCTATGGCCAAGATGATTCCGAGGGCGACGAACGAGCCGACCTCGAACCAGACAGGGAGCTCCATTAAAGAAGGCCTTTCGCAGGGTACGGGAAAATGGTGTAAGTCTCTCCGGCCTGCCGATGCGCTCCAAGGCGCGATGTGGCGGCCCGCTAGGCCCGGCGAGGCATCTGTGCCTTGCGTGTTGACGGACGTAGCGCTTGGGATACTCCCCTACGTTGAGCCAACTTTACCCTAGGCGTGGCCGGCCGACTGCATCTGGCGTAACTCGCGCTTCAACTCCTTGACTTCGTCCCGGATCCGGGCTGCGACTTCGAACTGAAGCTCAGCAGCGGCACCGTGCATTTGTTCCGTGAGCTGTTCGATCAGCCCCACCAGGTCTTCGGCAGGCGCTGCCGCAAGACCGTCCTGGCGGACGGTGTCGGCAGCCTTCGTCGAGGATTTGCCCCGCTTGCCGCCCTTAGCGAGCCTGTTGTTGTTCAGCAGCTCCTGGGTGTCGGCGTCTTCCTTGGCCAGCTGGTCGGTGATATCCGCGATCCTCTTGCGGAGCGGCTGGGGATCGACGCCGTGATCCTTGTTGTACTTCACCTGGATGGCCCTGCGGCGGTTTGTCTCATCGATGGCCTGTGCCATCGAATCAGTGATCTTGTCCGCGTACATGTGCACCTGGCCTGAGACGTTACGCGCCGCACGGCCGATGGTCTGGATCAGGGAGGTGGAGGACCGCAGGAAGCCTTCCTTGTCCGCATCGAGGATGCTCACCAACGACACTTCCGGCAGGTCCAGGCCTTCGCGGAGGAGGTTGATGCCCACCAGGACATCGAAGACACCCATCCTCAGCTCGCGCAGCAGTTCCACGCGGCGCAGGGTATCGACGTCCGAGTGCAGGTACTCCACTTTGACGCCGTGGCCCATGAGGTAGTCCGTCAGGTCCTCGGCCATCCTCTTGGTGAGCGTGGTCACCAGGACGCGCTCGTCCTTGGCGGTTCGAATCCTGATCTCGTCCAGGAGATCGTCAATCTGGCCCTTGGTCGGTTTGACCACCACCTCGGGGTCCACCAGGCCCGTAGGCCGGATGATCTGCTGGACGTACCCGTCCGCCTTGCCGAGCTCGTACTTACCCGGCGTTGCTGACAAGTAGACGGTCTGGCCGATGCGTTCGAGGAACTCGTCCCACTTCAGCGGCCGGTTGTCCATGGCCGAAGGCAAACGGAAACCGAAGTCCACCAGGTTGCGCTTACGGGACATGTCGCCCTCGTACATGGCACCGATCTGGGGGATGGTCACGTGGGACTCATCAACCACCAGCAGGAAGTCATCCGGGAAGTAGTCCAGCAAGCAGTGCGGAGCCGTGCCCGGTTCACGCCCATCAATATGCGCGGAATAGTTTTCGATGCCGTTGCAGAAGCCCATCTGCTGCATCATTTCGAGGTCGTAGGTGGTCCGCATCCGCAGCCTCTGGGCCTCAACAAGCTTGTTTTGGCTTTCAAGGACCTTCAGGCGGTCGGCGAGTTCGTCTTCGATCCTCTTGATGGCCCGGGACATCCGTTCGGGACCGGCAACGTAGTGCGAGGCAGGGAAGACATACATTTCCTCCTCGTCGCGAATAACCTCACCGGTGAGCGGGTGGAGGGTCTGGATGTTCTCGATCTCGTCGCCGAAGAATTCGATCCGCAGCGCCAGTTCCTCGTACATGGGAATGATCTCCACGGTGTCGCCGCGGACCCGGAAGGTCCCGCGGTGGAAGTCCATGTCGTTCCGTGTGTACTGCATCGAGACGAACTTGCGGAGGAGGTGGTCGCGGTTCATCTCAGCGCCCTTGCGCAGCGTGACCATGCCCGCAATGTATTCCTCGGGAGTTCCCAGACCGTAGATGCAGGAAACCGTGGCAACCACAATCACGTCCCTGCGGGTCAGCAGCGCGTTGGTGGCCGAGTGGCGGAGCCTTTCAACTTCCTCGTTAATGGAGGAGTCCTTTTCGATGAAGGTATCCGTCTGCGCTACGTAGGCCTCCGGCTGGTAGTAGTCGTAGTAGGAAACGAAGTACTCCACCGCGTTGTTGGGCAGGAGCTCACGGAACTCGTTGGCCAACTGTGCTGCCAGCGTCTTGTTCTGGACAAGGACCAGCGTGGGTCGCTGTACCTTCTCGATGAGCCAGGCAGTGGTGGCGCTCTTGCCTGTACCGGTGGCCCCCAGGAGGACAACATCCTTTTCGCCGTTGTTGATGCGCTCCGTAAGCTCGGCAATCGCCGCCGGTTGATCGCCGGCAGGCTTATACTCACTGACTACTTCAAACGGTGCGACGACGCGGTTGATTTCCTGGGCAAGGCTCATGAATTCAATCTACCCCCGCCTGCGGACACCTGCTGTCCGGAATAGGCATCTTCAGCCAAGGGAGAACCGTCACATTGCACTCTTCGCAGGCTAGTGGGAATACGGCTCCGGAAGCCAGCCCGTCCGGGCGGCCCACTCCTCCATCAGGGGCCAGGCTACGTCAGTGAACCAAGGTTCCTTCGCTTCCGCGTACCCGTCCGTGCCTGAATCCCCGGCGTACTCGTTAGCGAGCTTGAGTTTGTGGGCTTCATAGAGGGCGCGCCCCTCGGGATCCGCCCTGAGCCAGTCACGGAACATGAGCGCGTAGCGCCACCCCGGTGAGCCGGCGACCCGGACGTGGAGGTTGACCGGCCGTCCGGGGTCGGCATTCGCGTGGAACCGCTTTTGCCAGCCGGCGGGGTCGGGATGGGACGGTTTGGGGGTATCCCCTGTGACGCCGGGAACGGCCGGAAATCCGACGGCGGCAAGGAGCGGTGCGATGCGGTCTGCCGTCTGCAGATCCTTCACCGCAAGTTGCAGGTCAATGACGTCCTTCGCAGGCAGCCCGGGTATGGCGGTGGATCCAACGTGGTCGACGGCAAGGGCATCCAGTACCGCTGCCTTGATGCGGCCGATAAGGCGGTCCGCAGCCGCGCTCCAGTCGGACTGCGGCGCTGCAATAACCGGTCCGGCAGTGCGGGGCGCACGTGTCCCCTGGGTGAGATGGGCGGCGAAGGGCACGAGCCGTTCGTTCCAGAGGGAATCGACTTTGGTGAGCAGCTCTTCCCGGCTGCCGGCGTTGTCAAGGACGACGTCGGCAGCCGCCAGCCGATCATCACGGCCGGCCTGCGCAGCCATCCGGGAGCGGGCGTCCGCGGGCGTCATCGCCCGGTCATCGACCATGCGCTGCACCCTGAGGTCCTCCGGCGCGTCCACCACGACGACCAGGTGGAAGGCACTCCCCTGCCGGGTCTCAACAAGCAGGGGGATGTCCTGCACCACGATGCCCCCCTGGGTCACGCCGGCCAGCATCTCGGCTGCGGCGGCACGGACCAAGGGGTGGATGATGCCGTTGAGCACCTCCCGCCTGGACGGGTCCTGGAACACAATCGCGCCCAGCGCGGGGCGGTCAAGGGTGCCGTCGCTCCGGATCACGTCCGGACCGAAGGCGTCGGCCACCTGGGCCAGGCCGGGCGTGCCGGGTTCCACCACTTGCCGCGCGAGGACATCGGCGTCGATGAGTACTGCTCCCAATTCGCGCAACCGCGACGCCACCAACGACTTCCCTGAGGCGATACCGCCCGTCAACCCGATCTTCAGCACCCCTCCACACTAGACTGAAGCGGTGGAAACCCAGGACGACAGCCGAGCAACCAGCTACACAACCCTGCCGGCCGGGTCCGATTTCCGCCACGAACTCGAGATCCGCCGCTCCCGTTTCATTACGGTGCTCCGCCGTTCGCCGGATGAGGACACTGCCCGGTCCCTGGTGGCCGATCTCCGCCGGGAATTCCACGATGCCCGGCACCATTGCTCCGCCTTCGTCATCGGCCCGGACCGTATGATCCAACGGTCGTCCGATGACGGTGAGCCCTCCGGCACGGCCGGAATTCCCATGCTTGAGGCGCTCATCAAGCGCGAGACGGCGGACGGGGTCACCGACCTGAGCGACGTCAGTGCCGTCGTCGTGCGTTATTTCGGTGGAATCCTGCTGGGAGCGGGCGGCTTGGTCAGGGCCTATTCCGAATCGGTTTCCAAAGCCCTGGACCTTGCTCCCTTGGTGGAACGGAAACGCCTGCGCCTCTGTGACATCGGCGTGCCGCACGCGGACGCCGGACGACTGGAAAACGAACTTCGCAGCGGGGGCTTCGTCATGGCGGAAACGCTGTACGAAGCCCGGCAGGCCGTACTCAGGGTTGCCCTGCCTGACGAGCCCGCCGTACTGGAAGAAGCCCAGGACCGGGTTGCGGCCTTGACGGCGGGTGCCTCGGTGCTGAATCCGCAGGGAACTGAATGGGTTGACGTTCCCCGCTAGGTTCCTGCCTGCCCGCCGGTGCGGAACGGCCGTTGTGCCGCACCACCGTCCGGACGCAGAAGGACCCCCACCGAATGCGGTGGGGGTCCTTCTTGGGCTATTCAGCTCAACCCCGAAGGGCGGGCCGAATTAGTTGCCGGTGAGCTTCTCGCGCAGTGCAGCGAGGGCCTCGTCGGAAGCCAGCGTGCCTGCGTTGGACTCGGCAGCAGCCGGCTCCGAGGAGTAGCTGGTAGCGCCGGAGTCGCCTTCGCCGGACGTTGCAGCAGCGGCGTCGTCAGCAGCGTGCTGTGCAACCTGCTTCTTGTGTGCTTCCCAGCGGGTCTGGGCGTCAGCGTACTGCTGCTCCCAGGCTTCGCGCTGTGCTTCGTAACCCTCGAGCCATTCGTTCGACTCGGGGTCGAAGCCCTCGGGGTACTTGTAGTTGCCCTCTTCGTCGTACTCTGCGGCCATGCCGTACAGAGCGGGATCGAACTCGGTGCTGTCAGCGTCAACGCCCTCGTTGGCCTGCTTGAGGGAGAGGGAGATGCGGCGACGCTCGAGGTCGATGTCGATGACCTTGACGAACAGTTCGTCGCCAACGGAGACAACCTGCTCGGCGAGCTCCACGTGGCGGACAGCCAGCTCGGAGATGTGCACGAGGCCTTCGATGCCGTCTTCGACGCGAACGAACGCACCGAACGGAACCAGCTTGGTGACCTTACCCGGAACAACCTGGCCGAGGGCGTGGGTGCGGGCGAAGGTCTGCCACGGATCTTCCTGCGTAGCCTTGAGCGACAGGGAGACACGCTCGCGGTCCAGATCCACTTCGAGGACCTCGACGGTGACTTCCTGGCCAACCTCGACAACCTCGGACGGGTGGTCGATGTGCTTCCAGGAGAGCTCGGAAACGTGGACGAGGCCGTCTACGCCGCCAAGGTCCACGAAGGCACCGAAGTTGACGATGGAGGAAACGACGCCCGGACGAACCTGGCCCTTTTCCAGCTTGTTGAGGAACGTGGAGCGGACCTCGGACTGGGTCTGCTCGAGCCATGCACGGCGGGAAAGAACAACGTTGTTGCGGTTCTTGTCCAGCTCGATGATCTTGGCTTCGATCTGCTGACCGATGTACGGAGCGAGGTCGCGGACGCGACGCATCTCGACGAGGGATGCCGGCAGGAAGCCGCGCAGTCCGATGTCCAGGATGAGGCCACCCTTGACAACCTCGATGACGGTACCGGTAACGACACCGTCTTCTTCCTTGACCTTCTCGATGTCGCCCCAGGCGCGCTCGTACTGTGCGCGCTTCTTGGAGAGGATCAGACGGCCTTCTTTGTCTTCCTTGGTGAGAACCAGGGCTTCGACCTGATCGCCAACGGCGACAACTTCGCCGGGGTCAACGTCGTGCTTGATGGAAAGCTCGCGGGAAGGGATGACACCTTCGGTCTTGTAACCGATGTCGAGCAGGACTTCGTCGCGGTCGACCTTGACGACAGTACCTTCGACGAGGTCTCCGTCGTTGAAGTACTTGATGGTGGCGTCGACTGCTGCGAGGAAGTCCTCAGCGGTGCCGATGTCGTTGATCGCGACGACGGGGGCACCGGGCTTCTCGGTGGAGGTGATGGTCATGTAGTAGGGGCTCCGTTGTGGATAGTATGTCGGTCAGGCAAACCGCTGCCGCCCGGCTCCGGACGGCAGAACACGGCAAAGTGCCGGGTCATCCTGATTTGTGGATTGTTACAAAATGGCTGCGCGCACGTAGTACACGCCCGTTTATTGTAGTTGATTCTGCAAAGCAGGGTCAAAAGGACGTGTGCGCTTCCCCTAGAAGTGCGTCAGGCAGTGCGCCGGCCGTTCAACCGCGAACAACTGCTGGGCCCGGAAAGCTGCCTTGGGGCTCAGTTCCTTGACGCGGCCGGCCGCAGCCAGCGTGACAGGTGAAACGGCGCCGAGGTAGATCGAAGCCAGGTCGGCCACGTCCAGTTCGAGGTCCGCCTCACGTGCGGTGACCTTGCGTACGGTTGCCGCCGGTTCGCCGTCGGAATCAAGCTCCCAGGTACCGTGCGCATGTCCGAGTGCATCCGCAACCCGCAGGACGAGCTTGTCCGCCGCTGCGTACTGCCGCGCCGACAACGCGGCGGGCACGTCCAGGATGCGCAGCCACAGCATGTCACGGACATCGGAGTCCACCAGGCAGCGGGGATCCTCCATGGCCCATGCCAAAGGATCATGGACCGGTGCTTCCGCCCACATCAGCACATCAACAAGGTCGATGCTCCCCAGGAAGCGCCACAGGTCAAGGTAGGCCGCGTCACTGCCGGCGACGAGATCCACGATTTCCATGGTGTAGGGCTTGGTGTCCCAGCCCTTGAAACGGTAGGAGACGTAGCCGTCAGGAGCGCCGTCGGCACCGTAGTGGAGGGCGCACCGCACAGCGGTGTCCGGTTTGCCGTCATGCCCGATGGAGCCCGACGCCAGGAGGCGGTAATACTCCTGGCGCCCGATGGACCCCGGCGTGGCACGCTGCACACGGTCGAAAATTTGCGGAGCAAGCTCCAGCAGGACAGCAGGATCAGCAACCTCCACCGTCCCCGTCATGCTGCCCCGAAGCCGGAAGCGGGCGCCGGAATCCACCGTGATGTTCCGCTCGTAGGTGGCCACGCCGAAACCGAAGCGTCCGTAGATGCTGCCTTCGGAAGCGGTCAGGGCTGCGATCGCGATGCCGTCGTCCTTTGCGGCTTCCAGGTCCGCGGTGATCATTCCGCGCAGGATGCCTTGGCGCCGGTGGGTTCCCCGGACGGTGACGGCCGTTACCAGGCTTGCCTCCAGTTGCCTGCCAAAGCCGATGTTCAGTGGCTTCCGCATGGTGGCATACGTGGCGACAGGGACGTCTGCGGCGAGGGAATGCGGGGGCACGTCGCCGTTGACGTAAATGCCTGTCAGGGTGCGCTGGTCCGCCTTGTAGGCCGCCAGCGTTTTCCGGATGTAGTCTTCGTCCCGCCGGTTTTGGTGGAACCCGTGGGAGACCGCCTGCACCCATGCGGCGCTACGGTCGAAATCGGCGCTGCCCTGCGTGGCGGCAGCGAATTGGTGGACGGTGTATTTTCCTGGTTTTTCTTCCTTGGGATCAGCCACGCACCCGAGCCTAGCCAGAGCCGAAGGGGCGCGCCAGCCTTCCGGCGGCGCGCCCCTTGGCCGGACCTCTTGGTGGGACGTGCTTAGTGGCCTGCCTCGTACCAGCTGGCACCGATGCCGATCTGGACATCAAGGGGAACCGACAGATCCGCCGCCGCGCCCATCTGCTCGGCTACGAGCTTCTCCACGGCTTCCCGTTCGCCGGGGGCAACTTCCAGCACCAGCTCGTCATGAACCTGCAGCAGCATGCGCGACTTCAGGCCCTGGCCGGCGAGTTCCGCGGCCACGCCGAGCATTGCCCGCTTGATGATGTCTGCTGCCGACCCCTGGATTGGAGAGTTCAAGGCAATGCGTTCGGCCGCTTCGCGGGCCTGACGGTTGGTGCTTGTCAGGTCCGGAAGGTAGCGCCGCCGACCCTCGATGGTTGCCGTGTAGCCGTCCACGCGGGCCTGGTCCACAACGCCCCTCAGGTAATCGCGGACACCGCCGAAGCGGTCGAAGTAGTCCTTCATGAGGGTCCGGGCCTCGTCCACGGAAATCTCCAGTTGCTTGGACAAGCCAAAGGAAGTGAGTCCGTAGGCAAGCCCGTAGGACATCGCCTTGACCTTGGAACGCATGGCGCTCGTGACTTCCGCAGGAGCCACGTTGAAGATTCGTGAACCGACAAAGCGGTGCAGGTCCTCGCCGTCCCGGTACGCCTGGATCAAAGCTTCGTCCCCGGACAAATGCGCCATGATGCGCATCTCAATCTGGGAGTAGTCGGCGGACAGCAGGCATTCGTAGCCGTCGCTGACAACGAAGATGCTGCGCACGCGCCGGCCTTCTTCGCTGCGGACAGGGATGTTCTGCAGATTGGGGTTGTTGGAGGAGATGCGGCCCGTTGCTGCGATGTTCTGGGCATAGGTGGTGTGGATCCTGCCATCCTCCGCCACGGACTTCTTCAGCGTCTCCACCATCTGGGCGAGCTTGGACGATTCACGGTGCGCCATGAGCTGGACCAGGAATTCGTGCCCGGTCTTCTCCAACAGGGCCTTCAGCGAAGCGGCATCGGTGGTGTACCCCGACTTGATCTTCTTGGTCTTGGGCAGCCCGAGTTCCTCGAACAGGACTGTTTGCAGCTGCTTGGGCGAACCAAGGTTGACTTCATGTCCGATCGCCGCGAAGGCCTGTTCCTGGGCGTTCTCGATCACCTTGGTGAGATCGGCGAGCTGCTCATTCATCCGGTCCATGGAGACGTAGATGCCGGTGAGCTCCATCTGCGCCAGGACGCGGGCCACGGGAAGTTCCAGCGTGGTCAGGAGGGCATCGGCCTTCCGCTCGGCAAGTTCCTTCTCGAAGTGCTTGCTGAGGGCATGCACGACGGCGGCATGCTGGACCAGCGCTGCGGCGGCAGCCTGGTCGCCGGCGAGGTCCAGCTCCAGTTGGCCGGAAGGCGCAGCCACGGGGCCTAGGGTGATCTTCAGGTGGACCTGGGCCAGCTCGGCGAGATCGTAGCTGCGGCGGTCCGGCTGGATGAGGTAGCCGGAGATGGAGGTGTCATCCACCACTCCCTCCAGTCCCAGTCCCCTGTTGTGCAGTGCTTTCAGCGCGGCTTTGAACTCGTGGACCACCTTGGCTTCCTCAGGGTCCTGCAGCCACGTTGCAAGCACTGATTCGGCGGCGGCGTCCAAGGAGGTCAGCTCGATGAAGGCGGCACCGTTGTTGCGGACTACGGCAACCGCAGCAGCGTCCTCGCCGATGCGGCCCGGAATCTGCTGGATTGCGAGGGCGGAGCGGACACCCGATCCGGCCGCAAAGAACTCTTCCAAAGCGGCCGCGTCGGTGAGCGTGTTGAATTCGGGAGCCTCGATGGTGTCCGGCGCTGCACCTGCGGTGTCGTCGCCGTAGAGGTCGAAAAGGCGGGTGCGGAGCGTGCGGAACTCGAGTTCCTCGAACAGCTCCTCAATGGCTTGCCGGTCCGGGCGCGGCTCATGGAGGTCCGCCAGTGATACGGGCAGTTCCAGATCCGTGAGCAACTGGTTGAGCCTGCGGTTGCGCTTGACGTTCTCGACGTTCTCCTTGAGGGCGCCGCCAACCTTGCCGCCGATGGAATCGAGGTTCTCGAGGATTCCCTCCAGGCCGCCGTAGAGGTTGATCCATTTTGCCGCCGTCTTGGGGCCGACGCCGGGCACGCCCGGAAGGTTGTCCGCGGATTCGCCCACCAGCGCGGCGAGGTCAGAGTAGAAAGCCGGTTTGACGAAGTACTTTTCCTCGATGGCTGCAGCATCGAGTTTGGGAATGTTGCTGACTCCCTGCTTGGGATAAAGCACGAAGACGTTGTCATTGATCAACTGGAAGGAATCCCGGTCTCCGGAGACCAGGAGCACCTCGAAACCCTCGGTGTCGGCCTGGGCGGCGAGGGTTGCGAGGATGTCGTCGGCTTCGTAGCCGGGCAGGGCTATGGTCTTGATTCCCCATGCTCCCATCACCCGGGCGATGAGGCCGATCTGGCCTTGGAATTCGGGCGGTGTGGCGTTGCGTCCACCCTTGTATTCGCTGTATTCGGCCTTCCGGAACGTGGTGTCGTCGGAGACATCGAACGCCACTGCCACGTGCGTGGGCTTCTGGTCCTTGATGAGGTTGATCAGCATGGACGTGAATCCGTGGACTGCGTTGGTGTGCTGCCCCCGGGCGGTGGAGAAGTTCTCCGCAGGGAGCGCGTAGAAGGCGCGGAAGGCCATGGAGTGGCCATCCAGGACCAGCAGCCTGGGCCGCTCCTCCCCCGTGATGTTCGCTCGGGATGCGGAAGAGGGGGCTGCCGTGGCGATGGCAGAAGCTTGGGCCGTTGGAACCTGGTCCGGTTTGGTTGTTTCACTCACAGGTGCCAGCCTAGTTGGCATGATGGACAATTTCACGCCGAACCAGTTTGTGGATGAGCTCAGGCAAGCAGGCGTACCGGAAGAATTCCACGAGTGGCTATCGGCCGGCGGCGTGGGCGCACTGGTGGTCAAAATGGGCATCCGCTTCAGCGAACTGGGCGCCGAACGCAGCGTCGCCACCATGCCGGTGGAGGGCAACACCCAGGTAGCCGGCATCCTTCATGGCGGGGCGCACGCAGTCCTCGCCGAGACCTTGGGTTCCTTCGCGGCATCCGTTCACGCAGGTCCAGGCCGCCATGCAGTGGGCATCGAGCTCAGCGCAACCCATCACCGCTCCATTGCTGCCGGAACCGTCACAGGAACCTGCACGGCAATCCACCTTGGCGGCACGCTGGCAACGCACGAGATTGTGATCACTGACGAGCAGGGTCGGAGGCTCTCCACCGCGCGGATCACCAACATGATCCGCGATAACCGTCACTGACCGCTTGTCGGGCGGAGCCGGCGGGCAAAGTGCCGGCAAGGCGTCAGCCGCGCTTTTCCGGCATCCTCTTTTCCGGCATCCTGTAGTGCAGTTCGGCCGCGGCCCCGCCAAGGATCTTCGATGAGACCAACTCCAGCGGCGCCGTCGGGCCGTTAAGCGGCAGCAGCCGCTTACCCGCTCCCAGCACCACCGGAATGATCGTGACGATCATCTCGTCCAGCAGCCCCGCGTTGGCAAATTGGGCTACCAGGTCCCCGCCGCCGACCAGCCACACGTTCTTGTCCCCGGCATCCGCCAACAGGTCCGGGGCGAATTCGCGGACGTCGCCACGGACGAATGTCACGTCGGCGCCTGCCGGGGCGGAATATTCGTGATGGGTAAAAACCCAGCACGGGATGTTCGGGTAAGGCCACTTCCCGGCCTCGTGCGCCATGAGCCATCGGTAGGTGTCCCCACCCATCGCAATGCACCCGACGCCGGAGAAGAAGGACTCATAGCTTCCGCTTACACCTTCCACCTTGTCGAATTGGAGCAACCAGCCCAGATCGTCATCCGGGGAAGCGATGAAGCCGTCAATGGTGGACGCCACGTAGTACTGGAAGATCGACATGGCCCCAGACTAGCCAAAACCCACCGACAATTCAGTCCGCGCTTGCGTTGCCGTATTCCACCCGCACGCTCCCGTCGTCCCTCAGCACCACCACGCGGCCTTGGGCCAGGGTCCACCGATCGTTGAGCAGGAAGATCCGCCCACCGCTGACCACGAGCAGCCGCAAGCCGGAATAGCGGTACAGCGGAGCCGCATCCGTTCCAGCTGACTCCTCACGGACGTTGGGTGCAGTGACGCCCAGGCGCTCTTTGCTGTAGACCACTGCGGTGGGCAAAAGCCCGGAGCGCTCCTGGTAGTCGAAGGCGGCGCCGCGGCCCAGTGCCTGGGCGTAGTCGGAGGTGCCCCAGAACAGCAGGAGGGTGACAAGGACAAAAACGAGGGACCGTTCCAAGGCGCGTGGCGTGACCCGCAGTGTGCGGACGGCAGGAGCCGCTGCACGCCGTCGGACACTCAGGCCCCAGGCCCCGACTATCAGGCCTGCAGCAATCAGGAACGGCACGTACAGCAAAGTCCGGCCCGGCTGGGTAACAACGACCACCCACATCACGGCAGCAAACGCGAATCCCAGCACCAAGACCACCAGCGCTGTGCGGTGCAACAGCGTCCTGTGCCTTGAGGCGTCCAGAAGCCGGGAAACAGCCCGGTCCAGCATCAGCCACAGCAAGCCGATCACCGCGAGCCATGCCAAGGGCTGGAAGAGCGACTGGATGCTCCGAAGAATGAAATCCTGCACGGTGTAGCCAAAGAGGCTGACGTCGAGGCCCATTGCCTTTGCCTGCGCGTCGGTACGTGCCCAGCCGAAATAGACCAGCAGTGCCGTGGCCACCGTCAAGGGCGGACCAATCACGGACAAAACGTCCAGGGTCCGCTGCCACCGGGTGTTGACGAGGCTGCGATCGTCCTCCTCCGGAGCTCCTGCCGCCGTTTGTCCGCTCACGGCAACGCCGTGGGTGACGCTTCACTGGGAGCGGTACTGGGCGAAGGGGCCGGTTGTGTCCCGCCGGGCTGTGTCCCGCCCGGTTGCGTCCCACCCGGCTGGGGCGACGGCGTTTGGCTTGGCCCGGTGGAAGGCGGAGGTGACGAGGGCGCGGTGTCCTCATAGTAGAAGGTCACTGTTCCACTGATATCCACTGTGTCAGTGATGGAAATCCGGAGGGTGTCCCGCCCGTTGGCCGGAGGAATCCTGAGGTACATCGTCTGGTAGTCGCCTCCACCGGACACAATTTCCGGGAAGGCGGGTTCTCCGTCAAAGAGGATGTCGCCTACGCGGACGTAGTAGCCGTCCAGCCGCACGATTGTGCCGCCCGAACGTGGTCCGGAGGCCCGGAGTTGGCCCGGCACCGCCGTCAGGTCCTCGTTCACTACTGTCAGGCCGCTAAGGTGGCGCGGGCACGCCTCGCCGGGAGGCGAGGTGGCCTTGATGGGCAGGCCCGGGCTGGCCCGGTGCTGCGCAATGACTGCGGCGGATGTTGCTGCAACCGTGGACTCCAGGCACTGCGTCTGCGGGATGCGCGGAGTCGCCGCGACCGCCACTGACGCTTGAAGCCAATCCTGCTCGGAACCGCTCTGCACTGCGCGGCATACGGCCGCTGCCGCTTGCCAGACAGTCACGTCTGCCGCCCCTTGGACGCTGTCCGGCCGGACGCTTTCAGCCAGGGCGTCGCACTGGAACTGCTGCAGCAGCAGGTAACGCTGTCCCGCCGTCGGGTCATTGGGTCCGACCGGTCCGACCGGCACCCAGCGGACCACCGGCGCCTCAGCTTGCGGGGCCGCGGGACCGGCCGGGCCGGCGGGCTGCGCCGCTGTAGGTTCGACGGCGGGAGGCTGGGTGGTTGCCGCAGCAGAGGTTGGTTCCGGCGCCGGGTTGGGTGAGGGGCTGTTGAAGTCGGAACCGGGGGGAAGGCAGGCAGAAAGGCCCAGCATCAGGACCGGCGCCAAGGCCAGTCCGATGAGGTGGCTTAGGGATCGGCTCTTCATGACAGCCCCGCATCTGCCGGATCACCAGGGTGCAGTGATGTAATTTCACTGCCGATTATTCTCCCGAATGGGCTTTACTGCCAGAGAGCGGGCTACTTTCCGAAGTAAGGAACGATCAGGTAGATCCCGAACAGCACAGCCAGCCCGCAGATGCCGAAGCAAACGTAGGCAAGGCTTTTGAAGAGTGCCGGCGACTTCTGCTGTACGTCGCCTGCTATCGCGGTCAGCCGGACACCCAGCGAGTAGAGGACCACGACCGTCACCGCGGACACGAGTGTCACCCCGGCAACCAGCAGCAATTCCAACCACTTCATCGCTGTGCACCTTTGTTCTTGTTGGACTTGGACTTTTTCTTCTTGCGGAACACAACCGCGTGGCCGGCTTCATCCACCTCGACGGCGTTGTGGTGGCCGACGTGCTCCCTGCGGGAGACCACGAACATGAAGAGAATGGCGGCGGTGCCTACGACGGCCGCAATGACCAGGCCAACGACGCCGGTATTGACCAGAAGCGCCGTCAGCCCACCGACGATCGCGGATGCCGGCAAAGTGAAGAGCCAGCCCAAGGCGATCTTGCCAGCGGTACCCCAACGGACCGAGGTGCCTTTGCGTCCCAGGCCGGAGCCGATGACCGAGCCGGAGGCCACCTGCGTGGTGGAGAGTGCGAAGCCGAGGTGCGAGGAGGCAAGAATGGCCGTCGCGGTGCTGGTTTCGGCCGAGAATCCCTGGGCGGGCTTTACTTCCGTCAGGCCCGAGCCCATGGTGCGGATGATGCGCCAACCGCCGGCGTACGTACCAATGGCAATGGCGAACGCACAGGCTGCGATGACCCAGAACTGTGGGCCGGAGCCGGGAGTCTGGGTGCCGGCGGCGATGAGTACGAGGGTGATGATGCCCATGGTCTTCTGTGCGTCGTTGGTTCCGTGGGCCAAGGCCACGAGGCTCGATGTGAAGATCTGGCCGGTCCTGAAGCCCCCACGCTTCTGGGTCAGCTTGTCCCCGGTTTCGGGATCGTGCCGCGAGGTCAGCGCGTAGGCGAGCCTGGTACAGATGTAGGCCACGGCTCCTGCGATCAGCGGAGCGAAGAGGGCGGGAAGGATCACCTTCAAAAGCACTGTTTCGAAGTTAATGGAGTGGAGGCCGATACCCGCCACTGCCGCACCGATCAAACCACCGAACAGGGCGTGCGAGGAACTTGATGGAAGGCCCTTGAGCCAGGTGATCATGTTCCAGAGGACGGCGCCCATGAGCCCGGCAAAGATGATGTCCGGAGTGATATGGATACCGTCGGCGCCTTCCCGGATCAGGCCCCCGGAAATGGTCTTTGCCACCTCCGTGGAGAGGAACGCGCCCACCAGGTTCAGCACGGCGGCCAGCGCTACCGCAGTCTTGGGTTTGATCGCCCCCGTAGCAATGGGAGTTGCCATCGCATTGGCTGTGTCGTGAAACCCGTTGGTGAAGTCAAAGAAGAGGGCCAACGCTATGACAAGCGCGACCATGAAGGTGATTTCCACCTGTTGCCCAATCTGCAGAGTCGACGTTCAGCAGTTTCACTTCCCCATACCTGCCAAGCACAGCATAGTTCAGCAGCTGTTCAACTGGCTGGACTTGCCGGCTTCATCGTGCGGGCTGAAACCTTAAGAATCCTACGTGCCAGCCACCCTCCGGCCAAACGTGCGCCCCGGCGTGATCAGCCCAGGAAGGCCCTGACGGCAGCAAGGTGGCTGCGCGACAGGCCCTGGCGGGGATCCGGTGAGATACACAACACGCGGTCTTCCTGGTAGTCGGCCCAGGATTGTGCGTCCGCGTCCCGGCCCAGTTGATCGTCAAGCCACACGAACCGGTCCGAGCCCGAAGACGCGAGATCCTTCTGCAGGGCAGTAAGCTTCCACCATTCGGGGCCTTCGTCCCAGCCTTGGCTGGACAGCACGGGCCAGTCCTGCCCCTTCAAACCTATGGCCGGACAGAGGAACTCCGGGGCAAGCCGCTCCCACGTGGTGAGCCACACGAAGCGCGCGGCAGGGTGGGCGGCCAGGTCGTTCAGGGCCTCGACGACTTCCGGCGCGAAGGCGACCTCCAGGATGCCGGCGTCCGCGATGCACCAGTCACCGCCCCAGTCGGTGGTGCCGACAGGGCTGAACGGGTTCACCACGCCGTCGACGTCCAAGTAGATGGATACCGGCCTGACGGACGATGCCATCCGCGTTCTCCCTTCCCCAAAGGTTAAGGTCAGCCTACGGCACAGCCGGCAGGAGGACCGGCGCAAATCATTTCCTTGACGCTCGTCAACTCAGTGATATTCTGGATGCATGGAAAACCCCGCCGCGCAATCGGCCGCCCCTGCTTCCGAATCCCCGGGTTCACGGAACATACGTCCCATCGAGGACACCGTCCATACCGATTTCCGGCACGCCATGTCCTACGGCAGCTACCTGGACCTTGACCGGCTGCTCAGCTCCCAGCACCCGGTGAGCAAGCCCGAACACCATGACGAACTGCTGTTCATCATCCAGCACCAGACCAGCGAGCTGTGGCTCAAGCTGATTCTTCACGAACTCCTTGAAGCGCGCCGCTTGTTCGACCAGGACAACCTCGGAAAGGCCTTGAAGTGCATCGCCCGGGTCAAGGCGATCCAACGGACCATGACCGAACAATGGTCTGTACTGGGGACACTGACGCCCCGGGAATATGCGCAGTTCCGCGGTTTCCTGGGCAACTCCTCCGGTTTCCAGTCCTATCAATACCGCGGCGTGGAATTCCTGTTGGGCAACAAGAACCGCGGCATGCTTCGGGTTTTTGAAAGCGACCCCGAAGCCCACGCGCTGCTGAGTACGCTCTTGTCCGAGCCCACCCTTTACGACTCTTTCCTGGCTGTCCTTGCCCGCGCCGACTACGACATCCCTGCCGACGTGCTGCACCGCGACACCTCGGAACCGTGGGTCTTCCACAAGGAACTGGTGCCGGTGTTCCAAAAGATCTATGAATCCGATGACACACCCTGGGGTTTGTACGAAGCCTGCGAGGACCTGGTGGACGTGGAGGACAACTTCCAGGCGTGGCGATTCCGTCACCTCCGCACCGTGCAGCGGACCATCGGCTTCAAGGTGGGTACCGGTGGATCGTCAGGGGTCGACTTCCTCAAACGTGCACTGGACCTGACGTTCTTCCCGGAGCTTTATGCCGTCCGGACGGAGATCGGCAGTTGAACCGTTCCTGACAGCGGCTCCATTTCCGGACGCCACAGCCTCCCTACGCGCAGCCCCCTACCCACCTCCGCAGGAGAACCCATGACCACCGCACACCAAACCCTTCGGCCCACCTCGGCGCAACTCGACGCCGCTGATCCGCTCGCCGCACAGCGGGCCGCTTTCTACACGCCCGACGACGGCCAACTCACCGCGTACCTGGACGGAAACTCGCTGGGCAGGCCGCTGGACATCACAGTGGCCTCGCTGCAGTCATTCGTGCAGGACGCGTGGGGCAGCCGGCTGATCCGCGGCTGGGACGAGCAGTGGATGGACGAACCAACGCGGGTCGGCGACCGCATCGGCGAGGTGACACTGGGTGCCGCCGCAGGACAGGTAACTGTTGGGGACTCTACGTCGGTGATGCTGTACAAACTGATTCGCGCCGCTGTTGATTCACAGCCAGGCAGGGACGAAATCATCATTGACCGGGATAACTTTCCCACCGATCGTTTCATCATCGAGGGTATCGCCAAGGAACGCGGCGCCAGCATCAGGTGGATTGCCGCGAACCCGGCCGCGGGGGTTCGTCCGCACGACCTCGACGGGCTGCTGGGCGAGCGGACCGCCGTCGTGGTTCTGAGCCATGTGGCCTACCGCTCCGGGTTCCTTGCAGACGTCAAGGCGATCACGGCCAAGGTGCACGATGCCGGGGCCCTGATGCTGTGGGACCTGTGCCATTCGGTGGGTTCGGTGCCCATGGAACTGGACGCCTGGAACGTCGACCTCGCCGTGGGCTGCACGTACAAGTACCTCAACGGCGGTCCGGGTTCTCCTGCGTTCGCCTATGTGAATAGCGCCTGCCAAGATATCCTCCAACAACCGATCTGGGGGTGGATGGGGGCTGCCGATCCCTTCGGCATGACTGACGCCTACCAGCCTGCACAGGGCATCCGCCGCTTCATCACAGGCACTCCCCCGGTACTTGCCATGCAGCCCCTCAAGGACATGGTGGAGCTCATCGCCTCCGTGGGCATGGATGCTGTTCGGGAGAAGTCCACTAAGCTCACCGAACATGCCATGAACCTCGCCGATGAAATGCTGGTGCCCCTGGGCGTTGCCATCGCCAGCCCCCGGGACCCTGCCGAGCGTGGTTCGCACGTCACGGTGGACCATCCACTCTTTGCGGACGTCACTGCGAAGCTCTGGGAACGCGGGGTAATCCCCGACTTCCGCCCGCCGCACGGCCTGCGGATCGGGCTCTCGCCGCTGAGCACCAGCTACGCGGAAGTGGAGCTTGGAATCACGGCAATCCGTGATGTCCTCCTGGAACTGCAGTGAGCGCTGTCCTTGACGATATGGACTCCCGCCCCGGGAGTACTACGTCACTGCTGCGGACCGTCGTCGGCTTGTACATGCGCGAGGCGGGCGGTTGGATGGCCACCAAGGACATCGTTGCCTTGATGGAAGCGTTGGGTACGTCAGGGACGGTCACCCGGACGGCCCTCGGGCGCCTCCGGAAGAAAGGTGTCTTGGTTCCGGACACCCGCTCCGGCCTGGCGGGATTCACCCTCACCCCCGGTGCCGCGTCCATGCTGGCCCGTGGTGACAGGAGAATCTTCACGCCACGGACCATGGCCCCGACCGATCCTTGGTGCCTGGTGTCCTTCTCGATACCTGAAACTGAACGGGACAAGCGCCACCAACTCCGCCGCAGGCTGTATTGGATAGGGTGCGGGACAGTTGCAGCCGGACTTTGGATTTGTCCGGACACGCTCCGCGGTGAAGTGGAAGAAATCCTGGCTGATCTTCAACTGCGCAGCATGGCCACGATCTTCGTGACGCAGCCTCCCTTGCCGGGAGGAGGGCTGAAAGAAACTGCCGCGAAGTGGTGGGACCTGGATGCACTGGCACAGCTGCACCGCGATTTCATCAGGGAGCATTCCTCCGCAGTCGCCTCACCCGAAGGCTCGGCGGGCGCCGGGCCTTCGGCTGAGGCCTTCGCCACCTATGTCAGGAGCATCGACCGTTGGCGGATCATCCCGTACCTGGATCCCGGATTGCCCGCCTCTTTCCTGCCCGATGATTGGCCGGGGATCGATGCCGCCGGGCTGTTCTCCAAGATTGTGGAGCTCTACGCCGTGCCGAGTGCCGAATTCGTCGGTAACCTCGTGGGTGTCAGCGTCACATGACCAGATTCATGCCGCATTGGCGGTGCACCAGCGTTGGTGTACCGCCCCAGCTCCCCGCCCCGCGGCCCGATCGGAAGGATTGCCCTTGCCTTTCCCCCTGCAGCACCCCGCCCGGCAGTCCCCTCCCACCTCTGGGGTAATACTGTGAGCCCGGCAGTACTGGGCCTCCACATAGGTGGTTCCAGGACACACGCGCTACGACACG
Source organism: Paenarthrobacter sp. R1 (assembly GCF_030264015.1). Classification (NCBI taxonomy): domain Bacteria; kingdom Bacillati; phylum Actinomycetota; class Actinomycetes; order Micrococcales; family Micrococcaceae; genus Paenarthrobacter; species Paenarthrobacter sp. R1. The sequence continues at coordinate 4,573,540 of NZ_CP127115.1, read as the reverse complement.
AGCCCGGGAGCACGGGGCCGTCCCGGAGTGAACCGGACGCCCCGGAGATCACCGAAACCAGCGCCAACCTGTCCTCCGTGGGCCACCACGGCGTGGATGCGGTCCTACGCCGGATAGCCGCCGCCGTCGGAAAGGATGTCCGGGCCGTCTGCGCCGGAGCAGCGGGAGCCGATACTCCAGCCAGTAGGGCCGTGCTGTCCGCCTTGCTAGCCGAGCACTTTCCCGGCGCCGTGATCGACGTCGTCCATGACACCCGCATCATCCTCGCAGCAGCAGGCCTCGACGCAGGGGCGGTCCTGGTGGCCGGTACGGGCTCGGTTGCCTGGGGCCGGAACCGGGAGGGAAGGGAAGCCCGCAGCGGCGGCTACGGCTACCTGTTGGGCGATGAGGGCGGGGGCTATTCGGTGGTCCGGGACGCAGTCCGCGAGGCATTGCGTGAGCATTACGCCGGGCTGGAACCGGGTCCCCTGGTACAGGCAGTGCTGACTGCAACACAGAGCGCGGACGCGCTCCAGTTGATGGACCGCTTCTACGCCAAACCTGAACCGGATTACTGGGCGTCGATGGCACCACTGGTTCTGGACCTGGCAGTATCCGGGGACCCCGCGGCCCTGCGTATCCAGGCCGAAGCGGCGCACTCGCTGGCCAGCATGGCACGCCAGGTCCTCGGGGAACTTGGCTTGGACTTGCCGCTGGTGATGGCAGGTGGACTCCTGGTTAATCAGAGGCAACTGGCCGATGCAGTGGCACGCAAGCTCTCCCTGGACGATCCTTCCGCGGTACGGATCCTGGATCGCTCCCCTGTCCAGGGAGCAGTGACGCTGGCCGAAGGTCTACTGGGTACTTAGTGCCGGTATCCGGAGTAATCTGGATGCATGCCTTTCACTAGCGGTGGTCGGTAGCAATGGCGTGGGCAAAGCAGCGGTGGCTGCCCGCCTTGCTGATTCCACTTGCCCTCCTTGCTGCGGTGTTGGTGAGCACGGTGCAAGCCGGCGCAACTCCCACCCTGCCGCCCAAGTCAGCGGAGGAAATCGTGGCCATGATCGCCCGGACCGAGGTCCGCGCGTTCTCGGGCACGGTGTTGCAGAGTTCCAAGCTGGGACTGCCGGACCTGAACGTAGGCGCACTCGGCGGAGGCCAGGAAGAGCCTTCCCTCTTCGAATTCCTCACGGGTTCGCACGAGGCCCGCATCTACGTGGCCGGTCCTTCGAAAGCGCGCCTGCAAGTCCTGGACCGGATGGCTGAGCGCGACGTGGTGGTCAACGGCACGGAGGCCTGGTTCTACAGCTCGGCGGACAACAGCGCCGTTCACACCACGCTGCCCGCACGTCCGGAGGCCGCCACCAGCCCCGCAGCGCCTGACGACAACGCGCGGAACCTCCCCAGCCCCGAAGCACTCGCGGACAGGTTCCTCGAAACCATGGACGACCACACCGAAGTGAGCGTTGGCGAACCTGCAACCGTGGCTGGCCGGGGCGCATACACCCTGATGCTCGTGCCCCGGAGCACGGACACCCTGGTGGATAGGATCGCCATCAACGTCGATTCCGAAACGGGCTTCCCCTTGGGCGTGACAGTGCGGGCGAAAGGGCAGGCAGACCCGACCTTCAGCGCCAGCTTCTCAAGCTTTGATCCGGGCGTTCCGGACCCTGCGTTGTTCACATTCACTCCCCCGCCCGGTGCCACCGTAAAGGAGGCCGCCGTGACGGAAAAGGAAGCACCAACGTGGGCACCTCGTCCGAAAACCTCCGAAAGTTCGGGCCCGGCAGGGCCACGCCACCCAAGCAAAGACGTCTCCGGCCAGGGCTGGGACTCGGTGGTGGTACTGCCCGCAGGTTCGGCCCCACAAGGCCTCGTGACCAATCCGCAGCTTGCCCAGGCCCTGCAGCCGGTTGCCGGAGGACGTGCCCTGACTACCTCCCTTGTGAGCGTGTTGATCCTCGACGACGGCCGCGTGTTCGCCGGAATGGTTCCCTTGGAACGCCTCCAGGACGTTGCCGGTGCGCGCGGGACTGCTGCCGGCTGAGGACGGTTCCATGGCGGAACCCGGGGGCGGCAACAGCACGGCACTGGCCATTCAGACCAGAGGATTGGTAAAGCGGTTCGGCCAACGAGCCGCCGTGGCCGGCACCGATCTGGCCGTTCCCCGCGGTTCCGTGTTTGGCTTTCTTGGCCCGAACGGTTCGGGAAAGACCACCACCATCCGCATGCTGTTGGGCCTGGTGTCACCCGACCAAGGCAGCATCACCGTGTTGGGCAAGGACATGCCGCAGGGGCTTGCCAGCGTACTCCCCGACGTTGGGGCGTTGGTGGAAGGGCCGGGCTTCTATCCTTTCCTGTCCGGAGAGGGGAATCTGCTGCGCTTGGATACTGCCGACCGGCATGCCGAGGCGGCGACCCGGAAGAGGCGGGTTGCCGCAGCACTCGAACGGGTTGGCCTGGAACATGCAGCCCGGAAGAAGGTCCGGGCCTATTCGCTGGGCATGAAGCAGCGGTTGGGCCTGGCGAACGCGCTGCTGCGGGACCGGTCACTGCTGGTCCTCGACGAACCCACTAACGGTTTGGATCCACAAGGAACCCGGGAGGTCCGGCATCTGGTGAGCTCCCTCGCGGCCGACGGGACCACGGTCTTTGTCTCCAGCCATCTCTTGTCCGAGGTGGAACAGATGTGCACCCACGTGGGCATCATGAGCGCCGGCCGGCTGGTTGCCCAGGGGCCGCTGGAGCAGTTGCGCTTTGCCGGACAGTCCCGGGTCACGGTAAAGACGCCCGACGTCGATCAAGCCGTCGGTGTCCTGGCGCGCCTTGGCCTGGTGCCCGGCACGCCGTCGGCAGGAACGGCGATGGCCACCGGGATGGACGGCGTTGCCCCTGAGGAGATTTCGGCTGCCCTGGTCCGGGACGGTGTCAGGGTGCGCGGTTTCTCGGTGGAAAACGCAAGCCTCGAGGAACAGTATGTTGCGCTTACGGGCGCTGGGTTCGATGTCGTCGGTTGAAACCCGGAGGCAGCCCGACGGCGGTTCAGGCGCCTCGGGCGGTCCGGGGCTGGCACTCCTGGGTTCAGAGCTGTCCGTGTTGTTCCGGAGGGTGCGGACGTGGGCCATGCTCCTGGCCCTGGCAGCTGTGCCGATCCTGATTGCCGTCGCCGTGAAGCTTTCCAGCCGGGACGTGCCGCCCGGTCGGGGTCCGCTCTTCCTTGACCGCGTCAGCCAGAACGGACTGTTCGTTGCCTTTACCGCCTTGGTGGTGTGCGTTCCCCTCTTTCTCCCCCTCACGGTAGGTGTCGTAGCGGGAGACACCATCGCCGGAGAAGCCAACCTCGGGACGTTGCGGTATCTCCTGATCGCGCCGGCAGGGCGCGTCCGGCTACTGCTGGTGAAGTACACCGGCGCCGTTGCCTTTTGCTGCGCAGCGACGTTGATCGTGGCCGCGTCAGGTGCCTTGGCCGGCGTCGTACTTTTCCCGGTGGGTCCGGTGACCCTACTGTCGGGTGACACCATCGGTGTGGGAGAGGCCGCGGTGCGCACGCTCCTCATTGCCGCCTACATTACGGTTTCCCTGCTGGGGCTGTCCGCGATCGGCCTCCTGGTGTCGACTTTCACTGATGTCCCGGTTGGCGCGATGGCCGCCACGGTTGTTCTGGCGGTGGTTTCGCAGGTACTGGACAACCTCCCGCAGCTCGATTGGCTGCATCCGTGGTTGTTCAGCCACCACTGGCTTGGCTTCGCCGATCTGCTGCGGCAACCCATGTCCTGGAACTCCTTTGGGGAGAACGCGCTTCTCCAAGCGGGGTACGTGGCGGTTTGCGGTGCCCTGGCGTACGCGAAATTCTCCAATAAGGACGTTCTGTCTTAGCTTTGACGTAGGCTCATTCCATGGCCAGATTCTTTGACGTCCACCCAGTTGACCCACAGCCGCGCGCCATCAGCCAGGTTGTGAACATGGTCCAAAACGGCGGCCTCATCGCCTACCCCACTGATTCCTGCTATGCCTTGGGAGCCCGGATAGGAAACCGGGAGGCGCTGGACCGGATCCGCACCATCCGGCACCTTGATGACAAACACCACTTCACCCTGGTCTGCAAGGACTTTGCGCAAATGGGGCAGTTCGTCATGTTGGACAATGACGTCTTCCGGAGCATCAAGGCCGTCACCCCCGGTAGCTATACGTTCATTCTCCCGGCTACCCGGGAAGTTCCCAAGCGCCTCCTGCATCCCAAGAAGAAGACGGTAGGGGTGCGAATTCCGGACCATAAGGTGGTTCAGGCCATCCTCGCTGAGCTCGGGGAGCCGCTGCTGTCCAGCACGCTTCTCCTGCCCGACCAGGAAGAACCACTGACCCAGGGATGGGAAATCAAGGAGCGCCTGGACAACGAGGTGGATGCAGTCATCGATTCCGGCGATACGGGGTCGGAACCGACCACCGTCATCGACTTCTCCAGCGGTTTCGCCGAGGTTGTCCGCCGCGGAACCGGCGATCCGTCGCGTTTCGAATAGCCCCCGGGTTATCCAAAGCGGAACCGGCAGCCCGCGTTGAGCACCACTTGGGCGAGGCTGGTGATCTCCAAAGCTACGGCCGACGGTGCTTCCGCCAAAGGCGCCGGCGGATACGCCACGGCGATAGTGATCTGCCTGTTGGCGTCAGCGCTGCTCAGCGACATCACTCCGTACCCAGGCACATCGCCCGCATGGCCGTAGTAATTTCCGTTGGTGCAGGGATCCTGCCACTGGTCCAGGCCTAGTCCGTACTCTGCCAGGACGCTCCCTTTCATCAGGATAAGGCTGGAGGGTGCCACGAGCTTGCCGCCGAGGAGGCCCGAGTAGAAAGCGTTGATGTCCCCCACCGTGCCAAACAACTGCGCACCGCGGGACCCCAGCGCTCCGGTCTCCATCACATCAACGGTTTTCCCATTGAGCTGTACGTAGCCGTGCACCACCCCGGGCGGTATGGGTTCAGGGCCGTAGACAGCCACCGTGCGAAGGCCGAGCGGATCGAGGATGTCCCGGGCCAGAACTTCGGAGTACCCAGTGCCCCGCAAAACCTCCACAACCCGGCGCAGCAGCAAGTCCGTACGCCCGCTGTCCGGGTCCGCGAGCAACCCGCGGATGGTCGCGGCCGCACCGCCAGGAGGGATGTCCGCAGGCGCGAGGTAAGCGGAGGCCGGGGCGTCCAGAACCAGGATCCCTTCCTCAGCGAGCTTCAGCACGGAAACCGCGAGCATGCTGCGGGACACCCCACCCATCACCATGGGATCATCGGGCCCGGCCGGTGTGCCTGTTGCAGCGTTCCTCAAGCCCGCCGCGTGCTTCCAGACCTGGGCACCGGACCTCGCCTCCACGATGACAGCCGGGGCGCCGAGCGCGATCATCTCACGGCTGAAAAGTTCAATGCTGGACTGCAACTCACGGAAAGCCGCCGATGCTGTCATTGCGTCAGTAGGTACTGCCGGCGACCAGGACGCCTCAGGAGGGTCCGACGTCGGACCTGACCGGGTAGGCGACGGTCCAGTTGCAGTAGTTGCCGGCGAGGGGACGTCAGGCGGCGGCTGATCCGGCCAACCGGTGCAGGCGGTCAGCAGGCCGAGTCCAAGAAGTGCAGCCGAAAGACGCGCCCCCACGCAGCGGCGGGGGCCAGGCCGTGCCGCAACTACCGCTGGAGTCAGCCCCCTTCTCACTGTCCGACCCCGCCTACTCCTCCGGCTTGCGGGCCCGGCTGGGTTGCACGCGCATCGGCTCGCCCGGCATCTTGGGAAATTCCGGGGGGAACGGCATTTCGCCCTGGCCGTCCTTGACGTCACGCTCCCACCACTGCAGCAGGACATCGATGTTCCCGGGGGCGTCGTGCATGGTGGCCCACGGGTCCCCTGACTTCTCCAGCCGTTCCGGGACAGTCCGGATGGTGTACTTGGCGGGGTCGGCATCCTCCAGTTCGTCCCACCTCAGGGGGCAGGAAACCTGTGCCTGGGGAACCGCCCTCGGGCTGTAAGCCCCGGCAATGGTGCGGTCCCGGTTCGCTTGGTTGAAGTCCACGAAGATCCGGGTTCCGCGCTCTTCCTTCCACCACGCCGTAGTGACCTTGTCCGGCATCCGGCGCTCCAGCTCGCGTCCGGCGGCAATCACGGCATGGCGGACTTCGAGGAACTCGTGCTTGGGCTCAATAGGTGCGTACACGTGGAGGCCGCGGTTGCCGGACGTTTTGATAAAGGCGGTCAGTCCTGCCTCGTCAAGGACCTTGCGCAGTTCCTGCGCCGCCGGGATCGCATCGGCAAAGTCCGTGCCGGGCTGGGGGTCCAAATCAATGCGGAGTTGATTGGGGTTGTCCGGGTTATCTGCTTTGGAGGCCCACGGGTGGAAGACGACGGTGTTCATCTGGGCTGCCCACACGGCAGCTGCAGGCTCGTCGATGACCAGTTGCGGATGCGACCGTCCGCTGGGATAGGTCACCATCACCGACCTGACGTAGTCCGGGGCACCCTTGGGCGGGTTCTTGGAAAAGAACATGTCGCCTTCGATGGTTCCGGAATACCGTTGGAGGCTGACGGGACGGTTGCCGTTGGCGGTCACGAAGGCCTCACCCACTGCCACCAGGTAGTTCGCAAGATCAAGTTTGGTGAGACCCGCTTCCGGCCACACCACCCGGCCCGGGCTTGAAACCCGCACCTCCCGTGGGCCATCGGGACCGGGCACTGTGATGGTGGTGGATTCGCTCGCCATGCCCACAAGCTACCGTGTCCGGGCCGTGCGCGTCTGCAGCTCGGAGGCATTTCGCGCAATGCGCCGGAATATGGCCACGCGTCCTTCATGATGGATGCATGCCCCTAACGCCCCGCGCAGTGTCCATCCACGTCGGCGACGCCGAAGTTTCCGGCCTTTCGATCCGCCCCTCCAAGCCCCTCGCCACGATGGTGGTGGCCCATGGAGCGGGTGCCGGGATGGAGCATCCCTTCCTGCAGGGTTTCTCGGAGGCAATGGCCGATGAAGGCGTGGCGACCCTCCGGTTCAACTTTCCCTATCGCGAAGCCGGCAGGCGGTTCCCGGACCGGCCACCGCTGGCCATCGCTGCGTGGACCGCGGCAATGGAGGCAGCAGCCGGACTGTCCGAGGGCGAACCGCTGTGGGCGGCCGGAAAGTCCTTTGGGGGCCGGATGGCGTCCATGGCCGTCGCGGAGGGCATGAAAACGCGCGGTCTGGTGTATCTCGGCTATCCCCTGCACGCCCCCGGGAAGCCCGACAAGTTGCGCGATGAGCACCTGTACGGCATCGCTGTTCCGATGCTCTTCCTCCAAGGCACCCGGGATACCTTTGCAACGCCTGAGCTGTTGGAGTCGGTAGTAGAACGCATTGGACCGACGGCGACGCTCCAGTGGTGTGAGGGCGGGGACCACTCTTTCGCGGTCAAGGGTGCCAAACGGAGTGCGGAGGAGATCGGGGCTTCCTTGGCACCCGCCGTTGCACAGTTTGTGCGGGACAATCCCTGAGCGCTTGGCGGCAGTACCAACCTGCCCTACTTGGGGACGGGTTCATGCCGAAGGTAGGACCGCCGGAAGCGTCCGGTGCCGGAAGTCAGGGCCCTCAACTCCACTGCGTAGCGGAGAAGTTCCTGGTCCGGCACTTCCGCGCTGATCTCGGCGCCCTCGCCGGGAGCTGCGTCAGTGCCCGTCACGCGTCCCCTGCGGCCCGAGAGGTCGCTCATGACCGCGCCCACGTACTCGTCGGGAACATTGACCACCACACTGGAAACGGGTTCCAGCAGCTGGATCCTGGTGGCTGCTGCCGCTTCCCGAAGGGCCAGCGCGCCGGCTGCCTGGAAGGCGGCATCGGAGGAGTCCACGCTGTGGGTTTTTCCGCCGGTTAGCGTCACCTTGATGTCCACCACAGGAAAGCCCTCAGCCACGCCCTTGAGCATCTGGGCCCGAATGCCCTTTTCCACGGAAGCCACGTAGGTGGCGGGGATGACCCCTCCGACGATCTTGTCCACGAACTCGAACCCCGCACCGCGCGGCAACGGTTCCACGTCGATGTCGCAGATGGCGAATTGTCCGTGGCCTCCGGACTGCTTCACGTGGCGTCCATGACCGGATGCGTTGCCGGCGAAAGTCTCCCGCAACGGCGTGATGACATCGACGGTCTGGAGTTTCACGCCCTGGGCACGCAACCTGTCCAGGACCACCTCAGCGTGGGCCTCGCCCATGCACCAAAGAATCAATTGGTGGGTGTCCTGGTTGCGTTCCACCCTCAGGGTGGGGTCTGCCGCCGCGATCTTTCCGATGTTCTTGGCGAGGGCATCCTCATCGCTGCGTGAGGCCCCTTCGACCGCGATGGGCATCAACGGTTCGGGAATGTTCCACGTCTCGATGAGCAAGGGGCTTTCGCGGTCCGACACCGTGTCCCCGGTCTCAGCTCCGGCCAGTTTGCTGATGGCGCAGATATCTCCCGCGATGCAATAAGGAACAGCTTTGAGGCTGGAACCCACGGGCGAGTACAAATGAGTGACGCGTTCGTCGGAATCGTGGTCCTCGTGGCCCCTGTCCGCCAAACCACGACCGCCGATGTGGATCGACGAATCCTCCCGCAGGGTTCCGGAAAACACCCTCACGAGGCAAACCCGGCCGAGGAACGGATCAACCGTCGTCCTCACCACTTCCGCAGCCAACGGCCCGTCAGGGTCGCAGCTCAGCGGTTTCAGGGATGACCCGTCCAGCTTCATGGCCGGCGGCGCGGGACGCGCCGGGGGCGACGGCAGGGCATCGACGAGCAGCGACATCAGCTCCTGCAACCCAAGACCGGTTTCGGCCGAGGTTGGCATGACCGGGAAGAAACGGCCCCGCGAAACCGCTGTCTCCAAATCCTGAATGAGGTCCGACAGAGGGAGTTCTTCGCCGCCCAAGTACCGGTCCATGAGGGTTTCATCCTCACTTTCGGCGATGATGCCCTCAATGAGCGGCCCACGGGCAGCTTCGAGCGCGGACTCAAGCGCCGGGTCTGCGGAGCCCGGGGGGTCGAGGACGCCGGCCACACCGTCAGGAGTGGGCAGGTACATCGGCAGTACGGCCTCTCCGAAAGCGTCCTGGCTGCGTTCGACGGCGGCGTGGAAGTCTGCCCGTGGGTGGTCCAGCCGACTGATGACCACGGCCCGGGGAAGCTGGATCTTCTCGCATTCGCCCCACAGCGCGACGGTCGCGCCGTCGATCCCGTCCACGGCCGAGACAACAAAAAGGGCCGCGTCCGCGGCCCTCAAACCGGCACGCAATTCGCCGGTGAAGTCGGTGTAGCCGGGGGTATCTATCAGGTTGACCTTCACGTCGCCCACGAGGATCGGCGCTACGGAGAGCGTGACGGAGCGCTGTTGGTGGACAGCGGACGGGTCCGAGTCGCTCACAGTGGTTCCATCCGTGATGGACCCCATCCGTGTGATGGCCCCCGTTGCCGCGAGGAGCGCTTCAACGAGCATCGACTTCCCGGCACCCGAATGTCCCACGAGTGCCACGTTCCGGACGTTGGCGGGTTGGCTGGCTGCGAGGGCTGTCCCGTTCTCGGACCGGCGGGGCTCGGGTCCGCCCTGGACTGTGGTTTTGGCCGCTTCGCGCGTACCTTTCGCGGACATGGGCACCTCCTGGGTGGTAGCCAAGTTCGTGTCCGAGCTCAGGCGGTTCGGACATGTACAAGGATTGGACACCCTCAAGCGACCACAGGGCAAGCACTAGGGACGCACAAAATCCAGCATGCCCCACAACAACCAGCCGGACACCAGCACACTTGCCGAGATAACAACCGTAAAGGCGCTCAACCAGACAAACGCCGGTGCTCCCGTGGTTCTGGCCAGGATCCACGCGTCAGAGGACTGGATCCGCGACCTGTGACGGGTGTGCACCCCGGCCAGTTTGAAGAGGTCCCGCACGGCCCCCACGGACAGCGCGATGCCGAGGGCAAGCACGACGTAGTTCACTGTCCCGGGGTCGGCGAACACCAGCAGCAGCTGGGCTACTCCCGCGCTGATGACGGCAACCAGGATGCCTGTCAGGTTACGGAGGAAGATCAAGGAGACCAAGAGGATCACAGCGCCGACGGACATGGCGGCTCCGGCCCGGCCCGCAGAGAAGGCGGCGATCAGGGCCAGCCCCACAACGGCAGGTGCGGGATACCCCCAAAAACCGGACCACGCGGCTCCGAACGCGCTGCGTCCACTGCTGACGAGCCGGCCGGAGTGGTCCAGTCCGATCCGGAGGCTGTGGACGAAGCGGCCTGTCATCAGGGCGGCGTAGGCGTGGCCGAGTTCATGGACAAACGTGACATACAGGCCGAACCAGCGCCACGTGAGACGGGGAAGACTCAGCAGCGTCGCGCCGCCGATAATGGCCAAGAGAACCGGCAACGGCACCGTTGTGGTGTGGACGTCCGTAAAACCACGGACAACGGCCGACCACCATATTCCGGGCACGCTGGAAGAATCGACAGGGGTTTGAGTCACCGTCGCAATGCTACGCAAGAAGTCCGGGAGCTACATGCGGTTCTTGGTCCTGGCCGTGGCGGGCGCGGTCCAAGGGTCCTCCGGCCAGGGATGTTTCGGGTAGCGTCCCCGCATCTCGGCACGGACTTGGGAATACGGACCCGACCAGAACGAGGCCAAATCGTCCGTCACTGCCAGCGGCCTGCCCGCCGGCGACAAGAGATGGAACAGAACCGGTACCCTGCCGTCGACCAACCGTGGCGTGCGGTCCCAACCAAAGCATTCCTGAAGCTTGACTGCCACCACTGGCCTGCCGCCGTCGTCCGCTGCTCTTTCCGCAACCTCCGGGTAGAGGATGCGTACGCGCGAGCCGCTGGGAACCTCCAGCCGCTCCGGAACGAGGGCGTCGAAGTGAACCGCCTCCGGCCACGGCAAAAGGCGCTGCAGCGGTTCTGCCAGGTCGACTGCGTTCAGCGGCTTGCCGCCCGCAAGGGCCTCGAGTTCGGGGGCAAGCCATTCGTCAAGGCGCGCCAAGAGGCCGGCCTCACTGACGTCGGGCCACGGCCCGCCCAACTCCCGGCGCAACAAGGCCAGCCGTCGACGAAGCGAATCAGCCGCTTCCGACCAGCCAAGCATTGCCAGGCCGCCCCTGCCCAAAGCCGTGGCAATGGCTTCCCGCCCCGCTTCGGGAGAAGGCCGGATGGGCGTCGAGGAGACCACGATCGCACCGATGCGCCGCTCCAAACGGGCGCTGAGGCGACCTTGATCAAACCGTGCCTCCACGATTTCCTGCACGAGGCTCGGAGCCGCTGCCCGGGCCAAAGATTCTGACAGCGGAGCAGCCGAACGAATCACGGCCCCGGTCCCGGCAGTATCGCGCCCCTGGGCCCGCGATACTTCCGCAACCGCGAGCCACTCGTGCGCGGCGAGCGGACTTCCCGCCGGCAACCCGGCGCGGGTCCCCGAGGTGAGCTGATAGCTGGAGCCGTGGTCCGATGCCCTCCGGGCGATCCGATCCGGAAACGCCAGGGCGACAACGTATCCGGGCGCCTGGTCCCCAGTCAGCTTGAGGGACGTATCGGACGGAACGACGGCGTTGCCCACGTTGCGGGTCATGGATTCCAGCCGCCGGGCTTCTTCTGAAAAACGCCGCGACGCCGGAAGGGATCCACTGCGCATCGCCCTGAGGAGTTGCACCAGGTCTCCGCCCGGGGCACGCTGATCTCCCGACACGAGGGCCACGGTCTCTGCAGCAAGCTTCCGCCCGACGGTGGAAGACCCGTCCAGCAAAGCCCTGGCCAGCCGGGGGTCCGCGGGTATTCGTGCCAGCACCTTGCCGAGATCTGTTGCCAGTCCAGCATCGGTGAGGGCCCCAAGTTCCCGCAGGACCTCCACCGCGTCATCCATCGAAGCCCGCGGCGGGGCATCGGGTAGGGCAAGGCCTTCTCCCCTGGGCGCACCCCAGCAGGCAAGCTGCAGGGCCGCTGAGGTGAGGTCGGCGACGGCGATCTCCGGGGTCAGGTGCGCTGGAGCGGCTGCATAAGTTTGCTGCCCGTAGCAGCGAACCACTGTACCGGGACCTTGGCGTGCGGCGCGGCCCGCCCGCTGCTCGGCCGACGCCCGCGACGTTGATACAGTGACCAGTCCCGACATGCCGCGCCCCGAATCACGCCGGGGCTCCCGGGAAAGCCCTGAGTCCACCACCAACCGGACTCCCGGTACAGTCAGCGACGACTCCGCGAGGGCGGTGGACACGATGATCCGCGGAGGGTCCCCGGGCCGCCGGCCGGATACGGCCCGGTCCTGCTGATCCGCAGACGCCTGCCCGTGAAGCTCCAACACCTCGGTTCCGGGAACGAGCCCGGAACGAAGCCTCGCCGCCACGTCCGAGACTTCACGGACGCCCGGGAGGAAGACCAGCGCGTCCACCGAGGGATCCCTGCGCAAAGCCCTTGCGTGGGACACCGCAGTTGTCTCCGCAATGTGGTCGAGGAATGCACGGGTTACGCCACGTTCGTCCAGTCGCTGTGACGGCGCTGGAACCCATTCCACCGTCAGGGGGTGGAGCGCCGACGGGCAGTCGACGACGGGCGCCGGCCCGCCGCCGTCGGAGGTTTGCCCGCCGTCGGAGGTTTGCCCGCCGTCGGAGGTTTGCCCCAGCAGGGCCGCGAAACGTTGCGCGTCAAGCGTGGCAGACATCGCCACCAGGATGAGTTCCTCACGCAGCTGCCTCACTTCGGACAACATGCCCAGCAGAAGGTCCGTTTCCAGGCCGCGTTCGTGGACTTCGTCAAGGACCACCGCGTCAACGCCGTCGAGGCCGGGGTCTGCCAGGAGTCGCCGGAGGAGGATGCCCGGGGTGACGAATTCCACTACAGTCCCGGGACCCGTCCGCGACTCGCCACGGACGGTGTAGCCTACCCGGTCTCCGAGCGGACTTCCGTCCAACGTGGCAAGGCGACGGGCGGCGGAGCGGGCAGCAACGCGACGGGGCTGGGTCACCACCACCCGCGGAGCTGTTCGGCCCCGCCGCGCTGCGACGTTGGCCACCAACGGCGGCACAAGAGTTGTCTTGCCGGTTCCCGGGGGTGCCTGCACAACGGCCGTGCCGCCGTCGTGCCCGCTTTCCAAAGCGTCGGCGAGTTTGCCCAGGGAACCGGCGAAGACCAGGCCGCTTCCGATGGCATCCAGTGAAAAAGTCACCAGCCTATTGTTTCAGGAGTTCGGGGGCGTCCCCATGCTGGCTGGCTTGGGTGCTGCGTGCCTCGGCGTTGGATTGCCTCGGCGTTGGATTACCTGGGCGATGGAGTGGCTGGGCGATGGCGTGCCTAGGCGATGGTGGCCGCATCGATGACGAAGCGGTACCGAGCGTCCGAGGCGAGGACGCGCTCGTAGGCTTCGTTGATCTTCTCCGCGGGAATGACTTCGATCTCGGCACCGAGGCCATGCTCGGCACAGAAATTGAGCATTTCCTGGGTTTCGCGGATGCCACCGATCGCAGACCCGGCGAAGGACCTGCGTCCGCCGATCAAGGCGCCCGCGTGGACAGGGAGCGGTTCTGCGGGGGCTCCCACGTTGACCAACGTTCCGTCCAGGGCGAGCAGCTTCAGGTAGGCGCTGATATCAATGGATGCGCTGACGGTGTTGATGATGAGGTCGAAAGTTCCCCCGAGCTTCTCGAAGGTGGCGGGGTCGCTTGTGGCGTAGTAGTCCTTGGCCCCGAGCTTCAAGCCGTCCTCCATCTTCTTGAGGGACTGGGACAGCACCGTGACCTCAGCACCCATGGCGCTGGCTAGCTTGACAGCCATGTGGCCCAAGCCGCCGAGTCCCACCACAGCGACCTTCTTGCCGGGTCCCGCGCCCCAGTGACGCAGGGGTGAATAGGTGGTGATTCCGGCGCACAGCAGCGGGGCTGCGACGTCGAGGTCCAGCGATTCCGGGATGGAAACAACGAAATCTTCGTTCACCACCACGTCGCTGGAGTAGCCGCCCTGGGTGATGGTGCCGTCGAGGTCCACGGATCCGTAGGTGCCGACGTTGCCGTTCAGGCAGTACTGCTCTTCGCCTGCTTCGCAGTTGGCGCATTCCTTGCACGAATTGACCATGCAGCCCACGCCGACGCGGTCGCCGACCTTGTGCTTGGTCACCTCGGAACCTACTTCAGTAACGATCCCGGCTATTTCGTGTCCGGGTGCCAGAGGGTACTGCTGCGGGCCCCATTCGCCGCGGACCGTGTGGATGTCCGAGTGGCAAATGCCAGCGAATTTGATGTCGATGTGGACGTCGTGCGGGCCGACTTCGCGACGCTCAATGGTGGTGAGGGCGAGGTCTCCTGTGGCCGAAGGGGCAGCGTATGCGGTAGCGGTAGGCATGTTTCTCCTGCGTTATAACGATGTGCGGATACCTCCATCTAACCCTGTATTCCGAAGTCGAGGGAGGCACTGTTGAGACTGGGATGGAGAGTCCTACCCAGTACGACGTACCGAATGTGTACCCATCCGAGGGTCCATTTACCGGAGTCTCGGGGAGGTTTCGGCTGGTTTCCTGGCTTGTTTTTCCACATAGGGGCTGAGGGCTGGTTACAGGGTTTGGGTGGGGTGGAAGGCTTGGTTTATGGGTTTGAGCGGGCAGGTTGTGGTTGAACGGGCGGGTAGGCCCGGTGCTGCTGCTGCCAACGGCGGTGGACCTCCCGGCGTCGGTGACCTTCCCAGCAAATACCCTTCCGGCGGCGGTGGGGTCGTTGAGGATGTCATGGAGGCGTTGGAGGACGGGGCGGCGGTGTTGGAGGCTGCCCGTGCCCTGGCGTTACCGGCAGGACGGGTGTTCGATGTTCAGGAAGCAGCAGACTTCGCTGCCCGGGTCGAGGACCTCTCCCGAAGCATCGGCTACCTGCAGATCATCGCAGCCCACGCGGTCGAACGCACCCGCACCGAAGCCAAACACAACCCCGCACAGACCGTCCCGGGCTGGCGGACCGGCTGGACCGAAACCCCACACCCCGCCCACCCGCACACCCCCGGCACCACTGCCCGGGCCGGCCGTCCGGCCTCCGTTGCCGGTGCCGGTGCCGTGCTTGGAGCCGTTGCGGGGTCCGGGCCTGTCACGTCTTCTGTTGCGGGGCCTGGTTCGGTACTCGATGACGGGTACCGCAACGCCGCCGAGTTCCTGCGCGCCAGGCTCCGGATCGATATCCGCGAAGCCCGCCGCCGCCTGACCCAAGCCGCGCTCCTGCTGCCCGGAACCACCCTCACCGGCGAAACCACCACCCCACGCCACGAACACCTCGCCACCGCGTTCGCCGCCACCGACGTGCCCTCCCGCTCAGCGACCATCATCACCACAGCCCTCGAACGCGTCGCCTTCATCGCCCACCCCGACACCCTCACCACCATGGAACACGCCCTGACCCGCACCGCCACCCACAACGACCCCGACTTCCTGGCCAAAACCGCCCAACACTGGATCAACCGCGTCGACCACGACGGACCCGAACCCACCGAAAAAGAACTCCGCACCATCCAAGGAGCCTTCATCCGCAAACCCCGCCGCGGACTCCACCACATCGAAATCTTCGCCACCGACGAACAATACGAAACCCTCATCACCACCATGAACACCGCCACCAACCCACGCCTAACCCCACACAACAACCCCAACACCACCAACAACCCCAACACCACCAACAACCCCGGCCACAACACCCCCACCAGCGCGGGCACTACCGCCATCCACAGCAACACCAACACCGGCCTCCCCAGCGCGGACAGCAGCGCGGGCATTACTGCCAGCCCCAGCAACAGCACCACCACTGCCGGCGTCCCCGCCACGGACCGCGACCAACCCGGCATCACCACCACCAGCACCGTCAGCGCCGCCAGCGTCAGCAACACCAGCACGGTCAGTGCCGTCGGGGTCAGCGGGAGCAGCACACCCGGGCCCGAGCTGGACCGCCGCTCCCGCGCCCAGAAACTCCTCGACGGTCTCATCACCGGCTGTAACTACGCCTTGCGCACCGGCAGACTCCCCGCCAACGGAGGCCTCAAACCCCAACTCACCGTCACCATCGACGCCAACGACCTCTACCCCCGACTCCAAAACCCACCACACCAGCCAACCCAGCCAGACCAGCCAACCCGGCCAGCCCGGCCAGACAAGGGCGGCTCCTCAGCCCGGCCGGGCAGCGCAACAGCAACCTTCACCGGCCCCATCCACGCCAGCACCATCCGCAAAATCGCCTGCGACGCCGACATCCTGCCCGTCCTCCTCGGAACCAACGGACAAGTCCTCGACATCGGCCGCACCACCCGGATCTTCCCACCCCACATCCGCAAAGCCATCGCCGCAAGAGACCAAGGCTGCACCTTCCCCGACTGCACCATCCCCGCACCCTGGTGCGAAGCCCACCACATCACCTACTGGTCACAAGGAGGCACCACCAGCACCAACAACGGCACCCTCCTGTGCTCACACCACCACCACCTCATCCACAAAGAACAATGGAAAATCACCACCCACCAAGGCATCCCATGGTTCACACCACCACCCCACATCGACCCCACCCAAACACCCCAACGAAACCACCACCACACACCCAACCGAACATGACACCCTGTCCAAAACAGGAAACACCCACGGCCACCCCGACACACCCCGGTCACTTGGCGCGCCCCCAGCCACCCCTCCGCGCCTCCAGCAACCCCTCCGCGCCCCCAGCCAGGGAGCCTGGGCGCCTTGGGACAACAAAACAACAGGACCCTCCGCAATCACGAAGGATCCTGTCACTCAGAACCGCTATGCCCTGGTATTCAGTCAGTTGTCCTGCAGTGGGGAAACGGGTGCGCTACGGCTTCCGAACCCAATGGCTCACCTGGCCCCTCACCGCGCCCGGCGGGACTACGTCAGCGGGCTCCCCCTCCAATGACTCCTGCCTCCACGGCTTTGGTCACTGCGTCGGCCTCGGCCTGGGTTAACTTGCCGTCGGTGACGGCTTTGTCGAGCCTGGATTTGAGCTCGGCGGCACGGTCTGACTTCGCCTCCGAACGTATCTCTTCGAGGGCCGCCGTGACCTTCGATTCCTCAACACCCAAGGAGGAAGCCAACGACTTTGCCAGCGCAGCCTCCATCGCTGCCCGGTCCTGCCGTCCGGTTTCGGATCCCTTGGACTGCTCGGTTCCATCCGACGGCGTGCTTCCCTCCGAGGGTTTAGTGTCGTCAGACGGAGCCTGAGCGGGTTTGTTGGCGTCGCGGAACGCCTTCAAGGCGTCGGTGACTTTGGTTTCATCAACCCCCAGCTTGGTAGCCAGTGCAGAAGCCAGGTGGCCTGCATCCCGTCCGGGGCCGCCGTGACGGCCATGTCCCTTGCCCGGTGCCAACCCGTCACCTGACGTTTGGCCTGGCGTTGCCGCCTCACTCGGCGTCGACGTTGCGCCGGGGTCCGGCGTCGTCGTTGCCGAAGCCATGCTCGTAACACCAAGTCCGGTGCCGAGGGCCAATGCTCCCGCCGCTAGACCCAACGTGATTTGCTTGGTTCTTGACATAACTAGTCCTCACTTCGCAACCGCCAGGTTGCGTCACCGTTGTTGCTGGTGGGCAGCCGGGTTGCTGCCCTGACTCAAGAGTGCGGTGACCACCCCGGCGGAGGCTGATGCGAAGCTGTTCATTGGCTGTGAACGTTTGGACAAAGCTGTGAGCCGACCAGCCAGGGCATCACCGGGGAGCGTCGAAGGCGTCGAGCAGGCGTTTCACGGCACCGCCCAGGTTCCATTCAGTGCTGAGCTCCTGTAACTGGTCACGGGAAGCCCCGTTCACCGGTTTCAACTGTGCGCCTACCTCGTCGAGGGAAGGCAGGTCGAGGTCACGGACCACGTTGACCACCGCAGGAGCTACCTCCAGGTAGTCGGCGGCCGCGGCGAGTTTTGCTTTAACGCCGGCGGACAGCCCGCCGTCGGCCGCTTCTGCCGCCTCGAGGAGGCCGGCGAGTGAACCATGTGTGGCGAGCAGCGACGCAGCTGTCTTCTCGCCGATGCCGACCACGCCCGGCAGTCCATCGGACGAATCTCCCCGGAGCGTGGCGAAGTCGGCGTATTGCTGCGGCAGGACGCGATACTTGCGCACGACGTCCACCTCTGTCAGTACCTCAAGGTTCTTCATGCCTCGGGCCGTGTAGATGACACGGATCGACTTCTCGTCATCCACCAATTGAAAAAGGTCCCGGTCCCCCGTCACAACGTCCACCGGCATGGACTGTCGGCCCGCATAGCTTCCGATCACGTCATCGGCCTCGTGATCGTCGACGCCCACCACCGCGATTCCAGCCAGTTCAAGCACGTGGCTGATGAGGGGAATCTGCGCTTGAAGGGCTTCGGGGACAACCTCGACGTCGGGACTTGAACTTACCTCTTCCGCCACTCGGTGGGATTTGTAGCTGGGTATGAGGTCCACCCGCCACTTGGGCCGCCAGTTGTTATCCCAGCACGCGATGAGATGCGTTGCCTGATAATCCGTGGTCAGCCTGGCAATCATGTCCAGAAGGCCGCGGACGGCGTTGACCGGGGTGCCGTCCTTTCGGCGGATGGTGTCCGGAACGCCATAGAAGGCACGGAAGTAGAGCGAGGCAGTGTCCAGGAGCATAAGTCGGGCCATACCTGATCCTGACATGCGGTGACGCTGTTTGGAGTGATTCGGACTTGTTCGGTGATGTGAGCCGGACTACTATGGTATTCGCAATAATCGAACAGCACGTTCTATTATAGAACATCACGGCATCCCCAGGTTGCCCCGTCACAAAGAAGTGAGGAAAGCCCGTGCATTTCCACCACCACGGTTACGTATCCGGCGACCCCAGAGTTGAACCTGCAGCCGGCGTGGGGATCAACCGGCCGGAGGATCTACCCGATGAGGTCGACGTGCTCATAGTTGGGTCAGGCCCCGCAGGGATGCTGACGGCGGCCCAACTGGCCCAGTTTCCTGATATCACAGCGCGCATCGTGGAACGTCGTCCGGGCCGCCTGGCCATCGGGCAAGCTGACGGCATCCAGGCCCGCAGCGTCGAAACCTTCCAGGCTTTCGGTTTCGCTGAGCGGATCATCGCCGAGGCCTACCGCATCACCGAGATGGCGTTCTGGAAGCCGGACCCGGAGGACCACTCCAGAATCGTCCGTAGCGCGCGGGCAGTTGACGACCCCACCGGAATCAGCGAGTTTCCCCACCTGATCGTGAACCAAGCACGCGTGCTGGACTACTTTGCCGAGTTCATGGCCAACTCCCCCGCAAGGATGAAGCCGGACTATGGCTACGAATTCCGCAGCCTTCGGGTTACTGACAACACCGCCTACCCCGTCTCCGTGACCCTCGTTCACAGTGCAGGCCCCTTGGAAGGGCAGGAACGGGTTATCAACGCCAAGTACGTAGTAGGTGCCGATGGTGCCCGGAGCAAGGTCAGGGAGTCCATCGGATGCCACCTGGCCGGGGACCAGGCCAACCACGCGTGGGGCGTCATGGATGTCTTGGCGGTGACAGATTTCCCGGACATCCGCACCAAGTGCGCCATCCAGTCCGGCTCGGGCGGCAGCATCCTGCTCATTCCCCGCGAGGGTGGCCACCTGTTCCGTATGTATGTGGACCTGGGCGAGGTTTCCCCGGAGGACCACGGCGCGGTCCGTAAGACGACCATCGAGGAGATTATCCACAAAGCCAACCAGATCCTGCATCCCTATACCCTGGACGTGCGCAATGTCGCCTGGCACAGCGTTTACGAGGTGGGCCACCGGCTGACGGACAGGTTCGACGACGTTCTGCCGGAGGAGCGCGGCAAGCGTACCCCTCGCGTGTTCATCACCGGCGACGCCTGCCATACCCATTCCGCCAAGGCCGGGCAGGGCATGAACGTCTCCATGCAGGACGGATTCAATCTCGGTTGGAAACTCGGCCACGTACTGGAAGGCCGGAGCCCGGAGTCCCTGCTCGATACCTATTCCGGTGAACGGCAAGTGGTAGCCAAGAACCTCATCGACTTCGACAAGCAATGGTCATCCCTCATGGCCAAAAAGCCCGAGGAATTTGAGGACCCCACGGAACTGGAGAACTTCTACACCAGCACCGCAGAGTTCCCGGCCGGCTTCATGACCCAATACACCCCCTCCATGGTGGTTGCCGAGGCAACCCACCAGGACCTTGCAACTGGCTTTCCGGTCGGCAAGCGCTTCAAGTCCGCCCCCGTGCGACGGGTCTGCGACACCAACCCGATCCATTTGGGCCACCATGCCAAGGCGGATGGGCGCTGGCGCATCTATGTCTTCGCCGACGCGACACCGGCAGGCGCCCCTGGCCCAGTGGCCGACTTTGCCGAGTGGCTCGAGACGGCACCGGACTCACCACTGGCTGCTACGCCGTCGACCCTTGACCGCGATGCCTGGTTCGACGTCAAGGTGATTTATCAGCAAGACCACACGAACGTGGACATCAATGCCGTCCCCGCGGTCTTCAAACCCGCCGTCGGACCGTTCAAACTGACCTATCTGGAGAAGGTCTTCGGCACCGACCCGGCAGCGGACATCTTCGACGAACGCGGACTCAGCCGGGACGGGGTGGTGGTGGTGGTCCGGCCCGACCAGTACGTCGCCAACGTCCTGCCGCTGAGTGCGACGGCGGAACTCGCCGGATTCTTCGCGGGCCTCAGGTCGGCGCCGAAGGCCCATGAGGTGCACGTACCTACGACGGCGGAGGCGCCTGCCGCTGCAAGTACCGCCGCGGCAAGCACCGCCGTGGTGGAGCACGCCTGATCCTCACAGGACCCAGGTACACAGAGCGGGCAAAACGCAGGTAAACAGGGCGGGCCCCGAGGCTCTCCGGCTCGAATGGCCGGCAGATCGCCCCGGGTGCCCGCCCCATCATCGAGCGGGCAAGTACTCCCCCGCGAAAAAACTGCGTACCCGAAGCGGCGACCAGTAACCACACCGCACATATTCGAGTAGCGACTACTCGTGCCCTGCTATGACGGCCCCCAATAGCTTGGACCCCAACGTCACGTTGTCTGGCTCATTGGAGGTTCTTCATGGATCTGCTGCACCTGCACATGGCACCGTCCGCGCGAGGGACCACCATGGCACGGACGGAGATGTGATCTCCATGCCCGCGCACACACGCATTGAACGCTCGCTGGCCGGTGACGCACCCTGGCTCTTCCTGTCTCCCCATCTGGACGATGCGGTCCTTTCCTGCGGGGCTCTGATCGAGGCTCAGGCCGGTGGCAGGGAAATCATCGTGGCTACCTTGTTCACCGAAGCAACCCCTGGCCCGCACACCCGGGCAGCCCGGTCTTTCCTGCGGCAGTGCACGCATTCAAGCGCACTGGACCTGTTTGAAGCCCGCAAGACAGAGGACAACAAGGTCCTGACGGAGATGGGTGCCCGCCCCTTGCACATGGGCGGCGTGGACGCCCTCTTCCGCCGACGCCGGCTCCCGCGGATCGGCAACCCGGCGTGGGGCAGGGTGCGGCCCGGACTTCCCCATCGTTATCCGACCTTCCGGTTCGACGTTGCCCTGGGTCGTATCTCCCACGCAGAGAAGGCCTTGATCAACCGGCTGCAGGGGGACGTCGCCGAGCTCATGGCACTCACAGGCGCCGAACTCCTGTTTTGTCCCGTGGGCGTGGGCAAGCACGTGGACCACCTGATCACTCGGGAAGCCGGTATGGCGCACCAGCAGAACCTGGTGCTGTATTCGGACTTTCCCTACGATCTGGTGTCCGGCCCGGACACTTCGCGGCTGGATCGCCTCGGCTACGTGCCCTGGTCATGGGACCGGGGGCTCGCCTCAAAGCAGGGGCGGATTCGCCAGTATGCCACCCAGGCTGACTCGCTTTTCCCCGGCGGCAAGATTCCACCGCGGGCCGAGACGTACTTTGTTCCTGCCCAAGGCAACTGAGGTTCAGGCGCAGGCAACTGAGGTTCGGGCACAGCTGACTAAGCTGCGGAGAACAGCTAGCACCCCTCTTTGTTGTTGACCGCCTTGTTTCCGGGCCCGTCGCCAAGCCTGAGGCTTCCTGTGTGGCAGTAGAGGTTGTCCGCGACGTTGATATTCTGCAGCTCACCATGGAACGTCAGCCACGGCCCCGGCATCTCCGCGAAAGAGTTTCCCACCACGTGGATGTCCCGGACCGCTGCAAATCCGTCGTAGTAACCGGTCTGGATTCCGTTGGGTGAATTGCGGAAGGTGTTGTTTTCCACCGTGATGTTCCGGATGGAGTGCTTCCCGACAGCCAGCTGCAGACCGGAGCCATGCGGACCGCCGCGGACGTTGTTGTTCCTGTAGACCACGTCGAAGACCTCGGCGCCGATCGTTTGGGCCACCAAGCCGTCGTCGCCATCTGCTCCCTGCCCCTGATCCACGGTGTTGCCTTCCACCACGCCGCCGTGGGAGTCGGTGATGTGGATCCCGTCCAGTTGGTCATAGGAGCCACTGCTGTCCGCTACGGTCTGGTTGTTGCGGACACAAAAATCGCTGCTTGCCACCACGGCGATTGAGTAGGTGAAGGGATTTTGGGTCCGGATCCCCTCCACCAGCGCGTTCCTGGAATGCCGGACGTCCACGAGGAATTCGGAGAGCCGGCCGCGGGTATTCCCGTCGAGCTGGTCCCCGCTGTGGTCCGCGGTCAGCCCGGCGATGGTCACGTTGTTGGCCCCATTGGTGGTGATAAGCGGATGTCCGCCGAAAGGACCCTCGGAAGACAGGAAACCGGGTCCGGCCTTCAGTACTGTGCCGGCGCCCTGTCCCCTGAGGGCAACGTTGGATTTGAGCAGCAATGGCTCAGCAAGCATGAATGTTCCTTCGGGCAGCTGGACAACGGCCTCCGCCGTTCGCCGCAGCGTCAATGGCCTGTTGCAGCGAGCGGGACGTGTCTTCCGGGTCCTTATAGCCATCGACAACATACTGGTTCACCCGGGTGGCCTGGCTTCCGGGCGCAAGGCAGTATTCGGGTCCTGCCGGACCCATGCTTGGCTTGGATGACAGGCCCGCAACTCCCACGCCCGCGACGACCACGACGGCGACCCCGGCGGCTGCCTTGACGGCGGCAGATCTCATGGGGTCATTTTATCCTGCGGTCCGGGCACCCTATGGCGGCAAGGGTCCAACGGTAAGACAATGGGCTCGTGGCCCCTCCTCCCTCCACAGGCAGCGGCGACACCATGAACGATGCCGCCCGCGCGATACAGCGTGTCTATCTGACGCTGACTCTGGGCAACACCATCGCGGCATCCTTCATTTGGGGCATTAACACCCTTTTCCTGCTGGACGCGGGGCTGAGCAACCTGGAGGCCTTCGCCGCGAACGCGTTCTTCACCGCGGGCATGGTCCTGTTCGAGGTACCTACCGGCGTGGTGGCCGACGGCTGGGGCCGGCGTACGTCGTTCCTGCTGGGCACCATGACGCTGGCCGGGTCCACTTACCTGTACTACGTGCTCTGGCAGATCTCCGCACCGTTTTGGATGTGGGCGGTGGTCTCTGTGCTGTTGGGGCTGGGCTTCACGTTCTTCTCAGGCGCAGTGGAAGCCTGGCTGGTGGATGCCCTGCGATATTCGGGGTACGAAGGCGGACTGGAGACTGTCCTGGGCCGCGGTCAGATGGCGCAAGGAATCGCAATGCTGGTTGGCTCCGTGGCGGGAGGGGTTATTGCCCAAGCCACGGACCTTGGCGTGCCGTTCCTGCTCAGGGTCCTGGTGCTCGTGGCCATGTTCGCGGTCGCGTTCCGGTTGATGCACGACGTCGGGTTCTCGCCTGATAGGTCGGCGCGTCCTGTGGAGGCCACCCGCGCAGTGCTGTCGGCCTCGCTCGAAAACGGTTTGAAGAACCGGCCTGTCCGGTACGTGATGCTGGCTGCTCCCTTTACCGCCGGCGTCGGGATTTATGTTTTCTACGCTTTGCAGCCTTTCCTGCTGGAGCTGTTCGGCGACCCCAAGGCTTACTCGGTCGCGGGGCTCGCCGCCGCGATCGTTGCCGGTTCGCAAATTCTGGGTGGCTGGTTGGCGCCGCACCTGAGAGGTCTGTTCCACAAGCGAACCTCGGTGCTGATCCTGACGGGTGTGATCGGCGGTGCCATTCTGCTGGCCTTGGGGTTCACGCGCCTGTTCTGGGTTGCTTTGGTGCTGCTGGCGTTGTGGGCGGTGATGGGTTCGGCGGCCCTTCCAGTGCGGCAGGCGTATGTCAACGACATGATCCCTTCCAAGCAACGCGCCACGGTCTTGAGCTTCGATTCCCTGATGGGTTCCAGCGGCGGCGTGGTGGTCCAACCCCTCCTGGGCCGTAGCGCGGACCTGTACGGCTACCCAGCGTCGCTGGCGATTGCCGGTGTCATCGAGTTGCTGGCCGTCCCGTTCCTTCTCGCTAGTCGCAGGCAGGCGCCCGTTGCCGACGGTGCGACGACGCCGACGACGACGCCGACGTCGGGGCAGGACGGACCGGAGACCACGGGTTAGTTCTTCGTGCGCCCCGATGCGTGCCGGACGCAGAACGGGGTCCAGGGCCGGGCTTCGAGCCTGCCCTCGGGTATTGCTTCCCCGCAGACAGCACAGTGCCCGTAGGTGCCGTCGTCGATGCGGGCCAGCGCCGCCTCAATCTGCTCCAATCCCGCACGGCTTTGCTCCATGAGCGCCCCGGCCTGTGACAGCTCGAACGCTATGGTGCTGCCCTCGGGGTCGTGTTCGTCGTCCACATTGGAGTCCACCCGGGCGGCGCTGACTGAGCGGATGTCGCCGCGAAGCGAATCAAGAAGGGTTCGTTTCTGCTCCCTCTCCTGATTCAGGATCGCGCGGAACCGCTCTGCATCAACCATTGTTCAGAGATCCACCGTGTTGCTCTCGCCAACGCTCATCCGGGAATGTGTCACTTTGGATTTGACCTATTGCAACACAGTGGCCGCGGTACCGCCGGGGCTGGTCCAGTATTCGGCGGAGTCGGAATCCACACGGAGCAGGCAAGCCTCGGGAGTCTCCGGTCCGTCAGGGAACCATGCCTCCGCAGCCTGGCTCCATTGCTCGCGGATCTGGGCCCGGTCCGTCACGACCTCCGCCGTTCCCGCCACAGAGACCCACTCAGTCTTCCGACCAAACGATACGTTGACCCGGGGATCTGCTTTCACGTGGGCCACCTGGGATGTCTCGAGGGACGTCAAGAACAACAGGTCGCCGTCTTCCCGGACTTCCTGGACGGCGAGAGGCCGGCTGACAAGCGCTCCGGACTCGTTGATGGTGGTGAGCATCCCGATCCTGGAGTCGTTGATGATTTCCGTGACCCTGCTGATGTCGTGTTCTTCAGTCATGTTCGCCTCTTTCCTCTGGTCAGGGAAGGTCCCCACGTCAGACTATTAGTAAGTTGCCTTATTTTCTAGCCGGGGGCGGGTCTTCCAGGACCGTGGGGATGTACTCCAGCAACTGGGCCCGGCCATCAAAAGTCCTGCTGTTGACCAACTCAAGGGCAACGTCCGGGTAGCCGTCGTAGATCCTTTCGCTTCCCGTACGGCCCGTGATCACAGGGAAGATGACCAGCCGGAACCGGTCCACGAGCCCGGCTTTCAGTAGGGACCTGGACAGGGAGAGGCTGCCCAGCGTGGACAACGTCCCGGTCCGGGTGCGCTTCATCCCGCGTACGGCTTCCACGGCATCGCCGCGAATCAACTCGCAATGTGGCCAGGCAAGGGGCTCTTGCAGGGTAGAGGAGAAGACGACCTTCCGCATGTCAGCCAAGCCACCCAGGCTGGCGCCTTCATCTTCGGAGAACGCGGCAGAGTCGTCCACCGCCTGCTGGGACAGTCCAGCCATCACCCTGTAGGTATTCGCTCCCATGAGGGTGGTGAAATCCTTCTTTCCCTCTTCTTCGAGCCAGGCAAGGTATTCCGGTCCTTCAAGGCCCCACCAGCCCGGCCAACCCTCGCCGGAGGCGTAGCCGTCCAAACTGATGATCAGGTCCACCATTAACTCTGCGCCGGACTTTTCGTTTGCTTCACTCATAATTGGCTCCTTGTGCATCTGCATGTGCCGTTGCGACCCGCCTTCGCGGCGCCCGCCGATCCGCTGCGACCCGCCTTGCCGGGGCTCACCAATCCAGACGCGGCTACCATCCGGAGGCGGCCATGCTATCGCCATGGCCAAGGGCGCTCAAGGGTCCGCACCTGCACTGCAGGCTATGGTCCGCACCGTCCATCGTTGCTAGCGTGGCGCCATGACTCCGTCCAAGACCCCGGCCGAGATTCTTACGATCGACGATGTGGACGTCCGCATCTCCAGTCCGGACAAGCTGGTCTTCCCGGAGCCCGGCCTGACCAAGTTGGACCTCGTCCGGTACTACTTGTCGGTCGCCGAAGGCGCACTCCGCGGAGCCGGCGGACGGCCCATGGTCCTTAAGCGCTTCCCGAAGGGCATCGACGCGGAGCCGTTCTTCCAGAAGCGCGTACCGGAGAACCACCCACCCTTTATTGACACGGCAACACTGCATTACGCCTCGGGCACGTCTGCCGAGGAAGCGGTGATTCGCGACGCTGCGGGTCTGGCGTGGGTAGTGAACCTTGGATGTCTGGACCTCAATCCCCACCCGGTGCGGGCCGAGGACCTGGACCATCCGGACGAGCTCCGGATTGACCTTGACCCGATGCCGGGCGTGGATTGGAAACAGATAGTGGACGTCGCGTACGTGGCACGGGAGGTGCTGGACGACGTCGGACTGGTGGGCTGGCCCAAGACCAGCGGCTCCCGCGGACTCCACATCCTGGTCCGGATAGTCCCGGACCATGACTACCGGCAGGTCCGGCTGGCTGCCGAGTCCCTGGCCCGGGAAATCGAGAACCGGGCACCGGGGCTGGCCACGGCCCGGTGGTGGAAGGAAGAACGGGGTGAGAGCGTCTTCGTGGACTTCAACCAGAACGCCAAGGACCGCACCGTGGCGTCCGCCTACTCCATCAGGCCCCTGCCGGACGCCAGAGTATCCACGCCACTGACGTGGGAAGAAGTGGCCACCATCCGGCCGGACCAGTTCACTGTCCTCACGGTCCCTGAAAGATTCAAGGACATCGGCGATCCCCACGACGGCATCGATCAGGCTGCAGGGAGCCTCGACGGGCTCCTCGCGCTGGCGGAGGAGTTGGGCCCGGCGGAGAAAGCTCCCCGGGGCGGAGACGGGTCCGGTCGCCGGAAATCGACCATGCCGCTCATCGAAGTGGCCCGGACCAAAACCAAGCCCGAAGCCCTTGATGCCCTGGAGAAGTGGAAAGCCAACCACAAGGACGTTGTTCCGGACCTCCATCCGGCGGACATCCTGGTGGATGGCATGCGCGGCTCTAGCTCGCTCTGGTACCGCGTGCGCGTGAACCTCCAGCACGTAGCCGAGGGTAGGCGACCGGAGCAGGAGAAGCTGATTGCCGACTACGATCCGTGGGCCGGAAAGGAATGGTCCGGCGGGCCGGAGAGGTAAGCCCCGGCCCGCCGGAACCAGGGTCCTAGCGGCGCGGAATGTTGCGGAGGTTGCTGCGGGCCATGCTGACGGCCTCCCCCGCTCCGCGGTTCAGCACCACCTTGGACATGGCCGTAGCAAAACCGATGACCTGTGAGCCGGAGATCTTCGGAGGGATGGACAGCGCCTGCGGATCGGTGATCAGTTCCACGAGTGCAGGGCCGGGATGTGCGAACGCTTCCCGGTAGGCTGACTCAATGTCTGCCGGGTCCATCACCCGCACCGCGTGAAAACCGAGTGCTTTGGCCACAGCGGCATAGTTGGCATCCGGTACGTCCACCCCGAAGTCGGGCAGGCCATCCACCAGCATCTCCAGTTTCACCATGCCCAACGTGGAGTTGTTGAACACGACCACCTTCACGGGCAACTTGTGGGCAGCCACGGTGATGAGTTCACCCAGCAGCATGGACAGTCCCCCGTCGCCGGAGACCGACACCACCTGGCGGCCCGGATAGGCCAATTGCGCTCCAATGGCGTGCGGGAGGGCATTGGCCATGGAACCGTGAAGGAACGACCCAATCAGCCGGCGGGTCCCCAAAGGGTTGATGTAGCGCGCCGTCCACACATTGCACATGCCGGTGTCCGCAGTGAAGATCGCATCCTCGGCGGCCACCTGGTCCAACAACGACGCCGCGTATTCCGGGTGGATGGGCTGCTTCTTCTCCACCTTCCGCGTGTAGGCTCCCACAGCCTTGTTCATCAAGCGGTCGTGCTTCTTGAGCATCTGGTCCAGAAAGCGGCGGCTCGATTTCGGCTTCACCAGGGGCAGGAGCGCAGTGAGGGTGGGGAGCACATCACCCTGGACGGCGATGTCGACGTCGGTCCGCCGCCCCAATCGCTGGGCGGCGCGGTCTACCTGCGCCGTGCGGGTCTCCGGAAGGAACTGGTCATAGGGAAAGTCCGTTCCCAGGAGGACCAGCAGGTCAGCGTCTTCAATGCCTTCGGCCGCGGCTCCGTAGCCGAGCAGTCCCGTCATCCCAATGTCGAACGGGTTGTCGTACTGGACAAAATCCTTGCCGCGCAGGGAATGCCCGATCGGAGCCTTCGCCAACTCAGCCAGGGCAATCAACTCGCTGTGTGCTCCCTCGACGCCCGCGCCGGCAAAAATGGCGACCTTGCCGGCGTCGTTGATGGCATCGGCGAGTTCCTGCACGCTGGCCGGATCCGGAACCAAACTGGCGGGGCGGAACGTCGCCGGAAGTGGCGTTGAAGCCGTGGCTTCCAGGCCCGCAATGTCACCGGGCAGAGTGACGACGGCGACGCCCCTCAACGCGACGGCATTTTGGATGGCGCTATGCATGACGCGCGGCGCCTGGTCGGTGGTGCTCACCAGTTCGGAGTACACCGAGCATTCGTTGAAGAGCCGGTCCGGGTGGGTCTCCTGGAAGAACCCGCTGCCTATTTGCTTGCTTGGGATGTGGGAGGCAATCGCCAGCACCGGGGCGCCGGTACGGTTGGCGTCATAGAGGCCATTGATCAGGTGGAGGTTGCCGGGGCCGCAGGAACCGGCACACACGGCCAGCTTTCCGGTGAGTTGCGCTTCGGCCGCTGCGGCGAACGCGGCAGCTTCTTCATGCCGGACGTGGATCCAATCGATACCCCCTTGGGCGGAGCCGCCGGTCTGCCGGACAGCATCGACGAGGGGGTTGAGGCTGTCGCCCACGATCCCGTAGATACGCTGCACTCCGGCAGCTTGGAGTTGTTCGATGAGTTGGGTTGCAAGCTCTTTGGCCATAGTGCTCCTCCTCGCCAGCGCTACTTCTTCTCGGTCAGGGCCGAGGCTTTATGCGCCGCACGGGCACCGGTCTTGTCCGACTCCACGATGTATTGCGGCTCATCCTCGCTGGCCCGGTGCGTGTTGCCTTCGAGTTCGAAGTCGGACGTCTTCTTCTCGACGATTTTCCCGTGCGTCGCGCCCTGGGACGTGTTCCATTCGACGTGCGTGCCTTTGCTTAGCGTCATGGCTGCTCCTTGCGTCTGGAGGGCAACCGCCCTTTCAGGCGGACCCGGGTGTCCAGCCATAGTAAGCACGTTGGGCCCTTGACACCTTCCCGCAGATGAGCCAGAATAATCGTATACGATTTCATACTCGATGAGGAGTGGGTTTGGAACAGGTCACATCGGACACCCTGGCGGCAGCGCGCAAGGTGATTGCGGTCCACATCAACTACCCCAGCCGGGCTGCGCAGCGTGGGCGGACTCCGGCGCAACCGTCGTACTTCCTGAAGCCGCCGTCGTCGTTGTCCCTGGGTTCCCCCGACGCTCCCGGAACTGTTGAACGCCCTGCCGGCTGTGAGCTGCTCGGTTACGAGGGCGAGATCGCACTGGTGATCGGCAAAGCTGCCCGCCGCGTTGGCTTGGAGGATGCGTGGAGCCACGTTGCCGCCGTCACGGCTTCCAACGACCTCGGCGTGTACGACCTTCGCTACGCGGACAAGGGTTCCAACCTCCGCTCCAAGGGCGGTGACGGCTTCACGCCCGTTGGCCCGGCGCTCATCCCGGCAGACGCCGTCGACCCTTCCAAACTGAGCATCCGCACCTGGCACAACGGTGACCTGGTCCAGGACGACACCACCGAGGACCTCCTCTTCCCCTTCGCGCAGCTCGTCGCGGACCTCTCCCAGCTGCTGACGCTCGAGGAGGGCGACATCATCCTCACCGGCACCCCCGCTGGAGCTTCCGTGGCTGTCCCGGGGGACGTCGTCGAAATTGAGGTCACCGGAGGTGATTTCAGCACCGGCCGCCTCACCACCAAGGTGACGGAAGGTACGACGCCGTTCGCGGACTTTGGTGCCGGCCCCAAGACCGATGACACGCAGCGGGAAGAGGCCTACGGTTCCCGCGAAGCCGCCGGGCTGGCACCGGCGGAGCCGGCGGCTGCCGCGAGTGTGCTGACGCCGGAGTTAAAGGCGAAGCTCGAATCGGTGGCCACCGCTACACTGTCGTCGCAGCTTCGCAAGCGCGGGTTGAACAACGTCAGCATCGACGGCTTGCAGGCCACCCGCCCGGACCGCAAGGTGGTGGGTTTGGCCCGGACGCTGCGCTATGTACCCAACCGTGAGGACCTTTTCAAGACCCACGGCGGTGGCTTCAACGCCCAGAAACGCGCGATCGATTCGGTGAATGAAGGCGAAATCCTGGTCATGGAAGCCCGCGGAGAAAAGGGCACCGGAACAGTGGGGGACATCCTCGCACTGCGGGCCCAGGTCCGTGGAGCCGCGGCGATCATTACCGACGGCGGTGTCCGCGACTATTCTGCCGTGGCGGACCTGGACATGCCGACATACTTCGCGAACCCGCACCCGGCCGTGCTCGGACGGCGCCACATCCCGTGGGACACCGACATCACCATTGCCTGCGGCGGCGCCACTGTGCAGCCGGGCGACATCATCGTTGCCGATTCCGACGGGATCCTGGTCATTCCCCCGGCCATCGCCGAGGAACTCGTGGACGACTGCATCGCCCAGGAAAAGGAAGAAGTCTTCATCTTTGAGATGGTCAAGCAAGGCAACAGCGTGGATGGTCTTTACCCCATGAACAAGGAGTGGCAGGCCCGCTACGCCGAATGGCTGTCCCTGCAAGCCACGGAAGGAGCCCACGGTGACTGAAACCGCCGTCGGGAGCAAATCCCAGCAAGCGTATGAGGCCGTGAAGGCCCGGATCGTCGAGGGCGCCTACACCCCCGGCTACCGGCTGGTGCTGGCCAAGATCGCCGAAGACCTGGGCTTCAGCGTGGTCCCTGTCCGCGAAGCCATCCGCCGGCTGGAGGCCGAAGGCCTGGTGAAGTTCGAACGGAACGTCGGCGCGACGGTCTCCGGGATCGACCCCACCGAGTACCTGTACACGATGCAGACCCTGAGCATCGTGGAAGGTGCGGCCACCGCGTTGTCCGCACCGCTGATTGATCCGGCCACGATCGCCCGCGCCCGTGCAGTGAATGCCGAGATGGGCGAGTGCCTGGAACACTTTGACCCCGTCCGCTTCACCGCCCTGAACCAGGACTTCCACAGCGTCCTGTTCGAGCACTGCCCCAACCCGCACATTCTTGACCTGGTCCACCGCGGCTGGAACCGGCTGGCGTCCCTGCGCTCATCCACGTTCCGGTTCGTGCCCGGCCGGGCCCAGGAATCGGTGCGTGAACACGAGGCCCTGCTCCAACTCATCGAGTCCGGAGCAGACGCCGACACCATCGAGAAAGCTGCCCGCCAACACCGCGCCGCCACCCTCGACGCCTACCTCGCCCACGCCGTATCCAGTTAGGAACTCAACGATGACGACCTCCACCGAAACCACCAAGCACTACGTTCCCGAGGACCTGCCCACCCATATCCAGCACTACATCAACGGCGAGTTCGTTGACTCCGTCTCCGGGAAGACCTTCGACGTGCTGGACCCGGTGTCCAACCAGAACTACGCCACCGCCGCCGCGGGCCAGAATGAAGACATCGACCTCGCCGTCGCCGCAGCGCGCGAAGCGTTCGTCAACGGTCCCTGGCCGAAGATGAAGCCCCGCGAGCGTGCCCGGGTGCTGAACAAGATCGCCGACGCCGTCGAGGCGCAGGAAGCGCGCCTCGCCGAGCTCGAGACGTTCGATACCGGCCTGCCGATCACCCAGGCCAAGGGCCAGGCACTCCGGGCGGCGGAGAACTTCCGCTTCTTCGCGGACCTGATCGTGGCCCAGTTCGACGACGCGATGAAGGTCCCCGGCTCGCAGATCAACTACGTCAACCGCAAGCCGATCGGTGTGGCCGGCCTGATCACGCCGTGGAATACCCCGTTCATGCTCGAGTCGTGGAAGCTCGCTCCGGCCTTGGCCACCGGCAACACCATGGTCCTGAAGCCAGCAGAGTTCACGCCGCTCTCGGCGTCCTTGTGGGCGCAGATTTTCAAGGACGCCGGCCTGCCCGATGGCGTGTTCAACCTGGTCAACGGCCTGGGTGAGGAAGCCGGTGATGCGTTGGTGAAGCACCCGGACGTTCCGCTGATCTCCTTTACCGGCGAGACCACCACCGGCCAGACGATCTTCCGCAACGCTGCAGAGAACCTCAAGGGCCTGTCCATGGAACTCGGCGGCAAGTCCCCGTGCGTCGTCTTCGCCGACGCCGACCTGGACGCCGCGATCGATTCGGCCCTGTTCGGCGTGTTCTCGCTCAACGGCGAACGCTGCACCGCCGGCTCCCGCATCCTGGTGGAACGCGCCATCTACGACGAATTCTGTGAAAAGTACGCCGCCCGGGCCAAGAACATCGTGGTGGGCGATCCCCACGATCCCACGACCCAGGTCGGGGCACTGGTCCACCCCGAGCACTACCGGAAGGTTGCATCGTACGTGGAGATCGGCAAGTCCGAAGGCCGGCTCCTGGCTGGCGGCGGCCGACCCGACCACCTGCCCGAAGGCAACTACATCGCACCCACCGTGTTTGCCGACGTCGCACCTGACGCGCGGATCTTCCAGGAGGAAATCTTCGGTCCCGTCGTGGCCATCACCCCGTTCGAGAACGACGACGAAGCCCTCGCCCTGGCGAACAACACCAAGTACGGCCTGGCCGCCTACATCTGGACCCAGAACCTGACCCGGGCGCACAACTTCTCCCAAAACGTCGAGGCCGGCATGGTGTGGCTCAACAGCCACAACGTCCGCGACCTGCGCACCCCGTTCGGCGGCGTCAAAGCCTCCGGCCTGGGCCACGAGGGCGGCTACCGCTCGATCGACTTCTACACCGACCAGCAAGCCGTGCACATCACCCTCGGCTCCGTCCACACCCCCAAATTCGGCGACACGCCCAAGTCCGGCGCCTAGCACCCAACCAGGTCGCAATAGAGCGCGTTTTCAGCCCTCAAAGCGCGCACAAATGCGACCCAGTTGGGTACCCACAACCATCCTTTCGACGAAGAAAGACCATCATGACTACTCCCTTCACCGGCCCCATCCCCACCCCGACCGTTCCGGCTCCGGACATCGTCCGCTGCGCCTACCTCGAACTCGTGGTCACGGACCTGGAAAAGTCGCGGGCGTTCTACGTGGATCTCCTTGGCCTGCACGTCACCGAGGAAGACGAGAACACCATCTACCTCCGTTCCTTCGAGGAATTCATCCACCACAACCTCGTCCTGCGGAAGGGCCCGGTGGCCGCGGCGGCCGCGTTCGCCTACCGGGTGAAGTCCCCCGCCGAGGTGGATGCCGCCGAGGCCTACTACCGTGAACTCGGCTGCCGGGTGGAACGGCGCAAGGAAGGCTTCACCAAGGGCGTGGGCGATTCCGTCCGCGTGGAGGATCCGCTGGGCTTCCCGTACGAGTTCTTCTTCGAGGTTGACCACGTTGAACGCCTCACCCAGCGCTACGATCTGTACTCCGCGGGCGAACTGGTCCGCCTGGACCACTTCAACCAGGTCACCCCGGATGTTCCGCGCGGCCGCAAGTACCTCGAGGACCTGGGCTTCCGGGTCTCGGAAGACATCAAGGATTCCGACGGCGTCACGTACGCCGCGTGGATGCACCGCAAGCAGACTGTGCATGACACCGCCCTGACCGGTGGCAACGGACCCCGCCTGCACCACATCGCGTTCTCCACCCACGAGAAACACAACATCATCCAGATCTGCGACAAAATGGGTGCCCTGCGCATCAGCGACCGCATCGAACGCGGCCCCGGACGCCACGGCGTCTCCAACGCCTTCTACCTCTACATCCTGGACCCGGACGGCCACCGGGTGGAGATCTACACCCAGGACTACTACACCGGCGACCCGGACAACCCCACCGTCACCTGGGACGTCCACGACAACCAGCGCCGTGACTGGTGGGGCAACCCCGTGGTCCCGTCCTGGTACACCGAGGCCTCCCTGGTCCTGGACCTCGACGGCAACCCCCAGCCGGTCATTGAACGTGAAGAGAAGTCTGAAATGGCAGTCACGGTTGGGGCCGATGGTTTCTCCTACACCCGCCCCGACGAGGCCACCGGAGCCGAAGGATTCAAACTGGGAGCGCAGGTCTGAGGATGTTGGATGCCCGGACAATCGAAGCCATTGCCGACGAGCTCGTCGAGGCGGGCAGGAACCGCAAACCGGTCCCACGCCTGACCGCGCGCTATCCGGAGATGACGGTTGAAGATTCCTACGCCGTGCAGAAGCTGTGGCGGCAACGTAACGAAGAAGCCGGCCGCACGCTGGTGGGGCGAAAGATCGGCCTCACGTCCAAGGCCATGCAGGCCGCCACCGGCATCACCGAACCGGACTACGGAGCGATCTTCGATGACATGGTCTTCGAAACCGGCTGCTCCGTGGAGTGGGACCGGTACACCCACCCGCGGGTGGAGGTGGAACTTGCGTTCGTGCTCAAGGACGGCCTCAAGGGACCCGGCTGCACCATCTTCGATGTCCTCAACGCCACAGACTACGTGGTTCCTGCCCTGGAGATCCTGGACTCCAGGATAGAAATGGAGGGCCGGACCATCGTGGACACGATCTCGGACAACGCTGCCATGGGCGCCATGGTGATCGGCGGGCGCCCCGTGAAGCCCGACGCCGTCGACCTGCGCTGGGTCTCGGCCATCCTCTACAAGAACCAGACCGTGGAAGAAACCGGAGTGGCAGCCGGCGTCCTGGACCACCCGGCCAACGGGGTCCATTGGCTGGCCAACAAGATCGCCGCCCACGGCGACTCCATGAAAGCCGGCGACATCATCCTCGCCGGCTCCTTCACCCGCCCCCTGTGGGTATACAAAGGCGATACCGTCCACGCCGACTACGGACCCTTGGGAGTTGTGACATGCCACTTCAGCTAGACCCCCGGTTCTACACAGTCCTCCGGGAATCGGACCGCCCCCTGGTGGGAATGTGGGTATGCTCCGGCAGCCCGTTGGTGGCCGAAATCTGCGCCGGCTCCGGCCTGGACTGGCTCCTGATAGACGCCGAACACAGCCCCAACGGCCTCGAATCAATCCTCGCCCAGCTCCACGCCACCAGCGGCTACCCGATCCAGGTCATGGTCCGCCCTCCCGTCAACGACACCGTGGTGATCAAGCAATATCTGGACCTTGGCGTGCAGAATCTCATGATTCCCATGGTCAACTCCGCTTTCGAAGCTGCCGCCGCGGTGGTCGCCGTCCGTTACCCGCCGCACGGGGTCCGGGGCGTCGGGTCCGCACTGGCACGCTCGGCGCGCTGGAACCGCATCCCGGACTACCTCGCCACTGCTTCGGACAGCATCAGCCTGACGGTCCAGATCGAATCCGAGGCGGCAGCATCGGCCGTCGAAGAAATCCTCGCCGTGGATGGGGTGGACGGAATCTTCCTTGGCCCCTCCGACCTCGCCGCCTCAATGGGCCTGCTGGGCCAGCAGGAGAATCCCTTGGTAAGGGCCGTCGTCGAGCATTGCCTTGAAGCCGCCAAAGCGGCGGGCAAACCGGCCGGCGTAAACGCCTTCAACGAAGCAACAGCCAGGTCCTACCTCGACGCCGGCGCCTCGTTCGTGCTGGTAGGCGCCGACGTCTCGGTCCTGGCCCGGGCTTCGGAGGGGTTTGCGGAGAAGTTCATCCGCTAGCAGCCGCCGGTGGCGGGGCGCATGCCCCGCCCCCGGACCGGATGCACCTAGGATCGCTGTTCCTCCGGCAAGGTCTCCGGATCAACATTCGGCCGCCACTGGCTGGGCGGGTTGATGACGAACCTGCGGCCGCTGATGTCCGACGGCGTCACCCTCACCAGGATGTCCTTGCTGCCTGGTTGCCACGGGGAAAGTCCCGAGTCCACGGCTTCCTGGATCTCGTACGGGTCCGAAACGAACTCGGCATTGCCCTTGACGATCACGCTCCAGGCAATGGTTCCGTAGCTGTTGAAACCGTCTGCCTCAAGTGCCACGCGCGACCCGCCCCGTAGAGCGGCCTCCTTGGTGCCTTCCCCGATGCGGAAAATGATCGTTCCGTAATTGGAGACGAAGTTAAGGGGGAAGATCTCCGGGTTTCCATCGATGACAAGGCCGATCCTGCAGACCGATGTGGATTGCAGATACTTCCAGCAGTCATGGACGCTGAGCTCTTTGGTGTCTTGTACTGAAGCAGTGTTCTCCATGGCGTTGAGCCTAGTGCTTGAATTCCGGACTGAGTAGGGTTTGACGTCGCGATTCACCTAACGCCGACGGCGGATGGTCACCGATATGGCAACCACCCGCCGTCGTGAGTCCCCTGGAAGCAGGCGACGCTAAGCTGACGTTCCCGCAGCCGGGAACCGCTCCCAGGCCCTGTGCGTGGACAGGAGCTCCTGGAGGGCAGGGATCACAGCGCCCGGATCATCCCCGGCCACGATCCCCGGAGCGTCCTGGGGTATGCCCGCAGCATCGAGGCAGGAGGCTCCTGAACCCCACGCACCGATTGCCTTGCCGTGGCGGAAGGCTTCCGAGGCCATAAGCACGACGCGGGGGTCCACCGTGGCTCCGGGCTCCCCCGCCTTGGCGTCCCGACCGGGCATGGCGTCCGGAGCCGGCGAAGCCCCGCCTACCAGGACGAGGGCGTCGAACTCGGTGGACCGCGCCGTCAGATAGGTCCGCTGGACCGTCAAGGCAGGACCGTCGTCCGCTCGGAGGTGGCCACCCACCGGCGCAACAAGCAACGGTACGATGCCCTCTGATTCCAGCGCTTCACGGGCCGCAGCGACCAGCGAAAGATCGCTGCCTGCGTCGGCCACAATCCCCACTACGCGGCCTGCGACGGGCCATGTGCCGCCCAACTGGGACAGCGCCGGGCTGGGCTCGGAGTCGGGGACATCCACCGTGGCGCCGGGAACCGGCATGCCAAGGCCTTTGGCGACGGCCTCGCACAGTCCGGCGTCGATGTTGGCCAACGCCATCAACTGCCGCTCCCGGACAGCAGCTTCATAGCATTTGCCGAGCTCGAAAGTGTAGGCCTGGATGATGTGGTCCTGCTCCACCGGTGTCATGCTCCGGAAGAACAACCGGGCCTGGCTGTAGTGGTCATCGAAGGATGCAGGGTTGCGGCGCTCCTTGATGGCCTCAGCGATTTCTTCGGGAACCTCCACGAACGCACCGACGTCCTGCCCCGCCATGAACGGGCATCCGCCATCAAGTGAGTTCGGGTGGTAGGGAGCCACGCCGGAGTGGACCGCCGTCTGGTGCATCCCGTCACGGAGCATGTCGTTGACCGGAGCGTGCGGCCGGTTGATGGGAAGTTGCGCGAAGTTCGGCCCACCCAGTCTGGAGATCTGGGTGTCCAGGTAGGAGAAGAGCCGCACTTGGAGCAGCGGATCATTCGTCACATCGATTCCGGGCACCAGGTGTCCCGGGTGGAAGGCGATCTGCTCCGTCTCGGCAAAGTAGTTGGTGGGATTGGCGTTCAGGGTCATCAGGCCGATTGGCTGGACCGGGGCGAGTTCCTCCGGGACGAACTTGGTGGGGTCCAGGAGGTCGATGCCCTCGAACATCTGGTCTTCGGTATCCGGGAATGCCTGGATACCCAATTCCCACTGGGGATACGCACCCGCCTCAATGGCGTCGGCCAGATCCCGGCGATGGAAGTCGGGGTCCATGCCGTTAATGATCTGGGCTTCCTCCCAGACCAGTGAATGGACACCTTGCTTGGGCTTCCAGTGGAACTTGACCAGCGTGGTTTCGCCGTCTGCGTTCACCAGCCGGAAGGTGTGGACACCAAATCCCTCCATGGTCCGGTAGGACCGCGGAATGCCGCGGTCGGACATGTTCCACAAGGTGTGGGCCTGCGCCTCGGTGTGCAGTGAAACGAAGTCCCAGAAGGTGTCATGGGCACTCTGGGCCTGCGGGATCTCCCGGTCCGGGTGGGGCTTGGCAGCATGCACGATGTCCGGGAACTTGATGCCGTCCTGGATGAAGAAAACGGGGATGTTGTTGCCTACGAGGTCGTACGTGCCCTCATCCGTATAGAACTTCGTCGAGAATCCGCGGGTGTCGCGGACAGTATCCGCCGAACCCCGTGAACCCAGTACGGTGGAAAACCGCACAAAGACCGGCGTTTCGACGTCGGCTGCCAGGAAGCCGGCCTTGGTCACCTTCGATGCCGTCCCGTAGGAACGGAAGACGCCGTGTGCGCCGGCTCCACGGGCATGGACTACGCGCTCCGGGATCCGTTCGTGGTCGAAGTGCGTGATTTTTTCTCGCAGGTGGTGGTCCTGCAGCAGGGTGGGCCCGCGTGAACCCGCTTTGAGTGAGTGGTCCGTGTCGGCGAGCCTCAGCCCCTGGGCAGTTGTCAGGTATTGGCCGGACTGGGCCCGGGCGTTTGCCGGCGCACCTGTGGGGCTACCCGTGGGCGAGACAGCCTCGGGCGCCTGCTGGTCGGGCTTGGGCGGCAATGGTTCACGGGGACCGGTTGGCTCTTCCACGCTTGCGGGCTCACTTGACGGAGCGCCGGGAATCCGGACGTTGTCTTCGTTTGGCACGATGGGTTCTCCTTGGGTTTGTGGCAAAGCCGGCAGCCCAGCAAAAAAGCTAAGCTTCCTTACTACCCTAGAGGCCCCCTGCCGGCACCGCAACGGAGCCACGCGGCGCGGAGCGGCCTTGGTGGCCGGTCAGCTCCGCAAATCAGCTCCCCGACAGATCAGTGATGAAGCTGCATCCGCTGGAGCACCGTGGCCGAGATTTCCTCCACCGACATCGTGGCCGAGTTCACGTACGGGATGTTGTTCGCCCGGTACATGTCCTCTGCGTTCCGGAGTTCAAAACTGCATTGCTGCAGCGAGGCATAGTTGCTGCCGGGGCGGCGCTCCTGGCGGATCTGGCTCAGCCGCACGGGTTGGGAGGTGAGGCCAAAGCACTTGTCCGCGAACGCCAGCAACGGTTTGGGCAACGACATCGTGTCGAAGTCTTCCTCCACCAGGGGGAAGTTCGCCGCGAGGATGCCGTGCTGCAATGCCAGATACATGGTGGTGGGGGTCTTGCCGCAGCGCGAAGGCGCTATGAGGATCAGCTCGGCACGCTCCAGCGCCCGCAGGGACTGGCCGTCGTCGTGCTCTATCGCGTACTCGACCGCGGCCATGCGGGACTGGTAGCGAACAGCGTCCCCGACGCCGTGCGCTTGCCCGGGAGCGCCGCTGGCGGCAGTGCCCAACGCGTCTTCCAATTGGCCGATGTGCGCGTCGAAGAGGTCGAAGAAGCGGCCTGCGCTCTGGGCGAGGACAGCACGCACCTCCGGATTGACCGTCGTCGAGAAAACCAGCGGCCGGGTGCCCGAAGCCGCCACCCGGTTGATGCCGTGGACCACCGCGCGGGCCTGTTCAACCGTGGTGATGAACGGGATGGTGCGGCGTTCCAAGCGGTGCGCCGGGAACTGCGTCAACAGCGTATTACCGAGGGTCTCGGCGGTGATGCCGGTGCTGTCGGAGAGAAAGAACACCGTGGGAGCGGGCGCGGAGCCCGCCCCCACGGCATGCGTATCCGTCATCTACAGCGCCGCGCGGTTACCCGTGCGTGCCAAGCGCAGCCACGTTTCCGTGACGGCGTCAGGGTTCAGGGAGATCGAACTGATTCCCTGCGCCAGCAGCCACTCCGCGAAGTCCGGGTGGTCGCTGGGACCCTGGCCGCAGATGCCCACGTACCGCCCCTTGGCCCGGCAGGCGCTGATGGCCATTTCCAGAAGCTTGGTGACAGCGGGGTTCCGCTCATCGAAGCCATCGGCCACCAGGGCTGAGTCGCGGTCCAGGCCCAGGGTGAGCTGGGTGAGGTCGTTGGAACCGATGGAGAACCCGTCGAAGTACTCCAGGAACTCATCGGCCAGCAGCGCGTTGGCGGGAAGTTCGCACATCATCACGATCTCCAGCCCGTTCTCGCCGCGGCGCAGGCCGTTCTCCGCCAGCAGGTCGATGACGCCGCGGGCTTCGTCCAGGGTCCGCACGAACGGAACCATGAGCTTGATGTTGCTCAGGCCCATCTGGTTCCGCACGTACTTGAGGGCCTCGCACTCAAGCTCGAACGCCTGCCGGAACGACTCCGACAAGTACCGGGAAGCGCCCCGGTACCCGATCATCGGGTTCTCTTCCTCGGGTTCGAACGCCGGGCCGCCGATCAGGTTGGCGTACTCGTTGGACTTGAAGTCCGAGAGCCGGATGATCACCGTTTCCGGCGCGAACGCGGCGGCAATCGTGGAGATGCCTTCGGCAAGGCGACGCACGTAGTAGTCCCGCGGTCCGTCGTAGGCCGCGATCTTCTCGCGGATCTGCCTGACGGTGAAATCGTCCAGGGACGCCGGGCGCGGAATGTCGCCGGCAACGGCCAGCAGGGCGTTGGGGTGGATGCCGATCTGGCGGTTGATGATGAATTCCAACCGGGCCAGGCCCACTCCATGGTGCGGGAGCCTGGCGAAGCTGAACGCCTGCTCCGGGGTGCCGACGTTCATCATGATCTTCACCGGTGCCTCGGGCATGGTCTCCAGGGACGTTTCCTGGAGGGTGTACTCGAGCAGCCCCTCGTACACCAGGCCGGCTTCACCTTCGGCGCAGGACACCGTCACCGGCGTTCCGTCCTTGAGGATCTGGGATG
The DNA here is from genome assembly GCF_030264015.1 of Paenarthrobacter sp. R1. Classification (NCBI taxonomy): domain Bacteria; kingdom Bacillati; phylum Actinomycetota; class Actinomycetes; order Micrococcales; family Micrococcaceae; genus Paenarthrobacter; species Paenarthrobacter sp. R1. Next base: position 4,532,583 of record NZ_CP127115.1, on the reverse strand, counting down.
CGTACCCGGTTCCAACGACGGCGGGGATGCCCAGTTCGCGGGCGATGATGGCGGCGTGGCACGTGCGCCCGCCACGGTCCGTGACGATCGCGGCGGCTTTCTTCATGATCGGTTCCCAGTCAGGGTCGGTCATGTTCGCCACCAGGACATCGCCCTCCTGGAAGGAAGCCATCTGGTCGATGGAGGACAGGACGCGCACCTGCCCTGCACCGATCCGCTGGCCAATGGCGCGGCCTTCCACCAGCACGGTGGAACGCTCGGCGAGGGTGTAACGGGAGACGGAACCGGCCGCTTTGCGGGACTCCACCGTTTCCGGGCGGGCCTGCAGGATGTAGAGCTCACCGTCCACGCCGTCCTTGCCCCACTCGATGTCCATGGGCCGGCCGTAGTGCGCCTCGATGGCCATGGCGTGCCGGGCCAACTGCTCAACTTCGGCGTCATTCAGGCTGAACTTGCTCCGCAGGTCCGGTTGAACGGGTATGAAGTCCACTGTCCTGCCAACCTCGCGGGATTCGGTGTAGACCATCTGGATGGCCTTGTCACCCAGGCCGCGCTTCAGCACGGCCGGCCGGCCCGCAGCAAGGGCAGGCTTGTACACATAGAACTCATCCGGGTTCACGGCGCCCTGCACCACGGCTTCGCCAAGTCCGTACGACGAGGTAACGAACACGGCGTCATTGAAGCCCGACTCGGTGTCCATGGTGAACATCACGCCGGATGCCCCGACGTCCGAACGGACCATACGCTGCACGCCGGCCGACAACGCCACTTCCGAGTGGGTGAACCCGTGGTGGACGCGGTAGGCAATCGCGCGGTCGTTGTACAGCGAAGCGAAAACATCCTTGATGGCAACTAGGATGTTCTCAATGCCCCGGATATTAAGGAAGGTTTCCTGCTGGCCGGCAAAGGAAGCATCGGGAAGGTCTTCGGCCGTGGCGGACGAGCGCACAGCCCAGGACACATCGTCGCCATGCTCTGCGGTCAGGCGGTGGTATGCGGCGCGGATTTCCTCTTCGAAACCGGCCGGGAACGGTGTTTCACGGATCAAGTCACGGATCTGCTGGCCAACGCGGGCCAAAGCGGCCACGTCGCCGCTGTCCAGCCCCGCAATGATGGCCTCGATCCTGGCATCCAGGCCGGATTCGCTGAGGAAACGCCGGTAAGCGTCCGCCGTCGTGGCAAAACCGTCCGGAACTTTTACTCCCGCCGAGGCGAGGTTGCGAACCATTTCGCCGAGGGAAGCATTTTTGCCGCCAACCTGGTCAAGGTCGGACAAGCCAAGATCAGAAAACCAGAGAACGTCAGTCATAAATGGTGTCCTTCGTTGGGCACGCGCTGACAAGCGCTGAAAAATAGGGTGATGCAAGACTGTGGGGACCAGGCCCCCGGAAGCAAACTCATGTGATCAGCGCAACTTAACGCACACGTCATGAATCGGACATGACTTGTTGCGTCGGGGGCCTGCCGGGTAAAGGGGAAAAGCCCGACGTCGGCACCCGGGGTGGGGTGCCGACGTCGGGCTTTTTGCCGGTATTGCTTCCCGGAATTGTTACGCTCCGGCCCTGACCGCAGCAACGAAGTGTTCCGGCCAGGGTTGGGCCGACGTGGCGCCGGGCGGGACGTGGGCGGTGGTGACGGAGCCGAAGGCGGCAACCTCCCCCGCGTCCCTTGCCGCCCCGGCGGAATGGCCACGGACTTCGAACTCCATGGTCATGGAGGTCCGGCCCAGGGCCGCGATCCGCACTGTTGCGGTCACGCGCTGCCCGAACCACAGTTTCGCTTTGTAGTTGATGACCTGTTGGACCCGGGGTGCGCTGGGAAAGTAGTCCGGGAGGTCAAGATTCCGGAACAGCTCAGCCTCTGCGGACTCCACCCAGCGCAGGATTGCCGAATTGTGTTGGTGGCCGGAGGCATCGGTGTCCACCCATTCGACCATGCGCTCTACCTTTGCCTCCGGTCCCCCGTCCACGTACGTGTCTTCGCGGACCAGGCGCGCGTTATCGGGCACCGATTGCGGCATTTCGGCCGTCCGGGTCCTCTGCGGCCACGGGCTGCTCCGGCTGCGGCTTAGGAATCAGTGCGACAGCGACCGCCGCCAGGACCGCAATACCTGCGAAGATGGCGAAGTTGGCTTCGAAGGGAAGTTTCGACCCGGCAATCCAGCCACCGATCAATGGTCCGGAGATGGCACCGAGGCGGGCGAAGCTGAGGGCCCACCCCGTGGCCGTACCGCGGACCTTCGCCGGGTAGTAGTCGGCGATGTAACCGGTGAGGACCAGCGACGTGGAGATGGAGCCTATGCCGGCGAAGGCCACGAACAGCAGGTTCACCACCATGGTGTTGGGGAACACCAGGAGCATGATGCCCAGGCCGCCGAGGATGTAGAAGACCACCAGGATCAGCTTCTTGCCGTACTTGTCCGCAGCCCGGCCCAGGAGCAGGCCGCCGATTGCCGAGGCGAGGCTGAAGACCAGGAGGAAGGTCAGGGAGGAACCGAGGTCATAGCCGGCCTTCTTCATGATGCTCGGAAGCCAGGTGTTCAGGCCGTAGACCAAAAGCAGGCCACAGAACAGCGAAATCCAGAAGAACACCGTGGAGCGGAGGTACCGCATGGAGAACATGGCGGTGATCGTCTTCCACCACGGATCCGCAGCTTGCGCGGCAGTGGGTGCCACCGGGACGACCGGCTTGTAATCAGTGATGCCCAGCTTGGCGGCCAAGGCCTTTGCCTCGGATCCGCGACCCTTCGACTCCAAGTACTCCAGCGATTCCGGCAGGAACTTCCAGATCACCGGCAGCAGCACCACAGGGGCAGCGCCGATCGCGATGACCATCCGCCAACCACCCATGGGGAGGACCAGGAGCGCGGCAAGCGCAGCGGCCACGATCCCCAGCGAGTAGCCCGAGTACATGAGGCCATAGTTGTAAGAGCGCTTGTTGGGCGCCGAGTATTCGATGGTCAAGGCCGCGGCAACGGGAATCACGCCACCCATGCCGAGCCCGCCGACCAGGCGGAAGAACCCGAAGAGTTCCGGAGTCGGTGCCCAGGCGGCACCTGCCTGGGTGACGGTGAAGATGATCATGGAGGCGAGCAGCATTTTCTTGCGGCCCACCAGATCGCTCAGCGTGCCGATGAACAAGGCGCCGATCAGCATGCCGATCAGGGCGTAGGAACCCAAGCCGCCCAATGCCAGCGGGGAAAGGTTCCATTCCTTGTATTCGGCCAGTGCCGGGAGGACAGCTCCCAGCACGCCGACGTCGTAGCCTTCGGCGAGGATCGCCAGCCAGCAGCAGAAGAGCACTACGCCTGTGGTGCGCTTGGGCACGTTCCAGGTGTTGACGGGTGCGGCGGCCATGGCTACTTCACCAGGACCGATGCTGCAGCGGAAGCGGGCGTCCAGCGGAGGTGGCTGGTGGTTTCTTGGGCATCGGGCTCCTTCAAGAGGGATAGGCGGGGACGTACGGCATCGGTGCGTGAGCTCGGTGGCTTGCGGCGTCCGGCGCGGAATTGCGGAATCCACTGGGCGCCGGGGCCTTGGTATTCCTGCTCGGCTGCTGCGTGCAGGGTCCATTGGGGATCGTACAGGTGCGTGCGGCCAAGGGCGATGAGGTCGGCGCGGCCCGCAAGCAGGATCGAGTTCACGTCGTCGTAGCTGGAGATGGCGCCGACGGCGATCACTGCCACGCCTGCCGGAGCGGCGACTTCCTGCCGGATACGGTCGGCGAACGGGGTCTGGTAGCTGCGTCCGAACGCGGGCTTTTCTTCCTTGGCCACCTGGCCGGTGGAGACGTCAAGGCCGGCGGCTCCGTGCTCTACGAAAGCCTTCGCGATCTGCAGTGAGTCGTCGGAGGTGTTGCCGCCGTCGATCCAGTCCGTGGCGGAGATGCGCACCGTCAGAGGTTTGCTTGCCGGCCACGCGGCGCGGACGGCGTCGAACACTTCCAGGGGGAACCGCAGCCGGTTTTCCAGGCTGCCGCCGTATTCGTCGGTGCGCTGGTTGGAAACGGGCGACAGGAAGGAGGAGAGCAGGTAGCCGTGGGCTGCGTGGATCTCCAGGAGGTCGAAGCCGGCTTCGTCGGCCCGCTGCGTGGCAGCGACGAACTCGGCCTTGATGGCGTCCATCCCGGCACGGTCCAGTTCCACCGGGGTCTGGTTGTCGGGGCCGTACGGCAGGGCGGAAGGCCCGACGGCGGTCCAGTTGCCGGACTCGAGCGGCTGGTCGATGCCCTCCCACATGAGCTTGGTGGAGCCCTTGCGGCCGGAGTGTCCCAGCTGGGCGCCGATTTTGGCGGTGGAGCGGGCGTGGACGAAGTCGACGATTTCCTTCCAGCTGTCCTTCTGTTCGTCGGTGTAGAGGCCGCTGCAGCCCGGGGTGATGCGGCCGGTTTCGGAGACGCACACCATTTCCGTCATGACCAGTCCGGCGCCGCCCAGGGCCTTGGAGCCGAGGTGGACCTTGTGGAAGTCGCCGGGGATGCCGTCCGTGGCGGAGTACATGTCCATCGGGGAGACGACGATGCGGTTCTTCAGTTCCAATTCGCCAATACGGAACGGCTGGAACATGGCAGGGGCGACGTCGGTGAGCCCTTGGGACTCTGCGAAGTTGCGGTCCACGGCGTCGGCAAACTCAGGATCGCGCAGGCGCAGGTTTTCCTGGGTGATGCGCCGGCTGCGGGTGAGCAGGTTGAAGGCGAACTGCGTCGGGTCCTGGTCCTTGTACTGGCCGATGCGTTCGAACCACTCCAGCGAAGCCTGCGCGGCACGCTGCGTGGAAGCGACCACGGGACGCCGCTCGGTTTCGTAGGCCTCCAGTGCCTCTGCCACCGTGGGGTGCTCGTGGAGGCAGGCAGCCAGGGCAAGGGAGTCCTCCATGGCCAGCTTGGTGCCGGAGCCAATGGAGAAGTGCGCCGTGTGGGCGGCGTCGCCCACCAGGACCACGTTGCCCTTGCGCCAGCTCTGGTTGCGGACGGTGTTGAAGTTCAGCCACTTGGAGTTGTTGGAAAGGACCTCGTAGCCGGCGAGTTCCTCGGCGAAGATCTCACGGATCTTGGCGATGGCCTTCTCATCGGAAACACCCGGAGGGAAGACTTCGTTGGCGGTCTCATCGAAGCCCGCGGCGTGCCAGACGTCCTCATGCATCTCGACAATGAACGTGGAGCCTTCGTCGGAGTACGGGTACCCGTGGATCTGCATGACGCCCCACTCGGTCTCCTTCACGAAGAACTTGAAGGCTTCAAACACTTGGTCCGTTCCGAGCCACATGTATTTGTTGGTGCGGGGGTCCAGGTCCGGGCCGAACGCGTCGGCGTACTTGGCGCGGATCTGGGAGTTAACGCCATCGGCGGCCAGGACCAGGTCGTAGTTGGCTTCGAGTTCCTCGATGGCAGGGGCCATGGTGCTGAAGCGGACGTCGACGTCGAGTTCGATGCAGCGGCGCTGGAGCAGTTCCAACAGTTCCTTGCGGCTCATGGCGGCAAAACCCTGGCCGCCGACGGTGATCATCTCGCCGCGGAAGTGGATGTCGATGTCGGACCAGCGGGCGAACCGGCGGCTCATGTACTCGGCCACGACGGGGTCGGCGTTGCCGATTCCGCCCAGGGTTTCATCGGAAAATACGACGCCGAAGCCGAAGGTGTCGGACGCGGCGTTCCGTTCCCAGAGGGTGATGTCGTGGGACGGATCCAGCTGCTTCATCAGTGCTGCGAAGTACAGGCCGCCCGGGCCGCCTCCGACGATTGCGATCTTCATGGTGTTTGCTCCTTCTACGCCTGGCTCTGGCCTGCGGCGGTGAGTTGTTGGGTGTTCCCCGCGGTGGAAACCCCTGAGCCGTCCTCTGCACGGACGCGATCGCGCAACTTGAAGTGCTGCAGTTTTCCGCTGGGGTTCCGCGGGAGTTCGGTCACGAACCGGACGTCGCGCGGGTACTTGTAAGGGGCGATGGTGCGCTTGACGAAGTCCTGGATTTCCTTGCGCTTGCCGGCGTCGCCGGTGACGCCTTCACGCAGCACAACGAACGCGCAGACGATGCTGCCCCGTTGCTCATCCGGGATGCCGATGACTGCGTTCTCCACAACGTCGGGGTGCTGGTCAATGGCTGCTTCAACCTCGGGGCCGCCGATGTTGTACCCGGAGGAGACGATCATGTTGTCCGAGCGCGCCTGGTAGGTGAAGTACCCGTCGTCGTCCATGGAGAACGTATCCCCCGTGACGTTCCAGCCGTTGACCACGTAGTTCAGCTGCCGGGGATCGTCCAGGTACCGGCAACCCGTGGGGCCGATGATGCCAAGGCGACCGGTCTGGCCGGGGCCAAGTTCATTGCCCTCTTGGTCCAGGATGGTGGCCCGGTAGCCGGGCACGGCTTTGCCCGTGGTGCCGGGGCGGATATCGTCCCCGGCCGCGGAGATGAAAACGTGCAGCATTTCCGTGGCGCCGATTCCGTTGACCAGCCGCAGGCCGGTGGCCTCGTGGACGGCTTCCCAGGTTTCCTTGGACAGGTGCTCCCCCGCGGAGACGGCAACCCGGAGGTTCTTCAGAAGGTCGCCGCGGTTCTCCTTGAGGATGGCACGGTACGCGGTGGGGGCGGTGAACAGGACGGTGGCGCCGGCTTCTGCTGCGCGCTCGGCCAGTTCGACGGGCCCGGCTTTCTCGGTCAGCAGGGCCGACGCGCCGAACCGCAGCGGGAAGACCACGAGTCCGCCGAGGCCGAAAGTGAAGGCCAGCGGAGGCGAGCCGGCGAACACGTCATCCTCGGTGGGCTCCAGGATGTACCGGGCGAAGGTGTCCGCGTTGGCCAGGATGTCCCGGTGGAAATGCATGGTCACCTTGGGCACGCCCGTGGTGCCGGACGTCGGTCCCAGCAGGGCAACGTCGTCCGAGGCGGTGTCCACCGCGGTGAACTCCCCGCTCTTGCGCAAGCAGCGGGAGGTGAGGTCGCCGTCGTCGTGCGTTTCCGTGTCAGCACCGTAGGTCAGGATGGTGACGTCCTCCCCTGCCGCGACCGCGAGTTCGTCCACGAACCGGTGATCGGAGATGGCGACCACCGGTTTGGTGAGCCCGATAATCGTGGCCACCTCGGTGGAGCGCAGCATGGGCATGGTGGTGACCACCACGGCGCCGGCCTTCAAGACGCCGAGCCAGGCCGCGACGATCCACGGGTTGTTGGGTCCGCGCAGGAGCACCCGGTTGCCGGGGACCACACCGAGCTCCTCCGTGAGCACCTGGGCCACTTGGTTGGCGTGGGTCTGCAGCTCGCCGTAGGTCCAGACTTCGCCGTCGGGGGTACGGAGCGCCGGCCGCGCGGCACCGTACCGGGCGACGGCGTCGTCGATCAGTACGGCCGCGGCGTTGAGCCGGTCCGGGTAGTTCAGTTCGGGGAGGGTGAATTCGAACGCCGGCCAGGTATCGGCGGACGGCAGGTGGTCGCGGGTGAACGTGTCCACGTGGGCCGATGGCAACATGCTCATGGCCGTTCCTTTCAGTGGTGCGTCGTTGGGGCTTGGGTTGGTGGTGCCGGGGGCTGACTACGCGCCTGCGCGGATCATGCCTTCCTGGGCGACGGTGGCCAGGAGCCGCCCTTGGCGGTCGAAGAACCTGCCCATCGCCAGGCCGCGGTTGCTTTGGCCGGAGACGGCTTCCTGGGCGTAGAGCACCCAGTCGTCCACGCGTCCGTCGCGGTGGAACCACATGGAGTGGTCAAGGCTGGCGGTGGCGAGTCCGGGGCTGGACCAGTTGAGGCCGTTGACCCGGAGAAGCGGTTCCAGGATGGTGTAGTCGCAGACGTACGCGAGGGCGGTGCGCTGGAGGTTCGGGTCGTCGGGCAAGGCATCGAACGCCTTCACCCAGATCGCTTGCTGCGGAGCGGTGCCGCCTTCCAGCTGGACGTACAGCGGACCGGGAATGTGCCGCATGTCGAAGCTGCGCCCGGTTGCCCAGTACTCGGCTGCCTTGCTGTCCACGCCTGCCAGCGCATCTTCGGCTGTGCGCAGCGATTCAGGCTCGACGGCGGCAGGCGCCTCGGGCTGGAACCCGGGTCCGTCTTCGGGGACCTGGAAGGATCCCATGGCGGCATAGACCGGCTTGCCGTTCTGGAAACCCCGCACGGTTCGGGTGGAGTAACCGCGGCCGTCCCGCAGCCGTTCCACCTCGTACCGGACAGTGGAACCGATATCCACGGGCCGCATGAAGTAGCTGTGCATGGAATGCAGCTGCCGGTCAGCGTCCACCGAGCGCATCATCGCTGCTGCGGCCTGGGCAACCATGTCCCCGCCATAGGCTTTGGGCCACGGCACGTACTGGGTGGTTGCCTCGTAGGCTTCATCGAATACCTGCGCGTCCGTAGCGGTGAGGTCTACGGCGCGGAGGAAGGTTTCCGACGTCAGGGTTCCCGTGATCATGGCTATGCCCGGCGGTAGTCGGCGAGGGTCTCGTCCGGGACGTCGTCGAGGTTGACCACGAGGTTTTCCGGAGTGCGGGCGGTCAGCCACACGAGTTCCTCGGTGACAGACATGTTCGCCTCCACGTGGGGCATGAACGGCGGCACGAAGACCCAGTCGCCGGCCTTCATGTCGATGAACTCTGAGTAGTTTTCGCCGAAGTAGATCCGGCCGTGGCCGCGGAGGACGTAGCCGCCAGTTTCCGCTTCGCCGTGGTGGTGCGGGAGGGAACGGTAACCGGGAACGTTGGACACCTGGCCGAACCAGATCTTGGTTGCCGGGGTGTGCTGGATGCTGACGCCCGAAACACGGATGCAGTCACCGGACTGGGCCGTGTTGGTGTCCTCTTCTCCCGCACGGGTGACGACAGGAACTACCTTGCCGTCTGCCTGGGCGTAGATGGAGTTGTCGCCTTCGAGGCGGTAGTCGGTGGTGGCCTGGCTCATGGAGTTCTCCTTCTGGGTTTTTTACAAGCTTCTGGGGTTCAGGCTGTTGGGGTTCACGCTGTCGCAGGGACGGGCGCGTGGATGCGGAAGGTGTTCTCCAGCCGTCCGATCCCGCCGATTTCGGTGACCAGGATGTCCCCGTCCTGCAGGAAGCGCGGCGGGTTCATGCCCATGCCCACTCCCCCGGGTGTCCCGGTGAGGACGAGGTCGCCGGGGCGCAGGACGGTGAATTGGGAAATGTAGGACAGCAGCTGCGCGGGACTGAAGACGAGCGTCCGGGTGTTGCCGTCCTGCACCAGCTCTCCGTTGACGTACCCGCGGACCTGGAATTCTTCGCCGGCCTCGTCCGGGGTGACCATCACGGGCCCCACGGGAGTGGTGGCGTCCCAGGCCTTGCCTTGGAACCACTGCAGCGTCCGGCTCTGCCAATCGCGCATGGACACGTCGTTGGCCACCGTGTACCCGGCGATCGCTTCGCGTGCCTGGTCAACGTCGGCCTGGTACAGCTCCGAACCGACGACGACGGCGAGCTCGGCTTCCCAGTCGACGCGGCCGCTGCCGCGGATCTCCACGGCGTCGTTTGCACCCAGGAGCGTGTCCGCGTACTTGGCGAAGAGCGTGGGGTACTCGGGAAGCTCCCGGCCCATCTCCCGGATGTGGTCGCCATAGTTCAGTCCGCAGCAGATCACCTTGCCGGCATGGGGAAGCAGCGCTGCGAAATCGGGTGCCGTCAGGGCTTCCCCTTCCGCGGATTCCGCTAGGGCCCGCCAGTTTTCGAGGCCAAGGAATGCACCGACGTCACTGGCCGGAAGCGCCACGTAGGTGTCGTCGCCCGTAGCGAGTGCCGCCGTCGTACGTCCGCCGGAGGTTCGCAGGGTGGCAAGTTTCATGGAATGTGTCCCTTCGGGGTTTCGAGACTTGATGTGTCGACTTTTTTACGATCGTCACATATGCTCAACGTAGCACGGCGGAATTGATCTGCACAGGGGCTTTTCAGAATTTTTTGCGGCTGCCACAACGAGGAGGAACAGCATGGCGCACAAGACCATCAATCCGGAGTCATTGCCCAAACCATCGGGCTTCGCCCACGGCATTCTCGCCGGGAACGCCGTCTTCCTGGGCGGCCAGACCGCCCTGGACAAGGACATGAACATCGTCCCCGGCGGCATCGTCGAACAGTTCACCCAGGCGTTTTCGAACGTCCTCACCACCCTGCGGGAAGCCGGAGGACAGCCCGAGGACCTGGTCAACGTCACCATCTACCTCACGGACGTGGACGACTACATGGCCAATGGCCGGGAGATCGGGCGCATTTGGCGGGAAATGGCCGGCTCGCAGTACCCTGCCATGGCAGGCATCGGCGTCACGCGCCTTTGGCAGAAAGAAGCCATGATCGAGATCCAGGCCATCGCCGTCATCGCCGACCGCTGAGGCACTGTACGGAAGGTCCGGCACGACGGAAGATCCCGCACTACAAAGAGGATCCGGCAAGCCCTACGGCTTACCGGTTCCTCTTTGTCGTTATTCAGGCCGCTTCGGCTTCTTCCACGAGGGACATCGCGTAGCTCTCGGCCATCGGCCCGATCAGGCGGTGAACACCGAAGAAGATCCTGCGCGCCTCGGGACCCTGCCATCCAACCGGCAGGTACTCAAGGGGAAGCCCGGGATCCCGGTAGGGCAACCGCCGCCACAAGGTGAGCATAGGCACGTAGTAACGGAAGGCACTCCGGCGCAGCTCCGGCGACGACGCACCGAACGCCGCTCCGGGATCCTCGCCCACCAGCGCGGTCCATTCCTCCAGCGAACCGCCAAAGGTGTCCATGAACTGCGAAATCTGACTGCCCAAGGCCTCAAGATCCCACCATTGGGCCACCTTGGCCCTCATGTCCGATTCCGAGGAGTAGTCACCGGTGAAGAACTCCACATACTTGTCCAGCCCGCGGGCCTCGAGGCGCTGCTGCGCGCTTTCGCGCACCCCGGAAGGAGCAATCCACACTCCGGCTCCCATGGAGCCAAAACCGAGCCTGGTGAGCTCCGCACGCAATTGGTGGCGCCGTTCCCGTTTCGACTCCGGGACGGAGAATATGGCCAGGACCCACGGTGCGCCGGGATTGGCCCGGGCTGGCGCGAAGATGCGCTCGTCGCCTTCGCTGATCAGCTTCAGGGACGCGTCCGACAGCTCGTAACGGGCCAATCCCCCGCCCTTGACGCTGGCCAGCACGCCCTTGGCCTTGAGGCGGGAAACAGCAGAACGGACCGCAGGTGCGTCATGGCCGAGGTCGCCCAGCATCTGGATCAGGACTGAGATTGGCAGTTGCCCGCCTGCGCGGCGCCCGTAGAGACCATAAATGGTCAGGATGAGCTGCTGCTGGGGCAGCGCAGGTGCGGGAACCTCAATCACCGGAGTAGCTTTCGATTCTGTTGGGGCCGTGGTCCTCACCAGCATATTTCACACGCGCCGCTCTTGATGTTCAGTGGCCTTTGAACGCTTCCGCCAACCACCAGGCGCCTCCATCGGAAGCAATTTTGGCGTCGATCACCAAGGGCACATTCCGCGGCCCTGAAAGCCATTCCTCAACGCCGGTAAGATCTCCGACGGTCCGGACCGTGATCGCTGCGGCGCCGTAGCCGCGGGCGATCGATGCAATGTCCACCGGCGGAAAACGCACGACGTCAAGGTCAGCGTCGTCAACATCGAAGTGGTGCACCTCGGCACCGTAGGCCGAATCGTTGTACACGACTGCCACGAGGGGAATGCGTTCCCTGACCAGGGTCTCCAGTTCGGAGATTGCCATGAGGAACCCGCCATCGCCCGCGCCGAGGACCGGCAAGCGGTCCGGCCGGGCTTTGGCTGCTCCGATAGCCGTATAGAGGCCCAACCCGATCGACTGGAAGGCCTGCGTGAAGCAGAATCCGAACTCGTCCGGGACGGCGAGGTAAGCGCTGGGATAGCCCATGAAGTTGCCGGAGTCTACCGACACGATCCTGTCCGCGGGGAGGATTCCGTCCAACGCCCGGCTCAACACCCTCGGGTCAAGGGCATCCGGCGTGGAAAGGTCCTCCGTGCGTTCGGTGTTCCAGCGGGAGCGCTCGGCAATCTGCCGGGCCATGTCCGGAGTGCGCAGGCCAACCGCGTGGTATTGAGCCGACTGCAGCGTTGCAAGTACCGCAGCTGCGGTTTCCCCGCAGTCGCCGAGCACGCCAAGGTGGATGGGGCGGTTGGCGCCGAGGGCCCGGTCTTCCACGTCTACCTGGACCACCGTGGCCGCATCCCCGATCAAGGACCCGTGCCGCATGGTCCACATGTTCAAGGCACACCCCCAGCCGACAATCAGGTCGGCGCCCGAAATGGTTTCGGCCGTGAACGGCGACGAAAAACCGCCGGAAATACCCAGGTTGTAAGCGTCTCCATGGAAGAGGCCATGCGCGACGGCGGATGTCGCCACGAGTGCCCCCGACGCCTCCGCGAGGGCGGCAATTTCGGGACCGGCCCCCCGGGCGCCCCGCCCGGCGACGAACACGGGCCGCTTTGCTTTGCGGATGAGCGCGGCGAGTTCCGCGGCGGCTGCCGCCGAGGGGGCAATGCGCTGGGGAAGGGGCAAGGGATCAACCTCTGCCAGTCCGTCCGGAACGGGTGCGGCCTGGATGTCCGTGGGGAGGGACAGGACCACCGTGCGGCGTTCATTGACGGCAGTCCTATAGGCGCGGACGGTGTCCGCGACAGCGCTGGCGGGTGAATGGATCCGCTCCGGCACAGCACCGACGCTCCGGGCCAACGCGTCCTGGTCAATCCTGAAGTTCGAGCCAATGGCGGAGCCCGCTGTGTCTGCCGTGACCACGATCATTGGCGTTCGGCTCTTGGCCGCCTCTCCGATGCCGGTGGTGGCGTTGGTCAAACCGCACCCTTGGTGCGTGGAAACGACTCCTACCTTGCCGGACATGCGTCCATAGGCGTCGGCCATGGTTGCAGCGCCGCCCTCATGGCGGGCGGCGGTGTACGGAACACCCGCCCGGCGCAGCGCATTGGTCACCACGAAGTTTCCGCTGCCCACTACTCCAAAGACATGCCCGGCCCCAAGCCGTGCGAGCGTGTAGCCAACAAGCTCACTGACGTTCCGGGGTGCGGCCACTGGAAGGCCCACTGCTTGTGCGCCGTTCTCTTCCGGCCTGCTGGTCACAACAGTCATGGACTTTTCTCCTTTGAATAGCATGTGAAACTGGACAGCAAGTGGACTCCGGACAGGCGCCGGACCATGAAAGTCACCTCGGGCTGCGGCGCTGGCCCCTGATACGTGTCCACTCAGGTTATAGTGCATTTTTTACGAGCGTCAATAGATCGACACATTCCGGATGTGGAGTCTGACCCGGAACACCCGGAGCCCTCCGATAATGTGAACCCATGTTGATCAATGTTCCTGCCGCTGACGGCAGCGCCGAGGCTTTTGTCGCCCGACCGGTAACCGGGGACGGAGAATTTCCCGGCGTCATCTTCTACATGGACGCGTTCGGGCTCCGCCCGCGCATCGAGGAAATGGCCCAACGCATTGCCGACTGGGGTTATGTTGTGCTGGCGCCGAATGTCTTCTACCGCGAAGGGACCATATCCGACCTCGCACCGGCCGGAGACATGAGGACCCGGGAGGGCAGAACGGCTGCGGGCAAGATCGCCTTTCCCCGGGTGGGCCGCTTGACGTCGGCCAAGGCGGAGCCGGACATCGATGCATGGGTATCCGCGTTGGCCGGATTGGACGGCGTCAAGCCCGGGCCTATCGGAACCACGGGATACTGCATGGGCGCCAGGTTGGCCGTCCGTACTGCCAACCTGCACCCACAAAGAGTGGCCGCCTGCGGTGGTTTCCATGGTGGCGGCCTGGCCACTGACGAGGCGGACAGTCCGCATTTGGGGCTGGTCAACGCCCGCGCCCGATTCGTTTTCGGCCACGCCGACAAGGACCCCGGCATGGCTCCCGACGCTGTGGCCCTCCTCGGGAAAGCCTTGGCGGATTCCGGACTTGAGGCGTCGAACGAGATCTATCAAGGGGCGCCGCACGGCTACACGATGGCGGACACTTCGGCCTTCCATGACGAGGCAACCGAGCGGCACTTCCAGGAATTGCGAGCCCTCCTCGACAGCGCCCTCAAGCGCTAAGCCGTGCAGACCAAGGTCTTGGATACCGCGGCAGGCCTCGCGGACCGAATCCGTAGCCGTTCCGCCGATCGCCAAATCATCGGGATCGCCGGTCCTCCCGGGACCGGCAAATCCACACTGGCCGGACGCCTCAGCGAACAGTTGGGCGACGAAAGTGTGGTCGTCCCCATGGACGGCTTCCACCTCGCGACCCCGATCATCGACGGCACTCCGCTCCGCGACCGCAAAGGAGCCATCGACACTTTCGACGTTGGCGGCTTCCTTTCGCTCCTCGAGCGTCTCCGCCGCAACGACGAGGACGTCATCTATGCGCCGGCCTATCGCAGGGGGCTGGAGGAACCGATCGCCGCATCGATAGCCATAGCAAGCTCCGTCAAATACGTCCTTGTTGAGGGCAATTACCTCCTGGCCACCGAAGGCCGATGGAGCAAGGTACGCACCTGCCTTGATGTGGCCTGGTTCGTCGAGACGGCTCCAGAGACCCGAATCCCGCGGCTCATCGAACGGCACATAGCGTCCGGCATGGACCCTGCCGCCGCTGAAGCGTGGGCCAATGCGCCCGACGAAACCAATGCGAGGTTCATCGAATCGACCAAGGCCGGCGGCGACCTGATCATTCACTGGTCAGCATGATCTCCAGGGGGCGGATTGCTACTGGCAGAGCCGATCCATGGTCTCGAGCAAAGCTGACCTCATTTGGTCGCTCCAGAGTGCCCGCTCCCTTTCCACGTCAGGATCTTCGAAGGGCGTGGGGGCAGGCGGGGAAGCCACGGTCATCGTCGCTTGGTAGCGCCCGTCGGCGGAGCTAAGGGCAACGGTCTGGAAGTCGAAGAAGTCGCCGCGTGCGAAATAGCGCGGAGCGCCCGTACAGTCCTCAGACCATTCGAACAACCCCAGACCGTAGGGGCCCACAACCGGCCTCTTCATCTCCGCCAAGGCGCCGGCTGAGATCAGGCGGCCCGTGAAAAGCCCGGCAAGGAAATCGTTGACGTCGGGTACGGACGAAACTACGCCATGCGACGGCGAACCCAGTTGTTCCTGGGTGACCCCCGCTTCCTCCCGATGACCCTTAATGGTGACGTACCCCTTCACGAGGTCCGGGGCTGCGACCAGGGGGTCGTCCACCGTGGTTTTAACCAGACCCAACGGCTCAACGACGTCGTTCCTCAGGACTTCGGCGAAAGGCTTGCCGCGCAGTTTTTCCAGGATAAGTCCCAGCGCGGCGTAGTTGGAATCCGAATAGCGGAACGAGCCCACCATCCTCGCTTCCCACGGCAAAGTGCTGGTGAGTTCCATGACGCGGTGCAGGGACAACCGCTGGTTGGACACCGGGACCAGGTCGTCAATGCCTTTGTACAAAGCCTCTCCGTACGACGGCATGCCCGAGGTATGGGAGAGCAGTTGCCGCAGGGTGATCGGGCCGGGCGGCATCAGCCCGGCTTGAAAGGCTTCCAGCATGCCGTTGACCGGGTCCTCCAACCCGATGAGCCCTTCATCGACCAGTTTCAGCACCGATACGGCGGTCATGGTCTTCGTCACGCTGGCTACAGGAACCCTGTCGTCGGGCCGGGCGGGTTCTTTGCTGTCCAGGTCACGTACTCCGTACGATTTTGACCACTCCCCGCCCGGCCACCGGACCTCAGCCAGAACGGCTACGGCATCCTCATTCATGAAGGACGTCATGGCGTAGTCCAACGTATCCGTTGCCATGAGTGAACTCTGCGAGGGGGCCGGCTCCGGCTCGGAGCCCGTACACCCGGAAAGTATCAGCGCCATCAGAATGGCGGGAAGGACCAGCAAACGGGTCGGCGGTTTCATTGAATGACCAGCCGTTCGAATAACCAGTAATCAAAGTAGTGCCAGGGCTCGACCCAGCGCCCATGGGCCTAGTATCGCGCACGCCCGGGCTGTTGTCAGTACCCTCACACAAACTCAGGTGCGGCTGCTTCCCACGCCGGATTCCCGGCACCTGACAGCAGAAGAGTTAGCCCTCCGGAGGATCTCCTCAGCCACGAGGCGAAGTTTCTTGTTGCGTGCGCTTGATGCTCGTTGGAGCGTTCTGAACGCTTCCTCCTGGGTGCAGCGCTCCTGCATCATGATCATCCCGCACGCGGTGTCGATGACGGATCTGCTCCGCATGGCGGCATGCAGATCACTGATCAGGTCCGAGCCGGCGGCCGTCTTCAAGGCGATCTGCAGAGCTTGGTGGGCGGTGTGGTTGAATCTGTCGATGACCGGCGTAGCGTCTTCGGTGAAGGCGCCCGGCGTCGCCGCCAGGAAGACCATCAGAGCGCAGGCCCCGTCCCGGAAGGCGAAAGGGACAAGTAATGCATTTGCGTAGCCGGCAAAGGCCAAGGTCTTGCTGTGCAACGGCCAGCGTTGCTCCATCGCATCAGCCCCCACCAGGACGCGCGATCCCGTTGCCCACGCTTCCAGGCAGGGACCCTCGTCCAGAGTGTCGTGCTCTCCATCCATGAGCTGTGCCGCGATGGTGGTGCTGCCCGCCACGGCGGACGGACGTTTGGGGCGGCTTAGGGAAATCCCGCAGTCAACCGCAATGCCGGTTTCCCGGGAGGCGACCTGCGCAGCCACGTCGCATAGCCCCTGCACGAAGTCCTGCAGGCCGTTGGCAGCAACCAGGAGGTCTTCGATCAGTTCCAAATCATCGACGCGCGGTTTATCGGCAGGCATGGAACCAATGTAGGAAAGCATCACCAGCTCTTCAATCAGCACCCTTGCTACCTGGCACCGTTACGTGGAACAGCTACGTGGCACCGCTACCGCCCACTGCTTCTTCTCACCGGCACTTGATGCTGGTTCCCCGACGTCCGTGCCGTGCCTGAGACGCCTCACCTAGTTGGGCAGCTCCAAACGGAACCCGCAGCGGCACCTCAGGACCCTGGTACCCACGCTGACGCCATCGTCCAGTTCCGGTTCCCTGGCGGGCAACGGGGCATGGATGTTCCTGACCCCGGTTCCCTCGACACGCATAGCCTCACCACAGTGGAAGTACTCCCCCGCAAACCGGAACAGTCCCTCCAAGGTCTTGGTGCGGTTCAGGATGGCAGCGACGTCGCGGAAGCGCGCCCTGTGCTGATAGCTCCCCTGGCAACGACGGCAAGCGTACTCCACCTCGACGTGAAGTTCACCCGGATGCGGAGGCAGGGAATCTATTGATTCGATCGCAACGTACTCGTTGGATCCACAGTGCAGGCATCCCAAGGCCCGGGTTTCCTGGGTGAGCCGGTGAAGGCTCGGGCCGCTAATCCCATACATGATGGCTCCGTTGCTCGGCGGGTAACTGGTTGATCCGGCAGGAAGGCAAACTATATATTCCAGTACCATGACACCATTTGTAAGGCGCCTTATCAATAGGTAGCCGTACGAAAATCGATTTTTGTTCGCGAGGCTCTCAGACGAGCCTACGCCACCAGCGCGGCCGCTCCGGTTCCGGTGTGCATTCCGGCTCCGGTTCCTCGCCCAACGCCAGCGCCGCCTCAACAATGTCATCCGAGGTGAGGGTGACCACGGCCTCACGGCCAAGCGCATCCAGGCTGTGCTCCGCGTCGAGTGACAGCCGCAGCGCCTGCCGATTGAGTGCCTGTTCAAAGAGGGTGCGGGCGAACCGCGCGTTGCCGGACTCCTCCCCCGTGCGGAGTCCGGAGAAAATCCGCCGAAGCATCTGGTCCGCGCCTGGTTCCAGCATGTACTCGTGGTGCTCAAGCATCCGGTGGAAGATCATCTCCAGTTCATCGACGGAGTAATCAGGGAAGGTGATTTCGCGGGCGAACCGGGAGCGCAGCCCGGGGTTGGAGATCAGGAAGGATTCCATGAGCCGGGGATATCCGGCCACGATCACTACCAGCCGGTGGCGGTGGTCTTCCATCCGTTTGAGCAGTACTTCGATGGCCTCGGGGCCGAAATCCATCCGGCCGTCCTCCGGGGAGAGCGCATATGCCTCGTCGATAAACAGGACCCCGTCCAGCGCCCGCCGAATCACCCGGTCCGTCTTGATGGCAGTCTCCCCGACGTATTGCCCTACCAGGCCGGAACGGTCCACCTCCACCAGATGGCCTTTCTGCAGCAGCCCCACCGCACGGTACATCTCGGCCAGGAGCCGCGCTACCGTCGTCTTGCCTGTTCCGGGATTGCCGAGGAACACCAGGTGCTGGGATGTGGCCACTTCAGGCAGTCCGTGGGCTTTGCGGCGGGCCTGGACCTGGAGCAGCGCGACGAGGGCCCGCACCTGCTCCTTCACCGTTTCCAGCCCGATCAGGGCGTCCAACTCCGCCTGCACTTCCGAGAGCGGACGGGCAGGACCAGACCGTGGGCCGATGAGGTCCCCCATCAGGTCATCGACGCGTTCGGAACCGGTCAGCTTAAGCTGACTGGCCAAATGACCAATGGTCTCCCGCAGGTCATCAAGCGGGTTGCGGCTGGTAGCCATAGCTCCACTGTAGCCCCAGGGGTTCCGGCCTCTCCGTCGCGGCGGGTCCGCGGGGTGAACGCAAGGCGTCCTCACCTGCGTCGGCCCGGGGCTCCGTTTCTGGCTAGGCTGGGCAGATGGCGACAGTTATCCTCGTGCGGCACGGCCGCACCACGGCCAATGCCACCGGATTGTTGGCCGGCCGCGCAGCCGGTGTTGACTTGGACGAGATCGGACGCGGGCAGGCTGCCCTGACCGGGGAACGGCTCGCGGCGGTTCCGGTGGTGGGAGTGGTATCCAGCCCCCTTGAACGCTGCCTGCAAACAGCCCGGTTCATTCTTGACCGGCAAACAAGCAGTCCGTACGCACCGGTCGAGTCCGACCTGACGGAGTGCGATTACGGTCAATGGCAGGGCCGGGCCCTGTCCGACCTGGCCACCGAGAAACTGTGGCCCGTGGTGCAGACGCAACCATCCGCCGTCGTATTTCCCGGCGGTGAGGCCATGGCGGCCATGCAGGCCCGCTCAGTGGCGGCCATCCGGCGCCATGATGCAGCGTTCGAAGCCGAGCACGGGCCCGGAGCAGTATGGGTGGCGGTGAGCCACGGCGACGTCATCAAGTCCATCCTCGCCGACGCGTTGGGCATGCACCTTGACCTTTTTCAGCGGATCAGCGTGGGTCCGGCTTCCGTGTCGATAGTCACCTACGGTGCAAACCGGCCGAGCGTCCACGCGACCAACACGGAAGCCGGCGACCTGTCCTGGCTCTCGAGCGGCCTCCGTTCGGGCGACGCACCGGTGGGCGGCGGCGCAGGTGGGCAGACGCCCTGAGCCCGTGTGCCTAGAATACTGACATGCCTACGCGCGTTCACGAGTTTGCCTGGCCCGACCGGGTTGTCATCGGCACCATAGGACAACCCGGAGACCGCACGTTCTACCTGCAGGTGCGCGCAGGAACGCAGATTGTCAGCATTGCCCTCGAGAAGCAGCAGTCAGCCCAGCTTGCGGAGAAGATCGACGAGATCCTCGACCAGCTCCTCACGATCGATGGCAACCCCTTCAGCGTTCCCACCAGCACGCCGGTCGAACTGGTGGACAATGACCCGCTTGAGGACCCCCTGGAGCAATTCCGCACCGGCGCGATGAGCCTGGGGTGGGATCCGACCACGGCCCAGATAGTCCTGGAGGCTTACCCGATCAGTGATGTCGACGGCGATGAGCCCTTTGACCCGGACGGCGCCGACGAACCGGAAATGCTGCTGGTGCGCATGCCTGTAGGCACCGCCCGCGCCTTCACCAAGCGCACCCGGGAAATCGTGGCGGCCGGACGTCCCTTGTGCACTATCTGCGGCTACCCCATTGATCCCGACGGGCACACCTGCACGCTTCCCGAGGCCTGATGCCAACACCGGACCTGGTCGCCGCAGAGCTGACGCTGACCGGCCGCATTACAGCGGCCTCAAATGCCACCTTCCTGGGCAGCATCGACGACGTTGCCGTGGTCTATAAACCGATAGCCGGCGAAAGCCCCCTCTGGGACTTTCCGCACGGCACCCTGGCCCACCGCGAGATGGCGTCCTTCCTGGTCTCCCAGGCCATGGGTTGGGACATCGTGCCGCGCACCTGGCTGCGCGACGGACCACTGGGCCGCGGGATGGTGCAGCTCTGGCAAGAGCAGGACCCCTCCCAGGATCCGGTGGACCTGAGGCCAAGCGATGACGTTCCGGAGGCCGGTTGGAAACAGGTCCTCGAGGGGCAGGACGACGACGGGCGGATAGTCGCCCTGGTCCACGAAGACTCACCTGCGCTCAGGCGCATGGCCGTGTTCGACGTCGTCGTCAACAACGCCGACCGCAAGGGAAACCACATTCTTGCCATGGCGAACGGGCATCGCCACGGCGTGGACCACGGACTGACGTTCCATACGGACCACAAGCTGCGCACCGTGCTTTGGGGGTGGCTCGGCCAGGCCTTGTCTGCCGAAGAACGGGAAGGCGTAGAGCGCGTCAGCGAAGGATTGCGCGGCGGGCTGGGCCGGGAGCTGGCAGAGCTGTTGAGCCCCGAAGAAGTCTCAGCCCTCGCGCTCCGTTGCGAACGCCTGCGTTCGGCTGGAAGGTTTCCGGCGCCGCGGGGCGGCATGCCGGCCGTGCCCTGGCCTTTGTTCTAAGGCCCGCTCCACTTTCATTCGTGGCTAGACTGGCCGGAAGCGGAGATTGTCGATTGCAGCACTGGAGGGGAAAATGTTCAGGCCGGATGCGCCCATCGAAGAAATCGAGCAGGACGTCGAGTCGATGATTGTTGAACTCGTGCATGAGCTGGGGAGGGTCGCGGAGGCTGACCCCAATCCGGTGGGTGCCGAAGAGCGTGCCTATATCCAGGCATTCTCTGACGCGCGGGCCAACAGTGACCGGGACCAGGCGGCTCTTTTGGCCACTGCCATATCCCGGCCAAACCTGGCCGAATCCCTTCTGTACTTGAACCGCCGGCTTGACCAGGAAGACCTGGCCCCGGACGAACCGGTGGGGATCATCGGGATCATCGTGCGCCTGGCCATGGACGGGCTCTGGGTCAGTGACATCCTCGATGACACACGCTTCAACCAACGGGAGCGCGAAAAGATTACGTCCCTTCTGACGGGCATGACCTACCTGACCGATGATCGCTTGAATGCTGTCCTGGCTGACATCGCCCCAGGCGGCGATGCCGCCCGGGGCGGCTCCCAGGGGCAGAAGCGCTGACTATTCCTGTTCCGGAATCCAGTAGGGAGCATCCACACCGGTGCCCGTGAGGACATCGCAGCGAACCAGTTGCGTGCCTATGCGCTCCAAGGGGCAGTTGCTGTAGGTGAAGTAGTCGGTGGCTTGCTGTGTGCCTGCTTGCGCAGTGCCGGCTTGCTCAGTGCCGGCGTTTGCCGGAGCTGCCGGCAGGAAGAGGAAGGGCAGCAATATCGCGATGCCCATGATTCTTGAATGGCTGGCTGGATTGAACATGGTGATCCTCGGGTGACAGTGGGTGTCTATTGACTCCTTCACAGTGCGCTCCGGACCCCTCGGGGAACATCCGGAAGGTGTCCTGAGATTTGGCGCCGGGACCCTGACATTTCACGTCGCCGGCTCTTTTCCGGCCCGGCGCTCGGTGCCACCCTTGAAAAATGACGGGCATCATCGATTCGGGTTCCCCTCCTTTGGTGGGCAGGATGAAGGAATTGTCGCGGCTCGGTGACGCACTGCAGCAAGTCCGCAGCGGCCGGCAAAGAACCGTTTTGGTCACTGGCGACGCCGGCATCGGGAAGACCGCTCTGATCTACGAAGCCATTGCGGGACTCCCGGGGAACGTTATTGTCCTATCCGGTGCTGCCCTTCCCCTTCACAGTATCGAGATCCCGTACCAACCCTTGCGCGCGGCCTTCAGGGGCACTGCCGGCATCAGAACGCCGGAACCATTTAGTGAGGACAGCGCGGCCGGGCATCCGGCAAGCACTCCCCTCTTCCTGGATCAATGGTTGAGTGCGGTCACAGCCGCGCATCCGGTGCTCCTCGCGATCGATGACCTGCACTGGGCGGACCAGGGCACGTTGGATACGTTGATGTTTCTGATTGCGGGACCGTCCGATCGGCGGCTGGGGCTCGTAGCAACAGTCAGGGCGGATGCGGTGACGGAGGGTTCACTTCTGGAGGGGTGGCTTGCCGATGTGCGGCGGATCCCCGGTGTGAGCATTGAACGCCTTGGCCCCTTGGACCGCCCGGCCACGTCCGCATTGATCGCATCGCTGCTGGGTCGCGAACCGCATCAGTCCCTGATTACGGAAGTGTACGGGCGCGCGAATGGAAACCCGTACTTCACCAAACTCCTGGTGGAGCCACTGGATCCGGCCGCGTCGTCCCTTCCGCCCGGACTCCCGCCCGACCTGCGGACCGCAGTGCTGCGTTCCTGGCGGGCCCTGCCGCAGTCTGCCCGACGGGTTACCCAGGTCCTGGCTGTTGGCGGCAAGAATGCTCCGGTTGAAGTGTTCACGGTGGTCGTGAAGCGGGCGCTACCCGGGGAGGATGCCCTTTCTGTTCTCCTGGCTGCGTCGACAGCCGGGATCCTCGACCGCCAACCCGACGGCAGCTACTGGTTCCACCACCCGCTCATCGCCGAGACCCTGGCATCCGAAACACCTCCCGAGGACCGGATCCAGTGGCACCGGCTGTTCGCCGAGGCCTACTCGACAGTTCCGGGTTCAGGCGAGCTCCACCACCGGGGGGCCGCCGATCTTGCCCAACACTTCTACGGCTCCGGGAACTACGAGGAGGCCTACCGGTGGGCGCTTGAGGCGGCACGTCAGGAATCGGCCTCGCGGGACTGGAAC
Source organism: Paenarthrobacter sp. R1 (assembly GCF_030264015.1). Lineage (NCBI taxonomy): Bacteria > Bacillati > Actinomycetota > Actinomycetes > Micrococcales > Micrococcaceae > Paenarthrobacter > Paenarthrobacter sp. R1. The sequence goes on along the minus strand of NZ_CP127115.1, from coordinate 4,509,779 downwards.
AAGGCCCTTGCCCAGTACCACCGGGTCCTGGAGTTACGGCCCAAGGTGGTCGCTGCCGGGGAATGGCTTGACCTGTGGCAGGAAGTGCGCCGGAGCGCTTTCAATGCAGGCGCTTTCGAGGCAGAACTCGACGCTATCGAGGCCCTGCTTCGACTCCTCAACGAGCGCCTCCAGCCACTCGAGGTGGCTGCACTGATCATCAGGCGCATGCACTTGCGAATGTCCCTGGGTCTCTCCTTCCTGGATCCGGCAGAGGCCGAACGCGCCGTGCAGCTTTCGTCCGTGGAGCCTGACAGCTGGCAGCATGCCTTGGCGATGGCCGAGCTGGTTCACGCCAAACTCTGGATGGACCAATACAAGGGCTCTCCGGACTGCGCGAAGGTTGTTGAGGCGGCCCGCAAGACAGGGCATCACCGGGCTTTGAGTTTCGCGCTCACTGCCTCGGCCATGGCGGCAGTGTTCAGCGGCGACTCCGGCGCGGCCAGGGAAGCCGCCCGTGAGGGTGCCTCGGAAGCGGCCCTGGCGCAGGACTTCTGGGCCTTTTGCCATGCCTTGGCGTGGCTGGCAAATGCCACGGAAGGGTGGATCAGCGAACAGTACGGCGCCATCATGAGCTCCGGCAGGGAGGAACTTTCCCGGCTGGGCGCTCCGCATTCCTTCATGTCGAAAGTAGCTGCCGACGAGGCCGCCAGCTTCCTGGCCATTGGGTCATGGGAGAAGGCTCGAACAGCTTTACGAACAGCCATCAGTTTTGACCCCGGGCCCATGGGAGACGTCAGTGCCCGGCTCACCCTGGCCCGGCTGGATGCGTTGCAAGGCAGGACCAACGACGCCTTGGCGCACCTCGCTCGCGCCGAAGAGGTGAACCGTGAATCCGATGCCTTCGTTAACCTGAATTTCGCTGCCATTCGTTCCGAACTCAACATCATGGCGGGAAACCCCAAGGCAGGATTCGAAACAGCCGTGGCCGCTGCATCCCGGGCCGGTCATGCACCCACCATGTGCGAGTGGCTCCTGCCCTTGGCCATGAGGGCCGCCGCCGACATGATCATGCAAGCCAGGGATACCGGTGGGCCGCTGTCCGGGCTGGAAGCCGCAGTGCGGGATGTGCGGAAACGTTTCCCGGCCGCGCTCCACGAACCCGGACAGGCAACCCCCCTTTACCAACGCCAGATCAAGGCCTTCGACATGCTGTATACCGCCGAGACCGGGCGGGCACTGGCGGATAAGCGGAACGACGCAATGTGGATCGCTGCCGCCGACGCATGCAAAGAAGCCAACCTGGCATGGGAAGAGGCGTACGCCTGCCAACGCGCAGGTGAAGCCATGCTCTTCCATACCCATCATGGCCAAACGAACGCAGCAGGGATACTGCGCCGCGGGCTGGAACTGGCAACCACACTGCAGGCCGCGCCCGTGCGGACGGCGATACTGGGGTTGGCGGACCATGGACGGATACGACTCGACGCTGAACCACCCACGACGCGGAGGAACACCGGACCGTTCCCGGGCCTGACCACCCGCGAAACCGACGTTCTCGAACAACTAATCGCCGGCAGTACCTATAAGGAGATCGCCGCAGACCTTTTCATCAGCGAGAAAACCGTCAGCACGCACGTCTCCCACCTCCTGCGGAAAACTGGCTCGACAAATCGAAGGGACCTGGCGCGCAAAGCCAGTGGGCGGCGCAGGGAGGACTAGATAATTCCGCCCCGCGCGCCAACGATCAGTTCCAGTGAGCGCAGCACGGCAAACGGCACAATGCCGCTGGTACGCGGGTTTTGCGGCGATACCTGATTGCAGATTTCGAAGCGGTAGGTCCCGCTGTTCCCGGCGGCCTCGATCACGTGCGTCGTCAGCCGGGCAGCCGGGTCCACCCGCACGGACACATCCACGCCCCAGTCCGCTACGGCCAGGGCGACCGCCGCGGCCACATTGAGCGATTTCGGGAACAAGCGCGTGGCCTGGTCAGCAGGGCCTTGGTAGATTTCGAGCGGAACAGCGGTGTTCCGGATTCGATCTTCTTCCTTCTCATCCATCCACGGCTGCACCAGGGAAGCGGGCAGCTTGGTCGTCGTGATTTTGACGGCGTCATAACCCGTTGCCCGGGCTCCCGACGCCAACAGGTCCAAGCCACCGATGGAGCCGGACGTCAGGAAGAGCCTGCCCGGACCGGCTGCGGACAAGCGGCCCGAAAGATCAGGGTCCGCCAGGGCTCCCAGCGATGTGGCCAGCAGATCGACACCCGCAGACAGCACTGCCTCGCCGTGTTCGGCAAGGGCTTCCTGGCCCGCGCATTCGACCAGCACATCGCAACGCTCCAACGCCTCAGCCATGTCCAGGCGGGCCGCCGGAGCGTTTGGAACGGGACTGCGGCTGACGATGCCCTCCAGAGAGGCACCTGCCACTTTCCCTGCGGCAACATCCGCAGCCACCCGGGCCCCGATGGCCCCGTGTCCGATGATTCCAATTTTGCGGGCTACTGGCTTCATGCGTTTCCTTACTAGTGGGTTAGGTGGACATTCCGCCCCAGGACCGCCTAGGCATTGGAAGCGATCTTGTCCTGGGAGGAAGCCTTGGGGTCATAGGCGACGATGGAGGCTTCGGCCTTCTTGAGCAAGAGGGCCAGTTGTTCAATCTCTTCGGCTGAGAGGCCGGAGAGCATGTTGCGCTGCGTTTCCAGATGCTTGGAAATCACCTCATCGATGAGCTTCTTGCCGTGCTCGGTGATCTGCGCGTAGACGACGCGACGGTCCTCTTTTGATCGAACACGCTCGATGAGGTTCTGCTCCTCCATGCGGTCCAGGCGGAACGTGATCCCTCCCGTGGTCAGCATGGACGAACTTGCGAGCTCACCAGCGGTTTTGCGGTGGGGAGGCCCTGATCGGCGCAAATTTGCCAGGACGTCAAAGGACGCCAACGTGAGCCCATGCTCCTCGTAGTTCGCGTCCTGCACGGCGCGCTGCCGGGCAACGAGGCTTTGCAGGCGGCCAAAAACTCCAATGGTCCTGGCATCGAGTTCGGGACGTTCGCGACGCCAGTCCTCGATGATCGCATCTACGGCATCCGCGTCGGTGTTTTGGGGCTCGGTGGTCATGTGCTCTCTCCTTAATTTCGTCTAAGCATCTTAACACTGAGCTTTCCAGTACCCCGGCGAACCGCGCCCGTTCCCGCAAGTGTCTTGCAGCGCTTTCCATTATATCTTAGTCTTGAGATAGTTAGGACCGAGGAAGATTCACTTCCTGCAAGGCCCTTACGAAATCCGGCAATTTACCACCAGAGAGAGGTCCATCATGGGCGACGTTATCGCAAGCAAAATTCCGGAACTTGAGGAGCTGATTGACTCGTCCATCGCCTCCCGTGACAGTCGGGTAGTTGACTTCAATACGCTCAAGTTCCAGACCAAAATGGGTGAGAAGTTCCGTCGCGGCCAGGTCCGCTACATCGGTTCCGGGGCAACCGGTGACCACTCCAACGACAACAACATTCTCCAGGCAGAGCACTTCACCTTCTCCAACATGGTGCTGCCGGCCGGATGCGTTGGACCCGAGCATACGCACCCGGACGTTGAAGAGGTGTTCTTCGTGCTCGAGGGCCAGGTCGAGTTCAGCGTGCACGACGTTGAAGACGGGACCAAGAAAGCAAGCCGCGTGCTCGGCTACCGCGACCTGATCCGCGTTCCGGCCGGTGTCCCCCGGAGTTTGCGGACCGTCAGCGATGACGACGCACTCATCTGCGTCATCATCGGCGCAAAGAAGCCGGAGATCCCCTTCTACCCGCCGACGTCGGAGATGTATGGCGTGACCCGTTAGCCCCCTGGGAGCCCGGGTACCGGCGATGGCCGGTACCCGGGCTTCTTCTTGCCGGAAAACTGCAGCATCGGGAAACGTCTGCCCCGGGCGCCGGGCCAACAAAAGACCAAACGAAAAGAGCACAGGAAAGAGCCTGCAGCCCGGACTTGGTCGGACTGCAGGCTCTTGCTCACTGCATCAATTGCGCGGTGGTGGAACCACGCGCTCCACAGGCGCTATGCGGTTCCCTCTGCGAGAGTGGCTGCCTGCTTCTGTGCATCGGCGTCGTGGATGCGCCTGATCCTGGCCACGCCAAGATCGTGCTGGTACAGGTGCTCGTCCCTGTCGGCGTCGGCCGCCAGAGCCTCCAACAGCGCGCGGTCCTGTTCCAGGACCACCCAGTGCTTTTCCTCCAGTGTTGTCTTGTACATGAACCGCCAGACGTCACGCTCCCAATCGGAGACGGTCCGGGTACGCCAGTGGAACACAGCGGAGGTATCCGCATCTATGGGCGTGGACATCCCGACGATGCCGAAGGAGCCGCCGGGACCGGCTGAATCGGCGTAAGGGATCTCCAGGTCCACGTAGTCCATGGCCTCGCGGCAGTACTCCACCCAGTCGAAGTTCTTGCCGCGCTGGTCCGTCTTCTCGAAGAAGAATCCGCGGTCCGTTTCGCGGATGCGGAAGCGGGCGCTCGTGTCTCCGCCAAACATTGAATGCGATTCACGGTGCAGGAACGCCCCGTGCATGGGATCCAGGACGTTGTCCATGTAGAACCGCCACGGACTGTTCCACTCCGCGTAATTGGAGAACCACGAAATATCGGGGTTGTCCAGACGATCAGGCAACTTGAAGGGGGTTACCTCCGAGTCCGCGGTCAGTGGCATGAAAGCGAAGATCATGTCCGCGCCCTCCTCCACGGCCAGGGACGCAGTGACTGTTTTCCCCTCCAGCGCACAGCCGGGCATGCCGGGAACCGACACCACCGTTCCGTGTCCGTCCACCTGAACTCCGTGGTACTTGCATGCCACCCGGTCACCCAGGTGCTGGCCTACGGACAGGGGCGCGCTGCGGTGGGGGCAGCGATCCTCCAGCATCCGGATTTGTCCCCGGGCATCACGGAACAGCAGCCAATCCACGCCCAACCGCCGGACCTTGACCATATCCCCCTGGCCAACGAACCGGGAGGGATAGATGGCGTACCAGCGGTCCCGCAGTCCTGTGGCAGCCAGTTCTGCGGCATCGAGCTGACGCCGGGTACCGACCACCGTTATCGGCATGGCCCTGCCGGCCCTTGCCCCGGTTGAAGTTGCAGTTGCAGTTGTCATTTCCTACTCTCCCAGTCGTCGCATTTCGGAACGGAATCGGGCTTCATCCCACGGCTGGCCGTCCGGGGCATTAAGCCCCAGGTTGTTCAACCCCGAAATGACCGCCGGAAGTTCGTGGCTGCCGCTGGCGAAAATTTCGGACAGGGCGCCGGCGAGCTTCAGCTCATAGGGGTTCGGCGGACCGACACGGGACTGGTTGGCATCCAGGTATTGCTCAGGCACGGGGTTCCTCCTGTAATTGGGTGGGGAGTGATTGCGAGACGGTGTGCAGGCCTTCAGCGATCTTCATGAACGACCTGCTCCACTCGTTGAACGAGGTGGATCGGCTTTGATGTGCCGGCACGGTGGCGTTGTCGATGATGACGAAAACACCGTTGCCGATGCCGCCTGCGATGCATTGGGCTATGGAAACATCGGCGTCGATGTCGGGTGCGGCGGCAATGACCAGGGACGGTGCGCGAACCTGCCGGAGCGCTGCCACGAATCCGTCAGTGGACGTGTCCACCAGCGGGTCGCCAAGGATCATGCTCTTGACCTGTTCAGGATGCCGCGCAGCGAGGAGTATGGCACCGTAGGCGGCTGCGCCGTTGGCCAGGACATGCGCCGGGCCGGCCGTAGACTCCCGGAGCGCCTCAGAGGCCGCTTGAACCCAGGCGTCCAGTTGGCCAGGTGGTCCCCCGACGTCCAGGGCAAGACCCGTTTCAGGTTCCCAGGCACGGGCTCCCAACGTGTCCAGTTGATGCTCATCCCACTCTCCGGTCCCTGCGCCGCCGCGCAGACACACCACGTCATGCCGCGGCTCGGCCGCGTCGGGCCCAGGGCCGGCGTACGGGTCCGGATCAGTACTTGGGTTCATGTGCTCACCTGCTCTACTAGTGATCTGCGGTTGGAACGTGCACCGGAGGGACGAAGGCTCCGGGAGCAGGTTCCAAGGCATTGACATCAATTTCGATGACCGCCGGCCCCCTGAGGGCCAGCGCCTCGGCCAGGGCCGGATCGAAGGTTCCCGGCCCGCCCACCCGCCGGAACGGCAAGTCCAATGACCGGGCCAACAAGGCGAAGTCCGGTGTATGCAGGTCGACTCCTGCCTCCGCGAAACCGTTGGCCCTCTGCATGTTGCGCAGCACCCCGTAGCCGGCGTCGTTGAAGACCAACACCACGCACCAGGCGCCGGAGCCGGCCAGGGAGGCAAGCTCGCCCAGGTGAACGGCAAGACCGCCGTCCCCGGCAATGACTACCGTGGGAACCTCCGGGCGGGCGCAGGCAGCACCTATCCCCATGGCGAGTCCTTGGCCTATGCCGCCGCCGAGGGGAAAGATGTTGGTTTCGCGTGAGTACATTTCCAAGAGGCGGTTACCCCACTGGCTGGAGGGGATGGTGACGTCGCGGGCCACGACGGACCTGCGGTCCAGGCGTTCCCGGAGGCTGTGGCAGATCTCCGCGTAACCGCCAATGTAGGTGGTCAGCGCATCGCGTACCTCGCGGCGTACGTCGTGAACCTTTTGCGCCCAGCCGGGGTCCGGGGACTGGCTCGGCAACTGCTGGACGAGCGCATCCAGAATGGCGCGGGAGTCGCCCACCAGGGAGACGGTGGCCGGGTATACCCGTCCGACGGCGTCAGGGTTCAGGTCCAGCTGGATGTGGGTGGAGGGAATCTTCAATGAGTAATGCTGCGTCTCGTTGGAACGGAAATGCGTTCCAATACTGAGCAACAGGTCGGATTCCCCGAGCAGCCGGGCGCCGGCCGGAGTGGTCGCGAAGTTCCCGATGACAAGGTGGTCATCCTCCGGAACGACGCCCCGCCCTGAATTGCTGGTGAGCAGTCCTGCGCCAAGCCCGTGCAACAGGGCAGCAAGTTCCTTACCGGCTCCGGCTGCTCCTCCCCCGGCCCAAATCAGGGGCCGCTTGGCACCTGCCAGGAGACGGGCGGCTTCCGCGACGGCCCGGGTGTCGTACGCGGGGGCGGGCTTCACCCGGGCATCGACGGGGCGCTGATCGTCCGGATGGGCCAGGTACTGCAGGTCCGTGGGCCACTCGATGCTGGCCGGTGTGTGCGGGGCGGAAAGGAGGTGCGCGATCGCCTCCTCAAGGTCAGCCTCAGCATCCTTCCCGTTGAAGATGGTCCGGGCATACCCGGACACGGCGTGGAGCATTTGGAGCTGGCGTGGTACCTCGTGAATCACTCCGCGGTTGCTGCCCATGAATTCACTGTCGATCTGGCCGGTAATGTGCAGGACGCGGCTTCCCGCAGTGAGCGCCTCCACCATGGAACCAGCGGCGTTGCCGGCTCCCGTGCCCGTGCTGGTCAGGGCAACGCCGAACTTGCCGGACGCGCGGGCGTACCCGTCAGCGGCGTTGACGACCGCGGCCTCATGGCGCATGGCGACGAAGTTCAGTTCCCTGTCCACAGCTTCAACGAGGGGCAGGTTGTGAATGCTGATAACGCCGAAGACGGTGTCGATGCCGTGGCGGCGCAGCACACGGACCAGGACATCGCCTCCTGTTGGCCCCCTCGGGACGGTTGCTTCTTGTGTCAGTAACATTTCCGGTTCTCTTTCGTGGTGAACTTCCGTGGGCCGATGGGTTTCCGTTGAGGTGCAGGAGGTGTTTTCCCTGCGCCCTGCCTAGACATAGCGCCCAACGCCACCGCCGACGTCGATGGTCGCCCCAGTGGTGTAGCCGCTGTTGGGCGAGAGGAGACAGACAATATGGAACGCAACCTCCTCCGCTGTGCCGAAACGGCCCAGCTTGATGCCGCGGTCACCGGCGATTTCCGCACTCCAGGCCTCGTAGTCGAGATCGGTGCCGGCATTTTCGAAGCGTCGCCGCCACTGTCCCGTGTCCACCAGTCCCAGCAGGACCGAGTTCACGCGCGTGCCGTCCTTTGCCAGGTCTTCGGCAAGGGAATGGGTCAGGTTCAACAGCGCGGCGCGGGCGGCGGAGGTAGCGGCCAGGCGCAGCTCGGGCTGCCGGGCAAGAATGGCGTTGACATTGACCACGGACCCGTGGGCGGAGGCGCTCAAGGCGATCCTGGCCGACCGCACCATGTTGAGGACGCCGAAGATCTTCAGCTCGAACTCATCGCGCAGTTGCTGGTCCGTGGTTTCCTGGAGAGTGGCCATGAGCGATCGTCCGGCGTTGCAGACCAGCCCGTCCATGGCGCCGAACCGATCCAGCGTTCCGGCGATGAAGGCGTTGGTGGCTTCCTGGTCCGTGACGTCGCACGAGGCAAGGTGGATGGAGTCCTTGTCCGCCCAGGAAAACTCGTCGAACGCCGCGGTGAGCCGGCCGAGGTCACGGGCACAGGCGGCAACCCGCGCGCCTTCACTGAGCAAATAGCGTGCGGTGGCAAGGCCGACGCCGGAACTCGCCCCGGTGACCACCACCGTGCGGTCCTTCAGTTGCAGGTCCATGTGTGGGACTCCTTGTCTAATGGCCGGCATAGTGTGCGTTGGCCGGTTTTGTTGTGGCCGTGGTTGAGCTCATCAGTGGCCCATCACGAAGCCGCCATCCACCACGATGGTCTGGCCGGTGATGAACCCCGCGGCGTCGGAGAGCAGGAACTGGACCACTCCCGATACATCGTTGGGTTGTTGGTCCCTGGGCAGCACCCGGTTGTCTTCATAGAGCCGGTAGCGTGAGGCGGGCACCGATTCAGTGGCTTCCACCCGGGTCAACCCCGGGGCCACCGCGTTGACACGGACTCCCGATGGCCCTGCGTCGCGGGCCATGGACCGGGTCATGGCGAGCACGGCCCCTTTTGATCCAACGTAGTGGACCAGCCGTGGGCTTCCGTAGAGCGCTGCGTCAGAGGCGATGTTCACGATCGCGCCCGCCGGGGACTGGGCAAGCTGGGGGAAGAGGTGCTTGCTGACCAGCCAGGTCCCGTAGGCATTGACGGTCATCACCCTTTGGAAGAATCCTTCCTCCAGTTCCCAGAAAGTATCGCCGCCTACGCCGTCGGCCAGTGCCGCGTTGTTGACCAGCGCATCCGCGCCGCCCAGCTGCCGGACCGCCGTCGCCAGGGCCTCCACCGAAGCCTTGTCAGCTATGTCGGCGACCACCGCCGTGACATCCAGGCCGCGTTCATGGAGTGTTGCGGCGGCCCGTTCCGCGAGGTCCGCGTTCTTCTCCGCGATGACTATCCGGTCTCCGGCACGTGCCAGTCGTTCGGCAATGTCGAAGCCCAGGCCACGCCCGGATCCCGTCACTACCACCAGGCGCGTCACTGGATGCCGTCCCAGAAAGCGAGGATGGCCGCCGACATCTCAAGGGGCTTCTCCTGCACTGCCGCGTGGCCCGCATTGGGGATAATGCACAGTTCGGCGCCTGGAATCTTCTCGGCGAGGATCCTCGATTCGGGCACGCCGGTGATCACATCGTCCTGTCCGGCCAGCACGAGCGCCGGAACCCGCAACCCGGGCAGCAGGTCCGTCGTATCACACTGCGCCATCATGGTGGCCGCCGACGCGAACCCGGACAGGCGGACGGAGGCCATGTCCGCCCGGACAGCTTCGGCCACCCAGGCGGGGGCGGATGGAGAGACCAGCTTCGAGGCGCGCCGGGCTGCAATACTTTCAGGCCCGACGGCGGCCAGTTCAGGAACGCGGGCCAGCATGCGTTGCGCTGTGTCGTGCGTGGTTCCCGAACCCCGCGTGCTGTCGGCCAGGACAATGGACCGTACTGCCTCCGGCGCCCTCGCGGCTACCGTGGTGGCAATGACCCCGCCCCACGATGTGCCAAAGAGGTGTGCCGGCCCAAGGCCGAGGGTGGCCAGGATGTCCAGTACCAACGACGGATGATCCAGTCCGTCCGTTGGAGCGGCGGACTCGCCGTAACCGGGCGCATCCCAGCAGAAGGTCTGGTAGCCGTGGGCGCTCAACAGTTGGGCCAGCGCACCACAGGACGACGCGGCTCCCCCGATGCCGTGCATCAGGAAGACGGGAATCCCTTCCCCGCGAACCACGAGGGAGACTCCGTGAACGGACTTTCTGCGCTCGGCAACAGCGGGGGTCGAAGGGGCGGTGGGCGCCGGCAACGAGCCGCTACGCATGGGCTTTTTCTGTGGCAGGGGCTTTTTCAGTGGCAGGGGCCTTAGCCGGGGAGAAATAGTCCTCACGGCCGGGGACCACCAGGGACCGGTAGCCGCTGTCCGGAACGCCCGCCATGGCGCTTCGCACCGCGGTGGTCGGCGGACCTGCGGTGCCCCACTGGTCGGACAGTTCGGGCGTTCGCTCCCACGTACGGCAGAGCCAACTGTCCTCATCCACCTGGGCAACTTCGGAGGTGTATTCGCAGACCAGTCCCGCGGGGTCCGTGAAGTAGGAGAAAGTGTTGTCGCCCGGACCGTGCCGGCCCGGACCCCACTGCGGGGCAATGTTGTGCTGTTTCAGGTTGCCGATGCCGCGCATGAAGTGGTCAATGCTCTGCATCTCATAGGCCACGTGGTTGACCGAGGTCCAGGGCGCCTGGTTGAACGCGATTGCGTGGTGCTCGCTGTTGCACCGGAGGAAGGCCATCTGGTGCTCGGACCAGTCGGATATCCGCATCCCCAGCACTTGGGTGTAGAACGCGGTGGCGCGGTCGATGTCCACGGTGTTGAGGACCACGTGGGCGATCTTGCGGGGAAGGGCGCGCCGGCCGGCCGGCTCCTGGCTGACCACCGCATGGACGTTCGCGGAAAGTTCCACGAGCCTGCCTTCGGGATCCACCAGTTGCACGCCATATCCACCGGCAGCATCATCCAGGGGTCCGGGCTCACGGAAAAGCGGTATTCCCAGGGCAACGAGCTTGGTAGCCGCGGAATCGACGTCCTGCGGCGTGGCCAGTGCGAAGGAGACCCCGCCCAGGGCATTCTGCTCACCCGTTTCCAGCCTCAGGATGTGGTGTTCGGATCCGGTACCGCGGAGCCAGAATTTGTCTGTGTCCTCTTCTACCGTGGAGAGACCCCAGACTTGGTCATAGAAGTCCTTGGCCGGCTTGGTATCGGGTACTTTCAAGGACACGGAACGCAGCGAACGCAGATTGCAGACAGGCTCGCTTGAGAAAAAGTTCATGGGAATCAGCCTTCAGTCGGGTGGTGTTCGTACTAGAGATCCAAAATCAGTTCCCGGGACCGGCAACGCGAGACACAGACGAACATCGTCTTGTTCTCTGCCTGTTCAGCCGGGGAGAGCAGGAAGTCGCGGTGCTCGACGTCGCCGGCTATGACGCCGGTCTCACAGGTTCCGCAGATGCCCTCCGCGCATGAACTGGGCACGAAGATGCCGGCGTCGTTCAGGGCGTCCAGGACTGAGATGTCAGGCCCAACAGCAACGCGCTGGCTCGACCGTTGGCAGATGACGTCAAAGCTTGTGGCCTCGGTTTCCGGACCGGACACGACCTCCGGCGCTTTGAACCGCTCTATCCTCAATTGCGAATCGTCCGCCATGGCGCCGGCCACTGCCTGCATCAACGATTCAGGGCCGCAGGCATAAACCAATGCTTTTGGGGGCAGGGCACCAACTGCTTTGGGGAGATCCGCGTAGGCTCCCCCGGCTTCGTCCATGGCGTGGATGCTGATCCGGTGTGCGGGAAAGCCGGAAATTTCCGGGAGGAATGCCATGGTGGACCGGGACCGTCCCGTATAGAGGAGGGACCAGTCAGCGCCGGCTGCTTCCAGGCGCCTCGCCATGGAAATGATCGGGGTGATGCCAATGCCTCCGGCCACCAACGCATACCGCTGCGCCTGCTCGAGTTCAAAGTTGTTGCGGGGACCTTCGACTGTGAGGAGCGTGCCCACCGGCAGTTCGTCATGGATCAGCCTGCTGCCACCGCGGGAATCGGTGGTCCGCAGCACTGCCACGGTCCAGGCGGAGGAATCGTTGGGGTCCGAGCACAGGGAGTATTCGCGCGTCAGCCCGTTGGGCAAGTGGAGGCTCAGGTGGGAGCCTGGTAGCCACTGCGGGAGAGCCGCCCCCTGCGGATCAACGAAGGTGATGCTGACGACGCCGTCCGCTTCCCACCGTTTCTGCTGCACCCTCAGCGTCAGTGCTTTGGGTTCCGCAGCGATGGTCGCGGCCTGGTCTCCTGTGCCAGGACCCGACGTCAGATCGTCTGCGGTGTCCTCGGGGATGGTCGTCCCACGGTTCTGAATGTCCACGCTCATGGTCCTTAACTCCTCCGATGCGCGATTGCTTCGATCTCCACCGACGCGCCGTAGGGCAGTGCGGCAACTTCAACGAATGAGCGTGCCGGGCGGGGATTCTCGAACAGCAGCTCGTAGTGCAGGTTTGCTTCGTCCCGCAGCGTTACGTCTGTGACGAAATAGGTGGTCTTGACGACGTCCGCCAGGGACATGCCGACTGATTCCAAACGTTCGGCCAGCCTCGCGCCTGCTGCGACGAGCGCCTCCGAGCGGCCCGGTACGGCCGTGCCGTTCTCATCCACCGACAAGGCGCCGGAGACGAAGCCGAATCCGCCGGCCACGAAGGCCGGACTGTAGGGGTGGGCATTCATTGATCTACCTTTCGGAAGCTGGTGATGCGGGCCGGTTCGCTTAAAGGCCGGCCCATGGGATGGGTGCACCCGAGAGGTCCATATAGATGCTCTTCTGGCGCATGTAGGAACGAATGCCGTCGCGGCCCTTTTCGGTACCCAGACCGCTTTCCTTAAGCCCGCTGAAGGGGGTCGAAATGCTGAATTGCTTATAGGTGTTGATCCACACGGTGCCGGCGGCAATGGCCCGCGCCAACCGCCAGGCCCGGCGGTAGTCGGCAGTCCAGATGCCACAGGCCAAGCCAAAGACGCTGTCGTTCGCCTGGGCGATGAGGTCCGCTTCGTCGTCGAACGGCAGGATGACGGCCACGGGACCAAAAATTTCCTGCTGGCAGATGGCGTCCGAGTTACTGACACCGGCAAGGATGGTGGGCTCATAGAACGCCCCGCCCTGCAACCGGGACTCCGTGGGGACAGCGCCTCCGCACAAAACCTGCGCACCGGCCGACTTCGCTGCTTCGACCATGCCCGCAACGGTGTCGCGGTGTGCGAAGGCCACCAGGGGCCCGACCTGCGTAGCCGGGTCTGTGCCCGGTCCGATCCGCAACGATTTTGCCCCTTTCACGAGCCTTTCCACCACGTCGTCGTACACGGCGCGCTGGATGAAGACACGCGACCCGGCGATGCAGCTCTGACCGCTTGAGGAGAAGATGCCGTAGAGCACTCCGGCCACAGCCTGGTCCACGTCGGCATCGGCGAAAATAACCGTGGGTGATTTTCCTCCCAGTTCCAACGTGATGGGCATGATTTTTTCGGCTGCGATGTGGGCAAGTTGACGCCCCGTGGAAGTCCCGCCCGTGAAGGAGATCTTCCCAACATCCGGATGTTTGGCGACGGCGTCGCCAACTACCCGGCCAGGGCCCGGCAGCACCGACAGCAAACCGGCAGGAAGACCGGCCTGCTCACAAAGGCGGGCCAGCAGCAGCGAGACCCAGGGGGCCCACACCGGCGGCTTCACCACGACGGCGTTTCCTGCCGCGAGTGCCGGAGCCACCTTTTGCGCGTCACTGGCTATGGGTGAATTCCACGGCGTGATGGCCCCCACCACCCCGATCGGCTCATAGGTGGACATGCTGAGGTAGTTGCCCCGCGGCGGCGTCAGGGCATCTTCCATGGTCTCCAAGGCAGCTGCCGTGAAGCGGAAGGTTGCCGCCGCGCTCATGGCCAATGCCTTCGTTTCCACGAGGCTTTTGCCCGTATCAAGCGTCTGCAGCTCCGCGATCCTGTCAGCGTTGGCTTCAATCGCGGAGCTGATGCGGTGAAGGACTGCGGCGCGTTCGTGCGGGAGCCTCCTTGCCCACCCCGACGCTTTGACGGCCTCCAGGCCGGCGGCCACTGCGGCGTCCACATCGGCCGCCGTTGCTGCGTGGAGGGTGGCAAAAACTTCTGCCGTAGCGGGATTCACCGACTCGATCAGCGCACCACTACCCCGGGTCCACACTCCGCCAACAAAGATCTCGTCCCGCGTATCAGGTCCGTTGCGAAGACCGGCCGCGCCGGGTGCCCGGGTTTCTTCCCGAGCAGACCGGGAGGGGTTCTCTGTAAGGCTGTCCGTACTCATCTTCGGGTTCCGTCCATTTGTGTGTAGTGCCCACGGAGGGGTTTCAAGCGGGATGCCGCGAGCGGCTTTGCGCGAGTTACGTGAACTGCGTCATAGAAAAAGAATATCAGTCCTAAGATACTTTATGTCAAGATATTTTCGTTCTGATTGTTGCGTAGCGGCGGGAGCTGCAGTTCCTGCCCCACGCCGCAGGTAGGGGACGACGACGGCTGGCCGCCCGGGTGCGGCGCGAGGGCTGCGCGCTCCCCCAAACCCTTGTGGATGGGGTCGGACGTGAACGCCAAGGGCAGGGCGGAAGCCTGGTGCCGGGCCGCAATGACCTCCGCCATGATGGAGATCGCCGTTTCTTCCGGGGTGGAAGCCGAAAGGTCCAAGCCGATCGGCGAGCGGAGCCGCGCCAGCGACCGTTCCGTGTGGCCCAATGCCAGGAGCCTGCCCCTGCGGTCACTGGCAGTCCGGCGCGAACCCATCGCCCCGATGTACGCAAAACCTTCCCGAAGCGCCACATCGAGGACCGGAACATCGAATTTCGCATCGTGCGTCAGGACACAGATAGCAGCATCGGGCCCCAGCCGTCCCAGTGCGATTTCCTTTTGTAAGTAGCGTGCCGGTTGATCCACCACGACGTCGTGGGCTGATGGCAGCCGCTCGGGCGTGGCGAAAACGGCCCGGGCATCGCACACCGTGACGTGAAAGCCAAGAAAGGCGCCTAACCGGGCCAGGGAGGCGGAGAAGTCAACCGCCCCGAAAATCACCAGCCGGCGCGCAGGGCGGAAGACATCGATCAGCAAGGACAGGCGTTCGTCGCTGCCGGTCACGGCAGGAAGAGTGACCGACGTCGATCTTCCGGACGCTATGGCCTCCTGAACGGCACTGTCTGCGGCCTGAACAACATCCCATGCAAAGCCTGCACCGGCGAACAGTGGTGTAATGGCAGAACCCTGATGGACCAGCCCGGAGCGACCCAGCAGTTCAGGTGCGACCTCAAAAATGGTGACCATGGCGCACGGTAAATTTTCCACCAACGCCTTCTGCAAGGACGCAAAACCAGGGCACGTGGCACGCTCGAATGCTTGCACGAAAATATCCACGCTGCCGCCGCACGTGAGGCCGATACTGAACCCGTCGTCGTCGGATATACCAAAATGAAGCAGCTCCGGGACCCCGGTGGCGAGCACTGTGGCAGCCTGTTCGATCACGCTGGCCTCGATGCAGCCACCCGAAACCGAGCCGATCGGCGACCCCTCGCCGGTGACCAGCATGGACGTACCGACTGCCCGCGGCGCAGATCCCTGGGTTCGGACCACCGTGGCCATCGCGACGCGCCGTCCGTCGGAAAACGCCTCGTTGAGCGCTTCCATCACTTCACGCATCGGCCCCGACCCTGCCTTGACGCGATTGCGCAGCCCGGATGCCGTTGTAGACCCGTTCCGGCGTCATGGGCAGCGACGTGAGCTGCGCCCCGGTGGCGTCGGCAATTGCCTGGGCAATTGCAGGGGCGATAGGCAGCATCCCTCCCTCGCCCATGCCCTTGGTTCCGAAGGGCCCAGCGCCGTGGCCCTGTTCCTGGGTGATGGAGAAGAAGCGCTGCGGGATGTCCTCGGCCAACGGGACGCGGTAGAGGAGTGCTTCACCATTCAGCAGCTGGCCGTCGTCGTTATACCGCAGTTCCTCAAAGAGTGCCTGCGCGAGTCCGAAGACCGCTGCGCCTTCGTCCTGGCCCCGGCAACCAAGCTTGTTCACCACCTTGCCGGCGTCGCCACTGACGACCAGCTGCAGGACTTCCACCCGCCCGGTTTCGGGATCCACCTCAACTTCGGCAGCTGCCCAGCCGATCTCCCAAAACATGCACGGCGCCTCCAGCGGGGCGCGGCTGGAATTACGTACCTTGAAGTATCCGTCCCCGGTGAACTCGTAGCCTGTCCCGCCGAACCTGTCCATGATCAACGGCGGAAGATCATGCGTGGCACCGTCGGCATCAATGATGTGCCAGTCCTGAAGGCGGATCGATTCGCGATCCAACCGCAGCTGCTCGGCCGCTACGTCCAGCACTGAGCACTTCACGCGTTCAGCAGCCTGCAGGACCGCGTGACCCATGACGGCGATGCCCGATGAGGCATTGGTTCCTTGGTCGAAGGGGGTGTTATCGGTGTCGATGGCCGCATATTTAACACGCTTCGGATCGCACGCCAGAGTCTCCGCCACAATCTGGCACAGCGCCGAATGGCCGCCCTGGCCCATTTCCACCAGGCCACAATTGAGGAAGACATCGCCGTTGGTGGCCACTTTGACCCGGGCCTGGGCGGGCTTGTTGACGCCGCCACCGTCCTTGATTCCCATGGCGACACCCATGCCACGATTGGGCGAGCGGCTCCGGTCGCGATAGCTGATGGCGTCCGCTACGAGGTTCAAACCGTGCCGCAGGTCCGAATCGATGGGCGTTTCGCCCGGGACGAATTCCTCGCCCAGGCCCTTGGCATTTTTTAGCCGCAGTTCCAGGGGGTCGAATCCCAGCCGCTCAGCGATCAGGTCCACTTGGCGTTCACTGGCCCAGGTGGCCTGGGTCGCGCCAAAACCACGGTATGCGCCTGCCGGCACTGTATTGGTGATGACCGCCTGGCACACCGAATCGATCCGCTTCCAGCGGTAGGCCCCCGGCATCCGGTAACCGGCTTTTTCGGCCACCAACGGACTTGCATCCGCATAGGCACCGCCGTTGAGCAACACCTTGGACTGGCGGGCCACGAACTCCCCATCAGCCTTGAGTCCCGACTTGACCGTGAGGATGGCATCATGCTGGCTCAAGGTCAGGAAGACTTCCTCGGTGCTCATGCAGTAGCGCACGGGTTGGCCGCCGGACAACTGCGACAGGCGGACGGCGATAGCCTCGGTTTTTGGGCCGTTCTTGGCCCCGAAGCCGCCGCCCAGCAACGGGACGTTCACCCGGACATCGTTCTCCGGCACGCCAAAGACCCGCGCCAGCTCCCTCCGCATGGGGAACGGGCTCTGGGTGGAGGTCCACACCTCGATCTGCCCGGAGGTCGCTTCGGCCACTGTGACAAAGGGTTCCAGGTGCAGATGGTTCATCCGGGAGAACGTAAACGTGTCTTCAAAAACGTAGTCGCACTCTGCCCAGACGCCCTCGTCCCCCGTTTCGTAGCGGAACTCGTAACTCACGTTGTGCGCGGTATGTGGCGCCCCGAAGGCGCCGTCCCCGTACGCTGGAGAGACGGCGTACGGCTGCTCCGGGAAAATGGCAGGTGCTGCGGGGTCCGTTGCTTCCTTGGCACCGAAAACAGCCGGCAACTGCTGGTACTCCACCTGAATCAAATCCAGGGCCGCGATGGCTGTGCGTTCATCCACGGCAGCAACTGCCGCAACGACGTCGCCAACGTAGCGGACCGAGTCCGTAGCGACGATGGGCTGGTCCTTGACGTAGGTACCGTAGGGCTTCAAACCACCGATCTCCTCACGCGTGAGGACCGCAGTGACTCCCGCCAGCGAGCGGGCCGCCGAGGCGTCGATGCCCAGGATCCGGGCATGTGCATGCGGGCTTCTGAGGACCTTGGCATGGAGCATTCCGGCCTTCTTGATGTCCACCGTGTAGAGGGCGCGTCCGGTGACCTTGGCGGTGCTGTCCAGGCGCGGGCGGTCGCGTCCCACGATCGGCTCCCCGGCCTCGCCGGGAGTGGCTGTCCCGTTCATTCCGACGCCCGTTCCTGCTGCTCCGCGGCGGAGAGCTCTGCGGCACGTTCCACGGATTCCAGGATCATTTCGTATCCTGTGCACCTGCAGGTATTCGAACTGATCCATTCCCGGATCCGGTCCCTGTCCGGTTGCGGATCCTGCCGCAGCAGGCCAGTGGTCAGCATCAGCATGCCCGACGTACAGAACCCGCACTGGAAGCCGCCACATTCCCTGAATGCCTGCTGCTGGGCACTCAACGTGCCATCTTGGCGGGCCAGGCCCTCCACCGTTTCAACCCGGGCACCCTCGACGTCGAAGGCAAACGTGGAACAGGCGGCTACCGGAAGGTCATTCACCAGGACAGTGCAGGCACCACAGACACTGCGCTCGCACGAGGCACGAACCCCTTGCTTTCCGCAGGCGTTGCGCAACACGTCCAGGACGGTCGCGCTGGTAGGAACACGATGCCTCTCGGGGCTTCCGTTCAGTTCGAATTCGAGATCGTGGGTAACGGGTTCGTGGCCGGGCACCGGCGATTCAAGGCTCATGGCTGGCTTCCTTTCCTTTGTTTTCCGGTTGCTTGGACGAGAAGACGGCGGCAAAGCACAGACGCCAGGTGCCGGCGGTAACTGATGGATCCGGCGTAGTCGGCCGCCTCCTCCGGGAGCTGCGCTGCAAGAATCTCTGCGACAGAGGCAGGGTCGAGGTCAGCTGTTGCAGTTCCACCGGCGGGATGGGAGAGGACGGTGTGGGAGAGGACATAGGGCCGCCTGTATTCACTCCCGCAGACGGCCGTTACCGTAACGTCGCCACTGGCGTTGCTTCGCACGGCCATGGCCACTGTGCTGACCGGGCGCATGGTGCGTTCGTATCCGAACCACAGCAGGGATGCGGTGTCCACGCTGACGGCTGTCATGACACCAGGGCTCCTGCGCTCCCCCTCCCAGAGCTTCGCAACCGGGAGGGTTGCAAGGTCTCCGCCCTGAAAGTGCATGCGAGCCTGGAGGGCGGACAAAATGACCGGCATTTCATAGCGATACCGACGCGCAAGGAGGTTGCCTCCCAGGGTGCCGCGGTAACGGATCCGAACTGTTGCAATCGATCCCCAGGCCGCAGCCAGGGCCGGGAGGGAAGACAGGATTTGCGGACTCCTGCTGCCTTCGTAGTGGCTGACCAAGGAACCGATGCGCAGAGTTCCGGCGTCGTTCGAGACAGCCCGCAGTTCCTTGATTCCCTGCAGGGAAATCAGCACCTGTGGCTCCAATCCTTCGCGGATTTGGGCCATGAGGTCCGAGCAGCCCGCCGCGATCACAGCGTGTGGGTGCTGCCGGACCAGTGCCTCAGCTTCTCCCAGTGAAGCAGGCCGATGCAGAACAAACGGCGGGAGGGCGGACTGGCTCTGGGCTATCAGGCCCGCCCCTAATTTCTGGCCTCGCATTGGTCAGCCTTCTTTCACTCTCGCCATGTAGGCGCTTTCCACGGACTACCGCCGTGGTTGATTCCTGGTTTCGCAAACAACCGTCCCGGGTGGCCCGTTCGGGCCACCCGGAGCGGGCAGTTTCACTAGGCCGGGCGGTCGCCCTTCAGAGTGACCCGGTGCATCAGCCTGTAATGCGGGTGGTAGTCGCCCACTGCGTAATGCTGGGTGGAACGGTTATCCCAGATCACCAGGGAGTTGGGCTCCCACCGGAACCGGACCTGGTACTCGGGGGTCCGGGCGAGGTCCGTGAGCATGTTCCGCAGCGAGTCGCCCAGCTGCGTGGAAATACCCGTGAGGCGGGTGGTGAACAACGCATTGACGTACACGAGCTTGCGGCCCGTTTCCGGATGCTTGCGCACCACGGGGTGGGTCATGGGCGGGTATTTGCGTCGCGTTTCCTCATAGCGCGCCTCGCCATCCGGGCCTTGCCGGACGACGCCGGTCAGTTCCTTTTCCCAGTCGTGCACTCCTTCAAGCCCGTCGATGACGTTTTTTACGTTCTCCGGCAAGGCGTCATAAGCCGCGGTCATACTTGCCCAGAGGGTGTCGCCGCCGCACGGGGGAATTTCCTGCGCATGGAGGCAGGTGGCGGAGTTCGGCGTAGCCTGCCACGTCAGGTCGGAGTGCCACACGTCGGTTCCAGCAGCCCGGCCCCGGGACTCCAACACCTCAATGTGCGGATAGCCCGGAAGCGATGGGAAGAATGCGCTGACTTCCTGGGGATCGCCGAAGACCTTGGCGAACTCAATCTGGTCGTCCGGGGTAATTTGCTGGTCGCGGAGAAACAGCACTTGGTATTCAAGGAATGCTTCCCGGAGTTCCCGCCGGCACTCAGGAGTGATGCCCTCACGCAGATCCAGCCCGTGGATGTAGGCTCCGATAGTCGGTGTCGCACGTTCCACAGTGAATGTCTTGAACTCTTGATCATTGCCGCTCATGGTCGTTCCTTCCTTTTGTTTGGTCTGTTGCATGGAGCCCGTGTCCGTCAACGCTGACTGATCAGACGGGCTGCTTTTGTTGGGAATCCTTTGGTGTCGACTCATTCCGAATAGGTGGGGGCAGCAAATTCCTGCACATTGCCGTCGCTGCCCTTCCCGGCCCGCAAGGCCTTGTTTCGGATGACGCGCCCCAGCGCCAACGCACAGGTGATCGAAACCGCTCCGGCGACGAAGACGTAAATGGAGGTGGAGACCGACGCTTTCGTCGCAGCAAACAAGGCACCGGCAATAAGGGGTGCAATGGCGCTGCCGAGGAGGTTGCCAAGCGTGGTTGCCAGGGACAACCCGCTGTAACGGACCTTGGCGTCAAAGGCCGTGGAGAAGTACGCAGGCGACAATGCCCACGGGATGTACACGGCGATGGTTGCGGCGAAGTAGCAAACGGGGATCAAGCCGTACGAGCCGCCGTCGAGGGCGAAGTAGAGCGGAAAGGCAACCACCACGATGAGTACAAGGCCCCACAGGTAAACCCGCTGTGCGCCGTATTTATCCGCCATGGCACCTGCTGCGGGATTGACGAAGAAACCAACGGCCGAGGTGATGATCACCAGCACCAGCATGGAGGTCGAATCGAACTCTTCCGACTTACCGGCGTAGACGAAGTTGTACACGGTGATGAGGTAGAAGAAGATGCCCGGCACCAGGCTTGCGCCGGCTACAAGGAACACCTGCTTCGGGTGGGTTCGAAGTACCTCGATGACGGGCATGCGCACAACGCTGTGGTTAGCCTTGACTCGATCGAACTCCGGGCTTTCTGCCACCTTTACGCGGATGACCAGGCCGGTGATGACCAACACGGCACTCAGCATGAACGGAACCCGCCAGCCCCAGGCCATGAAGGCGTCCGGCGACATGGATTCCAGCGGGATGTACAAGGTCATGGCAAGGATGAGTCCCACAGCCACGCCTGCTTGCGGCCAGCTGCCAAAGAAGGCGCGCCGGCCCTGCGGGGAGTGCTCGGTAGCCATCAGCACGGCCCCGCCCCACTCTCCGCCGAGGGCAAACCCTTGGCAAAGCCGCAGGATCACCAGCAAGACGGGGGCAAACACACCTATGACGTCATAGGTAGGCAACAATCCGATGGCGACCGTGGCTATGCCCATGATCAGGATGGTGAGGACCATCATCGGCTTCCGGCCCGCCCTGTCACCGAAGTGGCCGAAGACGATGGCTCCTACGGGGCGGGCGACGAAGCCGGCGGCGAAGGTCGAGAACGCGAGCAGCGTGCCGGTTGTGGGGTCGAAGCCCGGGAAGAAGAGCTGGTTGAAAACAAGCACCGCTGCGGTGCTGTAGATAAAGAAGTCGTACCACTCGATGGTTGTGCCGATGAGGCTCGCGATGGCGACCTTTCTCGGAGAGCTGCCGCCCGATGGTTGTGGGACCACTGCACTCATATTGTGCCTCCAGGTAATTTTGCAAACAGTCGGCCCCGCTTTGCGTGGGCCCTGGTGATCAGGGCAGCCAAGGCACCTGTCTGAGAGTGAGATCTGAAGTGATGCAAATTACTTCAGTGTTGATTATCTTATTACTGAGATGTCTTGTGCGCAAGATCTCATTTTGGCAGTGGTGGAGCCCCCGAGGGGCTTCCGGCGTGGTGCGAACTGGAACCGTTTGCTGTGGGCTAGTCCCTTCGGCAGATGCTCATGACGTGGCGCCTTGATCGGCAGCGGGCACCATAATTCCCCACGCGAGGTCCTCGAGGATGTCCTGAATTCCGCGGATGTCCCGCAGGAACGGCGTACGGACGACGCTGCTGATCACATGCAGAGCTGCCTTCACGCGTACTCTGACTACTTCTTGATCCGTACCCGGATATGCGTCCTGGACCAGTGAGGCGACGTCGGCGACATAGTCGTTCTGCGCCTCCAAAAGGTTCTGCAGGTCCCGTTCGGGAACGTGCTGGCGCTCGGAGACGGCCAGTTGCAGGTATTCCGGGCAGGACAGCGAGAAGGAAATGTGCGACGACAGGATGCGCTGGAGCGCCGCGGATGAATCCGCGGCTTCAGAGAGGGCGCGCGACAAGTCCATCCAACGGACTTCCGTGGCCCGGTAAAGCGCGGCAGCGAGCATTTCTGCCTTATTGCTGAAGTGACGGTAGATGCCGGGGCCGGCTATCCCGACGTCGGCGCCGATATCGTCAAGGCTGACCGCATCAAAACCGGACCTAGCGAACTGCCGGATTGCAGCAGCCAACAGAGCCTCGCGGCGGCTGCGCGGCACGGAGAGTGCCGCACCGGCCCGACGGTCCGATTCCTTGATCGGCGGCAACGGCATATCGATCACAGTGCGGGCAAGCGTGGCGAGGTGGGTTTCCTCGTCCGCTTTCGAGAGCCGGTTCGGATGCCACGACACACTGACCATCACAGCGAACATCGCCCACGCCCGCAGATCGGCCTCTGCTGCGGGAAGCGCAGCAGAGCCGGACTGGAGCTTGCTGCTGATGGCGAACTTGGCGCCGCTGGCTATTTCGAAGCGGACCGCAGGCGGCAGGTGGCGGGATTCCCGCTCCCACAGCACGCCGTTCCCGCGATGCTCCAAAAGCGCCCGGCCGAGTGACAAGACCAACTGGCCAAGATCGCCGTCGGGCGCCTGGATGACGCTCTCCACAACAGGCTGGAGGTTCGCCGCCACGGCCTCCCGGAGCAGTTCGCCTTTGCCTGGGAAATGCCGGTACAGGGCAGACGGCTGCACAGAGACCGCCTTGGCCACATCGGTCATGCTGACTTGCGGATACCCCCGTTGCGCGAAGAGGTCCGCCGCCGCAGCGAGTATGAGGGCTCGGCGGTTGCGGGGCCGTGTACCGCGTTCCGGGGCTGTGGACGCTTTCTCCATATCTCAAGATTAATCAGATTCACTTATTGCGCAATAGCCCGCCGCGTGCCAAAGTTGAAGAACAAGCCACAGGAACTCATCTGCGTCCATGAATGTGGGTTAGTAAGCGGGCTTACTGCACATCGCCGCAGCGGGACCGCCAGTCCTTTCCCGCAGCCGAGCGGCACGGAAAGAACCTCGAAGGCCGAGGCAGATTCACTTACGGAACGTTGAGATGGTCGAAAACCGGGGGCACAGCAACAACAGTCAGCCAGGCGGCCCACCTGCCCGTGGACCCCAAGGAGCACAGGCCCCTGACCATCTCCTCGTGATATCCCCTTCGCCGCTCAAGCCAAGGGCGGCGTAAAACCAAGGGCGCCGTAGAGACAAAGAGCAACGTCCAGTGACAAAGGAGTCCCACATGAAACGACGTGCAATACTCGCCGTGGCCGCACTCTGCGGCTTCGCAGCCCTGACTGGCTGCAGCAGCAGCGGGGGTGAGACTCCCAATGCGTACGCTGCCAAGACTGACATCCCCACCGCAGCCGCCATGGATCCGGCGATCCTTGAGGCTGCAAACAAGGAAGGCTCGCTGTTGGTTTACGGCGAAGCCAACGAGGCATCCATGAAGCCGGTACTGGCCGCCTTCCAAGACCAATATCCGGGCATAAAGACCAGTTACATCAGCCTCGGCGGAACCGAAAGCTTCCAGCGCTACCTCAACGAGAAGGCCACGGGCGGAAAGACCGCAGACGTGATTGTCAGCCTGCAAGGCGCGAACTTCCTGGACCTGGTCAAGCGGGGCGACATCCAGGACTTCACGCCTCCTGCAGCTGCGCCACTGCCGGACTTCGCGAAACTCGCCCCGGGAGTCTTCGCCATGGAACTCAATCCGGTCATGGCGCTGATCAACACCACCCTCCTGCCCGAGTCCGAGCAGCCCGATTCCCTCGAGGCACTCGCCAGGATGTCCGGCGACCCTAAACTGGCGGGAAAGATCGTTACGTATGACGGCACCACGGAGTTCGGCTACACAGTCAACCACGCGTACATCGCCAAAGCCGGAGAAGCGGGATGGAAAATCCTGGACCAGCTCGGTCCGAACACCAAGGTGGAAGCCAGCGCAGGACCCATGTTCAACAAACTCCTGCAGGGCGAGTACACCATGTCCTACTTCCAATCCGGTGCCACCAGGCCGCTGCTCACCGGCGCGACCGCCAAGGTACTGAACTACAGGTTCTTCAAGGACGGAACTCCCTTCATGCCCCGCGGCGCCGGGGCGACAACAGGTGGCAAGTCCCCCAACGCGGCAAAGGTGTTCGTCAATTTCCTCATTGACAAGGCCGGCCAGACAGCCGGTTGTACCGGCGGATTCGCACCCTACCTGGACGGCGTGGACTGCCCGGTAAACCTGGCAAAGGTCACGGAGCAACTGGGCGCTGAAAACATCAACATCGCCACGTGGGATGAGGCCCTGATCAACGATTCGCCGGCGTTCAAGAACCGTTGGAAAGAGGCATTCGGACGATGAGCAGCTCCACGCTCGCCGTACCCGGGACGCAGGAGCGGCCTCCCGGGTATGGACCCATCAAGCGGGCATGGTTACCCGAAAAAGTCATCCACTACGGTGTCTGGTTGTTGACGGTCCTGCTGGTTCTCGGCCCGATCGTGCCGATTGTCTGGTCATCGCTCTGGTCCACACCCCTTTACGAGGGCGGTGGCAGCGCCACCCTTGAGAACTTCGGCAAGTTGGCGGCCGACCCCCTGTGGTGGTCGGCAGTGGCCAACAGCCTGCAGTTCGCCGTTTTCACAACCGTCGGGTCAGTGCTGGTGGGAACCACCGTCGCCCTATTGGTGGCACGGACCGACCTGCCGCTCCGGAAGCTCTACTCAGCTTTGATCGTCCTGCCCCTGGTCCTGCCCGGACTGGTGCTGATCGTTGGCTGGCAGTCGATGTGGTCGAAGAACGGATACGCCACCCACGTACTGGAGCAGTTCTCGCCTTTCAGTGTCCCCTTTGACCTCTACAGTGTTGCGGGAATGGTGGTCATGGGCACCGTCCTAGGCTCACCCGTGGTGTACCTTTTTGCCCGCGGGACGCTCTCCTCCGGTGACTCGACGCTGGAGGAAGCCGCCCGGTGCGCCGGCGCAGGTCCCCTCCGCGCCGTGCTCTCGGTGACCCTGCCCCTGCTGCGTCCGGCACTGCTGAATTCCGGATTGCTGGTGTTTGCCCTGGCCTTGGAAACACTCGGTATTCCGCTGATCCTTGGCACGTCAAAGAACATCGACATGATGTCCACCTATCTCTACCGGCAATGGACGGGAAGTGCCGACGGCGGCGGCGGAGTCCTCCCTGCAGGTGCCGTCATGCTGCTGCTCGCCGTCACCTTGCTGCTGTTGCTGCGCAACCGGCTGGCCGGGGACCTCGCCCGTTTCACCACCACCGGCGGCAAGTCATCGAGGCCTGCCAACGTCGTCAAGCTCGGCCCCCTGCGCTGGGTGCTGTCCGCCGTCGTCGGAATTGTCCTGGGCTCGGCGACC
Source organism: Paenarthrobacter sp. R1 (assembly GCF_030264015.1). Taxonomy (NCBI): domain Bacteria; kingdom Bacillati; phylum Actinomycetota; class Actinomycetes; order Micrococcales; family Micrococcaceae; genus Paenarthrobacter; species Paenarthrobacter sp. R1. Next base: position 4,484,046 of record NZ_CP127115.1, on the reverse strand, counting down.
ATCATTCCGCTGGGCGGCGTGGTCCTGGCCTCGGTGACCGCGGTTCTGACGCCGGCAATCAACCCGTTCAGCCTCCTCACGCTTGACCACTTTTCGGCAATCCTGACCAACCCGTTGTACACCGGAGCCATCGGCAACAGCTTGCTGATCGCCACCGTTGGTGCCGCGATCGCCACAGCCTGCATCGCAGTCATCGCACTGGTCGCCCACCGCTCCACCTTCCGGTTCCGCGGATCCCTGGAACACATCGTGCTGTATCCCCGGGCCGTCCCGGGGATCATCACCGGCATGGCCTTCTTCTGGACTTTCGCGATCCTGGATCAATCAGGAACGTTCAGGGCCACACTCTGGGCCGTGGGAATCGCCTTCGGCGTCCGGGCCCTGGCCATGGGCTACGCCGCGTTCTACCCCTCCCTTGCCGCACTGGGTGAGGACCTGGACCGGGCTGCGCGCTCCGCAGGAGCGGATTGGTGGACCGCGATGCGAACCATCATCATCCGGCTCCTGAGGCCGGCCATGGGGATTTCGTTCGTCCTGCTTTTTGTGGCCATGCTCAACGAAGCCGACGCCGCAGTCTTCCTGGTAACCCCTGAAACGCAGGTTCTGGGACTGGCCATGCTCCAAATCGCGGCCACAGGCCTCGGCGGCACCGTCGCCGCCCTCGGAGTCATCCAACTCGTCATCACCGCAGCAGTCCTGGCCGCAGGACGCCTTCTGTTTGGAGTTCGCCCCAATGTCTGATCTGGTCATTACCAACCTCACCAAGAAGTTCGGCCACCTGACGGTCCTGGACAACGTATCGGTGACCGCTTCCGACGGGCAGATCCTGACCCTGCTGGGGCCCAGCGGTTGCGGGAAGTCGACAACACTGTGGTCGGTCGCAGGACTGCTCAAGCCCGACGGCGGCAGCATCGTCGCGGGCGACCGCACCTTGTTCGATCACGGCACGTCCGCTTTCCTGCCTCCGGAACGCCGCGACTGCGGCGTGGTCTTCCAGTCGTATGCCGTGTGGCCGCACATGAAGGTCCGCGACAATGTCGGCTACCCGCTGAAGCTGCGACGGTACAAATCCGATGCACTCCGCCGCCGCGTCGACGAAGTTCTTGAACTGGTGGACCTCGCCGATCAGGCAGACCGCTACCCGCACCAGCTCTCCGGTGGTCAGCAACAACGCGTCGCCTTGGCGCGTGCCCTGGCCTTCCCTCCCCGGCTGCTGCTGCTTGACGAGCCGTTTTCCAACCTTGATGCCAAGCTGCGGGAACGGACCCGCGACTGGTTGCTCCAGCTGCAACGCAGGATTGGCGTGACCACGGTGTTCGTGACCCACGACCAAGACGAAGCGCTGGCCATGAGTGACAAGATCGCGGTCATGTCGGCCGGCATGGTCCGGCAGATCGGCACGCCTGAGCAGATCTACAACGATCCCGCCGATATATTCGTGGCCGATTTCGTGGGCACCAGCAACCTGCTGGAGGGCACGGTCATCTCCCGGTCCAAGGGAGTTTTGACGATCAAAATCGACGGATTGGACCAAGCGATCCACGTGCCGTCGTCCTTGGATTCCGACGGCGTCGTGGTTGCCGTCCGGCCTGAGGCCCTGGCCTTGTTGCCCGACGACGCACCATCCGAGGGCTATGAAATGACGGTCAACGGCCCCGTCCTGGAGAGGTCCTATCACGGCCATCACTTCAGGTACAGGGTGGGGGTCGGCGAGCAGTCGCTGGTGGTGGAAACCCGCGACCGGACGGACTCGTCCCATGTGCGCGTGGGCATCCCACGGGACGGCTATAAGTTGTTCCAACCCCGCACTGCCCCGGCAACCAAGGGCGCCCTGTGATTCCCGTCGGGTCCCCCTACCCGATCCGCATCGACCTTTTCAGCGACACGATTACCCGGCCTTCAGGGGCCATGCGGCAGGCCATGGCCCACGCCGAGGTGGGGGATGAACAAAAGGGTGAAGACCCCTCCACCAACGAACTCGTTGCCCTGGCCCGGGAACTGCTGGGCAAGGAAGAAGCGGTCTTCCTGCCATCAGGGACCATGTGCAACCAGATCTCCTACGCCCTGCACTGCCGCCCGGGCGATGCGATCCTTGTTGACGACAACGCGCACTCGCTCCGCCACGAGGAAACCGGGGCACCAGCCTTGGCCGGAGCCTTGTTCAGGCCCATCAAAGCCGATCGTGGTGTTTTCTCCGCTGACCAGCTCACAGCGGCCCTCGGGCCCGAGGGCCGGTCGATGGCCCGGAATGCGGTGCTCTCCATTGAGCAGCCTTCCAACCTCGGCGGCGGCACATGCTGGTCCCTGGAGGGCATCACCTCCGTGACCGCGGTAGCACGGGCGCATCAGATCAAGACCCACATGGACGGCGCCCGCCTGCTCAATGCGGTAGTAGCCACAGGAGTGTCCGCCCGCGATTTCTGTGCCCCGTTCGACTCAGTCTGGCTGGATCTCAGCAAGGGACTGGGTGCCCCCCTGGGAGCAGTGCTGGCAGGAGACGCGGATTTCATCAGCGAAGCCTGGCGCCTGAAACAACGGTGGGGTGGCTCCATGCGCCAGTCCGGCATCGTGGCTGCGGCCGGCACCTTTGCCCTCCGCAACAACGTGGACAGACTGGCCGACGACCACGCCAACGCCCGCCTCCTGGCTGAGCTGCTGGCCGGCCACCGCAACATCTCGATCGACCCCACGACGGTTCAGACCAACATTGTCCTCTTTGACCTGGTGGACTGCCCAGTCACTGCACCGGTTCTGGTGGAGCGCCTGCTCCGGAAGTGCGGGGTTCGAATGGGCGCTTTTGGCCCGTCCACGATCCGTGCCGTCACCCACCTTGATGTGGACACCGCAGGTGTACGCCTCGCCGCGGAAGCCCTCTGCGAATTGCTGGACGAAACCTACTCAATGCACGTGAGCAAGAAGGAGCTCCTGACATGACCACCACCATTGACGTGACGGACCGGCCCCTGCCGTTCAGCGCCCCCCGGGCTGCCCGGCACGGTGACGAAGTCACCGTATTGCTCAACGCGCGTGTTGTTGATCCCGGGACGGGCACATCCTCTTCCCCCAGCGACGTGTGGCTCCAAGCGGGGCAGATCTCCCGCGTCACCCCTGCGGGCCGGGTACCCGGCGCAGGGAATGTGCTTGACCTCAAGGGAAACTTCGTGGCTCCCGGAATGATGGATGCCCACGTCCATCTGGCCTTCGACGGCGGCGACGACCCCAAGGCCACACACCAGGCCAGCAGCGATGAAGAAATCATTGCGCAGGTTGTAGCGAACGCACGGATTGCGCTCCGGGCCGGTATCACCACAGTTCGCGACTGCGGAACGCCCAGGCGGCTGCTCGCTCCCATGCGGGCAGCACTGGGGATGGCATCGGACGTCGCAACTGTGGTTCATTGTGGTGCTCCGCTCTGCAGGGTCGGAGGGCACGCCCACGACATGGGCGGAGAAGTACGGACCCGGCACGACGTCCACACCCTGATCGCTGAACAGCACGCGGCCGGTGCCACCTGGATCAAGCTCATGGCCAGCGGCGGCGGCTTCACGCCCGGGACCAGTCCCAGCGTCTTTGAGTTCGATCCCGTGCTTCTCCGGGAGGCAGTAGTGATCGCCGGTTCCTACGGCATGAAGACCGCAGCGCACGCACACGCCAGCTCCTCCATTGCCGCCTGCATTGACGCCGGCGTCCATACGCTGGAACATGCCTCGATGCTGGGGCCCGACGAACGATGCTCCCCCGATCCCGGGCTCTTGCGCAGGGCGGCCGATGCCGGCATCCACATTGTGCCGACCGTCATAGCGGCAGACATTGTCTCGCGGCAATTGCAGGAGGGACGCCAGGTATTGGCCAACCCGCTTGACCGCAACGTGGTGGCAAGGCTCGAATCGCGGTTCACCAACGTGACGGAGTTCCTCCACTCCGGCGTGTCCATCGTGGCGGGGACGGACGCGGGCCCTGCGCACGTCACCTTCGACCTCCTTGCCCGCGAGCTGGAGCGCTACGTTGCTGCCGGCCTCACAGCACAGCATGCGCTGAAATCCGCGACCACTGAAGCCGCCTCCATGCTTGGGTTGGAGTCGCAAGTGGGACGCGTCCGGCCCGGCTTGTGGGCCGACCTCATCTTTACTTCGGCAGACCCCCTCCAAGACATCACCACCCTCCAAACGCCCCTTGGAGTTCTCAAGCGCGGACTGTTGATCGCGCACTAAGCAGCGGCGTTACCCCACAACTTTGGCGGCCCGTCTCCGCGGCATCCGCCATACCCCTGTCCCACCGACACCCCCAGTAAGGCATCGTATGAATCCAACCCCAGTCAGCGACCCCCTGGCCAGCACTGCAGCCCCGACGCTTTGCACCCCTGAATTGGAGGCCCTTGCCGCGATAGAACGACGGGTGCTGTGGCTTGCGACCTCAATCATCCATCACGCCAACAGGGTGCGCCCCAACCCTTCCGGCATCAAGGTTGGCGGCCACCAGGCCTCGAGTGCCTCCATGGCCACGATCATGACCTCTCTGTGGTTCGGGCAACTCCGCGCGGAGGACCGTGTTTCCGTGAAGCCCCACGCCTCGCCGGTGCTCCACAGCATCAACTATTTGCTGGGCAGCCTCGACGAGAAGTACCTCACCACGCTGCGTGAGTTCGGGGGCCTGCAGAGCTACCCCAGCCGCGCCAAGGATCCGGATCCCGTCGACTACTCCACGGGCTCCGTCGGCATCGGGGCCACCGCGCCCATTTGGGGTGCCATCTCGCGGCGGTACATCGAAACCGTGAGCGGGGGGACTGTGAACGGCGGGACTGTGAGCGACGGGTCTGTGAGCGGCACACCGGACAGGGGGCGCCAGTACTCGTTGGTAGGCGACGCGGAGCTCGACGAGGGCGCCATCTGGGAAGCTGTCCTGGACTCGAATGTTGCGGATCTGGGGGAAATCGTCTGGATTGTGGACCTCAACAGGCAGTCCCTTGACCGGGTGGTGCCGAACGTGGCCGCAGGCAAAATCGAGCGCCTGTTCGAGGCTGCCGGCTGGCAGGTCATCACCGTGCGTTTCGGCCACCTGCTGGAAAGCCTCCTGGGCCGGCCCGGCGGCGGCGCGCTGCGGAAGCGCATTCTCGACATGTCCAACCCGGAATACCAGCGGCTGCTGCGCTGCTCCCCCGAGGAAGTTCGACGCCGGCTCCCTGGCGGGGGCGCCGACGCTGCGGATATCGCGGAGCTGATTTCCGGCGTCGACGACCACACCCTGACCCGGGCCATCAGGAACCTCGGCGGCCACGACCTCGCCGCGCTCCGCGAAGCGTACTCCCGGATCGATGACACCCGGCCTACCGTGATCATCGCCTACACCATCAAAGGCAACGGCCTGCCTACCGAGGGCCATCCACAGAACCATTCCTCGCTGCTCACCGTGGACCAGTACCGCCAACTCGCGGACGCCATGGGCGAGGACCCCGACACACCCTGGGGACGTTTCGACGCCGACAGCACCGAGGGCCAACTGGTGCGGACCACTGCAGAAGCCCTGCGGCGCGTCGCTCAACCTGCAACGGCCCCGCCCGCCGTCCCGGTGGACTTCGGCAGGACGCCGTCGGGGACGGCAACCACGCAAGCAGCCTTGGGCCGAACCTTGCTCGACGTCAACCGTGCGGCACCCGCTGTCGCGCGCCGGCTGGTGACCGTCAGCCCGGACGTCAGTTCCAGCACCAACCTTGCCGGCTGGGTGAACAAGGTAGGCGTGTGGTCGGTAGAAGAACGGACCAACTGGTTCAGCGACGACGCCGAGACCGTCATGCACTGGCACGAAAAACCCACCGGCCAGCACATAGAACTTGGCATCGCCGAAGTGAACCTCGTGAGCCTGCTGGGCGAACTCGGCGCAACCTGGAGCCGATGGGGACAGCCGCTGTTCCCCATCGGCGTACTCTACGATCCGTTCGTGGAGCGGGCCCTGGAACCCTGGTCCTACGGCATCTATGCCGGCGGGCAATCCATTCTGGTCGGCACCCCGTCGGGGGTGACGCTGGCCCCCGAAGGCGGGGCACACCAGTCCATCAAGACCCCGTCCATCGGTTTGGAACAGCCCAACTGCACCAGCTACGAGCCCGCTTTCGCCATCGACGTCGAGTGGACGCTGCTGGCGTCCATGTCCCAACTGGGGCGCCCCGGCGGCAAATCCGCCTACCTGCGGCTCTCCACGAAACCCGTCGACCAGCAATTGGCCGCCGTACCGGCCGATCCCGCCGCCCGGGAGCGCCGCCGTCGTCAAGCAGTGGCCGGCGGCTACCTCCTGCGGGCTGCCCCTGCCCCGGCAGCGACCATCGCCGCCATGGGCGCCATGGTGCCGGATGCGCTTGCCGCCGCCGATCGCCTGGCCGCACAGGGCACCGCCGTCGACGTCGTCTGCGTCACCAGCCCGGGCCTGCTTTATGAAGCCCTGCAAGGCCGCAACGGACAAAACCCGGACGCACCCACCTGGATCCTGGACCAGATCCTGCCCGCTGAGCGGGCAGTCCCCATGGTGACCGTGCTTGATGGCCACCCCCACACCCTCGCGTTCCTCGCAGGCGTGCACCAGGTCAAGAGCCGCAACCTCGGCGTGGACGCTTTCGGACAGGCGGGCGCCGTCGACGACGTCTACCGCTACCACGGGATCGACAGCGACAGCATGGTCCGTGCTGTCCTGGACCTCGTGCAGTGACAACCGGCCCGGCGGCTAGGTCCCGCAGAAGGTGCGGTAGGGACCAAAGCCGTCGGGTGCCGGTTCAGCGAACCGCTCAAAGCCCGGCCGTTCCAGCCAGGGCGAGGTGACGGTCTCAAGCAACGCAGTAACCGGGCCGGTGTCCCCGCCGCTCGCTGCCGATAGGGCCTCCTCCACCAGGTGGTTCCGCGGGATGTAGGCGGGGTTGACCTTATCCATGGCGTCAGCGTCCGGTTTCGCTGCCTGCCACGAAGCCAGCCAGCGGTCAAAACGAGGGAGGTCCAGGACCATTCCGCGGGCGGGGGCGGCATTGCCCCGGGCCGCCTGGCCGAGCTTCCGGAAGAACGACGTGTAGTCGGCGCCTGCTTCCTGGACAATAGCCAGCAGTTCATCGACCAGTGCTGAACCGTCTTCCCCTGACGTGGCGAGGGAGAGTCCGATCTTCTTCACCATGCCCTCAGACCAAGCGGCACTGTATTGGGAGCGGAATCCTTCCAGGGCTTCGACAGCCATGGCAACACCCCGCTCCTGGTCCGGGTGGATGAGGGGCAGCAGCGATTCAGCGAACCGGGCAAGGTTCCATTCAGCCACCGGAGGCTGGTTCCGGTAGGCATAGCGGCCCGTTTCATCGATGGAGCTGAAGACCGTGCCGGGGTCGAAGCCTTCCATGAAGGCACACGGGCCGTAATCAATGGTTTCGCCCGAGATGGTCATATTGTCGGTGTTCATCACCCCGTGGATGAAGCCCACCAGCATCCACCGGGCAACGAGGGATGCCTGGGCAGTAATGACGGACCTGAGCAGGGCAAGGTATGGATTGTCCTCCTCGCCGGCTGCGGGGTGGTGGCGCTGGACGGCGTGATCGGCCAAGCGGCGGAGAAGATCCATGTCATTGGTGTTGCGGGCGTACTGGAAAGTCCCCACCCTCAGGTGACTGCCGGCCACCCGGGCAAGGACTGCTCCGGGCTGCACGGACTCCCGCTGTACGTGGGCTCCTGTTGCGACCACCGCCAGGGACCTTGTGGTGGGAATGTCCAGCGCGTGCATGGCCTCGCTGACGATGTACTCACGCAGCATCGGACCCAGAACGGCCCGGCCGTCACCGTTCCGGGCGAAAGGGGTCCGCCCCGAACCCTTCAAGTGCAGGTCACGGATCCGCCCTTCGACGTCGGTGAGCTCCCCCAGCAGCAACGCCCTGCCGTCACCAAGCCGGGGCGAATACCAGCCGAATTGGTGCCCCGCGTAAGCCTGCGCTACCGGCGCCGCACCTGCAGGGACGGCGCCGCCCAGCAGCAACCGGACACCTTCCTCGCTCCGCAGGAACGCGGTGTCCAGGCCAAGCTCCCCCGCCAGTTCCGCGTTGAGAACCACCAGCTGCGGGGCAGGCGCCTGCTCCGCCTGCCACGGCACGGACAATTCCGGGAACTCCGTGGCGAAGAGGTTTCCCAGGACAACTGTCGGCTGCGCAAATGCACTCATGCTCCCATGCTATCCGCCGCAGTCCGAACTAATCAGGATGCTTATTCCCCGTGATGCCTTCAGTCGCCGCATGATGCTCAGCGGCCGTTGGGGCATCAGTCGATCCGCTGGCGGCCAAGCCCCGCATAGATGTGGGGTCGTTTGGAGCGAAGGAACAACGCGTAGGCAATCCCGCCAAGGAAGAGGGCAAAGGTGAACGTCATGAAGATGATGGTGAGGAGCTGCGATCCCCCGATGAGCTCGGGGTAATTGGCTATGGCCAGATACGTGATCGCGCCCAGGAACAGGACGCTGATGACAGGTGCAACCACCGTCTTCCACACTGATTCCGGTGCGAAGCTGCGACGCCTGACAAAATACACGAGCACGGCGAGACTCGTAATGAACATGAGAAGCAGCACCGCGAAAGTTTCGCTGCCGCTGGCGATGGGGTAGAGAACTTCCGGGGCGACACCCAGGACGGTAAAGAGGATGATGGCCGCGGCCCAAACGATGCCCACTGCTACGGCGGAAACGTACGGCGACTTATGGCGCCGGTGAACCCGGCCCAGGAACGACGGCAGGGCGCGATCCGAGGCCAAGGCGAAGCTATACCTCGCGGCAATGTTCTGAATGGACAACATGCACGCAAGCACTGAGGTGATCAGAAGCAGAACCGCGATGTCCGCAAAGATTCTGCCGACAAGTCCAGTGACGGCATCGCTGAACAAGTTGACTGTATTGCTCTCAGCTTCTCCCTGGACCTTCTCCGGCCCAAGAAACGCGATGAACGCCCACGCTGCTACCGCGTAGAAGAGGCCGATGCCTGCTACCGCCAGGTACGTGGCGCGGGAGATGGTCTTATCCGGATCCTTGACCTCATCCCTGTAGATGACAGTGGCTTCGAAACCGAAGAAGTTCCCCACGGCAAACAACAACGCCAATCCCAAGGTGGCGTCCGTGATCGATGGCAGGGCAAATCCAACACTCTGGACGGTCTCGAGACCGTTGGCGGAGAACGAGGCGATGTCGAAAACGATGATGACGGCCACCTCGAGCAGCATCACGATAGTGAGCAGCTTCGCCGACAAATCAATGCGGTTATAAGCCAGTACCGTGGTGACAGCCGTTATTGCCAGCGCATACCAGTACCAAGCGATGTCCGGACCACCAAGGGTGCTGGCCACGAATCCTTGCAGCGTCACCCCGAAGAAGGATGGGGCGAAGAATCCGATGAAGATATAACCGATAAGCGCCAGGAACGCACCCCCCAGACCCGCAGGCTTCCCCAGGCCCGCAGTGACGAAGGAATAGAAACCACCCGGGCCTTGGACGCTGCGGCTCATCTTGACGAAACCCACAGAGAAGATCAGCAGCATGAGCGTCACGCCGATGTAAATCGCCGGTGCCGTCTGGCCGCTGAACATCAGCAGGACGGGGAGGGTACCGGCTACGGTAGCCAAGGGCGAAGAGAAGGCCAGAACATTCATTGCGAGCTCGCCGACTCCCATGTTGCCGCTGAGCCGGTTTTCCTTGTTCTGACGCGTCACCTTTGGTACGTCAAGCGAGGTGTTGTTCATGTAATCCTCATCACTGGTTGTTCAATGCTGAATGAGAGTATCGACTGGTCTCCAGCCGATGCTGTGCCGGATCGGGACACCCTTGCCGTTATCAGCCCGGCAAGGGCCGGGGTCCCGTCCGGGCCCGGATCCGCTTCGGGGTTTAGTGCGCGGCGGCGGCGACCATCCGGCCAGGAACGGGCTCCCGGCTTCCGACGTCAAGAATCGATCGGGTCAACTCGACGGCGTGGTCTGAAAGGCGTTCCAGTTCGGCTTCGGTTCCGTTCCACGCGGACCATCGTTGTGCTCCGTCGAGCACCGTGAAGACCGCTTTGATGCCTTCAGCGGTGATGCTCCTTCCCATTTCTTCCGCCGCCGCGCCGTACATGCGTTCATGCAGCTCCAGCCACGAATAGGCTTCTTCACGCGCATCCGGGTCCAGGAATGGCGCCACCTTGTCCCTGGCAACCAGGAAGTTCCAGAGATCGGCTTCAGGCCGCCGCAGCTGCTGGGCAAAATGGAAGCGCACGAGCACCTCCCAGTACTCCTCGGGACTCCTCGAGGGCAGGGCGGCGTCGAGCAGGTCATGGGCGAATCTGTACGTGAACCAGCGGAGTGACTCGGCGACAATCTCGTCCTTGCCGTGGGGAAAGCTCGAATAGAGGCTCGGAGCCTTCAAGCCAAGCTCGTGGCCCAAGGTGCGCATTGACACCGATTCGAAGCCGTGTTCCGTGGCCAGGCGAAGAAAGGCGGCCAGCGTACGGCGGCGGGCAGGAGATTCGGCGGACCAATCCCGGCGGGACAGAAACTTCTTGATGGCGGCGTTTGCCTGCTCACGCGGCGATTGACTCATGGCTTCCTCAGGATGGGATGACTCTCCCTAGAGTCTAACTAACGGTCGTTAGGCAGGGAAGGGTTCTTCGTCCCGCTATGAGCCCGGTGTTGGCCATGGCGAGGCGTCGCTGATGTCGCGCCCTTGCGCCATGTCCGGAAGGATCCGGTGGACGAGCTTCCCGGAGCGCTTCACGTGAAGGTCAGTCCGCTCGCCAAGATCGGTTTCGTTGAAGCGTGCCGATGCCCGCAACCATTCGGCGTGCCGTCCTTCTGCGAGCTTCCTGTTCATCATCGAGATCAACTCTCAAAAATAAGGGGGTTGTTGGGTCTCTTCAAGCATCAATCCCCTGCCAACGCACCAACCGTGTCAGTTTGGGACACCCGCGGCTGCGCGCCGCCCGGTCACCATGAACCAGGCACCCGCCCGGCTTCGCGGGACGGTCCGGGATCCAACGCCACCGCCAAATGGAGGCTGGAGCGATTGGAATCAAGCTGCGAGACCTGCATGGCGCAGCTGAACCCGTCTGTCAGGACCAGCGCCCCGCCGCCGGCTGCCAGCGCCGGCGCAAGGGAGTGCCGGGCTACCTGCATGGACACGTCGAAGTGTTCAGCCTCAAAGCCAAAGTTGCCGGCAACTCCGCAGCATGAGGACGACTCCACGAGCTCCGGCACACCCCAGGCTTGGAGAACGCGCTTCTGGGCGCCGGAGCCGAACACGGCGTGTTCATGGCAGTGGGTTTGCAGTACGGCCTTTTCCGGCGCTGGGGCCGTGGGCCTCCAGCCGCGTGACATCGCTTCATCAACGGCGACGGAGAACGAGCGGACCCGGGCAGCTACCCGCGCAGCCGCCGCCCCGCCCACCATCTTGGGACCCTCGTCACGGATGGTGGCCGCGCAGCTCGGTTCCAGGACCACGATGGGCCGGTCAGTTCCGTCGTCGAGCCTGGTAATCAGCCGTGCCAGCCGGCGTCGCGCCCCGTCACGTTGACCAGTGGAGATCCACGTCAGGCCACAGCAGGCGTCCGGGGTGCAGCCCACGGAGGCGCCCGAGTCGCGCAGCACCCGGGCAGCGGCCGGGACTACTTCGGGGCGGAAGGCCCGGGTGAAGCTGTCGATGAACAGGAGGAGGTCGGCATTGTCCGTGAAGCGTGCCTCACGGACCCGGCGCCGGATCCGGCCCCGCTTTGCGAAGTCCGGTAGCCGGCGTCGTGCACTGACGCCCAGCCATTCACCAACGATGCGGAAGGGGCGGACAGCGGTTCCCGCGTTGGCGATCGGCGCGATGCGCGTCAGAAACGGAAGCCAGCGCGGCAGCCAACCGATGGAGTAGTGCGTGAACGGCCTGATCTTGCCGCGGTAATGTTCATCCACCAGTTGGGATTTTGCTTCGGCGATGTCCACTCCCGTGGGACAGCCGGCGGAACACGCTTTGCACGACAAACAGAGGTCCAGGGCCTCGCGGACTTCGGGGCTGGACCAGCCGTCATGGCTGGTTCCTTTGGCCCGCACCAGTTCCTGAAGGACCCTTGCCCGTCCCCGCGTGGAGTCCTTCTCGTCCTTGGTGGCGCGGTAGCTGGGGCACATGAATCCGCCGGACGTCGCCCGGCAGCGCCCCACCCCGATGCATGCGTGCGTGTTGCCCACAAACGGGCTCACCACCGGGAGCAATTCACGGTTTCCTGCAGAATGCACGACGGCGGTACCCGGCGCCGCGTCGGGCTCGCCGTGGCCGGGGCCGGGTTGGGCAACACCCGCCAAGGCAAGCGATGCGGCGAAGGGTTCGGGGTCCACGATGATTCCGGGATTGAGGATTCCTGCAGGGTCCCATTGGTGCTTGAATGCTTTGAAGATGCCAAGCATTGCCGGTGTGTACATCACCTCCAGCAGTTCGCTGCGTGCGCGACCGTCGCCATGTTCCCCGGACAGTGATCCGCCGTGGGCCACCACGAGCTTGGCCGCCTCCCGGGTGAATTCCTCGAACGTATGACGTCCGTTGTCGCTGCGGAGATCGTAATCGAGGCGCATGTGGACGCAGCCGGCGCCGAAGTGTCCGTACATGAAAGCGGTGTAGCCGTACCTCTCCACGAGGGGCAGCAACTCCGCGAGGTAGTCCGCCAATCGATCCGGGGCAACGGCGGAGTCTTCCCAGCCCGGCCATGTTTGGATCCCGTCAATCCGGCGGGATGACAGCCCTGCCCCGTCTTCACGGACGCGCCAGAGCTTGGCCCGCTCCAGGGGTTCGGTGACCAGGGCATGATCGAGGATCCTGCCGTCGGCGGCGAGTTTGGCCAGCAGCCGCTCACAAGCAGCCGAGGCCTGCTGAATCGTGTCCCCGGGGAAGTCGACCATCAGGAACGCCTTGCCCTGCGGCAGGGAGTCAACGCTGCCGGCACCACGCCTGTGGCGCATAATGTCCACAATTGACGCGTCCAGGCCTTCGATGGCGCTTGGCTTGGCGGCGAGGATGGTCATCACGTCGCGGGCGGAATCTATGGTGTTCGCATAACCGAGGCACAGCAGCGCTGTTGTGCGCGGCTTGGGAACCAGGCGCACCTTGGCCCTGACCACGATGGCGCAAGTGCCTTCGCTGCCGGCCATGGCAGCGGCAACATCCAGGCCGTTTTCGGGCAACAGGTGTCCCAAGTGGTAACCCGAGACCTGCCTCGGGATGTTTCCCAGTTCTACCCGGAGTGCAGCCAGGTTGGCCTGGGCGAGCTCCTTCAACCCGTGGAGCAGCTCTGCTGCCCGGGCAACGGAGTGCCCGTCCCGGTGATCAACGGCGCATAGGAAGTTCCGCCCGGCGCGCAGGTAGGCACCGTCAGCCGTGACGAGCTCCACCTCCTCGACATGCTGCGTCATGCGTCCATAGGCCACTGAGTGGTTGCCGCATGCGTCGTTGCCAATCGAACCGCCCACAGTGGCCCGGGTCATGGATGAGGGATCGGGAGCAAAGGTCAACGTGCCTTCCGTGACGGACTCTATGTACGAGCGCAGCTCACCGAGGACCACGCCGGCATCCACCCACACTGCTGCCTCGCCGGCGTCGGGCTTTTCCACGGCCGCCATCCGGCGTGACAGGTCCAGCACCAAGGAAGTGCCGATCGCATTGCCCGCCATGGACGTGCCGCCGCCGCGCGGCGTGATGGATATGCCCAGGGCCGAACATTCGCGCACGACTGCCCTGACGTCGTCGACGTTTGCCGGAAAGGCTACGCCGGCAGGCCGGACGCGGTAGTTGGAGGCGTCGTAGGAGTATTCGGAGAGGCGACGCGGAGAATCGTCCACCTCGATGCCTTGCCCGCGCAGAGCGGCAAGCAGCCGCGTCAGTGTTGGGTCTCCGCCGTGGCCGTGGGGCATGATCGACTTCTCCATTTCCATAGTGGTCCTGTGGAAGTCTAGGCGGGGGCCCGCCAGGCGGACTGTGCCAAAACAGAACGGGCACAGCGGACGGAATCCACTGTGCCCGTTTCCTTATGCGGAAGTGGCTACTTCAGGAACTCGGACAGGTTGTCCTTGGTGATGAGGGTGAATGGCAAGGTGTAGCGGTTGTCCACATTGGAGCCGTTGAGGAAGTCCGTAACAACCTCCACTGCCTTGACGCCCTGCCCCGCGGAGTCCTGGCGGACCGTCGCGGACATGGTGCCGGCCTTGATGTCCTGCAAGGCAGGCTCGGTTCCGTCGACGCCGACTACTGCTTTGAACTCAGCCGTACGGCCTGCGTCCTCAATGGCCGACGCGGCACCAATGGCCATTTCGTCGTTATTGGCCACCACGGCGTCAATCTGGCCGGACGGGAAGCGCTGGAGGGTGTCTTCCATGTTGCGCTTGGCGTCGTCGCGGCTGCCCTTGGCCTGGAATTCGGCCACGATCTTGAAGTTCTTGTTGATCGTCTTGTCGAATCCGGACTTGCGGCGGTCGGTCCACGAGGCACCGTAGATGCCCGCGGCGAACACCAGGTTGCCGCCGTCGGGCATGACTTTGTTGAGGTACTCGGCCTGCATCTGGCCGGCTACGGTGTCATCGACACCGATGTAGCTCTTGTAGCCGACGTCAGAGCCTTCCGCGAACTCGGTGGACAGGATGAACAACGGGATGTTGGCAGCGATGACCCGCTTGGCGGCGTTCTGGCTGGCATCGCCGTCCAGGGGCTGCATGATAACAGCGTCCACCTGGCGGGTGAGGAGGTCCTCAACCTGGTTCAGTTCGCTGCCCACATCCTTCTTGGAGTCGGTGATGTTGAGCTTGACGCCCTTTTCTTCAGCCGTCTTCTTCATGGCGTCGGTCATGTGCGCCAAGTCCGGGTCCTGCAGGTCGAGGACCACAACACCGATGTTGTAGCTCTTCCCGGACTGTTCGGAACCGCTGGCGTTGCTGCTGCCTCCGCAGCCGGTGAGGGTCAGGGCTCCGGCAGCCAACATGGCTGTGGCCGCAGCGAGCTTGTGTCGCATTCCCATGGTTGTTCCTTTCAGTGGTTTTTGTCTGTGCGCTTGGAGATGGTGGTGTTGCGTTGGTTGGGTGCTGGACTAGTCGGATTTCCAGCGGTTCAGCAGCACGGCGAGGACGAGGATCACGCCCTGTACGCCCTGCTGGTAGTAGGAGGAAACGCCGAGCAGGTTCATGCCGTTCATGACGACGCCCAGCAGCAGGACACCGATCACGGTTCCCCGGATGGTGCCGACACCGCCGAAGAGGCTCGTGCCGCCAATCACGACGGCGGCGATCACCTGGAGCTCGTATCCGGTACCTGCCACGGGTGCGGCGCCATCCAGGCGGGCCGTCAGGACAAGACCGCCCAAGGCAGCCGTCACGCCACCGATCAGGTAGACGGTGAAGAGCACCCGGCTGGTGGAGATGCCCACTTTCTTGGCCGACTCTTCGTTGCCGCCCACGGCGTACACATGGGAGCCGAACTTGGTACGGCTCAACACGAACTCACAGATGATGGCGGCAAGCAGGAAGATGATCACAGGGACCGGAACGGGACCCAGGAAACCGGAGCCCAGCCATTCGGCCGGTCCGCTCAACCCGGAAACAACCTGCCCGTCAGTGATGACCAGGGCTGCGGTACGGGCTATGGCCATGGTGGCCAGCGTGGCCAGGAAGGGAAGGATTGCTCCCCAGACAACCATGGCTGCGCTGAGGAAACCGACCAGGAGTCCCACACCCAGGCCGGCTATCAGGGGGAGCCAGAAGGCGCCGCCACTGGCGGGTGCCAGGATGGCGAATGTCATGCCCGCCAAGCCGACGACCGAACCAACCGACAGGTCGATACCCGCGGTGATCATGATGAACGTCATTCCCAGCGCGATCAAGCCGATAATCGATGACTGCCGGACCACATTCACGATGTTGTTCAGGGTCAGGAAGTTCGGCGCGGCCGCGGCAAGGACGATGAGGATCACCACGAACAGGATGATGATCCCGTAGTCCCCAATGAACCGCTTGACCTTGGTGGCCGTCAGGCCCTCCTTGAGATCGGCGGGTCCTAATTTCGTCTTGAGGTTGTCCATGGTGAGGCTCATGAGTCGCTCCCGGTTGCAGGTCCGCCAACGGACATGGCATCAACGGCTTCCTTGCTTGACGTGCTTCCGATCTTGCGGCGGTCATCGGGGATGCCGCTTCCGGTGTCGACGTAGTCATCCAAGGTGCCGTGGGAGATCAGGTGGGCCACTTGGGCTTCCGAGACCTCGCCGACGCGGAACCGGCCCACCACCTGCCCCTGGCGCATGACGGCGAAGCGGTCTGCCACTGCGAAGGCTTCGTCGAGCCGGTGGGTAATGATGATGACTGCAATCCCCAGATCCTTGAGCCGCTGGGTGACTTCGATCAACTTGTCCACCTTGGCCACCGACAGGTTGGCAGTGGGTTCGTCCATGATGATCAGACGTGCATCGAATGCCAGGGCGCGCCCGATGGCCACGGCCTGCCGCTGACCGCCCGAGAGGCGCTTGACCTTCAGGCGCGGGTTGATGGGGATGTCCAGGCGCTCCAGCACGCGCTTGGTCTCGGATTCCATCTTCTTGCGATCGATGATCCGCACCAGCGGACCGAGGATATTCTTCTGTGGTTCCCGGCCAAGGAAGATGTTGGTGCGTACGTCCAGGTTGTCTGCCAGGGCAAAGTCCTGGTAGACCATCTCGACACCCTGATCCCGGGAAGCGGACGGCGTAGGAAACTCGGTCCGTTTTCCATCCAGCTCAATGGCGCCCCGATCGGGCTGGTAGACGCCCGTCAGCACTTTCATGAGCGTTGATTTGCCGGCGGCGTTGTCTCCTAGCAGAGCGAAGGTTTCGCCGGGCATGACATCGATGCTGACGCCGCGCAATGCGGACACCGCCCCGAATGTCTTGTGTATGTCCTTGAGGGCGACAAGTGGAGCTGTCACCGGTGGTGCATCGGTCATCTCATCCTCGATTGATAGGGCCAAGCAAATGAACCGGTGAAACACCATTGGCGATGGTCCGTCCAACCACATTGTTTGACGTTGCGGAGGCGGGAAATCCAAAGACACCCATAAACCGCGTGACCTGCGCCACTCTGTTTCACTTACTTGAACTTTGACGGACTCGACGCAACGGCGTGTGTACCACTTTGGAACACGGCTTGCGGAAATTGTTGCCATAGGAAACGAATCAATGGGAATTAGCCGGAGTTAAAAGGGAAATGCCCGGCCCGTGCACGGATTGTTGCGAAAGAATCCGTGCCCGGGCCGGGCAATCAAAGGGCTACGCTGACAAATCCACGGCAATGGCAGCGCCTGTTCGGGCTGACTTCTCCGCCGCGTCGGCCAGGACCAAGGCAGCACGGCCGTCCTCGAAGCCGGGACTCCGGGAGGGCAGGCCGCGGACAGCGCGCAGGAACTCGGCGACTTCAAGCCGGTACGCCTCCGCATAGCGCTCCAGGAAAAAGTTCTGGTACGGGCTTGTCCCCTCGACGGAACGCGTGCCCCAATGCCGCACCAGGCTGTCGTTCTTGTTGGCCACTTGGAGCAAACCGGTGGAGCCGAAGGCCTCGATGCGCTGGTCGTAGCCGTACGCGGAATGCCTTGAATTGAGGATGGTCACGAGTTCGTCGTTGGAACCCCGAAGGGTGACCACGGTGGAATCGAAGTCGCCCGCCTCCCGGATGCTTTCGCTGAAGACGTTGGCACCGCGGGCCGAGACCTCCACAATGTCCGGAAGAAAGTAGCGGGCCATGTCCAGGTCGTGGATGGTCATGTCCCGGAAAATCCCGCCGGACTGGGGCAGGTAAGCCGCCGGCGGCTCCCCTGGATCCCGGCTCGTGATGATCAACTGCTCCAAGGCACCGATCTCCCCGGCCCCCACCCGCCGCCGTAGTTCCACAAAATGCCGGTCAAAGCGCTTGTTGAACCCCAAAGCGATCGGAACATCCGCAGCAGCCGCCTTGGCCCGGAGTGCATCAACCCGGGCAATCTCCAGGTCAACAGGTTTCTCACACAGCACGGGGATATTTGCATCGATCGACTGTTCAATGAGTTCCACGTGGGTAGCGGTCGGAGAGGCCACGATGACGGCATCCACTTCCCCTGAAGCAAAGACTTCGGCGGGGTCGTCACTGACCCTGCCGCCGAACTCGGCAGCAGTCCGCTTGGCACCTTCCAGGTATGGATCGCACACCCAGGTGAGCGTCGCTTCTTCCAACGTTGCCAGGCTCATGGCATGCACCTGACCGATCCTCCCGGTCCCGAACAGGCCAACCCTGATCTGTTGCGTCATTGCAGCCCTCCAATAATGCAGTGGTTATTGATCGATCTTCTGCCGGCCTAAACGCGCATAGACCTCGGGACGCTTTGAACGCAGGAAGTATGCATAAACAATGCCGCCGATGAACAACGCAAAAGTAAATGTCATGAAAATTGCCGTCATGACGGCCGATCCACCGATCAGCTCGGGATAATTCGCAATTGCCAGATAAGTAATCAGGCCAAGGAACAGCACGCTGACGATGGGGGAAACAATGGTCTTCCACACGGATTCGGGAGCGAAACTGCGGCGGCGCACAAAGTAGACCAGCACCGCGAAACTCGTAATGAACATCAGCAGCAGGACCGAGAACGTGCCGCTTCCACTGGCGATCGGATAGAGGGCCTCGGGAGCAACCCCCACCAGGGTGAACACCACAGTGGCAACCACCCAAACGATGCCCACGCCCACCGCCGAAACATAAGGGGACTTGTGCCGTGGGTGGACGCTGCCGAGGATCCTCGGCAGCGCCCCGTCGGCAGCCAGCGAGAAGCTGTACCGGGCCGCAATATTCTGGATGGACAGCATGGAGGCCAGGATCGACGTGATCAACAGGACCACCCCGATATCGGCAAAAATCTTGCCGACCAGCGCAGTGGCTCCGTCGTTGAACAGATTCACCGTGTTTGCTTTGGCCTCGTCCTGGACATTGTCAGCGCCGAGGAATGCCGTGTAGGCCCATGCGGCCACCGCGTAGAACAGGCCAATGCCGACCACCGCCAGATACGTGGCCCTGGGAATGGTCCGGTCAGGGTTCTTCACTTCATCCCGGTAGATAACCGTCGCTTCGAACCCGAAGAAATTTCCCACGGCGAACAACAGGGCCAGGCCCAACCCGGCGTCGGTGATCCAGGGCATGGAGAACTCGACACCCTGTGACACGTCGCCCGAGGCGAACGCGGCCACATCGAAAATGACCACCACGGCCGATTCCAGCAACATGACTACCGTCAGGACCTTTGCCGACAAGTCGATGCGGTTGTAAGCCAACAGCGTGGTGACGGTGATGATGCCCAACCCGTACCAGTACCACGGAATCTCCGGACCACCCAGGGTGTTCACCACAAAGCCCTGCAGGGTGAGGGCGAACAGGGACGGCGCAAAGAAGCCGATGAAGATGTAACCCACCAGCGCCAACAGTGCACCACCAAGACCGGCCGGCTTGCCAAGGCCGGCGGTGACGAATGAATAGAAGCCGCCTGGAGCGTCCACGCTGCGGCTCATCCTGACGAACCCCACCGAGAAGATCAGGAGCATCAACGTCACCAGGAGGTAGATGCCCGGAGCGGTGTGCCCGCTGAAAAGGAGCATCACAGGCAGGGTGCCTGCAACGGTGGTCAGCGGGGAGGAGAAGGCGAGCACGTTCATCACGAGCTCGCCCACCCCCATGTTGCCGCTGAGCTTGTCTTCCTGGGTCCGGGTAGGCGTCTGCTTCCCTTTTGTTGTGCTTGACATGTAATCCTCGTCGCGAAGTTTTGAGTGCTGAATCACACTATCGACGCGGATTGTGGGAGCACTGTACCAGCTTGGGACAGGGGTTTTGGAGCGGTTCCGCCAAGCTTTTTCAGGTCCACGATGTCATTGAGCGGCTCGCCCGTCTTCCACTTCTGCAGGTTTGCTGCGAAGCAGTCCACAACTCGGCCACGCCACCCGATCAGGTCCCCGGAGGCGTGGGGCGAGACCAGGATGTTGCTGCGGCTCCAGAGTGGATTTTCAGCTGCCAACGGCTCGTTCGCGAAAACGTCCAGGGCTGCTGCACCCAGGTGCCCGGCGTCGATGGCGTCGAGCAGGTCCTGTTCCACCACCACGGCCCCGCGGCCCACATTGACCAACCGTGCTCCCTGACGCATCTTGTCAAAGCGTGCAGCGTTGAACAGCCCGCGCGTCTCCTCAGTGAGCGGCACGGTCAGCACCACGTCCTGGGCCTCCCCAAGGAGCAGGTCCAGCTCCTCGAAGGAGGCAATGGCGCCCAGTTGCTTATCCTCACGCGCTGTCCGCCCGACGACCGACACATCCATGCCCGCCGCACGCAGCAGCAGGACCGTCTCGCGCCCCACAGGTCCAGGGCCGACCACCAGGACCTTGCGTCCCAGCAACGGTTCGGTTTCCCGGTGCTGCCAGGTCCTTGCTTGCTGCAGTTCGATGGTTCGGCGCAGGTCCTTGGTGAAC
The DNA here is from genome assembly GCF_030264015.1 of Paenarthrobacter sp. R1. Lineage (NCBI taxonomy): Bacteria > Bacillati > Actinomycetota > Actinomycetes > Micrococcales > Micrococcaceae > Paenarthrobacter > Paenarthrobacter sp. R1. The sequence continues at coordinate 4,463,567 of NZ_CP127115.1, read as the reverse complement.
ATCAACAGGACACCCAGGACCCACTCGGCGATGGGCCGTTCACAAACGCCGCGCGAATTGCTCACCACGATGTCGCCGTTGATGATCTCCCGGGTCATGAGGCTGTCCACGCCGATGCTCGAGGTGTGGATCCATCGCAGCTCCCCCGGACCAACGTCACGCAGAAGCTTCGTCCTGAAGTCGTTCAGGAACAGGATTTCCGCCCCGGGCAGCGCCGCCCTGAACTCTTCGGCGGACCGGACCACCACTACCTCGGCCTCGGCGTCCAGCCGCTCCACAGGAGGCAACGGCCGGCCCTCCTGGACGATGACAATTACTTTGGGTCGTGACATGCCCGTTCCCTGCCCTTCCTCGTCGCGGCTTCTCACCAGCCGCCCTGCCAGCCGCTCATCAGGCCATACGGCAGGCGCTGCGGTTCCTCATCAGGGAGGCCCTTGAGGAAATCGAAGTCGCAGCCCTCGTGAGCCTGGTTGACGTGGTCAATGAACAGTCGGCCGTAGCCGCGGCGATACTTGGGCTGCGGAAGCTTGAGGTCAGCGAGCCGGGCTTCAATCTCCTCCTGGGGGAGGTCGAGGTCCAGGCGCTGGTTTTCGACGTCCAGCACGATCGGATCGCCGTCCCGGACAATGGCCAACGGACCGCCCACGGCAGCTTCAGGGGACACATGCAGCACCGTGGTGCCGAACGCGGTACCGCTCATGCGGGCATCGGAGATCCGCACGATGTCCCGGACACCCTTGCGCAGCAGCTTTTGCGGAATGGGCAGCATGCCCCATTCCGGCATTCCGGGCGCACCCACCGGGCCGCTGTTGCGGAGCACCAGGACCGAGTCCTCCGTGATGTCCAGGTCCGGATCGTCAATCCTGCGGCCAAGGTCGTAGATGTCCTCGAAAACTATGGCCGAACCCTTGTGCTGCAGCAGGTCCTTGGAGGCTGCGCTGCGCTTGATCACCGCACCGTTCGGGGCCAGCGAGCCGCGAACGACGGCGATGCCACCGGATGCATCGAACGGCGCCTCAAGCGTGCTCACGACGACGCCGTCCGGCTCAGGTGCCGATTCGTAGCCCTTTGCGAGGGGTTCGCCCGTGACGGTCAAGGCATCCCGGTGCAACAGCGGATCCAGGGCCTTCAGTACCGTGGGGATGCCGCCGACCTCGAAGAGCTGTTTCACGAGGTATTCACCGGACGGGCGGACGTTGGCGATCCGCGGAGTGCGCTGCGAAATCTCGTGGAACCGGTCCAGCTGAAGGTCGTAACCCACCCTGCGGGCAAGTGCCAAAAGGTGAACCACGGCATTGGTGGAGCCACCTACGGCCATCAGCAACGTGATGGCGTTATCAAACGCTTCCTTGGTCAGGATCTCGCTGGGCTTCGGACCTGACAGGGCCATTTCAACGGCCCTGCGGCCAGTGGCTTCAGCGGCTTGCCCGCGCCGGGCGTCGACGGCGGGGATGGACGCACTGCCCGGGAGGCACATGCCCAAGGCCTCAACGAGGGACGTCATGGTGGAGGCCGTGCCCATTTCGCTGCAGTGCCCGGCGGAGGGCTTGGCGGCGGACTCGAGTTCGTCGAAGTCGGCCTCGGTGATCTTTCCTGCCCGCAGTTCATCGGCGTACTTCCAGGTGTCCGTCCCGACACCCAATTGCTTGCCCCGGAAGTGGGCGGGCTCCTGGGGGCCGCCGGTCAGCATGATGGTGGGTATGTCTGCGCTGGCGGCTCCCATGAGCTGCGCGGGGACGGTCTTGTCACAGCCGCCCAACAGCACGATCGCGTCGAGCGGGTAGGCACGGATGGATTCCTCGACGTCCATGGCCATCAGGTTGCGGAACTGCATGGCCGAGGGCTTCATCAGGCTCTCGCCCAAGGAGATGGTGGGAAACTCCAGCGGCAAACCACCGGCCATCAGGACGCCACGCTTCACGGCCTCGGCAAGCAGCTTGAAGTGGATGTTGCAGTTGACCAGCTCCGACCAGGAGTTGGCAATGCCAATGACCGGCCGGTCCTTAATGGCGAAGCGCGAGAAGCCTTCGGCCTGGATGGCGGTGCGGTGCACGAATCCGGTGAGGTCGTGCGGCGCAAACCAGCGTGCGCTGCGGAGATCGTTGTACTTCGAATCGGACATAACCTTCAAAGCTCCTTGGCTTGTTTGTCTTGATGAGGTGTCGGGTGAAGCTTCTAAGCGGCCGAAGTGCCGCCGTCGAACGCCATGCTGGTACCAGTGGCGAACGTGCCCTCGACGGCGAGGAAAAAGATGGCCGCCGCCACTTCTTCCGGCTCCGCTAGCCGGCTGAGCGGGACGGCGCTTTCCTTCTGCCGCAGGGCCAGAACCGGGTCCGGCGCGGCGTCCAGGCCGGTGCGCAGCATGGGCGTGTCGATCGGCCCGGGGCAGACGGCGTTGACACGGACAGAGGGCGCCAACTCAAGGGCCAGCGCCTTCGTGAGCCCCACGACGCCGGCCTTCGCGGCGCAGTAGTGGGCCAGTCCTGCAACGCCCATGGTTGCGAGGTCAGAGGCAACGTTGACAATCGCCCCTCCCCCGGACCTGCGCATGTGGAGGCCCGCTTCCTGCGCGACGTAGAAGGTGCCGGAAAGGTTGGTGTCCAGCACCTCACGCCAGCGGTCCTCGTCCAGGTCCTCAAGGGCCGCGTAGCCTGCAACCCCCGCAGCGTTGACTGCCACGTCCAGCCCGCCGAGGGCGTGAATGGCTCCCCGGACGCCGTTCCGGGCCGATTCTGCACTGGCGACGTCGGCAACCACGTGGTGCGCACCGCCGTCGAGCTCTCCCGCAACGCGCCGCAGCTCCCCCGGGCGGCGGCCCAGCAGCGCTACCCGGGCACCACGGGCAGCGAACAGTTTCGCGGTCGCTGCTCCGACGCCGGACGTCGCTCCTGTGACGATCACCCGCAAGGGTTCCGTCCGTTTCCACGGGCTGCGGTGCATCATCGTCGACGGCTCCTCTTGGTTGGCGTTGCGGGACTAGTACGTTCTACTCAAACAGCCCCGCCCCGGCCCCGGATGTCTCAGATTGAGACACAGCGCACCCTCCGTGGGTTCCTAGGCTGATGGGCAGATGCCGTCTTTATGCGCGGCACAGCACCGCCGGAAAGCGGCACAAACTAAGGAGTCCACTTTGGAAGACCAGAACCGCATTGGCGTTGGCCTCATCTCGGTGGGGTGGATGGGGCGTCTGCACTCGCGCGCCTACCTCGCTACGAAGCAGTTCTTCCCTGAACTGCCGCGCCACCCCGAGCTGGTGATCGCCGCAGACCCCGACGACGCCGGTCGCCACCACGCCGAGGACGCACTCGGCTATAAGGAAACGGCCACCGACTACCGCAAAGTACTCGAGAACCCGGACGTCGACGTTGTCTCGATCTGCTCCCCCAACTTCCTGCACCACGAAATCGCCATGGCAACCATCGAGGCCGGCAAGCACTTCTGGATCGAAAAGCCCATGGGCCGCAGTGCCCGGGAATCCCGCGAAATAGCCCAGGGCGCCGAAGCTGCAGGGCTGATCACCTCCGTGGGCTTCAACTACCGGCACGCACCGGCTGTCGCGGAAGCCCGTCGGCTCATCCGGTCTGGCGCTCTGGGCCGGATCACCAACGTGCAGATCCGCCTCCTCACGGGCTATGCCTCCGACCCGACGCAGGTCTTCACATGGCGTTACGAGCAGGCACGCGCCGGTTCGGGAGTCCTTGGCGACGTCCTGAGCCATGGCTTCGACCTTGCACAGTTCCTGGTTGGCCGGATCACCTCGCTCAACGCGGTCACCGAAACTTTCATCAAGGACCGTCCACTGCCCGCAGGCAAGTCCTCCAACTCCTTCGACATGGGCCAGGCATCGGACGTCACCCGTGAAGTGGAGAACGAGGACTACACGGCGATGTTGGCCCGTTTTGAAGGCGGCGCGATCGGTATGTTCGAATCCACCCGCGTAGCCATTGGCCCGCACGCCGAATACATCATCGAGGTGTACGGCTCGGAAGGCTCGCTGCGCTGGAACTTCGAACGAATGAACCAGCTTGAACTCGCCACGGACCGCAGCGGATACCGCACCATCATGACCCCGCCGTCCTACGGAGAATTCGGCCGCTTCCAGCCAGGACCCGGCCCCGGCATCGGATTCAACGACCTCAAGACCATCGAGGCCGCGCTGTTCCTGCGTTCCGTGGCCGAAGGCAAGCAGCTCGGCCCCTCCGCCGCCGACGGCTGGTCCGCTTCGGAACTCGTTGATGCTTCCCTGCAGAGCGCTGGTTCCGGCGGCTGGGTGGACATCCCGGAAGTGTCCGGGCAGACCACGTACGGAGCCTGAGTCCCGGGCAAAGAAGGAATCGGGGACAAAGAAGGAAACCTGGACAAAGGAGGAGGCCGGATCGCAATGATCCGGCCTCCTTCTGCTGCGTTGAAAACTACACTCCCAGGACCTACTTCGCGAAGCGGAACAGCTTCTTGTTGGCGAACTCCAACATGCCCACCTTGCCCAGTTCGCGGCCGTAGCCGGACTTCTTGACGCCGCCGAATGGCACGTCCGCACCGCTGAGGTCGTAGGCACCGACGAAGACCATGCCGACGTCGAGCTGGTTGCCGACGCGCTCGGCGCGCTCGACGTCGTCGCAGATCACCACCGAACCCAGGCCGTACGGCGAGGAGTTCGCGAGCTTGATTGCTTCCTCGTCGCTGCTGACCTTGTACAACTGGGCGACCGGACCAAACAGCTCCTCGCTGTAAACGTCCATGGACGGGGTGATGTTGGTAATCACCGTCGGAGTGAAGACGTTGCCTTGGGGCTCATTGTTGCCCACTAGGATTTCGGCGCCCTGGTCCAACGCACCCTGTACCTGGGAAGCCAGGAACTTTGTGGCCGAATCTGAGGACATCGGGCCGAAATCGCCGTTCTCGTAGGACTGGCCGGCGATGGCAGCCTTGAACTTCCCGGCGAACTCGTCAAAGTACTTGTCCAGCACCACGATCCTCTTGGAACCGTTGCACGATTGGCCCGTGTTGCCCATGCGGCCCATCACGGCCTTCTTCACTGCAAGGTCCACGTCATCGGTATCGAGCACCAGGAACACGTCGGCGCCGCCAAGCTCCAGGACGCACTTCTTCAGGGCACGTCCGGCCTGCTCCGCCACGATCGCACCCACTTGCTCCGAACCGGTCAGCGAGACACCCTGTACGCGGTCGTCCGCGATCATGGTGGAAATCTGCTGGTGGGTGGCGAACAGGTTGACGTAGGCACCCTCGGGGAAACCTGCGTCGCGGAAGAGTTCCTCCAACGCCAACGCCGACTCCGGGCACTGGCTGGCGTGGCGGACGATCACCGTGTTGCCAAGGATGATGTTGGGGATCGCGAACCGTGCCACTTGGTAGTAGGGGTAGTTCCACGGCATGATGCCCAGGATCACGCCGAGGCCCTGGTAGCGGAAGAAGGTCCTCAGTCCATCCGCCACCTCCAGTTCCTCGTCCGCGAGCCACTCTTCCGCGTGCTCGGCGAAGGCAGCTGCGATGGAACCGGAAAACTCGGCTTCCCCCACGGCCTGCTGCAACGGCTTGCCCATCTCACGGTTGATGATGGCGGCCAGTTTGTCCTTGCGCTCAACGAACAGGTCCGCGAGGCGCTTGGCCAAGACAGCGCGCTCGGCCACGGTCGTGGTCCGGGACCACTCCTGGTATGTCTTCTGTGCTGCGCCGAGTCCTGCCTCGACCTCTGCGTCGGTGGCCGCGGGGTACTCGGCATGAATGGTTCCGGTAGCCGGATCAATAACGGCAAATGAGCTCATAGTGAATGCTCCTTGGTCAGGAAGTGGGGACTGTTATCGAAAAACAAGCGGGCGGGACCGCCGATGGAGCGGTCCCGCCCGATGTGCCTAGCGCGGTTCGGGTGCGGTGGTGGCAGCGTAGTAGCGCTGGCGGGCGCGGCCTTCGAGGTGCTTGGCGGTACCTTCCTGGCTGCCCGGGCGCTGGGAGGTCATCGGCACTCCGACGTCCCAGAAAGCGCCGTTGCCGGACAGGTACCGGTACTGCTCGACGTGGGCGACGATCACGGCGGGTCCCTCAGCGGCACGGGCCTCGGCCAGGGCGCCCTCAAACTCCTCGATGGTGGTTGTTGACCACGCGGCGCAGCCCATGCTGGCCGCGTTGGCAGCGATGTCGAACTCCAGGACCGGCCCGTCAAGGCGTCCGGACCCGGCGTTGCGCTCCTTGTACTGCGTACCGAATTCACGGCCCGGGCCGCCCTTGGCGACCTGAAGCGGCCAGATGCATTGGTGGCCACGGTTGTCGACCACGATCGTGATGATCTTCTGGCGCTCCTGCACTGCGGTTACCAGTTCAGTGGGCTGCATGAAGTACGTGCCGTCACCGATGAGGACATAGACCTCACCGGGCTCGCCGTCGCGGGCGATTCGGTAGCCCAGTCCTGCGGGTATCTCATGGCCCATGCAGGAGTTGGCGTATTCGAAGTGGATTTCGGTGCCGTTTGAAGGATCCCAGGCTTTGTGGATGCCCTCCACCACGCCACCGGAGCCCAGGATCAGCGCGTCCTCGCCCGTGGTGGTCCTGTTCAAGGCGTCGATGACCTGCGCCTGGCTCATCTTCTCGCCCGGGAAGGCCTCCAGGTCGTGGTTGCGCACTTCCAGCGTGGCCTTGCGTGCATCGGCAATGTCGCTCCTGAATCCCGCCGATGTCGAATAGCCGACGGCGGAAAGGCGTTCCCGGAGGGCCGCGAGGTTCAGCCTGGCATCACCGATGACGGGGAATGATCCCATCTTGTGGGCGTCGAACGCACCAACGTTGAGGTTGACGAATTTCACGTCAGGGTTCTGGAAGAGGGAGTGCGAGGCCGTGATGAAGTCCTGCAGGCGCGAACCCACCGTAATCACGACGTCCGCGGCGTCGGCGATCTCGTTGGCACCCACTGTGCCGGTCACGCCCAGCGCACCAAGGTTCAACTCGGTGACGGGGCCGCTGCCCTTACCGGCGTACGTTTCCGAGACAGGGATGCCGAATTCGGCGCTGAAACGCGCCAGTTCTTCCTGTGCTTTGGAGTAGCGGACTCCACCACCGGCGATCAGCAGCGGACGCCGGGCGTTACGGATGATCCCGGCGGCGTCACGAAGTTCGTCCTCAACTGCCGGGCGCCGGCGAATGTGCCAGACGCGGGGGGTGAAGAAGGTCTCCGGGAAGTCGAACTCGGCACCCTGGATGTCCTGCGGCAGGCATACTACGACCGCACCGGCTTCCACCGGGTCGGTAAGGACGCGCATGGCCTCCGGAAGGGTGGACAGCAGCTGGGCCGGGTGGGTGATCCGGTCAAAGTAGCGGCTGACCGGACGGAAGCAGTCGTTGGCGGAGACATCGCGCTCCACCGGGTGCTCGATCTGCTGCAGCACGGGATCGCCAAAGCGGTTGTTGATGATGTCCGCGGGGAACAACAGCACCGGGAGGCGGTTGGTCGTGGCGGTTGCAGCACCGGTGACCATGTTGGTGGAACCAGGGCCGGCAGAGGCCGTGCAAGCCAGCGTGGCGGCACGGTTGGACGCCTTGGCAAAGCCGATGGCTGCGTGAACTGCGGACTGTTCGTTCTTGGCCTGATAGTAGGTGAAGTCGGAACCGTATTCGTCGATGCCCTGGGCCAGGCCGACGGAGTTGCCGTGGCCGAAGATGCCGTACATGCCGGGAACCAGTCGGCGCTTCTCGCCGTCCAGTTCGCTGTACTGGACCTGCAAATACTCAACGATTGCTTGTGCGACAGTGCGGCGGCGGACGGCCTTTTTGTCGGCTGCGGTCTTGACGTCTGTGCCGATGTCAGCAGCGGCTGTGGTAGTCATGCGTTCTCCTAAATTCGTAGGTGCGTCGGCATTTGCAAACCGATTCGCCCGAACCTCAGGTTTTCACTGCGGGAAAGCAACGTTGTGTCCCACTTTGGGACGCAGCCCCCTACTGCCCCGGACACGCAAAACAGCGGTCGACGGCGGCACGCGAGTACCGCCGTCGGCCGCTGTTCTGCCTGGCCTCTAGTCGAACCGGTACGGCTCCTGCGGGCCAACCGAGGGCAGCGGCCGGGGCCGCACGCAGGTGCTCTCGATATCTATGTGCTTGCCCTGCTCCGAGGAGGCTTCAAAGGCCAAGAGCACTTCCAGGACGTGGTAGGCGAAGTCGCCGCCCGTCCGGGGTTCCACGCCGTTGCGGATGGCGTAGCCGAATTCTGCCAGCCCGATGCCGCGGTAGGCATCGTCACGGTGGGTGATGGGCGTTTCGCGCCAGTCACCACCGCCGGGAGGCGTCATGTCCAGCGCGAGATCCCCCGGCTCGCCGCGGCGCAGCACGGGAGCCCCGGAGAAGTGGTCCGGGTTCGGCGCTGCCAGCGAGCCGCCGGTGCCGTAGACCTCCAGATGCGGCAGGTTGTGGTTCCAGATGTCCCAGCTGACGATCACGGTGGCGGCAGCGCCGGACTCGAAGTCAATGGTTCCCGTGACGTGGGTCGGGGTCTGGATCCGGATGACTTCCCCATCCTTGCCCGGACGGGGACGCGTCCCGGACGAACGCGGCGTGGTCGCGGAGACGCGCGACACAGGGCCGAAGAAGTTCACCAGGTTGGTGATCAGGTACGGTCCGATGTCCAGCATGGGGCCGACTCCGGGGCTGTAGAAGGGGTCGACGTTCGGGTGCCAGTGCTCGTAGCCGCGGCAGGCGAAGGACGCGAAAGCTGCCACCGGCGTGCCGATCCAGCCGTCGTCGATCAGCTTGCGGCTGGTCTGCATCCCGGAGCCCAGGAACGTGGTGGGTGCGGAACCCACCTTGACCCCGGCTTCCCGTGCTGCAGCCAGGATCTGCCTTGCTTCCTCAAGGGACGTTGCGAAGGGTTTCTCGGAGAGGACGTGCTTGCCGGCCGCGATCGCTTGGAGCGTGACGGGCGCATGAAGCTTGGGCGGCGTGAGGTTGAGGACAAGTTCCACCTCCTCATCGGCCAGCAACTCGTCGGGAGTGAGGGCCTTGGGGACATCGTATTCGGCAGCGCGCTTCCTGACCGCCTCGGCGTTCACGTCCGCGAGTGCCACGACGGCGACGTCGGGGTGGACGCCGATCTTGTCAAGGTACTGGTTGAGGACGTTTCCGACGCCGATGATGCCGACTCGAATGGGTTCCATGTGAATCTCCGTTAGTGCTTGTTGGAACATCCCGGGGCGAGGATACCCCGCCCCGGGACGTGTGGCTATAGCGCTGTGGCCGGTGGCCGGGTGGGTGGCTAAACGGCCAGGCGCTCCTGGCGTGCCTTGGCCGTGGCGGCCTCGTCCACGGCCCCGCCTGTGATGACCACGCCGTAATCGGCTGCTGCAGCGTCGAGCGTGATCCGGGATTCGCGGTAGTCGTCGAGGACTGCCAGGACGTCGCGCTCCAGCGGGTCGCCGTAGCCGCCACCGCCGGGGGTGATGGACACGACTTTCTCGCCCGACTGCAGGTCGTAGCGGCCCACCACGGGGATCTCCCGGCGTTCGCCGGTCTTGAGGTCTTCCACCCAGGCGGAGGGCCCGGCGCCATCGTGGCCGCCGCGGACGCCCTTCGGCGGGTTGATCTTGCCTTCGATGCCGTAGGTGAGGGTGACGCTTTCACCGCGGGGTTCCATGGTGACGCGGGTTGCCAGGCCGCCGCGCTGGCGGCCGGCTCCGCCGGAGTCTGCGACCAGTGTGCGTTCGTGGACGAGGATCGGGTAGCGCTGCTCGTCCACTTCCACGCTGTCGTGGTAGAGGAGGGCCCCGCAGACGGGACGCTGGTAGGTGGGCCAGCCGTCAACGTACGGGGTGGCCGGACCGCCGACGCCGCCTACCAGGATCTGGTTCACGTAGGCGTTGCCGTTGCGTTCGTCCGTTCCGGAGATCACCGACTTGGCCGGCGCCTGTCCGGCAGCACCTTCGGCAGTTCCGTAGCCGTCGTCGATCTGGGAGAAGGCGGCCTGGACGATGTTGACGACGCGGTCTGCCAGGTTGGTGGTGCCCGAGGAGCAGGAGTAGGGGTGCTTGGGAACTCCGACGGCGCAGCCGTCGCGCAGCAGCACTTCAACGCGGCGGAAAGTTCCGGCGTTGCTCGGCAGGTTTTCCGGGATGCCGGAAAGAATGCCGGCCAGTGCCGCGCCGGTTGCCGTTGCCTTGGTCAGGTTCAGGCCGTTGGGCAGGTTGTCCGGGTTGTTGCGCAGGTCGATCACGACTTTGCCCTGCTTGGGCTTGACCTCCAGGGTTGCCTGGAGCTGCACACCGCCAGGGCCTGTGCCGGGGAAAGGATCGTGGGCGGAGGTGCCGTGGAGGATGTACTCGGGCAGCTTCTCGATCGCGCTGGCGGTCAGCCGCTCGGAGTAGTCGAACCAGGCATCCACGAAGTCCACCAGGTCATCCACGCCGAACTTCTCAGCGAGTTCGTGAATGCGGCGTTCGGCAATACGCGAGGCGCCGACGGACGCCAGGTAGTCGCCGTACCACTGGTCGGGAACACGGATGCGGGAGCGGCACATGCGGATGATGTCGTCGATGTCCGTGTAGTCGCGTTGGATCCGCACGCAGGGGAAGATCAACGCGCCTTCCTCGTACACGTCCCGCGCGGTGGCGAAGAACGTGGTGGGAAGCGAGTTGCCGCAGTCGGCCTGGTGGGCCTTGGTCACGGCGGTGAAGAGGTGGCGGCCCTGGATGAAGATGGGCACCAGGATCACGTGGTCGGCTGCGTGGGAGTTACCCATGTAGGGGTCGTTGTGCAGGAACGCGTCGCCTTCGCGGATGTCCTTGTGCAGTTCAACCATGTCCTCGCCCAGCGGGCCGGCACCGAAGACGTGCACCGGCACGCCTTCGGCTGCGGCGAGCAGCTGGTTGTCCGCGGTCAGCACGGCGCAGGAGAAGTCGCGGGCCGTGTTGATGACCGAAGAGCGGGCGGAGCGGAGCAGGCCGCTGGTCATCTCGCGGACAATGCCGTCGAATGCGTTGGCAAGGACCGAGAGCTTTACGGGATCGAATTCGCGGGTCACGGTTACGCCTCCTTACGGGTGAGGTAGATGTTGGATCGTTCATCGAGCGTCGCGTCCCATTCCGGCGGTACGACGATGGTGGTGGTGGGCTGGTCGATGACGGCCGGTCCCACGATCTTGTCGCGGGGAGCGAGTGTCACGCCGCGGTAGCGCTGGGTGCTGAAGGGTTCGCCGCCAAAGACGATGTCATCCGTACGGTGGATTTCCGCGGTGCGGCTGAGTTCGCCTTCGGACTTGGTGTGCTCCGGACGCGGGATTTCCACGCGGACGCCCCATGTGATGATCTCCACGCGGCTGTCCGGATCGTGGGTGCCGTTGCGGCGGTCGTGCTCTTCGTGGAAGGCGCGCTCGATGATGCCTGCCGCATCACCGGAGGTGTCCGGGGCGGCGTCGAGGTAGACGCGGAGGTCCCAGGCCTGGCCGGGGTACCGGGCATCCACGAAGTAGGTGACCTTGGGCGCTTCGCCTACGCCGTCGAAGCGCTTCACAAAGAGCTCAGCCTTGGCTGTCAGGTCCTCCACAGCGCGGGAGGCCGAACCGGCGTCGAAACTGCGGGTGTCGTTGTGCAGCGGAGAGAGGAATTCGGTGGCGATGGGTGCCCTGTGGGCGCCGTAGGCGGCCAGGACGCCGGCGGTGGCCGGGATGAGGACGATGTCGGCTTCGAGGAGCCTTCCGATGGCAGCCGCGACCATGGCACCGGCGCCACCACCTGCAACGATCAGGGCACCGCGTGGGTCCACACCCTGTTCCAAGGACGCTTGCCGGATGGCTGTGGCCATGTGGTTGGCGGAGACATCCAGGATCGCTTGGGCGGCCTGCAGCGTGTCCATCTGCAATGGACCGGCGATGCGGGTGTCGATTGCCTTGATGGCAGCTTCACGGTCGAGGGTGAAGCCACCCTCGAAACCGTCGGCGTCGAGGTAGCCCAGTGCCACGCACGCATCGGTGACGGTCGGTTCTTCACCGCCGCGGCCGTAGGCTGCGGGGCCGGGCGTGCTTCGCGCACTTTGCGGTCCTACGCGGAGGAGGCCGCCGCCGTCGATCCATGCGATGCTGCCGCCGCCGGCGCCGATGCTGGACACGGCAACGGACGACAGGCCTGTGAGGTGGCCGACGAAGGGTTCGCCCAGCCATGCCTCGCGGGTGTGGCGAACCACGCCTTCCTCCACCAGGGAGACGTCGAAGGTTGTGCCGCCCATGTCGCAGACCACCACGGTGTCGCGGTCCGGGGCCGCCGCGGCCCCCACCAGGGGCGCCATGGACGGGCCGGAGTTCAGCAGCAGGACCGGACGGTCAAGGACATCCGCGACGTCAAGGACAGCGCCCTCGGAGGTGACCACCAGCAGATCGCCTGCAAAACCGTACTCCTGCAGGTCTGCGCGCAACTTGCCCAAATGGTCGGCCATCAACGGCTTCAGGGAGGCGTCGATCGAGGCTGCCGAGGAGCGGCGGTATTCGCGGATGGTGGGGTTGGCCTCGTTGGAGAGCGTGTAGGGAACCCCGGGAAGGATCTCGTGGATCAGTTCGGCAACCCGCTTTTCGTGGACGTCGTTGATGATCGACCACAGGAAGGAGACGGCGACGGCTTCGATCCCTTGTTCCTTGAAGGAAGCGAGGGCCTCGCGGACCTGCTCCTCGTCCAAGGGCACCAGGACGTCGCCCTCGGCGGAGATTCGTTCGGTAATTTCGAAGGTCAGGTGGCGGGGAATGTACGGCGGCGGGTAGGCAGCCTTGGAATCGAAGGCATCACGACGGCCACCTTCGCGGAGCAACAGGGTGTCTGCGAAACCGTCCGTGGTCAGCAGCGCAGTCTTGGCGACCTTGCCCGTGAGCACTGCGTTGGTGGCGTGGGTGGTGCCGTAGACAATCACGTCTGCGTTGCGGAGCACGTCGTCGCCGCTCCAGCCGACCGATTCAGCCGCGCGGCGAACCGAGGCTTCGAAGCCGGTGAACACGCGGTCGTAGGTGGTCAGCGCCTTGCCGACGGCCATGTCACCGCTGTTGGAACCGACCACGACGTCGGTAAAGGTACCGCCGGTGTCGACGGCGATCCGATACCTGGCCTCACCTGGTTGTGTTTGTACATCACTCATGGTCTTCATAACTTTCGTAGAGTTTGCAGGGGTTAGGGCTGGGGCTTGCCGACGGTGTTTCGGAGCAGTCCCACGTTCTCGATGTCGATTTCCACCGTGTCTCCCGGTTCCAGCCAGACAGGCGGGTTCCGCTTGGCACCGATGCCCTGCGGAGTTCCCGTGGCAATGACGTCGCCCGGTTCCAGGGTGAGGAAACCCGAGAGGTAGGAGACGATCCGCGCGATCGGGAAGATCTGGTGGCTGGTGTTGGCCCGTTGCACTTCGATGCCGTTGACGCGGGTGGCCAACTCCAGGTTCTGGGGATCGCCCACTTCGTCCAGGGTGACCAGTGCAGGACCCCACGGGGTTGACCCGTCAATGGCCTTGCCTGCCAGCCACTGCGTGCCGCGGTATTGCAGGTCCCGGGCGGTGACATCGTTCAGCGGGGCCACTGCGGCTACGTAGCCGAGTGCTTCTTCTTCGGAAACTTCGCTGGCCCTGCGACCGATCACCACGGCGAGCTCACCTTCAAAATCGAGGTTTTCGCTGACCCTGGCGCCGCCGATGTCGTCGTCGGGCCCCACCATGGTGGACGCGAACTTGGCGAAAACGTCCGGGTACTCGGGGAACGCACGGCCTGTCTCTGCGACGTGGTCCTTGTAGTTCAGTCCGATGCACAGCACCTTGGAGGGGTCCGGTACGGGTGTGGTCAGGCGTACACCGGCCCTGGCCCCCACATGGGCTTCCGGGTCGTGGCCGGCCAGGGCGCTGACTTCGGCTGACACGGCCTCGAGCCGGTCGCCATACAGTTCCAGAAATTCCCGGACGGACGTGGTGGCTCCGTGCACTGCCTGGCCGGAACCCTGCAGGAGCAGCTCCAGGTCGTAGACGGTGTCCTCGATCAGCACACCGCCGCGGATGCCGGATTCGTGTTCATAGGAAACGATCTTCATGGCTACTTGGCACCTTCCGTCGCGGGAGCCTGCGAGGCCACAGCCAGGACGGCGTCGGCCAGGCGGTCTGCGATGTCGGCCACCACTTTCTCGTCCATAGGCGTGGACAGGGACAGCAGGTTGGCCGGGGAACCGAGCAGTCCGCGCTCGTAGGAGGCCCACCACAGGCTGTGCTGGGTGTGTTCGTCCACCTTCTCCGCGCCGGCCGGAACCGCGCGGAGGAGTGAGCCACGGCCACGGATCTCCCAACCGGCGTCGGCCACACGGGAGTTCACCGTTTCGCGGGCGGTGTCGCCCAACTGGTTCAGGCGCTTGACTTCATCCTGGGTATAGAGGCGAAGGGCAACGGCACCGGCGGCCATGCTGACCGGGTTGCCGGAGAATGTACCTCCGTGCGGCAGGCTCCCGGGACGGCTCGGGTCAACCTCCGCCATGAGCCCGGCCTTGCCGCAAACAGCACCGACCGGGAAGCCTCCGCCGATGAGCTTTCCCGTGGTCAGCAAGTCCGGAGTAACCCCGTACTCGCCGCTGAAGCCGTTGTAGCCAAGGCGGAGGCTGATGACCTCGTCGATGATCAGGACGAGGCCGTAGCGGGTAGCCAGTTCCCGGGCGGTGCGGACGAATTCCTGGTTGATCGTCAGGAGCCCGGCCCGGTTCGGCAAGAGATCCAGGATGATGGCGGCGTATGCGTCCGGAGCGGATTCAACCGCCTGACGCAGGAATTCGACGTCGTTCAGCGGCACCGCAGTGACGTCGTCGATCACCCCGCGGGTGACACCGCGCTGGTAGGAAGGACCGCCGGGAACCAGGGCAACCTCGGAGGTGCCGTGGTAACCGCCCTTGGTAACGATGACCTTTTCGCGTCCGGTGCTGGCCCTAGCAATACGGATGGCCGACATGACGGCCTCGGTACCGGAGTTCGCGAACCGCACCTGGTCCAGTTCCGGCAGGCGGCCCAGCAACAGTTCCGCCAGTTCCCATTCGTAAAGGTTGGGGATCCCCCAGCTGGCGCCGCTGGAGAGGGCCTTGGTGGCGGCCTCGGTGATGTCGGGGTGGGCGTTGCCGTGGATCAGCGACGTGAAGTTGTTGTTTGCATCGATCAGCTCGCGGCCGCGGTCATCCCACACCCGGTAGCCCTCACCCTTGATCGCGTAGGGGCTCGGAGCGCCGGTGTAATAGGTTGAGCGCCCGTAACCGCCCGGCAAGAGCGGGAAGCCCCGCGGTCCCCGGCGCAGGTGCGGGTCCTCGACCGGGTTCTGCACCTCAAGCGTTTGTTCCAGATGGTTGGTGGTTGCCAATTCAGGTTTCTCCAGTCTTTTCAGTTCACAAGTCTTTTCAGCTCACGGGACATATCAGTTCACGAGGTCAATGAGGGGCTGGCCCGTCAGCGCAAGGCGGACCCGTTCCACGGCACCGTCCTGCAGGGCCCCCGTGGACCGGTTTGAACGCCAGGCGATGTGCGGCGTGAGGATAGCGTTGGGCGCAGAACGAAGCGGGTGGTCCGCGCCGAGGGGCTCCTGGGCGAACGTGTCGATGCCGGCGCCGGCGATATGCCCCGAGGACAACGCCCCGGCCAATGCGACTTCATCGATGAGGCCACCGCGGGACACGTTGACGATCACAGTGCCTTTGCGCATCGCGGCGAGGACGTCCGTGGAGATGAGGTTCGCGGTGTCCTCATTCAGCGGCAGATGGAGGGAGACGACGTCGGAATTCCCAAGGGTGGTTTCCAGTCCGGCCATGTCCACGAAGCTGTCCGTAACGAACGGATCGTACGCGCGGACCCGGGCCCCTACAGCTGCGTACATGCGGGCAACGTGCTGCCCGATGCGGCCCATGCCCAGGACACCGACTTCAAGCTCGGACAGCACGGGGGTGTCGTATCCGATGGTGCCGGCCCAGCCGAGGTTGTTGATCGCCGCGTTCCCGGCTGGCAGGCGACGAGCCAGTGCCAGGCCCATGGCGAAGGCGTGGGAGGCAACTTCTTCCGAGGCCGTACCGGGGACGATGGAGACCGGGATGCCCGCCTCGGTTGCTGCGGCAACGTCGATGTTGTCGTAGCCGATTCCGTAGCGGATGACTGCCCGGCATTTGGTCATCGAAGGGAAGTCCGAGGCAGTGAGCTTGGCGTAGGGGGTGATCATCACGATGTCGGCTTCGGGCAGGGCCTCACGGAAGGCTTCGGTGTCTGCCGCCGGCTTGAGTGTGTAACCGAACTCCGCCGCGAGCGCTTGCTCGCGGTCCAGGTCCGGGAAATGGTGGGGGGCCACAAGAATGGTTCCCTGGGCATCGCGGGTCATAGTGTGTTCGTCCTGTTCGTCGTCGTACCCTCGGTCGCTGCCGGCCACTCCTTGGGGCGGCCGGCGTCGGGTGATTTCCAGTACAACGCGGGAACAAGGCGCCGATCCGTACCAGATCGAGACACCGCCGTGGGACACGTGTCCCAGGGCCAGGCTTCCGCACGTGCAGGAGCCGGCCATCGCGAGGATGGCCGGCCGGTTCAAGCAGGGCTGGTTGTTATCCCGTCCAGGGATCAGAGGTCGAAACCGCGGCTGCGGAAGTAGTCCATGCGGCGATAGAGGGTGGAGCGTCCGATCTGCAGGGTTTCGGCGGCAAGGCTGCGGTTGCCCTTTGCTTCCTGGAGCGCCGTTCGCAGTTCGCTGAGCTCCGCATCCTCAAGGCGGGAGAGCCGGCCCTTCGTCAGGATGCGGTGGAATCCCTGTGGCAGGTCGTCAGCTGTGACCTCGGCGCCTTCGGCCCGTTCAACGGCATTGGAGACGACGGCCCGCAGTTGATCGATGTTCCGGGGCCAGTCAGCATGCGTGAGGGTGGTGATCAGCCTGCGGGACAGCCGCCTCTCCCCCAGTTCCTCGGCGATGGCTTTGGCGAGGTGGGGGATGTCTTCGCGCCTGTTGCGCAGGGGCGCCACGGAGATCTCAAGGACGTCGAAGGCCTCCGAGAGCAGGAGCGTGGCATCCGTGGGACGCGTGATGGTGAAGATCAGTTTGGTGTTGGAGTTAGCCCGCAGATGGTGTGCAACCTCCGTTGCTTCGTTCTGCGACAGCTCATCGGCGTGCTCCACGATCAGCGTGGCCGGAAGTTCGGTAGCTACCCGGTGCAGGACGTCCCTCAGGTTGGGGTTCCTCAGGTCTCCGCCGCGGGCATCGACCACCATCTGGCCGCCGCGTAATGATGCGATGGCGTTGGCCAGGCGTAGTTTTCCGCTGCCCAGCTCACCGATCAGGACCACCGAACGGTCTTGGTCCACCGCTTTCCGGGCAAGGTTGAGCGTGCGCTTGAATTCCGTACTCGTGCCGTTAAGGTGCTTCAGGAGCCTTTCAGCTGTGGGCTGCGGCGGTGCTTCCAATGTCAGGGCGCCCCTCGCGGCGCCTGCCCGTTGTTCCTTGCCGGGTGCATGCGGGCGGACCACGACTATTGCTCCCACGTTGGCCGCGGACAGGGTCACGGGAGAGATCTCCAGGGTGGACACCCCAGGGCCTTGAAGCATCACTTCGCAGTTCATGTCACGTCCGGAGGACATGACTGCCTTGGCGTAGCCGGAAATAATCGAGAAATCGTTGTCTGCCAGGGTGGCGGTGGCGGCGGCATTCTGCAGGGAATTCTTGCCGTCGACTGCTATCACAGGCCGGTTCCCCCGGCGCCGTGAGACCCTCAGATACTCACTCAGGAGCGCCCTTTCCTTGGACGAGGTCCGCACTTCGATGTCCCGCTCGATCCGCGAGGCAACACCCTCAAGCATCAGCAGCGTAGAGGACGGCTCCAGGCTGGGTACCCGGTTGGCGGGGAGGGTGAGGCCTATGACTGCCCGTACACGGTTGTGGAAAGGATCCCGCACCAAGGAGGCGAAGCACCAGTTTCCGCGCATGTCCTCCCGGAAGTGTTCCTCCGGGGCCAACCAGACACCACGGCCCTCCTCCAAAGCCAGTCCTTCACCGTTGCTGCCGCAGCTTTCCTCCAGCAGGGAATAGCCGGCCGGGAAACCATCGTCACGCAGGAAGTCCGCTTTGACCAGGACCCCGTTGGGGGCCGTGATGTTGACGTAGCCGCCCAGATCGGCTGCCACTTCATCGAGTTTTTGCAGGTGCGGGCCCGCCGCCGCGATGGTGTACTCGTCAACGCGCCCTTCGTCATAGAACCCGCGGTCGGCAAAGGCATCCACTCCCGCAGCACGGCTGCGGTACCAGGACCGGGCCACGATCGGGCGGATGCCGCTCAGGTCGGCATGGGGTTGCATGAGGAACAGTTCACGGACTCGGTTCGTCTCGTGAGGGGTCTCCAACGGCCAAGGGGTCAAAAGTTCAGCAGACATCGGGGCAGATCTCTTTCAGGTAAGCGTGTCAGGGAGCCAGTGCCGGGCCGGACTCGCCGGGACTGGTCTTCCGCGGGCGCCATTTAGGCAGTTTCGGACGGAAGACGCGCTCCGCGCTCCAGTCCTCGTTCCGGTACGCCTCATCCTCGATCGCACGTGCGCCGATATACGCGGCAACCATGCCGGAAAGCCCGCTGCCGAACATGTTGGTGGTGTTGTGAGCGGCCCCCACGCTCGAGTTTTCAGTGACCATGGTTCGCTCCACTCCGCCGCTTTCACAGTAACGGGACATGTGTCCCGCGCCACTTTCAGCTTACCTAACTAACAGACGTTAGGGAACATCTTTTGATAAGATTTTGCTAACGAACGGATGTTAGGATTGCGCACCATGAGCGATACCTCCTACGAAGTAGCCTGTAAGGCCTTCAAGACCCGCCTGGAAGAGTGGAACTGGGCAGGCCAGAAAGCCGGGCGGCAGAACATTCTGGAAGCGTTCCTGAAACTCGCCATAGCCCACGGCTTCAATTCGGTGTCCATGCGGACCATCGCCAACGCCGTCAACGTCAAACCGCCCAGCCTCTACTCGCATTTCCCCGAAGGCAGGGACGAGATTGTTGCCGAGTCTCTCCGCTGGCATTTTCATCGCTTTGGCGTAGCACTACTCGAAGCCGTGGACCCCGCAAAAACAGCGGACGAATTCTGGGATGCCATGGTCAGGCTTCACTTCACGCGGCAGGTCAGGCTCCCCGAGAGCAATCTCTGGGACCTGCTGGTGGCAACCGACAGGATGGCGAATATCCTGCCCACGGAATTGCGCGCCCAGGTCGATGACTGGCTCTCACTCCATGAGGAGATGTATGTCGCCGCAGCACGCGACATGGGATGTGAGGACGCCGGGGAGCACGTGAGGGTGGTGATGACGTTGCTCGAAGGGGCCACCCGCTGGACACCTGCCGACTGCGGAGACGCCGAACTCGAAAAGATGGCGGACCGTGCCGTGACGTTGTCGCGGGCGATTCTCGCGGTCAAGTTTCCGGACTGACTTCGCCTCCCTTCCGCTGCCTAGCCGGTTTCGCGACCCTCACGTGGTTCATCCGCGGCGTCCGGCCCAATCCCTTGCGTCCTCTCCAACAAAGTCCTCACGCCCTGCAGCATCTCAAGCTGTTGGCGATTGAGGGCCATGAGCCGTTCTATCTCGATCTTGGCTTGGACATCCGTTTCGAAATCATGCAAGGCCATCGCGGCGGCTATGGCATCCTGGCGCTTGGCTGCGATCAGGAGGATGGCCCCTTGCAGGCCGGCCAGCATGGACAGGAACAGGTTGAGCAGGATGAAGGGGTAAGGATCCCATGCCCGGGTTGCGAGCAGGAAGGTGTTGACCGCGGCCCAGGCGGCCATGAACAGGATGAACAACCCAACGAACGTCCAGCTGCCCATACCGTTCCGGAGGATGTCTGCGGCCCGTTCGCCCCGGGTCAGTCCTGCTTTATGTTCCCCATGCCACGTGATCCGGTGATCAGTCATGCGCACAGCTTAGGCTTTGTGCCTGCAGCCTGGAACGATGACGGGGGCCTGTCCCGCCGAACGCCCTAGTTGGCCGGATCGGTCCAGGCCCAGTCCTTCACCTCCGGCATGTCCTCGAAATGCTCCCGGATGTAGGTTGTGTGCGCCCGCAGCATGGACTCGCAGTACCCGAGCAAGTCCTCCGCCCCCGCAAGGTTCCGCGGTGTACGGCGCAGCGCTTCCATCACCAGGTGGTACCGGCTGACTTTGTTCAACACCACCATGTCGAACGGCGTGGTGGTTGTTCCTTGTTCGTTGTAGCCGCGCACATGGAAACGTTCCGGCCGGGTTCGCCCGTGGAGCAGCTGATGCAGCGCCCGTGCGTAGCCGTGCCACGCCATCACCACATCCACGTCCGAGGTGAACAGCTCTTCGAACGCATCCTGTGACAAACCGTGTGGATGGACATCCGGCGGAGTCAGCGCCATGGCATCAATGACATTGACCACCCGGAGGCGAAGCTCCGGAACATGGCGCCGGATCAGCCAGGCGGCTGCCAGCGCCTCTTGCGTGGGCACGTCACCGGCGCAGGCGAGTACGACGTCGGGACGGTGACCATCCGCGGCAGGCGTATCTGATTCGTTTCCCGCCCAGTCCCACACAGACGCACCAGCTGCCGCGTGCTTGCGGGCTTCCTCGAGTGACAGGTACTGCGGGTGCTCCTGTTTGTCGATGACCACCAGGTTGACGTAGTCCTTGCTCTTCAGCACATGCTCACCAACGGCCAGGAGGCTGTTGGCGTCCGGGGGCAGGTACACGCGCACCACCGAGCCGGACAACGACAATACCGAGTCGATGAGCCCCGGCCCCTGATGGCTGAAACCGTTGTGGTCGTTCCGCCAGCACGTGGAGGTGAGCAGGATGTTGAGGCTGGGAACCGGCGCCCGCCACGGAAGGTCACGGGAGTGCTGAAGCCACTTGGCATGCTGGATGGTCATGGAGGCGCTGACCATCGCGAACGCCTCGTAACTGGCAAACAGGCCGTACCTGCCGGTCAGGAGGTACCCTTCCAGCCACCCTTGGCAGAGATGCTCCGAGAGGACTTCCATGACCCTCCCGTCCGCCGAGACGTGCTCCAGTGTCCCGGCCGCCTGTTCCGGCACCACAAGGCAACGGTCGGTGGCTTCGAACACTGCTCCGAGCCGGTTGCTGTTCGTCTCATCCGGGCAAAACAGCCGGAAGCGTGGATCATCGGCGGTCTGTAGATAGGTGTCCCGGAGCAACTCCCCGAACGGTGCGGTGCTGTGGACCTTCACCTGGCCACGGGGCATTGCGTCGACGGCGTACGGGCCCGCATCCGGCACCGGGAGTTCCCCGCCACCGATTCCCCGCGACGCCGGAAGCGCGCCCATCCGCAAAGGTGCATCAGGCAGCAGTGCGGCGAGTTCGGCAACCAGCCGCCCGTCGTCGTCGAACAGCTTCTCCGGGCGGTAGGACCGCAACCAGGACTCCAGCTGGGCAAGGTGCCGGGGGTTTTCGCGAACGGTCGGGAGCGGTACCTGATGGGACCGGAAGGAGCCTTCGACTGGTTGGCCGTCCACTTCCCGCGGCCCTGTCCAGCCCTTGGGCGTCCGCAAGACGATCGCCGGCCAGCGCGCCGGGCCCGTCACCCCCTGTTCCCGGGCCTCGGCCTGGATCCCACGGATCCTTCCGTAAGCCCCGTCCATGGCCGCGGCCATCGAGCGGTGGACTGCGCCGGGATCGTCACCGGAGACCACCACCGGCTCCCACCCCTGGGCCCGAAGAAGCGCCGCGACCTCGGCATCCGTGCGGCAGCCGAGAACGGTGGGGCCTGAGATCTTGTATCCGTTCAGGTGGAGGATGGGCAGCACCGCCCCGTCCCTCGCCGCGTTCAGGAAGTTCGGCGCCTTCCACGAGGCCTCCAGGGGCCCGGTTTCCGCCTCGCCGTCTCCCACAACGCAGGCCGCAATCAGCTCCGGGTTGTCCATCACGGCGCCGGTGGCATGCATGAGCGAATATCCCAGCTCGCCGCCTTCGTGGATCGACCCCGGAGTAGCGGGACCAACGTGGCTGGAAATCCCGCCCGGGGTGGAAAACTGCCTCACCAGGCGCCGCAAGCCCTGAAGATCCTGCCCCACCTCCGGATAGACCTCGGAGTAGGTGCCCTCCAGATAGGTATTGGCCACGACGGCGGGACCTCCGTGACCGGGTCCGGTCACGAAAAGTACGTGGGCGCCGGTGCGCCGGATGACCCTGTTCAGGTGGGCGTAGATCAACGAGATCCCGGGACTGGTCCCCCAGTGGCCCAGCAGCCTGGGCTTGATGTGTCCGGGACGGAGCGGTTCGCGCAGGAGCGGGTTGTCCTGCAGGTAGATCTGGGCAACGGTGAGGTAGTTGGCCGCAGCCCAGTACCTGTTGAGCAGTTCCAAATCCTCTGCGGTATCCCTGGCGCTATCGACCATCTCATGACCTCATTTCTTATCGGATCCCAGCAGGGAAGCCGTCGACTCAGCGATGGCCCGTTCTTCGTCACTGGGTACGACCAGAACAGGAACAGCGGATGCGGTGGTACTGACGGTCCGGATACCTGTTCGATCGGACTGGTTGGCGTCCTCATCCCGGTTGGCGTCCTCATCCAGGGCGTAGCCCAGCGGCCGAAGCCACTCGAGGGTGGCTGCCCGGTACAGCGCCGAGTTCTCGCCGATTCCCCCCGTGAAAATGACCGCATCCGGGCCTCCGACCGCCATGGCATACGCGGCAATGTACTTGGCAAGACGGTAGCTGGACGCCTGCACGGCAAGGACAGCTCCCGGGTCGCCTCGATGGAAGCCGGCCGCGATGGTGCGCATATCTGCTGTTCCCGCCAAGGACAAGAGCCCGGAACGATGGTTCAGGATGTCATCGACGTCGCTGGCTGTGGCTCCCTCACCAAGCATCAGGAGCACGAGTGCCGGATCCAGGTCTCCGCATCGCGTGCCCATCACCAGCCCTTCCAAGGGGGTCATGCCCATCGACGTGTCAACACTGCGTCCGGCCTTCACGGCAGTCACCGACGCGCCGTTGCCGATGTGGGCCACTACCGCATTCAAGGACCCGGTCTGTTTCGCCAGGAAGCCCTTGGCATCCCGGCAGGCCAGCTCCACGGAGATCCCATGAAAGCCGTACCGCCGTATGGGGTGCGCCATGTAGGCATTCTCAGGAACGGCGTACCTCGAAGCGAAATCGGGGATGGAACGGTGAAAGGACGTGTCGAAGACGGCCACCTGGGGCAACCCGGGCCACAGATCCGCAGCAGCTTCCATGCAATCGGCGCTTGACGCATTATGGAGCGGGGCCAACGTCCCAAGGCTCCGGATCATCGCGATGACATCGTTGGTGACGGAGACGGGTGAGGTGTAACTTTCCCCGCCGTGGACCACCCGGTGCCCGATCGCATCCGGTCGGCCAAAGTCCCGCTCGACCTCCTGCAGCACCCGGCGCAAGCTCCCGCCCCGGTCTTCCTGATCATCGGCCCACTCCAACTGCCCCGAGTGCAGGACAGCGTTGCCGGTAGGGGTACAGGCCGTATCCCGTAGGTGGTATTTCAAGGATGAGGAGCCCGGATTGAGGACAAGGACGCGCATGGGATCCTTCCACAGGGGCCTTGGGACAGGAAAGCACTCTCCGGGAGACCCTATCCCGGAAAGAGGCCCATGTCAGGACCTTAGGCCCCTTGCGGGCTGATTGCGGCCGGTCAATAGTGGTGATCATGACTTCGGAGATGCAAACGGCACCTTCCAACAGGCACGTGGTGGCTGCGCTCGACGGTTCCGTCGCCGGCAGCTTCGTGGCAGACTGGGCGGCCGCGCGGGCACACGCCATGGGCGATCGGCTCACCCTGGTTCACGTCGTTCTTCCCGTCTGGGTCTTCCAAGTGCCCGACGAGCACACCCTCGCCCTCAAACGGGCCGAAGACCTTCTCGGAAGCGAAGCCGGAAGGGTCCACCAGACGTATCCGGACCTGGAGGCAGCCACGACAATTGCCACCGGAGAACCTGCCGAGGCGCTCTCTGCGCTGTCCCTGAAGGCGGGACTGATGGTGGTCGGCACAGACCGCGGCCCCGGCACCGAAGGCGAAGGATTCGGATGCGTCAGTTTCCAAGTGGCCGTGACCAGCCGATGCCCGGTGGCTGTCATCCCCCACAACGCGCCGGGGCAATCTTCGGGCGTGGTGGTTGGCGTGGATGGATCACCGGATGCGGCCGGTGCCCTGGAATTGGCCGCCGGTGAGGCCCGCCGCCTCAACGAAGAGCTGATCATTGTCCACGCCGTGGATCCGCACGCCGCCGGCGGAGGTCCTGATGACGTGGCCGGGAAATCAGCGGAATGGGTGAACCGGAACTTCCCGGATATCAGCATGCGGATCCTTAGCGACCCGGTACACACCCCGGCGGAGGCCCTCACGGAGGCTTCCCGGGGTGCCCGACTGCTGGTGATCGGGCGTAAGGGCAAGGGCGGACTCTCCGTCCTGGTGGGTTCGGTCGCACAGCACATACTCCTGAATCTCCGATGCCCGACCATCCTGTCCTAACCGGCAAGGAGGGCCTCACCTCAACCGCAGCAGCTGAACTGCTGCGGGCAACCGGTCCGAACGTGCTGCCGACTGCCAGGAAGGTTGCACAGTGGCGGAGGCTGCTGGCCGAACTTACCCACTTCTTTGCCCTGATGCTGTGGGCCGCCGCAGCCCTGGCCTACATCGCAGGCATGCCGCAACTATGCATAGCAATCATCGTGGTGGTGATCGTCAACGGCCTCTTCGCCCACATCCAGCAAGAACGCGCGCAGCACGCCGCCGAACGGCTGCAACGGCTCCTCCCTGCCGAGGTCAGCGTTCGCCGCGACGGCACGATCCGGACCGTGCATGCCAGCGAACTCGTGCCCGGCGACGTCGTGGTTCTTGCGGCCGGGGACCGCCTTCCGGCAGATATCCGGTTCCTGGAAGCTGTCGGATGCACGGTGGATGAATCAATGCTCACCGGTGAGAGCGTGGTGATCCACAAAGCGGCGGGACAGGAGGGCTGGGGCGGAACGTTCATGGTGAACGGCGACGCCGAGGGTTTGGTGACCGCGACCGCCGGGCGCACCAAACTGGCCGGGATAGCGGCCCTCACCAGTGACACCAAATCCCCTCCCACTCCCCTGACACTGGAGCTGCGAAGGATCGTGCGGCTCATCGCCCTGGTTGCCCTGGCGGTTGCGGGGCTGTTCTTTGTGGTCTCCCTCCTGGTCGGGATCCAGTGGCGCGACTCCTTTCTTTTTGCCATTGGCGTGGCCGTGGCCCTCATACCCGAGGGACTCCTGCCCACCGTCACTCTCTCCCTGGCCATGGGCGCACAAAGAATGGCCGCGAAGCAGGCGCTGGTACGGAACCTCGAGGCCGTTGAGACACTGGGCTCCACGACGTTCATCTGCACCGACAAAACGGGCACCCTGACGCAAAACCGGATGAACGCCGTCGAGGTTTTCACACCGGCCGGAACCGTGAAGGTTGAAGGAGAGGGCTACGAACCGGAGGCGCAGGTCAGCGGCGAAGCCATCTCTGCGGCCGCCGAAGCTGCCTTCTGCGCGCGCACCGCATCGCAGGGCCGGGCCGTGCTGCACGATGGCCAATGGACCTCATCCGGAGACCCCATGGAAGCGGCACTGGATGTGCTGGCCCGCAGGCTTCCCGAGGCCGGGTCCCCTTCCGCGAAGGGATCCACGGACAGGCCGCCGGAAAAGAGGTTCCCGTTCGATGCTGCACGGCGCAGGGAGTCGGCCGTCATGGGCCCTGTCCTGTACGTGAAGGGAGCTCCCGAGTCCGTCCTTCCACTGTGCAGCTCCGTGGATGCCGAGGCCTTGGCCGCCGAGGTCGAAGCCATGGCCTTGCGCGGGTTGCGGGTGATGGCAGCCGCCCGCAGGCAGCTTCCGGGCTCCCCCGCCGACTGGCTAGGACGGAGCGCAGCCGAAGCCGAGCAGGAGTTGGAGTTCCTTGGCCTGATCGGACTGCATGATCCGCCGCGGGCCGGAGTCGGCGACGTCATTGCCACGGCACGGCACGCAGGAATCCGCATTGCGATGATCACAGGCGACCACCCGGTGACCGCCGGCGCCATCGCAGCGGAAATCGGCCTGATGGGCCCGGACCGCCTGGTGGTCCAGGGCTCCGATCTTCCGGAGGACGAGCAGATGCTCGGTGCCCTGCTGGACCGGGATGGGGTGGTGGTCAGCCGGGTATCGCCCGAGCAAAAACTGCGCGTCGCCAAGGCGCTGCAATCCCGCGGCCATGTGGTTGCCATGACCGGCGACGGCGTCAACGACGGCCCGGCCCTGCGGCAGGCCGACATCGGGGTGGCCATGGGCCTCAGTGGCACCGACGTGGCCCGTGAAGCCGCGGACCTCGTCCTCCTGGACGACCACTTCGCCACCATTGTTGCCGCGATCGAGCAGGGCCGCGCTACGTATGCCAACATCCACCGGTTCCTGACGTACCACCTCACCGACAACGTGGCGGAACTGGCCCCGTTCGTGATCTGGGCGCTGTCAGGAGGGCAATTCCCCCTGGCCCTGGGCGTGCTTCAGATCCTGGCCCTGGACATCGGCACGGACCTCCTTCCCGCACTCGCGCTCGGTGCCGAGTCGCCGGGGAAGCGCGTGCTCCAGAGGCCGCCGGAAAAGAGGCACCTCATGGATCGCCAACTCATGCTCCGGGCATTCCTCATCATGGGGCCCACGGAGGCCTTCATCTCCATGGCGGCCTTCACCACCGTGCTGGTCTCCGGAGGCTGGTCCAGGAGTGAACCCCTAGACCCCGGCCTTCTCATGACCGCCTCCGGAGCCGCCTTTGCCGCGGTTGTCATCGGTCAGATGGCCACGGCATTCGCTTGCCGCAGCGCCACCACCCCGCCTTGGCAGCAAGGGTGGTTCACGAACCGCCTGCTGCTGTGGGCGGTCGCTGGCGAAATCGTTGCCCTGGCCGTCTTCTTGTTCCTGGCTCCGGTGGCAGGCCTCCTTGGACAGGCGCCGCCCACACCAGCCGGATGGAACATCGCCATTCTCGCCTTCCCGGCGGTCCTTGCGGTCGACCTGCTGTACAAGAGGCTGAGGCACCCGGCCGGGCGGTCATTGGCGATGCATGCCATTAGGCCCTAGCGTGCACCGAAAACCGCAACAAAGCTTGTCCCATGAACTCACCAAACAGCCCCCGGAGAATCATCGTCGGCGTGGACGGGTCGGAATTCTCATCGAATACCTTGACCATGGCAGGGCGGGTTGCCCCGGTTTTTGGCGTGCCGCTCGAGGTGATCACCTGCATCGGCATGTCCGACTACTACCTGACCTCGCGCTTTGAGCAGGAACTGACCAAGTTCACCTCTGAGCTCGAGGAAACCGCCAGGCAGATGGCCGAAGAGGCCGTGGACCGTGCCTTCGCCGGAAACCGGCCTGCCGACCTGACTGTCACGGTCAAGTTCGGCGAGCCGGCCAAGGTCCTGGTGGAGGAAAGCAACGACGCCCTGATGTTGATCATTGGCCGGCACGGCGGCGGTGGCTTCCTGGGGCAGGCGATCGGTTCAGTCAGCAGGGCCTGCGCCGCCCATGCCCACTGTCCAGTGCTTCTGGTAGGGGCGGACGACGTGCTGCCCTAATGGGCCTTGGGCCCGGTCACCCTTGGGCCTGTACGGCCGTGATGGCCACGGTGTTGATGATGTCCTCCACCGAGGACCCCCGGGAAAGATCGTTGATGGGCTTGCGCAGGCCTTGAAGAATAGGGCCGACGGCGATTGCGCCGGCCGAGTGCTCAACGGCCTTATAGGTGTTGTTGCCTGTGTCCAGGTCAGGAAAGATGAAGACCGTCGCCTTCCCTGCCACTGTGGACGACGGCAGCTTGGTGCTCGCGATCCGGACGTCCACCGCAGCGTCATATTGGATGGGGCCCTCCACCGGGAGGCCCGGCCGGGAAGCCCTCACCAGGGCCGTTGCTTCACGGACTTTGTCCACGGACGTGCCGGCTCCGGACTCACCGGTGGAATAGGAGAGCATGGCGACTCTGGGCTCCACACCAAAGCGTTCCGCCGTTTCAGCTGAGGCAATCGCGATCCCGGCCAACTCCCCGGCTGTGGGGTCGGGGACCACTGCGCAATCGCCGTAAACAATCACCCTGTCCGGGAACAGCATGAAGAACACCGATGACACCACTTCCTGCGGGTCTTCTCCCTTGATGAACTCCAAGGCGGGACGGATGGTGTTCGCCGTCGTGTGTGCCGCTCCGGACACCATGCCGTCCGCGCAGCCCAACCGGACCATCATCGTCCCGAAGTAGGCGGCGTCAAGCATGATTTCGCGGGCCCGTTCCATGATCATGCCCTTGTTGGCCCTGAGCTTGCAGTACTCCCGGGCAAAGCGCTCACGGTCAGGTGAGGTGGCGGGATCAATGACGGCAAGGTCCCCAAGTTCGATTCCTTGCGTGGCAGCCAGCTCGCTGACCACCTCCGGCCTGCCAAGCAGCGTCAGCCGGCAGACGTCGCGGCGCCGCAGGATATCGGCTGCCCGCAGGATCCGAACGTCCTCACCTTCGGCCAGGACAACATGGCTTGTCCGTTGCCGGGCACGTTCAATCAGGTCGTTGAAGAAGCGCAGCGGGGTGATGGTGGATGGGCGGGGCAGCGCCAGTTCTTTCAGCAGGTCCGCTTCAGGGATGTGGCGTGACCACAGGCCAGGGCGGCGGCAACCTTGCGTTTCCCTCCTGTGTGGATTTCGCTGCGGACGCTCGCCGCACCCTGCGCCACGGAGTACAGGTCCCCACGCTCAAGGAAGACCGGAAACGGGGCCCGCTCCAGCAGCCGCTTCACATGCGGGGAAGGTTGCAGGCCATCCGTCAGAATCATCCCTCCAGGGCTCGGCAGATCCGGTGCCAATGCCGACGCCAAACAGGCAAGGATGATGTCCGTGCGGTCCCCCGAGGCCAGGACCATGTCGCCGGTCTGCACGGCGGGAAGGAAGTCGTCAGCGCCCATCCCTGCAACACGGATCCGGCGGATATCCCGATCCCATTCCTTGCTGCCGGTACTTGGTACCAGCCGAAGTGACTCTGCGATGTCAGCGACGGTCGGCGTGGAGATTTCAGCTACCTCGGGGATGAGGTAGCAGGGAACGTCCGGGGCGGCTTCCCGGAGGGCTTGCTCCACCCGTTCTTCCGTGCCGGGTTCCACCCGGTTGACCACAACAGCCAGCACGGAACAACGCGCTGCCTTGAACTGCTTGAGGGCTGTGGCGACAGACTCCCCTATCCGTGCCGGCGGGACTCCCCGGCCACCGACCACTGCCAGGACGGGCAGTCCCAGGTTGCTGGCAAGGGCGGCATTCAGTTCGAACTCGCCCGCCGCGTCGGGACTCCGAAGGTCGGAGCCATCCACCACGACGGCATCGCAACTACGGGACAAGCGGCTGTAGATCCCGATCATGCGTGACACCAGCTCGTCCTGCTGCCCTGACCTCGCTTCGGCCAAGGCGGCGGGCGTTGTTGTTCCAGCCTTGCTCCGCGAGGCACCCAGCTCGTACAGCCGCCGCAGCAACAGGACTACAGGATCATCGTCGACGGCGTCTCCGGCCACCAGCGGGCGGAAGAACCCCAGGCGCCCGGCGTGGCGATGAAGTGCGTCCACCATGCCCAGCACTGCCAGTGACTTTCCGGACCCGGGTCCCGCAGACGCAATGTAGAGTCCCTGCACCATGCGGTCTCCTTTCCTGGCATGCGGCCAATTCCTGCGTGTCCAGCATTTCCTGTGACTTCAAGGGTGACGGGCAGGCGGTGATAAAGCCAGAAAGAATCCCACCCCGTGGCAGCGTCGGGGACCTTGGACCCTGTTAGGCGTCGGCGCCTGTCCCTAGGATCGCAAGTACCCCAGGTGCAGGCCACCGGTCGCGCCGCCCCATCCCTTACAGGAGGACAATGCCCATGGAAACCGACGAGCGCCCAGGCAGGATCTTGTCCGACGATGAGTCATGGAGCGTCCTGCAAAGGAACCAGCACGGCCGCCTCGCGGTCAGCGTGTTGGGAGAGCCGGACATCTACCCGCTGAACTTCATCGCGGACCAGGGCAGGTTGCTGGTGCGCACCAACCCGGGAACCAAGCTCGCTGAGCTGACGGTCAACGAGAAAGTCGCCTTCGAAGTCGAGGAAATAGGCGACGGCGAGGCGTGGAGCGTTGTCATCAAAGGAACGGCACGCGTCATCGAGTCCCAGTCGGAAATCGACGAGGCGGACAAGCTCCCCCTGAAACCGTGGATTCCTACCCGGAAGTACACCTACGTGGAGATCCGTCCTACCCGCGTGCACGGCCGGCATTTTGAGCTGGGGGACGAACCCGAGCGCTACTAGGTCCCGCTCCCTCGGGGCGGGACCCCCGGGGCTGCTTCTTCCCCAACGCCCGCAGCGCATTGAGTATGGTGGCCAGGTCCACCAGTTCCTGCAGCAGCGCCCCTGCCACGGGCACAATGAAACCCCAGGAAGCGAACACCATCAGGACCAGGCTCAGCAGAATCCCCGTCCAGATGCTGGTGCGGGCAATGCGCAGGGTGTACTGTCCGACGTCGACCGCCACCGCCACCTTGGAGAGGTCATCGAGCAGGATCACCACGTCCGCTGACTCGCTCGCCGCGGTGGCGCCGCGCGCGCCCATGGCAATTCCGACGTCGGCCGCTGCCAGGACCGGGGCGTCGTTGACGCCATCCCCGACCATCATGACCGGGCGCGTCTTCAGCCCGGCGACCGCCCTGACTTTGTCCCCGGGGAGGCACTCGGCAAGCACCGTTTCCATTCCTGCCTGGGCGGCGATGCTCCGGGCGGTGCTCTCGGCGTCGCCGGTCAGCAACAAGGATTCCCGGACACCAAGGTCCCGAAGCTTCTCCAGGGTGTCCACGGCGTTGACCCGCAAGGGATCGCTCATGATGAGGGTCCCGGCATACCTTCCGTCGACGCCCACGTAGATGGCCAACTGGCCGCCGGCCAGTTCGGACTGTTCAAAACCCGTGGTCTGCTCGCGGACGAACGCAGCTTTTCCGACCACCACGTCGTGGTAGCCCACGCGGGCGGCGACGCCGTTGGTGGCGTGCTCGGTGGCCGCCGTCGAAGGCAACAGCGGCAGTCCGCGCTCGGCAGCCGACGCCATGACCGAGGTCGCAAACACGTGGGAGGAGAACCGTTCAGCCGAGGCAGCCAACTGCAGCAGCGTCTCTTCGCTCGGTGAATCCGACCCGGCACGCCTGACGGCCACGAGGGTGGGTTTGCCGGCCGTCAGCGTCCCGGTCTTATCAAAGACAGCCGTCCTGACCTTGCTGAGCTGCTCAAGGGTCCCTGCGTTCTTGATGATCACCCCGGCCTTGGCGGCCCTGCTGGTCCCGGCAAGGAAGGCTACCGGGGCGGCTATAAGGAGCGGGCAGGGAGTAGCGACAACCAGTACCTCAACAAATCGCACGGGATCGCCGCTGATGAACCAGGCAACGCCGGCCATGGCAAACGCCACCACTGTAAAAGGGATGGCGTACCTGTCAGCCAAACGGACTGTAGGGGCCCGGCTGGCAGCCGCTTCCTGGACCAAGGCGACAATTTGGCTGTACTGCGATTCCTTGGCGGTGGCAGTCGCTTTGATGCGCACGGCCGCGGGCCCGTTGACCGTGCCGCTCAGCACGGAACCGCCCCGGGACCGTTCGACGGGCAGGCTCTCGCCGGTCAGTGCTGATTCATCGAAACTGCCCGCCCCGGACAACAGTTCGCCGTCCACCGGAACGGTCTCTGCGGGCTTGACCAGCAATACGTCACCGGGGTTGACGTCCTCCACGGCGATGTCCACCAGGTCTCCTGAGGGCTCTACCCGGTGTGCGTTGCGCGGGGAGCGTTTCAACAGATCGGTGAGCTCCCGGGTAGCGCGGCCCTGGGCGTAGTCCTCCAGGGCTTCACCTCCGGTGAGCATGAGTACGATCACCAGAGCCGCGATGTACTCACCGACGACCACCGTTGCACCGATGGCCGTGATGGCCAGCAGGTCGATGCCCCACCTGCCGCGGAAAAGATCCTTGACCATGGAACCGGCGCGGTACAGCGCAACGGCCAGGGCAAAGATGGATGCGAAGCCCTGGGCCGCGGCGTCCTGGCCACTGAGGACCAGGACAGCGACCAGTAAGCCCACCAGGAGGATCGCGCCCACAAGGGGGTACCTGCGGGCAAGGGTGAAGAGCCTGACTTCACTCATGCGCGCCACGGGACAGGACGACTTTCAGAGCTTCCGTCTCGGAGGCCCGGGAGAAGGTGTCATAGGCGTCCATGATGTTCTCGAGCGAGAAATGGTGGGTCGCGAACTTTCCGGCGGGAAGCTTCCGCTGGGCAACCAGCCTCAGCAGCATGGGAGTGGTGTTGGTGTTCACCAGCCCCATGCTGATATTGATGTTGCGGATCCACAAGTCCTGCAGGGGCAACTCAACGGGCTTGCCGTGGACACCGATGTTCGCCACGTTCCCGCCGGGCCGGACCAGTTGGAGGCACATGCCGAACGTTTCCGGGATGCCTACGGCTTCGAGGGCGACGTCCACACCGGCACCGTCGGTGAGGGCCAGCGCCTGCGACAGCCAGTCAGCGCTTGTCGGGTTGATGGTGTGCGTGGCACCAAAGTCGACGGCGCGCGCCAGCCGGCTGTCGTTGGGGTCGATGGCGATGATGGTGGCGGCGCCGCAAAGCCCCGCCGTGGCCATGGCGGCCAAACCGATAGGGCCGGCTCCAACGACGGCGATGATGTCACCGGGGGCGACCCTGCCGTCGAGGACACCGATCTCGAAAGCCGTGGGCAGAATGTCCGAAAGCATCACTGCCTCATCATCACTGACGCCTTCGGGCAGTTTATGCAGGGAGTTATCGGCATAAGGCACCCGCACGAATTCTGCCTGCGTCCCGTCAATGAGGTGCCCGAAAATCCATCCCGTACCGGGCTGCCCTTCGTCCCCCAGGCAATGGGAGAACAGCTGCTTCCGGCAATTGCTGCAATGTCCGCACGATTTTATGCACGACACTATGACGCGGTCGCCGGGCTTGAGGCCGCTGACTGAGCTTCCCACTTCCGTCACCGTCCCCACTCCTTCGTGGCCGAGGATCCGCCCAGGCACTACGGCCGGCACATCACCTTTGAGGATGTGAAGATCCGTTCCACAGATGGTGGTGGTATCGATCCGGACTATGGCGTCGGTAGGGTGGGCAATCACCGGGTCCGGAACCTCTTTCCAGGCTTTGGCTCCGGGACCGTCGTAGACCAGCGCTTTCATCGCATTGCCTTTCCGTGGTGCCCGTCAGCGGAAGGATTCCCTGCGGGCGTCATTGAGTGGTGCTTTCCAGATATCCGGACGGGTAGTGGTGAAGCGCCTGCCAGTGATGGATTCCGGAATGATCCTGACGTAGTGGTTTTTACTTCCGGCCTGCCACGGCTCAAGGTCCAGCGCCTCAGCCTCCGCGAGTTCATGGCGTTCGAGGATGACTGCTGCCCGGCCTCTGGCCACGACGCTCCAAGCCTTTGACGCTCCGGCCTCGAATCCGTCGATCTCAAGGGCCGTTGGCGCTTTCATGGCGCTCCAGTACTTCGTTCCGGCGCCCGTGCGGAAGACGATTCCCTGACCGTCAAGGACGTAGTTCACGGGGAAGATGTCAGGATGCCCCTCCACCAGGACAGCCAGTCGGCCAACGTTCATTTGGCCAAGCAGCGCCCAGCATTCTTCAGGATCCAGGCGTTCGATGGCTGTGTGTGGGGTCGATTCCATGCCCTGACGCTAACCGTGCCGGGGCGCCCCCGTTAGGGCCGTAGGTCCCGGACCGCCCTTGGGTCCCGGACCGCCGGGCCGGGAAGTCACTCGAGGCCGGCGCGGGTGGCATCATCCAGGGGGCTCCACCAGGTCAACGGCTCGGTGATCTTGAAGCGACGCCCGGTCATCGACGTCGGCACAACCCGGATGAAGTGGTCCTTGCGCCCTGCCTGCCACGGGAAAAGCAGCAGCCCGACCGTGTCAAGGACGTCCTGGGTCAGCTTGATGCTTTCGGCCTTTCCCTTGAGCACCACGCTCCACGCCACCCCCGAAGCGGTGTCCACGCCGTCGGCCTCTACGGCTACCGGTGTGGCCCCCAAAACTGTGTGGAGTTTTGTCCCCTCACCCGTCCGGAAGACCAAGGTCCCGTGGTCCACCTTGTAGTTGATGGGGAAGATGTCCGGATGGTCGCCGGCCCAGACGGCCAGCCGTCCCACCGACACGCTTCGAAGCAACTCCCAGCACTGCTTGACGTCGAGGTTTTCGATTTCGGGTACTGCACGCTTGTCCATGGCTAGACGGTAAACCCGGAAAGTGCGGTTGGACAGGGTAGAAAGGCCCGTCCCTCCCGTCCCGCGCGCAACAGTATCGCCAGCGCCGTCGGGTCCGGAGTAATCTTTGCACGACGGCGCCGCACTCCCTGGCCGGCACCGCGGAAAGACGATGATGAGCCACCCTTACCAGTCGTCACCGGACGAACCACCGGCGGCCGCCATTCCCCTTGAGGCACTCTTGCGGACCTTCATGTCCCGGGCGGACGAACTGCTCATGGCCGAGGAACGGACCCGGGGCTTGCTCGAAGCCGTGGTGACCGTTGCCGGAGAACTGAGCCTGGAAACGGTCCTGAAACGCGTGGTGGATTCGGCGTGCCACTTGCTTCATGCCCGCTACGGAGCGCTGGGCGTCATCGGCGAGGACAGCACCCTCAGCCACTTCGTCACCGTCGGTATCGACCAGGAACTCGCCGAGCGCATTGGTCCTCTTCCCACCGGCCACGGAGTACTGGGGCTCCTGATCACAGGGCCTGCACCCCTGCGCCTGCATGACCTGCGGCAACATCCCAAATCCTACGGATTTCCCGCACATCATCCGCCAATGAAAACGTTCCTCGGGGTACCCATCAGGGTCCGCGACGCCGTCTTCGGGAATCTTTACCTCACGGAAAAGGAAGGTGGAGAAGACTTCACGCCCGAGGACGAGGACCTGGCTGTGGCACTTGCCGCGGCCGCCGGCGTGGCGATTGAAAATGCCCGACTGTACGAGGACGCCCAACGGCGGGCATCCTGGCTGGAGGCCTGCATGGATGCCACCGGCTACCTGCTGGAGGACAGCAGGGAGGACCACACCGAGCACGCTGCTTTCCGCGTCGTCGCTGAGGCTGCGGCCCGCCCGACGGATGGCCTGGTGGCACTCGCACTGACTCCGGCAGACAGGAATGGTACTTACACTGTGGCCGCTGCCGTCGGCAAGGGTGCCGGCGATCTGAAGGGCCGGAAGCTGACAGTCGGTCCGACCGGGATGAAGGACATTGCTCTCACGGGGCGAAGCACCGCCGTGGATGACCCTTGGAACCTCCTTGGCCCGGGCGTGCCATCCAACCCCGCAAAATTACTGGCCGTGGACTTGAGCGCCCAAGGAACCCACTATGGCCTGCTGGTCTCGGTGCGGGACTCCGACTCCGAACCGTTCAGGCAAACGGATGTGGAAATGTCCGCTGTGTTCGGTTCGCACGTAGCCTTGGCCCTTGCCTTGGACAGAATCCGAAGGTACCGGGAAGAGTCGGTGGTCTCCACCGACAGGGACCGGATCGCACGGGACCTGCACGACCTCGTCATCCAAAGACTGTTCGCGGCAGGACTGAGCATCCAGAGCCTGCGGCGCTACACCACAGCCCCTGAAGCTCCGGACCGGATCGACGCCATCACTGATCAGCTCGATTCCAGCATCCGGGACCTGCGCAACACCATCTACTCGCTGCGGGCAGCTGCTGCCGGCCGCCAATTGGTCAGCAGCCGGATTGTCGAGACGGTGCAGTCGGCATCGGCCTCTCTCCCGTTCGCGCCCCACCTCACCCTGATCGGGGCCCTTGACGTGGTGGAGGACGAGATCGTCATCGAGCACTTGCTGGCAGTCATCTCCGAAGCCTTGAGCAACGCGGTGCGGCACTCGGACGCACAAACCATCAACGTCACCGTCGGCATGACGGCCGATGCCCTGACTGTGGAAGTCAGGGATGACGGCCGGGGCTTCCGCCATCCCGCTTCAGGAAACGGCTTGGCCAACATGGCAAAGAGGGCAGCCGACCTCAATGGTTCCTGTGCCGTCACCAGCACCCCGGGCGACGGCACATCGTTGACGTGGGCCGTTCCCCTGCGCTGACGGTCCAGTGCGCGGCTGACTCAGTGCGCGGTCTACTCAGTGCGCGGGCCCGCCGTCGGCTTCGTCGGGGCTATGCGCCATGTAGACCGCCGCCTGCGTCCGGCGTTCGAATCCCAACTTGGCCAGCAGGGAGGACACGTAGTTCTTGACGGTCTTCTCTGCCAGCAGCATCTCTTCTCCGATTTGCCGGTTGGTCAGGCCTTCGCCGACGAACTTCAGAACCCTCCGCTCCTGGGGCGTCAGTGCCGCCAGCCTGGGATCGTCCCGTTTGGGTTCGGTGAGCCCCTGCACAACCCGGGCCTTGACCGCCTCGTCGAACAGGGATTCTCCGTGCGCCGCGCGGCGCAGAGCACCCAGCAGGTCGCTGCCGCCAATTTCCTTGAGTATGTAGCCGGCCGCGCCGGCGATGATCGCTCCCCTGAGGGCCTGCTCGTCGTCGTAACTGGTGAGAATAACGCAGTTCAGCGACGAATCGACCGACCGGACGTTGCGGCATACTTCAATGCCGGTGCCGTCCGGCAGGCGCGCGTCCAGGACCGAAATGTCCGGCCGCAACGCCGGGATCCTTCGGGCCGCCTCCTCTGCCGAACCCGACATCCCTACTACCAGGAAGCCTTCGTTTTCCAACAGCTCCTGCAGGCCCCGCCGTACCAATTCATGGTCGTCAAGGATGAAGACCCGCAAAACTCCGGGAGTGTGGTCGCCGCTCGTAGCGGGCGCGTCCGCGAACATGACCCTCCCGTCCGGCGCACAGCGTGCGCCTATAGCCTCAACCCATGTAGTGGATTCTGCACCTACGTGGTGCATTCCGATTCTTGTCTGCCCGCCTGATCCAAGCAAGGGACCAAAGGCCTACGCGGGCGGTGACTTTCGGCCCTGTTGCGCAGCCCGGTGGAAGGGGAATCTGGAACTACAGGATACCGGGGACGTAACGGTTGCTTCCGGTATCAAGGAAATGAAGGAGCATGATCCCCATGAAGAAGTGGACGCGATGGCAGGATTACGTTGTTGTCGCAGCAGGCGCCTACACGGCGCTGTCGGTCCTCTGGACCTCCCAAACAGGAATGTCGACGGCGATGATGGTCACCTTGGGTGTCCTGCTGGTCATCAGCGGAGCCATCAACCTCGCCCTCCCGGGAATGCCGGTTGTTGAGTGGGCACAAGCACTGGTGGCCGTAGTCCTGCTGCTGGCCCCCTGGCTGGGCAACTACGCCTCGGCTACCGGAGCAGCCTGGACGGCATGGATCGCCGGGGCAGTCGCCTTGGTTGTCACAGCCTTTGCCATCAGGCCAAGCACCGAGGAATACCGGCACCACCACGTTGCAGCGGCACCCTGAACCCAATAACACATCCGGCGCTGCGGACTCCGCTGCGCCGGATTTTTCCTGTCCAACGGAGGTCCGGGAGGAACAATGAAGAACAGCGACGTTGCCAGCCTCAGGTTCCTGGGGGCTACAGATACAGTGACAGGATCCAGGTACCTCCTCGACCATCAGGGCACCCGCGAGCTGGTGGACTGCGGTCTCTTCCAAGGGTATAAACGCCTCCGGGAACGCAACCGCAGGCCGTTCCCGGTAAGTCCGTCGTCGATCGACGCAGTCCTCCTGACCCATGCCCACCTTGACCACACCGGGTACCTTCCCCTGCTGGTCAGGGACGGCTTCCGCGGCCCGGTCTACAGCACGCAGGGGACGAGCCAACTCTCCAAGCTTCTGTTGACGGACAGCGGGCACCTCCAGGAAGAGGAAGCGAGGCACGCCGCGCATGCCGGTTCCTCCCAGCACGACCCCGTGCTGCCCCTGTACACCGCCTTGGATGCGACGCGGTCACTGCAGAGTTTCCGACCTGTCGACTTCGACACTCCATTGCAGATAGGAACCGGCTTCGAAGCGGTATTCGTACCAGCCGGCCATATCCTTGGCGCGGCCCAGATCCGGCTCCAGGCCGGAAACGCCTCGGTGCATTTCACCGGTGATCTTGGCCGCGCGGATGATCCCTTTATGTACCCACCCCGGGACCTGGAAGCCGTTGACGTGCTCGTCACCGAATCGACCTACGGGAACCGGCAGCACCCGCCGGGCGATGCGGAAAGCGAATTAGGTGATGTGGTGAGGCGCACGGTGAAACGGGGCGGCGTCGTTCTGATAGCTGCCTTCGCCGTCGGCAGGGCGGAAACGCTCCTGCTGCAGTTGGCGCGGCTCCGACGGAAAGGCGCTATACCCGAGGTCCCTATCTATCTCAACAGTCCGATGGCCATTGATGCGTCGTACATGTACCAACAGCACCCGGAGGAGCATCGCCTCAAGCCCGAAGAATTCAATGCCATGTACCAGCTGGCCACCATGACCCGCACTGCCGATGATTCCAAGCTCCTGAACCTTCGGGGAGGGCCCATGATCATCATCTCTGCCAGCGGGATGCTCACGGGCGGCAGGGTCCTCCATCACATTGAGGCATACGGCGGGGATCCCAGGAACACGGTGGTCCTGAGCGGCTACCAGGCCGGCGGGACCCGGGGAGCCACCCTCGCGGCAGGAACACGCGACCTTCGCATCTACGGCCGGGACGTCCATATCCGGGCCGAAGTTGTGCAACTGGAAGGCTACAGCGCCCATGCCGACGCCGATGCCATCATCCGGTGGATGCGCACGGCACCGAAGGCCCCGCGGATGACGTACATCACGCACGGCGAGCCGGCAGCATCGGATGCTTTGCGGTTGCGCATCAAACACGAGCTGGGCTGGAAGGCCCGCGTCCCCGAATACCTGGAGACGATCAGCTTGAACGATCCGGATTAGGCCCTGCTCCGGGACTTAGGGCCCTAACCATCACATCAGCGCTGGTCAAGACTGGAGTGACACGACCCGGCGTCGCGACCGGGCGACCTTCAAGAAGATGAGGATCAGTCATGAGTGAGGCCATTGTCGTCGGTGTCGGCGACTCTCCCAGCAGTGAAGCGGCAATGCGTTGGGCGATGCACCGGGCGGCCGCGCTGAAGTTGCCCGTCCTCC
This sequence comes from Paenarthrobacter sp. R1, assembly GCF_030264015.1. Lineage (NCBI taxonomy): Bacteria > Bacillati > Actinomycetota > Actinomycetes > Micrococcales > Micrococcaceae > Paenarthrobacter > Paenarthrobacter sp. R1. The sequence continues at coordinate 4,424,430 of NZ_CP127115.1, read as the reverse complement.
TCGTCCATGCCGTGGACGACAGGTGGGCTTATGACGCTGTTGGCTACAACGACTGGATCCGCAACTCCGGCGCTGCCCTCCTTTCAGATGCCAAGGACCGCGCCGCCAAGATGGAACCGACGGTCAGCCTCAGCACGGACCTGGTCCACGGCGCACCCGGTTACTCGCTGCGGAAAAAGTCCAAGAAGGCCTCCATGGTGGTGATCGGTTCCGGCCACAGCTGGGTTGGTGGTTCACTCACCGACCGTGCGCTCCAGGTCGCGGCGGTCGCGCAGTGCCCGGTGGCCGTGATCGGCGAACATGACCTCAGCACCCGCCAAGGCGTGCTGGTCGGGGCGGACGGATCCGAAGAATCCATCCAGGCGGTGGGCTTCGCCGCTGCCGAGGCCGACCGGACAGGGCAGGAACTGACCGTGCTGCACGCCTTCCGGCTCCCGGATCCGTGGCTCAGCAGGGGGATGCCGGGCGGTGACTTCAACGGCATCATCGAGGAAGAAGAACGGGTGGTGCTCGCCGAGACGGTAGCCGGCCTGGCCGATACCTACCCTGACCTCACGGTCCACCAAGTGCTGCAGACAGACAGAAGCCCGGCAGAGGCGCTGCTGGGAGCTGCAAAGACCGCATCCTTGCTGGTTGTCGGCAGCCGCGGCCGCGGCAGCTTCAAACGCCTGATGCTTGGTTCCACCGCACATGCCGTTCTTGCGAAACTGCCGTGCCCGACCATCATCACCAGGGTGAAGCCGGTCAAGCACAAGGGCTGACCCCGGCGTCCCCACGCAGATCCGGCTGCCCCCGTGCTGATCACCAGCAAGGGGCAGCCGGATTTTTGCGTGGGCTGGGGGTTTGCGTGGGCGGGGAGTTTGGGTGGCCTGGAGTCTGCGTGGGCCAGGAATTTGAGGGGCACTGATCCTAGCTCAGATGCACATGGCGTCCGGAAATGAGGTCCGCCTGGATGCGGATAAACAGAGTCCGTTCACCACCGGCCCAGGGTTCGGGCATCACTTTGCCCCACAGCTCCTTGATGGTTTCTTCTTCCAGGACGTGGGAGGACGGCCCGCTGACCAGTACCGACCAGCCTTCGCTCCGGTCCGGCCAGGTGTGGTCGACCTGGAAGGACGTCTGGAGCCGGGCCGACGGTTCTCCAATGAAACCGGAAGGCGCCGTCCGAAAATAGATGGCGTGGTCACGGACCAGGTAATGCACCGGAAGAATCATCACGCGGCCATGGTGTACAAAGCCCACCCGGCCTGTTTCTTCGGACCGCAGCAGCTCCCAGCAGCGCTCGGGGGATAATTCTTCGCTGACGTGGCGGGCTCCATCGAGTCGGGCAGGCTGCGTCTCATTCATCATTTTCTCCGGTCTGTTGTTCTACAAGTAATTGCGCCAGTTCAGCACCCCAACGGGAGGCCCGGTCAATTTCCTCCTGGTCCACTGCTGGTCCGGGACCTACTTCGAAGCTCTCACCATCTGCCAGGAGCTGGAATCCGGCTTTGCGCAGTCCTTCGCTGATACCCCGCGCCGCGCTGCCGGTGATGATTTCCAGGCCATGGTTCCGCGTATCGAAGGCCACTGCGTTCTGCCCGGGCACAGCCGCGCGGGTTGCCGCCAACCATTCGCGGACGCCTACGTTGATCTGCGTACTCACGTCGAGTTCCCCGGTGGCGGATCCGACGTCGGCTGCCCGTCGCCGGGTTGAGGGCCTGCTCATGCCGTGAACGTGGGTCGGGCCGCCAACGACCACAAGATCGCATCCGATGATCCGTCCCTCCTCAACATCACCGACCGGAACGACGCTGGCAGCAACTGCCCCACCCAGTCCGTCGGCAATGGCCTCCGCGACCCGCCGGGTGTTGCCGTACATCGACTCGTAGATCACCAAAGCTTCCATTGCTCCCCTGCTGCTCCCTAGTGGACGTCTGTTTCCGGCGCATGCACCACAAGGACAGGGCAATGGGCATGGGCAACACATGCCGAGCTGACCGACCCCAGCAGGAGGCCGCCAAAACCACCATGCCCCCGACGCCCCACCACCACCATGCCGGCGTTCCGGCTGGCCTCTATGAGCCCCTGCCGGGGATGGCCGCGTACCAGGCGGGTCACCGCATTGTCCGGGAGGGCCGGGCCGAAGGCCTTCTCCACCGACTGCTGCAATATCTCAGCCGCTGCATCTTCAAAGCGACCGATCCCCACGGCAACGTAGCCGTCAACTATTTGGGGATAGTCCCAGAACGCAGTGGCCTCCACAGTCTGCCCCGTGGCATCAGCAAGCCGGCGGGCCTCACGCAGCGCTGCGATGGACGCCTCGGATCCATCAACTCCCACGACGATCCCGCTGCCCGGGGTCTCCTGGTGCATCCTTGGCCTCCTGCTCGTCTCGCGTTCCGTCAGGTCAGGATCACCCGGCGGGATGGTAAGTAACAGGGCCGAAAGTCACTCCGTCTCTCCCGGCGGATCGGCGCGGAGCTCTTCAATGGTGGCCCGCAGGGCGTGGATGATGCCGTCGAGTTCCCGGGAGACGGCCTGCATCCGTTCATGTCCGGCCGGGTCGTCGACGAACCTCTTGAGGTTCTGGATCCCAAGCCCTGCGGCGAACAAACGCTGGATCACCAGGTCGTGCAGGTCACGGGCGATCCGCTCGCGATCTGACAACACTACGTTCTGTTCCCTCCGGGCACTGGCCCGGGCAAGATCCAGCGCCAAACCGATCCTGCTGCTGAACAAAGCGCTGGATTCAAGGTCTGAATGCGTGAAGGCAGGGGCTCCCGCGGCCCTTGCGAGCATCAGCACTCCGTTGTCCGTGCCACGGTGGCCCAGCGCAGACACAAGCACGGTGCCAAGCTTCTCCGACATGCCTACTCCCAATGCCGTGGAAGCATCATGGATAAGGCGTGACTGGCCGGATTCCTGCACGGCACCGCCTACCTCGGAACCCGGCAACTCCTGGCCCGCGTACATCCCTTGGACTCCCACGGCGGACCGGCAACGCAGGGTCCCCTCCGGGTCCGGAACAGCAATCACCGCCAAGACTGAGTCCGAAGCATGCACGGCAGCTTCCCCCACGCGATCAAGGTCCGTCTGGCCGCCGTCGGGCTCTCCGGCAATCAGCAGGCTGGCGAGCTCCATACCGGCCTCCAACCAGCGCCTCCGCCGATTGCTCTCATCGAAAAGCCGGGCATTTTGGATAGCGACGCCTGCTGCAGCAGCAAGCGCCACCGCCAGGTCCTCGTCAGCGCGCGTAAAGTCCTGGCCGTTTTTCTTCTCGGTGAGGTACAGGTTGCCGAACACCGTGTCACGCACCCGGATGGGTACGCCCAGGAAAGTCTTCATGGGCGGATGGTGCGGCGGAAAGCCAACTGCCATCGGATGCTTTCCAAGGTCATGAAGACGCAGGGGCGCAGGTTCCCTGATCAGGTGACCCAGTACCCCATGCCCGGTGGGCAGGTCCCCGATCGACCTGATCCCTTCCTCATCGATACCAACGGTGATGAAGTGGCTGAGGCGCTGGTCCTCCCCTATCACCCCCAACGCCCCGAACCGCGCATCCAGCAGGAGGCAGGCAGAATTCACGACGCGGTCAAGGACTGCTTCAAGGCTCAAGTCCTCGGCAATGGACACGACGGCTGCCAGCAGGCCGTTCATCTGCTCCTGGGCATGGAGCAATTCGTCTGCACGGGCCACGAACTCCCTGAGCAGCAAGTCGACCCGGCCCTTCATAGGGGAAGTCCAGCCCTCTGTGCCTTGCATGTCCGGACCTCCTGAACCGGCTAACGTGCAAATCCAGCCGGTTTACGGTCCCCAAGATCAAGAACGCAACGATTCGTATCACGCAGCCGCAGAACCGGTCGGACAACAACCAAGTTCAGCTTCTGCCGTTAACCGGGCCGCCCCTCATCCGCAGGCGTATGCGGAATCGGGTACTTCAAGGCCATGCTAGCCATAACCGGATGACTCCGGAAGTCATGGGCTGGGGTGCCATAGCCCGCTCCGGACTAGCGGTCCCCTGCTCCGCCGGAGGCGAGATAGTCGATGAGTCCGTCCACGGTACCCACTTTGGGATAGTCGCTTTCCGGAATGTTGACGCCTGTCTGAACGTCCAAGGTTTCCACCAACCTCAGGAAATCGAGGGAATCCAGCTCAAGATCCTGTCGAAGACGGGATCGGCCTTCGACCTCGTCCAGGTCTATGTCCGGAGCAACCACGCCCAGGGCGGCTTGGACGGCATCGCGTGCTTCATCGTGGGTCATAGCTCCTCCGGTTCCTGCAGCAGCTCATTCATGCGGTTCAGGAATCGCGCACCACGCAGGCCGTCGCTGACCCTGTGATCGGCGGACAGCGTGGCAACCGCCACGTGGCGGATCCCCACCATCCCGTTCCGCGCCCAAGCCTGTTCGCTCACCCGGCCGATTCCGATCATCGCCACCTGTGGCGGATAGATCACGCCATAGACGCTCTCCACGCCCAAATCGCCAAGGTTGGTCACAGTGACCGTGGGGTCGGCCATCTCCGCGCGCAGCAAACGACCCGACCGGGCACGGCTCACCAGGTCCTTGAGCCGTTTCATGAGTTCATCCAAGGACAAGGTGTCAGCGTCGTGGATGGCCGGCGCCACCAGTCCTCCGCGCCTCAGTGCCACTGCAACTCCCAAGTGAACCGACGACGCCGGCTGGAACCCGCCGTCCTGGAAGAATCCATTCACTTCAGGCACATCACGGGCCGCCACAGCGGCTGCTTTGAGCAACAGCACGGAGGCCACCAAACGCTCCGCCACGGCCCTCTGGGCGTTGGTTGCCGTCATCCACTGGACCGCGTGTTCAAGGTCCAGTGTCTCCGTCAAGTAGTAGTGCGGGATGGTTTTCTTCGACCGCTCCATCAGCGTCCCGATGGCGCGCCGCAAAGTATCGGCCCGTTCCGGCGTGTCGTGCAGAGCCGGCGGACCGGCCAGCGGACCGGCGGGCAACCAGTGGCTCCGCGGCCATGCCGAACAGGAGCTCGACGCGGCGCAGGTCCTTGCTGCCTTTTCGCGCTGGCCAACGTGGATGTGGGCCAATGGGGAAGTAGCGCACTTCCTCGACTGGCTGCATCAATGGAACTTGGGCCGCCCTGAAGACCGGCGAACGGGGTTTTACGGGCTGGATGTCTATTCCCTGTGGGACTCCCTACGGGAAATCTTCAGCTGGCTTGAGTCCAATGCGCCGGAGTCGGTTCCCGCGGCGCTGCAGGCATGGCGTTGCTTCGTGCCATTCGGCGAGGACCCACAGCGATATGCCTCGGCTACCCGGATGGTTCCCCGCTCCTGCGAGGCGGACGTTGTGGGGCTACTGGCTGAGGTCCACCGGCAGACCTTGGGCCGGGTGGAACAGGATCCCCTGGCTTTCGACGTCATGCAGAACGCAATAGTCGCCTCAAACGCAGAACATTATTACCGGACCATGGTCCGCGGTGACGAACAGTCCTGGAACATCCGGGATTACCACATGAGCGACACCATAGACCGGCTGTCCCGCCATCACGGAGCCGGTTCGAAGGGAATCATCTGGGCGCACAATACGCACATAGGGGATGCCCGGGCGACGGACATGGCAGCCGGCGGCATGGTCAACATCGGACAACTGATGCGCCGGCGCCACCACGGTTCCGTAGTGTTGGTCGGTTTCGCCTCATACAGTGGCTCAGTGACAGCTGCGCACTCCTGGGGTGCGCCGGGCAGACCATGGACGTACCCAACGCAATTCAAGGAAGCCACGAGGACCTCCTCCACAGCGCACTGAATGGGCCGTCGGCTTTGGCCTACGGCGCCGGCCGGGCCGGACGGTGGCTCTCCACGTGGCGCGGGCACAGAGCCATCGGCGTCGTTCACAACCCTGCGCGTGAACGGGGCAACTACGTCCACACCGTCATGGGGCAACGCTATGACGGCCTCGTCTGGTTGCCCACGACGTCCGCCCTTCGGCCGCTGCACCGTGAATACCTTCCCGATGAACCGGAACTCGAAACCGAGCCCACAGGCTTTTGAGCAATGCCGGTCATCCGCCGCTGCGGACAAGGGCCGGTTTCCGCAACAGGGCCGTTCGTCCCTTATCCACTCGGCGGGAACCGTCAAGAATAGGTGGCACAAGACCCTTGGGACCCGGATGCCCACGACTTCCGACCACCAGCGCGCCCACGCCACCGGGGCAGGGGCGTTGACGTTCTAGTTGAGAGTTCCACCATGTCTGGACATTTCGAAGTTTTCGTCGATGCGTATTCCCACTTTCGGTTCCGCCTTGTTGGCCCCAGAGGAAACACCCTGCTCGAGTCAGGCCCCTACGACGACAAGCAGGCGATAGCCATCGCCATCTTCGACGTGCGCGAATGTGCAGGTACCGGCCTGGTGGAAGACCACAGCACCAAGCCCGCCCCGCGCTGGCCCCCGGCGTCGGGCCCGCACTCATCCCCGCGACGGCGGTCCACGCCAGTGGCGGCACCGCATTGAACTGTCACGCCATGGCGGGCACCATGCGTCCCGACACCATGACGCACAGGATCTAGGGCGCCGGGCCATGCAAGGACTCACCCGGGCGGACGTCGCGCTCCGCATCGACCATGGCCTGGACAACAGCGCACAACTACCAGCCAGTCGCAGCCTGCGCGCCATCATCAGGGCGAACGTCCTGACACTCTTCAATGGCCTGGTTTTTGCGGCCTTTGCGATGTTGCTCGTCCTGGGGCAATGGCAGGATGCACTCTTCGGGCTCGCCGCGATGGGAAACATCATTATCGGAGTGGTCCAGGAGTACCGGGCCAAACGGGCCCTGGACCGTTTGGCCATCCTGCACAGTGCGCCGGCAACTGTGCTCCGGGACGGGACGGAACAAGTGATCCCGGGACGGGACCTCGTCAAGGACGACATTGTGGTTTTGGGCGCCGGGGACCAGTTGTCTGCCGACGCCGTCAGCCTTGGCGACGGCAGCCTCGACGTCGACGAATCACTTCTGACGGGAGAATCCGAACCCGTCCGGAAGAGTGCAGGCCAGGTCCTGCTGTCGGGTTCATTGGTGGTGTCCGGATCGGGGTTCGCCCGGATCACCACCGTGGGCCTTGAGACCTTCGCCCAACGCATCGCGACGGAAGCCAAACGCTTCTCGCTCGTGACCTCCGAGATCCGCTCCGGAATCAACAAGGTCCTGAAAGTCATCGCATGGCTTGTCCTTCCGTTGTCTGCACTGGTCCTCAATTCCCAAATGATCCAGCACGGCGGATGGAACGCGGCGCTCGCGTCCGGCGACTGGAAGGAAGGCGTGGTGCCGGCTGTGGCCAGCACCATCGCGATGATCCCCTTGGGCCTGGTCCTGCTGACCAGCGTGGCGTTCGCCGTCGGGGCGATCCGGCTGGCCAGGCTGCGGGTCATCGTCCAGGAACTGGCCGCCGTGGAGGTCTTGGCGAGGGTTGACGTCCTGTGCCTGGATAAGACCGGGACGCTGACGGACGGCCGGATGGTTTTCGACGCAGTTCATCTGCTTGGACCGGAAGAAGAATTTCCGGAGTGGCGGGATGCCCTGGAATGCTTCGGTGCCACCCAGCGTACAAACGCGACCGCCCGCGCCTTGAAGGCCGCCTTTCCTCCGCGAAGTGCACAACCTCCCCTGGCCTCGGTACCTTTCGACCCTGCGCGGCGCTGGAGCTCCGTCACGCTCGCCGGCGCCTCAGGAGTGCCCCGGACGTGGCTCCTGGGCGCCCCCGGGGTTGTTCTTGGCACGGCTGAAGAGGCGCGTGGGCGCGCTTCCGCCTTGGCCTCCTCCGGTCTCCGGACCCTGGCTCTGGTACTGGCTGAAGGAAACGACGCCGGGAGTACCGGCGGGATTCCTTCTCCCGCCGGCGCTTCACCGGTGCTGCTCGTCACGTTTCGGGAATCGATACGGGAGGACGCCTCAGCCACGCTGGACTACTTCCGGGAACAGGGCGTACAGATCAAGATCTTTTCCGGCGACGATCCCCGGACAGTGGGACTGCTGGCCGGGAGGTTGGGACTGGGAGGCCGCCCTGCCTGTGACGCTACAACACTCCCCGCGGATCCTGAAGCCCTGGCATCCTGCGTCCAGGACAATGCTGTGTTCGGCCGGGTAGGCCCCCACCAGAAGAAGGACCTGATCCAGGCCCTTCAACGAAAAGGCCACACTGTTGCCATGACGGGCGACGGCGTCAATGACATTCCCGCGCTTAAGGTTGCCGACCTGGGCATCGCGATGGACACGGCCGCCCCGGCAACCAAGGCCGTGGCACGGCTGGTCCTGCTCGATGGACGCTTCAGCCGCCTGCCGGGCATTGTGGCCGAAGGGCGCAGGGCTATCAACAACATGGAACGGGTATCGATGCTCTTCCTCAGCAAGACCGCCTACGCCACGGTCCTGGCCGTGGCCTGCGGATTGTTGCTGCAGCCGTATCCCTTCCTCCCCCGCCAACTGTCCGCCGTCGATGGCCTGACCATTGGATTACCGTCGTTCTTCCTGGCACTCCTGCCCAGCAGTCGTCGCTACGTCCCGGGCTTTCTGAAGCGTTCCCTGTCCTTCGCGATACCGGCAGGAGTCATCACGGCCACAGCCATTCTTGGGGTCAACACCTATGCGTCCCTCAGCGGCGATCACAGGGTCCTGACAAGCCGCTCGGCCACCACCATCACCTTGACCATCATCGGATCGTGGATCCTGGCTGTGACTGCCCGGCCCCTGAACGCAACGAAGGTACTGGTCCTGGCGGGATGCTACGTGGGGATGGCAGCGGTGATGGGCCTTGATTTCCTCCGCGGGTTCTTCCTGCTCGAATGGCCTCCGCCTGACCTGCTGCTGGTCTCGGTGCTGACAGCACTGGCGGCAAGTACCGCCGTCGAGCTGGTGGGACGGTACGTCACGCGTGGCAACCACGGTGCAGACGTGACTTTCGCCTCTGGAAGGCGGGAAGGGTCCGTGCGAGCCTCCTGATATCCGACGACAAGGAAGAGTCATGCGTGCATGGTGGGTTGATGTGCCGGGGAAGATAGCGGACAAGCCTTTGAGGATGGGCGAACGCGAGGACCCGCGGCCCGGGCCGGGCGAGGTACTCCTGCGAGTGGATGTGTGCGGTGTCTGCCGCACCGACCTCCATCTCGCCGAGGGCGACCTTCCGCCCCGCCACGCCGGGGTGATCCCCGGCCACGAGGCCGTAGGGACGGTCATGGAAAGTTTCAGCGGGGGCCGCTTCTCCCGCGGGGACAGAATCGGTGTCGCTTGGCTCGGCCAGACCTGTGGCCACTGCCCCCACTGCCGGCGCGGCCAGGAGAATCTCTGCCTGGCGCCCCGATTCACGGGGTGGGACCGTGACGGCGGCTTTGCCGACCACATGACGGTGAATGAGGACTTCGCTTATGCCTTGCCTGCGCGCTTCACCAACGAACAAGCGGCACCGCTCCTGTGCTCGGGGATCATTGGCTACAGGGCCCTGGAACGGGCTGCGCTACCGCCGGGAGGGAGGCTGGGCATCTATGGCTTCGGCGGGTCCGCCCACTTGACGGCCCAAATCGCCATCAGCCAAGGCGCGTCGGTCTACGTCATGACCCGTTCGGCACAAGCCCGGGACCTGGCCCTCAGCCTCGGAGCGGTTTATGCCGGCGACGCCTACGATGCTCCGCCGGTCCCCCTGGACTCAGCCATTCTTTTTGCTCCCGTGGGCGATCTGGTTCCGGCCGCCCTGCGGGCGTTGGATCGCGGCGGAACCCTGGCCATTGCCGGCATCCACCTCACGGACATCCCGTCCCTCAATTACGAAAATGAACTCTTCTATGAACGGCAGATCCGCAGCGTCACCGCCAATACCCGGGCCGACGGCACCGCTTTCCTGGCCCTGGCCGCGGAGATCGGCCTGGCCCCTACCGTCACCACCTACGACTTCACGGAAGCGGACCGTGCGCTGGAGGATCTGGCCAACGACCGCGTCACCGGCGCTGCGGTTCTGAAGATGCGGTGACAGACCCACCGAGGCGACGCCGTTTCCGGTCCGGCGTGTTGGGCTGGCGGCCGCCGGGTGGGGGACCCGGGGCAACGTCAGCTATGAGTCTCCGTGTCATCTCCACCCAGCCGGCGCTCCAGCTTTTCTTCCGCGGCCTCCCGGCGTTTGCCGATGCGGAGCAGCCTTTGGACCAAGGGGCTGCCTTGGAGCGGGAGACCCGTCAGCCTCTTGCGGGAACGCCCTTTTCCCTGGCCGTCGTTGGGCCGTTGGGGCTCCGACTCCGGGTTGACCCGTCCACCCATAACTGACTCCTCCCTGCACCCGGCAATTCCGCGGGCATGTCCCCATCCTGCAGCAGTCCCCGGCGCAGGGTAAGGGCCGGAAGACCCCGGCGCGGGCGGGGACTTTGGACTCTGGAAGCCGCGTTGCCAAGGCGAAAAGCTGGTACTGCCGGGAAAGGTTCCGCGGCTGATAAGAGATGGAGGCTGGCATGACCGAGCTGACGAAATGGCTTGATGCGCGTCGCTCACCGATGGAGCTTATCGAGAGATTGTTCGACGGCGACAGCAGCGCCGGGGGGATCAAAGTCGAGGAAGTGGTTGACGGGAATACGTTGGTGATCCGTGCCGAACTTCCCGGCATCGACCCGGAAAAGGACGCGGAAATCACCGTCTCCGACGGCGGCCTGACCATCCGGGCCGAACGCCAGGAAAAGAAGGAGCACAAGGAAAAGGACAGCTACCGCTCGGAGTTCCGGTATGGCTCCTTTGTCCGCCGCATACCTTTGCCGGACGGCGTGAAGGAAGGCGACGTGACCGCTTCCTACAAGGACGGCGTCCTCGAAGTACGGGCACCCATCCCGGAAAAGACAGCGGCAGTTTCGCCCTCGAAGGTTCCCATCACCAGGAGTTGAGAACGTGCTGCGGGCAGGTGCGAATGGAACGGCACCTGCCCGGCCTGTCGCCAGCCGCCGCTATCAGTACACCCATGGGGGTATACCATGGAGGGCAGCAACCCACCGATGGAGCACCCTCATGGAACTGAACCCCACCGAACTCACGCCTGTGATCAACCGCCTCAAGCGCGCACAGGGGCAGCTCGCCGCCGTCACCCGCATGTTGGAAGAAGGCCGTGACTGCAAAGACGTTGTCACCCAGCTCGCCGCAGTTTCGAAGGCGCTGGACCGGGCCGGCTTCGCCATCATCGCCACGGGCCTGGAGCAGTGCATCATCCAGGAGGACCAAACGATGGACAGGAAAGAGCTGGAGAAGCTGTTCCTCTCCCTCGCCTGACGCTCGACAGTAGGGCAGCAGGGCAGCAGGGCAGCAGGGGCAGGTCACCCAAACAGCATTTCGGCCTCCAAATACCGGTCTTCCGGGACCGTGTGCAACTCACCAATCGCGGCAGCAAGGGCAACAGTGGTGATGTCCGTGCCCCGCGAGGAAACCATCACGCCCCACTCCCCCTTGGATGCTGCACGGACGGCAGCCATTCCCAACCGCGTTGCCAGGACCCTGTCGAATGCCGTGGGCGCCCCACCCCGCTGGATGTGACCCAGGACCGTGGCCCTGCATTCGATTCCCGTCAGTTCCTGGAGCTGTTCCTCCAAGAGGTATCCGATGCCGCCCAGGCGCGGACGGCCAAAGGTATCGAGTCCGCGCGGGAAGTAGGGAGCATCCTGGCCTGCTGGAACGTAGGCCTCTGCCACCACCACCAGTGGCGCCCTGCCCCGGTTCCGGGCTGACAGGACCCACGCCGCTGCCTGCTCCAGGCTCACCCGGCGTTCCGGGATCAAGATGGCGTGCGCTCCGGCGGCCATGCCTGCATGAAGGGCAATCCAACCGGCGTTGCGCCCCATGACCTCGGCAATCATGCACCTGTGGTGGGATTCGCCGGTGGTGCGCAGCCGATCGATCGCTTCGGTGGCCGTTTGCACGGCGGTGTCGAACCCGAAGGTGTAGTCCGTTGCGCTGAGGTCGTTGTCGATGGTCTTGGGGACGCCGATGACCTTGATGCCCGATTCGCCCAGGATCCGGGCAGCAGCGAGGCTGCCTTCTCCCCCCACTGCAATCAACCCATCAACGTGGTCGCGCTCCATGGATGCGATGACTGCCGGGGCTCCGCCGGACGTGATGGGGTTGGTCCGGGAGGTTCCCAGTATTGTTCCGCCCAGGCGCGAAAGGCCCCTGACCGATTCAAGGGTCAGGGGTACGGAGTTGTTGCTGAGCACGCCGCTCCAACCGTCCAGGTAGCCCACGAAGTCATACTGCCCGGTACGGACCCCGGCCAGGACTGCTCCCCGGACGACGGCATTGACGCCCGGGCAGTCGCCGCCGCTCGTCAGGATCCCCAACCTTTTCATCGCGATCCCGCCTGCAGCCTGAAACTCCGGCTCTCCCCTGCCGGCAGCATCAGTATTTGGTCGCGGACCTGGATCCGGAGCGGAGGAGCGCTGCCGGGAGAGGACGTGACCCGGATCCGTTCCGTGGTCAGTTCGATGTCCAGCCAGTGCCCCTGGGTCTTCACCGTGAAGGAAACGGCGTTGAGCCCGTGCGGCAAATTGGGGGTGAAGGTGATTCCTGAACGGTCCATCCGCAGCCCCGCGAAACTTCTTTGGATGACGTCCACCGTGCCCGCCATCGCACCCAGGTGGATACCGGCTTTGGTCGTGCCGTGCTGGGTGTCATCCAAGTCCGCGTCGAGTGCTTCGCGGTAGCTTTCCCAGGCACGGTCAGGGTCCACGGCAGCCAGGACGGAAGCGTGCGCCACCCTGCTGAGTGTCGAGCCGTGTGCTGTCCTGGCGAGGTAGTACTCAACGGTCCGCGCCAGCTGTGCCTCGGTCATGCGGTAATCCAGTTGGTGGAGCATCGCGATGAGGCCGGAACCACCCAGCAAGTACGGCAACATGAGGACGTCCGCCTGCTTGGCGAGCTTGTATCGGTTGACGTCATCGCCTTCCGCCCCCAGTATCAGGTCCAGCCGCTCTATGTTGTCGTACTCTTGCCGGTAGCCATCCCAGTCCAGCTCCCGCAAAAGATCGTACCCTTCGAACTGGCTGATCAGGCCGTCTTTGTTGAACGGCACATACATGGCCCGGGAGAGCCTGCGCCAGTGCGCCCGCTCGCGTTTGCCGACACCCAGCCGTTCCAGCAGTTCCTCCTGTTCGTGGCCCGGGAACATTGAAGTGACGTCGGCGGCCTTGCCACAAACCCACGCCGCCATGACGTTCGTGTAAGCGTTGTCGTCCAGGCCGGGAACATCCCGCCCGGGCAACCAGGTGTGGTATTCATCCGGGCCAGCCACTCCGCGGATGTGGTACCGGCGATGACCGGGATCGTGGACGGCCAGGGAGGCAAAACAGCGTGCCACGTCTATGAGCAGCTCTGCGCCGTGTCCCAGCAACCACGGGACGTCGTTGGTGGATTCGAAGTACTGCCAGGCGTTGAACGCCACTGCGAGTCCGGCGTGGACCTGCAGGTGCGAATAATCCGGCACCCACTGCCCTGAGCGCGGGTTGAAAAGCCAATCCGGTGTTTCTTCCGTGCCGTCGCTGCCGCTCTGCCACGGAAACAGCGCACCGGACAAGCCCTTTGCGACGGCGGCCCGACGGGCGGCGGGCAGCCGCCGCCAACGGTAGTCCAAGAGGGCTTTGGAAACCTCGGGCATGCGCGGGTTCAGGACCGGGAGGACAAACAGCTCGTCCCAAAACACGTGGCCGCGGTATCCCTCGCCGTGCAGTCCACGGGCGGGAACACCGACGTCGAGTTCGGCCGTGTGCGGAGTCAAGGTCTGCAGGAGGTGGAACAAGTGCAGGTTCAGCACCAGCTGAACCTGCACGGGCGCATCAAGCTCCACCTTGAACGGCCGAAGGACACGCCGCCAGGACGCTTTGTGCCGGCGCAACAGTTCTTCGAAGTCGCCCCCGGAACCTGCCAACGCAGCGGCAGCGGACGTAGCTGCCGACGAGGCTGCCCGGTCCCTGGACGTCGAGATCGCAATGATCCGGTCCACTGTGACGGGGTTGTCCTCCGAGGACCGGACCTGGAAGCTCCGGAAGTGGAAACCCGCCCGGCTTTCGGTCACTCCGGTGGACCCGGAGACGTCAACTGCCGCCGCAATGGCCACGCGCACCTGGCTTTGGGTGGTCTCCACCTCCGCGGCCAGGACCGGGCCGGCGTCGCGGGATGGCGGTATGGTCCTGTCGATCAGATGGACCTGGGAACTCAGCGGGGGCTCGGGAAGGTTGCTGTTGCGGACCAGGCAATTGACCCCGGTGGTGATATCCAGGAGCCCGCTCCAGTCGCGGGGTGTGAGCCGTGTCCGGATAGCCAGGATGTGCCGGGTGTCCATGGACACGAACCTCGTTTCTTCCAGGTGGAGATGCCTCCCGTCCGGCGCTTCCAGCAGGAGATGCCGGGTCAGGACCGCCTTTTCCATATTGAGGACGCGGCGTTCATGGAGGATCTCCAGGCCGCCCCCGGACCACCACGGGGTGCCTTCCAGGCGCAGGTCCAGGGGCAGGCAGTCGGGCAGGTTGACCATGTGCTCTTCCGCGACGGTTCCCTCGCCAATCGTGGACCAAACCCTGTTATACACACCGGCCAGATACGTTCCGGCATAGCGGCCGGGCCTGCGGTTTTCGCTGACGGCTCCCCGTATCCCCATGTATCCGTTGCCGAGGGTGGTCAGGGCTTCGCGGTGGCCCTCATGCTCAGGATCCATGCCTTCGTAGATCAGCAGCCACGGATCCCGCATCACGAGGCCCAGGTCCAGTTCGGCGAGGTTGTTGATCACCACGTCGGCACCGGCAGCTTCCAGGTCCGCCCGGTTGCCGTGCCGGTCAACGCCCACCACCAGGCCGAATCCGCCCCGGCTTGCGGCCAGCACCCCGGCGACGGCGTCTTCCACCACTACGGCGCGCCGCACGCTCACGTCCAGCCTGCGGACGGCCTCCAGGAATGTATCGGGGGCCGGTTTGCCGGCCAGGCCATGCGACGCTGCCACCCGGCCATCGATGACCACCGAGAACGAGTCCAGCAGGTTGGCGGCGGCAAGGACGGGGGTCGCGTTGCGGCTGGAGGTTACCAACGCGGTGGCGACACCGGCGTCCTTCAAGTTCTCCAGGAACCGGCCGGTGCCCGGAAAGATCTGCACGCCTCCTTCCTGCAGCCGTCTCAGGTAGGCCTTGTTCTTCCAGGCCCCAAGCCCGACGGCGGTCCAGTCGCCGCCGGCGTCCTGCGGGGTTCCCGGCGGGATGTCCACTCCCCTGGATGCCATGAGCCCGATCAGCCCTTGTTCCCGGGGCTTGCCGTCCACCAAGGCGTAGTAGTCATCCGGTGTGAAGGGGGCCCGGCTTCCATCCTTCGGGTAGCGGGGATCATTAATGATGGCTTCGTACGCCTCTTTCCACGCCGCGAGGTGAACGAGGGCCGTATTTGTCACCACTCCATCCAGGTCAAGAATGACTGCGTCGTAAGGAGCTGCAGCCGCTGCTGCGGTGGGCGACTTTTTCATTGACCGCTACAGCCATCGGAACTCGGCGTCGGCGATCAATGGCAGAGTGCGGAGGAAGGTGTCGGGGTTGAGCGAGATCGAGTCGATGCCTTCACCCACCAGGAACTCAGCGAAGTCCGGGTGGTTGCTGGGGCCTTGGCCGCAGAGTCCGATCTTGATGCCCGCCTTGTGGGCTTCCCGGATTGCTTGGGAGATCATGGCCGTCACGGCCGGGTCCCGTTCGTCAAAGAGTCCGGAGAGCTGCTCGGAATCCCTGTCAACGCCCAGGACCAGCTGGGTGAGGTCGTTGGATCCAATGGAGAAGCCGTCGAAGTACGTGGCGAACCGGGCGGCGAGGACCACGTTGGAGGGTATCTCGCACATCATGTAGACCTGCAGGCCGTCCTGCCCACGGACCAAGCCGTTGCTTGCCATGGCTTCCAGCACGGTGCGCGCTTCCTGGACGGTTCGGCAGAACGGCACCATCACAATGACGTTCCTGAAGCCTGCCTTCTCCCGGACCCGTTTCAACGCACGGCATTCCAAAGCAAAGGCCTCCCGGTATTCGTCGCTGTAATAGCGGGACGCGCCGCGGAAGCCCAGCATGGGATTTTCCTCGGGACGCTCAAAGAACGTCCCGCCAATGAGGTGGCCGTATTCGTTGCTTTTGAAGTCGGAGAGTCTCACAATCACCGGCTTGGGGTGGAACGGGGCCGCAATCTTCGCGATCCCGGTGGCCAGGACGTCAACGAAGTACTCCTCGGGATCCGCGTGGTTCGCCCACAGGGACGTGATGGTTGCAGCTTCGGCACCGTCAGTGACCCTTTCCGGGTGGACCAGGGCCATCGGGTGGACGCGGATCAGGTTGTTGATGATGAATTCCATGCGGGCCAGTCCGACGCCGGCGGCCGGCAGCCGCCACCACCGCATCGCTGCTGCCGGGCTGGCCATGTTGATCATGAGTTGGGTCCTAATGGCGGGCAGCGTCCCGGTGTCTACCTCCTCGACGTCGAACTTCAACGCCCCTTCGTAGACGCGGCCCTGTTCACCTTCGGCGCAGGAGAGGGTCACAGGGGCGCCCGGCTCCAGGGTCAGGGTTGCGTTTCCCGTACCCACCACCGCCGGCACGCCGAGTTCCCTGCTGACGATGGCCGCGTGGCTGGTGGGACCGCCATGATCGGTGACAATGCCGGCAGCCCGTTTCATGATGGGCACCCAGTCGGGATCCGTCACGCGGGTCACCAGGATGGAACCGTCGATGAAGTCCTCAAGGTCCCGGGCGTCCAGGATCCGCGACACTTTACCGGTGGTGATGGCATCTCCCACGGCCGCGCCGCGTGCCAGGACAGTTCCGCTTTCCTTGAGTTTGTACATCCGGAAGGACGTCAGCGGGCGTTGGGCCTGGACGGTCTCGGGCCGGGCCTGGACCATGAACAGTTCGCCCGTGATTCCGTCCTTGGCCCACTCCATGTCCATCGGCCGCCCGTAATGCTCTTCCACAGCGACAGCCCAGCGGGCCAGGAGGAGCACTTCAGCATCGCTGAGGACCAGCGCCTTCCGCTCCGCCTCGCTCGTGTCCACCATTTGCGTTCCGGTGTCCGCGTCCTGGCCGTAAATGAGTTTGCGCTCCTTGGTCCCGACCTCCCGCTGGATGATCGGAACAAGGTCAGGATCGGCGAGCAAAGGCTTGAAGACCTGGTACTTGTCCGGGTTGATGGTTCCCTGGACCACGGTCTCTCCGAGTCCCCAGGCCGCGCTGATCACAGCACAACGCGGAAAGCCCGACTCAGTGTCGATGGAGAACATCACCCCGGATGCGCCCAGGTCCGAGCGCACCATACGCTGGACGCCCACTGACAAAGCGACATCCAGATGCTCAAACCCCTTGATTTCCCGGTAGCTGATGGCCCGGTCAGTAAAGAGGGAAGCAAAGCAGCGCTTGCAGGCGTCCAGGACCGCTGCGGATCCCGAGACGTTCAGGTAGGTTTCCTGCTGTCCGGCGAAACTGGCATCGGGAAGATCCTCCGCCGTCGCACTGCTTCGTACTGCCACGGCCACGTCCTGCCCGCCGCCACGGCGGCAAAGTTCAGCGTAGCCGGCACTGATGGCTGCAGCGGTTTCAGGGGGGAACTCTGCCCCCAGAATGGCATTCCGGATGCGGCTTCCGGCCTCCCTCAACGACGTCTTCCGCAGGCGGTAGTCGTTGATACAACCGGCAATCAAGGACTCCAGGCCATTGTCGGCCAGGAACCGGCGGTACGCATCCGCCGTCGTTGCGAAACCTTCGGGGACCCGGACGCCGGCAGCCTGCAAAGCCCGGGTCAACTCGCCAAGGGAGGCGTTCTTCCCCCCGATCCTTGGAATGTCGGCAAGACCGGCAGCGTCGAACCACAGGACATGGGTTTTGGCCAAGGCAGCCTTCGGTGCTGAATCCATGATTGGATTCTGCGCTGGCCCGCCACGATGCGGGAGGGTCTTTGTACCCGCCGCCTGAGGTGACTTTCGGCCCTGTTTTGGTGGTGCCCCCATCGAGCATGCTGGAGGCACAAGCAGGAGGCCGACCATGGAACTTTCGCATTTCGAGAAACAGGAACTGGACAAGATCGCCCGTGGGCTGGAAGAAGACGATCCACGACTTGCCACCCTCATGAGCCTTCAGGACCTCCGGGGACACCGCTGGAAGCGGACCCAACGAGGCTTGCTGGTGGCCTTGGGCGGCCTGGGGATCCTGTTGGCCAGCCTCCCTTTGGGCAGTCCCCCGCTTGGGGTGCTGGGTTTCATGATGATGGGCGGCGGCACCTACTGGGCAACACTGCTCATGGACGACAGCCCTCTTCGACGTGCCCCGAAGAATGCGGAGAACCTCCCTAACACCCACGAGGAAATGCCATGAAAGCTGTAATCATGTACGACTCGGCCTACGGGAACACAAAGTCCGTGGCAGAAGCAATAGCAGCGGGGTTGGAGAACAGCCGGACCGTCCCGGTGTCGCAATTCCGCAGCAGCGACGTCTCAGTCGGGGACCTGCTGGTGGTCGGCAGTCCGATCAACGGCTGGCGCCCTACCGAAGCCGTCACCAAGGCCCTGGACGCAGCCGGAGCGGACGGTCTGGCCGGCGTGCTGGCTGCGGCCTTCGACACCAGGGTCAAGTTGTTCATCCATGGCGATGCCGCCAAGAAGGTCTCCCACGGACTGCAGAAAGCCGGGGCCACGATCGTGGCCCAGCCCATGCCCTTCTACGTCAAAGGCACCGAAGGGCCGCTGTTGGAGGGCGAAATCAAACGGGCCTTCTCCTGGAGCCATGAACTGGCGGCTTCGGTGAAAGCCCTCGCGTCCAGGAAGGGCACATCATGAGCAGCCGTCTTGATCCCAGCAAAATCATCGTCGGCGTCGACGGTTCCGCTGCGTCCAAGCAGGCCCTTCGCGAAGGGCAACGCCTGGCGCTCGCGCTTAACGCCCCGCTCGAAGCGTGGGGTTGCTGGGAACTTCCCTTGGGCTACGAAGGCTACCTTGCGATGGGAATTGACGGATTTGCCCACACGGCAGAGGAAAACGTCAAAGAAACCCTCAAGGAAGTGTTTGGTCCGGAGTTGCCCAAGAATGTCAGTACGCGGCTGGTCCAAGGCTCCCCCCGGGCGGCCCTGGTGGAAGGCAGCAAGCACGCCGCCCTCCTGGTTGTCGGACGGCGGGGGCACGGTGGCTTCGGCGGGCTTCTTTTGGGTTCGGTCAGTTCCGCGGTGGTAGCCCATGCCCACTGCCCGGTCGTCGTGGTCCACACACCTTAGGCATCGCGTCGGAACAAAGCAGGCCCCTTCAGATGGAAGCACAACACATCCTTCCCCAGCCTTCGCAGGAGTCTGCGGACCTGGCGAACCCTCCTGCCGCCGTCGAGTGCTCTGCGTTGAGCAAAGCGTTCGGCCGCCACGTGGCGCTGGACGCCATCGACCTCCATGTCCCTCCGGGTTCCATCTTCGGACTCGTCGGGCCCAATGGGGCGGGGAAGACCACGCTCCTGCGCATCCTCACAGGGCTGTCCCGGGCGTCGGCCGGATCCGTGCACCTGTTGGGCCGGGAACTTCGCGCCGATGACCCGGACGTGCGCCGGGATATCGGGTACCTTCCGGACGTTCCCGCGTTCTACGACCGGATGACGTCCACCCAGGCGCTTCGGCTGGCCGGCCGGTTATCCGGCCTCGACGGAGCCGGACTCAGCGGGCGCATCCGCGACACGTTGCAGCTCGTCCGGCTCGAAGCGGGCAAACAGCGCATCGGCAAGTACTCGCGCGGCATGCGCCAGCGTCTCGGAGTTGCGCAGGCTTTGATCAACGCACCAAAACTGCTGCTGCTGGACGAGCCCACCAGTGCGCTTGACCCCGCGGGCAGGAAGGAACTGCTCGATTTCCTTGTGACCTTGCGGGGCCGGACCACCGTCTTTTTCTCCACGCACATCCTCAGTGACGTCGAGCGGGTTTGCGACCACGTTGCTGTCCTGGACAAAGGGAAGGTCCTGTCCCAGTCCACCATGGAGGAACTCCGTGCCCGGCACGGCCAACAAACCATCGCCGTGGAAGTCACGGACGGGGCGGAGCAGTTGGCCCACCGGATCGCCCAAGCCCCTTGGGCGTTGTCAGTGCGGCCGGGGCCGGGCGGCGAAATCATGGTCCGGGCCACCGACCCTGTTGCTGCCCAACGTGGAATTCCTTCGCTCGTGGCGAGCGCGGGCATTGGCCTGGTCCGCCTGGACAGCGCCGAGCTCAGCCTGGAAGACGTGTTCCTTGAGCTGACGGGAGAACCAGCGCAGTGAAAACCTTCCCGGCCCTCGCCGCCAAAGAAACACAGGAGATCGTCCACACGTGGCGGATCTGGGTTCTTCCCGCGATCATCCTTGTCTTCGCGGTGAGTGGCCCACCCCTGGCGAAGATCACCCCCGAACTCCTCGCGTCCCTGACGCCACCTGGCCAACAATCCCTTGTTTTGCCGCCGGCGACGTTCGCCGATGCCTACGACCAATGGGTCAAGAACCTGTCCCAACTGGTCCTCTTCGCCATCATCATCATGTACGGCGGGATCGTCTCCACCGAGGTGCGCGACGGTACGGCCGCCTTCGTGCTGACCAAGCCCGTGCGGCGCGCCACCTTCATCACCGCCAAGGCCGTTGTCCATGCACTTTTCATCGCAGCGGTGTTCGCTGCAGGGACCACCATCACGTGGATCACCACCGGTATGGTCTTTGGCACGGCACCAGCTGCGCAGTTGTGGGGTCCGGCCTCCATGCTCTGCCTGTTCGCACTGCTGCTGCTGGCATTCATGGAGTTCTTCTCGGTGGTCATTCCGGCCCCTGCCGGCGCAGCGGGAGCCGGCCTTGGACTGTATGCCTTGCTGGCGGTGGGTGGGGCGTGGGACCCCCTGCTCAGGTTCTCCCCTGCCGGTGTGCCCGGCATCGCGGCGAGCGTGGCCGCCGGCCAAAGCCATCCCGCACCGGTGTGGCCAGTGTTGACGACGCTGATTGCGGCCGGGGTGGCCATTGCGTTGGCAGTGTTCGTTTTTCAGCGGAAGGAGCTGCAGCCATGAAGCGGCCAGGCGCGATCGTGATGCTGTCGGTTGGCATCGTGCTCTCCCTCATCGGCTTCGCCCTTGCCTCCGCCGGAGCTGCGGCGGCCTGGCTGGGCGCGGCACAGCGCGACGGCGGCTACTTTACGTCCCGAACCGAGCGCTTCACTGTCCCGTCCTTCGCACTGGTTTCGCCCCATCTGGACGCGGTCGGTGAGGGAACCCCTGAAAGGCTTCCCTTCGACGTCGGAACCCTGCGGTTACGGGCGACCGCCGCGGACCCGGAAAAGAGCATCTTCATCGGGATCGCACCCCAGGAAGACGTGGACCGCTACCTTTCCGGAGTGCATTACACGGAGTTGGAGGAAGTGAAGTTCAATCCTTTCCGGCCCGCTTACCGGGATATTTCCGGACTGTCGAGCCCGGCCCCTGCAAGCAGCCAGGACATCTGGGTTGCTTCCGCGTCGGGCCAAGGCCTGCAGGAACTGACCTGGAAGGTAGCCCCCGGCACGTGGACAGTAGTTGTCATGAACACCGACGCTGCCCAAGGTGTCTCAGCGGACCTCCAGGCAGGTTTCAGGTCCGAGCTCATCAGGCCCGCGGCTACCGGCCTGCTGGTTGCCGGCGGATTGGCATTGGTGGTTGGCTTGCCACTGCTGGTCATCGGCGCGGTGGGACTGGGACGGCGAGGGACGCCCGGGGCGCCACCACCGGTCGGGGTTCCCGGACGCGGCCCCGCCCCGGCACGTAGTGAATCGCCGGCACCAGGTGGGTCGCCGCCCCCCAGTGGATCGCCGCCGGCACCCAACTGGGACCAAGCCCAACCCGTCAGGCTGACAGGCCATGTGGACGCCGGCCTCTCCCGCGGGTTGTGGCTCGTCAAATGGCTGCTGGCCATTCCGCACTTCTTCGTGTTGTTCTTCCTGTGGTTCGCTTTCGCCGTCACAACAGTTGTGGCGTGGTTCGCCATCCTCTTCACCGGCCGGTACCCGCAGTCGCTCTTCCACTTCAACGTCGGTGTGCTGCGTTGGACGTGGCGCGTCGCGTTCTACGCCTACGCGGCAGGAGGAACGGACAAGTATCCGCCCTTCACCCTCGAGCAGGCCGACTACCCAGCCACCTTGGACGTCCAGTACCCGCAACGGCTCTCGCGTGGCCTGGTCCTCGTGAAATCGTGGCTGCTGCTGATCCCGCACTGGCTCGTCATCGGAGCCGTCACCGGTAGTGCGACGTGGGCCTGGCGCACCCAGGACGGCCCGGCAGGGGTGGTGACCGAACGCGGCGGCGGTCTGTCCCTGTTGGCCCTTCTGGTGCTCATCGCCCTGGTGATCCTGCTCTTCTCCGGACGCTATCCGCGGCCCCTTTTCGCCTTCATCATGGGGATCAACCGCTGGTCTTACCGCGTCGTGGTTTACGGCGCCCTCATGAGGGACGAATACCCGCCGTTCCGCCTGGACCAAGGACCTGACGAACCCGATCCAGCGGTCCCCCGGGACATGGACCCCCGCCCGGCCGGCCACCAAGGTCCGCCGGCCGGGCGGCCCGGAAGGCCTGACGGTGGCGGCGACCGGGGCTGAGTCACCACGCCCGGAGCAGGGACGCAGGGCACGACGCCGGGAGGTCGCCGTCGTGCTGGCAGCGACTATGATCCTCCTGGCGGCCGCCGTCACGATCGCGCTCCTGGTGGCGGGGCCCGGCGGGACGCCGTCGGCCACCACGTCCTCCGGTTCCCTGGCCCCGACCCCCGGCACCACCGGCGTCGCGTCTCCCTCCCCCACCGCCGATACGGGACCCACCGCGGTCACGGAACCCACGGCAACGACCGGCGGCCCGACGCCGCTCCCCCCGGAACCCGGCCTGACCGCGACCAGCCCCGCGCCGCCCCCGACTCCCGGTGCAACAGCCGCGCCACCCGTTCCGCCGGGGCTGCTGGGGCAGGACCTGACCATCATCCCGGGGGCCGGGAACAACATCGCCCTGACATTCGACGCCGGCGCGAACGCCGCCGGGCTGGACAGCATCCTGGCAACGCTGGCCAACAGGCAGGTGGCCGGAACGTTCTTCCTGACCGGGGCCTGGGCCGCGTCCAACCCATCCGGCGTGGCACGGATCGTGGCGTCCGGGCATCGGTTGGGAAACCACTCCATGACCCATCCCGCAATGACCCGGCTCCCGGAGCCGGCCATCGCCGCGGAAATCCGGGATGCCGAAGCGGCGATAGCCGCTGCCGGAGGCGATCCCCGGCCTTTGTTCCGCTTCCCGTTCGGAGACCGGGATGAGCGGACCATCAACGCGGTCAATTCTTTGGGCTACGTCCCTGTCCGCTGGACCGTGGACACCTTGGGGTGGAAAGGCACCAGTGGCGGCATGTCCCGGAGCGGGGTTGCAGAGCGGGTCCTGGGCAACCTGCAACCCGGCGGAATCATCCTCATGCACCTCGGCTCGAATCCCGACGACGGAAGCACCCTCGACGCCGACGCATTGGCTGACGTCATTGACGGCATCCGCGCCGCCGGGTACGGCTTTGTGACCCTCGACCGGCTGCAACAACTCTAGGAGAGTCAAATGATCCCCTTACTGCTTCTGATCGTGCTGGGCTTCGTGGCGTTGACCTCCCTGGCCGGAGGACTTGCCATGGCGCTCGGTTCCTGGCTGGGCCCCGAGAAACTCGGGTTGCCTGTTGAAGCGCAGGTGCCCCTTGAGTACCTCAATGGTTCACCCTTCAGCTCATTCGTGGTCCCCGGGCTCCTGCTGGCCCTCATTGTCGGTGGCCTGCATGTTGCTGCTTCGTGGCCATGCTGCGACGCCACCGCTTGGCGGGCCTGCTGACGGCAGCAGCGGGCTACTCGATCCTGGTCTGGATCTTCGTCCAAATGATGCTGATCCCGTTCAGTGTGCTGCAGGCGGTCTATTTCGGCGCAGGACTTGCCGAGCTTGGCCTGCTGTTGCTGATGCTCAAGGTCGCCTCCCCGCTCCCCGGCCCCTTGACCGCGGGCAAGAAAGTCACCGGTCCGCGCGCCCAAGGGACTTTGGGCCCTGTCGGGTAATCCGGACCGCCCATAGGATCGCGGCATGAACGAGAAGAACCTAGTGCCTGATCCGGAAATACTGGAGCCCGACGATTGCTGGCGGCTGCTCACCGAGACCAACGTCGGGCGGCTTTCTGTCATCGCGAACGGCCATCCGGATATCTTCCCGGTGAGCTTCGTGGTGGACGGCCGCAGCGTGGTGTTCCGTACCGGTATGGGAACCAAACAGCAGGCTATCGAGGCGGACTCGGTGGTGGCCCTCGAAGCCGATGCGGTGAGTGCCGAGTTCGGGCTTGCCTGGAGCGTCGTCATCAAGGGCCAGGCGACGCAGGCCGGCCCCTCCAGCCCCGGCCTCACCGAGGCCCGCCGGGGCATGTTCCCCTGGCAGGGGGTCGGCAAGGAACTGCTGTACGTGATAGTTCCTGACTCCATCACCGGACGGCGATTCGACCTGAGCGCAACCAACTCGTTCGACACTCCGCTCAACGAGGCCACCAGGGCAGGCCTGGAATAGGTTCCATGGTGACTGGCGGAACGACCACCACCATCACGGACAGAGTCCTGACCGTCAGCCACCTGGTCAAGAAATTCGGCGACGTCACGGCGGTCAACGACGTATCGTTTGAGATCCGCCCGGGTGAGACGTTCGGCCTCCTGGGGCCGAACGGTGCCGGGAAGACCACCATTATTTCCATGGTTGCCGGACTTTTCCCTCCCGACGGCGGCAGCGTGGACGTTGCCGGCACCGCCATGTCCCCCTCAAGCATCCAGGCCAAGCGGAACATCGGGCTGGTACCGCAGGAGCTTGCCATCTATCCGGACCTCAGCGCCCGGGAGAACCTGCACTTCTTCGGCAGGTTGCAAGGGCTGCGCGGTAAGGAGCGGGAGGCCCGGGTCACCGTAGTCCTGGATCTTCTCGGCTTGAGCGACCGGGCCAAGGAGCAAACCAAGAAGTTCTCGGGCGGCATGAAGCGGCGGCTGAACATCGGGATCGGACTGCTGCACCGTCCGCATTTGCTGATCCTGGATGAGCCGACGGTGGGCGTCGACCCGCAATCCCGCAATTCCATCCTGGACGCCGTGCATCGACTGTCCGCCGCAGGCACTGCCGTGCTGTATACCACCCATTACATGGAAGAGGCCCAACGCCTCTGCGACCGAATAGCCATCCTTGACCAGGGCAGCGTTCAGGCGGAAGGCAGCAGCGACGAACTCATCACCCTGACCGGTGGAGCTGACCGCATCGATCTGGAAGGCACCGGGGATATGGCGGCAGCGGCCCAGGCCATCAGAGGGATACTGGGCGTCAAACGGATAAGCCCGATGGGGACCTCAGGCTTGACCCTGACGGTTTCCGACGGGCCCCGCATTCTCGCCTCGATCGTGACGGGAGCTGCAACGGCCGGCATGCATGTCACGTCCGTCCAAGTGTCCAGGCCGGATCTCGAATCAGTTTTCCTCCATCTCACGGGGAAGGCACTCAGGGATTGACGTGAACGCACTCACGGCCCTGGTGGCCAACGACCTCAAGCAACGGCTCAGGGACAAATCAGTCCTGATCTTCGGCCTTTTGGTGCCCTTGGCATTGATGACCGTGCTCAACCTGGCTTTCGGGGGCTTGGGCGACGACGGTCCGGCCCTCAAGCCTGTGACCGTCATCGCCGGCGTCGAGGACGAAGGGCCGCTGGGCGATGTGGTCCTGGAATCCTTGGTTTCCTCGCCTGCCTTGGAGGTTTCCGTTCAGCGGGTGGCACCCGGCGACGTCGCCCGGACCACCCTTGACGGCGGGAGTTCACTCGGCATTGTCATCCCGCAGGGTTTCACCGAGTCACTGACAACCGGAAGCGCCGCTACCCTCCAGCTCACAAGGGGCTCCAGCCCCTCACTGGAAACCGATGTGCTCATCTCCGTGGTCAAAGAGATCGTCAAGGAGCTCCATGCCGCCTCCCTCACCGGAGCGGCAGGCCGGATCGCCGGCCTCTCCCCTGCCGCAGCAAGCGACATCGCACGGTCGACGGCGGCCGCCCTACCGCTGATGGCGCTCAAGGAAGCCACAGCACCCACTGAGCAACTACCCCTCCGCGCCTCGCTCGTGGCCGGCCAAACCGGGTTGTTCCTGCTGTTCACGGTGGGTTTTGGCGTGGTGGGGCTGTTGGTGGAAAAGGAACAAGGAACGTTTGCCCGGATCAGGTCCGTTGCGGTTCCTCCATGGACCATCACGGCGTCCAAGGCCGTGGTCGGGTTCCTGCTGGGAGCAGCCGCCAGCACGGTCCTGCTCACCAGCGGCATGGTGTTCTTCGGGGTGGCTTTCGGTTCTCCGGTAGTGGTGGGGTTGCTGGTCATGTCGGCTGCAGCAGCGGCTACCAGCCTGACCTTCATCGTGGTGCGGCTGGTGCGTTCGGCTGAACAAGCCAACGTAGCCCAGTCGATTATTGCCATGGTCCTGGGAATCGCAGGCGGCGCCTTCTTTCCCCTTCAATCCACGGGGTTCCTGGCAACGGTGCTGGAGTTGAATCCAGTGGGGGCCTTCATCCGCGGGCTGGGAATATCAGCCGGGGGCGGCGGAATCGGGGATGTCCTGGGACCCCTTGGCGTCATGTGGATCTTTGCCGCTGCCTGTACGCTCCTCTCCCGATTCATTCCCGATCGGAGCGCTGCGCAATGAACCCCGTGCTGGCCATTGCCGGTGTGGAACTCCGCCGGTTCTTCCGGGATCGGTCCAACATCTTCTTCGTCTTCATTTTTCCCCTGATGCTGATCCTCCTGCTGGGAATCCAGTTCGGGGTGGGGTCCGCGGGACCAATAGTGGCTGTGGCAGGGGGCGAGGGCACGCCCCTGGCCCGCGACCTCACGGACCGGCTCAAGGCAGAGGGCCTCACCGTCCGCCCGGACACGGCGTCCGCGGTTCGCCGCGACGTAAGCCGCGGTAGCACCGACGTCGGACTTTTCATCAGCGAGCAGGCCGCGAAAGCCTATGACGACGCCGGACCGGTGGAACTGGAGGTTCTCGCCGCGCCCGATGCTTCGGGGCAGACCGCTTTGCAGGCTGTGCGGGCAACAGTCCGGGACCTGGGCAGGACGCAACTGCAATTACGGGCCCTCATGGACGGCGGCGTGACGGAGGACGCCGCGCGCTCGGCCCTGGCGCGTGCGAAGACCTCCACCGTTGAACCCACGGTGCAGGTGATGGAATCCGACGGCGTCTCCTCGGAGTTCCGGGGCCTGGGCCGGTTCGACCTGGGCGCCGCCCAACAACTGCTGCTGTTCATCTTCCTCAGCTCCCTGACAGGTGCGGCCGCCCTGATCCAGGCGCGCCGCTACGGCGTGATCTCCCGCGCCTTGGCGGCGCCGGTGACCGCCGCCCGGACCATGACGGGACTGGCCTTGGGCAGATTCGCCATCGCAGGGGTCCAAGGCGTCTATATCCTGCTGGGTACCGCCCTGCTGTTCGGAGTTGACTGGGGGAACCTGTGGCTCGCGATGCTGGTGGTCGGTGTCTTCAGCCTTGTGGCCGCGGCCGCTGCGATGGTGGTCGGCTCGATGCTGGACCACGACGGCGCCGCAACCGGTGTGGGCATTGGTTTGGGTCTGGTGGTGGCCGGCTTGGGCGGCTGCATGGTGCCGCCTGAGTTCTTTTCCGAACCGATGGCTGCGGTGTCACGCTTCACTCCGCACCGCTGGGCCTACGATGCCATCGCTGAGGTCCAGCGGCACGAAGCGGCCTTGCTGGACATCCTTCCGCACCTGGGAGTCCTGGCAGCGATGGCTGCGGGTCTGTTGGTCCTGGGAACCTGGCTGCTCCGGCGAAGCCTGGCCAAGGCGTTGTGAGCACCAGCGCCACGGCACCGGGGCTCCCTACCCGTGGCTTAGGGTCCTTTGGCCCTGCCGCCGGGCAGGCTGTGAGGCGATTCTGGTGTTATGGCTACCATCGAACCCCAGCCCCGGCCCATCACGTCCCCGGAGCAGCACACTGCAGTGGTCCGCGAGCGCGTGGCAATGACCGGACTTACCGACTTTTTCGGCCGGGCCTTCGGTGCCGTCATGGCAGCGGCGCAGGCCCAGCATGCAAGCCCTGTTGGCCCGCCTTTTGCCATGTATCACGGCATGCCGACGGACACCGTTGATGTGGAAGCCGGGTTTCCGATCACCCCCAGCTTCACGGGTACCAGCGACGTGGCAGCCAGCAAACTGCCTGAGTCCGAAGCTTTCGAGGCCATCCATCGGGGCCCGTACGACACCCTCGAAAAAACCTACGCGCTCATCGTTGAGCGAATGAGCGCAGAGGGCAAGACGCCTTCAGACACCATGTGGGAGTTCTACCTCAGCGATCCGGTCAGGGAACCGGACCCCGCCACGTGGCAAACGCGGGTGGTGTGGCCTGTAGCCCAGGACACTATGGGTCGGCAGGCACCTGCCTCGTGAGGTCCATGCATTCCTAACGCGGCCGGACGCGGCCGGACAGAAGAAAGAAGCATCGCCATGAGCACCACCAACCCAATCGTTGTGGCCGTCAAGGATTCTCCACAAAGTGAAGCGGCCCTTGGGTGGGCCGCTTCACGGGCCCGCAAGCACCATGTGCCGTTGGTCATCCTCCATGTGGCCGACGACCACTGGTCGTTGAACCCCGCTACGTGGAACAAACAGCTCCGGAAGGCCGGAGAGGAGCTGCTGGCGTCGGCCGCCTCCCGGGTGAGCGGGCAATTCGGTATCGATGCCACCACCGAGCTGCTGACCGGCAGCGTCGCCGGCGCACTGGGCCATTACGGCCCGAACGTCGGGCTCGTGGTGGTCGGTTCCGGAAGTCCGCATCTTGGCGGCACCCTTACCGACAGGGCCCTGCAGATCGCAGGAGTTACACCGGCTCCTCTCGCAGTGGTCGGTACTGCTGACGCGGATGGCGGGAGCGGCATCGTGGTGGGCGCCGACGGCTCCGAACTTTCGCTGCGTGCGGTCGAGTTCGCCGCCGCGGAGGCGGACAGGGAAGGGGAGGAACTCACCGTCCTCCACGCCTATCAGGCTCCGGACCCGGTCAGCGACGCGGGGCTGGCACCGGCCGAGCTGGCGGAACTGATGGATGAGCAGGAACGCGTCATCTTGTCCGAAACGGTTGCGGGCCTCCGCAACACCTACCCGGACCTGGTTGTTCACAAAGTGCTCGAACCCGGCAAGGAACCGGTCCGTGCCCTCACCGATGCTGCCTCTGGTGCCCGGATGCTGGTCATGGGCAGCCATGGCCGGGGCGGCTTCGCCCGCCTGGTCCTTGGCTCCACAACCCATGGTGTACTGACCCACCTTCCGTGCCCGACCGTCGTCGTACCTCCCAGCCAGGATGGCAGCTCTACGGATTAATAGGTCCTTTGTCCCTGTTGCACCGGCAGGCCGTAACTGATCATGGGAGGGACATTGTGGGCCACCGCTTTAATTCACAACAGGAGTAGCCGTGACGGACGTACTGAGATATGAAGTTGGCGCCGGAACAGTGCTGGTGGAGGTTGAAGACGGCAGCTTCGGAGTGGACCACCCCGGGCGCAACGAACAAGGCATCCTGGATGTCGGCCGGCGCCTGGAAGACGCCCTCGCCAGCGTTCGTCCGGCCGCCACGGCCGCACTGGATTCGATGCAGGAGCTCGCTCCGGAAACCCTGGAAATCGAATTCGGCATCAAGCTCGCCGGCGACGCAGGAGCGCTCGTCGCCAAGTCAACCGCCGAAGGCCACTTCATTGTGCGGATGACCTGGAACCCGGCGGTCCAACACACCGGACACGAAGCGCCTGTGGACGTGCACTAAGCCGGGCACAGCGCCTCGCAGGATGCCCTGGGTTGAGAGGGCACGCTGCGGGGCGCTACTATTTTTTCCATCAAGGGGAGTACTCCCATTAGCGATTGATCCGTCATTACGGATGCAGCAATGCATCCCGGGTCATCGGTCCCGGTTCCATCCGGGCGGAGGAGACCTTGGCGCCTGTATCCGACGCCTACCCTTTGGAGCTCCCATGCAAGTCACACCCCTGATCTGGCTTATCACCATCGGCGTGACGATCCTCTTCTTCGTCTACGAGTTTTTTGCCCATGTGCGCAAACCCCACGAACCGGGCATCGCCGAATCCGCACGTTGGTCCGCGTTCTACATCATCCTGGCCGTCCTGTTCGGTGTCGGCATCGGCGTCGTCTCGGGCTGGACGTTCGGCGGCGAGTACTTCGCGGGTTATCTCACCGAGAAGGCCCTGTCGATCGACAACCTCTTCGTGTTCCTCATCGTGATGACCGGTTTCGCCGTACCGAAGATGTACCAGCAGAAAGTGCTGATGATCGGGATCATCATTGCCTTGATTTTGCGGGGGGCGTTCATCGCCATCGGCGCCGGACTGATCGAGAACTTCTCGTGGATTTTCTACATTTTCGGCGCGCTCTTGCTTGTCCTGGCCTACCGGCAGGCGTTCGGCGGACATGACTCCAACCGGGCCAACGGCAAGTTCATGGGCCTGGTGCGCCGTGTCCTGCCCGTGACCAACGAGTACCACGGGGACCGGCTCACCGTGAAGAAGGGCGGGACGCGCTTCATCACTCCGATGCTGCTGACGATCATTGCCATCGGCTTCGTAGACCTCATTTTTGCCGTCGATTCCATCCCCGCGATCTACGGCCTGACGAGCGAGGCGTACATCGTCTTTACAGCCAACGCCTTCGCGTTGATGGGCCTGCGGCAGCTGTTCTTCCTCATCGGCGGGTTGCTCGAACGCTTGATCTACCTCGCCCAGGGGCTTGCCGTGATCCTTGCGTTCATCGGCGTGAAGCTCGTCTTCCACGCCCTGCACGTCAATGAGCTGCCCTTCATCAACGGTGGCAAGCCGCTCCTCTGGGTACCTGAGATCCCCATCGGATTCTCGCTGCTCTTCATCGGCAGCACCATCGCCGTCGCCACCTTGGCGAGCCTGCTCAAGACCCGCCGTACTGCGGAGCGGGACAACCCCCGGCTGCCGGACGGCGCGGCCGCCGTGGACGGGGTCGCGGTGGGCGAGGCCCTTGAGTCCGCGGAGTACGACGGCGACCAGACGTCGAGCGGCCGGTCATGAAAAGTGGCCGGGATGCCAGGCGGTGCCTGGCATCCCGGCCCAGCTGCGCAGGACGGTCCCTTGGCAGGGGAAAGTCAAAAAGATCCCCCGGTCCGCCTTCCCCACTGTGATGTCTGGTGCCGGGGGTTGACGCAGCAGCCTTTGCCGGGTCCCGTTGGATTCCCGGAAACGGGTCAGCTATTCGCCTTGCCGAAACGGAGGTCCGAGTCCAGCAGCCCTGCCGCCAGCGCCGGCGCCAAACCCGGCGCCAGCGGAAGACGCGGGACCACCAGGCAGTGCCACAAGTGGTATACGTCTGCCTTGCCGGACCAGACCGTGGAGGCGACGTTGCCGTGCTCGTCCAATTCCTGCTTCCAGGAACCGTGCTCATAGTCGATGAACCAGTCCCGGGCGTGGTCCCAGATCCGCTCGTACCAGCCCGCGTAGGTCTGGTCTCCGGTGGCCATGTAGAGTGCTGCCGCGCCCCCAATGGCTTCAACGGGGACCCAGCGAATGCGGGAGGTGACAACCGGCTTGCCTTCCCAGTCCACGGAGTACACGAACCCGGGGTTGCCATCGGGCTGCCAAGCGTCGCGGATGGCGGCGTCGAACAGGCCTTTGGCATCGTCCAGAAGCCAGTCCGGAACGCTGAGGCCGCGTGCCTCCAGGCCGGCACGGAGGTGGAGGAGCAAACGGGCCCACTCGACCCAGTGGCCCGGGGTTCCGCCGTAGGCGCGGAACTGGCTGGCCCGATCGTCGGTGTTGTAGTCCGGAATCGGGTTCCATTCCGGGTCGAAGTGTTCAAAGACGCGGTAGTTGTTACTGCGTGCGAACTGGTGGATCAACACCTCGGCGATGTGGAGGGCGCGTTCGATCCAGCGGTTTTCGCCGGTCACGTCAGCAACTATGAGGTAGGCCTCAACGGAGTGCATGCTGGCGTTTCCGCCCCGGTATGCCTCGGTTTCCGTGAAGTCGCGGTTCCAGGAGTCGAAGCACATATTGGATTCGTGATCCCAGAATTTCGAGTCGGCAATCCGCAGGGCTTCTTCGAGGAGCTCCTGCGCTCCCGGGCGGCCGGCTGCAACAGCGCTGGCGGCGGCCAGGAGGACGAACGAGTGCTGGTAGCCGGATTTGGTGTCATCTACGGGACCGTTCTCATCCACCTCGGCGTACCAGCCGCCAAACTCCTCATCATGGAAGACCCCATTGAGCGCGGCGATGCCGTGGTCCGCCAACGAACCGGCTCCCGGGCGCCCCATCAGCGCGGCGATGGCAAAACTGTGCACCATGCGCGCCGTGATCCAGAGGTGGGTCGGCTTGTCGGCCTGAACCTTGCCGTAGTTGTCCAGCCAACCGAAACCGGTGGAGACCTTGCAACCGGCAGCGAAGTTGATGAGCCGGTCTGTTTCTGTTTCGAGCCAACGTGCGTGAGCGGCGCTGTTCAGCCACGTCATGTGCATCTCCTCAATAAGTTAGCGGCCACTGAGCGAGGGCCTGCTTCGATCTTAACGCTTGATGGTGGAAATCCACCAGAGAAAGTTTATTTTCCGACATTCAGTGGATGTGGGAAATCAACGCATGGGCACAGCCCATACCGGGAACGAGTCCGGACCAGGACCAGGCCCGGTGTTCGGAGCGTACGGAACGCAGCTCGTTATGTCAGCAAGCAACCCGATAGGCAGCCGTCACGCGGCTACTATCAGCCTCACTCCTGCTGCCTCCAACGCAGTCATGATCTCCGCAGGCGGTGGCGCATCCGTGACCAGGATGTCGACGGCGTCGAACGCTGCCAGCCGCGCCAGGGCGTAACGGAGCATTTTCTGATGCGTCGCAACCACCACGACCTGCTCCGCGGACGCCATCAAGGCGAGCTTTGTGGCACGTTCGACGTCCCGTTCGATATAGAAAGCCTCGTCATGGATCCCGCTGACCCCAATGAACGCTGTTTTGGCATGCAGGCCCTCGGCGGCACTGACGGTGATGGCACCGTTGAAGGCCTGGCTGTCGAGGAGCAGCTCTCCCCCAAGGCAGATCGTCCGGGCAGACGTCAGCTGCAGGCATCTCTGGATTGCGGGAGCCGAATGGGTGATGATCGTGCCCGTGAAGGTCGCGGGCAGTTCCTGCGCGATCTGGTACGTGGTTGTTCCCGCGTCCAGGATGATCGCGTCGCGTTCGGCAATGAGATCCACGCATGCCCGGGCCACGCGCCGTTTCGCGGCAGCATCCTCCCGGGCGCGGGCGGCGAAGTCAGCGTTCTGGCCGTGCCCTTCGACGGCACTGACGCCGCCGTGGACCACCTTGACCAGCCCCATCTTGGAGAGTGCGCGCGTATCGCGGCGGATGGTCATATCCGACACGTCGAAAGTCCCCGCCAGGTCGGTGGTGGAAAGGAACCCCCGCCGCCCGAGCTCGTCCAGAATGGTCCGCTGACGTGGGGTCAGCGCGGCCTCTTCCCTTGTGACGCTCATGGCTCCTCCTCTCCTGCCCCGTAAACCGACGGTCGGCGCGGCAGAGTGTTGTAATTCCAACACAATCCTAGCTACTTCTGCACAGCAACACTCGGCGCGTGGAGCTCTACGGCGCGTCCTTCAATGATGGACTGCTCTGCGGCCAGGCCCATCCGCACCGACTGGAGGCCATCAGCCACCGTGACATCAACGGGCCCCTCACCGAGGATGGCCTTGCGGTATCCGAGGTGTTCGTAATAGGTGGAGCCGTGATGCGCGCCCGCGGCCAGCACCGCTTCGTCCACGGGGACCTCATGCTTCTCCGGGCCCAGCGGGGAGCGGGGGCTGAATTCGACGGTGGCTTCCGTTTCGTCGCCTTCGATCCAGTGATTGGCGGCGACTGGAATAAGGGTCTCGATCTTGGCAGCGTCACCCACAATCGAGATCCGCTCCTGGAACTTGGAGCCCTCGGCGAACATGGAGAGCTCCAGCATGGCCCGGCGCCCACCCTTGAAGTCAACAATGACGTAGGCATTGTCCACCATATCGGAGATCAGGCCGTCATAGACCTCATCCATGTGATTGACGTCGTGGCCGCCACTGGCGTAGATGCGGGTGGGCTCGTCCTGCAGGATCAAGCGCATGAGGTCGAAGAAGTGGCAGCACTTTTCCACCAGGGTCCCTCCGGTGCGCTCCGCGAAGCGGTTCCAGGCATCCACCTTGTGCAGGAACGGGAAGCGGTGCTCGACGATCGAGAGCATGTGGATATTGCCAAGCTTGCCGCTGTGCGCGGCCTGGATGATCTCCTGGACCGGCGGCATGTAGCGGTACTCCATCGCCACCCACACTGGAGCCGTGTAGGTGGCCGCAAGTTCTTCAAGCTCGTCCGCTTGCTCCGCACTGGTGCACACCGGCTTCTCCACCAGCACAGGCAGGTTTGTCCCGCTGGCGAAGATGTCCTTCAGGATCTCCAGGTGCGTGTCGTTTGGACTGGCGATCACAAGCGCATCCACCAGCCCTGAAGCCAACAAGTCCTTGTGGGCGGAGAAGGTCTGTACGTCGTAGCCGATTTCCCGCGCGGTTTCTTCCAGGGACGACGGCGTCGGGTCCGCAACCGCGGTGATAAGACTTCCCGGGATCAAAGCCAGGTTTCGAACGTGTTCGCGCGCCATGTGGCCGGCACCGATGAGGCCATAGCGGATGGTCTGCGCTGTTTCTCCAGAGGGCAATGACATTGATCTGCTCCGTTTTCTCTGCGTTGAGTTCGTTGGGGGCGGGCGTTGCATCCCAAACATCACTATACAGAATGTGTTGTTTTTCACACATAGCGTGTGTATATTTTTTCACACCAGCCCAACTACAACGAGGTGGAACGTGCCCCAACTGTCATCCGAAACCCTGCTTTTCGTCGGGTGTGCCACATTGGACTCCATCGCCCTGGTGCAGGACTACCCCGCAGCCGACAGCCGGACCGTAGCCAGCGACTTCGCTACGGCAGGTGGCGGACCCGCGGCCACAGCGGCCGTCGCCGCGGCCCGCGCCGGAGCCAGTGCAGCTTTCGCAGGAGTTGTTGGCGCCGACGAAGAGGGCGACCGCATCATCAGTGGCCTGGAAGCCGAGGGTGTTGACACCTCTGCGGTCATCCGGAATCCGGATGCCCGGACGGGCGCCAGCGTGATTGTGGTCAGCAAAGCCACCGAAAGCCGGGCAATCGTCACGCGGCCTGTTCCTCCTGTCCGCTTTCCCGAGGGCAGCCGGTTCCATGAACTTCTGGGAACAGCTTCCTGGGTCCACGTCGATCACTTGGGCTGGAGCGCCGTCGCACATATGCCGGGCCTGCGCATCAGTGTCGACGCCGGGAACCCCATCCCCTCCTTCAGCCCGCAAGGCGTAGCACTGTATGTGCCCACGATCGAGCGGCTGCAGGCCGAATACGGCGACGACCTTTCGCCGGAAGCCCTCCTGCAAAAAGCCGTCGACGACGGCGCCAACGCCGTCGTCGCGACAGCCGGCTCCGAGGGCGCCTGGGGACTTGAAAAGGGCGGCGTGCCGTTCCACGTGCCGGCAACTCCCGCCGACATCGTCTCTACTCTGGGCGCCGGCGACGTCTACCACGGAGCCATCCTCGCGGCTGTCGCTGCAGGGCTTCCGCTCGCCGAAGCAGCTGCGTTCGCAGGACGCACCGCGTCCGCATCCTGCGCCGGACTGGACGGACGCTCCATGATTCCCCGCCAAACCATCACCCCAGTACTTACCTAAGTTCAACTCCCTAGCTGAAAGAAGCAGCCCATGAGCACTACCGACCTTTCCGCCCTCCAACGCCCCTCAGGCGCGTTCGCCATGCTCGCCGTTGACCAGCGAGAGGCGATGCGCAACATGTTCGCCGAGCACACGGACCAGCCCGTGACCGACGAGGACCTGCGGGACTTCAAGCTTGCGGCCGCACGAATCCTCACCCCCTATGCCTCGGGCGTCCTCATTGACCGCCAGTTCGCCCTGGACCAGGCCATCGAAGCAAAGGTGGTGGACCCCGGCTGCGGGCTCATCGCTTCCGCCGACCACTTCGAGTCCGCACACGATGAGCTGGTGGGCGAAGTAACCATCGACAAGCTGGTGGACCCCGGGAAGTACGCTGCCCTGGGCGCGAAAGCGCTGAAACTGCTGGTCCTCTACCGCCCGGACCAGCCCGCCGAAGGACGGGTGGAAATGGTCCGTGAATTCGTGGACAGCTGCAAGTCCGCCGGGCTGATCAGCATCATCGAACCCGTCTCCCGCAAACCGCTGGCAGGTGGCGATTTCGACTGGAACGCCGGCATCCTGGCCGCAGCCAAGGAACTGGGCAGCTTGGGCGCAGACCTTTACAAGGCTGAGGTCCCGTTCAAGGGCCAGGCTTCCGAAGCCGAAGTCCGTGCAGCCTGCGCCGAACTCAGCAAAGCCATCGACGGCCCGTGGGTGGTGCTCTCATCGGGCGTCCCCGAAGACGTCTTCCCGGAGGCCGTCCGCTGGGCCTGCCTTGAAGGCGCCAGTGGATTCCTGGCCGGACGGGCGGTCTGGGCCTCGTGCATTGGCTCACCCGATGTCATTGAATCCCTGTCCACCGACGCCGTCCAGAGGCTGCAGCGGCTCTGCGCCGTCGTCGATGAAGTGGTAACCGCCCAGCGAACCAACGCCTGATACCGACGTCCCCCCCAAACACCAACCAGGCACAGCAAACACTCAACGAGGAGAATATTGTGAGTCAGATTTCACGCAGGCAAGCCATGGCCGTTCTCGGTGCCCTCGGCCTCACCGCCACCGCCGCCGCATGCGCGGGCCCCGGCGGTTCCACAGCTCCGGGTGGCGCCACCGGCCCTTCAGCTCCGGCCACCGGCGACATCACCGGCAAGGTCTCATTCGCACACTGGCGTGGCGAAGACAAAGCAGTGTTCGACGAGCTCATCAAGCGCTTCGTTGCCAAGAACAGCGGCGCGGAAGTCGTCCAGGACATCTCGACCTCCAACGACTACAACGCACAGGGCCTGCAGAAGGTCCGCGGCGCAGCAATCGGTGACGCATTCGCCACCTTCCGCGGGGCGCAGTTCGCCAACTTCTCAGAGGCCGGCATCTATACGGAGCTCAAGAACAGCAAGGCGGTCGGCAACTACCAAAAGGGCTTGCTGTCGGCCGGGCAGTCCGGGGACAACCAGCTGGGTTTGCCCTATCAGGTAGTTTTCCCGATGCCCATGGCGAACACTGACCTTTTCGATAAGGCCGGCGCCGATCTGGCCCCGAAGGATTGGGATGCCTTCCTTGCCATGTGCGAGAAGCTCGCATCCTCCGGCGTCACGCCGATCTCCTGGCCCGGCGGTGACGTCGGTAACGGCGGACAGCTGTTCAACTGCATGATCGCCAACAACGCTCCCGTGGACGACATGTGTGCCCAGATCGAACAGGGCAAACTCAAATGCACGGACGACTGGTTCATCACCATGCTGAACCAGTACAAGGACCTGGTCCCGTTCCTGCAGGCCAACGCCACAGGTACTGCTGTGGAACCGGCGCAAAACCTCTTTTCCCAGGGGAAGGCAGCCATGCTGGCCACTGGGTCCTACCACCTCGCCGCCGTCCGAAACCTGGGCGCGTCGTTCCCCATCGAACTGGTCTTCCCCAACACTTCCAAGGGCGGCAACGGCAAATACGAGGGCGTCTACAACGCCACCTTCATCCTCGGCGTCAACTCGGCCAGCAAGCACCAGGCGGCAGCCGCAGCCTGGATCGATTTCCTGTCCGAACCCGAAAACGCGGCGTATTACGCCAATGAGACGGCCCAGCACGTTGCCGTCAAGGATGTTGACTACACCAACCCGGACCTGAAGCGCCTGAGCCCGTGGCTGGACAAGAAGACGGCGCTGGCCGCCCGGTTCCAGTTCCAGAACCTGGATGTCCGCAATGCGGTGGAGGCCAGCGCCACCGCCGTCATCTCCGGCACCAGCCCGCAGCAAGCGGCCGAAGCTGCACAGAAGATCGTGGACGAACGGCTATGAGCACCCACACCGGAATGGCTGCCAAGCGGCAAGCACCCGACAGCAGAGCGGGGGCTCCGGTGAAGAAGCGCCGGTCCCCCACGCGCGTGAATCCTGCGCTCTACCTGTTTCCGTTGCCGGCAGTGGCCATCATCGCTTTCTTCCTGGTGATGCCGACCCTCCAGGCATTCCAGTACGCGGTGACTGACTGGAACGGCTTCTCGGCGGCGTTCAACTACGTGGGCGTGGACAACTTCGTCCGGGCGTTCACCAAGGACTCGTTGTTTACCAACGCGCTGACGAACAACCTGAAGTTCGTGCTCCTGGTCGTCATCGCCCAGACAGTATTCTCGCTTCTGCTGGCGCTGCTCCTGACAAAGAACTCCCGCGGCAGCATCGTGCTTCGAGCCCTGTTCTTCTTTCCTACCATCCTGTCCTCCGTCTCCGTGGCGTTCATCTGGAAGTTCATCTACGATCCCAACTTCGGCCTGGCCAACTCGGTCCTGGGTGCAGTGGGCCTGGAAGGACTCCAAGGCTCATACCTGGGCGACAACAACCAGGCCTTGTACTGGGTAGCTGTGACGCAGGTCTGGTTCCACGCCGGGCAGATGATGGTGGTCTACATTGCGGGCCTGCAGGCCATACCGAGGGAACTCTACGAGGCCGCGGAGATGGATGGCGCAAACAAGTGGCAGCAGTTCAAGTCCATTACCTGGCCCTTCGTGGCACCCGCAACGTCCATCGTGGTCGCTTACACCACCGTGCAATCGTTCAAGGCGTTCGACCTGATCCTCGGCATCGCGGGCAATCCGCCCAAGAGCTCCCTGGACATCCTCTCCACACGCATCTACAGCACCTTCGCCAACTCGGAGTTCGGCTATGCGGCCGCCCAATCGATCATCTTCATGGCGATGATCGCTCTGGTCACCTGGCTTCAGCGTCGCTTGCTCCGGCTGACCCCGAAGGGGGAATAACAGCATGCTCGCCTCAATAAGCCGCCGCGCCATCCTCGGCATCTACGCGCTGATCATCATCGTCCCACTGACTGTGGTGGGGTTTGGCAGCTTCAAATCAACACAGGAATTGTTCGAAGGCCCCTTCAGCCTGCCGCAATCCCTCTCCCCGTCCAACTATGCCGAAGTCATTGGTGGCCAGGACCTCGGCTCGTCATTCTTGAACAGCGTGATCGTCACCGCGATATCCGTTCCGCTCACTCTGTTCATCGCCAGCCTGGCCGGTTATGCAGTGTCACGGCTCAGGGGATTCGTGTCGTGGGCCATCTTCGGATTCCTGGTCCTGGGCATGGCCATCCCGGCCCAAGCCAATATGGTCCCGCTGTATGTGCTCTTCGGTCGGCTCGGACTCCTGGACAGCCTCACGGGACTGATCCTGGCCAACGTCGTCTCAACCCTGCCGATCGCCGTGTTCATCCTGGGTGGCTTCATGCGCACCCTGCCCAAGGAACTCTACGAAGCGTCCTCGATCGATGGCACCGGCCCGTGGAAGACCTACGCCTCCATCGCCCTGCCGCTCTCGACACCATCCATTGCGGCCGCGGCCATCTTCCTGTTCGTCATCCACTGGAACGAACTGCTGTATCCGCTCCTGTTCATCCAGTCCCCCGGAAACCGCACACTGCCATTGGCACTGCTCAGTTTCCAGGGTGAATTCCAAACCAACTATCCCCTGTTGTTTGCCGGCGTCATCCTGGCTTCCCTGCCAGTCGTCGTCGCCTACATCTTCCTGCAGCGCTACTTTGTAGCGGGCATCACCGCAGGCGCCAGCAAGGGATGAGCATCCGAAAGGCAACATCGTGAACCTGAAATCAGCACACCACCTGATTAATGGGACCTGGCATTCGTCCGACTCCTCCAAGGATGTGCTGGATCCAGGCAATGGCAGCACAGTCGGGGAGGTCGCGTGGGGCGGTGCCGCGGACGCAACACGGGCCGCCGATGCAGCAGCGGAGGCTTTTGGCAGCTGGTCCCGGACCACCGTCCGGACCCGTGCAGACCTCCTTCAGAATGCGGCCGCCCTGTTGGCCGAGCGACGCAACGAACTCGCCCACACGTTGGCGTTGGAGGCCGGCAAGCGGCTACCGGAAGCCCAAGGAGAAGTGGACTTCTCCGTGGAATACTTCCGCTGGTTCGCGGAGGAAGTACGCCGCAGCACCGGAACGGTCAGCCCACCCGAGCTCAGGGGCCGGCGTCATCTCAGCACGCGCAAGCCAATAGGTGTGGCTTTGAGCCTGACCCCGTGGAACTTCCCGGTGTCCATCCAGGCCCGAAAGCTGGCGGCCATGCTCGCCGCCGGATGCACCGTCGTGGGCCGTGTCTCTGAAAAGGCGCCTCTGGCCGCCACAGGGCTCTTCGAAGTCCTTCATGACGCCGGCTTCCCTGCCGGCGTCGTGAACCTGGTCCACGGCCCGTCCCGCGAAACGACCGCAGCGCTGCTCAAGCACCCCGCCGTGCGCGCTGTCAGCTTCACCGGCTCCACCGGGGTTGGCCGCCAGATCATGGCGTCCGCCTCGGATCGCATTGTGAGGCCGCTGCTTGAACTGGGCGGTAACGCCCCGTTCATTGTGTTCGAGGATGCCGACCTTGACGCGGCCGTGGAAGGGGCGGTTCTTGGCAGGCTCCGGAACACCGGCCAATCCTGCGTAGCCGCAAACCGCTTCCTGGTTCAGGACAGCATCGCGGACGAGTTCGCCCGGAAACTGGCGGCGAAATTCGATGCGTTGACGATCGGCCACGGCGTTCCCGAGGGTGACTCGGCAGTCCCCGATCTGGGACCCGTGATCGACGACGACCGGGCGCGCGCCGTTCAGACGTTGATAGATGATGCCCTGGACCGCGGCGCACGCCGCGTCACCGAGCGCACCCAGGTCCCTGACCAAGGTTCTTTCCTGGCACCCACCCTCCTCGTCGACGTTCCTGCCGACGCGCAGTTGGTCACCGACGAGGTCTTCGGACCTGCAGCCGGTGTTGTCACCTTCGCCTCGGAGGACGAAGCCATCAGCATGGCAAACGCCACTGAAATGGGGCTTGCTGCCTACGTGTGGAGCAAGGACGCCAGGCGGGGCTGGGAAATACCTGAGCAGCTGGAGGCAGGCATCGTCGGAGTCAACGACCCCCTCCCCTCAGTAGCCTTCGCCCCTATGGGCGGTGCCAAGCAGTCGGGCCTGGGCAGGGAAGGGTCCAGCCTCGGCCTGGAGGAGTTTGAGGAGGTCCAGTACGTGGCGTGGAGGGCCTAGATGCTGACCACCGGGCTGGTCCTGGGCGCCGTCGTCATGGGCGCCGGCATGCAGCGTGTCACCGGGATGGGGTTTGCCCTGGTGGCCGCGCCGTTCCTGGTCCTGCTTTTGGGCCCGGTGGAGGGCGTGGTGCTGGTCAACGTCTGCGGAGCCGTGACCGCGGGAGCGATTATCTTCCGCGTCGTTCGGGATATTGACTGGAAACAGTACCTGGCGTTGGCTGCGTCGGCGCTGGCGGGAATCGTGCCGGCGGCCATCCTCATCCGGTACCTGCCGCCTCCGGTCCTTGAGATCTCGATCGGAGTCATCCTCGCCATCGGGCTGACAGTCCTGCTGGTGATGAAATCGGCAGTCCTCCCCCGCCGTCGTCGGTACCTCTTCGCGGCAGGCGGACTCAGCGGCTTCATGAATACCGCAGCAGGAGTGGGCGGACCGGCGGTCAGCATGTATTCCATCGCAACCCGGTGGCAGCACAAGTCCTTCGCCGCCACCATGCAGCCCTACTTCTTCACCATCGGCTCGTTTTCCCTCCTCTCCAAAGCCATCACCGCCCCCGCGTCATTTCCGGTTCTACCCATGACGATGTGGCTCGCCGTCGCGGCTGCCTGCCTGGCCGGACTGGTGCTGGGTGACCTGGCTGCCAAACGCGTTTCGGCCCGCGCAGCGCAGATTTTGCTGATCATCCTGGCCTATCTTGGCGCGGCTGCCACGATTGTGCGCGGCGTGCTGGATGCCATGGGCTGACACCGGCAGCCCACCCCAAACCATTCATCCCAAAACAATCAACCAATCAAGCAAAGGACCGTCATGTCTGTCATTTCACCCCACGGCACCCTCCAGGTATCGACCCCGAACCACGAACCCCTCTCCCTCACCATCGAGGGCGACGCCCCCTTGGCCGTGCGCGTTGAAGTGGAGAACACCTGCACGTGCGGTGCCGGCCACGCCCGGCACGTAGGTTCCTATACCGATACCGACTTCGGCACACGCTAGGCCCAAAAACCGCAAGCTATCACCACGGGTGCTTTTTAGGAGTCACATGGATCTTTCATCCGCGTTCAAGGCCTACGACGTGCGGGGCATCGTAGGTGATTCACTCACTGACGAAGCCGCCGAAGCCATAGGCGCCGCCTTCGTCGACGTCCTGGGCCTCGCCGGCCGGAAGGTTCTCTGCGGAGGCGACATGCGCCCGTCATCCCGGGGATTCGTCTCGGCGTTCTCCATCGGGGCGTCCCGCCGGGGTGCCGAGGTGTACGACCTCGGGCTGATTTCCACCGATGAGCTCTACTTTGCCAGCGGTGCGCTCGACGCCGCCGGTGCCA
This sequence comes from Paenarthrobacter sp. R1, assembly GCF_030264015.1. Classification (NCBI taxonomy): domain Bacteria; kingdom Bacillati; phylum Actinomycetota; class Actinomycetes; order Micrococcales; family Micrococcaceae; genus Paenarthrobacter; species Paenarthrobacter sp. R1. Next base: position 4,381,825 of record NZ_CP127115.1, on the reverse strand, counting down.
TTTTCACGGCAAGTCACAATCCCTCCCAGTACAACGGAATCAAGATGGCCAAAGCCGGGGCCGTTCCCATTTCATCCGACTCGGGGTTGCTCGCCATACGCGATCTCGCGCAACGCTACCTGGACGGGGGTTACCCCACGGCGGAAAGGGCAGGGAATATCGCCCCGCTCGACGTCCTTGGCGACTACGCCGCGAAGCTGCGTACACTCATCGACCTGGACACCGTGCGGCCCCTCAAGGTTGTTGTCGACGCCGGGAACGGCATGGCAGGTTTGACGGTTCCGGCCGTCTTGGGCAATGAATTGCTGGACGGCCTGCCCCTCACCATTGTCCCTTTGTACTTCGAACTGGACGGGACGTTCCCGAACCACCCCGCCAACCCCTTGGAGCCGGAGAACCTGCTGGACCTGCGGGCAGCCGTCCTGGAGCACGGTGCCGATATTGGTTTGGCCTTCGACGGCGACGCGGACCGCTGCTTCGTCGTCGACGAGACAGGGCGGGCGGTATCGCCGTCGGCAATAACCGCGATGATAGCCGTCCGCGAAATTGCCCGGGCCCAGGCGCAGGGCGAGGCCGCCCCGACCGTCATCCACAACCTCATTACGTCCCGGGCAGTGCCTGAATTCGTCGAACAGGCCGGTGGACGGCCCGTCCGCACGCGCGTTGGCCATTCGTTCATCAAGGCACGCATGGCTGAGGAAAACGCTGTCTTCGGAGGCGAGCATTCGGCCCATTACTACTTCCGCGACTTCTACAACGCGGACACGGGATTGCTGGCCGCGATGCATGTCCTCGCTGCCCTTGGCGAACAGGATGCGCCCCTCTCCACGCTTGCCGGCAAGTTCGAGCCGTACTCTGCCAGCGGGGAAATCAACTCCACTGTCACCGATGCCGATCAAGCCATCGCGGCGGTTCGGAACTCCTACGAACCGGCACCCGGAGTTGCCTTTGACGAGTCGGACGGGCTGACCATAGCCGCGGAATCAGGCCACTGGTGGTTCAACGTCAGGGCATCGAACACCGAGGAACTGCTCCGCTTGAACGTTGAGGCCAATGATGCCGCAACCATGCAGTCCGTTCGGGATACTGTCCTGGATCTCATCCGGAACTGAATCCGATTGGCGGCAGGACTCCGGGATCAATACACGTTGCCATTGCTTCGGAAGTCCCTCCATACATTCTCAAAGAATTCGTCCGGCCGGGGAATTGGCCGGCGTTGCCGCCAGTGGAATTCGACAGTGGCCGGCAGCGGCGTTGCGGTCGGGCTTTCGGCGCCCCCGGCCGCGGCGTCGTTGGGGTGGATTCCCTGCCGGAAGGGAACCACCGTTTCTTGCACCTGATCATCCAGTGAGCCGTTGTCGAGCCGGAACCTGAAGATCGGAGGAAGGTCCAACTCCTTGCCCGGGTCGGTGCCATGCCCCCTGAGAGGGAGGGATCCCGAGGGGTCGGAATAGATGACCGATCCCCGCGAATGTCCATTGTGGCCGATGTAGTCTGCCATTGCCGAGAGGTAGACGTGTGCTGTGGTGAGGATGTCCCTGATGAGAAATGTCCGGCTGATGGAACGGCGGGAAGAACGATTGGCGGACACCGCCCCGACATACTCCTCCGCCCACACTGACACCTGTTTCAGGGCCTCCAGCACTGAGTCGCCGGACCGCACCGGGCCTGCTTTTTCACTCATGAGGTCCTGGACACGGGTGAGCATCCCGGCGGTGTTGTCGGGTTCGCCCTGTTCTTCCCGCTCCGTTGCACGTGCCAGAAGGTCGAAGGCCGCCTCAATAACCGGAGTGGCAGCTTCAATGAGTTCCGTGTCGGGAAGGAAAGTACTCTCGCCGTTCGCGGCAATGTACTGCGCGGCACGTGTTGCTCCAACCTGTCCGCTATTGAGGGCGGCACCTCCCGGCCGGTAGACGCCATGTGATCCGGCTGCTTCTCCGACGGGGAAGAACCCTCTGACATTGGACTGCCACCAAGCATCAACGGTGAGTCCGCCATTGTTGTGCTGGGCACAGACATCGACTTCGAGCATTTGTTCTTCAAGGTCGATGTAGGGGTTTCTGTCGAGGTAGAACCGGTAGGCGGGTTCGTTCATGTGGCGAAGCCGCTCGATGGGAGTTCCGAACAGGGCACCGGCCTTGGCGAGGTATTCCCGGGCTTCCGGTTCGAGGGCTGCAGGGTCGAAGGCCCTCCGGACCGGGTTGCTGCGAAAGTCCAGGAAGACCCTGCGGCCACGCAGTGCTGTTTCCTGATAGACCAGCAGGTCGATCAGGGATGATCCGTTGGCTGCCTTCCTGGCGTCGAACGGCCACTGGTAGCCCTTGAGGAATACCAGGGACATGAGCCGTCCGTAATCCTCAATGGTTTCGGTGAGGAATTCCCGTTCGTCGTTCCCGTCTTGGTCCGTCGAGATGAATCGCGGGATGGCTTGCATGTACGTTCCCGAGACGTTCCAGCGGGGCTTGATGGAGCCCAGGCCGAACTGCCATTCCGTGAGGTTTTTTCCGGCCACGCCTGCGCGCAAGGCCGCGCCCGTGGCGCCCCATTGACCGTTGGGAAAGACCCGCTTGGCATAGATTCCAGCGGGTCCGCCCGTTGCGTACACGATGTTCCGGCACCTGAAGAAGAGGAACGGGCACTCCTCCGAATCAAGGGAGACACCGGTCCGCAGTACCAGGAGCCCCGCAATTTTCCTTCCACCGGCACCATCGGGCGACACCACAAGGTCCACTACCCTGCATTCGTCGAAGACCCGGGTGCCATTGCGGAGAACCTTTTTCTCGAGCTTTTCCACCATTGTGCGGCTCGTGTACGGGCCCACGGACGTTGCCCGTTGGCGGGGGTCGTGGTCGGTCTTGTAGCCCACGAACTCCCCGTAACGGTTCTGCGGGAACGGCACGCCAAGGTCGCAGAGACGAATGAAGCCCCGTGCGCTGAGGGCTGCTTCGGCCAGCGCATTGTCACCGTCCATGGCACCGCCCGAGAACAGCGTCCCGGCCATCTCGCGCACGGAGTCAGGTTCGCTTCCGGAGAGGGTCAGTTTGTAGTAGGTCTGCTTGTCGGATCCGGCATTGCGCGAAGCACCGGCCCGTACCTTGTCGGCAACCATCACGATGTCGTCGTGGCCCAGTTCCCACAGCCTGTCGGCTGCGCAGTAACCGGCCGAGCCTGTTCCCACGATGACGGTGGACACGGTAACGACCGGCACCTGGTGTTTCCCGAAGGCCAGGGATTGCGGCTGTGTATCAGTCATTGTTGTCTCCGTCCTACAGGGGCAGCTGCGTCAGCAGGTTGTGGGTGGATGCCGCAGCGGCAGGTCGGGCGGCATTGGACGCGAGGAACCGCTGGACGGCCGACGCGCCCTGGTCCGTCGCGAAGTCCGAGCTCAGCCCTACGACGCTGACGCCGGAGTCCAGGTAGGCACGCGCCGTTGCCGCCTGCATTCCTCCCGTGGCGACGAAGTTGACGTCGGGGAAAGGCCCTTTCATGGCTTTGGTCCACTGATGCCCCAGCACCGAGGCAGGAAAGGCTTTCAGCCAGGTCAGTCCGAGGGCTTTGGCGCGGAGGATCTCGCTGGCGGTAGCGACGCCGGGTAGATGAGGCAGGGATCGACGGACACTTTCAGCGACAATCTCCTCATTCAGGCCCGGCGAAACGGTGAAGGAGGCGTTGGCGGCGGCAGCGGCCTCCAGTTGGGCGGTGGTCGTGATGGTTCCGGCGCCGACGGTGAGCCCGCGTTCGGATGCGGCGCTGACGACGGCGGTCAGCGCGGCAACCGCTTCCGGCGTTTCGATGGTGACCTCGACGTGTTCCACTCCAGCGTCCCATGCCCGGTTTGCCCGTCTGACGGCTTCGTGGGGAGAGAGCCCTCGTAGGACTGCGATGACCGGGACCTGGAAAAATCCTCCGGAAAACCATGTGTGGGGTAGATCGTGTGTCAAGGTTCTATCTTTCTCGGATGGGGTACTTTGCCGGGCCGTTACCTGTAGTCAGCCGGAGCTGGCGAGAGCGGTGCGGGAGGCATACGTGCGGGGCTGGTTGCCGTGGCCGGGACGGAAGTCACTGCGGGTGCCGAGGGTCCAGGCTGCGAACGAATGGCCGAGGGCGAGCCTGTCCTCGGGTGTATCGCCGCGGAGGAGACCTGCGAGGTAGCCGGCTGCGAAGGCGTCGCCGGCACCCACAGGTTCGATGACCTCCACGTTACGCGCCGGGACCCGGGCGGTGCGCTCCCCCTGGCCGTCGCGGATGAATTCCACCGCTTCCACGGAGGAGTCTTTGACCACGAGGTGCCGCGGACCCGGCAGCATGGCCGCGACGTCGGCCGCACGGGTGCATCCCCAGAGCGTTTCTGCTTCGTCCAGGCCGACGAGGACCACCGTCGCTTGCTCGGCCAGCGTCTGGAGGCGGGGGCCGGCGACGTCCACGGGCCAGAGCGCGGGACGGTAGTTCACATCGAAGGAAACCTTGTAACCCATGTCCTTGGCCTGAGTGAGGATGTGGCTGGTCAACGCTCCTGCCGTGTCCGACAGCGCCGGGTTGATTCCACTGGTGTGCACCCAACGTGTCCGCCCGGCGGGCCAGGTGTCGAAGTCCCGGGGGGACATACGGGACGCGGCTGAGCCGGACCGGTAGTAGAGGGTTCGTGCGCCATGCCCAAGGTCCGGGTCCTTGAAGTACACCCCTGTCGGGGCCGTCTCATCCCGGATGACGAGGCTGACGTCGACTCCGCGGGCGGCGAGGCCTTCGATGATCCGCTCTCCGAAAGCGTCCCGGCCAAGCCGGCTGGCCCAGGCAACCCGGTAGCCAAACTCAGCCAAGTGGGCGGCGACGTTCGATTCCGCTCCCCCGTAGCCAAGGAGGCACTCTTCCGCCGTCTTGATCGGTTCGGCGTGCGCGGGGGTGACGACGCCCATCGTCTCCCCCACGCAGATGACATCGATGGTTGTCACTTCACGGCTCCCGCCGTCAGGCCGCTGACGAAGAACTTGCCGAGGACCAGGTAGAGAAGGACTGTGGGCGCAGCGACCAGAACGGCCCCGGCCATCAGTTCCGGGTAATCCACAGTGGTGGTGCCGATGAGGTTGTTCAGGGTGACTGTGGCCGGCCAAGCGGCAGGGGACGCCAGGATGAAACCGAAGAGGAAGTCGTTCCAGATGTTGGTGCACTGGAAGATTCCCGCGACCACGAACCCGGGGATGGACAACGGCAGCATGACTTTGGTGAAGGTCTTCCAGATGCCTGCACCGTCGATTGCGGCCGCCTCGATGATGGCGTTGGGGATGCCCTCATAGTAATTCCGGAAGATCAGCGTGGTGATCGGGATGCCGTAAATGATGTGGACCAGGATCAGACCGACGAGGCTGCCTTGAAGGTTGACCAGGTTCAGGAACTGGAACACCGGGATGATAACGGCCTGGAAGGGAATGAACATACCCACCAGCAGGACCGTAAACAGGGCGTTCGATCCACGGAAGGGGAACTTCGACAGCAGGTAGCCATTCAGCGAACCGAGCAGGCAGGAGATGAGCGCCGCAGGGATGGTGATCTGCAGGGAGTTCGCCAGTGAGCCGTGGAGCTTCGTCCAGGCTCCCTTGAATGCCTCAAGGCTTGGAGCGTCAGGGAAGGCGAGGAAGAAGTTGGGAGCTCCGTTGCTGCCGGACAGGGCAGTGGCGATGATGACGTAGACGGGGACGAGCATGCCGAGGGTGGCGATGACGCAGATGCCCAGGACAACCCACCCGCCCGGGGACTTCGGCAGGCCCCGGCCCCCGGGCTTGCGGACCGCGCGCGGGGTCTTCCGGCTGCCCCGTTCGGCCGGAAGCGAGGTTTTTGCTTGCAGAGTGTCGACAGCCATTTCTTATGCCTTCCGCTCTTTCCGGTAGCCCCGGATCAGGTACGGGACGATCACAACGAGAGTCAGCAGGAGCAAGATAATTGCCATCGCTGAGGCCTTGTCGTACCGGCTGGTGAGGTAGTTGTAGATGTAGATGCCCGGTACGTCAGTGACAAACCCGGGCCCGGAGCCTGACATCGCGACCACAAGGTCGAAGATCTTCAGGGCTACGTGGAGCAGCAGGACGAAGCATGTGATGGTGGATGGCCAGAGCTGGGGAAGGACAATATGCCGCAAGCGCTGCCAGGTGTTCGCGCCGTCGACGTTTGCCGCTTCGAGGTGCTCTTCAGGGATCGAGGCAAGGCCCGCCAGGTACATGGCCATCGCAAAACCAACCAACTGCCAGGCAGCGGCGAAAATGATGGGCAGCAGCGCAACGGGGATGCCGAACTGCACTTTCAGGAAATCCGTCCCGGACGGGTTATTCAAGGCACCCAGGACTGTAGGGTCCGTGGTCCATCCGGGCGGGTCCTCTATTCCGATGCTTCGCAGGATCTCGTTGACGCCGGTGGACGGGGAGAAGATCCATCGCCATGCGACGCCGGTGACGATGAACGACAACGCGTAGGGCAGCAGGAAGACGGTGCGGAAGAGGCCCTTGCCAACACTGACGTGGTGGATGAACAGCGCTGCAATGAGACCGCCCACGATCGCCAGGACAAGGAAGATGATCGTGAAGATGACGACGTTCCGGATGTCCGCTTGGAAGCGCTGCTCCTGGATGATTTCGCCGTAGGTTCCGCCGAAGGGCTGGCGAAGTGTCAGGTCGGGGCTGGTTCCGATCTTCCAGTTCGACAGCGAAATGTAAACGGTGATGCCGATGAAGACGTACACGAAGACGAAGCTCACCAGCAGGCTGGGGGTGAAGATCAACGCGGAACGCCGGGAGGTTTTGACGTTATGGGGAACTTGTTTCTTGGACCGCGTGCCTGTGGGTGCGGGCGGTCGTGTTGTTGACGATGTCATATGAACTGATCCTGTCCGGGGTGTGGCTGCCGTGGGACCGGCAACCACACCCTTGGCGACTTGGTTGGCTTGCCCGCCGCTAGAGCTGGGTCTTCTGGGCCTGGGTCATGCTGGCAAGGAAGGCATCGACGTTGCCGCTGCCGTTGAAAGTGGATACCGCGTCGGCGTAGGTCTGGGCGAACTCAGCCGTGGCCGCCTGGCCATGGGCGATGGAGGAAACCACTGACGCCTTGGAGAAACTTTGCGCTGCTTCCTGCTGGTACTGGGACAGGGTTGAAACGTCGGCGTTCGTGACGGCCGGGATCGAACCCTTCCTGGCAGCAAATTCGGTCTGGATCTTCGGGTCCATGAGGGTCGTCAGCCAGGCCTCGGCTGCCTCTGCATGGGGAATATTCCGGGCAGGGATGGAGAACCCGTCGCCCACATAGTCGAAGATGTCCTCCTTGCCCGGGAAGGTGGCCCAGGAGAAGTCAGTTCCGGGGGTCTTTTTCGCGTTGACCAACTCGCCGTAGGCCCAGTCGCCCATGAGGCTGACCGCGCACTTACCGTCGGCCATCTTCTTCACCGCCTCATCCCATGTGACAGCGGAGTGGTCCTTGTTGGAGAGCGACAGGATGACCTTGTAGTCCTCCAGGGCCTGCTTCACCTCCGGAGAGTCGAAAGAATATTCGTTCGTGAAGAGCTTCTTGTAGTTATCTGCCCCGGTGCGGGACATGATGATGGATTCCAGCAGTTCGGCCGAGGCGAAGATGTCCTTGTCGCCAAGGCAGACAGGCGTCACGCCGGAGGCCTGGACCTGCTTGAGCGTACTGATCAAACCATCGACGCCGGCGGCCGGGTCGACCTTGGCATTGGCCTTGGCCAGCACTGCCGGATTCGTCCACAAGACGTTGCCACGGTGAACACCGATGGGAACGGTGTAGTACTTGCCGTCCACCTGTTGCGCCTCAGCGACGTCCTTGGGCAGCTTGGAAGCCCAGTCGTTCCGGGTCCACAGCTCAGTCAGGTCGGCTACCTGACCGCCGTCGACATAGCTTTTCAGCTGACCGGCAGGGTGCAGCTGCCAGGAGTCCGGCGGGCTGCCGGCCTGCAGCCGGGCCGCCAGGGCTTGCCGGGCGTTGGCGCCACCGCCACCGGATACTGCAGCGTTGTCCACCGACAGGCCCGGGGAAGCTTTCTTCACGCCGTCGATCAGTCCGTTGAGCGCCTCCGCCTCTGAGCCCGAGGTCCACCAGGAGGTGATCTCCAGCTTGTTGGAGCCGCCCCCCGGGGAACTTCCGGCGGGCTGGTTGGCCGAGCATCCCGTTACTGCAATGAGGCCCACCGCTGCCGAGACGGCGAGCGAAACCTTGATTTTGTTCCCTGCACGCATGACTACTCTCCTTTGGGTTCATGAGACGCCGGCCCGCATACGGTCGGCGTCAGCCTGCGTTGTGCTTCAGGTTACATAAGCTGGTAGATCGATGCAACAGTTTTCCTACAAGCTGCCCGTAATGCCGATTTATGGCATCTCAGTATCCCGCCCGACTCAAGGTATGGGTCCTGTAGACGCCGGAAAGCAGCTGTTGCGCATCCAGTAGATCGGTGTAGCATTCTGACCTGTCACTCGTTGAGAATAGTCCCAAGAGAAACCTCAGGAGGTGGAATCTGATGAAAAGCATCACCCTCGACGACGTCGCCAAGCTTTCGGGAGTATCTCGATCTACCGCCTCACTGGTCCTCCGGGGCAGTGCGCGCATTCCGGAGGCCACAGCCGACCGGGTGAAGCTCGCCATGGCTGACTTGGGCTACGTCTATAACCGTCGCGCGGCCAACATGCGCCGGAACGAGTCCATGACGTTGGGCCTGATCGTGACGGATATCAGCAACCCGTACTTCGCAGGCTTGACCATGGCCATCGAGGAGGCAGCCCATGCCGCCGGATACACACTCTTCGTGGGCTACAGCCGTGACGACGCCGAACGGCAGTACGCCCAAATCGAGACAATGGTCCAGCAGCAGGTGGACGGCATCTTCCTGCTGCCGGCCACAGGATCGGAACTTGCACCGGTATGCGGCATCGTCGACCGCTTGAACGTGCCCGTCCTGCAACTGGCCCGGTACTTTTCCGAGGAACTGGATTACGTCGGCCCCGACAACGTCGGCGCGGGACGGCAACTGGCCCAGCACCTCGCTTCCCTTGGTGTGACCTTCGCGGTCCTGGTCGGTGGGCCCGAAAACTCCTCGGCCCGGAAAGAACGCATCAGGGGGCTGGCAGCGGGCTTCGCCGGGACCGGCGTCGGCTTTGACGTGAACGGAACGGCTGCCACCACGAACAATGCGGCCGGCGGCGCCCAGGGCGTTGCACGAATCCTCGACCAGGGAATATGGCCTGGCTGCATCATCGCCTACAGCGACGCAGTTGCGTTTGGCGTCTACGCAGAACTGCGCCGACGCAGCCTCGAACCAGGCAGAGACGTCGCAGTGGCCAGCTTTGACGACATTGCACTATCGGAACTACTGCTACCGCCCCTGACGTCGGTAGCCACGTATCCCGGGCACATCGGCAGCCGTGCGGCGGAATCGCTGCTGAACCGGATTCGCGACTCCACTCTTCCGCCGCAGCGATCCCTCATTGAACCCGCGTTGAAAGTCCGCGCCTCCACCGCCCAATGGCGACCACGAACATAGGAGCAGAACCATGCCAGCTTTGAAATGGGGCCTCATCGGCGCCAGCGACATCGCCGCGACCCGTGTCATTGACGCGATCCGTTCCAGTGGCGGACGCATAGAGGGAGTGGTCAGCGGCTCAGCTGGAAGGGCCGAAGAATTCGCGGCTGCCCACGGACTGCCCTGCGCCACGACGGACCTGGACACATTCCTCGGCTGGGACATCGACGCTGTCTACGTTTCTTCCACGAACGACCAGCACTTCGAGCAGGCCTGTCGCGCCCTCCGCGCCGGGAAGCACGTCCTGTGCGAAAAGCCCCTCGCCCTCACCGCAGAGGAAGCCGAAACCATGGTGAACCTCGCGGACGACCTCGGCCTTGTCCTGGCCGCGAACCACCACCTCCCGGGCAGTCCCCTCCACGCAAAAGTCCGTGAGCTCGTCGCCGACGGCGCCATCGGAACAGTCCTGTCGGCGAAGGTTGCGCACGCCGTCCTGTTGCCCCGCCGTCTCCGTGGCTGGCGGCTTGGACAGAGCAAGCCGGGCAGCGGCGTCATCCTTGACATCACGTGCCACGACGCGTCCGTACTGAACCCGTTGCTAGGCAACCCTGTTGCTGTCACCGCCGTAGCTGTCCAGCAGGCGGAGTGGAACGCCGGGGGCCAGGCAGATGCCGCCATGACCGTGATCCGCTACGAACAGAACGGCAAGCCTCCGGTCCTTGCCCAAACCCACGACTCCTTTACGGTCGGTTACGCCGAGACGTCCCTGGAGGTCCACGGCACCGAAGGCACCATCAACGTCATCGATGCCATGACCCAGGACACCAAGGGGCAGGTCCTGCTCACTACCAGGAACGGTACCCGTGACGTAGACGTCGACTGCTCCGATGACCTGTATGTCATCGCTCTCCGCGCCTTCACCGCAGCGGTGGATGGGACCGGAACCCCCACCGCCGACGGCCGTGACGGCCTATTGGCACTCAAGGTCGCCCTTGCCGCGGAGAAGTCAGCAACTACCGGACGCACTGTCCGCATCAACAAATAGCAGAAAGAACGCCATGCAGAAGGTACAGCTCCTCCAGGCCCGCGAAGCAGCGGACCTCATTAGTGACGACGACGTCATCACCGTCAGCTCCTCCAGTGCCTTGGGATGCCCCGACGCTGTCCTTTCAGGGATCGGCCAGCGCTTCGACGAAACCGGCCACCCGGCCAATCTCACGTCCATCCACCCGATCGCTGCCGGGGATATGTACGGGGTCAAGGGCATCGACCACATCGCGCGCCCGGGACTGCTGCGCAAGGTCATCGCCGGGTCCTATCCCTCGGGCCCGTCCAGTGCCGAGCCGCCGCGCATCTGGCAGATGATCGAACGCGAAGAGGTTGAAGCCTACAATTTTCCGTCCGGGGTCATCTACCAGATGCATCGTACGGCCGCCGCCCGGCAGCCGGGGGTCTTCACCCAGGTAGGCCTGGACACCTTCGTCGATCCCCGTCTTCAGGGCGGACGAATGAACACCACAACCCCGGCAGCCCACGTTGAAACTGCCACGGTCGCAGGCCAGGAGTGGCTCTTTTTCCCGGCCGTGGTTCCGAATGTGGCCATTATCCGGGCCACAACCGCCGACGAATACGGAAACCTGACCTTTGAAGATGAGGGATCGCCCCTTGGAGCCCTCGATCTGGCATATGCCGCGCACAACAACGGCGGAATCGTCATTGCCCAAGTCAAGCGCGTCGCTGAAGCCGGCAGCCTCCACCCCCAGCACGTCAAGGTACCGGGCATCCTGGTTGACGCAGTCGTCATCGCCGAAGACCAGCTGCAAACCACCCTGACGCCCAATGACCCTGCAATCTCCGGCCAGCTGCGCAAGCCGCTGTCCTCGCTGCCGCACGTAGGGTTCTCGATCGAAAAGATCACGGCACGCCGGGCAGCCCAGGAACTCAAGGCCGGAGAAATCGTCAACCTCGGTTTCGGCGTGTCCGCCCTGGTCCCCCACATCCTGGTCGAGGAAGGCCAGGGCCGTGAGGTCAGCTGGGTCATCGAACAAGGTGCCGTCGGCGGCGTCCCGCTGTTGGACTTCGCCTTTGGCTGCTCCCAGAACCCCGACGCGATCATGCCCAGCATCGACCAGTTCACCCTGTTGCAGGGAGGCGGCTTCAACCGCTCGCTGCTCTCCTTCCTGGAAATCGACCGGCACGGCAACGTCAACGTCCACCACCTGCCCAAGAAGCGGCACGTCACCGCCGGAGTGGGTGGCTTCGCCGACATCACGTCCTCGGCCCCGGAGATCGTGTTCATGGGTGCCTTTACCGCCGGCAGGCGGGACATCATTGCCGGCCACAACGGGCTCGACATCCGTGCCGACGGACCCTTTACCAAGCTTGTCAACGACGTCTCGGCCGTGACATTCTCGGGGCCCCGCGCCCTGGCCCGGGGCCAAAAGGTCAAGTACATCACCGAACGCGCTGTCATGGAACTGACCGATGCAGGGCTCGTCGTCACGGAAATCGCCCCGGGCGTGCACCTGCAGAAAGACGTCCTGGACCGGAGCGAATTCCCGCTCATCGTCGCTGACGACCTGCGCACCATGGACCTCGCCCTCTTCGCCGACGCCCCCGCCGGCATCCACCTGGCCACACTGCCGCTGCACGAACGCCTTGAGCAGCGGGCCTCTTCCTTGGCCGTGCGCTGACGCCGGCGAAACCTGAAAGGACCAACCGCGATGAGAAGCTTCCGCATTCTTACCCCCTACGAGACCGAACTCGCCGATGCCATGTTCGAGGCAATGTTCCCCTCCGACGGGCACAGCCCGGACGTCCGGGAAGCCGGCGTCACCGAATACCTTGACCTCACGCTCGAAGGCTATGGACGGAAGGAACTGCCCAAATACCAGTGGCTCTTCGGCGCACTGGACCGGTTCGCCGAGGACAAACACGGACGCAACTTCGCAGCCCTGAGCCTGGATGAGCGCGCAGATGTGCTGGCCCTCCTGGAACAGGGCGAATTGACCGACCAACTGCCGGTGAAGGAACAGCGCGAACTCTTCGGACTGGTGGTCGCCCACACCCAGGAAGGCCTCTTTGCCGATCCGGCACACGGCGGCAACAAGGACGCCATCGGCTGGAAGTTCCTCAAACACCCCGGGGTGTGGCTGGAGAACTCCGCCGAGGAGAACCTCAGCTCCGAACACGTCACCAAGGGCGGCGTCATCAAGACGCTCTCCGACGCGATGCAGGAAATTCCGCGCGACGTCGAAGGGCACAAACTCAAGCAACTCGGCTACGAGAATGCCGTCAACCCGCAGATGACCGACGAGGTTGATGTCTTGCTGGTGGGTGTAGGTGCCATGGGTGGACTCAGCGCGCAGGTGTTCGCCGAGGCAGGGCTCAGCGTGGTTGGCCTCGAAGCGGGCCCGTTCCGTCCGCTGGATGAATTCCTTCCCGATGAACTGGAACACGCCTACTACACGCGCGGTGGCCTTGGCCCGAAGTTTCAGCAGGAAACACCGCGCTGGCGCGAAAACGCCGACGACGACACCCGGGAAGCAACCTTCTCGCTTGGCCGTATGGTCAACGGCGTCGGGGGATCGGCAGGGCACTACGGGTCCTGGCTCCGGCGCTTCCACCCGTGGCAGTTTGCACCCAAGAGCCACTACGACGGCCTCTACGGGCCGAATGCGCTGCCTGAGGACTGCACTTTGGCGGACTGGCCCGTCAGCTACGAGGATCTTGAACCCTTCTACACCAAACTCGAACACCTGATCGGGATCGCCGGTGACGAGTCCAACCCGTTCATCAAGCGCAGCAAGTCGCTGCCCTTGCCGGCCACCCGGCCGTTTATTCTCGGCAACAAGTTCACCGCCGCCACCCGCGCCGCGGGGCTCCACCCGCACCCTGTGCCGGTGGGATTCACCACGGAGTCCTACGGCGGGCACCCCGCCACCGGGTACAGTGCCTGGAACAACGGACTCGGTTCCTTCCGCGGTGACCGCTGGCACCCTGGCCTCGGCCCCGTTCCCGCTGCCATTGCCACCGGAAACTTTGAACTCCGCACGCACTCCCGCGTCACCCGCATCATCACCGATGAGGCCGGCGCCGCCCGCGGCGTCGAATGGATCGACCCCTTGGGCCGGGTACGCCGCCAGTACGCACGCGCCGTCATCCTCTCCGCCTACACCTACGAGAACCTGCGCCTGATGTACCTGTCCGCGGATTCACGTCACCAGGACGGCCTCGGCAACAACACCGGACAGCTCGGCATGCACTACATGACCAAAATGTTCGGCCACGTCGATGCCCTCTTCCCCGGTACGGAATTCAACCGGCACACCGGTCCCGCAGCCCAAGGCGTGGTCCTGGACGACTTCCTCTCCCCTGATTTCCGGTCCCTGGACCACGGCTTCATCGGCGGAGCGACCCTGGGCGCCGAACAGCAGGCACTCCCCCTCCAGATCGCCCGCGAAACCTTGCCGCCGGACGTTCCCCGTTGGGGCGCGAAGTACCGGGACCACCTCAAGCTGTGGTCCCAGCAAGGCGTCATCCGCATCCAGCCGGACGCACTGCCCTACGCCTCCCACAGGATCGACGTCGACCCCCGCCACCGCGATTCTTCCGGCCTGGGCATGCCCTTGGTACGGGTAACTTACCGGCTGCGTGAGAACGAGCGCCGGTTGGCTTCCTGGATGGCTGACAAAGCCACCGGGCTCCTGAAGGACATGGGGGCCACGAAGACCTGGCAGGGCCCCTACTTCACCGGAGTGGGATCCAGCCATGACCTGGGCGGTGCCCGGTTCGGCCACGACCCCGCAGGGACGGTCCTCAACGAGCACCTCGCCGTGCACGACACCCCCAACCTCTTCATGTACTCCGGTGCCGCTTTCCCCAGCTGCCCCGGGATCAACCCGACCTTGACCATCTGGGCCGTCGTGATGCGCGCAGCCGAGCACCTCGCCGGAGAACTCGGCGGCACACGAAAGGTCCAGTCATGAGCGCCCCGGCAACAACCGCACAGAACCTCGGCACGGTCACCGTCCGATACTCCCCCGACGGGCATACGGCCACGATTCTGATCGACCGGGCCACCAAGCTGAACGCGCTCACACTGCAGCTGCTGAACGAGCTCGAAGCGGCCGTACGCGACGTGGACGCCTCCACGGCCCGCTTGGTCCTCGTCCGCACCGCCGGGGAGAAGGTCTTCTGCGTCGGCGCCGACATCAACCACTTCGCCGACCTTTCCGCTGCAGGGATGTGGCGCGACTGGATTGCCACCGGGCACAGGGCCTTTGATGCCCTCGCCGGCCTGCGGCAGCCGAGCATCGCCGTCGTCGACGGCCTTGCCTTCGGCGGCGGCCTGGAACTGGCCTTGGCCTGCGACTTCCGCGTCATTGCCCGGGAAGCGAAGGTCGCCCTCCCCGAAACCGGACTGGGCACCGTCCCGGGATGGGGCGGCACCGAACGGGTCACGGAACTGGCCGGCAGGGCACGTGCCAAAGAGCTGGTCCTGACCCGTCGGCAGCTCACCGGCGACGAAGCAGTCGCCTGGGGCCTGGCTACCGCTGCGGCCCCACGTTCCGCGCTCGAAGACGCCGTTGCGGGCCTCTCGGGCGAACTGCTCGCCGGCGCCCCCGTGGGGGTGCAGCTCGGAAAGCAGCTCATCGACGCTGCGGCCGACGGCGCGCCCTCCAAGGTGCTCGAAGCCCTGGCCGGTGGCCTTGCCGCGGCAACCGCGGACCTCGCCGAAGGCGTTGCAGCGTTCCGCGAGAAGCGCACTGCCCGGTTCACCGACAACTAGAACAACACGGATTTAAGGACGTACCGACATGGAAACCAAGAACTACACCCTCGCGGACGTGGAGCCCACTTACCACCCCATGATTATCGACGGGGAGGACGCCCGGGCCAGCTCCGGCGAGACCTTCACCCGCCTCAGCCCCGCCCACGAGGTCGAAGTCACCTCATTCCCGAAGGGCACCGGGGAAGACGTAGACCGCGCAGTCACCTCCGCCCGCCGGGCCCTGGACCACGGCTGGCGCCAGTCGACCGGCGCCCAGCGCTCGAAACTGCTGCTGAAGGTTGCTGACCTGATCCGCCGGGACGCCGAACAGCTCGCCCTGGCCGAAACCCTCGAAACCGGCAAGCCAATCACCCAATCCCGCAACGAGGTAGCCAGCACCGCCGAATTGTGGGAGTACGCCGCCAGCCTGGCCCGCAACACCCAAGGCGATGCGCACAATGCCCTGGGACCGGACACCCTGGCCCTCGTCGTCCACGAACCCATCGGCGTGATCGGCATGATCACCCCCTGGAACTTCCCGCTCCTCATCATCAGCCAGAAACTGCCTTTCGCGCTGGCCGCCGGCAACACGGCGGTCATCAAGCCCAGCGAAAGCACCTCGGCCACCACCGTCATGCTGGGGCAGCTGGTCCGGGAGGCCGGCTTCCCTGCAGGCGTCGTCAACGTCGTCACCGGCAACCGTGTGGTCGGGTCCGCGATCGCTGAACATCCCGGTATCGACATGATCAGCTTCACCGGCTCCACGGGTGTTGGAAAGTCGATCGCCTCCATCGCCGGCCGCGACCTGAAGAAGGTCGAACTGGAGCTGGGCGGCAAGAACCCCCAGATCATCACGGCCAACGCCGACTTCAACGCCGCAGTGGACGCCGGTGTCTTCGGCGGGTACTTCAACGTCGGACAGTGCTGCAACTCCGGCAGCCGCCTGATCGTGCATCGCTCCATCGCTGATGAATTCTCAGCAGCCGTGGTGGAGCGCGCCTGCCACATGCGCGTTGGAGACCCGCTCAAGTCCGAAACCCTGGTCGGTTCCCTGGTCAATGACGCGCAACTCGCCGTCGTCGAACGCTACGTCGCCGAGGGCCGCGAAGCAGGAGCGCACCTGCTCACCGGCGGCGGTCTCCTCGACGCAGGGCTCGACGGCGGCCGGTTCTACCAGCCGACAGTCTTCACCGATGTCACCGCCTCCATGTCCATCGCCACAGACGAGATCTTCGGTCCGGTGCTGTCAGTCCTGCCTTTCGACACACTCGAGGAAGCCATCAGCATCGCCAACTCGACCCCGTTTGGCCTGTCGGCAGGTATCTGGAGCAACGACATTAATGAAGCGCTCACCGCCGCCCGGGACCTGCGGGCAGGCACGGTCTGGGTGAACCGGTGGATGGATGGTTACCCGGAGGTACCTTTCGGTGGCTACGGACAGAGCGGAATCGGACGCGAACTGGGCCGCCAGGCGCTGGCCGAATTCAGTGAGCTGAAGACGATCCAACTCCAGGTCGGGACGCGGAGCACCCGTTGGGTCGACGCACCCGACGGGCCCCGCCGCTAGGAACGAACACAGGAGCTCGTGAGCGATATGGCACACGCAACAATTGACGAGGCACCGCTGCCCCAGGCTTTCGACGAGCCCATCACCGCGGACGAAGTGATCCGTACCGACGTCGCGATCATCGGCTCAGGCATGGGCGGCGGCACCATGGCCTACGCCCTTAAGGACTCCGGGGCGGACGTATTGGTCATCGAACGCGGGAACCGGCTCCCCACCGAACCGCAAAACTCGGACCTCGAGGAGGTTTACCTCAAAGGCCGCTACAAGAATGCGGACACTTGGTACAACGGCCGCACAGGGGCGGGATTCAAGCCCGGCGTCTACTACTGGGTGGGCGGCAACACGAAAGTCTATGGCGCGTGCCTTCCCCGGTTCCGGGCCAGCGACTTCGAAGAAGTCCGGCACGCGGACGGGGTCTCCCCGGCATGGCCGTTCACCTACGCCGACCTGGAGCCCTATTACACCCGCGCTGAGAAGCTCTTCCAGGTCCGCGGGCAGGTGGACGAAGATCCCACGGAGCCGCCGCACTCCGAGGCCTACCCCCACCCCGCACTGGACCATGAACCGGCCATCCGGGATTTGGCCGAATCATTCCGCCGGCAGGGCCTGCATCCGTTTCGGATGGCCAACGGTTTGGACGCCGGCACCCCCGAAAAGCGGGCCCTGTGCGCAACCAGCGACGGTGCGCCCAACGAGGCGGGGCTGAAAGCGGACGCCGAAAAGATCGCCGTCGACCCCGCAATAGCCGCGGGTGTGCGGCTCATGACCGGGACCACGGTGACCAGGCTTATTCCGGGAGGCGATGGCCACACCATAGTTGCGGCACTCGCCGAGAACAACGGAAGGATCATCCGCATCGAGGCGGACAAGTTCATCCTCGCCGCTGGCGCAGTCAACTCAGCTGCCCTGCTGCTGCGGTCAGCCACCAAGGACAACCCCCGCGGGCTCGCCAACTCCTCCGGGCTGGTCGGCCGGAACTACATGGTGCACAACAGCACCTTCTTCATTGGCATCAACCCCCTCAGGATCAACCGCACATTGTGGCAGAAAACCCTTGGCCTCAATGATTGGTACGAGGCAGGCCCCACTACCCGGTACCCGCTCGGAAACCTACAGATGCTGGGAAAGCTGAGGTCCAGCATGCTCAAGATGGCCCGCCCGTGGGCGCCTGAACCCCTCCTGAAACTCATGTCGGACCGCAGCATCGACATCTACCTCACCACCGAAGACCTGCCTCGCCGGGAGAACGGCGTCAGCGTCATCGGCGGAAAGATCCATCTCTGGTGGGAACCCAACAGCCTCGCTCCCCACAAGGAGTTGGTCCGGCGCGTCAAGAGGGCAGTACGGAAGGCCGGATACCCGGTGATCCTGACCCAACGCATGGGGATCGAAACCAACTCGCACCAGTGCGGAACGGCAGTTGCCGGCCATGACCCCGCCAAGAGTGTCCTCGCCCCGGACTGCCGCGCCCATGACCTGGACAACCTTTGGGTTGTTGACAGCTCCTTCTTCCCCTCTTCGGCAGCCCTCAACCCCGCCCTGACCATCGCCGCCAACGCCCTGCGTGTCGCTGACACGATCCTGGCCGACGGCATGACCTCATGCGGAAACCGGGCAGCGAGCAAGAATCCCCTTCCTCACAGGACAGGACAGCCGTGACCTCCCACCAAGAACAAACATTCGCCCCCGCCGCGCATCACGTCTCCACCCGGTGGAGGTGGAGAGCGGCCGGTAACCCGGTGTTCCACGTCCGCGAAGACCCCACCCCGGATTGATAAAGTCGAAAGGTGGAGCGTCCTTTCTCCACCTTTCGACTTTACGGGCAGGAACAGACCATGGCACCCCGCATCACCCTTGAAGACGTGAGCAAAGCCGCGGGCGTCTCCCGTTCCACAGCGTCGCTCGTCGTCCGCGGCAGCTCGCGGATCCCCGAGTCCACGGCCGAGAAGGTCCGGCAGGCCATGAATGAGCTCGGCTACGTGTACAACAGGCAGGCGGCCAACCTGCGGCAAAGCCGCACAATGACCCTGGGCCTGATCGTCACCGAGATCATCAACCCCTACTTCGCAGAACTTGCCATGGCCGTGGACCAGATTACCCATGATGCCGGTTACACGATCTTCATCGGCTACAGCCGGGACCTCGAAGACCGGCAACACGAGATCGTCGCCTCCATGATCGAACGCCAAGTTGACGGCCTGCTCATACTTCCCGCCCTGGACACCGACCGGGAACGCCTGGCCAAACAGGTGACTGCAGCCAACATTCCCGTCGTTTTGCTGGCCCGCCACTTCCCCGGCTTCGATTACGTAGGCAGCGACAACGTCAAGGGCGCGGGGATGGTTGGAGAGCATCTCGCGGCTCTTGGAAGCAAGACGGTGGCCTTCGTGGGTGGCCGGCCTGCGCCGTCGTACAGGGAACGGGAAAAGGGCCTGCGGATCGCCCTCGAGGCCCATGGCGTGCAGCTGTGGAGCAGCGAAGAACTCCGCAGCCCGGTCACACCCGAGGGCGGCGCCGCCGCCCTCGGCAGGCTCTTCGACCGGGGTAACCTGCCCGATGCGGTGGTGGTCTACAGCGACGTCGTCGCGCAGGGGGTTTACGACGAGATGCGCCGCCGCGGCCTGGAACCGGGCAGGGACATCGCCGTTGCATCCTTCGACGACACCCGGATCGCAGCTGCCCAGGTCCCGCCCATGACGTCAGTGGCGGGCTTCCCCGGGGAGGTGGGTTCCAAGGGCACCGAAATGCTGATGGCCCGGCTGTCCGAAGGGAACGCCGACGCCCCTGCCCAGGTCACGCTCATCGAACCACAACTGAAGATCAGGTCTTCCACAGCCACCTGGCGCCCCCGAACACTGTCCGCCTAACGAGGCAGCAGCGGCGCCCCACTTAGCCGCCCTCACACCTGGCCCCCGTCACACATAGCCCCCGTCACACATAGCAAGGGACCGCCCATGAACTCAACCCCATCCCCCGCCACGCACGACGCAACGGCTCCCTTCGACCCCGATTACTTTGGCGAGCAGTCCGAACAGGCCCTGGACGCCCTCATCAAGCGGTTGGAAACCCAGGCACTAACGCTGCGTCTTGGCGGGTTCGACCAATCGGATGCTTTGGCACTGGGTCTGCTGCTCGTTGACCTGGCCACAACCCGGGCACTTCCGGTGGCCATCGACATCCGACGGGAAAAGCACATCCTGTTCCATGCCTCCCTGCCGGGGGCCACACCTGATAACGACGTATGGATAGAGCGCAAGAGCAGGACAGCCCAGCGCTGTCTGGAACCTTCCCTCCTTGTTGGGCTCAAGGGACGGCGGGGCGGGCGAAGGCTTGAGGACAACGGCTGGTTCGACGAACGGCTTTATGCGTCCCACGGTGGAGCGGTCCCGATTCATGTCGACGGGACAGGAGTGGTTGCCATAGCCACAGTGTCCGGGCTGCCACAGCAAGAGGACCATGAGCTGGTGGTCGAAGCGTTGCAGGCTTTCCTCGCTCAGGACCGCACCAAGAACAGCTGAGGATCCGGAAACGCCTGGGGCGTGGGCTGAGCCGCGTCAATTATTATCCTGGCCTCGCCGGGACCTCGGACCCTACCAGCCGCCATGGCTCCGCGCTATGACTGGAGTAAACCTCCAAAGCGGAAGGACCGGTCATGATGTGGGGTTACGGGCAAGGCATGATGTGGATGTGGCTGTGGGTTCCCCTGCTGCTGGTCGGCGTCGCGATTCTGGTTCTTCTGTCAGTCAAGGTCTTTGGCGGACACGGACCCGCCGGCCCACAGACGCCGGGGGGCATCCCGCCCACGGGGCGGAGCACGGCCCGCCGGATCCTTGATGAGCGCTTTGCCAGGGGAGAACTCACGGCGGACCAGTACCGCGAACATCTCGAAGTGCTTGGTGAGGGCCCGTAATGAAGCCCCTCAGTCGCCGTCGGGCGTTGCTCCTGGGCGGACTGGGCATAGCGGCGACTGCGGCCGGCGGGGGCGGGTTGGTCTGGACCCTGGCCTCGCGGACGACGGCCGTGCCGGGCGGCGAACTGGTTCAGCCCGCGGAAGTGCGGAGCGCGAACGGCCAGTTGCAGGTACGCCTCCAAGCAGCACCAGGACCGATGGTGTTGGGAGGACGGCAAGCCACGGCACTGGGCTACAACGGCGGTATTCCCGGCCCAACGCTTCGTTTGTTTCCAGGCGATGTGCTCCGCGTGGAACTCGTCAACAACCTTGCCCAAGCCACCAACCTGCATGTGCACGGGCTCCATGTTTCACCGGAAGGCAACGGCGACAACGTTTTTGTTTCGGTGAACCCCGGCGACGCCTTTTCCTACGGCTACAAACTCCCTGCGGACCATCCCCCGGGCGTCTATTGGTATCACCCCCACCATCACGGCATGGTAGCCGACCAGATCTTCGCCGGACTCTTCGGAGCAATCATCGTTGAGGACCGGAAACCGATTGAGTCAGCCCTGGAACGGGTGCTGCTTATTTCGGACACCACCCTTGATGGGCAAGGGAACGTTGCACAAGTGCCCATGATGGAACGGATGATGGGCCGGCAGGGTGAACTGCTCCTTGTCAACGGTCAAAGCAACCCGCACTTCGATGCCCGCCCAGGTCAGCGCGAAAGGTGGCGCATCGTCAACACCTGCGTGGCCCGCTACCTCCGGTTGCGGCTCGACGGTCAGCAAATGCAACTACTGGGCATGGACTCCGGCCGGTTCCCGGCGCCCAAGACAGTCAAGGAAGTTCTCCTGACGCCAGGAAACCGCGCTGACCTTCTGGTGACCACTTCCGACGGCGGATCGGTCCTGCGCGCGCTCTACCAGGACCGGGGAAGTATGCCGGGGATGATGGGGCAGATGCCCGGAGAACGAGGCCCGGCCGACCAGCCGGACGGTACGGCACTGGCAACTCTCCGCGTGGCCGGCGAACCGGTCCCGCAACTGCCGACGGTGCCCATCCAGGACGTACCTGAAGACCTGCGGTCAGCGGCGGTGGCGGCACGCCGGCGGATTGTACTGGCCGCCGGCATGGGCACAGGCATGATGCGCTTCACGATCAACGGCAAGGAATTCCAGGAAGCGCGGATAGACACAAGGGTGGCTTCCGGATCCGTGGAGGAATGGACGCTGACCAACGCCACTCCCATGGATCACCCGTTCCACCTTCATGTCTGGCCCATGCAGATCATCGAGGAGAACGGTCAGTCCGTGGACGATGCCATCTGGCAGGACGTGGTCAATGTACCCGCCAACGGGCGGGTGAAGGTCAGGGTGGCGTTCAAAGACTTCCGCGGGCGGTCCGTCTATCACTGCCACATCCTGGACCACGAAGACTTGGGAATGATGGGGTCCATTGAAGTCACGTAGCTCCAGCCGCGAGCACCTTGCCGCGCATACCCCCTAGGGGTATATTGATGGTGTTGTCAGTGAAGTGGTATGTCCCGGAGGGTCCGCCCTCTTTCACAGCCGTTCATCCCCAGCATCCATCGCACCTCCAGCGCCGCCTCCTGCGGCGTTGAAGCGGCCGTTTACTGGAAGAGCACGTCATGACGGAGCACACGCAGCACAACTCCCACTCACCGGTCAGGGACTCCGAACCGGACCACGCACACCACGCCGGGCACAGCCCTGAAATGCACGGCGGCCAGCACAAACAGCACCACGGCCACGGTCCGGACGACGACCATATGGTGCACAGCCATGGGCAGCATGCCGGGCACAGTACGGCGATGTTCAAGGACCGGTTCTGGTTGACCCTGGCGTTGTCCGTCCCGGTGGTGTTCTTCAGCCCGATGTTCGCCCACCTGCTCGGCTACATGCCGCCGGAGTTCCCGGGCTCGGCCTGGATCCCACCAGCGCTGGGCACCGTGATCTTCTTCTACGGCGGCATGCCGTTCCTCAAAGGAGGACTCAGTGAGCTGAAGACCAGGAAGCCGGGCATGATGCTGCTGATTGCCATGGCAATCAGCGTCGCGTTCATCGCCTCGTGGGCCACCACCCTGCGGATCGGGGACTTCGATCTGGACTTCTGGTGGGAACTGGCGCTGCTGGTCGCCATCATGCTGCTGGGGCACTGGATCGAGATGCGCGCCCTTGGTTCGGCCCAAGGTGCCCTGGATGCCCTGGCCGCTTTACTGCCTGATGAAGCAGAACGCGTCACCCCCAACGGCACGGAAACAGTCCCGGTCACCGACCTCGCTCCAGGGGATGTAGTGCTGGTCCGCTCCGGGGCCCGGATGCCCGCGGACGGGACGATCGTGGAGGGGCAGGCCGAGTTCGACGAATCCATGATCACCGGCGAGTCCAAGACCGTCGCCCGAGGGCCCGGGGACCCCGTGGTTGCCGGCACAGTCGCCACGGACAACACCGTCCGGGTGCGCGTCACCGCCGTCGGAGAGGACACAGCCCTGGCGGGTATCCAGCGGCTGGTCGCGGAAGCGCAGGCTTCCTCGTCCAAAGCCCAGGCCCTGGCCGACAGGGCGGCGGCGTTCTTGTTCTACTTCGCCACGATCGCCGGCGTCGTCACCTTCATCGCCTGGATCCTGCTCGGCAGCCTGCCCGAAGCCGTGACCCGCACTGTCACAGTGCTCGTCATCGCCTGCCCTCACGCACTGGGCCTGGCCATCCCTTTGGTCATCGCCATATCCACCGAACAAGCCGCCCGGGTCGGGGTGCTGATCAAGAACCGGATGGCCCTTGAACGGATGCGCACCGTCGACGTCGTCCTGTTCGATAAGACCGGCACCCTGACCAAAGGCGAACCTGAGCTCAAAGACATCACCGCCGTCGACGGCACCACGCCCCGGGAGCTGCTGGCAGTGGCCGCAGCCGTGGAATCCGACAGTGAACACCCCGTCGCCCGGGCCATCGTCCGCGCCGCGCACCACCAAGGCCTGGACCTGCCAACCGCGACCGGATTTTCCTCAATGACCGGCCGCGGAGTGAGGGCGATGATCGATGGCCGGACAGTGCAGGTCGGCGGGCCGGCCCTGCTCCGCGAACTCGACCTGACCGAAACCGACGCCATGGCCGCCACCACCAGGCAATGGGCCGGACGTGGCGCTGCGGTGCTGCACGTCGTAGACGGTGACCGGATCCTCGGAGCGGTGAGCCTGGAAGATGCGATCCGTCCGGAGTCACGGCAGGCAGTGAAGGCCCTGCAGGCCCGGGGCATCAAGGTGGCTCTGATCACCGGTGACGCCCGCCAGGTTGCGGATGCTGTGGGGGCCGAGCTTGGCATCGACGAGGTCTTCGCCGAGGTCCTCCCGGCCGACAAGGACAAGAAGGTCGCGCAACTGCAGGCCCGCGGGCTGAAAGTTGCGATGGTCGGTGACGGGGTGAACGACTCCCCCGCCCTGGCCCGGGCCGAAGTCGGCATCGCCATCGGCGCCGGCACCGACGTCGCCATGGAATCGGCCGGAGTCATCCTGGCCGGCAACGATCCCCGCGCCGTGCTGTCCATGGTTGATCTGTCCCGGGCCAGCTATACCAAGATGTGGCAGAACCTCATCTGGGCCACCGGTTACAACATCATCGCCGTGCCATTGGCTGCCGGCGTCCTGGCCTTCGCGGGGGTCGTGTTGTCCCCGGCAGCCGGGGCAGTACTCATGTCTGCGTCCACGATCGTCGTGGCCCTGAACGCCCAGCTTCTCCGAAGGGTGAAACTGAACCCCTCCCAGGTTCGTTAAACCAACCACGCACCGGGCGTCCCACCCCACGGATCGGGGCGGCGCCGGGGGCCGATAGGCTGGAAGCACAAGAAGCCAAGCAACCCGCACGAAAGGAAGGAGACAGTCATGCAGGCACGCCGGACCATGACCGGGACCTTCCTTAGCATCGGGCTGCTGGTGACAGTCATGGCATTGATCGCCGGTGTATTGGGGATGCACGTCATGACCGGTCTGCACACCCAACACCCCATGACCACCGCAGCAACAACAACGGTCATATCCGTTGAAACGGTGGACCATGGCACCGCCGCCCACGACCACCACCGCGGTGAGGCCGGCACCACTGATGCGGAGGCCGACGCCGGTCCGGCCGTGGGTCCGGCCGCGGGTGGACCGGCACAATGCGCCTGCTCGGGGAACTGCTCCACGGAGCATGCGATGGGCGTCTTCTGTGTCCCCTCAACCGCAACCGGCGTCCTGGCAGCCCCGCTGCCGGACACCTCCACTACAGTGCCGTCTTCATTCCGGCCTGTCGCTACAGGTTCCAGCACGCTATGGTCCTACCTGCCCGGAAGTCCTTCCCCGGGCGAACTGTCGATCAGCAGAACATAGGCACCGGCCTGCGCCCCGCCTACCCGGGGGGCACTCTGTCTTGCACCGCCCCCTCGGCGGCGCCCGGGCTTCCGGTCCGGCATTCACATATCCCGCTTTGCCGTGAGCGCCTTGGCGTTCACGAGTACCCGTTTGAAGGACTGTTCTGTGAAAACCAAAAAGCTTTTGCCCCTCTCCGCTGTTGCCTTTGTCGCTTCCCTGGCACTCGCAGGATGCAGCACCGGAACCCCCGGTTCGTCGGGGACGTCCATGCCCGGGATGGACCACGGAAATATGGGCTCCTCCAGCGCCCCCGCGCCATCTGCGCCCGCGAGCGCCGGGGACCATAACGCGGCCGACGCGATGTTCGCGCAGGCAATGATCCCCCACCATGCCCAAGCCGTGGAGATGAGCGGGATGATCCTCGCCAAGCAGGACATCCCTGCCCAGGTGAGCGCGTTGGCAACCCGTATCAAGGATGCCCAAGGCCCGGAAATCGAGACAATGACCGGTTGGTTGAAAGGCTGGAACGAGTCCACGATGATGCCCTCGGGCCACAGCATGGACGGCATGATGAGTGACGATGACATGGCCAAACTCGACGCAGCCCAGGGTACCGAGGCTGCCAAACTGTTCCTGTCGCAGATGATTGCCCACCACCGCGGTGCCGTGGCGATGGCGGAGACGGAAACCCGCGACGGCAAGAACACCGATGCCGTGAAGTTGGCCAAGGAGATCATCACCGCGCAGGAGGCAGAGATCAAGGAGATGGAGCAACTGCTGGCCGGCCTCTAGCGGCCGGCGCCGTCCTTTAGCAGCAAGCGGAGTGCCGGCCTTGGAAGGGCCGGCACTCCCTTCGTCTTTGACTCATCCCCGCCATCGAGCCCTGGAGCTTCCCATGCCTTTAGCCAAACCGTCGTTATACCGGGCCGCAGGAGTCGCCGCACTCCTCGCCTTCCTTCCTGCCATGGCTGCCTGCACCCAGCCCTCTCCGTCTTCCGGCCCTGCAGAGTCTTCACATGGGATGACGGACAACGCGCTGCCCGGCAACCACGTGCACGCGCTGGCCGTCAACAGTGAGTCCGGCCAGGTCCTGCTCGCCACCCACGAGGGTTTGTTTGACGTTACTGTTACCCCCGCGACCAAGATCGGTGACACGAACGACCTCATGGGTTTCACCGTTGGCGCCGGTGACGTCTTCTACACCTCCGGCCATCCCGGGCCCGGATCGTCCTTGCCCGACCCGCTGGGATTGATGAAATCCACCGACGGCGGGAAGACTTGGGCACCGCTCTCCCGGCAAGGAGAATCAGACTTCCACGCCCTGACAGTCACCAAGTCCGGGATTGTCGGCTACGACGGCCAACTGCGCGGGAGTGCTGACGGGAAAGCCTGGGAGGTCGCTGCTGCCGGTTTCGCCCCCGCCGTCCTGGCCGGACATGCCGGCTCTGACACGGTGCTGGCCACCACCGAGAACGGTATCCAGCGATCCACCGACGGCGGGAAGACCTGGAAAGCGGTCCCGGACGGACCAGTGATCCAGTTCGCAGCGTTCGCGGACCCCACCGAAGCCTTCGGAGTTGCTCCGGACGGGACCACGTACCACTCCGCCGACGCCGGTGTTACCTGGACCAGGAAAGGCCGCGTCGCATCCGAGGTCCAGGCCATCGCGGCAGGAAACGGATCCGGCGGGAGTCCGTCCCTGTGGGTGGCCACCGTTGATGAGCTCATGGTGTCCACCGACGCCGGTGCAACGTTCGGCCCCGTCAACGCCAACTGACCGCCGGAGGGGCACCCATAACACAGGACCTTTGCGGAGGAACGCCTGTGGCTTCACCCCCACTGATGGCGTTCTCCCACTTCATCCCACAATAAAATCGATGGTTGAATCCGGCCACGTGAGGGCGCAAACTGCCCCTAAAGGACGTGCACCGTCGCGGATACTCAATGGGTTCGGTATGCCATGCTCTACTTGCCGAAGCGCGTGAGCGGAATAAGTCGCTGGAGTCGGGGGGCCGGCGCATTGCTGCTTGGCTTGGCGTCCGCCCTGGGAGTGGGCCTCACCGCCACCGGGGTAGCGCCTCTCCCCCCAGCCCCCAGCCAAAAGGCCGTCCTGCCACCGTCGACTCCGACCCCCACCTCACGTCCGCTTCCGGATTTCGCCCCAGACAAACCCGCACCGACGAATGCTGGGGTGCTGTCGGTGAGTTATTCGGCAGTATGCAAAACGTCATCATGCACTTTCAACCCAAAGGTGACGTATCCGCCGTCGGCGGTTTGCACCTTCGACGCCGGAGACGGAACCGCCCCCATCACATTCCCATGCGGCGCCGGCACGAACCACTCCTATCCGGCCCCCGGAACCTACACCGCCCGAATCACGAACGCCCAGGGCGAGTCACAAGCCATCGAGCTCCAGATAAAGCAGGCACAACCGCCGCCAACAGAAACCGGCACGCCAAAGCCAACAGGAACCCCTGTTGTTCCTTCCACGACTCCAACAGCCAGCGGCAGCAATTCCGGCAGCCCCGTCCCCAGCGACACCGCGACGCCGGACCCCACGGCAACGTCCTCCGCCGAGCCTGGAAGTGATGTTCAGGAATATCTGGAGAAATGCCTCAAGGGCACAGTTGCCTACTCACCTCCGGCAGCCATGGAACTGGGAAGCCGCGAGGAATTCATCCTTCGGGTCGCCCTGCACGGCGCGGAAGAGAACCCGGCCACAGGCTTCCCCAGCGGCAGTCCGGTAGCCACCGAACACCCTCGGATCTGCGCCCTCATGCGCGCCGACCTCACCGGTGAAGGCTTCGACATCGAACGGCGTGGCGATTCCTCAGGCGTTATCGCCTTGCCAAGCGACGAGGTTGGCGAATGGGGCTGGTACATCACACCCAACAAACCCGGCACGCAAACGCTGACCCTCCGGCTGATCGCCCCCATTCCGAACGTCGACGGCGAATTCGAAGTTGAAACCTACACACGCAACATCAACGTCAACGTCAGCATCCTCAAAGTCGTCAGCGACGTCACCAAGGACTGGGCTGCTCCTCTGGGCATTACAGTTCCCGTCATCGTTGCTGCCATCGGAGCGCTATACCTCCGGGCACGACGGAACCGCTACAAGGCAAAGCACGCGGCCGCAACCAAATAGTTTGCCGGCAGGCCTGTTGGGGGCTTGGTCAGCGTTCAGGCCCGGAGCCGCCACTGGCCGTGGCCCGTCGCCGCCTCCGCAACCCTGAAACGAAGAGGGCGAGGCCGGACGTTGTAAAAACTACCGTCAAGATCAGGCCGACACCACCCAGAAATTCCCTGTTGCTTCCATAGCCGAGCACGACTGCCTGATCTGGTTGTTGTTCGCGATAGGAGACGGTAACCTGCTCGCCAATGTACGGGTGCTGCTCATGATCCAAGGGGGCATGGGCATAGCGATTCACGCCGTCGGCCGCCACGAATTCCACCGTGATGTCCCGGTTCGACGCCTTCCTCGCGTCGCTGAAATAGGTGATGGTTCCGGCGACGTGGACGCCGGTGCGGGCGAGCTCTTCGTCGGCGTCGACTTGCTGATAGCTGGTGATCATCAGGGCGGCGCCCAACAGCATTAGCACGACGGCGAACAACACATTCACTATGCGGCGCACGACGGACTTCGGTTTATTGAGCAGGCTTCCGGTACTGGTCACTGCGCCTATTCTGCAGTACGTGCTGTGAAAGCCCGGGGGTGAGCGGGACTACAGCCAGAAGCTCCGCCCAGTCAACGTGCCACTGGCTGGCGTCATCGTGTCGGGTGGTCCTGCATAAGCCTATAGCCGTCTTCGGGAATCTCATCGGGCCTGGCTATCGCGTGTTGTTGCTGGTCCAGAAAGAGCCTGTAGGTGGCCGCAGACGGACCATGCCCACCCTTGGCAGTTTCCACGAGGCGGTAGGCAAGAGCGTTCCACTTCCGATCCAGCAGCGCCAGAAGCCAAGCGTCACTCTCAGCCGTTGTCACTGCGACCCGAATGCCGGTATCAGCACGGTGACCAACGACGAGCACCGTGACGGTCATGCCGTCCGGGCCGCGACCTGACGTGAGCCAAGCTACACCCATCAGGTCAGCGACTATGGTGACTTGAATGAAGCCGTTCTCCATAGAAGGGACAGGACCCAGCCGCCACGTGTGACGGGCCCGCCCGTCCCCGGCATTCACCACTGCTTCGCGGAAGCCCGCCAGCGGTGCCATGTGCGTATAACGAATACGACTACACAACTCGTCCATGCGGCGCCCCTTGATCGACCCGGCCGATTACCCGGGGTCACTCCAGCTCACAGCATGCGCCCCTACCAGCGCAGAAGCAAGGGAAATCAGTCCAGGATACTCACTCTTAGAGAAGTCCAACACGATCGATGGCCTCACCGGCAGTGTGACTGGAAGCGACACTCTTCCCTGTCAACAACAGGGCCAGCGAACCACCTCTAGGTGTAATTGGGACTGTCTGATTAACGGTGGATCTGGTCTGGCCTGACCGAAAGGAAGGGCGATGACCGATGTCATCGAGATGATCGATCCTGTGACGGGAGAGATCATCGATGAGCAGCAGCTCGCGGAGCAGCTGCTGAAGCAGGCGAAGGAACAGGGTGTCGACCTCGTCGGCCCCGACGGGGTGCTGAACGGGCTCACCAAGCGGGTGCTGGAGACAGCGCTCGAGGCGGAGATGACCGAGCATCTTGGCTACGAGAAGCACGGCAACACGATCGCCGAGAACGCTCGCAACGGGATCCGATCGAAGACGGTGCTGACCGAGGTCGGTCCCGTCGAGATCGACGTTCCCAGAGACCGTGAGGGGTCGTTCGAACCGAAGATCGTCAAGAAGCGGCAGCGGCGCCTGACCGGCGTCGATGAGATCGTGCTGTCGTTGACCGCGCGGGGGCTGACGACCGGCGAGGTCGCGGCGCACTTCGACGATGTCTACGGGGCGTCGGTGTCGAAGGACACGATCTCGAGGATCACCGACAAGGTCATCGAGGAGATGACCGAATGGCAGAACCGTCCGCTGGATCGCGTCTACCCGGTGGTGTTCATCGATGCTCTGGTGGTGAAGGTCCGAGACGGCCAGGTGCGGAACAAGCCGTTCTATATCGCCGTGGGCGTTACTGTGAACGGGGAGCGCGACATCCTCGGGATCTGGGCCGGCGATGGCGGGGAGGGGGCGAAGTTCTGGCTCGGCGTGTTGACGGAGATCAAGAACCGTGGCGCCGAGGACGTGTGCATCGTCGTCTGTGACGGGCTGAAGGGTCTGCCGGAATCGATCAACACCGCCTGGCCGCTCGCGACGGTGCAGACCTGCATCATCCATCTGATCCGCAACACGTTCCGGTTCGCGTCCCGCCACTACTGGGAAGAGATGGGCAAGGACCTGCGTCCTGTCTACACGGCGCCGACCGAAGCGGCCGCTCGTGAGCGATTCGTGGAGTTCGACGCGAAATGGGGTCAACAGTATCCGGCGATCAGCAAGCTCTGGCAGAACGCCTGGTCCGAGTTCGTGCCGTTCCTGGACTGGGACGTGGAAATCCGCCGGATCATCTGCAGCACGAACGCGATCGAGTCACTCAACGCCCGGTACCGCAGAGCAGTCCGGGCGCGCGGGCACTTCCCGAACGACGCCGCCGCGCTGAAATGCCTCTACCTCGTGACCCGCTCGCTTGACCCGACCGGGCGCGGCAGGGCACGCTGGGCGACGAGATGGAAGCCGGCGCTGAACGCGTTCGCGATCGCATTCGAAGGCCGAATCAACTAATGAACGCCAAACCAGATCCACCGTTTATCGGACACACCCGTGTAATTCCCACTGAGGTTGTGAACGCGGCTGATGGGGTTTTGCCTCCGATGCCGGTATGGGTTCGGTGATGATTGTAATGGTGGAGCCATGCCGGGTAGGTGGCGGCGCGCTCGGTTTCTGAGGTGTAGGTCCGGGCGTAGGCCCATTCGGTGGCGAGGGTGCGGTTGAAGCGTTCCACCTTGCCGTTGGTTTGGGGTCGGTAGGGGCGGGTGCGCCGGTGTTTGAGGTGCGGTCCCAGGGCTGCTGCGAAGGTCCGGGAGCGGTAGCAGGACCCGTTGTCCGTGAGCACCGCTTTGACGGTGATGCCGTGGGCGGCGAAGAATGCGGCGGCTCGCAGCCAGAAGGCGGCGGCCGTTTCCTTCTTTTCGTCGTTGAGGATTTCGGAGTACGCGAGCCGGGTGTGGTCATCGACGGCATGATGCAGGTAGGCATAACCGGTCCCGGCACGGCGGTTACGCTGCCCCTTGGCGCATCCGAGGGCGCGGTGTCCGCCGCCGTCGGGGATGCGCACAAGCTTCTTGATGTCCACGTGGATCAGGTCTCCAGGGTTCTCGTGCTCGTAGCGCTGCGGTGCAGGTGTGCGAACGGGCAGACCGGTGCCCTGATCCAGGCAGGCCAGCCGGGGCATCCGGTACCGAGTCAGGACCTTGCCGACGGTGGAGCGGGCCAAGCCCAGGTGGGCCGCTATCCGGTGCGGTCCCCACCGCCGATTGAACCTCAACCCCACAATGCGGCATTCGGTGCGTACGGGGGTGCGTTTCGGGCTCCGCCGCGGGCGGGAGGACGCGTCAGCCATGCCGTCCTCACCACGGACCCTGTAGCGGTCCACCCACTTCTTGGCCGTCGCTGGTGAGCATTGAAAACGTTCCGCGGCCCGGCGCAACGTCCAGCCCTCCTCAACGACCAAACGGGCCAGCTTCGCCCTGGCCTTAGGTGTCAGATCGGCGTTGGCATGGGTAACGTAGGACAACGAGAGCCTCCTGGCGTCGAGATGAGTGTGGTAACCCAAATCGATACCGGAGGCTTTCGCCTTTTACATCACGCCACGCTGTTCACAACCTCCATGGGAACTACAGCTAGGCTGACACACCTGTGACGCCGCCGTCGGATTACGGAGGGCAGTCATGTACAGCGGAAACCCAGGAGCGCTCGAAAATCTGAACCTGCATCACCTCGGCACTGATGAACTCTGGCTCCACTACTGGTCATATGGCGGTCTAACCTTTAGATCAAACTTTAACGCCTATTTGCACCGGGCCCTGGACCTCTCCGTGGGCGAACAACAGGTTCTGGCATGGGCATTTGAGGACCTGATAACCGAAAACAGAGGATGGTTTACCCCGCCGCGGAAGGACACGCCTGTCTGACACCAAAAGCATATGCCCGCGGTCCTCATTACTCTCCGACTATCAGGGCCGTGCGCCTGATCCGCGGTGTACGGTTGGAACCGGTGAACGTTTTGTTCTCCGGTCAAAATTGCGAGGTCCCATGAACGAGTTCGAAGCCTCACTCATCGTCAAAGCTGGCGCCGAGCAACTATCCACGGCGTCAGCAGACCCCCGGTCCGAGGAAGGATACACAGCCGTGAAGGCTAACCTTTCCGAAGCCCTCGAGCACCTGGCCATGGCCCTGACTAATTTTGAAGCCAACACAACAGCCCCCAACCGTTCCACAGGCTGGGCCCAAGACCTTCGCCGGGTCGCCGATGACTTGATGGATAAGCTGGGCTGAACATTTCCACGGAGAGATAGCCTCGTGAATCATTAGCTATGGTTTCTCGATTCCTCTTCCCCGAAGCGGACCCGGGCTGTAGTCACACAGCCAGCGATACCTCCGGCCATCGCCTTGACTGCGGCCACGTCCCCTGCGTGGCTCTCCTCGTCGTTTGCCGCCGGTACCATCCCCGCGCACGGCGCCGAGGGTTCCCTCTGTTATCCATCCAGCGGTGGTGTGGCGGTTCTGATGAGGGGAGGCTGGCCGGACTGGTAGGAAGACGCGATAACAGGTTCGAGTTCGTCGATCACTGTGTGGTTCCCCGGAAGAACAACGTGGGCAAGAAACTCCGATTCGAGGGTCGCAACTCCTGCTGCCGCGGCTGCCAGCTTGGCGTCAATGGAGAGGGCGAAGGCATGCCAAAGCCTGCGGGCATCGAGTTCAAGAGTCTTAGAGGTACTTTCATGTCTGGACCAGATCGCCGCTTCACCAGGCAGGGCCGGGTTTCCCGGAGGACGCGGTGCAGAAAGGATGATCCGGAATTGCCGTCCCTGAGACCGGAACGCAAGGGCGTGCAAGTGCCCGCGTTGACTGAAAAGGACGTCCGTAGCCCCGGATTCCGCGAGAGCGCTTTCTATGTGCTGTCGTGAAGTTCCCACGCTCAAAGAATCACCACGCGTGTAAAAACTCCGGGAATCATTAGCAGCCATACTCCATCCATCCCCCCTCATATGCTCCGTTGTTATCGCACCCCGGCATCACCCCGAGGGCGCGCCACACCGCGACATGCCCGGTTAAGATTTAGTTCACCAGCAGGGCCGCCACGGGTACCGCTTGGATGAAGGCGCCCAGTTTTAACGCCAACGCACTCCCAGGCCTTTGCCGTCCCGGAGGACTTTTGGCACTGCTTCCTCAGTCGAAGCGGACTTCTGCCGCGGATGCACGTACCGCTTCGAGGCGGTGTTCCTCGATCAAGGCCAAGGCGTCCATTTCCTCTGCCCGGTTGGTGCGCTCAACTGAAGCCTGCTCGGAGACTTCCCGCAGGATCGTGCCCACGAGATGGGCCAGACCTGCTTTGAGTTCTTCCAAGTTGGTGTTGGTGATGAGGAGACGCCGGTCCGAGACGCGGAGTTCAACCTCGCTGTAGCCGGCTTCGGCGAGACGCCGGGCAGCGTCACTGCTGTGAAGAAGGTCAAGTTCCCTGGGTTGAGGTCTGCGTGAGAAGACAGCCGGGACGGTGTAGAGGGCCGAACCTTTCGCTGTGCCGATGTCATGCGGCAAAGCTGATGCGAGGACACCGCTAAGACTTAGGGCGCTATCGGCTTGGGTGGGCTGGTATGGGGTGGTGGTCATGGCGTGCGCCAACGTTTCTTGAGGATGCACTGTCGGATCCGCGAAAACGTGGGAACGGCGGCGACTGGAATTTAGACGGCCCGAGTCCGGGACACCTAGGGAGGGTCACTGCCGTCTAACCGTTCTGCGGATGCAGCACGGTCGTGGCCGCCCTCGTTGTCCCAGCTCTCCGCGGCGTCCTCATCAATGTGACTTTGGGTTGCATCAGTGGTTTTCACGGGCGCATTTGCGGGAGTGGGCTCATTGCTCGGGGATCCTGCGTTCTTGTCACGATGTCCCGACATATTCCCAGTGTACTCTCTTTCAGCGCCGAGGGCGGCCAAGGCCCGGATCTTCCGCGGCCGGCTTAAGGGGCAGGGAATAAATGGGACCGCATCATTCGCGGGAAGGTGTCCATCTCTTTGCTACGTGTGCGCATTTTGCGCAATCATCTAGCGTGATTCGCGCAGCCATGCCAGAATGCTGGAAAGCTTCCCGCTGAACAGCGGGTACCTGCCGACACGGACGAGAGGAGCGACGTGGTTTCCGTCTTTGTGCAAGCCGACGATTTCTCCGGCGCCGCCGAGGTTGGCTATTGCTTCGTCCAGCACGGCTTTTCCGCCCAGGTCGTGCTTGGAACGCGCGACGGCGGTTCCCCCTTCGCGATGGCCGGCACCGACGTTGTGGTCGTCGACTCGCACTCACGAGGGCTCCCCGATGCCACGGCGGAAGCACTGGTTCGGGACGCCTTCTCTTGTCCTGCAGCGCTGGGGGCGAAGGTTGCTTTCAAGAAGATCGACTCTCTATGGCGCGGGAACATCGGCGCCGAGGTGGCGGCACTGACTGCCTTGGGCTTCCACGCCGTGGTTGCCGGCGCTCTCCCCCAGCTGCAGCGCTCCGTTTTGCATGGAAAGCCTTTGGTGGCTGGCACTGCTTTGGCGGATACCAGGCTGTGGCAGGCCGAGATTCTTGAACCACCCGCTGATATTCCGTCGTTGTTCCGCTCTGAAGATTCCATGCCACTGCAGGCTCTTGATCTGGCCGCGGTCCGCTCAGGATTACTGCCGCAGAAAATGTCGGCCGCGCTGGAGTCCGTTCATCCCTCCATCACCGTGGTGGACGGCGAGACGGTCCACGACCTGCAGGACGTGGCGGACGCGCTGCTGCATCTTGGCTTCCAGGCCTCCAACCGCCGCATCGTCCTCGTGGGTACTGGCGGAACCGCCGACGTCCTTGCGCGGCGCCTCGCTGCGCAACATTCCGCCGCTCAACCTGCGCAAAACGCGCAATCATCGCACGCAGACGGAACCACCTCGGAAGTGCAGCCCGGCGCGAGGCCGGTGCTCGCCGTCGTCGGCTCTGCTTCGGCAACAGCACAGGCTCAACTGGAGCGGCTGGACACTTTCACCGTGGTGAGGCTGCACCCGCAGCACGCCGGTGTGAACGGCGCCTATCAAACACAGCTTGACGACGTGCAGCGATCCCTTGCGGCGGGCACAGATGTAGCCGTCACCATGGCGAAAGGAATCGTGGACCCGGCTTCGGCCGCCGGCATCGTCCGGTCCCTGTCTGCCTTCGCAGCCCAAGCAGCACGGGGAGCAACGGCCGACCTGATCCTCACCGGCGGTGAGACAGCCCGGGAAGTCCTGAACGCCGTCGGAATTCAACAATTGGTGCCGATCGCGGCCGTGCAACACGGGGCGGTACTCACCCGCGCCGATGACGGAACGCTCGTGGGCACCAAACCCGGCAGCTTCGGCGACGAGCTTGCCCTCTTGCAGCTATACAACGGAATACGGGAGCGCCGCGGCCAATCCATGCCAGTGCCTACCACTTCCCCC
This sequence comes from Paenarthrobacter sp. R1, assembly GCF_030264015.1. Taxonomy (NCBI): domain Bacteria; kingdom Bacillati; phylum Actinomycetota; class Actinomycetes; order Micrococcales; family Micrococcaceae; genus Paenarthrobacter; species Paenarthrobacter sp. R1. Next base: position 4,346,017 of record NZ_CP127115.1, on the reverse strand, counting down.
GCACGACTTTCGAACCAACTGGAGCAGAAATGACAACGACCGCCAGCACCACAGCAGAGCACAACAAATTGCCCTACGTAGCCGTGACAATGGGCGACGGCGCCGGGGTCGGCCCGGAGGTGGTGGTGGCCGCGGTGCTGGATCCGCAGAGCAACGCAGAGTGCCGTCCAGTGGTGATCGGCGACGCGCTGCGCCTTCGCCAGGCCGCGGACGTTTTGGGCATTGAGGCCGATATCCAGAGCATCGAAAACGTGGAGGACGCGGTGTTCACGCCGGGCCGGGTGAACGTGATCGATCTGGCGTTATTGCCCGAAGACCTGCCGTGGGGGCAGCTCTCCTCCGTGGCCGGGCACGGCGCGTATGAGTACATCCGGGTGGCCGGCGAGCTTGCGATGGCAGGTAAGGTGCAGGCCATTTGCACGGCGCCGTTGAATAAGGAGGCGCTGCACTCGGCGGGGCACATCTACCCCGGGCACACTGAACTGCTGGCGCACCTCACGGGGACCGAAGAAGTATCCATGATGCTCTCCACTCCCAAGATCCGGGTAATCCACGTGACCACGCATATCGGGCTGGTGGATGCCGTGCGCAAGATCAACCCTGACCTGGTGGAGCGCACCATCCGCCGGGGCCACGAGGCACTGGTCCGCGCGGGCATCCCCAACCCGAAGATTGGCGTCTGCGCCATCAATCCGCACGCAGGCGAGAACGGACTGTTCGGACAGGGCGAGGAAGGGGAGAAGATCGAGCCCGGCGTCAAAGCAGCACAGGCAGCCGGAATCAACGCGGTAGGTCCGCTGCCCGCGGACACACTGTTCTTCCTGGCCGGACGCGGCGACTACGACCTCGTCGTTGCCATGTACCACGATCAGGGACACGGCCCCGTGAAGGTGCTGGGGATCGAAGCCGGAGTGAACATCACCGTGGGCCTGCCGGTGATCCGGACGTCCGTGGACCACGGCACCGCGTTCGACATCGCCGGCAAGGCGATCGCCGATCCGCGGTCCATGGTCGAGGCGCTCCACCAGGCGGCTGAAATGGCCACCCGACCCGCGCCGGTCGGCTAGGTCTTTGTGGCCTGGGCGGGCGGCGGTGCGGCGGGTACTTGCGCCGGGCCGGAACTAGCATGGTAACCACGGCCACGGGAAGGAGACCGGGAATGCTGAGCGCAAACGCGCGGCGCGAGGAAATCTACCACCTCGCTGTCACCACTGGCCTTGCCTCGGTGGAGGAACTCTCCGCCCGGTTCGAGGTGACCGCCTCCACCATCCGCCGCGACCTGGCTCTCTTGAATAGCCAAGGCCGGCTGGCCCGCACCTACGGTGGCGCTATGGCGCTGGGAGCCCACCCCGAAGCATCGCTGCGGCAGCGAACAGGCGAAGCATTCGAGCAGAAGCACGCCATCGCCCGCTGGGCCGCGGCAGTGATCGTTCCCGGTGAAAGCATCCTCCTCGACGCCGGGTCCACCGTCGGAGCCCTCGCCCACGAACTGCAAAAGTTCGAGAAGCTGTCCGTCACCACACCGGGCCTGAACATCATGCAGGAACTTGCCGATTCCGACCGCATAGAAGTGGACTGCATCGGTGGCCGCCTCCGGAGTGTCAGCCAAAGCTTTGTGGGCCCACTCGCTGAAGCGGCCTTGGAACGAATGAGCTTCGACCGTGTCTTCCTCGGCGCGGACGCCGTCACGGCCGATGACGGCATTTGCGAAGCCGACCATGCCCAGACCCGCTTGAAGGAACTCATGGCCCGCCGCGGCAACCACGTCTACGTCCTCGCCGACTCGACCAAGCTCGGACTCCGGCCCTTCCACGCGTGGGCCCGGCTCGCGCTCCCATGGACCCTCGTCACGGACGACGGTGCCGAGCCTGAACAAGTCCGGAAATTCGTCGACGCCGGCATCAAGGTTGAGCTGGCCGAGGTCGCGAAGACCGCGGCAACCGGCCCGGCTGCAGACCAGGATCACCGACAGGGTAACAACCCGTCCGCTCGACCGTATTCAGTCGAGTAGCGCTACGCCGAACTCAGCAACCACGGCGCGCAATTCCTCGAGGTAGCGCTGTGCTTGGTCAGTGAGCGGAATCGAGGCGTGGCCGATCCAGCCGATCTCGATGCGTTCGTCAACGTCGAGCGGGATGGCTACGATCTCCGGGTCGAGCTCCCCGCTGATGATGCCCGTCGAGATCGTATAACCGTGGAGCCCGATCATGAGGTTGAAGATCGTGGCACGGTCGGACACCCGGATCTCCTGCTTACTGGACAGCGTGGAGAGAATCTCCTCGGCGAAGTAAAAAGAGTTGTTCGCACCCTGATCGAAGGTTAGACGCGGCAAGCCGGCGAGGTCAGCGAGAGTCGCACGCTCCTTGGAGGCGAGCGGGTGCTTTCGTGAAATGAAAATGTGCGGATCGGCGAGAAAAAGCGGAGTGAACGCGAGCCCTGATTCCCGGAGCAGCTTATCGATAACCTTCCGGTTGAAATCGTTTCGGTAGAGGATACCTATCTCGCTGCGGAGTGTCCGGACATCCTCAATGATGTCCCAGGTGCGGGACTCACGGAGCGCGAACTCGTACTCGGCCACCTCAGTGGCCTTGACCATCCGGACGAAGGCGTCCACCGCGAACGAGTAGTGCTGCGTTGAGACTCCGAGCAGACGTCGCGTTGGTGGCCTGCCAAGGTAGCGCTGCTCAAGGAGAGAGAACTGCTCGACGACCTGCCTGGCGTAGCCAAGGAACTCTGCCCCATCGGCGGTAAGGGTGACCCCGCGCGCTGAACGAAGCAGGAGCGCACGGCCCACCCTGGCCTCAAGCTCCTTCATCGCTGCGGACATTGTCGGCTGCGCTACGTAGAGGAGATCGGCAGCCGCGGAGATCGACCCCTCAGCGGCAACTTCAATGAAGTAGCGGAGCTGCTGCAGGGTCAATCCGCTTGAAATCTGAGGCATAGGGAAAGTCTATATGAACGCATAGTAAGCACGAGTTACTTGATACCCCCTGAAACTCGGCACCATGGATGCATCCCCTTTTTGAAAGGCCGTCCCGGCCCATCACCACGGATTGGCAGCGCATGGCAGACGACTTCACCTTCAGCATCACCACCACCCGCTTCGACGAGGACTACTCCCCCTCGGTTGGCTCCCGGATCACGACGAATTTCGCCAACCTGGCACGGGGCGAGCACCGCCAGGAGAATCTTCGCAACGCCCTGACCATGATGCGGCGCCGCTTTAACGACCTTGCAGACTGGGATAACCCGGACCGGGACCGTTACGCCCTCGAGCTTGAGATCGTCTCCGTGCAGATACAGCTCACCGAGGACGGAACGGATCAGCAGTTCCCGCTGTTCGAGGTCCTCGACATCCAGATCCTCGACCTGCTGAACGGAGTCCGTCACCAAGGCATCGTGGGAAACAACTTCTCCTCCTACGTCCGTGACTTCGACTTCAGCGTCGTGCTGCCGGCGGCAGCAGACGACTCGGGCAAGCCCACCGTTCCCGAGGACTTCGGCGATCTTCACGGCAAACTGTTCCAGCACTTCCTCGATTCCCCCGAAGGCCAGGAACGCTTCCCGCAGCCGCCAGTGGTCTGCATCAGCGTCTCCACGAGCAAGACGTACCGGCAAACCGGAAACCGTCACCCGGTCCTGGGGGTCGAGTACCAGCAAGACGAGTTCTCGCTGACGGACGCGTACTTCGCAAAAATGGGGCTGCAGGTCCGCTACTTCATGCCCCGCGGCAGCGTTGCACCGCTCGCCTTCTACTTCCGCGGCGACCTGCTCAACGACTATTCCAACCTGCAGCTCATCGGCACGATCAGCACCATGGAGACGTTCCAGAAGATCTACCGCCCGGAGATCTACAACGCAAACTCCGCCGCCGCCCACGTCTACCAACCGAGCCTGGGAGAGCAGGATTTCTCGCGGACCCAGATCGCTTACGACCGCGTCGAGCGCAGTCAGCTCGCAGTCACGCAGGCGAAGTACACGGAGGAGCACTTCATCACGCCCCACAAGGATCTGTTGGACCAGTGGACCGCCAACTACCCCGCCCTCGTCAACTGACCCACGGAGAATCGTCAATCATGAACACACTTTTGCCCACCACCGTTGTCGGAAGCCTGCCGAAACCATCCTGGCTCGCACAGCCAGAGACTCTGTGGTCCCCGTGGAAACTGGAGGGAGAAGCGCTGCTCGAGGGCAAGCAGGATGCTCTGCGTATCGCGCTCCACGAGCAGAGCCGACGCGGCATCGACATCGTCAGCGACGGCGAGCAAACCCGCCAGCACTTCGTCACCACCTTCATTGAGCATCTCAGCGGAGTCGACTTTGAACAGCGCAAGACCGTGCGCATCCGCGATCGCTACGACGCCAGCGTGCCGACCGTCGTCGGAGCGGTGCGCCGCGAGCGGCCGGTATTCGTCGAAGACGCAAAGTTCCTCCGCGCAGCCACGGACCAGCCGATCAAATGGACTCTTCCCGGTCCCATGACGATGGTGGACACGCTCTTCGATGACCACTACAAGAGCCGCGAGAAGCTCGCCTGGGAGTTCGCCACGATCCTGAACCAGGAGGCCAAAGAACTGGAGGCGGCCGGCGTGGACATCATCCAGTTCGACGAGCCCGCGTTCAATGTCTTCCTCGATGAGGTCAAAGACTGGGGCGTGGCTGCGCTTGAGAGAGCGGCAGAAGGGCTGCGTGCGGAGACCGCCGTGCATATCTGCTACGGCTACGGGATCAAGGCCAATACTGACTGGAAGGCGACGCTCGGCTCACAGTGGCGGCAGTACGAGGAATCGTTCCCGCTGCTGCAGAGCTCCAGCATCGACATCATTTCTCTGGAATGCCAGAACTCCCACGTGCCCATGGACCTCATCGAGCTCCTCCGCGGCAAGAAGGTCATGCTTGGGGCAATCGACGTCGCAAGCGAGACCATCGAGACCCCGGAGGAGGTCGCCGACACCCTCCGCAAGGCCCTCAAGTTCGTCGATGCGGACAAGCTCATCCCCAGCTCCAACTGCGGCATGGCACCGTTCCCCCGGGACGTCGCACTGGCCAAGCTGAGTGCCCTCAGCGCAGGGACCAACATCATTCGCGAGGAACTCGCGCGCTCCGCCCCCAGGGCGTCATAACGATGTTTCACGCCTACCCCGCAGACACTTGGTTCGGGGCTCCGACTCAAAGCTTCCCGTCTTCCCTCTCGGCCGACGACTTCAAAGCATTGTTCCGTGGCCACCCCGGAGGTGTCGCCGTCATCACGGCCGATGCCGGCGAAGGACCGGTGGCACTGACGGTGTCGTCGGTGGTGTCGGTCAGCGCGGAACCTCCGTTGCTGATTTTCTCGGTCTCGGCACTGTCCTCTGCGTCGGATGTGCTTTCCCGCGCCGAGACCGTCGTCGTGCACCTGCTGGACGCGCACGACGTCGACTTGGCGAAGTTTGGCGCAACCCCCGGCGCCGACCGCTTTGACCAGACGCACCGCTGGTCGGCCCTTGCAACCGGCGAAGCGGTGTATGACGACGTCCGCGCCTGGGTGCGCTGCGCCGTCATCGATCGCATGGAGGTAGGGACCTCCACGATCATCGCCGTTCACGCCCTGGAGTCCCGGGTGCTGCGTGACGTCCACGCGGGCGAACCCGGCGATGCTCTGGTTTACCACAACCGTTCATGGCACCGACTGGGCGAGCATTCCAGGCTTGAAGGCTGAGCGCCGCGCGTAGCCCGGGACGGGAAACCTAAGGCTCACGACGGCGGGAGGAAACTCCCGCCGTCGTCCTCGTTATGAGATACACATGTCAAGCTTGGAAACACTAATTACCCCTCTGACGAGGAGTCATGCCGTGCCCGAGGTAAGACTCGAAGGGGATTCCCGGCCTTGAATATCCGCCATTCCGGCCAGAACCTCCGCAATCCAGCCCTGTCCGGCACCGGCACGGCCTACTCCATGACCTAGATGTTGGATACTGTCCACACCCCCGAAGCTCCCCGCCAAGTGCCTCTTCAACAGCTGTTCCACCTCCCTCATCCCTTTATGGCCCGCAGCAAAAGGCCTCCAACGTTGCGATGACGGGAGGCCCCTTGCGGTTCGGGGAGTCGAACAGCGTGGTCAGCTGGCGAAGGGGTCGGCGATGCCGATGTACTGGGTATAGAGGTATTCCTCGATGCCCTCGAGGCCGCCTTCCCGGCCCAGTCCTGACTGCTTGACCCCGCTGAAGGGTGCCGCGGCGTTGGAGACCACACCGACGTTCAGGCCCAGCATGCCGGTTTCCAGGCGTTCGCCCATCCGGATGCCCCGGTTGAGGTCCCTCGTGAAGACGTAGGCGACGAGTCCGTACTCGGTGCTGTTCGCCAGCCGGACCGCCTCATCCTCGGTGTCGAAGGTGATGATCGGCGCGACGGGCCCGAAGATCTCCTCGGACAGGATCCGGGTCCCTTCACTGACGTGGAGAAGAAGCGTCGGTTGGTAGAAATAGCCTGGACCTTCCACGGGTGACCCTCCCGTGATTAGGACGGCACCATCGCTCACAGCGTCGGTGACGAGTTCGTGGACCTTGTCCCGGCTCTTCGCATCGATCAGCGGGCCCACCGTGGACTCGGCCTCGGTGTCCCGGGCCGTGGTCATGCGGCGTCCTCAACCACGACGAACGGGGCATTCCCGCCGAGCTCCATCGACATCCGCAGGACCGCCTTCGCGCTGGTTACGGACACGATTTGGCAACTCGCAGATTTGCTGGGGGCGCTGAGACTGACGTTTCTGACGGTCCTTGCCATCAGTTCGATGGTGTTCTGGATCATCACCCAACACGACCTCTGGGAAAGACCCCTGCGTGAGGACCTGCTGGAACGATACAAGGCTTCCCTATACAACACTTCCACTGTGTGGTCACTGACGATCGGCGTCGTGATCAGCTACGTCCTGCTGTTCGTTGCCGTGCTGCTGGCCGCCGTTTTCACCATCGACGACGGCCTGCTGGCTTTGACCCTGCAGCACCCGTTTCCATGTGGGACTTTATGGAAGTGGCATGGATGACCGCCTCGGCGGCGCTCATCGGTGGAGCGCTGGGCTCGGGATTCGAGTCGAAGGACGACATCCTTCGAGCGGCATACGGCCAACGGGAACGTCACCGTCGCCAGTCAGTTGAGGCAGACGAGTAGCCCGGACCAAACCAAGCGGTTCCACAATGATCCCGTTGCCGGCTACCTGTCCACGGGTTCATTCCTATAGCTGGCCCGGCTACCATTGGCGCTATGGGTGCACAAGAAGGTCCGGCCTTCCGTGCACGTGCCGCCCGGATTGACGGGCTGGCCCTGGGGCGGCTTCTCTCCCTCCTCGTCGATGGCGTCTCTGCTGAGGAACTCGAGCCCCGGCTGGAAAGCATGCAGGCGAGCAGCCTCATCGACCCGACGACGGCCGCTGCCGTGCGAAGCCTCAACACCAGGCTCTGGGAAGCAGGCAGGCGCGAGGGCCTGCTTCGCGTCCTGTATGACACCGCCACGGACCTGACGGGTATCCGCGATGTGGAGGCTGTACTCAAAGCCATCGTTCGCAGGACCCGTTCCCTCATCGGGAGCGATATTGCCTACCTGAGCCTGAATGACTACGCGACCGGGGAGTCATACATCCGGGTGACAGACGGCGCCGCAACGGCACAGTTCCGCAACATCCGGATGCCCCTCGGGGAGGGTGTCCTGGGTGCCGTGGCTACCGGCGAGGCGCCCGCACAAAGTGCTGATTACCTTCGCGACAACACCAAGACACACCTTGAGTCAAGCGATGCTGCCGTCGCGGCCGAGGGCGTCAAGGCCATCATGGGTGTCCCGTTGCGGGTCGAGGGCAAGGTCATCGGTGCCCTCCTCGTCGCCGACCGTCGTGCGCACACCTTCAGCAGTGACGATGTCGCCTTGATGGAATCCATCGGCACCCACGCCGCCGTCGCCCTCGAAAACGCCCGCCACTTCACCGAAGTGGCGGATGCACTCGCCCGGCTGGACCAAGCCCAGCGTCAAAACCTCGCGCATGTCAGGGCACTCGAGGAGCTGGCATCTCTTGACCGGCGGCTGATGGAAACGCTCGCTTCCACGGACAGCCTGCCCGCCCTGCTGCGGCTGCTGGGCGAATCGATGGACGGCGAGGTTTTCGTGGTCTCGCCAACGGGCCAACCGATGGCGGGGACCGTGCCGGGTACCGACTTCGGCAGCCCGGCCGCGTTGAGCGCCGCAGAGATGTCCGCGGCGCAGACGCTGCCCGTGCCCTTCACCGCCAACGGACTGGACTACACCGTAATGTCCGCTGTTGCCGGTGACCAGCATCTCGCATCACTCGTGGTTGCGGGGCACCTGACACAAGAGAGGACCGCGGTCCTTGAACGCAGTGCCCTGGTGCTCAGCGCCGCGCTCCTTTTTGAGCGCACCTACCAGGAAGCGCAGTACCGTCTCCAGCTCGAGCTCATCGACGAGCTCCTGAACCCCCGCTCTGAAAACGTGGAGGCAGTGAAAAGGAGGGCAGGCCGGTTCGGGCTTGCCGAGAACCTCCAACTCGTGGTCCGCGTGGTAGGAGTCAGCGATGACCAACGCCAGCGGGCGCTGGCGGTACTTAGGCGGCATACCGAGGGCCGCCCCGGCATTACCGCGCTGCACGAATCGCATCTCTGCATCATTGAGCCGCCCGCCTACGACGGCGACGGACCCGCTTCGGCAGCGATGTCCGGGAGGACAGCGGGTGGCCAGGCGATTGTCGACGCACTCAAGCGGCAGCGCATCGAGGCCACCGTGGGCTCATCTGAAGCTGTGACGGGATTCCCGCGGTTGTCGGCGGCCCACGCCGAGGCCCACGCGGTGTTGGGCGCACTGCAGGCGTTGGGACGGCATGGGGAGGCCGCCGACAAGGCCGCACTCGGCACGGCCGGCATGCTCCTCGGAGCAATGGAGAGCCCGTTTGCGGCCCAACTGCTGGCCGCCCAGCTTGGCCCGCTCCTGAACTACGACGCAATGCGCGGTACCCAACTGGTTCAGACGGCGTGGACTTTCCTTGAAAACGACAGCTCCATGGCTGCTGCGGCCAATGCCCTGCATATCCATGCCAACACGTTGCGGCAGCGGCTGGCCAGAATCGACAACATCCTGGGCGAAGACTGGCGCCGGGGCGGACGCTCATTGGACGTGCACGTCGCTTTGCGACTGTGGCGGCTGCAATCGGCGGGAGTGGGCGGGCGCACGCCCTGAAGCCGGCCGGGACACCCAACCGTGTCACTTCGCCACATGTTGACGCCATCATTATGGCGGGAACATCCATATGCTGCCTCACACGACTCTGGAACGATGAGATCCACGGCAACTGTCAGGTAGCCGAAGACCCCAAATCCCTTAGGAGTTAGTCACAATGTCGTGTGCGCATGAGGCGGGCATCCGGCCCACTACTTTCGGCGTCCTGCGGTTGCCGCGGACTGTTGTCGTCGGCGCCAGTCAGCGATTCGCCGTCGCCGGAATTGCGGCCGAAATCGGCAGCAACGTCCTGGTGTGCACGGACCCCCGGGTTGCCGCCTCAGAGGAACTGCAGGAACTGGTGCGGACCCTTGAAGGCCAAAACCTCACTGTCCGCGTGTTCGGTGAAACCGAGGCGGAACTCCCTGTCCCCGGCATCATCGCCTGCGTTGAAGAACTCAAGGGCCAGGACATCGACGTCATCATTGGGTTCGGCGGGGGAAGCTGCATGGACATGGCCAAGGTAGTGTCAGTGCTGCTGACCCACGGTGGCGTGCCCAGCGACTACTACGGCGAGTTCAAGGTCCCGGGACCGGTCAAGCCGGTGATCGCACTCCCGACGACGGCGGGCACAGGCTCGGAGGCCACGGCCATCGCCGTCGTGTCCGACCCTGGACTCGGCATGAAAATGGGCATCTCGAGCCCGCACATCATTCCGTTCGCATCCGTATGCGATCCCGAACTCACCTATTCCTGCCCGCCATCGCTGACGGCGGCCACCGGCGCAGATACGTTCGTGCACCTGATCGAATCCTTCACTGCAATCACCCGGAACCCCACCCCGACCCTTGCCAGCGAACGCGTCTTCGTTGGCAGGAATGTCCTGACCAACTCCCTCGCCCTGGACGGAATTCGTCTGGTGGGCCGCAGCCTGGCCACCGCCTACAAGGATCCGGACAATGTCGAGGCGCGCGGAGACATGATGCTGGCTGCGCTCTACGGCGGCATCGTCCTCAGCAACGCCGGAACCGCTGCTGCCCACGCCATCCAGTACCCGGTCGGCGCGCTGACGCACACGCCTCACGGCGTCGGCGTCGGACTCCTGCTCCCCTACGTCGTCCGCCACAACTTCAGTGCGATCATCCCCCAACTGGGTCAGATCGCCGAGGCCCTTGGACGTGACATCAAGGGCATGGACGCCCGGGACGCAGCGGTCGCAGGCGTCGAAGCCATCGACGAAGTAATCGCCGCCATCGAACTGCCTTCCACACTGGCCGAACTCGGCGTCAAGGAAAACGACCTTGCCCGGATCGCCGAACTGTCGCTGAACTCGAAACGGCTCATCGACAACAACCCCCTTCCGCTCAACCTCGCAGCAGTCGGGTCCATAGTGCAGGCCGCCTTTGCAGGCGACCGCACCATCCGCTGAGGCCAACACTCCCCAACAAGAAGCAAAGGTTCTGCCATGACCCTCCTTTCCACCCTGGAACCGCTTGATCTCGAAGGACTGACGGTTCCCCGCCAACTGCTCATCGCAGGACGCTGGCGGGACGCCGCGGGCGGCGGAACAGTCGACGTCGTCAACCCCTCTGACGCGACCGCCATCACTGCGATCGCCGACGCCGACGTCGCTGACGGTCTCGCCGCCGTCGACGCTGCCGCGGACGCACTGGCCGATTGGGCCGCTACTCCCCCGCGCCAACGGGCCGAAGTCCTGAGCCGCTGCTTTGACCTGATGACCGAACGAAGCGAGGAGCTCGCCCGCCTCATCTCCCTCGAAAACGGCAAGGCACTTCCGGACGCCCGCGGAGAGGTGGCCTACGCTGCGGAGTTCTTCCGTTGGTATGCCGAGGAAGCTGTCCGGATCATCGGAGACATGTCCATCTCCCCCTCCGGAACCAACCGCATACTGGTCCAGCACCAGCCAATCGGCGTTTGCGTCCTGATCACGCCGTGGAACTTCCCGGCCGCCATGGCCACACGCAAACTGGCACCGGCGCTGGCCGCCGGCTGCACTGCCGTGCTCAAACCAGCGACCCTGACGCCCCTGACCTCCCTGGCTATTGCCCAGCTGATGGTCGACGCCGGTGTCCCGGCCGGCGTCGTCAATGTTGTCACCACGAGCAAGACCAGCGACGTCATGACGCCGATACTCGCCGACCCCAGGGTGCGCAAGCTGTCCTTCACGGGTTCCACGGGCGTCGGGCGGCACCTGCTGCGCCAGGCCGCGGACAACGTCCTCAAGTGCTCAATGGAACTGGGCGGCAACGCGCCGTTCCTGGTGTTCGAGGACGCCGACTTGGACAAGGCCATCGACGGCGTGATGGTCGCCAAGATGCGCAACGGAGGCCAGGCCTGCACGGCAGCCAACCGGATCTACGTCCAACGCGGTATCCAGGCCGAGTTCGCCGGCCGCCTGGCCGCCCGCATGGCCGGCCTCACCGTTGGCCCCGGCACCGATCCCGCAACGGAAGTGGGACCCCTTGTTGACGAAGCAAGCGTCATGAAGGTCGATGCCCTGGTGCGCGACGCTCTCAACCAAGGTGCCCGCCTGCTGACCGGCGGACAGCTGCCCGCCGGGGACGGCTACTACTACCCGCCTACGGTGCTGACCAACGTGCCGCTGCACGCCCGGATGGTCAGCGAGGAGATCTTTGGCCCCGTCGCTTCCATCATCGGGTTCGACACGGAAGAGGAAGCCGTCGCGGCCGCCAACGACTCCGAGTACGGTCTCGCGGCGTATGTGTTCACCGAAGACTTCCGCCGCGGGCTGCGGATCGCCGAACGCATTGAAAGCGGCATGGTTGCTGTGAACCGCGGCCTGGTATCGGACCCGGCAGCCCCGTTCGGTGGCGTGAAGCAAAGCGGACTGGGACGCGAAGGCGCCCACCAGGGCCTGCTGGACTTCACCGAAACCAAGTACATCGCAGTGGATTGGTGAACCGGGCCCTACCTGGCGCACCGTCCTGCAACAACAACACTGTTTGACTATCGAAAAGAAAAGATCAATGACGCTCCCTTCAACGACTGCCGCCAAGACGAATCGAGTGCCCTGGCGCGTGTCCCTGGCCAGCTTCGCCGGCACCACCATTGAGTGGTACGACTACTACATCTTCGGCCTCCTGGCCGCTACCGGCGTGTTCAGCCGGCTCTACTTTCCCGAGCAGGACCCGGCCACCGGGCTCCTCCTCGCCTTCCTCACCTACGCGGTAGGCTTTGTGGCCCGTCCCTTCGGCGGCATGTTCGCCGGACACTACGGCGACAAGATCGGCCGTAAGCCGATGCTGGTACTGTCCCTGCTCCTGATGGGCTTCGCTACCCTGGCCATGGGCCTGCTCCCCACCTACTCACAGATCGGCGTTTGGGCCCCCATCCTGCTGACTGTGCTTCGCCTGGTTCAGGGCTTTGGTGCCGGCGCGGAATGGGCAGGAGCAGCCATTATCTCCACCGAACATGCCCCCGAAGGCCGCCGCGGTTTCTTCGGCAGCTTCACTCAGATGGGTGTCCCTGCCGGCATGCTGCTTGCCAACTCATCCGTTCTGGCCGTCAAGGGCAGCGTCCCGGCCGACGTCTTCGACGCCTGGGCCTGGCGCGTTCCCTTCCTGATGAGCGTGCTTCTGATCATTGTTGGCCTTGTAGTGCGGGCGAAGCTCGAAGACTCCGAGGACTTCAAAGAACTCGTTGCGAAGAAGCAGACCGCCCACAACCCGCTGGGTGATGCCCTGAAGAAGGAAAGCAAAGGCGTCTGGCTGGTGGTCGGCATGCGTCTGGCGGAAAACTCCGCCTTCTACCTCTACACCACATTCTCGGTTGTCTACATCATGCGGACCTTCGGCGCCGAGCGTGCCAACCAGGGCTCCATGTCCGTGCTGATCGCGTCCGCCATTGGCGTGATCGCGGTTCCGTTGTGGGCCGCATTGTCCGACCGGATTGGCCGCAAGCCGCTCTACCTCTTCGGCTCAATCGGCGGCCTGCTGTTCTTCCCGCTTTACTTCGTCATGACGGACACCGGAAGCGCGCTGATGGCCACGCTGGCCATCATCATCGGCCTCGCCGTCTTCCACAACTCGATGTACGGCCCGCAGGCTGCATTCTTCAGCGAGCTCTTCTCGACGAAGCTCCGCTACAGCGGCGCCTCCATGGGCTACCAGTTCGGATCGGTCCTGGCAGGGGGCATCGCACCGCTGGTTGCCGTGGCCCTGCTCAATGCAGGTGAGGGCGAACCCGGTTGGGTGATCCTGTACTTCAGCTTTATCGGCATCGTCACGGTGGTTTCGGCGGTCCTTGCGCCCGAAACTGTCAAGCGCGTCCGTGGTCGCCTCGAAGCGGCACCTGTTTCCGCAACCAACCCGTCGGACGAGGCCCGCGTGCACTAGGCGCTTGCGCCGAAGAAACCCATGAGCACCCGATGGTGCCGGGCGCGCCGAGCCCGGCAGGGCTCCCCGCCCGCCGCCCTTCGGCGTCCCCGGCGGAACTCGCGGCAAATTGAAGAAGCCGCGCAGTCGTTGGCGAAGAAACCCCGGGCCGTGGTCTTCCGCGTATCGATGCCCTTGGTTCTGCCTGGTGTGGCATCCGGAGCGCTCATGGTGCTACTGACAACCCTCAAGAAGATTCCAGCAACACTTATGCTTCGTCCAACCGGATGCGAGACCCTCGCCACGCGGCTGTGGACCCACACGTCGGTGGAGGCGTACTCGGCAGCGGCGCCCTACGCCGCACTGTTGGTGGTTCCCGCGATTACCCCGACGTGGATCCTGGTGTCACGCGTCTTCAGGGAGGCAAAGTGAGACCCGTTCGCTGTGTATCTACGTTTCACTGCTTTCACCCTCGGGGACATCCCCTGCGTCCGGAGTATCGTGCACTTTTTTCGGGATCTTGCCTTCAACATCCGCAGGTACCGGAGGATCCTTCTCTTCATGAGTCGACATGAGCCAAGCATAAGCTGCTCACCACCGATGCCCGGTAAGCAAACGGCCCTTGGGCCACACAGGAGCGTGTGTACCAACACATAGCTTGGCTGGTTCTTATGGTCTCGTGCACCTTTGTCCACACTGTCGGACAGCCCACACTGGACGTAGTGATTGTGGTTACCGATGACGCAATAAGCTGGCGAAGGAGCTAACAGAATGACTACCCATAATGGCAAGCGGGCCCTGGTCCTCGGAGGATCCGTTGGCGGCCTCACCACAGGGTTGCTGCTCAGGGAACAGGGATTCGATGTCACGATCTTCGAACGGACATCCACCGAGCTGGGCAACCGCGGCGGCGGCATCGTGCTTCAGCCGGACACCCTCAGGTGGTTCCGTGAACGAAGCAGCATCAGCCCTGAGGAAGTAAGCACTTCGACGCAATTCCTCCGCTACCTCGGCGATGGTAACGAAATCGTGTTCGAAGAGAAGGCGGAGTGGCAGTACAGCTCCTGGAGTGTCATGTACAACTCCCTGCTGGCCGACTTTGGCCGGGAGAGCTACGTCTTGGGCGAGTACGCCGTCGGATTCGATCAAGATGTTGATGGTGTAGACGTCCGGTTTGTCAGCGGCCGCAATGAACGCGCTGACCTCGTGGTCTTTGCCGATGGCATCACCTCAGTTGGCCGTAGGCGCCTCTACCCTGAAGCTGATTTGTCCTACTCAGGCTACATAGGTTGGCGCGGAACCGTCCTGGAAAGCGACGTCTCTGCGGCAACGGCAGAGCTGCTCGGAAGTTCCCTCACCTACTCGGTTGGGCCGAACACCCATATCTGCATGTACCCCATCCCCGGCCCTGACAACGGCTTTGAAGTTGGTAAGCGCCTGCTTAACTACGTCTGGTATCGAAATGTCGCCGAGGGTCCTGAACTCGACGAGATCCTGACCGACAAGCGTGGGTTTATCGGTTCCGTTTCGGTCCACCCTGGACAGGTACAGGACCGCTACATCACCGAAATGAAGACGGCTGCCAAGGAATTGCTGGCACCTGCTGCCGCCGAACTGGTCAACCTTACTGCGGAGCCGTACATCCAACCTGTCCTCGACGTGCGGTCACCCAGGATGGTTGAAGGCCGCGTGGTCCTGATCGGCGATGCCGCGTTCGCGGCCCGCCCTCACGCCGCAGCTGCGGCTGCCAAAGCAGCGGCAGATGCGTGGGCATTGGCAGAAGCTCTTGGTGAGAACGAGAGCATCACTACGGCGCTGGCCAAATGGGAACCGGGGCGACTTCAGCTCGGTAACAACCTCATCGACCGCGTCACCAGCATGGGTGCGCGGTCCCAATTCCAAAACACCTGGACCCCGGGAGACCCGGAGCTCAGGTTCGGGCTCTACGGTCCCGGCGAATAGTTCTGCCGGTGCTCCGGCGATGCGGCACTGTCCGCGACGCTACGACCATGGTCAGCCACCGTCTGAAGCTGTTCGGACATGGCAGGCGTTATGTGGTTTTCCGACACACAATCACTACGGATCCCCTGAAAGGGGCGCTGAACGCATGACTGAAACACGATTCCTCTCTGACCTCCCCCTCGCCGGCGACCTTATCGGCACCAACTTTGAAGGGTGGTCCGACGACCTTCGCCGCGAATTCGAAGAGTACGCCTTTGATGGCAATGTTGGATCCAGACTTTTGAGCGAAAACGACCGGGTTCGTGTCTGGGAGATCAGGCTTGCCCCAGGAGAGCGCTGGCACGCGCACCGGCACGTTCTGGACTACTTCTGGACGGCCGTCACAGCAGGACGAAGCCGCCAGCACACCTTCGATGGCACCACGCGGGAGGTGTCCTACCAACCAGGAGAAACCCGGCACTTCCACTTCGGTGCGGGTGAGTACCTGCTTCACGACATCGAAAACGTTGGCGACGGCGAGATCATCTTCACCACGGTCGAGCATATGAATTCGGAGAACCCACCGCTGCCGCTTGACGAAAAGTAGAAGGGCTGGTGGGAGGGTCCCGGGCTTTCGCTTTCAGCGAGAGTCCGGGACCCTTTGCTTCCCATACCTAGGTCTGGAAACATAATGCAGGCACAATGGTGTACCCCTGCACATTGCCTGGAAGGTGAGGGTGCTCGCAGGCTGGGACTTCTCTGCTGAACGCCCAATTGGGGATTCGTGAAAACTTGGAAGGTGAAAGTGCGACCGGACCGCATAGCCGAGCAGTTGCAGGGGTGGCTGCACGCTGTCGCCGAGATTGGTTCGGCGGTGAACCATGGAGCTTCACTGGATGTCCTGCTCTCGGTGATCGCCGAAACCGCCTGCCGGCTGATGGACTACGACTTTTGCGCCATCACGCTGCCAGACCCGGAGCATCGAGTGCTGTTGATCAGAGGTTCTTTCGGCCTCTCCGGGGACTACATCCGGGATGTTAACGCAACCCATCCCATTCGGCTGCATGGAGTTTCAAACCCTGCCCCTTCGAGCCAGGCATTTACCCTTGGCGTCGCGGTCCAAGTCGCAGATACCCGAACGAACCCCTCTTTCGGGCCTTGGGGCGGAGTAGCCTCAGACCAGGGCTTCCTGTCCATGATCTCGGTGCCGCTGAACACTGCAAGCGAGATCCTCGGCACACTCAATTGCTACACAACAGCCGCCCACGCCTTCTCGGAGGAAGAGGAGGCACTTTTGACGATGTTGGCCGATCAAGCTGCCATCGCCATAACGACAGCCAGATTGAAAACAGACCAAGCGCGGACCATCGAACACCTGAACCGCACGAACGCGACCCTGGAGGAACAGTACGACCTTCAGCGCCAAGGTGCGGAGGTTCACGAACGACTCACTGCCCTCGCCTTGGAAGGAGGCGGCGTTCCCACCGTTTCGGCCGCCTTGGCCGAGCTCATTGACCGTCCCGTGACGGTCCGGGGGGCAAACGGCGCGCTCCTATGCAACTCCTTGGCAGGAGCCGACTCATTGCCCGGCATCCTGACCCGGAAGACGAGCTACCAGCATCCCGAACCAGCGGCAGCAGGACCGCAACCTCAGGTTCTCGCGCAAACCGAGGTACTGTCCGGAAACGGCGTCCCAGTTTCAGTCCTCCATGCACCTGTCATGATCAAGGACGAAATCGTCGCATGGATCTGGACAAGTGGTGAACTGGAAGCGCTGGGCCCCTTGGACCGACGCACCATAGAACACGCGGCGACGGTCATGGCTCTTGAGCTGCTTCGGACCCGGACCGCAGCCGAAGCAGCCTGGAGGCATTCCGGGGAAATACTTTCGGGACTGCTCAGTGGTGCTGTCCGGGGGTCCACCGCACTTATTAACCAGGCTGCAAGTCTCGGCCACGACCTGTCGCAACCCCACGCTGTGATGGTCGCGAGGTACGACGACGGCCTTGAGGGGCCGCTGCAGTACCGGCTGGCCTCGACGCTCATGCGCCTCAGCGAGAACACTACGCCCAAGCCCCTCCTCGGTATGCACGGAGGCTACGTCGTCGCCCTTTTGCCGGTGGGTAACCAGCCGCTGGAGTCCGTCCGGGCAGTCTCCGAAGACATCCGCCGCAGCCTGGCAGGCAACAGCACGGCAGCGAAGTCGGCCATCACAGTGATCACCGGACCGGTCAACGATCCCTCCAGTTATCCCGAAACCTTCGACGTCGCCCGGGGTGCTGTCGAGCTCGCTGCCCTTCGCGGCCTGCACACCCGTACGCTTGTCCTATCCGATCTCGGCATGGCCGGCCTGTTCCTGCAAGTGCCCGACGCGTCTCGGCTCGAGAGCTACTGCGAGCAAGTCCTGGGTCCACTAAGGACCTACGACCGGGCGCAAGGTACAGCGTTGCTCCCAACGCTTTCGGCCCTGATCAGGAACGACCTCAACACCAAGTCAACTGCAGAACAGCTGTTCGTCCACAAAAACACCGTCGACCAGCGGCGGAGGCGGATCGAGGACGTTCTCGGGCTGCAGCTCACCAGCATCGACGCACTGACGCACATCAGTACTGCGCTCACGATCGACGACGTTATCCAGGCCCGTGCCACCTAGACATGTGCAGTCATTTCAGGCGTGGATCGGCATCGACAACTCGCGCAGCTGCTGTCCCGAGCCGCCCCATTTCAAGGCAATAATTTCGGCGGCGATCGACACAGCTGTTTCTTCCGGCGTTCTGCCCCGGAGATCCAAACCGATCGGTGAGGACAGCCGCTCGAGTTCGGCGGCACTCACCCCGGCGCCGCGGAGCTTATCGAGTCGGTCAAGGTGGGTACGCCGACTGCCCATTGCCCCGATGTAGGCTGCCTTGGTCCTGAGCGCCTCAACGAGTAGCGGGACGTCGAATTTCGGGTCGTGCGTCAGCACGCACAACACCGTCCGTTCGTCGACGGTCCTGGATTGAAGGAATTTGTGGGGCCATTCGACAACAATCTCGTCTGCCTCCGGGAACCGCTGCCTGGTGGCGAAGACAGGCCGGGCATCGCAAAGGGTCACGTGATAGCCGAGGAACTTGCCCATCCGCACCACAGCGGCCGCGAAATCGATGGCGCCAAAAACGATCATCTCGGGCGACGGAGCGAACGATTCGACAAACACCGTGATGTCTTCCATCCGCCGCTCGCCATGACGACCAACATGTACAACGCCGTTGAGGCCCTGAGCCAGCATTCCTTGCGAGACTTCCGTGACGCTGTGGTCCAGTGAATGCTCCCCGAAGGAGCCCCTCGCAGAATCTGCGGTGACCATCATGTGTGCTCCAACCTCAGCAAGGCCGCCGATGACCGTCGCAATCGCAACAGGGCTTCGTCTTTCCACCAGTTCCGCGACTTCCTGAAGCCTCCGGAACCTTTCAGCGGTCACCAGTTCAACAAACATTTCAATGGTGCCTCCGCACGTGAGTCCCACCGCAAATGCGTCTCCATCCGAAACCCCGTACGTTTGCCGAACAGGCAAGCCGGTGACCAGAACGTCCTGCGCGAGTTCAAACACAGCGCTCTCGACGCATCCTCCGGAGACGCTGCCCACCACGTCGCCGAACTCCGACACGGCCATCGCGGCGCCGGCCGACCGTGGTGAGGAATGCCATGTTTGTACTACTGTGGCCAGCGCGAACCGGGTGCCCTCACGGTACCAGCCGCTTATTTCCTCAAGAATGTCTCTCACTGGCGGGGCCTTTCATGGTGTTCGTTTTAGTGCCGGCCAGAACGGAGGCCAAGCTCTCCAGGCTGGCAATGTTGTGTCCGGCACGGAAGTCATCAATGTAGGGAAGGGCTGCGGCCATCCCCCGGGCGAGCGGTTGATAGCGGGGATCGGACTTCAAAGGGTTGAGCCAGATGAGCCTGTGGCAGAGGCGGTGGAGACGTTTCATGGCTGTCGCCAATACCTCCGGCTTATCGTGATCCAGACCGTCGGAGCAGATAACCATGACGGCCCCGCGCAGGGCGTTGTGCCCATGCTTGCCCTCCAGAAGCGCGGAGAAGGAACTCCCAAGACGGGTACCACCGTCCCAGTCGGAAACAATTTGCCCCACGAGTTCCAGGGCGCGGTCTGCCGACGCGGACCGTAAGGCTTCGCTGACCCGGCGTAGGTTGACACCGACGGTGAAAACCTCGACGTGCTCCCCTGCCCTGGCCAAGGCATGCGCGAAACGCAGTACTGCCTGCCCGTACGCGCCCATGGATCCCGAGACATCCAACAGGAACGTGATGGGACGTTGCCGGATCCTCCTGCGACGGCGGCGCAGCCGTGTCGGTTCCCCGTCGGTTGACAACAGAAACCTCAACGTACCGCGCATGTCCAGAAATGGGCCGGTCCGGGCCGTGGTCCGTCGCCGACTCAACCGGTGGTCCAACCGCAGGCGCAGATGACGGATGATTTGGGCGGATTCCTGCCGCTCCTCCTCAGTCATCAGGGCAAAGGATTTTACGCGGAGCCGTTCTACTTCGCTGGCAATGACCCTTGCCTCTCTTGGCAGCTCCAGTAGCTCTTCGCCGACCTGCAGGTTCGTCGGTGGCCGTTCGGCTTCCCCGGATTCCTCGGCTAAGACACCGAGGCGGGGTTTGGCAGCGGGCGGCGGATCAGCGATGGACGCATTCTCCGAAAAATACTCGTTGAATGCCAGTGCGTAGGCAGCGTAGGCGGCGGCGTCTGTAGCGAACACCGCCCTCCCTGCCCAGAACAGCTCGGCCGGGGTGAAGTCGCCGAGCTCGTGAACGGCGGCATGGAAAGTGATCGTCTGGGAGGTCGACACCGGCACCCCGCACCGGCGGAGCACGGCAGCGAAGCCTGCACACATCTGTGCCGGATCGGAACGGTCGTCAGCGTTCTTGTCCTCCCTCTGACCGGTCAGGAGCTCCATCGTTCAGTCCTGGGCAACTGGAATGACATCATCAAGGTGCGCCAGAACCGTGCGTTGGTCATCGACGTCCTTGACGAGCGCGGCCATGGCGGCTTTGGCTGACTCTCGGTCCAGGGACATGACGCCCAGCATGTGCAGGGCGCTTGCCCAATCCAGTGCCTCCCCCACGCCAGGCCGGTGCACAAGGTCAAGGCCGCGGATCCTGGCAACGGCTCCGCTTACTTCCATGGCCAGCGAGTGGGGTATGTCCGGGGCCCGGAGCTTGATGATTTCCAGCTCACGTTCGGCGTCCGGGTGATCCACCCAGCTGTACAGGCAGCGCCTCCGGACAGCATTGTGAAGCTCGCGTGTCCGGTTGGAAGTCAGGATGACCATCGGCGGCCGCGCGGCGCGCACCAATCCCACTTCAGGAATCGTCACGGCGAAGTCCGAGAGCAGCTCGAGAAGGAACGCCTCAAACTCGTCATCGGCACGGTCGAGTTCGTCGATGAGCAGGACGGCACCGTCGCCTTTCTCCAGCGCCCGGAGCAGCGGCCGGGCAATGAGGAATTCCTGGGAGAAGACGTCGCGGTGTCCTTGCCCTTCCCTGACAGCAAGCAGCTGCCTGGGGTAGTGCCAGTCATAGAGGGCCTGGCTGACGTCAATGCCTTCATAGCACTGCAACCGGATCAGTTCCCTGCCAAGCAGACTCGCGAACGCATGGGCAATTTCCGTCTTGCCTACACCGTTTTCCCCTTCCAACAGGAGTGGACGGTTCAGTTTCAGTGCCAGGAACGCTGCCATGGCGAGGTCGTCGCCTGCGAGGTAATCCACGCTGCGGAGGCTGGCCTGCAGCTGGGCCGCGCAAGCAGGGGCGCCCACCTGCGCGGCCGAACCGAGGGTATCGATCATGGGATCCACCGCCTACGGCTTCCGAGCCTTCGAAGCAAGGACGTCGGAGACAATCCGCGACGGTTTGATGGGCAGCTCCGTCACTCGCATGTCGAATTCCCGAAGCGCGTCGTCCACCGCTTGCGACAGTACGCCGGGTGTGGCCATGCGGCCTCCCTCTCCGCCTCCCTTAATACCAAATTCCGTATAGGGTGAGGGCGTCTCCACGTGGCCAAGCTTCATGGTGGGCACCTCATGTGCGGAAGGTACAAGGTAATCGCGGAAAGAAGTTGCCAGGAACTTTCCGTCCTCGTCATAGGGCAATTCCTCGAGCAGTGCCTGTCCGATTCCTTGAGCTGCGCCGCCGGTAACGTGGCCTCCCAGGGTGATAGGATTGACGATCGTTCCCGCGTCGTGCACGGCTGCGTAATCAAGGATCTTCACCATGCCGGTATCCGGGTCGACTTCGACGACGGCGATGTGGCAGTTGTGACCCATGATGGGGTAGAAGATACCCAAATCGGTCCTGTCAGGTGAGGGCAGTGTGGTGATCGGGTGGTCGTAGGTGTACTGCTCTTCCATCCCGCTGGTCATGCCTGGCGGGAGATTGAGGGCGAAGAAGTACGCGGTTGCCGCCACTTCGCCCAGGGATTGCCCCACCTCGGGAGCGCCCTTGACCTGAACACGCCCGTCCGTAACCTCAAGGTCTTCGGCCGGCACTTCGAGGGTGTGGGCGGCGATCTCGATGATCTTCTTCTGGAGCTTACGTGAAGCTCCCCGGATGGCACCGGTCACCATGACGGTGAATCGGCTTCCGCCCGGGCCCGTCCCCGGAAGCGCGTGGGCGGTATCCGCGTACCGGATATTGACCTTGGAGGGGTCGACTCCGAATTCTTCGGCCACGACCATGGCAGCGACAGTCTCGGGGCTGTTACCCCACATCGCCTGCGAGTGCAGTACTACTTGGAACTCGCCGGCCGGATCGATGGAGACTGTCGCGCTCTCCGGGCTGGATGTGATGGGGAAGGCCGGCTCGTCAAACCAGTACCAGAACTCCGTGGAACTGAAAACGCTTCGTTCCTGGGTCGAAACCAGACCGATTCCGATGTACCGGTTCTCTTCCTCCCGCAACCGCTTTTGTTCCCGTCGCCAGTGCTCAACGTCAATGAGGGACAGGGCTTCATCGAGCACGGCATCGTAGTTTCCGGAGTCGTAGAGGTTGCCGCCGGGAATCTTGTAGGGAAACTGCTCCACCTGGATGAAGTTCTTGCGGCGGATGTCCTCGGGCTTCAGCCCGGTTTCCTTTGCGGCAAGATCGACGAGGCGTTCAAGGACCCAGTTTTGCACTTCTGAACCGAAGCCCCGGTAGGCCCCCTGCTGACACTTGTTGGTCAGGACGGCCTGCAGATGGTAGCGGAGGCTGCCGATGCGGTAGGGCCCCACGGATTGTGAAAGGGCGTTGCCATGGGTGCCTACTCCGAACTGGAGGTACGCGCCATAATCGTCGACGACGTCTATGTCCAGGCCCAGGAACGTGCCGTCGGATTTCAAGGCCAGTTTGGCGTCGTAGTAACGGTCCGATGCATGATGGTCGGAGTTCAGGGTGTGGTCGAGCCGATCCTCGATGTAGGCGACCGGCTGGTTGGTCTGCAACGCCAGGAACCCAGCAAGCGTGGGGACCTTATGGGCGGTGAATTTACTGCCAAAGCTGCCGCCAGCGGGCACGGGGTTGATGGTGATGCGGTTGCTGGGGACTTTCAGCGCTGTGGCAATCAACCACACAAAGTAGCTGAAGTTCATCGAGTTGCAGTAAATCTCGAGCACGCCATTAAAGCCTGGGCGCGCGATCGCTCCCGTTGTTTCCATCGGTGTGCCGGCTGTGCGCCCCCAATGAAGGCGGTCGGAGACGATGATGTCTGCCTCATCGAAGTCTTTATCAAACTCTCCGAAGGTGAACGTGCGTTCATAGGCGAGGTTGGAACCATGGACCTCATGCACAAGCGGTGAGTCCGGGTCCAGGGCCGCCATGGGGCTGACGATGGGAGGCAGCTCCTCAAACTCCACCTTCAAAGCATCCACGGCGTCCTCGGCAATGTAGCGGCTGTCTGCGACGACGGCGACAACCGCCTCGCCGAAGTAGCGGACTTTGCCGACGGCCAAGGGGTATTGCTGGATCGTGGAGGGGCCGAAGTTCATGCAGGGATTCATTTTTTCCCGGCAGTCTTCGCCCGTGAATACTGCGACGACACCAGGAATCTTCAGCGCCTCCGTCGCATCGATCGAGACAATCCGTCCGTGCGCTATCGGGCTCCGGTACATGGCTGCGTGCTTCAGGCCGGGTATACGGACATCCGAGATGTACCCGCCCCTACCGACGAGCAGTCGGGGGTCCTCGACCCGTTTCATGCTGCGACCGATGTATTTGTACTTGCTGCCAGGAGGTGCAGGAACGCTTTCCGTACCGCTTGCGTGGTTCCCTGCGGTGGCCTGTGCGTGAGCTGTTTCGGTCATGATCAGGCCTTCCCTTCCGTAGCCGGGCTATCGCCCGTGCCGGCACCTGCGGCGATGGGTGCTGGAGATTGCTTGCTGAGCTTCCGTGCAGCACACTGAACGGAATTTACGATGTTCTGGTAGCCGGTGCAGCGACACAGAATGCCGGATATTCCATCACGAACCTCCTCGTCTGTACGGTGCTGTTGTTCGGCGAGCAGTTCCTTGGTGCGGAGGACCATGGCGGGCGTGCAGAACCCACACTGGAGACCGTGTTCCTCGTGGAAGGCCTCCTGGATGGGGTGGAGGTTGCCCGGGTCAGCTGACAGGCTCTCAACGGTCTCTACTTCGTGTCCGTTTGCCTGGACGGCGAGCATCAAACAGGACCGGACCGACTGGCCATCCAGAAGCACGTTGCAGCAACCACACGCGCCCTGTTCGCATCCGAGGTGGACGCTGACCAGTTGGAGATCTTCACGCAGCCAGTCAGCCAGCGTGGTGCGGGTGTCGACGTCGCGCGTGAATTCTTTACCGTTGACTGTTACTGTCACCGCGCGACGGTAGGCGCTGTCAGTAGTGGACTGCGTGGTCATGACTGGTCTCCCTTCTTGCCGCGGTTGACCGCAGCCCGGATGGAACGTGCAGTGATAACACCTGCAACGTGTTGCCTATAGGCTCGTGTGGCATGAATGTCATCGCCATTGCTCACCTGCTCGGTGACGGTTTGGGCGGCCAACAAGATGAGGTCCTCGCTTGGCTTCTGGCCGAGCAGCATTTGTTCAGCGACGGTGGCCCGCAGTGGCCTGTCCGCAATATTGGAGATCCCAATCGAAACCGAGGCGACGGCGCCGTCCTCGGCAAAGGTCATCTGCGTTGCAGCCGAAGCGAGAGCACGTTCGCCGACGCGGCGGGAGAGCTCTACGAAGCCATGTCCGTCGGCCCGGTGGGCACGGAACCTTATTGCGGCCAGCAGCTCGTCGGGTCCCAACGAGTTGACCCAGGATCCGACAAAAAAGTCTGGGGCCTTCACGGTCCGGGTTCCGCTCGCACCCACTACGACCATCTCAGCATCCAGGGTCACTGAGGCACAGGGTAGTTCTGTCGCCGGGTCAGCGAAGGATATGCTTCCGCCGACCGTGCCCCGGTGGCGGATTTCCGCGTGCCCGATGAAAGACACCATCTCGGCCAGCAGTGGAAGCCGGTCGTGAATGGCCGGGTTTACCTCGACCGCGTGCTGGCGAGCTCCTGCGCCGACCTCAATGTAGTCACCGTCCTGAGCGATTCGCTTCAGGTCTTCGATGCGGTTGATGTCAATCAACACCCGGGGCTTGGTCAGGCGCATGCTGATGCGTGGCATGAGGCTGAGGCCACCAGCCAGGATCATCGCGTCCGAGCCATGGTCGCGCTTCAGTTCCACCGCTTCTTCGAGCGTTTCCGGATCGTAGTAGGCGAATGCCGACGGTTTCATCGCGCTCCTTTGCTGCAGGCCGCGCGGGCGCCGAAGCTGAACGCCTCAGGGTCCTCGGCCACGTCGTTACGGGCTATCACGGGGGGCTTCATTGCTCTCCTTCAAAACGGAACCTCACAGTCGGCGCTCGGCCGATTGGGTTCTAACTCTGCCCTGTCCGGGCAATCAAACCTATGGTCCCCAAACACTGTCTTGAGCGCTTCATGTGTGTCTGCACACACATCGTGGGCTCTTCGGAGTTGATAACGTCACCTGTTGGGCCACACCTCATTGATTCAGTTGCCAGTGCCGTAGCAAAATTACTACACGTCAATTCCACCCGTTGAACTTCATGGCTGGCTGCACGCAGCCGACCCAGCAAGATGGGTCCGCCGTCCACGCTCTCGCTGCACTTTATGGCAGATCAGCCCGCTGAGGTGACTGGCGGCTATCCACGGCGGACTTCAGCGAACGGGGCAGCGCCACAATAGGAACCAGCCACAGTGCAGTGACAACGAACAGGGCCGTCCCGATCTGCTCGTGCTGAATGGCCGCGGCAAACAGGGGCGTACCCAAGACCACAAGAGTGTTTGCCAGCGCGTTGAGGAGCCCAACCGCGGCTGCCGGGCGGTCTGGCCGCCATAGCTGTGCACCCCGCAGAACCGCGGCGAACGGCAGCCCGCTTGCCAGGCCCAAACTGAGGACAACTGCCACCGCTGCAAGCGGCGTCGACGGAACGTACAACGCTGCCGTTGCCACGGCGCACACAGTTAGTGAAGCCGGTAAAACCCACCGGAGGCAGTGGGGGTACTTACTTGCAATGAACCCGCCAAGCGGCCGGCTTGCCATGGTCATCAGCAGGATGAGGGAGGCGATCACCGACGCACTTCCAAAGGGAAGATTCCAGCGGGTGTGCAGGATGACCGCGGCCCAGTTGCCGAGGACTACACCGAGCCCAAGCGTCGCCGCATGGATAGCGCCAAGCCGGTGCAATTCCCAGTCACGGAGTACGGGACGCCGGACCCGATGAATGGTTGGGTGGGGCTTGCTGGGAATGTGGGCCGGTACGCACACCCACACCAAGGTCAGGGCCAGGGCCGCAACGGCAGCACAAGTCAACCAGGCCGATCTCCAGCCCAACGCTGGCTCGAGCGCGGGAATAACGGCAATGGCGAGTCCCCCAAAACCTATCGCAGCGCCGCCAAAAGCGCCGAGTCCGACCACTCCGATCCGGGCCCTCCTCGCCAGCTCCGCACCCACCACGAAACCCACGGCACTGCCCGCCCCACCCAAAATGCGCGCCACGAAAGCAACGGGCAGCAACGGAATAGCGGCGGCGGCAAGATAGGACAGAATTACCAATGCAAGGCCGAAGAATGCCGTGCGCCTGGCACCGAAGCGGTCTACCAAATGGCCGGCTGGTAACTGCATGGCAGCATATGGAATGGCGAGCACCGTCGTGAGAAGCCCGATGGTGATGAGGTCGGTGTCGTAAGCCTCGGAAAGCCTGCCGGCATCGGCACCCGCTGCTGTCAGGCCCCAGCCCCCGGCCCCGGCTGCCAGACATGCGGCGATAAGAACCGATTTCTTACCGGCGGTGTCCCGTTCCCCCTGTGTTGCCTGGGTTGCCGGTTCGTTCGTCAAGCGTCGTAACCGATCAGCATGACGAGGTAATGCGCGTCCCGAACATCAACGCCCTGCCGTCTGGGGTCTTCGTAGAGGCTGCTGCCCAAAAGGGCGGCCAGGGTTTCAAGGGGACTGAGCATGGTTCATTCACTTCTTCCGGTTCGTTCGTGGATCCGACGGGACTTGCGTCCCAGTATGGATTCCAGCCGCTCATCCCAACATGGTCCGGGCCACATCATTTCCTCTTAGGACTGTGCCTGCACACATCCGCATCCGGCCAAATCCATGAAATCCTGAAATTCGGCGACGAGCCTTGGGGCCAGTTCGGGTGCAAGCGCTCCGGGCCCCGTGAAAGGTGGAAACACATGAAGCAATCAACCCGGCGGGCAGTAGCCCTCGGAATCCCACTCGTTCCAAGCAACAGGGCGACTGCGGGCACTCGTGGTGTTGATGAGCGTCCCGACTCCCCTGCACTCGTCGACACTTACCGGAGAACGGCACGTGATTTGCGCGTCTCCCTCACCGACCGATGCAATCTGCGTTGCCA
This sequence comes from Paenarthrobacter sp. R1, assembly GCF_030264015.1. Lineage (NCBI taxonomy): Bacteria > Bacillati > Actinomycetota > Actinomycetes > Micrococcales > Micrococcaceae > Paenarthrobacter > Paenarthrobacter sp. R1. Next base: position 4,318,591 of record NZ_CP127115.1, on the reverse strand, counting down.
ATACTGCATGCCCGCCGAAGGACTCGAGTGGGCGCCGGGTTCACTACAGCTTTCTGATGAGGAAGTCATCAGGCTGGTAGGAGTTGCAGTTGGGCAACTCGGTGTCCGCGAAGTCCGCTTCACGGGCGGCGAGCCCCTCCTCCGCAAAGGGCTCGAGAAAATCGTTGCGGCGACCGCCTCGCTGCGAACGGACGAAGGCAAACCGCCGTCCATGTCACTGACCACGAATGGACTGGGCCTGGCGCACCGAGCCCTCGGTCTGGCCAAAGCAGGGCTCGCCCGCGTGAACGTCTCTTTGGACTCCATCGACAGAGCGACATACGCAACAATCACCCGACGTGACAGGTTGCCGGAGGTGCTGTCCGGCATCAGAGCGGCCGCAGAAGCTGGAATGGCGCCAATCAAACTGAACGCCGTACTCATACGGGGCCTGAACCACGACCAGGCGATCGAGCTTCTGTCATATGCACTGGACAACGGATACGAGTTGCGGTTTATCGAGCAAATGCCTTTGGGGCCCCACGATGCCTGGAACCGGGAACAGATGGTCTCTGCAGACGAAATCCTCTCAATTCTTCAGAAGCGGTACGCCTTGGTGCGGACCAGTCCGGGCGATCGCGGATCGGCGCCGGCCGAGACGTGGGATGTACTCGACGGCAACACCGAACGTATCCTCGGCACGGTGGGGATTATCTCTGCCGTGACCCAAAACTTTTGCGGCGCCTGCGACCGAACCCGGTTGACCGCCGACGGACAAGTACGGACTTGCCTGTTCGCCACATCAGAGCATGACCTGCGCACACCAATGCGATCCGGCGCCACAGATGATGAGCTCGCCCACATCTGGCGCACCGCACACTGGGGGAAACTGGCCGGCCATGGGATTGACGATCCCAGCTTCCTTCAGCCGGAACGGTTGATGAGCGCGATCGGAGGGTGACATGGTGGGAACACAGGACATCTCGAGCAGAACTACGCTCAACCTGTTCTACTTTGCTGCCGCAGCTGAGTCGATGGGTCGCCACGAGGAGACAGTCACGGTGCCCAGCGGGGAAAGCCTTGAGTCGGTGGTGTCCGCTCTGGTGGCTTCTCGACCGGGCGCGGGACGAGTCCTGGAGATCTGTGCGCTTCTGGTCGACGGAGTGACCTTCCGGGACAGATCGGCGCCCCTTCCCGCCCGGGACCACCTGCGAATCGATGTCCTTCCGCCGTTCGCCGGCGGCTAATCAGCTGCGCCCTTCAATGTGACGGTCTTGAAATCGAGGAAAAACGCATGACTAACCTGGCACGCCTGCTACCGGCTGCTCACCGAGTGGCCTTTGCGGAAATTCGCGACGACAAAGCGGACGTTGAGCACTGTACGTCCATCGTGGAAGATTCCGCGGCGGGCGCTGTCGTCACGTTCAGTGGCGTGGTCCGGAACCACGACGACGGGCGGTCCGTGACCGGGATCGAGTATGTCGCCCACCCACATGCCTCCACCATTCTTGGTCAAATCGCGGCGGAAATCGCCGCCCGTGCAGACATCGATGCTGTCGCGGTTCAGCACCGTGTCGGGAGGCTGGGTGTGGGCGACGTCGCACTTGCGGCCGCTGTGTCTGCTGCGCACCGTGCAGAGGCGTTCACCGCGTGCGCCGACCTCGTTGACGAGATCAAAAAGCGCTTGCCGGTGTGGAAGCGTCAGGTCTTCCCTGACGGCAGCCATGAATGGACGGGCTCAGCCTAGGTCCTGACCGGGCAGCGACGGCCGTTCCAAGGGTCAATTCCGCAGGTCAACGCTGATTCGGTGACTCTTGGAAAATGTTGGGAAATCCTAGGTGGCATGTGGCCTCAACAACGTCGCCCGGCTTTTTGGAGACAAGTAGGCACGGCGTCCGCCTACTTCGGGATTGCGATCCCAAGCCTGGCCATGCGGCGGTAGATGGTGGCCCTGCTGATGCCCAATTCTGCTGCCGCACCGCTTACTGTTACTCCGGGTGTGGAGAGGCAGCGGACGATTTCGTCGCGTTCCACCACCTCGATCCGACTCAGGTGGCGGTTTCTCCCGCCCAGAAGGTAAGCAGGGAGATGGCTCACGTCAATGGTCTCAGTCTGGACAGCGGCGGCATGAATGACGCTGAAAAGCTCATCAATGTTCTCCGGCCAGTTATGGGCCATCAGTGCTTTTTCTGCCGCGCCGGTGAAGTTGATTTCCCGCAGGCGGGTTTGGCGGGCGGCATAGCTGGCCAGGTGCAGGACATCCTCGCCTCGTTCCCGCAGGGCAGGAACAGGAATCACCGTATCGATCATGCCCGCCAGGGGTTGCGGGATATCGTCGTGCCTTGCAGCTGTGACGCCCCATGCGAGCGCTGGCGTGCTCCCGCCCTGGGAGAGGGGAAGCGACCGAACTGCCCGGATAGCTTGGGAGTGGAGTTCCTGCGCCGCCCACGCGGGCAGCAGATCTACGTTTTCGACGATCACAGCGGTAGCAGGTTTGGCCAGTTCGGGCGCCCACAAGGACAGCCACGCGTCGACGTCGGCGGGGGCAGGGACGGCCGCTGAGATGATACGGCTCCCGGGCTGAACATGCCGCAGGGCCTGCGCCAGGAGAGTTGCGCGCCCGGCACCCTGCTCCCCTACGGCGGCAACAACCCGTCCCGCCGCCAGGGCACCACTGGCCTGGTCGACGGCGTTTGTCCAGGCCGACGAAATTTTCCGCACTGTTCCCGCTGCAGGCTCGAGCTTGCCTCTCTGGATGCGGAAGACGCCACCCTTCGGTCCGGTTTTTCCTTTGCGACCCTGCGATCTTGAAAGCATCAGGGCTGAGGTGTTGCCCGCAGCTGATTCCGCCAAAGCCAGCAGCAACTGCGGGGATGAGCGGGACCATGTTGTGATGTTGACACTGCCTTCCAGCAAGCCCGTGACGGGATCGAAGACAGGAACAGCCGCGCACGTGTACGTCCGGAGACTGGCGCTGTAATGCTCTTCCGCGCGTACGAGGGTCGGGATGCGGTCCGCAAGTGCCAATCCCATGCCGTTGGTCCCGGCATCCCTTTCGGAGAATGCGAAGCCTGGTGCCAGATGCGCCTTGTCCAGCGCCCTCAAGAGGGAAGTATCTCCGCTGAAGCGGTTGAGGAGCAGACCGTTGGCATCGGTGAGCATCAGGCTTAGGGGTTCGTTTGCCAGCGTGCTGTAGAGGCCGGTGAGCACCTCCTGGCCGCATTGGAAAAAGAGCGAGTCAGCCCCTGCAGGGCCAGCCCACGTCGGATCTACTGCCTCGGCGGAAACACCGTATTCCTCGCTCCGTTGCCAGGAAGCGAGGAGGCGTTTGTCCGGGGTAGGGAGCCGGCCGGCGTCATCGTGGCCCGATCCGGGATTTCCCTGGTCCGTGTTCGGCATCATCGCCGTCCTCCTCGTATCTATACCTCGAGGCTACTTCCTCCAAGGGATCCGAGTCGAAGGGCAAGCGTCTCAAAATGAGACACACGACACATGTTGACAGCTGTTTCACCAACCTAATGTCGGTGATGTCGCGACTACGGCAGTCGCGCCGGAAGGAGACCGGACATGTACAGCAAAGACGGCGAGAACTACTTCATTGTCGACGCCCACATCGCCCTGTGGGACGCCCGCCCCGAAAACCAGCGGAACGTCCCTGGTAAACAGTTCATCGATTGCTTCTATGACTACCACCGCAACCTCTCTCCCCACGCGGAACAGTGGACCTATGAGGAATTCCTCTACCAAGGCGGCCAACGTCTCATGAAGGATCTTTTCGAGGACGGCTACGTCGACCACGCGATCTTCCAGCCTGCCTACCTCGGCGCGTTCTACAAGCACGGCTTTGCGCAGGTGGAGGAGGCGTACGGACTCGCCGCGGCGAATCCGGACAAGCTCACGTACAACCACTGTTATGACCCCCGCGATGGTGAGGCAGGCCTCGACCGGCTGCGCGCCGATCACGAAAAGATGGGCTTCAAAGGCGTTAAGCTGTACACCGCCGAGTGGCACGGAGAATCGCGTGGATACAAGCTCTCGGACCCTTGGTCCTACCGGTACTTCGAGGAGTGCCGCAAACTCGGCATCAAGAACATCCACATCCACAAAGGACCTACCGTACGCCCGCTCGACCGGGACGCATTCGACGTCGCCGACGTCGATCATGCAGCCTCAGACTTCACAGATCTGAACTTTGTGGTTGAGCACGTCGGCCTGCCCCGACTGGAAGACTTTTGTTGGATCGCCACGCAGGAGCCCAATGTTCATGGCGGCCTGGCCGTCGCGATGCCTTTCATGCACACGCGGCCGCGGTACTTCGCCCAGATCATCGGAGAGCTCATCTATTGGATCGGAGAGGACCGTATCCAATTCTCCAGTGACTATGCCATTTGGACGCCCCGCTGGCTGATTGAGCGGTTCGTTGACTTCCAGATTCCGGAAGACATGACCGAATATGCCCCGCTCACCACTGCCCAAAAGAAGAAGATTCTGGGACTCAACGCCGCAAAGATGTACGACATCCCGGTGCCCGCAGAGCTGCAGCTCCCCGCTGCAGATGAGACGAAGACAGGACCCCGACAGCCCGAACGCGCCGATCTGGCAGGCGTCCGGTGACGGCCGTGTACGTCGGTCCGGCAGTTGCATCCCGCTGGGATGTCACCGAGGAGGACATCCGCCGGGCCTTGGACGCTGTGCTCGACCCGGAACTGGATGAACCGATCACCGATCTCGGCTTCGTTCGCTCCCTCAACGTCGAGACCGTCTCCGGTGGGGCCAGGGTGGAAGTTCACCTGCGCCTTCCCACCTCCTTCTGCTCGCCCAATTTCGCCTACCTCATGGCGTCCGACAGCAAGGATGTGGTCTCTGCGCTCCCCGCGGTGACGCAGGTGGTGGTCGAGCTGGACGACCACCACGACTCCGATCTCATCAACGCCGGGCTCGCCGCGGACGCCGGCTACCGGGGCACGTTCCTGCATGAAGCCGAGGACAGCCTGGACGAGCTGCGGCGAATGTTCCAGCGCAAGGCCCACACCGCCGCGATGGAACGATGCCTCACCGATCTGTTGCGCACCAACACCGGCATCGAGGAGACGGCGTTGGGAACCATTCGTCTCCGGGACCTTCCAGCTGGACGGAAGAAGGAGGCGCTGCTGCGCCGACGCTCAGCACTTGGCTTGCCCGAGGGCGCGGATTCGATTGTCCTGGTTGACCACGAAGGGCAGCCTTATCCTCCGGACGCGGTTCCGATGGCACTGCGTCGAGCCCGCTCGACACGCATTTCCATTGATGGAAACGCACATTTCTGCCGGGGTCTGCTGCGGACACGCTATGAAGGATCCGGCGCGGACCAGACAGCACGACCCGAGGGCGCTGAAGCCGCAGACCACCACGAATTACTTCCACTTACAGTCAAGGAGATTCACCCATGAGCACCATGCGGGCCATTCAGGTCGTCGGCTACCACGAAGGCCTGAAAATGGCAGAAGTGCCGGTTCCCCAAGTCACTGGCCCCTTTGACGTCGTCGTCAGAATCGGCGGAGCCGGGGTATGCCGCACGGACCTCCACATTCTCGAGGGCCAATGGGCGGAAAAATCGCAGGTCCACCTGCCTTATACCATCGGCCACGAGAACGCCGGATGGGTGCACGCAGTCGGTAGCGCCGTTACCAACGTTAAGGAGGGCGACAAAGTCATCCTGCACCCCCTCATCACGTGCGGCTTGTGCCGTGCCTGCCGTTCCGGAGACGACGTGCACTGCGAACAGAGCAAGTTCCCCGGTATCGACACCAGCGGCGGATATGCCGAATACCTGCTGACATCCGCCCGCTCCGTCGTCAAAATCGACGACTCCCTGGAGCCTGCCGACGTCGCAGCCCTGGCCGACGCCGGCCTCACCGCCTATCACGCGGCCGCCAAGGCGGCGAAGCGGCTGACCGCAAGGGATACATGCGTTGTCATCGGCGCCGGAGGGCTGGGCCACATAGGTATTCAAGTCCTCACAGCCCTGACACCGGCCCGCATCATCGTTGTCGACCGTAATCCAGCTGCCCTGGACCTGGCCAAGAAGATCGGAGCACATGAAGGCGTGCTGGCTGACGGGTCACAAGTCGAGCAGGTCATGGCCCTCACCGGCGGTCATGGAGCGGAGGCACTCATTGACTTCGTCGGCGAAGGCGGCGCGACCGCCCAAGGCCTCGCCATGCTGCGTCAGGCAGGCGATTACTACGTAGTCGGCTACGGCGAGAACATCGACGTCCCTACCATCGACATCGTCTCAGCCGAGATCAGCATCATCGGCAACCTCGTCGGCTCCTATAACGATCTTCAGGACCTGATGGCCCTGGCGGCCCGGGGTGCCGTTACTCTTCATACCCAGAAATACGCCCTCGATGACTTCCAGCAGGCGATCAGCGACCTCGACGCGGGCAAAGTGCGCGGCCGGGCCATCCTCGTGCCCTAAAGAGACCAGCCCTGGGGGACCGACGCATCAACAAATAGAGAGAATCGACATGAAACCATACATTGGCGTAGGTATTGCCGTCGGTGCACTAGCCGGAGTCTGGACCCAGATAAGCGTCGAACTTGGCCTCATCACCTGGGTGGCGTTCGTCGCATGGGCATGCTTTTTCGCCGCAGGAGGAAACCGGGCAGGATTTTCCAAAGGACTCGCGGCCAACCTGTCAGGCGTCATCTACGGGTGGCTGGTTGCGCTACTGACCAGCTGGGCGCAATTCCCCGGCGCGCTCGCCATTGCCGTGGCTCTTGCCGCACTTGCCATGTGCCTGCAAGCAGGCTGGGCGCCGCTCTCCTTCATCCCGGGCGCGTTCGCCGGGACAGCCGTGTTCTTCGGAACGCAGCTGTCTTTTTGGCCCAGCGCCACTGCTCTCGTTATCGGCGCCGGGCTGGGATGGGTTTCGGCAATTCTGGGCGAACGTATACAAGCCCTAATCGGTAACGGCCCGGCTGCACCTGCGACCGATGAGCAGAAACGTGCAGTCGAAACAGCCTGACCACTATCTCGGACCTGTCCCTCAAAACGGGGCTTATCAAAGGGAAACAGAATTGATCTTTATCACCGCAAAATTCTCCGTCCTGCCTGCCCACGCCGACGCGTGGCCCGAAATCTCCAAGGACTTCACCTCCGCGACCAACGCCGAGGAAGGTTGCTTGTTCTTCGAGTGGTCCCGCTCCATCGAAGAACCCTGCACCTACGTCCTCATTGAGGCTTTCCGCGACGATGAGTCCGGGGCAGCCCACGTGCAGTCGGCCCACTTCCGGGAAGCTTGCGAGAAGCTTCCCGGATATCTTTCTGCGACGCCGGACATAGTCAACGTCAAGGTAGAAGGCTGGTCGAAGCTGGGGGAACTGGCAGTCAGCTAACCGGATCGACTTGAGGACTTTTCGTTTGTAACGCTTACTTGTACAGGAGACCATCATGAGGGTGGAAGATTTTCAGACCACAGCCGCGATCCCGGGCACCGCCGGACTTGGGGATGCAGGGTCCGGGACAGCAGTTCTGGAGAGTATTGCCCGGCGGGTGCGCTGGACCGCCACCGCGATTGTGGATGCCGCCAACCGCGGCCGCCCCAACGTCAGCGGCATCAAGGTCGGCGGCCACCAGTCCTCCAGCGCCTCCATGGTTGAAATCATGACCTCTCTTTGGTTCTCCGAACTGACCGAGGCGGACCGCGTGTCAGTCAAGCCCCACGCCTCCCCTGTCCTGCACGCCATCAACTACCTCCTTGGCGACTTGGACGAAAACAAACTCAGCACACTCCGGCAAAAGGGCGGCCTGCAGAGTTATCCCAGCAGGTCAAAGGACCCTGACACGGTGGACTTTTCCACCGGGAGTGTGGGTATCGGAGCCACAGCCACCATCTGGGCAGCCATGGCACACCGCTTCGTCAGCGACCGGTACGCTGCATCACGGAAATCCGGTCGCTTCATCGGACTGCTGGGCGACGCGGAGCTGGACGAGGGCGCCATCTGGGAGGCTGTCGCCGACCCCTCCGTGGGGCAACTCGGCGAGCTGCTCTGGATCGTCGATTTGAACCGGCAATCCTTGGACCGGGTGGTACCGGACTCGCAGATTATGCGCCTGCAGGGCATGTTCGAAGCCGCTGGCTGGCAGGTCCTAACCCGGAAGTGGGGAACCCGGATCCAGGAACTCTTCGCCCACCCAGGCGGTGCGGACCTACGCCGCCGGCTCGAGACCATGCCCAACGAGGAATACCAGCGCATACTCCGCTCCCCCGACTCAGAGATCTTCGACCGCTTGCGCTCCAGCGATTCGACCCCCGCCATGGAAACCCTGCTCAGTTCCCTCACCGCCACGGAACAGGCAGCCGCGGTACGGGATCTCGCAGGACATGACATCGGACTGCTACTCGACACTTACAAGCAAGTCGACCCCACCCGGCCCTCCGTCATCTTTGCGTACACAATCAAAGGCCGCGGCCTTGCCACCGAAGGACATCCGAACAACCACGCTGCGCTCCTGTCCACAGATCAGATGGAGATGTTGGCCAAAGCCTCCCGAATGAACCTTGGCGATCCATGGCGCAAATTCCAGCCGGGCACTGTCGAAGAACGGGCTTGCTCCCGAGCATCGCTCCGGCTCAGGCGCCGGCACCCCGAGCCGGCATCGTCCCCCCAAAATCCCGCTTCGCTGCCGTGGAGCTACGGTGACAGAATTTCCACGCAAGCCGCCCTGGGACGGTTCCTGTCCGACCTGAAACGGGCAGCGCCTGAGGTGGCCCACCGTGTCGTCACCTGCAGCCCCGACGTGGCCTCCTCCACCAACCTCGGCGGCTGGATCAACAAAACCGGAGTCTGGTCCGTTGGTGAACGCCAGGACTGGTTCGCGGACGACGTCGAACGGGTCCTCCGCTGGATTGAGAACTCCCACGGCCAACACATCGAACTAGGCATCGCCGAAACCAACCTCGTGGGCCTGGTCTCCGAGCTCGGTTCCACTTGGAGCCGCTGGGGCCAGCCGCTGATTCCGATCGCCACTATCTATGATCCGTTCGTGGCCCGCGCCCTCGAACCGTGGTCCTTCGGGATGTACGCCGGAGGCCAGTCCATCCTGGTCGGGACACCGTCTGGTGTGACTCTGGCACCGGAAGGGGGCGCCCACCAGTCCCTCACCACTCCCTCCATCGGTCTGGAACAGCCGGAATGTACAGCCTGGGAGCCGGCCTTCGCCCAGGATCTGGAATGGTGCATGCTCGAAGCCATGAGCCGGATCGGCATTCCCGGAGGACGCTCAGCGTACTTCCGGCTCACCACCCGCCCACTGGATCAGGCCTTGGCCGCCCTACCGACGGACGCGGTGCTGCTGGAGCGGCGCCGTAGGCACGCGGTGGCCGGCGGTTACCGGCTGAGCGACCATGACCCGGTCGAGGAAAAGGTTACTCTGGTAGGCGTCGGGGCAATGATGCCAGAGGTCATCGCCTCGGCCGCACGGCTCAAGACACTTGGCATCAGGGCGGGCGTCGTTTGCCTCACCAGCCCTGATCTGGTCTTCGAATCCCTTCAGAGCCGCAATTCGCCGAACCCTGAAACCCATGCGATCGGATTGGACATCGTTGACGCGCTCTTTCCACGACACGCCCCCTCGCCGCTCGTCACGGTCCAGGATGGACACCCGCACACCTTGTCCTTCCTGGCCGGGGCCCGAGGGGACCGCACAATCTCCCTGGGAGTAAGTGACTTCGGTGAGTCCTCCGATCTACAGGATGCCTACCGCATCCACGGCATCGACGAAGCCTCGATCGTCAACGCGGCGCTGAACCTGGTTCGCTGATATCCACCTGATGCTTGCCGGCACTGTCCGTTCCCCCTTGACTTCCCCCACCCCGTCGTCAGTCTTGCAGACAGCAGGAGGGGCGTCCGTCCGTTCCTGGTCCAGGGGAGGATACTGACGGTCCGTGCCAGGTCGCTGATGCGTTCCGCAACCCCCGGCGACCGAGTCACTCGCGTTGAGTTATTCTTCGATCTGGTCTTTGTCTTCGCGCTAACGCAGCTATCACATCATCTGCTGGGACATCTCTCCTGGGTGGGTGCCGGAGAGACGTTTGTGATTCTTCTAGCCGTCTATAAAGTGTGGGTTCGTCCCGCCGTGCTGCCAGCGCCCTTCCGACGAGTTCCTCGGCCGCGCCGCTGCCGTACATCTCGGCGGTATCAACCACGGACATCCCCACATCCAGGGCCACATGGATGCCGCCGTCTCCCGAGCAGCGTGGCCGGAGAACTCGCCCATGCCCCACGTTCCGATGCCCAGCACCGGGACAGCTTCACCGGTGGGAAAGTATCTTGCCCATCGTCACTCCCGTTGGAAATGCCCGTTCCCTCGGTGCAATGCACGACGTCAGGTGCTTCTCGTCCAGACCATGGCAACACGCGCCACGCCGGTTGTTCGCGAAGAGACCATGGACTCCGGAACAGACGAAGCACCGTGCCGACCCCCGTGCCAGCCACCGGGTGGTCGGGGTGTAATTGCGCTACGCGGACAGTGACCCTGTCCGCGTAGCACCCTGTTTTCTTCAAATCTACTCCGCCGCAGAAGAACACGACAGGTGGCCCAGGGCTTAGCTCCCGATGGTGCAAACCCGATGCCGACACGCGCCCAAACCCCTACAGAGACCGCCGGGTTACTTTCACCTCGACCACGGCACCTCGGGGAGCACTATGACTCCGGAGAGGACGTGGGTCCGGTTGAGACACGTGAGTCCTGACTTGCGTTCAGGTCGATTGCAGTGTCTGGGATTCGGCGGCCCCTGGGCGAATCTGGAGTTTGCGGCCCGTACCCTTCCGGAAGGTTTCCATGGCCGTGTCATAGTCGTCCAGGGTGAAGGCGTGGCTGAACATCGGCTTCACGTTAATGGCCCCCGCCGTGAACATCTCTACAGCCCGCCCGAAGGTGTGCCGGGCCGCCATGGACCCGACGATGTTGATTTCGTCCTTTGTGATGCTCAGCGGCGAGTACCGGGCTTTAGCATCGACTGCCGCTACTCCAAACTGCTGAAAATAGCCGCCCGGCTTCACCCGCGGCATGCCGTCTTCCATGGCCGCGATAACCCCCGTGCAGTCGATGACAACGTCCCAGTTCTCGCGATCAAGATGATCGGCACCCGTGGCAACAATGTCGACGCCAACCTCTCTGGCGAGCTGCAGGCGGCTCTCATTTGGGTCCACGACGCTCACCGATGCCGCTCCGGCGCGCGGGGCAAGCTGAGCCAACAACAATCCCATGGTGCCCGCGCCGTAAATCAGGTAGTGCTCACCGATTCTGCGCGGAAGGATGTCGAGCGCCCGTATGGCGCAGGAAATGGGTTCGATCATCGTGGCATCGAAGAGGTCTGCATCCGGGGCGAGGGCGTACACGTTTTTCGCCGGGGCGAGGATAAGCTCAGCCGACGCGCCGTGGCTGCTGATCACTCCCATTGAGTCCCAGTTGCGGCAAAGGTTGTTGCGCCCGTTCAGGCAGTACTCACATTCCCCGCAAGTCATCGTCGGATCGATCGCCACCCGGTCCCCGACAGAGAATCCGGTGACCGCCTCACCGATTGCCTCGATCGTGCCTGTGGCCTCGTGGCCGGGAATCATCGGAAATTGGCCGCCGAGGTAGTCGCCCTCGAATACGTGGATGTCCGTGCCGCACATTCCGACCGCTGCCACCCTGACCAGGATGTCCTTGGGGCCGGGGCTCGGGTCCGGCAGGTCCTTGACGGAGAGTTGGCCAGGTGATTCAAATACAACCGCGCGCATGGGCTGTCTCCTTCGTAGGTTATGCGAATAATTCAGGTGAAAGACGGACGGGAACGCCGGTGGAGGCAGATTCAAGGGCTGCGATGGCCACGGCCGTCGCTATCAGGCCGTCCCTGCCCGAGACCCTCGGCTTCCGGTCATCCCGGATGGCTGCCAGGAAATCGTCGATCATGAGCTGATTGGTATCCAAGCCCCACTGGATCCAGCCAAAGTTCCGGTCCCCGCCGAACTGGGTCAGCCGCTGGCTGAAGAGATCCGCGTCCGCCCTGCCGCCGTCCCCGACCACGGAGAGCGACATCCCGCCCCACGTCGGATAATTCAGCGGCCGGTTCCAGCTGCAATCGATGGAAGCGAAAACGCCACCAGGATATGTGAGCATTACAAGGCCGGAGGTCTCAACGGTCACCGACTCCGAGTGGACGATGCGGTTGCTGACCGCGTAGACCTCCTCCGGAGGTGTGCCAAGGATCCAACTATAGGCATCGGCAAGGTGCACGATATGGTCCATCATCGCGCCCCCGCCTGCCAGGGCGCGGTCCGCGAACCACGAGCGCTCCCGCATGGGCATGACGCTTTGATTGGTACCGGAGAACGCCCGGGCATGACCGAGTTGCCCGCCGATCACCAACTCCCTCAGCTGGCCAAGGGACTTGTCGAAGCGCAGGGGGAAGGCGGTCATCAACGGGACCCCAGCCTTCATGCAGCTGTCGACAATCGCCTGTGAGTCCTCCAGGTCCACCCCGAGCGGTTTTTCACACAGGACGGCCGCACGGGCGTCCGCCGCCTTCTCTACCATTGCGCGGTGATGCAGGGTTTCGGCGCAGACGAGCACCCCGTCAACGCCCTGGGCGAGAAGCTCATCGGCGTCCGGGTAGTACGCCACCCCATATTTCCGAGCCCAGGCGGCGCCACGGGCTGCATCCCAGTCGTAGACGCCGACGACCTGGGCCCCGGCCTCGCGCAGGTTCTGGATGTAAGCGTCAACGTGCAGATGAGCCACACCCAAAATGCCTATGCGCTCCATGTATTTACCTTTCCCATTGATTCAATCGCGACAGGCTGACCCGTCCGCGCGGATTGCCGCACGGCCGCCGCCAACTGAACCGCGGCGAGGGCGTCGCGGGCCGTGATGGCCGGACGTGCTGTTCCGTCAATTACGCCAAGGAAGTTCTGCAACTCCAGTTCGAACGGGTTGGCCGCCAGCGACATGTCACCGAGACCTGTGCTGCTGTCATTTCGTTCTTCGTGCAGCCGCAGGGCCAACGGCGTGGTGTCAGCTGATGAGCATCCAAGAACACCGTGTTCGCCTGCGATTTCGAAGCTTGTTCGGAATTCCGGGGCGGGGCTTGACCAAGAGCTTTCGATGTGGCTGATCGCACCGCCGGAGTGCTTAAGGATGGCGATTGCGTGCCCACGCGAATTCGTCGCTGATTTGGCAAACACCGAAACTACTTCTCCAGCAATCCAGCGGGCATAGTCCAGGTCGTGGATCATGAGGTCGAACGCGATTCCACCCGATTTGCTGTCGTCCTGGAACCAGCTCGCCTCGCCGCGCTCCGGGGCAAAAGACAGACGGGACAGTCGAAGCACCGCCGGTTCTCCGATTCGGCCGGCCTCGACCGCCTGCCGTGCAGCCGTGTAGTCCGGGCTGTAACGGAGAATGTGTCCGACGTGCAGGTGCACACCGGCCTCTTCGAACGCTCGGATGACCTCCAGTCCCTCTTCGACGCTGAGAGAAAGCGGCTTTTCACAGATTGCCGGCTTGCCCGCCGCGGCCGCTGCAAGGGCAAATCCCGCGTGAAGATGCGTTGGGGCGCAGATGTCCACTATGTCCACCGCTGCCAGGAACATTTGGAGGTCGTCGTAGATGTCCACTTCCCGGTCTCGCAGATACGCGGGTCGCGGCGTTGCCGACCGTGCAAGAATAGCCGTCGGCGGGGAGCCGATAGCACGCCAGGCGGCCGCGTGGACTTCCCCCATGAACCCCGTGCCGATGATCCCGACTCTGCGTCCGCTCACGCCGATATCTCCTCACGGGCTGAGGGGATGGGGTCGTTACGGAAATCCGCCCAGCCGGGATGCTGCTTCAGCCGACGCCGGATGTCTTCGTAGGCGGCAAGGGACCGCCGGAGCTTCGAATAGACGTCCCCGCCCATGGAAAATCCCTGGATACCGATAGGCCCCGTGAAGCCGGTCTTCTGAAGCAAGCCCAGCAAATAGAAATTGTCCTGTTCACCCTCGTCCAGAATCTCGATCGTGGCATCCGTGCCGTTATCGCTGGGAACCCGGCGGCTGCCGCAGAAGTTGGCCCCGGACATGTGGGGGCTGATGCGTTCGAACGTCCGTTCCGGATGTTTGCCATCGGTGAGGTACCAGTGGTGGCTGGAGAACGTGATCTTGAGGTTCGGGTGGTCGACGGCCAGGCACAGGCGCATGGCGTCGTCGAGAGTTTCCATCCAGCACCCGATGTGGTGGTACAAGGACAGCGTGATACCGCGCCGCTCCGCGATGGGTAAGAGGTTCTTCAACATTTGTTCCACGGCAGCATCACCACGCGGGTCGGAATTCGTGTGTGCCTCAGGGCTGCCGAGGATAGCAAGGTCAACAAGCGTGCAGCCATCCATCGTCTTCAGCAACTCGGAAACCCGGCGCACCCCCTCGACGTCGTCCGGACCCGACACCGAGGCATAGACACCCGTAACCTCGATCCCGAAGCGCTCTTTGATTTCAGGAATCCTCGCTACATCGGCCCAGGATTGATCGCTCCAGAGCGTGAGGTTAATGCCGTCGTAACCGAGTTCGGCCAGCATTTCGCATTTGGCCTCGAGATTGTACGAGCCAAGCGAGTTATAGAACCAGGTGTCCAGAGCGAATAGGGCATTCGACTTCATGATCTCGATATTCCCTTCAGGCACTTAGCGCCAGGTCGTGGGTTTGGTCGGTACCGGAGTCAGGACCGGCTGCGCCCCGGGCCATAGCTACGAGCCGCTCCGCAACCATGACGATTGGCAGCATGGGGTTGGCAGCGGGAATGGTGGGAAGAACCGAGGCGTCAACGACGCGCAGGCCGTCACACCCGTAGACAAGGCCGCTTTGGTCGACCACGCCGCCATTGTCGATCGGGGCCATTTTGCAGGTCCCGGTGAAGTGGTAGCCGGAAGCAATCGTTCGGTAGATCGCCGCGTCCAGAGCCTCATCGTCCGCGACCGTTTCCGCATCCATGCCCAGCGGTTCATCCAGCAAGCCTGCCAGCGGTTCCGCGGTCAGGACCCGCCATCCGCGACGGACGATCTCGCGCATGACAGCCAGGTCTATCGGATCCGAAAGGTACTTGGGGTCCACGAATGGTAGTGCGGCAGGGTCCGTAGAGGTGATCCGGACAACGCCGGTGGACCGGGGTTTGTTGATGACACAGCCGATGCCGGCCACGTTGTCCAGCCCCTCGTTACCGGCTCCGGCCATGCCGCGGGCGCCGTCTCCGGTGGTACGAACATTCAGGTAGCTGAACATGGTCAACTGTGCGTCAAGGCTATCCGGCTGCTGGCTGGTGGAGAACCGCCATACAGCCTGGAGGCTGGCATCATCAGGAGACCAGGCCCCCTCACGGGGAGGTGCCATCAGGGGCACACAGCTGTGGTCGGCCAGGTTTTCGCCAACAGGAAGGTCCGCGATAAGCGGAACGTCCATTGCGGCGAGGAGTCCGGAAGGCCCGACGCCGGAGCGCTGGAGCAGTGCTGGTGTCACAATGGCGCCAGCGGACAGTATTACCTCACCGGCCATAACGGTGCTGCCGTCCGCCAGCTCAACGCCGTTCGCCCGGACACCATCGAAAAGTACACGCGAGACGAGGGTTTCCCCCCGCACAGTGAGGTTTTCGCGGTGACGGACCGGATTGAGATAGGCGGTAGCGGTGGAGATCCGACGGTTTCCGGCACGGCTTTGGGGCACCGGGCCGACGCCCTGCGCGTCGGGGGCGTTAAGGTCCCAGCAGTCCGGCGCCCCAACGCTGCGGGCACTGTCCACGAAAGCCTTCTGCAAGCGAGCGAGTTCCGGCTCCGCCGTTCGGGTAATCGGATAGGGACCGCCCCGCCCGTGGATGCCGACGCCGGGTGCGGTGTCGTCCTCCAGGTCCCTGAAGGCTGGGAGCACGTGGTCCCAGGACCAGTCGGGGTTTCCTGCGTCAGCCCACTCTGCATAGTCTGCCGTGGCTCCGCGAAGGGCCAGTGTGCCGTTGATGGCCGAGCCGCCGCCGATGAGCCGGGCTTGAGGAACCACAATTGTTGCGCCGTTCATTTCGATGTTGAGTCCCCAGTCGTGCCGGGGATCGACCTCGGGTGCATGGCCACGCATAGGAACGTAGCGCGATTCGTGTACACCGTCCGGCGTTGCTTCCTCGGTTGGGTAATCCGGCCCTGCTTCCAACAGCAACACCTTGGTACTCGGATTTTCGGTGAGGCGTGCGGCAACGACGCAGCCCGCTGTTCCTCCGCCGACGATAATGTAGTCAAATTCATTACTCACGGGATGGCCCTCCTGACCATGATTCTTTTTTCTACGCGGGCCTGCCGTGGCTGCCGCTAGTTCTGGTTCCAGCCGAATATTCGATCCATCGAGGCGGAAGCGTTGTAGACGCTCTGTTCGGGGTGCCACCGGTATGGCGTTACTTCCGCGGAGCAATAGTCGTTGAACCCGACGTCCGTCAAGGCCCTCAGGACCTCCGGAAAGTTCACGTCGCCGGAAAGCAGGTCCACAAAGGAACTCAGTCCTCCTGGGTTCGTGCGGTAGTCCTTCACATGGACCTTGACGATCCGGTGCCCCAGGATCTCGATCCATTGCTCGGGGAATCCCGTTCCGAGCGCATTTCCAATGTCGAAGTACGAACCCACGTAGTGGCTGTCGACTTCGTCAAGGAACCCACGCATTTCTCGAGGGGTGGTCAGGAACCGGTTCCACACGTTCTCCACCCCGATACGGATGCCTGCCGCCTCAGCGAAGGGCGCCAACTCGCTAAAGGCTTCCAAGGCGCGGTCATAGGCGCGGTCATAGCGGACGGTTTCGGCATCCGGAATGAAGTCCACCCCGACATAACCTGGTACAACCAATGCCGTTTCGGCCCCGAGGACCTTGGCGGTCTCAATCTGCACCTTGGTTGCATCCAGTGCCTTTTGGCGGACGACAGGATTATCGCTCACCATGTTGTACTGCAGCTGCAGCATCGTCGCCAAAGAGTGAATTTCGATTCCCAGCTCTTCGGCGCGTCCCCTGAGGGAGACCAGTTCCTGCGGGGAACTCTCGAGGCTAAGCTTCCCGGTCTCCCCCAGAACCAGTTCCGCGCCCTGAAAACCCGCCGAGTGCGACAGCCGGAGGACTTCCTCGGGTGACGTTCCGGGTGCAAACGACCAGGCGTTGATTCCTTTTTTCATGTTTGTTTCCTTACCTGCCCTGCTTGCGCCGCATGACGGCATCGAAGATAACTGCCGCGATCAGCACTGCCCCGGTAATCATGTATTTCACGGGCGAAGGAAGCGCGAGCAGGTCCATGCCATTGGAAATGGATCCGATAACGAGGGCACCCAGGACGGCGGACCAGACACTGCCGCGGCCGCCGAAGAGGCTGGTGCCGCCGATGACGACTCCGGCGATGGCGTTGAGCAGGATTTCCCCTGCGCCGGACGTTTCGTTGACTGCCAACAACCGGGAAGCGGAAAGGATGCCGCCCAGGGCTGCAAAGGTCGAGGCAAGCACGAATACGAGAACAGTGGTGGTTTTCACGTGAACGCCAACCCGGGATGCCGCCTGGGCGTCGCCCCCTACTGTGAACAGCCGGCGGCCAAAGAGCGTGCGGCGGCAAATGAAATCCATCAACAGCACAAGTCCGAGGAGCAACAGTACGCTCAACGGAATGCCTCGGCTGGAGCTCAAGACGAGGACGGCAGTGGCCAGGACAATGGTTATTACCGCGAGTCGGATCACGTCAGCAGCAACCGCAGTGTTGTTCAAACCCATCTTGCGTCGTTTGGCACGGACCCGGAAAGTCCGAACCGACATGGCAGCTATCAGGAACGCCGTCAGCACCCAGCCGACCCACGGAGCGAAGAAAGAGCTGGTAAGCCCGCCGATGGCAGGGTCGGTAAGATTGATGGCTCCTGTGTCTCCGAGCAGCAGCAGCTGAAGACCCTGCCAGCCGATGAGGCCGCCCAAAGTCACGACAAAGGACGGGACGCCGAAGGTGGAGATGATGAGGCCGTGAATGAGCCCCACCACCGCGCCGCATCCAAGCGCGAGAAAAATCGCCCACTCGGCGGGCAGGCCCTGTGAGACGTTCAGGACCGCCATCACAGAGGCCGCGAGGCCACTTACCGTTCCGACGGAGAGGTCTATCTCGCCGATCAGCAGGACCAGGACGACTCCGATTGACATCGTCGCGACTGCCACAATCTGCAGGGCAAGGTTGGTGAGGTTGGTCGGCGAGAGAAAGGCCGGGTTCAGGATGTAGAAGACCGCCCAAATGACGGCCAGGCCGATCACCACTTGGAGAACGCCGACGCGGGTAGCATCGTCGGCGCGGACCAGTCCCCGCAGCCTGGCAGCAAGCGAGTGCTCCCTGTCCTGGGGTGACCCGGTCGGCGGCGGAGAAATCAGTACTTGAGAGCTCATGCAACTTCCTTCGGCGTTGAAAGCTGTGTGCCGGTAATCGCAGCCACAACTTCGTCTTGGTATTTCTCATCCCCGGGAAACGACCCGCCGTTTCGGCCAAGCCGGAGGACTTCAATCCGGTCAGCTACGGCAAATACCTCGGCAAGGTTGTGACTGATCAGCACCACAGCCAGCCCTCGTGCCTGGAGCCGGCGGATGAGGTCAATGACCTGGGCCTTCTGAGCTACGCCCAGGGCCGCGGTGGGTTCGTCGAGGATGACCAGCTTGGGGTTTCCCAGCAGACACCGGGCAATGGCAACAGACTGCCGCTGGCCACCGGAGAGACTGCTGATCGGTACCCGCAGGGAGCGGGGATGGACAGAAAGTTCAGCCAGCAACTGGGTGGTTTCCCGTTCCATTGCGAGTTCGTCCAGAACCGAACCTCGATGACGCTCCCTGCCCAGGAAGAGATTGGCCACGACATCGAGGTTGCTGCACACCGCCAAGTCCTGATACACCGTGGCGATGCCCAGGTCAACCGCCGCCAGTGGGCTGTCGAGATGAACTGGTTTGCCCTCAAATTCCATCACTGCGCTGTCCGGAACAACCGTTCCGGACAGCACCTTGACGAATGTCGATTTGCCGGCCCCGTTATCTCCTACCAGCGCTACGACCTCTCCCCTATTAATGGAGAAAGAGACGTCTTCCAGTGCACGGATTGTCCCGTACGTCTTCGTTACCGAATGAAAGCTCAGAAGGGCTTCCGTCATGATGCCATGACTCCTTAGTAGTCGGTGAAGGTCAGCTTTAGAGCAGCCCGGCCTTTGCGCAGGCGTCCTTGTAATCGGCGGTGCAGATGTCGTCCAGCTTCCAGAAACCCTTGGGCTCGATCATGTCCGCCACGTTCTCGGCGGTAATAACGTTGTTGGACCACAGATAGGCCGGGATCGTGGTTCCGTCGGGGCCATCCACAGTGCCATTGATCAAATTCTCGGGAGGCGTCTGGCCTTGCGCCAAAGCGACGGCAATCTTGGCTGTGTTGGCGGCGAATTCCTTGATCGGCAGGTTAATGGTGTTGTACTGCTCACCAGCAACAATTCGTTGCAGGGCTGCAGAGGCCCCGTCCTGCCCGGTGATCGGCCGGGTGGTCGGGTCAATACCGTTGGCCTTCATTGCTGCGATCACACCGCCGGCAAGTTGGTCATTGGCCGCGTAAACGCCGACGAACCCGTCTTTGCCTACCTTGGTAATCGCTTGGGACATCTGGTTCTGGGCGTTGTCGGCGGACCAGTCCTTGGTGTCATACTCGGCCGCTATGGTGAAGTTTGTTTTGTCCAGGACCGAGTGCGCCCCCGCCTTGTATTTTGAGCCGAAGGCGTCAGATGGGGAACCATTCATCATGATGAGTCCGCCCGAGGTGATTCCTTTGGCCTTCAGCCCGTCCACCAGGCTCTGGGCCTGCTGCGCTCCGATACCAGCGATGTCCGTTGTTACACCGTAGTCAACGTTCTTGCTCTGGATGATGCTGGCGTAGCTGATCACCTTCGCCCCGGAGGAATGCACCTTGTCCACGATCTGCGCGGCCGAGCGGAAGTCGACAGGAGCTATAACGACGACGGTCGCGCCGTTCGTAACCGCTGCCTCGGCCTGCTGTAACTGCGTCGCGGCTGAGCCCTTGGCGTTGTAAGTAGTAACGGAGCAGGAGGGGCAGTCGGCTTTGGCTGCAGCCTCAAACACGGGCTTGTCCTGCTGGTCCCAACGGGCAGTCACCAGGTCCGGAAGCAGCAGCGCAATCTTTCCGCTGGCACCCGCCGTCGCTGCCGGGGAAGCTGAGGGTTCGGCGCATCCGCTCAGTCCCATACCGGCTACTGCGAAAACGGCCAACACAGCAGCCGCGGACCGGTGTTTACGATAGGTTTTTTTCATGTGCAAACCTGCCTTTCTTTCGTCGTGGAAATATCTGGTGGGAGGCCTATGCGAGGGCCGATACCTTGGTTTACGGGAATTTGTCGGGTAGTTTGTTCTCGTGAGAACAAACTACCCGACGGGCACCCGCGCGGCAATACCCCTTCTTGGATCAACTGCTGCGGGACGGATGTTGAGCGCACTGCGCGCCGACGGCCCCATGACACGGTCGGATGCTACTGCGGCGGCTTCGCTGGCGCGGAGTGCCGCAGGGAAGGCGGTGGATGACCTTCAACGGCTTGCCCTGCTCCGCGCCGGGTCGACGGTGGGAGACGGCACGCCTGGCCGCCCATCCGCAACGCTTGAAATAGTTGGTTCCGGCGCCGTCGTCATCGCGTGTGTGCTCAGCTCGAACGGCCTCGACCTTGCCGTCGTCGACCTGACGCGCGCCATCAGGCTGCGGCGATTCGAGATATTCGACGCCGGCGGCATGGATCCATTGGATACGCTGGCACGAGTCGCGCGGACCATTCAGGATGTACACGCATCACTGGAGAGTAAGTGTGTGGGCGTGGGCATCTCCGTGCCGGGCGTTTTCGATCCACACACCGGCGTGGCCCGCGCCGTGCTTCCTTTGGGATGGCGCAACATCCCCATGGCCGCTGTTCTTGATAAGTCCTTGCCTGCAGACCTTCCCGTCCTGATCGCGCATGACGCCACGCTCGGGGCGCTTGCGGAGTTCCGCATGGGCGCAGGACTGGGGGCGCAGCGGCTCCTGTACCTGGCGGGGCAGCAAATCGGCGTAGGCTCCGCGCTCATCCTGGCCGACGAGCAATCGGGCCGTTCGGATCACCCGTTGCAGGCGGGACACCTGATTGTCGACCCCGCAGGTCCACAGTGCAGTTGCGGATCCAAGGGATGTTTGGAGTTGCTTGTTGACGGGCGGGCCATGATGACTGCTATGGGTGACGATTCCTTTGCGCCCTCCTCAATGGATGAAGTGCTCACTGCCCTCAGCCAGCCCGCTCCATTACCCGCGGCCATGGATCGGATCGTCGATCATTTACGAGTCGGCCTGATCAGTCTCGTCAACACCCTCTCACCGGATCGAGTCGTTTTTGCAGGGACGTTGTCCCCCTTGATGTCGAGATTTGAGACACGAATGCACGACGCGCTGGATCTCTCCGTCGTCGCCCAGATACAACCAGTGACACTTGTCAGCTCTACCTTTGGCGACGCTCAGATCTTCGGTGCCGCGGAGCTCGCTTTCGAACCGCTGCTCCGGGATCCGGAAGGCGTTCTGGAGGGGGTTGGCCGTGCAACGGGAGCTTAACCTGGGGCCAGCGAACGGCTCTGTGTTCGCCTTCGACGTCGGAGGGACCACCATTAAGGCAGCCCTCATCCATCCCGACGGGACTATGGGTCCTGTCCACCGGATGCCCACCCCCGCTGCCGGGAGAGAAACACCCTGGCGCCTCATCGACCTCATTGAGCGAACGGTGCACACTTTATCGCCTGGGTCCGGGGGCGTAAGTCACTGTGCGACCGCTGTTGTTGTCCCCGGGATTGTTGATGAGGAAACCGGTACCGGCGTCCTGGCGCACAACCTTGGTTGGAAGGATGTGCCGTTCCGGTCGATCTTCGAACAGAAACTCCAAATGCCCATATACTTCGGACATGACGTTCGAGCCGCCGGCCTTGCCGAATACCGCTTGGGTGCTGCTTCAGGGTATGAGAACGCAATCATCATGGCGTTGGGCACTGGAATAGCGGCAGCCCTTTTTGTGGATGGCAGGCTCTGCGTCGCACGGGGTAAGGCCGGCGAAGTGGGGCACCTCCGGGTTGCCGCCCACGCGGCATGCAGCTGCGGAGCGACGGGCTGCCTGGAAGCCATCTCATCCGCCGCGGCTATCGCCCGAAGATACAGTGCGCGGTCCGGAATCAAGGTTGCGGGCGCGGATGAAGTAGTCCGACGGTTGCGGGACGGTGACCGTGCCGCCGAAGAGGTTTGGGGGGAAGCGGTCGAGGCCTTGGCGGAAGCGATAGTCCAGATTTCAGCGCTGCTCGGCCCTGAAGTCGTGGTACTCGGTGGCGGCCTGGCTGAAGCCGGTACGGATCTTTTCCAGCCACTCCAAGACGCCCTGTCGGACCTGGGCGCGGCAACGCTGCCCCTCATTCTTCCCGCGTCGCTCGGCGAGGACGCAGGGGTAGTCGGCGCCGCAATCGCAGGACGCCAGCAGCTATAGACCCGCCCGCGGGCTCATCTTCCGCGCATATGCGGCCCTTTCCGCTTGTCCACTTGGCCCGTCGCTTTCAACTGGATCGAACGTCGGGCATCACCAGAAAAGGAGCACCATGGAAATTATCATCGTCGACTCGCTTGAGGAAGCCGGAGAAATCGAAGCGACACGCCTGGCGGAAACTATCGACGGAAACCCGGCTACCGTCCTCGGCCTGGCTACTGGGTCTTCCCCTTTGCCTTTGTACCAAGCACTCCGGCGACACGTTTTGTCGGGCTTGGATATGCGCAGGGTGAGTGGGTTCGCCCTGGACGAGTACGTTGGGATTTCCGCGTCCGACGAGCGGTCTTACACAGCCACGATCCAGCGTGAAGTGACCGGGCCACTGGCACTGGATCCTGAACTCGTACACGTTCCCGAAGGCGGCGCGCAGGACCCCCAGCAGGCCGCGGTCCGCTACGAGGCGTCGATCAAGTCGGCCGGAGGCATTGATGTCCAAATCCTCGGCATCGGAAGTGACGGACATCTGGGCTTTAACGAGCCTGGTTCCTCGCTCGCCAGCCGCACCAGGATAAAGACACTAAGTCAGCGGACCCGGGAAGACAACGCCCGGTTTTTCGCTACTCCTGAGGAGGTCCCGCGGCATTGCATAACCCAGGGCTTGGGAACCATCATGGACGCCCGGCATTTACTGCTGTTTGCCGGGGGACGCGCAAAAGCAGCGGCTATCGCTGCAGCACTGGAGGGCCCGGTTTCAAGCCGATGCCCTGCCTCGGTCATCCAAATGCATCCGTCCGCGACAGTTTACGTGGACACAGCGGCGGCCACCGAGCTGGAACTCGCGGATTTCTACAAGTACACCTACGCAAACAAACCCAGCCTGTCACGCTAAAACGCGGCCACTTTTCGGGAATGGGCACGGCCTTTACCACCCACTCGCGGGCATCGCACTCATGAATGCCCGTTATCCGCACCCTCCGCTGCCCCCTTGGCGGACGGAAACTCCAGGTGGGCGCAGCCTTCGACCATTGCTCGCAACCAAGCTTGTTCGGGTTGTGTTTCCTTAGGCACCTCCCAGAGCAACGAGATCGTGAATCTGGGGACCGGGATAGGTGGCCGACTCATTGTCAGTCCTGCCACTTTTGGGAATTCTTTGGCCGTATAGGTGGGGATCGTGGCGATCAAGTCTGCGTTGCGAAGAACGGTGAGGGCCCCGGCAAAGTAGCTGATGGATGCGACAGCCTTGCGCTCATAGCCTGAGTCTCGAGAATTTCATCGACGAATCCACGTTGCGCGTCGTACGAGATGCGCAAATGCCCGGTCATCGCGTAGTCCCTCGAGGGGTCAACGGATCCGACTGAGAATCCTCGGCACGAACACCAGATCGGACACCATCTTGAGGGACTGGCCGATTCTGGGTGCCCAAGCCAACGCCTTCGCCGTTGGCACCATACCGGTCCGCGATTTCTGAAACAACGGATCGTCGAAGAGAAGTCGGAGGCGTCCAAGGGCAGCGCTCACGGCTCCCTGGGTTGTATACAGCTTCGCTGCCGCCCTTGTGACGTGCCGCTCCTGCATCATCACATGAAAGACCACCAGGAGGTTCAGATCGATCTTGCGTAGATTAATCAAGATTGGGTCCTTGCAGACCCTGCCGGGCAGGGCGTCGAGGCTGTCCGCCCGATCCGCGCACCGGGGGCGGTCAAACCCACGAGGCGCCGGCGGTCATACTCGCCACCGGTTCGGCCTACAAGGAACCGGGCCTGCCGGAAGAGAAGAAACTCAGCGGCCACGGTGAGTCCTGGTGCGCCACCTGCGACGGCTTCTTCTTCCGCGAGCAGGACATCATGGTAGTCGGCGGCGGGGACTCAGCCATGGAGGAAGCAACCTTCCTGACCCGCTTCGCCAAGACCGTCACCGTCGTCGTCCGGAAGAACGAACTCCGGACCTCCCGAATCATGGCCCAGCGCGCCCCGCCAACGGGACCGTTGCAGGGGACAACCGAGGTTCAAGGAAGGACAACCGGTGCCGGTGGCTGAGGTTCGCTTCCGTCACGAAGTGCTCGTCATGCGGCTTCGTGCTGTAAACCACCACGCGCATTCTGCCTCCCCTTTTGTGGTGATGCCCAACACTCCAGAGTCCGTCCCACACCGGGTCCATGGTTGGTACAGAATGTTGCGGCAGGCAGCACCTGTATCCCTGGGGATCAGTTCATTGCAGTCGACAACTCAGCTTCCAAATGCTCCACGTCCCCGCGATAGCACAGTTCGGTAGCCGGCGCCGCGCTCCCGGCGGCGACCGCTGCTTTGAAGGCTTCCTCGGCAGAACGGCCCTGGGCGAGGCGCAGAACGAAGGCGGCAAGAAAACTATCACCTGCACCGACGGTACTGACCACCTTCACTGCCGGAACCGGCAGCCGGATAACACCGGACTCAGAGGCCAGCACAGCACCTGCCTCACCCAGCGTTAGGGCCACGTACTTAGCCGCTCCGCTGGCAACCACGGCTGAGGCGGCGTCCATCTGGCTTTGTTCGCTGCCGAGAGACGCCCCGACATACTCGCCCAGTTCGCGTTTACTGGGCTTGATGAGGAAAACCCCTTCGGCGAGGGCTTCGGCCAGGGCGGGCCCGGAGGTATCGACGATGCAGCGCGCCCCGCCCTCGCGTGCCAGGCGGGCCACCCGGGCATAGGAATCGTCCGGCACTCCCGGCGGCAGGCTGCCACTGGCCACGACGTATCCACCAGGCGGAGCCGCTTGAGTTATAAGGTCCAGGCAGGCACGCCATTCCTCTTCGCGAAGTTCGGGGCCCTCCAATACAAAGCGGAACTGCTTACCAGTAGACGTCTCGTCGACCGTGAAGTTTTCCCGGGTACTTCCCTGAACCGGCACCACAAGAGTGGGGATGCACTCGGTTTCAATAAGGCGGCGGTATGCCTCTCCGACGGGACCGCCGGCGGTATAAACCGCCAGGCTTCGTCCACCAAGCCGCTGGACTACCCTCGATACGTTGACTCCACCACCACCAGGGTCCACCCGGCTGCTACTGCAACGCAGCTTATGTACGCTGATGACACGCTCCGTTGATGTACTGATGTCCAGCGCCGGGTTTACCGTCAACGTAAGAATCTGCTGGGCGCTCCTGCCCTGTGAGGCATCCAAGCATAGGGTGATCCGCCCCCGGGTCCACAACAACCCCTCTTACGACGAGAAAGCACCACTGACCAGTTACTCCATGCTCAGGTGCGGCACCCTCTATGAAGAAAACCAACCCAAACCACTTGACGAATACCATAGGGCCCCTCCCCCGCGACAACCTTGTCGAGGCCGAAATCCGCGGAGCCGGGGCCAGCCGCGCCGCGGGTCGGAGCGCTGGGCATACAGCCGGACGGACGGTGCGGCGTGCCCAGCAGCGCCGCTGGGCTTTTCGACCTCCACGATGGTGAGCCGCCAAATTGCTTCTGACCCGGCAGGAGCCGGCTCCACGTCGAGAGTCATGATAAGGAGAGCGACTGCCGCAAGCTCAACGGTCTTTATGCGAAGGGGACCGGGACGGTACGACCAAGACCGGTGCATCAGTGTTCTCCAGGATGGCCCGGCTGACGGACCCGCGAACGATTCCCGGGATACCACTGAGACCGCGGGACCCAATCACCAGCAGCCGGGCACCGTGTGCGGCCTCGGTGATTTTATTGGCCGGCATGCCCTTAAGCGTGAAGGTGGCGCGCTGCAGGTGTGGGTGCTTGCTTCTGACCGTCCGGATGAGATCCGAGAGCCAAGGCGCCCCGCCCTGCGGAGCTCCTCCCCCGCCAACGGTGACAGCACTCAACGGAGCCTCGTGCCGCTGTGCCATCTCTGCTGCCACGGCAAGGAGTGTCGGCGCTTCCGGGGCTTCGTCTACACCCACGATGACGTGCCCGAAAAATTTATCCCCGCCAGAGGCTGGAACGCTGTCTGCGCCCGGACGCTCTTGGCTCCAGGTTTCCGGGACCACAGCGGCCCAACATGAAGAATGTGCCGTCACAGCTGCGGAGACACTGCCGAAGCGGGAACTGTAACCGGTGCGATGACGACGTCCAACGACCACAAGGCCTGCCCTGGATGACAGCCGGATTAGTACGTCCTGGGCGCGGCCTGCCACGACAAGGGCTTCTGTAGGAATGCCTCTTCCCGCAGCGTCCGTCAGGAAGGGCGCGAATGTCCGATCCGCTTGACTCACGGCTCCCCGCAAGTATCCCGCCTCAATTTCCGGGTCTGCAACACCGACCGGAGGGACAGCGTGCGCGAACACGATCTTCCACCTAAGGGCTTCCGCCTCCGTCAACGCCCAAGCCTCGGCCCCGGCGCTTCCTTTGGAACCATCAATACCGACGAGAACTGTATTTTCCATGTCTCACAATAAGGGAGCGGCCGGCAGGAAAATGGCCTGGGTTGTTGCGTTCCGCACTGCCGAATCGGCGGTTGCCGATGTGCGGGGATCCTGCAGGATCTGGTCGAAGGCGTCTTTCCAGGCCGCCTGGCGGGCCACCGCCGTGTCGGCGACAGCCCCGTCCAGATCGAGCGCGGCGTCGAAGGGCGGCCTGGCGGCAGCAGCGGTGGGTGACGTAGTCATAAGACAGTGCTATCAAGTGCGCGCGATGTGCTGACAGGGCCGTTAGACCTGTTTGCCCGGGGTGCTCGGCTGCGGCGATGATGGGCAGGGTCTTGCATTTTTTTACCGGAGCATCCCGGCAATAGGTCCAGCAAGAAGGACGCCAAGACGTGAGGCGTGAACTGGCGAGGCCAACGGGTTAGGGCAACCAAAATGCCCACCCGCTGGAACGCACCCACAAGGCCGTCCGCGACGTTAAGCCCACGAGCGCAACGAGGGAGAGTCCTGCTAGGCCAAGGCCTCCAGCCATGCCGATGAGGACCCGCGTGTTACTTCGTTGTCAAGTTTTGCTGGGTACGAAGCGCTCACTTCCTGAGACCACAGGTGCATCCAGACAGCCAGGCTAGGTCCTCCGATGACCATCAGCGCCCCGCGCTGCCCGCAGGAGCGCAGGCCGCGGCAGGATCGCGCCGCACCAGGCCCGCCGCCCAGCATCCTTTCCGCCTCCCCATGCCCCCATCCGACCAGCCTGCGCACAACTGATGCACGTGTCGCCTCTGAGGGAAGAGTGGCTCAGCGAGCGTGTCAAACATGACCCGGGAATTCCGTCCACTGATTTCTCGGGCAGCTAAAACCCCTGCCGAACCGGCCTTCCGCCTGGCTTCTTGGGCAGCAAGCCCTTTTTCCTCTCCTTGGATTGTGCAGGACGCACCGTGTCCCGAAACCCCTCATGTCTAACGTGATTTCCCACACACCAAGTTCAACCCGGAATCATGAGGAGATACATATGCCGAACTACAGGGTGTCGATGGATATCGGCGGAACGTTCACAGACATCGTCGCGTACGACCAGGCTGCAGGGACCTATGAGGCGACAAAAGCATCCACCACGCCGGGCAACTTGAGTGCCGGCGTCATCGCCGGCCTCGAATCGATTGTTACGGACCTTTCCGATGTAGAATTCCTGGTTCACGGCACCACCCAGGGACTGAACGCATTCCTTGAGCGCCGCGGTGTTTCCGTCCTACTGCTGGCGACGGCCGGCCTCGAGGATTCCTACCACATCGCCCGTGGCCCGCGCCTGGAGCTCTATAATGCCCAGTACCGGAAGCCGGCTCCGTTGGTCGAGCGGAAGGACGTCATCGGCGTCGGCGGCCGCCTCGACGCCCAAGGCCTGGAAATCCGCCCCCTCGATGAAGTTGCCGTCCGCCAGGCGGCCCGCCGTGCACTGGAAGAGGGATACGGCGCTGTGGCCGTTGCTTTTCTCTTCAGCTACAAGAACCCGGACCACGAACTTCGCGCCCGAGAAATCCTGCTCGAAGAACTCGGCGAAGACTTCACTGTCTCCCTCTCCCACGAAGCAGCGAAGGAATGGCGCGAATACGAGCGCACCTCCTCCGCCGTCGTCGAGGCCTACACCGGCCCCGTGGTCCGCAACTACCTCCTGGACCTGGAAGAAAAGCTCGCCGACCGCGGTGTGGAGGCTCCGCTGCACATCATGCAGTCCTCCGGCGGCGTACTCACCGCGGAATCAGCCCGCAAGCGTCCCCTCCAGACGCTGCTGTCCGGACCGGTTGGCGGTGCGATGGGTGACGTCGAACTGGCTGCCGTGTCCGGCAACCGCAACCTCATCGGCGTTGACATGGGCGGCACCTCCTTCGACGTCTCCCTGGTGGTCGACGGCAAACCCGACGTATCCACCGAGGCCCACCTCGAAGGCCTGCCGATGCTCATGAGCGTCGTCAACATCCACACCGTGGGAGCCGGCGGCGGCTCGGTGGCATGGCTCGAAGCCGGCGGCCTCCGGGTGGGCCCACGGTCCGCCGGCGCCACTCCCGGGCCGGCCTGCTACGGCCGCGGCGGCACCGAACCTACAGTCACCGACGCCAACCTCGTGCTGGGCCGGGTCGACCCCGACTGGTTCGCAGGCGGTCAGGTCGCCCTTGACCGGGAAGCGGCCATCACAGCCCTCAAAACCGTGGGGGACCAGCTTGGCCTTGACCCGATCGCTATGGCCGAAGGCATCTGCGACGTCGCCAACTCCCAGATGGCCCAAGCTATCCGGACCATCACCATCTCCCGCGGCATCGAACCTCGCGACTTTGCCCTGGTCGCCTTCGGGGGCGCAGGGCCCATGCATGCAGTCTTCCTCGCTAAGGAACTGGGGATCCCGGAAACCGTGGTTCCGCGCTTCCCCGGCGCGTTCTCGGCCTGGGGCATGCTGCAGACCAACATCCGCAAGGACTTCTCCGAGCCGTACTTCTACCTCGACGAAGACATCGACGTCGCCGATATGTCCGGGGTCCTGCGGCGGATGGAAGTGGAGGGACTAGGGTCCCTCGTCTCGGAGGGGGTTCCGGAGGAAAGCCGCCGGACCAATCCCTCCGTGGACGTGCGCTACCAGTCGCAGGAATTTTCGCTGAACGTTCCTCTGACCTCCGCCGACGAGCCCGAGTCAGGAGACTTCGTCGCGAACCTGGCGGCCCGCTTCTCCACCATGTACCACGAGCGCTATGGGCACTCCAACCCTGGAGCGCCAATCGAAATCGTCGCACTGCGCATGCAGGCGGTGGGCGACCTGGGCCGACTGCAAGCACCGCTCTTCCCTGCTGCCCAGAGCCCTGAGTTCAAACACGAGATGCGCCCGGTTGTCTTTGACCACTCGGAACACGAAACCACCGTGGTGCGTCGCGACGATCTGGCCGCCGGCCACGCCTTTGAAGGCCCCGCGATCATCGTGGAACAAACTGCCACCACCGTGGTGCCGCCCGGGTTCAACGTCACAGTCGACGAGTTCGGCTCCCTGGTCATCCGCATCGAAGACGCTGAAGGAAATTGAGGTACCGCAAATGACAATCACTGCAGTCAAAACCCTGGATCCCGTAACGGTTGAAATCATCCGCAACGCGCTCACCAGCGCCGCGGACGACATGAACGCCACACTGATCCGCTCCGCCTACTCACCCATCCTCTACGAAGGCGGGGACTGCGTGGTGGCGCTACTGGACACCGAACACCGCGTCCTCGGTCAGTCCGCCGGGCTCCCGCTGTTCCTCGGCAACCTCGAAACCTGTTCCATCGCCGTGGAGGAGCTCTACGGCCGCGAAGTCTGGCAGGAGGGGGACGTGTGGATCCTCAACGACTCCTACCTCGGCGGAACGCACCTAAATGACGTCACCATCTTCGCGCCAATCTTCGACAACGGCTCTGTAGTCGGTTTCGCCGCAACCCGGGCGCACTGGATGGACATGGGGTCCAAGGACGTGGGCGGTTCGATGGATGCCACCGATATCTTCCAGGAAGGCTTCCGCATGGGGCCGGTCAAGCTCATGGAGGCCGGCATCGAAACCTCCGTGGTGGACCTGATCCGCACCAACGTGCGCTTCCCCTACCAGACCATCGGCGACATGCATGCGATGATCGCCGCACTGCGGATGGGAACCACCCGGATGAAAGAACTCGTATCCAGGTACGGGATGGAGCAGCTCGATGCGGCCCGTGATGAAATCTTCCGGCAGACCGAGGAGATCGAGCGCGAAACCGTCCGCAACATTCCCGACGGCGTCTACGAAGCCGAAGGCGTGCTGGACAACGACGGCATCAACCTGGACACCCCCATCCCCATCCGGTTGAAGATCACCGTGGCCGGCGACACGGTGGACTTCGACGTCACCGGCTCGGCCGACCAGACCATGGGCCCGGTCAACTGCGGCGCAGCGCAAGCAGTTTCGGCTCTGCGCGTGGGGTACAAGCTCCTGGTCAGCCCGGACTCCAACTCCAACGGCGGATCCTTCCGCCCACTGACTACCCAGGTCCGTTCCGGCTCCGTGCTCGGCGCCGTCGCACCGGCACCCTGCCAGTGGTACTTCTCGCATCTGGGCCTGCTGATAGACCTGGTCTCCAAGGCCATGGCACCGGCCATGCCTGACCGCGTAGCCAGCGCCAGCCACGGCGACTCCATGATCATCACCGCGGCCGGCTTCGATCCCCGCTTCGGCCGGAACTTCGTCAGCATGGAAGCCACCCTGGGCGGCTGGGGCGCCTGGAAGGGCATGGACGGCGAATCCGCCATGATCAACAACGTCAACGGTTCGCTGAAGGACCTGCCTGTCGAAATGATGGAAACCCGCTACCCGCTGCGGATCAACGAATACTCCATCCGGCCGAACTCAGGCGGCCCCGGGCAGTGGCGCGGTGGCAACGGAGTGGTCCGCGAATACGAGTTCCTCGCCGACTGCGTGGTGGGTCTCTGGTTCGAAAGGTCCAAGACACCGGCATGGGGCCTCTTCGGCGGCTCCGACGCCCAGGGCCCGGAAGTGGTGATCAACCCCGGCCGCCAGGATGAGGTCCGGACACTGAAGGCCAACGCACGGAAAATCAAGGCCGGCGACGTGGTTCGTCTGGCCGTCGGGGGTGGCGGTGGATTCGGCGATGTCGCCCAGCGCTCCCGCGAAGACGTTGAGTACGACATCGTCAACGGATTCATCACCGAGGACTTCGCCAAAACCCACTACGGCTACTAATCGCCGCATCGAAAGGACTGACCGTGAAATTCAACAAGCGCCCGACCGCCGCGATGGCCCTCATGAGCCTCGCCCTGCTGGCCTCCGCATGCACCCCGCCCGCCCAAAGCAGCACCACAGAGGCATCCGCTGCAAGTGCGGACCAGAAGCTCAACGTTGGATTCTTTGGTTTTGCCAAGTCCAACGGCTTTGCCCAGGGCACGTTCCTTGGAGTGGAGCAGGCGGCCAAGGCCAACAACGCCAGCGCCACCTTCGTGGACTCCAATTTCAGTGCCCAGACGCAGGTCCAGCAGATCCAGGATGCCGTCACCTCCAAGCAGTTCGAGGTGATCGTCGTCCAGGCCAATGACAACCAGGCCCTCATCGCACCGTTGACGCAGGCCGTCCAGGCGGGCATCACGGTGGTTGTTGAATTCTCGGTCATCGGGCCCAAGTTCGACACCATCGAGCCGCAGGTGCCCGGCGCCATCAGCATCGTGGACCTGCCCACCCGCAACGGCAAGGTGCTCGGCGAGATGGGCAAGGAAGCGTGCGCCCAGGTGCCGGGCGACACCTGCAAGGTGGCCTACCTTGAAGGCTTCAAGTCCCTACCTTTGGACAACGCCCGGACCGAGGCCGTGAAGGCGGAACTGGCCACCGATCCGAAGATCAAGCTCGTGGCCAGCGTGGAAGGCGGCTACACCCAGGACAGCGGCCGGCAGGCGTTCCAGAACGTATCCCAGGCGAACCCTGATGTGGACGTGGTGATCGGCGCATCGCAGGCCATCACGGGAGCCGCCGCGGCCGCCGGGAACAGTGCCATCAAGTTCATCGGCAACGGCGCATCCGTGTCCAACGTGGAAGCGGTCCGGTCCGGCAAATGGTTCTCGATCTACGTCAGCGACGTCGTGGCCAACGGGGCCAAGGCCACCGAACTGGGGCTCGCCAAAGCCCGGGGACAGCAGGTGGAAACCGCTATCGACGAAGCCAGCCTCTCCCCCAACAACGGCAAGGGCACCAAAGAAGCACTGGATTCCCTGAACTACGTCTCAAAGTACTCGGACTAGCACAGCCCCCTTCTAACACCCCGGGGCCGAGGCCCACCGCTCCGGCCCCGGGACCCTGGCCCTAAGTTCCCTTCCACTTCCAGAGGTCAACATGGCTATACAACAGTTGGAAAAACACGAGCACGCCAGCCGGAGGACCGCCCCCGACATCACCGTCTCCGGGATCGGCAAGCGTTACGGTGCAACGCAGGTGCTGAAGGACGTCACGCTGTCGGTAACCCCCGGGGAAATCCACGGCATCATGGGGGAAAACGGCGCCGGAAAGAGCACGCTGCTCAAAATCCTGGGCGGAGCCATCACGGCGGACTCCGGCACCATGGAACTGGACGGACATCCGGTCAGGATCGCAACCCCCCGGGACGCCATCTCCCACGGGATTTCTCTCATCTCCCAGGAATTGGCCCTGATCCCTAACCTGTCGGTGCTGGAAAATGTCTTTCTGGGCCGCTGGTCGAACAGGGGGAGCCTCCTCTCCCCCAACCGGGACTGCGACCATTTCGCCCGGCTGTTGGAAGAGACCGGTTTTGAGCTGGACCCGAGAGCAACAGTGGGGACCCTTCCCATCGGACAACAGCAACAGGTGGAAATCCTGAAAGCCCTTGCCCGCGGGGCAAAGGTGCTGTGCATGGACGAACCCACCGCCGTCCTTAACGAGGCGGAAAAGGAAAAACTCCTGCAGGTCGTGAAACGGCTGGCCGGGACCGGAACCACCGTCCTGATTGTCTCCCATTACCTGGAGGAAGTCCTGGGACTGGTGGACCGGGTGACCATTCTGCGCGACGGACAGCACATCGTTACCGAAGACGCCGGGGGCCACACTCCGGAATCGCTGGTACGGCTCATGGTGGGCCGGGAGGTCGATTTCCTCATCCCGGACGTTCCGCAAGTACCGTCCGAAGCCGGGACGGTTATCCGGGTGGCCGGATTGACCAGTGCCAAGGTCAAGGACATATCTTTGGAGGTCCGCCGCGGGGAGATCCTAGGCATTGCCGGGCTGGTGGGCAGCGGCCGCAGCGAAACCCTGCTCGCCGTTTTCGGTGCCGACCGGACCACCGGCGGCCACGTGGAAATCAACGGCCGCCGCATCCGCCCCTGCTCCATCAGGGACGCCATCAAGGCCGGTATCGCCCTCATCCCCGAGTCGCGGAAAGAACAGGGTTTGGTCATGTCCCGCCCGGTCGGTGAGAACATCGCCCTCTCGACTCTGCCCGCACGCTCATGGGCCGGCTTCGTCAGGGCTCACCGGGAATGGACGGAGGTCAAGGACGTCAGCAAGGCCGTCGACCTGCGCGGAGCCCGCCCGGGACAGCCGATAGCCAACCTTTCGGGAGGTAACCAGCAGAAGGCACTTTTCGCCAAATGGCTGTTGAATCCTCCGGCGGTGCTCCTGGTGGATGAACCCACTCGGGGAGTGGACATCGCCGCCAAGGCCCGGATCCACGGCATCATCGTTGAACTGGCTGCGATGGGCACAGCAGTCATCGTGGTCAGCTCCGAGCTGGAGGAAGTGCTCGGCCTGTCCCACCGTATCCATGTCATGAGGCACGGGCGCATCGTTGCCGAGTTCGACCGAAGCGCCACCCGTGACGAAGTCATGACTTCCGCTTTTCTGAAATAGGTGAACCACATGACCACAACGTCAGCTGCCGTGCCCTCGACGGCAGGGAAAAAATTCAATCTGAACTTCAAAGACTTCGGGATCGTTTTTGGCCTGGCCGCCATCATGCTGTTCCTGACCCTGAACACCGGAACATTCCTCACCGGCCGCAACTTCATCAACTTGTTCGACCAAGCCGCCGTGGTGGGGCTGCTCGCCGCGGCAGCCACCTTGTGCATCATCAGCGGAGTCTTTGACCTCTCCTCGACCGCCACCCTCGCGGTCTCCGCCATTTCGGGCGTGATGATCACCCAACATTTCGGCGTTGCGGCCGGTTTCTTCGGGGCGTTGCTTGTGGGTGCCCTGCTCGGGTCGGTTACCGGGCTGATCGTGGTCAGCACGAAGGTCAACTCGTTCATCGGGACACTGGCGGTGAGCATCATTTACAGGGGGCTGGCCATTGTGATCACCGGCGGCGCCATCGTCGCGCCGCTTCCTCACCAACTCCCATCCTTCCAAACCTGGACCTGGCCAAGCCTCCTCGGCCTCACCGCCGGTTCGGTCCTGATGCTGGCGATGACCGTTGTGCTGGGAATTGTTCTGTGGCGCACCACTTTCGGGCGCAGGATCTACGCGGTAGGCGGCAACCAGGAAGCAGCCCGTCTCAGCGGCATCCGGACCGGTTCAATCCACGTCGCCGTCTTCGCCATCAGCGGCCTGTGCTCCGCCATGGCTGGAATGATTCTGGCCTCACGTGCCGGGTCGGCCCAGCCGGCCATGGCCATCGGCATCGAACTCACCGCTATCGCCGCCGTGGTCATCGGCGGCACCAGCATCCTGGGCGGACAAGGTGCCATGTGGAGGGCCTTCGTGGGAGTCATGATCCTCACCGTGATCAGCAACGGCTTCAACTTGCTGCACTGGGACACCACCTACCAGCAGGTGGTGACCGGCGTCCTCATCCTGGTGGCAGTCGCAGCCGACGGATTATTCTTCCGCAAATCCGCCAGATGACCGGTCAGGGTGGACCCTAGAGATATGACATGGATGTATCGCGGGGCCAGGGCCCGGCAGAACACTGAACAGGAGGCCCGGCAATGCGGTTAGGACTGATGCTCAAGGGCACCAGCTGCCGGGCGCTCGTTTTGGAGGGACGCTCCGTCGTCTCGGTAGCCGAACAACGGCAGGCCAGCAGCCTGGCGGAAGCGCTGGACAGCGTCCTGTCCTCGTTGCGACTGCAGTTCGGAAGCCAGATCACCGACGTAACGGCCGACGTCGGACGCGTCCTCGCCGCGGCCCGGCCCGGGAACGTCGTCGCTGTCCGCATCTCTCCCCGCCCTCCGGCCGACCAGTTCCATAACACCAGATTGCCTGTACACATCGAGCCCGCCGTCACCAAAACCGTGCATGTCCAGGGCGGCCACGACCTGCGAGGACGGCCGCTGGCGACGCTGGGCCTGAACGCATTCCTGCTGGAACTGCCCTCCATCCTGTCCGGGGGCCTGCGGAACATAGCCATCACCGCCGTCGGCTCCACCGCATCCGCCGAGCACGAAACCCGCATCGCGGATGCCATCCTGTCGAACAACAGCGAAACGAGGATCAGCATCTCCAGTGATTTCTACTCAAGCGCGTTCCGCGACCGGGACTACACCGCCGTCCTCAACAGCGCCCTGATGGAATCGGGCGAGGAACTGGCGGCAATGCTGGACGAGGCGGGGAAGCGCCACTTCCCCGCCGCCG
The DNA here is from genome assembly GCF_030264015.1 of Paenarthrobacter sp. R1. Classification (NCBI taxonomy): domain Bacteria; kingdom Bacillati; phylum Actinomycetota; class Actinomycetes; order Micrococcales; family Micrococcaceae; genus Paenarthrobacter; species Paenarthrobacter sp. R1. The sequence continues at coordinate 4,282,561 of NZ_CP127115.1, read as the reverse complement.
CACTGTCCTATGCAAGGAACGACGGCGGCCGGGCGCCCCTGGCGCGGCTGGCAATGACCCCCGTGCATGCGCTTCGTCCTGAGGAGGCCATGACGATCCTCGGTGCGGCCACGTTGGGCGGCCTGTGTGACGGCGAAGTGGTTATCTGTACCGACGAGGGCGTGAGCGTGGGAAACATGCGCGGCGGCCTTCCTGTTGCCCGCAGCCTCATCCGGCAGGGGTATGAAGCGAGCCTCGCCACCAACGCCACCGTCGTAGAACCGTACACGGCGAACCATCCAGTCCGGCCCGGCATCAAATCGGTGGTCGCCGACATCCGCACCAGCCAGGACACCCGGCCCGAGTACGGCCTGGTACCAACACTTCCACGGGCCCGGGACCTGACCCTCGTAGGCTGTGCCGCGACACCGCTGACGGCGTGGATCGACAGGCTCGAAAAGGTCAGCGGACAAGCAGACCTGCACCGAGTGCAGCACCGGGCCGAGGAAGAAGCAAACTCGGCTGCCGTCCAGCTGGGCGCCAGCCCCACAGACACCCGCATCATCGAATCAAACGTCTACGCCATGCCCTACGGCAACCCCGGAATCGTCCGTATCCGGGTCCAGGCCGCGGGCGGCACATGCGGCTCTGAGGAACGGGCGCTTGACGCCTATGCCAGGGAGGCCACGGCATGAGCACCGTCCTCACCCCAGACGACGTAGGGCACCTCCGAACCGGCGCCCACTTCCTGGCCTGCGCCATCGATCCCACCGCCATCCACGTCTACGCCGGTATGATCCAGGAGACCATGCAGACCCGGTCCGTCGAGCTCATCACCGTGGATGAACTGGCTCCGGAGGACCTTGTGGTGTCCGTTGGCATGGTGACCCAAGGCCTGTTCATCTCCGACATGCCACCCGTGGGAGACGAATTCACCGGCTGCATCGAGGCCATCGAAACCAGGCTCGGGCGCAGGGTGCGGGCCATTTATTCGCTCGCCGCCGCCAATATCAACGGAATCATTCCCCTCATGGTGGGGCTGCAGTCCTCCCTTCCTGTAATCGACTCCGATCCCATGGGGCGGGTCTTTCCTCTGATCAGCCAGACCACCTTGAACATCGGCGGGGTGGCCATCGCCCCCATCGCGCTGATGGGAGCAACCGGTGAGCGGGCCGTGGTAGAGGCGGGTGATCCGCAGCGCGCCGAGACGCTGGTCCGCGCACTCGTCACAGAGCTCGGCGGCTGGGCCGCCACCGTGATGTATCCATGTTCTGCACGGCAGCTGGCAGAGCATGGAGTCCACGGCTCCATCAGCCGGATGATCCGCATCGGCCAGATTCTCGAAGCCGAAACCTCGGCGGAGAGCAAATTCCTGTCCCTGTCCGAGTTGCTGGGCGTGACGCGCATCGCCAGGGGGCGGGTGAGTCACATTGAAGGCCTCTCCCGCCCGACTGACCTCGGACTGCCGGCGCAGCCCTCCAGTGTGACCTTGGAGGATGAAACCACCGGACAAATTATCCGGATGGAGATCCAGAATGAGATTCTGCTGGTGCTCGTGGACGGTGCCGTCGCGGCGGCCGTGCCGGACATGGTGACGCTGCTCAATTCCGAGCACGGTTCCGTGGCCAACCTGGACGACCTTCGGGTGGGCAACGTCGTGGATGTGCTTAAGCTCAGTGCCGCGCCGCAATGGTATTCGGAGGCCGGGCTGGACCTGGCCGAACCGGCCGCGTTCGGCATTCCCCTCCAACATCCAAGGCGGCACCATGGGTAGGACCATGAAGGACACGCGGCTCGACGTTGCCGGCCTGCTGGCACACGGGTCGCTGCGCGGCACCACTCCGCTGTACCTCACCCCCGCCAGCGCCCTGGTCGAGAGCGTTGTCCTGGTCTCCCATCTCGAGGCAATCCAGCGGGTGCGGCCGAACACTGTTGTGGTCCTCTCGGCGGAAATGGGCTCGGGTGGATGGCTCGTCTCCGCCGCGCTGAGGCATGCCTGGGAACGGCGGGCCAGCGCCGTCGTCGTGGCCGGAAGCACCTATTCCAGCGCGGTGATCGGCCTGGCCGAACGGCTTGGCATCACGCTCCTGGCGGCGGAAGGAAACCCCGCCGGAGTCGCGTTGGCTTTGGCCGCCGAGATTGGTGCCGCCCTGTCAGTGATGGATGCCGAGCTCGCCCGGTTCGCCAGGGCCGTGGCCAAGGACAGTGCGCTTCCCGACGTCCTCAAGACTATCTCGCGGGAACTGGACGGGGTTAGCGTCTCGCTGGAACACGACGGCGTCGTCCTCGCCTCAACCGGCACAGCCCCACGGGACCCCGCAAAGGTCATCACGGTTGACGTGGGCGCCGTGGACGCCAGCGTTCCCTCTGCGCTCACTGCGCGTCTACCCGCCTCCGGTGTCCTCAACCTACGGCTGGTCCGATCGATCCTGGAAGTGGCTGCACCCTCTGTGAAGGCCGCCTGGTTACTGGGCAATTCCCGGGAGACGGTCCGTGCTGTTCCCACTGCGGCCTTGGCCCGGCTAAGCCAGGGCCAAGGTTCGTCCGGCAAGGACTTCGAGGAAGACCACCGGCACCTCCTTTCACAGCTTGGGTGGCGCCGGCACGAACGATACGCGGCAGTGTGGTTCTGCCACAGCGGCCTGCACACACCCGCCAACGACCTGACGGCGGTGCTGAGGCTGCTCTGGCGGAAGGTTTCACCCCGCAGCCCCCTGGCAGAGGTCGAGGACGGCTGGCTGGCACTTGTTCCAGCTGCCCACCAAGCAATTGCGGCGCAGCTCGAACTCCGGCTCAAGACACGGCTACAGCCCTCTCTGGCCGAGCTGGGCCTGGTGGCCGGCCTGTCCCGTTGGGCGTATGAGGCCCCGCCGCTTCCCTCCATCATCCAGGAGGCGCGGCTGGCTGCCGTCTCCGCCCGATCAGCGGGGCAGGGCACAGTTTTGGGCTTCATGGGCCTGGGCGTAACGGCGGCTACCACCTTCATCGACAGGGATGCCCTGGCGCTTGTGGCCGAGCTGACCCTGCCGCGGCTGATGGCTAGCCCTGACCGGGAGGCGATCGTCGCTGCGGTGGCATCCTTCCTTGACCACCGCGGCTCGGTCAGCCTTGCAGCGGCGGCCCTCGATGTGCACCGGAACACCCTCCAGGCCCGGCTGGGCCGGGCCCGGGAATTGGGCGTCCCGCTGGACAATCCGTCCCAGTTGCTGTCAGTCCATCTGCTCCTCGACGTGCTCCGGGCGGCGGCGCCCGGAAAACAAGCTTTTAAAGATCCCTACGAAACCAGAAAGGACTCCCATGAGTTCCCAGTTTGAATCCTTCGACGACGTCTACGCCTCCGCCCGCGACACTGTAGGGGTCCGTCTCTTCACCGCCTCCGTCATTGCCGACGAAGGTGGCAGCATGGCGCGCATTTACACCACCCACCCCGGGGTCTACCCGGTTGGCGGTAAGAAAACCCTCGCGGGAGACACTAATCCTGTCTGGCTGGAGCAGGTCCTCATCGGCCAGCAGCCGTTCCTGGGTGCCGACAGGGAAGCGGTCAGGGCTTTCTTCTTCGACTCCGGAACGATCGAATCGCTGGGCTGCGGCGCGATTGTCAATGTTCCGGTGCTCAGCGGCGGTCGTACGATCGGCTCGATGAACTTCCTGGCGCCCGAAGGCAGCTATGACCAGTCCTCGGTGGACGCCGCCGTCGAGGTTGCGAGGCGCTCTGTCCGGCTCCTCGAAGACGCATTGGCTGCCACGAGCTAGCGTGCGCCCCCTAATAGGAAGGAAACACTGCACGTGATCCCCAACTCTCAGGGAAGCCTGACCATTCGGAACGCCAGGATCTTCGACGGCGAATCACCAGCACTCATTGAGGGCTCCATCATCGTCCGGGATGGCAGGGTCACCGCCGTAGGCACCACCGACGAAGGCACTGGCGCCGGGAACATAGTTGACGCGGGCGGCCGGGTGGTGATTCCCGGCCTCATCGATGCCCACTTCCATGCGTATGCGCTCAGCCTGACGTCGGCGATAAACGAAACCGGGCCGTTGAGCTATTCCGCGCTGGCCGGTGCCCGCAGGCTTGAGGCCGCGCTCGGCCGGGGCTTCACCTCAGTCCGGGATGTGGCTGGGGGTGACGTAGGCCTGGCAACTGCCATCGAGGAGGGACTGTACCCCGGTCCCCGGTATTTTTTTACCGGTCCGGCGCTGAGCCAGACCGGCGGTCACGGTGACATTCGCGCCGCGAGCGATGCAAGCTGCTTCCATGGCGGCCATATGTGTGAGGTGGTGGACGGCGTAGAGGACCTGCTGCTGGCGGTGCGCCACCGGTTCCGGACCGGTGCAACGGCCATCAAGCTCATGACCTCCGGAGGAGTGATCTCTCCTGTCGATCCGATCCGTGTACCCCAGTACAGCGCGGCGGAAATCCGCGTGGTCACCGAAGAGGCATCGCGGCGGGGCAGCTACGCCACCGCGCACGCCTACTCACCAGAGGCTATTACGCACTCAGTCCTCAACGGAGTCCGCTGCATCGAACACGGCAACCTGCTGGATGCTGAAACCGCCCGCCTCATGGCGGAGAATGACGTCTATCTCGTACCCACGTTGGTGACATACGACGCGATGGGCCGCCGTGGAGCGGAAATCGGGCTGACCGAGGTGGGAGTCGCCAAGAACCAGGAAGTCCTGGGCGCCGGCAAGAACGCCGTCACACTGGCGCGCGACGCCGGAGTCCGGATTGGCTTCGGCAGCGACCTCATGGGTGAGCTCGAGGATGAACAGCTGGCCGGGCTTCGCCTGCAGTGCGAAGTGTTGGGAGTCTACGACGCACTCCGCTCTGCGACTTCAACGAACGCGGCACTGCTCCGGCGCGAAGACCTGGGCCGTATCGCGAAGGGGGCATGCGCGGACTTGGTGATATTAGACGGAAATCCCTTCGACGAGCCCTCAGTGCTCTGGGACGAGCGCCGGAATCGCACCGTCATTAAAGCCGGCCACGTCGTCCCCTCCGGCGGCTTTCCGGTGGGTTCTGTCACGACAGACGAGGTCACCAGCGGCGCCACCGCATAACGGCGTGTCGGGCAGCTGGGCGACGAAGGTGGCGGCTCGAAGACCCGCCGCCGTCTTCGTCGTTCATAGAGGGAATCCGTTACCAAACGAACCGAGAAGAGCCGCTATTAGCCGTGTTCCCAGGTGGGCCCATGCGGGCAAGCTGTGCCTGAGGCGAGGGTAATTGCTCGGTCAGGCTGGCGGGCGCCGGTTGAGGGCCTGTTCGGGCCGCCTTCACCCGGTGGAGTGCCTCTTGCTGGAGCGTAACCGGCGCTTGAGTTGTGGTGGTGTCTACGGCGGCGGTGAGAGCACCTTGGTCCGACCACGGTCATGTTGCTCCAGCTCCCCCCGCCCATGAATAGGTGTAGGTCACCGCAGCAACCCCAGTCACAGCAGGCGGAAGACCACCCAGGGACTTGAACCTGCCACCCCACACACCCGCTTAGGCACCGCGGCAGCCAGGCCAAAGTGGGGTTGCCCGCAAGCTGTGGACAGTTGGTCAGGCGGCTTGTGCCGGCTGAGGTTGGTCCGTGGTGAGCAGCAGTTCGTGCTCCACGGGGGTGTTATAGCCCAGTGCTGAATGGAGGCGGGTGCGGTTATAGAACTCCTCGATCCAGCGGCCGGTGGCCCGGATGGCGTCCTGTCTGGTTGCCCACCGGCGCCGGTCGTAGAACTCCGCTTTCAGGGTGGACCAGAACGATTCCTGCATCGCGTTGTCCCAACACACGCCCGTCCTCCCAACGGACTGGCGGATACCAAGCCCGGTACAGACGTCATTGAGCTGGGTGGAGGTGTACTGGGTGCCCCGGTCGGCGTGGAAGACGACCCCGGCCGGGCCGCCGCCGCGCAGAATGAAGGCCATGCGCAGGGCCCGTTCGACCAGAGCGCTGGACTGGGTAGAGTCCATTGCCCAGCCGATCACCCGCCTCGAGCAACCGTCCCTGACTGCGCACAAGTACACCCAGCCCTCACCGGTACGAAGATAAGTGATATCCGAGATCCAGACCGCGTCCAGCACACCGGTGTCCCATTTCCTGGCCACCAGATCCGGGATCGAATGGACCCGCCCCTCACCGATCGGGGCCACGGGCCGGAACCGGCGCGGCGAGATCCCTTCCAGACCCTGCCGACGCATCGAGGCCGCGACGGTCTTCCGGTCAACGCCGGTCCCGTTCCTGGCCAGCGCTGCCCGGACCCGCGGCGCCCCATAGACTCCGGTCGAATCCTGATGAACCCGCCGGACTTTTGCATCCAGTTCAGCCCGGACCACCGTCCGCAGTGACCTCACGGAGGTCCTCCGCCGCCAAGCGTAAAACCCCGATCGTGACACGCCCAGCAGTCTGGCCATCCGCTGGATCGAGTAGTTAGCCTTCTCGGCCTCCATCAGTTCGAAGCATTCCGATTCTGCTGCTTGGAGGCGAAGAAGGCTGCGGCTTTTCCCAGGAACTCGTTATCCATCCGCAACTGCGCGTTTTCCCGGCGCAACCGCTCCAACTCCGACTTCTCTGTCTCGGCCGCCGCGACCTCTTCCGGGGCCGCCAGACGTGCCCGTTCCTGAGCCACCCACCGGCCCAACATCTGCTCTCCAAGCCCGAGTTCCCTAGCCACCGGCGCTACCGGCCTGCCGGTATCGATAACGAGCCGTGCAGCCTCCCGCCGATACTCCGGAGTGAATTTACGTCGTGTCGTGCTCACAAGAACACCTTCCCGCAGAATCCCAGGATCCCGCTACTTCAGGTGTCCACCAACAGAGGCTAACCCCAAAAGCCCGCGAACCTAGCGTCCGAGGGACGCCCCGTAGACTTTGTCCACACTTAAAAGCAAAAACCCCTTCTGACGAGGGGTTATGCCGTGCCCGAGGTGGGACTCGAACCCACACACCTTTCGATACCGCATTTTGAGTGCGGCGCGTCTGCCAATTCCGCCACTCGGGCGCGGAGATACCGGGTTGAAAGCGGCTCCATTTCTGTGAGCAACGCGATCCGTTCCCAGCACGCGAAACTACTCTACATGCAGATAGGCTGTTTCAAAGAACCGGACGCGCCGCGTGCAACAAAACCTGCCCTGGATGCGCCCGCACTAAGATGGACATGAACCCGCCGAACCTTTGCAAGGAGATCCCGTGACAGAACAGACGGAGTCCGCACCCGCAGCCCAGCCGGCCCGACGCGTCGTCGTTGCCGAGGATGAGACCCTCATCCGACTGGACATTATCGAGATTTTGAAGGGCGAGGGTTACGACGTCGTCGGTGAGGCGGACAACGGCGAGAAGGCCGTGCAACTGGCCGAGGAACTGAAGCCGGATCTCGTCCTCATGGACGTCAAGATGCCGGTGATGGATGGCATCTCCGCAGCTGAGAAGATCGTCAAGGCCCGCATCGCTCCCGTGGTCCTCCTGACGGCTTTCAGCCAGAAGGAACTGGTGGAGCGCGCCCGCGACGCCGGCGCCATGGCGTACGTCGTGAAGCCCTTCACCCCGGCGGACCTGGTCCCTGCGATCGAGATCGCCCTTTCCCGCCACGAGGAAATCAAGGCGCTCGAGAACGAGGTCTCGGACCTCCAGGAGCAGTTCGCCACCCGCAAGCTTGTGGAGCGCGCCAAGAGCCTCCTGACCACCAAGATGGGCCTCACCGAACCCGAGGCTTTCCGCTGGATCCAGAAGACCTCCATGGACCGCCGCCTCAGCATGCGCGAGGTTGCCGAGACCATCATCAACCAGGTCAACTAACGCCGGGAAAGGCGGCTTCCCATCCGGGAGGCCGCCTTTTGCGTGCCCAAATACACGCCCGACGGCGGCCGCCACCAAAGCGGCAACGTCACCAGCCGCCGCCAAAGCAACACAGCCCCCACCCGCCGTCGCGCCTTAAACAAACAGGACCCCGCCTTCAAAAAGGCGGGGTCCTGCCAAGCCACTACGAAGACTAGGCCTTGTTCTTGGTCTCGTCTTCAGGCCACGGTCCAACAGGTTCCTTGCGCGAACCGGAGACCTTGGAGGTGTCTGCGAGGTCGCCCACCTTGTGGACCTTGAGCGAGTTGGTGGAGCCGGCCTGTCCGGGAGGCGAACCGGCAGCGATGACCACCAGGTCCCCTTCGTCCACGAGCTTCATGTCCAGCAGGCTCTTGTCCACCTGGGCGGTCATCTCGTCGGTGTGGCCAACCATGGAGACCAGCACGGGGCGGATACCCCAGGTGAGGGCCAACTGGTTCCATACGTGCTCTACGGGCGTGAAGGCGAAGACGGGCTTCACCGGGCGCAGGCGGGAAAGGCGACGCGCGGAGTCACCGGACTGCGTGAACGTACAGATGTACTTGGCGTCCAGCTGGTCGGCGATTTCGACGGCTGCACGGGTGATGGCGCCGCCGCGGGTGCGGGGCTTGGTGCCCAGAGGGGGGACGCGTTCCAGGCCGTGTTCTTCGGTGGATTCGATGATCCGGGCCATGGTCTTGACGGTTTCGATCGGGTACTGACCCACTGACGTCTCGCCGGAGAGCATCACTGCGTCGGCGCCGTCGAGCACTGCGTTGGCGCAGTCGGAAGCCTCGGCACGCGTCGGACGCGGGTTATCGATCATGGACTCGAGGACCTGTGTGGCCACGATGACCGGCTTGGCCCAACGGCGGGCCAGTTCGATGGCGCGCTTCTGGACGATCGGCACCTCTTCGAGCGGAAGCTCAACGCCAAGGTCGCCACGGGCAACCATGATCGCGTCGAACGCATCGATGATCTCGTGGAGCTGGTCCACGGCCTGCGGCTTTTCGATCTTGGCGATGACCGGCACGCGGCGGCCTTCTTCGTCCATGATCTCGTGGACGCGCTTGATGTCGGCAGCGTCACGCACGAAGGAGAGGGCAACCAGGTCGACGCCGCGCTTGAGCGCCCAGCGGAGGTCGTCCTCATCCTTCTCGCTCAAGGCGGGAACGTTCACGGCAACGCCGGGGAGGTTGATGCCCTTGTTGTTGGACACTTTGCCGCCCACGGTCACGGTGGCAACAACCTTGACGTCGTCAACCTCGATCGCGCGGAGCGCGACCTTGCCGTCGTCGATCAGCAGGGCGTCGCCCACGTTGACGTCCTCGGTGAGGCTCTTCAGCGTGGTGGAGCAGATGTCCTTGGTTCCCGGAACGTCCTCGGTGGTGATGGTGAAGGTGTCACCAACAGCCAACTCATGCGGACCGTCCACGAAGCGGCCCAAGCGGATCTTGGGGCCCTGGAGGTCAGCCATGATCGCCACCGGCTTGCGCAGCTGCGAGGAAGCCTTGCGGACGTTCTCATAGGTGTTGTCGTGCACGGAGTAGTCGCCGTGGCTCATGTTCATACGCGCAACATCAACGCCGGCTTCCAGCACCGCGAGGGTGTTGTCGAAGCTGGAAATAGCCGGGCCGAATGTTGCCACAATTTTCGCGCGTCTCATATACCTACCCTAAGTAGTGTGCTGCTGATTGAGTAAAAGAAAGTTCCTTCCGGCGCTATAAGACCGCGATTGCCCGGTCTGTGGGGGCGACCGGCGCCGGCAGGATGGTGCTTCCCATGAGGAACTTATCCACGGCGGCCGCGCAAGCACGGCCTTCCGCGATGGCCCACACAATCAGAGACTGGCCACGCCCGGCATCGCCGGCAACAAACACGCCCTCGGTGTTCGTCATGTAGTAGCCATCGCGGGCAACGTTGCCACGACCGTCAAACTCTGCACTTACTTGTTCGGTGATACCGGCCGGTTCAGGGCCGGTGAAACCAAGGCTGAGGAACACGAGGTCCGCGGGGATGACCCGCTCGGTTCCGGCCTTGGGGAGACGCTTGCCGTCAACGAATTCTGTCTCGGCAACCTTCACGCCCGTGAGCTTGCCGTTTTCGCCAACGAACTCAACGGTGGACGCCAGGTACGTGCGTTCGCCGCCTTCTTCGTGGGCGCTGGCCACCTCGAAAAGCGTGGGGAACGTCGGCCACGGTTGGTGTGCGGCACGCTCCGACGGCGGCTGCTTGCCGATTGCGAGCGTCGTCACGGATGCTGCCTGCTGGCGGTGCGCGGTACCGATGCAGTCGGCGCCGGTGTCGCCGCCACCAAGGATCACCACGTGCTTGCCGCGGGCATCGATGTGGTTCGCGGGGTTCTCCCCCGCCACCACACGGTTGGCCGGGACGAGGTAATCCATGGCGAAGTGGACGCCGTCAAGGTCGCGGCCCGGGATGGGCAGGTCGCGGGGAACGGTGGCACCGGTAGCAACAACCACGGCGTCATAACGACGGCGGAGCTGCTCCCAGGTGACGTCGGTACCAACGGCCACTCCGGTACGGAAACGGGTGCCTTCGGCCTTCATCTGCTCCAGGCGGCGGTCAACTTGTTCCTTCTCCATTTTGAAGTCGGGGATGCCGTAGCGGAGCAGGCCGCCGATCTTGTCGTCACGCTCGTAGACGGCAATGGTGTGGCCAACGCGGGTCAGCTGCTGGGCAGTTGCCAGGCCCGCCGGGCCAGAACCAACAACGGCGACCGTCTTGCCGGTGAGGCGGGTGGGCGGAAGCGGGTGCACCCAGTCGTTGTCGAAGGCCTCATCAATGATGGAGACCTCAACCTGCTTGATGGTGACAGCCGGCTGGTTGATGCCGAGCACGCAGGAGGCTTCGCACGGCGCCGGGCACAGGCGGCCCGTGAACTCGGGGAAGTTGTTCGTGGCGTGGAGGCGCTCGATCGCCTCTTCACCCTTGTCCCGCCACATGAGGTCGTTCCACTCGGGGATGAGGTTCCCCAGCGGGCAGCCCTGGTGGCAGAAGGGAATGCCGCAGTCCATGCAACGGCCGGCCTGGCTCCTCAGGACGCCCTTTTCCTGGGCTTCGTACACTTCTTTCCAGTCCATGATGCGGACGGGAACGGGACGGCGTGGCTGCGTTTCGCGCTGCCGGACTTTCAGAAATCCGCGTGGATCAGCCACCGGTTACCTCCAGGATTCGAGACCATACTTCTTCGCCGTCGGGGTCGAGGCCTTCTTCGATGGCGTTGAGTCGGGTTTGCAGGACTGCAGCGTAATCGCGCGGCAGTACCTTGGTGATGCGGGCGGCGGTGTCGTCGAAGTTTTCGAGCAGACGGCCGGCCAGGACGGATTCGGTCTCCTCAAGGTGCTTGGTGAGGAGGCCGTGCACGATGTCGCGGTCTTCGGCATCGAGCTCCAGGAGTTGGAGCTCGCCGGAGTCCAGGGCGTCCTTGTTGACACGCTCGGGCTGCAGGTCCAGCACGTAGGCGGTGCCTCCGGACATTCCGGCACCGAAGTTACGCCCGGTGCGTCCGATGATCAGCGTCTGGCCACCGGTCATGTACTCGCAACCATGGTCGCCAATACCTTCGACGACGGCTGTCGCACCGGAGTTGCGGACCAGGAAGCGTTCGCCCACCTGACCGCGGAGGAACATCTCGCCGCTGGTCGCACCGTATCCGATGACGTTGCCGGCAATGACGTTCCGCTCCGCCTGGAACACGTTGGTGCGGTCGGGGCGGACGATGATGCGTCCACCGGACAGGCCCTTGCCAACGTAGTCATTGGAATCGCCGAACATGCGCAGGGTGATACCGGCCGGAAGGAACGCGCCAAGCGACTGCCCGGCGGTGCCGTTGAGGGTGACGTCGATCGTGTCGGTTGCCAAGAGGTCCGTACCGAACGTCTTGGTCACCACGTGGCCCAGCATCGTGCCCACGGAACGGTCCGTGTTGATGACGTCCAGGGTGATTTTCACGGGCATGCGGTCGCTCAGGGCTTCCTGTGCCATGGTGATCAGCCGCTGGTCGAAGTGCTTGTCCAGCTCGTGGTTCTGGCCCACCATGTTGCGCAGCGGCACGTCGTCGTCGAACTCGAGGCCGTGCAGGATCGGATCGAGATCCAGTCCGTCTGCCTTCCAGTGGTCGATCGCGTCGCGGGTATCCAGGACCTCGGAGTGGCCGATCGCCTCTTCGAGGCTGCGGAAGCCGAGCTCTGCCAGGATTTCGCGGACTTCTTCTGCGAGGAACTCGAAGAAGTTGACCACGAACTCGGGCTTGCCGTTGAAGCGCGCACGGAGCTCGGGGTTCTGCGTGGCAACGCCCACGGGACAGGTGTCCAGGTGGCAGACGCGCATCATGATGCAGCCTTCAACCACCAGTGGAGCGGTGGCAAAGCCGAACTCCTCACCGCCCAGCAGCGCAGCGATCACGACGTCGCGGCCGGTCTTAAGCTGTCCGTCAACCTGGACCACAACACGGTCGCGGAGGCCGTTGAGCATCAGGGTCTGCTGGGTCTCGGCCAGGCCGAGTTCCCACGGCACACCCGCATGCTTGAGCGAGTTCAGCGGCGAGGCGCCGGTACCGCCGTCGTGCCCTGAAACCAGCACGACGTCGGCCTTCGCCTTGGTGACGCCGGACGCCACAGTGCCGATCCCGACTTCCGAAACAAGCTTCACATGCACCCGGGCCGAAGGGTTGGCGCGCTTGGCATCGTAGATGAGCTGCGCGAGGTCTTCGATCGAGTAGATGTCGTGGTGCGGGGGCGGGGAGATAAGTCCGACGCCGGGCGTGGAGTGCCGGGTCCGGGCCACCCACGGGTAGACCTTTTGTGCCATCAGCTGGCCGCCTTCACCGGGCTTCGCACCCTGGGCCATCTTGATCTGGATGTCGTCGGCGTTGGTCAGGTAGAGGCTGGTCACGCCAAAACGGCCGGACGCAATCTGCTTGATGGCAGAGCGGCGCTCCGGGTCAAGCAGGCGTTCGACGTCCTCGCCGCCTTCGCCCGTGTTGGACTTGGCGCCCAGGCGGTTCATGGCGATCGCCAGTGTCTCGTGCGCTTCCTTGGAGATGGAGCCGTAGCTCATGGCACCCGTGGAGAAACGCTTGACGATGCTGGAGACGGGCTCCACTTCCTCGAGCGGAACCGAAGGACGGACGCCGGCCTTGAACTTCAGCAGGCCGCGCAACGTCATCAGGTTCTCGGACTGGTCGTCAACGCCCTTGGTGTAGGACTTGAAGATGTCGTACCGGCGTTCGCGGGTGGCGTGCTGCAGGCGGAACACCGTCTCCGGGTTGAAGAGGTGCGGTTCGCCGTCGCGGCGCCACTGGTACTCGCCGCCACCCAGAAGCGGACGGTGCGGCTGTTCGATGCCGCCGTCGGGGTAGGCCATCTGGTGCCGTGCGGAAACTTCCGCGGCGATGACATCCAAGCCGACGCCTCCCAGTTGGGAGTGGGTGCCGGAGAAGAATTCGTCCACGAGTTCCTGGGACAGGCCCAGTGCCTCGAAGGTCTGGGCGCCGGTGTAGGAAGCCACCGTGGAAATGCCCATCTTGGACATGATCTTCAGGACACCCTTGCCGAGGCCCTTGATGAGGTTGTAGACGCCATCTTCGGGCGTCACTCCAACAACGTCGCCGTTGGCAATCAGCTGTTCCACCGACTCCATGGCAAGGTACGGGTTCACGGCGGAGGCGCCGTAACCGATCAGCACTGCCACGTGGTGGGTCTCGCGGACGTCGCCGGCTTCCACCACGAGCGCCGTCTTGGTGCGGTTCGCGCTGCGGAGCAGGTGGTGGTGCACGGCGCTGACCAGCAAGAGCGACGGAATGGGGGCCCACTGGGCGTTCGAGTCGCGGTCGGAGAGCACGATGTACTGGACGCCGCGGTTGATGGCACCGGAAACCTGTTCGCAGATCTCGGTCAGCCGGGCACGCAGCGCAGCTTCTCCACCTTCGGGGCGGTAGAGGCCGCGTACCTTCATGGCGATGCGGTCGCCGTCGGGGTTTTCGATGTTCGCGATCTTGGCCAGCTGATCGTTGTTGATCACCGGGAACGGCAGGGAGATCTGCGGCTGGCGGACCTGCTTGCCGTCCAGGAGGTTGCCGTTCGGGCCGATGGCACACTTCAGCGAGGTCACGAGTTCCTCGCGGATGGCATCCAGCGGCGGGTTGGTCACCTGGGCGAACGACTGCACAAAGTAGTCGAACAGCAGGCGGGGGCGCTTGGACAGCACAGCAACCGGGGTATCGGATCCCATGGCGCCGAGGGGTTCGGCGCCGGTGCGGGCCATGGGCCCGAGCAGGATCTTGAGCTCCTCGGTGGTGTAGCCGAAGGTCCGCTGGCGGATGTTGACCGACGCTGCGGTGTGCAGGACGTGTTCTCGCTCGGGCAGCTCGTTGATGTCGATCAGGTTGTCCTTGAGCCACTCGGCCCACGGGTTCGCAGCTGCTACCTCTGCCTTGACCTCGGAGTCATCGATGATGCGGCCGGCTTCGGTGTCCACAAGGAACATCTTGCCGGGCGCAACGCGGCCCTTCTTCACAACGTTGGAGGGCTCGACTTCAATAACGCCCACCTCGGATGCGAAGACAACAAGGCCGTCTTCGGTGATCCAGTAGCGGCCAGGACGCAGGCCGTTGCGGTCCAGGGTGGCGCCGACGAGGTTGCCGTCGGTGAAGGACACTGCGGCAGGACCGTCCCAGGGTTCCATCAGCAGGGAGTGGTATTCGTAGAACGCACGGCGTGCCGGATCCATGGTGGCGTGGTTCTCCCACGCCTCCGGGATCATCATCATGATCGAGTGCGTAATGGGGCGGCCGGAGAGCCAGAGCAGTTCGGCCACCTCGTCGAAGGATGCCGAGTCCGAGGCGCCGGGGGTGCAGATCGGGTACAGCTCTTCAGGGGTGTCGCCCAACAGCGGGCTGGCCAGCTGCGACTGGCGGGCACGCATCCAGTTGCGGTTGCCCTTGACCGTGTTGATCTCTCCGTTGTGGGCAATGGTGCGGAACGGCTGCGCCAAGGGCCATGACGGGAACGTATTGGTGGAGAAGCGCGAGTGGACGATCGCAAGCTTCGTCTTGAAGCGCTTGTCCGAAAGATCGGGGTAGAACGGCTCGAGCTGCGCCGTGGTCAGCATGCCCTTGTAGACGATGGTCCGCGAGGAGAGCGACGGGAAGTAGACGCCGAACTTGTTCTGCGCGCGCTTGCGGATCCGCCAGGCACGGGAGTCCAGCTCATTGCGCTCCAGCTGCTCGCCGGTAGCAGAGGCCAGGAAGGGCTGGGAGAAGTACGGCATGCATGCCCGTGCCATGGCACCGACCAGGTCGGCGACCACAGGCACTTCGCGCCAGCCGAGGACCTTCAGGCCCTCATCGGCGGCCAATGCTTCGATGCCGGCTTTCGCCGTCGCAGCTTCACGTGACTCGGCAGGAAGGAATGCGGTACCGACGACGTACTGGCCGGGCGCCGGGAGTTCGAATTCAGCCACTGCGCGGAAGAACTCGTCGGGGATCTGCATGAGCAGGCCCGCGCCGTCACCGGTTCCCTCGTCGGCGCCGACAGCGCCGCGGTGTTCGAGATTGCGGAGGGCGGTCAGGGCCGCTTCCACGATGTCGTATCCCGGTTCCCCGCGGAGCGTGGCAATAATGGCCAGGCCGCAGGCGTCCTTCTCCGCATCAGGGTTGTAGAGACCCTGCGCCTCCGGCAGCGCAGCGAAGCGCTTGAACGGAGACATGGCACCCTGGGGTTCGATTTTTTCGGACCATCCGGGGTTATGAAGATGGGTCATGGGAGACGTCCTTCCTCGAGATCGTGCGTATGGAAGGGACAACGTTGGCCCCACCTTGCAGGCCCTTGTGATGGGCACAACAAAGCGCTAGTTAATGGAAATTGTAGGCCAGCCAGTCAACTCAGCTGAACAGCTGGGCAGACCACTGGCCCCGGCAAGACCGGTGAACATCGGTGTGTTTTGCGATCCGGATTCCGGGGTGCCACGACGCTGTGGACTGGGCCCTACGAGCGGTGACTCTGTTGCCCCTTTTTGCCGGACGCGACTACTTGGTGACGTCACCTTCCGGCGAAGATCCGGGGGCCTTCCTCGCGGCAGTACCAGCAGATTCCGATTCCGTCGTGGCCTGGGTGCCTCGGCCGGAATCCCCTGCTGCTTCCTGCGGCTGGTCAACGTGGCCCGGATCGCTTTGGTTATCTGGGAGATTATCACGGGAACCACTATCTGAGACAGATCGGTCCGCATCATGACTCGTGACGCTCGTCACCGTCGAGGCATCCCCGGCGGACCGGGAGGACGCCTCGGAAGTAGCCTCCGGGGACGGCTCCTTGCCCGGCAGATAGGGGCTGTCAGGCACCGGGCGCCCTCCCCTGCCCAGCAGGAGGAAGATCACCAGTGCCGCTAGGAACACGAAAATACTGGTCCATACGTTAAGCCGGGTGGTGATACCGAAGAGGCTGATCTGCTCGGCATCGTCTATCCTCAGCGCCTCGATCCATACGCGGCCCACGGTGTAGTACATCGCGTAGAGCCAGAACAGGCGTCCCTTCCGGAAATTGAACCTGCGGTCAAGGAGCAACAGGATGCCGACGCCTGCGAGGTTCCACAGGAACTCATAGAGGAAGGTGGGGTGGAAGAGGGTATCGGCAGCCATGCCGGCCGGGAAGTTCGCATTGGCCGGATCAATCTGCAGCCCCCAGGGAAGCGTCGTCGGGGCGCCGAACAGTTCCTGGTTGAACCAGTTGCCCCAGCGGCCGATCGCCTGCGCCAGCAGGAGTCCCGGAGCTGCCGCATCCAGGAAGGCGGTCAGCTTGACCCCGGCCCGCCGGCAGCCAATCCAGGCACCGACGGCGCCCAAGAGCACCGCGCCCCAGATTCCCAGGCCGCCCCGCTGTATTTGCGGAATCAGGGACAAGTCACCTGTGCCGTCAAAGCCCGGGCCGAAGTAGGCGTCCGGTGACGAGAACACGTGGTAGAGCCGGCCGCCGATGATTCCCAGGGGAATCGCCCAGATGGCAATATCCCACAAGCTGCCCTCCGGAGTGCCGCGACGCTTCCAGCGGACCGAGGTGAGCCACAGGCCAACGATGATCCCGGCAAGGATGCACAAGGCGTAGGCGTGGATGCGCAACGTCCCCCACGGGAGCGGAATGTCGAATCCGGACCACGATGGGCTCGGGATGCTCATCGGGACCATGGCCGCTGCGTGGAGGACGTTGTGCATGTGCGTCGCTGTTCCTTTTCCTAGGCGTCTGCAGCCGCGCGGCCAAGGCCGGCGCTGAGGTTCTTGGTGAGTTGCCCGACGGCGTCCACGCCGCCATCGCGCAGGGCCGCCACCAGGGCAGTGCCGACGATCACGCCATCGGCATACGCGGCTATCTCGCGGACGTGGTCAGGGTTGGAAACACCCAGGCCCACGCAGACACGCTCGGCTCCCGCCGCGTGCGCCCGTGCCACCACGTCCTCGGCGCTGCTGCTGACCGACTGGCGGGCACCCGTGACACCCATGATGGAAACGCCGTAGACGAATCCACGGCTCGCCTTGACTGTCATGTCCAAGCGCTCGGGCGTGGAGGACGGGGCCACCAGGAACACGCGGTCCAGGCCGTACTTGTCCGAGGCTTCGAACCATTCAGCGGCTTCGTCGGGAATGAGGTCCGGGGTAATGAGGCCTGCTCCCCCGGCTTCTGCCAGGCGGCGGGAGAACTCGTCAACGCCCATGCGCATCACAGGGTTCCAGTAGGTCATCACCAGGACTGCGGCATCCGTTGCCGCCGTAATGCCGGCAACGACGTCAAACACGTGGGAAACCCGGAAACCGTTGTTGATGGCTTCGGTAGTGGCTGCCTGGATAACGGGGCCGTCCATGACGGGATCGGAGTAAGGGATGCCGATCTCGATCAGGTCAGCGCCGTTGCGGGCCAGCGCAATACCGGCGTCGATGCTGGCTTGGACCGTGGGGTAGCCGGCCGGCAAGTACCCGACGAGGGCGGCACGCCCCTCGGACTTGGCACGGTCGATCGCCGCAGCGGACTTGCTCTGGAATTGCTCGGTCATCAGTTCTGGTCCTCGTTGACATCCACGGCAGCTTCGGAGGTGTGCTCCGTGGGCCCCTTGGGCTTGCGGGTGGACAGTGTGGTGCCCTTGACGTGGCCTTCTTCGTCGAGCATGTTGAACCATGCCGCAGCGGTCTCCACGTCCTTGTCGCCGCGTCCGGAGAGGTTGACGATGATGGTCACCTCGGCCGGGTTCTCCTTGCCCGCCGTGAGTCGCTGGCCCACCTTGATGGCCCCGGCGAGGGCGTGCGAGGACTCGATCGCGGGAATAATGCCTTCGGTCCGGCAGAGGAGGCTGAACGCATCCATTGCTTCCGTGTCCGTGATGGGCTCGTAGGTCACCCGGCCGATGTCGGCAAGGTAGGAGTGTTCGGGCCCGACACTCGGGTAGTCCAGGCCGGCGGAGATCGAGTGCGACTCGACCGTCTGGCCGTCCTCGTCCTGCATGAGGTAGGAACGGGCACCGTGCAGCACACCCGGACGTCCCAAGGAAATCGCTGCAGCGTGTCGTCCCGTTTCCAGGCCTTCACCTCCGGCCTCGAAGCCGTAGATTTTCACGGAAGCGTCGTCCAGGAAACTGTGGAACAGGCCGATCGCGTTGGAGCCGCCGCCGATGCAGGCGCAGATGGCGTCCGGGAGTTTGCCGGTCTGTTCGAGGATCTGGGCGCGGGCTTCCTCGCCGATCACTTCATGGAAGAAGCGGACCATCGCGGGGAACGGGTGGGCCCCTGCCGCAGTACCCAGCAGGTAGTGGGTGTTGTCCACGTTGGCGACCCAGTCACGCAGGGCGTCGTTGATGGCGTCCTTCAGCGTCTGGGAACCGTTGGTTACCGGCACTACGGTGGCTCCAAGGAGCTGCATGCGGGCCACGTTGAGGGCCTGGCGGCGGCAGTCCTCGGCGCCCATGTACACCACGCACTCCAACCCCAGCAGGGCTGCGGCAGTCGCGCTGGCAACGCCGTGCTGGCCGGCGCCGGTCTCGGCGATGACGCGGGTCTTGCCCATGCGCTTGGCAAGGAGGGCCTGGCCCAGGACGTTGTTGATCTTGTGCGATCCGGTGTGGTTGAGGTCCTCGCGCTTGAGGAAGATCCGAGCGCCACCGGCATGCTGGGAGAAACGCTTGGCTTCGGTCAACAGCGACGGACGGCCGGAGTAGTTCTTGTTGAGGTCCTTCAGTTCGGCAAGGAAATCAGGATCGGCCTTGGCTTTCTCGAACGTGTCCTGGACCTCGTCCAAGGCAGCGATGAGCGATTCAGGCATCCAGCGGCCGCCGTACTTGCCGAAGTACGGGCCGGCAGCGTTGCGCAGCGAAATGCCACCTTGCAGGAATGCGTCGGCCGCATTCTCTTCCGAGTTGGCTGTTGGCGCGTCCACCATCAGTCTCACCGTCCTGTTCCAGTTAGTTCAATGGGTATTCACGTGCCACAAGGCAGCCTCGGACCACAGTCCGGGCTGCCTCGTAGCTAACGCCTTGCTTCAGGTGCGTCTCAGTTCCTGACTGCGATGGCAGCAGCACCAGCTGCTTTGAATTCGTTGATGCGTTCCCGCGGTGTGGCATCGCTGACCAACGCTTCACCGACGAGGATGGCGTTGGCGCCACTCGCGGCGTAGTGCGAAACGTCATCGGCACTGCGCACGCCCGACTCCGCGACAATGACCGCCTCAGCCGGAATAAGACCGGCGAGCGAGGCGAAAAGGGAGCGGTCGACGTCGAGCGTTTTCAGGTTGCGGACGTTGACGCCAATGATGCGGGCATTGGCCGCGACGGCGCGTTCAATTTCCTGCTCGGTGTGGGTTTCCACCAGGACGTTCATGCCAAGTTCCCGGCTGAGTGCGCTGTAGTCCGCCAGTTGGGCATCGGACAGCGCGGCGACGATCAGCAGGATAAGGTCGGCGCCGTGGGCACGGGCTTCCCAGATCTGGTATTCGTCAACCGTGAAGTCCTTGCGGAGCAGGGGGATGTTCACGGTGGCGCGCACGGCATCCAGGTCGGCCAGCGACCCGCCGAATCGGCGCTGCTCCGTCAGCACGCTGATGACGGACGCACCGCCGTCTTCGTACTGTGCGGCGAGGGACGCCGGATCCTCGATCGGTGCAAGGTCACCCTTGGAGGGGCTGCGCCGCTTGATCTCCGCGATGACCTTCAGGTCTTCGCGCGTGGCCGAGGGTCCGCCGAGCGCTGCCCAGGCATCACGTGCCGGGGCGGCTGCCGCTACGCGGTCCTTCAGCTCAACGGGAGAAACAAGCCGCCGACGGGCCTCCATGTCCTCCTTGACGCCGACGATGATGTCGTCAAGAACGGTCACGATTAGTGGCCGTTGTTCTGCAGCTTGCTGCCACCCACTCCGTAGCCGGCCTTGCGCATGGCCCAACCAACAATCAGGCCGATGACCATGACTGCGATGCCGCCGATGAAGATGGGCGTGCTGGCAATCACGAAAGCGATGGAGGCAACGAGGGCGCCGACCAGCATCACAATCACGCAGGTCCAGGCAGCCGGGCTGTTTCCGTGGCCGATGGCGTCAGCGTGGCTGGCCATGGCGGACTCGGCTTGGTTGGCGGACACTGTGGTTTTGCTCATGTGGAATCTCCTCGGGATGAATACTGCTTACATTCTGCCATTTATTGGCGGTGGCCGGGACATCGACCGACGTCAGGGCGAGTGCCGGCCCCTTTTGTTGCGGAGGTTGATGTTCGACGGCGGCCCCCGCGCCGGACACGCCGCTTACGTAGGGTCTTCCCCGCGGGAAAGGCTGTCCCAACTGTCGATCTCATCGACCGGACCGGTGCCGCGCTCCCCTGCGCGGGCGGCGGCGTCGTACTTGGTCCTGGTCTTCCAATGGCGCCCGGCCAACGGGAGCCACACGGCGCAGCCTGCCAGGAGTGCGGCCGCAGCAACGGCAAGCACAGGAAACACCGTGGTGTTCACTGCGGCCTGCCCGCCGGAGACGCCGGTTGCTGCAGCGATGGAACCTTGTGCGGCACCCAACGGATCACCGAGGACCGTCCCGGCAGCCAGGATGGTACCGACAGCCGACAACCCGATGATCACCGCAATGATCCACCGGGCAATCCTTCCGGCGATGGACGCCGCAAGGGCACCGGCCAAGGCTACGAGCGCCAGGGCTGTTACTGCGGTGGCGGCCTTGTTGCCGGGCACTTGGAGGTTGCTGTTGGACACGGCAGCCGGGTCCAAGCGGACCTCGATCCACGTCTGCGTAGTAGTGCCGAAGACCGCGAAGGCCAGAATCACGGTGGCCAGGACCACGGTCGATTTCCGGGTCCACCGTCGCTCAACGCCGGTGGTCTTGTCTTGCGCCTTTGCCGTCACGGTGCAGGAGTTCCGTCCTCGTCGGCTCCGGCCTCGCCCACTCCGTCAGCAGCGATGTTGTGCAGCGAACCGGCGGTGTGGACCGCGCGCAGGGGTGCTGCCGCCTTGTTGACGGTTTCCAAGGCCTCGGACGGCTTGTGCGAATCGGCGACGATGCCTCCGCCGGCCTGCACGTAGGCCCGTCCTTCGCGCAGCAGGGCAGAGCGGATGGCAATAGCCATATCCATGTCCCCGGCGAAGTCGAGGTAGCCCACCACCCCGCCGTAGATTCCGCGACGGTGTGGTTCAAGCTCGTCCAGGAGGCGCAAAGCACGGGGCTTGGGGGCACCGGACAGGGTCCCCGCAGGGAAGGTCGCCTTGAGGACGTCATACGCCTTGGCGTCGGGAGCCAGCTCCCCCACCACGGTGGAGACCAAGTGCATGATGTGGCTGAAGCGCTCCACCTCCATGAACTGGGTGACATCCACGGTTCCAGCCACGCACACCTTGGAGAGGTCGTTCCTGGACAGGTCCACCAGCATCAGGTGCTCCGCGCGTTCCTTTTGGTCAGCCAGCAGCTCCGTGGCAAGGGCCTTGTCGGCTTCCACGGTCTTGCCCCGGGGACGCGAACCTGCGATCGGATGGGTGATGACTTCGCCGCCGGTCACGGTGACCAGCGCCTCCGGGGACGAACCCACAATTGAGTACTCCCGGCCGTCGGCATCGGCGAGGCTGAAAATGTACATGTACGGGCTCGGGTTGGTATTGCGCAGGACCCTGTAGACATCCAGGGGATCAGCGGCGCATTCCATTTCGAACCGGCGCGAGATGACCACCTGGAAGACTTCACCATCAACAATGGCTTCCTTGCCGCGGTCAATGGCTTCCAGGTACTGGTTCTCGTCCCAGCGCTCCTGCACGCTGGAAGCGAAGTCCAAGGCGGCGCTTTCCAGCACGGAGACCGGCTGGGCGACGGGCGTGCTGATCTGCTCCAGCAACGCCTTGACCCGTGCCACGGCGTCATGCCATGCCTCGTCCACGCGCTCGGAGCTGTTGTCGAAGTTGATCGCATTGGCAATGAGCAGGACCGTTCCGTCCACATTGTCATGCACGGCCATGTCCGTCACGAGGTTCAGGGCCATCTCCGGCAACTGCAGATCGTCCTCGGGCGGGGAGGTCAAGCGCTCCCAGTGGCGCACTGTTTCCCAGCCGAGGAAGCCCACCAGGCCGGACGTGAAGGGAGGCAGGCCTTCAAAACGGTCGGTTTGCAGTGCCGCGATGGTGTCGCGGACGGCTTCCACGGGGTTGCCGGACGTCGGGACACCCACCGGCGGCTGGCCGATCCAGTGCGCGTTTCCGTCTTTGGTGGTCAGGGTGGCGCGGGACTTGGCACCAATGAAGGAGTAACGGGACCATGAGCCGCCGACGGCAGCGGACTCCATCAGGAAGGTGCCGGGTTGGCCCTGCGCCAGCTTCCGGTAGAGGCCGATGGGTGTCTCGGCGTCGGCCAGAACTTTGAGTCGAACGGGGATGACACGGCTGTGGGCGGCGAGTTTCCGGAACTCTTCCAGGCCCGGGCTGATGATTCCAAGGTCCTGCATGGCTATATCTTTCCGCCTTTGTGTGAGGTGGTGAGTCAGTGGTTAAGGATGGGGGCCCTAGTCACGGTTGCCGGCGACGACGGTCAGCTCGCGTCCGTCGAAGCAGGTCCGGGTTCCCGTATGGCAGGCAGCGCCCACTTGGTCCACCCGGACCAGAAGGGCATCGCCGTCGCAGTCAAGGGCGACAGACTTCACGAACTGGACATGCCCGGAAGTGTCGCCCTTGCGCCAGTATTCCTGGCGCGAACGGGAGTAGAAAGTGACACGACCGGTGGTCATCGTGCGCCGAAGAGCTTCGTCATCCATCCAGCCCAGCATGAGGACCTCGTTGGTGTCATGCTGCTGGACGATGGCGGCTACAAGGCCTGCAGGATCGCGCTTGAGCGCGCTGGAAATCTCCTGCGGCAGGGTTGCGGCGGGGTCGCTCGCTGCCTCCGCGGCGGGAGTTGGGCTGGGGGTGGACTGCTCAGACATCAGATCAAGTCTAGTGCCTTTGCCGGGGCCCGGTTCCTGCGGCGGTTCCTCTGCGCAACAGCGGCTCGATCGTGCTAGTTTCACAAGTGATGCATTTCGTCGATCCTTCCCGAGAAGTACTGGCCGAAACCTTGCTGGCGGCCGGGCCTGACTCCCCCACGCTCTGTGAAGGGTGGCTGACGCGCGATCTTGCCGCCCACTTGTACCTGCGTGAACGCAAAGCATCCGTGGGCATCGGGCTGTTGATCCCAAGCCTGGGAAAGGCCTCGGACAAGGCGACGGCCAAGCTGGCTTCCAAGCTGAAGACTGCCGAGGACTACGCCAAGCTGGTCAAGGCGTTCCGAGCAGGCCCGCCGGCCCTTTCGCCGTTGAGGATCAAAGCCCTGGACGAGACCTCCAACCTCATTGAATACTTCGTGCACACCGAGGACATCCGCAGGGCCGGTGACCGCTGGGCGCCCCGCGCCTTGGACGAAGCCTATTCGGACGCCCTCTGGGACGATCTCATCAAGCGGGCAGCTTTCCTTTACCGCGGAGTCGATCTTGGCATCGTGCTCGTGCGGCCCACGGGACCCCGCCACGTGGCCAAGCGGGCACCCGTATCGGTGGCAATCGTCGGAGAGCCGGGCGAGCTGATCATGCACGCCCACGGCCGGACCAACCAGGCGTTGGTCACGTTCGAAGGCCAGCCGGACGCCGTCGCGCTTTTGCAATCGGCCGACATCGGACTTTAGGGCAAACCCACAACAACAACGAAAGGGCCACCTGCAGGTGGCCCTTTCGTTGTTGTGAACGCTATGTGGTTACCGTACGGGTTAACGTACTTCGAATCCGGCCTGCGCGATCGCTGCCTTGACTTGGGCAATCATGTCGTCCGGTCCGAAGTGGAACACGGAGGCAGCCAGCACAGCGTCGGCTCCTGCTTCCACAGCGGGCGGGAAGTGCTGCGGCTCCCCCGCACCGCCGGAGGCGATGATCGGAATGTTCACGGCTGCCCGGACCAGGCGGATGAGTTCAAGGTCGAATCCGTCTTTGGTTCCGTCAGCGTCGATCGAGTTCAGCAGGATTTCGCCGACACCACGGTCCGCGGCTTCCTTCGCCCAGGCAATGGCGTCGATCCCGGTGCCCTTGCGGCCGCCGTGGGTAGTGACTTCAAAGCCCGACGACGTCGGGGCGTCACCTTCGCGGGTGCGGCGCGCATCCACGGACAGCACCAGGACCTGGGAGCCGAAGTGGCGGGTGATTTCGTCGATGACCTCCGGCCGGGCGACGGCTGCGGTGTTGATCGAGGCCTTGTCGGCACCAAAGCGGAGCAACTTGTCCACCTCGGCAACGCCACGGACGCCGCCTCCGACGGTGAGCGGAATAAAGACTTCCTCGGCGGTCCGGCGGACGACGTCGAAGGTAGTCTCGCGGTTGCCGGACGACGCAGTGACGTCCAGGAACGTCAGTTCGTCGGCGCCTCCGTTGTCGTAGCGGTGCGCCAGTTCCACCGGATCCCCCGCGTCCCGGAGGCCCTCGAAGTTGACGCCCTTGACTACCCGGCCTGCATCAACGTCCAGGCAGGGAATAACGCGTACGGCTACAGCCATGTGCTGATCCTCAATTCTGCGGTTCTGCTGATCGGAGCGCGGGTCAGATACGGCAGGCGTGGATGCTGCTGACCAGGATCGCCCGGGCGCCCAGGTCGTAGAGCTCATCCATGATCCGGTTGGTTTCCTTCTTGGGAACCATGGAACGCACGGCAACCCATTCCGAGTCGCGCAGCGGCGACACGGTGGGCGATTCCAGGCCCGGTGTGAGGGCTGCGGCGTCTTCCACGAGGTCCTTGCGGATGTCGTAGTCCATGAGCACGTATTGCCGTGCCACCAGCACGCCCTGGAGGCGGCGGATCAGGACGTCAATTTCCTTGGCGGTACCATTGGCGGCACCGCCCTTGCCTGCGCGCCGGATGAGCACCGCTTCGGAGCGGAGGATCGGGTCGCCGAAGATTTCCATCCCGGCAGCCTTGAGGGTGTTTCCCGTTTCGACGACGTCGGCAATGGCATCGGCGACGCCGAGGCGCACCGACGATTCCACGGCACCATCCAGGCGGACCACCTTCGCGTTGACCCCGCGCTCTGCGAGATAGTCGCGCAAAAGACCGTCGTAGCTGGTGGCCAGGCGCTTGCCTTCAAGCTCTTCGACGGCGGAGAAGTCACCGACGGGCCCCGCGAAGCGGAAGGTGGACGCGGCGAAGCCAAGCGGGAGGAGCTCTTCGGCTTCAACCTGGGCATCGAGCAGGAGATCGCGGCCGGTGATTCCGACATCCAGCGTTCCCTGTCCAACGTAGACCGCGATGTCCCGGGGGCGGAGGAAGAAGAACTCAATGTCGTTGTCAGGATCGACCATCACCAGTTCACGGTTGTCGCGGCGCTGGCGGTAGCCGGCCTCGGACAACATGGCTGAGGCGGCTTCGGAGAGGGATCCCTTGTTGGGGACTGCTACACGGAGCATTGGGAGACTTTCTGTTGTTGTTGGAGGTTTTCAGGCACATCGGCCACGCTGCGGGCCCGGTTGTTTCCACTGCAGGACACAGCCCGGGAGGCGTGGCTAAAGATGCTTGTAAACGTCCTCCAGGCTGAGGCCCTTGGCGAGCATGAGGACCTGCAGGTGGTACAGCAACTGGGAAATTTCCTCGGCAGCGGCTTCGTCGGATTCGTATTCCGCAGCCATCCACACTTCGGCGGCTTCTTCGACTACCTTCTTGCCGATGCCGTGGATTCCGGAGTCCAGTTCGGCTACCGTGCGCGAACCTGCCGGGCGGGTCGCTGCTTTCTCACTCAGTTCTGCGAACAGCGTCTCGAAATTCTTCACGCCCTACAGACTACTTCCTTCACGGCAACCACCGCTTGTTGGGGCCTTGGATGACGAAGGGGATGTGAGTGAACACACACCCACATCCCCTTGCCGGGCCTTATTCCGGAGGCCGGCAGCGCGCCGCCCTTTACTGGAACTGCTTAAGCGTTACTGCCGTGGCCAAGGCGGCGGTAACAGCTTCATGGCCCTTGTCCTCGCTGGAGCCGGGAAGTCCCGCGCGGTCCAGGCCCTGCTGCTCGGTATCGCAAGTGAGGACGCCAAAGCCGACAGGCACGCCGGTGCGGACTGACACGTCGGTAAGTCCCGACGTCGCGGCCTGGCAGACGTAATCGAAGTGCGGGGTGCCGCCGCGGATGACGACGCCCAGGGCAACAACGGCGTCGAAGTGCGGAGCAAGGCGGGCAGCCGCTACCGGGAGTTCGAAGCTGCCCGGAACCCGCAGCAGGACGGGCTCGGCAATGCCGGCTTCCTTGGCGGCGCGGAGGGCTCCGTCAACCAGGCCGTCCATGATCTGGGTGTGCCAGCTGGCGGCGACAATGGCCAGTTTCAACTGTGAGGTTTCCTCGGGGTTGAGGGTGGTGAGGTCAATGGTGGGGGCGCCGTGTCCGCTCATTGTGTGCAGTAGATCCGTTCAGTCGTTGATGCTGTCAAAGGGGTGGGCCAGCGGGGTCTTCCCGTTGCCTGCGTGCTCTGCCTGGAGCGTCAGACGGTGGTCCATCCGGTCTTTCTTGGTCTGCAGGTAGCGCAGGTTCTGCTCGCGGGAGGGAACCTCGGTGGCTACCATCTCCACCACGGTGACGCCCGCCTGTGCCAAGCGGTTCTGCTTGTCCGGGTTGTTGCTCAACAAACGGACTTCCTGCAGGCCCATTTCCGCCAGGATCTGCGCGGCAGCGTTGTAAGAACGCGCGTCGACCGGCAGGCCCAGCTGCTCGTTGGCCTCAACGGTATCGAAGCCGGCTTCCTGCAACGCGTAAGCCTTGATTTTGTTGGCAAGGCCGATGCCCCGGCCTTCCTGCCCGCGCAGGTACAACAACGTGCCGCCCTCGGCGTTGATGAGTTCGAGCGCAAAAGCCAGCTGCTCTCCGCAGTCGCAGCGGTAGGACCCGAAGACGTCCCCGGTGAGGCACTCGGAGTGCAGCCGGACCAGCGGAGCCTTCCCGCTCCTGGACGGATTCGGCGAGCTGACAGCCAGGTGTTCAACTCCGGTCTCGTGGTCCGTCCAGGCCTGTGCCACAAAGTCTCCGAAAGCGGTGGGCAATTGGACGATCGGCCCTCCGCTCACGGGGTGGGGCGTGCGTTCGGTCTCGTCGCTGCTGCGCGTGATGGATGCCGTCATCGCTTCTCCTCGTCTGCCACTGAAAGGTGTGCCGTTGGAATCTCTTCCTGCTGGGACTCTACCGCCTCGACGTATGCCACCAGGTCCTCAATGGAAATGAGGGGACATCCGTGCCCGGCGGCAAACTCGCGCAGGCTGTCCAGGCGCATCATTTCACCGTCGTCGTGTACCAACTCCGCGATCACACCCACCGGGGCAAGCCCGGCGAGCCGGCACAAGTCCACAGCAGCTTCCGTGTGTCCGGGGCGTTCACGCACTCCTCCCTTAACTGCTCGGAGGGGGAAAATATGCCCGGGGCGCGTGATGTGGGCCGGGGTGCTCGCCGGATCCGCCAGGATCCGGGCTGTCAGTGCGCGGTCCGTCGCTGAAATCCCGGTGCTCACTCCGTGGGCAGCATCGCAGGAGATCGTGTAGGCGGTACCCTTGGCATCCTCGTTGACGGCCACCATTTGCGGCAGTGCCAAGGCGTCCGCCCGCTCTCCTTCCAGCGGCACGCAAATGACGCCGGACGAGTAGCGGATGGTCCATCCCATAAGGGCCGGGGTGGCGTGCTGGGCGGCGAAGATAATGTCGCCTTCGTTCTCGCGGTCTTCGTTATCAACCACGATCACCGGTTTCCCGGCTGCCATTGCGGCAATGGCCGCTTCAACGGGGTCCAGGCCCTGCCTGCGTACCCGGGCGGGATCGGTCTTGGTGGGGGCGCTCATCGCACAGCCTCCTGGGCTTCCGTGGTCTGTTCGGGGCTTGCGGACCGGCTCTCATCGTCGGCACGGTGGGCAGGCTTGCCCTGGGGCGCAAAGGACAGCAGCCGTTCGGTGTACTTGGCCAGGACATCGACTTCGAGGTTGACCTTGGCACCCACGGGCTTTGCACCCAGGCCGGTCTCTTCGAGGGTGGTGGGGATCAGGCCGACTTCGAACCATGGCTCCGGGTCGGCAGCGGGACTGACGGCGGTCACGGTCAGCGACACGCCGTCAACGGCAATGGACCCCTTCTCGGCAATGTAGCGGGCCAACGTGGCAGGTACACCGAACCGCAAGCGGTCCCAGTTCCCCAGGGCCTCACGCTCCAGCAACTCGCCGACGCCATCGACGTGTCCCTGGACCACGTGCCCGTCCAAGCGTCCGCCGGCAGGAACGCACCGTTCCAGGTTGACGCTGTCCCCCGCCGCCAACTGACCGATAGTGGTCCGGAGCAGGGTCTCCCCCATGACATCGACGCTGAACTCCTGCCCGTTGATCTGCGTAGCCGTCAGGCACACACCGTTGACGGCGATCGAACCGCCCAAGGCGAGGCCCTCCGTGGTGGTAGGGGCTTTAAGCCGCAACGTGGCGCTGGCTTCGCCGTCGTGGTCGATGCCAAGTACGGTGCCCTGTTCGGCAACAATTCCGGTAAACATCAGTGTCCTCCTGAGACGTACTCCGCGGCTTCGCTGCCGGGAAGGGAATTTTCTTGTGTGGTAGCCGGCCGGGTGGGCCGGAGATGAAGTCGAAGGTCATTGCCGAGGGTCCGCACGGAACCGCCGCCGGCCTCGTCCCACATCCAGTGCTGGGCCTGGGACAGGGTAGTGATGCCGAGGTCGTTCAGGGCAGGGGTTCCGGAGCCCAGCAGTGTGGGAGCCAGGTAGACAATCAATTCATCCACCAGGCCCGCCGCCAGGAAGGTGCTGAGGATGCTCGAACCACCCTCCACCATGACGTGCCGGACGCCCTCCTCGAACAGCATGGACAACGCTTCGCGCGGATCCCGGGTGGCCAGGTGGAGGAAGCGCCCGTCCGTCCCGCGCACCGCCGCGTCCTGGGGCACCTCGCGCCGGCCCATGACAGCGCGGAGCGGTTGACGCCCGGAAAGTCCACCCTCCGGATCCCTTGCAGTCAACCGGGGATTATCGATCAGGACCGTTCCGGTGCCCACGAGGATCGCGTCAATAAGTCCGCGCAGGCTGTGGTTGTCCGCCAGCGACTCTGGACTGGAGATCCATTGGCTGGTGCCGTCCACTGCCGCGATGCGGCTGTCCAGCGTCTGGGCGATGTGCAAGGTGACAAAGGGCCGCTTGGAGGCAACGGCGTCGAACCATTCCCGGTTCAGCTCCAAAGCATCGGCTGCCGCGAGGCCCGACTCCACTGTGATACCCGCGGAACGGAGCGTGCGGGCGCCTCCTGCCGCGGGATCATGGGGATCGTCGACGGCGTAAATCACCCTGGTGATACCGGCGGCGATGATCGCCTGGGCACAAGGACCGGTACGACCCACGTGGTTGCAGGGCTCCAGCGTCACCACCATGGTGGTACCGCGCAGCTCGATCCCTGCCTTCCGCGCTTCGAGGATGGCGTCCGCTTCGGCATGTGCCGTTCCGGCGCCACGGTGATAGCCGACGGCGACCTGCTCACCGTCGGCGTTCAGGATGACGGCACCTACCAAGGGGTTGGCGCCACGGGGACCCTGCAAGGCCGCACGCAGAGCCGTGTCCATGGCCGCAGACTCAAGCACACTGAAGGTAGTGGCAACCGCGTTCATCGGGCGGCCCCCACTGCGACGGGTGCCGGACCGGCCACTGCAGCTGCGCGCTTGGATGCCCGCCGCCAGACGAAGAATCCGGCGAGGGTGAAGAATCCATAAAACAGGTACATGAAGGCACTGGCGTAATAGCCGGCGGTGAACAGCAACGGGACGCCCACAACGTCCACGGCCACCCAGATCAGCCAGAATTCAGTCCAGCCGCGGGCCATGCCATAAGTGGCCAGCAGTGACCCCATGAAAGTCCAGGCGTCCGCCCACACCGGCGGGTAGGAGCCGAGGGCGTCGAACAGCGGTGTCAGTGCTGCCGTTCCCGCCACCATGGCGCCAATCAAAGCGATGCGGACCTTGTTACTGGCCCAGGACGGCACGATTGCGCGGCCTTCGCCTGCAAGGTGACGCCCCTGCTGCCAGCGGTACCAGCCATAGATTGCGACGGCCATGAACATGATTTGGCGGCCCGCCTGGCCCCACAAAGTGGCCGGCGCCGCCGCGCCAAAGACGTTCCCGAGGAACACGGTCAGCAACAGGAGGTTGCCGAGGATGCCAACAGGCCATGCCCAGACTTTGCGGCGCATTCCGCCGAGGGCGCTGGCGAGCCCAAAGATGTTGCCAAGCACTTCGCGTAGAACAAGCGCAGATCCTCCAACGGGAATCTGTGCTTCGAAGAGCCATCGCAGAAAATCCATGCCGTTCCTTCCCAGTGACCGCGATGGCTCCGGGGGTGTACGACAGCGCATGCCCGCCCGGCCATCCTCAAAGGACGCCGACGGCATACCTGTACGTGCTTCTCCCATCCAGACTTTAACCGTCGGTACCGGAATTCCACCGGTTCAACCGTCTGCTTCCGGCTCCACAAGAGTGGTAACCGTTAGCGCGCGGGTCGCGGACTATAACCGCCGGTTCGGACTTACACCGACCCCGGAGCACGTATATGTGTGGTGCTATTGTGCCACAACCTCGAAGATGCCCGGGCTATTCCCGGCCATCTTCGTGACACATTGTTGCTGCTTGGGCTGCCTTGCCGCCTAGGCAGCGGGCTGTGTGGCCTTGGTCCCGGCGAGCCGGAGCCGGTCGATCGCCGCCGCGGGATCCGCGTGGCCGTAAACAGCCGAGCCAGCCACGAAGACATTGGCCCCGGCCTCGGCGGCACGGACGATGGTTTCCTCGGTGATCCCGCCGTCCACCTGGATGGCGACACCGATACCCGAACCCTCAACGGCCTCACGTGCACGACGGATCTTGGGCAGCGTGATGTCAAGGAATGCCTGTCCCCCGAAGCCCGGCTCGACCGTCATGATGAGCAACATGTCCACTTCGCTCAGCATGTCCAGATAAGGCTCCACGGGAGTTGCCGGCCGCAACGCCATACCGGCCTTGGCGCCGCGCGCCCGCAATTCGCGGGCAAGCTTGACCGGAGCCATCGCAGCTTCCGCGTGGAACGTCACTGAAGCGACGCCTGCGTCCGCGTAGGCCGGCGCCCAGCGGTCGGCGTCGGAAATCATCAGGTGTGCATCCAGCGGAACCGGGCTGACAGCCTGAATCCTCTGGACGACCGGCAGCCCGAGGGTGAGGTTGGGGACGAAGTGGTTGTCCATCACGTCCACGTGCACGGCATCGGCATTGCTGATGCGCTGCAGTTCGGCCTCAAGGTTGACGAAATCCGCGGACAGGATGCTCGGGTTGATACAGCACTGAGTCAAGGAAAATCCTTCGGGTGGTTGGTGGGGCGAACAACTGCGGCAGAACTAGGCCTTCTTGCGGATCAGCGCCAGGAACATGGCATCCGTTTGGTGGACATGCGGCCAGAGCTGGGCGGTCAGCTCATGACCGGCGCCGAGCTCCCTGCCCAGGCTGACCCGGTCCAAGGCATCTCCGGCATCCAGCAGTTCCAAGTCCGTCCGTTTGGCAAGGACATCGGAGACGACCGCGGTGGTTTCGGCCGGATGGGGTGAACAGGTGACGTAGCCGACTACTCCTCCGGGCTTGACGGCATCGATGGCGGATGCCAGGAGTTCACGCTGCAACGGACCCAGGTCTGCGATATCTTTCGGTGACCGGCGCCAACGGGACTCCGGCCGGCGTCGCAACGCTCCGAGGCCGCTGCAGGGAACATCCACCAGCACGCGATCGAAAGACTCCGGCTCTTCGCTGCCTACTTCCCTGCCGTCCCCCGTGCGGACGGACCAGGTTGCGGACGGCACGGCGGACAGCGCCTGCTGTACCAGCTTTGCCCGGTGGGGTGCAGGTTCATTGGCCAGGAGGGTGGCACCGTCGCGGTGGGCCAAAGCCGCAAGCAGCGCGGCTTTCCCGCCGGGACCGGCACACAGATCAAGCCACCGTTCATTGCCGTCGGCAGAAGTTTCGACGTCAGCGCCCGCAACGGCACGCGCCACAAGCTGCGAACCGACGTCCTGGACACGCGTGGTGCCCTGACGCACGGATTCAAGCCTGCCGAGGTCACCGCCCGCGGACATCGCCGAGCCCTCAACGAGTTCCCCTGCCGTGGCGCCTTGTTCGAGGGCTTCGTCCAGGTCTCCGAGTCCCGGCAGTGCCACCAGATTAACCACCGGAGCGGCGTTGTCCGCTTCCAGCAGTGCCTCGATGTCCGAGGCAGGCCTGCCGTGGTTCACCAAGGATTGCCGCAAAGCACGGACGATCCATTCCGGATGGGAGTGGCGCAAGGCGGCAATCCTGGTGGCATCCGTTTCCTGGTCCAGGAGAAGGTCCAGCCATTCCTCCATCGAGTGCGCCGCCACCTTGCGCAGGACCGCGTTGATGAGCGCTGAGGGCCCTGCGCCGATGACTGCCCTCGCCAGGCCAACGGTCTGGTCCAAGGCAGCGTGGGCGGGCACCCGCATGGACAGGAGCTGGTGCGCTCCGATCCGCAGGGCATCAAGGATGGCGGGGTCCAGCTGGTCAAGCGGCCTGTCCACACACCGGGCAAGAATGGCATCGTACGTTCCCTGCCCGCGAAGCGCTCCGTAGCTGAGCTCCGTGGCAAAGCCGGCATCCCGGCGGTCCAGTCGGTGTTCGCGGATGCGGGCGGGGAGGACGAGGTTTGCATAGGCGTCTTCGGAAGCAACTGCGCGCAGCACCTCGAAAGCCACCAGACGGGCAGGATCAGCACGCCGGGTCCGCTGCGAAGGGGCATTGGTGGAGAAGCCCCGCTGCGGACCCCGGTTGCGTTCGCGGCCCTGGGCGTTGCGCTTGCTTCCTGAACGATCGCCCCGGGTGCCCCGGTTGTCCCGGTTGTCCCGGCCACCCCCGTCGCGGCCACCGCTGCTGTTGTGGCCTCGCCGGCCGGACTCACTCATTCGAAGACCACTTTCTCGGGTGTTGCCAAGCCGCGGGCCCAATCGGCCGGCAGCATCATTTTTTTGCCTGCGGGTTGGACACGCCCCAGCTGTACGGCATGGGAGCCTGTCCCTACCAGCACGGCTTTACCTTCTGGCCGGACATGACCCGGCGCAAGACCGTTCACATCCGGCCGTAAGGCCACGGGCTCAAGCTTGATCCGCTGGCCCTCCAGCATTGTCCAGGCTCCGGGCTCGGGGGTAACGCCCCTGGACCTGCGGTGGAGCGCCAGGGCCGGCTGCTGCCAATCCAACCGTCCGTCTTCCAAGGTGAGTTTGGGCGCCAGGCTCACCTCACCGGACTGCGGCTGCGGAGCCGCCTGGCCGGCGTCAATAGCGGAGAGCGTTTGGCACAAGAGAACCGCACCGCTGACCGAGAGCCGCTCCAGGAGGTCACCGGCGGTGTCCTCATCCCGGACCGATTCCGTCAGGGCTCCAAAGACGGGGCCGGTGTCCAGGCCTTCCTCCAATTGGAAGGTCACCGCGCCTGTCACATCGTCACCTGCGATCAACGCCCGTTGCACGGGAGCCGCCCCGCGCCATGCCGGAAGCAGGGAGAAATGCAGGTTGACCCAGCCGTGTGCGGGAACAGCGAGGGCGTCCCGGGGAACGATTCCTCCGTAGGCGACGATTGCGGCGACGTCGGGCGAAGTGTCAGCGATGTGCGCCGTGGTCTCAGCGTCTACTTTGGCCGCCTTGATCACCTGGATTCCCAGCTCTTCGGCGCGGGCAGCCACGGGAGATGGAGTGAGGACGCGCTTTCGTCCCAGCGGAGCGTCCGGCCGGGTCAGCACCGCGACGACGTCGAACCCTGCTTTGACCAGCGCGTCCAATGACGGAACGGCTACCGCCGGAGTTCCGGCAAACAATACCCTCACTCGGGAATCCCGAAGCTGCCGCCGCCAAAGCTCGAGCCGACGGAGGAAGCGCGCTTGGACGTGGTCTCTTCCGTGACGGCATGGTAATTGGCGTTGCGGATGGCGCGCAGGGCAGCCTTCCGGTCTTCGCCTTCGAGCCTGTCGGTGTAGAGGATGCCGTCCAAATGGTCGGTTTCATGCTGGAAGCAACGGGCCAGCATGCCTTCGCCCTCTACGGACACCGGCTTGCCGTGAAGGTCCACACCGGTGACCCGGGTGGCACGGTGGCGCCGGACGGGAAAGCCCAGTCCGGGGATCGAAAGGCACCCCTCCACCTCATCGGGCTGGAAATCCTCGCTGTTTTCCAGCACCGGATTGATGATGTGGCCGGCAACGCCACCGACGCGGTAGGTGAAGACGCGTTTGCTCACGCCGACTTGGGGCGCGGCGAGGCCTGCACCCTCCACGTCCTCCATGGTCTCCATCATGTCCGCGACCAGTTTGGCGAGCTCCGGACCAAAATCGGTTACAGGATCCGCTACGGTTCGCAGCACCGGATCACCGATGATTCGGATACTCAAAATTGCCATCTGTTGCCAGTCCTCACTTTTGTCTGTCTTTGGTCCGCGTTGCGGAGCCAAAGCCAGTTTAGTTGAGACGGCCAAGGAGGCGCCGGGCGTTCAGCCCAGCGCTCCGGCCCCAACGCTTACCCTGGCAGGAGCCGCCAGCGGAGGCGGGGCAATCGGCAGGAGGGCCTGACCGGCCGCGGAAACGTCGGCGGACATCTCCCACACGCGGCGGAGGGCGCAGAACTTCCACCAATGGTGCTTGAGGACGTCCGGATTGGCGCGCTGCGGGCGAACTTCCGTCTCACCGATGGCTACGGCCAGGAGCATGGGGTTCTCACCGAACTTCCAGGGCTCCCACTGCCCGGCCACGGGATCCACCAGGCTTTCCTCGGCTTTCATTCCCGCCACCAGTTGCATGACCACCTTGTCATCCAGGGCTTTCACCGTGCCGTCACGGGTTGTTCCTTTGGTCTTGTAGTCGATCAGGCAGATCCGTCCATTAATACGGGCCACCAAGTCCAAGGTGCCGGCGTAACCTACCGATTGGTTCCAGACGGTGATCTCGGGCGCGATCGGTTCCACGCGGTACAGCTCCCACCACTCGTCGAAGCGCGCTGCAAACGCCTGCTCCCCATGCGAAGCGAGTTCGTCCCGGCATTCCTGCATGCGGTGCGGACGGCCCAGCGCCCGAAGCGCCACTTGCTCGCAGTAGGTATGGACCCGGTCACCGCGGGCCGCTGCTTCATCCCGGTATGTTTCAGCGGCTTTGGCGGCCTTGTTGACTGCCTGGCGGATCCTTGCCGGGCTGCCGATCATTGCCGGGAGTTCCGGATCTGCGGCAAGGCTGCTTGCTCCCATGTAGCTGAACCAACCATCCAGGGCGTGCGCCTGCTGTGCAATCACTGTTGTGATGGAAGGAACAGCGAATTGCTCAGTAGTGGAGCGGGCGTACATGCGTCCGTAGTCAGTAGCGTGGGCAAGCAGTGGTGCGGTCATATAAAGACTCTGACACAGACCACCGACAGAATTCCCCTCAGGCCTGCGGTTCGGGGCTTCCCGGCTGATCGGATCCGGAATCCGCAGCCCCGCCGGACGTCCCCACGGCCGGGGAACCCAGCAGGGTGGTGAGGTGCCGGGGATCCAGCCTGGCGAGCTTCGCGGCCAGGATTGGCGCTTTCCCGGCAAGTTCCTCAACGCGCAGAACCAAGGAAACATCAGTAGTGGTTACGCCTGCTTCGGGGCAATGGTGATTGTGCACACTTCCCTTGTGCCGTCCCGACCATGATCGTGACGAAAGACCATGATCGTGACGAAACCCATCCGAATGATGGCCCCGCCGCGACACAAACGCGTTCCCTGCCAGACAGATCCACTGGAGCGAACCCGCTCTGCGATGACAACGACTCATGGAAGAGGAAACCCATGGAACTCTTTAACGATCTGCAGAAGAAGGCGCGAGACCTCATAGCCGGCAACGAAGAAGCCATCAAGGAAGGCATCGAAAAGGTGGGCGACTTCGTCGACGAACAAACCGACGGCAAGTTCGCTGAACAAGTGGATCTGGTCCAAGGCGCAGCCTCGGACTACGTAGCGAAGATCGACGGCGACACAGACGCAGCTTCAGCCGGCGACGTCGCTCCGCAGCAGTAGCCGACCCGCAACGCAGCAGCGAACCAAAAGCAAAAGCCCCCGAGTAACTCGGGGGCTTTTCCTGGTGGGCGATACTGGGTTCGAACCAGTGACCTCTTCGGTGTGAACGAAGCGCGCTACCACTGCGCCAATCGCCCCGAACCTTGCCGCGCTTTCGCAACTGCGGGCCGGTGCATATAGAAGATTAGCCCACCATCGCAGGAATGCAAAACGAACCAGGAGCCGGAACTACACAGCTGAAATTACAGCCGTGAAAGACACGGAATTCCGCGTCAAATCAGGCATCCGGGCAGTCTCCGAGTGGAAAGTGGCTGCGCGATTTGGAGATTGCTGGAACCTCCTATAGAGTTTTTACTCGTCGGAAAGCGACGGAATGCCTGCAAGGCGGCCCACGCTAACCAACAATGCGGACGTAGCTCAGCTGGTAGAGCACCACCTTGCCAAGGTGGATGTCGCGAGTTCGAATCTCGTCGTCCGCTCGCAAGGCACTGTCAGGCAAGAATTCTTCGGAATCCTGCTTACACGGTGGGTTGGCCGAGAGGCGAGGCAGCGGCCTGCAAAGCCGTATACACGGGTTCGAATCCCGTACCCACCTCGGTGAAAACCATGCTTTCAGCAGTGCTGGATGCTTGGGCGATTGGCGCAGCGGTAGCGCGCTTCCCTGACACGGAAGAGGTCACTGGTTCGATCCCAGTATCGCCCACCAAAACAAGGCAACTTGTTTGTTGTTCCTAGCCGGGTTCCAACCCGGCTAGGAGCATGTGCGGACGTAGCTCAGCTGGTAGAGCACCACCTTGCCAAGGTGGATGTCGCGAGTTCGAATCTCGTCGTCCGCTCTCCTTTCACAAGGACCCGGTAACGGGCGATTGGCGCAGCGGTAGCGCGCTTCCCTGACACGGAAGAGGTCACTGGTTCGATCCCAGTATCGCCCACCAAAACAAGGCAACTTGTTTGAGTGATATAGCCAGGCAATGCCGGGCTTGCACCACATGCGGACGTAGCTCAGCTGGTAGAGCACCACCTTGCCAAGGTGGATGTCGCGAGTTCGAATCTCGTCGTCCGCTCCAAGAAAAAGCAGCTCCCCGGAGCTGCTTTTTTTGTGCCCGAAACCAGTTTCTGCAATTCATCAGTGGCCGTAACCGATATCGCTAAGAAAAAGTCGCTTTATCTAATGTGATTGGGCTCGCATAATGTACTGCGAGTTCATCACCAATCCACGCCACTGGCAGGAGTACCCCATGAATCAACAGACGGCTTCCCAATCCGTCATGCGGCGCAAGCCGATCGACGACATCGAGGAAGAAAGCAAGCACAGCGGGCTGTTCAAAAGCCTTGGCCTCTGGCAACTGACGGCCATCGGCGTCGGCGGAATCATCGGCGTCGGAATCTTCTCCCTTGCCGGGCTGGTGGCGCACGGATCGGAGGGCAATCCCGGGGTGGGCCCCGCGGTGCTGATCTCGTTCCTCATCGCAGGCCTGGCATCCGGAGCGGCAGCCCTCTCCTACGCCGAATTCGCCGGCATGATTCCGCGCGCCGGCTCCGCATACACCTACGGCTATGTTGCCCTCGGCGAGATCATTGGATGGTTCATAGGGTGGGACCTGCTGCTGGAATACATCGCCATCGTGGCTGTGGTGGCGATCGGCATCTCCGGATACTTTGACGCTTTCCTTTCAGGCATCGGAATCCACATGCCCACCTGGATGACCTCCACAGCCGATGAGGGCAAGGGCGGCATCATCAACCTTCCCGCAATCCTGGTCTGCCTCCTGGTGACCTGGATCCTCAGCCGTGGAACCAAGACCTTCGGCCGGTTCGAACTCGTGGCGGTCGCCATCAAGGTGATCCTGATTCTGTTCATCATCGGTTTGGGCGTTTTCTACATCAATACCGAGAACTTCAACCCGTTCATGCCCAGCGGCTTCGGTCCGGTCCTGGCAGGTGCCGCCACGGTCTTCTTCGCCGTCTTCGGCTACGACGCCATGAGTACAGCCGCAGAGGAGGCCAAGGACGGCAAGAAGCACATGCCCAAGGCCATCATCCTGTCGCTTGTCATCGCGATGCTGCTCTACGTTGCCGCGACGTTGGTCCTGACCGGCATGCAGAACTACAAGGACATCGATCCCGCCGCCGGCTTCGCCTCGGCATTCACGGGCGTCGGACTGCCGGTAATCGCCACCATCATCTCGGTTTTCGCCGTGTTGTCCATCCTCACTGTGATGCTCACCTTCCTTCTGGGTGTCACCCGCGTGTGGTTCTCCATGAGCCGTGACGGCCTCCTCCCCGGTTGGTTCGCCAAAACGGACCGCCACGGTACGCCCCAACGTGTCACCTGGATCGCCGGCGTCGCCTCCGCCTTCCTGGCAGGCATCTTCCCCATCAAGGAAGTTGCCGACCTGACGAACATCGGCATCCTCGCGGCGTTCGTCGTGGTGTGCGTATCCGTCATCATGTTCCGCTACACCAAGCCCGACGCGCCCCGCACGTTCCGGCTCCCCCTCATGCCGGTTGTCCCCGCATTCGGCGTCCTGGCCTCGGCCTTCCTGATGGTTCAGTTGCACTGGGAGACCTGGGTGCGCTTCGGCGTGTGGCTGGTCATAGGCCTGGCGATCTACTACTTCTACGGCCGGAAGCACTCACTCATGAACCCGGACAGCCCGCGTCACCTGGAGACAAGTAAGCCCTTGGCGTAGCGAACCGCCTGGTCCTTGGCACCCCCAGCATCTGGTGTTAGGGTCGGACGCGGAGGAGCGAACTGGCTCCGCGAAGGAAGGGAGGTGCCCGTGGGATTAATTGACGACCTGAAGGGCAAGGCTCAGGGTCTCATTCAGGGCAACGAAGAAGCCATCAAGAATGGCATCGAAAAGGCCGGAGACTTCGTCGACCAGAAGACCGGCGGCAAGTTCGCCGGACAGGTTGATGCAGTCCAGAATGCCGCTTCCAACTTCGTGGCCAAGAACGACGGTGAAGCCGATCCGGCTCCCGCAACGGATGAGCCAAAGCAGCCCTAGCTGCCTGAGCCGCCGCAACAGATACGTCAAGGGGGCACCGGTCCCGCCGAGAGGCGACGCCGGTGCCCTTGGCGTTTAATCAGCCACTAGATCCGCTTGGCTATCCCGGGGCGGGCAGGCTGGCGGCCTTCCGGTACCTTGGTCACTATGCCTTCCGCCCCCACCGTCATTCAGCACCCTCCCCGGCGCGAGGGCCTCGGGCCGCCCATCGCAGCGGGAGTGGTCACCGCACTCGTGGGTTTCACGTCATCGTTCGCCGTAGTCCTGGCAGGATTGCAGTCCGTGGGAGCAACTCAATCCCAGGCAGCCAGTGGACTCCTGGCGTTGACTTTGACGTTCGGCGCGGCAATTCTCTGGCTGTCCTGGCGTTCCAAGATGCCGGTGACCTTGGCGTGGTCCACGCCTGGCGCCGCCTTGCTCGCCTCTGCCGGGATGGTCGACGGCGGGTGGCCGGCAGCCGTAGGAGCCTTCCTGCTGGTGGGGGTGCTGATCCTGCTGACCGGGTTGCTCCCCGTTCTGGGCAGGCTCATGGGAAGGATCCCCACCGCCTTGGCCCAAGCCATGCTGGCGGGCGTCCTGCTCCCCCTGTGCCTGGCACCGTTCAAGTCCTTGGGAACGGCGCCGCTGCTGGTTGGTCCTGTTGCCTTGTGCTGGTTGCTCCTGCTGAAGCTCGCTCCCCGGTGGGCAGTACCCGGAGCATTGGTGGTGGCACTGGCGGTGATTGGAATCCATCTTGGCGTGAACGGGACCTATCTTCCCGCTGACGCGCTGGTGCCCAGGCTTGAATGGACAACGCCGGCTTTCAGTGTGGAGGCTGCGGTCGGGCTGGCCCTGCCGCTGTTCATCGTCACCATGGCGTCGCAGAACATCCCCGGCGTAGCCGTCCTCAAGTCGTTCGGCTTCACCACCCCATGGCGGTCTTCCATGGTGATGACCGGAGCAGGCACCATGGCGGGGGCGGTGTTCGGCGGTCATGCGATCAACTTGGCGGCCCTCAGCGCTGCATTGGCTGCCGGGGAGGAAGCGGGCAGGAACCCCGGCCAAAGGTGGCGCGCCGCCTTCGTGTCAGGACTCGCCTATCTGGTTCTTGCCGTGTTTTCCGCCGCCTTGGTCACCGTTGTTGCGGCGGCTCCGCCGGGATTGCTGGAAGCTGTTGCCGGCCTCGCGCTGTTGGGGACCTTGGCCGCCGCCATCTCCTCGGCGCTGGCCGAAGCAGAAGAACGCGTTCCGGCTTGCATTACGTTTCTGCTGGCAGCCTCGGGCCTCAGCTTCGGCGGCATCGGGGCCGCGTTCTGGGCTCTGACGTGCGGCATTCTGGTCCGGTGGCTGCTGAAGCCCGGCCCGCTGGTCAGGAAGGCTCGTGGTTCTGGGCCTCGCGCGCCAAGGCAGTGAGCCTGGAAACGGCGCGGAAGTACTTCTTCATGTAGCCGCCGGCCATCATCTCTTCGGTGAACAGTTTGTCGAACGGAACACCGCTGGCCAGGATCGGCACGTCCTTGTCGTACAGGCGGTCGGCCAGCACCACGAAGCGCAGGGCTACAGCCTGCTCCGTGATGGTGTCCACGTCACGCCACACCACGGCGTCGATCCCGGAAATCAGCTGCCGGTAGCGGCTCGGGTGGACGCCTGCGAGGTGGTCCACCAGCGTGCGGAAGTCATCAACGGCAACAGTCTGGCCTTTGAACTCGCTGCGCATCCGATGCTTGAGCTCTTCGGTCTTCAGGGGTGCAGGAGCTGCCGGCAATCCGCGGTGCCGGAAATCTTCGCCGTCGATCCGCACAACATCGAACTGGTCCGCCAGGACCTGGATTTCGCGCTGGAAGTCCACGGCTGCGAAGCGGCCTTCGCCCAAAGAACCGGGCAGGGTGTTTGACGTTGCTGCCAGCTTGACCCCCGCGTCGGCCAATTCGCGCATGAGGCGCGACATCAGGACGGTGTCGCCGGGATCATCAAGTTCGAATTCGTCGATGCAGACCAGTTTGTAATTGCTGAGGGCGTCAACGGTCTTGCGGAAAGACAGCGCGCCCACGAGGTTGGTGTACTCAACGAACGTGCCGAAGGCCTTCGGACCGGGCGACCGGTGCCACAGGGACGCCAGGAGGTGGGTTTTCCCGACGCCGAAACCACCGTCCAGGTAGATGCCGGCCCGCGAGGTGGTCTTCTTGGCGAACAGCTTTTTGAAAAGGCCGCCGTTGTCTTCAGCCCCCACAGCGTCCGCGAAGAAGGACAGCACCTTGACGGCGTTGGCCTGGCTCGGCTGCGACGGGTCGGGCCGGTAACTGTCGAACGACACCTCGCCAAATCGCGGAGAGGGGTAGAAACCCTTGAGGAGTTCCTCCACAGAGACTGACGGCGTGCGGGCTGTCAGTTGTTCGATGTGCACCAGTTGTGGTCCGTTCTTCCGGTAGTGGGTCCCCAGCAAGAATACCGGCAACGCGGGCGCCCGGACGGCGCACGTGACCAAAGCCATGTTTCACCGTATGACCGGCGGAGCAGCGCGAACCCGGCGCGGTAGTTAGTGTTGTGAGCATGCCGGGCCGGCAACAGGAGCTACGTTGGGCCTGGCTCCGTCCGTTGTCAGTGAAAGGCCACCACCATGTCCTACCCCGTTGAACAGAACGAAAAGTTCGCAGCTTATGCGAACCCCGAACGCCTCGTATCCACCGAGTGGCTCGCGGCAGCGCTGGCCGATGGCGCCGTTGCCGACGGCAAGCTGGTGGTTGTGGAGTCCGATGAGGATGTCCTCCTCTACGAAACCGGCCACATCCCCGGCGCGGTCAAGATCGACTGGCACACCGATCTGAATGACGAAGTCACCCGCGACTACGTCGATGGCGCGGCTTTCGCCGCCCTGGCTTCCGCCAAGGGAATTTCCCGCGACAGCACCGTGGTCATTTACGGCGACAAGTCCAACTGGTGGGCCGCTTACGCACTGTGGGTCTTCACCCTGTTCGGTCATGAGGATGTCCGCCTCCTCGATGGCGGCCGCGACAAGTGGATTGCTGAAGGCCGTGAACTCACCACCGACGTCCCTGCTCCCGCCCGGGGCGACTATCCCGAGGTGGAGCGGAACGATGCTCCCATCCGCGCATTCAAGGAAGACGTCCTGGCACACCTGGGCAAGCCGTTGATCGATGTGCGTTCCCCCGAGGAGTACACCGGCCAGCGCACGCATATGCCGGCTTACCCCGAGGAGGGCGCGCTGCGCGGCGGCCACATTCCCACGGCTGCCTCTGTTCCCTGGGCCAAGGCTGCTGCCGAGGACGGCACCTACCGCTCGCGCGAAGAGCTCGAAGCCCTCTACCTTGGCGAAGCAGGCCTCAAGGCCGGTGACGACGTCGTGGCGTACTGCCGCATCGGCGAGCGTTCCAGCCACACTTGGTTCGCCCTCAAGTACCTGCTGGGCTTTGAGTCCGTCCGCAACTACGACGGCTCATGGACCGAATGGGGCAATGCAGTACGCGTTCCCATCGTCAAGGGAGCCGAGCGCGGATCCGTTCCGGCCTCCCTGGTCCGTAACTAGCACGTCATCGTGCTACGTAGTGCGTATGCTGGGATGTGATGAGTACCAACACTTTGCCCACCGCACTGGCGGAAATCGTCGACGACTTCCAGGCGCTGTCCGAGCCTGAACGCCTGCAACTGCTGCTGGAGTTTTCGCGTGGCCTGCCCGAACTGCCGGAACGGCTGACGAACCATCCGGAGTTGCTGGAACAGGTGGTGGAGTGCCAGTCGCCGCTGTTCCTCACCATTGAATCGGAGAGGAAAACGGATGGCCCCAGCGCCTACCGCCTGTTCTTCAAAGCCCCGCCGGAGGCACCCACCACGCGTGGTTTCGCTGGAGTCCTCCATGAGGGACTGGACGGACTGACCGCGGAGGAGATCCTTGCGGTGCCGGACGACATGCCGGAGCTGCTGGGTTTGACCCGTGCCATCACTCCCCTGCGCATGCGCGGGATGACGGCCATGCTGGGACGTATCAAGAGGAAAGTCGCAGCGGCCAACAAGCTGGAAAGCTAAGCATGGCCAAGAAGATGGCTTCACAGGGAACGCCGGCTACCGCAGCACTGACTGCGGCCGGCGTTCCCTTCGTCGTCCACCCCTACGCTCATGACCCCTCAGCTCCCAGTTACGGGTTGGAAGCGGCCGAGGTTCTGGGCATCGATCCCGCCCGGGTCTTCAAGACCCTCATGGTGGAGGTGGAAGGCCGTCTGGCTGTGGGGGTTGTCCCGGTGTCCGGCAGCCTGGATTTGAAGGCTGTTGCCGGTGCCCTGGGCGCCAAGAAGGCGTCCATGGCTGATCCAAAGGCGGCGGAACGGCGCACGGGCTATGTCCTGGGCGGCATCTCTCCCCTTGGCCAACGCCAGCCCTCTCCCACCGTCCTGGACGAGTCCGCCCTGGGTTTCGAGACCATCTTTGTCTCCGGCGGCCGGCGTGGCCTGGACATCGAAGTGGCTCCAGCCGATCTTGTGCGGCTCACCCGGGCGGTGACCGCCGCAATCGGCTCCGCCAAGGACTAGGAACGGCCTGCGGCCTCTCCTGCCGGTTCGGCGTCCGCGCCGGTGCCTCCGGGGTTGTTCCGGGGAGCCAGCTGCTGCAGCAGCCAGGAACGCACCATCCGCTCCCATTTCTCCGGGTCCACGTTCCATTCCTTGGTGTGCCGCGACCCGTGGAACGCCTCGAACGTCACCATGTCCGGATTCTTCTCCGCCAGGCTTGCCGAAGGTTCGAACGGCACGTATTCGTCATCGACGCTATGGATCAACAGGGTGGGGGTCCGCAGTTCAACGGCGCGGGCTTCCCAGTCCATGGCCTTCAGGTTCACGGGGGCGGCCAGCCCGGTCAAGCGGCGTCCCAAAGGATGGCCGAGCATCAACTGCCCATAACGTCCCACGTTGTAGGGAATCCTGTTGACCTGCGCGTGATGGGCCATGACGTTGACCCAATTGATCACGGGTGCATCCAGCACCAGGGCCCGGATCCGTTGCCGGTGCTTGGAGAGGTCCGCTGCCTGCAGGCTGATGGCACCTCCCATGGACCAGCCGAAGAGAACCACTTCCCGGGCTCCGTGGTCCAGGGCATATCCGATGGCCGCCTCAACGTCCCGCCACTCCGTGGAGCCGAGTCCGTAACGGCCATCCAGGGCCGAAGGGGCCAGGCCGTCGTTGCGGTAGGACACCAGCAGGCTGTCCAGGCCCAGTTCCTTTGCCGTCCGGACGGCACGCAGGCATTCCATCCGGGTGGCTCCGCGGCCGTGGACCATGATGGCCCAGACAGGAGCGG
Organism: Paenarthrobacter sp. R1; assembly: GCF_030264015.1. NCBI lineage: Bacteria > Bacillati > Actinomycetota > Actinomycetes > Micrococcales > Micrococcaceae > Paenarthrobacter > Paenarthrobacter sp. R1. The sequence continues at coordinate 4,237,912 of NZ_CP127115.1, read as the reverse complement.
TTGCGGCCGCCTCGGCACGGATCAACCAGGCAGGCGCCGTCCCGCCTTCCACCTCGATCTCCACGTCGTCAGCTGCCACGCCAATGGCTGACGGGTGGTGGTAGGCGGCGCCGCTCCACCAACCCCGGCGGGCTTCGGAGAGGTTCCCGGAGTAGACCTCTTCCACCTCCCTCAGTACGGTCTGCTCGGCCGGCGAGTAGGAAACAATCCGGCCGATCCTGGCATGCCCCTTGCCGTTGTCGAAGAAGAGGCTGTACACGCCGTCCACGGTTGTGTCCGGGGTCGCGGCGAGAATGACCTGCGGGCCCGCGTCGCCCTGGATGACCGCCAGGACCTCCTGGTCAGCGTTCTTGGCAGAGGGCGTGATGACGCGCCTGGCGAAGTAGACGGCGAGCGCCGAGGAGCCGGCACCCACAAAGGCCGCCAATGAGGTCCCCGTGAGGATTCCGGCGATTGCCCACTTGGTACGCAGGCTGAGGGTGGAGTCTGCAGCGTCGCTCGCTGACCGGGAATTGGTTGCCATGGTTCCATTCTCGCTGGTAGCCGTGGCGCAATGCCGCAATTGCGGGCAAAACCCTGCGTTGTGCGCGATCGCAGGTCTACGCTGTAGCCATGAGCGATCCCATCGTCATCCTGACAGAAGAACCCCTCGGCCCCGACGACCGTGCCAACATTGCCAAATTGCTCGACGGCGGTGACGCTCCAGTGGTGGTCCTGGTGCCCGCGAACACGGAACGGCATCTCTTGGTTGATTTCCTGGAGAATCTCTCCTTGCTGGATATTGCCAAGGCCTTCAGGGAGCTTGGTGCCAAGTCCCCGGACCCGGAGGTGGAGCGGGCGCACGCGTCTGAGACGCTGGCGACGTCGTTGGCGGCACTGGAAGGCCTGGGCGGGGGCGTGACCGGAGAGATCGTCGACGGCGGTGCCGTGGCCGGCTTGGTTGCCAAGGTTCGGGACCTCGGTGCCGCCCAGGCCGTCGTCGTCACGCGTCCGCATGCCATAGCCGATACCTTCCACACGGACTGGGCCAACAAGGCGCAGGACCAGTTGGGCCTTCCCGTGCTGCATCTTTACGCGGGCTCGGGATTTATCGGCGACTCGTGAGCGTTGCATAGAACATGAGCTCATCTGAGAACACCACCCCAGCTACCGATGTGCCCGTGGCAAAGTCCGATGCCCAGTGGCGCCAGGAATTGACTCCGGAGGAGTACCGGGTGTTGCGGCAGGCCGGAACGGAACGTCCTTACACGGGTGAGTACTGGGACACCCACACTGAGGGTGTCTATCAGTGCCGTGCTTGCGGAAGCCGGTTGTTCACCAGCCGGGAGAAGTTCGATTCGCACTGCGGCTGGCCGTCCTTCTGGGCGCCGTTGGCCGAGGGCACCGTGAGGTACCTCCATGACCGCACACTGGGCATGGAGCGGATCGAGGTTCGTTGCGCCAAGTGCGATTCGCACTTGGGGCATGTCTTCGAGGGCGAGGGGTACGACACTCCCACCGACCAGCGCTATTGCATCAACTCCATCTCCCTGCGCTTGGTGGAAACCGACGCGGACTAACTGCTGGAGGGCGCGGGATTCCGGAAGGGAATTCCGCGCCCAGGTCCGCGTTCCGCTGGACCTTGGGGCCACTCTTCCAGGGCCATGGCCAAGACTTTCTTATGCTCGACCCTTTTTTGAATTAGCGATACTTCTGCGTTGCTACGCTCGCCTCAGAAGCATTACCTCCTTCGAAAGGGCCGAGTTACATGACAACCATCGCCACCTCCACCCGTCCGCTCGTCACTGCAGACAACGCGGATTGGAAGTCCCTTAAGGCAGCAGCAACAGCACTGCAGGCACACCAGCAGCAGGACGGCTCCATCGCCGATCCCGCCGCCCACGCAGAAGCGGCACGGCTCGTTGCCACCATCCAGGATGCAATCACCCGCCTGGCGCCCAGCTTCCCCCACGACGCCGACTACCTCGAGTTGCTGGTGGCGGACTTCGCGCGCTGGGTAGAGGGTGGCTTCGGCATCCCCGATTTCCTTGACTCCCTGCAGGCCTTCCAACCCCAGAAGCAGCGCATCGACGGCCTCCAGCACTTGGTGGTCTTCCCGATGTACACGCAGAACGGCAGCACCAACCGCCTCGTGGAAGCCGTGCTGATCGAGGTCATCTGGCCCGAGTTCATTGCCGGCCTGGAGGGCGGCGAGTACTCGAACAAACTGTTCGTCCCGATCCGTTTCGTCGATTTCACCGCGGGCTACGACACCAACTCCGCAGTCCTGTTCCCTGAGACAGTGGCAGTCCGCCAGACCCCGACGTTCACGTGGGGCGCCATCTTCGCCGACCGCGAGGCAGCACGCTTCCGCCGCGTGCTCAAGGCTGCCGCGGAAACGACGTCGCTGGAACTGCCGGAGGATGCCGCAGAGCTGCTGGAGGACCAGGAGCTGACCCAGCGCACGTTCGTGATGTGGGACCTGATCCATGACCGCACGCACATGCGCGGGGACCTTCCGTTCGACCCGTTCATGATCAAGCAGCGCATGCCCTTCTTCCTGTACTCCCTGGAGGAACTCCGCTGCGACCTGACGGCGTTCCGTGAAGCCGTCCGCATCGAAAAGGACGAGGAAGCAGACCCCGATGCCCGCCGGCACGCGAAGCTCGTGCAGTACGCGGTCATCTTCGACCGCATCTTCCGCTTCGCCATTACCGGCAGCCGCGTGCGCAACTACGACGGCCTCGGCGGCCAGCTGCTGTTCGCCTGGATGCACCAGCACCATGTCCTGCACTGGACCGACAGCAAACTCAGCATCGACTGGGCGGAAGCTGCCGACGTCGTGATTGAACTGGGCGCCCGCATCGAGGAACTGTACTGGCGTTCCATCGACCGCCCCAAGACGGCTCACTGGCTGGCCGCCTACCAGCTGATTTCCGAGACCGTCACTCCGCATCCGGCGTCGGTGTGGGCCAAGGGCCCCGAGGCCCTTCCGCTGGCGGGACCGCCGCGGGCGCTCACCGACCAGGTCCTGGACGACGAGTTCCCCCTGTCCATGTTCTATGAAGCCCTGGAGAAGAAGATGCGCCCCGTCATCGAGTCCACCACGGGCATCACCGGCGCGACCGCGGCCTGATGCCCCATACGCATCCTGCCGGCGAAATAGACTTGAAAGCGTGAATGAACAAGTGACGAGCACTACACAGGCTATCCACCTTGACGGCAGCACTACGGATCACAGCCGGCTGCATGACCCCTCCGTGCGTGGCTTCGCCTCGGACAACTACTCCGGCGTGCATCCCGAAATCCTTGCTGCCCTGGCCGCAGCCAATGGCGGCCACCAGGTTTCCTATGGCGAGGACATCTACACGGCCCGGCTCCAGGAAGTCCTTGAGCAGCAGTTCGGGACGGGGATCGAATGTTTCCCCGTGTTCAACGGCACGGGAGCCAACGTGCTGTCCCTCCAGTCCTTGCTCCCCCGCTGGGGCGCTGTCATCTGCGCTTCCACGGCCCACATCAACATGGACGAGAACGGTGCCCCCGAACGGATCGGCGGCATGAAGCTCCTGCAGGTGCCCACCGAAGACGGCAAACTCACTCCCGCGTTGATCGACCGTGAGGCCTGGGGCTGGGGCGATGAACACAGGGCCCAGCCGCTGGTGGTCTCCATTACGCAGACCACGGAGCTTGGCACCTGCTATACCCCGGAGGAAGTCCGTGCGATCGCGGACCACGTGCATGCCAAGGGCATGAAGCTCCACATGGACGGGGCACGGCTTGCCAACGCAGCCGCCCACCTCGACCTTCCGCTCCGCGCCTTCACCCGCGACGCCGGCGTCGACATCCTCTCCTTCGGCGGCACCAAGAACGGCCTGCTTTTCGGTGAGGTAGTAGTGGCCTTGAACCCCGAGGCAGCCCACGGCCTGAAGTACCTCCGGAAAATGAACATGCAACTGGCCTCGAAGATGCGCTTCATCTCCGCCCAGTTCATAGCCCTGCTGGATGACGGCCTCTGGCTGCGGTCAGCCGCGCATGCCAACGCCATGGCAGCGCGGCTGCGGGCAGCCGTCGATCAGGTCGACGGCGTTGAACCCACCCAGGCAACCGAGTCCAACGGCGTCTTCGCCATCCTGCCCGAAGGTGTTGCCGACCGCCTCCGCTCACAGTTCGCTTTCTACGATTGGGACGCTGCACGGCGCGAGGTGCGGTGGATGTGTTCCTTTGACACCACTGAGGAAGACATCGACGCGTTCGTGGCAGCCATCAGACGGGAAGTGGCTGCGGGATAACGGCTGGGTTCCGGGGCGGCGAGCCTGCACAGAAACGCCGCCCCGGACGCATAATCTGCCATGGTGAACGCCCTCTCACAGGTTCCCGCGGACTTCCTTTCAGCCCTGGGAACGCTACGAAAAGCACAGTGCCGCAGCGAACTGCGACTGGATGAGATCCCCGCCCCGGCACGGCTCGCGCCGTACGCCGTGGCTTTGGGAGCCGAAGTCTTCCGGCCCACGGCAGCCACCCGCCGCGTGCCGGTGCACGGTCCCGTGGCCAAGGCCTTCATCGAGAAACAGGGACAGCACCCCGGCGACAACGAAGACGACGAACTCGCCACAGGCCGCTTCATCCTCCTCTACGATCCCGAAGGGTCGGCGGTCTGGGAAGGTGAGTTCCGGATCGTCACCTATATCCGGGCCCAACTGGACGCCGACATGGGCAACGACGCAATGCTCGGCTCAGTGGCGTGGACCTGGCTGGTGGAAGCCTTGGAAAACCACAACGCGCAGTACAAAGCGGCCGGTGGCACGGCCACGCGGATCCTTTCCGAGAGTTTTGGGACGCTGGCAGACCGGCCGGACACCATTGACATAGAACTGCGGGCCTCATGGACACCGGCCTCCTCCGATGTACAGGCACACCTGGAAGCCTGGTCGGACATGGTGTGCACCTTCGCCGGCCTCCCGCCCCTGCCGCCGGGAGTGACGGGACTGCCCAACAGGAGGCTCAACTGAAGCCGCACTGCACCCCCGATCCGGCCGCGGCGCGCCGGACTCGGTAAGCTTAAGCAATCATGACCCCTGAAAAACTGGAAAAAACCACAACCGGCGACCCGGTTGCTGATCCCACAACCCACATCAAGGTGGACGGCTTCGACAGCCACGTTCCCGAAATCATCGAACTGGATTCACCGCGCGAAGGCGTCCCTCCGGTCATCGACACCATGGCCGGACTGGAGCGCTGCGCCGCAGCGATTGCCGCCGGATCCGGGCCTGCAGGGGTCGATGCCGAACGCGCCTCGGGCTTCCGTTACGGCCAACGAGCTTTCCTCGTCCAGATCCGGCGGGAAGGATCCGGTACGTGGCTGATCGATCCTGAACCGTTTGAGAACCTGGCCATCATCAATGACGCCCTCCGCGGCGTCGAATGGATCCTCCATGCGGCAACGCAGGACCTCCCATGCCTGTCCGAGCTCGGCATGTGGCCGGACAAGCTGTTCGACACCGAACTTGCCGCCCGCCTCGCCGGATTGCCCCGGGTAGGCCTGGCAGCCGTCATCGAGCAATTGCTTGGCTTCGGCCTGGCCAAGGAACACTCCGCCGCCGACTGGTCCACCCGACCGCTCCCTGAACCGTGGTTGCGGTACGCAGCACTGGACGTCGAGGTCCTCGCAGAATTGCGCGAAGAACTCATCGAACTCCTGGAAGCCGACGGAAAGCTGGAATTCGCCGAACAGGAGTTCGCCGGTATCCTCGCCGCCGGGATCGCACTTCCCCGCGTGGATGCGTGGCGCAAGACGTCGGGCCTCCACCAGATCAGGGACCGGCGGCAACTCGCAGCCGTGCGCGAATTGTGGTTGGAGCGGGACCAGCTGGCGCGGAAGCGGGACGTGGCACCGGGACGGCTCATCCCCGATTCCGCACTGGTGGCCGCCGCAAAAGCCCTGCCCACCACCGTCCCCCAATTGTTGGCCACCAAGGGATTCCACGGCAGGTCGGCGCAGCGGGAAGCACCCAGATGGCTCCGCTGCATCACCGCGGCCCGTATGCTGACCGAGCTTCCCCCGCTGCATCTGCCCACCAACGCACCGCCGCCGCCCCGCGTTTGGGCAGACCGCGATGCTGAAGCAGCCGCCCGCCTCGTCACTGCCCGGCCTGCCCTCCAGGAAAAGGCGGACGAGCTGAAGCTGCCGGTGGAAAACCTGCTGACCCCGGACTACCTGCGGCGGGTACTGTGGCGGCCGCCGTCGGAAGTCTCGCACCAGACGGTCGCCGACGAACTGCGCGCCCTGGGAGCCCGCGAATGGCAGATTTCGTTCGCCGCCCCGATCATCGTCGAGGCATGCCTGAACCCACAGCCGCTCCCGGCCAAGGAGCCCAAGCCCAAAGATTCTCCGTAGCCACCTGAAGGCCCGCGTTCATGAACCCCGGTTCGTGGATGCGGGCCTTTGCCGTATACGGGCCTTGCACGCAAAGTTACTGGTGAGTAACATTGCAGCAATGCCCTCCGGATTCCGCCCAGCGGTTCCGGCACCGTGTCTCAGCGAGGAGTTTCACATGAGTCCATCACGCACTGCGCAAAGAACCGTCCGCGACGTCGTCTTCGTGGACGGCGTCCGCACTCCCTTCGGCAAGGCCGGAGACAAAGGCATCTACGCCGGAACGCGTGCAGATGACCTGGTGGTGAAGTGCATCAGGGAACTCATGCGCCGCAATCCTTCCCTCCCGGCCGAACGCGTTGACGAGGTAGCCATCGCAGCAACCACGCAAACCGGAGACCAGGGCCTCACCATCGGCCGCACGGCCGCGCTTCTGGCCGGACTCCCCCGGACCGTTCCGGGCTTCGCGATCGACCGCATGTGCGCAGGCGCCATGACCGCAGTCACGACGACGGCGAGCGGCATCGGCTTCGGCGCTTACGACGTCGTGATCGCCGGTGGAGTGGAACACATGGGCAACCACCCCATGGGTGCCGGCGCTGATCCCAATCCGCGCTTCATGTCCGAACGCCTCGTCGATCCGGCCGCACTCAACATGGGCAACACTGCCGAAAACCTGCACGACCGGTTCCCCGCCATCACCAAGGAGCGTGCGGACGCCTACGCTGCGTCCTCCCAGGCGAAGCTTGCGGCGGCCTACGCCGAGGGGCAGATCCAGGGCGACCTTGTTCCGGTGGCCACCATGAAGCCGGGCCAGGGATGGACCGTGCACTCCGTAGACGAGCCTCCCCGCCCGGGAACCACCGTGGAGGATCTGGCCGGGCTCAAGACGCCCTTCCGGGCCCACGGCCGGGTCACCGCCGGCAACGCGGCAGGATTGAACGACGGCGCCACCGTAGCCCTGCTCGCGGCCGAAGACACAGCGGGCGAACTCGGCCTCCCCGTAAAGATGCGCATGGTGTCCTACGCCTTTGCCGGCGTGGAGCCGGAGGTCATGGGAATCGGACCGGTCCCTGCCACCGAAAAAGCGCTGAAGAATGCAGGCTTGGACATCTCGGACATCGGACTCTTTGAAATCAATGAGGCCTTCGCAGTCCAGGTCCTGAGCTTCCTCGACCACTTTGGCATCGCGGACGACGATCCCCGGGTGAACCGCTATGGCGGCGCGATCGCCGTCGGACATCCCCTCGCTTCTTCCGGTGTCCGGCTGATGACCCAGCTGGCGCGGCAGTTCGAACAGGACCCTTCCGTGCGGTATGGCATCACCACCATGTGCATCGGCCTTGGCATGGGCGCCACCGTGATCTGGGAGAACCCGCACCACGCAGACTATGGAGCCACTTCCACCACCGATTCCACCTCCGAAGAAGGAGCCGCCGCATGAGCGCCAACGATTTCCAGAAGCTTGCCGCCCTGTTTCCGGACGAAGTGGTGACGCACTCCTATGTGCAGGACATCGAGCTTCCCGACGGGGCCGGGACCTTCGCCCTCATCACCCTGGACAACAGACTGGACCATTCCAAGCCGACCACCCTGGGGCCCAATACCCTCGTCGAACTTGGCGGCGTCCTGGAAGCCCTAAGGGACCGGGCCGCCAAGGGTGAGATCGTGGGCGTAGGCGTCACCGGGAAACCCTACTTCCTGGTGGCGGGTGCAGACCTCTCCGCGGTCAAGACCCTCAAGGAGCGCGAACACGGCCTGTGGATGGCCCAACTCGGCCACGAGGTCTACGGCACGCTCGTCAACCTGGGTGTCCCCAGCTTCGCGTTCATCAACGGCCTCGCCCTCGGCGGCGGGCTGGAGATAGCGCTGCAGTCCACGTACCGGACGGTGTCCACCGGCGCAGGCGCCTTGGCGCTCCCCGAGGCGTTCCTGGGCCTGGTACCGGGTTGGGGCGGGGTTTATATCCTCCCCAGGCTGATCGGCCCGGAAAACGCCGTGCAGGTCATGATCGGGAACGCCCTCAACAACAACAAGACGCTGACGGGTCCCCAAGCCTTCGAACTGGGAATTGCCGATGCCATGTTCGAACCCGCCGACTTCCTTGAGCAATCCCTGGCTTGGGCCGCCGGGGTGATCTCCGGCCGTACCGCCCCCGACCGGCAGAACGCCGTCGATCCTGCCGACCCCGCCGTGGCAGAGCGTTGGGCCGCCGCCGTTGCCGCAGGCAGGGACGTGGTGGAAGCAAAGATCTCCAACGCAGCGCCAGCCCCGGGCAAGGTGCTGGACATCATGGAGGCCAACCGGACCATGACCCAGGCGGAATCGGCTGCCCTTGAGTGCCGGACGCTGGCGGACCTGATGCAGTCGGACGAATTCCGCGCCACGGTCTACGCTTTCCTGGACCTCGTCCAGAAGCGGTCCAAGCGGCCGGCCGGTGCGCCGGACCGGAAGCTGGCCCGGCCGGTTACCAAAGTGGGAGTCGTCGGTGCAGGCCTCATGGCCAGCCAGCTGGCGCTCCTTTTCGCACGGCAGCTGAAGGTCCCCGTGGTCATGACCGACATTGACCAGTCCCGCGTCGACAAGGGTGTGGCCTACGTCCACGCCGAAGTGGACAAGCTGCTCGGCAAGAAGCGCATCAGCCCCGATGCCGCGAACAGGACGAAGGCACTGGTCACCGGATCGGTGTCCAAGGAGGCCTTCAGCGACGCCGACTTTGTGATCGAGGCGGTCTTCGAAGAACTCAGCGTCAAGAAGCAGGTCTTCGCCGAAGTGGAGGCGATCGTCTCCCCCGAGTGCATCCTGGCAACGAACACGTCATCCCTGTCGGTGACAGCCATGGCCGAGGACCTCCGGCATCCCGAACGCCTGGTGGGCTTCCACTTCTTCAACCCCGTGGCAGTCATGCCGCTGCTCGAAATAGTGCGGGCACCGAAGACCGATGACGCCGTCCTCGCCACGGCCTTCGAACTCGCCAAGGGGCTCAAGAAGACCGCAGTCCTCGTCAAGGACGCTGCGGCCTTCGTCGTGAACCGGATCCTCCTGAGGTTGATGGGCGAGGTCATTGCCGCGTTCGACGAGGGAACTCCCGCAGAGGTGGCCGACACGGCGCTGCGCCCCATGGGCCTGCCCATGACGCCGTTCACCCTGAGTGCCATGGTGGGATTGCCCGTGGCACAGCATGTCCAGGAGTCACTCCACGCGGCCTTTGGCGACCGCTTCCCGGTGTCGCAGAACCTGCAGAAGCTGATCGACAACGGCGTGAAGTCCCTGTGGGTTGCAGGCCCCGATGGTGCGCCTGTCCTCCCCGAAGAGACACTCGCCATTCTGTCCTTCGGCCAGACTCCGTCCACCGGGGAAGAGGTCCTGCGTCGGACCCAGGATGCCCTCGCCGAAGAGATCGGGCTCATGCTGGCCGAAAACGTCGTGGCAGGTCCTGAGGACATCGACCTCTGCATGATCCTCGGTGCCGGATGGCCCATGTTCCTCGGCGGAATCACTCCGTACCTTGACCGGGTGGGGGCGTCGGAGCGGGTCAACGGGAAGCGTTTCCACGCACCGGGGGTCGCCTCAGCGGCGCTTTAACCGCAGCAACGTCAAAGGCCGTGGACCCGTGGTCCACGGCCTTTGGCGTAGGCATTGTCCTCTGGTCTACCCAAGAACTAGAAGAGTGCAACCTTCGGAGTTTTCGGGAAAATGTCATCGAGTTCGTCCCGGTCGCTCTGCGAGGGCACCCAGCGCACGGCCCCGGCGTTTTGGCGGATCTGTTCCGGCTTGGTGGCCCCTGCGATGACGCTGGCCACGCACGGCTGGGCGGCAAGCCACGAGAAGGCAAGCTCCACCTCTGTCAGACCGCGCTCCTTGGCGAACTGTCCATACCGGCCCAGCTGGTCCCAATCCGCGTCATGGACCAGATGCGTGCGGGTGTGGCTCAAGCGGGATCCCTCCGGGGCCTTCCCCGCCGAGTACTTGCCAGTGAGGAGCCCGTTGGCCAGCGGGAAGTACGGCAGCACGCCCAAGGAGAAAGCTTCGGCCGCGGGAAGGATCTCCAGTTCCGCACGGCGGTCCAGCAGGTTGTAGTGGTTCTGGGTCGAGATGAAGCGGGATCCACCAAGCTGGCGTGCCACGTACTCTGCTTCCGCCACCTGCCATCCGGCAAAGTTGGAGTGCCCGATGTACCGGACTTTGCCGCTGGTCACCAGATCATCCAGGGCCGCGAGGGTCTCGTCCACCGGTGTTGCGTGGTCCGGGGTGTGGTACTGGTAAAGGTCGATCCATTCGGTGTCCAAACGGCGCAGGGAAGCTTCCAGGGCCCGCACAATGTACCGCCGGGAACCCCGTGCCCCGAAGTCCTTGCCGTTGGCGCCCTTCATGTCCATGCCGAATTTGGTGCCAATGACCACGTCCCCCCGGTTTCCCTTGAGGGCTTTCCCCAGCATCGTCTCGCTGAGGCCGGCTTCCCGACCATACGCATCGGCAACATCGAAGAACGTCACCCCGGCGTCGAGGGCGGCGTGGACTACCGCGTCCGTGCCCTCCTGGGATTCCGTAGGCGTATTGGCGCGGCCTAGGTTGTTACAGCCCAGCCCCACGACGGAGACGGTCAGTCCGGAGCGGCCAAGGCGTCGATATTCAGTCATGGCCCCAGCCTAGTACGTGCGGCCGGGGCACCGGCGCGGGGACTCAGTCCCCCCGGACGGCTCCGTAGGAGATGCCGGATTCTTCCATCGCATCCTCCAACTGGGCTATGGCCACGGGGCCCAATCCATGCAGTTTCGAGGCCTCCAGCCCACCGAACGCTGCCAACTGTTCCAAGGTTTCAATGCCCTCGTGGGCCAACGCCCGCCTGGCCGGAGCTGCGAGGCCCTTTGGCAGCGGCGTATGTCCGGGCCAGTTGCTTTTCTGTGGCATGGAACGGTCCCTCCTGGTGCGGTCGCTAGTACTTAGAGCGTAAAGCCAGCACCCTTCCGGGGCGAGTGCTTCAACTTAAACCCGGTCGGTTCCCCATGCGGGGCCGCTGCGATGCTGAGCTTGGTGAAATCAAGGTCCTCATTGCGGATACAGACTTTGATGGCGTTGACAGCCTTATTGACGTCCGGGCAGAGGCAGAAGATGTTCAACCGCGAGTTCCCTACCTCTGAGCGTTCCACCGTCCCGAGGCCCCGCCAGGCGAGCTCCGTGGTGAGTGCAGCTTTGGCGTTCCGTTCCAAGTAGCGGTCGCGTTCGGTGCCGTCCTTGGTCTTCAACGCGAACTGCGCCACCACCCAGAACTGTTCGGATGGAGGAATCTCCGCGTAGCCGTCCTCTTCGCACTGCGCAGCGAACGCAGCCATCAGTCCGTCCACCGAGGTGTCCTCCCCGATTTCCGATTCTTCGGTCCGGCTTTGGTGCCCGACCACGCCATGGTTGACCACAAAGTGCCGGTCCTCGTCGTCGAACCATGCTTCGCGGAAATGCAGGACTCCGTCCTCATCGCGCTTGTACATGCGGATGATTCCGCTCATGCCCGTCCTTTCGTGAACCATTCGGCGCTGACGCTTCCCGGTGAGGCAACATCAAAGGGTGCTTCCATGGTGCTGACTGCCGCCAGGAGAACCGCGCACTCAGTGCGCATGGCTGAGACAGTTTCCCCGGGATAGCCCATATGTATGCGGTGCTCTTCGAACTCATCCTCATCGTCGACGAAGACGCCACGGACGGTCGACCTGATCACGTCAAGGTCCATGTCGATCAAGTGGAACTCCGTCACGCCCGGGCGGATGGTCTTCCATTCATGGGCGGTGGCAAGGTCCACATAGATCCGGAAGTCGCCGGGGTACGTGTCGTCGTAGAACGTGGCAACGTACTCCCCTGTTCGGGGCACCAGCAGCAAGGCATCCGAGGCTGTGTAGAAGGCAGCTCCGGGGCGGGCACAGAATTCACCCTTGCCTTGGAAGATCCACCATCCGTGGATGTCCTCGCCGAGGTATCTTCCCGGTACTACCCAGTGGGCCTTCCCGTCCCATTTCCTGTTCCGTGCCACCACCAGATCGCCGGGCTGCAGCACTCCGGGCTCGCGTCCCCCGCTCACAACGTGGGCAAGCTGCCGGTGGTGGGGTGGGCCTGGCCTGGCAAGGGCCGCGCAAAGGGGACCTTGGTGCCCAAAACCTGGGCAACGACGTCGTGGGTTATCTGTTGGGCCGTCAGACCGACGCGCTCCAGGACTTGGCTGCGGGACCCGTGGACGAGGAACTCCACCGGCAACCCGACCTCGTTGAGGGCGGTGTCCACTCCAGCGGCACGCATTTCCTGCCGGATCCGCGAGCCCACACCGCCGGCACGGACTCCGTCCTCGATGCAGATCACCAAGCGATGCCGGGCAGCGAGGGCAATGATCGACTTCCGGACCGGCAGGACCCAGCGAGGATCCACCACCGTGGAGCTAATGCCTTGGGCACCCAAGCGGCCGGCCACGTCCAAGGCGAGTTCGGACATGGTTCCCACGCTGACGATCAGGACGTCGTTTTCCGTGGACCCTTCCGGACGGCGCGCCAGGACGTCGACGCCGTCCTTGAGCCGCTCGATCGCTTCGACCTCCTTGCCGACGCTGCCCTTGGAGAAGCGCACCACCGTTGGAGCGTCATTGATGGCCACGGCTTCCCTGAGTTCTTCGCGGAGCCGGGTTGCATCGCGGGGCGCAGCCAGATGCAGGCCCGGGACGATCTGCACCATTGCCATGTCCCACATGCCGTGGTGGCTGGGCCCATCAGGACCGGTCACGCCGGCGCGGTCCAGGACCACCGTGACGCCGGCCTTATGAAGCGCCACGTCCATGAGCAACTGGTCGAAAGCGCGGTTCAGGAAGGTGGCGTACACAGCCACCACAGGGTGGAGGCCGCCATAGGCCATTCCAGCTGCAGACGTCAGCGCGTGCTGTTCAGCGATGCCGACGTCGATGACGCGTTCGGGGTGGCGCTCGGCGAACTTGTGCAGTCCCACGGGGATCAACATGGCCCCGGTGATGCCGACGATGTCCTGGCGTTCGTCCGCGATATCCGCGATCTCTTCGGCAAAGACCGACGTCCATGAGCGCGCGCCGGGGGTCTCGGTGGACTCTCCGGTCTCCGGGTCGATGATCCCGACTGCGTGGAATTGGTCGGCCTCGTTGGCCAGTGCCGGGGCGTACCCGTGGCCCTTCTCCGTCATGGCATGGACGATCACCGGACCGCCGTACGCCTTGGCGGTACTCAGGGCGTGTTCCAGCGCCTGGAGGTTATGACCGTCAACAGGGCCGATGTACTTCATCCCAAGGTCCTCGAACATGCCCTGGGGCGCCCACCAGTCCTTGATGCCCTTCTTCATCGCGTGCAGGCTCTTGTACGTGAACTGCCCTACCGGCCCGCCGTTCTGGAGGCGCTTCTTCCACCAGTCCAGCATGCCTTCGTAGGCGGGAGCAGTGCGGAGGGAATCGATGGTGGGGCGCAGCGAGGCAAGGTAGTCTGCGAGGCCGCCAACGGTGGGTGCATAGGAGCGTCCGTTGTCGTTGACCACGATCACCACCCGCCGGCGCTTATCGGCAGCGATGTTATTGATGGCTTCCCACGTCATGCCGCCCGTCAGCGCTCCATCCCCGACGACGGCGACGACGAACCGGTCGCCTTCGCCGGTCAGCTGCCGGGCCCTGGAAATGCCATCCGCCCATGACAGGGACGAGGATGCGTGGGAGCTTTCCACGATGTCATGCTCGGACTCGGCACGGTCCGGGTAGCCGGACAGGCCGCCTTGCTGCCGCAGCGTGCTGAAATCCTGCCGGCCCGTCAGCAGTTTGTGCACGTAGGACTGGTGCCCTGTGTCAAAGACGATGCTGTCCCGTGGCGATTCGAAGGTCCGGTGCACGGCCATGGTCAGTTCCACAACGCCGAGGTTGGGCCCCAGGTGACCACCGGTTGCGGCTACGTTGGTGATCAGGAAGTCCCTGATCTCGCCGGCCAACTGATCCAATTCGGAGCTGGTCAGGCCGGCCAGGTCCTGCGGATCCTTGATGGTTTCCAAGAGTCCCAAAGGCCCTCCTTACGTGAATGACGTGCTTGTTAACTTTAGCGCGTTGCCCGCACCCTTGAAGCCCATGGACGCCGCCGCCATGATCGTGCGTGGCTGCTCCGGCAATAAAAAGCAGGCAGCCCCTGCCGGTCGAGGACCAGCAGGGGCTGCCTGGCGGGTAATTCGACGGTAGGCCTGCCGATTCCTTATGCGGAGATCTGGCGCAGCACGTACTGCAGGATACCGCCGTTGCGGTAGTAATCGGCTTCACCCGGGGTATCGATGCGAAGCACTGCGTCGAAGGACTTGGACGATCCGTCCTCGGCCGTTGCAGTGACCTTCAGCGTCTTGGGCGTGGTGCCGTTGTTGAGTTCGGTCACGCCCTCCACGGAGAAGGTCTCCGTACCGGTCAGGCCGAGGGTCGCAGCGGACTCCCCTGCGGGGAACTGCAACGGAAGGACGCCCATGCCGATCAGGTTGGAGCGGTGGATACGCTCGTAGCTTTCGGCGATGACTGCCTTGACACCCAGGAGCGCGGTGCCCTTGGCTGCCCAGTCACGGGACGAACCGGAACCGTATTCCTTGCCTGCCAGCACAACCAGCGGGGTGCCGGCTGCCTGGTAGTTCTGGGCTGCGTCGTAAACGTAGGCCTGGGGACCGCCGTCCTGGGTGAAGTCGCGGGTGAAGCCACCCTCGACGCCATCCAGAAGCTGGTTCTTGATGCGGATGTTGGCGAACGTACCGCGGATCATGACCTCGTGGTTGCCACGGCGCGAGCCGTAGGAGTTGAAGTCCTTGCGCTCCACGCCGTTAGCCAGCAGGTACTGGCCGGCAGGGGTGTCCGACTTGAAGGAGCCGGCCGGGGAGATGTGGTCGGTGGTGACCGAATCGCCGAGCTTCAGCAGGACGCGGGCGCCAGTGATGTCCTGGACGGGGTCCGGCTGGGCCTTCATGCCTTCGAAGTACGGGGGCTTCCGCACGTAGGTGGAGTCCTCTGCCCAAGCGAAGGTATCTCCGGCGGGGGTATCGAGGGCCTTCCAGCGCTCGTCACCTTCGAAGACACCCTCGTAACCCTTGACGAACATGCCCTTGTCGATGGAGGAGTCGATGACTTCCTGCACCTCGGTGGGGTTCGGCCAGATGTCCTTGAGGAATACCTCGTTGCCTTCGGAGTCCGTGCCAAGGGCATCGGTTTCGAAGTCGAAGTCCATGGTGCCGGCCAGGGCGTACGCGATGACCAGCGGCGGGGAGGCCAGGTAGTTCATCTTGACGTCAGGGTTGATGCGGCCTTCGAAGTTGCGGTTACCCGACAGGACAGCCGTAACGGAGAGGTCGTTGGCCTGGATGGCCTCGGAGATTTCCGGCTCCAGCGGGCCGGAGTTACCGATGCAGGTGGCGCAGCCGTAACCGACGATGTAGAAGCCGAGCTTCTCCAGGTACGGGGTCAGGCCGGACTTCTCGTAGTAGTCCGTGACGACCTTGGAGCCGGGTGCGACGGAAGTCTTGACCCACGGCTTGGACGTCAGGCCCTTGTCCACGGCGTTGCGTGCCAGGAGCGCGGCAGCAAGCATGACCGAAGGGTTGGACGTGTTGGTGCAGGAGGTGATCGACGCGATCGAAACGGCGCCGTGGTCCAGCTCGAACTCGCGGCCATCGGCCGTCTTTACCTGGACGGGCGACGACGGGCGGCCGTTCGCACCGTTGGCCGCGGAGGCGGCGCGTGCGGTCTCGGTGGTGTGCGAGTCCGCGTGCGTGAAGGACGGAGCGTCCGAGGCCGGGAAGGACTCGTCAAGCGCCTCATCCACGCTGCCGTCTTCGATGGTGACGTAGTTGTGGATGTCCTTGCGGAACTGCTCCTTCGCATCGCTGAGCTCGATGCGGTCCTGGGGACGCTTCGGTCCGGAGATGGAGGGAACCACGGTGGAGAGGTCCAGTTCCAGGAACTCGGAGAAGCGGAGTTCGCGGGAAGGATCGTGCCAGAGGCCCTGTTCCTTGGCGTACGCCTCAACCAGTGCGATGTTCTCTTGGGAACGGCCGGTCAGGCGCAGGTAGTCGAGGGTGACGTCGTCGATCGGGAACATGGCTGCGGTGGAACCGAATTCCGGGCTCATGTTGCCGATGGTGGCGCGGTTGGCCAGCGGCACGGCGGCTACGCCTTCACCGTAGAACTCAACGAACTTGCCCACAACACCGTGCTTGCGAAGCATTTCGGTGATGGTCAGGACGACGTCGGTAGCGGTGGCACCGGCGGGGATGCTGCCGCTGAGCTTGAAGCCAACGACGCGCGGGATGAGCATGGAAACAGGCTGGCCGAGCATCGCTGCTTCGGCCTCGATGCCGCCGACGCCCCAACCCAGCACGCCCAGGCCGTTGACCATGGTGGTGTGCGAGTCGGTACCAACGCAGGTGTCCGGGTAAGCGCGGAGCGCGCCGTCCACTTCACGGGTCATGACGGTGCGTGCCAGGTATTCGATGTTGACCTGGTGGACGATTCCGGTTCCCGGGGGAACAACCTTGAAGTCGTCGAACGCGGTTTGTCCCCAGCGCAGGAACTGGTAACGCTCACCGTTGCGCTGGTATTCGATCTCCATGTTGCGCTCCAGCGCGCCGGCGTTGCCGAAGGCGTCGATCTGGACGGAGTGGTCGATGACCATTTCGGCAGGTGCCAGCGGGTTGACGCGCTTGGGGTCGCCGCCGAGTTCCTTCACGGCTTCACGCATGGTGGCAAGGTCCACTACGCAGGGCACGCCGGTGAAGTCCTGCATGATGACGCGGGCCGGGGTGAACTGGATTTCCGTGTCGGGCTCCGCATTGGGGTCCCAACCGGCCAGGGCGCGGACGTGGTCAGCCGTTATATTGGCGCCATCTTCGGTCCGCAGGAGGTTTTCAAGCAATACCTTGAGGCTGAACGGAAGGCTGTCTGCGCCCTCTACGGAGTTCAACCGGAAAATTTCATAATCGGTGCCGGCTACATTCAGTACGCCTTTGGAACCGAAGCTGTCCACAGTGCTCATGGCAGGACTCCTCTCGCAACAGTTTCATCTTTGTCGCGTGGTTGGCCGCAGGCCAGTTAGGCAGCCCTAACTTGGTCCCGCGGCACGTGCTCTTGATCACCCCGGCCCGAAGGCCGGGATCCAACCGCGGCACTGAACGGAGCGGGACTACTTAAAGGCAATCGTAGTGGCTCGAATCACTATTGCCCCACTACTGTGCGGGCCTGTTGCCCCCGGACCTATGCTCCGGGGATGAGCAAGCCCACCGTTTCCATGTGATGGGTGTGCGGGTACAGGTCGAACGCCCGCAGTTCCGACAGCTGCCAGCCACCCCGCTGGAAGTAACCCAAATCACGCGCAAACGATGCCGGATCGCATGACACATAGGCAATTGCACGGGGGCCGCTCTCCATGAGCTGCCGAACCACGGCCTTGCCCGCCCCTGCCCGGGGCGGGTCCAGGATGAGGGCATCAAAGTTCCTCTGCCGCTGGTGGAGTACGCGCTCAACGCGCCCCTGCACGATTTCGACCTGGCTTTGGCCATGGAGGTTCTTCTTCGCGTCGCGGCTCGTTCCCGGCGAACCCTCCACCGAAAGCACCGAACCGGTAATTCCCACGGCATCAGCGAGGGGTGCCGTGAACAGCCCGGCACCGGCATAGAGGTCCGCGACGACAGCACCGGGCTGGAGGTAGACCCCGCCCGAGAGGTAGTCGGTGACCGCATTGACCAACGTGGCGGGTGCATCCTTGTGGATTTGCCAGAACCCCTCCCCCGTCACCCGGTATTCGTGGCCCGCCGCCGATTCCTGCACCCAGGTCCTGCCGCGGAGCCGGACCACCTGTCCGTTGGGTTCGAAGCCGGCAACCGACACGTCCTCCGGCAAGGCGGACGCTATGGAGTGCAGGCGCTTGGGGCTTGTCCCTTCGCGGGGAGCCAAGAGCACCAGAGGCCTCGAACCGTTGGCAGGCGCGGCGACTTCCACGCGCTCGATCCCGGTCAGGTCCACCTCCCACAACCGCAGCTGATTGATGCCGGGGTGGGCAAGCGGCATCTCCCGCACCGGAACCACAACGTCCGAACGGTGGGCGTGCATACCCAGCCGGCCGTTGTCCGTGACCGCAAAGGCGGCACGCGTACGCCAGCCGAGGCCGCCGTCGTCGTCGTTTCCCACAGCCTCGACAGGCACGGACAGTTCCACTCCCGCCAACCGTTTCAACTGTTCGGCGAGAACCTCGGACTTAAGTGAGCGTTGCCGCTCCAAGGCAATGTGCCCGAGCTCAGCGCCGCCCACGGGCGGGCCACCGCGCCGCCAGGCGGAGGGTGAATCGGCGCTCTTCCAGATGTGCGGCACGCGGTCGGGTGAAGGTTCCAGGACGTCGACGACGTCGGCACGCCAGAAGCGCGATTCCGCACCGGAGTCGGTAAGCCGGATACGTGCCTTTTCGCCGGGTATTCCGTGGCGGACGAAGATGACCCGCCCCTCATGCCGTGCCACGAAGTGGCCCCCGTGGGCAATAGGACCGATGTCCACCACCAGTTCTGTGCCTGGAGCGCGCTGGCTGCCCGCTTCGTGGGACCGGGTGGAAGTTTCCTTGGGGGTCATTGGGTATCCTGCAGTGCCTTTGCTTCTTCGGAGGACTTCAGCTGCCACGGAACGCTGGCGACCATGACACCGGGTTCGAAGTGGAGCCGCGTCTTGATTCTCAGTGCGGTTTGGTTATGGACCAGCTGTTCCCACCATTTGCCCACCACGTATTCGGGGATGTACACCACGATCAGGTCCCGCGGAGAGTCTTTCCGCATGTTCTTGATGTATTCCATGATGGGCGTTACCGTCTCGCGGTAGGGACTGGCGAGGACAGTCAAGGGTACGGGAATTTCCAGCTTCTCCCAATCCCGGACCGTATGCTCAGTCTCTTCTGCGTTGATGTCCACCGTGATGGCGTCCAGGCGGGAAGGACGGGATGCACGGGCATAGGCAAGCGCACGAAGCACCGGTTTACGGACATGGGAGACCAGCAGGACTGCGTGCACCCGTGTGGGCAGTGCGCGGGGCGAAGAGTCTTCGTCGACGGCCAGTTCCTTGGCGACGTTGTCATAGTGGGCCCGGATGCTCCACATGATCAGGAACAGGATGAACATGGCCAGGAGGGCGATCCACGCGCCCTGTTCGAACTTGGTGATCAACACGATCACCAGCACCAGCGCAGTCATGCCGAAGCCCACCATGTTGATGGTGCGTGATTTGATCATCCTCCGCCGGAGGGCTTTGTCCCGGACGAGTTTCAACTCGCGGCCCCAGTGCCGCACCATGCCCAGCTGGCTCGCCGTGAACGAGATGAACACGCCCACGATGTACAGCTGGATGAGCTTGGTGACATCGGCATCGAACGAAAGGATCAGCACCAACGCGCCCGCGGCCAATGCCAGGACGCCGTTGCTGAACGCCAGCCTGTCGCCACGCGTGCGGAGCTGCCTGGGGAGGTATCCGTCCTGGGCGAGGATCGAACCGAGGACCGGAAAGCCGTTGAAGGCGGTATTGGAGGCAAACACCAGGATGATGCCGGTGGCTGCAACCACAATGTAGAAAGGAATCGACCCTGCACCGAAGATCGTGTCTGCGATCTGGCTGATGGCAGGGTTCTGGATGTATCCCTCAGGGAGGGGCTTGCCGTCCACCAGGAACTCGGTTGCAGGGTCCAGGACGATGTGCACCTTGGTGGCATTGGCCAAATATAGGATGCCGGCCAGCATGGCTGCTGCGATGGCCCCCAGCAACAGCAGCGTCGTGGCTGCGTTCTTGCTCTTCGGCTTCTGGAAGTTGGGCACGCCGTTGCTGATGGCCTCGACGCCGGTCAGCGCAGCCGCACCGGAGGAGAACGCACGCAGGAGCAGGAAGGCGCCGGCGAGGCCCACCAGTCCTTCGTCGAATCCGGGCTGCGGAACAATCGTGAAGTTGGCTGAGGGAGCCTCACCCAGCTGCCCGGTCAGCGCCTGGAAGATGCCAACCACCGTCATGCCCAGGATGGAGGCCATGAAGATGTAGGTCGGCACGGCAAAGACGCTGCCGGCCTCCTTGACGCCGCGCAGGTTCACCAAGGCAAGGACCACGACGCCGACACTCGCAATGAGGGCCTGCTGGCCGTGCAGTGAAGGGATGGCAGTGGTCAGGTACGTGGCCGCCGATGACATGGACACGGCAACCGTGAGGACGTAGTCCACCAACAGTGCCGACGCCACGGTGAGTCCCGCATACTTGCCCAGGTTGACATTGGCGATCTCGTAGTCGCCGCCACCGGACGGGTAGGCGTGGACGTTCTGCCGGTAGGAAGCAACCACCGTGAGCAAGACCACCATGACGGCGAGTCCCACCAGCGGCGAAAAGGCAACGGCACTGACCCCGGCCAGGGCGAGGGTCAGAAGGATCTCATCCGGCGCGTAGGCCACGGAAGAAAGCGCATCCGAGGCGAAGACCGGCAGCGCAATGCGTTTGGGCAGCAAGGTGTGGGACAAGCGGTCATTCCGGACCGGCCGACCCACCAATACCCGCTTGGCCGCATTCAGTATTGTCAGCACTCCGCAAAGCTACTCTGAATCCCCGGCGATGTCATGACGGCAAACCCCGGCGGTGTCATGACTGCGGTAACGTCAACGCGACGTTCGCACCGGTAAAGTCATACGGAGCGGTTCGGATACATCAAAAAGGAGACACGGTGGCGCACTTCGTGATCATGGGTTGTGGCCGTGTTGGCGCAACCTTGGCACACACCTTGGAAGACTCCGGCCACTCGGTGGCCATCATTGACCAGGACGAGCGGGCCTTCCGCCGCCTCCGCAACACTTTTACCGGCCGCAAAGTAACGGGCGTCGGCTTCGACCGCGATACCCTCAAGCAAGCCGGCGTTGAAGAGGCCTACGCATTCGCGGCCGTTTCCAGCGGCGATAACTCCAACATCCTGGCCACCCGCGTGGCACGGGAAACGTTCCACGTCGCGCACGTTGTGGCCCGCATCTACGACCCCGGCCGCGCGGAAATCTACCAGCGCCTTGGCATCCCCACCGTGGCGGCGGTGCGGTGGAGCGCGGACCAGGTCCTGCGCCGCATCCTCCCCGAGCAACACCTTGCCGGTGACTACCGGGAACCGTCCGGCCGGCTGGTGCTGGCCGAAGTGGACCTCCACGACGGTTGGATAGGCCAGAACCTCGCCGCCATTGAGGCTGCAGCCGGCATCCGGATCGCGTTTCTCACCCGGTTCGGGGAAGGCCTCCTTCCCGGGCCCGGAACGTCCTACCAGGAGGGTGACACCGTCCACGCGATGATCAGCGTTGACAGGACAACCGAGATCAGCCGTGTCCTCGCCAAAGCACCTGCCAAGGAGTCGTAGTGAAAGTTGTCATCGTCGGCGCCGGCAGCGTTGGATCCTCCATTGCGCGCGAACTCCTGGCCCACAACCACCAAATACTCCTCATCGACCTGAAACCCGAGGTCATCGGCCGCAGCGGACTCCGCGGTGCCCGATGGCTGGTGGGCGATGCCTGCGAACTCAGCACCCTGCAGGACGCCAAACTGGAGGACGCCGACGTCGTGGTTTCCGCCACCGGCGACGACAAGGTGAACCTGGTGGTTTCCCTGCTCGCCAAGACCGAATTCGGCGTGGGACGAACCGTCGGCCGGGTCAACAATCCCAAGAACGACTGGATGTTCAACGACTCCTGGGGCGTGGACGTCGCAGTCAATACTCCGCAATTGATGACTGCGCTGGTTGAAGAGGCCGTCGAGATCGGGGACATCGTCCGGCTCCTGACGCTGCAGACGGGCGTGGCGTCGATCGTCGAGTTCACCGTGCCGCACGACTCGCACATCATCGGCAGCACGGTGGGAGACATCGAGTGGCCGGAAGACGCCACGTTGGTGGCCATCCTCCGCGATCAAGCCCCCATCACGCCGAGCCGCGACGACGTCCTGGACGGCGGCGACGAGCTCTTCTTCGTCACCACGATCGCGGCTGAAGACGGGCTGCGCGCGCTGCTCTCCCCGGGATCAACGGACGGCAGCGGCCATCGCGAGGGAGCAGTTCCGGTCCCGGATCAGTCCGTGGAGGATGACGGCTTCGACGGCTGAGGCGCAGGCTTGGTGACCAGCCAGGCAACCCACAGTCCCAAAATGTACAGCGGCGCGCCCATGAGGAGCCTCGTGGTGGCAAGCGCGGTCAGCCCTTCCTCACCCATGAGGTACAGCGGAACCTGCACTACAAGGCGCAGTGCCAGGACGGCCACCACAATCCATGTGCCCAGCTGATAGACCCGCAGGCGTTCGGGGTCCTTGCGCCAGTCCAGCCCTTCGTTCCGGACAAAGCCGAACAGCAGCCCGGCGAGGGGCCATTTGAGGATGATGGACAGGACCATGCCCGCTATGTAAGCGGCATTGGTCAGGAAACCCAGGACATAGAAGTCTTCGGCCTTGCCGGTGCTGTTGGCCAGCCACGCGGAAATACCGACGCCGACCACGCCGGCCAGCGCTTGGGTCAACGGCCGCTTTTGTACCAACCGCACCACCGTGAAGACGGCGGCAGCAGCCAGGGCGCCGACCAAGGAGAGGGTCAGGTCCCGGGTAATGGTAAAAGCCACCAGGAAGACCAGGCCGGGCAGGATACTTTCGGCAATTCCCTGGATTCCGCCGGCCGACTTCAGCATGTCAACATGGCCGGCGCTGTTGCGGTGCAGGCCCGCTTTTTGGGCGTAGCCCGCTGCGAGGTCCGCCACAGTAGGATTTGCGGTTCCGGGTTCAGGGGCAACCCGCCGGTGATCGGCAGCCGGGCCGGCCGAAGTGCCTTCGGAGGGCGGCTGTGGCGGGTTGCCGTCTTTAGGATCGGATCCGTTGGCCACGGTCATGGGTTCTCCTGACGGGAAAGTATTTCGTACCGGGGGTTGAACATGGTGGGAAGCCCGCCGACCGGGGCCACCATGCCGTTCAAACGCAGCTGGACACCGGCTTCGATGCCGGGCACCCGGGTGCGGCCCAACCACACGACGCGCAGCCGCTGGTAGGACTTCCGGGAACTGCCGCCCCTGCCCGCCAACAATGAGCCATGCTCCAACGCATCAACCACGATTGCGGAGAAGAACGGTTGCTCGCTGGGCGGCTGATGGGTGACGGACTCAATAAAACCCGTACAGGTGGCCCTGCCGCGGACCGGCAAGTCCTTAATGCCCTGACCGGAAGGCCCGGAGCGGCCTCCCCGGGGGGGCAGCCCTGGTGATTCAGCCAATCTGGGTGATCTCCGGGCCCCGTTCCGGACGCTGGACCCCGGGTCCACCCTGGGGCGCCGGCGGTTGGGCCGCGGCATCCTTGGGCAGGCGCAACTGGAGCAGTTCCCTTGGCGGCATCGGGTTTCCACCGCGGACCACCACCACTTGGCGGAAGAGATCCTCCAGCGGGGCAGCAGCCTCGCGCTCCAGGGCCGCAGCTCCGCCAAGAACGCCCCGAAGGAACCAGCGCGGGCCGTCCACTCCCATGAAGCGGGCAGCACGGTACCCGCGGCTGCCATCGGCGGCTTCGGCGGGAAGCTTGGCGACCAGTTCGATTCCGAAAGCGCCTTCGATCTCTTCCGATTCACCGCCCTGGCTGGCCACGGACTGGCTGATCTGCTCCCGGATCTCCTCCCAGAGGCCCTCGGAGCGTGGCGCGGCAAATGCCTGGAGCTGGAGGCTCGAACCGCCCAGGTCCATGGTGACTGCCACCACGCGCTGCGTGGCTTCCTCCACCTCGAGCCGCAACTGCAGGCCTTCGGTGGGAGCGATCAGGAGGGCGCCCAGGTCGACGTAGCCGTCGCGGTCCTCCACTTCGTCGATGTCCCACGGGCCCTTGCTCTGGCGGAGGTCGCCCTTGCCGGGTTCTCCCGCTGCGGAGCCGCCGGTGCTTTCCAGCTCGGAGTCTGCGGATTCAGGCCGGTCAGCCTTGGACTTCTTGCGCCCAAAAACCATGTGGGTTGTCTCCTTAGTAGTGGTCTATCCCCCAGTAAACCGCAACCGCGTCAAAGTACGGCAATGCCGGAGGGGCTGCTCTTTCACGCGTGAAATGTATGCCTTGGCGGGTCGCCTGCCCCGGATCAGGCGACGGGCGTGGCGAAGCCTCCGGTGGAACCGAAGCCACCGGCACCCCGTGCCGACCCGCTCAGTTCGTCGACGGCCACGAAGCGCGCGTACTCAACGCGCTGGATCACCATTTGGGCAATTCTATCGCCGCGCTTCAGTTCGATGGCCTTGTGCAGGTCCGTGTTCAGGAGCGTCACGGCGATTTCGCCACGGTAGCCTGCGTCCACGGTGCCGGGGGCGTTGACAACGGTCAGGCCGTGCTTGGTGGCCAATCCGGAACGGGGGTGGATCAGCGCCACGAAACCGTTGGGCAGGGCAATGGAAACGCCAGTGGGAACCAGCTTCCGTTCCCCCGGTGCAAGATAAACGTCTTCACGGGCGCGGAGGTCGGCGCCGGCATCACCGGGGTGGGCGTAGGACGGTGCTTCGAGTCCCTCGTCAAGCATCTTCAACCGGACCTCGAGCGTAGGAGCTCCATAGGTCCCATGGTTGTCGGTTCCCGCCCCGCTTGCGCCGGCGTCTGTGCTGAATACTGCGGTCTCGTTGCTCACAGTCGTCCATTCTACGTGGGTCCACGCCGACGGATAAGCTGGGTGCATGCCTACGCCTGACCAGTCCGCCTCCATGCCTGCCCGGAACGCTTCTTCGGCGCCGGAGTTCCTCTTCAAGGAAAAACTCTGGCCCTCGCCATGGATCTGGGTCATCTCCGTGGGGCTTTCGGGTGCGGGAATCCTGATGTTCTCCCCCATCAGCGCTGCCGCCGGCATCATCGCCGCACTGGTCCTGCTCACGATCATCGCCACGCTGCTGATCCTGTCGACACCCACTATCACCGTCTCCGGCACCAACCTGCGCGTCGGGCGGGCCAGCATCGAGCGCAAGTTCGTCGGGACCGTTGAATCCTTTCGGGGCGCCGAAGCCACCGCCGAGCGCGGCCCGCGCCTGAACGGACTCGCCTTTATGTGCTTCCGGGGCTGGATCGATCCCGTGGTGAAGATCCAGATCACCGATCCGGCCGACCGGACCCCCTATTGGCTCACGTCGTCACGCAGACCGGAAGAACTGGTGGCTGCCCTGACCGAAACCGGGGCCCTGACCGAAACCCGGGAACAGCGCCCTTAGCCCTCGCACTCCGTGCAGTAGAGGTGCCCGTTGCGCTCCGCAGCAATCTGTGAACGGTGCTTCACCAAGAAGCAGTTGAAGCACGTGAATTCGTCCGCCTGCGGCGGCATCACCTGGATGAGCAGTTCTTCGCCGGAAAGGTCCGCTCCGGGGAGTTCGAAGCCCTCGGCCAGTTCAGTCTCGTCGACATCCACCGCCGAGGATTGTTTTCCCGGCTGACGCGTCTTGAGCTCCTCGATGGAGTCCTCGCTGACGTCTTCCTCGGTCTTCCGAGGGGCATCGTAGTCCGTGGCCATGGTCCTTCTTCGTCCTTAATACAGGCAGTGGTTTTGGGCCGGGCAGTTCGCTGGGCGGCACGCCCGTATGTTCACATGTAACGCCGGGCACCGCGTTTTTGTGCCCGATTATCGGCCAGATTTTCCTCCTCCCGGCAGGCTTTGTCCATAGGGTCCGCAACCGGTCCGAGCACCCGGAAAAAACGGCGCACTTCGCCGCCAAGATCGACTCGATGGGCCGCCAATATCACCGCTTTGAGCGCCAATATCACGGCACGCCCTTTCTCCTAACAGGAAAAGGCCTGCTTGGGTGGCAGAGTTTCGAATGTCAGTTATGCCATGTGGTGGAGGGTGTTATGCAGGATCTACGGCTGGTAGGCGTCCACGACGACGGCGGGCATCTGCTCCTTAGCGGACCCGGCGGTGCGATGTTCCAGCTTCCGATCGACGAGGCCTTGCGTGCCGCGGCGAGCCGGACCCCTGCCCAGGTTGCCGCGCGGGCATCGATCACTCCCGTGGCCATGTCGCCCCGGGACATCCAGGCCCGGATCCGCAGCGGCGCCACTGCAGCAGAGGTCGCCGAACTTTCCGGCCTCCCCCTGGCCAACGTCCAGCGGTACGAAGGCCCTGTCCTCGCTGAGCGTGACTACGTGGCCCAGCAAGCCCGCAAGGTTGAAGTGGCTTCCCCGGTACCCGGCCACGACGCTTACCGCACTGCATTCGGGGACAACCCCGCCACCCTTGAAGAGATGGTCGGGCACCGGCTGTCGGCACACGGCATCGACCCCTCCACCGTTGAATGGGATTCCTGGCGCCGGGCAGACGGTTCGTGGACCGTCGTCGCGCGTTTCGAGGCCGTACCGGCCGCGGCCGGAAGCATCGGGGAGGAACCGCCGGCCATGTGGACTTTCAGTCCGCAACGGAAGGCACTGCAGAACGCCAACCGGTGGGCGCAGCAGCTCAGCGAACTCGAGCCCCTTGATGGCCCCGTCCCGGCCCGTCGCCTGACGGCGGTTTCGGACCGTCCGTTCGACTTCGAAGCCGATGCCCAGGCTGCCGGCCGCGCCGCGGCCAAGGATTCGGATAACCTCCTGGAGATGTTGCGCTCCCGCCGGGGGCAACGCCTGGGCGTGGACGAGGACGCGGACGACGCCCTGGCCGTGTTGCTCAGCAACGTGCCAGCGGCCCACCCGAGGCCCGAGGACGACGGGTCAGCCGAGGAAACCGGCCAGGACGCCGCCGTCGAAATCCCTGCCGAGTCTCCCCCTGCGCGCAAGGACAGCCGCCAGTCAATGTTGAGCAGGCTCAGCCTTGCGCCGCGGCATTCGGACGCGGACGACGCCGACGATTCCCTCCGGCTGCACGACGGCGTCAGTACGGAAACCCGCGAAATCACCGTGGTTGCCGGCCCCCTTCGTCCTGTGGCCCCTTTGGAGGGTCGCAAGGCCCCAAGCGAGCCGCACCCTGAAGAGGAAGCCAAGGACAGTGTCAAGCCTGCTGCTACGGTGAAGCGCCCCGGCCTGGATGAGCTGTTGGGTGGATCGGCCTCTGCGGAAAGCCGGACCTCACGCGTGCACACGGCAACAGAGCACCAGGACACCGAGGCGAAGGAACGCCCTGGAGCAAAAGGCGGCGACGCACCCGTGGAACGGCAGCCTTCACGCCCCAAGCGCTCCAG
This sequence comes from Paenarthrobacter sp. R1, assembly GCF_030264015.1. Classification (NCBI taxonomy): domain Bacteria; kingdom Bacillati; phylum Actinomycetota; class Actinomycetes; order Micrococcales; family Micrococcaceae; genus Paenarthrobacter; species Paenarthrobacter sp. R1. The sequence goes on along the minus strand of NZ_CP127115.1, from coordinate 4,210,377 downwards.
CATCCCCAGCTGGGACGAGATCGTGTTTGGTGCCCGCGGCGACTAAGCGTGGCGACTAAGCGCGTATGTCGCCCGCGCCGGGCCACAGGCACGCGTCGACGTCGAACGGCAACGTCTGGTCCGAGCCGGCCATGAGGTTGGCACCATGGGCCGTAACCCTCCGCATGTAGTGCCGCCGGCACAGGGTCTCGTACCCCACCAGGCCAGCGGGTTCCACGTCGCTCCCGCTGGAAGCGACGTCACCTACCATCACCTGTTCGCCTTCCACCACCATGATGCCGTTGACTGTCCTGGCGTTCTGGGTAGCACGGCGGCCGCACCAGCAGAGAGCCTCTACCTGCAGGACCTGGACCCTGTCGGCAAGCTCGATCAGCCGCTGGGACCCGGGAAACAGCTTGGTCCGGAAATCGGCGGTGATGCCGAACGCGAAGACGTCCACGTCCATCTCGTCCACGAGGCGCGCCAATTGCTCCACTTGCGCGGGGGCATAGAACTGGGCTTCATCACAGATGAGGTAGTCGACGCGGAGCCCGCTGGTTCTGCGGATTACTACCTCGTCCCAGAAGTCTGTGCTGCCGTGCACTTCAACGGCATCCGTCTGCAGGCCGAGCCTGCTGGAGATGGTGGAGTCACCGGCGCGGTCATTGCAGCTGAACCTCACCCCTCCCCTGCCCCTGGCCCGGTGGTTGTAATCCATTTGCAGGGCGAGCGTGGATTTTCCGCAGTCCATCGTTCCGGAGAAGAAAACCAGCTCAGCCACGGGCGCCTTTTCTGCCGGTCGCCGTAAAGCAAAGGAACGGGACTTCCCTTTCGGCTTTGGTCAGGGAACCATGCTGGCCCACGACTTCCATGGCGGCAGGGCGCACGCGCCGGGCATCGTAAAGAGCGAGGGTGTCCCGGGCCGCGATCATGACATCACCGATCCGGGGAGCAACCTGGGCCTGGACCTCGCCGAAAAGCCCGGCCGCTATGGCCTGCTCGCGGGTGAAGACCCATACGCGCTCCCCGAAGCGCTTCCGCCAGGCAGCGATGAGCTCTTCCTTTACGGTGTTCCCGGCGTCCGGTTCGAGGTACAGATGGACCATGCGGGGTTCGCCGGCTGTGTGCCGGACACCTGCCACCAGCGCGGGCTCTGCCGAATAGTCCAGGCGCTGCGACTCCGGGACATCGAGCATCCCGTGGTCTCCCGTGACCACAATGGTGGTACCGGCCGGCAGGGACGCCGACAGCCGCTTCACGGTGGCGTCGAGTTCTTCGAGCTGATGCTCCCACCGTGCGGACTGGCAGCCGTAGCGGTGGCCTGCCTTGTCCAGTTCATTGACGTAGAAGTACATCAGGGACCGGGGGCTGCCGGCCATCGCCTCGCCTGCGGATGCGGTGCGTGCATGCAAGGTGGTCCCGCCGACGAAGCGGCTGCCCCGCAAAGCGGCCTGGGTCATGGGTGAATTGCCAAACTGGGGCAGGCTCACGGTAACGACGTCGACCTCGTTGGCCACTTGCTCAAAGACCGTGCGGTGCGGCTGCCAAACAGCGGGATCAACCAGGGCATCCCAGTTGCCCAGCAAATTGACAACCTTGTCCTGTGCCGGGTCCAGGACGTCGTACCCCACCATGCCGTGGTGGCCGGCCGGCCTGCCTGTGCCCAGGCTGGCGAGCGATGCTGCCGTGGTGCTGGGAAAGGCCGCGTCAATCCAGGTTGGGACGCTCCCTTGGCCGGCCGCCACGACTGAGCGGAGGAAGGGCGTGTGTGAAGCCTTCTGTTTCAGGAGCCCGCGGCCCAAGCCGTCCGCCAGGACCACGCAAACACGGTCCGCCGCGGGAAGCTTGAGGTGGTTGCTGAACCCCGGTAGGCCCAGGCTTGCCGCCGCGCTGGTGAAGACTTCCGCTATGGATTTACTGCCGAAAAGGGGCGGTGAGGGAAGATCGGGCGCCGCAAGGGGATCGGGTTGGGCAGCCACGCTCAACGCTGGTGCCCGCGGCTAAGCCGGTTGCTGAAGACACCTGAGCGTGGCCGCGGAGCGGGGATGCCGGCGTGCGGAACCGGTGTTTGCTGGCCTGTATTGACAGCGCGCAAAGCCCTCGCGAAAACTTTCGCGTCCTGGACTGCCTGGAGCCCGTCGGCCTCTGCACTGATGCGCAAGACAATGTCCTCCTGGGCGATGGTGCCCGTGTAGCCGTGGTCCGCTTCGCACTGCGGATCACCGCAACTGGCCGGCCCCATGTCCAATCGCTGTCCGCCGGACCAGGCGATGGACACGGTCAGTTCCCGCACGGGGTCCGACGGTTTGTAGTCCTGCGGCTGGGCGTAGATGTAGCTCAGCACCACGGACCGGATTTGCGCCACGGGCACGGACTCCGTGGAAATCTGCGCAACAATCTGCTCACCGGCTTCGTCCAGCTGCTGGTCGTCCACATGGGTGATGACCAGCATGTCCTCGGTGAGCACCAGAACGGTGATGTGGCGCCTGACCTCGGCACGGTCGAAATGGGTTTCCAGGTGCACCAGGTGTGACAGGCAGTCCCTGCCATCCAGGGCGTCGTTCACGACGTCGGCCACAAGGCGGGGGTAGAAGCCCGCCTGCTGCAGCGCCTGGTCCAGGCTTTGTCCCTGTGAGCTGTGGTTATGCCCGGAATGGTGGCCGGTGTTGGACGGACGGGACTGAGGCGTCGGGGACTGGGTGCTCATTCCCTTATTTTCACAGATCGCCTAAGGACTTCCTAACCGTTGTCCCCACCCCCCTGGGCCCGCGCGTCTACCCGCGCATCAAGCAGCAGTCAGCCCCGCATCGCCCGGCGGGCACTGTCAGTGCGTTGGGCCGCGTTGGCGATCCACACATCGGCACCGAGGATGGTGGCACCTGTTGGGCCTGCAAGTACCGGGTTGAGCTCAACCAACGCGATCCCGGGATGGTCGTCCTTTAGCTTGGCCAGGCGGGCGGCGATGTCTTCCAGCGCGCCCACGTCCACGGGCGGCAGGCCTTGGTAGCCGAAGAGTTTCCGGGAGGCCCGCGGGGACCGGATGATGTCATGGAGGTCGGCGGCGGACAACGGGGGCACCCGGTGGGCCCAGTCTTCCAGGAGGTTCACCGCATCACCGGCCAATCCGAAAGACAGCACCGGACCAAGCAAGGGATCTTCCATGGCCCGGAAGGTGCACGCCTGGCCGACCGGCGCCATGGCCTGTAGTTCCAGGGACGGCGATCCGTAGGGCTTCAAAGCCCGGTGCATCTGGTCGATGTTCTGGCGGAGCGAGGCAGCGTCCTGAATGTCCAACCGGACGCCGCCGAGGTCCAGCCTGTGCCTTAGCGCCGGATCGGTCGTCTTGAGGACCACGGGCCAGCCGATCGATTCGGCTGCTGCCACGGCCTCCTCCGGCGTGCCAAACCCGAACGTGGGCACAACGTTGATGCCGTAGCCGGAAAGCAACGTTGCGGCAGCACCGGCGTCGAGCTTCCTCAGCTTTTCGCCTGTGACCCCTGACAGCATCGCGGCCAGTGTTTCCCGGGTCCCATCGGCATCGCACCCTTCGGGCTCGGCGAACAGGCCATGGTCCCTGCCCACCCACTGGGCATATTCGACGATGGCTGCCAGCGCTGCCACAGCCGAGCCCGAATTGGAGTAGCAAGGGAGCCGGGGCTTGCCGGGCCCGCCCACCAAGCCTTCCACATGGATGGAGGCGTCAAGGATTCCGGAGAACGCCGCGACCACAGGCTTGCCTGCCTCTTCGGCGCACTCCGCCAGGACACCGGCCAATGCTTCCACCGTCAATCCCCGCGCAGGCAGCAGCGCGGCCACCAGCGCATTGACGTGGTCGTCCGCCAGGACCGCCCGCACCCGCTCCCGGAAAGCCGGCAGCGCAACGGACATTCCGGCGTCGAGATCCACGTCCGTCACCGTCCGGACAATGTCCAGTCCGGCCGGAACGGCGGTATCGGCCACCACGGTGGCCAAGGCGACCGAATTGGAAAAGACCGCCACTCCGGGACCGTTGGGAAGGGGCTGCGTGGAGACCACTTGGGCAATGTCCATCAACTGTTCGATCGTGTCCACCCGGATGACGCCTGCCTGGCGCATCATGGCATCCAACGCGGCCGAGGGCGCCTGCGTAGTACGCACCTCATGACCCGGCGGGAGGCGGAGTCCGGTGACGTCCGACTTGGCGACGATCACCGGCTTGCTGCGGGACAACCGACGGGCCAGCCGGGAAAACTTGCGCGGATTGCCGATTGACTCGAGGTACAAGCCGACGGCGGAGGTATCGGGATCGTCTTCCCAGTACTGCATGGCGTCATTGCCGGAGACGTCGGCGCGGTTCCCCGCGGAAAGGAAGGAGGATATTCCGAGCCGCCTGCGGCTCGCCGCCGCGTACACGGCCACCCCGACTGCGGCCGACTGCGTGAACAGGCCCAACCCGCCCCTTGGCGGCATGGACGGCGCCATGGACGCGTTGAGGGAAACATCCGGGTTCGTGTTGAGCATTCCGAGGGATTCCGGGCCGACCACGCGCATGCCGTTCGCCCTGGCCTGCCGGACCAGCTCGTGTTGCCGCGCGAGGCCCCGTTCGCCGTCGTCGGCGAAGCCTGCCGTGGCCACGACGAGCCCTTTGACGCCGGCGGCAGCGCAGTCCGCCACCACTGCGGGCACTTCCTCGTAGGGCACGGCGATGATGGCCAGCTGCACCGGATCGGGAATCTCGGACAGCTTGCCGAATGACAGCATGCCCGCCAGTTCGAATGCTTCCGGGTTCACCGCATAAACCGGGCCCTTGAAGCCGCCCTCGATGATGTGCTCCAGCAGTTGGTAGCCGACTGTTCCCCACTTGCGGCTGGCACCGATGACGGCCACCGACGACGGCGCCAGCAAGTCGCGTACGCTGCGCGCCTCCGCGCGGTGCTCACGGGACTCCATGACGGCCCGGGATTTTTCGGTCGGATCGATGTTGAATTCGACGCTGACCACGCCATCGTCGAACTGCCGCGTGAGGTCGTACCCGGCGTCGGCGAAGACCATGAGCATCTTCCGGTTTTCCGGGAGGACCTCGGCGGTGAACCGCCGGATGCCGTTCTCCCGCGCAGCCACGGCAAGGTGCTCCAGGAGGATGGATCCAATTCCCCGGCCTTGGTGCTTATCCGAGATATTGAAGGCCACCTCCGCTTCAGCGGGATCATCGAGCCGGTCGTAGCGGCCCACGCCCATGATTTCTCCGCCGATGGTGATGACGAATGCCACACGATTGACGTGGTCGACTTCGGTGAACCGCCGGACTTCCTTGCCGGACAGCTTGGGCTTGAAGGAGAAGAACCTCATATAGATGGAGGCCTGCGACTGGCCGGCGTGGAATGCCTGCAGTGCATCCGCGTCCTCGGGTCGAATCGGACGAAGGTGGGCGGTTCCGCCGTCGCGCAGGACGACATCGGCCTCCCAATATTCCGGATAAATGCCGGCCCCGGGCTGATCCACCATAGGCTTAGCCTAGCTAAAACATCCGCAGTACACGTTTAAGGATCCACCTGCCCCATGGCCCGCAGCCAAACTTCCGCACGCAAAGGCGAGCCGCTCGGCGATTTCACCGAGACGATCGTCGACATTGACGTCACTTCCGAGATGGAGGGCTCCTTCCTGGAGTACGCCTACTCGGTCATCTACTCGCGGGCCCTTCCCGACGCCCGCGACGGACTCAAGCCCGTACAGCGGCGCATCCTCTACATGATGGCCGACATGGGCCTCCGCCCCGACCGCGGCCACGTCAAGAGCGCACGCGTGGTGGGTGAAGTCATGGGCAAGCTGCACCCGCACGGCGACGCGGCCATCTACGACGCCATGGTGCGCATGGCGCAGGACTTCTCGCTCCGGCTCCCCCTGATCGACGGCCACGGCAACTTTGGCTCGCTCGACGACGGCCCGGCGGCTCCCCGCTACACGGAAGCCCGGCTCGCGGCTGCGGCCCTGACCATGACCGACCACCTCGACGAGAACGTGGTGGATTTCGTTCCCAACTACGACAACCAGCTGACGCAGCCGGAAGTTCTTCCGGCGGCCTTCCCCAACCTGCTGGTGAACGGCACCACGGGCATTGCGGTGGGCATGGCCACCAACATGGCCCCGCACAACCTGGTGGAAGTGATCGCGGCTGCCCGCCACCTGATTGCCAATCCCGATGCCACCCTCGATGACATCATGCGGTTCATTCCCGGCCCGGACCTTCCCACAGGCGGCCGCATTGTTGGCCTGGACGGCATCCGTGATGCGTACGCCACCGGCCGCGGTTCCTTCAAGACGCGGGCCAAGGTGGAAGTGGAGCAACTCACGGCCCGCCGCACGGGCCTGGTGGTGACGGAGCTCCCCTACATGGTGGGCCCGGAGAAGGTGATCGAGCGGATCAAGGATGCCGTCAATGCCAAGAAGCTGACCGGCATCAGTGACGTGGTGGACCTGACCGACCGTAACCACGGGCTCCGCCTGGTCATCGAGTTGAAGAACGGCTTCAACCCCAACGCCGTGCTGCAACAGCTCTACCGCTACTCGCCCATGGAAGACTCGTTCGGCATCAACAACGTCACCCTCGTGGATGGACAGCCCCAGACGCTGGGGTTGGTGCAGCTCCTCCAGGTCTACGTGGACCATCGACTGGACGTCGTGCGGCGCCGGACCAGTTTCCGGCTCGGCAAGAAAAAGGACCGCCTCCACTTGGTGGAGGGCTTGCTCATTGCGATCGTGGACATCGACGAAGTCATCCAGGTCATCCGTTCTTCGGACGAAGCCGCGGCCGCGCGGGACCGTTTGATGTCCATTTACGACCTCACGGAAATCCAAGCCAACTACATCCTTGAACTGCGCCTGCGGCAGCTGACCAAGTACTCACGGATCGAGCTCGAAAAGGAACAGGAGGAGCTGCGCCGGGAAATCGAGGCACTGGAAGCCATTCTTGGTTCAGACCAGCTCTTGCGTGAGCTCGTCTCGGGAGAGCTGGCCGACGTTGCCGAGAAGTACGGGACACCCCGCAGGACTGTGCTCCTGGAATCCGAGGCGGTCTCCCCTACGGTCGCGGCGTCGATGGCTGCGCCCGGCCCCAAGGGCAAGGCAGCAGCACTGCCCCTGGAGATTCCGGATGATCCCTGCTGGGCGCTGCTCAGTGTCTCCGGACAGATCGCCCGGACCTCCAACCAGGAACCCCTGGCCGAGGCTGGTCCGCGCACCAAGCACGATGTGTTCCGCTCAGTGGTCAAGACCACCGCCCGCGGTGAAATCGGTGCCGTCACGTCCCTTGGCCGCATGCTGCGCCTCCAGGTAATGGACATGCCCGTCCTGCCGCCTGTCAACGGGCTGCCCAACCTCGCCGGGGGCGTACCGGCCAAGGAATTCATTACCCTGCTCAAGGGCGAGACGCTCGTGGCGTTCGTCCCGCTGGATGCGGTCCTGGCCATCGGCACGGTGCAAGGCGTGGTCAAGCGCGTCCAGCCCGATTACCCGTTGAACCGGGAAGACTGGGACATCATTTCCCTCAAGGACAAAGATGCCGTCCTCGCCGTCGAGCCCGCGCCGGAGGACGACACCGACCTCGTCTTCATCACCAAGCAGGCCCAGCTCCTGCGCTTCAGTGCCGCCAACGTCCGGCCGCAGGGCAGGACTGCCGGTGGCATGGCAGGCATCAAGCTTGCCGCCGGGGACGAGGTCATCCACTTCGGCGCGGTCCGCGCCGGCGATCCTGCCGCCGTCGTGGTGACCATTGCCGGCACCAACGGCGCCCTGCCGGGAACCGCGCCGGGGACCGCCAAGGTGACGGCTTTTGAGGAATACCCGGTGAAGGGCCGGGCCACTGGTGGCGTCCGCGCGCACCGGTTCCTCAAGGGCGAGGACACCCTGCTGCTTGCGTGGGCCGGGCATGGTCCGGCGAAGGCTTCCTCGGCGGCAGGCGTAGCCAGGGCCTTGCCGGTGGAGCACGGACGCCGGGACGGTTCGGGAGTTCCGCTGTCCCAGCCGGTGGAAGCAATCGGGCCGAGCATGGCCGGGGCTGAATCAGGGGACGCCGCCCACTAGGGCCCGAAGGATGCATGACTGTGGGGCCGGCACATCGCCGGCCCCACAGTCATTTCCGGCTAGCCGGTTTGGTTGATGCTAAGGATGTTCCCCTCGCTGTCCAGGAACCAGGCCGCGGCGCTGCCGTCGGGCATGGTGGCTATGCCGTTTTCCGTTTTCAATCCCGGGAAATCGTAGTCTTCGAAGACCACTCCTTTATCACGCAACTCGGCCACTGTGGCCGCCACGTCGCTGACCATCCAGCCTATTTGCGTGTTCTTGGCCGTTCCGGCGTTCGGTGTTTGATAAACAAGGAAGCCGGTTCCGCCGCCGCACGTGTACTGAAGGTTGTCCTCCGCCTCCGGGTTGTCGGGGTCAAGACCGAGTTTCTCGCTGTAGAACGCGCGGGCCCGGTTCAGATCCTGTGCCGGGAGAACGGCAGCAACTTGTTGATCCTTGAGCATGGTTTTCTCTTTCCGGCTCTCCCCCCGGAACGAACTCTACTCCTGCGGCCACACGAAGCAATCGGCATTGGGCTTGAAATTTTCCGCACTGAAACACCCGGGGCGGGGAAGCCGCATAGACTGTCCGCATGCCGATCATTCCGGATGAAAAAGACTGGACCTGGGTAACGTCAAAGCCCTGCCCCGAGTGCGGCTTCGATCCCTCCACGGTCACCCCTGCCACCGTCCCGGGGAGCGTCCTGAACATGCTCCCCCGCTGGCGTGCCGTCCTCCGGCGCGGCGACGCCATGGTCCGTCCCGACGATCACACCTGGTCCCCGGTGGAATACGCCTGCCATGTGCGGGACGTTTTCAGCCTCTTCAGCCATCGCCTTGACCTCATGCTCACCCAGGACGGCGCGGCGTTCGACAATTGGGACCAGGATCAAGCGGCCCTCGACGGCGACTACGCCTCAGCCGACCCCGCGCAGGTTTCGGATGAACTCGTTTCGGAAGGGGAACAGGCGGCGGAGGCATTCGCCCGGGTCACCCAGGACGAATGGCAACGAACCGGAACCCGGAGCAACGGTTCCGTGTTCACGGTGCTGACGTTCTCCCAATACTTCCTGCACGACGTCGTCCATCACCTTCACGACGTGGACGGCTAGGAACCTACAACTGCTTTTCCCACGTCATGCTGCGGTTCACCGGGGCATAGCCCATCCCTGTGTACAAGGCGAGCGCGCCCGTCGGATTGGCGGAGTCGACGTCCAGGGAGGCTACGTCCATTCCCGCCTCGGTGAAGCGGCGCATGGCTTCGGCCAGCAGAGCCTGGGCCAGTCCCTTGCCACGGTAGGCCCGCCGCACGCCCAGGAGTTCCGTGTACCCCTCCTTGAAGCCGCGGTCCTTTGCGGCGTCGGGGTCGTAACTGGCCAACTGGTAGGCTGCCACCTCGCCCGTGGCGGCGTCCAGGATCACTCCGCTCCAGTCATGCCGTGCCGTGGGCTCGTGCATGGTGAAATGCCACGACTCCTTGTCCCGTGGCTGACTCCCCCAGTGGTCCTGGAATGCCTCGTTGTGGGCCAGGCGGACGGACTCAAAGAGGGCCGGTTCCAGTACCTTGAACTCGAAGCCCGGGGGCACGGGGACGTCGGGCAGGGGGTGCGACAGGGGTCTGTGCATCTCATTGAACCAGCGGACGGTGCCGTATCCCAGGCTCTCCAGGAGCCGCGCCTGATGGCTGTGCTGTTCCTCAGTCCGGATCCGCAGCCGGGGGCGGCCAGTGGCGTGCCCGGCAGCCTTGTCCCGGTCAAAGCGTTTCCGCGTTTGCGCCTCCTGCCAGGCGATCACGGCCGTGCCAATTCCGCGGCGCTGCCACTCCGGGTCAACGCAGCCCATACCGGCTGCCTTGTCACCTTCCGGGTTTTTGGTGATGCGGCCATATGCCCTTGCCACGCCCTCGGTGTCGAGGCCGATCAAGGTATGGATCCTGGCCTCGTTGGTGGTGGACTCCAGGATGTGGACCAGGTCGCCGGGCTTTTCGAACCAGGAGGGATGCTCGACGGCGGCCGTCCGGGCGATGAGCGCGGCCCACGTCTCCAGATGCGCGGCGGAAGCAGGCTCCCAGCGCAGCCCGGTCGCGGCGGGGTCCGGAAAGGCATCGGCGGCAAGCTGTTGGTTGGGGACGGTCTGGGGCAAGGTCTCCTCGGGCATGGAAACAGGCTACTGACCAGTCGGGTGTCCCACCAGTTCCGCCGCGCTTTCACTGACGGTCTGCCGATCCGGCAGGTCAAGGCGGGCGTCGGCCGGATCGATGTCGGCCGGGTTATGGGTCACCAGAACCACGGTGATGTCCTTCAAACCCCGGCGCAGGGCAGTCATCATGGTTTCCGCGGACCCGGCGTCCAGGTGGGCCGTCGGCTCATCGAGCAGGAGGATCCTGGCACCGGTCAGGAGTGTCCGGGCCATGGCGAGCCGCTGCCGTTCGCCGCCGCTGAGGAACACGCCACCTGGCCCGATCCGCGTATCGAGTTTCCCGGGAAGGGTCTCCACGAGCGCATCCAGGCCAACATCCGCCAGCGCCCTGTACATTTCCGCTTCGCCGGGTTTGTTGGCGGCGGGCCTGCCGAGCATGAGGTTGCCGCGGATGGTGGAGTCGAAGAGATGTGCCTCTTGGGGGCACCATGCGACGGTCCCGGACAACCGGACAGTGCCTTCCGTGACAGGGAGGAAGCCGAGGAGCACGGACAGGAGCGTGGATTTGCCCGAACCCGACGGTCCGGTGACCGCAAGCCACCGTCCGGGCCTGGCCTCGGCCGAGACGTTGGAGAAGACCGTGGGCCCGTCGGGCCAACGGGCGGCAATGCCGTCCAACAGGAGTCCGGCGTGAGGAAGCAGGGCGGGCGCGACCGCGCTGCCGTCGTCGTGCGCTTTCCCTACTACTGGGCGCGGTTCCGTACCGGCCTCCGGCTCCTTGTCGAGTCCTCCCGCGGCGTCGAGTGCCCCCGCGGCACTGACCCGTTGAAGGACGGCTGCAAGTGCCGGGGCCTGCCGGACAGCCGTCACCACCCCGGTGTAGGGCTCAACAAGCGCCAACTGCATCAGGACGATCACTGCCACAAGTTCGGGCGGGACTGTTGTTCCGGCGGCAAGGGTGCCGGTCCACAGCGCGGCAAGGGAGCATCCAAGGACGGTGACCGCCTGCCCCAGCCCCTCGGCCCAAGCGGATCGCTGCGCTGCTGTGGTGGCGGCCCGGTCCTTGTCGCGGAGAACCTTGAGCAGCGGTCCGGCTACCCGGTTGGCCGTCAGGTCGGCACGGGCGTCAAGGGCGGCGGCCACGCCACCAAGCACTTGTGACCGCAGCCTCTGCTCGGCTTTTGCGGCGTTCCTGTCAGCCAGAAGGGACAGGGCCGGGGCTGCCAACAGGCCGCAGAGCACGGCAAGGATGGTGGCCGGCAGCGCACCCGGAAGCACTATGGAGGTTGCAATGACGGCGGCCGCGCCGACTCCGATTGCGGTCAGTGGCGGGAGGACCACGCGGGGCAGAAGGTCCCGCAGCGTGTCGACGTCGTCGACGACGGCGCCCAGGACGTTGCCTCCCTGCAGCAGGCGGCGGAGGGCAAGTGCCCGGCGGGACAGCGTTCCCCAGAGAGAACCCCGCAGGGTCGTCATGGCTGCGAAGATTGCGTCGTGGGTCAGCAATCGTTCGCAATAGCGAAGGACGGCCCTGCCGATGCCGAAGAACCGCACTCCCACAATGGCGCCCAGCAGGTAGAGGATGGGGGGCTGTTGGCTGGCCCGGATGATCAACCAACCGGAGAGGCCGGAGAGAGCCACGGCGAAGAGCGCGGCGAGGACCCCCACCGCGGCCGCAACGGTGAACTTCCAGCCGACCGGCTTCAGGACGGCTGCGAGCGCTGTGGTTGCGGCGAAGCGTCCTGAACCACCCGCGCCGAGAGCCGGGCGGGCGGGGGCGTCGTCGATCGCTGGGCGCGGAAACTCTGCCGGGGCAACCGGCAGGCCACCGGCGGGTGCGGCGGCGCCGATGTTCTCCGTCCCACGCTCACCGCCGGTTTGCCCGGACGGCCCCAGATGCACCGTGGTGTCTGCAAGTGCCTTGGTTGCTGCGTCGTGGGCAACAAGGATCACAGTCGCTGACCCGCGCAAGGACTCTATGGTGGTGCGCACCACCGAAGCGGTCAGGGGGTCAAGGTGGGCCGTTGGCTCGTCCAGCAGCAGGATGGAAGCGCCGGACCGGAGCCGGGCCAGTCCGCGCGCCAGCGCGACGCGCCGCAACTCACCGGGGCTGAGTTCGGCGGGATGCTTGGCCGCCAGGTGGCCGGCGGCCACTGCTTCGAGGATCCGGGCGACGGCGTCGTCATCGTCGCTCGCGCCCAGGTACAGTTCGATTTCCTCCTGCACGGAATCGCAGGCGATCACCGGATGCTGTGGCACCAGGGCGACGTCGTCGGGACCTGCCCCGGCCACTGTGCCCTCCACGCTGGCTGTGGCCCCATCCCCCACCAGTCCCGCGAGCACGCCCAGCACGGTGCTCTTTCCAGCACCGCTGGGACCGTCCAGGGCGGTCACCATCCGTGCAGGGGCCGTGAAGGACAAGGGCCCGACGGCGGCAACGTTCCGTCCCGCGAAACGGACGGAGAGGTCTCTGACCACAACCTCACCGGGTGCCGCGCTGTGGGCGGGGGCATCGGAAATTCGTGTGGACCGGGGCGCGGACAGGACTTCGGTGGTCGTTTGCAACGCCTCACGGCCGTCGTCGCTGGCGTGGTGCGCTGTTCCCAGTTCCCGGAGGGGCAGGTAGCAGTCGGGGGCCAGGATCAGGGCAAGGAGGCCTGCTTCGAGGGCCATGTCCCCGCCCACCAGGCGTACGCCGATGAAGACGGCTACCACGGCAACGGAAATGGTTGCGATGAGTTCAAGGGCGAGCGCGGAGAGGAACGCCGTCCGCAGCGTCACCATGGTCCGGTTGCGGTACTGTTCGGAGATTTCTTCCAGTGCTGCGCGTTGCTCGCTTGCCCGGCCCAGGCCAACCAGGACCGGCAGTCCCTTGGCGAGTTCGAGGATGTGCCCGGACAATCTGCGGAGCGTGCTTTGGGCGTCCTTGACATGGTCCTCGGTGTGCCGGCCGATGAGGACCATGAACAGCGGAACCAGGGGGACGGTCAGGACGATGACCGCTGCGCTGACCCAGTCCGCGAAGAGGATCCTGGTGCCCACCAGCAGGGGTATGGCTGCGCAGTTCACCAAGGCGGGCAGGTACTGCGTGTAGTAGTTGTCCAAGGCGTCCAGTCCCCTGGTCGCCAGGATGGCCAGGCCGCCGTCGTTGAGGCTGCCCGTGGTGGACCCGCCGTCGGACAGTGCCCGATCGATCAGCTGCGCCCGCAGTTCCTCTTTGACTCCCAGCGCCGCCCGGCGCGAGGCGATACCTTGGCCCCACACGGCGAGCGACCGGAGCACCGTGCCCGCCGCCCCCAGAGCCAGGCCACTCCTCCAGTCGGCACCGCCGCCGGCGATGCCGGCCAGCATCCCGGCCACAGCCTGGGCCATGAGGACCAACGCGAGGGCTTTGAGGGCAGCAAGCAGTCCTATGCCATACAGGGCTGACCGGGTTGCCTGGCCGGAGGGAAAAGCGGGTTTCATTGGCTTCCTACGCCCCGCTCCGCGGGGACTCGGGTCCCTTGTCTCCGGCAAGCACCTTTGAGGCGATGGCCGGAAGGAAACCGTGGGCTTCAGGGATGTGGGCGGCACTGACCCTGCGGCGGAAGACCCAATAGGTCCACGCCTGGTAGGCGATCACCAGCGGCAGTCCGAAGGCCGCAACGATGCTCATCAGCCCCAGGGTGTAGTCCGAGGACGAAGCGTTGGAAATGGTCAGATCGAAGGCAGGGTCGATCGTGGACGGGATGACCACCGGGAAGGCTGCCCCGAAGATCGACGCCGTGGCGCAGAGAACGAACGCACCTGTTGCCCCGAACGCCATGCCCTCCGAGCCGGCTTTCGCCGCACGCCACGCGATTCCGACGGCGACCGCAGCCGCTGCGACGAGGACCCACGTCCACGGCTTCCCGCTGAGGAACTGCACAGCCACCATCCAGCCCAGCATGGGCAGGACCGCGAAGGGAAGCAACCGCACAAACCAGCTGCGGGCACGGTGCCGCACATCGCCGTCGGTCTTCAACGCCAGGAACGCCAGGGCGTGGACGAGCGCAAAAGCGACTACCCCGAATCCGCCCAGCAGGGCGTGCCAGCTGAACCAGGACAGCGGTCCGCCGCTCCTGTCGCCGTTGGCATCGATCGGCAGGCCGGTGGTGGTCAACGCCAGGGCGGCGCCGATGCCGAAGGCTGCAACGAAGGATCCTATGGCTATTGCCCAGTCCCAGCTATTGCGCCACTTCTCCGTATCCACCTTCCCGCGGTATTCGAAGGCCACGGCGCGGAAGATCAACGCCACCAGCACCAGGAGGAGCGGTACATAGAGCGTGGAGAACAGAGAGGCGTACCAGAGGGGGAAGGCCGCGAACGTAGCGCCCGCCGCCGTGAGCAGCCAGACCTCGTTCCCGTCCCAGACCGGCCCGATCGTGTTGAGCAGGACGCGGCGATCGGTGTTGTTGCGGGCGAAGAGCTTCATGAGCATGCCGACGCCAAGGTCGAATCCCTCGAGGAAGAGGTATCCGGTCCACAGGACCGCGATGGCCACGAACCAGATGGTGGGCAACAGTTCCATGTCAGGTCTCCCGTTCTAGTAGGCGAATGCCAGGACGTCGTCGGACGTGTCCGGACCGGAGCCGCCGTCGCCCTTGCCGGAGTCCGGATCGTTGTCCTTTGTCTTTGCGGCGTGCGTGAGCTCCGGCATGGCGGAGGCGACGCCGCCCCGGACGTACTTGACGAGCAGCTTGACCTCGACCACCAGCAGGACGGCGTAGATGGCAGTCAGGACCACCAGGGACGTCATCAGTTCGCCGGCTGTGACACCGGGTGAGACGGCCGCTGCGGTGAACATGAATACCTGGTCGATCCCGTTCATGTCCGGGTTGGGCGCCACGACGAAGGGTTGGCGTCCCATCTCGGTGAAGATCCATCCGGCGGCGTTCGCCCCGAAGGGTGCCAGGATCCCGAAGACCGCCAGGCGCATGAGCCACTTGGATTCGGGCACCACGCCCTTGCGGGTCACCCACAGGGCAAGGAGGGCAGCCAGTGCGGCAATACCGCCAAAGCCGATCATCATGCGGAAGCCCCAGTAGGTCACTTCCATGACCGGTACGTACTGGATTTCCTGGCCGGCCCGCTCGCCGTAGAGGGGGTTGTCCGGGAGGTGCGTTCCGTACTTCTCCTTGTACTCGCCAAGGAGGCTGTTGACGCCTTTGACTTCGGTGGTGAAATCGCCCTTGGCCAGGAAGGACAGGATGCCTGGAACTTCAATGACGGCAACAATGTCATCGCAGTTGCTGGCACCAAGGTTGCCGACGCTCAGCACCGAAAAACCGGTTCCGTCGTGGCAGGCAGCCTCCGCGGCCGCCATCTTCATGGGCTGCTGCTCAAACATCAGTTTTCCCTGCAGGTCACCGGTGATCGCGGTTCCCGCGAAGGACACCATGGCCACCACGGCGCCGATGCGGAGCGAACGCATCCATACCGTGTAGTCGGTCTTGTCGCGGCCGGCGATGGCGGCCTCTCCGGGAACCATGGTGCCGTCCGCGCGGACGACGTCGATGCCGTCGTGGCGGCGGCGCCAGAGGTGGTACCAGGCAATGCCCAGCAGGAACGCGCCGGCTACGCCTAGTGCGCCGAAGAGCGTGTGCGGGACCGCTACCAGCGCGGTGTTGTTGGTGAAGACGGCCCACGCGTCGGTCATGACGGGACGCCCGTCCACCATTTCCACGCCCACCGGGTGCTGCATCCACGAGTTGGCCACGATGATGAAGTAGGCCGAGAACACTGAACCGATCACCGCGATCCACAAGCAGGCCAGGTGTACGCCACGCTTGAGCTGCTTCCATCCGAAGATCCACAGGCCCAGGAAGGTGGATTCGACGAAGAAGGCAAGCAGGGCCTCGAGGGCCAACGGTGCGCCGAATACGTCTCCGACGAACCTGCTGTACTCGCTCCACGCCATGCCGAACTGGAATTCCTGAACGATTCCTGTGGCTACGCCCATGATGAAGTTGATCAGGAACAGCTTGCCCCAGAATTTGGTCATCCGGAGGTACTCCGGCTTGCCCGTGCGGTACCAGAGTGTCTGAATGATGGCCACCACCAGGCCGAGACCGATGGTGAGGGGCACCATCATGAAGTGGTAGACGGTGGTGATTCCGAATTGCCAGCGTGCAATTTCCAAAGCTTCCATGGCTGTCCTTCATACGGCGGCCCTTCGAGGGCCTGCATAGTTCTACATCTCGTAGAAAACTAACTTCTACAAAGTGTAGAACAACTGTGGGCGCGTCAGTCCAATTGTTCAAGTGGCGTTAGACACCCGCAAGGGGCCGGGTCGGCACCGTGGCACGCCGATAGTTCTACTTCGCGTAGAATGAAAGACTGAAAAGCGGTAAATTTATCGTGGAATGTTGGATCATCGCTCCCCGTCGAAAGATGAGCGGGGCGCGGAAGGTAGGGACGTACACATGGCGAGTCTTGGGGAACTGGAACGGGCAGTAATGGACCTGCTCTGGGCGGGCCAAGAGGCGGCTACCGCGAACACACTGCGTGATTTGCTTGCCACGGACTCCGAAGCCGGCGACGGTTCGGCAGGCCACCAAGGCAAGGACCTGGCGGTCACCACCGTGCTGACCGTTCTCTCCCGCCTGGAAAAGAAGGGCCTCGTGGAGCGCGAACGCGGCACCCGCCCGCACCGCTACCAGGCCGTGTCCAGCCGTGCCGACCACACCGCGGAGTTGATGCACGAGGTTCTCGGTTCGGCACCGGACCGCGAAGCCGTCCTCGCCCGCTTCATCGGTTCCGTCTCGGAAAGCGAAGCTGCTGCCCTGCGCAAGATGCTCGGCTAAACTTAGCCACTATGTTCTGGACCTCATACTTCCTGGCGGTCCTGGCATTGATACTGGCGTGGCCTGTGCCCGTCCTGCTGTCGCGGGCACACTGGCCGGCACGCTCGCCTTTCACGGCCATGGTGCTGTGGCAGGCCATCGCCCTCGCAGGTGGCCTGTCCATGATCGGCGCAATGCTGGTCTACGGCCTGGAACCCATCGGCAACAACCTCTTGGCCGGGCTCAAAAGCCTTGCGGGGATGGTCCTGAACGACGAGCCCACCACTGCGCTGGGATTTTGGCACCTGTTCGCTTTGTCCGCAGCTGCGCTGCTTACTGCCCATTTGGTCTTCACCCTGTTGCTGACCTATTACAAGATCGAACGGCAGCGCCGGCGCCACCGGGAACTCCTGGCGCTCCTTGCCTCACCGTCGTCCGACGGATCAGCGACCATGGTCATCAACCACGACTCCCCCGTCGCGTACTGCCTTCCCGGCGGAGCCCGCTCGGTCACGGTACTTTCCGACGGGCTGATGGCGGCCTTGGAACCGGACGAACTCCGGGCCGTGGTCATTCACGAGAAGGCCCATCTTTCCCAGCGCCATGACCTGTTGCTGTGGGCGTTCGCCGCCTGGCGCCAGGCGCTTCCTTGGTTCCCCACCACCAAGCTCGCCCAAACAGCAGTGAACTCCCTGATCGAGATGCTCGCCGACGACGTCGCCCTGAGGACCGAAAGCAAAAGCACCCTCATCAAGGCCATCGCCATCGTCTCCAGCGGCTCAACCGCTCCGGCTCCAGGGTCCGCCCTCAATGCCTCCGCACTCCACACCGGAAGTGCCATCCTCGAGGGCGGCCGGGTCAGTGCCACCGGTGGAGCGGACTCGCCACGCACGACGGCGTCACGCGTCAGCCGCCTCCTCTCACCGGAGCCTCCCCTCAGCAAAGCACTGCGAAGCCTCGTCCTGGTGGCGTCCGCGCTTCTCCTGGCCGTCCCGACAGCCCTGCTGATCGTCCCCGGACTACTCGGCTAGCTCCGCCGACCCGGCTCCCTACGCGTCGATCCGCTCGCGGTCCAGCGTGGCAGCACCGGCGATGATGAACTCCTTGCGCGGCGCCACGTCCGATCCCATCAGGAGGTCGAACACTTCCTCGGCCCGCTGGGCGCTTTCGATCCCCACTTTGCGGAGGGTACGGTGCCTCGGATCCATGGTGGTCTCAGCCAACTGCTGGGCATCCATCTCACCGAGGCCCTTGTAACGCTGGATGGGCTCTTTGTAGCGTTTCCCTTCCTTGGCGAGCTTGGACAACAGCACATGGAGCTCCGCCTCGGAGTAGGTATAGATCATCTCGTTGGCCTTCTGGCCGGGGTTGATGACCTCAACGCGGTGAAGCGGCGGAACCGCGGCGAAGACCCTGCCGGCTTCAACCATCGGCCTCATGTAGCGGAAGAAGAGCGTCAGCAGCAGGGTACGGATGTGGGCGCCGTCGACGTCAGCGTCGGTCATGAGGATCACCTTGCCGTAGCGGGCAGCGTCCAGGTCGAAGCTGCGCCCCGAGCCCGCGCCCACCACCTGGATCAAGGCAGCACACTCGGCGTTGGACAGCATGTCTCCCACGGAGGCTTTCTGGACGTTCAGGATCTTTCCGCGGATCGGCAACAGGGCCTGGAAATCGGAGGAGCGTGCCAGCTTCGCGGTGCCCAGCGCGGAGTCGCCTTCCACGATGAAGAGTTCGGAACGGGCAACATCGTCGGTCCTGCAATCGGCGAGCTTGGTGGGCATCGACGACGTCTCCAGCGCATTCTTTCGCCGCTGCGTCTCCTTGTGGACGCGGGCCGAAATGCGCGACTTCATCTCGCTGACGATCTTTTCCAGCAGCAAAGCAGACTGCGCCTTGTCATTGCGGTTGGCCGAGCCGAGCTTCGCGGAGATTTCCTTCTCGACCACCTTGGCGACGATCGCGCGGACTGCCGAGGTGCCCAGGATTTCCTTGGTCTGGCCCTCGAATTGGGGCTCGGCCAACCTCACCGTCAGCACGGCAGTCAGTCCGGCAAGGACATCGTCCTTTTCGATCTTGTCATTGCCTGCCTTGAGCTTCCTTGCGTTCGCTTCCACGGTCTTGCGGAAGGTTTTCAGCAGGGCAGCCTCGAATCCGGCCTGGTGCGTCCCGCCCTTGGGCGTTGCGATGATGTTGACGAAGCTGCGGACAGTGGTCTCGTAGCCGATCCCCCAGCGCAGGGCGATGTCCACCTCGCAATCGCGCTCGACTTCGGCGATCTTGCTGTGGCCGTTCTCGTCCAGGACCGGAACGGTTTCCTTGAACTTGCCGGATCCGTGCAAACGCCAGACGTCCGTTACCCCGGAGTCCGAGGCGAGGAATTCAACGAACTCGGAGATACCGCCGTCGTGGTGGAAGACCTCCTCGTGCACGCCGTTCTCACCGGGTGTTCCTGCCAGCTTGCGTTCATCCCGGACGGTAATCCGCAGGCCCGGCACCAGGAAGGAGGTCTGCCGCGCCCGCGCCACGAGGTCGTCGTAGGAGAACTTCGCGTCCGGAGTGAAGATCTGGCGGTCCGCCCAATAACGCACGCGGGTTCCGGTCACCCCTCGTTTGGCCTTGCCGACGACATCAAGGACGGATCCTTCGACAAACGGTTCGAACGGCGAGTCGGGACCGGCCTTGCTGCCGGAGTCCTGGAAGCGTCCCGGCTCACCGCGCCTGAAGGACATCTGGTACGTCTTGCTGCCGCGGTCCACTTGCACGTCGAGGCGGCTCGAGAGTGCGTTGACAACGGAAGCGCCTACGCCATGGAGGCCGCCCGAGGCCGTGTAGGAACCGCCGCCGAACTTACCGCCGGCGTGCAGTTTGGTAAACACGACCTCGACGCCGGTCAGGCCCGTCTTCGGTTCAACGTCCACCGGAATGCCGCGGCCGTCGTCGTGGATCTCCACGGAGTTGTCCGCGTGCAGGATCACCTTGATGTCGTGGCCAAACCCGGCCAGTGCCTCATCCACCGCGTTGTCGATGATTTCCCAGAGGCAGTGCATGAGTCCCCGGGAGTCAGTGGAACCGATGTACATACCCGGACGCTTGCGGACCGCTTCCAGCCCTTCCAGGACGGAAAGATGCCGGGCGTTGTATTCAGAACTCGGTGCCACTCGCGGTGTGCTCCTTCGGGGTATAGCTCAGGGTGTTTCCAGCAGCTGTAAGCCAACGTGGTCAAGGCAAACACTGCCCATACTAGGTTAGTCGCGCGCGGCTGCCGGACCCGCCCGCCACACCCGAACGGGCGTCGAGGGCAAAGTTACGTTACGCACATGTGATACGCGGACAGCGAAAGTGACCCATCCTTGCCATGGTTCTGCCTCGAATGCTGGTTATATGGATGTACAGAACTACTAAGGAGGCCGACATGACAACAGCAGTTGCAGACCGCACGCTAAACGCAGCTGACCGATGCGATCGTTGCGGGGCTCAAGCATATGTCCGCGTTGTACTCGAGTCCTCCGGCGGTGAGCTGCTTTTCTGCGGCCACCACGCCCGCGCAGTCGAGGCCACGCTCCGGCCCCTGACCTCCGACTGGCATGACGAGACCGAGCGCCTCAACGAGAAGGCACCTGTTCCGGTCGACTGAGGGCACCACGCCTTGGTTGCGCAGATGAGTTGAGCAGATGAAAGAGCAAGGCCCCTCCCGGCGGGAGGGGCCTTGCTTCGTTAAGCACTCCCCGGTTCTTGGGCTCGGGGCCGGCACCGCACCCCTACGCGCCAACCGCACCCACTCCACGTCGACACCGCACCCCTACCCGCCAACCGCACCCACTCCACGTCGACACCGCACCCCTACCCGCCAACCGCACCCACTCCACGTCGACACCGCACCCCTACGCGCCGACCGCACCCGTAGCCGGGGCGCCTGGGGCGGGTAGTGATGCGATGAGGCAGTGCCTGGAACGACATCAGCCCGGCAGGAAATTCCTGCCGGGCTGATCACCGTGCATACGGACTTAGTCCAGGTAGTCCCTGAGGACCTGCGAGCGGGAGGGGTGCCGCAGCTTGGACATCGTCTTGGATTCGATCTGGCGGATGCGTTCGCGCGTCACTCCGTAGACCTTGCCGATTTCGTCTAAAGTCTTCGGCTGGCCATCAGTGAGCCCGAATCGCATGGCGACCACGCCTGCTTCACGCTCGGAGAGCGTGTCAAGGACGGAGTGGAGCTGTTCCTGCAAGAGGGTGAAGCTCACGGCATCCGCGGGTACCACGGCTTCGGAGTCCTCAATGAGGTCACCGAACTCGGAGTCTCCATCCTCGCCCAACGGGGTGTGGAGGGAGATTGGCTCGCGACCGTACTTCTGGACTTCCACAACCTTCTCGGGAGTCATGTCCAGTTCGAGGGCGAGCTCTTCCGGCGTGGGTTCGCGGCCGAGGTCCTGCAACATCTGACGCTGGACACGTGCGAGCTTGTTGATGACTTCGACCATGTGCACCGGAATACGGATGGTACGGGCTTGGTCGGCCATGGCACGGGTAATGGCCTGGCGGATCCACCACGTGGCGTACGTGGAGAACTTGAAGCCCTTGGTGTAGTCGAACTTCTCGACTGCACGGATGAGGCCAAGGTTGCCTTCCTGGATGAGGTCCAGGAACAGCATGCCACGGCCCGTGTAGCGCTTGGCCAAGGAGACCACAAGGCGGAGGTTTGCCTCCAGCAGGTGGTTCTTGGCCCTCTTGCCATCGTGGATGATGAACTCAAGTTCGCGCTTGAGCTTGGGGTCCATGGAACCGTCGTCGGCAGCGATCTTTTCTTCGGCAAACAAGCCGGCTTCGATCCGCAGGGCGAGATCGACTTCCTGCTCGGCGTTGAGGAGCGCTACCTTGCCGATCTGCTTGAGGTAGTCCTTGACGGGGTCCGCAGTGGCACCGGCTGACATGACCTGCTGGACGGGGGCGTCGTCATCATCGGCGTCGGAGTAGACAAATCCGGAGCCTGAGGGCGCAGGCTTGTCCTTGGAAGAGGCGACCTCTTCCACGTCGTCGTCGCCGACTTCCACTTCTTCAGCAGCCGAGGGGTCGAATTCCTCGTCCTCAACCGACTCTTCGGCGTCCTCTTCGGTATCCGGGGACTTGCCGGCAGCCTCGGCCGCGGCCTTGCCACCGGGCTTGGGCCCGCGCTTCTTGGGGGCCGGCTTGCCGGAGTCACCCTCTGAAGCTTTGCTGGCAGCGCGTGTCGCCGCACGCTTGGCCGGTGCCGCCTTCTTTTCCTCAGCGGACAGTTCGGCCTGGGCGGCGGGTTCCTTCTCGACGGAAGACGGGGTCACAGAAAACCTTTCTAGCGGCGGTCTGTGGAATCACCATGTGGGCAACACCACTATGACCCTGTCAAGTCCGCGATTAATTTCAAACGCAATCGCCGCCTGCAGAGTCTCTAGGTACAACTGCCGGCGCCGCCGTATTGTTCCCTGATTAAGGGGGCAATACGGGCATTCAAACGCGGACCCAACCGGGTCTCGGCATCCATTGTCTCACGGATTTGCGAATCGTACGCCTTTGTGGAGAGCGAAAGCGTCAGCCACCGTACGGAGCGACTAGTTGCGCGAGGCTTTGTAGGTGCCCCATGCCGACTCAGGCCGCCGCGCCCAGCCGCAGATGGTGCCTTGCCCCAATACATCGTCCAGCAAGTCAGCCAATCGATAGCCCGGATGCGCCGCAGCGGCACGGAGCAGGCTGGCATGGGCCAACGACCCGTTTCCTTTGGCCCACGCGACCCATCCCTGGAGCGTGAGTGCCGCCGCGGCGAGGCCACCCTCCTCATCGTCGTAAGAAAGGGCGGACAGGATCCTTCCCAAGGAGTCCAGCAGGCGCCAGTCGGGTATTTCAGGTTCCTCGCCGAGCAGGACTCCGCCGTAAGAAGGCACCCCGGGCATCCCGTCCAACAAGGTATCTCCGGTCTCCTCGGGACTGCGGCCGTTTGAAGCGGCGCCCGCAGCGGCCGCCGGTGGCATGGCAAGCCCCAGGGCCAGGGGGTCGAAAGGAAGCGAGCTGGAGTTATCACCGGAGAAGAGATCGAAGGCACGTCCACCGGCCTTCGCGGAGGCCACGTCCGCGGCTGCCATGACAATAACGGCGTCCCGCCAGGCAGGAACGGCGAGTGTCGCCCGGAGGAACCCCATCAGTTCAGATCCGGCCGGTCCCCCGAAAACGGCCCCGGCAATGTCCGATGGACCCAGCCCATCAGCCCGGGGACATCTTTCAAGGACCTGGGCCCAAGCATCGAGTACGGCATCAAAACAGCACTCACTGCGCCCTGACTCCAACAGCTGGTCCTCGAATCGTTGCTCAGCTTCAAGGACATCAACGGCGGGCCTGCCGGGGAGGGCTAGTTTGGGCGGATCCACGGTGCTGTCCGGGGCGGCGCCCACTGTGCTTCCCCGGTACACCATCTCAGCGCTGATCCTGCTGTTGTGGATGCGCTCCAAAGGGAGACCGGGAACCGGGCAGCAAGAGAGATCGGTGCAGAATGCACTGCGCCAATAGTCGTCACCGATCAGCCAGGCGTCACGGACGGTCAAGTCCACCGGGGCCAGGGCCTCTTGCAGGATCCCCAGCAAGGGCATGGTCCAGTCCAGGACTGAACCGTCATCCCAACCTGCTGCCGAGTACAGCGCCAGCAGGACGCCGTCGGCGCGTTCGTCCGCCAGCAGCTGGTTCCGCACGTACGCGGCAAAATCGGCCTGGGCGTGGGGGTTGTCCGCCGGCGGCAAGTCGACCCGCAGCGTTGCTCCCAGGGCCTTTCCCTGCATCGTGATTGCCACCAGGCTCTCCCGGGGCCAATAGCCCAGCAGGTGCGGGATATAGCCCAGGACGTCTTCGGGTTGATGAATGCTGAGTGTTTGCTTGATGGTCATGACTCAAGCTTGGTGTTGACCTGAAACGCCGGACAGTGGCTGTTGTGGCTATGTGGAAAACGCCGGACTGCCAGGTGCGTGCGGCTAGGTGCGCTCCTGGCGTGCAGCGCGCCTGCGCTCCATGCGTTCCCGGCGTTGCTTGGCCAGGGTGACCAACAGCGGTGGCACATGCACTCCCTGGGCCGCCATCTGCGCCCGCACCTTGCGTCGCGTGGTGAGGATCATCAGCGTGCCAAATCCGAGCAGCACGAACTGCACACTGAGGGCTATCCGGAACGGTGCCAAACCATACAGGTTGCCTCCGGAGAATCCGGAGCCATTCAAGAGGTCCAGCACCAGGCCGATCAGATAGATGGCTACGAGTGCCGCGATGAAGCCACCAACGTTGACGATGCCGGTTGCCGTCCCGATCCGGTGCGAAGGGTTGAACGTCCGGGCGAAATCAAAACCGATCATGGAACCCGGACCGCCGACCGCCAGCACCACGACGAGCACCACCAGCAACCACAGCGGCGCCCGGTCCGGCAGCGACAATACGGCGGCCCACACGATTGCGGTGGCAAGGACGATCAGCAGCACCATCGCCGAACGCCGCATCGGGTGCCTGGAGACAAAGCGTCCTACGCCGGGACCGGACACGATCGCCGTGGCAACAAACAGCGCCATGAGCCCCGACACTGTTGCCCCGTCCAGGCCTTGGGCGGACAGAAGGAACGGATAACCCCACGTCATGGCAAAGAGGTTGCCGCTGAATTGGACGGTGAAGTGGCTCCAGAGGCCCAGCCGCGTCCCCGGCTGCTTCCAGGCACGCGACAGGGAGATGCCGGTCGCTTTGAGCCCCTGCGCCGCGTTCTGCGGGGAATGTCCCGGCGGGACATCACGCAGGAGGGCAAGGACCAGGACGACGGCGAGGACGGACAGGCCCGCCAGGGACAGGAACGCCGGGGTCCAACCCGCGGATTGCAGCATCAACGCGAACGGGACGACGCTGAAGAGTTGGCCCAACTGGCCGCACATCCCCGTCAGTTGGGTCACCAGGGGCACCCGGGCGGGAGCGAACCACAACGGTACAAGCCGGATGACGGAGATGAAGGTCATGGCGTCACCGGCGCCAACCAGCACCCTGCCCAGCACTCCCCCGGGGACACTGTCCGCGAAAGCCAACTGTAACTGGCCCAACCCCATCAACACGGCCCCGCCTGCCACCATGACGCGTGAGCCGAAACGGTCCACCAGCACACCAACGGGTATCTGCAGTCCTGCGTAGACCAGCAGCTGGAGGACCGTGAAGAAGGAAACAGCTGCGGCACTGGCGTGGAACCGCTCAGTGGCCTCAAGGCCCGCGACCCCGAAAGATGTCCGCTGCGCCACGGCCACCAAGTAGGCGAAAACGCCGATCGTCCAAATGAGCCAGGCGCGTGGAGAGTTCACCCTTTAAGTATGCCCGCCACAGGCATCAAAGCAGATTTATTGAGGCGCATCCTTGCGTGCGAGGTAGGCCTCCACGGCTGCTCCGAGGTCCTCGGCATTAGGCAGCTCGTCATTCTCGTCGGCCAGCAACGAGCGGCGGACCATGCCTTCGGACTTTTCGTCGTAGCGGGCTTCGAGGTTGGAGACTACCGCCTGCACTTCCTGGGAAGCTTCTATTTGTTCGGCGATCTGACGGACCACTTCCCGCCCGGACTCGCGCAGCCGGTCGGTGGGGAGCATGAGCGAGGCAGCAGCCCCAAGGTATTCGAGCCCTGCCACCGCGGCCTGCGGATATTCGGCCTCGGAAAGGTAATGCGGAACGTGAATGACGTAGCCGGCAACATTGCGTCCGGCCTCTATGAGCCGGAGCTCCAGGATGTGCCCGATCGCGGCAGGCACTTCCACTGTAGGTTTCCAGCTCGAGATGCCGTCGATGAGTTCGGGCCTGTTTCCGTGGACGGTAACTCCTACCGGCCGCGTATGCGGTACCGGCATGGGAATGGAATGGATCCACGTGACCAGGTTGACGTCCAGTTTCTCGACGATTCCGACGACGGCACGCGAGAAACGTTCCCACTGCAGGTCCGGCTCAAAACCGGCGAGCAGGAGGAAAGGCTGGCCCAGCCCGTCCTTAAGCTTGTACAGCCCAAGCTGCGGGGGCTGGTAGTCCTGCAGGTGGTCCTCAACGAAGCTGATGTGCGGGCGGCGCGAACGGTAGTCAATGAGCTGGTCGGCGTCGAACATTGCCACCACCTCGGCGTCGAGCTGGTCCAGCAACTCCGCGTTGATCTGCCGCACTACTTGTCCGGCGTCGGCGAAACCGGTGAATCCCATCACCAGGTTCAAGCCCCGCAGTTCGGGGCTGTGGAAGATCTCGATGTTGCTGGCATAGAGCGCCTCGGGGTCCAGGAGGGAGCCGGATATCCGTTCAAACACGGCATGTTCCTTTCGCTGTGGCAAAGTTTCACGGGGCCGGCCGTGAGGGGAGACCCCAAGGCGGCCGAAGACCATTCCCCATGGTCCGTATTCATACAACGCCGCACGTCGGGCTGGCATTCCTGCCTGCCCGTGTGCCGCAGCTCTCATTTAATTGCCGTCCGCAGCCCGCAAGAGACTACGATCGAAACGGGCCGGCATCCTTTTCGTTAAGCTGGCCCTAGACCAAGGCCGCCGTCGCAAGAGGACGTCGGGCGCGTACCGGGGCAGGGCGCCAAACATGCGGTCCCGCCATGCAATGCAGAGAGAAGTGAGGAAACATCCTCGTGGTCAAGACTACTGACATCATCCTCGGCGTGATTGCCAAGGACCTCAAGAAGTCCCCCAGCGACGCCCTCGTGGTAGGCGTAGCGCAAGGTGCAGACGGTCCCGTGCTGCTCTCCAATCCCTTGAGCGCGAAGGCTGCCGAGTCCATCGCGGGTTCCTTGAAGGTCCTGGGCATTACGGGAGCAGCGGACCAGGTTCACCGCCTTCCGGGCCTGCCGGAGACGGGCTCGGAACTCCTCGTGCTCGCCGGGCTCGGCAAGCCGCAGGCAGACGGCAGCTTCACCGGCGAAGCACTGCGTCGTGCAGCCGGCTCCGCGGTCCGCCAGCTTGCGGGCCTGGCGTCGGTGACGTTGGCGTTCCCGACGACGGCCCTCGCCGACGTCGCTGCCGTGGCCGAAGGCGCAGCCTTGGGTGCCTACTCCTACACCGAGCACCGCTCCAGCAAGGACGGCTTGAAGGCGCCGGTAGCCAAGGTTTCGATCTTCACAGCCGTGGATGCAAAGGAAGCGCAACCGGCCCTTGACCGGGCGATCGTCCTCGCCCGGGCCGTCAACGCCACGCGCACGCTGGTCAACCAGCCGCCCAGCCACCTCTTCCCCGAATCATTCGCCGAAGCCGCGAAGGAACTTTCCAAGGGCCTCCCCGTCAAGGTCACGGTCTGGGACGAGAAGCGCCTGGAAAAGGAAGGATTCGGCGGCATCCTCGGCGTTGGCAAGGGATCCACCAGACAGCCGCGCCTCGTCAAGGTTGAATACGCCCCGGCCAAAGCTGCCCGCAAAATCGCACTCGTGGGCAAGGGCATCACTTTCGATACCGGCGGTATCTCCATCAAG
Organism: Paenarthrobacter sp. R1; assembly: GCF_030264015.1. Lineage (NCBI taxonomy): Bacteria > Bacillati > Actinomycetota > Actinomycetes > Micrococcales > Micrococcaceae > Paenarthrobacter > Paenarthrobacter sp. R1. The sequence goes on along the minus strand of NZ_CP127115.1, from coordinate 4,182,952 downwards.
CCGGCCCTCGGCATGGGCGACATGAAGAGCGACATGGCCGGTGCCGCCGTCGTACTTAATGCCGTCCTGGCCATCGCATCCCTTGGACTGCCCATCAAAGCAACCGCGTGGCTCTGCATAGCGGAGAACATGCCCTCCGGTGCGGCGCAGCGGCCCGCGGACGTCCTGACCGTCTACGGCGGGAAGACCGTGGAGGTCCTGAACACCGACGCCGAGGGCCGGCTGGTCATGGCCGACGGCATCGTGGCGGCCAGCGAAGAGAAGCCCGACGCGATCATCGACGTCGCCACCCTGACCGGTGCGCAATTGATCGCACTTGGCCTGCGCACAGCCGGCGTCATGGGGACCGATTCGGTCACCTCGGCACTGAAGTCCGCAGCCGACCGGGCCGGTGAATTGGTCTGGCCGATGCCGCTGCCCGAGGAACTGCGCCCGAGCCTGGACTCGCAGGTGGCAGACCTGGCAAACATTGGAGAGCGCAATGGCGGCATGATGACTGCAGCCGTCTTCCTGCGCGAATTCGTTGGCAAGAACGGCAACGGTGAACAGATCCCGTGGGCCCACGTGGACATCGCCGGGCCGTCGTTCAACAACGGCAGCCCGTACGGATACACCCCCAAGCAGGGAACCGGATGCACCGTCCGGACCCTCGTGGCGTACGCGGAAGACCTGCTGACCGCCTCCGCCTAGATCCGCTACCCGCTCCACCAAAGCTTCCGTGGGCCGGCCGGGAACACTCCGGCGGCCCGCGGAAGCCCGGAATCATGCGGCTGATAGCGCTGTGTCACACGCGAACGTGAGTCTCGACACAAGCGCTCCACATTCGCCCGCGGAGGGTGGAGCATGGGTAGGTGGTTCGCTAAGGTGAACTCGATAGTCACAAATGCAAGAGAACTTACGTGCTGGCATAATCGCGGCAGTACAAGTTCCAAAGACCAGATGGCACGCACACCCGTGTCATCATTCACGCGAGGGAGCGTTTTAGTGGCCGATCAGGCAACTGCGCAAGAATTCGACATCCTGGTACTCGGTGGCGGCAGCGGCGGCTACGCCACGGCCCTGCGGGCCGTACAGCTTGGGTTCACCGTTGGCCTTGTGGAAAAGGCAAAGCTCGGCGGAACCTGCCTGCACAACGGTTGTATCCCCACCAAGGCCCTCCTGCACTCTGCCGAACTGGCAGACCATGCACGTGATTCCGCCAAGTACGGCGTGAACGTGACGCTTGACGGCATCGACATGCCGGCCGTCAACGCCTACAAGGACGGCATCATCGCCGGTAAGTTCAAGGGCCTCCAGGGACTCATCAAGTCCAAGGGCATCACGGTCATCGAAGGCGAAGGCAAGCTCCAGGGCACCGACACCGTCGTGGTGAACGGTACCGCCTACAAGGGCAAGAACATCGTGCTGGCCACCGGCTCCTACTCGCGTTCACTGCCCGGCCTGGAAATCGGCGGCAAGGTCATCACCTCGGACCAGGCCCTCACCATGGACTACATCCCCAAGAGCGCCATCGTGCTCGGCGGCGGCGTTATCGGTGTCGAGTTCGCATCCGTCTGGAAGTCGTTCGGCGTGGACGTCACCATCGTCGAAGGCCTCCCCTCCCTCGTGCCGAACGAGGACGCCACGATCGTGAAGAACCTCGAGCGCGCTTTCAAGAAGCGCGGCATCAAGTTCAGCACCGGCATCTTCTTCCAGGGCGTCGAGCAGGACGAAAACGGCGTCAAGGTCACCTTGGTTGACGGCAAGACCTTCGAAGCCGACCTCCTCCTGGTAGCCGTCGGCCGTGGCCCTGTCACAGCAAACCTCGGCTACGAGGAAGCCGGCCTCACCATCGACCGTGGGTTCGTCATCACCAACGAGCGCCTCCACACCGGCGTGGGCAACATCTACGCCGTCGGTGACATCGTCCCGGGCGTGCAGCTCGCCCACCGCGGCTACCAGCAGGGCATCTTCGTCGCCGAAGAGATCGCCGGTTTGAACCCCGCAATCGTCGAAGACATCAACATCCCCAAGGTCACCTACTGCGAGCCCGAGATTGCCACCGTTGGCTACACGGAGAAGGCAGCCAAGGAAAAGTTCGGCGAAGACCAGGTCCAGACCCAGGAATACAACCTTGCCGGTAACGGCAAGAGCTCCATCCTGGGCACCGGCGGCATCGTCAAGCTCGTCCGCCAGAAGGACGGCCCCGTTGTGGGCGTCCACATGATCGGTTCCCGTATGGGTGAACAAATCGGAGAGGCCCAGCTCATTGTGAACTGGGAAGCCTACCCGGAAGACGTGGCCCAGCTGGTCCACGCCCACCCCACGCAGAACGAAGCCCTGGGCGAAGCCCACCTTGCCCTCGCGGGCAAGCCGCTCCACGGCTAAGTCCCCACCAAGACAAACGGAACGGGCGTCTGCGGCATCATTGGCCGCTCACGCCCGTTCCGGACCAGCAGAACTCATCCGCACAAAAGATCAATAAGGAGAACGGGGACGACATGTCTGAATCCGTTAACTTGCCCGCCCTCGGTGAGAGTGTCACCGAAGGAACCGTCACCCGCTGGCTCAAGCAGGTTGGTGACCGGGTAGAGATCGACGAGCCGTTGCTCGAGGTTTCCACCGACAAAGTAGACACCGAAATCCCTTCTCCGGTCGCTGGCGTTATCGAAGAAATCCTCGTCGCTGAAGACGAGACCGCGGAAGTCGGCGCCCCCTTGGTCCGCATCGGCGATGGCTCCGGTTCGGGCTCGACCGGGGAGGCACCTGCCCAGGAAGCTCCCGCTGCTGAAGCACCGGCTGAGCAGCCGGCCCAGGAAGCTCCCGCCGCTGAAGCACCGGCTGAGCAGCCGGCCCAGGAAGCTCCCGCCGCTGAAGCACCGGCTGAGCAGCCGGCCCAGGAAGCTCCCGCTGCCGGCGGCGAAGGCCACGAGGTCACCCTCCCGGCCCTCGGCGAGAGCGTCACTGAAGGCACCGTTACCCGCTGGCTGAAGGCCATTGGCGACACCGTTGAAGTTGATGAGCCCCTGCTGGAGGTCTCCACCGACAAGGTCGATACCGAGATTCCTTCCCCCGTAGCTGGAACTTTGCAGGAAATCCGCGTCAGCGAGGACGAAACAGCTGAGGTCGGATCGGTCCTGGCCGTCATCGGTTCAGGCGCAGCCGCACCTGCTGCGGCTCCGGCACCCGCTGCGGAAACGCCTGCCGCAACCGAGGCTCCCGCCGCTCCTGCTGCCGAGGAAGCTCCGGCTCCCGCAGAGTCCCCGGCCCCGGAGGCACCGGCTGCCCCGGCTGCTCCGGCCCAGGAAGCTGCACCCGCTGCTTCTGCCCCTGCAGCAGCCCAGTCCGAGTCCGGCAGTTCCTCCGAGTCCGGCTACGTCACCCCGTTGGTGCGCAAGCTCGCAAACCAGCACGGCGTAGACATCGCCTCCGTCTCCGGCACCGGCGTCGGCGGCCGCATCCGCAAGCAGGATGTGCTCGCAGCTGCCGAAGCAAAGCAGGCTGCTGCAGCACCGGCACCGGCCGCTGCTCCTGCTGCCGCCCCCAAGGCTGCTGCTCCGGTTGTTGCTTCGTCCCTGCGCGGTACCACCGAGAAGGCACCCCGCATCCGTCAGGTCATCGCCCGCCGCATGCGCGAGTCGCTTGAGGTCTCCACGCAGCTGACGCAGGTGCACGAAGTGGACATGACCAAGATCGCCAAGCTTCGCCTCAAGGCCAAGAACAACTTCCAGGCCCAGAACGGCGTCAAGCTCACGTTCCTGCCGTTCATCGCCAAGGCTGTTGCCGAAGCCCTGAAGCAGCACCCCAAACTCAACGCTGCCTACGACGAGTCCAAGCAGGAAATCACCTACCACAACGCCGAGCACCTCGCGATTGCCGTGGACACCGACAAGGGCCTCCTTGTTCCTGTCATCGCAGACGCGGGCAACCTGAACCTCGCCGGTCTTGCCAGCAAGATCGCCGACGTCGCAGGCCGCACCCGTGATGGCAAGATCGGTCCGGATGAACTGTCAGGCGGCACGTTCAGCATCACCAACATCGGTTCCGTCGGCGCGCTGTTCGACACTCCGATCATCAACCAGCCGCAGGTCGGCATCCTGGGAACGGGTGCGATCGTCAAGCGCGCTGTAGTGGTAGCTGACGAGAACGGCGACGATTCGATCGCCATCCGCTCCATGATGTACCTGTCGCTGACCTACGATCACCGCCTGGTGGACGGCGCCGACGCCGGCCGCTTCCTCCAGACCCTCAAGGCCCGCCTTGAGGAAGGTGCGTTCGAAGCGGACCTGGGCCTCTAAGCCCGGTCACAGCACACCATAGATAAAAAGAGGGGCAGGTTCTCCGGGTAGGCCCGGAAAACCTGCCCCTCTTCCGTGTTCCGGTCGCCACGCCCCCTGGACAAGCACGTTTCTGCTACGTGATGTAGAAGAAACTGGCTAAGCTTGGCTCATGAGTATCCTGTACAGCATTCTGGTGTTCCTGCACATCGTCGGCGCCGCCATGATCGTGGGCTACTGGATCGCCACCATGAAGACGCCCACTGTGCATCCCCGCCAGCGGGACGGTGCGTTCCTTCAGCTCCTCACCGGCATCGCCATGATGGGCCTTATTCCTTTCATGGATGACAAGGACCCGAACTACGTCAAGCTCGGTATCAAGTTCGCCATAGCGATTGTGGTGGCAGTCCTGGCAGTCATCGGCTCCCGCAAGGTCAAGAAGGGCGAGCCTGTCTCCACCGGCCTGGCTCACGGAGTCGGCGGGCTGGCGCTGGTCAACATCGCTCTAGCCACCCTCTGGAACTAAGGGTTCCGGAACCACCTACTGCGGAACCATCTACTGCACGTCCCAGTCGCGCCAAGCACCGACACCGGTCAACAGCCGTCCTGCCCATGGCAGGGCGGCTGTATTTTGTCCGGCGGCCTGCTGGCCGGGGGTCACAATCCACTGACAGCGGAATGTCCGTGCACGTCCTCCCCCGAATCCATAGGATTGGACACGGTGGCAACCCGCGAAGGCGGGTGCCGGCTCACAACTACCCAAGGAGTGGATATGGCAGCAGTACGCACCGCACACACCGTCTGGAACGGCAACCTGATGGAGGGCTCCGGCAACACCACGCTGGACAGCTCGGGACTCGGCACGTTCGACGTCACCTGGAAGGCCCGCACCGAACAGGCCGGCGGCAAGACCAGCCCCGAAGAACTTATTGCAGCGGCCCACTCTGCGTGCTTCTCCATGGCATTCAGCCACGCCTTGGCCGGAGCCGGTTACACTCCGGAAGAAGTCCAGACCAAAGCGGACGTGACCTTCGTTCCGGGTACCGGCATCACGGGCAGCCACCTGACCATGAGCGCCCGTATCCCCGGCATCTCCGAAGAAGAGTTCCGCCGTATCTCGGAGGAAGCCAAGACCGGCTGCCCCGTGTCCGGCGCGCTCTCGAGCATCGACATCACCCTGGATGCCACCCTCACCGCCTAAGCCGGCAAGTTTCCCCCACGGACTGTCCGCTTGAGGACAATCCTTTCCGGAACAAACCATCCGGTAATACGGGAAAGGCCCTGCACTTGAAGAAGTGCAGGGCCTTTCCCGTATTCCTAGCGGGCCTGGGGGCGGGCCGGCAACGCGCCTGGCCGGACGCTCCTGTAGCCCTCCCGGAGCGGAGGCCGGTCCGTAGGCAACTCCTGGATCATTTCCTTGAGCGCGCCGATGCCGTACTCCAGCTGCGGATCAATGCCCGCTGCGTACGCGTGCGGAGGGAACAGTACCTCGATGTCCGGTTCCACGCCGCGGTTTTCCACGTCCCAGCCGATGCCTCCGCCGAACCATGTGGCGTACCGGGGCTGCGTAACGCCCGTCCCGTCAGCCAAGGCAAAGCGGTTGTCAATGCCGACCACCCCTCCCCAGGTCCTGGTGCCGATCACGGGACCGATGCCACGCAGCTTCGAAACCTGGGTGATGATGTCGCCGTCGGAACCGGCAAACTCATCGGCCAGGATGACCACCGGCCCCCGGGGTGCATGATGCGGATAGGTCCGCGGTTTTTCGCCCCGGGGCATGCTCCAGCCTGTGACTTTCCGGCCGATCAGCTCGGCCACCAACTGCGAGGTATGGCCGCCACGGTTCCGCCGAACGTCAACAATCAACCCGTCCAGGGCGGTTTCGGTATCCAAGTCACGGTGCAGCTGCGCCCATCCGTTGGCCATCATGTCCGGAACGTGCAGATAGCCGAACTTACCTCCGGACGCCTCGCGGACAGTGCGGCGGTTGCCGCGCACCCAGTCCTGGTACCGCAGCCGTTCCTCGTCCCGTACGGGCACCACGGCAACCCGCCGCTGGACCCCTGCTGCGATGCCATGGCCCGGGCCATTCACCAGGGTCAGCTCCACCGTGCGGCCTGCCGCACCGACCAACTGCATCGCCGGGGTCACGGCGGCAGAAAGCCCGACGCCGTCAATCGCCAGAAGCACGTCGCCCACCTTCGCGTCCGCTCCCGGACGTGTCAGGGGTGAGGTGGCGAGGGGATCGGAGGATTCGCCGGCCAGGATGGCGGTGATCTCCCAACCGTGTTCTCCCAGCTGGAACTCGGCTCCCAGCCGGCCCTGGCCGTTCCGGCCCGGCTCACTGACAGCAGCCGGCTTGACGTAAGCGTGCGAGGTCCCCAACTCCCCGTGGATCTCCCAGAGAAGATCCACCAGGTCATCATGCGAACCGAGCCGCTCCACGATCGGGCGATAGCGCCGATGCACGGACTCCCAATCCTGGCCTGCCATGTCCGGTGCCCAGAAGAAGTCCCGCTGGAGGCGCCAGGCCTCGTCGAAGGCCTGGCCCCACGCCGCGACGGGGTCCAGGATGACGCGGATCCTGTTGAGTTCAACCTTCACCAGGTCGCCGGACTCTTCGTCGACTTTCTTATCAGCCGGAACTGACGTCACCTGCTGGTCCAGCACGTAGACGATCCGTTGCCTGTCGCCGCTGAGCCGGTATCGGTCGGCGGCCTTGACCAAGGTGGTCTCCTGGCGCTTTGCAAGGTCGTAGCGGATCAGTGCCGGAGCGGGCTTCTTGTCCTGCAGCGTTCCTTTGCCCTCTCCCGTGACGCCGGACAACTCCGTGTCCAGCCAGAGGAGGGATCCCTCGCCCGCCGTCAACGCGGAGTAATTCCCTTGCGGCACAGGCACGGCAATGACGCGGTGGGCGAGTCCCTCCGCATCCACCCGCACGACGGGAGCGTCGACGTCGTCGTTCTTCCCGGCGTCGGCGGGATCGTCTTCAAGGGTGTCGATGGAGGGCCCGAACGGCGACGGCGTATCCGCAGCCAGCGCTACGAGGTACGGCTTGATGGGGCTTGGGAAGGACAGGTCAAAGGAGTGTCCGTCATAAACGGGGTCGAAGCTCCGGTTGGAAAGGAACGCAAGGAATTTGCCGTCCGGAGTGAAATGCGGCGATTCGTCGCAGAACCGTCCGTCAGTGACGTCGATGATGTCGGTTGCATCCCCGCTGGGCTTGGCGATCCTCAGCTTGCTGCGGGTCCCGAACGACGTCACCGGCTCGGACCAGGCGAGCCACTGCGAATCCGCCGACCAGGCCAACTGTTCGACGCTGCCTTCACCGATGCTGACCAGCCGGGACAAGGCTCCGGACGCCGCGTCCGCCACAAACACGTCACCGAACGCAGTTCCGATGGCCAACCAGCGGCCATCGGGGCTTGCTTCCAGCGCGCTGACCCTGGCAGGCGCCGGAAGTTCCACCCTGACTTCGCCGTGGTGCTTCGCTTCGGGGGCAGCAGTGGGCTCCGCCGCCGCAGCCGCCGTGTCCGGTGACGGAGCTCCGGTGTCCGCTTGCGCTGTTCCCGCGCTTGCCGACGCGGGGTCTCCGGCCTTGGGTTCCTGCGGGGCTCCCGCCGCTGATTCGGGTCGACCCACAACGCGGGATACGGCCACCGGCTTCGGGAGGACTCCGTCCGGCGCTTCGCTGGCTTCTTCCGGCGACGGCTCCGCGGCGGACTGGCCCGTCACAGCCTGTGCCGTCGCAGGCTTTGCGGGAGGGGCCAAGCGCGCGGCAATACGTTTGATGTAGAGGGCTTCGACGCCGTCGTGATCGGCTACGTAGGCAATCCTGCCGTCCGTCAGGGGACGCGGGAGGCGCGCACGCACGCCGGGCGTCGCTTCGACCACGCGGGACGGGCCGTCCTTATGGCGCAACCAGTGGATCGTGCCGTGGGTTTCAACGGCGCTGGCGGTTCCGTTGATGTTGGGAACCACGTCACCGAGGTGGCCCGACACCTTCAAGGGGGCCGGGCGACGAGCCGCTGAAGCGGACCCGAGCGTGATCTCCAGTTTGGTGGCTACAGCCTCGGAATCCAGTGACGGAAGGATCCACAGCTCCCCCGCGGATTCAAACACCACCCTTGTACCGTCCGTGCTTGCGTGCCGGACGTAGAAGTCCTCGTGGTCGGTATGCCGGCGCAGATCGGAACCGTCCGGGCGGACCGAATACAGGTTGCCGTATCCCTCATGGTCGGAGAGGAAGGCAATGCGGTCCTTGATCCACAGGGGGTCGGTAAGGTTGCCGTCGAGCTCCGGGACCAACCGCTCGTACTCACCGTTGCCGTCAGCATCGATCCACAACTTCCCTGCCGTACCACCCCGGTACCGCTTCCACCACGCAGGTTCCCGGGACAGGACGCTCGCCAGGACAACCGGCCGCTCATCCCCAACCTCCGGGCCGAATGCGACACCCTCCACAGGTCCGAAAGGAAGTTCGACGGCGGCGCCGCCTTCCAGCGGCAGGCTATAGGCGTGGGTGTGCCGGCTTTCGGCCTTCTGGAAGGCGCTGGTCACCACGATGTGGCCCGATGGGTTGAACCCCTTGGCTTTGGTAGTGCTGTGCCCGAAGTAGCTCAACTGTTTGTATCCGGCACCGTTGATATCGGCAGTCACCACTTCCGGCGCCGTTCCCACCACCGTTGTCCACACGAGCCGCTTGCCGTCCGGGGTGAACCTGGGATTCCGTGCCGGCAACTGCTGGGAGGAAACCCGCCAGGCGCGGCCGCCCGTGACGGGAGCAATCCAGATGTCGTCTTCGGCCACGAACGTGACAAGGTCGCCGTGCACATGCGGAAAGCGGAGGTAACTGGAAGAGGTCATTGTTCGATCATAGTCAGAAGGTGAAACACCGTCGCCGCTGTTCAGCGGCGTTTCCAGCATGCACCGGCCCGTGATGAGATGGGTCATGAGAATCGTGATGTCCGGAGCTTCCGGAATGATTGGCACCGCGTTGTCCAAGCTGCTGGAGTCCCGTGGGGATGAGGTGATCCGGTTGGTGCGCAGGCCTGCGGCCAACAACAAGGAGTGGTCCTGGGATCCGTCCGCAGGTGTCCTGGACGAAGCGGTCTTGGACGGTGCCGACGCCGTAGTGAACCTTTCCGGCGCGGGGATCGGTGACCGTCCCTGGACGAAGAACAGGATCCGGGTCCTGCACGAATCCAGGCTCCAACCTACCCGGACCCTGACGGCGGCAATGGGCAGGCTCGGTTCCCCGCCACGCGCCTTCGTCAGCCAGTCGGCGTCGGGGTATTACGGAGCGTCCCGCCGGGAAGTCCTTCATGAGGACTCAGCCCCCGGCGAAGTCGGAGTGTTGGCGCCATTGTGCGTGCAGTGGGAGGAAGCGGCCAGGACGGCTCCCGACGGTGTCAGGGTGGTGACTCCCCGGACCGGCGTCGTGCTGAGCACCCAAGGCGGGGCGCTGGGTCCGTTGCTTCCACTCCTCAAAGTTGGCTTGGGCGGCCCCTTCGGCAACGGCCGGCAGTACTGGCCGTGGATCACCCTGGCCGACGAGGCCTCGGCGCTGGCGTTCCTTGTGGATTCGCAGCTTGAGGGCGCCGTGAACCTCTGCGCTCCGGGCCTCGCGGACGTCAACACAATCGTTGCCCGGCTGGCCGAGGGCTTCCACCGGCCGGCATTCCTGCGGGTACCCCGGCCGGCCCTCAGGCTTGTCCTGGGCGGACTTGCCGATGAGCTGGTTATGGCAGACCAAGCGATGTATCCAGGCAAGCTGGCCGGGGCGGGCTTTACGTGGCAGCATCCCGAACTGCGTCAGGCAGTGGCTTGGCTGACGAGCCGGCCTGGCCGGTAAGTCCAACAGCCTCAAAGCCCGACCCACTCACCGGCCGGAAGCCCTCACTGGTCCGAAGCCAGGATTTCGACGATGCGCCATGCCCCTTCCGTCCGTTTCAAGACGAGCCGCAGGTCCTGGGGTTTGCCTGCCGGCTGCCGGTGCATGACCCGGCCCGCTGCGTCCCTCTCTTCGTAGTCGGAGGTGGTTGCTGTCAGTTCCACTTCGGCGCTGTTTCCATCCTTGCTTCGCAGGGAAACGTTGGCCACCTCGGTGGACAAGCCGCCCAGCCGGATGCCTTGCGAGGCGAGGTGCCCGGATAAGTCCTTATCTGCAGCCTCAGCCGGCGAGCCGGGACCATTGACCAGGGCCAGCAGCTCCGGGCGTCCTTCGCGCAATGCAAGGTCCCGCACTCGTGACAGGGCCGGGAGGGCGGCCTCGGGTTCGGTCGCCTTGAGAGCTTGGGCGAGGTCGGCCGGGAGGTCATGGCTGAATGGTGTGGTCCCGGCGACTGGAACAGCGGACCGCTCCCCCGTCGAAACAGCGGTGGCATCAGGGGTCTGCTGCGAGGGGGATCCGTTGGGCCACAAGTAGGCCCCGGCCGCAAGGAGCGCCAGACCGGCTACGCCGATCGTTCCGGCCTTTATGATGCCTCCCCGAACGCCTTTGCCGGAGGACCGGCGGCCAGCGGCACGCAGGGTCCCGGAGGAGATTACATCACTTTCCCAAACCAATGGCGTGGCCCGCTTGCGGCGCCACGGGAGCCGCCGTCGTCGTGTATCCGCGTCCCGCCGGCGGGTCAACAGCTCTGGAATGACGGACGGGTGGACCGCCCCGGCAAGATCCACCGGATGCGCGGCCGCGCTTCGGTGCACGGCCGTACCGAACTCTTTGGCAGTGGGGCGGGCCTTCGGATCGGGATCGAGCCCGGCCTCGAGGGCCGCGGCAAGGCCGGAAGGAACCCCCGGAACCAACAACGGCAACGGGGGCCGTTCGGGGCCAGGCTCAGGAGCGTGGCCGGTGAGGCAAAACCAACCCAACGCAGCCAATGAGTACACATCGCGGGCAGGTTGGAGGATCCTCCTGCCCGCCCGGCCAGTGGAAAAACTGTCCGCGAAGCCTTCGGTCCCCGCCGGGTGGGAATCCTGGACTTCTCCCAGAAGGCTTGCCGTTCCCAGATCTGCCAGCAAGGGCTTGCCGTGGGAGGTGAAGAGGACGTTACCGGGCGAGATATCACCGTGCACAGTGCCCTCACCGTGCAGATAGGACAGTGCATGCGCCAGCGGAACCAGGACGGTCACCGCCTCGCCGATGCCGAGGCTGCCGCGTATCGCGACGAGGGCGGCCAGTGAGCCTCCGGCGGCGTAGTCAAGGACGAGTCCCACGCCGTCGGAACCGTAGCCACTGAACTGCACGACGTCGTGCACCCTCAGCAAGTGCCCGTGCCGGAGCGATGACATCACTGCCACCTCCCGGGACGCGCCGTCCACCATGGGTACGTTCCCGGCATCCTTCTCCGGGACGGCGATGCACTTGATGGCGAACCTTGAGCCGGCCCCGTGCCCCGGGCCGTGGTCCTTTTCAGCCAACCAGACTGTGGAGGATGCACCTCGACCCAGGAAACGGTGGACCCGATAGCCGGGAATGGCAGGCGGAGATGAAGGAGATTTATCCGGAGAACCCATGTCAAAGGTCTACCCCACGCCGGGTTTTCCTGCAGAAGTTATCCACAGGCTCCAAGGCCATCGCCCGATCCGCCCGACGCCGCACGGATGCGACTGAGAGGTTCACCACAAAACCATGGGCACCGTTCCACGGGGTCTAAGCTTGAAGTCATGACTCTTGAGTTCTCACAGCTGGGTCTTGCCCCTGATTTCGTTGACTACATGCAGGGCTGGGACCTGCAGCGCGAAATCCACAACAAAGTTGTTGCGGGCGAGAAACCCAGTACCGTCCTGCTTCTGGAGCACGCAGCCGTCTACACGGCCGGCAAACTCACCGAAGACCATGAGCGCCCCTTCGACGGTACCCCGGTGGTTCCAGTGGACCGGGGCGGCAAACTGACCTGGCACGGACCGGGACAGCTCATCGCCTACCCCATCCTCAAACTCAAGAACCGCGCAGGCATCCGCGACTACGTTGAGCGCCTGGAAGCCATCATGATCGCGGTCATGGAGGATTACGGGATCAAGGCCGTTCGGATCAAGGGCCGGGCCGGCGTCTGGGTCCTAGCGGATGACAAAGGACCGGACCGGAAGATCGCAGCGATCGGCATCCGCGTCCTGGATGGCGTCACCATGCACGGTGTTGCCATCAACTGCAGCAACGATCTCACCCCGTACGCACAGATCATCGCTTGCGGAATCACGGACGCCAGCGTCACCACCATGTCGCTGGAAACCGGCCGGACCATCAATCCGGCGGACATCGTTGACAGGTTTGTGGAAGAGTTCCGCAAGCATGAAGAAGCACTTGTTGCAACACCAGAAGGAGCACTCCAGTGACCCTGGCACCTGAAGGCCGTAAGTTGCTGCGCGTTGAGCAGCGTAACGCGGCGGTCCCGGTTGAGCGTAAGCCTGAGTGGATCAAGGCGAAGGTCCAGATGGGCCCTGAGTTTGTTGGGTTGAAGAACCTGGTGAAGAAGGAAGGCCTGCACACGGTGTGTGAGGAGGCCGGGTGCCCGAACATTTTCGAGTGCTGGGAAGATAAGGAAGCGACGTTCCTGATCGGCGGGTCCGAATGCACGCGGCGCTGTGATTTCTGCCAGATCGATACCGGCAAACCCTCCCCGCTGGACCGCTTCGAACCCACGAAGGTGGCCAGGAGTGTGCAGGCGATGCAGCTGCGCTACGCGACCGTGACCGGCGTGGCCCGTGATGACCTCGAGGACGAGGGCGTGTGGCTGTACGCCGAAACGGTCCGGAAGATCCACGAACTGAACCCCGGCACCGGGGTGGAACTGCTGATCCCGGACTTCTCCGGCAAACCCGAACACATCGCCGCGATCTGTGAGTCCAAGCCCGAGGTGTTCGCGCACAACGTCGAGACCGTGCCCCGGATTTTCAAGCGGATCCGTCCGGCGTTCCGGTACGAGCGTTCCCTGGACGTGATCACCCAAGGCCGGGATCTGGGCATGGTGACCAAGTCCAACCTGATCCTGGGCATGGGCGAGACCCGCGAGGAAATCTCCGAAGCCCTCCGGGACCTGCACGATGCCGGGTGTGACCTGATCACGATCACCCAGTACCTGCGCCCCTCCGAGCGGCACCTGCCCGTGGACCGGTGGGTCAAGCCCCAGGAATTCGTGGACCTCCAGCACGAGGCCGAAGAGATCGGCTTCCTCGGCGTCATGTCCGGGCCCCTGGTGCGCTCCTCCTACCGCGCCGGGCGCCTCTGGGCAACCGCGATGCGGAAGAAAGGCTGGGCCATCCCCGAAGCCCTTTCCCACATCGAATCCTCCGGCACCACCCGCCAGGAAGCCTCCACCATCCTCGCCGCCCACGGCTAAACCAGCCCGCGGCTAACCAAACACAGCACCCAAAACAGAAGACGAACCAAACCATCGGAGCCTCCGGCGCCTGTAAGAACACTTACCGGTGCCGGAGGTTCCGGTGCTGGTGCATGCATCACGTAGAATTAAGGCACTATGGCGAAATCCCCTGACTCCAGCAACTCGACCCCTTCGGCCGACGCTCCCAAGCGTGGCCTGTTCCAGCGCAAGCCCAAAGAAGCCAAGGCCAAAAAGCCCAGCCAGCTGAAGCAGATCGCCGAAGTCTTCAAGATGACCCGGCGCAATGATCCACAGGTTGTATGGATCATGGTGTTGGCGTTCCTTGCCGTGGTAGCCGTTGCCTTCCTTATCGGCTTCCTTCTGGAAAACTGGGTCACCGGCCTCATTATCGGCATTCCGCTGGGACTGCTGGCCGCGGTCTTCATCCTTTCCCGTAGGGCTGAGCGCGCAGCCTTCGCCCAGATCGAGAACCAGCCGGGCGCCTCGGGTGCCGCATTGGGCACGCTTCGCCGCGGGTGGATCACTCAGGACCAGCCTGTTGCCGTGAACCCGCGCACCCAGGACGCCGTCTTCATGGCCATCGGTCGTCCCGGAGTTGTCTTGGTCAGCGAGGGACCCAGCCATCGCGTCAAGACCCTGGTGGACGGAGAGCGCAAGCGCCTGACCCGCATTCTCCCCAACGTCAGCGTCCACGTGATTGAGTCCGGCCGCGGCGAAGGCCAGGTGCCGCTGAACCAGATTGCCAAGACCATGGGCAAGATGAAGAAGGAACTGACCAAGGTGGAAGTGAACGCCGTGTCCAAGCGAATCAACTCCCTGGGCAACCGCCTTCCGATCCCCAAGGGCATTGATCCCTACAAGGCCCGTCCGGACCGCAAGGCTGCACGCGGCCGCTAAAGATCCGAAACTAAAAAGCCGCCCCGGCTCCGAGTGATCACATCACGCGAAGCGCCGGGGCGGCTTTTTGTTGGGCAGGGTTTGGCTACATCCGGATCAGGGTTTGGCTACATCCGGATCAGTGCCTGGCTACATCCGGATCAGGATGGTATTCATGGCTTTGTCATGGAGACCTCGCTGGTCCGGATCGAAGACCACCGCGGGAATAACCAGGCACAGCAGCACGGTGCGGACCAGTGCGGCCAAAGGGCCGGCCGGTTTCCCGCCGAGGCGTACAACATGGATTCCGGCCACTCTGTGGCCAATGCTGTATCCGAGGGTACCGATGAGGAGTATCTGCTCTGCCGCGAAAACGGCCAGGGTGGCCCATTGGTTGCCACCGAACGCGAAGTTACTGATGACCAACGCTATGGTCCAGTCGATCACGATGCCCAGGATGCGCCGACCGGCCCGGGCGATGGAGCCTGGCCCGGACTCAGGAAGTCCCAATCGTTCACCGGGATATTTGGAGATGCCGGATGTGTCCGGTCCACTGAGCCAGGAGCCTATGTCTTTGCGATCAACCACCCCATAAGCTTAACTGTTCGAACGTCGCCGGGGTGCCGGCCTGCACCTGCACGGCGCTGTGGAATCCGTTGGCCGTGTTCAGCCAGCGGACCTGGTGGACCTGACACCCGCAAGCCGACTACCGTTTACACAACAGATGATTCTGTAACCTCCCGGAAACAATACTGACATTCCCGGGAAATCCCGTCTCCCTAAGGTGATAGGAGTTGCCAGCCACCGAGGCAAGGGGAGTTTCTGCGTCTCCAGATCCCCGGCCCGGGCTGCACCACGCGGCCTTCCCGGCCTGTTACTTGATATGCATAAGGAGCATAGATGTTCAAGACTGCGGACGAAGTCCTCAAGTTCATCAAAGAAGAAGACGTCAAATTCGTCGATATCCGCTTCACCGACCTCCCCGGTGTCCAGCAGCACTTCAACGTGCCGGCCAAGAGCGTCGACCTCGACTTCTTCGTGAACGGTCAGCTCTTCGACGGTTCCTCCATCCGCGGCTTCCAGGGCATCGCCGAATCCGACATGCAGCTCATCCCGGACGTGACCTCGGCCTTCGTTGACACGTTCCGCATCGAGAAGACCCTGGCTTTGAACTTCTCCATCGTCAACCCCCGTACGGGTGACCCCTACCACCGCGACCCCCGCGGCGTGGCGGAAAAGGCTGAGGCCTACCTGGCTTCCACCGGCATCGCCGACACCGCGTTCTTCGCACCCGAGGCTGAGTTCTTCGTTTTCGACAACATCCAGTACGAGTCCTCACCGCAGGGCAGCTTCTACAAGATCGACTCCGAAGAAGCACACTGGAACACCGGCCGCAAGGAAGAGGGCGGCAACCTCGGTTACAAGACCCCCGTCAAGGGTGGCTACTTCCCGGTCTCCCCCACCGACAAGCAGGCTGACCTCCGTGACGCCATGTGCGTTGAGCTGGACAAGGCAGGCCTCGAAGTTGAGCGTTCGCACCACGAAGTAGGTTCGGCGGGCCAGGCTGAAATCAACTACAAGTTCACCACGCTGACTGCTGCTGCCGATGACCTGCAGAAGTTCAAGTACGTCATCAAGAACACGGCTGATGCCTGGGGCAAGTCGGTAACCTTCATGCCGAAGCCGGTCTTCGGTGACAACGGTTCGGGCATGCACTGCCACCAGTCCCTGTGGAGCAACGGCGAGCCGCTGTTCTACGACGAGAAGGGCTACGCAGGCCTCTCCGACACCGCCCGCTGGTACATCGGCGGCCTGCTGAAGCACGCTTCGGCTGTCCTTGCCTTCACCAACCCGACCGTCAACTCCTACCGCCGCCTGGTCAAGGGCTTCGAAGCTCCGGTCAACATGGTCTACTCGCAGGGCAACCGCTCCGCCGGTATCCGTATCCCGATCACCGGTTCCAACCCGAAGGCCAAGCGCATCGAGTTCCGCGCGCCGGACCCCTCCTCCAACCCGTACCTGGCGTTCGCAGCCCAGCTGATGGCCGGTATTGACGGCATCCGCAACCGAATCGAACCCCCGGCTCCGATCGACAAGGACCTCTACGAGCTCCCCGCCGAGGAAGCCAAGGACATCCCCAAGGCTCCGGGTTCCCTGGAAGAAGCACTCGAAGCCCTCCGTGAGGACAACGAGTTCCTCCAGGCCGGCGGCGTCTTCACCCAGGACCTGATCGACACCTGGATCGAGTACAAGTACGAGAACGAGATCCGCCCGCTGTCCCTGCGCCCGAACCCCTACGAGTTCGAGCTCTACTACGGCGTCTAGTCTCTACGCAATGACAAAGGCCGCTCCCGGATCACCGGGAGCGGCCTTGTGCTTGTTTCAGGAAGAATCCGGACGGAACCTACTCGGATTCCTTCTGGTCCCGGTCACGGATGTTCCGGCCGAACTCGTCCAGTTTCTCCTTGACGGCTTTCGCAGCTTCGGCGAAGCCCTTCTCGGCGCTGCTCAGCGGATCCAGTTGCAGGTAGACCTCGTGATCGATCGTCAGATCGTACTCATCCTTCAAATGGGTGCCGCCGGACACCCCTGCCAGGGACAAGTACACCAAGGCCTCGGTCCGGGCAATGCCGGCAATGGTACCGAACACCACAGTGAAGTCATTCGGCTGGAAGCTCACCGATTGACCGACGTGGCGCCGATCGAGGTCGCCCGCCCGCACGGCCCGCTCTGAAGGGCTTGCGTTGTAATCCATGTACTTCCCCTTTCCTTGAGAACATCTACCCGATGAGTCTATAAGGGGACTTATGAATTTGCCGCACTTCAGTGTTTGATGGTTGGCGACTTTCCCGGCTCTTCAGGGGCCGCACAGTCACTGCAGAACACCTTGTCCGTTTCCTCGCCGCAGCATTGGCAGCGGTGCACCAGGGCTGATGATTCGATCACGTAGGCTGTCATAGCCCTAATGCTGCCCAACGGCCACCAGCAGTGGCACGAGTAGCGTGTACTCGTTTTTTCAGCGGATCGGTGGTGCCGCTACTTGGTTTCGAAGACTTGCACGGGTTCCGGGACTGCGAGTCCCTGTCCAAGGACCGTGCGTTTGCTGCCCGCCGGTTCCACGTCCGCAAAGGTGGCAAAACAACGCCGGCAGGAATACTCCCCGGCCAGGGCGTGACGTGATTTCCAATGCGGCCCCGCCTGCGCGCAGCGGAAGCACAGGGCGTCGGAGTACCATGCTCCGTCCGGGTCTCTTCTGACCGTCACGGGATGAAGCATAGGGCAAAACGGAGCCGCCGAACAGCTGCTTCCGGCGTCGTTTATGTCCCGCCCTCGTTCAGGAAATCTGCGTGCATGATCCTCTGGGGTCCGGCATCTCCCCCGAGGTAGCGGCCGGAGTCAACAAAGCCGGCCCTGGCATACGCCGCCTGCGCTGCCGGGTTCCGTTCGTTGACGGAAAGTACGACGCCGGTTTGCCCGCCACGGTGCCGCAGCGTCAGCCTGCGCGCCTCCAGCAGGGCCGCTGCCGCCGCTTGGCGGCCAAGACCCTTGCCCTGGCACCGGGAGTCTATGAGGAATCCCCTGAGCAGCCAGGCCGAATCGTCATCTTCCCACCCGGCAAGAGTGGCCGCTCCGGCTTGGAGGGTCAGGACCCCAACAGCTTTGCCGGCAGACTCTATGACATAGGGGAACCGTGAACCCTCATCCAGGGCGACGAGCATCATCCGCAGGGGATCCCCCACGAAGTCCTGTTGCTCCGGGAGGATGCGCAGCCCCGCTACTTCCGCCAACTGGATGGCCCGTGCGTCCTCATCCAGGAGTTTGAGGGGAATGAGCCATACAGAGCTAGTTGCCATAGAACTTTTTCTCGAAAACGCCGCGCGCCCTGCGGCTCAGGCGAAGGTAGTCCTCCTCGAACCGGCCCGCCGCTCCGGGCTCGTAACCGCACCACCGGGCCACGGCCTCAAGGTCCCGCCGCGAGGAGGGCAGCAGGTCGGAGGCGCGTCCGGTGACAATGACGTTGGCCGACCGGATCCGGCTGGCGAGCCGCCATGCCTGACGCAACAGTCCGGCGTCGTTCTTGTCAATGAAACCCAGCTGTTCAGCGGCGGCGAGTGCTTCCAGCGTGGACGTGGTCCGCAGTTCCGGATGCTTCCCGGCGTGCTGCAACTGGAGCAGCTGAACCAGCCATTCCACATCGCTCAACCCGCCACGGCCAAGCTTTACGTGCCGGGCCGGGTCTGCGCCGCGGGGAAGGCGCTCTGACTCCACGCGGGCCTTGATACGCCGGATTTCGCGCACGTCCGCGTCCGATAACTCCTCCGGGTACCGGATGGAATCGATCAAGCTCATGAAGTCGGCAGCCAACTCATCCGAGCCTGCCATGGGGCGTGCGCGCAGCAACGCCTGGGCCTCCCAGATCAAGGACCAACGGCGATAGTACTCGGCATAGGAGTCCAAGGAGCGCACCATGGCGCCGTTCTTGCCCTCGGGACGCAGGTCGGCATCCACTTGGAGAACGCGCTCGGCCATGATTGCCGGCTTGAGCGGCTGCGTCAGGAGGCTGGATATTCTTGCGACGATGGCGGCCGCCTGTTCCTGTGCCTCGACGTCGCTGAATCCGGGGCGGGCCCGGTGCACGTAGATGACATCCGCGTCCGACCCGTAGCCGATTTCGCGACCCCCCTGCCGCCCCATGGCCACCACCAGAACGTCGGTCTTCAACGGGCCGTCTTCCGCTATGGCGTTTTCGGCTACATGCAGGGCCCCCAGCACCGCAGCACGGTCCGCCTCTGCCAGCGCCAGCCCGACGGCGTCCTGGTCCAGCAATCCCGAACTGTCCGCAATGGCGGTTCGAAGGATCTCCCTGCGCCGGATGAGGCGGATCAGCCGCATGGCACTTCCCGCATCCGGGTGGCGGGACAACTTGGACTTGATCTCCTGCCACTGCGCGGAGAACGGCACAGGTGCCAGATCCTTGTCGCTGCCCAACCACGCTACGGATTCCGGTGACACCTCCAGCAAATCCGAGATCAGGCGCGAATTGGCAAGGACGTGGCACAGCCTCTCCGCGGCGGCCTGCGAATCCCGCAGGAGTCCCAGATACCAGTGGGTGGTGCCCAACGCTTCGCTGACCCTGCGGAACGCAAGCAGGCCGGCATCGGGATCCACGCCGTCGGCAAGCCACCCCAACAAGATGGGCAGCAGCTGGCGCTGCAGGGCTGCCCGCCGACTGACCCCGGCGGTGAGCGCCTCGATGTGCCGCATGGCACCTTTGGGATCGAGATACCCGAGCGCGGCGAGTCTGCCCTCGGCTGCTTCCGGGCTAAGTTTTGCGTCCTCGGTGCTGAGCTTCGCCGCGGTGTTGAGCAGTGGCCGGTAGAAGATGCGCTCATGAAGTTCACGGACCGAGCGCTTGGTCTTCTGCCATGCGGCGATCAACTGGTCGGGGTGGGGCCGCCCATGCGAGAACGGCCCGAGGACGGCTTTGGCCAGGAACCGCTGCGCGTCCTCGGCTTCCGGCATCAAGTGGGTGCGCCTGAGTTGGAAAAGCTGGATGCGGTGCTCGAGCACGCGCAGGTAGCGGTAGGCGCTATCGAACGCTGCGGCGTCGGCGCGGCCAATGTAGCCGCCGGCAGAGAGTGCCGCGATGGCCGACGTCGTGTCCCGGCACCTCAAGGACTCGTCGGACCTGCCGTGGACCAACTGCAGAAGCTGGACAGTGAACTCAACGTCCCGGAGTCCGCCCCGCCCAAGCTTGATCTGGCGGTGTTCCTCGGCGGCCGGGATGTGCTCGGTCACCCGGCGCCGCATGGCCTGCACGGACTCCACGAAACCGTCCCGGCCGGCCGAAGCCCACACCAGCGGTTCGACTGCTTTTTCATAGCGCTGGCCCAGGTCCGTGTCCCCCGCGATGGTCCTCGCTTTCAACAGCGCCTGGAATTCCCAGCTTTCTGCCCAGCGGGCGTAGTAGCTCAGATGTGACTCCAAGGTCCGCACGAGTGGACCGGACTTGCCTTCCGGGCGGAGGTTCGCATCCACCTCCCACAGGCCCGGCTCGGGAGCAGGAGAAGAAATCGCCCTGGAAATGCCTGATGCCAGCGCTGTGCCGATGGTCGAGGCGCGGGCGTCGTCAAGGTCCTGCGACTCGATCACGTAGATGACGTCGACGTCGGAAATGTAGTTGAGCTCCCGGGCGCCGCACTTGCCCATGCCAATTACTGACAACCCGACGCCGGCTACTTCCGCGGCGTCGAACTGGCCGGCCGCCTCTGCCCGGGACACGGCCAAAGCGGCCTCAACGGCAGCCCCGGCGAGGTCCGCCAGTTCAGCCCCGGCCATGGGCATGAAGTCCTGCGGCGAGGCGGCACACAGATCCTTGATAGCCAGCTCAGCCAATCCCCGGCGGTAGGCCGTGCGCAGCGCCGTGTACGCCGGAACTCCCGTCAGCCCTGCAACGGGGCGATGCGCTCCGGGCTCCGCCTTGACCGAACGCAGCAGTGTTGCGCGCAGTTGCTCGCTGGAAGCCTGGAGGGGTTCCGGGCTGACTTTCCCTTGGAAGACATCCAAGTGCTCGGGCCGCCGCAGGAGGAATTCTCCAAGCGCTTCGGAGGCACCCAGCAACCGGTAGAGCGGCTCGCTGGTGTCCGGATCCGCAGCCGCCAACTCCTTGAGCCCGGGATTTTTCTCAATCAGGCGGACCAACGATTGCAGGGCAGTATCCGGACTCGCCGCCATCGACAGTCCGGCAAACAGTGCTTCCTGCTCGATGCCGTCCAGCTCCGGGGCAGAAAGGAACCGCTGGCCCTTTTCCAGGTCACTGAAGCCGGCCGAGATGAGCCGGCGCGCCAGGCTCACAGCGCCTCCCTAGAGAATGCCGAGGTTGCGCTGCAACTCGTACGGAGTGACTTGGAGGCGGTAGTCCTGCCACTCGGCACGCTTGTTCCGCAGGAAATGCTCGAAGACCTGCTCGCCCAGGATCTGGGCCACGAGTTCGGACTCCTCCATCGCGCGGATGGCGTCATGCAGGCTGGCCGGCAACGGAGCGTGGCCCATGGCCTTGCGTTCGGCCGTCGTCAACGACCACACATCGTCCTCAGCGGCTGCGGGAAGATCGTAGCCCTCCTCGATGCCCTTGAGTCCCGCGCCAAGCAGCACGGCGTAGGCGAGGTACGGGTTGGTGGCGGAGTCGATGCCGCGGTATTCGATCCGCGCCGACTGGCCCTTGCCCGGCTTGTACAACGGAACACGTACCAGGGCAGAGCGGTTGTTGTGGCCCCAGCTCAGGTAGCTGGGCGCCTCGCCGCCGCCCCAGAGCCGCTTGTAGGAGTTCACGAACTGGTTGGTCACTGCCGTGAATTCCGGGGCGTGCTTCAGGATGCCGGCAATGAATTGCCGGGCCGTCTTGGAAAGCTGGAACTCGGTGCCCGCTTCGAAGAACGCGTTGGTATCGCCCTCGAAGAGCGAGAAGTGGGTGTGCATGCCCGAGCCCGGGTGGTCCGTGAAGGGCTTGGGCATGAAGGTCGCGTACGTTCCCTGCTGCAGGGCAACTTCCTTGATCACGGTGCGGAACGTCATGATGTTGTCCGCGGTTTGCAGGGCATCGGCGTAACGGAGGTCGATTTCGTTTTGGCCCGGGCCGCCCTCGTGATGGCTGAATTCCACGGAAATTCCCACGGACTCGAGCATCGTCACGGCGGTCCGGCGGAAGTCCTGGGCAACGCCGCCGGGAACGTGGTCGAAGTACCCGCCCTCGTCAACGGGTACCGGGGCGCCGTTGGCACCCAGTTCCTGGGACTTGAGGAGATAGAACTCGATCTCGGGATGCGTGTAGCAGGTGAAGCCCATGTCGGCTGCTTTGGCAAGGGTGCGCTTGAGGACGTTGCGAGGATCGGCTGCGGACGGTTCACCGTCGGGAGTCAGGATGTCGCAGAACATCCGGGAGGTCTGTTCCGTCTCTCCGCGCCAGGGCAGGATCTGGAACGTGGAGGGATCCGGCTGCAGCAGCATGTCAGACTCGAAGACACGGGCCAGGCCCTCAATCGCCGAACCGTCAAACCCGAGGCCTTCTTCGAAGGCACCTTCAACCTCGGCAGGTGCCAGCGCAACAGACTTCAGGGAACCAACGACGTCGGTGAACCACAAGCGTACGAAGCGCACGTCACGCTCTTCGATTGTCCGCAGAACGAACTCTTGCTGGCGGTCCATGGGGCCTCTTTCCGTTCGGTATCCACGCAGCGCCTTCCGCAGGAAGGAGCCGCAGCGTTCAGCCTTCACTCTACTAAGCAATCAGTGCGAATGCCGATGCTGCAGCGCCGCGTAACACAGCGTTTACAAATGGTGACGCTTGGCACACTGCTGGCAGCCGCTGACGGCACGGCTTAGGCTCTAACCATGGCCCCAAGCAACCATCCCGAGTCCAGCATGTCCGCCGAAGTTCCCGCACCCTATGGTTCGGGGCCTGCCGATGCCGCGCACCTGCCGCCCACGGGAAAGAAACCGGCAGCCAAAGTCCGCATCCACCACTTGCAGCAGGCCAAGGAAGAAGGCCGGCGATTCGCTATGCTCACCGCGTATGAGCAATACAGCGCCGAGATCTTTGACCAGGCCGGAATCGAAGTCCTGCTGGTGGGCGATTCGGCGTCCAACAACGTCTTCGGCAACGAAACGAGCCTGCCCGTGACGGTTGATGAACTGTTGCCGTTGTGCAGGGCCGTCAGCCGCTCAGCCAAGCGTGCCCTGGTAGTGGCCGATCTGCCTTTCGGCAGCTACGAGGTCTCACCGGCCCAAGCGGTGGCATCAGGCGTCCGGTTCCTCAAGGAGGGCCTCGCCCACGCGGTCAAGATAGAAGGGAGCGCCTACTACGCCGAAACCGTCCGCGCGATGGTCCAGGCGGGCGTTCCGGTGATGGCCCATATCGGATTCACGCCCCAGAGCGAGCACGCGTTGGGCGGCTACCGCGTCCAGGGCCGCGGCGACGACGCCCAGCGGCTGATCGATGATGCGGTGGCCCTGCAGGACGCAGGGGCCTTCAGCGTCCTGATGGAAATGGTCCCTGCCGAGACCGCGGCCGCTGTTGACGCCGCCCTCCGCGTACCAACCGTGGGCATCGGCGCAGGCAACAGGACTACGGGCCAGGTTCTGGTCTGGCAGGACATGGCCGGGCTGCGTGGCGGCAAGATGGCCAAATTCGTCAAGCAGTACGCGGACTTGCGGTCAACGCTCACGGAAGCAGCCGCCGCCTACGGAGAGGACGTCAGGTCCGGGCAATTCCCCGGGCCTGAGCACTCGTTCTAGTCGTCGTCCTGGGCGTCCCAGGCTTCGTTGCGTTCCCGGACCTTCTCCAAAGCGTGTTCGGCCTCTTCGCGCGTCTTGTACGGTCCGATCAACTGGGTCCAGTCGGACATCGCGTCCTCTTCGATCTGGTGCGTCTTGACGTTGTACCAGTACTCCGTCACGTTTCCTCCTCCATCTGCGGACCGGTGGCACGTAACGTTTGGCAGGCTTGGCCGACGACCCCGGCCTCTGTTACCTGCGTCTCTTGCGTGCCTTATATGATCAATCTATGCCTTATCCCGCTTTGACCGCACCCATCGGCACGCTCACTCCCGGAACCGTCAGCCCCGAACTGCCCGTACCGGCGTCGATTCCGCGTCCCGAGTACGTCGGCAAGAAGGCACCGGCCAAATTCACGGGCTCCGAGGTCAAGTCCGCGGAAACCATCGAAAAAATCAGGGTCGCAGCCAGGATCGCGGCGCAGGCTATCGTCGAAGTGGGGAAACACATCAAGCCCGGCGTCACCACGGACCAGCTGGACCGGGTAGGGCATGAATTCCTCCTGGACCACAAGGCCTATCCCTCAACGCTGGGGTACCGCGGATTTCCCAAGTCATTGTGTTCCTCGCTGAATGAGGTCATCTGCCATGGGATCCCGGATTCCACAGTGGTCCAGGACGGCGACATCCTCAACATAGACATCACCGCATACATCAATGGCGTCCATGGGGACACCAATTACACTTTCCTGGTGGGCGACGTGGATGAAGAGTCCCGTCTCCTGGTTGAGCGTACGCAGGAGTCGCTCAACCGGGCCATCAAGGCCGTGGCTCCAGGCCGCGAAATCAACGTCATAGGCCGCGCCATCCAGTCGTACGCAAAGCGTTTCGGCTACGGCGTGGTGAGGGACTTCACGGGGCATGGAGTCGGCGAGGCATTCCACACGGGCCTCATCATCCCCCACTATGACGCAGCCCCCGCTTACAACACCGTGATCGAACCCGGCATGGTCTTCACCATTGAACCCATGCTGACCCTCGGCACCATCGAATGGGACATGTGGGCCGACGACTGGACAGTCGTCACCAAGGACCGCAAACGCACAGCCCAGTTCGAGCACACCCTGCTGGTCACAGAGACCGGCGCGGAAATCCTTACCCTTCCCTGAGAACTTCCGGAAGGTCCACGCAGCTTTCGTGGCTGCGGCATGTCCAACCCTCCTGCCATGATCGGAATTGAATTGTCCAAAAAGGATGAGAATACCTACAAGCACGCACCGCTGATCGGAATCGACATCGGTGGAACGGGAATCAAAGGCGGCATTGTCGACCTCAAGAAGGGCAAGCTGATCGGCGACCGGTTCCGCGTGCCGACCCCGCAGCCTGCTACGCCGGAGGCGGTCGCCGAGGTAGTTGCCGAAATCGTCGAAGAACTCTCCAAGCGTCCTGATGCTCCCGCCCCGGATTCGCCGGTGGGCGTGACCTTCCCCGGCATTATCCAGCACGGTGTGGTCCATTCCGCGGCTAACGTCGACAAGTCATGGCTCAACACCGACATCGACAAGCAACTCACTGAGCGTCTGGGCCGCCCTGTGGAGGTCATCAATGACGCCGATGCTGCCGGTCTGGCGGAAGCCCGCTACGGGGCGGGCGAAGGAGTCGGCGGGACGGTCCTGGTCATCACGTTGGGCACGGGTATCGGATCGGCGTTCATCTTCAACGGCCAGTTGGTGCCGAACGCCGAGTTGGGCCACCTTGAGGTGGACGGCTTCGACGCCGAAACCAAGGCCTCAGCTGTTGCCCGGGAACGGGACGGGCTGAGCTGGGACGAATACGGAGTACTGCTTAACCGCTACCTCCAGCACGTGGAGTTCCTCTTCTCGCCCGAACTGTTCATCATCGGCGGTGGAATCTCCAAGCGGTCGGACGAATACTTCCCCCACCTGGACCTTCGCACGAGGATCGTCACGGCAAAGCTGAAGAATGACGCCGGCATCGTGGGTGCCGCACTGGAAGTCGCACTGCACCACAAGCTCGCCAAATAGTGCGGGTATGAAGATGGCGGCTGCGGCTTCCCCTCCGCAGCCGCCATCAAGCTTTTATAGCTGGCTCTTTTCCGCGCTCTTGGCATCCTTGAGGCCTGCGGCCTTGGCGTGCGCGCCGCCGTCGTGGCGCAGCAACGCGATGGCTGATTCGAAGTCTTCCAGCGACTCGAACGCCTGGTAGACACTGGCGAACCGCAGGTAGGCCACTTCATCGAGGTTGCGCAACGGGCCCAGAATGGCGAGTCCGACCTCGTGGGCATCAATTTCGGCTGCACCCGAGGAGCGGATGTTCTCTTCGACCTCCTGAGCGAGCATGGCGAGGTCGTCCTCCGTCACAGGGCGCCCCTGGCAAGCCTTGCGGACGCCGTTGATCACCTTGATGCGGCTGAACGGCTCCCCAACCCCTGAGCGTTTGATGACCGACAGGCTCGTGGTTTCCACAGTGGTAAAGCGACGGCCGCACTCAGGGCACTGGCGCCGACGGCGTATGGACGAACCGTCATCGGCCATGCGGCTGTCAACGACGCGCGAATCAGGATTCCGGCAGAACGGACAGTACACGCTGGGCCTCCCTGATGGTTCCGGCTGGGCTGTTCCGGCAGAGCCGCCGGATAAAAAATGGTGCCGGAAGTTTCGCTTCCGGCACCATTTTAGGGTCGCCCACAGGCTAATGACAAGCTTGTAATTACTATATGTAGTGGTGGCCGCCCGTATATATAGTGGTCAGGACCGTTCGGCGAACCGAATTTGCACAGCCTCCCCGTGCCCTGGAAGGTCCTCCGCGCCGGCCAGATTCACGATGTGCCCGCTGACCTGCTCGAGGGCCGCACGATCATAATTGATCACTTGGACTGCCCTGAGGAAGGTAGTGACGTTCAGTCCGGAGGAGAAGGCAGCCGTACCGCTGGTAGGAAGAACGTGGTTGGATCCTGCGCAGTAATCGCCTAGGCTGACCGGGCTGTAATCGCCCACGAAGATCGCGCCGGCGTTCCGGATCCGCCCCGCCACCGCCGGAGCATTGGCGGTCATGATTTCCAGGTGCTCAGCCGCATAGGCATTGCACACCGCGATCCCCTGTTCCAGGTCATCCACCAGGACAACACCGGACTGCGGGCCTGAAAGGGCCTCACGGACCCGGGCGCTGTGTTTGGTGGCCGCGGCCTGCCGGTTCAGTTCATCCACGACGGCGCCGGCCAGTTCCGCGGATTCGGTCACCAGGACCGATGCGGCCTTGGGGTCGTGTTCGGCTTGGCTGATCAGGTCGGCAGCTACCAGGGCGGGCTTGGCAGTGGCGTCCGCCAGGATCGCGATCTCGGTGGTGCCGGCTTCGGAGTCGATGCCAACGACGCCCTTGACCAGGCGTTTGGCCGTGGCCACGAAGATATTGCCCGGTCCTGTCACCACATCCACCGGTTCAATCGGCAGTTCGGTGCCGTCGCCCGGAACTCCGTAGGCGAAGGACACGATGGCCTGTGCACCCCCGATGGCATAGACCTCGTCGATGCCGAGGAGCGCTGCAGCAGCAAGGATGGTGGGGTGCGGGAGTCCCCCGAAATCCTTCTGGGGCGGTGAAGCCAAAGCAATTGATTCAACCCCGGCCGCCACGGCGGGCACAACGTTCATGATGACCGAAGACGCCAGCGGTGCGAGACCACCGGGCACATAAAGACCCACCCGCCCCACGGGTATCCAGTTCTGGCTCACCACGGCACCATCAGCCAGCTGCACATCGACATTTGCCGGCTTCTGCCGCTCGGCGAACTGCTTGGCGCGGGTGATGGATTCTTCCAGCGCAGCCCTCACGCCGGGATCCAGCTGCCGCAAGGCATTGGCGATCTCTTCAGCCGGGACGCGCGGGTGGGACTGCTCAACGCCGTCGAACTTTGCTGCCAGGTCCGCCAGGGCGCCGAAGCCGCGGCCGCGAACATCGGCGATGATGTCCAGCACTTTCTGTTCTGCGTCTGCCATGGTCTGATGCTTGGCACGGGGCAAGGCGGACTTCAGCTCCGCCAGCGAAAGCCGGCGGCCGCGGAAATCGATGCTGCGGAAGTCCAAAGACGCGGTGACAGTTGCATTGGAATCAGAAGGAGAGCTCACCCGAGCTATTTTACGGGCTTCCGGGAAAGAACCCCGAACAGCGCCAAGGCGAACGTCACGAAGGCCGTGGCCGCCGGCCACAGCAAGAGCGCAGCATAGGATCGCAGCGTGAAGCCGTATTCCGGCCCCAATCCAGGCTCCGGCGCGGGACCCCACAGCAGCCCGGTCAGGAGCCCGACTCCCCACGCGGCCAAAGCGCCTGCTGCTCCTCCGCCCAAGGCGAATCCGAACCGCCTCCCGGCTCCCGGTCCGTCAAGCCTGCCGTCCAACGTCAGGCCGATGATGCAACCGGCCAGCACCATGAGGGCAGCCAGGGTCAGATCCCGCGGCAACCACGAGTCAGGGTTTGAAGGATTGGCCAGTTCGGGATTTCCGGACAGCACGTTTCCTCCTCCCGGGGCCAGCAACCACCACAGGAAACCGGCAATCACTCCGGCCGCCAATGGAGCGGCCACCCATGCGATGTCCTTGCGGAAACGGTCCGTGCGCACGGGCGGGGCGGACGGGCCGGTGTGCCGGGTTGCGGCAATGAGGTGCGGAGTGGGCTCGGTCATGGACTTCACATTAACAAACGTTCACCGCCGCTCAACACAAATGCGGATGGACGGCGCTGCCAGGCATACCCTGAAGGGAGAGACCCCGCTGACCCAGGAGACAGACCACCGTGGCAAATGCAGTACCCGGCTTCGAGCAGACCTTCAGGGAAATGTTCCGGCGCCATGCGGCCGGGGTGGCGATCATCACCGCCAACTTGAACGGAAAGCCGTTCGGCTTCACCGCGACGTCAGTGGCCTCCCTGTCAGCTGAGCCTCCGCGGTTCACTTTCAATATGGCCCGAAGCTCCAGCTCTTGGCCCGCGGTGGCAAACGCCAACTACATCGGGGTCCACATGCTGGGTCTCGAGAACCAGGCCCTCGCCGATCGCTTTGCCCGTACCCGTGACCGCTTCGAGGGCGACCACTGGGAACCCGGCCCCTACGAGGTTCCCATTCTGAAGGACGTCACAGGCTGGCTCGTCGGAAAAATCCAGATGCGGCTGTCCTTCGAGAACAACGCAGTAGTAGTGGTGGAAGTGGTCGACGGCCAGGTAGGCGACGGCGGCACTCCCCTGCTCTACCACAGCGGCAGTTACAGCAAGCCTGCGCCACTGGACTACGAGATTTAGCGCTGTCCGGCGCTGCAGGACTCAATTGTCCAGGCAGGCCGGTCCCAGCAACACCTTGAGATCCCCGAACAACGACGGGCTGGGGTTCACCCTCATATGCACCGGTAAGCCCATGACTTCCACTTTGGTGTCACCCATCAGTTTGAGCCGCACCTCGGAATTGCCGCGGTGCGTGCGCAGGACGTCGCGCAGGTCCGTCACCACCGCCTCGGTTGCCTTGAACGTGGGAATCGTGATCACCACTGGACCATTGACGCTCTCACTGAGGTCCGGGACAGACAGTTCCATGCAATTGAGCGTCACCGCTCCGTCATCGCGGCGCTGCAGCCTGCCCTTGACCACAACGATCAAGTCCTCGGCCAGTACCGATGCGATCGGACCATAGACCTGTCCGAAGAACATGACTTCCATTGAACCGCCAAGGTCCTCGATCTCGGCGCGGGCGTAGGCGTTGCCGCTCGCTTTGGCGATACGGCGGCTCAAGGAGGTGATCATGCCCGCGATAGTGACGATCGCGCCGTCGTGCGGTCCGTCCTCGGCGATGATCGACGTGATGGACTGTTCCGCGTGCTGGCTGAGCACACCTTCGAGACCCTGCAGTGGGTGGTCTGAGACATAGAGCCCCAGCATGTCCCTCTCGAAGGAGAGCTTGTCCTTCTTTTCCCATTCCGGAAGGTCGGGAATTTCAGTGGTCAGCGAGGCTTCCGGCTCTTGGTCCTCGAACCCGGCGAAAAGATCGAACTGGCCGATCGCTTCATTGCGCTTCAAAGTAATGACGGAGTCGATGGCTTCTTCGTGGATCATCGCCAAGGCCCGGCGATGGTGGCCCAGAGAGTCGAACGCGCCGGCCTTGATCAGCGACTCAATCGTGCGCTTGTTGCACACGATGGCCGGAACCTTCATGAGGAAGTCCTTGAAGGAGGTGTAGGCCCCTTCCGTGGCACGGGCGGAAACCATCGCCTCGACGACGTTCACGCCGACGTTGCGGATGGCGCCCATGCCGAAGCGGATGTCATTCCCCACAGGGGTGAAGTTCAGCGACGACTCGTTGACGTCCGGCGGCAGCACGGTGATGCCCATGCGCCGGCACTCATTGAGGTAGATGGCTGATTTGTCCTTGTCATCACCCACCGAGGTGAGGAGGGCAGCCATGTACTCGGGGGCGTAGTGGGCCTTGAGGTAGGCAGTCCAATAGGAAATGACGCCATACGCGGCTGAGTGGGCCTTGTTGAAGGCGTAGTCGGAGAACGGCAGCAGGATGTCCCACAGCGTCTTGACCGCGTCCATGGAGTACCCGTTGTCCTGCATGCCCTGGGAGAAGCCTGCGAACTGCTTGTCCAGTTCCGACTTCTTCTTCTTACCCATGGCGCGGCGCAGGATGTCGGCTTGGCCCAACGAGTATCCCGCAAGTTTCTGCGCCACGGCCATGACCTGTTCCTGATACACAATCAGGCCGAAGGTTCCACCGAGGATATCTTCCAGCGGCTCGGCAAGTTCAGGGTGGATCGGAATAACTTCCTGAATCCCGTTTTTGCGCAGGGCGTAGTCCGTGTGGGCGTTAGCACCCATCGGACCGGGACGGTATAGCGCCAGGACGGCGGAAATGTCTTCGAAGTTATCCGGCTTCATGAGCTTGAGCAGCGACCGCATGGGTCCGCCGTCGAGCTGGAAAACGCCCAGGGTGTCGCCGCGCGCCAGCAGCTCATAGGAAGCCGCGTCATCCAATGCCAGGTTTTCAAGGTCGAGGTCGACGCCCCGGTTCATCTTGATGTTCTCGAGGGCATCGGAAATGATCGTCAGGTTCCGCAGGCCCAGGAAGTCCATCTTGATCAGGCCGAGGCCTTCGGACGTGGGATAGTCGAACTGCGTGATGACCTGGCCGTCCTGGAAACGGCGCATGATCGGGATGACGTCGATGATCGGGTCCGAGGACATGATGACGCCCGCGGCGTGGACGCCCCACTGCCTCTTCAACCCTTCGATGCCCAGTGCAGTTTCGAAAACCTTGGCGGCTTCGGGGTCGGTGGCAATGAGCTGGCGGAAATCGCCGGCCTCGCTGTATCGCTTGGCCTCGGGGTTCTGGATGTCTGCCAGCGGGATGTCCTTGGCCATGACGGCCGGCGGAAGTGCCTTGGTCAGCTGTTCACCCATGCTGAACGGATAGCCAAGGACGCGCGAGGAGTCCTTCAACGCCTGCTTGGTCTTGATGGTGCCGTAAGTAACGATCATCGCTACACGCTCATCCCCGTACTTCCGGGTGACGTAATCGATGACTTCGGAGCGGCGGCGATCGTCGAAGTCGACGTCAAAGTCGGGCATGGAGACGCGGTCCGGGTTCAGGAACCGTTCAAAGATCAAGCCATGCTGCAGCGGATCGAGGTCGGTGATACGCATGGCATAGGCCACCATGGAGCCTGCGCCGGAACCACGGCCCGGGCCGACCCGGATGCCGTTGTTCTTGGCCCAGTTGATGAAGTCGGCCACCACCAGGAAGTAGCCCGGGAAGCCCATGGAGGTAATGACCTCGAGCTCGTAATCCGCCTGCTTCCGGACCTTGTCCGGCACGCCTTGGGGATAGCGGTAGGCCAGTCCCTTGTCCACTTCCTTAACCAGCCAGGACGTCTCGTCCTCGCCCGGCGGGCAGGGGAACCGGGGCATGTAGTTCGCGTTGGTGTTGAACGAAACCTCGCAACGCTCAGCGATGAGGAGGGTGTTGTCGCAGGCCTCGGGATGGTCGCGGAAGAGTTCCCGCATCTCCTGGGGGGACTTGAGGTAGTAGCCGCTGCCGGAAAAAGCGAACCGCGAGCCGCCGTTGTCATACGTGGGTTCCAGGAGCGTGGAGCCGGACTGGATCGCCAGGAGTGCTTCGTGGGCCTTGGCGTCGTGCTCGTGCGTGTAGTGGAGGTCGTTGGTCGCCACGAGCGGGAGGTTCAGTTCCTTGGCCAGGCGCAGGAGGTCGCCGGTAACGCGGCGTTCGATGTCCAGCCCGTGGTCCATGAGCTCGCAGAAATAGTTCTCGGCGCCAAAGATATCGCGGAATTCCGCAGCTGCTTCCAGGGCCTCCCTGTACTGGCCCAGCCGCAAACGGGTCTGGACTTCGCCGGAGGGGCACCCTGTGGTGGCGATCAAACCCTCCGAGTAGGTGTTGAGCAACTCCCGGTCGAGGCGGGGCCATTTGCCGAAGACCGAATCCAGCGAGGCGATGGAGGAGGCCCGGAACAGGTTGCGCATGCCCACGTTGTTGTAGCTCAACAACGTCATGTGCGTGTACGAACCACCACCGGAGACGTCATCCTTGCGCTGGCTCTCATCACCCCAACGTACGCGTTCCTTGTCACCGCGGGCGGTTCCGGGAGTCACATAGGCTTCAACGCCGATGATGGGTTTGATGCCCTTGTCCGTGGCTTTCCGCCAGAAGTCGAAGGCACCGAAGAGATAACCGTGGTCCGTCGTGGCCAGTGCAGGCATGCCCAGGCGCTCTGTCTCGTCGAAGAGCTCGCCGAGGCGCGCGGCTCCATCCAGCATGGAGTACTCGGTGTGGGTGTGCAGATGGACGAACGAATCATTGCTGGAACTCACCCCGATAGTCTACCGTCCGGGTCGGACAGAACCCGGACGGCAGGCCGCGTCAACGACTACGCTGCTCCACTGGCCAGCAAATCAAGGGCGTACTGCAGGTCTGCCGGGTATTCGCTGGTGACCTCTACCCACTCCCCTGTGCGCGGGTGGTTGAACCCGAGCTGACGGGCGTGCAGCCACTGCCGGGTCAACCCAAGATCCGCTGCCAGGCGGGGGTCCGCGCCGTAGGTGAGATCTCCAGCACACGGGTGGCGCAATGCCGAGAAGTGCACACGGATCTGATGGGTGCGCCCTGTCTCCAGGTGGACCTCCACCAGCGTTGCCTTGCCAAACGCCTCAAGGACTTCGTAATGGGTCACCGAAGGGCGGCCGTCTTCGATCACGGCGAACCGCCAGTCGTGGCCCGGGTGGCGTCCAATCGGGGCATCGATGGTTCCCTCCAGGGGATCCGGAAGGCCTTGGACCACGGCATGGTAGACCTTGTCCACCGTGCGCTCCTTGAAGGCCTTCTTCAAGACCGTGTAGGCATGCTCCGTCTTTGCCACCACCATCACTCCGGAGGTTCCGACGTCGAGCCTGTGGACTATGCCGGCACGTTCAGGCGCGCCGGAGGTCGAGATACGGTACCCGGCGCCCGCAAGGCCGCCCACAACCGTAGGACCCACCCAACCCGGCGAAGGGTGTGCAGCCACGCCGACCGGCTTGTCGATGACGACGAAATCCTCGTCATCCAACAGGATCTTCAGGCCTTCCACAACTTCCTCCACCACTTCCAAGGGGTCCGGGCGCTCCGGAACCGTCACGCTCAAAACGGCGCCCGCCACGAGTTTCGCTGATTTGCCCAGTACCGCTCCGCTGCTGGTCACATTTCCCTCGGCCAGCAGCAGGGCCGCGGCGGACCTGGAGATATCCAGCAGCTTGGCAAGCCCGGCGTCGGCCCGCGCACCCGCCAAATCCTCGGGGACTACAACGGACTCACTCACCGGGCTGCCCCTCTGTTGATTCCTTGGGGTGCTTCGAAGCGGGGACGTGGCGCTTCCCGTCCATGCCGATGCCCCGCAACGTCAGCAGGCAGATGATGACCACCCCCGACACCACTGCGGAATCGGCAATATTGAAGATGGCGAAGTTCGGAAGCTGAATGAAATCCACCACGTGTCCCATGGCAAACGACGGTTCACGGAACAGCCTGTCCGTCAGGTTGCCCAAGGCACCGCCGAGCAACAGGCCCAGGGACAACGCCCACCATGCTGAGCCAAGTTTCCGCAGTTGGAACAGGATCGCCACCGATACGGCGGCCATGACGATGGTGAAAATCCAGGTCACATTCTCACCAATGGAAAAAGCCGCGCCGGAGTTGCGGATGTAGTACCAGTGCAGCAACGGAGGAAGGACCGGAATCCTTTCACCCTCAACCATGGTGCTGGTCACCCAGAGTTTGGTCAGTTGGTCGAAGACGTAGGCAAATACCGCGAAACCCGCGAAGAGCCAGATCATGGCGGGACGCCACTTGCGTTGGGCAGTGCGGGCCGGCTGCGATGCGCCGTCGGTGAGGTCGTCGGTCATAAGGCTTTCATTCGTGAACCGTGATGGAGCGGGAGGGCTTTAACAGCAAAAACCGGTGGCCGAGGAGTCCTCAGCCACCGGCTTTCAGAATACTTGCTAAACGTCAGCTGTTGCTTCGCCAACCTCAGGAGCGGCAACGGAGCCGCGGGCGTCGAGGTCGCGGAGCTGGCCTTCGATGTACGCCTTGAGGCGTGAACGGTAGTCACGCTCGAAGCCGCGGAGCTGCTCCACCTTGCGCTCGAGGACGGAGCGCTGCTGCTCGAGGGCCCCGAGGATCTTCCGGGACTTCTCCTGCGCGTCGTTGACCAGGCTCGAGGCCTCGATCTGCGCTTCCGCGATGATCTTTTCCTTCTGCTGTGCACCGTCAGCAACGTGCTTGTCGTGCATCTGCTGGGCCATGGCCAGCAGGCCTGCTGCGGACTCGGCGGACGGCGGCAAGGTGTTGCTTGCAGCAGGCGCCTTCGCGGCAGCTGCCTGCTCGGCTTCCTTCTTCTTGGCAGCTTCAGCAGCCTTGGCCTCGGCTTCTGCCTTGGCTTCAGCTTCCTTGTCCACCTTGACCGGCGCGGGGACCTTTTCGACCACAGGAGCAGCAGCAGTTGCCGCGGGCACGGCGGAACCGGCCTCGCCGAGCTTCTTGCGAAGTTCGTCATTCTCCTGGTTCAGACGGCGCAGTTCCACCACGATCTCGTCGAGGAAGTCATCCACCTCGTCCTGGTCGTAGCCTTCGCGGAACTTGGTCGGCTGAAAGCGCTTGTTGACAACGTCTTCTGGCGTCAAAGCCATCTGGTCACCTCGTTGGTCTAGTTAGTCAGTAGGCCTTCCGGCCGTCCAAAACTACGGTACCTAAATATCGTCTGGTTCCTCTAATTCAACACCATCGTGTTGATTTGGAGAATTTGCGGCCGCCCATCCGGAGCAGCACCGCAGGAAGCTATGCCAAGCCGCCAGTCACCGACATGCCTATGTAGACAGCGATGAAAAGGATTATGAAACCCAAATCCAGCGAAATGCCGCCCAGCCGCAGTGGCGGAATCAGCCTCCGCAAAGCCTTGAGGGGCGGATCGGTAAGCGAGTACACCACGTGGGCTGTTACCAACGCCACACCCCGGGGCCGCCACTGGCGGGCGAACATCTGCACCCATTCGTAGACCAACCTGATGATCAGAGCCACGAAGAACAGCAACAACACTATATAAATAAGGCCGAAAACAATGCCCACGAGTTAGCTCAGATCTCCCACTTGTTTCGGAATACCGATCGGTCCCTACTATTGCAACACAGATGCCAGGCGGGTCGGCCCGCCTGGCATCCGCAAAAAGGGAAGTGCTCAGCTCTGGTTGAAGAAGCTGGCCTGCGATTCACTGGCTTTTTTGTCGTCCCCGATGACCTCTACGTAGGACGGCGACAGCAGGAAGACCTTGTTGGTCACGCGCTCAATGCTGCCGTGGAGGCCGAAGACCAGCCCGGCAGAAAAATCCACGAGGCGTTTGGCATCGGCTTCGCCCATGTCCGTGACGTTCATGATGACCGGAATACCGTCCCGGAAACTTTCGCCGATGAGCTTGGCGTCATTGTAGGACCGCGGGTGGACGGTGGTAATTTGCCTCAGGCCAGAGGCGTCTTCGCGGCTCGAGGCCGCACGCTTGATGGGGGTCACGGGTGCGCGGTATTCCTCTTCGGCGTCAACAGTGGGCATTTCACGGACAACTTCCCGGACGGGTGCAGGAGCGCGCCGCTCTTCCCGTTCCTGCGACTGGGGGCGTTCTTCTTCGTGGGGCGCGACAGCCTGCTCAGATTCGTAGTGTTCATCGCCGTCGGCGAGCCCAAGATAGATCATTGTCTTGCGCAGAGCGCCAGCCATGGTGCACTCCTATCGTTTCTGCAGTAG
Source organism: Paenarthrobacter sp. R1 (assembly GCF_030264015.1). Classification (NCBI taxonomy): domain Bacteria; kingdom Bacillati; phylum Actinomycetota; class Actinomycetes; order Micrococcales; family Micrococcaceae; genus Paenarthrobacter; species Paenarthrobacter sp. R1. Next base: position 4,146,864 of record NZ_CP127115.1, on the reverse strand, counting down.
GCGGGCCGCCATGACTTGACGTGTTGGAACCCCGGCCCGTCATTCCAATACTTTGACGCTACCCCACGGCCGGACGTGAACCGAGAATATCGGAGCCGATTCTCAGGTGTGTCGCCCCGAACTTAATCGCTGCTTCAAGGTCCTGGCTCATTCCTGCGGAAATCGCGGTTGCTCCGGGGTGCACCAACCTGAGTGCCTCCGAGATCCCTGCCAGTTTTTCGAAGGCCGACCCGGGATCGCCGCCCAGTGGAGCAACCGCCATGAGGCCGGCCAGCCGCAAGCCGGCCTGCCCCTCGATCCGGTCCGCAAGGCTCATCACATCGGCCGGGCGGGCTCCGCCACGGTGGTCACCGGCGTCGTCTTCCAGGCTCACCTGAATGAAGCAGTCTAGCCCCGCACGCCCGGAGGTATCCATGTGGCGGGCCACGGCTTTGCCAAGGGCATCCACCAACTGGATCCGGTCAACCGACTGCACCGACGATGCGTACTTGACCACGGACTTTGCCTTATTGCTCTGGAGCTGCCCGATGAAGTGCCAGCGGACCCGCGGATCGCCAACCTCGGCCGCCTTCGCGGCAGCCTCTTGGTCGCGGTTCTCGCCGACGTCCCGCACACCGAGGGCAGCCAGCCTGACGACATCTGCCGCAGGGTGGAACTTGGTGACAACGATCAAGTTCGGCTTGCTTGAACGGCCCGCAGCCGTGGTTGCGTCGGCTATGCGCCGGTCCACTTCCGCCAAGCGGGCCGCGAGCTGGGCGGAACGGGGGTCCGCAGGGTCCGCCGGAACGCCGTGCTCCTGGTTAGTCATGGGTCCACACCAATCCTGCGAATCGACCGGTCCCCGGATCGCGCCGGTAGGAAAACAGTCCCTCGTCCTCCAGCGTGCATCCGCCCGAATACTCCACCTGCACACCGCCATCCGCGAGTTGCGAGCGGACGCCGGCTGGAAGATCCAGCGCCGGGCTCCCCCACGAGGTCTCCGATGCCGTGGCCGGCACGACGGCGGCAACGCCCGCCCGCATCCCAGCGGGCACCTCATAGCAGCGCCCGCAGATCGACGGGCCAAGCCACGCGCTGATGGTGAGCGCCCCGAGCCTGCGCATCCCAGCCACCGTAGCGGGAACGACTCCCGATGCCACACCGGGACGTCCGGCATGCGCCACCGCAAGAACGGGCTGCCCTGCCGCGGTCTCGCCAACCAGGACAATGGGAACGCAGTCGGCCACCATGACAGCGAGGGGCTGCGCCGATCCCGCGCCCGAGGTCGAGGTCGAGGTCGAGACCATGGCATCCGCCGTCGGCCCGGGCCCGTAACGGGAGATGACGGCAACATCGTTGCCATGCACCTGGTTCATGTACTGGAACCGGGCATCCCCCAAACCAACGGTGGATTCGACGTCTCGGCGCCGTTCATCCACCCGCTGGGGGTCGTCCCCGACGTGCAGCGCCAGATTACCTGCGCGCATGTCAGTGAACGCTACGGAGATGCCTGGCCGCACTTCACTGCGCCATGAAAACACCGGCTACTGGGTCCTCCGCCTCGGCTTACTTCAGGAAATCAGGAACGTCGAGGTCGTCCGAACGGTTACCCGAAAGGTCCGGTTCCACGACGGCCGGCAGGTCAACGTCGAAACCCGAATCGGCCGGCAGGGCAGCGGGACGCTGCTGGCCCCAGTTGCTCAGCCCGGCTGCACCGATTCCTGCCGTGGCGTGCTGCGGTGCAGGTGCGCTGGCGGGGGCGGATGCGGGTGCCGCGGGACGCTCGGCCGGGACCGGGTTCTGGGCCGGACGTGACTGGTCCATGGACGGCGAGGTGGCCTTGACGTCGTCGAAGCCGGCAGCGATCACGGTGACGCGGGCTTCGTCGCCCAGGGCGTCATCGATCACGGCACCGAAGATGATGTTGGCTTCGGGGTGAGCGACTTCCTGGACCAGGCGGGCGGCCTCGTTGATCTCGAACAGGCCGAGGTCCGAACCGCCCTGGATGGACAGGAGGACGCCGTGTGCACCGTCGATGGATGCCTCCAGCAGCGGCGACGCAATGGCGAGCTCTGCGGCTTTGACGGCGCGGTCTTCGCCACGGGCGGAGCCGATGCCCATCAGTGCCGAGCCTGCACCCTGCATGACCGACTTGACGTCGGCGAAGTCGAGGTTGATCAAGCCGGGGGTGGTAATCAGGTCGGTGATTCCCTGGACACCGGAGAGAAGCACCTGGTCAGCGGAACGGAAGGCGTCAAGGACAGAGACGTTGCGATCGCTGATGGACAGCAGCCGGTCGTTGGGAATGACGATCAGTGTGTCGACTTCGTCGCGCAGGGCGTCGATTCCGGCTTCAGCCGAACCTGCACGGCGACGGCCTTCGAACGTGAAGGGGCGGGTGACGACACCGATGGTCAGGGCGCCAAGCGAGCGGGCGATGCGTGCAACGACGGGCGCACCGCCTGTACCGGTACCACCACCCTCACCGGCGGTGACGAACACCATGTCGGCGCCGCGGAGCACTTCCTCGATCTCATCGGCATGGTCTTCGGCGGCCTGCTTGCCTACCTCGGGGTTGGCGCCGGCGCCGAGTCCCCTGGTGAGCTCACGTCCGACGTCGAGCTTGACGTCGGCATCGCTCATGAGCAGCGCCTGCGCGTCAGTGTTGATGGCAATGAACTCGACTCCGCGGAGGCCGACTTCAATCATCCGGTTGACTGCGTTCACGCCACCGCCGCCGATGCCGACGACCTTGATGACGGCCAAGTAATTCTGCGGTGCTGCCACGTTTCGTGCCCCTTGCTTGTGTCCTATTGCGAAACCGATCGAGTCCAACTTGAATCCTTGGACCTTAACCCTCTAGTTGAAGGTTATAGTTATGTCAAGTAACTCTACTGCGACGGTATTTCCTCTGGTTCCCTCATGCAATGACCGCTTGCGCGTGTCGCCTGAATGAGTTTCAACCGCGGCCCCGTCAGCGGCAGGTTACTTATGAAACAGCTATTTGGTGAATGGATGCCGTGGAACGCTCACGTCGTAGACGTTCACGGGAACCTTCGGATCAGCGGGCATTTTCAGCAACGCCTCAAGTGCTTTCGCCTTCAGTTCCCGGTCCTCGGCATTGCCCCACACTACCGTCTTTCCGTCCACCAATTTTAGCTCCACCGCGTCCGGCGAAGCAGCCGAGGCAGCGGACATTCTTGCCAGGACATCAGCCGGCAACGTGTCCAGCACGGCAGCGATGGCCTTGAAGAGCTGCGTGTTGCCCGCGCCGGCTCCCGCATCGATGAGCGGCAGAGCTACCGCCGACTGATCCGCGGTGGCTCCGAGCTGCACACCATCGACGTCCACCATGACAAAAGAATCGCCCTGCTTAAGCAGGGCTACCGGCACGCGCTCCTCCACGTGGACCAGGAGTTCCGACGGCGGACGGGCCTCGATGGTGGCCGACCGCACCTGCACGAGGGGCTTGAGCAGGTCATTGACGTCCTGCTCCGTCACTTGGGGAAGCGGCTTGCCCTCCATAGGCGCCAAGGCCTCCTGCACCGCATCCACGGTGAGCAGCTTGGTCCCGTCAACGGTGATGGCCCGTACCGCAAGGGCGGGCGAAAAAACGGCGCCCGCAATAATGGCCGCCACCACGGCAGTGGTCACCGCCGCCGTCCAAAGGATGTAGCGGCGGGTCCTGTGACGCTTCGGCTCCGGAAAAGCAATGACGTTGTCGTCGGGAGCGGACTGCCCGGCCGGGGGTCGCCCCGTTTTGGGCTTCCTGGCTGCTGCTGCCTTTGCAGCAGCAAGCTTGGAACCGGCCCCTTTCCTGCCAGGAACTTGCCCGGGTTCCACAATCCGCTCTGCGCTGATGACATCGCCCGGTGCCGCATTGCTCCGCGGGTCCGGGTCGGTTGAAGGCCGCGCGGCGCCCTTCGCAGTGTCATTCGCAGGCTTGAATGTCGGCTTCCGGGTGCTAGCCATCCAGCTGCTCCACGATCAACGGCCCGTAAGCGGTGACATCTCCGGCCCCTACAGTCAGGACAACGTCGCCCTCCCCGGCAACACCGGCAACTGCGGCCACTGCTTCCTCCTGGCTCACCAGGCGCCCCTTGGAGAGCTTGTCAGCGATCAGGGCGCTGGTAACCCCGGGGATGGGATCCTCCCGCGCCGGGTAGATATCCAGGACCAGTGCGGTGTCCGCAAGATCGAGTGCCTCGGCAAACTCAGCTGCGAATTCGCGCGTCCTGGAGAAAAGGTGCGGCTGGAACAGGACATGGACTTTGTTCTGCCTTGCCACGGACCTGGCCGCTGAGAGCGCAGCCCTGACCTCCGTGGGATGGTGGGCGTAATCGTCATAGACCCGCACTCCCTTGGCCTGGCCCTTGAGTTCGAAACGCCGGGAGGCGCCGGTGAAATGGCCCAGGGCTGCAGCGGCCACCTCCGGATCAACGCCCAGTTCAAGAGCCACGCCAAAGGCAGCAGCCGCGTTCAGCGCGTTGTGCCGGCCCGGCACCTGCAGGTCCAGGCCATGATTGGCCCCGTCCACGGTGACCGAAACGCGCCCGGGACCGTCGTCGGAGAGCCGGATGTCGGCGTCGTCGGCTGTTCCATACGTCAGCACCCTCGTGGTTCCCTTCGCGGCGGTGCGCCCGGCAAGCGCGCGCGCACCGGCGTCGTCGGCACACGCCAAAAGGACGCCGTCCGCGGGGAGGAGCGCGGCAAAACTGTCGAAGGAGGCAAAAACGGCTTCGGCCGTCCCGTAATGGTCCAGGTGGTCGGCCTCGACGTTGGTCACCACCGCGATCAACGGACAGTAGTTCAGGAACGACCCATCGGACTCATCAGCTTCCGCCACGAAGATGTCCGAGGACCCGTGCGCTGCATTCACACCGAGCGCAGGGACGTTCGCCCCAATGGCGAACGTGGGATCAAGGCCCGCTTCCTTGAGCAGCACGGCAACCATGGAGGTGGTGGTCGACTTGCCGTGGGTGCCTGCCACGGTGACCACCCGGTGACCGGCCATGGTCGCAGCCAAAGCCTGGGAACGGTGCAGTACGGGAAGGCCTTGTGCACGCGCGGCGGCGAGCTCTGGATTGTCTTCCCTGATGGCCGATCCCGCGACGATGGTCTGGGCGTCCCCCAGGTTCGAGGCGTCATATCCGACACTGATTCCAGCCCCTGCCTTGGCAAGGTCATGCATCACCGGCAGGTCCTTGGCATCGCTTCCGCTGACAGGGACACCCCGCGAGACCATGATGCGGGCGACGGCTGACATGCCAACGCCGCCAATGCCGATGAAATGCACGCGGCCCAAGGACTGAAGGGACCCGGGCGATTCGAGGGACACAGGAGTGTGGGTCATGCGGATACCGCTTCCAGGACAAGATCAGCCATCCGCTGATCGGCGTTTCGGATACCAAGGCTTTCAGCTGCCCGTGCCATGGCGTTGAGGCGCTGCTGGTCGGACAGGAGCGGAATGAGCTCGCTCTCCAGCCACTGCGGAGTCAGGTCCTTGTCCGCAACGAGCAACGCACCCCCCGCCTTGACCAAGGCTGCGGCGTTCAAAGCCTGCTCCCCGTTGCCGATCGGCAAGGGAACGAACACCGCGGGCACGCCTACTGCTGCTATCTCGCTGACCGTGGCAGCTCCGGCCCGGGCGAGGAGCACGTCGGCGGCGGCATAGACAGTCTCCATGCCGTCGACGTACTCCACCTGGCGGTAGCCGTCTCCGGCGAGGAGCCCGCCGTCGTCATCCATGACAGCCTTGCCCACGCCGGTGATGTGCAGCGTCTGGATCCCCGCAGCGGCGAGGGCAGGCAGCGCCGCGGCAACGGAGCGGTTGATGCTGGCAGCGCCGGAGGATCCCCCGGTCACAATCAACGCAGGGCGGTCCGGGTCCAGGCCAAGGGCAGTCTTGGCGGCGTGCGCCGCGGACGTCCGGTCCAGGCCGGAAATGGCTTTGCGCATGGGCATGCCAACGTGGCGGGCACCGGGTAACCTGGTTCCCTCGAAGGCGACGGCGACGTGCCTGCTGAACCGGGCGCCCACACGGTTGGCCAGCCCGGCTTTCAGGTTTGCCTCATGGATCACGATGGGGATCCGGCGCTTGCGGGCGGCGAGGTACATGGGCGTGCAGACGTACCCGCCCACGCCTACCAGCACATCTGCTGCGGCATCATCGAGGATACGCCCGGCCTGTTTGACGGCTGCCGAGAGCCGCCCGGGCAACCGGGCCAAGTCCATGGAGGGACGTCGCGGGAAAGGCACCCGGTCGATGGTGGCCAGTTCATAGCCGGCCGCCGGTATCAGCCTGGTTTCCATGCCCGACGGCGTGCCGACGGCCAGGATGGCGGCGTCGGGACGCTGTGAGCGGATCGCGTCGGCGATCGCGAGCAGCGGGCTGATATGGCCTGCCGTACCGCCGCCTGCCAGGACAACTGACAACGGCGTAATGGCTTGGTGTGAATCTGCAGTCATGAAGTGCGGGTACGCTTTCGTGCGGCTTTGGGAGATCGACCGGGAATGAATCCGGGGCGTTGCTGCGGGGGCAGTTGTCCCCGGGCCAGAGACAACACTACGCCGACGCCGCACAGTGACATCACCAGGGCTGAACCGCCATAGGAGATGAAGGGCAGCGGGACGCCGATCACGGGCAGAAGCTGGGTGACAACACCCATATTCATGCTGGCCTGGCCGAGCAACCACACCATGATGCCGCCGGCCAGCGTGCGCTGGAACGGATCCGTTTGGCGGACCACAACCCGGAAAATGGCAATACCGAGGATTGCGAACAGGACCAACACCACAAGGGTGCCAACCAAGCCCAGCTCCTCGCCGATGATGGCGAAGATGAAGTCATTGTGTGCTTCCGGCAGCCAGTTGTATTTCTGCCGGCTTTGCCCGAGCCCCAAACCCGTCCAACTCCCCTGCGCCAGGCCGTACATGCCGTTGGTTGATTGGAAGTCGAAGTCGAACTGTTCGGTGCAGGTGGCCGAAGGATTACCGAGCCACGACGTGATCCGGCAAATCCGGTTGGCACTGCTGAGGGTACCCGCTGTTGCCCCGGCGGCGCCGATGAGGCCGACGATGGCCAGCATGCGGGCCGGAACACCGGCAAAATACAATGCAGCCACCATGATCGCCGCAATCACAATGACCGTTCCGAGGTCGTTGCCGAGCATTACCAAAACAATGACAAGGCCCGCTCCCGGGATGACGGGGATAATCACATGCCACCAGCTGGTGAGGTACTTCTCCTTCCGCGCGAGCACGGCAGCGATCCACACGCACAAGGCCAGCTTCGCGATCTCGGAGGGCTGGATGGTGATGCCGCCTATGTCCACCCAGTTCCGGTTGCCGTTGACGCTGTTGCCGATGACCTGCACCAGTACCAGCAGGACAACGACGATGCCAAAGCCCCACCAGGACAGCCGTTTCATCCAGTTCACGTTTGTCCGCGAGATGACGTACATGGCGATGAGGCCCATGACGCCGAAGGCTGCCTGCTTGAGGGCGTCCGCATACGGCGACTTGCCCTCGGAGATCGCTTCGACGCTCGAGGCCGACAGCACCATCATGACGCCGATGGCTGTCAGCGCCATGGCACACCCGAGGATGAGGTAGTAGGTGGAACTGTTGGGCGCCTTGCTGCGGCCTTCCAGCGCTTCCCAAAACTTCCTCACGTGTCCGCGAAGCCGGACCGGCTGCTTGGCCTTGGTCCGTTGGACGCTGGTCCGCTGGGAACCGGAGTCACCGGCGTCGGGCTCTTTGCCGCGGCTACGCGTGGGCGTGCTGACCATTGCTACTCCTCGGTGGTCTGTGCCTGCCCTTCCACGAGCTCGCGGACTGCCTGGATGAAAGCGTCGCCACGGTGAGCGTAGGAAGAGAACTGATCCATGGAGGCCGCGGCCGGTGCCATGAGGACGGTGTCGCCCGGGGCTGCCACATCGGCGGCCGAAGCCACGGCCTGGGCCATGATGGTCTCACCGAAAATTGGTGAGGCAACTGCGGTCTCCACTTCCTCAGTTTCACCCTTGGGCTGGAGGATCACGGGGACATCGGGCGCGTGTCGCCGCAGCGAACCTTCCAGGGCATCGGTGTCCGCACCGATCAGGACAACCGCCTTGAGCCGGTGGGCATGCTCCTTGACGAGGTCGTCATAGTTGACGCCTTTGGAGAGGCCGCCGGCGATCCACACGACGTTGGAGAAGGCGGAGAGGGCTGCGGACGCCGCATGCGGATTGGTGGCTTTGGAGTCGTTGACCCAGAGCACGTCGTTCTGCTTGGCAACCAACTGGATCCGGTGTTCACCGGGAAGGAAGTTGACCAGGCCCTGTTTCACCGCTGCCGGTTCCACTCCGTAGGCGCGGACCAAGGCAGCGGCCGCCAAGGCATTGGCCACCATGTGCCGGGGCGCTACCGCGCCGAGGTCGGCCAGGGCGGCGAGCTCGGCCGCAGAATCCTTGCGTTCGGCGATGAAGGCGCGGTCCACGAGCAAACCGTCCACGATCCCCACCATGCTGATGGCCGGGGTGTTGGTGGTGAAGGCGACCGCGCGGCAGCCTTCGATGACGTCCGCGTTTTCCACCATGCGTTCGGTCTCGATCTGCTCGGCGTTGTAGATTGCCGCCTTCTGCGTGTTCTCGTACACCTTGGCCTTGTCCGCCAAGTACGACTCATAGGAGCCATGCCAGTCCACGTGGTCCTCTGCAACGTTGAGGCACACGCTGGCCACTGGAGACAATGAATGGCTCCAGTGAAGCTGGAAGCTGGAGAGTTCCACCGCGAAGGCGTCGTAATCCACCGGGTCACGCAGGGCGTCCAGGATGGGTGTGCCCACGTTGCCCACGGCGATGGCTTTCAGTCCGGCCGCTTGCAGCATGGATTCCGTCATGCCCACAGTGGTGGTCTTGCCGTTGGTTCCGGTGATGGCCAACCAGTCGGCCGTCTTACGGCCTTCGCGCACTCTTAGACGCCATGCCAGTTCAACGTCGCCCCACACGGGAATGTGCTTCCGTTTGGCGGCCGCGAGCAGGGCCTGGTCCGGACGCCACCCCGGCGAGGTGACAACGAGTTCGGGCTTTTCGCCTTCGATGAGCGGCAAGCTGTTCACGGCATCCTGCCCAAGGAGGACATCAACTGCACCCACGATCTTGAGGGTGTCGGCCTGCGCTTGTGCCTTGGCCGTGGTGGATGCGTCCACAACCACCACCTTCGCCCCAAGTTCGATGAGTGTGTCCGCGGCGGCAAAGCCGGAGACGCCGATCCCGGTGACCACGACGCGGAGCCCGCTCCAGTCGGAGTCCCAACTGGTGAGCCCCTCAAGACGGTCGGAGACTGTTTCCGGGCTTGCGTTCACAGCAGCACCACCCATTCAGCGTAGAAAATTCCAAGGCCGGCAGCGACAAACAGGCCGGCGAGGATCCAGAACCGCACAACGACAGTCACTTCGGCCCAGCCCTTGAGTTCGAAGTGGTGCTGCAGCGGCGCCATCTTGAAGACGCGCTTGCCGCCGCTCAGCTTGAAGAAGCCGACCTGGATGATGACGGACAGGGTGATGAGGACGAACAGGCCGCCGATGAAGGCCAGGAGCAGTTCGGTCCTGGAGAGGATCGCGAATGCTGCCACGGCGCCGCCAATGGCCAGGGAACCGGTGTCGCCCATGAAGATCTTGGCGGGAGATGTGTTCCACCACAGGAAGCCCACCAAGGCCGCACTCAGTATTGCGGCGAGAAGCGCGAGGTCCATGGGGTCGCGCACTTGGTAGCAGCCGCTGCCCGCCTCCCTGGGGGACCCGCAGGCTTGGTTGTTCTGCCAGATGCCCATGATCGTATAGGCCCCGAACACCATGATGGATGCCCCGGCCGCGAGCCCGTCCAGCCCGTCCGTGAGGTTCACGCCGTTGGTGGCTGCCGTGATGATCAGGTTGGACCACAGCACAAAGAGGATTGCCCCCAAAACGGTCCCGCCGAAGGCGAGGTCCAGCCAAGGGATGTCGCGGACCAGCGATATCTGCGTGGAGGCAGGGCGCAGTCCGTCTTCGTTGGGGAACTGAAGGACCAGGACAGCGAAGATGATGCCCACGGCGGCTTGGAGTATCAGTTTGGCCTTGGCGTTGAGGCCCAGGCTCCGTTTGTTCGAAATCTTGATGTAGTCATCGAGGAAGCCTACAAAGCCCATACCTACCATGAGGAACAACAAAAGGAGGCCGGACGCCGATGGCCCAGGCGACCGCGGATTCATCAGCCACATGATGAGGTGGGTCACGAAGTAGCTGAGCAGCACGGCCGCCACCACCACGGTTCCGCCCATGGTCGGCGTGCCGCGTTTGGTGTGGTGCGATGTCGGTCCGTCATCGCGGATGAATTGCCCGTAACTCTTGGCCACCAGGAACCGGATGAACAACGGGGTCCCGATGAGTGCCACCAGGAGGGCGACGCCTGCGCCGATCAAAAGTGCAATCACTGCAGCTCGTTCCCTTCGCTTGCGGCGCCGTTGGCCGCGCTTTCCCCGGTGGGCTCGGCCCGTGGGGGTAATGCTATCCGATCGCCCAAATGCCGCAGCCCAACACCGTTGGAGGACTTGAAGAGGACGAGGTCACCGGGCCGGAGTTCGCTCTGCAGGATTTCATAGGCCTCTTCCACCGTCTCGGCGAATAGGCACTCGTCGCCCCAGGAGCCCTCTTGGATGGCGGATACGTACATGGCACGGGCTTCACGGCCCACCACCAGCAGGCGTGAGATGTTGAGCCGGACCACCTGCGTGCCCACTGCCGTGTGCTCGCGGATTGAATCGTCGCCGAGTTCCAGCATGGCACCGAGCACGGCCCACGTGCGGCGTCCCTGTCCGAGGTCGGCAAGGGTCCGCAAAGCGGCCCGCATCGACTCGGGATTGGCGTTGTAGGCGTCGTTGATGATGGTGACGCCGTCCGGCCGTTCGGTCCGTTCCATCCGCCAGCGGCTGGCTGCAGATTGGGAGCTCAGCGAGGCCGCGATGTCCGGTGCGGGGATGCCTGCCGCGAAAGCCGCTGAGGCTGCTGCCAGCAGGTTGGTCACGTGGTGACCGCCGATGAGCTTGCTGTGGACCGCAACGGAGGGCCCGCCGTCGGGCAATACCAGGTCAAAGTCCGGGTGGCCCTGGGCGTTCACCACCACGTTGCGGGCTTCCACTTCTTCGTTCGTTGCCGGGGAGGCCGTAAACCCAAGGACCTTGGCCCTGGTCCTGGTCCGCATCGCGGCCACCCTGCCGTCGTCGAGGTTGATGACAGCGGTACCCTCTTCGCCGAGCGCCTCCACCATTTCGCCTTTGGCCTTGGCAATGTTCTCGACGCCGCCGAATTCACCGGAATGCGCCGTCCCGACCACCAGGACCACGCCGATGTCCGGCTTGACCATGTCCGCGAGGTACTTGATGTGGCCGATCCCCGTCGCGCCCATCTCGATGACCAGGTAGCGGGTGTCTTCCGTTGCGGCAAAGACCGTCAGCGGGACGCCAACCTCTCCGTTGTAGGAACCCTGCGGCGCTACCGTAGGTCCGGTCTGGGACAAGATGCCCGCCAGGAGGTCCTTGGTGGTGGTCTTTCCCGCGGAACCGGTAATCCCGATCACCGTGAAGTCTTCACCCCGCCCGGCACGCTTGGCCCGAATCCGGCGTACGGCCTCGGCAGCCAGTTCGCCCATGGCCAGGACTGCGTCATCAACGACGACGGCGGGATACGGCGTACCGCCGGCATCGGCGACTTCGCGTTCGGTCAGCGCCAAGACGGCACCGCGTTCGAATGCAGCGGCAACAAAGTCGTGGCCGTCGGCGTGTTCGCCGGGCTTGGCCACGTACAGCGCGCCGGGGGTCGCTTCCCGCGAATCGGTGACGACGGAGGCGGGCACGAGCTCCCCGCTGCCGGTCAGGCGGCCATGGGTAATGTCGGCGATTTCAGCCGCAGTAAATGCAATCATCTCGGTTTAGGACTCTATCCGCTGGTCCGTTGAAACGCTGAATCCCTTGGATGTCAAGGCGGCCCGCAGTTCCACCCTGTCGTCCAGTGCCAGATTGACTCCCTTGACCTCCTGCCACACTTCGTGGCCACGGCCGGCCACAAGGATGGTGTCCTTGGAAGTGGCCAGTTCCACAGCAAGCCTGATGGCTTCGTCACGGGGGTGGGACTCGACAATTTCGCTGTCCAGTCCTTCCTTCTCAACGGCGGCACGTGCCCCGGCGAGGACATCCGCACGGATGGCGGCTGCGTCTTCGTCGTGGGGGTCATCGTCAGTGATGATGACTACGTCCGCGAGTCGCGCGGCGATCGCTCCCATGGTGGGCCGCTTGCCTTGGTCCCGCTGCCCGGTGGCTCCGAAGACCACAATGACCCGTGAACCCTCTTCGGCTGAGCGGACAGCCTTCAACGCGCGGGCAAGGGCATCGGGGTTGTGGGCAAAATCCACCACTGCCGCGGGCGCAGTGGAGATCAGCTGCATGCGGCCCGGCACGGAAACCGTGAAGGGATCGTGCTGGTCAAGTGCCGCTTGGAGCACTTCAAGGTCAACACCGGAAGCCGCCACCATGGCAGTCGCCAAAGCAGCGTTGGCCACGTTGAAATCACCGGGCAGGCCCGTGTGCACGCGCAGCGACCCGTAGTCCTTGTGCACGAGCTCGAATTCCGTCCCCAGTCCTTGGGAAGCAACCGAGGCAACGTGCCAGTCCGCCTCCACGTCATCAGGGGTGGTGGACAGCGTGGTGACCGGAATGTCCGCCATGCGTGCCAGTTGGCGGCCCCACCCGTCATCGACCGTCACCACGGCCTGCCGGGCACGGGCTGCCGTGAACAACTCGGCCTTGGTCCGGAAATACTCTTCCATGTCACCGTGGAGATCCAGGTGATCCTGCGTGAGGTTGGTGAAACCCGCGACGTCGAACATCACTCCGTCAACGCGATGGTACGAAATGGCGTGGGATGACACCTCCATCGACGCCGCCTCCAGGCCCCTTTCGCGCATGAGCGCCAAGAGGCCGTGGACATCGGTGGATTCGGGCGTCGTGAGCAGGCTTGGGATGGGATCGCCGCCGGCAAGGATCTCGATCGTCCCGATGAGGCCGGGCGTCTTGCCGAGCGCACGCAGCAAGGCATTGATGAAGTAGGTCGTGGTTGTCTTTCCGTTGGTTCCGGTGACACCGAAAAGGGTGGGGTGGCCACCTTCTGCGGGCTGGCTCCGGTAGATAAGGGCGGACAATCGCCCGACGGCGGTACGCGGCTCCTGGACGATCAGGACAGGAACGGGCTGCTCGCCTGCCAACGCAAGCTGGCGGGCACCGGCGTCGTCCGTCACCACCGCAACGGCACCGGACTCCACTGCCTGGGGCACGAAGTCGGCCCCGTGGCGCGAGGCTCCCGGCAACGCCATGTAGAGGTCCCCTGGCTCAACAGCCCGGGAATTAAGAGAAATACCCGTCACTCCCCCGCCCGAATCCTGCTCCGGAACGGTGACGCCGAGCACTTCGGCGATCTCCGACAACGGCACGGCCGCTACCGACCGGGGCCGGAACCCGGGCTCCCCGTCGTCGGGCGTCGTGGCGCTGGAATCTGCCTGATGGTGCTCTGACACGTGGTTCTCCAATGGTGCTCAGTGGAACGACCGGCTGGGGGCCAGCGGCGCCCGTTCGGTGGTGCGGGATCTGATCCTGGGCCGAAACAGGCGCCCAAGAAGCTTACTTGACGAACTGCGGCAAGCGCGCGGGTGTACCGGTGGACGGCGGGACGTTATAGGTCCGCAGCACTTGGGACATCACGGACCGGAACACGGGACCGTTGGTGATGCCGTAGATGCTTCCCTTCGGGCGCTGCAGGACGACTTCCACAATGAACCTGGGATCGTCCATGGGTGCCATTCCGACCATCGATGCCGTGTAGCCGTCAAAACCAGGGAGCCCGTCTTCACGGGGAGCCTGGGACGTTCCCGTCTTCGCCCCCACCCGGTAGCCGTCGATCGCGGCGTCCTTGATCTGCCCTTCGGTCACGGCGCTTTCGAGGATATCCCGCACTTGCTGCGACGTTTCCTTGGAGACCACCTGCCGGGGATCCTTGGCCGGCACCTTCTGTTCCACGCCGTCGGGATCGATGTAACTGTCAATGAGCCTCGGCTGGAGCATGACGCCGTCATTGGCGATGCTTTGGTAGGCGCGCACCGTCTGCAGCGTCGACTGCGAAACGCCTTGCCCGAACAGCACCGTGTACTGCTGGCGGTCGTCCCACTGCTCCGGTTTTGCGAGGATGCCCGTGGCTTCAGCCGGGAGGCCCACCTCGGTCTTCTCGCCGATGCCGAACTTCCTCAGCCAGTCATAGCGCTGTTCCTTGCTCAACCTGCTGCCGGCCATAACGGTGCCTGTGTTCATCGACCAGCCCAGGATGCCGGCCAGCGTGCGTTCCTCGGTCCCGTGCTCGAAAGCATCAGTGAAGGTCTGGCCATCGATCGTGTAGGACGACGGGATAGTGAAATGGTCCAGGGGGCTGGACTTGCCTTCTTCGATGACCGCTGCCGCCGTGATCATCTTCTCCACCGAACCGGGCTCGTAAGCGGCAGTCACTGCCCGCACGCCGCGGTCTTTGGCATCGACCTTCCCGGGATCGTTGGGGTCCGGGGCATTCGTATCTGCCAAAGCGATCAGGTTGCCGGTCTTGGCGTCCATCACCACAATGACGCCCCATTCGGCGTTGAGCTTGTTGACCTGGCTTTGGATTGCCTGCTGGGCAAAGTACTGGATGTCGGTGTTGAGGGTCAGCTTAACGTCGCTGCCGTCCACTGCCGGAGTCAGCTCGTCGGTGGCGACCGGGATCCGCAGGCCGTCGGCGCCGATCTCGAAGACACGCTTGCCTTCGGTGCCACGCAGGATCTCGTCCTGGGTTTGCTCGATTCCGGCTTGGCCCGTAGTTCCATCCTGCAGGAAGCCAACAACCCCCCCGGCCACGCTGCCGTTGGGATAGACCCGCTTGCTCACGCCCTCTGCCGAGACCCCCGGGATCCGAAGCTTGGTGATGCGGTCTTCGAGCTCCGGCTTGATGTCTTTGGCCACTACGGCGTACTTCTTGTCGCCGGTCAGTGAGTCCCGCACCTTCGCGACGTCGGAACCCAGGAGGGTAGCCAGTTCCGAGATGCCCTGGTCCCTGGTGATCGTCTCAACGGTCTCAGTGTCCTGGTTATACCGCTTGAAGTCGGAGGTAGCGGTATTGAGGACCTGATCCACCACGATGTTGTAACGGATCACGCTGCTCGCCAGGACTGTTCCGTTCGCGTCGACGATCTTGCCGCGCTCGGCCGGGAGCACCTGGGGCGTGAGCCTGCTGGCCAGGGCAGCTTCTGCCATTCCGCCCATGTCCAGTCCCTGGACCATGAACAGCTTGCCGCCAACCACCAGCAGCAAGGTCAGCATGATCCCCAAACCAACCCGGAGGCGCTTCCTGGCCACCGGCACTTTCGTCTTCTTGGTTTTGCCGGAGTTATGCGCCACGTTGGTTCCTTGCTGCTGGCGTTGAATCGGTGGACGGTTGGTTACTGGCCGGGCGCCTTCTGCTGCGGAGCCGGTACGGATCCGCCGTGAAGCTCAGCAGACGGCGCGGCCGGAGCCGTTGAGGCGGCCGGCGGAGTAGCTGCCGGTGCGCTTGCCGCAGGCGCGGACGGTTTCAGGTTCTCCAGCGGCTCCTTGGTAGTCACGGAGGGAACCACATCAAGCTGGCCGGCGATCGCCGGGGGTGCGATCAGGGCCGAGGGATTGTCTCCCTTGACCGCAGGAGTGGCTTTGCCTGTAACCGTCATGGTGTTCACATCAATCTGGCCTTTGACAGTGGACTGGACCATTCCCAATTCTGCCGCCTTGGCAGCCAGGTTCTGGGGAGCTTCGAAGTTCTGCTTCTTCTGTGTCAGGTCCTGGTTCTCTTTGGTGAGGGTCGCCGCCTCGGCCTTAAGCTGCACCAAGCGGTACTGCGCGGTGGACACGGAGATATTGAGGACCAGTACCGTCAGCAGGGCCGCAGCCAACGCCAGGACGCACAAAACAACCACGGGCGTGCGGCGTTTGCCGGGTGCACTGCGCACCACGGAAAGTGGCGTGCGCGGCTTCCGGGCGGTGTCCGGCTTGCCCGCGGGAAGGACGCGCGCCGTGTTGCCCACAACCGAGGGCATTGTCTTAGCTGCGGCGGTGCTCATACGACTCTCCTCGGTTTGATGCGCTCCACGGCCCGCAACCGGGCAGACGCCGCGCGTGGGTTCTCGGCAATTTCCGCTGGGGTAGGCACCTCAGTGCCTTTGGTAAGGGTTTTGAGTTCCGGCTTGTGCTCTTCCAATTCAACGGGGAAACCCAAGGGAGCCGAAGACTTGGAACCTGCTTGGAAGACGGACTTCACGATCTTGTCTTCGAGGGAGTGGTAGGACATCACCACGACCCGGCCCCCCAACGCCGTTGCCGCAACTGCTGCCGGAACGGCCCGCTCCAGGACATCCAGTTCCTCGTTGACTTCAATGCGCAAGGCCTGGAAGGTTCGCTTGGCTGGGTGGCCACCGCTCTTTGCAGCGGCAGCTGGGACTACGGCCCGGATCTCTTCGACCAGCTCACCGGTGGTCGCAAACGGCTTCTGTTCGCGGGCTCGAACGATCCTGTTGGCGATCCTTCCGGCGAACTTCTCCTCGCCCCACTTACGGATAATGCGCACCAGGTCTTCTTCGCTGTACGTATTGACTACGTCTGCCGCTGTCTGGCCCCGGCTAGTGTCCATGCGCATGTCCAGCGGAGCATCATAGGAGTAGGCGAAGCCTCGCTCCCGCTCGTCAAGCTGCAGGGAGGAAACACCCAGGTCCATGAGGACGCCGTGGACTTCGGCAATGCCGAGATCCTCCAGGACGTCGGCTATCTCGTCATAGACGGCATGAACCAGGTCCGTACGTGCGCTGAAGGGTTCAAGTCGCGCACCGGCAAGCGCCAAGGCCTCTTCGTCGCGATCGATTCCCACCAGATGCAGATCCCCGAAGCGCTGCAGCATGGCTTCGGAATGGCCGCCCATGCCAAGCGTGGCATCGATGACTACCGGCGTTTCCCCGCGTTTCCGTGCGGCTTCAAAACCGGGAGCCAAGAGATTGATGCAGCGGTCCTTCAAGACGGGCACGTGGCGTTCCGATGTCGGCTTCGCCGCGTCCTGCTCCTCCACGCTGCCTCCTCTTTCCTCACTAGCCCTGCTTGCGTCTTTCTTGGATCGGATCCCCATCCGCGCCTACCGTCCCGCCGGCCTGGCTCCGGGGAAGTTGAGCCAGGAAAGCAGAACGATGGGCGGCTGGAGATCCCATCCAAGAACAGGAGGACTCCCCCTACCGGCTAGAAGAAGCCCGGAAGATGGTCGTCATCCGTTTCTGAGAAGGCAGCTTCCTTCTCGGCGAGGTACTCATTCCAAGCCTCGGCGTCCCAGATCTCGGCCCGGGTACCGGCTCCAATAACAGCCAGCTCGCGGCCAAGCCCTGCGTATGCCCGAAGCGCCGGCGGAATCGTCACGCGCCCCTGCTTGTCAGGTACTTCGTCAGAGGCCCCGGACAGAAAGACCCGAATGTAATCACGAGCCTGCTTGGAGGACAGCGGTGCCTCCCGCATCGATTCGTGAATGCGTTCGAATTCCTTCTGACTGAAGACGTAAATGCATCGCTCCTGCCCCCGTGTGAGGACCAGGCCCGCCGCAAGCTCCTCACGGAACTTGGCGGGAAGTATGATCCGGCCCTTCTCATCGAGACGCGGCGAATGGGTGCCAAGAAACACCGGCCCACCGCCCCTCAACTAAGGTGCCCGCTCATACCCTGCTATGCCATTACCCTCTTATGCGCTCCACTTTACTCCACAAAGCACCACAGTCAACGTAGATGGACGCGTTTCTCCACCACTTTGGGTTTCCAGAGCGGCGCCGTGACGCGGAATTCCCGGCGATGGGGCGAGGTGGAGGCTCAGTCCCGCCCCGGGCGCGTTGTCCGGGGCGGGAGCAGCGCAGAACCAAGCGCATGCCGCCCTGGCCGGGGCCGCAGTGGGGACAAGTGGAGTAAGAACGTCCCCGAGGATGGAAGTGGAGGGCGCCGCGGGCCACAGGACCGGGCTGCGGGCCTGGACCGCAGAGCGGGCCATTCAACAGAGCGGGCGTTTATACGGGGCGGTCCGCTAAACAGAGCGGTCCGTTAAACAGAAAAAGGACCCGCAACGGGCCCGGCAATGATCGGCTTCGGGAATGCTCGGATTCAACAAAGCTGTGATTCCAGGATGTTGGGCGCTCCACAACTCCAGGGCGCCCCGCATCAATCGAGGACTCATAAGAAAAGAATCAAGGACCGGCAGGTCGCTGACTCAACAATAGGGGCTGACTGAACAAGCTCACTGAAAATGCTGGCTGGCCACGCAGACTGAACAAGTCGCCCGGAAGCAAGTCGGCTTGGAGGCTGTCAGGCAGCATCCATCAGCGCGTCGGCAAAAGGCGAACGGTCAGGAGTCGTCCCGGCGGCGTTCGTCCCAGCGCTCTTCGAGGCTGCTCATGAAGGAACTCTTCGACTTGGCCTTGCCCGGCTTGCCCTTCCGCCCCTTGGCGAATGCCGTACCGCGGAGTGTGGCGAAGTACACGCCGGCCCCCATGACAATGAAACCCAGAACTCCCACAAAGATTTGCTGGAGTGACACTCCAACGAGCAACAAAAGGATGCCTGCAATGGCGCCCAGCACACCTATGATGACGTGCCTGGTGGACCAGCTGCGGATGGGATCCGAACCCATGGTGTTGGCAAACTTTGGATCGTCCTCATGAAGCTGCTTCTCAAGTTGTTCGAGCAACTTCTGTTCGTGCTCCGACAGGGGCATCGCGACCTCCTTAAGTCAGCCGGCGTCTGGAAAAACCGTGGCTTGTGCGTCTGTGATTCAGAACGAACAAGCCTGAAAATTCGTTCCCCGTTACCCCCGCCGCCCTGGCGGATTTCCCGGGACCCGAACTTTCCGATCAGCAGTCCAGACGATCTGGATATTTGTACTCCTTAGGATAGTTTGTCCAGCGCTGTTCTGAAAGACGGCCTGAGCACACCTGACGGGGGCATTGCGGGCAATGCCGGGGCCGGAGTCATTGGTCTTCCGCCTGCCTCGCCCGTTCCAGGAGAGCGGCCGGCAGGAGTGTCTTTGAACCAAAACGCTCAGCTACCCGGTCAAGGGCCTGCTCGGCAGCCCTCCAGTTGTCGTCCCTGCCATCCAGGCTCAATTGCATGGACGTCCGTGCGGCCGGTTCCAACTGTTCTGCCCTGACGCCCACCAAGCGCACGCTCTGGGCCCTCGGCCCCAGCGACTCAAGCAAACCAACTGCCACCTCATAGATCAACTGGGCACTGTCAACCGGCGTGTGCAGGGTCCGGCTTCTGGTAACGGTGGAGAAGTCCGCATACCGCAGCTTCAAGGCGATGGTACGGGCCAGCATGTCCGAGCTGCGGAGCCGGGTGGCGGTGCGATGGGAAAGCCTCAGCAACTCACGGTTGAGCAGTGCGGGATCAGTGGTGTCCGTGCTGAACGTCTCCTCCGCTCCGATGCTCTTTTCCAAGCGGGTGGGCGTCACGGGACGGGGATCGATTCCCAGGGAGAGCCTGTGCACGTGCTCGCCGGCGGCTCCGAGGACCTTCTTCAAGGACGCCACGGGAGTTGCTGCAACGTCGGCAACGGTCCTGATACCGAGGCGGGCAAGGACTTCGCCTGTTCGGCCACCCACGCCCCACAAGGCATTCACCGGAAGGCTGTGAAGGTAGGACAGGGTATCTTCCGCATCGATCTGCAGGATGCCGTCCGGCTTACACCGCGTGGAAGCTATTTTGGCCACGAACTTGGTGCCGGCGATGCCCACTGAGGCCGTGATGCCAAGCTCGGACTGAACCCGGGCCCGGATCATGTGCCCGATGTCCAAGGGGGATCCCAGGCGTCGGATGGCTCCCTTGACATCAAGGAACGCCTCATCCACGCTCAGTGGCTCCACGAGGTCCGTGATGGACGAGAAGATATTCATGATCTGCCCGGAGACCTGGTAGTAGAGCTTGTGCCTCGGTTCGATGATGATGGCGGCCGGACACATCCGCATGGCGATGGCCATGGGCATTGCCGACTTGACGCCGGTCGCCCTGGCTTCGTAGGACGCTGAGAGCACCACCGATCGCTCAGCCGGGAAGCCGACGATCACGGGTTTGCCCCGCAGGTCAGGCCTGCTGCGCAATTCGACGGACACGAAGAAGGCATCCATGTCCACGTGCAGAATGCTTGTCCGACGCATCTGCTGCAGCAATTCTTCCGGGGTGCGGTGGGACTTCCGGCTATCTCCAGGGCCGGGTCCCGGTACATCGTGCCTCACAACGGCAATACTATGCCCGGCCACTGACTAAACTGGAGGCTCAGCCCGGCGTCAGCCCACGCCAAGCCCCGGTGTCACCCCAAGGAAGGACATCCCCGTGAAGCTCTCTGGAACTCCCCGAACGCGAGGGCTCGCCCTGCTCGCCGTTGGCGTTGCCATAACGGCCTCGGCCTGCACCCAGCCATCCGGCGGTTCTGCCGCCCCCTCCTCCGGAGCATCATCCAGCGCGCCCGTTTCGGCGTCACCTTCTGCGGGCAGTGCCTCTGCAACTGCAACGCCCTCCGGAAGCAGCACGGCCCCGGCACCGGCGCCGAGCGCAACCGCTACGGTCGGAGCGCTGGTTGAGGGTTTCCCCCAGCAGTTGATCCCCGTCATGCCCAAGACCTCGGTCCGGTCCAGCAGCTTCGATAAAGCAGCCTCCCCCGCCACGGTGGCACTGGTGGGCACCGTGAAGGCTCCGCCGGAGGGAGTGGTGGAGTTCTACAAGGCATCCTTGGAGGCCCAGGGCTTCAAGGTGGTTCCTGGTCCTGAAGCGGTGGGCAACGTCACGTCGATCGACTTCATCAGGGGCGATGGTGAAACCGTGAACCTGTCCGTGCGGCAGAAGGAAGGCGTTTCCACCTTCACTATTGGCGCCAACGTGGCGGCCGGTTCCGTTAAGTGAGTCCCGTGGAACAACTAGCCGAAGAGCAGTCAGCATTCATCGCAGGCGTTTCGGGAGAACTGACTTCCTTCTTGTCCGCCCAGCAGGACCTTATGGCCCCCATTTCACCGGACGTTGCCCCGCTGCTGGACTCGATCTCCAACCTCGTGTCCGGAGGCAAGCGGATGCGCGCCCTGATGTGTTACTGGGGCTGGCGGGGGGCCGGCGGCGCAGCCGGGGATGACGAAATCCTCACAGCCGGCTGTGCCCTTGAACTGTTCCAGGCCGCCGCGTTGATCCACGACGACATTATTGACCGCTCCGATACCCGGCGGGGCGGCCCCAGCGTCCACAAGCGCTTCAGTCAACTGCATTCGGACAACGGCTGGGCCTTGGACGCTGAACGCTTCGGTCAGGCGGCAGCAATACTCACCGGCGATCTTTGCCTGTCCTTCAGTGAAGAGGCCTTCACGCGCGTGGGACTTCGGGCCGCCGCAGGCACCGAAGCCCGCCGCATCTTCAACCTGATGCGCGCCGAGGTCATGGCAGGCCAATACCTGGACATCCTCGAAGAAGTGGCCGGACCCGTCCGGGACCGGTCCGGCTCGGTAGAGCGCGCCAAGGCGATCATCAGGTACAAATCGGCAAAATACTCCACGGAGCATCCACTCGCGCTGGGCGGGGCCTTGGCGGGAGCCTCAAAAGAACTGCTCGCGGGCTACTCGGACTTCTCGCTGCCCTTGGGCGAGGCCTTCCAAATGCGTGACGACGTTCTGGGGGTCTTTGGGGATCCGGAGACCACCGGGAAGCCTGCCGGGGATGACCTCCGCGAGGGCAAGCGCACTGTATTGGTTGGTTTCGCCATCAACATGGCTTCGGCGGATGACGCCGCCTACGTAGACCAAGTGCTTGGAAAACCCGACCTGGACCAGGCTGAAGTTGACCGGATCCGTCACATTGTTGTCGAATGCGGTGCACTGGAAGCCACGGAGTCCCTCATTGCGGAACTTAGCAACACAGCTTTCGCGGCGCTGGAACAACTCCCCTTGGCAGAGTTGCCCTTGACGGCGCTCCGCCGCCTGGCGGAAGCCGCGGTCAGCCGAGCTGCTTAAAGAAGCTTTCCCGGGTTTCGATTTACTGAAGATGCACGACGGCGGCTGCTTGCCGCCGTCGGGCATCTTCAGTTGTGGCCTTGAACGGGCCAGCTACCACGCCAGGGACTGTGCACGCCGCCGGATTTCGGTCTTCCGGCCTTCCCGCAGCGCGTCGATGGGACGGCCACCCAGGGATTCGTCCGGGGTGAACAGCCAGATAATCAGTTCTTCGTCGCTGTAGCCGGCGTCGCCCAGGACGGCCACTGTGCCTTTAAGGCTGTCAACTACATGCCCGTCCTGGATGAACAAAGCAGGGATGGAACGAATTTTCCGTTCACCGCGTTTGATGGCCACCAGCGCGCGCTCATCAAGCAGTCCGTGCACTTTGGTGATGCTGACATCAAGCAGTTCGGCAACATCAGGCAAAGGCAACCAGTCGGAAACAAGGCTTTCTACATTACTCACGGAACAAGGTTGCCACGCCAACCCGCCGCTCGCCTAGCCGACAGTAAAAGGCCCCGCAGGAAAAGCATGCGGCCGGATCGCGGGAGGGCATTTCACTTTTTGTTTTCCGGAATCCAGCGGATTTCTTGTGCCACGGGAATAAGTGTGAGAGATTCACACTGATCACATTCGTATCACATACAACATTAGTAACATTGGCAACACTGGTAACAGCGGTCACACTGACCATCTCCGCTGCCTAGACGAGGACACCATCCATGACCACGCCCCGCCCGACGAAACGAACCATGAGCATGCCGGTAATCGCGGCTACCACGGCTGCGCTTCCTGCCGTGGTCCTGTCCTCGCTCGCCGTGGCCCAGCCGGCCACCGCAGCGCCGGCTCCGCTACAGCGCAAGATCCCCGCTACCCTCGCTGCGGCCATGCAGGCCCAAGCGGCACAAAAGGCCGCTGTCATTCCGGCGCAGTCCGTCGCCTCCACGCTGCCTTCGGCGCTGCGACCGATGGCCCCTTCGACGCCGGACACCTACAAGATCGTCAGAGGCGACACCATCAGTGCCATCGCGTACCGGTTCAACCTGGATACGAACGATCTCCTGCGGCTGAACAACCTCACCGCCACCACGATCATTTACCCCGGGCAGACCATCAAGCTCACCGGCAGCGCCCCCAAGCCGGCGCAACCGGCACCTGCCCCGGCCGCCCCGGCACCGGCAACAAACGCCGCCGCGACCTACACCGTGGTTCCCGGTGACACCCTCAGCGCCATCGCGGCCAAGCACGGCGTCCCCCTGTCCAGCATCTTCAGCTGGAACAACCTGAGCGGAAGCTCCATCATCTACCCCGGCCAAAAGATCAAGGTCAGCGGGGGCGGTACCGCCCCGGCGCCGTCGGCCCCGGCACCCGCCACGCCGGCTGCGCCGTCGCCGGCCCTCGCCAACACCGGCAGCTACACGATCAAGGCAGGCGACACCCTGAGTGCCATTGCCTCACGCCTGGGAGTCTCCCTGTCCGCGCTCATGAGCGCGAACAACGTCACGGCCACCACCGTGATCTACCCCGGGCAGAAGCTGACGGTTCCGGGCAGCGGTGCCTTGCAGCCGGCCGGGGACACCAAGCCCCTGGTCCCAAGCACCTTCCTTGGCTTCACCTACCCGCCGGCCGTGGTCAGCTCCGCGAACGAAAACAAGGCGCTGTTGAATGCATCGCCGGTTCCCAGCAGGGCCGAGATGAAGACCATCGTTGCCGATACCGCCCGCCGCATGGGCGTCAGCCCGTCCCTGGCCCTGGCATTCGCTGAGCAGGAGTCCGGCTTCGACCAGCGCGCCGTCTCCCCTGCCAATGCCATCGGCACCATGCAGGTGATTCCGTCGTCCGGACAGTGGGCTTCCGACCTGGTGGGCCGGAAGCTCAACCTCCTGGATCCGTACGACAATGCCACGGCCGGTGTGGCCATCATCCGTGCACTCATCGCCACCAGCAAGGACCTGGACACTGCGATCGCAGGCTACTACCAGGGCCAGTACTCCGTCAGCAAGTACGGCATGTACGACGACACCAAACGCTACGTCGAGTCGATCAAGGCGCGTCAACGCACGTTTGGCTAGACCTGGCCATGCTTCATGGGCGGGGCCCGGATTCCGCAGGAATTCGGGCCTTTTCCTTGCCTCGATTAGGATCATAGGGTGCAAGAAGCTACGCAGGACCACCTGATCGGCACAACTGTGGACGGGCGCTACCAGGTACGCTCACGCCTGGCCAGCGGCGGAATGTCCACGGTCTATTTGGCGACGGACCAGCGGTTGGAACGCGACGTCGCCCTCAAGGTCCTCCACCCCCACCTGGCGAACGACCAGGTGTTCCTGGAACGGTTGAGCCGCGAGGCAAAGTCGGCCGCGCGCCTCTCGCACCCGCACGTCGTGGGTGTCCTGGACCAAGGGGAGGATGGCCACATTGCCTATCTGGTGATGGAGTACGTCCAAGGCCACACCCTCAGGGACGTCCTCAACCAACAGGGCGCCCTGCCCCCGCGCCTGGCGCTGGCACTGTTGGATCCTGTCATCGAAGGGCTTGCTGCGGCGCACAACTCCGGCCTCATCCACAGGGACGTGAAGCCGGAGAACGTGCTGATCGCCGACGACGGACGCATCAAAGTGGGCGACTTTGGGCTGTCCCGGGCTGTCACGGCCACCACCAGTACAGGGGCTTTGATCGGCACGGTCGCCTACCTTGCGCCGGAGCTGGTGATGGGCCAGGCCGCCGATGCCCGCAGTGACATCTATTCCGCGGGCATCATGCTCTACGAAATGCTCACCGGACAACAGCCTTACGCCGGGGACTCCCCCATCCAAGTGGCCTACCAGCACGTCAACTCGTCCGTGGGCAAACCCTCGCAGCTTGCTCCGGGCCTGGCCCAGGACCTCGACGAACTGGTGCAATGGTGCACCGCGGTGGATGCCGAGAACAGGCCGGTGGACGGTACTGCCCTGCTCACGGAGCTGCGGCACATTCGAACCACGCTGAGCGACGAACAGCTCGACCACCGCCAGCCCTCCTCCACACCCGGCGCGATGCCCGCCGTACCGGGCCGCGGGGACGCCATGGATCAGCGCACGGAGTCTATCCGCACCACCGCCGCCCCGACCGAGTTCATTGCACAACAGAGCAATCCCACCACCGTGATGGCTGCTTCCGTCCCGCCCCGGCCCCGGCCGGGCGGGATAGTCTCCGGGGTGGATACGAGTGCCCCGCAGCCAGGTAAGCGCGAGCTAAAACGGATGCAACGGCAAGAGGTCAAGGACCGCGCCCGGGCCGCAGCTACTCCGGTCCGTCCGCTGCGCGAGGGCAACCCTCGCAGGCGGGGAGTCATCTGGACGGTTGTGGTGGTGATCCTCGCCGTTCTGGCCGCGTCTGCCGGGTGGTTCTTCGGAATGGGCCCCGGTTCACCAGGCACCGTGCCCGAAGTGAAGAGCAAGACCGTAGCGGAAGCACAGCAGCTCCTGCGGACCGCAGGGTTCCAGTCGGAACCACGGGACGTCTTCGACGACGACATCCCGCCGGGCATGGCGGTCGGAACCGAACCGCCGCCCGGGTCCCAGGTCCGGAAATTCCAGCCCATCACGCTCTTTGTCTCCAAGGGGGCCCAGCTCTTCGCGTTGCCGGGCCTGACGGGAGGGACGCTGGACGAGGCCAAAGCTACCCTGAACGCTGCGGAAATGGCACTGGGCAACGTCACCGAAGCCTACGACGACAAAGTACCGGCCGGCGTCGTGCTTTCCCAGGACCCTGCGAAGGGCACCGAGGTGCGGCACGGCACCCCTGTGGCGCTGGTCGTCTCCAAAGGACCCCAGCCCATCCCGGTCCCCGATGTCCCGTGGCCAGCCGCAGGACGCGGCTGTCAAGGCTATTCAGGATGCCGGGCTGAAGGCTGTCATCGCGCCTGAGACGGTCAACGACAAGACGGTGCCGAAGGGCGCAATCGTCTCGCAGGCACCGGCCAATGGAAACCTGTTCAAGGGTGACACCGTGACGCTGACGGTTTCCAAGGGTCCAAAGATGGTGAAGGTGCCTAACTTCATCGGGAAGCAAGCCGGCGACGCCGAGCGGGAACTGAAGAAGCTGGGCTTCAAGGTTGACGTCAACAAGATTCTCGGAGGCTTCTTCGGGACGGTGCGCGACCAAAACCCGGTCAACAACGAAGTCCCCGAAGGGTCAACGGTCACCCTGACGGTGGTCTAGCCGAGGACAAACGAAAGGCGCGGCCCGACGATTCGGACCGCGCCTTTCGCTGTTTGCTGCCGGCGGACCTACCGCTTGGCGAGGGCCCCTGCCACCAGGAATGCCATCTCCAGCGACTGCATGTGGTTCAAACGCGGATCGCAAACGGATTCGTAACGGTCCAGGAAAGCGTCCTGGTCGATCGGATCGGCGCCGCCCAGGCACTCGGCAACGTCGTCACCGGTCATCTCGACGTGCAGGCCGCCAGGGACCGTACCGAGGGAGTGGTGCACTTCGAAGAAGCCGCGGACTTCATCAATGACGTCGTCAAAGTTACGGGTCTTGTAGCCGTTGGGCGAGGTGACGGTATTGCCGTGCATCGGATCCGTCACCCAGAGCACCTGGGCGCCGGAGGCAGTCACGCGTTCGACGACGGCGGGCAGCTTCTCGCGGATGTTCTTGGCGCCCATGCGGGTGATAAATGTCAGGCGGCCGGGTTCGCGGTTCGGGTCCAGCTTGTCGATCAACCGCAGGGCGTCGTCGCCGGACGTGCCGGGGCCAAGCTTGACGCCGATGGGGTTGCGGACCCGGGACAGGAAGTCCACGTGGGCGTGATCGAGTTCGCGGGTCCGCTCGCCGATCCAAAGGAAATGCGCCGACGTGTCGTAGGGCAGGCCGGTGCGCGAGTCGATGCGGGTGAGGGCCCGCTCGTAGTCGAGCAGGAGGGCCTCGTGGCTGGCGAAGAACTCCACCCGCTTGAGGGCTTCGAAGTCAGCCCCGCAGGAATCCATGAATTTGATGGCACGGTCGATGTCGCGGGCCAGGGACTCGTAGCGTGCGTGTGCAGGGTTCTCGGTGAAGCCCTTGTTCCACTGGTGCACCAGGCGAAGGTCAGCAAAGCCGCCTTGCGTGAACGCACGGATGAGGTTGAGCGTGGAAGCAGACGTGCGGTAGGCCTGCAACATCCTTCCGGCGTCGTGCGCGCGTGACTCAGGGGTGAAGTCGTAGCCGTTGACGATGTCTCCCCGGTAAGCCGGGAGGGTCACGCCGTTTCGGGTCTCGTCGTTCGAGGACCTGGGCTTGGCGAACTGGCCGGCCATGCGGCCCATCTTGATGACGGGCATGGCGGCACCGTAGGTGAGGACAACGGCCATCTGCAGGATGGTCTTGACCCGGGCGCTGATCTTGTCAGCCGTGGCTGCCTCGAAAGTCTCCGCGCAGTCACCGCCCTGCAAGAGGAAGGCCTTGCCCTGCGCTGCCGCAGCCAAACGGTCCCGCAGGACGTCCACCTCGCCGGCAAAAACCAGCGGCGGCACGATCGAGAGTTCCTTGACCGTGGCCTTGAAGACTTCCTGGTCTGCCCATGAAGGCTGCTGGGAAATGGGCAGGTCCCGCCAGGCGTCAAGCCCGGGGTAGTCCGCCGCGCCGCTCTGGGCGGTGCTCGCAAGCGGATCTGCTGCTGATGGTGCGGGGTTCGCGGATAGCTCAGTCACCCTACAAGAGTAGTAGCCTTCGCCGGGGTTGGGGCACTGCTGCCGTAACCCACCCGGCGGGAGGCGTCACAGTTTCCCGGAACCCCCGGCAGTGTCATCGCCGGGCTCGGCTACGGGCTCATCGCGGTCTTCGGCAATATCACTCGGCGACTCCTCTGCGGCTTCAACCTTGTGCACCGGCTCGGGCCCCTTGCCCGCCAGCCGTGCTTTGACCACCGCAGCGTATTCGTCCACATATTCCTGGCCGGAAAGCCGCATCAGTTCGTACATGATCTGGTCTGTCACAGCGCGTTGGATGACCCTGTCATCTTCCATGCCGTAGTAGCGGCTGAAGTCCAGGGGCTGCCCGAAGATGATCCCGATCCGGCGGATGTTGGGCAGTCGCTTGCCGATCGGCTGCACTTTCTCGGTGCCGATCATCGCTACCGGTATGACGGGTACCCGCGACTGCAGGACGAGCCTGGCTACGCCCACCTTGCCGCGGTACAACCGGGCGTCGGGACTGCGGGTCCCTTCCGGGTAGATGCCCAGCAGGCCCCCGGAGTTGAGTACGTCCTTTCCGGCTTGCAGGGACATCTCGGAGGCAGCGCCCCCGGAGCGGTCCATGGGCAGCTGGTTGCTGAGCCTGAAGAACAGCGCCGTCAGCCGGCCCTTGATTCCCTTGCCCGTGAAGTACTCCGACTTGGCCAGGAAGATCACGGGACGGTGAACCATCAACGGGAGGAAAATGGAGTCCGAAAAGGACAAGTGGTTGGAGGCGAGGATCGCGGCACCCGTGTCGGGGACATTGTCCAAACCCTTGACCCACGGCCTGAACAACAGTTTCAGGACGGGACCCAGGAAGATCCTCTTCATGACCCAATAGAACACGCTCGTCCTCTCACCACCGCCGGCTTGGCTGTTTCCGACCGCTTCACGGCCGGGATTAAACAGCAACCCTACTCCAGTGAGAAATGCGTGGAACAGTGACACGATGGTGCCATGACGGAACGCAACCAACCCGGCGCCCCGCTCGCTTTCCATCACCCGGGGCACGGTGAAAATGCTTCGACGGGCGTAGCCATCTGCCATGGATTCACCGGCAGCCCCCTCAGCATCCTGCCTTGGGCCGAATACCTCGCCCGGCAGGGTTTCGCCGTCTCAGTCCCCCTCCTTCCCGGGCATGGAACAAACTGGCGTGACCTGGCCACCACCACATGGCAGGACTGGTACCGGACGTTCGAATCCAGCTACCTCGACCTCGAGGCAAAGACGGATGCTTGCTTCGTGGCCGGCCTGTCCATGGGTGGAGCCGTGGCACTGCGGGCAGCTTCCAGGCACCCGGTGCCGGGCGTGGTCCTGGTCAACCCCGGCCTTAGCTTCTACGATCGAAGGGTCCGCTACATAGGTGCCCTCAAATACGTCATGCGCACCACCACGCCCATCGAAGAGGAAGCGCCAACGGCCGCAGTCACTGAGGACGGCGATTACTCGAAGACGCCGTTGGCGTCCGTCCACGAACTCAAGAAGCTTTTCGGCCAGGCCACACGCGCCCTCCCCCATGTCAAGGCGCCGGCTTTGGTCTTCAAGTCCGCCGTGGACGGTGTCATTCCGCCAAGCTCCCTCAAAGCCATCACCAAGCACATGGATCGGGAACAGCTGAAGGTGGTCCCGCTGCCAAGAAGCGGACATGTGGCCACCCTGGACGTCGATGCACCGACCATCTTCGAAGAATCAGCACGGTTTTTGCGTCAACATGCCAAGGACAGAGTAGCCTCGGAGACATCATGAAAGTGCTTCCCGATTTCTCGCCCTTCCGCAGCGCCTTCTCCGGTACCGGCCCAAGGGTGGGCGTCGTCATGTCCCACGGGTTCACGGGTTCCCCGCACAGCGTCCGGCCTTGGGCCGAGCACCTGGCGGCGGCCGGTTTTGCGGTTAACCTTCCGTTGCTGCCCGGCCACGGAACCACATGGCAGGACATGGCCACGCGGTCGTGGCGGGAATGGCACAGGGCGGTGGACGATGCTTACCTGGAAATGGCGTCCGAATGCGATTACGTCTTCGCCGCCGGCTTGTCTATGGGCGGCACGCTGGCCTTGCGCATAGCTGCCACCCGGCCCGTGGCAGGGACCATCGTGGTCAATCCGGGAATGGTGCTCGATGACCCGCGGGCCGCAGTCGTTGCGGCCCTGAAGTACGTGGTCAAAAGCACTCCGGCGATTGCCAACGATATCCTCAAGCCGGACCAGGACGAGGGCGCCTACGCCCGGACCCCCGTAGCCGCGGCCCACCAGTTGAAGAAGATGTACAAAGACACTGCGGGAATCCTCCCCCGCATAACGGCTCCTGTCAGGGTGTTCCGGTCCACGGTGGACAAGGTCGTCTCGAATGCCAGCCTGCAGTTCCTGCAGTCGCGGGTCCAGGCTCCCGTTGAAATCAGCTACCTCGACAACAGCTACCACGTGGCCACGCTGGACAACGACGCCCCGGCCATCTTTGCCGGCACGGTGGACTTCATGAACAAACGGCTTGGCGACCTCGCGTCCGGGGACCGCTCGCTGGATAGGGACAAAGCCAATGACCAGGCCTGATCCGGACCCTGCCGACCAGAGCGCCAATAAGGACGACGACGCCGTTTGGCTGGACTTGGTGGCGCGGCTGGAGTCTACGTCGTCCTCCTCCGGGGATTCCGAGGAGGAGCACGGGCGGCCGGATGCCGGGGCACCCGGGATCGTACCGCCGGCGCGGAAGCCCTTCAGCGCGTTCGACCCCCTGGGGTTGGCGACGTCTGCGACACCGGCAGAAGACCCCAGCGAGGATCGCCCTGGGCGCCGTAACGGCCAGGAAGAGTCTCCGGGAGGGCCACGGGATTACGAGGTCGACGACGCTGATGACGGCGATTTTGTCCCGGAAGATCCGCCCAGCCTTGCCGGAACCGAACCATTGACCATGCTGGCCTGGCTCGGTGCGGTGGGCGGTCCCATCGCACTCCTGTTCACTGCGATGTTCTGGCGGTCCGCCCCGCTGGCGGCCGTCCTGGGGATTGTTGCGGCGTTCGTCGCCTCGGTGGTGTACCTGATCATGCGGCTGCCGCATGAAAAAGACGAGTACGACGACGGCGCCCGCATCTAGGTGCCTCGGCGCCCGTATCCAAGTGCCTGCGCGGGGCTGCTGTGACCATCGAAGTTGGCCACCTGAGTTGACCGTCGTGGCCGGGGCGTTAGCTGTAGGCCCGTCCGCTGACGCGGGAGAGATCCGCTGCGCCGATCATTCCCGCCCGCGGACCAAGCGCCGCGAGCTCGATCCGGGCCATGGGCCTGAAGCCCCTGCCCGTCAGGTTTTTGGCAAAAGCCGCCCTGGCTGGATCGGCGAGGAGGTCGCCGGCGTCGCACAACCCGCCGCCGATGACGAACATGCCGGGATCCAGCGCGGCAGCGAGGTTGGCCAAACCCAGCCCCAGCCACTCGCCCTGATCTGCGATGAGTTCCCTGGACGTGGCATCGCCGGCCAGCGCCAGCGCCGTGATGGTTGCCCCGGTGATGCTGTCCGCGTCACCACCGGCTTTCTCCAGGAGGGCGCGGCCTTCCTGGGAATTCGTCTTCACCAGTTGCCGTGCCTCGCGTCCCAGGGCATTGCCTGAGGCGTACTGTTCCCAGCAGCCACGGTTGCCGCATTCACAGCGGTGCCCGCCGGGGAAAATGATCTGGTGGCCGAATTCGCCGGCGACGCCATAGCGGCCGCGCTCTACGCGGCCGTCCATCACCATGGCGCCCCCGATTCCGGTACCCAGGGTGATGCAGACCAGCCGGCTCTCCCCCTGCCCCGCACCGAAGCGCCACTCCGCCCAGGCGGCGGCATCGGCGTCGTTCGTCAGCAGCACCGGGCGCCGCAGCAGGTTCTGCAGGCTGTCCCTCAGTGGCTCGTTGCGCCAGGCCAGATGGGGACTGAACAGCACCGTGCCGCCGTCGAGGTCCATCCATCCGGCTGCACCGATTCCGACAGAAGAGATGCGATGCCCGGCGCTCAACTCATCAACGAGTTCCACGATGGTTCGCTCCACCGCGCGCGGGTCCGCTCCCGGAGTTGACCGGCGGGCTTCGGCCAGGACGCGGCCGTCGGCGTCCACGACGCCCGCTGCCACTTTTGTTCCGCCGATGTCGATGCCGATGGCAAGTCCCCTGCGGCCAAGATGGTTCCGCCGGGGTGCCCAGGGAACATCTTTGCGGGATCCGAAGGAGGGCCGGAGCCCGGGGCGCGAACTGGACCGGTGTTGGGGCATCCCATCATCCTATTCCGCGTGCCTCCGCGAGAAACGCTCCGAGGGCGCCGGAAGGCCCTTTATGGCGTGAAGTTGCCCAAAACGGCCGGGAATCCGTAAAGTTACTCGCCAGTAGGTGAAATCGGACACACTTCCGCGGGTCGGCATACTAGAGTGAAAAGTGCCCCTCGCGGCCCGTGGATATCAAAGGAGCTACCGTGCGCGAATTTAGTGTTCCTCCCCTTATTAATGTTTCCCCTGAAACCAACATCACGGACCTTGTTATCCGGGAGGCAGCAAAGGCGTCCAATCCGGCGCTTTTCGCCAAGCTGGACGGTGCAGGTCAGTGGCAGGACATCCGCGCAACGGACTTCCTGGCCGACGTGAAGGTCCTCGCCAAAGGTCTCATCGCCAGCGGCGTGGGGCTCGGAGACCGCGTTGGCATCATGTCCCGCACCCGCTACGAGTGGTCGCTGGTGGATTTCGCGATCTGGTTTGCCGGAGCCGTTTCGGTGCCGATCTACGAAACATCGTCTCCTTCGCAGGTGGCATGGAATCTTGGCGACTCCGCGGCCGTGGCGGCCTTCGGTGAAAGCGCCCACCATGAGAACGTCCTCCGCCAGGCCGTAGCTGCGGAAGACATCAGTTCCGTGGCACACGTCTGGCAATTGGACGGAGCAGGACTCGACGTCCTGCGTGCTGCCGGTTCGGGGGTCTCCGACGATCAACTGGAAGCCCGCCGTTCGGCAGCCGGCCTCAATGACCTGGCCACGATCATCTACACCTCCGGCACAACCGGCCGCCCCAAGGGTTGTGAACTGACCCACGGCAACTTCGTCGAGTTGTCCGAGAACGCCAGGCTTGCCATCCCGGAAGTGGTCAAGGAATCGGCCAAGACCATCATGTTCCTCCCCCTCGCCCACGTGTTCGCCCGGTTCATCTCCGTGCTTGCCGTGGCCGGCGGAGTCAAAGTGGCGCACACGCCGGACATCAAGAACCTGTTGGCCGACCTGCAAAGCTTCCAGCCAACGTTCATCCTCGCCGTTCCCAGGGTGTTCGAAAAGGTCTACAACTCCGCACTGACCAAAGCCGAAGACGGCGGCAAGGGCGCCATCTTCCACCGCGCTGCGGACACCGCGATTGCCTACTCGAAGGCCCGGGAATCCGGATCCGTGGGGCTGGGCCTCAAACTCAAGCATGCCTTGTTCGACAAACTGGTCTACGGCAAGCTGCGGGCCGCCATGGGCGGCCAGGTGTCCCATGCCGTCTCCGGCGGAGGGCCGCTCGGAGAGCGCCTGGGCCACTTCTTCCAAGGGATCGGCCTGCAGATCCTGGAAGGATACGGCCTGACGGAGACCACTGCACCCATCTCCGTCAACCGCCCGTCCCGGATCAAGATCGGTACGGTGGGCGCTCCCCTGCCGGGCAACTCGGTGAAGATCGCCGACGACGGCGAGATTCTCGCCAAGGGAGTGTGCGTGATGCGCGGCTACCACGGGCGCGAGGACCTCACCGCCGAAACGTTCGACGACGGGTGGTTCCGTACCGGCGACATCGGACAGTTGGATGGCGACGGCTTCCTCAAGATCACCGGCCGCAAAAAGGAAATCATTGTCACTGCCGGCGGCAAGAACGTGGTGCCGGCATTGCTCGAAGACCAGATCCGGGCGGATGCGCTCGTCTCCCAGGTGCTGGTGGTCGGCGACAACCGCCCCTTCATCGGCGCACTGGTGACCCTGGACGAGGAAGCCCTGCCCGGATGGCTGGAGCGCCACGGCCTGCCCTCGACGACGTCACTGGCCGAAGCCGCCAACCACGCCGTGGTGAAAGCTGCCGTTCAGGAGCTCATCAGCAAGGCCAACCAGTCCGTGTCCCAGGCCGAGGCCATCAAGGCTTTCCGGATCGTCGCCTCCGACTTCACTGAAGCGTCCGGCCACCTCACCCCTTCCCTCAAGGTCAAGAGGGCCCAGGTCATGAAGGATTTCGACGCCGTGATTGAAGAGATGTACTCCGCTCCCCGCGCAGGCTGAGCAAGAAATACGCAAACCCTAAAAGGCGGCACATACACGGGAGCCCCGCCGGAACTGTTCTGAACAGTTCCGGCGGGGCTCTTTTGCGCTCCCTGGTTTTCCGGGTCCGATCGGGCTAGCCCACTACGAGGAGCAAGTCCCCGCCCTGGACCTGCTCGACCGAGGAGATGGCCAGGCGAGAGACCTTGCCGGCCACCGGCGTCGTGATGGACGCTTCCATCTTCATTGCCTCGATCGTGGCCACCGTATCGCCGGCCTTGACCTCGTCGCCCTCCTTCACCGTGACCGTGACGGCCCCCGCGAACGGTGCGGCAACCTGGCCCGGCTGGGCGGGGTCGGCCTTCTCTGCAGCCTTGACGTTGCTGACGACGGAACGGTCGCGGACAACCACGGGACGCGATTGGCCGTTAAGTGTGCACATCACCGTCCGCATGCCCTTCTCGTCCGGGTCGGAGACGGCTTCGAGCTGGGCGATCAGGCGGACACCCTTTTCCAACTCGATGACGTGCTCCTGGCCGCGCTGCAGGCCATACAAGTAGTCGCGGGTGTCAAGGACAGAGACGTTGCCATAGGTTTCAAGGCTCTTGAGGTAGTCCTTGGTGGGCCCGGCGAAAAGCAGGCGGTTCAGCGTCTGCTGGCGCGTCTTCGAGTCGGCTTTGAGGGCGGCACTGTCTTCGGCGCTGATCTCTACATCGCGTACCTTGACGCTCCTGCCCTGGAGGGCCTTGGTGCGGAACGGCTCAGGCCAGCCTCCGGGAGGATCTCCAAGCTCGCCGGACAGGAAACCGATCACGGAATCGGGGATGTCGTAGTTCTGCGGGTTCTCGTTGAAGTCCGCAGGATCGGCGTTCAGGCCCACCAAGTGGAGGGCGAGGTCGCCGACGACCTTCGATGACGGGGTCACCTTGACCAGGCGCCCGAGGATCCGGTCGGCGGCGGTGTACATATCCTCAATGGCTTCGAACTGTTCACCGAGTCCCAGGGCAATGGCCTGCTGCCGAAGGTTGGACAGCTGGCCGCCCGGGATCTCGTGCTTGTAGACCCGGCCTGTGGGACCCGGAAGGCCCGACTCGAACGGTGCGTAGACGCGGCGCACTGCTTCCCAGTAGGGCTCCAGGGCGCCGACGTTTTCCAGGCTGAGGCCCGTATCCCGAGGGGTGTTGGCCAAGGCGGCAACCAGCGCCGACGCAGCCGGCTGGCTGGTGGTGCCGGCCAAGGACGCCGCGGCGACGTCCACCGCGTCGACTCCGGCCTCGACGGCAGCGAGCAGCGTTGCGAGCTGTCCGCCTGCGGTGTCGTGCGTGTGCAGGTGGACCGGGAGGTCGAAGCGCTCGCGCAGCGCCGAAACCAGCTTGGCAGCGGCGGCCGGACGCAGGAGTCCCGCCATGTCCTTGATGGCCAGGATGTGGGCGCCGGCATCGACGATCTTCTGGGCCAGGTCCAGGTAGTAGTCCAGGGTGTACAGGTCCTCTTCCGGATCCAGGAGGTTGCCGGTGTAGCAAAGTGCCACTTCGGCCACTGCCGTTCCTGTTGCCCGGACTGCGCGGATGGCCGGAGCCATCTGGTTCACGTCGTTCAGGGCATCGAAGATCCGGAAGATATCGATGCCGGTCGCGGCGGCTTCGTTGACGAATGCCTCCGTGACCTCCTCGGGGTACGGCGTGTAGCCCACCGTGTTGCGTCCACGGAGCAACATCTGGATACACGTGTTGGGCAGCGCCTGCCGCAAAGCAGCCAAGCGGTCCCAGGGGTCCTCACCAAGGAAGCGGAGCGCGACGTCGTACGTTGCACCGCCCCAGGCCTCCACGGACAGAAGCTCAGGCAGCAATGCCGTCACCGCCGGCCCGGCGGCCACGAGGTCGCGGGTACGGACGCGGGTGGCCAACAGCGACTGGTGTGCATCACGGAACGTGGTGTCCGTAACCGCCAGGGCTTCCTGCTCGCGCAGCGCCTTCGCGAAGCCCTCCGGACCCAGTTCAAGCAGCCGCTGGCGGGAGCCCGACGTCGGCACAGGACCATCGATGACCGGCAGCTTGCTGGCGGGGTCCGACTGGACTTTCAGATCGCCGTTGGGCTTGTTGACCGTGACATCGGCAAGCCAGGTGAGCAGCTTGGTGCCGCGGTCCGAA
This sequence comes from Paenarthrobacter sp. R1, assembly GCF_030264015.1. Classification (NCBI taxonomy): domain Bacteria; kingdom Bacillati; phylum Actinomycetota; class Actinomycetes; order Micrococcales; family Micrococcaceae; genus Paenarthrobacter; species Paenarthrobacter sp. R1. The sequence goes on along the minus strand of NZ_CP127115.1, from coordinate 4,110,712 downwards.
GGGATGTGCGACTTCAGCAATTCAGGGCGCTTGTCGATGAAGTCAGTAGCAACGTTCCCGGCGTTGAAGTCCGGATCTGCCAGCACTGCCTGGAGGAACGGAATGTTGGTGGATACGCCACGGATGCGGAACTCGGCCAGGCCACGGCGGGCACGGGCAACGGCAGTGGGGTAATCGCGTCCGCGGCAGGTCAGCTTCACCAGCATCGAGTCGAAGTGCGGGCTGATTTCCGCGCCCGAGTAAACCGTCCCGCCGTCGAGCCGAACGCCGGCACCGCCGGCTGAGCGGTAGCCCGTGATCTTTCCGACGTCCGGGCGGAAACCGTTGGCAGGGTCCTCGGTGGTGATACGGCACTGGAGCGCAGCACCCTTGATGGACACGGTGTCCTGGCTCAGTCCGAGATCGGCCAGCGTCTCCCCCGAGGCAATACGCATCTGCGACTGCACCAGGTCCACGTCGGTGATCTCCTCGGTGACGGTGTGCTCCACCTGGATGCGGGGGTTCATTTCGATGAAGACGTGCTGGCCTGCGCGGGCACCTTCGGTGTCAACCAGGAACTCGACCGTTCCGGCGTTGACGTAATTCAAGGCCTTCGCGAACGCGACGGCGTCGCGGTACAGGGCCTGGCGGATGTTGTCGTCCAGGTTCGGCGCCGGGGCGATTTCCACCACCTTCTGGTGGCGGCGCTGAAGCGAACAGTCACGCTCGAAGAGGTGCATGACGTTGCCCTCGGCGTCGGCCAGGATTTGGACCTCGATGTGGCGGGGGCGCAGCACGGCCTGCTCAAGGAACATCGTGGGATCACCGAACGCGGCGTCGGCTTCGCGCATCGCGGACTGCAATGCTTCCGGGAGCGCTTCGCGGGTTTCCACACGGCGCATGCCGCGACCACCGCCACCGGCCACCGCCTTGGCGAAAATGGGGAAACCGATCTCGTCCGCTGCGGCAATCAGCTCATCCAGGTCCTTGGACGGCTTGCTGGACTTGAGGACGGGAACACCTGCTTTGCGGGCGGCTTCCAAGGCGGCAACCTTGTTTCCGGCAAGTTCCAGCACTTCAGCCGGGGGGCCCACGAACGTGATGCCGGCAGCCTTTGCGGCGCGGGCGAGGTCCGGATTCTCGGACAGGAACCCGTAGCCCGGGTAAATAGCATCAGCGCCGGCTTCTTTGGCGACGCGGATGACTTCGTCTACGTCGAGGTAGGCGCGGACGGGATGACCCACCTCGCCAATCAGGTACGCTTCGTCCGCTTTCTGCCGATGGATCGAGTTGCGATCCTCGTACGGAAAGACAGCCACGGTCTTGGCGCCCAGTTCATAACCAGCGCGAAAAGCCCTGATCGCGATCTCGCCGCGATTGGCCACCAGAATTTTCGAAAACATGCTTCTCCTGCATCATTGCGGTGGATCGGTCGGTGGTCACAGTGTGTAGTGCCGCCAGCATCAAACACAAATCTTTGTGGCAACCATCACAAAGGATTCGTCATCTGCACTGTATATACGTACGCGCGCGTCCGCTGCGTGATATATCGCAGCTTCCCGATGCGCCCCGTGGCGCGTAGAAATCGGGATTCCGGGAGCACGCAACATATGATGTTGAAGGGGCTTCGGCAAGCCCCGGCTCCGATTATCCCGGAGTTGAAAACAGCGCGATACGGCAACCGGCGTTAGGTTTTGGGTAACAAGTGCAAGTAGTCAGCATCAGCAGCCTCAAGGGCGGCGTGGGAAAGACCTCTGTGACCACCGGCCTCGCTTCTGCGGCCCTCGCGGCAGGGATCTCCACACTGGTAGTGGACCTTGACCCCCACGCTGATGCCACCACAGCCCTCGGCGTCCAACCCAACGGAAAGCTCGACGTTGGCCGGATGCTCAAGAGCCCCCGCAAGGCAAAGCTGGCAGAGAACGTCTCCCCCAGCAGCTGGATTGCCAACGGTTCCAGTGACGGCACCTTGGACGTTGCGGTAGGTTCAGCGTTGACCGGAATCTATGATCGCCCCGACCTCGGCCGACGCGATCTCCGGAGGCTCTCCGGAGTTCTCGCCGGGACATCCAGCTACGACTTGGTGCTGGTTGACTGCCCGCCGTCCCTCAACGGGCTGACCCGCATGGCCTGGAGTGCCAGCGACCGCGTAGTACTCGTTGCCGAGCCGGGGCTCTTTTCCGTTGCGGGAACCGAGCGCACCATGCGTGCCATCCAACTGTTCCGGCAGGAGTTTGCCCCGAACCTCGCACCGGCGGGCATCGTCGCCAACCGTGTGCGGACGGGCTCCACCGAGCACACGTTCCGGCTTGCCGAGATGGAGTCAATGTTCGGTGATCTGCTGCTGACCCCGCACATTCCGGAACAGGCCAACTGGCAGCAGATTCAAGGCGCTGCACATTCCGTCCATCACTGGCCGGGCGACTCCGCCAAGAACGCCGCGAAGCTCTTCGACGCCCTGCTGGAGAGCCTCCTGAAGAACCAGACGAGTTTCAGGGACCGTCGGCAACGCCAGTAAGGAGGCAGAAGACAGAAGAAAGCCGCCCCCGACAAACGTCGGACGGGCGGCTTTCTTCTGAAATCGGAGTTATCCAATCCGACGCGCAACGCGCCGCTTGCTCAATTCGTCGTCGGGAAAGGACTGCTCCGCTGCATGCTCACTCGGCAGAGCGGCCAAACTTCCTTCAACTTCACGCCATACGCGTCCAACGGCGATGCCAAAGACGCCCTGGCCGCCCTGGACGAGGTCAATCACTTCATCCGCCGACGTACATTCGTAGACGCTCGCGCCGTCGCTCATCAGTGTGATCTGCGCAAGGTCCTCAACGCCCCGCTCGCGCAGGTGTTCAACGGCAGTACGGATCTGCTGGAGGGACACGCCGGTGTCCAGAAGGCGTTTGACGACCTTGAGCACAAGGATGTCGCGGAAACCGTAGAGCCGCTGGGAGCCTGAACCCGCAGCTCCGCGGACTGCCGGCTCTACCAACCCGGTCCGCGCCCAGTAGTCGAGCTGGCGGTAGGTGATGCCGGCGGCTTTGCATGCTGTGGGGCCGCGGTAGCCGGCATCCTCGTCCAGCACGGGAAGGTCCTCGGTGAAGAGCAGACCTTGGGCGCCGGCTGCGGGCGCAGCAATGCCGGACGGGGCCTGCTTCAACTCGCCTGCTTCGCCTTTCGGACTCACGTGACCTCCTTGTTGTCAGCTCCCCTGGGGATGGTGCGCACACTTAACACGAACGCCGAAATTCAGCCGTGTAATTCCCACAAGTCCGCACCTTCCAGTGTGACTTGCGTCGCGAGCGTATGCAACGGGAACTTGATACTTCGACGTTAGGCCCGCGAGGGCCCGAGGTCAAAGACGTTGGGCTCCAAAAGTGGTCGTGTCGAAAGTTTCACCCTCAACTTTAGGTTGAGGGTCAGTTAACCTTCGAAATCCTCGGGCTCAACGTCGTCAAGAAACTCCCGGAAGCGGCGCAGCTCCCGTTCCTCATCGACGCTGGGATCCGGCTCGGAGTCCTCGCCCTCATCATGTTCGGTGATACGGACCCCGGCCTCCTCCATCACGGCATCGGCGCACCAGATGCGGCACTTGGCGCGCAAGGCCAAGGCCAGGGCGTCCGACGCGCGTGAGCTGACCACCGTGCCGTCGTCGAACTGCAGCTGTCCGTAGAAGATGTTGTCCTCCACCGCCACAATATTGACGCTGATGATGGAATGACCGAGCGATTCAACGACGTCGATCAGGAGATCGTGGGTCATGGGCCGGGGCGGAACCACACCTTGCTGGGCGAGGGCGATCGCGCTGGCTTCGGGGGTGCCGATCCAGATGGGAACGTGGCGCTCACCCTTGAGTTCGCGCAGGAGGACCAACGGCTGATTGGAGGGCAATTCGATCCGAACACCCACGATTTCAACTTCGATCATCAGGAGTCCATCCTTGAGATGCGGTGGTGAACCAGCGCCCTGTGCAACGTCATGCAAAGATCGCTGATTTCACGGGCTGCCTCGGCCGCCCTCGCCTGCGAGGCGGCGTCCCTGCGGGAAGTGAGCGGAGCAACGGCACGCTCCACCAAACCGAACTCGCGATCCGCAGCTGCCTGGAACGGCCTCAAGTGGCGAGGTTCCAAACCGTGCACTTCGAGCTGGACGCAGGCACGTGCAACCTGGAGGGCATGCTCGTCAAATTTACCGTCTTCGTGGCTGATCAAACCGAAACTCAGGAGCGACTCAAGCAGGCCGGCGCTGGCACCGGACTCCGTGCGGAGCTGCTCTTCCGTCAGGGTACGGGCACGTCCCTGGATGTCCGCGGCCATTTCAGCAGTGACCACCCGGGGCGAGACCGTCACACCGGGGGGCAGGTTGTCCGGGCGTTCCCCTCGATCGATCGCGTCAAGGTAATCCTTGATGACTTTCAAGGGCAGGTATTGATCGCGCTGCAGGGCGAGGACAAAACGAAGACGCTCAACATCGCTGTCCGCATACTGCCTGTATCCGGCAGGAGTCCGCTTGGGGTTGATCAGCCCCTTCTCCTCGAGGAAACGGATCTTGGACGCGGTCATTCCCGGGAAGTCGTCGCTCAGCTGCGCCAGGACTTCCCCGATGTTCAGGACCTGGGGTCCGCGACGTTCCGGCTGGGCCATTGCCACAGGCAGGTATCCCGGGGTCAGACGTGGCCCGCGGGGCGGCTGGGGCTCAGGTAGTAGGTCAGCCGGAACTTGCCGATCTGGACCTCGCTGCCCGTCTTGAGCTGCACACGGTCCACGCGGTCATGGTTGACGTAAGTACCGTTCAGGCTGCCCATATCAACGAGCTCGAAGCCTGCTGCACTCCGGTGGAACTCAACATGCTTGCGCGACACCGTGACGTCGTCCAGGAAGATATCGGCATCCGGGTGCCGGCCCACCGTGGTGGTGTCGGCGTCGAGCAGGAAGCGCGCGCCCGCATTCGGTCCGCTATGGGCAATCAACAGCGCGGAGTTGGGCGGCAGGGCGTCTACAGAGGCCCGCTCCTCCGGCGCCAGCTTGGGAGCGATGCTTGGCTCGTCCCACGTTGGCGTGATGCTGATGGAGGTGGTCTCCGACGTCGGCTGTTCTTCCGCGCCGTTTCCGGCATTGGCTTGGTTCTTGTCGCCGCCAACCATGGAACTTCCTCCTCATCCGCCGGCAGTTCCAAAACCTGCCGGACACATCCACCTCCCGGTAACCGCCGGGCAAATCGGTTGCTGGCCCGCCGTCCCGCTTCCCACGAGGGAAAATGCAGCAGGGCGGGCCAGATAACTTTAGCCTACCTGTTGTTCGTACTCCGATGCACTGAGCAGGGATTCCACCGCGTCAGCTTCGGCCAGCTTTACTTCAAAAAGCCACCCCTCACCGTAGGGATCGGAGTTGATGAGTGCCGGATCCTGGTCCAAGGCGTCGTTGCGGTTGATGATTTCACCGCTGACGGGCGCATAAATATCGCTGACGCTCTTGGTGGATTCCACTTCCCCCACCACATCATTGGCGGTGATCTTGGTGCCTTCCTCCGGCATCTGCGCGTAGACGACATCGCCCAGGGCATCCTGCGCAAAGTCGGTGATGCCGACGCGGACTACGCCGTCAGCATCCGGCTCCGATACCCACTCATGTTCTGCGGTGTAGGAAAGATCGGCTGGAATATTACTCATGGGTCGCCTTTCATCGGGACGTTCATGAACCTCGACGGCGGGCCGGGCATCCGGCCACCGCTGAAAGTATAGGCATAATTGCCGCTTTTCCGATGAGCGCAGGGCAGTGGACCGGACGCCAAAAACCCGGCACGGAAACAGAACCGTGCCGGGCTTTGCCGTGGGGGGGGCTTCGCCATAGGGCCGTCCGGCCTAGCGGGCTGCCGCCTCCCGGGATTCACTCCCGACGTCGGCCGTCCCGGCAGGTGCCGCCGACACAGGGTTCGGCTCGGCAACGTTCGGGTCAGCAGCGTGCTGGTCAGTTGCGTGAGGGGCGACAGTCCGCCGGGCAGCCGCGCCGGCGGCAACCATGACCGCCAGGGCCGTGATGGTGATTCCCGCACCGGCCCAGATGGGCGAGGTGTAGCCCAGCCCGGCGCTGATGGTCACTCCCCCGAGCCAGGCACCGAGTGCGTTACCGAGGTTGAAAGCCCCGATGTTGGCGCCGGAGGCGAGCGTGGGGGCCGACGAGGCGAAGTGCATGACCCGCATCTGCAGACCGGGCACAGTGGCGAATCCGAATCCGCCCATGAGTGCCAGTGACACCAGGGTGGCGACCGGGTTGGCGGCGGTCAGTGCGAAGAAGACCAGGACTGCAACCAGGCCCGAGAGGATGAGGATCAGGGACTTGTCCAGTGCTTTGTCTGCCGCTTTGCCACCCAGGAAGTTTCCAACGAACAGGCCTGCTCCGAAGAGCACCAGAAGCCATGGGACGGACGTCGAGGCAAAACCGGAAACTTCGGTCAGCGTGAAGGCGATGTAGGTGAAGGCGCCGAACATGCCGCCGAACCCGAGGATCGTGACCAGGATGGAGAGCCACACTTGGGTGGACTTGAACGCACCCAGTTCGCTGCGCAGGCTCTTGGCGGCCGCGGCGTCCTGCTTGGGAACCAGCAATGCGATTCCCGCCAGGGCCACGACGCCTATGAGGGTGATGGCCCAAAAGGTGGAGCGCCATCCGAAGTTCTGGCCAAGAAGCGTTCCAAAGGGAACACCCAGCACGTTGGCGGCAGTCAAGCCTGTGAACATGATGGCAATGGCGCCGGCCTTCCTGCTGGCCGGCACGAGGCTGGCCGCTACCACCGAACCGATGCCGAAGAAGGCGCCATGGCAGAGCGCGGCAATGATGCGGCCTATCAGCATCATCGAATAGCTCTCCGAAACAGCGGAGAGGAGGTTCCCTGCAATGAACAGCACCAGCAAGCCGATCAGCACGGGCTTGCGGGGAAGCTTGGTGACAGCTGCCGTGACCACCAGGGCTCCGACGGTGACGCTTAGTGCGTAACCGGAGATGAACCAGCCGGCCGACGCTTCGCTGACGCGGAAATCGGCCGCTACCTCGGGCAGGAGACCCATGATGACAAACTCAGTCAGCCCAATGCCGAATCCGCCGAGGGCAAGGGCAATCAACCCTGCGGGCATAAAACGCTCCTTAGATGGAATGGCCCCCTTGGAAGTGGAAGTGCGTCGCCGGGAGCCGTAGAATATTAGTTGCAGACGCTGTATAAATAGTTGCACACGCTAGGTACTTGCGCAAGCAACTACTTTGCCGTCTGCGCCGGATATTGCGAACATGAGGCAGGAGCACAGGAGACATGGGCATCAAGGATGACGCCGTAGAGGTACGGGCACAGGGATGGCGCACCCTCGCGGCCCTCCACGGAAGCATCGAAACCGAACTGGAGAAAGCCCTGCAGGCCTCCAGCGAGCTCTCGGTGGTGGAATACACAGTGCTCGATGCCCTGAGTCGCCAGGACGGCTGGCACATGCGCATGCAGCAGCTTGCCCGGGCCACAGCCCTTTCGAGCAGCGCTACCACGCGCCTCGTGAACCGCCTCGAAGACCGCGGCTTGCTGACCCGGATCCTCTGCGCAGACGATCGGCGGGGAATCTACACGGAATTGACCGCGGCGGGACAGAAACTCCTGCAGAAGACCAAGCCTGTGCACGAAGACACTCTCGCAGCAGCTTTGCAGGCAGCGGAGGAGGTTCCAGAACTTGAACCGCTCGTCCGGGCGCTGGGGGCACTGCAGCACGCCTAGGGCGTTAACGGCCAAAGGCCGGAACTCCGCATTCTGCGTAGTTCCGGCCTTTTTGGTCGGGCTGACAGGATTTGAACCTGCGACCCCTTGACCCCCAGTCAAGTGCGCTACCAAGCTGCGCTACAGCCCGCTGGTTCTACCGTTCTCCGCACAGGTTTTCCTCCGAAGAGTCCTTCCTAAGCAGTCCGGCCGAACCACCTCCAAAAGCTTACACGACGTTGGAGGGTGCTTGCGCCATCAGAGCCAAAGTCGCCTGTGATGCCCGTCTCATTTAGCGTTTGCGGCCCCGTTTTTCGCGGACGCGCATGCTGACCTCGATGGGTGTGCCCTCGAAGCCGAAGGTCTCACGGAGCCGACGCGTGATGAAGCGGCGGTATCCGGGATCCAGGAAGCCAGTGGTGAACAGGACAAACTTCGGCGGCCGGCTCGAGGCCTGCGTACCGAAGAGGATGCGCGGCTGCTTGCCACCGCGAACCGGGTGCGGATGGGCGGCCACCAGCTCGCCAAGGAACGCATTGAGGCGCCCCGTGGGGATACGGCGGTCCCAGCTTTCCAACGCGGTATCAAGGGCAGGAACAAGGCGGTCCTTGTGCCAGCCCGTCTTGGCGGAGATGTTAACGCGGGGCGCCCAGTCAACGTGGGCCAGGTCCTGCTCGATCTCGCGTTCAAGGTAGCGGCGGCGTTCGTCGTCCAGCAGGTCCCACTTGTTGAATGCCAGGACCAGGGCCCGGCCGGATTCGATCGCCAGCTGCAGAATGCGGACATCCTGCTCGCTCAGCACTTCGTCAACGGCAAGAAGCACGACGGCGACCTCCGCCTTTTCCAGCGCGGCCTGCGTCCGCAGGGAGGCGTAAAAATCGGCACCCTGCGCCATGTGCTGGCGTCGGCGGATACCGGCTGTATCCACGAAGCGCCAGGTACGTCCACCCAGTTCGATGAACTCATCCACGGGATCACGCGTGGTTCCGGCCAGCGGGTCCACCACCACGCGTTCCGAGCCTGCAAGCTTGTTCAGCAGCGAGGATTTGCCGACGTTGGGACGGCCGATGAGGGCAATGCGGCGGGGGCCGCCGGAACGGTCCACACCCTCTACCTGCGAGAACTCGGGAAGGGTGTCCATGACGTGGTCCAGGAGGTCGGCAACCCCCCGGCCATGCAGTGCTGAAACCGGGTACGGCTGGCCGAAGCCAAGTCCCCAAAGTGCTGCAGAGTCGGCTTCCTGCACAAAGTCGTCAACCTTGTTGGCCACCATGATGACCGGCTTCTTGGACTTGCGGAGCATCTTCATGACGCCTTCGTCGGTGGCAGTGGCGCCAACCGCGGAGTCAACAACGAACAACACTGCATCGGCCAGTTCCACGGCCATTTCGGCCTGGTCCGCCACCCGGGCGTGGATGCCCTTGGCATCGTGCTCCCACCCGCCGGTGTCCACCAAGGTGAAGTTGCGGCCGTTCCAGCGCGCGGAGTACATGACACGGTCGCGGGTCACGCCGGGGGTGTCCTCGACGACCGCTTCGCGACGGCCCAGGATGCGGTTCACCAAAGTCGACTTGCCCACGTTCGGCCGGCCGATGATGGCCAGGACGGGGTCAAGCTTGAGGGGCCCCTCTTCGCCTTCGTCGTCGTAGTCACCGCTAAGCAGGGCGGCGTCGTCTTCGTCGAGATCGTAGTCGTCCAGTCCCGCCCGCAGTGTGGCTGCGCGAAGTTCGGCTTCCTCGTCATCCAGGGCAGCCAGGTTCTCGGCCACCTGATCGGTGCCGGTGGGCGTGTATTCGTCGTCGCCGGCGCCGTGGTGGCCGGATTTTTGAGTCGTATCGCTCATTGCACTTTTCCTTAGTGGTGGTCTGCCGGGGTTCCGGCTACTGCGGTGGGACGGTGGTCCGGATCAGGGGTGGCCCTTGGAGCTTCCGGGAGGGCCTGACCGGTGTTGCGGACTGCTTCCTGGACGTGTCCGGCCAGGGCACTGCGGATTACTGCCGCCGCCCTGTCCATTGAAGCACGCCCGGATTCGCCCTTCCGTCGCTGGACGGTGTGTGGTTCGCCGAAGCTGACATACAACGTGCGGCGCATGGCAGGTATATGGTCGCGGTGCTCCCGGCCCTGCCTGGTTCCCAGGATGGCGACGGGGATAACGGTGGCTCCCGAGTTCAACGCCAGCCACGCCACACCGTTGCTGATAGTTTCCGCGGCCCCGCTCCCCCGGGTACCTTCGGGCAGGATGCCAACGCACCGGCCGGCGTCGAGCAGTTGCCTGGCCAGCTGCAGGGTGGTGCGGTCACCGGTCCGGTCAACCGGAAGCTGCCCTGACGCCTTCAGCACCTTGCCGAGGAAACCCTTGAACATCTCCTTCTTGACCAGGATGTGCATGGGCCGCGGGGCAGCCCCGAACATCACCGGTCCGTCCAGGAAACTGATGTGGTTGCCGGCGAAGATCACGGGTCCCGCTGCCGGGATGTTGCTCTTTCCCGTGATGACCGTGCGGTAGAGGACGTGATCGAGGAACCAGCCCACGGGACGGCTCCAGGCCCGGCTCCACGTCGCGGGCAGATTGTTGCTAGTCGCCATAAATGACCTTGCTGACAATCGCCAGGGCGGTGTCCACGGTCTCTTCGAAGTCCAGGTCGGAGGAGTCCAGGGTCACCACGCCATCGGCGGCCTGGGTGAAGTTGACCACGGTGGAATCCTTGGCATCGCGCTGGATAACCTGGGCAGCCAACTGCTCTTTGGTCTGCGTACCGCCCAGCTGGATACCACGACGCCGGAGCCTGGCTTCCTCGCTGGCCGTCAGGAGCATGCGGACCTCCGCGGCGGGCGCGACGACGGTGGTGATGTCCCGCCCCTCCACCACCATGCGGTGGTGGTGCTGGTCGATGAGCTGGCGCTGCCGGCGGATCAGCTCCGTCCGCGCTCCCAAGGTGGTGGCGACTGCACTGACCGAAGAGGAGATCCGCGGATCCCTGATCTCCTCAGTGATGTCCGTGCCGTCAACAGCCACGTATTCGGTGGCCGTACTGGTACTGATCTCCAAGGGCATGGCCTTGGACGCTTGCTCCACCGCGGCGCCGTCGTGGAGGTCCACGCCGGTCTTCAGGCAGTACCAGGTCAACGCCCGGTACATGGCGCCGGTGTCGAGGTAAGCGAGCTTGAGGCGCCGGGCCACTTCCTTGCTTACACTCGATTTTCCGGACCCCGAGGGTCCGTCAATGGCAATCACCAAGGGCTTGCCGGGACGGGCAACCGTCTCCGGGCCAAAGAATTCACGCGTCATTACTGCAGTACCCGCCATCCACGGTCAGTCAAAGCTTCAACAAGGAGGTCGTGTTTGTTGGGCAGGACGGAGAGCTCCACCATGCCCACGTTCTGCCCGGAGGAATGATCGAGCCGAAGGTCTTCGACGTTCACGCCGACTTCACCGATCTCCGTCAGGAGGCGGGCGATCTGGCCGGGTTTGTCGTCCACCAGGATCGTCAGCCAGGAGTAGGCCTGGGGCGGTCCTCCATGCTTGCCAGGAATCCGGGCCTGCCCGGCGTTGCCTTCGCTGATGAGCTGGGCCAGGTCCAGGCGGGCACCGGGGGCCAGGGGGGACTCCAGGGTCCCGATCAACCGGTTGAGGTCCTCACGGACACCGTGCAGGATGTTGACCACTTTCTCAGCATTGCCACCCAGGATCTGAACCCACAGCGTGGGGTCGGACGCAGCAATCCGGGTAGTGTCCCGCAAGCCGTTTCCCGCCAAGGACAATGCGTGCAGCGGAGTCCCCTGCAACCGGCTCGCCAGCAGCGATGACATGATCTGGGGCAAATGCGACACCAGGGCCACGGCTTCGTCGTGTTCATCAGCAGTGAACTGGGAGACGATCGCGCCGAGGTCGCCGGCCAGCGAACGGGCAACCTGCAGCGCCGCCGCGCCGGTTTCTTCCGTGGGGCAGATGACCCACGGCATGGACGTGAACAATTCACCCCGCGCAGCCACAGGACCGGACTTCTCCCGGCCCGCCATGGGATGCGTGCCTACGTAACGGGAAAGGTCCACGCCGCGTTCGCGGAGTTCGGCCTGGATGCCTGCCTTGACGCTGGCGATGTCCACCACCACTGATTCCGGGTAATCGGCCAAGGCCTTCTCCACCACCTGCGCCGTGACGTCCGGCGGAGCAGCCACAACCACCAGCTGGGGTGGACCGTCCAGTTCCTCCAGTGGCCTGCCCGCACCAATATCCACGGCCACAGCCTGGTTGGTAGGCGAGGTATCAAAGAGGAAAACCGGTACGCCGCGGCCACGCAGGCCGAGGCCAATGCTGGCGCCCAGCAAGCCCGTGCCGAGGATGACGACGGGCCCGTCCAAGTGGCCGCGGCCATGCGCGCGGAATGCCGACATAGCTTAGAGTCCCACCGCTGCCATGAGGTGGCCGATCTCCTGCTTGCCGAGGTTGCGGATGCTTCCCTGGCGCTGGTCGCCCAGGCCGATGGGTCCAACCTTGACGCGGACCAGCCGCTCAACCGGGAAGCCCACGGCGTCAAACATGCGGCGGACGATGCGGTTCTTGCCCGAGTGGAGGACAACCTCAATCAGGACGTGGCCGGGCGTGGAGTCAACCAGCCGGAAAGAATCCACCGCCGCGATGCCGTCTTCAAGCTCGACGCCGGACTTCAGCTGCGCGCCCACGCCCTGCGGGAACGGCCCCCGCACCTGGACCAAGTAGGTCTTGGGGACCTCGTAGGAAGGGTGGGTCAAGCGGTTGGCAAGTTCGCCGTCGTTGGTCAACAACAGCAGCCCCTCGGTGGCGACATCCAGGCGGCCGACGTGGAAAAGACGTTCGCCCTTGTTCTTGTTGGTCTTGAGGAAATCGCTGATGCAAGGCCGGCCCTCGGGGTCCTCCATGGTGGAAACTACGCCCTTGGGCTTGTTGAACACCATGTACACGAGGGTCTCGTCGAGCTGGATGCGGATCCCGTCAACGTGGATCACGGCGGATTTCGGGTCCACGCGGACGCCGAGCTCGGTAGTAACCTGCCCGTCGACCTCGACGCGTCCCTCGAGGATCATTTCCTCGCAGACGCGGCGCGATGCCACGCCGGCCTGTGCCATCACTTTCTGCAGGCGCACGCCGTCAGCATCGTGGACTTCGGACTGCGGGACTTCCTGCCGGGAACCCCGGTTGCCCGCAGGCTTGCGGACAGGGCCCAGGTTGCGGCCGAACCGCTCGCTGCCGAAAGCCTTCGAACCGTACTGCTTGGCGTTGCCGGGCTTCTTCTTGGGCTTCAAGGCCCCGGGCGTTCCGGGAGCCTTGCCGTAGCCCGGCTTGTTGGAACCCGGCTTGCGGAAGGGCTTGGCCGGCTTCGCGGCCCTGAAGCTATCCGCCGTCGTGGGGTTGTCGGGATCGAACGGCCGTTCTTCCCGGGGCTTCGCAGCCTTGAAGGGGCGGCCTTCGCCCTGATTGAAGGAGCGCTTACCCGCGCCGGCGCCGCCTCGCTGGGTGAAACCGGAACGGCCTGCGCCGCCCTGTGCTCCATTGCGTCCGGCGCTGTTGCGTCCCGAACCGTTACGTGGTGAACCCTGGCGTCCCGCCTGTGTCATGACCCGTCCTTGTGTTGTTATGGCCGGCATTGGGTGTTGGAACCAACACTAGCCAGCCGGGCAGGTGTAGTCTGCCCCTTGCTGCTCCGGCACGCGTCACGCGTGCCATGGAATTCCGTATTAAATTACTTCGTGCCGGCGGAGGATGTCCTCACATCCGGCTGGCGTCGTAGTACTCCTCGATCCCTTCCAAACCGGGAAGGTGCGGAGCCAGCTGGGGCAGTTCAGCCACCGAGCCGATTCCCATCCGCTCCAGGAAGTAGGAGGTGGTCCGGTACAGGATTGCGCCGGATTCGGGATCGTTCCCGGCGTCCTCGATCAACCCGCGCTGGGTCAGCGTCCTGACGACGGAATCGACGTTAACGCCGCGAATTGCCGAAACCCTCGCCCGGGAGACAGGCTGCCGGTAGGCAATCACCGCCAGCGTCTCCAGTGCTGCCTGCGTCAGCTTGGAAGTTTGCCCTTCAAGGACGAACTTCCCCACGATGTCAGCAAAGTCCGGCCGCGAATAGATGCGCCAGCCACCGGCGACGTTCCGCAATTCGAAACCCCGGGGTGCAGTGCTGGCAGCGGCAAAGCCGTCAACGTCCACGTCCGGGGCTTTAACAGTATAGCCGCTATACTCCCGCTGCAGGTCCTGCAGCAAATCTTCGACGACGGCGACCGTCACGTTGAGGCCGGCGGCCAGCTCTTCGGACGTGGCCGGCTCATCAATGACCATCAGCACTGCTTCCAGGGCTGCCCGCGCCCCTCCCGGCAACGCTTCGAGTTCGGCGAGGCCGTCTTCGGCGTTCTGCTCAGTCATCGATGCCACCGTCTCCTTCGTCCTGGTACTCTTCGCTGAGGTTGGAGCCGTCCCACCCGGCATCCTGACCTGTCCACCGCACGGTCAATCCGCCCAGCGGTGCCGGCTGTTCAAAGGCCACAACGCGGTCCCGGAACATCTCCAGCAACGCCAGGAAACGGGCCACCACCACCAAGGTGCTGTCGGCGTCGGCAACCAGTGCCTGGAAAGTCAGCGGTGCGCCGCGCTTCAGCCTGTCTCCGAGGATTACTGCCTGCTCCCTAACGCTCACGGGCGGCGCATGCAGGTGCTCCAGTCCAACCTCGGTTGGCGGTGCTTCCTTTGGCTTGAGCGCTTTGGCAGCCAGCGCGGCGAACTGCTCCGGGGTGTGCCGCCATAGAAGCTCGGGCAACAACGCCGCGAAGTGTCCTTCAAGGGCCACCTGGCGCGGAAACCTGCGGGCTTCCTCTTCCAAGGTGCCGGCCAGTATCCCTGCCACTTGCTTGAAGGCCTTGTACTGCAGGAGACGGGCGAAGAGAAGGTCCCGCGCTTCCAGTAAGGCGATATCCTCGTCGTCCTCCACCTCGCCCGCCGGCAATAAGCGGGCGGCTTTCAGGTCCAGGAGGGTGGCGGCAATCACCAGGAACTCGCTGGCCTCGTCCAAGGCCCAATCCTCACCGAGGTCCTGCAGCCTGCGGATGTACTTGATGAATTCATCAGTCACCGTGGCCAGGGCAACCTCGGTGATGTCCATCTTGTGCTTGGCAATGAGGCCCAGCAGGAGGTCGAACGGCCCGGTGAAGTTGGCCAGCCGTACCTCGAAGCCCCCCTTGCCGCCGGAGGAGGCAGCGGCGCCGGGCGAGGCAGCGGCGTCGGAGGAGGCCGCGGCGCCGGGCCCTTCTGGAGACGGGTCCACTGCCTGCGGAACTACCGGAAGAGTCACGCCGTCGGTTAGGGCGCGCCGCCGCGCGAGATGAGTTCCTTGGCCAGCCGGCGGTAGGCGTCAGCGCCCACGTGATTGCCGGCGTAGCTGGTAATGGGCTCGGCAGCTACGGTGGCGTCGGCGAACTTGATGGAACGCTTGATGACGGTCTCGAACACCTTGTCTCCGAAAGCTTCCACGAGCCGGGAAATGACCTCGCGGCTGTGCAGTGTACGGGCGTCGTACATGGTTGCCAGCACGCCGTCCACCTGGAGCCTGGGGTTCAGCCTGTCCTGGACTTTCTCGATGGTTTCCACGAGCAAGGCGACAGCGCGGAGCGCGAAGAACTCGCAAATGAGGGGAATGATGACGCCGTGGGCCGCGGTGAGCGCGTTGACGGTCAGCAGCCCGAGGGAGGGCTGGCAGTCGATCAGGACGACGTCGTATTCGTCTTCGACGCTCTTCAACGCACGGTCCAGCACCTGCTCGCGGGCAACTTCATTGACGAGCTGCACTTCAGCCGCGGAGAGGTCGATGTTTGCCGGCAGGAGGTCCACTCCTTCGACGCCGGTCTGGTGGATGGCATCGCGAATGCTCACCTTGCGGTCCATGAGCACGTTGTAGACCGTCAGGTCCAGCTCATGCGGGTTGACCCCGAGTCCTGCCGACAACGCACCCTGGGGGTCGAAGTCCACCAACAGGACTTTGCGGCCGAACTCGGCGAGCGCAGCGGCCAGGTTGATGGTGGAGGTGGTCTTGCCGACGCCGCCTTTTTGGTTGACCATGGCGATAACCCGCGCAGGTCCGTGGGAGGCAAGCGGAGCCGGTTCCGGGAATTCGCGGTAAGGGCGGCCCGTAGGTCCCATGATGGCGTCTTCCAGATCGAGCTCGGTGCCTGCCAGGGTTGCTGTTCCCCGTTCGATGCTCACTAATCCAACCACTCTTTCGACGACGATCTTCCCTGCCGCTGATCCTTGAGGTTCAGCCCTGCTACCCCCTAGGCTACAGCCCCCGACACGGTATTTTTGGGAACTTGACTTTCCTTCATTCGTGAGCCTTTACCCTCTAGTTGAGGTGGAAGGTTGCTTGTCTTTCACGGCGGTCCATCCGGACACGGGAAAGGCCGGCACCCTTGCGGGTACCGGCCTTCCTTGGTGCAACAAGGAGCTAGACAGAAGCCTTTTCCCGTTCCTGGGGAGCTTCGGCCACCTCGTCGTGAGCCATCATTGTTTGCTCGTCGAACGGTGCATTTCCGCTGAGAACCTGGTTGACCTGGGTTGAGTCGATCTCCTTGACCCAAGTGCCGATCAGGACGGTGGCCACGGCGTTGCCCGTGAAGTTGGTCAGGGCCCGGGCCTCGGACATGAAGCGGTCGATGCCAACGATCATTCCCACGCCGCCGAGGAGTTCGGGCTTGTGGGCCTGGAGGCCGGCGGCCAGGGTGGCCAGGCCTGCTCCGGTGACGCCTGCCGCGCCCTTGGAAGCGATGATCATGAAGACCAGCAGGGAGATCTGCGCGCCGAGGTCAAGGGGTGTGCCCATGGCGTTGGCGACGAACAGCGAGGCCATTGTCAGGTAGATCGCAGTTCCGTCGAGGTTGAAGGAGTAACCGGTGGGAACCGTGACACCGACCACGGGCTTGGAGACACCGAGGTGTTCCATCTTGGCAATGAGGCGCGGAAGGGCAGCTTCGGAGGATGACGTGGAGAAGATGAGGAGGTACTCGCGGGCGAGGTACTTCATCAGCTTGAAGATATTGACGCCGGCTACCGTGCGGAGCAAGGTGCCGAGGATGACCACGATGAACAGTGCGCAGGTGATGTAGAAGGCGAGCATCAGCGTGAACATGCTCAGGATTGCCTGGGCGCCGGTTGCACCGACGACGGCGGCGATGGCGCCGAAGGCGCCTACCGGGGCGAGCCACATGATCATGATGAGGATGCGGAAGACCAATCGCTGGCCGTGGCCGATGGCGTTGAGGATCGGCTGGCCCTGCTTGCCCATCTTCTGGAGTGCGAAACCTACCAGGATAGCCGCGAGCAGCGTCGGCAGGACCGGGATATCGCCCGGGATGATCCCGAGGAGGAAGTCCACGGTGCTGTCCGTTGCGGCCTTCTTGTTGGGGTCATAGGGAGTGAGCTTCAGCCCTTCTCCGGGATGGATCAGGTTGCCCACTACCAGGCCGATGGCGAGGGCGAAGGTGGACATGGCCACGAAGTAGCCCAGGGCAAGTCCGCCGACTTTTCCGACGGTGGCTGCCTTGGCGATGGAGCCGATGCCCAGGACGATGGTGCAGAAGATCACGGGCGCGATCATCATCTTGATCAACTTGATGAAGCCGTCGCCGAGCGGCTTGAGCGATTTCCCTGCTTCGGGGAACACGAGGCCCACCACGGCTCCAAGGACTACGGCCAGGATGACGGCGATGTAGAGGTAATGCGACTTGTCGAGCCCCTTACGCCCTCCTGCGGCGGCGACTGCCGACTCTCCTCGTTGAGAGGTCATTGGATTCTCCTTCTGGATACTGTGTAAGGCGCCGCGGTGCTGCTTGCCAGCCCACTCCGCTGTCCTTGTGTGATATCCATCATTCAGCCAGTGGTGACACGTATCACCGTTGCGGTCATATTGGTCATGGGAGGCCACACGTGTTTCACAGCTGGAGTATTGCCCGCCGCCTGTTCGTGGCGAACTTGCTGTTCGTCCTGGTCCTCACCGCGGTGTTCGGCGCCTTCTCGGTAGTGGAGGCCCGCGACCGGGCGTACGACGATGCAGGCATCCGGATGCGGGCCATCGCTACGTCCATAGCCAACAACCCCTTTGTGCTGCAGGCCGCCGCCGCACCTGATCCGACAGCTTCCCTGCAGCCCTACGCCATGGAGGTGATGGCCGACGCCGAGGCCGACTTCATCACCATCATGGCGCCGGACAGGACACGCTGGACCCACCCCCGGCCCGAGGAAATCGGAGGGGCGTACATCGGGACCATTGAGCCGGCGCTGCGGGGCGAAACGTTTACGGAAGTTACGGCCGGTACGCTTGGGCCTTCCGTCCGGACCATTGCCCCCGTCAAGGACCCGGAGGGCACCGTGAAGGCCTTGGTAGCCGCCGGTGTCACTGTCCGCACCGTGGACACGGACCTGGCCCAACGGCTGGGGGTCATTGGCGGCATCGCCATAGGTGTGCTGATCTTCGGTTCCTTCGCATCCTGGCTGCTGGGCCGCTACCTCCGTACGGTCACCCGCGGCTGGGGTCCTGAACAGCTTGCCCAGTTGTTCGCCTATTACGAATCAGTCCTGCATTCGGTCCGGGAGGGACTCATCCTCATCGACACGCAGGGCAAAGCGGTGATGTACAACGACCAGGCCGCAGAGCTGCTGGGACTCCAGCCCGCGGCTGCCGACCGCTCCCCCGACCAGGCTCCACGGCTCAGCGAGCTTCCGCTGGAAGGCAGCCTCAAAGCATTGTTTGAATCCGGTAGGACCGCCCATGACGAGATCCACTTGACGGGTTCGCGCATCCTGGTGGTCAACCAGGCCCCTGCTGCCGGACCGACCTCCACGCGAAACCGGCAAAAGCCCGCCGTGTACGGCACCGTTGCCACCATCCGGGACCGTACGGAGATCGAGTCGCTCGGCACGGAACTGGAAACCATGAAGACACTGTCCGACGCGCTGCGGGCACAGACCCACGAACACGCCAACCGGCTTCACATGATCGTGTCCCTCCTGGAATTGGGCCGCACGCCGGAGGCCTTGGAATTCGCCACCAAGGATTTGGAGTTGAGCCAGCAATTGACTGACGACATGCTCGCTTCCGTCGACGAGCCGGTCATGAGTGCGCTGGTGATGGGCAAAGCCGCGGAAGCCCACGAACGTGGCGTGGAGCTTTCCGTCCGGACATCGGGCAACGCCGACGTGCGCGGCGTGGAAATCCAGGACCTGGTGACCATCCTCGGAAACCTGCTAGACAACGCGATCGACGCCGCGGCCGCCGGCGAGCCGCCCCGGAAGGTGGAGTTGGCCGTGGGCGCCGGGGACGCCGTCGTCGAACTTACGGTCCGGGACTCGGGCCCCGGGATCGACCCGACCTCCATTGACGACATCCTGCAGTACGGCTACAGCACCAAGTCTCCGCACGATCCCCGCGGCGGCCACGGCAGGGGCGTCGGGCTGGCCCTGGTCCGCCAGGCTGTCCGGCGGCTGAACGGTAGGATGTCCATCGACAACCGGGGGCTTTCCGATGGTGGTGAGGGGTCGGTTGACGGCACCGGAGGCGCCCGCTTCCATGTTGTACTGCCCGCGCCCGTTCCCAAGGAAGAGAAGGCATGACGGACATCCGCGTTCTGGTGGTCGAGGACGAACCCATTGCCTCGGACGCACATTCCACTTACGTCGGCAGGGTTGAGGGTTTTACGCTGGTCGGCACTGCGGCGGATGGACAGTCGGCGCTCCGGATCCTGGGCGAGTTTTCCGCGTCCGGCGCGCCCGTGGACCTCGTGCTCCTGGATATGAACCTGCCGGACCTGCACGGCCTGGACGTCGCGCGGCGCATGCGTTCGGCCGGAATATTCGCTGACATCATCGCCATCACTGCGGTCCGCGAACTCAGCATCGTCCGGAGCGCGGTGTCGATCGGGGTCGTGCAGTACCTGATCAAACCCTTCACCTACGCCACCTTCGCCGACAAGCTCAACAGCTACCGCACCTTCCGGGACCAATTGGCCGGCCCCGCTGCAGGCCCGTCGAAAGCCGGCGCCTCCCAAAGCGACGTGGACCAGGCGTTCGCCAGCCTCCGGGCCCCCACGGAACTGCCCCTGCCAAAAGGGCTGTCCGGGTCTTCCCTTGACATGGTGAAGGAGTTCGTCCGGGGCAACCCGGGACCGGTGTCGGCGAACGAAGTAATGGAAGCGCTCGGGATGTCCCGGGTCACGGCGCGCCGCTACCTTGAGTACCTCGCCGACGCCGGAACTGTCACCCGGGCGCCCAGGTACGGCACGCCGGGGCGCCCGGAGAACGAATACGGCTGGAACCGGAACTAGCACTCCTTTGTATACATTCAACCCGTGCAGAGCAGCGCACTAGCGCTTAAGGGGCCTTGATGTATACACTGGCGGCATGCGCGCTAGTGACCGGGCTTACGCCACCCTCCGGGAGGACATCGTTGAGTGGCGTCTTCGTCCGGGGGCGGTCCTGGCCGAAGTGGAGCAATCCGAGCGGCTTGGCGTGTCCCGCACTCCCCTTCGGGAGGCATTGGGCCGGCTGACCGCAGAAGGACTGACGACGGCGGCAGGCGGCCGCGGCGTCGTTGTCACCGACATCTCCCTCGACAGCATCGATGAACTTTTCGAACTGCGCGAAACCCTGGAGGTCCGCGCAGCAGCCCTCGCTGCCGTTCGCGGGGAACCCGCCGTGTTTGCGGACTTGCAGGCCCAACTCCTCAGGGCACCTGAACTGCTCAGCAGCGAAGACCCTGCGCGCCGCGACTACTACGCCCTGGTCAGCCGGCTGGATGACGCCATGGACGCCGCCATCGCAAATTCCTACCTGGCCCAAGCCATGCGCAACCTGCGCGTGCACTTGGTCCGGGTGCGGCGCCTCGCGGCCGACGACACGGCGCGGCTAAAGGCGGCGTCCGCAGAGCACGCTGCCATCGCCGAGGCCATAGCTGCCGGAAACAGCCGGCTGGCTGAAGCGGCTACCACCGTCCACCTGCACCGCAGCCTTACCCATCTCAAAGCCACATACGCGGCACGCTGAAACGCCCTACCCGAAGGAGCACCATGGTCCGGAACCACCACGTTCGTGTTTACAAGTCCGAGGAGAACCTCCCGCGTGAGGAGCAGTTGGCCCACAAGATCGCGGTGGTTGCCGCTGACCCCGTAGACGTGACGCCGGAAGTGACGGAGATGGTGATCAACCGGATCATCGACAACGCCTCCGTGGCAATTGCTTCGCTGAACCGTGCACCGATCGTTGCCGCGAGGGCGCAGGCACTGGCCCACGGCCCCTCCGCCAACGGCAAGGGCGCCAAGGTGTTCGGCATCGATGAGCGGGTCTCCCCGGAGTGGGCTGCCTGGGCCAACGGCGTGGCGGTACGGGAACTGGATTACCACGACACCTTCCTGGCCGCCGATTACTCCCACCCCGGCGACAACATTCCCCCGATCCTGGCCGTTGCCCAGCACACCGGGGCCAACGGTGCCGACCTCGTCCGGGCGATCGCCACCGGCTATGAAATCCAGGTGAACCTGGTCAAGGCCATCTGCCTGCACAAGCACAAGATCGACCATGTAGCCCACCTCGGTCCCTCGGCCGCCGCCGGCATCGGAACCCTGCTTGGCCTGGACGTGGAGACCATCTTCCAGTCCGTGGGCCAGGCACTGCACACCACTACCGCCACCCGGCAGTCCCGCAAGGGCGAAATCTCCACCTGGAAAGCCCACGCCCCGGCCTTCGCCGGCAAGATGGCCATTGAATCCGCCGACCGTGCCATGCGCGGACAGACCTCCCCCGTGCCGATCTACGAGGGCGAAGACGGCGTGATCGCCTGGATGCTCGATGGCCCCGATGCCTCCTACGAAGTGCCGCTGCCGGAAAAGGGCGAGGCCAAGCGCGCCATCCTGGACACCTACACCAAGGAACATTCCGCCGAGTACCAGGCCCAGGCCTGGATCGATTTGGCCCGCAAGCTCAACCGCGAGCACCCCGAAACCACCGACCCCGCCAACGTGGACTCCGTGCTGATCAAGACCAGCCACCACACCCACTACGTCATCGGCTCCGGGGCCAACGACCCCCAGAAGTACTCCCCCACGGCGTCGCGGGAAACCCTGGACCACTCCATCCCGTACATCTTCACCGTCGCCCTGCAGGACGGCGCCTGGCACCACGTGGACTCCTACGCCCCCGAACGCGCCGCGCGCCCGGACACCGTGGAACTCTGGCACAAGGTCAGCACCGTGGAGGACCCCGAGTGGACCCGCCGCTACCACTCCCTCGACATCACGGAGAAAGCCTTCGGCGGCACCGTTGTCATCACACTCAAGGACGGCACGGTCATCACCGATGAAATCGCCGTCGCCGATGCCCACCCGCTCGGCGCCCGGCCGTTCGCCCGCGAGCAGTACGTCAACAAGTTCCGCACCCTCGCCGCCGGCCTGGTCGAGGAGGCAGAGATCGAACGGTTCCTCGCCGCCGTCGAACGCCTCACCGAACTCGGCGCCGGCGAACTTGACCAGCTCAACATCACCGCCGCCCCCGGCGTGATCAACCTCGAAGCAGCTCCGAAGGGACTGTTCTAAATGCTCTACTCCACCACCACGCCCGAACAGAAACGGGTGAAACTGCGGGAGCTGCTGGGCTCCGGGTCCGTGCAGCAATTCCCGGGCGCGTTCAACCCGCTCTCCGCCCGCCTCATCGAGGAAAAAGGCTTCGCCGGGGTCTACATCTCCGGGGCCGTCCTGGCCAACGACCTCGGCCTGCCCGACATCGGCCTGACCACCCTCACCGAAGTCGCCACCCGCGCAGGACAGATCGCCCGGATGACGGACCTGCCCTCCCTCGTGGACGCGGACACCGGCTTCGGTGAACCCATGAACGTGGCCCGCACCATCCAGGAACTCGAAAACGCCGGCCTGGCCGGCTGCCACATCGAGGACCAGTTCAACCCCAAACGCTGCGGCCATCTGGACGGCAAGAACGTGGTGGACCTCGACACCGCCACCAAGCGCATCCGCGCCGCAGCCGACGCACGCCGGGACCCGAACTTCCTCATCATGGCCCGCACGGACATCCGCGCCGTTGACGGTTTGGAGGCCGCGAAGGATCGTGCCAAAGCACTCGTGGACGCCGGCGCCGACGCGATCTTCCCCGAAGCCATGCGGGACCTTCACGAGTTCCAAGCCATTCGCGACGCCGTGGACGTGCCCATCCTGGCCAATATGACCGAGTTCGGAAAAAGCGAGCTCTTCACCGTCGAACAGCTCCAGGAGGTGGGCGTGAACATGGTCATCTACCCCGTCACCCTCCTCCGCATTGCCATGGGCGCAGCAGAGCGTACTCTGGAAACGATCAAGGCTGCGGGGACCCAAGAGGCGCAAGTAGAGAACATGCTCACGCGCGCTCGCCTCTACGAACTCGTGGACTACGAGGCATACAACCAGTTCGATACCGGCGTTTTCAATTTCCAGGTTCCTGGCATCCGCTAGGCCCGTACCAACAAGGGGACGCTGGCCACCGGAATCTTCCGGCGGCCGGCACTAGAACGAAGGAGTTCAACATGGCAGATGTTGACATCAAGAAGGGCCTCGCCGGAGTCGTGGTGGATTACACCGCAGTCTCCAAGGTCAACCCGGAGACGAACTCGCTGCTGTATCGCGGCTACCCGGTCCAGGAGCTGGCCGCCAAGTGCAGCTTCGAGGAAGTCGCCTACCTCCTCTGGAACGGTGAACTTCCAAACCAGGCCCAACTGGCTGAGTTCACAGCCCGCGAGCGCGCGGGCCGCGCGCTGGATCCCGTGGTCAAGACCGTGATCGACACGCTGCCCACTACCGCGCACCCCATGGACGTCTGCCGGACCGCGGCTTCAGTGCTTGGTGCACGCCACGAACTCGCCGAGGACTCCAGCCCCGAAGCCAACATGAAGAAGGCCATCGATCTGTGGGCTGCCATGCCTGCCGTGGTGGCCTACGACCAGCGCCGCCGCAGGGGCGAGGACGTCGTTGAACCCCGGGAAGACCTGGACTACTCAGCCAACTTCCTCTGGATGACATTCGGTGAGGAACCCGTTGACGAGGTGGTAGAGGCTTTCAACGTCTCGATGATCCTCTATGCGGAGCACTCGTTCAACGCCTCGACGTTCACCGCCCGCGTGGTGACCTCGACGTTGTCCGACCTGCACTCTGCCGTGACCGCAGCCATCGGGGCGCTCAAAGGACCCCTGCACGGCGGCGCCAACGAAGCTGTCATGCACACGTTCGACGAGATCGGCATCCGCAGCGAAGAAACACTCGAAGAAGCCGCGGCCAGGGCCCGGTCCTGGATGGAAGAAGCCCTCGCCCAAAAGAAGAAGATCATGGGTTTCGGTCACCGCGTCTACAAGCACGGCGACTCACGCGTTCCCACCATGAAGGCCGCCCTGGACAAGATGATTGCCCACTACGGCCGTCCGGAACTCCTGGGCCTGTACAACGGCCTTGAGCAGGCCATGGACGAGGCGAAGGCTATCAAGCCGAACCTCGACTACCCGGCCGGACCCACGTACCACCTGATGGGCTTTGACACCCAAACCTTCACGCCGTTGTTTGTGGCCAGCCGCATCACCGGGTGGACCGCCCACGTCATGGAGCAGCTGGCATCCAATTCCCTGATCCGGCCGCTCAGCGAATACAACGGCCCGGAGGAGCGCCACGTCCCCTAAGACCGGGGTTGGAGAGCAGTACCCGGGTGTGAAAGCACCACAAACGACGGCGGTTCTGCCACCTTAACGTGGCGGGGCCGCCGTCGTTCGCATGCACGAGTCCCCGCTTTGTTCCGGTGCCCTTAGCTGCCCGACCAGGCGACGGTGTAAACGCTCGCGACGCTCTGGTTGTCCGGCGCAAGGTCAACCTGCACTGCGATCCGTTGCCCCGCGATCATGGCCGGCAGCCAGTGTTCGGCGTCCGCCCACATGCGTTCCACGGGAAGCCGCGCCACCGGATACCAGTCTGGGGCGATCTCATCGCTTTCCGATGGCTCCCCTATCCAGGTACGCGTCAAATAGACGGTAGTGGCCATGTTCCATTCAGGCCGGGCAGGGAAGATGAAGTCGACCGTTCCCGCCTGGACGAGGTCCGCTGCCCTGACCACGACGTTGATCTCTTCCATGACCTCGCGGACGGCTGCTTCCACGGCTGTCTCGCCGGGCTCCACATGCCCTCCGACGCCTACGACCTTCCCGCTTCCGAAGCCCGTTTTCTTGGTACCAAGCAGGACGTGCTCTCCCTCGGCATCGTTTCGAAGAAGGAAGCAAAGAGTCACGTGGGCTGCTGTCATGCAGCCCACCTTAACCCGATATCCCCCGCTGGTGCCGCCATTGCTACAGTGAGCGCATGAACAACTCCGGGGGTGAAATGCGCGCGGCCACAGCCGCCGTCAGCGACAGCGGAACCATCGCGGAGCCGGGGGCAGCCGAAGCCCGGGAAACGTTGACCACTGAACCCGAAGCAACTAGGGCTCCGGGTAAGCCACAGCAAAAAGCTCCGCACCGTGATGTCCGGCTTCCCAAGTGGCTTGTAGCCCACCCCCTGTACGTCGGTTGGGCATGGACTGTTGTATGGGCCGGGCTGATCGTCGTGGACGAGGTGGTGGACCTGGCAGGCTGGACGTGGTATCTGCTGGTCTTCGCTGCCGCGCTGCCCACGATCGTCTCCACCCTGTTCGTCCTTCATGCAACGCCCCGCAGCCACCTGCGCGCAGTGGATTCCACGGTGCTGGGCCACTTCTTCGTCAGGTTCCTGGCACTCGTCGCGGCGTTCATGGTCTGGGCAGCTTCGGTGGTGATGAGTGCTTCCATCTCCACTACGGTCCAAACCCTCATCGGGGACTCGGAGAAAGAAGTCACTGCCCTGGGCTTCAACCTGATGCTGGCTGCCGTCCCGTTGGTGCTGTCCGTCCTGTGGATGGCTTTCATCATCCGCTGCGCATGGTTCCTGAGGCGGCTTCGTGGCTGGCGGGAAGTGCCGCTCAAGACCCGCGTCCCCAGGAAGTTCCTGCGCCGCCACCCGGACCTGAAGAGGGTAGTTGTGGGTTTGGCCCATCCGGGACTGTTGCTGGTTGCCGGGCTGGGAACGTCGCTGCTGGCGGTCTTCGTGGATGCCGTGGAACTCACCATCAGCGTCCTGGAGTAGGACGCCTGGATCCGTGGACGGTCAGCCCAGGGCGCGGGGATGCGCCGCTGCGTAGACTTCCCGCAAAGTATCTGCCGTCACCAGGGTGTAGACCTGCGTCGTGGTAACCGACGCATGGCCCAACAATTCCTGCACCACCCGGACATCCGCTCCACCTTCCAGGAGATGGGTTGCGAAGGAATGGCGCAGCGTGTGTGGTGATACGTCCTTGGTGATGTTCGCCTTTTCTGCGGCAGTCTTGAGGATAGTCCAGGCGCTCTGGCGGGAAATCCTTCCACCGCGGGCATTGAGGAACAAGGCCGGGGTTCCCTTACCCTTGGAGGCCAGAAGCGGCCGGCCACGGACGACGTAGGCGTTGATAGCCCGGGCACCGTAGGAACCGAGCGGCACCAGCCGCTCTTTGGAACCCTTTCCGAAAAGCCTGACGATCGCAGGTTCGCCCACCGCACCGTCCGGTGCAACACCGTCCGGTGCCACGCCGTCCGTTGACGTACTGTCGGTTGCCGTGCTGTCCAGCGAAACGTCGTCCACGTCCAGGCCGACCGCCTCGCTGATGCGCGCACCGGTGGAGTACAGGAATTCCAGGAGGGCCCGGTCCCGTAGTCCGGTGGCAGTGTCGGTGCCTGCTGCCTCCAGAATCCTCGTTACTTCGTCCACGGTGATGGCTTTCGGAAGCCTCCTGCCCGGCATCGGCGGGTGGACCTCGCTGGCGGGATCCGCCGTCGTGATTCCTTCCAGCGCCCAGAATTTATGCAATCCGCGGACCGCCACCACAGTGCGCGCTGCGGAGCGGACGTTCAGTGCCGACGCGCCGTCGGAACCGTCGGACAACGCCTGCACAAAGGCGGTGACGTGGTGTCTGGTGATGTCCCGGGGCCCGGATACTCCCTGGGCGGCCAGGAAGTTCGCGTAGCGGGCGAGGTCGCGTTTGTAGGCGGACAGGGTGTTGGCAGCCAACCCGCGTTCCACCCCCACGTGTTGGAGATAGTCAGTCATTGCGCGGTCAACACCGTTGACAGCGCGTGCCTCCCCGGGCCCGGGCATGCTCAGCGCTGGCTGGGGTGGGCCGGCCACGGGGCATCAGCAGGCCGCAGGCTGCTGAAGCCGTCCGCCTTGGCCGCCGCGGCAGCCAGGATGCCCAGCACTGCGGAGGGGTTATGCAGCCTGCCCTCCAGCACAGCGCGGACGGCATCTTCCAACGGAATCCAATGCAGTTCGATTTCGGCTTCTTCGTCCGTCCGGACGTGGCGGTCGGCCTCCGGCACGTCCGTGAGTCCCCGGGCAAGGTAGATACGGACCGCTTCGCTGGAGGAGCCCGGTGAGTTGAAGAAGTCAACCAGGACGTTCCACGTCGCAGCAACGAGGTCGGCTTCTTCGGCAAGTTCGCGGGCAGCACCGACGACGAAGTCCTCCCCCTCGATGTCCAACAGCCCGGCCGGGATCTCCCAGAGGTCCATGCCTACCGGGTGCCGGTACTGCTTGAGCAGCAGCACTTCACCGTCCACGTTCATGGGCAGGACTGCCACCGCGCCGGGATGGTCGATGTAGTCCCGGACCAGCGCGTCAGTATCCTCCGCAAGCTGGAATTTGTCGCTGACGACGTCCCAAATGCGGCCCTCGTAGACCTTGCTGGAAGACAAAAGACGGCGCGGGCTCGGCACGTCCGAAACCTGCCGTGTCGTGTTGGGGGTTTCAGAAGTACCGGGCATCGCGCCGTCCTTTGCTTATTCGGTTATTACTTGGCAGCTACCGTGCGGGCGCCGGTATCGGTCCCGACGGCGGCACCTTCACGGCGCTCGAGCGCAGCCTTGACCAGTCCGGCGAACAGCGGGTGCGGACGGGTGGGACGTGAGCTGAGCTCCGGGTGGGCCTGCGTAGCAACGTAGTACGGGTGGACTTCGCGGGGAAGCTCAACGTACTCAACCAGCTTGCCGTCAGGTGAGGTACCGGAGAACACCAGGCCCTGGGCCGCAATCTGATCACGGTATTTGTTGTTGACCTCGTAGCGGTGCCGGTGGCGTTCGCTGACAGTGGTGGTGCCGTAGGTCTCGGCAACCACGGAGCCTTCGTCGAGCTTGGCCTCGTAGAGTCCCAGGCGCATGGTGCCGCCGAGGTCTCCCTTGCCTTCCACGATGTCCAGCTGCTCTTCCATGGTGGCAATGACCGGGTACTTGGAATCGGGCTCGAACTCGCTCGAGGATGCACCTTCAAGGCCCACGACGTTGCGTGCGTATTCGATCACCATGCACTGCAGGCCAAGGCACAAGCCAAGAACGGGGAGCTTGGTTTCGCGGGCGAACTTCAGGGCGCCCAGCTTGCCTTCAAGGCCGCGGATGCCGAAGCCGCCGGGCACGCAGATGGCATCCACGCCGGCCAAGGACTTGGTGGCCCCTTCCAGCGTTTCGCACTCATCCGAGGGCACCCAACGGATCTTGACCTTGGCTTCGTTGGCGAAACCGCCGGCACGGAGGGCTTCGGTCACCGAAAGGTAAGCATCAGGAAGGTCGATGTACTTACCCACCAGGGCGATCTCCACATGGTGCTTCGGGTTGTGGACGGCTTCGAGCAGCTTGTCCCACTTGCTCCAGTCGACGTCCTTGAACGGCAGGTCCAGGGCCCGGACGATGTAGGAATCCAGCCCCTGGGAATGCAGGGTCTTGGGGATGTCATAGATGCTCGGCGCGTCGGCTGCGTTGACCACGGCGTCGATGTCGACGTCGCACATGCGGCCGATCTTCTCACGCATGGCCTCGGGCACCTCACGGTCCGAACGGATCACGATCGCCTCGGGCTGGATGCCGATGGAGCGCAGTGCTGCCACGGAGTGCTGCGTCGGCTTGGTCTTCAGTTCCTGGGACGGACCGATGTACGGAACCAGCGAAACGTGCAGGAAGAACACGTTGTTCCGGCCGACGTCCTGGCGCACCTGGCGTGCGGACTCAAGGAACGGCTGGGACTCGATATCGCCCACCGTGCCACCGATTTCCGTGATGATGACGTCGGGAGCGTTCTTGCCCTCGGCGGGCAGGCGCATGCGGCGCTTGATTTCATCCGTGATGTGCGGGATGACCTGGACGGTGTCCCCGAGGTATTCGCCGCGACGTTCCTTGGCAATGACTGTGGAGTAGACCTGGCCCGTTGTGACGTTGGCCGAGCCTTCGAGGTTTTCGTCAAGGAAACGTTCGTAGTGTCCGATGTCGAGGTCGGTCTCTGCGCCATCATCGGTGACGAAAACTTCGCCGTGCTGGAAGGGATTCATCGTGCCCGGATCCACGTTCAGATAGGGATCGAGCTTCTGCATAGTTACAGACAAACCGCGTGCCCGCAGCAGGTGGCCGAGGCTGGAAGCCGTCAGACCCTTACCGAGCGAGGACGCCACACCACCGGTGACGAAGATGTGTTTGGTCGTCTTGGACGAGCCCGGGAACCGGGAATTTACACGGGAATTTGATCGCTGCACCACGGAATTCGAGCTTATCATCAATTACGCCTTCCAAGCGTCCGGTTCGGGTTCCCCAAATGGTCCATGGTTGCCCGGTTCCCTGCCAGTAATCAAGGCCCCGGGGAACAAATCGGGCGGATGTGATTGTGCTCCCAGTTTGGCGCTAGGCCCGTTGGGGCAGGAGTTTTGCATCGTCCAGGAGCTCCTGCGCATGTGCCTGGGCGGACTCAGAGTCTTCCTGTCCGGCCAGCATCCGGGCCAGCTCCTTGACCCGTTCCTCATCCGAAAGCAACTGCACATCGCTCGAGGTGAACCCGCTGGTGGTCTTCCCGTCAGCCCCGCGAACCGACGTTTTGGTAACCCGGATGTGTTGGTCTGCGAAAGCGGCAACCTGCGGCAAGTGGGTCACCACCAGCACCTGGACGTGGCGGGCCAGCATGGCCAGCCTGCGGCCGATCTCGACGGCGGCCCGCCCGCCCACGCCCGCGTCCACTTCGTCGAAGACGAACGTCGGGACGGGATCGACGGCGGCAAGCACCACTTCGATAGCCAGCATCACACGTGAGAGTTCACCGCCCGAGGCGCCCTTCCCCAGCGGACGCTCCGGAGCTCCCGAGTGCGGGCGCAGCAGGAACGCAATCTCATCGGCTCCCCACGGGCCAAGGGATCCGGAGTCCTCCACCTTGATCACCAGCGTGGCGTCAGCCATGGCAAGCGCCTTCAACTCCGCACTGACCCGCGCTGAAAGATCCTTGGCTGCCTTGGTACGCGCCTTGGTGATCGCAGCTGCCAGTTTCCGGAGCTTTTCCTCGGAGGCCACCACCTCTGCGTCCAATGACTCGATGCGGCTCGAGTCGTCTTGGAGCTCATCAAGCCTGGTGCGCGCCGTGGCCGCCCACTCGAGCACTTCGTCAATGCTCGGCGCGTACTTGCGGATTAACTTCGCCAGCGCGGCCCGCCGTTCTTCGATCCCGGAGAGCCGCTCCGGCCCCTCTGTATCCAAGGTGGCCTGATAGCTGGAAAGTTCGGCGGCGATGTCGTTGAGGAGGAACCCTACCTCCGCGAGGCGGGCAGCGGCAGCCCCCAGCGCTTCATCGTGGTCCGCAACGTGTTCCAATGTTCGCTTCGCAGCATCCACCAAGGACGTCGCGTCCCCCGCGTCGCCGAACTCCTCAGCGATGAGCGACTCGTGCGCGGACGCGGCGGCCAGGCGCAGCTCCTCGACGTTGGCCAGTTTCACGGCTTCCGCTTTGAGGGCTTCGTCTTCTCCGGGCTGGGGATCAATCCCGTCAATTTCGCTCAGCGCCGCCTCCAGCGACTCGGCCTCACGGAGCCGCTCCCGCGCTTCGCTGCGCAGGGTCTCCAGTTCGCCTTGAATGGACTTCCAGTGCTGGTAGAGGTCCTGATACTCCCCCAGGGACTTGGCCAGGGCAGCCCCGGCGAAGCGATCCAGCGCATGGCGTTGGGCGGCTGCCCCCTTCAAGCGGATCTGGTCCGTTTGGCCATGGACCACCACCAGGCTCTCGCCCAGCTCCGCCAGGACGCCCACGGGTGCCGTCCGTCCGCCAACGTGGGCACGGCTGCGTCCGTCCGCGCCTACCGTGCGGGCCAGCAGCAACTCCGCGACGCCGTCGAACTCCTCCGCGTCCCCGCCGGCTTCGCGGGCACGTTCCACGGCGGCGTGCCCCGGGTCCAACTTGAGCACCGCTTCAGCGGAGGCTGACTTGGCCCCGCTGCGCACCGCACCGGCGTCCGAACGCGCGCCCAGGAGGAGCCCGACGGCGGTGACCACCATGGTCTTTCCGGCGCCGGTTTCACCGGTGACGACGCTGAGGCCCGGGCCAAGCGGAAGGGCGGCGTCAGTGATGACGCCGAGGTCACGGATTCGGAGTTCTTCAAGCATGCTTCACTTCGCATTCGTGGGATCGGAGGGTTCACCGGGCCCAAGCTCGTGCGGGCTCGGAAGGGGCGCCGGGGAGGGGGTACGGATGACGGGAATCGGCCCCGTATGGACCTCGCCGGTCCGTGGCGCGGGACCACGCCAGCCGTGGATCGGCAACTGGAACTTCCGCACCAACCGGGCGGAGAAGGGCGTCTTGTGCGTCCTGGCCAACCGTACCGGGGTTGCTGAACGCGTCACCTCCACGCGGGCTCCCGGAGGAAGGTCGACTGATCGCCGACCATCGCACCACAGCACGCCCAGCGCATCAGTCCGGTTCATGATTTCAACGGCGAGCTTGGAACTCGGCGAGACCACAAGGGGTTTGGCGAACAAGGCGTGCGCGCTAATGGGGACGATCACCAAAGCCTCCACTTCCGGCCAGACCACCGGGCCCCCGGAGGAGAACGCATAAGCTGTGGAGCCGGTCGGAGTCGCCAGGACCACGCCGTCGCAGCCGAAGGACGTCAGCGGCCGCTCATCCACTTCCGTGACGACCTCCAGCATCCGTTCCCGGTTTGCCTTCTCTATCGCTGCCTCGTTCAACGCCCACGTGTGCCAGATCTTCTGACCTTTGATCCAGACCTGGACATCGATGGTCATGCGCTCTTCCACCGTGTACTGGCGGCTGGCGATCCACTCCACCGTCTGGGCAAGATCCGCCCGTTCGCTCTCTGCCAGGAAACCCACGTGGCCGAGGTTGACTCCCAGGAGGGGGACATCCACTTCCCGGACCAGCTCCGCGGCCCTCAGGATGGTGCCGTCGCCGCCAAGGACCATCACCAGTTCCACGTCCTCCAGGCTGACGTGGTCATGGAGGATCTCGATCGGCGTGTCCACGGCGCCGAAGAACCGCTCAACGTCCGCCAGTTCCGACTTCTGCAAGACGGGCACCAGCCCGGACGAATGCAGCTGCGTACACGCATCCCACGCCGCCCGGAGGGACTCCTCCCGTCCGGTGTGGGCAAGGACAAGTACGTGCCTGCTCATTCGGATTCTGCTTCCTAGTCGTTCGGCCAGAGTGTTCTCATCAACGCAGCAACATCCTCGTCCCGCCCTTCGATCTTAGGCACGGGCACGGACATCCTGCGTTTCATCCACAGAAAGTATTCAATGTTTCCGTCCTGCCCCGGCAACGGGCTGGCAGCCAATCCCCTCAGCCCCAGCCCCGCATCGACCGCAGCACCCGCCACCCGGGCAACCGCCCGCCGTCGTTCGTGGTCCGAGGAAACGACGCCGGTACGGCTCAACCGTTCCTTGCCCACTTCGAACTGCGGCTTGACCATCAGCACCAAATCGCCACCCGGCTCCGTGCAGGCAGCCAACGGCTCCACGACGAGGGTCAGGGATATGAAGGAAAGATCCGCGACAGTCAACGCTGCAACCCCGCCGATCAGGTCCGGAGTCAAGTACCTGACATTCAGGCCCTCGTGGACGTCCACTCGCGGGTCCTCGCGGAGCGGTTGGACCAACTGCCCGTGCCCGACATCCACGGCGACGACTTCCGCCGCACCCTGCCGAAGCAGCACATCAGTGAACCCGCCCGTGGAGGCACCGGCGTCCAGACACCTGCGCCCAGCCACGGCGACCGCGGGAAAGGCCGCCAACGCGCCGGCGAGTTTATGGCCGGCCCGGCTGACGTACACGTCCTCGGGATGGGCAGCGACCTCCAGCTGTGCGTGCGCATCAACGTGGAGGGACGCCTTGGACAAGACCGCACCGCCTGAGCTCACCTTGCCGTCGCTGATCAGTTTCGCCGCATGCGTCCGGGACCTCGCGAGACCACGCGAGACGAGTTCCTGGTCAAGTCGTGCCATGCGTCAGCTGGTGCCTTCCGGGTTCAGGGATGTTTCCCGGGGTGCGGCCGGAGGCAACGCGGGTTCAGCGTCGAGTGCCTCGAGCAAGGAGTCGTGGACGGCGGCGTAGATGTCCACGTGGTCCGCCACGGGTGCATCCGGTATACCTGCCAGGAAGCCAAGAGCCCGGTCAACCGCGGGGTCATTGGTCTCTTCAGGAACACCCGGCCAGCGAACAACGGCCTCGGCTTCCCCGGGAACAGTGGGATCGCTCATCACGCCAGTTTAGTGAGCCTGCCAGACAAGCCGCGGCGACTGCGCCACCGGAGCGTCAGGAACCGCCGCCCACCACGCCGCGCAGGCAGCACGCCAGGCGTCGAGGCTATCCTTCGGGCCCGCCACGGTGACTTCCCCGTCCACGGCGGTCGCCCACGCAGCACCGCAGTAGTACGTGCCGCCGTCGTTTGTTAGACGGGGGTAGGGATCATACAGGTCCTGCAGGTTGGCCAGCAGGTAGGTGGGCCGCTCATCGGCGCGGGCGGACAGGATGCTGTGGGTGGTGTCGACGCCGGTCAGGACAGCCGCGGTGGCATAGCCGGCGCGGTTGCCGCCCAGGATATCCGTATCCAGCCGGTCGCCCACAACCAAGGGCCGGTCGGCGCCCAACCGCTTTGCGGCGGCGTGGAAAAGTGGCGCCTCGGGCTTGCCTGCCACCAGCGGTTTCTTTCCGGTGGCGGCCGCCACAGCCGCAACCAAAGTGCCGTTCCCGGGGGCGATGCCCCGGGCCTGCGGAATGGACATGTCCGTATTCGTTGCGAACCATTGGGCTCCGGCGGCCACCACGTACGAGGCTTCCGCCAGGTCCTTCCAGCCCAGCTCCGGGCTGAACCCCTGTACTACCGCCACCGGATTCTCAGCGGCGCTGTGTACCGGTTTCAGGCCCACCAGTTCGATCTCGTGCGCCAAGGCCGCGCTTCCCGTAATGAGCACGCGTGCGCCCTGGGGCAACATGGACGCCAACAATTCGCCCGCCGCCTGGGATGAGCTGACCACTTGATGGTCCTCTGCAGGCGCGCCCAGTTCACGAAGGTGCGCCGCAACCTGAGCGGGAGTCCGGGACGCGTTGTTCGTCACGTAACCAAGACCCACACCCACGGTGGCGAGGCGCTGGAGCGACTCGATGGCACCCGGGATGGCATGCGGTCCGGCATAAACGACGCCGTCAAGGTCGGACAGGACGGCGTCGTACGCCGAGATCAGTGAATCAGCCATTCCGGTTGCCTTCTCCTGCTTCCTCTTGGCCTTCTTCCTGCTCTTCGTCGGCGTCCTCGTCCGCGTCTTCGTCAATGGAGTCGATGTCCGATTCCGGGTCATCGGACTCGAAGTAGTCCGCCTCGGCGTCGTCCACTTCAACGTCGTCGTGGGCGGCGTCCGCTGCCGCCGCTTCAGCAATGACGGTTTCCGGGTCAGCCTGCACGACGTCGGTACCGCCGTCGGTCTTCTGGAAACGCGGCTTACGCGCGGCTGCCCCTTCTTCCTCGTCCCAGCCCAAGTCCACAATCTCGGGCTCAGCGAACTCGCCGACGCCAAGGGCGTTCTCCGCAACGACAGCCTGGCGCTCCCACTTGGTGGCCTCCTCGGCACGACCTGCCGCCGTCAGAGCTTCCGCATAGGCACGGAACAGCCGCGGGCTGTAGGAGAACGCACGATTAATATCCAGCTGCGGAATCTCGAGCTCAGCGACGGCCGCATCCAGCTGGTTAAGGTCCGCGCGGGCACCCGACGCCACAATGGCCAATTCCACCTTGCCGGGAGCATCGAGGTCCTGGGCCTCAGGTGAACGGACCATATCCAGGGCACGGTCCGGGCGGCCCAGTCCACGCTCGCAGTCGGCCATGACCGGCAGGTGCGCGTTGGAGCCGCTGATCCGGCGGTAGGTGCGGAATTCCCGCAAAGCCTCGCCGTAGTGGCCGGCAGCATACGCCGTCAGCCCCACAGCTTCACGAACCGCCGACAAGCGACCCCCACGGCGGCTGGCTGCCAGGGCGTGCTGGAAGGCAAGCTCGGGCTCAATATCGATCAGGCGGCCGGCCATGACCAAGTGCTTGGCAACCCAGCCGGCACTCTGGTCTTCAAGTGTGTTGATCTGATGGGCAGTTGCCCGGTCCAATTCGCGTCCCGTGACATCGGGATCGATTTCCGGCGAACGCTCGCGGTCAGGGCGGTTGGCACTGCGGATGTCCCGGGCATTCGGGACGCGGGCGGGACGGTCTTCCCTAGGGCCGCGGTCGCTGCCGAACGGACGACGGTCGCCGCTGTCACGACGGGGACGGTCAAAGTTCCGCGGGCCACGCTCCGGACGAACACCAAACGGCTTACGATCACGATCGCCACCAAAGGAACGACGATCATCACCATCACGACGGGGACGGTCAAAGTTCCGCGGGCCACGCTCCGGACGCTCACCAAACGGCTTACGATCACGATCGCCACCAAAGGAACGACGATCATCGCCATCACGACGGGGACGGTCATCACCATCACGGCGCGGACGGTCAAAGTTCCGCGGGCCACGCTCCGGACGCTCACCAAACGGCTTACGATCACGATCCCCACCAAAGGAACGACGATCATCACCATCACGACGGGGACGATCAAAATTCCGCTGACCGCGGTCGGGACGCTCGCCATAGGACCGCCGGTCGCCGTCGCCGAAAGGCCGCCGCTCTCCGTCACGGGCAGGACGGTCGCCGGAAGGCTTACGATCACCATAGGGGCGGCCGTTGTTATTGCCGTCCCGGTTATCGCGGGAACGGAAGCCCCGCGGGTCACCGCCGGAGTTGTTGTTGGCGCGGAACGACCCGCGGTCACCGCGGTCTCCGCCAAAGTTTCCGCGATTACCGCCGCGATTGCCGCCGTTGTGCTCAGCCATTATGGATTCCTCCTGTTGCGAGCCGACCAGTGGCGCGTGCGTAGTCGCTCATAACCCGTATTTCGTTATCACGCGGCCAGCACCTTTAAAGCCCGGCCCGTATGTCTTATGCAATTCTAGGCGACCGCGTCGCAGCGACCGAACCCGGAGCCCGGCCCGAACCCCACTCGTGGTAAGACTCACAGCCGCGTCAGCGGCTTGTATGGCCAGGCGTCGAATGGATTTTAAATGCAGTGAGCCCCGACCGTCGTGGTCGGGGCTCACTGTGTAATTTATGTCCGGCGGTGTCCTACTCTCCCACACCCTCCCGGGTGCAGTACCATCGGCGCTGTGGGTCTTAGCTTCCGGGTTCGGAATGGGACCGGGCGTTTCCCCCACGCTATGACCGCCGTAACCTTGTTACCCGTCCCCCCTGTGTGGGGGTGGGAAGTGTGTGTGGTTACAACTGTGGTGCTTGTTTAGTTGTGTTGTTGTGTTGTTGTTCCCGGGTTGTTGGTTGGGAACCACATAGTGGACGCGTGCAGTGTGTTGTGTGTGGTGTAAGTTGTTGGCCTATTAGTACCGGTCAGCTTCACGAGTCTTTAGTCCTCGCTTCCACATCCGGCCTATCAACCCAGTGGTCTGGCTGGGGGCCTCTCACACATAATGTGTTTGGAAATCTCATCTTGAAGCGAGCTTCCCGCTTAGATGCTTTCAGCGGTTATCCCATCCGAACGTAGCTAATCAGCGGTGCACTTGGCAGTACAACTGACACACCAGAGGTTCGTCCGTCCCGGTCCTCTCGTACTAAGGACAGCCCTTCTCAAATTTCCTGCGCGCGCAGCGGATAGGGACCGAACTGTCTCACGACGTTCTAAACCCAGCTCGCGTACCGCTTTAATGGGCGAACAGCCCAACCCTTGGGACCTACTCCAGCCCCAGGATGCGACGAGCCGACATCGAGGTGCCAAACCATGCCGTCGATATGGACTCTTGGGCAAGATCAGCCTGTTATCCCCGAGGTACCTTTTATCCGTTGAGCGACGGCCATTCCACAATGTACCGCCGGATCACTAGTCCCGACTTTCGTCCCTGCTTGAGATGTCTCTCTCACAGTCAAGCTCCCTTGTGCACTTACACTCGACACCTGATTGCCAACCAGGCTGAGGGAACCTTTGGGCGCCTCCGTTACTTTTTAGGAGGCAACCGCCCCAGTTAAACTACCCATCAGGCACTGTCCCTGACCCGGATCACGGGCCGAAGTTAGATGTCCAAAGTGACCAGAGTGGTATTTCAACGATGACTCCACCCGAACTGGCGTCCGGGTTTCAACGTCTCCCACCTATCCTACACAAGCCACTCCGAACACCAATACCAAACTATAGTAAAGGTCTCGGGGTCTTTCCGTCCTGCTGCGCGTAACGAGCATCTTTACTCGTACTGCAATTTCGCCGAGTTTATGGTTGAGACAGCGGGGAAGTCGTTACTCCATTCGTGCAGGTCGGAACTTACCCGACAAGGAATTTCGCTACCTTAGGATGGTTATAGTTACCACCGCCGTTTACTGGGGCTTAAATTCCCAGCTTCGCCCGCAAAGGGGCTAACCGGTCCTCTTAACCTTCCAGCACCGGGCAGGAGTCAGTCCGTATACATCGTCTTGCGACTTCGCACGGACCTGTGTTTTTAGTAAACAGTCGCTTCCCCCTGGTCTCTGCGGCCCACACCCGCTCCACAAAGCAAGTCTGTATCACGGGGCAGGCCCCCCTTCTCCCGAAGTTACGGGGGCATTTTGCCGAGTTCCTTAACCATAATTCTCTCGATCGCCTTGGTATTCTCTACCTGATCACCTGTGTCGGTTTGGGGTACGGGCGGCTAAAACCTCGCGTCGATGCTTTTCTAGGCAGCATAGGATCACCGGATCCCCCCATGCGGGAGTCCCATCAGATCTCAGGATCGTGCTCGAAACACACAGGAACGGATTTGCCTATCCCTGACCCTACATCCTTGGACCGGGGCTACCATCGCCCGGCCCGGCTACCTTCCTGCGTCACACCTGTTAATACGCTTGCCTCCCGGGATCAGGTCCCAGCACCAGCCCAACCATCACACCACAAGTGGCGCAACAAGAAAGACCGGCGGTGGTTAGTATCCCCCGTTCAACATGGGCGGTTTTTCGCCGGTACGGGAATATCAACCCGTTGTCCATCGACTACGCCTGTCGGCCTCGCCTTAGGTCCCGACTTACCCAGGGCAGATTAGCTTGACCCTGGAACCCTTGATCATTCGGCGGACGGGTTTCTCACCCGTCTTTCGCTACTCATGCCTGCATTCTCACTCGTGTAGGCTCCACCGCTGGTTTACACCGCGACTTCACCGCCCACACGACGCTCCCCTACCCATCCACACCCCTGAACCACGAAGGCTAGGGTAATGCGTGAATGCCACAACTTCGGCGGTGTACTTGAGCCCCGCTACATTGTCGGCGCGGAATCACTTGACCAGTGAGCTATTACGCACTCTTTCAAGGATGGCTGCTTCTAAGCCAACCTCCTGGTTGTCTAAGCAACTCCACATCCTTTCCCACTTAGCACACGCTTAGGGGCCTTAGTTGGTGGTCTGGGCTGTTTCCCTCTCGACTATGAAGCTTATCCCCCACAGTCTCACTGCTGCGCTCTGACTTACCGGCATTCGGAGTTTGGCTGACGTCAGTAACCTTGTAGGGCCCATCGGCCATCCAGTAGCTCTACCTCCGGCAAGAAACACGCAACGCTGCACCTAAATGCATTTCGGGGAGAACCAGCTATCACGGAGTTTGATTGGCCTTTCACCCCTACCCACAGCTCATCCCCTCCATTTTCAACTGAAGTGGGTTCGGTCCTCCACGACGTCTTACCGTCGCTTCAACCTGGCCATGGGTAGATCACTCCGCTTCGGGTCTAGATCACGCCACTGAACACGCCCTGTTCAGACTCGCTTTCGCTACGGCTTCCCCACACGGGTTAACCTCGCGACGTAACACTAACTCGCAGGCTCATTCTTCAAAAGGCACGCCATCACACCCATACAACCCCGAAGGGCTGCAGATGCTCTGACGGATTGTAAGCACACGGTTTCAGGTACTGTTTCACTCCCCTCCCGGGGTACTTTTCACCTTTCCCTCACGGTACTGGTCCGCTATCGGTCATTAGGAAGTATTTAGGCTTATCAGGTGGTCCTGACAGATTCACACGGGATTTCTCGGGCCCCGTGCTACTTGGGATCCTCTCCAAAGGCGGTGCCACACATTACGGTTACGGGACTCACACCCTCTCTGGCCGGCCTTTCAAGACCGTTCACCTATACGCGCACCCACACCCCACCGGTCCGGCAGAACCAGCACGGAAAGTCCCACAACCCCGCCCACGCAACGCCCGCCGGCTATCACACATGGAACGGTTTAGCCTCATCCGCGTTCGCTCGCCACTACTAACGGAATCACTCTTGTTTTCTCTTCCTGCGGGTACTGAGATGTTTCACTTCCCCGCGTTCCCCCCACGCACCCTATGAATTCAGGCACGGGTCACACAATCACCTTGCAGCGTTGTGCGGGGTTTCCCCATTCGGACATCCTGGGATCACCGCTCGGTTATCAACTCCCCCAGGCTTATCGCAGATTCCTACGTCCTTCTTCGGCTCCTAATGCCAAGGCATCCACCGTGCGCCCTTAAAAACTTGACCACACAAAACCACAACCCAAACAGGCCGCGGCTGATGCACTCAATCAATTCGAGAGAACCACGACCACAAAAGGGCCAGGTTCATTCATCAAAGAAATTGCTAGAACACACAACCCACACCCCCAAAAAGAGTGCAGGACCATGTGTCCAGATGCTCGCGTCCACTATGTAGTTCTCAAACAACAACCCCGTCAACCACACCCACCCCACACAAACACGAGGGGGTGCCGGCCGCAGGAACAACAAGAAACACCAAGGATTCCCTGCATTGCTGCAAAAAGGCCCTGTTGCCTCAGGACCCAACAGTGCGCCAAACACAACCCGGCAACCAACACCCCGGACCGCTTTCCCAACAACCCCCCCCACACACAAAAGTGCGAAAAGAGGGCCGCCGTACTCACGCCAGGACACCACCACCAACAGGCCATGCCAAAAAACTTGATTTGCTGATATTCCACCCATGAGCACCCACCGCAGAACAGACGCCTGCGCAATGGGCAACACTGACAACCCCGGAACCCGCCCATGCAGGCAGACCCGGACGCCGTTAGCAGCTCCTTAGAAAGGAGGTGATCCAGCCGCACCTTCCGGTACGGCTACCTTGTTACGACTTAGTCCCAATCGCCGGTCCCACCTTCGACGGCTCCCCCCACAAGGGTTAGGCCACCGGCTTCGGGTGTTACCAACTTTCGTGACTTGACGGGCGGTGTGTACAAGGCCCGGGAACGTATTCACCGCAGCGTTGCTGATCTGCGATTACTAGCGACTCCGACTTCATGGGGTCGAGTTGCAGACCCCAATCCGAACTGAGACCGGCTTTTTGGGATTAGCTCCACCTCACAGTATCGCAACCCTTTGTACCGGCCATTGTAGCATGCGTGAAGCCCAAGACATAAGGGGCATGATGATTTGACGTCGTCCCCACCTTCCTCCGAGTTGACCCCGGCAGTCTCCTATGAGTCCCCGGCCGAACCGCTGGCAACATAGAACGAGGGTTGCGCTCGTTGCGGGACTTAACCCAACATCTCACGACACGAGCTGACGACAACCATGCACCACCTGTAAACCGGCCGCAAGCGGGGCACCTGTTTCCAGGTCTTTCCGGTCCATGTCAAGCCTTGGTAAGGTTCTTCGCGTTGCATCGAATTAATCCGCATGCTCCGCCGCTTGTGCGGGCCCCCGTCAATTCCTTTGAGTTTTAGCCTTGCGGCCGTACTCCCCAGGCGGGGCACTTAATGCGTTAGCTACGGCGCGGAAAACGTGGAATGTCCCCCACACCTAGTGCCCAACGTTTACGGCATGGACTACCAGGGTATCTAATCCTGTTCGCTCCCCATGCTTTCGCTCCTCAGCGTCAGTTACAGCCCAGAGACCTGCCTTCGCCATCGGTGTTCCTCCTGATATCTGCGCATTTCACCGCTACACCAGGAATTCCAGTCTCCCCTACTGCACTCTAGTCTGCCCGTACCCACTGCAGAACCGGAGTTGAGCCCCGGTCTTTCACAGCAGACGCGACAAACCGCCTACGAGCTCTTTACGCCCAATAATTCCGGATAACGCTTGCGCCCTACGTATTACCGCGGCTGCTGGCACGTAGTTAGCCGGCGCTTCTTCTGCAAGTACCGTCACCCCCAAAGAGGGCTTCTTCCCTACTGAAAGAGGTTTACAACCCGAAGGCCGTCATCCCTCACGCGGCGTCGCTGCATCAGGCTTTCGCCCATTGTGCAATATTCCCCACTGCTGCCTCCCGTAGGAGTCTGGGCCGTGTCTCAGTCCCAGTGTGGCCGGTCACCCTCTCAGGCCGGCTACCCGTCGTCGCCTTGGTAGGCCATTACCCCACCAACAAGCTGATAGGCCGCGAGTCCATCCAAAACCACAAAAAGCTTTCCACCCCCCACCATGCGATGAGGAGTCATATCCGGTATTAGACCCAGTTTCCCAGGCTTATCCCAGAGTCAAGGGCAGGTTACTCACGTGTTACTCACCCGTTCGCCACTAATCCCCGGCGCAAGCACCGGATCATCGTTCGACTTGCATGTGTTAAGCACGCCGCCAGCGTTCATCCTGAGCCAGGATCAAACTCTCCGTTCAAAAACAAAAAACGAAACACAACCACCCCCACCGGAAATCACGGCAAGAAGCAGCTGCAAATCTGAAACCAGCTGAAAACCAAACCACCACACACGGGGGTGCGCAATGGCCCGGCAAAAATTCAACCAATCAAAAAACAATCGGTATCAACAAACTTGGCACACTATTGAGTTCTCAAACAACAGGTCACTAATCCAAAGCAGTACCACCACCAACCACAACGGCCAGCAGATCGCTCCGGAGCAACTTTTCAAACTTACCCGAACCAACTCGGTCTTGGCAAATCAGCGTTTCCGCGATTCAGGCCGGGGTTTCGGCCCCGCCCGGCAAAGGTCGCGCATAAAAGCGAACCATTTTCAGGCTGTTATCAAGGGGTTTGTCCTCCGCGGTTTCCAGCCTCAGGCTGTCTCACTCGCGGCGACTCAGAAGACATTACACGCCTCTACCCCGACTTACAAATCGGCCTGGAACCCGCCCAAATGCCCTGAAACACAGGGGAAACGGCGCGAAGACAATCCCAGTCAGCAAAACTGCACTTCCGTGAGCCCCATCACCTACCCCTTCCGGGCCTTGGACTCCCGGTGATAGAGCAACTCTGGAAGACCGACGGGAGGTGATAGAGCAACCTTGGGGAACCGGCGGGAGGTGATAGAGCAACCCCGGGAAACCGACGGGAGGTGATAGAGCAACCGGGGTGGCGTGGGTATGCCGAAGGCCGGCAACCACTGGGGTTGCCGGCCTTCGGGATGATGCGGGACGGGTGCTTAGGCCGAGACTTCCACGGTGGCAAGGTTCTTCTTGCCACGCCGAAGCAACAGGTACCGGCCGTGAAGGAGCTGCTCCTGTGCCACCACGGCGTCGGGGTCCGAGACCTTGGCGTTGTTCACGTACGCACCCCCCTCCCCTACGGTCCGGCGGGCTGCTGACTTGCTGTCGGACAAACCGGAAGCAACCAGGAGGTCGATGATTCCCAAGCCATCGGCACCGACGGTTGCCGACGGAAGTTCCGCCGTTGCGGCAGCAAGGGTCGGCTCGTCGAGCACGGAGAGATCGCCATTGCCGAACAGCGCAGCCGAGGCAGCAATGACCTTCTCGGTCGCTTCCACGCCATGGACCAGGGAGGTCACCTCGTACGCAAGCTTCTTCTGGCCTTCGCGGGCGAAGGGCCGTTCTGACACGGACTGCTGCAGCTCTTCGATCTCCGCACGGGTCAGGAACGTGAACACCTTGAGGCGATCAACGACGTCGGCATCGGCGGTGTTCAGCCAGAACTGGTAGAAGGTGTACGGGCTGCACATCTCCGCATCCAGCCACACGGCGTTGCCCTCGGACTTGCCGAACTTGGTGCCGTCGGAGTTGGTAATGAGCGGCGTGCCCAGGGCGTGGACGCTCTTGCCCTCCACCTTGCGGATCAGCTCGGTGCCGCTGGTCAGGTTCCCCCACTGGTCCGAGCCGCCGGTTTGAAGCGCACAACCGTACTCGCGGAAGAGCTCAAGGTAGTCCATGCCCTGGAGGATCTGGTAGCTGAACTCCGTGTAGCTGATGCCCTCATCGGAGTTCAGGCGGGACGCAACGGCATCCTTGCGCAACATGGTGCCCACGCGGTAGTGCTTGCCGATTTCCCGCAGGAAATCGATGGCACTCAGCGGCGCAGTCCAGTCCAGGTTGTTGACCATGCGGGCAGCGTTGTCGCCGTCGAAACTCAGGAAGCGGCGTACCTGCCCCTGGAGCCTGCCGACCCATTCCGCAACGGTGTCCTTGGTGTTCAAGGTGCGTTCCGCCGTCGGACGCGGGTCTCCGATCAGGCCGGTCGAACCGCCGACCAGGCCCAGCGGCTTGTGGCCTGCCAGCTGCAGGCGACGCATCACAAGCAGCTGCACGAGGTTGCCCAGATGAAGCGACGGTGCGGTGGGGTCGAAGCCACAGTAATACGTGATCGGGTCCCCGGCGAGCAGCTTTTCCAGTTCCGTTTCATCGGTGGAAACGTGCACCAGGCCGCGCCATTTGAGCTCCTGCCAGATGTTGGCAAAGGCGGGATCGTTGTGTTGGGACTCGATGTTGTTTACGTGTGACACGAGATCTAAGTTAGCAGGATTGACCACCCCGGATTGCCTACCGTTCAATGCCGGCGGGCAGGGGTGCGGCCGTGATGAGGCGAAGGCGCTGCGTCGGCCGGGTCATGGCGACGTAAAGGTCCCCCACTTTGCCGTGCTCGTGGTTGAGCATCGCGGCCGGTTCCAGCACCACGACGCCGTCGAATTCCAGGCCCTTGGCCTCCTTGGGACTGATCACCACGATGTCCTGCTCGTAGCTGCCGGCACCTGTCCCGATGCGCTTGCCGTAGGCTTCCCGCAGTGCAGCGGCGGCTGCCGGCAGCAAGGGACCATCGGCAATAACGGCGAGCAAGCCGCCGTCGATCGCGTCGATTTCCTCCGGCAGGACTTCCACCAGCCGCTGAACGATGCCGTCCTCGTCGACACGGTCAACTATGGGTGACCATTTGCCTTCGCGGACGGCCTTCGGCGCGGAGACAACCAGGCCCGCGCGGTTCGCCATGCGGACGGCGGCCTCGGCGATCTGGGACGGCGTGCGGTAGTTGACCGTTAGTTCTTCCAACGTCCAGCGGTCACCGAACGACGGCGCCAAGGCACTTTGCCAGGAATTGGCACCTGCCGCGGCACTCGTTTGGGCGATGTCGCCGACGATGGTGAAGGATTTCAGCGGGCAGCGCCGGACAAGGAGG
Organism: Paenarthrobacter sp. R1; assembly: GCF_030264015.1. NCBI lineage: Bacteria > Bacillati > Actinomycetota > Actinomycetes > Micrococcales > Micrococcaceae > Paenarthrobacter > Paenarthrobacter sp. R1. The sequence continues at coordinate 4,066,187 of NZ_CP127115.1, read as the reverse complement.
CGCCACTGCATGGGCGACAATTCCTGTGCTTCGTCAACCACGATGTGCCCAAAGGCCCACGACCGGTCGCTGTTGGCCCGTTCGGCGGCCGTCAGGCGGTTTTCGCGTTCCTGGTTTTGTTCAGCCAGTTCCTCGGCGGTCATGAGGACGTCGACGCCCATGGCCTCCATGTTGGCGAGGGTCTGCTTGGCGTTGGCAAGATCGCGGGCGCGGTCTGCTTCCTGTTGTGCCAGTCCCCTGCCAGCGGCCGGATCCAGTTCGCCCAGCAGCTCGGCTGCTTCATCGAGCAACGGAACGTCCGCTTCGGTCCACGGCGCATCTGCCGGCCGCTGGAGCAGGGCACGCTGTTCCGGGGTCAGGTGCGGCGTGCAGGCCTCCAGGATGGCGGGCTTGCTGAAAAGTTCGGAGATGAGCTTTTCAGGCGTCATGGGCATCCAGCACAGATTGAGCATGATGCGCACATCGCGGGCGGTCCGGACATCTTCGGCGAGGTAGGCGCGGTCCGCATTGTTGCCGATGTTGTCGGCTTCCACCTGCTCGGTCAGCTGCTCAGTGAGTTCGCGCAGGAGGATCTTGATGAACGTCAGCCGCGCCTCGTTATGGGGCTTACCGGTAGCGCGGGCTTTGTCCCGCGCCCGGCGTACCTGGCGCTCAGTGAGCGTGAGCTTGCGGGAATCGACTTCCAGGATCCGGTCCTTGCCGGGGGTCCGCTGCCTGTTGGCGACGGCGTTGGCCACCACTGCGGCCATGTCCAGCTTGCCCTTGAGCGCAGCGACGTCGGCGTCCTGCTCCGGCACCGCGTTGATGCCGGGCATGAGACGGCCCAGGCTGGCCATCACCACGCCGGTTTCGCCGAGCGATGGCAGCACACGTTCGATGTAGTGCATAAAGGATGAGGACGGGCCAACCAACAGTACACCGGCACTCTTGAGCCTGTCCCGGTGGGTGTACAGCAGGTATGCGGCACGGTGCAGGGCAACCGCGGTCTTGCCGGTGCCCGGGCCGCCTTGCACCACCAAAGCACCGGAAATGGAGGAGCGGATGATCCTGTCCTGCTCGGACTGGATGGTCCCGACGATGTCGGACATGCGCCCGGTACGCTTCGAGTTCAGCGCAGCCAGCAGGGCACCTTCGCCCTGCAGGGAGTCGTCATCGGCAAGCATGTCAGCATCCAGGACATCGTCCTCGATCGCCTTTACCTCACGCCCCTGCAGGATCAGGTGGCGACGGCGGCGCACACCCTGGCGATCGAACGCTGTTGCCTGGTAGAAGTGCCCGGCTTCTGGCGCGCGCCAGTCAACCATGAGCCGCTGGAGATCGGCCGTGGACAAACCGATGCGGCCGATGTACTGGGCCTCACCGTTGTCCAAATCGAGGCGGCCAAAGACCAAACGATCGTCGACTGCGTCGAGCTGGGCCAGGCGGTCCTCGTACAGTGCTGCGAAGGCGTCCCGTTCAGAAACGTTTTGCATGGTTCCCACGGCACCGGCTTTGCGCACCTGCGCCAGCTGGGCGCGCTTCTCTTCGCGCAGCTCATCGAGCCGGGCATACAACCCGGCAACGTATTCCTGCTCGTGAACCAAATCAGCGTCGTGCATCGAAACCGTAACCCCTATCGAAAAAGACAGACCGTCCATTCTACAGCGATTTTGTTAAATACGTCGGGCGCATGCCACATATCGGAAACGCCGGGCGCGGGACCACCCGGGGGTAGGCATCATGCCGGTTTGCGGGGGCTTTTGGGCCGTGCCGCCTTGTACCGGGAAACGGTGGGGTCATCCTCGATCCAGAACCGCCACGGATACTCCGTGGTTCCTCCGGGTCCGGCAACGCCGACGCGTGGACCGCTGGCCACGGCAGAGGCCGCGAACTCAGGCAACCGCACACTGAAAGGTGCGGCGAGCGCATCCCGCCCGGTGTCCGCCGTCGTAAGCCCCAATGCGGACGCGAGACGGGCCGGTCCGCTGGCCAAATCCTTGTGTGCCTTGGACGCAGGCCGGCGCTCGGCAGCGAGCTCCTGGCCGGCCACGATCTCGCCCGCCCGCAGGAGGAGCGCCGACGGCGAGCCATCCGGTCCGCACACGATGTTGGCGCAATAGTGCATCCCGTACGTGAAATAGACGTAGAGGAACCCTGCCGGACCAAACATTGGCGCGTTCCTGGCCGTGCGTCCGCCGTAGGTGTGCGAGCCCGGATCCGGATGGGCGGAATCCCGGGGGCCCAGGTAAGCCTCCACCTCTGTCAACCGCACTGACACCGGGCCTGCCTCCGACTCGTGCGTCAGGACCGCCCCAAGAAAAAGCGGGGCGATGGTCCGTGGGTCTCCGCTGAGGAAATCACGGACAGCACGGGGGTCGCTGGCGGGGCTGGCTGTCATGGACCGACCATAGCAAGCCGCCTCGGAGTCCGCGTCCGATTTCCGCTAGCAGCGATGGTGCCGGGCTGGGAGGATGGGCCCATGGACTTCTGGCAGCGCTACCGGGCGATCGACACCCGCGACCCCCGGTTCGATGGCCAGTTCTACACCGCCGTGCGTTCCACCGGGATCTACTGCAGGCCCTCATGCCCCGCACGGACACCCAAGCCCGGGAACGTCACGTTCTACGAGACTTCGGCCGCTGCCCACGAGGCCGGCTACCGGGCGTGCAAGCGATGCCTGCCCGAAGCCGTGCCCGGCACCCCTGCATGGAATGTCCGGTCCGACGTTGCGGGCAGGGCAATGCGCCTGATCAACGACGGCGTGATCAACCGCGAAGGCGTTGACGGCCTCGCCCGCAGGCTCGGTTACTCGACGCGCCAACTCAACAGGATCCTGAGCCACGAACTCGGCGCCGGCCCCCTGTCGCTCGCCCGGGCAAGCCGCGCACAAACTGCCAGGACGCTGCTGGTATCCACGGACATGCTGTTCTCCGATGTGGCCTTCGCCTCGGGATTCAACAGCATCCGGCAGTTCAACGACACCATCGGCGAAGTCTTCGCCATGACCCCGACGGCGTTACGCGGCTCTGCCGCAAAGTCCCCGGCGCGCCGGGGGTCCGCCGGCCCGGCCCCGGCGCCGGCGTCGCTGACACTGAATCTCCCCTACCGGGAACCCTTCGACGCCGGAATCTTCGATTTCCTTGCGGCAAGGGCGACCCCCGGCATCGAGGCAGCCACCGTAGAGGAGGGGCGCAGGAGCTACTCCCGTTCGCTTCAGCTCCCCCGCGGCCAGGCATCTTTTACGGTGTCGTTTGGCCCAGCGGGTGCGGTCGACCGGGGCTCCGGCGGTTCGCGGCTGCAACTCCGGGCCACTTTGGCGGATCTTCATGACCTTCCGGCACTCCTGAGCCGGGCGCGGCGCCTGTTCGATCTCGACGCCGACCCCCTGGCCATAGATGAGGCACTGAGCGTCGATCGGCGGCTGCGCGGGAGCGTAGTGGCGCTGCCGGGTATCCGGTTGCCCGGGGCTGTTGATCCCGCGGAGCTACTCATCCGCGCCATGATCGGCCAACAGATCACGGTGGCGGCCGCCCGGACCGCGCTAACGCAACTATCCGTTCTTGGGACTCCCGTCGGCGGGGGCACAGCCGGACCCGATCGACTTTTCCCGACGGCGGCCCAGATCGCCGAAGGCGGGCGGGCGGTGCTCCGGGGGCCGCAGCGAAGAATTGACGCGTTGATTTCAGCGGCTACCGCACTGGCCAACGGCAGTGTTGACTTCGGTTACGGCGACGACGAAGCAGCCCTGGCCCGGAAACTGCTACCGCTTCCCGGGATCGGGCCGTGGACCGTGGGCTACGTGGCCATGCGGGTACTTGGCGCCCCCGACGTCTTCCTTGGCAACGACGCCGCTGTGCGCAACGGGCTGAAAGTTGTGGCTGACGGGTCAGGGCTGAGCGCCGATTTCCGTGAAGTGAGTCCGTGGCGTTCTTATGCAGTGATGCACCTGTGGCGCGCGGCGGTCAAGCCCTGACATGCCACGCGTCGCACTTTCACGCGCCCGACGGCGGCGGTCACACGCCGCCGTCGAGCCTTTCTGCGGGAAGTGACGGAAGAACACCCGGAACCGGCGGGAAGTGATAGAAGAACACCCGAAACCCGGCGGGAAGTGATAGAGGAACGGGGGGTTTAGCGGGCCGGTTGGGCGGGGACACCTGCGGGCCAGGGCAGCAGGTCCGGGAGGTCCACGCCGTCGGCGGCTGCGGTGGCGCGAAGGCTGCCAAGGCTCGGTTCCCGTCCGGCGAGCCAGGCGGCAATATCCGTGAGCATCCCCGTGATGGCTATGGAGGTACCGCCATGGCCGAGGGTCAGCGGGGCCAGGCCCGTGGGCTGCAGGACGAACTTGTAGTCGGCCGGGACACGGGGTTCAAGGAAGCTGAACAAGTGCTCGCAGAAGGGACGGCTCCACGTCTCCGGCCCGTAGCCCATGCCCAGGTCCGAGGCATGGATGGTGAGTTCGCGCCAAAGCGCCAGACCGCCGTCGAACACCGTTCCGTCGCGGTAGCTGATGGGCGCCTGCCAGCCGTTCGGTTCCAAGCTGTCGAACGCCGCAACTGCGGCATTGACGGCAGTGGTCACTGAAGCGGTGTGGTCGGCGAGGCTGTGTCCGGCGGCAAGGTCGATCGCCTTCGTGCGGCCTTCCATGCCGCCGTCATACAGTTCGATCTTTTCGCCCCGCTGCGCGTATTCCAGTTGCCGGGCCATGGCATTGGAGATGCCAACGATGTGGGCCAGTACGTGTCCGCGTGTCCAGCCGGGGAGTTCAGATGGCCCGGTGAGGGACGATTCGTCCATGGTGGAGAGAAGACGGGTGACGGTGCCGGCGGCTTTGTGAAGCTCTGCGGGCAGCGTCTCAACTGTGATCGGGGTCATAGCGCCATGCTAACGCACCCCTGAATCAAGAGCGGGCCAGCTAAAGCAAGGACGGGACGGTGCCGGAAGGCACCGCCCCGTCCCGGGTCAAGCAGGCTATGACGCGTAGGAGCGTGTTGCGTCCAGTTCCGCTTCGAGAGCCTTGAGTTGGCGTTCGACGGCGGCCGGCGCGGTTCCGCCCTGCGAGTTACGGCTGTTGAGCGAACCTTCGGTGCTGAGGACGCTGCGGACCTCGGGAGTCAGGTGCTCCGAGATCGCGGCGTACTCGTCATCGCTCAGGTCCCAGAGCTCCACGTTGCGGCTTTCAGCCTGCTTCACTGCCGCCCCGGAGAGCTCGTGCGCTTCACGGAACGGCACGCCCTGGCGGACCAGCCATTCTGCGATGTCCGTGGCCAGGGCGAAGCCCTGCGGAGCCAGGGACTCCATGCGCTCAGTGTTGAACTTCAACGTGGCGATCATGCCGGACACGGCCGGAAGCAGGAGCTCCAGGGTGTCGGCGGCGTCGAAGACCGGTTCCTTGTCTTCCTGCAGGTCGCGGTTGTACGCGAGTGGCAGGCCCTTGAGCGTGGCCAGCAGGCCGGTGAGGTTGCCGATGAGGCGTCCCGCTTTGCCGCGCGCGAGCTCGGCAACGTCCGGGTTCTTCTTCTGCGGCATGATGGAGGACCCCGTGGAGTACGAGTCATGCAGGGTCACGAAGGAGAACTCCTTGGTGGCCCAGAAGATGACTTCCTCGGAAATCCGGGACAGGTCCACGCCGATCATCGAGCAAACCCAGGCGAACTCGGCGAAGACGTCGCGGGATGCGGTGCCGTCGATCGAGTTGTGCACGGCCGAGTAGAAACCCAGGTCCGCAGCAACCGCTTCGGGGTCCAGTCCCAGTGAGGACCCTGCCAGGGCTCCGGAGCCGTAGGGTGACACACCCGCGCGCTTGTCCCAGTCCTGGAGCCGCTGGACATCGCGCAGCAGCGCCCAGGCGTGGGCCAGGAGGTGGTGGCTCAGCAGGACCGGCTGGGCGTGCTGCAGGTGCGTACGGCCAGGCATGGCCACACCGGGGTGTGCCTTTGCCTGCTCCACCAGGGCATCGATCGTGGCGAGGACGCCCCGGGCAATGATCCGGGCGTGGTCACGCAGGAACATGCGCCCCAGCGTTGCCACTTGATCGTTGCGGGACCGGCCGGCGCGCAGTTTTCCGCCCAGCCGGGCACCTGCCCGCTCGATCAGGCCGCGCTCCAGGGAACCGTGGACATCCTCATCGCTCTCGGCCGGGAGGTAAGCGCCACTGGCGACGTCCTCGTCCAGCTGCGTGAGGGCAGCGAGCATGCCTTCGAGCTCTGCGTCGTCCAGCAGTCCGGCCTTGTGCAGCACGCGGGCGTGCGCCTTGGACCCGGCGATGTCGTAGCGGGCCAGCCGCCAGTCAAAGTGCGTGGACTTGCTCAGTGCGGCCAGGGCGTCTGCCGGGCCGCCGGCGAACCGGCCGCCCCACAGCGCGCCTTCGTTTGTTGCCGACGTCATTATTCGCCTGCAACCCGGAGGTCGCGGCCGGAGGCAACCTTGGAGGACATGCCCCACAGCTCGATGAAGCCGCGGGCCATGGACTGGTCGAAGGTGTCGCCGGTGTCGTAGGTGGCGAGGTCGAAATCGTACAGCGAGGTATCCGAGCGACGCCCGTTGACGATTGCCTGGCCGCCGTGGAGGACCATGCGGATGTCACCGGAGACGTACTTCTGGGTGTCCTCGATGAACGCGTCCAGGGAGCGCTTCAGCGGGGAGAACCACTGGCCGTCGTAGACCAGCTCGGACCAGCGCTGGCCCACGGTGGCCTTGAAACGGGCCTGTTCGCGCTCGATCGTCACGTCTTCGAGGTGCTTGTGCGCGGTGATGAGCGCCATGGCACCGGGAGCTTCGTAGATCTCGCGGGACTTGATGCCGACGAGGCGGTCCTCGACGACGTCGATGCGGCCAACGCCCTGGGCGCCGGCGCGGCGGTTGAGTTCCTGGATGGCCTGCAGCGGGGTGACCTTCACGCCGTCGATCGCTACCGGGATGCCGGCCTGGAAGGAGATGGTGACTTCATCCGGTGCCGGCGGGAATTCCGGGGTAGCCGTGTAGTCGTAGATGTCCTTGGTGGGAGCGTTCCAGATGTCCTCGAGGTAGCCGGTCTCGACGGCGCGTCCCCAGACGTTCTGGTCGATCGAGTACGGGTTCTTCTTGGTGGTCTCGATCGGCAGGCCCTTTTCTTCGGCGAAGGCAATGGCTTTGTCGCGCGTCAAGGCAAGGTCGCGGACAGGTGCGATGCACTTCAGGTCCGGGCCGAGGGTCTGGATGCCGACTTCGAAGCGGACCTGGTCGTTGCCCTTGCCGGTGCAGCCGTGGGCAACGGTAGTGGCGCCGAATTCGCGGGCAGCCTTCACGAGGTGCTTGACGATCACGGGACGCGAGATAGCGGACACCAGCGGGTAGTGGCCCTGGTAGAGGGCGTTGGCCTTCAGGGTGGGCATCGCGTATTCGTTGGCGAACTCGTCGCGGGCGTCCGCGACGTAGGCCTCGACGGCGCCGCAGCCCAAGGCGCGCTGGCGGATGGTCTCGAGGGACTCGCCGCCCTGTCCAACGTCAACTGCTACGGCGATGACCTCGGCGCCGGTAGCTTCACCGATCCAGCCGATGGCTACGGACGTATCGAGGCCACCGGAGTAGGCCAGAACAATGCGCTCAGTCACGAGAGTGCTCCTTTGGTTGTTGCTTGGTTGTATCTAATGCTTGAAGAAAAAGCGTTCAGTTGCCGGGTCCGGCTTCCTCGGCCAATTGCAGGAAACGGGCCGCCAGTTCCGCCCCGCCGTCAGGATCGCGTGCCACCAACATCACGGTGTCGTCGCCTGCGATCGTACCTAAAACGGACGGCATCACGGAGTGGTCGATGGCCAGGGCAAGGAAATTCGCCGCACCCGGCGGTGTTCGGAGGACCACGATGTTGCCCGATGCCTCGGCCGTCACCAGCAGTTCGCCGCAGAGGCGGCTGAGCCGGGCATCAAGGATCTCCTGTGTGACACCGCTCTTGGCGTGCCGCTCTCCCCCTTCACCCGGAACGGCGTAGACCAAGGCGCCGTCTTTGCCCCGCACCCGGACGGCACCAAGTTCCACGAGGTCCCGCGAGAGGGTCGCCTGGGTAACCTGGACGCCGTCGTCCGCGAGCAGGGCCGCGAGCTCTGCCTGCGAGCGCACCGACTCGCCCGTCAGGATCGCGGTGATGCGCGCCTGCCGGGCAGTCTTGGTGGCCGGGCTGGCGCCCGGAACGGTCGGGTTGACGGACACTAGAACGTGCTCTCGCCGGTTCCCTCGACGGGTGCGAGGCCGTCGACAAACGCGAGCCCGGAGCGGTGCATCAACCAGGCCATGAGTGCTTTCTGGGCGTGGAGGCGGTTCTCCGCTTCGTCCCACACGATGGACTGCGGTCCGTCGATGACGCCGGCGGAGATCTCGTAACCGCGGTAGGCAGGGAGGCAATGCAGGACGACGGCGTCGGGAGCTGCCTGCGCCATGGCGGCCTCGTCCACGGAGTAGTCCCGGAACAGTTGCAGGCGGGCTTCCTTCTCCGCTTCCTGTCCCATGGAGACCCAAGTGTCGGTGGCCACGACGTCGGCTCCCTTGAGGGCCTCCTTGGCGTCCGTGGTGATGAGTACCGAACCTCCGGTCTCTGCGGCCCGCTGCTCTGCCGCAGCCACAATCTCCGCGGCGGGCAGGTAGCCATCGGGGCCGGAGATGCGCACATGCATCCCTGCGGTCACCCCGGCCAGCAGGTAGGAGTTGGCCATGTTGTTGGCGGCGTCACCCAGGTACGCCATGGTGAGTCCGGCCAGCTTTCCCTTGTGCTCCTTGACCGTCAGGAGGTCGGCCAGGAGCTGGCAGGGGTGGTAGTCGTCGCACAAAGCGTTGATGACGGGCACCTTGGAGTTTTCCGCCATCGCCACCAGGCCCGCGTGGGCGCCGGTGCGCCACACGATGGTGGACACCATGCGCTCCAGGACCTTGGCGGTGTCCTCGACGGACTCCTTATGCCCGATCTGTGCTTCGCCCGGATTGATGATGAGCGCGTTGCCGCCCATGTCCGCCACGCCGGTTGCGAAGGAAACACGCGTCCTGGTGGAGGTCTTGTCAAAGATCACGGCGACCGTCTTGCGTCCGCTTCCCTCCGCGGCATACGGCTGGACGCTGTAGGGGGCGGCTTTCATGCGGACGGCCAGTTCCAGGACTTCGGCTTGTTCGGCCGGTGTCAGGTCCGTGTCCTTGAGGAAGTGCCGGGTGCTGGTGGAAGGAGTAGTCACTGTGCGTCCTTAGCGGTGGTGGCGGTAGCCGTTGCGATCAAGGAAGGGAGGGCGGCAAGGAACCGGTCAACCTGTTCGGTGGTCAGGATGAGCGGTGGTGCCAGGCGGATGGTCCGCGGGCCGGGGCTGTTGATGATGAACCCGGCGTCCAAGGCTGCCGTGACCATTGCGGGGGCAATGCCGGCTGTCAGGTCGAAGCCGATCAGCAGGCCTTCTCCGCGGACTTCGGTGACGCCTTCGACGGCGGCAATTCCGGTTCGCAGGTACTCCCCCACAGACTGCACGTTCTGCAGCACGCCCTGGCTTTCGATGGCGTGCAGCGTCGCGAGCGCCGCGGCGGTTGCCACCGGGTTCCCGCCGAAGGTGGTGCCGTGCTGCCCGGCGGTGAGCAGGGCCGACGTCGTACTTCCGAACGTCACCAGGGCGCCGATCGGGAAGCCGCCGCCCAGGCCCTTGGCGAGCGTGATGGCGTCCGGAACAATTCCGGCGTCTTCGCTGGAGAGCCATTTGCCGGTGCGGCCGATGCCCGTCTGGACTTCGTCCAGGATCAGGAGCGCGCCGGCTGCGGTGGTTGCCTCGCGGGCTGCCCGGAGGTAGTCGGCGCCGAGCGGACGCACGCCCGCCTCACCCTGGATGGGTTCCAGGAACACTGCGGCGGTGGAATCGTCGACGGCGGCACGCAGGGCCTCTATGTCGCCGAACGGGATGTGGACCACGCCGCCGGGCAGGGGTTCGAACGGTGCCCGGTACGCTTCCTTGGCGGTGAGGGCGAGGGCCCCCATGGTGCGGCCGTGGAAGGCGCCTTCGAGGGCAAGGATCTTGGTGCGTTTGCCGTCGCCGCTGTTCCGGCGGGCCAGCTTGAAGGCTGCCTCGTTGGCTTCGGTTCCGGAGTTGGCGAAGAACACCTTGGAACCGGCCGGTGCCTGGCTGATGGCCAGGAGCTTCTCCGCGAGCGCGATCTGCGTCGGGCTGGTGAAGAAGTTGGAAACGTGCCCGAGCGTGGACAGCTGGCTCGAGATCACGGACGTCACGAACGGGTGCGCGTGGCCGAGGGCGTTGACGGCGATGCCGCCGAGGAGGTCAAGGTATTCCTTGCCGTCCGCGTCCCAGACGAGGCAACCGGCGCCACGGACGAGCACCCGTTGCGGCGTGCCGAAGACGCCCATGAGCGAGGACGAGTAACGGGCCAGCCAGTCGGCGCCTGAACTTTGGGTGACAAGCGTCGACGCCGCGGCTTCCGCCAACTGTGTTTCGTTGCTGCTCATGCGTTTACTTCCTGGTCCGGTACTACCTGTGTGCCGATGCCCGCCGTCGTGAAGGTTTCCAGCAGCATCGAGTGGGCGAGCCGCCCGTCCACGATGTGGGCGCGTTCCACGCCCTCGTCGATTGCCTTCAGGCAGGCGGCCATCTTGGGAATCATTCCCGATTCCAGGCGCGGCAGCATGTCCCGGAGTTCGGACGCCGTCAGCGACGAGATCAGCGAGGACTTGTCCGGCCAGTTCGCGTAGAGCCCTTCAACGTCGGTGAGGATGACGAGCTTCGAGGCTCCCAGCGCCGAAGCAACAGCTGCTGCGGCGGTATCGGCGTTGACGTTGAGGACCTGCCCCGTGGTCTGGAAACCGGTGGCGTCGTCGATGATCTCCGGTGCGACCGTGGAGATCACGGGGATGCGTCCGGCGTCGAGGATGTCCTTGATCCCTGTGGGATCGACGCCGATCACCTCGCCCACCAGGCCCAGGTCCACTTCTTCACCGTCAACGACGGTTCCGGTCCGGACGGCACGGAGCAGGCCGCCGTCTTCCCCGGACATACCTACCGCATAGGGTCCGTGCGAGTTGATGAGCCCGACGAGTTCGCGTCCCACTTGGCCTGTGAGGACCATGCGGACTACGTCCATGGCCTCGGGCGTGGTGACCCGGAGGCCCCCTTTGAATTCGGATTCGATACCGAGGCGTCCGAGCATGGAGTTGATCTGCGGACCGCCGCCGTGGACCACGACGGGGTGGATCCCGACGTGGTGGAGGAACACGATGTCCTCGGCGAAGGCACGGCGGAGTTCGTCGTTGACCATGGCGTTGCCGCCGTATTTGATGACCATGGTGGTTCCGGCGAAGCGCTGGATCCAGGGCAGGGCCTCAATGAGGGTCCCCGCTTTGTCCTGGGCGTCGGCCATGGACGTGGTGTCGCGCGTGTGTGCGGTCATTGTCATCCTTAGCTCGAGTACGCGCTGTTCTCATGCACGTAGTCGTGCGTGAGGTCGTTGGTCCAGATGGTGGCCTCGGCGTCGCCTGCCTGGAGGTCGATGTCCACCCGGACTTCACGCGGTTCGAGGTCCACGAGGTTGCGGTCATCACCAATGGCGCCGTTGCGGCAGATCTGGACGCCGTTCATGGACACGTTCAGCTGGTCTGCTTCGAAGACGGCATCGGTGGTGCCCACTGCTGACAAGACCCGCCCCCAGTTGGGGTCCTTCCCGAAAATGGCGGCCTTGAACAGGTTGGAGCGGGCTACTGCCCGGCTGACGATTTCAGCGTCGCGTTCGCTGGCTGCATTGAAAGTGCGGATGGCGATGTCGTGGCTGGCGCCTTCGGCATCCCCAATCAGCTTCCGGGCGAGATCGGCGCACACGTTGGTGACGGCTTCGCTGAGCTGCTCGGCGGAGGGCAGTGCTTCCGACGCTCCTGAGGCAAGCAACACCACGGTGTCGTTGGTGGACATGCAGCCATCGGAATCAGCACGGTCGAAGGTGACGCGCGTGGCGTCGCGGAGGACGACGTCGAGTTCGTTGGCCGGCACCTCGGCGTCGGTGGTGAGGACCACCAGCATGGTGGCGAGGCCCGGGGCGAGCATGCCTGCGCCCTTGGCGATGCCACCCACGGTGAAGGACTTGCCCTGTGCGTCCTTGCCCGTGAAGACAGCTTCCTTGGAGACGCTGTCCGTGGTCATGATTGCGGTGGCCGCGGCACTGCCGCCGTCCTCGCTCAGTTCCTTGGCTGCCGCTTCGACACCCGGGAGGATCTTGTCCATGGGGAGCTGCTCGCCGATCAGGCCGGTGGAACACACCACGACGTCGGAAGCTGAGACTCCCAGCACCTCGGCCACTTTCTCTGCGGTGGCGTGGGTGTTCTGGAAACCCTGCGGACCCGTGCAGGCGTTGGCGCCGCCCGAATTCAGGACGACGGCGTCAACGCGGCCGTCCGTGACAACCTGGCGCGACCAATGCACGGGAGCTGCGGCAACACGATTGGACGTGAAGACTGCGGCCGCTGCTTTCTGCGGGCCGTCATTGACAACGAGGGCCAGGTCCGGATTGCCTGATGCCTTGATGCCGGCTGTGATTCCAGAGGCGCGGAATCCCTTGGGGGCGGTAATGGTCACGGTGCAACTCCCTGCAGGTTCAGGCCGGCGGTTTCATCCAGGCCGAGGGCAATGTTCATTGACTGCACGGCACCGCCGGCAGTTCCCTTGGTGAGGTTATCGATGGCGCAGGTGACGATCACCCGGCCGGTGTGGGCATCGAAAGCCAACTGCATGACGGCGTGGTTGGAGCCCTGCACGGACTTGGTACTGGGCCACTGCCCCTCCGGCAGAAGGTGAACGAACGGCTCGTCGTCGTAGGCGTCGGCCCATGCCTGGCGCAGCTCGGAGGCTGTCACGCTGCGTCCTGCCTGCGGCCGCACTTTCGCGGTGGCCGTCGTCAGAATGCCGCGGCTCATGGGCGCCAGCGTGGGCGTGAAGGACACCGTTACGGGTTCGCCTGCGGCGTTGCTGAGTCCCTGTTCGATTTCCGGCGTGTGGCGGTGTCCGCCACCCACGCCGTACGGGCTCATGGAGCCCATGACCTCGGAACCAATGAGGTTCACCTTCGCTGCCTTGCCGGCACCGGAGGTTCCGGACGCGGAGACAATGACGACGTCGTCCGCCTGGAGGAGGTTGCTGGCGAAGCCCGGCGCCAACGCCAGCAGCGACGACGTCGGGTAGCAGCCGGGAACGGCGATCCGCGTTGCGCCCTTCAGCGCCTCGCGCTGGCCCGGGAGTTCGGGCAGGCCGTACGGCCAAGTACCTGCATGGGCGGATCCGTAGAACTTTTCCCACGCGGCGGCGTCCTGCAAACGGTGGTCCGCTCCGGCGTCGATGACCATTGTTCCTTCCGGCAGTTGCGCGGCAATCTCCGCGGAGGCACCGTGCGGAAGGGCGAGGAACACGACGTCATGCCCGGCCAGGTTCTCCACGGTGGTGTCTTCCAGGATCCGGCTGGCCAGCCCATGGAGATGCGGCTGTAACTCGCCTAGTCTGGAACCGGCGTTGCTGTGCGCCGTAATGGCGCCGATGGTGACGTTGGGATGGTTGGCCAGCAGGCGCAGCACTTCTCCCCCGGCATAGCCACTGGCACCGGAGACAGCAACAGAAATAGTCATGAGCCCCATAATACAGCAAAAGTATTCATCGGGGCCGATATTTATGCATGCCTACAACATCGCGTTTGTTAGGACATTGCCGGTATGCTTAATGGAGGGTGATCCAGACCGTGCAGTCCGAACGTCGGCTGCAGCGTTGCCCGTTATCGATACGGGGCACATTCTTGGCACCCACTTCCACATCTGAGCGGCCCAAAGTTCGCGCAATCCAACCCAACCCGGTGGTCCAGAGCTATTCGGAACTCCTGAAGAGCGTCAAGAAAGCCGGGCTGCTCGAACGCCGCAGCGGCTTCTACATCTGGCTTTTCGTGGCCTTGATGCTCCTCATGGCAGGTACCTGGCTGGGCTTCGCACTCATCGGCGACTCCTGGTATCAACTGCTGATCGCCGCAGCCCTGGGGATCTTCTGTACGCAACTGAGCTTCCTGGCCCACGAGGCCGGCCACAAGCAGATTTTCGCATCCCGCCGCGCCAATGACTGGTCCGCCCGCCTGTTGGCTACTGGGGTGGCAGGCATCAGCTATTCGTGGTGGGAACAGAAACACGGAGCCCACCACAACCACCCGAACGTTATTTCCAAGGATCCGGACATCCGGAACAACGCCCTGGTGTTCTACGAAGAGGCCGCCGCGCAACGCAAAGGACCCTTGGCGTTCCTCACCCGGAAGCAAGGCTGGTTCTTCTTTCCGCTCCTCACACTGCTCGGCATCAGCCTCCAGTTCGATTCCCTTCGATACGTCTTCAGCCGGGGCAAAGTCCGTCACCGCTGGGTAGAGACCCCTATCCTCGTGGCCCGGCTTGCCGCATTGCCCGTTCTGGCCTTCACATTCCTGCCCATCGGCATGGCGTTCGCATTCCTCGGCGTGCAAATCATGGTGTACGGCTTCTATATGGGTGCCTCCTTCGCGCCCAACCACAAGGGGATGCCGGTCCTGCCGAAAGAGAGCCGGGTGGATTTCCTCAGCAGGCAAGTCCTGACCTCACGGAACATCGCCGGCGGCCGCTTCATGGACTTCCTCCTCGGCGGCCTCAACAGGCAGGTGGAGCACCACCTGTTCCCGGATATGGCCCGCCCGCACCTGCACCAGGCAGCCGGAATAGTGCGTGCATTCTGCGCCAAGCACTCCATCCCCTACACGGAAACGTCCCTGGCCGGGTCCTACGGAATAGTGGTCAGGTACCTGAACGAGGTAGGCCTGGCGGCCGGGCGCGGCTTCGATTGCCCGGTGGCCTCAACCCACGGACGACGCTAGGAATTTCGCGGTCGCGTCCAGTCCGTCCCTAGGATGGAACCTGGAACCGGGCACCGGAAGGACCGTCCCGGAGTGAGGAGCCACCATGTCGCACGCCATTGTTGCCAACAAACCGGGAGGACCTGAAGTCCTCGAGTACGCTTCAGTCGAACCTCCCGTCCCAGGCGCAGGCCAGCTGCTGATCAAGGTCGCGGCGGCCGGCGTCAACTTCATCGAGACCTACCAGCGCAGCGGGATCTACAAGGTTCAATACCCTTTCACTCCCGGCGCAGAAGCCGCCGGAACCATTGAAGCGGTGGGCGAAGGCGTCGAAGATTTTGCTGTTGGCGACAGGGTAGCCACCGCGGAAGCAACCAAGACCTACGCCGAGTACGCCGTAGTGGATGTCGATAAGGCCCTGCCTGTCCCGGCCGGGGTTGATGACCACACCGCAGCCGCTTTGCCGCTCCAAGGCATCACTGCCCACTACCTGATGAACTCGTCATTCCGGGTGGAACCGGGACACACCGTTTTGCTCCACGCAGGCGCCGGTGGCGTCGGGCTCTTGCTGACCCAGCTGCTGAAGGCACGCGGAGCCAGGGTCATCACCACCGTTTCTTCGGACGAAAAAGCCGAACTTTCCCGGCTTGCGGGAGCCGATGAGGTCCTGCGCTACGAGGGTTTTGCGGACAAGGTACGGGAACTCACCGACGGTGAGGGCGTGAATGTGGTGTACGACGGCGTCGGCAAGGACACTTTCGACGATTCCCTGAGAAGCCTGCGGATCCGCGGCGCCATGGTGCTGTTCGGAGCGGCTTCCGGGCCCGTTCCACCGTTCGATCCCCAGCGGCTCAACGCCGGAGGTTCGCTCTCCCTGACGCGTCCCACGATGGGCCACTTTGTCCAGAACGCCCACGAAAGGCGCTGGCGGGCCGCAGAAATTTTCGACGCCGCCGCCAACGGCACGTTGTCCGTCCGGGTCGGCGCCACCTACCCGCTGGCAGAAGCAGCCCAGGCCCACAGGGACCTGGAAGGCCGGAAGACCACCGGCAAGGTGCTGCTCCTCCCCTAGCCGCGACCGGGACACCACCCAGGCCCTGAAGCGACAAAAGGCCCTGACAACCGAATCCATAACGGAACGGTTGTCAGGGCCTTTCACTTCCCTGGCAGCACTGCTAGCGCTGGACGGCTCCACAGCGTTCGGCAGCAACAGCCACCGCAGCTGACCGGGCCTCTGAAGCTTCATCTGCCGTCAGGGTACGGTCATCAGCGCGGAAGCGCAGTCCGAAGGCCAAAGACTTCTTACCCTCTTCGATGCCCGGCCCCGAGTAGACATCGAACAGTGCCACGTCTTCCAGCAGCACTCCTGCGCCCTCCCGAAGCGCGGCAAGGACGTCATCGGCGGGCACATCCTGCGGGACCACCAAGGCCACATCCTGGGTGGCCACGGGGAAGCCCGAGATGTGCTTGGCGACGATCACGTCAGCAGCAGCCTCAAAGAGCGCTTCGACGTTGATCTCCATCGCCACGGAGCGCGCAGGCATGTCGTGGGCGGCCAAAAGCTTGGGGTGCAGTTCGCCGGCGTAGCCCACGACGTCACCGCTGCGCAGTGCCAGACGGGCAGCCCGGCCCGGGTGGAAGGCCTGGTGGCTGCCCTGGCTGACTACCAGCTCAACCCCAAGGACGTCGGCAATCAGCCGCGCAACATCCAAGGCATCGGCCCAGTCCCAGGCACGCGGCGTGTGCGTCGCGGCAGCCGGCGAATCATGGCCGGTCAGGACCGCCGCGATGTGCAGCGGCTGGTGCGGAACGCCGTCGAACAATCCCTCCAGAACCTGATCCGCAGGCCTGACGCCCAACGGCGGGATGCTTTCGGTACCGATTTTCCCTTCCGGCAAGAACACCGAACCGGCCTCGTACAACGCTACGTCGCGGAAGCCCCGCGAGTGGTTCCGGCGTGCGACCTCGATCAGTCCCGGCAGGATCGACGTGCGAAGGAAACCCTGCTCTTCGCTGATCGGGTTGGCGAGCTTCAGTGCCGGCCGTTCGGCGCCTTCCTCGGCTACCCCGAAGGTATCGTTGGCGGCCTTGGAGACGAACGGGTAGGACAGAACCTCAGTCAGGCCTGCATCTGCCAGGGCCTGCACCACGCGACGCTTCTGCTGCTGGGTCCGGCTCAGGCCACGGCCCGGAGGTGCCACCGGCAAGGTGGCGGGAATGTTGTCATAACCGACCAGACGGGCGACTTCCTCGGACAGGTCTTCCTTGGTTTCGAGGTCGTGGCGCCAGCTTGGAGCCGTAACCCGGTAGCCGCCGTCGTTCTTTTCCACGGTGGCGCCAAGGTCAACGAGGGAAGTGGTGACCTGCTCCTCCGTGAAATCGATGCCGATCCGCTTCGAGGCATAGTCGGCAGGCAGTTCGATGGTGACGGCGTCCGGCGCGGTTCCGACGTCCGTCCCGGTCGCGTCAGCGGTGCCGCCGGCCAGTTCCACCAGCAGGTCCACGACGCGCTGGGCGGCGACGTCGGCCACGTGCCAGTCCACGCCGCGTTCGAAGCGCTTGGAAGCCTCGGACGGCAGCTTGTGCCGGCGGCGGGAGCGGGCAATCGAAACCTCGTCGAAGTGTGCCGCTTCCACCAGGATGCTGGTGGTTGAATCCGATACCTCGGTGTGGGCGCCGCCCATGACGCCGGCAATGCCGATCGCACCGGAATCGTCGGTGATCAGCAGATCCTCGGGGTGGAGGGTCCGCTCCTTGTCATCGAGCGTGGTGATCTTCTCGCCGGCTACGGCACGCCGCACGACGATGTCACCGGACAACTTGTCTAGGTCATAGCAGTGGTTCGGCTGGCCGAGTTCCAACATGACGTAGTTGGAGATGTCCACCGGCAGGGAGATGCTCCGGATGCCGGCAAGACGAAGCCGGGATGACATCCACGGCGGCGTGGGACGCGTCGGGTCCACACCCCGGACAGTCCTGGCGACGAAACGGTCGCAGCCGGGCTTGCCGTAGATCGGAACGTCGTCGTTGAGCTTGACGCCGTATCCGCCTTGGAGCCCGGCAGGTGCGTTGACCTTGGATGCCGGATCCGTGAAGGCGGTACCCGTGGCGTGGGCGTATTCGCGGGCCACTCCTCGGATGGAAAAGGCATAACCGCGGTCGGGAGTGACGTTGATTTCCGCTGCTTGGTCGTACAGGCCGAGCAGTTCCATTGCGTCGGTTCCAATTTCCGGGTCCAAACCGATCCGGGACAGCACCAGGATGCCGTCGTGGTCGTCGCCGATGCCCAGCTCGCGGACCGAAGCGATCATTCCAGCAGACATGTGACCGTAGGTCTTGCGGGCAGAGATGTGGAAGTCCCCGGGCAGCACGGCGCCCGGCAGGGTCACAACAACCTTGTCCCCCTCCACGAAATTGTGCGCGCCGCAAACAATGCCCTGGACGCCGGAGGGATCGATGCCCTTGCCGGTGAGGGTCTGTTCCTGCCCTTCGGGAACGACCCGGACCTGGCACCAGTTGATGGTCTTGCCGTTGCTCTGCGGTTCCTTGACCAGGCTGAGCACCTGCCCGACGACGACCGGCCCCTTCAGGGTGTCCGTGGGCCGGTGGACCTCTTCTTCTTCGAAGCCGACCTTCACCAGGTCAGCCATGACGTCTTCGGCCGTAGCATCGGCCGGTACCTGTGCGAACTCGCGCAACCAGGAAAGTGGGATACGCACTGTTAGATCTCCATCCCGAAGTGCTCGCTGAAACGTACGTCGCCTTCGATCATGTCGCGCATGTCGCCAACCTCGTTGCGGAACATGAGGGTGCGCTCGATGCCCATGCCGAAGGCAAAACCTGAATAGACTTCCGGGTCGATGCCTGCTGCCCGGAGGACGTTGGGATTGACCATGCCGCAGCCGCCCCACTCAATCCATTGCGGGCCACCCTTGGCGCCCGGGTGCCAGATGTCCAGCTCCGCCGAAGGCTCCGTGAAGGGGAAGTAGTTGGGGCGCAGGCGGATGGAAGCTTCGTCGCCGAACATCTGCCGGGCGAAGTGCTCCAACGTTCCGCGCAAGTCCGCCATGCTGAGGTTCTTGTCGATGGCCAGGCCCTCGAACTGGTGGAACACCGGCGTGTGGGTCGCATCGAGCTCGTCGGTCCGGAACACCTTTCCGGGGCAGAGCACGTAGATGGGAACCTCGCGCTCCAGCATGGAACGCACCTGCACCGGTGAGGTGTGGGTGCGCATGAGGAGATGCGCCTCCGGCGGCTCCACGAAGAACGTGTCCTGCATCTCGCGGGCAGGGTGGTCCGGCTTGAAGTTCAAGGCGTCGAAGTTGAACCACTCGGACTCCACCTCCGGGCCTTCGGCGATTTCCCAGCCCATCCCGACGAAGATGTCCGAGACGCGGTCCTGCAGCGTGGACAGAGGATGGCGGGCGCCTGCGCGACGGCGGCGCGGAGCGGCGGTGACGTCTACTGTCTCTTCCACCAGGATGCGGGCGTCATTCTCCGCTTCGAGGACCTCGTTGCGGGCTGCGAGCGCCTGGTTGACGCGACCCCGGGAGGAGCCCAGCAGCTTGCCGGCGGCCGCTTTGTGTTCCTTCGCCAAGCCGCCGATTTCGCGGTTGGCAAGGCTGAGCGGCGACTTCTCGCCGGTGTGCGCGAGGCGGACGGCCTTGAGTTCTTCGAGGGAGGTTGCGCCGGCAATGGCTGCTAGGGCGTCCTCAACGGCAGCGGTGATGGCGGCTTCGTCCAGAGGGTTCGGGACGGCGGCGCCTGGCAAAGTGTCAGTCATCTACTGTTCTTAGCTACGAGTCGGAAGCGGCCGGCGTGGCGGCTGCAGGACAAACGGTGGTGGACGCCACATGGCGAACACCGCCTTCCAGTCTAGTTGAACCGCTCCGCCTTGCCGGTCTTTGCCCTGCTGCCGGGCAAGGCCCGGGGGTTAGCATGGCTTCATGACTCCCGGGCAGCGCCTGCGCCAGATCGCGAACGTCGTCAATCTCAGCACGCCGCTGGGCCTGGTGATAGCGGTCGCGTCCAAGTCGCCGCGGCGTCCCGGTCCACGCGGACTGATCATCGCTTCCGACTATGCATGGAAACTTCCCAAGGCGGGGGCTTTCACCATGGGGAACGTCGTCCTCTACAGGGCTGGTCGCGACGTAGCCGGCCGCAACGAAGTGTTGCTTGGCCACGAGGAACGTCACAGCACCCAGTACGCCTACTGCCTGGGCCTGCCCTTCCTGGTCTTCTACGGGGCGGCTGCCTGCTGGTCCGTACTGCGTACGGGCAACCCGGGCTTGGCCAATATCTTCGAACGCCAGGCCGGACTTGAGGCCGGCGGCTACATCAGCCCTCCTGGCCAACACCGGCATGCCGGAGAAGGAATCGAGGCAGCATGAAACGCACCATGACGGTAACGGGAACGGGAAGTGCTTCGGCAACTCCGGACACCGTGACATTGACGCTCGGAGTCGAGACCCGCCGTGACACGGCGGAAAGGGCCTATTCCGACGCCGGAGCTGCCGCCACCGCTGTTGCCGCAGCGTTGCGCTCCGAGGGGGTACTGGAGGCCGATCTGCGCACGAGCGGACTCAATCTTCGCGCGGATTCGGTGTGGGCCGAAGGCCAGGGACAGAAGGTGACGGGCTACGTGGCCACGGCGGCCCTGCACGTGGGCCTCCGCTCACCATCAAGCGCTCCCGCCGTCATCGCTTCTGCGGTTGCCGCAGGCGGCGACGCCATCAGGATCAACGGCCTTGAACAGGGCTTCGCCGATGTGTCAGGCCTGATCGCTTCAGCGCAGCAAGCTGCCTGGTCCGATGCCTTGGCCAAAGCACAGCGCTACGCACGGCTGGCGGGAGCTGAGCTCGGCGGGGTCATCTCCGTTTCAGAGCAGGCACCGGCCGGCGCACCCGTCCCGGTGGGTGGGCTGGTACGTGCCTACGCTGCCGAGACACTGCCCGTGGAGGCCGGCACATCGTCGGTGTCCGCAAGTGTCAGGGTGGAATGGGACTTGGTAGCCGGCTAAGGCTTAGTGGATCGCCCCGGCAGCAAACTGCTCATCAACCGTAGTTTGAAGGGCAGTGCGGACAACCACGGAAATCCCCCGCACCATGTCATCCAGGGCCATGGTGGGGATGCTGCTGCCGTTAAGCACCTGCTCCGGCAGGTAGGGAACATGGATAAAGCCCGCCCGGATTCCGGTCTTCCCTGCCGCCGTCTTCATGAGCGAGTAGAACACGTGGTTGCAGACGTAGGTCCCGGCCGTCTGCGAGACCTCCGCCCTGATGCCCTCAATCTGCAGGTTCCGCAGGGCCGCTTTGATGGGCAAGGTGGTGAAGTATGCCGCCGGCCCGCCCCGGACTATGTCCTGGTCGATGGGCCTGTTGCCTTGGTTATCCGGTATTCGCGCGTCATCGACGTTGATGGCCACGCGTTCAAGGGACATCCGTGAACGGCCTCCGGCCAGTCCTACGGCCACGACAATCCGGGGGTGGATCGCATCAATGGTTGCCTCCAGGACGCGCGCCGATTCGCCGAACACGCACGGCAACTCCAGAGTCTCAACATCAAGGCCGTCGCCGCGCAGCAACGCAGCCGCGCCCCCTACTGCCTGCCAGGAAGGATTCACGGAATCGCCGCCAAAGGGTTCGAACCCGGTCAGGAGGATCATGGGGCAACAGTAGCAACCCGGGGATGCTCCTGCGGACGCTTGACTTAAATTCGAACATACCTTCGAATTGAACCCATGAGATGGAACGCACAAGCACTTTCACCTACCAGTGACGGCTTGTCCGGGAACAGTGACGGCGGAACTCCAGGCCCTGCCCCGGTCACGGATGCCCTGCTGCCACTGGCCGGGCTGGTGCGTTCCATCTCAACACCCGAGTTTTCCGGAGTCACCTTCCACGAGGTCACCGCCAAGTCAGTGCTCAACAAGGTGCCATCCGGTTCAAACATGCCCTTCGAATGGACCGTCAATCCTTACCGTGGCTGCAGCCATGCCTGCGTTTATTGCTTTGCCCGCAAGACCCACACCTACCTGGATTTCGACTCCGGCCGGGACTTTGATTCCCAAGTGGTGGTGAAGATCAACGCAGCAGAGGTGCTGCGCAAGGAGTTGGCGAAGCCGTCATGGCAGCGGCATCAGGTTGCGCTGGGGACCAACACCGACCCCTACCAGCGTGCCGAGGGCCGGTACGCGTTGATGCCGGGAATTATCCGTGCCCTGGCCGACTCCGGCACGCCGTTCTCGATTCTGACCAAGGGCACCCTCCTGGCAAGGGACATTCCCCTCCTCAAGCACGCAGCAGCCCAGGTTCCGGTGGACCTTGGGATCTCACTCGCAATGACCAACTCGGACCTCGCCGAACTGATGGAGCCTGGAACGCCGTCGCCCCGGGCACGCCTTAAGCTCATAGCAAGGCTGCGCGACGCCGGCCTGGGCTGCGGCGTCATGGCGATGCCGATCCTTCCATGGCTGACCGACTCCGATGAAGCACTCGACTCCCTTTTTTCGGAACTGGCGGCTGCCGGTGCCACCGGGGTCACAGCCGGCGCCCTCTACCTCAAGCCAGGCACCCGCGAGTGGTATCTGAAATGGCTCGCCGCCAACCATCCGGAGCTGGTGGGCCGCTACCGCCGCCTCTACGGTCAAGGCGCTTACGCCCCGAAAGACTACCGGGTGTGGTTGTCCGGTCGGATCATTTACTTCAAGGCGAAGTACGGATTCAAGGGCACGTCCGGATTCAGTCACCGGAACGCCAAACCGGCGGCTTCCAGCCGCACTGATGCCGAGCATCAGGCTGCACACACTCCGGACCAACAGCCGCTGTTCTAGAACGCCAGTTTTTGCAGACAACCCCGCCTGCGCCGTGGCTAGCCCGCCGCTGCGACCCGGTCCAGCAAGGCCCGGACAATGGGTAGATCCGCGGGGATCCATGGAAGCTCCATGACCTCCTCATGCCCGTCAAGACGCACCCAGCGGAGCTCGTCATGATCCTCGAGCGGTTGCGGCTCCCCCTCTGACACTTCCGCGAACCAGACCCGCATCACCGCCTGCTCGTTCAGTGGCCAGCCGGATGGACTTCCGGAGTCCACTTCACGGCCAAGACGCACGGTGATGCCCAGTTCCTCGCCCAGTTCGCGATGCAGGGCGGCCTCAGCGGATTCGCCCGCCTCGACTTTTCCGCCGGGGAACTCCCACATCCCGGCGAATTTAGGCGGCGCGGTACGCCGGGCGGCCAACAGCCTGGAGGGTTGTTCCAGGGAGTCGACGACGGCCGCCCCCACGACATTGATCATTGCAGTCACCGCACCAGTCTAGGGTGGCCGGGTCCATGGGGATTATCACATAACACGGCTGCGAACCCTCCGAAGCACTAAGCTTGACTCTGGACTTTCTCCACTTTCCCAGGCCCCAAGGCACCCTCAAGAAGCAGGCTCATGACTACAACCATGTCTCCACCCGTCCAGCGATCCGCCAAACGCCACCTTGGTCTGGCCATACTGTCGCTGGCCATGGGCGGATTCGCCATCGGCACCACAGAGTTCGCCATGATGGGCCTGCTGAAGGAAGTTGAAGAAGGGCTTGCGATCAGGACCCCCGAGGCCGGCAACCTGATCTCCGCCTACGCCCTTGGCGTGGTCATAGGAGCGCCGGTCTTTGCGGCCTTCGGCGCCAAACTGCCAAGGAAGCACCTGGCCCTCGGTCTCATGCTGTTCCTCTCGGTGGCCAACCTGACGTCCTTCATCGCTCCCGACTACGGGCTGATGCTGGTGTCGCGCTTCGCCTCGGGACTACCCCACGGCGCCTTCTTCGGCGTCGCGGCCGTGATTGCAGCGAGCCTCGTGGCGCCCACCAAGCGCGGCTGGGCGATTTCCATGGTCATGGCCGGGCTGACCGTCTCCAACGTCATCGGCGTCCCGCTGGCCACGTGGGTTGGTCAGACGTTCGGGTGGCGGCTGCTGTTCGTCATCGTGGGGGCCATCGGCCTCGGCACGGTGGCAATGGTCTGGAAATTCGTGCCCTTCGAACCCGTACATCCGGAGGCGAGCATCCGTCGCGAACTCGGCGCCCTCAAGCGGCTGCAAGTCTGGCTGGCACTGCTGATCGGCATCATCGGCTTTGGCGGGTTCTTTGCCGTCTACACCTACATCGCCCACACCATGACCAGCGTCGCAGGCATACCGGAGAACTTCATACCCGCAGTCGTCGCCCTGTATGGCGTGGGCATGGTGGTGGGCAACATCATCGGCGGGCGCATCGCCGACCGGTCCGTCATGGGCACCATCTACTTCGTGATGCCGGGCATCGCTGTTGCCTTGGTGGTCTACGCGATTGCGGCCAACTGGGCCTGGTCCGCGTTCCTCATGGCCTTCGTCGTCGGTGGCATCGGCTCCATGCTGACTCCCGCCCTGCAGACGCGGCTCCTCGACGCCGCCCCCGGCGCGGCTTCCCTGGCGTCCTCTTTGAACCATTCCGCGCTCAACATCGCCAACGCCCTGGGAGCTTTCCTCGGCGGCACCGTCATCGCCTGGGGGTGGGGCTACGTGGCACCGGCGCTGGTCGGTGCAGTGCTCGCCGTTCTCGGCCTGGGCGTAGCCGTGATCAGCGGGCTCGTGGAACGCAGGAAGCCCCTGGCCTGAGCCTTAGGGCCTCCGAACCCCGGCATCTTGCTGGGAGCGGGCGCTGGCGTAGAGGCAGACGGTAGCTGCAGTACCCAGGTTCAAGCTCTCTGCCGCCCCGTAGACCGGCACAGCAACCCTGTGGTCAGCCAAGGCCAGCTCGGCGTCGGACAGTCCCTGTGCCTCATTCCCGAAGAGCCAGGCGGTGGGCGCTTCCAGCGCGTAGTCGGATGCTACGTCGGTATTGCCCAGGCGACGGGCTGCATTCTCATCCTGCAGCTTGTCAAGGTTGACGGTGCCGTAACCATCAGCGGCCAGGATGCCGATCCCCCGGGCCTTGCACAAGGCCACCACTTGCTCCACGTCAGCGCCCAGCACCACCGGGAGGTGGAACAAAGACCCCGCGGTGGACCGGACGGCCTTGGGATTGTAGATGTCCACGCTTGATCCCGTGAGGATCACCGCGTCGGCCCCCGCAGCGTCTGCTGCGCGCAGTACTGTGCCGGCATTGCCGGGGTCCCGCACCTGGCACATCACGGCGAGGAGGCGTGGACCGGCGTCGAGCACTTCCTCAAGGGGCACGTCCACGAAGCTGCACACCGCAACGATCCCCTGGGGGTTCACGGTGTCCGCCATGGCGGACAGGACCTCATCGCTCGCGAGGCGAAGCAGGGTGCCCTTGGCAAGATCGGCAAGTTCTGGCAGCCGGTCCAGACACGCTTCACTGGCAAAGACCTCATGGACGACGGCGGCGCCCCCTGAGGCGAGCCGCTCACGGTGCAGCGTCAGAGCCTCCCGTACGGCCTGGGGACCCTCTGCGAGGAACCTCTTCCGCTTTAAACGCGCCGGGCGCCCGGCAAGCTTCGCGACATCCTTCACCCGATCGGCTCGGGGGTTGGTCATCGGAAAATCTTGCGGGCGCCCGGTTTCGTTCATATAAAGAACTTTAGTGGCAGTTGCGACTAGTTCTTGATCTGCTGGCGTGCTTCGCCACCGGCAGGCTCAAAGCCTGCAGCCTTTGCAGCTTCAACGGTGGAGAACCAGTACTCAGCAGCGGTGTTGTCGTACCAGGTGGAACCCGGAACGTGGTACTTCTTGGACTCGGCGTTGCCCTTGATGGCGTAACCCTCCGGAGCATCTTCGCCGTCAACGGCAGCAACAGCACCGTCGATGGCCGGCTTCTCGGAAACAACAGCCTTGACAGCCGTAGCGGTAGCGGCGGCCGGAGCAACCTTGGCTGCCTTGGGAGCAGCAACTTCAGCCTTGGCGGCCGGAGCGGAGGTGTCGGACGGCAGTGCAGCCTTGGCAACGTTCACCAGAGCGGTGAAAGCGTTGGCATCGGACACGGCAAGTTCTGCCAGCATGCGGCGGTCAACCTCAACCTCAGCGGCCTTGAGGCCCTGGATCAGGCGGTTGTAGGTGAGGCCGTTGGCGCGGGATGCAGCGTTGATGCGCTGGATCCAGAGGCGACGGAAGTCACCCTTGCGCTTGCGGCGGTCGCCGTAGCTGTAAACAAACGAGTGCAGCAGCTGCTCTTTTGCCTTACGGTAAAGGCGCGAACGCTGACCGCGGTAACCCTTGGCGCGTTCGAGGACAACCCGGCGCTTCTTGTGGGCGTTGACCGCCCGCTTCACACGTGCCACGTGCGTACTCCTTCAGAAATCTTTATCCCAAGCTGCTACTACCGGAATTCCCGGCGGGCCTGAGAAGGCTTTTGGTGTAGTTGGCAACTGCCGGTTGGCAGCCGCCGAAGAACTTGGAACTTAGACGCCGAGCATCTTCTTGATGACCTTGGCATCGCCCTTGAAGACGATCTTGTCGCCTGCAAGGCGACGGGTCAGCGTGGAAGCCTTGTGCTCAAGGTAGTGGCGGCGGTTGGCCTGCTGGCGCTTCAGCTTGCCGGTACCGGTCAGCTTGAAGCGCTTCTTAGCACCGCTGTGGGTCTTCATCTTCGGCATGGGAACCGATCTCCTTACGTCTCCGCGGACAGTATCCGCAGTTCTTTCGTGCAGCCGGCCTACGAGGGCCGGCGTGCTGGTTGCTTGCCCTTGGAAGCAAAGCTCCAAGGGCGTCGAACTAGTTGGTCTTGCGTGATGCAGGCTTCGGCGTGGCCTTGGGAGCCGCCGGGCGTGCTGCCGGCTTCGGAGCTGCAGGCTTGGCCATCGGCTTCGGCGCTGCCGGAACGGCAGGCTTCGGCGCCGCCGGAACAGCCGGCTTGGGTGCTTCCTGGGCCGGGGCCTCAGCTGCGGGAGCTTCCTCGGCCACAGCCGGGGCGGCTTCCTCAACGGGGGCTTCCGCTGCAGGTGCTTCTACTGCAGGGGCTTCCTCGACCGGGGCTTCAGCTGCGGGAGCTTCCTCGGCCACAGCCGGGGCGGCTTCCTCAACTGCCGGAGCCTCAACTACCGGAGCTTCGGTTTCCTGCACCGGCTCTTCACCGGCCGACCGGAGGCCTTCGGGCAGAAGGTCTCCGAGGGACTGGGTCATCGGAGCCTGGCCGCCGGAGGTATCCACGCGGGCAGCTGCCTTGGCTTCGTTCTGGGCCTTGGCCTCGGCACGCTGGGCAGCGCGCCGCGCTTCTGCCTTGGCTTCGGCCTTGTTCTTCAGCGGACCGATCACCATGACCATGTTGCGGCCATCGATGCGCGGGCTGGACTCCACAACGCCGACCTCGGCAACGTCTTCAGCGAAGCGCTGCAGGAGGCGGATGCCCATCTCGGGACGCTGCTGCTCGCGGCCACGGAACTGGATCATGGCCTTGACCTTGTCTCCGGCACCGAGGAAGCGGAGGGCATGCCCACGCTTGGTTTCGTAGTCGTGCTTGTCGATCTTCAGGCGGAAACGGATTTCCTTGAGAACCGTGTTGGTCTGGTTCTTGCGGGCCTCGCGCGCCTTCACTGCGGCCTCGTACTTGTACTTGCCGAAGTCCATCAACTTGCAAACAGGGGGCTTAGCCTGCGGGGCAACTTCAACGAGATCGAGATCGGACTCCGCAGCCAGACGCAGGGCGTCCTCGATACGGACAATTCCTACCTGTTCGCCGGCAGGGCCGACCAGCCGCACCTCGGGGACGCGGATACGCTCATTGATTCTTGGCTCGCTAATGTTAAAGCTCCTGTGGTTGTGGTGATTTCGCCGGCAAAAAGAGAAGGCCTCCAATTGCCGGTGCAATCGAAGGCCTCGAAGATCGGGAGCAGTCCCCCACATAAGGGGGCTACGCATTTCAGGGCAGTGCCCGGAAATGTCCGACCAGGTACCCGGCAACCTCTGGTTCCCGAAGGAAAACGGCTGACGCGGGTGGGAGAGAACTCCGCTTGCAAACTGAAAGTCAATTCTACAGAAATAACCCGCCAAGCGCACATTCACGCGGCGGGAGGACTCATGCTGAATAACGACTTCCAGTCGGTCTGTGACAAGCTTACCAGTATGAGCACTGAAGACAGCAATTCCCGGAACTCCTTCGGCAGCGACGCCGCCGCCGGTGTTTCCCAGCAGATCCGAGACATCGCCGAGGTCCCCGCGGTGGAGGTCATCACCACGGGCGCGGTACACCTCATGAGCGCAGCCGCCGTGAAGGTGGGCCTGGCCGATGATCCACATGCCGAAGACCTCAAGGACCTCGATGAAGCACGCAAGCTCATCACCGCCCTTGCCGGGCTCGTGACCGCCGCCGCTCCCGAGATCGGATCCCAGCATGCCGGACCGTTGCGTGACGGCCTGCGTTCCCTTCAACTGGCCTTCCGTGAGGCCTCCCTCATTCCCGATGCCCCGGGCAAGGGCCCGGGCGAGAAGTTCACCGGACCGGTGAACTGACTCCCCCACAAGGTTGATCACGACGACGGCGACCCCACCTCGCAAGGTGGAGTCGCCGTCGTCGTTAACCCGGCTGCGCTGTCATCGGCAAACGCTGAACCTTCGGAAACGTCCTTCCGGCAGGCGCTCAGCGCGGTACGCGGGCAGCGCGCCGCCGCAGGGAGAGCAGCAGCAGTCCGGTCAGGCAGAGCACAACGCCGCCGATTCCGACGGCGGCGAAACCACCCCCTGGGCCGACAGTGTCAATAAAGATGCCCGCCATTGGTGCGCCCAAGGCAACGCCACCTGTGAGTGCGGAGCCGTACCAGCCCATGGCCTCGCCGCGCCGTTCTTCGTCCACGAGGTCGGCCACTTTTTCCGATGACGCAGACAACACCGGAGCACACAGCAGACCCGGCAGGATAGCCAGGAGTGCCAGCGACCACGTGTCCGTGGCGAAGCCCATGGGAATAGTCAACGCCGCCATCCCCAGCAGCAGGAGCATGGGCGGAATGGGGCGGTTCATGGCGCCGTATACCAGCCCGCCAACAACGGAGGCCGCGCACCAGAAGAAGAAGACAATGCCGATCTGGTTCTCGTGGCCGCCGCGTTCCAAGAGGCCGACGATGCTGACATCCGAACCGCTCAGGACCATTCCGGCGCCGGCTGCTACGGCGAACAGTGCCGCCACGGAAACTGTGAACCACGCGAAGTTCCGCGCAACCCGGCTCCGAAGTCCAGCGTTTCGGGACACCGCGGGGGCCATCTCCGATGCCGCCTCCTGGACGTGGCCGGGCGCCGAGGCAACCATTGCAGCCTCGGCGGCGGAAAGCTCATCAGCCGCACGCTCCGCTGACTCCTCAGGGCTACATGCCGTTTCGCTGCGGGTGGGCGGGTTGAACCAGATGAGGAAGAGTCCCGCGGCTGAGACGGACAGGCCTACCGCAGTCAGGCCCAGGGCCGAAAGGCCGCTCGTGGCGATGACGGCACCCACCGCGGGGCCAATCATGAACACAAGTTCCGTGGCGATGGAATCCAGGGCGAACGCTCCCCTGCGCTGTTCGCCGTCCACCATGACGCCCAGCGACTGCCGTACCACACTGAAGATCGGCAACGTGAAAAGGCCTCCGACAAACACCAGGGGCAACAGCCAGGCGTAGGACACGTGGGGCACCAGCGACCAGATGACAGCTTCGGACACGATCGAAGGGATCAGGGCTTTGCGAAGGCCCACCATGTCCACGCGGCGTCCACGCCACGGTGCACCCAGGGCGATGCCGATGGTCATGATCGCCGCGGCAGCGCCCGCAGCCGCGTAGCCCTGGCCCAACGTGAGGACGATGTGAAGCGTCAACAGCACGCCTGCTGCCGAGTGCGGGATGCGGGCAATCATCCCTACCAGCAGGAGCCTCCGCACAGGGCGGTTGGCCAGCATCTCTTTGTAGAGAGCAAAGTTCACAGCTTGGTTCCTCGTGTTCCCCCGGGGCAGTCCCCGGAGAACGGGTCCTGCCTTTAGTGCAGCCCGGGCTTCTGCGCCGCGCGCTGCAGTTTAACTTCGATGGAATCGACGCCTTCGGCGAATGATTCCAGGTTGGCCCACGCTTCGTTCAATCCGGCCACCAAGGACTGCACGGCCGCTGCGTCGAGTCCGTCCTCGAGGTACAGCACGACGCGAAGTTCGGGGCCGGCACCGCCGCCGGCAACCTGGCGTCCGTCCGCCGTGAATGAGGCGACTCCGGCACCGGGCCGGGTCTCCAGGCCCCGGACAGCCGGGAAAGCGGCCGCAGAAGAAGCGAGAGCCGTCTCCAGTTGATCATCCTGGTACGACGGCGTCCAGTCCCGCTGCTGCGCCAATGCCCACACGGCCGGACGGCGGACCACGAACGTGAATTCCGACCCGGGATCCAGGACCAGCAACTGGGCATCCTCGGAAACTGCGGAAAGGGCAGCACGGGCAGCGTAGACAGCTACCGGCCGTGCCCCCGCATGCCACTTCTCGAGTGCAGCGGACGAGGTGAACACGGGCATTGCCGTGCGCCCGTCCGGCGCCTTGAGGGTGACCAACGCCATGTCGGCCTGCTTGTCGGCGTGGAGGCCATCCACCCCTTCAGCTTCCTCGGCGAGCGTGGCGACCACCGGAACGAAGACCCTCGCGGTCGCGAGCGATGCAACGACGGCCGCCTCGCTGCCCGAACCGTCAAGAAGGGACCGGACAGCGGCAAGGTAGCCGGCGTCGGCTGATCCGTCGTCGTCCTCGAAGTTGTGGATTTTCGCGGCGTCCCCGCTCAGGCTGCGCCCGGCCCACGGTTGCCCTGCGGAATCAGTCGCTCCCCCGGCACCTGCCAGTGCCGCGGCGATGTGGCCCGGCAGTTCGCGTCGGGGTGCTTGGTTTTCCGGCATCAGCGGCGGCCGGCAACGTCCAGGGCTTCGGGCAGGGTGAAGGCGCCGGCGTACAGAGCCTTACCCACGATCGCGCCCTCAACGCCCAGCCGGACCAATTCTCGGAGGACCCGGAGGTCCTCCAGGCTGGAAATGCCGCCCGAGGCAACCACCGGTTTGC
Organism: Paenarthrobacter sp. R1; assembly: GCF_030264015.1. Classification (NCBI taxonomy): domain Bacteria; kingdom Bacillati; phylum Actinomycetota; class Actinomycetes; order Micrococcales; family Micrococcaceae; genus Paenarthrobacter; species Paenarthrobacter sp. R1. Next base: position 4,035,400 of record NZ_CP127115.1, on the reverse strand, counting down.
CGGTCTTTTCGACCATCTGGCGCAGGAGGTCGACGTTGGGGCCCTGCAAGGTGCCGTCCTTGGTGACATCGGTCACTACGTAGCGCGCGCAGCCGGCATCTTCCAGTCGGCCCAGTACCTCCCAGAGGTCACCGCCCTCTTTGGTCCAGCCGCGGCCTGCAAGGGTGGTTCCGCGGACATCAAGTCCGACGGCGATCTTGTCGCCGAAGCGCTCAATGGCGCGGCGGGTCCACTCCGGGTTCTCAAGGGCGGCCGTGCCGAGGTTGACCCGGGCCACCCCGAGGCCGAGTGCCCGTTCCAGCGATTCGTCGTCACGCAGGCCGCCGGACAGTTCCACCTTTACCGTCAACTGCGAGACAACCTCGCTGATGAGGTCGGCGTTGTTCCCGCGGCCGAACGCGGCATCCAGGTCCACCATGTGAACCCATTCGGCGCCGGCTTCCTGCCAGTTCAGGGCAGCTTCCAGCGGCGTTCCGTAACTGGTTTCGGATCCTGCTTCGCCTTGGAGGAGGCGGACCGCCTGGCCGTCGACGATGTCGACGGCGGGCAGGAGTTCCAGTACAGGCTGGGCGGAGGAAGTCATGAGTGTCCTTGAAGTTGGTGGGAGCGCGGCTTATTTACCGGGGAGCGTCAAGAGATACGCAGCGAGCAGGGACATCCCGGCCAGCACGTAGAAAGATATGGAAACCCAGCGGGGCTTCTTCTGTTGGTGGAAGGAAATGCCGCCACCCACCAGAAGCCCGGCCAGGCCCATGAGGACTACGGACCACATTCAGGCGGCGCCTTCGGATCCGTCGCTGCCCGCGGGCGCGGTGCTTTCGGCCTGCGGCTTCCTCAGGCCGTCCACCCAGTTGCGCAGCAACCGGGCCCCGGCGTCGCCGGACTTCTCCGGGTGGAACTGCGTAGCGCACAGCGGCCCGTTCTCCACGGCGGCAATGAAGCGGGCACCGTGTTCGGCCCACGTCACCTTCGGTGGTGCCATCCGCGGCTGGACGACGTCGAAGTTCCATTCCTGGACGCCGTAGGAGTGGACGAAGTAGAAACGTTCGCCTTCCACGCCGTCAAAAAGCCTGGACCCCTCGGGCACATCCACAGTGTTCCATCCCATGTGCGGAACAACCGGGGCCGGGAGGAGTTCCACCTTGCCCGGCCACTCGCCCATGCCTTCGGATTCGGTGCCGTGCTCCACGCCTGCCTCGAACAGGACCTGGAGGCCAACGCAAATGCCCAGCACGGGACGTCCGCCTGCCACACGACGGCCGATCATGCGGATACCGTCAACGGCCTTCAATTCCTTCATGACGGTTTCGAAGGCACCCACACCGGGGACCACCAGGCCGTCGGCATTAAGGACATCTTCCGGCTTGGAGCTGAGGATCACATGCGCTCCGGCGCGTTCGAGTGCACGCACGGCCGAGCGCACGTTGCCGGAACCGTAGTCCAGTACCGTAACTGTCGGTTTACCCTCGGGAGACTCCGGCTTGGCCGTAGCCGAGGCATCGGCTACGGCTCCGTCCTTGAGGATCTGGTTGCTCATAGTGCTCCCTTCGTGGAGGGTATGCCCTCCACGCGCGGATCGGACTCAACGGCGGCACGCAGCGCGCGGGCGAAGGCCTTGAACTGGGCCTCCACGATGTGGTGGGGATCCCGACCGGCCAGGACGTTCATGTGGAGGCAGATGCCGGCGTGGAGAGTGATGGCCTCGAAGACGTGACGTGTCAGGGATCCAGTGAAGTGTCCGCCGATCAAGTGGTATTCCTGCCCGGCCGGCTCGCCGCCGTGGACGAGGTAGGGCCTGCCGGACACATCCACGACCGCGTGCGCCAGCGCTTCATCGAGGGGAACGGTGGCTTCGCCGAAACGACGGATTCCGGCCTTGTTGCCCAAGGCCGTGCGCAGGACCTCTCCGAAAGTGATAGCCACGTCTTCCACCGTGTGGTGGGCATCAATGTGGGTATCGCCCGTAGCCTTCACGGTCATGTCGATGAGCGAGTGCTTGCACAACGCCGTCAGCATGTGGTCGTAGAACGGCACCGATGTGCTGATATCGGAGACGCCGGAGCCGTCGAGGTTGATCTCCACCAGCACGGAGGATTCGCTGGTGGTGCGCTCCATGCGCGCGGTACGGGCAGCGGACGGCGTTGAACCGGTTTCGCTCATGGGGGGAACGTCCTTCAAACAGAGGGGTGGATCTATGGACAAGTCTAGTTGGGCCAGGGACTACTTGGATTCCAGAAGGGACTCCAGCGCTTCCAGGAAGGCCGTGGTTTCCGCCTCGGTCCCGGCCGTGACGCGCAGGTGGCCGGGGATACCGACGTCCCGGATCAGCACGCCGGCATCAAGCAAGCCCTGCCATACCTCGTGCGGGTTCTCCAAGCCGCCGAAGAACACATAGTTGGAGTCCGACGCCGCGGGCTTGAGGCCCATTCGAAGGAGCTCCGTCACGATCCGGTCCCGCTGCACCTTGATATCCTCGACGTCGGCCATCAGGGCCTCGCGGTGACGCAGAGCGGCGAGGGCAGTAGCCTGCGTGACGGCAGAGAGGTGGTAGGGCAAGCGGACAAGCCTGATCGCATCGGTCACCTCGGGAGCAGCTGCCATGTAACCCAACCGGGCTCCGGCAAGAGCGAAAGCCTTGCTCATGGTCCGGGAGACGATCAAGCGCTCCCTCCCGGGCAACAGGGTCAAGGCGCTCGGGGTGTTGTCGTGGGCGAACTCGTGATAGGCCTCGTCCACGATCACGATTGCCTGGCTGGCTTCACCCGCTTCATAGACGGCCTCCACGACGTCCAGCCCAAGGCCGGTACCCGTCGGGTTGTTCGGGGAGCAAAGGAAGACGATGTTGGCGCCGGTTTCGGCGACCTGCCTGGCCGCTGAGGCTGCATCCAGACCGTAGTCATCCGCCCGGACACCGAGGACGTATTCGGTATCGGTTCCGCTGGCAAGCAACGGATACATGGAATACGTGGGCGGGAAGCCCAACGCTTTACGGCCGGGGCCCCCGAAGGCCTGGAGTATCTGCTGCAGAACTTCGTTTGAGCCGTTGGCCGCCCAGATGTTGCCGGGAGTAAGTCCATGGCCGAGGTACTCTGCCAGCGCTTCCCGGAGTTCGGTGAATTCACGGTCCGGGTAGCGATTGAGCCCGGTGGCCGCCGCCGCGACGGCTTCGGTGATGGCCGCCTGAACATCGGCAGGAACACCATGGGTGTTTTCGTTCACGTTGAGCAAAATCGGGACATCAAGCTGCGGAGCGCCATAGGGGCTTAGTCCACGCAGGTTGGTCCGGAGGGGAAGTCGGTCGAGTCGCTCAAGCTGGTCAGTCACTATAACAGTTTAAGGGTCCGGCCGAAGTGCCCTGTAACTGTGACACCGAGCCTGGCCCTTGGGAACCTTTCCGGTGGGCTAGCCGGCAGGGACTAACAGCTGCTGGCCGGGCTGGATACGGCCTCCGCGGAGATCATTGAGCTCGATGATTTCCGCAATCACGTCACGGGGGTCACGTTCCGGCGCGGCCGCTCCCGCGATTCCCCAGAGGGACTGACCCGGCTGGACGGTCACGCTCACTGCGACAGGAGGCTGAAGCTGCGCCTGGCTGTCCGATGCCTTTGCCGGCGAGTTGAGGAAGCCCGCCAGGCTGAGGAAGGCGGCAACGAGGAGCATTGCGGGAATGCCGAAGAAGACCATCCTGCCGCGCCGCGTCAGCCTGATGCGCGCCGGGGCGGGGATGGAGTGGAAATCGTGGAACGTAACAGCGGACATGAGCCTGAGCCCTCCTGAAGGATTGCCTGCGCCGGCGGAACCGCGCAGGCTTGCCAATTCTCTGTGTGCACTCCGCGCCGGCGTTCGAACATCCTTCGAACATCGACAACGGCTTATAGAACACATATTCGAACCTTGCTATGACATTTTTAGCACTTATCAACGAATGGTGTCGAGACTCGCTAGAACAAATGTTTGATAAACGCCCGTGCCTGACCTACGTTTGAGTGAAGAAACAGGCACAGATTCAGTGCATCAGGAGGGTCTGACATTTTTGGGCCCGGCATCTTCGGGCATCAACGGACCAGGCCCGGGGCGGAACGGAAGGGCATTGGCGAACATGGCAGCAAAAGCCACAGGAGGCAGGGCATCCCTGCGCAGCCAACAGGCCCCCAAAGCCCCGAAGAGCCTCACCGTCAGGCAAAAGAAAATCCTCGAGACCATCCAGCGGTCGGTCAATGACAACGGGTATCCACCCAGCATGCGCGAGATCGGGGATACCGTAGGCCTCGCCAGTCTCTCCAGCGTTACCCATCAGCTATCCCAGCTTGAGAAGCTTGGTTACCTCCGCCGTGATCCCAAGCGACCGCGTGCCATGGAAGTCCTCATGCCCCTGACGTTGGACAGCGGCGCCGGCATTCCCGGGGTGGAGGCTCCCGGCACACTGCTCAGCAGCGGCGGCTTGGATGTCACCTCGCTGGCAACTGCCAGTGACACCGCCATGGTGCCCTTGGTAGGACGGATCGCGGCCGGCGGCCCGATCCTCGCCGACCAATCCGTCGAGGACGTCGTCCCGCTCCCCCGGCAATTGGTTGGCCACGGCGAACTGTTCATGCTCAAAGTCGCAGGCGACTCGATGATCGATGCCGCGATCTGCGACGGCGACTGGGTGGTGGTCCGCCGTCAGAACGACGCCGTCAACGGCGACATCGTGGCAGCCCTTCTCGATGACGAAGCGACCGTTAAGACCTTCCGCCAGCGCGACGGGCACACCTGGCTGCTCCCCCAAAACACCCAGTACGAACCCATCCTCGGCGATCAAGCCACCATCATGGGCAAGGTCGTTTCGGTGCTGCGCTCCCTCTAGGGGTCCTGCTTCGCCAACCGCCCCAACGCTCCCTGCACTACCTTGCGGTCCGTCGTCGTCCAGAATGGCGGGAGTGCGGCACGCAAGAAGCCTCCGTACCTTTCCGTGGAGAGCCGGGAGTCGAGAACGGCAACCACGCCTTTGTCCCCTGTCGACCGGATGAGGCGCCCGGCGCCCTGTGCCAACCGAATGGCCGCATGCGTTGCTGAGACCGCCATGAATCCGTTACCACCGGACTGTGCCACCGCCCGGGAGCGTGCGGTCATGAGTGGATCGTCCGGCCGCGGGAAGGGGATGCGGTCGATGACAACCAGGCGGCAGGAACCACCCGGAACATCCACTCCCTGCCACAGGGACATCGTGCCGAAGAGACAGGTGTCCGGTTCATCGGAGAATTGCTTCACAAGCGCCGCCATGGTGGATTCTCCCTGGCACAGGATGTCCACATCCAAACGCGACCGCATGGCATCAGCCGCTTCTTCCGCCGCGCGCCGCGAGGAGAAAAGGCACAGCGCTCCCCCACCGGATGCCCGAATGAGGTCTTCGAGTTCGTCCAGGGCTTCCGGCGACGTGCCCCTGCCCGGCTTCGGCAGGTGCTGGGCGACATACAAGACACCCTGCTTGGGGTAGTCGAAGGGGGACCCGACGTCCAGCCCTGTCCAGCTGGGCGCACCGTCCCCCACCAGTCCCAATCCGCCGGCGGCCGGTTCGAAGGCCGAGCCGATGGCAAGCGTAGCGGACGTCAACACGACTGTGTGATCGGCAAACAGTCCTTCACGGAGACGCCCTGCGACGCTCAGCGGTGCCACGTTGATGAGCGCAGGTGCGGAGTCATCGGGCTGGGAGTAGCCCTGCTGTGGATCGAAAGCAGCGTTCCTGGAGAACCAGACCACCTCCCGGTTTTCCTTCGCCGTGAGCAGCCTCTCGCAGAGTTCCAGGATGAGCATCAGGCGCGACCGCGCAAGCTGCCGTCCGCCGTCGACGGCGTTGGAGGAGTCCGTTTTCGAATCGGACAGCGCGGCGCGCGTGGCGTCCCGCAGCTGGTCGAGGCAGTCGAGCAGCTCGTCGTTCAGGCCGTTCGGCTGCAAGCCGCTGGGAACCCCCACCAGCGCCAGATCCAGGCGGTCCGCCGCAGCGTTCAGGGCGTCAACGGTGATTGCTGTGTGCTTGCGGGCACTGGACGCAGCGGCGTGGACCATGGCCACCGACAGCTGCCCGGATACCGCTCCGGTAACCCGGTCCTGCAGTTCGTGGGCCTCATCGACCACAACGACGTCATACTCGGGCAGCACGGCCAGGCCCTCGAAAGCACTGACGGCAAGCATCGCGTGGTTGGTGACCACGACGTCCGCCTCCGCCGCCTTGGCCCGTGCCAGCTCGCTGAAGCACTCCTCGGCGAGCGGACACTTCTGCGCACCCAGGCATTCCATGGACGTGACCGAAACCTGTCGCCACGCCCTGTCCGTAACGCCGGGCATGAGCTCATCGCGGTCGCCTGTGGCCGTCTTGCCGGCCCACTCCCGCAGCCGGAGGACTTCCTTGCCCAGCTGCGAAGACGCCCCGCCCACCGAGGCGGCAAAGTGCGGCACGCTGGTGTCCTCTCCTAGCGAGAAAAGCTGCCCCTCGGAGGGTTCCTCGCTGGGGAAGCCACCTTCGAGCTTCTGCAGGCAAACGTAGTTCGCCCGGCCTTTGACGAGCGCCACGTTGACCGGGCGCTCCAAGGCGGGAGTAATGGTCTCCAGCAGGCGGGGCAAATCCCTGCCCACGATCTGGGTCTGGAGGGCCAAAGTGGCGGTGGAAACCAGCGTCGGCTTGTTGCTGTCCATGGAATGGGCAATCAACGGGATCAGGTAGGCCAGCGACTTACCTGTGCCCGTCCCTGCCTGGACCAGCAGATGCTCGCCGGACTCGATGGCCCGGGTCACATGCTTTGCCATTTCCTGCTGCCCGGGGCGGCTCTGGCCACCCAAACCGGCAACAGCCTTCTCCAGCAGTTCGAGGGTAAACCTCTCCCCTGCCGTTTCGGCGGTCTCCGCCGCCACCTGCTCAACCATTGGTGACGAATGACTCCAGCTCGGCGGCCAGGCCTTCGTGGACCATCGCCACCAACCGCGTACCGTTTTCCACGTGTTCGATGCTGAGGATATCGGCATCGGGGCTGTGCAGCCTGTTGATCAGTTCGCCGCGCTCATACGGAATGAGCAGCTCCAAACGCACCCCCGGACGAGGGATGGCTTGGCTGATGGTTTCCAGAAGCTCCTGGATTCCCTGCCCCGTACGGGTGGAAACAACCGCGTGGCGTGGCTCCTTCTGCTTCAGGCGCTCCACCACGAACGGATCAGCTACGTCCACCTTGTTCAGGACGATGATTTCCGGAACCTTGCGGGCGTCGACCTCGCTGAACACGGCCCGAACGGCAGCGATCTGGCCTTCAGGATCCGGGTGTGATGCGTCGACGACGTGCAGGATCAAGTCCGCGTCCGCCACTTCTTCCAGCGTGGAACGGAACGCTTCCACCAACTGCGTCGGGAGGGAGCGGACGAACCCAACGGTGTCCGCCAAGGTGTACCCGATGCCGTCCGGGGTCTGCGCCTTTCGCACAGTGGGGTCAAGCGTGGCGAACAGCGCGTTCTCCACCAGGACGCCGGCGTCTGTCAGTCGGTTGAGCAGCGAGGACTTGCCGGCGTTCGTGTAGCCGGCAATTGCTACCGACGGCACGGAATTACGACGGCGGTTGGCGCGCTTGGTCTCGCGCGCCGGCTTCATCGCGGCGATTTCCCGCCGCAACTTAGCCATGCGTGTCCGGATCCGGCGGCGATCAAGTTCGATCTTGGTTTCACCGGGGCCGCGGGAGCCCATACCGGCCCCGGCGCCACCCACCTGGCCACCGGCTTGGCGGGACATCGATTCGCCCCAGCCACGAAGCCGCGGGAGCAGGTACTCCAGCTGGGCAAGCTCCACCTGTGCCTTGCCTTCACGGCTCTTGGCGTGCTGGGCGAAGATATCCAGGATCAGCGTCGTGCGGTCCACTACCTTGACCTTCACGATGTCTTCAAGGCCTCGGCGCTGTGATGGGGAGAGCTCGGTGTCTACCACAACGGTGTCTGCGCCCGTTGCCGCCACAATAGCTTTCAGTTCCTGGGCTTTTCCGGAGCCGAGGAACGTCCCGGGGTCCGGCTTGGTGCGGCGTTGGACGATTCCGTCGAGGACTTCCGAACCTGCCGTCTCTGCCAGCGCAGCCAGCTCACGGAGCGAGTTCTCGGCGTCAGCCAAGGTGCCTTCGGTCCACAGTCCGGCGAGGACCACCCGCTCGAGGCGCAACTGCCGGTATTCAACTTCGGTGACGTCTTCGAGTTCGGTTGAAAGGCCTGCTGTTCGACGCAGTGCCCGACGTTCGGCCAGGTCTTCCTGCTCACCGTCGTAAACGCTGTGCTCTTCCTCAAGCGCGGAGATCGCCTGGGCCTTGCCAAGGACGCCTTTGGCGTCGGTATCCCCGGATGCGCCTGCGGGTACATCCTTGGACAGAATCCGGTCGATGACGGCCTGGATTTCTTCAGGACTCATGTCCTGGGCGTCGGAATCGGATCCGGAGTGCTTCTGGGTGGTCATGGTCTCCTTAGACTGTTCGGCAATTCCAGAATAGTGCTGATTGGTGTCTTTCGCGTGGGTATTCGCGCTGGGCTGACGGGCCTGGGCCAAAAAGGGCCTCCTGTTGGTTCGTATGGCAGCGGTCACGTGCGCTGCCCGACTCTGTGATGGTCCGCTGTGGAGGGTCCGTCAGGTCCGTGTGAAGAAAGCCTGATACTCCGGCTTACCCGGCGTGGACATCCTGCACCCGTCCGGAGGAACCGGAGGGGCGGCACTGGAGCGCTGGAAAGCGGAGTTGAAGTGATCTTCCGAGGGCCGTGAAACCCGCCGGGCGGAATGGCCATGCGTGTCATGTGTACGCAGGCGGACGTCGCGGGGCGGTGCCGATGATTGGCCGGCTGTTCTGCCGGATAGGCGGCAGGCTACTCAAAGATCAAGAACATGCATCCAAGACTATCAGCCGTGTCAAATTGGCCCGGCCACGCTGGAGGCGACGGCAGGGGCAACGTCGGGCTTGGGCGCAGGCACCACAGTTTCCCATGCCGCCCAACGCCAACTAATCTGGCAAATTATGGAGTCTGCACACTATTTCAGCGCCCAACCGGCCGGACCGTTTACCCGCAAGCCCCTCACCGTGGAACTTGCAGGCGCACCCAGGCATCTGCAGACCTCCACAGGCATCTTCAGCCCGGACGGCATCGACAAAGGAACCGCTGTCCTCCTGGGCGAAGTGCCGGATCCTTCGCCCGAGGGGAACCTGCTGGATATCGGCTGCGGTTGGGGTCCCATTGCGCTGACCATGGCCCTGAAGTCGCCGTCGGCCCAAGTGCATGCGGTTGACGTCAATGAGCGCTGCATCGCGCTGACCAACGAGAACGCAGCATCGCTTGGCCTCGGGAACGTCAAGGCGAGCCTGCCGGAGGACGTGCCGTCCGACGTCGAATTCGACACCATCTGGTCCAACCCGCCGATCCGCATTGGCAAGGAAGAACTGCACCGGCTCCTGCTGACCTGGCTTCCGCGGTTGGCGCCGGGCGGCAACGCCTGGCTTGTGGTTCAAAAGAACCTTGGCTCGGATTCCCTGCAGCGCTGGCTGGCCGGCGAACTGGACGATTCCTTTGCGGTGTCCCGGGAAAGCACGTCCAAGTCCTTCAGGATCCTCAGGGTCAGGCGAGCGTCCCGCTAGCCACAATAACCGCGGGGCCGCTGAGCTCTACGTGCTCGCGGCCGTCCCCGCCCGGGAAGAACTTCACGTCAACCACGCCGCCTGGCACATTGACGTGCCAAGCGTTCGGTGCCGTGTTCCCTGCCCAGTGACGGATGGCGACGGCGGCGGCGCAGGCTCCGGTGCCGCATGACTGGGTTTCGCCCACGCCACGCTCGTGCACCCTCATGGTGATGGTGCCGAAGCCATCGTGAACCAGCGGCTCTGCCGGAACCACGAATTCGACGTTGGTCCCGTTGGCCGGCTTGGGGTCAACCACCGGGGCCTTGAAAAGTTGCGTTGCGGCGAGCTCGCTAAGCTCCGCCAAAGCGACCACCGTGTGGGGGTTGCCCATGCTCACCGAGAGTCCCGGTCGGGCTACTTCCAGGCCATCGGCGCTGACCAGCGCATCCATGGCCTTCGACGTGGCCTCAGTCGGGAAAATGAACTCCCACGGACCCATATCCACTGCGTAGCCGTTGTCCGAGCGTGCGATCTTCTTGATCCCGCCGCGGGTACCGATCGTCAGGGCCTCACCCGGTCCCAGGTCCACCAGGCCCTGGTCAATGAGGAAGTGCACAAATACACGCACTCCGTTGCCGCACATCTCGGACAGGGAACCGTCGCCGTTGCGGTAGTCCATGAACCATTCAGCGGAAGCGTCCTGCTCCAGCAGCGCCCGGCCTTCGGGAAGGTCGCGTGAAGGAACAGCGCGGATCAGCCCGTCCCCACCGATGCCGCGGTGCCTGTCGCACAGGGCGGCCACCTGCTCCGGGGTCATGTCGTGGACAGCACCGGGATCGGCGATCAGCACAAAGTCGTTTCCCGTGCCATGGCCCTTCGAAAACGCCACACCTGACAGGCTGGCGGCGGTCATGGTGAGCTCGGCAGCGGCGGACTGCCGGGCGGAAACTGCGGGGGTCTGATCCATGGGACTAGGCTACCTGCCACGGGTGGACGGCCAGAAATTATCCTGCCTCCGCAAGGGCCACAGCTTTGGCCACCAGGTCGGCGTCCTTCCAGTCAAGCCAGCTGATCCGGGGATCGGCGCGGAACCAAGTGAGCTGGCGACGCGCGAATTGCCGGGTAGCGATGATCGTGGCCTCTGCCGCCTCTGCTACGCTCCAGTCGCCGTCGAGCACTTTCAGGAACTGTGCGTAGCCCAGCGCGCGGGAAGCGGTCCTCCCCCGCCTCAATCCGGCAGCGTCAAGGCGTTCCACTTCCTCCAGGAGTCCCGCATCAACCATCCGGTGGACCCGCGCTGCCAAGCGCTCCCGCAGCTCTTCCCGATCCACGGAAAGCCCGATCTGGAGTGCCGGCTGGAAGTACTGGCGTTGCGGCATGAAGGAACTGAAGGGCCGGCCGGTCAGTTCATACACTTCCAGTGCCCTGATGACGCGCCGGGCATCCCCCAGCCGGCCGGCCGAGTCCGGATCCACCGCCTGGAGCCGTTCCCGTAATGGCATGAGTCCCTGTGCTTCGTATTCGCCTTCCAGGCGCTTGCGCAGCTCCGGATCGGTACCGGGGAACTCCAGTACGTCCAAGGCCGCACGGACGTAGAGACCGGAGCCGCCAACCATGATCGGCTGCTTTCCCCGGCTCCGGATGTCACGAATGGCAGCCCTGCATTCCTGCTGGAAGTCGGCCACGCTGGCTTCTTCAGTCACTTCCATGGTGTCCAGCAGGTGGTGGCGAATGCCTTTGCGTTCTTCCACCGTGATTTTGGCCGTGCCGATGTCCATGCCCCGGTAGAACTGGAGGGCATCAGCATTAATGACCTCCCCGTTTAAGGCCAAGGCAAGTTCCACCCCCAGGTCCGACTTGCCCGAACCCGTGGGGCCCACGACGGCGATGACAGGCAAAGACGGCACATTACTGCCAACGACGGACATGGATCTACCCCTGGCTAGGCCCGGCGGGCCGGAATGGCGGGCATGCCCAGCGAAACACCGGCCTTCCCGGAACCGGCACCTGGCGCCGGTACACCGCAGGACTCGGCCTGCGAACGGTCCCAAGCGTCGCCTGCCCTGGACCGGCGCACGATGTAATCCTCGGGTCCGGCAGGGTCCGCAACCAGATGGAATGCCGCGGCCTCAGTAATGGTGACCGTGACGAAATCGCCGGGACGGGGTGCTTCTGCGCCCTCCGGGACGGAGAAGTGCACCAAGCGTTGGTCCTTGGCGCGGCCGGACAGGCGGTGCGTCTCCCCTGCTTTCCGGCCCGACTGGGCGGTCACCAGGACCTCGACCCGCCTGCCAAGCTGCTTGGCATTCTCCTCGGCTGCAATGCGGTCCTGAAGCGCGGTCAAGCGTTCGTAACGTTCCTGGACCACGGCTTTGGGGAGCTGCGCGGGCAACTCGGCAGCGGGGGTTCCCGGACGCTTGGAGTACTGGAAGGTGAAGGCCGACGCGAAGCGGGACTTTTCCACGACATCCAGGGTGGCTTGGAAATCTTCTTCCGTCTCACCCGGGAAACCCACGATGATGTCCGTGGAGATGGCCGCCTGCGGAATCCGCTCCCTGACCTTGTCCAGGATGCCCAGGAACCTGCTGGAACGGTAGGAGCGCCTCATGTCCTTAAGGACCTTGTCGGAGCCGGACTGGAGCGGCATGTGCAGCTGTGGCATGACGTTGGGTGTCTCCGCCATGGCCTCAATAACGTCATCCGTGAAAGCGGCGGGGTGGGGACTCGTGAAACGGACGCGTTCCAGCCCGGCGATCTGGCCGCATGCACGCAACAGCTTGGAGAACGCCTGGCGGTCACCGAACTCCACGCCGTAGGAGTTCACGTTTTGGCCGAGAAGAGTTACTTCCACGGCGCCGTCGTCAACCAGTGCCTGGATCTCAGAAAGGATCTCGCCGGGGCGGCGGTCCTTCTCTTTGCCGCGGAGCGAAGGCACGATGCAAAACGTGCAGGTGTTGTTGCAGCCGACCGAGATGGAAACCCATCCCGAGTACACGGAATCACGCTTGATGGGAAGCGTGGACGGGAACACATCCAGTGACTCGAGGATCTCGAGCTGGGCTTCATTGTTGTGCCGTGCCCTGTTCAGGAGGGCGGGAAGGGCGCCCACATTGTGCGTACCAAAAACGGCATCCACCCACGGTGCTTTGCGCACAATGGTTTCCCGGTCCTTCTGGGCCAGGCATCCACCCACCGCGATCTGCATTCCGGGGTTGGCTGCCTTGACCTGGCGAAGTTGTCCCAGGTTTCCGTAGAGCTTGTTGTCCGCATTCTCCCGCACCGCGCAGGTGTTGAACACGATGACGTCGGCAAACTCCCCGTCCGCCGGAACATAGCCGGCTTCTTCCAAGAGACCGGACATGCGCTCGGAATCATGGACGTTCATCTGGCAACCGAAGGTCCGGACCTGGTAGGTCCTGGGCTCCACGGAGGATGCCGCCTCCTGAAGCGTCCCAGGTACCAGGGAAGGCTGCGTGGATTCTTGTGCAGGGGATGGAATGGTCAAACTCACTACTCAAGGGTACCGGCTTCTGCCAGCACCTCACCGACGATCCTGAAGGCCAGTGAAGGGGAATAGCCCTTGCGCGCGAGCATGGAGGCCAACCGGCGTGTGTACTTGTCCCGCTCAGCCCGGTCGGTCAAATCCATGCCCGGCCTCAACTTCCGCTGGACAAGCTCGCGCGCTGCAAGTTCCTCGTCCTTGTCCGAGACCTGGGCCAAGGCTTCCTCGGCATCTTCGAGTTCGATGCCTTTGTCAGCCAGTTCCCGTCGCAGGGCGCCCCTGGCGAGCTTCTTGGTCTGCGATCGGCTTCGTACCCACATGCGGGCGAACTCGGCGTCGTCGATGAGCTGGACTTCCTCAAAGCGATCGAGAACAGCCTCGGCAACGTGCTCAGGCACTTTACGTTCGGCAAGCTTCCGTGCCAGTTGGAGCCGGCTCCGCGGCGCCATCGTCAATTGCCTCAAAACGATGGCGCGCGCAACAGATTCCGGGTCCGGTTCCGGATCGGCAGCAACCGGCGAATCCGGATCCGGCCCGTTCCTAACCGTCAACGGCCTTCAGCTTGGGCGATTCCTCTTCGGGCTTCACGCCTACGCCAAGCTTTTCCTTGATGAGGCGTTCCAACTCCTGGGCAAGCTCCGGGTTGTCCCGCAGGAAGCGGCGTGAGTTCTCCATGCCCTGACCGAGCTGATCGCCGTCGTAGGTGAACCAGGATCCCGACTTCTTGATGATGCCGTGTTCCACGCCCATGTCGATGATGCCGCCTTCGCGCGAGATCCCCTGGCCGTAGATGATGTCGAACTCGGCAATTTTAAAGGGCGGAGCCATCTTGTTCTTGACGATCTTTGCCTTGGTCCGGTTACCGACGGAATCGGCGCCTTCCTTCAGCGTCTGGATGCGGCGGACGTCAATACGCACTGAGGCATAGAACTTCAGTGCCTTACCACCGGTGGTGGTTTCCGGCGATCCGAAGAAGACGCCGATCTTCTCACGCAGCTGGTTGATGAAGATCGCGGTGGTCTTGGTCTGGCTCAAGCGACCGGTGATCTTTCGAAGGGCCTGGCTCATGAGGCGCGCCTGGAGGCCAACGTGGGAATCGCCCATCTCGCCCTCGATTTCAGCGCGGGGAACCAGCGCAGCCACGGAGTCAATGACGATGATGTCCAGCGAGCCGGAGCCCACCAGCATGTCCATGATTTCCAGCGCCTGTTCACCGGTGTCCGGCTGTGAAACCAGCAGGGCGTCCGTGTCTACGCCAAGCTTCGCGGCGTAATCGGGATCCAGGGCGTGTTCGGCGTCAATGAAGGCCGCGATGCCGCCGTTACGCTGTGCATTGGCTACAGCATGCAGGGCGACGGTGGTCTTACCGGAAGATTCCGGTCCATAGATTTCCACGACCCTGCCGCGCGGGAGTCCCCCGATGCCAAGGGCCACGTCCAAGGCAATGGAACCGGTGGGAATGACCTCGATCGGAGCGCGGGTGTCATCACCCAGGCGCATGATGGAGCCTTTGCCGAACTGCTTGTCGATCTGGGCAAGCGCTGCCTCGAGCGCCTTCTCACGATCCGGGGTTGCCGCCATGGTTCACACCTCTGATGCTTTCTCGCTGTGGAGTGGCCTGAACGGCCGCTTTCCTGTCACGTCTGACGCTAATGCGGCGCTCTGACATTTTTAGCTGCCCGCCTGGCCTATGTGGAAAACAAGGGTCGCCGGAGCGTGGAATGCGTCCTTCAGGATCAATTTTCCTCTCACAGGAGCATATCCAAATCCGAACAGATATTCGAACAACGCGACGGCGTGTCCCGGCCCGGCGTCGACCAGCTGGACCGGGTTACGGCTAACCGGTGGGTTTGATGTCCCGGCCAAGCCTGCGCTCGGGTGGCACGTCCTGCACGTCGCAAACTGCCAGCCAAACATCGCGGGGGTCGAAACCCGAGGCGAGGGCGTCCGTAGCGGTGCGGCCGCCAACTCCGGCCAGCACCAGGGATCCGGCAAGCACCCGGGAATAGCCCGCCCCGAATTCGTCGTCCATCAACCGCCAGAAATCACTTGCCCTCACGGATAGAGTCTCTCATGTCGCCGGACCCTAGAATGGTTGCCATGAGCAATCCTCTCCCCCATGCACCGGCCACTGCCGTCCAACGCGACGAAGTGGATGATGCCCTTCAGCAGGTTGAACACCAGCTGAGCTTGCTCTGGCGCCGCGCCCGTTCCATCTCGCACCAGCTTTCCCGCCAGGTCCATCCGGACATGGAACCCGCCGCCTATGGACTGCTGACCATCATCCGCCGCGAGGGCCCCATCCGCCTGACAGACCTGGCCTCCTGCGTTGGAGTCGGCAAGCCTTCCGTGAGCCGCCAAATCGCCTTCCTGGAGAGCCTCGGGCTTGTCTATAAGGAGGCAGATCCGCAGGACGGCAGGGCCCAGTCCATCCGGTTGACGGACAAGGGCGAAGAGAAGATGCACCAGGTGCAGGACGCCCGCCGGCAGGCTTTCCGCGAACGCCTGGGGACATGGCCGCTGGAGGACGTGCAGACCCTCGCCGAGTACATGGAAAGGCTCAACGCCGTGTACGGAGAGGGGCTGATCAAGGAGGCCCCAGCCAAAGACGACACCGCCGTAGAAGCCCCCGCCTCGGAAGACACTGCCAAAGACCCCGGGGACGCAGCGCAGTAGCAGATCCGGCGGAACCGCTGTCCGTGCCACCAACGCGAAAGGTCCCCAGCCAGTGGCTGGGGACCTTCGACGTACTAGGGGACGGTTACCGCGCTCCGGACAGCATGCCCTGGCCGAAGTCGTCGGTGAGATCGAGATCCCGACCGTAACGCTGGGAGAATTCCTGCGGAACCGTGTCCGGTACCGCAACTCCCTCTGCAACTGCGACGCGGTCGCTTACTTCGCGCAGCATGCTGGACAACGGTACGTCCAGTGCGGTGCAGATAGAAGACAGGAGCTCGGACGAAGCTTCCTTTTGGCCGCGTTCAACTTCACTCAAGTATCCGAGTGAAACGCGGGCGCTGTGCGAGACCTCGCGGAGGGTGCGGCCCTGACGCTGGCGGACATCGCGCAGTACATCACCGATTTCGTGGCGTAGTACGACCATTTTGCGCTCCTTCTGTTCGCTCTGTGCCTGATCAGCCAAGCCCACATCCTTCCAGCGGACAACGCCGTTCACGGATACGGGCTGCTTTACCATCTGTATCGCCTTGCTCCCTCGTTCTTCCGGTTCGCTGGTTGGCGGACCGGGTTGGTTTCTACATCCTAGGCGCCCCGACCATTCCGAAGCGACACAATGACACAACTATTGGCAATCAGTTTTTGTTCCCGACTACTTTACGAACGGTAACCATCCCCTTCCAACCCGCCAAGCAGCCTCGCCAACGCCGCAACACACGCTTGGTTCCTAATGGATTGCCTGTCCCCTTGGAACGAGTATTCAAACGCCCTTGATCCGGATTCTGCGGCGATTCCGATGAAGACCGTCCCCACTGCCTTGCCGTCATGGGCGTCCGGCCCTGCGACTCCGGTAGTGGAAATGCCGATGTCCGCCCCGCAGGCCCGGCGGGCTCCCGTGGCCATTGCTGCCGCCACGTCTCCATCAACGGATCCAACGGCGTCAAGGAGATCCTGCGGGACGCCCAGGACCGACGCCTTCACGGAGTTCTGATAGGCGACTACACCGCCCTGCAGCATCCCCGACGCGCCGGGAGTATTCGCGAGGGCAGCGGCCACCATTCCGGCCGTCAGCGACTCTGCCGTGGCCACTGTCAGGTGCCGTTCGAGCGCCAGCCGGACAGCCGCCGTCGCGGTTTCCGCTGCGTCGGCACTTACGGCGGCGCTCATGCTTTCCGCCCGGCGGCCCGAAGCTTGAGAGCCTGGATGACGTATTCGACGCCGGTCCAGAGCGTGATGGCCAGCGCAGCCATCATCACCCAGAACGCGACGTCGACGAGCCATGGGGCAATCGCTTTCAGGGGCATGGTGTACAGGAAGATGGCCACGGTCTGCACAACCGTCTTGAGTTTGCCTCCGCGGGAAGCGGGCATCACGCCGTACCTGATGACGAAGAACCGCAGCGCGGTAATACCCCACTCCCTGACCAGGATCAGGATGGTCACCCACCAAGGCAGCTCCCCCAGGACGGAGAGCAGGACGAGCGCTGAACCGATCAGCAATTTATCCGCTATGGGATCGGCGATCTTGCCGAAATTGGTGATGAGACCCCGCGCCCGGGCGATGTCGCCGTCGAGCTTGTCCGTGTAGATCGCCACAGCGAAAGCCACGACGGCGGCCCACCGCCAGAGACCGTGCCGGCCATCGTCCGCGAGCAGGAACCACACGAAAAAGGGCACCAGGACGATGCGGAGCATGGTGAGGATATTGGGCAGGTTCCACACTTCGGAACCCCTAGACGTGGCGTTGTCGCCCTCGGCTGTAGTCACTTCTCTAGGCTACCGTCTGGACTTCAGCGGCCTGTGAGCGACCAAGCGTCTTCGCCGCCTTCGTCGTCATCGGAACCATCGGCCCCGTCGAAATAATCGATCGCCTGGGTGCGGTTGTCGAGGTCTGCGGCAACGACGTCCTCTGCATAGCCGCCGACCGCAATGTTGGCGTTGGCGTTATCGCTCAGGGCGGCGGTCTGGGCGTCGGGAGCCGCAGGGGCCTCCTGGCCCTTCATGGCAGCCAGCACGGCGGCGAGATCGTCCGGCTTCACCAGGACGTCCCGGGCCTTGGAGCCCTCGGAGGGGCCCACGACGCCGCGGGACTCCAGGAGGTCCATGAGGCGTCCCGCCTTGGCGAATCCGACGCGGAGCTTGCGCTGGAGCATGGACGTGGAACCGAACTGCGTGGTAACCACGAGTTCCGTGGCCTGCAGGAGGACTTCGAGATCGTCTCCGATGTCATCATCAATCTGCTTCTTGGGAGCCTCGGCGGCAACGTCGTCACGGTAGACGGCCTGCAGCTGTCCCTTGACGTGTTCCACCACCTTGTGGATTTCCGATTCGGATACCCAGGCGCCTTGGACACGCATGGCCTTGGAAGCGCCCATGGGCAGGAACAAGGCATCGCCTTGACCGATCAGCTTCTCTGCACCCGGCTGGTCCAGCACGACGCGGGAGTCGGTGACGGAGGACGTGGCGAAGGCCATTCGGGAGGGGACGTTGGCCTTGATGAGGCCGGTGACGACGTCCACGGAAGGACGCTGGGTTGCCAGCACCAAGTGGATACCGGCCGCACGGGCCAACTGCGTAATGCGGACGATCGAATCTTCGACGTCACGCGGGGCCACCATCATGAGGTCCGCGAGTTCGTCCACGATCACCAGCAGGTACGGGTAGGGCTTGATGATCCGCTTGGAATCGACCGGCGGCGTGACCTTGCCCGCACGGACCGCCTTGTTGAAATCGTCGATGTGCTTGTAGCCGTAGTTCGCGAGGTCATCATAGCGGGCATCCATTTCACGCACTACCCACTGCAAAGCCTCCGCAGCCTTCTTGGGGTTGGTGATGATGGGCGTGATCAGGTGGGGAACGCCTTCATAGGCGGTAAGTTCCACGCGCTTGGGGTCCACCATGACCATGCGGACTTCATCGGGAGTTGCACGCATCAGGATGGACGTGATCATGGAGTTCACGAAACTCGACTTGCCGGCGCCGGTGGCACCGGCAACCAGGAGGTGGGGCATTTTGGCGAGGTTGGCAACCACGTAGCCACCCTCGACGTCCTTGCCGACGCCCATCACCATGGGATGGTCTGTCCGCCGCGCGTTCTGGCTCCGCAAAACGTCTCCCAGGGACACGGTTTCGCGGTCCGTGTTGGGGATTTCGATGCCAATGGCCGACTTGCCCGGAATGGGGCTCAGGATACGGACATCGCTGGAAGCAACGGCGTAGGAGATGTTCTTGGACAGCGCCGTAACGCGCTCCACTTTTGTTCCCGGGGACAGTTCGATCTCGTACCGGGTGACCGTGGGTCCACGGCTGAAACCCGTCACCGTGGCGTCGACATTGAACTGGGTCAGGGTGTCCGTCAGGGCAGCAACGACGGCGTCGTTCGCTTCCGTGCGTTCCTTCGGAATGGACCCCGGCGTGAGGTAGTCGGAGGCAGGAAGCGTATAGGTGACATCTCCGGCCAAGGACAACTGTTCCGTGCGCTGCGGGATGGGAGTTTGGGGCAGCGGGGCTCCGGCGGGCTTGGCCGGAACCTGTGCCACGGGAGTTGTCATCTCCGGACTCAGTACGGGGATGGCCTCGGTGGGATTGTCGGCACCCGGGGTGGCACCTGCGCCCGGCGCAGCGGCCAGGCCCTGTGCGGCCTTGATCTTTCCGACGGCGATTTCGGCCTGGGTGGGCCGCCGTACGCCCGGCGGGACGCGCGGAGCGGCATCGGCGGGAGATTCGTCGTCGTCCACGATGGCGTGCTCGAAGGCCTCGTCGCCCACGTAGCCTTCCAAGTGTGGATCGGCTTCCTGGTCCTTGCCAAAGAGGCGTGTGCGCTTCTTCTTGCCGGCCTTGGCCGGCTTGTCCTCTCCGTAGAGGTAGCTGCGGTCATGTGCTTCCTGGCTTGCCCGGGCTTCCTCCAGGTCCACGCCCATGAGGTGTTCGTAACCCGAGCGGATGCGGGCAGGAATGGCCCCGAAGGGAGTGGCGGTCACAATCAGCACCGACACAAACGCGAGGAGGCTGTAAAAGAGGACAGGTATGGCTACGTGGATGGCCGCCAGTGGTGAGGCAGCAAGGAAACCCAGCATTCCGCCTGCGCGACGGAGCCCGTCAAATCCTTCGCCCACGGAAGGCTGTCCTCCAATGACGTGCGCCAGGGCCGACCCCGCCAGCGCCATCACCAGGAAACCAATTCCCACGCGGTTGTTTCCGCGGCCGTCCTGCGGTTTCCGGAAAAGCCGGAACGCGCAAATGAAGAGCATCAGCGGCAGGAGCAGGGACATCCAGCCAAACGTGCCATTGACCACGCTGTAGACGATGTCCGGCAACCAGCCCGTCCATCCCCACCAGGCGAAGGTCGCAACAGCAATACCCAGCACCAGGTTGAACAGGGCAGCGCCGTCCCGCCGGTCCTCGGGGTCAAGGTCGCTGACATCCGAACCGATACGGCGCACTCCCGCGCCGACCACGTGTCCGATGCCCTGCCATGCACCGGACAGCATCCGGACCGGGAAAGGCGCTTGGGGTTCGACGGCGGACTGCTTGGTCCGCGTGGATCCACTGCGGCTGCTTTTGGCCGCCGCGCTGGATTTGGTTGCAGCTGAGCCCCGGCCGCTGCCGGTTTTACTGCTTGAGCTGCCTCGTGGCGTGGAGGAGGTACGGGTCGCCATATCTGCCACGCTACCGCAAGGGGGCCTGAAATCCGCGGATTTCAGGCCCCCTTGGGACTGCATGTTGCCTGCTGCTGGTTGCCTGGCAGCCTATGCCTCCAGGACCACGGGAATGATCATCGGGCGTCGGCGCAACTTGCGGTTCACCCACGTGCCGATAACCCTCCGGACCACCTGCTGCAGCTGGTGGTTGGTGTGGTCAGCGTGGTTCAGGACGGCTTCTTCCAGTGCGGCATTGATCTTCGGGATGATCTCGTCGAAGACGGAATCATCCTCAGCCACACCGCGTGCATGGATTTCGGGACCGGAAACGATTTTGCCGGTGGTCCGGTTGATGACGGTGATGACGGAGATGAAGCCTTCATCGCCAAGGATGCGCCGGTCTTTCAGATCGGCATCCGTGATCTCGCCGACGCTCGAGCCGTCGACGTAGACCAAGCCAACCTCCACTTGTCCTACGACTCGTGCCTTCTGGTTCCTCAGGTCGATGACGGTGCCGTTGTCGCTCAGGATGACATTCTCCGCCGGGACGCCGGACGCGGCCGCAATGTTTCCGTTGGCGATCAGGTGCCGGGTTTCACCGTGGACGGGCATGGCGTTCAAGGGCTTGAGGATGTTGTAGCAGTACAGCAACTCCCCTGCTGCCGCGTGACCCGAGACGTGCACCTTCGCGGTTCCCTTATGGATGACCGCTGCACCGAGCTTCAGCAGGCCGTTGATGATGCGGAAGACGGCGTTCTCATTGCCCGGAATGAGGCTCGAAGCCAGGATGACCGTGTCGCCTTCGCCCACCACCACACGGTGGTCGCCGTTGGCCATGCGCGACAACGCCGCCATGGGCTCTCCTTGCGAGCCTGTGGACATGAGGACCACGCGGTTGTCCGGCAGGTCATCGATGTTCTTGATGTCCACGAGGATTCCCGGCGGGACGTCGAGGTATCCAAGCTTGGCGGCGATAGCCATGTTGCGGACCATGGAACGGCCAACAAAAGCCACGTTGCGCCCGTGCTTGGCAGCGGCGTCCAGGACCTGCTGCACCCGGTGGACGTGGGAGGAGAAGGACGCGACAATGATGCGCTTCTGCGCCTGCCCGAACAGCAGGTCCAGCGTTGGACCGATTTCCTTTTCGGCCGTGGTGAAGCCGGGAACATCGGCGTTGGTGGAGTCGGCCATGAAAAGGTCTACGCCTTCTTCACCCAAACGGGCAAAGTGACGCAGGTCGGTGATCCGGCCGTCCAGCGGCAACTGGTCCATCTTGAAGTCGCCGGTGTGGAGCACGGTTCCGCCCTCGGTGCGGATGAACACTGCCAGGGCGTCGGGAATCGAGTGGTTGACCGCCACGAACTCGCATTCGAACGGGCCGAACTGTTCCACCTGCCCCTCGGTGACGGTGAGGGTGTAAGGCTTGATCCGGTGCTCCTGCAGCTTCGCCTCAACCAGGGCAAGGGTCAGCTGGGAGCCAATGAGCGGGATATCGGCCTTGAGGCGGAGCAGATAGGGTACGGCGCCGATGTGGTCTTCGTGTCCGTGCGTCAGGACAACACCGACGACGTCGTCCAAGCGGTCCTCGATGTAGGAAAAATCGGGCAGGATCAGGTCGACGCCGGGCTGTGTTTCTTCCGGGAAGAGTACTCCGCAGTCAACCACCAGCAATTTGCCGCTGATTTCGAAGACCGCCATGTTGCGGCCAATCTCCCCCAGTCCACCGAGCGGAACAATCCGCAGCGTGCCGTGTGGCAGTTTGGGCGGAGTAACCAGTCCAGGAAGGGCGGTTTGGGTCATATTTTGCTTCTTTCCGGCGGAACCGTCCTAGACGTTGAAGTCCATTCCGGCCTCAGCCAAGTCCCCGCGGATGGTGTCGATCTCGGCCTGGTCCGGCTCCACGAGGGGCAAACGGACAACCGAGTTGGGCAGGACTCCCTGCCACTTGAGAATCTGCTTGGCGGCTACTGCGCCTTGGACCCGGGTCATGGTTGCGCGCACCACGGGCTCCAATTCAAAGTTAATGGTCCTCGCTGTCGCGAGGTCGTTCGCGTTCATGGCATCAATGAGCTCACGGAAGCGCCGGGTGGCCACATGCGTGGTGACGCCCACAAGGCCGGCAGCACCCATCGCCATCCACTGGAGGGTCAGGCCGTCATCACCCGAATAGAAGACGAGGTCCGTTTCAGCCATGACCCGCGTGGCGGCGGCGAAATCGGCCTTGGCGTCCTTCACGGCAACGATATTCTGGTGCTGAGCCAGCGCGATCATGGTCTCGGGTGCGATGGCAATTGAGGATCGGCCCGGAATGTCATACAGCATGACGGGCAGGTCCGTGGAAGAAGCGATCGTCTCGAAATGCGCCCGCACGCCGGCCTGGCTGGGCTTGTTGTAGTAGGGAGTGACGATCAGAAGACCATCAACACCCAGCTGGGCGGCACGCTGCGACAAATGCACCGAGTGTGCGGTGTCGTTGGTGCCGGTTCCGGCGATGATGGCGGCCTTGCCGCCAACGGCTTCCTTGACGGCACGGAACATGCCGAGGTTTTCCTCATCAGTGAGGGTTGAGGTCTCCCCCGTGGTGCCGGTGACCACGAGGCCGTCGCAACCGTCCTGGACGAGCTTTTCTGCCAGCGCTGCGGCTCGGTCGTAGTCGACCTTGCCATCCTCGGTGAACGGGGTGACCATGGCGGTCAGCAGGGTACCAAGAGCGGGAATGCGCGCGCGGGAGTCAGACATAGGAAAAACGTTACCCTGTCCCGCGCCGGTTACGGGAATGCGGCCCGCGTGATGGTCGTCATCACCGGACGTTGGGACTCGCGGGGGTTCCCGCGGCCTCCTCCGAGCAGTAGCGCGATACGGCCAACTCCTTGAGGTGCTCAGCCCAGGTCACCAGCCGCTGGGTGGCCCGCACATATTCGAACAGCTCCAAGGGCGTCAGGGCGTCGAGGTCCGTCTCGGTCAGCCTGCGCGCGAGTTCGGCGCCGGGAGCCTGTTCACCGAGCACCACACCCTCGTGGCGCCACTGCACATCCTCCGGCGGTTCGCCTGCCACGAGTTGCCTGAACAGGAAGTCCACCACTCCTGGGCTCATGGCCTTCATGGGCCCGCGCATGCCGTCTGCGGATCGGGAAGCGTCGTTCATGCCGCCATACTATTCGAACATATATTCGAAAACAAGGCCTCGGCGTGGGGAGGCATCATGGCGCGTCCGCGTAGCCGTCGGTAATCCGGGCCGCCGTCGGCCGTGAGACGATCACTTCATGACTTCCCCGGACACGACGCCGAACAACATGGCTTCGCCGGGCCACAACTTCTCTCCGCGCCTCACAGGCATCGACGCGGCGCGCGGTGCCGCGCTTTTGGGCATGATGGCCACCCATCTCCTGCCGACCTTCGGACCTGCACCGGGTTGGGAACCAACATGGATCGGCCTGACCTTCTCCGGAAGGTCGTCAGCGTTGTTTGCGGTCCTCGCCGGAGTCGGTCTTGCCCTTGCCACGGGCAAACAGGCACCGCGCCGAGGGGCTGAGCTGGGTGCCGCCAGGGGTGGCGTAGCGCTGCGCGCGTTGGTGATCGCCGTCGTCGGGCTGGCGCTGGGCGGGCTGGAAGTCAACGTAGCCATCATCCTGGTGCACTATGCAGTCCTGTTCCTGTGCATCCTGCCCTTCCTTGGACTGGGCGTCCGGGCGCTGAGCGCGTGGGCGGCGGGATGGATACTGCTCTCCCCGGTCCTCGGCTACCTCGTCAGACCGGTGCTACTGGAGGCAAACCCGCCCTTGCAGCTAGGGCACAACCCCAACGTCGAAGACCTGCAGACCCCCGGGGCGCTCCTCGCAGACCTCTTCTTCACGGGTTACTACCCCGTGTGCCAGTGGATCTCGTACCTTCTGCTCGGTTTGCTGATCGGCAGGCTCGCGTTGTCCAAGCAGCGGGTGCAAGTCCTCCTGCTTGCCGTCGGAACAGCCGTGGCCATCGTGTCGAAAGTCCTGGGAATCCTGGCCATGGAAGCCTGGGGTGGGCGGGCTGCCTTGAGTACGCTGCCGGGCGTCCGCGGCTACCCCCTGGAGAGCATGCTCCAAGTGAACCTGACGGGCCTGCGCCAAACGGACTCGTTGTGGTGGCTGGCCACC
This sequence comes from Paenarthrobacter sp. R1, assembly GCF_030264015.1. Classification (NCBI taxonomy): domain Bacteria; kingdom Bacillati; phylum Actinomycetota; class Actinomycetes; order Micrococcales; family Micrococcaceae; genus Paenarthrobacter; species Paenarthrobacter sp. R1. Next base: position 4,010,848 of record NZ_CP127115.1, on the reverse strand, counting down.
GCATCACCACACGCCGGAACCACGCTTGACCTGCTCCACACCGGCGGAACGGCCGCCGCGGCAATAGGTTTCTTCCTGCTGCTGGGCAGCTGGTCGGAAAGGATTGGCGTACGGTTCCTGCTGGTCCTCAGCGGTCCGGGAGCCATGACGCTGACGCTGTATTCGCTCCATGTGTGGGCGGTGTCCTGGTTTGTGGACCAGCCCCTTCCCAGCGGCTGGACGAACGAAACCATGTACTGGGCGCAGGCACTCACAGTGATCGCCGTAGGTGCCGTCTTTGCACTGCTCCGCCGCCGCGGACCCTTGGAGTGGCTGGCCCACCAGGCCTCACGCCTGGGGAGCTACCGCCCGGCGGCCGGCGACTGATCGCGGAACAGTTTCACGGCGTCGCGCATCGATGCCCGGGCACGCTTCCTGTCACCTGAAGCGTCATACGCACAACTGAGCCGGAACCATGAGCGCCAGTCCTCCGGGGCTGCCTCGGCCTCGGCCTTGTACTTTTCGAATTCAGCGTCCGCCGCGGAGCGGACGATCCTTCCGCCCGGAGTGCGCGGCAGGTTATCCACCGGAAGGCCGCCCTCGGCTTCGAGGACTTTGGCCATCTGTTCAGTCCGTGCACCGAAGAGCAGCTCGCGGATCAGCGCCCACGCACCAACTACAGGCAGGACGAGGTAGGCCGCACCGATCCCCTTGGCCACGGGGTTGGGGTCCCCCAGCAGCAACAACGAGCGTTGCAGGGAAACCACCAAGTACAGCACCAGCAGCAAGGTGATGGCGCCAACCCAGATCTTGGTCCTGTTGTTCTTGAGGGTGTGCCAGAAGTTCGACATGGTCCTAAAGCCCCAGGTCCAGGTACCCGTCAAGGCCCACAGTAAGGCCGGGGTGGGCAGCAACCTTGCGCAGGCCCAGCAGGACACCGGGCATGAAGGACGCACGGTCAAAGGAGTCGTGACGCAAAGTCAGCTGCTCGCCGGGGCCGCCCAGGAGCACCTCCTGATGTGCCACCAGGCCGCGCAGGCGGACGCTGTGCACGCGGACTCCGTCCACTTCGCATCCCCGGGCTCCCTCAAGGGCGGACTCCGTGGCGTCCGGGCTGGACGGCAGACCCGCTTCCTTGCGTGCCTCAGCGATCAACTGCGCTGTCCGTACTGCTGTTCCCGAGGGGGCATCCACCTTGTTGGGGTGGTGCAGCTCAATGATTTCCACCGATTCGAAGTACTTCGACGCCTTGGCGGCGAACGCAGATGCCAGCACCGATCCGAGGGCGAAGTTCGGAGCGATCAGGACGCCGGTGCCCTGCTGCTGCTCCAGCAATTCGCGCAGGGAGTCCAGGCGTGACGCGTCCCATCCCGTGGTTCCAACGACGGCGTGAATGCCGTGCTCGACGGCGAACCGAACGTTGGCTTCGGTGGTGTCGGGGACTGTCAGGTCCACGATGTACTGCGCTCCTGCCTCAAGCAGCGTCTCCAGGGAATCGCCGCGGCCAAGGGCGGCTACCAGCTTCATGTCCTCGGCTGCTTCAACAGCTTTGACGGCTTCGATTCCCATGCGCCCGCGGGCGCCAAGTACTGCTACGGCAAGTTGTTCGGTCATGGCATCAACACTACCGCCGGGGCCCGGACAGGACGGAACCGTTACCAGGCCGGCGAACCACTGCCAGGCAAAGCCCCGGCTACTCCCCCGCGCCGACCCATTCCACGGTGCCGTCGCTGAAGAACTGTTCCTTCCAGATGGGTACCTGGGCCTTGATCCGGTCAACCAGCTCGGCGCAGACGGCAAAGGCCTGCCCACGGTGCGCGGCAGCCACGGCGCACACCAAGGCGGGGTCTCCGACTTCCAAGGAACCCACGCGGTGCGCGGCCCAGATCCGGACGGGTTGTTGGGCCTCGCCGGAATGCTCGGCCACGAGCGCGGCCACTACCTCGGACATGGTGCGGTGGGCAGTGGGATGCGCACTGTAGCTCAAGCGGTCCACGGGTTTGCCGCCGTCGTGGTTGCGTACTACGCCGCTAAAGCTGACGACGGCCCCGGCCGTATCCGATTCGACGGCGGCTATAGCCTGGTCCACGGAGATCGGCTCGGCGCTGAGCACTGCACTGACAACTTCGAAGTCTGTTTCAGTGGCCATGGTTTCCTTCCAATTGTTCACAAAGGTGTCCGAGTAGCGGGTCCAGCACGGACAAACCGTCCATGACCCCTTTCGGCGAACCGGGGAGGTTGATGATGAAGGTCTTGCCGGCGGTCCCGGCATGGCCGCGGCTCAGCATGGCCATGGGTGTTTTTTCGCTGCCTGCACGCCTGATCCCTTCCATGATTCCCGGGATTTCGCGGTCCAGGAGTGGCAGGGTCATCTCGGGCGTGTGGTCGTCCGGGCTGAGTCCCGTCCCGCCGCTGGTGATAATGACCGAGGGCCCCTGGGTCAGGAGCGCACGCAGGGCCGCGCCCACCGGCTCACCGTCCGGCACCACCATGGTCGGAAATACATCGAAGCCGTGCTCCGCCAGCCAATCCTGGATGACCGGGCCGGTCCCGTCACGGTAGGTTCCGGCCGCCGCTCGCGTGGAGGCGATCACGACGCCGGCCTTCCGGGGCCCGTGCGCGCCAGGCTCGCAGGCGCTCATGCCTGTCCTCCAGCGGAAGGGTCGGCAACGGCCCCGGCGCCGGAGGTTGCAGCGTCGGAAGTTCCAGTGACTCCCGGTTGACCCCCAAGGCTCCAACTGCCGCTCTTGCCGCCGCTCTTGGCCAGCACATGGATGTCTGTGAGGACCGCGTGCTTGTCCACAGCCTTGATCATGTCGTAGACGCTCAACGCAGCCACCGAAGCAGCCGTCAGGGCTTCCATCTCGACTCCGGTGACGCCCCGGGTCTTGACCGTGGCGAGGATTTGGACAGCATCCCGCCCCAGTTCAAAGTCCACAGTGACTTTGGAGATGGGCAGTGGATGGCACAACGGAATGAGCTCGGGAGTCTTCTTGGCTGCCATGATTCCGGCGACGCGTGCCACCGCCAGGGCATCGCCCTTGGGCAGTTCGCCCGCACCAAGGAGGGCAAGAACCTCGGGCCTGCTCCGCACTGTTGCTGCGGCTGTGGCTTCGCGGGTGGTGACAGCTTTGTCAGAGACATCAACCATCTGGGCCGTACCGTCGTGGCGCAGGTGTGTCAGGCTACCGGATTCATGGGAAGTTTGGTTCACAGCACCCATACTTCCACTTCGTCTCCTGCTTGTAATTCCGTGACGTCGGCGGGCACCTGGATCAATGCGTTGGAGCGGGCCAGCGCATGGACGAGGTGCGAACCAGCGCCGCCTTCAAGGCGGACTACGCCGTTTTCGATGATCCCGCGCCGCACCTGGTGCTTTCCCTTGGGCGATGTCAACGGTTCGGCGAGCCGTGCCGGCAGCATCTGCCTGGGCCTCGGCGCACCGAGGACTTCCGATAGCGCAGGCCGGAGGAACATTTCGAACGACACGAGGCAACTGACGGGGTTCCCGGGAAAGCCAAGGAAAGGGACGTCGTTGAAGGTCCCGATTCCCTGCGGCCCGCCCGGCTGCATGGCCACGGGCACGAATTCGACGTCTTCGCCTGCCATTGCCTGGCGCACCACCTCGTACGCGCCTTTGCTGACCCCGCCGGTAGTGACCACAAGATCCACGGCACTTCCGTTGTCCGTGTGCTTCCGCAGGACATCGAGCAGCCCGGCAGGATCGTCGTCGGAGATTCCGTTCCGCACCACCTCAAGCCCCGCCTGGCGCATGGACGCCTCCAGAAGCGTTCCGTTGGAGTCGTAGATTTTGCCTGTCACCAGCGGGTTCCCGGGTTCGACGACCTCATCGCCGGTGGTGACCAGCAGTACCCGCAGTGGACTGCGCACTTCCACGCTCGTCAGACCGAGCGCCGCCAGCAAGCCCAGTTGCGCCGGCCCCAGTGATGTCCCGGCTGCCAACGCCAAGGCACCTTCGGCGATGTCGCTTCCGGCATCCCGGACGAAGGTTCCGGGAGCCGTGGCAGGAAGCCGGACCAGCGCATCTACGGCTCCGGCGGCAGGAAACACTGAAGGAACCGCCCGCTCGATCGGGACGACGGCGTCTGCCCCCTTGGGAAGCATGGCGCCGGTCATGATGGGAACGGCAAAGCCACGTTCCAGTGCCGCCGGCCGGGCACCGGCCGGAACCGGCGCCCCCACCCTGAGCTCCGCGCCGCCGTCGGGGATATCCGCCGAGAAAACGGCAAAACCGTCCATCTGCGAGTTGGCGAACGGCGGCAGCGACACCGGTGCCCGCAGGTCTGCTGCGAGCGCTCTTCCTATGGCATCCAGCAGCGGCAGTTCCTCGGTGCCTTTCCGGGCTGCTTGCCTGGTGAGCAGTTCCACGACGGCGCCGCGGTGGGCAGCAACGGATCTTGGCACGGGCGTCCTCCTGTGTTCAGGGTCATTCTCAGGTCCGTACGATCCGGACCTACCCAGCGTAGGGCCTCAGGCGACCTTCACGTTGATGGTGTGGTAACCCGTGGCGCCGTCGGGAGCTACGGGCGAGCGCTTCTCGACCTGCGGTTCGCCGGTGGAGTCCGTCGCCCGGACCTGCACCTCGTAGTCGCCGGGGGCGAGGTCCAGCGCCAACTGCCACTGGTACCAGGTGTCGGCGGAGATCCCGGGAGCAAGCTCAGCCACTTTCCAGTCCCCGCGGTTGACACGCAATTCCACCCGGCTGACGCCCCGGTGCTGGGCCCAGGCGACGCCGCCGAACTGTACAGTCCCTGCTGCGGCGGTCCGCCCGCTGCGTGGCACATCGATCCGCGACTGGGTTTTGATGGGACCCTGGTCGCTCCATCCGCGCGTTGTCCAATAGGCTTTTTCGTCCCCGAAGCGTGTGACCTTCAATTCAGTGACCCACTTGGTGGCGGAGACGAATCCGTACAGGCCAGGGACCACCAGGCGAACCGGGAATCCGTGTTCAAGGGGCAGCGGTTCGCCGTTCATGCCCACGGCGAGGAGGGCGTCCCTGTCATCGGTGAGCGCTTCAAGCGGCGTGCCGGCAGTCCACCCGTCGTTGCTCGTGGACAAGACCACGTCCGCCCCTGGTTTGGGGACGGCGAGTGCAAGCAACTCCCTGACGGGCCAACCGAGCCAGAGCGCGTTGCCAATCAGGTCCCCGCCCACCTCGTTGGATACGCAGGCGATGGTGATGTGCCGCTCCGTCATGGGCTTGGCGAGGAGGGTCGCAAAGTCGATCTCGATCTCGCGTTCAACGAGCCCTGTGACTTTGAGCTTCCAGGACGGCGGGTCAATGGCCGGTATGGTCAGTGCGGTGTCGATCCGGTAGAAGTCGGCGTTCGGCGTCACCAAGGCACTGATGCCCTCCACCGGGAGCGAGGCCCCGGATGGAACCGTTTGCGGCGGTGTGGCCGGCCTCGGGAGGGTCATTGACCCGCGGAACCCGGACGCGACGGCGGTTGCCCGGGTAAGGACGGCCGTCACCGCTCCCGCGGCTACTGCGGCCATGGACCAGCCGCCCAAAGCGTTGAGGAAGCTGCGGCGGGCCAGGGATGTGCGGGGCACAGCCTCCACCGGCCGGTCCCACGCGTCCAAGCGGCGGATCAACGCCCGGAGCACCACCATGGTCACGACCGCCGCAAGCACAGGGGCGAAAGCCGCCGGCGGGGTGGACTGCGCCCGGGTCAGGACGGCCGTCAATCCGGCGACGCCGGCCAGCCCGGCGAGCGCGAGCCCCCACCCGGTCCGCCGGCGTTCGAGCACTCCGGCGGCAGCGGCCAGGATGGCAGCACACACAACGATGGACACCACCAGCACGATCTTGTCCGCCGTGCCGAAAAGCCGGATGACCACGTCTTTGACTACCGGCGGTACCGCGTCGATGACCGCTCCCCCGAGGGCCGTGACCGGTGAGACGAGCGGGCTGAGAAATGCCGCCGTCACCTCGCCTGCCGCGATGCCTGCTCCGCCGGAAACCACGCCGGCGCACACGGCCCACCACGCACTGTTGCCGACGGCGGCCCGGCCCTTCACGGCGTCGCGCCCTTTCGTGGTGCCCGGCCCTTTCGTGGTGCCCGGCCCTGTCGTGGTGTCCATTCCTTTCATGGTGTCCCTCCCTGGTGGGCGCCGGCTCCAGCGGACTCTCCTGCCGGCAGTGCCAGCGCAAAGCGGCAACCGCCGTCGACGTTCTCCACCTGGACCGTTCCGCCGTGCGCCTTGACGATTCCGGCAACCATGCTCAGCCCGATCCCCGCACCGCTGTACGTACCCTGGAGCCCCGCCGGCGCGCCACGTGACGGGTCCCTCTGCCACCCGGTTTCGAACAGGTGCGGGATGTCCTCCTCCGGAATCCCGCCGCACTGGTCCTGGACAGCCACTACGGCGTATCCGTCCTCGCGCCCTACCCAGACGTGGACCTCCGTGCCGCTGCCCGTGTAGATGACCGCGTTATGCAGCACGTTACGCAAGGCCCGGGCCAGGCTGGGACCGTCAGCCACTGCCATGCACTCCCGGTCGCCGCCGCCGTCGAGGGTCACACCGCGGCCGGCCGCCAGGGGCGCGAGATCGGAAAGTGCATCGCTCACGAGGTCGTACAGGTCCAGGGCTTCGGCCCGCAACCGGAGTGACCCTGCCTGGATTTTGGAAAGCTCCAGGAGGTCGTTGACCATCGCCGTCATTTGTTCGGTTTGTCCGATGATCTTCCGGTAGTAACCCGGTACGTCGGCGGCCATGCCATCCTCGAGTGCTTCGGTCATGGCACGGATACCTGCCAGCGGCGTCCGGAGGTCATGCGAAATCCAGGAAACCAGCTCCCGGCGCGCAGCTTCCACGGCCGCTTCCCGGTGCCGTGATTCGGCCAGGCTTCGGCTGCTCGCTTCCAGCTCTTGTGCCAACCGGGCGAGTTCGGAGGTCATGGCCGGAGCAGCGCGCTCCGCACCATCCCCGGCTTCCAACGTTTCACCCCGTCCAATCCTCCGCGCGGCCTCCACCAGACGCGAGGCATTCCTGGAAACCCCCACTCCCAGCATCAAGGACAGCACCACCGCAACCACCGAGGCCATGGCCAGGATGTACCAAATGATTTCGAGGTCCCTGGCCGAGATGACCATGGCGTTGAACGCGCTGACCATGCCGGCCACCAGGACTGCCACGGTGCCCACCACCACCAGGCAGATCTGCGCCAGTACAGACGCACGGCGCAGGAGCCGGAGCAGGAAGAGCGTGAAGGCTCCAATAACCAACGCCCACAAGAGCACCCAGCCAAGGATGGTGGCAAGTTCAGTGCCCTGCATGCCCGTCTCCTGAATCGAACCGGTAGCCAACTCCCCATACAGTCTTCAAGAGTTCAGGCTTGGTGGGATTCTCCTCGACCTTCTCGCGCAACCGGCGAACATGGACCGTCACCGTGGAGAGGTCGCCGAAGTCCCAGCCCCACACCGCTTTGATGAGTTCCTCCCGGCTGAACACCTGGTTGGGTCGCCGCAGGAGGAACGCCAGGAGGTCGAACTCACGCACGGTCAAGGTCAAGGCCGCGCCGTGATGGGTGACTGTGCGGGACGCAGGATCCAGCACGAAGCCGGCCAGCTCCACGGTCGGCTCAGGAGAGTACTCCTTGATGCTGCGCCGCAGCACGGACTTGACCCTCAGCACCAGTTCGCGGGGTGAAAAGGGTTTCGTGACGTAGTCGTCGGCGCCCATCTCCAGTCCCAGGATCCGATCGTCCTCGGTTCCCAAAGCGGTAAGCATGATCACCGGTACGCTCATGGCCACCCTCAGCCGGCGGCACACTTCCACGCCGTCCAGCCCGGGGAGCATTCGGTCCAGGAGCACCAGGTCGGGCTGACGCTCCGCCGCCAGCTTAAGGGCCGTGAACCCGTCAGCGGCGAGGTCCACCTGGAAGCCGGCCCGGGTCAGGTAATCCCGTACGACGCCGGCAATTGTTTCCTCGTCCTCGACCAGGAGGATCCGGCGGTTCCCGGGCTCCGCCGCCGGTGTTGCCGCATTTGTGCTCACATTTTCAGCATAGGTTCGCCGGACCCGCCCGGCACGGGAAATGGCTCCCGGGAGCCAAAGCGTAGGGATTTTGTAAGAACTGGCAAGGTGGCTTGAGCGCTTCCGGAGAGTCCGCTGAGTGGAACTGGTGTCACGCATCACGTCCCGGTGGCGTAGCCTGAATTCATGAGTGTTCAGCTGGGCATGCCGCCGCTTCCCTCGGGCGGCACGGCAGGAACGGGACAGGTTCCGCCCCCACGGCCCGCCGATGTGCCGACGGGGTTGTGGGACCGTTACGGACGCCGCGCCACCGACATGCGGCTTTCCCTGACCGACAAATGCAATCTCCGGTGTACCTACTGCATGCCCGCCGAGGGGCTTGAGTGGCTCTCCAAGCAAGCCGTCATGACCAAGGACGAGATCGTACGGATCGTGCGTGTCGGCGTCGGGGCCCTGGGCGTCCGCGAACTGCGCCTGACCGGAGGCGAACCCTTGGTACGGGCCGATCTGGTGGACATCATCGCCGCCCTTCGCGCAGAACACCCGGACCTCCCTATCTCCATGACCACCAATGGCGTCGGACTGGACAAGAAAGCCGCTGCCCTGAAGGCGGCGGGCCTGACCCGCATCAACGTTTCCCTCGACTCCCTGCACGAGGAAACGTTCACCAAGCTCACCCGGCGGCCCTTCCTGGACCGTGTCCTTGCGGGCGTGGATGCGGCCTGGGAAGCAGGGCTGGGACCGGTCAAGCTGAACGCTGTCCTGATGCGCGGCATCAATGATGCCGAGTCCCCGCACCTGCTGGCATGGGCGTTGGGCTGTGGATACGAACTGCGGTTCATTGAGCAGATGCCGCTTGACGCGGACCACGGCTGGACGCGCCGCGACATGATTACGGCCGCCGAGATCCGGGAGATGTTGTCGACTGAGTTCGTGTTGAGCGCGGATCCGCGCGAACGCGACGGGGCTCCGGCGGAACGTTTTGAAGTACGACGCCGGGATGCGGCTACCGGTGAACCGGCAGGTGAGGTCCTCGGAACAGTCGGCATCATCGCGTCCGTCACCGAACCGTTCTGTGCCGATTGCCGCCGGACCCGGATCACCGCCGAAGGCAAGATCATGAGCTGCCTCTTCTCCCACGAAGAGTTTGACCTCCTGGGCCTCCTCCGCGCAGGAGCAACGGACCAGCAACTCGCCGAACGGTGGCAGGACGCGATGTGGGTCAAGCCCAAGGCCCACGGCATGGACCACACGGGACTGGGTGCACCTGACTTCGTGCAACCTGACCGCAGCATGAGCGCAATCGGAGGCTGATACCTTGCTCGTCCGCTACTTCGCTGCCGCGCGCGCCGCGGCAGGCGTTGAAGAAGAAATCCACCACCTTCCGGAAGGCACCAGCCTGGAAGCCTTGCTGGAAGCGGCGCTCGCCGTCGAACGTCCCCAGCCTCCCGAAGGCACCCCGGCGCTTGCGCGGATCGTGGCAAGAAGCAGTTTCCTGAGGAACGAGGTTGCCGTCAGGGACCACTCCGCGCCGCTGGGAGCGGAGGACGTCATCGACGTCCTGCCGCCGTTCGCCGGCGGTTAGGCCTTCCTGAAGACGCTCTTGAGCAGCGGGCTGAACGCGGTTCTGCCTTCCAGGCGCAGTTCCGCCGTGTGAACCAGGGTTCCTTCTTCCACGCGGAACGTGTGGCGGGCAACACCGTCGGCCGTTCGCCGCTCGAAACCCAAGGTGCCCGATGTCCAGTGGCCCCGGACCGGCGCTGAGGGCGCATGCCCATGGCTGTCCACGTAGTACCACAGGGTGCCGCCGTGCGCCGGATCCACCGTGAACATCCCGTGGCCCTCAAGGTGGGCGCCGCCCGGTTCCTTGTGCCTGTAGCTCTGGACGACGGCATGCCCGCCGGCTGCAGCCGAGAACACAGCCTCGGCCTCAGCCGTACGTGCCGGTCCCCACGCCGAAGACGCTATCTCCGTGATGCCCCGCCAGCGCCCCAGGAAGGGGCGCAGGACCTCTGCGGCGTTCTTTGGTGTGTCCACGGCGACTCCAGCGTTTGCTTTAGAACCCGAACGTTTCGTTCTCTTCGAAGGGTCCCACGACAGTGATGGTTCGCGGCGCTGCGGCGAGCTCTTTGGCGAGTTCCTGGACTTCGTCCACCGTGACCGCCCGGATACGTTCCAGGGTCTCGTCGATATCCTGGAACTCTCCGGAAACCAGCTCGGCCCGGCCAAGGCGGGACATCCGCGAACCGGTGTCCTCCAGGGCCAGGACGATGCCACCACTCAGTTGGCCCACTGCTTTGCGCAGTTCCTCCTCCGTGATGCCGTCGGCCGCGAGCTTGTCCAGCTCCACGCCCAGCAGTTCGAGGACCTGGCGGACCTTGGAGGGGGTGCAGCCTGCGTACATGCCGAAGTATCCGGCATCGGCGTAGGCCGCTGAGAAGGAGTACGTCGAATAGACGAGCCCGCGCTTCTCCCGGATTTCCTGGAACAGCCTGGAGGACATCCCGCCGCCGAGGACGGCGTTGAGCACGCTCATGACGAAGCGGCGGTCATCGGTGGCCACGATCGTAGGGCAGCCCACGATGATGTTGGCCTGCTCCACCGGGCGCTTCACGACATGCAGGCCCGCTGTGCCGGTAATGACGGCACGATCGGTGGGACGGCGGTCGACGGGAGCTGCCGCGGGGTCAAGATTCCACCCCGCGGCCTGCAGCGACTTCAGGACAAGATCGCACACGACGTCGTGGTCCAGGCCTCCGGCAGCGGTAATCACCAGCTCCTCCGGACGGTAGTAGCGCTGGTAGTGCGCCCATACGGAGTCCCGGGCGACGGCCTTGATGGCATCGGGCGTACCCCCGATAGGGCGGGCCAGGGGGTGGCTCCCAAGAACTGCCGCCACGAATTTCTCGTGGGCTACGTCCGTTGGATCGTCACTGTCCATGGCGATCTCTTCGAGGATGACGTCGCGCTCCTGCTCCAGTTCCGCGGGGTCGAGGACGGCGCCGGTGATCATGTCGGCAATGACGTCGATGGCCATGGGCAGGTCTGAGTCCAGCACGCGCGCGAAGTAGCAGGTGCTCTCCTTCGCGGTCGCCGCGTTGGACTCGCCACCCACCTCGTCGAACGCCGAGGCAATTTCCAGTGCGGTCCTGCGCTTGGTTCCCTTGAACAACAAGTGCTCCAGGAAGTGCGTTGAACCATGCTGGCCCTCGGCCTCGTCGCGCGAACCAACTGCGACCCAGAACCCGATGGTGGCAGAACGCTGGCCCGGCATTGCCTCGGTGAGCACCCGGACGCCGCCTGGCAGGACGGAACGCCTCACGACGGAGCCGCCTTCGGCTCCGTGAATCAGTTCGCCGCCGGGAAGTGTTTGCTCCAAGGGCAAGGGTACGACAGTCATTAAAACCTTTCAGATAAGCCGGAAGGGCCGGTGGACTTTACGGCCCACCGGCCCTTTCAGGGTACTGCTTGCAGACTACTCTGCGGACTCTTCAGCGGTCTCCGCCGGTGCGTCGCCGGAAGCTGCTTCTTCCTCGGCCACAACCGGGGAGAGGGAGAGCTTGCCGCGGTCGTCGATCTTGGTGATCTCAACCTGGACCTTCTGGCCCACGGAAACAACATCATCAACGTTGTCCACACGCTTGCCGTTGGCCAGCTTGCGGAGTTCGGAGATGTGCAGGAGGCCGTCCTTGCCCGGAGTCAAGGAGACAAAAGCGCCGAACGTGGTGGTCTTCACCACGGTGCCCAGGTAGCGTTCGCCGACCTCGGGAACCTGCGGGTTGGCGATGGCATTGATAGCCGAGCGTGCTGCGTCTGCAGACGGGCCGTTCGTCGCGCCGATGTAGACCGTGCCGTCGTCCTCGATGGAGATATCCGCGCCGGTGTCTTCCTGGATCTGGTTGATCATCTTGCCCTTGGGGCCGATGACTTCACCGATCTTGTCCACGGGGATCTTCACGGCGATGACGCGCGGTGCGAACTCGGAGAGCTCGTCCGGGGTGTCGATCGCGGCGTTGATGACCTCGAGGATGTGGAGGCGGGCTTCGCGGGCCTGCTTCAGGGCTGCTGCCAGGACCGATGCCGGGATACCGTCGAGCTTGGTGTCCAGCTGGATGGCCGTGACGAACTCGGAGGTACCGGCAACCTTGAAGTCCATGTCGCCGAAGGCGTCTTCGGCACCGAGGATATCGGTCAAGGCTGCGTAGCGGGTCTGGCCGTCAACCTGGTCCGAAACGAGGCCCATGGCAATGCCTGCCACGGGAGCCTTCAGCGGCACGCCGGCGTTCAGCATGGAGAGCGTCGAAGCACACACCGAGCCCATGGAGGTGGAACCGTTGGAGCCAAGGGCCTCGGATACCTGGCGGATGGCGTACGGGAATTCCTCGCGGCTGGGCAGGACCGGAACCAGGGCGCGCTCAGCGAGTGCACCGTGGCCGATTTCGCGGCGCTTCGGGGAACCCACGCGGCCGGTTTCACCGGTGGAGTACGGCGGGAAGTTGTAGTTGTGCATGTAGCGCTTGCGCGTCACCGGCGACAACGAATCGATCTGCTGTTCCATCTTCAGCATGTTCAGCGTGGTGACACCCATGATCTGGGTCTCGCCGCGCTCGAAGATGGCCGAACCGTGCACGCGGGGCAGAACTTCAACCTCGGCGGTCAGCTGGCGGATGTCCGTCAGGCCACGGCCGTCGATGCGGATCTGGTCCTTCAGGATGCGCTGGCGGACGACGTGCTTGGTGACCGAACGGAATGCTGCGGACAGTTCCTTCTCGCGGCCTTCGAATTCGCCGGCGAGCGAGCCCAGGACTTCGTCCTTGAGTTCGTCGGAGGCGTTGTCGCGTTCTTGCTTGTCCGCGATCTGGAAGACGGCGGCGAGCTTCTCGGCCGCAGCGGCCTCGACAGCGGCGTAAGCGTCGTCCTGGTAGTCAAGGAAGACGGGGAACTCAACGGTCGGCTTGGCAGCGCGGGCTGCCAGGTCTGCCTGCGCATCGCACAGTGCCTTGATGAACGGCTTGGCAGCCTCAAGGCCCTCGGAGACAACCTCTTCGGTGGGAGCGGTAGCGCCCTGTTCCTTGATGAGGTCCCAGGAGTTGTCCGTGGCTTCTGCCTCGACCATCATGATGGCGACGTCGTCACCGGCTACGCGGCCGGCAACAACCATGTTGAAGACGGCGTTCTCAAGCTGGGAGTGCTTGGGGAAGGCCACCCACTGGGAACCCTGCTCGTCGGCGATGAGCGCAACGCGGACGCCGCCGATCGGACCGGAGAACGGCAGGCCGGACAGCTGCGTGGACATGGAAGAAGCGTTGATGGCAACGACGTCGTAGAGCTCATCCGGGTTGATGGCCAGGACGGTAACGACGATCTGAACCTCGTTGCGGAGCCCCTTGACGAAGGCCGGGCGCAGCGGGCGGTCCATCAGGCGGCAGGCCAGGATGGCTTCCGTGGAAGGACGGCCTTCGCGGCGGAAGAACGAACCCGGGATGCGTCCGGCAGCGTACATGCGCTCTTCGACGTCAACGGTCAGCGGGAAGAAGTCGAAACCTTCGCGCGGCTGCTTGCCTGCGGTGGTTGCGGAGAGAAGCGCGGTGTCGTCGTCGATGTACACCATCGACGCGCCGGCAGCCTGCTTGGCGAGGCGGCCGGTTTCGAAGCGGATAACGCGCTTGCCGAAGCGGCCGTTGTCGATTGTGGCTTCTGAGAACTGGATTTCGGGACCCTCCATGGGTCACCTCCGTTTCTGTTGGCGGAAGTCGCCGCACCAACCCAGGCCTCTTCTTTATTACTGGCCTGTACGACACCCGGTCATCGATCGAGATCCACGGGCTGCAGCGTCAAACGACGCCCCTCCCGGGAATCACTACCGAGGACCGCGAATGCGCGATGCGGTTGATTCCTGTTTTTAATTGTGGTGAAGAAAGCGGCCCGCTCCGCGAAGGACCGGGCCGCCAAGGCAGACTAGCGGCGCAGGCCGAGACGCTCGATGAGCGAACGGTAGCGGGCGATGTCGGTGTCCTTCAGGTAGGAAAGCATGCGCTTGCGGCGACCAACCAGGGCGAGGAGACCGCGCTGGGTGTGGAAGTCGTGCTTGTGCTGCTTCATGTGCTCAGTCAGATCCTTGATCCGCTGAGTCAGGACCGCAACCTGTACCTCGGGCGAACCGGTGTCGCCTTCAGAGGTTGCGTATTCCTTGATGATGGACTGCTTTACAGCGGCGTCAAGTGCCACGTGAACTCCTAGAGTTGTGCCGTGCTTCCCGCCCAACACTTCGCTGGCGGGTTGTCTTGGGTGCGTCGCCGCACACAAAAACAGGTCCAGCTGCCACGGACTGCGGCCGGAACCACTCATCAGTTTACCGGCAGGGCAGTGTTGTTGTCGAAAGCGCTAACCCCGCACCAGCAACTCGTGCGCTTGGGCGACGTCGAGGTTCATTTGTTCCACCAGGGCTTCCGGCCCTTGGTAGGCCACCATGCCCCGCAGCCGCCGGGTGAATTCCACCGCCACCGTTTGCCCGTAAAGGTCGAAGTCCTCCACCGCTTCCCGGGGGCGGTCTATCACGTGGGCCTCCACCTGGCGGCTCACCCCGTCGAACGTGGGATTGGAACCGACGGAGATCGCTGCGGGCCAACGGGTCCCGGACTCATCGATCAGCCAGCCGGCGTAGATGCCGTCGGCGGGAACGTACCCGGTGGAATCATGGGACAGGTTCGCGGTAGGAAAACCGAGGTCGCGGCCCCGCGCGGCACCATGGACGACCTCGCCGCGCATACGGTGCGGGCGCCCCAGGACCGCTGCGGCGGTGACGACGTCGCCTTGCGACAACGCTTCGCGCACCCACGTCGAGGAGCACCGGCGGTCCGCGTCGCCGTCGTGATGGAGGGGGAAGCCGCCGGCTCCGAACTCGTTGACTACCTGGACGCTGAACCCCAGTTTCTCCCCCAGCTCTTGCATGGTGCCGACGTCTCCGCCGTTACCTGCACCGAAGCGGAGGTCGTGGCCCACCACCACATGTTCGGCATGAAGGCCTTCCGCCAGCACGTCCCGCACGAATTCCAGCGGGGTCATGGCGGCGAGGTCCAAGGTGTACTTCATCACCAACACCGCATCCAAGCCGGTGGAGCCCAAAGCCTCAAGCTTGTCCTGCAGTCCCATGATCAGCTCGGGGGCAGACTCCGGACGGTGGACCTGCGCCGGGTGGGGATCGAACGTCACTGCCACTGCGGGGATATTGTGCCGCCGGGCGGTCTGCGTGACTTGCGCGAGGACATGCTGATGACCGCGATGAACGCCGTCAAAGTTGCCGATGGTAACGACTGTTGGGCCGAAGTCGCGCGGGACCTCGGTGGGATCGTTCCAAATGTGGACCATCAACCTCGCCTTTTACTGCTGATTTTCGTTGCACCCGGCAACCATCCGGCGCCGGAACAATCTAAGGTTACCCGCAATACGCCTCAGGCCCGGGACGGAGAATCCGACGGCCTGCGCCGGTTCAGCCACAGCAGTCCCAGGATGGGCAGCACGAGCGGCACGAAGCCGTAGCCGCGTCCGAAGACCGACCACACGGTGTCATGCGGGAAGGCCACGGGATCGAACAGGCTCATCGCGCCCACTACCAGCACCCCGATAAGTTCAACGAGGACAGCGGCCAGCGAAACCTTGAACCAGGTCCGTCCCGGCTTGGCGAGCGATACGGTGGCCACGATGTACACGACGGCGGCAAACGCCGACAACAGATGGGCCAGCGGAGCTTCGGCAAACTTGGTAGCGATCTGGTAGCCCGCACGCGCCGTCGCCGAGAGGGCAAAGACCCCGTACACGGCAATCAACAACCGTCCTGGGCCGGTGTTACGGGTGTCCTTCTGACCGGTTCCGGCGGTTTCGGACTCTACTCCAGCCACGATGTGTTCTTCCTTCATGTCAGTACCAGATCTGGTTCATGCGGGCAGCCATCACCAAAGCCGTGACGCCCACGGCGGCCAGGACAAAGTTGCTCCAGCGGGTGCGTTCCAGGATGGACCAGTACACAGCGCCTACGGGAACTATGAGGGCTGTTGCGAGGTAGCCCCAGAACTCCCAGGGCTCGCCCGCGATCTGTTCCCCCATGGCCACCCGCACGATGGAACCCACCAGGTAGACCAACAGGGCAAGCTCCACGGCGAGGACGGAGAAAATTGTGGCGTCGTTGGGCGCCTTTTTCATCAGGCCGGCCACAACACACATGATCGTGGAGATGAGGCCCACTATGAGGATGGAGTAAAAGTATCCGTCCATAGTCAGTTGTTGCTCTCCGTTCCCGCGTCAGGGGCAGCAGCCGGGGCCGCCGGGGCCGCAGCCCCGGTTCCCGGCGCGAAGACCAGCACCGGCTTCGCAAAGGCTCCCGTGTCCGCCAGGAGGGCAACCAGTTCGCCCGACGGCGCGAAGGCCGCGGCGGGATTCTCCACCGTGGCAGCCTCCGGGGTCCCCGCGCCGGGTCCGGCGGCGATGCGGCGACCGAAGGAAATCTCCGTTGCCTCGTCTTCGCTCAGGTCGCGGTTGGGCATCAGCGACCGTGCCGCGGCGGACATCTCCAGAACCTCAAGGTCTTCGGCAAGCTGTTCCAGTGTCCGTGCCTGGTCGATCGTGTACGGGCCAACCTGGGTCCGCCGAAGCTTCGTCAGGTGGCCCCCGACCCCGAGCGCATTTCCCAGGTCCCGCGCCAAGGCCCGGATGTACGTGCCGGACGAGCATTCGACCGTGACGTCGACGTCCACTACCCTGCCGCCGTCGATCCTTTCGATGCCGTGGACATCGAAGCGATGGATGGTCACCGGACGGGCGGCAAGCTTGACTTCCTCGCCGGAGCGGACGCGGGCGTAGGACCGTTCGCCGTTGACCTTAATGGCGCTGACGCTGCTGGGCACCTGCTGGATGGGGCCGGTCAGGGCCGAGACGCCGGCAGCGATGGCGGCATCGGTGACGTCGACGGCGGTCCGCGCCTCGGTAACGTCGCCCTCGGCGTCGTCGGTGATAGTGGTTTCGCCCAGTCGGATGGTGGCCGTGTAGGTCTTGGAGGTACCCACGATGTACGTCAGGAGCCGCGTGGCCTTATTGATGCCAAGGACAAGGACACCCGTGGCCATGGGATCGAGCGTGCCCGCGTGCCCCACTTTCCGGGTACCTGCCAGCCGCCGCATCCGGCCAACCACATCGTGGCTGGTCCATCCCTGCGGTTTGTCAACGATCACCAGTCCAGAAAGCACGCTTACCAGTATATCGGTGGCTAGGATGGCTCCCATGCCCCAGCTTGCCGAGCACGTCCGCGATGTCCCCGTCAACCAGATCCGCGAAATCACCGAGGCGGCCTGGGCCATTCCCGGGGCGGTGGTGCTGAGCATCGGCGAACCCGGTTTCCCGCTGGCAAGGCATGTGATCGGGGCGGGCATGGCGTGCCTGGATCGTGACGAGACCAACTACACGCCCAACGCAGGGATCCCCGCCCTGCGGGAGGCGTTTGCCGCACGTTTCCGCGAAACGCAGCACGTAGCCTTGGGATCCGAGCGGGTCTACGTCGTGGACGGGGCGCAGCAGGGCCTGCACTTCGTGATGAGCATGCTGCTCTCCCCCGGCGATGAAATCCTGATCCCGAATCCCGGGTACCCCACCTTCGCCATGACCAGCCGCCTCCTCCATGCCGTGCCGGTCGAATACCCGCTCTACCCGGAGAACGACTTCCAGCCGCACATCACGGATATCGAAGCGCTCATCACCCCGCGGACCAAAGTGCTGATGCTCAACTCGCCGTCGAATCCGCTGGGCGCCGTCATCCAGGAAGACACCATGCGCCAGCTGGTTGACCTGGCCGTACGGCACGATCTCTGGATTATTTCCGATGAGTGCTACGAAGCGTTCACCTTCGACGTCCCGCATGTCAGTCCCGCACGCTTCGATAGCGATGTCCCGGGCCAGGCACGCGTTTTCACGTCGCTGACGTTGTCCAAGACGTACGGACTGACAGGCCTGCGCATCGGCGCCTTGGTGTGTCCCCCGCGCATGGAGAAGCTGATGAACAACGTGATGGAGTCGATCGTCTCCTGCGTGGCGTCGCCATCCCAGTACGCGGCCCTCGCGGCGCTGACCGGGCCCCAGGACTACGTCGACACCGCCCGCGAACATTACCGTAGCAACCGTGACGCCGCCTCGGCCATCCTCGCAGCGAAGGGCATACCGTTCCTGGGGGCGCAGGGAGCTTTCTATCTCTGGGCGGATGTCTCGCACGTCAGCGGCGGGGACGTCCGGGCGTGGACCCGCGCTTTCCTGGCCTCATCCGGCGTGGCTTTCGCCCCGGGCACAGCCTTCGGGTCGATCGGCGAAGGCTGGATCCGCATCGCGCTGTGCGGCAAGCAACAGGACCTGCTCGACGGCGTCGGACGGCTTCCCGCCAAGGCCTGAGGCGGGTGCCCGACGGCGGAGCGCAGCGGCGTCAGTAGTCGACCCGCCCCGCGTAGTTCCGCCACGCCTCGAACGGGGAATCTGACGCCGTCAGCGGGGTGTGCTCCACCGGCAGCAGCTCGGGACGGGTACCGGCAAAGTATTCATAGAAGAGGGCATCGTCAAAGCCAGCACGCGCCGCGCCGTGGCGGTCCGCTGCGTAATAGACGTTCCCGATCCTCGCCCACAACGTCGCCGACAGGCACAGCGGACAGGGTTCGCAGCTTGCGTAGAGCACGGAACCGGTGAGGTCGAAATTCGCCGTATCAGCCGCCGCGCGACGGATGGCCACGACTTCGGCGTGCGCCGTGGGATCGTTGTCCAAGGTCACGCGGTTGACGCCTTCATGAACAGCCCCGTCCGGAGTGACCACCACGGCACCGAAAGGGCCACCGCCGTCGGAGACGTTCCTGATCGCCAACCGGATGGCCTGTTCAAGGTACTCGTTGCGTTGTTCTTCGCTGTGCGCTGGCATGCCTCGATCCTAGCGAGTGCAGAGCCGAAAAATGCCCCCGGGGTACAAGGTCCCGGAGGCATTTTCATTGAGACAGTCCTAGCGGTTGCCGTCTTCGTCCACGTCGTCATCGTCGGTGAGGTCAATGTCCTCTTCGTCGAAATCGTCTTCGTCAACGTCGTGCGCTGAATCGCTCTTGTACGGGTCTGCCTCGCCTGCGTGCTTGGCGCTGGCGCGCAATGCGGCAAGCTCAGCATCACGGCGCTTGGCTTCGCGCAGGAGCTCCTCGAGGTTCGAGGCGTTGACCGGGATCTGGTCGGCAACGAACTCGAGGGTAGGCGTCAGGCGCACGGTGATGTTGCGGCCGACTTCCTGCCGCAGTACGCCTTTGGCCTTCTCCAAGGCCTTTGCGGCATCGGACTGTGCAACCTCGTCGCCGAACACGGTGTAGTACACCGTGGCATGCTGCAGATCATTGGTGACGCGGGCGTCGGTGACGGTGACGGACTCGACGCGCGGATCCTTGACCCGACGCCCGAGGGCCTCGGCAACCACGACCTTAATCCGCTGTGCCAATTTGGCAGCGCGTGCCGGATCAGCCATGACTTCCTCCTGGAAAGTAGTAACGGGAACGGAACGGGTCCGCCGGGATAATCCCGGCGGACCCGCTCCAACGGAACCTTAGACGCGCGGCTTCTCGCGCATCTCGAAGGTCTCGATGATGTCGCCTTCGGCGATGTCGTTGTACGAGCCAAGACCGATACCACACTCGAAGTCGCTGCGGACTTCGGTGGCGTCGTCCTTGAACCGCTTGAGGGTCTCAACGGTGAGGTTGTCACCGATGACCTTGCCGTCACGGCTGACGCGTGCCTTGGCGTTACGGCGGATGATGCCCGTACGGACGATCGAGCCGGCGATGTTTCCGAACTTGGAAGAACGGAAGACTTCGCGAACCTCGGCGGTACCGAGCTGGACTTCCTCGTACTCCGGCTTGAGCATGCCCTTGAGGGCCATCTCGATGTCATCGATTGCTGCGTAGATGACGGAGTAGAAGCGCATGTCCACGCCTTCGCGGTCGGCCAGTTCGGCCACACGCTCGGCAGGCTTGACGTTGAAGCCGATGATGATGGCGTTGTCCACCGTCGCCAGGTTGACGTCATTCTGCGTGATGGCACCCACACCGCGGTGGATGACGCGGAGCTGAACGTCGTCGTCGCCGACGTCGATCTTGAGCAAGGCATCTTCGAGGGCTTCCACGGCACCGGAAACGTCACCCTTGAGGATGAGGTTGAGGGTGTCGATCTTGCCTTCGGCAACAGCCTGGTCGAAGTCTTCGAGGCTGATGCGCTTGCGGCGCTTGGCCAGTGCGGCGTTGCGGTCCGCGGCTTCCCGCTTCTCGGCGATCTGGCGGGCCGTACGCTCGTCCGGCGTCACCAGGAAGGTGTCACCTGCACGCGGTACGTTGGACAAACCGAGGACCTGGACCGGACGGGACGGCAGCGCAACGTCCAGTGCCTCGCCGTTCTCGTCGAACATGGCGCGGACGCGGCCGTGCGCGGTACCGGCGACGATCGTGTCTCCGACAGCCAAGGTTCCGGACTGCACCAGGACGGTGGCAACCGCACCGCGGCCCTTGTCCAGGTTCGCTTCGATGGCAATGCCTCGAGCGTCCTTGTCCGGGTTGGCACGCAGGTCCAAGGCGGCGTCGGCCGTCAGCAGGACAGCGTCGATCAGTTCGTCGATGTTCAGGTTCTGGCGTGCAGAGACCTCAACGAACATGGTGTCGCCACCGTATTCTTCGGGAACCAGGCCGTACTCGGTGAGCTGGCCCTTGACCTTGTCCGGGTTGGCGCCTTCCTTGTCGATCTTGTTCACGGCCACAACGATCGGCACACCGGCCGCCTGGGCGTGGTTGAGCGCTTCAACCGTCTGCGGCATGACGCCGTCATCGGCTGCGACAACCAGGATCGCGATGTCGGTGACCTTGGCACCACGGGCACGCATGGCCGTGAAGGCCTCGTGACCCGGGGTGTCAATGAACGTGATGTCGCGGGCAGTGCCCTCGTGGACGTGGCTGATCTGGTAAGCACCGATGTGCTGGGTGATGCCGCCGTGTTCGCCGGCCACAACATTGGAGTTGCGGATGGCGTCCAGGAGGCGGGTCTTACCGTGATCAACGTGGCCCATGACCGTAACAACGGGTGCACGCGGCTCAAGGACGTCGTCACCTTCGGCATCCAGTTCACCCTGGAGGTCGATGTCGAACGAGTCGAGGAGTTCGCGCTCCTCGTCTTCCGGAGAGACAACCTGCAGCTTGTAGCCGAGTTCCTCGCCGAGCAGGGCGAAGGTGTCCTCGTCCAAGGACTGCGTTGCCGTAGCCATCTCGCCGAGGTGGAACAGAACCGTCACCAGCGAGGCGGGGTTTGCATCAATCTTCTCTGCGAAGTCAGTGATGGAGGAACCACGACGCAAGCGGATGATCGTTTCGCCGTCGCCGCGGGGTACGGTGACGCCGCCCAGCGACGGAGCGCTCATCTGCTCCAGTTCCTGGCGCTTTGCGCGCTTCGACTTACGCTGCTTGCCACGGCCTGCGCCGCCCTTGCCGAACGCACCCTGGGTACCACCGCGACCGCGGCCACCCTTGCCGAAGCCACCGCCGGCGGGAGCTCCGCCACCGGTGCCGCCACCGGGTCCGCCGCCGGGACGGCCCGGACCACCCGGACGACCCGGACCACCCGGGCGACCCCCGGTGGGAGCCGGACGCTCAGTGCGGTTGGGCATCATGCCCGGAGTAGGACGGTTTCCGCCAGGGCCGCCGCCGGGACGGGGAGCACCGGGACGGGGAGCGCCGGGGCGCGGAGCACCCGGACGCGGACCGCCTGAGCCTGCAGCGGGACGGGGACCACCGGAACCGGCTGCCGGACGGGGACCGCCGGCGCCTGCTGCGGGGCGGGGACCGCCGGAACGCTCGCCGTCAGTGCGGCCACCCGGACGGGGCATGCCCTGGGACGTTGCAAAGGGGTTGTTGCCCGGACGCGGCGGACGTTCACCATCGCCACCACGGCCGCGGGGCATGCCCTGGGACGTAGCGAAGGGGTTGTTGCCCGGACGCGGACCGCCCGGACGGGGTGCCTGTCCACCCGGACGGGCAGAGGACGAGTCCGACTTTGGAGCAGGCCGGGCACCGGGCTTTGCCGCAGACGGAGCGGATGCAGCCGGAGTGGATGCAGCCGGAGCCGCGGGCGCCGCCGGAGCAGACGTGGAGGCAGCCGGAGCTGCCGGAGCCGGAGCAGCCGGAGCCTTCGGTGCTGCAGGTCCCGGAGTCGGCGCAGCCGGACGGGATGCTGCCGGTGTTGAGGGACGTGCTGCAGGTGCAGCTGAGGGGGCGGCGGACTTTGCAGCGCCGGCACCCGGGAAAGCGTCGCGAAGCTTCTTCACGACGGGGGCCTCAATGGTGGAAGAGGCGGAGCGAACGAATTCGCCCAATTCCTGCAGTTTGGTTACTGCATCTTTGGAAGTAATACCGAGCTCTTTGGCGAGCTCATGTACGCGGACCTTGGCCACATTTCTCCTGTCTCGGTCCGCACCGAGCCAGGCACGAACCGTCTACTTCTTACTGCGGGCCCTTACCGCTTCCACGGCGGACAGGCCCATTGCAGAGCGCAACAAAGTTGTCATCGTTACGCACTCATCGCTGGGAACTCATCGGGTTTCCATCAGATTTCTGACCCGCTTTCAGGTTTGGACGGTTTTCCTGCGGAGGCCGGGGCCTCCGCAAGTGGCATACCCGGCATGAAATAGCGTTCGACGGCGGTCGTTTCGGCAGCGCCCGCAAGGGCCCTTCCGAAAGCGCGCCGCTTGATCGCCAATGCCAGGCACTTTTCGTCGGGGTGCAGCCACGCACCCCTGCCGGCCATCCGGCGTCGTTCATCCACTACGACAACGGACGAACCGTTGCCTTGGGCGACCAGCCGGAGGAGCTCGGACCGGGAGCCTTGCTTCCGGCATCCAATGCAGGTGCGGACAGGGCCAGGGCCATGTCCGGGCAGTTCAGCCACTATGTGTCCCAACCTGCCTTACGCACCTCTACGAACGGATACCGGACGTAAGCCCGGTTCCATCTATTCTAGCCCCCTGCTCCTGACAGCCGAAACCGGAGCCCCCGCCGGGAATGGCGGGGGCTCACGGCACAGGCCTTATTCAGTCAGTTTTAGTGCCGGCGGCGTCGGACACGATGTCGATCCGCCAGCCGGTCAGCTTGGCGGCGAGCCGCGCATTCTGGCCCTCCTTGCCGATGGCCAGTGACAGCTGGTAGTCCGGCACAACCACACGTGCCGAACGCGTGGCCTCATCAGTGATGGTGACCGAACTCACCCTCGACGGCGACAACGAGTTCGCAATGAACGTTGCGGGATCCTCGCTGTAGTCGACGATGTCGATTTTTTCGTCGTTCAGCTCGGTCATGACCGCGCGGACACGGGAGCCCATCTCGCCGATGCACGCACCCTTGGCGTTGACGCCGGGGGCGTTGGCCTTGACTGCAATCTTGGTCCGGTGCCCGGCTTCGCGGGCGAGTGCCACGATCTCCACGGAACGGTCAGCGATCTCCGGAACTTCCATTTCGAAGAGCTTGCGGACCAATCCGGGGTGCGAACGGGACAGGGTGATGGACGGACCCTTGGCGCCACGGTGCACATCGACGACGAAGGCACGCAAGCGGCTTCCGTGCAGGTACTTCTCCCCCGGAACCTGTTCGGGCGGCGGCAGCAAAGCCTCCACCGTGCCCAGGTTGACCTGGATCATGTGCGGGTTGTTGCCCTGCTGGATCATGCCGGCCACGAGTTCGCCCTCACGGCCCTTGAACTCACCAAGAACGTTGTCGTCCTCGACGTCGCGAAGGCGCTGGAGGATGATCTGGCGTGCGGTGCTGGCCGCAATACGGCCGAACCCGGCAGGGGTGTCCTCGAACTCGCCAACGGCCTCGCCGTCGTCGTCGATTTCGGTTGCCCAGATGGTCACGTGCCCGCTCTTGCGGTCAAGCTCTGCGCGGGCCCGTTCGAAGGCGCCGGGCGTCTTGTGGTAGGCCACCAGGAGCGCCTGCTCGATGGTGGGGATCAGGAGGTCCAGCGGGATTTCACGCTCACGCTCCAGAAGTCTCAGTGCGCTCATGTCAATATCCATTAGGCCTCCTCGGAAGGTCCATTGTGTTCGTCTGCCAGCCCGGCCTCCTGGAGGTGGCTGAATTCAATCTCGACTTTTCCTTGGCGGATCCTGTCGAAAGGAATAGTGATGGGGTCACCCTGCTTGGGCTTCATGCCCTTCTTTACCTCGTGCTCGGGGATAAGGGTCACACCCGAATCATCCACGGATGCGATGCGCCCGAGGATGTTTTCTCCCTGGATGACGTTGACCTTGACCATGCGGCCACGTGCGCGGTGCCAATGCCGCGGTTCGGTCAACGGGCGTCCGACGCCGGGCGAGGACACTTCGAGGTCATAGGGACGGCCGTCGTCGTGGGGATCGTTGTCAAGGATATCGGACAGCCCACGGGACACATCGGCGATCGCGTCAAGGCTGACGCCGCCGGTCTCCTCCTGGGGCAGGTCCACCACCACATGAACGGTCCGGTGCGAACCGGCGACATGGATGGAGACGTCCTCAAGGTAGAGCCTGTTGGCCAGGACAGCCGGCTCCAGCAGGGCCTTGAGCCTGCTTTCTTCCGGGTTGTGGACGGTGGCCGATGAGTCCGTGCCAGCACGGTCTGTTGAAGTAGTGGCTTCCGAGTCACTCACGCTGCCCGCCGCCTCCCGATAGATGTTGTTGTGACTACTAGCCTAACGATTTTCGCGGCAACATGGTGCACCGGCTTCACCCGCCGCATGACACCATGGTGATTTGTGAACAAGCTGATGAGCCCAAAAAAGACGCCGCGTCATTGGCCGCGCATCGTGCTCGTTGGCTTGGTTGCGCTGCTGGTGGCCGCTACCGGAATGGTCATCCTTCCGCGGGATTCCGGGGATCCTGAGCCGGTTCCGTTTTCTGAAAGTGCACGCGCGGCCGCCTATGAAGACGCGGTAGCCCTGCGGGAATCCGCCGGCCGGCTGGTGGACGCGCAAGGAAGCAACGCTGCGGATACCGCGCTGGCCGACGCTGTGACATTGCTGACAACCCATGCGCGGGCCCTGCTGAAGGCCGGGGACCGTCCACCCGTGGAATCCCCGACACGGGCCGGCGTTACGGACCCGGACACCCCGGCTGACGTGGTTACCCGCCTTTCCGCCAGCGGAGGACAGCGCCTCCGCGATGCAGAGAAGGCCGACGGCGGGACGTCCCGGCTGCTGGCCGCCGTCGGAACCGCCCAGGTCCTGGAAGCCGAAAGAATCGCAGCCCGGCTCAAGCTGCCCGCCCCCGCTCCTGCAGGACCCGCTGCTTCTCCAGTTCCCCCTGGTTCTCCAGTGCCCGCTGCTTCGGACTCCGGCGGACAGGACGCGGCCTGCGCATCGGCCGGCCCTGCGACGGATCCGGCCGCCGCGACCACGGCGTCGGCCTTGGCTGCTGCCGTGCGGTTGGAACACGAATCGGTCTACGTCTATCAGGTAGCACTGAAGCGGCTCCCGGAGGCGGAGGCAAGCGAAGCCGCGAAGTCCTTGGAGGCACATCAGCAACTGCTCAAGGAAGCCGAGCTGCTGACGCGTGCCAACTGCGCGGATGTTCCCCGGCGCGAGGCAGGCTACCGCCTCGGCGAGCACTTCACGGAGGACCCTGCCGCCGCCCTGGGCACGATGGAAATCGGCTCCCTGCCCGCGTTTGGTGACCTGATCGCCCTCTCCGACGGACGGACCCGGGCGTGGGCCGCCGAAGCCCTGATGGCAGCCACACGGCGCGCCCTGGCCTGGGGTGCTGCGGGGCCCGCGCTGCCGGGCCTGGCGGTGGACGTTGAGGACCTGCCTGCACTGCCGACGCCTGCTCCCACCGCGGCGGGCAATTAGCGGGGCGTGTCCCGGCCAGGAACGGCAACAACCCGGGTGCGGGAGCTAGGCTGAGGACGTGGGACCACACGCTGCGATTCCGATCCCGGGCGAGCTGCACGCCCGGTACAACCGCGACTCCGCCGGGCGGGATTGGCTGGCAAGCCTCCCCGGGCTCATCCGGGGCGCAGTGGACCGCTGGGACCTCCAAGTGGACCTAGGACCAGGGAACCAACCATGGAACGGCCACGGGGCAGTGGTGATCCCCGTTCTCCGCAACAGCAAGCCGGCAGCCCTGAAGATCGCCTACCCACACGACGAAGCCCTTGCCGAGCCCCTCGCCCTGGCACTCTGGAACGGAAACGGCGCGGTGCGGCTCCTCGAGGTGGACAGCCGGAACTGTGCAATGCTGCTGGACCGCTTGGACGCATCGGCGTCGCTGCAGGATGTACCGGTGGACCAGGCGCGCGAGGTCTGGGCCGACGTCGTCCGTCGATTGTCGATCACCCCGGACGACAGGCCGGAATGGCTGGCCATGGATCACATTGCAGCGACTGCCGAGCGATGGAGTGATGAGCTCCCGCAGGACTGGGCACTCCTGGGCATGCCCTTCCCCCGCTGGCTGCTGGAAGCGGCACTGGAGGTCTGCCAGACCCGCGGCGCAGTGGGCCGCCGCTCAGGCAAGGACGTCCTGGTCCACACTGACCTTCATTTCATGAACATTCTGGCCACAGAGGACGGAAAGGGCTACCTGGCCATCGATCCCCAACCGCAGATCGGCGAGGCCGAGTTTGCCGTGGCACCTGTTCTGTGGAACCGGCTCCCGGACCTGCCGCCCGCAGACCCGGAGACGGGATTACGTGAGCGGTGCCTGGAGTTCAGCATCGCAGCCGGACTCGATCCCGAGGCCGCCCGGCAGTGGAGCATCGCCCGCGAGGTCCAAAACGCCCTGTGGTATGCCCAAAAACACGGCCACAGCGGCGACGTGGCGCGTTCCCTGTGGGTGGCCAGCACGCTGGCAGGCAAGACCCTGGACGGTCTCCCCCGCGCCCACGAGCTTCCGG
This sequence comes from Paenarthrobacter sp. R1, assembly GCF_030264015.1. NCBI lineage: Bacteria > Bacillati > Actinomycetota > Actinomycetes > Micrococcales > Micrococcaceae > Paenarthrobacter > Paenarthrobacter sp. R1. The sequence continues at coordinate 3,983,915 of NZ_CP127115.1, read as the reverse complement.
TTCCAGGAGCGGCCCGGAGCTAGGCGAAGTTCTCGTTCCACACGTCGATGCCAAGCTTGATGACCAGCGCGGCGACGACCACAAGGAAGACCAGCCGAACAAAACGGCTCCCCCTGGCTACGGCCGTGCGGGCTCCGAGGTAGCCGCCGGCCATGTTGGAGAACCCCAGGACGAGGCCCACGCCCCACATCAAGGAGCCGTGCGGGAGGAAGAAGAGCAGAGCACCGGCGTTGGTGGCCATGTTGACGATCTTCGACTTGGCGCTGGCTTCCAGGAACGCATAACCGAGCGCGGACACCAAGGCGATGACCAGGAACGATCCCGTCCCGGGTCCGATCAGGCCGTCATAGAAACCGATGACGCCGCCAATCAGGCAGGCAATGACGTAATGCCTGTGTCCGTCGTGGCGTAACGCCGTCAACTCACCTGCGTTCGGGCGCACGGCAGTAAAAACGGCGACGGCGATGAGCGCCAGCACAATGATGGGCTTGAACACGCTGGCCGGCAGCGACGAAGCAAGGACCGCCCCGCCGAAACTGCCTGCGAGGGCGATGACTGCCATGGGAACGGCCGTCCTGAGGTCAGGACCCACCCGTCGGTAATACGTGGCCGCGCTGGTGGCAGTACCAAAGATGGATCCCATCTTGTTGGTGGCCAGCGCCTGGACAGGGGTGATCCCCGGTACCAGGAGCAATGCGGGCAACTGGATCAGTCCGCCGCCGCCCACCACTGCGTCAACCCAGCCGGCTGCGAATCCAGCCACCACAATCAAGATGAGCGTGGTGAGCTGGATTCCTTCGAAGCCGGAGATCAACGGCTGCGGACAGCGTTGACCACGTAATCGACGGCCTTGTCCACCGGGACATTTTCAGCCTCGCCGCTGCGGCGGTCCTTGACCTCAACGACGCCGTCAACCAGGCCGCGGCCGACAGCGAGGATGGTGGGAACGCCCAGGAGCTCCGCGTCCCCGAACTTCACACCCGGAGAGACCTTGGGACGGTCGTCGAAGATGACGTCCAGCCCGGCGTCCTGCAGCTCGGCGGACAGCTTTCCGGCAGCCTCGAAGATCTCGTCACCGCGGCCTACAGCCACAACGTGGACGTCAGCCGGAGCAACCGAGCGCGGCCACACCAGGCCACGGTCGTCATGGTTGGCCTCGGCGAGGGCAGCCACGGCACGCGTGACGCCTACACCGTAGGAGCCCATGGTGACCACCACCTGCTTGCCGTTCTGGTCCAGTACCTTCAGGTCCAGGGCTTCGGCGTACTTGCGGCCGAGCTGGAAGATGTGGCCCATCTCGATGCCGCGGGCAGTTTCCAAGGGACCGGAGCCGTCCGGAGCGGGATCTCCCGCGCGGACCTCCGTGCTTTCGATGACGCCGTCCCACGTGAAGTCGCGGCCGGCAACGAGTCCAAAGACGTGCTTGCCGTCCAGGTTGGCGCCGGTGATCCAGGTGGTACCGGAGACGACGCGCGGGTCCACCAGGTAGAGGAGCTTGGAGGAACCCTCGAGCCCCAGGACAGCTTCATCAAGGGAAAGGCCCGGACCAATGTAGCCCTTGACCAGCCACGGCAGCTTCTTGAGGTCTTCCTCGTTGGCAGCTTCGAGTCCCACCTCTCCGCCGATGGGCAGGAAGGCGCCGATATTGGCTTCAACGCGCTTGAGGTCAACCGCGCGGTCGCCGGGGACGCCGATGACTACGATCTGGCGCTCACCCGTGGGCAGGGTGACGGCAAGGACGACGTTCTTGAGCGTGTCGGCGGCAGTCCAGGCGCCGCCGTCGGACCCGCTCCGGGGAGCGAGCTGGTTGGCAGCGTCCACCAGGGTTTCGATGGTGGGCGTATTCGGGGTGTCCAGCACCTCGGCAGCCGGGGCGTTGGTGAAGTCGATCTCCGCCGGGACCACGGTGGTGACTGCTTCGACGTTGGCAGCATAACCGCCGGCCGACCGGACGAAGGTGTCCTCGCCGATCTCCGTGGGGAAGAGGAATTCTTCGCTCTTGGAGCCGCCCATGGCGCCGGCGGTGGCCGCTACCGGAACAACTTCCAGGCCCAGGCGCTCGAAGATCTTGAGGTAGGCGGCACGGTGGGCGGCGTAGCTGGCGTCCAGGCCGGCGTCGTCAACGTCGAAGGAGTAGGAGTCCTTCATGATGAACTCGCGCCCGCGCAGCAGGCCGGCCCGCGGACGTGCCTCGTCCCGGTACTTGTTCTGGATCTGGTAGAGGCTCAGCGGCAGGTCCTTGTAGGACGAGTACAGGTCCTTGACCAGCAACGTGAACATCTCTTCGTGCGTCGGCGCAAGCAGGTAGTCCGCGCCCTTGCGGTCCTGGAGGCGGAAGAGGCCTTCGCCGTACTCGGTCCAGCGGTTGGTGGCCTCATAGGGTTCCCGGGGCAGCAGGGCAGGGAAATGCACTTCCTGGGCGCCGATGGCGGCCATTTCCTGGCGGATGATCTCTTCCACCTTGCGCAGCACGCTCAACCCCAGCGGCAGCCAGGTGTAGATGCCGGGAGCAGCCCGTCGAATGTAGCCGGCGCGGACCAAAAGCTTGTGGCTGGCCACCTCGGCGTCGACGGGATCTTCGCGCAAAGTGCGCAGGAACAACTGGGAGAGGCGAAGGACCACGGGTACTTATCCGTTTCTATGGCAGCAGGGCAAAAAGAACTCCTACTAATCTACCGGCTGGCGGGAGCGCCTTTGGAACGTGGAAACAGATGAGCCACGCCTTCGCGTTTGGAAGCCCCTGGCCGAACCGGCTGGTCATCCTGCAATGGCGTGGCTCAACGGCCGGCCGGCCGCAGACTCCGTATGGAAACTAGACTCCTGTTCCCTCCAGCGGAAAAGGACCTCCTGCGACTGGGAAGCATTGGTCACTGCCGAGCTTACGGATGGACGGAGGGCACCACACACCCTGTGAGGTAAGTTCCATGGTTTCCCCCTATGCCACCCTTGCCCCCAACGACACGGCTAGGGACGAATGTATGTGATTGGAGACACCTTTTCAAGGAACCAGCCGCCCCGGGGCATTGACGGGTGGCCTGTCCCGGCCTAGCTTCAATTCACCGGTTGGTGAATCAGCTATGCGTCGGGAGGCACGCAATGCCGCGCGGAACAGCCCCTTCCCAAGACCCGGACACTGCCGCAATCGCGGCCTCAGGGTTGCACGTCTCCAGGGGGCGGACCACAATCCTGCGCGGGTTGGAGTTCAGCATCATGCCGGGGCGGATTACGTGCTTGATTGGCCCCTCCGGCAGTGGCAAGACCACTCTCATGCGAGCGATCGTCGGCGTGCAGAAGATCAGCAGGGGAACCTTGAGCGTCCTTGGCCGCCCGGCGGGCAGCGCAGCGTTGAGGCACGACGTCGGATATGTCACCCAGGGTGCCAGCGTGTACGGAGACCTGAGCGTGGCAGCGAACGTCAAGTACTTCGGCGCCATGCACGGCGCGACGGCGGCGGACGTCGCCCAGGCGATTGCCGCCGTCGGGCTTGAATCCCACATGCGTCGGAAGGCCGCGGACCTCTCGGGCGGGCAGTTCAGCCGCGTGTCGCTGGCCTGTGCCTTGGTGTCGCATCCCGCGCTGTTGGTGCTCGATGAACCGACAGTGGGCCTGGACCCGGTGCTGCGGGCCGAGCTGTGGGGACGGTTCGCGGCAATGGCTGCTGCAGGAACCACGTTGCTGATCTCCTCCCACGTCATGGAGGAGGCGTCCCATTGTTCGTCGTTGCTGCTGCTGCGCGAGGGACAGTTGCTGGCACAGCTAACGCCGGAGGAACTGGCCCAACGCGGCCGGAACAAGGACCTGGAACGGGCGTTCCTGGCCATAATCACCGATACCCAACAGACTGGTGCCGCATCATGAACCCGCGCATGACCTTGGCCACCGCCGCACGCGTCCTGGGCCAGCTGCGGCACGATCACCGCAGTATTGCCCTCATCCTGGTGGTTCCGGCACTGCTGCTGGCAGCCGTCTATTTCCTGTTCGAAAACGAGACGATGCCGCCAGGGATTCCAAGGACCTTCGACCGTGTGGGCCTGATGATGCTCGCCATCTTCCCGTTTGTAGTGATGTTCCTCGTCACGTCAATCACCATGCTCCGCGAACGGACCTCGGGAACGCTTGAGCGGCTGCTGACCACCCCCATCCACAAAGCGGACCTGCTGTTCGGCTACGCTCTGGCCTTCTCCCTCATGGCTGCCTTGCAATCCCTGGTGGCTACAGCCGTTGCCTACTGGATTTTCGACTTGGACATCAAAGGAAGCCCCGGCCTGGTGGTGATGATCGCCGTCATCAATGCCGTCCTCGGCGTGGCACTGGGGCTGCTGTGTTCGGCGTTTGCCCGGACCGAGTTCCAGGCCGTCCAGTTCATGCCGGTGGTCGTAGTGCCGCAGATCCTGCTGTGCGGACTCTTTGTGGCCCGGGAGAACATGAACGATGTCCTCGACGGCATCTCAGGCGCGCTCCCGTTGACTTTCTCGGTCGATGCCCTGCAGGAAATCGCAGCCCACACCGACGCCACGGAAGCCCTGTGGCAGGATACGGCCGTGATGGGTGGAATCGTGGTGGGAGTCCTGGTGCTCGCTTCCCTGACGCTGCGGAGGCAGACCACCTAAGCCAGGGGCGGAAGGTGCTTGCCGCAGCAGACACGCGGCGGGCAGTTGTGGCTGTTCCCGGCTTGGGAGCGACCACAACTGCCCGGTGGCTGCGTGCTACTTGATGAGTGCCGCGGCCTGGTCCATCAGGGCGCCTGCTGCGGCAACCCCTTCGCTCTCAGCGTTGGCACCGGAGGCGGTTGCCGAAATCAGCACGCCGTCCTTGATGGCAAAGCCCATGTACGTGGACTGGCTCCGGCCGTCGGGCAGGACCATTGCGGTCTTGAAACCCTTGGCCCCGGGCACGGAGCTGATGCCGTCGAACTTCTCGGTGCTGACCTTCAGGGTGGAACCGCCCATGGTCATGGTCATGTTCGCGCACTTGGCAGCCTGGTCCTCGTTGTCTTCCAGGCTCTTCGTCAGAACTTCCTTGTCAACGCCGGAAATGAGCGAGATGCCGGTGACCACCTGGGCATCCGTGTCAATCTTGGCTCCTGCTGCGGCCGTGGAGCCCTCGATCGACTGGGACGCACCCAGGGTGCTGAGCTCTTTGCACTCTGCCGGTTCGATGGTCATCTGGCCGATGAGTTCCTTGAGCGGGTTCTGCTGGCTGGCGAGATCGTCAATGGCAGAGACCGTAAGTTCGGACCCGTCGTCGGCCTTGATCTGCTTCACGAGGTCTACGAGCTCCTGCGTGGTGTACTGCTTTGCCTCGGTGGGAGTGGGTGTGGCGGACGGGGTTTCGCCGGCCGGAGCCGAGGACGCAGCGTCCGTCGATGCGCCGCCGCCGCCACATGCAGTAAGTCCCATGACCAAAAGTCCTGCTGCGGCAAATCCGCGCAGAGCGTTCCTCTTCATTTTTTCCCCAATGAGTTCGAGCGATGAGCCGACAGTTGTTGGCCGGGACAAGCCTACAAGCCCGAACAGGGGTTCTCCGGCACCCCGCGCTAGAAGAGCACCGTGGCAAACGTGCCCGCCTGCGTGAAGCCCACCCGCTCATAGGTTGCCCGGGCCTTGGCATTGAAGTCGTTGACGTAGAGGCTTGTGACGGGGGCGAAGGTCTTGGCGAGGTTGACGACGGCGGCCATGTAGCCGGCGCTCTCACCCCTGCCGCGGAGACCGGGGTTCATCCATACGCCCTGCACCTGGGTGACGTCCCGGGTGACCGCGCCGAGTTCGGCTTTGAACACCACGGTGCCGTCCGCATCGATGTGGACCAGGGAGTGGCCTTGCCGGATCAGGCCGGCAACGCGCCGGCTGTAGAAGTCCTGGCCGCCAAGGAACGGCGAATACCCTACTTCCTCTTCGAACATGGCAGCACACGCGGGAAGTATCCGATCGAAGTCCGCCATGGTGCCGAAGGTCAATGAAGGGTTGGCTGGAATGGCCGGTGCGCCCGAGATGGTGAGGAGGGGCTGCCGCTCACGGACTTCATGGGCAAAGTGCCCGAGTTGCTCAAACTTCGAGTAGAGGGCCAGGACGCTTTCGGCCGGGCCGAAGATGGAGGCGTAGCGACGGCCCGCTTGGTGTGCCGCTGCGGCTATGTGCTCCACCAGTGCGGGGTCCAGCTGAACAGGGACCATGTTGGCTCCTGCCCAGCAAGCCCCGATGAGCCGGTCGTCGTCGAAGACGCCGTAGACCTTCGCGCCGCCGCTGGTGGGCGCCGCTGTTCCCACGCTGTCCAAGTGCGCGAGGATGAAGACGTTCGCAACAGGATCTTCATTCGCAAGCGCGCGAAGGGCCAGGGTGTCGGCAGCGCCGAGCACCCTGACTCCCAGGCCGGCCTCGTTACGAGACGCTAACCACGGGGCTACCTTTGACAGCATCTTCGCCATCGGCCTCCCCCATCTCTTCGGCGATGCGCATCGCCTCTTCGACCAGTGTCTCAACAATTTGGCTTTCGGGCACGGTCTTGATGACTTCGCCCTTCACGAAGATCTGCCCCTTGCCGTTGCCGGAAGCGACGCCGAGGTCCGCTTCACGGGCCTCACCGGGTCCATTCACTACGCAACCCATCACCGCTACGCGAAGGGGAATCTCCATGCCTTCCAGCCCAGCCGTCACTTCCTCGGCGAGGGTGTAAACGTCCACCTGGGCACGGCCGCAGGACGGGCAGGACACGATTTCCAGCTTGCGCGGGCGAAGGTTGAGCGACTGCAGGATCTGGTTGCCCACCTTGATCTCCTCGACGGGAGGAGCGGACAGGGACACACGGATGGTGTCACCGATGCCGCGGGACAGGAGCGCGCCGAAAGCCGTGGCCGACTTGATGGTTCCCTGGAAGGCAGGGCCGGCTTCTGTGACGCCCAGGTGCAGGGGCCAGTCACCTTTTTCTGCGAGCATCTCGTAGGCGGCAACCATGACCACGGGGTCGTTGTGCTTCACGGAGATCTTGAAGTCATGGAAGCCGTGTTCCTCAAAGAGCGAAGCTTCCCATACGGCTGATTCCACCAGGGCTTCTGGAGTGGCCTTGCCGTACTTCTTGAGGATGCCGGGCTCCAGCGAACCGGCGTTGACGCCGATGCGGATGGAAGTGCCGTGGTCCCTGGCAGCAGCGGCGATTTCCTTGACCTGGTCATCGAACTTCCGGATGTTGCCCGGGTTCACACGGACAGCGGCGCACCCTGCCTCAATGGCGGCGAAGACGTACTTGGGCTGGAAGTGGATGTCCGCGATCACCGGGATCTGCGACTTGCGGGCAATGATCGGCAAGGCCTCGGCGTCATCGGCAGAAGGGCACGCAACACGGACGATGTCGCAACCGGACGCGGTCAGCTCGGCGATCTGCTGGAGCGTGGCATTGATGTCCGTGGTGGGAGTGGTGGTCATTGACTGCACGCTGATGGGGTAATCAGAGCCAACACCTACCGAGCCGACCTTGATTTGCCGCGTTTTGCGGCGCGGAGCGAGGACGGGTGGAGGGGCGGCTGGCATTCCCAGGCTGACCGAGGTCACGTGGACTCCTTGGGTTGGGTGTATCTGGTGGTGGGTACCTGAATCAGGAGGCGTGCTCCGAAAGAAGCCCAATAATGGGCGACCATTCGGTAGTGCGGATTCCGGCGATGGCGCCGGCGTCAGCGAACGGATCCTGCTTCAGGAGGTCAGTGAGTTCAGCTTCGTCGCGGGATTTGAAGATCAGCAGCGCGCCTGCGCCGTCACCGTACGGACCGCTGGCAAGCAGCGCACCTTCGTCAGCGAGGTCGCTAAGCCAAGCGCGGTGTGCGGGACGGGTCTCGTCGCGGATGGCCCCGGAGTCGGCCGCGTAAACATACTCAACAGCGAAAACAGTCATGGTGTTAGCCTATCCCGCCGGGTGCGGATGCTCTGCCACCGGGAGGCCGCCGGAGACGCTCCTAGCCAAAGATGTTCACCGGCTTCACGATGTCCGCGTAGATCAGCAAAGCGCCCATGGCCATCAGGAGCGCAGCCACCACATACGTTGCGGGGAGGAGCTTGGCAATGTCGAAAGCGCCGGGGTCCGGCTTGCCGAGCAGCTTGGCCACCCGACGCCGGATTCCCTCGTACAGGGCACCGGCCACATGCCCGCCGTCAAGCGGGAGCAAGGGGATGAGGTTGAAAATCGCCAAGGCAAAGTTCAGGCCTGCCAGCAAGCCCACCAGCGTGCCGATTCTGGCCTCCAAGGGCACCTGCTCCATAGCGGCTACTTCACCGGCCACCCGGCCGACGCCCACCACGCTGATGGGGCCGTTGGGGTCGCGGGGCTCTTCGCTGAAGGCTGCCTTGGCCACGCCAACCACCCTGGCGGGCAGGTTGAAGATCACACCGGAGATCTGCTTGATGTTCTCCCCCGCCATGGGCAAAACGCTCGACGCCGGCTGCGGCACCAGGACGCTTTGGGCACCTATGCCCAGGAACCCGACTTCCTGGTACTTGAGGACGCCGTCGGCATCCTGTTCCTGCCGGCCATCGGAACCGATGACGGGCCGCGCAGAAAGTACAGGCGTGACGGTGGTGGACACGAGGGCCCCGTTGCGCTCCACCGTAATAGGGACCTCACGCCCTGCGGATGCACGGATCCAACTGGTCAACTCGTCCCACTCCGTGACCTGTTTTCCATCGAAGGACTTGATGGTGTCATTGGGCTGCAGGCCGGCAGCCGCGGCTGGGGTGGGCTTGCACTCCGCGGAATCGGGATCGACGGTCTGGCCGGCTGCCACTTGGCATTTGGAAACATCGGCGATCGTGGTGGTGGCCTGGGCCGTACCGAAGCCCATCAGCAGCACGGCCGTCAGCACGAGTCCGATGAGCATGTTCATGGCCGGACCACCCAGCATGACGATGATCTTCTTCCAGACCGGCAGCTTGTAGAACACCCGGTTTGCGTCGTCCGGGCCCACTTCCTCGTGGGCTGCCGAGCGGGCCTCCGAGGCAAGCGTCTGGAACATACCCGTGCTGGAGGGGCGGACGCCGCCGTCCTCCTTGTTCGGCGGGTACATGCCGATCATGGCGACGTAGCCGCCCAGCGGCAGGGCCTTGAAACCGTACTCGGTCTCACCCTTCTTGCGCGACCACAGCGTGGGACCAAAACCGATCATGTACTTGGTCACCCGCACCTTGAACAGCTTGGCAGGAACCAGGTGCCCCACCTCGTGAAGCGCGATGGAGACCGCGACGCCGATGGCGACGAAGATGACTCCGAGGATGAAGAGAAGGACGGGGCTCATTCGGGCGGTACTGCTTCCATCAGGTGGGGTGGGGCGGGCTATAGGGGGCTGGTGGCTAAACGATCGTGGGTACGGCTGCGTGCCCACGCTTCAGCATCCAACACGGATTCCAGCGTTAGCTCCGAAGAGCCTGTATGTTCGCTGAGGACGGACTCCACGGTATCGACGATGTCGGTGAAGCGGATGCGGCCGGCGTGGAACGCTTCCACAGCTTCCTCGTTCGCTGCGTTGAACACCGCGGGGAAGGTGCTCCCCTGCTTGGCTGCTTCCTTGGCGAGGTCCACGGCGGGAAACGCCTCCGAATCCAGCGGTTCGAAGGTCCAGCTTGTGGCTTGGCTCCAGTCACACGCCCGGGCAGCGCCGGGAACCCTGTCCGGCCAGCCGAGCCCCAGCGCGATCGGAAGGCGCATGTCAGGCGGGGAAGCTTGCGCAATGATTGAGCCGTCCACGAACTGCACCATTGAATGCACCACGGACTGGGGATGCACCACGACGTCGATCCGGTCCAGGGGCACGTCGAACAGCAAGTGCGCTTCGATCACTTCCAAGCCCTTGTTGACCAGGCTGGCGGAGTTCGTGGTGACCATCAGCCCCATGTCCCAGGTGGGGTGCGCCAACGCCTCCTGGGGGCTGACGTCCTGCAACTGTTCGCGCGTCCGACCCCGGAAAGGACCGCCCGAAGCCGTAAGTATCAGCTTGTGGACTTCCGCTGCCGCGCCTGAACGGAGGCACTGTGCAATTGCCGAATGTTCGGAGTCGACGGGAACAATCTGGCCTGGACCCGCGGCCGCCTTAACCAGAGCGCCGCCGACGATCAGCGATTCCTTGTTGGCGAGCGCCAGGGTGGCCCCGGACTCCAGGGCCGCCAAGGTAGGAGCAAGACCGATGGATCCGGTGATGCCGTTGAGGACAACGTCACTGGGGATGCCCGCGACCCGGGCTGAGGCATCGGGCCCCACGAAGATTTCCGGAGCAAAGCCTTTCAGCCCGGCGGTTGCGGCAAAGCCGGCGATGAGCTGTTGCAGGGCAGCAGCGTCGCCCCGGGCAACTCCCACTGCCTGCGCGCGGGTGTGCACAGCCTGCTGCGCAATGAGTTCCGGATTTCCGCCTCCTGCGCTGAGTGCCACTACCTCGAAAAGGTGGGGAGCGGCATCGATCACCTCAATTGCTTGCGTGCCGATGGAACCGGTGGACCCGAGGATGACGATCTTGCGCGGCTGCATGAGTCAAGTATCCCAGCCGCCGCAGGGCAGGGCGAACACGGCGGACCCATATGTGCAAACGTCTGTTGGCCCCTCCGTCCCATGGTTAACGTGGAAATCGTGGAGTGGCTCTCTTGGTTCGACGCCCGGGACTACGAATTCGCCCGTCAGGTGCTGCAGCGCGGCACGGCTGCGCTCTACTTCCTTGCGTTCCTTTCGACGCTGAACCAGTTCCCGGCGCTCCTGGGCGAGCGGGGCCTGCTTCCCGTCCCGGATTTCCTTGGGGTCGTCCGGCGGATGGGGCGGCCTACGCTGTTCCGTTGGCGCTACTCGGACAGGCTGCTGCGGGCCGTCTGCATCTTTGGGCTGGCGGTGTCTGCGTTGTTGGTCCTCGGACTTCCGCAGACAGGGCCGCCGTGGTTGCCGATGATTGCTTTCCTGGCCCTCTGGTTCCTCTACATGTCCATTGTCAACGTGGGACAAACCTTTTACGGCTTCGGCTGGGAAGTGCTGCTCTTGGAAGCAGGGTTCACGGTAGCCTTCCTGGGATCCGACCAGACTCCCCCGCCCGCCACCATCCTGGTACTGGTCGTGTGGCTGGTGTTCCGGCTTGAGTTCGGCGCCGGCATGATCAAGATGCGCGGGGGCAGGGAATGGCGGGACCTGACAGCGATGTTCTACCACCACGAGACCCAGCCGATGCCCGGTCCTCTCAGCCGCCAAGCCCACCTCCTCCCCCGGCCGCTGCACAAAGTCGAGGTGCTGGGGAACCATTTCGCCCAGCTGGTGGTCCCCTTCTTCCTGTTCGCACCCCAGCCCGTGGCCGGCATTGCCGCCGGCATCATCATCCTGACCCAGTTATGGCTTGTGGGCTCGGGCAATTTCGCGTGGCTGAACTGGGCCGCCATCATCCTTGCTTTCGCAGCGGTGAGCGATCCCGTGGCACACGCGGTCTTCCCGTTCATCCCGCTTGAGTGGCACTCCGGTGCCACCACACCGGTGTGGTGGCTCGTCGTCGTACTCGCCGTGACGTTGCTGTTGCTGGTGTTCAGCTACCGGCCATTGCTGAACCTGTTCTCGCGGGAGCAACTCATGAATGCAAGCTTCAACCGCTGGAGGCTGGTCAATGCGTATGGAGCTTTTGGCACGGTCACCAAGCAACGCATCGAAGTAGTGGTGGAAGGAACCTCCGACGAAGACCCCGACTCCCCGGACGAGGCCTGGCTGGAGTACGGGTTCAAGGGGAAACCGGGAGATGTCCGAAGAATGCCGCGTCAATGGGCGCCCTACCACCTTCGGCTGGATTGGATGATGTGGTTCCTGCCGCTGCGCACCGTGCACGAGGAATGGCTGTACCGCTTCCTGGACAAGCTCCTCACAGCCGATCCGCCGACGCTTCGGCTGCTTGGCCATGACCCGTTCGACGGCGGCCGCCCCCGTTGGGTGCGCGTGCAGACGTACCTCTACCGTTTCGCCAACCGCGCCGAGTTCAGGACGACGGGTGAGCGCTGGGTGAGGGTACCGCTGTACGAGGCCATTCCGCCTATGTCCCTCGATTCCCGGCGCCGGCTTCCTTGGCAGTGAAGCGGTGGGCAGCCGGCCTCGGGGCCGCCGTGGACTCCCGAACCACCAGGTGGGTGGCCAGCTCGACCCGCCGCGAATCAATGTCCTCCCCGTTCATTTGCCGGAGGATGAAGTTCACTGCGGACCGCCCCATGTCCTGCAGCGGTTGGGACACCGACGTGAGCGGAGGCACTGATTCCGCTGCCTGGTGGGTTCCGTCGAAGCCCACAAGGCTCAGCTCCTCGGGGATGCGCACATTCTGCCGCCGGGCCTCGGCCAGAACACCCAAAGCGATGCTGTCGCTGGCGGCGAAGATGGCCGTGGGCGGATCATCCAACGCCAGCAACGACTTCATCGCCTGAACTCCGTTGCTGGGGCGGAAGGGCCCGGCAAGGACGTATTCCTCTTGCACGCTGATGCCCTCGGCCATCAGCGCAGCCATGTAGCCGTGGAGCCGCGCCTGGCTGCACTCCGCCGACTCCGGCCCTCCAATGTAGGCGATCCTGCGGTGGCCGAGCGCCAGCAAGTGGGCAGCGGCAGCTTTGCCGCCGGCCCAGTTGCTGGCACCCACGCTGAAGACATCGCCGGGCGGCGGATTGAGCGGATCAACCACCACAATGGGGATCCTTCGGCGCTGGAAAGCGTTGAGCTGGCCTGAGTTGAAGGCGGAGGTGACCACAATCATGCCGCTGCGCCCCTCATCGATCAGCCGTTGGGCGCGCTCTTCAGGCCCCAAAGGCGACCCTGATTGCCGGCTGGTCACGGAGAGGACCACCTCCATGTCGGCAATCGCGGCCTGTTCGAGCACGCCGTTCAGCACCTCGACCGCGTAGGCGGAGTTGAGGGAATCGAACACGGCCTCCACGGCGCGGCGGGAAGGGACACTCCTGCGCTGGGAAGGGGTTTTGTAACCGGTCCTCTCCAGCGCCGCGAGGACCCGGGCGCGTGTCTCGTCGGCTACGTCTTCACGGCCATTGATCACTTTGGAAACGGTCGGCGTTGAGACGCCGGCCTCTTGGGCCACGGCGGCCAGGGTTGGCTTGGACGGCTTTGTCCCGATAGTCATATCCCCCACTTTCGAAATTGTTTCGGCAGTTTCGAGAATGCGCCGGTTCGCAAAAAAGTGCAAGTTCGGCTCAGGAACGAGTCAAAATGCGTCTTGACGGATCACTCAATTAGCTTTAGTTTAGACCGTGATCTTAATCACGGTTGCGAAATATTTCGATTTTTTTCGGAGCCTTCCTGTTCAACCTAGCGAAAACTCATGGAGAAGCAATGAAGCAATTCCAGTCCTCCCGGCGTTCCTTCCTGGCCCTCGCTGCACTCACACCCTTCGCAGCCATGGCAACCACTGCCTGCGGAACGTCAGGACCGGGCGGGAGCGGCGGTGGTGGCGGGGCCAGCATGTGGTTCCTCACCGGCGAGCCCAACCAGACCACCATGCAGAACGCCGTTGACGCATTTGTCGCCGCGAACCCGGACAACAAGATCAACGTCACTTACTTCCAGAACGACGCCTACAAGACCAAGATCAAGACGGCCATCGGTGCAGGACAGGCACCCACCATCGTGTACGGCTGGGGCGGCGGCGGGTTGAAGACCTACGCGGAGGCCAACCAGGTGGAGGACCTGACTCCCTGGTTCGATGCCAACCCGGATGTGAAGGAAAAGTTCTTCCCCTCCTCGTTCGGCGCTGCGACGGTCAACGGCAAGATCTACGCCCTTCCTAACCAGTACGTGGCTCCGATCGTGCTCTTCTACAACAAGGAACTCTTCGAAAAAGCCGGAGTCCAGCCTCCCAAGACCTGGGACGACATCATGTCCCTGGTCAAGACCTTCAATGACATGGGCGTGGCACCGTTCTCGCTCGGCGGCCAATCCCGTTGGACTTCGATGATGTGGCTCGAATACCTGCTTGACCGCATTGGCGGTGCCGAGGTCTTCAACGCCATCTTCGAGGGCAAGCCCGATGCCTGGATGCACCCGGCAGTCATCGAAACCGGCACCAGGATCCAGGAACTGGTCTCCGCTGACGGCTTCATCAAGGGCTTCTCCTCGATCACGGCAGACTCCAAGGCCGACCAGGCACTGTTGTTCACCGGCAAGGCTGCGATGATGCTCCACGGTTCCTGGACCTACGGTGCCATGAAGAAGGAAGGCCAGAACTTCGTCCAGGACGGAAAGCTCGGCTTCGTCCATTTCCCCACGGTCGCCGGCGGCAAGGGCGATCCGAAGAGCGGCGTCGGAAACCCCGCCCAGTACATGTCCATCTCCGCCAAGGCCAGCGACAAGGAAAAGGAGACCGCCAAGAAGTTCTTCAAGGAGGGCATCCTGACGGACAAGGTCATCGATGCCTACATCAACTCCGGCTCCGTGCCGATCGTGAACGGCATCGAGGACAAGCTTGCATCCTCACCTGACAAGGACTTCCTGAACTTCGTTTACGACCTTGCCAAGAACGCACCAACGTTCCAGCAATCCTGGGACCAGGCGCTGAGCCCCACCGCTGCCGAGGCGCTCCTGAACAACATCGACCAGTTGTTCCTGAAGTCCATCACGCCCAAGCAGTTCGCCGAGAACATGAACGCAACGCTTGGCAAATGAGCAGCTCAACGTTGACCAGGACGGCCGCCCACCGGACTGGCGAGAAGACCAAGGGGCAGAAAAATTCCGCACTCGCATGGCTGACGGTTCCGGCGCTGCTGTTCTTTGTCCTGTTCGCCGTTGTTCCCCTGGCCGGGGTCCTGGTCCTCAGCTTCGCCGACTGGGACGGCATCGGCGCAATCGGCGTCGCCGGGATGGACAACTGGACTTCGGTCCTCGCCGATCCCGGACTGTACAACGCGCTGGGGCTGACCTTCGTGATCATGATCGTGTCCTGGCTGGTCCAGACTCCGATCAGCCTGCTGTTGGGAGTCTTCACTGCGGGTAGCCAAAAATACCGTGCGGCCCTGGCCGTGTTGTACTTCCTGCCCCTCCTCCTGTCATCGGCAGCGGTGGCCATCGCCTTCAAAGCCCTCCTGGATCCGAACTTCGGCCTGGCCATGGGCCTGGGGTTGCCTTTCCTGGCGCAGGACTGGCTGGGGGTTCCGCAGCTGGCACTGGGACTGGTCATCTTCGTCATCGCCTGGCAGTTCGTACCGTTCCACACGTTGATCTACCAAGGCGGGGTGCGCCAGATACCAAAGTCCCTGTATGAGGCGGCCCAGATCGACGGCGCCGGCACCATCAAACAGTTCTTCCACATCACGCTCCCGCAGTTGAAGTACACCATCATCACGTCCTCCACCTTGATGGTGGTGGGATCCCTGACCTACTTCGACCTGATTTTCGTGCTCACAGGCGGTGGCCCGGGCAACTCCACCCGGATCCTGGCCCTGGACATGTACCTCAGGGGCTTCCGGGCCAACCTCATGGGCCCGGCAAGCGTCATCGCCGTAATCCTGGTCGTCATCGGCCTCGCACTGGCCTTGTTCCTCCAGCGCCTTGGAGGCAAGGACAAGCAGGGCAGCCAATTGGAAGGTATGTAGGGTGAGCACCGTTCTGACGAACACAGAAGAGACACCGGCAACCGGCACCAAGGCCGACCCGCCCGTGGTTAAGCTGAGCCTGGCCACACGCATCCGCCGCCTCAACATCCCCGGCGGCCTGGGCGGATGGATCTGGCTGGCCATCATCATCATCCCCGTCTACTACATCGTGATCACCAGCCTGAAGACGGCGGAGGGCTACTTCGGGCAAAGTCCGCTGGCTCCGCCGACGTCTCCGACCCTGGAGAACTACCAGCTGGTCCTGGAATCGAACTTCGCGACGTACTTCATGAACAGCGCGATCGTGACGCTCGGTTCCGTCATCCCGACGGTCCTGATTTCCTTCATGGCGTCCTTCGCGATCGTCCGCGGACGTGGCAGGTTCCTGAAACTGGTCAACGGAATGTTCCTGATGGGCCTCGCCATTCCCCTGCAGGCGACCATCATCCCCATCTACCTGATGATCATCAGGCTGAACCTCTACGACAGCCTGCTGGCCATCATGCTCCCGTCCATCGCCTTCGCAATCCCGCTGACCGTGCTCATCCTGTCCAACTTCATTCGGGACGTTCCCAATGAGCTGTTCGAATCCATGCGGCTGGACGGGTGCAGCGAATGGCAAACCATGTGGCGCCTGGCGCTGCCCCTGACCCGTCCGGCGATCGTGACGGTCTCCATCTACAACGGCCTGCACGTGTGGAACGGGTTCCTGCTCCCGCTGGTGCTGACCCAGAACCCGGACCTTCGCGTCCTCCCTTTGGGACTCTGGACGTTCCAAGGCGAATTCAGCGTGAACATCCCGGCGGTCCTGGCCTCGGTGGTCCTGAGCACCCTGCCAATCCTGGTGCTGTACGTCGTAGGACGGCGCCAGCTCCTCAGCGGCCTAACCGCCGGATTCAGCAAGTAACCGGATCAGGCAGACAAGAAAGGATCAGTTGTGACTGAACCACGACCCCTGCGTGTAGGCATGGTGGGCTATTCCTTCATGGGCGCCGCCCACTCCCACGCGTGGCGTACCGCCCCCCGCTTCTTCGACCTGCCCCTCGCACCGCAGCTCACCGCGGTGGCCGGCCGCAACGAAGAAGGAGTCCGGGCGGCGGCAGCCAAGTACGGCTGGGACTCGGTGGAGACGGACTGGCGGCGGTTGATCGAGCGCGACGACATCGACCTCATCGATATTTGCACTCCCGGCAACACCCACGCCGAGATTGCGATCACCGCCCTGGAGGCAGGAAAACACGTCCTGTGCGAAAAGCCTCTGGCCAACTCCGTGGAGGAGGCCGAAAAAATGACGGCTGTGGCCAGGGCCGCGGCCGAACGCGGAGTCCTCTCCATGTGCGGCTTCAGCTACCGCCGTACGCCCGCGCTCGCCTTGGCCAAGCGGATGGTTGACGAAGGGCGCCTGGGCGATATCCGCCACGTCCGTGCCCAGTACCTTCAGGACTGGCTCTCGGATGCCGACGCTCCCCTCACGTGGCGCTTGGACAAGTCGAAATCAGGCTCCGGCTCCCTGGGCGACATCGGTGCCCACAGCATCGACGCGGCCCAGTGGATCACCGGACAAGCAATCACCGGGGTCTCCGCCCTGATGGAAACCTTCGTCAAGGAACGCCCGGTGGGTGGTGACTTCGTGGGACTCGGCGGCCACGGTGGCTCCGACGGCCCCAAGGGCCCGGTAACCGTTGACGACGCCGCCATCTTCACTGCCCGGTTCAGCGGAAAGCACGACGGCGGCACTGGTCCCGTTGGCATCTTCGAGGCCACCCGCTTCGCGCTGGGCCGAAAGAACGCAATGCGACTGGAACTGAACGGCACCAAGGGTTCGCTGGCCTTCGACTTCGAAGACATGAATTCCCTGCAGTTCTACGATGCCTCGCTTGAACCCGATGCGGGCTTCCGCAAGATCATGGTCACCGAACCGTCCCACCCCTACACGGGCAACTGGTGGCCGACCGGACATGGCCTGGGGTATGAGCACGGCTTCACCCATCAGGTGGTGGACCTCGTGGATGCCATCGGCGCCGGTGAGCAGCCGTCGCCGTCGTTCGCTGATGCTTTGCAGGTCCAGAAGGTATTGGCCGCCGTAGAGGCGAGCGCTGCGGCGGAAAGCCGTTGGCAGAACGTTGACAAGGAGCACTGATGAACCGACCCATCACACTTTTTACCGGTCAGTGGGCAGACCTTCCCTTTGAGGAAGTTGCCCGGTTGGCAGGCGAATGGGGCTTCGACGGCCTGGAGATCGCCTGCTGGGGCGACCACCTCGATCCGGTACGGGCAGTGGAAGACGATGCCTACCTCCGGAACAAGCTGGAGATCCTGGACAAGCACAACTTGTCGGTCCATGCCATCGCCAACCACCTCACGGGGCAGGCAGTCTGCGACGATCCCATCGACGAACGGCACCGGGATATCCTGTCCGCCGATGTCTGGGGTGATGGTGATGCGGAAGGCGTCCGCCGGCGCGCAGCAGAGACCATGAAGGCTACGGCCCGCGCTGCGGCCAAGCTGGGGGTTAAGACCGTCACCGGATTCACGGGTTCCTCCATCTGGAAATGCGTTGCCATGTTCCCTCCCGCCTCTGATGCCATGATCGAGCGCGGCTACCAGGACTTCGCCAACCGCTGGAACCCCATCATGGACGTCTTCGACGAGGTGGGGGTCCGGTTCGCACTGGAAGTCCACCCCTCCGAGATTGCCTACGATTACTGGACTGCCAAGCGGACGCTCGAAGCCATCGGGCACCGGGAGAACTTCGGGTTGAACTTTGATCCGTCCCACTTCATATGGCAGGACCTGGACCCTGTCATGTTCCTGCAGGACTTCGCCGACCGGATCTTCCACGTCCACGTGAAGGAGTCTGTCCGGCAGTTGAACGGACGCAACGGACGCCTGGGGTCGCATTTGCCATGGGCGGATCCCCGCCGCGGCTGGGATTTCGTCACGGCCGGCCACGGAGACGTGCAGTGGGAACCGATCTTCCGGACCCTCAACGCCATCGGCTACGCAGGACCCACCAGCATCGAGTGGGAAGACGCGGGCATGGACCGCCTGGTCGGTGCTCCGCAGGCACTGGCCATGGTCAAGGAACTTGCCACTATCCAGCCACCCGCAGCGGCCTTCGATGCCGCCTTCGCAACACGCTGAACGACTCAACGGATACGCCCCGAAAAAACTAAGGAAACCATGTCGAGCAATAACAAAACCGCCCTGGTGGTACGCGGGGGCTGGGACGGACACCAGCCTGTGGAGGCCACCGAACTCTTCATCCCGTACCTCAAAGCCCAAGGCTTCGAGGTACGGGTGGAGGAATCGCCCAAAATCTACGCAGACGCCGACTACATGGCAACTGTGGACCTGATCGTGCAGTGCATGACCATGTCCACCATCGAGAAGGACGAGTTCGAGGGACTTCGTGCCGCCGTCGAGAACGGTACGGGCCTGGCAGGCTGGCACGGCGGCATCGCCGACTCCTACCGCAACAACTCCGACTACCTCCACCTGATCGGGGGCCAGTTCGCCTGCCATCCCGGCAAGCACCCGGACGAAAGGATCGGCGAGCAGTCGGACAACTACGTTCCTTACACGGTGAACATGCTCCCTGCGGCCGCAGAACACCCCATCACTGCCGGATTGTCCGACTTTGACCTGGTCACCGAGCAGTACTGGGTCCTGGCCGACGACTACATCGACGTCCTGGCCACCACCACCCAGAAGGTGCGCGAATGGGACCCCTGGAACCGGGAGGTTACTTCCCCTGCCATCTGGACGCGCCAGTGGGGCAAGGGCAGGATCTTCGTCTGCACCCCGGGACACCGTGTGGAAGTTCTCCAGGACTCCAACGTCCGCACCATCATCGAGAGGGGCATGCTGTGGGCAACCCGCTAGAAAACACCAAGCAGCTTAACGTCGGAATCATCGGCTGCGGCGCCATCATCGCCCAGTACCTGAGCAATTTCCGGCGCCTTGATTCGGTCAACCTCGTGGCCGTGGCGGACCTCGATCCGGCCCGTGCCCAGGCAGTGGCGGACTCCTACGAAGGCGTCCGGGCAATGCAGGTGGAAGAGCTGTTGGCGGCGGACGACGTCGACCTGGTGCTCAACCTGACTATCCCGGCGGCGCACGCCGACGTGGCCCTCAAGGCCATCGCCAACGGCAAGTCCGTGTACGGGGAGAAGCCGCTCGCCGCTACCTCCGAAGAGGCCCGGCAGGTCCTCGACGCTGCACGGGCCGCCGGAGTGGTGGTGGGCTGTGCGCCGGATACGGTCCTGGGCACGGGCATCCAAACGGCCCGCAAAGCGATCGACGACGGCCTGATCGGTACCCCGATCTCGGCGACGGCCACCATGGCCACGCCCGGCCACGAACGCTGGCATCCGAACCCGGACTTCTACTACCAGCCCGGCGGCGGACCGCTGCTGGACATGGGCCCGTACTACGTCTCGGCATTGGTCACTCTCCTGGGTCCGGTCGTCTCCGTGGTGGGCGCCGCGAGCCACACGAGGAATGAACGCACCATCGGTTCCGGTCCCCGCGAGGGCCAGAAAGTACCGGTGGACATCGACTCGCACGTGACAGGAGTATTGGTCCATGCCTCTGGTGCGCTGTCAACGCTCTTCATGAGCTTCGACGCCGTCAAGACCAAGAGTCCCAACCTGGAAATCCACGGCGAGAAGGGTTCCCTGGTGGTTCCGGATCCCAACCATTTCGACGGCGAGGTCCAGTTGTTCGCGCTCGGCGCCGAGGATTGGGAAACACTGCCCGTCTCGGCCGGCTATGTGGATTCGGGCCGGGGCTTTGGCATTGCCGACCTTGCGGCAACTCCCGCAGGCCAGGAACCGCGTGCCGGGGGCGGGCTCGCCTTCCACGCCCTTGAGGTGATGGAGTCGGTCCTTGAGTCTGCGAAGTCGGGGCATTCGGTATCGATCAAGAGCACGGCACAACGGCCGCCGGCAGTGCCGCTGACTGAGCTGGCCACCAAGGTCTCAGCCTAAGACGCACACACGAGGTGGCATTTGATGACAGTGTTTCCGGGAAACATTGGCATTAAATGCCACCTCGCGCCTGTAACGGGCCTTAAAGGGCCCTCCGCAGCACCGATTCAGCGTGTTTGAGGATGGGGCCGTCGATCATCTTCCCTTTGAACTGGAACACACCGCTGCCCGCAGCGGAGGCGGCATCCAACAACTCGCGCGCTTCCTCCACGGCTTCAGGCACAGGCGCATAGGCTTCCCGCACCGCAGCCACTTGGGACGGATGGATGCAGGCTTTCGCCCCGAAACCGCTCGCCACGGCATCCCGCGATTCCACGGCCAGGCCGTCAAGGTCCGGAATGTTCACGTAGACAGCGTCGATGGCTTCCTTGCCCGCGGCTTTTGCGGCAAGCAGTACAGCGGAACGGGCGTGCAGGGCAACAGCCCGGTACCCGCCGTCGTCGTTCCTGCTGGAAAGCCCGCCCAGGGATGCCAGCAGGTCCTCCGCGCCCCACATGAGCGCCACCACATTCGGTTCCGCCGCGATGGCAGCGGCATTCAGCACACCGGCGGCCGTTTCGCAGAGGGCAATGACCCGGTAACCGTCAAGGGCCCGCATGTCCTCTGCGCTCTCCGCCTTGGCAACCATCACAGTGCGGTATGGCGTGTGGGCCAGGCTGTGGAGGTCCTTCCCGAACTCAGCCGAACCCACCGGGTTGACCCTCACGATGGTGCGGCTGGGTTCCAGCTCCGGCGTATCTCCCGCCGCGCCCAGCTGGGCCAGGATGGCACCCCGGGCACGCTGCTTGTCAGCAGGCGCAACGGCATCTTCCAAGTCCAGGATCACCGCATCGGAGCGGTCGGCCGCCTTGCTGTAGCGTTCCGGGCGGTCCGCAGGGCAGAACAGGAGGGCAGGACCCATGGTGAAGGGAAGGTCGGCAGGAGTGGGCATCGGGTTCCTTGCTGCTGGGCGTGACTAGTGCTTGGAGACGTCGGTTTGGGAGGCGTGCGCTTCCTTGGTCCACATCAAACACGTCCGCGTTGCCAGCGCCACTTCCTTGCCGTCCTGGTTCCGGCCGATGTGTTGCATGGTCACCAACCCTTGGCCGGGACGGGACGATGAAAGCCTCTTCCCGGTGACCTCTGTCTCCGTGTACAGCGTATCGCCGTGGTAGAGCGGGTGCGGGAAAGCAACATCCGTCAGCCCCAACTGCGCCACGATGGTGCCCTGCGTCAGCTGGGTCACGGACTGGCCCACCATGACCGACAGCGTGAACATGGAGTTCATCAGGCGCTGGCCGAATGGCTGCGTCGAACTCCAGGCTGCGTCCAGATGAAGCGCCTGGGTGTTCATGGTCATAGTGGTGAAGAGGACGTTGTCCGCTTCGGTCACTGTGCGGCCGGGCCTGTGCGCATACACGACGCCCTCTTCCAGTTCGTCAAAATAGAGACCGCGCTGCACCACTACCCGGGTCATACGGTGAGTTCCTGGTCTTCTTCGAACAGTTCCGCGCCAGTTGCCGCCACGACGTCGTCCAAGGTGACGTTTGGCGCAAGTTCCCGCAGGACCAGCCGGGGTTCGCCTTCGTCCTTCACGACGTCGATCACGGCAAGGTCAGTGATGATGCGGTCCACGCATCCCTTGCCGGTCAGCGGAAGGGTGCAGTCCTTCACGATTTTCGGGCGGCCGTTACGGTCAACGTGTTCCATCATGACGATCACCTTCTTGGCGCCGAACACCAGGTCCATGGCCCCGCCCATGCCCTTGACCATCTTTCCCGGGATCATCCAGTTGGCGAGGTCGCCGTTGGAGGCCACCTCCATGGCGCCCAGGACGGCGACATCCACGTGGCCGCCGCGGATCATCCCGAACGACGACGCGGAATCGAAGAAAGCCGCACCGGCGTTCACTGTGACCGTCTCCTTGCCGGCATTGATCACATCGGGGTCGATTTTGTCCTCGGCCGGGTAGGGACCCACGCCCAGGATGCCGTTCTCCGAGTGCAGGATGACCTCTACTCCGTCAGGGATGTGGTTGGGAATCAGTGTGGGCATGCCGATCCCCAGGTTGACGTATTGCCCGTTCTCCAGTTCGCGGGCCACCCGGGCGGCCAGTTCATTCCGCGTCCAGCCTTTGGCCTCGTGGTGGTCGACGTCGGCCCTGCGGTATTCGTGCCGCACGGCTTCGGGACGTGGCGGCACATCGTGATACGTGTTCGATTCCATGGTTAGGCTCCTCCCGCCTGCTGCTCCGCCGTGCCTGCGCCGGATGTGTCCGTGACGGATACCGTGCGCTTCTCGATCCGTTTCTCCGGCGTCGGCGATACCACCACGCGCTGGACGAAGATGCCCGGAGTGTGGATGTGTTCGGGATCGAGCTCCCCCGGCTCCACCAGTTCCTCCACTTCGGCGATGGTGGTCTTTGCTGCCATGGCACACAGCGGGTTGAAGTTCATTGCCGTTGCATGGAAGACGAGGTTGCCGTGGCGATCGCCCTTCCAGGCGTGGACAAGTCCAAAGTCCGGGGTCAGGGACTCCTCAAGGACAAAGTCGGCACCGTTGAAGGCGCGCACCTCCTTGGGCGCCGACGCTTTCTCAACGTTCCCGTCGGCGTCGTACTTCTGCGGCAGCCCGCCTTCGGACACCTGGGTGCCCACGCCGGCTTTGGTATAAAAAGCGGGGATCCCGGCGCCGCCGGCACGCAGCTTCTCCGCCAGGGTTCCCTGCGGGGTGAGGACCACCTCCAGTTCACCGGCGAGGTACTGGCGGGCGAACTCCTTGTTCTCCCCCACGTAGGAACTGATGGTTCGCCGGATGCGGCCGTCCTTGAGGAGGATGCCAAGGCCCCAGTCGTCCACGCCGCAGTTGTTGCTGACCGTCTCCAGTCCAGTGGTGCCCTGTTGATGCAGGGCGTCTATCAGCGCGACCGGAATTCCGCACAGTCCGAACCCGCCGACGGCCAGCGAGGCACCGTCCGGGATGTCCTTCACCGCTTCCGCGGCGCTGGCAACAACCTTGTCAATCATCCTTGATCCTTCCCCTGCGGTTAAAGACCCAGCTCGCGGGCGATGAGCATCAATTGAACCTCCGTGGTGCCCTCCCCGACCTCGAGGATCTTGGAGTCCCGGTAATGCCGGGCCACGGTGAATTCGTTGATGAAGCCATACCCGCCGAATACCTGGGTGGCATCCCGCGCGTTGTCCATGGCAGCCTCGCCTGCGACCATCTTAGCGATGGCCGCCTCGGTCTTGAACGGCTTCCCCGCGAGCATCCTGGCCGCTGCGTCGTAGTAGGCAAGACGTGCCGTGTGGGCCCTGGCCTGCATCCGCGCGATCTTGAATTGGATGGCCTGGTACTTGGCGATGTTCTGCCCGAAGGCACTGCGTTCCTTGGCGTATTTCACGGACAGGTCCACGCATCCCTGGGCGGCTCCTGTACCCAAAGCCGCGATCGCGATGCGGCCTTCGTCAAGGATGGAAAGGAAGTTGGCGTAGCCGCGTCCGCGCTCGCCGAGCAGGTTGGATTCGGGAACCCGGACGTTGTCCAGTGTCAACGGGTGGGTGTCCGAAGCGTTCCAGCCCACCTTGTTGTAGGCCTTTTCCGCTTTAAAGCCGGGGGTTTCCGTGGGCACCAGGATGGTGGAGATCTCCTTCTTGATACTGCCGTCCGGGCGTTCTTCCTTGCCGGTGACCGCGGTGACCGTGACCAGCCGGGTGATATCCGTGCCGGAGTTGGTGATGAACTCCTTGTTACCGTTGATCACCCATTCGCCGGCTTCCAGGTGGGCGTGGGTCTTGGTGCCCCCGGCATCGGATCCGGCTTCGCGTTCGGTCAGCCCGAACCCGGCGAGCGCCTGCCCGGAGGCAAGGGGCGGAAGCCATTGTTCCTTCTGTTCTTCGGTCCCGAACCGGTAGACGGGCATCGCACCGAGGGACACTCCGGCTTCCAAGGTGATGGCTACCGACTGGTCCACGCGGCCCAGTTGTTCCAGGGCCAGTGCGAGCGCGAAGTAGTCCCCGCCCATGCCGCCGTGCTCTTCGGGGAAAGGCAGGCCGAAGAGTCCCATCTCCCCCATCTGCTTGATGACCTCGTAGGGGAAGCTGTGTTCTTCGTCGTGCTTGGCCGAGACTGGGGCCACTACTTCATCGGCGAACTCGCGGACGGAGTCACTGAGGTCCTGGTATTCCTCGGAAAGGTCGAAAGTGCTCACGGCTGGGTTTCCTTAGTGGTTGGGACGGCACTGGTTGGGGTGGCATGGATGCTGGCGAGTACCTGGTCTGCCTTGACGAGGTCGCCTGTTGCTACGGTGAGGTGGACTGTTCCATGGACGGAGGCCACCAGTTGGTGCTCCATCTTCATGGCCTCGACGGCGAGGAGTATCTGCCCTTCGGCGACCGTTTCGCCGTCGGAAACGGCCACGGAGACCACCGTTCCGGGCATGGGCGAGCGCACCTCGGGGTCCGCGGTTCCCTCCTCCTGCTGGATTCCTGCCAGCATGCGCTTGAGCTTTTCGGCGCGGTTCAAAACCTCCAGGCGGCAGGACCAGCCGGCGTTTCCGAGGTGGATTCCCCGGTTGTCCCGGCCCAGCGCGTAGGTGAGGTTCACGCCGTCGACGTCCAGGCTGATCCGGTCGTCGGTCCGCTCCACCCCGGTCACTGTGACGGCCTGGCGCCCGACGCCGGGACCGCCGTCGAGCATTACTCTCACCTGGCCGCCGTGGTCAGCTATCGAGGCGGTGGCCACAGAGCCGTCCGGCAGCCCGAACGCGGCGGTCCAAGCCGCTGGCTGCCCTACGCGCCAGGAGTCCGGCAGCGCCCAGGCATCCCCGGCCCGCGGGAAACCGGTCCGCTCAAGCCAGAGCGCAACTCCGGCCGCCGCCACTTGCTCCGGTCCGATGTGGCGGAAGGTCATGCCCGGCAGTTTCCGCTCGATCAGTCCGGTGTCCAGGTGGCCCCCACGGACGTCGGGTTCGTTGATCAGCAGCCGCAGGTACTCCACATTGGTGTCCAGGCCGAGCAGCGTGTAGCGGCCCAACGCGGCATCCAGTTCGTCAAGGGCGGCCGCGCGGTCAGGGCCCCAGGCGATCACTTTGGCGAGCATCGGATCGTAGTCGCCCGTGATGTCGAGCCCTTGCCGCATGGCCGAATCGATCCGGACCGTTGCATCGTCCACCCGGGCTCCGGAGATCCGCCGATCCGGCAGTCCCCGCTCGGCCAGCTGCACAACCCGCCCCATGGACGGCATGAAGTTCCGTTCGGGGACCTCCGCGTAAACCCTCGCCTCTACTGCGTGCCCCTTAAGTACGACGTCGGACTGCGCCAGGGTGAGGACCTCACCTGCAGCGATCCGCACCTGCCATTCCACCAGGTCGATGCCCGTCACGAGTTCCGTCACGGGGTGTTCCACCTGCAGGCGCGTGTTCATCTCCATGAAAAAGAACTCGTCAGGATGGTCATCGGACACCAGGAATTCCACGGTGCCGGCGCCGCTGTAGTTGACTGACCGGGCCGCGTTGCAAGCGGCTTCTCCGATCCGTGCCCGTTGCGCTTCACCGTCCGGCATGGAACGGAAAAGTGCCGAGGGGGCTTCTTCGATCACCTTCTGGTGCCGGCGCTGCAAGGAACATTCGCGCTCGCCCACATGGATGACGTTCCCGTGGTTGTCTGCCAGGATCTGGACTTCGATGTGGCGGGGGGAACGGACCAGGCGTTCCAGGAAAAGGGTGTCGTCGCCAAAGGCGGCCGCTGCAACCCGCCGGGCTGCGGCCAGGGCTGCAGGAAGGTCTTCGGGCCGTTCCACCGCCTGCATGCCTTTTCCGCCGCCACCGGCCGACGGTTTGATGAGCAGGGGGAAGCCCACCGATGGTGCGGCGTCAATCAGGTCCTGGTCCGTCAGCCCGGCCTTTGCGATACCCGGCGTGCAGGGAACGCCGTAGGACATTACGTGGTTCTTGGAACGGATCTTGTCGCCCATCAGTTCGATCGCTTCGATCCCGGGCCCAATGAACACGATGCCGGCGGCATCCAGCGCCTTGGCGAACTCAACGTTTTCGGACAGGAAACCGTATCCCGGGTGCACGGCTTCGGCGCCTGTTTGGCGGCAGGCCTCAATGATCGCGTCGATCTTCAGGTAGCTCTCCGCCGGGGCCGTTCCACCGATGCCCACGGCAGCGTCTGCCATGGCCACGTGCTTGGCGTCCTTGTCCGCATCTGAGTAGACAGCCACGGCCCGGATGCCCATGTGCTGCAGCGTCCGGATGACCCTGCAGGCGATCTCTCCCCTGTTGGCTACCAGGACTGATGTGAAGGAATGCCGCTCGGCCGGCTCTGCCGGCGCATTCCGGGTTGTTGTGGGCACGGTCATGGTCACATCCTGAAAAGGCCGAAGGAAGTTTCGGGCAGCGGTTGGCGGGAAACGACGTCCAGGGCCATCCCCAGGACCCGGCGGGTGTCGGCGGGGTCGATGATGCCGTCGTCCCAGAGCCGCGCCGTTGAGTAGTAAGGGCTCCCCTGGTCCTCGTATTGCTTTTTGATGGGCGCCTTGAAGGCTTCCTCGTCTTCGGCGGACCACTCCTGGCCCGCGGCCTCCAGCTGTTCGCGTTTGACGGTGGCAAGGACACTGGAAGCCTGGTTTCCGCCCATCACGGAGATACGGGCTGCCGGCCACATCCACAGGAACCGTGGCGAGTAGGCACGGCCGCACATGGAGTAGTTGCCCGCCCCGAAGCTGCCGCCGATCACTACCGTCAATTTGGGAACCCGGGCTGTGGCAACCGCAGTGACCATCTTGGCGCCGTTCTTCGCTATGCCGCCCTGTTCATAGTCCTTGCCCACCATGAACCCGGAAAGGTTCTGCAGGAAGATCAGGGGAATTCCACGTTGGTCACACAGTTCAATGAAGTGCGCCCCTTTGAGTGAGGACTCGCTGAACAGCACTCCGTTGTTGGCCACGATGCCCACGGGGTGTCCGTACAGATGCGCAAAGCCCGTCACCAACGTTGTCCCGTAGTCCTTCTTGAACTCATGGAATTCGGAACCGTCCACGATCCTGGCAATGACTTCGCGAACGTCGTACTGCGCGTTGACGTCGGTCGGAACCACGCCGTAGATACCGGACGGTTCGACGACGGGCGGCAGGACGACGTCGAGCACGTCCCAGGCCGGCGGGGCCGGCTGTGGCAACGTCGCCACGATGTCGCGGACAATTTCCAGCGCGTGCTGGTCGTTCTCGGCCAGGTGGTCCGCTACTCCGGATACCTTGGCGTGAACGTCGCCGCCACCGAGTTCCTCCGCCGTGACGATCTCTCCGATGGCTGCCTTCACCAGCGGCGGTCCGCCAAGGAAGATGGTGCCCTGGTTCCGCACAATGACCGTCTCATCGCTCATGGCCGGGACGTAGGCGCCACCGGCCGTGCAGGAACCCATCACTGAGGCGATCTGTGGAATCTTGGCAGCCGACATGCGCGCCTGGTTGTAGAAGATCCGGCCGAAGTGCTCCTTGTCGGGGAACACCTCGTCCTGCTTGGGAAGGAAGGCGCCCCCGGAGTCCACGAGGTAGATGCACGGCAGCTTGTTCTCCAAGGCAATCTCCTGCGCCCGGAGGTGCTTCTTCACCGTCATGGGATAGTAGGTTCCGCCTTTGACGGTGGCGTCGTTGGAGATGACCAGCACATGCCGGCCATGGACCAGCCCGATGCCTGCGATGACCCCGGCTCCAGGTGAATCGTCGCTGTACATGCCGTTGGCCGCCAGCGGCGCAATCTCCAGGAACGGGCTGCCCTCGTCCAACAGGTAATCGATGCGCTCCCTGGGAAGGAGTTTTCCACGGGAAATGTGGCGCTCGCGGGACTTGGGCGGGCCGCCCAGCGCAGTGGTTGCGAGGCGCTCCTTAAGTTCATCCACCAGCTTGCGCTGGGCTTCCTCGTTGGCCGCAAAGGTGCTCGTGGCAGCCCCTGCAACGCTGGCTATCGTCTCCATCGACTACTGTCCCATTCCGGTCCGAACGGTGTCAGATCCACGTCATTTCGGTTAGTGCCTCATAACTGAAATTTAGGTTAGTCTTGATTAACTGTGATGTCCAGCACGTACAGCGGGTGGCGAGGAGGAAACTGTGACCCAGCATGCTCAAACAACCCAGCGCAGCCAGGCAACACAGCGCAGCCAGGCCAAGGAAGAGCGGCGCGTGGCGTTGCTTTCCGCCGCTGCCGGCCTCTTCGCGGAGAACGGATTCGCCAGGGTTTCCCTTGAGGACCTTGGCGCCGCCGCGGGCGTCAGCGGACCTGCCGTGTACCGGCACTTCCCCGGTAAGCAGGCCGTGTTGGGCGAGCTCCTCCTGAGCGTCAGCCGCGAGCTGCAGGACGGTGGGCTCAAGGTGGTGGCCGAGGCCGGGAATGCGCTTGCAGCCTTGGAGGGCCTGGTTGCTTTCCACGTGGACTTTGCCCTGCGGAATCCGGACGTCATCAGGGTCCAGGACCGCGACTTCGGAAGCCTCAGCGAAGCTGACCAGGCGGAGGTGCGGGCCCTCCAGCGTGGCTATGTGGAGACGTGGGTTGATGTCCTCAAGGAGGTGCATCCCGGCAGTGATCCCGCCGAGCTTCGGGTCCGCGCGCATGCCGCTTTCGGCCTGATCAACTCCACCCCGCATTCCGTCCGCCAGCATGGCAGGAAGATCGCCGTGAAGTCTGCCCGGCCGGTTCTTGAACGGATGGCACTGGCGGCCTTGACTGTTGGAACGCCGGCAGGCTGACGAACTGCCTTCCCGGGACCCGCCCTGCCTTCCCGGGACCCGTCCTGCCTTTCCTAGGACTCACAGGGCCAGCTTGAAGTATGTCCCCGCCCATGGGCCGCCCCCTAGGGTTGGAAACAGCTTTGAAACGTCACACCTGATCATCGAAGGAGAACCCCATGAAGATTGCTGTCACCGGTGGAAGCGGAAAGTTGGGCAGGAGCGTCGTGCGGAGGCTGGCAGAGGATGGCCACCAAGTGTTCAACCTCGACCGGGACGGCGAGCGGGGCCCTGGATACGTCAGCGTCGACCTGCGCAACTACGGCCAGGTGGTGGACGTGATCCTTGGGCTCGACGACCGGCACGACGGTCTGGATGCGATCGTCCACCTAGGGGCCATCCCGGCCCCCGGGCTGGCCCCCGACTCCGCGATCTTCGAGAACAACATGCTCTCCACCTACAACGTGTTCCAGTCAGCACGCCGTGCAGGCATCAAGAAGGTCGTCTACGCCTCCAGCGAGACAGTGCTTGGCCTACCCTTCGATGCGCCGCCGCCCTACATCCCGGTGGATGAGGAATACGACGCACGGCCCGAAAGCACGTATTCGCTGGTCAAGCACCTGGAAGAGCAGATGGCCATCCAACTCACCCGATGGGACCCCGAGCTCAGCATCACGGCCCTGCGTTTTTCGAATGTCATGGATCCTGAAGACTACGGCGCGTTCCCGTCCTTCGACGCTGACGCGACCCGGCGTAAGTGGAACCTTTGGGGCTACATCGACGCCCGCGACGGCGCCCAGGCCGTGGCCCGCGCCCTCGAGGTTGCCCCGCCAGGGTTCGAACGGTTCATCATCGCCGCGGCAGACACCGTCATGAGCCGGAGCAGTGCCGAACTTGCCGCGGAAGTCTTTCCCGGCGTCGACGTCGTCAAGGAACTGCAGCAGCACGAAACGATGCTGTCCATCGACAAGGCCCGGAGGCTACTGGGATTCGAACCCGAACACAGCTGGCGGGACACCCGCCAGGCAAGCTAGACCATGGTCAGCACTATCGCCGGGTCGGAAAGGATCGCACCGAGGTCGGCCAGGAACCGCGACCCCTGTTCCCCGTCCACCAGGCGGTGGTCGAAGGACAGGCTGAGCGACATCACCTGGCGGACCACCAGTTCGTCGTCCACCACCCACGGCGCTTTCCGCACAGCCCCCAACGCCACAATGGCAGCTTCGCCCGGGTTGAGGATGGGCGTCCCGGCGTCAATGCCGAAGACACCTATGTTGGTGATCGAGATCGTGCCGCCCGACAGGTCCGCCGGGGATGTCTTCCCTGCCCGGGCAGTGTCCGTCAGTTCGGACAACTGAACGGCGAGTTCTCGCAGCGGCAGCTGCTCCGCATCCTTAATGTTCGGCACCGTCAGGCCGCGTGGAGTAGCGGCCGCGATGCCGAGGTTGACGTAGTGGTACTGGACAATCTCCTGCTTTTCATCGTCCCAGTGCGTATTGAGGGTGGGGTTGTTCCGCAGAGCAATCAGCACGGCCTTTGCCGCGATAGTGAGCGGGGTCAACTTCACGCCGTCGAAAGCTTTGTTGCTCTTTAGCCGGGCCAACAACTCCATGGTGGGAGTGACATCCACGGTCAGGAACTCCGTGACGTGCGGTGCGGTGAAGGCGCTTTGCACCATGGCAGCCGCGCTGAACTTGCGTACGCCCTTGACCGGGGTCCTGGTTTCCCGGTCAAGGGCGGCCGGCGCCGTGGGGGCCTGTGCGTCCGGTGCCGATGCGCCCGCAAAGTTTTGTACATCCTCGCGGGTGATCAGCCCGTGCGGGCCGGTTCCGGTGACGCGCTCCAGATCGACGCCGAGGTCCCGGGCCAGTTTGCGGACGGGCGGCGTGGAACGCGGCCTCTCCCCGACGGCCGTTTCCTCTGCCCGGGGAGCAACCGCCGGGGCAGCAGCGCGGGCACGCCTCGCGGGCCGCCCTGAATGCTCGACGACGGCGCCGTAACCTACCAGGTTCGGCTCGCGTTTGGCGGGACCGGCCGGAGATTCGGCGTCCGTCGCCTCTGCGCCCTGGGCAGCTCCGGCGTCGTCCACTTCGAACGAGACAATCGGCTTGCCCACCTCAACCACCGTGCCGGGTTCCTCATGCAAAGCCGCTACCACTCCCGCAAACGGGGACGGAAGCTCCACCACTGCCTTGGCCGTCTCAACCTCGGCAATGACCTGGTTGAGGCTGACGGTATCCCCCACCGCCACTTTCCAGCTAAGGATCTCGGACTCAGTGAGGCCCTCGCCGAGGTCCGGAAGTTTGAATTCCTTGATCATGGTGGCGCTCATCCTTCCAGTCCACTCAACGAGTTGGGGCGGCCCAGCGCGCGATCAACGCCATCCAGGATCCGGTCCAAGTCCGGCAGATGGTGCATTTCGAGCTTGGAATAGGGGTAGGGAACGTCGAAGCCAGTGATCCGCACCGGCGCTGTTTCTAGGTAGTTGAAGCAGCGCTCCGTGATGCTGGCCGCGATCTCGGCACCCAGGCCGCCGGATTGGGCTGCCTCATGCGTGATGACCAGGCGGCCGGTCTTGCGGACCGACGCCTCGACCACGGGGTAGTCCACCGGCGCCAAGGACCGAAGATCGATGACTTCCACCGAGGTTCCCTCGTCCGCCGCGGCCTGCGCGGCATCCCTGGCCGTCTTGACCAAGGGACCGTAGGCCACCAGAGTGACGTCCGTGCCGGCGTTCACCACGGCTGCCTTGTCCATGGGAAGTGCCGATGAGAGGTCCGCGGCCTCATCCACATCGCCCTTGTCGTGATAGCGGCGCTTGGGTTCGAAGTAGAGCACGGGGTCATCCGAGGCGATGGCCTGCTGGATCATGGTGTAGGCATCCTGCGGATTGGATACGGCCACCACCCGCAGCCCGGACGTGTGGGTGAAATAGGCCTCCGGGGACTCCGAATGGTGCTCCGGAGAGCCTATACCGCCACCAAAGGGAACCCGGATGGTGATGGGCATTTTGACCCGGCCCTGCGTCCGATAGTGCATCTTGGCCACCTGGCTGACGATCTGGTCGAAAGCAGGGTAGATAAAACCGTCGAACTGGATCTCGCACACAGGGCGGTAGCCGCGGTAGGCAAGGCCGACTGCCGTGCCTACGATGCCTGACTCCGCCAGCGGGGAATCGATGACGCGGTGCCGCCCGAAGTCTTTCTGGAGTCCGTCGGTGACCCGGAAAACACCTCCGAGGGTACCGATGTCCTCGCCGATGAGAACTACCTTGGGATCGCTTTCCAATGACTTGCGGAGCCCTGCGTTGATGGCCCGGGCAAAAGTGAGCTTGGACATCAGCGGGCACCTTCCTCGACGGTGTTGAAGCTGTTCAGGTAGCGCGAATAGTGGTCCTTCTGCCGTTCAATCCAAGGATTGGGCGTGCTGTAGACGTGGTTGAACACATCCAGGGGTTGGGGATCCGGCATGGTGATGCAACTGGTCCTCAATTCGGTTCCCACGGCGTCGGCCTTCGCTTTGACCTGTGCTTCAAGTTCCTCCGTCAGCAGGCCTTTGGCATCGAGCAGCCTGCGAATGCGGAGGATGGGATCCTTCGCCGCCCAGTCTTCCAGTTCGTTGGCGTCCCGGTAACGGGTGGGGTCGTCCGCCGTCGTGTGCGGACCCATGCGGTACGTGACCGCTTCTATGAACGTCGGCCCACCGCCCTTGCGTGCCCTGTCCAGCGCCACCCGGGTGGCTGCCATGACGGCCAGGACGTCGTTGCCGTCAACCCGCATGCTGGGAATGCCGAAACCGGTGGGACGGTCCGCCAGCTGGACGTGGGACTGTACGCGCACGGGTTCGGAAATGGCCCAGTGGTTGTTCTGGCAGAAGAACACCACCGGGGCCTGGAAGCTGGCGGCGAAGACCATGGCCTCGTTGACGTCGCCTTCACTGGTAGCTCCGTCGCCGAAGTAGGCCATGACCGCGGAGCTGGCGCCGTCCAGTTGAACGCCCATCGCATAGCCGGTGGCGTGCAGGCTCTGGGACCCGATGATGATCTGGGGGGTGGCCATGTTGATCCGCTGCGGATCCCAGCTGTATAAAGCGTTGCCGCGCCAGACCTTGGCGATCTCGGACACGTGGGCGCCGCGCACATACGCCACGCCGCTCTCGCGGTAGCTGGGAAAGACGAAGTCTTCGTCACGAAGGGCCCGGCTGGAACCGATCTGCGATGCTTCCTGGCCGAGCAGGGGCGGCCACAGGGCCAGTTCACCTTGGCGTTGCAGGGCGGTGGCCTCGGCGTCGATGCGGCGGATGACAGTCATGTCCTCAAAGAGGGAACAAAGCTGTTCGTCTCCGACGTCCTTGATCCAGAGATCGAACTCGGGATGGCTTATCCGCTCCCCCTCCGGGGAGACCAGTTGCAGCATCCCGCCGCCGGTCCGTAAGGGATTGTGTCCGCTGAGTCCCGGGTCCGGAGCAGTGGTGCCTGCGTCCGTTCCCGCCTTATCCGTCAACATTGGTGATCGCGACCTTCCGGCTCGTATTCGTCGGCCCGCGCGGGACTTGTGATCCAGCCGCAGACCGGCCCCCGGGCTCCTTCGCCCGGGTTATTTGTGACCCTACTCACAAAGGGCATGGGGTACAACTACCCTGCTGGAAATTGAGCATCCTGCCATGTTTGTCCCTTCAGGCCCGTGCTAATCTTGCGCATTATGCAACCACTGGATGGCACCGATACCCGTCTCCTCTCGGCCATGGCGAAGGACCCGCGGGGAACAGTGGTCGCCCTGGCCCAAAAGCTCGGCCTCTCCAGAAACACCGTCCAGGCGCGCATGGCACAGCTTGAGAAGAAGCACGCCTTCCTGTCCTTCGAACGGCGGATCAATCCGGTCGCGCTGGGGTACCCGCTCACAGCCTTCATCAGTGTCCACGTGCAGCAGCAGAAACTGGCAACGTTGGCAAAGGACCTGGCCGATATCCCGGAAATCCTGGAAGGCTTCGGCCTGACCGGTTCGGCTGACCTGCTGTTGCGGGTGGTGGCCTTGGACGCGGAGGACCTCTTCAGGATCAACGGCAAGATCCTGGCCTGCGACGGCGTTGAGCGCACGGATACAGCGCTGGCCATGCGGGAGATGATTCCCTACCGGGTCCAGCCGCTTCTGGGAAGGCGCTCGGAAGGGTAGCAGTCACTCTTGCCCGGACTGTCAGGATGCTGTTTGATTCAAAGGAAAGCATCGGGGGCTGCCGGAAGTTCCCGGCCACAAAGGTGGCGCGGAAGCAGGCTGCTGAAAGGGGTCCGAGAGTGAGTAATCCACAAGAGCCCAACGGACAGGGCGATGTTCCACGCAATCCCGATCCGGCGGGTCCGTACCCGCCGCCGTCGGGCAACCCCGCACAGTCCGGGACGCCTCCGCAGTGGCAACAGCCGCCGTCGTACGCAGCTCCGCAGGGAAGTCCCGCGGGAGGCGCACCTAACTACGGCAGTCCAAACCCCTACCCCCAACAAGGGCAAGGGCAAGGGCAATACCCGCCCCAACCAGGCCAGTACCCGCCAGGGCAGTACGGGCAGCCGTCCACTCCTCCTGCCAAGAAGCGGAAGACGCTATGGATCGTCCTGGGCATCGTAGCCGGCGTGATCGTCCTCGCCGTGGTGGGGGTGTTGGTGCTCGTGAACGTCGTGGGCAACGCGACGTCCAAGGCGCGCGGGCTGGCCGACGAGTTCACCAAACTGGTTGTGGCCGGCGATACCGAGGAAGCCTACGACGACTACCTCCACCAGGCCCTCAAGGACGAACTGGACAAGCAGTCGTTCATTGACGGCATTGCAAGCCTGGAACTGGATAACTCCTGCAAGCCCAACTACAACTCCGTCAGCGTGAACAACAACAACGGAAACAACAAGGCCGATCTCTCCGGGACGCTGCAGTGCGACGGCAAGACGATCAACCTCCACTATGTCTTCGAGGGCACGAACGACCTCAAAATGAGCAGTATCCGCCTGCGCCCATAGCATCGGGGATCATGGAGCCATGGATCCCGTTGAGGCGCTCGATGAAATTTCCTTCTGGCTGGAACGCAGCCTCGCACCGACGTTCAAAGTGCAGGCCTTCAGGAAAGCGGCCGACGTCGTGCGGCAGCTGCCGCCCGGCGAGTTGCCGCGCCTGATCGCGTCCGGCCGGCTGACGAGCCTGAAGGGGGTTGGCAACCGCAGCGCGGAAGTCATTTCGCAGGCCATGGAAGACCGCGTTCCGGACTACTTGGCCGACCTCCGCGAGCGGGGCAGCGAACCGCTCGCCGCCGGTGGCCATGGGCTTGCTTCGGCCTTGCGCGGCGACCTGCACAGCCACAGCAACTGGTCCGACGGCGGATCGCCGATCGAAACGATGGTGGCGGCAGCCCGCACCCTGGGCCGCGAGTACCTCGCACTGACGGACCACTCCCCCAACCTCACGATTGCCAACGGCCTCAGCGCGGAACGCCTCGAGCAGCAATTGGGCATAGTGGAGGAGGTCAACGCCGGCCAGGACGGGTTCCGGCTGCTCCAGGGCATCGAAGTGGACATCCTGGAAGACGGAACCCTGGACCAGACGCCGGAAATGCTGGAACGGCTGAATGTGGTGGTGGCAAGCGTCCATTCCAAGCTGCGCTCCGATTCGAAGACCATGACACAGCGCATGCTCGGCGGCATCAGCGACCCCCACACCAACGTCCTGGGCCATTGCACCGGACGGCTGGTCCAGGGTTCGCGCGGCACCAGGCCCGAATCCGAGTTCGACGCCGCAAAGGTTTTCAAGGAATGTGCCGAATGGGGAGTAGCGGTGGAGATCAATTCCCGGCCGGAGCGCCAGGACCCGCCCGAACGGCTCATCCAGATGGCCCTTGATGCAGGGTGCTTCTTCAGCATCGACAGTGACGCCCATGCTCCCGGCCAACTGGACTTCCTGCAATACGGTGCGGAGCGGGCAGAGGCCGCCGGTGTACCCCGGGAAAGGATCGTAACAACCTGGCCGCTGGCGCAGTTGCAGGAATGGCTGGCCCTCAAGAAGTAGCGACCCTCAAAGAAGCAGTGCCCCTCCGCCCGAAGGCATGAGGGGCACTGCTTCCACAGCGTGACCGCGATGGTTTAGCGGATCAGTGGTCTACCGCTTTCTCGGCTCCGACGCCGGTCAGCGAGCGCACCTCCATTTCGGCCTGCTTGGCAGCGTCTTCACGCCGCTTGTCCAGGACTGTACCCAACCAGCCCAGGAAGAAAGCCAACGGTATGGAGACGATACCGGGGTTGCTGAGCGGGAAGAACGCGAAGTTGGCTCCCTGGATCATGGAGGTCTTGGCACCGGACACCACCGGCGAGAAGGTGATCAGCAGGATGGCTGAGGCCAGGCCGCCGTACATGCTCCACACCGCACCTTGCGTGGTGAACTTCCGCCAGAACAGGGAGTAGACAATGGTGGGCAGGTTGGCCGAGGCCGCGACCGCGAAGGCCAGTGCCACCAGGAAGGCAACGTTCTGTCCGTTGGCAAAGATCCCGCCGAGGATTGCCAGGATGCCGATGACCACTACGGTGCGCCGTGCAACCTTCACTTCCGTAGTGGCGTCGGCTTTGCCCTTGGAGATGACGTTGGCGTAGATATCGTGGGCGAACGATGCCGCCGCGGTGATGGTGAGGCCGGCAACCACCGCGAGGATGGTGGCGAAGGCGACAGCCGAGATGAAGCCCAGCAGCAGCGGCCCGCCCAGGTGGAAGGCCAGCAGCGGAGCCGCGGAGTTCACGCCGCCCGGGGCAGACTTGATGGTCTCCGCGCCCACCAGGGCTGCGGCACCATACCCCAGTACCAGGGTGAAGAGGTAGAAGAGGCCGATCAACCAGATGGACCACACCACGGACTTGCGCGCTTCCTTGGCCGTGGGAACGGTGTAGAAGCGCATCAGGACGTGCGGCAGTGCTGCCGTGCCAAGGACCAACGCCAGGCCAAGGGACATGAAGTCGAGCTTGGAGGTGTCCGACTTGCCGTATTGCAGGCCCGGGTTCAGGATTGCGGGGTTGTTGGCGGCTTCCGCTGCCGATCCCAGGAGGTTGGACAGGTTGAAGCCGTAGATGGAAAGTACCCAGGCTGTCATGACGGCCGCGCCGGCGATGAGCAGGATGGCCTTGATGATCTGCACCCAAGTGGTGCCCTTCATGCCGCCGATCAGGACGTACATGATCATGAGGGCGCCGACGACGATGATCACCAGTGCCTGGCCGCCCCAGTCGCTGATGCCCAGCAACAGCGAAATCAGGCTGCCCGCTCCCGCCATCTGGGCCAGCAGGTAGAAGAAGCAGACCGCCAGCGTCGAGAGCGCAGCGGCAATCCGGACCGGCCGCTGCCGGAGGCGGAAGGACAGGACGTCGGCCATGGTGAACTTACCGGTGTTCCGCAGCAGCTCTGCCACAAGCAGCAGGGCAACCAGCCAGGCCACGAGGAACCCGATCGAGTAAAGGAATCCGTCATAGCCGTTGATGGCGATCGCGCCGGTGATGCCGAGGAACGAGGCCGCCGAAAGGTAGTCGCCGGCGATGGCAGTTCCGTTCTGGGAGCCCGTGAAGGAACGTCCGGCGGCGTAGTAGTCAGCCGCAGTCTTGTTGTTCCTGCTGGCACGGAAGACGATCACCATGGTGACCGCAACGAAGAGGGCGAAGATGCCCATGTTCAAGAGTGTGGTGTCTTTGAGTGCAGCAACTTCCACTGCAGGGACCATGGTGTTCACTGCGCTCCCCCACGGGTCAGGCTGCCGGACTTATCAAACTCATGGCCTTCGATTTCGTTCCGGATTTCGGCGGCGATGGGGTCGAGTTTCCTGTTGGAGTAGCTGACGTACCACGCGGTGATCCCGAAAGTGGTGACGAACTGGAGCAGCCCCAGGATCAGGCCGACGTTGATGTTTCCCCACACTTTGATGGACATGAAGCCGACCGCGTAGTCGGCCAAGAGAACGTAGGCGAAGTACCACAGCAGGAACGCTGCTGCCATGGGAAAGACGAAGCTCCTGTGCCGCTTGCGCAACTTCTTGAACCGCTCCGTCTGCTGGACTTCCTGGAAGTCCACGGACGCTGTCGCGTCCTGGGGTTGGGCATCATTACCCATGGTTCCTCCTGGTTGTTGTGCCCACATCGGCTCCACACAGCCGGCCAATGTGACTGCAATCACTATTGACGGGCCGGGGCGGTCATTCCAGCACATTGCCCGCCGTCGTCGCCCAACGGTCCCTATGCTGCGCCAAACGGCAAGCGGCGGACCGGCCGTCGTCGTGCCCGCGCATTGGCTACTCTTGCTCCATGCCCGATTCCCCGCTTTTCACAGCAGCCGCGATCGCCGTGATCGTCCTGGCGGTGGCCGTCGTCGTGGGTGTCGGCCTGAAAGTGGTGCGCTCCTTCCGGGACCTCGGCACGGACGCCGAGCAGGCAACCTACAAGACGCTGCACGCCGCATCGCGGGCGGGACAGCACCTTCGCGGCGGTCTGGAACCCGCCGGGGCGGGGAAGGCCAGCAAGCAGTTGCGGGCGCTCCTTGGCTGCGAGGCCTTGGCGATCACGGACACTGAAGCAGTGGTGGCGTGGGACGGAACGGCCGAGGACACCAGGCCGGCGCTCATGGGCATTGTCCGCGGGGTGCTGGAAAGCGGACGCACCGCGGTGGTTCCCCACGCGACAGGCCAACCGGGCAGTTTCAGTGCCGTCATCGCCCCCATCCGCGCCGGTTCCAAGGTGGTGGGGACAGTTGCGGCCCTGGCGCCGTCGGCGGGCGCCGGGTTGGTCCGGGCCACCAGCGAAGTGGCCGATTGGATCGGCGCCCAGCTGGAACTCGCTGAGCTCGAGGCATCCCGGACCCTCCTGATGGAGGCCGAAGTCCGCGCCCTCAGGGCCCAGATCAGCCCGCACTTCATCTACAACTCCTTGAACGCCATCGCCTCCTTCATCAACACGGACCCCGCCCGGGCACGTGAACTGGTAGTGGAGTTTGCCGACTTCACCAGGTATTCCTTCCGGCGCCACGGCGACTTCACCACGCTCGCCGAGGAACTTCGCTGCATTGACCGCTACCTCCTGCTGGAACGGGCCCGGTTTGGCGAGCGTGTCCAGGTCAGCCTGCGGATCGCGCCGGAGGTGCTGAGTACTGTCATCCCGTTCCTCAGCCTCCAGCCGCTGGTTGAGAACGCGGTCCGTCACGGTCTCGAGGCGAAGGAAGGGCCCGGACACATCACCATTTGTGCCAATGATTCCGGCGCGTTTGCGGAGGTCACCATCGAGGACGACGGCGTGGGGATGGACCCGGAGCACCTGCGGCAAGTGCTCGCCGGGCACAGCGACGGCGACCACGTCGGCCTTCGCAACGTGGATGCACGGCTTCGGCAGGTCTACGGCGACGAGCACGGCCTGGTGATCGACACAGCCCCCGGTGAAGGCACCCTGATCACCATGCGCGTGCCCAAGTCCCAACCTCGCCACGACGCATAAGGCTAATCTGGAAGCATGATCAACGTGCTCGTCGCCGATGACGAACTGCCCGCAGTTGAGGAGCTCGCCTTCCTGCTGGGGCGGGACGGCCGCATTGGCACAATCCACCGCGCTTCCTCCGGCGGTGAGGCGCTGCGGACCCTGGAAACCGAGTCCGTAGATGCTGTTTTCCTCGACATTCACATGCCGGCCTTGTCCGGTTTGGACATCGCAAGGGCCATCTCCCGCAGCAGCAACCCTCCCGCCGTCGTCTTTGTAACGGCCGACGAGGACTGCGCTTTGGAGGCGTTCGACCTTGCCGCCGTCGATTATCTGCTGAAGCCGCTCCGGGCCGAACGGCTGGCCAGGTCCGTGGACCGGATCAGCGAGCTCATCAAGGACGGCGCCCCGGCGCCGGAGATGATCACCGTTGACCTCGGCGGCACCACCCGCATGATCCGCCGCGACGACGTCAGCTACGTCCAGGCCCAGGGCGACTATGCCCGGCTGCACACCGCCGAAGCGAGCTACCTCATCCGCGTTCCCCTCAGCGACCTTGAACAGCAGTGGGCGGAGGCGGGCTTCATCCGGATCCACCGCAGCTACCTGATTGCGCTCAACCACGTGGGACACCTTAAACTTTCGGCTTCGTCCCCCAGCGTCACCGTGGCCGGTGCCGAGCTGCCCATCAGCCGCCGCCACCTTCCCTCCGTCCGGGACCGGCTGGAAGCCACCCGTCCCCGGCCGCAAGGATGACGCGGGTCCGTGTCACCGCGCCGCGCCATTCGGTACCGGTACCCCGGGGCCGGCTTGCGTACGGTGACGTCAGCGAAGAGTCCGACGCCGGCAGGGTCTTTATCCGTTCACTCATCCGCTCGCAATTGCGCCTGGCGCTGGTGGTAGCCTGCGGTTTTCTGCTGATCCTCGCCGCTTTCGCGGCCTTCCTGGTGTTTGGACCCGGGGTTGCGGAGACAACTGTGCTGGGGATCCGTCTGGACTGGCTTCTGCTGGGCGTTGGGGTGTATCCGGTCATAGGGCTCAGCGCGTGGGTCTTCACCCGCGCGGCGGCCCGCAACGAGGCCCGCTACCGTGATTTGACGGAGGAGCGGTGAACCCGGCGGTCGGTCTGTTCGCTTTCGTCGCGGTCTCCCTCGCGACGGCGGCCATCGGTTTCTACGGCCTCCGCATTTCGCGGACCACCGGGGATTTCTACGTCGCGTCCCGGACCGTCCGGCCATGGTGGAACGCCTCGGCCATCGGGGGCGAATACCTGTCGGCCGCCAGCTTCCTGGGGGTTGCCGGCCTCATCCTCCTGTCCGGTACTGACGCCCTGTGGTTCCCGGTTGGATACACGGCGGGCTACCTGATGCTGCTGTTATTCGTCGCGGCTCCCCTGCGCCGGTCCGGGGCCTACACGATTCCCGACTTCACCGAAGCCCGCCTGGACTCCAAGATGGTCCGGCGCGTCACGAGCCTGGTGGTAGTCGCCGTGGGGTGGCTGTACATCGTGCCGCAACTCCACGGTGCGGCACTCACCATCCGCATCACAACGGGCCTGCCGTCGTGGATAGGCTCGACGGCGGTGGTGCTGGTTGTGTGCCTGACGGTTGTGGCAGGCGGGATGCGTTCAATCACGTTTGTCCAGGCTTTCCAGTACTGGCTCAAACTCACGGCCCTGGCTGTTCCGGTGGTCTTTATCCTCCTGGCCGTGACGGGCAATGACACGGCTCCCGTGGCGGCGCTTCCCATCAACCCTACGGAAACGGCCACCGCCGGCGTCTACCACAACGTGTCCTTGCTGGTTGCCCTGCTGTTCGGGACGCTGGGCCTGCCCCACGTGCTCGTCCGGTTCTACACCAATCCCGATGGGCAATCCGCCCGGCGTACAACATTGATTGTGCTGGGCCTGTTATCGGTCTTCTACCTCTTCCCTACCCTGGCAGGTGCCCTCGGGCGGATCTACGCTCCGGAGCTGGCTCGAACCGGCCAGGCCGACGCCTTGGTATTGCTGCTTCCGGGCAAGCTTGTGGGTGGCCCGGCCGGCGACCTTCTCTCCGCGCTCGTCGTGGCAGGCGCGTTTGCGGCTTTCCTGTCCACCACGTCCGGGTTGGTGGTTTCGCTGTCGGGCGTCATCAGCCAGGACCTCTTCGGAGGCAGCGTCCGCGGCTTCCGGCTCGCGGCGCTGTTGGCCGCCGTCGTCCCCTTGGGTTTTGCCTTGACCACCGATTCCCTGGCGTTGGCAGGCAGCGTCGGTTTGGTCTTTGCCTTCACGGCATCCACCATCTGCCCGGTGCTGCTCCTGGGCATCTGGTGGCGGGGCTTGACGGACGCGGGCGCCATCGCAGGAATGGTCACGGGTGGCGTGTTGTGCGGCGGTGCGATGGTGGCTGGCACTGTCCTGGGCGCAAGTGCAGCCCCCTTCTGGTTGGCCCAGCCTGCAGCCTGGACGGTTCCGGCAGCGTTCGCCGTGACCGTTGGCGTGTCCGTGGCCACCAAAGGACGGGTACCTGCCTCGGTGAACCGCGTGATGTCCAGGCTGCACGTACCGGAACGGCCGGTAGTCACCGAACGCCAACTGCCCTGACCGGTTGTCCGCAGCTCCTGCGGGGTGGACAATGGCGCCATGTCCCACGAAGCGGGCCCTGCGGACATCCAGCCACCAGCTGATCCGGCAGCCGCCCCCGGTGTCCGGGCCCAGTTGCTGGCCACTGAGCATTGGAGCCTGCTCGCTTCACGAAGTACCACCCAGGGCGAGGTCCTCACCCGGATCAGCATGTTCCTGACGTTTACCTCGGCGAGCCTGCTCAGCGTGGCCTTGGTGGGCAACGCAACGCAGTTCTCGGATGCGTTCCGGGCTTTCGCGTTGACCATCCTCAGCATCGACGTGCTGGTAGGCCTGCTGACCCACGTCCGCGTCATGAGCGTCGGCATGGAAGACCTCATGTACGTCATAGCCATGAACAGGCTGAGGGCTGCCTACGTTGACCTGGATCCCGGTGTTGCCCCCTACCTCATGGCCGGCTTCACCGATGACGAGGAAGGCGCTAAACGGACGTATTACTTTTTCGGCGGTCGGCGGGACTTCAGCCAGGTGGCAGGCAGCAGCATGGTGTTCATGGGCACGGTCAACGCCGCACTGATCGGCCTGCTGGTGGGGTCGGCTTTGTTGGTGGCCGGGTTGGCAGCACCATTCGCCGTGGGCGCAGGAGTGATGGCCGGGCTGGCCTTCCTGGTGACGTCCTTGTTCCGCGGTAAACGCCGCTACGACGGCGTCTGGCGGAAGCTCACATCGATCTCCCCTGCCGGGGGCGGCCCTACCGGGGACAGCCGGAAGACCCCCTAATCGATGGCGGCCATCAACTCCACAACGCGGTCCAGGAAGACGTCCACCTGTGCTTCGTCGTAGCCTTCATCGCCCTTCGCCGCCCGGAAGACAGCCCTCCGGACCGTATCTACGCTGAGCGGCTGATCGTTTTCGAGGTAGTCGATCAACTGGACGCACAGTGCGTCTACGTCCTGGACGTTGTAGCTGCGGGTCCGCTTCCTGGCCGGCCGGCGGAACCGCTCGCCGTCGGGACGGTGAAGCCGGCCACGCAAAATGCCGGAGAGCTTACCGATCTGCCGAAGCCAGGCTTCCTCGCCCTGCTGGTTGATCAGGTCATCCCGCTCGCGGCGCGCAAAGGCATCCTCCAGCCTGTCCAAGGCGGCATCGACGCTTTGGGCGTCATACCCGCCCTTGACGGGATCGAAGGCCACATCCCTGACGTCGGCACTGGCCACGGGGTCGGCCGTGTTGCCCGGGTTCTCGAACGAGTTCCGTGCACGGCTGAGGAACGCGTCTACTTGCTTGGCGTTGTAGCCGTACTTGTTGCGCTCCACGCGCTCGAACGTTGCCGGGATCTGGCGTCGTATATCCAATGCCATCAACTATCCTTCGTCGGGGGTGTCAGACGCCGCTCAGCAGCGCGAACAGAACAAAAGCCACGGGGGCTGCGAACACGATTGAATCCAGGCGGTCCATGACGCCGCCGTGGCCGGGGAGGATGCTGCTCATATCCTTCACCCCGAGTTCACGCTTGACCATGGACTCGGCAAGATCGCCGGCAGTGGCTGCGGCAACCATGCCGGTGGCCAGGATCAGCCCGACCCACCAGGGCTTGTCCAGGAACAGCAAGCAGGCCAGCACGCCAATGACCATGGCACCGGCAACCGATCCGGCGAAACCCTCCCAGGACTTCTTGGGGCTGATTTTGGGCGCCATGGGGTGCTTCCCGAACGAGGCACCAACGATGTAGCCGAAGGTGTCGTTGGCCACCACCAGCAGGAGCATCGACGCGATCTGCCATGCCCCGGCGGGGATTCCGTTCGGCCACAGGCCCACGGGAGTCGCACCGCCCGCGGCATGGAGCGGCAACGCCGCGAAGCTGATCAGGAAGGGCACCCATGCCAGCGTGAACACCCCGGCAAAGACACTGCGGGGCGCCCCGGCGGCACTTTCGATGGAACGCCACAAGAGCACGGCAACACTGCTGGCCACCATGGTGAAGAGGAGCCCCTCAAGTCCGCCGAAGTAGGCGGATACGGGCATCGCCAGGGCTCCCACCACCACCGGGATCACCGGCATGCGGGTGCCTTGGGCCTCAAGGGCACGGAATACTTCCCACACACCCAGGACAGCGAAAGCGGTAACCAGCAGGACAAAGCCCAGCGGCAGGAAAAGCAGTCCGCCAAGGACGGCAAACAGCATGGCAAGCCCGACGCCGATGGCGGCGGGCAGATTGCGGCCCGCCTTCGGCGTCGGGTTACCTTGCAGGCGCCTGGCCAGTCTGCGCGCCCCTGACGTCGGGACCTGCCCGGCGGGCGCCGGCTCTGGCTGACTCATCAGACCTCGAGCAGCTCGGCTTCCTTGCGCTTCAGCAGGTCATCGATGCTGTCGACGTGTTGCTTGGTGATGGCGTCGAGTTCCTTTTCGGCGCGGGCAC
This sequence comes from Paenarthrobacter sp. R1, assembly GCF_030264015.1. Lineage (NCBI taxonomy): Bacteria > Bacillati > Actinomycetota > Actinomycetes > Micrococcales > Micrococcaceae > Paenarthrobacter > Paenarthrobacter sp. R1. Next base: position 3,939,208 of record NZ_CP127115.1, on the reverse strand, counting down.
CCTCGTCTTCACCGGCTTCGCCGTCCTTGACCAGCTTGTCCAGGGCGTCCTTGGCCTTGCGGCGGATGCTGCGGACGGACACCTTGGCGTCCTCGCCTTTGCCCTTGACGATCTTGACGTATTCCTTGCGGCGTTCCTTGGTGAGCTCAGGAATGGTCACGCGGATGACGTTGCCGTCGTTGGAGGGGTTGGCACCCACCTCGGAGTCGCTCAGGGCCTTCTCAATGTCGCGGAGCGCGCTCTTGTCGTAGGGCGTGATGAGGATGGTGCGTGCGTCCGGAACGGCGAAGGAAGCAAGCTGCTGGAGCGGCGTGGGGGTGCCGTAGTACTCCACGATCACTTTGTTGTAGAGTCCGGGGTTCGCCCGGCCCGTACGGATCGAGGCGAAGTCTTCCTTGGCTACCTCAACCGCCTTGTCCATCTTCTCGCCGGCTTCGAGCAAGGTCTCTTCGATCACGGGGTTCTCCTCAGTAATAGTCGCTGCCCTGCTACGGGCGGCCATGCACAGTAAAGATCCGCCACTGCGGGCGGACGGTCCTAGAAATATCCTAGCCGCTGCTAGGGGGTAACCAGGGTTCCGAGGGTTTCACCGCGGATGGCGCGGGTTACGTTGCCTTCGCCCTCCATGCCGAAGACCACCATGGACAGGTTGTTGTCCTTGCACATGGTCATAGCCGTCTGGTCCATGACACGGATATCGCGGCGGAGGGCATCGTCGTAGCTGAGCACATCCAGCTTTTCCGCGGTGGGGTCCTTCTTGGGATCGGAGGTGTATACGCCATCCACGCCGCTCTTGGCCATCAGGACGACGTCGGCGTGCACTTCAAGGGCACGCTGCGCGGCTACGGTGTCGGTGGAGAAGTACGGCAAACCGGCGCCGGCACCGAAGATGACCACGCGGCCCTTCTCCATGTGGCGGATGGCGCGGCGCGGAATGTAAGCCTCGGCCACCTGGCCCATCGTGATCGCGCTCTGCACCCGCGTCTCCACACCGGCCTGCTCCAGGAAGTCCTGAAGGGCCAGGCAGTTCATGACCGTACCAAGCATGCCCATGTAGTCCGCACGGGAGCGGTCCATGCCGCTCTGGGAGAGTTCGGCGCCGCGGAAGAAGTTACCTCCACCCACCACGATCGCCACTTCAACGTCGGAGACAGCGGCAGCGATCTGCTTCGCGATCGCCCGGACGGTTTCAGGATCGACGCCGAGCTTGCCCCCGCCGATGACCTCGCCGGACAGCTTCAGCAGTACACGACGGCGGCTCTTCTCGGGCTGGATTGCAGTGTTGACGGTTTCCATGGTGCCTTCCCGTTGGTGGACTTGGGCTAGATTATCGTGCTGTTGGTCCGCCCAGGTACTACCCTGACGGATGCATGAAAAAGGGGCGGCCACCGAAGTGACCACCCCTCTTCATGACTTGCTAGTTTCCGACGCGGAAACGGGTAACTGCGGTTGCCTTGACGCCGGCTTCCTCGAGGACCTGGGCAACGGTCTTCTTGGAGTCCTTGGCGAATGCCTGGTCAACCAGAACTTCACCCTTGTAGAAGCCCGTCACGCGGCCTTCGACGATCTTGGGAAGTGCAGCTTCCGGCTTGCCTTCAGCCTTGGCGGTCTCTTCCGCAATGCGGCGCTCGGACTCGACCAGTTCGGCCGGAACGTCTTCGCGGGTCAGGTAGTTCGGAGCCATGGCGGCAACGTGGACGGCGATGTCGTGTGCTGCGGTGGCAGCGGCTTCGCCTTCGCCGTCAACAGCGAACAGAACGCCGACCTGGGCCGGGAGGTCCTTGGAGGTCTTGTGCAGGTAAGCGTCAACCGTGGTTCCCTCAACGCGGGAGATACGGCGGACAACAACCTTCTCGCCGAGGACTGCGCCCTCTTCGATGACGACGTCGGCAAGCTTCTTGCCGTCTACCTCGGTGGCGAGCAGGGTGTCGAGGTCGGCTGCGCCGGACTCGACTGCAACGTTGAGGACCTTGTCAGCCAGCTGGATGAACTTGTCAGCCTTGGCGACGAAGTCGGTCTCGCAGTTGACCTCGATCATTACGCCAACGCCGCCGGTGACCTTGGCAGCAACCAGGCCCTCGGCAGTGGAACGGCCTTCGCGCTTGGTAGCGCCCTTGAGGCCCTTGATGCGAATGATTTCGATGGCCTTCTCGGCGTCACCGTTGGCCTCGTCAAGAGCCTTCTTGACGTCCATCATGCCGGCGCCGGTGCGCTCGCGCAGGGCCTTGATGTCAGCAGCAGTGTAGTTCGCCATGGGAACCCCTCTGTCTAGAAATTTTTGGTGTTTACGTAACTAACAGGACGGCAACCCACAGTGTGGGCCGCCATCCTGTCAGTAGCCCCCGACGCGGTTTCCGGCGTCAGGGAAGGTACAGATTTACTTGGCTTCTTCAGCTTCGCCGGCTGCGGGAGCCTCGGTTGCTTCAGCGGCCTTGGCTTCTGCTTCTGCCTTGCTGCCTTCGAGGAGTTCGCGCTCCCACTCGGCAAGCGGCTCTTCCGGAGCTTCGGTGGTGCCGGAGGAGCGCTGGTTGCGGGCGATGAGGCCCTCAGCAACGGCGTCGGCAACAACGCGGGTGAGCAGGTTCACGGAGCGGATGGCGTCGTCGTTGCCCGGGATCGGGAAGTCGACTTCGTCCGGATCGCAGTTGGTGTCCAGGATGGCAACAACCGGGATGTTCAGCTTCTTGGCTTCGTCAACAGCAAGGTGTTCCTTCTTGGTGTCAACAACCCACAGAACCGAAGGAGCCTTGGTCAGGTTGCGGATACCACCGAGGTTGGCTTCAAGCTTGGTGAGTTCGCGCTTGAGGAGCAGGAGCTCCTTCTTGGTGTATGCCGAGCCTGCGACGTCGTCGAAGTTGATCTCTTCGAGTTCCTTCATGCGCTGGATACGCTTGGCGACAGTCTGGAAGTTGGTCAGCATACCGCCGAGCCAACGCTGGTTGACGTACGGCTGGCCAACGCGGGTAGCCTGCTCGGCAATTGCTTCCTGGGCCTGCTTCTTGGTGCCGACGAACAGGACCGTGCCGCCGTGGGCGACAGTAGCCTTGACGAACTCGTAGGCGCGGTCGATGTAGGACAGCGACTGCTGGAGGTCAATGATGTAGATGCCGTTGCGCTCCGTGAAGATGAAGCGCTTCATCTTCGGGTTCCAACGACGGGTCTGGTGTCCAAAGTGGACGCCGCTGTCAAGCAGCTGGCGCATGGTTACGACGGGCATGCCGACGCTCCTTCCGGCAGGTCATTCATGAGAGAGCCCCGAGGGCTGCTCTTACCCTGCCAATAGTTGACGGTTTTTTAGCCATGGCCCGGACGGGCACGGCTCCTGGCATCCATTGCACTTCCCATCCGGACAAGTCAGGCCGGACCGCAGGAGGCACAATCCTCCGCAGCGTGGAGCCACGAGGCTCCGCTGATGGAGGGCTGGATACGCGTAGTCAGGTTGAGCCCCTCACGCACCTGAATGAGACGCGCTCCTGAATAAGCTTGAGGGCACAGCAAACTGCTCCATCAAGTGTACTACAGCAGACCCGCATTTTTGACCGTCCGCCGGGGCAGGCCAAGGCGTGCTTATTCACATACGGAACCCGGGCCATGGCCCCGTGCAGCCACACGCTGGAGGCTGGTTCCATGACCCTGCCGAAGATCGCTCACCTCCTGCTGGCAGCCGCCGTGTTGGCAGGCTCCGCCCCTGCCGCGCCTGGCGCGGCACCGGCTCCTGCGCAGCCACGCTGGGACTGGCCGCTGTCCCCCAAACCCAAGGTGGCGCAACCGTTCGATCCTCCGGACAAGCCTTGGCTCAGCGGGCACCGCGGCGTGGATCTGGCGCCGGAGTCCTCCAGCACTCCCGGGAAGGCGGATTCGCAGGTCTTCGCCCCGGCCGACGGCGTGGTGACCTTCGCCGGCGTCGTTGTTGACAGGAAGGTCATCACCATCGACCACGGCGGCGGCCTGCGGAGCAGCTTCGAGCCGGTGGCCAGCGAACTTCAGCAGGGCGACCCCGTGGCGAAAGGGCAGGTGATCGGCACAATCGAGGACATCGCGGGGCATTGCCCGGCAGCTAAGTGCCTCCACTGGGGTGTCCGGCGCGGCGACGACTACGTCAATCCCTTGGCGTTCGTGCAGGACCTGCGTCCCTCAATACTGCTGCCGCTTGATTGAACAGACCGGCCCGCCCTTGAACCGGCCCATGCCGCGGCACCATTGTGCCCACCCCCGGCGCGCCCGATCCTTAGACGATCGCGGAGACTCCCGTGATGGCGCGCCCAGTGACCAGCGTGTTGATCTCGTGCGTGCCCTCATACGAATAGATGGCCTCGGCATCAGCGAAGACCTTGGCCATGCCGTAGTCGGTGACTATTCCGTTGCCGCCCAGGATGCTGCGTCCGAGCGCAACACTTTCGCGCATGCGGGCTGTAGTGAAGGCTTTCGCCAGCGCCGACTGTTCATCCTTGGCAGCTCCGGCGTCCTCCAACTGGGCCAAGCGGACCATCATGCCCATGGAAGCCACGGTATTGCCAAGGATCTGCACCAACTGGTTCTGCACCAACTGGAAGCGGGCCAATGGCCTGCCGAACTGCTGGCGCTCCACAGCGTAGCTGCGCGCCACATCGAAGGCTGCCAACTGCAGTCCCACGGCTTGCCATGCAACCGCAAGCCGGGTGACCTTCAGGACCTTGTTGGTGTCTCGGAAGCTGTTGGCGTGCGCCAGCTTGAAGAAGTCCGGCACCACCACGTCCTCCAGCGTAATGTCCGCGTTCTGCACGGTCCGGAGGGAAATCTTGTTCTCGATCTTGCTCGCAGAGAAACCGGGGAGGGAGGTGTCCACCAGGAACGCCTTGACCTGATTGTCCTCAACGTCCTTCGCGTAGATGACAACCCAGTCCGAGAACGTCGCGTTCCCGATCCACCGCTTGGCGCCATTAAGAATCCAGTTGTCACCGTCCCGCCGGGCGGTGGTTCGGGTTCCACCGGCCACGTCGGAACCTCCCAGCGGCTCGGTCAGCCCAAAGGCTCCGATCTTCTTCAAGGAGTAGATGTCCGGAAGCCACGCGTCCTTCTGCTCCTGGGAAGCCAGGGCTTCGATGGAACCTGTGAAGAGCCCGTCATGGACACCCATGAACGTGGCGATCGATGCGTCAGCCCGCGTCATCTCGGCATGCAGGATACCTGCGAACACATTGGAGTAGCCCTGCCGACGGACTGGGCTGACAAGGTCCAGTTCGGCAAGTTTGGGTATCAGGTCCGTGGGAAACTCGGCGCGGTTCCAGCAGTCCACGGCGATCGGCTTGACCTCGCGGGCCAGGAACTCACGAACTTCTGCCAGGCGGTCCTGTTCCTTTCCTGTCAGCAACTGCTCGAAAGCATAGAAGTCGCCGTCGGCGTAGGGCAGGGTGGCGGGATCGAAGGGGGCGTTCGACATGTTCTCTCCTCCTGGATTGGTCCACAGCGACCAAGACGGGTTTCGGCAAGTTACCGACGGGTATGTTACTGGTCAGTAACATACCTCACTCCCCCGCTTCGGGCAATGTCTTCCCTCCGGAGTGGGACTCCTGCCAGTAGCCTCGGGGCTTAAGGGCAAGAATGATTGGGGCAGCCATGATCGATCCACGTCAGGAAGTAGTCCTCATCCGCAACAAGGAGCGGGGCGGGTTTGACGACAAGACAGCCCAGGTGCTGGCGTACCACGAAGCCGGAAACGTCATCAACGTGACCTTGGGTTCACGGAACGGCGGCAGGAGTTACCGCTATGCGGCGACGAACGTCGTCGTCCTTGGCAATCCGGAGGTCATCGTTATCCATCGCGCGGACGTGGTACAGATTCGGGGCGGCACCATTCAGGGCGTCACGGAGGTCCTCCGCTTTCCGGGCGGGCGCGAGTCCTGGTTTCGGGTCTTCTACAGCAGCGAGTCAGGCGACGGGTACACGACATGCCCTGAGACCCAATTGAGGGTGACCAGAAAGCCGGAAGAGGTCCAGGCAGCAGAAGCAGTACTGGACTATTGGCGGGACCTCGCCGCCAACCTGGCGCCGAACGATTTCCTTCGTCGTGAGTATTCGAACTTCAAGGACATCCCTGCTGACAGCGCCTTGCGGCTCTTACTTGAGGGCAGGCCCCCAATGTCCGTAGATCCCGCCGCCCCAGTACTGGAGCCGTTCTCATCCAATATCAGCCAGCGCGACGCCTTGGTCATGGCGCTCGGAAACCGGATCTCCGTTATTGACGGCCCTCCGGGGACAGGCAAGACACAGACGATTGTGAACCTGATAGCCAACCTGGTCAGCGTTCAAGGGAAGACCGTCGGAGTTGCCTCCTTGAACAACGCAGCGGTGGAGAACGTCCGCGACAAACTCATTGATCATGGTCTGGGACATATCGTGGCCGACCTCGGCCGCCAGGACAAAAGGGATGAGTTCTTCCTTCGCCAAGGCGACCGGAACTCCGACCTGGACGCCTGGCTCCGTGGTCCCATACCTGAAGAGATCCCCAATGAAGATCTGGAAAGTTCCACCCGGCAATTGCGGACGCTGCAGGAGACATCCCGGCAGCTGGCACTGTGGCAACAGGAGCTGGATGCTTTCCAGCTTGAACGGGATCACTTCCTGCTAAGCGTGGACCGGGCAGACTTGCCGGAGTTGGAGGGCCTTTCGCGTCTGCAAACCTCCGGCCAGGTACTGCGGTTCCTGGCTGAAACGGTCTCTGCACCGCCAGCCCCTGGCAGGCTGGGGAAGTTCATCCGCCGGCTCCGGCTTCGACTTCGATATGGACGTCTTAGCCAACTGGACCTGGGCGACAGCAACACAGTCCTTAGCCTCCACCAGGCCTTCTACGATCTCAAAGTCGCCGAGCTTGAGAAACAGGTGGAGAAGGCTTCCGGGCTGTTAGCTTCTTCGGAGTATGCCCACGTTCAGACGGAATATTGCAGCTCTTCCAAGCGGCGCTTGGAGGGACTGCTCCGCCGGCGGTACATGGCCATGCCACGGCGGATCTACGCCAAGGAAACCTATAACAAGCAGTTCGCAGACTTTACTGCCGACTACCCGGTACTTCTCAGCACGTGCCACTCCCTCCGCCGGAACGTCCCAAGAGGGCAGTTGCTGGACTATCTGATTATCGATGAAGCCTCGCAGGTGGGTGGATCTGCTCGCTGCCGGGCTGGCATTGTCATGTGCCAGGAACGTAGTGATCGTTGGCGATCTGAAGCAACTTCAGCACATAGCCACCCCAATCAGGGCCGCCAAAACCCCTCCGGTCCCCCACTTCGATTACAAACGGCACAGCATCCTCTCCGCCGTCATCGCGGCGTACGGGCCATCACTCCCCCGCACCATGCTCCGGGAACACTATCGCTGCGACCCCGCCATCATCGACTTCTGCAACAAGAAGTTTTACGACGGTCAATTGATACCGGTCCCTCCAGCGGGTCCACGACACCACCCAGCCCTGGTAGTCGTCCGGACCACGGCCGGCAACCACATGCGGGCCCATAGCTCCGGAGGCCGCACGAATCAACGCGAAGCGGAGGTCATCGCGAAGGAGGTACTCCGCGACTTCTGCCAGGACGTGCGCCGGGAGAACATCGGCGTCATTAGTCCCTACCGCCGGCAGGTGGACAAGATAACGGACGCCCTCCTCGAGCGCATCCAGACGGACGATGCCTTGATCAATGACGTCCAGGCGGACACGGTCCACAAGTTCCAAGGCCGGGAGAAGGAAGTGGTCATCATGAGCACAGTCGTCGATGAAACCGCAGAGGGTCACCGCGGAATACAGTTCGTCGATGATCCCAACCTCGTCAACGTGGCTGTCTCGCGGGCCACGAAGCGGTTCGTGTTGGTCACTAATTACGACATGGTGCCCCAAAGCCGCAACCTCCGGGACCTCGTCCTGTTCATCCGCTACAGCAATCCGGGTGAAGGAGTGGTCGAGAGCACGGTCGTGTCGGTATTCGATTTGCTCTACAGGGAGTACTCGGCGGTGCTGCAACCCCTCGCGGACAGGCTCAAGAAGGATTCAGCGTTTGCTTCGGAGAACATCATTCACACGGTGTTGAGCGAAATACTCACAGAAGCCCCGTTCACCGACCTTGCGTTGGCGCCCCAGGTCCTCTTGAAGAGTTTGCTGCGGGCTACCACGGCGCTCACACCGGAGCACATCAGCTACATCAACAACGGAGCTACTTTCGACTTCGTGATTTACAACCGCATCACGCGGCAGGCAGTCCTGGCAGTAGAGGTCGATGGCTTCGAATTCCACGAGAACAATGCCGTCCAGCGGGTGCGTGACGCCCATAAGAATGCCATCTGTGCGGCGCACGGGCTTCCTCTCATCCGCCTGGCTACTACGGGCAGCCGTGAGGAGGCACGGATCCGGCAGGCGTTGTCGCACGCCTTGGACAACTAAGCATCCGCTGCCCTGGCTCCGAATCACCAGGAGATACAAAAGGAGCCGTGGTTGACCTCCCGGACGTCAACCACGGCTCCCGTGATGTAGGGCTACTCGGACTTGAACCGAGGACCTTAGGATTATGAGTCCCGCGCTCTAACCAGCTGAGCTATAGCCCCGTGAAGCCCTTCAATCCGCCATGAAAGACGTTTGGAGGGCAAAGCACTCTAGCAATACTAATAGCTGGAAGGCAGTGCTCCGGTCACACCACCATGTCGTCATAGCTCGCGCCCCGGTACAGGTCCTCGAAAGTCTGCAGGGTGCTGTTGATGCTGTGCGGTTCCACCATCTCGCGGCTGACCTTGCCCATGGCACGCAACTGGTCCTCGGGAAGCTTCACCAGCTCGGTGATCTTCGCGGCCAGTTCGTTGCTGTCATTCGGGGTGAACAGGTAGCCGTTCTCCCCGTCGCGGACCAAGTGCGGCAGCGCCATGGCGTTCGCCAGCAACACAGGCGTGGACGCAGACATGGCTTCGAGCGTTACCAAGGACTGGAGCTCCGCGGTTCCAGGCATGCAGAAGACATCGGCCTTGATGTAGGCCTCCCGCAATTCTTCATCACTGGCCAGGCCCAGGAACTTCACGCGATCCTGCAATCCGAGCTTTGCCACTTGCGCTTCCAGTGCCGGGCGGACTTCGCCACCTCCCACGATCTCAAGGTGCACGTTCAATTCGCGCGGGGTCTTGGAGACGGCGTCAATGAGCACGTCCACATGCTTTTCTTCGGCGAGGCGACCGACGAAGAGCACGGTGGGATGCGCAGGCCGCTCAACGGTCTCTCCGGGCTGCAGCTCATAGGCGGCCGAGTCGATGCCGTTGGACAACGGCAGGACCTTGCGAAGGAAGGCGTGCTGGTGCATCGCCTTTGCCGCGAGGGGCGTTGGCGTGGTGACGACGTCCGCCTTGCCCATCACCTTGCCCATGTCCTTCCACGAGATCCGTCCGACGATGTCCTTGAACCACTGTGGGAAGGGCAGGAACGGGTTCAGGTTTTCAGGCATGAAGTGGTTGGTGGCCACGATCCGCACACCGCGCTTTACAGCCTCATAGAGGACATGCTCGCCGATCATGTAGTGGCTCTGGATGTGGACGACGTCAGGCTGGACCTTGTCGAAAAGAAGTCTGATTTCCTTCTTGATCTCCCACGGGAAGCAGATGCGGAAGTATTCGTGCGTGGGAACGCTGTGCGAACGAAGCCGGTGCACCGTGGCTTCATCCCGGAACTCCGTGAAGCTCTTGCCCTTGTCCTGCCGGCACGCCAGGACGTGCACATTGTGTCCACGCGCCGTCATTCCCTTGGCCAGGCGGTACCCGAACTGGGCTGCTCCGTTGACGTGCGGGGGGTATGTGTCCGCCGCAATCAGGATGGTAAGGGGTTTATTGGTGTCGGGAATGGTCACGTGGAGAACTCCTGATGGTCACGGTGCGGACAGCATGGAAGGTGGCTATGCTGCGGTGTCGCCGGTTTTGCCGGACCGCCGAAGCGGTGGCACAAGGTACTGCTTACCCCCTAGGCCTTCCGGTGAGGTCCCTTGGCTTCTTTCTTGCGCTTGGTAACTTCCGGGTGATGGCGGCTCAGGGCGATTACCCCCACGATAGCAAGGACGGCCGCCGCAGCCATGGCGATTGCCATGACGGTGTGGACATCGGGACGAAGCTCACCCAGGATGATGATGCCGATGGCAATGCCCACCATGGGGTCGATGACGGTCAATCCTGCAATGACCAGGTCCGGCGGTCCGCTCGAGTAGGCGCTCTGCACAAACCAGGAACCGAGTCCGCCCGCGGCGGCGATGGCGATCAGCGTGTACCACTGGACGTTGAGCAGGAACAGCCCGTTGGGATCCAGCAGGTGCTTGCCGATGATCCGCGTCAGAACGGCGACAAAACCGAAAAGGACACCTGCCCCAATAATGTAGATGAAGGCGCTCATCCTGTGCTTGAAAAGCACGGCCAGTGTCCCGAACAAACCGACGGCCAGGGCCAGCAGCAAGACGATGGTCAGCTCGTCCTCAGCGCTCACGTGGTGGTTTTCCTGCGTTACCGTCACCGCCAGCAGCACGAACAATGCCGATCCCGTGACGCACGCCGTGATGGCCACTACCGTGGCGCGGTTGATGCTGAGGCCTTGGTCCTTTGCGTTCACCACAGTGGTGATCACCAGCGCAATCGCGCCGATGGGCTGCACCACGGTCAAAGGCGCCGAGACGAGGGCCACCGCGTTCGCTGCCATGCCCAGCGCCAGCAGCAGGAGGCCGAACATCCACCGCGGGTTACGGAGCAGGCGCAGGAACCCGTTGGAGCTGAGGGCGAGGCCGCCGGTATCGGCTTTGACCGCACTGCCCTGCCGCTGGGCACCGATGGCGAGGAAAAATGCGCCAAGCACTGCCAGGACGACCGCAAGCCAGACCATCAGCCGTTTCCGCCGTCGTCTTCGCTTTGCAGGTCCTTGCCTTTCCGCAGGATGGCCCAGAAATAGTTGTAGGCGGCGATCCAGTGCCCCACCAGGCCAAGGCCAAGGAACGTCCACGCCGCCACGAAGTACACGTCAGTGAAGGGAATCTGGAGTTTGGAAAGCACCAACAACGGAGTGCCCAGCAGCAACAGCGCCGTACGGATCTTACCGACGACGCTCACGGGGAGGTCCGGGTGGCTGCGGAAGTAGATCAGGGAGGCAGTGGCCAGGATGATGTCCGGAACCACCAGCGCGGCCAGGTACCACCACTGCACGACGCCGGCAACCGCCAGGGTGACGGCCACCGCTATGAGGGCTGCCCGGTCCGCCATCGGATCCAGTATCCGGCCAAGCTTGGAGGTCTGGTCGAAACGCCGGGCGATGTAGCCGTCCACCCAGTCGGTGCTGCCCATGACCACCAGGACCAGCACGGCAAAGCCGTACTCCCGCTGGGACAGGACAAGCCAGACGAAGAGCGGGACACCCATGAAGCGCAGGACCGTCAGGATGTTCGGGACGGTGACGATGAGGTCGTGGTCCACTTGGGGACGGTCGGGGCGTGACCCTGCACCGATCAGCCTCATGATGTCCCCCTCCTCTACTTCAGTGTGTGCGTTACTGCCGCAAGCTTTTACTTCTTGAGCAGCTTCCGTAGCGCAACCACGAAGACGGCGGCAGCGGCAGCAAACGCCACGAGGTCCTTCCAGCGGGCGGCAAGGCGCCCGGTGAAGTCCTCGGGAACCGATTCGCCGGCAGCGGCGAACTTGGCGGCCGCAAATTCACGGCCTTCCTGCAGTTTCTGGTTGGCAGTCTCCAGCAATGCCTGCCCCTGCTTCTTGACGTCAAGCTCCTCGCCAAGTTCGTCGCGGACACCGGTAAGGTGCTCGCGGCGCTTGTCCAGCCGGCGCCGCAGTTCAGCTTCGGTGGGTGCCTTGGCGGCATCGGCGTCCTTGGCGGCCTCCTTGGCCGCTTTCTCAGCCTTCGCTTTTTGCGCTTCAGCTTCCTTTTGGGCCTTGGCCGCCTTGGCTGCGGGGGAATTGGGATCAAGGATGGACTCATCGAAGGCCGAGCCTTCCTTGGCAATGCCCAGGTCATGCTTGATCCCGCGGATAGTATCCTCCGGAACCAGCGGCATGGCTGCCCTGAACTTGGCGGTGCCTATCAAGGCACCCAAGGCAACAATCAGCAGGAACACCGCAGCAACGATCAGGGCTGCGAGCCATCCGGGCATAATGGTGGCAAGGCCGAGGATGGCTGCCACCACCAGTGCAATGACCAGGAGCATCAGGAAGACGAGGGCAACGCCGAAGAACGCACCCGCCACACCTACCTGTGCGGCTTTGCGTTTCAGTTCGACCCTGGCCAGCGCCAGTTCGTCATTCAGTTGCCTGGGTGCCAAACGGGCAACGAGCTTGAGGGTCTTCGGCAAACTACGGATGGCTGGGCCTTTGCCGGTCCGACTGGTGTGACGTCCGCTCATGGGTTCCGCCTAACTGCTTCCTCTGGGCTTCGTGATGGGTGAAAGCGGCCAAACAGCACGCCGCAGGCACTTGTCCTCAAAACTATCATTCAGGTTCGTGCTGAACTTCAGCCATCGAGCCTGCGGCGCGCCCGGCATGGGCCCATAAATATGATGTTTCACCATAGGATGGATAATCGTGACCCATCACCTCACTCCGGGCGATTCCCTGAGCCGACGCGAAAAGCTTGTCTATATCCTGCTCCTCGGTGCATTGACGGCTTTGGGCCCCTTCACGGTAGACCTCTACCTGCCGGCGTTTCCCGCGCTTGAGGAGAGCTTCGACGTCTCCGCGGCCGCTATCCAGCTGACACTGACCGGCACCACGGTCGGGTTCGGCCTGGGACAACTGGTGGTGGGGCCCTTCAGCGACAAATTCGGTCGCAGGTTGCCGCTGATTCTTGCGACGGCGCTTCACATCGGTTCCTCTCTGGGCGCCGCCCTTTCCACGGACATCGGCGTCCTCTCCCTGTTCCGCGTGCTGATGGGCATCGGCGCGGCCGGCGGCGGCGTGGTGGCAATGGCGATGGTCCGTGACCTCTTCCACGGCTACGCCATGGTCCGGATGTTCTCGCGCATGTCGCTCGTGAACGGTTTGGCTCCCATCCTTGCCCCGATCATCGGGTCCCAATTGCTGCTGGTGCTCCCGTGGCCCGGCATCTTCTACTTCCTTGCCTGCTACGGCACGCTGGTGATCCTGGCGGCCATCTTCTTCATCAAGGAAACCCTTCCGGCCGAGCAGCGCGGAAAGTCCGACGTCACTGTCCGCCAGCGCTACAAGAAGGTGCTGACGGACCGTATCTTCGTGGGCATGCTGATGGTGGGAAGCCTGAACTTCGGCGGCCTGTTCGCATACTTGTCTGCCTCGACGTTCCTCTTCCAGGACATTTACGACTTCTCCGCCCAGGAGTACGGCCTGTTGTTCGGCGTCAATTCACTGGGCATCGTGGCAGGCGTGCAGATCAGTTCCCGGCTCATCAAGCGGGTGGCACCGCAGTGGATTGTTGCCGGAGCCACACTCTTCATGCTGGTGATGGCCGCGCTGATCATCGTCCTGGACCTGATGCAGGTGGGACTGTGGGGCATCCTGGTCCCGCTGTGGTTCTACATCTGCGCCACCGGCTTCATGTTCCCATGCGTCCAGGTCTTGTCCCTGGCCAATCACGGGGCCCAAGCCGGCACAGCGGCCTCCATGCTGGGCGCAGCCCAGTTCCTTATGGCAGGTGTGGTTCCCCCGGTGGTCGGTTGGCTCGGCGTCAGTTCGGCAGTGCCCATGGGCGCTGTCCAGGTCGTGTGCATCTCCGGAGCCATTTGTGCGCTGTGGCTGGTGGTCCGTCCCCGTTCGGTCCCGTCCATCCACTGAGGCGATTCACCCGTGGTGCGCATAGGCTGGAACCCATGGCGAAAAAACCGCACCGCAACGGCCGTGGCCTGTTCCTCGGAGCCTTGCTTGGCGCCGTCGTCGGAGCCTTGCTGGGCCGCCTCGCCGGCAGCGCGTTGTTCGGCGCCATCCTGGGCGCCGTCATTGGCTCGGCCCTGCTGTACCGCGTGAATCCCGGTCCCTGGAACAGGGGGTAGGAACGTCTCCCCTTCCAAGGGCCCGCAAGGCAGAATAGTGGCCAGCCGGGGTTACCCGCGCCTGCCTGTGGAGGGGACATCACATGAGTACGGCTGTGGAACAAAAGGGCAACTGGCGACGCTTGGCTGCCTTGCGCAAGTTGCCGTTGACGCTGGGACTCATCGCAGTCCTCTGGATTGTGGGTGCAACCACCGGTAGCTTGCTCGCCGGCCCTCCTGAACCGCTTCTTGAACAGGTGGGAATCGGCTTGGCCGTGGAGCCCGGGCCTTGGTGGGCGGTCTTTACGTCAGGGTTCTTTGCCTCCTCCCTCCTGGACTATCTCGCCTGCACCGTGATGATCCTCATCGGGGTGGGCATCGCCGAGCGGACCATGGGCCCTTGGCTTGCCTTGGCCGCCTTTGTGGCGGGTTCAGCCCTGAGCGCGTTGGTGCTGGTGGCACTGGTGGAATACGGCACGGACAACAGCGATCAATGGCTCAGCTTCCTGGGCGGCGAGTATGTGGTGGGTGCTTACGGCGGTGCCGCTGCCGCCCTGGGATGCTCGACGGCGGCGCTTGAGTCCCTGTGGCGCCGGCGGCTGCGGACGTGGCTGGTGGCGGCGACGCTCATGTTTGCGCTCTTCGTGGGCGTGGCCCAGACCTTGCAGGCCCTCAGCGGAGCAGTCATCGGCATCCTGGCGGGTTGGGCCGCCCAATCGTGGATACTCCGGCGCCAGGCAGGGAAGCTGCACTCGTCGAGCCTTCGGGAGACCCGTTTCCTGGTGGGCACCGTGGTGGGCGTGTTCGCTGTGGGACCGCTGCTGACGCAGCTCACCGGCACTCTGGACGTCGGTCCCCTGTCGGTGGTGTCGCAGGTGATGCTGCAGGCCAGTCCGACGGCGGACGAGGTCCGCGAGGCCTGCGACGACGACCAAAGCTGCGTCACCCTGCAAGGCGTGGTGGGTGTCCAAAGCTTTGGTGCCACCATCCTGAGCTTGATACCGGTCTTGCTGCTGCTGGTGTGCGCCGAGGGCCTGCGCCGGGGACGCCGCCTTGCCTACCGGCTGACCCTCACCATCCAGTTGTACCTGGCGGCTGTCACTACCTTCGCCGTGCTCCAGTACGTCACCGACCCCGACGTGACGCTCGGCAACGACGACGTCGGCTACTTGCTGCTGTACGCCATCCCCGCCATTGTGGCCCCTTTGATCATCGTTTTCCTCCTCCTGGCCAACCGGCATAAGTTCAGGGTCGAATCCAGTGACGCCAGCTATCGCGTCCTCGGCCGGACCACGTTGATCATGGCTGGTGCGGCAGTAGCCCTCTATGCGCTTTTTTGGTTCCTTGAGGGAAATCCGGGATGCTCCACGGGGTGGGACCTTGCAGGGCAGCTGACGCACATCCTCGTACCGTTCCCGGTCCCGTTCGTCACCGAACTTCCCCAAGGTCTTCTCAGCACCGTCCTCTACGGCCTGGGCGGGGACGTCATCTGGCTGTGCATCCTGTTCCTGGTGCTGGGCAACTACCAAAAGTTCCGGGCCGTCGCGACCGACCCTGCAGCCGACCTTGGCCACGCCCGCGAGCTGATCCACGACGGCGGCGGGTCGTTGTCCTGGATGGCGCTGTGGGAGAACAACCAATACTGGTTCACGCCGGATCGCAAAGCAGGCGTCGCCTACCAGGTCCACAACGGCGTTGCCCTCACGGTGGCCGGGCCGTTCGGTGCCGCGGAACACCATGCGGACGCCGCCACGGGATTCCTGGCCCACTGCTCGGCCCTGGGCCTCACTCCCTGTTTCTATTCCGCAACGGACGAGCTGGATGGCCCGCTCCTCCCCCGCGGCTTCCGCAAGCTCGAGGTCGCCGAAGAGACCCTCCTGAACATCCAGACGATGACGTTCAAGGGCAAGGAATGGCAGAACGTCCGCACGGCCCTCAATCGCGCGGACAAACTTTCCATCACGGACCAGTGGCACCATTACCGGATGATGCCGCCGGGCATCCGGGCACAGTTGGCGGAGATCTCCGAGGAGTGGGTGGCGGACAAAGCCCTGCCGGAGATGGGTTTCACGCTGGGCGGCCTTGACGAACTCAAGGACCCCGAGGTCCTGTGTTGCGTGGCTGTGGACGATGACGGCCTGGTCCACGGTGTTACCAGTTGGCTGCCTGTTTTCACCGATGGGGCAGTGACCGGTTGGACACTGGACTTCATGCGGCGGCGCACAACCGGGTTCAAGGGAGTGATGGAATTCCTCATTGCTTCGGCGGTGAACCACTTCAAGGAGGACGTGCCGCAGATCTCGTTGTCCGGCTCCCCGCTCGCCAACACCGACAGCCGGAACACCACAGGCAGCGGCGACGGTACGGACCCGGGCGAAGGCGACCACAGCGCCTTGGACCGGGTGCTTGCCCTCCTGGGGAACGCCTTGGAACCCATGTATGGCTTCAAATCGCTCGCGGCCTTCAAATCCCGTTTCCAGCCCGAACACCGGACCCTGTACATGTACTACCAGGATCCCCTGTCCCTTCCGTCAATCGGCCTGGCGGTGGGCTCGGCCTACCTGCCGGGATTGTCCCCTGCCCGGAGCGCCGGACTGCTGCGCCACATGGTGGCCCGGGAACCGGCGCAGTGAGTGCCATCCTGAGGACCGACATCACCGGTCCCGTGGTGATGTCCATAGCCATTGCGATCGGCGTCGGCTTCTTTCTCCTGCTGCTCCTTCGTCCGTCGTGGCGGTGGCTCAGGACCGCACTCCTGGCGATCCTGGTGGCCGGCCTGCTGGGCTGGCTGACAGTATGGCTCGTGGAGGACGTCATGGATGTCTTCCATGTGGGCCTGACCCCATGGGTGTGGTTCTGGTCCATCGCTGCGTTCGCTGCCCTCGGACTGGCGACGGTGAGCTTCAGGAGCAGCTCAGTCCGGCGGAAGGTACTGGCGGCTTTCTCCATCCCTGTTTTCCTCGTGGTCCCGGTACTGGGCATCAACACCGAGTTCGGTCTGAACAACACCTTGGGATCGGCCTTTGGCATCTCAACCGAGGGCCAGATCCAGCTGGAGAAGCCCAATCCGGACTCCGCCATACCAACCGGACCGCTGTGGCAGAACTGGGAGCCCCCGGCTGACATGCCCACGGCGGGCAGGGTGGGCACCCAGGTCATCCCGGCCACGGCCTCGGGCTTCAATGCGCGCCCGGCGGGCATTTATCTGCCACCTGCCGCGCTGACGGAGAACCTGCCACGGCTTCCGCTTTATGTGCTGATGATGGGGCAGCCGGGGCTGCCCGATCCCCAGTACGTCTCGGCTGCCCTGGACGATTTCGCGGCGAAGAACAAGGGCTTGGCGCCCATCGCGATCGTGGCAGACCAGATCGGACCGGACCAGGACGACACGCTTTGCCTGGACACGGCCAAATACGGGAACGTCGAGAAGTACATCAACGTGGACGTCGTCACGTGGGCCAAGGAAAACCTGAACATCCTCCCGGACCGCAAATACTGGACCATTGCCGGGTACTCCAACGGTGGACAGTGCGCCATTTCCTTCGCGGTAAAGTACCCGCAGATGTGGGGCAACGTGGTTGACATCTCCGGCGAAGAATTCCCCGGCGCCGAAGATCCGTCCGGGAACCTCGCGGAGATCTTCCACGGCGACCAGGCAGCGTACGATGCCCTGAAACCCATCAACATGATGAAGGGCCGGCAGTTCCCGGACACCACCGCCATCTTCACGGTCGGGTCCGACGACGTCACTTACGTAGCTGCCGCCAAGGCCGTTTCCGCGGCGGCCCGGGAGTCCGGCATGGCGGTGACGTATTACGAGATACCCAACGGGGGCCACGTAGGCATCGCGCTGAACGCAGGATTGACCAAGGGATTCGACGTGCTCTATCCGCGGCTGGGGCTGGCTCCTTGAGCCGCAACAGGCCGTCCGGCAGGCAATCCGGCCCCTGTTGCGCACCCGTCCCGAACGATAAAGTTGATGTGTGCCTCACTGGCAAGAACTGCAGCCGCTTCCGGCACCGTGGCAGCGCAGGGATGAACGCATCCTGCCGCTGTGGTGGGACAGGCTGTGCTCCGTCACGAGTCCCCAATCGGCGGCGCTCTATGCCGCAGGGCTTTTCACGGATGATCGTCGCCGCCCCATAGCCCAGTGGTACAACCCGGATGCTGATGCCGCCCTTTTGGTGGCCCCCGAGACGTCCCCCGAATGGCCTGTGCAGCGCTTCGGAATTTTCTACGCCCCGCCCGGGGGCGGCTTCACGCGCGTCTACTCGGCTCCGCACGAATGGCATCCACGGGAACCCCGGACGCCGCCCACCGAGCACGAAGCTTTTGAGGCGGCCGTCGCGGAGGCGGCCCGCTTCCTCCAAGTGGAGATGGACTTCGTGTAAAAAAATGAACCCCGCACCAGGAAGATCCGGTGCGGGGTTCTGTACGCTCCTCCGACTGGACTTGAACCAGTAACCCTTCGATTAACAGTCGAATGCTCTGCCAATTGAGCTACGGAGGAATGAAGCGGTAATTAGCTTAACAGGGGCTGGCCGAAAAACGAAATCGGCCCCGCATACCTCCCGGGGGTATAAAAAAACCCCCGTTCCGGCTGACCGGAACGGGGGTTTTGCGCGCTCCTCCGACTGGACTTGAACCAGTAACCCTTCGATTAACAGTCGAATGCTCTGCCAATTGAGCTACGGAGGAATGAAGCGGTAATTAGCTTAACAGGGGCTGGCCGAAAAACGAAATCGGCTCTTCCGCGGGCTGCGACGCCCTCGGGAGAGCCTCACGCCTCGGCCCGAAGCGCCCGCCGCTGCATCTCCAACTGCATCAGCTCACGGTTCAGGCGCTGGAATTCTTCCGGGTACGCAGCCGCATCCAAGCGCTGCAGCTGCCCCATCTTGTCCGCTTTGATGCGGGTGATCTGCAACTCGAACAACCGGGCCAGAATGTCCCGGCAATACCTTTGCATCGCTTCGGGCGTGCTGGCCGGCAGCGGGGTGACGGCGAGCTCCGAGACGAGGGGACGCAAGGGGTCCGGCACTTCCTGCCGCACCCTTTCCACCCAGGCCACGGGGTCCGCTGCCTGGGCAACACCGGTTGCCCTGATTCCCGCATGAACAGCGGCATAGGCCGGCGTCGAGAAATGCGATGCTTCGAAGCGTTCCCAGTTCCCCCCGCCCAGGACGGAGGGTTCCTGAAGCACCACCTCGAGCGCCTGCCGCTCCATGCCCGCCACGGGATCGCGCGGGTCCGGACGGTTGAATGCCGGAGCGTTCGACGGCGGTGCTGTCGCCGCCGTCGGCTGCTCCGGCTGGCCGTTGGGGGTGCCACCTGAGGCAGCACGCTTGGCGGCAGCCCCTACGTAGCGGCTGACTTCCTCGATGGGCATGCCAAGCCACCCGGCGAGTTCCCGGGTGTAGGCAGGCCGGATTCCGGTGTCGCGGATTTGTGCCACCACAGGAGCGGCTTCGCGCAGGGCAGCCACCCGGCCCTCCACGGTATCCAGGTTGTGCTTGCGAAGGGTGGCGCGGATGGCGAACTCGAACAGGGGCTTGCGGCTGCTGATCAGCTCACGCACAGCAGGATCACCTTTGAGCTGGCGCAGGTCGCAGGGATCGGCGCCCGTGGGTTCCACCGCGACGTACGTCTGGGCGACGAAGCGCTGGTCTTCCTCGAACGCCCGCAGCGCCGCCTTCTGGCCGGCTGCGTCGCCGTCAAAGGTAAACACCACCTCTCCCCCGGTGCCGTCGTCGGAAAGCAGGCGCCGGGCGATCTTGATGTGTTCGGTGCCGAACGCGGTTCCGCACGTGGCCACCGCCGTCGTGATTCCTGCCAGGTGGCAGGCCATGACATCCGTATATCCCTCCACCACCACCAGCTGCCGGTCCTTGGCGATACTGCGTTTGGCGAGGTCGATGCCGTAGAGGACCTGGGACTTCTTGTACAGCGTGGTCTCGGGCGTATTCAGGTACTTGGGGCCTTGGTCGTCCTCGTAGAGCTTCCTGGCGCCGAAGCCGATGGTATCCCCCGCGATGTCGCGGATAGGCCAGATGAGCCTGCCGCGAAAACGGTCGTAGATGCCCCTGTTGCCTTCGGAAAACATGCCCGTCAGCTTCAGCTCCGCGTCCGTGAAGCCGCGGCCGCGGAGGTGCTTCAGCAGCGCGTCCCAGCCCTGCGGCGCGTACCCCACCCCGAAGTGTTCTGCCGCGGCGCGGTCGAATCCGCGGCCGTCCAGGAAGCTGCGGGCTTCCCCTGCACCGGGGGTCAGGAGTTGGGCACGAAAGAACTCGTCGGCAATTTTGTGGGCATCAAGGAGGCGCTGCCGCTTGCCCACTTCTTCGCGGCTGGGACCCGTTCCGCCGTCCTCGTACCGGAGCTCGTAGCCGATCCGGGCGGCGAGCTTTTCCACGGCCTCATGGAAAGAGCTGTGGTCCATTTTCTGGATGAAGGAAATGGCATCGCCGTCCTCCCCGCAACCGAAGCAGTGGTAGCGGCCTGCCTGCGGGCGGACGGTGAAGGACGGGGAACGCTCATCATGGAAGGGACACAATCCCTTGAAACTGCCCAGCCCGGCCGTCTTGAGGGTGACGTAGCCATCGACGATTTCCTTGATGTCCGTGCGCTGGCGTACTTCGTCGATATCTTCACGTTTGATCAAGCCAGCCACGTGACCATCCTAGTGCTTACCACAGCGACGGCAGGCTCCCTACCAAACGTTCGTACATGGCCAACGCCGAGCCGTCCGTCAGCGAGGCAACCTGGTCGATCACCACACGCAGCCTTGCGCCGTCGTCGACGGCGGCCCGCCAGTCAGCAGCGAACATGGGCTCCAGGTGACGGTCGCCGGTGGCATTAAGGACTCCGACCAAGGCGTGCAGGACTTCGCGCTGGCGCTCGTACACGGGTTGCCGGTGGTCAGTGGAGATGACGAACGTCGTTGCCAGCCCCTTGAGGACCGCAATTTCAGTGACGGTCTCCTCGGGCACCATGAGCTCGGCACCGTACCGCGTGAGGTTGGCCGGGCCGAAGTGCGCCCGGGTGGTCTCCATGGCACTTTGGCAGAACCGGCCGATCAATTGGCTGGTCATGTCCTTCAACGCGGCCATGGACTTGCGGCTGCCATCGGCTTCCCGGACCCACACACGGGTGGCTTCCAGGCGTGCCAGGGCGGCATCGATCTCGGCGGGATCGTTATGCGGCAAATACCACTGTTGGGTGTAGCCGACGACGCGTGCGCGGTGGTCCGGGTTGTCCATCCATTTGAGCTGGAAGTGTCCGGCCACGATGGCATCCTCCACGTCATGGACAGAGTAGGAAATATCGTCGGCCAGGTCCATCACCTGGGCTTCGATGCACGAACGGTTACCTGGGGCGCCTTCGCGGAGCCACTCGAACACCGGAAGGTCGTCCTCGTAGGCGCCAAACTTGCTGGTGCGGTGGCCGTGGATGACGGGGGCATCCAACGCTGACCACGGGTACTTGGAGGCGGCATCGAGACTCGCACGGGTGAGGTTGAGCCCGGCAGGACGGCCGTCGTCGGTCAGGACTTTGGGCTCCAGCCGCGTGAGCAGGCGCAGGGTTTGCGCGTTCCCCTCGAATCCGCCGATTGCGTGGGCAACCTCGTTCAATGCCGATTCGCCGTTGTGGCCGAACGGCGGGTGGCCGAGATCGTGGCTCAGGCAGGCTGTGTCCACGACGTCGGGGTCGCACCCCAGCGAACGCCCGAGTTCCCGGCCCACCTGGGCGACTTCCAGGCTGTGGGTCAGCCTGGTCCGGACGAAGTCGTCCGTATCCGGGGCTACCACCTGGGTCTTCGCCCCCAGCCTCCGAAGGGCGGAGGAATGCAGGACCCTGGCGCGGTCACGTTCAAAGTCCGAGCGGTAGGTGGTCTTGCTCGGCTCTTCGACCCAACGCGCCGAGTCCGCCTCGGTGTAACCGGGGATCGCCTGGACATAGTTGCCTGCGTTGCCGGTGCGGCCGATTATCGCTTCGGTTCCCATGGGTCTCTGCCTCCTTCAAGCGCCGGGCGGGTGCCTCTTGAGCCAGTCTTTCACGCGGAAAGCTACCCGCCTGACACGTCCAGCTCGGCAGCGGCGATGTCGGCACTTTGTTCAGCGTTCAGCTGGCGGCTGTCCAGCCAGTCCTTGGGCAGGGCGGGCCGTTTGGGCGAGCCGGCACGCCCCCGGGGGCCTTCCGAATCGACGCCCGGGTACGGCAGGTCCAGGTCCAGCTGGTCCAGGAGTTCCCGCAAGACCGCCAGGGTGGGAACCGTGGCCAGCTTGGCGCGGAGCTCCCCGCCCACGACGTAGCCCTTGAAGTACCAGGCCATGTGCTTGCGGATCTCCCGCAGGGCCTTGTATTCGTCGTTGCCGAACGTCTCCACCATGAGCTCGGCGTGCCGGTAGACGCCCTCAGCCACTTGGCGCAGGCCGGGACGGTGCCGCTGGTCGCTGCCTTCGAACGCTGCCTGAAGGTCACCGAACAGCCACGGACGCCCTTGGCAGCCGCGTCCCACAACAACGCCGTCGACGCCGGTCTCCCGGACCATGCGGACAGCGTCCTCCGCGGACCAGATGTCGCCATTGCCCAGGACCGGGATGTCCGGGAGGGCCTCGCGCAGGCGCGCGATCGCGGACCAGTCAGCCTGGCCCGAGTAGAACTGCGCCGCAGTGCGGCCATGAAGTGCGACGGCGGCAACCCCGGAATCGCGGGCAATCCGACCGGCCTCGAGGTACGTCAGGTGGTCCTCGTCGATGCCCTTGCGCATCTTGATGGTCAGCGGCAGCCCGCCCTTGGAGGCTTCCTTGACTGCCGTTTGCACGATCGCGGTGAAAAGGTCGATCTTCCACGGCAGCGCGGATCCACCGCCGCGGCGCGTGACCTTGGGCACAGGGCACCCGAAGTTGAGGTCGATGTGGTCCGCACGGTCTTCCTCCACCAGCATCCGGACTGCTGCGCCCACGGTCTTGGGGTCAACGCCGTAGAGCTGAACCGACCGGACTTTTTCATCCTCATCGTGGGAAATGATGCGCAGCGATTCCGGAGTCCGCTCCACCAGGGCGCGGGAGGTCACCATCTCCGCTACGTAGAGCCCGCCTCCGTACTCACGGCACAGGCGGCGGAAGGCGGAGTTGGTGATTCCGGCCATGGGAGCAAGGATCACCGGGGTGTCCACGGTGATCCCGCCAAGCTGCAATGGCGGAAGTTCAAGCTTTGGGGTGGGGGGCGTTGCTACGACGGTCACTTATCCATTGTTGCAAATCAGGGCAAATCGGCCGATCCCGCTGATACCGCTGATCCCGATCAGTCCGATCCGGCCTCGCGGCGCTCGGCCTGGCGCCTGGCCCGCCTGCTGCCGGGGCTGGCCGGTGACCCGCCGTCGGCGGCTGTGCCGCCCTGGTGTGTCCCGGCGTCGTGCGTTCCGGCGTCGTGTGTGTCGTCCGGAGTGGAACCGACGACGGCGGCCGCGGCAGCCAGGGAACCGGCGTCGTTGACGTCGTCCGGGCCCACGGCAGACGTGCCGGCCAACCGCCGCATGCCCGTCGCCTTGACGACAAGCACTGCGATGAAAGTGGTGACCGGAATCGCGAGGACCAGGCCGATGGAGCCGACGAGCGTGCGGATGACTTCCTCCGAGAGTTCGGCGCTGGTGAGTGCCTCGGCGAGGGGGCGGTCGTACAGCATGACGATGATGAGGATGGGAAGTGCGGCACCGGCGTAGGCGAACGCGATGGTGTAAACGGTGGACGCGATGTGGTCCCGGCCGATCCTCATGGCGGAGGTGAAGAGTTTCCGTGCCGTGGTGTCCGGGGCGAGTTCGTAGAGCTCCCACACCGCCGAGGACTGGGTGATGGTCACGTCGTTAAGCACTCCAAGCCCGGAGATGATGAGGCCGCAAAGGATGATGCCGGAAATGGAGATGTTCCCGGACATGTTCACGAGCGTCGCGGCATCATGGTTGCCCACGCCCGCGAGGTTCGCGGCGTCGGTGGCCCACGCCGCCAGGAGCGCAGTGATTCCCAGCCCGAAAATCGTGCCCAGCAAGGCGGTGGATGTCCGGGCGGAGAAGCCGTGGGCGAAGTAGAGCACCCCGATCATGATCACCGTGGAACCCACCAACGCCAGCAGGAGTGGCGGCTTGCCCTCCACCAGGCCCGGAAGGATGAAGCTGACCAGGACGGCGTACGCGCCCACCAGGCCCAGCAGGGCCCGGAAGCCGCGCCACCGGGCGACGGCGATCACCACGACGGCGTACAGGACGGCCAGCAGGGTGATCGGGACGTCGCGGACAAAGTCCACAAAGACGAACGATGGCGAACCATTGCTTGCCGCCGCGCCCTGGACGCCGGAGAGATTCAGGTAGCGGATGGAGTCGCCCACGTCGACGCCGTGGGACTTGGCGACATCCGGGTTGATGACCACCTTGACGGGTTCACCGCCCTTGTCCGGCTCGGTGAAAGCAAAAGTGCATTCCGAGCCGCCGGACTGGCCGCCCGCTTCACCGGTGGCCTGCCCGGTCTGGGTGCAGCTCTCTTGGACCACCCTTTGAATCTTGCCGGTGTCGAACGTGACCCCCGGGGCTGCCTGGTAGGGACTCG
This sequence comes from Paenarthrobacter sp. R1, assembly GCF_030264015.1. Classification (NCBI taxonomy): domain Bacteria; kingdom Bacillati; phylum Actinomycetota; class Actinomycetes; order Micrococcales; family Micrococcaceae; genus Paenarthrobacter; species Paenarthrobacter sp. R1. Next base: position 3,914,640 of record NZ_CP127115.1, on the reverse strand, counting down.
CGAACGAGATCCCTTCCCGGCTGCCCGAGGGCCACATCAACACCATGGCCACGAGCGTCAACACGCCCAACGGAACCAGCACGGCCGCGAGGAGCCAGTTGGCCCGTTTGCGGGAGGCGACCGCTTCAGCGGTCGGAGCTGAAGTACCGGAGTGCGGGTGTCCGTGGCCCATCAGGAATACAACCTCGAGTTCAGTCGCTGACGATCAGTGTGTCCGCGCCGCGTACATGCGCTTTGCCGGATTCAAGCAACGGTTCCAGGACGGCGCCGAGGGCAGTCATGGATTCGTCCGCTTCCAGCAGCACCGGGTGCTGGTACGCAATGAGGGCCAGCAGGTCCCGGACGGCTGATTCGGCATCTTCCGCGGACAGCTCGGGATCGTGGCCGAGGAACACGTCCGAGGGCTCTTCCGAGTTCCCCTGGGCATAGCTGATGGCAAACGCCTGGAGCTTGCCCTTCTTCGAAGCGGGCACACCGGCTCCAAAGGCGCTGGCCTTCGGCGCACGGAGTACAATCGCACCGTGAGCCCCGGTCAGGTCATGCAGGAACAGGCGCTGGACGGTGGCGATACTGAGCTCTCCCGGGCTGTCCCAGTGGTGCACGGCAGAGTAGTACCGTCCTACGACGTCGCTCAGTTCCACCGAACCGGTGGCCAGGTCTTCCACGCGCTCGGACGCGGCTTCTTCCGAGCCGTCACCGAACCTTGGCAACTTCAGCGGCTCGGGATCCACCACCACAAGCCTGGAGCGCTGGATGGGGGCAAGCCCGGCCGCCTGCGCAAAGGCCGCACCCGGCGTTCCCGGCTCCACCTTGCTGCGGAGCTTGGAAACGCCCGACGGCGAGTTCGCGGCTTCGCGGCGCAGCATGGCCAGGAGCGTGGCGCCTATGCCCGAGTGACGGTGATCCTTGGCAACCTCGATGTAGGCCCACAGCCGTTCAGGATGCAAGGAAGCCTCATGGACCACGCCTGCTGCCACCGGAATGCCGACTCCGTCCACGACGTCCTCAGCCACGATGCACCGGCGCCACGGCTGGTTGCTTGACGGCGCCAGTGCAGCACGGAACTGCTCCGCGGGCAGGGTCTCAGGGTCTCCCCAGATCTCCAGGAGGGCGAGGTCGTCGCCCTCCTTCCATTCGCGGTACTCGATGGCCACTGCTAGGCGCCGATCAGGCGGGCTGCCAGGTAGGACTCCACCTTGTCCAAGGAGACGCGCTCCTGGCTCATGGTGTCGCGCTCACGGATGGTCACGGCCTGGTCTTCGAGGGTGTCGAAGTCAACGGTGATGCAGAACGGAGTGCCGATCTCATCCTGACGGCGGTAGCGGCGGCCGATGGCGCCGGCATCGTCGAAGTCAATGTTCCAGTTCTTCCGCAGCTGGGCGCCCAGGGCCTTGGCCTTCGGGGACAGGTCCTCGTTGCGGCTCAGCGGCAGGACAGCGGCCTTGACCGGCGCAAGGCGGGGGTCAAGCTTCAGGACCGTGCGGACATCGACGCCGCCCTTGGCGTTGGGTGCCTCGTCCTCGGTGTAGGCATCGATGAGGAACGCCATGAAGGAACGGGTCAGGCCTGCCGCGGGCTCAATCACGTACGGCGTGTAGCGTTCGTTGGTGGCCTGGTTGAAGTAGCTCAAGTCAGTGCCGGAGGCCTTGGCGTGGGTGGAGAGGTCAAAGTCGGTGCGGTTGGCGATACCTTCCAGCTCGCCCCACTCGGAGCCCTGGAAACCGAAACGGTATTCGATGTCCGTTGTGCCCTTGGAGTAGTGGCTCAGCTTCTCCTGCGGGTGCTCAAAGAAGCGGAGGTTTTCTTCGCGGATGCCCAGGCCCGTGTACCAGGCCATGCGCTCCTTCATCCAGTACTGGTGCCATTCCTCGTCCGTGCCGGGCTCGACGAAGAATTCCATCTCCATCTGCTCGAACTCGCGGGTACGGAAGATGAAGTTGCCGGGGGTGATCTCGTTGCGGAAGGACTTGCCGATCTGTCCGATGCCGAACGGCGGCTTCTTCCGGGACGTGGTGAGCACGTTGTTGAAGTTCACGAAGATGCCCTGCGCCGTCTCCGGGCGCAGGTAGTGCAGGCCTTCCTCGCTGGCCACCGGGCCAAGGAAGGTCTTCAGCAGGCCGGAGAACTCCTGGGGTTCGGTCCACTGCCCGCGGGTTCCGCAGTTGGCGCAGGCGATGTCCGCCAAGCCGTTTTCCGCGGGGCGGCCCTTCTTTTCCTCGTACTCTTCTTCGAGGTGGTCGGCCCGGTAGCGCTTGTGGCAGGAGAGGCACTCCACCAGGGGATCGGAGAAGACCTCCACGTGGCCGGATGCTTCCCATACCTGGCGGGGCAGGATCACCGAGGAATCCAGGCCCACCACGTCTTCACGGCCGCGGACAACACTCTGCCACCACTGGCGCTTGATGTTTTCCTTCAGCTCTGCACCGAGGGGACCGTAGTCCCACGCAGAGCGGGAGCCACCATAGATCTCACCGGCCTGGAACACGAAGCCCCTCCGCTTGGAGAGGGAAATGACCTGGTCGAGGACGGATTTTGCTGCCATGGGGTACTCCATATTTCTACAGGGCCGCTGGGTGCGGTCCGCGGTTGCTTGGGACAATGCCTGTTCTAGCCTACCGGCCTTTGGCGCCTGGCCTTCCGGGGAAGGATCCCCTGGGCCAGGGAAGGCTGGCCACGACGATCGCGGCCAGCGTCAAGAGCGTGCCCAGCACCGTGGGCAAGGCGACCACCGTGCCCGCAGTGGGGATCACGACGTCGAGCACCAAGGACCCCACCAGTTGCCCGGCGATCATGCCAAGCCCGGTGACCAGCACGCCAAGGCTCCGCACCAGCAGGGCCGCCAGGCCGATGGCGATGCATCCCAACGGTCCGCCGGCGTAGTACCACCACTCGGAGGGAAGGGGGTTCCCGGCCCCGGCTACCGCGAGCTTGATCAGCAAGGCCACCCAGAGGACAAGGGAACCGGCCAGGAAATTGACGAGCGTGGCCGCGATGGGGGTGCCGTAGTGGACGGTGGCGGTCCCGTTCATGGCCTGTTGGAAGCTCATGAGGAAACCCGCCACCAAAGGCAGGATGACCGGCAGCACCAAAGCGCCGACGTCGGCCGTTCCACCAAAGCGCGGGGACACGGCCCAGGCGACCGCGGCCACGGTGAGGACGCTTCCCAGGACCCGTACGCCCGTGATCGACCGCTTGCCGCCGGGAGCGATGCCCATGCGGTCCACCAGCAGGCCGCTGAGGGTCTGTCCGGTAACGGTGGCAACGGTGAACAGCGCGACGCCCAGCAAGCCGACCGTGAAGGATTGCGCAAAAACGAAAAAGGCGCCGACGGCCCCGGCCATGACGTAGTACGGCGGGAAGCTGCGGTTGCGGACGGCCGGGAGAATACTCTGCAGCCCCGACCTGCCTTTGGGCGTAGCGAGCGAGATAGCCGCAATCACCACCAGGCCTGTGGTGAAGCTCACCACAGAAGCGGTAATGCCGTCCTCGAGCTTGACGGCGAGCGCCCCGTTAATGCGGCCTTGGAGCGGCAGGACCAGGCCTGTCACCAGGGCAAGCGGCAGCCCGAGGGCAAGCGGAAAGGCGGGACGGTGGGAAGGATTCGGCACTGTCACCACACTACTTCAGGCATTATTGCTCTATGAGCAATCCCGAAATCGAAGAGATTCCCATCCGCGACGACATGATCCGCCTGGGCCAACTGTTGAAGCTTGCCAACCTGGTGGAGGACGGGGTCGAGGCGACGGAGCTCATCAAGAACGGACTGGTCAAGGTCAACAACGACATCGAAGAACGCCGCGGCCGCCAACTCCATCCCGGCGACACCGTCACAGTGAACGGCCAGACGGTCAGGATCGCCGGCCGTTCCTAGCCAAGTACCTTGTGGGTGAGGAATTCGCCCACGTGGCCGATTTCCTGCTGGTTGATGCCGTGCCACATTCCCGTGTAAAGCACCTTGGTGAGGTCCACATGCTTGCGGACCCAGCCCATGGTGTATTCGATCTTGTCCGGAGTGATCACCGGATCCTGCTGGTCGCGTCCCCAGAACATCGGCACCGAGCCGTCCAGTTCGTCGTCGCGGAAGTCCGCGTCAGCTCCGGCGTCGATCACGAAGCCTGAAAGCCCGACGACGGCAGCGAAGTCGGCGGGCCGGTACCGGAGCATGGTGGTTGCCATGGCCATGCCCATGGAGAACCCCAGCAACGTCACGGACGAGTGGTTCGCCTTGACGGTGTCCAACCATTCGAGGGCGTACTCTGCCGCCAGCTTCACGGCGTCCAGGGAGTAGTCGATCGAGGCAGTCAGCGGGAACCACGTGAACCCGGGGCCCATGGGCATGGGAGCCCGCAGGGAGGCCACGACGAAGTCGGCGGGCAGCAGGCCGGCGAGGCTGAAGAGATCGTCCTCGTTGGAGCCGTATCCATGAAGCAGGACCAGAAGGGGCTTGCCGGCCCGTTCGGCTTCGTCATGGGACCACAGGACAACGGGTGCGGGAAAAGCTACGGCTTCAGTCATGGGTCCATTCTTGCAGTTACCCGCGGGTAACAACTTACGGTCGCGTAGGTTCGCATGTACGGGGCAGGATATGAATCGTGAGTGAGAGCAATTCGTTGGTGACGCCCGGAGGAACTGTCCAAAAGCATCCCTGGAGCCGGTACGTGGCGCTGGGAGATTCGTTTACCGAAGGCATCGGAGATCCTGAACCCGGGAGCCCGGGCGGGTTCCGCGGCTGGGCCGATCGCGTGGCCGAGGAACTCGGGCGAGGGCATGCCGATTTCGCCTACGCCAACCTCGCCATCCGCGGGCGCCTGCTGCAGCAGATCGTGGACGAACAGGTGGGGCCGTGCCTGGAACTCAAGCCGGATCTGGTGTCCATTTCGGCTGGCGGCAACGATCTCATCCGCCCCGGCGGGGACCCCGATCTGCTGGCCACCAAGCTCGATGCCGCCGTCCAGGAGCTCAGCTCGGGCGGCGCCACCGTGGTGCTGTTCAATGGCCCTGACACGGCGTCCTCGGTGCTTGGCCGGATCCGCGGCAAGGTAGCCATCTACAACGAGAACCTGCGAACCGTCGCCGCCCGGCACGACGCAGTGGTCGCCGACATGTGGTCCCTGCGGCAACTCGCTGATCCGCAGATGTGGGACGTGGACCGGCTGCATTTCTCGCCGTTGGGCCACCACACCATCGCCACCATGGTGCTGGAGGCACTGAACGTGCCGCACACCCTGGAACCGATGGCACCCAAACCGCTCCCGCCGCGCACGTGGCGCGAAGCCAGGTCCTCGGACCTCGTGTGGGCCCGCGAGTACTTCGTTCCGTGGGTCATCCGCAGGTTGCGGCACCAGTCTTCCGGGGACGGCATCACGCCAAAGCGCCCGACGCCGGGTCCCGTTTCAGGTGCTAACTGACCATGAGGATACTCACAAAACTCATAAGCCTCACCAGGAGCGCCAAACTCACAAAACTCACAACGACTCATAAGCTTGATACATGATCGAGAATCCATTCAGGCCCTCAGCAGGAGCAACTCCTCCGGAAATCATTGGACGGTCAGGCCTGCTTGATGAGTTCAAATACGGTTTGCGGCTTGGTTCCGGGGCACCGGGACTGCTCACGATCTTCACCGGAGCCCGCGGGATCGGCAAGACGGTGATGCTCGGGGAGGTCCATGACGCCGCCCGCCAAGAAGGCTGGGCAGTCATCGCGGAGACTGCAACGGAAGGCTTCATGGGTCGCGTCGGCGAGGAAATGCTCAGCCTGACCCAGGAACTTGGCAGCGGTCCGCAGAACCGGCGGATCACCGCCATCGGCGCCGCAGGATTCAGCATCACCACCCAGTTGGCACCCGAACGCCAAGTAGCATGGCGCAAGCTCGGCGAAGAACTTCTCCACATCCTCGACAACAAACACACCGGCCTGATCATCACGGTGGATGAAATCCACGCCGCCGACCGCAACGAACTCGCTCAATTGGCGGCCAGCGTCCAGCACTTCATCCAGGACCGGATGCCGATCGGCCTGGTATTCGCCGGACTGCCTGCAGCCGTATCCGACCTGCTCAATGAAGGCGTTGCCACGTTCCTGCGCCGGGCCGACAAAATCGACCTCCATGCGGCGGGCATCCGCGACGTTGAACGGTCTTTCGCCTCCATCTTCGCCACCGCCGGCTTCCGTGTCCCGCCCCACCTGGTCCAAAAGGCAGCCGAGTCGACCGGTGGCTACCCCTTCTTGATCCAGCTCGTCGGCTACTTCCTCTGGCGCGAAGCGGAAAATAACAACGGCACGCTGACAGATGCCGAGGCGGACCGCGCGGTACAGGCCGCCCACAGGCGCAATGCCCGCACGGTCATCGAAGCCGCACTCTCAACCGTGTCGGCAAAGGACCTCCAGTTCCTTCGCGCAATGGCGCAGGATGACGGTCCTTCGATCGCCGGAGACCTTGGAGAGAGGCTGAAGGCAAAGACCAATCTAGTCGCCAACTATCGCTCGCGCCTGCTCGCCGCCGGCCTGGTGGAACCTGCCGGCCACGGGAAGATCGATTTCGCGATACCGGGCCTTCGACAGTATTTGCGCAATCTGAACACAGACTAGTCATCTCACGGTACTAGTGCGCCGAGCCCGATCCCGTAGGCTGCCAAAACAAGTCATCGGTGTAGGCTCGTATCAAGGGCCTGGGCTTCGTATACATCTTGATGGGATCATTTTTCGCGTTCGGAGCTCTCTGGACCCTACTCACGTCGGCAAAGTAGTTCTCTTTTTGGTTTGTCTGGCGCTCCCCAACCTGGAGGTTTGATGGTTGGGCTGCCGCGGCGGCGAAGCCCTGACGCGACGGGGCTAAGCTGGGATAGGACCTAGGAGGGCTCCACTGTGAACAATCTGATCTTCTGGATCATCGTCTGCTCATGGGTGATTCCAGTTGGAATCCGCATGTACAACCGGTCCAAGGCGCGCCGAATCCATAACGACGGCTTCCGTGGCTACCCGCCGCAGAACCTTCCCGGGCCAGGCTACCCGCCGCACAACTACCCCGGCCAGGCCTATCCGCCGCAGAACTACCCCGGGTATCCGACGGGACCCGCCGACATCCGCCCGGCTGATGCAACGCCGCCGGAGGTACCGCCGTCGGGCGCTTCACCACAGGTGCCGCCCCCGGCAAGTGGAGGCTCTGCGCCGCAGGGCTACCGGGCGCGGAAGCTCGCAGAGCTGGACGCGAAGTTCAGCAACGGCGAGATCGCCATGGAGGACTACATGAAGCAGCGCGGCGAGATCATGAACGGCTGAAGTCTTCGGCAAAGAAGGCTGCGCCCAGCTGGCCCGCGAGCTGGCCGATCTCCGTGAGGAAGCCGTCGTGCCCGATGGGGGCTTCGATGATGTGGACCGGGACGTCGCCCGGCAAGGCTTCGGCGAGTTCGTGCGACTGTGCCGGGAAGTAGAGCCGGTCGGAGTTCACGGCCGCCACAAAAAACTGTGCCGTGGCCCGGGACAACGCTTCCTTGAGCGGGCCGCGTCCCCGCCTGACGTCGTGGGACATCAGGGCCTCGGTGATCGCGATGTAGCTGTTGGCATCGAAGCGGCGCACCAGCTTGGTGCCCTGGTGGTCCAAGTAACTCTCCACCTGGTAGCGCCCCCGCTCCCCCAGCACGGCGGCGGTCAGCGGTTTCTCCTGCGGCTGCGCTTCCCGGCCGAAGCGGAGGTCCAGCTCCAGCGCGGAACGATACGTGATGTGGGCAATCCGCCGCGCCAAGGCAAGGCCGGTTTCAGGTGCCGGGCCATGGTAGTAGTCACCGTTGTTGAAGTTCGGATCCTGGCGGATTGCGAGCGTCTGTGCCTGCGCAAACGCGATCTGCTCCGCGGTGCTGTAGGCACCTACGGAAATCACGGCGCAGCGCTCCACCCTGTTCGGGAAGGTCACTGCCCATTCCAAGGCGCGCGCCCCGCCCATCGAGCCGCCCAGCACTGCATGCCACTGCCGGATCCCCAAGGCGTCGGCGAGCCGGGCTTCGGCCACTGTGCTGTCGCGCAGGGTCACCAGTGGGAAACGGGAGCCCCAGGGCTTGCCGTCCGGGGCTTGCGACGACGGCCCTGTGCTGCCGTAGCAGCCGCCCACGATGTTGATGGAAATGACAAAGAACCTGTTGGTGTCGATCGTTGCGCCCGGGCCAACGAGCTGCTCCCACCAGCCTTCCTCGTCCGAGGCGCCGCGTGCAACATGCGTACTACCCGTCAGGGCGTGCTCCACGAGGACGGCGTTTGAGGCGTCGGCATTGAGCTTGCCCCAGGTCTCATAGGCCAGGACAACGTCCGGGAGAAACCCGCCGGCTTCCAGCTCCAGGGAACCCACGCGGGCGTATTTGACGGTTCCGTCCTGTTCTTCCGACGTGGGAAGGGATGTGGCAGTAATGGTCATTCCTTTGACACCTAAACCTCGCGCTTGCCCGCCGCCGTTATTGCGGCAGGCCAGGTCCTCACCCGGGGCACCCCACCGCGGAGGAGGGTTGCCGGCCAGCAAGCCGGGGCTGATCGCTGGCACTCATGACCTAACACCTAGAGTTTAGGAAGAGAACGGCCGTTCTGGCGAAGAATGTGACAGCAGTATGACGGTTCAGGGCGTTTTAGTTCACGAACGCGCACGTGACGGGGCCGCCCGGCGAAGAATCCTCAATCCGGGCGGCCCGCCGCGACGCACGTCAGGCGGGTTCAGGCACCCTTTGCCGCGCGGAATCCGGCCTCGAGGTCGGCAATGATGTCATCGATGTGCTCGATTCCCACGGACAGGCGGACGAGGCCCGGGTTTACTCCGGCAACGGCCTGCTGTTCCGCGGTCAGCTGGCTGTGGGTGGTCGACGCCGGGTGGATGACCAGGGAACGGACATCACCGATGTTTGCCACATGGGAGTGCAGTTCCAAGGCATCGACGAAGCGCTTGCCGGCTTCGACGCCACCCTTGATGGTAAAAGCAACAACGGCCCCCGTGCCACGGGGACCGTACTTGCGGCCACGGTCGTACCAGGGGCTGGACGGCAGGCCCGCATAGGCGACCGCTTCGACGTCGTCACGGGCTTCAAGCCATTCGGCCACCTTGGTGGCGTTGGCCACGTGACGCTCCACCCGCAGGCTCAAGGTTTCCAGGCCTTGGGCAATAAGGAAGGCGTTGAACGGCGATACTGCGGAACCAAGGTCGCGCAGCAACTGGACGCGGGCCTTCAGGATGTAGGAAAGGTTGGCGCCGAGGGCGCCGTCCTTGCCGAGGTCGCGGGCGTAGACCAGGCCGTTGTAGCTGGGGTCGGGAGTGTTGAAGTTCGGGAAGCGCTCCGGGTCCTGGCTGAAGTCGAAGTTTCCGGAATCCACGATCACCCCGGCAATGGCAGCACCATGGCCACCCAGGTACTTGGTGGCCGAGTGGACCACAATGTCCGCACCCCACTCGATGGGACGGATCAGGTAGGGCGTGGAAAGCGTGTTGTCCACGATCAGCGGGACACCCGCTTCATGGGCAACCGCGGCGACGCCTTCGATGTCCAGCACGTCCTGGCGGGGGTTGGATACAACTTCGCCGAAGAACAGCTTGGTGTTGGGCTGCACGGCGTTGCGCCACTGCTCCAGGTTGTCCGGATCCTCGACGAAGGTCACGGAAATACCGAACTTCTTCAGGGTGTGCGCCAGGAGGTTGTAGGTTCCGCCGTACAGGCTGGGGCTGGCCACCACGTGGTCACCGGCCTCGGCGATGTTCAGGATCGCGAAGGTCTCCGCCGCCTGGCCCGAGCTGAGCAGCAGGGCCCCGAGCCCGCCCTCAAGGCTGGCAATGCGCTGTTCCACTGCGTCCTGGGTGGGGTTGCCAATGCGGGTGTAGATGGGAGCCAGTTCCGCCAGCGCAAACCGGTTGGCGGCACTCTCCGCACTGGGGAACACGAAGGAAGTGGTCTGGTAAATCGGCAGCGAGCGTGCACCGGTTGCAGCATCCGGCTCCTGGCCTGCGTGGATCTGGCGGGTTTCGAAAGACCATCCCTGGGACATGACGTGGCTCCTCTTCGTAGCGCATGGGTTTAGTAACGGGGAGTGCTTGGAACTGCGGCCAGTCTAGGAAGCCGGCACGGAATTACCCACCTTTATGACGAAGACAGTATTTTTCGGTCTTTCCGCGACGGGACAGGGCCGGGGACGGTGCCCGGCCTCAGGGCACGCCGTAACATCCCATCTTAGTTAGGCAAGACTTAGCTGAGACCCGAATCACAAAGTGCCAAGATGAAGCCATGCGCATGGATCACGTCTCTTACGCTTGTGAAAAAGATGGCCTCCTGGCCACTACCGAACGAATTTCCGCAGCACTGGGAGTGGACGCAGTCCGGGGCGGAGTGCACCCCCGCTTCGGCACCCGGAACATGATCATTCCCCTCGCGGACAGCAAATACCTTGAAGTCGTGGAGGTCCTGGACCACCCCGCTTCGGATAAGGCACCCTTTGGCCAGGCAGTCCGGGCACGCTCGGCAGCCGGCGGTGGATGGATGGGCTGGTGCGTCGCCGTTGACGACCTTGCCCCGTTCGAAGCACGCCTCGGCCGCTCCGCAGTACCGGGCAACCGCAAGTTCCCGGACGGCCGCGAACTCGTGTGGCAGCAGATCGGCATCCTCGGCTTGATCGCCGACCCGCAGGTGCCGTACATGCTCAAGTGGGAAGGCGACCCCTCCCTGCACCCGTCCAAGGTCTACGAGAGCGACGTCAAGATGTCCAGCCTCACCATCGCCGGTTCCGCAGAGCGCGTGACCGAGTGGTTGGGTGAACCCGTGGAGAAGCCGCTCGAGGACGTCGCCGTCCAGTGGATGGCACCGCACGGAACCCCCGGCATCATGTCCGTCACTTTCGAAACCGCCGCAGGAGCCGTCACCATCTGACGCTGTTCCACACAATACTTCGGCCGCCATCAGCGGGTGCCAATGACGTCACCCACCGATGGCGGCCGAATACCTTTAAGGGGCGGGTCCGGGCCTCCATGCCCACAGGCCTCCCGGCCCTACGCCTACCCGGTCAGCCCAGCCCCACGGCCTTCCCAAAGAGGCTGAAGCCGACGAATGCCACGATGTCCAGCAGCGCGTGGGCTATCACCAGCGGCATCACGCGCTTGGTCTTGGTATAAAGCCACGCGAACACCAAGCCCATGACCACGTTGCCGATGAACGGACCGAACCCTTGGTAGAGGTGGTAGCTGCCCCGCAGCAACGCGCTGACCACGATTGCCGCGGCTGTGCTCCACCCGAACTTGCCGAAACGGTCCAGCAGGTAGCCCACCACAATGACTTCTTCGACGATCCCGTGGCGGATGGCGGAGAGCACCAGCACAGGCACGGTCCACCAGTACGTGTCCAAGCCGCTGGGTATGATCGCCGTGGTGATGCCCAGCGCCCGGCCTGCGGCATACAGGCCAAGGGACGGAATCCCGATGGCCGCTGCCAGGCCGAGGCCTTGCAGCGCATCCTTGCCTGGCCGGGCGAAGTTGAAGCCAAGACGGGCAAATGCTGATCCTCCCGAGGCTTGGAGGGACAGGAAGTAGAAAACCAGGACCACCGGCACCAGGGCGAACAGGATGTCCAGCAATTGGTAGGTGAGGTCGAAGTACTCGCGCGTGCTTTGGGACCTGTTGAGCGTCGAGGTTGCCTCCGACAACGGCGCCCTGGTCATCTTGTCCAGGAGCTGGACCACCGAATACACGGCAGACTGGCCCAGCGAAAGACCCAGGACAATGAGTACTTCGGCGCGCAGGCGGCGTCGTGAGGCTAGGAGCATGTTCCTATCTTGCCTTCAGATCCTGTTGCTTCCCCGGGAGCTGTCAGTCCGCAACGTGCGTGGCGGCGACGATGACCTCGGTCCCCTTGGCTTCAAACGCCGCGCGGTCTGCGGGCTTGATCCCGGAGTCCGTAATGAGGTGCCGGAACTCATAGCCGGCCATCGCGGCAAAGGCCCTGTGCCCCACCTTGGAGGAGTCAGCGAGCACGTAGGACTCCGTGGCCCTCCCCGCCATGACCGTATTCACCATGGCTTCGCCCTCATCGGTGATGGTGGGTCCCAGCTCCGGGTCCACTCCGTTGACGCCGATGAACGCGATGTCCAAGGCCACTTTCTGCATGATGACATCCGTGTAAGGTCCCACGAGTTCATAAGAACGCGGATTGAGGATCCCGCCGGTCACCATGATCTTGATGTGGGGCCGCACTGCCAGTTGCGCGGCGATGTTGATGGCGTTGGTGACCACCGTGAGGGTGGGCCGGTTGGAGGGGGCGTTGAGGTCCTCCCTGGTGGAGAGGATCTGGGCCAAGGCCGTGTTGGTTGTTCCCCCGCTGAGCCCGATGACGGCGCCGGGTCCGATCAGCTCGGAGGCCGCCTGGGCGATCGCCTGCTTGGCCTCGGCGTGGTCGTCACGGTTGTAACGGCCCGGAAGGTCATAGGCAACAGAGCCCGTGGTCGCCCCGCCCCTGGTCCGGCTCAGCAGGCGCTGCTTGGCCAGGCTGTCCAGGTCCCGTCGCGCCGTTGCCGGCGACACCCCGAGCCGGGTCACGATGTCCTCGACCTCGATCCGGCCGGACTCGGCCAGGAGGTCCAGGATGGCGGTCAACCGGTCGGTGCGGGTCATGACTAGCCTTTCACGGTCCGGCTATTTCGCCTTGGCGAACAGCGTGAGCATACGAGCAGATTCCAACACCAAGGCGTCCCGCCCTGCCTTGATGTACTTTCGGGAATCCACCACTGCTGGGTTGGCATCGAGGTACTCACGGACGGCGCGGGTAAAGAACCCGTTCAAATGTGTGGATACGTTGATCTTAGTCATACCAGCGGCAATAGCCGCTACGAGCGTCCCGTCTGTGACGCCGGAGGAGCCATGCAATACCAAAGGCTTCCCGACGGCGGACTTCAGTTTGGTGATCAGGTCCAGGTCAAGGACGGCGCGGCGTTCGGTCATGGCATGTGAGGAGCCCACCGCCACGGCCAAGGCGTCGACGCCGGTCGCGGCCACGAACGCTTCGGCTTCGGCGGGGTCGGTGCGGACCCCCGGGGCGTGCGCGCCGTCCTTGCCTCCTACCTCACCCAGCTCTGCCTCTACGTAGACCCCGTGTTGGTGCGCGTAGGCGGCCACGCGCCTGGTGACTTCCACGTTCCAGTCGTAAGGGAGATGGGCGCCGTCGAACATCACCGAACCGAACCCAAGATCCACCGCTTCCAGCGCCAGGTCCTCGGATTCAGCGTGGTCGAGGTGGACCGCAACGGGAACCGCGGCAGTCCGGGCAATGGCAAGTGCTGCCAGACCGATTGCTTCGAGCCCGCCGTGGTACTTGGCGCAGTTTTCTGAAATCTGCAGGATGAGCGGAACTCCCGCCGCCTCCGCGCCTCCCACCAGCCCCTCCGCCGTCTCCACGTGGATGACGTTGAAGGCGCCTTGGCCGGTTCCTGTGGCGGTGGCCCTGTTCATGAGTTCCCGGGTGTTGACCAGGGTCACGGGACCTCCTTCCATGTCACGATGAGTTGGTCTTGGAGTTCCTGGTACCGCGGCGAGATTTCGCCAGCGGCGGGCATGAGCACGGCCGCGGCGGACCACGCGGTGGCCCGGCGGAGGATTTCCCGCGGTTCGGTGATGCCTTCGGCGAGCGCGACGGCGGCAGCGGCCACACCGGCGTCGCCCGCCCCTGTGGGGTTGCCGCTGAGCGCCTCCGGCAGGCGGGCGCTCCAGTATCCGCCCGGGGCGGCGTGGTCGAAGGCGAGCATGCCGTCCGCGCCGGCGCTGACGAGGACCGTGCGGGCACCCTCGTCGATCAGGGCGAGGGCGGCAGCTTCGAGGCTGGACTCCCCTGTCGCTTCGGCGAGTTCATGATGGTTGGGCTTAAGGATGTCGGCGCCGGCTTTCGCCGCGGCGATGATGCCGGGACCGGAGGTGTCGATGATTGCCGGGATGCCGGCGTCGTGGGCCAGTCGCACCAGCTCCGGGTAGAAATCCGCGGGAGCCCCCGGCGGCAGGCTTCCCGAACCGACCAGGACGGAGGCCGGCAGGTTGCGGTTGCCGCTCACGGCCTCAACGACGGCGACCCGCAGTGAACGCCACTCGTCCGGCAGAAGGGCCTGGCCTTCCTCGTTGAAGATGGACGTCTCCCCCGCGACCGTATCCACCAGCGCGATGCTGCGGCGGGTTTCGGCGGCGACTGCCACCAGAGTGTGCGGAACACCGCTGGTCCACAGTTCGGCCGCGAGTGTCTGCCCTGCCGCGCCACCTGTAGGTGCAATGGCGAGTACGGGGTATCCCAGCTGGTGGGCGACCCGGGCTACGTTGATGCCCTTGCCTCCAGCACGGCTCAAGGGCGTGGGAACCCGGTGGCTGGCACCCTCGGTGATCCCGTGCACGGTGTAGGTCATGTCGATGGCCGGATTGGCAGTCACCGTAATAATGCGGTTCACGCTGGCTCGTTTCATGGGGTGCCTCCCAGAAGGGCGCGGGCATTCAGTGCGGCACCGAGCAAACCGGCGTCCTGTCCCAGCTGGGCACGGATGAGTTGGGGCCTGCGCTGGAAGTCCAGGATGGCGTCCACCCGTTTCCGGAGTGGCTCGAGCAAGTCGTCGCCTGCTTCAGCCAGCCCTCCACCGACCACAACGGCTTCGGTTCCAATAATGTTCACGCATTGGCAGATAGTGAAGGCCAGGGCATCAACGGCATCAGCCCAGACACGGGCGGCAACTGCATCTCCGGCGTTTGCCCGGAGCAGCACGCCGCGTGCACCGTCCACCCGGATTCCCGATTCCCGGTGGTAACGCTTGGCAATCGCCCCTGCCGAGCCCACTGCTTCCAGGATGGTGGAGCCTGCGGCGTCGGGGTCCGGAACCTGGGCGTGGCCGAGCTCGCCGGCGAAACCGCCTGCGGTGACAGCCTTGCCACCCGAGAACACTGCTGCCGCAATCCCTGTCCCGACCACCATCACTACAACGTCGTTGAATTCCTTGGATCCGCCAAAGCTGTGCTCAACCGCGGCCGCGGAGCGGACATCGTGATCGAACGCAACGGGGATGCCAAGCCTTTTTGTGGCTTCGGCCGTGAAAGGGAAGTTGCGCCATCCAAGGTTGGCGGAATAGATTCCCACCCCCGCTACGGAGTCCACGATTCCCGGGACGATGATGCCTGCTGCTTTGGCGGGCGCTTCAGGAAATTCCGATGCCAACTCGGCTTTTAGCTCAGCAAGCCTGTCCAGGACGGCTTCGCCGGGTCGGGCAGGGTCCAACGGCGTGGGGACGCGGCGCATGCCCAGGACCTGCCCCCTGGCATCCACCACGCCGGCCTTGATGTCCGTCCCGCCGACGTCGAAACACAAGACCGCTGATTCTGCGGTTCCGAGAACCATGACCGGTTGCCTAGGCCGGGGCGTCGAGAATAACGGAGCGCGTCAGGTTTCGCGGCAGGTCCGGATTCAAGCCACGAACGCGCGCACGTTCCAAAGTGACCTTATGGACACGGACCAGTTCAGCCAGCGGATGCTTGTCCGTGTGGATATAAAGGGCGCCGGTGACGGCCATGTCGCTGTCCAAGCCTTCCGGCTGGGCACCGAACAACCACGTGACGCGCCCCGGTGCCGCGATGGAGATGGGGCCATGGCGGTACTCCATGGCGGGGTAGGACTCGGTCCACCCCTGCACTGCTTCGCGCATCTTCAAGCCGGCCTCGTGGGCCAGCCCCACTGTCCAACCGGTGCCGAGGAAAGTGAATTGCTCTGCATCCAGAAGTTCCCGGGAGACCGGCGCTGCCACGGCGCCACAGGCGTCATCAATTGCTTGCTGAACGTCGATGCCAAGGCTGGTGAGCATGTAGACCAAGGCCGTGGTGGCGAAGCGGGTCTGCACCACCGAGCGTTCATCGGCGTAGTGGAGGTCCACCACGGTGTCTGCCAGCCCGACGATCGGCGAGGAGGTGTCGCCGATGATGGCTACGGTGGGGACATTCCCCTGCAACTCAGCCAGAATGCCGAGCACCTCCGTGGTGGTGCCGGAACGGGTGATGGCCACAACAGCGTCGTACTTCCGCCCGGGGCTGTTGCTGTTCAGGAATGCTTCCGACGCGGCGAACGCGTCCGTCACGCCTTTGCCCGCGCTTTCCCTGGCAGCGGCATAGCTCTGGGCCATGAACCATGACGTGCCACAGCCAATGACGGCGACCCGTTTGCCGTCCTCCGGCAGCAAATGCTCGGTGCGGGCTTGTTCCATGGCACGCTGCCAGACCTCGGGCTGGGAAACCAGCTCTTCTTCCATGAAGGCGCCCAGCATGTTCTCGCTCATCGTAAGTTTCCGCCCCTGCTCATCTAATGACGTTTTCTGATCTATAAAAACACTAAACGATCATTTTCGATCTAACAAGGATCATTGGCGGGGATGGGACCGCCCCTTCGGTGCGCATCATCGGCCAGCAGTCCGGAAAGCAAAAGAGGGGCTGCGTTCCACCCGGAACACAGCCCCTCTTTGTTGTACTTCTGAATCGTCCTCAAACAGCCTGCACGCCGGCCCGCCACACCGAATGCGTCAACGGAATCCCGGGACGGTACGCCAGATGCGTTGCCGAGGGAGCCTTCAGCATGTGCAAATCCGCGCGATGACCGACGGCGAGCGAACCCACCGCCCGCTGACCGTCGACGTCGTTCCCTGAGTCCCTGCCAAGTGCCAAAGCGCCGCCATACGTCGCCGCCCGGACCGCTTCGTGGACGCTCAAGCGCATCTGAAGCACAGCCGTGGTGACGCAGAACGCCATGGACGTGGTGTAGGACGTGCCGGGGTTGCAGTTCGCCGCCAGCGCGATCTGCACGCCCGCGTCAACCAACTCACGGCCGGGCGCCAAGGGCTGTCGTGTGGAGAGATCGCAGGCGGGAAGGCAGGTAGCCACTGTGCCGCGCGTGCCGGTACCGGTGGACGGGTTCCAATGGGCCCACGTCTCGGCGAGCGCCAGGACATCCTCGCCCGAAAGGTAGTTCACGTGGTCCACGCTCGCGGCGCCGAACTCGACGGCCAGCGCCACCCCCGGCCCTTCGCCCAGCTGATTGCCATGGACGCGCAAGCCCAAGCCCGCATCCTTGGCGGCCTTGAGGACGCGCCGGGACTGGTCCTCGTTGAAAGCGCCCTGCTCACAGAAGACGTCCGCCCAACGGACATGCGGCAGGACGGCGTCGAGCATTGCTCCGCACACCAGGTCCGTATATTCCTCCGGATCCGCACCCGCCGGCACCAGGTGCGCGCCAAGATACGTGACCTCGTCCACCAGCTCCGCCGCGATGCGGGCACTGCGCTCCTCGTTCGCCACGTCCAGTCCATAGCCGGTCTTGCTTTCGAGGTACGTGGTCCCTTGAGAGAGGGCCTCGTGGACCCGCTCCCTGACCAGGCCCGCCAGCTCGGCATCGCTGACACTGCGCGTGGCGCCCGTGGTCACCGCAATCCCGCCCGCGGTGTAGCTCGCCCCCGACATCCGGGCTTCGAACTCCGCTGTGCGGTCCCCTGCGAAAACCAGATGGGAGTGCGAATCGACCCAGCCCGGCAGGACGGCGCGGCCACCGGCGTCGACCCTTTCATCTGCGGCGGGAGCAGCAGCGCTGGACCCGATCCAGGAAATCCGCTCGCCTTCGAACACCAGGGCTGCGTCCTTCAAGACCCGGTGTTCCAGGTCCTGGGTCATCAGCTCCCCGATGTTGGTGATGAGTGTGCTGGCTGGGGTTGTTCGGCTCATGTCCCTATTGTTCAGCGCCGGATGGACCAGCGGACGGCAGCCAACTGTTCAGCTGTCCGGGATTCCGGACTGTCCCCCATGATGATGGCGGCGGCCAGCTCGGCTATTGCCGAGGAGGTCTGGAAGCCGTACCCGCCCTGGCCGGCAAGCCAGAAGAAACCTTTGGCCTCGGCGTCGAACCCCACCACCGGGACGCCGTCAGCTGCTTCCGTCCGGAGGCCGGTCCATGATCGGTCCGTGCCCTGGATGCCCAGGGTGGTGACCGAATTCAGCACGCTGATGAGTTTGTCCACGTCGCCCGCGTAAGGTTTGGCATCTTCGGCACCGCTTGGCACATGCTCCGACGGCGAGATGAGAACCTGCTGACCTTCCGGGCGGAAGTAGAAAGAATCGTCCGCGGCGCACACCATAGGAGTTTGCGGCGCGAGCGGCGTCTGCACGTTGACGATCGCCGCGGTCCGGCGGTAGGGCTGCAAGCCCAGTTTTTCCACGCCGCTGATGACGGCCAGTTCGTCAGCCCATGCACCCGCGGCATTGACAACGACGGCGGACTGGAAGGCCTCGACGCCGGCGCCCACCTCCCAGCCGCTTCCCAGTCGCTGCGCGGAATGGACCCGCGCGCCGGTGATGATGTCGACGCCGGCAGCCTCGGCCTTTTGGCGGTGGTCCTCGAGCAACAGCGGGGCATTACAACCGAAGGAGCCGCTGTCCAGTCCGGCTGCAGTGAAGGAACCCGGCTTGAGGACGGGACACAATTCGAGCGCCTCGGCGTGCGGAATCGGCGTCATGTTCCCGCTCGCTTCGGCCCGAACGGTTTCTTCATCGCCCACCAGCATGAAGCTGCGCGGCGTCAGGACGGGTTCCGGGGCGTCGTCGTCCCTGGCCTTCAAGAGTTCCAAGGTCCGCATGGTCAGTTCCTGCACCACGGGCGGGCCATAGCTGGGAATCAGCTGGCGGGCGGATCTGGAGGAGGTATGGAAGGCCAGCTCCTGTTCAGCTTCCAGAAGCGCCACCGAACACTTCCCGGCCAGCGCCGAAGCGAGGGACAAACCGGCGATTCCGCCGCCAACGATCACAACGTCATAAATCGAAGCCATGGGACCATCCTCTCTCACATCCCACCCCAAAACCCCCACCGCTCTATCACATCCCACCCCAAAACCCCCAACGCTCTATCACATCCCACCCCAAAACCCCCAACGCTCTATCACATCCCACCCCAAAACCCCCACCGCTCTGCCACATCCCACCCCAAAACCCCCACCGCTCTGCCACATCCCACCCCAAAACCCCCAACGCTCTGCCACATCCCACCCCAAAACCCCCGTCGCTCTATCACTCTCCTGATGGGGTTGCCCGCAAGGGGACTGTCTGATTAACGGTGGATCTGGTCTGGCCTGACCGAAAGGAAGGGCGATGACCGATGTCATCGAGATGATCGATCCTGTGACGGGAGAGATCATCGATGAGCAGCAGCTCGCGGAGCAGCTGCTGAAGCAGGCGAAGGAACAGGGTGTCGACCTCGTCGGCCCCGACGGGGTGCTGAACGGGCTCACCAAGCGGGTGCTGGAGACAGCGCTCGAGGCGGAGATGACCGAGCATCTTGGCTACGAGAAGCACGGCAACACGATCGCCGAGAACGCTCGCAACGGGATCCGATCGAAGACGGTGCTGACCGAGGTCGGTCCCGTCGAGATCGACGTTCCCAGAGACCGTGAGGGGTCGTTCGAACCGAAGATCGTCAAGAAGCGGCAGCGGCGCCTGACCGGCGTCGATGAGATCGTGCTGTCGTTGACCGCGCGGGGGCTGACGACCGGCGAGGTCGCGGCGCACTTCGACGATGTCTACGGGGCGTCGGTGTCGAAGGACACGATCTCGAGGATCACCGACAAGGTCATCGAGGAGATGACCGAATGGCAGAACCGTCCGCTGGATCGCGTCTACCCGGTGGTGTTCATCGATGCTCTGGTGGTGAAGGTCCGAGACGGCCAGGTGCGGAACAAGCCGTTCTATATCGCCGTGGGCGTTACTGTGAACGGGGAGCGCGACATCCTCGGGATCTGGGCCGGCGATGGCGGGGAGGGGGCGAAGTTCTGGCTCGGCGTGTTGACGGAGATCAAGAACCGTGGCGCCGAGGACGTGTGCATCGTCGTCTGTGACGGGCTGAAGGGTCTGCCGGAATCGATCAACACCGCCTGGCCGCTCGCGACGGTGCAGACCTGCATCATCCATCTGATCCGCAACACGTTCCGGTTCGCGTCCCGCCACTACTGGGAAGAGATGGGCAAGGACCTGCGTCCTGTCTACACGGCGCCGACCGAAGCGGCCGCTCGTGAGCGATTCGTGGAGTTCGACGCGAAATGGGGTCAACAGTATCCGGCGATCAGCAAGCTCTGGCAGAACGCCTGGTCCGAGTTCGTGCCGTTCCTGGACTGGGACGTGGAAATCCGCCGGATCATCTGCAGCACGAACGCGATCGAGTCACTCAACGCCCGGTACCGCAGAGCAGTCCGGGCGCGCGGGCACTTCCCGAACGACGCCGCCGCGCTGAAATGCCTCTACCTCGTGACCCGCTCGCTTGACCCGACCGGGCGCGGCAGGGCACGCTGGGCGACGAGATGGAAGCCGGCGCTGAACGCGTTCGCGATCGCATTCGAAGGCCGAATCAACTAATGAACGCCAAACCAGATCCACCGTTTATCGGACACACCCCCCGCAAGCTGTGGACAGTTGGTCAGGCGGCTTGTGCCGGCTGAGGTTGGTCCGTGGTGAGCAGCAGTTCGTGCTCCACGGGGGTGTTATAGCCCAGTGCTGAATGGAGGCGGGTGCGGTTATAGAACTCCTCGATCCAGCGGCCGGTGGCCCGGATGGCGTCCTGTCTGGTTGCCCACCGGCGCCGGTCGTAGAACTCCGCTTTCAGGGTGGACCAGAACGATTCCTGCATCGCGTTGTCCCAACACACGCCCGTCCTCCCAACGGACTGGCGGATACCAAGCCCGGTACAGACGTCATTGAGCTGGGTGGAGGTGTACTGGGTGCCCCGGTCGGCGTGGAAGACGACCCCGGCCGGGCCGCCGCCGCGCAGAATGAAGGCCATGCGCAGGGCCCGTTCGACCAGAGCGCTGGACTGGGTAGAGTCCATTGCCCAGCCGATCACCCGCCTCGAGCAACCGTCCCTGACTGCGCACAAGTACACCCAGCCCTCACCGGTACGAAGATAAGTGATATCCGAGATCCAGACCGCGTCCAGCACACCGGTGTCCCATTTCCTGGCCACCAGATCCGGGATCGAATGGACCCGCCCCTCACCGATCGGGGCCACGGGCCGGAACCGGCGCGGCGAGATCCCTTCCAGACCCTGCCGACGCATCGAGGCCGCGACGGTCTTCCGGTCAACGCCGGTCCCGTTCCTGGCCAGCGCTGCCCGGACCCGCGGCGCCCCATAGACTCCGGTCGAATCCTGATGAACCCGCCGGACTTTTGCATCCAGTTCAGCCCGGACCACCGTCCGCAGTGACCTCACGGAGGTCCTCCGCCGCCAAGCGTAAAACCCCGATCGTGACACGCCCAGCAGTCTGGCCATCCGCTGGATCGAGTAGTTAGCCTTCTCGGCCTCCATCAGTTCGAAGCATTCCGATTCTGCTGCTTGGAGGCGAAGAAGGCTGCGGCTTTTCCCAGGAACTCGTTATCCATCCGCAACTGCGCGTTTTCCCGGCGCAACCGCTCCAACTCCGACTTCTCTGTCTCGGCCGCCGCGACCTCTTCCGGGGCCGCCAGACGTGCCCGTTCCTGAGCCACCCACCGGCCCAACATCTGCTCTCCAAGCCCGAGTTCCCTAGCCACCGGCGCTACCGGCCTGCCGGTATCGATAACGAGCCGTGCAGCCTCCCGCCGATACTCCGGAGTGAATTTACGTCGTGTCGTGCTCACAAGAACACCTTCCCGCAGAATCCCAGGATCCCGCTACTTCAGGTGTCCACCAACAGAGGCTAACCCCACTGAAGAAAGTTGGGAGCGACGGGAAGTGACAGAGGGACGCCAAAAGAGCGACGGGACCTGACAGAGGGACGCCAAAAAGGGGGCGGGAAGTGATAGAGGAACGCCAAAAAGGGGGCGGGAAGTGATAGAGGGACGGGTGGGGCGTTTAGGCGACAGCGACCGCGGCGCGACTCTTGACGAACGCCTGAACGCAGGCCTCGACGTCGTCCGCGCTGTGGGCGGCAGAAAGCTGGACGCGGATGCGGGCGGCCCCCTTGGGCACCACGGGGTAACTGAAGGCAGTCACGAAAACGCCGTTGTTGAGCATCTCGTCGGCAATCCGGGCCGCGACCACGGCGTCGCCGAACATGACCGGGATAATGGCGTGTTCGCCGTCGAGCAGCTCGAAGCCTTCCTCGCTCATCCGGCGGCGGAACAGCGCGGCGTTTTCGAAGAGCTTGGTGCGCAGCTCCCCCGAGCCCTGGACGAGCTCGATCGCTTTGATGGTTGCCGCAACGATCGCCGGGGCAAGCGAGTTGGAGAACAGGTAGGGGCGTGCCTTTTGACGGAGCATCGCCACGATTTCGCCGCGGCCGGAAACGTAACCACCGGAGGCGCCACCCAGTGCCTTGCCGAACGTGCCCGTGTAGATATCCACGCGCCCGGAAACCCCGGCGTGCTCCGGCGTGCCGGCACCAATGGGGCCCATGAAGCCGACTGCGTGGGAGTCATCCACCATGACCAGCGCGTCATGCTTCTCGGCGAGGTCGCAGATGGCCTCGAGAGGGGCGAGGTAGCCGTCCATGGAGAACACCCCGTCGGTGACGATGATCTTCCGTCGCGAACCGGAGGCTTCCAGCAGCTTGGCTTCGAGATCAGCCATGTCCCGGTTGGCGTAGCGGAAGCGCTTGGCCTTGCTGAGGCGGATGCCGTCGATGATGGACGCGTGGTTCAGGGAGTCGGAAATGATGGCATCGTCCGGCCCGAACAGGGACTCGAAGACGCCGCCGTTGGCGTCGAAGCAGCTGGAGAAGAGGATGGTGTCCTCGGTGCCCAGGAACTGCGAAACACGGGCCTCGAGTTCCAGGTGAAGGTCCTGGGTTCCGCAAATGAACCGTACGGAAGCCATGCCGAAGCCGCGCTCGTCCATTGCCGACTTGGCCGCGGCAATGATGTCCGGGTGGTCGGCCAGGCCCAGGTAGTTGTTGGCGCAGAAGTTCAGGACCTGGTTGGCCGGCTGCCCCAGCTGGCCCGCTGCGATGTGGCTGGCCTGCGACGAATCGATGTGGCGTTCGGTCTTGAAGAGTCCGGCACTCCGGATCTCGTCCAGTTCGGCCTGAAGTTGGTCTTTGATGGCTGAATACATGGTGCTCCTCAGTCTTTCCGGGGTCGAATGCGGTGCGGGGCGGTTACAGTTCAGTCCAGTCAAGGACCACTTTGCCGCCCACACCGTTGCGGGCGATCTCGAAGCCCTTCTCCCACTCAGTGGCGGGCAGCTTGTCCGTGACGACGGCGGAGATGCTGCGGTGAAGTACGGGGTTGGAAGAGAGCATGGCGCTCATCGCGTACCAGGTCTCGAACATTTCACGGCCGTAAATGCCCTTGAGGGTGAGCATGTGGGTGACAACCTTGCCCCAGTCGATGTCGATGGATTGGCTCGGAAGGCCAAGCATGGCGATGCGTCCGCCGTGGTTCATGTTGTCGATCATCTCAGGCAGTGCCGTGGGGTGTCCGGACATTTCGAGTCCGATGTCGAAGCCTTCGCGCATGCCCAGTTCCTGCTGCGCTTCACGGACGCGCATCTTGGAAACATCGACGGCGAGGTCCACGCCCATCCGGCGGGCCAGCTCAAGCCGCGGAGCGGACACGTCCGTGATGGCAATTTTCCGGGCGCCAGCGTGGCGGGCGACGGCGATGGCCATCAGGCCGATGGGCCCGGCACCGGTAATGAGGACGTCCTCGCCCACCAAGGGGAAGCTCAGCGCGGTGTGTACTGCGTTGCCGAAGGGGTCGAAGATGGCGCCGAGTTCAGGGGTAACGGACTCGTCGTGGTGGACCCAGACGTTGGTTTCCGGGATGACGACGTATTCGGCGAAGGCACCATCGCGCTGCACGCCGACGGAAACAGTATGAATGCACATCTGGCGGCGTCCGGCACGGCAGTTGCGGCAGATTCCGCACACCACGTGGCCTTCGCCGGAGACCCTGTCCCCTACTTTGACGTCGCGGACGGCCTCGCCGATTTCCACTACTTCGCCGTAGAACTCGTGGCCGGCGATGAGGGGCGTTTCGATGATGCCCTGCGCCCAGGCGTCCCAACTCTGGATGTGGAGGTCGGTGCCGCAGATGCCGGTGGTCATCACACGGATCTTGACATCGCCGGGACCCGCCTGGGGCTCTGGACGTTCGACGAGTTCGAACCCTGCGTGTGGTCCGGATTTGTAGAGAGCCTTCATGGAATTCCTCACTGCCAGGGCTGCTTCGCTGCTGCTGACTTCTATTAGAGCCTCGCCAACGATTTAGCACAATTAGAATCTTCTCAATCAACGATTTAGGATTTGCTAATGGAAATTCACCAGCTGCAGATGCTTCGCGAACTCGGCGACCTGGGCAGCGTCAAGGCCGTCGCAGACACGCTCATGGTGACGCCCTCAGCCGTATCCCAACAGCTCGCGCTGCTGCAGAAATCAGTCGACGTGCCGCTGACGCGCAAGGAGGGCCGCGCCCTGGTGCTGACCGACGCCGGCCGCGTCCTCGCCGAGGCGGGCGCCGCCGTCGTCAACGCCATGGCGGATGCGCGGGCGGCGATTGGCGCCTACCACGACGCCCCGGACGCGCCCGTCAGCGTCAGCGCCTTCCATAGCGCCGGGCAGGCGCTGTTCGCTCCCCTGGCAGCGCTGCTGGCTTCGAAAACAGAGTCCGACGGCGGGAAGTCACCCCGCCTGCGCCTCGCAGACGAGGACGTGGCCCAGGAGGATTTCCCGGGGTTGGCAGCGCGCTACGACCTGGTCCTCGCCCACCGCATGGACAACAGCCCGCCATGGCCCGAAGACAAAGTTGCTGTTATTCCGCTGGCCGATGAACCCCTGGATGTCGCTTTGCCGGCAGGACACCCGCTGGCTTCGCGGCGCCAACTGGGTCCGTCCGACGTCGTGGATGAACCGTGGGTGACCAGCCGCGATGGCTATTCGCCCGCGGACGTCCTTGCCGCCGTCGTTGCCGTGAGCGGGCGGCCTGCCGAGGTGCTGCATCGCATCAACGACTATTCGACCGTGGCGGCGCTGGTATCTGCCGGTGGCGCGATCGGTCTGCTGCCGCGGTTCACGGCACGGCGGGTGCTGGACGCCGGGGTGGTGCTGCGTCCACTGTCGGGCGTGAATTCGGTCCGCAAAATCGACATCCTTGCACGGCCCGAAACGCTCAAACGGAAATCGGTCATGACGGTTTGCGAGTCACTTCAAACCGTCATGACCGGGCTCTCCTCACCCAAGTAGACCGCAGTTGACGGCGTGGTGAGCGGGCTGGCCGGCGTCGAAGTACGCCACCAAATCGGCCGGGAGCTCCGGTACCTCCCGGGCCGAGCCGTCACTGCGCAGCGATTCCGTGGCGAGGATGCCGGCCACTACTGCCTGCCGGGCGGCAACCGGGCTTGTCCGGGTCCGGCCGCCTTCGGAGGCGAAGCGCAGGAACTCCCCGATCAGGAGAGGGTCCGCACCGCCGTGACCGCCTTCGCCGTCCTGAATGGGGATGACCTGGTCCGGCTCCGCGTAGCCGGAGGTCCGGCTGGTCCACACTTTGATGGTCTCCCCTGGCCCGTCGCCGAAGTTCTCGATCCGGCCTTTGGTGCCGATAACCGTGTAATTTCGCCAGTAATCAGGGGTGAAATGGCACTGCTGATAGCTGGCCAGGACGCCGTTGTCGAGCACCATGTTCATCATGGAGATGTCCTCGACATCAATGACCTTCGCCAGGTCTTTCTGCTCGGTGGGCGGCCAGTTGTCGATCGAGAACCAGTCCCCCATGCGCTTGCCGGTGTTATCACCGCGGTTGGCCACGTCACCATAGACTGCGAGGTCTCCGACGGCGGCAACCCGCTTGGTGTATCCGCCGGCCAGCCAGTGGATGACATCAATGTCGTGGGCACCTTTTTGGAGGAGAAGGGACGTGACGTTGGCGCGCTGGGCGTGCCAGTCCTTGAAGTAGAAGTCTCCCCCGTGGCCCACGAAGTGGCGGCACCAGACCGCTTTGACGTCGCCGATCCTGCCATCCTCGATCAGGTTGCGCATCTGGACCACCACAGGCATGTGGCGCATGTTGTGGCCTACGTACAAGCGGGTTCCGGTTTTAAAGGCCGTCTTCAGGATCAGGTCCGCAGCGTCCACCGTGATGTCCAGGGGTTTCTCGCAGAAAGTGGGGATGCCCGCCTTAAGCGTTCGGACGGCGACGGCCGCGTGCTGGTTGTCGGGGGTCAGGACGAGGACGGCGTCGATCCCGCTGTCCAGCAGTTCCTCCAGATCTCCGGTGATGCGGGCCGTCGGGATGCTGCCGGCGGCGTCTGCCCGGCCACGTTCACTGAGGTCGCAAACAACGGTGACTTCGGAGCCTTGGCCCGGCTTGTGGGCGTGCTTCCACAGCCCTGAACGCAAGCCGAAACCCACGATGCCGACCTTCAAATCCTTTTCCATGGCGTGTAATTTTTCCTTCTGCTGTTTTAGTTGAGTCTGGTTTCGGCATTTCGGTGCGGCGCCGATTCGCGCACGAACAAGTGCCAGGGGAAGTCGAGGACTCCGGGTGCCTCCGGGGCGGCGTGACCGGTTGCCCGCCGCAGGAGCAGCCGGGCGAGTTTGTCGAAGAAGTCAACGGGGCCCACAGTGCTCAGCGAGGGCGACATCCGTTCGCCTTCCACTGTGTTGCCCACACCGACGATGTCCACGTCTGTGCCCACGGCGAGGCCCAGGCGTTGGGCCGCGTTGATGGCGCTGACCGCGGCGTAATCCGTGGTGGCGTAAATGGCTGTGGGCCGGTCCGGCATGCTGAGCAGCCGTGTTGCCGCAGCGTAGGCTCCGGCGGTGGTGCCGTCGAACAGGCCGACGTAATCGTCTCTTTCCGGGATCTTCGCCGCAGCCAAAGCGGACGAGTAGGCCTGGTATCTGGTCCCGCCGGTCTTGCCTCCCGCTGATGCCGGGGTCAGGCAGGCAATCCGCCGATGGCCGTGGAGCAGATGCTCCACGGCCATGCGGCAGCCTGGTCCGGCGATGGAACGGATGACATCGAAGCCCTCCGCGGGCAACTCCTCGTCAAAGACCACCAGCGTGGTGCCGTGCCCGGCGAGCCGGAGCAGGGCTTCCCGCTGCTCAGGACGGACTGCGTCCACGAAGACCGCATCGGCATTGTGCGTGCCCAGAACCTTGACCCAGTCGGCGTCACCCAAGATCATCGGCGTGATGCCCAGTGGAGCTGACGCTTTCTGAACGGCCTCGATGACCGACAGCGACCAAGGGTCGGAGAGCATGGTCAGGGACAGGATCACCGTATTTGTCCGGCCCGTCCGAATGGCCCGGGCAGCCTGGTTGGGGCGGTAGCCGAGCCGCTCGGCTACCGCCTTGACCTTGTCCGCCGTCGCATCCGACACCCCGGGTCCGCCCTCACCGCGGCGACCGGACAGCACATAGGAAACCGTGGCTGTGGAAACGCCCGCGAGTTCGGCCACCATGCGGATGGTGGGCCTGACTCCTGTGGTGCCCGCTTTTGCCATGGTTCCCCTTGCTGTGTTCTTCGCGTCCGAGTGGTTTCGTTGTTGGTTTGAGGCTAGCTCCTGAAGACAGGCGCGTTGGTGTCCAACGCGGCCTGGTACTCATCGCGCATCTTGTCGCCCCCTTCGCTCTTCCAGCGCTTGACCGCGTCCTTGAGTTCGTCGATCTTTGCGCGGCCGGTGATGATATCCACCACCTTGTCGCGCAGCTGCTTGGTGATCTTGGCACCCACCTTCGCGTTGGTGTCCGAGTAGGAGCCGTTGGTGGGGTTGCGCCAGGCAAACTCGAGCAGTTTCTCTTCCTGCCGGCTGACGTACCGGGTGTCGTCGTCGAACCCGGGGTTGAAAATGACGTTCTCGGGGCTGGACATGATGTTCAACGCCGACACCAAACCGGGTGCATTGATAGCTCCTGCCTCCGTCAATGCAGGATTCCCTGAGGCATCAAGGGTGTAATCCTGGCCAAGCTCGCCGAAGTTCTTCTGCATGTACTCCACCGTGCCGAACGGCGCCGACAGGTAGTTCATCAGCGCCAGCAACTCACGGATCTTTCCCTCCTCAGCCTTCTTGAACGGGGTGAAGCCCACCGTTCCATAGCCCATGTCGTAGACGGGCTTGACCTTGCCGTCGGCACTGAACGGGATCAGGATGTCGAATTTCGCGCTCTTGTTCAGGGCGCGGTAGCTGCGGATATCGTGCGGGCCCACCAGCACCTGCGCGGCAACGCTGCCGTTGGCCACCCGCGTGCGGATGTCCGAGGCCTTGGCATCCGGGTAGAAGACACCGGCCGCGAACATCTTGGCCGTGAACTCCACGCCCGCCATGTATTCGTCGGTTTCATACAGATGGGTCAGCGTGCGGTCTTTATTGACGGCCCAACTGTTCGGCGCACCAAACCACTCAGTGACCATGTGGAGGGCGTTAATGTAGGCAGGTTCCAGCGCGTATTTCTGTTCACCGGGACGGGTCAACTCCTTGGCCTTCTCCAGGAATTCCTCGGCGTTGGCAGCTTCGAAGCCACCCACCTGCGCCCACACGTCATGGTTGCCCGCGTAGACCTGCCCGAAGGGGGTACTCGGGATGGGAGCTCCCCAGATCTTGCCGTTCACGACGGCGGTCTTCCAGGAATCGGGCTTCAGTGCGGCAAGGTTGGGGTACTCAAGGACGGAGTCACCGGAAAGGTACGGGGTCAGGTCCTGGAACTTGGCCTCGAGCATCGGGCCAACGTTGGGGATACCCTGGTTCGGCGGAACCCACATCATGTCCGGAAGATCATTGCTGGCAAGCACCGTGGCGAACTTGGCCGGATAGCCGTCGCCAATGTCTTCGGCAATCTGAAGCTCCAGGTCGCCGCCGAGCTTGGCATTGAGCCGCTGCCAGAAGGGATTGTCCTTCAGGCCGGGGCTCATGGTTTCGAAGGTTTCCGTCAGGCCGGTGACTTTGCCTTTGAGCGGCGGCGCCTTCACGGACTGCACGGCGGTGGGCAGCTTGAAGTAGGCGGCTTGGAGGCCCTTTGCGTTACCGGCGATATCCGGAGTGACGCCGGTGAATTCCTTGTACGTGGGCAACGTGACCGACGCGGAGGCGGCGGCGCCTCCGTTGCCTGCGGCCCCGCCGCCACCGCAGGCGGACAAGCCTGCGGCGGTGACGGCCAGCCCGGCGAGGCCAAGGAAACCGCGGCGGCTGAATCCAGCCTGAGAGGTAGTGCTGGTCATGGCATAACCCTTTCTGGTTACTTGCTTCATAGCTGATATGCGTGATTGAAGTGCTTGGTGAACCCGTGTTCCCGGCGTGGCGCTAGCCCTTGACGGCGCCGGTGATCACGCCCTTGGCGAAGTGCCTTTGGAGGAACGGGTAGACCATCAGGATCGGGACAAGCGCTACCACCACCACTGCCATCTGGATGGACTGCGGTGGCGGTGAGGTGGTGATTCCCAACTGGTCCGCCGCACCGCTGCCCTGGACCACGAAATTGCGGAGCAGCAACTGGATGGGCCACTTGCTGTGGTCGTTGATGTAGAGCAAAGCGTTGAAGAACGAGTTCCAAAAGCCCACTGCGTAAAACAGCCCGACGACGGCGATCACGGCTTTGGACAGCGGCATCACGATGCGCCACAGGATTTGCCAGTCGTTGGCGCCGTCGATCCTGGCACTTTCGATGAGCTCGCCCGGGATATTCATGAAGAACGAACGCATGACCACAAAGTTGAAGGCCCCGAAAATGCCCGGAAGGATCAGCGACCACAACGAATCCAACAGGCCAAGCTGGCGGATCATCAGAAAGGACGGAATCAGGCCCGGTGCGAACAGGAGGGTCAACAGGACCGCAAGGACCACCGGACGGCCAAAAAGGACCGTGCGGCTGGTGGCGTAGGCCATGGTGATGGTCACAAACAGCGCCAGGATGGTACCCACCACGGTTACCAGCATGCTGACCCCGAGGGATTGGAGCACCATGGGGCCCTTGAAAATGGTGGCGTAGGCTTCCAAGGTTGGACGTTCGGGCCAGAGCACGAACCCGCCGGCCTTCACGAGTTGTTCGTTGTCAGCCAGGGACGTGGAGACGACCAGCAAAATGGGCGTCAGGATGGACACGCTGAAGACAACCAGGACTACCGCTTTGACCGTTTGATACAGGGCGGAAGGCTTCTCCTTCCACACGGGGCGCTTGGGGTTGTAGCTAAGCTCCCGGGGTTTCCTGGTGAAAAGTGTTGTTGCCATGGGGTTTCTCCTAATGCGGCGGGCGCAGCGCGGCAGGCGCGCGGGTCAGCGTGGCTGTCAGCGCACTCGTTGTGCGAAGATTCCGTCTTCGCCGAAGCGGTGGGCAAGTTTGTTGGCGCCATATATCAGCAGGGCGCTGACGATGCCCTTGGCCAGGCCGGCTGCCGCGCCCGAGCTCCAGCCGCCTCCCACCACGCCCGTGTAGTAGGTGAAGGTGTCGAGCACTTCCGCGGCGCCTGCCCCCACGGCGTCCCGTTGCAGGATGAACTGTTCGAATCCCACGGAAAGAATGTCGCCAATGCGAAGGATGAGCAGGAGGACGATCACGGGCCTGAGGCCGGGCAGGGTGATGTGCCACATCCTGCGCCAGCGACCCGCACCGTCGGCCGCTGCCGCTTCGTAGAGCGAGGCATCAATGCTGGCAAGTGCCGCAAGGAAGATGATCATTGCCCAGCCGGCGTCCTTCCAGATCATCTGGACCACCACCAACACCGGGAACGTCTCCGGGTTGGTCAGGAACGGGATCGGTTCCATGCCCCAGTCCCGGAGCACGTTGTTGACGAAACCTGCGCCGCCGAGCATCTGCTGGAAGAACGCGATGACCAAGACCCAGGAAAGAAAGTGCGGCAGGTAGGCGATGCTTTGGAAAATCCGGCGGACGCGGGTGCTGATCAGTGAATCCACGATCAATGCCAGTACCAGCGGCACCGGGAAGAGGAAGACCAACTGCCAGGCGGCCAGGTACAAGGTGTTCCAGAAAGCGTGGATGAAGTCCGGATTGCCGAAAAGGTCCACGAAGTTCTGCCAGCCCACCCACAGGCTGTCGCCGATGCCCAGGTAGGGCTGGTAGTCCTGGAACGCGATGACGTTGCCCAGGATCGGTATGTAGAAAAAGAGCAGGAGAAAGGCCACTCCCGGGAGCATCATGAGCAGCATCTGCTTGTCGCGCCGCAGGCGGGCCCGGAAACTCTGCTTCGGGACGTTGCTCCTCTTCCGCTTCTTCGGACCGGAGCCGCGGACTGTTACGCCCGCCGGATCCGGGACTCGGCGAGCTTCCGGCGGTGCCGGAGCCTGTTCCGTCGTCGAGTTCATGCAGTCTCCTCAAGTGCTGAGCGAAACCATCGATGTGATTCAAGCCACGCTCGTTAACCGTTTAACAAACCATAAGTGACTCGCATCTCTTTTTGCAACATCGTGATCGAAACTGCGCTTAGAAATCACTTTTCGTCACAGCGCGGGGCTGAGACAAAAACGCGGCTGAGACAAAAAAATAGCTGGCAGCAGTGGTTGTTTTGATCGCTCAAAACAACCCTTGCTGCCAGCTGGTTGGGCTAACTAGCCCTGGACACCGAGCTTCTCGAGGATCAGCTCACGGACGCGTCCGGCATCGGCTTGCCCGCGCGTGGCCTTCATGACCCCGCCCACGATGGCGCCGATGGCCTGGATCTTGCCGCCGCGGATCTTCTCGGCGACGTCCGGCTGGGCTGCCAGGGCTGCGTCAATGGCTTCCAGGAGGGGGCCGTCGTCGGAAACCACGGCCAGGCCGCGCTTGGCGATGATCTCCTCCGGGGTACCTTCTCCGGCGAGGACGCCGTCCAGTACCTGGGATGCCATCTTGTTGTTGATCTTGCCGCCCTCAACAAGCTTGTTGAGTTCAACAATCAGCTGCGGGGTGACGCCGAGTTCTGCCGGTTCCACGTCGGCAACCTTGGCGCGGCCAACAACCTCGCCCATCCACCACTTGCGGGCTACGTCGGCCGTGGCACCGGCAGCGACGGTTTCCTCGATGGAGTCCATGACCCCGGCGTTGACGACGTCGCGGAATTCGAGGTCGGAGTAGCCCCAGGCTTCCTTGAGGCGCTTCCTGCGCTCGGCCGGCGGCTCGGGGAGGGTGGCGCGAAGCTCCTCCACCCATTCACGCGAGGCAACCACGGGAACCAGGTCCGGCTCCGGGAAGTAGCGGTAGTCGTCGGCGTCGGACTTGGCCCGGCCCGACGTCGTCGAACGGGTGTCCTCGTGCCAGTGGCGCGTCTCCTGGACAACCGGCTGGCCGGAATCCAGCACCGCGGCGTGACGCTGGATTTCGTAGCGGACGGCGTGTTCTACGGCGCGCAGCGAGTTGACGTTCTTGGTCTCCGAGCGGATACCGAAGCGCTCCTGGCCGTGCGGGCGCAGGGACACGTTCGCATCGCAACGGACGTTGCCGCGTTCCATGCGGGCGTCGGACACGCCAAGGTTCTTCACGATCTCGCGGACGGCAGCCACATAGGCCTTCGCGAGTTCCGGTGCGCGGCTGCCCGCGCCCTCAATCGGCTTGGTGACGATTTCCACGAGGGGAACACCGGCGCGGTTGTAATCCACCAAGGAGTAGTCGGCGCCCTGGATGCGGCCTGCGGCGCCGCCCATGTGGGTCAGCTTTCCGGCGTCCTCTTCCATGTGGGCACGCTCGATCTCGACGCGGAAGACCGTGCCGTCCTCGAGCTCGATGTCCAGGTAGCCGTCGTAGGCAATGGGCTCGTCATACTGCGAGGTCTGGAAGTTCTTGGGCGTGTCCGGGTAGAAGTAGTTCTTCCGGGCAAAACGGCAGGACTCGGCGATCTTGCAGTTCAGGGCGAGGCCGATCTTGATGGATGACTCCACAGCCGCCTTGTTGACGACGGGAAGGACACCGGGCATGCCCAGGTCCACCTCGTTGACATTGGTGTTCGGCTCGTCGCCGAAGACGTTCGGGGCTGAGGAGAACATCTTGGTCTTGGTGTTGAGCTCAACGTGGACCTCAAACCCCAGGACGGGATCGTACTTCTCCATGGCTTCTTCGAAGCTCAGGATTGCGTCGATGGACATTAGTTGGAACCTCCGGCGGTAGATGTAACAGTGCCGAGCCCGGCTTTATTCAACAGAGGTGCCTGCGCAAGCATCGGGCCGCCCCACTTCTCTTCGAGGGCGGATTCGAGCACCGCGCCCACGCGGTAGAGGCGTGCATCCTCGCGGGCCGGAGCCAGCAGCTGGATACCAACCGGCAGACCATCTTCATCGGCCAGGCCGCCCGGCAGCGAGAGGCCCGGAATGCCGGCCAGGTTGGCAGGAATCGTAGCCACGTCGTTCAGGTACATGGCCAGCGGATCGTCGAGCTTCTCCCCCAGCTTGAACGCCGTGGTGGGCGCCGTCGGGGAGATCAGGACGTCCGCCTGGGCGAACGCAGCATCGAAGTCGCGCTGGATGAGCGTGCGGACCTTCTGCGCGGAACCGTAGTAGGCGTCGTAGTAGCCGGCGCTCAAAGCATAGGTTCCAAGGATGATGCGGCGCTTGGCTTCGTCGCCGAAACCAGCGGCGCGCGTGGCTGCCATCACACGTTCAATGGTCATGGGACCATCCTTGGGCAGTACCCGCAGACCGTACCGGACGCCGTCGAACTTGGCCAGGTTGCTGGAGACCTCGGAGGGCATGATGAGGTAGTAGGCACCTAGGGCGTACTTCAGGTTGGGGCAGGAGACCTCGACGATTTCCGCTCCGGCTTCCTTGAGCAGCTCGAGGGATTCGTTGAAACGGTTCTCGACGCCGGCCTGGTAGCCCTCGCCGTGCAGTTCCTTGATGATGCCGATCTTCATCCCGGCAACGTTGCCCAGGCGGGCAGCCTCAACCAGGTTGGTGAACGGATCGGTCAGTGACGTGGAGTCGAAAGGATCGTGGCCGCCAATGACTTCCTGCAGGAGTGCGGAGTCCAGCACCGTACGGGACACAGGACCGATCTGGTCCAGCGACGAAGCCATCGCAATGGCCCCGTAACGGGACACGGCACCATACGTCGGCTTCATGCCCACGGTTCCGGTGACGGCACCGGGCTGGCGGATGGATCCGCCGGTATCCGTGCCCAGGGCGAGCGGCGCTTCAAAAGCAGCGACGGCGGCAGCTGACCCGCCGCCTGAACCGCCGGGGATCCGGTCCAGGTCCCACGGGTTGCGGGTGGGCCCGAACGCGGAGTGCTCCGTGGAGGAACCCATGGCGAACTCGTCAAGGTTGGTCTTGCCGAGGATCGGCATCTTCGCGGCACGGAGCTTCTTGATCACCGTGGCGTCGTAGGGGCTGTGCCAGCCCTCGAGGATCTTGGAGCCCGCCGTGGTGGGCTGGCCGATGGTGACGATCAGGTCCTTCACCGCGATCGGCACACCGGCGAGTGCGTGCAGGTCCTCGCCGGCTGCACGGGCGGCGTCCACCTCGGCAGCGACGGCCAGGGCCTCTTCGGCGTTGACGTGCAGGAAGGCGTTGACCTGGCCGTCGACGTCCGCGATCCGGTCCAGGTGCGCCTGGGTGACCTCGACGGCGGAGACGTCGCCTGCGCCCAGCTTGGCGGCGAGGTCGGCAGCTGAGTGGCGAATGAGTTCGTTGTTCTGTTCAGTCATCGTGTTAGTCCTCATCCAGGATTGCCGGGACCTTGAAGCGGTTCTCGGCCGCATCCGGGGCTCCGGACAGCGCCTGGTCCGCCGTGAAGGTGTGGCCAACAACGTCCTCGCGGAACACGTTGGTCAACGGAATAGGGTGGGACGTGGCCGGTACATCATCCCCGGCGGCTTCACTCACGGACTTCACCGCGTCCACGATGACGGCCAGTTCGCCCGCCATCCTGTCCAGTTCTTCGTCACTCATCTCAATGTGAGCCAGACGCGCAAGATGCGCGACGTCGTCACGGTTGATCGCAGCCATGGATCTCCCCTGCAAAGTTCAAATGGTTTTCCGAACCAGTCTACTTGGCTTGGCTGCACGGACGTGCGACGGTCAGCCGATGCCGATGGCTCCGGTCAGCATGCCCACGGCGAGCATGACGAGCGAGATGACGGCGGTGCGCCACAGGACCTTCTTGTGGTGGTCGCCGAGGTCCACCTTGGCCAGGGAGACCAGCAGGAGGATTGCCGGAACCAGCGGGCTCTGCAGGTGGAACGGCTGGCCGGTGATGGAGGCCCGGGCCATGTCGACGGCATCGACGCCGTAGTGTGCCGCGGTTTCGCTGAGGACCGGGAGGACACCGAAGTAGAAGGCATCGTTGCTCATGAAGAACGTCATGGGAATGCTGAGCACGCCGGTGATGACGGCCATGAAGGGGCCCATTTCCGAGGGAATGATCTGAACGAGCCACTCGGACATCGCCTTGACCATGCCCGTGCCGTTGAGGACGCCGGTGAGGACTGCGGCTGCCATGACCATGCTGACCACTGCCACGATCGAGGGTGCGTGGGCGATCAGCTGTGCGCCTTGGTCCTTGACCTTGGGGAAGTTCACCAGCAGGGCGATTGCGGAACCGACCATGAAGACGAACGGCAGCGGGACGATGTTGGCAACCAGGGTGACCATGACGGCGACCGTCAGGCCGAGGTTGAACCAGAACAGCTTGGGACGAAGCGTTGAGCGGTTGGGGTCCAGTGCCGTATCCGCCATGGCGGTGTCATGCTCGTCCACCAATTCTTCGGCGCGTTCGAGGACTGCGACGCCGGTGCCTCCCCCGGTGCCCGGCTTGCCGGCGCCTGTGGCTGTGCCGGTACGGCCAAAGCGGGGTCCGCCGTTGCGCGAACCGCCGGCGACAGAACCGCCGCGGCCCTTGCCGCCGTCGAACGCGTCCGAACCGCCGGCGACGTCACCCCAGATTTCCGGAGCGGTGGCGCGGAGGCGGTTGCGTTCCTGCAGGCCGAGCAGCCAGGCGAAGACCAGGACAACGATGAGGCCGACGATCAACGACGGGACCATGGGAACGAAGACGTCGTTGACGTCCAGGTGCAGTGCGGTGGCGGCGCGGGCGGTGGGGCCGCCCCACGGCAGGATGTTCATGGTGCCGTTGGCGAGGCCTGCCACGCAGGTGAGGACCACGGGGCTCATCTTGAGCCGCAGGTAGACAGGCAGCATCGCGGCCGTCGTGAGGATGAAGGTGGTGGAGCCGTCGCCGTCAAGGGAAACCGCCGCAGCGAGGATCGCGGTGCCGAGGACCACCTTGGCGGGGTCGTTGCCGAGCTTGCGGAGGATGAACTTCACCAGCGGATCGAAGAGCCCGACGTCGATCATCAAGCCGAAGTAGATGATCGCGAACATGAGGAGCGCGGCCGTGGACGTCATGGACTTCATCGAATCCATGACCATGGGCCCGATTCCCAGCCCGGCGCCGGCGAAAAGTCCGAAAACGGTGGGGACGATGATCAACGCCAGGACTGGCGTCAGTTTTTTGGTCATGATCAGGACCATGAATACCGCAATCATTGCGAATCCAAGCAAAACCAGCACGGCCGGCTCCTTACTACTGTGAATGGCACACTTCGGTGTGATGCGCACTACAAACCTAGGGTGGTCCCGGTCACGTGCAGGGGTTTGTGGGAATTGATGGAAGTACTGCTCGTTGCGCACGTTTTGCGCATTGTGCTCAATGCTTCAATGGAGATGACGGAAAGGAGCGAAGGTGCGCAGCAGCAATGTCAGCATGCGGTTTTCCACCCAGACGCTCCTTCTCCAACTCGGCGTCGTGCTTCTGGTGGTGCTGCTCAGCGGCGCCGTTCACGCCTGGCTCGTCTATGACCGGATTGGCACTGAAGCCGAGAACCAAGCCCTTACGCTCGCCCGGACCGTCGCCGCCGACCCCGATGTACGGGCCGACGTCCAGGACATCAGCAAGGAGGAAGGCACCCCTCCCCCGCCGGTCCTTCTGCAGGGACCGCTCCAAGCCGCAGCCGAAGCGGCCCGGGTCCGTACCGGCGCCCTGTTTGTGGTGATCACCGACGAGACCGGCCTGCGACTGGCCCACCCTGAACCCGCCCGCCTTGGCGAACGGGTCAGCACGGATCCTTCCGTTGCCCTGGGCGGTGAAGAAATCACCACCCGCAACACCGGCACGTTGGGCCCCTCCGCAGGTGCGAAAGTTCCCGTCTATGCCCCCGGCCCCGCGGACCGGACCGGCACGATCGTGGGCGAAGTCAGCGTGGGGTACTCAGTGGAGTCACTGACCAGGAGCCTTGCCCGGGACATCGTGCCGATCGCCCTGACCGCCGGCGGCGCCCTGCTGGCCGGAGTCCTGGCATCGTTCCTGCTCCGCCACCGCCTGCAGCGCCTGACGTTGGGGCTGGAACCAGAGGAAATCAGCACCCTGGTCCACGATCAGGTGGCCGTGTTGCAGGGCGTGGACGACGGCGTGATCGGCATCGCTGCCGACGGTCGGATTTCGGTCTTCAATGCTGCCGCATCGCGGCTCCTCGACCTTCCGGACATCACCGGCCAGGACTGGGCATCCGCCAACGTTCCCGGCCAGCTCAAGCAACTCACCCGCCCTGCGGCCCAAGACGCCGAGGCCGTCGAGGTTGTGGCCGGTGGACGCGTCCTCGTGGCGAGTGCCCGCAAAGCCTGGCACCGCAAGGAGGACCTCGGTTGGGTGGTCATGCTGCGCGACCGCACCGAACTGCAGCAGCTCACCCGGCAGTTGGACGCGGTCGGAACCATGTCCACGGCCCTGCGCGCCCAACGCCACGAGTTCGCCAACCAGCTCCACACGATTGCCGGCTTCATGAGCATCGGCCAGCACGAACAGGCCAAGACATACCTGGAACGGCTCTCAGCCACGGGACCGCTGAAGTTCCCTGTGGAACAGGCGGAGCTGCTCCAGGATCCCTACCTGCAGGCATTCATCGGCGCCAAGAGCGTGGAAGCCTCCGAACGGGGCGTCAGCCTGCGCATCGGTCCGGAAACCCTGGTACGCGGCCACGTCGTGGATCCCCAGGACGTCACCACAGTGCTCGGCAACCTCATCGACAACGCCGTGAGTGCCGCCGTCGGGGGTTCCGCAGCCGAACGGTGGGTGGAAGTGGAACTGTTGGACGACGCCGGCCACGGCGGGACCTTGCACATAGTGG
This sequence comes from Paenarthrobacter sp. R1, assembly GCF_030264015.1. Taxonomy (NCBI): domain Bacteria; kingdom Bacillati; phylum Actinomycetota; class Actinomycetes; order Micrococcales; family Micrococcaceae; genus Paenarthrobacter; species Paenarthrobacter sp. R1. The sequence continues at coordinate 3,876,584 of NZ_CP127115.1, read as the reverse complement.
TGGCAGACTCGGGAGATGGTTTGGCAGGTGCCGGACCCGAGGAGGTCTTCGCGGAAGGATTCACGACGGCGGCGCAACCGTCCGCCGCGGCAGCCGGACAAGGCTTCGGGCTGGCGTTGGTCAGGAACCTGGCGCGTCGCCGGGGCGGCGAGGTCAGGGTTCTGGAGAGCGGCACGCCCGGCGGACCCGGGGCGGTCTTCATGGCCACCGTTCCGGGCGTCATGGGCGGCACGGGTGTGCGGGACGACGACATGGATGCACCGGAAACCGGGACGGGGCCAACGGCGAGGAAGGACAGCATTGGCTGAGGACTTGAGAGTGTTGATCGTGGACGACGACTTCCACGTAGCCAGGCTGCACGCGGCCTACGTCGATTCCGTGGCGGGATTCATGGCGTTGGCGCCCGTGGGCTCAGTGTCCCAGGCGTTGCAGGCGATCCACAGCCTGCGCCCGGACCTCGTGTTGCTGGACGTCTATCTGCCCGACGGTTCAGGGCTTGACCTGCTGGGCCAGCTCGACGTCGATGCCGTGATGCTGACGGCGGCCTCGGATGCGCAATCCATCCGCGTGGCTCTGCGCCGCGGTGCCCTCGGTTACATGCTCAAACCCTTCACCGCGGAATCCCTGTCCCAGCAGCTACGCTCCTACGCCCGGTACCGCCGCATCCTGGGGCAACAAACCAGCGTTGACCAGGCAAGCATCGAGCGGGCCAAGCGTGCCCTGATCCCCGGCGACGTCACGCCGTCGGCCAAACCCCGTTCGGCTACCGAGGCGGCAGTCCTGGAGTCCTTGGTGCCTGGCGAGCAGTATTCGGCGGCCGAAGTCGCAGACCGCGTGGGCGTGTCCCGGGCCACGGCGCAAAGGTACCTGTCCTCGCTCGCGGACGATGGCGCCGTCGAAATCCAACTGCGCTACGGGACCACGGGCCGCCCGGAACACCGCTACGGCATCCCGGGCTGACCCATCTGAGTCGCAATTGTGCGCGTTTTGAGCACGCTAAACGCGCTTAACTGCGACCCAGTTGGGTGCGCTACGCGGACTTCTGTGCCACCAGTTCGATCTCCACCAGCATCTGCGGATCAAGGAACGGCAGAACGTGCACCAGGGAAAGGGTGGGCCGGATCTCGCCGAAAACTTCACCGTGTGCGCGGCCGGCGTCTTCCCACTTGCTGATTTCCGTCAGGTAGAGCTTGGACTGAACAACGTCCGCGTAGGAGAAGCCGGCTTCTTCCAGGACGGCGCCGAGCTTCTCGAGGATGTACTTGGTCTGCGAGTAGAAGTCATCGCCCACAATCTGAGGTGTGTCAAGGATGTGAGACAGCCGGGTAGTTTCTTTTCGGTCAGGCAGCAGCGGGCAGGGGCTGGCTGTTGGTTGTGAAGTTGGCCATTGCCGTCGCCGGCGGGAGACCCTTGTTGTTGGTGTGAGGCCGCCAGCGGTTGTAGAACACTTCGATATAGCGCATCGTGGCCCGTCTGGCGTCCTGGCGGGTCTCGAAGCTGTGGTGATGGTAGAACTCGTTTTTCAGCGATGAGAACAGCGATTCGGCTACGGCATTGTCCCAACACACCCCGGTAGCGCCCATCGATTGGCGTATCTTGTTTCCGGCGCACCAGGCGCCCATTTCGCGGGACGTGTACTGCGTGCCGCGATCGCTGTGAAAGATGGCGTTCGGGGTCAGGTGGCCGCGGTCTCTGGCCATCCTCAGGGCCCCGGTAACCAACGAGGCGCGCATGTGGTCCGCCATGGCCCAACCGACGACCATCCTGGTGCACAGGTCAATGACGGTGGCCAGATACAGCCAGCCCTCACCGGTCCGCAAGTAGGTAATATCGCCCACCAAACGGGTGCCCGGGGCATCTGCCGTGAAGTCCCGGCCGATGAGGTCCGCGAAGACCTTGTCCGGATCCGAGGCTATGGTGGTGCGCTTGAAGGCGCGCATCCGCTTTGCCGCCCATCCGTTCTCAGCCATGATCCCCGCCACGGTGCCCACCGACACCTCGATGCCGGCGGCAACAAGTTTGGTATGCACCATGCGGTGACCGAAGATCCCGTCAGAGGAATCGAAGACGGTCCTCACCTGGTCCGTCAGGTCCCGGTGACGGGCCGCGGTCGGTGTCTCCTCAGCGTCCCGCCACCGGTAGTACGAGGCCCGTGGAAGCCCCAACTGCCGGCACATCCATGCCACTGGAAAGTCGGCGTTCTCCTCCTGAACAACGCGGTAGAGATCTTCTACCGCTGTTCTTTGGCGAAGAACGCCGAAACTTTTTTCAGGAAATCATTCTCCCGCTCGAGCTCCCGCAGCCGGGCCTCCATGGCTTTGAATTTCACCGGATCTACCGGGTCATCGGGCTTGCCACCGCTTTCCTGATCAGCCTCACGGGCCAACCGAATCCACCGCTTCAGAGCAGTCAACGAGATCCCGAGATCAGCAGCAACGGCAGGCAACGGACGCCCCGAAGACGCCGCCAAAGCGACGGCATCGGCCTTGAACTCATCGGAATAGGTAGGTCGAGCAGACATGAGCACAATCCTTTCAAACTGTGTCTCACATCAGTAGTACACCTCACCCGGCCTGTTGCCGGGTTTTCCGAGGAAAACTCTAGGACCGGGAGAGCTCAAGCCTGTAAACGAACAACTTTATGTCGGTGCCGGGAACGAACCAGTCCCGTTCGGGGACCCGGTCGAAACCGGTCCGGTTGTAGAGGGCGTTGGCGCTCTCCCACGTGGCGCCGGTGGTGAGGCACACGGCATTGATGCCGTCGCTCGCCTTGGCCTGCTCGACGACGGCACTCACCAAGGCAGTGCCCGCGCCGGAGCGCTGCACCGCCGGATCCACCACGAGGGTCCGCAGCTCCAGCTCGCCGTCCAAGCCAATGTCGGAGAAACCGCCTCCGGCGGGAGCCGCGGTCACTGAGCCGATGATGGTCCCGTCGCGTTCGGCCACCAAGACGTCCGCATGCTGCGCCCGGCCTGCCACGTTCTTAAGCTCCTGCAGGTACGGGTGATCCGCGCTGCCGTAGTACCCCGCAGTGACGTATGAATCCTGCGTTATGCGGGCAACGGCGTCGTAGTCTTCGGGAAGGGCGGGACGGACAGTAATCGGCGAAAGCACCTGTCAATGGTATTTGTAACCGGGCGTTGCATTCGGCGAAACAGCGCTTTCCGTGACAGAACTATCACTCCTGTGTGTGTCACCCGGTATCGCGGGATTGAGTCCGATTGCGCGCTATGAAGCCCGGTTTCGCCCCGTTGCGGCCTTGTTTCGGAAGGCTGGCGCCCTGAGCCGCGGCCATGCTGAAGTGGGCAAACCTGACCACGCCACCCCAAAACCAAAGGAATCGACCATGCCCACACCACCGCGCCAGCTGCACCTCAACGCGTTCCTCATGAGCACCGGCCACCACGAGGCCTCCTGGCGGCTCCCGGAAAGCGACCCCTTGGCCTCCACCAGGATCGAGCATTACCAAAACCTGGCCCGCACCGCCGAACGCGGAAAGCTGGACTCGATTTTCTTCGCCGACTCCCCCGTGCTCTTCGGCGAGGTGGGGCGCCGCCCTGCCGGCAAGCTGGAACCCACCGTCCTGCTCACCGCCATCGCAGGAGCGACACAGAAGATCGGCCTGATCGCCACCGCCTCCACCACCTACAACGAGCCCTTCAACCTTGCACGCCGTTTCGCTTCGGTGGACTGGGTCAGCGGCGGGCGGGCCGGGTGGAACGTTGTCACGACGGCGGGACCGGACGCGGCGCGCAACTTCGGCGTCGACGACCAGCCGGCCCACGCCGTCCGCTATGAGCGCGCCGCCGAGTTCATCGACGTGGCCCAAAAACTCTGGGACAGCTGGGAGGACGACGCCGTGCCCGCGGACAAGGCCGCCGGCGTCTGGGGCGACTCCACCAGGATCCGGGCAATAGAACACGAAGGCAAGCACTTCCGGGTCCGCGGCCCGCTCAATGTCCCTCGTTCTCCGCAGGGCCACCCGCTGATCGTCCAGGCCGGCTCCTCCGATAACGGCAAGAAGCTCGCAGCCCACTACGCCGAAGCCGTGTTCACCGCCCACCAAACACTGGCAGACGGGCAAGCCTTCTATGCAGACCTCAAAGCACGGACCGTGGCGGCGGGCCGTGATCGTGACAGCATCAAGATCCTCCCGGGCATCGTTCCCGTGATCGGGTCCACCGAGGCCGAGGCCCTCCGGCTCGAGCGCGAACTCGATGAACTGATCAAACCCGAATACGCCCGCGAGCAGCTGGCCAAGACCCTCCGGCTCGCACCCGAAGACCTGCCATTGGACCGCCAACTCCCGGCCGATCTTCCATCGGAGGACGACATCGAGGGCGCCAAGAGCCGCTACACCCTGATCGTGGAATTGGCGCGGCGCGAGCATCTCACCGTCCGGCAGCTCATCGGTCGTTTGGGCGGCGGGCGCGGGCACCGGACATTCTCCGGCACCCCCGAACAAGTGGCGGACGCCATTCAGGACTGGTTCGACGCGGGAGCAGCGGACGGCTTCAACATCATGCCCCCGGTGCTTCCATCAGGTTTGGAAGTGTTCGTGGACCAGGTGGTGCCGATCCTTCAGCGGCGTGGACTGTTCCGTACCGAATACACGGCTTCCACCTTGCGGGGACACTATGGCCTGGAGCGGCCGGTCAACCGCTTCGCGGGCGCACCCGCTCGGGAGCTAACCTCGATCGGATCCGGCTTCTAGCGGTAGTTGGCGATGGCCAGTGCGCGGATCATGGGAGCCCTACAGAGGGAACTTTCCGGAGAGCTCCAGCGTGGCCGCGCACGTCCAGGCCGCCAACCGGTCTTCGGTGCTTGGGCCGCCGTCGAGCGGGCTTGTCAGCTTTGGCCTGCGGACCCAGCAACCGGCCTCCTCGGCTATCAAGGCCCCGGCGGCGTAATCGTGTTCGTTGAGGCCCCGCTCGCCAAAGGCGTCCACGGTGCCGTCGGCGACGAAGCACAAGTCCAGTGCTGCCGAACCCAACCGCCGCACATCAGCGAAGCCCTCCATGAGCTCACCCAGCCCGTCCACCTGGTTGGCGCGGGTGGAGGGGTCATAGCTGAAGCCCGTTGCCAGGATCAGCCCTTTCCTCCCCGGGACCGGGCCCGTCAGCTGCGTTGATGTCCCGGCAACCTCAACCCATGCGCCGTGCCCGCGGGCCGCCGAGTAGACGCGGCCCAGCGCCGGCGCGTGGACCACGCCGGCAAGCCACACGCCGTCGGCATCTGCCACGGCAACGGACGTGGCGTAGTAAACAATGTTGCGGATGAAGTTGGTGGTGCCGTCCAGCGGATCGATGGACCAGCGATAGCCGGACGCCTGCTCCGGCCGGGTGGTTCCTTGTTCCTCGCCCGTGATCGTGTCGTGTGGCCGTGCCTGGGCGATGGCCCGGCTGACGGCGTTCTCCGCTGCGAGATCGAACTCCGTTACCCAGTCCCCGGCTTCGCCCTTGTTACTCATTCCGAGGCCGTCACCACCGCTTCCGGTGACCGAACGTTGGGCAAGCACTGAGGCTCCCGCTGCGGCCGCCGTTTTGGCGACCTCCAGCAATTCCAGGACGTCGGCGGGCGAATGCCCGGCGCTCATTCGGATTCCCCTTCCCGCGCGGCAGCTTCATCGACGTTCTCCTGGCCTTCAGACGTGGCGGGCTGACCTTCCGGCGCAGCTGGCCCATTGGCCAGGAGCTCACGGAATCCGTCCTCATCCAACACCGGGATCCCGAGCTGTTCCGCTTTGTCCAGCTTGGTACCAGCGCTTTCCCCGGCCACCAGATAGCTGGTGTTCTTCGATACCGAGCCTGCCGCCTTGCCACCACGGATGATGATGGCTTCCTTGGCCTCATCCCGGCTGAAGTTCGGCAGGGTTCCCGTGACCACCACGGTCAGTCCTTCAAGCGTGCGCGGAGTAGCCGTATCCCGGTCATCCTCCATCCGAACGCCGGCGGCAGCCCACCTGTCCACGATCTCGTTGTGCCAGTCAACCGCGAACCATTCCTTAAGGGCAGCCGCAATGGTCGGTCCGACGCCGTCCACATGGGCCAGTTGTTCCTCGGTCGCATTCCGAATGGCATCCATGCTTCCGAAGTTGGTTGCCAGTGCCCGCGAGGCGGTGGGACCGACGTGGCGGATGGACAACGCTACAAGCACCCGCCACAGGGGCTGCTTCTTGGCTTTCTCCAGCTCCGTGAAAAGCTTCTCCGTGGTGGCAGTGGGCTTTGACGGCGTCTTGGCCGTGGCTTTCGTATAGAAGTAGGGAACGAGTTCGTACTGGCCTGTGCCGACGCCCTTGGATTTCTTCTCGCGGCGGATCATCACGTTTGCCAGATCTTCGCGCGTCAAGTCAAACAGCGCGGCCTCGCTGGTCAGCGGGGGAATCTCCGGTTCTGCGGGCTGGGTCAAAGCGATAGCCGCTTCCCAGCCGAGGGCCTCGATATCGAAGGCGCCACGGCTGGCCACGTGGAAGACCCGCTCACGCAACTGGGAAGGGCAGGACTTTCCATTGGGGCAGCGGATGTCCACGTCGCCCTCCTTGGAAGGCGCGAGCGGAGTGCCGCAGGAAGGGCATTCGGTGGGCATGACGAATTCGCGGACGGGCGGATCCTGCTTATCGCGGAGCGCCAGTACCGGACCGACAATTTCGGGGATGACGTCACCGGCTTTGCGAAGAATCACGATGTCGCCGATCATCACGCCTTTGGCTTTGACGACGTCCTGGTTGTGCAGCGTAGCCATGCCCACGGTGGAGCCGGACACCTTGACGGGCTCCATCAACCCGAACGGAGTGACACGTCCGGTCCGGCCGACGTTGACCATGATGTCCAGCAGTTTGGTGTGGACCTCTTCCGGCGGGTACTTGTACGCGGCGGCCCACCTCGGCACGCGGGAGGTGTAGCCGAGTGCGCGTTGGGTGGCGAAGTCATCGATCTTCACCACGATGCCGTCGATCTCGTGCAGGAGGCCGTGGCGGTGTTCGCCGTAGTGGGCAATGAATTCCAGGACGCCGTCGTAAGAGTCCAGGACCTTCGAGTAGGGACTGACCGGGAGTCCCCATTCGCCCAGGAGCTTGTAGGTCTCCGACTGGCTGGCCGCATCCAGCCCTTCACGCGCCCCGATGCCGTGGACGAACATGCTGAGGGGACGCTTGGCGGTCTCCGCCGGATCTTTTTGCCGGAGCGAACCCGCGGCGGCGTTGCGGGGGTTGGCCAGCGGCGCCTTGCCCGCTGCCACCAACGAGTCGTTGAATTCCGCGAAAGCCTTGGACGGAATGAAGACCTCGCCGCGGATCTCAACTTCGGACGGATAGCCCGAGCCGCTGAGCTGCCGCGGGATCTCCTTGATGGTCAGGACGTTATGGGTGATGTCCTCACCCGTGGTGCCATCGCCGCGGGTAGCAGCGCGCACCAGCTTGCCGTCCCGGTACAGCAGGTTCACGGCCAGGCCATCGATCTTCAACTCGGTCAACCACGAGATCGGCGGGACCCTGTCCCCGAGCTTGGCCACCGACGCCTCGACCTTCCGCACCCAGGCCTCCAGCTCGTCGAGCGAGAACACGTCATCGAGGCTGTACATCCGTTGGAGGTGCTCGACGGCGGCAAAAGCCGCGGAGACCTCACCGCCCACTTCCTGGGTGGGTGAATCATTCGCGACGAGCTCCGGATGGAGGGCTTCCAATTCCTCCAGGCGCCGGTACAGGAGGTCATATTCAGCGTCGGAAACAGTGGGAGCGTCTTCTTGGTAATACGCGTACCGGTACTTCCGGACCAGGTCAACCAGTTCCTGGTACTCTTCCCGGAGGTTTTCCGACGGCGGCGCACCCTCCTCTACGGCGACGGCGGCTGTGGCCATGGATGTGGTGCTGACCCGATCTGGATTCTCTGGTGTGCTCACAGGTCTATCTTGCTATACACCCCGGACATTATGTGGCGGGCCGCTCAGTGCGACGACAGGCGGTTCTTGCTCCACAGCGCGAACGCAAGGCCGCCCAAACCAACAAGCAGTACCCCGCCCAGGATGCCGAAAAGCCCCAGCATGTTGGGCCCGGAGAAGTTGCCCGTGGCCAGGACTGCGGCCTGGGTTTCTTTGCCCTGATCGATCGGCGTGTCCCAATTGGAGGACTTCGAGGGACTCGGCGAGGCAGACCGCGTCGCACTCGCCGTGGCGGTGGCTGTAGCGGTGGGTGCCGCCGTCGGAGTTTCCGACGGCGTTTCGGCCACCTCAGGCTCTAGAGTCGCCGGGGCTTGGACTACGGCGGGCTGCGGCGCTTGGACGGCCGGCGCGGGAGCTGCCGGAGCCGGAGCAGGCGCGGGTTGCTTCCGGTCGTGGACGCGGGTTGGTTCAGGCGCGGGCTTCACGTCACGGTCCGGCGCCGGCTTGGTATTCGTTACTTCAGGTGCGAGGACCTGTTCGGTGGGAGTCGGATCTCCCGGGGCTTCCACGGAGGGACAACTTCCCGCCGTCTCCGGGATGCAGGGCGCTGCGTGGGCAGTGCCCTGCGGTGCCAGCCATACGGCGGCGGCGAGCAGTACGCCCGCCACAACGGCAGGGACGCGGCGCCGACTGGAGGCGGGCACGGCGGCAGGGAGAACGGTGGGTTGCATGGGGCATGACCTCGCTGGGGGCGTTGGGGCGCTTTGAGCGGTCCGGAAGTGCGGTACGTTTCCGGCATCCTCCTACACACACCAGCGAAGACGCAAATCCTAGCTCCGGTTTTCGGGCGGCATGGCAACCTGCAGTTTCCGTACTTTGCCGCGTCCCACGATGTACCCGCGGCCCGGGATGAAGTCCTTGCTGAGCCGTCCCAGTGACGTGTTGAGGAGGCTGTCCCCTTCCACGTCGCCGGGGTTGAGCAGCAGTCCTCTGCGCCCGGATTTGAAGGGCTGCGCCAAGGACCACGCCTGCGACCATGTGGAGGTTTCGGACTCGCCAACTACCCACTGGTCGGCCTTGATGGCGGCCGTCACCAAGCGACCGACGCCGGACTCGGCGAGGGTATCCGTGAACTCCGTGAGGCCCTCAATGAAGATCGCCATGGTGCCCGGGTTGTCGCTTGCCTTGTCCACCAGGTCATCCACGACGTCGGACACCTCGTCCGGACCCACCAGGGCACGGCTCCAGATGTTCAAGGAGGCAACCGTGGAACGGCGCGAGCCGATGTAGATGAGGTCGGTCCGCGGGTTGGACCGGCGCAGTGCGTAGGCCAACGTAACCAGTGCCACCGTTCGCCCGGAACCCGGAGGCCCTGCCAGCAGCAAGGGGCCTTTCGCGGCAATGGCGGCGGAGCCGAGGGTCTCGTCGTCGACGCCGATGATGGGATTGTCCACGGCTCCCACGGGCAGGATGTCCAGGTCCACCAGTTCGGGGAGCCGTTGGATCTGTGGAGCCTGGCTGAGTCCCTGCCGGAGCATGGCTTGGCTGAGCTTGGACACTTCGCGCGCCTGCAGGGCCAGGTTGGAGTTCCCGCCCAGCACCGCCAGCTGCACTTCCAATCCGTCCAGGAGCCCGCGCCCCGGAGGTGACGCTGCGTTCAGCACGTCCTTGGGGACGTCCAGCGTCATGTAGTCGTCTTCCGAGCTCAAGCGAAGCACCAGCCGCTTCTGGATGGAGGCAAGGAGCGACGCCGGTACGGAGTTGGGTCGGTCGCCGCTCACCACGAGGTGGATACCGAGGGGACGGCCGTCCGTGGCGAGCTGCAGGAAGATATCCCACAGCGAAGAAAGGTTGCTGTATTCGTAGGATTCGCGGAAGGAGGACATGCCGTCCACCATGACGAAAATGCGCTTCTCATCCGGCCGGTCAGCCAATTGGCGGTATTCGACGATGGTGGAAGCCCGGACTTCGGCAAACCTCGTGGCCCTCTCATCCGCGATCTCCTTGAGCCAGCGCAGCAGGCGGCCGACGCGTTCGACGTCGTCGCCGTTGATGACCTCTCCCACGTGCGGTAGGCCCTCAAGCATCTTCAGGCCCGAAGATCCGCAGTCGATGCCGTAGACGTGTACGGGACCGCCGCGGGGCGTCACGGCAGCGGCAATGGCGATGCCGCGCAGTGCCGCCGACTTACCTGAACCACCCGTGCCGTAGACGGCCATGTTGCCGTCCTTGTCCGGCTCGTAGAACACCGTGGGCTGGTCCTGGTGGGCGGGATCGTCCGCAACGCCAAGAAGGAGCCGTTCATCGGTACGGGGGTTGGGCAGCTTGGAGAAGTCGTACGTGGTGGCCAGCTCGTTAAGCCAAGGCTTGCGCGGCGGCTCGATTGCCAGGACGTCAGCCGCCCTGATGATGTTGGCCGTCATCCGTGCGATGTCGTTCGGTCCGGCCGGTTCCTCGGCGATATCCGTCGCAGGCGGCGGCTCCCAGGAAGGTCCGGAGCCGAAGGCCATCTCCACGATGTCGATGCGGGGCCGTTGCGGCTTCTCCGTGGTCCAGCCGCCGGCATAACCGGTCTGGAAACCCTGGATCCTCCCGGGCCCGGTCTTCGCCGCACCGCGGCCCGGGATGGAGGGATCGAAGTAGGCGGCTGTCGGAACACCAAGAATGTCCACGGCATCCACTTCATCGGCCATGCGCAGGGCGACGCGGAGGTTGGTGTTGGCGCGCAGGTTGTCCTTGATGACGCCGGCCGGCCGCTGCGTGGCAAGGATCAAGTGCAGGCCAAGGGAACGGCCACGCGCGGCCACGTCAACAACGCCGTCCACGAATTCGGGGACCTCGGTGGCCAGCGCGGCGAATTCGTCCACGATGATGATGAGGTAGGGCGGAGCCTCGGGGTCCGCTTCGCGCTGCAGGGCGAGCAGGTCCTTGGCCTTCTTCCGGTTCAGGAGCCGTTCGCGGTAGTGCAGCTCGGCACGGAGCGAGGTCAGGGCACGCCGGACAAGGTGCGGCGAGAGGTCGGTGACCAGGCCAACGGTATGCGGCAGGTGCAGGCAGTCCGCGAACGCAGCTCCACCTTTGTAATCGACAAAGAGGAAGCTCACCCGGTCCGGGCTGTACGCAGCAGCCATGCCCATGACCCAGGACTGGAGGAACTCCGACTTGCCTGCACCGGTGGTTCCACCCACCAGGGCGTGGGGGCCCTCGTTCTTCAGGTCCAGGTAGAACGGCTCAACACCCTTGGAACCAACCAAGGCCCGGAGGCTGCCGTTGTCCTTGCGGTTGGGCACGGCGGTGGCATGGACAGAGTTGTTTTCCTGCCAGCGCTCGGCCACGGCCTGTGGGTTGTCCATCAGGTCCTTGCCGATCAACGTGGCGTAGGAAACGGCGCGCGGCAGGTCCGAGTCGTCCTCGAGCGGGTTGCCGACGTCCACCAGCGGAGACATCATGCGGGCCAGTTGCGTGGCCAGCTCAACGTCGAGGCTTTCGCAGCTCACCGGATAGGTGTGCCGGCCCAGCCGGACCTGGCCCGTCGTGGTGCCGTGATCGCCGTCGACCGAGAGGAAGTCCCGGCATGCGGCAGGCAACGACTGCACGTTGGCGGCCACCCACATGACGTGGACGCCAAAATCCGGACCGCGTTCCACCAAACGGGTAAGGCGTCCACGGTCCACGGGTGCATCGTCTTCCACCACCACCAACACCGTGGGCACAACAGGTCCGGGAGTCTCTTCGTGCTCATTCTTCAGCCCGGGCCGGGGCTGTTGACCCGGTTCCTTGGCCTGGGCTTCACGCTGCTCAACCAGGTCTTCCAGCCGGGACAACAGCGCGGAGCCTGCACCCGGGCCGGCGGCAAGATGGTCGCCCGTGAGGGGGCTGTGGCCTGAGCCGACGTGGGGCAGCCATTGCAGCCAGTCCCAGCGTTCGCGGGACCGCGGGGACGTCAGTGCCGTGAGGACGAGTTCCGCGGGCGAGTGGAGGCCCACCAACTGAAGCACCATGCCGCGCGCGACGTCGTCCACCACGCTGCGGTCCCCGGCCACGCCGAAGGAGCCGGACGCGCGCAGCTGCGACACGATGGGCACGCCTTCGATCACCCGCACCTGCTGCAGGCATTCCTGGATTTCCCGCATGTACTTCGGCTCGGTTTCGTTGGCCCCCGGCTCGTCGAACTGGATGCGGGACGGCGCGGAGCCCAGGCCGAAGCGGACGCTCAGGAAGTGCTGGTGCTCGGGCCTGTTGGTCCACAGCAGCGGACCCAGCTTATAGATGGCATCCACCGTGTCGCTGACCGATGGCGCCTCTTGCAGGCGGACCGCTCGTTCGATGTTCTGCTGCCGGTCGATGTCTTCCCGGAACGCCAGCATGGCAGCGTTGAACTGCTTGTGCCCTTCCTTGGCCTGCCGCTTGCCCTGCATCTTGTGGTCCACGTAGTGCCCCACGATGAACAGCGGCATCATGGCCATGAAGATGACGGAGAGGATGTTTTGCGTCAGGGCGAACAGAACGCCGCCCATCAGCAGCGGCGTGACCAGCATGATGTACGGGAACGGCTGGTGTTCAGGGCGTTTGGGGCCCGCCGGCGGCACGCGCTTGGGCGACTCGAACCGGGGAACCACCCGCGGCGACCTGTTGAAGTCAACCAACGGCGAGGTGGGTCCTCCGGAGTGGTTGCGCGAGAGCGAAACGACGCCCACGGTGGTGTCGCCCAATGTCACGGTGTCCGAGGATTCCAGCGTGGCCCGCGTGACGGGCAGCCCGTCCATGAGGAGCCCGTTGGCGGAGTTCGTGTCGACGATTTCCACCGTCTCCCCCACCGTGATGCGGGCATGCCGCTTGGACGTCAGGGGGTCGGACAGCCTGACGTCGGCGTCCCGGTCCCGGCCGATGTAGCTGGTTCCGAACGGCAGCGAAAACTCGCGGCCGGCGTCGGGCCCTGCCATGACGCGCAGGGTAGCTGCCGCCGGTCCGCGGTTGGTGCCGGGCGCGTTCGAGGCGAATTGTTCGCTCACCTGGGTCAGGGACACCTTCGAACCGGGCCGCAGCCCGGATTCCAGCAGGTTGTCGGTCGGGCGCAGAACCTGGCCGGACAGCCCGCCGCCAACAAACGCCTCATCCACGCTGATGGAGAGGTTCGACGGCGGTTCGGTCCCCTTCCGCGCGGGGTCCGCGGCCCACAGTTCCGTGGCGATGTCGGCCACTGTGGCACGGCCATCCACCGTGACGGCCAGGTCCTTGGCTTCCGCGGGATCCCGCCGCAGGGTCAGGCGAAACTTCATCCTTCGTCGACTCCACTCTCAGTCTCAAGCAAGTACAGGTCGGCCGGGGTGACCAGGTGTGAGGTCACGGCGTGCTCGACGAGCCGGGCACGCCGGTTGGTGGCGAGCTTCCCGGCGCCGCCGCGGAGCCCCACGACACCCACGCGGTCGAGTTTGTCGCACACGTTGTCCAGCTTCCGGTTGAACCGGGTCAGCGCCCATCCCAAGCGTTTGGCGGCCTCCGCGGACGACGGGATGGCACTGAATCCGGTGCCATCCCGACGCAGCATGGGTTCGGCCAGGGCCACGATGAGCGCCTTTTGCGAATCGGTGAAAACAACGGGCCCGATGGTGGTGTCCCCCGCCTGGTCCTCGTCCCGGGCTTCGTGCCGGAAGGACGGAGTCTTCAGGTGGACGGCGAATTCGTAGGTGGTGGGGCCCGCCGTGAAAATGACGTTCGTGTGGCTGAAGACCAGCGGGATCCGCGCGCCCGGAGCAAGCCAGGCCTGCATGCCGCCCGAGCCGTCGGCGATGGTTGCCGACAACATGCTCCCCACGTTGCTCAGCCACCAAATTCCGTCGTAACGGGCAATTTGCAGGAAGCGGCGGTGCAGGTAGGGATTGTCATCTACTTCAAGGTCGCCTTCGCGGCCGATGTCGAATACATCCTCATCTGACGGTTCGTACCATTCGCCACAGAAATCTATTGCTAGATCCCCCATGATCTGTGCCTCCTTGCAGGACTGTTTGTTACTTTCGGGAACGGGCTACTTTTCAAGGCAGCCGATGGATTCAGGACCTCCCGGCGACGCCGAGCCATCGGCCCGCACAACGATCACCTGGATGCACACCGGCAGCTGCGTGGTACCGGGGAGTACCACGTTGGAGGCCAACGTCGATTCGTACGGTCCGTCCGCCTTGGCCGACTTGGTCCGCCACTTGTAGGTGTCTCCGGAATTGAGCGCGACCGGGTCCCACCTGAAGACCACCAGTCCGGGGCCGCCGCCTTGCTGGACCTCGGCGCGGATGCCCGTCACGTCGGGCACATTGCCGTCGCTGATGGCGTCTGCGGGCGGTTTGCTCGCGGTCTCGCTGGGAGCCACTTTGGGCTGCGCGGAACCGCCCAGCACCACACCTACGACGACGGCGACAGCCAACACTGCTGCACCGCTCACGCCGAGCCACAGGTTCCGTTTGCTGTGGTCGGCTTCCGGGGCCCCGGCTTCTTCGGCTGCGGGGCCCGAACGATTGACCGTGGCGGCGAGGTCATCGTGCGCCGGCGGCTGCCAGCCGCGCAAGACCGTCGACTCGGCCGTTTCCGGTTCCGGGGCGGCGTTGGGCGCGTGGACACCCGGTGATTGGAACTGCGGAAGGTTGGTTTGCGGTGCCGGGAACTGCTGCTTTGGCCGCGTAGGGCTGGTGGAAGTGCCGGCGGTGCTGGACGTACCCGGCATGGTGGACGGGAACGTCCGCGCAGGAAACGTGGGGGCCGAACCGGTGGTTGCGGTTCCGGACGCATCCGGATCGATCGAAGCGATGCTCCGGACGCGGGTATCTTCCACGTTGTCGTCCGGGTGCTGTTCATCCCCGTGCCCCGGGTCCGCCAGGACTTCGAACGGCGTCACCGACAGGTTCAGTTCCGCCTGGATGCGCTGCAATGCCAAGGCAAAGGCATGCGCCGACGAATACCGCGACTCCGGGGACTTGGCCATGGCAGTGGCAAGGACCAGTTCCAGCGATTCGGGAACATCCGCGCGGCCCAGGCGGGGCAACGGGGAGTTGGTGATGCGGGAAATCAGTTCCCGCTGCGAGTTGTCCTGCCCGGGCAACACGAACGGGGAACGTCCGGCCAGCAGCGTGTACAGGGTTGCACCCAGGGCCCAGATGTCCACGGGCACGCCGTCCACGGGCCCGCCGCGGAACTGCTCAGGGGGTGACCAGGGGATGGACATTCCGGCGTCGTCGTCGTTGTCCCCGCCGATGGTCCCGGAGATGCCGAAGTCGGTCAGGGCAGGCCGGTTGTAGTCGGTGACCAGGATGTTTGCCGGCTTGATGTCCCGGTGGACAATGCCGGCGCGGTGCGCGGTCTCGACGGCGGAAGCCACTTGGATCCCGACAGCCAGGACTTCGTCAACGCTGAACCGCTGGCGCCTGTACCGCACATCGAGGCTGGGCCGTGAGCAGTACTCCATGGCCAGGTAGGAGTGTCCGTCTTCTGTGGTCTCCGCTTCGAAGATGGTCACGATGTACGGGTGGGAGGAAAGTTGCGCCATCAGGTTTGCTTCGGACTCGAAGCGACGGCGCGCACCCTCGGTCTTCAGGTCGGACAACAGCACCTTGACCGCTACCTTGCGGCGCGGCCTGTCCTGTTCGTAGAGGAAGACGTCAGAGAAGCCGCCCGATCCCAGCAGGCTGACGTACTTGAAACCCGGGATATGGGGAGGCGGTGCAGGGGGCCTCTTGGAACTCAAAGAATCTCCTCGAAACGCAATGAAATGTCGTCACCCAACTCGGCAATGTCGCCGTCGAGCAGGATGGCCATCTCGTTTTGGGCGAGCCGGCGCGGTGCCTGGCCCTCCCGGATAAGAACGGTGCCGTTGGTCGCCTTCAGGTCGCACAGCATGACGTGCCATCCTTCCAGGCGGACCTCGACGTGCGACCGGGAGATGTCTCCCCCGGGGCTTTCCACCTGGACGAGGCGAGGCATGGTGCCGCCCTGGACCCTGGAGACGGACGGCTGCCTGCCGATGACCAACGACTTATCAAGGTCGATCAACTCGCCCGTGGAGATACGCATCCGGCCAAGCCTGGGGCGCGGCACCTGGACCGCGTCTCCGGACAGCGCGAGGCCACAGGAAGCGCACTGCGGATAGGTGGGCGGGTTTGCATGTCCCTGCCCGCACACCCGTGCTAAAACGCTGGGTCCCGTGGCGTGGTTGCCCGCGCCTTTCTGGCCGGTTGCGGTGCCGGTTGAGGAGCCACCTGCGGCCGTACCCTCAGGAACGTCCCCTGCAACACTGCTCTTCATGATGGTCTGGCCATCATGGTCCGGATCATTTTCCTCGGGAGCCTGCACCGCGGGTGGACTGGAAGTGAACTGCCGGGCGGGCGCAGCCGGTTCAGGAGCCTCGGAGGAGGCACTGCTGCGCAGCCACGGGACGGAATCAATCAGGGCCGGTACACCAAGAGGGGCCTGGCCTGCGGACCCGTCGCCGGTACCCGGTACGGCTCCGGCCGGACCAGGTACGACGCCGTTCCCTCCTTCGGCGGCTCCGTCGCTTTCCGCGTCGGCCCGTTTCGGCGACGGCAGCGGCACTCCTTCGGGGATCGGCGGCGAGGGCACCTGGGCTGCAGGAACGTCGTGGTCGTCCTCGTCTCCCACGATCCTGACCGCTGCGTCCTCGATGTTCCGCATTACGGTCTTATCCCACAGGTGGTCATAGTTGGTGGTGGTTTCCAGCGTGGGAACCATGGGATCCGTGGTGCTGGTGTGAACCGGAACGCCACCGGAGTCCTCGGAAGCTTCGGCTGCCGCAGGAGTGTCCACGGACTCATCCGGCTGGAATTCGTCTGAAGGGTCCTCCCCTGGAACGACGTCTTCCGCGGGCCCGGGAGCGGTTTCCGGCGCAGACGCGGCGGCGGCCTCCGGACCGGCAACAACAGGCAGACCGTCCGTGTGCGGAGCGATCGTCAAGCCAAGGTCCACGTCGGTGTAGCCAAGCACAGTCTCATCCGAGACCCGTCCGCCGCCCGGTGCCGCCACGGGCCCAGCGTCCGCGGGTGCCACCACGGGCTCCGCGTCGGCTGCGGGTGTTTCAGTTCCGGGGGCCGGGGCAGCCGCCGGAACGCCGGCAAGGACGACCTCCAGCGCGGCAAGCCGCACTACTCCCTCAACCACCGGCAGGCCCAGCGGGACGGTACCAGCCGCCGTCGTGGTTCCGCCGGAAGGTCCTGCACCGCCGTTGGAGGCTGCCGCACTACCGCCGGAACCGATCCGCAGGCTGACGGAGTCCGGTGACTGCAGCCGCCGCTCCGTCCAAGTGGTCACGTCCCGGCCGGACAACTGCTCGCCGCCGGAGGCCGAGTGGACTTCAAGGTCGAGGTCGCCGCGAAGGAAGACCCTGAGCTGGTCTTTGGAATCAATGATGCCGAAGGGCGGAATCCTGGTCAGTGATACGCCGAACGCCTCCGTGACCTCATGGAGTACCTCGTGGGCCTCGGGCGCGGAGGCCAGGAGCTCCCACACGGACTCCACCAGCGATTCCGGAGTTTCCGGCCCGAGGAGGACGACTGTTCCCCGGCGCAGCACTCCAAACCAGTCGCCGTGACGGTAGCGGGCGACGGCAGGCACGCCATTACTTGCCATCAGCACCGTCCTCGGTTTCCGCGCCGTTGACCCAAGCCCGTGGCAGGGTGTCCTCTTCGACGTCGTTGCCCACTTCCGGGCGCGGCGCAGTGGTGGCAATGCCGGCGTCGTTCAGGACGTTCTTGGCGTCCACCACAATGACGCTCACGTTGTCCCGCCCGCCGCTGCGGAGGGCCGCCTGGATCAGGGCATCCACCGCGTCCTGCGGGTGGGCAACGGTGCTGAGGATGCGGAACAGGTGGTCGTCCCCGAGTTCCCCGTTAAGTCCATCGGAGCAGACCATGATCCGGTCGCCCTCCTGGATGGGGAGGAGCCAGAAGTCGGCCTCGGTCTCATCGCCGGTGCCCAGGGCCCGGGTGACCACGTGGCGGCGCGGATGGATGGCGGCCTGTTCGGCCGTGATGTCCCCCGAATCCACCAGTTCCTGCACCTCCGAATGGTCCACGCTGACCTGCGAGAACTGGCCCTGGCTCAGCAGGTACGTCCGGGAATCGCCGATGTTCATGACCAGCCAGTACGGCACGCCCATCTGCTCGACCACCACGACGCCGGACAACGTGGTCCCTGCGCGTCCACCGGTGGCATTGCGGATAGCCGCGTCCGCCTTCAAAAGGCAGCCCTGCAGCTCGCCGGCCGAGGCCGTCCGCGTGCCTGTAGCCAGTTCCGGGGCGCTGCCCAGGGTGCGAACGCACATGCCACTGGCGATCTCCCCCGCCTCGTGGCCCCCCATGCCGTCGGCCACGGCAAAGACAGGATCCGAGGCAATGAACGAATCCTCATTCAACTCGCGGCGCAAACCGCGGTCCGTACCGTAGCCGTAGCTCAATTGGAAGCTGGAAGCGGCTGCATTGGCGTCGGCATCGGGGGTTGCCGGCTGTGAATTCATGCTTGTCCTAGGTGGAAGGAACGGTCACCGAAGTGGACGGTGGAACCGGGGCGGACGAAAACTGCAACACCTGGCTGCAAACGGGTTTGGAGGCCGTCGGGGGTGGTGACCGCGCTGCCGTTGGTGGAGTTGCGGTCGGTGACCCAGACGCCGTCACCATCCACCCGCAGGTGCAGGTGCGTCTTGGAGATGGAGCGCCCCGGGTCGGATACCGGCAACAGCTGCTGGGTAGCTTCGCCGGGCTGTGGTGCGGGATTGCGGCCAAGGAGAACCGTGCCGCCGAGCTGGACATCCTGGCCGTCGTCAATGCGGATCCGCAGGACTGCCTCGGCCCGTGCAGCACCCGGCCGCATCCGGGTGCGGTCGAGGTCGTCATCAGGATGGGCAACGGCGGGCACGGATGCCTGCGGGACCGGACGCGGTGCAGTGGGGGGACGCCACTGGTTGGGATCGTGCGGAGGCAACGCGCCCTGTGCGGGCGCAGCAGGCGAGGAGCCCGACGCCGGTTCGGTCGCCGCCGGCGCGGGGACGGGAGCCGGTGCCGAAGCCGGCGACGGGCTCGGAACCGGCGAGATAACGGGCTGCACCGGAGGCAAGTCCACCGGCGCGAAGCTGTACGGTCCTTGGATGCCGCCGGTGGCTACGGGGTTGCGACCCGCATGGACATCGAAGACCAGGGTCTTGGCTGCCTTGTCCTGCCACCCCTCCAGCTTGCCGTTCTTGTCCCAGGCGCTGGAGACCACCACGAGGATGGCCCAGATAGCTCCCAGCACCATCAGCGGGAGCGCGATGAAAAGAACCAGGCCAAGCTGCCCGATGGCGAGCAACACAGCACCGACGATTGCCCCCAGCAACAGGCCGCCGCCGGTGACGATGCCCCGGACGAAGACGGCTCCAGCGCCGGGAGCGTAACCGTCCGCGTCAGAGCTCCGGATGCCCATGAGCTGGTTGCCGATGGTGTTGCCGGACTTGGCCTCGATGCCGAGCAACACGAACATGTAGGCCACGGTGACGGCCAGTCCGATGCTGCCGAGCAACACGAGCAGGCCGGTGTCATACACAATGAAACCGTTCCGGCGAGTTTGCGTGATCCCGGCAATGCCGATGGCAAAGGTAGTGACCAGGACGGCAAGGGGAAGAAGCCAGTCGAGCACGGCGGCGCCCAAGCGCTTGCCCGCTGAAGCCGGCACAAGTTCAAGCTTCGTCGACACCGTGGTCCCTCCCCCTGGATTCACCCCTGTGCCTGCCATGGTTGCAGGCATCGCCGCGGCTGTCCGCCCCGCAGCTTCCTGAGCGGACACTACCGAGATACTACCGGGACCGGGCGCGCCTTGATGGTTCGCCTGGTCCTGGGCAGCCAGGTGCGCATGGTTCACGTTGCGTTCCCGACGCGCTCCCCGGTTGCTCAACGGGGAACCGCAGAAGGTGCAGAAAGCAGCGCCGGGCCGCACTCCATGGCGGCAGGCCGGGCACAGTTCAACATCACTGTTCACCCGATCCGCCCCTCCTGAAGAGGGATTTCAGCTTGGCAAATACGCTCACGCTTGTCCGCGGCCCGCTGCCGGGAACGGTCTCGCGCTGTTCCCGTCGCCTCAGGGCGGCGCGTCCATCCGCCAGCAGGGACCGCGGCGAGAACCGGGCCTGCTGCCGTTTCCAGAAGCCAACGCTTCCCGTGATGTCCTCCAGCGACGAGTCCACGATCTTCCAATACTCCTTGACCTCATCCTCGCTCGGCTGCCCGGCTCCGAAGACGGCAGCGTCGGCACGGTGGGCAAGCACGGTGGTGGTGCTGCCTGCCACGGGGAAGGCGTCCGCAATCACCGAGGCCGATTCGCGCCGCGTCGACTTGTTGTCGATTGACGCGCCCATGTCAGTGGCAAGGCTCAGCACCTCGTTCCATCCTCCGCCGACCCGCTGGGCGGGGTGGCCGTCACGGAAACGCGCCTTCCGGCGTCGTGCCTTCAACAGAAGGATCAGCAACAGCGGGATGGCCAGGATCCCCAGCGGAATCAGGGCAACGCCGATGGCGGCCAGCAGCGGACCCCAGAAGAGCCAGGGGTTGTTCTTCTTCTCGTCGGCATCCAGGGCGTCCGGGGTGGAGTCCGGCGGCAGGTCCGCGGGCTCCTGCGGCGGGGGCGGCGGCTGCAGGACCTGCGGCTTGGGCTTGGATTTGCTCTCGGGGTCCGGCGGGATGGGCACGTTGTCCTTGGGCGGCGTGGGATCGAACGCCACCCAACCCACACGGTCAAAGGCAACCTCCACCCAGGCGTGCACATCCTTGCCTGTGATCTTGATGTCGCCGGCACCGTTTTCCGGGCTCTTGGGGTCCGGGTAGAACCCCATGACCACACGGGAGGGGATGCCCAGGTGGCGCAGCATGAGGGACATGGCAACCGAATATTGCTCGTCGTCGCCCAGCATTTGCTTGGCGGAGAGCAGGTTACGGACGCGTGCGGCACTATGGCCGGGCAGGCTGGGCAGCTGGCCCTCGGCTACCAGGCCGTTACTGAACGCACCACTCTTCTGGAAGTGCGCCTCGATCTGGCGGACCCGGTCGATCGCCGTGGGAGCATCAGCCGACAGTTCGTTCGCTTGCGAAGCCACGATCGGCGGAACTTCCTGGGCGTCCGGCAGGGTGATCTTGGCGAAGTCGTACTGGGTGAGCTGACCGTGCTCCAGTTTCCCTGGGTCCGAGACCTGCACTGTATACGAGTCACCCTTGCCCAGGCCCTGCGTGGTCACCGCGGTGTCCGTCCCGGCGTTGAAGTACAGGCCCGATGCCGCTCCCGCGGCCTCCGCAAAGCTCAGGCCGGTGGTGTGGCGCCCGCCGGGGACGAAGTACCCCTGATAATCCTCAATAGTGATGTCCAGCGAGTAATTGGTGCTGGCGACGGGGCTCCCCGTATCCGCCAGCGTGTTCAAGGACCGGGCGTCCCCCACCTTGCTGAAGTTGCCGGAGCTGTTCGGATCCATGGTGTAGTTCAGCCCGTTGAACGAATCCAGGGCCGCCAGCCTGACCCTGCCGTCCTTGGGCAGGCCCTTCACCGAGAAGAGCGTGCTGTCCTTCTGGTCCTTCACGAAGTTCCGGAAACTGGCCAGCGGCGTGACGTAGTCGCGTGGATCGAACGGCGGCACGATCGTGTTGCGCAGCACCTTCCGGTCATCGCTGGCGGTCACCAGCGGCGATGCGACGGCGGTAATGGCGACGGCGGCGGCAATGACCGCTGCCCCGGTCCCCAGGCGGCGGAGCTTGCCGCGGCGGGCCGCACCGGCGTCGTGGTCCGTCCGGTTGGCCGACACTGTCTTGGTGCTGGACTGGCGCAGGGCGTCGCGCCGGAAGGTTGCCCACACAATCGCGATGATGGTGAGGGAAACGCCGCGTTCGACGTTGAGGAAACCGGCGCTGGTGCTGAAGGCAATACCCGTCACAAAGAGCGCCAGGACCGGCAAGAGCGGCCAGTACGGGCTCTTGAGCCGCCAAGCCAACAGACCTGCGGCCAGCGCGGTGATCAACGAACTGAGGAACGGCACAATCAGCATGCCGTTCGCGGTGCCCACCGGGACACCGACGGTGAGCATGTCCTTCCAGGCGAAGACAATTCCCAGAAGCAGGGTCCTGAGCGAATCGAGGCTTGGCAGGAACCCCAGCACTGCGGTGTCGGGGACCGCCAGGGCCGATCCAAAAAGCATGTAGGCGCCGAACGCCAGCGCCGTGGTAATCAGCAGCCCCAGGCGAAGGTGCGCATTCAGCACGGCAATTCCCAGGCCCAGCAGGATGCCGCCCAGCCCGGCAATGAGGTAGCGCGGGTCTCCCCCGAAGCTCAAGCTGAAACCAAGGACGCCCAGGAACAACAGGACAACCAAAGCGCCGCAGTCGATGGCGAAATGCCATGCCGGCCGGCCGTCGGCGAAGAAGGACGGTACAGGTTTGGCGCTCCGGCTGCGGTCGCGGGTGCGAAGATTCGGCGCGGTACTCATGCTGCCGCCTTTCGAAGGACAATCGCAAGGTCATCCAGGTCACCGACGGTCAGGACCGTGAGGTCCGCGATGTTCGCCCTCGACGGCGCCGCGCCCGGCTGGACGCGCACGGCAAGGCTCCGGACACCCGGCATGATGGAGGCCGCCGCGGAACGCAGCTCCGTCGCTGTCACCTGGCTGCCCACGACGAAGAACACCACGGAGGCGTTCGGGACGGTGTCCGACAACGTACGGGCAAGGTCGACGGCGGTTTTCCGCATGGGTGCCCCGACGATCCTCGTCATGTCATCGAGCAGGTTGCGGCCGGTTTCGCAACGAAGCGGCCCCTTCTGCGTCAGAACGTCCAGTTCGCGCTGCTCACGGATGGCCTGGCGGCCAATGGAACCAGCCACGGAGATGGCCATCTCGAACTCATGCTCGGAATCGTATTCGTCGGTGTTGATGGACAGTGAGATGGCGAGGTGGGCCCGTCGGGTTTCCTCGAACTGGCGGACCATCAGCTTGTTGGTGCGTGCCGTGGTCTTCCAATGGATGTGCCTGCGGTCATCGCCCGGCACGTAATCCCGGAGGGCGTGGAAGGAGACGTCCGCGCTGGAAAGTTCGGTGGTGGGCATACCTTCCAGGTCACGGATGAAACCTGCGGCAGAACCACCCAACGGCACCGTCCGGGGATGGACGTACAGGTCCACAGGTTCAGTCCAGAGCACCCTTCGGCGCAGGAGGTGGAGGGGGTCGGCGCGCACGGAACGCACGGGACCCACCACGATCACGGCACGCCGGGCAGTGGGGATGGTGAAGAGATCCTCGTGGACCTGCGCGGGCTTCATCCGGGGCAAGTGGAAGACGGCGGTGTTCGCCCCCACCGGAAGCTCCAGTGATGCCGGGAGCAAAGGCCGTGCGGAGACGTTGGAGACGGCAATGCTGCCCACTGCGTCATCGCCCACTGCAACACGGGTACGGGCGAGGTCCAGCACCACACCGTACGCCGAGCGGCCCACGATGAAAGCGATGGCGAACACGAACAGCAGGAAGGCCACCATCGCAGCGGACTTCGCTTCCTGCCAGCCCCAGGACTGTCCTGCGATCCACAAAGCAACGGCCGCTGCCAGCACTACCCAGCCCAGGACGCTCACCACGGAAAGGACCGGCCAGGCAAAACGCAACCAGTAGGCCCGGACCTTGGACCACACCGGGGCAAGCAACTCCCCTGCTGTCCCCGCGGCTTCAGCCCACACGGCAGCCGGGTGGAGCTTGCTCTGCTTGCCCCTGCCGTTTCCAGGGCGGGGCCGGTTGCCGGGTTGGCCGACCGGTTGGCCGCCCGGGCGTTTGCCGGAACCGCCGACTGAGCGGATCTTGCTGCCAAGCGCCGATGTTGCACGCTTGAGCGAATCAGCAGCCCTGTTCAGGGGTGTGCTGGAGGACATGTGGAGACCTTTGTTCGTGCCGGGGATGCGGGTGTGAAGCTGCAGGACCTATGCGCTGTTCTTAAGCGCTGGCGCTTTTTATGCGCTGGCGCGTTGCTGCGGCGCCGCTACGTCAGCCAGGACACGCGTCAGGACTACCTCGGGCGTGGCGCCGGAGAACTCAGCCTCCGGGTCCATGACCAGGCGGTGCGTCCACACGACGGGCGCCAGTTCCTTGACGTCATCCGGCAGGACGAAGTTGCGTCCCTGGCTTGCTGCCCACACCTTGGCGGCGCGAACCATCGCCAAGGCACCACGCACGGAGACGCCAAGGCGCGTCTCCGAAGCATTGCGGGTCTCCTCACAAAGGCGCGAGATGTACTCAAGCACTGCAGTGTCAACGTGGGTGGTAGCGGCGAGGTCGGCCATGTCGGCCACAGCCTGGGTGGTGATGATCGCCGAGAGATCCTTGGAGCGGTCCTTCAGGTTGCTCCCGCCCAACAGACGCACCGTGGAAGCGTGGTCCGGGTAGCCGATGGAGGTCTTGATGAGAAAGCGGTCCAGCTGTGCTTCCGGCAAGCGGTAGGTGCCCGCCTGCTCGATCGGGTTCTGGGTCGCCAGGACCATGAACGGCCGGCCGGCGTCGTACGTAGTGCCATCCACGGTCACCCGGGACTCCTCCATGACTTCCAACAGTGCGGACTGGGTCTTCGGCGACGCACGGTTGATTTCGTCAGCAAGCACGATGTTGCTGAACACCGGCCCCTTGTGGAACTCGAACTTCTGGGTCTTCTGGTCGTAGATAGTCACACCCGTGACGTCCGAGGGCAGGAGGTCAGGGGTGAACTGGATGCGGTTGTGGGAACCTTGCACCGTCGCGGCCAAGGCACGTGCCAGCGAGGTCTTACCAGTACCCGGCGCATCCTCGAACAGCACGTGGCCCTCGGCCAGCATTGCGGTGAACGTCAACCGGATGACGTGTTCCTTGCCCAGGACTGCCTGGCCCACGTTGGCAACGAGCTTCTCGAACGTTTCTGCAAACCACGCGGCCTGCTCGTTTGTCATGGTCATTGCTTGGGAGTCCTTTTCTTCAGTCCGAAGTGTTCTTGTGGAGTTGAGTGTGGTGGTGCCACGCGGGTCATCAGCAACCCCCCGGCCGGGGTCCGTAAAGGTCCACGGTGGTGGACTTCACGTACCAGCCATCCTTGGGACTGCCCTTGAGGCGGTACCAGGCAGTACTACCGCCATAGATGTTCTTGGTGCAGTCGATGGTGATCTTGCCCCACGAGCGCTCTACCCAACCGACGCCGCATTTGGCCGGGCTACCGGGAGTGTAGGAGTCGGGCAGGCCCGGTTTACCCGGGCACGTCCGGACGCTGGCTGCTTCCACCTGGATCTGCGACGGCGTCGGCGGTGGTGGCGGTGGCGTGGGGTCTGCTCCGCTGGTGGCGGTCACGTTTCCGCTGGGCGGTCCTGCCACAACCGTGACGGCCCGGACGTTCAGCCTGCGGGTCTTCTCCCAACCTCCGGCGGAGACGTCGTAGCGGTTTGCCTTGCCAACGCTGGTCCAGCCGCCGCCGTCGAGCGAGACTTCGAAGTGATCCAAGGGGCGACCGTTGGTGGCCGGGTTGTTCCACGTCCAGTGCACCTGGCCGTCGCCCTTGGCCGATTTGCCACCGCTGACGTTGGGCGCGTTCGGCGGACCGTAGGGGTTGCCCGTTCCAACTGCTTTGGCGTCGCCGGCCATGTTGTTCTTCACGGAGGTGGCAATGATATTGACCACCACGTTGGTACCGTTCGGCTGTCCACCGATCACACCGCCACCGCGCGCGATGGGTCCGGAACCGGACGCCGTCTGCCAGCGGTAGGTGATCTCGTTGTCCTGGGAGCCGTTGCGTTCGGCCGCGGTCAGCGGAGTGAAGGTCACTTGCAGCTGGCCGCTGGTACCCGTTTCCTTGACCGACCCGCTGCCAACTGTTCCTGGCTTGCCCGCGGCACGGATCGCCGCCGATTGCTGGCTGACACCGCTGACGCCGGCCTTGTTGGTGGCGGAGACCGTGAACGTGTAGTCGGCCTCGGAATTGGCGACGGTCACGTTCTGTGAGGTGGCCGCAACAGTCTGCGTCGTCACGACGGCGCCACCGCGGTAGGTGGTCAGCGTGTAGGCGGACACAGGATCACCGTTATTGTTCGGAGCCGCCCAACTGACCTTCAGCTGGCTCTGGTTGCCCACGGACCCGGCGCCGGACACCGACGGTGCCGACGGCGTCGCCGGAACACCGGCAGGCGTTTCTGCCGCCGAATAGGGGCTCCACTCGGACGGTTCCTTGGCATCGTTCCTGGCAAGCACGCGCACCTTGTAGGCCACGCCGTTTGTCAGGCCCTTCCATACGTAGCTGGCCCCGGTCAGGTTCTGGATCTGCGGGTTCTGCCCGGCAGGTGCAGGCGAGATCTCCAGATCGTAGGACTTCACCGGAGAACCCTTGCTGGCCGGCGGTACCCAGGCGACAGACAACTGCTTGTCGCCGAACTTCAGGGTCGGAGCCAAGGGGGTGTCAGGCTTGACGTCGGGCCGGACCTCCGCGGAGACCGGTGAACGCTCGGATTCATTGATGGCATTGGTAGCCGTCACGGCAAAGTGGTACTTCACGTTGTTGGTCAGGCCCGTCAAGGTACACGTGTTGGCCGGGCAGTCCTGCTTGAATCCGCCCTCGCCGTACACGGTGTACTTGGTGATGGGTGAGCCCCGGTCTGCCGGCGCGGTCCAGGTCAGCAATGCCGTTTGATCGCCCACGCTCTGCGCCAACGGCGTGGTGGGGGCAGCCGGCTTGTCCTTCACCGTCAGGCGGATGCGGGCCGTCGAGTAGCGGGACAGCTCCCCGGTCTTATCGGACACGGTGTAGGCAACCACCATGGTGCCCGTGAAACCGCCGCCAGGGGTGACCGTCACACTGTCGCCGCCGGGTTCAGCCGCGCCCTCACCGGTTTCCACCACGGCAGAGACGATCTTCAAAGCCGTATCCGGGAACGGGTTGGAGTCATTGGCAAGGACATTGACGGTGACAGGCTTGCCTGCCTGTGCATCCGGCTCAACGTCGTCATTTGCCACCGGCTTGGGACGGTTGGACGCCGTCAACGTCAGCTTGTAGCTCGCCAGGGCTTCGAGTCCGCGAGGGTCCTTGGCCTTGACCTGCACCGTGCCGCCCTGCCCGATCTGGACCGAATCGTTGGCTGATGCCTTCAGCGTCTTGCCGTCGAGCTGCACCCGGAAGCCGCCGGGCGCGGAACCCACCAGCTCATACTTCATGTTCCGGACATCGTCCGCGTCCGGGTCCGACGTCAGCTTTTCCAGGTCCAGGCTCGCGGAGTCACCCTTGGGCACTTCGAGGTCGCTGCCCAGCAACTCCGGCGGGTTGTTCTTGTTCGGGTCCGGCAGCACCTTGGTCCGGATGCTGAGCGTGGACTTCAAACCATTGGGATCATCGGGGCCTGAACCGTCAGTGACCTCGAAGCTGATGGAACCCGGGCCAACATACTCCACACCGGCGGTGTACTTGATGGCGGTTCCATTGCCGGCGATCGGATCGCTGCCGTCGGAACCGATGAGCTTGATGCGGTCGGCCTGGGTAAGCCGCGGTGACTTGCCCTCACGGACCTTCACCCACTCGGAGAGGTTAACAGTGACGGACTGTCCGGAGACCAGTTCCACTACCTCGTCCTTGGCGAGTGTGGGCACCTGCTGGCCGACGCCGGGGACCCAGATGATGGCCGTGGACTTCTGTCCGTCCACGTCCTCCACGGTGTAGGGCACCAGCTGCGGCTGCTCGGTGAGTTCCACAAAGACGTTCCCCTCGGCACCAGGCCGTGCGGTAGGCGAGTCGGTGGCGATCTTGAGGTTCTCGCCCACCCCGTCCGGGTCCTCGTCATTCTTGAGCACCGGAACATCCACGGCGGTCTTGCCGAGGGTCTGGGCGGACGTGACGCGGTCATCGCGGGCGATCGGCGCCTGCAGCGGGACGTCGTTCTTGACCACCACGCGAATGGTGGCCTGTCCTACGGCATCGCGATCGTCAGCCACTGCGTAGCGGACGTTGACGGTGCCTTCGGCCGCCGGAGCGGTCAGGAGGATGCGGCCGCTGGTCTTGCTCACGTGGGCGTCCAGCGCGGCGTCGGCCTCAATGCTGTCGGTCAGGATGCGGATCTGGTCGCCATCAGGGTCGGTGTCGTTGGCCGTCGCATCGACGGCGATCTGGCGGCCCGGGCGAACCTGAACCTCGTCATCCACCGGGGTGGGCTTCTGGTTGTTTTCGCCCCGGGGTGCGACGCCGACCGTTACGGTTCCGGTGTTGACGGCACCCTGGCGGTCGATCACCTTGTAACGGAAAGTGTCCGTCCCTGCGCCGTCACCTGCGGCGACGAAATCGATGAAGTTGCTTCCCGCCGTCGCGGTTCCCATGGTGGGCGTGCTGTCGATGCCGGTGAGCTGGACCGAGTCGCCGTCGGGATCGATGCCGTCCAGCGGGACGGGAATCCGGACGGTTCCACCGGCAACCACGCGGGCCGTCAGGTTCTGCGGCTGCGGCCGGGAGTTTTGGGCGCCTTCCAGCGGAAGAATATGGATGGTCACCGCTGCGGCGCTCTTCTGGCCCTGGGGATCGACGGCGTTATATATGGCGCGCACGGTCTTGGGCGTGGGGCCCGCGATGAAACGGAGCGTGTTCTCGGAGGTGAAAGCTTTGCCGTCTTCCTCGGCAACGGTCTGGGCCAGCACCGGGTCAACGGTAAGCTCCTGGCCCTGCGGGTGCGTGTCGTTGTCCAGGACCGGAACGGTCACGACGTCGTTCACGCGTACGTTGACCTCGTCCGGCTTGGGCTGGGGAGCCTCCACGACGGCGGGTGCAGGTACCGGGACGACGCCCACCGTGCCGGCGGCCGAGGCCCGGCCGTTGGACATCGTGTAACTGAAGACGAACGGTTCCTTGGCGCCGAGGACGTCGGTGATGCGCAGGACGCTGTGGTCGATCACGCTCACCGAAGCTGATGAGCCCTCCGGAACGGTGACCGATTGCAAAACGAGCACTCCCCCGGACGGGTCGGAGTCGTTGGCCAAGGGATCCACCAGGACACTTCCGCCCACAGGCAGCAATGCCACGTCGTGAACGGCGACGGGTGCGCCAGTGTCCTTGCCGGATTCAACGTCCACCCGGATCAGCCCCTGGCTGCTCTGGGGTCCGTTGCTGGCAATATAGGTCAGGTACACCGGTCCGGGGGTGTTGCTGCGGAAGGTGAACGTCCCGCCGTCGGTGATGGGACCCAACTCCGCTTGGCCGGCTGCTTCCACGTGGGCAACACGCAAAGCGCCGCCGTTGGGGTCGACGTCGTTCTTCAGCGGAGAGATCACCAGGTCCTGGCCCACAACAGCCGTGACGTGGTCGGCGTTTACCACCGGCGCCAAAGCTCCCGGCGGCTGGACGTTGACCACAACGCGGCCCGTCGTCGTGTCCCGTCCGTCCCATACGGTGATGGTGACGTTCTTCTTGCCCGGGGCAGCGCCGGAATCCTGGTAAGTCAGCAGGCCGTCCCGCCGGACCTTCACCTGGTCCTGTTCGTTGTCGGCTTTGGCGTCGAGCAGAACGAGGTCGTCACCGTCGGGATCCATCCAGTCAGTCAGGATGTTCTGGCTGACGGACTTGCCCTGTTCCACCAGCATGGTGGTGGGCTCAGCGCGCTTGAAGAACGGCGGTTTGTTCTCTTCCGGAGCGACGACCCGCAGCGTGACCCTGCCGGCAGCGGAGAGTCCACGCCCGTCGGAGGCGTTGTAGTCGAAGGTCTCCGTTCCGGGCTTCGCTTCGGCCGGGACCTTGATCTGGAACGCCGAACCTCCATAAATGTTCTCCAGCGCACCTGCCTTGGGTGCATTGGCGCCCACTGCGGCCGTGAGAACGTCTCCATCGGGGTCCGAGTCGTTGTCAAGGACACTCAGGACGGTGGTGCGTCCGGGCCGCACTCCGAACTCGTCGGGCTTGGTCTCGGGTGCCCGGTTGGGTTTGGTCCGGTCCGGAAGGACGTTGATGGTGTTGTTGTCCGCGGACTCCTGGTCCTGGTCGTCGGACTGGTTCTTGGGCGGGACAACGTCGTCCCAGTTGTTGACCAATTGCATGTTCTGGTTGACCAGCCACACGCTGCCCGAATTGATATCGTTCAGGACCACCAGGTCCCTGTTGACGCGGAACACGTAGTTGGGCGAAGCGCTTGCCTTGGGGACATCGTTCTTCTTGTCGTCTGCGTCATTCTCGCAGTCACGCACGTATTTGTTGGCTCCGGCCCACGCGGCGTGGACGCACTTGCCCACCTGAACGGGCGCGGCGGGAACACCTTCGCCGTCGGCGCTGACCGTATCGGCAGTGGAGCCGTCCAGCGGCTGCTTCAGCAGGTTCTTGCGGGTGGAGATGGCCACGAAGCCGCTTTCCGCGCTGGTCTGCTGGAGCTTGGCCTCGCGGGCATCGGCCAGTTGCAGCTTGCGCCCACCCGGCAGGAACAGGTTGCCGGACGCGGCATCCAGCGCCACCGGCTTGTCTCCTACAACAGCCAGTTGCAAGTCCCCGGCGCCCTTGAGCTCATCGACTTTGGTGACTTCCGAGGCGGTCCGTTCCCCGTTGACGTCCACGGTGGTGACGGTGATCTCGCCCTTGCCCGGATCCGCGGTGTAAATACGGTTGTCATTGCCAACCGCGGACACGAGGCCTTGGGAACCGGTCAGGACGGGTTCGGTCCCTTCTTCATCGAACCCGTTGACGGTGGAGGGAGAAAGCGCCCAGACCTTGCCCTTGGCAGGATCAGTGACAGAGAGCACCGTAGAGCCGTAGCTGACCTGCGCCGACGACGGAAGCTGCTTATCGCCGCCAAGTTTCAGGTTCGCGGCGGACACCTGGTTGATAGTGGAGCCGGATTCGTCGTCGACAAACACGTTGCTGTCGTGCTGAAGCACATCGAAGGTGGTGCTGGCCGGAGTGACCGCCCCGTCCAGTACCCGTGAAGGGTAATTGAGCCGGCCCACGGCGTTCTTGGTCTTGCTCACAACCCATACGCCGCCGTCGTTCAAGTCCACCTCGGTGGTCTTGAATCCCGGGTACAGCACAGCTGCCGCCACCAGCACGGCACCTGCTGCCGTTGCCGCGGTTGCGGACACCAATTTTCTGTTTCGACGCTTTTTCAGCCCCAGCTTGCCGAAGAAAGAAGTCACGACCCCAAAATTCCCTTTTTATAGCAGCCGCCCCGAGCAGCTTCCGAGCCCACCGGCAATCGCCGGCAGCCGTTCATTCCGCAGTACCCCCATACGGCGGCGGAATTTTCAGTCCCTAAGACTATCCCACTCACCACACGGCCCATCATGGAAAGCCGATACCGGACTCTCCAATGGCTTTGACAGCATACTGTCTTAGTCCCGGTCGCGGCGATGGGGACCTCTCCCCTGTTGGCGGCCTTGCGACGGGTCAGCATCGGGGCGCTCCGATGCCTGCTGGATCACCCAGATAGGTGTGACCTGCAATGATGTACCGGCCTACGTTCCGGTAGGAGCCGGATTCAATCCGCCACCAGCGCTGCATGCCCACCCAGCCATCCGACTGATCGATGTAGCAACGGACAACAATCTTGCCTTGGTCCGAGGTGTACATCCATGGGGGCTGGTTGCCGCCCTTACCGTCGCACGTGAACTTGTTGGGATCGTAATTTGATCCACCAAGGGTGTAACTGCAGGAGCGCTCCACGGCACCCGGGTTCATGGTGGTGGTCCACTCCCCCTTCTTGCCCGACGTGGCACTGGCGCTGGCTACCGGCCCACCGGTACCCAGGGAGTTGAAGGTCTGCACGTCGATGGTCCGCGTTTGTTCGTAGCCGCCGGTATTGATGGTCCGGCTGCCGGATGCGGCAACTGTCTCCCATGCGCCGCCGCTGATCCTGATCTTGGTGGTCTTGACGTCATTGGTGGACGTCGACGGCGAGGACCAGTTGAGGGTGACCGAGGGATCGTTCATCGCCCCGTTGGTCCCCGATGCCGACGGCGTTCCGGGCGAACCATACGGCGTGGCCGTGGCGGGAGCACTCGCATCCGAGCTCGGTGCAACGGAAGATTGGGCAGTCACCGTGATGCTGCTGGCCTGGCCATTGGCGAAACCTCCAACGGTCTGCCCCGGTTGGATGGGGCCGGACTGGCCGGTGCTGGCGCGGTAGGTGTAACTGACTTCATTGGCGCTTGAACCGTTGCGTTGGGCTTGGTTCAACACTGTGAAGTTGATGGTGAGCTGGCCGCCTGCTCCCCCGGTGTTGGCCGGTGTGGCACTGACGTTGCCCACGGTTCCCAGCTTGCCGGTTGCCCGCCGTGGAGCAGAGGCCGCACTGACCGCACCCTTGCCGGCCTTGTTCCCGGCCTGCACAGTGAACGTGTAGCCGGATTCCGAGTTATTCGCCGTGAAGGTGGCCGTACGGGTATTGCCCGGAACGGTCTGCGTCTGCGTAGCGCCGCTGCCCCCGCTCATGGTGACGTAGTAGTTCTTGATGGGGTCGCCGTTGATGTCCGGTTCTGTCCAGTCAGCCCGGAGCTGGTTCTGCGAACCCACGGAAGACACGACGGCGGTGGTGGGCGCCGCCGGGGCGCCGGGAAGACCGGCCGGGTGGTCTTCGGCGGAGTACAGGCTCCAGTCGGAAGGTCCGAGCTCGTTGACCGCCTGGGCCCGAACCTTGTAGTTGACCCCGTTGGTGAGTCCGGTCCAGGTGTAGGAGAGTCCGGTGACCTCGTTCTTGACCGCCACTCCGTTGCCCGGGGGCGGGGAAATCTCCAGGTTGTAGTGCTTGACGGGTGAGCCCTCGGTCTTCGCGGGGGTCCACGTGATGGCCAGGTCCTTGTCCCCGGCTTTCACGGCGGGAGCGTCCGGCGGTGACGGCTTTTCGTCAGGCTTGATCTCGTTGGAAGCCGGCGACGCACCGGACTCCCCGACCTCGTTGGTGGCCGTCACGGTGAATACGTAGCTCACGTTGTTGGTCAGCCCCGTCAGGGTGCAGGTGGTGGTGGGGCATTCCTGTTGGAATCCCGCAGCCTTCACGGTGTATTTGGTGATGGCTGCGCCGTTGTCCGACGGCGGGGCCCACTTGAGCACGGCGGTGCGGCTCCGGACATCGGTGGCCGCGGGCGCGGAAGGAGCATCGGGCTTATCCCGGACAGTGATGCGGACGCGGCCCACTGCCTGGCGGCTCGGATCGTCAGTCTTGTCCTTGATGGTGTAGCGGACTACCAGCACGCCCTTTGAGCCCGCGGACGGCGTCACCGTGATGGAGTCGCCCGAGATTTCGGGCTGCCCGGCTGAACCCGTCTCCACCACCGCGGACACGATTCCCAACGGCTCGCTGAACGGATTGAAGTCGTTGCCGAGCACATTGACGGTTTGCGGCTTGCCGGCATCGGCCTTCTCCACGGCGTCATCGTTGGCCACCGGTTTGGGCCGGTTGGAGGAAACCACCGTGACGGTCACGGCCGCACGGACCGGATCGGACCGGCCGTCGGTCACCTTCAGCGGCACCACGCCGCGTGCGCCCGGGTTGAGGGATCCGCCGGGCGTGATTTTCAGGACCGTGCCGTCGATCCGGGCCTCGAACCCGCCGGGCTGCTGGCCGTCGAATTCGAACTTCAGTTTGCCCTGGTCCTGCTCATCCACGTCGCCGGCGAGGTTCGACAGGTCCAGTTCGGTGACATCGCCCTGCGGAGCGTCGATGACGGCACCGCTGAAGGTCGGCGGATGGATGGCATTGGGATCCGGCAGGACCTTGGTCATGATGGTGAGCGTGGACTTCAGCCCCTCGGGATCGTCGGGACCGGAACCGTCCGTGACCTCGAACGTCACAGAGCCGGGACCCACGTAGTCCGCCTGCGCAGCGTAGCGGAGGGCACCGCCGTCGCCCGCAATGACATTCAGCGGGTCACCGCCCTGGACCTTGATCTTGTCCGCCACCGTGATCCGCGGGCTGCGGCCGTCACGGACCTTGACCCACTCCTTCAGTGACAGCGTCACTTCCTTGCCCGCGGTGACTTCCACGACGTCGGTCTTGGAAAGGGTCGGGTATTGGAGGCCCTGTCCGGGAATCCACATGACAGCCGTGGCCGTTTGGCCGTCAATGTCCGTCACCGTGTACGGAATGAGTTGGTCCTGGGGCACCAGCGTGACCACCACGTTTCCCGAGGTGCCCACCCGGGCGTTGGGGTTGCCGTCAGGCAAGGAGATCTTGAGGTCTTCGGCTACCCCGTCAGGATCGGAATCATTCTTCAGGACGGGCACGTCCACCGCGGTCTTCCCCAACGTCTCCGCGAGGGTCACATGGTCATCAACGGCGATCGGTGCATGCAGCGGGGCCGACGGACTGGTCTGGACGCGGATCACGGCACTTGCTTCGGCCTTCTTGTCATCCTGGATCCGGTAGCTGATACTCTCCACGCCGGCGGTACCCGGCGCGGTAAACACCGCTTTACCGGCAACGGCTTCGACCTCCAGCCCGGGTTTGGCATCGAACGTCGGCACCAAGCCGATGGGGTCGCCGTCGGGGTCGGAATCGTTTTTGAGGACATCGACGGCGACGCGCCGCCCTGGACGCACGTCGATGGCGTCATCGACTGCTATTGGCTTTTGGTTGTCTGCTTCCGCCGGCGCGATACCGACAATGACGTTGCCGGTATTTTCCGCGCCGATGCGGTCCTTCACGCGGTAGCTGAAGGTGTCGGTCCCCGCCGATTTACCGCCGGCCGTGTACTCCAGGTAGCCGTCGCGGAGTACGGCGGTCCCCAGGGACGGGGCTTTGTCGATGCCGATCACCTTGACCGAGTCTCCGTCGGCGTCGATGCCATCCAGCGGAACAGGGATCTTGACTGTCATTCCCGCCACCGCACGGGCCGTCAGGTTCTTCGGCTCCGGCCGGGTGTTGGTGGCGTCGTCCCGGGCCCTGATCCGGATGGTGACCTGTTGGGAATCCGATTGGCCGGAAGCGTTGGTGACCTTGTAGATCGCGTAGACGGTCTTGGCCTCTTCTCCGGCAATGAAACGGAGGGTCTTGCCGGCCACGAACATCCGGCCGTCCGCCTCGTCCGGCTGCTGTGCGAGGACCGGGTCCAGGGTGAGTTCGCCCCCGTTGGGATCCGCATCATTTTCCAGCACCGGGATGGTCACCACGTCGCCTGCCCGCACCGTGACGTCGTCGGGCTTTGCCTGCGGCGCCTGAAGCTTGGTGGGCGCCGGCACCACCTGGACCGAGATGTCACCGGTTGCCGATGCCTTGCCGTTGGAGATGGTGTACTTCAACGACAACTGGCCTTCGGCGCGGATGTCAGTGATCTTCACGACCGAGTGGTCCAGCACCGCCACGCTGACGGGCAGGCCGTCCACTGCCGTCACCGACTGCACCACCAGAACGCCTCCGGCGGGGTCCGAGTCGTTGCCGAGGACGTCAACCACGGTGCTGCCTCCGCTGGGCAGCAGGGCAATATCCCGCACGGCAACTGGTGCATCATCGCTGTTGCCGGAGACGACGTCCACCCGGACCAACTGCTGGGCACTCGCCGGCCCGTTCGTCGCCATGTAGGTCACGTAGTGGGCGCCTACGGCACCGGAGTTGAACGTGAACGTCTGCTGGTCAGGCCCGATGACCGCCGTGGACTGCCCATCAGGTTGGGCCTGCGCCAGGCGGAGCGTTCCGCCCTGTGGGTCGGTGTCGTTCTTGAGCGGCGCAATCACGGTGTCCTGGCCGGCCACCGCAACGACGTGGTCAGCGTTGGCGATGGGCGGCAGGGCTCCGGGAGCGCGGACGTCCACGACGACCTGCCCATCGGTACTGTCGGTGCCGTCCGACACCGTCAACGTGATGGTCTTGCGGCCGGGACCGGCTCCGGAATCCTGGAACGTCAGCAGGCCGTCGGGCCTGATCCGGACCTGGTCGGCAGGATCGCTGCTCGAGGCCGCCACGGCAAAGATGTCATCGCCGTCGGGATCGATCCAATCCGTCAGGATGTACTGGTTGGCTATCTTGCCGGCCTGCACCACCAGCGTGTTGTTGCGGTTTGGCTTGGGTTGCGGGGCGTTGTTTTCCTCCGGCGGCACCACCCGCAGGTCCACCTCGGTGGCAGCGGTTCCTCCGCGGCCGTCGTCGACGGAGTATTTGAAGGTTTCGGTGCCTGTGGTGCCGGCCGGCACCGCAATCTGGAAGCCCGTCCCCCCGTAAACCGGGGACAACGCTCCCGATTTCAGCGGTTCGGCGGCACTGACGGTCAGGACGTCGCCGTCGGAATCGGCATCATTGTCCAGTACCGGCAGGATGGTGGTCTTCCCGGCGCGCACTCCGAAGGAATCGGGTTTGGCCACCGGCGGGGTGTTCGGCTTGCTGCGATCCGGAAGGACTGTTTGCTGGACTTCGTCAGCGGAGTCCTTGTCCGCATCGTCCGAGGTCTGCTGGGGCGGAATGACGTCATCCCAGTTGTTCACCAGCTGCATGTTCTGGTTGACCATCCAGACGTTGCCCGAGTTGACGTCGTTGAGGACCACGAGGTCGCGGTTGACCCGGAAAACGTACGACGGCGACGCACTCGCCTGGGGCACGTCGGCGCGGCGGTTGTCGGCTTCATTGCTGCACTCCCGGACGTACTTGTTGGCCCCGGACCACGCCCCGTAAGTGCACGTACCCACATGGACAGGCGCCGCCGGGGTCCCTTGCCCGTCGGCGCGAATGGTTTTGGCCGTGCCGCCGTCCAAGGGCTGCAGCAACAGGGCATCCTTCGTGGCGATGGCCACGGTGCCGGCCTCCGGACCGGCCTGCTGCAGCTTGGCGTCCCTGGCATCGGCGAGATGGACCACTGAACCGCCCGGCAGGATGATGTTGCCGTTGGCCTGGTTCAGCACAACCGCCTTGCCGCCAACGGCCGTGAGCTGCACGTCGCCGTCGGCTTTGAGGGAGTCATCGGAGCGGACCTGCGAGTCCACAACGTTGCCGTCCGCATCCACCGTGGTGGCGGTAAGCTTCCCTGCTTTGGGGTCGAGGGTATGGATGGTGTCGTCCGTCCCCACAACGGACGTGATGCCTTGGGACTGTTCGAACAATGGCGTGGATTCTTCACTGAAACCGCCCAGCGAGGTGGGCGAAACGGCCCACACTTTGCCCTTGGCTGGATCAGTGACGGCCAGGACCTTGCTGCCGAAGCTGACGTGCGCCGCTCCCGGAAGCTGCTGGTCCCCGCCCAGGCGCATGTTCGCGGCGCTGACCGGGTTGATCGTCGCCCCGCCGGCGTCGTCAATGAAGATGTCGCTTGCCTGTTGCAGGATCTCGAAGTCGTCGCTGGCCGGAGTGACGGCACCGTCGAGGGATTTCGAAGGGTAATTCAGCCGGCCGGCGGCGTTCTTCGATTTGCTGACAACCCAGACGCCGCCGTCGTTGAGGTCCACCTCGGTGGTTTTGAAACCCGGGTAGAGGATGGCTCCGGTAACAAGCACCGCCGCAGCTGCCGTGAAGGCGGTGACACCCAGGATCCTGGCGCGCCGCTTCCGTGATGGTTGCCGCTTGGGCGCTCGTTGGGCGGGCCTCCTGCTCGGAGCCATGGACTTCCCCCGGTTAAATAGGCAGCCGTCACCCTCCGTGCGGCTGGCTTGACGCGAACAGTCCCCAAGCCTACCGGGTTAATCCATCGATTTGCGAAGATGTGACCTGCACTACTGACGCCCCTCCACTCAGTCCAGGACGAGCCCTTTGCCCCGGCCGCGGGCCAGCATGACGGGGTGGATCTCCCCGAAGCCGCGGACGTTTTCCGAGGCCTGCGGGATCAACACAAAGCGTTCATCCTGGCCAAGGGCGGCCGCGGTCATGGCATCAACAAGCACAGTGCCGGGCTGCGCCAGGCTGGTGAGCCGCGCGGCGAGGTTGACCGTGGGCCCGTAGATGTCGCCAAGGCGGGAAAGGATGCGCCCCCAGACCATGGAGACCCTCGCCTGCGGGAGGATCTCATCCTCCGTGAAGGCCTGGGCCAGGGCAAGGGAGATCTCCGCACCGGCCGCAGGCGTCTCGGCAATGTACAGGACTTCGTCACCGACTGTCTTGACCAGCCGGCCGCCGCCAATGGAAATGATCTCGGCACACTTGTTCTCGAAACGCTGCACCATCTGCGCCAGCGTCTTCTCGTTCATGCGCCGGGAGAGGCTGGTGTAGGAGACCAGGTCCGCGAAGCCCACCGCACGGGCCAACGGCAAGGGCGAATCGTCTTCGTCGCCTTCGCGGCCCTCTTCGCTGGCCTGCAGTCCGGCTTCCGCCCTGACTGCCAGCCGCTGCACACCGGCATTGAGCTGGCGGCGGTAGGAGTAGACGAGGATCTCCTCCAACGAATCCACCAGGGCAGGCAGCTGGCCCACCAACTGCTTGCGCGCCACGGCATCGCTGATCCCTTGTTCCTGGACCATGTCCTCCACCAGGGCCTCGATCTGCCAGACCACCATGCGGTCCGTCATCTGGCCAATGGAACGGGTGATGGAGATCGCGGCTTCTTCCGTCAGGAGGCCGGCACGGACGAGGTCAAGGATGGTTGTCAGGGCAGCCTGGTCGCGCTCAGTGAAGGCAACGTCGTCGTCACCGAAGTTTGGAAATCCAAGAGCGCGCCACAGTTTTCGGGCAGAAAGCACCGACACGCCGGCACCGGCAGCAATCTCACGACGGCGGAGCTTGCGTTCACCGCCCAGCAACCTGGCTTCCAGCGCTTTGATCGCGAGCCGCTCTGCGGACATGACACCGGTAGGGGGTCCGGTGGGTATGGCCTTGGCTGGTTCCGGTACCGCGTCTTCATCCTCTGAAGGTTCGGGTACGGCGTCGAACTCCTGGTCCAGGTCCTCGTCGGACTGATCCTCAACGCTCATCTCTTCCACCTTCTCTCACTTCCCACGGCAAACCACTCACATCGACATCCGGCAGAACTTCACCTTCAAGAACCTCGCCCCGGGGCAGCTGGTCCATGGCATCAAGAATGAAGCCCCGGAATTTCCCGACTTCCGGGACATCCTTCAACAGGTAAACTCCCGAGTGCCCGGTATCCAAGGATATATTCCCCGAGCGCAAGGACCGCTGGATCATGCCCTGTTCGATTCCCACATTCCGGACAGCCATCAAGGACACCTGCCACTCACCGCGGCGGAACATCCCGGACTTGGCCAGGACCCTGCGGCTGGTCAGGATGTAGCGAACGGAATGCCAGCGCAGCACCCGTTTGAGGCAATATGCGAGCAGGACCCACGCCGCCATGCCAAGGCAGGCTCCTACGAGCCAGGGAGTCCAGGCCGCCGTGATGAACGGGGCCAGGCGCTGCGGGTTCCCCTTGATAATCCAAGCACATGCGAAACCTGCCAGTGCCGGAACCAGGACGAAGACCAGCGCCGGTAAAACGAGTGAACGGGCCTGCTGGCGCGTGATGGTCAGGACCTGCTCCCCCGGAAGCAGTTCTTTACGCATAACCGCTTTCTGTGGCACGCAGGTGCACCACATCCCCCGCAGTCACCACGTGCTCCCGCCCGCCGTGGTCCACTACCAGCAACGATCCGTGGTCATCCAGGCGCGAGGCGTGTCCCACCAGCTCATGGTCTCCCGGCAGGTGGGCCCGCACTTCGCGGCCCAGGGTGATCATGGCCGATTCCACCCTCTTATGCAGCGACGGACCACCTGCAAGCCCGGCGTGCGGATCGCCTTCGGCATTGCAGAAGCTGCGGTACAGCCTGGTGAAGTGCGTCATGTAACCCTTCAGCAGCGCCGTTCGATCCGTCGTCGTGCTTCCTTCGAGGGCAAGCGACGTGGCCGTCGGGACGGGCAGTTGGTCCTCGGTCAGGGTGACATTCAGGCCGACACCCAGGATGACGGCAGGTACTGAGCCGTCGCCAAGCGCCGTTAGTTGCGCCAGGATGCCGGCGATCTTGCGCCCGTTGACCAGGACGTCGTTGGGCCATTTGATCTGAGCCTTCACGCCTGCCGTCTCCTGCAGCGCTTCCCGCAGCGCGACGGCAGCCAGGAGGGACAACCATGAATAGCTTTGGGTGGGGACCGGCATGCCGTCCGCCGTAACGGGCCGCAGCACCATGGAAACAGAGACTGCGGAGCGTTCCGGGGATTCCCAGTGCCGGTCCAACCGGCCTCGCGCAGCGGTCTGGTGCTCAGCGGTCAGGACGGCCAGGTCAGCCCATTTTTTGGGTTCCATGGTCACGGCGCGCACCAGGTCGGCATTGGTGGACCCGGTGGACTCCACGACGTCGAGGCGGGAGATGCCGGTGGCGGACAGGAAATCAGGCGCCAACAGCGACCGCTGATCCAGTGCGGGGTTTTCCCCGGAACCGGGGCTTTCACGTGGGGCGGGCTGTTGGGCATCCATAGCTGAATCCTATCCAGTCAAGGAGCTCCAGGCTCTCCTCCGAGGGTATGAATCCGGTCAGAGGAAGATGTCCGGGACCAGGCGGTCCTCCGGCGCACCGAGGCTGTAGGGGGCGAAGTCGGACACCCCTGCCGCGCGCAGGACCTCTTCATCGGTGTAGAAGTTGCCGCTCTTGGAACCGCCCGCCGCAAGGTTGGCACCCGTCAGGATCGCATGGGCTGCATCGGCCATGATCTCCGGACCACGCGCAGCCTTGACCATCTGCCGGCCGCCGGGCATGTTCCGGATGGCCGCAGTGTCAATCAGCGTGCAGGGCCACAACGAATTGACGGAGACGGCGTCATCCTTGAGTTCCTCGGCCAGGCCCAGCGTGGTCAGGCTCATGCCGTACTTCGCCATGGTGTACGCCAAGTGCATCCCGGCCCACTTGGGATCCAGGTTGAGCGGCGGGGACAGCGTCAGGATGTGCGCGTGTTCCGACTCGCGCAGTGCCGGCAGCGCCAGCTTGGACAGCAGGAAAGTGCCCCGGACGTTGATGTCCTGCATCAGGTCGTAGCGCTTCATGTCGATCGCATCCGTGCGGGACAAGTCGATGGCCGAGGCATTGTTGACCACGATGTCCAAGCCCCCGAAACGCTCGACGGCGGCACTCACGGCAGCGGCGACGTCGTCATCATTCCGGACGTCCCCGACGATCGGCAGGGCCTGTCCGCCGGCGGCGACCAGCTGCTCCGCGGCGGTAAAAACCGTGCCCTCGAGCTTCGGGTGCGGTTCACCCGTCTTGGCCATCAGCACGATGTTGGCGCCGTCGCGGGCGGCCCGGGTGGCAATGGCAAGACCGATCCCCCGGCTCCCGCCGGACATGATGATAGTGCGGCCTTTGAGCGAGCCGGTGGCAACGTAAGCGGCATTGCTTTGAGTCATGAAGCCACTCTAACCCAAAGATGTTACTGACGGGTAACATCAGGAGTGCTGCGGCTTGAAGCACAGGCAGGGCTTCGGGCTTGGGCGCAGAAAATTGTAGGGTTTC
The DNA here is from genome assembly GCF_030264015.1 of Paenarthrobacter sp. R1. Taxonomy (NCBI): domain Bacteria; kingdom Bacillati; phylum Actinomycetota; class Actinomycetes; order Micrococcales; family Micrococcaceae; genus Paenarthrobacter; species Paenarthrobacter sp. R1. The sequence goes on along the minus strand of NZ_CP127115.1, from coordinate 3,835,366 downwards.
TACAGCCGTTCGCGGCTATGGCGTCACTAGACTGGCCATCAGGGCCTGTTCTTTGTACGGAAGCTACTTAATCAGCTGTTTGCCGAACCAGAACCGCGCCAGCGAATATCAGCTACAGAGCCGGAGACACTTGATGAGCCACGATCTGACAACGACAGCGGGAAAGATTGCCGACTTCCGCGACCGCCAGGCCCGTGCCGAGCAGCCTTCCGGCCCGGAAGCGATAGAGAAGCAGCATGCGCGCGGCAAGAACACTGCCCGCGAGCGCATCGAGCTGCTGGTTGATCCCGGATCGTTCGTCGAGTTCGACGCCCTGGCTGTTCACCGTTCCACCGCCTTCGGCATGGAAAAGAAGAAGCCGCTCGGCGACGGCGTCGTTTCCGGCTACGGCACCGTTGATGGCCGCCTGATCGCTATCTACAGCCAGGACTTCAGCGTCTACGGCGGCTCCTTGAGCCAGGTCAACGGCGAGAAGATCGTCAAGGTCCAGGAATTCGCCCTCCGCAACGGTTGCCCGGTGGTTGGCATCAACGACGGCGGCGGCGCACGGATCCAGGAGGGCGTCGCGTCCCTGGCAATGTTCGCGGACATCTTCCGCAACAACGTGCACGCATCCGGCGTGGTCCCCCAGATCTCCCTCATCATGGGTCCGTGCGCCGGCGGCGCCGCTTACTCCCCGGCGCTCACCGACATCGTGGTGATGGTGGACAAGACCTCGCACATGTTCATCACCGGCCCCGACGTCATCAAGACCGTCACGGGCGAGGACGTGGACATGGAGACCCTGGGCGGCGCCCGCCAGCACAACGCCACCACCGGTACCTCCACCTACCTCGCCTCCGATGAAGCCGACGCGATCGAGTTCGTCCGTGAACTGCTCGACTTCCTGCCGTCCAACAACCTCTCCGAGGCCCCCGTGGTGGAGCACGACCAGGAACTGGAACTGGACGAGGACGACCTCGCCCTGGACGGGCTCATCCCTGATTCCGCCAACCAGCCCTATGACATGCGCAAAGTGATCGAGCAGATCGTCGATGACGCGCACTTCCTGGAGATGCAGTCGCTCTACGCCCCGAACGTCATCATCGGTTACGGCCGGGTGGAGGGGCACACCGTGGGCATCGTGGCCAACCAGCCCATGCAGTTCGCCGGAACCCTGGACATCTCCGCCTCGGAGAAGGCTGCCCGCTTTGTCCGCCACTGCGACGCCTTCAACATCCCCATCATCACGCTGGTGGACGTCCCCGGCTTCCTCCCGGGCAAGGACCAGGAATTCCAAGGCATCATCCGCCGTGGCGCCAAGCTCCTGTACGCCTACGCCGAGGCAACTGTCCCGAAGCTCACTGTCATTACCCGCAAGGCGTACGGCGGCGCCTACATCGTGATGGGTTCCAAGAAGCTTGGAGCCGACCTTAACCTTGCCTGGCCCACCGCACAGATCGGCGTCATGGGGGCGCAGGGTGCGGTGAACATCCTCTACCGCCGCGACCTTGCCGCCGTTGCCGAGGCAGGGGGCGACGTTGAGGCCCGCCGTGCCGAGATCATCCAGGGCTACGAGGAAGAACTCCTCAACCCGTACCAGGCTGCTGAGCTTGGATACGTGGACGCCGTCATCGCGCCGTCGGACACCCGCCTGCAGATCATCCGGGGCCTCCGTGCACTGCGGGACAAGCGGGCCAGCCTGCCCACCAAGAAGCACGGGAACATTCCCCTGTGAGCGCGGCAAAGAGCCCCCTGCCGGCCGAGGAGCCGGCACTGCCCATGTTTTCTGTGGTCAAAGGCGATCCCACGCCGGAAGAACTCGCGGCACTTGCCGCCGTCGTCGCCTCTGTGGGAGTACCCCCGACGCCGGAGGCAGCCAAACCGAACGTGCGCCACTGGGTGCGCCGCCAGCAATTGCGGCTGGACCCGACCCCGGGTCCGGGCGCATGGCGCCGCAGCCGCGGCTAAAGCTTTCAACAACCCTTTCACGTGACGGAGGTGGCGGCTAGGCTCTGGGGGTGACTACTGCAAACACCCCCGTACGTGCCAAGACCGCCATCGACGCCGTAGCTGATGCGTACACAGAAAAGCTGATCGAACTCAACCCCAGCTTCGCCACCACCTTGGGGTTGCCGGGACACGAAACCGAGTACCAGGACTTCTCCCCGGCCGGGGCCGAAGCCCACGCCGAAGCCACCCGGAATGCCTTGGAAGCGCTGGCGGCACTGGAGCCGCGCGACGATACGGACGCGGTAACCCTCGACGCCATGCGCGAGCGCCTGGGCCTGGAGCTGGAGATCCACGCGTCCGGTTGGGACGCCGCGGACCTGAACAACATCGCTTCCCCGGCGCAGGACATCCGGGCCATCTTCGACCTCATGCCCACGGACACCGTGGAGCAATGGGAGCACATTGCCGGCCGTGCGGCCAACGTTCCGGAGGCCATTGCCGGTTACATCTCGTCCTTGCGCGCCGGCGCAGCCGCAGGGAAGGTTTCCGCAGCACGCCAGGTCCGGATCGTCATCGACCAGACCAGCCGCTACGCCGCCGCGGACGGTTTCTTCGCAAAACTCGCCTCCGATGCCCTCGCCGGCGGGGCGCCGTTGCCGGCGGACGTCCAGGCAAGGCTCGGCGCCGGAGCCTCCGCGGCCCGCGAAGCGTACAGTTCGCTGGGTGATTTCCTGCGGGACGAACTGCTCCCCCAGGCACCCGACAAGGACGCAGTCGGGAGGGAACGGTACGCCTTGGCGTCGCGGTCCTTCCTTGGCGCCGCCGTCGATCTCGAGGAGACGTACGCCTGGGGCGTGCAGGAGCTGGAACGGCTCATCTCCGAACAGGAGAAAGTGGCAGGGCAGATCAAACCCGGGGCAAGCATCGAAGAAGCCAAGGAAATCCTCAACAACGATCCCTCGCGGCAGATCAAAGGCACCGATGCCCTCAAGGCCTGGATGCAGGAGCTGTCGGACCGCGCAGTCGCAGAGCTGGCCGACGTGCACTTCGACATCCCGGATGTCATGAAGACCCTGGAGTGCATGATCGCCCCCACCGACGAGGGCGGCATTTACTACACCGGCCCCTCCGATGATTTCTCCCGCCCAGGCCGCATGTGGTGGTCCGTCCCTGCCGGCGAAGACACGTTCACCACGTGGAGCGAAACCACCACTGTGTTCCACGAAGGCGTGCCCGGCCACCACCTGCAAGTAGCTACGGCCACCTACCGCCGCGAACTCCTCAACAATTGGCGCCGCAACGTCTGCTGGGTCTCCGGACACGGCGAGGGCTGGGCGCTTTACGCCGAGCAGCTCATGTTGGAACTGGGGTACCTCAAGGATCCCGGCGACCACATGGGCATGCTGGACGGCCAGCGCATGCGTGCCGCGCGCGTGGTGTTCGATATCGGCGTGCACTTGGAGCTGCCCGTTCCCGAACGCTGGGGCACCGGAACATGGACCCCGGAGAAGGGCTTCGACTTCCTCAAAGCCAACCTCGACATCAGCGAAGGCCAACTCCAGTTCGAATTCGCCCGCTACCTGGGCTGGCCGGGACAGGCTCCGTCGTACAAGGTGGGCCAGCGCTTGTGGGAACAAATCCGCGCCGAACTCGAGTCCCGCGAAGGCTTCGACCTCAAGTCCTTCCACAGCAAGGCCCTGAACATAGGCTCGGTAGGCCTGGATGTGCTGCGAAGGGCGTTGCTGGAGTGAGTATTGTCGGGGCCGAGAGCAACGTCACAAACGCACAGGGAATAACTTTTTCGCACGTAACATTTCTAAACGTCCGTTCGCTATGTTATTTGCGAAGCACCTACCGTGTTCCGGTGAGCACCTCAAACACCATCACTCCTGCATCCGGCAAGGCCGGTCCGCGGCTCCCCAAGTGGGCGAGCTCCTTCGGCGTCCAAATTATCGCCGCCCTCATCGTCGGCCTGGTCCTCGGCCTCATCGCCAAGTACACGGGCAGCACCAAGGCTGCTCCCAACGGCCTGGGCGCCACGCTGCAGACGATCGGTTCCAGCTACGTATCACTGCTGCAAACCGCCGTCGTTCCGTTGATCTTCACCGCCGTCGTGAGTTCCATCGCGAACCTGCGCCAGGTGTCGAACGCCGCGCGCCTGGCCTGGAACACGCTGCTCTGGTTCGCCATCACGTCGTTTGTCTCGGTGCTCATCGGCATCGGCCTGGGCGTGCTGCTGCAGCCCGGCGCCGCCACGGGTATCACTCAGAAGGCAGAGTACGCCGGCAAGACCGGTGACTGGTGGGCCTTCCTCACCGGACTCTTCCCCAAGAACTTCCTTGGCCTGGGCGCAAGCTCCACCGTCACCGAAAGCGCCAACGCTGCCACGACTGTCAGCACGTCCGTTTCCTTCAACGTCCTGCAGATCCTGGTTGTGGCCATCGCCGTCGGTATTGCAGCACTGAAGGTGGGCAAGCAGGCTGAAGCCTTCCTCACCTTCAACGCCTCCGCCCTCGCAGTCATCCAGAAGGTCCTGTGGTGGATCATCCGCGTTGCTCCGATCGGTACCGTGGGCCTGATCGGCAACGCTGTAGCCATCTACGGCTGGGACACCATCGGTTCCCTCGGAAAGTTCACCGCGGCCATCTACATCGGCCTGGCCCTGGTGCTGTTCGTTCTCTACCCGGTGCTGGTCCGTGTCCACGGCCTGTCCATCAAGCAGTACTTCTCCGGTGTATGGCCGGCTGTGCAGCTCGCCTTCGTTTCGCGCTCTTCCATCGGAACGCTCCCGCTCACGCAGCGTGTCACCGAGCGCAACCTCGGCGTTCCTTCCGGCTACGCGTCGTTCGCCGTGCCGCTGGGTGCCACCACCAAGATGGACGGCTGCGCCGCGATCTACCCGGCCATTTCCGCCATTTTCGTGGCCCAGTTCTTCGGTATCAACCTGGACTTCAGCCAGTACCTGCTGATCGTCCTGGTCTCGGTCCTCGGTTCCGCGGCAACGGCAGGCACCACGGGCGCCGTCGTCATGCTGACGCTGACGCTCTCCACGCTGGGACTGCCGCTGGCCGGCGTCGGGCTCCTGTTGGCGATCGACCCCATCCTGGACATGGGCCGCACCGCCGTCAACGTCGCAGGCCAGGCCCTGGTGCCGACCCTCGTGGCCAAGCGCCAAGGCATCCTGGACCAGTCCTTGTACAACGCTCCCCGCAACGGTGCCGCGTTCAATGACGAGTTCGCTGCCGACAAGGCTGCAGCCGTTGCTAAAGAGCGCGAACTGGCTGACGCCAAGCGTTAAGGGCTTCCGCAATCCCCTCCGCAATCCCCCGGCGAGAAACCCCGGGGGATTGCGTCGTTTAAGGTCGGATCCTGAGTAGGCTCGGGGCATGCTGATTGTCACTTCCAATGAAATTCCGGGCCACTGCATCGACGCCGTCTTCGGCGAAGTGATGGGCCTGACCGTGCGTTCACGGGACATCGGGTCCCAGATGCTGGCCGGCTTCCGCTCCTTGGGCGGCGGCGAACTGCCCGAGATGACGCGCGCCCTGTACGAGAGCCGGCAGGAAGTCATGGCCCGCATGGTCAGCGAGGCCCAGCAGCGCGGAGCCAACGCCATTGTGGCCATGCGGTTCGACACCTCGGAGATGGGCACCAACTGGACCGAAGTGTGCGCTTACGGCACTGCCGTCTACGTGCTTCCCTTGGGCGAAGGGGAACCGGGAGCCACGGGGCAGTCGATCTACCTGACCAAGCAACCCCAGCAGGGAGCGGGCCAGCCTGCACCCCCGGCCCAGCCGGCTCCTCCCGTCCAGCCGCAAATGGGCGCGCAGCAGCCGGGCCAGTCGCAGTCTTTCCCGGGCCAGTCGCAGTACTAAGCCGTCCGGGGCAGGGTCCAAGCTACACCCAGGCAGGACCATGCCCCGGCAACGGTGCCGCTCCCGGCAACGGTGGTGCTTTGGACCGGTACGTGTGGCCCGTGGGCGTGGTCAGGTCCAAGGCGTGCACCCCGGAGGCGTCTGCCAGTGGCTTCGCGGCCCACCCGGGGTTTTCCTTGGTGTGATTGCACTGTTCGCACAGCCCTCCGCCGTTGCCGAGGCTGGTGGGTCCACCGCCTTGCCATGGAACGATGTGGTCGATGTGCCGGATGGGCGCATCGCAGTAGGGTGTTCGGCATGAAGCATCGCGGGCCTCGATGAATCGCCGCATGCCGGGTGGGAAGAGCCTGGCTTTGGAATCCATGCCCACGAGTTCCCCGGTATTCGGTGCTGTGTACAGTCTTCGAAGCCAGACCACGAAGCCTGGGTCCGCTGGCGCCGACTGTATTTGCCCGGGAAGCCCTTGAGCCTTGACGTGCCCGGAAGGGTTTTGAGCCCCGGCCAGCCCCACAAGCTCCCTGGCCCAGCCACCCGGCACTATGCCGTAGCCCTCAAGCCTTGCGGGTTCGCTGTCGCCCTGGAACAGGGTGCGATCCGTCAGGACCAGCTGCACTTCCACCTTGGAAATACCGCCCGGCGTCCCCGTGAGTCTCTCCACTAGCGTGTCCGCCATGACTTGGCCGCGGGAGCGTTCGTCACCGGAGCATCGGGCTGAGTCAGCAGCTTCTTTGAGAGCCTTATAGGCTGCGACGCCTTGGGCAACGGGCAGCAAGGCAGTCAGATACGTCATCGTGTCCGGCGCGGGCCGGATGCTGACGTGCCTCTCCTTGGCAGCATGTGCGGCCCGCCGGGTAACCGATCGCGGGTCACGTCGGTACGCAGCGGCTTTGGCAGCGGCGATGATCGCCCGATCCCCCATGCCGTCCAAAGTCCCGGTGTCCGGAGCCAACTCTTCATCCACGGCGCAGCGGTCCTCGGCGGACAGGCACGCCGTTTCCTTCACCAGAAGGGTGGCGCGCCACTCGTTGAGCAAACCGGAGTCGAGGGCGGCGAGGGTCCGTGGCATCTCCTTGACCAGTGCCTTGGCGAGCCCTAGGAGCCTCGATCCGCGATGGGGCGACTCGCGCCGGGCCAGGGCGATCTGCGCCGCAGCTGCCCCGCCCTGCTTCGGGGCGGGCACGCCTGCCGCCGCATCTGCCTGGCGTTGGGCGAGTTCGAAGGAGGCTGCGATCTTTGCCTGCAGCCCGGAGATGGCGGACTTCATATCTTCCAACACTCGAAGTTGTTCGATGAGTGCCCGGGCGGCCTCGGCGGGCTCCCGTGAAGCTTCCGCCACCACGGGCGCTGCGTTGGGGACAGGCAGCATCGGAGCCCGCGGTGCCGTCACTCGCGTGCCCATTGCCCGCGTGCCCGAGCTCAGCGCCTGTTTCCCTTCCATGAATCCATCCTGCCAAGGGGGTCGGACATTATTAGCCCGACCCGAACCTCCCCGGCCGGAAACGCAGATTCCCACAGCAAATTGCGCAGAGTGCAAGTTTGCACTTAGTGTAATTATGTGACCCAAACAAGCAGCCAGGAGGACACCTCCACGCAGCCTGCGAGCGAGTCGAGCACCCCTTCCCGGCGGGAGCTCAACAAGGCCGCCACCCGTAGTTCCATCGCCGCAGCAGCCCTTGAATTACTCCGGGCCAAGGGCTCGGGAAACTTCACGGTGGAGGACATTGCCGCCAGCGCCGGTGTCTCCCGCCGCACCTTCTTCAACTACTTCCCCAGCCTCGAGGCGGCCCTCGCGTCGGTGGCTGACGGATTCATGGACCGCGCCCTCGAGCAGTTCCAGCTGCGTCCGGCCGACGAGACCATCCTCGAGTCGGCCCAGGCCGCGCTCATGGCCCTGGCAGACCCCATGTCGGTTGCTCCGATGGCCGAGTTGTTCAGCCTGACCCAGGACAACCGATCCCTGGCCCGGTCCGAACTCGAGGCCTGGGACCACTGCACCGAACAAATCATCGCCGCCGCACGCACAAGGCTCGGGCCGGACGTCAGTGAGCTCTACCTGCATGCCCTGGCCGGCTCGGTCATTTCCTGCGGCAAGGCTGCCATGAACGTCTGGTTCGCCGAATGCGGACCGGACCTCTCCCCCGAATCCCTGGCGGTGCTCCGCCAGCACCTCATCGACGCGATGGGGCTCCTCGGAGCCGGCTTCGCGCCGTCGTCCCCGTCTTCGCGCACCGAAGGCACCTCCTCCGTTCCACCCACCACAGATCGGTTCTGACATGGCATCGTTCCTCTACCGACTCGGCCGGTTTTCCTACCGCCGCCGTTGGCTGGTCATCTCACTCTGGCTGGCCGTTTTGGTCGCTGTGGGCGGCTCTGCCGCCGCGTTCCACGGCACCATGTCCAACAACTTCACCATCCCGGGCACCGAAACCCAGCAGATGGCTGACAAGCTGAAGGAAGCACTCCCGGATGCGTCGGGCGGGTCCGCGAGCGTGGCGTTCGAGGCAGGCGCTTCAGGTTTCGACCAAGCGGGCAAGGACGCTGTGGCCGACGCCCTGGCCCAACTCGAAAAACTCCCCGACGTCCAGTCCGTGGTCAACCCCTTCACCACGCAGGAACGGTTGGACCAGGCAGCCGCCAAGATCTCCGAGGGCGAAGCCCAGGCTGCAGCGGGCAAGGCCCAACTGGACGCTTCCCGCGCACAGATTGCGGCCGGCGAACAACAGTTGGCCGCGGCCGAGCAGCAGCTTGTTGCGGCCGGATTGCCGCCGGCGCAGATCGAGGCACAGCTGGCTCCCCGGCGTGCCGAGCTCGCGGCAGGCAAGGAGAAGCTCGACGCCGGAGCCAAGAAAGCTGCCGACGGCGCCGCTGCGCTGGCCCTCGGCAAGCGGGAGGCGCAAGCCTCTGAAGGATTGCGCTTCGTTTCCAGCGACAACAAGGCAGCAATCGCGCAGATCCAGTTCAAGACGTCCATCAACGCCGTCCCGCCCGCCGTCCGGCAGGAAGTACAGGACATCGTCCACGGGGTCTCCTCAGCAGGCGTGACTGCCTATGCCAGCAAGGACATCACCGAAGACGTTTCGCAGATCTTCGGCGTGGCGGAAATCGTTGGTGTTGCGGTTGCCGCACTGGTCCTGATCCTGATGCTCGGCACGCTCATTGCTGCGGGCCTGCCCCTCATCATGGCGTTGATCGGCGTGGCCGTGGGCGTCGGTGGCACGTTCGCGCTGACCGGCGTGATCGACATGAGCTCCATCTCCCCCATGCTCGCACTCATGCTGGGCCTGGCCGTGGGCATCGACTACTCGCTGTTCATCGTCAACCGGCACCGCAACCAGCTGCTTGCCGGCATGGATGGCGAGGAATCCGTCGCTTTGGCCACAGGCACCTCGGGCAATGCCGTCATGTTTGCGGGCCTGACGGTCATCATCGCCCTCGCCGCCCTGGTCATTCCCGGGCTACCGTTCCTGGCAATCCTCGGTGTGGCAGCAGCAGCGACTGTAGCCGTCGCCGTCGTCGTAGCCCTGACCCTGACACCGGCCGTCCTGAGCCTGATCGGCCGGCGGCTTATCTCCAAGCGGGCCTGGGCAAAGGCCGCCCGGCACAACGCCGAACCCGGCCATGAAGCTGCCGACCGCGACCTGGACGAGAAGCGCAGCACGCGCGGTTGGGGTGGCTTGGTCACCCGCCATCCGTGGGTGGCGCTGATTCTCAGCGTGGTACTGCTCGGGGCAGTTGCACTGCCCGCATCGCAGCTGAGGCTGGCACTGCCCGACGGCGGGTCCGAACCTGTGGACTCCCAGGCCTACAAGGCGTACGACCTGACGCGCGACAGTTTCGGCGAAGGCGTGACCGGCCCTATCATCGTGGTTGGCGAACTGCCCGCCGGGCTCAGCGAAAACGATGCCAAGAACAAGCAGTTCGATGTCGCGGAGCAGTTGCGCAGCGTCGAGAACGTGGTTGCTGCCGTGCCCTTTGCCCTGAGTGAGGACCGCAGCACCGCGGTTTACCAGGTCATTCCCAAGGAAGGCCCGGCAAGCGCCAGCACCGTGAAGGTGGTCTCGGACCTCCGCGAAAAGGGCGCCCAGATCCGCGAGGACACCGGGGTTTCCATCGGCTTGACCGGCCAGACTGCGGGCAACGTGGACGTTTCCCAGAAACTCGGCGCCGCCCTGCCGCCGTACCTGGCGATCGTCGTCGGGCTGTCCCTGATCCTCCTGCTGCTGGTCTTCCGCTCAATCGTGGTGCCGCTGCTGGCCACGGGCGGCTTCCTGTTGTCGCTGGCCGCAGCGTTTGGCGCCGTCGTGGCTGTTTACCAGTGGGGCTGGCTCGGCGGAATCTTCGACGTCGCCAATCCGGGTGCCGTGCTGAGCTTCCTGCCCATCATCCTGATCGGCGTGCTGTTCGGCCTGGCCATGGATTACCAGGTGTTCATCACCTCGGGCATGCGGGAATCCTACATGCACGGTGAAGACGCCCGGCACGCTGTCCGGACCGGTTTCAGCCACGCAGCTGCCGTGGTGACGGCCGCCGCGATCATCATGGTGAGCGTGTTCTCGGGCTTCATCTTCAGCCACCTCACCATGGTCCGCCCGCTCGGTTTCGCCATGGCCTTCGGTGTGCTGATTGACGCGTTCGTTGTCCGCATGACGATCGTGCCCGCGATCATGTACCTGCTCGGCGAGAAGGCCTGGTGGCTGCCGAAGTGGCTGGACCGCCTGCTGCCGGACGTCGACGTTGAGGGCGCCAAGCTCAACCGCAGCGACCGTCCGAAAGCCGGCTCGGCGGAGCTCGTCCACTAACCCTCTATCACGTCACCACCCACACCCCCGGTTCCTCTATCACATAACCACCGGATATCCCCGATGCTCTATCGCTTGCCTGAAGGAAGTGATAGAGCATCGGGCGTTTGGGGGCGGGAAGTGATAGAGCATCGGGCGTTTGGGGGCGGGACGTGATAGAGCATCGGGCGTTTGGGGGCGGGACGTGATAGAGCATCGGGGGGCGGTGGGGGTATTAGGCTTGGTGGGGTGACCCGATTGATCCTTGCCTCCCAGTCCCCTGCCCGCACCAAGCTCCTCGCCGAAGCGGGCATCCAGCACGACATCCTGGTGTCGGACGTGGATGAGGACGCGGTGCAGGCCAGGTACGGCGTCACTGATCCCCACGACACCGCACTGCTGCTCGCCCGGGCCAAAGCTGAGGCCGTAGCGGCGCTCCCCGAGGCGGACGGCGCCCTGGTGATCGGCTGCGACTCGGTCTTCGAGTTCGACGGCGAATCGCACGGCAAGCCGTACACCGCCGAGATTGCCCGCGAACGGATGCTGCGCATGAGCGGATCCAAAGGGGTCCTCCACACGGGGCACTGGCTGGTGGACTGCCGGGAGACTGCCGCCGACGTCGACGACGACGAGCCCGCCGCCGGGACCGGCGCCACTTTGGGTGCCGTCTCCAGCGCGGAAGTACACTTCGCCGAGATGTCCTACCAGGACATCGACGCCTACATTGCCACCGGTGAACCGCTCCACTGCGCGGGCTCATTCACCATCGACGGCCTTGGCGGGGCCTTCATCCGCAAGGTCGACGGCGACCCGCACGCCGTCGTCGGGCTTTCCATCTCCACGCTCCGCGAGCTGCTCAGCCACGCGAATGTGGGAATCACCGAACTGTGGGCTGTGCCCGGCGCGAACCCGGCTTTGTAGCAACCCTACAAAGGAACAGCGCTTCACACACGGAATCCGCCATCAATATGGGCGGAACCCTCACAATCGCGCTAGGCTCCCTGAAGGACAGAAGGAGTCAACAACTTGTCAGCTAACCCGGCGCAGCCCATTTCCAGCCCTCTTACCAAGGTCTTGATTGCCAACCGTGGCGAAATCGCGGTCCGCATCATCCGAGCAGCCCGGGACGAAGGCATTGCCTCCGTAGCCGTCTACGCAGACCCGGACCGCGATGCCCTGCACGTCCGCCTTGCCGACGAGGCGTATGCACTGGGTGGCAACACGGCTGCCGAGTCGTACCTGGTGATGGACAAGATCATCGACGTCGCAAAGCAGGCGGGCGCCGACGGCATCCACCCCGGCTACGGCTTCCTGGCCGAGAACGCCGAATTCGCCGCCAAGGTGATCGAGGCCGGCATCACGTGGATCGGCCCCTCCCCCGAGGCCATCTCTGCCCTGGGTGACAAGGTCCAGGCACGCCACATCGCGGAGAAGGTCGGAGCCCCGCTGGTCCCCGGCACGGCAGACCCCGTCAAGGATGCCGATGAGATCCTCAAGTTCGCAGAGGAGTTCGGCCTGCCCGTAGCCATCAAGGCAGCGTTCGGTGGCGGTGGCCGCGGCATCAAGGTAGCCCGGACCATGGAAGAGATTCCGGAACTCTACGAATCCGCCGTCCGTGAAGCCGTCGCAGCTTTCGGCCGCGGCGAATGCTTCATCGAGCGGTTCCTGGACGCGCCCCGCCACGTCGAAACCCAGTGCCTGGCCGATGCCTACGGCAACGTTGTTGTGGTCTCCACCCGCGACTGCTCCCTGCAGCGCCGCAACCAGAAGCTCGTGGAAGAGGCCCCGGCTCCGTATCTCACCGAAGAGCAGAACAAGCGCCTTTACGAATCCTCCAAGGCCATCCTGAAGGAAGCCCATTACCTGGGCGCCGGCACCTGCGAGTTCCTGGTGGGCCAGGACGGCACCATCTCCTTCCTCGAGGTGAACACCCGCCTCCAGGTTGAGCACTGCGTCTCCGAGGAAGTCACGGGCATCGACCTGGTCCGTGAGCAGTTCCGCATCGCCCGCGGCGAAGCCCTCGGTTACGAGGACCCCGAAGTCCGCGGCCACTCCTTCGAGTTCCGCATCACCGGCGAGGACCCGGGCCGCAACTTCATGCCCGCGCCCGGCACCATCAGCACGTTGAAGAACCCCACCGGCCCCGGCATCCGCGTGGATTCGGGCGTGGAAGAGGGTGATGTCATCAGCGGCAACTTCGACTCGATGCTGTCCAAGCTCATCGTCACCGGTTCCAGCCGCGAACAGGCACTCCAGCGCTCCCGCCGCGCCCTGGAGGAGATGGTGGTGGACGGCATTCCCACCGTCATTCCTTTCGACCTCGCGGTTGTGACCGACCCCGACTTCGCCCCGGCAGAAGGACCCTTCAAGGTCCACACCCGCTGGATCGAGACCGAGTTCGTCAACAACATTCCGGCGTGGCAGCCCACCGGCACGGATGCGGAAACCTCCGACGCCGGTGATCGCCAGCGCGTCGTCGTCGAGGTCGGCGGCAAGCGCCTTGAGGTCGTCCTGCCTTCGGGCCTCGGCGCCGGTATGGCCGCTGCTTCCGGAGCCGGAACCAAAACCAAGGCCGGCAAGTCGAAAAAGCGTTCACGCTCCGCCGGCGCTTCCGCCGCGGTAGCCGGCGGCACCGCGCTGACCTCCCCCATGCAGGGAACGATCGTCAAGATCGCCGCTGCCGAGGGCGACGTCGTGGCCGAGGGAGACCTGATCGTGGTCCTCGAAGCCATGAAGATGGAACAGCCCCTCACCGCCCACAAGGCCGGAACTGTCCGCGGCCTGACGGCTTCGGCGGGCGAGACCGTTTCAGCGGGTGCCGTCATCGCCACCATCGAGGACTAACGGCACGTACCCCATCACGACGCCGGCCCCGCACCAAACGGTGCGGGGCCGGCGTCGTTATTGGGCTGCTTAGGCGACGTTGTTTTCGTAGTCCGTGTCCCGCGTTTCCTTAGACAGGAAGAGCGCGATGAGGGTGAGGACGGACATGATGCTCAGGTAGACACCTACCCAGAACGTGCTGCCATCGCCGAGTTCCCAGAGCCACACGGCAATGAACGGGGCCACGGCCGCACCCAGGATGCTGGAGACGTTGTAGCTGACTGCCGAGCCCGTGTAACGGACGTTGGTGGGGAACAGTTCCGGCAGGAGCGCACCCATAGGTCCGAAGGTCAGGCCCATCAGGGTGAAGCCAATGATCAACAGTCCCATGGTTCCCACGAACCCTCCGCTGAAGAGCGGAACGAAGAGCAGGCCGAAGAGGAGGATGCCGGCCGTCACGGCCATGAGCATCTTGCGGCGGCCGAACTTTTCGGCGAGCGGTCCTGCCACGAGGGTGAAGATGCCGAAGAACACGACGCCGGCAATCAGCATCCACAGGAAGTCGTTGCGGGTGTAGCCGAGGCCCGGAATGAATGCCGCGGCTGCGGCTTCGGTCATGGGCTTGCCGGCCTTCTCCGCAGCCGCCTGGGCGCCTTCGAGGGTGGGCTTGGTGCCATAGGTAAGCGTGAACGTGGTCATCAGGTAGAAGAGCACGTAGGTGGCCAACATGATGAACGTGCCAAGGATCAGTTCGCGCCAGCTGCTCTTGAAAACGCGGCCGATGGGCAGCTTGGCCACCTCGTTGGACTCCACCACCTTGGTGAAAGCGGGAGTTTCAATGAGCTTGAGCCGGACGTAGAGTCCGATGATCACCATGACGGCGCTGAGCAGGAACGGCACGCGCCAGCCCCATGCCGCAAAGGCCTCCGGGGACAGGGTGTAGCTGAACACCAGGAAGATGACGTTGGCCAGGATGAAGCCGATGGGGGCTCCCAGCTGGGGGAAGGTGCCGTAGATGGCGCGCTTGTTGGCGGGTGCGTTCTCGGTGGCCAGCAGGGCGGCGCCGCTCCACTCTCCGCCCAGCGCAAGGCCTTGCGCGAAGCGCATGACCACCAGCAGCGCCGGAGCCAGGATGGTCCACCCGGGGACTTCGGCGGTGGGGAGGCAACCGATCAGGAACGTGGCGATGCCCATGGTGAGCAGGGACGCCACGAGTGTTCCCTTGCGGCCGAACTTGTCACCGAAGTGGCCGAACACGATGGAGCCGAGGGGACGCGCTACGAAGGCCACGCCAAAGACGGCAAAGGAGCTCAGGAGCTGAGTGGTGGCATTCAGGTTCGGGAAGAACAGGCTGGGGAAGACCAGCACTGCGGCTGTGGCGTAGACGTAGAAGTCGTAGAACTCGATGGTCGTGCCGATGAGGCTGGCAACGATCACCCGTCCCCGCGAGTTCACCGGTGCAGTGGACCCGCTTCCCTGGGATGTAGCGGTGGAAGACATGTAAATGCAGCTTTCGTTCACGCCGGCCACGCACCAGGCGGGCTGCCGGCGAAGGCGTATTTGAGGGTTCAATAATAGTTCCCGCAGTCCATCGACTGGACAATCACGTCCGCCATTCGGACAGGCTGGAAAATCTCACCCTGTGGGCCGCGCCACAACCTCACCATCGTCTCACGCATCCGTGATGCCGCAGATAGGGAAATGTCACAGCACGTTTACAAAGGGCGACGGTCCGCGAAATGCGCGAAACCTACCTTGGAAGCACAACGTCCCCCACCAAGGAGGCACTCCCGTGACTGTTGACCGCACCGCAGAACTGGCACCCCACCAGTCCACTGCGACCACCACCCCCGCCCTTGAACACCGCCCCGGCCGCTGGATCGCCAACTGGGATGCCGAGAACAAGGAGCAGTGGGAGGCCGCAGGCCGGTCCATCGCCAAGCGCAACCTGTACTGGTCCATCTTCGCCGAATTCCTCGGCTTTGTTGTCTGGCAGCTCTGGTCGATCGTGGTCGTCCAGCTTCCCGCCGCCGGCTTCGCTTTCGACACCAACCAGATCTTCTGGCTCATCTCCATCCCCAGCCTGGTAGGAGCCACCCTCCGCATCCCCTACACGTTCATGGTTCCCAAGTTCGGCGGACGGAACTGGACCATCGTTTCAGCCCTGCTCCTCCTCATCCCCGCCTCGGGCCTGGCCATGTGCGTCTCCAACCCGGAAACGCCGTTCGGAGTCATGCTCCTCGTGGCAGCCCTCGCAGGCTTCGGTGGCGGCAACTTCGCCAGCTCGATGGCGAACATCACCTTCTTCTACCCCGCCCGCGAGAAGGGCTGGGCGCTGGGCCTGAACGCCGCCGGCGGAAACCTGGGTGCCGCCGTCGCGCAGTTGGTTGTTCCCATCGCCGTCACGGTACTGGCCGCCGGAACCGTCAACCTCCCCATGGCCGGCCTCATCTGGATCCCGCTGATCCTGGTCGCGGCGTTCGGTGCATGGAAGTACATGGACAACCTCACCAGCGCCAAGGGGGACATCGCCGGATCCGTTGCGGCGCTGAAGGAACCGCATCTGTGGATCATGGCGTTCCTCTACATCGGCACCTTCGGTTCGTTCATCGGCTTCGCAGGCGTCTTCCCCAAGCTCATCAAGGACTACTTCCCGGAGTTTTCCTCCATCCACGTCGGAGCGGTGGCGCTCTCCCTGGCGTTCCTCGGCCCGCTGGTCGGTTCCCTGGCCCGTCCCTACGGCGGCCGGATGGCCGACCGGATGGGTGGAGCCCGGATGAGCATCACGGCCTTCGCATCCATGGCCGTCATCACGCTCACCATGATCTGGACGCTGCCGCTGAAGAACTTCTGGCTCTTCCTGGGCCTGTTCCTCCTGCTCTTCGTCTCCAGCGGTTTCGGAAACGGTGCCACCTACCGGATGATCCCGGTCATCTTCGCGACCTCCAGCCGGGCCGCCCGCTCCGGCGCCGGCAGCGCTGAAACCGCCCGGCTCGCGGCCTCGTCCCTGGGCCTGATCTCCGCGATCGGCGCCTACGGCGGATTCGTGATCCCCCAGGTGCTCAATGCCTCCAACACCGCCTCCGGTTCCTACACCCCGGCTTTCTACGGATTCGTCGCAGCGTACGTCCTGATGCTCACCGTGTGCTGGGCCTGCTACATCCGTCCCGCCCGGAAGCGCAACATGATCGGACACATCTAGATGCCCAACGGCGCCGATACCCACTGCCCCTACTGCGCGCTCCAGTGCGCCATGACGCTGACTCCTGCCCCGGACCACGGGGCGGGGGCAGCGCCCGCACCCGCCGCAGAGCCTGCCAAGCCCACCGCGCCCCTTGACGTTTCCGGACGCGACTTTCCCACCAACCGTGGGGGGCTGTGCCGCAAAGGCTGGACGTCGGCGTCGTTGTTGAACCACAACGGCAGGGTCACGGAACCGCTGCTGAAAGGGTCCGACGGCGTCCACCAGCCCATCTCCTGGGAGCAGGCCCTGGCGCTGATCGTGGCTGCCGTGAAGGATACGCAGCGGCAGTACGGGAACGACGCCGTAGGAGTCTTCGGCGGGGGCGGCCTCACCAACGAGAAGGCCTACATGCTGGGCAAGTTCGCCCGGCTGGCCCTCCGCACCTCACGGATCGACTACAACGGCCGGTTCTGCATGTCCTCCGCAGCGGCTGCCGGGAACCGCGCCTTCGGCGTAGACCGGGGGCTGCCGTTCCCGGTGGCCGACCTTGATTCCGCGTCGGTCATCCTGATGCTCGGCTCCAACGTCGCCGAAACCATGCCTCCGTTCGTCCAGCACCTCCAGGGCGCACGCGACGCGGGCGGCCTGATTGTGGTGGACCCCCGCCGCTCGGCGACTGCCGCGTTCACGTCCGACGGCGGCGGCCTCCATTTGCAGCCGACGCCCGGTACCGATTTGGCCCTCCTTTTGGGCATCAGCCACGTGGTGGTCCATGAAGGCCTGGTGGATTCGGCCTTTGTGGAGGAGAAGACCTCCGGCTACGCCTCCGTGGTGCGCAGCTTGAACGCTTTCTGGCCGGAGCGCGTCCAAACGATCACCGGAGTTCCGGCCAACCTCATCCGCGAAACCGCCCGGCGGCTGGCACAGGGCGCACGTGCCGGGGGCAGCTACATCCTCAGCGGCCGGGGCGTGGAACAGCACGTCGACGGTACTGACACCGCCACGGCCGCCATCAACCTCAGCCTGCTGTTGGGCCTGCCCGGCTCGGCCCGCAGCGGCTACGGCACCCTCACCGGGCAGGGCAACGGCCAGGGGGGCCGGGAACACGGCCAGAAGGCAGACCAGCTCCCCGGCTACCGCAAAATCACCGACCCCGCCGCCCGCGCCCACGTCGCCCGGGTGTGGGGCATCGATGAGTCGCTGATCCCCGGACCCGGCCTGCCCGCCGTCGAACTTCTTAAATCGCTGGGAAAGCCCGACGGCGTCCGGTGCCTTTTTGTGCATGGCGCCAACGTGGTGGTTTCGGCGCCGGACACCAATGCCGTCACTGCCGGGCTGCGTGCCCTCGACTTCCTGGTAGTGTGCGATTTCTTCATGTCGGAGACGGCTTTGGAAGCCGATCTGGTGCTTCCCGTGACCCAGTGGGCGGAAGAAGAAGGCACCCTGACCAACCTCGAGGGGCGGGTCATCCGGCGCCGGCGCGCGCTGACCCCTCCCCCGGGCGTCCGCAGCGAGCTGTGGCTCATGGCAAGGCTCGCGGAATTGCTTCAGGCTCCTTCAACGTTCAGCGACGACCCCGGGACGGTGTTTAGCGAACTCCGCCAGGCCTCTGCCGGCGGGCTGGCCGACTACTCCGGGATCGACTACGCCATGCTGGACCGCGGCGAGGCTGCGTACTGGCCCTACCCCGTGGGCAGCAATGGCACGCCCCGGCTGTTCACCGACGGTTTTGCCCATGCGGATGGCCGGGCCGTGATGGTCCCGGTAACTCCGTCCAAACGGGCCGTTCGCTCGTTTGCTGATGACTCGCTGGCCCTGGCAACCGGCCGCCTCCTGGAGCACTACCAGTCCGGCGCCCAGACCCGCCGCGTTGCGGAGCTGTTGGCCGCCCAACCCCAGGTCCGGCTGCTGATCCATCCTGCTACGGCTGCTTCACGCGGGATCACCGACGGCGACTACGCCACCGTGACCAACGAGCGCGGCGAAGTGCTGTGCCGCGCCGAACTGAGCAACGCCGTGCGGCCCGACACCGTGTTCCTGCCGTTCCACTTCCCCGGCCAGGAGAACGCCAACCGGCTCACGGAGGCCGCGACCGACCCCATCTCCGGCATGCCGGAATTCAAGACCAGCCGGGTATGGGTCCGGCGGGCAGCGTCCACCCCGGTTCCCGCGGTCCTTGCGGATGCGGGACTGCCCTTGCACTCCAAGGAGGCTTCATGAGCGAGCGCATTGTTGTTGTTGGATTCGGCCCCGTGGCCGCGAGGTTGGTGGAAGAACTGGTTCCTGCCGTCCGCTCCGGCCTGGTGCAACTGCTGGTTGTTGGGCAGGAGGCCGAAGCTGCCTACAACCGCGTGATGGTGGCTGAACTGGGCGTGGGGCGTACTTCGGTGGAGGCACTGGCAATGGCCGACGCCGCGGAGCTGGAGGCTGCCGGGGTTCAGGTCCGCCTGGGCACCAAGGTCCGCCGGATCGACCGGGCCCGGCAGCACGTCGTGCTGTCGGACGGCTCCGCCGAACACTATGACCGGTTGATCTTCGCGACAGGATCACGGCCCGTCATCCCCAACCTGACGGGCTTGAACCCGGATCCTGCCGGGCCGGTGCTGCCCCCGGGCGTGATCACCCTCCGGGACCTCAATGACGCCGCCGTCCTGCGCGAAGCTGTAGCCGGACGCAAGCGGGTGGTAGTCCTCGGCGGCGGCGTGCTCGGCCTGGAGACGGCCCTCGCTGCCTCGGAAGAAGGGGCGCAGGCCACGGTGGTGCACAACGGCCCCTTCCCCCTGGGCCGCAGCATCGACCGCGGCAGCGGATCGGTCCTGACCAACAGCCTGCGGGCCAGCGGCGTCCGCATGGCCGGCAATGCCCGCTCCACCGCAGTGGAAACGTCTGGTCCTGACGGTTCGTTCTCAGCCTTGCTCCTGGACGACGGCTCCGCGATCGACGGCGACCTCCTGGTTTTGTCCTGCGGCGTCCGTCCGCGCATCGGGCTGGCCGAGGGCTGCGGCCTTCCGGTCGGCACGGGAATCCTGGTTGACCACCACCTGCGCACGTATCACGAACCCCACATGTTCGCCATCGGCGACTGCGCGGAAGTGCGCTGCCCTGATGCTTCCTGCGTTGAGTGCCGGACAGCCGGCGGTCCTTCCGGCCTGGTGGGACCGGGGTGGCGCCAGGCCGAGTGGTTGGCCGACTACCTGCTGGTCCTGGCACGCGACGGCCAGGAGGCAGCCGATGCCCTTGAACCGCTCGCCATCGAGAAGCCGGGTGTTATTGTCCTGAAAGCCCGGGGCATCAACCTGGCCCTGGCCGGAGACAACCAGGCCGATCCCTGGGATGACGAACTCCTCGAAGCCGGGGCCGTGGCGGGACGCGCCCGCCGGCAAGTTTCCCAGTGGGCGGATCCCGAACACGGACGCTACGTCAAGATGACCACCCGCGGCGGAGTGCTGGAAGGGCTCGTCGCCGTCGGAATGCCCCGGACCGCGGCCGAGCTGGTGGTGCTTTTCGAGCGTGCCTCGGAACTCCCGGCGGACCGCTCGCTGCTGCTGCGCCTGGATGGACCTGACCAGCTGGACGCCGGGGCCACCACCAGCAACGACCCCCAACGCACGGTGTGCCGGTGTGCAGGAGTAAGCGCAGCCAGCATCGGGGATTCCGTGGAGGACGGGTGCTCCACCGTGGCCGAGGTTTCCAAGGCCACCCGTGCCGGAACCGGATGCGGCGGCTGCCACGATGACATCAAGGGACTCATCGAGAAGCACTTCCAGGCGGCGGCTGCCTGAGCCTGGCCCGCCGCCGGCTACATGTGTACGTGCAGGCGCCGGGC
The DNA here is from genome assembly GCF_030264015.1 of Paenarthrobacter sp. R1. NCBI lineage: Bacteria > Bacillati > Actinomycetota > Actinomycetes > Micrococcales > Micrococcaceae > Paenarthrobacter > Paenarthrobacter sp. R1. The sequence goes on along the minus strand of NZ_CP127115.1, from coordinate 3,814,948 downwards.
GGCTTCCGAGATGGATCCGGTCAGCGACGGGTACACCGTGAAAGTGCTGGCGACGTCGTCCACGTGGAGCTTCTGCGCCACGGCCACGGAGATCGGGAAAATCAGCTCGGAGGCGTTCGGCCCCACCACGACGCCGCCAATGACAGTGCCGGAACCCTTGCGGGCGATGATCTTGACGAAGCCATCCTTGGTGTTGCGCATCTTGGCACGTGCATTGCTCAGCAGGGACAACATCACAACATCGCCCTGGTACTTGCCGGACGCAAGATCCGCCTCGGACACACCCACGGAGGCGATCTCCGGGGACGTGAAGATGTTGGAAGCCACCTGGTTGAGTTTGAGGGGCTTCACGCCGTCACCCATGAAGTGGGCAATGGCGATCCTGCCCTGCATTGCGGCGACGGAAGCCAAAGCGAAAACACCCGTGCAGTCGCCGGCAGCGTAGATATTGGGGGCGGTGGTGCGGGAAACACCGTCAACCTTGATATGCCCGGACTCCGTCACGGCCACGCCGGCTTCTTCCAGACCGATCCCTGCGGTGTTTGGAATGGAACCAACACACACCAGGCAGTGGGAGCCTGTCACTTCCGATCCGTCACCCAAGGTGACCTTCACGCCGTCGTCCGTCCGCTCAACCGCGTTGGCGCGGGAACGGGACAGAACGCGCACGCCGCGACGTTCAAAAACACCTTCAAGGAGCTTGGCGGCATCGGTGTCCTCGCCCGGGAGGACCTGGTCGCGGCTGGAGATCAGCGTGACTTTGGAACCCAGGCCGTTGTAGGCAGACGCGAACTCGGCGCCCGTGACACCGGAACCCACCACGATCAGTTCCTCGGGGAGTTCGTCCAGGTTGTAGATCTGCGCCCAGTTCAGGATGCGCTCGCCGTCGGGCTTTGCCGTTGGAAGTTCGCGGGGGTGGGCGCCGACGGCCAGGAGGATGGCGTCTGCGTCGATAGTGCGCGTGCCCTCAAGGGTGAGGACCTCAATGGTGTTGTTGTCCAGCAGCTTTCCGGATCCGATGACGATGTCAACGCCCAGGCGCTCGAGGCCTGCGCGGATGTCGTTGGACTGGCCCCGCGCAAGGTTGAGGACGCGGTCATTGATGTGTTTGAGGTCTGCATGGGGCTTGGACGCGGAATCGTCAAACTTGACGCCCAGCTCATCGGCTTCGCTGACGCGCGTCATCAGGTCTGCGGTGGCGATGAGGGTCTTGGAGGGCACGACGTCGGTCAGCACCGCGGAGCCGCCGAGGCCGGCCCGCTCGATGATGGTGACTTTCGCACCGAGGGAGGCAGCCACCATGGCAGCTTCGTATCCGCCGGGACCACCTCCCAGGATCGCGATTCGGGGGGAACTGAAATCAACTTGGGTGGTCACAATTCCCAATTCTCGCGTATCCATGCCCATGCTGCCAGTCAGCCCTGCCTCACCCTCCATGGCAGCCCCGGATGAGGCCGGACGCGTCCCTACCGGTTTGGCGCGCGCGCAAGGTAGCTTGTACCAGTGAGTAACACTGAGCTGATGAACACAGACCCCTTCGAAGCCGCCAAAGCCGCCGCCGACTACATCGCGTCCGAGACCGGCGTCGAGTCCCACGACGTCGCCCTGGTTTTGGGCTCCGGTTGGGCTGAGGCCGCCAACCTGATCGGCGAGACCACCGCCACGTTGAATGCCTCGGAGGTTCCGGGCTTCCACAAGCCCGCTGTGGTTGGCCATGTGGGCACCATCCGTTCGGTCCTCACCACCGAGGGCAAGCGCGCACTGGTCCTGGGCGCGCGGACGCACTATTACGAGGGCCGGGGCGTCCGTTCCGTCGTCCACGGCGTTCGGACAGCAGCAGCCGCGGGGTGCAAGACACTGGTCCTCACCAATGGTTGCGGGGGACTCAATGAGGACTGGAAGCCCGGCACACCCGTATTGATCAGCGACCACATCAACCTCACCGCCACATCTCCCCTGGAGGGCGCCACCTTCGTGGACCTCACTGACCTCTACTCCGCACGGCTCCGCGACCTGGCCCGTGAAGTGGACCCCTCCCTGCAGGAAGGCGTCTACGCACAGTTCACCGGACCGCACTACGAGACACCGGCCGAGGTCCAGTACGCCAAGCGAATCGGCGCCGACCTCGTGGGCATGTCCACGGCCTTGGAAGCCATCGCGGGACGGCACGCCGGCATGGAGGTCTTCGGCATCTCACTGGTGACCAACCTCGCCGCGGGCATCAGCCCCGTGCCCCTGAGCCACGCCGAAGTCCTGGAAGCGGGCGAAGCGGCAGGCAAGCGGATCTCGACCTTGCTGGCGGGAATCATCGCGAAGCTGTAGCGGACGACCAACAAATCTGCAGTACGCACCCAACTAGGTCGCAATAGTGCGCGTTTAGAACGTTCAAAACCCGCACTACTGCGACCTAGTTGGGTGATGGGGGTCAGGAGAGTCCCGGAATAAATCTGCTTTAAGACGCAACATTTGATTCCCCGCCTTCATCCGTGGCACGCGCGCGTGTTGGCAATGTAAGCGCTTGCACTACCAAGGCCACCGCCGCCTTTGGGAGGGAGAAACAGGCTTTGCACTCGCGCCTCACACGTGTTTAGCGTGGAGACAGTTCCGGTAAGTCGACGTGCCGGGACAACTCCGGCGGTCACCGAATCCGGCCCGCCGCACCTCGAAACGATGGCGTCCCTCGATGACGCCACCAGCGGATCGACGGACGCCTCGGCTGAGGACTCCCTCATCAAGGGAATCCTTGCCTCCACGAAGTCCAACACTCCGCGAGAAGAGCAAGCATGAACACGCACCCAAGCCCGTTACGGCCGCGCCGCCGTTTGCGAAAGGCAGCCGCCGTCGCAGCGGCGGCAAGCGTTGCCGCCAGCATCCTGCTGGTAACGCCTGCCGCACAGGCCAACCTCCCTGCCGATCCGCCGTCGAGCACCATGCCGGCATCCACCCCCGGCTTCCCGCTGCCGACCGTCCACACGCAGCAGGCCTACGATCCGGCAGCCGACTTTACGTCCAAGTGGACCCGCGCCGACGCCAAGCAGATCATGGCGCAGAGCAACCCCAACGTTGCTCCGGGACAGAATTCCATGAGCCCCAACGTCACCATGCCGGAAATCCCCAAGGACTTCCCCGCCATGAACGACGACGTGTGGGTCTGGGACACCTGGTCCCTGACTGACGAGAATGCCAACCAGATCAGCTACAAGGGCTGGGACGTCATCTTCTCTCTGGTCGCTGACCGCCACGCCGGTTACGGTTTCGACCAGCGCCACTGGAACGCACGGATCGGTTACTTCTTCCGCAAGACCAACGCCGACCCCGCCAAGGACAAGTGGAACTACGGCGGACACCTGTTCCTGGACAACACGTCCATCGGCAACACGGAATGGTCGGGCTCCACGCGCCTGATGCAGGGCAACAAGATCAACGTCTTCTACACGGCCACCACCTTCTACGATGTGGCTGAGCGGAACGCCGGCGGCGGCGGAATTGCTCCCGACGCCGTCATCGCCAAGGCCCTGGGGAACATCCACGCCACCAAGGACGGCGTGACGTTCGACGGTTTCCAGCACACAAAGCTGCTTGAGCCGGATGGAAAGCTATACCAGAACAAAGCCCAGAACCCGGGGTTCGCCTTCCGTGATCCGTACACCTTCGCCGACCCGGCACACCCCGGCAAGACCTTCATGGTGTTCGAAGGCAACACCGGCGGAAACCGCGGCGCGTACAAGTGCAAGCAGGAAGACCTCGGCTACCGCCCGGGCGATCCCCACGCAGAAACCGTGGACCAGGTGAACAGCACCACCGGCGCCTGGTACCAGACCGCGAACGTGGGACTGGCTGTGGCGGACAACAAGGACCTCACCAAGTGGAGCTTCCTGCCGCCGATCCTGTCCGCCAACTGCGTCAACGACCAGACTGAGCGCCCGCAGATCTACATCCAGAACGAGAACGGCAAGAACAAGTACTACCTGTTCACCATCAGCCACCAGTTCACCTACGCGGACGGCATGCGGGGCCCCGATGGCGTCTACGGCTTCGTCGGCGACGGCGTCCGCTCCGACTACCAGCCGGTCAACAACAGCGGTTTGGCTTTGGGTTCCCCCACGGACCTGAACATGCCCGCGAACGCGCCCGAGGGTCCGGACCCGCGCCAGAACGGCCGGCAGTTCCAGGCGTACTCGCACTACGTCCAGCCCGGCGGCCTGGTGCAGTCGTTCATCGACAACGTGGACGGCGTCCGCGGCGGCTCCCTGTCCCCCACCGTGAAGATGAACTTCAAGGCCGGCGTGACACAGGTGGACCGCAGCTTCGGCAAGAACGGCCTCGGCCCGTTCGGCTACCTGCCCACCAACAAGCGCGTGGGCGGCGAAGGCCTCTACAAGTAACACCGGCCACCGGCCGGCAAGACCGGCCCTGAGCCACGGCTAGTGTGCCCGGACCATCACCTCCGGGCACACCAGCCACCCCCCAACCCCAGGATCTTCCCCATGACTTCTCCCAGCCATCACCTGTCCCGCCGCGACCTGCTGGCGGCAAGCGCCGCCGTCGTGGTGTCCTTCGCGGCCGCCTCCTGCACGCCTCCGCGCGGCAGTGAAAGCCCGACGCCGGCCCCGGCCTCCCGAGGTCCCAGGCCGTCCGCTTCGGATCCGTGGCGCCCGGCGGTCCACCTGACAGCCGAAAAGAATTGGCTTAACGACCCCAACGGCCTGGTGTACCACGACGGCACCTACCACGCCTTCTACCAGTACAACCCGCGCGGAAACTCGTGGGGCAACATGTCCTGGGGCCACTCCACCAGCAAGGACCTGGTGCACTGGGAACAGCAGCCCGTGGCCATGGAGGCCAGCGTGGACGAGGAAATCTTCTCCGGCTGCATCGTGGTGGATACCAACAACGCCTCCGGCCTTGGCTCCGCACAGAACCCGCCCCTGGTGGCCCTCTACACCAGCGCCTACGGCAAGAACGGGGCGCTTCCCCAAGGAGCGCAGGCGCAGTCGGCCGCGTACAGCACCGACGGCGGAACCACCTGGCAAAAGCACCGCGGCAATCCCGTGTTGAACCTCGAGCCCACCAACAATAACTTCCGCGATCCCAAAGTCACCTGGTACGAGCCCGGCCGCTACTGGGTCATGACCACCGTGGTGGCCGACGCGCAGGTCGTCAAACTGTTCAAGTCCACCGACCTCCTGCACTGGGACTTCCTGAGCGACTTCTCCGGCGTCGGAGCACAGGGCGGGCTGTGGGAAGTGCCCGAACTCCTTCAGATGAGCGTCGAAGGCTCCACGGCCAGGAAGTGGGTCATGCTGCTCAGCATCAACCCCGGCGGCATTGCCGGAGGATCGGGCATGCAGTACTTCGTCGGCGAATTCGACGGCACACGGTTTATGGCCGAGGACGCCGCTGCGCCGGATGCTCCTTTGCAGGAATCGCAATGGCTGGACTACGGCGCCGACTACTACGCCGCGAACTCCGTTTCCGGAGCTCCCGGCGGCAAGCCGGTGCTGCTTGGCTGGATGGGCAATTGGGACTACGCCCAGCACGTCCCCACCACACCGTGGCGCGGTGCCATGGCGATCCCGCGTGAGTTGACCTTGGTGCGCGGTGAAGAACGGTTCGAACTGCGCTCCGGCATCGCCGCTGCAGCGCGGGAGGTCCTGGAGCGCGGTGAGGAAACGAGCAAGGACCTCACCGTGTCCTCCGGAAGTGAAGATCTTGGGACGGACTTCGCCGCGCGAACCCAGCTGATCGACCTCGAACTGGACCTCGGCACGGCCAGGGAAGCGGGGATCCTGCTCCGGCACTCCCCCGACGCCCAAGACGGCCTTCGGATCTCGTATGAGAAGGACTCCGGCACCCTCAAGGTGGACCGCTCAAACGCCGGAACCAGCAACTTCTCCGAGAAGTTCAGCCCCTATCACCAGGTGACGGGACGCCCTGCGGACGGGAAGGTGCGGCTGCGGATCCTCCTGGATACGTCCTCCGTGGAGGTCTTCGCCCAGGACGGCCAGGCCGTGGTCACCGATACCTTCTTCCCGGATTGGGACCACGTTGGCGCCTCCGTCTTCAGCATGGAGGGCGAGACCGCGTTCGCGGTGCGGTCGCGGGCTCTCTAGTGTGCGCTGAGGGGTGGGATCCCGGCATTTACGACTCCCCGTAATGCCGGGATCTCACCCCTCGTTGCCTGTCAGGGCCGGATTGAGGATAGTTTTGTGCTTATGACCTCGAGCGATGCCGCACTTGAACAGCTGATCCGCGACGCCCGCCAGTGGGCTAACGAGGACCCGGATCCAGCCACATCCGCGACGCTCCACGACCTGCTCACCCTTGCCTCCGAAGGTGACGCGGTGGCGGCACAAGAGCTCGGAGACAGCTTCAGCGGCACACTGCAGTTCGGCACGGCCGGCCTCCGTGCAGCGCTGGGGCCAGGACCGAACCGCATGAACCGGGTGGTGGTGCGCCGTGCCGCCGCAGGGTTGGCGGCTTTCCTGGTTGACGCGGTTGGTGCGGCTTCGCCGGGAACCCGGCCGCGCGCCGTCGTCGGTTTCGATGCCCGCCACAACTCCGACATCTTCGCCCGGGAAACGGCAGCCATCTTCGCTGCCGCCGGCATAGAAGCGTTCCTCATGCCGGCAGCGCTCCCGACGCCGATCCTCGCCTATGCGGTCCGCGCCCTGGATTGCGACGGCGGCGTGATGGTCACAGCCAGCCACAACCCTCCGCAGGACAACGGCTACAAGGTGTACCTGGGACGGCATGCAGTGCCGGAAAGCGGCCGGGGAGCACAGATCGTCGCGCCTTACGACGCTGAAATCGCGGCGAAAATCGATGCCGTGGGTCCGCTGTCCTCGATTGTCCTGGCCGGGGACGGCTGGACGGTACTGCCGGAATCGATCGCTGCGGACTACGAAGCCGCCGTCGCCGGGCTGGTGGACAGGGAGCACTTCCCGGCCCGCGACCTCAAGATCGTCCTGACTCCCATGCATGGCGTGGGTGGTGATACTGCCGTTTCGGTCCTCAAGGCAGCAGGCTTCGATGACGTCACGCTCGTGGCAGAGCAGGCCCGCCCCGACCCCGACTTCCCCACTGTCGCGTTCCCCAACCCTGAGGAACCTGGCGCGTTGGACCTGGCGCTGGCTGCCGCCGAAGAGCTGGGCGCGGACATCGTGCTGGCCAACGACCCCGACGCCGACCGTGCCGCGGTAGCCGCGCTGGACCCTGCCACCGAGGCTTGGCGCATGCTGCGCGGCGATGAGGTGGGCGCCCTCCTGGGAGCGCACACGGTGGCCCGGCTTGCCGCAAAGGCCGGCGAGGCAGGCAAGACCGGCGAGACCGCAAAGGCCGGCGACGATGGAGTCGAGGGAGTCTTCGCCAACTCGATCGTTTCCTCCAGGCTGCTCTCCCGCATCGCCGCCACCGCCGGCTACGCCCACCAGGAAACACTGACCGGTTTCAAGTGGATCTCGCGTGTTCCGGGCCTGCTTTACGGGTACGAGGAAGCGCTCGGCTACTGCGTTGCGCCGGACCTGGTCCGGGACAAGGACGGAATCTCCGCGGCAGTGTTGATCGCGGAGATGGCCGCCGCTGCCAAGGCTGAAGGCAAGACCGTTTTTGACACCCTCGATGAGTTGTACCTTGTGCACGGCCTGCATGCGAGCGACCAGTTGAGCATCCGCGTGGCAGACCTCGGTTTGCTGGATGCCATGATGAACCGCTTGCGGGTCAACCCGCCTGAAGCGTTCGGGGGTTCCGCCGTCGAGGTCTTTACGGACCTTGCCGAAGGCAGCGAAGCCCTGCCGCCCACGGACGGCCTGCTGTACCTGACGCGGGACCAGAGCCGCGTGATCATCCGGCCCAGCGGCACGGAGCCAAAGCTGAAGTGTTACCTGGAGGTCATCCAGGCTGTGGAGTCGGCGGCGGAACTTCCTGCTGCCCGCCAGGCAGCGCGGACATCCCTGGATAACGTCCTCAGGGATGTCCGCGAAGCGCTGGGACTCTAGAGTTCAACCTCGATGTAACCGTCAACGACGCGCGTGGCGAAGGTTGCCAGTTTCAGTTCCGGGTTGGTGAAGCACTCGCCGGTTTCGAGGTCGTAGACCTCCTTGTGCAGCGGCGAGGCAATGGTGGGCCGGCTGCCCCGGGAACCGATGATGCCGCGTGCCATGACGTTGGCGAACGTGGCGGGGTCCTGCTGCACGACGGCGTAGACCTCACCGGGCGCCGTACGGAACAGCGCTACCTGGCGGCCGTCGATCAGTGCTGCCTCGCCCCACGCCGGCTCAAGCTCATCCAGCGGGCACACGCGGTGCCATGTGCCGGTGGTGGCCAGGTCCTCTGCACGGTCAAGAATTACGGTCATGTCAACCCCTCTCACAGTGTCCGGGTGCTGGCACTTTCCACCGTCACTCCCCCGGACCGGGCCACGCCTGCGGCCACCCTCCAAAGCTAGGACGCCACTGTTTCAGCTGGAGTCCCGCATTGTGTCCGATGGGTAAAAGAGACCTCACACCCTGCGAAATGCGTTCGTGATGCAGAAGTTAAGATCACGAAACAAAAGGGAAACTGAAGTGAAACTGCCCGTCCCTAGGCTGAATTCACAAGTTGCGGAGATCCGTCTGCGACATTTGCGAAAGGCCCACCAGTGACCGGACACACTTCAAGCACAGAGAACCCGCGCCGCATCGTCGTTGTCGGAGGCGGCCCTGCAGCCCACCGCTTTGCCGATGCCATGTACAACCGCGGTCTCGAAGGCTGGCAGGTTACCGTCCTCACCGAGGAAGCCCACCTCCCCTACGACCGCGTGGCGTTGAGCAAGGCACTGACCGAGACCGGCGTGGACCTTACCTTGGGCGAGGCGTCCATGTGGGACCACCCGGCCCTGACGCTCAAGACCGGCGAGCGCGCCGTCAAGATCGACGCTGAAGCCAAGAGCGTCCTCACCGCGTCGGGCAACAAATACGAATATGACGAACTGGTGGTCGCTTCCGGCTCGGACGCAGCGCGGCTCCCCATCCCCGGCGCTGAGCACACCCACGTTTACCGCACCCTCGAGGACGTCTGGGCCATCAACAAGGCCATCGCGGACCTGGGCGCCAAGCTCGGCCGCAGGGTCAACGCCGTGACGATCGGCGGCGGCCTGTTGGGACTGGAATCCGCTGCCGGCACCGAGCAGCTGGGCGCCAACCCGATCGTCATCAACGGTTCCCCCTGGCTCATGAACACCCAGCTGGACGAAGGCGCCGGCCAGGCCCTCGGCAGGTTGATCGAGGCCAAGGGCTTTGAAGTCCACGGCGGCGTGTTCCCGTCCGAGGTACTGACCGACGACGGCCAGGTCACCGGGGTGCTGATGGCGGACGGCCGCACCATCCCTGCCGACCTGGTGATCGTGGCAATCGGCGTGAAGCCCCGCGACGACCTTTTCCGCGCAGCCGAAGGCGAAGAGCAGCTCTTCAGCCTGGGCCAGCGCGGCGGCGTGGTCATCAACGACTTCTGCGCCACCGAAGTGGACAACATCTGGGCCATCGGCGAGGTAGCGAACTTCGGCGGCATGTGCCTTGGCCTGGTAGCCCCGGCCAACACCATGGCGGAGATCGTGGCTGACCGGCTGCACGGCGGCGAGGCAACGTTCCCGGGCTTCGACACGGCCACCAAGCTCAAGCTCTCCGGCGTGGATGTGGCCAGCTTCGGTGATGCCTTCGCCAAGACCGAGCATGCCTTGGAAATCGTCTACGCCGATCCCGCCCGCGGCGTCTACCAGAAGATCGTGACCACCGATGATGCCAAGACCCTCCTGGGCGGCATCTTCGTGGGCGACGCCTCCCCGTACATGAGCCTGCGCCCCTTGCTCGGCCGGGAACTGCCCGCCGAGCCCGGCGCCTACTTGAGCGCAGCCGGCGGCGGCGAAGCTCCCGAGACCGAGCTGCCGGATGATGCGATCCTGTGCTCCTGCAACAACGTGGCCGCAGGTTCCATCCGTGACGCCATCAATGGCTGCGGCAGCTGCGAAGGGAATGCCCCCGTCCAGGAACTGGGCGGCTTGAAGGGCTGCACCCGCGCCGGTACCCAGTGCGGTTCCTGCGTGCCGATGCTCAAGAAACTCCTGGAAGGTGAACTGAAGAAGTCCGGCATTGAGGTCTCCAAGGCCTTGTGTGAGCACATCAGCCTTTCCCGCCAGGAACTGTTCGAAACCATCCGTGTCCTGGAGCTGACCTCCTTCGAGGACATCATGGCCAAGTACGGCACGGGTGAAGGCTGCGATATCTGCAAGCCGACCATCGCCTCCATCCTGGCCAGCCAGCACTCCGCCTACGTGCTCGATGCCGGCCGCGGCACTCTGCAGGACACCAATGACCGGGCCTTGGCCAACATGCAGAAGGACGGCACGTACTCGGTGGTTCCGCGCATCGCCGGCGGCGAGATCACCCCCAAGGGCCTCGGCGTCATCGCTGCTGTTGCCGAGAAGTACGGCCTGTACACGAAGATCACCGGCGGACAGCGCATCGACATGTTCGGTGCACGCCTGGAGCAGCTTCCCGATATCTGGAAGGAACTGGTGGACGCCGGCTTCGAGTCCGGCCAGGCGTACGGCAAGAGCCTGCGCACGGTGAAGTCCTGCGTCGGTTCCACCTGGTGCCGCTTCGGCGTGCAGGACTCCGTGCAGATGGCCATCGCGCTGGAACTGCGTTACCGCGGCCTCCGGAGCCCGCACAAGCTGAAGATGGGCGTCTCCGGCTGCGCCCGCGAATGCGCCGAGGCCCGGGGCAAGGACGTTGGCGTGATCGCCACCGCCGACGGCTGGAACCTGTATGTGGGCGGCAACGGCGGTGCCACCCCTGCCCACGCCCAGTTGCTGGCCAAGGACCTGGACGACGACACACTCATCAAGTACATCGACCGCTACCTCATGTACTACATCCGCACTGCGGACCGCCTCCAGCGCACCGCCCGGTGGCAGGAAGAGCTCGACGGCGGGCTGAAGCACGTTGAAGACGTGGTGGTTCACGATTCCCTTGGCATCGCCGCGGAGCTTGAGGCAGCCATGGCCAAGCACATCGACACCTACGAGGACGAATGGGCCGAGACCCTGAAGGATCCGGAGCGCCTCCGCCGTTTCCGTTCCTTCGTCAACGCCCCCAACCAGAAGGACGACTCCATCGCGTTCGTTCCCGAGCGCGGCCAGATCCGTCCGGCAACCCACGAGGAAAAGGGCGCCGTACTCATCGCCTCCACCATCCCGGTCCGCAGCACTGCCGGCGCAGAGAACTAGGGGAATTCCATGCAGCTCACCATCGACCTCACCGGCCGGGACGTCCTGGTCACCGGCTCGGACGTGACCGCCCGCCAGGCAGTGCGCCGCTACGAGCAGGCAGGTGCCACCGTGTACCGGCTCAGCGCTCCGGCCGGCGCGGCATCCGACGGTCCCCTCCCCGAGCGTCCGTTCCTGGTGGCAGCAGTGGACGACGGCGACGACGGCTGGCTTCCGCTGCTGGAACGCTGCCGCGAGGCCGGCATCCCGGTGGCACACGAACCGGCCGCCGGTCCGGAGGGCCACGTCACCCTGGTCGGCGGCGGACCCGGCGCGCTGGATCTGTTGACCGTGGGCGCCGTCGCCGCCCTGCGCGATGCCGACGTCGTGTTCTACGACCGGCTGGCCCCTTACCAGGAACTGGCCGCTTTGACCTCTGCCGAGTTGGTGGACGTTGGAAAGCAGCCCGGGCACCACAAGGTGACGCAGCGTGACATCGAGAAGCTTATGGTGGAAGCGGCCCTGCTGGGCCGGAACGTGGTCCGGCTCAAGGGCGGCGACCCGTACGTGTTCGGCCGTGGCGGGGAAGAAGTGGCCGCATGCGTTGCCGCGGGCGTTCCGGTGCGGGTGATTTCCGGTGTCACCAGCGCCATCTCCGTCCCCGCGGCCGCCGGAATTCCGGTGACCCACAGGGAAGTAAGCCACATGTTCACCGTCGTCTCCGGCCATGCGCCGCTCACTGAGAAGGAGCACCTGCACCTGGCCGGGCTGGGCGGCACCATTGTGGTCCTCATGGGGATCGGCACCCTGCCCCAGCTCGCGGCAGGCCTTCGCCGTGCCGGCATGGAACCGGACATGCCCATGGCCGTTGTGGAGCGCGGGTACCGCCCCGGACAGCGCACTACCATCGCTGATCTGGGTACCATCGAAACGGCAGCTACGGGCTGCAGCAACCCGGCCGTGCTGGTCATCGGCGAGGTAGTCAGGGTTGCCGAGGCCAACCGTAGCCATGCCGATGCGTCCGCTGAACTGAGCCGCCTGGCGGCTTCGCTCCTTGAAGCCTGAAGGTAATTCCATGACTGTTGCACACGCCCTCGACCCCGTGACCCCGTCGGCAGAACCGTCCGAGGCTACGGATTCGCCCCTGGACGGGTTTCGCATCGGCGTCACCTCGCACCGCCGCTCACGGGACCTCATCGAAGCCTTGGAACGCCGCGGCGCCAGCGTGCTCCACGCCCCGGCGTTGAAGATAGCCCCCGTCCAGGAAGACCTGGTGCTCATCGAGGATACGCGCACCATCATCGAGGCGCGTCCGGACATCTGCATCGCGACCACCGCGTACGGCATGCGCCGCTGGTGCGAGGCCGCTGACTCGTTCGGCATCGGCGAGCAGCTCCTGGAAACTCTTGCGGCGTGCCGGATGTTCGTTCGGGGACCGAAAGCCCGCGGCGCCGTCCGCGCGGCCGGTCTTGCCGACGTCGGAATCAGCAGTGACGAAACCACCGCAACGTTGGTGGACATGCTCCTGGCCGAGGGTGTCCGCGGCAAGACCGTGGCGGTGCAGCTGCACGGCTACACGGATGTGCGGCAGCTGGAGCGGCTGCGCATGTCCGGCGCCACGGTCCTCACCGTCACCCCGTACCGGTGGGTCAAGCCCGACGGCGAGGACAAGCTGCCGCGCCTGATCGAGGCCGTGGTGGGCGGGAACCTTGACGTCCTCACCTTCACCAGCGCCCCTGCGGTGGATGCGATGTGGAGCACGGCCCACGAGATGGGCCTGTACCGCCAGCTGATCGAGGCCCTGAAGGGACCGGTAACCGTGGCGGCAGTGGGTCCCGTGACCGCCCAGCCGCTCGTCGACGCCGGACTGTCGCCCCTGATCCCGGACCGCTACCGCATGGGTGCCTTGATCCGGTTGGTGACCGAGCATCTGTCCCTGAACCACGTCCGCCGCCTGGAAACGAAGAGTGCCACGATCGAGCTGCGGGGCCGCTGCCTGCGCATCAACGGCGAAGTGGTGGAGCTTGCCCCCGCCCCGCTCTTGCTGCTCCGCGCCCTTCTGGGTGCCGGCGGGGCCGTGCTCTCGCGTGAGGCGTTATCGGACCTCCTGGACCTCCGTGGTTCCGTCCACGCGCTGGACATGACAGTGAGCCGGCTGCGCTCGTCCCTTCCGGACCCCAAGCTCGTTGAAACGGTCGTGAAGCGCGGGTACCGGCTGCGCGCCTAGGTTCCGGGCTCATCCTTCTACCCGTCCCCGCGTACGCTTGCTACACTAATTGATGAATTCATCAATTAGTCAATCAGTGTGTATTGGAGATGAGCCTCGTGGCCTATTCGGATGCCCGGGCACCGCTGTATGAGGTCAAAGCCAACTTGTTCAAGGGCTTGGCGCACCCGGTGCGCATCCGGGTCCTTGAATTGCTGGCCGAAGCGCCCGAGGTATCCGTAACGGACCTGTTGTCCGCCACCGGCCTGGAGGCCTCCCATTTGTCGCAGCACCTCTCGGTCTTGCGGCGGTATCAGCTGGTGGTGTCCGAACGGCGCGCTTTGCAGATGTTCTACTCCCTGGCCTACCCGCAGGTGGCCGAGTTGTTGACGGTGGCCAGATCCTTGCTCGGAGAGATCCTGCGCACCACGCGGGACAACCTGGAATCCTCCGATGCTGCAGAGGCATTTCCGGGCGGCACGCCGTGAAAACCGTCCACGCCGGCTTGGCTGCCGCCCGGGCGTTATTGCCGGGCCGGGGCGATTATTCCGGGCTGCGTGCGTCCTGGCGTTCTGACCTTGTGGCCGGCCTGACAGTAGGAATCGTGGCATTGCCGTTGGCGTTGGCCTTCGGCGTCAGTTCAGGCGCCGGAGCGGCCAGTGGTTTGATTACGGCAGTGGTTGCCGGCCTGGTAGCGGCGGTGTTTGGCGGTTCGCATGTCCAGGTTTCGGGCCCCACCGGGGCGATGGTTGTTGTCCTCGCCCCGGTGATAGCCGCCCACGGACTGGGCGCCCTGGCCGCCGTTTCAGTGCTGGCCGGATTGATTGTCCTGGCTGCAGGGGCGTTGAAACTGGGCCGCGTGGTGACGTTCCTTCCCTGGCCCGTGATCGAGGGCTTCACGGTGGGCATTGCGGCCATTATCTTCCTCCAGCAAGTCCCTGCTGCCCTGGCAACTGACGGAGGGGACTCCACCAATGCCGTGCTGGCCGCAGTGCACGCGGCAGGTGCCGTGAACGCCGCCGGAGCCGGATGGGTTTCGACCGGCGCGTCCCTGGGGATCGTGGCCGTAGTGGCGGCAGTCATGGTGCTGGCCCCGAAAATCCATCCCCGCTTGCCCGGGTCCTTGGTGGCGATCGTGCTTGCCAGCGTTATTGCCGAGGTTTTCGCGCTTCCGGTGGCCAGGATTGGCGCACTGCCCACCAGCTTGCCGGCCCCGGCGCTTCCCGTGCTGAACATGGAGATCCTGTCCGCCTTGGTTGGTCCGGCGGCAACCATCGCTGCGCTTGCGGCCATCGAATCCTTGCTCTCGGCGAGGGTCGCGTCCTCGATCTCCGATACCGGCGCCTACGATGCCGACCGGGAATTGTTCGGCCAGGGCCTTGCCTCGATCGCGTCCGGGTTCTTTGGCGGCATGCCTGCCACCGGTGCCATCGCGCGGACCGCCGTGAATATCCGTTCCGGAGGCCGGACCAGGGCGGCAGCCATTACCCACGCCCTGGTGCTGTTGGCCGTCGTATATCTGGCAACCAGCGTGGTGTCCCGCATCCCCTTGGCAGCGTTGGCCGGGGTCCTCATGGTGACGGCGGCCCGGATGGTCTCGCTGCCGACGCTGCGGGCGGTGATCGGCTCCACGCGGGCTGACACGATCGTCTTCTTCGTCACCGCCGTCATCACGGTCTCGTTCGACCTGATCGAGGCTGTGGAAATCGGCATCGTCGTTGCCGCCTTCTTCGCCTTGCGTTCCCTGGTGCGCTCCTCCGGTGTCCACCGGGAAGAAATCCCCGGCCCTATCATGGACGGCGATGAACACATTGCACTGTTCCGCCTTGACGGTGCCTTGTTTTTCGGCGCCGCCGAACGCGTGCTCGAACGCGTCACCGACATCCGGAACGTCGACGTCGTCATCCTCCGGATGTCCCAGTTGCAGATCCTGGACGCGACCGGGGCCCGCGTCATCACTGACATCATCCAGGCTTTGGAGCGGCGCGGGATCACCGTCCTGATCAAAGGCATCCAGGACAGGCACCTGCATTTGGCCACGAAGGTTGGCGTGATTGAGTCCCTTCGCCACCATAAACACCTGTTCAGCGACCTTCCAGCCGCCGTCGAACACGCACGCAGCCACGTCAGCCGGGCCGCTGCAGCACGAACGGCTCAAACAGCCACCGAGAGAAAGAAAACCGAACCATGAGTGAATCCCTGCCCCCGTGCCCTGAGTGTTCCAGCGAGTACACCTACCAAATGGGCGAGTTGCTTGTCTGCCCCGAATGCGCCCACGAATGGGAGCCCCAGAGCGAAGACCCCGACGCCGGTGCCGCGGAGAGGCTGATCAAGGACGCGGTTGGAAACGTCCTCAACGACGGCGACACCGTGACCGTCATCAAGGACCTGAAGGTCAAGGGCAGCCCGACCTCCATCAAAGTGGGCACCAAGGTGCGCAACATCCGCTTGGTGGATGGCGTGGGCGATCACGACATCGACTGCAAGGTGGACGGCTTCGGTCCGATGCAGCTGAAGTCGAGCGTCGTGAAGAAAGCCTGACCGGCTACTTCTTGTGCACCAGGTAGATGGCGCCCGTGGTGACATCTTCCTCAAGTGCTTCAAGCGTGCGGCCGCGGGTTTCCGGAACCTGCGTGTAGATGAAGATGAGGGCCGCGATGCCCACCACGCCGAACAGGAAGAACGTTCCCGTGATGCCTACTCCGGCCACGAGCGTGGGGAAGAACAGGCCCAGGAGCGCGTTGGCGATCCAGAGGCAGAACACCGAAAGTCCGATCGCGAAGCCACGGACATGCAGCGGGAAGATCTCGGACAGCATCACCCACACCGCGATGTTGAGGAAGGTCTGCATCGAACCGACGAACGCCACCACCAGGAAGAGGATCACGAACGGCCGCGCCTCGTTGCCGACCGGCAGGACGATCGACGCTATGCCAATCAGGAAGTGGCAGATGGTGGTGAGCGTGAAACCGAGCAACAGCGTGGTGCGGCGGTTGATGCGCTGCATCAACGTCAGGGCGATGACACCACCGACGACGGCGATCACGCCGGGCGCGATGTTGGCGATCAGTGCGGCGCTGGAGTCGAAGCCGGCTTCCACGAGCACGGACTGTCCGTAGTACATGATCGAGTTGATACCGGTCAGCTGCTGTGCGACGCCCAGGCCGATGCCTACCAGGATGATGCGCAGGATCCACTTGTCCTTCAATGCCGCCCATGAAGTGGCCTTCGAAGCCTTCTCTTCATCGGCCAGGTGCTTGACGTCGGCCATCTCGGCCTCGGCGCGGTCTTCGGAGCGGATGGTCTTCAGGACGGCAAGGGCCTCGGCGGACCGGCCCTTGGAGATGAGCCAGCGGGGCGATTCGGGCATCCGCAGCATGCCGAAGAACAAGGCAATGGCCGGCAGGGCGGCAACGGCGAGCATAATGCGCCACACCCCGCCGAATTCGCCCCAGATGTTGCCGATGATGGCGTTGACCACGAACGCGGCGAGCTGGCCGATGACGATCATGAGCTCGTTGCGGCCGGCCAGGGACCCGCGGATCTCGTACGGTGCCAGCTCGGCGAGGAACACGGGAACCACAGTGGACGCGCCGCCAACGGCGAGGCCAAGGATGATGCGGCCCAGGACCATGAATTCGAAGCTCGGAGCAAAGACGCACGCCAGCGTTCCGAGGAAGAAAAGGATGGCCAGCAGGATGATGGTCTTCCTGCGGCCCCAGCCGTCGGAAAGCCTTCCGCCCGCCACCGCTCCTGCGGCCGCGCCGAAGAGCAGCGAGCTGGTGACGATTCCTTCCGTCAGCGGCGTCAGGGAAAGGTCCACCGTCATTGGCCGGAGGGCGCCGTTGATCACGCCGGTGTCGTAACCGAACAGAAGGCCGCCGAACGTGGCGACCAGGGCTACCAGGCCCAACCGCTTACGGTGTGGGCCGTTCGTCAGCGGAGGCAACACCGCATTATGCGCACTCTCCCGCTGCGTTTGCGTAGCAGACATCAGGACTCCTTTGTCAGTGTGTTGCGGGTCATACCCACCCGCTCTGGAACAAGACTAACGCGCGAAAGGCCTAAATGTAAGGTCAAACTAACAAATGACTTTAATTGTTCGGTTTTGTGTCCATGGCAGGATGAAGCCATGGCTTCCGACCGTCCTCCACGTCCGGCCACGCAAAGCGATGTCGCACGCGAGGTTGGGGTATCCCGCACGCTCGTTTCATTTGCCTTCCGCGGCGCGCCCGGAGTGAGCGATGAAACCAAGCAGGCCATCTTCGCCGCCGCCAAACGTCTGGGGTACCGGCCCAACGCAGTGGCCGCCGACCTCGCGCGCAAACACCGCTCCGCCGTCGGGCTTTACCTCCTGGACATCCGCAATGAAATCTACGCCGATATCCTCAGCGGCGTCCGCACAGCGCTCTCCCAGGAGCCCAACCGGCTGATCCTCAGCGTCTCGCGCTCCGTTGACGGCGAGGACCGCGGTGCCGTGGAGTCGTTGATCGAAGCCCGGGTGGGAATCATCATCGCCGCCACACTGCTGGATCCGGACGAGGCCGTCCACGAAATGGCCGCCTCGGTGCCGCTGGTCAGCGTTACCCGCCCGGTGGCCGGCGTGGACAGTGTCTACTCCGATGACTCCTTCGGTGCACGCGCCGCGGTGGAGCATCTGTTGACGCTGGGACACACACGGATAGCCCACTTGGCGGGCCCCGCCCATGACGGGCACGTGGTTCGCCGCCGATCCTATGAGCAGGCAATGCGCCGGGCCGGCCTCGTGCCGCAAACACTGTGCGCGGACGATTTCACGCAGGAATCCGGGCACCGGGCCGCAGCACGCCTCTTGGGGCAGGCCGACCGGCCCACCGCGATTTTCTGCCACAACGACCAACTGGCACTCGGTACCCGGGAAGCTGCCTATGCCATGGGCCTGTCGATCCCCCGGGATTTGTCCCTCATTGGCTATGACAATTCACGGACCGCGGGGCTGCACGGCATCGACCTGACCTCCGTGGACCTCCACGCCGCCCGGCTCGGGGAAGCCGCAGGCCAGATTGCCCTGGAACGCCTCCGCAACCCCGAGGCACCGGCTGCCGACCGCCGTTTCACTCCCCGCCTGGTGGTACGGAGCTCGACGGCGCGTCCCGCGTGAGCCTCGCCGACTTCGCCGACGTCGCTGGAACAGTGCCCGGTCGCAGGGAAGCCTACGGCGAACGGGCAGCGTTCCCGCGAATCCGACGGCGGATCAGGAGACGTTGAACCCACCGTTGCTGTGCAGCACCTGCCCGTTGATCCACAAGCCAGCATCAGAGAAAAGGAACCGCACCAACGCCGCAGTGTCCGCGGGCGTGCCGAGGCGCCCGGCCGGGGTGGCCGCCGTCGTCCAGGAGCGGACAGACTCGTCCATCCAGCCGGTATCAATGGGGCCGGGATTGATGACGTTGGCCCGGACGCCGAGCCCGGAAAGCTCGACGGCGGCTGCCGTCACGATCCGGTCCAGCGCGCCTTTGCTCGCCCCGTACGGCAGGTTGTTGACGGTGTGGTCGCTGGTGAGCGCCACGATCCTGCCTCCTACCTCGCCCGGAGGGACGGCGGGCAGTTGCTCCGCGAGCGCCTTGATAAGGAGCCATGTGGCACGCGCGTTCACGGCGAAGTGGCGGTCCCAGCTCTCTACGGACGTCGTGAGGATGCTGCTGTCCACGGACTCGCAATGGGACATCACCAGGCCGCTCACCTGTCCAAGCGACCGCCCTGCCGCGATCAGTTCGGCGGGGAACCCGGGATCGCTGAGATCGCCGGGAACAAGTACGACGCCGGCGCCACGTTCGCGGCATTCGGCAGCTATCGCCTCGGCATCGTCCGGGGACGCTTCGAGGCCGAGCCGGTCGTCGTAAGGCTTCCAGTGGTTGATGACCAGGTTCCAGCCGTCCATGGCAAGCCCTGTGGCCAAGGCAGCTCCGATGGACCGCCTTCTTCCAACTCCGGTGATGACGGCGACCTTTGCAGGATTGTCGAGGCTCATGATCCGACCCTACGTCCCTTGCGGGCTTTGTTCCGCCAACGGGACCGGTGCACAGGCAGAAAAACCGGGTTACTCCACAGCATGGACAGATACCCGGACCGGTGGGAACATAAGGGCCATAATCCGCGGAGGCATCACCCGGGGCACGTTCGGGTAACTCCAGGTCAGCTCTCGTTTGAGGGGAACGGCCATGGTTCGGCTGGGGAACACGAACACTGGGAACCCGGGTCCACAGCCCGCCGGCGATACACCACGGCGGGGTGCCCCACCGGAAACGGTGGACGCAGTAGTGGTCGGGTCCGGTTTCGGCGGTTCCGTGGCAGCCCTTCGCCTGGCCGAGGCCGGACAATCCGTGGTGCTCATGGAACGCGGCAAGCCCTACCCGCCGGGCAGCTTCGCGCGTTCGCCGTCGGAGATGGGCCGGAACTTCTGGGATCCGGACCGCGGCCTTTACGGCCTGTTCGACGCATGGACCTTCCGCGGCACGGAGGGGCTGGTATCCAGCGGGCTCGGCGGCGGCTCCCTGATTTACGCCAACGTGCTGCTGCGCAAGGACGAGAAGTGGTTCGTCAACGAATCCCCCATTCCGGGCGGCGGCTACGAAAACTGGCCGTTCACGCGGGCGGACCTTGATCCTTACTACAAGCTCGCCGAGGACATGCTCCGCCCCGTGCCCTACCCCTACAACGACACCCTCAAGACACTCGCCATGGAAAAGACGGCGGCCAACCTCGGGTTGTCCATCAGCAGGCCTCCCATCGCCGTCACCTTCGCCACCGGACCCAACGAGGAACCCCGGACCAACCGGCCGCTTCGCCTCCCGGAGTACGGAAGCATCCACGGCCCGGACACCGTCCGGACCACGTGCACCCTCAGCGGCGAGTGCGACATCGGCTGCAACTCCGGCGCCAAGAACACGTTGGACCACAACTACCTGTCGGCCGCGGCCGCGAAGGGCGCCGACGTCCGGACGTTCCACGACGTTCGGGGCATCAGGCCCTTGAACGGCGGAGGCTATGAAGTCCGCTATGTCATCCACCACCCGGACAACCAGGGAGGGCTGCTGGACGAACACATCATCCACTGCCGCAGGCTCCTGCTTGGTGCCGGCACGTTCGGCAGCAACTTCCTGCTCCTCCGCAACCGGGGTTCGCTGCCGGCCCTCAGCGACGCCCTGGGCACCCGGTTCAGCGGCAACGGCGACCTCCTGACGTTCGTTATGGGCGCGAAGACGCCCGGGGAAAACGGCATGCCTCCGGGCGTCCGCACCCTCACCGGCAGCCGGGGTCCGGTCATCACCACTGCGATCCGGGTGCCGGACAGCAATGACGACGACGGCGACGGCCGCGGTTACTACGTGGAAGACGCCGGGTATCCGGCATTCATCAACTGGCTCATGGAAACCGCGCAGCTTCGCACCACCGTCAAGCGCACGGCCAAAGTTGCCGCGCGATTGCTCACGGACCGGCTCTTTGACGCAGGGCGGTCCAACGTGTCGGCCGACCTGGCTGCTGCCCTCGGCGATGGAAGGTTGTCCTCGAGTTCGGTCCCGCTGCTGGGCATGGGCCGGGACGTTCCCGACGGCGTGCTGACGCTCCGGGACGGACGGCTCGCAGTGTCCTGGACCATGTCCACGTCTAAGGAGTACTTCGGCCGGGTGCGGGCCACGATGTCCGCCATTGCCGGGGACCTGGACGGGGACTTCGTGGACAACCCGCTCTGGTGGGCCAAACGGGTCATCACCGTCCATCCCATCGGCGGGGCCCCCGCGGGCAGGCACCCCGGAGAGGGCGTGTGCGATTCGTACGGGGAGGTCTTCGGCTACCCTGGCCTGTTCGTCGTGGACGGCGCCGCGATGCCCGGGCCCGTGGGCGCCAACCCGTCACTGACCATTGCCGCCTTCGCCGAGAGGGCGTGCGCCCGGATCGTGAACGCCCCGGCCCATCGGGGGATCGTGCCCAACGCGACCGTCGGGCAGGAGGCCGCGGGCGCCGTCGTCGACGTCGATGCGCTGGCTCCACGCGCCCTGGCGCCGGACGCTACCAAGGGCAAGGGCGCGCGCCAGGAGCAACCGGCGGGCGCCGCCACTGCCCGGACGCGTAGCCGTAGGCTGACGCCGGGCGCAGCCAGTGCCGGGCTTTCCACGTCCGTGAGTTTCACCGAGCAGATGCACGGCTGGTTCAGCCCCGGCGTAACAGACCCGGAGAAAGGCCGGAGCCTGGGCCGGGACCGCAACCGCAGGATCATGTTCGAGCTAACCATTACCGCCGAGGACATGGACGCCTTCGTGGCCGATCCAAGCCATCCGGCAAAAGCGGAGGGGTACGTGCTTGCCGATTACTTCGGCGGCCGGATGCCGGTGGAAAAGGGCTGGTTCAACCTGTTCGTCGAGGATGGATCCACCGATGGGCGTCCGGCCCGCCGCATGCTGTACCGGCTGTGGCTGCGGGATCCCGGCGGTACGCCTTTCACCTTCACCGGGTACAAGCAGATCCACAACGAGGCCGGCTTCGATCTCTGGCCGGACACCACCATCCTCTATGCCACGATCCTCCGTGGCCACGTACCACCAGCGGACGGCACACAGGAGGCACCGGAACCCTCCGGTGCGGGCATCCTGTATATCCGCCCCCTGGACTTCGCCAAACAGCTCACCACGTTCCGGGCGGAAGGCCCCGCACCTGCCGCAGGCCTGGCAGCGTTCATGAAGCTCTTCGGGGGCGAGCTCTGGCGGGTGTACGGCCACGGGATCAGGCGGGTGCCCTTCCCTTTCCGGGGCCAAACCGGCCCCTCGAAGCGGCCAGGACGATGACCCCGCGATGAAAAGCCGGGAGCTCGCGAAGCACCGGGCGCTGCTGGGATTCACCCCGCAGCCGGCTGTTCGCTGGCTCTCCCCCATGTCCCTGGCGCGGACGGCATTGAAAGTCATGGCCGCCACCGTGTTCGCGGACTTCGGCGACAAACGCGAGCTCGAAGGCAGCTTCCCGGACGATCCGCTGCGCCTGGACAAGCTTCCCGTGCCGGGGCAACCGGCCCAGCCGCCTGTCACCAGCCGGGCTATGCCGACCCCCGGGATGGGCGCCGGCACCCCCACTGAGGGCCCGCGTTCCACGCCCGGTGAGCTCTGGCTCGACTTCACTGCCGACCTCGGCGACGGCTTCGACGCCACCTACACTGTGGCCTCGCTCCTGGCACAGGAATCACTCAGGGTGGACGGCCACGAGCTTCCCCGCGGCCGGGTGCTGGTGCTGGGCGGCGACGAGGTGTACCCCGTGGCATCCCCGTCAGCCTATGAGAACCGCATGGTGGGGCCGTACCGCACCGCGTTCCCGGCCTCGCGGTCCCCGGCGGGCACCCCTAACGGCGGCAACCCTACCCCGGGAGAAAGCGCGCAGATCCCTGTGATGCTCGCGCTCCCCGGCAACCACGACTGGTACGACGGCCTGACCTCGTTCATCCGGACGTTCACCCGGCAACGGAACATCGGCGCGTGGCGGACCATCCAAAGCCGAAGCTACTTCGCCGTCCGGCTGACAGGGGAAGGGCCCGGCCCCGGCCGTAAGGGCACCCCCGGCTGGTGGCTGCTGGGCCTGGACAGCCAGTTGGGCCAGTACATCGATGAGCCCCAGCTGGACTACTTCTACCGCAATGTCACCCTCCAACTGCAGCCCGGGGACGCGATCATCCTGTGCGTTGCCGCCCCCGTCTGGGTGGACGCCGACGCTGACCGCACCGGGGAAAAGCCGAACGAGTTCCGCCAGGCCGACTTCTTCGAACAGGACTACCTGCGGCGACGGTTCAACCCGGAGACGGGCTTGTTCGAACCCACCGGGGCCAGTGTCCGCTTGTGGCTCACGGGGGACCTCCACCACTACTCCCGCTACGAAGAAACCAACCCCGAGCCAAACACCCCCAACACCGGTGCCGCCATGACCCAGATGATCACGTGCGGCCTCGGCGGCGCCTACCTTTCGGACGCCCACTGGCTCCCGAAGGAGCTGCTCCTCCCCGCACCGGCAGGGGCAGGAGAAACCTCCGGCGCCAACCCTCCACCTGCCGTTCGCCGCTTCACCCGCGCCCCCACCATCTACCCCGACCAATCCGAGTCCCACCTCCTGGGCCCGCGGCTGGCCAACCCGTTCTCGCCGTCGTGGCTTCCCGTACGCAACCCCGGCTTCGGCGTTTCCATGGGAGCCGTACACGTCGTGGCCGCACTCACCGTCTGGACCGTGTTCAGCGCGTTCCAAGGTGAGCCCTTCGTGGACGCCCTGCGCGGGGCATCCACCGGAAACCTGCCCCTGACCATCACCGTGCTGGTCCTCGCCATGCCGGTCCTCCTGCTCGTGGTCTCCGTGCTGGCACGGGCACTGGGAATTGCCACAGCCGGCATCGTCGTTTTTGCCCGCGGCACGCTGTACCAACTGTCCGCGCTCGCGGTGAGTGCCGCCGTCGTGATCCTCATCCCGTGGCCGCGCCACTGGCCGGACATCCTGGTGGTGCTCGTGGCGCTTGCCCTGGTGCACGGCGGCGGGTGGGTGCTGGGGAGTGAGGCGTTCGCGCTGTTCATCCTGGCCACGCCCAGCGGCGAAGTGGACTCGTGGAAGATGTCCGGGCAGTCGATCGAGGACCACAAGGGCTTCCTCCGCATCCACCTGGGGACCGACGGCAACCTCACCGTCTACCCGCTGGTGGTGGACACCATCTGCCGCGACTGGCGACTGGCAGGCAACGACGGCGCGCGGCTGGTTCCGGAGTCCGGCTTGCCGGCCGTGCGGCTTCTTGAAGAACCGATCACCATCGCACGGAAGGGAACCACGCCATGACCATCACCCGCGCCGCGCACCGGACCGAGGTGATCCCGTTCCGCGCCCGGGACAACACTCCCCTGAGCCTGGTCCACGTCACGTCACCGGCCGAACCCGCCAAGGGCCCTGTGCTGCTGGTCCATGGTTCCGGCGTCAGGGCCGAACTTTTCCGGCCGCCCATCCGCACCACCATCGTTGACGTGCTCCTGGAGGACGGCTGGGATGTTTGGATGCTGAACTGGCGCGCCTCGATCGACCTGGAGCCGCTGTCCTGGACGCTCGCTGACGCCGCAGTCAATGACCACCCGGCCGCCGTCGAGTACGTGCTCCGGGAGACCGGCGCCGACACCATAAAGGCAGTGATCCACTGCCAGGGCTCCACGTCCTTCACGATGTCCGCGGTTGCCGGCTTGCTGCCGCAAGTGGACACGATTGTCTCCAACGCGGTCTCGCTGCACCCTGTGGTCCCCGCCTTCTCGCGCTTGAAGATCGACTACCTCACGCCCGTGGTGAAACTCTTCACCCCGTATCTTTCACCGGCATGGGGCTACAAGTCGCAGGGCTACTTCACCCGGGCCATCCGCGGCCTGGTCAAGGCCACGCACCACGAGTGCGACAACACCGTGTGCAAGATGGTCAGCTTCACCTACGGCAGCGGACGCCCGGCCCTGTGGGCCCATGAAAACCTCGACGACGCAACGCACCAGTGGCTCAGCGGCGAGTTCGCTGAAGTGCCGGTGACGTTCTTCGAGGAGATGGGCCGCAGCATCCGTGCAGGGCACATGGTGGCGGCAGGCAACCATCCTGAACTGCCGAAGGACTACGTGGCCGAGGCCCCGCAGACGGATGCACGGTTCGCGTTCATCGCCGGACTGGACAACCTGTGCTTCCTGCCCGAGAGCCAGCAGCGCAGCTACGAGTTCTTCCGAAAGCACCGCCCGGGCAAGGACTCCCTGCACCTCATCCCCGGCTACGGGCACTTGGACGTCTTCTTCGGCGAACACGCCTGGCAGGACACTTTCCCCATCATCATCGACGAGCTGAACGGACACCAGGAGCTCAAGCCATGAAAACCCTCACCGAGCTGATCACCCCACTGCTCAAGGTCATGCCCTCTCCCGTACCGCGCCGCCAGCAGCGGTTGCGTGGCCAACACGCCCTGGCGGACGGCATCAAGTACGTCATGCCCGTCAACTCCGACGATTCACCGGTGCTCATGGCGGCTTTCCCCATCAACAAGAAGGCTGCAACCGCCATCCTTCCCGGACCTGAGCTGCGGCCCTTCAGCCTGGGCGGCAAGGGCTTGCTGGTGGTCACGGTGGTCAATTACCGGTCCACGGACATCGGCAAGTACATCGAGTATTCGCTGGCCATCGCCATTACCCACGGTCTGGGACCTGCGCCACCGCTGCTTCCCTTGCTCTTCCAGAAGACGTTCAAGCTTGGCCAGTTCGTGGTGGACCTCCCCGTCAGCACCGAAATCTCCGTCAAGGGCGGCAAGGGCATCTGGGGCATGCCCAAGCACCAGGCGAACCTTGACTTCGTGGTGACCGATTCCACGGTCTCCGCCCAGTACGACAAGGACGGCAAGCTCGGTTGCTACATCGAGATCGACCGCCCGGATCCGCTGGGCATCCCGCTGAAACTCGCAGCGTCCAACTACTGCGCGTTCCGGAACATGCTCTGGAAATCGGACATCTACTTTGAAGCCACGGGAGACATTGCTTTCGGGGCACAGGCCAAGGCGCGCCTCATCCTTGGCGACGCGCCCGGCGTCGCACCTTTGAAGAACCTGGAGCCGGAAGCGAAACCGATCTTCACCGCCTGGCTGCCCACGGCCCACGGCGTACTGGACGACCACTATGAGGCCTGGTTCCTGACGGCGCCCACCGAGGCCGGCGCTGCGGGCCTGCGGGGCGGAGAGATGCTGGACAGCGTGGTGAACCTCGGGCAGGGCCAGGAGTGGCTGGAGCCGCCTGACCGCAGCCGGGTGCCGGGGGCCGCGGCCAACACCCCGGGCGGTACCCCATGAACTGGCTGCTGCTCATCAACGCCCTGTACTTTCTGTTCGGCGCCACCATGTACGTGGGCACCATGTGGGTCCTCAAGTTCTTCCTCTACCCCACGTGGCGTTCACTCGCGCGGGACAACGTGGACATGCACTTCGGGATTCCCACCCGTGCCGCCACCAAGTTCTTCACCGTGGTTGTGCCCGTCATGTTCATTTCCGGCGGCATCCTCGTCTGGTCCGAGTGGGGCACCATCCGGGTTGTTCCGGCCATCATCTGCCTGCTTGGCATCATCGTGTTGACCTGGGTGGGACAGGGAATCATCATTCCCATCAACGTCCGGATCCGCGGCGGCGACTTCAAGGACGACGCCGAACTGCGCTCGCTCCTCAAACGGTGGATGATGCTCAATGACATTCGTTTCTACGTCTCCACGCTGACGTGGGCTGCCATGGTGTGGCTCCTCGTTGACCGGGGCCGGCTGCTGGAGTCGTTCGGGTGAGCGCCCACGCTGAGTCCCGCAAGCCACACCCGCCGGGGACCGTGGCCTGGGCAACGGCCGATCCCCTCCGGGCCGTGCTGGCCCTCATCGCGATCATCACGGTGGTGACGGGCGTGGTGGAAGTGCCCTTCGGAGGCCCCCTGCTGCAGTTGCTCGGCGCGGACTCGACTCCGGAAACCCGGCAGCTCTTTGGCACGGTGGGCATGTTCATGGTGGTAGTGGGCGGGCTTCTCCTTCACACCCTGCTCAACACAGTGCCCTCTCCCGAGGTGGTCCTGTGGTCCGGCGTGCAGAAGACCGGGGCCTTCGGAGCCGTAGGGATCGGGGTCCTCAACGGCGTCTTCTCGCCCCTGGCCCTGCTGGTTGCCTTCTTCGACCTCGCGACGGCGGTGCTCCTCTTCATCTACTGGCGGCGGCTCGGTGCCGCGGCCCCGGCGGGACTCACGCCATGAAGCGGTCCTTGGTATTGGCGGGCGGCGGGATGCGCGTTGCATGGCAGGCCGGAGTGGTCAGGGCACTGGCCGAGGAAGGGATCGATTTCCATCACGTGGATGGAACGTCCGGGGGTATCCTCACTGCCGGGATGCTGCTCTCCGGCGTATCTCCGGAGGACATGTGCCGGCGGTGGCTGGACGTTGACGTCAAGGACTTCGGCTCCGCACTGCCCGTGGGCGACTACCTCAAGGGTCCGTGGTCGCTGCCCGCCATCGGCGACGCCGACGGCATCCTCAACAAAGTGTTCCCTGCCCTGGGCGTCGACGCCGATGCCGTGCGCCGGCACGCAACTGCGCCGGACGCCGTCGAGGGTTCCTTCAACGTTGTGGAATTCACCGAGAAGCGGTGCCACGCAATCGATGCCAAGGACATCGACGCCGAACTGATGGCTGCGGGCATGTCCCTGCCCATCTTCCTCACTCCCCTGCGCCGCGACGGCAGGATCTGGACCGACGCCGTCTGGGTCCGGGACGCAAACGTCGCCGAGGCACTCCGGCGGGGCGCCGATGAAGTGTGGCTCATCTGGTGCATCGGCAACTCCCCGTATTGGGGTGACGGTCCGCTGGAACAGTACGTCCACATGATCGAAATGAGTGCCATGGGCGCGCTGCTGGCGGACTTCGAGGCGGCCGCGGCGACGGGCCGGCACTTCGTGCTGCACGTCATCAAACCCGAACACCCGCTTCCCCTGGATCCCGAGTTCTACCTGAACCGGGTGGACGCCGGGACGTTGATCGGCATGGGGTACCGCGACGCCCGCAGCTACCTCGATTCCCTGCAACCGGAGGGCGTGGCCAAGGACGCCGGCTGTACTGCCATGACGGAACCGCCCCCCGGAGTCCGCTTCAACGACACCCTGCGGGGAGACATCGGCGGCAGCCCACTGACGTTCCGGGCCACCGTGGTACTCCCTACCGCTGCCGTCGCAGGGCCGCCCCGATTCACCGGCTACGTCGACCATGCGGGGGTTGGCGGCCGTGTGTTCGTGGCAGACGGGCGGGTGGAGTCCGACGGCGACCAGGTGACCTACCGCGGAAAGGTCCGGCTGGGCGGTTCCTGGCAGGAACTGAGCGTGGCCCGGACCCTCCACGACGACCCCGGGCCGGACGCCTGGATGGACTCGCGCCGCGCAGAACTGGCCCTCGGGGATACGCGCACCGACGTGCGGATGACGTTGGCGGACGCGGCCGGACTCCTGGCCTCCGTTGAACCGGTAGGCGCCCACGGCTTTATTGACCGGGCCGGGGCCGCCGCGGGATTCGCCGCAAACGGACTCCGGGAACTGCTCCACCGCTACTGACCTGCAGCTTTGGTCACATCGCCCCCGCAAGCGAGAGTGTGATCCAGCTTATTACCGGCTGGTAAACGCCGCGCTACAAACGCGCCTCCAATGGCAACAGCGGGGAAACACCCCCGAAAAACCCGGCTCCTAGGCTGATGTACACAAGCACCAGGCAGGTCACAGCGAAAGGGCCCACCATGTCCTCCTCTTCCCGGCACATCGTCATCGCAGGCGCAGGTCCGGCCGCCCAGGCTTTGGTTCGGCGGCTGGCGGGCAAAGGACCCCGACCGCAAGGCCAACGCCTCTTCGACGGCACCATCACGGTCCTGAGCAACCGTGATGAATGCCCGCAGGAACTCCTTGAACTGGCCGGACTCCCCCGCGTGTCCGTCCGCTTCGGCCAGGCGGCAAGCTACATCGATGCTGAAGCCAAGGCAGTCACCACCGTGGACGGCATGGAGTTCGCCTACGACCAACTGGTCATCGCCACCGGCTCAGCTCCCTTGCTGCCGCCAGTCACGGGCGCCTACTGCGGCCTGAGCTACTCCACCATCGACGATGCCGGCCCCATCGGGGAAGCCATCAAGGACGCCACGCGCGTGGTCGGTCACCGGCCTTTGGGGATATTGGTAGGCACCGGACCCGCTGCCGGACAAGCCGAGGCGGTCCTCCGGGCCCGCGGAGTCCGTCCCGTCCGCACCACGCTGCGCCCGGCCGCCGTCGTACCTTCCCTGGCCGGTTCCCCGCTGCCGGCCGCCGGCATCCTGTTCGAGGACGGCAGCAGCATGAACGGCGACCTCGTGGTCCTTGCCGAAGACCGGATCGCCCGCACCGAACTCGCCCTGACGGCGGGCCTCCGGATAGCCTCCGACGGCGGCATCGCAGTCGGGCGCGACCTCGCCACCTCGGTTCCCGGCATTTGGGCGATCGGCGACGCAGCTTCCTGCGACGGCCTGCGGCTGGGGCTGCTCCTGTCGGCCGAATCCTCCGCAATGCTGTGTGCCGCGGGGATTCTTTCAGGTGCCCCGGCGGCCGCTTTCGGGAACGCGGAGGACACCCGGGAAGCAGCGTGAACAACCACTTGATCGGGCCGTGCAACCTCCGATCGGGCCACGGCACTTATGGCAAGATGGTCCTTTGACGGGCAGTGACAACCCTGCGGCCACCGGGCCGGCCACGCCCGGCACGGAAGGATCCCATGAGCACTGAAGCCGGCATTGCCTCCTACATCGACCACACGCTGCTGAAGCCCGAGGCCAGCGAGGCGGACGTCCTGAAGGTGTGCGCTGAGGCCGTCGAGTACAAATTCAAGTCCGTCTGCGTCAACCCGGTCTGGGTCAAGACCGTCAAGAACGCCCTCAAGGGTTCGGGAGTGCTGACATGCTCCGTGGTGGGCTTCCCGCTCGGTGCCACGCCCAGCGACGTCAAAGCGTTCGAAGCCCGCGGCGCGGTGCTGGACGGAGCGGACGAGGTGGACATGGTGATCAACATTGCCGCCGCGCGTGCCAATGACAAAGGCGCCCTGGTGGAAGACATCGCCAAGGTTGCCGAGGCCGTCCACGGAGGCGAAGCCATCCTGAAGGTCATTATTGAAACTTCCTTGCTGAGCGACGAGCAGAAGGTCATTGCCTGCGAGGCTGCCGTGGAGGCGGGCGCCGACTTCGTCAAGACGTCCACCGGTTTCAACGGCGGAGGCGCCACCGCAGAGGACGTCGCCCTGATGCGCAAGGCCGTGGGCCCGGATCTCGGCGTCAAGGCCTCGGGCGGAGTGCGCTCCCTGGCCGACGCACAGGCTATGATAGCTGCTGGTGCAACACGTATCGGAGCGAGCTCCGGGATTGCCATCGTCAAGGGTGAACAGGGTTCATCCGACTACTAAGGCTTCCGGAAGCCGCCACGGAATTTGAGCCCTGCGGGGCCGAGGAGGAATGAATGTCCAAGAACACTGCCCCGATTGAAAAAGAGAACAACCTGGGCACCAGCATTGTCCTGTTCCTGGTGATCATCGTCCTGTTCCTCGGCGCAATCTACTCGCTGTCCTTCCTGACGCTGGACAACCCGTGGCCGATGGCCGTGTGCCTGGGTCTCTTCGCCCTCGCGTTCTGGATCCCGCAGACCATCCTCGGCCGTTCGGACTCGGCAGGCGAAAACTAAACTTCGTACAACGGCAAGACGTACAACGGCAAGGCCCGGGCGGATTCGCCCGGGCTTTGCTGTTTCAGAATCCTTGCTGTTTCAGCGGCCCCACGGGATCAGTCCGCAGCGAAATACGTTTCCCCTTTGACGGGAATCACGCCGCTCGGGAACAGGGCATCTGCCTGGGTGGCATATTCCCGTATGCGCGAAAGCTTGGAGGCAGCGCCGGCCTCCCACGTCCAGGATCGGTAGCCCTGCCGCTCCAGCAAGGCCGCATCCGGTGGTGTTGCCACGTTATAAGGGAAGTCCGAGTACAGGACGACGTTGTCCGGGTGCCCTGCTGCCGCCTCCCGCGTGATCAGATGGTCAACGTGCCGTCCCACTCCCACCGGACAAAAAAGCAATTCAGCCTGGGTGCTGGCCATGAGCCCGGCAACTTTGTCCCTCAGTTTCCCAATGAGCGCTTGGTCGCCCGGCGCCACTCTTCCCAAAGCGATATCGAACCGGTAGGTCGGGTAGCGGTGCGTCAGTTCAGGAGGCAGCTTGCTCCAGACCTTGTCCACGAGCCCCTGCTTAAGGAACGGCCTGCGATGGCGGAGTGGTTCGCGCTTCCGGAAGAGGGCATCCACCTCTCCCAGGTGCAGGTACTGGACACCCATGGCAGCCAGCACGGCCCTGTCCTCGGCCTTGCGGGCTTCAAAGAGCTCCCCGGCGTCGGTGATGCAGCACTGGCTCAGGAACGATCGTGCCGCGCGAGTGTGCGGCGGGGAACCCTCCTCCGTGAACACGGTGGCCACCACGATGGTGCGCTTTTGCGCTTGGGCCTCGAGCAGCGCACCGCAGGAGAGCACTGCATCATCAAGATGGGGCGACAGCACAAGCCAAGGCGCGTTTCCTGCCATGGAGCGTTCAACCCGTTTTTGCTGTGTCATCTAATCCCTTTCAGCGGCACTGTCCTGCCGACCGGTTGTTGCGGAAAGTGCCTCCAAGGCGGCATGGTAAGCCTCGGCCTGGCGGTCCGCGAGCGCATCCCAGTTGTAGCCGGCCGCGAACTTCCGTCCTTCCTCAGCCACGGCTTCCAAGCCGGGTTGTGCGTACCGGCGCGTTATCTCGTCTGCGAACGCGCCGACGTCGAACGGCTCGACCAGCCACCCCACCCCTGGCGGGACGATCTCCCGCAGGCACGGGATGTCGAAGGCAATCACCGGCGTGCCCGTCGCCAGGGCATCGATGGCCACGAGTCCAAAGGTCTCGTGCCGCGAAGGCACCAACACCAGGCGCGCCTCGCTGAAAGCGCGGAACTTCTCCTCCCCGGAGAGCCACCCGAGCAACTGCACGCGCTCTGAGAGACCGGCGTCGCGGATGAGCGCACGCAGCTTTGCTTCGTCCGGGCCCGTGCCGGCAACGAGGAGCATCCCGTCCACGTCCGCGCAGCACTTGGCCCAGGCCGCCATCAGCAGGTCCAAACCTTTGTGGCCGAGTTCCAGGCGCCCGACGAAGAGGACATTTTGGCCCTTGTGGGGCGTTGCTTTCCACGCCGCAGGATCCACGCCGTTTCCGATCACGTCCACATGGATGGCCGGATTCAGTGCAGCAAGGTTGTCTGCGATTCCGCGGGACACTGCAATGAGCCTCCGGTGCTTGCGAACGCCCCACCTTTCCACCCAGTGCAGGGGCAGTTTGTATTGCCGTGCTTTGTCCCTGGCATGCAGCCATTGGACAACGCCGATAGTGGGAAGTTTGGTCCAGAGCGGCGCAGCCATGGTGGAGAAGGGTGCGAAAAAATCCTCCACCACCAGATCGGCCGCCACCCGGCGCCGCCGCACTTCGAAGGGCAACCGCAGCACGTACGCCACCAGCCTGGTGAGCCTGGTGCCACCACTGCCAAGGCCGATGGGCACATAGCGGACGCCGTCCTGGACCCGTTCCTGCCACCCGGGATACCGGGTGGTCAGCACAGTAACGTCGAATCCCCGGGCGGCAAGGCGCCGGTTGATTTCATGGGTCCTGACGGATCCGCCGCCTGCCCCGGGCATGCGGGGGTCCTCGAACCCCAGATGCAAAACTCTCATGATTACCTTTCTGTCCCGTAGCTCTTGGAGGGCACCCCTACGTTGGCAGCGGCTGCTGCCTGACGTTTGGCCGGATCCACGTACCAGACGGTGGTTTCGCCGTTGGTGGGGCCGGCCGTGGTGACCATGGGCGTTGCGTGTTCCTCCAACCAGGCGAGCATGGCGGGATTGGCGTATCCGTAGCCCTGCCTCGTTGGTTTCGATTGGGTGAGGACATAGCTCACGCCGTTCTGTTCCATCAACGGCGCATCCGGCCAGATGCCAAAACGGGGATCGTGCATGTAGGCGAAGTGCCCCGTGCTGTTGGTGACGCTGATCCGCGCGTCGACTGGGAGGTTGGCCTGGATCCACTCATCGGCGCGGACAAATCCGTTGTCCTGGGTCAGGGCGGTCCGCAGTCCCAGCGCCACCGTGAGCACCACGTGGATCACCGCGATCACGGCCAGCGCCTTGCGGGTGCCCGGAAACCTCTCCCTGAGCTCCACCACGAACAGGACGGCGCACAGTGCGCCAACCACCATGACGCCGTACCCGTACTGTTCCTCAAAGGTGCCGAACAAAGCGCTGTAGGTACCCGCGGCGCCAAGTGCCAGGCCCGCCAGCCCCATCAGCCGCCGTCCGGCGTGGATGCTGAAGCACAGCAGCAATCCAGCAACGGGGCACAACACCAGGAGGAGATAGCTGGTACCGAATTGCCCTACCTGCTCCACCAGCCGGGAGACAATGCTCGGTGACCCCTCCGCGGTGAACCCGGTGGACTTCTCCACCCCGGACATGCGCACAACTCCATGGCTCTTGGCCCACTGCCACGCAGGGAAGTGTCCATGGACAGTCACCACCAGCAGGTAGACGGCGTAGGGAACAATGCCGAAGCCAGTGACCACAAGCCCTTGACGCCATGGGAGCGTCTTCTTCCACGCCAGGGCCGCAAGCACGGTAGCGATAGTGCAAATGAGGAAGAAGTCCTTGCACACGACCGAGTACCCCAGCAGTAAGCCGGCCCCTGCCAACCTCGCACAGGAACGCAGACGGCCTTCCCCCTCCCGGCTGCCCACCAGGAGCACCATCCCGGCCAGCGCCGGCACCATGGCCGAGGTCTCCAGGAAAGCATGGCTGTTGTTGCGAAGGATAAACGGCTCGAAGGACAAAATCACCGCAGTCAGCCACGCGGCGGCCAAGCCGGCCAGTTTGCGGATCAGCAGGTAGCCCAAACCCACAGTGACGGCTCCCAGGACAGCGTTGAGCCAGCGAAGCTGGAGGGTCATCGGGATGATGTCTCCGGACAGGCCGAACACCTTGAGAACGCCGGCTTCGAGCAGGAAGTAGCCTGGAGGGTGCAGGAAGAACGGACCGTCAGGCAACGTCGGAAATTCTCCCGCGCCCACCGATTCGCCGAGCCTGACGTACAGCATTTCGTCAACCCAGAGTTCAAAGCCCCGCTCCAGGCCGAGGGCGCGCACGCCGAATCCTGCCGCGGTCACCAGCACGAACGAGGCGGCCGCGTTGGAGGAGAGGCGGGCTCCGATGCGGGCCAGCCGGCCAGGCGAAAGTGTCTGCGGCTTGGACCTCCGGCCCACGAGCTTGGACCTCCGGCCCACGAGCTTGGACCGCCGGCCTGTGGCCCGCCGCCGTCGCAATATCCGGAGGTCGTTGCGCGTGGGGAGAAGTCCCCGTTGATGGGCAAGGACTCCTGTTCCGCCGACGCCGGCCAGCAACAACCACACAACGGGTTGCAGCCGGGCGGCCACACCGAGGACCACCAGAAGGGCCAGGACGCCCGCCGCCCACGCGACGCCGGACCGCTTCGAACCGGAGGAGGCATGGACGGCCAGAACCGGCCGGGCAATGACAGCCAGCGCCAAAGCCGCAGCCACGGCACCTGCGCCACAACCAATGGCCATGCCCCGCACGCCATCAAACTCCCAGCCGGCCCACAAGCCACCCAGCACCAGGACGGAGGCAATGGCGAGGCCCAGTTGGCAGCGGCGGTAGGCGCGCAGGGCCAGGAGGACCGTGGTGAGGACCATCAGGACCGCATAGCCCAGGCCGGCCGCAGCCAGCCACGGCAGGAGCCCCAGGGATCCGTGGTATTTCTGCGGAACAATGAGCCCTGACATCATCGGTGGCGCCGTGGCAATGACGGCAAAAGCCACCGTCCCGAGCTGCCCGAAGGAGACAAAAGCTTCTGCAAGGACCTTGCGGACATTTGCTCCCGGACTGCGAAGCAAGGGAAAGGCAACCAGCGCGGTCCCCGCGGCCACATAAACAGGTCCTTTTGCGATGGTGGCCAACGCTTGGAAGCCTGCCGCTTCCGCGGAGCCGCCGCCCAGGAAACCGACCACGACGACGTCGATGCCCACCAGGACGGACACGACGCACAGGACCGAGGCGATGTCGCTGGTTTCAGCCCAGCGCCACTTCTCCCGAAGCACTCCCGGACGCCACGTCAGATCCCGGTAGAAGGACCGCGGCACGGCAAACTGCACCAGGGAGCCCACCGCAAATCCAGCCACTGCTCCCCCCGCGCCCCAGGCAAGGGCGATGACCACCAGGCTGAAGAGCAGCCGAACAAACACCTCGACGATGGTGGTCAGGGAATACCACGGAAATCTCAGCTCGCCCTGAAGCCAGCCGGCATGCGCCGTGACGACGAAGATCCCCAAGGAGCCCAACGCCACAGCTGCCGCCAGGTCCGGACCTGCGAAAACGAGCGCCAACCCGCCTGTGAGCAGCGCCGAAGCCGCGCCCGCCGCCCACGAAACGAAAACCGCGAAGGCTATCCCGTCCCTGCGCTCCTCCGAACCCGCAGGATGGACCGCCACGATGTGGGACAGCGGCAACGGAACCAACGCCGAGGCCACAATTCCCACGATGCCCATGAGCATCGCGGCTGCGGCGAAGTGCGTGTAGTCGGTGGTCTCAAGCATGTTGGCCATGAGGAGCGTGCAGACGTAGCTCACTACCCCCACCAGTCCCGCCGAGACCGCCAGGATGCCGCTGTTCTCCGCTACTTTGCTTGCCTGGCCGGCTTTGGCACGGCTTCGGTTTGCCGGCGCGCTGCCGGAGCGTGTCCCGCTATAGGTCATGAACAGCGTCGGCAGGAGTGAACCCGTTGCCCGGTCCGGCGAGGAGGCTGCTCCTCCCTGCCGGCCGCACCTCCGCGGCAATCACACCCACGCTTTTCAAGGCAGCGAACGCCTCGAATTCATCGCGCCCTTTGATGAGCACTTCCACGTCGCCCTCGGTCTCCCGCACTTCATCCGTGGGCCTGAGGACGCTCCGTATGCTTCCGAGATCCACTCCCGCGGGAAGTTCGAAGCGTGCCACGGTGGACATGTCCGAAACGCTGGCATAGCCATCAACGCCCCGGCGGCGCAGGGTCTCCTCCAGCAGGACTCCGGCCAGCAATTCCGAGGAGCGGTCCCAGGTGAAGCACCGGGCCCACTCCTGGCACTGGGCAGATATGGCTTCGGCGATGTCCGCATCAGCCAAAGCCTCCAACGCGGAAACCATGGCAGCGCCAAGTTCCGTGGGTGTGTCCACGAACCAGCCCGTCCGCCCACCCACCACTGAGTCCCGGATTCCCGGGACCTGCAATGCCAGGCAGGGGACGCCCCACGCTGCGGCCTCCACTACCGAGCATCCCCAACCTTCGGAAGCGGAGGTCGATGTTGTGAGCCAGGCGCGGTTCAAGAGATCGTCGCGGACTTCGTTGGGCTGGTATCCGTGAAACGTCACTGCGTGGTCCAGTCCGAGGTCCATGGCCAACTGCTGCAAACGGGGCTTCTCCGGACCGTCTCCCACGATTTCCAGGCGCAGATTCGGAATACTCCGTGCCGCAACCGCGAACTGCCCCAGCAACAAGTCCAGCCGCTTGTGGGGAACCAACCGGCTGACGACGCCAATGGTTGGTTCCGGATCCCTGGGCCCCGGCCTTGCGGGCACGTCGATGGTGCCGTTCGGGACCACATGCACGGGACCGGTGAAGCCAAGCTTGCGCAGCTCCAGCCGCGTGGACACCGACACTGCCGCAATGGCCCTCTGACCGTAGACCGCCTTCGCACCGCTGTTCTCCAAGAAGCGGCCAAGGGCTGCCAGCGGAGGAGCGAACCTCGTGGCGAACTGCTCCTGATGGACGTGGTGGATCAGTTGGACGATCGGGGTATCAGCCGGTACGAACAACGGAGAGAAGAAGGGGATTCCGTTCTGGCAGTCAACAATTGCATCGAACGTTTCGCCTGACCTCAGAAGCTTGAGTGCTGACCGGGCATAGATGGCCAGGGGCCCGCCGGCACGCAGGACCCGGACGCCGTCGATGACGTCAGCTGCGGCCTGTCCGGTATCCCGGCCGGTGAACCAGGTGACCTTGATTCCGTGCTCAACCCACCTCCGGGAAATCTCGTGCATGTATTGCTCTGCCCCGCCGGCCTGTGAGTGCAACACGTCGCGCCAGTTGAGGACCAGCACGTGTTTTCCAGCGAGCCGCGCGACGGCGGTTTCGTGCGTCAGTACCGCGGTCACGGCGTTGACTTTGGGAGCTGGAAGACGGCGGCGAAACTGGCTACACCGTCATGGAGGGGCCGGAAGGACGACGATGCGCCATCCGTCCATGCGACCGGCAGTTCAACAATCGGTGCGTCCTGGAGTTGAAGCCTGAGAAGCAGCTCGACGTCGAAGGCGAAGCCTGTTGCCCGGCACTGCACCATGGCAGCGGTGAGCGCATCACGTTCGAAGAACTTGAAGCCGCACTGTGTGTCCGCGATGCCCTTGACCTTTGTCCTGGTCAACGCCCTGAACGCCCTGCCGCCAAGGCGCCGGCCCAACTGTTGGGGCCGGACAAGAGTGGCGCCGGGCGCATGCCGCGACGCGATCACGGCTGCGGCTCCATGCTGCAGGTGGGACATGGCAGCAGCCAGGGTCTCCACGGGAGTGGCCATGTCGGCGTCGAAGAAACCAGTGAACCGCGAGGTCCCGCTCAGGAGCCCCCGACGGACGGCAGCGCCCTTGCCACGGCGGGCACAGCCGATCACCGAGATCGGCACCGGGCTTCCCGCTTCCCTGGACAGTTTCCGGACCACCGGCCCCGTTTCGTCCACGCTGGCGTTGTCCACCACCACAATCCGCGAAGACCACGGCTGCGCGGCGAGGAAGTCGGCTGTCTGTCGCAGCGTGCCGGGCATCCTCGAAGCCTCGTTGTACGCCGGAATAATTACCTCAAGGTCAACGTGTGAGCGCCGCAACGATTGGGTGCGTCGCTGTGCCTCACTTTCCTTGCTGCCTGAATGGATGCCGTGCGAACGGAACAAATCCATGTGAACCTCCAAGTTCCCCAAACCAAAGTCTTACCGGGGCAAAGGCGCCCGTTTGGATGTGGAGGGAGGCCATGAGTCATGACGCGAATTTGATGGACGTTTCAAGCAATGGACCAACAGGGAGCTCAAGGAAGCTGCAGTGCACCGCCCAAAGCAGCCACCATTCCGGGCCAGTGCTGCCGGGCAAGGGTCCAGGCGGAGACGGCCATTCCCACCATGGCGTAGCCGCTCACCGGGATCAGCACCAGCCACTCGCGACGGGATCCCGCGCGGCCGAGCAAGGGCAGGGA
Organism: Paenarthrobacter sp. R1; assembly: GCF_030264015.1. Taxonomy (NCBI): domain Bacteria; kingdom Bacillati; phylum Actinomycetota; class Actinomycetes; order Micrococcales; family Micrococcaceae; genus Paenarthrobacter; species Paenarthrobacter sp. R1. The sequence continues at coordinate 3,776,587 of NZ_CP127115.1, read as the reverse complement.
AAACGCGCCGTTCGGCCGCCAGATCCCCTTGATGGCCGACTTGCGGAGGAACTTAGGCGGCTTGATGACGATGGGCCATAAGAGGGGCACACCGCCCACAGTGATCATGTCCCCCACGATGTGGACCACCACGCCCGTCAGCATGGACAAAGGAAGCCAACCCCACTGGTCCGGAGCGAACCACGTCACCAATCCGGCCATGACAAGGGCGAAGATCCAGTTGGTGATCCAGCCGGACTTGGGAAACAGCTTCAGGGCCTTGGCCGCGAGGTTGATCATGAACATGCACAGGAGTCCTGCGCCCACGGACAACTTCCCCACCGGCGTGACCATCTGGAACTGGGCGGCCATTGCGGCCAGCACCACGAAGGCGGAGGCTCCCAGCAGCGAGTGCGTCCCCTGGCGGTGCCCGCCGCTGGCCTTCTCGATGCCCACGGCGATCACGTTGGAGACCGGGGGCAGCGAGTTTGCAATGGTGCTGTGCCGGTGGTCCCAGTCGCACACGAGTGCTGTTCCCGCCGTCGCCATGGCCCCGATGAGGATGCCGGTGGAATCCAGCGGATACCAGCCCAGTGCGTACGGCCCGGTCGAGGCAATAGCGATCCACGCCGCGGCTCCCGACGCGGCGTGGTGTCCTCCCATCATTGAAGTCAGCCGGCTTTCACGGGTACATCGGCGAAGATCGCCTCGATGACGTTGTTGGCCCACTCCAGGATTTCGGCGTCCTGCAGGTCGCGTCCGCCGATCCGGGCGGTCTTGGGTTTGGGGATCAACACGGCATCCAGCGCAGGCTTCACCTGGGAACCGGGGTACATGCGGTTCAGGCGCATGACCTTGGATTCGGGCAGTTGCGCCGGCGAGAATCGGATGAAGTTTCCCTGGAGCGCGACGTCGGACAGGCCGGCTTCGCGGGCCCCCACACGGAAGCGCGCCACGGCGATCAGGTTTTGCACGGGCAGCGGGGGCTCGCCGTACCGGTCCACGAGTTCGGCCAGGACTTCCTCGATGGCCTCGTTGGTGACGGCGGCCGCCAACTTGCGGTAGGCCTCCAGGCGAAGCCGCTCTCCGGGCACGTAGTCATGCGGCAAGTGCGCATTGACGGGAAGCTCGATCTTCATCTCCGCAGCCTTCTCCTCCGCGTCTCCGCGGTACTCGGCCACGGCTTCACCCACCAGGCGGATGTAGAGGTCGAAGCCCACGCCCTGGATGTGGCCGGACTGCTCGCCGCCCAGGAGGTTGCCGGCACCGCGGATTTCGAGGTCCTTCATGGCCAGCTGCATGCCGGCGCCCAGCTCGTTGTGGGCAGCCACGGCCTTGAGGCGCTCCAACGCCACCTCGCCCAACGGCTTTTCCGAGGGGTACAGGAAGTAGGCGTAGGCGCGTTCGCGGCCACGGCCCACCCGGCCACGGAGCTGGTGCAGCTGGGACAGGCCATACTTGTCCGCGCCGTCCACAATCAGGGTATTGGCGTTGGAAATGTCCAGGCCGGTCTCAATGATGGTGGTACACACCAGCACGTCGAAGCGTTTCTCCCAGAAGTCCACAATGATCTTTTCCAGGCGGCTTTCGGACATTTGCCCGTGGGCCACTTCCACGCGGGCCTCAGGAACCAGTTCTCGGATCTGTGCCGCAACACGCTCAATGGAAGAGACGCGGTTGTGCACGAAGAACACCTGTCCTTCACGCATGAGCTCGCGGCGGATAGCTGCCGAGGTCTGCTTGTCCGTGTACGGGCCAACATACGTGAGCACCGGGTGGCGTTCCTCCGGCGGGGTGGCCAAGGTGGAGGTCTCCCGGATGCCTGTCAGGGACATCTCCAGGGTACGCGGAATCGGCGTGGCGCTCATGGCCAGGACGTCCACATTGGTGCGCATCTTCTTCAGCGCTTCCTTGTGCTCCACGCCAAACCGCTGCTCTTCGTCGACGATCACCAGGCCGAGGTCCTTGAACTCGAAATCCTTGGACAGCAGCCGGTGGGTTCCAATCACGACGTCCACGGAACCGTTCTTGACGCCCTCGGCGGTTTCCTTGGCCTCCTTCGAGGTCTGGAAACGGGACAGGGGCTTAACGCGCAGGGGGAACCCGCTGAAGCGTTCCGTGAAAGTTTCATAATGCTGTTGTGCCAGGAGCGTGGTCGGCACCAGGACGGCCACCTGCTTCCCGTCCTGGACGGCCTTGAACGCGGCCCGGACTGCGATTTCGGTCTTTCCGTAGCCAACATCGCCGGACACCAGGCGGTCCATGGGAATCTCGCGTTCCATGTCCGCTTTGACCTCATTGATGGTGGTCAGCTGGTCCGGTGTTTCCACATACGGGAAGGCTTCTTCAAGCTCGCGCTGCCACGGGGTGTCCGGGGCGAAGGCGTGCCCCCGGCTGGCCATGCGCGCCGAGTAAAGGCGGATCAGCTCCCCGGCGATCTCCTTCACGGCCTTGCGCGCCTTGGACTTGGTGCTGGCCCAGTCGGCGCCGCCCATCTTGCTCAGGGCCGGAGCGTCGCCGCCTACATAGCGGGTCACCTGGTCCAGCTGGTCGGTGGGAACGAACAACCGGTCCCCCGGAGCCCCGCGCTTGGAGGGGGCATACTCCAGGACCAAATACTCCCGAAGGCCCGAATCGGAGGCCGACGTACCGGCAACCTTGCGCTGGATCAACTCAACGAACTTGCCGATTCCGTGCTGCTCATGGACCACGAAGTCGCCGGCATGCAGTTGCAGCGGGTCCACGGCATTGCGCCGCTTGGACGGCATGCGCCGCATGTCCTTCGTGGAACTTGCCGACGCCCGTCCCAGCAAATCGGCTTCCGTGAGGAGGCCCAGTTTGAGCCCGTCCAGCACAAAACCGCGTCCGACGGCGGCACAGGTCACCTCGATGATTCCGGGCTGCGGTTCCTTGTCCAGGGAGTCCACCCGGCTGCACGGAATCTCGGCGTCGTGGAACAGTTCGGCCAGGCGCTGGGCCGGACCCGGACCGTCCGTCACCACCACGATCCGCCACTGGTCGCGGACGCGGGAGCCGATGAACTCCAGCATTTCAGCCACGTCACCTTGGTATCCGCGCGGTTCGCGGGCGTGCAGGTTGAGGACGTCGATGTCCAGGACCAGGTCCTCGTCGGAGGCAAGGGAAGTGATGGACCACCAGGAAACGTCGTGTTCCAGTGCTGCGGTACGCGTGTCGGTGAGGGATCGGAAGCTTGCAGCATGCAGGTCCGTGGACGCCCGGGACAACAAGTCCAAAGGCGCGGCGCCGCCGTCGGACGCCGTCGACCAGGCAGCCTCCAGGAATTCCTCGTTGGTGGCCGCGAGGTCGTGGGCCCGGGTACGGACCTTCTCCGGCTCAATGACTACCGTCATGGAGCCTGCGGGCAGCTGGTCCACCAAAGGAACCATGGCGTCCACCAGCACGGGCGCCAGGGATTCCATGCCCTCCACGGCAATGCCGCCGGCGATCTTCTCCAGCATGTCGGCCGCGGCCGGCATGTCCGCCTTCAGTTTGGCCGCGCGGGACATGACCGCGGGGGTGATGAGGATTTCGCGGCACGGCGGGGCGTGGAGTTCCGTGGGGTGGTGGATGCCCGGGGCGGACAACGACCGCTGGTCGGCCACGGCGAACCAGCGCATCTGGTCGATTTCATCGCCGAAGAACTCCACGCGGATGGGGTGGTCTTCCGTGGGAGGGAAGACGTCCAGGATGCCGCCGCGCACCGCAAATTCACCGCGATGGGTCACCATGTCCACCCGGGCGTAGGCCGCGTCGGACAGCGCCCTCACCACGTCGGTGAAGGAGCGCTCCTGCCCTACCTTCAAGGTGACGGGGACGAGGTCGCCCAAGCCGGCCACAATCGGCTGGACCACGGCGCGAACGGGTGCCACCACCACCCGGAGCGGGGCCGCCGTCGAACTTTCCGGGTGGGCGAGCCTGCGCAGGACCGACAGGCGGCGTCCCACCGTGTCAGAGCGGGGCGAGAGGCGTTCGTGCGGGAGGGTTTCCCAGCTGGGGAAAGTGGCAACGGAGTCGGCGGGCAGGTAGGAGGCGAGCGCGGCGGTGAGGTCCTCGGCCTCGCGCCCGGTGGCTGTCACGGCCAGTACCACCGGATCACCGGCGGCACCGGTGGCCAGGGCGTCGGCCATTTCGGCGAGCAGGACGGACCGCATGCCGGTGGGCGCGCTGATTTGATAGTCGGTGCTTCGGGACTCGAAAGGCCGCCCAGCCTCTGTTCGAACGCGCGCAAAAGTCTTGTCTTCCGCCAGTGCGCGGCGCAGGCCGTTGAGGCTCATGGCTGAAACTCCTAGGGTGGGTCCAAGGGCAGGCAACACAAATGCCCGGAAATTCGAATGAATGCCGGGTTGATTCCAGCCTACCCCTCCCTCCAGCCCCAGGAGTTCCTTTGCAGCCAGCGCCTGAACAGCAACCGCTTGAAAGCCAGCCTGATCCGCAACCTTCCCGCAAGACCGTCCTGGTAACGGGCGCCACCGGCTACATCGGCGGCCGCCTGGTTCCGCGGTTGCTCGAGGCCGGCCACCGGGTGAAAGTGCTGGTCCGCTCCCCGCAGAAGATCGCTGACGTCCCGTGGCACGGCGACGTGGACATCATCCAGGATTCGCTGGACAACCAGGACACCGCAGCGAAGGCCATGGAAGGCGTGGACGTGCTGTATTACCTGGTCCATTCCATGGCATCGGGCGGCGGCTACGAGGCGAAGGAAGAAGCGATGGCCCGCCTGGTGGCAGCTGCCGCGTCAGCCGCCAAGGTATCCAGGATCGTCTACCTCGGCGGGCTCCATCCTGACAATGCGCTGCTTTCAACCCACATGCGTTCCAGGGAGAAGGTGGGCCGGGTGTTCCTGGAGTCCGGGGTTGATTCCATCGTGTTCCAAGCGGGCGTGGTGATCGGCTCGGGCTCCGCGTCCTTCGAAATGATCCGTCATTTGGCTGACACGCTTCCCGTCATGCCGGCGCCCAGTTGGGTTAATAACCGGATCGAGGCGATCGCGGTCCGGGACGTGCTCCACTACCTTGTTGCCGCTGCCACCCTTCCGGACAAGCTCAACCGAACCTTCGACATCGGTTCCCGCGACGTCCTGAAGTACAAGGACATGATGAACCAGTACGCCGTGGAGCGTGGCCTCCCCCGGCGGCTGGTCATTGCCCTGCCGGTTCCCGCACCGAAACTGGCCGGGCTATGGGTTGCCCTGGTGACACCGATTCCGCTGTCCATGTCCTTCCCCCTGGTGCAGTCACTGCAGCACGACGCTGTGTCGCGGGAGCACGACGTCGACCGTTACATTCCCCTGCCCGACGGCGGCCTGACCCCGTACCGCCGTGCTGTTGCCCTGGCGCTGGGCAAGGAACGCGACGGGCAGGTGGAGACCACGTGGGCCAACGCCGGCGTGGACTCCGATCCCCTCCCGAGCGACCCCGACTGGGCCGGGTACAAGGTGTACGTGGACGAACGGAAGTTCCACAGTCCCGCCCGGCCGGAGCATGTGTGGACCATCATCGAAGGCATCGGCGGCAAGAACGGCTGGTACTCGTTGCCGTTGGCCTGGCGTATCCGCGGCTGGATGGACAAACTGCAGGGCGGGGCCGGCCTGCTGCGCGGGCGGCGCCATCCTAAAACTCTCAATAGTGGCGAGGTGGTGGATTGGTGGCGGGTGGAGGCCATTGACCGTGGCCACCTGCTGCGCCTGCGGGCGGAGATGCGGGCGCCCGGGCGCGCGTGGCTGGAGTTGGCGGTAGAGCCCGACGGCGACGGCAGCCTGTATCGCCAGCGCGCCATTTTCTTCCCGCGCGGCTTGGCAGGACGGTTGTATTGGCTGGGCGTTTACCCGTTCCACGGGGTGATCTTCCCGTCCATGGCGCGGAACATTTCCGCGGCTGCCACGGCCCTGCAGGAAGCATCCCGCGAGCAGGGTGCAGCCGGGGCCGGTTCGGGCGCGGCCAGCGACACCCCGTAGGATGTTGGGAGCTAAAAGAGCTTCAACACCACCACATCCACGGAGGACCCATGGCCCTGAGCGCATCCACCACCCTGCCGCATAGCGTTGACCGCGTCGCCGCTGTATTCGTCGACGAGGACTTCCTGCGTCACACGAGCGAACTGGTGGGCGGCTCCTTGGAATCGTTCACGATCGACGGTGACACCGCCGGCGCGTTCAGCACCACCACCGTCCGCACGCTGCCCACGACGCGACTGCCGGACATCGCCCGCAAGTTCGTCGGCGAGAGCCTCACGGTCACCCAGACCGAGCAGTGGGAGGCCCCGGCAGCTGACGGATCCCGCGCCAGCACCATCGCCTTGAAGGTGGCCGGTGCGCCCCTGGATGTCACCGCTGTCCAGCGCCTGGTGGCTGAAGGCGGCAGCACCCGGATCGAGCTGGAGGGCAACGTGAAGTCCTCGGTTCCGTTCCTCGGCGGCAAGATCGCCGACGCCGCGGAACCGATGGTCGGCAAGGCCCTGAACATCCAGTCCCAGCAGGCCCAGGCCTGGCTAGAAAGCCACTAGCGTGGAACTTCCCGCAATCCTGGCGGTTGTCCTGATCGTCGCGGGCGTTTGGTCACTGGTTGTGTGGCCGCAGTTCCTCAAACGCGTGATGAAGGATCCGCGTGCGCGGGACGCGTCGGGCAAGGCGACCCGGTTCCTGACCGTGCACGTGGTCCTGGTGACCATCTCCATGGTGCTGGGCCTCGCGACGGCGGCGATCGGCGTCGCGGTTTTGCTCCCCTAATTTCCCCCAACTGGGTCGCAGTTATGCGCGTTATGACGTCTCTAAACGCGCACTACTGCGACCCAGTTGGGTAGGATGGACGTTGGTGTGCCGGGAAGTCTGGTCGGCGGAGTCATTGTGATACCCCGAATACCCCGAACCGGACAAGGAGCCCCTGTGGCTGACCGCTCGCCCACGATCTTCACCCGCTCCACCTACCCCGAGTACCGCCGGATCCTCGCAATCCTTCGCGCGGAAACCGTGGGCGGAGCACTCCTCCTCATCGCCACAGTCACCGCACTGCTCTGGGCCAACTCCCCCGCAGCCGATGCCTACTTCGCCCTCCGGGACTTCACCATCGGCTACGAGCCCTGGCACCTGGAGCTCAGCCTCGGCCATTGGGCGTCCGATGGCTTGCTGGCCGTTTTCTTCTTCCTCGCCGGCCTTGAACTCAAAAGGGAATTCGTGGCTGGAGAGCTGCGTTCTCCCGCCAAAGCAGTTGTTCCCGTCGCCGCAGCCTTTGGCGGGGTGGTCATACCGGCACTGATCTACGTGCTGGTGAACCTGGGCTCTGCCGGGGAAACCCTCAAAGGCTGGGCCATTCCCACCGCCACGGACATCGCTTTCGCCCTGGCCGTGCTGGCTGTGATCAACACCCACCTTCCGGCAGCCCTGCGGACCTTCCTGTTGACGCTCGCCGTGGTGGACGACCTGATCGCCATCGGCATCATCGCCTTCTTCTACTCAACCGGGCTGCAACCGCTCATGCTGTTGGCCGCACTCGTCCCTTTGGCGCTGTTCACCTTCCTCGTCCAGAAGCGGGTCCGCAGCTGGTACCTGCTGCTCCCGCTGGCCTTCGCCACGTGGGGCTTCGTGCACGCCTCCGGTATTCACGCCACGGTTGCCGGGGTGATCCTCGGCTTCGCCGTGCCGGTGGCCGCGAGCGGAAAGAAAGGGGAACCGGCGGAGGGACTGGCCGAAAGCTTCGAACACCGCCTTCGTCCCTTCTCGGCAGGCTTCGCTGTCCCCGTGTTCGCTTTCTTCTCCGCGGGCGTTGCGTTGGGAGGCTTTGACGGGATGGCCGCCGCGCTGCAGGATCCTGTGGCAGTGGGAGTCATCGCGGCGCTGGTCATCGGCAAGGCAGTCGGCGTCTTCGGTACCACGTTCCTGGTCACCAAGACGACGCGGGCCAGCCTGGATCCCAGCATTTCATGGATCGACCTCTTCGGCCTGGCGCTCCTCGCCGGCATCGGCTTCACGGTGTCGCTGCTGATCGGCGAGCTGAGTTTTGGGTCCGGGTCCGCCCACAACGACCACGCCAAGGTGGCCATCCTGGCAGGTTCGCTGATCTCGGCACTGCTTGCCGCGATAGTGCTCAAGGCCCGCAACCGGCGCTACCGTCTGGTGGCGGCGGAAGAAGCACGGGATGACGACGGCGACGGCGTACCGGACGTCTTCGCCCGCGGCTAGGCTGTTGTGGCCTGGTTGAGGGCGTCCTCGGCCGCCACCCAGGAAATCATGGCGCACTTGACGCGGGCCGCGTAGCGGGACACGCCTTCAAAAGCTGCGGCGTCCCCAAGGATCTCCGGGTCCGCCTGGACCTTGCCCCGGGACCGGAGGACCTCGCGGAAGTTGTCGATGACCTCGTGCAACTCCTCCACGGACAGCCCTTCCGCCAGTTCGCTCAACACCGAGGCCGAGGCCATGGAGATGGAGCAGCCGGCACCGTCCCAGCTCACTTGCTGCACCGTGCCATCGGCTACGGCAAGGCGCAGGGTGACCTCGTCACCGCACACCGGATTGAGCTGGTGTGATTGCCCTGTTGCTGCGCCTTCGGGTGCGGCGGTCCGGGCCAGGCCGCTGCCGTGGCGCTGCTTGGAGTGGTCCAGGATGATCTGCTGGTACAACTGGTCGAGACTCATGGTGCTTGCCTGTTCGTCGAAGGTTGAAGGACCGGCGTCAGGCCTGGAAGTAGGCCCGCACGCCGGATACGGCATCGAGGAAAGCGTCGACGTCGTCGGTGGTGTTGTAGAGGTAGGTGCTGGCCCGCGTGGTGGCGGTGAGGCCGAGCCTGCGGTGCAGCGGCTGCGCGCAGTGGTGCCCCACGCGGACGGCGATGCCGCGGTCATCAAGGAACTGTCCGACGTCGTGCGCGTGCACGCCGGCGACGTCGAACGCGGCCAGGCCGATGCGTTCGGAACCGGAGGCCGGGCCCACCACCCTGATTCCGTGGATGGATTCCAGGCCCTTGACCAGCCGCTCGCCCAACTGGGCCTCCCACGCGTGGATGCGGTCGATGCCCGTTTCGGACAGGTAGTTCACGGCCGCAGCGAGGGCGACTGCCTGGGAAATCCGTTGGGTGCCGGCCTCGAAGCGCTGCGGTGCCGGCAAGTATTCTGCCCGGTCCATGGTGACCGTGGTGATCATGGAACCACCCGTCAGGAACGGCGGGAGCACATCCAGGAGCTCCTGCTTGCCGTAGAACACCCCCACGCCGGTGGGTGCCAGCATCTTGTGGCCTGAGAACACCGCAAAGTCAACGTCCAGGTCCTTGACGTTGATAGGCATGTGCGGCACGGACTGGCAGGCGTCGAGGACCACCAGCGAGCCGGCACGGCGGGCAAGGGCGACCAGTTCACGCACGGGGTTGATGGTGCCCAGGACGTTGGAGGCGTGCGTGAAGGCCAGCACGCGGGTCCGCTCCCCCACGATTTCCGCCGCGGCATCCAGCCGCAGCGTTCCTTCGTCAGTGACGGGGATGTACTTGAGGGTGGCACCGGTGCGGAATGCCAGCTCCTGCCACGGGATCAGGTTGGCGTGGTGCTCCATTTCCGTCACCACGATCTGGTCCCCCGGACCAATGGAGAGGTCCTTCAAGGCCGAACTACCGCGCCCCTGGGCGGCCCATAGCGCGGCGTTGGACAGCGCATAGCTGATGAGGTTCAGGCCTTCGGTGGCGTTGGAGGTCCAGACCGTCTCTTCGTAACGGGCACCGATGAAGTCCGCCACGGTCTGCCGTGCGTCCTCGAACGCCTCCGTGGCTTCGACGGCCAAATGGTGGGCGCCGCGGTGCACTGCCGCGTTGCGCTGTTCGTAGAATTCCTGCTCGGCTTCGATCACGCTCAACGGATTTTGCGAGGTTGCGCCGGAATCCAGGTAGATCAGTGGCTTGCCGTTGACCTGCTGGTTCAGGACAGGGAAGTCGTTCCGGATCCTCAACACCTCGGCGTTGTCCATGGCTTGCACGGACTGCTGCAGCGATGCGGGAGTTGATACGACGGTCAAGGGTGACTCCTTGGAAAGCCTTCAGGGACACTCAATTATCCCACGGGTGGCCTCAACCGTTGATGTGCTTTCGGGCACGTCAGCGCCCCGCCGGTCCCGGAAGCCAGCCAAGCGGGGGAACATTCCCGCTGTCGATCACCGCACGCAGCCGCTCCGCCATCAGCGACGACCGGCGGCTCGCTGCGCCGCGTGAGCGCGCTTCATACCTGTCCGCCGCTGCGGCGCAGCAGAGCACAGCATGGGCGAACTGCCTGTTCCCGGACAGGCTGCGGGCCGCGGCCTCCAGGGCCCTGGGCTCCCCGTCGCACCAGGCCTGCACAAAAGTCCGCATGGAGACCCCGCCCGCGCCCTCCAGGTTTTCGGCAAGCCCGCCAAGGCGGTTCAACAGCGGCAGATCGTCGACGACGGCGGAACCGGCCTTCAGCGCAAGGAGGGAGAGGGCCTCGGCCGCGATCATGGAGTTCCCCGCCTGGAATTTCCCTGCGAGGGCAAGCAGGGCACCTGGACCAGCCACGTAGTCCTGGGCCGCGGCGATGAAGAGTGCACAGTACTCACGCAACAACCCGGAGTCCGTGGCGGCTGCCCCCGGACCCGCTTCGGCCAAGGCCGCCTCGCTTTGGACGATGCTGGACTGTGCTTCCCGCCCGGCGCCGTCCTGTGCTTCACAGAATGCCAGCATGGCTGCGCCGAGAGCCACGACCAACGGCAGGCCGGCGTCGGCCATGTCGGCAACCACCGGTTCCAGCGTCCGGCGGGCAGCGCGGGGAAGTCCCTGGCTCAACTGTGCATAGCCCCGGGCAACCTCAAGACAGCCGGCCAGATGGGCGGGCATGGCATAGCTCGCCCGTGTGTGCAGCACCGTTTCCAAGAGCGCCCACGCGAGGTTGTGGCGCAGGCACATGGCGTGACGGAGCAGGACACCCGGCCGGAAGATTTCCGCATCCGGGTCTGCACCGATGGCCAGGACGGCCGCCGTCGACCTCGCCAGGGCGTCCGGGGCGTTTCCTGCCTTGAGCAACTGTCCGGACTCCCGGACGGCGTCGAGGATGGTCGTTGCCGGTTCGGAGACATCAGCAGCTGCCGGCACCGGGGCCGCGCCCATAAGGCTCAAGGCCGCCAGCCGGTTGGCCGCCGCGGACCTCACACCCGGCTGCCGATCCGCGGTGGCCAGTGCCCGCAGTTCGGGTGTGGCCGCCTGCAGTTGGCCTTCGGCAATGAGGGCCCGGGCCCTCAAGAGCTTGGCTTCAGGCACATTCCCGGGTTCTTTGACGGCTGCGGCGGCGCGGAGGGCCAGCTCTGCGGTGGACGGACTGTCCGCGGCAGGCGCAGCAGACAGGATCAGTTCATCGGACAAGCTCAGCCCGGAGTCCAGTGTCCAGGTCATCCAGCGCAGCATCGCCGGAGCGGACTCCTTGGTCAGCTTGGGACCCTCGACGCCGATCCGGAGGGCCGTGCTGCGCGAACGCGGAACGGACAGCCGGGTGCCCTCGCCCCAAAGCCAGGAACTGGTCCGGACCATGGGCGGGCTGCCGGGGATCAGCCGGATCCGGCTTGCCGCAAGCAGGTCGTCCATGGTCCGCTGCCCGAAGCTGCGTTCCACGGTCTCCAGTGCCACCGGCTCCCCCAGCGCGATGACCTCCAACGCCTGGCGTTCCTCGGGCGGGCAGAGGGCATTTTCTGCCGCCACGTGTTCCACCACGCCCGGCCACCGGCAGCGGGCACGCGGGTCCAGGGTCCAGAATCCGCGCCGATGCACCAGCAACTCCGCTCGCCGGGCGTCCTCGACGGCAAGGCACAACAGACCCACGTTGAAACCGCTGATGACCGCAAAGACGCTGCTGACCCGGCGCTGCATCCGTCCGCCCAGGAGGTCCTCGCACAGCGCCTGGGCTTCCTGGAAGGTGAAGGGCGGCAGGAGATACTGCTCAAGGAAGCCGTCTTCCCATAGCTGGTAGAGGTCCTGCGGCAAGGGCCTCCTGCTGTCCGCGGTAGCCACCAAGGTGGCACCGAACCCGGGCATCAACTGCAGCAATACAGCCAACGAGTCCGGGTCGACGTGATGGATGTCGTCCACCAACAGCACCAGCGGAGGACGCCGCTGCGCCGTCATGCTTTTCCGGCCGCGGCGGCGCGGCGCGGGCGTATACAAATAGTCGGCAGGACCGAGGGCTGCGGTGAGCGCCCGGAAAACATGCAGCCCCGGAAGACCGGAGTACTCCCCCGCAGCTTCAGCGCGCGATGTCAGGGCTCCAAAAGGTACGGCTTCAAGTTCAGGCGTGCCTGCAAATGTTCGGACATCCATCGATTCGGGCAATCCGGCCTGGATGGAGAGCAGCAGGTGGCTCTTGCCTGAGCCTTTGTCCCCCACCACCACTATGCCGTTGGTTGACGGTGACGCTATGGCTCCGACGATGAGTTCCAGGAGCTGCCGGCGGTCCGGAAGTGCCGATGGCCCCAACCCTGCTGCGACGGTGTCTTCGTCCAGCCAAGGGTCCGGCAACATGCGCACTCCAATAAGCAGCAAAAGTCCCTTGTTCGGGGAGAAGGTTGAGTTTCCGCGAGCGCGGATCCCTGGCCTAGAAGCCGGCGACGGCTGGGGGGAGAGTCTCGGTCTCAGAAGACTCTGTCGCCGCCGGCTTCGTCCAGGGCCGGACCGTCTTGCGACGGCCGGAGCACCGGCTCAAAGAGACCACCGATGCGACTGTTGCGACTGGAATTCCGGCGATGCTTGGGGCTAACCGTCCTTCCAAGAAACAGTTAACCGTCTGGCCGAAACCGGATCACCAGTAGTTGGTACTCGATTCCCTACGCTGTTTGCGGGCCCGGGTACTCCTTTGTACTCAGTCCTTTCGGGGTGCACTACTTGGTCCCGGCGCACCGCAAGCAGGTATTACTCCATTCATTGGTTAAATCCGCTGAGTGGCGCGGGCCAGTGGTCCCCACAGGGTTTGGACGGTACTCGGAACGCGCCTTCAGCTGCGGACCGCAGCACCCAGATCTTCACGACGCCGGATGCCCAGTTTTGCGTAGCTGCGGTAGAGGTGACCCTCCACGGTGCGCACCGAGACCATGAGCTTCTCTGCGATTTGCCGGTCAGTGAGTCCGGAAACAGCGAGGGCTACAATGTCCTGTTCCCTGCGGGTCAGCGGGACGGACCGGTCGGTTTCCGTGTGCGGGTCATGGACCAGGGCACTGCCGAGGTTGGCTTCACTGGCATCACGCAGCACCGCCGCCTGCCGCGCTTCGGGACGCTTGCCCTCGGCGTCGAAGGCGTTGGCCGCCTTATCGAATGCCACAGCGGCCGGCCCGGGCATGCCTGCCGCGGCAAGGAGGTTGCCGGCGTTGACGAAGCCGTCCCCTGCACCGCCGAGCTGGGCCACCGCCAAGGACTCCCAGCCGTTGGCCCACGATCCACCCATGGGCGAAGCGGTATCCCGGATGACCTCCATGGCGGGAAGGTCGCCGAGCTCGGCACGGAGGACGACATTCTGCAGGAGGACTCCGGGCAACCGGTGCAGGGCGGATGACTCCGGCAGCTCGCGCAGCTTTTCCAGCCCCGTGCCCCTGTCCAGGTGTTCTTTGGCGGCCAGTACGAACAGTTCAGCCAGGGCTTCGATGTAGGCTCCGCCGGCCGCGGCCGTGTCCACTTCTCCGGCCAGGCGCCTGGCCAGATCCTTGTCGCCCGTCCGCGCCGCCGCATAGAAGGCCACCGCAACGCCCAGTCGCCGCAACCGCTGGGGGTCCCTGACCTTGAGGGCTTCCACAGCAGGCGTCAGCACCGCAGCGGCCTGCTCCAGCCGGCCTTGACGCAGCAGGGACAAGCCTTGGAGCGTCTGGATGTCTCCACCAAAGATGATCAGTCCCATGGCAGAACTTGCCGCGTAACGGTCCAGCGCAGATTCCGCGGCCGGCCATTCCCCGGCTTCCAGGGCTGCCAGCGCGTACCGGACCACGATGAAATCACTGAAGTAGAGGAGATCATCCTTGTGTTCGTCCAGGAGCACCAGGGCGTCCCGCCCCTTGTCCAAGGCCTGGACCGCCTGGCCCTCTACCATGAGGAGCTCGCACGTCATGGCAAGCAGGAAGAGTTGGTTCATGACGAAGTCAGGCTCATCGGCCGCCATGCCGGCCTCGAACTTTTCCAACCCTTCGCGCAGTTCCGCATAAAGGCCCGAGTGGGCCAAGGCCGCAAGTTCCAAGGCGTCTGCGTGGCGGCTGATCTCGGCCACCTTAGCCGGATCCGCGCTGTGCCGCGCAGCCAGGCCCTCGGCCGCGGCCCGGGCGTCAGCGGCAATATCAGCCGACGAGTCGCCCAGTGCAGATCGGGCGGCCGCCCACAGGAGGCCTGCTCCCAAAGGACCGGACGGATCTGCGTCCAGGAAACCCGAGTCTTCCTCGAGCAGCCGGACGGCGGCGCGGTAGTCGCCGTCGTTATAGCTGACCATTGCCATGACCACGCGGGCCCGGGGGCGCAGCACCTCTGAACGCACTTTCGCGGCCGCCGCCATGGCCAGCTGGTTTTGCAGCAGTTTCGCTGCAAGGAAAGCGGCCTGCAGGAGCTGTTCGTCCTCGACGTCGGCCCCGCAGTCCAGCGCCCAGCTCACCATCCGCAGCAAACCCTCAGCGGTGGCCGGTTCCGCGGCCAGGTGGTGGACCATCCGCTGGCGTATCTGGAGGCTGCGCGCCGGGGACACGATCTGGCGCAGGGCTTCCCCGTACATCGGGTGCCACATCTTCAGGGGACTTCCGATGCCGTTCGTGGACAGGACCAGCCGGTTGTCCATTAACGAGCGGACGGTCTCCCTGCCGACCAGTGAATCCAGCACGGCCGCCGGGACCGGCTCGGACAACGCCACCACGAACATCGCTTCGCGTTCTGCCTCGCTGGTCCGGAGGACTTTGTTCCGGACAACCTCTGCCAACCCTTCGCCGCTACCGGTCAGGGCGCGGGTCAGGAACCAGACTCCGTTGCGCCTGACGAGGTTCCCGTCAGCCTTGGCATCCTCCACCAAGGAACGGAGCAGGAGCGGGTTGCCCTCGGAGACCGTGTGCAGGACGTCGGCGGTGCTGGCCATGACGGTTCCGCCCAGCATCTTCTCTGCCAGTTCCGTGACGGTTTCCTGCTCCAAGGGGTGCAGCTCCAGGCGTTCGGCCAAGCCGTCGTACCAGAGCTGGAGCAGTGCGGGCGGGAGCCCGGGCCTCGGGCGGCTCGTAGCCACCAACCTGGCCCAACCCGCCGTCACCAACTCAGCGAGGATCTGCGTGCTCCCCTCATCCAGATCGTGGGCGTCGTCAACCACCAGCAACAGGCGGTTGCCTTCGCTGCCCCGCCTTTTTTCGAACTGGGACCAGAACTCCCGCAAGATGGCCACGGGAGAGGTGGCTTGGTCTACCGGCAGGTCCAGCAGGTACGGCGCCAGCACCCCGAACGGAACAGCGGACAATGCAGGACTGCCGTGGACGTGCATCACCACCATTTCGCCGGACAGGCGGGAGGCAAGCTCTGCCGCCATGGCCGTCTTGCCGATGCCCGGGTCAGCGATGAGCAGTACTGCCCCCGCGCCTTCCTGTGTCAAAATTTCCGTGGCCAGGTCCAACTCTGCTTCCCGGCCCACCAGGTACTCAGCCTGCATCGGCGAATCTCACCGAGTAGTCCGTCACCGGGTATGCCTGCTCAGAGGAGACCATTGAGCTCACCCCGCGACGACACCCCGAGCTTGGTAAACACCTGGTAGAGGTGGCCTTCCACTGTGCGCACAGACACCCCAATATCCATCGCGATTTCACGGTTGCTGACACCCTTTCCAGCGAGTTTGGCGATTTGCCGTTCGCGCTCGGTCAACACCGGCGCGTCACTGCGAGGTTGGATCGGCAGGGCCGACACGGATTGTTCGAGCCGTTCCAGGCGGAGCTGGGCCGTCCTGGCCGTGGTGGTCTCGCCGGCGTCGCGGGCGAAGTCCAGGGCCATGGCGACGCACCGGGCCTCCACCACCAGCAGGTCCAGCGCTGCCGCGGCATCGGCGGCGGCCAAAAGGGCTTTGGAGCTGCGGCCCAGGGAGCCCCTGGCCAGTTGTCCGGAGATTTCGGCCAGGGGACCCTGGCGGTGTCCGGCGATGTCCTCCAGCAGGCGGTATTCGGCGTCCGTACCTTCGACCGTCGCGCCGAAAAGGCAGATCCCCGCGGTCGTAAACCGCTGGTTGTCGAAGTCCTCGCGGACCTTCGCCAGGAGCCGCTGCTTGACGTCGGGGTCACCCATCCAGCGGCCGGCCATGTCCGCGCAGAAACCGGCCACGGATTCCGAGAAGTACGTGCCCGTCCCCCGGCAAGTCCGGTACAGGTCCAGGTAGCGTCCGGCTTCCAAGGAGTTGCCCAGTTGTGCGTAGGCGAAGGCCGTGGCGGCGTAGGCGACCTTAACCAGGTTCATGGCCGGGCGAAGCTCGAGTTGGGCAGCCGCGGAGCGCAGCGGTTCAATGGCGCTGGAGGGCTTGCCTGCATAGGCGTAGGCCAGGCCGATGCCCAGCTCAGTGATGGCGCCACGGAACTGGAGGCGGGAGGGCTTGGACGGGGCGCGGCGCATGAGCTCGATGCACTTACGCCACTGGCCGGACAACAACAGGGCCAGGAACGCATGCCGGGCCAGGGCCTCCTCCAACGGCGCGGGGCTCCCTGCCTCACGCAGAGCCTGGGACATGCTGCGGGCCAGTTGCTGGGCTTCCAGCTCCCGGCCCAGGATGCAGCGGGCTTCGATCAGGAAGAAACCGGACCGCAGCCAGTGCTCCCGGTCGAAGTCCGGGTCCTGCTGCAGCTCCGCTTCCAGGTCCTCGATGATCCGTGCGTACTCTCCCATGTAGGTCTGGTACTCGTAGTTGCACAAGCGCATGCGGTTTCTGGCAAGGCGGAAGGCACGCGCTCCGTGCCCGGCCCTGGCCTCCATGTCATCCAGGGCAGCGTTGGCCTCCGCAATGACGCCGGGAACCATACCGGAGCGGCCGTCGATCCACGTCATCGCCTGACACTTGGCCGCCATGATTTCCGCGAATTCAACGGGTTCCAATGCTGCCAACTGGTCCTCAGTGACCTCATCGAGGGCTTGCGCGGCATGCAGCGGCAAATCGAGCATCAGGTATGCGGCTGCTTTCACCCGTTGCCCCGGCACCCATTCAGGGTCCTTCGGGTCCAGGGAGAGGGTGCACTGGATGGCGAAGTTGGGATCGTAATCATCCAAGGCTGCCCGACCCGCGGCAAGCGCGTGGGCAGGCGACGGCGACGGCTCATCCTCGCAGGCATGCATCCACGCCGCGTAGCTCAACAGGTCCTGCGATGCCAGGCCCTCGAGTTCGGGTTCCTTTGGCCCCAGCAGCATCAACCACAGTTCCCTCCGGCGCCTGGTGCTGAGCCAACCGCGGACCACTTCGCCGAGGTACGGATCACGGAGCGACACCCAGTGCTCGCCGGCGCGGTCGATTGTCAGGAAACCGGATTCCTCCATCTCCACCAGGGTCTCGGTGCTGAAAATCGCTGCGAGGTCCACCAGGGTTGCGCGCTGCGCACACGCCAGGATTTCAATGACGGTCCGGTTGGTTTGTGGTTCGCGCGCCAGCCTGGAACGGACAAAGTCCTCCACCACCGTGGCACCTTCGAGCTTGATCCGGTCGCGCAACGTCCACACCGAGTCATTGAGGACCAGGTTGCCGGAGTGCCGCTGTTCATCCAGCAGGGCGTGCAGCAGCATCGGGTTGCCGCCCACGGCCGAGTGCAGCGAGCCGACCAGTGTGGACGACACGTAATGTCCCAGCACGGAGCCGAGCACTTGCTTGGTCTGTTCCTCCGTCAAAGTGTTCAGATGGACCTCGCCCAACTGGCCCTCCAGGACCAGGCGATGGAAATCTGCAGGGAGGTCGCTGGCGCGTTGCACGGTGGCAATGACCTTGGCCGTTCCAGTGGCCATGAGATTGAGCAGCACGCCGGTGCTCATGGGGTCCATGCCTCCGGCGTTATCCACGATGAACACCGTCTGGCGTCCCGCCGCTTCCGCCCGGATCAGGGACGTCACCGAGTGCAGGATCCCGGTGGGAGTACTCACTGCTTCCGAAGGGAGGCGGGCCAGGAGAAAGCCGAGGCACCCGTACGGGGTTTGTCCGCCGGCCAAAGTGTTGCGCAACTGCAGGCTGTGGATCTTCGGGCCGAGGGAAGCAACCACGGCGCGGGCCAGTCCGGATTTTCCGATGCCCCGGTCTCCGGTGAGTATCACGCCGTAGGAGTCCGGAGCTTCAAGGTGCTTGCCGGCCCTCGCCAAGTCATGGCTCCTGGCCAGGAGGGACCACGTTTGACGGTCGGATGGTCCGCCAACAAGATCGGGAGCCGCAGCCCTGGCCGCGCCTCCCCGGTTCCTGTTAAGCAACTCCGCCGACACCCGCACCCCTCGCTCAGTTCCCCCGTGCACCTGCGTACCATGCACACTACCGCCGGGGCGCGACACTTTATAGGGCCAAGGGTCCCATCGACCGTAAGGCTTTGATCAGGCTTTCCTCAAGATTTGCTCAAGATCGCGCGGCGTGGTGTTTTTGTTGGGCGGACAACAAGCCCTCAGTGATAAGGAGCTCCACGGCATCAGCCGCCTCATCCAGCAGGAACGGCAAGTCCTTCTTCTCCGGGGTGGCGAAGTCACGGAGCACGAAGTCGGCTGTATCCATGCGCCCCGGAGGACGTCCCACGCCCACGCGGACCCGGAGGTAATCCTTGGTGGCGAGGGCCTTGGAAATGTCGCGAAGACCGTTGTGGCCGCCTTCCCCGCCACCGATCTTCAGTTTCACCGTGTTGAACGGGATGTCGATCTCATCGTGGACGGCGATCACGTGGTCCGGAGCCACATCGAAAAACTTGGCCAACGCGGAGACAGGCCCGCCGGAAACATTCATGTATGTCATCGGCTTGGCAAGGACCACGCGCGGGCCGCCGATGCCCATACGGCCCTCCACCACTTGGGCGCGGGATTTGTGGACCTTGAACTTGCCGCCGATCCGGGATGCGAGTTCATCCAGCACCATCTGGCCCACGTTGTGGCGGTTGCCGCTGTATTCGCTGCCGGGGTTGCCGAGGCCAACAATGAGCCAGGTGTCAGTCATGGATTCAATCCTAGGGAATGGAAGAAGGTGCAGGTCAGGCGACAAAGGAAAGTGGCCGGACCCCCATGGGACCCGGCCACTCTCAAGGCAATAACAGCCTCAGGCAGTCAGAAGACTACTCAGCGGCTTCTTCGGCTGCAGGAGCCTCTTCGCCTTCAGCAGCTTCTTCGCCGGCCGCGGAAGCGGTGGCCTCGGAGATGTTGACCACCAGGGTGTCGGCTTCGGTCAGCAGGCTGACGCCCTTGGGGAGCACGACGTCGGAAGCGTGGACGTGCGCGCCGGCTTCGCGGCCTTCGATGTCAACCTCGAGGGCGGTCGGCAGGTGGGTTGCCTCGGCCTCAACGGAGATGGTGACGGCTTCCTGGTTGGCAACGGCGCCCGGAGCAACTTCACCGGTTACGTGAACGGGAACGTCCACGGTGACCTTCTCGCCGTGGCGGACGGTCAGGAGGTCCATGTGCTCGATGGTCTGCTTGATCGCGTTGCGCTGGATGTCCTTGACGATCGTCAGGTGGGCTTCACCGTTGATGTCCAGGTTCAGCAGGGCGTTGGCAACGCGGACTGCCAAGGTGGTCTCGCGGCCCGGGAGGGTTACGTGGACCGGCTCGGCACCGTGGCCGTAGATGACTGCGGGGATGCGGCCTGCGACGCGGGCACGGCGGGCGTAGCCCTTGCCGAATTCGGTGCGCAGTTCTGCTGCGAGCTTCTGCTCAGACATGTGTACTCCTTGATTACTGGTGTGCCGCTGAGGCGGCGTGGTGATCAGCAAGGGCGGAGGTCTGGAGTGACCTTCCACGCCCGCGGGCCCGGGCTTGAGCGCCGGCCCGCCTTCGTCGAAGGAGGTTACAGACCCAGTCGATGACGGAGACACTTTCCCGGTTGTGAAACCAGGGGTGCTCTCCCTCGCCAAGGTATCCCCGAAAGTTTACCAGCGGTGCCGGGCAAAAATGAAAACGGGCCATCGGCCGCCGCTGGGGTGGCCGATGGCCCGTCTACGTACAGCAGTCCGGCGTTACGCCTTGCCGTCAAAGAGGCTGGTGACCGAACCGTCGTCGAACACTTCACGGATGGCGCGGGCAATCAGCGGTGCGATGGACAGCACCGTCAGCTGCGGGAAGCGCTTCTCGGCCGGAATCGGCAGGGTGTTGGTCACCACCACTTCACGTGCACCCGACTCGGCCAGGCGCTGGGCTGCGGGATCGGAGAACACGGCGTGCGTGCAGGCGATGATGACGTCCTTGGCCCCGGCGTTCTTCAGGACCTGGACGGCGCCGGAAATGGTTCCACCGGTATCGATCATGTCGTCGATCAGGACGCAGGTGCGGCCTTCGACCTGGCCCACGACGGTCTTGGACACGGCCTGGTTGGGCACGGTCAGGTCGCGGCTCTTGTGCACGAAAGCCAAGGGGGCGCCGCCAAGGCGTTCGGCCCACTGTTCGGCAACGCGGACGCGGCCGGTGTCAGGCGAAACGACAGTGATGTTGTCAGCTTCCACCTTGGTGCGGATGTAGTCGGCCAGGAGCGGAATGGCCATCAAGTGGTCAACGGGGCCGTCGAAGAAGCCCTGGATCTGCGAGGTGTGCAGGTCCACCGACATGATGCGGTCAGCGCCGGCCGTCTTGTAGAGATCAGCAACCAGGCGGGCGGAGATGGGCTCGCGGCCACGGCCCTTCTTGTCCTGGCGGGAGTAGGGGTAGAACGGCGAAACTACCGTGATGCGCTTGGCAGAGGCACGCTTGAGGGAGTCGATCATGATCAACTGCTCCATCAGCCAGTTGTTCAGCGGTGCCGGGTGCGCCTGGATAACGAACGCATCCGTACCACGAACGCTCTCGGCCGACCGCACATAGATCTCCCCGTTGGCGAAGTCGTACGCGTCCACCGGAAGGAGTTCGGTTTCCAGTTCCTTTGCGATTTCCTGCGCCAGCTCCGGATGCGCCCGTCCGGAGGCGAGAACCAGTTTCTTCTCGCCGTGTGCGGTAATTTCGCTCATTCCTATTTGCCTTCTTCTGTGGTTGCCGGGGATGGTGAAGATGTGGGGGCGGCAGCCAGCCGCGGTTCCAGTGCCGCTTCGGCAAGGCGGGCGGAGACGGAGCCTTCACGGTTGGCCAGGACCCAGCCTTCGGCGTTCCGCTGGGCGGCGACGTTGAGGGCAAGGGCACCTGCGGGCACGTCCTTGCGGATCACGGCGCCGGCACCGCTGTAGGCGCCGTCACCTACGGTCACCGGGGCCACGAAGACCGTGTTCGAACCCGTGCGGACGCCCGAGCCGATCACCGTACGGTGCTTTTTCTCGCCGTCGTAATTGGCTGTGATGTTGCCGCAACCAATGTTGGTGTCCTCGCCGATTTCGGCGTCACCGGCGTACCCGAGGTGGGACAGCTTGGAGCCGCGGCCAATGGTGACGTTCTTTGTCTCATAGAAGGCGCCGATCTTGCCCGTCTCGCCAAGGACCGTGCCGGGGCGAAGGTAGGTGAACGGTCCAACGCTTGCCTTGGCGCCGATGGTGGAACCGGATCCGTGCGTGCGGACAACCTTGGCGCCCTCACCCACGTGCACGTCGGTGAGCGTCGTGTCAGGACCGACGACGGCGTCCCTCGCCACGGTGGTGGAACCGTGCAGTTGCGTATTGGGCAGCAGCCTGACGTCCTCGTCCAGGGTCACGGTGGAATCGATCCAGGTGGTCGCAGGGTCCACTACCGTCACTCCGGCGCGCATCCAGGATTCGATGATGCGGCGGTTGTGCTCGGCGCCCAGCGCGGACAACTGGATGCGGTCGTTGGCGCCTTCAACCTGCCAGCGGTCATTGGTGACGACGGCGGCAACCCGGCCACCGGCGTCGCGCGCCAGGCCAAGGACGTCGGTCAGGTACATCTCACCCTGGGCGTTGTCCGTGGTGACGCTTTCCAGGGAGGTGCGAAGGACGGCGGCGTCGAAAGCGTAAATGCCGGAGTTGATCTCGCGGATGCTGCGTTCTTCTTCCGACGCATCCTTGTGCTCGCGGATACCCAGCACGGTTCCGTCTTCGGCACGAAGGATCCGGCCGTAGCCGGTGGCGTCGTCCAGGACCGCGGTCAGGACCGTCACTGCGTTGCCCTGGGATTCGTGGGTGGAGACCAGTTCACCCAACAATTCACCCGTGAGCAGGGGAACATCGCCGTAGGTGACAACCACGGTGCCGGTGACGTCGCCCTGGGCATCGAGGGCCTTCAGCGCCACTTCCACGGCGCGTCCCGTGCCGGGAACGTCGTCCTGGTCCACGATCAGGGCCTCGGGGTCCTGCGTTGAGATGTGCCCCGCCACGCGGTCACGCTCGTGGCGGACCACAAGGGCAAGCCTCTGCGGGTTAAGCGAACGGGCGGCGAGGATGGCGTGGCCAACCATGGAACGGCCGCCGATTTCGTGGAGAATCTTGGGAGTCCGCGACTTCATTCGCGTTCCGGCACCTGCGGCCAGGACGATGACCGCTGCGGGACCGGTGGTTTCGGGGCTCACGTACTGGCTCTCCTTGCTCGGTTTGTCCCGGATGACCCGGCTTCGGAATACTGCCATCCAAGCCTTGGACCCAGACACCGCTCGAGCCGTTCCAGGTACAGAGTGGAGCGCATTCCGACCGTTCCGCCCATAGGATTCGAACCTATACTCCACGGCTCCAAAGGCCGGGGTGCTGCCGTTACACCAGAGCGGACCGTGCATGCCCGGCGAGCCCAAGTCCTGAGGCTTGGAAGCCTTCCCGGCTAACCGGGATGCACACACAAGAAACTAGTTTGCCATGACCTTTGCGTGCTTCGCGACTTGACCGGCGCGGACCGGCCCGGAAATGCCCGTTCGGCACGGTATCAGCGGTCCTGTCCGGCTCGAATACCGCCGGTGGTGCATGATGGACAAGTGAGCAAGCGCACTGAATTTTCCCGGTCAATCCCGTCCCGCGGGCCCTCGGAACACGCCTCCGGCGGCACCACGGTCCGTGCCAGGATGACCGGCCAACAACGTCGCGAGCAGCTCATCGGGATTGGCCGGTCACTATTCGCTACCCGCGGGCTGGACGGCACCACCATCGAGGAAATCGCGGCGACTGCCGGGGTTTCCAAACCGGTCATCTACGAGCACTTCGGTTCCAAGGAGGGCCTCTACCGGCAGGTGGTCGATGCGGAATTCCGGATTCTGCTGGACTCCATCACCGAGGCCCTCAGCACCGAGGCCAAGCCCCGCGTCCTGGTGGAGCGGGCGGCCTTGGCACTGCTGGGCTACATCGAGGAACGCACCGACGGTTTCCGGATCCTCATGCGTGACGCACCGCCGTCGCAACCCGAAGGTGCCTTCTCCACCCTGCTCTCGCATGTCACCGCCAGGGTGGAACACCTGCTGTCCGACGAGTTCGCCCGCCGCGGTTTCAGCGCCGCGGACGGTGCCATGTACGCGCAAATGCTCGTGGGCATGGTGGCGATGACGGGCCAATGGTGGCTGGACAGCCGGCAGCCGGACAAGAGGGCCGTGGCGGCACACCTGGTGAACCTGGCGTGGAACGGCCTGACCGGCCTCCAAAAGGAGCCCGCCCTCCGCTCCGCCCCCTGATCCTCTATCACTTCCCGGCCGCTGACGGGCGTTCCTCTATCACATCCCGGCCGCCTACGGGCATTCCCCTATCACATCCCAACCGCCTACGGGCATTCCTCTATCACGGCGGATAGGATCCCGGAATGACTGCACTGCAGATTTACGCCCTCTTCCCCGGCACTGCGCGCGAGGCTCTTACCTTCTACGCGGGAGTCTTCGGCGGCACTCTTGCCCTCTACTCCTATGAGGAATTTGGACGCGTTGACGGACCGGCAGACGCAATCGCACACGGCGTCCTCGACGGACCAGTGAGCCTTGCTGGAGCCGACGCCTCGGAGGGTGGGCCAAGCGTCCGCATGGAGGGCCTCATGCTCTCGCTCCTTGGCACAGCTGCCCCGGCGGTTCTCCACCAGTGGTTCGACAAACTCGCCGACGGCGGCAAGGTAGTCGATCCCTTGGGCCCGAAGCCGTGGGGCGCATCTGATGGTCAGGTGATAGACCGCTACGGTCTGCACTGGCTCCTGGGGTACGAACCGGCCCCACAAACCGACGGGACGTGAAAGAGCAACCCCCGCAAACCGACGGGACGTGATAGAGCGTTGCTGGGGCGGGCTTACTCCCCTAGGACTTCAGCGGCTTCGAGCCACTCGAGCTCCAGGCCTTCCTTCTCCTCGAGCAGTTCCTGCAGCTTGGCGTTGAGTTCCCCGAGGGCGTCGAAGTTGCCGGATTCGGACTTGGCTGCCATCTGGGCGTGGAGCTTCTCCTCCTGCTGGGCCAACTTTCCGAGCTGACGGTCGATCCTGTTGAGGTCCTTCCGCGCTTCGCGTTTTTCGGCCTCGCTGGGTCCATCCGCCGACGTCGGAGCCGAACCTCCCGCAGAACCGGCGGTAGGTGCGGTGGAACCGGCAAGGGACCCGGAAGCCAGGGCGGCTTCGCGCAGTTCGAGGTACTGGTCCACGCCGCCGGGCAGCCCACGGAGCTTCCCGTCACCGAGCAAGGCCATTTGGTGGTCGGTGACGCGCTCCAGCAGGTACCGGTCGTGGCTGACAACCACCAGCGTTCCGGGCCAGCCGTCCAGGACGTCTTCCACGGCAGCCAGGGTGTCGGTGTCGAGGTCGTTGGTGGGCTCGTCCAGCATGAGGACGTTGGGCTCCCCCACCAGCAGGCGCAGGAGTTGGAGGCGGCGGCGCTCACCACCGGACAGGTCGGAGACCGGCGTCCACTGCTTTTCCTTGGTGAAGCCCAACTGCTCCACCAGTTGCCCGGCCGTGAACTCCTTGCCGCCAACGCTGAACGAGCGCTTCTCGCGTTCAATAACCTCAATGACACGGAGGTCCGAGACCTCGTCAAGTTCCTTCACGTCCTGCGTAAGGACAGCCGTGACCACGGTCTTACCGCGCTTGAGCCGACCCGACGTTGGTTGGATGTCGCCGTTCAGGAGCCGCAGCAGCGTGGACTTGCCGGCGCCGTTGACCCCCACCAGCCCCAGGCGCTCCCCCGGCGCCAACCGCAGCGTGATGTTGTTGAACAGCTTCTGCCCGGATTCGCCTCCCTCAAAATCGAGGGTGATGTTCTCAAGGTCCAGCACGTCCTTGCCCAGCCGGGCGGTGGCCATCTTGCTCAGCGCCACGGAGTCGCGGGGTTCGGGGACGTCGGAGATGAGCTCGTTGGCGGCTTCGATGCGGAACTTGGGCTTGGAGGTCCGGGCCGGTGCGCCACGCCTCAGCCAGGCGAGTTCCTTCTTGACCAGTTGCTGGCGCTTATTCTCGACGACGGCGGCCATGCGGTCGCGCTCGGCGCGCGCCAGGACGTAGGCGGCGTACCCGCCGTCGAACATGTCCACCATGGCGTCGTGGACTTCCCAGGTGTAGTTGCAGACCTCGTCGAGGAACCAGCGGTCGTGGGTGACCACCAGGAACGCGCCTTGGTTGGCGCGCCAGCGTGACTTGAGGTGCCGCGCCAGCCAGGCAACGCCTTCGACGTCTAGGTGGTTGGTCGGTTCGTCCAGCATGATGACGTCGTGGTCGCCGATCAGGAGCTTGGCCAGTGCCACCCGCCGCTTCTGGCCACCGGAGAGCGAGTGCACGTTGGCGTGCCAGTCAACGTCACCTACGAGGCCGCCCATGATTTCCCGGATCTTCGGGTTCGCAGCCCATTCGTGGTCCGCTTGGTCGCCGACGATCGCGGCACCCACCGTCAGGTCGCCGTCGAGCACGTCGCTTTGGTCCAGGTAGCCCACAGTGACGTCGTTGCGTTTGGTGACCCGGCCCGAGTCCGGAGTGGATCGCAGCGCAAGCAGCCGCATGAGGGTGGACTTTCCGTCGCCGTTACGGCCGACCATGCCAATCCGGTCGCCATCCTCCAAACCGAGGGTGACGCCGTCGAGCACGGTGCGGGTGCCATAGGTGACAGAGAGGTTTTCGCCGCCAAGCAGGTGGGCCAATGGGTACTACTTTCTGGAGCTGGTGTGCAGGGAGCTATTAAAGGCAGGGAGCTACTAAAGGAGGGTATCGGAGATGATCCGGGCGCCTGGCACGGGTCCGTGCACAGCGATGGCGTTGTGCCCCCGATGTGTCAGGTCTTCGGCCAGCACGGAGGCGGCACCGGGATCCCTCGCCAGGAGGGCCACGGTGGGTCCGGAGCCTGAGACCATTCCGGCCAGGGCGCCTTGCGCCTCCCCAAGCCCGATTGTGTCGCGAAGCTGCGGGGCCAGGGCAATCGAGGCTCTTTGCAGATCGTTGACGAGGACCCGGCTCAGGGTTTCAGGATCGCCGTTCCGTAGGGCCTGGAGGATGGTCGGATCCACCTCCACGGGTTCCGGAACCTCCGCGCCTTCCGAATCCCGCAGCCCATCCAGCGTGCGGAATACGTCCGGGGTCGACAGTCCGTAGTCGGCGAAAACCAGCACCCAGTCCACCTGCGCTTTGGCCAGTGCCGGCGAGAGCTTGTCGCCTACCCCGAGCCCGACCGCGGTCCCCCCCAGGAGCGAGAACGGCACATCCGCACCAAGTTCGGCGGCCACGTGGGCAAGTTCCTCGCGGGAGAGGCCGCTGTTCCACAGGGCATCGCACGCCAACAGCGTGGCCGCGGCATCGGCGGACCCCCCGCCCATCCCGCCGGCGACGGGAACGCGCTTGGTGATCTCCAAGTGAACGCCGGTTGGCTTCTCCGACATCTCGGCCATCACAGCGGCTGCCTTGTAAGCCAGGTTGCGCTCATCCAGCGGGATATCGACGCCGTCCAGGTCCAAGGTGCTCGCCGGGCTGATGCTGACGGTGATCCCGGGGGCTTCAGTGCTGGTCGCAGCAACCTCCTCGTACAAGGACACTGCCAGGTAGACGCTGGCCACGGAGTGGTAGCCATCGGGTCGCAAGGGTCCAACGGCCAGCGAGACGTTGACTTTGCCGGGCGCTTTCACCCGGACCGTGCGTGCACGGAAGCGCTCCCCTTGGTAGGGCAGTTCCCCGGGCCTGCGGATTCCCGGGGTCATACTGCTGCCGGGTGGCGCGCTTCGGCGATCCGCACGTACCCGCCAATGTCCAGGACTTCGCCGCGTGCGGTGGGGTCCACCCCTGCAGCTACCAGGCACCGTTCGGCCTCCACGGCACCGCCTGCCCAACCCGCCAGCGCAGCCCTGAGCGTCTTGCGCCGCTGCGCAAACGCGGCGTCGATGACGGCGAAGACCTGGTCCCGTGTCACGTGGGTGGCGGGCGGCTCGTGGCGCGTGAATTCCACCAGGCCCGAATGGATCTTGGGTGCCGGCCAGAACACGTTCATGCCGATCACACCGGCCTTGCGCATGCGCCCGTACCAGGCGGCCTTGACGGACGGGACGCCGTAGATCTTGGAACCTGGCGACGCCGCGAGGCGGTCGGCCACCTCGTCCTGCACCATCACCAGGCCGTGGCGCAGGCCCGGGAAGTGCTGGAGCAGATGCAGCACCACCGGGACGGCCACGTTGTAGGGCAGGTTGGCCACCAAGGCAGTGGGCTCCACCGGCAGTTCGGTCACCTTCATGGCATCGGACAGCACCAGGTGGAAGCGCTCCTCGGCCTGGGGCCGCCAGGTACGGAGGGTCTCCGGCAGCTTGCCGGCCAGCACGGGATCGATTTCGACGGCGACTACCTCGCGGGCCGCGTCCAGCAGGCCCAACGTCAGCGAGCCAAGGCCGGGTCCAACTTCCAGCACGGTCTCGTCCGGGTCGATGCCGGCCGCGGACACGATCCTGCGAATGGTGTTGCCGTCGATCACAAAGTTCTGCCCCAGGGTCTTGGTGGGGCGGACACCGATTTCCTCGGCTAACCGTCGGATGTCAGTTGCGCCCAGCAAAGGCGCGACGGCGGCGGGTTCGGAATTCGGTTCAGTCACCTAGGTATCGTATCGTCTGCGCCGGGCTAGGCTGCGTGCGCGCAGCCCCAGTCGCGGAGGCCGTTCTTGGCGTAGAGGCGGTTGGCGATATCGATTTGCTGTGCCTTGGTGGCAAGGTTGGCGGTCGGTGCGTAGGCGCCACCACCGTTGGCGAGCCAGGTGGGGCTGGAGAACTGGAGGCCGCCGTAGTAGCCGTTGCCGGTGTTGATGGACCAGTTGCCGCCGGATTCACACTGGGCAATACGGTCCCACATTGCTTCGTTGGGAGCACCGGTGGGGCCGCTGGATACGGGAGCGGCTGCCTTCGCTGCTGCCACCGGACGTGCCTTGGTTCCAACAGCCACCTTCTCGGTGACGGGCTGGGTGGTCACGTTGCTGGAGACGAGGGTGCGGGAGGCTTCACGGCCATCCACGAGGACCAGCTTGAACGTCTTGACCACGGAGCCGGCAACGCCCTTCTGCGTTACCTTTTCCTCACCCTTGTAGAGCTCTGCGCTTTCGCTCTTGACGCTCTCGAACGGGACTTCCTCGGTGGTCTCGGCAGTCTTGCTGGTGTCCACGCGGGAGACCTTGATGACCATGTCCTGGACAATGGGGGCGTTGCTCGGCTGGGAGACGCGGTCGTTGGCACCCACGGTGATCCCGGCGTCCTTGAGGACCTCGGCGACGTCGGAGGCCGTGGTGGTGGTGCTGGTGTCCTTGCCGTCGGCTACGAGGCTGATGGTCTTGGGCGTGGAGATGGACACGAAGGAACCCTGGACTTCGAGGGAAGCATCCTTGGGCTGGGAAATTTCGGACGAACCGGCGACGCCGAGTTCGCTGACCAGGCCGGCCACATCGGGAGCGTTGGTGTTGACCGTCTTCCGGGCGCCGTCCAGTTCGATGGAGACGGCCTTGGCGAGGTTGACGTTCACCACGGAGCCGTTTTCCACCCGGGAATCCAGCGCGGGGGTCACCCGGTCATCGTTCTTCAGTTCAACCTTGGCTGCCTTGACCACCTGGTCGACGGTTCCGCCAAAGGTCTGGATGGAGCTCACTTTTCCGTCGACGTTCAAGGTGACCGTCTTGTTGTTGCCCACGAAGGCAACGACACCGGCTACGAGTGCTACTAACACCAGCACTTGCGCGCCCACTTTGAGGAAACTGAACTTGCCGTCCGTTGTGAAGAACTTGATCACGTTTGCCCATAACTCTCAGACCATCCGGGCACGGGGAAAAGCGCAAAGAAACACCAGCGGCAAAACACAGGGGCCTGGCTCACGCCCGGTCCCACGCTTCACTGCCGGCTGCTGCGCCGTCACTACATTCAACTGGTGAGTCCGGATCTTACCGAACCAGTTGTCCGAAGGCCTTCCCCGACCCCGGCTATTTGGTTCACAGTAACCGATTTGTTATAAACGAGCCAATCAAAATGCATACCGGGTATTCAGCATCACATCGAATACCTGCACGTCAGATGGCCCTTATGCCCATGATCCGTAGGCATTGACGGTGTTTTCCGCGAGGCGCGAACACAGCTCGGACAGGTCATCTCCAGTCACATCGGCCATGGAGCGGACAGTGTAGGGAACCATGTAGCTTGCGTTGGGACGTCCCCGGTAAGGGTGCGGGGTGAGGAACGGCGAATCGGTCTCCACCAGCACCCTGGATGGTTCCGCGATGGCCAGGGCGTCCCTGAGGTTCTGCGCGTTCTTGAACGTCATAGTCCCGGCGAAGGACATGTACCAGCCGTTGTCATTGCAGATCCTCGCCAGATCCTCGTCGCCGGAAAAGCAATGGAAGACCACCCGCTCCGGAGCACCCTCTTCCTTGAGCACCTGCACCACGTCGTCGTGGGCATCGCGGTCGTGGATCTGCAGGGTGAGGTCAAGGCGCTTGGCAATATCAATGTGGCGCCGGAAGGAATGGCGCTGATGCGCCAGTCCTTCGCCGCGCGTACGGAAGAAGTCCAAGCCGGTCTCGCCGATGGCACGGATTCTGGGATGGCGGGCAAGGTCTTCGATCTCGGCGAGCGCCGATTTCAGCTCTCCGCGTCCGGCGTAAACGGGAGCATCGTTCGGATGGATCGCCACTGCACCCAGAAGCCGCGGGTCGGCTTCCACCGCTTGCACGGTGAACCTGGACGACTCGAGGTCGCACCCTACTTGGATGGCTCCATGAACACCGACGGCGGCGGCGGCATCCATGGCGTCGGCGACGCTTACCTCGATCAGGCCGTGCCGGAAGTCCAGGTGCGTGTGGTTGTCCATCACGGGGACGGGGAGCGGTTGGGGCGCGGGTGGATATTCCTTGCGCGATGCCTTGGCATCGTCTGGGTCTGCGGACGTGCGATAGGGAGCAGGGGCGAGGGAATTGCACATGCTCCCACCTTAATCGGACCGCGGTCCTCCCCCATCCCCGCGGCCCGTGGTGACGAACTCCAAGCAGCACACAAATTCCCCCTGCACTATGTCAGCGATGCCCAAAGTCTGGGTAGGCTGGAACGGACAAGGCGGCCAACGCCGGCACGTTGCCGGGCGGGCGGCCACGGCTGAAGGGCATTCCATGGAGTCCAAGCGACGCGCCACTGTTGAACCAGCTTCTTTTCAGGGCGAGGCGTACAGCGCTGTGCCCCTGGACGCTGCAGACAACGGGAATGCTTCGCGCAACCCGGACGCCGTGCACAACGGGCACAAGCCGCACGTGATGGATGCCGAACGCTTCCACGATTCCAGCGAACGGATCCTCGGTGCGATCAGCAAGGTGATCGATGGGAAGGCCGACGCTGCCAAGCTGGCCCTGACGGTCCTCCTGGCCCAAGGGCACCTGCTGCTTGAGGACGTGCCGGGGGTAGGAAAAACCCTACTGGCAAAGACACTTGCCAGAACCGTTGACTGCACGGTTTCCCGTATCCAGTTCACCCCGGACCTGCTGCCTTCGGATGTCACGGGCGTCTCCATCTATAACCAGTCCTCCCGGCAGTTCGAGTTCCGGCCCGGAGCTGTTTTCGCGAACATCGTGATTGGTGACGAGATTAACCGTGCTTCGGCCAAGACCCAGTCCGCACTGCTCGAGTGCATGGAGGAGCACCAGGTCACCGTGGACGGGCACTCCTATCCGTTGGCCCTGCCGTTCATGGTGGTCGCTACCCAGAACCCCATCGAGATGGAGGGCACCTACCCGCTCCCCGAGGCCCAGCGCGACCGTTTCATGGCGCGCATCTCCATGGGTTACCCGGACCGGGATGCGGAAATCGAAATGCTGGAGACCCACCAGGCTGTTTCGCCCTTGGCCAAGGTGACGCCGGTGGTCACCGCCAACGACGTCGCAGCCATGATTGCCACGGTCCAGCAGGTGTACGTGTCCCCCGCCATCAAGGAGTACACCGTAGCCATAGGCCGCGCCACCCGCGAAAGTGCCCGGTTGCGGCTGGGTGCCAGTCCGCGCTCCTTGCTCCAGTTGCTGCGCGCCGCGAAGGCAACCGCTGCCTTGGACGGCAGGGACTTCGTTCTCCCTGACGATGTGGTGGACGTCGCCGAGTCGGTCCTGGCGCATCGCATCATCCTGGACAGGAAAGCGGCGAGCGCCGGCGATACCCCCCAGACCGTCCTGCGCGGAATCCTTGCCTCGCTCCCGGTCGCCCAGGAACCGCCCGGCGCGTGGCGCAGGGATAAGCAAAGCGCCTAGGCGGTCCGGATGGCACTCGTGGATCGGCTTCCCAAGCATCTGTTCACCAACCGGGGTTGGGGTTTGCTGGCCGCAGGCGTGGTGTCCATCGTTTGTGCCCACATCATGGGCCGGCGCGATTTGCTCACCTTGGCAGTGTTCCTGATTTTGCTGCCCCTTGTGGCACTGGCGGGGGTCCGTATCCTCAAACCTAAATTCCAGGTGTACCGGGAGTTCAATCCCTCAACTGTGGAAACCGCCATGGCAACCACCGTGCGGTTGGCCGTGGCCCGCACCTCGTACGGCACCGGCCAGGTGGTCATGGAGGAGCAGCTTCCGCCCCGTTTCGGGGATCCGCCCGCGTTCCGCTTCCCTGCCCGCTCCGCCACCGGCGGAACCAGCCGCTATGAGTACCATCTCCGTTCCGGGAAGCGCGGCCAATTCCGGATCGGTCCGGTCACCGCGGAGTTCAGCGATCCGTTTGGCCTGTCCTTGCGCCGCCATTCAATCGACGACGGCGACCTCCTCACCGTGACGCCCGCCGCCGTCGAACTTCCCGCGACGGGACTGGCCGGGGCCCGGGGAAATGACGGCGTCACGGCAACCCGGATCCGCGCCAACCCGAGCGATGACGACATCATGACCCGCGAGTACCGCCATGGTGATCCGATGCGCCGGGTTCACTGGCCGGCAACGGCGCGCCACGGGCAATTGATGGTGCGCCAGGAAGAGTCCGTGACCACTCCCGAGGCCACGATCGTCCTGGACCAGCGGCTGGCAGCCTT
Organism: Paenarthrobacter sp. R1; assembly: GCF_030264015.1. Taxonomy (NCBI): domain Bacteria; kingdom Bacillati; phylum Actinomycetota; class Actinomycetes; order Micrococcales; family Micrococcaceae; genus Paenarthrobacter; species Paenarthrobacter sp. R1. The sequence continues at coordinate 3,744,119 of NZ_CP127115.1, read as the reverse complement.
TGCTCCAAGCACCGGCTCGGTCTTCGGGAGCCATGACGAGGACACTGATCTGCTGACCACGCCCGGTTTCGAGTGGGTGGTGACCGCTGCAATGTCCATCAGCGCACACCTGTCCGAGCGGAACTATTCGCTGCGAATGTTGGACGCCTCGGGGCATCCCGCCTTCAGCCACTCAAAATCCGCTCCTGACGCCACCGCGGAGGAATTCAACGGGGCGGGCGGCCTGCACGCCATCGCCGAGGGCCTGGCAGCAATTGAGTTGTCCGGTCCCCGGCATCACCGGCCCGAGCACGCCCGTCAGGACGAAGAAGCGTCTGCGGACCGGCGCAACCCGGGCAGGACCCCTGTTGCCGTCAGAGGCCCCGGCCGCGCCGCCAGGAACCTCGATGAATCGCCGGAAGGCGGAGACTCGGCTTTCGATGACCTGCTCATGGACAAGCTCGCGGCCCATCGGCTGCGCGGCCCCCTCCTGGCGCTGCTCGGCAACCTGACCGTGCCCGAGGCCAAAGCCCTGGCTCCGGCTGCCGCATATGGGGCCAACGCTTTTGCGCTGCTGGTTACTGATTCCTCCCGCAACAACGAGCAAGTCCTGGAGATTCTGCGGCAGGGTGGATGGCGGGCCGTCGCCGTCACGTCAAGGACCCCGTTGGCGGCTGCCTGGGCGGCGTTTGACGAGGGCGGAATGGTTGCTGCGGCTGCGGCTGCCATGGACGTCCGACGGGGAGCGGCGGTGCCACGATGACCGTCACTTCGCGGCCGAGCGCAGATCCCCGGAGCAAAACTTCGACGCCGGGCACACGGCGCCGCATCCCGGGCCCGGGTCCGGGCGCGTTCCCCTGGGCGATGGCCGGGGCCATTTCCGTGGGCGTACTGGGTGCCGCGCTTTCACTGAACGGGGTTTTCCGGGGCTGGGCGTGGTTCATGCCGCTGATCACCGCCGTGGTGGCCGTGGCGCTGACGCTGGCCGTGCTGCGCTCCTTGCGCGTGCAGCCCTTGCTGGCCACCATTGGCGCCTTGGCTTCCCTGATCGGGGTCCTGGCCTTCACGTTCTTCCGGCAGGAAAGCCTCCTGGGGTTCATCCCCACGCCGGAGACCCTCCAGGCAGTGGGAAGGCTCATCAAGCGTGCCGGGGAAACCGTGGTTTCCGAGAGCGCTCCAGTGGCTCCAAACGTCGGCATCGTCTTTGTCACGTGCGCTTGCCTTGGGCTTTTGGTGGTCTTGATCGATGCCTTGGCCGTCCCCCTTTCCATGCCCGCGGCGAGCGGCATCGGCCTGCTGGCCATCATGGTTGTTCCGGCCACCATCAAACCGCAAAGCGTCGGCGTGCCGGGCTTTATCGGCGCGACCATCGGGTTCCTGCTGATCCTCGGCTGCAGCCAATGGTTCGCTCCCGACTCGCGGCTGCAATCCGGGGCTCCGCGGGGCGCTGGCCAGTTCAAGCGCTTGGTGGTCACAGGGGTGCTGACCCTTGGCTTGGCGATGGTGGTGCCGCTGGCCATACCGGGTTTCGACAACGGTACCTTCCCGCAAGGCTCACGGCTCACGCCGTGGGGAACCTCGAACGGGCTCAACCCCATGATCACACTGGGCAACAGCCTCCGCAGCCCCAGCGGGGCGGGCCGGATTACTTACGCCACCAGTTCCAGCGGGCCTTTGTACCTGCGCTCGGTCACCATTGACCACCTCGACGGCGAAACCTGGGCGCCGGATGATCGTGCCGGCTCGCGGCGGGCGGGGGCGGACCGGATCGAGGCCGGGTACTCCGTCCAGGGAGAGATAGTCAACGCCGTCACGTCCATCAACGCCGGACTGTTCACCAGCCCGTATCTACCCGCCCCCTTTGCACCGGTGTCAGTCAACGGGCTCAACGGACGCTGGACGTGGGACCCCGACACGCTGAGCATCATGAGCACGGAAACCAGCACTTTGGCCCAGCGGTACGTTGTGTTTTCCGCAGCGCCCAAGGTCACGGCCCAGGCTTTGTCCCAGGCGAACGCTGCGCCCCGCTCCATTTCCGAGGACTTCCTGCGCATCCCCGGAAACCTCCCGGGCACCGTCCGGGAAACAGCCCGGACGGTGACGGCATCGGCGGGCAACAATTACGCCAAGGCGCTGGCCATCCAGAAATACCTCCGCTCCGGCGAGTTCATCTACTCCCTGCAGGCTCCGGTCCAAAACGGGTATGACGGCAACGGCCTGTCAGTCCTGGCGGATTTCCTTTCCGTCAAGAGCGGCTACTGCGTCCATTTCGCATCGGCGATGGCTGTGATGGCGCGGGTTGAGGGCATCCCCAGCCGAATCGCCGTCGGATACGCACCGGGCCGGCTGACCGGCGAATCCGTGGCGTTGGTGGGCCAAGGTTCCTTCCCCGAGTATGAAGTGGACGCCCGTGACGCCCATGCCTGGCCGGAACTGTACTTCGAAGGCCTGGGGTGGGTTCCTTTTGAGCCGACGCCTTCCCGCGGCGTCGTTCCCGAATATGCCACCGAGGCTTCCACCACCGGAAACCTCAGCACGAACACCGATGAGAAGGACGTTCCCAGTACGGCGCCAACGCCTGTCCCCACCACGGCGCCGCTGCCCGGTATCGACACACCGGCCCAAGGGCCTGTTCAGGGCAACCCGCTTCCCGCTATTGCCGCCACATCTGCCGCCGTCATCCTCTTGGCTGCGTTCCTGGGTTCTCCGCGCCTTACCCGCTCCGTGCTTCGCCGCCGCCGGCTGAAGCGCCGCAAACCCGGGGACGATCAGCCACTCCCGGAGTACCCGTCCGCAGGATTGGCATGGGCCGAATTGCTGGACCTGGCCACGGACTTTGGCGTGCCCTCCACACCAAGCGAAACCCCACGGCACTTCTCGGCAAGGTTCCGCTCCAGCACGGTGCTTGGTGACTCTGGCGGGTTCGACGACGCCGCCCACCGGGCGGTTGCCTCCCTCACCGCCGACTTCGAACGGCAGCGCTATGGCCGCCCCTCGGATACCGCCGCCGCGTCCGCAGCGCCCAGGATCGCCGTCGTCCGGGAGTCGTTGCGCAACAATTCGGGCTGGTGGGTCCGTTTCCAGGCGGACTGGCTTCCGCCGTCGTTGATGCGACGGTGGCTCCACGCGCTCGGCGCGCCTTTCCGGGCGCTGGCCTCGGTCACGAGGCGGGCCGGTGCCGGGCTTGCCAGGTCATGGCGGGGGTTGCGGCAGCTGCTCCCTCAGCGCCGCTGACCCGCGCGGGGTCACAGCCGGACCCACACAGGGCCGCACAGTAAAAAGACCCTGCCCCTCGGAACGTGTAGTTCCAGGGGCAGGGTCTTTCTTGCATCTACCGGCTTGTTGCGGGAGCGGTGGACACGGAAGGGATGCTAGTCGGCGTACGGATCCGCGATACCTACGTACTGGGTGTAGAGGTACTCTTCGATGCCCTCTGCGCCGCCTTCGCGGCCCAGGCCGGACTGCTTGACGCCGCCGAACGGCGCAGCGGCGTTGGAGATGACTCCGGCGTTCAGGCCGAGCATGCCGGTCTCGAGCTTCTCGCTGACGCGCAGGCCGCGGTTGAGGTCCTTGGTGAAGACGTAGGCAACCAGGCCGTACTCGGTGTTGTTGGCCAAGCGGACTGCGTCGTCTTCGGTGGAGAACGTGATGATCGGGGCAACCGGACCGAAGATTTCTTCCTTGAGGATGCGGGCACCCTCGGCCACGTTCTTGAGCACCGTGGGCTGGTAGAAGTAGCCGGGACCGTCGACGGCGGCACCACCGGTGACTGCCTCGGCGCCGCCTGCGACTGCCTCGCTGACCAGGGCGTGGACGCCGTCGCGGGCTTTGCCGTCGATCAGCGGGCCGACCTTGGATTCGGGCTCGGTGCCGCGGGCGGTGGTGAGGGAACCGATCTTCGCTGCGAACTTCTCAGCGAAAGCGTCGGCGACGGACTCGTGGACGATGAAGCGGTTGGCTGCTGTGCAGGCCTCGCCCATGTTGCGCATCTTGGCAGCGATGGCGCCTTCGACGGCCTTGTCCAGGTCGGCGTCTTCGAAGACGACGAACGGGGCGTTGCCGCCCAGCTCCATGGAGGTGCGCAGGACCTTGTCCGCGGCCTCACGGATGAGTGCCTGGCCCACTGGGGTGGAACCGGTGAAGGAGATCTTGCGGAGGCGGTCATCCTTGATCAGCGGGCCGGTGACGGCACCTGCGGTGGAGGTCTGGATGACGTTCAGGACACCGGCGGGAAGGCCGGCTTCCTGCATGACCTGTGCAAAGAGGAGGCTCGTCAGCGGGGTGAGGTTGGCGGGCTTGAGCACCATGGTGCAACCGGCGGCAACCGCGGGGGCAATCTTGCGGGTGGCCATGGCCAGCGGGAAGTTCCACGGAGTGATCAACAGGCAGGGACCCACGGGCTTCTTCTGGACCAGGAGGCGGTTCTTGCCGTCCGGGGCTGCCGAGTAGCGGCCGGAGACACGGACTGCTTCTTCGGAGAACCAGCGCAGGAACTCAGCGCCGTAGGTTACTTCACCGCGGGCTTCGGCCAGGGGCTTGCCCATTTCGAGGGTCATCAGCAGTGCGAAGTCTTCGGCGCGCTCGGTCACCATGTCGAACGCCCGGCGCAGGATTTCGCCGCGTTCGCGCGGTGCCGTGCGGGCCCAGTCGGCCTGGGCAGCCGCAGCTGCGTCCAGGGCAGCGGCGCCGTCTTCCGGACCGGCGTCGGAGATGCTGAGCAGCACCTTGCCCGTGGCAGGGTCCTCAACATCAAAGGTCTTTCCGGATCCCGCGGGGCGCCACTGACCGTTGATCAGCAGGCCAGTAGGGACGGAAGCCAGCAGTTCGCTTTCGCGTTCAACCGTGACAGTCATGGCGACTCCTTCGTCTTGGGTGCTTTGGAGTGTTGCACCACTAGGGTTCCTTGCCAGAAGTGGCTTGAATTACTGCCACGGTACTGCCCGGCCGGAAGGAGTGTCTACGCCTGTGCGCACTGCACGGTGCCCCCGTAATTGTGCAGCTGCACAGCACTTCCTAGCGCGCCGCCAGGACCGCCGCGTAGAGTTCGCGCTTGCTGATGCGGGCGTCTTCGGCAACTGCGGCCACGGCCTCTTTCAGGCGGATGCCTTGGGTTACCAGCTCATTGACAGCCGCCACGTGGTCTTCCGGCTTTCCGGGCGCCTGTTCAGGTGCACCGCCCACCACCACGGCAATTTCCCCACGGACCTCGTTGTTCTCGGCCCATTCCAGGAGTTCGCGCAAGGACCCGCGGATGACTTCCTCGTAGGTTTTTGTCAGTTCACGGCACACCGCTCCACGCCGCTCCGGGCCAAACCGCTCGTGGAGGGCACGCAACATCACTTCGAGCCGGTGCGGGGCCTCGAAGAACACCATGGTGCGGCGTTCGTCGGCCAGCTCGCCCAGCCGGGAATTCCGCTCCCCGGGTTTTCGGGGCAGGAAGCCTTCAAAACAGAAGCGGTCTGTCGGGAGGCCGGACAACGCCAGGGCAGTCAGCACAGCCGAGGGGCCGGGAACAGCGGTGACGGTCAGGCCCGCGGCAACAGCGCCTTCGACCAGACGGAAGCCGGGGTCGGAAACCGCCGGCATGCCCGCGTCACTGACCATGAGGATGCTCTTGCCCTCGCGCACCTGGTCCAGGAGTTCGCCGGTCTTGGCCACCTCATTGTGCTCGTGGTAGCTGATCACGCGGCCGGATACCTCAACGCCAAGGGCCTGGACCAGTCGATGGAGCCGGCGGGTGTCCTCCGCAGCGATGATGTCCGATGTGCCCAGGAGCTCGATCAGCCGCGAGGATGCGTCGCCCACATTTCCGATCGGTGTGGCGGCCAGGACGATCCTGCCAATACCGGGGGTGCCCCGCTCCGGAGACTGCACGGTTTCCCCTGCGGAAAATTCGTCATCCAAGGGGTTCTCAACAGGGGTGCTGCGTTCTTCGTCCACTTGCCAAGCCTACTGCCCCGGCCAGCCGTTCAAAGGCAGTTCCGGTTTCTCCCAAGGACGGAAAGGTAGCATGGGGCGGGTGAACCAGTCGTCCGTTCCTGCCACCGATTCCGGAACTGCCGAGACGCCGGTCCCCTCCCGGGACACCGACGGAACGGCGGCCGCTGACACAAAAGAACCGGTAAGGGAACTGACTACTTGGGAGCTCCCGCAAAACCACCGAAAGGACGCCCGCCTTAAGCCGCGCGGACTGGAGCGGCAATCCTGGATTGCACGGCCGGCTGAAGCCTTCACCTCGAAGAGCCTCCGGAACCGCCTCATTGGCGGCATTCACAGCTGGCGGGACTACCCGCCGTCGTTGCGTCTCTGGTTCTGGCTCATCCCTGCCCTGACCGCCGTCCTGGCCGGCGTACTCCGCTTCGTCCGCCTTGAGGTTCCGCACAGCCTCGTGTTCGATGAGACCTACTACGTCAAGGACGCCTACTCCTACCTGGTGAGTGGCTACGAACGGAGCTGGCCGGCCAAGGCCAATGATTCCTTCAACGCGGGCAACCCCGACGTCCTCCTGAACAGTCCTGAGTATGTAGTCCACCCGCCTGTGGGCAAGTGGATGATTGCGTTCGGCATGTGGCTGTTCGGAGCAGACAACCCCTTAGGGTGGCGCTTCGGGGCGGCTCTCATCGGAACACTGACGGTTTTCCTGGTGTCCCTGATCGCGCTCAAGCTCTTCCGCTCCCACACCCTCGGTTTGGTTGCCGGAGTGCTGCTTGCAGTGGACGGCCACCACCTGGTGCTCTCCAGGACATCCTTGCTGGATATTTTCCTGGCCTTCTGGATCCTGGCGGCGTTCGGCGCCTTGCTGTTGGACCGCGACGACGGCCGCCGTCGTCTGGCTTCCCGGCTCGCCGTGCAAGCGGCTGCTTCGCCCGGCGGGGTGCCATCCCCGCTTCAGCTCCTCTCCGGTCCATGGCTGGGAATGCGTTGGTGGCGCCTGGTGGCGGGCCTTTGCCTCGGCTTGGCGGTGGGCACCAAGTGGTCCGCGCTCTCCTTCGTGGCCGTGTTCGGTCTGATGACGGTCTTTTGGGACATGAGTGCCCGCAGGATTGCAGGAATCCGGAGCTGGGCCAGCGCGGCGATCATCAAGGACGGCATCGCGGCGTTCTTCACCCTCGTCCCCGTCGCGTGCGCGACGTACGTGGCCACCTGGACCGGGTGGTTCCTGTCCAAGGACGCCTATTACCGCCAATGGGCTGCCACCAACCCGTCGCCCGGCTGGGACTGGCTGCCCAACCCGATTCGCTCCCTGGCGCACTACCACCTGGAGGCGTACAAGTTCCATCAGGGCCTCAGCTCGGACCACCCTTACGAATCGAGTCCCTGGACGTGGCTGGTGATGGGCCGGCCCACGTCCTTCTACTACCAGGCCCCCAAGCAGGGCACGTCCGGTTGCGTCGTTGAAACGTGCTCCTCGGCGATCCTTCCAGTCGGAAACCCCGTCGTGTGGTGGGGCGGAACCATTGCCCTGGTCATCCTTCTTTTTTGGTGGGCGGGCCGGCGTGACTGGCGTGCCGGAGCCATCCTGGCCGGGGTTGCCGCAGGCTATCTCCCGTGGTTCATGTATCCGGAACGCACCATGTTCGTCTTCTATGCAGTGTCCTTCGAGCCCTTCCTGGTCCTTGCCCTCACCTACGTCCTCGGCCTGGCGCTGGGGCGGAGCAACGATCCACCCTGGCGGCGCCGCTCAGGGCTGTACGTCGTGGGTCTCGTGGTGATGCTCGCTGTGATTGCCACGGCATTCTTCTACCCCGTCCTGACCGCAGAGGTCATCAGTTACCAGGACTGGCGGATGAGGATGTGGATGCCTTCATGGATTTAGGCTGATCCATGGAAGAAATGCGCGGGCAACGGCACACAGCCAAGCCCAGGAAGCGAGGAGGGTCGTGAGGGAAGCAAGCACAGAGCTTCTGGTGGAGGCCGATGAGGACAGCAACGTCACGGACCTCCTCTTGGAACGGTGCACCAAAGATCCCTTCGGCATCCTCTATGCCCACAAGACACCCAACGGCTGGTTGAACGTCACGGCATCCCGGTTCCTGGCCGACGTCAGCGCACTCGCCAAGGGCTTGATTGCAGGAGGGCTCAACCCCGGAGATCCGGTGGCTGTCCTCTCCCGCTCCAGCTTTGAGTGGACGCTGGTGGATTTCGCCATTTGGATGGCCGGCGGGGTCACCGTTCCTATTTACGAGACGTCATCGGCAGGCCAGATCGAATGGATCCTGGTGGACTCCGGAGCCCGCCGCGTCTTCGTCGAGGACACAGCCAAGGCTGAACTGGTCCGGTCTGTGGTGGACAAGTCGGCCGCCCTGGGTGATGACCTGGTCACCATCATCCGCATGGAACACGAAGGTGAGGCACCGCACCTGACCAGCGTATCCGCCGTCGGGACCGGCATCACCGACACTGAGCTGGAACGGCAACGCAGCGCCGCGAACCTTGCCGATGTCGCATCGATTGTCTACACCTCCGGCACCACGGGCAGGCCAAAGGGTTGCGAAATCACCCATGGCAACTTTGTCCGCATCACCCGCAACGTCATTCCCTTCCTGCCTGAACTGCTCATGCAGCCGGGAGCAAGAACCCTGATGTTCCTGCCGTTGGCCCATGTCCTGGCGCGGGCAGTGCAGGTGGTCTCAATGACCGGCGGGATCACCATGGGCCACAGCGCAGGAGCGAGCGGGTTGATGGATGACCTCGGCGCCTTCAAACCGACGTTCCTGCTGGCTGTCCCCCGCATCTTCGAAAAGGTCTACGCAGGAGCCGGGCACAAGGCTGCCATGAGCGGCAAAGGGCGGCTCTTCGCCGCGGCGTCGTCAACGGCTGTGGAGTATTCGACGGCGGCGGACCTCGCCTCGCGCGGGCAGGGCACCGGGCCCGGCTGGACGTTGCGCGCCAAGCATGCAGTGTTCAACAAGCTCCTCTACCCCAAGGTCCGCGAGGTCTTTGGCGGGGCCGTAGGCTACACGGTCTCCGGTGCAAGCCCGCTCAGCCTTCGGGAGAACCATTTCTTCCATGGTGCCGGCGTTCCCGTCCTGGAAGGCTACGGGCTGACCGAAACCACTGCCCCCTGCACGGTCAACACACCCAGCATGTTCCGCGTCGGCACCGTAGGCATTCCACTCCCCGGGACCACCATCCGGATAGCCTCCGACGGAGAAATCCTGGTGAAGGGCATCGGCGTCTTCAAGGGTTACCACAACAACCCGGCCGCCACGGAGGCAGCGTTCGTCGACGGGTTCTTCCGCACGGGAGACCTCGGCGAGCTCGACCAGGACGGGTTCCTCACCATCACCGGCCGCAAGAAGGACCTGCTGGTCACTGCCGGTGGCAAGAACATCGCCCCGGCACCGCTGGAGGAGAAGCTCCGTGAACACCAACTGGTGGGCCAGGCAGTGGTCGTCGGCGATGGAAAGCCGTTCGTTGCCGCATTGATCGCCCTCGATCCTGAAGGACTTGCGGATTGGTGCGCGGAGAACAAGCTCGGTGCGCTGTCCCTCCAGGAAGCATCCACAGACCCGCGGGTCCGCGCTGAAGTGCAGTCCGCCGTTGATGAAGCCAACAGGCTGGTGTCCGCCGCAGAGTCCATCCGGAAGTTCGACTTCATCACCAGCGAACTCACCGAAGAATCAGGCCACCTCACGCCGTCGCTGAAGCTGAAGCGCGATGTGGTGACGAACGACTTCGCCAAGCTGGTGGAGAAGCTCTACGCAAAGTAGCGCCACCTGCGCTGAACGCAGTCTTACCGCTTGGTGGTTGCTGAATCCTTGGTGGGGTCTGCAGCCTCGGCCTCAACATCGGCAGCTTCGTTGGCATCCGCCGATTTGGCTCCCAGACCGCGACGACGGCGTGTGGGCCACGTCAGGATGAAGGTCACCGTGGCTGCCAGGAACACCAGGGCACCGATGACGATTCCGGCATCGACCCAGAACTGGCCGGGGAAAAGGCGGATGAGCGTATCCTCGAGCGAGAAAGTCCAGGTGCCGCTGGCGAAGAAGATGCGGTGGAACTCGGTGAAGAACTGCTGCCAGCTCAGGACCGCCAACACGGCAAGACCGATGATGATCACCAGCGTGACGATCGAGCCGGCGAACAGGCCGCGGCGGACACCGCCGTCGCTCTTCTTCCGGAGGTACATGATGGCGATGAAGCTCAGGATGATCAGCAGGAGGCCGGCCCCGAAGGAAGACAGTATGACCAGCTTGACGTCGGCCATGTGTGAAACTTCGGAGTCCTTGAACAGCTGGTTGCCGTCCTCATGGACCAGGCCGCCCAGGTACCGCGGACCCGCCCAGTTGCTGAGGTAGTCCACTGCATAGGAGCCGTAGGTCATGCGGTCTTCGGTGCTGAACCCGTAGCCGTCCCCGGGGAAACCCGGCCGGTTGTACTCGATCCAGAGGAACAGGGGGCTGGCTACTGCACGGACGGCAAGCACCAGCAAGATGATGGGGAAGAAAATCGCGAGCAGCACTTGGAAGATGCGGGGCGCCAGCGGCTTCACCTTGGCCGCTTGCTCGCGCTCTGCGTTGCGGCGGGCAACTTCCTCTTCGGGCGGACGGACCTGAAGGGCCGATGTCGGTAACGGCTCCGAGTGCGACGCGCCGCCGGTTGGTTTGCCGGCAGGGGAAGAACCTGCGAACAGCGGGGGCTCGGGCTCAGTTTCCGCAGCTTCGGCGGCCTTGCGGCCAGCGCGGCTTTCGGGCTGGGTTCCCGTCGGGGCCGCGGGCTGGGATCCAGTGCGGCTTTCGGGTTGGGATCCAGTCGGGGCCGAGGACGCCGGCTGGGCTTTAGTAGCTGCATCGGCTGGGGCGGAGTTCCCCGCAGCCGACGTGGCGCCGGACGATGCGGGCTTCATCCATTCGAAGGCCGGTTCATCGGGATCGTCGTGGACGTCCGTGTCCGGTTCTTGTGGTTTCGGGCTCTTGTCGCTCACAGCGGTTTCACTTCCGTAGGCATCGACCGGCCACTGCGTGCTGCCGGATTCTTGTCTGCATTCGAGCCTACAGTCCGCCCTTGCACCGAAACAGGAGCCACCCCGCCGTCGGCAAGATTGAAACGTAACTGTAAGGTGCCTACGCAGCTATGCCCCGGTATCCGGCGTCGTTCGTTTCCAGGTCTCCCGTTTCCCCGGCGCGGAAGGCACGTCCGCCCAGCAGCAGTGCGTACACCCAGTAGGCGGCGAGGACCATCGCCCCAATGGTGATCTTCGCCCACACCGGCAAAGGGCTGGGCGTCACGAATGCTTCGACGACGCCGGAGACAAGCAGCACCAGAACCAGTCCCAGCGCAACGGTCACCAAGGAGCGGCCTTCCTCCGCAACAGCCTGGAGCCGGGTTCTCGGGCCCGGCTGGACCATGGCCCAGAAGATCCTTAATCCGGCTGCGCATGCAATGAAGACGGCCGTCAGTTCCATCAGGCCATGCGGAAGGATGTAGCTGAAGAAGATGTCCAGCTTCCCGGTCGCCACGAAGACTCCGGCCGCGGCTCCTACCGCCTGGGCGTTGAGGAAGAGGATCATGGGCACCCAGAATCCGGTGATGCCGAAGGCAACAGCCTGCGCGGAGATCCAGGCGTTGTTGGTCCACACGGCGCCGGCGAATGATGCTGCGGGGTTTTCGGAATAGTAGTCGATGAAGTCGTCCTCGACGTACCGGCGGATATTGTCGTCGCTGCCGAATACCGCCCGCAAGGCCTCCGGCGAGGTACCGATCCACAACGCATACGCCCCACCCACCGCCAGAAAGAAAAGTCCGCACCACACGGTCAGCCAGCGGATTCGGTAGAAAGCCGCAGGCAACGCGATCACAAAGAAGCGGGCCAGGTCTTCCATGAAGTTGGATCTGGCCCCTGTAAACCGGGTACGTGCCTGGGCCAAGGCTGCGGACAGGGACGACGACAAGGCCGATTCCGGCGCCACGGAACGGATCAGCGACAGGTGCGCTGACACGGTTTGGTACAGCCGCAGCAACTCGTCGGCCTCTTCCCCGGTCAGCCGCCGTTTATGGGCCAGGTAAGTAAGCCTGGACCATTTGCTCCCGTTCACGGCTGAGAAGGCGTCGATGTCCACGGCTCCACCCTAGTCCCTGACGCGCGCGCGGCAGCGGGGACGCGGCTAGACTCAGTGCAGCAAAGGCAGGTCATGCCTTTCGCAGGGCAAAAAGCTACGAGAGAGGCGGCGCCCGGTTGAGTTCAATCGTCACAGGCGAGGCAGTGGTCCTTGAACTGCGCCCTGCCTCATTCGCCGCCCGCGCCCTGGGCCTGGTCCTGGACGTCATCGCGAACGTCGTGCTGCTCATCCTGCTGATCATCCTCGTCGGCTTCGCCGCCCCGGACCTGGACGCGGCCGCAACGCGGGCCATCATCCTGGCCTGCGTCGTTTTCTCGTTCGTCATCGTCCCGGTCACGGTGGAAACCCTCACCCGTGGTCGTTCCCTGGGCAAGCTTGCCGCAGGACTCCGCATTGTCCGCGACGACGGCGGTTCCATCCGGTTCCGGCATGCGGTTATCCGCGGGCTGCTCGGGTTCCTCGAAATCTACGTGACGTTTGGTGGACTCGCCATTGGTGTGGCGCTGTTCAGCGAGAAGTCCAAACGGTTGGGTGACATCGTGGCCGGAACATACTCCCTTCGCCAGAGGGTTCCTGTGGAACCGCGTATCCTGCCTGCCGCGCCACCGTATCTTCAAGGGTGGGTGGCCATGGCCGACATTGGGCGTATCCCGGACAATACCGCGCGCCGTGCGGCGACCTTCGTCCAACAGGCTTATCGGATGGCGCCGGCATCGCGAACCAACATGGCCATTGCCTTGGCTTCCGAACTTGCCAGCTATGTGGCTCCGCCCCCGCCGGCAGGAACCATGCCCGGAGACTACATCGGGGCAGTCCTGGGCGAACGCCGGAACCGGGAGTACGAGCGGCTCAAGCGTGCCGAGCAGCGCAATCTGGCCACCGGTGAAAGGCTCCGCAAGCTGCCGTTCACGGAGCGCTGACTTTGCCTGGTCCTACCTTTGGGCGTAGCTTGCCCATGGAATATTCCAGTCACCGAAGCCTTCGAGCGGCTCGACGGCGGGGGCGCCGGTGTTGAGGATCTGCACGACGTCGCCGGTCTTCATGTTGTTGAAGAACCAGGCGGCATCCTCAGGCAAGAGACCCACGCAACCGTGCGACACATTGGCGCGTCCAATGGCACCCCAGGCGGCCTCCAAAGCCTGGTGAACATAGACGCCGGACCACGTCAGCCGGTTGGCGTACTCCACCACCAGCGGCGGATAATAGCCCTTGTCCCCCGGCTTCAGCCCGATGGTCCCGGCGTTGAAGTTGGAGTGGCGTTCCTGCTCCATGATCACCGCATAGCCCGTGGGCGAGAGCCAGTCCTCCCCGCCCAGGGACACCGGCGCTGTGTGTGCCAGCTTGCCGTCGATGTACACGTTCATGGTCTTGGTGGTGTCGTCAACCACGGCTATGCGCTGCGGACCGGTGGTGAAGGTGGACGTGACATCCCCGTTGCCGATCATTCCGTTGCCGAAGTCGACGCCCAGGAGCTTCATGTCCACGGTGACAGTGGTTCCCGCGGCCCAGAAGGCTTCGGGCCGGATGCGCACTTTCTTGTCCGAGTACCAGTGCCACGCCACCGGCTGTCCCGAGGAGACCGTGATGGCAACGCGCTTTTCCATGGCCGCCTTGTCCAGGACCGGTTCACTGAAGTTGATCTCGATCGGTTGCCCTGAACCTGCCACGGTGCCGTTGCGGGGGTAGATGGACGCATCCGCTTCATAGGCTGCCGAGACGGTGGTGAAAGTCTGGTTTCTGGTGGTTTCCTTGCCGGCAGAGTCAGCCACCGTGAAGGAGTAGTTGTATTGGGTCTTGAACTTCAGGACCTCCAGCGTTGTCCAGGTGCTGCCGTCCGGACTGATCTTCCCTTGCACGGGAGCGCCCCCGTCGGCAGGAACCAGGCGGACATCCTTGATTTTCCCGTTGACGGCTTTCACCTGCGGGCCGACCACCGGATTCCACTCCACTGCGCCATCGAGGGGAGTGACGCCCAGTTCAACGGGCTTGGCCTCGGGAGCGGCCGACTGCACCGTTCCGGCGTCGTTGGAGGCGGAGCCCGGCAGGAGGCCGGGGACGGTGGCCACACCGATTCCGCCGGCGGCGATGGCCGCGCAGATCCCGATGATGGCAACGACCTTGCCTGTTTTCCGCTTTGCGACTTCGGTCATGGTTCCCGTCTTCCTGTCCCCCGGCAGCTTTACTGAACAGTCAATTTTAGCCGAAAGGCCGGCCACGCAGGTTCGCGTGTCCGGCCTTCCAGTTCTTGTCACAAGGCTTAGTAGCGGTAATGCTCCGGCTTGTAGGGCCCGGCGACGTCGAGGCCCAGGTATTCGGCCTGTTCCTTGCTCAGTTCGGTCAGCTCTACGCCAAGCGCGTCAAGGTGGAGGCGTGCCACCTTCTCGTCAAGGATCTTCGGCAGGACGTAAACCTGCTTCTCGTACTCCCGCTCGCCGGCAGGCTGGTCGTGCTTGGTCCAGAGTTCGATCTGCGCGATGGTCTGGTTGGCGAAGGAGTTGCTCATCACGAACGACGGGTGGCCCGTGGCGTTGCCGAGGTTCAGGAGGCGGCCTTCGGAGAGCACGATGATGGAGCGCTCGTTGTCCGTTCCGGAGTCGAAGACCCATTCGTGGACCTGCGGCTTGATTTCGACCTTCTTGACGCCGGGAAGCTTGGCAAGGCCGGCGATGTCGATCTCGTTGTCGAAGTGGCCGATGTTGCCCACGATCGCCTTGTTCTTCATGCCCACCATGTGCTCGGCCAAGATGACGTCCTTGTTGCCGGTGGTGGTGATGAAGATGTCACCCTGCGCCAGAACCGTCTCCAGCTTGGCCACTTGGTATCCGTCCATGGCGGCCTGCAGGGCACAGATGGGGTCGATCTCGGTGACCACTACGCGGGAACCCTGGCCCCGGAGCGCCTCGGCCGCACCCTTGCCGACGTCGCCATAGCCACAAACGACGGCGACCTTGCCGCCCATAAGGACGTCGGTGGCCCGGTTGATGCCATCAGGGAGGGAGTGGCGGATGCCGTATTTGTTGTCGAACTTGCTCTTGGTCACGGAGTCGTTGACGTTGATGGCCGGGAAGAGGAGCTTGCCCTGCTCGGCGAGCTGGTACAGGCGGTGGACACCCGTGGTGGTCTCCTCGGTGACGCCCTGGATGCGGGCCGCGGTGCGCGTCCACTTCTGCGGGTCCTCGGCAAGCGTGCGGCGAAGGACGTCCAGGATGATGCCGTATTCCTCGGGGTCCTCTTCCGCTGTGGCCGGGACAGCCCCGGCGGCTTCGAACTCAACGCCCTTATGCAGCAGGAGCGTTGCGTCGCCGCCGTCGTCGAGGATCATGTTGGGGCCCAGCTCCGGGTTGCTGTCGGCACCCGGCCAGGTGAGGATCTGCTCTGCGGTCCACCAGTACTCTTCCAGGGTTTCGCCCTTCCAGGCGAAGACGGGAACACCCTGCGGGTCTTCCGGAGTTCCCTTGCCAACCACGACGGCGGCCGCTGCCTCGTCCTGGGTGGAGAAAATGTTGCATGATGCCCAACGGACTTCGGCGCCCAAAGCGGTGAGGGTCTCGATCAGCACGGCAGTCTGCACGGTCATGTGCAGCGAGCCGGCAATCCGGGCACCCTTCAGGGGCTGGGAGGCGCCGAATTCTGCGCGCAGCGACATCAGACCCGGCATTTCGTGTTCGGCGAGGCGGATCTGGTGGCGTCCGGCCTCGGCCAGGGAGATGTCGGCTACTTTGTAGTCAAAAGTCATGGGTGTCCTTCGATGTACCTTGTGGAATTCGTGTCTTGGGAGAATCAGGCGTCGGCGGCCGGAAGAAGGTCCGGCGGCAGGAGCAGGGGAATTCCGTCTTCGATTCCGTAACGGACCTTGTTGCCGGCGGCGTCCGCCTCGGTGGAGACGAGCTCCTCGCCTTCCTGCACCAGCGCGGACCCTGTCACCGGGCAACGCAGGATGGACAACAGTTCAGGACTTACCTTTGGCATGGTGAATGCTCCCTGGATGGCGCCGGGCATGGCGCCACGGGCTGATTATTCTGCAGGTTCCAGCCTACCGCGCGGGACTAAGCGTCACGGAGCCGGCGCAATATTGCCTCCGTACCCGGGCTGGCCGCCGGGTCAGGAAGGTTCGCGCAGGACCCTCAGGTGTCCCCGTCGGGTGCCCTCAACTGCGGCAGGCGGTTCCACCGGAGTGCGCGGGGTACGGGCCGGGCTTTCCGGTGCTGCGGATGCGGCTTCCCGCACTGCGTTCGCAAGGGCCAGCAGATCATCCGGGCCCGGCTGCGGCGGGGTGCCCGGCATGGCCAGGCGAAGCACTTCCCATCCCCGCGGCACGGTCAGCGTCTCCGCGTGCTGGGCACAGAGGTCATAGGCGTGGGGTTCGGCGTACGTTGCCAACGGGCCCAGAACGGCGGTCGACTCGGCATAAACGTACGTCAAAGTAGCTACCGCTGACTGGCGGCAGGCTGATCTTGAACACTGGCGAATAGCACCCACAACATCCCAGATTAGCCGCAGTTGGCCCCTGGAGCGTGCATTGACGGGCACAGCAGGCCGCATTTCGGCTCCGAAGCAGGGCCCGACGGCGGCGCCGGCCCCATGATGTCGCGCTGGCGGTTGGGCGGGACTACAGTCGTTGTATGCAGTCACAGCCACAGGTTCCTGGCTTCACCATCCAGTGGAATGAGGCCAACGGCAGTCAGGCCACTGACCCTGCTGCGCAAGCCCCCCGCGGGTTCCGGCGGCGCCGTCGCAACCGTCATGGGCGGGGCCTGCGGGGCGAGCTGATGCTCCCCAACCTTCCGGGCTTCCGGTCCCGCTCCGAGCGCTTCGATGACATGGTGCTCGACTCGGCCGAACGGCTGCAGGAGATGTGGGGCCAGCAACTCGATGGCGTGCTCTTTGCCGTGGATGAGATCCCGCCCCGGTTGGAGCAGCTGGTCGCCGAACGCACGGCAGCGCCCATGGGGGCATACACGCCGGCCCGCGGAGGCGAACCTCCCATGATCACGGTGTACCGGCGGGTTGTTGAACAGGCTGCGGGCACCCGCGAGGAACTCCAGGACCTGGTCCATGACGTTGTGGTGGAGTACACGGCCGAGATGCTCGGAGTGCCACCTGAGACGCTCGACCCCGTGTACCGCCGTCGTTATCAGTAGCACGGTGTGCCGGCAGCCTCAAGCCGGACTGCACCGCGTACCGAACCGGCTGCAGGCCGCTCAGTAACCGACCGTGACGGGCACCTTCCGTAGGCCGTCCGCGGCGTCCTGAATGGCCAGCACGGACACGTCGGGACGGTCCTTGTTTCTCAGGACCACGGAACCGTAGACGGGATCACCTTCAGCTGAAACCACGTAACCGGCTACCGCAGCACCGCCCGACGTGGCCGGGAGCTCGATCAGGGACGTCGTGCCGCCGGACATATCGACGTCCACGGACTTCCCGACCTTGCCATCGGCGGTCACCGGGGCATAGCTCACGGTTGCCCGCCCTTCCGGCACCCCGAAACTGAAGAAGCTCTGGCCCGCGCGCGGAGCAGCTACCAAGTGCTGGCTGCCCAGGCGGGAAGCAGAAGGGGACCAGGCAAAGTCGGCCGGCGAGTCAGCCTTGGCTCCCCGGACAACGCGGGTGGAGGCCACGAACGCCACGTCCGAGCTCGCCGTGACGGTGTAACTGCCGGAAGGAAGTCCGTCCAGTTTCAACGACGCAACAGTGCCGCCCTTCACGGTCACCACTCCTCCGTCGGGGATTTGCCGTTCTCCGTTGGCGCCGTAGACCTTCACCTGCACCACGGCGTCACTGGAGCCCGGAACGGCCAGTTGGAGCGACGGGACAGCATCGGTGAAACCTGGCTTCCCGCCGAGTGCCTGAACAGCTGCGGCATCCTGGATATCGACGCCGGACATCACCTGAAGCGTGGACGGCGCCGTGCCGGGTGAGAGGAAGTCAACGCCGCCGGGGACAAGCCCCCGCAGGGCGCTCTGCTGGATGGTTCCGGCCACGGGCCCGCCGGTACTGCGGACGTGCACCGCCAGTTCCGACTCGTTCGGGGCCAATCCGGCCAGGTTCACCGAGCGTGTGGTCCCGGGCGCGACCAGGAGGCCCCTGGCGCCGGGGGCTTGGATCTGCCCCTGGGCACCAAAGAGGTCCAGGCTGACCGTGGCAGGGGTCTCGGATGCATTGCTGAGATTGAGCACCGCAGTCCGCCCCAAAGCCGTGTTGGCGCCGAGCAACCATGAGTCGTTTCCGGGTTGCTGGCACTGCGCGGCTGCCATGCCCCGCAGGTCACCGTCCGTGGCCGAATAGCTGAGGTTTGCAGACAAGGAGGCCTGTTCGTTGCCGATCGGATCCGCGCCCACCACTGCCGGGGACGTCACGGATGTGATGGAAGCAACGGCTGCGGCCAGCACGGGCGGACCCGGCGTGGGCGAGGGCGTGCTGGCGGGAGCCTGGGCGATCCTGGCTATGCCCTTGCCGTCCAGGGACGTGACGTTGCTGCCGGGGACCGTTCCGGCCGGATTGCTGAGGACGACGGCGTTGAGCGCACTCGTCGCGGTTGTCGATACCGGGCTGAAGTCGGCATCGGTATCCACATCGGTTCCAGTGACCAACCGGGCAGGCTCAGGGCAGACGCCAAGCGACCGCCCGGCAGGGACATCGGCTTGCTTCACTTCGACGTTGCTGCTGCCCGTTGGCCCGGGAACCATTCCGGATGCTGCCACCGCGCCTCCCCCGGCGGCCAGGATCACCACCGCGGACACCACCCCGCCGACAACGCCCTTGTTGGAACCGCGCCGGCTCTTGGAATTGCGCCGGTTGTCCCGGCCCGCTTTCTCCTGTTCGTCAGACACTGCTGTACTCCTTACGGAGGGAAACTTCGTCCCTTGTCATGCCGGTCCGGGAACGGCGGGCGGGTACGGGTACGGCCAGGAGTGCCGTGAGCCCGAATACCACTACCTGCAGGATTCCCAGCCATAGGGCCCAGGGGTTGGTGTGGCGAATTTCAAGGTGCCCGCCGGTGGCGGGAAGTTCGAAGGCCTGGGACCAGCCGGACGTCGTGGCAGGGAGCTCCTTGCCGTCCAACCACGCCTTCCAGCCGGTGTCGAAGCGCTCAGCGAGTACTACCTTGCGTCCCGGGTCGCCTGGAGGCACGTCCCCGGCCACGCTCACGTCCTCGGAAGGCAGGGCACCGATCACGGTGTCCTTGGCATCAATGATCCTTGCGCGGACTGCGGTGTCCGAGACCGTGGTGGCCGCCGCTCCGCGCGGAGTGACGCGCCACAGCCATCCCGCTTCGGTTTGCCCCACAGCAACAAGTCCGGGGACTGCGTCGATCCGGCTGGCGGTCAGTTGCGCGGCGCTGTCCGCAGTCTTGAGGACCACGAAACCTGCGCCGAGTTGTTCCAGATCAGCACGTGGATCCACCCCCGTACTCGCGACGATCGTCGCTACGGCCCTGCGGAGCGAGGCGGTTGCGGCGTCGTCGGTGTTCATTTCCTCCCGGCCCGGCGCACCGCTGATGGTGCGGGCCGAGGCGATCGTGGAAAGGCTGTCCAGAGTGGTGCCGGCGCCCCGCATCAATGACGACGTGAACTCGCCCTGCTCGCCGCTGGTGATAACCAGCGTCCTGGTGCGCTCGGGTCCCACGCCGCGGTCGACGGCGGTGGCCGGCAGGGTGGCGGTCTCCACCGCCCGGACCTGTCGTGAAGCGCCGAGTGAGGCGGCCGCACCGGCCTCCGCACGTTGGGTCGTCGGGGCATCCGATTGCAGGACATTCTGGGCTACCCAAGCGCCCATGCCGGCCAACGGGCCGGACAACAGGACGGCGACGGTGACGCCCGAGACGGCTCCGCGCAGCGATGGCTTCCAACGCCCTGCACCCGCGGACCGGGACGTGCCGAAGATGCGGTCGGCGCCGATCATCGCAGCACCCAACAGCAGTACCCCGGCCGCCGAAACAGCCGGTCCTGTGAAGGGGCCGGCCAGTACGTTGTTGTTCACGCCCGTAGCCACATGCCCGAACAACCAGCTGCAGGCAAGAGTGGCCAAGGCGGCCAGCCAGAAAATACGGGCCAGGACCATGCGCTCACCGGGCAGGAACAAGGCGACGACAGCAAGCACCAGCACCGGGACGCCGATCAGCAATGCAAGGATCAGGGCCCAGGGAACCGACCCCGGTCCAAAGAGCCCCAGACCGGTTAGTCCGCCGTCGACGTCGAACGCCAGCGGCTGCCCAAGGAGTTGCTGCCAAAGCGGTGCCGCTTCAAAGAACCGGGGCACGCCGGGATCGGCGAGCAAGGAGCGGGGACGGTCCGCGGCGGAAATCGCATACGGGATGAAGAGCGCGGCGCTGGGCAGAAGCGACCACCACAGCGTTTTTCCCCGACGCCCCAAAACAACGGCAGCCAGGATGATCGCTACGGTGATGGGCCCCAGCAACGAGGGAGCTGATGCCGTAATGGCAGCCATGACCAGGCCCGCTGCAGCAGCTGCTGTCCATGAGGGCACTCCGTTGACCCCGGGCTTGCTTCGGCCCGGGACGGAACGGCGGGCGGGGAGTTGGTGCCGGCCACCGTTGGCCAGTGCTGAACCGGACGCCCGCAACAGCGCCAAGAGCAGCAAGGGCATCAGGACATGTGCCACGAGGGCACCAAGACGGCCCTCGTTGACGGCAATCAAAAGTGCAGGCGCGCTTCCCCAGACAAGGGCCGCTACCATCCTGAAACGGCGGAGCCTGGTCAACGCACCAACGGCGAACCAAGCGCCCAGTGCGGACAGGGGCAGGGCCAGGACCAACAGCCAGCTCATCGCTGCGTTGCCGTCGCCACCGCCCAGGATGGAGATCGCCCACAGAACGTATCCGAACGGATCACCATGGCCGGGCAATCCGGCGCCCAACGAAATCCACCACGTGGAGGCGTTGTCCCACATGGCTCCCGGAGTCGCGGACACCGGCAGTAGGCTTCCTCCTGTAACTGCTCCCGTGCGGAGAAGCCCGAGAAGTCCCACCATCGCTGCGGCAAGGGTGACGAGGACCGCTGCCACCGCTCCCGTTCCCACCCAACCGCGCTCGTTCGTGGCCAGTGCCGCGAAGTCGTCCGTGGAGTCTCCGCTGGGTTCCGGTGCCAGGAGATCGGAGACCTCTTGGCGCTCTTCAGGGGGTCGGATGGCTTCCAGCAGCGAACGCCGGTGCGCGCGGACCTCGCGCGAGGAGCGTTGGAGTCCCCGGACCACGGTCCGGTGCAGGCTCCGCGTCCGGGCGGCTGTGCGTCGGCTTCGCACCACTGCCATTGGACGGGCAAGGGCGGAAACCGTGGAGGTGAATTGCGAGAAGCCGTAGCCGGGTTCCTTCACCAGGATGCTGAGGACCAGGCGCAGCAAAGAGCCCAGCAGCGCGCCCACAGCGTGGAACGGCACTTTCCACCAGGCAGTGTGTTTGAGGCGGAGGTGGATCTGGGCCTTACGGGCAGCCGCGGAGGTTCCCAGGCCGTTGGGGCGGTGCTCCACGTGGAACATCCGTGCGCTGGGAACAACAACCACGCGGTTGCCTGCAAGCCAGTTCCGCCAGCAGAAGTCGACGTCATCGCCGCTCCCGGGCAGTGCGGGGTCGAAGCCGCCAAACTGCTCCCAGACGTCGCGTCGGATCAACATGCCTGCCGAATTGACTGCGAAGGTGTCCGTGCGGGCATCGTATTGGCCCTGATCCACCTCGTCAGCGTCGATCAGCGTCAGGCGTTCTGCCCATCGGCTCGTGGACAAGCCCACATCAACCAAGTGCCGCTCGTCGTCCCAGCCCAACTGCTTGCAACCGGCAACTGTGACCGACGTAGTCCGCTCAACGGCGTGGAGGAGTTCCGCCAGCGCATCCGGGGCCGGGGCCGCGTCATCATGAAGCAGCCAGATCCATTCCGTTGTTTCCGACGACGCTGATCCGGCGGGAGCCAACTGCTCCAATCCGGACCGGACGGCAGAACCAAACCCGGCTTTTGCGTGGTGGTGAAGTTCCACCACGTTGGCATCGCCGAGCACATTACGGAGCAGTTCCGCCGAATGGTCGGTCGATCCCGCATCAACGCCAATGGCGGCATCTGCCGAACGCGTCTGGTTCGACAATGCCGCCAATGTCCTGGGGAGATAGTTCCCGCCGTCGTGGGCAACCACGACGGCGGTAACGTGCACTTCCTTAAGAATTAGACCGCTCGCTTCCTTAGCCGACGACGCTCACGCTCGGAGAGGCCGCCCCAAATGCCGAATCGTTCGTCGTTCGCGAGGGCGTACTCAAGGCACTGCGAGCGGACGTTGCACGCTCCGCAGACCTTCTTGGCGTCCCTGGTGGAACCGCCCTTTTCAGGGAAGAAGGCTTCGGGATCGGTCTGTGCGCACAGCGCATCCGTCTGCCAGCCAAGCTCACCTTCATCATCGAAGTCAGCCTGCGTAGGCAACCCGATCCAGACAGGCTGCACCGGGCTTTCAAGCGGACGGCGCAACTCCATGGGTGGATCGTCAAGTTCGTCCTCGGCCGCGGCGGGGTCGTCCCCGATCAAGGCCTCGTGGGCTGCAAGGAGCGCCGTTGCCTGCTCCTCCAGCGATTGCTGCACGTTCTGGTTGTATTTCTCTGCCGCTTCGGGATCCGCCGGATCCACATACCAATCCCCGGGTACTTCCCGCGACCGGTATTTTACCGACGCGTGTTCTGCGACGACTGCATCTTCCTGGATACGCAACGCTTGCCCCATGGCGTCCCTCCTGATTTTGCAGCTGCTGCTTGGATGTTTTCCGATTCCCGGTGTTCGTTCCGGTCCTCTGTGCAGCGGCGTTTGATTACTAATTACACGTGTGTAACTAGCTGCCAGTCAAGCCGCGCCGGGATAATAATCAAGAATCTGTAGAAACGTGGGCTGCGCCACGCCCAACGTTTTGGTACTGGTC
Organism: Paenarthrobacter sp. R1; assembly: GCF_030264015.1. Classification (NCBI taxonomy): domain Bacteria; kingdom Bacillati; phylum Actinomycetota; class Actinomycetes; order Micrococcales; family Micrococcaceae; genus Paenarthrobacter; species Paenarthrobacter sp. R1. Next base: position 3,721,167 of record NZ_CP127115.1, on the reverse strand, counting down.
CCCGGGCGTGGCGGAACCAAAACGAAAGCGTCGTCCTGCTTGCCGCCCGCGTACCCCGGCTTTCCGCGGATTCCCGCCATGGCTGCCGGCCCCGCCAGCGAATGGACTAATCCCGGTGTGCGGCATTTCACACAGGGCATCCCGCTGCCAGTGCAACGCGTGCCAAGATGGACCCATGAGTATCCCGGCAGCCAACTTGATGTCCGCCCTGCGATCCGGCCACTCCACCTCGCCGAGGCTCACGTGGTACGGCCCCGACTCCGAACGGGTGGAATTGTCCGGCCGGGTCCTGGACAACTGGGTGGCCAAAACCAGCAACCTGCTGCAGGACGAACTCGACGCCGAACCGGGCACGGCCATCAGGATCGACCTCCCTGCGCACTGGAAGTCCTTTGTGTGGGCGCTGGCCGCTTGGCAGCTCGGCATGGAAGTTGTTCTGGACGGCTCAGCCGCAGATCTGCTGGTGACCAATGATCCCTCTGACCACACGGGCGCGGCATACGACGCTGTCGTGGCGGTACCCCTCGCGGCGCTGGCCATGAGCTGGCCGGGCGAGCTGCCCCCCGGCGTCGTTGACTACGCTGCCGAAGTGCGTTCCCACGGTGACGTGTTCATGGTGCACAACGAGCCCACCCCGGAACTCGCAGCCGTACGTGGCAACGCCGGCTATGCCCACGCGGATCTTATGGAACAGTTTGCGGAAGCCGCCGAGCCCGGCGTCCGCCTGCTGGTGCGGGCCTCCGAGGGACTGGAGTCCGGACTGTCGGCAGCTCTTGGCGCCTGGCAGGGGGACGGTTCAGTGGTGTTGGTGCACGAGGATGTGGATGTGACCGAACATCTGCTCGAGAACGAGCGCGTTAGCCGTCCGTAGGCCCGTCAACCGTTCTTTATACGGGGAAACTCGCCCGTGGGAGGTCCGGCGTGGCCGGCATCGGCGGTTCCGCTCTGGGCCTTGTGGTGGACCTCGAGGATCTCGTGGTCGTGCGAGAACTCGGGCTCTGCATCGAGTTCTTCGTTGAAGACCCAGAAACGGTAGGCGAAGAACCGGAAGATCGTCCCGAGGATCAAGCCCACTACGCTGCCGGCAATGAACAGTGATGGTTTGTCATTGAGGTTGAGGATGTACTTGGCAACCCACACGCAGCCCGACGCGATGAGGAGCCCGACGAAGTTCATCACGGCAAAGAGAATGGCCTCACGGACGACGTTCGCTTGCTTCCGGTGACGGAAGGTCCAGAACCTGTTGGCAATCCAGGAAAAAATACTCGCAACGATCGTCGCGATCGCCTTGGCCCAGACCTCGCTGCCGTGCATGGGACCCGAAAAGAGCCAAATGAAAACGGCAGAGTCAATGACGAAAGCTACACCTCCAACGGCGCCGAACTTGGCTACTTCGCGCCAGAAGAGCGAGGCAAGTCCGCGGATGCGATCTGCAAGTGTGGTGATCATGACCCTCCATGGCCGTTGAAAATTAGGGCCGGTGGGCCTCATCCATTTTAGCGCCGATTTTTTCGCGTTGCCTTGGAGCAGCCTGTGCAGACGCTGTTTGACGGTACTTCCCGGGTCCTCCGCGGCCGTTGAAACACAGGTGGCTAGGCTCCTGAACACAGGCGGCTACGCTCCTGCGCACAGTTGACTACGCTGGGGAATCCGTGATCGAGCCGCTGGTTCGGTAGGCTGAACCTTGTGACTTTTCCTGTTATTGGCGTTGTTGGCGGAGGCCAACTCGCACGCATGATGGCCCCGCCCGCTACTGCACTGGGCTTTGAACTCCGCGTACTGGCCGAAGGTGAGGACGTTTCAGCGGTAGCCGCCGTGGCCACAGCGCCTGTTGGCGATTACAAGGACCTGGACACCCTCCTTGAGTTTGCCAAGGGCGTGGATGTCCTGACCTTTGATCACGAACACGTGCCCACGGACCACTTGCACGCCCTGCTTGACGCCGGTGTGAACGTCCAACCCGGGCCGGAGTCACTGGTGAACGCCCAGGACAAACTGGTGATGCGTGCCGCGATCGACCGCCTCGGACTTCCCAACCCCGAGTGGGCTGCCGTGAACACGGTGGAGGAGCTGGTGGCGTTCGGAGACAAGATCGGCTGGCCGGTGGTCCTGAAGACACCCCGCGGCGGTTACGACGGTAAGGGCGTGCGCATCGTCGACTCCCCCGAAGATGCCGCAGACACCGCCAGCTGGTTCCAGGCCATGAGTCCCCTCCTTGCCGAAGCCAAAGTGGACTTCAGCCGCGAGCTCTCCGCCCTGGTTGCGCGGACACCCAGCGGCGAGGCCCGTGCGTGGCCTGTGGTGCACACCATCCAAGTGGACGGAGTGTGCGATGAAGTCATTGCCCCCGCCCAGAACATCTCAGTGGAAGTAGCTGCCGCAGCCGAGGATGCTGCCCTGCGCATCGCCACCGAGCTTGGCGTCACGGGCGTCATGGCGGCTGAACTCTTTGAAACCCCGGGCGTCGGCGCCGGCTTCCTCATCAACGAGCTCGCCATGCGCCCGCACAACACCGGCCACTGGACCCAGGACGGTTCCATCACGAGCCAATTCGAACAGCACTTGCGAGCGGTCCTGGACCTTCCGCTGGGTGCCACGGACGCCCTGGCACCCGTGGCCGTCATGAAGAACTTCCTGGGCGGGGAAAACCAGGATCTTTTTGCTGCCTTCCCCCTGGCCCTGGCCTTTGAACCGGCTGCCAAGGTGCACTGCTACGGCAAGTCCGTGCGCCCCGGCCGCAAGATCGGCCACGTCAACCTGTTGGGCACAACCGCCTCCGACGTGGATTCCGTCCGTTCCCGCGCAACGGCAGTCGCAAACACCATCCGGGACGGCCGCGTCCCGTCGGAATCCTCTGAGGAGAACGCATGACAAACCCCACCGTCGCTCCCTTGGTAGGCCTCGTGATGGGTTCGGATTCGGACTGGCCGGTCATGGAGGCCGCGGCCGATGCTTTGGCGGAGTTCGGCATTCCGTTCGAGGCAGACGTCGTTTCCGCCCACCGGATGCCCACGGAGATGATCCGGTACGGCCAGACCGCCCATGAGCGCGGACTTCGCGTCATCATCGCCGGCGCCGGCGGAGCGGCACACCTGCCGGGCATGCTGGCCTCCGTCACGCCCCTTCCCGTGATTGGTGTTCCCGTTCCCTTGAAGACCCTGGATGGCATGGACTCGTTGTTGTCCATCGTCCAGATGCCTGCCGGCGTTCCGGTGGCCACCGTCTCGATCGCCGGTGCCCGGAACGCAGGCTTGCTGGCCGTCCGGATGCTGGCATCAGGAACTGACGACCTCGCTGTCCGCCTCCGCGACGACCTCCTCACCTTCGCCCGGGAGCTGAACGATACCGCCACCAAGAAGGGCGAAAACCTGCGGCAGAAAGTCAGCGAGGTCTTCGCTTCCGCAAACACTTCCGAGGGGAGCACCCGCTAGGAAGGCCGCGGATGACCACCATGAACCAGAACACCCGTCAGCCAGGCGGAGCCCTGACTGATCCCGTCAGATATCCGTCCGGGGCCAGCGCCCCGGTGCGGACCAAACGCGCGTTCGTGCTGGTCCTCCTCACCTTGTTCGTCCCCGGCAGCGCCCAGATCGTAGCCGGCGACCGGAAACTCGGCCGCCTTGCCCTGCGCGTAACCCTCGCAGTCTGGGCGGTAGCGATCCTGGCTTTACTGATCGCCGCCCTGAACCGCAGCCTCCTGCTGGGCATAGTGACGCACCCCGTCGGCTCCCTTGTGATCATCGTGGTGCTCATTGCCTTGGCCCTTGGCTGGGCCTTCCTGTTCCTCAACACCCTCCGGATCATCCGTCCGGTTTTGCTGGCCCCGGGCATGCGGCCCATCATCGCCGTCGTGCTGGTCGCTGCCACTGTCCTGGGGAGCGGTTCACTCGGCTACCTCGCCTACGTCCTGAATGTCAGCAGGAACGCGATCAGCAGCATCTTCAATGCCGGGCCCGCCATTGACCCGGTGGACGGACGCTACAACTTCCTCATGATGGGCGGCGACGCCGGAGATGACCGCACCGGCCGCCGTCCGGACAGCCTCTCCGTCATCAGCGTGGACGCCAGGACCGGCGAAAGCGCCATCATCTCGGTGCCCCGAAACCTCCAGAACGCGCAGTTCAGCGAAGATTCGCCGATGCGCAAGATCTACCCCGACGGGTACAACTGCGGCGACGAGTGCCTCATCAACGCCGTCAACACGGAAGTCACCAACAACTACCAGGACCTGTACCCCGGTGTGGCAGACCCCGGGGCCCAAGCCACCCTTGAGGCTGTGTCCGGAACACTTGGCATCACGGTCCAGGCCTATGTCCTGGTGGACATGGACGGTTTCGCAAAATTGATCGATGCCATGGGCGGCATCCGCATCAAGGCCGGCGGCTGGGTTCCCATCAGCGGTCCCGTCACCGACGAAGCCAACGGAATCCACGGCATGCCTGACGGTTGGATCCCGGCCGGCGACCAGCACCTGGATGGCTTCCACGCCCTGTGGTACGGACGGTCCCGCGAGTTCGTGGACGACTACGCCCGCATCGCCCGCCAGCAGTGCGTGCAGCAGGCCATGCTGAAGCAGTTGGATCCGGCAACCCTGCTGACGAAGTTCGAGGACATCGCCAACGCAGGAACCAAGGTGGTGGATTCGAACATCTCGTCCTCCCAGCTGGGCAGCTTCGTCGACCTCGCTTTGAAATCGAAGAACCAGCCGGTCAAGCGCCTCACCATCGGCCCGCCGGACTTCGACGCCTCCTTCTCCACGGTGCCCGATTTCGACCTGATCCACTCAAGGGTCCAGCAACTGCTGACGCCTTCCAACGGACCCAAGGCCAACGACTCCATGGTGTCCAACACCGTGCAGGGAGCGGGCCCAATAGCCGCCTCCGGTCCGTTTCAACCGCAGCTCTCCCTCCAACAGCAGGCAGCCGTCCAGCCAGTGGCACTCAAGCCTGCCGGCCAGCAGCCTTCGCCGTCGTCGCCGGACTTCACTCCGGTCACTACCACCCCTGACGGCACCCCGATCACCGAGGAACTGCTCAACGGCCTCAAAGCGCAGGGCGACGAACAGGGTATCCGTAACCTCGTGGCCACCAATGGCCAGTGCGCCCCGCTCTAACCGCCCCTTTTCATCCCATTCCGAGCAACATAAGGACTTCTTTCCGTGTATCAGATTGAGAATGTTTTGCGGCCCTACGTGTGGGGTTCGACGACGGCGATCGCGGACTTGCTGGGGCGGCCCGCTTCGGGCGGTCCGGAAGCGGAGCTTTGGATCGGGGCCCATCCGGATTCGCCGTCCACCGCCATCCACCCCAACGGCGTGACGCAGTCCCTGGATGAATTGATCGCCTCGAACCCGCTGCACCATCTTGGCGCAGAGAGCCTGGCGGAGTTCGGCCCCCGGCTGCCCTTCCTGACCAAGGTCCTCGCAGCTGAGCAGCCGCTGTCCCTGCAGGTACACCCGAGCCTGGAACAGGCGCGCGAGGGTTTCGCGCGGGAGAATGCTACGGGGTTGCCCGCCGATGCCGCCGAGCGGAACTACCGCGATGACAACCACAAGCCGGAGATGATCTTCGCACTGACGCCGTTCCGGGCCCTGTGCGGTTTCCGGTCCGCCGCAGCCGCGAAGAGCATCTTCGTACACCTTGCGACGATCCTGGATTCGGCAGCCATGGATGTCCCGGACACCATTACGGGCGTCATCGCCGATCTTGGCCAGCCTGACGAGTCCGCAGCGCTCCGGGCCGCTTTTACCCGGCTGATTGAAGGTGGACGCACGGTTTCCGGAGCCGTGGTCGCCGTGGAATCCGTGCTCCGCGCAGGTGCGCCGCGGGAACCGCACCAGGAAGCGCTGACCACCCTGCTGGACATCAACGACGCCTTCCCCGGCGATCCCGGCGTCCTCATTTCGCTGCTGCTGAACCTTGTGTCCTTGGAGCCGGGGCAGGCAATCTACCTCCCTGCCGGGAACATCCACGCCTACATCCGGGGCTTGGGCATTGAGGTCATGGCGTCCTCGGACAACGTGCTCCGCGGCGGGCTCACGCCAAAGCATGTGGATGTGGCCGAACTGCTCAAGACCGTCCGCTTCGAGTCTTTGGGCGTGCCCAGGGTGTTGGCCGAGGGCACGGAATTCGGGCAGGAACTGTACCGTCCGCCTTTCAAGGAATTCCAGCTCCAACGGATCGAACTGGGTCCGGACGCAGCCCCGGTGCCGTTGGCACAAACCGGTCCGGCCGTCGTCGTGGTTGTTGCCGGAGCAGTGGTCCTCGACTCCCCCAAGAGCGATCTCCGCGTGCAGCGCGGTGGCGCCGCGTTCATCCCGGAGATTGAGAACCCGGTCAACGTACACCCTGTCCAGGGTGCCACGGGGACCAGCGTGGCCTTCGCCGTGACCACCGGACTGGGGAAATAAGCATGGACCATTTCCTGCAGACGCCCGCGTGGGCCGATGTCCAGCGTGCCCTCGGCCGCCGGGTCCATGAGAAATCGGGACCAGGCTGGAGCTTCCTCGCGATCGAGGAAAAAAACCCCGCCGGCAAGGTTCTCTACTCCCCCTACGGACCCGTGGCGGATTCCGTGGAAGCGTTCGACGCCGCCACGGCGGCTCTGGTGGCCCTGGCCAAGGAGGTCCATGCTGTCTTCGTGCGCATGGAGCCCGTCGCGGCAGGATTCACAGCGTCCGACGCCGGACCCCTCCTGCGAGCCCGCGGGCTGCGGCCGGCGCCGGTCAACCAGCAGCCGGAGCTGAGCTGGGTGGTTGACCTTGAAGGGGACTTCAAGGATGTGCTGGCCGGGATGAAGCCGACCAACCGCAACCTCTACCGCAACATCCACAAGAAGGGTGTGACGTTCCGGACGTCGCAGGACCCCGCCGACATTTCCGTCCTGCTGCACTTCCTGCACCTCACCGCGGCCCGGAACGGATTCAAGCCGCAGAGTGACGGATACCTGACCACCGTTGCGCAGTCGCTGCTTCCCTCCGGCGCGGGCACGTTGTTCATCGCCGAGCTTGAGGGCGAGCCGATCGCGGCGGCCTTCGCCTACGACTCCGCCGATACCCGCGTCTATGCCCATGCAGCCCTGGACGACGCCCACCGGAAGCTCAGCGCGGGCATCCCCTTGCTGGTCAACCTCATGGCCGATGCCAAGGAGAAGGGCCTCAAGCACGTGGACCTGTGGGGCGTGGCCCCGGAAGGCGAACCGGACCACAAGTGGGCGGGCTTCACGGCCTTCAAGAAGTCCTTCGGCGGACGCGGGGTGTCCTACCCCGGCACCTGGGACCTCCCGGTCAACAAAGCCCGCTACGGCGCCTACCAACTGGCCCGGAAACTCCGCGACACAGCAAAAACCCTCCGCAACAAACTCCCCCGCCCCTAATCACCCCAAGACGCGCCAAGGGTTAACCGCGGCACCAAACGCACCGGGATAGCGAAAGGCGCCCCATCGCGTCAGCGGCATCAAATCGACGAGGAACGAGGAGATAGCCGCAGAGCGGTGGGGCGCCTTTCGCGCCCAGGGCGCGATGAGCCGGGGGTACTAAGCCTTGCGCGCGTACGTCTCCCACTTGGACGCCAGGTGCTCTGCGTCCACGAAGCGCACGGTTCCGGACTTGGAGCGCATGACGATCGACTGGGTGACCACGCGGTCCTTGGTGTAGCGGACGCCGCGCAGGAGGTCGCCGTCGGTGATGCCCGTTGCTGCGAAGTAGCAGTTGTCCGAGGTGACGAGGTCGTTGGTGGACAGCACGCGGTCGAGGTCGTGGCCGGCGTCGATGGCCTTCTGCTTCTCGTCATCGGAGGTGGGCCAGAGACGGCCCTGGATCACGCCGCCCAAGGACTTGATGGCGCAGGCTGCAACGATGCCTTCGGGGGTGCCGCCGATGCCCATGAGGGCGTCGACGCCGGTGCCGGTACGGGCGGCGGCAATGGCGCCGGCTACGTCGCCGTCCATGATGAACTTGGTGCGCGCACCTGCTTCGCGGATTTCCTCCACGAGCGGGCGGTGGCGGTCGCGGTCAAGGATCATGACGTTGAGCTGGTTGACCTTGACGCCCTTTGCCTTGGCAATGAGGTGCAGGTTCTGCTTGACCGGGAGGCGGAGGTCCACCATGTCGGCGGCTTCGGGGCCCGTGACGAGCTTCTCCATGTAGAAGACGGCCGAGGGGTCGAACATTGATCCGCGCTCGGCAACCGCCAGGACTGCAAGGGCGTTGTTGATGCCAAGGGCGGTCAGGCGGGTTCCGTCGATGGGGTCGACGGCGACGTCGCATTCGGGGCCGGTGCCGTCGCCAACCTGCTCACCGTTGAACAGCATGGGGGCTTCGTCTTTTTCGCCTTCACCAATCACCACGACGCCGTTGAAGTGGACGGTGTGAAGGAACGAACGCATGGCATCCACGGCGGCGCCGTCTGCCTTGTTCTTGTCGCCGAAACCAACCCAGTGGCCACCGGCAATAGCCGCGGCCTCGGTGACACGGACGAGTTCCAGCGCGAGGTTGCGGTCGGGTTCGTCGGTGCCGACGGCGAGCGACGGCGAAATCGTGGAATACTGCTGGGTCATTGGTGCAGGAGACACTTGAACCTCTTCTTCGAGTGACGATTCACGGGGCCGGACACGGTTGCACTGGGGCTAACCCGGGGTCCCTACCAACGATCATAGTCGCCGGAGCGGCTTGGAGCCTCTGGATGACCACCGCCCGCAATACCCGCGGTGAGGTTCCCGGTTGTGTGTTAGGTGCGGCGATAAGGGACTATGGAAGGGTGAGTGAAACGCAGGACAAGCCCGTCGCCGGCAATGGCCAGACCGCCCCGGAGCCCCATTCGACCAACGCCCCGGACGCCTCGGAAGCCCCGTACAAACCCGTCATTGCGGCGAAGGCGGCAAAACGCGCCAATGCTTCGGTCATCGGCATGGTTATTGCCCTGGTCCTCTGCGTCCTCGCATTCCTTCCTGTGGTCTTGATGAATCCGGCCCCCAAGGGCGAGAACTTCCGGCCCGCCGTCGACGTCCCTGCGATCGCCCGGAACGCTGCGGATGTGGCCGGATTCACACCCGTAACTCCGGATACTGGTGACACATTCCGGCCCAACTACGCCCGTTGGGAAAGCGGCACGGGTACAGGCGTCCCCACGTGGGAAGTCGGCTACCTGACGCCGAAGGAAGCATTCATCGGCCTGACCCAGACGCGGGAAGCGAACCCCACCTGGGTCCTCCAGCAGACCGGCAACCTGCCCGTGACGGGTACCCGGAACGCCGGCGGACAGGACTGGGAGCTTCGCGATTCCGGCAAGGAAAAGCGCAGCATGACCCTCGAGTACAAAGGCACCACCATCATCCTCAGCGGCACAGCGAACCTTGAGGAATTCGCGGCCCTGGCTGCCGCCGTCGTGAAGTCCGCAGACGAGGCTCCTGAGGCCGGTGCGCCGGCCACGACTCCGGCTCCCTGACGCCGGACGCAACACTTCGTGACCTAAGGGTCGCGCGCCGTAAAGTAATAAGGTGCCTACTTATTTGACTCCAGCCCTTGCCTGGCGCCGGCTTCGCGAGGGTAATGAACGCTTTGTTTCCGGCGAATCCCGCCACCCCAACCAGGATGCGGCCCGTCGTTCGTCGCTTCTTGAGGGCCAGAATCCTTTCGCGGTCATCTTTGGCTGCGCGGATTCGCGCCTCGCGGCAGAGATCATCTTCGACCTCGGACTGGGCGACGCCTTCGTGGTGCGGACAGCAGGCCAGGTGATCGATGACGCGGTTCTGGGCTCGCTGGAGTACAGCATCAGCGAACTCAAAGTTCCGCTGATCGCCATCCTGGGCCACGACAGCTGCGGGGCAGTCACCGCCACCAAGGGCGCCGTGGAAACCGGTGAAATGCCCCCGGGCTTCATCAGGGACCTCGTCGAACGCATTACCCCGTCGGTGCTCACGGCCAAGCGCAATGGCCAGGAAGAGGTCAACGACATGGTGGTGGAGCACGTCAAGCAGACCGCGCAGCGGCTTGCGGACAGCTCCCGTGTGATTTCCGACGCCATTGAAGAAGGCCGCGTAGCCGTCATCGGCCTTTCCTACAAGCTCGGCGAGGGCCAGGCGGCCCTTGTTTCCGCGATCGGCGACGTTTAAGGGCTCGTGCCCCGGCCTTCCAGCCGGGGCACGTAGCACTGACCTCCTGGTTTTCGATGGAGCCTGAAGTCGCCCTAAGCTAGCCCCATGACTTCCACCACTGAGTTCCGTATTGAACATGACACCATGGGCGAAGTTCGCGTCCCCGTGAACGCCCTGTACCGCGCCCAGACGCAGCGCGCCGTGGAGAACTTCCCGATTTCCGGCAAGACCCTGGAACGTGCGCACATTGAGGCCCTTGCCCGCGTCAAGAAGGCTGCTGCACTCGCGAACGCCGAACTGGGGGTGCTCGATGGCGAGCTCGCCGAGGCTATCGCGGCTGCAGCCGATGAGGTTGCCACCGGCAAGTACGACGGCGACTTCCCGATTGATGTTTTCCAGACCGGTTCGGGCACGTCGTCCAACATGAACACCAACGAGGTCATCGCCGAACTCGCTTCTCGTGCTCTCTCCGCTGCCGGCAGCGACAAGGTGGTCCACCCCAACGACCACGTCAACGCTTCCCAGTCCTCCAACGACGTCTTCCCGACCTCCGTGCACGTTGCCGCCACCTCCGCCCTGATGAACGACCTGATCCCGGCGTTGGAGTACCTGGCAGCATCGCTTGAGCGCAAAGCCGCTGAATTCCAGGACGTCGTCAAGTCCGGCCGTACGCACCTCATGGACGCCACCCCGGTCACGCTCGGCCAGGAGTTCGGCGGCTACGCAGCCCAGGTCCGCTACGGCATTGAGCGCATCAACGCCGCACTCCCCCGCGTTGCCGAGGTTCCCCTGGGCGGCACGGCCGTGGGCACCGGCATCAACACTCCGGCAGGCTTCCCGGAACGCGTCATTGAACTCCTCGCAGCCGACACGGGCCTGCCCCTCACCGAGGCCCGCGACCACTTCGAAGCCCAGGCCAACCGCGACGGCCTCATCGAGGGCTCCAGCCAGCTGCGCAACATTGCGATCTCCTTCATGAAGATCAACAATGACCTCCGCTGGATGGGATCCGGCCCCAACACCGGCCTCGGCGAAATCGCGATTCCGGACCTGCAGCCGGGCTCCTCGATCATGCCGGGCAAGGTCAACCCGGTGATCTGCGAGGCGTCCATCATGGTGTGCGCCCAGGTCATCGGCAACGACACCGCCATTGCATGGTCCGGCACCAACGGCGCTTTCGAGCTCAACGTCGGCATCCCCGTCATGGCCGCCAACCTGCTTGAGTCCATCCGCTTGCTGGCCAACACCAGCCGCGTCATGGCCGACAAGATGATCGACGGCATCACCGCCAACGTCGAACGCGCACGCTTCCTGGCCGAGGCCTCCCCCTCGATCGTGACCCCGCTGAACAAGTACATCGGTTACGAGAACGCCGCGAAGATCGCCAAGCTCGCCGTCAAGGACGGCTTGACCGTCCGCCAGGCCACGGAACAGCTTGGCTTCGTGGGTGAGGGCGAAGGCAAGGTCTCCGAGGAGGACCTGGACAAGGCCCTGGATGTCACCACCATGACCGCCCCGGCGCACAAGGCATAGTCCCCGCCGCCTCCGGCGAGGCATGAGTACGACGACGGCCGGTTGCCTTCCCGCACGGGAGGTGGCCGGCCGTCGTCGTTCTGTGTGGGATCAAGCCGGCAAAACCACCATGGCGGCGGCCGCGCCGGCCAGCATGAACGGACCGAACGGAATAGCGGAGCCAAGATTGGCCCGGCGCGCCACCAGGACTACCAATCCCCACAGTCCGCCCAGGAGGAACGCCGCGAACGTGCCCGCGAAGACGTGCCCCCATCCCAGGTACCCCAGGTACAGGCCGAGCACCCCTGCCAGCTTGACGTCCCCGAACCCCATGCCCGGCGGGTAGACGGTGCGCAGCAGGAAGTAGAACAGCCACAGAGCCGCACCTCCGGCAAGGACATTGAGGCCCGGCACGCCGAAGAGGGGTGCGCCGAGGTCCCTGTCCGCACCCCCTATGGCGGCGACTACCGCAGCGCCCGGAAGCAGAACCCCTGCCACTCCGTAGGAGGGAAAGACGATGCGGTTGGGCAAAAGGTGGCTTCGGATATCGATCACGGTCAGCCGCGCTGCCATGACCAGGAAGAACAGGCATGCCAGCAGCACCAGCCAGAATCCAAAAGGGCTGGCGGTCCAGAGCTCGGCAAGTCGTCGAATCACCATCGGATGCTACCGCGGATTGGGCCCGGGACCGGATTGCACCACTGGGTACACTGTGGATATGGGGTTCCGGAACCTGTGCCGCTCTTCACCGTGGAGATGGACAAGCCTGCGTTTCGAATACCTCGAACTGCCGGGAACGGGCGCTGCCATGGTCCGTGCCTGGTTGAGGCGTCCGGGGGCACTGAGGCTGGAGAGCCCCGACGGCAAGCTGCTCTACAGCACCACCGGCATCAACGACTCCAAGGATGAGTTCTACGTCAGCTCCACACGCCGTTCATGGCTCCTGCCTCCGCATCTGGTGACCCCTGTCTATGACGGCGCCGGCCTGGTGCAGCGGCGGCCGGAAGCGGCCTACGGTGAACCGTCGTTCGGCAACGGCAGGCTGGCGGCGGCGCTGGACCCCGTGGAGTTGGCGGGCAATGCCCCCGTGCCCTTGGAGTTTCCCGAGTCCAACCCGGTCTCCTTTCCGGAGCCGCGCGAGGTGGACCATGAGGGCCGCCCGGCTTTGGAGGCCATTGTCACCCGCGGCCGGACATACCGCCCCTTGGACCCGGACCAGCCTTTGGCGCATCCGGGCCGCACGCTCATCCTCATCGATATCCAGACGGGCGTTTGCGTCGCGAGCCGGTCGCTCGACGGCGATTCGGCAGGAAAAGGTCATTGGCTCAAGATCCTGGGCGTTGACGAGTACATGCTGGACGACCTTTTCCTGGCCGAGTCCATGAACCTCACTGACGTCCGCCGGCACATCCCTTGGGACATCGGCCCCGCAGCCTGACCACGCCGAACGCGAAGCTTGGCTAGACTACGGCGATGACCTGGTTGGCAGACATCTGGCCCCCTTTCGCCCTCACATTGGCCACACCGCGGCTGACTTTGCGGCCAATTCTCGACGCCGACATCCCGGCTGCCGTCGCGGCTGCCCGTTCCGGCGTCCACCAGCCGGGCAAGAGCCCGTTCAGCACCCCGTGGGCGGAGCTACCGGAGGACGAGCTGGCACCGAACATGGCCCAGTGGTACTGGCGCTGCCGCGCCGGCTTCACCCGCGAATCATGGACGCTCCTGCTGGGCGTTTGGCAGGACGGTGAATTCCTTGGCGTCCAGGACCTTGGGGCCAGGAACCTCGCCGTCCTCAAAACGGTCAGCACCGGGTCCTGGCTCAAGCAAGCGGCTCAGGGCCGCGGCATCGGCAAGGAGATGCGCGCCGCCGTCGTGAGCTTCGCGTTCGATTACCTGGGCGCCGACGTCGCCGAATCCGAAGCTGCCGCCTGGAACAAACAGTCCCTGGGCGTCTCCACCAGTCTCGGCTACGAACCCAACGGTCTCTTCCGGGACTCCTGGGGCACCGAGGTAGAGGAAGTCCAAAGGGTCCGCCTCACCCCACCCACCTTCAAACGCCCCGACTGGCCCCTCAAAGTCCAAGGCCACGAAGGGCTGAAAACCTACCTGGGTCTCTGACGGCGAGGCGAAGGCCAGGCATCCGGCAGCGTGCGTCAAAAGCGAGGTACGAGCTAGCACGCAGAGGATGTCTGGCCTTCGCCATCATGGGGTCACAGCGTCGATGGGGTTAGATTTCTGCCCCTTCGAGCAAGTCCGTTACGAGCGCCGCGATCGGTGAACGCTCGGAGCGGGTGAGGGTGATGTGGCCGAACAGCGGATGGCCCTTGAACGTTTCGACGACGGCGGCCACACCGTCGTGCCTGCCGACGCGGAGGTTGTCGCGCTGGGCAACGTCGTGCGTGAGGACAATCTTGGAGTTCTGCCCTATGCGGCTCATGACCGTCAGGAGCACGTTCTTCTCCAAGGACTGGGCCTCATCAACGATCACGAAGGCGTCGTGCAGCGAGCGGCCACGGATGTGCGTGAGGGGAAGTACCTCGAGCATCCCGCGGTCCATGACTTCTTCGACGACCTCTTCGCTGACCAAGGCGCCGAGGGTGTCGAACACGGCCTGGGCCCACGGGTTCATCTTTTCCGACTCGGAGCCCGGGAGGTAGCCCAGCTCCTGGCCGCCCACCGCGTAGAGCGGGCGGAAGACGACGACTTTGCGGTGCTCACGGCGTTCCAGGACTGCTTCCAGGCCGGCACACAGTGCCAAAGCCGACTTGCCCGTGCCGGCGCGTCCGCCGATCGACACGATGCCGACGGAGGGGTCCATGAGGAGGTCGATGGCCAGCCGCTGTTCGGCGGAGCGGCCGTGCAATCCGAAGACGTCGCGATCGCCCTTGACGAGCCGCACCTGCTTGTCGTGGCCAACCCTGCCGAGGGCCGAGCCACGGTTGGAGAGGAGCACCAGCCCGGTGTTGACGGGCAATTCCGCGGCCGCCGGGATGAAGACGGGTTCGTGGCCGTAGAGGGTGCTGATCTCCTGCTCGTTGGCCTCGATCTCGGCCATGCCGGTCCAGCCTGAGTCCTTGACCAGTTCGTTGCGGTACTCGTCAGCCTGGAGGCCCATGGCTGATGCCTTGACCCGCATCGGCAGGTCTTTGGAAACGACTGTGACGTTGCGTCCTTCATTGGCCAGGTTCTTGGCCACGGCCAGGATCCGGCTGTCGTTGTCGCCGCCGCGGAAACCCGCGGGGAGCACGTCCGGGGAGATGTGGTTCAGTTCGACGCGCAGCATCCCGCCCTCCGAGCCTATGGGGATGGCGTGGTCCAGGCCGCCGTGCTCGATCCGGAGGTCATCGAGGAGCCTCAATGCCTTGCGGGCAAAGTACCCCAGCTCGGGATCGTGGCGTTTGCCTTCCAACTCGCTGATGACCACGATCGGAACGATCACCTCGTGCTCGGCGAAGCGCAGCAGGGCGTGCGGATCGGAGAGAAGCACGGAAGTGTCGATGACGTAGCTGTGGCCCGTGGGTGACGCGGCGCTTATTGTCCCTTTGGTGGCGCGCTTGGCGCGGGAGGTAGCTGCACTTTCCCCGTCGGAAACCATTGCGGGCAGTTGCTCTGAAATAGCCACATCGACTCCAGCCCCGGGCGTTTGCCCGGCCTTATGGTGAAAGCGGCTCGGCCGGAAGGCCGGGCATGGCCTCCCCTGTAACTGGTGCGATGTTCCGCTCCATCTACTGGCCTCCCCGATCAGCGGGCGGTTTTGCCTGCTGATGGGAATAACGTAATCCCGCCCACAATCATTTCCGTGGTCCTCCCCCGGCAAGTCGCGGGTCGGGAGGATGAATTTTTCGTAAACCGGATGTCCCGGCTACCGAGGACCAGGCCTGCAGTGTGGTGCTAGGAACCGAAACGCCGCTGGCGGCCTGCGTAATCGCGGAGGGCGCGCAGGAAGTCGACCTTGCGGAAGGCGGGCCACAGGGCTTCACAGAAGTAGAACTCGCTGTAGGCGCTCTGCCACATCAGGAAGCCGGAGAGCCTCTGTTCGCCCGAGGTCCGGATGACCAGGTCCGGGTCCGGCTGGCCACGGGTGTAAAGGAAGCGGGAGATGTCGTCCACCGACAGCTCGTCCGCCACGTCGGCCATGTTCCGGCCCTTGGCGACGGCGTCGTGCAAAAGTTCGCGGACGGCGTCGACGATTTCGCGGCGGCCCCCGTAGCCCACAGCGACATTGACGTGGATCTTCTCGTGGACAGGCGTCCTGGCTGTCAGCTTGTTGAGGCGTTCAGCGAGGTAATCGGGCAGGAGCTCCGGTGCGCCCATGGCATGGACGGAGATGTCGGCGTTTTCATCCAGCCGGTCCATGGTGTTGGCGATGATGCCCATCAGGAGGTCGAGTTCCTCCCCCGAGCGGTTCATGTTGTCCGTGGACAGCATGTAGAGGGTGACTACCTTGACTCCGAGTTCCTGGCACCAGCCAAGGAACTCGTGGATTTTGTCCGCGCCCGCTTGGTGGCCCTGGCTTGTTGGGGCGTTGAACTGCCTGGCCCACCTGCGGTTGCCGTCGACCATGACGCCTATGTGACGCGGAATTCTTTCATGGTCCAGGGATTTGAGGAGGCGGCGCTCATAGAAGCCATAGAGGAAACCGGGCAGTTCCACCGGACTCTCACCTGACTTCCTTGCTGTTTTCGATCAACCGCCTGTTTCGATCAACCGCCTGTTTTCGATCAACCGCGCACAGTCAAGGCTACCTGCCCGGACAGCCCGGCCAGTGCAGGCAGCACTCCGGAGTGAAGCCATGGATGTGTTACCGGCCAGTAACTTACCGAAGCGTAAGTTATGCTGGAAAGATGGTCGAACTGCTCAATGACAAGCCGCTGTGGCGCGGTTGGATCCACGCCGTAGCCACGCCTTTTGCCTTGGCCGCGGGAATCGTTTTGGTGGTACTGGCCCCTACCGTGGACCGCAAAATCACCTCCGGGATCTACGCCCTGACGGGGGTCCTCCTGTTTGGCGTGAGCGCGGTCTACCACCGCGGCAACTGGGCCCCGACTGCCAGGATGGTCCTCAAAAGGCTGGACCACACCAACATCATGCTGGTGATTGCCGGCAGCTACACGCCGCTCGCCTGGTCCCTGCTGGAACGCTCCCAAGCCGTAACGCTCCTATGGATTATTTGGTCCGCCGCCATCGCAGGCGTCCTCTTCCGGGTCATCTGGACCCATGCCCCGAGGTGGCTTTACGTCCCTGTCTACATTGCACTCGGCTGCGGGGCCTTGTTCTACCTTCCGCAGTTCTTCACGGCCAACGCCGCAGCAGCGATTCTGATTTGCGTGGGCGGGGCCTTCTACATCGCCGGAGCAGTGTTCTACGGCCTCAAGAAGCCCAATTTCAGCGCCACCCACTTCGGTTTCCACGAGCTGTTCCACGCCTTCACGGTGTTTGGCTTCGCCTCCCACTTCATCGCGATCATGATTGCCGTGCTCAGCTAGTCATCGCCGCCAGCCGGACTTCCACCTCAGCCGCCGTTTGCAGGGGGCGCTCACACACCATGTCCCGGCAGAGATACACCCGGGGAGAGCCGTCTGCAGCCCCTGAACGGTGCTGCAACAAAGGCACCTCGACGCCGGCAGCCGGGGACCCGCCGTCGTCATCGGACTGCAGCGCCACCACCATGCCCGGGCTTGGCGAGCCCAGCAGCGAGGCGTGCAGTTCTGCCCGTGCCGGCGAAGCGGGACCAACGACGGCGGCTTCCACCGGCCCGGCAAGTGCGGCTTGCGCCGTGGCCAGGAGCCACCCTGCCACGCGGGGTGCACGAACGGCCAGCGGTGGGAGCAACCCGAGGATGTTGCCTGCCATCAGCCGGTGGGCATGGGAGCCGGAGTACGCCGCGTAGCTCAGCAGCGCCCCTGCAAAGGCCGAAGCTCCGCTTGGGGCGGCGTTGTCGAACGGATCCAAGGACGTTTGCTGCCCTTGGGCGTTGAATACCTGGGCGGACTCCCCTGCCGAATCAGCCAGCTTCCCGTCCTCCACAAAGTGGTCTGCCGCTGCCAGCACCAGGCTTTCGGCGAGCGCGTACCACCGCGTCCTGCCCGTGACTGCGTAGAGGGCGAAGAGTCCCTCGGCGCAGAAGGCGTAGTCCTCCAGCAAGCCTCCGATTCCCCGGGCCACGGATTCATGCGAGACCCTGGTGAGGAGCCGGTCCGGAGCGTTCCAGTGCACGCGCTCCAGATACGTGGCGATGTTTTCTGCCGCGTCCACGTAGTCCGTCCTGCCCATCACAGCACCGGCTTCCGCCAGGGCCGCTACCGCCAAGCCATTCCAGCCTGCCACCACCTTGTTGTCGCGGGCGGGCTGATTCCGCTGATTCCGCGCTGCCAGGAGTGCCGGCCGGACGCGTTCCCACAAGGCCTGCTCCACTTCGCCGAACGCGCGTCCGGGATGCAGCGGCGAACCCAAACCGGACACCGTGCCCTCAGGGGACACGTTCATCAGGGCACCTACTGCGGCTGCATCCCCGGGGCCCAGGACCCCACTCAAGGTCTCCGGCGTCCACAGGTACGCCGCGCCCTCGTGGTGCACGCCGTCAACCACCGTGTCGGCGTCCAACGACGACGCCAGCGCGCCACCTTCCAGTGCCAGGGAGTCGAGCATCCAGTCGGCGCAGCCGGTGGCAACCTCAGCGGCCTCCGCAGCGCCGATAACCGGGTTCCCGCCCAGTCGCACCCAGTGGGTGTACACGCGCAGGAGCTGGGCGTTGTCGTACAGCATCTTTTCAAAGTGCGGCACGGACCAGTCCGCCGCCACCGAGTACCGGGCAAAACCGCCGTCGAGCTGGTCCCGCAGGGCGGACCGCGCCATGGCGGCCAAGGCCCGGCCGGCCATGTCGCGGGCGGCTTCGGCGGTATCCGAGGGCACCGCGGCATGGCGGATCAGGAATTCAAGGACGGCCGACGGCGGGAATTTGGGGGCGGTGCCGAACCCGCCGGCGTCGGGGTCTTCCGACCTCGCCAACGCGCCGACAGCCTCGGACAGCAGCCCGGCGTCGAGCGTTTCGGGCGGGCCGTCCAGCCTCACGGCAGCACTCAGCTGGGCGCTGCCCATACTGGCGGCGAGCCCCCTGGCGTTCTGCTCGACGGCATCGCGACGCTCCACCCAGGCTTCATGGACGGCCTCCAGGACGTTCCTGAAGGAGGGCCTGCCCGGCAGCGGCACGGGCGGGAAGTATGTGCCGGCATGGAAGGCCAAACCATCCGGGGTGAGGAAGACCGACATCGGCCAGCCGCCCTCCCCGCTGATTGCCTGGGTGGCGGCCATGTACACCGAATCGACGTCGGGACGCTCTTCGCGGTCCACCTTGACCGGGACGAAGTGCGCGTTCAGGTAGTCGGCAGTGTCCTGGTCTTCGAACGACTCGTGGGCCATGACATGGCACCAGTGGCAGGCCGCATATCCGATGGAAAGGAAGACGGGAACATCCCGGGAGGCGGCCAAGGCGAAGGCTTCGTCACCAAAGGGACGCCAAAACACCGGATTGCCGGCATGCTGGCGCAGATAGGCAGAGGGTTCGGAGCCCAGCGCGTTGGATGCGCCGGGCCATGGTGCTTCCGGGCGGTCAGCGTGACCCGGGAGCGCCATTGCCGTTCTCGTCGCTCGAAAGTCCTGCCTCCGCGGCCAAGCGGGCCTCTTCCACCTGTGCCCGGTAACGCACGCGGCGGATCCGGCGGACCATGTCCACGATCAGGAAGGTGGTGAGGATGACGATGAATGCCGTGAGGACGAAACCCCACGTTCCCGGCGTCACCTGGTCCTCGGACAGGCCCGGGCGCAGCGTGCCGGTGGGATCGGGCGACGGGCTGACGGTCAGGGCGAGGAGCAAGTGGTGCACGTTCAAACCTTCTATGGGAGTTGATGCATACCGGTCCGGGCGGAACTGGAAGCCTGGGGGCGTCCGGGCAACTTCTACAAACGATAGAAAGCCGGCTCTCCCTATCTTATCCCCGCGAAGAGATCCTTTTCCGGCAGTTCCGATTCCACCTTTGACTGGATGAGCGTGTAGTCCTCCCACGGCCACACCGTGCGTTGGAAGTCCGAAGACACCGCGAAGAAGAAACCCACGGGGTCGATCTGGGTCTTGTGGGCCTTCAGTGCCTCATCCCGCTTCCCGAAGAAGTCCCCGCAGTCGATCTGGGTGGTGGTCTGATGGGCCGCGGCCGGCGGAGTGTGGCCTTCGGCGTCGGCTTCCAACCACGCTGCGAGCCTTTCCGCGTACGGCGACTGCAGGCCGGCCTCTTCCAAAGCGAAGTGCAGGGCGCGGAAACGCTCGGGGCTGAAAGCGCGATCGTAGTACAGCTTGCTTGGCTGCCACGGTTCGCCGATGCCCGGATACCTGGCGGGGTCGCCTGCTGCTTCGAAGGCCTCAACTGCGACCTTGTGGGCCATGATGTGGTCCGGGTGGGGGTACCCGCCGTTCTCGTCGTAGCTGATGATCACGTGCGGCTTGAAGTCCCGGACCAACCGGACCAATGGCGCAGTGGCCCGCTCCAGCGGCTGCAACGCGAAGCATCCCGGCGGAAGCGCGGGAAGCGGATCGCCCTCCGGCAGCCCGGAGTCGACAAAACCGAGCCACCGTTGGCGGATGCCCAGGACGGCGGCCGCGTTGGCCATTTCCAGCCGGCGCGCCCCTGCCATATCCCGCTTGGGATGCGGAGCGTCCTCCATGGCGGGGTTCTGGATATCACCGCGTGAGCCGTCCGTGCACGTGGCTACCATGACCTCGACGCCGTTGGCGGCATACATTGCCATGGTCGCCGCACCTTTGCTGGACTCATCGTCCGGGTGTGCGTGGACGGCGAGCAACCGAAGCTGCTCCGAAGTGCTGGACGCGGTCACGGGACGGCTCCTCTTCCATGGTGTTGCGATGCAGGCTGTGCCGGCGGTGCCGGGATCGGCACTAAACTGGATGGGTGACTTCTGAGGATCCATCGGCCACCGAATTTCCGGCAAGCAACAGCCTAGCCAATCGCTACGGCGGTCAAAAGCGCGGCCTGAGCCGGAAGGCCAAGCGAAACATCGTCATTGGCGCCCTGGTTGTGGGCATCGGCTTCGCCGCCTACGTTGCCACCGGATCCGCCACTGCCCCTGTGACGTTCAAGGACATCGGCTACAGCACTGTGGACGGGACGCAGGCCGAGGTGGACTACCAGGTCAGCAAGTCCCCTTCAGCAACCGCCAAGTGTGCCATTAAGGCCATGGATTCCAAGTTTGCCGTGGTGGGTTGGAAGGTCGTGGAAATTGGTCCCAACAATCCGGAGCAGGACGCGGACGGCGGGCGGACCACTGCCCAGCGGACGGTCCTGGCCACGGAGTCCCCGGCAGTTTCCGGCGTAGTGGATAACTGCTGGATCGTGGATAGCGGTAAATAACAAAAATGTGACCCGCGACGCAACCAGTTTGGGTTCATCCAAAGGATTTACTACAATGGATGAAACCTTCAACCCCGTTAAGTTGGTTACTGAGTTTCACGAGTGGCCACCTCGGCGGGGTCTTTGCTTTGTCAGATCAAAAGGAGAAATCCGTGTCTACCACCAACAGCGCCACAGCAGCTTGGCTTACCCAGGAAGCTTTCGACCGCTTGAAGGCTGAGCTGGACCACCTTTCCGGCGCTGGCCGGGCGGAAATCGTCCAGAAGATCGAAGCCGCACGCCAGGAAGGCGACCTTAAGGAAAACGGCGGCTACCACGCAGCCAAGGAAGAGCAGGGCAAGATCGAAGCCCGCATCCGCCAGCTCACGGTGCTCCTGCGCGACGCCCAGGTCGGCGAGGCTCCCGCAGACGACGGAATCGTCGAGCCCGGCATGCTGGTTGTCGCCAAGATCGCCGGTGACGAAGAGCGGTTCCTGCTCGGTTCCCGCGAAATCGCCGGCGACTCCGATATTGACGTCTTCAGCGAGAAGTCCCCGCTGGGCGCCGCCATCATCGGCCACAAGGAAGGCGACAAGCTCAGCTACACCGCCCCCAACGGCAAGGAAATCACGGTGGAGATCGTTTCCGCCAAGCCGTACTCGGCCTAAAGTACCAAACGCTTAAAGCACGACGCCGGCCCTTCCCCTTTGCGTGGGAGGGCCGGCGTTTTGCGTCCCCGACTCCCCCAACCAGGTCGCATTAGTGCGCGTTTTCAGCCTTCAAAACGCGCACAGCTGCGACTCAGTTGGGTCAGACGGGGAAGCGGGAGCTGCTTGGAGTGTCCCGGGGCTTGGGGCGAAGGAGGATGGCAGCAACGACGCCGCCGATCGCGCCGCCAAGGTGGGCCTGCCAGGAGATGAAACCCATGACAGTGGGCAACACTCCGAAGAGGATGCCGCCGTACGCCATGAACAGCACAACGGACAGCAGGATCTGCCACCAGTTGCGGTTGAAGAACCCGCGGACCAACAAGAACGCGAACAGGCCGAACACCAGGCCGGAGGCGCCCACTGTGACGCTTCCCCCGCCAATCAGCCACACGGTCAGGCCCGAACCCAGCCAGCTGAACGCCAAGGCAGTGATAAAAACACGCAGGCCGGCCAGGAACACCAGGAACCCGAAGATCAGCAAGGGCAGGGTGTTGGACAACAGATGGTTCAGGTTGGCGTGCAGCAAAGGAAACGTCAGGATGTCCAGGACGCCGTCAAAGGTGCGGGACCGCAGGCCGAAAGTGCGGTTCAGTCCATGCAGCATCAGGGTGTTCACGAACTCGATGGCGTAGAGCAGTGCCACGAAGCCGCCCATGAACAGCAGGCCGCCCCTGGCCCTGGCCGCCAGCGACTCCCGGGTCTCTGCACTGGAGCCGTCAGGTCTTCCAAGCACCATGGCGCCCCCTTAATGCACCACGATCGGCTGGAAGCCCTCGGCCCGTAGCGCGCCAAGGACCTGTTCGCCGTGTTCGTGTCCCTTGGTTTCCAGGTTGATGGTGATGGACACATCGCCCATGCTGATCGAGCCGCCCAGGCGGGTGTGGTCCAGCCCGGTGACGTTGGCGTCGTTTTCGGCGATGATCCGGGCGATGGTGGCCAGCGAGCCCGGACGGTCGTCAAGCATCATCCGGACAGTCATGAACCTTCCGGCCGCGGACAAGCCGCGCTGGATGACTTTCAGCATCAGCATGGGATCGATGTTGCCGCCGGAAAGTACGACGGCGGTGTTCCCCGGGTTCTCGATCTTGCCGTCCAGCAGTGCGGCTACGCCCACGGCACCGGCCGGTTCCACAACCATCTTGGCGCGTTCTAGCAGGAAGATCAGTGCCCGGGCCAGGGAGTCCTCGCTGACCGTCACTACATCGTCCACCAGCTCGCGGATGATGCTGAACGGCAACTGTCCCGGCCGTCCCACGGCAATGCCGTCCGCCATGGTGGAAACCTTCTTCAGCGGCACCAAGGCATCGGCGGCCAGGGACGGCGGATAGGCGGCAGCGTTCTCCGCCTGCACGCCGATGACGCGGATTTCCCGGCCGAGCTCCTTGGCCTTCGCCTTGATGGCCACGGCCACGCCGGCCAGCAGTCCGCCACCGCCGACGCCCATGAGGACAGTGTCAACGTTGGGGATCTGCTCCAGGATCTCCAGGCCGATGGTGCCCTGTCCCGCTACGACGTCCACGTTGTCGAAGGGATGGACGAAGACCGCTCCGGTCTCGATGGCGTAGCGTTCGGCTTCGGCGAGTGCCTCGTCCACGTTGTGGCCGTGCAGCACCACCTCTGCGCCGTGGCTTCGCGTGGCGGCCAGCTTGGGCAGTGCCACGCCCAACGGCATGTAGATCCGGGCTTTGATTCCAAGGCTTTTCGCAGCAACCGCTACGCCTTGGGCATGGTTACCGGCCGAGGCTGCAACCACACCGCGCTTTTTCTCTTCCTCGGACAAACGTGCCATCCGGACATAGGCGCCGCGGACCTTGAACGATCCTGCGCGCTGGAGGTTTTCACACTTGAAGAAGACGTTCCCGCCCACGAGGCTTCCCAAGGCACGGGACGACTCCACGGGAGTCTTGGTAATAATGCCCTCGAGCAGCTCCTGCGCCTTAAGGACATCGTCCAGGGTGACGGGCAGGGTTTCGAGGGTATTCACTGACTATTCTCCTTTTGTGGTGTCGGCTCCGGGTCGCTCCTCGGGGATGCTTCCTGAAGCCCTGGCCTTGCTTTCGGTACCGGTGGCGCCGCGTGATTGACCTACGGGCAACTCCGCGTCCTTGAGGTTGGAGTCACCATCCGGTCCCGGCGAACCTTCAGCCGTTGGAGCCCCCACGGCACCCGGTCCCCCATCATGTTCCCACGATCGGCCGGCAATGTACCGAACGGCCGTGTTTACTACGGCGAGGATGGGGACTGCGAAGAGCGCTCCGGGAATGCCTGCGAGGTAGGAACCAGCAGCCACAGTGAGGATGACGGCCACCGGATGCAGTGCCACGGCCTTGCCCATGACCAGGGGCTGGAGGATGTGGCTTTCCAGCTGCTGGACCAGCAGGACGATCGCCAACATGATCAGCGCGTTGACCGGACCGTTGGCCACCAGGGCAAGCAGCACGGCGATGGCACCGGTAACCAGGGCACCGACCACGGGGATGAATGAACCGATGAAAACCAGCACGGCCAAGGGCAGAGCCAGTGGTACCTGGATGATGGCGGCACCGACGCCGATGCCCACGGCGTCGACGAAGGCGACGAACATCTGGATGCGTACGTAGTTGACCATGGAGGTCCAACCGCGCCGCCCGGCTCCGTCAGTGGCAGCACGGGCCTTCTTCGGCAGGAGCCGGACCAGAAAAGCCCAGATCCGCTGGCCCTCGAGGAGGAAGAAGATCAGGATGAACAGCGCCAGGACCAGGCCTGCGGCGAAATGCCCGGCGGTGCTGCCGAAGGACAGGGCACCACTGAGGATGCTGCTGCTGTTGTTCTGCAGGGCGTTGGCAGCATCGGCAATGTACTGGTCGATCTGGTCCGCGGTCAGGTGCAGCGGTCCGTCAGCAAGCCATGTCTGGATCTGTTGAATGCCGGCGAGCGCTTCCTGCCACAATTCCCCGAACCCGGAAACAAGCTGACGGCCCACCAAAGCCAGCGAACCGGAGATCAGCCCAATGAAGCCGAGGACCGTGATGGCGACAGCCAGGCCGTTGGGTACCTTCCGCTTGCGGAGCCACACCACCACCGGGTACAGCAGACCCGCCAGGAGGGAGGCCACCATGACGGGAATGATGAGGAAGCTGACCTTTCCGAGCAACCACACCAGGATGCCGATCATGACCAGGATCAGGCCTACCCGCCATGACCAGGCTGCTGCTATGCGCACGCCGTACGGGATATCTTCGGCAATTTGGCGGTCACTACGGGTTTTGGCGTCCGGTGTTGGCGTCATGAACCCATAATTCCGTAGCCCGGGCCGTATGGGAAACTGAGCGGCCCGGACGCGGACAGTCCTGCTAAAGCGCCGCCGTGATTCCCCAGGACATGGTGAACGAACCGCCCGGCGGCAACCAGCGCAGCCCGTCTCCGCTGTTGAAGGCGTTGGCAGGACCGGTCATGGGCTCCATGGCCACCGATTTGGGACGTCCGGGGTACTTGTCGGTCACGAAGACGTGGACGTATCCGGCGCTCTGGTCATGGACCAGGCTGACGCTGCGTCCGTCCGGTGCCGACAACGTGTGCCGCGCGATGCCGCCGTCGAACTCCAGATCCGTGTAGGAGGCATCGATGTCCAGCCCGCCAACGGTTCTGCCTGCCGATAGGTCGAACTCCCCGTCCACCGCAGCTGCGCTGCGGGGTATTAGCCGCTCATCGGCTACCAGGCGCGTACCGGCCTTGACGGTGAGGGTGAGGTCCTCGCTCGCAACCTCGCCGATCCGGAGATAGGGGTGGGCGCCGAGGACGAAGGGGGCGTCCGCCGTCGAGTCGTTCACCAGGGTTTGCCGGACGCGAAGGTCCATGTCCGCGTCCAGTTCGTAACGGACGCGGTGCCGTACCAGGAACGGGTACCCGTGCTGTGGGAAGACGGCGGCTTCGAGCGTGACGGAGAATTCAGATTCGTCCACCAGGGCGTACCCGGTGTTCCTGAGCAGTCCGTGGCTGGCGTTGTTGCGGGCAACTTCGGTGATGTCCAGCTGCTGCTTCTCGCCGTCGAGGTACCACGCACCGTCCTCGATGCGGTTTGCCCACGGTGCGAGCGTGATTCCCGTGCCGCCCGGCGGGATGTCCGCGTCGCCGTACGTTTCGGTCAGGTGCACGCCCGCCCGCGCATAGAGCCGCAGTCCGGCAGCCAACTCGGTAACGACGGCGACGGCGTCACCTCGCCGGAGTTCGAACTGGCGGCCGGTGGCGTATCGGCGCGGTGCGGTTTCGGGAGTGGATGCTGGGGGCGCGGAAGAATCGGGCATGGCAATACCGTACTCGTCCGGCCTGCAGCATCGGCCGATGTTAAGTTTTGTTAGTAATTATGCGTTTTTGGGCGATTGTGGAATCATGGTCCACATGAGCCGTCGCGTTACCAGCACCCGCCTCTCGGACAACCGCGAGTTGATCTACTTCGATGACCCGGAAACCCCCTCGCGCCCGCCAGGGGCTTTGGTGGACCACCGCGACCTTCCGCCCCGCGGGGAACCCGGCGAAGTCCGGTTCGACGCGTTGTCCGGAGAATGGGTGGCCATCGCGGCCCACCGCCAAAGCCGCACCCATCTGCCGCCGGCCGACCAATGTCCCATTTGCCCCACCACGGCGGCGAATCCGTCGGAGATCCCGGCACCTGATTACGACGTCGTGGTGTTCGAGAACCGCTTCCCGTCCCTGGGACCGGTTGCGGGCGACATCCCTCCGGCGCCTTCCACCGGGGGCCATGGACTCAAGGGACCGGCATTGGGCCGCTGCGAGGTGGTCGCCTTCACCCCGCAGCACACAGGATCCTTCGCGGAGCTGGGGGAAACCCGCGCCCGGACCGTCATCGAAGCCTGGGCTCAACGGACTGAAGCCCTCAGCGCCCTGCCCGGCATCAAACAGGTGTTCCCGTTCGAGAACCGTGGTGCGGACATCGGGGTGACACTCCACCACCCCCACGGCCAGATTTACGCCTACCCGTACGTGACGCCGCGGGCAGCGAACCTGGGTGCGGTCGCCCGCCGCTACTATGACGATGTCGGCGCGAAAGAAACGCTGGCGGCATCCCTTCTGCGGGCGGAAAGGGAGGACGGCAGCCGCATGGTCCTCGAAGGCAAGCACTTCAGTGCCTACGTTCCCTTCGCGGCGCGGTGGCCCCTGGAAGTGCACCTTGTCCCCCACCGCCATGTGGCCGATCTGGCGGGCCTCAGGGGCGAGGAAAAGGAAGAGTTGGCGCACGTCTACCTTGACCTTCTCAAGCGCCTGGATGCCCTCTACCCAACGCCCATGCCCTACATCTCAGCGTGGCACCAGGCCCCGCTGGACCCGGTGCTCCGGCCGTCCGGGCAGCTGCACCTCCAACTGACCTCACCGCGGCGGGCGGCGGATAAGCTGAAGTACCTTGCCGGATCGGAGGCCGCCATGGGCGCATTCATCAACGACACCACCCCGGAGGCAGTGGCTGACCGCCTGCGCAGCGTTGCCGTGGCACCAGCCTCCGCCAAGACCATGGAGGACTCCCCCGCATGACCACCAGCACCGATGTCTTCACCCTGACCGCGGCGTTCCATGAAGCATTCGGAACAGTCCCGGACGGCGTCTGGCAAGCACCGGGGAGGGTCAACCTCATCGGGGAACACACCGACTACAACGAGGGCTTCGTTCTGCCGTTCGCCATCGACAAGACAGCCAAGGTGGCTGTGCGGGTCCGCGACGATTCAACGGTCCGCTTGCTGTCCACCTTCGGCGGGCACGGTTTGGTCGAAGCCAGCCTCGACGGCCTTGAACCCGGTTCCGGGGAAGGGTGGTCGCGCTACCCCTTGGGCGTCGCCTGGGCACTGAAGGAGCGCGGCGTCAGCGTCCCCGGCTTCGAGCTCCTGCTGGACTCCGACGTTCCCCTCGGCGCCGGCCTGTCCTCCTCGCACGCGATCGAGTGCGCCGTCATCACCGCCCTCAACGAGCTCACCGGAGCCAACCTTCCGGCCGAGGAACTGGTACTCGCTACGCAGCGGGCCGAAAACATCTTTGTGGGCGCCCCCACAGGCATCATGGACCAGTCCGCTTCGCTCCGCGGCGCCAAGGGACAGGCCGTGTTCCTTGACTGCAGGGACCAGCACGTGGAACTCGTTCCGTTCGACGCCGAGGCTTCCGGACTGGTCCTCCTGGTGATCGACACGAAGGTCTCGCACTCCCACGCCGACGGCGGATACGCCTCCCGGAGGGCTTCCTGTGAACTCGGCGCCCAGGTGCTGGGAGTCACGGCGCTACGGGATGTTGGCGTGGAAGACCTGGAAGCGGCCTCCGGGCTGCTGGATGAGGTAACCATGCGGCGGGTCCGGCATGTGGTGACCGAAAACGACCGGGTGCTGCAAACGGTGGAATTGCTTGGCGCCCAAGGACCGGCCAGCATCGGGCCGCTGCTGGATGCCAGCCATGCGTCCATGCGGGACGACTTCGAAATCTCTTGCCCGGAACTCGATCTTGCGGTGGACACCGCCCGTGCCAACGGGGCCATCGGGGCCCGCATGACCGGCGGCGGCTTCGGCGGCTCGGCCATCGCCCTGACACCGGTGGGCGAGGAACACAAGGTGCGCGACGCCGTCGTGCGTTCCTTCGCCGAAGCCGGCTACACCGCACCGGACATCTTCACTGTGACGCCGGCCGAAGGGGCTTTTCGTCTCGCCTAAGCGCCTGCAGCCCGGCCCGCACCGCGGGCGTAAGCTGGGGCAATGACTGAGGCTGTGATTGTTTCCACCGTCAGGAGCCCCATCGGGCGGGCCTTCAAGGGCTCCCTGAAGGACGAGCGCCCGGACGATCTTGCCACCGCCATGGTGGAAGCCGCCCTGGCCAAACTGCCCGGATTCGATCCCGGCGCCGAGGATGGCCATGGCTTGGACGATCTCCTGCTGGGCTGCGCAGAACCGAGCGGTGAGGCCGGCTCCAACATGGCCCGCGTCGTCGGCGTCCTCGCCGGGCTTGACCATGTTCCGGGCGCCACCATCAACCGCTTCTGCGCGTCCAGCCTGCAGACCCTGCGGATGGCCTTCCATGCCATCAAGGCCGGCGAAGCGCACGCGATCGTGTCCGCTGGCGTAGAAGCTGTATCCCGTTACCGGGACTGGGCCGGGGCCGGGGAAACGGACGCAGCCAACCACAACCCGGCCTTTGAATCTGCCGCCCAGCGGACCGCCGCCCGCGCGGCGTCGAACATTCCGTGGACCGACCCCCGCCTCGGCGGACGGCTGCCCGACGTGTACATTTCCATGGGCCAAACGGCCGAGAACGTGGCGACGTCGTACGGCATCAGCAGGGCCGAACAGGACGAATGGGGCGTGCTGAGCCAGAACCGGGCAGAGGCTGCCATCGCTTCGGGCTTCTATGCCCGCGAAATCACTCCGTACACCCGCAAGGACGGATCAGTGGTGGATCGCGACGATTCGCCCCGGCCCGGCGTGACGCTGGAGGCGGTCTCGGCCCTGCAACCGGTCTTCCGGACCGAAGGCACAGTGACCGCGGGCAATGCGTGCCCGCTGAATGACGGAGCCGCGGCCATGGTGGTCATGAGCGATGCCAGGGCCCGCGAGTTGGAACTTGAACCCCTGGCGCGGGTGGTCTCCACGGGCGTCAGCGCACTCTCCCCCGAACTCATGGGCATGGGCCCCGTTGAATCCACGCGCCGCGCGCTGGCCACAGCCGGGCTCACTATGGCGGACATCGACCTGGTGGAACTCAATGAAGCCTTCGCAGTGCAGGTGATCGCGAGCGCGAGGGAGCTCGGCATCGATCCGGAAAAGCTCAACGTCCACGGCGGAGCCATTGCCTTGGGCCACCCCTTCGGCATGACCGGGGCCCGGATGGCTACCACCCTGATCAACGGCCTGCAGGAACGCGACAAAACCCTGGGCCTGGCCACACTGTGCGTGGGCGGCGGACAAGGAATGGCCGTGGTGCTGGAACGCCTGCGCTAGCCGCGAGGAGCTGGCTCCCGCCCCCCCCAAGCGCCGTCAGGCCGGCTCTCAGCCGCGTGCTGGTACAACAATGCCCCCGAAGACTCTTCGGGGGCATTGCGTTGCTTGGGTCCGGGGCTAGTCGTCGCCGCGCAGGATTGCCAGGAGGCGGATGATTTCGACGTACAGCCACACCAGGGTGACCGTCAGGCCGAAGGCAGCCGTCCAGGAGTAGCGTTCCGGAGCGCCTGCACGAACGCCCTCCTCGATGCTGGTGAAGTCCATGATCAAGGAGAAGGCTGCAAGGCCGATCGCAAGGATGCCGATGAAGACGCCCAGCGGAATGCCGAAGATTTCAACGCTGGTGCGCAGGCCGAACGGCTCCTGCACGGCGCCGGTCCACATCATCACCAGGTTGATCAGGGCGAATACTGCGTAGCCGATGGTGGCGATCATGAAGAAGCGGACCATCTTGGGGGTCGCACGGACCTTGCCGCTCTTGAAGAGGGCGAGGGTCACGCCGAAGACGGCCAAGGTGCCGATGACTGCCTGCAGGCCAACGCCCGGGTACATGGCGTCAAGGAAGCGGGTTAGGCCACCCAGGAAGAGACCTTCGAGGCCGGCATACGCGAGGATCAGCGCGGGCGAAGGCTGCTTCTTGAAGGTGTTGACCAAGGCCAGGACGAAACCGCCCAGGGCGCCGACGATCATGAGCATGGTGGCCATGGCCGGTGCCACGAAGAGCGTGACTCCGGCACCAAGCACCAGGACAACAAGGCACATGACGGTCTTCATGATGACGTCGTCGTACGTCATCCGTCCGGTGTCGGCCGGGCCTGCCGCAGGCTGGTTGTACATCTGCTGCAGTTGCTCGTTGGTCATGTTCTGCTGCTGCGCAGACCAAGCGGCGTGGCCGTCCATGACCTGGCTCGGAGCACGTCCGGGGGCCTGGTTGAACTGCTGACCGTAGGGGTTGCCATACGGATTCTGCGGTACAGGCGGGGCCTGCTTCGCTCCACGGAAATTCTTTCCGTTGAAGATCGGGTTTCCGCCAAGGGCCATTGCGGGTGTCCTCCTGAGAAAGGGCTAAGTGATAATTTACGGTACCAATTACCACGACCGGACGGCAGGGATAGTTCCCTGCCGTCCCCAGCCGCAACCGAAACGTGATCCGCACCCTTGTTGCCCGTGGCGGCACAGTTGTTATCCGATCGCGATCTTCGCGCGCCTGACGTGGACCTTTTTCAACCCCACCGGGCGGTAACATAGGCCACACGCGGGTGACTTGGATCACATTCGAGGCAACTAAGTATGACCGTTTTCCGAGCCCCCTAACCGTTCGCACCGGCCGCAATGGCGCAGCCGGGACCACCCCCACTGTGGAGGTTTTCCATTTTGAGAAGCACACTGCGCGACCCGTCTACCAGACGGTCCAGAGGACTGCAGAGATCCGTGGGGGCGTTCTTTGCCGCCCTCATTGCCGTTCTGCTGATCGCCGCCCCCGCGGCGCAGGCAACTACCCCTTCGCCTTCGCCGTCAGCCACCAATTTCCAAAACAGCATCAGCGGCTTCCTCCGCGATGACAGCCGGAATCCCCTGTCGGGCGTCAAAATCAAGGCAACCGGCAACGGATTCGAAGGCGAGGCCACCTCAAGCGAGAACGGATCCTGGCGCATCGGTGTTCCGGTCCAGGGCACCTACAAGGTCGAACTGGACGAATCCACCCTTCCGGACGGCATCAAGCTCGCGGACGGCCAAGAGAATCCCCGCGATGTCACCTTCAGCCAGACGTCCAACCTGTCCGTGATCTTCGCCTTCGGCGAAGGCATCGTGGTCCAGCAACAGGACTTCGGACAAAACCTGCTCAACCGCCTTGTGGCGGGCTTGAGCTTCGGCCTCCTGCTTGCCTTGGCGTCCGTGGGGCTTTCCCTCATCTTCGGCACCACGGGCCTGACCAACTTCGCCCACGGCGAGATGGTAACCCTGGGCGCCGTGCTCGTGTTCCTTTTCAATGGACTCGGATTCCCCTTCTGGCTCGCCATCCTCCTGGCGCTGCTGGGCGGCGGCCTCTTCGGTTACGCCCAGGACGCGGGCCTCTGGCGTCCGCTGCGGCGCCGCGGTACGGGCCTCGTTCCCATGATGATCGTGAGCATCGGCCTGGCGTTGGCCGTCCGCTACGTCATCCAGTTCTTCTTTGGCGGCGCCACGCAGCAGCTGCCGGGGGCACAGAGCGCGGAGATCCAGATCGGCCCCGTCTCCATTTCCCCCAACAACCTGTGGTCCCTCATCATCAGCGCCGTCGTCATTGCCGTGATCGGCATCGTTCTTTTGAAGACGAGGCTCGGCAAGGCAACCCGTGCTGTCGCTGACAATCCGGCACTGGCCGCAGCCTCGGGCATCGACGTCGACTCCGTCATCCGCATCGTATGGGTAACGGGCGGCATCCTCGCCTCCCTCGGCGGCATCCTTTGGGCCTACTACCGCCCCGGCGTCACGTTCGACATGGGCTCCCAGATCCTGCTGCTCATCTTCGCCGGCGTTACCCTCGGTGGCCTTGGAACCGTCTTCGGTGCCCTGATCGGTTCCATCGTGGTGGGAATCTTCGTGGAGCTGACAACAGTGTTCGGCCTTCCCGCCGACCTCAAGTACGTTGGCGCCCTGTTCATCATGATCGTTGTCCTTTTGTTCCGACCGCAGGGCATCCTCGGCCGGCGTGAGCGTGTGGGTTAGGAGCGGGCCATGGATTTCGGATTCATTTTTTCCAGCGCCCTTGGCGAAATTTACAGTCCGACGACGGCGGCCTACGCACTTGCCGCTTTGGGCCTTGCGGTCCACTTCGGCTACTCGGGCCTGCTGAACTTCGGCCAGGCAGGCTTCATGGCCGTAGGTGCCTACGGCTTCGCGATCTCAACCCTGACGTTCAAGGCTCCGTTCTTCGTAGCACTGCTGATCGCCATTCTCTGCTCGGTCATCTTCGCCTTCATCCTCGGCATACCCACACTGCGCCTCCGGGCCGACTACCTGGCTATCGTGACCATCGCATCGGCGGAAATCGTCCGCTACGTGGTGACCACCAACCAGCTGACCAGCGTGACAGGTTCAGCCAATGGCCTGGCAGCCTTCGAAGGCGACTTCTACTCAATGAACCCCTTCCCGGAGGGGTCCTACCTGGGCATGAACAACAGGGACTTCTTCATCCGCGTCGTCGGATGGACCCTGGTGATCATCTGCTGCCTCCTCGTCGGGCTCCTGATGCGCAGCCCTTGGGGCCGCGTGCTTAAGGGCATCCGCGAGGACGAGAATGCGGTGCGCTCGCTCGGCAAGAACGTCTACGCCTACAAGATGCAAGCGCTCGTCATCGGCGGTGTCCTTGGCGCCCTGGCCGGCATGATTTTCACGCTCCCCCGCGGCGCCGTCCAGCCGTCCAACTATGGAACCGAACTGACGTTCTTCCTGTGGACCTGCCTCCTGCTCGGCGGCATGGCTACGGTGCTCGGGCCGGTGATCGGCGCCATGATCTTCTGGGTTGTCCTGTCCCTGACCCAGAGCATCCTGTACGGCCTCATCGAGTCGGGTGCCATCACGTGGCTGACCACTGTCCAAGCAGGCCAGTTGCGGTACATCCTTGTAGGTGTAGCCCTGATGCTCCTGATGATCTTCCGCCCGCAAGGCGTCTTCGGCAATAAGAAGGAGCTTGCATTCGCATGAGTGAAAGCAACAACCAGACCAGCCCCGGAATCGGCGGCTCCGGAACAACGGAGAACGTCGACTACATGACCGATACCCGCCAGATCGCCGTCGGCGAGAACACTCCCGGGTGCAAGAAACGCGATCCTATTGTGGTGGCGGAGAATGTCACGCGATCCTTCGGCGGCATTAACGCCGTCGACGTCGAGTACCTCGAGATTCCCCGGCACAAGATCACTGCTTTGATCGGCCCCAACGGCGCGGGCAAAACCACGCTGTTCAACCTGTTGACCGGCTTCGACACCCCCAACTCCGGTCAGTGGCAGTTCGAGGGCAACAGCCTGGCGGGCGTCTCCTCCTACAAGGTGGCGCGCATGGGCATGGTCCGGACCTTCCAGCTCACCAAAGTGATGGGCAAGCTGACGGTCATGGAAAACATGCGCCTGGGCGCTGCCAACCAGCCCGGAGAACGGTTGTCCAAGGCCCTCTTCAAGGGTATGTGGGGCGGCCGTGAGAAGGAGATCACCGCGCAGGCCAACGTCCTGCTGGAGAAGTTCAAGCTGGACGCCAAGAAGGACGACTACGCCGCTTCCCTGTCCGGTGGCCAGAGGAAGCTCCTGGAAATGGCACGCTCCCTCATGGTCCGTCCCAAGCTGGTCATGCTGGACGAGCCCATGGCCGGCGTCAATCCTGCCCTGACCCAGTCGCTGCTGGACCACATCAAGAACCTCAAGGCCGAGGGCATGACCGTGCTCTTCGTGGAGCACGACATGAACATGGTGCGCCACATCGCCGACTGGGTGGTGGTCATGGCCGAAGGCAAGGTGGTGGCTGAGGGCCCTCCAGGGGAAGTCATGAAGAACCCCGCCGTGATCGACGCCTACCTCGGCGCCCACCACGACGTCGACCTGGGCGACGCCCAAGGTATCAAGGAACTCGAAGCCGAACTCGTTGCCGATGACGAGTCGGTAGTGGGAACCGAGGACGCCGGCATCCTGTCCACCGACGTCACCGAAACCAAACAGGAGGAGGGCAAGTGAGCGCCACCAGTGCCATGCCTGCCGCCGCAGGCAGTCCCACGGAAGAAGCCGTCGTCAAGGTTACCGACCTCGTGGCTGGCTACCTTCCGGGCGTCAATATCCTCAACGGATGCAGCATTGAAGCCCGGAAGGGCGAATTGATCGGAATCATCGGTCCCAACGGTGCCGGCAAGTCCACTCTTCTGAAGGCGATGTTCGGGCTGGTCAAGGTCCACTCAGGCACTGTCGTGGTGCGTGGCAAGGACCTTACGGGCCTCAAAGCCAACAAACTGGTGACGCAGGGTGTGGGCTTCGTACCGCAGACCAACAACGTCTTCTCCACCCTCACCATCGAGGAGAACCTCCAGATGGGCCTGTTCCAGAGGCCCAAGGTATTCAACGAGCGCTTCGACTTTGTCACCAGCCTCTTCCCCGAACTCGGCAAGCGGCGTGCGCAGCGTGCAGGCTCGCTGTCCGGCGGTGAACGGCAGATGGTGGCCATGGGCCGTGCCCTCATGATGGACCCGGCCGTGCTGCTCCTGGACGAGCCCTCGGCCGGCCTCTCCCCCGTCAAGCAGGACGAGACATTCCTGCGCGTCCACGAGATCAACCGTGCCGGCGTCTCGGTGATCATGGTGGAACAGAACGCACGCCGCTGCCTGCAGATCTGCGACCGCGGATACGTCCTGGACCAGGGCAGGGACGCCTACACGGGCACCGGACGCGAACTGATGAAGGACCCGAAGGTCATCCAGCTCTACCTAGGCACCTTGGCCGACGAGGTCTAGCAAAGGCATCGCTCCACAGCCAAAGGAGGGGTTCCGGAATGACTCCCGGAACTCCTCCTTTCTGCGTTTGCGGGCTCTTGGCCCCCGAGAACCAATTGGCGGGTTCACAGTTCCCCACAACACCTCATCAACCGCGGGATGGCATGCTGGACCGATGACTGACGCAATTTCCAGCCGACAGTTGGAACTCTTGACGTCCTGGCTTGGTCACTTCACTGTGATCCAGGACCACTCCTGGCCGCTCCAGGACACTACCGTCCTGCAGTTGGAAACCGAGGATGGCCGGCACGTTACGGTGAAGGCCAGCCTGACCAGCCACCACATCCGCCGTGAAATCAAGGCGTACGCCCGTGGGCTGCCCGGCCTTCGCGGCAGGATTCCTGACCTTTTGCACTCCGCACCGGATGCCGGCCTGTTGGTCACCGGATTCCTGCCCGGCACGCTGGTAGCCGGGACCGCTGCAGAACATGAATCGGATACCTATTACCAAGCCGGCAGGCTCCTTGCCCTGCTGCATCGGCCGGCGGGAACATCCGCGAGTTACTTGCGCTCGATGGCGGTCAGGACTTCTGCGATCATCGAGCGCCTGGACGGCCTTGTGACCGCACCCGTGGTGCGCCGCGTGGCTGAGGAGCTTGCCGCCGTCGAGGTTTACCCTGTTGAGTTGGTGACCACCCACGGTGATTTCCAACCCAGGAACTGGCTGTACGACGACGGCCCCGGAAGAGGCCGGCGTGTGGCGCCTCGAGAACCTGAACCAAGCCGTCGGAACCGTGGTCTGGGCACATCAGGTGGGAGACCAGGCCTTCGAACAGCAAGGTGTCCTCATGCTTGAAAGGGTGTTGGAAGGCTTCGAACCGTTCGCTTCCTGAACCGGCCGCGTACCGCCACGACCCACTTTGCAGACGTCAGCGCCCAACACGCCGAGGATTGGAGTGCCAGCCGGGGGCTTTCCCCTCAAAGTGGGTCGTGCCGGCACGCCTGCCCTGCGAGGGCTTGGGATTGCCGGCGCCTGGGATTGCCGGCGCCGTGGGATTGCCGGCGCCCGGGATGCCGGGGCCTCAGCGCCCAACACGCACAACGGGTCCCCCTCCGGCTGGAAGGGGACCCGTGTGGTTACTGAGGAGCGTGCGGCTTAGAGCTTGCCGAACTCTTCACGAACCGGCTTGTAGGTGTTGTCATTCTGGTATTCGTAGATACCGATGTACGCCTCGGTGGGGTCACCGGCGTCGGAGAAGGTCACAGGACCGGACTGGCCGTCGTAGTCGATGTCCTTGCCTTCGCGAAGGAGCGTCACGCAAGCAGCGTAGCTGTTGCACTTTTCGCCGCCCTCGGAGACTTCCTTCAGCTTGGCTGCGATGTCCGGACCCTTGGTGCTCTTGGCAGCCTCGGCGGCCAGGGAGATCAGGTTCACGGCGTCGTAGGACTCACCTGCGTAGCTGTAATCCTTCAGGGCGGGATCGATGGCCAGGAGCTTCTGCTTGAAGGCGTCCTTGGCGAAGGTACCCGGGATGGTGCCCTGGGCGCCCTTCAAGGTGCCTGCCTGGAAGTCCTTGCTGTAGTCGGAAGTGTTTCCATCAACCATGAACAGCTGCGTCGGCTTGATGCCCTTGCCGGTGATCAGCGGAACGATGCTCTTGGCCTGGTCGAAGGTAATCAGGGCAATGGCATCCGGCTTGGCAGCGAGGACCTTGTCCACCTGGCTGCTGAACTGCGAGTCGCCTTCGTTGAACAGTTCCTCAGCCACAACCTTGCCGCCGGCAGCCTCGAAGGCTTCCTTGACGTTCTTCTGCAGGCCGGTTCCGTAAGCGTCGTTAAGCACGATCATGCCAACGGTCTGGGCTCCACAGGTGGCCATGTAGTTGCCGAGGACCTTGCCCTGCAGGACGTCGGAAGGCGCAGTACGCCAGTACAGCCCCTTGTCATCCCACGTAGTGAAGTCCGGCGAGGTGTTGGCCGGCGAGAACTGGATGACACCGGCACCCGTGATCTGGTTGATGACGGTCTTGGAGACACCCGAGGAGGCTGCACCGATGATGGCGCTGACTCCCTGGCCCAGGAGGGCGGTGGTGGACTGCGTAGCGATATCGGTCTTGGTATCACCGGAGTCACGGTGGATCACCTCGACGGGAGCACCGAGCACGCCGCCTGCATCATTGACTTCCTTGATGCCGAGGTTTACACCGGCAATTTCGGGCGGGCCAAGGAACGCCAGCGACCCCGTTGTCGGCAGGAGCGATCCAATCTTGAGCGGAGTGGAGGTAGTGGTGGTCGAGGGAGGTACGGGGCCAGAGTTGGTAGCGGCCTGGCTGTTGCCTGCACCCGCCCCTCCACTGGGTGCCGGGCAGGAAATGCCTGCTGCGGCGGCCGAGCTGGAGCCGGTATTGGACTGGCTCGGCGTTGAAGACCCGCCACAGGCTGTGGCGAGCAGAGCGACCCCAATGCCAAGCGCTGTCAGCTTGGCGGCCCGGGGCGCCGCTTGGGAAAGATCAAACATTCGTTGTCTCCTCGATCGAAAGGTGCGAACCGCCTTTGATGCGATAACTCAGGTATTCCTGATTAAGACTCAAACTAGTGCAATTGATCGGGGAAAATAAGTGATTGAGGTCACATCCCTATAACACTCGTTGCCTGTGGGGAATCTACGAGCCAGCTGGGAAAACTCTTCAAAAAGAAAGCGGGAAAGGGAAGCGGATTTCCGCTTCCCTTTCCCGTTGTGCCCCAGGTGGGACTCGAACCCACAACACGCGGATTTTAAGTCCGCTGCCTCTGCCAATTGGGCTACTGGGGCGCCCGGACCATGTTATCCCAGCTGAAGATGTCCTGCGCTAAAGGCGCTCAAACGGCGCCGCGTAGCGGAAGGTTCCCCGCACGCCGTCGGGCCATGCCGGAAGCCGCAACAACTGGAAGTGGTCGCCCCACGCGGCGTCCGGCGGAGCGACGCCAACGGTTGCCGCCGGGACGTAGCCGAAGCGCGGGTAGTAGCTGGTACTTCCCAGCAAAGCGATTCCGCGCTCCCCTGCCGCTGTGGCCCGCAGCGTGGTCTCGCGCATCAGCGCAGAACCGATCCCCCGCCGCTGGAGCGTGGGCTCCACCGCTATCGGCCCGAGGCCAAGGAGTTCCAGGTCCCCCACCCATGCCCGGGTACTGATGACGTGCCCCACGATCTCACCGGCGATTTCCGCCACGATGCTCAGGTTCGGAATGTATTCGTCGCACTCGAAGAGCTCCCGCAGCAGGCCCACCTCCACTGGCGTACCTTGGACGGGTTCCCCCGTGACCGGCGAAACGGAGAACGCCTTCGCGGCGAGTTCCAGGATGGCCGCACGATCCTCCGGGCGTTCGTCCCTCAGCACTATTCCGCGTCCCAGCAGGCGGAGCACATCAAGGGCGCGTCCGGCCTCGGCAGCCGGCACCAGCAGGTGGTCGTGATGGAAGCCGGCCAGGACGTTGCAGCTGATGCCGGCATGGGTGAGGGCCGAACTGACCGCAGCAGTCAGTCCAACAGCTTCCAGGGCCGAATGGATCTGCAAGGTGATCCATGCAGCCACGAAGTCATAGTGCAGGCCAAGCCGGTCCGCTTCGTCGCGCCGCAGAACCACGGTCAGGCCCTCCGCTTCCCGGACCGCAGCCTCGATGTCGCCTTCCAGCGGCTTTCCGTGCGGCCACAGTGCGTAGACGTAGTCGCCCTCGCGGACAACGGGTTGCATGGATTCGAGAAGTGTTTCCAAGTCAGTTTCGCCGGGCATGCGTACAGTCTAGGCGCGCCCGCCACGGTGTGACGGCGAGGCGTTAAACGTCGACGGCGGCCACTCCCCCTCAGGGGAGCAGCCGCCGTCGTGCTTCTTGCTACTTGGCGTCAGCCGTTACCGGGGTCTTGACCTCGGCGGGCTTGGCTTCAGCAGGTGCGGGAGCGGCAGCAGCCGGCTTCGGGGCCGGGGTTGCCGCGGCCACGAACGCACCGCGCGGGTTGTCCAGGTCCATCAGCTGCGTGGTGTCGCGGCCGGCGAAGAAGGCCAGGATCCAGCCGAAGACCACGCGGAACTTGCGCTCAACAGTGGGCATGGCCATGCCGTGGTAGCCACGGTGTGCCAACCAGGCGAGTCCGCCCTTGAGGCCGATGCGGCCCAGCAGGTTGATGTTCGCAACACCCTTCCACTCGCCGAAGCCGGCTACAGCACCAAGGTTCTTGTGCTTGTAATCGTGCAACGGCTTGTCCCAGCGGGAAGCCCAGAGGTTCTTGGCGAGCTTCTTGGCCTGGCGAAGTGCGTGCTGTGCGTTCGGTACGCAGGTACCGTCCGGGAGGCCCTTGCCGGTCAGGTCCGGAACAGCGGCGATGTCGCCGGCAGCCCAGGCGTTCTCGATGATGCCTTCGTCGCCTGCAATGCGCAGGTCCGGGAGGACGCGGACGCGGCCACGGGGTTCGAGCGGGAAGTCGGTGGAGCGGATCATCGGGTTGGCCTGCACGCCTGCAGCCCAGACCAGGGTGTCTGCTTCGATTTCACCGGCGGAGGTCTTGTCCGGGAGGTTGATGAGCTTGAGGTTGCCTTCGGCGCTGTCCAGCGAGGTGTTCAGCAGGACCTCGATGCCGCGGCTGCGGAGGTGTTCCACAACCCACTCGGCCTGGGAAGCGGTGACCTCGGGCATGATGCGGCCCATGGCTTCGACCAGGATGAAGCGGACTTCCTCCTGGCGGATGCGCGGGTTGTTGCGCACAGCTGCGCGGGCGAGGTCTTCCATTTCGGTGAGGCACTCGATGCCGGCGAAGCCGCCGCCAACAACCACGAACGTCAGGGCCTTGGCACGTGCGGCCGGGTCCGTCATGGTGGATGCGGCTTCGATGCGCTCAAGGAGCTTGTTGCGCAGTGCAACTGCTTCCTCGATGGTCTTCAGGCCGATGCCCTTGTCCGCGAGGCCCTTGATGGGGAAGGTACGGGTGATGGCACCAGCGGCCATGACGACGTCGAAGTACGGGATCTCAAACGGAGCGCCGCCGTCCGAGGGCGCAACCACAGCGGTGCGGTTGGCGTGGTCGATGCTGGTGACGCGGCCCTGGATGAGCTCAGTCTGCTTCAGGTGCTGACGGTGGGAGACAACGGCGTGGCGTGCCTCGATGTTGCCGCCGGCTACCTCGGGGAGGAACGGCTGGTAGGTCATGTAGGGCAGTGGATCCACGACGGTGACGATGCCACCTGCATTCGCGATCTTCTTCTGCAGTTTGAGTGCTACGTACAGGCCGACGTAGCCGCCGCCGACGACGAGAACCCGGGGACGGTCAATGAGCTCTGGGGTGGTTGCCATGACACCAGAGTACATTACTTTGTGAAAATCTTCACTAACTACGTTTGGTAGGTGGATCCACCGCTTCCATGACGCCAGTATCGGCCTCCTCCGGCGTCGCCGGCGGGTTTTTATAAGCCCGGCGCAACTGGATTGCGGCACCGGCAATGATGGCGATGAACAAGGCGCCGAAACCAAGCACGACGGCGGCCGGCAGAGCATCGTCGACCGTCGCCGGAGCCTGCGCCACGGGAACGGTGGGGTCCGCCAAGGTGGGAGGCGCGCTGGTGGGACTCTCGACCGGAGCCTGGGTCGGAGCGCTGAGGTCGCCGCGTCGATGGACCCTGATCCAATCGCCGATGGAGCCCAACGGGTTGGTGCTGGTTGTGGGGACGGTTCCCTTCAAAGCAGCCTCGGCATCAAGGATCCCGTAGCCGTACAACGGGTCCTTGCCCGGGGCGCCTGCATCCTTGGCGGTGCTCACGATCCGGTTGATGACCTGCGCTGCACTCATCTCCGGCCACTTGGACCGGATCAGGGCGGCGACCCCGGAAACGATGGGCGCTGCACCCGAGGTTCCGGCCCACTCGGCGTAGCCGCCGCCGGGGATGCCGCCCACGAGGTCTTCAGCGGGGGCTGCTACACCGATGCTGATGCCCTGGGAGGAGGAATCCACGCTGGCTTTGCCGTCGCCGTCCAGGCCTGCGACCGTGAGGACCCCGGGGATGGTGGCGGGTGCGCCCACCTGGACGTTGCCGCCAACCCGGTTCCCGGCGGCAGCAACGATGACGACGTCCTTTTGTTCGGCGTAAAGGAAGGCCGCGTCCCAACTCTGAGGCCAGTCCGGAGACGTGCTGCCCAAGGAAATGTTGATGACCTTCGCACCGTTGTCCACGGCCCAGCGAACGGCATCCGGGATTTGTTCCTGGTCCGTTTTTCCGCCGGGGTTCGGCGAGCCAAGCCACGTTGAGACGGACAGAAGTTCGGCTTCCGGCGCTACGCCCACTATCCCGTCAGGCCCTCCCGCAGGTGGCGTAGTGGGGGCCGCTGACGGCGAGGCGGACGGGGAAGCCGTAGTCGTTGTGTGTCCGCGGCCGGCCAGCATGGTGGCCACCAATGTGCCGTGCTCCGGTTTGGCGCCGATGCTCTTCTGGCCGTTCGGCGCTCCCGCTTTCGAGGCATCAGCGCCGCCGGTGACAACTCCCTTGAGGTCCGGGTGGTTGCCGTCAACACCGCTGTCGATGATGGCTACCTTGACGCCGGCCCCTTTCGAGACCTGCCAGGCGTTGGTGATTCCCGATTCCTTGAGCCAGTGCTCTTTGTCCCGCCACGAGTCGGCCATCGCCGCCGGTGCGGTCGCCAGCGAGCCCACCAGCGCTCCCCCGGCCAGGAAGGCCGCGAGCGAGGCGGAAAGGCTGCGCCGGAACCGCATACTCATGCAGAACCCCGGATGCTTAGCGCAATGCCGTCCAGAATGTCGTGCTCGCTGGCCAACGCGCCAGTGATGCGTCCGTTGCCCGATTCGACCAGTCGGGCGACGATGCGCCGCCACACCAGTGCGCCGGCTCCAATAACGTCCACCCGGCCTGGGTGCATGTAGGGCAGGGCGGCACGATCGGCACGGCCCATGTTCAGCAAGTTGGTCGCAGCATCGCTGATGGTGCCGGAATCGAGGTAGGCGCCATGGATGCGGTTCGGCTGGTACTCGCTCAGGCCCAGGGCGTGGGCCGTGATGGTGGTAATGGAACCGGCAACGCCCACGACGGCGGTGGCACGGTGGAAGGGAACGGTTTCCGCTGCGAGGTTGATGGCTGCGTCGACGTCGGCTTCCGCTGCTGCGATCTCTTCCGCGGTGGGAGGATCGCCCTTGAGGTGCCGTTCCGTCAGGCGGACGCAGCCGATGTCCACCGAACGGGCAGCGATGACGCCGCTGGAGTCACCCAGGACGAACTCCGTGCTGCCGCCGCCAAGGTCTACTACCAGGACGGCGTCGTCGTCTTTGACAGGCAGCACGCTGCTGGCACCGGCGAAGGACAGGGAAGCTTCCTCCTCGCCGGAGATGACCTCGGGTTCCACACCAAGCAACCCGCGGATGCCATCGACGAAGACGTCCCGGTTCCGGGCGTCCCGCGTTGCCGACGTGGCGACGAAACGGACCTTGCCGGCGTCGTGCTTGTTAATGAGTTCCGCGTAATCCTTGGCGGCAGCGAAGGTCCGTTCAAGGGCCTCGGGAGCGAGCTCCCCGGTGGCGTCAACGCCTTGTCCCAGGCGGACCACGCGCATTTCGCGGACAACGTCAGTCAACGGCCCGGATCCCCCGTTGGGGGAATCGGCGATCAGCAGGCGGATCGAGTTGGTTCCACAGTCGATGGCGGCCACACGGCTCATGGACGCTCTTCCGTCGTTTCGGCAGTGGTGTCCTCAGGGGTCTTTGACTTGCGCACCGGGGCCGGCCGGCCAACGATGCCAGGCAAGCCCTGCGGGCCATGGCGGCTGAGATCCCTCGACGGGGCCTCACCCTCGGTGTCCCATGCGCCGTCGCAATAGCAGCGGTCCTTGGTCCACCACTCCGAGATGGCTTCCAGCGCTTCATCACCCAACGGGTTCACGCCGGGACCGGCCGCCAGGGAGTGGCCCACCAGGACATGCAGGCATTTCACGCGGGTGGGCATGCCGCCTGCCGAGACTCCGGCAATCTCCGGAACCGCACCCGTGCCGGAACGTTCGGCGATCTGGTCCCGGGCCTGGAGGTAGGATTCGTGGGCGCCGCGGTAAGACTCGGCGAGATCCGGCTCGGCGGACAGGCGGTCATTCATCCGGTTCATGAGCCCGGCTGCTTCCAGACGGGACACCGCCGACGTAATGACCGGGTGGGTCAGGTAGAACGTCGTGGGGAACGGGGTTCCGTTACTCAGCCGGGGTGCCGTGGCCGCAACCAGCGGATTGCCGCACACGCAACGGGCGGGGATCTCCACGACGTCACGGACGGGACGGCCGAGCTGGCGGCTCAGGACATCCAGGTCGTGTTCTGATGGCTGGCGGGATTCCTGCGGCAAGGCTGCCGTGTTTGCTTCCACTTGTGCTGCCAACCTTCCTGCCCTTTGTGGTCGCCTCCCCGGAGGGCACGACGGCGGCGGGCACCGCGTCTAGTCTGTTGCCGATCGTCTGATGGACTCCCAAAGCGCATCCACCCAGGGCAAGTTGGCCGGGTTTTCGGATGTGCCGGAGCCGGTGCGGCCCCCAGGCGTTCCGGCGGCATCTTCCCCGCCAAACACCCAGTATCCCGTTTCACCCGGCATAACCATGTTAATGCGGTCGCGGGCCTGCTGTTTCACGTAGTTGGGGTCCTGCCACCGCGATAGCTGCTTGTTCAGGTCCTCCTGCTCGGCTTCCTGCGCCGCGATTTCCGCTTCCAGGGCCGAGATTTCGGAGCGTTTCTCGAGGAACACCTTGACCGTGGGGGCCAGCATGACCGTGATGGCAATCATGACCACTGCAAAGGCCAACAGGCGTCCCGAGAAGGCCTTGGCCGGTACCGGATCGATGCTTTCATGATCACCGGGGACCTGTTTGGCGCCTCCTGACTTACTGTCCGGAGCGGAGGCCCCGCGGAGGGAAGGAGCGGATTTCGACGGCGTGCCGGTACGCGCGGACGGCTTCCTCACGGCAGTCGCGGCGCCGGCACCGTTTGGCCCGCCCGTTGCTTTTCCCTTGATGGCGCTACCGGTCGTTCCTGCCGGCGTGGTCGAGGGGCTGCTGCCGAATGAGGCCTCGATGATCTCCCCGGCCGTTTCATCGGCGGGGCCGCCGGCCTGGTGGCGTTCGGAGGCGGGCGGGGAGCCTGACTGCCTGCCGAGGGCGTCGGCCCTGGGTACCTTTGGACGACGGGTGGCCATGACACTCCTGTAATGCCCGGTGCTTGCCTGGCGGGTTGCTGCGCTTGCCCTCGCGCCTGACATTCTTGCGTTGGTTCCTTGGCCCGCGGTCCAGCAGGCAAGCGTTAAACAGAACCGGCGGCTATGGTCTTTCCACCATAGCCACCGGTCAGCTGTTTTCGCGGAAGGCTAGCCCTTGAAACGCGGGAAGGCGCTGCGTCCGGCGTAGCGTGCGGCGTCGTCCAGTTCTTCTTCGATGCGCAGCAGCTGGTTGTACTTGGCTACGCGCTCGGAACGGGCCGGGGCACCGGTCTTGATCTGGCCGGCG
Source organism: Paenarthrobacter sp. R1 (assembly GCF_030264015.1). Taxonomy (NCBI): domain Bacteria; kingdom Bacillati; phylum Actinomycetota; class Actinomycetes; order Micrococcales; family Micrococcaceae; genus Paenarthrobacter; species Paenarthrobacter sp. R1. Next base: position 3,676,535 of record NZ_CP127115.1, on the reverse strand, counting down.
TTGGTGGCAACGGCGATGTCGGCAATGGTGGTGTCCTCGGTCTCGCCTGAGCGGTGCGAGGTGATGGTGGTGTAGCCGGCGCGCTGTGCCAGGGACACGGCGTCGAGCGTCTCGGTCAGGGAACCGATCTGGTTGACCTTGACCAGCAGCGAGTTGGCCGTGGCGGCGTCGATGCCCTGCTGCAGGCGGACCGGGTTGGTCACGAAGAGGTCGTCGCCAACCAGCTGGACCTTGTCGCCGATCGTGTCGGTGAGGGTCTTCCAGCCTTCCCAGTCGTTCTCGTCCAGCGGGTCTTCGATGGAGACCAGCGGGTAGTCGGCAACCAGCTCGGCGTAGTAGGCGCTCATCTCGGTGGAGTTCAGGGCCTTGCCTTCGAACTGGTAGGCGCCGTCCTTGTAGAACTCGGAGGAAGCGACGTCCAGGGCCAGCGCGATGTCCGTGCCCGGGGTGTAGCCGGCGTTCTTGATGGCTTCCTGGATCAGGTCCAGTGCAGCGCGGTTGGACGGCAGGTTCGGAGCGAAGCCGCCCTCGTCGCCGAGGCCCGTCGAGAGGCCCTTTTCCTTCAGGACGGACTTGAGGTTGTGGTAGACCTCGACGCCCCAGCGGAGACCCTCGGAGAAGGTCTCGGCGCCGATCGGAGCGATCATGAATTCCTGGATGTCAACGTCGGAGTCTGCGTGCGAGCCGCCATTGAGGATGTTCATCAGCGGGACCGGAAGAACGTGGGCGTTCGGGCCGCCCAGGTACTTGTACAGCGGCAGGTCAGCCGAAGCTGCGGCGGCGTTGGCGACAGCGAGGGACACGCCGAGGATGGCGTTGGCGCCGAGCTTGCCCTTGTTGGACGTGCCATCGAGGTCGATCATCGCCTGGTCGATGCTGCGCTGGTCAGTGGCGTCGAAGCCGATCAGGGCCGGGGAGATCTCGTCGATCACAGCGTCGACGGCCTTCTGGACACCCTTGCCGAGGTAACGGCCCTTGTCGCCGTCGCGGAGCTCAACGGCCTCGTGCTCGCCGGTGGAGGCACCGGAGGGAACTGCTGCGCGGCCGATCTGGCCGTCGGAGAGCAGGACCTCTACTTCTACGGTCGGGTTTCCGCGGGAATCAAGGATCTCGCGGGCGTGGATGGCATCGATAAGCGCCATGGATGTGCTCCTTATGGTGAAGCGATTTACAGGAATCTAGAGGGGAATTCTCGACGTCCTCGTCGCTACTAGCGTAGTCGAGAGTGGCTTAGGTTACGGAACGGTTTCCTCGGGAGCACGTCACGAATGCCGTTCGTGACCATCGTGGAAGGCGCGCACGGCCTTCCGGAGTGCACGTTCGGCGTCGAGTCCCTGCCGGTGGGCGCCGGCGACGACGGCGAGCAGCAGCTCGCCCAGCCCCTTTTCGGAGTCCGGCACCGCAACAGGCCCGACGGCGGCCCGCGCACCTTGCTGATCGATGGCCAGGCCGGCGCGCGCGGCCCTGTCCAGCGATTTCTGCGCCGCCGCCAAGGCAGGCAGGTGCGGCGGGATTCCCTCAAACGGATCAGCGCGCTCCGGTTTCTCGGCGCGTTTGGCCGCATCCCACCGGACGATGATTTCCTCGACGCTGGCCGGGAAACTCTCCTGCAGGGAGCCGTCGGCCTTGAAGACGTGCTGGTTCCGCCGGATCATCTTGGCGTTGATGCCCTCTGCAACGGCTTCGAAGTCGAAACTGCCGCGCTCCTCGGCGAGCCGGGCGTGCAGCACCACTTGAAGCAGTACGTCGCCCAGCTCACCGCGGAGTTCCTCATCAACGGAACCGGCTTCGATCGAATCCACTACCTCGTAGGCTTCCTCGATCAGGTATTCCACCAGCGATTCATGCGTGAGCGCACCCATCCAGGGGCAGTGCTCACGCAGGGCACCGATTGTTTCGATAAGCCGGTCGATGCTGTTGGCGGGCTCCTTAGCCGAGGTTGGCGTAGGCATCGTTGATGTACTCCACCAAAGCCTCGCGCTCATCCAGCGGCAGGAAAGCCGCCTCGGCAGCATTGAGCGTCAGTTCCAGGAGATCATCGAGGTCGTAATCGAAGGTTTCCACCAGGAGTTCGAACTCGTCCGTCAGGGTCACCCCGCTCATGAGCCGGTTGTCCGTGTTGATGGTGACGTTGAAACCGAGCTGGAAGAGCATGTCCAACGGGTGGCTTTCGATGCCTTCGCCGAAGTTGGCGATCGCACCCGTCTGCAGGTTGGACGAAGGGCAGATCTCCAAGGGAATTCCCCGGTCCCGGACCCAGCCGGCCACGTTGCCCAAGGTGACCAGGCCGACGGTGCCCTCACCGTCGTCGTCGGCGTTGTCTTCGAACTCAACCGTGATGTCCTCCGCGATGCGGACGCCATGGCCCAGACGCAGCGCGCGGCCGTCCACCAGGGCTGACTGGATGCTCTCCAGGCCGGCGGCCTCACCCGCGTGGACTGTCGCCGGGAAGTTGTTGGCCGCCAGGTACGTGAAAGCGTCCTTGAACCGGGAGGGCAGGAAGCCGTCTTCTGCTCCGGCGATGTCGAATCCGACGGCGCCCCGGGTCCGGTGGCGGACGGCGAGTTCGGCGATCTCCTGGCCACGGTCAGCGTGGCGCATGGCGGTGATCAGCTGTCCCACCTGGATCTGCCGGCCGCTTTCGTCGGCTGCGTCCACGCCCGCTTCGAGTCCGGCCTGGACGGCTTCCGCGGCCTCGTCAAGCGTCAGGCCTTTCCGGAGGTGCTGCTCGGGAGCCCAACGGACTTCGCCGTAGACCACGCCATCCTCGGCGAGGTCTTCCACGAACTCCTTGGCAACCCGGAAGAGACCTTCCTTGGTCTGCATCACGGCAATGGTGTGGTCGAACGTTTCGAGGTAGCGCACCAAGGAACCGGAATCCGCCGATTCGCGGAACCATTCACCCAGTGCCACCGGATCCGTCGAAGGAAGGGTGTGGCCCACGGCTTCGGCCAGTTCGATGATGGTGGCAGGGCGCAGGCCGCCGTCCAGATGGTCGTGCAGGGAAATCTTGGGAAGACTCTTCAGATCAAAGTCGAGGGCAGGGGCAGCGTCAACAATTGGCTCAGTCACAGACCAACTCTAGGGGGATGACAGGTCCTTAGCCAGCAGGCTTGGAGAGGTCAGCGCCCACAACCGGCTTGCGGTCCACAGCGGGCGCGGCAGATTCAGAGGCTTCCCGGGCGGCTGCGCGCGCAGCGTCCTTACGCTCCAGGTACTTGTGCCACCAGCGCAGGGCGTGGTCTACGACGATGCCAAGAAGCACGGCGAACGCCACGGCGATGCCAACGCCCAGCAAAGGATTGTTGTGCACCCACTGGCCAGCGAGGAGTCCGATGCCGATCGAGTAGCCCACCCACGTGATACATGCGAAGGCATCAAGGATGAAGAAGGTGCGGTGGCGGAAGCCGGTCTGGCCGGCCACGTAGTTCACGGCCACGCGACCCCACGGGATGTAGCGGGCGGTGAAGATGAGCACGGCTCCGCGCTTGTCCAGTTCGTATTGCGCCCACGCGAACATTTTCTGAACCTTGGGCCGGCGCATCCACTTCCACCGGGTGAGCCCGATCTTCCTGCCGAGCATGTACGCCATGTTGTCCCCCGCCATGGCACCGATGAGGGCCGTGAAACCCAGGATCCAGAGGTTCGGCTGGCCGCTGTGGAGGGACAGTGCCGACAGGCCTACGATCGCTGTTTCGCTGGGGAGGATGGTGGCGAATCCGTCGATGAAGAAGAACACCAGCAGTACCGGGTAAATCCAGGGCTGCCCGGCTGCATGCTCGAGCATTTCGTTCAAAAACTCCACGCGGCGGTAGCTCCTAGATGAATGTGACTTGACACTGTGACGTAGATCGCTCTTAGTGTCCCATGGCCGGGACGTCGTTCGCTACGCCCCAGCCTCGGGATCACACGTTTAACGCTAGCTGCGCGGCGGAGGTTCCGGCGTCACCCGACGGGGTGATCTTGGGCTACCTGCAGGCTCATACCGTAGGTGGAGCCCCGGTGCCTTCTTCCGTTGGTTTCTGGTCCTCAAGAAGGTTCTTCCCGTCCAAGGGAGCGGCCCCGCGCACTTTGCTGATGATGCGGTCAATGATGATGCCCAGGATGACGGCCACCACGATCGCGATCACAGCTCCGAGCAGATGGTTGTCTTCGAACCAAACACCGAAGAAATACCCGAGGACCACCGAATAGCTGGCCCACAAGACGGCCGACAAAGAAGTGAGGGCAACAAACCGGCCGTGATGGAAGTGCGTGGCACCGGCCGTGAGGTTCACTGCCACCCTGCCGATCGGAATGAACCGGGCCACCATGATCAGCGAGGCCGACCGCCGTCGAAGTTCTTTCCCGGCCCAGCGGAAGGCGCCCTGCATGCGCTGGGTGCGCATCCAGCGCCACCGCCGGATCCCGATGCGGGCGCCGATGATGTAGGCGATGTTGTCCCCGGAGAATGCCCCGATGGCCGCCACCACCCCCAGCAGCCAGACGTTCGGTGAGCCGCTGCTGCCGGAGACAGCACTCAAGCCAACCACCACCGATTCGCTGGGAATCGGCGGGAAGAAACCATCGATCAGGCAACAGGCCAGCACCAGGAACAACACCCACGGCTGTTCGGCCGCGGCGAGGATGAAATCATTGATGGCCTGCACGGTAATTAAGCCTAGGCGATCCTGTCGATGATGAGCCGGTGAGCGGGACGGGATCCCTCCGGCGCGATCACCACCGCGTTAGCCAGGGCTTCCTTGGCACGATCGAACTTCTCCGGAGTGTCCGTCAGCAGTGTCATGAGGGGCTCCCCTGCACGGACCAGGGCGCCCGGCTTCGCGTGGAGGCGGACGCCCGCCGCTGCCTGGACGGTGTCTTCCTTCCTGGCCCTGCCCGCGCCCAGGCGCCAGGCAGCCACGCCCACCGAGAGGGCATCCAGCTCCACCAGGACGCCGTCCGCCGGGGCGTACACCACTTCCGATTCCTTGGCCACGGGCAAGGCAGCGCGCGGATCTCCGCCCTGGGCCTCGATCATCCGGTTCCACACATCCATGGCCCGGCCGTCCTTCAGGGCCGCGGCAGGATCGGCGTCGTGGATGCCGGCACCGGCCAACATTTCTTCAGCGAGCCGTACCGTCAGGTCGACGACGTCTTCCGGGCCGCCGCCTGCCAGGACCTCCACGGACTCCTCCACCTCAATGGCGTTGCCCGCGGTCAGCCCCAGCGGCGTGGACATATCGGTCATCAGCGCAACAGTGTGCACCCCGGCGTCCTTGCCCAACGCCACCATGGTTTCCGCGAGTTCCCGGGCCCGGGCCTCGTCCTTCATGAACGCACCCGAACCCACCTTCACGTCCAGCACCAGCGACCCCGTGCCCTCGGCGATCTTCTTGCTCATGATCGACGACGCAATCAGCGGGATGGCTTCGACGGTGCCCGTAACGTCGCGGAGGGCGTACAGCTTCTTGTCAGCCGGGGCCAACCCGGAGCCTGCCGCGCAGATCACTGCTCCGACATCCTGGAGTTGGGCCATGATTTCCGCGTTGCTGAGGTTCGCGCGCCACCCGGGAATGGCTTCCAGTTTGTCCAGCGTGCCTCCGGTGTGACCCAATCCGCGGCCGGACAGCTGCGGCACTGCCACTCCGAAAACGGCCACCAACGGAGCCAGGGGAAGAGTGATCTTGTCCCCTACCCCACCGGTGGAGTGCTTGTCGCTGGTAGGTTTCCTGCCGCCGTCGGGCGTTGTCAGCGACGAAAAGTCCATCCGCTCCCCGGAGGCGATCATCGCGGCCGTCCAGCGGGAGATCTCGGCCCTGTCCATGCCGTTGAGCAGGATGGCCATGTTCAGTGCCGCCATCTGCTCTTCGGCAATGACCCCGCGGGTGTAGGCGTCAATGGTCCAGTCGATCTGCTCCGGCGTCAGGGTGCCTTTGTCCCGCTTGATGGTGATGATCTGGACGGCGTCGAAGGCTTCGGTGCTGGTCACGGGGTTTCCTCCAGATGTTCCGGACCGAAGGCGTCAGGCAGCACCTGGTCCATGGTTTTGATGCCCTGGCTGGTCATGAGTTGCATGCCGGGCGCCCGGAATTCGTAGAGCAGCTGCCGGCAGCGTCCGCACGGCATCAAGATGCTGCCGTCGCCGTCCACGCAGTAAAACGCCACCAGCCGTCCGCCGCCGCCCATGTGCAACTGGCCAACCAACGTGCACTCGGCGCAGAGGGTGAGGCCGTAGCTGGCGTTCTCCACATTGCAGCCGCTGATGATCCGGCCGTCGTCAGTGAGGGCTGCGGCCCCCACCGGGAATTTGGAGTACGGCGCGTAAGCCCGGTCCATGGCGTCTTTCGCCGCGGCTTCCAGCGCCTGCCAATCGATGTGGCTCATCACGTCAACCCTTCACGTACGGTATGCCGCTGGCCGCGGGCGGCCTTGACCTTCCCACCAAACCGGCGACGGCGAAGATGGTCACCAGGTACGGCAGCATGGCCATGAACTGGCTGGGCACCGGAGTACCAATAATGCCCAGAATCGACTGCAGGTTGTAGGCGAAACCGAACAGCAAGGATGCCAGGAAAGCGCCGATCGGGTTCCAGCGGCCGAAAATGAGCGCAGCCAGGGCAATGAAGCCGCGGCCTCCGGAGATGTCCTTGGTGAAGGAGTCGATGGTCACCAACGTAAACACCGCTCCGCCGATGCCTGCGATGGCCCCGCCCAGGGTGACGTTCCAGAAGCGGGTGGCGTTTACATTGATGCCCAGGGTGTCGGCGGCCTGCGGGTGCTCACCAACGGCCCGGACCCGGAGACCCCACCGCGTCTTGAACAACCCGAACCACACAACAGCCACTGCGATGTACATCAGGTAGCCGGCCACGGACTGCTCAAAAAGAACCGGCCCGATGATGGGGATATCGGAGAGCAGCGGGATCGGCAGGATGTCCAGGCGGCCCGGGGTGTTGAACTGCTCTTTGTTCGGTGCCATGACCGTGCCGAACAGGAAGCCGGTGAGGCCTGACACCAGCACGTTCAGGACCACGCCCACAATGATCTGGTTCACGAGGTACTTGATGCTGAAGACCGCCAGCACCATGGAGACGGCGGCGCCCGCGGCAGCAGCGGCGAGCAGCCCGATATAGGGGCTGCCGGTCACGGTGGCCACGAGGGCAGCGGTGAAAGCCCCGCCCAGCAGCTGGCCCTCAATGGCGATGTTGACCACGCCTACCCGCTCACAGAGCACACCGGACAGGGACCCGAAGACGAGGGGAACCGCCAGCGTCACCGAGCCTGCCACCAGGCCGGCCAACGAGATGGACGGTTGCCGGGCGCCGGCCACAATCCACACGAGCACGGCAAAGACGAAGACCACGGCGAAAGCAATGGGCAACCACTTCGGTGAACGTTCTCCGCGCGTCCAGAGGTAGATCGAGTAGGCGGCCATGGCCAGGAGCAAAACGGCCAGCACAATGCCGCCGGCCTGGCCGGGAATCATCAGCGCAGGGATCTGGACCGCGTCGCCGGGATCGCTGACCTTCATCTCGGCCGTTTGCCCGGAGCCCAGCAATCCGAAGAAGACCAGTGCAACAAGGGCCAGGACGCTGAGGGAAACAGGGACTTTCAACGAGGGGCGGAAGCCCGGAAGGGACGGAGCTCCGGCCCGGGGGGCGGTTGCTGTTGCGCTCATTTGGCACCTCCGGTGGCGTTGGCGAGGGCGGCCTTCCGGGCTACCTTTTTCTTCTTCTTGGTGCTGTCCAACCGGAAGATGGACTTGATGAGCGGCGGGGCTGCGATGAACAGGACGATCAGCGACTGCACCACCAAAACAATGTCGATGGGTGTTCCCGTCTGGATCTGCATCTGCACGGCTCCCGCGCGGAATGCGCCGAACAGGAGGCCGGCAAAGAACGTGCCCCACGGTGTACTGCGCCCCAGCAGGGCCACGGTGATGGAGTCGAAGCCAATCTGTGCCGCGACCCCGCCGGTCAGGACCTTCTCGGTACCGGCTACCTGCGCCACGCCGCCGAAGGCTGCGAGGGCTCCGGCGAACGCCATGACGAGGATAGTGGCCCGCGGAACCTTGACCCCGGCCGTGCGGGCAGCAGCGGGATTTGCGCCGACAGCACGGAATTCGAAGCCAATGGTGGAACGGTTGAGCATCCACCAGACACCTGCCGTCAGCGCAACGGCCACCAGGAAGCCCAGGTGCAGCCGCGAGCCGGGTATGAGCACGGGGTAGGTAGCCGATTCATCCAGCCGGGGCGAAATGGGGCTGTTGTCCCCCGGACGCCGGAACGCCGCGGTGTTCAGGAGGAAGTCGAGCAGGAACAGGGCCACGTAGTTCAACATGATGGTCACAATGACCTCGTGGGCGCCCGTCCTGGCCTTGAGGAGGCCCACAACGCCTCCCCAGACCGCTCCACCCAGGACCCCCATAATGATGACCACCACCAGGTGCAAGCCGAAGGGAAGGTCCCAGGCGAAGCCGACATAGGCGGCCAGGGTGGCGCTGATGATGATCTGGCCCTGGGCACCGATATTGAACAAACCTGCCCGGAAAGCCAGGGCCACGCCCAGGCCGGCGCAGATCAGCGGGGTGGCTACGGTCATGGTCTCCAGCAAGGGCATGAGGCCCTGCCGGGGGTTGAAAACCGCTCCTTGGAAGAGGGCAACGTAGCTCTTGGTCATGGCGCCCCAGAGCGCCGAAAGGAAGTCGGCGGGGCGGGCAAAGAAGTACCCTGCGGTCCTGGCGACTCTGTCGTCGGTGCTGGCGATCAACAGGCCGCCGAGGATTAAGGCAACAAGGACGGCCAGGACGGAAACGAATCCATTCCCCATGACGATCCGGCGGAACAGGCTGCCTTGCTGGCGTCCGACGTCTCCGCTCTGGGAGGACACCGGAACAATGGACGGTTCCAGGGTGCCGCCCGCAGTGTCCAGCGCGACGTCGGCGGCCTGGACATCGGTGGTGGATTCCTGCCGTGCCGCTTCCGCGGCCGGTTCATTCTTCTTCTGATCGCCAGGGTTGCCGGTCGGTTCACTGGGTGTCATCGGAGCCCCCTTCCGGGCTGACGCCGGCCATCATCAGGCCGAGGGTGTCGCGGGATGTACCCGAGGGAACGATGCCCACGAGCTTGCCTTTGTAAATCACCGCAATGCGGTCTGCGAGCTCCATGACTTCGTCGAGTTCCGTGGAGACGATCATCACCGGCGTTCCCACATCCCTCTCCGCGACGATTCGCTTATGCAGGAATTCGATGGAACCGACGTCCACGCCGCGGGTGGGTTGGCTTGCAATGAAGAGCCGCAGGGGGCGGGACAACTCACGGGCCATGACAACCTTTTGTTGGTTGCCGCCCGACAACGTCCCTGCCGCAGCGCCGGCGGACGGGGTGCGGATATCGAACTCCTCGATCTTGACCTTGGCGTTCTCGGCCACTTTGCCCGGGTTCATGCTGACGCCGCGGGCAAAGGGAGCTTGGTCGTAAAGGTCCAGCACCAGGTTCTCGGCCACGGAGAACGGACCCACCAGGCCATCTACGGTGCGGTCCTCCGGAACGAAGCCGACGCCGGAACGCAGGACGTCTTTCACCGGCAGTCCCAGCAACTGCTTTCCGTCGAGGGTGACCGATCCGGTCACGTGTTCCTGGACACCAAGGATCGCTTCGGTCAGCTCGGTCTGGCCATTGCCCTGGACACCTGCGATCGCAAGGATCTCGCCTTGGGCGATGTCGAAGCTGATTCCGTCCACGATGTTGGTGCCGTTTGGCGCCCGCACCGTCAGGTTCTCCACCTTGAAAGTGGTCTCCTTCGGTTGGGCCACGGCTTTATGCAGACTCAGGCTGACAGGCCGGCCAACCATCATGGACGCAAGCTCTGCCGCAGAAGCAGTCGGCGGGGCATCGCCGACTACTTTTCCACGGCGGACCACGGTGATGACGTCCGAGACAGCCTTGACCTCACGCAGCTTGTGCGAGATGAACACGATCGATGTTCCGCCGGCCTTAAGCTGCCTCATGATGTCCAGGAGCTCATCGGTTTCCTGCGGCGTGAGCACGGCGGTGGGCTCATCCAGGATCAGCACCTTCGCCTCCCGGACCAGCGCCTTGATGATTTCCACGCGCTGCTGGACCCCAACCGGGAGGTCTTCCACCAAAGCATCGGGATCGACGTCGAAGCCGTACTTTTCGGAGATATCGCGGATCTTCCGGCGGGTTTCGTCCATGCTGAGGACGCCGCCTACGGACGTTGGCTCCGCGCCGAGCGCAACGTTCTCCGCGACGGTGAACACCGGGACGAGCATGAAGTGCTGGTGCACCATGCCGATCCCTGCAGCCATGGCGTCCCCCGGTCCCCGGAAAGCTACCGGTTGGTCGTCAACGAGGATTTGTCCGGCCGTAGGCTCATAGAGTCCATACAACACGTTCATGAGGGTTGATTTTCCGGCACCATTCTCGCCGAGGAGGCAATGGATCTGTCCGGATTCGACCACAAGGTCGATGTCTTGGTTGGCGTAGAAGCTCCCGAATGCCTTCGAGATCCCCTTCAATTCGAGTTTCACAACTCCCACCGTTCTGTGAGTCCGAGGGACGGCTGTATTGCTCACTACCTGTAGGCAGCAGCGTAGTCAGGGCAAAAACGTGCCGCCAGTACCGGGGCCCGGTACTGGCGGCTTGTTCGAGAGTTGTTACTTCTTCGGGCTGGCCGCCGATTCAACAACCAGCTTGCCCGAAATGATGTCTGCCTTGAGGGCGTCGAGTTCGGACTTGGTTTCGGCCGAAACTACGGAGTCAAGGTCGTGGAACGGTGCGAGGGCGACGCCGTCGTTCTCCAGCGTGCCAACGTAGGCTTCGTTGCTGAACTTGCCGTCCTTGTCATCCTTCACCACGGACTCCACGGCTTCACCCATCTGCTTGACCACGGAGGTCAGCATGAGGTCCTTGTACTCCGGAGCGGTGAGGTAGCCGTCGGAGTCGACCCAAATGAGCTTGACGTCCTTGCCGGCAGCCTTTGCTTCCTTCAGGGCAGCGCCTGCACCCTTGCCAACCGGACCTGCAACGGGCATCACGATGTCCGCGCCCTGGTCCAGGAGGTTGATGGTGATCTGCTTGCCGGTGTCCTGCTTCTCGAAGTCACCCGTGAAGGAGCCGTCCTGGGTAGCCTTGTCCCAGCCCACCACCTGTACGGACTTGCCCTTGGCCTTGTTGTAGGCCTGGACGCCGTCATAGAAACCGTCCATGAAGATGGTGACCGTGGGGAGCTTGATGCCGCCGAAGGTGCCCACCTTGCCGGTCTTGGTCGTGGCAGCGGCCGCGTAGCCGGCCAGGTATGCAGCCTGCGCGGTGTCGTAGACAACGGGCTTGACGTTGGCGATCGGCGTTTCGTAAGCGAAGTCGATGATCGCGAAGTGCTTGTCCGTGTTCTTCTCCGCAGCAGCCTTGGTGGCGTCGCCCAGGAGGAAGCCGACAGTGACGGTCAGGTTGCAGCCGGCCGAGATCATGCCGTTGAGGTTGGTCTCGAAGTCGCTGTTGGCCTTGGACTCGGCCGACTTCGTGGTGATCCCCAGATCCTTCTCTGCCTTCTTGAGGCCCTCGAAGGAAGACTGGTTGAAGGACTGGTCATCGAAGCCACCGGAGTCGGAGACAATGCAGCCCGTGTAGTCGCTGGCGGCGTTGGTGCTGGAACCGGCATCGGGTGCCTGTCCACAGCCACTGAGCAGGAGCGCTGCCGCGCCCATGGTGGCGACTCCGGCCATCGAACCGCGCTTCAGGGTGGCACGCAGTGGTTTCTTCAATGTTCCTCCAGGAAGAAAGTGTTTGGCGCTACGACTGGTGGTCAATGAGTGTCCGTTTCCAAAACCCCGGGGCAGAAATTCTGTTCTCACTGATGCTTCGCAGCACTGCGCCGAAGCGCACTGATGCAACCAGACTAGTGGCGAAAAACACATGGAGGTAGCACAAAAGCAGCCTGCGGCACAGATCGTTGACTTTTTGTTACCAAGCAGTAGGGCGCCCCGCAAGTCACAGGCGGACGAGCATCTTCCCGGTGTTCGCACCCTCGAGCAAATCGATGAATGCCCCGGCCGCATTTTCCAGGCCGTCCACGATTGTCTCGTCGTAGCGGACAGTGCCGTCCGCCAGCCATGCCGCCATCTTTTCCCGGAACTCCGCCGCGTGTGCGCGCTGTCCCCCAACAAGGAAACCCCGGAGCGTCAGCTGCTTGCCGATGGCAACGGCCAGGTTCCGCGGTGCGGCAGGCGGCTCGGTTGAGTTGTACTGGGCAATGGCCCCGCACATGGCAACCCGGCCACCGACGTTCAACATTTCCAGGGCCGCTTCCAGATGGTCGCCGCCCACGTTGTCGAAGTACACATCGATACCGCGCTCCCCCGCCGCGTCGCGCAACTGATCCACCACGGGAGCGTCGTTGTAGTTGAAAGCCGCGTCGAAGCCCAATTCCAGCAGCCGCGCCACCTTCTCCGGCGATCCCGCGCTGCCGATCACCTTGCCGGCGCCCATCGCCTTGGCGATCTGCCCCACCATGGAGCCAACGGCCCCGGCAGCACCGGAGACAAAAACGACGTCGCCTTCCTTGAATTCGGCCACCTTGAGCAACCCCGCATAGGCGGTGAGGCCCGTCATGCCCAAAGCACCAAGGAACGCCGAGTCAGGCGCCAGGCCGGCAGGCACCGTGCTGGCGGCCGAGCCGTCCACCACCGCATGCTCGCGCCAACCCAGTTGATGCACGACGACGTCACCCACCTTGTGCGCGCCCGACCTGGACGCGATCACCTCACCGACCGCACCGCCGTCGAGCGCTGCATCAAGGCGGAAGGGGGCCGAGTAGGATTTCCGGTCATTCATCCTGCCGCGCATGTACGGATCCACCGACATGAACCGGTTCTCCACCAAAATCTGCCCGTCCTTGAGTTCGGGCAGGTCTGAATGGACCATCCGGAAGTTCTCCGGAGCGGGCCGGCCCTCCGGACGGGAGGCAAGGTGGATTTCCCGGGTCTGCACAGGAGCGCTTGTGGAAGTGCTCATGCGGCGAACTCCACGAGCTTGAGGTCGACCGCCATGTTGCCGCGCGTGGCATTCGAGTACGGGCAGACCTGGTGGGCCTTGGCCATGAGTTCTTCCGCCGTGGCCCGGTCCAGCGCAGGAAGTGCGATCTCGAGTTCAGCGGCGAGCCCGAACCCGTCTCCCTCGGCGAGGGGGCCGATGTGGATCCTGGCCGCCACCGCCGAATCAGTGAGGTCGGCGCGTTCCTTGCGTCCTACCAAGCGCAGGGCCGAGTGGAAGCAAGCGGCGTAGCCTGCAGCGAATAGTTGTTCAGGGTTGGTTCCCTGTCCGTTTCCGCCCAGTTCGACGGGGCTGGCGAGGGTGACATCAAGCTTGCCGTCCTTGGTGCGGGCATTGCCGTCGCGGCCTTCTCCCGAGGCCAGCGCCTCGGCTGTGTAGAGGGTCTTCATGGGTGTCTGCCTTTCTGGTTGTGGCAAATCTTTTCTTGCGAGGAAAATTCAGAGCGATTTCTGCAATGCGGCGGTGAGCTTGCCCAGGGTGGCGTGCAGCTGCCCGATTTCTGCAGGCGTGAGCCCCGCCGCGTCCGCCAGCCTTCGTGGCACATCCCCGGCCCGTTCGCTGAGCTTGGTGCCGGCGTCGGTCAGCACCACGTCCACCCGGCGCTCGTCCTCGGACGATCTGCGCCGTTCGACGAGCCCCAGGGCTTCGAGCCGCTTCAGCAGCGGCGACAGCGTGCCCGAATCCAGCCCGAGCTCGGCGCCAAGTTCGCGCACGCTGCGGGGATCGTTTTCCCACAGCACCAGCATCACGAGGTATTGCGGATAGGTCAGCCCCATTTCATCCAACACAGGGCGGTAGACCGCCGTCGCAGCCTTGGACGCCGAGTACAGCGCAAAGCAAACCTGATGACGGAGCCGGGGTGCATCACTCATGCTGAAAACGATAGTCCACAATTAAGTTGTGCACAACTCAATCTCCCCCACTTCACCCAACTGGGTCGCGTTAGTGCGCGTTTTCAGCGTTCAAAACGCGCACTACTGCTACCCAGTTGGGTCTATTGCTGCTGGTCGCGGATGGTCCGCAAGGCGGCCGCGCTCAGGACGCGGATCGCGTAGCCCAATGCCCGTTCGTCGACGATGAAATCGCCACGGTGAAGGTCATACACTTCGCCGCCCGGAGTATGCGTGCCGAGGCGCATCATGGCGCCCGGCAGGTCCGCCAGGAACCAGGCGAAATCCTCGCCACCCATGGATTGCGGGGTCAGGACCACGGCGCTCTCGCCAAGCTCTGCACGTGCAGCGGCCTCGATCAGCGCCGTCTCGTGTTCGGAGTTCACTACGGGCGGGACGCCGCGGGTGTGCTCCAAATGGACGTCAACTCCGTAAGGGGCGGCAACCTGCTTGACCACTTCGTCCAGCAGCTCGCCGGCGTCGTGCCAGGCATCGCGGTCCAGGCACCGCATGGTCCCGGCCATGTAGCCGGTACCCGGAATGGCGTTCGGGGCGGAGCCTGCCGAGATTTGGCCCCACACCACGGACACGCCGCTGCGGACGTCGACGCGGCGCGACAGGACCGCGGGGACGTTGACCGCAATTTGGGCCAGGGCGAAGACCAGGTCTTCGGTCAGGTGCGGGCGCGAAGTGTGGCCGCCGCGACCCGTCAGCTCGATCTTGATGGTGTCCGACGCCGAGGTAATGGCACCGATGCGGGTACCGATCTGCCCCACGTTGATGCGCGGATCACAGTGCAGCGCGAGGATCCTCGGCACGCCCTCCAGGACGCCTTGCTCAATACAGGACAACGCCCCGCCCGGCATGGTTTCCTCGGCAGGCTGGAAGATGATGCGCACCGATCCGCCCAGCGGGGTGTTCTTGTGCATGCGCTGCAGGACCAACGCGATGCCCAGCATGGTGGTGGTGTGGACATCGTGCCCGCAGGCATGCGTCACGCCATGGTTCTTGGAGGCGAACGGAAGCCCCGTCTCCTCGATGATCGGCAGGGCGTCGATGTCGCCGCGCAGGGCCGTTGCGATGGGCCCCTCACCCACGTCCACGGTCAACCCCGTGCCCTCGAGCCGGCGGGGTTTCAGGCCTGCGGCCTCCAGCCGCTCGACGAGCTTGTCCGTGGTGCGGAATTCCTTGAAGGACAGTTCCGGATGCGCATGGAGGTCACGCCTGAATTCGATGAGTCCGGGCAGGAGCTCATCCACCCAAGGACTCACGACGGGTGTGGGCTCGGTTTCAGTCGTGTAATTGCGCACGAAACAACTCTAGCCATCCACGGCCCTCGAAGACCGAAAGCCACCTCTTGGTTACGCTGCGTTCAGCCGCAGGCAACCAAGGGTGGCTTCCGCTACGGGGTTCAAACCCCAGGAATCGGACCTAGAGGACGTCGGTATCTCCGCTGGCCTTCAGCGCATCCACTGCACCCTTGACCCGCTGGGCGTGCTCCTTGGTGGTCACCAACAGCGCGTCCGGCGTGTCCACGATGACCACGTCCTTGATGCCGATGAGGGCGATCACCCGCTTGGTGTCGGTAACCACCACACCGCTTGCGTTCTCCGCGAAAACGCGTGCGCCTTCACCCAGGACGGTCACTTCGTCGACGTCGCCCGCGTTGTTGAGGCGGCCAATCGCGGCGAAGTCGCCGACGTCGTCCCACCGGAAGGTACCGGGCACGACGGCGACATCCCCGGCTGCCGCTGCCGGCTCAGCAACGGCGTAGTCGATGGCGATCTTGGGCAGGGTTGGCCACACACGGGACGTGACTTCCGCCCGGCGCGGTGTATCCCAAGCCTCCGCGATCTCCTGGACGCCTGCGAAGAGTTCGGGCTGGTTGGCTTCGAGGTGCTTGAGCATGAGGGCTACTGGTGCAACGAACATGCCCGCGTTCCAGACGTAGTCCCCTGCTTCCACGTATTTGCGGGCGACGTCTTCGCTGGGCTTCTCCACGAACTCGGCTACGGCCAATGCGTTCGGAGCGCCGTCCACCTTCAGGGCTTTTCCGGAGCGGATATACCCGAAGCCGGTGGAAGGGTGGGTCGGCTTGATGCCGATGGTCACGATCTTGCCCGTTGCGGCCGTGAAGATCGCTTCGCGCACGGTGTCCTGGAAGAGGTCGTCCGGGCTGATCACCTGGTCTGCGGCAAACGAGCCCATGATGGTCTCCGGATCGCGGCGGTGCAGGATGGCGGCGGCAAGGCCGATCGCGGCACCGGAATCCTTGGGCTCGCTTTCCAGCACGAGCTCGTCATCCCCTACCTCGGGGAGTTGGCGGCACACGGCTGTACGGTGGGCTTCGCCGGTCACCACGAGGACCCGCTCACCGGCCAACGGCTCCAGGCGGTCGTACGTGGACCTCAGCAACGTGCTGCCGGATCCGGTCAGGTCATGGAGGAATTTGGGCGCGGCGGCCCGCGAAAGCGGCCACAGCCGGGTCCCCACACCGCCGGCTGGAATTACCGCATGAAAGCGGTCCAATGGCGATTCCGGAATTGTCGCGTCTTCTGTACTCACCTCAACACTTTATCCGACACGGTGCCTTGCACCCGGGCACGACGCAGATGTGGCTTTCGTCTCATGTTGTCCAAAAATCGGCGGAAATACAGGCAGGAAACGCCGGACGGCCAAGCAATGCAGCCGGTCCTGAATTGAATAAGCTGTGAGCGAAGCCTAGATTTAGGCGTGAGCTACGAGTGCTCTCGCAGCAGGCGTTCCCCCCGCGTGGATCCCATGCCAGCGCCGCTGTGTTGCAGGAAGGTTTATTCAGTGCCGACAAAACCAGCTGGCACCTTGTACCGCGGCCGTGAAGGCATGTGGTCCTGGGTTGGACACCGTATTACCGGTGTAGTGATCTTTTTCTTCTTGTTGGTCCACGTGCTGGACACCTCATTGGTGCGTGTGTCCCCGGAGGCCTACACCGCCGTCATTGGCGCTTACAAGAACCCCCTCATGGCCCTGGGTGAAACGGGCCTGGTCGCTGCGATCATCTTCCACGCCTTCAACGGCCTGCGCGTGATCGCCATCGACTTCTGGAAGAAGGGCGCAAAGTACCAGCGCCAAATGCTGTGGGTCGTACTTGCACTGTGGCTGGTTACGTTCGCAGGTTTCGCTATCCGCCACCTTTCCCTCGCGCTGGGAGGCCACTAAGCCATGACTACTATCCAGGCCCCGCGTTCGGGCAAGATCGCCCCCAAGTACAACCGCTCCGGCTCCAGCCGCGGCAACTTCGAGATGATCGCATGGCTCTTCATGCGCCTGTCCGGCGTCGTGCTGGTGGTCCTCATCTTCGGTCACCTCTTCGTGAACCTGCTGGTGGGCGAAGGCATCCATGCCATCGACTTCGGCTTCGTGGCCGGCAAGTGGGCCGATCCGTTCTGGCAGTTCTGGGATCTCGCCATGCTCTGGCTCGCGATGCTCCACGGCACCAACGGCGTCCGCACCATCATCAACGACTACGCGGAAAAGGACTCCACGCGCTTCTGGCTCAAGGGTGTCCTGTATGCCGCCACGTTCGTCATCGTCATCCTCGGCACCCTGGTGATCTTCACCTTCGACCCGTGCCCCGTAGTCGACGGTGTCCAGCTGCCGGGTGGATTCTGCCCGGCACCGTAGCGGTTCCGGCGGGCCGGTTCCAACCGGCCACCCGACCAGCGGAACAGACTCCGCCGACCATCTGAATTTTTGAAAGAGAGAGCATCTGGTATGCAGGTCCATAAGTACGACGTCGTTATTGTCGGTGCAGGTGGCGCCGGCATGCGCGCCGCGATCGAATCCGGTCAGCGTGCACGCACCGCGGTACTGACCAAGCTCTACCCCACCCGCTCGCACACAGGTGCAGCCCAGGGTGGCATGTGTGCAGCACTGGCCAACGTCGAGGAAGACAACTGGGAGTGGCACACCTTCGACACCATCAAGGGTGGCGACTACCTGGTTGACCAGGACGCAGCCGAGGTCATGGCCAAGGAAGCCATCGACGCCGTGCTGGACCTGGAAAAGATGGGCCTGCCCTTCAACCGCACGCCCGAAGGCCGGATCGACCAGCGCCGCTTCGGTGGCCACACCCGCGACCACGGCAAGGCTCCTGTCCGCCGCGCCTGCTACGCAGCAGACCGTACGGGCCACATGATCCTGCAGACGCTGTACCAAAACTGCGTCAAGCACAACGTTGAGTTCTACAACGAGTACTACGTCCTTGACCTGCTGCTGGTTGAGGAAGATGCCGTTCGCGAAGACGGCACGCCCTACAAGCAGAAGCGCGTTGCCGGCGTCGTCTCCTACGATCTCGCTTCCGGTGAGCTGCACGTCTTCCAGGCCAAGTCCGTGGTGTTCGCCTCCGGCGGCGCGGGCAAGGTCTTCAAGACCACGTCCAACGCACACACCCTGACCGGTGACGGCATGGGCATCGCATTCCGCCGCGGTATCCCCCTGGAAGACATGGAGTTCTTCCAGTTCCACCCGACCGGCCTCGCCGGCTTGGGCATCCTCCTCACCGAAGGTGCCCGCGGTGAGGGTGCCATCCTGCGTAACTCCGAGGGTGAGCGCTTCATGGAGCGTTACGCCCCCACCATCAAGGACCTTGCGCCCCGCGACATCGTGGCCCGCGCCATGGCCAACGAAGTCCGTGAAGGCCGCGGCTGCGGCCCGAACAAGGACTACGTCCTCCTTGACCTGACGCACCTTGAGCCCGCGCACATCGAAGCGAAGCTGCCGGACATTACCGAGTTCGCCCGCACCTACCTTGGTGTTGAACCGTTCACGGATCCCGTGCCGGTGTTCCCCACGGCCCACTACGCCATGGGCGGCATCCCCACGAACATCACCACCGAGGTCCTGCAGGACAACGACACCACTGTTCCCGGCCTGTACGCCGCCGGTGAAGTGGCCTGCGTTTCGGTCCACGGCTCCAACCGCCTTGGCACCAACTCGCTCCTGGACATCAACGTGTTCGGCAAGCGTGCAGGCATTGCGGCCGCGGAGTACTCCAAGACCGCGGACTTTGTTGAACTCCCGGAGAACCCGGAAGCAATGACCCGCGGAATCCTGGACAGCCTGCTCAGCGGTACCGGCACCGAGCGTGTGGCCCAGATCCGCAAGGAACTGCAGGACACCATGGATGCCAACATGCAGGTGTTCCGTACCAAGGAATCCCTGGAGCAGGTCCTCCGCGACATCGCTTCCTTCGAGGAGCGGTACAAGAACGTCACCGTTCAGGACAAGGGCAAGCGCTTCAACCTGGACCTCCTGGAAGCCGTTGAACTTGGCTTCCTGCTCGACATGGCCAAGGTCATGACTGTCGGTGCCCTGCACCGTGAGGAATCCCGTGGCGGCCACTACCGCGAGGACTTCCCGGACCGCGACGACGAAAAGTTCATGAAGCACTCCATGGCTTACCTGGACAACACCGTCACCGCCGACTCGTCTGCCGAGTCCGTTGCGGGCATCCGTCTTGAGACCAAGCCCGTTGTCTTCACCCGTTACGAGCCAATGGAGCGTAAGTACTAATGACCACCGAAATGGCGGAACCCGCTTCCAAAATCGAGCTGCCCGCAAGCGTTGCCGGCGAGGGTGAGATCCCCACGTTCCACATCACCTTGAAGGTGCGCCGCTTCGACCCCGAGATTTCGGACGAAGCCCGCTGGGACGAGTACAAGCTGACCATGTACGGCACGGACCGCGTCCTGGATGCCCTGCACAAGGTCAAGTGGGACATCGACGGAAGCCTTTCCTTCCGCCGCTCCTGCGCCCACGGTGTTTGCGGATCCGATGCCATGCGCATCAACGGCCGTAACCGCCTGGCCTGCAAGACCCTGCTGAAGGACCTGGACACGTCCAAGCCCATCATCGTGGAGCCGATCAAGGGCCTTCCCGTGGAGAAGGACCTGATCGTGGACATGGAACCCTTCTTCCAGTCCTACCGCGAAGTCATGCCGTTCCTCATCAACAAGGGCCACGAACCCACCAAGGAACGCCTGCAGACCGTTGAAGACCGTGAGCGCTTCGACGACACCACCAAGTGCATCCTCTGCGCCGCCTGCACCTCGTCCTGCCCGGTCTTCTGGACCGACGGCCAGTACTTTGGTCCGGCAGCAATCGTCAACGCACACCGCTTCATCTTCGATTCCCGTGATGACGCCGGCGACATGCGCTTGGAGATCCTCAACGACAAGGAAGGCGTGTGGCGCTGCCGCACCACCTTCAACTGCTCCGAGGCATGCCCCCGCGGCATCCAGGTGACCAAGGCCATCGCCGAGGTCAAGCAGGCCATCCTGTCCCGCAAGATCTGATCCACGGTTCCCCAAGGAACACAGCGAAGAACGGCGCCGCCCACCTCCAGGTGAGCGGCGCCGTCGTCGTTAATCATCAACCGGCCACAGCGTGCCGGATCCAATCACCAAGGAGGCCGCATGTCGCGCCCAGAGAAAATCACCTTTACGGGCAGCACCGGGGACGCTTTGGCGGGCATCATCGATGTTCCGGAAGGTCCCGTCCGCGGGTGGGGCATCTACTCCCACGGGCTGACGCTGGGCAAGGACAGCCCCGCCGCCTCCCGGATCTGCAAGGGCCTCGCGGAGCAGGGAATCGGGATGCTGCGTTTCGACAACCTCGGGCTGGGCGGCTCCGCCGGAGAGTGGTCGGCCGGTTCCTTCAGCGTGAAGGTGGCGGACACCATCCTGGCCGCTAAGTTCATGCGCGAGCAAGGCCGGGGAATCTCCCTGCTGGTGGGGCATTCCTTTGGCGGTGCGGCCGTTCTTGCCGTCGCCCGCGACGTTCCCGAGGCAAATGCGGTGGTGACGGTCGGCGCACCTTACGAACCCAGGCACGTTGAGCACATGTTCGACGCCGAGATCGAGGCCATCCGCCGCGACGGCAGCGCAGTGGTGGACCTCGGAGGTCGTCCGATGGAGATCCGCAGGCACTTCGTGGAGGATGTGGAACGGGCCGACCTGCGCGATTGCATCCGCACCTTGCACAGGCCCCTCATGGTGATGCACTCCCCTACGGACAACACCGTGGGGATCGACAACGCCAGCGAGATTTTCCGCACGGCCCGGCATCCGCGGAGCTTCGTTTCCCTTGAAGGCAGTGAGCACCTGCTCACCGGCAAGGGCCAGGCTGCCCGGGTGGCACGGATCATCGGCGCGTGGGCGGATCCCTACGTGGAGCTGCGCGAAGAGGACCCAGCGTCCTAGGCCCCCCAACTGGGTCGCAGCAGAGCGCGTTCCGGACGTCCAGAACGCGTGTGGAGTCTCATGACTTAATAGACAGTTCTGTCTCATGACTTCGTAGACACTCTGTCTCAGGACATCGTGGACACTTAGCTTGCGGGTTTGCTGCTATGCATGAGCAAACCCCAACCGGACATCAAGATCCGGCATGCTGTGGCAACGTGGTCCGAGGATTCGCCCAGAGGCGCGGTTACTGCGTTCTGCAGGAAGCACAATGTCTCCCGGGCCTGGTTCTACCGGGTCCGGGCGGCGGCTGCCGAGGTGGGGCCGGTGAAGGCATTGGAGAAAAAGCCCACGATTCCAAGAACCATGCCGGCCCTGACCCCACAGGCGATGATCGAGTTGCTGCTCGGTACCCGGGCGGAACTGCAGGAGAGCGGGCAGGACCACGGTCCGCTTTCTGTCATCGCGAAGCTCTCACGACAAGGCTTCACACCGCCCTCGCGTGCCACCGTGGCCAGGATCTTTTCCCGGGCCGGTGTCGTGATGCCCGAACCGCGGAAGAAGCCTCGAAGCGCCTACAAAAGGTTCGTCTATCCGCAACCCAACGCGTGCTGGCAAATCGACTCGACCGAATGGCAGCTCGCCAGCGGCAAGAAGGTAGCCATCTTCCAACTCATCGATGATCATTCGCGTTTGGCGCTGGCTTCCCTGGTCGCACCCGGCGAAACCAGCGCCGCCGCAATCGCCGTCGTTACCCAGGCCATCGAACGCCACGGAGCACCGCAGAAGTTCCTTTCCGACAACGGCTCGGCACTGAATCCCACCCGCCGCGGCCGCACCGGGGCCCTCGTGGAGTTCCTCAAAGCCAAAGGCATCGAACCGATAACGGGCAAACCCTACAAACCCACCACCCAAGGCAAGAACGAACGCTTCCACCAAACCCTGCACCGATACCTGCACAGGCAACTCCCGGCCCCTTCAATGGCTGCCCTGCAACTGCAGGTCGACGCTTTCGATCTCTACTACAACAACGAACGCGAACATCAAGGCCTACCCGCGGGAACGACGCCCTATGAGGCCTGGAACGCCACCCCGAAAACGCCCCCGCCAACCGTTCCTGAGCAAGTCACGCCCGCAACGGACAGGCAAAGCGCGCACCGAACAGTGAACCGGAACGGGTCCGTGACGATCCTAGGAACCCACTTCAAAATGGGCAAAGAACACACCGGCACCACCGTGCACATCATCTACGACGACACCACCATCATGTTCTTCGGAGCACAAGGCACCGAGATCATCACTCACCCCAGACCTCCGCACGGAACCACCTACGTCGGCAACGGAAAACCCTCAGGAGTCGTCGCAGACCCACAAGGCACCCGCAAGAAACGAACAAAGTACCCGCCCCGCAGAGGCCGACAAACAAAGTCCCAAGACGAAGTGTCCACACAGTCGTGAGACAACAACCGTCCACGAAGTCATGAGACATGAAGTGTCTACAAGGTCATGAGACATGACAGACGTCCAGAACGCGCTCTGCTGCGACTTAGTTGGGTGCTACTTGCCGATGGCCGCCTTGCTTTCGGCCAGCCACTGTTCTGCGCCCTTCTCCGGGCTCAGCCGCTTGAACAGGACCTCGGTATTGATGCGGGCCGTGATCTCCGAAACGGCGGTGGAACCTGTAGGGCCGATGTAGGTGGGTGCGAATTCCATCTTGCCGATCTGGTCGATGTAGGCCGCCTCGACCTTGCCCTGCGGCGTGAGCTGCTCCTGGATCGCGCTGCGAATGGCCGAGTTGCCGGGTACGCCCCGGTCGCTCTGGATGATCTTGCCCGCGGCCTCGTTGTTGACCAGGAAGTTCACCAGCTTGGCTGCGGCGTCGGTGTGCTTGCTGCGGGCGGAGATGGTGTAGAACTGCGAGGACTGGAGCCAGATGCCCGGCGTGGGGGTTTCGCCCGGGAGTTTGAGCAGCTTCAGTTCGGCACCGGAGGCCTTGCTGAGGGCAGAGAGCGAATTGCTCCAAGTCAGCATCATGCCGGCCTTGCCCATGCCCATAAGGGTCTGCTCGGTGCTGACGTTCAGTTTTTCCACTGTCTCGGAGGCGCTGGGGGCAGCGCCCGATTCGCTGAGCTTCAGTGAGTAGTCGAAGTAGGCCTGCACTGTGTCCTTTTCCAGGCCCAGCTGACCGTCCTGCGTATACAGGGACTGACCGCGCTGGCGTGCGAAGGCGTCCAGGGAGTCATGGGTCAGAACGGTCGCAGTGCCGTACGTTCCCTTGGGACTCTTTTCAGTAACTTCCTTGGCGATTTTGGCGAAGTCGTCCCAGCTCCAGGTGTTGTCGTCCGGCATTTCGACGCCGGCGGCCTGGAAGACAGCAGGGTTGACCACGATCGCCAGGGCGTTGGCGCCCGTGGACACACCGTATTGGGTACCCTTCACCTGACCGTTTTCCACGGCGCCCTGGTCCAGCTTGGAGAGATCAAGCGACCCGCTGACTTTCGACAGGTCCAGGAGGGCGCCGCGGTTGGCGTACTCGGCGGGGTAGGCTCCACCCATGGTAATGACGTCCGGAGCGTCATTGGCTGCGACTTGGGTGGCCAGCTTGTCGAAGTAGCCGTTGATGTCGCCATACTCGGGTTTTACTTTGATGTTCGGGTTGGCGGCCTCGAACTCCGCGATTGCCTTGTTGGTCAGCTCGGCCCTTGATGCGTTGCCCCACCAGGAGAACCTGATCTCCACCGGACCATCCTCGGGCTGGTTGTTGCTGCCGCCGCCGGCACAGCCCGTGGCCAGGCCCGCAAGGCCCATGGCCACGACAAAGGCCATTGTTTTTCGGACACTCAGTACAGGTTTACGCACCATTGGGTAAGCTTCCTTTACGCTCAGAAAACGGTTCCTGAAACGTATCAACTACGATAGAGTGCGTCAATAGTTCCCGCTGTTAACTATTTCGCCGACGCCCCGGAGGCTCTCCCTTGACCAAGCTGGCAGACATCCAAATCCGTGACCCGTTCCTCCTCACACTGCCCGACGACGCCGGGTATTTGCTCTTCGGCAGCACGGACAAGAACATCTGGTCCGGTCCTGCCACAGGGTTCGACTGCTACCGCAGCAGCGACCTTGAGGATTGGGAGGGGCCCATCCCCGCGTTCCGGCCCTCCCCCGGATTCTGGAGCAAGGAGCAATACTGGGCCCCTGAAGTGCATGGCTACCAAGGCCGCTACTTCATGTTCGCCACGTTCACCGCACCTGGACACTGCCGCGGGACCCAGATCCTTTCCGCCGAGTCACCGGAAGGTCCCTACACTCCCTGGAGCGACGGACCCGTGACTCCCCGGGACTGGGAATGCCTGGACGGAACCCCGCATATCGACGCGGGAGGAACGCCCTGGTTGGTCTTCTGCCATGAATGGAAGCAGGTCAATGACGGCACCATTGTTGCCCATCAGTTGAGCCACGATCTGCGGACAACCGTGGGTGAACCGACTGTCCTGTTCGCCGCCTCCGAGGCCCCTTGGTCCCGCGCGCTGGATGTGCCCGCAGTAGCTGACCGGGAAGCCCCCGTCTACGTGACCGACGGTCCTTTCCTCCACCGGATGGCCAATGGCAAGCTGATCATGTTGTGGTCCGGTTTCGGGGATCACGGTTACGCCATGGGAATCGCACGCAGTGCATCAGGCACCGTCCTGGGTCCGTGGGTACAGGAGCCCGAACCTATCTGGGGCAGGGACGGCGGCCACGGCATGATTGCCCGGAAACTCGATGGCGGGCTCATCCTGACGCTCCACCAGCCCAACCAGAGTCCCCACGAGCGGGCCGCATTCTTCGCCCTCCGGGAGACCGAGGACTCGGTGGTCCTGGACGTTCCCTGCCCGGGCGCAGGGAATCTCATCGACCGTGAGGACCTGGTACGCCGCCACAACGTCACGCAGCAGGAGCTCGATCCACGCAGCCCCGTTTCCGTTGGCAATGGCGAGTTCGCGTTCACCATGGACTTGACGGGCCTCCAGACGTTGCCCGGCTGCTACCCCGTGGGAGCCCGCGGCGAGCTTCCAGCAGGCACCCTGCTGGGCACGCAAGCCCAGTGGGGATGGCATTCCGTCCCACCTGCATCACCCCACGATTTGGCCGGATCCACCGTGCTCTATGACTCCCCGCGGGGCCCGGTGCCCTACGTCGACATGGTGGGAGACATCGTCAATGACCGGGAAACCGGGACGTCCGCCGCGGAGACATGGCTCCGGGCAAACCCGCACCGGCTGGACCTGGGACGCATCGGATTCCGGATGGTCCGTGACGGGCTGGATCGCGGCATCACCCCCGAGGACATCACGCAGGCCACGCAAACGCTGGACCTGTGGTCCGGAACTGTGACCAGCACCTTCACGCTGGCAGGCCAGCAGGTCAAAGTCACGACGGCGTGCCACCCCTCCCGCGACGAGCTCGGCTTCCGCGTCGAGTCACCCGCGTTGGGCTCAGGCCTGGTGGTGGGCATCGACTTTCCTTACGGGTCTGAATCATGGCATGACGCCGCGGACTGGTCCAAGCCCGGGGCACACAGCACGGTGTTGGACGGACAGTGGGTAGCGCACAGGGAACTGGACGATTCGCGCTACGACGTCGCCATCGCCGGAGAAGAACTGGTGGTGGAGCAGACCGGGCTGCACTCGCTTCGTATCGCGCCGCAAAGCCAGAGCACGGTCCTCGATTTTTCCCTCACTTTCACCCCGGGTGAAGGCGGTGACTGCACCCCGCGGGGCAACAACCATCACAGCGGCGCAGCACCCGCTGAAGGCTTCGACGCCGACCCGGCCTCCGGCGTCGTACCTTCTTCCGACGGCGCCGGAAGTCGGGTAGCGGCGGCTGCGGCCGCCCATTGGCCCCGCTTCTGGACGTCCGGCGGGGCAATCGAACTGAACGCCACGAACGATCCGAGCGCGAAGGAGCTGGAACGGCGGATTGTCCTTTCCCAGTACGTGACCGCCATCAACTGTGCGGGCTCGTTGCCGCCGCAGGAAACCGGGCTGGTCTGCAACTCCTGGCGGGGCCGCTTCCATCTGGAGATGCATTGGTGGCATGCTGCGCACTTTGCGCTCTGGAACCGCACGGAACTGCTGCTGCCGTCGTTGAGATGGTATTCGTCCATCCTGGAGGCCTCGCGGCAGACAGCCAAACAACAAGGCTTTGAGGGTGTCCGCTGGCCGAAGCAGGTGGGACCGGACGGGCGCGAGAGCCCCAGCACGATCGGCACCTTCCTGATCTGGCAGCAACCACATCCCATCTACCTGGCCGAACTCGCCTACCGCGCCACTCCGGATCGCGAGGTTCTGGAGGAATTCGCCGGGATTGTGTTCGAGTCCGCGGCATTCATGGCCAGTTTCGCCCACCCCACGGGGCGAGGCTTCGAGCTGGGTCCGCCGCTGGTTCCGGCGCAGGAAAGCTATGGGTTCATGCGCGGTGAGGTCAGCAACCCCACGTTCGAGCTCGCCTACTGGCAATGGGCGCTGCGCGTCGCTTCCCAGTGGCGGGAACGGCTGGGCCTTGACCCGGTCCCACTATGGGATGAAGTGGCTGACAATATGGTCACGCCGCACGTGACCGACGGCGTCTATGCAGCCATTGACGTGGACCCCTTCACCATCCGGACCGACCATCCCTCGATGCTGTGCGCCCTGGGCGTACTGCCCCGCACCGGGCTCATCGATCCGGTCATCATGAAAGCCACCCTCGCCGACGTCCTGGCGGATTGGGACTGGGCCAGCACCTGGGGTTGGGACTACCCGGTGATGGCGATGACGGCAGCGCGGCTCGAAGACCCCGAGGCCGCCGTCGACGCACTCCTCATGACCGCCGGCAAAAACACTGTCCTGGCCAACGGACACAACCGCCAGACCGATTCCTTGCGCTTGTACCTTCCCGGCAACGGCGGCCTGTTGGCGGCAGTGGCGCTCATGGCTGCGGGGTGGGACGACGGTCCGGCACGGCATGCGCCAGGTTTCCCTGCGGGCTGGACCGTAAAGTGGGAGGGACTGGTACAGGCACCTTAGGCTCTTACTCCCGCTTGGGCCCGAGCGAGGCGCCCACCAAAGCGCCCAAGCCCACCCCGACCAGGATGCCCACGAACGGGGAATTGAACACGAGCTGGCCAATCACCAGCCCGGCCGCAGCTCCGATCAGGCAAGCAATCCACAACTGGTTGTTCATGGCGGGGCTCCAGGCTCGGTCAGGTCTGGGGAGTTGCGCGCCGGGCACCGAGGAACCGCTTGCGTGGCTCCTCCCCCGCCTGGGCGTCGGCTTCGCGGACGGCTGACCAGGACGCGGAGATGAGATACACCTGGCTGACCAGGTTGAACCAGATCAACAAGCCGATGATGATGGCGAACGATGCAAGGACGGGGTTGTTTCCGGCACGCGCAAGGAGTTCGGTGCTGAAGAGCTGGAGCACCGTAGTACCGGCGCCTGCCAGGAGCACCCCTTCCACGAACGCGCGGCGCCCCAGCTCAAGGCCGCCTGCGACCCGGAACAGGACTGCCGCCGTCGTGCAGTTCAACAGCAGCGGAACAACGATCTTGACCACTGCGGCAATGGGACCGGCCACCGCCTCATCCAGGCGCAACAGTTCGAAGAACCAGTCCGCCGCAGTGCCGAAGACGAGCGACGCTCCGGCGCTGACCACCAGGATGACTCCGAGAAGCAACAGCGTTCCGGCATCGACGAGCTTCTGCAGGAGGGCATTGCGCTGCAACGGGCCTTCCTCCATGACCCCGCGCAGCCCTTCCCGGACGCTGGCGATCCAGCCGAGCGAGGTGAAGATAGTGACCACCGCGGCGATCAGGGCAGTCCAGCCGAGGCCGGAGGGATTCAGGAGGGTCTGCGGATCCACCAGGCCCTCCCCGCCGTTCACTTGAAGGAGGCCGGGAGCAGCGGAGGCGACGCTGCGGATGACTGCGTCCTCAAGCACGGGATTGCCGCCCAGTACGATGCCGGCAACCGCGAAGCCGGTGGTCAGGAGGCCCGTGACGGAGAAGAACATGTTGAAACCGATGCCTGCACTGAGCAACGGCCCATGCTGCCGCGTGTAGTGCTGAAAGGAACGCATGCCGCGGTTGGTGTTCAGGCGGGCCAGGACGAGGGCGAAGAATGCGCCGGCCTTCCGGGGCAGGCCGTCCCCGGCCCGTTTGCTTTTGCCCCAGTCCTGACGCTTGTGGAGAAGTTCGAGCCTTAGCTTGGCGAGCTCAGTTGGAAGCGGCGGACTGTCCGCTTGAGGACGAGGGTTCCGCCTGCTGTGCTTCGTCAGTGTCGCCGCCAAAGTCGAGCTCTTCCCGTAGCTGCCATATTCCGTTGGTGTCGTGCTCGTAAAGTCCCATGCTAACCACAGGGAAGGTGGCCCGGTAATCACTGAGGACCGTTTCGGCCTCATCAAGATTTTCCTGGGCTACATCGTGAGCCACCGTGACATGCGGGTGGTAGGGGAAGGGGAGGCGCCGTTCAAGGGGGCCGCTCTGGAGCTTCTCGTGCAACTGCACGCACTCCTCAAAACCCTGTTCCACGTTGACGAACACTACCGGCGACACCGGACGGAACGAGCCGGTTCCGGAGATTGTGATGGTGAAGGGCGCTTGGGTGCGGGCGACTTCACGGACATGGTCCCTCGTGGCTTCCCAGTCGGAAGTAGGGGTGGTGGTGATGAGGGTGATGTGGGCGGGAATCACCTCGGCCATGGGATCGCCGAAGGAAGCCCGCCATTCCTGGAGCTCCTTGGCGATCTCCGGCGGGAAGCCAAGGATGACGCCAACACACATGGCGCCACCGGCACCGCAATCGGTGCCGGTGACTTCCGGCTGGCGGGCATCGTCCGGACCGGCGCCCTGCTGGGGGTCGGTCGTGACGTTGAGCTGGCCGGCGGCGCACATGGACTTAGCGGACTCCCTGCTCGCTGAGGTTTGCGGTGCCGCGGTACGGGAGGAATCCGACCTTGGAGTAGACATCTGCCAGGGTGACCGAGGCGATCTCGCGTGCCTTGTCCGCCCCGTGGGCCAGCAGGCGGTCAAGCTCGGCAGGATCGGCCAGGAGCTCGTTGGCGCGTTCGCGAATGGGAGCCAGGTGGCCGGAAACCAGTTCCGCGAGGTCCACCTTCAGGTGCCCGTACATCTTGCCCTGGTAGTCCGCCACGATCTTCTCCACCGGGGTACCGCTGATGGCTGAGTAGATGGTCAGGAGGTTGGAAACGCCCGGCTTGTTCTCCCGGTCATAGCGGATCTCGGTCTCGGCGTCCGTCACCGCGGACTTGATCCGCTTGGCCACGGTCTTGGGGTCATCCAGGAGGTTGATGAGCCCGGCAGGCGACTCGGCCGACTTGGACATCTTGGCGGTGGGGTTCTGGAGATCGTAGATCTTGGCCGATTCTTTCTGGATGAAGGCCTCGGGCACCTGGAAAGTCAGGCCGAACCGGCTGTTGAAGCGGTTGGCCAGGTCACGGCTGAGCTCTACGTGCTGCCGCTGGTCTTCGCCCACCGGAACGCCGTGCGGTTGGTACAAGAGGATGTCGGCGGCCTGGAGGATGGGGTAGGTGAACAGGCCGACGCTCGCGTGGTCAGAGCCCTGCTTCTGTGCCTTGTCCTTGAACTGCGTCATCCGGCCGGCCTCGCCCATACCGGTGATGCAGTTCAGCACCCAGGCGAGCTGGGCGTGTTCGGGAACCTGCGACTGGACAAAGAGGGTGCATTTCTCCACGTCCACTCCCCCGGCGATGTACTGGGCAGCGGTGACGCGGGTGCGGTGCGCAAGCTCTGCGGGGTCCTGCGGGACCGTGATGGCGTGGAGGTCCGGAATGAAGAAGACGGCGTCGTACTCATCCTGCATCCGGACCCAGTTGACCAGCGCGCCCAAGTAGTTGCCGAGGTGCAGCGAATCGGCCGAAGGCTGCATGCCGGAAAGGACGCGGTGCTTGGCGCCTGTGGCAGGCTGGGCGGGGTTTGCGGGGCTGCCGGCCGGGAGGACGGCAGCGTCTGTTTCAGCAGTAGTCATGGGGTAGGAACTTTCGTCAAGCTTAGAGCCGGTAGTCAACAACCAGGGGTGCGTGGTCAGAGAAGCGGGTGTCCCACGAGGGTGCCCGGTCCACTACTGCCGAGAAAGCGGCTGCAGCGAGGGCCGGGGTAGCCAGGTGGTAGTCGATGCGCCAGCCTGTGTCAGTGTCAAAGGCTTTTCCGCGCTGGGACCACCACGTGTAGGGGCCGGCGACATCTCCTGCCAGGCCCCTGTGAACATCCCTCCATCCGATCTCTTCACCGAAGAAGCGGTCAAAGTAGGCCCGTTCCTCCGGGAGGAAGCCGGCACGCTTGACGTTGCCCTTCCAGTTCTTGATGTCCAGCTCGGTGTGGCCGACGTTGAGGTCACCGACAACCAGCGCGTGATCGCTGTGCTTTGCCAGCTCGGGCAGGCGGGTGGTCATTGCGTCCAGGAAGCGGTACTTGTCATCCTGCTTGGGCGTTCCGGCCTCACCGGAATGCACGTAGGCGCTGACGGCCGTGAGCGTGGTGGCTTGACCGGCGGCATTTGTCAGGAGGAAGTCCGCTTCGACCCATCGCCCGGATTGGTCGAAGTACTCATCGCCGTTGCCGACGCGCGTGGCTGTGGGCTCCTGGCGGGAAGCGATGGCGACGCCCGCCCGGCCCTTGGCCTCGGCTTCCGCGTGCAGGATGTGCCAGCCTTCACCGATCAACGAATTGACGATCTGGTCAGGAGCACGGACTTCCTGCAAGCAAAGGATGTCCACGTCGCGCGGCTCCAGCCACTCCGCCATGCCCTTTTTGTAGGCAGCCCTGAGGCCATTGACGTTGACCGATGCGATGCGAAGGAAATCCTTCTTCAATGCCGTACTCACCCGCTCTACTCTAGTCGATGATGGTTCCGGCCACCGGTTCGTCCGAGTCTCCGGAGGACTTGATCATGTCCCGTGCATTGGTGGACGTAATGGCGATGGTTTCGAGTGCGCGGTTGATGGTGTCCTGGTTCGCGGCAGCACCCTTGGCGCGCTCCTCTTCCACTACCCGGACCTGCACCTGGACAATCTTGAACGAGTGGTCCAGCTTCAAGTCGCGGACATCATCGGCCTGCGAGCGTTCAGCCACCACCCGGGTGCCGCCGTTGTCTGCAACGGACGACGACGGCGCGCGGCCGGTTGCCGCGGCGAACGCATTCTGGGCCTCAGTCAGCTTGGCCCCGGCGCGCTTCGCGGCGCGCTGGATGCTGAAGACCACGAATGTTGCGAGCGCCAGCCATCCAAAGGAGACCACGGCAACGACCCAGCCCACGACGTCATTCTGGTTGGCCGCGAAAAGCACAGCCACCAGGAAGGCGATGATGACGACGGTCATTCCCAGGCCGCCTATGCGGAAGCCCTTGAAGGGTCCCCGGGCGGATGCGGACGTGGTTGGGTGGGGGTCACCGAGAGATTGCATGGTGCAATTGTCTCAAATGCCCGGAGGTGCCTGCGCCGCCTTCCACGCACGGCGAACATCGACGGGTTATTTGAGGAACAGTTGGCGCAGCCGTCCCGTGGTGAGCATGATGCCGAGGACGATCATCACCAGGTAGTACGCCACGTGGATGGCCGTGGCCGGGCTGAAGGATCCCGCGCTGATCTGGCGCAGCAGCTCAACCCCGTGCCATAAGGGCATGGCCTGGATAAACCACTGGATGGGCTGCGGGTAGACGCTCAACGGGTAGAACGTGGCGCTGAAGAGGAACAT
The DNA here is from genome assembly GCF_030264015.1 of Paenarthrobacter sp. R1. Taxonomy (NCBI): domain Bacteria; kingdom Bacillati; phylum Actinomycetota; class Actinomycetes; order Micrococcales; family Micrococcaceae; genus Paenarthrobacter; species Paenarthrobacter sp. R1. Next base: position 3,644,619 of record NZ_CP127115.1, on the reverse strand, counting down.
GGGCAGGAGGAAGAAGTTGATCCAGTCCATCTGCTGGAAGGTCTTCATGAAGCTGGTGATCCCCATGCCGAAGCTCGCGAAGCCGAACGCAATCAGTACCGATGCCGGGATCACCAGGATTGCCCACCACGTAGTCAGCAGTCCCATGACGCCCATGACCGCGGTGAAGCCCGTGGCGTAGAGGAGTCCGCGCAGCAAAGCCAGGAAAATCTCGCCCATGGCAACATCCAGCGGACCGAGGGAGGTGTAGAGCATGCCCTGGTACAGCTTGGCGAAGTTCATCTTGAAGAACACGTTCCACGTGGAATCGTAGATCGCTCCGTTCATGGCCGAGACCGCCAGGAGCGCCGGGGCAATGTAGGCCGCATAGCTGATTTCCGTACCGCCGGGGCCCTCGACCGTGCCGACGATCGACCCCATCCCCACTCCCATGGCCAGCAGGAACAGGACGGGTTCGAAGAATCCGGAGAGCAGGACCAGCCAGGTGCTGGACTTCGCGGCCATGAGTCCCCTGGCCACAACGGCCTTGGCGTTGCGCGAATACAGGGGCCCGAACTTGCGTTCGCGGGCGAGGTCCGTAGCGCTGTGCCCGCCGGTGAGGATGCTCATGAGCCCATCCTTTTGACGAAGCGGCGCCGGGTCAGGATGAAGCCCGCCGTCGCCGTGGCCAGGAGGTACAGAACGTGCACGAGTGTCAGCAAGGGATTTTCCTCCATGCCATAGGTGAAGACGCGCCCCAGTTCCGTCCCGTGCCATACCGGGGAAATCCAGCCGATCCACCGTACTGCCAAGGGCAAGGTATCCAGCGGGAAGAACGTTCCGGAGAAGAGGAACAGCGGCATGACGATGAACCTCTGCACCAGGGCGAACTGCCCCTTGTCCTGCGTGATGCTGGCGGCATAGGCCATCAGCGGGAGTCCGAACGACAACGCGGCAAGTGTGGCTACCAGTGCCGACACCCACCCCCACGCTCCCGGGGATGCGCCAAACATCGCAACCACGGCAAAGTACACCACCGATTGCAGCAGGAACCTGAGGCTGCTGGCCATGATGTGGCCCGTGGCGATCTGCTCCGGGACCAGCGGCGAGGCATGTGGGCCGAAAAAGACCCGCCGCCACTTGAAGCCATCCATGATCGGGTAGGAGAACTCCCCGGACGCCGTCATCACAGCGGCTGACACCAGCAGCGCCGGCGCCACGAACTGCAGGTAGCTGACGCCGCCGAACACGGAATCGCTGTTGGCATCCACCAAGCTGGCCAAGCCAACACCCATCGCGAAGAGATAGGCCACGGGTTGCCCCACGCTGTACAAGACAACTGACCAGCCATAGTTCCGCATGACGCGGAGCACCTGTTCGGCGTAGAAGAACGAACCCCACTTCCGCGCCCTGGCCGCCGAGACGGCAGGCGGGTGAGCCCGCAGCGGAGGAACCGGCGTCGTTGGTTTGCTTCCCGCCATCCCGTCCCCGCTAGTCAACGAGGCTCCGGCCCGTCAGCCGAAGGAACACGTCCTCCAGGGACGAGCGGCGTACCAGCGATGTCAACGGGCGCAGCCCCCGTGCCGACACCTGTTCCAGCGCGGCCTCGCCGTCGTGGGTGTAGATGAGCACGCGGTCCGGCAGCGTTTCCAGCCGGTCGCCGATGCCTTCAAGCTCGACGCCGATTGTCCCGTTGCGCTCGGACCCGAACCTGAGCTCGAGTACTTCGCGGGAGGAATGTTCGCGGATGAGGGTTGCCGGGGACCCTTCGGCCATGATCCGCCCCTTGTCCACAACGATCAGCCGATCGCACAACTGTTCGGCCTCGTCCATGTAATGGGTGGTGAGGATCAGGGTGACGCCGCTTTCCTTGAGCCGGAACAGCCGGTCCCACAGGATGTGGCGCGCTTGCGGGTCGAGTCCTGTGGTGGGCTCATCCAGCAGCAGGATGCGCGGTTCGTTGATGAGCGAACGCGCGATGGTGAGCCTGCGCTTCATCCCGCCGGACAGCGCATCCACCTTGGAGTTGGCTTTGTCCGTCAGCTGGGCGAACTCCAGGAGCTCATCGGCTTTGGGCCTGAGGTAGCTGAGCGGGAGTCCGAAGTACCGCCCGTAAACGATCAGGTTCTCGCGGACCTTCAGCTCTTCGTCAAGGTTGTCCTGTTGCGGAACCACGCCCAGGTGCGCCCGGACCTCCGGGCCGTGTGTCTCCGGGTCCAGGCCCATGATGTCCAGCGCGCCGGAAGTCCGCTGCGAGACCCCGCCGATCATCTTCATGGTGGTGGACTTGCCTGCACCGTTGGGGCCCAGCAGGCCGAAGGACTCCCCCGCGGGCACATCAAAGGAGATGTTGTCCACGGCAATCAGCTCACCGTAGGTCTTGGTGAGGTTGCGGGCGCTGATGACTGTTGGCGGATTCATGTCTGGACGGGCCTGCGACGGCGCAGGACGCGTGGCTTCATTGTGCACCCTCAGCAGACTAGTAGCGCCGGGGAATATGTGAAAGAGATGTTCCGCAAATCGTGGGATCAAATTCTCTTTAACGAACAAGGCGCCCACTCCACAGGGAGCAGGCGCCTTGCTGCGCTTGGTTTCGGCTACGCCAGTCCGGCTTGGCGTTCGGCGCTCTCCACCACGTTGGCCAGCAACATGGCACGGGTCATCGGACCCACGCCGCCGGGGTTCGGGGACAGCCATGCGGCGACGTCCGCCGCAGCCGGGTCCACGTCTCCGGTGACAACAGCCTTGCCGTTGCCGTCCTCCACGCGGCTGACGCCGACATCGAGCACCACGGCGCCCGGCTTGAGGTCCTCAGCCTTGATCATGTGCGGCACGCCGGCAGCAGCAATCACGACGTCGGCCTGCTTCAGCTCCGCAGGCAGATCTACCGTCCCGGTGTGGGCCAGGATCACCGTGGCGTTGACATCCTTGCGGGTCAGCAGGAGGCCTACGGGACGGCCAATGGTGACACCACGGCCGACCACCAGGACACGCTTGCCGTTGAGCTCGATGCCGTGCCGGCGCATCAACTCCACGCAGCCCTTGGGCGTGCAGGGCAGCGGGGACTTCATCTCGCCGCTCACGTTGGCCACCAGGCGGCCAAGGTTCATGGGGTGCAGGCCGTCGGCGTCCTTGTCCGGATCCATGGCCTCCAGGATGACGTCCTGGTCGATGTGCTTGGGCAGCGGGAGCTGGACGATGTACCCGGTGCACTCCGGGTTCTCGTTGAGCTCCCGGACAACTTTGAGCAGCTCGTCCTGGGTGATGTCCTCGGGAAGGTCCCGGCGGATGGACTGGATGCCCACCTCGGCGCAGTCCTTGTGCTTACCGCCGACGTACCAGGTGCTGCCCGGATCCGAGCCCACCAGGATGGTGCCCAGGCCCGGAACGATGCCCTTGGACGCGAGGACGGCAACCCGTTCGGTCAGTTCTGCCTTGATGGCCGCGGCGGTTGCCTTGCCGTCAAGGATCTGTGCTGCGTTCACCACTGCTCGTGCTGCGGGTAGAGCGGGAAGTCGGCGGCGAGCTTGTCCACGCGTGCCTGCAGGGCTTCTGCATCAACGCTGCCCGTGGCGCCCTTTACGAGCGCGGTGGCGATGATGTCGGCAACCTCGGTGAACTCCGCGGCGCCGAATCCGCGGGTAGCCAGTGCGGGCGTACCGATGCGAAGGCCGGAGGTGACCATCGGCGGGCGGGGATCGAACGGAACGGCATTGCGGTTCACGGTGATGCCCACGGAGTGCAGGAGGTCTTCGGCCTGCTGGCCGTCCAACTGGGAGTTCCGCAGGTCAACGAGGACCAGGTGCACATCGGTGCCGCCGGTGAGGACGGAAACGCCTGCCTCGGCAACGTCGGACTGGTTGAGGCGGTCGGCGATGATCTTGGCACCCTCGAGCACGCGCTCCTGGCGTTCCTTGAATTCCTCGCTGCCGGCGATCTTGAAGGCAACAGCCTTGGCCGCGATGACGTGCATCAGCGGCCCGCCCTGCTGGCCGGGGAAGACGTTGGAGTTGATCTTCTTGCCGTACTGTTCCTTCGCCAATATCACGCCGGAACGCGGGCCTGCGAGGGTCTTGTGCACGGTGGAGGTGACGACGTCGGAGTGCGGCACCGGGCTCGGGTGCAGTCCTGCTGCAACCAGGCCGGCGAAGTGCGCCATGTCCGTCCAGAGGAGGGCGCCTACCTCGTCCGCGATGGAGCGGAAGGCAGCGAAATCAAGGTGGCGGGGGTACGCGGACCAGCCGGCAATGATGACCTGCGGCTTCTCGGCGATGGCCTGCTCGCGCAGCTTGTCCATGTCCACGCGGAAGGTATCTTCTTCCACCTGGTAGGCAGCAACCTGGTAGAGCTTGCCGGAGAAGTTGAGCTTCATGCCGTGGGTCAGGTGGCCGCCGTGTGCCAGGGAAAGGCCGAGGATCTTGTCGCCGGGGGTGATCATGGCGGACAGTGCGGCGGCGTTGGCCTGGGCACCTGAATGGGGCTGGACGTTGGCGTACTCCGCACCGAAGAGGGCCTTGACGCGATCGATGGCGAGCTGCTCGGCAACGTCAACGTACTCGCAACCGCCGTAGTAGCGCTTGCCCGGGTAACCCTCGGCGTACTTGTTGGTCAGGACGGAGCCCTGGGCTTCCATGACTGCGCGCGGCGCGAAGTTCTCGGAGGCGATCATTTCCAGGGTGCCGCGCTGGCGGCCGAGTTCCTGGTCGAGGACTGCTGCGATCTCGGGATCGAGTTCGGCGAGCGGCTGGTTACTGACAGACACTGAAGTGGTGGTAGTCACGGAGATCTCCTGGCTAGGGAATGGGAGGTGCTACAGGTCAGGCTACCGGCAGCAGCATTCCCGCGTCCCCTCAATGACAAGAGGCATCGGTCACGCTGCATGCATCCGGTAAAACATGACCCTCGGCCCAGGCGTACGATCCGTGGTCTTCGTGATTGCCGCTCCCTGGTGGTTGTCCACCTCACGCCAGTTGCGACCCGTTAACAATACAACAGGGCCCCGCGGGTAGGCTTGTCCGCGTGACTGACTCCGCTTTCGTTGTAACCCTGTCCTGCCCCGACCGTCCCGGCATCGTCCACGCTGTTGCCGGCGCCCTCCTTGAGGCCGGTTGCAACATCGCCGACTCCCAGCAGTACGGAAGCCCCAGCACCGGCAACTTCTTCATGCGCGTGGAGGTTACGACGTCGAGCCCCCAGGCGGAACTGGCGGAAGCCCTGCGGCCGGTTGCCGAGTCCTTCGGGATGACGTGGCAGATCAATCCGGTAGGCCGCAAGGTCCGGACCATCATCATGTGCTCCAAGGACGCCCACTGCCTCAACGACCTCCTCTTCCAGCAGCGTGCCGGGACCTTGCCCATCGAGGTGCCCGCCATCGTGTCCAACCACCGGGACCTGGAGTCGCTGGCCGAGTTCTACGGCATCCCGTTCCACCACATCCCTGTCACGGCCGACACCAAGCCACAGGCCGAGGCCGAGCTCCTGAAGCTGATCAAGGAACACGATGTTGAACTGACGGTCCTGGCGCGCTACATGCAGGTCCTCTCCAACGATCTGTGCAGGGAGTTGAACGGCAAGGCCATCAACATCCACCACTCCTTCCTTCCGTCGTTCAAGGGCGCCAAGCCCTACCACCAGGCCCATGCCCGCGGGGTGAAGCTCATCGGCGCTACAGCCCACTACGTCACCGCAGACCTGGACGAGGGTCCCATCATCGAGCAGGAAGTGATCCGTGTTGACCACGCCCGCACTGCTGCCCAATTCGTCCAGATGGGGCGGGACGTGGAGGGCCGTACCCTGGTTCAGGCAGTCCAGTGGCACGCCGAACACCGGGTACTCCTGGACGGCACCCGGACCGTGGTGTTCAACTAACTCCTTTCCCAACTGACTGGCAGCAGGGGTTGTTCTGAGCGCTCAGAACAACCCCTACTGCCAGTCACTTTGGCGATCTACGCTGGGGCTATGCAGGGCATGCCCGATCCCGACGCCGACCTGGCCACCTACTACGACCGCCACGCCGCGCTCCGCAATACCCGTTCCCTGACGCCGCACCGTGTTGAAGCCCGGGAGTGGTTTGTTCGGCTGCTGAAACGTGAACACCGGCACTCCTTGATGGAGCTGGGCTGCGGCACGGGCGTAGAAGGACTGGCTTTTGTCCAGGCCGGGCTGCACTACACCGGGGTCGACCTATCCCCGGAGAGTATCCATGTGGCGCGAGCCCACGGACTCGACTGTTCCGTGGCGAACGGCCGCAGCCTGCCCTTTCCCGACGCTGCCTTCGATGCGGCATGGAGCATGAGCACGCTTCTGCACGTGCCGAACAGCAGCATCCACGACGTCGTCCGCGAACTCGTGCGGGTCACAGCGGCAGGTGCCCCGATCGGCGTCGGGCTCTGGTCCGGGGAGGACGAAGAGGTGCTCAACCCCGAAGACCTCGACGAGCCCCGCCGCTTCTTCAGCCGCCGCAGCGACCAGACCTTGCAGCGGATCTTCGGTGAGCACGGCAGCGTAGAGCATTTCCAGACGTGGCCCGAGGGAACCGGGGAGGAATCCGGGCCCGGCGCAGGCAACTGGGCCCAGCACTACCAGTTCCTGGTTCTGCGCACCCCCTCCCCCAAGTAGGTCGCATTTGTGCGCGTTCTGAGCCCTCATAACGTGCTCTGCTGCTACCCAGTTGGGGAAGGGCGTGACTTAAGCTGGGAGGCATGGCTCCCTCTTACACCTTTGCCGGGGACACCCCGGACATCCATGAAACTGCCTTTGTGGCCCCCACAGCGTCGATCATCGGCAAGGCAACGCTGGCCGAAGATTCCAGCGCCTTCTACGGCGTCTCCGTTCGCGCGGACACTGCCGCGATCAGCGTCGGCGCAGGCTCCAACCTCCAGGACAATGTGGTCCTGCACGCGGACCCGGGCTTTCCCTGCACGGTCGGCGAGCGCGTGTCAGTCGGCCACAGCGCAGTGGTCCATGGCTGCACCGTGGAGGACGACTGCCTCATCGGCATGAGTGCCACCATCCTCAACGGAGCTGTGATCGGTACGGGTTCGCTGGTGGCCGCCGGCGCCGTGGTCCTTGAAGGCACGGTCATTCCCCCGCGGTCGCTGGTTGCCGGGGTGCCTGCAAAGGTCCGTCGCGAACTGACCGACGATGAGTTCGACGGCGTGAAGCACAACGCCGCCCACTACCGGGAGCTCGCTGCGGCGCACCGCCAGTTGCACGGCGCCTAGGCCCCAACTAGTCCAGGCTGATTGGCCCGAGCTCGTCCAGTAGCTCACCCGGCCCCGGGTTGGCAGCTGCGGAGGAACCGCCCAAGTGGTTGACCACGCCCCATACGGCGTTCAGGCCCGTGGTCACGGCGCCTTCGGCCCATCCGGCGGTGAAGGACACGTCATCCCCGGCAAGGAAGATCCCGCGCTGGCTCTCCGGAAGCTTGTCCTGCTTGAAGTGCGTGAACAGCCGCTGCTGGTAGCGGTAGTGGCCGGGGAGGTTGGCCTTGAACGCTCCCATGAAGTTGGGGTCGGCTTCCCAGGACACGGTGATGGGCTGGCCCACGATGTGGCTGGCGATGTCCACGCCAGGGTAGATCTGCTCCAACGAGTGCAGCATGAGCTTGACGCGCTCTTCGGCGGTGAGGGCGAGCCATTTCAGGGCGTCGTCGTTCCATGTGTAGGACAGGAGGATGACCGCGGGCTTGTCCGGGCCGTCGTCGAGCAGGTACGTTGCCCGGTTGAGGCGGTCGGTGAGGGTCATGGAGAGGACTTCGCGGCCGGTTTCGGGATCGATGTCCTTCCAGAACGGCCGGTCCACCATCACGAACGTCTTGGACGACTGCATGTAGTGCGAGCGTTCAATGGCAGTCCACAGCTCGGACGGGAACAGGGCTTCTTCGGTGTGGATACGCGTGGAAAGCAGCCACGACTGGCACGTTGTCACCACTGCCGGATACGTCGCCTCGCGGCCCCAGCTTTCCCGGACCACCAGGTCGCCGTTGGCTGCGCGCCGGATGTTGTCCACCGCGCCGCGCGGCGAACCTGAGTGCAGGGACGCCAGCGAGGTGCCCTGCGGCCAATGCTTGATGTCCGACGGCGCGTGGTTCCAGAGTGCCTCGGGGAGCCTTTGCGCTCCGCCCCGGATCAGCCGGTGCTGGTCGTCGGCGTCCGTGTACACGACGCGGAGGATTTCGAGGATGGAGTTGGGGAAATCCGTGTCCCAGCCTCCCGTGCCGAAGCCCACCTGGCCGAACGCTTCACGGTGCGCGAAGCCGGCGTCTTTGAAGGACTTGCTCGCGGCGATAAACCCGTAGAAGGTCTGCTCGTCGAGTTCGGGCAGGAGTTCGTTCCAGAGTTCCTTGATGCGCGTGGTGTCCCGGGCCTTGATGGCTTCCTGCATTTCCGTGAAGGCGGCACCATCCTTGATGGCGTCTCTCCAGGCGTCGGCTACCTCATGGAAGAAAGCGGGCAGGTCATCAGGTGTGGCGGCGTAGTGCTTCTTGCCTGCCAGTTCGATCACAGTGCTGGACGTGACCGGGGCCAACGGGTTGGGGAACTCCTGCGTTTCCAGGCCGAGCAAGTCTATGTAGTGGTAGAAGGCCTTGCCGGAGACGGGGAAACGCATGCCGCCAAGGTCGGCCGTGACGCCGGGTGCCGACGGGAAGCTGGCCGTCCGGAGGCGGCCGCCGATCTGGTCGGCCTCGTAGATCACGGGCCGGAGTCCCAGCTTCATCAGTTCATAGGCGGTGACAATGCCGGACAGTCCGGCGCCGATGACGGCTACCTCGGTGCCGTAACGCTCTTCGGGAACCGAGCCAAGGCCGGCCGGGTGGGCAAGGTAGTGGTCGTAGCTGAACGGGAAGTCCGGGTTCAGCATGGTGATGGGCGCTTCGGGTGCGCGGTCGGCTGCTCCGGCGGCGCCGTCGGCTGTGGGAAATTCGGTGGCGATGGTCATGCGTTCTCTGCTTTCACAGTTTCCGGGCTCACGGCCCTGGTGGTCAGTTCACGGTAGTCCTGCTCGCTGAGCGCGGCTACCTTGGAATTCCGGCGTCCATAGCCGAAGTAGATCGCGATGCCTACCAGCATCCAGGCACCGAAAACGAGCCACGTATCGGCGCCGAGGTTGGCCATGAGGTAGGCGCACATGAGTGTTCCCAGCACGGGAGTAACCGGGTACAGCGGGACCCGGAAGCTGCGCTTGAGGTCCGGACGGTTGCGGCGCAGGTAGATCACCGCAACGTTGACCAAGGCGAACGCGAAGAGGGTTCCGATGCTGGTGGCGTCTGCCAGTGCACCCAGCGGAACCAGGCCGGCGGCGAGCGCGACGGCGACGCCCACGATCAGCGTTCCCGTCACCGGAGTGCCGGTGCGGCGGGAGACGCGGCCGAAGACCTTTGGCACCATGCCGTCGCGGGACATGGACAGGAGGATGCGGGTCTGGCCGTAGAGGACGGTGAGCACAATGCTGGCGATCGCGAGGACCGCGCCGACGGAGAAGACGAGGGCAATCCAGGGCTGACCCGTGATTTCGTGCAGGATCTGCACCAACGCAGCTTCTGTACCGTCGAACCATCCCCAGGGCCTGGCTCCGATGGCTGCAACGGCCACCAGGACGTAGATGCTGGTGACGATCACCATGGAGAGCATGATGGCGCGGGGCATGTCCCGCTTGGGGTTCCGGGCTTCTTCGCCGGCAGTGGATGCTGCATCGAAGCCGATGTAGGAGAAGAAGACGCTCGAGGCAGCTGCGGAGACTCCGGCTGCGCCCATGGGAAGGAGGGGTTCGAAGTTGCCGGCATTGAAAGCAGTGAAGGCAACGGCGCAGAAGAACAGCAGGATGCCCACCTTGACGGCGACGATCGCGGTGTTGATCCAGGCGCTCTCCCGGGCTCCCCGGACCAGCAGGGCCATGGCCAGGAGCACGATGACCATCGCGGGAATGTTCACGACGCCGCCGTCCCCCGGCGGCTGGCTCATCGCGTCAGGCAGGACCTGCCCAAAAGCGGCGAGTGTCTCGTTGACGTACTGTCCTGCACCGACGGCGACCGCCGCCACGGACACGGCATATTCCAGCACGAGGCACCAGCCACAGATCCAGGCCATGCCTTCGCCCATGGTGGCGTAGGAGTAGGAGTAGCTGGAACCGGCGACGGGCACCAGCCCGGCCATCTCCGCGTAGGAGACCGCCGAGAGCAATGCCGCGAGGCCTGCAATGACGAACGAGATCCAGATGGCCGGACCGGCCAGCGGGACGGATTCGCCGAGGATGACCAAAATGCCGGTGCCGAGCGTGGCGCCTACGCTGATCATGGTCAGCTGCAGGACGCCGAAGCTGCGGACCAGGGGCGTGCCGCTTTCGCTGCTTCCGGCTTCCCCGGCCATCTGCGCGATGGGCTTCCGGCGCAGCAATTGGGCGCCGAGGCCAAGCCGGGTGAGGCTTGCCGGGGTTGGGTCTTGGGTGTTCACAGGCACAGTCACCGTTGACGTCCCTTCTGAGTAGTTGTCGGTTTCCCCTCATCAAGACTGGCATGTGAGCCAACTCTCAGGCTGGTGCAAAATGACCTATAGTGATCCACCATGAGACGTAATGCACATCAATTATCGCCCCTCGCGGCGACTCTTTCCGGCCAGGTCAGCGTGGACCTGTCTGCTATTTCAGACAACGTCAAAGCTTTGAAGAAACGGGCCAAGGCGCCCTTCTTCATGGCCGTCGTCAAAGGCAATGCGTACGGTCACGGCCTGGTGGAAGTGGCCCGCACGGCAATCGAAGCGGGGGCTCACTGGCTTGGCACCGCGCAGCTGTCGGAAGCCATCGAATTGCGGAAAGCCGGTATCACCGAACCTATCCTTTCCTGGTTGTATCTGGCATCACAGACGAGCGACACCATCCGCGAAGCCCTCGAAAACTCCATCGATGTCTCACTCGGAAGCGTCCACCAACTGGAGGTGCTGGCAGGCATCGCGAAGGACTTGGGCCGTCCCGCCGTCGTACATCTGGAACTGGACAGCGGCCTCAGTCGCGGCGGCGCGCGCAAGGAGGACTGGGCCGCACTGGTGGCGCGGGCGCGCCAGGCCGAACTCGAAGGGACCCTGCGCGTGCGCGGCGTGTGGACGCACCTGGCCTGGGCAGACGTCCCCGCCCACCCCGGCAACGCAGCAGCCGTGGCCGGGTTCGAGGACGCCGTCAGCGCGGCGCGGGAAGCCGGGCTGACGCCGGAACTGAGGCATGTTTCCAGCTCGGCCAACATCCTGGAACGGCCCGAATTCCACTTCGACATGGTGCGCGCCGGCCTCGCCATCTATGGCCTGGCGCCGGCGGACCACCTGGATCCGGCTGACTTCGGACTCCGCCCGGCCCTCAGCGTCACAGCTCCCTTGGTGATGGTCAAGAAGGTCCCGGCGGGAACCGGGGTCAGCTACGAACACCAAGCCATCACCTACGAACCCCGCTACCTTGGCCTCATCCCCTTGGGGTACGCGGACGGCATTCCGAAGGGCATCAGCGGACGTTCCGTCGTAAACATCGCAGGGCGGAGGGTGCCGGTGATCGGCAAAGTCTGCATGGACCAGTTCATGGTTGACCTGGGACCGGATGCCACGGGAATCGACGTCGGGAACACTGCAGTCCTGTTCGGCGACCCCGCGGAGGGAGCCGCGAGCGCGGATGACTGGGGTGCCGCGATCGGCAGCCATGGAGATGAAATCATCAACCGGATCGCGCCGCGGCTGCCGCGTGCCTACCGGAGCAGCGCATACCAGTGCCCGGACTACCAGGAGCCGGCCGCCGCCGGGCAGGGCAATGTTGCCTGAACCCGCCGCCGCCCGCCTGAGTTTCGTCACGCTTGAGCAGTTCCTCGAGCAGCTGCCGCCGGAGTTGAAGATGCTTCACGACGGCGGCAGCGGCGCCTCGCTGCTGCGCTGGGTGGAACCGAGCGAGCTCGAGGATCCGACGCCGTACCTGCCCGAGGGCGAGTTCCTGCTTACCTCCGGGTTGCCGTTCCTGGGCGAGGGCGGCTCGGCGGACAAAGTGGACGCGTATGTCCGAAGGTTGGTCGATGCGAAGGTGGCCGCGCTCGGGTTCGGTATCAGGCCCTATTTCGACGCCGTTCCCGACGTCCTGCTTGACGCTTGCCGAACGCACAACCTCACCTTGTTCGAAGTGCCCGAGTCCCTGCCGTTCGCCGCGATCGGGCTGGAATTTTCGCAGTTGTTGGAGTCGGACAATGCACGGGTTTTCCGGCAGCTCGCGGAAACAAACCGCCAACTGATGCGGGCGGTCCTCTCCCCCAGGCCCGAGCACGAACTCCTCGCCGCCCTGGTTCAGCGGGTGCCGGTGTGGGCGGTGCTGTTCGGCGCGGATGGGCGCGTCCGAGCCCGCGGCCACAGCACCGGCGGCATCACCGGCGTCGACCATTCCCTACTGGCACCCATGCTGGAACGGCTGCTGTCCGGCAGCGGCCCGCGGGTGGAGATGGACGGGTTCGAACAGCCGGGGTCGGCCCTGGTGGTGGGGCATCCGCTGCGCAGCACCAAGGACGCAAACCTCGGGGCGCTCATCTTGGGTTCGGACGTTGCGCTGACGCCGGCCCAGAACAACGTGGTGCAGTCGGCCGTGGGGTTGTTGGAGTTGCTGGTGCGGCAGCGGACCAGCGGTTCACTGGCACCAAGCCAACTGGCCACGGCCATGCTGCTTCACCCGGAAACGCTTGTCTCGGGCGGGACCAAACAACTCAACGGGCTCAAGGACCTCTTGGCACAAAGCCTGTCCTCTACCCGGTCAGGCCAGATGCGGGTCATCCAGGGCGTCAAGGTTGACGGTTCCGTGGATGACGGACCAGTGCGTGAACTGCTGCAATGGCGTCGCCTGTTCGACACCAAGCTCGTGGAGATCACGGACTACGGATTCGCCGCTATCACCCGCCTGCGTGTTGATGATTCCCTGCTGGCAGATGTCGAGAAACTCGGCTGGCGACTGGTGATCGGCGAACCCACCGAGCTGGGCGGTTTATCGGCGGCCTACCAGCGCGTGGGCTCGTTAAGGCCGCGCGTGCTGTCCACCGGCGTGAGCGCCCGCGTCGATGAGGTGAACTGGTCCGTGACGGGACTGCTGGGCCGGGAGGCAGGGACCATGCTCGCCGAGCGCCTGCTGGGGCCCCTGCTTTCCTTGGAGCCCGAGCGCCGCGATCCGCTGCTGTCCGTCCTGCGTGGGTGGCTCACCGAAAACGGAAGCTGGGACGCGTCCGCCAAACTGCTCGGACTGCACCGCAACAGCGTCCGGCGGCAGATCGGCGTGATCGCTGAACTGCTGGACATGGACCTCAACGCTGCGCAGGTGCGGGCGGAGCTGTGGATCGCCCTGCAGTATGTGGAGGAGCAGGCACCGGGCACCACCTAGATTTCCTCGCGGAAGTCTGTGCAAGAGCTTTTCAGCACCTAATTTGGGCGGATTCGGCACCTAATTTTGCGCAGACCAGTCATGAGCCCGCATAGGTCACATAGCATGCCAAGCAAGCCGACACAGGTCATTCCAGCGAGGAGAAAACCGTGCCCATATTGCGTCGTCCAACCTTTGCCGTCCGAATCGCCGTCATAGTGGCCCTGGCTGCGGCCGTGATCGGGACCATCGTAACCAGCGTCGTATCGGCGCAAGGGGTTTCGGGTACGGTTCACCTCGACGGATCCGAAGTCTCCCAGGGCGGCTTTCGCTTCGAACTCGGTGCTTCTTATCCCGCCCTTCTTGCCATCATCCTGACGGCAGCGCTCATGGCTGCTGTGGGTTCCGCGCTCAAGGCGCGCCGGCGAAGCCTCGACGCGGACTAGCTTCCCATGTCGCGTAGAGGTCCGGGCGGCGGTCCTTCAAGTAAGGGACCTCGGCACGGGCCGCTTTGACAGCTTCCGTTCCAACCTCGGCGAAAAGCAACGCAGCCCCCTCCCCCGCCGCGGCGAGCAATGAACCATCGGGACCGGCTACGACGCTTCCGCCAAGGAAGTTGTAGATGTCCTCGTGCCCGGAGTGGTTGGCGTAGGCCACATGCAGTTGGCTCTCCAGCGCCCGCGCGCGGATGAGGACCTGGGGCACGTTGTCGAAGCCGGCGGATAACGCCGTGGGTACCAGCAACAGTTCCGCACCGCGGCCCGCTGCCGCGCGCACGGCTTCCGGGAACTCGACGTCGTAGCAGATCAGCATCGATGTGCGGATGCCGTTGAAATCCACGACGGCGGGAGGTTCCTGGGAGCCGACGAACGCCTTGTGCTCTTCCTCGCCGAAGAGGTGGACCTTGTTGTACGTCAGGATTTCTTTCCCGGAGGCGTCCAACAAAGTAGCCGAGATATGCCAGCGCCTCTCCGCGGATGCTGGCTCGGCGCCGTCGTCGTGCGCTTCTTTGGCCGATGCCGGGAGGCTATACACCAGGCCGATGCCATGAGTCCTAGCGATCCGGGCAAGCCGCTCGCGGATCCCGGGCAACGTGGCCGGATCCATCCCGGCGTGGATCCGGAGCGGTGCATAGCCCACCGGGAAGAGCTCGGGCGTCAGCAATAACGCAGCCCCTGCCTTCGATGCCCGCTGTGCGGCGTCGTCAATAGTCCGAAGGTTTGCGTCCACGTCCAGGACGGAGGCGTTGGCCTGCAGGACTGAGAGCAGCATCGTTACCACCTTGGTTCTCCGGGGCCCGGCGCTGGTAGGTCCGGGGGTACTTGGTTCCAGCCTAGGCGCGCCGGGCCATCGCAGGCTGGGACATTTGGACCCGGATGCTTGGCAGGCAGGGCACATCGCCCGGCCCTACTGGCGTCCCTGCGTTGGAGTATGTCGCTCAAGATTTACTCGTTGTGTTCACTTCTTGACTACAAGGCTCTTTGTGGGGCACTCTTCTTGTCATGCCCGCTACGCAGCGCTCAACGAAGAGCCATCCGAGAAAACCCGGCTCACAGTCCGCACTTCGCCACCTCAACCAGCAGCGGATCATCGAGTGCCTACTGAGCGGGCCATCCACCCAGGCCGAGCTTTCCCGGCAGACCGGCCTGTCAACGGCCACCGTTTCCAACATCGTGAAAATCATGCAGGATGCGGGCCTCGTCTCCACGGAGCCGACCACCAGTTCAGGCCGCCGCGCCACGAACGTGAGGCTCAACAGCAACGGGGCTGTCGCCGTCGGAATCGACTTCGGCAGGCGCCACTTGCGGGTAGTGCTGGCCTCCCTCGGCTACCACGTGATCGCCGAGGAGTACATCGAGCTGCCGCTCGGCCACAAAGCAGAAGAAGGCATCGCCGCAGCTGTCCGGCTCCTGGGGAGGCTCCTTGAGGAAAACAGCATCGACCCCAGCGCGGTAGTCGGGGCCGGAGCCGGCATCCCTGGGCCCATCGACCGCCGCAGCGGCACCGTAGCGCAAGGGGCAATCCTCCCCGAATGGGTGGGCATCGACATCCTCCACAGACTCGAAGAAGCGCTCCAATGCCCCGTCTTCGTTGACAACGACGCCAATCTGGGCGCCCTGTCCGAGGTCACCTGGGGACCGCACAGCGGTGTGTCCAACCTGATGTTCCTCAAGATCGGTTCGGGCATCGGTGCCGGCTTGATCCTGAACGGCGCGCCCTATTACGGCAACGTCGGAATCACCGGAGAAATCGGCCACGCCACCATCCACGAACACGGCCTTGTCTGCCGCTGCGGGAACCGTGGATGCCTCGAAACCATAGCGTCCACCACCACCATGATCGAGCTGCTGAGCCGGGGGCAGGACGCCCTCCTGACACCCCAGGACATAGTGCGCAACTGCCTCGCAGGGGACTCCGCCACCCAGCGCGTGGTGGACGATGCCGGGCTTGCCGTGGGACGCGCCTTGGGCAACGTTTCCAACCTGATCAACCCTGAAGTCATCGTGGTGGGCGGCCCCCTCGCCGGCCTCGGGGACCTGTTGCTGGACCCCATCCGAAGGGGCCTTGTACGCCACGCGGTGCCCGTCGTCGGGGAGACGACGCATCTCGCCATGTCCTCGCTCGGCGCGCGCGCAGAGGCCTTGGGCGCAGCCGCATTGGTGTTCCAACACGCCGGCATTACCGGCTAGTAACCAAATCGTTAGCACCATCTTGTGTTCAAGTCTTGACGACAAGATGGTGTTTACAGTTTACTTTTTCATCAGACAGCTCCGCCGCCGCGGGGCCGACAACGAAGTCAGACATTGGAGGCGCAAGGGCTGATGACAACCCTCGACACGCAAGGTGATCCCATCCTTTTGGAGATGCGCTCGATCACGAAGGAATTCCCCGGCGTGAAGGCCTTGTCGAACGTGAGCCTGCGGGTGAAAGCCGGTGAGATCCACGCAATCTGTGGAGAAAACGGTGCAGGCAAGTCGACCCTCATGAAGGTCCTGTCAGGTGTTTACCCCTACGGCAGCTACACCGGGGACATTGTTTACCAAGCCGAAGTCCAGCAGTTCAAGGACATCCGGGCAAGCGAAGCCGCCGGCATCGTGATCATCCACCAAGAGCTGGCACTGATCCCGGAACTCTCCATCATGGAGAACATCTTCCTCGGCAACGAGCCCACCAAGTGGGGCGTCATCGACTGGGCCGAGGCCCGGCGTCGTTCCGTAGAGCTCCTGGCCCGCGTAGGCCTGCGCGAAGACCCGGATACCCCCATCAAGGAAATCGGCGTCGGCAAGCAGCAGCTGGTGGAAATCGCCAAGGCACTGAACAAGTCCGTGAAGCTCCTGATCCTCGATGAGCCCACGGCCGCGCTGAACGAATCCGATTCGCAGCACCTGCTGGACCTGATCCTCGGCCTCAAGGGCCGCGGCATCACGTCCATCATCATTTCCCACAAGCTCAACGAGATCGAGCAGATCGCCGACGAGATCACGATCATCCGCGACGGCAAGTCCATCGAGACCCTCAACGTCAAGCGCGACGGCGTGGATGAAGACCGGATCATCAAGGGCATGGTGGGACGCACCCTGGAATCCCGCTTCCCGGACCACGAACCGAAGATCGGCGAGGTCTTCTTCGAGGTCAAGAACTGGACGGTTGGCCACCCGGTCATCCAGGACAGGCTCATCTGCAAGGGTTCCAACTTCTTTGTACGCCGCGGCGAGATCGTCGGCTTCGCCGGTCTGATGGGCGCAGGACGCACCGAGCTTGCACGCTCGCTCTTCGGCCACTCCTACGGAAAGTTCATCTCCGGCGAGGTCTACAAGGACGGCAAACGCGTCAACCTCCGCACAGTCAAGGCAGCGATCGACGCCGGCCTCGGCTACGTGACCGAAGACCGCAAGTCCCTGGGCCTGAACCTGCTGGATGACATCAAGACCACCACCGTCGCTGCGGCACTGGACAAGATCAGCAAGTACTCAGTGGTGGACACCCGCAAGGAATTCCAGGTCGCAGAGGAATACCGGAAGTCCCTTCGGACCAAGACTCCCTCCGTGGAAGAGGGCGTGGCAAAGCTCTCCGGCGGAAACCAGCAGAAAGTAGTGCTGGCCAAATGGATGTTCACCGATCCCGATCTGCTGATCCTTGACGAACCGACCCGAGGCATCGACGTCGGCGCCAAGTACGAGATCTACGGCATCATCCAGCGCCTGGCAGATCAGGGCAAGGGAGTAATCGTCATTTCCTCGGAGCTCCCCGAGCTCCTGGGCCTCTCCGACCGGATCTACACCATCTTTGAAGGCGCCATCACAGGTGTCCTTAATAAGGACGAAGCCAGCCAGGAAAGCCTGATGAAGCTCATGACGTCCAACCGCAAGACCGCAGCCTGACCTCCCAGTCGCCCCGAAACGCCCCTTCCTGACTCAAGGACCAAAACAATGAACGCGCTCAAGAAGCTATTTGGTGGCAATACCCGCCAGTTCGGCATGATTTTCGCCCTGGTGGCACTCATCATCTTCTTCCAGATCTTTACCGAGGGCCGCACTCTGACCCCCGGCAACGTGATCAACCTGTTCAACGGCAACTCCTACATCCTGATCCTGGCCATCGGCATGGTGCTGGTCATCATTGCCGGCCACATCGACCTTTCGGTAGGTTCGGTGGCCGCGTTCGTCGGTGTTTCCGTGGCCCTCGCCATCCGTGACTGGGGAATCCCTTGGTACATGGGCGTGCTTTTCGGACTCGCGCTGGGAGCCCTGATCGGTGCCTGGCAAGGGTTCTGGACAGCCTACGTAGGCATCCCGGCCTTCATCGTGACGCTGGCAGGCATGCTCCTGTTCCGTGGCTTCAACCAGTTCGTCGGCAAGTCCAACACCATCCCGGTGCCCAACGACTTCCAGTACCTCGGCTCCGGCTACCTCCCGGAAATCGGTCCTGACACAGGATTCAACAACCTGACCCTCCTGATCGGCCTCGTTGCCGCCGCGTTCGTCGTCGTCATGTCCCTGCGGGCCCGGGCTGCCAGCAAAGCCCTGGGCGCCGACGTTCCCGAACTGTGGGTTGAGGTCACCAAGCTGGTCCTGATCTGCGGTGCCATCCTCTACGCCACGTACCTGTTCGCAACCGGCCGTCCTGGAACCTCCTTCCCCATCCCCGGCCTGATCCTCGCCGTCCTGGTCCTCATCTACGGCTTCATTGCGGACAAGACCGTCATCGGCCGCCACGTCTACGCCGTGGGTGGCAACCGCCACGCAGCTGAACTGTCCGGCGTCCAGTCCAAGAAGGTCAACTTCCTGGTCATGCTCAACATGTCCGTCCTGGCCGGGCTTGCAGGCATGATCTTCGTCGGCCGCTCCACCGCTTCGGGTCCGTTCGACGGCGTCGGCTGGGAACTCGATGCAATCGCGGCCGTCTTCATCGGTGGCGCAGCCGTCACCGGTGGTGTGGGTACCGTGATCGGCTCGATCGTCGGTGGCCTCGTCATGGCTGTCCTGAACAACGGCCTGCAGTTGCTGGGTGTCGGCGCCGACCTCACCCAGATCATCAAGGGCCTGGTGCTCCTGGCAGCAGTCGCCTTCGACGTCTACAACAAGTCCCAGGGCAAGCGCTCCATCACGGGCATGTTGATGAAGAACTTCCAGCGCAACAACAACGACATCAAGCCGGACGAGACCACCTCCACCAAGGAAGTCATCTCCAAGGAAGCCTGAGCTTCATACACGAACTTCATTACCCGGAAGACTCGCTCCACCCCACCAAAACAGAAAGTGAACCAAGATATGCGAATGTTTGGTAAAGCAGGAAAGGCAGCAGCAGTCGCTGCCATCGCGGCACTGGCGCTGACAGCCTGCGGCCGCTCCGACAGCGGCTCAAGCAGCAGCACAGCTGGCGGGGAAGCGTTCCCCAAGGACTCGCTGATCGGCGTCGCACTTCCGCAGAAGACCAGTGAGAACTGGGTCCTCGCGGAGAAGCTGTTCAACGATGGCCTCAACGAAGCCGGCTTCAAGCCGGACGTTCAGTTCGCCAACGGCGGCGTTTCCGAGCAGCAGAACCAGATCAGCGCCATGGTCACCAAGGGTGCCAAGGTGATCGTTGTGGGGGCCATCGACGGCGCCCAGCTGGGTACCCAGCTCAAGCAGGCCAAGGATGCCGGCGCAACCGTCATCGCCTACGACCGTCTGCTCCTCAATACCGAGAACGTGGACTATTACGTGGCCTACGACAACTTCAAGGTTGGCGAGCTGCAGGGACAGGCACTGCTGGACGGACTGAAGGCCAAGAAGCCCTCCGGCCCGTACAACATCGAACTGTTTGCCGGTTCTCCTGACGATGCCAACGCCAAGGTCTTCTTCGACGGCGCCATGAGCGTCCTGAAGCCGAAGATCGACGACGGCACCCTCAAGGTACTCTCGGGCCAAACCGCTTTCGAGCAGGCTGTTACCCAGGGTTGGAAGGCTGAAAACGCCCAGCGTCGCGCCGACACCCTGCTGACCGGCAGCTACGGCTCCGCTTCGCTCGACGGTGTTCTCTCCCCGAACGACACCCTGGCCCGCGCAGTCCTGACCTCCGTCAAGGCTGCCGGCAAGCCGCTCCCCGTTGTGACCGGCCAGGACTCCGAGGTTGAGTCCGTCAAGTCGATCATGGCCGGCGAGCAGTACTCCACCATCAACAAGGACACCCGCAAGCTGGTTGAGCACGCCATCACTATGGTGAAGGACCTGCAGGCCGGCAAGGAACTGGAGATCAACGACAAGGATTCGTACAAGAACGGCGTCAAGACCGTTCCGGCGTACCTCCTGCCTCCGCAGATCGTTACTGCTGAGAACGTCAAGACGGCTTACGTCGACGATCCGGTACTCGGCCCGATCACCAAGTAGTCGCGTTACCCCTTAGCAAGGAGCCCCGGCCCGCCAGAACAGGCGGACCGGGGCTTTTGCGTTCCGCGGTTTTGGGGTTCGCCGCCGTTGAAGAGGTCAGAACCGGATCGCATCAATGACTTTGACCCGCACTGCCACGAGTGCAGGAATCGCTCCGGCGAGCGCTCCGACGAGGACGGCTGCACCGAACCCGAGCAGGGCGGCGTCGATCGGGAACGGCGGATACTCTGTCAGGCTCGGCGCCACCTTCGACTGGATCCAAGGATTCTTCACCACGGCAACTGCCACCATGACCCCCAGCAGTCCGGCGCAGGCGGTGGCCACCACGGACTCCATCATGACCCCGAAGAAGATCCGGCCGGAGGTAGCACCGAAACTCCGGCGGATGCCGATCTCCCGGACCCTGTAGCGCACGGTGACCATGGAGATGTTGAGCATACCCACGGCACCGAGGAGGAGAACCAGTCCAGCGACGCCGACGGCCACACGTCGGGAACGACGCCGATGATCACCACGGTTGCCGGGTGATCACCCGGGACGGTAACCGTGGGGTTGTTGGACAGGTTGGGCCTGCCAGCCCTGTTATAGAAGGCTTCGGAGACCACGACGGCGGGCGCCAACCGCCGGTGGTCATCGGAGGCAAACCACGTTCCTTGCATCAAGGGAACACGGTGGATCACGCCATATCCGACGTCCACGATGGTTGTGTCCACCTTCGTGACGCCACGCGGAAGCTGGAACTCGGCCTGCGTGCGCCCCACATGGGTGGATGTGGTGATCCCATAGCGTTGCTGGACGCCCTGATAGGCCTTTTCCAGGGTGGCCGGGTCCGGAGAGGAAGGCCCGTACACACCGAGGGATAACGTAGCCACCCGGCCGCCGTTCCGTTCGGATTGCTCTTTGTAGCCTTCCCTGGCCAGGTTTCCGACCCCCACCACGGACGTCAAGGCAGCAACGGACAATGCCACGCCCAGCAGGGCCAGAAGTATGCGCACCTTGTTGATGCGCAGTTCCTGCCATGCCTCTACCAACGATGACACGAAGCCGATCATACTGGCGCTCCTGCTTCTTCAAGGCTCATAGGACCCAGGACACCGGAATCGAGCCGATAGCAGGCGCGGGCGAGCGCAGCCACGTTAACGTCGTGTGTGATCGTCACAAGGGCGGCGGCAGTTTCAGTGGCCACTGTATCCAGAAGGGCCATAACGGATTGTCCGGTTTCGACGTCGAGAGCGCCGGTTGGTTCGTCCGCGAGAATGAGACGTGGCCCGCGGACCAGGGCACGTGCGATGGCCACGCGCTGTTGTTCACCACCGGAGAGCATGTTCGGCATAGTGTGGGCGCGGTCGGCCAAACCAACCCGGTCCAGCATGTTCATGGCGAGCTCCCTGCGACGCCAGAATTCCCTGCCCTTGGCGTAGAGCAGCGGCGTGATGACGTTGTCCAAGGCGCTGCGTCCAGGCAAGAGGTTGAACTGCTGAAACACAAACCCCACCGTTGAGCCGCGTAACCGGGCCCGGGCGTTACTGCCGAGCCGCTCCGCGGGCTGCCCAAGGAACTCCAGCTCGCCGGATGTTGGAACGTCCAGGAGACCGAGGAGATTGAGCAAGGTTGATTTGCCGCAGCCGGACCTTCCAACGATTGCTGTGTGGTCGCCGCTGAGCACCTCCAGGTCAATGCCTCGAAGGATGTGGAGATGCTGGGCATCGGGCAGCGTCACAGAGCGTGTCACCGCGCGGAGGCTGACCAGGGTTTCGCTAGGGCTTAGTGACGTCATGCCTAGCCCGCCGGAATGTAAGTGCCTTGGGCAGGTCCCATCATCGGGTCTTGCGCAGCCGGAGCACCCGGAACGAACTCAAGGACCTGCTCGCCCTCCGACAAGCCGGACACCACCTCAACAGCGGAGCCATCGTTCAAGCCGAGCTGCACCTGGCGCTGCTCCGGTGCTCCTCCGCTTGAACCCGCGATCCAGACAACACCGTCCTTTACGCTGCCCTTCACCGAGGTCAACGGCACGGTGACAACATCCGTGGCTACTCCCGCGCTGACCGTCAAGGTGGCACCGAGGCCGGCGAACACCTGCTGGTCCGACGGCACGGCGCAACTTAACGTGCCCGTGGGGGTGCTGCCGCCGTCCTGCTGTCCCCCGCCGCCCCCTGGGCCAGCCATGGCAAATCCGACGCCCATGCCGGGACCCCCGCCCGAGCCGGACATGCCCACTGAGCCGCTTCCGCCGTCGTCGGATGCGTTGTTCTTGAGTGTCACCTCGCCGCACTGGAAGGGCGCCGGGCCTCCTACCAGTTCGATCTCCGCGGGACCGGGCTTGCCAAGCAGCCGATACTGCTGCGCGGCGGTGACGGATCCGGCAACAGTGTACGTGCCGGGGTCGATCTTTCCGACAGTCTCGCCGACACTGACTTGCTGGTCGATCAGCGTACTGAGTGACTGCAGCGTCCCGGTGCCGGGGGCTACGACGTTGAAATAGTCATAGACCGGCTTCGGCGGTGTTCCATCCTTGGACACTTGCGGGTTGGTCACGGCCCGTTCGGCCTTGACCTGGAACAGGGGGTCGCCTTTGGACACTGTGGCCCCCTGTTCAATGCTTACCGTGTCGGGAGATTTGAAGCCTTTGGACCCCCAGACCCGCGAATTGCCCCGGGACTGCTGGACAGCAGTGAGAGACTGTGAGGCATGACTCTCCCTATCGCCAAACCATGGCTGTCCACCCAGATCAACCAGGACCCCCGAGCTGCCACCGGGCGGCGCCTGCGGTGGGGCGTAGTGTCAACGGGGAACATCGCCGGCAGCGTCTCGCAGGACCTGTCGCTCCTTGAGGATGCCGAGCTCTACGCGGTCAGTTCCCGCACGCAGGAAGCGGCGGACGCCTTTGCCCAAACCGTCGGTTTCAGTAAAGGGTACGGAGACGACGGCGGGGTGCCCGGCTACCAGCGCATGTTCGACGATCCCGCCGTCGACGTCGTTTACGTCGCCACTCCCCATGCCCAACACTTCCACATAGCATCCGCCGCGTTGCGCGCCGGCAAGCATGTGCTGTGCGAGAAGGCCCTGACCATCAACGCCCGGGAAGCCACAGAGCTGGTCAGGCTGGCCAGGGAACAGAAGGTCTTCTTCATGGAGGCCGTATGGAGCCGCTTCCTTCCGAGCATGCAACGCGCTTTCGCTATTGCCGCCTCCGGAGAGATAGGTCAGGTCCAGTGGGTTTCGGCCGACCTCGGATTCCCTGCCCCGTACGACCCCACGGCCCGGCTTTGGGCCCTCAACGACGGCGGCGGCGCACTTTTGGATATCACCGTGTACCCGTTGCTGTGGGCCCTCGGCACACTGGGCTTTCCGCAGTCCGTGACCGCCATCGCATCCTTGAACGAAGACGGAGTGGACAGCCAGAATGCACTTACCCTCGGCTACGACACCGGCGCCCAGGCCCAACTGACCTCGTCCCTGACGGCACATGGACCCCGCAACGCCACTGTCGCCGGCGGACTCGGTTATGTGCAGACGATTGGATCCGTGAACAACCCGCGTGAGCTGGTGGTTCGGGTGGGTTGGGACGAGCCACGCCATGAACGGTTCGACGTCGTTGGCATCGGTTACACCTACGAACTCCGGGAGGTGACCCGCTGCATCCAGCAGGGGATGACCGAAAGCCCGACCATGCCACTTGAGGATTCCATCAACGTCATGCGGCTTTTCGACGGCGTTCGGTCCCAGTTGGGCATCCGGTACCCGAACGACGCCCGGTAGGCCGTCGGCGGGATGTGCCAGAGGAACCTCCCATATGCCTCGGGATGTGATAGAGGAACCGCCTGAAGGGGGCGGGATGTGATAGAGGAACGGGGGGTTTGTGCCGGGGCGCTGAAGGCGCGCTCCGCCGTCGTCGTCGTGCTTTAACCCAGGTGAGTTAACGGCGGGCGGGTTGCTTCGCCAGCTTCCGGTCCAGGGACAGTGCGCCGGGGCCGAGAAAAATCAGGGACACTGCGATCGCGAAGTAGATGATCAGCAGCTCCGCGGTAACGCCCGACGCGTCGGTCAGCAGGGGCTTGCCCGCTTCCGTGACGAACCAGATGGAACCGATGAGGATTGCCGCGAGGAAGCCGGCCACCCGGGTCAGCGCACCGAGCACCAGCAGCAGCCCGAGGCCCAATTCGCCGGCGATCACCAGCCAGGCAATGATGTCCGGCTTCTGCACGCCCATTGCGGCGACGGAGGCGGCAAACGCGGCGTGTCCCGCCATGAACTTCTGCACGCCGTGGACCAGCAGCATCGCACCGAA
Organism: Paenarthrobacter sp. R1; assembly: GCF_030264015.1. Classification (NCBI taxonomy): domain Bacteria; kingdom Bacillati; phylum Actinomycetota; class Actinomycetes; order Micrococcales; family Micrococcaceae; genus Paenarthrobacter; species Paenarthrobacter sp. R1. The sequence goes on along the minus strand of NZ_CP127115.1, from coordinate 3,620,121 downwards.
CGCGACGCGCAGGATGGTGATGCCGCGGGAAGAGGACTTGGGAGACGGGTGAAGGAATTTCACGCATCCCAATCTTCCATGCCCAAGCGCGGCTCACCAAACCGGCCCAGCGCCACCCCGCAACCCGCGCAACCCACCCCGCAACCCAGCCAACCCACCCAACTAAGTCGCAGCAGTGCGCGTTTAGAGACGTCAAAACGCGCACAATTGCGATCTAGTTGGGTGAGTGGGGGCAGAATGAGAGGTGGCCCCCGGATGCAGGAGCCGCGCGAGGAATGGAGCGGGTATGCAGGTTGATGTGGTGGTAGTCGGCGGCGGAGCCATGGGATCGGCTGCCGCATGGCAATTATCCCGGGCCGGCAAATCCGTGATCCTCTTGGAGCAGTTCGAAGCCGGGCACCACATCGGTGCTTCCCACGGGGCCACCCGCAACTTCAACACCGCTTACGCGGAGGCCGATTACCTGGACCTCCTGGCGGAGTCCAAGATCCTTTGGGATGAGCTTGCGGCCGAACACGGCGCTCCGCTCCTGGACCTGGTGGGGCTGGCCAACCACGGCAACACCCCTAAGCTGCAGCAAATCCACGCGGCTCACCAGGAACGCGGAATCGAAAGCTACTTCATCTCCCCCACCGAGGCCGCCGACCGCTGGAAGGGCATGAACTTCGCCACGGACGTGCTCTTCGTCCCGGGTTCAGGCCGGGTCCGCTCAGCTGACGCGCTCAAAGCACTGCGGACATCCGCCGAATCCAAGGGCGCAGTCTTCAAATACTCGACGCCGGTCCGCGACATCCGCGTGGACGGTCCCGATTCGGTGGTGGTAGTGACGGAGGAAGAGGATTACACGGCCCGACGGGTCGTGGTCACGGCAGGTGCCTGGACCGCCAAAGTGCTCGACGGACTGGCGGAACTGCCGGCTTTGGTGGTCACCCAGGAGCAGCCTGCGCACTTCACCCCGGTGGACAACACGTTGGTGTGGCCGAGCTTCAACCACAACCCGGACCCCGATCCAAACAACGAACTCTACGAATACTGGTACAGCCCCGTTTACGGCATGCTCACCCCTGGCGAGGGGGTCAAGGCGGGCTGGCACGGCGTGGGTCCCGTCATGGATCCCGACGAGCGCACGTTCCAGCCCATCCCCCAGCAGCTCGAGGCCTTGGTGCGCTACGCCGAAGAGTGGCTTCCCGGCGTCGACCCTTCAACGGCGGTTCCCATCAGCTGCACCTACACCACCACGCCCAACGAGGACTTCGTCCTGGACCGGTTCGGCCCGCTGGTGGTGGGCGCGGGCTTCTCAGGCCACGGTTTCAAGTTCACCCCGGCGATCGGCCGGGTGCTGAAGGACATCGTCGACGGCGGCACGGCCCCCGCACGGTTCGCAGCGGACCGTTAAACGCAAACTGACTCGCAGTCGGGGTTGTTCTGAGTTCTCAAAACAACCGCAACTGCGAGTCAGTTGGGAGCTTACTTCAGGGTCGCGAGGACCTTGTTGAAGGTTGCCGACGGGCGCATGACCTCAGCGGCCTTGGCAGCGTCCGGACGGTAGTAACCGCCAAGATCGACGGCGGGGCCCTGGACTGCGTTCAGCTCGCCGACGATTGCGTCCTCGTTGGAGGTCAGTTCCTCGGCGATCGGTGCGAAGGCTGCTGCCAGCTCCGCGTCGGAGGACTGCTTCGCCAGTTCCTGCGCCCAGTACATGGCGAGGTAGAAGTGACTTCCGCGGTTGTCCAGCTCGCCGACGCTGCGGCGCGGGGACTTGTTCTCCAGCAGGAACGTGCCGGTGGCTCGGTCGAGGGTGTCGGCCAGGACCTGGGCACGGGCGTTGCCGGTGGTGGTGGCAAGGTGCTCGAAGCTCACGGCCAGGGCGAGGAATTCACCCAGGCTGTCCCAGCGGAGGTGGTTTTCCTTGACCAGTTGCTGGACGTGCTTCGGGGCGGAGCCACCGGCACCGGTCTCGAACAGGCCGCCGCCGTTGATCAGCGGAACGATGGAGAGCATCTTGGCGCTGGTGCCGAGTTCGAGGATCGGGAACAGGTCCGTGAGGTAGTCGCGGAGCACGTTGCCGGTAACGGAGATGGTGTCCTGGCCCTTGCGGATGCGCTCCAAGGTGAAGGCGGTGGCCTCTTCCGGGGAGAGGATCTCGATCTGCAGGCCCTCGGTGTCGTGGTCCTTGAGGTACTCGTTGACCTTGGCGATCAGGTTGGCGTCGTGGGCGCGGCCCTTGTCCAGCCAGAAGACGGCCGGGGTCTCCGAAGCGCGGGCGCGGGTGACAGCCAGCTTGACCCAGTCACGGATCGGCACGTCCTTGGTCTGGCAAGCGCGCCAGATATCGCCCGGGGAAACCTGGTGTTCGATCAGTACGGTGCCTGCGCGGTTCACGAGCTGGACGGTTCCAGCTGCTTCGATCTCGAACGTCTTGTCGTGGCTACCGTATTCTTCAGCGGCCTGGGCCATGAGGCCGACGTTGGGGACGGTGCCCATGGTGGTGGGATCGAACGCACCGTTGGCGCGGCAGTCGTCAATAACAACCTGGTACACACCGGCGTAGGAGCTGTCCGGGAGGACTGCCAGTGTGTCGGCTTCCTTGCCGTCCGGGCCCCACATGTGGCCGGAGGAACGGATCATGGCGGGCATGGAAGCGTCCACGATGATGTCGGAAGGAACGTGCAGGCTGGTGATGCCCTTGTCCGAGTCGACCATTGCCAGGGCGGGACCTTCTTCGAGGCCCTTGGTGATGGCCGTCTTGACGCCTTCGCGGACATCCTCGGGCAGTTCGTCGAGACCATTGAGGATGGCGGCGAGGCCGTTGTTCGGGTTGATGCCTGCGGCAGCCAGCTGCTTGCCGTAGGTGTCGAACAGCTCGGAGAAGTAGGCCTTCACGACGTGGCCGAAAATGATGGGGTCGGAGACCTTCATCATGGTGGCCTTCAGGTGTGCGGAGAAGAGGATGCCCTCTTCCTTGGCACGGGCAACCTGGGCCTTGAGGAATTCGTCCAGGGCTTCGGCGCGGAGGACGGTACCGTCCACAACCTCGCCGGCCAGAACGGGGAAGTCCTTCTTGAGGACCTTGACGGAGCCGTCTTCACGGACCAGCTGGATGGAGAGGGCATCATCGGCTTCGATGACAACGGACTTCTCGTTGGAGCGGAAGTCGTTCTGGCCCATGGTGGCAACGTTGGTCTTGGAGTCCGCGGTCCAGGCGCCCATGGAGTGCGGGTTCTGGCGGGCGTAGTTCTTCACCGACAGCGGCGCGCGGCGGTCCGAGTTGCCCTCACGCAGGACCGGGTTCACGGCGGAGCCCTTGATCTTGTCGTACCGGGAACGGATGTCCGTCTCAGTGTCGGAAGAGGGGTTGTCCGGGTAGTCCGGGAGGGCGTAACCCTGGGCCTGGAGCTCGGCGATGGCGGCCTTGAGCTGCGGGACGGAAGCACTGATGTTGGGCAGCTTGATGATGTTGGCTTCCGGCTGCTTTGCCAGTTCGCCAAGTTCAGCCAGGGCATTGCCCGTGCGCTGCTCCTCAGTCAGGAAATCGCCGAATACGGCGATGATGCGGCCGGCCAGCGAGATATCGCGGGTCTCGACCTCCACACCTGCGGTCGAGGCATACACTTCCACAATCGGCAGGAATGAGTAGGTAGCCAGCATCGGCGCTTCGTCTGTGTGGGTATAGATAATCTTGGCCATTGGCGGGGTTCTCCCTGAAAGTCTGCAGATTTCAACATCTCTAACTTACCCGAGCGCACCTGTTTGAGGGCCGTTCGTGTCCGGGATCACGCCTTGCGTTACCGCTTTCACAAGCACCTTGCCCGTGCCTCCGGACCGTCGAAAAGCGCGACGGCAGGCCTAACAACGGTGGCGACTCCCCGCCGTCGTACCTCCCCGCCAGCCGTCCCGGTCCAAGTGACAGCAAAATATCACAAAATCTGAAACATCTCTTTACAAAGTTGTCACACGGCGGGTAGCTTCGATTCCGTCAGTCGGCGGTCGCCATCACTGGCCGCCTCACTCGCTCGATTAGGTAGGAACAACGTGACAAAAACCAAGACCCTGGCCACAAGCCTTCTGAGTCTGTCCGCCGCCGCGATCCTCGCCCTGGTTGGAACAACCAGCGCAAACGCGGCCCCCGCGAAGGACACCGACTCGAACGGCGCTGCGGTCAGCCGCCACGTAGCCTCAGACAACGGCGCTGCAGACTACTGGACCCCGGAGCGGATGAAGTCCGCCAAGAGCGGCGATGTCCTCGCCAGCAAAGCCCTGCAGCGCAGCGGGCTCTTGAACCTCGGCAAGGCTCCGGTGGCCGAAGCTCCGGGCGCCGTCACCAGCATCGAAGGCCAGCAGGCCGCCGCCGACAAGAACATCAACCTCAAGGTCAACCAGTCCGAGACGCCGGTCAAGCACATCGGCAAGATCTTCTTCACCCTCGGCGGCTCCAACTACGTCTGCTCCGGCAACTCCGTCACGGCAGCGAACAAGAGCACCGTGTCCACCGCCGGCCACTGCGTCAACGAGGGGCCCGGAGCGTACGCCACCAACCTGGTCTTCGTTCCCGCCTACCTGAACGGCTCCGCACCGTACGGCAAGTGGACGGCGAAAGCCCTGTACTCCCCCACCCAGTGGGCGTCCAACGGCAACATGCAGTACGATACCGCCTTCGCAGTGGTGAACACGCTCAACGGCAAGAGGCTCGCCGACGTCGTGGGCTCCTCCGGTGTCCAGTTCAACGCCGCCCGCGGCCTGAGCTACAAGTCCTTCGGCTACCCGGCAGCTGCACCCTTCAATGGCGAATCCCTTAAGAGCTGCTCCGGCACCGCCACCAACGATCCTTACAACCCGCAGTTCCTCACCCAGGGCATCCCGTGCAACATGACCGGTGGATCCTCGGGCGGTCCGTGGTTCATCGGCAACAGCTCCAGCGGTTACCAGAACTCCGTGAACTCCTACGGCTACGGCAGCAACTCCAGCACCATGTACGGCCCGTACTGGGGCTCCGTGATCCAGTCCACCTACACGGCGGCTGCGGCTTCGTAACCGGTCCTTTGTAGCAGGCCCCTGTTAAGTACGACGGCGGCCGTCCCTTTTCGGGGGCGGCCGCCGTTGCGCTGTATGGGCCTACGCCGCCCGGGTTCCCTGGCCGAAGCGCAGCGAGGTCAGGGAGGCGGTGGGGATTAGTGGAAGAAGTGGCGTGCGCCGGTGAAGTACATCGTGATGCCGGCAGCGTTCGCGGCAGCGATGACTTCCTCGTCGCGGACCGATCCACCGGGCTGGACGACTGCGCGGACACCGGCGTCGATCAGGATCTGCAGTCCGTCAGCGAAGGGGAAGAAGGCATCCGAAGCTGCCACGGCACCGCGTGCCCGCTCAGGAGCGTTGGCACCGCTGGCGTTGGAGGCACCGCCGGCACCTTCGACGTCGGACTCCACCTGGACGCCCAGCGTGTTGGCGCGCTCAACAGCCAGCTTGCAGGAGTCGAGGCGGTTGACCTGGCCCATGCCGATGCCCACTGCTGCGCCGTTGTCCGCGAGCAGGATGGCGTTCGACTTGGCCGCCCGGCAGGCAGTCCAAGCGAAGGCGAGGTCGGCCAGGGTCTTGTCGTCAGCGGCTTCGCCGGCGGCGAGGGTCCAGTTGGCGGGGTTGTCGCCGTCGGCGTCCACCTTGTCCGTCATCTGAACCAGGACGCCGCCGGAAACCTGGCGCATCTCGGAGGGGTAGCGGCCGTAGCCCTCGGGCAGGGCGAGGAGGCGGATGTTCTTCTTCTTGGAGAGGATCTCCACGGCTTCCGGTTCGAAGTCCGGAGCGATGACAACCTCGGTGAAGATGTCCGCGACCGTGCGGGCCATGCCTGCAGTGACGGTGCGGTTCGCTGCGATGACGCCACCGAAAGCGGATACGGGATCGCAGGCGTGGGCCTTGGCGTGGGCGTCGGCGATCGGGTCGGCAGCATCAGCGGAGCCAACTGCAACACCGCACGGGTTGGCGTGCTTGATGATCGCTACGGCGGGCTCAGCGAAGTCGAAAGCAGCGCGCAGGGCGGCATCGGCGTCGACGAAGTTGTTGTAGCTCATGGCCTTGCCGTGGAGCTGGTCAGCCTGGGCGATGCCGGCCGGAGCGGCCTTGTCCACATAGAGGGCAGCCTGCTGATGCGGGTTTTCGCCGTAGCGGAGGACCTCGGAACGCTCCAAGGCCAGGCCGGCGTAGGCGGGCCAGTCAATGACGCCGTCGCCGTCTTCGTCCAGGAACTGGCTGGCAGTCCAGGAAGCAACAGCGTTGTCGTAGCTCGCAGTGTGGGCGAAGGCCTTCGCTGCCAGGCGGCGGCGGGTCTTGAGGTCGAATCCACCATGTGCGGCGGCTTCAACAACGGCACCGTAGAAGTTGGGGTCCGTGACGATGGCGACGGCGGCGTGGTTCTTTGCGGCCGAGCGCACCATGGCGGGGCCTCCGATGTCGATCTGCTCAACAACGTCGTCCTGTGCGGCGCCGGACTTCACGGTCTCGACGAACGGGTACAGGTTCACCACCACGAGGTCGAAGGTCTCGATTTCCATGGAGGTGAGGGTTTCCATGTGCGCCGGGACGCGGCGGTCGGCGAGGATGCCGCCGTGCACGCGCGGGTGCAGGGTCTTGACGCGGCCGTCCAGCATCTCCGGGGAGCCGGTGACTTCTTCGACTTCCTTCACCGGAATGCCGGCTGCGGCGATCTTCTTGGCCGTGGAGCCGGTGGACACGATCGCAACGCCGGCTGCGTGCAGGCCCTTTGCGAGCTCCTCCAGTCCCGTCTTGTCGTAAACCGAGATCAGTGCACGGCGGATGGGAACACGGTCAAGCTGCGTCAAGCTCACAAAAGTCTCCGTCTTAGGTCGCGTAGATAGCGCGGGTGGTGTCGCGTTGAGTGGGGATAGGGGCAGTTTATCGTGTTTCGATGGCGGCCTCATTTTGCGTCCCCGGCCCCACAAGGAGTGGCGTGCATCATAGGGTTGACCCATGGATGCCACGGACGTCGTTCTTGTTGCCGACATAGGGAAGAGCCGCTGCCGCGTTGAGCTTCGCTCGGGTGATGAATTGTTGGGCGCGGCAGACCAGCACGGATTCCCCGGAGTCCACGTCGAGAACGGTCCCACCTTGGCGTTCGACCTCGTCCTGGAGACCACCACCCTGCTCCCGCCCGGCCTGCCCGTCAGCACCCTCACCGGCGTCGGAGCTGCCGTGGCCGGCGTCGAGGCTTCGGAGGCGAAGTCCCGGGAGCTGGCCACCATGTTGTCGCGGCATTTCGGTGTTCCTGCGGCGGTTCTCTCCGATGCCACTGCCGCCCATCTGGGCGCGTTGCAGGGCGGACCGGGCACCACGCTGATCGTGGGAACGGGTGCGGTGGCATTCCGCTTCGATGAGGCGGGCGTCCTGCACCGGGCCGACGGTTGGGGCCCGTACCTCGGCGACTTCGGCAGCGGACGCTGGATCGGCCAGCAAGGGCTCCAGGCCGTTTTGTTGGCGTTCGACGGCGGCCCCGCCACTTCCCTCTCGGCGGCAGCGGGGGCACTCGTTGAGTCCCCGACCATGCTGCCCGCCTGGTTGGCCGACATGGATAACCCTTACCGGGCGATGGCCCGTTTCGCCCCCTTGGTGCTGCACGCAGCGGAGGCGGGTGACGCCGTCGCGCACGGCATTGTCAGCGAGGCGTGCCGGGGCCTGACCCGCACTGTGCTCCTGGCCGCCAGTGGCGATCCGAGCGGGACGCCGCGCGTGGCCATACTGGGCGGCGTGGCCAACTCGGGGTTCTTCGAGGGACTCTTGCAGAAGTCCCTGGCTTCGGCTGGGATTGAAGTGGTGGCCCCGCTCGGGGACGGCCTGGACGGCGCCGCCCTCGCAGCGCAGCGCCGCGGGATCCTCCAGGAAAGGTACATCCACCGTGACGGAACAAACTGGCCCGACTGACGCTGACAAACTTGCAGGCCTCCGCACCGAACTCGCCGGACTGCAAACCGAGGCTGCGACCGACAGCCTTAAAGACCTGGACATCCTGGGCACGGACGAACTCGTCGCTGCCATGCTCGCCCACAGCTCCGGGGTGCGCGCCGCCGTTTCCGGGGCGGGTCCCGCGATTGTACAAACCATCGACGCCGTTGCGGAGCGGCTCCAGCGCGGAGGCCGCCTTCTGTACGTGGGCGCCGGGACCGCGGGGCGCCTGGGCGTGCTGGACGCGAGCGAGTGCCCGCCGACGTTCGGCACCCCGTCAGGACTCGTCGTCGGGCTCATCGCGGGAGGCCCTGAGGCGATCCGGAAACCCGTGGAGTACGCCGAGGACAACGCCACCGCTGGCGCGCGGGACCTGCACCATATCAACGTGACGGAAGCGGACGCCGTCGTGGGTATTACCGCCTCCGGGAGGACGCCCTACGTGATCGGCGCGTTGGAGGAGGCGCGGAAAAGGGGTGCCTTCACGGCGTCGCTGGCCTGCAACAAAGGCTCGGCGGTGAGTCATCTGGCCGACGTGGCGATCGAGGTGCCCGTGGGGCCGGAGTTCATCGCGGGTTCCACCAGGCTCAATTCCGGGACGGCCCAGAAGCTGGTCCTGAACATGATCAGCACGTTGGTCATGGTGAAACTCGGCAAGACCTACGGGAACCTGATGGTCGACCTGCGCGCGACCAACGAGAAGCTGCAGGCCCGCTCGCAGCGGACCGTGCAGCACGCCACCGGTGTCTCCGCCTCGGAAGCTGCGGCGGCGTTGGACTCGGTTGGGGGTTCGGTGAAGGCCGCGATTCTGGTGTTGCTGACCGGGATGGATCCTGCCGACGCAAAGCCCGCGCTGGAGGAAGCCGGCGGTTTCCTGCGGAGGGCCATCGAAACCCGAAAGTAATGGTGCTGAGGGCCTAAAGTTGCATGCAGGAGGCCTCATGAATACGTACACGACCGTGCCCAGCGGCGAACAAGTGGTGCAGGAACTGCCTTGGCGGTGGAAGGTCCAGGGCAAGATCTTCCTCATTGGCGGCCTCGGCTTCATGTTCGACGCCTGGGATGTGACGCTCAACGGCATCCTCATTCCCTTGCTGTCCAAGCACTGGTCCTTGCAGCCAGCCGACGCCGCGTGGATCGGCACGTCGAACCTGATCGGGATGGCCGTGGGGGCGTTCGCGTGGGGCACCATTGCGGACACGATCGGCCGGAAGAAGGCCTTCACCGCCACGCTCCTGATCTTCAGCCTCTTCACGGTGCTGGGTGCCTTGGCGCCGGACATCGTGTGGTTCTGCATTTTCCGGTTCATGGCCGGTTTCGGCTTGGGCGGCTGCATCCCGGTGGACTATGCCTTGGTTGGGGAATTCACACCTCGAAAACAGCGGGGCAAAGTCCTCACGGCCATGGACGGTTGGTGGCCCGTGGGCGCGGCCCTGTGCGGATTCGTCTCCGCCGGCCTTGTGGCTTTGTACGGCGATTGGCGCCTGACGATGGTTGTCATGGTGATCCCTGCCCTGCTGGTGTTCTGGGTGCGGCGGTCAGTTCCCGAATCTCCCCTGTTCCTGATCCGGAAGGGTCGTCGCGTTGAAGCTGCTGCGGTGATCGACGGCCTCGTGGAAGCAACCGGCGCCACGCCGCGCGCCTACAGCCTGCCCGAACCAAAGGATGCGCCGCGCCTCTCCCCCGGCAGCGCGTGGCTCCAGCTCCGAAACATTTGGACATTCAACTGGAAGATCACCACTGCGGCCTGGGCGCTGTTCTTCTCCGTGCTGTTGGTCTACTACCTGTCCCTCACGTGGATGCCCCGAATCCTCATTGGCGCCGGGTTCGAGGAGTACAAGGCCTTCGTGACCACGGCGGGGATGGCCGCCGTCGGGCTTTTGGGTGTTGTTGTTGCAGCGCTCTTGGTGGAGCGCGTGGGCCGCAAGTGGATCCTGGCCATCACCGGGCCGCTGTCCGCAGTGACGCTGGTGATCGTGGCGTTCGTGGTGGATGTGCCTTCGGCCGCTGTGGCCTGGCTGCTGGTGTTCGGGTTCGTGGTCCAGGTGGCCATTCCCGTCCTGTACGCCTACGTGTCCGAGCTGTACCCCACCGAGCTCCGTGGCTCCGGCTTCGGCTGGGCGTCGACGTTCTCCCGGATCGGCGCCGGCTTCGGGCCCCTCGTGTTTGCCTCCTACTTCTGGCCGGAGTTCGGCTTGGCGACGTCTTTCGCCCTCGCTGGCGGGCTTGTCCTGCTGTCCGTGTTGTGGATGGCGTTCTTCGCCCCGGAGACGAAGCAGCGCGAGCTATCGTAACTGCGCTCTCCCCCTCCCTCCCTTCCCAACTAGGTCGCATTTGTGCGCGTTTAGAGCTCTCTAAACGCGCACTGCTGCGACCTAGATGGGTGACCAGCCGTGGTGCTCGAGCGCGCGCCTGACCTTTCGAACAGCGGTTCTCGCGTCAGTGGTCATGTGGCGCTTTGAGATGCGGACGAGGATCCACCCTGCCCTGGCGAAGTCTTCCTGCTTCTCGATGTCCCGCACGATTTGTTCCGGCTCGGAGTGGCCTTCCCCCTCGTAGTCGACTGCCACGCGCCACTCGCGGAAACTCAGGTCCGGTTGACGTTCGACGCCGGGACTCAGTTCCGTGCGCACGTTGGCTTCCGCTGTGGGCAGCCCAGCCCGCCCCAGCGCCAGCCTCAGTCGCGTTTCCGGCGCGGAGTCGGCACCGATGGTGATTTCGTCGTCGAAGAACTGGCCCCGATGCCCCACAACACCTCGACGGCGAGGGATCGCCATCGGCTCCGGTCGGGAGATGTGGATGACAGGCTCATTGCTGCCCGGCAGGAAGCCCGGGAACTCCCACAGCAGGAAGGCCGTGGCGTGTGAAGCTGCGGAGAATGCCGTGACCTGGGTGAGGGGCCGGGCCATGTCTGCCAACGAGTGGTCGGCTCCGGATCCGGGCACTCGAACCGCCCTGCTGGGTGAGGCCAGGCTGTGGTGACTGAGCCGCCGTCGTGATACTCCCGCCCGGGCGGCTTCTTGCCACGTGAACGGTGTTGATGACAGCGGATCGGGCAGGGCACTTGGTGTCTTCATGCCCCATGCTGACAAATATCAGAGTGCCGCCGCCCGGTTATCCACAGCCCGTGGCCCTTAGGCGAAATGTAGGTCGCAGCACAGCGCGTTCTGGGCGTTCAAAACGCGCACAAATGCGACCTAGTTGGGGGAAGGGGCGGCGGCCAGGTCTGCGAGGGTCTGGACCAGGAGGCGGCGTTCCACTACCTTGATGCGTTCGTGCAGGGTTTCCTCGGTGTCATCCGTCTGGATCACCACGGCTTCCTGGGCAATGATCGGGCCCGTATCCACCCCGGCGTCGGCCCAGTGCACAGTGCAGCCCGTGACCTTCACGCCGTAAGCCATGGCGTCGCGGACCCCGTGGGCGCCCGGGAAGGACGGCAGCAGCGCGGGGTGGGTGTTGACGTATTTGCCGTCGAAGGCGTCGATGAAGTCGGCACTCACAATGCGCATGAAGCCCGAGGACACCACGACGTCCGGTTTGTAGGAAAGGACCTTGTCGCGCAGGGCGGCGTCCCACTCCTCGCGGGTTTCGAAGGAATTGAAGTTCACCACGAACGTCTCGATCCCGGCCTCGTCGGAGCGTTCCACGCCGTAGGTGTCCGGACGGTCAGCGCCGACGGCAGCGATCTCCACGTCCAGTTCACCCGACTTCACGGCGTCGATGACAGCCTGGAGGTTGGAGCCAGTACCGGACACGAGGACAACAATGCGCATTGCACTAGCTTATGGGCGGCTCGCGTAGGCTGGAAAACATGAATCCCGACGTCGGTCCCCGGCCGAGCCCGCAGCCCGGCCCCGAGGCGCAAAAGTCCGCACTTGGCGTGACGCAGATCCTGTTCCGCGCGTTCCTGTTGTCGGCCCTGGGATCGTTCTTTGTGTTCTCGCTGAACGTCAATTACGTGTGGCTCAGTGCCATCCTGACCCTCGCCGGCATTGTCCTGGGGATCGTCGTCCTGGTCCGTGCCGTGAAGTACAAGCATTCCAAGTTGGTGTTGTTCGGGACCATTTCCGGGTTGGTTGTCTCGGCGATCATGTGCCTGCTGATCCTGACTACTGCCCTGTTCTTCAAGCACGTCACAACGTACCAGGACTGCACGCGGTCGGCGCTGACGGAGACCGCGAAGTCGCAGTGCTTGTCCGAGTTGGAAAAGTCGATGCCGGGCGCGTTGCGCTAGCTTCCATCCGCTGAGCGGACGCCGGGCGGCTTAGGCGTGTTCGTCGTCGAGCGCTGGCTCGTCCAGGTTCGCTTCGCGCAGCTTCTGGCTGCGTTCCAGCCACGGCCCCACTGCGTAGCCGATCACGACGCCGATGCCCACCTCGGCTGCCACCCAGACTGCCGTCCACAGCGGGTTGGGGCCGATTTCCGTGAGCCGGCCAATCCCGGCAGAGCCGCGGGCGATCCACGCCAGCGCACCGCTGAGCGCCCCCGCCACTACGCCGATGAACGCACCAAGGAACAGGGTTGAAGCGGCGGCCGTGAACCACCGGGCTTTGATCTTGATGGACAGCCACTCGTCAAAGTGGTTCTCGCCCTCACGGAGGAACCACCAGCCGGCCAGGATGCCGGCCACCACGGGGAGGGCGAGGGCCATGCCGCCGAGGTCGAGCTGGCCCGCCGGAAGCGCACCGAAGATGGGTACAGCAGGAAGGGGTCCGACGGCGGATCCCAAAGGTCCGACGGTTGAGCCCACGCCGAGCGAGAAGCCCGCGCCGGAGGACCATGCGAGGGTGAAGATCACCAGGTTCGGCAGGAACCCGAGCTGCGCAATGGTCAATACGGCGCCGCCCAAAGCACCGGCTTTCAGTCCTTCATAAACGGCGATGATGTCCGTCCAATGCCACACAATGTCTACGGCAAGGAGCAGGGCTGCCAGGGAGACAGCGGCCATGGTGGCGACGAATCCGGCCTTCAACGCCGAGCCGACGTACGACCCTGCCCAGCGTGAATGCTGGCTGGTCTTGGCCAGCCACGCGACGGCGTCGACGCCAATGAGGCGGCTCCACGAACCCGCCTCACGACGGGCCCCGAGCACCATGCCCAAGCCGAAGGAAATCAACGGGATGGTCATCGCCAACCACAGGTTGATGACCACGTCCGGGGTGCGGCACACGAAGCCCGTCGCGGTCCCGAAGGCGGCATAAACCATGGACGCGCCAAGGAACGCCTGCCAGAGCTGGTCGGTGTAGGAGGCGCGGGCAAGCCTGCGGCCGGCACGCCATGCCAGAAGAAAAGGAATGAGCGTCAACCCGAGCGGGATCAGGGACAGCATTCCCGAACCCGGCTGGGCCGCAGTCCCAAGGTTCACCTGCGCCAGATGCAGCGGAACCCCGTGGATCAGGAGCCAGGCTTGCCCGGCCAGGCGAGCCAAAGCATCGACGTTCCGGTTCTGGAATCCGTCCGTGGCCCACACTCCCACCAAGGGAAGCACCACAACGATGGCCGAGAGGATTGCTGCCTGCCCCGCTTCCAGACCACCCTGCAGCCAAAGGGGCATCGGGAGGCCACGGTTTCCGGTCTGATCAGCGCGCAGTTTCATCGTGATCTATCGTGCCACGGGGCTCCCCGCTCCCCCGGCAGGCACTCGGCGGAACCCCCATTTTCCGTGCAATTTGGGCATCAAGGCCGTAAAATTGGAAAAGGCGTCACAGACTTCAGAAGGCCCGGAAAAAGTCGAAGCCGGGAACTAGGAGCGGCCAATGAATAAGTGTCACAACTGATAACAGAACGTCGTACTAGCAGCTGGTGCAACCACCTACGGATACTCTCCAGGTTGCACCAGCCTTCTTTTTGGCTTCTTACCCTTGCCGCGAGGGGTTAGATCTCGGCACTTAGACGGGCGTTAAGCCCCGAGAACTCACCCCTCGGTGAGCAAAGTACGACGGCGGCGGCCCGGGTTCCGGCGCCACGGCACCCCACCTTCCGCGAGGGGTTAGATCTCGCCACTTAGACGGGCGCTAAGCCCCGAGAACTCACCCCTCGGTGAGCAAAGCACGACGGCGGCGAACTGGTTCCGGCGCCACGGCACCGAGCGTCACGGCTGGGGTCCGTAGATGAACTCCTTCGCGTGGTTCACTGCCTTCTTGAACGCATCGTTTCGCAGCGAGACCTGCTCCCGTGAAGCGCCGGCAACCGGCTCAACGAACGTGGTGGGCCCGGGGCGGAGGATCCAGATGTCCCCGGAGGGCGGCAAATAGAAGACTCCGAACGAACGGTGTTGGGGGTCGTCCGTCCAGATGGGGACCACGGCCACCGCGGCTCCCGTGTCCACGTTGATCCATTGCGCACGTGGCATGGGTTGCTCGTGGACCTCGGGATCCAGGAAGGGTGCCGTCCCTTTCCCCCAGCGTTGCTCGAAGCGCTCGTAGAACGCTGGGATCAGGTGGCTGTCGTACGAACGCCAAGCACTCATGTGCGTCTCCTTGGTGTTGAATGGCCGCGAAGGGGTGCCCATCGGGTGGGGCCGAAGATCAGGGGCTCGCTGCGATCGGGGCCACTTGCAGGCGGAGCATGCCTGACGCCCTCCCCCGCCGCGTCCGGTTCCTTTGCCGCCGTCCTGCGGTGAATCCGTACCTTGACCGGCGTTCCGGCGCCGATGCCGGGCGACCCGGAACGTGCGCGGTCGTACTCGTGCTTCCGTGTTGCGTCCGACAACACGACGTATGCCTGCATGATGGCGTGCAGGCGGTGGAGGTCGGACGCCTCGGAGGCACCGCCGTCGTGGTCCGCCTGCCGTGTGTCCGGGTGGTGCCGGCGCAGCAGTGAGCGGTAAGCATGGGTGATCTCGCGGGCCGTCGCGGTTGGCGCGACACCGAGGATCGCGTAGTAGTCAGGTTGGCTGTTCCCCAAGGCCGGTTCCATGAAGTTGCTGTGGACTGGGCGATGGCCCCCGGGCGAACTTCGCAGTTCGGACGGGGGCCATCTTTTCGGGAGGCAACGTCGGGGGCCGCGTTTCCTCTGCGCAACAAGCGCTATGGCGTGGCGCGAAGCCTGCGCCCATTCTTCCGATGCGGCCGGTCTGATGCTCCCGCATGAGCGCTCCGCCGGTGACACCCCGGGCATCCCGGCGGAGCAGGCTCGACTATGCGTTGATCTCTTGGCGCTGCTGTCCGTTGGCCGTGATCTCGATGCGCCGCGGCTTAGCCTTCTCGGCCACAGGGATACGGAGCGTCAGGACGCCGGCGTCGTAGCTGGCCTTGACGCCGTCGGTGTCCAGGGTGTCGCCGAGAATGAGCTGCCTGCTGAAGACGCCTTGGGGGCGTTCAGCCGCAAGCATCTCGGTATCCTCGCCGGCGAGTGACTTCCGCTCGGCCTTGACGGTCAGGACGTTGCGTTCGACGTCCAGCTCAATCGACTCGGGGCTTACACCTGGCAGGTCGAGAGCGACGATGAATTCTTCACCCTCTTGCCATGCATCCATTGGCATGCCGGCCGGGCGTGCTGTTGTGCCAAAAACCTGTTGTGCGAGCCTGTCGAATTCGCGGAACGGGTCAGTGCGCATCAGCATTGTGGTTCTCACTCCTTCAGATCTTGATGCGATTCTGTTGTGTTTCCAACCCTTCCAGATCTGTGGTGGTTGGTATAGATTTTTTATAGCACCAGCATGAGAGTGGTGCAAGTGGTTTTTGAAGAGATTTTTGGGAGAGGTTACGTGGCTGGTTTACAGGGGCCTTCGGGGGAGTACGACGGCGGTGGGCCGGCTACCGGGGGCACTTCGGGCGGGGATTCCGCACCGGACGGCAGCCCGGGTTCGCGGGACGACCAGGGTGTCTATGCCATCTCCGTAGCGGCCGAGTTGGTGGGCACAGGGCATCAGAACCTGCGGCTGTATGAGCGCAAGGGCCTTCTCACGCCGGAACGGACCGACGGCGGCACCCGGCGCTACAGCGAACGGAACCTGAAGACGCTGCGGCGGATCGGGGCGCTCCTTGATGAGGGACTGAACCTGGCCGGTGTGAAGCTGGTGCTGGAACTCGAGGAAGAGAACCGCGGATTGGTGGAAGACAACCGTGGGCTCTCGGAAGACAACCGCGAGCTGCGGGCTGACAACAAAGGGCTGCGTGCGGATCTAAAGAAGGCGCGCGGCGGGGACTAAATGCGCTGGAGTCCAGTCAGTACCACAAAAGAATAAACTCTCCGGGGTGTCATAAATGTGCCGGGATGTTGGGGCTTCGTGTCTAAAAACCCTGGAAACGTTGTGCTCTGTCATAGTTATGCCATGACAACTCCAGAGCTCCCGGGGGACGGCGCTCAGCATCCCTCGCCCCACCCTTATCAACCGCCCTATCAGCAGGCCGGTAACGCCCCTGCATATACAATGCCGGCGCCGCCTGTTGCACCAAAAAAGCAACTCAATGTTCTTGGACTGATCGCACTCATAACCGCAGTGCTGGGATTCATCTTTGCGTGTGTTCCTGGCGCTCTTATAATCGGCTGGGTCCTGCTTCCCATCGCCTTCATCCTGGCTATCGTCTCCCTTTTCCTCAAAGACAAAGCCAAATGGATGGGAATCGCGGCCCTCATCACCTCCGTTGTGGGCACCATCGTAGGGTTCATCGTCTTCACCGCAGTGGTCGCTACCTCCTTTGACAACGCCTTCGGCAGCGGAGATACCACTGTGGTGGCGCCTTCCAACGAGGCGGGAGCCACCACAGGCGCTCAAACCAACACAAACGCCGGTGCTGGAACCCGAGAGAATCCATACCCAATCGGCTCGGTCATCGAGTCTGACGAATGGCGCGTGGTAGTCAACTCGGTGACGCTCGCCGCTACCGACGCCGTGGTAGCTGCTAACTCGTTCAACGACCCGCCCGCTGCGGGGTCGGAGTATATTCTGGTTAATTACTCCGTCACTTATAAAGGGGACGACCCTAACGGCCAGACCCCCATGTTCGTCTCAGTTGATTACGTAACCGCAGATGGCACAACGGTGGACGGGACCAAGAAGATGGTCGTGGCACCCGATTCCATCAACAACTTGAGCACGCTGTACAAGGGTGGCACAGCCACTGGTAACGATGCCTTTGAAGTTCCGAGCGCGACAGCCGGAGACGGCGTTCTTGCAATTCGAGCAGGCATGTTAAGCGACAAGGTATTCGTAGCCGTTAAGTAGGCTCCCTCAGCAAGATATAGGAATGCCCCGGCGAGAAATTGGTTCTTCGTCACTAAACCCACATTGGGTAGTGGTCTCTAGTATCCAACTCTTGCCGGGGCATTCGTCGTCCTAATAGTCGTGTCTCAATTCCTCGAATCATTGAGACAATGTTCGTCTTACAGAATCGCCGTCATTCCGTTCCACCCCGTGCCCACCCGGGTCGCTGACGGCCATGCCGTTCCCCCGGCGCCGGAGTACAGCCACAACTCGCCAGAAGGGTTGCGTGCAAGGATGTCGGCCCGTCCGTCGCCGTCGAAATCACCGGGTCCAGTCAAAGAGTTCATGACGTTCCAGCCCTGGCCGATCGTCTGACGTGGAAGCCATCCGCCGATACCGTTCGGCGGGTAGAGCCACAGAGCGCCGGAGCTGTCGCGGGCAGCGAGGTCAGTGACGCCGTCGCCGTTGAAGTCCGCTACGCCGGTGAGTTCGGACATGCCGTTCCAGCCCGACCCAATCCACATCCGCGGAAGCCAGCCGCCACGCCCGTCTCCCCGGTACAGCCACAAAGTCCCGCTAGCGTCCCGCGCTGCTACGTCAGCGAAACCGCCACCGTAGAACGAACCGATGCCGACAATCTCGGTCATGGCATTCCACCCCTGACCTACGGCAACCCGCGGAAGCCACCCACCCGATCCGTTGCCCGGATACAACCAAAGCACCCCGGCACTGTCACCAGCCAGGACGTCGGGCAGAGCGTCACCGTCGAAGTCACCCGGCGACACCAGTGCCGTCATCACGTTCCAGCCCACGCCAACCTGAATACGGGGAAGCCAGCCACCGGATCCGTTGCCCGGATACAACCAAAGCGCTCCGGCAGCATCCCGGGCCAGGACGTCCGAGTGGGCGTCGCCATTGAAGTCGTTCTTCACAGGAGCGGCGACGTCAGGATCGATGATGGACACCGACGAACTGTTGTTGTTAGCCACATACACCTGACCCGTGGCTGCGTTCACGGCAGCGTCAATCGGCTCCTGGCCCGTAAAGACCGAACTCACCCGAAGCGTGTCGCCGTCCACCACCATCACTCCCCTGCCGGACAGGCTCGCGTACGCCTTGTTATTGGCCGGGTTAATCACGATGTCCCGAATGCGCGATGCCGTCCGGAGTTGGGCGACCTGCTTCTTCGTCGCGCCATCAATGACTTGGACAAAGCCATCGATGGAGGTGCTGTCACCGGCCACGTAGACCGTGTTCGTCACTGGGTTCACGGCGAGCTGACCGACCAAGTTGGCGGAAGGCATGGTATCCGTGACCGTGTCTGCGGTGCCGTCGATCACGCGGACCCCGGCACCATAGCGGCCCAGAGTTGTGAAGTAGATCTTGTTTGTCCCGGGGTTTACCGCGAGCGCAAGAATGCCGCCGGCTCCGATGTTGACGGAGGCAGTTACCGTTCCGCCAGCCCCCAGAACCTGGATTGTTCCGCCGGACAGGACATACACCTTGCCGGTGGCCGGGTTCACGACGATGTCCTGCGCTCCCCCTGCGAGCGACACTGACGACGTAGCCAAGGTGGAACCATCAATGATGGTCACCCCGCTTTTCACGCCAACGTAGATCTTGTTCGTCACCGGATTGACCGCGACAACACCCGGCGACGAGCCAACAGGCACGGATGCGACTGCTCGGGAAACGCCGTCCACCACCGCAACTGACCCGTCGGTCTCACTGACGTAGATCTTGTTCGTTGCCTCATTCACGGCAACGTCCATGGGTCGGTCTCCCTGGTACAGAATTCCCGCTGACGCCACACCGTCCAGCACGGAAACTCCATAGTCCGTGGCTACATAGGCCTTACCAGTCACGGAGTTCACGGCCACTGCTGATGGCTTAGTGCCGACGGGAACTACGTCAGTAACCGCGTCCGCGATGGCCGGCGAACCTACCAGCCCTAGCGAACCAACCAGCGCCAGCCCAAGCCCGACGGCGACAGTCCTCACCGCCGCTGGGCGCCGCCGTCGTCCGTGACTAAGCGCGCGTAATCCAGCCCCGACTGCACTCATTGAATAGACCCCCAGCATAAGGAACGCCCCAGCGCGTCCGTAGACCGTGAGTCTATCGCCGGCCTGTGACAAAAAGGAGAACCTGCTGTTTACCTACTCTTCCCTTTCAGGGCACCTGCTCGAAGACAGCCGGCCAACCGTCGGGACGAGCGTTGAAGCCGTGGGGACGAGGAGCACGTTGGCGGTGAATCGGGTCAAGCAGAATCCTTGCCGGTTCACGCCCTTCGTCAACCGCGCCTCTCACCCTTGCGACACAGCTTCGATGTACTAACACATATCGGAAATACGTAATTTTTGTCCCTATGGAAGTCATAGAGCACTGCCCCTGCCGCTGCCGTTTTGGGAGGTGTTAGGGTCGCTCCACGCGCCACCGCATCGGCGCAGCATAAAGGGGGCACTAAGTTGAAAAAACGCGATAACGACACAGCCAAAAACAAGCATTTCCGGGGCAAATCGCTGTTCGCCTCGAAAGCGATTGGGATGGTTGCCGCGGGATCACTGTTGATCCTGCTATCCGGCTGCGGCTCAGGAGCGACGGCCAGTACCAGCTCTGTGGGCACTGCGACGGCGTCCCCATCGGTGAGTCCAACGCCGACACCTCCCAAGATTGCCGGGACATCGTGCACGGCAGAAAAAGCTACCAAAGTTGGGACAGGTGACACGTACACTTGCGCCGTTGATCAGAGCGGCAAACTGACTTGGTTGGACTCAGCAACCGCCACCAAGCTGTCGGAACAACGCGCAGCCGAGGCCGCAGCAAAAGCAGATGCAGAGAAAGCCGCGGCGGAAAAGGCTGCCGCGGACAAGGCCGCCGCCGACAAAGCGGCAGCTGATCAAGCTGCCGCCGCCCAGGCCGCAGCTGCTAAAGCTGCTGCAGACCAGGCGGCAGCCAAGGCCGCAGTTTCAAAGGCTGCACCTCCGGCACCGGCACAGGGCAACTGCGACCCCAATTACACGGGTTGCGTTCCTATTGCCTCGGACGTCGACTGTGCCGGCGGCAAGGGCAACGGCCCGGCGTACGTCCGCGGGCCCGTGACCGTTATTGGATCCGACATCTACGCGCTCGACAGTGACGGTGACGGCATTGCCTGTGAGAAGTAGCGACGGCGCGTAACTTGGACGTCAGCGTTGGCTGGCGTCCAAGCGTCGCTGTACGTCCAACAAGAACTTGATCCCGGCGTCGGAAAGCTTCGGCTCTGGACCTCGCCGCATGCGGGAGCCCCAGAGAGCCAACAAGCCCAGGGGCCGCCGTACGTCCAAATAGAGATCGCGGGCCAGGTTCAACGGGATACCGCCGTTGCCCTCCGTCATGACAAAGCCGCGAAAAGTAAGCTCGGAGCGGACTACCTCGTCGATCATCATCCAGCCTGGTTCTGTTCCAGTGAGCTCCCAATGAACAAGGAGCCTCATAACCACCTCGTCCGCAGGTGTGTCCGGGGACGCAAGCCTGTCCGCAAGGAATTCCCAAAGCGCCGCGGGTTCCTCGACCACACGACGGCCCAGAGGCGTAAGCAGCAACTTACCCTTGTACTTCCGCAGCAGCTTCCAGCGTTGCAGCTGTTCCCGGAGGTCCATGACATGGGGAATGTTGACCTCGTTGCGGCCAGTTCCGAACCAGTCGTCGTCCCACTTGAGGTCTGTCATCATCCGCTTGATGATGCCTGGTTTAAGCCATCCCGCCGATGTGAGGTCCAGCCCGTCCGGATCGGATTCCCGCAACAGCCAGAGGAGGGGTTCAAGGACCTCGTTCATGTCTTCGGGCGAAGGCGGCTTGGCCCAAAGCCTGCGCGCGAGTCGATCCAACGCCGTATTCACGCCCTCCAGGTCGAAGGCGGATGGATCAAACCCGGTGGCCTTCTCCCCGGTCACCGTTTCGAACCAGAAAACGGCATCCCGATGTTCCGGATGGTTCGGCTCTCCTATTACGCGGGCTACGTTGGCGTATCCGTGCACACCGCCGGAGTCTTCCACCGGCCCGCGCATTGAACCGCCAGTGCAGAGAATGGTAACTGCAGTAAGCTCCACTGTGCCGATGACATCGATCTGGTGAGTCCAGCTGTCACCGAAATCGTACTCGTACTCGAATGCCGACTCACCAGGCGAAGCCGGGTTGAACAGCTCAATTAGCCCGACCTCTCCCGCGGATTCAGCACCTTCCGGGGAGTCATCGTCGAGCACCCCTATGGCTCGCCGCCTTCCGCTGGGCTCCGTTCCGTAAAAGACGTAAAGGTGTGCGTTGTTCCAGCCGAACGCCGCTTGGATCGCCTCGTGCAGATCTTCAAGGGTTGCGCTCTCCGGGAGTACCAGCTGCCGCCAGATAGCCGGTTCAGTGTCGCTGATTGTGATGCGCAGTTCGACGGCGGGTACCGGGGTGTCAGTCATACGGCCATTCTGCCAGCCGGGTCCAATCAGGCCGCCAAAACATAGCCGCACCACCACCTAGGAAACATCCTCAAGCACCTATTTTTGCCGACAGCCAAGGAGAAATGGCCCAAATAGCTATAGTTCCACCCCAAAAAGCCATAGTTCCACCACCTAGGAAAATCGAACCGACACCTAGGCCCAAAAACTGCCCTTACTCTCGGAGTGTGCTTCCGGAACGGGAGACCCGGTGTCCGGCGGGAACCCCCATCCGTTCCAGGCGTAGGGAGCACAAAGCACGGCTCCATCGTTCCTAACCCCACGGTGGAGCCGTGCCCCACCGAACGCGTGCCCCCACCTAACGCGTGCCCCACCTAACGCGTGCCCCACCTACCGAGTCCGCAGCCGCACCATCCGGTACACGATCCCAACAACGAACATCGCCACACCCAACCCCCCAGACAGGGGCGGCAGCGTAGCCACCAGGGCGACGCATGCAGCCGCACCCAAGACCTGCAGCACCTTCGGATACCGCCGGTCCTCGTCGGGTTGCGTGAACGCGGCGATGTTCGCCACCAGGTAGTACAGCAGCACCCCGAATGACGAGAACCCGATTGCCCCTCGAAGATCCGCCACAACGATGACCAGGCAAATCACCACGGCAACGGTGAGTTCGGCCCGGTGAGGAACCTTATACCGGGGATGAACGGCGGCGAGGGCGTGCGGAAGATCGTACTCGCGTGCCATGGCAAGACTCGTTCGCCCCAAGCCGGCAATGAGTGCCAGCAACGCTCCGAGCGAGGCAACGGCGGCACCCACACGCACCACCGGTGATGCCCACGCCAACGTCCCGCTCTCGACGGCGGCCGCCAACGGCGTTGGGTTACCGGCCACGCCGTCGGGCCCAGAAGCGGAAAGCACGGTCGCGGCGATCACCGCATAGACAACAACTGTGATGCCCAGTGCAATGGTGATGGCCCGGGGGATGGTCCGCCGCGGCTCCATGACTTCCTCGCCCATGGTCGCGATCCGCGCATACCCGGCAAAAGCAAAGAACAGCAAACCGGCCGACTGCAGTATCCCGTACCAACCGTGCGCCAGCAGCCCTTCCCCCAGCACGTTGTCGAGCGCCAGCCCGTTCCCGCCCCAGCACGCTGCAACAGCGATCGCCAAGGCACCCAGTACGGCAATGACGAGGATCCGCGTCAGGCCCGCTGTCCGCGTCACCCCGTGGTAGTTCACTGCCGTGAGAAGTACGACGGCGGCAATCGCCACCGGCCGCTCCCAACCGGGCGGCGCGGCATAGGCGGCGAAGGTCATTGCCATGGCGGCAGCGCTGGCGGTCTTGCCGATGACGAATCCCCAACCTGCCAGGAAGCCCGGCCACGGACCGAGTCGCTCGCGCCCGTACACGTAGGTGCCACCCGACGTCGGATACGCAGCGGCCAATTGAGCTGAGGACGTAGCGTTGCAGAACGCCACGAAGGCGGCAACCACCAAGCCCACCAACAGGCCCGAACCGGCGGCCGCGGCTGCCGGAGTGAACGCCGCGAACACCCCGGCGCCAATCATGGATCCGAGGCCAATCAAGGAAGCGTCGAAAGTACCGAGTCTGCGGGTCAGCGCGGGCGGGTTGTTCACCCAGCCAGCCTATCGAGGGTCACTTGGGCGGAAACGTATTGCCCACCAGGATGAACAAACTTGTCCTGGACGTTGCCCCCGTCTTCCGGAGGGCATTGGAGATGTGGTTCTCCACTGTGCGTGCGCTGATCCTCAGCCGCTCCCCGATCTCCACGTTGGACAGGTACCCGGCAAGCGCAGCCACCTCGATTTCCCGTTCGGTCAGCGAGCTGGCCTCGAAGGTGTTGAACGCCAGCTGTTCGTTGGCACTGGGGAACCTGGCGGCAAATGATGACGATGCCTTGGCCAACGCTTCGGCTGCGACGTTGTCGCCTTCCACCACGCGCCGTTTGAGGGCGCTCCTGAGGAGCATGCCGATTTGGTAGACGTCCGCGTCGGGCCCGTAGTGCTTCAGGAGAAGGCCAAGGAGCTGGTGGTCGCCTTCCACCACAGCAGCGGCAATCGCCATGAACGGGTCATGAACAGTGACACCGCTTCCCCGGAGGATCCTTTGCAGCAGATCCAACACCTGGCGTCCGGGGACCAGGCAAGTGAACAGCAGGGCGGCCATCATCGCTTCCAGCGCGTAGCCGCTCCTCAGCTGCCGCTTGATGAGTCTGCTGGCCTGCCGATCGAACACCGCGGGCTGCTGGTTCTCCTTGGCGATGAGGACGTAGACGCCCTTTCCCACCCCGGGCAACGGCCCGACATCGGGCACTCCCGCCCGCGCCTGCGCGGCGATGGACACGGTAGCCGTTGTGGTGGTGGTCGCTTGCCGCAGGCCGGCGAGCCGAAGCATGGCGTCGTAGAGAATGTCCACCACGAACCCCGGCCGTCCCATGGCAAAGACGCTGCTCATGAGGTACTCCGCTTCGTCAAAGTGTCCGCTGTAAAGCAACCCGTGGGCGGCGACGTAGCTGCTGGTCACCACTCCGAACTGGTCGAGGTTCTTCCGGGCCTCGCCACGCCAGTCAAGCGCGAAGACCAGCGATTCGTCGATCCTGCCCGCCGCGAAAAGTCCGAAGCCCTTGATGAATGGCCGCAGATGCGGGAAGAGTTCGTCATCCTCTGCTGCATCAACAATTCGGAGTGCTTCAAGCGGCCTACCCCTGTACAGCTCCACCAACGCCTGGGTGAGGACCTCGAGTGTTCCGGGCTTCTCCTCGGAACTTTCCGCATATGGCGAGCTTCCCGCGTCCGGCTGCGGCACACGGCCGTGGGAGGCGCTGAGGAACTGGATGGCCGCGTTGGCTTCTGCTTTCTGCTCCGGATGCGCTTCGGCAAACTGCTGCAAAACCTCGACGGCGGCACTCAACCCGCCCGCCTGGATCGCTAGGAGGGCCTTCGTGATGGTGAGGAAGAGCAGGTCCGAGGGGTCGGCGTCGTGCGTTGATGTTTCTTCGAGGACGCGCGCGGCGCGAACCGGGTCCACCGGGGCGCCCCAGTAAACACGGAGCAGGGCTGCTGCATTCGCGGCGGTCTTGTTGATTTCCCATCGTTCGAAGCGCGACCGTTCGCGGACGGCGCTGTGATCGTGGAAGTGCCTTGCCGTGACGGCGTCGTCGTTGCCACGTTCCGAGCGCAACGCCGAAAGCACCCGAGTGAGGCAGTCCGCGGTGGTGGCTTCGATTCCAGGTACCTGTGGTGTGGAGTCGAGCATGCCCGCGATCTTGGTTCTCAACATGTGCCGGTCTCGAAGAGTGCGCCTGCCCCGGAAGTAGTCCACGATCACCGGTGGGCTGATGGCCGCAATAGTGCCGTTATGGTGGTCGTCCATGATGGAGAGGAAGCCCTGGCGCTCAAGGCTGTCCAAAGCATCCGCGGACACGATCTTCTGCAGGACATCGATGCGGGCCGTTCCGAGGATAGCCATGCTGTGCAGGGCGTTGACGTCCTCGAGCGGGAGCTCTGCCAAAAGCGCTTCGACAGTTCCGCGAAGGTGGTCGTTCCACAGTGACGTCCCGGACATCTGCCACGACCCATCGCGCCGGACAAGCAGGTTGCTCAGGGATGCTGTTTCCGCGATCCGCACGACGAGCCTCGGGTTGCCGCCCGACTTGGTGAGGATTCTCGCGGTGGTGTCGATGTCCGCGGGACCTCCAAGCACGCGCGCTACGAGCGCGTGGACCTGCTCGTAATGCAGCGGATCCAGTTGAAGGATTGCTTCCCGACCTTGGTTGAGGACCGCCAGCTCTCCGCGAGTGAAGGCGTGCGTTTCCGGTGCCGTGGCGATCATCGGGGCGGCCGATTGTTGCCGGACTGCTTCCAGGACGGCTAATGACTCGTTGTCCAGTAAGTGAATGTCGTCCACAAGCAGCAGATGTTTGCCGGCTTTCGCGAGCTGGCTTGCCAAAACATCCGCGAGGTCCAGCACTCCGCTCCGGCCAGGGCGCATCTCCATCCCGAGACCTTTGACCGCGGCGTACGGAATGGCCCGGTGGGTCCTCAAGCCCGCGACTGCGTGAATGGTGAACCCTGTCTTCTCCAAGTTAAACACTGCACTTGAAGCCACCGTTGTTTTTCCACTGCCGGGGGCACCTACGATGCGCACCCCGATGCCGTGCCCCACGTAGTCGAGGATGCGCTGAACTTCTGTATCGAACACCCGATCCAACCTTCTGTTTCCCACCATCACCGGCACGCGGCTCACCCCGGAGACTAAGCCCGAAAATCGGGACTAGGGGTCCAAAAGAACCCTGCACAGGCCAATTGGGCCGCGAACACGGTCTGTTTGAGCCGAATTAGGTGGTGGTTGGAATCCTCTAGGTGGTGGAAGCGTGGCTTCAGTTGGCTGTTGTGAGTGTTCGGGCAGATCATCAGTACCCCTTGCGTATCGGCTTGTTGCTACCAACGCTATGGGGTTCCGGAAACGAATTACATGCATGTAATTCGCTATGTGGATATGTGTTCTAGTTGGTTAAGGCACAGTAGTACATATATACGTTGAGAACGACAAAAAGCAGGGCCGGTCATGAGACCGGCCCTGCTTTTTGTTATCCGAAGACTAGATAGCCTGGATGTTCACTGCCTGGGGACCCTTGGGGCCCTGCTCGACGTCGAAGGAAACCTTCTGGTTCTCTTCGAGGGAGCGGTAGCCCGAGGAGTTGATTGCAGAGTAGTGAGCGAAAACGTCCTGGCTGCCATCTTCCGGGGAGATGAAGCCGAAGCCCTTTTCAGCGTTAAACCACTTGACGGTACCTGTAGCCATAATTTCAGTCCTTACTGAAGGTGGAGATGCTTCCCGACTTTCGGGTCTCCGGGTGTGGGGTGTTCTCCACCGTTACTTCAGTAGACCGCGATCCAAAGGACCCCGGGGACTGCCTGAACTACGAAATGCCAAACACAACAACACCGTCAAGTGTACAGACTTCTGCGGGGATAGCTAGTGCTGGAGCAGATTAATCAATCCGATGGGGGTTGGAGCAAGAAGAAACTGTCAGTGATCTGGCTTAGCCTTTGAAGCAGGAACCCTGTCCAAGGCAAGAAGGACCAACTGTTGAAGGGCCAGATGGACTACTACGCGATCAACGCGCTGCGCGAAAAGCATGCAGGCTGGGCATTGCTTCGAGCCCAAAACGCGCCCCTCGCCCTGCACTTCTTCATGTCCGCCTTCACGGACCCCAATCAGCGGAACGTCGGGCGCCAACAGCTGATTGACGTTCTGGACGATGTCTTGTTCGGCGTACGGGAAACCTATGGGGAGGAGAAGTTTCCCCGCAACGCCTCGGAGTACCTGGATGACTGGGCCGCGTCTGAGCGCGCTTGGCTGCGAAAGTACTACGTCCAAGGCGAAGACGAACCGCATTACGACCTTACTCCGGCGGCTGAAGACGTGGTGCGCTGGGTTGAGAGCCTCAAAGGCCGCGAGTTTGTGGCCACCCAATCGAGGCTGACAAGCATCTTTGCCGTATTGAAGACCCTCGTACAGCAGTCAGAGACAGACCCGGACGTGCGATTGGCTGAACTTCAACAGCAACGGGACCAGATTGATGCCGAGATGCACCGGATTCGTGAGGGAGACCTCAAAGTCATGACTGCACCGGAGGCCTTGGACCACTTCCAACAGCTCACCACCCTGGCAAAGGACCTGCTCTCCGACTTCCGCGAAGTTGAGCAGAACTTCCGAAAACTGGACAGACAGGTCCGGGAGCAGATTGCTACGTGGGACGGCAGCCAAGGAGAACTCCTGGACTCGATCTTCGCCAACCAGCAAGACATCGGAAGCTCGCTCCAAGGCCGCACGTTCCAGGGTTTCTGGGACTACCTCATGTCTCCGCAGCTGAGGAGAGAACTCAACGACCTCCTCCACAGGGCTACCCGGATCGAGGCTTTGGCCCGGATGGATAACCTCCACACCATCACCAACCTCCACCAGGATTGGCTACCCGCAGTGGAGCAAACACAGGCCACGGTTAGACAGCTCTCGCAACAGATGCGACGCCTCCTGGACGACAAAGTCTTCCTCGAGAACAAACGCATCATGCAACTTATCCGAAGCATCGAGGCGAACGCGCTGGACCAACGGGACCAGCCGCCGTCGAACTTTGCCATGGAGATTGAAGCGTCCTCCGTGGACGTCGCCTTACCGTTCGAGCGGCCTCTTTACGAGCCGGGCAGCCGCGTGATGGTGATGGATGATGTTGTTACCGCAGATGATCAGGATCTGGATGCGAGCGCGCTGTTCAGTCAGTTTCATGTGGACCGTGAGCGCCTGAAGTCCAATATCGAAAGTGTCCTCGAGGAGGAGAACCAGGCGACGCTGGCGGACATCACGGCGGCCCATCCGTTGTCCCAAGGGCTCGCGGAGATTGTGGCGTACTACCAGCTCGCTGCGGAGTCGGACTGGGCCAGCATCAACCCCGAAACTACGCAGCGCCTCCATTGGACTTTGGAGGATGGCAGCGTCCGGGCAGCAGTCATCGATCAGATCATTTTTGTGAGGCCGGCATGAATACTGCAAGCGAAACGTCCAGTCCGGAAGAGTTGCCGGGAATCGTGACCAAGCTGTTCAAGGGTGTGGTCTACGCGGAGACTGACGAGAAGGTCTGGCAATCGTTGCTCGCCTTGACGTCCCACGTGCGCGATTATGTGGCAGTACTGGGGCTGAACCTGATTCTGGACGAATCCGAGGGCTACGCTTTTCTGAGGTCCCGGGAGGATCCCGAAGGCACGCTCCCCCGGCTTATTCCGCGCAGGCAGCTTACTTTCGATGTGAGTTTGCTGCTTGTTCTACTCAGGAAACGGTTGTTGGAGTTCGATACCAACAGCAGTGAACTCCGGTTGATCATGACGGAGGAGGAGCTAAAGGACATGGTCGCAGTGTTCCTGCCGGAGTCCAGTAACGAGGCCAGGATTCTGGACCGGCTAGGCACCAACATCAAGAAGGTGGTGGAGCTCGGCTTCTTGAGGAAGCTCCGCGGCGAAACGGGGACTTACGAGGTAGCGCGTATCTTGAAGGCGTACGTTGATGCTCAGTGGCTGGAAGAGTTCGACGCGCGGCTGGCCGACTACCGTGAATCACTCACCGGAAGCAAATAACCATGAGCACTGACGTTCAGGACAGCCTCTTTACTCTCGAGGAGCCCGACGAGGAACCCTCCGACGAACAAGCGAACGACGGCGGCCTTCCGCCCGGGTTCCGACTCCACCGTTTGGAGCTGCTCAACTGGGGCACCTTCCACGGCGGTGTGCGCACGTTCCGTCTGGACGGGGCCAACAGCCTTCTGACAGGCGACATTGGCTCCGGAAAGTCAACGGTAGTCGATGCAATCACCACGCTCCTGCTTCCTGCCAACCGGATTGAGTACAACAAGGCGGCAGGGGCTCAGAAGCGTGAACGGACCCTAATGTCTTATGTGCGGGGCTTCCATAAGAGCACGCGCAGTACGGGCGGCGAGTACTCGAAGCCGGTTGCCTTGCGAGCGCCCGGCACGCTCACTGTTGTCCTTGGGGTCTTCCATAACGCCGTCATGGACAAGACCATCACGCTGGGCATCACCCTCTGGACCATGCAGGAGGCTGGACAGCCCACACGCTTCTATTCCCTTGCCGAGGGCGAGCAATCCATCGCGGAAGACTTCTCCAACTTCGGGCAGGACCCCGCCAAGTTGAAGAAGAAGCTCCGCGCCGCGGGCGTCTCTGTCTACGACACTTTTGATCCCTATGCCGCGGCTTTTAAACGCCACTTTGGCATCAGCGGCAACCAGGCAATGGAGCTGTTCCACCGCACTGTTTCCATGAAGCAGGTGGAGAACATCACCCACTTCGTGCGCACCAACATGCTGGAAGACGATGACGTCCAGACACGTATCAACAAGCTGATCAGCCATTTTGACGATCTGAAGAAAGCGCACGAGGCTGTGGTCCGGGCTAGAGACCAGATCGAGCTTTTGAAACCGATCCGCGATGGCGCCGCCACCCACCGGAAGCTCAGTTCTGAAGAAAACCAGGCCCGCCGGCAACGCGACCAGCTGCATCCCTGGTTCACCGACCAGCAACTTACGTTAAGCCTCGAACATCAGGAGGAGCTGGAGCGGACTGGTCAGAAGCTTCGCGAAGACAGCGCCCAGCTGGCCTCGGACATGGCCCGGCTCCGGCACGAGCTCGCGATTGTCCAGGAGGACATCCGTACAAGCGGTGGTGGCAGGCTCGCCGCGATTGACGCGGAGGTCTCCCGACTTGAGGAGTCGGCCAAGAAGCAACGCAACCGTTTCGAGGATTACGCGGCTGCCGCCGTCGAGCTTGGACTCCATGCCCCCGAAGACCGCGTGCTCTTCGACGCGAACCGGGCCCGGCTGGGCGAGGTGGAGGGAAACCTCGCGTCCAAGGCGGCCAAGCTGCAGGAGCAGCGCACGGCGTTGCATTCAGAGCTCAACGCGCTCGCCGCCCGACGGGACGATCTGGATGCCGAGCTTGCCAGCCTTGGCTCCCGCCCCACCTTGCTGGAACGCCCGCAACTTGAGCTCCGGCGTCGTATCTGTGAGGGCACTGGCATTGCCGAGTCCGCGCTCCCCTACGCAGCGGAGCTGCTGCGTGTCCGCGAAGGCGAGGCCGAGTGGGAGGGTGCTGCCGAACGCACGCTGCGGAGCCTTGCGCTGTCCCTGCTGGTGTCAACGGAGCACTACGCGGCTGTTGCCTCGTGGGTGGATGCCAATGATCTCAAAGGGAGACTGGTGTACCGGAAGGTGGGTGACTCCTATTCATCGCGGCCGCCCGCACCTGGGACTTTGGGGGCGAAGATCGCGATCAAGCAGGGCACGCCCTTCCGGGATTTCCTGTTGGACGAGCTCAGCGCGCGGTTCGATTACATGTGCTGCGACACCATGGATGAGTTCCGTCGGTATCCCAAGGCCCTGACGATCAACGGTCAGATAAAGGGCGCCCGGGGGCGGCATGAGAAGGACGACCGCAAGGGCCTCATGGACCGGCGCACCTTCGTGCTCGGCTGGGACAACCACGACAAGATCGTCCGCATCAGGGCCGAGCGTGACCACATCGATGGCAAGCACCGCAGTGTCGGCACCCAGTTGGCGAAGGTAGACGCCGGGCTCGGTGACATGGGACGGATGCGGCAGTTGCTGGGCAACGTCGGGTCCGTGGCTGAGTTTTCCGACATCGCCTGGCAGCTGACCGCCCGCAGGGTTCAGGAGCTCAAGGATGAGAAGCTCGAGCTTCAGTCGGCTAGCAGTGTGTTGCAGCAACTGACTGTTAAGGAATCGGAGGTGTCCGTCCGCATCGAGCGATTGCAGGAGCGCTCGGATAGGGTTCAGCAGAGGCTCGGTGGCAATGAAAATGCTGCCCGGGAAATCGCTGCAGCTATTGAGGAATGCCGCCTGACGCTCACGGAACAACCGCTAACGGACGACGGCGATGTGCTGGCGGCGGTAGCGCGGCTCACCGCCGAGGCCTTGGGTGATAAAGCGCTGACCTACCGCAACACTGGCCCGGCCGAGAGCTCGGTCCGGTCCAGTCTGACCGCAAGGATCGATGCTCTGACGAAACGGATCGCGACAGCGAGTGCCACCACGATCCGGCTCATGGCTGATTTCCGTAACAAGTACCCCAACGAAACAACGGACATCGACGCGACGTTGGAGGCGGCCGAAGAGTTCAATCGGCTGCTTGGGCAGCTGGAGCGTGATGACCTGCCGAGATTCGAGGCACGGTTCAAGGACTCGCTGACGCAGAACACCATCCACGAGGTGGTTGCGTTCAACGCGTTCCTGGACAGCCGGCGGCAGGACATCGTGAACCGCATCAGCGAGATCAACCAGTCGCTTGCGGAGATCCAATACAACCCGGGCCGTCATATCCAACTGGAGCACCAAAGCTCTTTAGATCTTGATGTGAGGCAGTTCGGGATTGACTTGCGTGCCTGCTCCGAGGGCACCATCGGCGACGACGAGCAGTACTCGGAGCAGAAGTATCTGCAGGTTGAACGTCTGATCGAACGCTTCCGGGGTCGCGAGGGATTCACCAGTCTTGACGAACGCTGGACGGCCAAGGTTACTGACGTGCGGAACTGGTTTACCTTTTCAGCTTCCGAAAGGTGGACGGAGACCGGCGAGGAATTTGAGCACTTCACCGATTCGGGCGGCAAGTCCGGTGGCCAGAAGGAAAAGCTCGCGTACACCATCCTGGCGGCGGCGTTGGCGTTCCAGTTTGGGCTCGCGGCCGGGAAGGGAGCTGCGCGGGGAGGCGGTTCCGGGAAGGGCCGGAGTTTCCGGTTCGTGGTGATCGACGAGGCTTTCGGTCGTGGCTCCGACGAGTCCGCACGGTACGGCATGAAGCTGTTCCAACGCATGAAGCTCCAGCTGCTGATCGTGACCCCACTGCAGAAGATCAATGTCATCGAGCCGTTTGTGGCACACGTGGGCTTTGTTGCAAACACCAACGGCAACGATTCCCAACTTCGGAACATGACCATCACTGAGTACCGTGAGGAACGGGAGCGGCGTGCCGGGTAAGTCAGCTGCTTCCCGGTGGACCTCGTTGGCTGACTTGCGAGCGCTGTCTGCAACCGCGTGGGATCGGGGGCAGCTCCTGCGGGAAGCTATTGATCCAAGCGGGGTTTATCCACGCCGCCGGGTGTTGAAGCGCCCATCGGCTACCGAACTGCGCGATGACTACGCGGCCGCCCGCGACTGGGCAGCCAGGCTCTTCGCCGCAGAGGGTCCGTTCAGTTTGGAAACCGCCGACGTCGGCCGCACCACTATCGGTTCAAACCGCCTTCCCGCTGTGGCTGTGTTTGCTTCTGTGGAGGACGAGATTGAGTTCGCCGGCAAACAGCGGGAAACGAAGCAGTTTCTGTCCTTGGCCGCCGAGCTGGGCGGCTTGGACCCGGCGCTCCAGGCCTGGGCGGCGAAACGTCCGAAGCACTTGCTGGTTCTAGGTCAAGACGCTTTGCTCGCTGCCCGGGTGGCGCTCTGGCTTAGGGATCACCCCTCCCCCTCCGTTTATGTGAGGCAGTTGCGTCTGCCCGGCGTGCACACCAAATTCATCGAGGCCCACCGCAGGACAATTGACGAGATGGTGGAGGCGCTGAGGCCCGTCCTGGCAGAAACATTGCCTCTGGACGACGATTCAGATGCGGCAGACCCGGGCCTTGACGACTCTGTCCTTGGCACGCCGATAGCCCGCACTCCCGCAGCTCGTTTCGCGGAGCGCCACGGCTTCCTCCATCAGCCTGAGCAGGTGCGTTTCCGGCTATTGGACCCGTCCATACCGCTGCTCGGTGATGCGCGGGACATTACGGTGACAGCCTCGGCCTTTGAATCGCTCCGGCTCCCGGTCACCCATGTGATCATCACTGAGAACCTCGTAAACTTCCTTGCTTTGCAAGAGCGGCACGGGACACTCGCCATCTTCGGTAAGGGCTACGGTTTCTCATCATTGAGGGACGCTGCCTGGTTGCAGTCCTGTCAGGTTCTCTACTGGGGTGACTTGGACACTCACGGCTTCCGCATCTTGGACCAGCTCCGATCCGTGCACCCGCATGTGTCCAGCGTGCTCATGGATGAAGCGACTCTCCTGGCGCACCGGGACGCGTGGAGCATGGAGGCGTCGCCTTCGCGTGCTGCGTTGACACGCCTGACTCCTGACGAAGCCCTCGTGTATGAGGCGCTCCAGGCCGGGACCTATGGCGACGGGGTCCGCTTGGAACAGGAGCTGATTGCGTGGGAGTGGGCGCTGGCGCGGCTGGAGTCTGACTGACTTATCCTGGCCGTAATTGCCGCACCCCATTAGTTCCTCACGACGCAGGAGTTCAAATTATGCAGATGCCCGAGCCCTCAGAGGAAGACAAGGAACCGATGTTCGGCAACCTGGGTGCGTTCGTGAACGGCAACATGTTCGCAGGCCTATTCGGCCCCACAATCGGCGTGAAGCTTTCCGACGCTGACAGGGCCGCACTGGAAGCTGAAGAAGTAACCCAACCCTTCGGGCCGGAGGAACGGCCCATGGGCGGCTACGTCGGCTTGCCCGAAGCATGGAACAGCGATGCTGCACAGGCTGAGCCGTGGGTGGCACGTGCCTTCGCCCATGTGGCAGAGTTCCCGCCCAAGGCGCCTAAAGCCAAGGCGAACAAGCCAAAAAAGTAGGCTCCCCCACCAACGCACTCTCGCCAAACACGACCGGAAGTGCTGTGATCGAGCTATGTCCTCCATGACCGGACGAACAGCACTTATGACCGGTTCCACCAGCGGCCTTGGCAAGGCCATCGCGACTGCGCTGGCCCGAGAAGGAGGGACCGTCGTCGTGGTTGGCCGTACGGCTGCCCGGCAGAAGGCGCGATGCGCGACATTCGTGGCAAAGTTCCGAACGCCGCGCTGGAGCCGCTGGCCTGTGACCTCTCAAGCCAGGCCTCGATCCGGCAAGCAGTGGACGAGTTCCTGTCCCGGCACCAGAAGCTCAATGTGCTGGTCAACGCCGCCGGTGTTTTCCGGAAGGAGCGTGAGGTGACGCCGGACGGTTTGGAGGTCACGTTCGCCACCAACGTGATGGGGCTACTTCCTGCTGACCAATCAGCTCACGGACGCGCTCAAGCTCGGGAGCGCCGAGGATGCGTGGACGTCGCGGGTGGTCAATATTGCGTCGAAGTATTCGGGTGGCCCACAAGTCACCAAGATCGACTTCGAGGATCTGCAAAGCGCCAAGGGTAAATACAGTTTCACCCGCTCCACGCCGCCAACCATGCTCGGCCGGGTTCTGTTGACGCAGGAGTTCGCCGAGCGCCTTCGCGAGTCCAACGTAGTGGTGAATGCCGTGCACCCGGACCTTATCAAAAACACGGGCCTGCTGCAGGACGTGCGCGGCCCCTTCCGCTGGTTGACAAACACATTCAGCAAACCGGCTGAGGAAGCCGCAGATACGCCCGTGTGGCTGGCGACGTCGCCGGAGACTGCTGCGGTGACGGGCAAACTCTGGGCGAAGCGCAAGGAATTGCCAACTCCAGGCATGGGTTCCGACCTGGCCGCGCGGAAGCGGCTGTGGGTGGAGTGCACGCGGCTGGCGAAGATCCTCTAGTTCAACAGGGGCGAGTTATCGCTTGCTCTCCGCTGTATCGGAGGAAGATCTTGAGCCGCCTCAGTCATACCGAGAGATGAGAATCCCGCTGGCTCGGGGTTGGCTCTCCACCGAGCAGGATAAGATCGTCGCCAGCGGCCATGAGGTCCTCATCGTGTGTGGCTACGACGACGGTCGCGCCCCGACGGGCCTCCTCTATGAGGAAGTTGATAACTAGTTCACGGTTTCTTCGATCGAGCGACGCAGTCGGTTCATCTGCGAGCACGACATCGGCGCCGCGGAACATCGCCCGTGCCAGGCCGACGCGTTGTTTCTCGCCGCCACTGAGCCGAGCAGTCTGTTCCTTCCCACGACCCGACAGCAAAACGTGGCTGAGGACCTGGTCAGCACGTTTGCGGTCAGGCTGCCGTAGACCAAATAGTCCGCGTCGGCCGACCGTTACGTTGTACTCCACGCTTGATTCATCTATAAGTCCGTAGTCTTGGAACACGAATGCAACATGGTCTCGCCAAAAACGGCGACGGCGGGCGTCATTCCATTTTGTGGCGTCCTGTCCACCGACTACAACGGTGCCAGCATCCGTGCGACTCAACAGTCCAAGAACGTTCAGGAGAGTTGTCTTTCCACTGCCGCTCTTACCTGCCAGAACGAGCATTCGTCCTGGTTCGGCCTGTGCGGTAGCAGACTTCAGGACGGACTTGCCGTCAATGACAATCGAAACTCCATCGGCACGTAATTGCATATGACTATCCTCTCCGTGCGAGTGTAGTGCGGAATGTTATGGTCGCAGCCCATTGATGAATGAGCCATACAACGGTCAAATATGCGAACGGGGCGATGCCGGAGATCCAGATATTAGACGGAGAGGCCGCCCCAAACGACATAGCCATCGCCGAGCCGAATAAAAGAGCGGAACCTGCTTCCCATAACATTCTTGGCTGAAGAATGGACCTCCACGATAATCCCGCGGTGCGTTGAACGAACCACCGATGACGTCTCAGAAGTGCGAAGATCCAAGCCGTTACGCTGAGGCACATAACGAGCGCTAATACTGCAATGGCAATTGCTGCGGCACCGAGTTGAGCGTTTCGCTGTTTCGTCTGCGCATCGTACAGGCCCAGGTCTGCGATCCGGTCGATTGATAGGATGTCCGAGCTTATTCCCCGCTGCTCTACTAGCGCTTTTAACTGTTCCGGATCAGTGAACACAATATTTCCCCTGCTCATGGCTGAAGCCAGGAAGGCGTCGTCGAACTGGGTGAGATCATTTACTGAGATGATCAGAGGGAGCTGATTCGTGTCCAGCGTTCCCGCCCTGCCTCCTGACACAGCGATTGGGGCCTCACCGGTGCTGCCGTAGAAGCGAACATCCGGTGCTTTTCTCGACGTGGTCCACAGCTCCAGATTCGGTAGAAGTTGACCCCGGATCGAATCAGGCAGCTCTTGAACTGAATGGACAGCACTGACAAGTTCCCAGGTGGCTCCGCCCGCACGATTGACGGTATCAAGGAAGGGTTCCCCTGTAAGGACGACGCTGTCGAAGCCGAGATCTTCAAGATCTTTTCCAGCCGCTTCATCTACTAAGTTGACCGTGTCGGAGCTCAATGACATGGAGAACATTGCGGCGTCCCGCCTCACAAGATCCCTGATGAGACCGGCGAACGCCGCACTTTCGGCGTCCCCCAAGCGGTTCGCCACACGGACAGTTACGCTGTCCCCCATAGATTCCCATAGCGCGCCCTGAGCGGTAGCAGCGGAAGCATTTGTCACCACACCCGACGCTGTGGGCACGATTGCGGCCACGATGACTACGGCAGCTACTTTCAGGACTTCGCTGATCACCCACGAACCTCGCTCAGAAGGTCTTCTGGCCGCAATATCACGCACAGTGGGCAGGGAGAGCATCCCCATGATCAGGGCAACAGCGACGGCGAAGGCTGTGACCGCACCAGTAAACAGCATGAGTGTCGAGATGAAGAATCCCGCTCGACCAAACCCGGTGACTATTATGCCTAGGACGGAAATCGCGAAGGTTGCCACAACAGGCACGGCTAACGCTCCGAATAGCGAACGAAGGTCCGTTAAGACGACGGTTGATAGGCGCATACCGGCCAAGACCCGCAACTCTCGGCCGTGAGCACGCAGAACGTACCAGGACATGACGATCGCTCCCAGCAACAGTATTGCTGCTGACATCGGCACCCATGCTCCAACTGTCAGGAGTGCATACGTGAGCAAGCCAACTGTTGTTTTTTCCTTCAGGGCAGCGTCGGCTCCTAGCTCGCTCTTCGCCCAAGTTTGGAAGGATTTCGCTTGAGAATCGCTCCCCTTTATTGCGTATACGCCGTTCAGGGATGTGAAGCCAAGCTCGCTGGACTTGGCGACTGTTCCGCTCATCGTTGGGGAGAACCAATCAATCTCCGTATCTCGGATTCCTCCGGAGCCGAACACAAATGCAAGTCGTTTGTCCAAAAAGTCATCTGGGGCGCTTGCCACTCTAATTATGCCGACGCCAGCAGAGTCAGCGTATTGGTCCAGTGAGGCAATGACTTCACCACGCGGCATTGGACTGTTGTCGAAACGCATTGACGCCACATAGTCAGCGTCCGGCAAACCGTCCAGATCCGCCGCAGCCGAATAGACACCGGCAACCAAAGCAATCAGTGCTGCGATTGCCACAGCGGCAAAACGGACAAGTATTTTCAACATTTTTCATCCTATAACCTTTGCACTGCACCGCTTCGAAGCGGTGCAGCGCAAAGGTCTGTTCAATTAGCAAAGACGGTAGTAGGCGCGGTTGTCCTGGAAACTCGTGGTAGGTTGCGCGTTGTTCGCCCACGAGTTCGCAGCCATGTTTGGCGAGGACGAGTAGCCCCAGTCATTTTGCGTCGACGATGCGTGACAAACGTTTTGATTGAAATAGTCGGAGTACAGGTGCACTCCAGCTGTTACCCCATAGTTCCAGGTGCCACCTTCGGCTGGA
Organism: Paenarthrobacter sp. R1; assembly: GCF_030264015.1. Taxonomy (NCBI): domain Bacteria; kingdom Bacillati; phylum Actinomycetota; class Actinomycetes; order Micrococcales; family Micrococcaceae; genus Paenarthrobacter; species Paenarthrobacter sp. R1. The sequence goes on along the minus strand of NZ_CP127115.1, from coordinate 3,582,474 downwards.
GACACTGTCGCGGCTATCGCCGCTGCACCTCCGGCTGCCGACAACCCCACCGCGAGAGCCGCTGCTGCAATGGTACGTCGAATATTCATCTCTATTCCCCCTCGAAACTAATTTCTACTTTCATTGCCTTTAGCATGCCCATGACGGGTACTGCCTGTGCGACGAAATGATTAAAACTGCAAAAGATTATTGTCCTGTTTTAGCTAGTTCTTCACCTCCTCTGCTGGAGTCGCAAACTGCAGTGCAACTCTGGATAAGCAGTCCAAATGGCATCGCTAGTTGTAGTCTAAACGCGCAAAGGTCAATCTGGACCATGCTATTTGTCAAATTTGGGAATAACTTCAAGCTAAGTCCAGAGAGTCTTGATTGCCCTGGATCAGAGCCATCCGGTTATGCGGCGTTCCTAGACGGTGACCCGGGAGATACGAAATGAAGAGCTGCGGAATGTTCTTTCAATAAATTCATTGTTCCCCCAAAAACAAGAATCGAAGCGAATCGGGATGCCGCTTGTCGCTGGCGCACTTCTCATCGATTCGTGATAGCCGTATGAGAACAGGCAACTACGGCGATTGGACTTTGTCAATGAATTAGTCAAATCCCACTCTTTCATTTACCCCGAGCCGTGAAATATTGCGTCTTCTAAGAGGGTCAGCGTCACGTTCCCAAACCTGTCGACACTTCTTAAGGGGATCTCCGTTTCCTGGGAGCCGATTCGTCCCCCAGGGCATAAGGAGGCATCCCTCTATCTCGACATGAACCCCGGAATCACGTCACCGTTTGATGCCAATGCACCCCGAAAGAATGCCCAACAGCATTTGTTCGGGAGAATTGTGGAGCTGGACAGGCCGCTGTTCGATCCGGTGCTGCCAGGGTCGCGGCATAGGCAGCCGAAAGCCGCCCACCAGTCCGCTCCACTACGATGCCGTAGGTGCTGGAGATCGCCAGCGGCACCATGTAGACCAAGCCCAGCAAGACCAGAGACGGAACGCGGAGGACACGGCTCCAACCTTGGGAAGGAGGGACTGCCCCGGGATTCGTTGACTCTCGGGGTCGATAGTTTTCAGGCGGCTTGGAGGCCGCTTTCGATTGTCGCACGATGGCCAAGCGTAGTTCCTGTCGTGAGGTCCAGCGTTCTCGGTCCAGCACGTTTTTCTGCAGCAGGGAGCCATAGCCGGTCCGGTGCCGCGGCGGTAAAGTCCCGACCGACGAGGTCGTCATGGACTGGTGGGCCCGCCTTACGGTTCAAGCCCCGCTTCTTGGCGAAAACAGACCAAATCCGCTGGCTGCGGCACAGCCGCTGCACCCGGTTCTCCCCGGCACTGATGCCGTAGGCCGGCAGTTCATCGGCGGTGAACCGGTACCCGAAGGCCGGGTCGTCGCGTTGGATGTCAAGAGCCGCATTGATCAGTGCGCATCAGCCCTGTCCCGGTCGGAAACGGGGTTGGCCTTCCATTTGTAGAACGCCTGCTTGGAGAAGCCAAGCACCCGGCAGGTCACCGCCACGGACATCCCGTCGGCGGCACGGTCAAGGACCAGCGGGAAGCTCATTTGGGGGCAGTTCCCTGGCGAAGAACGCCGCGGCCCGGCGCAGGATCTCGTTCTCCTGTTCAAGAAGCCGGATCCGCGTCTTTGCCTCCCGTGACTGGGCGGTTTCCTTCTCGGTCATGCCGGGACTGACGCCGTCCTCGACGTCGGCTTTCTTCAGCCAGCTATGGAGAGTGGCTTCGGAGATCCCGATGTCCTCGGCGATTTACGCCAGCGGGGCTTCATGCTTCGGAGCAACGGCTACGACGTCGAGGCGGAACTCGACGGGGTAGGGCTCAGGCACAGGAACATCCTTCCTGGAAGGACAGAATCCTGCCAGGTTAGGAGTCAACCAAACCGGGGGCAGTCCCTACAGGTAGTCACTTGAAAGATGGCCGTATCGGTCGAATGCCGAAACCCATCCCCAATCGCCGCCTCCGGGCGTACAATCCACGCCATGGGATCCGCCCCAGATACCGTGATCATCGGCGCCGGCCAGGCCGGTCTCGCCACCAGCTACTGGCTCACGCAGGTCGGCGTCGAGCACCAAATCCTCGAACGGCGCGACTCCCTCGGCGGTGCCTACCAGGACCGATGGGACGGGTTTTTCATGAACACCCCCAACTTCACGCTGGACCTCCCCGGTATGCCCTACACCGGCGACGCCCCGGACGACTTCCTGCCGCGTACCGCCGTCGTCAATCTACTCAGGCGCTACGCCGATGTAATCAACGCCCCTGTCCTGACTGGCGTGGACGTCACCCGCCTTTCCGCCTCAAACGGCACCTTCAGCTTCGAAACTTCGCAAGGCAGGCTCGCGGCCAAGAAGGTGGTCCTCGCGACCGGCGCCTACCAGGTGCCCAGGCTGCCCGCCATGGCCGCCAAGCTCCCCAAGGAAGTCAGGCAACTCCACACGCACCACTACCGCAGTCCACAGCAGCTCCCCGATGGCGCCGTCTTGATTGTCGGCACCGGTCAGTCGGGCGGGCAGATCGCCGAGGAACTGCACGAGGCCGGCCGCGAAGTCCACCTTGCCGTGTCCACTTGCCCCGAAGCTCCCCGCCGATACCGCGGCCACGACATCCTTTACTGGCTCCTCGAAACCGGTAAACACGGCCCCGAATACGGCGTGAACGCCCTCACCCGCGAGGCACTCCCCTCCCCCGCCGCGCGCCTCGCCTGCAACCCGCTGCTCTCCGGCACCGACGGTGGCCACGACATCCACCTCCGTGAACTCGGCCGCCGCGGCATGCACCTGCACGGCCGTTTGGAAAACATCGACGACGGCGACCTCACCTTCACCGACGACCTCCCCGAACGCCTCGCAACAGTCGAGGCCGGGTTCAACAACCGGATGCGGAAAGCCATCGACGGATATATCGCAGCAGCCGGCATTGACGCACCCGAGCAGCCGACCGTGCCCTACGATGACTGGCTACCGTCCGAGCCGGCTACCGTGAACCTGGCCGACGCCGGCATCACGTCCGTGGTGTGGGCGACGGGGTACGGACTGGACTTCTCTTTTCTGAACATGCCGCTGCTTGATGAGTGGGGCTACCCGAAGCAGAAAGCAGGCGTCACCGAGCAGGCCGGGTTATTCGTCGTGGGACTCCCGTGGCTGACGAGGCACTACTCGTCGATCCTGGGCGGGGTGGGCATGGACGCGAAGCTGCTTGCCGACAACGTGGCGCACGCCTGAGGACGCTCACCACAGGATTACCCCGCGTCCCCGTCAGCTGAACTGTCGTCAAAGCTGCGCCCGTCCGACGCGGCGTCGTCCTCTACAAGCAGTTCCTCCGAGCCGTGAAGTGGGCTCAAAGACAACTTCAGAGTCTGCGTCGAGGCAGCTTCCCTGGACGCTTCTGCTCCCGCTTCCACAAGCCACCACTTGATGCCGGCTTTACCACCGACGGCCTTGGTTACCGCGGTTTCCAAGGTCAGCTCAATGCTGTCTACGCGGAACCTGACCTCGCTCCCGGTGCCGGCCACCATGGCCTCCCAAAGCTCCTGCCTTAACGATTGGATAGCCTCTGCCAACCCGATGCCGGGAGAAGCCTTTTCCATTTCAGTCATCTGCACCGCTCCTAAACCTGATGAAATGCCAATAATCAGGGACTTGGGTTTTCCCGTCAAGGTATGTCCAATGCGGAGCCAAAAAGAATAATGAATTTGAAATCCTGCAATACCAGCGGCGGCATCGGTGCACTAGAATCGCACCACGGTGGCTTGCCTGGGGGTTCAAGTACTCCGGATCGGACGACGAGGAGTGTCATGGAGAATCAACGAGGATCCGCCATGCAAGGCGACGAAAATGTTAACGGGAAATCCCTTAGCGCAAGCCCCGTAGTCTACCCGTCCGGGGCGTCCTTCGCGGCTGTAGCCGAAGAAGAAGCGGGAATCACCTACTCGGATCCGGTCGACGACGGGCGGGTTCCGCTCATCAGGCTCGAGGACAATCTCCGGACTCACTTATCGCCTAATTTCACGGTCGGGAGCTTCGTGGGCAAAGTAGGACGCGACTACCAGTATGCCCGGATCTCCGTAGATTTAGTGCGAACAATTCAGGCAATTCAGGAGCGTGCCCAAGCCCCTTTGTTGATCGTTTCGGGGTATCGGCCTCCAGCGGTGAATGAGCTCATTAAGGGCGCAGATCAGAGCCCGCATATTGCGGGACGGGCTGCAGACTTCAAGATCAGCGGGATTGAACCTCTGGAAGTGGCCGCACTGGCTCTTGATGAGATGGGCCCACACGTCGGTATTGGCCTTGGCGCCGGAACCATCCACATCGAGCTGCGTGACGACCTGAAGTCGTGGGTTTACACGGGTGCCAAGCTTAGCCACGAAGAATTTTCTGCCTGGGTGCATGAAAGGACAGAAAAAGCGTCACTGTAGGCCCGGAGCGGAAAGCGGGGTACCTCAATGGCTCTCCTTGAGACCGGACGTGTAGTCAACATTACGTACCAATTCCACGGTCAGCCACGGGTAGGGTCCGGGCTCATGGTTGGTGGTTCCGTAGTACTCACCGCTGACCACGTCGCCAAGGGCTCTGGTCATGAAGTTCTGGGGCTGGAGGGTACGTACCCCGCCAGTGTCTTGGTGCGTTCCGGATCGGCCACCGTGGACATAGCCTTGTTGTCCTTAGACGGCGCCCCTGACCTGCCTTTCCTGACGTTCGGACGGGTCGAACGGCAGAATCTGGAGGTCCTCCACGATTGCACGGCCGTGGGTTTCCCTCGTTTCAAAGCTGTCAGCGGAGGTCGCATCGCTGTTCATGCTTACGGGAGCATCCCCACGGCGGAGGGACTCCGTGCCGTCCCCGGCCAGGGCTTGGTTCCCGGATATTTGGCCTTGAAAGTGGAGAACACGCCCAGGGATTGGCCACCCATTGCACCAGGAGACCTGGAAACGTCCCAGTGGGCCGGAATGTCCGGTTCTGCGGTTTTGTCCGCCACGAATGACCTCATCGGAGTGGTCCGCCATCACAATCCCAGTGAGGGGCCAGGAAGTCTCGCTTTAACTCCCATCGAAGCAATTGATACTCTGCCCGAGGCCACCAGGGAGGTCTTCTGGCGCCATCTTGGCTTGAACGGACCCGAGGACCTTAAGCTCCTCCCCCGCAAGGAGGCCAAGCCTGATCTCAGCAGGGCCTTTACCCCGCTGTTCAGGAGCAGGCGAAGTGACGGATTCGTCGGGCGACGACAGGAGATTGCGGCTCTATCCGCTTTTGCAGACGGGCCGGGCGGCGTGTTGGCCGTCACCGGCCGTCCCGGATTTGGAAAGACTTCACTACTGGCTGAGTTTGCCCAGCAAATGGGCGCCCGCGCCGCTTTCCACTTCTTTACGAGCAGATATGACCCGTACTGGTTGGACGAGGTATTTTTCCTCAGGAACGTCCTGCAGCAGTTATCCCCTGACCCATTAGCTGATGATTACCCGCATTTGGACCGGTTGTCTCTTCAGTCCATGCTGCACCAGCGCCTGAGCGAAGCAACCCGTAGCAATGGAACTCCCGATGTGCTCATATTGGATGGCATCGACGAGATCCAAGGCTGGTCGATTGCCAATTACGTGGCAGGCGCATCTCCCAAGCACCTTCACGTCATAGTTTCCATCCGTGACACGGGGCAGGAATGGCGGAGCAAGTACCGCTTGCAAGGACCGGACGTCAAGGAATTGCGGCTCGACGGCTTCGGTGAGAAGTCCGTCGTCGAACTTTTCTCGGCCACCGGCCCGCACACTGCAGCGCTGATCCAAAGGCCGGGAGCTCTGGCCGCCGTCATGAGGGCGGCTGCTATCGGCCCTCTGGATGCAACCACCAACGGGGCAGCAACACATGCCGACCCCCTGTACATCGGCCTCCTGGCCAAGGAAGCTCTGGAAAAGGAGTTTGACGTGGCAGATCTCGAGCAGCAGCCCGAGGGGTTGGCGGCGTACTTGGACGTTTGGTGGCAGGAGCTCCTGGATGTGGCCGGAGAGCGTCCGGCGCTGTTGCTCTTCGCCACGTTGGCTGCTGCCCACGGGCCCCTTGCGCGAAGTGACCTTGAAGCGCTTGTTCCGGAGGCTTTCGCTGATCCCACAGGAATGCTCCGCGACCACTTTGACCGCAACATTCTCCCCAAAATCCGCCGGCTGATCATGGGAAACGATGCCGTTGGCTACACGTTGGCGCATCCGCGGTTCGGGCAGCATCTGTCCACAAAGTTCACAGCCGACGTCCTTCAGTCAGTTCAGGAGCGGCTGCTGGAATACAGCCGTAACTGGTCCCGCAACGCTAGCGGGTACGCGCTGACACACCTCCCCGTTCACACCGCCGAGGTGCGGCCGAATGAGCTTGCCGCTCTCTACCAAGACGCGCACTATCTGGCGAAAGCAATTGGCACTCTTGGTGTGGACCGGGTCATCGGCACGCTTCGCCGCGTGCAGTCCGAGGCGCAGCTGAGCCACGAGGATGGGAAGTCGCTGCATAGGAGCCGCATGGTCCTTGAGCACGAGGCCCACAATTTCCGCGCAGAAGCCGATGGCGCTGCAGGAACCTCCGAGGCGTACGCGGCCGGACAGCTCGCCTTGCAGGCCCTGGTGATGAACGACCGCGAACTCTATGAGTCCGCGCGAACGTACCTCGCCCTGATCGTTCCGAACGGAATTTACCCCGCGTGGACTACCAACACCAGCAGTGACGCCCTTCTGCGAACGTTGTCCGGCCACACCTCCGTGGTGGAGCGGGCTACGATAACCGGCGGGGGTTCGCGGGTATTCACGCTCAGCCTGGACGGATCGGCCAAGCTCTGGGACATCCACACAGGTTCCCTCATACAGACTCTGCAAGATTCAGACAGTCCCATTTCCGCCGGTGCCATAACGCCCGACGGCGACATTGCCGTGACGGCCAACGGCCAGGAAGAGTCGGCGAAGGTTTGGGACGTTGAAAGCGGAAATCTCCTGTTCGTTCTGGAGGGACATACCGAAGAAGTCACCGACGTCGCCATTGCACCGAACAAAACTTTCGCCGTCACCACCAGCAGGGACGGAGCCTATGTTTGGGACCTTGCCTCCGGGAAACGGGGCCATTTCCTGAATGGTCACGAAAATTGGCTGACCTCGGTGGCCATCAGTCCGGACGGGCAAAAGGCCTTGACCACCAGCTGGGACAGCACAGCGTGTTTGTGGAACCTGGGCGACGGAAAGCTACTCTTCCGCCTCGAAGGTCACAGGGCCGGAGTGTCAAGGGGCTTGTTTTCGAGTGATTCCAAGCGGGCACTGACCATCAGCAAAGATTCCACGGCGAGGTTGTGGGATCTTGAAAACCTGGAGGTTCTGCACGAACTTTCCGGCCACGAGTCAGAGTTGACCGCCGCCGTCTTCGTTCCCGAGCGGGACGAGGCAGCAACGGCAGGACAGGACGGCACCATCCGCGTGTGGAATCTTTCTACCGGCCAAGCCACAGCGGTACTGCAGGACCATGGCCAGTGGGTGACCGACGTCGTTCCTTTCGGCCGAAACGGAAGTATTGCTTCGGCCAGGCGGGACGGAACCATTGCCATTTGGGATATCGCTTCGGCGCAGATGATCAAATCGTGGAAGGGTCATCCCGGCCCGGTGAAGAGCATTGCTATTTCCGAGTTGGGTGACCTAGCCGTCACAGCGGGCGATGATGGCTCTGCACGGGTGTGGGACTTGGCCGCCGCCATCACCGCACCAGCGCCCCACGGGCATCAGGAAGCCGTAACCTCGCTGACGTACCACAGTGAGAAGGAGGAGCTGATGTCTGCGAGCCGGGACGCAACCGTGATGGTGTGGGAGTCCGGGTCAGGAGATCGGCGTCTGGTACTGGACGACGGCGGCGGGCCGATCACAGCGCTGGCACTAGCCCCGGGAGCCGGAGTGCTGGCTACCGGGAGCGAAGACCGTTCGGGAAGACTGTGGGACCTCACCGGCGGCGGGCTGCTGAACAGGCTCACGGGCCACAAAGCCGGGGTCACGGCTGTTGCGGCCAGCGAACCTTCCACCCGGGTCATCACCGGCGCGCAGGACGGCTCGATGCTCGTCTGGGACCTGGAAGAGGGCACGCGCGTGTTGGAATTGGTAGGCCACACCAAACGGATTGCCAGCATCCGGGTCACTAAGGATGGGGCCCAAGCGGTGTCAACCAGCTGGGATGGCACCGCACGGATCTGGAACCTTGAGACGGGCGCCTGCACGAACGTCCTGGAAGCGCATCCGGGACCAGTGACTGACGCCGCCCTCGCTAAAGAAGGCCGGCTGGTTACGATCGGACACGACGACAAGCCCCGCGTATGGAATCTGGCCGACGGATCCCTGCTGGGTTGCTTGGAAGGGCACACTGGGCCGCTGTCCACGCTCGCTTTATCCCCGGACGGCGCCTCAGCCCTCACTGGCGGCTGGGACGGCAGCATCTGCCTCTGGGATCTGGAGGCCAGAACCTCCCGGCTGGTCATCGCCCCGTCGGAATCGGGAAAGATCGTAGCCGTCGCGTTCCTCGCCGACGGCGAGCATTGTTTATCGGTGAATGTCAGTGGTCTTGTTGCGCTGAGGGCTCTTGCTACAGGAGAGCTTGTTCAGAAGCTTCAGCTTCCTTCCCAACCCACGGCGGCAATTATCTGCGGTCAGGAAGGCAATCTTGTGGCAGCGGGTGAGAACTCCGGTGCCGTGACTGTGTTCGGATTTACTTCGGCTTTGGAACACTCCATGAAATGAGGCTCTTCCCGCTTCTCCGGTCGCCAGCCGTTTGAATCCACCCATGCATATAGTTGCGGCTCGACGTAATCGCGGAACCACAACTTCTTTTCTGCCGCGTAGTTCAGGGCGTTGACATCATTCGCGTACTTGCTGGCAATCCGTTGTTTCTCTGCCGCGTAACGGCGGACATGACCTGCGTCCGCCCGCATCCAGTCGCGAAAGCTGAGCGTGAAGAACCACCCAGCCGACCCTACGACCCGCACATGGATGTTGACGTGCTGAGCCGGGTCGGAGTTTACGTGAAGGTGCTTGGCCCACTGCTCGGGTTCAGGTTGGTAGCTGGTTGGCGCGTCCCACCACGTGCCCGGTACAGCCCGGTATCCTGCAGCGTCCAGATGAGCGGACACCTGATCCAGGTCGCTGACGTTCGCGACGCCGACTTGCAGGTCAATGACGTTCTTTGCCGGGAGCCCCGGGATCGACGTGGAGCCGATGTGGTCCACCCGAACAATCAAAGGGCTGGTACGCAAGATCCTCTCGGCAGCCCGCGCCGCGGTGGCCGGCCAAGCCGGATCCGGCGGACACATCGCTGCCGGCCCTTTCCGATGCTTCGGCCTGGGAGCTGCCTTGTTGCGGCTAAAGGGAAGGAGACGGTTCTCCCACAGCTGGTCCACCGCGTTGCGCAGGAGAGCCGGGTCCGTCTCCGTGAGAACCACATCCGGGCTGTGCCGCGGGCAGCAATGTTCAGAGCCGTCTGCTACCGAAAGTACGAGGTCGAATTTGGAGGTCGGAAGAGATCTATCCGCGCAGCTCACCAGAATCCGGCTGTCCCGTTCCTGGCCCAGCTCCGGCGCTGAACGTGCATGGATGACCGCACCATGATCAGTTAGCCGCTCCACGACCAGGGGCGAGAACTCGTTCCCTGATACGACTCCGACGTTCAGCATGGGAACAGCATAGGTCCGGGGTGGTGGTGGGTGAGTAAGCAACCCGCCTACGGGACCGACGGAGGCCACGACATCCGCCTTCGATTGATTGTCGAGCGGTCTTGGGCACAGCGCGCGGACGGAGCCTTAACCGATTTCGGTCATATCCCCCACCCCAGGCGTCCCGTCAACCAAGGCATAGCGCTGCATCACCGCACCCTTCGGCGAGGCAACAACCGGTTCGATAAGTTGAAGGCTCGTCGGGCCCACCCCGCCGGCGAACACCTTCTTCCCACGGCCCAGAAGGATCGGGTACACCCACAGATTCAGCCGGTCGAACAGCCGCTCGGCGAACAGGGTCTGCACAAAATCAAGACTGCCGATCACGTGGATGTTCTCGTGCTTGTTGCGGAGCTCGCGCAGTGAAGCCACCACGTCAGGACCGATCTGAGACGAGCCGTCCCACTCAAGGTTCAGCGACTGACGCGAGGCCACGTACTTCGGAATGCGGTTGAATAACTGCGCGATTCCATTGTCCTGATGCGGCCAGTACGAAGCGAAGATGTCGTAGGTCCGGCGTCCGAGCAGTAGCGCGTCCATCCCCACCATCCCCGTTTCGACCTGCTCGCCAACCACATCGTCGAACAGAGGCGCCTGCCAGCCACCAAACTCGAAACCGCCCTCGGGATCTTCCTCAGGGCCGCCGGGCGCCTGCGCGACGCCGTCGAGCGTGGTGAACAGGTCAATATGGATCAGTCCCATGTCGGGTTCCTTCCCTGCTGCCCGTCGTCAGCCCAGCGACAGGATCATGTCGAGGCTTCCACACGAACCCTCACGAGGCAATGGTCACCGGAGAGGAACGACGCCGACAGTAGCTTCCGCTGTCACCCCATCCAACGTGGGTCTGAGTAACCGGGAGGAATCCTATGGTTCTTCCCGCCCGCCCACGATTCCGGTCGCGAAGTCCAGTTCGCCGTCTCCACCTGCGCCGAAGCATCCCGAATATACCGCGGCCACGACCTCCACCTCCGCGAACTCGGCCGCCGCGGCATGCACCTACGACCGTTCGGCCATCATCGACGACGGCGACATCACGTCCAGCGACGCCCCTTCCCCCAGCGCCTCGCAACAGTCAAATCCAGCTTCAAACAACCCATGCGGAAAGTCATTGACGCGACATCGCAGCCGCGGGCATCGACACAGAAGAGCAGCCTCCAACACCGGAAGACGGCTGCTGCCCTCAGCGCCAGCACGGCTAACCTGGCCCAAAAAAACATCAGGTCAATACTGTGCGCCACCGAATACAAACTCGACCTGTCCTTCATCGGCATCCCACTGCTGGGCATGCCGATGTGGCCATAAGACCGCCGTGGTGGGGAGCCTCACGGTAGGTAGTTCTCGCCGTCGAGAAAGAAAGCACCGACATCACGGGTTGAGATGCAACTCAGTCGGCTACCGGGCCACGGCTGCTGCCTTCGTGTAAACGTCGACAGGCATCGGCCGATGAAGTTTCCACGTGATACCAATAGGCTTTTCTCCAGAGTGCTGCAGGTAGTCCATCTGTCCCAGGCATGTGTAAGGAACTGTCAGGCCACTCTCGTCTTCCGCAGTATCACGGGTGAAGAGGACGATGTGTGACCCATGTGCTCGCCGGTCCAGGTAGCGCTTGCCCGTTGGACTTGTAGATGATGTTGCATTCTGCGACTCCCAGTGAAACAGCTCGGGACTAATGGCGTAGTCCTTGTACATCGTCGTCGCTGAGTGCTTCCGATCGTCCTTATTCAGGGTAACGAAGAAGGCATCCGTTGCTGTCGCAGGGCACCAGGCAACCCCCTCACGGTGCTGAACGTTCTTCCCCAGTTCCAGCGAGCCAAACTGCAGGGCCGCGAGAACTTCTTCACGTCGATAGGTTGCGTGTGTCAACAGCGGAATGTGCTGGAGCCCTGCACCGAGGCCCTTGGCAGCGTGCTTTGAGGCCGCGACTCCCAAGCTCACAATTTGCTTGATCTCACTGCACACAAATCCATAGGCACGGAGGTGGTCCAGGCCGTCGTCGTACGTCTTGAAACCGCCGCCGTCGTCCCAAAGCGTGTAGAAGAGCATTCTTGCGAACGACTGCTCTCGAGTGCCCAGCTCAGCGTAGCGGGGCGCGTCTGCAGAGACGAGCATGGAGTAGGCCTCCGCCCGCCCCGGATCGTCAACGTGGATAAGTGCGGCCATCCGCCCAAGGAGTTTCTTTTCCTCAGCACTTGATCGATCGTGATGGATGCCTTTGAGCACTGACTCAAGGGGAGAAAACCCGTCAATCAGTTGAGCTTGGCGCAGGTAGTCGGTCCAGGAGTCACGGGTCGAGCGATATATCGTCTTCACGTCGTTGCCAGACTCCCGCAGGTACGAGGCCAGTACGGTTTCGCCGTAAGACGCCACGTCGTTGATCAACTGGTTCCGATTAAAGCGAAGCTGGGCCTTGATGTTGTCCAGCACCACTTTCTGAGCCACACGATCCAACACAATTTGCGAGCCTGAAGGAAGGTACGGGAATTCTTCCTCGACAGCCTTTTCAAGTTGTTTTCGCCCATAGCCAGTGAGCGCTCTGTAGCGAAGATCGAAACGGAACTCGCGACGCTGTTGGCCGATGAAGTCCAGGACCGTGAGGACAGCCTTGTCGTCCGCGCGGCGCAAGCCTCGGCCCAACTGCTGTAGGAAAATCGTGGCGCTCTGGGTCGGCCTCAACATGAGGATGGTGTCGACCTCGGGGATGTCCAGTCCCTCGTTGAAAATGTCGACCGCGAAGATGCAATTTACTTCTCGATTACGCAGCCGGGCAAGGGCGTCTGCGCGTGCGGCCTCGTCGGTTCCGCCGTCGACGGCGACCGAGGTGATGCCGGCGTCGTTGAAAACCCGGGCCATATAGTGGGCGTGCTGGACCGAGACGCAAAAGCCAAGCGCCCGCATGTGTTCAGTGCCGACGACCTTGTCACGAAGTTCTCGGATGACCTTCGCTGCCCGAGCATCGTTACCTGTGTATAGGCGGTCAAGCTGAGCGGTATCGTAGTTGCCGCGTTTCCACTCCAAACGGCTGAGATCCACATCATCGGAAACGCCGAAGTAGTGGAACGGCACGAGAAGATCGGCATCCAGTGCGTCCCACAGCCGAAGCGCACTGGCTGTTCTTCCCTCGAAGAACTCTTTAGCGACGTTTCCGCCATCGCCGCGCTCCGGGGTAGCCGTGAGACCGAGCAACTGCTGAGGCTGCAGGTAATCAAGCAGTTGGCGATAGGTCGGCGCAAGGGCGTGGTGGAACTCATCGATGACTACGACGTCAAACTGCTCGACCTCGAAGTTGCTCACTCCCAAGGAAGCGAGCGACTGAACCGAGGCGAAAAGGTGCTTCCAGTCTTGTGGCTTGTGATCGCCCACATAGAGCTCACCAAAGGCTCCGTCCTGCAGAACATTGCGGTAAGTACGCAGGGACTGCTTCAGGATCTCTTGCCGATGAGCAACGAACAACAGAGACAATGGCCTTCCGGCCGCTTCACAGAGCCGCTTGTAATCCAGGGCGGCTATTACCGTCTTCCCAGTCCCTGTTGCTGCCACAAGGAGATTACGGTTAAACCCTTTTGACCTCTCTGCTTCCAGGTCTTCAAGCATTTCTTCTTGGTGAAGGAATGGCACGACCTCGAGTCCAGTGACAGTGTCCGGGGCCGCCGTTCGCCTCCCACCGTTGCGTTCCAGTGCGGCATCCAGCCTGTCGCCGTCTCGATCCGGATCGTAAGTCTGAAAGGCCTTTTGCTCCCAATAGCTGTCGAACGTGACCTCAAACTTCTTGAGCAACTCCGGCGTTGCAATCGAACTTAGTCGTACGTTCCACTCCAGGCCATCAAGCAACGCCGCCTGACTGAGGTTCGAGCTACCTACATAGGCAGTATCAAAGCCAGTGCGCCGCCTGAAGAGCCACGCCTTGGCATGAAGTCGGGTGGCTTGGGTTTCGTAGCTGATCTTCACTTCGGCGCCATAACGCCTGACCAGTTCATCGATCGCGCGGCGTTCTGTGGCTCCCATGTACGTGGTGGTAATGACCCTGAACTTCACACCACGCTCGTTCAACTGCTCAAGGGCAGGCTCAAGAAGCCTCAGACCTGTCCATCGCACAAAGGCGCAAAGCAAGTCGACGGTATTTGCCGATTCGATCTCCGTGCGAAGTTCAGCTGCAAGGTTGGGGTCGTCCTTGCCGTTGGTGAGAAGTGCCGAATCGCTGAGTCTAGTGGTGGGCCGTCTGAGCTGACGTCGCTTCAGTGCGTCCGGCCGGTGCAGCGAGAGCAGTTGTTGCGGGCCAGGCGTGATCTGGTCGTCGTGGTCGAGGTGTGACATGAGCCTGTTCGCGAGGGCTACGCGTTCTTCTGGCTTTGCAGCTGTGAGTGCCTTCTTTACGACTTCGGCGACGTGCCGAGAAAGCACCTCCGGTGCGTCGTCCTGGTCGACTGCGTCGACTTTCGGACTGAGGTCCGGCACGAGTGACAACCTGGTTTCGAGACTCTCAGTTTGCAGGAGTTCGTAAAGCCCCTCTGGGAGCGTTGTCTGCTCCGATCCCCCATCAAACGTATTCACTGCGCCAGGATATTTGCTTGGTGTGACATCCACCAATCTCTCCCACAACGGAGTTACGTCAGTTCTGGCACGCGGAGGACGCGTCGAAGAGAAAGTTACCGCCAGGGTCCGTGCGGGTGCCCCGCCACCAAAGTGTCACAAACCTATACGTATTTGATTGAGCCTTACACTTCTTTACGTTCGTGATTCGCGCGAACTAAATGGGGCGACAGAGTTTAGAGAACTTCGTCGTAAATGAAATGGGGAATCTTGAAGAAATCCGTATTTGTGGTGGCCGTGTCATGTTTGGCATTAGCAGGTTGCGCAGGGACACCAGCCGCGGCTCCTACCGTCACGGAAACCGCAACTGCGACCGTCACAGCCACTGCAACCGTGACAGCATCAGCCGCGCCTGCGCCGGTTGTCACACCTGCCGTCGTAGCAACCCCCGCAGCGACGACCGCGGTCATACCCGCGAATGTTGTGGGTATGAATGCCCAAGCGCTCGAAGAAGAGTTGGAAGCGCTCGGCTTTAAGAAGGTCATATTCAACTCCGACACCGGCAAGACGGTTCTGCTCCTCAGCAACTGGACTGTCACTGGCATTGACAACCCCGGAACTGAACAGGCCACAACCAAGTCAGTTGTCGTTCACGTAACCAAGTAAACGGCTCGATTGGGTCAGAGCGGTCACCGCGTTGGTCGCTCTGACCCACCACATAAGGCGCACGCTGCGACTATTACTGGTCGGGTTGCGCTAGGGCAGCTTCTTGCAGTGGAGGCTATCAGCGTGCGGACCCAGCCGCGGTCTCGCGTAGAGCCAAGCCACAACACCAAATAAGGGGACAGCCAACAACAGGAGCAGCCACAGCGTCGTCGTCTGGTCCAAGCGGTCGCCTTTCCTCACGTCGAAGATGCTCCAGAGGATAGATGCCATCACGAACACAGCCGAAATTGCGGCTAGAACAACTGGGGCCCATTGCCACGCGTTCATGAGCATTCACGCCTTGCCTTAGGGATCCCGGTGCCGGTCCGGGTAGTGGTTTACTTACGCAGTGGCACGATTGCACAGTTCATGACGCAGGCAGAGCTCCCGTTCAAGAAGACGAGCGTTCAAACGGAGACCTCGTCCCCCCGACGCTGTCATTTCGGAAATTTCGACATATTTACCCTCGAGGGCAACGGTGGTCCGGTCTGCTTCGCGCGGATCGGCCAACTGGTCAAGGCCAACTTGTCAGACCTCAGCCCTTCTCCGGGTGTCCGGCTAGCCCTCCCCCGGTCCAGGCGCGGAGCTTTGCCGCTTCGCCTTTGTCTAATTGGAGCCCGGCCACCCGGCACATACCTTCCACGTGCCCCACCCACGCCCGGGCAAGCTCGGCCGAGGACAAGCCAGCGGCGAGCGTGACCTTGGCGTAGAACAATCCCTGAATGACGTAGTTCACTGAAGAACGGGCCACAGGAACTTCCGAAGCCAAGCACTCGTCCCGGACCAATTTTGCGAGCTCATTCCGATTGGTGGTCTCAGCCAGTTTCTCGGCCAGAGTGAGCAGAATCTGCCTGTACTGCACCGTCGACAAAGCCGGGATATCCGTGACCCGTGCAATCTGATTTTGGAATGAAGCGTCTGGATCTTCCACCGTAGGGAGATCTCCCTGCGAGAACCGTTTTGCATCCCAAACCCACCCCGGTGAGGGAATAGGCGCAAACTGTATGCCGTCGTCGATGCGGGTTATCCAAGTACCGAATTTGCCTTGGCCACCCCAGTCGCTGCTTAGCGACGGATCCACAGACAATGCGCGCTGAGCAACTACCGCGGATTTGATCGGCCCCTCAGCGGCCTTGACCATCTCGCGTACCGCAGTTGCTGCACTTGAAGCTAACGAGGCCTTGGGCGCGGGCTTTGCAGTGTCCCGGGCCCGTGGGCGAGCTGGCTCCACCGCAGGAGCCGTGCTCGCCACCCCACTCAGTAGCGCAAGGAAGTCGTGCGACTGGATAACCGTGTCCGCCATCTGTCTGTATGCAGCAGCAACTGGTCCAGCGACTATCACGGTCGTTCGGCGATCAGCAGCCCGGAACCGCTGAACGAGCGACGTGAAATCTGCGTCATCCGAGGCGATAAAGAATTCCTCCACATGCGCAACGCCAGCCAGAACATCTACTGCATCCAGAACCAGATTGATGTCCGTACTGCTCTTTCCTTGTTGGGTGAGGGAAGGACAGTCGATGACCCTGAAACCTGCGCGGGTCCAATAGGTCCGGTACTTCGCGTAAACGGTCGGGTTGAGGTAGCAATTGCGAATGAGGAATCGCACGTGTTTCCCACCCGCTTCGTCCGCCTGTGTAATCGCGTCCAACCACTGGCCGGGATCAGTGGCAAACCGTTCCGCGGCAGAAGGATCAAGTGATTTGAGCCCGATATAGACGTTGTCGAAATCAACGAATATGGCTGCACGGACTCTGTTGGACGAGGTGGCCCCCACGAAAGGTACGGTCATCGCCCCATTATGGCCTTTACCATTCGACGAATCCGGCAAAGCCACCCACCAAACCCAACCACCCGCCGTCGTACGCCACTCCCCACACGCGACGCCGTAACACGGGACCCAACCCGGTAAGTTGGAGGAAGAAGTTACACGACCCTCGCTGAGTTCCACGCCCCGCCTCACGAAAGCAGGATCCAATGACTGTCTCTCCCCTGATCTGGGGCATCACCATCGTTGTCATTCTGGCGCTCTTGGCGTTCGACTACTTCTTCCATATCCGCAAGGCCCACGTCCCCACGCTGAAAGAGGCGGCGGTCTGGTCGTCCATTTACGTGGGCCTGGCTGTGCTGTTCGGCATCCTGGTCCTCGTGTTCGGCGGAGCGCAGATGGGGTCGGAGTACTTCGCCGGCTACATCACGGAGAAGGCCCTCTCCGTGGATAACCTCTTCGTCTTCCTGATCATCATGGCGAGCTTCCGGGTTCCGCGTGAGGACCAGCAGAAGGTGTTGCTGTTCGGCATCGTGTTCTCACTGATCGCCCGGACCGGCTTCATCTTCCTGGGCGCGGCTCTGATCAACTCGTTCGCGTGGGTGTTCTACCTGTTCGGCCTGATCCTCCTGCTGACCGCCGGCAACCTCCTCAAGCCCGACTCCCACGGCGACGATCAGGCGAACAACTTCATGATTCGGCTCGCCAAAAAGCTCTTCCACACCACGGATAAGTACGACGGCGACAAGCTCTTCACGGTGGTGAACGGCAAGCGTGCGCTAACCCCGATACTCCTGGTGATGGTGGCTATCGGCGGTACGGACATCCTCTTCGCGCTCGACTCCATTCCGGCGATCTTCGGCCTGACGCAGAACGTGTTCATCGTGTTCACGGCCACAGCCTTCTCGCTGATGGGTCTGCGGCAGCTGTACTTCCTGATTGATGGCCTCCTGGATCGCCTCATCTACCTTTCCTACGGACTGGCCGCGATCCTTGCGTTCATCGGCGTGAAGCTGATCCTCCACGCTCTCCACGAGAACAACCTCCCGTTCATCAACGACGGCGAGCACGTAAACGTCGTCGAGATCTCCACCGGCCTGTCGCTCAGCGTAATCTGTGGAACGCTCATCGTGACCGTGGTCCTGT
Source organism: Paenarthrobacter sp. R1 (assembly GCF_030264015.1). Lineage (NCBI taxonomy): Bacteria > Bacillati > Actinomycetota > Actinomycetes > Micrococcales > Micrococcaceae > Paenarthrobacter > Paenarthrobacter sp. R1. Next base: position 3,564,624 of record NZ_CP127115.1, on the reverse strand, counting down.
CCCTGCTCAGCCCGGCCGGCAAAGCACAGACCGCCATCAACAATGCCCGCCGCCACGCCATCGACTACATGGACCTCGACTACACCGCCGACGCCGCCGAACGCGAACGCATCTACCGCGCCCTGACGGCGGAAGAGATGCAGATCGCGCAGATGCCGTTGAAGTACCGGAACAAGGCAAAGGACGTGGACAAGATCCGGGAGCAGGTTGCAGAAGCGCATCGCCAGCACGAGGAATTCCTGCGGCGGTAGCTGAGTCCGAGCTCCGATTCGATGCCTCGCTGCGTGTTAGACGCTTCCTACCGTCTAACACGCAGCTAGTCCTCTAAACGGGCAGCCGGGCGCGTCCCGAACACGGAGAACGGCCACCCCAAAAGCCCCACAAAAAAGAGGAGAACGCCTCTCCTCACTTTCAATCTATACGGCACAGGGGGCCTTGCCGCAAGGGCCGGGGCCTGCCGCACAATGGGGAGCTGAATCCGGACCAAGGAGCTCCCATGCCTCTCGCAACCAGTGCCTTCAACCTGCCTGAGCACCTATCCCCCAAAGCCACTCCCTCCCTTATCGCCGGCGATGAGCAGCACTTCGCAGCCATCGCCGCGAGCCTGGAACAGACCATCACGGACCTGTCCGTGCAACTGGAAGCCATCAAGAAATCCTCCAGTCGCTTCGGCCAGGAGGCAGTCGAGAAGGACATCGAAACGCGTCGCCTCACGGGCAGGCTCAAAGCACTGAAAGCGTACGGCCTGGACCTCTGCCTGGGTCGCGTCGTCACCGCAGAAGACAAGGAACCCCTCTACATCGGCCGCCTCGGCCTCACGGACAGCGACGGCCAACGGCTCCTCATTGACTGGCGCTCCCCCGCCGCCGAACCCTTCTTCGGCGCAACCCACGCGAACCCCATGGGCCTGGCCAGCCGCCGTCGGTACCGCTGGACGCGTGCCCGGATCACCGACTACTGGGACGAGTCCTTCACCAGCGACAGCGAAGAGAACCCGGCCTTGGAGGATCTCTCCGCCTTCATCGCCAGCCTGGGCAGCAGCCGCTCCTCGAAAATGCGCGACGTCCTCGGCACCATCCAAGCGGACCAGGACGCCATCATCAGGGCATCGTCCCGCGGTGCTTTGGTGGTCGACGGCGGCCCGGGTACCGGCAAGACAGTGGTCGCCTTGCACCGGGCAGCGTACCTGCTCTACTCCGATCCCAGGCTCGGGCACAGGCGTGGCGGCGTACTCTTCGTCGGTCCGCATCGGCCCTACCTCAACTACGTGGCCGACGTCCTTCCCAGCCTCGGCGAGGAGGGCGTGCAAACGTGCACCATCAGGGACCTGGTTCCCGAAGGAGCCGCCGCGGCACCCGAGCCGAGTGCCGCCGTCGTACGCCTGAAAACTACGGCAGACATGGTCCGGACCGTTGAAAAAGCCGTCCGGTTCTACGAAGAACCGCCCACGGACGGCCTTGAGGTTGAGACGCCGTGGGCGGACGTGTGGCTCAGTGCGGACGACTGGGCTGAGGCGTTCAACGCACCGTCGCCGGGCACACCGCATAACGAGGCGCGCGAGGACGTGTGGGAGGAGCTCGTCACTATTCTGCTGGACAAGTTCGATACCGACGAGATCCCCGAGGACCTCCTCAGAAGGGCATTCGCCCAAAACACCGAGCTGACGGACGCGTTCAACAGGGCTTGGCCGCTGCTGGACTATGCCGAACTGGTCGCCGACCTGTGGCGCGTTCCGGCGTACCTTCGGCTGAGCGCGCCGTGGCTCACTCCGAAAGAAGTGGCCACCTTGCAACGAAAGGAACCAAACGCCTGGACCGTAGCCGATCTTCCGCTCCTGGATGCCGCCCGTCAACGCCTTGGCGACCCGCGTGCGGCCCAGCGCCAGCGGCGTCGAAACGCGGAAGCAGCTGCCGAAAAGGAACTCATGGACCGCGTGGTGGAGGATCTCATCGCCGCCGACGACTCCGAGCTTCAGGTCATGTCCATGCTGCGCGGCGAGGACATGCAGGAGAAGCTGGCCGACGATGACCTGCCCATCTCCGACCCCGATGCACTGGCCGGACCCTTCGCGCACGTGGTGGTGGACGAAGCCCAGGAACTCACCGACGCTGAGTGGCAAATGCTCCTTCGGCGCTGCCCGTCGCGCAGTTTCACGGTGGTCGGCGACCGCACGCAGGCCCGCCACGGCTTCGCTGAATCCTGGGAGGAACGGCTGGAGCGGGTGGGATTGGGCACCATCAATCTGACCAGCCTCAGCACCAATTACCGCACGCCCGAGGAAGTCATGGCCGAGGCCGAGCCCGTCATCCGCGCCGCCCTCCCCGACGCCAACGTGCCCACGTCCATCCGGACCGGCGGCCTGCCGGTGGCGCACGGCTGCATCAGCGAGTTGGGAACCGTGCTCACCGACTGGCTTGAAGCGCACCCTGAGGGGGCGGCTTGCGTGATCGCCAAGTACGACGCCGGAACGGGTTCGCTACCAGCGTCGCCGCGCATCCGGGTGCTGGCGCCGGAACTGGTGAAGGGCCTTGAGTTCGATCTGGTGGTCCTGGTTGATCCGGACTCATTCGGTGAAGGGATCGAAGGAGCCGTGGACCGCTACGTTGCCATGACCAGGGCGACGCAGCAATTGATGATTCTTAAATTCTGACCGCTTTTCGCGTCACATCCCGTCCCGTTGTGCCACTGAGTCTGAAAAGTATTCGCGGTTGAAAGACCCGTGCGCACAAGAGGGATGACTCATGAACCAAACCAAGGACCCCGGGGACGCCGTGCAAGCAGATGCTGGCTGGATTGTAGCCACCGACTGGACCGGGGTGCGGGGACGCAACGTCGAGGTCTATGAACACGGCGAATTCATGGACCGCGGCAAGGTGGACACCGTCACCTCCGATGGCCGCATCCTCTGGTTGTCCTTTCAAGGCAACATCCCGCGACGAATCATAGAGAAGTCACCCGAAACCACCATCCGGGTCCTGCCGGATTAACTGGATCGCTCCTCAAATCCCGTCGTCGTTTCCCGCAACCCTATGGACACCGCCGGCACCAGCATTGAGCACCATCACACTGAGAGAAACGAGCATGCAGTGAAAACTTCATACCCCCGGCGGTTATGGCGAGCAGCCGCCGCGTCGTTGGCCGGTGCAGCATTGGCGCTGTGTTCCACAGTCGGCCCCGCCGCAGCTGCCCCGGTGGTCGACGGTGACCAAACGGGCTCAATTACGGTGCACAAGTTTGAAAAGCCCGTGAAAACGGGCGGCGGCGGCAACAACCACCGCGGCGATGGCAACGGCTTCACCACGTTCGCGGTTCCGGACACGTCGGGCTTTACTCCCTTGGCAGGGGTCGAGTTCACCATCCAGCAGGTCAACGCCCTGGACTTATCCACCAACGCGGGATGGGAGGCCGCCAACAACCTGAGCCACGTCTTCGATCCACTCAACGCTACTGGCTCAATTTCGGGAGCAGGCTACTCGCTGGGCACAGCCGTCTCACAGTTAACCGCCACGGACGGAACGGCCGTTTTCCCCAACCTCCCCCTTGGTTTGTACCTGGTTACCGAGACGAACGTCCCGGCGGGAGTCACACCGGCCGCGCCGTTCCTGGTAACCATCCCCACCACGGATCCGGACAACCAGAACAACTGGCTGTATGACGTTGATGTCTACCCCAAGAACTCAGTCTCCACTGCAGAAAAGGCCGTCACGGATGCCCCGGATGTGAAGCTTGGGGACCAAATCGACTTCACCATCCTCGGTGACATCCCCAACGAACCGGTGATCGACGGCTACAGGATTGTGGACCATCTGGATGCCAAGCTCACCTATGTCGGAACAGATGTGACCTTGGTCGACGGGACAGTGTTGGATGCGAGCGACTACGACGTCGTTTTCGATGCGGCCACGAATACTGTCTCAGTGATCTTCACAGAAGGCGGCCGTCAGGTGCTGGCGGTACGTCAGGCCACCCGGGTCCAGGTGGTAGTTTCCGTGGTGGTCAACACCGTGGGCGAGATCGAGAACGAAGCCCTGCTCTACCCCAACGCGTCCAGTGTCAGCGTTGCTCCCGGACAACCCGGCGGCCCGGTAGTCACACCTCCGGTAGTCACGAAGTGGGGCGCCATCACCGTGGAGAAGATCAACGAATACGGCGAAGCGCTGTCGGGTGCTTCGTTCTCTGTCTACACTTCCGAGGCAGACGCCAAGGCCGGCACAAACCCGGTGGTCATCGACGGTCAAACGACGTTCACCGTTGCCGCCGACGGAACCCTGACCATCTCCGGACTGCGCTATTCGGATTGGGCTGACGGGGGCGCCGTAGCGCCGGGAAGCCCTGGTTTCCGGACCTACTACTTGGTGGAGAACGCCGCGCCCGCAGGCTACGAGCTCTTGGCCGAACCCATCGAGTTCCTGGTCAATTCCTCCACCACCACGGTAGGGGTGGACCTGCAGGTCAAGAACGTTCCCAGCAACGGTGGATTCCAGCTGCCTTTGACCGGCGGCACCGGAACCGCCCTCATCTACACAGCCGGTGTTCTGATTCTGCTTGGCGCCGTGCTTGGGATCCTCCGATCCCGCCGGACCAGAAAATGACCGCGGGAGTCCTCAAACGGTGAACCTACAGATGGCTGGTCCCGGCCGCCGGCTTCTTCCACATCACGGAGAGCACAATGACCACCAGGCTCAGAGCGAGCATCACCCACACCATGAGCCCCCAGTTCGCCTGGTTGACGCCCGGCCCGTAGAAAACTCCAATCAACACGGTGGCTGTGATGGCGCCGAGGTACCGGCAGGTCTGGAAGATGCCGGCAGCAACACCGCGTTCCTCGGGGCGGGCAGAAACGTAAAGGGCTTGGTTCGAAGCAGTACTCACCGCACCGTACGGCACACCCATGACGGCGGTGACCACCAGCACCAGCGGCGGCCACAGGGACAGGGTCAGCAGCCCCAGAGCCGCCGAAGCAATGGTCAAGACGCAGACTCCTGTGATGAGTACGGCCCTCACGCCGAACCGTTCCATCAACCGAACGGTAAAGGGCGTCACTACAACCGACAACGATGCAAGGGGGAGCATCAGCAGGCCCACCAGTCCGGCGTCGTAATTTCCTGCTTCCTGCAGCAACTGCGGAACGCCGAAGAACGCAAAGTAGTAGACCCCGCTAAACACAATAAACACGAGGTAAATCAGCAGCAGCGGACGGTTCCCGCCCAGGAGCCGGAGGTCCAGGAACGGCGGGCTGAAGCGCAGCTCACGCCAGGCGAACAGCGCAGCGATGACGACGGCGGCTGCCAGCAGGTGCCAGCGGAACCCGGGCATGACGTTGAGCAGGGCCATCATGGCGAGCATCAAAGAGACGACGAAGGCGAGTATGCCCGGGATGTCCGAGTCGCGGATGAGCTTGCCGAGCGATCCCGTTTCCTGCCCGGTGTCGGCGGGCGCGGCGCGCTGGACAACCAGCAAGGCGGCCAGCGCCAGTGGGACGTTGATGACGAAGAGCGCCTGCCAGTCGAACAGGCTCACCAGCAACCCTCCCACCACGGGGCCTACGGCGGCGGCGGAAGTGTTGGCCATTTGGATACGCCCCAGCGGACGTGTGGTGGGTTCGTTGGCCAGACGGCTGAGTTCGGTGACCATGACCACCGCGCAGGGGTACGCGGTCGCGGTGCCCACGGCCATCAAGGCCCGGGCCACGCAGACGAGCGCGAAGCTTGGAAGGAACGGGGCGATCGCGCAGGTGACCGCGACGAGCGCCATCCCGAAGGTGAACAAACGGCGGGGGCCAAAACGGTCGGCCAGCCTGCCCATGAGCGGCTGGCCTGCTGCGGAGGCGAGGTAGAACGCCGTGATCACCCACGTGACCGTTGCGACGTCGAGCGAGAAGTCCTCCCGCAGCACCACCAGTGCCACCGCAATCATGGACGAGTTCAGCGGGTTGAGGGCTGTACCGATGCTGAGCGCCGCGACGGCCAAACCGGGGCGGGAGTTCTTGTTCGTCACGTACCCAGTCTGGTCCATGGTTGCCCCGGGTCACGAAACGCCGGAGGGTGGGACTTATCAGCCCCAATGCATGTCCAGCATCGAAACCCGATTTATTGACATTTAGCACCCTGGCCAGATGCAACCCGCATCGCAACAAAACAAGAGGATAAACATGAGTGAACGATATTCCCCGCCGGCTGCCCCCAACCAGGCCGTCCCCGGCTTCAACCAGCCTGCCAAGGGCAACGGCTTTGGAACTACCGCACTGGTTCTCGGGATAGTTTCCCTGGTTCTATCCATCATTCCGATTGTTGGCTTCCTCGCCTTCATTCTTGGGCCCTTGGCCATCATCTTTGGCGTCATTGGGATGACCAGGAAGTTCACCAAGAAAGGCACTTCCATTACCGGCCTGATTCTGGGCGGCGTCTCGATCGTCATCGCCATCATCGTTACGGCGATTCTTGCAGCCGCAGCGAACAGTGTGAGCGAGTCCCTGAACAAGGAACACAAGGTCGAGTACGTAGTGACTACCACCGGCCCGGCTCAGGTGAACTACTGGAATGGTTCAGGCTCATCCGCGGAAGACATCACGGCGGATTGGACGAAAGAACTCACAGCTAAAGGCTTTGAAGTAACCTCCCTTACCGTCTCCGGAGAATTCGCTACCGAGTCTTCAGTGACCTGCGAAATCCTCGTCGACGGAACCAGCGTCTCGAAGAACAGCGGCACGGGCACAGCGGCAACCGCAACCTGCTCGGGAACGAGCAGCCTCACTAAATAGTCGGGAACCAAAAGCGCGGCGGGTGCACAAAAACCCGCCGCGCTCTTGCTTTAAACAGCTATTACTCCTCGAAGTGCGTCGTGACCTTGCCCGAGGACACTGCCGCAATGATCGACTGGGCCAGATGGCGGAGCTTGATGTTCCGGTTGCTGGAGGCCGTCCGCAGAATGGTGAAGGCCTCCTCCTGGCTGCAGTGGTTCTGGGCCATGATGGCGCCCACGGCAAGATCGATCACGGTGCGCGACTGCATCGCCGCAGCGAGGTCGTTGCGGGCGTCGCTCAGCTGGGCGATCTTCAGGGCCAGCCGAAGTGACTTGGATGCGTGGGACGCGAAGACCTCGGCCCGTTCGACGTCGGCTTCGGTGAAGTCATTGGCGCGCTCCGAGTAAAGGTTGAGCGCTGCCCGTGTATCTCCCTCAACGAGGAGCGGAACACTCAGGATGCAGCGCACACCTTGGCTTGATGCAGCAGCCACATACTCCGGCCAGCGGTATTCACGCGCGAGATCCGGCACCAGGACTGAACCCATCTGATCCATGGCAGTGCGGCATGGACTATCGAAGTCGTTCTGGAGGTCATCCATCACCCGGGCGCGATCGTGGCTGGTGGCAACTGTGGCGGCGCGCTTTTTTCGCAGGACGGTGATGCCGCAAAAAACCGGCGAGTCGGGGTGGGAGAGACTCTCTGCCGAGAAAATTGCCAAGTCCGTTAGGAACGCCTCGAAACCTTCACTACCGAGGACAAGATCCAGAAAGTATCCATTCTGGAGAGCTTCCTGCTCGGGGTGGGGGTTGACCATGTGACGTATTTCCTACTGACTGAAAGCGTCCCTGGCCTACAGCAAAGGAGCGAAAAAAGCCGCCCTCTGCAAAACGGTCTGGGAACACCTTATCGTCCAACGATCAACGGTACAAAGTGCGCCACGGTCTGGTTGACCTGCGGCTTCGCACCCTCCCCGGACCGCATCGGACGACGCCTTCCACCTGTCGCATTGCATTAGAACTAAGTATGCTTACTATTACAGTTCGCATCGAGTGCAGGACCACCAGCGCAAAGGAGTTATTTCATGGGCATCGAAGAGAGCATCAATAAGGCCGCCGAGAATGCGATGGAAGACTTGGCCGGCACGTCGGATCCCGTTAAGGGCGACCAAGTGCCGGAGCCGAACCAGAAAGCAGACGACATCCAGGTGCACTCCTCGCTGAGCGAAGGATCCAACGCCATGGATTCCGACACCCCGGAAGAGCAGGCCCAGGCAACGTCGGGCCGCGCGGGCTCTTCCGACTCACGGGTGCCGGCCACCGGCGATGGCGGTGTTGAGCAGGACACCGGAATCACGGACAGCGACATCAATCAGGACCGCGAAGGAGACCGGGACATTCCTACGGCGGCAGGCGACGTCCCGGGACCGGCAGGCCTCCCCGACGGCGATCCGGACGCGCTCAGGGCAGATCCGTCCGAGGGCGGCGAGGACCCGTCGACAAATATGGGTCGAGGCTAGGGCCGGGCGTACCGCCACGACCCGCTTTCACAGGCGAACGGCCACTTTGCAACCGGCTGCAGTTGCGGAGTGGCCGTTCTTTGTCCAAAGAAGGTCGTGGAGGCCCGCCGGAGCGGCCCTACGCCATCTGAGCGTCCGCCTCCGGATCGCGCCTGGCGTCGATCATCCCGGCCACCTTTGCTTCGAGCGCAGCCAGGGTAACGTCGGGCAGTACGATCAGGCCATCAAGCTCTTTACGGGCACGCTTGTAGGCCGTCTGACGTTCGGCGGGCGTCGCGGCAACGTCCTCGGCGATCCTCAACAGCTTCCGCGCAGTGGCCAGTCGATCGCGTTCGGGGCCGGTGAAGTTGGCGTCCTTGATGCGCTTGGCTTCGTGTTCGGCAATTTCGAAGGCGATCTCGTAGCTGCGGACCGCCGACCGGTATTCGGCGAGCCTTGCCGCCGTCGTGATGTCCGCAGCCGCCGCTGGACGCAGGCCGTCGGCTTCTTTTTTGGCTCGCAGGAAAGCTACGGTCAGCGGCTCCCGCACATCACTCATCAGCGGATAGTCGATGAGCTTTCCAACGTCCAGTTCATAGTCGAGCCACTTGTGGTTCACGGCGTCGTGAGCGGCCATGAGCACTGCAACCTCGGCTTGGCTTGCCTGCTCCGCAACCACCTGCTGGTTCTTCAACCTGTACAGCTCCACCTTGCGACGGTGGCGGCGCTCGTTGGCCTTGGAGATCGACTTGGCCCATCCACCGGCCATGCCGCCAAAGACGAAAACCAGCCACCAATAATTGCCAAGGAAGTTGAAAAGGGGTTCCACAGAGCCATCCTCCCACCTGCTCTCAACACCCAACAACCCGCAGCCTCAGGGCGGCAAGCACGTTTCCAAGCAGGAGTCCTTCTTATGCTCAGCACGTCAGAGCGTTAGTTTGACTGATTGCTCGGTACGCTTCGTAGAACATCGTCACCCGCATGGAAGGACACCATCGTGCCCAACACGAACGGCCACAACGACGTGGCAACCTCTGCAACCGCCCCGCAGCTCAACGTAGTCGTGGCCGGTTCCACCAGCGCTGCAGGGCAAGCGGTGGTCAAGGCGCTCGTCGCGCTGGGAGCGCGGGTGGCCGCCGTCGATCTCGATGCAGCCCGCCTTGAAGCGCTTGCGGAAGACCTCGACGGCGTGACGCCCTACACCTGCAATCTCGCCAACCGCGAGGCAGTGGAAAAGCTTGCGGCCTCGGTCCGCAACGACCTTGGGCACGTGGACGGACTCATCCACCTGGTGGGCGGCTGGCGTGGCGGCGAAGGCATCACGGGCCAGAAAGATGAGGACTGGGACGTCCTCCACACCAGCATCATGACCACGCTGCGCAACACCTCGCGCGCTTTCTACGCCGACCTGGAAGCTTCCCCGCGAGGCAGGCTGGCAATCGTGTCGGCCACGAGCGCGGCCAAGCCCACGGCAGGCGGCGCCGCGTACTCGGCCATCAAGGCAGCCTCGGAAGCATGGGTCCTGGGAGTTGCAGACGGCTTCAACGCAGCCCAGTCCGGCCACAAAACCGAGCCCAAGGAACAGACCTCGGCGGCAACCGTCTTCGTGGTGAAGGCACTGTTGGATGACGCCATGAAGGAAGCGGCCCCGCACCGCAAGTTCCCCGGCTACACGCACGTAAACGAGCTGGCCGAACACATTGCGGCGCTCTTCGCCGCTCCCGCGGCGGACATCAACGGCACCCGCCAGCACCTCAGCTAGCCTCCGCAGCGGGACCTGCGGACTAGCATTGCCCGCATGGACCAGCGACTGCACTTCATCACGTTTGCCACGCCGGATCTGGATCGAGCCCGCGCCTTTTACAAGGACGGGCTCGGTTGGGATCCGCTCATGGACGTGCCCGGTGAGATCATTTTCTTCCAGGTCGCACCCGGCCAGGTACTGGGCCTCTTCGACGCCGGGAAATTCGACCAGGACCTCGCCTCAGGCACAACAACCACCGGTGTCAGCGGGGTGACCCTTTCACACAACGTCGGAAGCCAGGAAGAAGTGGTCGCCACCATCGAGGAGCTCGTCGCGGCCGGCGGCACCGTGCTGAAGCCCGCGCAGGCAGGGGCATTCGGCGGCATCTTCCACGGGCACGTCCAGGATCCGAACGGCATCGTGTGGGAAATCGGCTACAACCCCGGCTGGAGGATCGAGGAGGACGGTACGGTAGTCTTCGGCTGATTGGCATACCAAATCATCCTTGCGCTTCCGGGTTTCATCTAAAAGCTTGCATTTCCGCATCGACTTCCTGCAATCTGGAATACCAAAGTAGAACCAATGGCCATTGCCTTCCGGCATTTCCTCCAGGAGTACAACGATGTGCAACCACGACCACACCTCAGCACCCACGCCAAAAAGTGAGCTGCCCCGCCGCGGAGTCCTCGCCGGAGCTGCCGCGCTGGCAGGAATCTCGGTAGCCGGGCTCGCCGCCCAGATGGTCTCGGCTCCCCCGGCCCTGGCCGACAACCCCAATTCAGGCCCGAACTACCCGGGCAAGGCCCTCACCACCCAGGCCCTGATCATCGAAGGCGGAACGGTGGTCGACCCCAAGACCGGCGACGCCGTGGCTGACGGCGTCGTGGTTCTCGACGGCGGCAAAGTGGCTGCCGTCGGTAGCCGCGACGAAACGCGCAAGGCCGTTGCCGCCGTCGTACAGCGTGCCCGTGTCCTCAACGCAACGGGTCGGTGGGTCCTTCCCGGCCTTGTGGACGCGCACGTCCATGCCAACGCGCTGGCCGATGCCCGACTCCTGCTCCAAAGCGGCGCCACCAGCGTCCGCAGCGGTTCAAGCTCCTTCTACCAGGACATCGCTTTGGCTGCCGTACCGTCCTGGTCTCCGGGCATCTCGCCACGGATGACAGCCGCCGGCCTCTTCATTTCACCGGACCAGGGCGACTCGCTGTTGGCCGACCCGGACCTGGCCCCCTTGGCGATGCTCAAGAACGGCGTGACGGAGACCCAGGATCTGGCCTACCTGACCCGGGTCAACATTAAACGCGGCGCTGAAGTGATCAAGACCCGGGCCAACCCGCGGGCGGGCCTTCCCGAACAGGACCCCCGCGAACTGGTGTACGACGTGGAGCAGATCGGGGCAATCGTCAAAGCCGCCAAGGGCGCCGGAGTGCTATGCCACGCGTACAGTGCTGAAGGCATCGACGGCGCCGTCCGGGCCGGCGTGCGCAGCATCGAACACGGTGTGTTCGTCAGCGAAGCAACCATCCACGACATGGCCCGCCGCGGAACATACTTCACGCCCACCATGGATGCGATCACCAGCATGGCCACGTCCGCCAACCCGATCCTCGCCGCCCGGGGCAAGGAATACACGCCCATCCTCCAAGCTGCCGTCCGCGCCGCCAAGGACGCGGGCGTGACGATCATTGCCGGCACCGACTCGTTCGGTACCGACGTCACTCCGATCGGCACCGAGGTCCGGTTGCTGTCGGAGGCCGGCCTGACCCCGCTGGAAGCCTTGCAGGCCGCCACCACCAACGCCGCACGGCTGCTTGGCCGTGGCGACGCCGTCGGCCGCCTTGTACGGGGCTCGCTCGCCGACGTCGTCATTGTCGACGCCGATCCCCTGACCGACGGTTCGGCGCTCGAGAAGGTGAGCACCGTCGTCGCACAAGGCGCAGTGGTGCGTACCAACCTCTAGTCGACGGCCTCCCCTTCCCGAGTTCGCCGGAAACGTGCCAGGACGTACGTAGGGACCAGCGTCCACGCACGCTTCCGGCGACCTCGGCCCCGCGAAGGGGAAACTGAAGGGGAACCCGAAGAGAAACCGTTGACATGTGACTAAATGGTCACCTATCGTAGGGCTCATGGACCTAGTGTTCAAAGCCCTCGCTGATCCAACCCGTCGGGAATTGCTGGACGAGTTGTTCCGCGAGGACGGGCAGACCCTCTCTGCCTTGGGAGCCCGGTTCGAGATGACCCGTTTCGGCATCGCCAAGCACCTCAAGCTGCTGGAAGAGGCAGGCCTTGTGGTGACCCGCCGTCGGGGGCGTGAAAAACTGCACTTCCTGAATCCGGTACCCATCCGGCTCATCCACGATCGTTGGGTGAGCAAATATGCAGAACCATGGGCCGCTGCCCTCAGCGACCTCAAATCCAGATTGGAAAGTCCCATGGAAAAGATCTTCGAGATTTACATCAAGACCACCCCGGAGCGGCTCTGGGAGGCAATCACCACTAGCGAGATCCGCAGCAAGTACCAGTTCGGAAACACGTTCACCTCGGACTGGACCCCTGGCGGGAAGTTCCAGATGCACAACGTGAAAGCGGATGCCCCTCTCGGCGAGGGTGAGAACATCGAGGTGGATCCCCCGCGCCGGCTGGTTCAAACCATGACCGCACTGTGGGGCGAGGACGTGAAGGCTGAAGGCACGTCGCGCATCACGTGGGAGATCGAGCCGGTGGGCGACTCGTGCCATCTCACCGTGACGCACGATCAACTCCGCGAAGGCGCCAACGACCAGCTGTACGGCGGCTGGCCCATGATTCTCTCCGGCTTGAAGACCTGGCTGGAAACCGGTGAAACCCTGACTACCCCGGGCTCGTTGATGTACGCCTGACCAGCCCGTGAACAATCGCTAGGATTGCTAAATGACCCACGATAGCGAAGTTGAGGTTCCGGCAACCACAACACCGTTCCAGCAATTGCTGCAATCGGGAAGTGTGCGCCCCGCAGCGGCAGCCGCTGTGGATTTCGCCAACATTAATCGCGTGAAGTTGACGACGGACACAGCCACGATCCTGGCTGAAGAACGAGACAACTCGTAGGGGGCCTAACCGACGATCCCAAACCCTGCGAATTCGCCCGTGGCCGCGGACAACTCCGAGTCCACGCGCTCCACACGGCCGGGCGCGTGCGAAGAATCCAGCCAGTCCAAGAGCCGTTGCACGTCGTGGGGCGGGCCTTCGGCAACAACTTCCACTGTGCCGTCGGCGAGGTTGCGGACCGTGCCCGTGAGCAGCAGCTCGTCCGCCTTACGGGCCGTCCGGTAGCGGAAACCAACCCCCTGGACCACGCCGGAAACCCGCGCGGTGAGCCTCACTGCATCTGCTGCCATGGACCCACCTTAACGAATCCAGCCCTTGCCCGCTGCTCCCCCTGCAAGGGAAGGATCAGCGGACAAGGGCCGGATTCGTGAGTCTTACTGCGGTTGGAGGCTACGCCACCACGATGTCGTGCGTTGCGTGGCTGTACGTGATGGTGACCGGGCCGCCGTCGTGGTTCAACTCGTGGTTGGCACCGTCGCGGACTCCGAAGGCACCGTAGTTCTCGTTCCACGAACGGTTCAGTGCGATCTTGTAGGTGTAAAAACCGGCCGGGAGCTCGGCGGACAGGGACCAGACCTGCACCAGCGGGTTGAACTCCATCTGGGTTTCGTCGTACTGGGGGGCCCAATCCTCGGGGGCACCGAGGATCTTGTTGAAGTCCCCGGCAACCGCAACGGCTTCTGGCTGAGGCAAGGTCTCGACGGCGGATGCCGCTTCAGCCTTGGCCGGTGCCTTGCGCGTCGTCTTCTTGGCAGCCGTGGCCTTGGGCGCGGCTTCCTTCGCGGCAGCGGCCTTGGGGGCAGCTTTCTTGCCGGCAGCACGCTTGGTCTTCGGCTTCGCAGGCGGGGCAGTCGGGACGGCGACATCGTCCGGAATGGGGGTTCCGGCGTCGAGCGCTGCCGCGAAAGCCGCAGCGTCCGGGAAGGCGACGGTCGCGCGCAAGCCCTCTTCCGGGATGGTCCAGCCGGAACGTCCCTTGACCAGCCAGCCCGCCTTGACCAGCTTGGCCGAAGCGGATGTCAGGGTCTTGTGGCCGCGCGGAATCCCGCCGCTCAGCAGTTCAGCCTCGTGGGCGTTGAACGGAACGCGGGCGGTTGCTTCGGCCAGGACTTCACCGGCATTCAGCTTCTCCTCGGACCAGACATTCTCGGCGAGGATGTCCAGTACGGCCTTCAAACGAAGATTTGTGTTCTCGGCGGTGTTCGCGCCCATGCTTCTCCTTCAATGGGTGAATACTCACCCAGCAGTTTGCCAATGATTTGTTAATTCCCGCGACTGCGAAAGGTAAACACCGTGTGTCGTGACCGAGTGTGACATTCACGACGCCCCAAGTGATGGAGGAGTCTCGGCTACAGCGGCGAAATCACTGCGGAGGCAGCGACTCCTTGACCCACTGGGTGACTTCCTCCAGCAACTCCGCCTTGCGCTCATCGCTCGCGAACGAACTCCGGATGGAGTTCGCCGCCAGAGTCGCCTGTTCCGGAACGGAGAAGCCGTGGACTTTCACCAGTTGCTGGTAGTTGTCGTCCACGTAGCCGCCGAAGTACGCGGGATCATCGGAGTTAACACTAACGTTCAGACCGATGGCGAGCATTTCCGGCAAGGGATGGTCTTCGAGTTTGTCCACAGCCCGGAGCCGGACGTTTGACAAGGGGCACACGGTCAACGGCACCTGTTCGGCAACCAGCCGCTGCACCACCTCGGTGTCCTCCATGCACCGGATGCCGTGGTCGATCCGCTCGACGTGCAGGATGTCCAGGGCCTCGGTGATGTACGACGCAGGACCCTCCTCGCCTGCGTGCGCGATCCTCCGCAGGCCCGCCTCGCCGGCGCGCTGGTAGAGGCGCTGAAATTTCGACGGCGGATTGCCCACCTCTGCGGAGTCCAGCCCGATGCCGGCGATCGGTGCGTTCATGTCAAGGAGCTGCTCCAGCACGTCCAACGCGGAGTCCTCGGGCATGTCCCTCAGGAAGGCGGCAATGAGCAACGTAGAAACGCCGAAATCCTCATTGGACGTTGCCAGGGCTTTGGCCACGCCGTTCACGCAGGTCTCCAAAGCCACACCACGGGACACGTGTGCCTGAGGGTCCATCATGATCTCCGCATGGCGTACGCCACCGGCCGCGGCCCGCTTCAAGTAGTCACAGGTCATGTCCGTGAAATCCTGCTCGGTCTGCAGGACAGCCATGTTTGCGTAGTAGAGGTCCAGGAAGGACTGGAGGTCCCTGAACTCGTACTTCTCGCGCAGCTCGTCGATGTCCTGGTACGGAAGGTCGATCCCGTTGCGTTCAGCCAGGGAGAAGATCAGCTCGGGCTGGAGAGTCCCTTCGATGTGCAGGTGCAGTTCGGCAACCGGGGGCGCCGTCGTCGTCGTTTTCTCGCCAATAGTTTCCACTCGACAACTCTAGGCCGAATCGTCTTCGCGTGTCCCCGGACACTCAACTTGGATCTGCGGCGATGCACCCCCAAACTGAAAGGATGCAGACTTTCCTCCCCTTCGCCGATTTCCGTGAGAGCGCCGCCGCGCTGGACACCTCAAGGCTCGGCAAGCAGCGCGTCGAAGCCCTCCAAGTGCTCCGCGCATTGGTCATCCCTGAGTACGGCTGGCAGAACCACCCCGCTGTGCGCATGTGGATGGGCCATGTCCCCGCCCTCACCATGTATGGGCTGGCGATGGTGGACGAGTGGGTCAAGCGTGGGCACCCGGACAACACCCGTGACAACATCGCGGAGTTCGCGCCGCAGGCTGCGCACCCTGACTATGCCGCCAAGATCCCCATGCCGTGGTGGCTTGGCGAGGAAGAACTGCACCTCAGCCACCGGTCCAAGCTGGCGGGCAAGGACCCCAAGCACTACCGCGAACTCTTCCCGGGGATCGAGGAACGGCTGGATTACGTCTGGCCCGAGCCGCGGCACGAATTCCACCCCGAGGACCCCGAAGAGGACCGGCTCTGGATCGTCCGCGCACCCGTGGGTGAGCTCCGGCCGGAGCAACTGGAGACCGTGAGCCTGCCCCCGCACGGGAAGGCGCGCCCCGTCGCCAGCCCGGACGAGTACCAGTTCGTGTACGAGGAAGAGAAGTCCCGCCGCAACCTCGGCGCGCCGAAGAAGCGTCCCGTGCAGCGGGAGAAGAAGCCCACGCGAAAGCGCGCCGCCCAGGACCAGGCCTTCAGCACCCTGCCCGGCAAAACGGAGGTCGCAGTCCCGTTCGACGGTGGACAGACGTTCGCTGTCGGGCTCATCCAAGGCCGGCCCATCACGGTTGAGGGCCGTTTCGCCCGCAACTTCCAGGTCACCAGCGTGATCAAGCGCTCCGATTTCGACTACCCCGCACTGCTGCAGGACCCCCGCGTGTTCTTCCCGGTTCCCGCACCCGCGCAGTAACTTCGGTTTCTGCGGCGCCTTTACATAACGCACGACGGCGGCAGCATAACGCACGACGGCGGCAGCATAACGCACGACGGCGGCAGCCGGGTTCTGTTTCTACGGAACCCGGCTGCCGCCGTCGTTTGCTTGTCGCAGTTTGTTTGCTGCCTAGACGAGTTGCTCCTCATCCAGATGGACGTCTTCCGAGATATCCATGGCGGGCGGCTTCCTCAGGCGGTAGGCCACCACATAGCTGCCTGCCGCAAGGGCCACTGTGATGAGCGGCGCCAGCTGCGCCAACACGGGTGCCGCTGTTTGTTCGGTCAGGTAGATGCCGACTCCGGACGCAAGGATCCAGGCCACGGTTCCCGGGCTGAAGGCGGACAACCGTTCCCGGCGGATCTCCGGGACTTCGTTGATCTTGTGCCGGTTCAGGGCGATGTAGACCAAGGCGATAGCTACCCAGGCGGTGACGAAAACACCCTGCCATGCCAATGCTTTGAGCAGGTACGACAACACGTTGGTGAGCATCAACAGGTAGGCAATGGCGCCGGCAACGATTACCCACACCCACCGGGGAAGGGCCAGGCGGAACACGCGGGTGGCAAAGGCATCCAGGTTGGACGAGGCCAGATAGTAGTTGGCCGTGTTGATGCGGGTTTGCGAAATGAAGATGACGAGGACCCCGAAAATTCCCAGGGATGAGATGAAGGCGTCCACCACCCCGGTCTCGGTCCCTTCCAGCCCCCACGCGCTCATGATGTAGATGCCCACCAGGCCGTTGATGCCGAACGTGAAGGCGTAGAAGACCCAGCCAAAAGTGATTCGGCCGTGGAACTTCTCGTCCTGCTTGCGGGCCATGCGGGCGTAGTCGAACGTGTACATCATCATGATCCACACACCCATGTAGATCAGATAGGACGTCAGCCAGCCCGGAACGGGACCGTCGGCGACGCCCTCGGGGAAACCGACCGGAACACCGCGGATCGCCGTGGCCGCGACCACCACGGCCACCAGCCCGGCGAAGTACAGCGGCAGCAACCAGCCGTTGAGCCGGTCAAGCCAGTTCTGCACCCCACCTGCCACCAGGGGAAGGGCGTAGATCACCACGATGGCGTACCACATGGTGATCTCACCGCCGAAGAACTTCTGGAACGCCACAGCGATGATGGATCCCTCGAACACTGCGTAGTAGATGGCCGTAGCCGCGAAGATCAGGGAAGCCAGCGCTGAGCCGACGATTCCAAACAGCGTCCGGGAGAGGAGCTCCACTGTGAGCCCCGTCCTGGCCGCATACCTGGAAAGGACCAGGTTGATGATGCCGTAGGTGGCAATGGTGAGGACCATGCCGATGATGGTGTTGACGGTGCCGACCGCGTTTGCGGAGGCAACGGCCACATAGATCCAGAACATGGCCGAGAAAAGAGCCCACCAGGCCATGGTCAGGGACCAGCGCGGAGCACGGCGTGCTTCCGGCATGACGTAATTTGCGTAGGACAAAGCAACCCCTAGGGTTCGGTCGAACGGAGAGGGCCTGGATTCCTGCCGCCGTGAGCGATGTTCCAAGAGGTTCACGTATCGTGGCGGGCAATTATGGCCCGCATCTGAGGCTAGTGATGGCCACCACAGGCAGGCATCGGGATTTTCGCCCAATTTTGGGGTCTCCCGTTATGCAGCCTGCACATTTACCTCACGCATTGGCGGCGACGATACTCAGCGCGAGCAGGCACGTCGCCCTGACTTCTCCGTCGGACAGGTCCAGCCCCAGCAGGTCCTCGATCTTACGGAGCCGGTAGCTCAGGGTGTTCCGATGGATGAACAGTTCCTCGCAGATTTCGCGGGAACTCCCGCTGTGCCGCAAGTAGCAGGCGAGGGTTTCACGCAGGGCACTGCCGCCGTCGGCCGCCAAAGGCGCCAGCAGGCGTTCGGACATCGAGACCAGTCCCGCGCTCGGCAGCCCTTGGACGATCCCGGCAAGGTCTGCGAGCGGGGCGGTCCGGACACCGGGCCTGCCAACGTGCCGTCGGGCGAGGCTGAGGGCCAGCGGAAGTTCGTTCAGCGTCGAGTTTTCCGTGACCAATACGGAAAGCTCGGGTGCGTCCTTGAAGAAGTCCTTGACCATGTCGAACAGCGGTGGCGTGGCTCGCTTCTGCTGCACCAACAGGGTGGTGAGGCCTTTCTCCTCCATGAAACGAACAATGCCGAAATTGCTTTCGAGCCCTACCCTGGCCCGCCACGCGATGGCCCGCAATTTCAGGCGCGGAATGTCCTTGGATGCCCCGATGAGCACGGAACCCCAGGAATCGTCGGGATCAAACCCGGTTTCCGCAGCGAGCTTCTTCAGCTGCCCGGGCCGGACGCCGCCGTCGTACAGTGCTTCCATGAAGCGGGCCGCCTCCCTCGAGTGGAGAGGCGACCGCGAGCCCAGGGTGTAGCTCAGCTGCATCGCGATCACGGCCGCCACGGGACCAAGGATCGGCTGCAAAACCACAGTGCTCTTGATGCCCTCAATCATCAGCCGGAACCGTTGCGACTCTCCGCTGGGGATGCGCAGGGTTGTGCGCGCAGTACCTCCCGCTGCGTCCCCGGCCCCGATAAGTTCGAAGCCGACGTCGTCCACCACCGTCACCCGCGCGTCGACGAAAGCGGCAACGCGCTCCAGGACCGTTGCCAGCGAGCGGCCCTCGGCAGCGAGCCGGGTACATTCATCCGCCAACTCCCACCCGGACCGCAGTTCCTCATACCGTTCGGTGGCAATGACGTGCTCCACGTGCCGCATGACCAGCACGAACGGCACCTCGGGTGGCAGCTCCAGCAGTGGCAGTCCGTGAACTTCGCAGGCCTCCACCAACCCGGCAGGAAGCTCGCTGTGCGCTGCCCCCAGCCCAAAGACAAGCCCGGAAACCGGCACCTCCATCAACCGCTCCACGTAGGCGTCCCAGATCCGGTAGTCCTTCACGTTGAGGCCCATGCCGTTGGTCAGCACCAGGGCGTTGACGCTCAGGAACGGTGTGGGGTCCATGTGCTCGGTGGGTGCACACCAGACGATGGGCCTGGCAAGGCGGCCCGGACTCCCGGGAACACGAAGGGTGATCTTCAGGTCGGGGTCGTCCACCAAGTCCGAAACACGCATTTGGGCCTCCCTCAGTTGCAGGCGGAGCAACCGCCCGATAGTGCAGACATCATAATCCGTTGTGCGAGATTCAGCAGCCTGCACAATTACTATCCGAAGTTCACTTGGATAGCGTTGCCCCCATGCAAACGAATGTGACCTCAAGCACTTCTGCGCCCAGCCCTGCGAAGACCGTGCTCCTGAACTCGGACATGGGCGAAGGCGTGGGCCTCCACGAGTTTGGCAATGACGAACAGCTGATGAGCATCATCGATGTTGCCAACGTGGCCTGCGGCTACCACTCCGGCGATCCGGACGTCATGAACCGGACCGTGGAGCTTGCCGCGGAACACGGCGTGGCCGTGGGCGCCCACCCCGGGCTCCCTGACCCTGTGGGATTCGGCCGTCGCCGCATGGTGCTGCGTCAGGAGGAAGTCGAATCCATCATCCTCTACCAGACAGGCGCACTGACGGCCTTCCTGGCGAAGCACGGCCTGCCCCTGAACCACATCAAACCGCACGGCGCGCTCTACGGCATGCTGGCCGGCGACGAGGAACTCATGGCGGCGGCCGCCGGCACTGCCAAGCTGTTCGGCGTCCCGTTCTTCGGACTCGCCGGGACCGCCCACGAGTCCGTCTGCAAGGCCATGGGCGTGGACTTCGTCCCCGAGTTGTACGTAGACCTCAACTACGGACCCGCCGGTGAGCTTTTGATCCAGCGCCGCCCCGAGCCGACCGACCCGGACGCCGCTGCCCACCGCGTGCAACAAGCGCTCGACGGCGGTCCTGTCCTCGCCGTCGACGGCACCGAACTGGACATCACCTTCGGCAGCATCTGCGTCCACTCCGATGCTCCCAACTCCGCTGCCGTTGCCTCTGCCGTGCGCGCAGTGCTCAACGCCCGCTGAACCTTTCCCCCTTTTCCGACCCCACTTTTCTGAAAGCGAGAACACCCCATGGGAACCATCGTCTCCCCGCTCCCCGGCATCTTCTACCGAAAGCCCGGCCCAGGAAAACCGCCGTTCGCCAACGAGGGCGACACGATTGAGGTGGGACAGACACTGGGCATCGTGGAAATCATGAAGCAATTCACCGAAATCCAGTCCGACGTGGCCGGCATCCTCGAATCGTTCGAGGTGGCCGAAGGCGACATGGTCAACCCCGGCGACCCCATCGTCGTCGTACGCGAAGGATAGGCACCCATCATGAAGAAACTGCTGATCGCCAATCGCGGCGAAATCGCCGTACGCATCATCCGCACGGCTCGGGACATGGGCCTCGGCACGGTGGTTGTTGTCAGCGAGCCTGACTCAACCTCCCTCGCCGCACGGACCGCAGACGAATCCGTGGTGGTGGGCCCCGCCCCCGCCCCCGCCAGCTACCTCAACCAGGACGCGATCATTGCCGCAGCCTTGGACACCGGCTGCGACGCAATACACCCCGGCTACGGCTTCCTCTCGGAGAACACTTCCTTCGCCCGCAAAGTAGCGGACGCCGGGCTCATCTGGGTGGGCCCCGACGCCGACGCCATCGAAATGATGGGCAACAAGTCACTGGCCCGCGAGTCAGCACATAAAGCCGGGGTCCCCGTGCTCCGGGGTACCGACGGTCCGCTGGACCCGGACGCGGACGCCGTAGCCATTGCCTCCGGCATCGGTTACCCCTTGGTGGTCAAAGCATCCGCAGGCGGCGGTGGCCGTGGCATCAGGTTCGTCAGCGCTGAAGACGAACTGCTGGAAACCATCGAGATGGCCCGCGGCGAGGCAGCCTCCGTGTTCGGTGACCCCACGGTGTACCTGGAACGCTTCGTGGAGCACGCCCGCCACGTGGAAGTCCAAATCCTGGGCGACGGCACCAATTTCATCCACCTGGGCGACCGGGATTGCTCCATGCAACGCCGATCGCAGAAGGTCATCGAAGAGGCTCCCGCACCGGACCTCCCCGACTCCGTGCGCCGGACCATCCGCGAGTCCTCCGTGGAGCTTGCCCGGCAGTGCGGGTACCAAGGCGCAGGCACCGTGGAGTTCCTGTACGACCCCCTGAACCATGAGGCTGCGTTCATCGAGATGAACACCCGTATCCAGGTGGAACACCCCATCACGGAGCAGATCACCGGGGTGGACCTGGTCCGCGAGCAACTGCTGATCGCAGGAACCGGTTCCATGTCCCTGAGCCAGGAGGACATCACGTTCACCGGGCACGCCATCGAGTGCCGGATCAACGCCGAGGACCCGGGCAACAACTTCTTCCCGAGCCCCGGGCGCCTGGACTCCCTTGAATGGCCCACCGGCGAAGGAATCCGCGTGGACACGGGTGTGGACACCGGATCCGTGGTGAGTCCGTTCTACGACTCCATGCTGGCCAAGTTGATTGTCCACGCGGCCGATCGGGACTCCGCCATCGCCGCCACCCTCGCTGCTTTGGACCACGTCCACGTCGAAGGCGTCAAAACCACGGTACCTGTGCACAAGATGCTGCTGGCCCGCCCCGAATTCGCGACGGTCACCCACCACTCCAAGTTCATCGAGTCCGCTCCCGATCTGTTGGAGGCGAAATGACAAGCCCAAGCCCGGTCCTGAAGGAAGCACGGTACACATGGGGCGGCGACGAGTTCCTGTTCGTTGAGGTCGACGAATCCATGAGCCTGGCGGCCAACTTCAAGGTGATGTCCATCGCCAGGAAACTGTCGGACGCTGCGCTGCCCGGCGTCGTCGACATCTGCCCGGCCAATGCGTCACTGCTGGTGAGGTTCAATCCCGACGTCCTGCCGCCGTCGAGCCTTGAATCAACGGTCCGGAACATCGAACTGGAACTGTTGAACCACAACGAACAGGTGCTGGAGACCCGGATCATCGAGGTGCCCGTCTGGTACGACGATCCCTTCACAGCGGAAGTAGCGCAGCGCTTCCGGGAAGGATTCCATCAGGAGCCGGACGGTACCGATCTGGATTACGCCGCGAAGGTCAACGGTTTGCAGGACGCCGCAGAGTTCATCCGGCGCCACCACGAACAGCCGTGGCTCGTCTCCATGGTGGGTTTCGTGGCCGGGCTGCCGTTCCTGTTCCAACTGGTGGAGCGGGACAAGCAACTGCAGGTTCCCAAGTACCTCAGCCCGCGCACTGACACACCGAAACTCACTGTTGGGCACGGCGG
Source organism: Paenarthrobacter sp. R1 (assembly GCF_030264015.1). Lineage (NCBI taxonomy): Bacteria > Bacillati > Actinomycetota > Actinomycetes > Micrococcales > Micrococcaceae > Paenarthrobacter > Paenarthrobacter sp. R1. The sequence continues at coordinate 3,541,922 of NZ_CP127115.1, read as the reverse complement.
TTGCTTCGCAGCCATCTACTCCGTGCGCGGCGCCGGCGGCTACCAGATGTTCGGGGTTGCAGCGGCTCCGATTTACGATCCTGCGCAGTCTCTGGCCGACTTCAAGGACTTCATGGTCTTCTTCAGGCCCGGCGACATCGTCAAGTTCAAGCCAGTCACCGAAGACGAGTACAACGCAATCCAGGCGCAGGTCGACGACGGAACGTACCGCTACCGCCAAGTCCCCGTCACCTTCGACGCGTCCAAGGCTTTGGCTGATCCGCAGGCTTACAACCATGAACTCATGGAGGCCCTCAATGGCATTTGATATCAAGAATCCTGGCCTCGCCACCACCGTCCAGGATCAAGGACGCGTGGGCTACTATAACGTGGGTATTCCGCAAAGCGGCTCCATGGACCAGTACTCGGCGGAACTTGGCAATGCCTTGGTAGGAAACAGTGCAGGAGACGCCGTCCTCGAATGCACCTATCTGGGACCTGTTCTGGTGACAGACACCGATGCCACCATCGCCGTTACCGGCGCTCCCGTTGAGGTCAAGATCAACGGACAAGCCCAGCCGCAGTGGACGCAACTCCAGCTCAAGGCCGGCGACGAACTCAGCTTCGGCGTCATCCAGGGTGGCACGCGCTACTACATCGCGGTCCGCGGCGGAATCGACGTCCCCGTAGTCCTCGGGAGCCGGTCCACCTATGTCCTTGGCGGCATTGGCGGGCTCAACGGCAGGAAGCTCGAAGCCGGGGACCTGGTGCCGGTGGGCGAGCCGACCGGTGACCTTCCAGCAGTCCAAGCCATGCCTGAGCACTTCCGGCCGTCCTACGACAAAGAGCAAACCGTGCGGATTGTCCTGGGCCTCTACGACCACCGGCTCACGGACACCGGAAAGGAGAACCTCCTGAACGGCGAATGGAAAGTCACCCCCGTGGCCGACCGGATGGGCCTCCGCTACTCCGGGCCGGGGGTCGAATGGAAAGAACGCGAGCAACCGTTCGGCGCCGGATCAGACCCCTCCAACATCGTCGATGCCGGCTACGCGGTGGGATCCATCCAGATTCCCGGCGGCACCCAGCCCATCATCCTGCACCGGGATGCTGTTTCCGGCGGCGGCTACGCGATGGTCGCCACCGTCATCAGCGCGGACATGGACCTTGTGGCCCGTGCAGCCCCCGGCACGGTCACCACGTTTGTTGCCGTCAGCCAGGACGAAGCAATCGTGGCACGCAAGGAGCGTTCGGAGCTGAAGAGCAAAGCCTGGGAGGCCTTGGCGGCAAAGGCGTAGTCCGGCACCCAACTGGGTCGCAGTTAAGCGCGTTTAGAGCGGTCAAAACGCGCAGTACTGCGACCCAGTTGGGTGGCTTTTTTGTGCCCGGTTACTTGCCCGGTTACTTGCCCAGGCCGGCGCGTCGGAGGGCTTCCGCCATGGCCGTGTCTGCGGACGCTACGCTGCCCTGCCGAGGGTTGGCGTTGCGGGGATTGCCCTGCCGCTGACCGCTTTCCTGCCGGCGATCCCGCTGCCCTTGTCCTTGCCCTCCGGCACCGCCGCGCTGGCCCCCGGCACCGCCGCGCTGGCCTCCGGCGCGACCGCGGCCGCCCGAAGCGCCCGGCTCATCATCCAGCCGAAGCGTGAGGGAGATCCGTTTCCGCTCGGGATCGGCTTCGAGCACCTTGACCCTGACAACCTGCCCGGACTTCACGATCTCGCGGGGATCGGACACGAACTTGTTGGACAGCGCAGAGACGTGAACCAGCCCGTCCTGGTGCACTCCAACATCCACGAACGCACCGAATGCCGCAACGTTGGTGACGGTGCCTTCAAGGATCATGCCGGGCTTGAGGTCCGAGATCTTCTCGATGCCCTCGGAGAAGGAAGCCGCCTCGAACGCGGGGCGCGGGTCACGGCCCGGCTTTTCCAGTTCGGACATGATGTCCTTCACGGTGGGCAAACCGAATGTGCCGTCAACAAAGGCTTGCGGGTCCAGTGCCGTAGCAGGACCTCCACCGGCCGCCGCGAGGATTTTGCGGGCAACCGAGTAGGCCTCGGGGTGCACGCTGGAGGCGTCCAGTGGTTCCACTCCCCCGGTGATCCGAAGGAAGCCGGCGCACTGTTCAAAGGCCTTGGCTCCCAGCCGGGGCACCTTCTTCAGATCGCTGCGCTTGGCGAACGGGCCGTTCTGGTTCCGGTAGGCCACAATGTTTTCGCTGAGCAGCGGTCCAACACCGGCCACCCGGCTCAGGAGGGCCGGTGAGGCCGTGTTCACGTCCACACCCACGGCATTCACACAGTCCTCCACCACGGCATCCAGGGAGCGGTCCAGCTTGGATGCAGTGACATCATGCTGGTACTGGCCCACGCCGATCGACTTGGGCTCGATCTTCACCAGCTCCGCCAACGGGTCTTGGAGGCGACGGGCGATGGACACGGCACCGCGGAGCGAGACGTCCATTCCCGGCAGCTCGGACGCTGCCAACGCCGAGGCCGAGTACACGGACGCGCCGGCCTCGGACACCACCAGCTTCTGGACGCCTTTCACACCGGCGGCATCGAGGGACTTGATGAGCTCCGTGGCGAGCTTGTCCGTCTCCCGGGAAGCCGTGCCGTTGCCGATGGCCACCAGCTCGATGTTGTGCTGCTTGGCGAGCCGTCCCAAGGTGGCCAGGGCCTCGTCCCATTTCTTGGCGGGGGCGTGGGGGTAGATAGTGTCCGTTGCCACTACCTTGCCGGTACCGTCAACAACGGCCACTTTCACGCCCGTTCGGAGTCCCGGGTCCAGGCCCAGCGTGGCCCGGTTGCCGGCAGGCGCCGCGAGCAGGACGTCGCGCAGGTTGGCTGCGAAGACGCGGACGGCCTCGTCCTCGGCGTCGGCGAACATACGCCCGCGAAGGTCCGTCGTGAGCCGGTCAAGGATGCGTCCGCGCCACGCCAGCTGCGCCGTTTGGGTGAGCCACAGGTCAGCGGGCCGGCCCTGGTTGGCGACCCCGAGGGACTTGGCCACAGCGTTCTCGTACCGCGTACGGGCGGCGGCAAGGGCGTCGTCGTCGGCGGGGTCCGCTTCGGCGAGATCCAACTCCAGGACGCCGTCCTTCTCACCGCGCAACAGCGCGAGCACACGGTGCGAGGGCATGCCCGATGGCACCTGCGTGAACTCGAAGTAGTCTTTGAACTTCTGGCCCTCGGCTTCCTTGCCCTTCTTCACGCGGGAAACCATGCGGCCTTGGGTCCACAACCGTTCGCGGAGGTCCTCGGCAAGGTCCGGATCCTGTGCCACCCGCTCCACAAGGATGGCCCGCGCCCCGGCGAGCGCAGCAGCGGCATCTTCGATGGAGTGCCCGGCGTTGAGGTACTTGGCGGCCTCGGCCTCGGGACTGAGTTGCGGGTTGGCCAGCAGGGAGTCGGCGAGCGGCTCGAGTCCGGCTTCGCGGGCGATCTGCGCCTTGGTGCGCCGCTTGGATTTGAAGGGGAGGTAGATGTCCTCCAGCCGCGCCTTGGTATCGGCCCCGACGACGGCGGCCTCGAGTTCGGGGGTCAACTTTCCTTGCGCTGCGATCGCCTCGAGCACTTGCCTTCCGGCGATCCTCCAGTTCGCGCAGGTAGCGGAGGCGTTCTTCGAGGTCGCGCAACTGGGTGTCATCCAGCGTCCCGGTGGCTTCCTTGCGGTAGCGGGCGATGAAGGGGACCGTTGATCCGGCGTCGAGCAGTTCCACCGCGGCCTTGATCTGCCAGGCCTGGACGCCCAATTCCTTGGCGATGAGCTGGTGGATGGCAGAGTCGGCTGACTGGTGTTGGAGAAGTTGAGTCACCATGACAGTTTGCCTCACCCGGCCGACACTTTCAGGTCCGGCCCTATCCCGAGGGCCGCGTTAGTGCTGTAGTTGGACCATGCAGGAACTGCTGATTATCCTCCAGGACGGCTTCGAATCCGATGACGTGACAGTTACCGTCAACGGCAAGGAAGCTGCGTCGGAGCGGGAGGTGTCCACCAAAATGTTGCTGGGCATGGCCGATGAAATGACGGTGGAACTTCCCGCGAAGGGCGCCACCGTGGGGGTGGAAGTCAGGAGTCGGAATCTCAGCGCAAGCAGGAAGCTGGCAGGTAAGCCCAAGAGCCTGATCGTCTCTATCGAGGAGGGCGAGCTGGTGCTGCGCGAAGGAACGGGCCGCGAGGCGTTCCTCTAGGAAGCGCTTCGCGGCGGCTGGATTGGTAACGCCGGGCCGCGCCTCCGGAAGGGCGGCACGCGCGGCCCGCGCGGCGGCTAGTGGGCCATGTGCTCCTTGGCGGAAATGTGCTCCACCAGTTCACCGACGCGCTGCTCGCTGTAGTTGCGGGCGATGTCCCCTTGGCTGATGATGCCCACCATGGCGCGGTTGCTGATGACAGGTAGCCGGCGCACCTGGTGTTCTTCCATCATGCGGATGGCTTCGTCAACGTTGGCATCAGCGTCGATCCAGTACGGCTTGCCTTGGGCGAGTTCGCTGGCAAGGACCTGACGGGGATCCTTTCCTTCGGCGATGCACTTGACCACAATGTCGCGGTCGGTGATAACGCCGGTCAGTTTGCCGTCGTTGCCGCAGATGGGAAGCGAACCGCAGTCCATGTCCCGCATCATGCGGGCGGCCACTTCAAGAGTCTGGTCCTCGACGACGCACTTGGCATCTGTGGTCATGAATTCACGTACGACACTCATGGGTCCTCCTTCATCGAATGGGTTCTCGACGCGGGAGCTACGGGGTCCTCGGGGTATTGCAGATGGGGTCCTCGGCACCGACGCCGATGATGCCAGACTACGCCGGGCGGCTACTACTGGCTAGGCGCGCAGGCGGTCCCCGCAACGAATTTTCCCACCAGGTCTATTCAAATAATCCATTCGCTGGAGTATCATCCGTTGTGGGTTATTCACGGCTTCCGGGCACGGCCATTCAACCTCCTCAGGACTCCCTACTCGCACTGCCTGCCCCCGAGCCGTCACGCCGTCACCGTCCGCCCCGGACCGGCCCACAGGCCGCGTTCGCCGCAAACGGCTTGGGCAAACATTGATTGCTTGCAGCGCGAGAAAGATCCTCCCATGGACACCCCCAACGTCCCCAGCACCCTCCTTGACCCTGTCCCCCACCACCCCTCAGCCATTCCGTTCCCTCCCGCACCCGGGCCGTCTCCCTCTTCGTTTCACTGGCCCTCGGAGGACTGGTGGCGCTGTTGGCGGACCGCCGCCATCAGCGGCAGGTATGAAGGCAACCAGGCCGTCACCGGGCCTGTTGGCAGCGCAGTTGAACTAGGCCGTGTTGATCAAGTGGTTTCGGTGGTCGATGGGCGAGTCTTGAGGGATGACGCGTCGCGAGGTCTCTGACGAGGTGTGGACCGTTCTGGAGCCGTTGATGCCGACGGTGACGGGGAGGTCGCGGCCGTGGACGGATCATCGTCTCGCGGTTGAGGGGATGGCGTGGAAGTACCGGACGGGTGCGCCGTGGCGTGATCTGCCGGAGCGGTTCGGGAAGTGGAACTCGGTCTATAAGCGGTTCACCCGGTGGGCGCACGACGGCACCTGGGACAGGCTGCTCGCCGAGGTGCAGCGGCAGTCCGACGCGGCGGGCCGGCTCGATTGGGTGGTGTCGATCGACTCCACGATCACCCGCGTGCATCAGCACGGTGCGACCCTCGCCCGGGACACAGGGGGCTCCACCGAATCACAAGAATCCGTGGTTCGAGCCGCCTGACCACGCGATTGGCCGGTCCCGTGGCGGGTTGACCTGCAAGATTCACCTGGTCGCCGATGGCAAGGGGCGGCCGCTGGGATGGGTGCTCACCGGCGGCAACATCAACGACACCACGATGCTGGCGACCACCCTCGAACACATCCGTGTCCCCCGCCCAGGCGTCGGAAGACCACGAACGCGACCAGATCGAGTCCTCGCCGACAAGGGCTACCCGTCGAAGACGAACCGTGCCTGGCTGCGTCAGCGAGGGATCGCCGCGACCATCCCGGAGCGTGACGACCAGATCGCTCACCGCCGCAAGAAGCCGGGACGCCCGATCGACTTCGGCGACGAGCAGAAGCTCCGCTACCGCGGCCGCAACGTCGTCGAACGCTCCTTCAACAAGCTCAAACAGTGGCGCGGCATCGCCATGCGATCAGACAAGACCGCCCGCAGCTACCGAGCCGCCATCAGCCTCGCCACCACCCTGATCTGGATCAAAAGCGACTTGATCAACACGGCCTAAGGCTCGACGTCGATCCCCGCCAAGGCGTCGAATCTCCCGTATTGAACAAAGTCAGCGGTGACTTCTTCAGTACCCGGACTGTGAAAGTCGGCGGGCTCACCCAGGTAGTGAAGACGTACGTCGAATCATGGATCGTCGATGCTCCGGTGGTGACCATCAACAAGTCCGATGCCCACATCACCGGCACTGTGCGCTTCTGGAAAGGCACCCACCCGGTGACCTCGGTGGAGGTTATAGTCTCCTGGTCGAACGGCGCCATCACCGGTGCGGTTGCCACGTTCACGGGCGGGGGCGTCGCGGGGGCACCGTACGCCTGCAAGTACCGTTCTGATTGCTTCAGGGACGTGAACCTTGAACTGGACTATTGCCAATCGGTGGATATCGAACCGAAAGTGCCCGTCTACAACAGCCACGGGCACAACAACAGGCCGGCCGATCTGGCCGAACGGACGCTGACGATCGAGTCCTCCTATAAAGACGCCGGAATTGCGGTCACCATCGACGCCGTCCATACCGTGATTGACGACAGCGCTCCCGGTTTCGCTTCGTGGAGCGTCGGTGAGCTGCATGATGCCATGGAGACCTCCTTCGGCAAGTACAACTCCGGCTGGCCCGCGTGGAACCTCTGGGGCGTCCAGGCAGGACTGTTCGACTCCGCAGGCGTGGGCGGCATCATGTTCGACGCCGCTGCCGGGTTTGGCGGCGCAGGCCGGGGACCCGATCGCCAGGGTTTCGCGGTTTTCCGCAACCACACCTGGTTCACCAACCTCGTCAGCAACCCCGCCACCCAGGACGAGGCGTGGGCCATGCGCCACTTCCTCTATACCTGGGTCCATGAGGCCGGACACGCCTTCAATTTCCTGCACGCGTGGGATAAAGCCCGCCCGGATTCCCTGTCCTGGATGAACTACGACTGGAAATACGATCAGCGCAACGGCGCAGATGCGTTCTGGGGCAACTTCCGGTTCCGTTTCGACGACGACGAACTGCTCCACATCCGCCACGGCGACCGCGCCGCCGTCATCATGGGCGGTGACCCTTGGGCCTCCGGTGGCCACCTGGAATCTCCACCGGGCGCCATGACCGTGTCCGGGCCGGGAAGCGACATCGAGCTGACTCTTTCGGCCAAGGACTACTTCGACTACATGGAACCTGTAGCCGTCGAGTTCCGGTTGCGGAACACGGGCGACGCCCCGGTGCTGGTGGACTCGCGGTTGGATCCCCGGTACGGGAACACCAGCGTCTACGTCCAGAAACCCGACGGGACCGTAGTGCTGCACGAATCGGTTGTCTGCTTCTATGGCCTACCGGAACTGGTGACCCTCGCGCCGGCACCGACCGATGGCGGAAGCGACGGCAGCGACCGTTACAGCGAGTTGGTACAGCTGGCCTATGGGACGGTCGGCTTTGTCTTCGACCAGCCGGGCCAGTATTTGGTCCGGGCCGTATACAGCACCGACGGCGTCGTCCAAGCCTCCAACACCTTGCCTTTGCGGGTCGGTTTCCCCGTCTCCAAGGAGGAAGACCGCTTTGCTCCGGAGTTCTTCACCCGCGAGGTTGGGCTCACCCTCGCGTTCGAGGGTTCCATGTCGCCTTACCTGAGCCGGGGCCTGGATGCCTTGACCGAGGCAGCCGAGCGCTTCAGCGGCGCGCCTTTGGGCGTAAAGGCGGCCACCGCCGTCGCGCAGTCCGTGGGCGATGACTTCTACCGCAGGCAAAAGGACAAGATGGTGAAGCATCACAGCGCGGACCCCCAGAGGGCACTCAGCCTGACCGAACCGGTCCTTGCCAGTTACCAGCAGGAGGGCGGCCGGAGCAGCAACCTGGCCTACCGGAAGCTGGTGGAGTTGCGCACTGACCTGCACGCGAAGTCCGATGACGCCGCAGCTGCAAAGTCGGAGGTGGAAACCCTCGCCAAGGACCTGGGAAGCCGCGGCGCACATGCCTCCGTAGTGGCTCAGGTCAAGGAACTCATCCCTTCAACCCCGGCGGCCCGTTCCCGCCGGTCGGCTCCGAGGAAGCCCGCCAAATAGCCTTCGGATGGCTTTTTGAGCCGCGGTTCCCAGCAGCCGGCGACGGCGGCACCCCGCCCTTGGTGCCGCCGTCGCTCCTTCTTTGCGCTTTTGTTGAACTCCTCTTGGCCGCCGGTGACCTATTCGGCGATGTCCTCGGCCCAGAGCTCGGCATGCTCTTCCTGGAACGTGCGCATCATGTCGACGCAGCGGGGATCATCCAACACCACCACCTCCACGCCGCGGGAACGGAGGAGGTCGAATTCGCCCGGAAAGGTTTCCGCCTCGCCCACCACCACGCGCGGAATCTTGAACTGGATGATGGTTCCGGTGCACATCGCGCACGGTGCCAGGGTGGTGTAGAGCGTGGTATCCCGGTAGCTCTTCTGACGGCCCGCGGCCCTGAGGGCCGACATCTCGCCGTGGGCGATCGGATCGCCGTTTTGCACCCGTTCGTTGTGGCCGCTGGCAATGACCTTCCCGTCACGGGCCAACGCTGCGCCGATGGGAATGCCGCCTTCGCTCAGGCTCTTCTGCGCGGCTTGGTAGGCAGCTTCGAAGGCTGCATCTGTGGCGTGGGTCGATTCAGTCATGGGGGCAGTCTAGAACGGCGGCACGCTAAATTGTCCGAGCCCGCTGGTAGCTTGGCTGCAAGGGTTTCAGCTTTGCTCGGCGTTAGGAGTAGGTACCGTGTTCTTCCTCGATCCGGAGGCAGCGGGCGCACCGCAGGACCTGGTCTTCTCCGCCAGCGACCTCGTCATTGCTGCAACCTGCGAGTACCAGCTGCTCCGCAAACTCGACGAGAAACTCGGGCGCTCCCCCGTTGCTTCCTTTACCCCGGACGCCATGCTGGAAAGGACCGCCAAGCTGGGGGATGTCCACGAGCACAGGGTTTTGGACGACTTCATTGCGGAGTTCGGACCTTGGGACGCGGAGAAGGGAAGAGGCGTTTACGACGTCGAACCCGCCACCGCGATGGACCGCGCCACCCTGACTGCCAAGCATGCGGAATCAATCACGGCGCTCCGCTCCGGTGCGGACGTCGTTTTTCAGGCGGCGTTCTTCGACGGTACGTTCCACGGCAGATCGGACTTCCTCGTCCGGAAACCCGGCGGCGAGTACGCGGTTTTTGACACCAAGCTGGCCCGTCATGCCAAAGTCACTGCGCTCCTTCAGCTGGCGGCGTACGGGGACCAGCTCCTTCAGGCCGGCATCACCCCCGATCCCGTGGTCACGCTGGTCCTGGGCAACCGCGAGCACAGTGACCACCCCTTGTCACAGATCCTGCCGGTCTTCAAAGAACGCCGCCGCCGATTCCTGAATCTGACCGCTACCCACATCGCGGAGTCCGGGCCTGTGGCGTGGGGCGACTCCCGCTTCACAGCATGCGGGCGGTGCGATTACTGTGCGGAGCAGGTCCAGCTTCACCGGGACCTGCTGATGGTGGCAGGCATGAGGATCAGCCGCCGGAAGAAACTGATCGAATCAGGCGTCACCACCATCGACCAACTGGCCGTCCTGCCTGTCGAAGACGACCACACCCTGCTGCGGCTGCGCGAGCAGGCCCGGCTCCAGACCGGCGTCGGATCCCCTGACGGAACGGTCAATTACACGGACAAAGCAGGCGAGGCCAGGTCCGTCAGCTACAACATCCTGCCGGACAACACGCTCGCCAGGCTCCCTGCACCTGATCCGGGCGACATCTTCTTCGACTTCGAGGGCGATCCCCTGTGGCAGGATCCAGTGTCCGGCAAGTGGGGGCTGGAGTACCTTTTCGGCGTCATCGAGAACCCCCAGGAGCCGGGAGCCACGCCGGTATTTAGACCCTTCTGGGCGCATTCACGGTCCGAAGAGGGACAGGCATTCGTTGACTTCCTGGATTACGTGGCCAAGCGCCGCGCCCAGTTCCCGGGCATGCACATCTACCACTACGCGGCCTACGAGAAAACGGCCCTCCGCAATCTCTCCCTTACTCACGTGCTGGGAGAATCCGCCGTCGACGATCTCCTGCGGCAAGGCGTGCTGGTGGACCTGTACGACACCGTCCGCCACAGCATCCGGGTGTCCGAGAACTCCTACAGCATCAAGAAACTGGAGCCCTTGTACATGGGCCGGCACCTCCGCTCCGGAGAGGTCACCGACGCCGGTGCATCGGTGGTGGCCTATGCGGATTACTGCACGGCAAGGGATACGGGCCAAGTCGACCAAGCCGCGGCCATCCTTGAAAGCATCCGTGACTACAACGAATACGACTGCCTCTCCACGCTGGAGCTACGGAACTGGTTGCTGGCACGTGGTGCGGAGCGGGGCATTGTTCCCGGTGCTTTTGATGCCGCGGCCGGGGAGGCGCCGGCAGGAGAGGCCCAGCCCGCGTCGGACCCGGAAAAGTATCAAGCGGCGCCGGAGGAACAGGCGCTGTTCGACTACCTGGACGGTTTGCCCGAGGACCAGCGTGCTTCGGCGGATGCAAAGGCCATTGGCATCGTGGCGGCAGGAGTCGGGTATCACCGCCGCGAGGACAAGCAGTACTGGTGGGGGCATTTTGATCGCCTCGAGAAGCCCACCTCGCAGTGGGACGACGCGCGCGATCTCTTTATCGTCAAGGACGGCGAGGTGCTGCAGGACTGGGCCAAGCCAAGTCCCCGCAGTAATCCGGCGCGGATCCTGAAATTGGTGGGCCGTTCAGGTGACGGGGCAGGACTGGAGGTTGGCAAGAAGTACTTCAGAATGTACGGGCCGCCATTGCCTGATGCGTTGGTCGGAAAGGAGTCGTCCGTTCTGGGCCGGAGTGGGTGGGACGGCACAGAGGTCGTGGAGACCGGCGAGGAAGAGGACTTCGAGTTCGTCATCGTCAAGGAAGGGCTGCGGAATGATTCTTCGGAGTTCCAGCAACTCCCCATGGCCCTCACTCCCAGCCAGCCCATCTTCACTACAGGACAAAGGGCTGCACTGGCCGCCCTCGCCACGCGGCTGCGGGACTCCCTGCCGGACTGGCCGGACCACCCTGCCCTGGACATGATCCGCAGGAACCCGCCCAGGCTCCGCACGTTGAGCGCGCTGCCGCCGGTATCCCCCGGCCCGCACGGATACATCGAAGCGATCACGGCTGCGGTAAAGGACCTGGACAACTCATACCTGGCCGTGCAGGGTCCTCCGGGCAGCGGGAAGACCCACGTTGGTGCACACGTCCTGGCACGGCTGGTGGACGAGGGCTGGAAAGTCGGAGTAGTGGCACAGTCCCATGCCGTGGTGGAAAACATGCTGTGCGCTGCCGTGGAGAAGGCCGGTGTGGACCCACTGCGGGTAGCCAAGGAGGTCAAACATGGCGAGCCTGTGCCGTGGGAGGGCTGCGGTAAGGCAGATGTCACCGACATCCTGGCCAAGCCCGGTGGCGCCCTGATTGGTGGCACGGCCTGGGCCATGGTGGGCAAAGAGGTCCCGCCGGGGTCCTTGGACTTGCTGGTCATTGACGAAGCCGGGCAGTTCTCGCTCGCCAACACCATGGCCGTCAGCCGGGCCACCAAGCGGCTTCTGCTTCTGGGAGATCCACAGCAACTTCCGCAGGTTACCCAAGGAACACATCCGGAACCCGTGAACGAGTCGGCACTCGGCTGGCTCTCGGACGGCCACAACACCTTGCCGGCCGAGCTTGGGTACTTTCTGGCCCTGTCCTGGCGCATGCATCCGGCGCTGTGCCAGGCCGTGTCCGAGCTCTCCTATGATGGCCGGCTTCGGGCTGCGGAGGCGGCATCGGCACGCACCTTGGAGGGCGCCGCTCCGGGGGTCGCGTGTGTCTACGTGGAGCACTCCGGCAATTCGACCTCGTCCCGGGAGGAAGCACAGGAAGTAGTCCACCAAGTCCAGGCCCACCTCGGCCTGGACTGGCGTGATCCTTCCGAGCAGGAAGGATCCCCCCGCCCGCTCCAGGAGACGGACATTTTGGTGGTTGCTGCCTATAACGCCCAGGTCCAGCTGATCAAGCACCACCTTCGCGAGGCTGGACTCGGCAAGGTCCGGGTAGGCACCGTGGACAAGTTCCAAGGCCAGGAAGCGCCGGTGGTGGTCGTCTCCATGGCCGCCTCCGCCGCGGGGGAAGTACCCCGGGGAATGGAGTTTCTCTTGTCACGCAACCGGATCAATGTGGCGGTGTCGCGCGGCAAGTGGCGTGCCGTCGTCGTGCGTTCGCCCGAACTGACCAACTACCTCCCGACGCATCCGGAGGGACTTGAGAACCTGGGCGGTTTCGTTGCCCTCTGCTCCCCCGAATAGCCCGCTCCCCCAACTAACTGGCAGTAGGGGTTGTTCTGAGCGTCCAGAACAACCCCTACTGCCAGTTAGTTGATTTAGTTGGTCAGGGCCAGGGCCTCGTCCAGCACGCTTCCAAAGTTCGCGGGATCGTGCGCGAATCGGCCCAGGAAGAGCCCGGAAACACCCGATAGCTGCGGGAGGAGTCCGGGCTTGGCCGAACCGCCATAGATGATGGGCAGCCCCGCCAAACCATGCTCTGCCAGCAGCGCCCGCACACCGGCCACTACCTCGGAAACGTAGTCCGCCGAAGCCGGCTCGGCCGCTCCGATGGCCCAGACGGGCTCATAGGCCACAACGATCCTGCCGGCCACAGCCCAGTCTCCGGAAACTGCTGCCGAAACCTGTTCGAAAACAGTCTTCGCTGCGGCGCCGGGCTCTGCCAGCTCCGTCTCGCCCACGCACAGCAGCGGCGTCACGCCATGATCGACGGCGGCCCGGACCTTCAGTGCGATGGTGGCATCGTCTTCGGCAAAGTGCTTGCGCCGCTCCGCGTGCCCGATCTCCACCATTCCCACGCCCAGTTCGGCCAACATCGACGGGGACACTTCGCCGGTCCAGGGACCGTCAGCCCAGCCGCAGTCCTGCGCGCCCAGAACCACGGGGGTGCCTTCGAGCTGCTGCGCAGCGGCGGGAAGAACCGGGAATGAAGGGATGACAAACGGGACAACCCGCCCGGCCGCGAGGGCCGGACGGGCGTCCACTTCCTTGTTCAGTCGCTCAAGCCACGCCAATGTTTGCGCGTAGCCCATGTACATCTTGGTGCTGACACCGATGTACAGAGCGCCGGAGGAGGCGTTGGAAAGGCTCACTTACCCAGCAATTCGTCGGCCTTGTTGTTGAAACGCTTGGTGCCGAACATCATGATGGCTGCCAGGAACGGCAGGACACCCAGCGCGTAGACACCCATGGTTCCGGTGTCCGAGGCCGTGACCTCGTTGACCGTGGTGCGCAGGATCGGTGCTACGAAGCCACCGAGGTTGCCCAGGGAGTTGATGAGGCCGATGCCTGCAGCTGCGGCGGTACCGGTGAGGAACGCGGTCGGGTAGGACCAGGAGATCGGGCCGATTGAGAGGAAGCTGCAGACTGCGAGGGTGATGAAGATGATGCCCAAAGCAGGCTGCTGGTTGGCCCCCGCCCACGCGGATCCGAAGATGCACAGGCCAGTGGAAACGAACAGTGCCGTACCCCAGCGCCGACGGCGGACCACGCTGTTGGCTGCCTTACCGATGAGGTAGCAAGCAAAGATGCCGAAGAACCACGGGATGGCGGACAGGAGACCAACTGCCAGTCCCACCTTCTGGCCCGTCAACTGGGCAACCTGCTGCGGCAAGTAGAACGTCACACCGTACACCGCGATCTGCAGGCAGAAGTAGATAACGGTGAAGTACCAGACGCGGCCGTTCTTCATGGAGGCGAGGACGCCGCGGGGACCGGACTCTTCCTTGACCGTGTCTTCCAGTGCCATGACATCGCTCAGGGCGGTCTTTTCTTCCTTGGTAAGGAACTTGGCCTCCTGCGGGCTGTTGATCAGGAAGAAGAAAGCTGCAATACCTGCAAGGACTGCGAGCATGCCTTCAACGAAGAACATGACCTGCCAGCCTTCTACACCGGGAACCTGGTCGCCGATGTTAATGAGCCAACCGGACAGCGGAGCGCCCATCATCTGGGAGAACGGCTGTGCCAGGTAGAAGATGGCGAACATCTTCACGCGGACCTTGTTGGGGAACCAGGCGGCGAGGAACATGATGACGCCCGGGAACAGGCCTGCTTCGGTAACACCCAGCAGGAACCGGAGGATGATGAACGAGGTCTCACCCTGCACGAACGCGAAGCAGGCCGAGACGATGCCCCACGTGATGGCGATGCGGGCAAGCCACACCTTGGCGCCGAACTTGGTCAGCAACAGGTTGGAAGGGATCTCGAACAGCGCGTAGCCGATGAAGAAGATGCCTGCGCCCAGTGCGTACGCGCCGGCGGTGATGCCCCTGTCCACTTCCAGCGCAGCTTCTGCGAAGCCCACGTTGGTGCGGTCAAGGAAGGCGACAATGTACAAGATGACCAACATGGGCATCAGTCGCTTCGAAGCCTTGGAAATAGCCGACTTAAGTACCGGCGAATCCAGCAACTCCTTAGTGGAAGTTGAGGCAACGGACATGGAAACTCCTCTTTGAGTAGTCAGTTGGGGGGTGATAACCGGAGCGGGTTATCAGCGTGTGAAAGCAATCAGGAATACGCCCACGGCGCAGGCAAGGATGCCCACGGCGAGGTAGATCTTGCGTTCTTTGGTCCAGGTCCTCATGCCGGGCCTAGTGCATGTACAGCCCGCCATCCACATTCAGCGTCTGTCCGGAGATGTATCCGGAGTCCTCGCTGATGAGGAAGGCGATGGCTGCTGCGATGTCGCGGGTGCTGCCCACGCGGTTCACTACAAGGTCCTGGGTCAGTTCGGCCTTGCGTTCCTCGCTCAGGGTTCCACCCATGATGTCGGTGTCGATCGGGCCGGGCGAGATCGCGTTCACCGTGATGTCGTACGGACCAAGCTCGCGCGCCGTGGCACGCGTCAGGCCGATCACTCCGGCCTTCGCCACCGAGTAGGGGGTCTTGGAGAACGTTCCGCCGCCGCGCTGTGCGGACACGGAGGAGATGTTGACGATGCGGCCGATCTTGTTCTTGACCATGGACTCGGCAACGCGGCGGGTGGCGTAGTGCACGCCGTTGAGGTTGATGCTCAGGACACGGTCCCATTCGGCCGGTTCCAGCTCGAGGTAGCCGATGGGCGAGCTGACGCCGGCCACGTTGGCCAGGGCAACGATCTGGGGCAGTTCAGCCTCGAGTTCGTCGATGGCTGCACGGACCTCGGCTTCGCTGGCCACGTTGGCGCCAACGCCGTGGGCCTTGACACCGAATTCGGCGGCAACTTCCTTGGCGGCTGCCTTGCAAGCGGCATCATCAAGGTCGATGATGCCGATGTTCCAGCCCTGTGCGGCCAGGTAGTTCACGGTTGCGCGGCCGATGCCGCGTTCGGAGACAGCGCCGGTGACGATGGCGGTGCGCTCAGCGGGGAAAGTCATGGGATTTCTCCTTGGTGGAATCAGTTGATGGGTGCCGGGCCAAGCTCTTCAATGAGCTTTTGCATGGCCACGTAAGCCTTGTTGCGGTACGCGATGAGTTCCGGGGTGCGCTCGGCGGGAACGTTGAGGAAACCTGCGCCGGTCTTGGTGCCGAGCTTGCCGGCTTCCACGAGGTCGGTGAGGATCTTCGGCGTTGCGAAGCGTTCCGGGAAGCTGGTCTGCAGCGACTTGTAGCAGAAGTTGTAGACATCCAACCCGGCCATGTCGGCGATGGCGAACGGGCCAAAGAACGGCAGGCGGAAGCCGAACGTCGTACGCACCAGGGTGTCGACGTCGTCGGCGGTTGCGATGCCCTGCTCAACCAGCTGGGCTGCTTCGTGGAACAGCGCGTACTGCAGGCGGTTCAGGACAAAGCCGGTGACATCCTTGACGACGGCGGTCTGCTTGCCGGCGGCGTGCACCATTTCCTGCGATGCGGAAACGGTCGCAGCCGAGGTGCCTGCGTGCGGGATGACCTCAACGCCCGGGATAAACGGGGACGGGTTGGAGAAGTGGACGCCCAGGAAACGCTCCGGGTTGGTGACAGCCTCAGCCAGCGCGGCGATGGAGATGGTGGAGGTGTTGGAACCGATCAGGGCGTCCGGCTTTGCAGCGGCGCTGATCCGGGCCAGGGTCTGGTGCTTGATCTCCAGGACTTCCGGCACTGCCTCTTCGATGAAGTCGGCATCGGCCACGGCTTCCTCGATGTCCTTGGCAGCCCACAGGTTCTGCTTGAGGATCTCAGTGGAGCCCTCGGGGAACAGGCCGTCCTTAATGAACTGGTCCGATTCCTCCAGGAGACGGTCGAAGTTCTTCTGTGCCACCTCGGCGGAAACGTCCGCCAAGGCAACACGGGCGCCGCCGAGCGCCAGGACCTGGGCGATGCCGCCGCCCATGTAGCCGGAACCTACGACGGCGATCTTCCGTGCTGCGGTGTTCGGGGCACCGGCGGTGGAGGTGCTTGTCTCGGTCATGATCAGACTGCCTTCGTGTAGTTGGGCTCGTAGGAGCAGATGGCATCCACCTTGGCGGCGGAAGAAGAGTTTTCATCGAAGCGGTGGCCGAGCCATTCCCCCACGAGCTTCTTGGCAAGTTCCAAGCCAATCACGCGCTGGCCGAGGGTGAGGACCTGTGCATTGTTGCTCAGGACGGAGCGCTCCACCGAGTAGCTGTCGTGCGCGGTGACTGCGCGGATGCCGGGAACCTTGTTCGCGGCGATGGCCACACCCAGTCCCGTGCCGCAGATCAGCAGCGCACGGTCGGCTTCGCCGTCGGCTACCTTGCGGGCTGCGTCGACGGCCACGTGCGGGTAGGCGGTGGAGTCGTTGGCTCCCACCCCGACGTCGGTGACGGACTCGACGCGCGGGTCTGCTTCGAGGAGGGCCACCAGGGCCTGCTTGTACTCGACGCCTGCTTCATCGTTGCCGACGACTATGCGCCAGCCTGCTGCTGTACTCATTCTGTGGCTCCGTTTCCGGCCGGTGCCGAAGCGGCGGTGGCCAGTTGTGAATCAATGAATTGCGAGATGCGGTTGACTATCAGCCCGAAGGAGACAGCACCGGGGTCCGGGTGCCCAAGGCTCTTCTCCGCGAGTGGACGTGCCCTGCCCTTGAGCGGACGGAGGTCTGCGGTTGCCGCGGCAGCGGACTCGGCAGCCGCAGCGGCTGCTGACAGTGCCTGGTTAGCCGACGCTCCGCCGTCGAGCTCTGCCAGGAAAGTGTCCCGGAACGGCAGGAGGGCATCGACCATGGTCTTGTCCCCCGGTTCTGCCTTGCCGAGCTCCGTGATGGCGTTGGCGAACGCGGTCACTGCCGCGCGTGCGTCCGCGTCAGTGTAGGAGTCGCGGTTGCCGAGGGCCTGGCCAGCCGCGATGACCGCAGAACCCCACAGCGCGCCGGAGGTGCCGCCGGCCTTTTCGCTCCAGGCCTCGCCGGCAGCCAGCAGAATCCTGGCCACGGATGATCCCGACGCGGCCTCGCCTGCTGCGGCCGCAGCGTCCACGCCACGGCGCATGCCGATACCGTGGTCGCCGTCGCCGGCAATCGCGTCAAGCTTGCCGAGTTCTTCTTCATGCTCGACGACGACGTCCCTCACCTGGGCGAGTAGGGCAACTGCCTGCTGCCCGAGTTCAGCGGCAGCCGGTGTGGCCTGCTCGGTCTCGGTGGCTTCGGCGTCGTCCGCAATTGCCTGGGTGCGGGCAGCGCGCGGTGCCATGCTTCCCTTGCGGAACGCCGGGGTGTCGGCGGGAGCGGACCAGTACTGCTCCAGTTCCTCATCCAGCCACAGGAGCGTGAGCGAGAGTCCGGACATGTCCAGGCTGGTGACCAGCTCGCCGCACTCAGGCTCAACGATGGTGAGCCCTTCTGCGCTCAGCAACTTCTCGATCTTGCCGAAGAGCAGGAAGAGTTCGTCGTACTTGACCGTACCCAGGCCGTTGACGATTGCCACCACGCGGTCGCCGGCGTCGTCGGGCTTGTCTGCCAGAAGCTTGGAGACCAGCAGTTCGGCGAGCTCGGACGCGGTGGGCATCGGGTGCTCGGAGATGCCGGGCTCGCCGTGGATACCCAGGCCGAGGGACATCTGGCCGGCCGGAACGTGGAACAGCGGTTCCTTGGCACCGGGCAGCGTGCAGCCGTCAAAAGCCACGCCGAGGGAACGGGTGCGGTAGTTGGTCTTGATGGCCAACCGCTCTACCTCATCCAGGTTCAGGCCCGCTTCCGCGGCGGCACCGGCGATCTTGAAGACGGTAAGGTCCCCGGCGATGCCTCGGCGCTTCTCCAGCTGGTCAATCGGGGCGCTGGCGATGTCATCGGTCACGGTGACGGTGCGGGTCTCAATGCCTTCTGCGTTGAGGCGAAGCTGTGCCTGCCCAAAGTGCAGCACGTCGCCTGCGTAGTTGCCGTAGCTCAGCAGGACGCCACCGCCGGCGTTTGCGGCCTTGGCTACGCGGTAAACCTGCCCGGCTGCCGGGGAAGCGAACATGTTGCCGCAGGCTGAGCCTGCTGCCAGGCCCGGACCCACCAAACCGGCGAATGCCGGGTAGTGTCCGGAACCGCCGCCAACCACCAGTGCTACCTGGCCGGCGGGAACTTCGGTGGAACGGACCACGCCGCCGTCAACGCGGGCAACGTAGTTGCGGTTCGCAGCAACGAAGCCGTCCAAGGCATCGTCGGCGAATTCTGCCGGGTTGTCGAAGATCTGCGTCATTCCTAGACTCCTGCGAACTGGGTAGATGCGGGCTGCTGGCGACCCTGGGCTACCTTGCTCTGGCCCAGTGCGTAGCCGTCGTTCTTGGGGAGGACGTGGCGGCGCAGGTAATCCTGGTTGCTGGCGGTGACGCTCAGGCCGTCTCCGCCGTAGTGCTCAACGCAGAGGATGCCCTGGAAGCCCACGGACAATGCGTACTTGAAGGCCTCGCGGTAGTTAATGAGGCCGCTTTCCATGGGAGCAGGCATGGTGATGTAGCTGTCGCGGGCAACATCCTCGTCGCGGATGTAGTTCTTCATGTGCCAGTAGTTGGAGTACGGCAGGGTCTTGTGGACAAGCTCGCGCCAGTCCTCGATGGGACGGTGCAGGCGGATCAGGTTGCCAAGGTCGGGGTTCAGGCCGACGTTGTCCAGGCCGATGTCCTGGACCAGCTGCACGGAGGAATCGCCGGTGCCGAGGTAGGTGTCCTCGTACATCTCCAGCGAGACCAGGATGCCTGCTTCAGCGGCGTGCTTGCCGATTTCACGGATGCGGGAGACTGCGTTGCCCCACGCTTCCTTGTCACCAACAGGATCCTTGTAGCCTTCCACGGTCCAGAACCACAACTGCTTCTGCTGTTCCGGGGTGATGGCCTGGTGGAGGCCGATGGAAACCACTTCGCAGCCAAGCTCTGCTGCGGCGTCAATGGTGCGGTGGCTGTAAGCCAGGTTGTCTTCCCAGTCGCGCTCGTCGATGACGCTGCGGCGGATCGCGGAGATCACCGGGATCCCGACGCCAACTTCGTCAGCGGTCTGCTTGAACTCGGCCAGGCGCTCCTTGCTCAGGTCGCCGGGACGGACCCAGCTGTCCGTGAGGTCTGCGTTGGCAAAACCGGCGTCCTTGACTTCCTGGAAGACCGAGGCCCAAACGGAAGCGTCGGCGTCGTTGACCTGCTGGCCCGAAGCATCCGTGCCCGGGAACTGCAGGAGGGCCGCGGTGATGGGCCAGTTTTCGGCGGTGTACGCCATGATGATCACTCCTTCGTGGAATCCTGTTTCCTATAGGATTTACGAATAAGTTAACGCTGTCAACCCTGAATGCGTAACTTCCTAGATCCTATATGTCATACAAATGTTTGTGAAGCCCGTCACGGGATCAGGAGAGCGGCGTCATAGGCGTCCGTGAGGTGCGGAAACACGCTGCGTGAGGGCGCCTGGCGGCGTGCGGCGTGCGGCCCCGCAGAATCAGGGACGCTGGAAAAATTCTTATGGCTTCCCTGACCCCGGGCAGGGACTGACGGACCTCAGTCTTCGGGCGCGTCAGCCATCGCACGGCCCCGCACGTTCTCTACGTGCTTGGTCATGGCTGTGGCAGCGGCTTCAGGATCGCCGCTGAGCAGCGCGTCAAGCACTGCCTGGTGTTCGGCGATCGCCTGTTCGGCGTCGGTAATGCCCACTCCCCCGAACAGCCGGAACCGCTGGATCTGCCCGCCCAAGGTGTTGTAGGCCGCAAGGAGGAACTGATTGCTGGCCTGGGCTGCAATCAACTGGTGGAAACGTTCGTCTGCTTCGAGGTAGCTGCGGTACTCCGCAAAGCTCCCACCGCGCGGAGCTGTCCGCAGGTCCTCGACGGCCTGCTTCAAGGCTGCGAGTCCGTCAGGGGTCATCCGCGAACAGGCCAGGCGGGCATTGACAGGTTCAATGGAAAGCCGGGCCTCCATCAATTCCGCGAAGTCCTCGCGGGTGAAAACGGGGGCCACCCGGTACCCCTTGAGCGCCACCCGACGGACCATCCCCGTGTGCTCCAAACGTGCCAACGCTTCGCGCACGGGGGTAGGTGAGACTTCCAGTTCCCGGGCCATGCCGTCAATGCTCACAGCCGCTCCGGGCTCGAGCCGGCCATCCATCAACCACTCGAGCAGGGCCTCGTAAACGTGGTCGGCAAGGACCTGCCGGCTCACGGGAAGGCCGGTACGGACGGAGCTCGGGGAAGCTGCAGGCATGAGCAAATCCTATAGGAATGCCTCCAAGGAAGGGAGGAGGACGCCCGGACGGACCCATTCCCCAGCTATTACCCTGCTATCCCCCAGCGTCACATTTCGTCCGCACGCCCCCAACTAGGTAGCAGCAGAGCGCGTTTAGACGGCTCTAAACGCGCTCTGCTGCGACCCAGTTGGGTGCCGGGTTAGTGGGGTGCCGGGTTAGTTGGCGTAGAACGGGTAGTCGGTGTAGCCCTCCGCGCCGTCGGCGTAGAACGTGGCGGCGTTCGGTTCATTCAAAGGCAGGCCTTCGCGCCAGCGGCGGGCAAGGTCCGGGTTCGCGATCGCGGGACGGCCCACCACCACACCGTCAGCAAGGCCATCGGCAACAAGCGCGACGGCTTCCTCGCGCGTGGTGATCTCGCTGAACCCGGTGTTCACCAGGAACGTGCCATTGAAGCGTTCACGCAGGTCCTGGACCAGGGCACCCTTGGGATCGTGGTGCAGGATGCTGAGGTATGCCAGGTTAAGCGGCGCAATGGTGTCAACCAAGACCTCGTAAGTGGCCCGGACGTCCGCGGCATCGGTCTCTGCGATTCCTTGCACGTTGTGCTCGGGCGAGATACGGATGCCCACGCGGTTGGCGCCGAGGGCCTCCACTACGGCGTTGACCGTTTCGATGACGAAGCGTGCCCGGTTTTCCGGCGAGCCACCGTAGCTGTCCGTGCGGACGTTGGAGTTCGGAGCGAGGAACTCGTGAAGGAGGTAACCATTGGCGGAGTGCAGCTCCACGCCGTCGAATCCTGCCTCAATAGCGTTCCTGGACGCTGTGACGATCTCCTGGAGCACGCCGGGAAGTTCGTCAGTGCGCAGCTCGCGGGGAACCGGGAAGGGCTGCTTGCCGTTGGGCGTACGGACATCGCCGTCGATCGCTACGGGGCTGGGGCCAACAATTTCATGCCCGCCAGTGATGTCGGCATGGGAGACGCGGCCGCCATGCATCACTTGGGCGAAGATCCTGCCGCCTTCAGCGTGGACCGCATCAGTCACCTTCTTCCAGCCGGCGATCTGCTCCTCGGTGACCAAGCCGGGCTGGCCGGTGTAGGACTGGCCGGCGGGCGTCGGGTAGGTGCCTTCGCTCACGATCAGGCCCAACGAAGCCCGCTGGCGGTAGTGCTCTGCAATGAGGTCATTCGGCACGCCGTCCAAGCCTGCACGCAGTCGGGTCAGCGGGGCCATGACAAGGCGGTTGGGAAGTTCAAGCTCACCGAGTGCCAGCGGGGAAAACAGCATGCGCAGTTCCTTTCAGAGTGAATCGGGTTCACCCTCGGCAACTGAGCGGCGTCTGCAACTATTCCGTCATGAGTCGCAAGTCACACCGGCGACTCCCCCTCTTTCCATCCCTCTCTCACATACCAACGGGTTTTGCGCATTGCTCTGTCACCTGATCGGGTTAGAAGCCGCTCCCCTATCCGCTTGACGCACCCGTGGTACCGGACGCGATGGGCGGCAAGGCGTGCGCCGCGACCGGAGCCCGGCCAGCCGATAAAGTTCGACGGCGGCACTCGGCGAGCGCCGCCGTCGAGCCTTCCGCTGCGGGACGTGAAAGAGCAAACCAAAAAGCCCGACGGGAAGTGATAGAGCAACCCGAAAAAACCGACGGGAAGTGATAGAGCAACCCGAAAAAACCGACGGGAAGTGATAGAGCAACCGGGGGGATGGGGCGGGAAGTGATAGAGGGACGTGCTACTGGTTGACCTCGCGCATGGCCTCGTCGAAGCACTCGCACAGGGCAAGCACGGCGACGAGGTGCGCTTCTTCGGCGTGCGGCGGATCCGTATTGATGTTAACAGCCTCGTTAACGGCCTGGGCCAGGTCCTTGGATTCCCTGCCGGTGAGGGCCCACACCTTGGCGCCGGCTTTCTTGGCAGCTGATGCGGCGTCCCGGAGATCGTCCGTGATGCCCTTGGCAGCCAACAGCACCACGACGTCGCCCCGGTTGACCAACTCCGGGATCTGGCCGCTGATGGTTTCCCCGGCTTCCTTGTGGGCCACGATCGCCCTGAAGGTGCCCGGGTTGCCGTCGGGATGGTGGGCGGCATCGTGGGCTGTAAGTTCGGAGGCGAAGCGCTGGGCCTCATGGGCTGAGCCGTCGCTGCCGGCAGCAAAGACCTTGGCGCCGCGAAGCCTGGCCCGGGCCAACTCTTCACCCCACTCGGCAAGGCGTGAAGACTCGCGCCGCAACGCTGCCACGGCCGGACCGATCTCGCCAAGATGGCTGAGGACTACGTCTACTGCGTGCCTGTTTGGCTTTGCGTCGCCCGACCGCACCGTTTGTCCTGTTCGCCTCACCACGATGCTCACTTCCCTGCCCTCCAGAGTCTTGTTCGAAAACTAGGCGTTCCTGTCGCCGTCCCGCACAGAACCGTCCCGCACCGAACCGTCCCGCACAGTGTTGCCCTGGCCTGCCCCGTCATTGGCGGCTTCGCGGTGCGAGCGGTCCCGGGTCAGGCGGTGGCCGTCGTGTTCGGCGTTCTGGACGCGGGCGTCGTGTTCGGGGACATCGGCGTCCCGGGAGGAGCCGTTGCCGCGGGTGTTGGCATCAGGGTCAAGTTTGTCTGCGTGGCGCAGGTGCTCTTCAACGCGGCCGCTCGCTTCCTTGGCTTTGGCTGAGTCGCGCTCGGCTTCGCGGCGGAGGCGGTTCGCCTCGGCTTCGGCCTGGACAGCAGCGGCCTCGGCCTGCGCGGACTCCACCTTGGCCTGATGTGCGCTGACCGCCTCTTGGTCTGCCTTCTCCCGCAGGTCGAGGGCGCGTTGGCGGTTGGCTTCGGCCCTCTTTTTGCGCCCCACCATCAGCGCGATGATGATCGCGGCTATGACGACGACGGCCACTACGATAATCAGTACTATTTGCCCGGTATCCATGTGGATTGCCTCCTTGGTGAACGGCTTGGGTGGTTTTCGAGTGTCTTAGGCCGGGAGTTCCATGCGGAATCCGCAGGTGCACTGCAGCACCCGGGTTTCCAGGTACACGTCCATGAGGGCCTCTTCGTCCTCTTCGGTGGACAGGGGCGTGTAGATGCTCCGGGCCGATGACCGGGCGAACTTCATGGGCTCGCCGCAGTGGATGTACTCGCCGTGCACCTTGAGCAGGCCGGACAGGTCGGCATGCTTGCGTGGAACGCCGTCGGGAACCAGCGGATTCTCTATGATTGACAACTGCCCACTCCTCGTCAGTTCAGTTCGATATGTTGTGCCTTACATCATATTAACCTATTTATCAGGTTGCTTACTAACGATTTGGACGCAATTGTCCGCCGACAGCGGCACGCAAGCTCCGCCGTCGTCATTCGGTGGTCAGCTGCCGGTAGCCTCCGGATGCTCGCGCGCCCGCTTCTCCTCCGGCGATTCACCGCTCTCATCCGGAACAAACGTGGGGTCGACTTCGGTGGTGAAGTCACCGCTTCCGGGCTCGCTGTGGGGAGGTTCGACGCCAGCCGGTTCAGTCGGTTGCTGGGGTTCGGCGGGTGCTCGCTTCTGTTCGTTCGGTTCTCCGCTCATGGCCTCAATCTATGACGGGGGCCAAGGGGTGTCGAGGCCCGCCGTCCCTTGTGCGGGTCATCCAACTCTGTTTGGCTGGGATGGTCTCCTGCAGCGTGGGACACCTCCAGCCAAAAGCAGGGAGAGCACCGGTATGAAAGCAGTGACGTGGCAAGGCAGGCGCTCATTGAGCGTCATCGAAGTCCCCGATCCAACTATTCAGGAACCAACGGACGTGATCGTCAGGATTACGTCCACGGCCATTTGCGGCTCCGACCTGCACCTCTACGAGGTCCTCGGCCCCTACATGCATAAGGGCGACGTGATCGGCCATGAGCCCATGGGCATCGTGGAAGAAGTGGGCCCGGAAGTCCACAGGCTCAAGAAGGGCGACCGTGTTGTGGTGCCCTTCAATATCTCCTGCGGCCGCTGCTATATGTGCAACCAAGGCCTGCAGTCCCAGTGCGAGACCACCCAGGTCAAGGAGAAGGGTTCCGGGGCTGCCCTCTTCGGCTATTCCGAACTCTACGGCTCCGTGCCCGGCGGCCAGGCGCAGTACCTGCGCGTGCCCTTCGGCGACTACGGTCCGGTTAAAGTCAGCTCCGACCTTCCCGACGAACGGTATTTGTTCCTCTCCGACATCCTGCCCACCGCATGGCAGGCAGTGGAATACGCCAACGTCCCCGACGGCGGCACGCTGGCGGTCCTGGGGCTGGGACCGGTGGGGCAGTTCGCTGCCAGGATCGGCAAGTACAAGGGCTTCCGGGTGATCGGCGTGGACCCTGTTCCGGAGCGGCGCGCAATGGCCGAAGCCCACGGCATCGAGACCATGGACTACAGCCCGGATGTTGCCGGGCAAATCAAGGAAGAGACCGTGGGCCGCGGACCGGACTCCGTGGTTGACGCGGTGGGCATGGAAGCGCATGGCTCCCCCGTCGCATCCTTCCTCCACAAGGCCGTGTCCTTGCTGCCGGACAAGCCGGCACAGGTGGCCATGGAGACCATGAGCGTGGACCGCCTTGCCGCGCTTCACACCGCGGTGGACCTGGTCAGGCGCGGTGGGACCATTTCACTGAGCGGCGTATACGGCGGCCAGGCCGATCCGATGCCCATGCTGACCATGTTCGACAAGCAGATCCAACTGCGCATGGGCCAGTGCAATGTGCGCAGCTGGACGGACCAGCTGCTGCCCCTGGTGGAAGACGACGCCGATCCCCTGGGAGTCATGCACCTGGTGACCCACACCGGTGGACTTGACGACGCTCCCGAGCTCTACGAGAAGTTCCAAAAGAAGCAGGACGGCTGCATCAAGGTGGTGCTCAAGCCGTAGGTCTTCGCGCTCCAAAATCCGGGGGACTGCTTTGTGCCGACCCTCCAAAATCGGCCATGCGTCCCCCGGATAGCGTCGAGTCCATGACCATCGACGCAACGCATGAAGCCACTGGTTACGCCATTCTGGACCTCGCAAAGGACCAAGTCCTGGAGCGGGGCGAAGGACTCACCGAGGATCAGCTTGTAGAGATCCTCCAACTCCCGGACGACGCCATTCCGGCCGCCCTGCAGCTGGCCCACGAGGTGCGCCTCAAGCATTGCGGCGAGGACGTGGAGGTGGAGGGAATCATCTCCATCAAGACCGGCGGGTGCCCGGAGGACTGCCATTTCTGCAGCCAGTCGGGCCTGTTCGACTCTCCCGTGCGCGGAGTGTGGTTGGACATCCCCGAACTGGTTAAGGCAGCCAAGGAGACTGCCGCCACGGGAGCCACCGAGTTCTGCATCGTCGCCGCGGTGCGCGGTCCTGACATCAAGCTGATGAACCAGATCAAGTTCGCGATCGACCGCATCAATGAGGAAGTCGACATCAACATCGCCTGTTCCTTGGGCATGCTGACCCAACGCCAGGTGGACCAATTGTCTGAATGGGGCGTCCACCGGTACAACCACAACCTGGAGACCGCGCGCAGCTACTTCCCGCAGGTGGTCACAACGCACAGCTACGAAGAGCGCTTGGACACGTGCCGAATGGTCAAGGAAGCAGGCATGGAACTGTGCTGCGGCGCCTTGATCGGGATGGGCGAAAGCCTTGAACAACGGGCAGAGCTGGCCGCGCAGCTTGCCGCCCTTGAACCGCACGAAGTCCCCCTGAACTTCCTCAACCCCAGGCCCGGAACCCCGCTGGAAAACCAAGGCATCATGGACGGCAAGGATGCGCTCCGGGCCATCGCGGCGTTCCGCCTGGCGATGCCGCGCACTGTCCTGCGTTACGCGGGAGGCCGCGAGTTGACCCTCGGCGACCTCGGTACCCGTGAAGGGCTCCTGGGCGGCATCAACGCGGTGATCGTGGGCAACTACCTGACCACCTTGGGTCGCCCCGCAACAGCCGACCTCAACCTCCTGGTGGAGCTCAACATGCCCATCAAGGAACTCCAGAAGTCGCTGTGAACAGCGCGGCCCTGCAAGTAACCACCTACTGCGGCCACTGCGGGGGTGAAGCCACCGGCGCCGCAAGCACCCACGGCGAGCGCCCGACGTCGGAGGCTCACGTGCCCTGCCTCCGGCAGTTGGTGATGGAACCGCCGCGCTATTGCACCGTGTGCCGACGCCGGATGAAGGTCCAGGTGACGCCGCTGGGGTGGACCGCGGAGTGCTCCCGCCACGGTGTGGTCCGGTGACGGCCTCGGCAGCAGCACGGGGACACCGGAACGGGGCCGACACCACGGCGGTGCGGTGAAGCCGGCGCTACTGTTGAGGGATGGGCGAGAGCCGGGATTTGCTGACACCGGAGCAGCGCAGCCGCAACATGTCCCGGATCCGGGGCAAGAACACCAAGCCGGAGCTGCTGGTCCGCAGCATCCTGCACGCCAAGGGGTACCGTTACCGGCTTCACGGGCGCGCGGGCACGACGACGCTCCCGGGCCGGCCGGACCTGGTGTTTGCCGGCCGCCGCAAAGTGATCTTCGTGAACGGCTGTTTTTGGCATTTCCACGACTGCAAGGCAGGGCGCCATGCGCCGGCAGCAAATGCGGAGTTCTGGGCGGCCAAACGCACAAGGACCCGCGAGCGCGACTCCCTGCAGCGCGAACAGCTGGAGGCCTCCGGGTGGGAATCCCTCACGGTGTGGGAGTGCGAACTCAAGGACCGCGGCGAGCTGGAAAGCCGGTTGACGGCCTTCCTTGAGGGCGGAAGCCAGCGCCTGGCAGCTCCCCTGGATTCGCCGGAACGGTCCCCCGCCGCGGGTGATCAAGACTGGCTCTGAGTCCGCTCAAGATTGGATCAAGCTTTCACTTTGGGGCACGTGCGCTGTTCGGCTGGTCCTACTGTTGAATCGTGAATCCATTGTTCGGCAGCGGCGGGAGGAGTCTGGTGTCAGAGTATGACGAATGCACAGACTCCCTGGTGGATCGCTCGGTCCTCACCGAACTCCGGGCCGACGTCGGCGGCGACCAAGCGATCGTCAACGCGTTCGTCCGCAACTACGTGGCGATGCTGCCGTGGCGGGTGGCCCGGCTTCATCATGCCTTGGACAACCTGGACCTGGACGAGGCAATGGACGCTGTGCTCAGCCTCAAGACGTCCAGCCACATGGTGGGAGCGATCTGCTTGCGGCGGCTGGCTGCTGAACTGGAAATCGGGATGAAGCTGCTCAGCGGCGGGGAGCAGCTGGCCGAGCTGACGCCCTTGGTGGATGAGATCGATGCCTTCGTCTTCGGCACCATCAGCCAGCTGGAATCATCATTTTCCTGAAATTTTTTACTTTGCTGAAGAAAACCATTGACTCGCTAAAAATCTTCACTATAGTTGTGTGAGTTAGCTCACCAACGAAGGATGCGGCAATGACCACCGAGACTCCTGCTCCCCCGGCCACCAGCGAACTCCTGGCCACCGTGGGAAACAAGGTGCGCACCATGCGTAAGGCGAAGGGCATGACCCTGGCCCAACTCTCGGACATTACCGGCCTTAGCCAAGCAATCGTCAGTCAGATCGAACGCGGCATGGCCAACCCGTCCTTCACCACGTTGGCACAGCTGGCCCATGGCCTGGACATCCCCGTAGGGAGGTTCTTCATTGGCCAGGACGAATCAAGGTCACCCGTCGTCCGCAAAGCGGACCGGCGGAACCTGCAAAACGTCACCCGGGAATCGGTCGGCGAGGCAGTCCACGAGCTGCTGACCCCCAACCGGGACGGAAGCATCGAGGCGCAGTGGATCAGTACGCCCCCAGGGCACGACACCAGCGCCACCCCTTTCACACACAGCGGTGAAGAGTTCTGCTACATCATCTCGGGCCGTAAGGACGTCTATTTGGACGGCGTCTGCTACAGCCTCGAAGAGGGCGACTCCATCACCTACTCCTCAGAAATCCCCCACTGGTACAAGAACAGCTACGAAGAGGTATGCGTAGCCATCTGGGTCAACGCACCACACGCGTGGTAACGCACCCGTCCTCGGGCGGGCCAGGCGTTTTCCCTTAACTGTCCGGACACGAACCCGTGGCCGCTGACACTCCTTGCCACTTTCGCATCAGGCGCTTCCTCCAACAGGCGTCCCTGCGTCATACCCTTTCACGCCCTCTCCGGCGTAAGCGTAAGGAAATTTCCATGCTCGACATCCAAACGGACAATGCCGTCCCCGCACCAAAGCCCATCACCGACTCCCGTTCCAAGAACGCCGGGTTCACACCCGAGGTCCGCAAAGGACTCCTTGGCCTTGGCCTGGGAAACGCCCTTGAATGGTACGACTGGATGGTCTTCGGACTCTTGTCAGCCTTCATTGGACCGAACTTCTTCCCCGGCACCGAACCCCTGTCCGCAACCCTGAACGCCTTGGCCGTGTTCGCCGTCGGATTCGCCTTCCGCCCGTTGGGCGGCATCCTGCTGGGAACCCTCGCAGACCGCATCGGCCGGCGCCGGGTGATGTTGCTGTCCATCATGCTGATGGCCGGCACCACCCTGGTCATCGCCGTCACCCCCAGCTACGCCACCATCGGCGCCTGGGCGGGCATCATCCTGGTGGTGTGCCGCATCCTGCAGGGCATCTCCACCGGCATTGAAGCTCCCCTCTCCACCTCCCACGCCGTGGAACTGGCGCCGGAAGGCCGTGAAGGCTACGTCGCCGGCATCATGTCCTTCTACGTCAACATCGGCATCCTCATGGCCTCCCTCGTGAGCTTCCTGTGCAGCCTCGTGCTCGGCGCCGCAGCCATGGGCGAATGGGGATGGCGCGTGCCGTTCATCATCGGAGCCCTCTTCGGCTTCGTGGTCCTCTACCTGCGGCGCTCCCTTCCGGAGACCCTCAAGGAAGAGGAAATGGCCACCAACACCCCGCGCGCCGTCTGGAAGGGCGTCAGCAAGCACTGGCTCTCCGTCCTGGCCATCATCTTCGTGGTCGGCGCAGCGCAGGCCTACAACTACGCCTGGAACGTCGGACTCCCCAGCGCCGCACGCAGCGGCTTCAAGGAAGACCCCACGGCCGTCTTCGCCCTCACCACCATCCTGGGCGTCATCCTCGTGGTGGGTTCCTGGGTGGTCGGCAAGCTGGCTGACGGCAAGGCAATGTCCAAGTGGTTCCTGGTCACCCGCGTCCTGGCCATCCCGGCCGTGTTCCTGATGCTGCTCTACGTACAGCCGGGCATCGGCGGCTTCGCAGCAGTCCTCCTGGGCGGCTCGATTGTCCTGGTCCTCAACATGACCCTCTACAACGTGGTCAGCTCCTCCCTGATACCCAAGAACATCCGCGGCACCGGCGTCGCCCTCGGCTACGGAATCGGCGTGGCGATCTTCGGCGGCACCGCCTCCTACCTCCTGGTCTGGTTCCAGTCGCTGAACCTCACCTGGATCTTCCCGGTCTACGTGGCCGTCCTGTCCATCCTCAGCATCGTTTTCTACATCGCCGCACGCCGCACCAACGGCATCCACGTCGGCAAGTAAGGACTGAAAAAATGAACTCCCTCGAACTCGCCACCACGACGGCGGACCTCAAGGCGCCCGTGATCTCCCGCTCCGATGTACTGGTGGTCGGCGGTGGCCCCGCAGGCGTGGCAGCCGCAGTCACCGCGGCCCGCTCCGGCGCCAAGGTCACCTTGCTGGAACGCTACTCCTCCCTGGGTGGCCTCGCGTCCGGCGGCATGGTGCTGGTCCTCGACGACATGATCAACGGCCAGGAAATCACGGTCACGGGCATCGTCTCCGAGTACGTCGAACGCCTCCAGAAGCTGGGCCTCGCAATCGTCCCGCCGGCAGATGACCGCAAGACCTCCGAGGAACTGTGGAACAAGTGGGGCCGCTACGGCACCTTCGACTTCCACTCCCACACCAACCCCAAGCCCATCTGCTACGCCGCAGCCTTCGATCCCGACGGCTGGAAGCGCGTCTCCAACGACCTCGTCCGCGAAGCAGGCGTCGATCTTCGCCTGCACTCCTGGTTCTCCCGGCCGATCGTGGACAACGGCGTCATCAAGGGCGTCATCTGCGAAACCAAGCTCGGCCCGCAGGCCTTCACGGCCGACGTCGTCATTGACACCACCGGCGACATTGACGTTGCCTCCCGTGCCGGCGCCAGCTACGCCAAGGACAACTACCTCACCACCCTCGTCTTCCGCCTCGGCAACGTGGACACCAACGCGGCCGAAGCCTTCGAACAGGCCAACCCGAAGGAAGCACGCGCCATCAACCGCAAGATCAAGCGCATCCTCGGCGGCGCTTGGGAACTGTGGTGGCTCAAGACCCCCGTGGAGGGCGTGGTGTGGTGCAACGCCCCGCACATGACCGGCTTCGACGGCGTGGACCCCGCGGACATGACCGCAGCCGAGTTCGCAGCCCGCGACAAGATCTCCGAAGCAGTGGACTACGTCCGCGCCCACCTGCCCGGCTTCGAGAAGTGCTACATGCTGGACGTCGCTTCCCAGATGGGCGTCCGCCAGACCCGCCTCCTGCAAGGCGAGTACGTCATGACCAAGGACGACGTCACCCAGCGCCGGCACTTCGCCGACACCGTGGCCCGCGGACGCGACTACTACTACCCCTACCGCTCGCTCCTGCCCAAGGAAGTGGACCAGCTCCTCGTGGCCGGCCGCCACTACTCCGCCACCCCCGAGGCGCAGAAGATGTCCCGCGAGATCCCGCCCTGCATGGCCATGGGCCAGGCAGTAGGCGTCGCGGCAGCCCTTGCCGTGGAAAACAACATCCTGGTCCGCGACGTCGCGGCAGCGGACATCCAGCTCGGCATGCGCCGGCACGGTGCGGACCCCGGCGACGTCCCGTCGTCGAACGCCACCGTCGACTCCGAAGCAGCGGTACTGGCATGAGCCTCATGACTGTGGACCAGACCGAAACCGACCAGGCAGAACGCACGACGGCGGAACACACCGCCGCGGGCCCGGCACCAACGCCCCTCCCGCTGGAGGGCGTCAAGATCGTGGACTTCACCCAGGTGTTCATGGGCCCGTCCTGCACCCAGCTGCTGGGCGACTACGGCGCAGACATCATCAAGGTTGAGCGTCCCGGAGCCGGAGACATCTCCCGCAACTCCTTCCCGGACCAGGACGGCCAGGACAACCCGATCTTCCTGTCCATCAACCGCAACAAGCGCAGCGTCTCCGTGGACACCCGCACCGAAGAAGGCCGCGAAGTGCTCCACCGCCTCATGGCCGACGCGGACGTCGTCGTCAGCAACTTCCGCTCCGGGGTCATGGAACGCATGGGCTTCGGCTACGAGGACCTGAAAACGCAGAACCCCGGCATCATCTGGGCCTCCGGCACCGGATTCGGACCTGTAGGACCCTACTCCCACAAGGGCGGCCAGGACGCCATCGCCCAGGCCTACTCCGGGGTCATGTGGCGCAGGGAATCCGAGGACACCAAACCCTCCATCTACCCCACCACGCTCTGCGACTACATCACCGGCATGCACCTCATGCAGGGAATCCTTCTGGCCCTCCGCACCCGGGAAACCACCGGCGTGGGCCAAAAGGTGGAAGTGACCATGTACGACTCCATGCTGCACCTGCAGATGCAGGAAGCGTGCATGCAGCTCAACCGCGGCTACGAGGTCAACTGGGGCGCCATGCCGCTCTCCGGAGTCTTCGAAACCACCGACGGCGCCGTGTGCATGGTGGGCGGCTTCACCCCCGATCCCCTGGCCCGGATCTCCGACGCCCTGGACCTCGACGAGGACCTCACCGAACGCCCCGGATTCGCAACACTGGAGCAGCAGTTCAAGAACAAGCCCGCCCTCCAGGCCATCTTCCGCGAACACTTCGCCACCAACACCACCGCCTACTGGACGGCGAAACTGGAAGAACAAGGGCTGCTGAACGCCCCCGTCCATACCCTGGAACAGGCGCTCGCAGACGCGCAGACCGAGGCGAACGGCATGATCGTCGAAGCCGAACACCCCTCGGTGGGCACGGTGAAAATGCTGAACGCACCCATCCGCCTCTCGGCAACCCCGCCGTCGATCCGCCGCACGGCCCCGCGCCTGGGCGAGCACAACGTCGAGGTCCTGCTGGAGAACGGCTTCGATGAGGAAACCATCGAACGCCTGCAAAAGCTGGGAGTGCTCCGATGAGCATCACGGTCGAAGAACGGGTTGACCAGGTAACACTGGACATCACCGACGGCGTGGCAACGGTGACCATCGACCGTCAGCACGTGCTGAACGCAGTGGACGGCGCCACCCACGCACGGCTCAACGGGATCTGGTCCCAGCTGGAAAGCGATCCGTCCGTACGGGCAGTCGTGGTCACCGGTGCCGGTCCGCGTGCTTTCTGCGTCGGCGCCGACATGTCCGCCGACGCCGTGGACAAGACCGGCCTGGAGTACTGGGCCGGCCTGGACCCCAACGGCTTCGGCGGGCTCAGCCTTCGCACCACCTTGGATGTGCCCGTCATCGCCCGCGTCAACGGCTACGCCCTGGGCGGCGGCATGGAAATCGTCCTCGGTGCAGACATCGTCGTCGCAGCTTCGGACGCGAAGTTCGGTTTGACTGAACCCCGCGTCGGGCGGCTGGCGCTCGACGGCGGCATCCACCAGCTGGTGCGCCGGGTGCCCTACACCCAAGCCATGGGAATGCTGCTGACCGGACGCAAGGCCGACGCAGCGGAGATGCAGTCCATGGGGCTGGTCAACGAAGTAGTGCCCGCTGACCAACTCGACACCGCCGTCCGGCGTTGGGTGGACCAGATCCTGGCATGCGCCCCCACCTCCGTGCGCGCCGTCAAGCAGATGGTGACGCAAACGGCGCACCTGAGCGCCCAGGAAGCCCGCGGCCTCAGGCTGCCGGCATTGATGGCGGCACTGGACAGCGAAGACTCCGCAGAAGGAGTCCGCGCCTTCCAGGAAAAGCGTCCGCCGGTGTGGCCGGGACGCTAAACGTCCCCGGCACCACCAGCCCCGCCATCCCACTCAAGCAGTTCGCATCAAGCAGTTCGCATTGAAAAGGAACCACCATGCCTCTCCCTTCTGCGCCCAAAAACCGTGAATCCCTGCCCGCCGGCGTCTGGGGCGTCGTAGCAACCCCCTTCCAAGGCAGCACCCTGGACGTCGATCTGGACAGCCTCGCCGAACTCGTGGAGCACTACGGGAACATCGGGGCAACCGGCCTCACAGTGCTTGGCGTGTTCGGCGAAGCAGCCGCCCTGACGCCGCAGGAACGCCGCGACGTCCTGGAAACGGTCGTCGAATCCACCACCCTCCCCCTGGTGGTGGGCGTGACAGCACTGGCCACCCGGCCCGCCATCGAAGAGATCACGGCAGCGCAGGAGGTTGCCGGGCCACGCCTGGCCGCGGTCATGGTGCAAGCCAACTCCGCCCGGGCAGATGCGGTGATCACCCACCTCGACGCCATCCACCGGGCAACCGGGGCCAACGTAGTCCTCCAGGACTACCCGTTGGCCAGCGGAGTCAGCATCCCCACCCCCGCGCTGGCCTCCGTGGTGAACGCCTGCGGGTACGTCATCGCCGTCAAAGCCGAGGCCCCGCCCACCAGCGTGGCCATCGCGGAACTGAGTGCCGCCGTCGGGGTTTCCATCTTCGGCGGGCTGGGCGGCCAAGGCCTCCTGGACGAACTCATGGCAGGAGCCTCCGGCGCCATGACCGGCTTCTCCTACCCCGAAGCCCTGATCGCCTGCGTTCGGGCGTGGCAGGACGGCGGGTACGAGGCCGCTCAAAGCGAACTGCAGCCCTACCTGCCGCTCATCAATTTCGAGCAGCAGGCCAAGGTGGCACTGGCCATCCGCAAGGAATGCCTCCGCGAGCGCGGACTCATCAAGGACTCCGGCGTCCGGGCACCCGCGGCCCCCTTCCCCGAAGCCTTGCGTGGCTCCATGGCCGTGCACTTGAAGGAAGCGGCGTCAGCACTGGATGCCCGTACAGCAGTAGGGAGTTTCTGATGGACCTCGGAATCGCAGGCAAGACAGCACTGGTGGCCGCCTCCACCGGCGGACTCGGCCTGGCCGTGGCCCGGGCGCTCGCCGCCGAAGGGGTCCGGGTGGCGGTGGTCGGACGACGCCGGGACCGTGCCAAGGAGATCGTGGCCGAACTCCAGGCAGCCTACGGAAGCGGCACCTTGGGCATCGGTTCTTTGGGAACAAGCGGCTTTGACGCGGTGGCCATCGAAGCGGACCTCGGCACCCCGGAGGGCATCGGGTCCGCGGTGGACCAGACCGTGGCCAACCTCGGGCCGATCGACATCCTGGTGCTCAACGGCCCCGGCCCGAAGCCCGGTGCTGCGGCAACACTGACCTCCGAGGACATGGCCGCGGCGTTCGACCTCCTGGTCAAGCCGCATCATGCCTTGGTGTCGAAAGTCCTGCCCGGCATGCGGGAACGCCGCTGGGGCCGCATCCTTGCGATCGGTTCCAGCGGAGTGACCGCACCCCTCCCCAACCTGGCAGTTTCCAACACCGGACGGGCAGCACTGGCCGGCTACCTCAAGACCCTCGCCGCCGAGGTAGCGCTGGACGAGGTCACGGTGAACCTCCTCCTTCCGGGCCGGATCGCCACCGACCGCGTCACCCAGCTGGACCAGGCCGCGGCCAAGCGACGCGGCACCACCTTGGAGGACATCCAGTTGGAATCCCGCAAGACCATCCCCGCCCGCAGGTATGGGGAACCCGCCGAGTTCGGTGCCGCTGCCGCCTTCCTGTGCAGCGCGCCGGCGTCGTACATCACCGGAGTCGCGCTCAGGTGCGACGGCGGCCTCATCCGCAGCCTCTGAACCCCACCACGTTAGGACCATCATGACTTCCACAACTCTGGATACTGCCCTCACCGCCGAGGCCACCCTCACCGCCCAGCACCTCATCAACGGCCAATGGCTCGGCGAAGGCGTCACCCGGCGCATGAACCCCGCCTGTCCGGATGAGCTCGCAGCGCTCTCACCCAGCGGGAGCGCCGAGGACGTCGACGCCGCCATCACCGCCGCCGCCGCTGCCCAGCCCGCGTGGGCTGCGCTCCCGGCCCCCTCCCGTGGCGCCATCCTCCTTGCCGCCGGGAACCTGCTGATCGAACGCCAAGGGGCCATCGCCGAAGACCTGGTCCGGGAAGAAGGCAAGACCCTGGCAGAAGCCAAGGGCGAAGTGAAGCGCGCCTCGGACGTCCTGCGCTTCTTCGGCTCCCTCGGCTGGGCTGCCACCGGCGAAGTCCTGCCCAGCGGACTCCCGGACACCACCATCACCACCCGCCGCGAAGCCCTGGGCGTTGTAGGCCTGATCACGCCCTGGAACTTCCCCATCGCCATTCCTGCGTGGAAGACCGCACCGGCCCTGATCAGCGGCAACACCGTGGTGATCAAACCGGCTGAGCTCACTCCCCTCTCCGCCACCCACCTCGCCCGGGCGTTGCAGGACGCAGGCCTCCCTGCCGGCGTGTTCAACGTCGTCCACGGCAAGGGCCGGGTTGTTGGTGACGCACTGGCCCGCGATCCCCGCATCGCCGGGCTGTCCTTCACCGGTTCCACCAACGTGGGCCTGGGATTGCAGGAAATCCTCAACGCCCGCCGTGCCCGGGTGCAACTGGAAATGGGCGGCAAGAACGGCGTCCTGGTCCTGGACGACGCCGACCCCCGCAAGGCCGCGCAAGTGGTGGCCGCCGGAGCATTCGGACTCACCGGGCAGGCATGCACGGCAACCTCGCGGGTATACGTTACCCCCGGGATCCGTGCAGCGTTCCTTGACGCGTTGGTGGCCGAAGCCGCCGCTTACAGCACCGGTGACGGCCTGGCGGATGGCACCCGGATGGGCGCCGTGGTGAGCAGGCAGCAATTCGAGCAGGACCAGGCAGCGGTGCGCACCGCCGTCGAACGCGGCGCAAGCCTCCTGCACGGCACTTACGACGGCGACCCCTCCGGCGCGCTGCTCTTCCCGGCGGCGGTGCTCACCGACCTGCCCCCGGACGACCCCGCAGTCACGGAAGAGATCTTCGGGCCGGTAGTGGCCGTGCTGGAAGTTCCCGACTACGAGGCAGGCCTTGCCGCCGTCAACGACTCCCGCTACGGACTCACCGCCGGCATCTGCACCGATTCCCTCGCCCTCGCCACGGACTTCGCCGCCCGTGCGCAGGCCGGCGTGGTCAAGGTCAACCGGCCCACTGCTGGCCTGGACCTCAACGTCCCGTTCGGCGGGGTCAAGGACTCCTCCACCAACACGTTCCGCGAACAAGGACGGTCCGCCCTGGACTTCTTCACGTGGGGCAAAACCGTCTACACGGGCGTGTAGCCGGTCATGAGTTACGTGATCGCGCAGCCCTGCGTGGATGTGAAAGACAAGGCATGCATCAACGAATGTCCTGTCGATTGCATCTACGAGGGCGCGCGCTCCCTCTACATCCATCCTTCCGAATGCGTGGACTGCGGAGCGTGCGATCCCGTGTGCCCCGTGGAAGCCATCTACTTCTCGGAGGACGTCCCGGATGAATGGGCAGACTACGTCCGGGCCAACGCGGAGTTCTTCGATGACGGCCCCGGGCGCTCCCTGCCGGACACGGACCACCCGGTGATCGCAGCGGAACCCGCCCGCGTCCCCGTCCCCAACTGAGTCGCAATTGTGCGCGTTTTGAGCGTTCAAAACGCGCACAGCTGCTACCCAGTTGGGTGAGCGGGGCGGGGCTTAGTTGTTGTGGACTGCCGGGGCCAAACGGTAGCCGACGCCGCGGACTGTTTCCAGCCAGCGCGGGCTTTGGATGCTGTCCCCCAGCTTCTTGCGCAGGTTGCCCATGTGGACCTCCACGGCGCGTTCGTCCGCGTCGCTGACGTAACTGCCGACGTCGTACGGTTCGTTGCGGAGGCGACGCGCAAGGTCAGCCTTGGTCCGCACAATCCGGCCGGTCTCCAACAGTGCCACCAGCAGGTCGAACTCGGTGCGGGTCAGCTTCAGCTCCATGCCGTTGAGGACGGCCGTGCGGGATCCGGCCGAAACGGCAAGCCCGTTGTGGGTCATCTCGGGATCGGCGGCTTCCGGGGCGTGCTTGGCGTCCGACGACGACCGCGGCCTCCGCATCATGGCCTCCACCCGGGCGCGCAGCTCGCGGGGCCGGAACGGCTTGGTGAGGTAATCGTCGCCACCGGCTTCAAGGCCCATCAACGTGTCGAGCTCTTCGGCGCGGGCGGTGAGCATGATGATGTAGGCGTCGGAAGTCTTACGGATCTGCCGGGCCACTTCAAAACCGTCGATGTCCGGCAGGCCGAGATCCAGCGTAATAACGTCGGGATTCAATTCCCGGGCGGAGTTGACGCCGGCCGAGCCCGTGGACGCCACATGGACGTCGAAACCCGCCTGGGAAAGGACCACCCGGACCAGTTCGCGGATGTCCTGGTCGTCTTCGATGACCAGTCCCACACGTGCTTCACTCATTGCCGCCCCTCAGCCCGCTTCGATAACCCTTCGAAGTATAACCATTATGGTTAGGCTGATCTCATGAACCGTCTTCCTTCTGCCCCACCGGTGGTTAACCCATGAGCACACCCACCATGTGGGCCGTCGATGACAAGAAGAAACTGTTCATCTTCAAGCGCTCCTTCCATGAGCACAGCCTCCGGATGAGGGTGGTGCTGAGCCAGCTGCCGCTCTCGGTCTGCGTGTGCCTTTCCGCCATCCTTGTGTGGCTGTTCTTCCCGGCCACCCTCGGCAACCCGTTCTTCCTGGTGTTCCTGTTGAGCCAGGCATTCCTCCTGGCCCTTTGCATCGCCGTCCCGTGGCACAAGCTGCCCTTTGCCAGCTTCCTGGTCATCCCGATCCTGGACATCGTCTCCATCGCCTTCGGCCGCGAAGGCGGGCAGGAAGCGCTCACAGGGCTCAGCGTGCTGGTGGTCCTGCCGGTCATTTGGCTGTGCGCCTCCGGCCTTTATCCCCGGCTGGCCATCGCCCTCGCGTTCATCGGGCCTCTGACCATTGTGTGGGCGCCGCTCTTCATCCGCGGCACCTTCACCCAGCAGGACCTCACCAAGCCATTGCTCTTCCCTATCCTGATCCTTGGCATCGGGGTCTCGGTCAGCATCCTCACCCTGAGCATGGTCCGTCAACAACGGGCACTTGAGGAAAAGGACGCGGCCCTCAAATCTGCCCTCGAAGTCAGTACCAAGCAGGAGCGGCTCCTTAACACGGTCATGGAAGCGCTGCCCTTGGGCGTGGTGGCCGTTGACGGCGACGGCCACGACATCCTGATGAACCGCAGGCAGCGGCAGACGCACGCGCTGGCCACTCCCCCGGACAACGACGATCCCAACGAATCCCAGCTCCTGGTGTTCGACACGGACCGCACCACCCCGCTGCCGTCGGACCGCCGGCCCGTCCGCAGGGCGGTGCTGGGCGAGCGTTTCACGGACCAGCTGGTCTGGCTGGGATCCGGCGCCGGGCAGCGCGCATTCACTGCCAGCGCAAGGCCCATGCTTGACCCGGCCGGCAACTTCGCAGGATCCGTAGTGGTCTTCAGCGACGTCACGGAATTGGTCAATGCCTTGGCAGCCAAGGACGAATTCGTGGCCAACGTATCCCACGAGTTCCGGACGCCGCTGACCTCCATCCTCGGCTACGTCGAGCTCATCCTCGATGACCCCAACGGACTGGATCCGAAGTACCGCAAGCAGCTGGACATCGTCCGCCGCAATGCAGAACGCCTGTTGTCACTTGTCTCCGACCTCCTGGCCGTCAGGTCCGGGCAGATCGCCATCCAGCCGCACCCGGTGGATGTTTCCGAACTGGTCCGCGGCAGCGTTGCTTCGGCCGAACCCAGGGCAGCCAAAGCGCACGTCCGCCTTTCCGTGGACGTGCCCGGGACGCTCCATGCCCGCGTGGACTCCTCCCGGATCTCCCAAGTCCTGGACAACCTCGTCTCCAATGCCATCAAGTACTCACCCGACGGCGGGGACGTGGTGGTATCCGCGTGGGAAGACGAGGACCACGTCTATTGCAAGGTCTCCGACACCGGCATGGGCATCCCGCAGGATGAACAAGCGGGAGTCTTCACCAAGTTCTTCCGGGCGGACGGGGTCCGCAACAGCACCATTCCCGGCGTGGGGTTGGGCCTGCCGATCAGCAAGGCGATCGTCGAGGCCCACGGCGGCAGCATCACGCTCCAGAGTGAACCCGGGCAGGGCACCACCTTCACGGTGAAAGTGCCCGCCTAGGCTCCCTCCGGCGTCGGACGTGTCTTCCTAGGCTGCCCCGGCATCCCGCCGGCGGCCGAACACAAAGTAGCTCACCGGACCAAAGAAGTTGATGAAGGACGCAGCCCGCCAGAGGGCCTTCTTGCCCCTGATTTGCGCGTCCGGGGTCTTCGCCAGGCTCCGTTGTGCTGCAATCAGCAGCGTCAGGTTAACCGCGCTGCCCGCCATCATCATGGCCTTCTGCTTAGTGCTCAGATCACGCCAGGACTTCTTCTTCTTAGCCATCATGCCTCCATCGCACTCGCGGTTTACCTCTCAGGCTAGCCGGAGGCTCCCCGCCCCGCCACAGCCTGGCGCACCACTTCTCCCCACGACTGTTCACCGAGGTCCTCGACGGCGGCAAGGATCTCCGCCGGGGGCAGCGACAGGTCCAACGGGTACTCGATGATGTCGATGTCCGTGTTGAGGATCCGCCGCAGCTTGACCTCACCCGTCCCGGCGTAAACAAGCCACGCCGTAGGTACCCGCAAGGCCGTGCAATAGGCCAGCAATTGGTAGTGGTCAGCGTTGAGCGAGGCCCCGGTATCCCCGGCCGCCGTGTATTTGAAGTCGTACACCACCACCGGCTGACCGCCGAGGAAATGCACGGCATCCGGCCGGACCGTCAGGCGGTCGGTATCCTGCACTGCCTCGTTCAGGAGTGCCCCGTACTGCAGCCGCATTTCACCGGGATGCCGGCCCATCGCATGACGCAGGGCGGCGCCCACGAACTCCTGGAAAACCTGCCCCATGTCCACCACGAACGACGCAGACTGCTGTTTGCCCTCGCCTGCCTCGGCCGAGGCGTTGCGCAGGATCACCTCCGCAAGCCGGAGTACGGCGTGGTACCTGAGGTTCATCCGGTTGGCCTGCCACGGCGGCAGCGGCGCGCCGGGCTTGAGCCGGGTGACGGCGTCGAGCTTTCCCTTGAGCTGCCGCAAGCGGCTCAGGACGTCGGCACGCACACCGGGGACCTTGCTCATCCGGTCGAGGGCGGCGCGCAGGATGCGGTTCTCCGCGATGTCCTCGGTGAATTCGTCATAGGACACTTCCAGCGGGACCAGCATGCCGGGCCGGCGCGAGATCTGGTCCGAGATGCGGATGCGGCCCTTGACGGTCCGGAGGGATTCGTCGATGGTCAGGTAGCCCTGGAGGACGCCCCGGTTCAAGGCCTTCTCCGCCAACTGCGCCAGGGACTGCGCCAACGCGCTCCACAGATCCGGATGTTCCGTTGCCTCCACGGTGTGGTCACGGAAGCCTTGGTCGCCGGCGAAGCTCAGCAGGAACAGCAAGCGGTTCAGGCCCAGGCGGCCCTTCGGACGGACTTCCAACTGAACGGCGGCTGTCCGGACCGAACCAACTTTTCCCACAGGTTCGATCCTGTACAGGCCCATCCCCATGGGCGAAGCCTTGGCCAGGCCACTGGCGTTGATGAACGCAGCCGACTCCGGGTCAAGTTTGTCCACCACCCCACGCGAGAGCTCGTCCATGAGGATGTGCCGCACCCCCGTTGGAGTTTTTGCTGCGCTGGCCGGCGCCCGCCCGGGACGGGGCGGGATGGCGTTAGCGGGAAGCAAGACGTCCCAGCAACTGGTCCAGGCCGAAGCGTTCTTCCAGCTGCGCCCGGTTCAGTTGCCCGTGGTAGTGCTCCTCCAGCAGCGGCATGAGCTCGTACTTCCAGATCCGCCGCAGGCCCGTGGGGGTTTGGGCTGCCGGCTTCATGAAGTAGGACGGGCCGATCATGAGGTCCCTGTCCCAGTCATCGATGGCGGCATTGAGGGCATCCAGCAAATCCGCGTTGAGGGTATCCAGGCCGCGGGCTTCCAGGAACCGCCGCAGCGAACCCTTCACCGGCTGCACATTCGGGTGCAGCTCAATGAACGCGAAGCGGCGCCGGATGGCGGCGTCCATCATGGCGATGGAACGGTCCGCCGTGTTCATGGTGCCAATGATGTACAGGTTGTCCGGCAGGCTGAAGGGCTCATTCGGGCTGTACTGCAGGTAGATGCGGTCATCCCGGTATTCGAGCAGGAAGTAGAGCTCGCCGAAGACCTTGGCCAGGTTGGCCCTGTTCATCTCGTCAATGATCAGGAAGTAAGGCTTGTGCGCGTTCTCCGGCTTCGCGGCTTCCTCCGCGAGGCGGCGCAGCGGACCGGCAACCAGTTTGAAGGAAACCTGGCCGTCGTCGGTCTTGTCCGGACGGTAACCCTCGAAGAAATCCTCGTAGGCATAGGAAGGATGGAACTGCACCAGCTTGACGCGTTCGTCCGTGCTGTCCCCCGCCAGCTCCGCGGCGAGGTGCTTGGCCAGGTACGTCTTGCCGGTGCCGGGGGGACCATAGAGCACCAACTGCCGGTTCTCCTCCAACAGTTCCGCGATTTCCTTGAGCGGTTCGAGGTCCATGTGGAGCGAGGCTGCGAACTCTTCGGTCAGGGGCCGGAAGCCCTGCTGAACAACCTCGACGACGGCGGTGGGCGGGGTCTCGTCCTCGCCATCCGTTTCTGCCTCCACCGGGAGGAGCTCCTGGAGCGCCTGGATCACCCTGGTGACGTCCACGATGATGCCGGGCGTGGACAGCTGGCGCTGTGCGTGGCGCGGCAGCTCCGTGATGGCGTAACTGTCGTCGAACCAGCGCACTTTGCGTTGGATCCGGCGGTTCTCGTGATCCGGTTCGCCCAGTACAACCCCCACGCGGACCCGCCCCGCCTGCTGGTAGAGCGTCAGGTCTCCGGGCTTCATGACGGTCAGGAAAGCGAAGACGGCGGTCTTGGTGTCCTCGCGCTCCACGTATCCAAGGTGCTTGCAGTCCTCGTCTACGGCGTGCTGGACCACCCCCGCGGTGACTCCGGCCTCCAGCGAGCGCAAGTGCTCAACGTCCAGGGTGGCTTTCTCCTCCGCCACCCAGGACGCCAACAGGTCCGCGTTGTCATGGTGTGTGCGCAGCAGCCAGGAACGGCGGCCCGGGTCTCCCACCTTCCGCCATTGGCTCACCAATTGCCGGGCATACCAGTCGATCCGCTGGCCTGCCTGCTCGTCCAGGTGGAGGCGGATGCGGTGGATGTCAGCGGTGATGTCCTCTTCGGTATCTCCCTTGGCGCCGCCCACGAGGGAAGCGAAGGCGTCCCGGATCTCGCGGCGTTCCACGTCCGCCACTACCGGCTCGAAGTAGCTGGGCCACACCAAGTATTCGATGCTGCGCCGCAGGGCGGGCTGGTCCTCGGGCGTACCTGCCGCGAGTTCGTGGAACTTGAGTGGATCGGCCAGCGCCCGGTTGATGGTCTCCGTGCTCTGGCTGTCAACGTGCTCCACGAAGCGGCACAGCCACGTCAGGTGGTCCCAGATCGTCCAGTTGAACTCCGCCGTGCGGTCCCGGATCACGCCGTGGTCCGTCATGCCTTGGTACAGCTCTTCAGGCAGCTCGACCGGCGGTTCCACCCAGGACGCCGCCTCGGCTACACGCGCGCGCTTCACACGCAGGGACTTGACCTCGTGGGCCAGCGGCAGCGACTGCAAATACAGCAGCTCGACGGCCAGAAGCTTCGCCTCGCGTGATGCGCCTTCCAGGTTCTGCCGCAGGTTGGTCATCATGGGCGCCTTGGAGTCCCCGACGCCCCGCTCCAGCCGTTCCAGCAACTCGCGGGCAGCCTCCGCTGTCCACGTCAGCGTCCGCCCGTCAATGGCTGAAGGCTTCCCTTGCAAAGCGGGCTGGAGTACGTACCAGGCAGCGTCCTCGATCTCTTTCGAGATTCCGGGGGCGCGGTCAACGGCAGGCAACACAGGGGAGGTCATTTAAGCCAACTTACCTTGTTTGGGTTAAGTCGGCATCTGGATATCCACAGCCTTCATTCAGCATTTAATGCATCCCGAATTGGTAAGCAGCAGGCACGGGTTCCCCGGCACACACCTCTTCCCACAGCGCCGCGATGGCGTCCTCTCCTTCGCGCAGATCCGGGATTTCCACGCCCGCACGGAGGATGGCCGCGGCCTCCGCTGCCCTGCCGCTCCGGGCCAGCGCAGTGGCCTTCAGGAACATCAAACGTCCGACGGCGGTGCCCTCCGTGGGAGCGGATCCGGTCAGTTCCAGCGCCATGGCCGGATCGCCATGGCGAACTGCCAAGGTGGCTGCTTCCGTCAGCAACCACGTGTTGGAGGGATTTCTCCGGACAGCCGTCCGCAGTTCAGCCAACCCCTCCTGTTCGCTGCCTGCTGCCAGGAGAACCAGCGCCAACCCCCGCCGGGCGAGCGCGATCGTCGCCGGCCTGGCGCCGTTCGATTCGAGGACGCGGCGATACTCCTCCGTGGCGCCTTCCAGATCCTGCCGGGCGTGCCGCATGGTGGCCAGGTGGTAGTGGGCCTCGGGGCTCTCCTGCCCGGCCAACAACCCTTCCCAGTCCGCCCCTGCCACAAAGGAGGGAGCGCCGTCGAACGCTTGTCCCTTCAGCAGCCCCAGCCAGGGCTCCTGTTCCTCGGTCAGGCTCTCCAACACGAACGGCGTCCCGCTTTCGGCAACCCAGCTCCGGCCGGCGCGCCGGCGCCGGGCCCGCTCAAGCGCGCCCCAGCCGCTGCCGATCCGGACCATGGTGGACGGCGGCACGTCAGCGTCGCGTATGGCTGCCGGCAACAGCGACTCCAGTTCCTCACGGGGCATCAGCGTTTCCAGACGCTCCCCGGCGTGCGCTACTGCCGCCTGCCAGTCCGTGCCGTGGGAGATCCCCGGATCCAGGCTGCCGTTCCCGTAAGCCTCAACCCAGCACCACTGGCTGCCCGCGGGCATGGCGAGGTGTTCGAACTGTGTCCGGGCCAGTCCGGCCTGGATTTCCGC
This sequence comes from Paenarthrobacter sp. R1, assembly GCF_030264015.1. Lineage (NCBI taxonomy): Bacteria > Bacillati > Actinomycetota > Actinomycetes > Micrococcales > Micrococcaceae > Paenarthrobacter > Paenarthrobacter sp. R1. The sequence goes on along the minus strand of NZ_CP127115.1, from coordinate 3,497,121 downwards.
GTAGGGACCGGCACCGGGGCTCAACCATTCCTGCCACCGCTTGCCGCCTGCGCCCTGGCCCCACACGAAGAGCTTCTTTCCGCGCAGCAGGTCCGTGGACAGCATGGCCAGCCCGTCGCCGTCGTCATCCGCTGCCACCACCCAACGGCGCTCCGAAGGGTCGATGTCGAAGAAGAAATCCGCGGCATGGGGACTGTTGACCAACCATGTGCCGTCATAGCCTTCGTGGTTGGTGGGTGTGACGCGGGTGATGTCCGTGGCGTAATCGGCGCTAAAGGCCTCCTCGGCAGGTGCGATCACCCGGGTCCGGTCCGTCTCCGGAATTGCAGCGTTGCTCCACCAGTACACGGGGACGTCATGATCGTTGGGATTCCGGATCCTGACGGCAGCCAAGAGCACCTCCGAATCGGCCGGAAGCCAGATGTCCACTTGGAACACCACCTCGCGGAGCCGTTCGTACTCCCACATGCGGAGGATGTGCTTGCCGTCGGACGTGTGCACGATCGCCGTATGCAAGGGATCGCAGCTGGTGGGCGAATGTCCCCGGGTGCCGATGTTCCATTCCAGGCCGCCTGCAAACCAGGCCTTCCGCAATGCGATGTTGGCGATCTGGGGTGCCGCATGGGTGTGCAGGAGCTGCTTGCCGGTGGCCTTGTCGAAAAGCTCCCAGATCCGCCCGCCCATGGACGGCAGGACAGTCGCCTTCAGCTTGCTGTTTTCAAGAACGACGGCGGTCAGCTCCCTGGGTGCGGCCGCGCGGCTGTAGCCGTCCTGCATCAGGTACGGATACACGTTGGGCACCACCCCGTAGCGGGTAGCTGCCTGCAACTCCTCCGGGACGCCCTCCCCCACGCTGTAGGGTTCCTCAAGCTCCGAACCGACCACCGGCAACGGGTTCAGAGGGCCCAGCTCGGCCATGGTCAGGGTAAGGGTGCTGACTGTGATGTTGGACGATGCCACGTCATGACCCCATCGTTGCCGCATTCACTGCCGCCCTCGCTGCACGGACGGTCTCCCGGTCGGTCACCGCGTAGGCCGTAGGATCGGCACCGTCCCGGCTGCCGAGGGCGACGGCGGAATCCGCGAGCGTGGTCACGGTCCGTTTCGCGGAGAGATGCACTGCTGAGAGGCCGGCGGCGTGCATGGCCGGGATGTCGGCGAGCTTGAGCCCTCCCCCGGCCACGATTTGCATGGCGCCGGAGGCCCGTTCAACCAGCCGCGCCAGTGTGTTCAGGCCTTCCCCTGCCGTTGATTCATGTCCGGAGGTGAGGACCCGGGTGAACCCCAGATCCAGGAGGAGGTCCAACGCAGCCAAGGGGTCACGGGACTGGTCGATGGCCCGGTGGAAGGTGAGCCGGGCTTCCGGGTTCGATTCCTTTGCCGATTCAAGGAGCCGTCGAACAACCGGAACGTCCACTTCCTGTTCCGCAGTCAGCGCGCCCACCACTACCCCGGCTGCGCCTTGGCGCAGCAGATGCTTGACCTCGTGGACCATGGTGTCCACATCCGAGGCAGAGTAATGGAAATCTCCGGGGCGGGGCCGCACCAGGGCGTGGACTTCCAGCCGTCCGTCAACGTGTTCAAGGCTCGCTTCCAAGAGTCCTTGGCTGGGCGTGATGCCTCCCAGTTCCAAGCTGCTGCAGAGTTCAACCGTGTCCGCGCCCTCGGCTGCGGACGTGCCTGCACCGGCGGCGCTGGTCACCGCGATCTCAAGTCTCATGAGGAAACTCTAGGTCGCCCGGACTGGGCGCACCACGCCTGCCGCTTAGGAATTCCACATCATCCAGGCAGCAGGGCGTGGGGATTTACGCGCGGTAGGCTTCGAGCTTTTCCTTCTGCTCAGGGGTCAGGCGCAGCACCCTCCCCGTTGACTCGGCCACGAAAGCCAGGTGCGTGCTGGCCTTGACGCACTCTTCCTTGGTAACAGGGTCCTTGATGACGTAGTGGAGATCGAAGCTGGCACCCTTGATGGCGCCAACCCAAATCTCGACGACGGCCGGCACATTGCGGTACTCCAGGGTGCGGACGTACCTGACCTTGTGTTCCACCACGAGCGTCATGATGCCTTCTCCGACGTCGTTGAACAACGCTGCGGGCGGCTCAACGCCAGGCAATCCGGCACCGGCCGGCGGCCCGAAAGCGGCAATGCGGGCTTCTTCGAGCATGCGCACGATCTGCACGTTGTTGATGTGGCCGTACGCATCCATGTCGCCCCAGCGCATGGGTACCAGTACCTCCATGCGCCGGGGCGTTCCGATACTCAGCTGTGCACCGCCGTCGAATCATCCACCGAGACTTCCTCGGCGTCTTCACCCGCGAACTGCGACATGTACAGGCGGTAGTACGCGCCCTGCCGTGCCAGCAGTTGGCCGTGGTTGCCTTGCTCCACGATTTGCCCGTTTTCCATCACCAGGATGGTGTCGGCATCACGGATGGTGGAGAGCCGGTGGGCGATCACAAAGCTGGTGCGGTCCGTGCGGAGGGCTGCCATCGCCTTCTGGAGCAGCAGTTCCGTGCGGGTGTCCACAGAGCTGGTGGCTTCGTCAAGGATGAGCAGTGACGGGTTGGAGACGAAGGCCCTGGCAATGGTGATGAGCTGTTTCTCACCGGCACTGACGTTGTTGCCTTCTTCATCAATGATGGTCTGGTAGCCGTCAGGAAGGGCCCGGACAAAGCGGTCCACGTAGGTCGCCTTGGCGGCCTCCATGATCTGCTCTTCCGTGGCGTCAAGGTTGCCGTACCGGATGTTGTCGTAGATAGTCCCACCGAAGAGCCAGGCGTCTTGAAGCACCATGCCCACCTTGGAACGCAGTTCCGCACGGCTGAGCTCCTTGATGTCGACGCCGTCCAAGGTGATCCGTCCGGCGTTGAGTTCGTAGAAGCGCATCACGAGGTTCACCAGCGTGGTCTTGCCTGCACCCGTGGGCCCGACAATCGCCACGGTGTGGCCGGGCTCGGCGCTGAATGACAGGTCCTCGATCAGCGGCTTGTCCTCCACGTAGCTGAAGTAGACGTGGTCGAACTCGACGTGGCCATCGGTCTTGGGCGGCAGGTTCCTTGTTCCGGTCTCCGGGACTTCGTCCTCGGCGTCGAGGAACTCGAACACACGCTCGGCGGATGCCACACCGGACTGCAGCATGTTGGCCATACCGGCGATCTGGCCCAGCGGCTGGGTGAACTCGCGGGAGTACTGGATGAAGGCTGTGGCATCGCCCAGGCTCATGGAACCCGACGCAACGCGCAGGCCGCCCACAACTGCGATGCCGACGTAGGACAAGTAGGACACGAAGTTCATGGCCGGGAAGATGATGCCGGAGACGAACTGCGCCCCGAACGAGGCCTTGTAGAGTTCCTCGTTCTTTTCGTCGAAGCGAATCAACATGTCTGCATCGCGACCGAAGACCTTCACGAGGTCGTGTCCGGAGAACGATTCCTCGATCTGGCCGTTCAGCGCGCCCGTGTTCTTCCACTGGGCGGCAAAGAGCTTCTGGCTGCGGGCACCTATGACACCTGCCAGGACACCGGACAGCGGCAGCGCGATGAGCGCGATCAGGGCCAGTTCCCAAGACACGATGAACATCATCACGATGATGCCCAGGACCGTCAGTACCGAACTGACCAACTGCGCGAAGGCCTGCTGCAGGCCCTGCTGCACGTTGTCGACGTCATTGGTGACGCGGGACAGGATGTCACCGCGCTGGCGGGTGTCGAAGTAGTTCAGCGGCAGCCGGTTCAGCTTGGCCTGGACCTCATCGCGGAGATTCTTGATGACCCGCATGACAATCCGGTTCAGCAACCACCCCTGGGCCCACAGGAAAATGTTGGCCACGAAGTACATCAGGAGCACGATCGAGATCAGGAACGTCAGCTTGGGGAAGTCGATGCCGTTGGTCAGCGTCATCTTGGAGACCATGTCCGCGAAGTTGTCCTGGCCCTGCTGGCGCATGATTTCCGCGAACTGTTCCGGGCTCACTCCGGGAGGGAGCTGCTTGCCGATGACGCCGCCAAAGATGACGTCCATGGCGCTGCCGAGGATCTTCGGTGCAATGACGTTCAGCACCACGGAAACAACAACAAGCCCAATAACGATCGAGACGCCGATGCGCTCGGGCTTCAGCAACCCCATGAGTCGCTTGGCGGAGGGCCAAAAGGCCTTCGCCTTCTTGGCCGGCACGTCACCGAACATGCCGCCGTCGGCCTCCGTGGGGACGTACTCCTCTTCGGCGAAGTCCTCGTCCTCCATGGCCTCGGTGGCGACGTCCGCCGCGGCCGACGCTTTGGCGGCTTTGGCAGCTTCTGCCTTCGCAGCCCAGCCGCGCTTCTTCTGCTGGTCCTGCCCGCTCATGCCATTTCCTCTACGCTCAGCTGCGATTCAACAATTTCCTGATAAGTGGGCGAGGTTTCCAAGAGTTCGTCGTGCGTTCCGCGGTCCACGATCCGGCCGTTGTCCAGCACGAGGATCTCATCGGCGTCCTGGATGGTGGACACCCGCTGGGCGACGATGATCACCGTGGCGTCCTGCGTCTTGGCTTTCAATGCCTTCCGCAGGCGGGCGTCGGTGGCAACGTCCAAAGCGGAGAACGAATCGTCGAACACGTAGACATTGGGTTTTGTGACCAAGGCCCTGGCGATGCAAAGGCGCTGGCGCTGCCCGCCGGAAACGTTGGTTCCGCCCTGGGAGATCCGGCGGTTCAAGCCGGCGGACTTCTCCTCCACAAATCCCTTGGCCTGCGCCGTTTCCAGCGCATCCCACAGTTCCTGGTCCGTGGCTTCCGTCTTGCCGAACCGCAGGTTGTGTTCGATGGTGCCGGAGAACAGGTACGGCTTCTGCGGAACAGCGGCCACGCGGCGGCTGATCTCCGAGGCATCCAGTTGGGTGACCGGGACGCCGTCGAGCAGTACTTCACCGGAAGCGACGTCATAGAGCCGCGGCAGCAGTGAAACCAGCGTGGTCTTGCCCGCGCCGGTTGAGCCGATAATGGCCAGCGTCTTGCCGGGTTCGGCCGTGAAGGAGACATTGCTCAGCACCGGGGCTTCGGCGCCCGGGTACTTGAACGTCACGTCCCGGTACTCCACGCGGCCCGCCTTGGCAGCTGGAACCACCGGGTTGACGGGGTTGTGGATGGAGGGTTCGACATCGAGCACCTCGCCAATGCGGTCTGCGCACACCGAGGCGCGCGGAATCATCATCGCCATGAAGGTACCCATCATGACGGCGATCAGGATCTGGAGCAGGTACTGGAGGAAGGCGGTGAGTGCCCCCACCTGCATCTCCCCGGAGTCAACGCGTTGGCCGCCGAACCACAGCACGGCAGCAGTGGAAAGGTGGAGGATCATGCCGATGGCAGGGAACATCAGGACGAAGAGGTTGCCGATCTTGACCGACACCGCGGTGAGGTCCTGGTTGGCATCACCGAACCGCTTTGCCTCATAAGGCTCACGGACGAAGGCACGTACAACGCGGATACCGATGATCTGTTCGCGGAGTACCCCGTTGATGGCGTCGATCTTGGCCTGCATCGAGCGGAACAACGGCATCAGCCGGACCACGAGGTACCCCACCACTGCTACCAGCAACGGTACGGAAACCCAGACCAGCCAGGAAAGGGACAAATCCTCGCGAAGAGCCATGATGATGCCACCCACGCACATGATGGGTGTGGAAACCATGAAGTTCAGGCCCATCAGCACCAGCATTTGGACCTGCTGGACGTCGTTGGTGCCGCGGGTGATCAGCGTCGGAGCACCGAAGCGGTTGACGTCCTGCGCTGAGAAACTGCTGACTTGGCGGTAGACGGAGCGGCGGAGGTCCCGGCCGATTGCCATGGCCGTCCGGGAGCCGAAGTAGACGGCTGCGATGGCGGTAAGTACCTGGCCCAGGGCAACGGCGAGCATGAGTGCACCGGTGCGCCAGATGAAATCGGTATCGCCGCGGGAGACTCCCTCGTCAATGATTTTGGCATTGAGGCTGGGGAGGTACAGCGTGGCAATAGTGGACGCCAACTGGAATATCAGGACGGCCACTATCTGCGGCAAATACGGCTTGGAGTAGCGCCGTATAAGGGTGACAAGCATGCCCACGGATCCTTAAGGAGAGTGCGTGAATGAGGTAAAAGAAGTTTTAGCAGCAGGCGCTGACAGTATTAGCGTCCTTACTCTACGTAATCCCCTGCCCCCGCGAAACAACCACGGGCAAAGATCATCCCAGCGGATTAGTCCATTCGTTTCCGGTTCTCCCGGAGGATCAGCAGACCTTGGGTGCGCAGAGCAAGGCGCCGGCTGGATGACCCGGCCGGCGCCTTGATTGGTGCGGACGCCGCGGAGGAACTAGCCTGCGTGCTTGCCGTGGTCCGGTCGGGACTCGACGCCTTGGAGGAGCATCAATGCCGTGCGTTCCTGCTGCCGGCGTTCGCGCTTGAGCTCGCGTCGCAGCGCTTTCAGCTCGTCGGCGGTGCGGGCCTGCTGTTCGGCCAGTGACTGCTGTTCCCGCAGGCGTGCCTGCAACTCCACGTTGGCCCGGCTCAATTGCAGTTGCTGCTCCGCCAGGACGTACTGGGTGCGGGAGAGCTGTTCCTGCAGTTCCTTCACGTCGGCCGGCTTGGCATCGGTATTGGAGGCCTGGGAGTTCGGGCGTTCCTGTGTGAGGATCCGGGCGAACTCGAGGTCCAGGTCTTCCGCTGAGCGTTCGCCCATGGGTTTGCCGCTTCGCCCGTGTCCCACGGCATTTCCGGCGCCGGAGGACCTCAGTCGGGTTCCGTCGTCGGGTTTGACCGCGTCGAAGGAGGCGCTGTCCAGGGACATGCCGGCGTCACCGGAGGCAGTGGCGATCAGTTCCTTCTCGGGTGCCGCGTCAACGGTGCGGCGCAGCGGACGTTCCTTGATGAGCAGTACTGCGATGAGCGCCACCACACTGATCACTGCCGAGATCAGGAAGATCTGGGCCGTGGCGTCGCCGTAGGCAGCGCGCATGATGTCCGCAATGGGAGCGGGCATGTCGGCGAGGTCCAAACTGGCTCCGGAGGAGTCACCTTGGACGGGAATGCCGGCCGCAGCGAGTCCCTCAGCGGCAAGGTCCTTCACATGGTTGGACATGATGGCGCCAAGCACGGAGACGCCGATCGCGCCGCCTACGGAGCGGAAGAACGCCACCGAGGCGCTGGCCGTACCGATGTCCGTGGCGCGGACGGTGTTCTGTACTGCCAACACCAGGTTCTGCATCAGCATGCCCAGTCCGAGGCCGAACACTGCCGTGTAGATGGCCACAAGCCACAGCTCGGTGGTGTGGTCCATGGTGCCGGCGAAGGCCAGGCCGCCGATCAACAGGACGCTGCCGGCAATGAGGAACCTCTTCCACTTGCCGAAGCGGCTGATGAGGATACCGCTGGCAACGGACCCGATCAGGTTTCCGGCGATCATCGGCAGCGTCAGGAGTCCCGCCTCGGTGGGCGTGGCTCCACGGGCTACCTGGAAGTACTGACCAAGGAAGGTGGAGGAACCGAACATCGCGATGCCTACGGACACCGAAGCCAGGATGGCCAGGGCCGTGGTGCGCTCGGAGATGATCTTGAGCGGAATGATGGGCTGCTGGACCTTGCCCTCGACGAACACCAGCAGGGCCAACAAGACCACGCCACCACCCACCATGAGGGCTGACTGCCAGGACACCCAGTCGTAGTACTCCGGATCACCCGCGAAGGAGACCCAGATGAGGAGCAGGCTGACGCCGGACGTCAGGAGGATGGAGCCGAGCCAGTCGATCTTCGCCGGGCGCTTGATGTGCTGGATCTTCAACGTGATCTGGAGCAGGATCAGCGCAACCACTGCCAGCGGCACGCAGACGAAGAACGTCCAGCGCCATCCCAGCGGGCTGTCAACGATGAAGCCGCCCAGTAACGGTCCACCCGCGGTACCTACGGCCATGACGGCGCCCATGTACCCGGAGTACTTGCCGCGGTCCCGCGGCGGAATCATGGAACCAATGATGGCCTGCGCCAACGCGGTGAGGCCACCCATGGCGACACCCTGGATGACGCGGGCGGTGAGCAGCAGCGGAATGGTTTCCGACAGGCCGGCCATGACGGAGCCCGCCACGAAGATGATGATGCTCAGCTGGACCAGGAGCTTCTTGTCGAAGAGGTCGGCGAGCTTGCCCCAAATGGGCGTCGTTGCAGCGTTGGCCAGCAGCGCCGCGGTGATGACCCAGGCGAAATCGGTCTGGGTGCCATGAAGCTCGGACATGATGGTGGGCAGTGCGTTTGCCACGATCGTGCTGCTGAGGATTGCCGTGAAGAAGGCAGCGAGCAGGCCCGTGAGCGCTTCCATGATCTGGCGGTGCGTCATGGGCGCAGCAGCGCCGCTGGCCGAAGCCTGCCCCGCGCCCGGGGCCTGGGTTGATGGTTTGGCCATTCGTGGCTCCTAAACTGAGAGTTTGGTGGTTGTGGAACCGGCCGCCGTTGCCCGGATGGAATCCTTAAGGGATGTGGAGAGCTTCTGCAGTACGTGCGTAGCTTCCAAGGCGTCTTCTTCACTCCAGTCCGCCAGGTAGTCACGCAACCTGCTGCTGCGCTGTTCTTCGAACTCGCGCAGCTTCACGAGGCCGCCTTCGGACAGGGCCAGCAGTTGCGCCCTGCCGTCGGCCGGGTCCGGACGCCGTACGACGTAGCCCAGCTCCTCCAGTTCAGCAATGTGCCGGCTGAGCACCGGCGCGCTGACGCCGAGGCGGGCCGCCAAGTGCGTAGCCCTGGCCTCCCCATCGCCGATGTAACGCATGACGCCTTGGGCAGCAACCCCGAGGTCGGGCACCCGGCCCAGTTGGGCGGCCACCACACAGCGCAGGGTCCTTTGCAGGTCGAAGATCTGATGGACAAGGTCGGTGGCCGTGGTTGAACCGACGGACATGAAATGCACCCCTTTTTGTTTGCCTAAAGCAACTATACCTCCGATTGATTACTTTGGGAAACTAAAAATGCGAGGGCTGCTCCACAGCAAGAGGACCCCGCACGGCAATGCCGTGCGGGGTCCTCTTGGTTCCTTTTAAGTTCCGTGGACGCGTTTAGTCGTCCAGGTGCGTGGGACCAAACATCTTGAGCAGCGTTTCAACCACGACGACGTTGGGCCCGTCCGCGGCGAAGGAGGCCTTGAGCGCGTCCCCCACTTCCTCCGGGGCTACCCTACGGGCCGGGACGCCGAACGACTCAGCCAGCTTGACGAAATCGGGGCGGGCAAGCTCCGTTGCGGTGGCTTTGCCGAAGGCGCCCACCATGTATTCGCGAAGGATGCCGTAGCCGCCATCGTCCACAATGAGCCACGTGACCGGGACGTTGTGCTGCTTGGCAGTCGCCAGCTCGGCGATGGAATACATCGACGAACCGTCACCGGACACTGCCAGCACCCTGCTGGGTTTGCCGACGGTTTCCAGACCTACAGCAGCGCCGATCGCGGCCGGGAAGCCGTAACCCAGTCCACCAGCGCCCTGGGCGGAGTGGAACTGGCCTTCGCGGGCATCCCAGCAACTCCAGCCCCAGTACGCCGCAATGGTCATGTCCCAGAAGGTCTGCATGATGTCAGGGACAGCCTCGCGGATGTCGGACATGAACTTCAGTTCCTTGGCCAGGTCCTGCGATTCCAAGCGGGCCTTGACCTTGGCCAGGGATTCCTTCACCAGTTCTTCCGGGCTGGTGCCGTGCCAGGAGCGAACCGCCGTATTGGCGGCGTCGGCCTCGGCAAGGGCCTGGTCCAAGGCAGCCAGTGCCTGCCCGGCATCGGCGCGGATACCCAGCCCGGGCCGGTTCGACTCCAGCACGCGGGGCTCGGCATCGATCTGGATGATCCGCCCACGCGGCTCGAACGTGAAGTAGTTCGAAGTCACTTCTCCCAGGGATGAACCGATCACGATCAACACATCCGCGTCCTCCAGGACGTCGGTCATGTACCGGTCCTCGATCCACGACTGCAAGGAAAGTTCATGGTTCCACGGGAAGGCGCCGTTTCCGCCCGGCGTGCAAATGACGGGTGCCCGGAGCTGTTCGGCAATGGACAGCAGCGCCTTTTCGCCACGGCCGCGACGCGTGCCGCCGCCTGCGATGATCGCCGGGCGTTCCGCCGTCGTAAGCCACTTCACTGCCTCACGGATCAGCTCAACCCGGGGCGGGTTGTCAAAAGCTTCAGCCAAGGCGTCCTCGACCGGCGGAACCACGATCGGGTCCAACAGCACGTTCTGCGGGATTTCGATCCAGACCGGGCCCTGCGGTGAGGAGATCGCCTCGGTCCAGGCGTCCTGGATAGCCGACGGGATCCCGGAGGCGTGCTGGATCAGGCGCTGGCTCTTGGTCACGTTGGCTGCCGAGGCCTTCTGGTCATCAAGCTGGTGCAGCATGCCCTTGCGGCGGGCGCCCAGTCCGTCCAGCGGAATCTGGCTGGCCACCACCACCATGGGAACACCCGTTGCGTACGCCTCCTGGAGACCTGCCAGCGACGTCAACGCCCCGGGACCGGTGGAGAGGAACAGCACGCCCACCTCGCCGGTGGCGCGGGAGTACCCGTCCGCGGCGAACGCCGAGTTGTTCTCCACACGCGAAGAGACGAAGTGCAGGTTGCCACGGCCCATCGCATCAAACAGGCCCAGCGCGTGCTGGCCCGGGATGCCGAAAACCGTCTTGGCGCCGAGCGCTTCGAGGGTCTCGACGACGAGATCCCCGCCGTTGCGCTGCCCGGTTTCACGGGTCGGGGCTGCTGTGCCCGGATCAAAATCGATCATCGCCGCGTCGCCTTGGCCAGCTCTTCGATGCGGGCGCCGAGGGCCTGCTGCGCGTAGCCGTTCGGCGCGCCGTGACGGTCGCCTTCCACCGCGTTGTCGGCCATCAGGGTAACCAGTTCGTAGGCAACGTGGCTGCCGGCAACACCGGTAATTTCCGCGTGGTCATAGGCCGGGGCGACTTCAACAACGTCCGCTCCCACGAGGTTCATGCCGCGGAAGCCGCGGATGATCTCCAGGAGTTCGCGGCTGGTGATGCCGCCGGCTTCGGGGGTGCCCGTGCCGGGCGCGTGGGCCGGATCCAGGACGTCAATGTCCACGGAGATGTACAGCGGACGGTTGCCGATGCGGTCGCGGATCTTGGCCACCGTCTCCAGGACGCCCTGGTAGTAAACGTCCGCGGAGGTGACGATTCCGAACCCAAAGCGGTGGTCGTCGTCGAGGTCTTTCTTGCCGTACAGCGGGCCGCGGGTTCCGACGTGGCTGATGGCTTCGGTATCCAGGATGCCTTCTTCTACCGCACGGCGGAACGGCGTCCCGTGGGTGTACTCGGCGCCGAAGTAGGTGTCCCAGGTATCGAGGTGTGCGTCGAAGTGCAGCATGGCGATGGGCTCCCCCGCACGTTCCGCGGCGGCGCGAAGCAGCGGGAGGGCGATGGTGTGGTCGCCACCGAGGGTGACGAGCTTGCTGCCGTTCGCCGTGAGGTCCAGCGCATTCTGCTGGATGGTCTCGATGGCCTCGTTGATGTTGAAGGGGTTCACTGCCATGTCCCCGGCGTCGGCCACCTGGATGTTCTCGAAGGGGCTGACGTCCCACGCCGGGTTGTACGGGCGCAGCAGGCGGCTGGCCTCACGCACGTGGTTGGCACCGAAGCGGGCGCCGGGGCGGTAGGAGACGCCGGAGTCGAAAGGAACGCCAACCACGGTCACGTCAGCTTTGGAGACCTGGTCCAGGCGGGGCAGGCGGGCGTAGGTGGCGGCGCCGGCGTAGCGCGGGATGCGGGAGGAATCGATGGGGCCAAGGTTCCCGTTGGCTTCGATGCGGAGCTCTTCCAAGATCGCGCAACTCCTTAGGTGGTGGGACGGAACTGGGTTTGTGACACCCATCATACACTCAAAGTTGCCTAATATGCATCACCTGTTTACACACCGGGCAATCGCCGAGATGACAAATAATGCCAATGTTCAACCCGAACATTGGCATTATTTGTCATCTCGCGAAGGGTCTTAGCGGCTCGCGGCCGGCACCAGGATCCAGAGCACCTCTACGGTCTCGTCCGTGGGATTGATCCAGGTGTGGGGCTCCCGGCCGGGGAAAGAAAGGGTGTCCCCTTCTTCGAGGTCATACTCCTCATTGGTGAGGATCAGCTTGATGCGCCCCTTGACCACATGAAGGACGTCCACGTCGCAGTCAACGGCATACAGTTCGTTTTCGCCACGACCCCGCGGCTTGATGGTCGCGCCCAGGATCTGGAGGCGGCGCTCGGACCGGGCCGTCAGCAACCGTTCAACGATGCCCTGCCCGCCCAGTGAAATCCGCGGAGCTTCGTCGCGCCGGGTCAGATGCGTCTCCGGGGCTGCGAACAAGTCCCCCACGGAGACGGAAAGGACCTGGCACAGCGTTACCAGCGACGCCACCGAGGGGGAAGTCAGGTCGCGCTCCACACGACTGAGGAAACCCTTGGTCAGCCCGGTGGCCTCTGCTACCTGTTCGATGGTTAGCCGCTGCGCCTGGCGCGCCGCTCGGATTCTTGAACCGATGGCAACGGGGACGTTGCTGGGTTCAACGGGGAGAGCCTTCATTCACGAACCTTTCAGGCCTGTTCAACCGGCCCTGTCATTGCAGCCAATAGTAGCCGCAGAGCAGCTTTCGGAAGCTATGCAAAGCCCGAAGCCACCTAAAGCTTCTTGACTGTTACTCCGATCACAACATATCCTCAGAGGCAACAAGTGTTGTCTGTGAGGCACACAACACGAACCCAAATCTCCCATCGTCAGCACGGAGACTTCGACCCCGCCCCAGGAGTATCGTCGAAAACCCCAACCTCCGTGCATCAGCTCCAAGGACTCACTCATGGACTCATCGTTCATCAACATCGCCATTGTGGTGGTGTATCTGCTTGCCATGCTGGCGTTCGGATGGTGGGGCAAGTCCCGCACCAAGAACAACAGTGACTTCCTGGTGGCCGGCCGCCGCCTTGGCCCCTTCCTTTACACAGGCACCATGGCCGCCGTCGTCCTCGGTGGCGCGTCCACCGTTGGCGGCGTCGGCCTGGGCTACAAGTTCGGCATCTCAGGCATGTGGCTGGTGGTAGCCATCGGCGCCGGCGTGCTGTTGCTCAGCCTCCTGTTTGCAGGCACCATCCAAAAGCTCAAGATCTACACCGTCTCGCAGATGCTGACCCTCCGCTACGGAAGCCGGGCGACGCAAACCTCGGGCATCGTCATGCTGGCCTACACCCTGATGCTCTGCGCCACTTCGACCGGCGCCTATGCCACCATCTTCGTGGTGCTGTTCGGTTGGGAGCGCTGGTTGGCCATCGCGATCGGCGGCGCGATCGTTCTGGTGTACTCCACGATCGGCGGCATGTGGTCCATCACCCTGGCTGACCAGGTGCAGTTCGTGATCAAGACCGTGGGCATTTTCTTCCTCATGCTCCCCTTCGCCATGAACGCCGCGGGTGGCCTGGACGGCATCCGTGAACGCGTTGACGCCAGCTTTTTCGACATCGGCGGCATCGGCCTCCAAACGATCATCACGTACTTCGTGGTCTACACGCTCGGCCTCCTGATCGGCCAGGACATATGGCAGCGCGTCTTCACGGCCAAGACCCCCAAGGTTGCCCGCTGGGGCGGCGCAACTGCCGGCGTGTACTGCATCGTTTACGGCCTGGCCGGCGCCTTGATCGGCATGGCCGCAAGCGTTGCCCTGTCCGGCATCGAGATCGAAGCCAAGGATGACGTGTACGCGGAAGTCGCCACCAACCTGCTGCCCATCGGCATCGGCGGCCTGGTCCTCGCGGCAGCCGTCGCGGCCATGATGTCCACCGCTTCCGGAGCGCTCATTGCAGCCGCTACGGTCGCCCGCGCAGACGTCCTGCCGTTCGTGGCCGGATGGTTCGGCAAGACCATCAACACCGACGATTCCGACAACCCTGAGCATGACGTCAAGGCGAACCGCTACTGGGTCCTGGGACTCGGCATCGTGGCCATCATCATCGCCATCTCCACCAAGGACGTCGTGGCAGCACTGACCATTGCCTACGACATCCTGGTGGGCGGCCTGCTGGTTGCCATCATCGGTGGCCTGGTATGGAAGCGCGGCACGGGAATCGCGGCCGCGGCCTCCATGGCCGTGGGCTCCGTGATCACCCTGGGCACCATGATCATCCTTGAGATCAACGCCAAGGCTCCCCTGGACGGCATCTACGCGAACGAGCCCATCTACTACGGCCTGATTGCCTCGGCGATCGTCTACGTAGCCGTCTCGCTGTTCAGCAAGCCCACCGATCCTGCGGTCATGAAGGCCTGGACCGACCGTGTAGCCGGCACCCGGGTGGCCGAGGAGGAGCTCAGCTCACCGGCCAAGTAAGGGCACCCAACGCAGCAACGCCCGACGGCGGCGCTCCCCTTTCGCGGGGAGCGCCGCTTTGTCGTTTTCCACGGCAATCCCGTGGACCGGCTATACGGGAGACGGGAGGATCAGACGGTTACCGAAGGCCTTGGCTAAAGTTCGTCGTCGCCTTCCCGGAATTCCTCTTCGGCGGGGTCGATCGGCACCACGCGTTCGTCGTCGTCCGCCACGTCTTCTTCCTCCACCCAGGCTTCGTCCACTTCCTGGTCCTCGCTGTAGTCGAAGGCCGGATCGGATTCGATGGTGGCCCGTTCAGGGTGGTTGAAGTGTGATCCAGTGTTCATGCTGCAACCTCCGTGTGGTGGGCTGCGGAACAGCCCGCTGACCGAATGCGGGAAGCTTCCCGCGCCTGTCTATCCATCTGAGCACCGAGGGAGGACAGGGTCAATACGCTCGCCGCCGGAGCCTGCGAAGGTGTCCTGTCCGGCAATGGAATTAAGGCGCACCGAACATTCCCGGTAAGGAATACCAGCCAAAAAATCGCGGAAATAAGCGGTACAGTGGGCGGTGCAATGGGGCCGCAACCACCCCACCCAGCCCAGGAGAAGCAGTGCAGAAGCACCAGGAATCCAACAATCCGTCGAGCCCCGCTCCGGACCCGCAGCCCCAAAAGACAACGCCATCGTCCGCGGACATCAAGCGCTGGCGCCAGTACCTTGCCGATGAGCGTGCAGAGGCTGCCGTATACCGTGAACTCGCCCAGCGGCGCGACGGTGAGGAACGCCAGATCCTCCTGGCCCTGGCCGAAGCCGAAGGCCGGCATGAGGCACACTGGCTCAAGCTCCTTGGTGAGCACGCCGGCATGCCCAAGGCAGCGTCCGGCCGCAGCCGCCTCCTTGGGTTCCTTGCCCGGCACTTCGGGTCGGTCTTCGTCCTGGCCTTAGCCCAGCGCGCCGAGGGCCGCTCTCCCTACGGAACCGATCCTTCGGCCACGCCGGCCATGGTGGCTGACGAGCAGATCCACGAGGAAGTGGTCCGCGGACTCGCCACACGCGGCAGGAACAGGTTGTCCGGAACCTTCCGTGCAGCAGTCTTCGGCGCCAACGATGGCCTGGTCAGCAACCTCTCCCTGGTGATGGGCATGGCCGCCACCGGTGTTTCCAGCGCGGTGGTGCTCATGAGCGGCGTAGCCGGACTGCTGGCCGGTGCTTTGTCCATGGGAGCCGGCGAGTATGTGTCCGTGCGTTCCCAGCGTGAGCTGCTCAACGCCACCCTGCCGACGCAGGCAACACTGACCGCGGCACCGTCGCTGGACGTGGAGCACAACGAACTGGTGCTGGTGTACCTGGCACGCGGCATGACCCGGGAAGCCGCCGAGCACCGGGCCGCCGAACGCATGGGGCTGTTCAGTTGCGACTGCGACCCCAGCCTTTCGCTGCAACCCGAAAAGGAACAGCCCGCCGACGACCATGAAACCGTGGGCTCTGCCTGGGGCGCGGCGATGTCCAGCTTCTGCTTCTTTGCCTCCGGCGCCATCGTGCCCATCATCCCGTTCATCTTCGGCATGACCGGTTGGGCTGCGCTGATCGTCGCAGGTGCCTTGGTGGGCGTCGCGCTGTTGGCGACCGGCGCCGTCGTGGGCTTGCTGTCCGGAACGTCCCCGCTGAGCCGCGGGCTGCGGCAGCTGGGAATCGGCATAGGCGCCGCTGCCGCCACCTACGGGCTTGGCCTGCTCTTCGGAGCAGTGATCGTCTAACGCGGCGCGAATGGACGGGCCCGCGCCCGTCCCGTAATCTTGGTGCGTCCTCCACGCCGCCCCGCGTGCCGGGCGCAATGATGGGAGAACTGTGGAGCCTGAGGCATACCGGGTGCCTAGGCGCCGCCGGAAAGGACGCGTGCTGCGTCCGGTCCTGGGCCTCCTCACGGCAGCCGTGGCTGCCTCCGTGGCGGTGGTCGTCAGTGGTTTCCTGCACAACGATCCCCGTATCACCGGCCTTGTCCCGGGGCTCGCCATGCCCAACGTGCAGCCCGGTGGCCAGGACCAGGAACCGTTCCCCCGGGCCTTGAACGCACCTCCGCCTGGACTGGAGGAAGCGGACAAGCCGCTGGTCTCGCCGTCGGCGCTCCACCTCGCCAACGATTCCTACAAGTTCCTGGCAACCAACGACGACGGCACGCCGGTTGGCTATTCACCGTGCCGTCCGCTGCACTACGTCGTGAATGACACCGCAGCGCCCGCAGGCACGGACGAGCTCCTGGAAACGGCCCTCGCCAACGTGTCTGCTGCGGCCGGCATCCAGTTCATCGACGACGGATCCACCGACGAACAGCCCGTGGACAAACGGGAGCCGTACCAGCCGGGAAAGTACGGCGAGCGCTGGGCGCCTTTGCTGATCTCGTGGACCACGCCGGAGGTTGCCCCTGCCTTGGCGGACAAGGTGATCGGCACCGGTGGCAGCACCATGTATTCGATCAACAACGGGACCAAGAGCTACGTCACGGGAAGCTTGGAGTTGGATACACCCCAGATCTCGGAACTCCTGGCCGAGGACGGCGGCTCAGACTACGTACTTGCCGTCATGCAGCACGAACTGGGACACGTGCTGGGACTGGACCATGTTGAAGACCCCATCCAGCTGATGTACCCGGAGATCGGAGCGCCCGACGGCTTGGCGGACGGTGACCTGACGGGCATGAGCATGCTGGCTTCGGCTCCCTGCCGGAAGGACATCTAGGCGTACCGTTCCGGCAGGTTGGTGACACGGGTTTGGCGGGGGGCAGGTGCCTCGTGCGTGGCGTCCCGCCATGGACTTCTCCCGCTGGCGGGTCCTAAGCTGGCCCAAACGGCCGACGGCGGCAGCCCACCGCGCAGCTTCGGCCGCCGGTCAGGGGGCTCAATGGAACCTGATGGGTCGGCGAAAGGGCCGGACCCCTATCCCCCGGCGCGCCGATCCCCGGACGAGCCTGCCGGGGTGCCGCCCGCCGCTCCCGTGCCGCCCGTCGTCGGGGTGCCGCCTTGGTCCACGCACCCGCGCGGCCCCCTCGACCAGCCCACACGGCCGATCAAGCACAGCAGCATCGTGGCGGTCTTCTTCCTCTTCGTTGTCCTTGGGCTCGTGTGTGCCGGGGCGTACTTCGGCGGTGAACTGCAGCAGTGGATGGGCGGCAGTACCACCGCCCAAAGCCAAGCGCCCAGGCCGGGTGTCCTGCCGTTCGGGCAACGCGAGGATCCACTTCCCGGGCGGGAGGAAGCGGACGCGCCGCTGGGCACCCCGCCGGTTGTCCGGCCCACCAGTTCTTCCTACAAATTCCTGGCCGTGAAGGACGACGGATCACCCGTGGCCTACTCCCCCTGCAGGCCGATCCATTACGTGGTCAACTCCACCAGGGCACCGGCCTCCTGGCAGCCCCTGGTCGAGGAAGCCATCCGGGAGGCGAGCCTGGCCACCGGCCTCCAGTTCATCTACGACGGTCCCACGTCCGAGCTGCCGTCAGCCAACAGGGAGGGCTACCAACCGGAAATGTACGGTGACCGGTGGGCTCCCGTGCTCATTGCGTGGAGCACCCCCGAAGAAGTGCCGCGCCTGGCCGGGCAAACCGTCGGCCTGGGCGGAAGCTCGTCCATCGGCCTGAGTAACGGGTACAAGGCGTATGTCACCGGTTCAGTGGCATTGGATGCTCCCCAGTTCACCGGAATCATGGATTCGCCGCGGGGCAGGGAGATCGGGGTGGCAGTGATCATGCACGAGTTGGGGCACCTGCTGGGCTTGGACCACGTGGATGATCCGCGCCAGCTGATGTACGACCAAGCCTCGTGGGTGCGCCAATACGCGGCCGGTGACCGGACAGGCCTCGCCGAACTCGGCAAGGGCCCCTGCAGCAAGAATTTCTAGGCCGGGCCCACCACGATCGCCACTGCTTCTTCCACCGTGTCCACGAGGAAGATCTGCCGGTCCATGGGACGTCCTGCGGCGAGGCTTTGCAGCATGGGCCACGCCGGGTATGTCCTCTCCCAGTGGTCGCGGCCCACCAGCACCATGGGGGTGATGGTTTCCGGGGCTCCGTAGTAGTTCTCGCACGCGTCCTGGAAGATTTCCTGCACGGTACCGGCCGCTCCCGGGAGGAAGATAATCCCGCCGTTGCACAGTTCCAGCAGGATGGCTTCACGAATGGCGTTGGCGAAGTACTTGGCAATGTGGGTGGCAAACAGGTTGGGCGGTTCGTGCCCGTAGAACCAGGTGGGGATGCCCAGCGTCGCCGTACCGTCCGGATAATCTTCGACGACGGCGGCTGCCTGGCGCGCCCACGCCGTCACCGAGGGACGGAACCCCGGGACGGCGGCGAGTTGCTGCACCGCGGCGCGGAAGTCGCCGTCGGGCATTGCGCTGAGGTAGGCACCCATGTTGGCCGCTTCCATGGCACCCGGACCGCCACCGGTGGCCACCGTGAGCCCCGCGTTCGCGAGCAAGCGGCCCAAGCGGGCGGCGTCGGAGAACTCCCGGCTGCCGCGCTGCGCCGCATGGCCACCCATGACGCCCACCAGCCTGGACCCGGCGAGCGCCCCGTTGGCCAGGGCCTCTTCCAGGGCGTCGCCGATCGCGTGGTCGTGCAGGGCCGCGGCGAGTGTTGAGTCAAGCCGGGAGCGCTGGCCGGGCAGGATGCTCCAGTGATAGACCCGCGCGTCCAAAGTGTGCTCATATTCCTCGGTAGAGATGCCGGGATACAGTTCGGCCGCCGTGTAAAGGCTGCCCCTGTAGGGGTTGAACGGAACACCCTGCAATTTGGGGAAGATGAGCGCCCCCTGGCTGCGCAGCTGATCCTCCACGCCGTCGTCGAACGTACAGCCCAGGAAGATCGCGCCCTGGGGGTTCAGCGCCAGCAGTTCACGGGAGCGCCCGCGCAGGTCCAGGGACTGGGCGTGCCAGCCGTGCATTGAATGCGCACCGGCGCTGACCAAGCGGTCGAAGTGGATGAGGCTTTCAACATCAAGCGTTCTCGGATTGGGATTCAGGGCACCTGACGGGGTCATGGACCCAGCGTAGTGGCGAAAAGTTCAACGGCAGGCCTACCCAGCGCCGGGCCCGAGGAGTACAGTAGCGGTCACTGCACCGGTTTCCGTCCCCAACGGCAGCCGGCAGGAACAGCACAAATTTATTCGAATGGCGTTCATTACGGGCGTCTGAAGTTCGCCGGCTGGGGGGCCCAACGTCTGCTCAAGGAGCATTGTTGTGGTCCGTTCACATCTTTCCAGTCGACCGAGTCATCCGAATCCCCTGAACAGCCACCCCCGCAGCTCCTTGGTGCGCCGCGTGCTGGGCATGGCGCTTAGCCCTGCCTTGGCCTTCGGCGGACTGGTCCTGGCCTCTGCCGCACCTGCCTCGGCCGCCGTGCCCCCATGCGCGGGGACCGGCGGGGCCATGCAGATCGTGGGCCATACCGATGACGACCTGATCTTCCTGAGTCCCGACTTCATGCGCGACATCCAGGCGAAACGATGCGTCCAAACCGTCTTCACCACCGCAGGGGAAGCGGGCGAAGGGGCCACGTACTGGCGCAGCCTGGAGGCGGGAATCAGGGCCAGCTACGCCAAGATGGCGGGTGTGGCGGACTCCTGGACGACCTCCGACGCCGGTGTCCCCAACCGGCCGCTGACCATGCAGACGCTCAACGGCGCGCCGAACATCTCGGTGGTGTTCATGCGCTTGCCGGACGGCTTCCCCAACGGTTTGGGGAGCGCTGCCTACAATTCCCAAAGCATCCTCAAGCTGTGGGACGGCCGCTTGTCCTCCATCAGGCCCGTGGATAACGCCGCCACGTTTACCAAGTCCCAGTTCCAGACCGCCCTCAACCGCTTGGTCGCGAACTTCAAACCCACCACGTTCCGCACGCAGGACTGGACCGGGAATTTCAACAGCCCTTATGACCACAGCGACCACTGGGCCACAGCCAAGTTCGCGCAACTGGCCACCCGCAGCTACACCGGGCCGCACACCTCCATGGCCTATGACGCCTACGTCATCGACGAATACCCGCAGAACGTCACCGGATCTGAACTGACCGCCAAGGTGGATACGTTTGTCCGGTTCGCAGACTTCGATATGTATCTCTGCAACAGCCCTGGAGAAGGGTGCCCGGACTCCCCCTACAACGAGTGGTTGAAGCGGCAGTACATCACGGCCATCGAGTGGGTGGGCAACGCTGCCAAATCAACGGGCACCACAGTCAGCGCGTCATCACAGAAGGCCTCCGCCCAAAGCCCCGAAAAAGCCCGGGACGGCTACTTCTGGGGTGCGCCGATGGACGCGTCCCGTGAATGGGTGTCTGCCGGCGAGAAGGCAGGAAGCTGGATCCAATACAACTTCACACCCACCCGTACGATCAACGCCGTGACACTTGGCGACCGGCCGATCCTCAGCGACCAGGTGACCGGCGGAAACCTCGTGTTCTCGGACGGCAGCACGGTCCCCGTTCCGGCTCTGCCCAACAACGGCTCCGGGCTTACCATCAACTTCCCCGCCAAGACCGTGAGCTCGGTGCGCTTCAACATCACCTCAGTCAGCGGCAGCACCACGAATGCCGGACTGGCGGAGTTCGAGGCCTACCTCGGCACGGACAACGTGGCGCCGGTGGTCACCGCGGCACCCGTGGGCGGAACCTACGCCGCAGGCCAGGCCATCACGTTGACGGCCAACGAAACCGCGACGATCTACTACACCACCAACGGGTCCACGCCCACCACGGCCAGCACCAAGTACACGGCACCGATCATCCTGAACGGGCCGCTGACGCTGAAGTACTTCGCAGTGGACGGCGCCAACAACTCCTCCGCAGTGGTCACCCAGACCTACTCCACCGGGCCCGATGTCACCAAACCCATCGTGACGGCCAACCCGGCCAGCGGAGAATACGCAGCAGGGACGAACATCACCCTCACCGCCAACGAGGCCGCCGAGATCCGCTACACGAAGGATGGCACCGACCCCCTCACCGCAGGTCTGCTGTACACGGCACCCATCACCTTCACGGGCCCCGGTCCCATGACGCTGAAGTACTTTGCGAAGGACACCGCGGGCAACACCTCCGACGTGGCGACACAGACCTACACCATTCCCCCGGACACCACTGCCCCGGTGATCACGGCCAACCCGACGGGGCGGGCCCTCGCCAGCGGTGCCACCATCACCCTGAGCGCCAATGAAACGGCAACCATCTACTACACCACCGACGGCAGCACGCCGACGACCACCGAATCCGCAACCAACCTCAAGTACACCGCTCCCCTCGTGATGGGCAGCTCCACCCTGACCCTCAAGTACATCGGAGTGGACGCGGAGGGCAATACCTCGGCCGTGGGAACCCAGACCTACACTGTTCCCGCCGCCGGGCCGCCGTCGACCCATGACTTCAGCGGTGACGGCCGCTCCGACGTCCTGGCTGCGGACACCGCCGGCAACCTGTACCTCTACCCGGGCGACGGCGCCGGCGGACTCCTGCCGCGGCAAGTGGCCCTCGCGGCTCCGGCCTGGTCCTCGATCACCGACACCATCACTCCGGGCGACTTCAACAGGGACGGCAAGAACGATCTTCTGGCCCGTGCCGGAGACATCCTGTACTTCTACCCCGGCGACGGAGCCGGCAGCTTCGGCGCCCGGAAACAGGTCAGCACAGGCTGGACCACCATGTCCCAGATCTTCTCCCCCGGCGACTTCAGTGGCGACGGCATCCCCGATTTCATCGGCCGCAGGAGCAACGGAGAACTGCGTCTCTACGAAGGAAACGGCAGCGGCGGACAACGCTCGCCCTACACCGTCGGCTGGGGCTGGGACGTCATGAACGCCATCTTCAGCACCGGCGATTTCAACGGTGACGGCAAGGGGGACGTACTGGCGCGGCGCACCGACACAGGGGCATTATGGCTATATCCGGGAAATGGCTCCGGAGGCTGGCTGACCTGGAAGCAGATCGCAACCGGGTGGAGCACCCGCACTGCGCTGGCCGGCCCCAGGGATCTTGATGGCGACGGCAAGAACGACGTCCTCGGCCGCATCGGAGACACCTTGTGGCTGTACCCCGGATCGGGTGGCGGAACGCTGGGCAACGTGCCGCCGATCAGCTTGGGCACGGGTTGGCAGGGAATGAAAGTCATCGCCTGATCCAACCCCCACACACCTGGCGCGGGTCGGAGTTTTCCCCCAGACTCATCCGGCCCGCGTCAGCCACGCCCCCTCCCTCTCCCACATCCCACCCCTTTTTCACCATCCCTCTTCCACATCCCACCGGGTTTTGCCGGTTCCTCTGCCACATCCCACCCCCTCCCCACCACCCCTCTGCCACATCCCACCGGGTTTTGCCGGTTCCTCTGCCACATCCCACCCGGTTTTGCCGGTTCCTCTCTCACACATCCCGCCCCCTCCCCACATCCCTCTGCCACTGGGGTTTGGTGCCCGCGGTCTGGGGCCTGACCGGTGGGGAACACTGGGGGCATTCGGCGGAAAGGGTTGCGGGGTGGACGGGCCTGGGCGGGACGCCAATCGGGCAGGGAGCCAGCCGCACAGAAAGTTCGACGGCGGCACCCAGGCCGTGCCGCCGTCGAACCTTCCCGCGAGACGTGATAGAGCAACCGCGGAAAAGCGTCGGGAAATGATAGAGCGTTTCACCGGGACTTTCATGGGGACGCCCGTCTCCAACGATTCCTGTGCCGCGTCCACCACTCGGGGTGGCGCACCCTTTGCCGCCGAATGCACCCGTAGCACTGGCTGCATTCGGCGTGAAGGGTTGCGGGGTAGACGGACCTGGGCGGGACACCAGTGGGAGGGAAAGCCAGCCGCACAGAAAGCTCGACGGCGGCACTCAGGCCGAGTGCCGCCGTCGAACCTTCCCGCGGGATCTGGCAGAGCAACCGCAGAAAGGCGTCGGGAGGTGATAGAGCGTTACACCGGGACTTTCACGGGGACGCCCGTCTCCAACGATTCCTGTGCCGCGTCCGTCACTCAGGTGGCGCACCCTTTGCCTCCGAATGCCCCCTTAGCACTGGTGGGGTTAGCCTCTGTTGGTGGACACCTGAAGTAGCGGGATCCTGGGATTCTGCGGGAAGGTGTTCTTGTGAGCACGACACGACGTAAATTCACTCCGGAGTATCGG
This sequence comes from Paenarthrobacter sp. R1, assembly GCF_030264015.1. Lineage (NCBI taxonomy): Bacteria > Bacillati > Actinomycetota > Actinomycetes > Micrococcales > Micrococcaceae > Paenarthrobacter > Paenarthrobacter sp. R1. Next base: position 3,473,654 of record NZ_CP127115.1, on the reverse strand, counting down.
CGGGAGGCTGCACGGCTCGTTATCGATACCGGCAGGCCGGTAGCGCCGGTGGCTAGGGAACTCGGGCTTGGAGAGCAGATGTTGGGCCGGTGGGTGGCTCAGGAACGGGCACGTCTGGCGGCCCCGGAAGAGGTCGCGGCGGCCGAGACAGAGAAGTCGGAGTTGGAGCGGTTGCGCCGGGAAAACGCGCAGTTGCGGATGGATAACGAGTTCCTGGGAAAAGCCGCAGCCTTCTTCGCCTCCAAGCAGCAGAATCGGAATGCTTCGAACTGATGGAGGCCGAGAAGGCTAACTACTCGATCCAGCGGATGGCCAGACTGCTGGGCGTGTCACGATCGGGGTTTTACGCTTGGCGGCGGAGGACCTCCGTGAGGTCACTGCGGACGGTGGTCCGGGCTGAACTGGATGCAAAAGTCCGGCGGGTTCATCAGGATTCGACCGGAGTCTATGGGGCGCCGCGGGTCCGGGCAGCGCTGGCCAGGAACGGGACCGGCGTTGACCGGAAGACCGTCGCGGCCTCGATGCGTCGGCAGGGTCTGGAAGGGATCTCGCCGCGCCGGTTCCGGCCCGTGGCCCCGATCGGTGAGGGGCGGGTCCATTCGATCCCGGATCTGGTGGCCAGGAAATGGGACACCGGTGTGCTGGACGCGGTCTGGATCTCGGATATCACTTATCTTCGTACCGGTGAGGGCTGGGTGTACTTGTGCGCAGTCAGGGACGGTTGCTCGAGGCGGGTGATCGGCTGGGCAATGGACTCTACCCAGTCCAGCGCTCTGGTCGAACGGGCCCTGCGCATGGCCTTCATTCTGCGCGGCGGCGGCCCGGCCGGGGTCGTCTTCCACGCCGACCGGGGCACCCAGTACACCTCCACCCAGCTCAATGACGTCTGTACCGGGCTTGGTATCCGCCAGTCCGTTGGGAAGACGGGCGTGTGTTGGGACAACGCGATGCAGGAATCGTTCTGGTCCACCCTGAAAGCGGAGTTCTACGACCGGCGCCGGTGGGCAACCAGACAGGACGCCATCCGGGCCACCGGCCGCTGGATCGAGGAGTTCTATAACCGCACCCGCCTCCATTCAGCACTGGGCTATAACACCCCCGTGGAGCACGAACTGCTGCTCACCACGGACCAACCTCAGCCGGCACAAGCCGCCTGACCAACTGTCCACAGCTTGCGGGCAACCCCACTGGGTGCATTCGGCGGGAAGGGTTGCGGGGTAAACGGAGCTGGGAGGGAAAGCCATCCGCACCAAAAGCTCGACGGCGGCACTCAGGCCGAGTGCCGCCGTCGAACCTTCCCGCGGGATCTGGCAGAGCAACCGCGGAAAAACGTCGGAAAGTGATAGAGCAACCGCGGAAAAGCGTCGGGAAGTGATAGAGAGTTACACCGGGACTCTCACGGGGACGCCCGTCTCCAACGATTCCTGTGCCGCATCCGCCACGCGGGAAGCGGCCACCGCGTCCTCGGGAGTGCAGGGGTTCTTGCGCTCCCCCAGAATCACTTCCACGAACGCGGCCATTTCGGAGCGGTAGGCCTGGTCGAACCGTTCGGCAAAGGTCTTGTGCGGAGTCCCCGCCGGGAAGGTGATTCCGCGCTCTCCGGAACGCAGCGCCATCTGGTCGTCCATGCCCACCACCACGGATCCTTCCGAGCCCTGCAGCTCCAGCCGGACATCATGCCCGGCCCCGTTGTAGCGGCTGGCCGACACCGTGCCTACAGTGCCGTCGTCGAACGTCACCACTGCCAAAGCGGTATCGACGTCGCCCACCTCACCGATTGCAGGGTCGCCGTTGTTGGAGCCCTTCGCGTAAACCTCCACGATTTCCCGTCCCGTCAACCAGCGGAGGATGTCGAAGTCGTGGACCGAGCAGTCCCGGAAGAGTCCGCCTGAGGTTGCGAGGAAGGACACGGGCGGCGGCGCCATGTCGCAGGTGACCGCACGCAGGGAATGGATCCAGCCGAGTTCGCCGGCGTCATAGGCCCGCTTGGCCTCGAGGTAGCCGGAATCGAAGCGGCGCTGGTGTCCGATTTGGACCGTGCCGCCCTTTTCCCGGATGTAGTCCAGGACCGGGAGGGACTCTGCCACGTTGACGGCCACCGGCTTCTCGCAGAAGACCGGAATACCAGCATCAACGCCCGCCATGATCAGATCCGGATGGGTTGCTGTCCCGGTGGCCACGACCAACCCGTCAATGCCGGCGGCGATCAAGGCTTCCACGGACGGCAAGTACTCCGCGCCGAAGTCCCGGGCCACCGATCGTGCGTGTTCCTCGGCAACGTCCGTCAGTTTGAGCCTGACGTTGACTCCTTCAGGATTGAGTTGCTCGTTCAACGCACTGATGTTCCGGGCATGCATCACACCGATGCGGCCCACACCCACCAGGCCGAGCGTTATTTCCTTCATGCCTTCTCTGGTGCTGCGTCGGCTACGTCTGCTACTTCGGCCTTGACCTCATTGAGCGCTTCGGTGTGTCCGCCGAGTTGTTCGAGTTCGTGGGCGAGTTCGGCCAGTTCGGCGCCGCCGGCCATTTGGGCCGTGAGTTCCTCGACCGAGATGTCCTTCTTCTCGTAGTAACCAATCGATTTGCCGCGCTTGAGCAGCAGGAACCGGTCGCCCACGGGGTACGCGTGGTGCGGGTTGTGGGTGATGAAGATGACGCCGAGGCCGCGGTCGCGGGCCTGCAGGATGTAGCGAAGTACGACGCCGGACTGCTTGACTCCCAGCGCGGCTGTCGGCTCGTCGAGGATCAGGACCTTTGCCCCGAAGTACACGGCGCGGGCGATCGCGACACATTGTCGTTCACCGCCCGAGAGCTGGCCAATGGGCTGCTCCACATCGCGCAGGTCGATGCCCATGTCCGCGAGTTCCTTCTTGGTGATGTCCTTCATCTTCTGGACATCCATGCGCTTGAACGGGCCTACGCCGGTTGTGAGTTCGGAACCGAGGAAGAAGTTCCGCCAAATCGGCATGAGCGACACGACGGCGAGGTCCTGGTACACGGCCGCGATCCCGGCGTCGAGGGCTTCACGGGGTGAGCCGAGCTTGCGCTCCTCGCCCATGATCTTGAAGCTGCCCTCGTCGTGCTGGTGCAGGCCGGCGATGATCTTGATCAGCGTGGACTTGCCGGCGCCGTTGTCGCCCAGGACGCAGGTGACCCTGCCGTTGTCCACGGCCATGGTGACATCCCGCAGCGCGATGATGTTGCCGTAGTGCTTTCCGACCGCTTCGAGGGAGAGCAGATGCACGGGCGTGTGGGTCAAAGGATCTTTCTCGTCTCTTAGCAGGGTTTGCTGGTCGATTCGTTGTGCGTTCATTGGTCCGGCCCCTTACTTCAGCTCTGCCCGGCGTTTGACGATGAGGTTGACGATGGTAGCCAGAAGCAGCATCAAGCCCAGGAAGAACTTGAACCAGTCCGGATTCCATTGTGCGTACACGATGCCCTTGTTGGCCATGCCGAAGATGAAGGCACCGATGGCCCCGCCGATCGCCGATCCGTAACCGCCGGTGAGGAGGCAGCCGCCGATGACCGCGGCGATGATGTAGAGGAACTCGTTGCCGACGCCTTCGCCGGATTGGACGGCGTCGAAGGCGAAGAGGTTGTGCATGCCGAGGATCCAGCCGCAGAAGCCGACGGCCATGAAGAGGCCGATCTTCGTCTTGGTCACCGGCACGCCAACTGCGCGGGCAGCGTTCGCGTCACCGCCGACGGCGAAGATCCAGTTGCCGATCCGGGTCCGGAGCAGGATCCAGGAGGCCACGGCAACCAGGACGATCCAGAAGAAGACGGTGATCTTCACTTCCACCCCACCGATGCTGATGGACGAGGCGAAGACTGCGCGGGCAGATTCGAAGCCGTCAAGCTTGGAGATCGACGGCGAGGAAACGGAACCGCCCACAAGCCGGGTGAGTGCCAGGTTCAGGCCGGTCAGCATGAGGAAGGTCGCCAGGGTGACGATGAAGCTGGGCAGTTTGGTCTTGATGAGGATCCAGCCGTTGATGAATCCGATGGCAAGGGAAACCACCAGTGCCAGCAGGACACCGACCCAGGCGTTCATGGAGAAGTACCAGCTGAACAACGAGGCTGTCAGGGCCGAGGAAATGACGGCGACGCCGGTGGAAAGGTCGAACTCGCCGCCGATCATCAGCAGGGACACACCGACGGCCATGATGCCGATGGTTGAGGACCCGTAAAGCACTGTGGCCAGGGCGTTGGGCTGGGTGAAGGTTTGCGATACGGAGGCGAAGAAGATGAAGAGGACTACTGCGCCAACGAGGGCGCCGACCTCCGGGCGGGCGAGGAATTTCTGGAACGGGTTGCGGCGTCCTACCCGTTCGTCACCGGACGCCGGGGCTGGTGCCGGTGGCAGGGTTGCTGTGCTTGCCATGGGGATGACTCCTTGTTGTTTCAGGCTTCGCGGTTGTTCAAGCTTCGCGGTTGGTCAGGCTGCGCGGTGTGGGCCGCGCAGCCTGATGCCTGGATTAGCGGACGCCCTGCTGGGCGAACTTGAGGACGTCAGAGGCGTTGGCCTTGTCCACGATGGTGGGACCGGTCAGGACGGGCTGGCCGCCACCGATCTTGAAGCCGCCGCGCTTGGCCTGCCACAGGGCGTCAACGGACATGTAGCCCTGGAGCCAGGGCTGCTGGTCCACAGTAAAGATGACATTGCCATCAACGATCTTCTGGGCAAGTTCAGCGTTGAGGTCAAAGCTGGCCACCTTGGAGGAGCTTCCCGCATCCGTGACGGACTTCAGGAGGGTCAGCGTGATCGGAGCACCGAGGCCGATGATGACGTCTGCGTCCTTGGAAGCCTGGAGCTTGGCGGTGGCGGTGGACTGAACCGCTGTCATGTCCTTGCCGTCCACGTAGAGGATCTCAGTGGCGGGGACCTTGGCCTTCACGCCTGCGCAGCGTGCTTCCAGGCCGACGTGGCCCTGCTGCTGGATGACGCAGACCGGGTGCTTGTACCCTTCAGCGGCGAGGCGGGTGCCCACGGCTTCGCCGGCCAACTGTTCGTTGGAACCGAAGTGGGTGAATGCTCCGAGCTTGGCGGATACGGACTCACCGGCGTTGAGGCTGACTACGGGGATGCCGGCGTCGGTTGCCTTCTTCAGGACGTCCTTCAGGGCGTCAGGGGTGGCGACCGTTACTGCGATGCCGTCAACCTTCTGGTCAATGGCCTGCTGCACCAACTGGGCTTGCCGCCCGGCTTCGGGATCGCTCGTGTAAAGCAGTTCGACGTTGTCCTTGGCTGAGGCTTCCTCGGCACCCTTACGGACGATGTCCCAGAAGGTGTCACCTGCTGCGGCGTGCGTGATGAGGGCTACCTTGATGCGGTCGGTGGAGGCCACCTGGCCGGCGGCAGCTCCACCACCGGAATCGGACGGCCTGCCGCCCTGGCTCGAACAGGCGCTCAGTGCTATGAGGGGAACCACTGCTGCGGCGAGGGCCGCTTTGCGCCACGAGAATTTTGCCACCGTTATCTCCTTTGATGTCAGCTTGGGGTGTCCGGAGACTCGTATCCGAACCATCCACTACTCAGATCATGGTGACTGACCTCACACTTTGTCAATACTTTGTCCTGACATTAGGATGTTTTTACGTTTCAACCCCTCGTACCAGTCAAGGAACACGTCCCTCAAGGCCACTTCCTTGACGGCGGAAACCCGGCTGCTATGATCAGGAAAAGGCAGTATGTCCTATCAAGAGAACATGAACGGACAAATAGATCCTTCCGGCAGAGGAGCCGAAACCCTGCTCCCGCCGGTCATGCACAGCCGTCCAGGAGGAAACCAGTGGCGAACCAACTCAGCCTCAGCATCGATCGTTCGTCCCCGGTGCCGCTCTACCACCAAGTTGTCCAAGGCATTGAAGCTGCCATCCACAGCGGCGTCCTGGAACCGGGCAGCCGCTTGGACAACGAGATCGACCTCGCGGCGCAGCTCAACCTGTCACGACCCACGATGCGTAAGGCCATGGACGAACTGGTCCGCGCCGGACTCCTTGTCCGCAAGCGCGGCGTGGGAACGCAGGTTGTTGCCAGTCAGGTCCGCCGTCCCCTGGAGCTCTCCAGCCTCTACGACGACCTCAGCAACAACGGCAAAAAGCCCACTACGGATGTACTGAGCTTCTCCCACGACGAAGCGGATGCGGCCACCCTCGCCGCGCTGCAGCTGCCTGCCGGTTCCAAGGTCTACCACTTCACCCGCCTCCGCAAAGTAGGCGGCAAACCGCTGGCCCTCATGGAGAACTGGGTCCGTGATGACATCGTCACCATGGACGAAGCCCAGCTCGCCAGCGAAGGCCTCTACGCCATCCTGCGGCGCGGCGGCGTCAACTTCCGCCTCGCCTCGCAGCGGATCGGCGCCATGATCGCCAACGACTACCAGGCGCCCCTGCTGGAAACCGACGTGGGATCGGCCCTGGTCACCATGGAACGCACCGCGGTGGACGACACCGGACGCATGGTGGAAACCGGCCACCACGTCTACCGCGGCGATTCCTACAGCTTTGAAATGACCCTCGTACAGCGCTAACGCAAGGACATTAATTATGGCCAACTGGGTATACCCTCTTGGATCCGCCGCCGACGGCAAGTGGGACATCTCCCTCGGCACCTCCGATTCCAGCCTCGCCGTTGACGGCTGGGCCCACACGGGACTGAAGGTGGCGACGCTCGCCGCAGGTTCCGCCGTCGAGCTGTCCGCCGCGGGCGAGGAACGCATCGTGGTGCCGCTGAGCGGCTCCTTCACGGTGACGGTCGACGGCGAGCAGTACCGTCTTCAGGGACGGCAGTCTGTCTTCCACGGGCCAAGCGACGTTCTCTACACCGGCATCGAGAAAGCGGTCACCATCAGCTCGAACGACGGCGGCCGCGTCGCCGTCGCGACCGCACCCGCCAAAGCGTCGTACCCCACCAGGCTGATCACCGCCGCAGAAACCCCGGTTGAACTCCGCGGCGCCGGCAACTGCTCCCGCCAGGTCCACAACTTCGGCACACCCGCAGCACTGGAAGCCGACCGCTTCATCGTCTGCGAAGTCATCACCCCCGCCGGCAACTGGTCCTCCTACCCTCCCCATAAGCACGACGAGGAAAAGGACGGCGAAACCAGCCTCGAGGAGATCTACTACTTCGAAACCCGCGTAGCCCCCGGCTCCCCCGCCCCGGAAGATGCGGACGCCATCGGCTACGCCCGCGTCTACGCCTCCGATGAGCGTCCCATCGACGTCTCCGCCGAAGTCCGCACCGGCGACGTTGTCCTGGTGCCCTACGGCTGGCACGGCCCCGCCATGGCAGCACCCGGCTACGACCTCTACTACCTGAACGTCATGGCTGGCCCCGGCCGCGTCCGGGACTGGCTCATCAGCGACGACCCCCACCACGGCTGGATCCGCCAGACCTGGGAAGGCCAGGACGTGGACCCGCGGCTCCCGTTCACGGCCTGACCCCAGACAATAAGCCTGATTCCAAGCACTAAGGAAGCCCCTGTGATTCACAGGGGCTTCCTTGGTGTTCAGCGCTACTAGGCCTGGGCGATGTAATCCGTCATGGTCTTGAGCTGGTAGCGGGAGACTTCCTCGGCGTTCTCGTCCTCGGCAAACACGGAAGAAACCATCACGGTGTTCTCCTTGTCCAGGAAGCCGATCTCCTTGAGGCCACCAAAGAACTCGTTCCAGTTGACGTCCCCGTCACCGATCTTCAGGTGCTGGTGGACGCGTACGGCGTTCCCGGGCGGGTTGGTGATGTACCTCAGGCCGTGGGAGGCGTGGTGGTTCATGGTGTCGGAGATGTGCACCAGACGCAGCTTGTCACCGGCGGCACGCATGATCTCCAACGGTTTGTTGCCCATGTGGAACGTGTGCGAGGCGACGTAGACCATCCCGATGTTCGGCGAATTGACGCCGCGGATGACACGCAGAGCGGCCAGGCCGTCCTCCACGAAGTCGTCCGGGTGCGGGTCAATCAGCACGTCAAGGCCTTCGCGCTCGATGATCGGCAGGAGCTCCTCCATGGAACGGTAGAAGGCACGCTCGGATTCCTCGGCCTTCTCCGGGCGCCCGCTGAACTCGGTGTTCATGGTCTGGACGCCAAGGTCCACGGCAATCCGGATGGCCCGCTTCCAGTAGCGGACAGCGGCCTCACGGGCATCTTCGTCCGGCCCGGACCAGCGAAGCACGGGCAGGACGGAAGCGATTTCCACGCCGGCATCCTTGCACGCTGCTTTCAGCTTGCCTACCAGTTCATCGTCGGCCTTGGGGTGGTTGTAGAAGGGGATGAGGTCCGCGTGCGGCGTCATCTGCAGGTACTTGTACCCGAGGTCGGCAGCAACGCGGGGGAACTCCAGCAGGCTGTGGCTGTGGTGGAAGGGTGTGGGATCAAGTGCGATCTTCATGTTCAGTCCCCTACTTGTACAGATCCGGCTTGGCGTTCAAGTGGACCTTGACCTTCTCGCCGGACTTCTGCGCCTCAACGCCGGCCTCGCAGCAGGCGGCGGTGGCGTAGCCGTCCCATGCCGTTGGTCCGCCGATTTCGCCGCGAAGTGCCGCATCCACCCAAGCCTGCACCTCGACGTCGTACGCGGCTCCAAAACGGTCCTCGAAACCGGGCGTGACGTTGCCGCCCCACTTGCCCGCGGTCTGGACGTACGGGCCGCTGTCACCGCCGATGCTCACGATGCCGTCCTCGAAGGAAGCCTGAGTAGCCACCTGGTAGCCGAACTTGGCGTTGACATAGATTTCGACGTCGGCCAGTACACCGGATTCGGTTTCGATCAGGACCTGCTGGGGATCGTGCTGGCCGTTGGGAGCGTTGCGCGTTGGCTTGCCCAGGCGGACCTGCACGGACGTGATCTCCTCGCCGGTGAAGTAGCGGATGGCGTCGAACTCGTGGACCACGGAGTCGTTGATCAGCATCTCATTGGTGAAGCCCTCCGGCGTGCTCGGGTTCCGGTGCTGGTGGTGCAGCATCAACAGCTCCCCCAATTCGCTGTTGCGGATGATGGAACCCAAAGCCGAGTACTCGGCGTCGAAACGGCGCATGAAACCAACCTGGATGCGCTTGTGGCCCAGGACGAGCTCCGCCTGGACAACCTTCCAGGAGCTCTCGGCGTCCGGGGTCAGGGGCTTCTCGCACAGAATCGGGAAGTCTTTCTCCAGCGCCTTGTACAGGATTTCCTCGTGCAGGAACCCCGGCGTGGCGATCAGGACGGCGTTGACGTCGCCGTTGTTGAGGGCCTCGTCGGCACTGGCCAGGGCCACTGCACCGTCGATGCCTTCAATGGCGGCTTGCGCACGGGCCAGGTCAACGTCGACGACGGCGGCAACTTCAGCACCGTGGATGCGCGTGCTGAGGCGCTTGATGTGGTCAGCACCCATGCGGCCTGCGCCGATGACGGCTACGCGGAGAGTCTTTGTCACAGTTTCTGTCCTTTGGTGAGTGTGGTTTGGCTGCTACTGGACGGTGCTACTGGACACGGGTCCGGGAGCCGCAGGAGAGCAGGTAGTTGCGGGTGCGCTTGGCGATCGGCATCGGTACGTCGAAGGCTACCGGGTACATGTCCTGTTCCACGATGCCGAAGATGGGGCGGTTCAGGCCCTCCACGGCTTCGATGACGGCACGCAGGTCCGGAAGGCCGTTCGGCGGCTCGGTCATGACGCCGGCCAGGTTTGCCGCTGCCCAGGTCATGTTCTTCTCATTGACTTCGGCCAGGACCTCGGGGTTGATCTGCTTCAGGTGCAGGTAGCCGATGCGCTCCGGGTAGTTCTTGATGAGCTCAAGGCTGGAGGCTCCGCAGTATTCGGCGTGGCCGGTGTCCAGGCACAGGTTCAAGTACTGGGGATCCGTTGCGGCAAGGAGGGTCTCGATGTCCTTCTGCGCCCCCACGTGGGAGTCGGCGTGGGAGTGGAACTGCTGGTGCAGCCCGAAGTCTTCCAGCAGGACCTTCCCCATGCGGTTGTGGCCGGCGAACAGGTCTGCCCACTGTTCGTCCGTCAGTTCGCCGTTCTCCACGGCTTCGCCCGTGACGTCGTCGCGCCACATGGCCGGGATAACCACAATGTGTTCGCCGCCCATGGCTGCAGTGAGTTCGGCTACCTTGCGGGCGGGCTCCCAGGCTTCCTCGTACTGCTTGGCGCCGCGGTGGAAAGCAGTGAAGACTGTACCGGCGCTGACCTTCAGGTCACGCTGCTTGAGTTCCTCCGCGAGGCGGGCGGGGTCGGTCGGCAGGTAGCCATAGGGACCCAGTTCGATCCACTTGTAGCCGGACTCTGCGACCTCGTCCAGGAACCGCTCCCACGGTGTTTGCTGGGGATCGTCCGCGAACCAAACACCCCAGGAATCGGGAGCGGTGCCGATGATGAGTTTGTTCTCGACGTCAGTCATGACAACGGTGTCTTTCTTGATAGCCTCCGTGGCCCCGGCTTTGGTGCCGGGGCAGCGGAGGTGGGGGCTAGTTGGAGGGGAAGTTGTAGGAGGCGCCGGAGGCATGGTGGGTTTCGGGCCAGCGGGAGGTGACGACCTTGCCGCGGGTGTAGAAGGAGACGCCTTCGGGGCCGTAGATGTGCTTGTCACCGAACAGGGAGGCCTTCCAGCCACCGAAGGAGTGGTAGGCCACCGGAACCGGCAGGGGCACGTTGATGCCGATCATGCCCACGGTGACCGAGCGCTGGAACTTCCGTGCCGCCGCTCCCGAGGAGGTGAAGATCGCGGTGCCGTTGCCGTACGGGTTGGAGTTGATCAGCTTGATGCCGTCCTCGAGGGTGTCCACACGGACCACCACCAGGACGGGCCCGAAGATTTCCTCCTGGTAGGCGCTCATTTCGGTCTTGACGTGGTCGATCACCGTCGGGCCCACCCAGAAGCCGTCTTCGTGGCCGGGAACGACCAGGTCACGTCCGTCCACCACCATCGCGGCACCGGCGCTTTCTGCTTCGGTGACGATCTTGACGATGCGTTCCTTCGAAGCAGGGGTGATGACCGGGCCCATTTCCGCGCCGGGTTCGGTGCCGTTGTTGACCTTCACGGCCAGGGCCCGTTCTTCGACCTTCTTCACCAGCAGATCAGCGGCGTCACCGACGGCGACGGCCACGGAAATCGCCATGCACCGCTCCCCCGCCGAGCCGAAAGCAGCGGCGGCGAGGTGGTCCGCGGCGTTGTCCAGGTCAGCGTCCGGGAGCACGATCGCGTGGTTCTTCGCCCCACCAAGTGCCTGGACCCGCTTGCCGTGCTTCGTGGCGGTTTCGTGGACGTACTGGGCGATCGGGGTGGAGCCCACGAAGGAGATGCCGTCAACGTCCGGGTGCGTCAACAGCCCATCAACGGTTTCCTTGCCGCCGTGCAGAACCTGGAACACACCATCAGGCAGGCCCGCTACCTGCCACAGCTTGGCCAGCAGCAGCGACGGGGACGGGTCCCGCTCCGAGGGCTTGAGGATGAACGCGTTACCGGTGGCGATGGCCATCGGTGCCATCCACAACGGCACCATCACCGGGAAGTTGAACGGGGTAATACCGGCCACCACACCCAACGGTTCGCGGAAGGAGAATACATCAATGCCGGTGGAGACCTGGTCCGAGTAGTCACCCTTGAGCAGCGAGGGGATGCCGCAGGCGAACTCGATGACTTCCAGGCCACGGCCGATCTCGCCCTTGGCGTCGGAGAGGACCTTGCCGTGCTCGGCCGTGATCAGTTCAGCGAGTTCGTCCACGTGGGCTGCGACCAGTTCACGGAACTTGAACAGCACCGCGGTGCGCTTGGCCAGGGAAATATCACCCCAGGAATCAGCGGCTTTCCGGGCTGCGGCGACCGTGGTGTTCAGGTCATTCTCGTTCGCCAGGCGCAGCTCGGCAGTGACCTGGCCCGTGGCCGGGTTGTACACCGGCTGGGTGCGGTCACCTTCACCGGCTGACTCAGCACCGTTGATGAAGTGGTTGATAGTGGTCAAAGTGGTGGTCGTCGTCGACATGCGGACTTCCTCGTCTTCTAGCTTTAGGGGCGGATGTCTGGGTTCTAGCCGAGCAGTTTGCGCTGGCGGTTCTTGTGGTCGGTGTAGGTCTTGTAGGCCTGCTGCGTGGATTCCAGTTCGGAGACCTGCGAGACGGGCACGTCCCACCAGGACTCTGAGGACGGGGCGTCCAGGAGCGGATCGGATTCGACGTGGATCACGATCGGGCCGGTCTCCTCGGGGGCTGCCTTGGCGTCGCGGATGGCTTGTTCGAGTTCGGCGATGACCTTCTCGCCCGGTTCGATCCGGATGACCTTCGCGCCGAGGGATTCGGCGTTCGTGGCGAGGTCGATTGGCAAGTTCTCGCCGGCGTCGAAGGAGTGCTGTTCCTTGTCCAGCACCCGGTACTGGGTACCGAAACGCTGCGAACCCAGCGTCTCCGAGAGGGAGCCGATGGAGGCGTAGCCGTGGTTCTGGATCAGCACCACGATCAGTTTGATGCGTTCGGCGACGGCGGTGACCAGTTCGGTGTGCATCATCAGGTATGAGCCGTCCCCCACCATGACCACCACATCCCGCTCCGGGCCGCCTGCTGCTGCCTCGGCAAGCGCTGCACGCTTGACGCCCAAACCACCGGGGATCTCGTAGCCCATGCAGGAGTACGCGTATTCCACGTGGTACCCGAACGGGTCCCGGACCCGCCACATCTTGTGCAGGTCGCCGGGCAGTGACCCGGCCGCGCAGATCACCACGTCCTGGGCGTCCATGGCCTTGTTCGTGGCACCAATGATTTCGTTCTGAGCCGGCAACGGCGTGAAGCGTGTCTCGAACGCTTCATCCACGGTCGCGTCCCAGCGCTTCTTTTCGGCGGCGACCTTCTGCTCCAGGTCAGCGCCCACGCGGTAGCCGCCCAGGGCCTGGTTCAGCTTCACGAGCGCCTTGCGGGCATCGGCCACGATGGGCAGGTGCGTGCCGTGCTTGTACGCGTCGATCGCGGCGACGTTGATATTCACGAACTTCACGTCCGGGTTCTGGAACGCCGTGCGGGACGCGGTAGTGAAGTCCTCGTAGCGGGTGCCGATACCGATGATGAGGTCCGCTTCGGCAGCGATGGCGTTCGCCGCCGTCGTTCCCGTGGAACCGACCGCGCCAAGGGAGTACTTGTGGTCCCACGGGAGCACGCCGACACCGGCCTGCGTGTTGCCCACCGGAATACCGGTCAGCTCAGCGAACTTCGCCAGTTCCTCATTGGCGTACGCGTAGAGAACACCGCCGCCGGCAATGATCAGCGGACGCTTCGCAGCACGGATCGCTTCCACGGCACGGCGGATGTCGTCATCCTCGGCTTCGGGACGGCGGATACGCCACTCCCGCTCGGCCAGGAATTCTTCGGGAACATCAAACGCCTCGGCCTGGACATCCTGCGGCAACGAAATAGTCACCGCACCGGTCTCGGCCGGGTCCGTCAGCACCCGCAGGCCGTGGTGGAACGCGGAGAACAACTGCTCCGGACGGTTCACCCGGTCAAAGAACTTCGACAACGGCCGGAACGCATCATTGACCGTGATGTCGTACGCGTATGGCAGCTCGAGCTGCTGCAGCACAGGGTCAGCGGCACGGGTCGCGAACGTATCAGACGGAAGCAGCAACACCGGCAGCCGGTTGGTCGTAGCCAGGGCTGCACCGGTGAGCAGGTTGGAGGACCCCGGACCGATCGAGGTGCTGATCGCGAACGTCTGGCGGCGGCGCGTGTGCCGGGCATAACCCACAGCCTGGTGGACCTGGGCCTGCTCGTTCCTGCCCTGGTAGTACGGCATGATGGACGGGTCAGCGGCCTGATACTGCTTCAATGCCTGGCCCACACCGGCAACGTTGCCGTGCCCGAAAATGCCGAATGTGCCCGGAATCAGGCGCTCACGGAAGTCCACGCCACCCACCGAATCAACGGTGTACTGCTTGGACAGGAACTCGACCACGGCCTGCGCCACGGTCATCCGACGGGTTGCTGTTCCGGTTATGGTCCGCATGGCGAGTTACTCCGATACTTTCACGGGGATACGGTCTGACGAGGTGAGCCCTGCGGCGTCCAGTGCCGCGGGCGCAGTGTTGTTCAGCAGCGAGGCGGCCGTCGCGACGGCACCTGCCACGTCGCCGTCGTGCGGGTACAGAAGCGTCCGCCCAACGGTGAGGCCCTGCACGCCGGGCAACGCCAGCGCGGCCTGCCACGACGCGAAGACTTCATCAGGGCTGCCGTCGGGGTCACCGCCAAGGAGTACCGTGGGCAGCGTGGTGGAGGCCATGACGCGTTCCATCTCGGCCACCACGGGCAGCTTCAGCCAGGTGTAGGCGCTGGTGGAACCGAGGCCCTCGGCGATGCCGACAGACTTGATCACGGCATCGGCGCGGAGATCGTTGCGGACCTTGCCGTTGGCGTCGCGCATGGACAGGAACGGCTCCACCATGGCGATCAGCTTCCGCTCGGCGAGCGAATCGATCGCCTTCGCCGTAGCTTCCAAGGTAGCCACCGTGTCGGGATCGCCCAGGCAGATGCGGGTCAGCATCTTGCCGCCATCGGCACCGAGCGCCTCAAGGGCAGCGGCGGTGTGGCCCGTGAAACGGTCATCGAACTCATTCACCAAGCCGGCAAGGCCGCCGCGGTTCATGGAACCGAAGACGAGCTTGCCTTCAAGGGCGCCGAGCAGCAGCAGATCATCCATGATGTCCGGCGAGGCCAGGATGCCGTCAACGGCCGGGTTAGCCAGAGCGATCTGCAGACGGTCCAGAAGATCGCGGCGGTCGGCCATGGCCATCGGGTCGCTGCCGACGGCGAGGGCGCCGCGGGCCGGGTGGTCGGCGGCAACAATGAAGTTCTGCACGCCGTGCTTCAGGCCGGGATGACGACGGCGGGTGCCAGCTGCGCGGGCCACGGCCTGCGGGTCCTCCAGCCGGATCCGGCTCAGGTGTTCGTAACGGCGGGGGTCATCGTTGAGGCTCAACGCACGGCTCCTTCTGCGAGTGCGGCGGATGCGCCGGGGATGGGCCGGCCGCGTTCGGCCAGCAGCGAGGTGACCTCGTCCGGCGTCGGCATCGCATCCGCGCAAGAGAGGCGGGATGCGACGATCGCACCGGAAGCGTTTGCGTAGTCCAGAACCTCGGAGAGAGGCCAGCCTGACAGCAAGCCGTGGCAGAAGGCTCCCCCGAAGGAGTCACCGGCGCCCAAGCCGTTGACCGTCTCCACCGGCACGGGTGCGGAAACCACGCGCTCGGTGCGGGTCTTGGCCATGACGCCTTCCGCGCCAAGCTTCACGACGGCGATCTCCACGCCGGCGGCCAGGAGGCGGTCCGCCTGCTCATCAGGAGTTCCCTCCCCTACGGCCACGGCGCATTCCTTGTCATTGCCGATCGCGACCGTCACGTGCGGGAGGATCTTGGCAACCTCGGCGCGGGCTTCCTCTTCGGATGCCCAGAACATTGGCCGGTAGTCGAGGTCCAGGATGGTGAACTGGCCCTCTTTCAGGCCGGTCCGGGGGCGTGCCTCGTGCGCCGCGATGTGGGCGCTGCGTGAGGGCTCCTGGCACAGGCCGGTGACGGTGGACCAGAAGATCCCGGCCTCCCGGATTGCGTCCAGGTCCAGCTCTTTGGCCTTGATCTGCAGGTCCGGGGCCGTGGGGAACCGGCCGTAGAAGTACAGCGGGAATTCGTCGGTGGCCGGCTTGATGGCACAGAAGGTGGCGGGAGTCTGCCCGGCCGCCGGCGTGACGAACGAATCGTCCACGCCGAATTTGCGCAGTTCGCGGTGCAGGAAGCTGCCGAAGGGATCATCGCCGGTGCGGGTGATAACGCCGGTGCGGCGGCCGTGGCGGGCGGCAGCAACGGCCACGTTGGAGGGCGAACCTCCCAGGTACTTGCCGAAGGAGGTTACATCCTCCAGCCCGACTCCGATGTCGTTCGGGTAGATATCAACGCTGATGCGCCCGATTGTGAGCAGTTCGTGGGTCACGGTACTCGTTGACCTTTCTCTTGGAACTCTGAACCTTTGAGCGCTGGGCCCCAATGCCTTGCTACCCCTCAGTGAGCGGGGCCACATGACTACTTTGCACCAGATTTAATGTCCTGTCAAAGGTTTGTACTGACATATTTACAACGTGACACAGGGCCCGGTTATTTGGCCGGGACAGCCAACTCGCCGGTGACATACTGGCTGCGGCCAAAGCCGAACGACCAGTCCCCTGCAGTGTTCTCCACGTAGCCCACGAAGACGTCTTCACCGGCTATCCCCACCTCGCCCAAGCCCTTCGCAATCGCCGCAAAGAGGGCGCTCTTTGCATCTTGGCTGCGGCCGCCCTGGGTGAAGATCTGGATCATGACCACCCCGGAACTACGCTCAAAACCGAGGCCCGCGTCCTGGGCGACGATCTGACCCTGCGGGTGCTCGGTGAGGATGTGGAAGTAGTCGCGCTCGGGGATTCCATATTCGGCCAGGATGGCGTCATGGACGGTGCGGCTGATGGTTGCCAACTCTTCGCGGGTGCGGCCTTCGTTGACGTCAATGCGTACCAAGGGCATGGAAGTGTCCTTTCCAGAAGTTTGTCCTGACATACTAACAAACATGTGGAACTTTGGGTACACCCCTGCCGGTCGTTCGCGGCGGTTCGCTTAAAGCACGACGGCGGCCCGCCACCTTTCGCTGGAAAGGTGACGGGCCGCCGTCGTGGGTCAGCCGTAAAGACTAGAGCGCTGCGTAAACCTCGCGCAGGAGCTTGGCGGTCTCGGACGGCGTCTTGCCGACCTTCACGCCTGCTGCTTCAAGGGCTTCCTTCTTTGCCTGTGCGGTTCCGGCGGAACCGGAGACGATGGCGCCTGCGTGGCCCATGGTCTTGCCTTCGGGAGCCGTGAAGCCTGCCACGTAGCCCACAACAGGCTTGGTGACGTTGGCCTTGATGAAGTCGGCTGCACGCTCTTCAGCGTCGCCACCGATTTCACCGATCATGACGATCGCCTTGGTCTCCGGGTCGGCTTCGAACGCAGCCAGGGCGTCGATGTGGGTGGTGCCGATGATCGGGTCACCGCCGATGCCGATCGCGGTGGAGAAACCGAGGTCGCGGAGTTCGTACATCATCTGGTAGGTCAAGGTACCGGACTTGGAAACCAGGCCGATGGGGCCCTTGCCGGTGATGTTGGCCGGGGTGATACCGACCAATGCCTCACCAGGGGTGATGATGCCGGGGCAGTTCGGTCCGATGATGCGGGTGATCTGCTTGCCGTCGGCGTCAACCTTGGACTGGGCGAGGGCCCAGAACTCGGCAGAATCCTGAACCGGAACGCCTTCGGTGATGACCACGACCAGGCCGATGCCGGCTTCGATGGCTTCAACAACGGCGTCCTTGGTGAATGCCGGCGGAACGAAGACGATGGACACGTCTGCGCCGGTTTCAGCCATGGCTTCCTTGACGGTGCCGAAGACGTTGATTTCCTTGTCGCCGTGCAGGACCGTGGTGCCGGCCTTGCGGGCGTTGACGCCGCCAACAATGTTGGTGCCGGCCTTGAGCATCAGTGCGGTGTGCTTGGTGCCTTCGCCGCCCGTGATGCCCTGAACGATGACCTTGGAGTCTTTGTTGAGGTAGATAGACATTCTCGCGTCCCTTTACTTAGCTGCGTTGGCGAGCTCGGCGGCCTTGTCGGCGCCCTCGTCCATGGTGGCGGCCAGGGTAACCAGCGGGTGGTTGGCCTCGGTCAGGATGCGGCGGCCCTCTTCGACGTTGTTGCCGTCGAGGCGAACAACCAGCGGCTTGTTCGCGGAAGAACCGAGCTCTGCCAGTGCGCCCACAATGCCCTTGGCGACTGCGTCACAAGCGGTGATGCCACCGAAGACGTTGACGAAGACGCTCTTGACCTGGGAGTCGCCCAAGATGACGTCAAGGCCGTTGGCCATGACCTCAGCGGAAGCTCCACCACCGATGTCAAGGAAGTTGGCGGGCTTCACGTTGCCGTGGTTCTCGCCGGCGTAAGCAACGACGTCGAGGGTCGACATCACAAGACCGGCACCATTGCCGATGATGCCGACTTCGCCGTCCAGCTTCACGTAGTTGAGGTCCTGCGCCTTTGCCTTGGCCTCAAGCGGGTCAGCTGCTTCCTTGTCCTCCAGCTCAGCGTGGTGGACGTGGCGGAAATCTGCGTTCTCGTCCAGGGAGACCTTGCCGTCCAGGGCAACGATCTCGCCTGCACCCGTGCGGACCAAGGGGTTCACCTCGACCAGGGTGGCGTCTTCCTTCTTGAAGACGTCCCACAGCTTCAGGATCACATCGGAAACCTTGCCGCGGAGTTCTTCGGCAAAGCCTGCGGCTGCAACGATTTCGTCGGCCTTGGCCTGATCGATGCCGACTGCCGGATCAATGGCAACCTTGGCCAGGGCTTCGGGACGCTCGACGGCGAGCTGCTCGATTTCCATGCCGCCCTCAACCGAGCACATGGCCAGGTAGTTGCGGTTTGCACGGTCCAGGAGGACCGAGAAGTAGAATTCTTCGGCGATGTCGGCACCCTGGGCGATCATCACCTTGTTGACGGTGTGGCCCTTGATGTCCATGCCCAGGATGTTGGTTGCGTGCTCAAGCGCCTCATCGGCGGACTTGGCAACCTTCACGCCGCCAGCCTTGCCGCGGCCACCGACCTTAACCTGTGCCTTGACGACAGTAACGCCACCGATCTTCTCAGCAGCTGCCTTCGCTTCTTCAGGAGTGTGCGCCACGATGCCGGCGAGCACGGGTACACCGTGCGCTTCGAACATATCGCGCGCCTGATATTCAAACAGGTCCACGGTTTAGTGTCCTTCTACGTCGAAGTAGTTTCTGTCCAGCCGGAACCGCGATGACGCGAAGCCAGCTGCGGAAAGTACGCAGCGAAAATCCGAATCAACGTCCGGTCACATTGCGTAAGGTCCTCTCGGAACTTTAGCCCTTTGAGGAGTCCCGCCCCTCCCACACTACCGGTTAAGTGAGTAAGCTTACACTTCTATGGAACGTAGAAAATCCCCGTGATAACGGGGATTTTTGGCCCTCCGGAAGCCCCGGCGGTGTTCAGGAAAGTTTCTTGAGGCTCCCGCGGACCGTCTTGCCGCCGTCGGAAACCAGCTGGTAGCCCTCACGGCTGACGAAGAACGCCACCCCGCCGGAAACGTTTCCGCAGGCAACCCCGCTGTTGTAGGCCGAACAACGCAGGCCGTTGCGCTCAATGTTCTGCCCTTCGCTCAACTCCCGAAGCTGCGAGACGGGTCCGTCCTTGCTGCCTTTGGGCCCGAACTCCGCCTCCATCTGTGTTACGCCGGAGCGACACGAGCCGTACACGGCGCTGTCCGGAGTCAACAAGACCGTGCCGCCGAGGTACCCCAGGCCGGTGCCGCCACAGTCATCGGCGACGTCATCCACCTCGGGCTTGGGGTACGCCGCCAGCTCGCAATGGACCACCGGAACCACGGCAAACTTGTTGTTGGCCGAGTCCGAGTAGCTGTTCGGCTCGTAGGGCACGTTGAGGTGGCCGCCCCTGGCCGACGTCATGGCACAGACGATGTTGCGGTCCGGCGTCACAAAGGCCGTGACGTCATTGCCTGCAGCCAGGGAGGTCTGCTCCGTGACCGGGACCTGCTTCAACTGCTCCAAGGGAGGCAAAGGCTCCGGCGGAACGTAGTTGGGATCCTTGGTGGAGAAGGAACACGCCGTGGTGCTCAGCAGGAGCAAGGCGGCAAGGATCCCCAATACAGTCCGTCGCATGCGACCAATTATGCCGTGGGTGTCACGCATCAAGCTTGGTCAGCGGCGCGTAACGCAGAAGCAGCCGCTTCTCGCCGACGTCGAACTTCACCTTCGCCACGGTCTTGTCCCCGGCGCCTTCGACGCCCAGCACCACGCCGTTGCCGAAGCTGGTGTGGTTGACCTTGTCCCCTACGGCCACGGAAATGACTTCCTTTTGCGGCTGCACTCGGGTGCGTGCGACGGCGGCCGGAACGTCGGCGTCGAAACCCGCCGTTGGGCTGGCGGAAGCGCCGCGCGAGCCTCCCGCACCCCAGAAAGACCCGCCGTATTGCTTGGACCCGATGGGCGCGTTGCCCCACCCTCCGACCTGGCGGCTGGTTCCTTCACGCTTCCAGTCCACCAACTCCGAAGGAATTTCCTGCAGGAACTGGCTGGCCGGGTTGTACTGGCTCTGGCCCCACATGCTGCGGACCTCGGAGCGGGTGACATACAGCCGCTGACGGGCACGCGTGAGGCCTACGTAAGCCAAGCGGCGTTCCTCGGCGAGTTCCTTCGGGTCCGTGGCCGAGCGCTGGTGCGGGAAGATTCCGTGCTCCATGCCGGTCAGGAACACCACGGGGAACTCCAGGCCCTTTGCAGTGTGCAGCGTCATGAGCGTGACAACGCCCAAGCGTTTCGCCTCGGCAACAGCGGCATCGATGTCGGCGCCGGGGGCGTCCGGGATCTGGTCGGCGTCGGCAACAAGTGAAACCTGTTCCAGGAAATCACCCAGCGTCCCTTCCGGGTTGTCCCGTTCGTATTCCCGGACAACCGCAACAAGTTCGGCGAGGTTCTCTACGCGGGACTCGTCCTGGGGATCGTTGCTGGCACGGAGTCCCGCAAGATAGCCGGTTTGTTCAAGGACGGCTTCCAACGCAGCCGACGCTCCCGAACCCGTAGCAACCTCGGCGAGGTCATCCAGGAGTTTCACGAAGCCCAACACTGCGTTCACCGAACGCGTGGCCATTCCCGGTGCCTGGTCCGCCCGGCGGGCAGCGTCCATAAAGGAAGTCCGGTCACGCTCTGCGAGGGCGGCAATGGCACCCTCCGCGCGGTCTCCGATCCCGCGCTTGGGTTCGTTCAACACGCGGCGCAAGTTGACGTCGTCGTCCGGGTTCACCAGAACACGCAAGTAAGCCAGGGCGTCCTTGATTTCCTTGCGTTCGTAGAACCGGGTGCCGCCCACAACCTTGTACGGTAAGCCCACGCGAACCAACACATCTTCGATGGACCGGGACTGCGCGTTGGTGCGGTAGAAGATGGCCACATCGCCCGGACGCAGCCCTTCCTCGTCCTGCAGCCGGTCGATCTCCTTGGCGATGAACTGGGCTTCGTCGTGTTCGTTTTCACCGACGTAGCCAATGATTTTCTCGCCGTCGCCCTCGGCCGTCCACAGCCGCTTTTCCTGCCGGTGGGGGTTCCGGGAGATCACCGCGTTGGCTGCGCTGAGGATGTTCTGGGTGGAGCGGTAGTTCTGCTCCAGCTTGATGGTCCGCGCATTCGGGTAATCGTGTTCGAACTCCACGATGTTGCGGATGTCCGCGCCACGGAAGGCATAGATGGATTGGTCGGAATCGCCCACCACCGTCAGTTCACTGGGGGCCACATCCGTGTCAGTGCCCAGACCCACGATCTCCCGCACCAAGGCGTACTGGGCGTGGTTGGTGTCCTGGTATTCATCCACCAGGACGTGCCGGAAGCGCCGCCTGTACGACTCCGCGAGCGCCGGGAATGCCCGGAACATGTAAACGGTCTGGGCAATAAGGTCATCGAAGTCCATGGCGTTTGCCTGCCGCAAACGTTGCGTGTAGCCCTTGAAGACCTCGGCGACCGCAGTTTCGAAAGGATCGTTGTAGTTGGCCGAGGACGCGAAGGAATCATCGTCCACCAGCTCGTTCTTCAACGCCGAAATCTTGTGCTGGATTGCCTTGGGCGGGAACTTCTTGGGATCCAGGTCCAGGTTCTTGGCCACGAGCGTGATGAGCCGCAGGGAGTCCGCGGAATCGTAGATAGAGAAGTTGGAGTTCAGCCCGACGTTGGCCGCCTCACGCCGCAAAATGCGGACACAGGAGGAGTGGAAGGTGGAAATCCACATGGCCTTGGCCCGGCCGCCCACCAAGGCTTCGATACGTTCGCGCATCTCCGCGGCGGCCTTGTTGGTGAAGGTGATAGCCAGGATCTCGCCATGATGCGCCCGCTTGGTGGCGATCAAGTAGGCAATGCGGTTGCTGAGGACGCGGGTCTTGCCGGAGCCGGCACCTGCCACGATCAGCAGGGGGCTGCCGGCATGCCTCACGGCTTCTTCCTGCTGCGGGTTCAACCCCTGGAGAAGCGCATCGGCGGTCGGCATCCCGCCGTCGTGATGACCCCAGCCGCCCGAGCCGGGGGCCTCCCCCGGGCCGCTGTTGTCCGTTCCCACCCGGGCGCCTCCCGCACCACCACCGGGGCGGGAAAGCTCCGGCGCAGCCTTGACTGCGGCCCGGGGGCCTGCGTTGAAGGGTCCGTCTGCGTAGGGGTCAAACAACATATCCATGGTGCCTACCAGTCTAGGCGGTGGGTCTGACACTCCTTGGCCCGGGCCCGGTCCGTGGACGGGATCGGGCCACTGAAAGCCAGGCGAACTAAGCGAACTGCGGCACTGAAGTAAGGGCCGCGCTCAACTCCCTGACCGCCGTCGAGCCTCCCGCCACGAACCAATTCAGCCCGTTGACCTGCACCACCGCGGTGTCCCCGCCGGCAGCCCGGACAATCGCCTTGCCCGGAAGCCAGTCCCATTCGGGGCAGCTGTGTTGGAACCAGCACCCGAGTTCACCGTCGGCGACGCGGCCAAGGTCACAGGATCCTGAACCGAACATCCGCAGCGATGCTGCGGTGATGGCGGCTGCATGCCACGGCATGGCGGTCCGGGGGTCGGCGAGCCAGGTCGGATGGATGTACGTCGCCGCGCACAGTTGGCTCACTGAGGTATCACCCGAACCGGAGATCGCTTCGCCGTTAAGGGTTGCTGCGCGCTCCTCGCCGCCGAGCCAGAGCTTGTCCGTTTCGGGCTGGTAGATGGCGCCGAGGATCACGGAAGGATCCGCCGCGGCATTGCCGCCGTGGTCCGAATCGTTCCTTTTGAGGGCTATGGCGGAGCACCAGTAAGTGGAGCCGTGCAGGAAGTTGTACGTGCCATCCACGGGATCGATCACCCACGTCCGGCCACTGGTCCCGGCTACCGATGCGCCCTCCTCGCCAAGGATTCCGTCATCCGGCCGGCAGCGGCGCAACTGTTCCAGCACGTAGGCTTCAGCGGCCCGGTCGGCTGCCGTGACGACGTCGGACACCGAAGTCTTGCGTTCGCCCTGCAGGCCGCCCATCCGCATCAGGAGCGCGAGCTGGCCTGCCTCGCGGACCAAAGCGCTGGCCAGTTGGTAATCGTCGAGGGATGGATCGAGTTCAGTTGCTGTGTGCCTGCCGATGGTCATGGTTCCAGCTTATGTGGCGGGATAATGAATCACATGGCCAAGACCCCAGCGCAGCGCATCAAGAAACACGGAGCAAAGGCAGTGGTTCCGGAACACTCGTTGCCGCCCGTCATTAATCCCACCACCGCCCGGACGCCCCAGAAGGCGCAGAGCAACTCGAAACTGATTGTCATCGCCGGCGTGGTGGCCAGCCTTTTCCTGTTCTGGTACCTGCACCTGCTCACCCTGAACCAGATGACCCAGTTGTCCGGTGGCCTGGCCATGCCCGACTCGCTCATCGGAGGCTTCTCGCAGGACTACATCGCCCAACTGCACGCGGCCATGGACGAGGACGCCCGCGGACAGTTGAACTACGTGCATAAGACCGCCGGGACCCTGTTTCCGCTGATTTTCGGTTTCAGCTGGCTCTTGCTCATCGGCACCAACGTTGCCCGCAAAGCATGGCGGTGGGCCATGTGGGCGGCTCCCCTGCTTTTTGCCGTGGCGCACTTGTGGTCGAACGTCGCCATCGATTCGGTACTGGCCGCGGAAGCGCCCGACGCCGGTTCGGTGGCCGTGGCGTCGGCGGTCACAGTTGCGTCGTGGGTGCTGTTCCTTCTCAGCTTGCTGTGTGGTGTGGCTGCGGTGTTCCTTGGGCGGAAGGATTCTGCTGCCGCTGCCGAAAGGCCGGACGCCACTAAAGGGCCGAAGGTTACCGGAGGGGCGGGCGCTACTGGAGGGCCGGACGCCCCAAAGTCCTGACTGCCCTGCGTTCCTTGGTGACACGGCGGGCCACCACCAGGCCCACCAATGACAAGCCCAGGATGATGGGGTACGCCATGGTGCGTTCGATTGCGCCGGCCTCTTCCACCCGCAACTGGACTGCCAGGACGTAGATCGTGGTTCCAAGGGACACCACTCCGAATAACAGGACCATCCAAGACATCTGCGTGTGCCCCCGCCACACCAGGCCCAGGACCACCAGGGCCAGCGGTCCGGCAATGAAGTACATGCCGGCGCCGGTCAGATGCAGCGCAAGGTCCGTGTCCTCAGGAACCAGGCCCACCATGGCCTGTCCGATCCCGGCAACGAGGACCAATGCACGCACCGCCCACGCCGCGATCCAAGGAAAAGCCTCGGCGGACCTGCCTGCCATGGCTGGCGTGATGGCTCGCTGCCCGTGCTCCGCTGCCACGGACAATACGGCCGAACTCAGCAACACTGCTCCCAGCACCATGGCCACTCCTTGAAGCACGAACGAGGCGTTCATTAGCCAATTCAGGGGCGAACAGACCTCGTAGCCGTTGAACGGGCCGCAGTGTGCTGCCCCTAGGTCGCTGATGACGTGTTCGCGCCGGTCGTAGCCAGGGTTGCCACGCCACGCAGCCATCGCAATCGCTTCCACCACGAAGTAATGGATGAGCGTGATCGCCGCCCAACCTCCAACAAGCTCGCGTCGCCCTGCGAGGTCCGGCAAAAGCCCCCGTTCACCGCCCCGCGGACCAGCCGCCGTCGTCATAGCGCCAAGGATAGACCCGGGCCGTGCACGACGCAGCCCTTGTGAGCATGGTTCTCGCCCGTTTCTGGACCTGTGCCGCTGCCGTTCCCGCCCGGCGCGCCCGTTCCGGACCTGTGGCGCTGCTGTTCCCGCCCGACGCCCCTATTCGTACGGGCGCGCACGGCGGAAAAGGGTGCGCCCCACCCGGAGAGACCCGTTCCGGACCTGTGCCGCTACCGTTCCCGCCCGGCCCGCCCCAACCGGACCTGCGAGCACCCCTACCGGGCCTGCAGGGCACGGAAACGCCGCTCCCGATGCACGCGTTGCGCGATCACCAGGCCCGCCGCAGCCAACCCGACGGTCACCGGGTACGCCATGAACCGCTCCAGCAAACCCGGCTGGGGCACATCCATGGCAGTCACTCCGCCAACAACCAGGGCCCCGACGCACACAACACCGCAAGCGGCAAGGAACCAGCTCACCGGCGTTTGCTTCATCCAGAGGAAGCCAAACAGCAGCAACGCGAACCCGCCGCCGATGAAGAACATGAGCGCGCCGGCCAAATGCCAGGGCGAGCCGTAGTCCTCGGGAACCAGGCCCACGATGATCGTCCCCACGCCGGCAACACCCGTAAGGATCCGGATAGCCACGGCAAGGATCCACGGCTTGGCCAACACCCGCACGGAATTGGTGTGGAAGCGCCGGGCAGGAACCCCCGGTCGGGCGGCAACGCACAGCAGGCCCGCCGTTAGGAACAACGCACCCAACACCAAGGCCAGCCCCTGCACAACAAAGGACACGTTCATGAGGAGATGCAGGGGTGAACAAACGTCGCGGTCCTCGTAGACCCCGCAGGACACGGCACCGAGGTCGCTGATGAATCCGGTGGCACGGCTGTAGGGCTCCGGGCCCGCCCACGCCTCGATCACAGCGGCCTCTGCCACGAAGTACTGGACAACACTCAGTTGCGCCCAGCCACCGATCCCTGCCCGGATGCTCCGAACGTTCGGAAGGAAAGTTCCGGCCACTTCCGGCGCAGTCGCTTGTCCTTTCATGTCCGCCAGCCTAGCGGTGTTCGGGCACTGCCCCGGCAGCTTGTATGCTTGTAGTCGTGTCCGGGCGTTGGACCCCTCCGCGGAGGAATCCAGGACCAGGAAACATGCCCTCGTAGCTCAGTGGATAGAGCACGGCTCTCCTAAAGCCGGTGTCGTTGGTTCGATTCCAATCGAGGGCACTTGAAGGACCATCAGCCGCCGGAGGACTTGCTGGCCTACCTGGCCGGCGAATGGTCCGTGGAACGAACCCTTCTGGACCGCGCCACCGGCACCCGCGGAACCTTTACCGGCGTCGTGCGTTACACCAGGAACCCCGACGGCGGACTGGACTACCGCGAAGACGGAACCATGCACTGGCCCACGCACACCGGCCCCGCTTTCCGTGAGTATGTCCTGAAACCCGGCGCCGACCGGCGCACCCTGGACGTGTTCTTCCCTGATGGCCGTCCTTTCCATGTGATGAGCTTCTCCGGCCTGGCCACGGACAAGCACTGGTGCGACCCCGACGACTATCACGTCCGCTATTCCTGGCAAGGACCGGATTCCTTCAGCTTCACGTGGGACGTCCACGGCCCGGCCAAGGACCTGCTGCTGGAATCGCACTTGGAGAGAGCGCAATGAACGTGATCGTGGTCAGTGCCGTCTGTGTCTACAACCGGGCCGGCCAACTCCTGACCGTTCGCAAGCGCGGCACCGGGAAATTCATGCACCCCGGCGGGAAGCCCGAGGCCGGCGAGAACGCCGCGGAGGCGGCGTCGCGGGAGCTGCTGGAGGAAGTCGGCATCGATGTGGCGCCCGCGGACCTCGAGCCATTGGGCGTTTGGCATGCCGTGGCCGCCAATGAGGAAGCCACCACCATCGAGGCCACGGTCTTCACGGCGCCTGGCATCTGGGAGGCGCACCCGTCGGCGGAGATCGCTGAGATCCGTTGGCTCGATGTGACGGAGCCTTGGCCGGAGGACCTCGCACCGCTGCTCACGGACCACGTCCTCCCTGCCCTCGAATCCCCGAAGTAACTGGCAATAGGGGTTGTTCTGAGGGCTCAGAGCAACCCCTAATGCCAGTCAGTTGGGCTAGAACTCGCGGGCCACGGCCGTAGCTTCGGCGAACTGCGTCCGGTAGAGCTCCGCATAGCGTCCGTCCGCCGCAAGCAACTCCGTGTGCGTGCCCCGCTCCACAATCCGGCCGTCCTCAACCACCAGGATCGCATCCGCGGCGCGGATGGTGGACAAGCGATGGGCAATCACGACGGCGGTGCGCCCCTCGAGCGCTTCTCCCAAGGCCGCTTGCACGGCGGCTTCATTGGTGGAGTCGAGTGCGGCTGTTGCCTCGTCGAGGATGACGACGCGCGGCTGCTTGATCAGGAGCCGGGCGATGGTGAGGCGTTGCCTTTCGCCACCGGAGAGCCGGTACCCGCGCTCCCCCACCACAGTGTCCAGGCCATCGGGAAGGGAACGGATCATGGCTTCCAGGCGCGCCCTGCGAAGCACGCCCCACATGTCCTCTTCCGTGGCGTCCGGCCGTGCCAGGCGGAGGTTGGAAGCGATGGTTTCGTGGAACAAGTGGCCGTCCTGCGTGACCATTCCCAAGGTGTCCCGCAGCGAGTCGAAGCGGACATCGCGCACGTCCACGCCGTCCCGGGCTTCTGTGCCGCCCAGCCGCACTGCACCGGAGTCGACGTCGTAGAGGCGGGATAGCAGCTGGGCGATGGTGGATTTGCCGGCGCCCGACGATCCCACCAGAGCCACCGTCTCCCCGGGTTCGACGCGGAAGCTGACGCCGTGAAGGACTTCTTCGCCGCCGCGGGTATCGAGCGTGGCCACGTCCTCAAGGGAGGCCAGGGAGACCTTTTCCGCGGAGGGGTAGGCGAAGCGGACGTCGTCGAACTCAATGGCCACCGGCCCCGGCGGAACGGTGACGGCGTCGGGCTTTTCCGTGATGAGCGGCTTCAAGTCGAGGATTTCGAACACGCGCTCAAAGCTGACCAACGCACTCATGATCTCCACTCGGGCATTGGACAGCGAGGTGAGCGGTGCGTAGAGGCGGGTCAGCAACAGGGCGAGGACCACCACGTCGCCCGCCGCCAACTGGCCGCCGATGGCCAACCAGCCGCCAAGCCCGTAAACCAGGGCCAAAGCGAGGGCGGACACCAGGGTCAGCGCCGTGACGAAGGTGAACTGCAGCATGGCCGTGCGGATGCCGATGTCCCGCACACGGCCTGCCCGGGCAGCGAACTCCCGTGATTCCTCATCCGGGCGTCCGAAAAGCTTTACCAACGTAGCGCCGGGGGCTGAGAACCGCTCGGTCATCTGGGTGCCCATGGCCGCGTTGTGGGCAGCAGCCTCGCGCCGGAGATCGGCCAGCCTGGAGCCCATGCGCCGGGCGGGAATGAGGAAGATCGGCAACAGGATCATGGCAAGCACGGTGACCAGCCACGAGGTGTTGAGCATGACCGCGAGCGTCAGGACAAGCGCCACCACGTTGCTGACGACGCCGGACAGCGTGCCGGCGAACGCGGACTGTGCGCCGATCACGTCATTGTTGAGGCGGCTCACCAGCGCGCCGGTGCGGGTCCGGGTGAAGAACGCGATGGGCATTCGCTGGACATGGTCGAACACACGGGTGCGAAGGTCCACGATGACGCCCTCGCCAATGGTGGAGGACAACCAGCGGGTCACGAGCCCAACGCCCGCTTCACCCACTGCAACCAGGGCGATCAGGACAGCTAGCCAGATCACCGTGCCGGCGCCGGCGTTGCCGATGATGGCGTCCACTACTTGCCCGGCGAGGACAGGGGTGGCGACGGCCAGCACGGCGCCCGCGATCGAGGCAAGGACGAACCCGATGAGCTTGCCCTTGTGCGGCGCGGCGAAGGCCATGACCCGTTTCAGGGTTTCCTTCGAGAACGGCTGCGAGCCGCTTTGGGCGCGGGTCAGTTTATGCAGCGAGCTCCAGGCAACGCCATCCATGCTCATGGTTACTTCTCCTGGCCTGGTGTGTGGTGCAGCTCCTGGACGCGGCCGTTTTCCAGGTGCCATCGGGAGTCGAGCCGGACGTTCTCCAGCAATCGTCGGTCGTGCGTGACCAGCAGCAAAGCGCCATCGTAACTCTCCAACGCTTCCTCAAGCTGTTCGATCGCGGGCAGGTCGAGGTGGTTGGTGGGCTCGTCGAGCACCAACAGGTTCACGCCGCGGGCCTGCAGCAGGGCCAGTCCCGCGCGCGTCCGCTCCCCCGGAGACAGGGAGTCGACAGTGCGGGACGTGTGGTCCGCTTTGAGGCCGAACTTGGCCAGGAGCGTTCGGACGTCGGCGCTGTTCCAGTCCACGAGCACCGCTTCAACAGCGTCGCCCAGCTTCTTGCCGCCGTCGAGCAGCCCGCGGGCCTGGTCAATCTCGCCCACCGCGACGGAGGCACCCATGGAAGCATCGCCGTCGTCGGGAACGCGCGTCCCCAGCAGCAACCGCAGCAGCGTGGACTTGCCGGCCCCGTTGGGGCCTGTGATGCCGATCCGTTCGCCGCCGTTGAGTTGCAGGTTCACCGGCCCCAGCGTGAAGTCGCCCTGACGTACGACGGCGTCCCGCAAGGTGGCCACGACGGCGCTGGAACGCGGCGCCTGGCCAATGCTGAACTGCAATTGCCACTCCTTGCGCGGCTCTTCCACTTCCGTGAGCCGGGCAATCCGCGACTCCATCTGGCGGACTTTCTGCGCCTGCTTCTCCGAGGATTCCGTACTGGCTGCCCTGCGGATCTTGTCGTTGTCCGGGTTCTTCTTCATCGCGTTCCGGACGCCTTGGGAGCTCCACTCACGCTGCGTGCGTGCCCGCGCCACGAGGTCTGCCTTGGTGGAGGCGTACTCCTCATACCGTTCCCGGGCATGGCGCTTGGCAATGGCCCGTTCTTCCAGGAAAGCCTCGTATCCGCCGTCGTAAACGGACACGGAGTTCTGCGCGAGGTCCAGCTCCACGATTGTGGTGACACAGCGGGCCAGGAACTCGCGGTCATGGGACACCAGCACGACGCCGCCACGCAGGCCCTGGACGAACGCCTCCAGCCGGGCGAGTCCGTCAAGGTCGAGGTCATTCGTGGGTTCGTCCAACAGGACGACGTCGAAGCGGCTCAGCAAGAGGGCGGCGAGCGCAACGCGTGCAGCCTGCCCTCCGGAGAGTCCCGTCATGACGGCCTCGGAGCCCACTTCCAGGCCGAGGTCCGCAAGGACGGCAGGGATTCTTTCTTCAAGGTCGGCAGCGCCGGATGCCATCCAACGGTCGAAGGCAACCGAGTAGGCATCATCGGCACCGGTCGCCCCGGAACCCAGAGCCTCGGCCGTGGTTTCCATGTCCGCTGTTGCCCGCGCACAACCGGTCCGGCGGGCGATGTAGGCGGCGATCGTTTCGCCTTCGGTGCGCTCGTGTTCCTGCGGCAACCAGCCCACAAAAGCGTCAGCCGGGGCAAGGCTGACCTTGCCGCCCTGGGGCTGGTCCACTCCGGACAGGAGGCGCAGCAGCGTGGACTTTCCGGCACCGTTGGCGCCCACCACGCCCACGACGTCGCCGGGAGCAACGGTGAGTGACAGCTTGGAAAAGAGCGTGCGGTGGCCGTGGCCGCCGGACAGGTCCTTGGCAACCAACGTTGCAGTCATTCGCTAAATCCTCTCGCGGCCTGCCGTCGGTGGGCAGGCATGGAAAAACCCGCCGGTCCGGACTTGGGGGGTGTACGGACCAGCGGGTTCAAGAAACAAGCATAATTCAATGTGGTGTCCGCGTAAAATCGATTCGTACTCCCACTTCCGGCAATCTTCAGAGCATGGCTGGAACCACCCTTACAGACCCGTAGAAAGTCTTTCATGCCCTTACAGTCCAAGGCGTTCCAGCGCTGGCTGCACAACGTTGCGCCCGACGCCAGCACGGCTGATGTCTGCAGGGTGTCCGGCATCAAACGCACCACTCTTGCCCAGCAGCTGGTCCGGGGAAAGGTGGCCGAGTCAACGCTGGTGAGCATCAGCCGGGCTTACGGCCTCAATCCGGTCCAGGAGCTGGCGACCTTCGACCTCTACGCGGTCCTGCACGGAGATCCGGTGCCTCCCACGCCCGCGGAGCTGGTCAGCCAGATCGCCACGATCGACCTTCTGCGTGCCGTGGTGCAGCGCAGCGAACCCGGGCAGGCTGCGCCGCCCGGACTCTCCGGGACACCGCACCCGACCGCGGTGCGCAACTGGGTGGACGCGATCGACGACGGCGAATTACGGCACCGGGTCAGCGAAGCCACCGGGATTGCGCCACAAAACTTCTCCGCCCACCTGACAGCCAACCGCCTTCCGCCGGAACTGGCCATAGCCACCTCCCGGGCAGCAGGGGTGGGACCGGCCGGCGGACTGGTGGCCGGCGGGCTGATCACCGAAGCGGAAGCCGGTTGGCCGGCCGAAGGGCGCCAGGACGCACTGGACCGGATGACCCTGGGAGAGCTGGTGACCCTGGCCGGTGAACGCCTCCAGGCCCTCGGGAAGACCCTGCGGCGCCAGGAACAAGACCATGAACGAACTGAAAGAATTTGGGAGAACCTCGGATGACGGCTGTCCTGCCCTGGGCAACCCTGGTGATTTGCCTGGCAATCACAGTGGCGCGCATTCCCAGCGCGCTGCGCGGCGAGAACCGCGTGCTGTTCTACCTTTTCGCCCTGATCACCATGGATATCTTCCTTAGCATCGAGGCCCCCTACCTGGCCATCGACGCTGTGCTGGGGGGCATGAACGTCACCAACCTGATCCTGCGCTTCCTCCTCTACGGCACGTTCCTGTTGCTGGGCACCAAGGTCGCTGCCGGGTTCGACTCCAAGTCTGCCGGGCGGGCCATCCACGGGCCGTGGGGACTTGCGGTGTTGGGTGTCATCGCAGCCCTGACCACTTTCTTCTTTGTCATCACCGACACCCGGGGATCTTCCGTGGGCATGAACGGCCTGACATGGGGTCCATCCATGGAAGCCTACGCAGCATTGGGGCGCTTCTACCCGGGGTACGTTGCCGCCTGCCTGCTCCCTGCCATCTGGCGAACAATCACGGGCCGCTTTCCTGCCCTGCTCCGGGGAGCGTCAGCGTTGCTGATGCTGGGCCTGACCCTGCTTCTGGTGTCCCAGTTGTTCCCCCTGATCCCTGCTGTGCACCTCTGGCTGCGTTCGGTGATCAATTACTCCGCGGTCCTTGCTACGGCAGTGGGGCTTGCAGGCATCTGGTTCTCCAAGGCCTATGCGAAGCGGAAAGCGCGTCGCACAACGTAAGACTTTCACAAAACCATTAGATCGTGGCACAATCATGAATGTGTGAATGCGGCTTGCGGCCTGGCAGCGGAATCAGAGAACGGGTTTCCGGTGGATGTGGCGCCCACAGGATCACAATTGGGGGGATGAGTGGTGGCGGGCTGTTGGGGACCGCCCCCACTCAGCCTTTTTAAGCGCCCTCTTGGCCGTCGCCGTCAGACCTCGCGGCTAAGATGACTCCATGACCAGTCTTCGCACCCGTCGCTCTGTCCTTGCAGCCACTGTGGCCTCTGTTGCCCTTGCACTCTCGGCCTGTGGGGGCGGCGGATCATCCCAGTCCCAGTCCGGCGGGGACACCTCC
Organism: Paenarthrobacter sp. R1; assembly: GCF_030264015.1. Lineage (NCBI taxonomy): Bacteria > Bacillati > Actinomycetota > Actinomycetes > Micrococcales > Micrococcaceae > Paenarthrobacter > Paenarthrobacter sp. R1. Next base: position 3,441,319 of record NZ_CP127115.1, on the reverse strand, counting down.
CTGTCGGATGTAACGTCCAAGGGCGAACTGGTCATTGCCACGGAAGGCACCTACCGCCCCTTCAGCTTCCATGCAGACGGCGCCGGGGAACTCACCGGCTATGACGTCGAAATAGCCGAGGCTGTTGCCGGGAAGCTCGGCGTCAAGGCGACGTTCCAGGAGACGCAGTTCGACGGCATCTTCGCCGGCCTTGATGCCAAGCGTTTTGACACCATCGCCAACCAGATCTCCATCAACGACGAACGCAAGGCCAAGTACGAGTTCTCCACGCCGTACACCGTTTCCACTGGCGTGGTGGTTACCAAGCAGGACACGTCGGACATCAACAGCTTCGCCGACCTCAAGGGCAAAACCACTGCCCAGTCGCTGACCAGCAACTTCTACAAGATGGCAGTGGAAGCCGGCGCCAACGTGCAGTCAGTGGAAGGCTGGGCCCAGGCAGCAACCCTGGTCCAGCAGGGACGCGTTGACGCCACCGTCAATGACAAGCTCACGTACCTCGACTACGCCAAGACCACGCCCGACTCCGGCTTGAAGGTGGCTGCGGAGGCCCCGGAGAAGACCGAGAGCGCGTTCGTCTTCCGTAAGGGCTCAACCGAGCTGACGAAGGCGGTGGACAAGGCCCTCGCCGACCTCCAGGCGGACGGCACCCTGGCGAAGATCTCGGACAAGTACTTCGGCGCGGACGTCACCAAATAGATGGACTGGGACCTCGTCTGGAGTTCCTTCGGGCCGATTGTCTCTGGGGCAGTGACCGGAACCATTCCGCTCACGTTGCTGTCCTTCGCCTTCGGCCTGGTCCTGGCGCTGGTAGTCGCCTTGATGCGGCTAAGCCCCAACATGCTGTTGTCCGGGATCGGCCGGTTCTATGTCTCGGTGATTCGCGGCACGCCGCTTCTGGTCCAGTTGTTCGTCATTTTCTACGGTCTGCCCAGCATTGGCGTGAAACTTGATCCCTGGCCCAGCGCCGTCATCGCCTTTTCCCTGAACGTCGGCGGCTACGCGGCTGAGATTATCCGGGCAGCCATCCTTTCCGTCCCCAAGGGACAGTGGGAGGCCGGGCACACCATCGGCATGTCCGGCGGGCAGACGCTGCTCCGCATCATCCTCCCCCAAGCGGCCAGGGTGTCAGTTCCCCCGTTGTCCAACACCTTCATCTCACTGGTGAAGGACACCTCGCTCGCTTCCCTCATCCTGGTCACCGAACTGTTCCGCAACGCCCAGCAGATCGCCGCCTTCAGCCAGGAGTTCATGGTCCTGTACCTGCAGGCCGCGCTGGTTTACTGGGTCATTTGCCTGGTCCTCTCCACAGCGCAATCAGCCGTGGAGAGGAGATTGGACCGCTATGTCGCCCACTGACGTCCCTTCGCAGGCCGGCCCGGCAGCTGCGCCGGTCCTCCAGGCCCGGAATCTTGCCAAAGCGTTCGGCAGCAATGTCGTGCTCCGCGACATCGACGTCGACATCCGCAGGGGCCAGGTAGTGGCCCTCATCGGTCCCTCGGGTTCCGGCAAGACCACCGTGTTGCGCTCGCTCAACGGATTGGAAGTGCCCGACGCCGGTACGGTCACTTTTGGCGGCACCGAATCCGAGGGTGGCCTCTCCATCGATTTCGGCAAAAAGGTGGGCAAGAAGGAAATCGCCGCCTTGCGGGACCGCAGCGCGATGGTCTTCCAGCACTACAACCTCTTCCCGCACATGACCGTGCTGAAGAACGTCGTTGAAGGCCCCGTCCAAGTCCAAAAGCGCCCCCGCGCCGAAGCCATTGCCGAGGCCGAACGGCTCCTTGAACGCGTGGGCCTGGCCGACAAGCGTGATGCCTACCCGTTTGAGCTCTCCGGCGGCCAGCAGCAGCGTGTGGGTATTGTGCGGGCGTTGGCGCTGAAGCCTCAGTTGTTGCTCTTCGACGAGCCGACGTCCGCTTTGGACCCCGAGCTGGTGGGAGATGTCCTGGGTGTCATCAAGGAGCTCGCCGAAGAAGGCTGGACCATGGTGATCGTCACCCACGAACTGGCTTTCGCCCGGCATGTGGCGGACGAAGTCATTTTCATGGACGGTGGAGTGGTGGTTGAACGCGGACCGGCGGCCGAAGTATTGAGTTCACCAACCCAGGAACGGACCAAGCTTTTCGTCAAGAGGCTGCAGCACGACGTCTAGACTCTATTGAGCGGATGAATATTGGGGGGAACAAGCTTTGACTGATAGCCAAGCTGTGAGTAGTGGCACCGTACAGGCACGCGCAAAAGGGCGGCGGAACGTCATCATCGTTGTGGTCGTGGCCTTGGTCGCCGCGGCCCTGGGAATCGGGGCGTGGTGGTACTTTTCACGCCCCGCGGGCGTCCAGCGCGCCGATGTAGTCCGTTTCGACAAGGAACGGTCGATCGTGGACAACTCCATGAACCTTTATGATCCCTTGGTTCAGGAATTCACTGCGCGGTACACCAACGTCTCCAAGGGAGATGCCCTGGAAGAGCAGGACGCCGTCCTCAAACGCGAGGCTGACCTGCTCCAACGGGAATCAGCGGCCAACATGGCCAAGCTGGACCGGATGGCTGAATCCCCCGCCCTGCAGGACCCTGCCGTTTCCGACGCTTTTGGAAAGTTCAAGGAGAAGTATGGTGCGGTGGTTGCCTACAACGACCAACGCATCATCAACACCGCCAGCATTACGCGGTCGGTGGGCGGGCCGTGCGGGCCGCTCCACACCGAACTTAACCTGCAAAGCGAAAACTACTCTGCGGAATACGTCAAAGTTGCCGATGCGTGCTTGAAAGCCATCGCGGAGGCAAAAGACGGCACTGATGCAGAGACCAACAAGCTACTGACAGCCGTTGAAGGCGTCATCAAGGGCCAGCGGGACAAGCAACAGGAAGTCCTGGACGCCGACGAGGACCTGGTGCGCATCGCCAAGCGAACACTGGCGGCTGCGGCCATGTTGGGAATCAACGAGCCCCTGAACAAGGCACGGACCGAATACGAGGCCGCAGTGAAGGAGAAATCCACCAAGGTGGTTGCTGATGCGAACGCGGCCAACCAGGAATTGGAGAAAGTCTTGAAGAGCCGGCTGGAGCAGTTTGAGGCAGCATCCGGAGACGGGGACCAGTCATGAGCAACCAGTACCCTCCTGCAGAGCCGGCTCCCGAACAAACCACCAAGCCGGGCCCCCGGAAACGGAATCGCGCCGTCCTCATCATCGGCCTCGTCATCGCCTTGCTCGTGGCCGCCGCCGGGACTGCCGTGGCCTTGACGCAATCCGCCGCCCAGCAGCGCGAGGACACCCTGCTGGAAGTTAAGGACCAACGCCTTAATGACCTGGCCGCGGCCCGCGACAAACTGCAGCCCGCCGTTAACGCATACCTGGCGGCGTACAAGAAGGCACGGAACGCACCGGCTTCCAAAGACCAGGCCGTGCAGGACAGCAAAAAGGAGCTGGATGACTTCCGGCAGGCCGCAGAGGCGGCACGCACGTCGTTGCAGTCCGTGAAGGCCGGGCTCGACTCCAGTGAAGCCGTCAACACAGCGGTGCAGCAGCTTGAAGAGTCCCATCTGGGCTACTTCGATTACATGGAGGGCCTCGTGGAGTCCTATCCCCGTTTCGAGGGCCTTTTCCGCGCGGATGATGCCGCAGGATGCAACGGCTTGTTTGTCGGCAACAAGGCCACCAACCTCCGGGAGCGCCAGCAATTGCTGGCTAAAGCGGCAGCCCCATGCCGGGAAGCGGCAAATGAACTGAGGCAGTCAGGGAACGTCGCCTACGAGGAGTTCGCCCGCACCTTCGACAAGAGGGTGGCGGGCCTGGAGAAGCATGCAGAGGCGACGGCGAAGTCCGAGGAGAGCTACGAAGAGTTCGTCCGGATCAAGGATGACTTCGTGAAGAAACTGGCCGACGCCGAAGCCCGCAACGCCCCCGCCGACGAAGTGCTGAAGATCGCCGACGACGCCCGGGAGCTCAACAGCAAGATTCGCGCCAACCGGTCGGAGTTCGACTTCGCGGCGGAGCGCTACCTTGACGGGGTCAAGGGCATGCCGGACCTCGTGGATGAGGTCTTCACCAAGAACGTCACAGAGGACGTCAAGTACTACGAAGCCGTGATTCCCCTGCGCGTGCAGCTGGTGAAGGACGTCATCGACGCCGAACTGGTGGAGTAGGCGCCGCTCCGGGTTGCTGACGCGCCAGGCTGGTTGCTGACGCGCCAGGCTGGTTGCCGAAGCGCAGGCTACTTGCCGAAGCGCAGGGTCACCAGCTGGAACGGTCGAAGGACGAGCCCGGCCACGGCAGTACCCGGATCTGCACCGCCCGCGCCTGCACTCCTGGAGGCCACGCCCGTCGCCTCCACCGTACGCTCCAGCAGGTCGGTAGCCACCACCGTCCGGGCCGGGAAGTTCGCCGTCACTGTCCCCGTGGACCTCTGGCCCAGGGATTCGTAGAGGCGCACAACCACGTCTCCGCTGCCGTCTTCAGCGAGCTTCAAGGCCTCCACCACAATCCCGGGATTGGACACCGAAACCAACGGCTCAACCGGGTTCCCGCCCCGCAGCAAGCGTGGCTTGAGGTTGGTCCTGTAACCCTCTTCGACCGCGTCGGCGATGTCCGCACCGGGCCGGATGGACAGCTCCAGCACGTGCTCGCCACGGTCCGCCTCAGGGTCCGGGAACCGGGCCGAGCGCAGCAGCGAGGTACGGACCGTCGTCGTGGTCCCGCCGTCTTCCCGGATTGCGCGCGTGACGTCGTGGCCGTAGCTGGACCCGTTGCTGACGGCAACGCCATAGCCCGGTTCGCCGACGTGGATCCAGCGGTGCGCGCAGATCTCGAACTTTGCGGCGTCCCAGGAGGTGTTGGTGTGGGTGGGCCGGAAGACGTGTCCGAACTGGGTCTCCGACGCGGACTGGTCCGCGCGCACGTCCAGCGGGAAGGCGATCTTGAGCATCTTCTCGCGCTCCTGCCAATCAACAATCGTGCTGATGCCCAAGGACTCCGCCCCCGCGGCGAGCGTGAGGCGCTGCGTAATGGTGGAGGCGCCAACGGTCCGCTTGACCACCACGACGGCGGATGCAGCCGTGCGCTCGAGGCCGATGGTTTCCGCTTCGGTCAGTGGCGTGACGTTGCGCCGGTAGAACTCCTCAATGTCCCAGGCGTCCCACTCGTTGGGCGTGTCCCTGAAGAGTTCCAGCAGGTTTCCTGCGTGCCCTGGGGCGATGGCGTCCCGGCCGCTGGCGTGGTCCACCAGGGAAGTCAGCAGCCCGCGATCGTCAAGCACGGCACGGATGATGCCGTTGTCCAGGACGTATCCGCCCGCCTCTTCGCTAGCCTGCACAACGCCGTCCAATGAGCCCGTCCGCGAGCTGCCGGGCTCCGATGCGCCCAATGCCGGCACTCCGAGCCTCCTGTGGGGTGCCGCGTTGAGCAGGAACTCCGTGTCGCCCGGGCCGAGGAGGGCCTGGGCAGCTTGAACGATGATTGCCTCGAGGTCGCGGGCGATCGCCAGATAGTTGCGTTCGGCGTCCTGGTGGACCCAGGCAATGGAGCTGCCGGGGAGGATGTCATGGAACTGCTGAAGGAGGACAAGCTGCCAAAGCCTCTTGAGTTCACCGGCAGGATACTCGTAGGCCTCGCCCAGGCGGACGGCCGCGGTGGTGCACCACAGTTCCGCTTCGCGCAGGAGGTGCTCGCTGTGCCTGTTGCCCTGCTTGGTCTTGGCCTGGCTGGTGTAGGTTCCCCGGTGCATCTCAAGGTACATCTCGCCCACCCACACCGGCAGTTGCGGGTACTCGGCCTCGGCCTTGACGAAGAAGTCCTTGGCGGTGCCCAGCCGGACCTTGGGAGAACCTTCCAGATCCGCAGTGCGGCGCGCCGCCGCGACCATTTCGCGGGTGGGTCCGCCTCCGCCGTCGCCGTAACCGAACGGCACCAGGGACATGGTTGCCCGGCCGTGCTCCCGGAAATTGCGTTCGGCGTGGGCAAGTTCCCTCGCATGAAGTTCGGCGTTGTAGGTGTCCACCGGGGGGAAGTGCGTGAACAGCCGCGTCCCGTCGATTCCTTCCCACGCAAAAGTGTGGTGCGGCATCCGGTTGACTTTGTTCCAAGAAATCTTTTGGGTCAGGAACCAGCGGGAACCGGCAGACTTGACGATTTGCGGCAGCGCACCGGAGTAGCCGAAGGAATCCGGCAGCCAGGCCTCCTGGCATTCGATGTTGAACTCCCGCAGGAAAAAGCTCTTGCCCTCCACGAACTGGCGCGCCATGGCTTCCCCGCCGGGCATATTGGTATCCGATTCCACCCACATGCCGCCGACGGGAACGAACTGGCCCGCCTGCACTTTCTCGCGGATGCGGACGAAGAGCTCGGGATAGAACTCCTTCATCCACGCCATCTGCTGGGCCGATGAGCAGGAAAAGACGAAGTCCGGGTTGTCATCCATCAGCGCCACGACGTTGGAGAAGGTCCGCGCGCATTTGCGGATGGTTTCGCGGACGGGCCATAGCCACGCGGAATCGATGTGGGCATGCCCGGTGGCAAGCAGCTCGTGGGCGGACGCGTAGGCAGGCCGGGCCAACACCTCCGCCAAGGCTTCCCGCCCCGCAGCAGCTGTTCCGGCCACATCCTCCGGATCCATGACATCGAGCATCCGTTCCAACGCCCTCAGAATCTCATGGCGCCGGGGCATCTCCATGGGGAGTTCGTGCATCAGCCCGCTCAGTGTCCAGACGTCCTGGTTGAGCTCCCAGACGGTCTCGTTCAGCTCCGCGATGGCTATGCGGCCCAACCGGTACCGCGGTTCATCGCCGGACGTCGCCTTATCCCCCAAAGGCGTCGGCGCGAAGGACCACCCTTGCGCGACGTCGGGATTCGCTGCGGCCTCTACGTAGAAATCCACGGACAGTCCGCTGCCGATCAGCTTCAACGGGACATGGTAGTTGCGTGGCGAGATTGCCTTGATGATGCTTCCGTCCGCGCGCCATGCGGTGCCCTCGCACTGGAAGCCGGGCACATCGCTGTTGAAGCCCAAATCCACGATGATTTCCACGGCAGTGTTCTCTGCCGAGCCCCAGGCCTCCGGAACTTCGCCCTGCAGCCGCAGCCATTTTGTGCTCCAGGCCTTGCCCCATGCCGCACCGTGCTCCTGGGGCGTAAAGACCTGCCGCAGGGCTTCCGCGGCGGGCACGGGCTCGCCGGGGGCTTCCCAGCTGCTCAGTTCAAGCGGGATCGAACGGCCGTAGATGGCCGGGAGCAGACGCTCACGCACAAACCTGTCCAGACGTTGTTCGGTGATCCTGCGGTCGTCGTGCAATTAGTACCTCTTTAGAAAATCAGCCGGGCGGCAGGAGTGGTTGGCTGGCATCCGGGCCTCCGTGGCGAGGGCCGGCGCGGGCAACCATGATTCCATTCGATGGATAAAATCTACGTCGTTCCCAGCTGATAGCCAAGTGTCGGACAGCTGGAACCGGCTCCAGCTAGGCAACGGAAGGGGCAAGGTCCTCTTCCCTGATGCGCCAACGCCCGGCGTAGGCATTAAGGCTGTGGCCCCGGCTGAAACCCACCAAGGTGATGCCGGACTCGTCGGCGAGATCGGCAGCGAGGCTTGACGGTGCGCTGACTGCGGAGAGCACGGGAATCCCGGCCATTGCAGCCTTCTGGACCAGTTCGAACGACGCCCTCCCGGAAACTTGCAGCACCGTGCCGGTCAAGGGCAGCCGTCCAGAGCGCAACGCCCATCCCACAACTTTGTCCACCGCGTTATGCCGCCCCACATCTTCGCGCAGGCAGAGCAGTTCGCTGGTGCCGTCGTCGTGGATCTTGAAGAGGCCGGCAGCATGCACACCTCCCGTCTTGGAGAAGACGGCCTGTGCCTCGCGGAGCTTGTCCGGGAGGTCAGCGAGCACGCGGACGGGAACCGTGAGCGGGTCCTCCTTGGGGCTGTGCCGGGAAGACTTGCGGACGGCCTCTATCGAATCCGTTCCACATATTCCGCACGAGCTTGAGGTGTACACGTTGCGGCCCGTTGCGGGGCGTTCGACGTCGGGACGCAGTTGGGCGTCCACCACGTTGAAGGTCTGTACTCCGTCCTCGTCCTCCCCCGCGCAGAACCGCTCGGAGACCAGCTGGCCGGGTTCGGAGATGATGCCTTCGGAGACAAGGAAGCCGGCAACGAGGTCGAAGTCGTCCCCCGGCGTCCGCATGGTCACCGCGAAGGACATCTCCCCCAGCCGGATCTCCAGTGGTTCCTCCACTGCGAGGACGTCTTCCTTGAAGCGGACCGGGTGTTCCAGCGCTTGTGGTGAGCCGTCCAGGACGAACTTATGGATCTTGCGGCGTTGGGTAACGCGTCCCATGATCAGGCTCCCTTCTCCTGGTTCATGTGTCCATCATGGCAAGCCTGTTGCCTGCTGGCCACTTGGTTCCACCCGCGGGCGTCAAGCGTCGAGCGCGCTCCAGTCGACCGGCCCCTGGGGACCCTTCCGCTGGCCTCGCGCAGGCGCCTTGCGCGGCTTTTCCTCCGGCGGCTTTGGCACGGGCAGCGGCTTGCCCCATGGGAGCGCGAACGCCTGCACCAGCTCGCCGAGTTGGACTCCATGCGGCGGCACCACCATGACGCCATCTGCGTTGGCGAGCCCCCTCATCATTCCCGGCCCTGCATGTTGGGCGGGTGAGGCCAGACCGTAGACCAGTTTGAACGGCATCAACCGGGTGCGCCCGGGGTCGGCGTCGATCATGGCTCCGGAGGGCACCTCGCCGGTTTCCGGCATGCTGCCATGCCCCAAGGCGGCCAGCAGCGGTCCACCCACTGTGAACAATGCCATCATGGCGGCCAACGGGTTGCCGGGAAGGCCCAGGACGAACCGTCCATCCGGAAGCTCCGCCAAAACAGCGGGGTGCCCCGGGCGCATGGCGATGCCGTCGATCAGCAGCGTTCCGCCGAGCTCTGCGACCGCTTTCCGGAAGTGGTCGGTACCGGAGCGGCCGGTACCGCCCGTGGTGATCACGACGTCGGCCGGCGGCCCCGCGTCCACGTCCGCCAACCCCGCGGCTTCTTGGGGGACGTCCGGTTCAACGTCCTGCAGGGCGGCAAGCCAATCTTCGTAGCTGTCGCCGACCCTGACCTGATCCCCCGCTATGCCGCCAAGAAGCTCAACCACCCCGCCAAGCTGCGGACCGAAGGTGTCCCTGACCTGGCCCGGGCCGGGCATGCCCTGGTCAACCACTTCGGAACCCGTCAAGAGGAAACGGACCAGCGGCTTGCCGAGCACCTCCACCTCGTCCAGTCCGGCCAAGGCCGCCAGGGCCACATGGGCGGGATTCAGGACCGCCCCGGCCTTGATCAGGACCTCGCCCCCGGCTGCTTCCTCCGCGGCTTTGCGGATGTGCTGCCCGTTGCGGGGCTCCCCCGGTTTGGCGGCTCCGCCGAGCCCAAGTATCGGCAGGCCGTCGTCGTCCGTGGTGATGACGCCGCTCTCGCTGCGCAGCACTGCCTTGGCCCCGGGCGGAATGAGCCCGCCGGTAACGATCGGGCTGGCCTGGTGCGGGGCAAGGCGCTGCCCCGGTTCGCTCAGTATCCAGGGTCCGCTGCCGTTGACAGCCCACCCATCCATGGCGGACGAGGCATAGTGGGGCATGTCTTGGAGAGCCAATACATCCGAGGAAAGCGTCCGACCGAGCGCAGCCCTCAGGGGAACGGGGCTCGCGGGGATGGGAGCAGCAACCTCAAAGGCGCGCTGCCGGGCCTCCTGCCAGGTATGTGCCGCGTGGTGGCCCTGTTCCGGGGCCGCGGTCATTCCGATTCTGCCCCGGGCTCCGGGTATTGCTTGGCCACTTGGCGTGCCAGGCCGAGGGCTGCACTCATGGCCGCGTCGTCGTTGGCTTGCCCGATTCCCCGGGCCATTCCGGCCGCATAGCCGGCAATGAACGTGGTCAGGGGTGCAGCGGGACGCACCACGGAATGCGCCGCAACGCCGGCAACGGCGAGGACCTCGTTGACATCCACCTCGACGCCTTCAAGCTCGAATGCCTGCAGCAGCATGCGGCACCATTCCTCGAGAGTCTCTTCCTGGCTCTTCACGTCCGCCTCCTGCTGTTTGTCTATGCCCAGTACCGCGGCGTCCGCCCACGTGTCCACATCATCCGTGGAACCGCTGGGAACAGGCACCGCCATCACCTTCAGCCTAGCAAGCAGGCGGAACACTGAAGAGTTCGTTAACCCTCCCCCTTCCGAGGCCAGGGCCACTTCCCTTTCCATGGCCCGTGTGCTGTAGATCCCCAGCAACGGCTGCTTGCGCCCGTCCGGGGACACGGCGATGGCACCCTCGGTCTTCGGCGTGGCAATAAGCGCAGCCAACAACGCTTGCACACCGCGGGAGGCATGCGGCATGTCGCACGCGAGGACCAGGGTCCAAGGGGCGGGCCCCCGATCCGCCAGGGCAGCCAGTCCTACGGCAATCGCCGCAGCAGGACCGGCGAATACAGGTTCCTCCCGTGCAGTCAGCACGCCGGGCGGCAACGTGCCGGGATCGGGGCCCACCACTACGGTTGCCACAGCACCCCTGGCTGCGTCCAGGGCATGCGAAAGCAGGGTGGCGCCGTCGTAGGTCAGCGAAGGTTTGGGCACACCGCCAAGGCGGGTGGCCCTGCCACCCGCCAAGATCACTGCGTTGAACTCCATCCGCCCAGATTACCGGTGCCGCCCCGGATTACCGGTGCCGCACAGGATTACCGGTGCCGCACAGGATTACCGGTGCCGCACCGGATTACCGGTGCCGCACAGGGCGGACGCACATCAATCAGGCAGCGGATTCCGGCAAGAGGAACGGATCCCAGTCCGGCGCAGGCTTCTCGAGTTCTTTGATCTGCCACATGGTTCCGGAGGGGACGCCGGGTGTGAAACGGAGTTTCCAACCCATCTCTGCCGGCGTGTGGTCGCTCTTGGCGTTATTGCATTTCAAGCACGCCGCAACCAGGTTTTCCCAGGAATCCGCGCCGCCCCTGGATTTGGGGTGGACGTGGTCTATGGTGTGGGCTGTCTTACCGCAGTAGGCGCAGCGGTGGCCGTCGCGGCGGAGAACTCCGCGCCGGCTGACGGCCGTGATCCTGTTGTACCGCGGCCGGATGTAGCGATTGAGGAGGATCACGGACGGGCGTCCCAGAATCTCCTGCGGCCCGACGACAGGTTCGCCGCCTTCGGCCACTACGCTTGCTTTTCCGGTGAGCACAAGGACCAGCGCCCGGCGGAAGGTAACTACCGCCAGCGGTTCATATCCAGCATTCAGAACGAGTGTGCGCATGCACGTACCTCTTAACGGCCGCACCCGCCAGGGGCACGAGGGCCGGCTGCCCTCTGCATGTACGGGCTGTGGATCGACACCATAAGAGTAAGCACTTATATGCCATATCAACGAATTATCAGTGGAATTAGCTTGTGATGTCGCCCACAGGCCCCGGCCCTGCCCCTTAAGACGGAAATACCCCGCAGGTGAAACCTGCGGGGTATTTCCTCAAAGTTCGATCAGCCGTTGACCCGGATGAAGACCGGACCGGAGCCGACGTTGACGCTGAACAGAGCAGTGGTGGATCCGTTCCATCCGCCATGCACTGCCATGCCGTTGCCGACGTAGACGGCGATGTGTGCCTGTCCGGCCAGACCACCGTTGGCGTAGTAAGCGAGGTCGCCCGGCTGGGCTTCCGCTGCGCTGACCGTACGTCCAAGGGAAAGGTAACCCGCAGGCCAGTCATGGAAGTTGATACCCACGGCTGCGAGGGAGTTGGTGACCAACATGGTGCAGTCCTGGGTCACGCCGAGCTGGGCGTAGGCTGCAGCGGCAATGGCCGCACCGAGGCCACTGGAAGCAGCCGGAGCCTTTGCTGCCGGTGCAGCGTTGCTGACTGCCACGGTTGCGCCGCCAGCAGCGTTGGAAGCTGAGGCAGTGGCTTCCTGTGCGGAGCTCTTCGCTTCAGCCTTGGCCGGGGCTTTCTCCACGACGGGCGCGGGCGCCTCGACCGTGGTGACAACCGGGCTCTCGTAGGAGATGGCAACGGTGGAGTCAGCGGCGATGGTGGACTGCACGACGGACTGGATGTCCAGGGAGGTGGTTGAGGTGGACTCGCGATCCACATTGGTATCCGCCGCATTGGCAGCAACGCCACTGGTCAGGACCAAGCCCGAAGCCGCGGCGATGACGGCTGCCTGGCGGCCGACGCCACCGGCGTTCACCGAAACTGCCTTTGCAATCACGGCAAGTGAGCTGGTCTTGGGAGCCTCGGCCCGGTGCCGCGCAACCTTGTTTGCACTGGTCATGATGATCTCTTTTCGTTTCCGCGTGCTGCTGGGAAGCACGCGGGTCATGGGCAGGCCAGCACCCGGGGGGCGCGCTGGCTTACCTGGACGGTTTTTAGCGCAGGGTGAAGAAGGAGGAGGTTCCGGTAGAAGCTACCGAGTGAAGCAGCGTGCCCTGGCTGGGGTTCAGGGCGCTGACCATCATGCCGTTGCCGACGTAAATGCCAACGTGGGCACCGCCGTTCTGCATGACGAGGTCGCCGGGAGCGGGAGTGCTGGTGGGCTTCATGGCGGTCCATGCATTGACGCGGGGGATGCTGATGCCGGCCTGCGCGTAAACCCACTGGGTGAAGCCGGAGCAGTCCCAACCGTTGGGGGTGGTGCCGCCCCAGACGTACGGGTGGCCGATGCCGGTGTACGCGATTGCTGCGAGGCCCGAAGCCGCGGCGCTGGCTGCGGAATCCTTGGAGCCGGCGGACTTGGCGGTGACTGCGCCCTCGCCCTGGCCGGCATTCTGGTTGCCGTTCGCCTGGGAGCGCTGCGTGGTCTGGGAAGCGCGCTGGATCTTGGGGGCTTCCTTGGTAACCACAACGGGGCTCTCAAAGGAAACAGTGGCGGTTGGTTCCGCCGTGACGACGGCGGTGGTCACCAGCTGCTGTGCGCTGGACTCAGCCTTGGAAACGTCAGTATCCGCTGCCTGGGCAGGAAGGCCGACGCTGAGGACCAAGCCCGATGCTGCTGCAAGGACTGCGGCCTGGCGGCCGACGGTTCCGGCATTCGCTGAAACAGCCTTGGAAAGAGTGTTCAACGGGGTAACCGCCTGGGCGCGGTGGCGCGCAGAAGTAGTGCGTGATGACACGAAGGTAGCCTCTCCCAATGCCTGCGAGGTGAGCTGTCGGATTCGGATGGGAGTCATCCGGCCACACGCCGTTGGAAGCGTTTGTGACTTAACCCCAAGGCCCTCTTTCGAAGACCAAAATTGGTTCCCCCGCCCCTGCCAGACGAATTATGCGAACGGACCTTGAGTGGTGGCAGAGCTAGGCAATCCACCCAAGTGCATCGGCCCCCTAAAAAGCCGATGCGCTTTGTACGGTACAACAGTTGAACGCAAATGTCACATTCAGATCACGGGGCGTGTCAAGAATGCGAGAGACGACCATCAACTCGGGTTATAGCCAGCCCATGGGGTCGACGACTTCGCCGTTGACCTGGACTTCGAAGTGGAGGTGGCAGCCGGTGGAAGCGCCCGTGGTGCCGCTCAAGGCAACGGTGTCTCCGCGATTCACGGTGTCGCCGACCTTGACGTTGAATGACGACAAGTGGTTGTAGGTGGTTTCCAGGCCGTTGCCATGGTCCACCACCACGCGGTTGCCTCCACCGTATTCGTGCCAACCCGCAAAGGTGACCTTGCCCGCCGCAGCAGCGTGGACTGCCGTGCCGCACTGGGCCACGAAGTCCTGGCCGCGGTGGAAATCGCCGCTGCCGCCTGTCAGCGGACTGATGCGGTAGCCGAACGGTGATGCAGTGCTGAGGGTGTCCAAGGGGCTGGCCATGGTGCCCTTGGAGGAGCTGGCCTGGATGCTTCCCACGGACTGGGCGCTCAGCAACTGCTTGAGCTTGCCGTCGGGATCCGCCTTGGTTGCCACCGCGGCGCGGCTGAAGTCGATCTTGGCGGACGCTTCCGCGGAGACCTCTGGCTGGCTCCCGCCGCCCACGGCCAGTGCGGCCTCAGTCTGCCCGGACTCGGACGTGGCCATGACGGGACTCGTTGCAGGCAGGCCGACAGTGAGCGCAAGACCGGTAGCAGCGAGTGCTACGCCGGCCTTCTGCCCTACACCACTGGCTGCTGCGAAATCGGCCACCTGGCGCATCGGGCTCTTACGGCGGCGCACCTGACGCTGGGTGTCACGGGGCCGGATCTCCGATACTACGCGGGCTGGCCGCAGCTCAGTAGCGGGGCCGGTAGCGCGTCGACGGCCCCTGACGTTCTGCGAAGTCAAACTCTGTTCCTCTCTCAAAAGCCTGCGAAGTTAGCTGTCGGATTCGGATCAGAGAGTGCAAAGACCCGGCCCGCACGCAGCGCTCACGGCACACAGGTATCCCAGGAGGGAATTGCGTAAGTAAGGCACTGCTGCTGCGGACTTCACCCCAAGGCTGCTTCTCTAGGCAGCCGATTGTGGTTCCCCCGCCTCTGCCAGTAGATGTTTAACACCCCTGATCTGCTGGCAGAGCTCGGCTCCAGATCAGGTAACGCTTTGATATCGGCGCTAGTAGATAACTATAGGGGATTAAGGCCCGCGGTAATAAATTCGTTATCTACAGGGCGGTCGTTTTTTGCCTGCTCCCCTTATCACCTATCCGCGGAAACCGCAGGTCACACCGCCGCGCGGCGGCGTGACGTGAGATCAACCACGCCCATGGCAAGGCAAAGGCGCCCACATGGAGTGAACGCCTGCACCCTGCCGGCCTTTCGCTTGCTAGCCGACTGCCACGAATACGTGGGCAGCTACTTCCGGCGGCAGCTCGAGGGCCCCTTCAATCCCCGGCACCCGGACGGAGATGTAGTCCCCCACGCGCTCCAGGGAAACGGCTGCACCCGGGCGGATGCCGCCCTCGTCCAGCTGGGTCAGGAGTTCGGGCTCAACCTGAATGGGCTCGGCGAGCCGGCTCACCACAACGCGGGAGTCGGCAGCGTAACCATCCATTGCCTGCAGGAGGTTGACGTCCGGGCGGAAGGGAGCTTGGACAGCGAGGCCGCCCAGGGCCTCCAGGCCGGGAATCGGGTTCCCGTACGGGGATTGCGTGGGATGCTCCAGCAGTTCATACAGCCTGCGTTCCACGCGTTCGCTCATCACGTGCTCCCAGCGGCACGCTTCGTCATGGACGTACGCCCAGTCGAGGCCAATGACGTCGGCAAGGAGGCGTTCAGCCAAGCGGTGCTTGCGCATCACTTCGGTGGCGCGCTTGCGGCCAACTTCCGTGAGCTCCAGGTGCCGGTCATTGGACACCACCACCAGGCCGTCGCGCTCCATGCGTCCGATCGTTTGGGAGACTGTAGGACCGGAGTGGCGCAACCGCTCAGCGATGCGGGCGCGGAGAGCCACGATGTTTTCTTCTTCAAGTTCCAAAATGGTCCGAAGATACATCTCAGTGGTATCGATCAGATCCGTCATCCAGCTCAGCTCTCCTCGAACGCAGTTCTTGCGTAATGTCCACCGTACCGCGTCCGTAGAGGCTGCACGTCCCCCTGCGCCACCCTGTGAACGCGTACCCCAGCCTAGCTTATTTGGAATTACTCTTGATAATTTTCGAAGGGTCACAAAGGTTCCGGGTACCTTGCCTCCACCCCCTTGACGACGGGAACGCGCGCGACCACGTTCCACGTGGCGGACTATGACACCACCGGGTACGCGCACCCGCGCCTGTTCAGGCAGAATTGGGGGTGTCGAAGGGGCAGTTGATGCCACCTGCCACCTCCCCGTCTTTGACCGATACACATTGGAGCCACGCGTGAGCGACACCAGCATCACCATTCCCGCCGACCTGCTGCCCAAGGACGGAAGGTTCGGCGCCGGACCGTCCAAGGTCCGCCCGGAGCAGATCGAAGCCCTGTCCGCTGCATCGAAGACCATCCTTGGCACCTCCCACCGCCAGGCACCGGTCAAGAACCTCGTAGGCTCCGTTCGTGAGGGCCTCAGCCAGTTCTTCCGTGCTCCTGAAGGGTACGAGGTAGTCCTCGGCGTCGGTGGCTCAACGGCGTTCTGGGATGTCGCGGCTTTCGGCCTCGTGGAAAAGAAGGCCCAGCACCTGTCCTTCGGCGAGTTTGGCTCCAAGTTTGCAGCCGCCACCAACAAGGCTCCGTTCCTGGACGAGTCCTCCATCATCAAGTCCGAGCCCGGGACCCGCCCCGCTCCAGCTGCGGAAGCCGGCGTGGATGTATATGCGTGGCCGCAGAACGAGACGTCCACCGGTGTGGCTGCGCCGGTCAAGCGCGTTGCCGGCGCCGATGAGGGTTCCCTGGTGCTGGTGGACGCTACTTCCGCAGCTGGTGGCCTTGACGTGGATGTGGCTGAGTCCGACGTCTACTACTTCGCACCGCAGAAGAACTTCGCATCCGACGGCGGCCTGTGGCTCGGCCTCTTCTCCCCCGCGGCGCTTGAACGCGCTGCCCGCATCAAGGCAAGCGGCCGCTGGATTCCTGATTTCCTTGACGTGCAGACCGCCATCGATAACTCGAAGCTGAACCAGACATACAACACGCCTTCGCTTTCCACCCTGGTGACCCTGGATGCGCAGGTCCAGTGGCTCAACAGCAACGGCGGCCTAGACTTCGCCAGCAAGCGCACGGCAGATTCTGCCAGCCGCGTCTACTCGTGGGCAGAGTCCTCCGAATTCGCGACCCCTTTTGTTGCCAACCCCGAAGAGCGGTCCAACGTCATTGCCACCATCGACTTCGACGATTCGATCGATGCCGCGGCCATCGCCAAGGTGCTGCGCGCCAACGGCGTGGTTGACACCGAGCCCTACCGCAAGCTGGGCCGCAACCAGCTGCGGATCGCGACGTTCGTTGCGATCGAACCGGACGACGTCTCCGCCCTGCTCGCCAGCATTGACTACGTGGTGGGCGAGCTGAAGAAGTAGCCCCCACAAATAATCGGCGCCTGCCGGGAGAAGCTCCCGGCAGGCGCCGATTATTTTTAAAGTCTTGGTGGATCAGGCTTCCGGGGAGTCTGCAGGCTCCTGCACGGCGTCCTCGGCGTCCGCGTCGGCATCGTCCGCGTCTTCGGCCGGTTCATTCCTGGAAGCCTCGGCTTCAGCTTCTTCCGCCTGCACGGCTTCTTCCGGGACTTCTCCGGCGGTCTCCTCGACCAATGGCGTCTCGTCTTCCGGCCGGACCCGCTTGGCCCACGGGACCCACTCGGGCGCGAGGATGGAGTCCTCCGAGGGCAGCAATCCCAGCTCGCTCACGGTCACAATCTTGGAACGCGAGTTCCGGGTGACCACGGCGTACCACTGCCACCCGCCATAGCCGG
Source organism: Paenarthrobacter sp. R1 (assembly GCF_030264015.1). NCBI lineage: Bacteria > Bacillati > Actinomycetota > Actinomycetes > Micrococcales > Micrococcaceae > Paenarthrobacter > Paenarthrobacter sp. R1. The sequence continues at coordinate 3,424,025 of NZ_CP127115.1, read as the reverse complement.
GCAGCTTGGATTCGAACAGGTGGGTGACAACGCGGTCGCCCTCGGATTTGGCCCCGATGTGGGCGCCTACCTCGCCGGGCTTCGCGATACCCTCCACTGCTGTCCGGGCCACGTCGACGGCGGCAGCCAGGAACGCGTCCGGCTTACCGGTGCGCCACACCGGAACTCCGGCGCGGGGCTTCGGCGCAGCACCCTTCCGCGCGGGGACTTCCTTGGCTGCCGGGCCGGCCCCGCTCGCAGGGGTCTCCCCGTTGGCAGGAGCCTCGGCAGCGGAGGCAGCATGAGATGCGTTCCCGGCGGCCTGCGTATCCTGTGCGGATTCGGAAGTCATGGCTGTTCCTTAGGCTTCCAGCTCGTCGGCAACCTTGCGCAGTGCCGTACCGATTGCCTTCGCCTTATTGCCTTCCGGGTACTTTCCGGAGGACAACGTGCCGGAGAGGTTGTCCAGCACAGTGACCAGGTCCTGGACGAGCGGAGCGAGGTCCCGCGCGTTCATACGCTTGGCCTTGGCGATGGAGGGGGTCTTGTCCAGGATACGCAGGCCCAACGCCTGCGCCCCGCGGCGACCGTCGGCAACGCCGAACTCCACCCGGGTTCCCGCCTTAAGCTCGGTTACGCCCGCGGGCAGGGCCGTCTTGGGCAGGAATACTTCCTGGCCGTCTTCGGCCGCGAGGAATCCGAAGCCTTTGTCCTTGTCATACCACTTGACCTTGCCGGTGGGCACGTAATCAACCTTCTTCGTTCTTGCGTGGGAAACACGTCAGGCCGGCGCCGCATCCACAGGGTCCTGCGGGATCAGGGGCGACAGCCCGGTCCGTGTGGGTCTGCTCCTTCAAGGTTATCCTGCCCGGCCCCCTATTCCCGCTTTGGCGCTTCGCGCTTAGCGGAAGCGCACGGCAACCGGATACCTTTGGAGCATGACTTCCCCGGGTTACCGCCGCCCCCTGACTGTTGCTGCCGCCGTCGTCGCCTTTGTTTCGCTGGCTGCCGTGGCAGCGGTCATGGCCATTGCCTTCAACGGCGGGGCCGCACCCGTATGGGTTACCTCGACTGCACTCTACGGACTGCCGATAGCCTTCATCATGGCCGTTTTCCTGGTGGTGGACGCAGCCCGCCAGCGCCGGCGCCAATAGCCGCTGCGGCGGGACAGGCATCTGCGTGCCGCTGGCGGTAACGTTGAACTGATGTCCCTGATTCGAGCGCTCAGCAAGGAACTCGAGGCGCGCAGCGATGCCTCGCTGCGGGCTTTGTTTGCCGCGCGGCCGGACCTCATCTCCCCCATGGCGCCGGACTTTGCGGCACTCGCGGCCAGGGCCAGCGCCCGGGTCAGTGTCCAGCGGGCCTTGGAGCGACTCACCAAGCCGGAAATGCAGGTCCTCGAAACCCTCCATCTGTGTACCAACACAGACACCGGACACAGTGCCTCCGCTGCCGGCCTGAAGAAGGTCATTGCCGGGTCAACCTTGTCCGCGCTTGAACCGATCCTCGCGAAGCTGCAGGAACTGGCACTGGTCCATCGGGCGGAACCGCCGGCATCTGCCCACATGCCGGCAGGGTCCCGGCAGCGTTTCTATTTGCCCGTGGGCAGCCTCAAGGATGTCATCGGCATCTACCCGGCGGGCTTGGGCCGCAGCTACACGGAACTCGTCAGGCTGCAGCCGGCCTTTGCCCAGCGCGTGGTCCAGCTTGTGTCCGAACTGCACCACAGCGGCATTGACATCCATCCGGCCAGCACCCCGATGGATGCTGCGCTGTCCCTGCAGAAATGGACTTCCACGCCCGAAGGCGTCCGGGCCATCCTCGCCACTGCTCCGGAGAGGACCACTGCCCTGCTGGACAAGTTCGGCAGCTGGGCCATGGGCGCCGTACCCCAGGCGCAAAGGCGTGCTTCTGTGACGCACGAAAGTGCCGACGTCGGACCGATCGACTGGCTGCTGGCCCGCGGACTGCTGGTCCCCCTCGATGCCGGGCACGTTGAGCTGCCGCACAGCGTTGGCATCGCCCTGCGTGGCGGCGTCATTGTGAACGACTTCAGTCTGGCCCCTCCTGTGCCGGAACTGGGGCACACCAGTGGCGCCCTGCGGCGCAACGCGGCCATGGGTGCCATCGCGGAGACGCTCAGGCTGTGCAATGAACTGCTGTTCGTCGTGCGGGAGCAACCGTTGGCCACCCTTCGCAGCGGCGGCGTGGGCGTGCGCGAGCTGCGCCGGCTTGCCGAGTCGATCCGGTGCGGGGTGCACCAAACGGCTGTCCTGCTTGAGTTGTGCGCCCTGTCCGGGCTGTTGCGCCTGGATGTGGACAGCTCCACCTGGGTGCAGTCCCCGGCGCTCGAATGGCCGGGCCTGCCCCGCCAGGAGCAGTGGTTGTGGTTGGTGAATGCGTGGCTGGCCAGCGAACGCGCCCCGTCCATGGTGGGCCAGCCCATCGCAGGAAACACCGGGGGCTCCCACCACGGCGCGGCCGGCAGCACCATCAACGCATTGTCCGCCGAAGCCCAGCGTCCCGATGCCCCTGTTGTCCGGCGCAGGCTTCTGGAGATCCTCGACGAACTCACCGCCGAGGCGGCAGCGCCGGATGGAAAGGCGCCGGTGCTCGATGCCCGCGCGGTCCTCCAACGCGCGGAATGGGCGCAGCCCCGGATGGCCCGGCGGTTCAGTTCCCTGGTGCGCGGCATCCTGGAAGAAGCTACTCTCCTGGGCCTCATGGGTTCGGGGGCGTTCACGCAGCTCGGTTCGGCCATCGCGGCGGGCCGCCCCGAACATGCCATGGCCATCCTTGGCGAACACTTGCCCGCTGCGGTGAACCACATCCTGTTGCAGGCTGACCTGACAGCCGTGGCTCCCGGATATTTGGCGCCTGAGCTCAGTGAGAGGCTGCTCCGGATGTCCGACGCCGAAGGGCAAGGGCCGGCGTCGATCTACCGTTTCTCCCCCTCCTCCATCCGGAGGGCGCTCGACGCCGGAGAGGATGCGGAATCGCTGCTGGCGTTCCTTCGGGAGCACTCGGCCACCGAGGTGCCCCAGCCGCTTTCCTACCTCATCCAGGACACCGCGTCCCGGCACGGCCGGTTGCGGATCAGTTCGAGCGCGAGCTTCATCCAGAGCGACGACGAATCGGCCATCTCCGAACTGTTGCTGGAAGCCCGGACGTCGGCCCTGAGCCTGGTACGCCTCGCCCCGACTGTCCTGACCTCCTCGGCCAGCCCGCGGGAAACCGCCAGGGTCCTGCGCGAGCTGGGACTATCACCTGCCGTGCAGGACGCCGAACCCGCCGTCGTACGCCTGAAGCGGACCACCGCCGTATCCGGCAGCGCCCGACCGGTTTATACAGCGCCGCGGACGGCTCCGCCGGACGACGACGTCGAGGCTCAACTGGCGATTCTGCGGCAGCACCGCAGCGTCCCGGGTGACGGGACGGGCGAGGCATCAACCCAGCTGGGCCTGGAGACCCTGCAGAAAGCAATCCGGATGAAGCAGGCAGTCACCATGAACGTGGTGGACAGCCTGGGGAATTCAAATACGGAAACCGTTGTTCCAGTCTCCGTATCGGGTGGCCGGGTGCGGGTTTTCGATCCCGCGAAGGACACCGAACGGGTACTGTCCATCCACAGGATCATCGATGTGGAGCCAGCCGGTGACCGGCACCCCTAGCTGCAGCAAACGGCGGGCCCGCGGAGGCGCGCAAGATAGGAATAAAGAGTGACCGACGGTCCGCTGATCGTTCAAAGCGATAAAACCATCCTGTTGGAAGTCGACCACGAGTTGGCTACCGAAGCACGGCACGCCATCGCTGCCTTCGCAGAACTCGAACGCGCACCGGAGCACATGCACAGTTACCGGCTCACCCCCCTGGGCCTCTGGAATGCACGGGCCGCAGGACTGGACGCCGAACAGGTGCTGGACACCCTGTTGAAGTACTCCCGCTTTCCCGTACCCCACGCGCTGCTGATCGACATTGAAGAAACCATGTCCCGCTATGGCCGCCTGCGCCTGGAAAAAGACCCGCAGCACGGTCTGGTGATGCGCACGGACGACTACCCGGTGCTGGAGGAGGTCATCCGCGCCAAGAAGATTGCGCCGTTGTTGGGCCCGAGGATCGACGGCGAGACCGTGGTGGTGCATTCCTCCCAGCGCGGGCAGCTGAAGCAGTTGCTCCTCAAGCTGGGCTGGCCGGCCGAGGACCTGGCCGGCTATGTGGATGGCCAGCCGCACCTGATCATGCTGGACGAGACAGACTGGCAGCTGCGCCCGTACCAGAAGGTGGCCACGGAGAACTTCTGGGCCGGCGGCAGCGGCGTCGTCGTGCTTCCCTGCGGCGCCGGCAAGACGCTGGTGGGGGCAGCGGCCATGGCCACCTCCTCGACCACCACGCTGATCCTGGTGACCAACACCGTCTCGGCCCGCCAGTGGAAGGACGAACTCCTCAAACGGACCTCCCTGACCGAGGACGAGATCGGCGAGTATTCAGGTGCCGTCAAGGAGGTCCGGCCCGTCACCATTGCCACCTACCAGGTGCTCACCACCAAACGCGGCGGGCTGTACCCCCATCTTGAACTTGTCGACGGCCATGACTGGGGACTGATCATCTATGACGAAGTCCACCTGCTGCCCGCCCCGATCTTCCGCATGACTGCCGACCTGCAAGCCCGGCGGCGACTCGGCCTGACCGCCACCCTGGTCCGTGAAGACGGTCGCGAGGGCGAGGTCTTCAGCCTTATCGGCCCCAAACGCTACGACGCTCCCTGGAAGGACATCGAAGCCCAGGGCTACATTGCCCCCGCCGATTGCGTGGAGGTCCGGGTGGACCTGCCCCGGGACGAGCGCGTGGCCTACGCGATGGCCGAGGACGCTGACAAGTACCGGTTGTGCGCCACATCGGAGACTAAGACCGCCTTGGTGGAACAGCTCGTGGAGGCACATAAAGGCGAGCAGCTACTGGTCATTGGACAGTACATCGACCAGCTGGATGAGATTTCCGAAAGGCTGGACGCTCCCCTGATCAAGGGCGAAACCAGCGTCAAGGCCCGCCAGAAACTCTTTGATGCCTTCCGGAAGGGCGAGCTCCAAACTTTGGTGGTGTCCAAGGTGGCGAATTTCTCCATCGACCTCCCGGAAGCCTCCGTCGCGATCCAGGTTTCCGGTTCCTTCGGCTCCCGGCAGGAGGAGGCGCAACGCCTGGGCCGGCTCTTGCGGCCCAAGCAGGACGGCCGGGCCGCACGCTTCTACTCGCTGGTTGCCCGCGACACGCTCGACCAGGACTTCGCCGCCAAACGGCAACGGTTCCTGGCCGAGCAGGGTTATGCCTACCGCATCATGGACGCCAAGGACGTCGGAAAGGACGTCGGGACAGAACAGGGCCAGTAACCTTTGGGGGGCCGGGGGCCGGGAGCCGTTGGGGCGAATAACCCCCGCACCCTTGCTATTTATCTCCAGCAATTTTACGATTCCAAGTGAAGCTCTCCGCCCTTAAAAGCTGCCCTTGGTCCAGGCAGCCTGGCGGCCAGTCATCGGCAGTGGGGGTAGCCCGCAGCCAAGGGTGCCGATGGCTTGAAGGCCTTTACTGAATCTGTGAAGTTCCTGTCAGAGGGATCCCCAATGCGTAAGACCCTCATGGTCCTTGCGGCCATCGTTCTGCTTTCATCACTTGCCCAGTTGTTTTTTGCCGGCTACTTCCACTTTCAAAACACCATCGAAGCCCAACGCGAAGCGGGTGTTTACCACGTCCTGAACGGCCAGTACGTCCTCCGCTACGGCGCGCTCCTCGCCGCTATTGTGGCCGCGATCGCCCGTATGGGTTCCCGAACCATCTGGCTTGCCGCCGGAATTTTCCTGATGACCTGGGTCCAGTTGTTCATCTTCATCATTGGCGGCATGCTGACTGGCTCATCCGAGGATTTCATCACTCCGTCCGGCTCGTGGGTGGCATCGATCCATCCCATCACCGGGCTGCTGATCATCTTCATGTCCTACTGGCTGTTCAGCCGGGCACGGGCTGCTGCCCTCAACCCGCAACCGCTGCCACCCAAGGACACCTCCTCCGACGCGCCCACGTCTCCCGCTTCGGCCTGACCACCTGCTGTCTTGAACACTTCACAGCTGTTGGCTGTGGACCTGGTGCTGGCGGTCCTTGCTGCCGGTGCCTGGGCCGCGGCAGCTTGGATGACGTGGACGTCAACAGCCAGTGAAGGCCATGCCAAGCCTCGCAAGACCGGTTTGGCGCTCCTCGCGACGGCCGTCGCCCTAGTGGCAACGGCAGCCCGCTACGCTTTACTCCCTGCCTTGGCGGCGGGCAGTTGGTGGTTTGCCAGCGAACGCATAACCATCAGCTTGCCGCTGACCGCCATCCCCGCGGCTTGGGCCGCGATGGCCGGTGTTCCGTTCTTGCTGAGGAGGCGGAACACCGGCGCACACCTTTCCCCCAACGACGACTCACAGGTGCCGGCACCTCTCCCGGGGCGTGAAGCCGCCGTCCTGGCCATGGTGGCAGCCGGCGCCGGCGCTGTGGGTTCCCTCGCCCTGATGTTCGTCCTGGGACCCTTCCCCGCACTCTGGACCCTGGTGATCCTGCTCTTCCTCGTCGCAGGGGTGGTTGTGCTGGCCAAAATGGCGCTCTTCCCGCGACACGCTGTTAGCGCACTGGGCCCGGCTCGTGGCGGCAGGCGTGCAACGGCAGCCACGGCGCTGGCCGGCCTGATGGCATGCACGGCCCTGGGAGCCGGCGTTTTCACGTGGCTGGGCAGCCGTGCCGCGGACGGCACCGGGATCATCACCGCCGTCGGACATCACGACGCCGGCGGTCCGGTTCCGGTGTCAGCCACGACGCCGGTGACTGCCTTACTGGGCGACATGCCTGCGAATGCCACCGTCCGGCGTTATGAACTCACGGCGAGGGTTGAACAGGTAACGCTGCCGTCGGGGCGGACAACGGAAGCCTGGACGTTCGGCAGCCTGCCGGGACCTACGCTGGAAGCCCAACTGGGCGAAGTAGTGGAAGTAGTACTGAACAACCGTGACGTGCAGGCCGGGGTGACGCTGCACTGGCACGGCTATGACGTGCCGAACGCCATGGACGGAGTGGCAGGCGCCACCCAGGACGCTGTCCTGCCCGGCCAGTCCATGACGTACAGGTTTGCCGCGGCGCAAGCAGGTACGTACTGGTACCACACCCATCAGGATTCAGCCGAAGGAGTCCGCAAGGGGCTCTACGGCGTATTCGTCGTGCACGATCCCGCCATGGTCCGTAGTGACGCGGACATCGTGGTGGCCGGGCACGACCTCGGCGGTCTGGGGATGCTGGGCTCCTCAGACCGTAGCAGTGTGTATAGGGCGAAGCCGGGCTCGCTGGTTCGCGTGCGGTTGATCAATACCGACTCCTTGCCACAGCGCTACCTCGTGCAAGGAACGGCGTTCACAGTGGCCGCCGTCGATGGAACCGAAGTCAACAAGCCGGGCGAAGTGTCAGGAAAGCTGCTCCGTCTCGGCGCCGGCGGCCGGTATGACCTGACCTTTGCCATGCCCGGGACTCCTGTGACCATTCGGATGGATGCTGCCGCTGACGCCGCGGTGGTCATCAACCCCGGGGGTCCCGGCGAAGTTTCGGGTGAGGTGTCGGGTGAGGTGTCGGGTGCCGCTTCCGGCGGAAGCAGCCCTTCAGCGGGGAGCAACCCGGAGAAGGCCACTCCTGGAATTTTTGCGACCACTCCCGTCCTTGATCTGTTGGGCTATGGCGAACCCGTGCCAGGAAGGGTTGATACTCCGACGTCCGACCGTGAGGAAGTAATCGTGTTGGACCGGCAATTCCGGTTTGTGGACGGGGTCCCCCGCTATGCCTTCACGGTGAACGGCGCGGCCTATCCGTTGGTGCCCTCCATGCAGGTCGCGGAGGGGGACGTCGTGAAGGTAACCATCATCAACCGCACCGCCGAACCGCACCCGATGCACCCGCACGGTCATCATGTCCTGGTACTCAGCCGGAACGGAGTGGCACCGAGCGGATCACCCTTGGTCCTGGACACCGTTGATATCCAGGGCGGAGAGGTCTGGGAAGTCCTGCTGGTGGCCAACAATCCGGGGATCTGGATGGATCACTGCCACAACCTGGACCATGCCGCCGAAGGGATGATGATGCTCATGCAGTACGAGGGGGTGTCCTCACCGTTCGTCCACGGAGGGCATGCCCACAACCGGCCGGAGTAGGCACGCTCCTCAGGCGGCGAGGTGGATGTAGGCCTGAATGTCGACGCGCTCCACTACGGCCCAGCAATCTTCCGAGCGGAGTTGGATGGAAGCGAAGCGCTCGGCTGCCTGCAGGTCCTCGAACTCCTCTACCTGGACCCGGCCAACTTCCGAGTCAAAGTAGCTCACGTGGTATTCGTACTGAACTTCCACCGGGTGTGCGGCGTTGCTGACTGGTGCTGTTTTCTTTGCCATGTTTCAAGTGTGGAATGGGGCACTGACATTTTTGGAAGCATCGACGGCGTGTTCCAAAACAACACTGTCCTGCGGCTTGTCAGGGCTGCCTGAGGAACTGCGCTGCTACGGTTCGAACGGTGTCGCTCACCACGTCCAGCACGTGGGAGGCGGTTTTCCACCGCTGCCAGTAGAGCGCCACATCGAGGGGCCGTCCCGGGGCAAGCTCCACCAGTGTGCCGTCCTTGATGTCCTGTTGGCATTGGATCTCCGGGATAAGGCCCCAGCCAAGGCCCAAGCGGATGGCACTTCCAAAGTCGTGGCTGGATGGAACGTAATGCCGGGGCCCTTTGACGTCAATCGATTCACCGGCCGGCGTACTGGCCAACGACTGCACAAAGGCCCATTGATAGGTGTCTTTCCGGTCGAAATCCACAGTGGGTGCCGTGTTAAGTTTCCCGGGGTTGACGCCGTCGGAGAACCATCGGGCAGCAAAGGCCGGTTCAGAGACCGCCAAATAACGCATGACACCCAGCGGCTCCACCCGACAACCCTGCACGGGATCCGGTGTTGCTGTCACAGCCGCCATCACCTTCCCCGAGCGCAGGAAGGAGGCGGAGTGCTGCTCATCGTCGCGGTGGAGGTCGAAGGTGACGTCAACCTCGGCAGCTACCTGTGTCAGGGCCTGCAGGAACCAGACACCCAGGGAATCGGCATTCACCACAATCGGTATGGCCAAGCGCGGACCACTTGCCCCCAAGCCCAGTTCCGCTCCGGCATCAGCCTCCAGTTGCGCCACCTGGCGGGCAAGCCGAAGCACAACCTCCCCTGCCTCCGTCGGTTGGGCCGGGTTGCTTCTCTGCAGCAGCACCCGCCCGGCGGTTTGCTCCAGGGCCTTCAACCGCTGGGAGACCGCGGAGGGGGTGATGTGAAGCGTCCTGGCGGCTGCTTCCAGCGTGCCTTCGGAAAGGACTGCGGCGAACGTCGACAACTGCTCCGAGGGAAATTTCATAAGCAGAGCTTAATCCAGTGAAGAATCTTTAGCTGTTCTTAGTCGAGCTCCGCCCATACGTTGGAGGAGTGAATTTTCCTGACACCATCAACGCGGCGGGCCTCGGCCTCGCCACCGGCCTTGCCCTCATCGTTGCCATCGGGGCACAGAATGCCTTCGTGCTGAGGCAGGGTATCCGCGGAGAACACGTCGCCGCTATCGTCACCATCTGCGCACTCTCGGACGCCGTTCTCATTGCCGCCGGGATCCTCGGTACCGGCGCCTTGATCGCGGCGGCACCCACCGCCGTCGTCATCCTTCGCTACGTGGGCGCAGCGTTCCTCGTCACGTACGGCATCATGGCGGCACGGCGGGCGCTGAACCCGCAGTCCCTGACAGCTGAGGGCAGTTCTCCAAAATCCGGAAAGAGAAGCCTCGCCGCCGCCATAACCACAGTGCTGGCACTGACATGGCTCAATCCCCACGTGTACCTGGACATCGCGCTCCTGGGCTCCATTGCCAGCGCCCAAGGTTCCGGGCAAGAGTGGTGGTTTGGGGCGGGAGCCATTCTGGGCAGCATTCTCTGGTTCGCGTCGCTGGGGTTCGGCGCCCGGTTCCTGAAGGGATTCTTCTCCCGCCCCCGCTCCTGGCAACTGCTCGACGGCGGCATCGCCGTCACCATGGTGGCTTTGGGAGCGGGACTCGCGCTGGGGAGCTAGGAGCCCTGCCCGGCACCACCTTGCACGCAGTCCGCTCCCATAAAGCATTCAGATAACTCCCAGAATCCGGGGGCATCATGGATGCATGAAAAAGAACGGCCCCGAAGCCAAGCTCCTTGTTGTTGACGACGAACCCAACATCCGTGAGCTTCTCTCCACGTCGCTGCGTTTCGCAGGTTTCGAGGTCGTTGCAGCGTCCAATGGTCGCGAAGCGCTTGCTGCTGCGGACACCCATGCTCCTGACCTCGCCGTATTGGACGTCATGCTCCCGGACATGGACGGCTTCACCGTAACCCGACGCCTCCGCGCAGCGGGCAAGCACTTCCCGGTCCTTTTCCTCACGGCCAAGGATGACACCGAGGACAAGGTCACCGGACTGACCGTCGGCGGCGACGACTACGTCACCAAGCCCTTCAGCCTGGACGAAGTGGTCGCGCGCATCCGGGCCGTCCTCCGTCGCACCCAGCCGCTTGAAGACGACGACGCCGTTATCCGCGTCGACGACCTTGAACTCGATGACGACGCCCACGAAGTCCGGCGCGGCGGCACGGTGATCGAGCTGTCCCCCACGGAATTCAAGCTGCTGCGCTACCTGATGCTCAACCCCAACCGCGTCCTCTCCAAGGCCCAGATCCTGGACCACGTGTGGGAGTACGACTTCAACGGTGATGCCTCAATCGTTGAGTCGTACATCTCCTACCTTCGCCGGAAGGTAGACATCGACCCCGACGCCCCGGCGCTCATCCAGACCAAGCGCGGCGTGGGCTACGTGCTGCGGACGGCAGAGAAGCGCTGACCTTGCTGCAACGCTGGAAAACAGCGTCCCTGAGGTCGCAACTCGTTGCCATCATCATGGGACTCCTCCTACTGGCCCTCGCGGCCACCGGGGCAGGCACGTTGACGCTCGTCAAGAGTTATCTCCAAGGCCAGGTGGACGACAAACTCAAGGCCGCCGTCGCCCTTGCCCTGGACCAGCAGTCCTTTGACAAGCTCTCCGAATACAACCCCGCGGTCCCAACGGACTACTCGCTGACGCTGTATGTACCCGGAATTGCGCCCTACCAATTTGGTGGCAGCCCCGACGACCGTCCGGCCATTTCCAGCATCACCCCGGCTGAGGCGAAGGCCCGCGGGAACACACCGTTCCAAGTCAACGGCACCGCAGGCAACAACTGGCGGGTGGTGGCCGTAGGCGTGACCGCCAACGGCAAGAACGGCGTGGTCATCATCGGCCTTCCGCTGGCACCCGTGGACAAAGTCATGGAACATGCCGTCCTGGTGGTGGTCGGTGTGGGGCTGCTGACCCTGGTGCTGGCGTTCTTCATTGCCACCTGGACTGTGGCCCGTTCCTTCCGGCCCCTGGCCAAGGTGGAGAAGACGGCCGCTGCGATTGCGGCCGGGGACCTGTCCCGCCGCGTGGAGATCGACAACATCCATACCGAAGTCGGCCGGCTGGGCGGCTCCCTCAATGCCATGCTGGCCCATATCGAGGCCTCGTTCGCGGCACGGGCAGCTTCCGAAGCACGGATGCGCCGGTTCGCGGCCGACGCTTCCCATGAGCTGCGCACGCCGCTGGTTACCATCCGCGGCTTCTCAGAGCTCTATCGCCATGGGGCCCTCACTTCGCCAGAAGACGTGGCAACCGCCATGGGCAGGATCGAAAGCGAAGCCAAACGCATGGGTTCAATGGTGGAGGACCTTCTCATGCTGGCAAGGCTGGACGAACAACGGCCGCTCAACCTCAAGCCCGTCGACCTGCAGTTGCTGGCCAACGACGCCGTGGTGGACACCAAGGCGTCGTCCGGCAACAGGACCATCAAGCTGGTGGGATTGGACGGCGCCTCCCCCGCTGCTGCTCCCGTTCAAGGGGACGAAGCCAAACTCCGCCAGGTGATTGGCAACCTCGTCGGCAATGCATTGCGCTACACCCCGGAAGGCAGCCCCATTGAACTCGCGGTAGGGGTCCGGGACGTTCCCGAGGGCAGGATGTCCGTGATCGAGATCCGCGACCACGGGCCCGGGATTCCCGATGACGAGGCCAACAAGGTCTTTGAACGCTTCTATCGGGCGGACACTTCCCGGACCCGGGAAACCGGCGGCAGCGGCCTGGGGCTGGCCATTGTGGCGGCAATTGTTGGCAGCCACGGCGGTTCCGTGCGGGTGCAGGATACCGACGGCGGCGGCGCAACACTGGTGGTCAGCCTTCCACTCCACGAGGAACCGGCCGAGGCGTTATCCACATAGCGGCGACGTGCTGTTCCACGCGTTGGGGGTAGTTCATAGGCTCTTGTCTTGTGGCCCACGCACCCACCGCAAACCGCGGAACAACCTCGTCGAAAGGCTTTATCCATGAGTGTCATCTCCGTAGACACCGAACTGCTGCAACTCAAGGCGTCCAACGTCAAGACCACCGTGGACAGGATCAGCGCCGACGTTCAGGCCATGAAGATGGGCCTTGAAGAGCTGCAAGCCACGTGGCGCGGTTCGGCTGCCAGCAACTTCCACGCACTCGTCCTTGAGTGGGCGTTGACCCAGGGCAAGGTGGAGGCATCCCTCGCATCCATCAACGTGGCCTTGGCTTCGGCGGCAACCAGCTATGCCGAGGTGGAACAGGGCAATACCCAGCGCTTCGCCTACTAGGAGCGCTCCTTCCACTGTGCCCGGAGCCGTTATCCGGGACATGACCCCTGCGGGGCCGGCCGATGTCCCCCTTTCGGCCGGTCCCGCAGGCTACTTCCCCCAAGTTACTTTCCACAGTCTGCTTCTCGCCGCCTGTTCCCCTCCGGTTGCCCCCCGCAGGTTCCGCCGGAATATCTTCAGGGTTCGCAGCCAGCAACGGTACCGCTCAGCTCTCCGGCGTCCCCTGATGGAAGCGGAGCCTCCACTGTCCGCGTTCCAACAGCCAGACCGAGCTTCGGAGCGCCGAACCCGAGTGCGCGAGGCTCCTGTAGTTGAGCAGGATCGTGTTTTCACTCAGACGGTCCGCGCTGAGCAGTTCCAGTTCCACGTGCTCGCCGGGATCTTCCTCCAGTGCCACCATCATCGCGTCGCGGGTCCAGAACCTGCCGGACTGGCCGATCTCCGCGAAGTCCGGATGAAGCAGGACGCCTATCCGCCCGATGTCAGCACGCACATCAGGGCGAAGGAGCTCCCGTTCCAGTGCCACGACCAGTTCTTCCGGTGTCAGCTCCGGGGCGGCGGCATCTTCCAGCTCACTGAACAGGTCCGCTTGGCCGAAAATACCGGATTCACCGAACAAAGTGGGCTCCGAATGCAGCCGTGGAGCCCGATCCAGCTTCGAGGCAGGCAGGGGGCTGGAGGGGGCAGGCGCCTTGGCGGCCGGGGCTGAAGCTGGAGCTGCGTCCGATGCGGCGGCTGGTGCCGCGTGCACAGGGACAGGCTCGGCAGCTGCTCCGGAGGCTCCGGAGAAACCGGGGCCGGTGGGCGCTGCCACGCCTTGCTGATAGGCGGTTGCAACGGCCCTGGCGCGTTCGTCCGCGGCCTCGTTGAGCTCATGGCCTGCATGGCCCTTGACCCATTCAAAGGTGTACTTGCGCCCTGCGATCGCGCGATCGATGTCCTTGAGGAGATCGACATTCAACACGGGCTTACCGTCGGCCTTGCGCCAACCCTTGCGCTTCCACCCCGGCATCCACTTGGTGATGCAGTTGATGACATATTGGCTGTCGCAGAGAATCCGCAGCTCTTCGTGCGGAATGTGGGCGGTGGAACGGAAGAGGTCCAGCACCGCCATCAGTTCGCCCATGTTGTTGGTTCCGTGGGGCCATCCACCGGCGCGCCAACAGGAGTCGTCAACATACCAGGCCCATCCGGCCGGCCCGGGATTACCGAGGGCAGAACCATCGGCGGCAGCAATAATCGTCATGCAATCAATCCTGCCAGACCTCACAGACACTGAAGCCGCGTCACTCCTCCATCGTGACCGCGGGAACCCTGCCAACTCGCCGCAATTTTCCCCACGAACCCGGCGCATTCGCGGCTTTTCGCCGATCCACTCGCCAAACGAGCCCTGGCAGGAAACGCCGACGGCGGCCCCCACCCGAAGGTGAGGACCGCCGTCGTCGTTGCTAAGCGTGATGCTGCAGGACAGGAGGCTTAGAAGCCGCCCATGCCGCCCATCTCGTCGCCGCCCGGAGCCGGAGCGTTCTTCTCCGGCTTGTCAGCAACAACAGCCTCGGTGGTCAGGAAGAGACCAGCGATGGAAGCTGCGTTCTGGAGGGCCGAACGGGTGACCTTTACGGGGTCGTTGACGCCGGCAGCCAGCAGGTCTTCGTAGACGCCGGAGGCAGCGTTCAGGCCGTGGCCGGAAGGCAGGCCGCGAACCTTGTCCACAACAACGCCCGGCTCCATGCCGGCGTTGAAAGCGATCTGCTTCAGCGGTGCGTCGATGGCAACCTTGACGATGTTGGCACCCGTGGCCTCGTCACCCTGCAGGGTGAGGTTGGCGAATGCCTTGGCGCCTGCCTGGATGAGGGCAACGCCACCACCGGCAACGATGCCTTCTTCAACAGCAGCCTTCGCGTTGCGGACGGCGTCCTCAATGCGGTGCTTGCGTTCCTTGAGCTCAACTTCGGTAGCGGCACCGGCCTTGATGACTGCAACGCCGCCGGCCAGCTTGGCCAGGCGTTCCTGCAGCTTCTCGCGGTCGTAGTCGGAATCGGAGTTCTCGATCTCGGCGCGGATCTGGGCAACACGGCCGGCGATCTGCTCGGCGTCGCCAGCACCTTCAACGATGGTGGTCTCGTCCTTGGTGACAACAACCTTGCGGGCGGTGCCGAGGAGCTCCAGTCCAGCGTTCTCCAGCTTGAGGCCTACCTCTTCGGAGATGACCTGGCCACCGGTGAGGATGGCGATGTCGGCCAGCTGGGCCTTGCGGCGGTCACCGAAGCCCGGAGCCTTGACGGCAACGGACTTGAAGGTGCCACGGATCTTGTTGACGATCAGGGTGGCCAGGGCCTCGCCCTCGATGTCTTCGGCGATGATCAGCAGCGGCTTGTTGGACTGCATGACCTTCTCCAGAACCGTGACGAGTTCCTTCACGTTGGAGATCTTGGAGTTGACGATCAGGATGTACGGGTCTTCGAGGACCGTTTCCTGGCGCTCAGCGTCGGTGACGAAGTAAGCGGAGATGTAACCCTTGTCGAAGCGCATGCCCTCGGTGAGTTCCAGCTCCAGGCCGAAGGTGTTGGATTCCTCGACCGTGATGACGCCTTCCTTGCCCACCTTGTCCAGGGCTTCGGCGATCAGTGCACCGATTTCCTGGTCACCGGCGGAGATGGAAGCCGTAGCTGCGATCTCTTCCTTGGTTTCGATTTCCTTGGCGGAAGCAAGCAGTTCGCTGATAACAGCGTCCACTGCCTTCTCGATGCCGCGCTTCAGGGACAGCGGGTCGGCGCCGGCAGCAACGTTGCGCAGGCCTTCCTTGACCAGGGCCTGTGCGAGGACAGTAGCGGTGGTGGTACCGTCGCCAGCGACGTCATCCGTCTTCTTGGCAACTTCCTTGACCAGCTCAGCACCGATCTTCTCGTAAGGATCGTCCAGCTCGATCTCCTTGGCGATGGAAACACCATCGTTGGTGATCGTGGGAGCGCCCCACTTCTTTTCGAGGACGACGTTGCGTCCACGCGGGCCGAGGGTAACCTTGACGGCGTCAGCGAGGGTGTTCAGGCCCCGCTCGAGGCCGCGGCGTGCCTCTTCATCAAATGCAATGATCTTGGCCATAACGGCGGTAGTCCTTTCGGGACAGTCGTTAAGAAGGTACCTGTCAGATGGGATGCCCGCGACGGACGGCCCTTCGCTCGCGGCCTCTGTATGCCCCGCGCTCCGGACCTCACCCCATCAGGGTGTTTCTTGTTCCTCCTTGGCAGCGGCGGTAATCCCTGCTCCGCGGACGGGGCCGAAATTAGCAGTCGATGCTTAGGAGTGCTAAATCAATAATTAGCACTCGACCGTGGAGAGTGCAAGCAGGAAGGCCTCGCTGCTACCCACAGCGAGGCCCATTCAGCCGAAAGCTGAGCCGCTAGGCTACACGCACGCTTTCAGCCTGCGGCCCCTTGAGGCCTTCGCCGAGTTCGAACTCCACGCGTTGCCCCTCTTCCAAGGCGCGGTAACCGTCCATCTGGATCGCCGACCAATGGACAAAAACGTCGTCGCCGGAATCATCCACAGTGATGAAGCCGTACCCTTTTTCGGCGTTGAACCACTTGACGGTCCCCAAAGCCATAATGCCCACACTTTCACAGAAGCTGTTGCCGGCAGCCGGGATCTCCGCGCCGGAATTCATCCACTGTAACCACTGTCACGGCCGCTTCGCTGCTCCCGGCCGGTGAGGGGCTGCTTTTGTTATTGAGGCTTAACCGAGTTCTGCCGGATGGACTCCGGATCCCTGTATTTTCGGCTGTTTACTGGTAGCCGGGTCCCACTACGACGACCAGGGGCTGCTGCACGTCCGGGGACTCCACAACGGTGGTGATGCCCAGCAGGGAAGCTACGGCATCGGCGTTCGCCTTCTGCTCCGGAGCGTTGTAGAAGACCACGGACGTCTGCTGCGGAAGTCCTCCCCAGTTTCCCACCGCGCCCAGAGCCCAGCCGTCTCCCTGAACCAACCCGGCGACGCGGCTGGCCAGCCCGGCGGTGGCAGTGCCGTTGTAAACAGCCACTGCGGTGGTCTTGTCCACAGGAGCCGGTGATGGCGTTGCAGACGGCGACTCCGAGGCAGTCGTGTCCGGAGTGGGTTCGCCCGAAGCGATAGGCGCGCTCTCCGACGTCGTGGGTGTTGCCGAAGGTGCCGCCTCGCTCTGCTGTGCGGCCGGCGTCGAGGTGCTGGAAGATGCCGGGGGCGCCACGATGCCCAGCCGCGGAAGGATCAGGAACGCCACCAGGCCAAGGACCAAGGCCACGGCGCCCACAGTGAGGACCGGCCACAGAGTAGGCCGCGGCGTTTCCGTGGCGTCCCTGTGCACACCCTGACGGGACGTGTTTTGCGGAACCCGGTCGAATTCATCCTTGGCATATTTGGTCATGGTGAAGCGTTGTCCTTGCTGGTTGCTGCTGACAGTTCAGCCGTGCGAATTATGCGTCGGACCCCAAGCGACGCGCTGTGCGCGCACGTTGGCGCGACGTACGTAGTCTACGCAGTCTCTTGATCAGCATGGGATCGTGGGCCAAGGCGTCCTCGGTATCGATCAGCGCATTCAGGATCTGGTAATAGTGCGTAGCGGAGAGATCAAACAGTTCGCGGATGGCCTGTTCCTTGGCCCCGGCGTACTTCCACCACTGCCGCTCCAGGGCCAGTATCTGCTGCTCGCGCTCACTCAACGGAGAATCTTCCCGAACACCTGCGGCCAGGTCTGCAAGGGCGAAACCGGTGCCCTGCTCCGCCATCGATTCCGGCGCGGGTTCGGCCACGGCACACTCCTCAAGACGCGGGTAAGGGGATTTCCTCCTCCCCATGTTACGGGCGAATAACACCACTGTCATTCGGAAGTGCCGCGCGTCACGGGAGACAATTGCCGGGTGACTGGTGAGGAAGCGCTCTTTGACTTGGAACCTGCAAGCCCCTCGGGTCAGGGCTTTGATGAACTGTTGGACACGCCGCTGGAGGACTTGATGGCGCCGGACTGGGCGCAGGCCCTGAGCCCGGTTGAGCCGCAGCTTCGCGCGGCACTGGGCTTCGTCGCTGCGCAGGCCGGGATGGGAGCGCAGGTTCTTCCCGCCGCCGGCAATGTGCTGAGGGCTTTTCGTCAGCCGCTGGCCGACGTCAAGGTCCTGATACTGGGACAGGACCCGTACCCCACGCCGGGACACGCCGTCGGGCTTTCCTTCTCCGTCTCCCGGGAGACGCGGCCCATCCCCCGGAGCCTGGCCAATATCTACCGCGAACTCCACGACGACCTTGGGCTGCCGCCACGCGTCCACGGCGACCTCAGTGCCTGGGCGGGGCAGGGAGTGCTGCTGTTGAACCGCGTCCTCAGCGTGAATGCCGGGAACGCAGGCTCGCACCGCGGCAAGGGATGGGAAACCATCACGACGGCGGCCGTCAAGGCCGTGGTGAACCGCACCGACGCCGACGGGCAGCCTAAGCCGCTCGTGGCCGTTCTTTGGGGGAAGGACGCGGAGTCCGTGGGGCCACTGCTGAACGGGGCACCGTCTATTGTGTCCGCACATCCAAGTCCGTTGTCGGCGTCCCGCGGATTTTTTGGGTCCAAGCCCTTCAGCCGGACGAACGAGCTGCTGCGTGAACAGGGCGCCGAACCCGTCGACTGGGAACTCCCCGTCCTGTAACCCCACGCCTTTTCGCAGCTTCCTCTGGCACATCCCACCCCCTGCTGGGGATCCCTCTGGCACATCCCACCCGGTCGGGAATGGGCTCGGGGGCGGGCGGAGGCCTGCAGCGGCAGGAAAAGTACACACGGCAGGGACCGACGGCGGCACCCGGCCGATCGCCGTCGTCGAACTATCCGGCGGGGGACGTAAAAGAGCGACGCACAAAACGCGTCAGGACGTGAAAGAGCAACACAAAAAACGCGTCGGGATGTGAGAGAGCGACGCGGAAAACGCGTCAGGACGTGACAGAGCGACGCCGGGTGGTATGTAACGTTCCGCTCATCCCCAGCAAATGCACAGTGGATCAGCTTAGGCTTGCCTTATGAATGCCGCCCTTCCCGCCACTTCGTCCGCCGACCGCAAGACGCGCCCCCAAGTCAACCTGACGGTGCTGCGCAAGGAGCAGTTGTCACCGCACATGATCCGGATCATCGCGGGCGGCCCGGGATTCAAGGACTACGCGCACAACGAGTACGTGGACAGGTACGTCAAGATCGTTTTTCCGCAGCCGGGCGTCGACTACGAGCTGCCGCTGGACCTGTGGGCCATCCGGGAATCCATGCCCCGCGAGCAGTGGCCCCATACCCGGACCTACACCATCCGCTGGGTCAACCTTGAAGCGCAGGAACTTGCCATCGACTTTGTGGTCCACGGCGATGAAGGCCTCGCCGGCCCTTGGGCAGCGGCGGCTGAACCCGGTGACGCGCTGACCTTCACAGGGCCCGGGGGTGCCTACAATCCGGCACCCGACGCCGACTGGTACCTCTTTGCCGGGGATGACGCCGCGATTCCGGCGATCGCCGCGTCCATTGAGGCGCTGACACGGGAGGCGCGGGGCGTGGCGTTCCTGGAAGTAGACAGCGCCGACGACGTCCTTCAAATCACCGCCCCCGCCGGCGTCGAACTGCACTGGCTGCAGCGGAACGGGGTACTTGCCGGATCCAGCGAACTGCTGCTCGAATCCCTCCGGACCATGGAATGGCTTCCCGGACGGGTGGACGTCTTCGCTCACGGTGAGCGGGGCTACATGAAGGGCCTCCGCGAGATCTTCTTCGTGCAGCGCGGCCTGGAACGCTCCCAGGTCTCCCTGTCCGGCTATTGGGCCCAGGGTCGGGTAGAGGAAGTGTTCCAGGCCGAGAAGAAACTGCCTGTCGGCAAGATCTAGCCGACTTGCCGGCAGGACCAGCGCGACTTACCGGCGCCGCACCCTGCGCCGCTCGTTGCTGGACAGGCCCTTCGTCAAGGGTCGGGCCAGGTTGTCGCCAAGCACAATGCCGGCTGCGACGCCAAGGACAATCGCCGCCGCATTGAGCATGCCACCGGCACCCGCCAGGATGTCGCCGCCTTCGACTGTCAAGGCATACATTGACCGGAAGATCGTGAGGCCCGGCAGAAGGATCAACGCTGCCGGAACCGCGACCACCAGCTGCGGGGCGCCAAGCTTCAGGGCCACAACGCGGCCCAGCAAGCCAATGATCACCGCCGAAATGGCGGGCGACAAACGGTCGCCAAGACCGAGTTCGCCAACCCCCCACAAAACGAAGAAGCCCGCCAGCCCGACTGCCGCCGTCGGAAGTAACAGCCGCATCTGTGTCTGTTCGGTGACACCGATGGCCACCACGGCGATCGCAATGAGGATCGCCTGTCCCCACAACGGGTAGGCCGGCGGGAAAGTATTGGTGACGTCCAGGACCTGGCTGCCCATCAGGGTTCCAACCACCACAGCGACGCCGATGCCCGCCACGATCGCGCCGAAAGTCAGCAGGGTGGACAGGAAGCGGCCTGCTGCCGTGACCGGAAAGCCGTTAATCGCATCCTGTACCGACGAAACAAGCCTGCCCGTGGGGAGCAGCAGGAGGATGCCTCCGGCCACCACAATGGACGGAGCTATGTCCGCACCCGCCCAACGCAGCATCAAAGCAACAAAGGTGACCACAAAAGAACTGGCCATGGTGACGAAGAAGTCCGGAGTCCGCCAGCGAATCAGCTGGCGCGCCAGGAGGCTGATCAACATGTTGGAGGCAAAAGCCAGTGCCGAAGCTCCGGGACCACCGCCGAGCACCCCGACGAACACGGCGGCAAACACACCGAACGCCACAGTGACCATCCAGCGGGGGAAGGGCTTGGCTCTGCGTGTGATCTCGTTGAGCCGCCGAACGGCCTCGTCCCGTCCCACTCCCCCGGCGACAATATCCGAAACCAACTGGTGCACCTGGGCCAGACCCGCATAGTTATTGGTCCACGACCTCACCACACGCAACAGGGTGATGGGCGTTTGGTCCTTCGGCGCGTAGTTGATGGCCACCGACTGGTTGGTGATGTCCACCTCGACGTTCTTCAGCCCCAACGCCGCGGTCACCGCGATCATGCTCGTTTCGACCTCAAGCGCACCGGCCCCGTAACGGAACATTGCCTCGGCCAGGTGCAGTGCGAAGTCGATGGTCTTGCGCGCCGAGGCGTCGACGCCCACCACCTGGATGGTGGGGTTGGCGTAAGGGCTCCCGGCCAGGCGGTCCACGATGTTCATGGGCGCCGTTGGCGGGCTGTCACCTTGCACCAGGCGCATCAGCATCCGCTTGGCATACGCATTCTGCCGGACCTGCGAGGGCCGCAGCGGCTGGGTTTTCGGCAAGCCGTCCGTATGAGGCCTGCCGCCATTGCCCTCGGGGCGTTCAGTCATGCAGCATTCCTCCTTTGGCTTAGTTCTTCCTGAGGAACTTTCCGATCACCGGCAGTTTTGCCGGTTCCCGCAAGTTTCCCAAAACGGTCTGGGCGGCTCCTGCAAGCTTCCTGGCCACCCGGTAGGCGGTGTACTTGACCGGACTGACGGGAGCAACGAAGTCGCCGATGAGCTGGACCACCTCTCCGCCAAAGCCCTTCTTGAACTCGTACCCACCATGGCCCGATTCATCCTGCCCCTGGATGCCGAATGTGCCATAGAAGTTGTACCGCGAGTAGCCGTTGTTCAGGGCGTGAAGCATCATGCCCCAGTACAGGGACGTGGCACCGTTGAAGTAGATGTAATCCTGCACGGTGCCACCAATGACGCAGGTGAGTTCGTCCCCCGAGCAAGCGAAATGGATGGCCGCCACGGTGGCAACTCCCACGGAATCCGGGAAGCGCTCGATGTCCTTGAGGCTGCGCTCGTAGCTGTCCACCAGGTCTTGGACAACCTTTACCTTATTGGCCTTTTTCTTGCTGCCGGTCTCCTCCACTTCGCGTTTCAGGTCCGCGAGGTTCTTGGATTCCGCCTCGAGTCGCTCAGTGATGGAGGCGCGGTATTCCGGGATGTTGATCTTGGCCATCATGAGCTTGGTGAACTCATCGGAGGTGTTGCGCAGCAGTTGCTCGTAGTACTCGCGTTCGCGGTAGGTGAAGCCCTTCTCGTCGCCGGCGGTCTTCAGCGCGTTGTAGAAGTCGTCCAATGTTTCCAGCGTGGCCTGCTCCAGGTACACACCATTTTTTTCGGCCTTCCGGATGGCCTTGCGGGTCCGGTAATTCATTCCCATGATGAGCTCTTCGGCGTCCGCGATGCCGTCCAGGGTCTTGATGAACATCCAGTTGATGTTGGCGAAGTTCATGTCGAAGCCCTGGTGTTTGAACCCGAAGCCCTCGAGCTCCTTCAGCAGCGGCCGGTTGTCTTCGACCTCGGGGTGCTCCGCGCCGTCTTCGTCCCGGGCGATGTATTTGACGTGGGGCGAGATACGCAGTTCCGCCGCCTTCTTCGAGGCGGCATGCTTCTTCAACTGCTCGACGACGAACCTCACCGCAGCGGCGTCGCTGTAGTCCATCAGTGGTCCCTTGGCGCAGTCCGCCACTTTGTAACCGATGCGGTTGGACGTGTAGACGAGCTTTCCGGCGGCGATGAGGCTCCCGCCCTGGGTGACGCCGAACAGTTCGACTTCCTGCCCGCGGGCACGCTGGAAGCGGGTGAGGTCCATGGATTGAATAAAACTTCCCTGGGGGTGCCCCTTGGCGAAGGTCTCAAATTCAGCGTCGCTGAGAAGAACGAATTCCATGGAGTTTCCAGCTTCAATCGGAGTCAAAGAAATTACCTCATCTAGTTGGATATGCACCGTTGGTGGCCGGGGCGGGCCTGGTCTGTTGGCTGACGCTTCGAGTTTTCGGTGCGTCAGGCGCCGGTCAGTAGAACTGACCACCCGTGCGCATGATCTCGAGCCGGCGGAGGACCTTCTCTCCGCCCTTGAGCCAGAGCTTGTACCGGAGAGGACTCAGGACGAGGTCATAACAGCCGACAAAGTCCGTGACGGTCTTGGTGAAGCTCGTCTTGAACAAGCCCATGCCGTACAGCGGGTGGGTTTTGTCTTTGATTCGAGCTGCGGACGGAGTGCCGCAGAAGTCGTATTCGACGCATCCGAGTTCCTGCATGCGCTGGATGGCCGCCCATTGTGTCAGGTGCGAATCCCCGTATCGCTTGCGGTTCTGGGTGGAGCCGCCGTCCTTATACGTAGCTTTGGATCCGTAGTTGATCACGAAGGCACCTACGCTAGGCTGGCCGTCCTCGTAGACGAAGAAGAAGTGCCCCTGCCCGCGGCTGCTGAACTCGTTCCAGAATTTGGCGTAGTAATCGTAGCTGCGCAACGGCATGGCACCCTTGGCGTTCACGGTGTTCTGCATGAGAGCGTACAGCTTCTTGTAGCTCTCTTCGCCGGCCTCTTCCTGGATGACTTCGCACCCCTCGCGCTCTGCCCTTCTTACAGCATTGCGGGCACGGGAAGAGATGCTGCGGAGGACCTCGTTGGAGGGCTTCCTGATATCCAGAATCGCGGTGGAGTCGTTGGACTGGATGTTGGGAGCCTTAACCAGCCCAGCCGCCTTCAGTTGCGCAGCCACCTCAGGTGACTCCACGACGTCGGGCTCTATCTTGACGGTGAAGACGTTCAGCTTCCGTTCCCTGGCCAGGGTTGCGACGGCGTCCAGCATCGGTTTGATGTCTTCGACGGACTCTGCGTCGGGGCCCTTGATCAGGTACCAAAGGCGTCCCAAGACAGGGAAATTTTTCTCCAGCAGCAGGTTGTAGCTGGAGTACTCAGCAGTCTCGATGACGAGCCGCCGGACCAGCCAGCCGTTACCGTCCTTAACCGCGGCATAAGCGTCCGACTGCAGCATGTTGCCGCCGTTCGGGTTGGCCGTGACGTGCTTGTCCCAGTTATCGGTTTCCTCGGCGGTGGCAAAGCGGGCGGTAAATTCTCGCAAGGTGGCCGTGTCCAATCTCAGGGTTCGGTGCAGTGTTCAAGCAGGGTTCAAAGCGTGGTGCGCATGCGGACATGCAGGACCAAGTCTATCGGGGACAGCTTGATTGGCGATTCCAGACCGGAACCAAACGACGCACCGGCACCCAGACGTGATGACCGTTGGAGACCGGATTCCGCATAAGCGGTCACGGCCGACCCAACTCTTAGGGAAAGACGGACCGTTCCGCGATCAGCCCCGAATAGCCTGTGCGGGGTCCGCCCGCGAAGCCGATATTGCAGGATATACAGATGCAAGAACCCCGGTTACTGCTCCGGCTATGACCCCCACCGTGACCGCTTCCAACGCCAGGACCGGGGTCCACCCTTGCTGCAGGCAAAACGCCAGAAGTGCCATCATCCCTGCCGCGCCTCCGGCCAATCCGCCGCCGGTTCCAACCAGCAGGCCCTCAAGTACAAACATCCGGCCAATACTCGCGCGGCCGGCCCCGATCGCCCGGCGAAGCGCAATTTCCGGCCTGCGCGTCTGGACCGTCAGGTACATGGAAGTCGCAGAACTAAGACAGGCTAACGCGAGCAGGACCCAGGCAAGAAGGCCGATGAACGCACTCAAATCAGTGGTTATACCTCTTCTCAATGACCGGAGATCTGCAACAGTACTCACCGTGAAGTACTCGGGATGAGCCGCGTTCAAAGCAAGCGGCACCGCATCGCGCAGCGGAGCGGGGAACCCGGGGACAGTACGCACAATGAACACTGATTTGGACAAGACAGGGTGGTCGAAGTCCCCTATGCCCAGGACGATGCTGTCGGAGAGCAATTGGTTCCGTCCGGGGCTTTCAATGACGCCAACTACTGGCACGGGCTGCCCGTCGACCCAAATCTTTTCATCTGGCCCTGCAGCTGAAACACCCCAGCGCGTGGCGGCTTCGCGTCCTAGAAGCGCTACGGGTTTCCCAAATGCCCCATCCAGGAGCGACAGCGCAGAACTGGGCTCAACAACGGCATCATTCAGCGCAAGATAATGCGAGTCCACAGCTAGCAGGGAACCTGCGAACGTTGGCTCTTGCAGTGCCAGGCCGGGCTGAAAACGGGACGGCTTTAGATCTTTCGAAGCCAGGTCGTAGCGCAAACCAACGTCTACAACCCCATCCAGTCCCTCTATCCTTTTCCTCTGCTCCGTAAACCCGATCCCACTGGCGTCATAGGCTTGTGCTCCTGACGCGCTCATTGACACTTGCAGTTCATCAAGCGCTGCCTGGGCCAGACGCTCCGAAACTTGGGAGGATGCAGTTTGGCTTAGTCCCACAGACAAAACAAGCCCGCCTGATCCCAGCATGAAGGCGAGGATGAGAAGCATTGTCCGTCCTGTCCGTGACGTCAGCGCTGTCAACGCGTCATATACGTCGTCGACCACCCCCTGCCAACGTGCCGGTTTCCGTCCAGAAGCCGGCGAAGCCGTCGTTTCAACTGCGCACGCCTTAGCAGCTCCGGTGTCCGTCGAGCTTGACGCCGGTGCTTCATGAGCATGAACGACTGATCCTTCCAAAGCGCCGTCCACGATTTTCACTTGCGATCGAGCTGCGGCCGCAACAGCGGGATCGTGCGTGATGACGACGATAGTCATCCCCTTTGCATTGAGGCTCCTGAGTTCCTCGATGACTCGTTCCGTGTTGGCGACGTCCAAGTTGCCTGTCGGTTCGTCGGCAAACAGAACTTTTGGGTTAGTCGCGAGGGCGGACGCCAGTGCCAAACGCTGACGTTCACCTCCGGACAAATTTCTACCGAGCGCATCCTGACGGTGAAGAAGTCCCACCCGCTCGAGGGCAGGGCGGATACGCAATTCTCGTTCTCTGCGAGCACGGCGTTGAATACGAAGTCCAAGGGCAACGTTCCTGGCCGACGACTCTTCAGTCATCACATGCGATGCTTGAAAGACGAAGCCGAACATCTCCGACCTCAACGCATCTCGTTGCCGCTCACCCAACCCGGCCACATCGTGACCGTTGACGTGATAAGTGCCATCCGTCGGCCGGTCCAAGAGGGCAAGGACATTCAACAGCGTGGACTTTCCTGATCCGGACGGCCCGATAATTGCAAGGAAGTCGCCTTCGCATATCTGCAGATCTACGCCGAGCAAAGCTTGGGTCGCGGAGTCTCCCACATAGTAAGTTCGACCGACCCCCTTCATCGTCAAGAGTGGTCTCGCGTCACTTGCAGGAAGGTCGCCCGTCACGAGACGATCACCAATGTTCCGGGTTGTAGTAGCGAAGTCTCCTCGATAGCAACCCATCCGTCGCGCTGCTCGGTTACTGTAATGTCCACCCGTTCGGGCGTTGGGCTGCTTTGTCCCTGCCCCTGCGCTCCTGACAAGATCACGTAGGGGCCCCGGTCATCCTGCTTGACAGCGGTCAAAGGGACGGCCAAAGATTCAATGGCCGCTTCGTGGACCTTGATTGAAACCGACTGCCCTGGCTTTGGTGGCGTTCCCTCCACGGGAACAGTGGACACGACGTCCATGCCCGGAACGACACCCTTCTCGGGGTCTCCTTCGCTAAAAGAACCAATGCTTTGGATTGTTCCCTTTGCCAAGTACCCTTCAGCTTCGAGATCGACCTGCTTGCCCACAACGAGCGCATCGGCCTGGTCTATGGTGGCACGCCCAACCACCATGTCAGGGGCCGTCTGGACGATCCCCAAGCTCAAATCTTCCGCTAATACATCGCCGGGTCGTACCAAGGTCATGATCGTTCCCGTATTCCCCGGGATCTGCACGAACTCCCGCCAGCGAAAAACAACCTTCTTGTCTTCAGATGTCGGGGCCGTCAATTGGAGGTCGCGGTAGAAGTTCTTGACGGCGTTCTCCGTCCGTTGATCAAAAATCCCCGTGGCATCCGGCCAGTACCCCATGCCCTGAAGCCACTTCTGCAACCCCAGTACATCCGGGCCCCGGTCGCCCTCAAGTAGGTCCCGGTAGAGAGGTACGTCGGTAGACATGACAATAACGGGACGTCCTGAGACGGCCGCGATAAGCGACCCCGGGGCGACCGTTGCGCCCGTGTCGACATACACGGCCGTCACGACCGCCCGGTCGGCTCCCTTGGGGATAGATGCACGCAACGACACGGAGGGTCCGGCGGTCATCGTTGCAGAAACGACGATGGAAGCGGCCAGTGACTTCCTTTCTACAGCAGCGCTCACTTCAACTTTTTTATCTATGGAATCGATTGCTGAAGTTAGCGGTGTTCGCATTTTACTTCCGAGAAAGAACGAACCGGCTGTGCACGCGAGAACAACGCATAGAAAAACTACAACACGTCTGATTCGTGGAACCCGCGGAAGCTTCACTACTGTAGGTTCACTGGCACCCATTAAAGCCCGCCATGTCCGTGTTGTCGAAGAATATCCTTCGCTTTGGCCAATGCAGCGGACTTTTCGTCTGCCAGTGTGTTCAATGCCCCTTGATGAGTCTCTATAAGGGCGGCCTGGTATTGGGCACGAATGTCCATCAAGCCCTGCATCATGTTTGTTTTGCTCTTGCATTCCGTGTCCTGGAGCGCAGTCCGTATCTCACCCTGCCTGTCGGCCGGGTAAGACGGAACCCAGGCGTCGGGTGAGTCCTGACGCATGGTGATGCCTGAATCCCCAAGGCACTTAATCCACGCCTCACGGATGCTCTTCCACATGGGATCACGTTCGGCCAAGGCGTTGGAGTCATTGACGATGGTTGTGAGCAGTGAATCCTGGCCCGCTACCCTACTTCGAAATGCAGGAATTTGGTCACCCGCCGTCGAGTTGTCACACTCAAAATACTTCTTCACGGCAGCTTGCGGAGAATCCCGGGTTCCCGAATCGTAGATTCCAGGAATGGTCCGGACGGTTGGTCTCACATATCCGTACTTGGCCGCATGCTCCGGAACCCAGACGCCGTAAGATTGATCCGCTTTCACGTCAAGATCGCCATGTTTCTCTGGCATCGTAATTCCGGCCTTCTTCATGCAGCCCTCGATAATGTACATATTCGCTGCTGTGATGATCATGGACTCATCCGCGTTTACCTCATATGAATCCATTGGCATCCGGATCTCGGCAGTAGCGTGGTCCAGTTGTGCGTGCACTCCCGAATAAGCTGAACGGTCGATGGAGGGCAAGGGCCCGGCGTCGGACTGTGGTCCGGTTTGGTTCACGCTGCATCCTGCAAGCACGAAGAGCAGCACTGCTGGCATAAGCCGACGCCGGGTCATGGTCACCTTTCGACTCTTTTAATTTAGGAGATTCGCTGGATCAGTACGATTCATCGTGACTGGAAATTCGATTATCCCAATTCCCCCCGCCTGGATAAGCGATATCCGCAAGATAACTGATTGCCTGCCCTTCCTTCATGTAGAAGGAATTCCCACCGAAGTTTAGGTGTTCGAAGAATGTCACGTATCGGTAGGACGGATTGGTTGTGTACCCAACAATTTTTGATGTTGGATCATTTGCCCCGCTACCAACCCAGGTCGTCGCGTAGTTGTTCGAATACTTGGTCCCGTTCCACATGGAGCTTTGGAACAAGCAGACCTGCCCATTTCCACATGTTTGCTCTGCTCCTGCATGGGCCGCCCCAGCATTGGCGCCAATCATGATCGGTATTGCGACAACGCTGGCCGCACTGATGCTTAGGAATTTGTCATTTCACCGTTCTCTCAGTAGGAGTGGAGTCGGGTGGTAACAGGCATTGAAAACGTCTAGTACTCCAACGTCAGTAGTTGTCCCCCCGTGGGCATGAAAATACCAACGCAGCATGAGGCGAATCAACAGAACAGCGAATTAAAGAATATTTCGGAGAAATATGGATCGTCAGAATGTAATATTCTCACCAGCGTGTCACGATTTGAACGATCCCTACACATACCTAGGGGAGCTGTGTCTTCAATCATTTACAGGCCGAGAGCTCGCAGGCTGCAATTAGAGCCGGACCTGCTCCATGCTCTCCAGCTGGATGGCCTTCGGCGCCTTCCCCAGTTCACGCGTCCCGCTGGTCAAGCGGTCGGCGTTGGTAAGCCGGCTTAGGCTCAGCCCGGTCAGCTCCGCAATCTCCCCGATGGGAACCTGGAAGGTGCGGAAAGGGCCCAGGGGTGGCGGTTCACCTTCCAGGAGCCGCTCAGTGATCGCCTTCTTCAGTTCCACCTTCCCCAGCAATGGAGACTGATCCAGCACGAAGCCTGCAGCACCGAGGGTTCCATCATTGGTCCAGGCCGCGATCTTCCAGAATTTCTTGGGAATCCTGACTCCCCGGTACTCAGAGTCGTCGTCAGCGAAAACCGGCCCGGTGAAGACGCTCAGCTTCGCGTCAAAGGCGTCCGCATGCTTGAGGACGTGATCCTCCAAGCCAACCCACAGCTCCTTGCCTTGGTTGAAGTCGTCCACTTGGGGTGCGGCGTTCGTGAAGGCGAAAGTGTCCTGGTTGGCTTTCTTGGCTGTGGCAGCATCGCCCCATACGGGGTCGAGCCGCCGGACCAAGTGCCCACGGTCGAACGCGTTGTTCTTGTAAACGTCCGGGCCAGCCTGTTGCTCGCGGGGAATCCGGTCGTCGAAGTGCCAGGTTCCCTCGCGGGCCAAAGGATTCAGTTCACCGCCGCTGATATTAACGCCAACGATCGCTGCGAGCTTCCGCGCAGCCCGGAAACGCACTGAGAAATGGGTGTAGTCCAGCAGAATCGTCGTCGCCGACGGACTGGGCAGCTCAAGGCGTGCCCGCAAGAAATCCCGGTCATATCCCCCGCTCATGCATACAGCATGGCACTAGGGACTGACAGGGAACAGACTCAGCATTCGACGACGTTGACGGCGAGGCCGCCCATCGCGGTTTCTTTGTATTTGTGGGACATGTCCTTACCCGTCTCACGCATGGTCACGATGACTTCATCAAGGGAAACCCGGTGCGTGCCATCACCCCACAACGCCATCTTCGCGGCGTTGATCGCCTTCGCCGCCGCGATCGCGTTCCGCTCAATACACGGGATCTGCACCAACCCCCCGATCGGATCACACGTCAACCCCAGATTATGCTCCATCGCGATCTCCGCAGCGTTCTCCACCTGAGCCGGGGAACCACCCATCACCTCAGCCAACCCCGCAGCAGCCATCGACGACGCCGAACCCACCTCACCCTGACACCCAACCTCCGCACCGGAAATCGAGGCCTGCTCCTTATACAACACACCCACCGCACCGGCAGCGAGCAAGAACCGCACCACCACATCATCCCGGACCGCCTGCGTGGCCTGATCCATCCCCGGGGCATAATTCAACGCGTAATACAACACCGCAGGAATGATCCCGGCCGCACCATTGGTCGGAGCAGTGACCACCCGCCCACCGGAAGCGTTCTCCTCATTGACCGCCAACGCGATCAGGTTCACCCACTCCTGCCAATACTTCGGATCGTTCCGGTCCTTGTCCTCCTTCAACAACCGCTCCAGCCAATCAGGAGCACGACGGCGGACCCTCAGTCCCCCGGGCAGCACACCCTCACGCTTGAGCGACGTTTCAACACAGGCCTCCATCACCGACCAGATATGCAGCAAACCCTCCCGGATCTCCTCCTCGGACCGGGACGCCCGCTCATTGACCAGCATGATGTCGCTGATTCCCAGGCCCTTGGACGAGCACCGGCCCAGCAACTCCGCAGCGGTCCGGAACGGCAACGGCAACTCCGCCTTGGACTCCTCCAACTCAGCCCGCGCCGCGTCCTCCTCGCCCTCACGAACAATGAACCCGCCACCCACCGAGAAAAACGTCGCCTCCCTCAGCACGTTCCCCCCGGCATCGGTAACAGCGAACTTCATCCCGTTCGTATGCCGCGGCAACACCGTCAACGGATGCAACACCATATCCCCCACCGCATACGGCAACAGCACACCCTCACCCGAAGCCCCGGCCAGGTTCAGCATGCCCGTCTCCGCGATCGCAGCAAGACGCTCCTCCACCTCACCGGGCAGGATCAACTCCGGCTCAAACCCCTCCAAACCCAGCAACGTAGCCGTAAAAGTGCCATGACCCTTACCCGTCGCAGCCAAAGAACCATACAAATCCACCCTCAACCCCGCCACAGAAGACAGAACACCGGATTCACGAAGCTCCCGCGCAAACACCGCCCCAGCCCGCATCGGACCCACCGTATGCGAACTCGACGGACCAATACCCACGGAGAACAAATCGAAAACACCAACAGCCATAACCGGGATCCCTTTTTATACAGCATGAAACGGTCCGGCAGATGGTCCTGCCGGATGGCCCCCTCCCGCTCGTGGCAAAAAGGCGACCGAAATACGACGCCGGGCGGCCCCCTCAGGCGGCAACCCGGCGTCGCAAATTTATTCAGTTACTACAAGTCAACGCTACGCCAAAGCGCACTTGGCCAAAACGGGGCATCGCTGCGGAGTGTGCCGCGCGCACGGCACACTCCGCAGCGGAACCACGAATCGGAGGATGGCATGCCGAACCCGCCGGGCATGCCGGACCCGTCGGGCACGCGGACCGATCGGACTAGCCCAGGTCGCCGCCGTTCTTGGAGGCGTATTCCTGGGCGGAGAGCAGCGGGCCATCGGATTCAGCAGCGACCTTGAACAACCAGCCCTCACCGTAGGGGTCGTTGTTGATGAGTGCGGGGTCGGACACAACGGCGTCGTTGATCTCGGTGACCTCGCCGGTCACGGGTGAGTAGAGGTCGGAGACGGACTTGGTGGACTCGACCTCTCCACAGGTTTCGCCTGCGGTCACGGTGGAACCGACCTCGGGCAGGTCCACGTAGACGATGTCCCCCAGTGCGTCGGTGGCTACCTCGGAGATACCGACGGATACCGAGTTTCCCTCCCCACGCAAAACCCACTCGTGCTCGTCGGAGTACTGAAGTTCAGGCGCTACTTTGGGCATTCTGTTTTCCTAACTGTGGGTGATCAAAAACTTAGCGGGACCGTTTGTAGAACGGCAGGGCCACGACCTCGAACGGCTCTGCCTTGCCGCGCAGATCGACGTCAAGAGTGGTGCCAGGTTCAGCATAAGCAACGTCAACGTAGGCCATCACTACCGGGTACCCGAGCGTTGGGCTGGGCTGGCCGGAGGTCACTTCGCCAACAACGGCGCCGTCCTTCAAGACCGGGTAGTGCGAACGTCCGGCGCGGCGCCCGAGGCCCTTGAGGCCCACAAGCTTGCGACCAGTGGAGACACCTGCGCCGTCGGCCTTCAAAGCTGCCAAGGCTTCCTTGCCAACAAAGTCGCCTTCCTTGGACAAGGCCACTACAGGGCCGAGCCCGGCCGCGAAGGGATTGCCTTCACGGGACAGCTCATTGCCGTAGAGGGGCATGCCGGCTTCGAGACGCAGGGAGTCGCGGGAGGCCAGACCGGCCGGAACGAGCTCGCCTTCCTCGGCGACGGCGGAGATGGCCTGCCACAGCGCGGCGGCGGATTCGTTGGGCACGAAGATCTCGAACCCGTCCTCGCCGGTGTAACCGGTGCGTGCCAGGAGAAGATCCTGCCCACTCCCGGCCACCAGGAAGGTCACCTCGACTGCCGCGTAGTACTTCAGGTCCGTGACCAGCGAGTGCTGTGAGGCCGGGACCAAACGCAGCAGGATCGCTTCCGCAAGCGGCCCCTGAACGGCGATCAACGACGTCGACGATGAAGCATCCTCAACAAGCACGTCATAGCCCGCGGCGCGCTGCAGCAGCTCAGCAGCGACCACGAAGGCATTGCCTGCGTTCGGAACCACCAGGAACTTGTCGGCGCCGCGACGGTAGACGATCAGGTCATCGATGATGCCGCCATCTTCCTGGCAGATCAGCGAGTACTTGGCTTTGCCCTCGGCCATGGCGGAGATCTTGCCTACCAGCGCGTAGTCCAGGAACTCTGCTGCCTGCGGCCCGGTGACCCAGACTTCGCCCATGTGGGAGAGGTCGAACAGGCCGGCGGACTTCCGGACGGCGTGGTGTTCGGCGAGCTCGGAAGTGTATTTGAGCGGCATCTGCCAGCCACCGAAATCGGTGAAGGAGGCGCCGAGCTTCTTGTGCTCCTCGTAGAGGGCCGTGTGCTTCTCAGTCATTTTCCGGATCCCCTTAGTTCTCGAAGTCTTCGATCGGAGGGCATGAACAAACGAGGTTGCGGTCGCCTGCTGCGCCATCGATGCGGCCCACCGGCGGGAAGTACTTGTCCTGCTTCAAGTGGTGGACGGGGAAGGCGGCCTGCTCACGCGGGTAGGCGCGGTCCCAATCGGAGCTTACGACGGCGGCTGCCGTGTGGGGTGCCCGGCGAAGCGGGGAATCCTGCACGGAGAAGTCGCCATGTGCTACCTGATCGATTTCCTTGCGGATGGTGATCATGGCTTCGATGAAGCGGTCGATCTCGGCCAGGTCCTCGGATTCGGTGGGCTCAACCATGAGGGTGCCGGCGACCGGGAACGCCAGGGTGGGTGCGTGGAAGCCGAAGTCGATGAGGCGCTTGGCCACGTCCTCGGCCGTAACCCCGGTCTTGGCCGTCAGCTCGCGGAGGTCCAGGATGCACTCGTGGGCGACCAAGCCTGCTTCGCCTGTGTAGAGCACCGGGAAGTAGTCGTTGAGGCGGGCTGCGATGTAGTTGGCAGCCAGCAGGGCGGACTTGGTTGCTTCGGTCAGTCCTTCGCCGCCCATGAGCTTCACGTAAGCCCAGGAGATGGGGAGCACGCCGGCCGAACCAAAGCGCGATGCCGAAATCGGAACGTCATTGCCTTCGGTCCATGATGCGGCGTTGCCGGGCATGAACGGGGCCAGGTGGGCCTTCGCAGCAACGGGGCCGACGCCCGGCCCGCCACCGCCGTGGGGGATGCAGAAGGTCTTGTGCAGGTTCAGGTGGGACACGTCGCCGCCGAACTTGCCCGGCTGCGCCAAACCGACCAGTGCATTGAGGTTTGCACCGTCGATGTAGACCTGGCCACCGGCTTCGTGGACAGCGTCGCAGACTTCCCGCACGTCGGCGTCGTAGACACCGTGGGTGGACGGGTAGGTGATCATGATGGCCGACAAGACGTCACGGTTCGCCTCGATCTTGGCTTGGAGGTCGGCGTGGTCGATGGTGCCGTCGGCTGCCGTGGCAACTACCACAACCTTCATGCCCGCGAGCACGGCGGACGCTGCGTTGGTCCCGTGAGCCGAAGCAGGGATGAGGCAGACGTTGCGCTGCTGGTCTCCGCGGGAGTGGTGGTAGCCGCGGATCGCCAGCAGGCCGGCAAGCTCACCCTGGGACCCCGCGTTCGGCTGGATGGAGACCTGGTCGTAACCCGTGATCTCCGTCAGGTCAGCTTCCAGGCCAGAGATCAGCTCACGCCAGCCCTCGGTCTGGGAATCCGGAGCGAACGGGTGGATGGAGGCGAACTCGGGCCAGGAAATGGCTTCCATCTCCGCCGTGGCGTTCAGCTTCATGGTGCACGAACCCAGCGGAATCATGGTCCGGTCCAGCGCGAGGTCGCGATCGGAGAGCTTGCGGATGTAGCGCAACAGCTGCGTTTCGGAGCGGTGGGTGTTGAACACGGGGTGCTGCAGGTACTCACTGGAGCGCTCAACGGAAGCCTCCAGCGCAAAGCCCTCTGCGGACTCAACCGCGGAGGCACCGAAAACTTCAAGGACACTGCCGACGATGTCAGTTGTTGTTGTCTCATCCACGGAGATACCCACGGTGTCCCCGTCGATTCCACGCAGGTTGATGCCACGCTCTTCGGCAGCAGCGACGAGCTCGGCGCCGCGGCCCGGAACGCGAACCGTGATGGTGTCGAAGAAGGACCCGTGCAGGACCTCGACGCCGGCAGCCTTCAGTGAGGCCGCAAGGGTGCGCGCGTGGTGGTGGGCGGTCTCGGCGATGGCCTTCAGGCCTTCGGGGCCGTGGTAGACGGCATACATCGAGGCGACGATGGCAAGGAGTGCCTGCGCCGTGCAGATGTTGGACGTGGCCTTTTCGCGGCGGATGTGCTGCTCGCGGGTCTGCAGCGCCAAGCGGTAGGCGGGGACACCGGCGTCGTCCTTGGAAACGCCCACCAGACGGCCGGGCATGGAACGCTCCAGCCCCTTCTGGACTGCCATGTAAGCGGCGTGCGGGCCGCCGAAGAACAGCGGAACACCCAGTCGCTGGGCGGAGCCGACGGCGATGTCCGCACCCTGTTCACCCGGAGGGGTGATGAGCGTGAGGGAAAGAAGGTCGGCAGCAACCGTCACCAGCGCGCCCCGCTCTTTCGCCTCGGCGATGACGGCGGAGTGGTCGAAGACACGGCCGGAGACGCCGGGCTGCTGGAGGACGACGCCGTTGATGTCGCCGTCGGGCAGTCCCGCGGAGAGGTCCGCAACCTCCACCTCGAAGCCGAGCGCCTCAGCGCGGCCCTTCACGATCGCGATGGTCTGCGGCAGGCAGTCTGCGTCGAGGACGGTCTTGCCATCCTGGACGGCTTTGTTCTTGTTGGCACGGCGCATCATCAGCACGGCTTCAGCGACTGCGGTGGCTTCGTCAAGGAGCGAAGCATTGGCGATCGGCAGGCCAACGAGGTCCTGCACCATGGTCTGGAAGTTCAGCAGCGCTTCGAGGCGGCCCTGGGAAATTTCCGGCTGGTAGGGCGTGTAGGCGGTGTACCAGGCCGGCGACTCGAGAATGTTGCGGCGGATAACCGGCGGCGTGATGGTGTCGTAGTAGCCCTGGCCGATCATCTGGACAGCAGTCTTGTTCTTGGAAGCAAGCTTGCGGAGTTCAGCAAGGACCTCCACCTCGCTCAGCGCGTTCTGCAGCGTCAGGGCAACGTCCTGGCGGATGTCGTTGGGAACCGCGGTGTCCACGAGGGAATCCACGGAGTCGTAGCCGATGGCCTTGAGCATGGTGTCGATATCGGCCTGGCGGCGGGCACCGATGTGCCGATCGACGAAGGCGGTGGAGGCTGAACTAACCGTCACGAAGGAACTCCATTAGTTGGGCGGCGCTTGGGTACGCCGCAGTGGCTCGGGTTCCTCCCCGCTCTGTATTGGACCTGAGAGTTTCCGCGGGTTGCCTGCGCAACGCCGCTTGCACCGTCGGTGAACACAACAATCGTCACCGCTGACGGCGGATTGCCTGCTGCTTTCCAGAGTTGCCTAGCCGCGGCGGTGCGTGGGCCTGAGAGATTCCTGGGGAGGATTTGCTCCTACGGCGCCTGCGTCACGTGCTTTGCAGGACTCTCCCGCCGCAGATCATAGGCTTATGCAGTTGTTCGCGGCCCGCTGCAAGGCGCACCACAATTGTTAATTGTCCTACGTGCCCGGCGTCGCGGCAAATAGGCGGAGCGCTACTTGCGCAGTCGCTCCAGAACCTCGAGCAGGATCCCGACGTCGGCCTCCCGCCCGGCGCTGCCGCCCGCCTGCCCGCCTTCGAACATGGCGTTGAAATAGAGTCCGTCACCCATGTAGCTGACGGCTTTGGCGACTTCCGGTCCAACGTCCTCGGCGAGCACGTCGAGCCAGCGTTGTTGGATGGCGGCAAACCTCCTCCGCGTCTCCTCGTGGGCTACCTCTGCCAAGCGGGTGGTCGCCACAAAAGCCCGGTCCATGGGCGTACCGGCCCACACTGAAGACCGGATGAAGTACGCTGCTGCGCCGTCCGGGGCCGCGATCATTTGTTCGGTGTCTTCCTCCGCCAATCGGTCGAGGCGTTCCAGCAAAGCGCTGATGAGGGCCTCCTTGTTGGGGAAGTGATAGAGGAGCCCTCCCTTGGAGACTCCGGCGCGCTTCGCGACGGCGTCGAGCGTTGCTGCCCGCTCCCCCACCTCGATCAGGAGCGCCTCGAAGGCATCCAGGACGGCATCCTTGGCAACTGGTTTTCGCGGCATGTGTCCATCATTCCCTAAACAGGCGTGTTGAGCTCTTTTGAAACTATACCGTCTGGACGGTACAGTAATATTCATGTTTTCGTCGTCCGCAACCAAAGCTCCCCGCACTTCCATCCGTCGCCTCCACGGCAGGACGGCAGCATGGCGCGACTGGACGGCCCTTGCCCTGCTCATGTTTCCGGTTCTCCTGGTGGCCGTGGACAACACCGCCCTCACCTTCGCTCTACCGGAGATCGCCCGCTCATTGGAAGTCGGGGGCATCCAGCTTCTGTGGATCGTTGACGCGTACCCGCTGGTCCTGGCTGCATTGCTGGTATCCATGGGCAACCTCGGCGACAGGATAGGACGACGGCGGCTGCTTCTGGCCGGCAGCACAGGCTTCGCTGCGGTGTCGGCTGCTACGGCGTTCGCGCCCTCGGCTGAATGGCTGATAGCCGGCCGCGCAGCCCTTGGAGTCTTCGGCGCCATGCTGATGCCCTCAACACTGTCCCTGATCAGGAACATCTTCACCGATCCGAACCGGCGCCGCCTCGCCATCGCCGTCTGGGCAGCCGGGTTCTCGGGCGGCGCAGCCCTCGGTCCCATCTTTGGGGGCTGGCTGGTGGAGCACTTCTGGTGGGGAGCTGTCTTCCTGGTGGCAGCGTTCCTGCTCCTGCCCCTGCTTGCGTTCGGCAGGATCCTCATTCCGGAGTCGAAGGACGCCAACCCTGGCCGGGTGGACGTACCAAGCATCGTCCTGTCCGTCCTCACCATGGCTCCGTTCGTCTACGGCATCAAGGAATTCGCCGTGCACGGCTTCGGGCCAACCGCGGCTTTCTTCATGCTCTTCGGCGCGGTACTGGGCGTGCTCTTCGTGCGGCGGCAGCAGCAGTTGGCCAGCCCCATGCTGGACGTGCGCCTCTTCAGCAACAAAGTGTTCAGCACGGCCATCGTCGCCAACGTGCTGTCCCTGTTCTCCATGACCGGGTTCATCTATTTCTTCGCCCAGCACCTGCAACTCATCGAAGGCCAGTCGCCCATGGAGGCCGGTATTGCCATGATCCCGGCCCTCTTGGCCACCATCGTGTCAGGGCTGGTAGTGGTGCCGCTGGTGAAGCGGATCCGCCCCGGCTTCGTGGTGGCGGGCGGCCTGGTCCTCAACGCAGTGGGGTACCTGGTGGTTGTCGTGGGCGATCACGGAAGCGGCCCGGTGTTCCTGCTCTCAGCACTGACGGTGTTGGCAGTTGGTGTGGGTGCTGCGGAGACCATCTCCAACGACCTCATCCTGGGCTCGGTCCCGGCGGACAAGTCCGGCGCGGCATCCGCCATCTCGGAAACAGGCTACGAACTGGGATCGCTCCTGGGCACCGCCGTCCTGGGCTCCATCCTGACCGCGTCCTACCAGCACAACCTGGTGATACCGGACGGCGTATCCGCTGCCGCTGCGGGCCAGTCAGGGGAAACCTTGGCCGGAGCGGTTGATGCGGCGGCCGCACTGCCCGCGCCCTTGTCCGAGGCACTGACTGCGGCCGCAGGGGTGGCCTTCGAATCCGGAGTGCACGTCACCGCGGCGATCGGGCTGGTACTGATGGCCGGAGCGGCAGTGCTTGCCGCCGTCGTACTTCGCCGGGTGCCGAAGGCGCAGTAGTCCGGTGCTTTCTAGATGTACTGTCCCGGCAGGTTGATGACACGGGGCTGGAATTGACGAAGTAAAGAGGACCTCCGGGTGTTATGTGGAGCTTGTCGAGAGCAAACACAGATACCAGGAGGTCCTCGTGTCCCACTCTAACGCGATCCTTGCCCCTGCCGGTCGGTTGAAGCTGGCCCGGTGTGTGGTCGATGGTCACTTGCCATTGCGTCTAGCCGCTGAGCGGTTCAATGTCTCTGTCCCGACCGCTGCCCGGTGGGCGAGACGTTACGTCGAATGCGGGGAAGCGGGCATGCTGGATCGTCCCAGCCGGCCCCTGAGCTGTCCGCACCGCAGTTCCGTGCGGACAGAACATCGGGTCGTGGGCCTTCGGACCTCCAGGCGGTGGGGGCCAGCACGGATCGCCTACCACCTGCATCTGAACATCTCCACAGTCCACCGGATCCTGCACCGCTATCACTGCCCTCCGCTTCGCTTCACGGACCGTTCCACGGGGATCAGGATCCGTCGCGAACACGCCCGCCGCTATGAGTACGCGTGGCCTGGAGAGATGATCCACGTTGATGTGAAGAAGCTCGGCCGGATCCCTGAGGGCGGAGGCCACCGGAGCGTGGGAAGACCGGCCGGTGAGGCGAACAAACGAACCCGGAACTCGGCCGAGGGCGTTTCCCGAGGACGCGGCCTGCTGCGCGGTTACACGTTCATCCATCACGCCGTCGATGACCACTCCCGGTACGTCTACTCCGAGATCCTTCCCGATGAGACCAAAGAGACCGCCGCGGCCTTCATGCGTAACGCGATCGCAGCGTTCGCCGCGCACGGCGTGAAGATCCAACGGGTCCTGACCGACAATGGCTCCTGCTACAGGTCCCGCCTCTTTGCCCAGACCCTGACGGATGCAGGCATCCGACACAAACGCACCAGGCCCTACCGGCCCCAGACCAACGGCAAAGTAGAACGCTTCAACCGCATCCTCTTGGAGGAATGGGCCTACGCCCGGCCCTACACCTCAGAAGCCGAACGCCAAGCCTGTTACCAGGACTTCATCGAGCACTACAATCGCAGCAGGCCACACACGGCACTCAAAGGCGCCTCCCCAGCCAGCCGTGTCACCAACCTACCGGGTTAGTACATCTAGACGGCTTGGTTGAGGGTTGAACCCAATCCCAGGCTCCGGGTGATTCCGCCGGTAGTGGCCGTGGCGAGGGCGGAAAGGTAATCGTTCCGACGCCGGGCGGTGATCCGGGACTCAGGTTCAAATGCCCGGTCCGGGTTATCTGAATAGTGGGCGGCCAGGCCGTCGCGCAAAAGCCGGATGCCTTCGGCCCGCTGCTGCGAAACTGCCGCGTGGGTGGAGCCCAGTTCCTCTGCGAGGTCTTTGACCGAACGGCCTGCCAAGTAGATCTCCCTGATGACGAACCGCATCTTCTCAGGCAAGGCATCGACGGCGGCCCGGAGGTACTTGATGCGCTCGTCGGCGAGCACGGAGTTCTCCGGTGACGGAGCTACCGATGCCACGGTATCCACCACGACCTCATCCAGCGACGTCAGGGTTCTGGCTGCATCGGCCAAGGCCGCCTCGACGTGGCTGCGCTCGACGCCAAGGGCAGAGGCCATCTCGGCAACGCTCGGACCGCGTCCCAGCACACCCGTAAGGGTTTCCTGGACGGCGAGGGTTTCCTTGATGCGCTTGCGGGCCGAACGGGTAGCCCAGTCTCCCGCGCGCATTTCGTCCGCGAAAGCCCCAATGATTCGACGGCGTGCGAAAGCCCCGAAAGGAACACCCAGGTCCGGGTCAAAGGAATCTGCCGAACTGATGAGGGCGAGGGAACCAACCGAGGCAAAATCATCGCGCGACAAATGAGATGCGCGCGCACAAAGGTCAGAGACCAAGTAACCAACGAGCGGGAGGTGTTGCAACACCAGCTCGTTGCGCTGTTCGCGATTCAAAAGATAGTCCCCCCATGAGACCGGAATATTGAGTTTGCCATGCCCTTGATCCGCATTCCGGACGGCGCTTGGAGACCAATCACAGCGCCGTAGTGGGACTTTGTCTCAGGTACGTGTTCAGTGAACATACCACCTGCAAACCCCTAAACGTGTACGCTCGACACAAGAAATTCAAAACCCTGCTGAAACCTGCTTTCCGCCGGGCAAATAAGGATTGAGGAACCGTGGGGGCGGACGAGCTATCGGCAACGTTGTGGCGGGAGAGAAGGCAACTCGATTTCTTGCTTTTCCTCCTCGAAACGCAACTCCTGCATCTGCGGGCAGGCAACTGGCACCGCCTCGAATACACCGCGTCCGAGCTCGAAAAAGTGGTGGAAAGCCTACGCTTCGAGTCATTGGCCCGCGGCGTGGAAGCGGCTGCCCTGGCCGCGGAATGGAAAGCGCCGGATCAGACTTCGTTGCCTTCACTGGCAGGAATGGCGCCGGCCGGAATTTGGCCTGATCTATTGAAAGAACACCACCGCGCATTGGTTATTCTCTTGGAATCCATAGATGCCGTGGCAGCTGATAACCTCTCCGCGCTCGAGCAGGAGCGGGAACCCGCGGACGCTGAGCCGGACGATCTCGCCATAATGACCCTGAACGTCAACGTTCAACGTGCGCGTGCGGCGGTGACCAGCGCCGCACTCCCCTCTTTGCGTGATTTCCTCGGCACCACCTGACGGGATGTGAAAGAGGACCTGACGAAAACCCGACGGGATGTGAGAGAGGATCAGTTGTTGGTGGGGGCCGGCGGGCGGAGGTTCGCCAGGAGTTCCTCGGCGTCGGGGCCGGCTTGGGCGGCTGCGAGGTTTGCGGCGGCGATCGCCTCAACTACTTCGCTGCGCTGGATGGAAACACCCCGCGGGGCTTCAATTCCGATCCGCACCCCGTCACCGCGGCCCTCCATGACGGTAATGACAATATCGTCACCAATCATGATCTTCTCGCCCGGTTTGCGCGTCAGTACCAGCATGCTTTCAATGTACCTTTCCGAGCGAGGTCCTTCGTGCCGGTTTGCCATCCACCCAGCCCACCGGGATACCCAGCCCGTCCACGGTTTCCGGGCTGGCAGTTTCCGATGCACCGATGACGGCCAGTGCGGAGACACCAACCGGTTCCGTTGAGAGCAGTGTTTGCAGGGCACGCACCCACGCGGCCGTGTCCCCTTCTTTCCGGCGTGCGTCGGCCACCACCCATACCTGGTCGGCGGACAGGCCGGCGATGGCGTGCGCCTGCTCCGGAATGTCTGATGCCTTACCCAGCCCGTAGGCGACCACCACGTTCTGGCCGGTCAGTACTGCCTGGGCGCGCGCAGCCATCGCGCTTTGACGGCCTGAGACATGCAGGTGGCCGAACGCTGTCAGCTCTCCGGCGGTACGGACGTCCGAGCCCCCGGCGGCGATCGACATTTCCAGGGCCGGCCCCAAGGCGTCGTCACCGAGGCCCACAAGGAGGATCACGTTGCCGTTACCCTCCAGCGGCGCAGGAACCTTTTCGTTCGGAGCGTCCGACGGCGGTAGTGGCGGCTCAAGCGGCGGGTGCACAGCCGGAGCCGCCTCAAGTTCCTTGCCCAGTTGTTGCAGCAGCCCGGCGAAATCGGGTGAGGCCGTCGAAACGGGATCGGGCCGGTGCATCTCCCGCTCCGCTGCGTCGGCCCGCTCCAGCAGTGCGGCAATGGCAGGACCCTGCAAATCGTGGCCGGCAATCGGGTTCGCGGCGGTCTTTCCGGTTGAGGCGCGTGGAGCGGCAGGACCGGATGCCAGGGCCGCTGGGGCAATGCCAGCCGCTTCGCCCACCTCTACCGTCGCTTCAAACCGGGCAGCTGCGAACAGGCCCACGATGCCTGGATTGATGACCTTCTCGGCAGCCACAATCCGGGCCTGCGGACCATACTGCGTCAGCGCCTTCTCGCGGATAGCGTCGAGGGACGCTCCCCTAAGCTTGTAGCGCTTCGGCATGGCGAACCACCCCCACTGTTTCTATGCGTATGTTGGCCGATGTCACTTCGCGGTACGACAAGACGGGGACACCGCCGTCGGGAGCGGCCACAAGCCGTCGAATCGCGGGTCGCAGGGCGGGGGCGCAAACGAGGACCGCTTGACGTCCCGTGGCCGCGGCTCCCTCTACCGCGGATTTAAGTGAGGAGAGCACAGAATCGAGCTTGGCTTGGCCCATCACGATCTGTGTACCGCCCTCGCCCGGGCGCATGTCCTCAAGCATCGACTGCTCCAGCAGGGGATCGATCATCACCACCGGAAGAACGTCGCCGTCCAAATACT
This sequence comes from Paenarthrobacter sp. R1, assembly GCF_030264015.1. NCBI lineage: Bacteria > Bacillati > Actinomycetota > Actinomycetes > Micrococcales > Micrococcaceae > Paenarthrobacter > Paenarthrobacter sp. R1. Next base: position 3,381,597 of record NZ_CP127115.1, on the reverse strand, counting down.
TGTCGGCCAGGACAGGCCCCAGAGCTTGCCGCGCCGATTCAATAAGGGCTTCCGGGTCCGTAGATACCTTCGCCCGCAAGGACAGTGCCTCGTAGATGCGCGGGAGGTCGTTGATGGGGACCTGCTCCTCGAGGAGGCCCTCAAGGACGCGTTGGATCTCTGCGAGCGTCAGCAACCCGGGAGTAAGCTCCTCCACTGCGGAAGGGCTCTGCTTGCGGACTCCCTCGGTGAGGACGCGAACGTCTTCGCGAGTGAGGAGCCTTGCTGCGTTGGCGGTGATGATCGAGGACAAATGCGTCACCAGGACAGACACCCTGTCGATCACCGTGGCGCCTGTCATTTCTGCGCTGTGGCGCATTTCCGTGGGCACCCATTTGCCGTTTAAACCGAAGACAGGTTCCACGGTGGCCGTACCCGGGAGGGCGTCCAGGAACTCGCCCAGGGCCAGGAGCTTGCCCGACGGCGCCACTCCCCTTCCGGCCTCGACACCGGTGATGCGGATGGCATAGGTGGAGGGCGGGAGATCCATGGCATCCCTGGTGCGGACGGGCGGGACAACCAAGCCCAGCTCCATGGCGATCTTTTGCCGAAGCGACCTCACCCTCGCAAGAAGGTCGTCGGAAGCTCCGGAAACGATGTCCACCAGGTCCGGAGCCAACAGAATCTCCACCGGGTGGACCCGCATGTCTTCCATGAGCCGCTCGTTTGGATCTTCCTCCGAGGCCACCGCGGCGTTGCCTGCTGCCTCCGCCGCGGCAGCAGCTTTTTGCTGCGCTGCCACGCGTCGCGACGCGATCACCAACAAGGCACCCACCACAAGGAAGGGCAGGACAGGCATCCCTGGAATCAACGCCATGCTTGCCGCTGCAAGGCCTGCGATCAACAGCGCATTGGGTGACTGCATGAGCTGCGAGGATGCGGTGCGGCCCATGTCCTCCTCGGCATTGGACCGGGTGACGATCATGCCTGTGGAGACGGCCATGAGGAGGGCCGGGATCTGGGTGACCAAGCCGTCGCCCATGGTCAGCAGGCCATACGTGTTCAGGGCGTCAACGGCGTCCATGCCGCGCTGCAGCACGCCGATCGCGATGCCGCCCACAAAGTTGATGATGATAATGATGATGCCCGCGATCGCGTCGCCTTTGACGAACTTTGAGGCACCGTCCATGGCGCCGTAGAAGTCGGCTTCGGCAGAGACTTCGGCGCGGCGCTTCCGGGCTTCGGCGTCCGTGATGAGTCCGGCATTGAGGTCGGCGTCGATGGCCATTTGCTTACCCGGCATGGCGTCGAGGGTGAAGCGTGCGCCCACTTCGGCCACGCGCTCGGCACCCTTGGTGACCACCACGAACTGGATGACCACCAGGATCAGGAACACCACGGCACCGATGATCAAGGAACCGCCCACCGTGACCTTGCCGAACGCCTCGATCACCTGCCCGGCAAAGCCTTGTCCCAGCACCAACCGGGTGGACGCCACATTGAGTCCCAGCCGGAACAGGGTGGCCACCAGCAGCAGCGACGGGAACACGGAGAAGTCCAGGGGCTTCTTCACGAACATGCTGGTGAGCAGGATCAGGAGTGCCAGCAGGATGTTGCAGACAATCAGGAAGTCGAGCAGCGGAGCAGGCAGCGGGACCACCAGAAGCAGGACAATCCCCACGATGCCCACCGGGACCGACAGCCGGGCGAACTTGCTGTTCTTCATGACAGCAAACCTTCCTTCATGCGATGGATTCCACGGGCAGCGCCGCGCGTCTTGAGGGACATGACGAAAGCCAGGACAGCGGCCACCGAGCGGTACAGCTCCACGGGGATCTCCTGCCCCAGCTCACACGCCGAATGCAAGGCACGGGCCAAGGGAATGTCCTGGACCATGGGCACCCCTTTGCCCTCGGCCTCCTCCCTGATGCGGGCCGCTATGACCCCTGCCCCCTTCGCCACGACGCGAGGTGCCGATTTGCCGGCGTCGTACTTCAACGCGACTGCCACGTGCGTCGGGTTGACCAACACGACGTCGGCATCCCCGATCGCGGCGATCATGCGGTTCCGGCTCATGCTCAGCTGGCGCGAACGCCGGTGTGACTTGACCAGCGGATCTCCGTCGGTGTTCTTGTTCTCGTCCCGGACTTCCTTTTTGGACATCCGGGTTTTCTTCCGGTTGCGGCGCATCACGACGAACATGTCGGCGGCTGCCAACACGAGCCCGGCCGCGACCGCGAACTGGATGAGCGTCCCGACGCCCCCTGCGGCGGCCGCGAGCACACCGGCCACAGGCAAGCCCCCGGCGGTGAGGAGAACGGGCATCAAGCCTTGGATCACGGTGTAGAGGACAAGACCCACGACGGCGGTCTTCAGTAGCGCTTTGGCCCCGCCCCACAGCGCCTGGGCACCGAACATCCTCTTGAAACCGGCCAGCAGGTTGAAGTGTTCGAACTCGGGCCGGAACTTCTTGAAGCGGATACCGCCCTGCAAGGCAGACCCTGCCAGCACCACCACGGTAACCACCAGGAACAGTGGTCCCAGGATTCCCGCCAGAGAGGCGAGCCCGTCCTCCAAGGCCGCCACGGCTTTGGCGGGATCCGGATGGTTGATGATGCCCTTGACCGTGAAGAGTTGGTCCACGGCCGCGTTGGAGGCATGGTCGATGGTGGCCGGAAGCATTGCGGCGGCACCGCCCACCGCCAGCCAGGCCATGAGGTCCTGGGATCTGGAGAGCTGGCCCTTTTCACGGACCTCACGCATACGTTTGTCCGTGGCTTGTTCGGTCTTTTCCTGTGAGTCCGCCACTAGCCCACCCCCAGGACTGTCCGTGCGGCCAACTCGGCCAGGGAAGCGACCAGGCGAGGCAGGGCAAGGAAAAGGAAGCCTGCCAAAGCCAGAGTGATGAAGATCTTGAGGGGGAAGCCCAGGGAAAATGCATTCAGTGCCGGGGCCACGCGCGTGAGGAGACCGAGTCCGACGTCGGCCAGCACCAAAACCACCAGCAGCGGACCGGCTATTTGGACCGCGGAGATGAACATGCCGGTGACAGCGCCCACCATGGCATCCACGGGTTTGCTGAGGTCCAGGCCGCCGGCGAGGGGCAAGGCACTGAAGCTGCCCGTCAGGCCCCCGATCACCAGCTGATAGCCGTCCGAGGCGAAGAGCAGCGCGAGTGCCGCCATCTGGAACAAGCGCGTGAACTGGGCGCCGTTGACCATCATCTGGGGATCGAAGGCCTGCGCCATCTGGAACCCGCTGAAGAGATCGATCAGGCTGCCGGCCGACTGGATCGCCGCGAACACAGCCATCACCAGGAACCCCAGCACCAGGCCCGTTGCCAGTTCCAGGACGACGCCGGTGATGAATCCCGCGGTGTCCTTGGGCACGGCGTCCGCGGACAGCCGCTGGGACACTGCCAGGCCAAGGCCGATACCCAGCATGGCTTTGATCCTCGCCGGAATGGCATGATGCGCAAAGGGTGGTGCCACCACCAGGAAGGCCGTCATGCGGACCGAGGCCAACAAGAGAACCTGGATCCATGACTGGTCGATGGGAATGTCCACCTCACGCGCCACCGATCAATCCGGGGATGCGCAGGAAGAGTTCATTGGTGAACGTGACCATTTCCGAGATCATCCAGTGCCCGCACACCGCCAGCGCTATGGCTACGGCAACGGCCTTGGGGACGAAGCTCAGTGTGGGCTCCTGAAGCTGCGTGATGGACTGCAACAGGGAAATGCCCAGGCCAACCACCAAGGCAGTGAGAAGGGTGGGAGCTGCCAGTTTGGCCGCGACCATCATGGCCTGCAGGCAAATGTCCAGGACTGCGTTGGTATCCATCAGCCGCCCGAATAACTCTGGATCAGGGACGTGATCACCAGGCCCCAACCATCAACCAGGACAAACAGCAGGATCTTGAACGGCAAGGAAATCATCACCGGCGGGAGCATCATCATGCCCATGGACATCAGTGCGGCGGACACCACGAGGTCGATGACCAGGAACGGTATGAAGATCACGAAGCCAATGATGAACGCCGCCCGGAGTTCGGAAACCATGAAGGCCGGCACCAAAGTCTGCAGAGGGACGGATTCCGGGTTCTCCGGGTTATCCATTCCGGCCGCGCGCGTCATGAGCGCGATATCTTCCTCACGGGTATGGGCGAGCATGAAGTGCTGCAACGGAGTCCAGCCGGCGGACATTGCGCCGTTGAAGTCGAGCCCGCCGTTCAAGTAGGGCTGCACCGCCACGGTGTTGATGTCCGACACCACAGGCCACATCACGAACAACGACAGGAAGAGTGCCAGGCCGGCGAGGACTTGGTTGGGCGGGATGGCCGGAAGGGACAGGGCGTTGCGGGTCATCGCCAGCACAACGAAGATCTTTGTGAACGAGGTCATCATGAGCAGCAAGGCAGGCGCCACGGACAGCAACGTGATCCCGATCAAGGTCACTACAGCCGTGGACGGGGTCCCGTCCAAACCATTGATGTCGATGCTCACATTGCCTCCGGACCCCGGGGCTGCCGGAGGCGTCGGTGGTGTGGGCGGCGTGGGATCGATCGGCGAGGCATGGCCAACAGCGGTTCCAGCCCACATCAAGACCGCCGTGAGCAGAAGGGCCCACAGCGCTACGAACCACACCCGGTACAGCCGGGAGGAGGGCAGTCCCGGCAAGCCGGAACCAGCGGAACGAATCAATTGCGGCGTCCCCTGAAGGCATCGGAGGCCTGGCGCCACGTGGAAGCGGAAAGGATGGAGCCGTGCAGGGGGTGCGCCGGGGTGGCCGCCCGCCGGTGCAGGTCCGCCCGACGCCGGACCACGGGAACCTGCCCGGTGACCAGTTCAGTGCGGGGCACCTGTTCCCCGGATGCCTGCCGGAACAACTGAGCGAAACTCTGTTCCTCAACCATCGGCCGGGGCACCGAATCCATCACCTCAGCTGCAAGCACCGGTGCGTCACTGCTGTGCAGGACCGTGACATTGTGCTCCGTGACACCCAGCAGAAAGCGCTTGTCACCGGCATCGACCACCACCACGGAGGCCTTCTGCCCCACGGCCTGGCGACTCACCACGCTCAGCGTGGAATCGGCACGACGACGTCCCTTGCCTTTGCCGAGTCGGCGCTGGAGTAGCCAGATTGCGGCCAGCACGGCGCCGAGGGCAACGACGACGCGCAGCCCGAGGAGGAAGGAATCCATTTACAACGTTCCCTCTGCCCCGTCCAGGACACGGGTGATGCGCACGGCGTAGTCCTGGTCCACCACCACAACTTCGCCGTGGGCTATCAGGCGTCCGTTCAGCAGCACGTCAGCGGGGGCACCGGCCGAACGGTCGAGTTCAATGACTTTCCCCGGTTCAAGTGCCAAGGCGTCGCGGACGGACATTCGAGTACGGCCGATCTCCACCGTCAACGCCATCTCCACGCTGCTGATGAGGCCAAGCCGGGCCGTGAGATCGGAATCGCGGCCGTTGCGGGAAGGCCCGGAGTCATTGTTCCGCACCCGGACAGCGAACCATCCGAAAGGCACTGTGCCGTCGTGAAGTTCAAAAACAACCGTCGCAGGGTCCTGCAGCAGTCCTGTTGCATCTTCCTCGCGCAACTCCCCCAACACCCCGGCGTCGAACGCAGATGCAGCCTGCTCCAAGGCGGGACGAAGGACGTCACTTGCGGAGAAGGGCGCCCCGGTGGAGGCACCGCCGGCAGCGGCGAGAAACGAGGTGTCCACCAGCAGCAGGGCGAAGTCAGTCGTCGACGCACCTACAAATGTGGCAGTGACAGCCGGAGAGGCATAAGGTGCCGCGGACTCCGCGGGGACGATCCCGGCAACCGTCAGCAGTGAGGACGCTGGAAGGTGCTGTGCCAGGCGTTCGGCTGCCGCTTCCTGCACGGTAAGGGTGATGCTCATCGCTGGTGCTCCTCGGTAGTGACAATGACGGCGGCGGCCCTCGAACCGTTCCGTGCGGCGGCGGCTGTGGCCAGCCGGGTGCCGTTGATGGTGACGTCAAACGGCCGGTTCTCCAGGTGGGGCAACGGAAGGACGTCCCCGACGCCGAGTGCCAGGATCTGCGCCGGCGTCACCTGGGCGGGGGTTAGTTGGACAGCCACCTCAACGGGTACTTGGGCCAACTGTGTCCTGACAAGGGCTTCGTTGTCCACGCTATGGACTGTTGGGTTGACCTCTCCCAATCCGCTGAGCAGGACATCGGCCGGAATGGCCAGAGTTGCAGCACACTGGGTCTCACCCACGTTCACACTGAAGGCGGCCACCACCATCAGCTCAGAGGGCGCAGCGGCCTGGGCGAACTGGGAGTTGTATTGGATCCCGTCCATGGTGACGGACTGTGTCAACAGGTTGCCCAGGGAGTACTTCAGGTCCTCAAGGACTTCCTCCACCATGCGGCTGATCAACGAGTGCTCAATCTGCGTGAACTTGCGTTCCGGCACGGCGGTATCTGCTGATCCCCCCAGCATCCGGCTGAGCCAGGACAGCGCCGCCGTGGCGGGGAACTGGACCACCAGCCTGGACTCGCAGTCCTCGATCCGGCACAGGATCATCGACGTCACCGAAGGCAAGGAAGCAGAGTATTCGTCGTAGCTCTGCATGCTCAACTGTTCAAGTGTCGCCGTGGACTTCAGCCGGACTTTCGCGGTGAGCTGCGTGCCCCATTGCCGGGCGAAGGTTTCGAAGGCAACTTCCAGGACACGGCTGTGCTGGCGCGGCAAGGTGGTAGGCCGGCGGAAGTCATAGACGTCCACGGTGCGCCGGCGGCCTTCCTGTTCTCCCACGGACGGGACTATCGACCAAGATGAAGCGGGCGTAAGGCTGTTTTACTCTCCGTTATCCGGCGTTGGCTACTTCGCCTTGGCCGCAGCAGCGGTGTCCTGGGTTTGGGCTTCGATTGCCTGCGGAATGAGGGAACGGATGTCTTCCGGCCGGTCGGAAACCAGCACTACGTCCACCCGCCGGTTGAGTTCCATCAGTTCCTCCGTGGAATCATCCGTGACCTGCCGGGCGGCGCCAAAGGCCACGGCACCTATCCGGCCGGGCGGCATACCGGATTGGTCCACGAAGTACCTCAAGACGTTGACCGACCTTGCTGCGGACAGTTCCCACGTCGAAGCGTAAGCGGTATAGCCCTTGGCTGCGTGGCCCTCAACCATCACCTCAAGGCCTGAGCCAACCACGGTGGGAGCGATGGCGTTGAGGATCTTCAGCGCTTTGGGGGTGAGGTCCGGCATGTCAGGTTGGAAGAAGGTCTGGGAACCAACCAGCTTCACGGTCAGGCCCCGCTCCCCCACCACGAACTCCACATTCTGGTCCAGGCCTTGCGCTTGCAGCTGGTTCTGCATGGCGCCCTGCAGGGCAGTGAGCTTATTGACTTCCTCCGTGGCCAGGTCAAGGGGTGAGAAACCTTCACCGTTGGCCGTGGCCAATTCGCCCGGCACCACCACTCCACTGGCGGTATCCACCTTCTGGCTGATCTCGGTTCCGAAACCCGTGGCCAGCGAATTGCGGAGCTTCTCGAATTTGATCTGGTCTACCGATGACATGGCGAAGAGCACGATGAACATACACATGAGTACTGTGACCATGTCCATGTAGGAGGCCATCCAGCGTTCGTCCACATGATGCTCTTCAGGCTGAGCACCGCGTTTCCTGCGGGACCTCATGCGGCCCTGGACGTCGTCAGCTTGCCGGTCCTGCCGCCGTCGTCCGCCTTGTTCCTGGCGTTCTTGGCCTTGGGATCGGCCGGGACCATGGCCCGCAGCCGCTCCGCCAGGAGCAACGGCTGGGTCCCGCTTTGTACTGCGAGCAAGCCCTCCATCACGAGGTTCATCCGTTCCACTTCCAGCTCAGAGAGACGTTTGAGCTTGGCGCTGATCGGGAGCCAGATGAAGTTCGCCGACAGCAGGCCCCAGAGGGTGGCAACGAAGGCCGCGGCGATCATTGGACCCAGATGGTCCGGGGAGGACAGGTTCTCCAGCACGTGGGTCAGCGAGACCACAGTGCCGATGATGCCGATCGTAGGTGCGTATCCGCCCAAGGCAGCGAAGAACTTGGAGGCCACATGGTCCGCGCGCATCCGGGTATCGATTTCGTCCTCCATGAGGAACCGAAGCTCATCGGCGTCCGTTCCGTCGGCGATGTTCTGGAGGGAACGGGCCAGGAACGGATCCTTGGCGTTGTTGGCTTCTTCCTCCAAGGACAACAAGCCGTCGCTCCGGGCTTTCTCCGCCAACCGGACCAACTCGTCGATGCTCGCACTGGCCTTGGCCGGCTTGCCCATGAAGACTTTGGGCACCTGCTTGAACGAGCTGATGACATCGGGGAGCGTATTGCCTGCCAGGCCCACGGCGATGGTCGCGCCAAAGACCAGAACCATGGGTGCGGGAAGGAGCAATGACGTCAGGTTTGCGTGCTCCAAGGTGACCATGACCACCACTGAGGCAAAGGCGAGCAGCAGGCCGATGATAGTCACGGGGCTACCTTCCGTTTCGGGGGTGGTTGGGGTGTTCCGGTTCTTCTGCTTCGTCCGACTCGTCCGCTTCGTCCGCTTTGGGCGGCGGCACCAGGCTCAACGGGTAGCCCGTCACCCGCGGAAGGTCCTGCGCCCGGCGCAGCACGGTCGCCCGGTATTCCGCGATCAGCTCCACCACTTCGACCAGCGATTCCCGCACAACGTAGGCGGCGCCGTCGAGAGTCACCAAATGGGTGTCCGGACTCTCGTGGATCCGTTCAAGAATGTCCGGATTCACGGCGAAGCGGGTGCCGTTGAGGCGGGTCACGACGATCATGTGCTGTTCTGCTTTGGCTTGAGGTGGTTGTACCTCCTACTGTCGGCCGGGACCGGCGTGGCGTTAGGGGTCCCACCTAAACCTGCCCTGTCTGTTGGATGAAGGACGGACGCGGTCCGGCGTGTGCCATATTTGGCACAATCGCGCCTCTTTGAAAAATGTGCCATATCTGGCGCAAATAAGGGACTTGGTGCGTATGATCAATATATGTCGCAAACTCCGTTTTACCGGGCCGTTGATGCCGCCTCGCTGGGGCGGGCTATCAGCGGTGCCCGAAGGGAGGCGGGCATTACCCAGCAGGAGCTTGCGGATCGTCTGGGAACTGCGCGGCGCACCATTGTGAGGCTTGAGCACGGCGAAGCAGTCTCGGTCGTCCTCGCTATGGAAGCCATCCGCGTACTGGGCCGCGATGTCGCTTTGGTCCCCCGGTTCTCGAAGCTGCAGGTTAAGCCGTGAGCCCGCGGAACACGAGCCTGGAAGTATTCCTGCACGGAAGGCACATCGGCGTCCTCACCGGGTCTGGCCTGAGGATGTCATTCCGCTACGATCCGGACGTCATTGCCGAGTACGGCGCCGCCTCTATTCTGCTTTCATTGTCGCTGCCGATAGACCGCAAGAAGATCGACGGGCCCGCGGTATACAACTACTTTGACGGGCTCTTGCCGGAGGGGCAGGTCCGTTCGCATCTCGCTGCGGAGAACGGATTGTCGACCCCGGACGCCCTGGGGCTGCTCGCCATTCTGGGTGCCGATTGCGCCGGTGCAGTCCAAGCACTCCCATCGGGTATGACCCCGGACGCCCCCGTTGACTCCCAACTGATGTCCGCCGATGAGGTCGTCCGCGTCGTTGAGGCACTGCCTACCTGGGACCTGCCCGAAGACTTCGCGATCACCGCTTCGCTGGGAGGTATTCAGTCCAAGGTGCTGCTGAGCCGGCGCAGGAACGGCTGGGCATGGCCGGCCCGCGGGACCGTATCCACCCACATCATCAAGCCGGAACCGCTGGATTCCCCTGTTCCGCATCTGATAGCCGCCGAGGACTGGGCTTTGAAGGTTGCGGCTGCGGCGGGCTTGCCGGCCGCAAAGGCTCATGTGGAGATGTTCGGATCCCGCGAGGCAATCGTCGTAACCCGGTACGACCGCACTCCGGACGGCGATCGGCTGCACCAGGAAGATTTCACCCAGGCGTTGGCCCTGGCCAGCACCTCCAAGTACGAAACCTCCACCGCACCGCCCTCCCGACTGACCCAGCTCGCGAAGGCTGCGGGACCGCACACCCGCGACGACCGGGAATTCCGGCGCACGCTGCTGCGGTCCGTTACTTTCAATCTCGTAATCGGCAATGGGGACGCGCACTCCAAGAACTATTCGATGCTCATCAGGGATGGAGGCGAACTGGAGCTGGCCCCGCTGTACGACCTTGCCCCCACTTTGCTCCTCTATGCCCCGAGCAATAACGCGGGCCACGTTGTGGGTGGTCAGTCCAGGCTCAACTACCTCACGTTGGAGCATGTGGTACGCGAAGGTGTGGCGTGGGGCATGGAGGCGGGAGATGCGCAGGCGACGGCGATCGCCGTGCTGGAGTCGGTCGAAAGAGCTGCTGCCACGGTGCCCGCCCGGGAAGAGATCGGGTTCCTGGGAGAACTCGTTACAGCACGAGCCGGTGACTTGCTAAACGGCGGAACGGCCCGCCGCGCCATCGCCGGCCAAGCGCCGGTCACCCCCTGACGTATGCCGGCGAAGCAGCCGATGCTAAAGGGACGGCCCGGGCTCCGATGGTCTTTGCAGCCCGGGCGGCCTCTCTCTTCTTCAGGAGACGTCTCCGGGCAATCAGCGCTTGAGGTTGCCCAGTTCCTGCAGGACCTCATCCGAGGTGGTGATGATACGGGCATTCGCTTGGAAGCCGCGCTGGGCCACGATCAGGTTGGTGAATTCCTGGGACAGATCCACGTTGGACATCTCGAGGGAACCGGAGCTCAGCGAACCCAGTCCCGCATCACCCGGGACGCCGAGCTGTGCAGCCCCCGAGTTGGCCGTTGCGACGTACGTTGAGCCGCCGGCCTTCTCCAGGCCCTCGGCATTGGTGAACTTGGCAAGGGCCACCTGGGCGAGGACCTGGGTGCTGCCGTTGCTGAACGCGCCCACCACAGAGCCGTCAGCGGCCAGGGTGAAGGACTCCAGCTTTCCCGCTTCGGCACCGTTCTGGCCGGTGACGGTGACCGTGTCCATCTGAGCGAAGCCGGTGACGGCGCCAAGGTCCACGGTAATCCCGCCAACGTTGAGTGTTCCGCCCGAGGTCAGTGTTCCATTCGCGAACGTGAGCGCGCCCGAGCCGTTGGCTCCGTTGGCGTCCGCTCCGGCTACGCTCCACCCGGTGTTCGTGCGGCTGAAGGTGATGTTGAGCGCCCGTTCTGCCCCGTTGCCGTCGAACACCCTGATCTGGCGCTCCACAGCGGTACCCACGGCTGCATCAGATGGCAGGTTTCCAGCAAGCGCTGCGCGGGTTGTTGCCACAGCCGCAGCGGTAGCGTTCGGAGCCAGGGTAATGGGCCCCGTGGCAGCGCCCAGGTTCACCGCTCCGTTGGTGGCGGACCAGCCTTGGAGGATGCCGCCGTCGGGACTCACCAAGCGGCCCCCGGCGTCGAGCTGGAAGTTGCCCGCACGCGTGTAGAACTGCCGGGTCCCTTTCTCCGTGACGAAGAAACCCTCGCCCGAAATCATCAGGTCGGTGCCGCGGCCGGTGCTCTGCGATGAACCCTGGCCGAAGTTGGTGCTTACCCCGGCAACCCTGACGCCGAGCCCCACCTGGGCAGGATTGGAGCCACCGGTGTCCCCCTGTGGAGCAGCCGCGCCCTGGGCCATCTGTGAAAGGGTGTCCTGGAACTGGGCCGAGGAAGACTTGAACCCCGTGGTGTTGACGTTGGCGATGTTGTTGCCGGTGACGTCGAGCATGGTCTGGTGGGCACGGAGGCCGGAAATTCCGGAGTACAGCGAACGGAGCATGGTGTTGCCTTTCTTCGGTGGTCTGTTTGTTGTGTGCGCTTACGCGGCTGATGGTCCGGTGGTAATGCCTGTGATGCTGTCCAGCGGGACTTTCCTGTCGCCGATGCTGACCAGTGGGATGCCCTCGGCAAAGGACACGGACGTGGCCGTGCCGGAGCCCTTGGTTCCGTCGGCGAGCGCGTAATCCACGGTGGTTCCGATGATCTGGGCAGCAGCCGTGCGCATCTGCAACGAGAAGCTCTCCTTGGAACCGGCAGTAAGTTCCGTCATCTTCTCCATCATGGACAGCTGCACCGACTGGCTCATCATCTGGTTGGTGTCCATGGGCGCGCTGGGATCCTGATACCTCAACTGCGTCACGAGCAGTTGCATGAAGACCTCGGAATCCATGGTCTGGACGGGCTTGCGTACGGTTTGGCCTGGGCTGGCTTGGGCCGCGCCGGGTATGGCTTGGATGGTCACGCTGTTCTCTCCTTCACGTCAGACGAGGACGTCGAGGCGGGTTTGTTGTGGTCCACGATTGCGGGAAGCATCCAGGGCCGGCTCTCGTGGGCCCTGCGGGACCGGAGCCCGGAGTTCTGTATTTCCACTGGCTGGCCCTTCACCGGTCGGGACATGGCGGGGGTTGTCATGGGGATGATGTTGCCCCTGGGAGTTGTCGTGGGGACGGCGGTCCGTCTGGGGGCTGTCATCCGACGACAGGCTCAGGCTCGCTCCCATCTCCTCCAGCCCCCGCCTCAGCTCAGGGAGCACGTGGCGCACAGCTTCACGTCCCGCATCACCCGCGGCGAACAGTTCGATCCTCACACCCCCGCCGTCGATGTGCGCCCGCACAGTCAGCGGGCCCAGGTCCTCCGGCGACACCCTCAGCGTCATGACGTGCTCGCCTGGCTTGGCCGTGGCCAGCGTGAACAGGGGTTGGGTGAGCTGGTGCGCAAGGGGCTGGTTCGTTGCTTGGTGCGGGGTTGCGGATTGGGTCGGCGCCGGTTGGAGCTGGGCGGGTTGCGCCTGCGGCTGCACCTGCGCGTGATGAACGACGGCGGCGGGCGTCGCGGTCGCTGCCTGCCCTGGAACTCCCTCCGATTCGATGCCTCGCTGCGGGTCATGCCGTGCGCTCGGCACACTGCGCAGCGAACCCACGAATCGGGCCATGTCCCGCATCTCGCCGTGACTCCCCGCCGGTCTACCTTCCACCGAAGCAACGGGTACACCACCGCCCACTCCCAGCCCTGATGACGAAGCGGCATGCGGCACAGGAATCACCGCAGAACTCCCTGCTTCGACGGATCGCTGCCCACTGGACGGCAGGAGTCGTCTAACAGGCAAAGAGTCGTCCAAACGGACCGGGCCAGGGGCGACGCCTACTCCGGACAAGGGGGTCCCGGGCACAGGAGTCCCCTCCGCTTCGATGCCTTGCTGCGGGGTGTGCCGTGCGCCCGGCACACTACGCAGCGAACCCACGAATCGAGCTTGCAGGTCCTGAGCCGAAGCCACGGATCCGTCGTCGGACAACTCCGTACCGTCCGCATCGGCGGGGCCGAGCAACCGCTCGAGGATGTCGCCAAAAGCCCCCGGACCTCCCGCTCCTTCGGCAGCGGGGAGGCTCATTGCCACCGACGAACCCCCTGCAACAACGGAACCAAGGGCCAACGGCGGCCCCTCCTGCACGGAAACCCACGACCCCTCCTGCGCAGAACCGGAAGCACCACCCGGCCTAACAACTCCGGACGGGCTGCCCAAAAAAAGGAACCCCACCTGCATCAGTCACCCCCGGACGGAACAATCCGGCGGATGGAGGTCAGGTTGGAATACTTCTCCCACGCATCCCGGATCTGGATAGTCTGGCCCGGCACAGGAGCATCAATGGCCTTGCCATTGCCCAGATAGATGGAAATGTGCTCGCCGCCATAGCTCACCAGGAGATCCCCGGCCCTGGCTTCAGCGAGCGAGGCTACGGGACTGCCTTTGTGCATTTGGTCGCTCACCACGCGGGGCAAGTCAACACCCAGGTCCTTAAACACGCGCTGCACGAATCCTGAGCAGTCCATGCCGACGGCCGGGTTGGTCCCTCCCCACACGTACGGCACTCCGATGTACTTCTTGGCTGCAGCAACCACGGCGTCCCCTGTGGCTCCCCCGCCCGTGGCAACGGGTGCGGCGGGGGCCGTTGCCGACGTCGTACTACCTACGGCGGCGAGCATCCGGGACATATCCGCAGGGGCGGAAGCGTCGGCAGTTCCCAGGGCCGAATTCAATGCCGAGGCGAAGGAGGAAGAAGAAACGGGCGTGACCGGACCAGAGGAGGCAGGAACAGGCCGCTCAACCAACTGCTGCAGCGATGCTTCGATGCTCTGGATCCTGCCCAGCGCCTCAACCATGCTCATGAGCCGGCCTTCCTGTGCCATGCCGCTGAGGCAATCTCATCCAGGGCGCCCTGTTCGGCGAGGAGTTCGGATGCAGCGAAAGCTGCATCGTGCCGGGTCTCCAGTTTCTCGAGGCCGACCGCGCGGCGCCGCGCCTCTGTGTACTCAGCCTGCGCGGCGGCGGCCTCCTCAGCGGCGACGGCTGCCAACGCATCAAGCTCTGCGAGCATGCTCTGCGAGGATGCCCGGGCAGCCGCGATGGCCAGCAAGGTAGCGGAATCTCCGGCGGTTCCGGCCGACTCCGCGAGGGCGGCGCGGGCCTCGGCGCGTCGGGCACGGACGGAGGAGGAACGGGCATTGGCTGAAGCCAGCCCCGTTTCGGCGGTCTTTTGCTCGGCCTGTCGCAGCCTCAGCAATCCTGCGAGGGAGAACTGTCGGTTCACGCGGCTCCTTCCACGTCAAAGCGGGTGGACAGTCTGGAAAGCCAAGCCCACGATTCGGCCATAGCGGAGGGCTCGCCCATGCCCTGGCGCAGGAACTGGTTGATGGCAGCCTCGTTGTCCAAGGCGGCGTCCACCAACGGGTTGCTCCCCCGGCGGTATGCGCCGACGTCGATCAGGTCCTGGGCTGCACGGCGGGCAGCCAGTACCCTCCGCAACTGCACGGCGCACGCGGTATGGACGGGGTCTGTTACTTTCGAGGCCACCCGGGACACGGATCCGAGAACATCGACGGACGGAAAGTGGCCTGTCACGGCGAGCTTCCGGTCCAGGACCACGTGCCCGTCCAGGATGGAGCGTGCGGCATCGGCAATGGGTTCGTTGTGGTCATCGCCGTCCACCAGGACTGTGTAGATACCCGTGATGGAGCCGGTTTCGGCGGTTCCGGCCCGTTCCAGGAGCCTGGCTAAAACAGAAAAGGTCGACGGCGGGTAGCCCCGTGTTGCGGGCGGTTCACCTGCGGAGAGGCCGATTTCGCGTTGGGCCATGGCTACACGGGTCAGGGAGTCCATCATGAGGACTACGTCCTGTCCGGATTCACGGAATGACTCCGCGATCCGTGTTGCGGTGACGGCTGCGCGGAGGCGCATCAGGGCCGGTTCGTCCGAGGTGGCAACCACCACCACGGATCTGGCCAAGCCTTCGGGACCAAGATCGTCCTCAAGGAACTCGCGTACTTCGCGGCCACGTTCGCCCACCAGCGCGATCACGGAAACTTGGGCGTCGGTACCGCGGGCCACCATGGACAGCAGCGAGGACTTGCCCACCCCGGAGCCGGCAAAAAGGCCGATTCGCTGGCCCCGGCCGAGGGTGGTCAGGGTGTCCAGCACCCGGACCCCTGTCTGAAGGGGTGTGTCGATGCGCGCACGGAGCATGGGGTTCGGCGCTTCCTGGTCCAGCGGCACAAAGTGTGAACAGTCCAGCGGCCCCTTGCCATCAAAGGGCCGCCCCATCCCGTCCAGCACACGTCCGAACAGACCGGCCCCGGTGGGTACCATCACGGGACGTCCGGATGCGCGTGCCGGCGCCCCCGCGGCAATACCCGTGAGCCGGCCCAGGGGCATGCACCGCACTCCCCCGAGTACCGACGCCACCACCTCGGCGTCGAGCGCTTCCGCGCCGGATCCCACGGTCAGCAACTCGCCCACCGCGCAATCCAGCCCCGCTACCTCGAGTCCCAGCCCGAGGACGGAGGTCACGGTGCCCACCCGTTGCGGAGCGGCGGCGGCCACGGCAGCTGCGAGGCCCTTCATGCGTGGCTTCCAAGCAACGCCTGCCGGGCACGCTCCAATGCTGAGCCCAACCGCGCGTCAATCCACCCCTGAGGGTATTCGGCGACGGCGTCGCCCGGGTTGAGCGCGGCGTCGGCCTTGAGCTCAACACCGGCGGGGAGCACGACGCCGGAAGCCTCCAAGGCGGCCAGGTCTCCCGGGTGCAGGCAAACCGTGGTGAGGGTTCCGTCGGAGTGCTTGAGCGCCCGGTCCACTGCAGCCCGGGCCGTCCGTTCACCGTGCGCCAGTTCGTAGCCAAGAATGGCCTCGGCGAGCTCCAGGGCAGTGGCGGCGAGCACGTCCTCGATCTCGGCAACCGTTGCCTCCCTGCGGCGCTGCGCGGCCGAAGCTGCTGCCTCCAGCACGGTGACGGCACGCGCAACAGCCAAGCGGCCGGCGTCGAGCCCTTCCGCCTGCTCAGCCAGCAGCTTTTCCCGCAAGCGGCGTAGCTCTTCTGCCGCTGCGCGCATGCCCGCTGCGTATCCGGCCGCGTGGCCCTGGGTGAACCCGCGGTCAGTGGCGGGAGCCTCGGAGCGGAGGACGGGGAACGTAACGCGGGTGTAGGGCTCAGTAGACAAAGTCGTCCTCGTCCCCGCGCCGGACAACAATAGCGCCCGCCGCTTCGAGCTCACGGATGGACCTGACGATATCTGCGCGGGCTTCCTCCACCTGCGAGGCACGGACAGGACCTGATGCGGCCGTTTCCGATTCGAGGATTTCCAGGTTCCTGCCGGACATGTTGGCCCTGATGGTTTCCAGGACAACCTGCGGGGCGCCCTTCATGGCGATGGCCAAGACGCTGGCGCTGACACCGCGAAGAATTTGCTGGATATCGCGCGGTTCCAGTTTGACGATGTCCACAAACGTGAGCATTCGCGCCCGAACCTCGGTGGCGAGGTCCGGGTCCACAGTGCCGAGTCCGTCCAACACCGAGCGCTCCGTGCTGACGTCGGAACGGTTGATGATATCCACCAGCGGCTGGATGCCGCCCACGACCTCATTGGATTTGCGTTGGGACATCACCGCCCCGGCTCGGACCTTGAGTGTTTCGGCGACGATGCTGACAGCTTCGGGAGACGCCGAGCCCATGGTCGCGATGCACCGGGCCACATCGATGCGTTGGACATCTTCCAAACCGGACATGACAGCGGAGGCTTTGCCGGGCCGGAGATGGGCCAGGATCAACGCGATGGTTTGCGGCAATTCCCCGTCGATCAGGGCAAGGATTTGCCCGGGGTCCATCATTTCCAGGAATTCGAAGGACTTTCCGGCCATGGTTGAAGCGAGTCGGTCCATGAAGCCGGCGGCTTTGTCGGCACCGAAGGATGCTTCAAGAAGTCCGACGGCGAATTCCTGGCCGCCGCGGGCGGAACGGCGGCCGCTGACGGCCAGTCCATGGAACTCGTTGATGACGTGATCTGCGACGGTGGACGGAACGCGGCGGAGACGAACAATTTCCGCGGCGATGTCCTCTGCCTCGGATTCGGAAAACTGGGCCATGACTGCAGCGGCACTGGCAGGGGTCATCTGCATGAGGACCACAGCCACCTTCTGGACCCCGCTCAGGGCCGGTGCTTCGGGCAGGCTCACACCGACTGCCTTTCATCCATGAGGCCGCGCAGGTATTCGGCGGTCCGGGCCGGGTTGTCGGCAACCATCGCTTCGATCTGTGCACGTTTGAGTTCGCCGTCGAGGGCATCCGAATCGGGCAACGGCAGGGCGGGGGTGGGCTCCAACGGTGCAGCGGGCTGGATGGATGTCAGTTCAATGGCCGTGGTGGGCGGACCTGCTATGGCAGGGGTTGGGATGGCTTCAGGCAAAGCGTCGTACTCCACGCGTTCTCCGAGGTCCACCGGTTCCCGGCGCTGGCGGCGCTTGAGGATAATCAAGACGGTCACGATCAGCGCGATTGCGGCGAGCAAGATGCTGCCGGCCATGATCAGTGTGTTCATGAGCGCTGCTTCTTTGGCTGCCTCGGCATCGGCCTGGGCAGATCCGAGTGCTTCAGCGGCCTTGTCTGCGGCGGCGGTGCTGAAGGGCAGGACCTCCACTGTGACTACGTCGCCGCGTGCAGTGTTGATGCCGGCAGCGGCGGTCACCAGTGATCGGACGGAGTCGATGTTCACGCCCCCGGCAGCTGACTGGTTGATGGCAACGGAGATGGTCTGCCTTTTTACGGCTCCCTGAGGGATGGTCCGGTCTTCGGTGACCTTGTTGACGGCGTTGTTCTTGGTGGTATCGCTGGAGTCGTAGCTGCCGTTCGCCGAGGTTCCGCCGGGAACGGCAATGTTGTCCGGACCCAGGACGCCTGCTGCTCCGCCGCCCGTTCCGGTGTATTTCTCAGTCTTCGTGGACTCACTGAGTGCCGGCGTGTTGGTGGCAGGGCTAAATGTTTCGCTGCGTTGCTGGGCCGATTCGGCCGTGACATCAGCGGCCACTGCAACGGTCGAGTTCCCGGGGCCCACTACGCTGTCCAGCACTGTCCGGACCGCGTCCGAGGTGCGCTGTTGGTAATCCGAGGCTTGCTTGGACGATGACCCGGTAGCTCCTCCGCCCACTGTGGACAGGACGTTGCCTTGCGAATCGACCACCGAGACGTTGGTTGGCTTCAAGTTCTCGATCGCCGCGGAGGTCAGGTGCACTATCGCCTGGACCTTGTCCGAGGACAAGGTCGTGCCCGGCTGCGTTTCCACGAACACCGAGGCGGTGGCTTCGGGGGTGGTGGCCACGAAGACCGACTTCTCCGGGATGGCGAGTTGCACGGCCGCGGACTTTACGCCGTCCATCGCCTGGATGGTGGTGCTGAGTTCCCCTTCCAAGGCCCGTTTATACGTGACGGACTGCTGGAACTCAGAGGAAGTGACGCCCAGCTTGTCCAGCAACGAATAGCCGGTGGCCGCGGCGGTAGGCAATCCTGCGGCCGCCGCTTTCAAGCGCTCGTCGTACACCTTGTCCTCGGGGACCAGGATGGTGGACCCGCCGTTGCTGAGCTCGTAAGGGATGTTGTCCTTGCGGAGCTGCTCCACGATGCTGTTCGCGTCGGTGTCCTTCAGCCCGGAAAACAGTGGTGAGTAGGCGGGCTTCCCCAGCCACGCAGTCAGGGCGACGCCGCCGAGCACAATCACGGCCACGCCCAGAATGGCGAGTGTGCGCTGGGCAGGGCTGAACGCCTGCATGCCGCTGCCAAGCTTGCGGAAGAACTGGGAAATCGCCGGTGGCATCAGGCCTGCATCCTCATGATTTCGTTGAACGCGTCAATGCCCTTGTTCCGCACCGCGGCAACAAGCTCGAACGTCACCTGCGCGCGCGTGGCAGCGAGGGTTGCCTTGTGGATATCGTCGAGGTTGCCTGTCACCGCGGACACAGCAAGTTCCTTTGACGTGGACTGCAGGGACTGCAAATCGTCGACGGCGCCGGTCAGTGCGGTGCCGAACCCACCCCCGGTGCTGCCGGGGGCCTTGGTGCTCCCGGCATACCCCGTTCCGCTGACGCCCTGGACGCTCTCGATGGGGCTCAGGGACATCAGGATTTTCCGATCTCGAGTGCTGCCAGGTACGTTTCGCGGGCCCGGTCAACTACTTGTGCGTTGGCCTGGTAGCCGCGCTGGGCGATGATCAAAGTTCCCATTTGTTCGGCAAGATCTATGTCCGGGTACTTCACGTTGCCGTCGGCATCGGCCAAGGGATGGTCCGGCTGGTACACGATCCTGCCGGTCGCGTCGCCCAGCGGAGTGCTCTTGACGTAAACACCTTGCCCGTCGTTTCCCTCGGCTGCCTCGATGTACCGGGCCCGGAAGACCTCTCCGTCGGTGCTGGAGGCGTTGTTCATATTGGCCAGGTTGTCTGACACCGCGTCCAGCCATTTGCGGTGGACGGTGAGTGCGGAGCCTGCGATTCCGATCGCATCGAATGTCATCAGGAGCTCCTCAACGCAGTGCGGAGGGAGGTGAACTCTCCGGCAGCTGCGCGCGCCGCAAACTGGTATCGCAGGACAGTGTCGATATTGGACAACGTCTCCGTGTCCAGGTTGACGTTGTTTCCGTCGGTACGTGTTGGCTCTTCCGACGGCGATACCGTGGCGTTCACCTCTCCATCGCCCGCACGAACCGAGGCCGCCAACTGATCCTCGAAGGAAACCCTTTTGGCGGTGTAGTTGGGCGTGTTGATGTTTGCGATGTTGTTGGCAATGGTCCGCTGGCGCAAGGCGAGCGCATCCATGGCGCTGGCCAGTGCGGCGGATGTCACGGATTCAAGCACAAGTCCTCACCTGGTGGTGTTCCTAAGGCCAATCCGTGGCCACGCATCGAGCGATCCCTGCTCAGCATCAGTTATCGACACTGTTCAGGCCGCCGTTAGCGGAATTCGCCAGCAAATTTTGTAAATGCCGGGCGTCCTTCCATCACCGAGCCTGCCCGGCGTTCCATGCCGGCGACATGAGTGGCAATGAAGCCCTCACACGGCGTCGGTCGGAGCCGCCTTGTTGTCCACTTCCGCGGTCAGGGCATCTATCCGATCCAAGGCACCACTGAGCCGGCCAACCGTTTCCCACAGTTCGGGGTGTTGGGAGCGAACCTCCTCCAACGGTGTGCCGCCTTTGGCAAGCGCAGCGAGATCGAAGCTGACGTTGGTCCGTGCACCGGCAATCGCAGCCCGGAGCGCCCCGAAGGCCACCACGACGTCGGCGATCAGGGCAGGATTTCCGTTCGCAGCCAGCCATTCCAGGTCTTCGATGGCCTCAATGGCGTGATCCCCCAACACCGCGGAGGCTTTGGCCGCTTCCACGGATGCTTCGCGGATGGCCTTCTCACGTTCCGGACCGGGGTCCAGCCGGAACGCTGCCCCGAAAGCTTTGGAGGCTACGGCGTCCTCGTCTGCCAGGCGAAGGGCCGTCTCCCGCAAGGCGCGCGCCCGGCCCAGCAAGTCCTCCCCCGCGTTCTCCGAGTAGCCGGCCACCATTGAGGTCAACGATGCGGCGATGCCAAGCATCACCCCGGTCCCGGCCCCTCCGCCAGGTGAACCGCTGGACTCTGCCAGGGCCTTGGTCCATTCCTCGACCGTGGAGTGTTGGGTAGTGATCTCTTGTGAATCAGCCATGCAGCCCAGTCTCGCATTCCAGGACCTGACCAACACCACTGTCCCCCCGATACACTGGCCATCCCGGCGTCGAAACTGTGAGGGGCTTCCCTGTGGGCATTGACCTTGAAGAACTGTACAAAGACCTGCACGCTCACCCGGAGCTGTCGTTCCAGGAGGTGCGAACGGCTGGAATCGTGGCGGGACACCTTGACGGCCTGGGCTTCCAAGTCCACCGGAACATCGGAAAGACCGGCGTAGCGGGCGTTCTCCGGAACGGGGAGGGCCCCGTTGTGATGCTGCGTGCTGACATGGATGCACTGCCCGTCAAGGAAGCCACCGGGCTGGACTACGCAAGCACTGCCATGGGTGTGGACCACCAGGGCCTTGAGGTACCTGTCATGCACGCCTGCGGTCACGACGTCCACGTCACGTGCCTGATTGGCGCCGTGGAGGAACTCGTCCGGACACAGCAGGATTGGCATGGCACACTGATCGCGATCTTCCAGCCGGCCGAAGAGTTCGGTGGCGGGGCGGACACCATGGTCAAGGACGGCCTCTACGACCGCATCCCCAAGCCCGAGGTGGTCCTTGGTCAACACGTGGCGCCTGTCCCCGCAGGCTGGTTCGGACTTCGCTCCGGTGTTGCCATGGCATCTGCTGATTCGCTCAACATCACCCTGCATGGCCGCGGCGGGCACGGTTCACGCCCCGAAACCACCGTGGACCCGGTCCTCATGGCCGCGGCTGCCACGATCCGGCTCCAAGGGGTAGTGGCCCGCGAAATCGCCGCCAGTGATTCGGCCGTGGTGACGGTTGGGCAACTGCACGCAGGCACTAAAAACAACATCATTCCGGAAACGGCCACCCTCGGCCTCAGCATCAGGTCCTTCAGCGAGCCCACGCGCGAAAAGGTGCTGGCCGCCGTCGAACGTATTGTGCGGAGCGAAGCGGCCGCGTCTGGTGCCGCGCGGGAGCCAGACTTCAACTACGAGGAACGTTTTCCCCTCACCGTGAATGATGATGCAGCCGCGCAAAGGGTGGATGCGGCCTTCCGGGAAAAGTTCGGCGCCGGGCAGGTCATTGACCCCGGCCCCGTTTCCGGCAGCGAGGACGTGGGCATGCTCGCCACGGCAGCCGGCGCGCCGCTGGTGTTCTGGTTCCTGGGCGGCATCGAGCCGCACTACGCCAAGGAGTTCGCGGAAAGTGGGCGGCTTCCTGAGGACGTTCCTTCCAATCATTCCCCGTACTTTGCACCGGTCATCCAGCCCACACTCACCCTCGGGACGGAAGCACTGGTCACCGCCGCCCGCGAGTTCCTCGCCTGACGCTCATAGCGCCCAATTAAGTCGCAGTAGCGCGCGTTTTGAACGCTCAAAACGCGCAGTAATGCGACTCAGTTGGGAGGGCGCAGCGGAGGTCAGCCGCGGACATCCAGCAGCAGCGGCCGCTCAAAAACGGGGCCGGCAGGGACAGCAGCCAAGGCACCGAGTTGCGTCCCGGCGTCGTGCTTCATGCGGGCCAGGAGATCCATGGCGTCTGCCTGCGCCTCCAGGACCCGCCGCGCCTGTGGCGCCAGCTCAGCCGGCAACGGTCCTGCATCCAAGGGCGGTTCCCACGCGGGCGGGAACCCTCCGGAAACAGCCAAGGCTATGTCCGCCTCAAACCTGTCGAGGATGCCGGTCCAGATCTCAAGCGACGCCAAGCGCCCGCCCGGGGACGGAACCGGAAACCGCAGGCGACTCAGTCGTCAACAGCGCCGAGGCCTCATGCCAGCCCTGCCGCAAGGGCTCCAGAAGTTCAATGCATTCCTTGGTGCGCTCCACATCCCGGTAGATGTTTGCGCCGATCAAGGCTTGCATAGCGTACTCGTAAATGCTCGCCAGGGAGGCCGCACCGTCCCAGAGGTCCACCCGTAGCGTGGACTGAAGTTCGGCCACGATTGCCTGGGCGTGGAGCAGGTTCTCGCGGGCGGAATCCCAATTGGTGTTCTCCTGTGCCAACCGGGCCCGCTTCAGGTCCAGGAGCAGCCGGTCGTAGAGCATGGTGAGCAGGCGCGCCGGAGGTGCGGAAAGAACGGCGTCGTCGTTGTAACGCGAGACTTGCTGGGCGCGGAGTGCACTGTAGGTCATGGCTATTCTCCTGTGGACTGCTGGGGGAGGCTGGAAATCTGCCCGGACAACCAGGCTGACTGCGATTGAAGGCCGCCGAGCAGGACCTCCATGTTGGTGTAGACGGCTTGGAGGGTAGCCCGGCGCGTGGCGAGCCGCTGGTCCCAATCGGCAATCCGGTTCCCCAGATCCCGGGTTTCGGATTCCCTGCCTTTGATAAGGCTGGAAACGGAGCCGGTGTAGGGATCGGCTCCGGCGTTGGCGGCGTCAGCCACCCGGGCGGCGAGGGCCTGGACGGCGGACTGCGCGGCTGCGGGATCCGCCGTCAGAGCTGCGGAGAACTTTGCGGAATCAAAGGTGAAGTTTCCATCCTTGGTGATGTTGATTCCGTACTCGGCCGGCGATTTTCCGTCGATGGGCCGGGAGAGCGCTGCGAGGACCTGGTCGTTGACTGCCCGCACGGTGCTGTTCCCGGTCAGGATCCCGGCTTTGGGTACGGACGCGCCGCTGGAGTTGGTGCCTTTGGACACCGCGCTGTACATGGAGACGAAGCTGAGGACGTCGTTAACGGAGGTCACCAAATCTTCGGCTTTCTTGGTGATCCCGGGAACATCGCTGGCCACAGTAATTGTCACCGGACCCGCGGTAACCGCCGTTGCCGTCACGGAAACACCCGGCAGGACGTCGGCGAACGTGTTGCTCCCGGAAGTCAGGACCTGGGCGGCTGCGGTGCCGGCGTACAGTGTCGCTTTGGCATCCTGGGCGGTACGTACGACGGCGGCTGTCGGATCCGCCATGAGGTCGATCGCAGTGCCGCCCGCGACGTGGGCGGCTGTGCCTTGGTAGACAGTGAAGGCTCCGGCCGCACCGGACTGCGAAGCCGTGAGTTGCAGACGGTAGGTGCCGTTGCCGGCCGGAACCTTCACCGCTTGTGCGCCACCGGATGCTGCGTTGATGGCTGAGACCACGTCATCCAAAGAAGTGCCCGCGGGCGCAATTTCGGTCGTCTTACCCGTGGAATCCACGATCGTCAGCTTGGCGGGCGCACCGCCGTCCGTGGGCCATGACGCCATGGCCGCGGTGACGTTTACCTGCGTCTGCGCCAACTGCGTAACGGTCAGGTCGACCGATCCCGCAGTGGCCGCCGTCGTGGTTTTTGCCGTGACGGAAGCGGCACTGCTGGTGGCAGTGAACAGATTCAACGCACCCGTGGCGGAACCTGCAAGGGACAGGTCCTTCAAGGACGTGAGCTTGGTGTTGAGGGACTGCAGGGTGGAGATCAACGTCTGGTTGGAGGCCAGCTTGGTCTTGAGCTGGGTCTGTGGCAGCGCCTCAACGGACATCAGCGAATTGATGATCGCTGTGGTGTTCAGTCCACTCGCGAGGCCGTCGATGGCGGTTGTCACAGGTCTCCTCCCGGTTCCGATCAGTTACATGCCGACGGCGGCCGGCCAGGATGGGGCCTGGCCGGACGCCGTTTCACGCCGGTTTTAGCGCAGGAACGCTAAAACGGGGAGTCCTTAGCGAAGGAGCGAAAGAACGCCCTGGCCGGACTGGTTGGCCTGGGCCAGCATTGCGGTACCTGCCTGGGACAGGATGTTGGCCTTGGTGTACTTGACCATTTCCGCAGCCATGTCCGTGTCCGCAATGCGGGACTGGGCAGCCTGCAGGTTTTCACCGGCAACGTTCAGGGACTTGATGGCGTGGTCCAAGCGGTTCTGGCTTGCGCCGAGGTCCGAACGCTGGGTGGATACTGCCTTGATGGCGGTGTCGATTGCCGTGATGGTGGTCTGTGCGGTGGCGTTGTCCGTCACTACGAAGTCCGTGGAGCCGGTTGCCGAGGCCAGCGCACCCACAGCGGTTGCCACATCGCCGAGGTTGACGGCGATGACGTCGTTGGCCGAGCCCGCAGTACCCACCTGGATGTTCTTGGAACCGCCCTTGAGGAGGTCGATTCCGTTGAAGTTGGTGGATTCGGTGATGCGGTTCAGTTCCTTGCCGAGCGAGTCAGCTTCCTTCTTGATTGCTGCGCGCGCATCGGCGTTGTTGGTGTCCGATGCACCCTGTACTGCGAGGTCGCGCATGCGCTGCAGGACGGAGTGGACTTCGGTCAGGGCACCTTCCGTGGTCTGGATGATGCTGATGCCGTCCTGGGCGTTCCGCGCGGCAACTGCCGAGCCGGTGACCTGGGACTTGAGGCCTTCCGAGATGGCAAGGCCGGCAGCGTCATCTGCGGCCCGGTTGATGCGCAACCCGCTGGAGAGCTTTTCCATCGACTTGGACAGGGTGTCCTGCGTGGCGTTCAGGCTGCGGTAGGCGTTGTTTGCCATCAGGTTGTTGTTGATCTGCATGCCCATGATTTTTCCTCCGTGATCTGGACTTACTGTGTGGCAGCCCATCCGTGGGCCGTCATAGCGCACTATCGGCGGGCGGCGCGGATGACGTTAGTTAAAAGTTGCAGGAGGTTTTTCACTGGATGGCCGCCTAACGCCGGGCCGCTGCCGGCCGATAGTTATTGGCGAGTTGGCGGACAGGGTTCCGCCCCGCATCCCCATCCCAAACCAGAACTGGAGTCGACCGCAGTGGCCATCCATGAACTGTCAGCCCTGCTGTGGCGCGAACGTGAGCTTCTGGATCTTCTGACTTTCAAGCTCGAAGAGGAGCAGTTGCTGCTGACGGCCGGCAAGTCCAGGTGGCTGCCGCATGGGACCCGGGAGGTGGAACAGGTTCTTGAACGCGTCTCCCAGGCAGGCCTCACCCGGGCGGTGGAGATTGCCGCCGTCGCGGAGCAGTGGGGCCTGTCTGCGGATTGCTCGCTGGCCGAACTCGCTGCGGGGGCGCCGGATCCCGCATGGGCAGACGTACTCGAATCCCACCTCACGGCCATGCGGCAGCAAACAGCAACCATCAAGGAACTTCGCGATGCCAACGAACAGTTTCTGCGCGCAGCCGTTCGTTCCACCCAGGAAACCCTGGCGGACCTGAAACCGGCAGCCGGCACCTATGACTCCCACGGCAGGACGGGCGACTCCTCGCCTGCCCATCTTGTGGACCGGAAACTCTAAGAAGGCAACCCTGTGAGCACATTCGGCGGACTCAACACGGCTTACCGTGGCCTCACCGCAGCCCAGCAGGCCATCAACCTGGCAGGCCAAAACATCGCCAACTCCGCTACGCCGGGCTACACGCGGCAGCGGATCGAGCAGTCGGCCATCGGAGCGCCGGGCCGGACCGGCGTGAACCCGGGTGGCGCTCAGGCGGGCCAAGGCGTTTCCGTGGATGGCATTGCGCGGTTGGGCAACACCTTCCTCGACGCCGGCGTCCGGAACACGGCCGCTGCTTCCGGGTATGCTACGGTCCGATCTACGGAAATGCAGCGCCTTGAGGACTCACTCCACGAGCCCGGTGAGCACGGGATTTCGACGGCGTTGCACAGCTTTTGGGCTTCCTGGCAGGGAGTTGCCAACCACCCTGGCGAGTCCGCTCCGGCGTCGGTCCTGCTGGAAGCCGCAGCCACGCTGTCGGAGACAGTATCGGCAGGTTACGGGGCGTTGGATGCACAGTGGAGCCGGGTGCGCGGCGAAGCAGCCGCCTCCGTTACCGAGCTCAACGCCGCTGCCGGCCGCGTGGCGAACCTCAACGCGCAGATCCGTTCGACACTCGCCGCCGGCGGCTCCGCGAACGAACTCATTGATGCCCGGAGCCAGATCACGGAATCCATCGCCTCCTTGTCCGGCGGCAGTGTCCGCGTGAACGCCGATGGAACCGCGGACGTTTTCATCGGCGGCAACGCCCTGGTCTCAGGAACCTCCGTCCGCCCGCTCACCCTTGCCGGCCCAACGAGCCTCAGTACCGCAGCTACGCCGGTGCAGCTTGAGTGGGCCGACAGGCCTGGTACTGCGGTGAACCTCGACGGCGGCGAACTCGCCGGGGCGGTGTCGCTGCTGGCTCCATCCAACGGGAGCGGGACGGGCGGCGTGATCGCACAGACCGCTGATGCCTACAACTCTTTCGCCACGCAGCTCATGAGCGAGGTCAACGCGATCCACCGGACCGGGCAGTCCAGCAACGGCGCAACTGGCCTGGACTTTTTCACCAGCACGCCGGGGCTGCCCGCCGCAATGTCGATCCGGGTTGTTCCTACGAATGCCGCCGCCATCGCCACGGGGGCCGTCGGATCCGGCGCGCTGGACGGGAGCGTGGCGGACAGACTCTCCAACATCGGTTCCGCTGCATCGTCACCCGACGTTTTGTGGAGCGGGGTCGTCTCGGCGATCGGGATGGCTTCCCGGGCAGCCCAACAGCATTCGCAACTGGCCGACGCAGCGGGCGTATCCGCCGTCGTACACCGGAACTCCGGTTCAGGTGTGAGCCTCGACGAGGAGAACATCAGCCTTCTTGCAGGGCAGCACGCGTACCAGGCCGCTGCGCGGGTCATGACGGCAATCGATGAAGCCTTGGATGTCCTGATCAACCGCACCGGACTTGTAGGAAGGTAAGCCATGCTCAATCGGGTTACTACGCAGATGATGGCTGCCTCTTCGCAGCGCAGCCTGCAGTCCGCGCAAGCGAAGTTGGCTGACGTGCAGGACAGGGCGCTCACGCTGAAAAACATCAAGCGCCCTTCGGACGATCCCGCCGGTGCAGCCCAAGCCATTGCCCTGCGGGGCCAGCTGCATGCAGCAAGCCAGTACGGCACCAACATCAGCGACGGCAACGGCTGGCTCGCTGCGGCGGACACTGCGCTGGGACAGGCGACGAACATCCTCAACAGGGTGCGCGACCTCGTTGTCCAAGCAGCCAACGGCACACTCAGCGATTCCGCCAGGCAGGCGATCGCCGTCGAAATCGAGGGCCTGGGCGAGGACCTCCTGACGCAGGCCAATACGCAGTACCTTGGCCGTAACGTCTTCGCAGGCAGCGCGGACACTGACAGCGCCTTCACCAACACTGTTCCCCCGGTGTTCAACGGGGTATCCGGCAGTTCGGTGGAACGCCGCGTTGACGCCTCGCGGACCGTGCGCGTTGATTCCGACGGCGGTGCAATCTTCGGCACGGGCGCCGGCTCGGCCTTCGCGGTAGTGGGTGACGTCGTCACGGACATCCGTGCCGGCATCAATCCCAATGGCCGGCTCGCCGCTATCGGCGGGCGCATCCAGGCTGTTATCGATGGAAGGGCCGACGTCGGGATGCGCCAGACACGCCTTGGTCAGGCCCAGGACTCCTTGGAAGGGATGAAAGCTACTCTGGAAACGCAGAGGTCCCGGGTGGAAGACCTGGATTTGGGAAGGGCTGTCATGGATTTGAAAGTGCAGGAAACCAACTATCAGGTTGCCCTCGCGGTAACCGCCAAGGTGTTGCAACCGACGCTCATGGATTTCCTGCGATGAGCACGGCGTTGACATCCGGGACACTGCGCTTCGCTTCGCCCTTGCCCGGACTCGAGGATGCTGAGGGTTTCACCTTGCGGGAGATCGCCGGCGCCCAAGGCTTGTTTGCCCTCGAGGCGCTCGAACCGAAGGTACGGATGTTCGTGGCGGACGCGTCAGTGTACGTACCTGCTTACGCTCCGGTACTTCCGGCGTTCGCGGTTGAAGCTGTTGGCCTCGCTTCGCCGGCTGACGGCAACGTGTTGGTGGTGGTGAACCCGTCCGCGGACAAGACCACCGTGAACCTCATGGCCCCGATCCTGCTAAACCCCTCCAACGGGGTGTGCCTTCAAGTGATCCTCGACGGCGGCAAGTACCCGCTGCGGGCCGAACTCGCCAAGTGACTGGCACCAGCGGTTGTTCTGACGCGTCAGAACAACCGCTAATGCCAGCCAGTTTCGGCGTCAGGCCGGGATGTTCAGCGAGGCCTCAAGAGCTGCATCAGCGTCACGGAGGACTTTGGCCGCTACTTCGAGCCCCTCGATCCGTCCCAAGGACGTGTCCTCATGTTCGATGTTGACCAGCATGTCCGGATCCACCTCGTACAGGGCGCGGAGGAACTCGGTCCAGTAGGCGGTGTCGTGGCCCCTGCCGAGGGCTACGAAGTCCCAGGCGGAGTTCTTGGGCCATTCGTTGGCCCACTCATCTCCGCCCAGGTTGGTGCGGTTTTCCTCGGGTGAAAGACGGCGGAAGCTGTTGTCCAGCACACCGTAGAGCGCGGCATGGTCCTTGTTCACGCGCACGTCCTTGGCTGCCGCCTGGAACACCAACGGACCGAGCTCACGCACCACCGCGACGGGATCCATCTGCTGCCAGAACAGGTGGGATGCATCCAGTTCCACACCCACATGGGTGGCTCCGGTGAGTTCGATGAGCTTGTAGACGTCAGCGGTGTTGAACACGATGTTTTGCGGGTGAAGCTCAAGGGCTACCTTTACCCCGTGGTCGGCGGCGAGGCGGTCGGTTTCCTTCCAGAAATCGGCGGCCACGCCCCACTGGTAATCCAGG
Organism: Paenarthrobacter sp. R1; assembly: GCF_030264015.1. Lineage (NCBI taxonomy): Bacteria > Bacillati > Actinomycetota > Actinomycetes > Micrococcales > Micrococcaceae > Paenarthrobacter > Paenarthrobacter sp. R1. The sequence continues at coordinate 3,352,060 of NZ_CP127115.1, read as the reverse complement.
ACGTCCAACGCCGCGGAGTTCCATGCATTGACCACCCAGTTGGTGACGGTCGCGCCGGGTTCGCCGCCGGGCAACCCGGACATGGTCACCACCCTGTCCTGTCCGAGCCTATGGGCCAAACGGATGGAGCGGCGGATGTCTTCGGCGTGCTTTTCGCCGATTTCCCTGCGCGGGTGCAGCGGGTTGCCGTTGCAGTTCAAGCCCGCGATCGAGACGCCCGTGCCCTCGAAAATGCCCAGGAAATCGTCCCTTGCGGCATCCGACTCCAGAATCTGGTCCATGCCGGGAACGTGGACAGCGCGCAGGAATCCTCCAGTGTTGATCTCGATGCCGGTCAGGCCGAGGTCCGCGATCACTTTCAGGGCTTCGGGAAGGGACCGGTCGTGCAGGATCGCGTTGTAGACGCCGAGTTTCATAGCGTGATCTTCTTTCCATTGTTCAGGGCTGATTCGGTAACGGCTCCAAGGAGTTCCATGTTGCGGACGCCCTCGTCGAACGTGGCACAGCGGGGCAGCGACTCTGCCTCGGAAAGTCCGGCAACTTCTTCCAGGAAGGCGCGGGCCTGATAACCGAAGGCGTCGTTCTGGCCGAAGCCGACCTCCGGCGCGTCCATGGCCAGGCCACCGGCAATGTACGGGTGGCCCGGGCCCAGGATGACCTGGCGGTACCCGTTGTGCAGGCCGGACCCGTCGTTGAGGAACAACTGGATTTCATTGGGCCTGCGCTGGTCGAACTTCGCACCCCCGTTCTCGCAGAACACTTCGAACTGGAGGCTGTTGGCGTGCCCGGCAGCCACACGGGAAACCTCGAAACTGCCCGCTCCATTGGCGAACTCAGCGTTGAAGGCCGCGTAGTCGTCGTTCTCCACGGCCTCGAATGTGTCGCTGACGGCCACGTGGTCATGGCCCATGACTGCGCTCAAAGGCAGCGGTCGCTTGTCGATGGACGTTGCCAGGCGGCCGCCGCTGATGGACTTAATATCGCCGCACAGGAACTCGGAAACATACGTCAGGTGGCTTCCGACGTCGGCCAGCGCACCGGAGCCGGGACCCCCTTTGTACCGCCAGCTCATGGGAGCTGAGGGGCTGAAACCATAGTCGGTCCAGTACCGGCCACTGAAGTGCAGTACGTTTCCGAGGACGCCGTTCCTGATCAGTTCGCGGATGTAGGCAATCCCGGGTGTCCGGCGGAAGGTGAAACCGATGCGGGCCAGGTTGCCTCGGGCTTCAGCAGCCCGGGCGGCCCCGGCCATGGCGCGGGCATCCTCGAGGGTGTCGCTGAGCGGCTTCTCGCACAGCACGTGCTTGCCGGCCGCCAACAATCCCTCCACCACTTCCCGGTGCAGCGGGTTGGCGATCACCACACTGACCACATCAATGTCGTCGGCTTCGGCGATTGCCTGCCAGGACGTGTCATTGCGTTCGTACCCGAACCGGCGGGCCGCCAGGGAACCGAACTCAGCGTTGACATCGCCGATCGATACAAGCCGCACTTGGGGCAGCACCGGGCTGTAGAGGGCGGATGCCGTGCGGTACGCGGCGGCGTGGGCTTTGCCGGCCATGCCTGCACCGATGACGGCGACGCCGAGGCTTTCAGCCATGATTTCTCCTTCGAAATTTCGCCGCTTCGTGGGGCACGTGACGGCATTTTGTAGCGCTACAATTTTTGCACTGGCATTGATCGTAACCATGTCCATATGTCCTGTCAATGATGTGCCGACTATCCTCGATAGCAGACCCGAAAGGCATGCCTGAACCCGTGAACAGTCCCCAGACCCGACGCCCCACCCTCTACGACGTCGCCACCGAAGCCGGCGTCTCGCCGTCGTTGGTTTCACTCTTCCTCAAGGACCCTGAAAGGGTCAGTGCAAAGCGCCGCGACGCCGTCCACGCCGCCATCAACCACCTCGGCTACAGGCCCAGCCGCGCGGCCACCACCTTGGCGAGCAATCGGACCAAGAGCATCGGACTGCTCATCGACGACTACCGCAATCTCTGGTTCGTGGATCTCCTCCGCGGCATGGAGTCGGCACTTTCGGACCTCGGCTACCAAGTCACCGTGGCCGATTCGCGGCCGGGCGAGAACAGGATCAAGGAAGCGACCGATGGCCTCCTGGCCATGCACGTGGACGCGCTGGTCATCGCGGCCGAGCCCAGCGATTCGATGCTGGCACGTACCTGGGTGCCCACCGTCGTCGCGGGTTGGCGCAAGGGCGTTCCCTCCGGAGCAGACCTCATCACCAATGACGACGATGGCGGCGGCGCCATGGCCGCCGAACACCTGCTCGGGCTGGGCCACACGCGCATAGGCCACCTCTCAGGGTCCGACGGCGCCTCCGACCACCGGCGGGCCGGTTACCGCCGCGCTATGGAGACCGCCGGCGTCGAGGTCCTGATTGCGGAATCGAGTGGAACCTCGGAAGAAGACGGCTACGCCTCAACGTGCCGGCTGCTGGACCGCCACCCGGACACCACGGCGATCTTTGCCGCCAACGACACCATGGCCCTGGGTGCCTTCGCCGCCTTGAAGGCCCGCGGTTTATCGGTGCCGCATGATGTCTCCGTGATCGGTTATGACAACTCGCCTTTGGCCAAATCCCGCTTCCTCGATCTGACATCCATCGACAACCGGAGCGATGTGGTGGGCACCAGCGCTGCACGAAGGCTCCTGGACCGTCTGGAGGGCCCCGAACTCAAGCCGGAGCAGACCCTGATTGAGCCAACATTGGTGCTGCGCGGGACAACGTCCCCCGTCCGCACCCGGTAAGCCCGCTACGGCACCACGCGGGCTGCTATTTGCCCGCCTGCAACGGTCCCGCCACCCGCAGTTGTTCGTTGTCGATCAGCCACTGCACGGATTCGAAGATGGCCTCCTCCGGTTCATACATCGGTGCATAACCGATGAGTGACTCGGCCTTGCGGATGGAAAAACAGTGGTTGCGGTACAGGTGCTGCCAGCTTGTTTCCGCATGCCCTTCCGTGTCCGATGCCCGTAACTCGTCCCACGTGATGGATTCGAGATTGGCCTCGCGGCCGAACCAACCCGCAGCAATCCCGGCGAACCCCCGGGCACTGAGGGCCGAGGGAGCAACAATGTTGAAGTCCTCCCCCGCAGCTGCCTCGCGATGTTCCACGGCTTTCTGGAATGCCTGCGCAAGGTCGTCGGCGTGGACGTGGTGCATGAGTGCCGTGCCGCCGTCGGGGACCTTCAAGGCGTGACCGGCCGAGAGTGTGTACCAAACCTCGGGATCCAGGTTTCCCAACGGCCCGATCGGTTGCCAACCCGGACCCACGATGTGCCCCGGGTGCAGGGAAGTGGTTGCCAGGCCGCCGCCGGCCGTCTCCGCCTTCAGCATCCGTGCTATCGCGTCCTTCCGGATCCCGTATTCGCCAACGGGTGGCAAGTCAGCATCCTCGGGAATGGGCACTTTGCGACTGGGACCATACCGCCAGATGGAACCGCAGTGCAGCAGATGACCTGTTGCACCGCGCAGCTTTTCAACCAGCCCAACAGCGGACTCCAGCGTGAAACAGACCAGGTCAATGACGACGTCGGCGTTCAGTCCCGCCACCAGGTCACCGAAGGTGCCTGACCGGTCCTCCTGCTCGCGGTCCGCGGCCACATGGCGCACATCCTTCCACTCGGGCACGTCGACATAGGGCTTTCGGTGTCCGCGGCTGACGTTGGTGACCTTATGGCCCGCGCGCACCAGCCGTGGAACGAGGAAGCTGCCGATGTGCCCGCTGCCGCCTATGACGACGATCTTCATGGAGTACCCCTTTGGCCTTGGACGGGTTTTGACCCACGCTATCCGCTCAGCGCCCGGCTGCGGGAGACCCTGCCGCCTGGAGTCGCCGGGATTCCGTTGCTGCCCTGGTTTCAGCCATCATGAGGTCCGCGTTGATCACGGCGCCGGCCATGTTTCCTGCGGCGGCCGATGCCATGACCTGCCCGGTGGGATCCGTGATGTTTCCGGCCACCCAAACCCCCGGGACTTCTGCTGCTCCGGCGGGTCCGTTCGACTCCACATAGTGACCAATGCCGCTTGGATGCCGGACTGACCTGATGCCCAACGATTCGAGGACGGCGCTCCGGGCTTCCAACCGCGGAGCAACAACAGCCGCATCCACCGGAAATTCCTTGCCGGATTCGAGGACCACGCCGGTCAGGACATCATCCCGGACCACCAGGGACTTCACTTTTCCCTCGACCACCGAGATGGAGCGGGCGGCGAACTGCTCCCACTCTTCATCGCTCGGCTTCAGGACGTCGTTGAGGAACAGTGTGATGTTTGGGCTCCACTGCCGGAACAGCAGGGCCTGGTGAATGGACATCGGCCCCGTGCCCAGGATGCCTATCTTCGTGTTCCGGACTTCCCAGCCATGGCAATACGGGCAATGGAGGACATCCCGGCCCCAGCGTTCATGGATGGCCCCGATGTCCGGGAGCACATCGCTCAACCCTGTGGCCACCAGCAAGCGCCTGGCTGCCACACGCCGCCCATCCGCCAGCTCCACCGCGAAGGCGGGTTCCGCTCCTGCGCCGGGCTCCGCCGTCGAACGCGCCGCCACGGCCGTCCCGCCAACCACATCACCGCCGTATTTTCGTACCTCATCACGGCCAACGGCCAACAATTCCTTCGGATTCATGCCGTCACGCGAGAGGAATCCATGGACTCCGGCCGCCGGTGCATTTCGCGGCTCCCCGGCGTCAATGACGAGGACCGAGCGAAGGGCCCGCCCCAGAGTGACAGCGGCGCTCAGCCCTGCCGCGCCGCCCCCGATCACAACGACGTCGTATTGCTCTTCCACGCTTCCGCCCCTTCCACTGCGGGCCCCGGTCTTCGACTTGTTGTGGAGATCCTCGGGCTCAGACACTCTTTACCAATGGTTTCGAGACCACCCCCTGACTGGCAAGAAACTTTGCTGCAATGGCAAACTACTGTTCATGGACCCGGATTTCAGCAAGCTCCTCGGCTCAGTGGGACCCCGCCTCAGGGCCCTGCGCACCCAGCGCAACGTCACGCTAGCGGAGGCCTCGGAGGCAACCGGCATTTCGGTGAGTACGCTCTCCCGCCTCGAGTCGGGCCAACGGAAACCCACGCTGGAATTACTCCTTCCCCTCGCCAGGCTCCACCAAGTCCCGCTTGAGGAACTCATTGATGCCCCGGAGACCGGCGATCCGCGCGTACACCTCAAGCCGCATGTTCACGAATGGGGTACCGCCCTGCCGCTGACTCGACGGCCAGGCGGGATCCAGGCATTCAAGATGATCCTCCCCGGCGCCAGCGGAAACGAGGTGCCCAATCCGCAGTCCCACGAGGGATACGACTGGATGTACATCCTCAACGGGAAACTCCGATTGATCCTCGGAGAGAACGACTTCGTCCTCAAAGCCGGCGAGGCCGCGGAATTCGACACCCGCACGCCGCATTGGTTCGCAAGCGCCACCAGCAAGCCGGTGGAACTCCTGACCCTGTTCGGACAGCAAGGCGAGCGCATCCACTTGAGGGCCAAGCCGAAGCGCTGACTCCGCGCCGGTCATAAAAGAACAGGGTTCATTTGAACCCTTGCGCTCCGGGACGTCTGCCGCCATACTAAATGAACGCTATTCATTTAGTGACAGTCGTCTCACCGGAGAACATGCCATCATGATTGAAATTACCCGCCTCGAAGCCCCGACTTCCCTGGCGCGCACCGAGCCCTCCACCCGCACTCCCCTGCGGGTGGGCGTCGTCCAGCACCGTTGGCACGCGGACGAAGCCGTCCTGCGCGCCGAATTGAACGAGGGCATCGAACGCGCAGCCAAGCTGGGAGCCGCAGTCGTCTTCCTGCCGGAGCTGACCCTGTCCCGCTACCCGGCAGATACCCGCCCGGCCAACAATCCGGCCGCAGGAGTCCGCCCGTCCGACATCGCCGAGGACCTGCTCACCGGCCCCACGTTCACCTTCGCAGCAGAGGCAGCCCGTAAGCTCGGGGTCTCCGTTCATGCTTCCCTGTACCAGCGCGCCGAAAACCCGGACGGCACCGACGACGGCCTGGGCTTGAACACCGCCATTCTGGCCTCCCCCGCCGGGGAACTCGTGGCCCGCACGCACAAGCTGCACATCCCGGTGACGGCCGGCTACTACGAGGACAAGTTCTTCCGGAAGGGCCCTGACGCCGATGACGCGTACGCCGTCCATGCTCCGGCCGAACTCGGTGGAGCACGCCTGGGCATGCCCACGTGCTGGGATGAATGGTTCCCGGAACTCGCACGCCTGTATTCGCTGGGCGGCGCGGAAATCCTGGTCTACCCCACGGCCATCGGCTCGGAACCGGACCACCCGGACTTCGATACCCAGCCCCTGTGGCAGCAGGTCATCGTGGGCAACGGCATCGCCAACGGCCTGTTCATGGTCGCCCCCAACCGTCACGGCAGCGAAGGCACCCTGAACTTCTACGGTTCGTCCTTCATCTCCGATCCCTACGGGCGCATTCTGGTGCAGGCGCCGCGGGATGAATCCGCCGTGCTCGTTGCCGATCTTGACCTCGACCAGCGCAAGGACTGGCTCACGCTCTTCCCGTTCCTGGCCACCCGACGTCCGGAAACCTACGGCCGCTTGACCGAACCCGTCAACCACGACGCTCCGCTCGGCGCCCAACCCCAGGCAGTTCCCGCATGAGCACCTGGCGCATGCCCTCCGAGACCGCCCCGCAGGACCGGGTCTGGATGGCGTTCCCCACCGGCGGGTACACGTTGGGCGGGACGGAGGAAGAAGCACACGCTGCCCGGTCAACATGGGCCGCGGTAGCGAACGCCATCCTCGAGTTCGAACCGGTCACCATGCTGGTAGCGCCCGACGACGTCGAAACAGCCGCGCGCTACCTGGACCCTCGCGTCGAGGTACTGACCGCGGAACTGAACGATGCCTGGATGCGGGACATCGGCCCGTCCTTCGTGCTCGACGCCAACAGGCAGTTGGGTGCCGTGGATTGGATCTTCAACGGTTGGGGCGGCCAGGACTGGGCTGCGTGGGACAAGGACTCCCTGATAGCCGACTACGTAGCCAGCCGTGCCAACGTACAGCGTGTTCCCTCGGGCATCGTGAACGAGGGCGGCGGCATCCAGGTCGACGGAGAGGGAACGGTCCTGGTGACCGAGACCGTCCAATTGGATCAGGGCCGCAACCCGGGCCTGACCAAGGCGGACATCGAAACGGAGCTGGCGCGTACCATCGGCGCAACCCACGTGGTGTGGCTTCCCCGCGGACTCACCCGCGACTCGGAGAAGTTCGGCACCCGAGGCCACGTGGACATCGTTGCCGCCATCCCAAGCCCGGGAACGTTGTTGGTCCATTCACAGCAGAACCCGGACCACCCTGACTATGAAGTCTCCCGGCAGATCATCGATTTCCTGCGCACCACCCATGACGCAGCCGGACGGGAATGGAACATCATTGAAGTTCCGGCACCGGAAACACTGACCGACGACGAGGGTTACGTGGACTACAGCTACATCAACCACCTCGTGGTCAACGGCGGGGTCATCGCCTGCAGCTTCAATGACCCCATGGACGAGAAAGCACTCCGCATCCTCTCTGATGCCTACCCCGGCCGCCGCGTGGTCAGTGTTGACGCGCGGGAGCTCTTCGCCCGGGGCGGCGGCATCCACTGCATTACGCAGCAACAGCCTTCGGCCATCTAGAAAGGGCCTTTCATGAGCCAGACAATCCACAGCGGCGCAACCGACGCTGCAACGTCGCACAGCATCAGCGGCAAGGGACTGAAGACGGGGCAGTTGGGGCTCCTCGCCGTCGTCGTTCTTGGCATCTCCACCATTGCACCCGCCTACACGTTGACCGGGGCCCTGGGCCCCACCATCAGCACAGTCGGCCTGCAGCTTCCCGCCATCTTCCTCATCGGGTTCATCCCGATGATCCTGGTATCACTCGCCTACAGGGAGCTCAACGCAGACTCCCCGGACAGCGGGACCACGTTCACCTGGGTCACCAAGGCATTCGGCCCATGGGTGGGCTGGATGGGCGGCTGGGGGCTGCTCGCGGCCAACATCATTGTGCTGTCCAACCTCGCGGGTGTGGCCGTGGACTTCTTCTACCTGTTCTTGTCCCAGTTGGCGGGAAACCCGGAGATTGCCGACCTCGCGTCGAACAAGCTGCTCAATGTGCTCACGTGCCTCGTGTTCGTAGCGCTGGCCGTGTGGGTCAGCTACCGTGGCCTGCACACCACCAAGATCGTCCAGTACGGACTGGTGGGCTTCCAGTTGCTGGCCCTTGGCCTCTTCGTTGGGATGGCCTTCGCGAACTGGTCAACCTCCCCTACCGCCATCCCGTTCAGCTGGGACTGGTTCGACGTCACCAAGATTGAGACGTTCGGCCAGATCGCAGCAGGCATCTCCCTCTCCATCTTTGTTTACTGGGGCTGGGATGTGTGCCTCACCGTCAACGAGGAAACCGCCAACGGAAAGAAGACCGCGGGCGCAGCAGGAACCCTGACAGCAGTGGTGGTGCTGGGCATCTACCTGCTGGTGACCATCGCCACCATGATGTTCGCCGGCGTCGGGGACACCGGAATCGGCTTGAACAACGAGGAAAACCACGCCAACGTCTTCACGGCCCTGGCCTCGCCGGTGATGGGACCGTTCGCGATCCTGATGTCCCTGGCAGTCCTGTCCAGTTCTGCAGCGTCACTCCAGTCCACCTTCACATCACCTTCGCGCAGCCTCCTGGCCATGGGCCACTACGGCGCACTGCCGGAACGCTTCACGCACCTGAGCAGGAAGTTCTCGACGCCGGGCTACGCCACCATCGCTGCCGGCATCCTGTCCGCGGGCTTCTACGCGGTGATGCACGTGATCAGCGAGAACGTACTCAACGACACCATCCTGGCGCTGGGCCTGATGATCTGCTTCTACTACGGACTGACCGCGATCGCCTGCGTGTGGTACTTCCGCCACAGCGTTTTCAGCAGCGCACGGAACTTCTTCCTGCGCCTCGTATGCCCGCTGCTGGGTGGCGTTGGCCTGTTCGTGGTGTTCATCCAGACCGCAGTAGACAGCTGGGCCCCGGAGTTCGGCAGCGGTTCGGAAATCTTCGGCGTGGGACTCGTGTTCATTCTGGGCGTCGGCATCCTGGCCTCGGGAGCGGTGGTCATGCTGATCATGTCCCGCGTACGTCCAGGGTTCTTCCGCGGGGAGACCATCCGCAAGGACACTCCCGCGCTGGTGGTCCCGGAGTAGGTAGGTCCGCCAAGTTCGGCTCCTCCGTTCGCCGGAAAGCTGCTGGTTCGTTGGGAAACTTCCCTGCGAACCCGCAGCTTTCCCGCGTTTTGGACGGGGGGTTGGTTTTGGGAGGGGGTTGTTTTTCGGCGAGGTTACCAGTGGTGCGCCACGTCCACCACCAGGCGCGAACCGCCGTCGGGCCCGTCCAAAGTAAACACCCTGAATGGAAGCCGGGCACGGACACCCAGTCCGATGCTCGTGTAGCCCTCGAAGCTGCCCGCATAGACCACCTGCCGGAAGGTTTGGTAACCGGACACATTGGACAGTTCCGCCTTGGCCGCCGGCGAGTAGGTCGACTGGCCGTTCCGGTCATAGGAAGGCGCGGTTACCGTGATCTGGAGGTCGGCACCGCCAAGGGTCGGGATCTGGAACCCGGAACCGTCCTGGATCACCACGGGGACGTACTGCACTGAGTAGCCGGCCACCTTGCCGGTCAGGTCGATCACCAACCTGTCGTAGCAGGCCTGCTGCCCTGGCCGCATGTTGGTGACATGTGCGGAACTCATGTCGGGGTCGGCCTTGGCCAGGGAACCCCACATAATTCCACAGTACGGTGATGCCGCCGAGGCCACCCCCGGCCCTGCCAGGCCGAGCCCCGCCGCCATTATTGCGGCAGCAAACCCGGCCCCGATTTTCCTCATTTTTTGCCTCCTTAAAGGCGGGTTGGATACCTCAAGCGTAGAAGTTGCGGCGGGCTTTTGAGCGGGTTGTTTCCGCATCGGCATTCAACCGTTAGAGGAAGCCCGGGTCGGTCACGGAAACGTCATTCTGCACCGTGCCGCGTGTCCCTTTGGCACCGTATTGAAGGCCACCGGCGGCAAATTCGTAACCGTGGATCACAAACAAAAAAACCCCGTCCGCCGGAAGGGCGTGACGGGGCTCGTTGGCTGGTCCCCGGGGTCAGCCTTCGCAATCCTTGCAGTACTTCAAGCCGTTCTTTTCCAAGGCAATCTGGGACCGGTGACGGACCAGGAAACAAGAGCCGCACGTAAACTCGTCGGATTGCTCCGGAACTACTACAACGGTCAGCTCTTCACTGGAAAGATCGGCGCCCGGAAGGTCAATACCTTCGGCAGTGTCGTTCTCATCGAGGTCGATCACTGCAGTCTGGGCGCTGGTCCCACGGGACGCCTGAAGGGCCTCAAGCGATTCGCCGGGAGACTCTTCTTCAGTCTTGCGCGGGGCGTCGTAATCAGTAGCCATGAGGGTTCGCTTTCGTTGCTGCACAGTGCCATTCCGGCACCTCAGTGCAGCAGTTTAGGGCAAAGCCCAAGGAATATCCGAATAGTGTGCCGAACACGACATTGCCGTGTTTATCCGGCCTGCATCAATGCCCCTGCAGCGCCTGCTGCACGATGTACTCGGCAATGGCCATGGACGAGGTTGCCCCGGGCGAGGGGGCATTCCGCACCAGGACGATGTCCCGTCGCCGGGCAATCACGAAGTCGTCCACCAGCGAGCCATCGCTGTTCATCGCTTGGGCCCGCACACCGCGGGTTCCGGTCCGCACCGACGCGCCTTCCAAGGAAGGCACAAAGCGCACTGCCTCCTTGACGAACTTCCTGCGGCTGACCACCGTCTGGAATTCACGGACCGCGGAAGGAATGTTCTGCCGGGCAAAATTCCAGAAGCCGGGGAAGAGTGCGAAATTGAGCACATCCCTCACGTCGACGTGTTTCCAGGAATACGATTCCCTGCCGAAGGAAATGAAAGCATTGGGGCCCAACATCATTTCTCCGTCAATGCGCTTGGTCAGATGCACGCCAAGGAAAGGGTGTTTCGGATCCGGTACCGGGTAGATGAGGCCTTTGACCTTGTGCCGGGCTTCCTCGCCGAGCAGGAAGTACTGGCCGAAGAACGGCACGATCCTGGGCGACCGGCCTTCGCCCGTAGCCGCCGCCAGCCGGTCCGACTGGAGACCGGCGCAGGCCACCACCAGGTCGTAATGGTCCGCCCCTGACTTGGTCCGGACCACCGCACCGCTCCCCCGCTGCTCGATCGAGGTGACTTCCTGTCCAAGGCGGATATCACCACCCGCCGCGCGTACGTCGTCGGCGAGCGCGTTCGTGATTGCGCGGTAGTCCACGATCGCCGTTTCCGGTGAGTGCACGGCAGAAAGCCCGACGGCGTTCGGCTCCACCCCGGCGATCTGCTCACCTGTCAGCATCCGTACGCCCGGAACCTTGTTGGCGGTAGCCCGGGCAAAGATGGCCCCGAGCCGTTGCGATTCCTCCGCGGTCTGGGCGATGACGAGCTTCCCACATGCTTCGTAAGGCAGGTTCTTGGTGGCGCAGAAGTCCCGGAGCAGTTCCACGCCCCTGCGGCAGAGGGTGGCTTTCAGCCCACCGGGCTCGTAGTAAAGGCCCGCGTGGACCACCCCCGAGTTATGCCCGGTCTGGTGTGCGGCGAGCCGGTCTTCCTTCTCATAAACAGTGATGTGGGCGTCAAGTTTTATGGCCATTTCCCGCGCCACTGCGACGCCGATGATGCCGCCGCCTATGACGGCACAACGCTTGATGTTGCTTGCCGGGAAATGGGCCATGACACTCCTCGTTGTTGGGGCCTTGCCGGTATCTGTGCACAGCATGCCACGAGGCGCTGCGGGCCGGGGCTTGAAACGCGAAAGACTCGAGACGCGAAAGAGGGGCGGCCCGTAATGGCCCGCCCCTCTCCCTGCACTTTGTACCTAGACGCTGCCGGGAACGTCAAAACGCTGGCCCGCCGGGTTGGAAGGCAGCAGCGTGAATACCAGGATGGCCAAGGCACCGAGGAAGGGAACCAGGACCAGGAGCAGGAGCCAACCGCTGAAGTTGGCGTCGTGGAGGCGGCGTACCCCCAAGGCGATGGACGGGATGATGGTGGCAAGCCCCCAAATACCCCACAGGATGAAGCCGATGATCGCTCCCGGGCCAGGAACAGCTGTTCCGTCGGCGGCCATGGTGGCTCCGGTCGCTCCCAGAATCGTGGTCAGCAGCTGCAGCACGAAGTTGACCACTGCAGCGATCAGTGCCCACCACCAGTATTCGCTGCGGCTCGCGCGGCCCGTAAAGACAGTGTATTTCTTGAAGAAGCGCTTAACAGCCACACCGATGGGCGCCCCGTAATACGGTGCCCAAAGCGGCGGTTCTCCGGCTTGCGCGGCATAGGGCTGCGTTTGTGGTTGTGGTTGGTAACTCATTGGTAGATCCCCCGCTTATTAGTTGAGTCGACTGCGCTCATTGGCATGAGACGTTGCTTATGCTAGTTGCCTTTTGACCAATAAGCACTGCCGGTTGAAAAAAGTTAACGGGGATTTGACTGATTACCGGGTGTTTCCGGAAATTGCTATGCACTCGGGTTATACGCTGACAGGCCTGGTGGAGGTGGTCTCCGAGCCCCGAGATGGCGCGGCGGCACCCCGACAGGCAAGCGTCCCTGGCACCATGGCAAGAATCCCGCATATTCGGAGCCAAGGTCTTCATGGGTACTGCTGTGGGCAATACCCAAATGTGCGGGCCTCCCTCGCCGGGATCTACGCGGCTGGCTGGCCGAAAAGATACGCGGCAACATTCAGCAGGACGAATCCCACAGCAATTCCGGCCCCGATCATGGCCGGCACACTTCCTTCTTTGCGCCCGAGCCTCATGGCCTTCCGCCCTTGGATCACCGAGAGGATTCCGGGGATTGAAAAAACAAGGAGGGCCGGAATGACGGCTGCCAGCCTTTGCTGGAGTTCTGTGGCAACCGCGTCGTTGGCGAGAGCTGTGAAGATGCCTTCGCCGATGACGAAGGCGGCAGCGAAGGTCACCGGATACAGAGCCAGCGACCACCATGCCCGCCGGTAAGCCCTGTTTGCAGCCTCGCTCGGCGCCGGGCTGCCCGGGGAAGCTCCCGGCCCGACGTGTCCACTTCTCCCGCTCGTCACCCGTACCTCCTCGGCTGCTGACTCCAGAGTGCACCAGCGCATGTGAGCCCGGTAGAGGCGTTAGCCCTTTGCTGTGGCGCGACGTCTCTTGAATAAGGCCACACGCAGGCGAAGACCTCCTGTACACGCCAAGGGAAGAAGTAACGGGCTGATTCAGAAGTCGATGCTCTTGACCAGGGTAACGAACTGTTCCTTGACCTCCTTTTCGGCGGTCCCATTGGGGGAAATCAGGATCTCTGCGGTGAAGATGGCCATGCTCTGACCACGGGCGACCATGAGGGACATCACGCTGACCGGCGCATCGCTCCCGGGCCTGAGGGATTTCGGTCCGCCTGGTTCTGACCGGATGATGAGGACCGCTTGGTCACCAACGCCCTCGATGCTTGGCCATCGGGAACCTGACGGGATAGCAGGGACGCCCCTCCCTGATGAAGTTCGATGGAGAATATCAGCGAATCCGGACCAGGTGTGCTCAGCGCACCAAAGAGGTACCGGCAGTTGCCCTCACCCGGGAACACCGCTGCCTGGGTTGTGGCACCGAACGCATTCCCCAAGGCATCGGCACCGACCAGGGCGCATACGGCGCTGGTCGTGGAAGTCTGCGGACCAACACTTGGCGCAGGCGGAACACGAAGTTCACTGCCATTGCCCCACCCGCCGTCGACAAGCGCCTGGGCAAGTGCGCGAGCCGTCGCCTCCCCGTCCGGAACCGGGAATTCCGGCGAGATGGGTGGCATGTCGACAATGCGCAGGTCCAGGGACTCGTTACCCCGCACTGCTTTGAGCACCGTGTTTGCCGATGCCCCTCCAGGCTCACCGCGAAACCAGCCGGTCCACTGCATGCAGGCGAAGTCACCGATTCCCGCCACAGTTGAGCAGTCAGGTGTCTGTTTCGCTTCAACGATCTCCGCCGCCGACGCAGGCGAGGTCAACGAGACGCTGAGTGTCCGGCCCTTGTTCGCTTTACTCATGTAGCTGCATAGATATGCCGGGCTCCCGGCAGGTTTGCCACCCTGCCCCATTTGAGCCAGACCAGGATCGACTTTCACAGCGATGTCGGGTGTGATCAGGTCACAGGCCGGACTGCTCGACCCGGCCGGTGTGGTCGACAGCGACTGGGTCGGTGAGGAGAGCGTGCCCCCTTGCGTGCATCCCCCAAGGACTAGTGCCACTGCCGCGGAAAGCATAGCCATCAACCGAAGTACGAGCTTCCTGTCAGCAACCATTGCTTCCCTCTCCTCGCAGAGCGGCTCCACGGCACATTGCGCGGCATCAAAAGTCGGCCCGCCCCGGCTGGGCAGGATTCGGAAAGCTTCCCACCATGGACCCTTCCGGGCCAGAGACCTTCGGCCCGGGCTGAACAGCTTCAGGATGAGGGCACTCTCAATTTGATACCTGTGGGAGCGTCAAGGGAGGACCCAAACCAACCCGTCGTGATCGCGACGCACCGCGTCATGAGATGCTTGTCCTGGTCATGGGGGCGTCGCATCTGGTTGAAAAATGTAGCGGTCGCGGTTGTTTCTAGTTTTGGAGTTGTCATGGGTCCGCTTATCGCCGATGTTGTCACGCCGCGCCTGGCGGCCGCGGAAATCGGCAATGACGTGGGCTTGCTGCTTGGAAAGCTGCACGCGGCCGGGTCAGCCCTGAATAAGCGCATCCTCAGCGACTTCAGGCTGCGGGAACGGTCCTTCTCCGTACTGACGCTGGCTTGCAGCGGCCTCGAAGCCACCCAGCGCGAAATTGCGGAGTTCCTGGACCTTGACCTCAACCAGGTGGCCGGGCTGGTGGACGACCTCGAACACAGGGGCCTTGTTGAGCGGGTCCCCGGCCAACGGAACAGGCGTTCCCGGGCCATCGTCTCCACGCAGGAAGGACGGCGCATCCACAACAAGATCCGCGCTGAACTGGATGTGTGCGAGCAGCAGCAATTAGCACGCCTGTGCGACGACGAGGTTGTCCACCTGAAGCAGCTTCTCCGGAAGGCACTCTGGGGCTGATCGACGACGCAGGCGGGCATTACGCCCTGCACGTCATGGTCATCTGCACAATCAAAGGACAAGCTGCTAGACATCTGTCCACAACATGGCGGATGCGGTTATGCAAGGATCAAGTTTCATATCCTGTCGAGCGCTTTGAGGCTGCCCCATGCGGCCTGGACTTCCCGGAATGGACCCATGAATCTGCCACTCTTCCACGACCCCCTGCAGGGCACCGTCACCGTCGACGCGCCTGTACATGATCCGCGACGCGACGTTCCCTTCCGAAGGGACGCCCAGGCCCGCACCAACCAGCCCCGCGGCAAGGCGGCGAAGCCGGGCCGCGTGGAGCACGGATCCGCACCGACGCGCACCGCCCGCCAGCTCAAGGTGGCGGAGGATCTCCAGGCACTGATGGCCAGGTCCGGCGCCAGGCACTGACTCCCTGCAACGTTCCGCCAGCGGGTCCCGGCACTGTGCTGCCGGAAGCACTAGCATCCAATCATGGGCATCCACATTGGCACTTCGGGCTGGAGCTACGACCATTGGAAGGACGTGCTCTACCCTCCCGGCCTGCCCACGGCGAAACGGCTGGACGCCTACGTTGCACGCTTCTCCACGGTTGAGCTGAACGCGAGCTTTTACCGCTGGCCCCGGGACACTACCTTCGCGGGGTGGCGTGAGAGGCTTCCGCCCGGGTTCGCGATGTCCGTGAAAGCTCCCCGCGGGCTGACGCATGGCAAGAAGCTCTACGCCCCGGAGGTGTGGCTTGAGCGCATCACGCGCTGCTGGCACGAGCTCGGCGACAAAAGGGCAGTCCTCCTGGCCCAGTTACCGCCCGATTTCGCCCGCGACGACGCCCGCCTGGACTATTTCCTGGCCGCCGTCCCCGAGTGGATCCGGGTTTCCGTGGAGTTCCGCCACGACAGCTGGGACCACCCGGACGTCTACGCCATCCTTGAGCGCCACCAAGCAGCCTACTGCGTCATGAGCGGCGCCAACTTGCCTTGCATCCTGCGCTCCACCGCGCCTTTTGTGTATGTCAGGCTCCACGGCCCGGACCAGGAGCACCTTTACGGGGGTTCCTACACGGAGGAGGACATGCGGTGGTGGGCGGACCGCATCCGAGAGTGGAGCGGTGACGGCAAGGATGTGTTCGCGTACTTCAACAACGACGGCGGCGGCAACGCCGTGCGGAACGCTGACACGTTGCGGGGGCTGCTGGGCGTCAACTGAGCAGCAACCCCGCAAGCACGTCAGCCCAGGCGTGCCCTGACGATCTCGCTGACGGTCCTGCCGTCGAACCGCCCAGCCACCTTGGCCGTCACGGGCTTCATAACCGCCCCGAGGGAACGCATGGAGAGTTCCTGCCCGCTGGCCTTGAGAGCGGCAATCTCCTCGTCAACAATCGCCTCGATTTCCTCACGGGTAAGCGGCTTCGGAAGGTAGGCCTCGATGATTTCCGCTTCTGCCACTTCGGCCGCTGCACGTTCACTTTCGCCGGCTTCGGTGTAGATCCGGGCGGTGTCCCTGCGCTTGGCGGCTTCCTTCTGCAGCAAAGAGGTCACCTGGGCTTCGTCGAGGTCCACCGGCGTCTTGCCGGATTTCTCGCGCGTCGTGATCTCGCCCAAGACATTGCGCACTGTGGTCAGGGCAGTCTTGTTGCCGGCTTTCATGTGCTCCACAACGTCTGCCTTGAGACGGTCTTTCAATGACATGCTGCTCCTCGCTCCGGCTTCAACCTCCAGCTTATTGCCCGGCGGACGGCAACCCGGCGCCGGGTTGTTCTCCCACCGGCAACTTCTCCGGGGTGTCCGGGCGGGCGGGATCCTCGTCCTCCATGGCCCTGTCCACCGGCCCACTCACCACTACCTGCGCAGGGCTGTGCAGGATGTAGCCGTTGAGCCAGGAGAACAGCGCCCTGACCTTCTGCTGGATTCCGGACAACAGCGCCAAGTGCACCAGGAGCCAGGAAAGGAAGGCAAGGGTGCCCTGCAACTGATAACGCTTCCGCCCCAGCTCGGCCACCGCCGCGCCGCGGCCAACCATCGCCATGTAGCCCTTGTCCACGTAATGGAAAGGCTTGCGGGTACCACCGTTCAGGTCGGCAATGATGTTGTGGGCCGCCCACTTTCCCGCCTGCTGCGCAACTGAACCCAGTTGGGGAAGCTTGTTTCCGGCGTCGTCGGTGATGTTGGCGGCATCGCCGAGGACGTACACCCCGTCAACGTCCGGCGCGGTGAGGTCCGGCCGGACATCGATCCGCCCTCCCCTGCCTTGTGCCAGACCGGATCCGGAGATGAGGTCGCCGGCCTTCAGGCCACCGGCCCACACCACGATTTGCGCCGGAATGAACGTGCCGTCAGCAAGGGAAACCCCGTCGGCCCGGACTTCCGTGACTCCCACCCCCATGCGGAGTTGAACGCCGACCTTCCCAAGATGCTCGGCCGCGTAGGCTTGGGATTTCTTCGAGAAGGCATTCAGTACGCTCGGGACCATGTCCACCAAGTGCACGCGGCACCGTGACGCCAGCTCGGGCGAGAAATATTTGCGGACCACGTACTTGACGTTTTCGGCCATCGCTCCGGCAGTTTCAACACCGGTAGGACCACCACCCACAACCACCACGTCCACCATGCCGTCGTTGCGGTCCGCCTGGTCCAGGAGCCGCGTGAGGCCGGTGCCCAGCTTTGTGGCATCCGTGACGGAGTACAGCGGATAGGCGTGTTCCTCGGCACCTGGAGTATTGAAGAAGTTGGGTACCGCGCCCACGGCGAGCACCAAGATCTGCCCGCGGAGAGTCCGTCCGTCCGTGGTGGTAACCGTCTTCCGTGCCGTGTCCACTGAACTGACTTTCGCGGTCAGGACTTTGACGGATTTGTAGCGCCGGAACACGGACCGGAGCGGGCGGGCTATGGCCGAGACACCGATCTGGGAGGTGGCCACCTGGTAGAGCAACGGCTGGAATTGGTGGTAGTTGTTTGAGTCGATCAGCAGGACGCGAACGCCCTTTCGCCCGAGTTCCTTGGCTGCCGCAACACCTGCGAATCCGCCGCCGACCACAATGACCTGGTATGAGTCGTCCATCCCAGCAACTTACTTCACCCCGGCCGAAGGCAACAGGGCTTGACTGCGGCTCGAAGCACACGGCCACTCCGAAAGCAGCGCAGCACGCGGCAGCCCCGCCGTCGTGCGTTTATCTTCCAAAACCGTGGGTACCCGGTGTGTAGTGTTCTGCAGACAACTGGAAAAGGACAGCTGGATAATCAGCAAGACAACACTGATGGGGTGATTCCGCGATGAACGACGACGGGCTGACAGATGCGGTGCAGGAAGCCGGTGCCGTAGAGCTGCTGTTGATCCGGCACGGGGAGAGCGAAGGCAACGTCGCAGCGACGGAGGCGCGGCTCGCCGGGGCAGAAGTCATTGAGGTCCCGGCACGGGACGCAGACGTGAACCTGTCCGATCTTGGGCAGGAGCAGGCAAAGGCGCTGGGAACGGCACTGGCAAGGATTCCGGAGGCTGACCGTCCCGACGCCGTCGTTTCTTCCCCCTACGCCCGGGCGAGGCAGACGGCGGAAATCGCCGTCCGGACGGCCGGCTGGCCTGTCAAAGTCCTGTCCGATGAACGCTTGCGGGACCGCGAACTGGGCATCCTGGACCGGCTGACCCGGCTGGGCGTCGAATCCCGGTACCCGGAGGAAGCCGAGCGGCGGCTCTGGCTGGGCAAACTTTATTACCGGCCTCCTGGCGGCGAATCGTGGGCGGACGTGGCACTGCGGCTGCGCTCCGTGCTGGATGAACTGAACACCCTCAACAGCGGCAAACGGGTGATGCTGGTCTGCCACGACGCGGTGATCATGCTGGTCCGGTACGTGCTGGAGGGTATGTCCGAGGAAGAAGTCCTGGACCTGGCGGCCACAACCTCGATCCTCAACGCCTCGATCACCCGGTACCTGCGACCATCGGGCGCCGGGCCTTGGACGTTGGACAGCTTCAACGTAGCGGACCACCTCACCGAGCAGGGAGTTTCCGTTACCGAGCACGCAGGAGACGCCAGTGTCCACCCCCGCTAACACCCCGACGCCGGTCACCCCGTCGCTGCTGCGGGACTGGTCCCTGCCCGCGCCCGGTGAAGACAAATACTCGCGGGGTGCCGTGCTGGTGGTTGGGGGTGGCCGTTCGACACCGGGCGCCGCCCTGCTCGCCGGCGCATCCGCGCTACGGGCAGGTGCCGGGAAACTGACGTTGGCAGTGGCCGAATCGGTGTCCGTGCAGCTCGGCGTGGCGTTACCCGAATGTGGTGCCGTGGGCCTGCCCGAAGACTCCAAGGGCTCCATCACCGGAAAAGGCCTGGACCGTATTTCCTCGTACCTGGACCGGGCGGATGCCGTCCTGATCGGACCCGGCCTTGATGACCAGGAGTTGAGCCGGGACTTGCTGTTCGCCCTTCTTGAACGCGAGGAAGACCGCGGAGGACAAGCCCCGACGCAAGGTCCCGCCGTCGTGCTCGACGCTTTCGCTTTGGGGGCGCTGCCGGAACTGGAGGACCGGCTGGACCCGTGGCGGGGCCGCATGATCCTCACCCCCAATCCCACGGAAGCAGGAATCCTGCTGGGCCGGGACGTGGAGGATCTCGAGGCCGATGTGGCGGCGGTGGCGCGAAAGTTCGACGCCGTCGTGAGTTGCCAGGGCTACATCGCAGGTGCACCCGGCACGTCGGAAACGGAATCCACACTGTGGAAAATCACCACGGGTTACGGCGGGCTGGGAACATCCGGCAGCGGCGATGTCCTTGCCGGTGCCATTGCCGGGCTGCGCGCCCGGGGTACCAGCAGCACCCAGGCAGCCTGCTGGGGGACCCATTTGCACGCAGCTGCCGCGGACAGGCTGGCCAGTACCATGGGCCCGCTGGGGTTCCTTGCCCGGGAACTTGCCGACCAGCTCCCGGCCTTGATGCTTGAGCTGAAAACCTAGGCAGGCCTGAGGAGTTCGTGCTCCATGACGGTCGAGCGGGACAGGGTTTTGTATCCTTCGTGCTCGAACAGCACGGTGATGACGTCGTCTTCGTGCCGCATGACAAGTCCTGGCCCCCATTCCTTGTGGATCACCGCGGACTGCAACGGGAACGGATCAGGCGAGGCGCCGGCGTCGGGCGTTTCCTTGCCGGTGGGCCGCACGTCGGGATGGTTGGCGGCTTCTGTACAGACGTCGCAGTTTCCGCAGGCCTTTGCCAGTTCTTCCCCGAAGTAGCCCAGCAGGAACTGCCGGCGGCAGCTGTCGGTCTCCGCGTACGCGCGCATCATGGTGAGGCGGGAATGGTCCACGCGCTGGCGTGCTTCGGCCAGCTCGACGGCGTGGGCCACCAGGGACCGCAGCTTCGCTTTGGAGGCAAGCCGGACGCCGCGCTTGCCCACCTTCACCGCGTCGGCTTCCTCCAGCTGGTTCACCAAGGCAGTAACGCGCCTCGGCGGGAACCCGGTCAGCTCGGCCAGGACCTTCTTGGTTGCCGGCGCCCCCGCGTTCTTCAGGACCTTCAGCACGGCGAGGAGGGACTCCTGGTCCGGAGCATGGGTGCCGAAGAACTTGCGCAGGCCGAGGTCCTCGGACCGGTAGTGCAGCACTGCCCTCGCATTGTCCCCGTCCCTGCCGCCCCGGCCAATCTCCTGGTAGTAGGCATCGAGGGACTCGGGGATATCGGCGTGCACCACAAACCTGACGTTGGGCTTGTCGATGCCCATGCCAAACGCCGTCGTGGCAACCACTACATCGAGGTCATCGGCCAGGAACTGTTCGTGGATGAGTTCGCGCTCGGATGCGGAACGGCCTGCGTGGTAGGCCTCGGCACGGATTCCCTGCGCCACCAGCTTGGCTGCGTACTTCTCCGTGTCCTTGCGGGTGGCCGCGTACACCAAGCCCTTCTGTCCCGACGTCGTCAACGACGCAACCTGGGACAGCACGGCCTTCCGCTTGGCTTTGTCCTCGTGGTGGCGGACTACTTCCAGGCTGATGTTGGGACGGTCGAAGCCCCGGACCAGGATCAATGGATCCTGCATGCCCAGGCGCTCAACAATCTCGTCCCGCACGGGCGGGGAAGCCGTTGCTGTCAGGGCCGCGACGGGCGGGTTCCCCAGGCTTTCACGGACGTTGCCGAGGTTGAGGTAGTCGGGCCGGAAGTCGTGTCCCCACGATGAAACGCAATGGGCCTCGTCCACTACCAGCAGGGTGAGGTCCAACCGCGCGATCCGCTCCACCGTCTCCTGCTTGGCCAACTGCTCAGGAGCCAGGAAAAGATAGACCGCCTTCCCGGACTCCACCGCGTCCCATGCAGCTTCCACGTCCGCGTCGCTGTGGGCCGAGTTGACCGCGACGGCGGCGCCCTCGCCCAGGTGCCTGTTGAGGCCCTCCAACTGGTCTTCCTGCAAGGCGATCAACGGAGAAACCACGACGGCGGGTCCCCCGGTTCGGCCGTGCAGTTTCTGTTGCTGCTGGTGCAGGTACAAGGCGGCGACCTGGTATGTGGCGGACTTGCCATATCCGGTGGGCATCACGGCAAGGACGTCGCGTCCTTCGGCGAGCGCGCTCATGGCGGCCAGTTGCCCATCCCTGAGTGCATCCAGCGAGAAGGATTCGGCCGCGAGCGCGGCCAGGGCTGATTCGTCCGACATGGTGTAAAGCTCCGCACCCTAGTACCTGCGGCCGCGTTGCTTGAGCCGGGGGAAATCCAGCCTAGCGCGACCATGTCCACAACACTCAATCAATGCTTGCGGACCGAATAATAAGCATGCTTAGCTTATCCTGTTGCGCGCTAAGCCGCCGTCAACGCGCACATTGGCACCATGGCTACGGGGTTGCGAACGGGGAGGATCGTCATGCCGCTATCGGATCAGGAGCGCAAGGTCTTGCAGGAGCTGGAGCGCGAGCTCTTCATCCAGGATCCCGCGCTGGCCAAACAACTTGAAACGGGCATCCCGTCCGAGCCCGCACCTGCCCCCAAGGCCCTGAACGTCATCGCGGCAGCACTCGGCTTGGCGCTCATCCTGCTGGGGATCCCCATCCACCCATCGCCGCTCGGACTGCTCGGCTTCACGCTGATGGTGACGGGAATCGTCAGCCAGTGGATGGAACATCGCAGGTGGGCGGAAAGGCGGCGCACGGAACAGCGCAGGGCAAGAAGCCGCCGGCACGCCTGACCGCCCCGGGGCGAGCGTCCGTATCCCGCACTTGCGACAACACCCGACCTTGCATAGGCTGAAAACCATAAGCCTACTTAGTAATTCGTTGCAGGCTTGTCCGTGTTCCACGCAATACCAGGAGGACCGACCATGACTGATCAGTACACGTTCCGAAACCCGGTCACAGCATACGAGCACATTTCACCGCCCAAGCAGCACCAGCCGGAACCGGGACTGGATGCGGAACTCACCCCCAAGGCCGATCTCGGCGAAGACACCTACCGCGGTACCGGACGCTTGGAGGGCCGCAAGGCAATTGTCACGGGAGCCGATTCCGGCATCGGGGCAGCAACGGCCATCGCCTTCGCCCGGGAGGGTGCCGACGTCGTTCTTTCCTACCTGCCGGAAGAAGAGGAAGATGCCTCGCGCATCGCCGGCATCATCGAGGCAGCCGGCCGCAAGGCTGTGAAGGTGCCGGGCGACCTCAAGGATTCGGCAACCTGCCGCGACGTGGTGGACGCAGCAGTGTCCGCCTTGGGCGGGATCGACATCCTGGTCAACAACGCGGGCAAGCAAGTGGCGCAGGAAGAACTCGGGCAAATCAGTGATGAGCAGTTCGACCACACCATCAAGACCAACGTCTACGCAATGTTCTGGCTGACCAAGGCAGCCCTCCCCCACCTGCCCGCGGGATCCACGATCATCAACACCACGTCCATTCAGGCCTACAACCCATCACCCACCCTGGTGGACTACGCCACGACGAAGGCCAGCATCAACAACTTCACCAAGGGCCTCGCCCAGCAGCTGGCTCCCCAAGGCATCCGCGTCAACGCCGTGGCGCCGGGACCCATCTGGACTCCGCTGCAGGTCAGCAGCGGCCAGCCCAAGGAAGCCCTGCCCGAGTTCGGGAAGGACACTCCCCTGGGCCGTGCCGGCCAGCCGGCTGAACTCGCACCGGCCTACGTCTTCCTCGCCTCGCCCGAATCCAGCTACGTCGTCGGCGAGACCCTGAATGTCAACGGCGGCAGCCCCACGCCATAACCTGCCCCGCTGCGTGGGCCACAGCGGACCAAGACGACGGCGACGCTCCCACGGCGGGGACGTCGCCGTCGGTTTTTGTTGACGCAGTTATGGCGCCGGGAGGAACCCGACGGGTAGCTTTGGGTTTGTTCCCCGACTCGTCGCGGCGGAGGTGCTGCCGATGCAAGGCCTGAGCATGTCACTGCTGGTGATCGCTTCCCTTGCAGTCCTGGCGCCCTTGTTGGTCCGAGCGTTGGACCGTGTCATCAAAGTCCCCCTGGTGGTCTTCGAGATTCTGTTGGGCATGCTGCTGGGCCCGGCCGTCCTGGGATGGGTCCAATCGGTGGAATTCACTGACACCTTGGCGGATTTCGGACTGGCCATGCTGTTTTTCGTGGCCGGCACGGAGATCGACTTCAGCCTCATCCGCGGCCGGCCTGCCGCACGGGCAGGCATCGGCTGGGTCATCTCCCTGACGGCCGGAATCGGCGCGGGCCTCATCCTCGGACCCGGTTTGGAGGCGGCAGTCATCATCGGCGTCGCGCTCTGCTCCACGGCGCTGGGCACGCTGCTGCCCATCCTCCGCGACGCGGGCGAGTCCCGGACTCCCCTGGGCATCGCGGTGACTGCCCTTGGTGCCGTGGGGGAATTCGGTCCCCTCGTGGCCATCTCCTTGTTCTTCAGCGGCAAGCAGTTGGGTCCGGCCACGGCAGTACTCCTGGGCTTTATTGTCCTGACCGGCCTTGCAGTCTTCCTCGCCTCCCGTTCCCGCCACAAATTCCTGCACGCGCAGGTCACCAGGACCCTTCACACCAGCAGCCAATTCGCGGTGCGCTCCATCATGTTCATCCTCACCGTCCTGGTGGTGCTGAGCATGACCCTGGGCCTGGACATGCTGCTGGGTGCCTTTGCTGCCGGGATCCTGTGGAAGGTGGTCATCGCGCGGGCACCCGAACAGGATCGCAGCGTCATCGAGGCCAAAGTGGACGCCATTGCGTTTGGCTTCCTGGTCCCGATTTTCTTCATCGACACCGGAATTGACTTCGATCTCGGCGCACTGACCGCAGACCCCATGACCCTGGCGCTGGTGCCGGTGTTCCTCATCCTGTTGCTGGTGGTCCGGGGCCTGCCCTCGATGCTTGCCGCACCACGGCATTCCACTTTTGCCGGTAAACGCGCCGTTGCCCTGTTCGGCGCAACAGGCCTGCCGATCATCGTTGCGGTGACGGGGATCGGGCAGGACACCCACCTGATCTCCAACGGGATCGCTTCCGCGCTGGTCGGCGCCGGGATGCTCTCAGTGCTGCTCTTCCCGATGCTCGCGTTGCGGCAACGCACACCTGGCGCACCAGTTTCCGCCCCGCGCTCCCAAAAGCACTGGGGCGAACGGCGTTAGCGGTTGCGACGAAGCCCCGGACACGCGGACGTGTGCTGTTCAGTTCCCGGCTGCGAACGAGGCAACGAGGAGTCCCAGCGGCAGTGGCGCCTCGCCGTCGGGCAGTGCCTCAACCAACAACCTTGCATACCGGACCTTGTTGCCACTGCGGCCCCCGAAGAATCTCCGCAGTTGGTCCGTCACCGGGCGGTCCCGGAGCGACGGTTGACGCTGCAGGAGCCGGAACGATGCCAGTTCGCCCTGTTCTTCAATGACATTCAGGACGTTCTCCGTTCCAAGGGCACGGATGAGTTCGTCTTCCAGGTCCTCGTGGCAGACGTGGAACCCAAGTTCCGCCAGCGTCCCGGGACCGATGCCCGCACGGCTCAGCGCCCTGGCAATGCCGGGAGATTCGCCTGCATCGCACAAGCCCAGGAGCCTATGGTCTGCGCCGCTGGGCCCATAACGGTCCAGAAAGTGGATGATGCTGGTGGCGCCGCCCATGGGTACCACCGTGACGCCCTCTGCCGCCAGGTCATGGCCAAGCTTGGCGGCCAGCGTCTCCACGGCCACCTTGTCGCTTTCACCTTCCACCAGCACAGTGGTCTGCATAGAGCCAGTATGCATGCCGCGGCAACGGCCCGGCACGCCGTGATGACGCCGGCCCGCGAATACGGAAAACCCCTCTTTCCGGTGGTGGTCCGCCGGAAAGAGGGGTTAGTGGAGCCCCCTGCCGGATTCGAACCGGCGACCCCCTGTTTACAAGACAGGTGCTCTGGCCAACTGAGCTAAGGAGGCGCGATGAACGATGCCAGCCTGTGCTGGACACTCGCTAAAGAACGCTAGACAAGGTTAGCCCAGACCGTCCCCCACAAGGAAATTCAGCGCAGGACAGCCCCGCCCGGAGACAACAACGGCCGGTCGCCTCCCGGAAGAGGCAACCGGCCGCCGTCGTACGTGGCTGAGAATCAGCCCTTGGCGCTGATGGCCGCCTGGATCTCTGCGTTAAGGTCGGTGGACCCGTCCCACTGCTTGCCGTCGACAAAGACGGTAGGCGTGCCGGTGATACCGATCGCGGCAGCTTCCTGCGTGGCGACCTTCACGTACGGGCGGAACTCCTTGTTATCCACGCAGGAGTCGATATTGGCGGCTCCGACTTCAGTGGCCATGGCCTTGAGGTCCTTGTCGGAAATGCCTGCACCGCCTTCGGACGGCTGGCGCTCGAACAGGAGGTTGAAGAAGTCGGCGTACTTCTCCGGCGAGGTGTTCACGACGCAGGCGGCAGCGTTCGCGGCGCGGGAGGAGTAGTTGGTGGTGGACTGCTGGTCCAAGAAACCAAGCGGCCGGTACTCGAGGGAGATCTTGCCTTCGTTGCGCAGGTTGGTCAGCGATTCACCGTAAGTGGTTTCGAAGCGCTTGCAGACCGGGCAGATGAAGTCGATGTAGGCAACAACCTTGACCGGCTTGCCGGCTTCGGCCTCGGCGCCTGGAGCGGCCACGGTAGCCGGCTTGGTGGTCAGCGGAGCCGGGACATCGGCCACGTTCACCGTTGCGGGCTCCGACTTGACTACTTCGTTGTTGGCCAGCAGCGTCACGCCGCCGTGGACGTTGCCGTTGGCCGGGGTGGGGCCGCTGTCCGCGATGGGGGCGCTGTTCTGGATGTTCTGGACCACCACGAGTGCGATGATCACGAGGATCGCCACGACGGCAACCACGATGCCCCAGCCAATCAGGAGCTTGTTGCGCTTCTCCTTCTTAAGCTGTTCTTCGCGGATCTTGCGCGCTTGTTCGCGGGCCTGGGCTGTGCGCTCGGCCTTGGACAGGCGTGGTTCGTTTGCGGGACTCATCAATTCCTCGTGGTTACTCGATGTCGAAGTGGCAACGGGGCCAGTTTACGGGAGCAAACCTGAAGGTTTGCCGCACACGCAACCGCCCGGTGGTTGAACGATCAACCGCCCCTGAAGATTCCGCCGGTAGGCTGGGAAGCGAGTCACAGCAACCCCAGGGGGCAGTAATGCAGGATTTGGCAAGCGAAAAACTCACGACGGAACAGGGCGTTAGGGCCTCACCCACGCAGAAGCCCACGGCGAGCACGTTCGATTTCATGGTGGTGTCCAACCGCCTGCCCGTGGACCGTTACAGCAACGACGGCGATACTAACGGCGGTGACGGCTGGCGCCGGTCCCCCGGCGGCCTCGTGACCGCACTGGCGCCCATGATGACGAAGTCCGACGGCGCATGGGTCGGGTGGCACGGCGCCCCGGACGAGACAGTGCGTCCTTTCAGCCACGAAGGCATGGACCTCGTCCCGGTCCAGTTGAGCAGCCACGAAGTGGAGCTCTACTACGAGGGATTCTCCAATGCCACCATCTGGCCGCTTTACCACGACGTCATCGCGCCGCCGGAATTCCACCGGACATGGTGGGACTCCTACCGCCAGGTGAACAAGAAGTTTGCCGACGCCGTCATCCGCCATGCCGCGGACGGGGCCACGGTGTGGGTGCAGGATTACCAGCTGCAGCTTGTCCCCAGGCTGCTCCGGGAAGCCCGCCCGGACTTAAAGATCGGCTTCTTCAACCACATTCCTTTCCCGCCGCCGGAAATCTTCGCGCAGTTGCCGTGGCGGCGCGAGATCATTGACGGCCTGCTCGGCGCCGACCTCCTCGGCTTCCAGCGCCCCAGCGACGCCGGCAACTTCATGCGGTCAGCCCGCCGCTTCCTGGGCGCAAGCGTCAAGCAGCAGCAGGTCCACGTCAAGGGACAGGACGGACAGGTCACGCACATTGCCCGCGCCCAGGCGTTCCCCATCTCGATCGACGTGGACCAGATCCGCCAGCTCGCCACGCGGCCGGATATCATCGAACGGGCCCGGCAGATCCGCAAGGACCTCGGCGATCCCAAGACCATCCTGCTGGGCGTGGACAGGCTCGACTACACCAAGGGCATCGGGCACAGGCTGAAGGCCTTCGAGGAACTCCTGGCCGACGGGCACATCAAGGTTGAAGACGCCACCCTGATCCAGGTGGCAAGCCCCAGCCGGGAACGCGTGGAGCAGTACCGCCTCCTGCGGGAAGAAATCGAAGGCACGGTGGGCCGGATCAACGGCACCTACGACACCATCCAGAACACGGCCGTCCGCTACCTGCACCACAGCTACCCCGTGGAAGAGATGGTGGCCCTCTACCTGGCGGCCGACGTCATGCTGGTCACGGCCTTGAGGGATGGCATGAACCTGGTGGCCAAGGAGTACGTCACGGCCCGCTCCGAGGATGACGGAGCCTTGGTCCTCAGCGAGTTCGCCGGCGCTGCCGACCAGCTGAAGCAGGCCTTGCTGGTCAATCCGCACGACATCGACGGGCTGAAGTCATCGATCCTGCGGGCCATCAAACTGGACCCCAAGGAAGCCCGCCGCCGCATGAAGCTGATGCGCAAGCAGATCCTTGACCACGACGTCGACCACTGGTCCGCGGACTTCCTGGCTGCGCTCAAGGAAAAGGTGGTGCGCGATGACAGCTGAGCAGACCCCCCTCTCCCTGGCGCCGGAGCTGCTCGACGCGGTCCGCCGCATCGCCGATACGGAACACCTGCTGGTTGCCCTCGACTTCGACGGCACGCTTGCCCCGATCGTCGATCATGCGTCGGACGCCCGCCCGCTTCCCCGGTCGGCTGCGGCTTTGGAGCAACTCTCTGGGCTTCCGCGCACGACGACGGCACTCATCTCGGGACGCGCCCTGGACAGCCTGCGCGCGGTCGCCTCCCCGCCGGAAACGACGCTTCTGATCGGAAGCCACGGGGCGGAAGTCTGGATGGGAGAAGGATCCCTCGGACTGGAACTGGATGACGAGCAGCGGCAACGCCTGGCTTCGGTGCGCGAGGTGCTCGCCGGCATCGTCAACGTCGCTCCCGGCACGTTGCTGGAAGACAAGCCGGCAGGCGTGGTGCTCCACACCCGGCTGGCGGACGACGACGTGGCCGAGGACGCCGTCCAGGCCGCCCGCCTGGAATTGCAGGACCGTCCGGGGGTGTACTTGAAATCCGGCAAACGGGTGCTGGAAACCTCGGTGATCCAAGCGTCCAAGGGCGAGGCCGTGGAGTTCCTCCGCCAGGCCACCGGAGCCACCGCGGTCCTGTTTGCCGGTGACGACGTCACGGACGAGGACGCGCTGGGCAGGCTCCTGCCCGGGGACGTCGGCATCAAGGTGGGCTTGGATTTCACGCAGGCAGCGTACCGGGTGGAAGCTCCGGTACATGTGGCCGAACTCCTGGAAGCGCTGCTCCGGGAACGACGCCGCGCCGTTGGCTCCGCATGAATCGCGAACAGAATTTCATGTGACCTTCGTAACAGTTCGACAGTTCGTCAAAAAGTCTGACATACTCTCGTATGTGACGTGACGCACAGCATCGTGCGGCGCCACGGGCGACTCCTCGGCTCCGGCCGGGGAGTTTCAACTGAAAAACAAGAACCATTCACTACGGATCGTCCGGCACGTACCTGCCGGTGAAGGGATTGATAACTGTGGCAACAGTTACTTTTGACAACGCTACGCGTCTGTACCCGGGCACTGATAAGCCCGCCGTCGATAAGCTGAACATCGACATCGCTGATGGCGAATTCCTGGTCCTCGTTGGACCCTCCGGTTGCGGTAAGTCCACTTCCCTGCGCATGCTCGCAGGCCTGGAGGACGTCAACGCAGGCCGCATCCTGATCGGCGACCGCGACGTCACCGACGTTCCGCCGAAGGACCGCGACATCGCGATGGTTTTCCAGAACTACGCGTTGTACCCGCACATGACTGTTGCCGACAACATGGGCTTCGCCCTGAAGATCGCCGGCGTCTCCAAGGAAGAGCGCGCAGAGCGTGTCCGTGAAGCCGCAAAGCTTCTTGACCTTGAGCAGTACTTGGACCGCAAGCCGAAGGCCCTCTCCGGTGGTCAGCGCCAGCGTGTCGCCATGGGCCGCGCAATCGTCCGTAACCCGCAGGTCTTCCTCATGGATGAACCGCTGTCCAACCTGGACGCCAAGCTCCGTGTCCAGACCCGTACCCAGATCGCGTCCCTGACCCGCCGCCTCGGTGTCACCACCGTCTACGTGACGCACGACCAGGTCGAGGCAATGACCATGGGCGACCGCGTCGCAGTGCTGAAGGACGGCCTCCTCCAGCAGGTCGACACCCCGCGCAACCTGTACGACCGCCCGCAGAACGTCTTCGTTGCAGGCTTCATCGGCTCCCCCGCCATGAACCTGCTGGAACTGCCGGTTGTTGACGGCGGCGTCCAGTTCGGCGGCACGGTCTACCCCGTTCCGCACGATGTCCTCGATGACGCTTCGGGCAAGACGGTCACCGTCGGTACCCGTCCGGAGGACCTCGAGACCGCTCCTCAGGGCGAAGGCCTCCAGGTTGAGGTGGACGTCGTGGAAGAGCTCGGAGCCGACGCTTACGTCTACGGCCACACCACCCTCGACGGCAAGAGCCACGACATCGTGGCCCGCGTTGACGGCCGCCGTCCTCCGATGAAGGGCGAGTCCATCTTCGTCCGTCCGCAGTCCGGCCACGTGCACCTGTTCGACACCAAGACCGGCCTCCGCCTGGGCGACTAATCCCCACCGACCCCCTAGCCTCGCTTCGCTTCGGCCAGGGAACCCTGTCGGCGTGGGCCCACCCACCGACCCCCTAGCCTCGCTTCGCTTCGGCCAGGGAACCCTGTCGGCGTGGGCCCACCCACCGACCTGAAGTAGCGATAACGGCCCGACCCCCGCGTCGGGCCGTTACCGCTTTAACCCGCCCCGTAGCGGCATCGGACCAGAAGGAGAACGGCATGAACGTCACGGAACTCCTCATCCCCAAGCCTGTGCACGTCGCCGTCCTGGATGGCCGGGCTTTCACCTTGGGCGGCGCCACCCGGATCTCCGCAACCGGCGCCGCCGTGCCCGTTGCCGGGCACCTCGCGTCATTCCTGCGTCGCGCTACCTGCCACGAACTTCCGCTGGTCAGCGATTTCCGGCCCGGTGACGTGGCACTGGAGCTGACCAGAACGTTCGACGGCGGCCCTGAGGCTTACGCCCTGACTGTCACCGACGCAGGCGCACGGGTCCGGGCTGACACACCGGCCGGGCTGTTCAACGGCATCCAGACCCTCCGCCAGTTGTTCGACCCCGCCATCGAAGCCCCGCCGGACGGGCCCGCGGGAAACACGGACAGGCAACGCGACTGGACGGTCCCCGCCGTCGAAATCAAAGATGCTCCCCGCTTCCGGTACCGCGGTTTGATGCTTGACGTTGCGCGCAGTTTCTTCACCGTTGCCGAGGTTAAGGAACAAATCGACGTCATGGCGCAGCTCAAGTTCAACGCCTTGCACCTGCACCTGACGGACGACCAAGCATGGCGCATCGAGATCCATGAACCGGAGAACAACCCCTCCGGGCTGGAGTACGCCAACCTCACGGCAGTGGGCGGGGCCGTGAACCACCCTGGCGTTGGCCTCACGCCCGGTCGGACGGGTTTCTACACCCAACAGGACTACCGGGACATCCAGGCCTACGCAGCCGCCCGCAACATCACGGTGGTTCCCGAGATCGACCTCCCGGGCCACGTCAATGCAGCATTGGCAGCCGTGCCCCGGCTCAACCCTGATGGCATGGCCAAACCCATGAACGCCACGGGTGAGGTGGGGTACTCCACGCTGGACGCAGACATTCCCGCCACCTACGAGTTCGTCAGCGAGGTATTGGGGCAGGTTGCCGCCATCACGGACGGCCCATATCTGCACATCGGCGGGGACGAGGCCCACGTGACCGGCCACGAAAACTACCTCGCCATGGTCCGGGAGTTCGCAAGGATCGGCGCCGCCACCGGCAAGACCGTGGTGGGCTGGAACGAGGCGGCCGAAGCGGATCTGCCGGATGGAAGCGTGGTGCAGTACTGGTTCGGAGACTTCGGGCAAGTACTGAACAAGGCCGAACAAGGTACTGCCAAGGTCATCATGTCTCCTGCCGACCGGACGTACCTGGACCAAAAGTACGATTCCACCAGCCCCATCGGACTGTCCTGGGTTGACGGCGGCCCCTTCACCTGGTCCGAGTACTACCAGTGGAACCCCGCCCAAGGCGGCCTTGAAGACCAGCACATCCTGGGCGTCGAAGGTCCCCTATGGACCGAAACCGTCCGCGGCAACCGCCAGGCCTACTGGCTGCTGTACCCGCGTGCGGTTTCCCTCGCGGAAGTGGCGTGGTCGCCACAGGAGGCCCGAAGCCTTGGTGACTTCCGACGTCGGCTGGGCGGCTTCGGCGAGCGGCTCGCCAACCAGGGGGTCACCTTCCAGCCGGCTGCCGACGTCGAATGGTCCGCCACACCGGCCGATCCCTTCACTGAACCGAACAACACCACCGAATACGGAACAATTGAGGCATGAGCGAGCAAAACGGAGCCCAGTGGCACGACGAACCTACCGACTACGGGCAGATCGGCAAGCTCCCACGGAAGGAAGCTGCGAGCGCGCAGGACTCAACCCCGCCGGCGAGCGTTATAGGTTCGCTCAACATCACCGCAGCAGCGGCCGATCCTGAACTGCTGGACCTTCCCTGGCACATCGCCTTGGAGGACTGGCCGGCTGAATTCCTGGCAGCACTCCCCCGCGGTATTTCCCGCCACATTGTCCGGTTCGCGCACCTTGGCGGCTCCGTCATAGCCATCAAGGAAACCTCTGAGCACGTGGCCCGGCACGAATACCACATGCTCCGGAAGCTGGCCCGGCTGGACGTCCCCTGCGTTGAGCCGGTGGCGGTCATCACCGGCCGGACGACGGCGGACGGCAAACCGCTGAACCCCGTGCTGGTCACCCGGCATCTGAAGTTCTCCATGCCGTACCGCGCACTGTTCTCCCAGATGCTCCGCAAGGACACGCTGACCCGCCTCATCGATGCACAGGCGCTGCTTCTGGTCCGCCTTCACCTCATCGGTTTCTACTGGGGCGACGTGTCGCTCTCCAACACCCTCTTCCGCCGCGACGCCGGTGCATTTGCCGCCTACCTCGTGGACGCTGAAACCGGTGAGCTGTACCCGGACCTCTCCATGGGCCAACGCGAGTACGATCTGGAGATTGCCCGGGTGAATATTGCGGGCGAGCTCATGGATCTCCTGGACGGCGGCCTCATCGAGGAGAAAGTGGACCCCGTAGCTACCAGTGAACTGATCATGGACAGCTACCGGCGCCTCTGGGCCGAGCTGACGGAGAAGGAGTCCTTCGAACTCGGCGAACGCTGGCGGGTGGCGGCGCGTATCCGCAGGCTCAACGAGCTCGGCTTCGACGTCGAGGAATATGCCATCAAGACCACGGCGGACGGTTCCACGATCCAGCTGCAGCCCAAGGTTGTGGACGCCGGGCACCACCAGCGCCGGTTGCTGCGCTTGACCGGCCTGGACGCCCAGGAGAACCAGGCCCGCAGGTTGCTGAATGACATGGACCAGTTCCGTGCCGACAACAACCCCGAACTGGACGAGGAAATCAGCGCCCATGCCTGGGTCAGCCAGATCTTCGAACCGATCGTGCGGTCCATCCCCCGGCACCTGGCAGGAAAACTCGAACCCGCCGAGGTGGTCCACGAGGTCCTCGAACACCGTTGGTACATGAGCCAGAAGCAGGACCGCCACATCCCCCTCGCGGAGACGGTGCAGTCCTACATCGACACCGTCCTGCGGCACCGCCGTGACGAGGCCGCCATCATGCTGAACCCGGACACCGAGATGTTGAAGATCCTCGAAGTGGAAGTTGAAGAGTCCGGCCGGTACGACGAGGTGGAAGAGTACCCCGACGCCGACGACTGAGGTCCTGGAAGGCACGCACGGCGCCCTCCAGTCACCTTATGGTTCCAGGGTTTCCGCGAGCCCGGCCAACACGGGCTCGCGGCCCAGCTCTATGTGGGAGTAGGCCAGCGAGTAAGCGAGCTCGGGACGGCCGTTGAGGATCGCGTTGCACAGCTGGGTGTGTTCTTCCCGTTGGAGTTCGTTGCTGCGGTTGTGCGCCAGGCCGAAGATCCAGCGCATGCGTCCAAACAAGGGCTTCACGGACTCCATCAGGAGGCGGTTGCCTGAAAGGCGGACGATCTCCGCGTGCAGTTCCGCGCTGATGAGGACGACGTCGTCGGTACGGTCCTCGTCGATGGCAGCTTTGGATGCTTCCATGAGTTCCCCGAGGCGGCCGCCGTCGCCACCCTCGGCAACGCGGGCGGCCGCTTCCCTGGCGGCGAAGGTTTCCAGGCACAGGCGGACGTCGAAGAGCTCATTGACGTCCGTCAGGGTGAGTTGGCGTACCACCGCGCCGCGTCGCGGGAAGGTGGCCACGAACCCGTCCTGTTCCAGCCGCTGGATGGCTTCCCGGACGGGGATGCGCGAGACGCTGTACATGTCCGAGAGTTCACGTTCCCGCAGCCGGGAACCCTGGGCGAAGGACCCTGACACGATGCCTTCGAGCACCAGTTGGTATACGTACTCCGCGCGGGCCTCGTCATCGCGGACGTTGCCGTTTTCCGGACCAGCCTCTGCCACTGTGGAACTCCCCTTCATGCCGGCGCCCAACCGAGTTCGCCGGACGGCACCGGTCAGCGCTCCAACCGAGCATACACGGGTGGAAACAGCTACTCGGCGCTGGCGGTGGGAGCATCGTCCAAGGGAGTCCACCACGTCGCAGGAGGGGTCACTTTGAAACGCCGCCCGGTCACGCTGTTGGGCGTAATCCTGATGAACTGGTCCTTCTGGCCTGCTTCCCATGGGAACAGCAGGAGTCCGATGGTATCCAGGACGTCCTGCGTCAATTTCACTGCGGACGCCCTTCCTTTGGCCACCACGCTCCAGGCGACGCCGGTGTCAGGGTTGACTCCGTCCGCCTCAATGGCCACCGGAGTATCGCTGAGTGCGGCGTGGAGCTTGGTGCCTTCCCCTGTACGGAACACCAGGCTTCCGTGGTCAACTTTGTAGTTGACGGGGAAGATGTCCGGGTGGTCGTCCACCCACACGGCCAACCGGCCAACGGAAACTCCCCGCAGGAGTTCCCAGCATTCGTTCACTTCAAGGATTTCGGTCGCGGAGTTCGGTTTGTTGGTCCCAGGTGTGTTCATACGCCGAGAATACGCTGGGCACCCGGCCGCGACCAGCAGCTTTACGGAACAAGCTCAGGTGTGGAGCTTTGGCCCGGGTTGTCCTTCGCGGTTGCTTTGGGGGTTTCAATGCTCACCAGCGGCCCGCGAATCGCCAGGTATCCGGCTGCCGCCAAGACCAGCGCTTCACCCGCCATGGCCAGGAAGGGAGCCTCCCAACCGCCCGACCAGGTGTGCAGCAGCCCCGCAGCAAGAGGGCCCAGGGAGGCCAGGGCAAAGCCGAAGCCCTGGCTCATCGCGGAAAGCCGGCCGGCTGTCAACGGTCCCGCTGAACGTATGACCACCAAGGCCATGGCCAGCCCGAAGCCGGCACTCTGGACTACGCCCAGCACGCCGACCATGAGGAACTGGGCCCCGGACGGAGCTACCAGGACACCAATGAGCGCCACTGCGACGGAAAGGCCCAAACCTGGTCCCAGAACCCGAAGGACCTTGGGCTTTCCGGCCGGGACAGGAGCCAGCAGGCTCGCCGGAAGGCCGGCCAGGCTGAACCACGCCAGCAACGCTGCGGCATCCGCGGAGGAGAGTCCCTCGGAGACAAGGAAAACGGCCAGCCAGGACGTGATGGCGAAGTAGAGCATTGCCTGCAACCCGAAGAACGCTGTCACGGCCCAGGCCGTGCGCTGCTTACGCAGTGGAACAACAGCATTGGGCACCACAGCACTGGGCGCGACAGCCGACGACGGCGAATCCGGCGTCAGCGCCGCAGCTTCCCCGGCCGCTGAGGCGGCATTGCCCGCTGAGGTGGCATTGCCAGCCGAGGCGGCATTCCCCGCCGAGGTGACATTGCCCGCTGCGGCCGGTGCCGACGTCGGGCCTCCTCCCGAG
Source organism: Paenarthrobacter sp. R1 (assembly GCF_030264015.1). Lineage (NCBI taxonomy): Bacteria > Bacillati > Actinomycetota > Actinomycetes > Micrococcales > Micrococcaceae > Paenarthrobacter > Paenarthrobacter sp. R1. The sequence continues at coordinate 3,316,350 of NZ_CP127115.1, read as the reverse complement.
CGCTGTATCAGGAAGGCGCCCAACAGAGCGGGCACGGCCCATACGGCGAGTGCCCCACCGAGGCTGCCGCCCAAGGCATGTTCCAAGGGCCGGACGAGTCCGGCGCCCAAGGCTGCACCGAGTCCAAACCCCAGGGTGCAGAGGCCCGTCCACCAGCCCGTGCCGCGGTTGGTCTTGACGATCTGGGGAACCAACACGCTGGCCGTCATAATCGCCATGCCGCACAGGAAGGTTCCGGGCAAAAGGAGCGCCGGGACAGTGGCCCGCACAATGAGCGCCGCAGCCAGTACCAGCAGGGCGACTGCCACGGCGCGCCCAGCGCCGAGACGCCGGGCCAGCCAAGGCCCGATGGGCCCTGATACGCCGAAGGCAAGGACCGGGAGCGTGCCCAGGAGGGGCAGCCATTGCGGACCCAGCTGGAAGGCATCCTCGAGCTGGGTCATCACTCCGGCGATTGTGGTGATAGCTGGCCGGAGGTTGATGGACACCAGCACCAGGGCCAGCAGCACCATGACCGTCTTCAGTCTTGGACTTCTTCCCTGTACGGCTCGGCGCTTTTCTCCCACATCCATCCCCTCTTCGGTATTTTGGTATACCAAAATAGAATAGGACGCCAAGGCGTCAAAGTAAACCGCTGATAAAGCGCGGCGAAACATGACCGAAAACGCAGATCGAGATTATTGGAATACCAAAAGCCTAGATGGCTAAATGGCCTTTCCGGGGTTCAGGATCCCTGCGGGGTCGAACAGCTCCTTGATCCTGCGCTGCAGTTCACGCACAGGTTCAGGCTGCTCCAGCCCCAGCCAACGGAGCTTGTATTGGCCTACTCCGTGTTCCCCGGTGATGGTCCCACCCATCTCCAGGCCTACCTGAATGGACTCATCCAGGGCCGCGTTGAGCCGCACCAAGGCGTCGGCGTCTGTAGCGTCGTCCACGCGGTCCATCCAGAACGTCGGATGCAGGTTGCCGTCGCCGGCGTGGGCTACCACCTTGAGCCGGACCCGGTGGCGGACGGCCATGGCCTCGAGCGATGCGACGAACTCCACCAGCTTCGAGCGCGGAACGGCAATGTCCTCGCCCACACGGAACTCGTCGTCGACCTCCACGCCGCGGCTGTTGCGGCGCAGCTCTACCAACATTTCCGCTTCCGCGCTGGCTTCCATGGTGACTGTAGCGCCGCCATCGGCAAGGACCTGCCGGACCACAGCCGCCTCAGCGGCCGCCCCAAAGCCGTCGGTCTGAATCAGCAACAACGACTTCCCGCGCTTCTGCAGGTCCGAGCCGTGCAGTGCGTCCAGTTGCTCCAAGGTTCCGTTATCCAGCAACTCCATGATGGCCGGCTGCACCCGCGCTTTGCCGACCGCCAGCACCCCGGCAGCTGCGCTGCGGAAATCCTGGTAGAAAGCCGCAATGGTGTGGACCTCGTGGGGCAAGTACTTGAGGCGGACCGTCACGCCCACCACTATCCCCAATGTGCCTTCAGAGCCCACCATCAGCGCCGTGAGGTCATAGCCTGCCACGCCTTTGAACGTCTGGTGCCCGGTATGCAGGAGGGAGCCGTCTGCCATGACGACGTCCAGGGCAAGAACAGAATCACGCGTCACGCCATACTTTGCACACCTCAGGCCGCCGGCGTTCGTCGCCACGTTGCCGCCAATCGTGGACATCTTGTAACTCGCCGGGTCCGGCGCATACATGAGCCCGTGCGCAGCGGCAGCAGCGTTCAGCTCCGCGTTAATGACGCCGGGTTCGACGACGGCGGTCTCGTCATCCGGGTTCAGGTCAAGGATCCGGTCCATCCGTTCCAAGCTGAGGACGATGCAGCCACGCGTGGCGTGGGCTCCGCCCGATACGCCGGTACCGGCACCGCGTGCAACGATTGGAACCCTGTGCGCGGAGCACGTACGGACAATGTGCTGGACGTCCTGCACCGATTCAGCCCATACGACGGCGAGTGGCAAGTGACGTTCGAGCAGCGGGCCTTGGTCTGCGGAGTAGACCGTCAGTGTTGCCTCGTCTTCGGCCAACTGGGATGGTGCCAGGCCGGATCCCAGCTGTTCCACGAAATCCCGATCCTCCGGCGCCCGTACCGCCGAAGCTTTGTCCACGGCTGCGCGGCCTCTAATGCTTTCCTCCGTGGTTCCGGAAATAGCCGTTTCATCCGCCAAGGTCGGTGTTCCTTTCGCTCATGGTCAGCCGACGCTCCATGATCAGCTCACGTTTGGTCTTGTCCTGGGGGAAGGGCTTGGACTCCCCCGTCAGTGAGAAACCATGGCGTTGATAGAAAGACAGCGCGCGGGCATTGTCCTCGTGGACGCCGAGCTCCAGCACGTGGGCCCCCAAGTCATGGGCAGCTGCATCGCAGCACGCCACCAGCAGCTCGTCAGCCAAGCCCAGCCCCCGGTATTCCGGTGCCACGTAGACGCTGATCAACACTGCGTGCAGTGAATTCCCCACCTTTTGCGGATGCGTCAGGGCTACGCGCATGAGGCCTCTGATCCGGCGGGCGGGGTTGTTTTCCTCCGCGATCAAGGTGACGCTTCCGTCTCCCGACATCGCCTTGGCCCGTTCCTGCCACTGCGCATCGGTTTGCCGCCGCGCCGCATCCAGGCTCTCGATATACGCCATGGGAGTATCGGCCAGCATTTCCAACCGCACGGCTTTCAATTGCTGCCAGTCGCCAGCAGTGAGCCGTCTGATCCCGGCCGTGGATGCACCCGCGCTAGGCAACGGCTCCGCCCATGAACCGTGAGTAGTTCGCCAGGACGCCCGGCCATCCTTCAGCGTAGGATTCGCGCGTAGCTTTGGGGTCTTCAGCGCCCTCCCAACCATCGTGCACAAGGCGCACTTCGGTTCCCCCGTCAACGGCCCTGAAGGCTACCAGAATCTCAGTAGACCAGAGCGGGGTGCTGGCAGGGTACCAACTGGTGTGGAAGGACATTGGGGGCTGCCAGTCGTCGATGGTGCCCCAGACCGACGTGCGGCCGTCCTCGGCTGTCTCGAGGATCATGTTCTCCTCAAATTCCACATGCGAGCCGGCCCCGTAGACGCTGTGTTCGGCCATGGGCCACCACAGGTGCGGGTGGTCCGTGAATCCCATGAATGCGTGCTGAATGGTGGTGGGCACCACGGTAGTGAATACCAACGGCTCCAGGTCCTCCCCACCTGCGTTGGCCGGTGTGGAGTCAGGGGTGGGGTGGCTGAAAAGACTTTCCATGACCACCAACTCTACCCGTGGTTTTCGGGGGTGGGTTTTAAATGCAGTGAGCCCCGACCGTCGTGGTCGGGGCTCACTGTGTAATTTATGTCCGGCGGTGTCCTACTCTCCCACACCCTCCCGGGTGCAGTACCATCGGCGCTGTGGGTCTTAGCTTCCGGGTTCGGAATGGGACCGGGCGTTTCCCCCACGCTATGACCGCCGTAACCTTGTTACCCGTCCCCCGCTTTTGTGGTGGGGGTGGGAAGTGTGTGTGGTTACAACTGTGGTGCTTGTTTAGTTGTGTTGTTGTTCCCGGGTTGTTGGTTGGGAACCACATAGTGGACGCGTGCAGTGTGTTGTGTGTGGTGTAAGTTGTTGGCCTATTAGTACCGGTCAGCTTCACGAGTCTTTAGTCCTCGCTTCCACATCCGGCCTATCAACCCAGTGGTCTGGCTGGGGGCCTCTCACACATAATGTGTTTGGAAATCTCATCTTGAAGCGAGCTTCCCGCTTAGATGCTTTCAGCGGTTATCCCATCCGAACGTAGCTAATCAGCGGTGCACTTGGCAGTACAACTGACACACCAGAGGTTCGTCCGTCCCGGTCCTCTCGTACTAAGGACAGCCCTTCTCAAATTTCCTGCGCGCGCAGCGGATAGGGACCGAACTGTCTCACGACGTTCTAAACCCAGCTCGCGTACCGCTTTAATGGGCGAACAGCCCAACCCTTGGGACCTACTCCAGCCCCAGGATGCGACGAGCCGACATCGAGGTGCCAAACCATGCCGTCGATATGGACTCTTGGGCAAGATCAGCCTGTTATCCCCGAGGTACCTTTTATCCGTTGAGCGACGGCCATTCCACAATGTACCGCCGGATCACTAGTCCCGACTTTCGTCCCTGCTTGAGATGTCTCTCTCACAGTCAAGCTCCCTTGTGCACTTACACTCGACACCTGATTGCCAACCAGGCTGAGGGAACCTTTGGGCGCCTCCGTTACTTTTTAGGAGGCAACCGCCCCAGTTAAACTACCCATCAGGCACTGTCCCTGACCCGGATCACGGGCCGAAGTTAGATGTCCAAAGTGACCAGAGTGGTATTTCAACGATGACTCCACCCGAACTGGCGTCCGGGTTTCAACGTCTCCCACCTATCCTACACAAGCCACTCCGAACACCAATACCAAACTATAGTAAAGGTCTCGGGGTCTTTCCGTCCTGCTGCGCGTAACGAGCATCTTTACTCGTACTGCAATTTCGCCGAGTTTATGGTTGAGACAGCGGGGAAGTCGTTACTCCATTCGTGCAGGTCGGAACTTACCCGACAAGGAATTTCGCTACCTTAGGATGGTTATAGTTACCACCGCCGTTTACTGGGGCTTAAATTCCCAGCTTCGCCCGCAAAGGGGCTAACCGGTCCTCTTAACCTTCCAGCACCGGGCAGGAGTCAGTCCGTATACATCGTCTTGCGACTTCGCACGGACCTGTGTTTTTAGTAAACAGTCGCTTCCCCCTGGTCTCTGCGGCCCACACCCGCTCCACAAAGCAAGTCTGTATCACGGGGCAGGCCCCCCTTCTCCCGAAGTTACGGGGGCATTTTGCCGAGTTCCTTAACCATAATTCTCTCGATCGCCTTGGTATTCTCTACCTGATCACCTGTGTCGGTTTGGGGTACGGGCGGCTAAAACCTCGCGTCGATGCTTTTCTAGGCAGCATAGGATCACCGGATCCCCCCATGCGGGAGTCCCATCAGATCTCAGGATCGTGCTCGAAACACACAGGAACGGATTTGCCTATCCCTGACCCTACATCCTTGGACCGGGGCTACCATCGCCCGGCCCGGCTACCTTCCTGCGTCACACCTGTTAATACGCTTGCCTCCCGGGATCAGGTCCCAGCACCAGCCCAACCATCACACCACAAGTGGCGCAACAAGAAAGACCGGCGGTGGTTAGTATCCCCCGTTCAACATGGGCGGTTTTTCGCCGGTACGGGAATATCAACCCGTTGTCCATCGACTACGCCTGTCGGCCTCGCCTTAGGTCCCGACTTACCCAGGGCAGATTAGCTTGACCCTGGAACCCTTGATCATTCGGCGGACGGGTTTCTCACCCGTCTTTCGCTACTCATGCCTGCATTCTCACTCGTGTAGGCTCCACCGCTGGTTTACACCGCGACTTCACCGCCCACACGACGCTCCCCTACCCATCCACACCCCTGAACCACGAAGGCTAGGGTAATGCGTGAATGCCACAACTTCGGCGGTGTACTTGAGCCCCGCTACATTGTCGGCGCGGAATCACTTGACCAGTGAGCTATTACGCACTCTTTCAAGGATGGCTGCTTCTAAGCCAACCTCCTGGTTGTCTAAGCAACTCCACATCCTTTCCCACTTAGCACACGCTTAGGGGCCTTAGTTGGTGGTCTGGGCTGTTTCCCTCTCGACTATGAAGCTTATCCCCCACAGTCTCACTGCTGCGCTCTGACTTACCGGCATTCGGAGTTTGGCTGACGTCAGTAACCTTGTAGGGCCCATCGGCCATCCAGTAGCTCTACCTCCGGCAAGAAACACGCAACGCTGCACCTAAATGCATTTCGGGGAGAACCAGCTATCACGGAGTTTGATTGGCCTTTCACCCCTACCCACAGCTCATCCCCTCCATTTTCAACTGAAGTGGGTTCGGTCCTCCACGACGTCTTACCGTCGCTTCAACCTGGCCATGGGTAGATCACTCCGCTTCGGGTCTAGATCACGCCACTGAACACGCCCTGTTCAGACTCGCTTTCGCTACGGCTTCCCCACACGGGTTAACCTCGCGACGTAACACTAACTCGCAGGCTCATTCTTCAAAAGGCACGCCATCACACCCATACAACCCCGAAGGGCTGCAGATGCTCTGACGGATTGTAAGCACACGGTTTCAGGTACTGTTTCACTCCCCTCCCGGGGTACTTTTCACCTTTCCCTCACGGTACTGGTCCGCTATCGGTCATTAGGAAGTATTTAGGCTTATCAGGTGGTCCTGACAGATTCACACGGGATTTCTCGGGCCCCGTGCTACTTGGGATCCTCTCCAAAGGCGGTGCCACACATTACGGTTACGGGACTCACACCCTCTCTGGCCGGCCTTTCAAGACCGTTCACCTATACGCGCACCCACACCCCACCGGTCCGGCAGAACCAGCACGGAAAGTCCCACAACCCCGCCCACGCAACGCCCGCCGGCTATCACACATGGAACGGTTTAGCCTCATCCGCGTTCGCTCGCCACTACTAACGGAATCACTCTTGTTTTCTCTTCCTGCGGGTACTGAGATGTTTCACTTCCCCGCGTTCCCCCCACGCACCCTATGAATTCAGGCACGGGTCACACAATCACCTTGCAGCGTTGTGCGGGGTTTCCCCATTCGGACATCCTGGGATCACCGCTCGGTTATCAACTCCCCCAGGCTTATCGCAGATTCCTACGTCCTTCTTCGGCTCCTAATGCCAAGGCATCCACCGTGCGCCCTTAAAAACTTGACCACACAAAACCACAACCCAAACAGGCCGCGGCTGATGCACTCAATCAATTCGAGAGAACCACGACCACAAAAGGGCCAGGTTCATTCATCAAAGAAATTGCTAGAACACACAACCCACACCCCCAAAAAGAGTGCAGGACCATGTGTCCAGATGCTCGCGTCCACTATGTAGTTCTCAAACAACAACCCCGTCAACCACACCCACCCCACACAAACACGAGGGGGTGCCGGCCGCAGGAACAACAAGAAACACCAAGGATTCCCTGCATTGCTGCAAAAAGGCCCTGTTGCCTCAGGACCCAACAGTGCGCCAAACACAACCCGGCAACCAACACCCCGGACCGCTTTCCCAACAACCCCCCCCACACACAAAAGTGCGAAAAGAGGGCCGCCGTACTCACGCCAGGACACCACCACCAACAGGCCATGCCAAAAAACTTGATTTGCTGATATTCCACCCATGAGCACCCACCGCAGAACAGACGCCTGCGCAATGGGCAACACTGACAACCCCGGAACCCGCCCATGCAGGCAGACCCGGACGCCGTTAGCAGCTCCTTAGAAAGGAGGTGATCCAGCCGCACCTTCCGGTACGGCTACCTTGTTACGACTTAGTCCCAATCGCCGGTCCCACCTTCGACGGCTCCCCCCACAAGGGTTAGGCCACCGGCTTCGGGTGTTACCAACTTTCGTGACTTGACGGGCGGTGTGTACAAGGCCCGGGAACGTATTCACCGCAGCGTTGCTGATCTGCGATTACTAGCGACTCCGACTTCATGGGGTCGAGTTGCAGACCCCAATCCGAACTGAGACCGGCTTTTTGGGATTAGCTCCACCTCACAGTATCGCAACCCTTTGTACCGGCCATTGTAGCATGCGTGAAGCCCAAGACATAAGGGGCATGATGATTTGACGTCGTCCCCACCTTCCTCCGAGTTGACCCCGGCAGTCTCCTATGAGTCCCCGGCCGAACCGCTGGCAACATAGAACGAGGGTTGCGCTCGTTGCGGGACTTAACCCAACATCTCACGACACGAGCTGACGACAACCATGCACCACCTGTAAACCGGCCGCAAGCGGGGCACCTGTTTCCAGGTCTTTCCGGTCCATGTCAAGCCTTGGTAAGGTTCTTCGCGTTGCATCGAATTAATCCGCATGCTCCGCCGCTTGTGCGGGCCCCCGTCAATTCCTTTGAGTTTTAGCCTTGCGGCCGTACTCCCCAGGCGGGGCACTTAATGCGTTAGCTACGGCGCGGAAAACGTGGAATGTCCCCCACACCTAGTGCCCAACGTTTACGGCATGGACTACCAGGGTATCTAATCCTGTTCGCTCCCCATGCTTTCGCTCCTCAGCGTCAGTTACAGCCCAGAGACCTGCCTTCGCCATCGGTGTTCCTCCTGATATCTGCGCATTTCACCGCTACACCAGGAATTCCAGTCTCCCCTACTGCACTCTAGTCTGCCCGTACCCACTGCAGAACCGGAGTTGAGCCCCGGTCTTTCACAGCAGACGCGACAAACCGCCTACGAGCTCTTTACGCCCAATAATTCCGGATAACGCTTGCGCCCTACGTATTACCGCGGCTGCTGGCACGTAGTTAGCCGGCGCTTCTTCTGCAAGTACCGTCACCCCCAAAGAGGGCTTCTTCCCTACTGAAAGAGGTTTACAACCCGAAGGCCGTCATCCCTCACGCGGCGTCGCTGCATCAGGCTTTCGCCCATTGTGCAATATTCCCCACTGCTGCCTCCCGTAGGAGTCTGGGCCGTGTCTCAGTCCCAGTGTGGCCGGTCACCCTCTCAGGCCGGCTACCCGTCGTCGCCTTGGTAGGCCATTACCCCACCAACAAGCTGATAGGCCGCGAGTCCATCCAAAACCACAAAAAGCTTTCCACCCCCCACCATGCGATGAGGAGTCATATCCGGTATTAGACCCAGTTTCCCAGGCTTATCCCAGAGTCAAGGGCAGGTTACTCACGTGTTACTCACCCGTTCGCCACTAATCCCCGGCGCAAGCACCGGATCATCGTTCGACTTGCATGTGTTAAGCACGCCGCCAGCGTTCATCCTGAGCCAGGATCAAACTCTCCGTTCAAAAACAAAAAACGAAACACAACCACCCCCACCGGAAATCACGGCAAGAAGCAGCTGCAAATCTGAAACCAGCTGAAAACCAAACCACCACACACGGGGGTGCGCAATGGCCCGGCAAAAATTCAACCAATCAAAAAACAATCGGTATCAACAAACTTGGCACACTATTGAGTTCTCAAACAACAGGTCACTAATCCAAAGCAGTACCACCACCAACCACAACGGCCAGCAGATCGCTCCGGAGCAACTTTTCAAACTTACCCGCTGAACTCCTCCGAGTCAAATCGGCGATTCTGACGTCATTTTTCACCTTGCGGCTACTTGATGTTTTCCTTGCGGTAACTTGTCAGATCGCGATCTCCGCTCGGGGACCAGCGCGGGAATTAACTATACCCCCGCTTCACCCAGAACGCAAAGCGTCCGCGGGCACCGGTCCCGCTCCGGCGGAAATCCCTGCAAACTCAAGGAAAAGGACCCGCATCCATCGGATGAGGGTCCTTCTCCATCACGCAGTACGTCCAGTCACCGCGGACTTAGGTCGCGATGAACGGGACAAGCGCGACTGTCCTACTCAGCCACCATGAACCACGAAGCGCCCAGCGGCGGGAGCGTAACCTTCAGTGCAGCTGGTTGACCATCCGCACCCGGAGTGGTCGCTTCCAGGACGCCGTTGTTCACGACTCCCGAACCGCCGTAGCTTTCGGCATCGGTGTTCACCACTTCGGTCCACTCACCGGCGGACGGCACCCCAAGAACGTAGTCCTGGTGCGGGGCGCCGGAGAAGTTGACTGCACAGACGACGGCTTTGCCTTCACGGTCGTACCGGATGAAGGAGAGGACGTTGTGTTGGGCATCCCCGCCGTTGATCCACTGGAATCCGGCAGGGTCATTGTCCTGCACATGCAGTGCCGGGGTAGCCGCGTACAGCTCGTTGAGGTCCTTGATCAGCAACTGCAGCCCACGGTGCGCGGGGATGTCGGCAAGGAACCAATCCAGGCCGTACTGTTCCGACCACTCGGCTTCCTGGCCGAATTCCGTGCCCATGAAGATGAGCTGCTTGCCCGGGTGTGCCCACTGGTACGCAAAGAAGGCACGCAGGTTGGCCAGCTGCTGCCACCGGTCGCCCGGCATCTTGCGCAGCATGGAACCCTTCCCGTGCACTACCTCGTCATGGCTGATGGGCAACAGGAAGTTCTCCGAGAAGGCGTACACCAAGGAGAACGTGATGGTGCCGTGATGCCATTGGCGGTTGATCGGATCCTCGGCGATGTACTTGAGCGAGTCGTGCATCCAGCCCATGTTCCATTTGAGCCCGAAGCCGAGGCCGCCGTGGTTGGTCGGTGCCGTCACGCCGGGGAAGGCAGTGGATTCTTCGGCGATTGTCACGGCTCCCGGATGGGTCTTGTACACCGTGGCGTTGACTTCCTGCATGAAGGAAATCGCTTCGAGGTTCTCGCGGCCGCCAAACTTGTTGGGCCGCCACTGCCCCTCTTCCCGTGAGTAGTCCAGGTAGATCATGGAGGCGACCGCATCGACGCGGAGACCGTCAATGTGGAATTCGTCCAGCCAGTAGAGGGCGTTGGCCACCAGGAAGTTGCGGACCTCGCGCCGGCCGAAGTCGAAGATCAGCGTTCCCCAGTCCGGGTGCTCCCCCAGCGCAGGATCCGAATGTTCGTAGAGCGGTTGGCCGTCGAACTGGGCAAGTGCCCACGAGTCCTTCGGGAAGTGCGCGGGAACCCAGTCCAGCAGCACGCCGATCCCGGCTTGGTGGAGGGAGTCCACCAGGAAGCGGAATTCATCGGGATGGCCGAACCGCGAGGTGGGGGCAAAGTAGGACGTGACCTGGTAGCCCCATGAACCACCGAAGGGGTGTTCGGCTACCGGCATGAACTCCACGTGGGTGAACCCGAGCCACTTGACGTAGTCCACCAGCTCCTTGGCCAGTTCCTTGTAGCCAAGGCCCAAACGCCACGACCCAAGGTGTACCTCGTAGACGCTCATCGGGGAGTTATGCGGATCCTTGGCGGCACGTGCAGCCATCCACTCCGAATCTTTGAAGCGGTAGCTGGAATCGACCACGCGGGACGCAGTCAGCGGCGGGACCTCGGTTCCGAAAGCAAGGGGGTCTGCCTTCTCCACCCAGTGCCCGGACCGGGTCAGAATCTCGAATTTGTAGCACGCCCCTGCTACAACGCCCGGAATGAAGACTTCCCACACACCGGATGAGCCCAGCGAGCGCAGCGCATGCTGCCGGCCGTCCCAGCCATTGAAATCACCGATGACCCGCACAGCCTGCGCATTGGGAGCCCACACGGCGAAGGACACGCCATGCACATCGCCCAAGGACGTGCGGTAGTTCTGGATATGCGCGCCCAGAACGTCCCAGAGGCGCTCGTGCCGTCCCTCGCCAATCAGGTGCAGATCCACTTCTCCCACCGTGGGCAGGTAGTGGTAAGGGTCATCAACGGTGACGGAATCGGCGTCGTACTCCACTTCCAGACGGTAGTCCGGCACGTGGCCGGGCTGGAGCGGCTCCAGGACCGCCACCCACACACCATGGGCTTCGTGTTCCATGGGGGTGCGCCCGGCCTCGGTCACCACTGTTACCGACTTGGCCAGGTGCTTGACCGAGCGGACGGTGACGTGGCCGTGGTCGTCAAGGTGTGCGCCCAGGACCGAGTGGGGCGCGTGGTGGGCGCCGGCTGCCACACGGGCCAAGGTCTCGGCGTCCACCTGCCGGGGAACGCGGGGCCGTTCGGTGCGTGCAGAGCCAGTCATGTCATTACCTTCCGCTGTAGCCGCGGGCGTGCCGCGGTCCGTGTTATCAAGGATGTGCCGTGCCGCGTTGACCGGGATGGCTAACCAATCCGGCCGGTTCCGCAACTCATAGACCACCTCGTACAAGGCCTTGTCCAGCCACAATGCCACAAAGAGCGGTGAGCTGCGGTCAATGGCTCCGGGATTGACTTCCGCGTACCCGGCCAGGAAGGCCTCGGCGCAGTCATCCACCCAGGAGTCGGGCACTGCAGCTTCCGCGTTTTCGCGGATTGCCGCTCCTGCGGCGTAGTCGAAGGAGCGCAGCATCCCCACGACGTCCCGCAACGGGAGGTCCGGCATATTGCGTTCGTCGATGGTCCGGAGCGGCTCGCCTTCGAAATCGAGGATGGCCCAGCGTCCCGGCTTCCCTCCGGCCTCCGGAACCCGGAGAATCTGGCCGAGGTGGAGGTCGCCGTGGACGCGTTGCAGCTGGCCTACGGCGTTGTCGTCGAGGGTCGCCAACAGCTCTTCAAGCCTTTGGTCGTAAGGCCCGACGGCGGTTGCCGCCTCAGCCCACGAGGCCCGGACCCGCCGTGCGAGCGTTGCGATGATCGCCGGGCCCTTTTCCTGGCCGGGGAAAGTCCCAAAGGTCCCGGCCAGCCTCGCATGGACCGTGGCGGTGGCAGCACCGAGCCCGTGGGCTTCGGCCGTGAAGTCGGTGCCGGAACCCGCTGCCTCTACGGCCAGTCGCCAGGCGTCCTGTCCCCCGCGGAGGAATTCGTGGGCAACCGTGAGTTCGCCTCCCGCAGCCTCACCCTGCGCGTGCCACGAACCGGTGATCCAGCCGAGGGTTGCCGGAACTTCCCCGGTTTCGGCGGCGGTCAGGGCCGCGCCCAGCTCCACTTCCGGGTTCTTCCCGGCCGCGAGCACCCGGAAGATCTTCACGATGGACGCTGAGTCACCGTCGTCCACGATCACGGACGTATTGGACTGTTCACCGGAGAGCACCTTCACGGACGTCGGGTTGTCCGGCAGGGTCAGGCGGCCGGCGGCGAGGTGGCCGCGTGCTGCCCCCTCTCCCGCTGTGCTTTCGGCGCGCATGAGTTCCAGCCAACCCTTGATGAAGGCTTCATCGAAGGCAGCGTCGTACACCAGCCGGAGCCCACCCCCGGGCTGCGTCACCTCACCGATAAGAGCTTCGGGGGCGTCCGCCAGCGGTTGGCCGTGGAAGCTCAACGGAACCTGCACGACGTCGGTCCGCGGGCCGCCGTCGGCCGTCTTGTAGGTGACGGCAAGCAGCAGGACTTCCACTGCATCCGCCCCGCCCGGTTCCGGGAGGGCGAAACCACCTACACGCTCCAGGTCGAATTCCGGACTCTTGACCGGAAACCAGCGCCTCGTGGGGAGCCAGCCGCGCAGAAGGCTTTCAATTGAGGGGTCCAACGTTCCCTTGCTCATCTCACCCTTTCGTCGACACCACTGGGATCGCCTGCGTCATAGGCGACGAGGGATTGGAAAATGCAGAGCGGAGCCTTAGCCAGTAGAAGGCGTGGCTCCCCAACATCACAGTCAGCTGGCCGTTATCACCCACGGCCGGGAAGGGCTGGCCGCCAAAGATGTCCCTGAAGCCGCGGCCGGCGAACTCAGGGAGGTCCAGGGTGGCCGCTACGGGATGCTGTGAAAGATTGAAGACGCACAGAATCGTCTGTGCCGTTTCCCCTTCCTCATTTCCCGGAGCAAGTTCCCGGACGTACGCCAGCACGGCCTCGTGGTCGGCCTCGATGTGGCGGAAGTTGCCCAGCCCGAACACCGGATGGTTCTTCCGGACGCTCAGGATCTGGCGCGTCCAGCGCAACAGCGAGCCGGAATGGGCGGCCTGGGCCTCCACGTTGGCCATGGCGAAGTTGTAAACCAGCGACTGGATGATCGGCAGGTAGAGCTTGCCGGGGTCTGCGTTGGAGAATCCTGCGTTGCGGTCCGGGTTCCACTGCATCGGCGTGCGCACGGCGTCGCGGTCATCGAGCCAGATGTTGTCACCCATCCCGATTTCGTCGCCGTAGTAGAGGAACGGACTGCCCGGCAGGGAGAGCAGAAGGGCGTTGATTAATTCGATTTCGGCCCGGGAGTTGTCCAGCAACGGTGCCAGCCGGCGTCGGATCCCGATGTTGGCCCGCATCCGGGGATCCGGGGCGTACCAGCCGAGCATCGCTGCCCGCTCGTCGGACCTCACCATTTCCAAGGTCAGTTCGTCGTGGTTGCGGAGGAAGGTGCCCCACTGCGCTCCCCGCGGAATCCTGGGTGTATCCCGCAAGGTCTCGATGATCGGGGCGGCCTTCTGGTCACGCAGCGCGTAGTACAGCCTGGGCATGATGGGAAAGTGGAACGACATGTGGCATTCGGGTGCTTCCTCGGTTCCGAAGTACTCCACCACTTCATGCGGGGGCTGGTTTGCCTCGGCGATGATCACCCGGCCCGGGTAGCTTTCGTCCACCATCCGCCTCAGGTCCTGCAGGAAGGTGTGGGTCTGCGGAAGGTTCTCGCAGTTGGTGCCCTCTTCCTCATAGAGGTAGGGAATGGCATCTGCCCTGAAGCCGTCGATCCCCTGGTCCAGCCAGAAACGGACAACATCGTGCAGGGCGTCGATGACGGCCGGGTTCTCGAAGTTCAGGTCCGGCTGGTGGCTGAAGAAGCGGTGCCAGAAGAATTGCCGGCGGATGGGGTCAAAAGTCCAGTTGGATTCTTCGGTGTCCACGAAGATGATCCGTGCGTCCTGGTACTTCTCGTCGGTGTCGCTCCACACATAGAAATCTCCGTAAGGGCCGGTGGGGTCCTTACGGGATTCCTGGAACCAGGGGTGCTGGTCCGAAGTGTGGTTCAGCGGAAGGTCGATGATGACCCGAACGCCGCGGGCATGCGCTTCGGCCACCAGGCGCTTGAAATCGCTGATGGTCCCGAACTCGTCCAGCACTGAGGTGTAGTCGGCAATGTCGTAACCGCCGTCACGCAACGGCGATTGGAAGAACGGCGGCAGCCACAGGCAATCGACGCCCAGCCATTGCAGGTAGTCCAACTTGTCGATCAGGCCCTGGAAGTCACCGGAGCCGTCACCGTTGGCATCCGCAAAGGCCCGAACCAGTACCTCGTAGAACACAGCTTTGCGGTACCAGTGTGGATCATGCTGGAGACCGGGAGCGTTCAGCTCGAAGGTGTTCTTCGGAGTGAAGTACTGGCTCGGGTTTTGCGGAGAAAAACTCACTAAGGCTGCCTCCGGATGCTGAGCACGTGGGCCGGCTCAACGTGGGCGTCCAGCCGGACGTAGTTGTGTTCGCCCCATTCCCAGCTTTGTCCGCTGATGAGGTCGTCCACCCAGTAACGGCCCTCGTCGTTGAAGTCTCCGGGATCGAGCTGCAGCGCAGCGAGGTCCAGCGAAACCGTGCTCTCCCGCGTGCTGTGCGGATCCACGTTGACCACCACGATCAAAGTGTCCTTGCGGCCGTCCGGCAACGTCTTGTGCTTGGAGTACACAACGGTTGCATCGTCCGTGCTCCGGTGCAATGTCAGGTTCTGCAAATCGCCCAGGGCCGGGTGGTCCTTGCGGATGGTGTTGAGCCTGGTGATGTAGGGGGCCAGCGTGTGGCCGGACGCCGCAGCACCCTCCCAGTCACGTGCCTTGTACTCGTACTTTTCGTTGTCGATGTACTCTTCCGCACCGGGCCTGGCAACGTGCTCATACAGCTCGTAGCCGGCATAGACGCCCCATAGCGGGCTGGCGGTGGAGGCGAGGACGGCACGGATCTTGAAAGCCGCCGGGCCGCCGTACTGCAGGTACTCGGTGAGGATGTCCGGGGTGTTCACGAAGAAGTTCGGGCGGAAGAACGCCGGGGTCTCGTGGCTGACCTCGTGGAAGTACTCCTCGATTTCTGTCTTGGTGTTCCTCCACGTGAAGTACGTGTACGACTGCTGGAATCCTGCCCGTCCCAGGGCGTGCATCATGGGCGGCCGGGTGAACGCCTCCGCGAGGAAAACCACCTCGGGATTGCGCTTGTTGATCTTTCCGATCAGCCATTCCCAGAACCAGACAGGCTTGGTGTGCGGATTGTCCACGCGGAAAATCTTCACGCCGTGGCTGATCCACAACTGGACGATGCGCAGGATTTCCTTGGAGAGGCCGGCGGGGTCATTGTCGAAGTTGAGGGGGTAGATGTCCTGGTACTTCTTCGGCGGGTTTTCCGCGTAGGCAATGGAGCCGTCCACGCGGGTGGTGAACCATTCCGGATTCGACTCGACCCATGGGTGGTCTGGAGCGGCCTGCAGGGCCAGGTCCAGTGCCACCTCAAGGCCAAGCTCATTGGCACGCGCAACGAACGCGTCGAAGTCCTCGAAAGTCCCCAGATCAGGATGGATGGCGTCGTGGCCTCCGTCCTTGGAACCGATGGCCCACGGCGAGCCGGGATCCTGCGGGCCCGGTGTCAAGGTGTTGTTGCGGCCCTTCCGGTGCTGGAAACCAATGGGGTGGATGGGCGGCAGGTAGATGACGTCGAACCCCATCCCGGCAACGGCGTCCAGCCGCCGGGCCGCGGTGCGGAAGTTGCCGGAAGTCCATACTCCGGTGGCGTGGTCCAGCACCGCACCTTCGGAGCGGGGGAAGAATTCGTACCACGAGCCACGGCCGGCAAGGTCCCGTTCCACCTTGAGCGGGAACTGCTCGGAAACCGTCACCAGTTCACGGATGGGAACACGCCCGACGGCGGCCAGCACCTCGCGGCTGAAACCGGCGGCAAGGCGCTCCTCGGGTGACTTGGTGGTATCCGCCAGCACGACTGACGCGGCACGCAAGGTGCGCTTTTCCGCGGCGCTGCGTCCGGCGTCGTCCCCTGCCGCCTCGGCGAGGAGCACGGAACCTTCAGTGAGCATGAGCTCGACGTCGATCCCGGCGGCAACCTTCACCTCGGCGTTGTGGTGCCACGTGCCGTACCGGTCGTGCCAGGCTTCGATGACGAACGACCAGGCTCCCACACCGGTGGGGGTCAGGTGGCCCTCCCAGCGGTCCAGACCCTTCCAGCGTTCCTCCTGGGAAGGGGCCAGCCGGACCCGCTGGCGTTCCTTGCCCCTGGGATCCAGGAGCACAGCGGAAACGCCGAGCTGATCATGTCCTTCCCGGAATACCGTGGCAGAAACCCGGAGGTCTTCCCCGGGCAATGCCTTTGCCGGGAAACGGCCCCCGTCCACCACCGGCTGGACAGCCGTGATGGGGAACCGGCCGAAGCGAAGTCCGTCGGTGATGTCCGTTTTTGTCTTGGATTTCAGAGCGGTGCTGGTTCGCTGGATATTCGTCACAAGCACGACGTTACTGACAAAAATCACAGAATGCTAAGCACACGACCTATATTCGGCGCGCTCATGTCTTTTACCTAAAAGAAACCCAAAGCGGTTCCGACTGTCATGGGAGTCGGTTAGTGTGGCGCTCGTGAAGGCAATCCGAAGGTTTACAGTCCGTACCGTCCTCCCTGAGCCCATCAGGCCATTAGCCCGTTTGGCAACGAACTTGCGTTGGTCATGGCACCGGCCCACGCGGGAACTTTTTGCAGGGCTCAACCCTGCGCTGTGGGAAGACGCGCAGCATGATCCCATTGCCTTGCTTGGGTCCATCAGCCGGGAACAGCTTCAGGACCTGGCCGCGGACGGAGAGCTCGTGGCGCGCGTGCAGGAAGCCGCGGCGGACTTGGACCGTTACCTCAGCGAGCCGCGCTGGTACCAAAGCCTGGGCGACGACGCGCCCAAGTGCATCGCCTATTTCTCCCCCGAATTCGGCATCACCGAGGTACTCCCGCAGTACTCCGGCGGCCTCGGCATCCTTGCCGGCGACCACCTCAAAGCCGCATCCGACCTCGGCGTCCCGCTGATCGGCGTCGGCCTCCTCTACCAGGCCGGCTACTTCAAGCAGTCACTCTCCCGCGATGCCTGGCAGCAGGAAA
This sequence comes from Paenarthrobacter sp. R1, assembly GCF_030264015.1. Taxonomy (NCBI): domain Bacteria; kingdom Bacillati; phylum Actinomycetota; class Actinomycetes; order Micrococcales; family Micrococcaceae; genus Paenarthrobacter; species Paenarthrobacter sp. R1. The sequence continues at coordinate 3,298,806 of NZ_CP127115.1, read as the reverse complement.
CGTACCCCGTCCTGGACCCTGACGGGCTGCCCCTGACACTCCTGCGCCACCCCGCAAAGGACGGCGGCCAGGGCAAGGCCGTGCAGATTTCCCTGCCGCTGCCCAACGGACGCGAGCTGCATGCGCACGTCTGGCGTGCCGACGTCGGACGCGTGCCCCTGCTGCTGCTGGACTCCAACGTACCCTCCAACGACGAAGCCGCCCGCGGCATCACGGACCGCCTGTACGGCGGAGGCGGCGACCACCGCCTCCAGCAGGAGCTCCTGCTCGGCATGGGCGGCGTGAAGGCCCTGCGCGTCTACCAGGAACTGACCGGCACGCCCGCGCCGGAAGTCTTCCACACCAACGAAGGCCACGCCGGGTTCCTCGGTATTGAGCGGATCCAGGAAGCCATGTCCGATCCCGCTGATCCGCTCAGCTGGGAAGAGGCACTCGCCGCCGGCCGCGCCTCCACCGTCTTCACTACCCACACACCGGTGCCCGCGGGGATCGACCGTTTCGAAGCGGTCCAGATCAAGCACTTCTTCGAAGGGGGCCTCGCCCCTGCCGTCCCGGTGGAACGGATCCTGGAGCTCGGCCGGGAAAACTACGACGGCGGCAACCCTGCGGTTTTCAACATGGCCGTCATGGGCCTGCGCCTGGCGCAGCGCGCCAACGGCGTAGCGAAGCTTCACGGCGTTGTTTCCCGCCAGATGTTTGCAGGCCTGTGGCCGGGATTCGACCACTCCGAGGTGCCCATCGCCTCCGTCACCAACGGCGTCCACGTTCCTACCTGGGTGGACCCGCGGATCTCCTCCCTTGTCCGCAGCCAGTTCGGCGCGGAAGCCGAAGCGATGGGGCGCTGGGACCTCGCCTACAACGTCAGTGACGAGGATGTGTGGGCACTTCGCCGCGAACTCCGCGTCCAGCTGATCGAGGATGTCCGCCGCCGCCTGCGCGCCTCCTGGAAGAAGCGGGGCGCCGCCGACGCCGAACTCGGCTGGACCGCGAAAGTCCTGGATCCGGACGTGCTGACCATCGGCTTCGCCCGCCGTGTTCCCACTTACAAGCGCCTCACCCTGATGCTGCGCGACCCCAAGCGGCTCAAGGCCCTGCTCCTTGACCCGAAGCACCCCATCCAGTTGGTCATCGCGGGCAAGTCGCACCCAGCGGACGATGCGGGCAAGAAAATGATCCAGGACCTGGTCCGGTTCACGGACGACCCCGAAGTGCGCCACAGGATCGTCTTCCTGCCCAACTACGACATCGCTATGGCGCGAACCCTGTTCCCGGGATGCGACGTCTGGCTCAACAACCCCCTCCGCCCCCTGGAGGCGTGCGGCACGTCCGGGATGAAGGCGGCCATCAACGGCTCGTTGAACCTGTCCGTGTTGGACGGTTGGTGGGACGAAATGTACGACGGCGAGAACGGCTGGGCGATCCCCACGGCCAACAACGGCGCCTCAGCCGACCAACGTGACGACATCGAAGCCGCAGCCCTCTACGAACTCCTCGAAACCCAGGTGGCACCCCGCTTCTACGGCACCACCGTGTCCCAAGGTGCCGGGGCGGCAGGACCTTCCGAGTCCAGCACGGAGAAGATCCCCACCCACTGGGTTTCGATGATCAAGCACACCCTGGCCAACCTCGGTCCTGCTGTCTCCGCCGAACGCATGCTCCACGACTACGTCAACAACCTCTACTGCCCGGCAGCCGTGTCCGGGCGGAGGGCCTCCGCAGACTCCTACCGGGAGGCGAAGGAACTCGCCGCCTGGACCACCAAGGTCCGGAACGCCTGGCCCGAGGTTGTAGTGGAACACGTCGATTCGGTGGGCCTCTCCGAGGAACCCCAAGTAGGCGACACCCTCCAGGTCAACGCGTACATCGCCCTGAACAACCTCGCACCCGAAGACGTCGCCGTGGAGGTGGCCTTCGGACGGGCCGAGGAAAGCGATGAACTCGAAGACATTGTGGTTGCCGAACTGGACCCGAAGGAAGACCTCGGCCACGGTCGGCATCTCTTCCACGGTTCACTGGTCATCAACCGCTCGGGTTCCTTCGGCTACACCGTCCGGGTGTTCCCGAAGCACGCGGCTTTGGCTTCCAAGGCTGAACTTGGGTTGATCGCGAACGCTCAGTAAATAGACCCATAGGCCCAACACGTCGCTGGCCCGCATTTCCATTGTTCGCAAGCGGGCCAGCCTCGTTTTAGCGCTGAGACGGCACCTCGACCATCGTGGAGAGACCTTCCCAGGCGTGCGTCTCGTTATTCAGAATCGTGGAATCCGAGCCTGTTCCCCGTATCTCCCTCAGACCAAACTGATACCCCGTGATGGCATATTCGCTGTGACTGTTATCTTTTGAAGCCTGAGGCAACAGAAGTGCGACGTATTCTTTCCCCACTTCGATATCAATATCGTCCGTGATTTTAGCTTGGACATATTTTGAGTCAGTTGGCTTCTGACCCCGGTTGAGCTGCAGAATCTTCTCCTGCTGTTCTTTGTTTAGGCTGTTCCAATAATCGTCATAGGTCACTGTCCCGCCCACCCGTGAGTACGCGAGCTGGGTACCCGGCGTAAGGTCTCCTTTGTAAACCTCGCGGACTGACATCTTCCCGAACGTCTGCGGGAAGACAGGCTGCTCTGACACCGGGCTGGAGGTCCGGCCACCGTCGATTGAGTCTATGTGCACCCGTGCAACGACGGGGTACTTGTTGAACCCGTAAAAGGGGTCCTTCGGATCCCAAAGGAAGTCCACCTCGGTTCCAGCCTGTCGTATCTGGTCTGGCGCGATGTCGGCGTAGGCATCGTTGGAGTTCTGCCCTACCAATTGGGACACCTGATGAGAGCCGGAAAGCTGTCCAGCATCCGGGTTTGCCGCACACGACGCTACGCCGGACACCGATACGATGAGTAAGAGAAGAACCAGAATTTTTGGTGAGTTCGACATGAAAAATTCCCCCATTTTCTAATACAGAATATTGACTGCGTCATTATCAACTACTGTGACTCGCTGGACCACTCGACCAGCCGCCGTTTGACACATAACGCTAAAGGGGTTCCCATTATAATGCGCTAGGCCAAATGCATGTCCGATCTCATGAATCGTTGTACCTAGGGCCGCCTCATTGCTAGTTCCTGGTGAACTGTACACATCATTATTTATGTGAACTTCCGCATAGGTCCAATTGGACGACGAAGGATCAACTACGCCCCCTGTACTCGAAAAGAATGCTGTCCAGGCAAGGACATCGCGCGTTCCACCAAAGTAGGCATCGTTATGTTGATGAAAATCGAGTTTTGATCCCACGTTACTGCTGGTGAAGTTAATGTAAACGGGGTTGTCCCAGCCCGGGTACATCCAATTATTTGCCGCATTCGTGATATACCACTGCCAGTTGCCAACACCGGACGAATAGTTAAGCCAGGCTGTTACGTTACCGACTCCACCTGCATACCTATAGCCAATGGTCGGGGTCGCAGCATTAGCACTTGCTATGGGCAGCAACGCCATAAAGACGGCAGCTACTGCCGCGAGCAAGGACCTTCTGATTCCTTTTTGACGGTCCTTACCGCGTGAGTAGCTTGCCCGCCGTAACTCTCGGCCCGGCACGGGGCTCAAAGTTCGAGCCCTGAGATCAATACGCGACCGTCGATTCAATAGACCAAGAAAATCGGATGTGAGTTTATACATCACTTGTCCCCCTCAGTGACAAAGAGAAATACTTCCATCGCAAACAAATACGCGCCCGGCTCTTTCCTTCCCAGATAAAGAGAACCAGGTAGAAGTTGGCAGCAAATCGTTAGATTCTCGATCTCCGAACCGACGGCACCCTCAGATGGTAGGCCTCCTCACCATTCAATGTCATCAGTTTGAGCTGAGGAATTCTATAAATTGCAAAAAAACTAGAAGGGAATCATCGATGTTCAGTAATATACTGGATTATCACAGAAATATTCTGCATGTACCGTCACGAATGATGGATGCTCGCCACTTAAGCCCTCACGTATTGATCAGCGTGTGAAGCAGAAACAGGGCGCCCCGCAAGCAGTTAACGCCCTTGCCCCTATGGGCGTTGGTCGGCCAGCAGCACAAGGTCGGCGGTATCGCAGCGCTCGTCGCTCCCACCTGTGATCAGCACCGAGCACGAGGTCGCTGGATCGTCCGCGGCCAGTATGCACGTGGGCCGATTCGGCTGAGACGTATCAGAGAGTACGCGAAGGAGTAGATCCTCGTCCGCCACAGCCTGCCGTCGTTGGCTGCTCGTGCTCTCGTTGCCGGAGCGCACATCCGGGCGACATATTCAAAGCCGATACCAAACGCCCGTTGCACGCCGCAATCCGTCCAGACGAGAAGTAAGGACCTAGCCACTGAATGGATACGTGTTTCACCATGACCCCGATCGCACGGGCGTCACTACGCGATAACTGGGTAAATCTAGTGCTGGAAGATGGCGATCACTGCCAGGTCGCGGCCGGCGTAGCGCTCTGCGTCTTGGAGGATTTCGCAGACCACCCCGAATGAGCGGTCCGTCCGGTAAGCCGCGGGGACCTGCCAGATCATGGTGACCGGAGCATCGCCATCCTCCGACAGGGAATCGGCGAAGTCATGCAGGGAGTCATTGAGGGCATCCAGGTTCACGCCGTAGTACTCAGGGAAATCCAGGACCTGGCCGAAGACCTCGAGGACGGCCTTCTTGGTGTCCGCGGGGGGCACCAGGATAGTGCGGCGGCCTGCGTCGGAAACCTGCTCCTGCAGTTCTTCGAGCGTCCAGGTGTCAGCTGAGTAGATCTTCATGGGCTCCTACTTATCCTCGACGATGAACTTGAACGATTCGTAGTGGTCCGCGGTGTAGTACTTGGCTGCGTCCCTGCCCACGATGATGCGGCGCGCGCCCCGGTCCGACTCCCCCGGCGTCGGCACGGTGTACTCCTTGTAGAAGCCACCTGGTTTCTTGGGGAGAAGGCCCTCAAAATTGCCGAAGTTCACGCCGTCACGGTCGTAGGGGTAAGGGCCGCCCTTCGCGATGAGGGCAAGGGTCTGCCGTGCTTCCTTGGGCAACTGGGAGGCGTTGACGGCCGGCAGTCCGGAAGGATTTTCCGGTGCCTGGCCAACAGCAGGAGGCGCCGACGTCGTACTTACCGCGGTGCCGGGTGACTCCCCAGGTGCCGTTGGCGCCTGCTGGCCGCTCACCATGGCGACAACCAGCACGACGACGGCGATCACCAAACCTGCGAACGCCGCCAGCCTGCTGCGTTTCATGCCGGGAACTCCTCAGGTTTCAGGTGCGGTAAACGTTGATGGTGTTGGCATGCAGGATATCCCGTTCACCGGACGCTACCAGCGCACCCTTACGGCGTTCATGGAGCACTGACGTGGTGAAACGGAGCTCGAACATACGTTTCCCGACGCCCGTCTCGCTCAAAATCTCCGGCAGGACCATCCGAACGTCATGGTTGCTGCCGTTGATCACGATCAAGCCGCGCACTTGGCTGTCCTCGTCACCCATCAGAAGTTGGACACACCGGACGCCGGGATCGTTCCAGCGGGCCGGGGTCATGCGTTTGCCGTTGTCATCAAACCACTGAAGGCTGGAGTCGTCGGCCATCGCCGGGAAGCTCTCAGGCTGCTGGCTCAGGAACCATCTCCGAAGGCGGACCAACTCGCGGGTGGTCCGGAACAGTGAGTGGGCCTCGTGGGTGCGGCTCCAGTCCAACCAGGCAGTGGGGTTGTCCTGGCAGTAGGCGTTGTTGTTCCCATGCTGCGTCCGCCCTAGTTCATCACCGGCTGTGATCATCGGAACGCCAATGGACAGCAAAAGGGTAGCCATGAGGTTGCGGACTGACAGGGCGCGGGCAGCAACGATCGCCTCGTTCTCGCTGCGGCCTTCGAAGCCATGGTTGTAGCTGCGGTTATCGCCGTGGCCGTCCCTGTTTTGCTCGCCGTTGTCTTCGTTGTGCTTACGGTCGTAGCTGACGAGGTCCGCAAGGGTGAAGCCGTCGTGGGCCGTGACGAAATTTACCGACGCCAGACGCGTCCTGCCTGAAGCGGCAAACAGCTCCTGGGAACCGGCCATGATCTGCGCGAGCTTCGCCACTGACCCGCCGTGGCCGCCGGCCTCGGCGGGTGCGCGGTCGGAAAGCCAGAAGTTGCGGACGCCGTCGCGGAAATGGTCATTCCAGTCAGCCCAGCCGCGGGGGAACCGTCCAGTCTGCCAACCGCCGAAACCGACGTCCCACGGCTCGGCAATCAGCTTGACCGAGGACAGCACGGGATCTTCCGCGATCGCGCGCAGGAACGGGTGGTTCGGGTCGTATTGGTTTCCGGAATCGCGGCAAAGCGTCACAGCGAGGTCGAAACGGAAGCCGTCCACGTGGAAGTCGTTGACCCAGTAGCGCAACGAGTCCAAAGCCAGGTCCACCACAATGGGATCACTGAAGTCCAGTGTGTTGCCGCAGCCGGTGGTGTCCAAGTAGCGGCCGTGGGCATCGTGGCGGTAGTACCGTTTCTCCGCCAGTCCGCGGAAGCTGATGGGAGGCCCGTCCGGTCCGGCCTCGGCTGTGTGGTTGTAGACCACATCCAGGAGCACCTCGATCCCGGCAGCGTGGAGCAGCTTGACCATGCCTTTGAGTTCATCCTGGACCGCATGAGGCCCGGCGTTCCGCGCAGCTTCGGTGGCGTAGGAGGACTGCGGCGCGAAGAAAGCTATGGTGTTGTAGCCCCAGTAGTTGGTCAGGCCAAGGTCCTGAAGGTGCGACTCATCCAGGTGGAAGTGGATAGGAAGCAGCTGCACGGCCGTCACACCCAGTTCCGTCAGGTGCTGGATCATCACGGGATGGGCCATGCCTGCGTATGTTCCACGCAGGTGCTCGGGGATGTCCGGGTGCAACATCGTCTGGCCGCGGACATGGGCCTCGTAGATGACCGTGTTCCGCAGCGGAGTCCGCGGCGCGGCGTCATCTCCCCAGTCAAAGTCACGGGCCATATGCACGCTCGTCAGGAATTCGCCCCGCTGGTCCACGGCGCGGCCGTAAGGGTCAAGCAACAGGGGCTGTCCGCCGTCGTTGTCAAAATCCACCGAGGGCACGGACACCGGAAGTCCGCCGCCTTCAGGAGCGGCGCGGAAACCGTACCGGGTGCCGGGCGGAACCCCGTCCACGATGCCGAAGTGGATGCCGTCGGCCTTGTTCGGCAGAGTGTGGACGCGCCATCCCTCGCCTGGCGCCTGGTACGCCATCTCCACACGCTCCAGATCCGGGGCGAACACTGCCACGTTGACGTGACCGATGGGTGCGGAGGCAGCATTAGTCTCCCCGGACGGCGGCGAGCTCAGTCCGAGCGGCGCGGGACGGGAGGCGTCCACGGCGGCTGCTGTTTCCAAAATAGGCATGACCATTGATTGCAAGTTTAGTTCCACGCCAACTATGTACCGCTTCCTCCTTCCATGTGACGACATACGCGGCACTTCCTTGCAGCGCTGCCATACTGGGAGGTACGGAACTGGAGGTACACATCGTGCGCGTGGCACTTGCCCAAGTCATCACAGGCCGGGATCTGGACGGGAACCTGCGGATCCTGGAGGAGTATGCCCGACGAGCCAAGGAAGGCGGCGCCGGCCTTGTGGTCTTTCCGGAAGCCATGATGCGTGCGTTCGGCAACTCGCTGCTGGACATTGCCGAGCCCCTCGACGGCCCCTGGGCAGCCCGTGTCCGCGAACTCGCCAAGGAGCTGGAGCTGGTGATCGTTGCCGGGATGTTCACGCCCGGCACCCCCTCGGAGTCCGGAAAAGCCCGCGTACGGAATACCCTTTTGGCCACCGGCCCGGGCGTAGAGGCCAGCTACGACAAGATCCACTTGTTCGACGCGTTCGGTTTTGCGGAGTCGGATACCGTCGAGCCCGGCACAGACCCCGTGACGTTCGTCGCCGGTGGCCTCACCTTTGGTCTGGCCACGTGCTACGACATCCGTTTCCCCGCCCTGTTCACCGAGAACGCCCGGCGCGGCGCGGTGGTCAATATCGTCTCAGCATCCTGGGGATCCGGCCCCGGCAAAGCTGAGCAATGGCAGCTCCTTGCCCGCGCCCGGGCCGTGGATACCACCACGTTCGTCCTTGCCTGCGGCCAGGGTGATCCCGCTACCCAAGGAGTGGAAACCAAAGGCGCGGCACCCACGGGAGTGGGGTACTCCGCCGTCGTTTCCCCGTTCGGCCAAGTGCTTGAATCACTCGAAGGCGAGCCGGGACTGATTTTTGCCGACCTCGACGGGACCGTAGTACAGGAAGCCCGCCAAAAGCTCCCGGTGCTGGCCAACCGCCGCGACTTCTAGCGTTCCTCTGCCACATCCCACCCGCTTCCGCCGGTTGCTCTGCCACATCCCACCCGCGGCGGACGTACTGCGGGTGTCCGGGAGGCGCCGTCGTGGGCTGATCCACGCAGAACGGCAAACGCTCCCCCACCGCTTGAGGTGAGAGAGCGTGAGCCAAAACGCGTCGGGATGTAAGAGAGAAACCCTCAAAACGCGTCGGGATGTGAGAGAGGAACGGGGGCTAGTTTGCCGAGCGCTGCCGGGAGACCTCGTAGAGGGAGATGCCGACGGCCATGGAAGCGTTCAGGGACTCCATGGCGGAGTCGATCGGGATGGAGACGATCTGGTCGCAGTTCTCGCGCACGAGCCGGCTGAGGCCCTTGCCTTCGGAACCCACCACGATGCACACCGGTTCGGTAGCGACGGTGAGGTCCGGAAGCGAGACGTCGCCGCCACCGTCCAGGCCCAGAACGTAGATGCCCATCTCCTTGAACTGCTTGAGGGCGTTGTTCAAGTTGGATGCCCGTGCCACGGGGACACGGACGGCAGCTCCCGCGCTGGTCTTCCACGCGGAAGCGGTCACACCTACGGAGCGACGCTCGGGCACGATGACGCCGTGACCGCTGAAGGCGGAAACCGAACGAATGATGGCGCCAAGGTTGCGGGGGTCAGTGATGCCGTCCAGTGCGACGAAGAGCGGAGCGTTGGAGATGTGCCCCTTCTTCCACTTGGCTACCGTTTCTTCGGCGAGATCGTAAGCGTCCTCGTACTCGTACGGCGGAATCTGCAGGACGAGGCCCTGGTGCACGGCGTCCTCGGTCATCCGGTCGAGCTCGGACTTGCCGGCCTCCAGCAGCGGGATATTCCGTTCAGCAGCAATCTTGAGGGATTCCTTGACGCGGTCGTCCATCTCGATCCGGATGGCCACGTGCAGCGCCTTGGCCGGGATGCCGGCGCGCAGGGCTTCCACAACGGAGTTGCGGCCAGTCACCAGCTCTTCAGTGGCGCGGCCCTTGGGACCAGTGCTCCGGCGGGCGCCGGCGCCGCGGGGACCTGCACCGCGCTTGGCAGCCGAACGCTCGGCCAACTGCTTGTTCTTGTAGGCCTTGTGGTAGACGCGGTCCTCCGCCTTGGGCGTGGGGCCTTTGCCTTCGAGTGCCTTGCGGCCGTGGCCACCGGTTCCGACGGTGGGGCCCTTCTTCTTCTTGACCGACCGGTTACCGTTGTTGGCCATGGGATTCCATCCTTGATGTTGTAATGAGTCTGGAATCAAGTCTACTGACCCAATGCAATTCGGCGGACGAGCCTTCTTGTCAGCCGCGCTTGAGGCTCCACGTTGCGCCGTCGGGCCCGTCCTCAACCACGATGCCGGCTGCGGCGAGCGTGTCGCGAATCGCGTCCGACGCGGCCCAGTCCTTCGCCGCACGCGCGGCTGCCCGGGCTTCGAGCTGCGCCTCGACCAGCACCTCGAGGGCGGCGTGTTCACGGCCTTGCACGGCTTCGGGGCGTTTCACGGCGTCCAGTCCCAGGACCGAGGTCATGGCATTGACGCTGTAGAGGGCCTGCTTGGCAGCCTCAAGATCCCCGGCGGCCAGCGCCGTGTTGCCCGCACGAACCGTCTCGTGAAGGACGCCCAGTGCCTGCGGGACGTTCAGGTCATCGTCCATCGCGGCGGCAAAGGCGGCCGGCATGTTGGCCTGCGGCGCTACGGCATAAGCGCTCGGTCCGCCCATGTCGTGCTGAACCTTGGCAGACGCTTTCGCGATGAAACCGTCAATGCGTTCGACGGCGGCAGCCGCCTCCTGGAGCGACGTCGGCCGGTAGTCCAGGACAGAGCGGTAGTGGGCCTGCCCGAGGTAGTACCGGACCACCCTGGGCGAGGCCACGTCCAGCATCTCGGCCGGGCTGATGGTGTTGCCTATGGACTTGGACATTTTTTCGCCCTCGTAGGTCACCAAGCCGTTGTGCATCCAGAAGTTGGCGAAATCATCGCCCGCAGCCTGGGACTGTGCCATCTCGTTCTCATGGTGCGGGAAACGGAGGTCGAGTCCCCCGCCGTGGATATCGAAGCGCTTGCCGAGGTACTTGGTGACCATGGCGGAGCATTCGAGGTGCCACCCGGGACGGCCGGCTCCCCAAGGGGAAGCCCAACTGGCGGTTTCCGGTTCGCCTTCCTTGAAACCCTTCCACAGCGCAAAGTCGCGGGGATCACGCTTGCCGCGGGGGTCGGCGTCGGCGGCTCCCTGCATGTCATCTACGTTCTGACGCGTGAGCGAACCGTACTTGCTCCAGGAACGGACATCGAAGTAGACGTCTCCGGAGTCATCGAGGGCAGGGTAGGCGTGGCCACGGTCAATGAGCCGCTGAATCAGAGCGTGCATCTCAGGGATGTGTCCGGTGGCGCGGGGTTCGTAGGTGGGGCGCTGGACGCCAAGTGTCTCGTAGGCCTGCTCGAATTCCAGCTCGTAACGGTAGGCCAGCGCCCACCATTCCTCGTCCTGCTTGGCTGTGGGCTCGGCGTCCCAGTCAGGCCCGAAGGACCGTTCGGACTTTGCCAGGATCTTGTCATCAATATCCGTGACGTTGCGCACGACTGTGACCCGCAGGCCGCGGAATTCCAGCCATCGGGTCAGTTGGTCGAATGCGATCGCCGAACGAACGTGGCCCACGTGCGGCATGCCCTGCACAGTGGCCCCACAGTAGTAGACACTCGCCTTGCCGGGTTCGAGGGGAACGAAGTCACGGACTTCGGCGGAGGCAGTGTCATAGAAGCGCAGGGTCACCGCTCCAGATTAGCCGATGCCGGACCGTGCCCGGCTTACTTGCAGAACTCGCCGATCTTGTTGAACTGGACCGTAAGCTGCTGCTGTTGCTCCTGGGTAGCCGCTCCGAGCGACGAGGACGCGGCCTTGTCCATAATGGCCGCCATCTCCTTGATGGGGTCCGCGATCTCCGGGGTGAGTTTTTCCGAGAGTTGGTGATAGTGCTCGGCCAGCTGTTTGGACTGCTGCTGCTGGTTGCCGTCCGGCTTGAAGGAATCGTTGTTCAGGAACTCGCAACTGGCTTTCACGTCCATCTTTGGAGTTCCGCCGCAGCCGGCCAGCATCAGTGCCGCCCCGAGGGCTGCTATTGCTGCAGCGGCCGGAAAACGTACGACGCCGGAACGCGGCTTACGCATCCTGCCCGCCGTTCGCGGTAGTCGGCTGCCCGGGCTCCGGCAGTTGGTAAACCAGGGCCGTGGCGATGGCCGAGATCCCTTCACCGCGCCCCGTGAATCCGAGGCCGTCACTGGTGGTCGCCGTGACGCTCACGGGTGCACCGGCGGCTTCGCTGAGGACCCGCTGTGATTCTTCCCGCCGAGGGCCGAACTTGGGACGGTTGGCAACGAACTGCACGGCCACGTTTCCGATCCCGAATCCTGCGGCACGGACAATGCGCGCGGCTTCGCCCAGGAGCTTCACTCCGGAAGCGCCTGCAAACTCGGGGCGGTCCGTGCCGAAGTGCGTGCCGAGGTCGCCGATTCCGCAGGCGGAGAAGAGCGCATCCGCGGCCGCATGGGCGATGCAATCGCCGTCGGAATGGCCTGAGAGCCCCTGCTCGCCCTCCCAGAACAATCCTCCCAACCACAGCGGCTGGGGGTCGTCGGCGGGTGCGAAGGCGTGCACGTCAATGCCGATTCCGGTGCGAGGCAGGATCGGTTCAGCTTGGTTCATCAGCCCTCCACCCAGCGCATTCCCAGGGGGCCTTCCAACAAGCCTTCGGCGATGATGAGGTCCAGCGGTGTGGTGATTTTCAAGGACTGGCTGGCTCCCCGGACCGCATGCACCGGAACTCCGAGGAGTTCCACCAACATGGCGTCGTCGGTAACCGACGCAGACTGTTGGTCATCGAAATCTGCTGCGGCCCCGTGGGCACGGCGCAGCGTTGCCAGCTCAAAACCTTGAGGCGTCTGGACTGCGCGCAACTGCTCCCGGTTGGCGGTTCCGGTGACCACTTCCGGCGCGATCTCCGTCCCTGCCCCGCTTGTAGCCGCCACCGTCTTAATGGTGTCAACCACCGGCATCGCCGGAATGACCGACTTCGCCCCGGCAGCAAGGGCATCGGCAACGCGCTGGAAGACACGCTCGGGCGCAAGGGCCCGGGCGGCGTCGTGCACCAGCACAAATTCAGTGCCTTCCTCCAATGCGGCGAGGGCGGCGCGCACGGAGTCCGCGCGGGTAGACCCTCCGTCGACGACCGACACTTCAGGTCCGCCGTCCACCAGTTCCACGGTGAAATCAGCGATCAGCTCACGCATCTCCGTATCCCCCTTGGGCACGGCAACGCAGATCTGGCGTGCAACGTCTGCCGCCACCACGCCGCGGAGGGCATGCATGAGGATGGACTCACCACCCAAAGGAACCAGGGCTTTAGGCATGCCGTAGCCCAGGCGCTCCCCTGAACCGGCTGCAACTACGATGACGGCCGTAACCGAGCGCATTGAAGGATTACTCATGCGCCAAGGTTACTGGAAGACAAAAAAGAAACCCGGCGGCGCTTTCGCACCACCGGGCATCAATTCTTAGGAAGCCAAGACCTCGTCGAGAACGCTTGCTGCCTTCTCTTCGTCTGTCTTCTCAGCCAGCGCCAGTTCTGAAATCAGAATCTGCCGCGCCTTGGCCAGCATGCGCTTCTCACCTGCGGAAAGGCCGCGATCGTGATCACGACGCCAAAGATCGCGGACGACCTCTGCCACCTTGATGACATCACCCGAAGCAAGCTTCTCCAGGTTTGCCTTGTAACGACGTGACCAGTTGGTGGGCTCTTCAGTGAACTCGGCGCGGAGGACGTCAAATACGTGCTCCAAACCATCCTTGCCCACTACGTCCCGGACCCCAACAAGGTCAACATTCTCTGCTGGAACTTCAATGGTCAGATCACCCTGAGCCACCTTGAGCTTGAGATACATCTTCTCTTCGCCCTTGATGGTGCGCATCTTGATTTCCTCAATTTTTGCTGCACCGTGGTGAGGGTAAACTACTGTCTCGCCGACCTCAAAAACCATGTGGACTTTCCCCTTTCCCGCAGACTAGTCTATCACGATTAAGGCATACGACTGGCATCGGACGGCCCCTCCTCCCGCGCAAATAAAGGGAAAAAGGCCCGAAAGGGCCCTAAAGAACCCCTTGACGAAAACTGTGAAAGATGCATTAGTCAATCGAAGTGAATGCCCGGGCTCTCACGCGTGCGCGCCAGCGGGCACGCGGTCGCACGCGGTTGTGTCCGCCGTCGTGGGCGCCACAAAGGCTTCCCGAATCCTCGTTTCGCCCGATTTGCCGATAGGCTATGGCTGAAAACTTTCCAATGACTCTTGAGGAGTAGGTGTCGTGCGCATTTCTGCGATGAACACTGTCCAGCGCGGCAAGCTGGCAATTGCGGCCGCTGCAATCGGCGTCGGTCTTCTGTCCGTCACCGGCTGCGGCTTCGTCAACGCCCAGCAGACTTCGCACCAGTACTCGGCATCCGACGGGGTCAAGGCTGACCTCGGCCAGCTGCAGTTGCGCAACATCCTGATCGTGGCTTCCGGCGAGAAGGAGCCCGGACGCGTCATCGGCGCTGTCTTCAACCAGGGCACCTCGGACGCTACCCTGACCATCAGCGGCGCAAACGGCTCCCAGACCGAAATCCCGGTCAAGGCAAACTCCGAGACGTACCTGAACACCGGCTCCGACTCCGCGATCCTCAGCAGCGCCGGCGTTATCCCCGGCGGCCTGACCCCGGTGACCATCCGCAGCGGTTCCGACTCCGCCACGATCAACGTGCCTGTTGTGGACGGCACCCTTCCTGAGTACAAGGAATACCTGCCCACCCCCAGCGGTTCGGCATCGCCCACCTCTACGGAGTCCGGTTCGGCCTCGCCCTCCGCTACCTCCACCGAGTCGGCTGGAGCCGGCCACTAGGACCGCGCTCTTACAAGCAACTGCAAGGGAGGGGTTCCGCTACGGCGGAACCCCTCCCTTGTTTGTTTCTTCATGGACTTAGGGCCCATGCCCTCGGCCTACGGCTCGAACTTGTACCCCAGTCCGCGGACGGTGACCAAATAGCGGGGGGCCGAAGGATCCGGCTCAATCTTGCTCCTAAGCCTCTTGACGTGGACATCCAGGGTCTTGGTATCCCCTACATAGTCCGAACCCCACACCCGGTCGATCAACTGCCCGCGGGTCAACACCCGCCCGGAGTTGCGCAGGAGCATCTCCAGCAGTTCGAATTCCTTGAGGGGCAGGGAGACTTGCTGCCCGTTAACGCTGACCACGTGCCGTTCTATGTCCATGCGGACAGGCCCGGCCTGCACGGTGGAAGAGATGAGCTCCTCGGGCTCGCCTTGGCGGCGAAGGACGGCCCGGACACGCGCCACCAATTCACGTGAAGAGTACGGCTTGGTGACGTAGTCGTCGGCACCGAGTTCCAGGCCCACTACTTTGTCGATCTCCGAGTCCTTGGCGGTCAGCATGATCACCGGCACGCTGGAGCGTTGCCGCAATTGCCTGCACACTTCAGTTCCTGGTGTTCCCGGCAACTGCAGGTCAAGCAGGACGAGGTCTGCCCCGTTGCGATCGAATTCCACCAAGGCATCACTGCCGTTGTCCACTACTTCAACGTCGAAACCCTCCTTGCCCAATAGGTAGGACAGTGGGTCGCTGAAGGACTCTTCGTCCTCCACGATCAAAATCCGGCTCAAGCGCTGGCTCCTTGCTCTTGGGCGCCGCTGGCGCCCTCTTGTTGACTTTCATTGCGAGCGTGGCCCGCTCGTTGGGGTTCGACGGCGGCGCTCCCCTGGTGCTGTCCGGGAAGCGGAACCGGGTTGGCAGTGGAAGGCGGGAGTCCGCCGTCGTCCTGGCTTTCCAACTCGGGCAAGCGGATGGTGAACGTGGAGCCGTGGCCGGGCTGGGACCATACCGTCACTTCGCCGCCGTGGTTGGAGACAATGTGTTTGACGATGCTCAGCCCCAAGCCCGTGCCGCCGGTGTGGCGGGAGCGGGCGGCGTCCACGCGGTAGAAGCGCTCGAACACGCGCTCCTGGTCTTCGGGAGTCAGCCCTTCGCCCTGGTCCGTCACTGACACCGCGACCACGCCTTCGCGGGTCCGGACGCCCACTCCCACCTGGCTGTTTTCGGGCGAGTAGCGGATGGCGTTGTCGATGAGGTTGCGCAGTGCGGTCACCAGCAAGTCCCGGTCGCCGAAGACTTCGGTGTCCGCATGGCCTCCCACCACTATCCGTATGTTCTTGCTCTCTGCCGGCAGCTGGGAGCGGTCCACGGCCTCCAGGATCACGGCGTTGACGTCCACGGCGTTGCCCTGCTGGGCGACGTTGGCGCCTTGCAGGCGTGACAATTCGATGATGTCCTGCACCAGGGCTGCGAGGCGGCCCGATTCCTTGTGCATGCGCTTGGCGAAACGGCGCACGGCCTCCTCGTCATCCGCGGACGCTTCGAGGGCTTCGGCCAAAAGGGAGATGGCCCCTACCGGGGTCTTGAGTTCGTGGGAAACGTTGGCCACGAAGTCGTTGCGGATTTCCTCCGTGCGGGTGATCTCGGTGCGGTCGTCGGCAAGCAGCAGTATGTATTCCTGCCCGAGCATCGCTGCCCGGACCTGCACGACAATCGCGCCCTTGCCCATCGGTCCCCGCGGCAGCTCGTACTGTTCTTCCAGGATCACGCCGTCGCGGCGGACCTTGGCGGTCATTTCCAGAAGCTGCTTGTGGACCACCGTGTGCCCGCGGACCAAGCCATAGGCATAGGCGCCGGGGCTGGCCCGGACGACGCCGTCGATCGCATCCACCACCACGAAAGCACGGCCCACCACGGACAGTACTTCCGCTGCCCCTTCGGGAAGCACGGGCTCGGAGATGCCTAAGTCCTCGATCTTCCGTTGCCGCTCACTGATGCCGAAAGCGAGCATGCCGAACACGCCCAAGGACAGGCCAACCAGGCCGGCAATGACGCCTACGAGCAACGGATCCACTCGACCAGCTTATGCTGTGCAAACGTGGCGATGCATGGTTCCGGAGGCAAACCCGAACGGTTCAACTAACGTTCACCTAAAGGTGCGGAACCGTTCACGGGCTACTGTCAATGTTGCTTGTTGGACTACCCGTGGTTTTTGCGATCCCGGCCGCCGCCTGTGCCGGGTCTCGAAGGAAAGGACGCCTTAGTGCGCAAGGTTTTTCAGTCGGAGCTCACCCAGGTTGGCGACGACCTCATCGAGATCTCCAAACTCGTTCACGAAGCTATCACCAAGGCCACCACTGCTTTTGAAGGTGCCGACGTTGACCTTGCCCAAGACGTCATCGCGGCCGATGCGCGCATCGATTTCCTGCAGAACAGCCTGGACGAGCGTGCCATCGACATCCTTGCCCTCCAGGGTCCGGTGGCCAGCGACCTGCGCATGATTGTTGGCTCCCTTCGTATGAGTGCCTCGTTGGAACGGATGGGCGACCTCGCCCGGCACGTCGCCCAGCTGGCCCGGCTCCGTTACCCGGCCAACGTCATCCCCTCTTCGCTCACTGAGACTTTCCAGGCCATGGCCCGGTACGACATTGAGATCGTCGCCAAGGTCATCGAGCTCCTGGAGACCCGCGACCTCGAAGTTGCCCGCGACATCCTCAAGATCAACATCGCGGTGGACGACCTCCACTTGAGCGTCTTCAAGGCCATCGCTGCTCCCGAGTGGAAGGAATCCGCTGCCACCACGGTGGATGTTGCCCTTGCGAGCCGCTACTTCGAGCGCTTCGCCGACCATGGGGTCTCGGTTGCCCGCAAGGTCACCTACCTGGTCACCGGAGAGTGGCAGCCTGAGGGCTTCTAATACAGGGCAGTTAAATCACGACGGCGGTCCGGTCACCCAAGGTGACCGGACCGCCGTCGTATGTCCAGCGTTCTTCAGCCGGGGCCGCGAAGCCTTACTTCTTGCCCTGGTTGGCCACTGCGAGGATAGCCTCGGCTGCGGCGTCGGGGTCCAGGTAGGTGCCGCCCGGGGTGACGGGCTTGAAGTCTTCATCCAGTTCGTAGACCAGCGGGATGCCGGTCGGGATGTTCAGCGAGGCAATGGCGTCATCGCTGATGCCGTCCAAGTGCTTCACGAGTGCACGCAGGGAGTTGCCGTGTGCCGTGACCAGGACGGTCTTGCCGGCCTTGAGGTCTTCCTTGATGTCCGATTCCCAGTAGGGAAGCAGGCGGACGAGGACATCCTTGAGGCACTCCGTGCGGGGAAGGGCGTCGCCGAGGTCCTTGTAACGGACATCGTTGGCCTGCGAGAACTCGCTGTTGTCGTCCAGGGGCGGCGGCGGGGTGTCGTAGCTGCGGCGCCATTCCATGAACTGATCTTCGCCGAACTCGGCGAGGGTCTGGGCTTTGTCCTTGCCTTGGAGGGCACCGTAGTGGCGCTCATTCAGGCGCCAGTCACGCTTGACCGGGATCCAGCCGCGGTCGGCCTTGTCCAGGGCGATGTTCGCCGTGTTGATGGCACGCTTCAGCAACGAGGTGTAGAGGACGTCCGGGAGAACGTTGTTCTCGACCAGGAGTTCCCCGCCGCGCGCTGCTTCCTTGCGGCCTTGGTCGTTCAGGTCAACGTCCACCCATCCGGTGAACAGGTTCTTGGCGTTCCATTCGCTGTGGCCATGGCGCAGCAGAATCAGCTTGTAAGTCATGGTTTTCATCCTAGCCGAGGCGTGTTCCCTCCCGCCGGGCATTACGCCGTGCACCGGGCCCTGGGCTCCGGGGCTGGGCTCCGGGCTCCGGGGCTGGGCTCCGGGCTCCGGGCTCCGGGCTCTGGGCTCTGGGCGGCGGTGTGGTCCGTTGGGCGCTCGGGGAGCACGGGTTCTTCGTGGGCGGCCGCACCCGTTTCCGCCTGGCGCACCCCTACTTCGGCGCCATCGCACCCGTTCACGCACTGCGCCCCCATAACCACGGGAGCGAAGGGCGGCAAAGGGTGCGCCCAAGACAAGCCCACCCCAGCCCCAAGCCCGCAGCCCCCACCCCGGACCACCCTTAACCACGACGCCGCGGCCCCCACGCTCCCCCGCCGCGCACCGTCAGGGCCGCACCGATACAGTGGAGCCGTGGTGCAAAAAGCTGAACGGGTAGCCTCTCCCCGGAGCCGGGGCGGGAAGCCGGTGGGCAACGTGACCCGGGGCACCACGAATCCCAACAGGATGCGTCGGTTGGACAGGTGGTTGGCCGGCCCGCAGGCGTGGCGGCTCCGCACCGCCGTCGAGCCCCTTGTCATCGACCTGGGCTACGGCGCCTCCCCGACCACCGCCGTCGAACTTTTTGAACGGCTGCAAGCAGTGCGGCCGGACGTTCGCGTCTGCGGAATCGAGATCGAACCTGAGCGGGTGCGCACCGCGAAGCCGTTGGAACGGCGGGGCCTGAGCTTCCATGTGGGAGGATTCGAGATCCCTGTCCCCGGCAAGCCGGTCATTGTCCGGGCCTTCAATGTGCTCCGGCAGTACGAGGAAGCCGACGTTCCGGAGATCTGGCACCTGGTTCAGTCGCGGCTGGCGCCGGGTGGTTTGTTCATTGATGGAACATGTGACGAAATCGGCCGTCGGGTCACGTGGGTGGCTTTGGACCCGGCCCGACCCCTGAGCCTGAGCTTCTCCGTGCGTTTCGGCAGCTTCAAGCAACCATCGGACGTGGCGGAGCGGTTACCAAAGGCCCTCATCCACAGGAACGTGCCGGGCGAGCCGATCCACACGTTCCTGCAGGCCATGGACCGGGCGTGGCTGGAGGCCGCACCGCTGGCGTCGTTCGGGAACCGGCAACGTTGGACGCAGATGTGCCGGACATTGCGCGACGCCGGTTGGCCGCTGTTGGATGGACCGTCGCGGTGGCGGCTGGGTGAACTAACAGTGGCATGGGACGCCGTGGCGCCCCGCCGGGAGGATTCTTACCAAGGTCCGTAAGGTCCGACGTTGCGGTTGCCTCCGCTGCCGGCCTCGCGGACAGCAGGACGGACGTCGGCGAGGTACACGCAAGCCGCGGTCACGGCGGCGATGCCGAAGAGGCCCAGTCCGCCTCCACCACCGAGCAAGCTCAGCGCACCGATGGCGAACGCGATGCCGGTGAGGGCGGTCCAGAACGTTTTGGTGCGCTTGGAGGCAGCGACAAAGAGGGTGGGGCGGTGGCGCAAGCAGTCCACGAATGCCCAGACCTCAAGAGCCAAGGCCACCAATCCCAAGATGAAGTAGACCCCGCTGGTGACAATGCCAATCAAGTATTTTCCGTCCACGCCTTTTAGCCTAGCTGCCCAGCGACTTCAGCGCTTGCTCGAGGTCGGCCCAGAGGTCCTCGACGTTCTCGATGCCGACGCTCAGGCGCACCAGGTTCTCCGGAACGCTAAGCGGCTCGGCCGTGTGCCGGCGCCTGCGTTCAATCAGCGATTCCACTCCGCCCAAGGATGTAGCAGGGAGCCACAGTTCAAGGGCCCGGACCAGTTCATCGGCCGCATCGGCCCCGCTGCGGGCGGCGTCACTTGCGATCTGGATACACAGGATAGAGCCGAAGCCCTGCATCTGGTCCTTGGCACGTTGGTGGCCGGGATCGGACGGGAGGCCCGGGAACCGGATTGCCTCAACACGGGGGTGAAGGCTTAGCCGCTCGGCCAGGACCGCCGCCGAGGCCTGCGACCGCTCAATGCGAAGCGCCAGTGTCCGCAGGCCCCGCAGGGCAAGCCACGCCTCGAACGGACCGGCGATTCCGCCGTGGATGATGCGGTGGTGCAGAAGGGCGGCGCGCAGTTCCGGATTGGACGTCACCAAGGCGCCGAGGACGACGTCGGAGTGCCCGGCCAGGTACTTGGTCACCGAATGGAGTACGACGTCGGACCCCAGGCTGAGAGGCTTCTGCACCAACGGCGTCGAGAAAGTATTGTCCGTAACCACGATCGCGCCCACCGCGTGGGCAGCCTCGGTCAGGGCCCGGATGTCGGCGATGCCGAGCATGGGGTTGGTGGGGCTTTCGAGCCACAGCAGGTCGGCGGGTTTGCCGTCTGCAGGATCGATCAACGCTTTGGCGGCCTCGGTATCCGCGATGTCCACGGTCCGCAGTTCAAGGACGCCTTTTTCTGCCAGCTCCGTGGCCATGACCAGCGAACCCGCGTAACTGTGCGAGGGCATGACCACGACGCCGCCGGCCGGCACCAAGGAGAGTGCGGAGCTGACTGCAGCGAGGCCGGAAGCGTACAGCAGGCCGGGGAGCTCCGCGCCTTCGAGCTTGGCAAGGGCTTCCTCGAAAGGATCCCAGGTGGGGTTCGCGTAACGTCCGTAGCCGCGGTCCCCGTCGCCGAGCGAACCAGTTCCGAAGTATGTGGAGGACAGGACGATGGGTGGATTGACCGGTTCATCGTGCTTGCGTTCAGGCCGCCCGGCAGCAACCACAAGGGTTTCCGGGGACAAATCGGCAGCATGGTGATCGGAAAGGCTCATGGATTCAGGGTACGGCTGCCGAACCCTGTGGATGAAAGGCATTACGCATCTTTATGTCAGGGAAGCTCGGTAGGCTAGACGGGTGAGTATCCAGAGCCCAGGTCTTTTCATCGCGTTCGAAGGCGGGGACGGAGCGGGCAAGTCCACGCAGGCCGCCCGGCTCTTCGACGCCCTCGAATCCAAGGGCCTCACGGTGCTGCGGACACGCGAACCCGGCGGAACTCCCATTGGCGAGAAGCTGCGTTCCCTGGTGCTGGACCACGGCCACGGCACCATAGATGCCCGCACGGAGGCGTTAATGTTCGCCGCTGCCCGTGCTGCACACGCCAGCCAGGTGATCCGTCCGGCCCTGGCGTTGGGCCACGTGGTCATTACCGACCGCTACATCGACTCCTCCGTCGCCTACCAGGGCGCTGGTCGAGGGCTGGGCGCCGAGGACGTCAGGTCGCTCAACGAGTGGGCAACCGAAGGGCTCCATCCGCACCTCACGGTACTGCTCGACGTCGAGCCCTCCGACGGTCGCGAACGGCGGACGGCGGGTGACGCCGCCGAGGACCGGCTGGAATCCGAACCCGACACTTTCCACACAGCAATCCGGGATGCCTTCCTCCAGTTGGCTGCCGCCGCGCCGGACAGCTACCTGGTGCTGCCCGCGGCCTTGGACATCGAGACGTTGGCTGCACGGATCCTCGAACGGGTGGAAGCCCTGTTGGGTGATCGGGTCAGCCAATGAGCGTATGGGATGACCTGCAGGGACAAGCCCCGGTAGTCGCACAGTTGAAACAGGCCGCCCAGTCAGAGAGCGGCCTGACCCATGCGTGGCTGTTCACGGGTCCGCCCGGATCCGGCCGTTCCAATGCCGCCAAGGCCTTCGCTGCGGCCCTCAACTGCCAGCAGGACGACGTCACTTTGCGGGGCTGCGGCGAATGCCCCGCGTGCCACACCATCCTTGGCGAAACACACTCGGACGTTACGTTCGTGCGGACCGAGAAAGTCACCATCACCATTGACGAGGCCCGGGAATTGGTGGCCAAAGCCGGCGACCGGCCTTCCACCGGCCGTTGGCGCATCATCGTGGTGGAGGACGCCGACCGCATGGCCGAACGGACCACCAACGTGCTGCTCAAAGCCATCGAGGAGCCCACTCCCCGGACCATATGGATGCTGTGCGCACCCTCCCCGGCAGATGTGCTCGTAACCATTCGTTCGCGATGCCGCCCGGTGACCTTGCGCTTGCCTCCTGCCTCCGACGTCGCCGATCTTTTGGTGAGGCGCGACGGAGTCGAACGTGGCCTTGCCGAGCGGGCCGCACGCGCGGCACAGAGCCACATCGGCATCGCCCGGCGACTGGCACGCGACGCCGACGCCCGGGAACGCCGTTTGGAAACAGTCCGCATTCCGCTTGGCCTGCGCGGAGTAACGGCAGCGGTGATGATGGCCGAAAAGCTGGTGAAGATCGCCACGGAAGAGGCCAACAGTTCCAACGACGAACGCGACGCTGCGGAAAAAGTGGCATTGTTGGCAAGCCTCGGGGCGCCCGAATCCGGCACCCTTCCGCCGTCGATGCGCAGCCAGGTCAAGCAGCTGGAAGACGACCAAAAGCGCCGCGCCAAGCGCTCCGTCACGGATTCGCTGGACCGGACCCTGACGGACCTGTTGTCCTTCTACCGTGATGTCCTCATCATCCAGCTTGGGAACGCGGTGGACTTGGTTAACGTTGAGCTACAAAGCGAGCTGGAAGAGTACGCGCGCCAGTCCGCCCCCGAAACCACGCTCGCCCGGATGGACGCCATCAATAAGGCACGCGTCCGCATCACCACTACCAACGTGGCACCGCTGTTGGCAGTGGAGTCAATGGCTACAAGCCTGATCCAGCAATAGGAGAATCCATGAAGTCCGCACCCCGCCGGTTCGCCGCGTTCTGCCTCGCCATGGTGTCCATGCTGGTGCTCAGCGCATGCTCCCTGCCGTTCCTTCCCGCCCCCACAGCCAAACCTTCCACCAGTACGGTGGACCCCTCAATCGCTGCGTCCGCGCCGGAAGGACTGGAGAAGTTCTACTCCCAGGGGGTGGAGTGGAGTTCCTGCGAAGACGGGTTCGAATGCGGCAAGGTGCAGGTCCCCCTGGATTACGGAAAACCGGATTCGGAGGAGATCACCCTCTCAGCCATCAAGCTCGCAAGCAACGGCAGCAAGAAAGGCACGGTCCTGATCAACCCGGGCGGGCCGGGCGGCTCCGGCGTCGACTTCGTCAAGGACAGCGGAAAGTCGCACTTCACCCAGAAGCTGCGCTCCAACTACGACATCGTGGGTTTCGATCCCCGCGGCGTCAAGAGGTCCGCACCTGTGACCTGCATGTCCTCGGATGCCGAACGGGACGCCGCCCGTGAGAAGGACTTCCGGAAGGACACGGACGAGGGACTGGCCGCTGCGCTGGCCTTCAACAAAACGGTGGCAAAGCAGTGCGCCGAAAAGACCGGGCCGGTCCTTGAACACATTGATACCGTGAGCGCCGCCAAGGACCTTGACGTCCTCCGGGCCGTGGTCAACGACGCCAAGCTCAATTACCTCGGTTACTCCTACGGAACGTTCCTGGGTTCCACGTACGCAGACCTGTTCCCGGAGAACGTCGGGCGGCTGGTCCTCGACGGCGCGGTTGATCCCTCCATCAGCAACGAAGAACTCACCGCTGGTCAGGCGAGGGCGTTCGAGAAAGCCATCCGGACCTACGTAGCCAACTGCCTGGGCCAAAACAACTGCCCGCTGAGCGGCGGAGTAGACAACGGCGTCCAAGAGATCCGGGACCTCATCAATGCCGTGGACGCGAATCCGCAGACTGCCCGGGACGGACGGCTCGTCACGGGAACCGAATTCGTGAACGGCCTGATTCTGCCGTTGTACGACAACCAAAGCTGGCCGGCTTTGACCCAGGCGTTGGAGACCGCTTTCTCCGGAGATGTCTCCCAGATGCTCCGCATCGCGGACCTCGGCGCGGACCGGGATCCCAGCGGAAAATACACCTCCAACTCGGCCTTCGCCTTCACCGCCATCAACTGCCTTGACTACCCCATGGTCACTGACACCGCCGGGATGCGCGCAGAAGAAGCCAAGCTCAAGCAGGACTCCCCCACATTTGGCAGCTTCTTCGCCTACGGCGGCCTGACGTGCAAGGAATGGCCGTACCAGCCAAAACGCCAGCCGGCAGCCGTCGATTACACGGGTTCCGCACCCATCGTGGTGATCGGCACCACCGGTGATCCGGCCACGCCTTTGGAATGGTCGGAGTCCCTTCGCAAGCAACTGGAAAACGCCGCCCTGGTGACCTGGGAGGGTGAGGGGCACACAGCTTACGGCCGCTCCAACTCCTGCGTCAGCACCGCCGTCGACGACTACTTTGTAGACGGCAAGCTGCCGCAGGACGGCTTGAAATGCTAGGGCTCCTGCCCGTTTTGACCCGGGCCGCGTGACTCTATTACAGTTATGTCTTGCGTGATCGGCCGGAAACGGCAGATGGACGCGGTGCTTCCTTAGCTCAGTCGGTAGAGCGTTTCACTCGTAATGAAAAGGTCATCAGTTCGATTCTGATAGGAAGCTCGAGATGAACCCCGGACAGCCCCTAGATCCAAGGGCTTCCGGGGTTTTTCGCTGGTTAAGTGGTGCAATCCTCCTGTGGGCAGGGCACACTTATGGCACACTTTCTCGCTCCTTAGAACAGCACTCGTGAGTGATGAGATTCTAGTCCCGATTCAGGTCACTCCCTCCCATGGATCCCTTCACATCTCTATTGGAGCAAGCCCCCGTCCGGTCATTCGCCGTCAAGGCACCTTGTAGGGTCCAGTCATGAGGCAAATTACTGACAGTGACCGAGGACCAAGATCACAACCGCAGCGGGAAGCATCTACTTGTTTCGCTTCTCGACGAACGGGAATCACGCGCCTGCCCGCAGCAGCCGTTCCGGCAGACGACTTTCAGTCCGTAAGCCCGCTCCCAGCTGCGTTGCGACGGAGAAGTTCTAAATCTGCTCATGCTGGAGATCTGCCAAATGGGTCAGGGTTATTCATCTCGGACCCGCACATCGTTCAGTCCGCTCCCCGGGATACCGCAGGTGAACTTCAACGTTGCTAGTAAACCGGAAAGGCACGCTCAGCGAACGGGCGCGCCTTTTCTGTGCCACTAGGCTTCCGGGTTCTTATCGGAAAGTTCGACAAGGGTTGGTTCTTCTTTTCCGTCCGAGTTGGCAAGAATCGTCATATCGGAGCTTGAGTCCTGCGGGCGGGCCCGTGCCGCTCACGTCTGGTTGAGCATGTTCACCCCCCGTTCTGACACAGCTGACAGCAGGCGGGGTGCCAGGTCCTGTCGTCGGTCATCAAGGATTTGAACAGTCACGCCGCGTTCCTGGGCCGCCGTGTGGCCGCAACGACTTCATCTGTTGCGAGGACGCGTCCGCGGATCTCGTCGCGCAGCTGCGCCTCGACGGGCCGAAGCTCGCCCCAGTCAGCGTCAGAAAGCTCCAAGTCGGGGTCGGCAATCTTCGTCAGCGCCGGCACGACTACCCACGGACGTGTTCGAGCCACTCGGTCCTGGCCAGGTTGGCGGCGCGCTCGGCGGCATACCAGTGTAGCTGCGAAGAATGCAGCTCTGGATGCGATGGCTTGTGGCCGCCCCCAGCTGGCGGATTCAGCAAGCATGGCGCTTCCTGCCCTGCCGGATCCGGTTGACCGTTCTGCCGAACCGGGTTCTGGTTTGGAGATTAGCGGGGCCCGGCAACGGAACAAGGGCGACGGAACCAAACCGGTTCGAATGTCCGCTGAAAAGTAGTACACCGGGCAGGAAGTGTTACGCCTGGAGAAAGCGGTCGAAGCTCAGGATTCGGCGCCGGCCAGAGTTCCCACGCGGCCTGCATGGTCCTTAAACGCAATAGAACCTGCCACCCCCAACGTGCGGGCCAGGTTCAATCACGGCCGATCCTACGGGCGCGCTCGGCCTTCCATCCTGCGTTTTGTCACACCTTGACCGTTCTGCCCCCGTTAAGTGGGGACCCAACGGGGCTTGCTCGCCGACCTCGACAAGAGCAGCCCCAGTAATTGCCCGGGTGGTTGCTTTTCTAAGCCCCTGAGCAGAACGCTTCGATCCGCTGTACATGCTCCTCAGTGAGGCCGCTTTCGGGGTTGGGCCGCTCCAGATGGACGGGTTGGTCATGCCTGCCAGCCCAGGCCCTAGCGTCGGGACCCAGCACGTCATCCACCCAGACAACGGAGTCCCAGGGTGCTTCCCCGGCGGCATCCATCCTGGCAAGCCAGCGCTGCACGCTACGCAGCTTTGGGGTGGGCTCGTCTCCATCCGCTGACCGGTAAACCAGAGTGACCCGCAAAGGTTCGGTGTCCAGTTCCAGCTGGGCTTCCAAGCCCCCGATCAGATCAGCCGGCCACGTCGACACCCAGGCGATCCGGCCGCAACGGGCAAGCCGCCGGACCAGACCCAGCTTCTCGGGGGAGAGCCGCAGTACGGGCCGGTCACCACCTCCAGGGACCACCGCGGGGTTGAGGACGCCGTCGATGTCGAGCAGGATGACCGGCTCCATGGCGTTCCCTAGTTCGCGATCCCGTTGTGTCCGCGGCAAGCGCCTTGGCGGGTAGTGCCTGGCCAGTGGTAGCCATCCCGGCAGATGATGCCGCCGTAGTTGGGAACCGGATCCTGGACGACCGGAGGTGCAACAGGAGGCGCCACGGGAGGAGCCACCGGAGCGGGAGGTGCCACCGGGACGACAGGCGGCTGGACGTTCACATCCGCGCCCCCGCCGGCTACTTGAGCAGCGGGTGTCGGGGTCGGAGTAGGCGTCGGCGACGGGGTGTTGGTCAGATGCTTGACTCCCAGCTTGACCTTGCTGCCTTTCGCCGCTGACGTGCCTGCGGCTGGATCCTGGGAGATAACTTCCCAGTTGGACTTCAAGACGATCGTTTTGCCCTCGACGGTGTCAGTGGAGCTGACCTTGAACCCCAGACCCTCCAGCTCCTTCTGAGCCTTGTCGAGTGTCTTGCCAATTTCGTTCGGAAGGGTGACGCTTGTTGCGTCCGCAGTGGAACTTGGTGTCGCAGCGACCTGTTGAGCAGATGGCTTGCCAGCCGAATCGACAGGTGCTTTGCCGGAGCAGCCCGCTGTCAGAAGCGCAGCAAGGACTACCACCGCCAGTGACTTCTTCAAGGTATCCCCCAATCGGGCCTGAGCCCGGAATCCGGAGCGGCCAAGACGACGAAGAACAGGCAACAATGCTCAGTTCTACGGGCTCGCTCAAAGCAGACAATAGCCGAACTGGGAGCCAGCTGGGAAATGGCTCCACTATCTGGCGCCGGTAACTCTAATTAGGGCGGAGAGGTTGTTCTATGAGATGCCCCTGCCGCTCTGTGTGCGCGTGGTTTTAGAAACGCTCAGGCCTGGCCAAACTTTTTCCAAGCGGTCTCGGAGGGCTCCCGAGCCGGAGTGAACAGCTTGCTAATTTCGTAACCAGCGGTACGAACTTTCCCTCCCGTGACGCTCTGGACGCCGCCTAAAGCTCTCACTATGATCCGAAAACAGGCACTCGAGGCCCCCAGTCATTACCCGGCGCCTGCCGAGTCATCGCTTCGAACGGATGATCATGAGCCGGGTGAACCGTCCGATCCCGGGGCGGGGAAGCCGACAGGCGCAATTTCAGAGTCCGGAGTTTCCCGGTCAGAAGTGGTTTCTCACGACAAGGCTGTTGGCAGATTCTGGCCCATTAGAGTCTCACTGGGCAAATCTCAGGAGCCCTCAGGCTAAATGAGACAACTTCATGCCGGGTGCCGTAGAGGCGGTCCTGGCGATGGAGGAGGCCGGTCTGAATGTCCTATTCTGCTCAACGTCCTTCGCGACGCATCCGACCTGCGCCTCCGAGAAACTGGCCTCATTCGAAGAGCACCTGGGCAGCCGCTGGGTGAACCGGGTAATCCTCACCCATGACAAGACCCTGGTTCGCGGTGACGTGCTCATTGATGACAAGCAGGGCATCACCGGGAACATGGCACCTACCTGGACGCACCTCGTTTTAGACCAGCCCTACAACCGCGGCCTGGCCGATGCGCCCAGGCTTCGGGAATGGAACGACTGGGAGGCTGCGCTCCATCCTCCTGCAAATGGCCACCGCCTAGACCTAGCTCCCTGCAAACCCTGGAAGCCGTACCGGAAGGGGCTGCTTCTGCCATATCCGGCGGTCACCCGCATCCTGCTGGAGCGGTTGCCCGCTGCTTAATAGTCGATCCGCAGGGCTGCTGCAGGCACCGACATGAGACTGCTCGGAAAACCCTCCGGGAACGAGAAAAGGCCCCCGTTTGGGAGCCATATGATAACCCTCGTTCCCCACCACTCCGCAGGAAAAATGCGTGGATCAACGCCGAACCTACCGCCGGTCGTGCCGGAAAACGGCCCCGCATCACAATGCTGTCGCGGTTTTTGGTTGCCGCTGCACCCTCACTCGACCAAAACCACCCCGGGAGGTACGTGCTTACTAGGAGGGAAAGTACTCTCTTACTAAGAGACAAGGGGGTCCCCAGGGAAGAGAACTAGGGGCCCCTTATATATATCTCTATTTTTGGTCGTTTAAGTAGAGTAGTAGTAGTAGGGGCCCTATATTCCCCGCCATTCCGGGGATTTTCCCACTCGACCAGATGGTAGGTTCCGGGTCGCTTTGTGGGATTCCGGCGGTAGGGTCACGAAATCAGCCCTCAAAGCCCCAGCGGGCAACCGCAGCCCCTTTTGCCGGTGGCCGCACACATAGCTGGCATGACGACGTCTCAGAACCGGGAGCCTAAGGGGATCAGCACCGGAGGGCAGTTCGCCCCCCGACATCCGCGCCGAAGCCACGCTCCTGCTCGACCCATCCCAGCGCCCGGTGACCCTCGCTCCCGGCGAGAGCGACACGTTCACTGAGTTGGCCGACGGCGGCGTCATCGAGACGCTGAACGTGAGCCGCTCCGATGACGGGTCCGGCCACTGGGTCTCCCCCGCCAAGGCGGTCAACATCAGCGACCTCATCACAGACACGGACCCGCGCCTGCACGGGAGGCACTGGAGGTCTGGCTGGAAAAGAACAGCCCCGCCATCGAAGACTTCCTCGCCGAACGCTACGAGGCCGGCGTCACCACTGACGAAGGATGGACCGAGGCGGGCATCAAATGCACCGCCCAGATCCAGGACGGACCACTCACCCAGGGCCAGGTCGTCGACGCAGCGTGGAGCGGAACCAAGGTCGTCCAGTTCCACAACGAATCCGACCACGGCTCCTTCCGGATGTAAACCTGGGCCGACTGAAGAGCGCCGCGAGAGCGTGAGAGACCGCAGTTTCTAGATTCGCGTCTCTCGCGTAGAGTGGCTTTTGTAGACCTTATGGGCCAAATAGCATTCCCCTAGAGATGGACTCCGGTTCGTTTCCAATGAACAGTCAAACGGTTGTGCTTCTTTTTAACATAGAGATGCGATTACACGAGACAGGGCTTAATGACACTAAGAGTTCGTGTCTGCGAGGCGACTAAGTGAAGTCGAGAACGCAATTCCACGAAATGGGAGTCAGGGATCCGCGTGCGGACGATAGGCTGCCGTTGTAGGAGCAAGTGCGGAATCTCATCCACGTCGCCTCCGGCTTTCGATCCTGGGCGCGGCCCGGTTCAAGTTATGGCTAGGCGAGGAATCCGCGTGCGGATGAACAGCCAGCCATGGGAACGGAAAGCTAACGCGCGAATGCTCATTGCATTTCTACAGATTGTTTGCTCTTTGCTTGTGGCCCTCCGGGTCAACAAGGAGGCTTATGCTGACCACCTGAGCAGCGATGAGCCGCTCAAGCGTCGGTTCCTACTCGGGTTTTTCCTTGGACAGTGCAACGATCCAGTCGGGGTCGGATCGTCGCCTGTCAGCCTGTCAAGCGTGATCCTGGCCTTGGTGCCTTTGCGGTATCTTGTGATGCGGCCGATTCTCCATATCATTGGCCCGTGGCGTTTCGTGCTAGGCCAGACTGGTCAGGTGCAGGTCTGCTGCGGTATCGCGAATCGAGCATGTTCTCTAGGAGGCCGGGATGAACTCGTTTGAGGACATGGTGAACGATCGGGCTGCCGAACTGTCCGGAGCCGCCAAAGAGCGAAGCACGCGGCATGATGAGCTGCGCGATGTCTACGCATCGGCAGCTGCCCTGGCTGCCCAAAACATCAGAATGGTGCTAGCAGACGCCTGCGGAGTACTGCAGCACCGCCGCGTACCCACCAGCCTTGCCGCCACCACAGCCGGTCCCGATGGTGCCAACTGGTATTTCGTTGCCGAAGCCCTCGGCTGGAACTTCAAGCGCGGGGGTATTGATGCGTTTTTGACCATTGACGGCCGCATAAGCATGGAGCATGGGCGCAAACAGCTTCCCAATGATTTTCTGTCCATCACTGAGGTCCGGGCCAGGTTTGAGAAAGCCACGCTGATCAAACCGCTCATCAACCCTCATCAAATGGTCCCGGCGTTCGGTCAGGTAGTAAACCTTCACACCAGGCAGGCTGCGTGGTTGGGCCCGGACAGACTCGTGGAAACAGTTCACGGCGAAACCAAGGTGCTGTTCCCGACATCGAGCTACTCAACCCTGGGACTCGATTTCACGAAGGACGGGCAGGTCCTGGTTCACCACAGGGACTGGGATACCGATTCGTTCAGTCCCCTGGACAGGTGGCTTGCAGATGCGGTGGGAGGCCTTATCGCAGAGCTGGGCGTCTGACGGGATGGCCTCCCACCGGCAGGCAACTACCCCATCAGACCGGCCTTCACATCAATGCGCTCCACGCGGGTTCCCTCGCTGATCTCCGCGGCACGCTGGTAACCGACCTCGGCGCGCCAAACCCTCCGGGCCTCCATCCAACGCCACTGCAGTGGCTTTCCTGCCTCTTGCTCCGCTGCTGCCTTTGCAGCATCAAGACTGGGCAGCGTCCCCACTCGATCTACCGGATGAACAGCATCGCCATCCGGAGAGAACCCCAGATCCAGGTCGTACACGGTCGTCATGGTCTTACTCCTTATCTACGGGCCATCCCGGGCGGGAGGCTTCGTTGCCATTGTTGGCGGGAGTAAGAAACCAAGTGTGGGATCTCGCAGGTGTCGCGTCGGCCCTGATGTGTTGCTACCTCAGGGCCGTCCGGAGCCTCTCGGCCAGGTCGTCGAGGGATTCCGTCCACTCGGGTTCATCGGCCTCGTCCCAAAGCTCGGCAAGCTCCGACTCTTCGCCGCCCACGCGCTCCACCGCAGTAAGGGCCAGTTGAGCGTCTCCATCAGTTAGTTCGGCACCGTGGACCCTCACCCAGGTTACGACGTTCTCCGGCAAGTCACCGTGCGGGCTGCCCTGGGCGGCTGCGGTGATTTCGGCGGCCGCGACGGCAACGCTTCCGTCCGGAGCCTCAATGTAGCCGTCCGTCACCTGGTTGAGGCCATGGCGGACGACCTCCGCCCCGCCGTCTTCGAGGTCCTGCAACCAGTCCATGGCGTCGTCATTCTCGAATGCCTGAAAACCCCACGCACCCATACCTGCTCCTTCTGTTGTTCTTGACCGCGAAATGGGCCACTGGTCGTGAATCTCGTGATTAACGTAGCGGTCGTTCAAAGTTAATAGAGAAGGCACTCCGAAAGACATGACCGACTTCGAGGCACGTTGCCACCTGGCTTGCCGGACAAGAACGTGGCCATGCCTCAATCGCGGACCCGCAGCGGCTCACTGGGGGCACTGTGACCATCCCCGCCCTAAGGCAACCGGACGTTCAGGCTCGGCCGGCGGCTGCTCAGACCCGCGCTGCTTCAGGTACCGGTGCCCAGAGCATAGGGAGACGCTCCGACGATCTGGATGAGACAGTGACCCGTGTTCGCAGAACCTGATCATATGCGTGGAACGTCGGGCACCCAAGCATTCTCTGAAGCTTCTTCTGCCAGCGGCGATTCGTTGTTAGACGAGGAGTACCAGCTTTCTGCTGCCCGAACCCAAGATCCCGGGTAGATGGCAGGGTTCTGCAGGACGCGCTGTGTAATCCGGTCGTCAGCCGGCGACTCCACATAGCCGAGGCTAACTACGCACTCAGGCCCGAGGTCGGCCAGCGCACTCAAAAGCGTCTCGTTGTAAGTCCGAAGCAGGCGATCGGTGACCGCCCGAGCAACAGTCCAATGGTGAGGCGCTGCCGAAGACATGCCTAAGAGTTGCCCGTCGGTCAACGCTTCCAATGGATCGCGTCCCGCGTGCTCGGCCGCGAAATGGGAAACGACAAGCGCCAGGCGATCCGTGTAGTTCGCTGCGGCGCTCAGTGCACCGTTTCCGAGGCGTCGCGGGATACGTGTTGCCCCGAGCCGGCTCGTTGACATGGCAAATGCATCGAAATCGTCAACGGATGTTGTGTCAAGGACCTCTGCAACCTTGGTCAGGTGCTGCAGCACCATGTCCTCAGTCGCCGTGGCCAGGAGGGCAAAAGCCCAAGTCCTCCTGGATAGGGAATCCGGGTACCGGTCGAACATCTTCTGCCACCAGTCTGTCAGCTGTCCCCTGCGGAGGTGCATGACGAGCGTGCCATAGTCTGTGGCGGGGCCAAACGGCTGCCCCTCCTTGTCTACGGACCCCTCAGCCCTAGCAGTCTGAGTCGCAGCGCCAATAATGGCTATGTCTGCGGCCAGCCAGCATGGCCCGTGCAGCCGCGCCAGTTCTCGCGCCGCATTCTGCCAAGGTTCCGTCGTGCCCTTTTGCCCCATCGCCTGTGACCTTGCCGCCTGCTGGAGACGCTTGTAGGCAGGATCCGCTTCGACGAGAGCCCTAAATGCTTCCGACCGTGAGGCCTTTTCCGGTTGGTCGGTCCAAAAATGGCCCAAGGGGAAGGCGTACCCTTCCCTGCCTTCCTCGGCGATTCTGAGGAACCAAAAGGGCCGCATGCTCCGGAGCAGATTGCCCGCGCGGCTCGAGCTGGTTGTCTCCACGTCAGAACACCAGCCGTCCAGGACAGAGCGGAGCAGCCGGGCGTCCTGGTCGGTTCCCTTTGCGGGCGACGCCCCTGCCAGCAGGGCCGACCGGCAGGCGTTTGCGGTGGCAAGCTGAAGGCCTTCGGTGGCAGCAGAAGTCAGCTTCGGGACTCCGAACCTGCCCCCGAGGGCAAGCCAGGTAGCCTCCAGTGGCGTACCCAGAGCAGCCGTAGCTCTGGTGCGCCACCACTCGGCAAACTCCTTGCCGCCGATAAGGGCATGCTGTCGAAGCATGTCGACCCGGGCGGAAGACACATCGGCATCCGGTGCTCGCTCAATGTCATTGAGCAAGGCGCACTTCAAGTCATCTCCCCCAGAGGAGGTTCGCAGTCGCGGAAAAACATTGCTGCTTGCCCTCTGATTAGTAGCAAGCCTTACGGTGAGATCGTCGGTCAGTAGTTTCGCAACATCGCGTTGCACGGCTGTCTTGTTAGTGAATATTCCGTCGCTCAGTATCGTCCACACTGCTACGCGTTCCTGCAAAGGATGCCGAGCTTCAGCCAGCGCTTCGTCAAACCCATACCTGAGGCTGGCAAGCTCATTTGGATTGGCGAAGCCTGCGTAAAACCTGGCTGTGTTCAGCCAGTAGTTCCGCTTGATGAGCTGCCGTAGGATGTCGGCTTTCGACAGTGGTTCCCTGCTGTCCTCCCCGGCCCACTCGGCAAGAAACCTCGCGGCAAAGTATTCGCGGACCGGCTGAACCCCGAATTCAAACGTTCCTTCGGATTTGCTGGTGAGTGCCCAAAAGCGGTCCGTCACGGCCTGGAAAAGTTCTGCAGCGCGCTCAGTCGGCCCACCCGTACGACGGAAGTACAAGTAGAGCGTGTCTTGGATCGCTTGCAGGGTCATTCGGTCAGCCCCGCGCTTTCCCTCAACGCCAGATTGCATATGCCATCCGAGGAAAGAAGTTACTTCGATGACATGGGGAACATGATCCCGCTGGATCTGCTGCCTGCTCACTTCCCTGTCCATGAAAGTGTTCATGTAATCCGAATAGAGGGGCGTTCTACTGATCGGGACGGCATCACCTTTTCTGCTGATCAAGAACAACAGAATCGTCAATTGCATCGGGTTGTCAGCGAGTTGGGCAACGTGATCGTAGGTCGTCCGCTGCTCGAACGTTCGTCTGAGTTTCGTCCGCGCCATTCCCCGGATGCCATTCAGCTCTGCCCACCTGCTAACGAACTGGCGCTGCAGCTTGACGTCCAGCGGGCACAGCTCAAGAGTTTGATAGATTTCTTTGTCCGGCTCGGGCAGGCTTGATGCATTGGGTCTGGCCGTAACCAAAATCTGAAAACGTCTCTTTGCCTCTGAGCGGCCCATCCGCATGGAGAACCGGTTAATCTCCTCCACAACAATTTTGCGAAGGCGAGGATCGGCGACCTCATCGAGGCCGTCAAACACCAGAAGACTTGGATACCTGTCCAGAAGACTCTGCAAGCGCTCCACGGTGACTTGTCGACCACCGCTGTGAAAAGTGCACAGTGAAACGAGGAACAGTTCGAGGGAACGCTGGTCCTTGCGCCGATCGCGGGGCTTATGGTCAAGCTCCTCCTCGCCAAACGGGTCCCGCCCTGACAGCCACATTGCATAGTCTGAAAGATCTAGGCGCAATGGAAGCTTTGGTTCCTCTACCTTCGGTAAATGATTCGCTGCTGCCGCGAGGTCCGGTGCAATTGCAGCTCGATGGCTCTGGCAGAGGTATTGGCCCAGAGTGGACTTTCCCTGGCCAGGAACACCAAGAAGGTAGGTCAAAGGGAACAGGGATTTGAGCATGTAGCCTACTGCGCCGGTGTTGTCGTCCACAGCCTCGTGGTCCACGTAGAAGCGTTCCGTGGAAGACCCCGGCCGCTGGATGCGTCGTGCTTTGACATCAATGAAGAGCTCCGTAATGTCCACGCGATCCATGTCGAGTTGCGAGAACTTGATTTTGGAGTCGTCTCCCCACTGAGAAGCGATGACCTTGAGGATCGTCTCACGCATTTCGTGAGCTGCGCCCTCCTCGTGAGCCGCGAAGATCAGGTAGCGGATAGCTTCAGATCCCGCCAACATCTCTTGGTACGACCACTTGATGGAGTCCGGAGCAGCATCGACTTCGGCGTCGATGTCCGCCTGCCACCAGCACTCAACAGGGATACCGAATTCCTTCGTAAACTCGTCCAAGGACATCTGCAGTTTTTGCATGCTCCCGGTGTCTTTCCCGGTAGTCGTCCCGGCGACAGACGTCATCAAGATGTAGCGGGAGATTCCCTTCTCGCGAACGAGTCTCTGAATCTTTTCCCGTTCGCCATCGATGGCGGACTTCAACCACAAATGAGGGTTCTGCTGCACTTTGCTGGACCACTTGACTTGGTAAACGATGCTGCCATTCGAGATAGCATCGATACCGCCGTCCGACATGCCCACGGGAAAGCACTGAACTGGGTCGTATTTGAGCCGAAGCAGGGCGCCGCACAGCTGCTGGAAGGCCCCTTCGCTGAGCCTCGAGTACAAATACTTGAACGAGTTTCCTGGTTGCTCGGAGGCTGACCGCGTGGGTCGCGAGGAGCCCGACTGGGGTTGCCGTCTTGGAGTCCTGGGTGACGGGCGGGGGCCACCAGGCCTCGGTGCCACAGCGAATGGATTTGACGCTGGTCGCGGCCTAGGAAAGTTGCCTGAGTCCATGGAGACCATAGTGCCGTATTTGGAGCCGGCGCTATCGTCACGCCGTGGTCAGGATGAAACATCGGCTAAACCTTCGCAGAACCGAAGCCCTGGAAGCGTCGATGCCGTCCACCAGGGAACGGAGCCCGATGCCCCGCTGCTGCACCTCGGCGACCGTGTTCAGAACGTCGATAAGGGATCTTCCCAGGCGCTCTATGCGATAGACCAGCACGGTGTCTTCACGGCGCGCGTATGACATGAGGGCCGTGAGGCCTGGCCGTTCCTTCGCGGCTTTCGCTCCCGAGAGCTGGTCGAAGTAGATGTGTTCCTCCGGCACGCCGGCTTCGATGAGCGCGTCGAACTGCATCTGGCCGTGCTGGTCCGTGGTTGAAACTCTGACGTATCCCAGTAGTAGACCTCCCATGCACAGATGCTAACCGTGGGGTGTGTCATTGTGCCTCAAGGCCTTGTGAGACTCCCTCAGTGAGACAGACTTGGTGAGACACTTCTGGCCGTTTTAAGCGCCCAAAACACGGCCCTGGGGAAGTTACTCATCAAGCTAGAGTCTGTGAGACGCCAAGGTCCCGTTTGGGCTACCGGCGCTGCGCATTTCCGGGCCCAGAGCCATTAGCAGGCGGAAACCGTCTTGCCGCCGTTGATCTTGAAGATGTTCTGGCGATGACCGGCGGGAACAGTGCGACCGTGTAGAGCTCAACATATATAGTCGTCCTAATTCCGCTCAGTCAGTCCCCACCTGCTTGCCTACGTAATGGTCGAAGGCGATCCGGGGTCGTGTTGTCCGCCGGCGCGAAAGCTTGTGTTGCGATAGGAAGCTCGACTCGAACTGTGAAGCCTTCACCCTTTGGCCCGTATGAGAGACTCCCTCCGACGAGCGCAACCCTCGCACTAAGGCCGATGAGCCCATAGTCGGGTCGCGAGTCCACCTTCGCGTTTGATCCTCCGCCGTCGCTGACCTCAACTCGAAGGAGCTCATCCGTCCAGTGCAGGCTGACAGTTGCCTCGGCGCCTGACCCCGCGTGTTTGGTCACGTTCGTAAGGGCTTCCTGAACGACGCGGAAGGCAGCGTGATCGACGCTCGGATCAAGAGGCCGCGGATCCCCGCTGGATGCAAACTGCACGGCAATGCCGGCTGACCGGACCGGGAAGACGAGCCCCTCCAAGTCGTGTAGACCGTGAAGCATTTCGACTCCTGCGCTGTTGGCCCTTATCAGCTCGAGGAGCCGGCGGAGTTCGTCCATGGTCTGGGAGCCGACCCTTTCGATTACTTCCAAGGCCTCTGCGGCACGGGCAGGGTTGTCATCGATGATGCGCCGTGCCCCCGCAGCGTGAAGGGTCATCACCGTCACCGCGTGGGAGACGATGTCGTGTAGCTCCGCCGCAGTCTTGTCTCGTTCCTTCTCGATCGCAGTGGCTGACTCCCTTTGCGCCTGTTGCAGCGAGCTAATTCGACGGCGATTGCGGCCAATGAGCAATCCGAAGAACCAGCCCGATCCGAGCACGACTCCCATGAGAAGGATCGACGAGGGCTCATACCCGGTGATGCCGTCCCGGCCGAAGGCGATCACGGGGACTGCGAGGGCGAACAGCAGAACCGGGACAGAAATCCGTACAGGTTTGTCCGACGCGACGGCGGCAAGTGATATAACGACGCCCGCCCAGGGAGTGGGGGTGTAGTCCTGGCCGATGACCGCGTTCGGTGCAAACAGCGGGAACGTCATGATCATATGGATCACTAGGACACCGAAGACTGGTAGGGGCGCGAAGTGTCTCCAGGCCAGAGCTGCTAGTCCGACCACGTAGTAGACGGCCGGAAGTGTCGGAGAATCCAGATACAGGGTCGACCATGTCTTCGCATTTTCCCAACCTGAGAAGAGATTCATAAGTTCGAGAGCCGCCGCCACAGCTGCGATCATGACGTCGGAGCGGGTTGGTGCAGTCAGGGCGGCGCGCATCCATCCCGATCGTTTGCTGGTCGACACGGCAAGATCAGCGGATTCGTGATTGCGACGCATCATGGCTCCTGTCGGTTGCCGAAATCGATACCCCGAGTTTCTACTGAACCGAGCTTCTGCGCATCCATCTGCAGGTGGAGGGTGGTCCTACCGCAGGATGAAGGTCGGTTCTACTTGCCCTCGGGCCCGACCAAGCCAGAGCGGAATGCGACCGCCACAGCCTGGGATCTGTCGTTGAGGCCGAGCTTCATCAGGATGCGGTGCACGTGGGACTTGACCGTCGTCTCGCTGAGGAACAGTTCCTTGGCTATTTGGCTGTTCTTCAGGCCTCGGGCCATGGCCGCCAGCACCTCCTGCTCTCGCTGTGTGAGATTGCGCAGCTCCGCCGGGCCCGTCAGCCGCCGGCGGACCTGATTCGAATCCGGGCCGGAAGCATTGCTGAATTGGCGAAGCAGGCTCCGTGTCACTGAAGAGTCGATCCAGCCTTCACCTCGCGCCAATGCCCGAATGGCGGCCGCGAGGATCTGCGGTGCCGAGTTTTTCAAGAGGAATTCTGCGGCCCCGGAACGCAGTGCTGAGTCGACGTCCTCGTCATCGCCGAATGTTGTGAGGATCAGCACGGGCGGTGGCGTTCCATGCTCCGCTTCGTACTCTTCGGAATTGAGCAGACGGGTTGCTGTGACCCCGTCGGTACCCCGCATGCGCACGTCCATGACGACTACGTCCGGACGAAGGGATGCAATCGCATTGATTCCGGAAGTACCCTCCCCTGCCTCGCCGATCACGTCAATGTCCGGTTCGCTCGCGAGCACGAGAGCAAGCCCTGCCCTGATGAGTTCCTCGTCGTCAACGAGGACGACGCGGATGCGGTCAGTGTCGCCTCCCATGGGTAAACCTCCTCAGGCTGTGAAAGCAAGTATCTCCGTTCTACGCGTCCTTCCCAAGGTGGTTTGCCTCCATCCGTGGATCGCCATACGAATTTGCTTCCGGGAGACGATTCGACGGCCATGGAGCAGGGGCGAAGCTCTTCACATGCAGCTACGACCCCGAAAGGAGCTGACATGTATCAGGAAATGGGACCTCAAGGCCCGTTGCAGCAACCGGTGAGCATCCCCCAAAGTGCTCCACCCCGGCGGATCTCGGCATGGCCGGCCATTCTCATCACTTTCGCTATTTGCCTAAGTCTGGTTTTCTTCCTCAGTTTCCTCAGCCTACTCAGTGGTGGCGGTGGTGGTGGTGATGATGTCCGCCAGGACAGTGGGAGTCCAGTCACGCGAATGTGCCAAATCGCAGCAACTGCCCAGCAATCCCAAACTGAGTCCGAGCTCGTCGGATATGCGGAGGATTTCCGCCAACTTGCGCAGCAGCTGCCTGCTGAGGACGTGGTGTGGCTATACCAGGGCGAGCAGGTCGGGGCAGCACTAGATGGCTACTTCTACTTCAAAGGTGACCCTGAGTTGTCATCCGGCTCGTTACCGGCGCTCATGGGGGCCTTTCAGAATTTCTCAGCCATGTGCGGCAGTTAGCCCAATCACGTCTTCGGCCGACAGTCCTAAGTCATCGAAAGGCAGGAAGAGCAATGAAGAAGTACTGCCGAAGAGGCCCGCGGGACGGCACCGTCGCCACGACCTCCATCCAGAATGCTGCCCATTCCCCGACCGAGGCGACGACATCGTTCGTGCCCCTGCTTCGTCTCCCGGATTACAACGGACCGCTGTTTCCGGATATAGCGGACTAGCAAGTTTCACGCCCGACGAATAGAAAGAAAAGAAAATGAAGCCAACCATTTTTCGCACGGCAGCTTCGATCGTGATTGCGGCGAGTTGCCTGAGCGCATCAGCTTGTGGAGGAGTGTTCATCCAGCCAATGAACCCGACAAACCAGGCCACAACGTCGACACCTGCACCTACAGATTCCATCTCGCCTTCACCGGGACCTTCGAAGGTCACCGAGGAGCCACACCACATGGAACCCACTGAAGAGACTTCGGTTCCACCCAAGACTGGGACCTACAGGGTCACTATTAACGGACTCTACGTCCGCAGCGAGTCCTGGGACCACGCTTTCGAAGTCGATGGGAAAGGCGATGAAGTCTACATCGACGTCCAAGCGCGTACTGTGGGGGAGGATGGCAAGGTCTTGGACCGGCCCGGACGCGGGAACAAGACA
Organism: Paenarthrobacter sp. R1; assembly: GCF_030264015.1. Lineage (NCBI taxonomy): Bacteria > Bacillati > Actinomycetota > Actinomycetes > Micrococcales > Micrococcaceae > Paenarthrobacter > Paenarthrobacter sp. R1. Next base: position 3,259,252 of record NZ_CP127115.1, on the reverse strand, counting down.
GTCGTAATGGGGGTTACCAACGGCCAGGGAGGCCGGATCCAAGCCGGATCCCGGAGCTCAAAGGGCGGACTCCAAACAGGGGACACTGTCCCGAAGTCGGCCGCAGACTCTAACGAAGGCCCGTGGAACCTCTCAACAGAGCCAAACGCCAACCGTTTGCCGCTCAATGCGGGGACTTTCACCCTGACTGAAGGTCAGGGCAAGGTGCTCATTGCCCCGACCATCTGGGAATGGGACGGTGGCTCTGACCTCTTCTCAGCCTGGACCGAATGGCTCAAAGGGGCGGCAGACAAAGTCCCCGCGGAGGCTCTCGGAGCACCCGGAGCGGTTGCCAAGAAGGCCACACAGCTCGGCCTTGGAATCGCCCTCAGCCTCTCCGAAGACCAGGTAATAGGTCAGGCCTCGGACCGTCCAATCGGTATCCAGAGCCAAGGGCCCAATGGTTACGTCTTCGATCCCTATGTAATCGCCCTTGACTATGCCACGGCCGAGGCCGTTGCCACCGAAGACGACGGCAAGGGACCTGGTGTTAAAACCATCGTTTACAAGGACGCCGACAAATTCCATGGCCATTACGAGCTCTACTATCAAGTGACAAAAATCAAGTAGAGCAAGCCGCATTCTGTTCTGGACCCTTCGAATGAGGCAGCGGCAAAGTAGGCAGCTGCCTCATTCAACTATGGCAATGCTGACCATGGGTCACTGGTTGTGAGCAGGCCGTGAAGGAAAACGATGGCGTCCACCGGGCGGGTGTCGGCGAATAGCACAGCTACCGTCCTGGCATTGGTTGTGACAGGTTTAGATGGCCCCGGTAGGACGGTTATTTCTGGCCCCAATTCTAGACTCGCCGGGCGTTTGTGACGGTTATATGTGGCCCCACCTTCAACGTTGGTTCCATCAGTGGATGGATGCGACGGAGGGTTGGTCCGGATGGAGTCGAGGGTGGAGTTGTTTGCGCGGATCCGACGGGATGCCCGGGTTGAGGGTTTGTCGGTGCGCGCATTGGCGGCAAGGCATAAGGTCCATCGCAGAACCGTGCGGCAGGCGTTAGAGGCTGCGATTCCTCCGGATCGGAAACCGCGGCGCGGTGTTGCTTGGCGGCTGGAACCGTTCAAGACCGCCATTGACCAGATGCTTGTCGATGACACGGCTGCTCCACGGAAACAGCGGCATACAGCCCGAAGGATACTGGCGCGGCTGATTGAGGAGCGCGGAGCGACAGAGCTGTCGTATTCGACGGTGAGGGATTACGTGAGGGTGCGCCGGGCCCAGATCGATCTGGAAGCCGGCCGCAGGGTCGAAGTCTTTGTCCCTCAGGAACACGCACCGGGCGCCGAAGCGGAGGTCGATTTCGGTGAGGTCTTTGTCGTGCTCAATGGTGTGAAGACCAAGTGCCACATGTTTGTGTTCCGGCTCTCCCATTCCGGCAAAGCCATCCACCGGGTCTACCCTACCCAAGCCCAAGAAGCTTTCTTGGAAGGCCATATCGAGGCGTTCAAGGAGATCGGCGGTATTCCGGTCAAACACATCCGCTACGACAACCTCACCAGCGCCGTAACCTCGGTGTTGTTCGGGCAGGGCAGGAACCGGCATGAAAACGACCGCTGGGTGCTATTCCGCTCCCACTACGGGTTTGACGCTTTTTACTGCCAACCAGGGATCGCCGGCGCTCATGAGAAGGGCGGGGTCGAGGGCGAGGTGGGATGGTTCCGTCGGAACCGGCTCACGCCGATGCCTGTGGCTGCGTCCCTGGAGGAGCTAAACGACCGGATCAGAGGTTGGGAGTCCAAAGATGAGGACCGGAGGATCAACGACAGGATCCGTACCATCGGCCAAGACTATGCGGCAGAACGGCCCTGCTTGGGGCCGTTGCCCGTGGAAGAGTTTGATCCCGGGCTGGCATTGAACCCACGCGTTGATCGTTCATCAATGGTCACCGTTCGTATGGTGAAGTACTCCGTTCCGGCGCGGTTCATCGGACGGCAGGTCCGGGTCTCGTTGCGGGCATCCGACGTCGTGGTTTTTGACGGACGCGTGGTGGTGGCCAGGCACCAACGGCTCGCGGCCCGGACGGGGTGCTCGGTCCAGCTGGACCACTATCTGGAGGTCTTGAAGACCAAGCCCGGCGCGCTTCCCGGGTCTACCGCCCTGGCCAAAGCGAGGGAATCAGGTGCGTTCACTAGCGCCCATGAAGCGTTCTGGGCTGCCTCGCGCAAGGTCAACGGCGATGCCGACGGGACCAGGGAACTGATCGATGTCCTGTTGCTGCACCGCTGCATGGATCCCAATGATGTTAAAGCTGGGATCGTCGCCGCCCTTGGCGTTGGGGCCGTCAGCGCCGACGTCGTCGCGGTAGAGGCCCGGCGCCACGCCGCCGCAGCCCCATCGGGTGGGGCCAGCTCGGATCGCCATCCCGGTGAACACGCTGACGTGAAAATGCAACGAGTTGTCAGCCTGACTCAGCGCCGGCTGACCGATCCGGCAGCCGTTATCGCAGGATTGCCACGGGATACCCGGCCTTTGCCCTCGGTCAATGCCTATGACGAGTTGCTGGCCAAGCGCAGTCAACACACCACCGATAAGGAAACGGCATCGAAGGAGAACATCTCATGAGCCCAACAGCCCCGGCGGCCACGATCACACCAACGCTGCGCCGACGGCGTGGCCTGACCGAACAAGCCGCCATCGCCGCCGTGGATCAGGCTTGCCGCAGGCTCCGGCTACCCACCGTCCGCGCGGTCCTGAACGAGGCTCTTGCCGTGGCCGGGAAAGAACAACTCACCTATCAGGGCTTCCTGGCCGAGCTGCTACTGGCAGAATGCGATGACCGTGACCGGCGCTCGTCCATCCGAAGGGTGAAGGCCGCGAACTTCCCGCGGAACAAGTGGCTCGGTGACTTCGATTTCGATGCCAACTCGAACATCAACCCCGCGACAATTCACACGCTCGCAACCGGGGACTGGATCCGCAAAGGCGCACCCCTATGTCTGATCGGGGATTCGGGAACCGGAAAATCTCACCTGCTGATCGGGCTCGGCACGGCGGCCGCTGAACAGGGCTACCGCGTCCGATACACCCTTGCAACAAGGCTCGTAAATGAACTCGTCGAAGCTGCGGACGAGAAGATGCTTGCCAAGACCATCGCCCGTTACGGCAGGGTCGATCTGCTCTGCATCGACGAGCTGGGATACATGGAACTGGACCGCCGGGGCGCCGAACTACTCTTCCAGGTCCTGACCGAACGCGAAGAGAAAAACTCAATCGCCATTGCCTCCAACGAGTCGTTCTCGGGTTGGACGAAGACCTTTACGGACCCTCGGCTCTGCGCCGCAATCGTGGACCGGCTGACCTTCAACGGAACCATCATCGAAACTGGCACCGACTCTTATCGGCTAGCCCATACCATCGCCCAACAAGTGCCTTCGTCAGTCTGATTGGAGCCAACCTGGACGGTTAGGGACAGCTGCCGCAAAGGAGCGCCGCCTCGGCCCAGATGTAGAGGAAACGGGGTAGCCGGCCCGGTGTCCAGGGGTGGATACTCACGTCAAGAGCTTCGTTCTTTTTGGGTGCGTCGTTCGGGGCGGCTTTGCCGACAGTGCGTTGACCGATGACAGTTGTGCCGTCTTCCGCCTTCATAAGACTGTTTCATTTCCGCCTCATTGCCCCTGTCAGGGGCCATTGCCCAAAGGCCATCAAGGCATTAGCCTTGCTCCATCCAATGGATTTACTCTCTCTGGGGGCAGAAGTAATGCATGGCAAATGGAAAATTGCGCTAACAGCCGTAGCCGTTGCTGGCGTCGGTGTAGCCGCTGTTGCTGCGTCATCACCGTCTGAACACGCTGTCGGAAAAGCAGCGGACATCGTTCCCGCGATGGCATCCCAACAGCAATTGTCAGACCGTTTACCCGAGTCCGCTGCCAAGACGTTTTCGTCAACCGGCATCGATCCGGCATCCGTACGGTTGGTGGGCAAAACCACCAATCTTCAATACTTTGCGGCCGCCATGGGAAGCGATCAGATCTGCATCGTCACGGTCGGACAGGACGGCTCCGGTCAAATGATGGGCTGCACCTTCGTCAAGGGATTCGAAGGATATGGCCTCCGCGTGGCCAACCCCGACAAAAGCGAAGAAGCGTGGCTTGTAGTCCCGGGCAGCACTCAAGCTGCTGCAGCCAGCGACCCCGAAAAATGGGACGCTACCGCTCCGAATTTTCTCGTGAAGGGAAGCACCCGCTAACCCGAGGGCGTGCCTGAACACAGGCCGGCCGAATTCGACCCTTCGAACACTCACGTCAGAATTGGATGGGACCCGACATGCACGTCGTAAAACGCGCCTCACTAACCCTTCTCGCCGTAACAGCACTGGTGCTTGGCTCCAGCCAGGCCGCGAATGCCTGGGGCAGCAACAGCTGGTACGTTCAACCAACAAACTGCAACCCAGGAACGTTCTACGGAACCAGCTGGTACGACTTCCCGAATGGCTTAGCTAAAGCTCAAACTTCCGAAAGCGGTAATTACTGCTGGTTTGGAAACGTCAAAGTCACCAGTGCAGTCCGTGACAATTGGGGCAACGGCTACGGGTGGAGCTCGGCAGCGAACTTCACCCAGACCTACTTTCCCACATCTTATGGAGGGTCATGGGGTGGCATCCACGCCTGGGGAGACTCCGGCGGTCGCCTGACCTAAGTCCTGGATTAGGGCCGGGCGACCGATTCGGAAACCCGGCCCTCGCCAAGGAATCCTCGCCGTGCTCTGATGAGTAGTGATGACGGGTTCGCACAAGGGAGCAGACATGAACGGGAATCTTGAACCGTTGTTTCGGGCGGATCCCGCGCCGAGACCGGTGAAGGGCATTCTCCTGGGCTTCACGGCCGCCCTATGCTGGTGGATTGGTATCGCCGGGACGGCGAACAACTCCGGCGGCACCCCATACCTCGTAGTCCCTGCCCTGGTCACTGCATTAGCGTTTGTAGTTGTGCGCCGAGAACGGAACGCTCGGGGCAGATACTTCAAGACCCCGCCAATCCGCAGGCATCGCTTCGCTTTGCCCCGCGCCCGGGCCATGATCGCAATCCTTTGCGGGTTTACGGCCCTGCTATCTTGGTGGATCGCCATAGTTGCGTTCGTTGTCAGCGGTGGCGACATCCAGGCCATCATGGTCTTTCTCTTCGTCCCCGTCGCAAGCACTATAGGGACGTTCTTTGCTGCCCGTAGCGCTGGGTGGATGGGTAAAGGCAACCACTGCTAGTCCGCGCCCCGTCCCCACAAGCTGGGCCTTCTCATACACGGCCGCCCTCGATGCCACGCCCAAACCATCAGACCGATCGCTTCCCCCAACCGGTTCTACACTCGTGGGGTCGGCAGGGGCCGACAAAGGATGCCGGATCAATCCACGGCCGTTACACGGCCGGGCAATGGCCGGTCTCCGTTTCCGTCAATCAGCCATCCTTCCGTCTCCGACCCGCATGCAGCCAAAGAAACCCAGGACACTGGGGCGGCACTTCGAATCTAAGATTGCCCAATCCTCAAGCTGGGGCCAGAAATAGCCGTCCTACCGGGGCCATTTTTAGTTGACATATTCATGGCATGGATACCGTCTAGCGATCGGGGTCTTCTACCCAGGAATGGATCCTGGGTGATTGCTCGACTAAGAACCCGTCACCGAGCAGGCCGTAGAGATCCACTAACTCGTGGATGGCCGCCTCAACTGTTGGAGTGTCATGGGTCCAGGCTCCAACCAAGGTGCGACACGCTTTACGGACGCGCCCTCCGCATGTCACATTGGGAAGAGTCTGTGAGCCTCCGCAGCGGATGAATTTGCCAGATACATCCGGAGACAGAAGACCTGAACTCCGCGCAAGTCAGATACCCCTTGTGATTCCACACAGCGACTGCGAGCAGTACCGCTATCCGCAATGCCTGTGGCGGCCGCCGATTCGGAGAAGAACACAAACGGCAAGCTGACCGGTGGGGCAATACCGCATTGACCGCAGCCTACGTTCTCAGAGCCCTAACGACCTGCCCTAGTCCGGTTCCCCGCTACCCTCAGAGCGCCATTGGCGCCGCTTTCAAGAATCCCGCGTTCAAGCTGAAGGGACTACACGTCGGAGGTCAGAGGTTTCAGGATCTTCTGGACCAGGACTTTGGCGGCAGCCCCTTCGGCGTCGTACTCACGGGACTGGGGCAGGGATGACCAAAAAACCGATGTCGTCATAAGTGCCGTCCTTGCTTGGGCCGCGTCGCTCTCCGAGTCAAAGATGGCACGAGCGCCTGCAGCCGTAGACGGCGTAGTCTTATTAATTTTGGTGTGCGCGCCGTTAGCACCGACCAGGAATGTTGTAGTGCTGTAGACATCGTATTGGCCGGGAATCTTGATTACCCAGCCGTTCAGTGAGAACAGCGGAACGAAGATGTCTTTGCCTGACTTGGTGAAAAAGGACTTCCTATAACGTTCGTATCCGCACTCAATGGCCGGCGCGTGAAGGGTGCTTGCCACCATGTGTGCCGCCGTGTCCATCGGGTCGGGGTGCGACCAAACAGGCGTTGTTCCTGCGGCCGCAATGGTCCGCTGACCAACCCCTTTTCGCCCTTCACCTTCGTAACCCGTGGCCCAGAATCCCAGGTCTACTAATATGGCGGCGATTGTGTGTGGGTGACCATCTGTGTGCCTCTTAAAGGCGGCCGCATAGTCATGTCCCACTGCCGTCAGTGCCGTGTCATAGCAGTTGTAGCACATCGTCTGTGGATGCCGGTTCCAAGCTTCCGCCAGTGCCCGGTGGAGTGCTTTAGGGCTTCGGGTGAGTGCTCCGATGCTGCTGTTGTACCAGGCAGGATGCTTGACGTGCCCTTGGCACATGGTCTGACCGCAGTTGCATCGGGCATCGGCCGATCTTCCGCAAAAACAGTAGTCGGACACCGCATTCTCCTAGGGCTGGAAGGTTGCTTGCAGAGCTCATGCTGATCCTGCAAGCTTCGAATATGCATTGATGCAACTATTTGGGGCAAGAGGAACGAAGTTGTTTGACACTATCTGACGTCTTCTGACCTTTCGTCCATGAGGGAGATGCCAGCGAGGTTATATGACGCGGATTGCTCCAAGTGGTGCTCATGCTGTCCCGCGGCAACTGCCGGCATGACTTTTTTAGCCGACTGATCAACAACAGGACTGCCTTTCTGTAATGGTTCAACCCCTCTCTTTGGGGACCCTTCACCTGAAGATCATGGCCTTATCGGGAGTCGGTGGGCTGAAGCTCCATGTATGCCACCTTGCCATCCCTGCATACCCAGATCTCTGCTCGCTCGGCCCTTTTGTAGCGGTCGTACTCGGGGCAGTCCGAGAGCGTCAATGTGACTACCTTGGCCCCTGCCGAATCGGCAAGACCCGCTTGCTCGTCCTTGGTAAGTTCACGGGATGAACGTCCGGTAGTTTTGCAGCCCAGAGCACGTTCTGTGACCACGCTGAAGCTCGACATCACTTGGTCCCGGTATTGATCCGCGCTCTTCCCCTCGGCGATCTTGGTGAATACGTCCTGGGCTGAACTGTCGGGAGTTGAACAGGCCGCTGCGCCGGTAGCCATGAACATTGCTGTCAGGCACGTGACAGCAATCCGTAGTCTTAACTGCACGTTTAAATCCCCATCGTTCGTTTTGTCGTCGGCCGTACATGAGTACGGGCGGCCGCCGAGCCGGTTGAGTTCCGCGCCCTACTTGAATCCGAGCTTGCCACTTTGTACCAAAAGTGCCAGACCGTCAGCGAAATCAAGAGCCGCTTCAGCTGCCTTGTCTGCGTCTTGGGGCCTGTCGTAAGCCACTCCGCCGACCGCGCCGGTACCCCAGGTTGGATCCGTGAATCCGAGATAGATGTATTTTGCTGATTGGTCGATTTCCTGGTAAATGGTCCAACCTGACCGAGCCCCGTGGTGGGGTGTCCCGGACTTCTTTACGGCTAGATCTGTTGAACCCAGGAGCTTAAGAGTGCTGAACGTCACTGCAGTCACATGAGGGTCAGTGGGGAGGGATCCACTGGTGACATTTGCAAAGCAACCAACATAGTTCGCGTCGGCTGCGCCAAATTCTGTGAACTTGTACGTTTCGCCCAGAGCAGCGGTCAGAGCAGAAGCGTCTATGGATTCGCATATTGCGGTTCCATTTCTGTTCTCGGCTGGTGCGCCAGCAGAGGTTGGTGAAGCGGTTGGTGAGCCGGTAGAGGGTGGTGAAGTAGTTGGGAAGTTCGGATCAGTCGTGGCATAGGTCGAGGCGATGATTGTCGAGTCGCCTGTGGCAGCGTTTTGTGGTGGACCTCCGCAAGCCGATAGTGCTAACACGAGCCCCATGGCAGAACTAATCCATGCAGTCTTCCTTCTCAACTTTTGATGCTTCCTTTTGAACAGTCCCACCGCTCCCCCATCAGGTTGGCGGCACTTGAGGCCGCAACTGCTCTTTTTATACCAAAACACGTACCAAACGACTGCGACTATTTCGCATTACTCTGGCGATTGAAAGTTCCATGGCCCCGGATCTTTGGAGGACCAGATAGCGGGAAGACTTTTCCCACCGCAGGACTCCAGAGAGATCCAGTGCACGGTGAGGGATCCTTCACCGGGCACTTGACCTCTACGACGGAACACTCGCCGCGCTCTTCAACAGAGGGCTTACGAAATCACAGCTATACCCGTTGAAGGTAGGTCTTTGTTCTGCCAGTCCTGATATGGCGGCCACCTGTCCTACTTCCTACGCAGTCGTTGCGAGGGATGAACATTCAGACAGCCGTAGCGGCGAATTTGGATTCGAAGGCACGCTAGGGGGATCCTCTCCTGGGCTCCACACCAGGCCATACAAGTTGTCCGTTGACAGACAGCCGGGGCCGTATGGTCGAATCGCTCTCAGGGCCGGGACATGGACCATGATTGGGGGAACGATGCTGCTGACCGCCTTACTCGACGGGCACCGGGTCGAGGCGACGACCTACAGCGCTGAGTCGTGGAGAGAGCTGCAGAACTCCGAGGACCGCAAGCGGATGGTCATGCCGGTGTGCGGGATCCGGGCGACCGCCAAAACCCGGGGTACGTCCACAAAGTACTTCGCCCACTACCGGAAGACGGAATGCAAGGTTGAGCACGGCGGAGAGTCGCCGCAGCACCTGGCGATGAAGGAGGCCTTGAAGCTCTGCATCGACAGGATTCCTGGCTGGCACGCGATCGTCGAGCACCCGCATCCGTCACGGGAATGGATCATCGACGTCCTGGCCGAGTCAGATGACAGAACCAGGCGGATCGCCTTCGAGGTGCAGCTGTCATCCCAGTCACCGGAGAACTACTTCGCCCGGTCCCAGCGCTATTTCGACGGCGGTGCGTTCCCGGTTTGGCTCATCCCCCGGCAATTGGAGCACAACCAAACCATAGTCCCAGTAGCCGTGACGGGCTTTGGCAAGACGTCCACAGTCCCAGACGATGCGTCGGATCTGCTTGGCCTGCCCGCGCGGCAGAACCTCGTCCACGCGGACGACAATCTCGGAGCTTTCGTTGAGGCCCTGCTCCGAAGGGGCCCGTCATGGAAACATGGAAGCCCGCAGGCCCAGGCAGACGCACGCAAGGCCGCAGCAGAGGCCGACGCCGCCGCTGCCGAAGCCGAGCGCAGGAAGCAGGGAGCCATCGAGCAGGCGATCGAGGTGATGAATGACCGCTCGGCCTCGCCCGAAGCGGCGTTCGGCCCCCACGTCGTCCGCACCCAGACGGATACTTACGTCTGGGGAAGCCTTACATGCTGTTGGAACTGCGAGGGCCCAATGCTAGTCTGGGACGCGCGCGTCTGGGCCTGGGGAGGCGCGACGCCCGGCCTGCAAGTAAAGCCCGAAGTCGGCCCAAAGCGGTTCGAGAACCATCCCGAAGTGCACCGCGCGGTCGACAACTGGATCAAGGCTGCCAGGCCTGACGTGCCCAAGGCAGCGATCAAACCACGGCGCACCAAGGCCAGCGGTCGGCTCTACAGCGCTTTCGTGTGCCCCTCCTGCGATACCACAATGGGGCAGATATTCATCTCCCAAATCCGCCCTGAGAAGTGGTCCATCCTCAGCAGCCCCGGCGGTAAGTCAAAGGCGCCGGCCCCGGTATCAATGCCAGCCACGACACCGAATCGAACCACTGCCCCTGTTCCGGCTACGCCCCCACCCACCCGTGCGGCTATCTCTTCGGGTCCTGCCCAGCCCTTGCGGTGCCGCCTCCACGGCACGCCTCAGGATTGGTGCGACTGGTGCCAGAAAAGACCGAACCCGAAGCTGGGGCGGCGGTACCCTGTCGAATAGTTTTCGGCGACCGGGAGGCGGGCTACTGATCTTCGTCGGGGTGCTGGCCCACCGGCGTCATGGCGTCGAAGCGGTCAGGAGCCTCCAAGTACGTCAGGAAGAAGATCTCCCCGGTCCGTTTATCCACGAACGTGCTACCCCGGCCAATGTGTTCACAGGAGTAGTCGCCGTCGATGACGAGCCGGCTCCCTCCATCGATGAGGAGCCACGCCGCCTCGTCCTCGTAACCGTAGTCGGCAACGGTGTACTCGCCGCACTCCCCCACTTCCCAGGTCGGGGCCAACGCCTCATACGCGCCCGCACGGGCCTGTTCAAACGACAGCATGATCCTCCAGTGGATAGGCCCTTTCATACCCGCCCCCCTGTGACGAGCGAAGGCAGGGCTTCTTTCCAGCATTTCTGCCGCCAGCACAGCACTCCCAAGGGCCGCCTGGGTGGCAATCCTACGTGTTCGGACTGGGGAGGGAATAGGGGGCTGCCGCGCGTCCCGTACTGTCCGGAAGGTCTGCTCCGCCAGCCAAAGCCAGACCAGTCGTTCCGCTGCCGAGGACACCGCGGACTGCAAATATCCGGAGGCCACGAAACGGACAAGAGGACTGCTGTCCTGTGCCAGGGCGTCAAGGACGTCCCGTGGAACTCCGGGGTTCATGGCGACGAGAATTGTCAGGTCGACGCTCCGGCCTGGGAGTTCTACTAGCAATTCCCGAGGCCCGGCACCGTTGAACGCGACTGCCTGGCGGACTACCGAGTCGGTGTCACCGAACGGCTGCAGGCGGCCGGTGGAGACGCGTTCCAGTCCATCCAGGGCCGTCTTGGCGTCGGTGAGGACCTTCAGTCCCCGACGCCCTCGCGCAGGACCGGGTGGTGGCCCAGGGTGGACTGCAGTCCCCGGCGGATGGTCGCAAGTAACCGGCGCGGATGCCGCCCTGAGTGGACACGGACGTGTACACGCCCAGGATCGGGTCCGCCGATGTGGGCGGCGCCTCACACCTTCATCACCGACCGGCTCGATGGGCATGACAGGACGACGTGCGGGTTTCTTCAAGTTCCAGCGGTGGACGGGCTAATGCGTTCCGCTAAGACACCTTTGAGAAGCCATCAAACGCTTGGAGAAGCTTGCCTTTCATCCTTGCTGCGGCCTCGTCCACTTGGGATTGCGGAACGTCGTTCATGGTGGTTGAGGTCAGAACCGAACCCATGGAGATCATGACGCTACCGCTGTGGGCAAACATCCAAACACCTTCTTGGGGTGTCGTGTTCTTCGCCGCCGGTGTTTTCCACCGGACATGCACTGTCAGGACGTTTCCCGAGGACAATGACTCGATCCGCTGCACAGACCCTGTGGACTCAAGCCCCTTGTAGCTGAAGCTGACCGAGGAACAGGTTGAAGCCGCGGACTGCAATGCCTCAAAGCGGCCAGGGTGACCCCCTTGGGGATCAATGGAAGCCAGCATAGATGACTGGCCAGGGACATCAGTCCCAAATCTCAGGACACCGGCGGTCATTCCCTCCTGCACGGCCTCCCCAAGCCCGTTTTCTGGCGTCATGACGAAGGGCCGGCAACTTTCCGGCGTGACCTTGAATAGTTTAAGGTTCTCCGTGTCTTCCTTGATTTTTTGCTGATATTGACCTTTCGGGACAACTGTTCCAAAATCGCCACGCATCGTTTCTAAGACTTGAGCAATTTGGTCTTCGGTGTAGGGCACTAACTGAAGTCCGATCAGAGTGTCGGCAGCTTCAGTGGTTGTAGTTGCATCGGCCTCGTGTTGATCGGCCGCGACGGAAGTGCTCTGCGCAGGGGGCTGGGTGCCAGATGGAGCCTGGATCCCACACGCGGTCATGCCCAGCAATGCCGCGAGGGCAGTGGCTACAAGCTGTGTTCTCATGGAGTTCCCCGTCTTCGGGCCGCTAAGTGAGAGTGGTGAGAGAAAGGATATAGCCACCCAAGAGTCCGTTGTTGATCTTGGGAACATTTGTTGAACTTGGTTCTGGAATCACCGCGCGCAGGCTTAGACCGTCCTCGACAAGAATCCGCCAAAGTTCCTCAACGAGGCAACGGAGAGAGCAGCAGCTATACCCTAACTCCAGCGGATTGGCCTTCTGCCTCACGAGATCTTCCTGGTAGAAGTCCCCCGGTCCAAAGCTCTGCCAGCCCCTCAACCTCGTCCGGGATGTTCGTGGGGTTCAATGGCTCACACGGCAGCGTCAGCGCGTGGGTGAGATCGTTCTGTAGTGCCGAAGCCTTAGTGCTATGCAACCCCTACTGGAGCCGCTTGCTCTCCAGGATGTCCACTCTCCAGCGACTACCGGCCCATTCCAGCCTGCATGTCCACCGATGCACTTCGCTGAAGCTCTCATAGACGATGTTTGTCTTGTACAAGTCACCGACAAGAACGTCCGACTGGATGGTCTCCTTGCCGCCGCCGTGCGGCTGCTGCCGGATCAGATCCTTGCATGTCTTCAGCCCGTTTGCCTTGGTCTTCTCTGCTACCTGGGAGTTCGAAGATTGCGAGGGGTTAGAGGCGACGACCCACACCCATCCTGCCGCAACACCCAGGACAACCAGGATCACGATCAGTGCCTTCACCGGAGCAGACAACCGCTTTCGACGCGGATCCTTCGGACCAAACCATGACACTTGGCTCATTGGCACCTGCCGGAAGGGCCCCTGTGCTGGCGTCCCAGATGGTGGTTGCCTCGGTGGGATCGGCTGGCCAGTTGCCCGGTCGATGACCCGGACGCCTACCAGTTGGGTGAGGGGTAGGGTCTGCAACCATTGGCCGCCATCCCAGTAGCTCGCGACGTCAGGCCGGGCCCGATCCCAGTACCAGGCGGCAAAGTTCATAGCGTCGCACTCTTCTTGAGAACCGGACTAATGGCGCCGGTCATGAGGTCCTGTCCTTAATAATCTGTTTCAGGGTCTCGTCATCGGGGCAGGGCTGGTCATCGAACGGACACCGACCCTCGGCCAGGGCCGCGGGGCCGCCGACAGCTTCGATACACATCGTGCAGATCACGTTGGCTTCCATCATGATCGTCGGGTCGGGCTCTTCGTACCCGCAAGCAGCCTTCCGCCATTCCAGATCCCGGCAGCAAATCAGGTGCGCCAGTTCATCCGGATTCTCGTTCAGCTTGAACTTGGCCTCCCATGCTGGCACCCGCACCAGCTCCATCGCCCCGCCATCAGCCAGCGTCGACGTGTCACCCTTTGTTTCCACGGCCTCCCCCATTCAAGCAACATCGTACCCAGCAGCAAGTGCAACTTCCCTCTGCCCCTGTTGACGGCCGCTTGTACGGAAGTCGGCCAGCCGCACTGCTTATCGCTCTGAATGCCGTGCAAGGGCAGGCATGTACTGCGGAATGAGGGATGCATTGCTGTAAGGAGAGGCATCTAGGGATACCTTGATGACATGAGAAAAACGGGGGCCGCAATAGTCATCTTGATCGCCGGGTTGGTATTAACTGGTTGCGCGGGCAACGAGTCTAAGGGGAATCCTTACGCCTACACTCCGACGGCATCGCCTGAGCCATCAAAAGTTGATTCCACGCTCGCTGCCAAGGTGAAGCAGGCATGTATTGATCAGGTGAACACCGTCGCAAAGAACGCGGCTCGCAAGATAGCTAACGTTCCACCGAAGTTCTATAAGGTCACGGCAACAAGCTTCCGGGGCGATGTTGAGCAAGTTGAGCTGCCACGGGAGAAGATCGTCTACGAGATTGAGTTCACCTACACGACTACCCATGACACTGGCGAAGTTCTCACAACGACTCAGATTTGCAGGGTCAACAAAGCGCTGGACTTCGTTGAGCTTCGGAACACCAGAGGATGAGGCACAGACTCATTGGACTCGCCGTAATTTTGGCCACAGCGTGTGCCCTCCCTGGATGCGCTAGCGGTTCCACTAAATCGGACAGTTCCACGCATACGCCGAAGATCGAGTACGCCGACAGCGCCACCACGCAGAAGGTTCTTGATGCCTGCACTAAACACATGTCGATCTATGCAGCAAACAAGTACAGCGCTGTGGAAGCCAGTGTGACGTATGAGTCGCAGGTCCGGAAGACGAGCACCAAGTGGGATAAGGGTTTCGCCGTGGACCTCACGGTCAATTACAGAAACAAAAGCGGGCTCAAGGGAACGGTTCCCCTGTATTGCTCTGTTGAAGAAGATTTCACTGGGCCAAGGTTCGACCGTCGTAGCGGCAGTTAAACCACGACCAGTGAAGCCATGAGGGTCTCACGGTCGTTTCGGGTGAATTGTCGCGCGTTTCGTTTACATGTCCAACTGCGAACTGGGCAAACTACCGGCCGAGTTCGACAGGCTGGGCGAAAGGGGGACGCGCTTTAGGATCTGGGACTAACGGCCGCGAGGAGCCTTCGGCCTGTACGCAATCCACGGCACGATGCAGATCAATGCCACCACCATGAGGATGGTTCCAAATGTTCCAGCCCACCACGCCCCTGGAGTGACGTCCGACGGGGCCATGCATTTGAAGGCACTACCCAGGCAGACCCAGTTCTCTGTAGTCCCGTCCTTGCCGATCTGAAGGAGGGTGTTGGATCCGATAAAAAGAGAGACAAGCACCGCGATCCATATGGAGTGATACTTCAACCTGGCCATAGCTAGCGCATTGGCTTGTGCTTGCGATTCCGACGAGACCCCCACTAAGCCCCTCCCCCACCTTTTTGGCTAGAAAACTCCTGTGAGTTTACAACGCGGTCGCGCCGTACGCGGTCACCACCTGTTCCTTTACGTGGAACTCTGCTGGAATTCGTCGAAGCAGTTCTTGCTTTCCTGCGGGTTCATTCAGTTTGTCCCGAATCCAATCGGCCGAACTCGTCATGCACTTCCCGCCAGGCACTGGACAATGGTTCGTCAAGGCTGGTCGGCATTGGCGTTCCGACGTCGGCGACGTAAGCCCTGACTTCGCCGGTGGGGATCCACTCTTTGGCTGTAACCGTAACCGGTGATGTGAAAATTTCCTCCGGCAGATCCACCGTCTTTTCAACGGTCAGACGTTCGACGAGATGCAGCGTCTCCACTGTAGCGAGCATTTCGCCGCAGACTGTTCTCGTGGCATAGAGCAGCATCTCTTCGGCACTGACCCCGTGGGCGTACGTTTTCCGGCGGTCGTCCTCGTGCAAAAGGAAGCCATAAAGCCACGCTCCAGCGATCTGTTTGTTGGACATGTGCGGCTCAGAGCGGGGCAGCTTTGGCCGCCCGTGAGGATAGTCGGGATCTGCGACTTGGAACTTTGAACGGAGGCCTTCAATCTGCTCCCGATGCTGCGGAGTAGCTGTTAGGTCTAGCAGCGCGTTGAGGACTTTGTCGTAGTGGACGCCGTCCTCTCGGAGGAAGAGCGGTCTTACCCGTGCAGCTGCCGACTCGACTTGTTCGGTAGGCAGGAGGGGTGCTGGCTTGAATTCTACGGATTTCTGCCCAGTAGCCTTGTTGACCACCAGGTTGAAGGAAATCTGCCAGGCCGCATGACGCTCCAGGACCTTCTTGTCCGAGGCCAGCGAATGCTCTTGTACAAGCCGCGCCCGCAACACGAACCGTGTGAGAGTCTTCACTGCGGCAGCCCTACGCACTCCATTCGACATAAAGCCACTCTAAGCGGGGTCTTCAGACAATCAGATGAGAGTGTCCAGTTTCTGCCAGAATGCCAAGCGCAGGGCTTTCCGCACGCCCTGGAGGTCGGTCTTGTATTCGCCGATCCTTTGGGCGCAGTCCTTCAGGAGCACGCGGTCTATTTCCACTGGCAGTATGGGCCGGTCCGCAAGGAGCTCGTTCAGTTCGCCTTGGGTTATGGACCCGTACCAGCTGGCGGCGACGCTTTCCCCGACTTCCTGGGCGACGTCCATGGGGCTTTCTTCGGGAACGATTGTTGTCCCGCTTCCGCCGGAGCTGTACACCAGGGACGGTTCTGACGTTTGGTAGCGGACCCCGGGGTGGGGCGAGGGCCGGGACGGTGACGAAGGCTTCCCCATGGGAATCCCTGGTTTCGGCACCGGCCTCGGAATGTGCGCCGGAGCCACGGCAGGCAGAGCCGCAGCCGGGCGGGGGGCTTCCTGGACGATGCGAGTGAAACACGCCTCAATCAGTGCCGCCGGCAACGTGATGATGCTGTCCACCCGAAGCGCCAGGTGCTCGGCGACCGACATCACCCCGAGCCTGTGTCCGGTGTCGGCGACGCCAACCAGGACAACTTTCATGCCCAGGTCCTGGGCTTCCTCGACCGCTTCGGCAAGGTCATCGTCGCCGGAGACCAGATAGGCGACGGAGGCAGCCCGGTTGCGGGCCACCCCGACCAGGTCCAGGCCCAGTTTCAGGTCAACGCCTTTCTGTTCACCGTTGAAGGAGATCCGTCCGAGGCGGACTTTTACGCCTGGCAACAGGCCGATCTGTTTGTGCTGGTCGGTGAAAAGGGCGTCCTTGGAGGCGTCGTACCAGTAAGTGCGGAGCACATCGATGCCTGAATGGGCCTCAGTGCAATTGAGGATGCCTTCAATGAGCTTCTGATAGTCGACACGGAACGCCGATCGAAGCGAGGTTCCCACCACCTGGGTGCCCCCGATAGCGAGAAGGAAACCTGCATCGACGAAGATTGCGCGCTGGGACACCATGGCCCGATCCTACCGGGAGCGGCGACCACATTTGCGGCATCGAGGTGGCGACACCGAGCTGGGTCCAGAGGCAGTCGGTTGTTCTGCCCTAGCTGCTGAGAGCGAATCCAGTTGATGGTGGAACGAGTGGGACATAGCGTGGAACTGAAAGCCCGCCGGTCCCCCATCGGTGGGCTTTCCTGTGCTTTTGGTTCCGAACGCCTACACCTGCGCCTCTGCCTGCTGCAGCAGTTTCTCAGCTTCGTCCTGGCTGTAGGGGGTGACAAGGGCCCACTCCCAGCCTGCCCCGTAGTAATCGTCGAAGACGGCGATCCGCGCGATAGGGAGCATCCGTCCCGTCTCAGTCGGGGATAAGTCGGCGTCGGCTTCCAGCTGCACCATGAGCGCCCGCCGCCACGTGGTGAAGGCAGCTGCGTCCTCAAAACCCTGCCGGCGCGCGAAAGTGTCAGAAGCTCTGGCGGGGCCTTCCCAGACGCCAAGTGCCGTTTGCAGGAAGGCTCGCAACTCCTTATCCAGCACTCTGGCCGGCCTTACCATGGGTGAGGCCCGGTTCAGCGGCGCTTGGTTTGAGCCGCAGGGCGCCGCACGGATCATGGTTCATGCCGTTGAGTCAGGGGCCTCAGGACGAACTGGATAGCCAAGCTTTTCCGCGGCATCGAGAACGGCTTGTGGTGTTCGGGCAAGAAACGTCCAGGGCATGTTTTCTTCTGCCAAAAAGTTCACCTGCGCGGGCGTCAAGACGTTCAGGCGACCCAGATACACCCTGCGAATGGCGGACCGTTCGATCCGCCACGGTCCGGCAAGACGGGCGAGCCAACGAAATCTCATCTGAAATTCAATGTGTGATTCATTCAGGGACAGTAGCACCCAGGGGCCTAGTATCCTCGTCATTTTCCCCGGCCTCTCAAGACCGCCTTTGAATACATAGGTCATCCGAACCCCTTAAATGAATTGAAACTAAGCCAAGTCTGCGTCCAGGTATTACTCACCCCCTGCATGAACTTCGGCCAATGGCGAAGCACCTAGGCCAAGGTTTGTCATAACTCTCCGGAGGAGAGTCCTCCGGGGTCCGTTGTCCTGGTGCTCTGAACTGGCTCAGACAAGGGCGTTCATGACATTCCAGCCCTGTCCGACCTGGACACGTGGCATCCACCCGCTGGTGCTGGCGCGCGGATACAACCACAGGATCCCTGCAGTGTCCCGCGCGAGCAGGTCGGCTCTACCGTCTCCGTTGAAGTCTCCGGGGGCGATGATGGCAGTCATGACGTTCCATCCCTGCCCAGTCTGCGCCGGCGGGTACCAGCCGCCTGCCCCGTCTCCTGGGTAAAGCCACAGCACGCCGTGTGCGTCCCGAGCCAGCACATCGGGTTTCCCGTCTTCGGTGAAGTCCCCGCCGCCAAGAATTGTCGTCATGACGTTCCAGCCCTGCCCGACCTGAACCCTGGCAAGCCAGCCGGTGGCCCCGTTCCCGGGGTAGAGCCAAAGCGCCCCGACTTGGTCTCGGGCCAAAATGTCGGGGAAGCCGTCACCGTTGAAGTCCCCTGGGCCGACTAAGGCCGTCAACGATTGCCAGCCCTGCCCGACCTGAACCCTGGAAAGCCAGCCGCCGGCCCCGTTCCCAGGGTAGAGCCACAATGCCCCGCCGCCGTCGCTTGCCAACACGTCAGCATGGCCATCGGAATTGAAGTCGCCGCCAGCCACGATAGAAGTCATGGAGTTCCATCCCTGGTCTACTCGGCCAGGCGGGAGCCAGCCCCCGGCGCCGGATGTCGGGTAGAGCCAGAGTGCCCCGCTGGCGTCTGTGGCCAGCACATCCGTGCGACCGTCGGACGTGAAGTCCCGGTTGGATGGATCCCGGATGACCGATACTGATCCCTTCCGCGAAGGCACGTAGACCGCGTGGGTTGCTGAATCAATCTCCGGCGTTCCTGGCTCTGTGACATAGAGCGTCTGCGTCGTGGCGCTGCCGTGAATGACCGAGACCGTATTGACCCCGATGTGTGTCACGTACAGGGCGTGCGTGGTCGAGTCGACAGCCACGTATCGAGGAAAGTCCATGTACTGCTCGAACTCGATGGTCCGCACTACTTTAACTCCGTTGATGACCGAGATGGTCCCGGCGAACACCCTCGGAACATAGACGTCGTGAGTTGTTGAATCCACTGCGATCGATAGTGGACCGCCGCTCTTGGTGGTGATGGTTTGAGTGACCACTCCGTTGTTTATGACAGAGACTTTGCTGTTGGAGTAGTTGGCCGCGTAGACGGTGTGAGTGGAGGTGTCCACGGCGACCGACCATATATAGCCGCCGTCACTGGGAATCGTGGCCGTTACCCTAGTGCCCTCAATGACAGTGACCCCTGTGAGCCCGTTGGCCACGTAGACCTTGCCGGTGGCCGGGTCCACCGCTACATCCATCGGTTGGTATTCCACGGGAATAGTGGCCGTCACCGTCGTGCCATTGATGACCGAGACCGAGTCGCTTGCAGAATTGACCACATACACCGAATGCGTGCGTGGATCCACTGCCATGGCGGCTGGGGACTGTCCGACGACGACCTTCGTCGTCAATACCCCGTTCCGGAAGACTGAGACGGTGTCCCCGTTCAGATCGGCAGCGTAGAGGAGTCCCGTGGCGGGGTCGTGAGCAACGGAGGTGAACGTGCCGGAGCCCTCATAGGTATCACTCACTTCCGGGCTCGCCGCTGCGGGGTTACCGCTCTGAAGCGCAACAGCGGAGAAGAGAGCGAGGATCACAACACTGCCGACACGAGCCAGAAAACTGTGCATGCGGCTCACCCTACCGTCAGTCGCATGATTCCGGGCAGCATCGCGGGCCCACCTGACTTGTCTACCCATTTGCGCCCAAGGGCGTCCAGAATTCATCTGCATACCCGGTGATCGCCACCAGCTTGCTGCCCACGCGTGGTCAAAGACCGGCGCCCAATGTCGGCGTCCGCCCGCAGCTTCGGCGTCCTTGACGGGCTTATCCACTTCAGGAAAGCGCGGCTTGGATATGATCCGAAAACTTCTTCAGCGGCGGGTAGCCGGCAGCATCTTTGGGGCCGATGGGAATGAAGAGAAACGTGGCCTGGCTCGTTAAATAGTTTCCTGGTACGAGCAGCAAGTTGTTCTGGCCATCACTCAAATTCATGAAAACCAGACCGAAGTTCAACACTTCGACCATCCCCAGCCTCTTGATGTTGTACTGGATCAGCTCATTCTCAGTGATGCCGGTTTCTTGTACCTTCGTGATGCTGCCGGAAGCGGCGGCCGCCGCCTCCTGACCCAGCTTCCGAATCGCATCAAACGACTTGGTAGTCGTGATGTTGAACTTCGTTGCTTCGATCTTTTCCTCGATTGCGCTCATGTCTTCCATTCCTTGATTTTGTCGAACAAACCTGCGTTGGAGCCATGGCCTCAGCCTGTACCCGTCCCGATGCCAGATCCGCGGAGCCGCTCATCTGATGCCCGGCTTCCCTGTCTAGAAGATGAAGAACCCGTAGCGGCCTCCCCGGTAGAGGTAGATGGCGTAGCCAATCATCAGTGGTCCCGCCCAGAACCCGTTTTGGTGGCCTGGAATCCTGGATGCGAAGGCGGCTATTAGAACAGCAACACCGATGATGAGCCAGAAGGTGCCCAGTGCGTACCGAGGGCGCGGCTTCGGTGGACGGACAGCTTCATTAATTGCCTTTGTGAGGTCTTGATCTGACATCGGACACTCTTTCTCTAGTTGGGTCGAGCAATGGATAAGGAGCGTGTCACCACTTGTTGGATGCCCAATTGACTGCCGTGTCGATGGGCTTGCTGCCGTTCGAACGAGCCTTGTCCATTCCTTGGAATCCATAGACGCCGCAGAAGTTGCTGAGTGCGGTCTGCAGGCCCAGAGTGTTGTTGAGGTTGAGGGTTTCCAGGTTGTGGGCTTCCAGGAGAGCTTTTTCAGTCTTCTTTCGCTCGCTGTAGGGCTGGGCTGCGTATTCGTCGCAGGTGATGGCCCCGGGATCCGAGCAACCGGCCAATGTCCCGGATGCGCCCAGGGCCAGGAGCAAGACGAGCGCGGAACGGGAAGGTGTGCGTTGAAAAGCGTTCACGGGATCTCCTGATGGATGTGCGTTGGTCAGGGTCAGGGCCTGCTGGTGGGCAATTTCCGTCCCACGACGAAGCAGACCAAACCCGCTACAAGGATCGAGATGACGATTGGAACTTCTCGCGGGTAGTAGCCGAGGATGGAGGCCTTGAAAATTCCGGCTGCCAACAGGATCATTCCTATGGCGGAAACAATCTTCTTCGTGTTCATGGGAACCTTTCGGCAGGACTAGTAGGTGCCAGGGGGTTGCAGTTGGCCGTGGAGCGCGGACGGAGGTGCCGACGGGGAATACTGGGCGCCGGTGCCGGCGGGGCAACAGGCAGGAATGGTGTACTTGGCCATTGACCCCTTGTCAGCGGGCATGACGGGACCTTGCGTTTTCAGCAGGTCCAGTGCCTGTAAGTCCTCTGCGGAGACCGGCATCCTGTCGGCCCTGCGGTAGGCAAGCGTCCGTTGCGTAATTTCGTAAGCAATGGCCCCACTGTTGTAGGCGTTCTCCAGGGTCAACTCCAAGTACATGGTCGCTCCCTCGGAGTAATAGATCAGCCGCAGGACCTCAGAGTCGAAGAAGCCTTGGCGCTGGTGGAAGAGAACTTTGTCGAGCCATGGATAGCGAAGGTGTCCTGCCAGCGCTTTACCCCGGCTCCGGTTCGCAGCGATGATTTTGCTGCCGGCGTTGAGCACCAGGGCGCCTGCACCGCCAATCCAACCGCCGCCCTTGTCATATTTCCGGCAAACCATAGCCAGACGAGATTCGCTCATGTAGCACTCGATGCGCACATCGCTGATGGCCGCAAGCTGCCGGAATCTGTTCGTTGAGGGGTCGAGGATCTGGACGTCGGCACCGGTGGCATGGAAAGGGCCATTGATGTGTCCGTCCAGCCCGTCCCACGCGATCGTCAGCTCTTCGGTAATGCTGGCATAGGCAAACGACACGGGCTCTCCTGGCTCCATGATGCTGAGCGGGTTATAGAAAGTTATGCCCATCGAACTGGCTCCCTCGTCCAAAACATCGACCGGACCGTTCGGCTGATGTACCCCTAGCGACGTTGACCGGCGCTGTTGATGTTTGGATGTTAGGTGGCCTACGTTGCTTCGCCGCCGTTGTTTCCGGGCTCGAAGCAAAGTGTCCGCAGAAGCGTGGACAATTGCGACGGTTTTAGGGTCCCAAAGAGCTACTGGGCTCTCGAATCCGGGACTTCGACGAGAGTGGGCGCCGCCTCGCCTTCACGTGAAGCAAGGATCGTGACAGCCGCGTTTCCCCCACTTGGCCGTGCCCTTGCCGTCACCGTTCCGCCTCTGGCCTGGTTGAGTATGCTTACGACTTTCTCGGAGACCGCCGCCAACACACGAGGCGCGAGGTCTTGTCTCCGGTCATCGAGCAAGCGGACGGTGACACCCCGTTCACGGGCCCGCCGGGCTGCCTCCAGCACTTCCTCGGTCGCCAGGACACGTCCGCGGATTTCATCTCTAAACCGTGCCTCGATCAACAGGAATTCTTGGCGGTCAGCGTCAGTGAGCTCATAGTCCGGGTCTGCAATCCGGGTCAGGGCCTGGCCAGCAAGTTCTTGGACGTGATGGATCCATTGCGTCCGGGAGACGTTCAATGCGCGTTCTGCGGCGTACCAGTCTGCCGCTGCCACGGCGTCGGCGCTGTAGTCATCTACCTGCCGGTCGTTAGTTCCGAGGAGTCTGCCGATCAGGGTTGCGATGGTCAGCCAGCCCACGGTAGCGATGTTCATCATCAGCCCACCGACAATGCCCAGTGACGTTCCCGAAGCCCACCATGTCGTGAGCACCAGTGACAGCACGGCTCCACACCAGGACAAGGCCACCCGCCCGCGCAGATTGACGACAACAAGGAGGGTGTAGGTCGCGGCCATGTGCCAGGAGGCGTAGCCCGGCCACGTGGTGCGTGGAAGGACACTGTTGACGAGAACCGTCATGGTTACGACGGCCAGCAGGGCCAGGAACGCCACTGGAGAACTGAGCCTTCCGGGTCCAGGCCAGAGCACGAGGACGGTGACGCCGAGATAGATACCCATTGCGGCAATGGGCGGCCAGATCGAGGACACCATATCGAGGTTGGCGATTCCCAAGACGACGTGCAGTACGGCGAAGGCACAGCACAGAATGATCATGAACCGGATTGAAATGGCCCGGATCATCCGGCGTCCCCTGACCAACTCAACGCTACTTCTGTTCCTCTGCCCGGTTGCGACCTGAGGGCCGCCGTGCCCCCAATGGTCCTCATGCGACCCGCAATGGAGACCTTGATGCCGAGACGACGGTCGGAAACAAGTTCCGGCCGGAATCCAATCCCGTTGTCTTTGACGGTCACGGACACCTTGGCAGCACCATCGTGCTCCTGACCGGTAACACGCACCTCACAACGCGTCGCGCAGGAGTGCCTCACAGCATTGGATACCGCCTCCGCGCTGGCCTCGAAGAACGCCCTGACAACATCCCCCGGGACCACCAAGTGTGCCGGGGCCTCACAGTTCACACTGACCGCTGGAGAAGAGCTCCCTTGGACGGTAAAGCGTATGCGGGCGGCCAGTTCCCTCACCGTGGCCGTAGGCGCTTCCGCGTGGTCGCTGCCGTGCTCCGCGAGTCTTAGAAGGGCGCTGCCTGCCAGTTTCGCGCTCGATGAACGTTCGGCGTTAGAGCCGGACCGGCCAGCAGTCAGCAAGGCGCTCATGACGCTATCGTGGAGCAGTCCGTCGACGCGGGTCCGTTCGTTACTGAGGGCCGTTTCGGCTGCAGCTTCCCGGTAACGGTCGATTGCCTCATCGGCTGCGGTATCCACCCGCTCCGCAGCTTGTCGCATGATCCCGATGGTGAGACAGATGATGACCCCCAGAACCGTTGCGAACGACGCGTCTTGGATGGCGATTGACAAGGAAGCTGACCCGCCCTGGGGCAGAGTCCGGATTGCGGCGAAAACCCCGCCAATGACGACGGTGTAGACACAGCCTGTGACGGTGCCGAAGGCAAACGCGCTCCAAGCCGCACCCACATTGATCATCGCCCACAACCACGGGGTTCCGATGTCTTCGGGCACCTCCGGAGGAACCGCCATAGGCCACAGCACCAGTCCGGCAAGAACCAGGAAGGCCAGAAGGGCACTCGTCCAGAGCAATCCGCGTCCTCGCACTGCTGCGGCCATGAAACACAAAAGTGCACCCAGGAACAGCCAGAGGAAAGCCGCGTCCCACCACGGCGCAGCGAAACCAGCCTGGGTTGCGATGGATCCGGAAGCCTGCAACACCAGCAGCAGGGCGAAGGCTGAAATGCCTCGGCCCATGAGCCTGTGCGTTTCCCTCGCAGAAACACCGGACGGCACCGGGACCATGAGTTTCACTGCCCCGTCCTGTCTTTCTTCAAGGGCACTATGGGTGGCAACAGGCCGTCCTCGACCGCCCGCTTCAGAAGGTCGATTTTGGTTCCCGCTGGTCGGCCGACCTGTTCGTACTTCTCCCTGATTCGGTCAACGTACTTCTTGACAGTGCTCTCTTGGACGTTCATCTGAGTCGCTACCTGGGTGAGGGCGTAACCCGTCGCGTACAGGGCAAGGCACTCCGCTTCCCGGTCAGAGAGATTCGCTTCAACGAATTCCGTATCAGCGTCAATTGCGGCTGCGAGGTCGAGACTGGGGATCGTCTCCCCTGCCGCTACCCTGCGTAGCTTGTCGACCGTGACCGTTACAGGCTCCACTTTGAGCGATATGCCTTTGGCTCCATTGGCCAGTGCCTGCTGCAGGTGCCGCACGTCGTTGCCTGCGCTGAAGACCAGCACCTTGTACCCCGCGGACACGAGTCTGGCCGTGTTCTCCGCCGGCGCCGAGCCGTCAGCGAGCTGCATGTCCAAGGCAACCACCTGGCAAACGCCACGGTCGGCATCGATGAAGTCGTCTACTGTCGGCGCCATCCTGACCAACTTCACTGGCGGGTCGCCCAGGTCGGAGTAGCGATTTATTGCGCCCACCAGGCCGATCATAGTCGTCTCGTGATCGTCAATGATTCCTGCTAAAACAGCGCCCGTAACCATAAGATGCCCCCTATGTGCCCTGCTGGCTGCCGATTCAACCAGTGTCAGCGTTCCAATTCGTTACTCCCAAGTAGAAGAGTGTGCTCTCACCTTTCCTGTGTTGATTGTCCACATTTCGGATGACACTTCTTCACGAGGACTGATACTTATCCCATTACGGAGAGCGCGTTCAATAGCATCGGCTTTGTCACCCTCATTAAGACGAAATATTGGAGCAAAATGGGACGAATCACGCTCGGCCGGGCAATCACGAGTCTGCTCGTTTCCGGCATTGTGTCAGCCCTGCTGTGCAGCTGCGCCGGATCACCGCCAAGCCTCACAGGAAATTGGAAGGCCGATGACGGCACTGCCATGAAGGTCGTCATGCCGGACGGTCGCTGCAAGGGCATGTACTACTCCGGTGGCAAACCGCTGGACATAGGTGGAGGCATGACCTGCTCGCTGTCCGACAAGAAGGACAGCAAAGGCCGGTACTCCCTTGTCGTTTCCCAGCCACCCAACCAGGCAACCTTCCAGGTCGAATTCAGCGGCAACGACTCGGCGACCCTGTATTCAGGAAGTAACAAACTATTCACTATGGCCCGGCAATAGGCTCTACTCGCCTAATAACTGCACTTAGGTTTCTCACAAGGGTCCGTAAGAAACAGGCGCGCACAGGATCGCTCAGTGCACGATTTATCAGTAAGCAGCCGGGATAAGCCCCGCCACTCAATCTGAAGGATGGAAGATGCGACGCCGGATTGCGTTGGTAGTGGGTGCGGTTGGTGTCCTGGTGACGACTGTCATTCTTGTCGCGGTGCTAGGGGGTTCACGAGGGCAGTGGAGCAGCCAGCGGCGCAATCGCAGGAACCGTCGGTGCCACCGACCGCTCAACCTCCCACACAAGAGGAACTCCAAGTACTTCAGGAAGCCGTTGTTTCCGGGGATTCTGCATCCGTCCTCAATGCGCTGGGGCTCTCAACAACGCGCACGGTCAATGCTGAGACACTCCCCCAACTTCAAGCGGTGCACATTACATTCGACACTTACCAGGCGCAAGCCTGGCTGCAGTCAGCGGACCATGCAGCAGTTTCCAGGCTATTCATGTCGCTGCGTTTCCAATAGCTTCCGCGGTGCATCTCAGCCTCCGGAGACCACAGTGTCTTCTCGCCAAGCAGCCGACCGCTCGGCGATCCGGCATGCGAGCTCAGCGTCAGCCAGTCCGATCCTTGCGGTAATTTCTCGCGCCCATGCGTCGCTCTCGAAATCGAACAGCGTTCCTCCGCGCTCACGCACAGCGACGGCCAGTTCGCCGTAGCGCCTTCCGAGGACCTCGGCCCGGCCTGTCAGGACTCGCATACCGGCTTGGAGGGTCGCGACGTCGTGAGCCAGTTGCCCCGTCAGTGTGGTCCGATCAACGTTTCGCACGAAAGTGCGCACCAAGTCCGATCCGAGCCGGTGGTTATCATTGGCGTACGCGAGGCGGTCCAGAGAAATGGCGAACCGCGCACCGGGGTCGGCTGCTATGCAGGCAGACAGGGCTTTGAGAGGGGAATCCGAACTGAGTTCCGTGCCCCGCGGGCATGTCATACGAGTCATGGTCTCTCACGCCGGCACGGCTTGGTCCCGTGCCCCTGGATCCGCGGCCGTTGAAGAACCCGAACTCCCCCGGCTTCCCCACCTCAGCTGCAGTTGCACGCACTTACGCAACGCAGATCAAGGCTGACCGGACCAAGCGTATGCTCTGGCGAAAAATTGCCGAGATGTCAATCTCCCGGATCTAGGCGATCAGGCTGGCGCACAGCCAGGACGAGGTGCTTGATGAAATCCGTGAAGCGGAGGCGCCCGAGAATCAACTTGATGCAGTATCCGACTCGCGGCCGGGGTCCCTCTGCAGTCATCACAGCCGCTTAGGCTGGTTCGGTGAAGCCCACGCCCAGTCCGAGCCCGATTGATGTCTTCGTCCACAAGGCCCCCGCGGCCGACTGGGAGGTCTGGGCCGCGTTCGCACCCCTGATCGCTGCAAACATCGCCGCCCTCATTGCGGGTTCCACCCTGTGGCAGAAGGGACGCGCAGACAACCGGGCGGAATGGTGGCGCCGCGCGCAATGGGCCCTTGACGCCTCGATGTCAGATGAGCCCAAGCGGGCCGAAATGGGGCAGCAGGCGATCAACTTCCTCGGCAGCAGTAAGCTGGCCACACCGGAGGACGGAGTCCTGCTGAAAATAGGGACCGAGGACGCGCTGGAAGCAGCCGATAGGGCACGTTCGGCCGAAGCCGCCGACGGAGTAACCGTGACAGATGGCGTCGAGGTGCAGCTCACAAGGGTGGCCGACCCGGTGGCCGGGCGCGAGAATGGAGATGACAGCAATGACGACTCACGCAGGTAGGAGGTCGACGAGGGCCATGGGACAACCGGTAACTCACCGTAGGCATGCTCAATCAGACGCGGACTCAATCGCGCCGTCCCGCCGCCCTGCATCCGTGAGCCCTCAGGACCGTAAAGTCCAGATCGCCGCTGCCAAGGCGCGGATAACCTTGGACAAGCTCATAGGCGACGTCACCCCTGACTGGATCATCGCCTTGTCAAAGGAAAAGCCCGAGTAGCACCCGGCGCCAGACCACGCAGTAAGTCAGTCCCGTCCACAGGGGCGGCTGTGGGGTTTTCTCGAGTACTTGGCATGCAGGTTTCATTATCCGCCGGCATTTGACATGACTATGGAATAGGCGCCCGTCGAAGTCTGCGTGGAAATTTCTTTCCCATCGAGGAAGATACGACAAGTGATGGAAACCGTGGCATCGCTGCCTTGAGCGTTGACTCCAAGAGACCAAAACCCGTAGGTTGACTCAAACCTTGACGCAGCGAACTCATAGGTCTTTTCTGCCCAGAACCCAACACCGATGGAGGCCACGCCTCGGAAATCCCCAACGCTGACTTCGCCTTTGTAGCCTGCGCCGGGAGTTTGGTCGGGACCTCAAAAGGCGCCCGGTAGAACTGGCTGGTCGGCGGCGGAAAAGCCTCAGGATGGCTATAGTTGGTCACGTCGTAACCCTTTTCGCAACCAGCAACTGGCTGGGGGTGCAGTTGAGGCAGAAGGCTACCGGGCAGGGCTGACAATCACAGGACACACGGAGAAGCAGCGCGCGAGGCTATGACAGCGGTGACACAAGATATTGAAGAGAAAATGACACTAGTGTCACGAGAAGTATTATTGTCGGCTGCCTTTACCCCTGGTTCTATTTATCCTGCAAGACGACACAACTAGTGACGTCTGCAGTTATGAAGGGGACACATATGGTGGAATGTCAGCTCTCCGAAAACCCAAGCGTTGGCTTGCTGCGGCGGCCGTCGCCGCAGCAGTTGCAGGCGGCACTGTCGCTGCCGTGCCAGCCGACGCAGCTTACGGGCACATGGTAAATGTGTCATTCAGCAACAGCCTTTGCCGGAATGGCGGCAACGTGCATTCCATCCAGTTCGGGGCCGTCCCGGGCATCACCTCGGTTCCGGCTCAGGGCGGCAACAATGCGTGGATAGCGTTGCCGTATGGCAGCCGGTATGTCACGTTTGCCGGCACGGTCTGGTGCTCCCAGAAGTCCTGGTGGCAATGGTGGAAGACGCCTTACGAGGTGTCCCGTTACGTGTACGTTCCGGCTAACGCCACGTCAGTCCGGCTGAGCTGACATACCCACAACGAAGCGGCCCGGTGGAATGCACCGGGTCGCCTCTGCGTGTTTCTAGCGGGTTTAGAGAGCTGCCTGCCTTCGGAGCGCACGCCATATAGCGCCAGCATCGGCACCCAGACGGCAAGGGACTGCCGAACCGGGGCGGTGAGGACGATGAGGCCGTCGAGAAGAAGTTCGGCGATGCGCCTGTAAGCGGCAATGAAAGCGACTACTTGCATGCGGCGAGGATGTTGGCGATCGCGTCGTGCTCGGGCTGGGTCATCCACAGCTTGTACTTGACCTTCACCGCAGTCTGGCGCGAGACGTATTCGCAGCGGAAAGCCTTGTTCGGCGGCAGCCAGGCATCGGCCGAGCTGTCGCTCTTCTGCTGGTTGGTGGGGCCGTCAGCTGCCATGAGGTTGAGCGGGTCATTGGCGAGCTGGAGGCGTTGTTCGGCGCTGATCTGCTGTGCACCGGTCTGCCAGGCCAGGCTGAGGGGGATGATGTGGTCGATCTGGACATTAGCGGAGTTCGTACCACGGGTGAAGTTGATGGACTTGCCGGTGTACTTGTCGGCCAGGGTGCCGGAAGCAACGACGCAGTCCTTGGTGCCCGGTTTGGCCGTCACCCCGGTGAGGTCGCGGCGGAGGATGTCGTTACGAGTATCGCAACCGTTGTGGTCAACATCGGACCATGCGGCACCGAACTGGTCGCGGCTGTAACCGGTCTTGGGGGCCTTGCCCTTGATCGGGATCGTGGCCAGCTGGGCTGTAGCGGACGAAGTCTCAGCAGGGTTCGCTGATCCTGCGGCAGCGGGAGCCTTGGAGGCCTCCGCAGCTGCGCTGTGCACCGCGTCGGCGACCTTGGAGCCGACCTGGTTAGCGGCGCTGCAGCCCGCGAGGCAGCATACGACGATGAGCAATCCCAGAAGGGTGGTGAAGACCTTGGTGGCGGCGGAGCGGGTGATGTTCATGTTCCTTCATGTGTGCGGCGGGAACATTCACGCTACCCGCGCATGGGGCAAGCTGGTGGGAGGCGTCCAAATCGCGTCCGTCACAACGTGCGGAGTGATCAACGCAGTGAGCCTGGATCGCCTCAGACCTTGTACACGTCGCCACGGAGTGGCCACCCTGGCGTGGCAGCCACTCTGGCCTCATCATCTGACCAGACGTCTGCCCCGTCTCCCGGAACACTTCGCGGAGCTCGGAGACCAGTGCGTTCCCGTCTGCATGGCCGGTCCTGGCTGCCACGTGATCCAGGGACTCACGGACCATGGCGGGGTGCAGCGGTGTCCCGTCAGTGTGCGGCGTCATCGTGAAAGCTCTTCGCCGTCATATTCAGCGACCTTGACCCGGAGATTGGTAGGCGTCCGTATGCTGTAGCCACGGCCGTCGAAGCGGGGTATCGGATGCGGGTGTTTCGTAGGGTGCGGGCCATCCCGCTGCTGGCAGCTTTAGTGGTCATGGCCCTGGCCCTGACGTCCTGTGACCTGTTCACCCAAAAGGGGTCTCCACCGTCGGAGAGCGTGGTCGGCGACAACGGTGCCGACCTGACCATAGCCGGTGTCCATATCGTTGTTCCCGCCGGCGCTGCCCCTGCCGGAACAAAGGTCGAGGCAACCTTTGAAGACCGCAACCCGACAGGCACCGACGGTGACAGCCTGCAACTTCTTGCCAAAGCCTTCAAGATCAAACTCGGGGACGGGCTGCAGCCATCAAAACCGCTCACCGTGACCGTGCCGGTGGACAAGAGCCGGCTCGCATCCTGGGACCAGACAGACACCGCACAGACGGTCGCCATGATGATCCAGTCCGAAGGCGCTTCGGAGCCTGATCTCGTCCAGGCCGTCCTGGACCCAGCCGCCGGAACGCTCACCGCCCAGGTGCCCCACCTGTCCTGGGTGTGGCCCGTGCAGCTCGACCTTGGCGCCGTGATGAAAAAAGTCGGCGAAATCATAGACCAAGGCTTTGGCGTCAAGTTCCCGAAACCGGACTGCGTGGACAAGCCGGTTACGATCGCCGGCGCTACCTACAAGGCAGTCTCCCCGGCGCAGGCCTGGCTGTGTGTGGGCGAGTCGAACGGCTCACTGACCGTTACGGCCTCACCCAACTCCCCCATCCCGTTCATCAGTACGACGTTGCCTGCCGCCGCTGCGTCCAACAAGGTCGAGATTTCGGCGGCGACGGCCTTTTCCGTCGCATTGGCCCAGAACGCGGGTTTCATCAAGAACCACCAGAGCATCATGATGCCCGGCGCGGACGCCCAGTACACGTTCGATGGAACACCCGGGTCTGTGCGGATCGGCTTCAAGCAGTACCCGGTGATGCTGCTCATGTCGATCCTGTCCAAGGTCTTCGACACCGCCCTTGGAAGCTTCGTGAAGGCCCAAGCACTCGACGACCTCGCCAAGGCCGGGTGCATGCAGAACATTGTTGACACCGCAGACGCAGGCAAACCGCTTACCGTCGCGTATGCCGGCGGCATCGTCAAGTCCTTCTTTGGATGTGTCGGCACAGCCATCAAGCTCTCCCCAGCGGCCCAAATACTGCTGGCGATCATCACCGCTGGCCCGCAGTTTCTGGCGGCCTCTGCCATGGGCATCTACAACGAGTTCACGGGCGGGGCGTACTTCGAAGCGACCATCACCGCGTCGACGGCGCCCGCCAGCGGCACCATGGATGGCGCTACGCGCTTCGTGACCCTGGACCCATGGAAGGACGGCACCCTGAAGGCCGTCAACAAAACGTTCGACGGGGCATCCAACAATTCCGGATCCGGCTGTATTGGTTCCGAGATCGCTCCCCGCAAGGATGGCTTCCGCTGCTACTGGCCGGGGATCTTCGACCCGTGCTTTCAGAGTCCCTCGGCGGCGCACGATTTCCTGTGCCTAGGCGTCACGCCGGACGGGAAAACCCTCACCACGCTGCTCAAGAACATGCAGCTGGGTGACAGCCTTGGTTTCAGGCAAAACACCGGCGCACCGGACCAGAGCAGTCCCGTTCGCGTGGAACTGGTTGATGGAACAGTCTGCGTGAGAGCCACGGGTGCAGGACCTCAAGGCATCCCCGGATACCCGTACTGGGCCGGGTCCTGCTTCGGCCCCTCAGCAGGTGTCTGGCGGGTCGGTGAGCCAGAGCTGTGGAAGGACGATCTTAGGCACTATGCGCTCTACCCGCCGGTGAAAGCCGGTGGCTATTGGCAGGTCGCGGTCGCCAGCGGAGATACCGCTCCGGCCAAGAGAATTGACGTCCAGACGGCTTATCGGTAGTTCGGCCGCCGGTGGCAGTGGGGGCTTCCCCGAGGATGGTTCCTGCAGTCGCCCAGGGCGGAGTACTGAACGGCGCGTAACAAAGCCGCAAGTCATTGCCGGTGATAACCTCGTCTGCCGTCCTTGCACGACACAACCGTGAGTTCGGTGTCAGCGCCGAGGTCGGTACCGGATGTTCCGCAACCTCCGCGACGAGCTGGTAGCAGCCTGAGGGCCTCCGTAATCCCTACCCAAGGTGTGCTGTAAATTCGAACCGAAAGAGACAGCCCACAGCAGGGCCGTTGGCTGGGAGAAGAGTGACGTCGTACTGGCTTGTCCGTCAGGGCAAAGGTGGCATCAACGCGCAGGAAATGATCGATGCGGGATGCCTCGGTGTCGACTACATCGGCGACTATGACATCGGACCGTATCTCGGCGCGGGCGCCAAGGCGTTCCGAGACGCACTGAACGGCGTGTATCGAGAGCGGTTTCCTGGGACGTCGACGATGGGTGCTGGCTCGGCCCTGGGCAGGCTGTGGACAGCCTGCGAGGGCATCCAAGAAGGGGATGTGGTTCTGGCCCCCAAGCCGGACAAGACGTACCAGTTCGGCGTGGTGACTTCCGGCTACGAGTATCATCCGGGAACGGCTCTCCCGCACCGACGCCAGGTCGACTGGAGGGACTCCTTCAGCCGGGATGATCTGAGCCCAGAGCTAGCTTCGTCAGCACGCAACCAGATGACTGTTCTCGAACTGGCCTCCCATGCTACCGAGTTGGCGCGGCTGACGCGTGTCACCGACTCCGCGCTTGCCCTGGAGACCGTCATTGCCTCCGAAGTGGAGGAACAACTCGCGTTCCAGATGGAGAAGCAGCTCGAAGACTTCCTCGTGCACAACTGGCACCGCACAGTCCTGGGCCGCGACTACGACATCTACCAAGAGGACGGGGTGATCGCCGGCCAGCAGTATCCCACTGACACCGGCCCCATGGACATCCTGGCAGTCAGCAAGGACGGCAAGCGTATCCTCGTCATCGAGCTCAAACGCGGTAGGGCCAGTGACGCCGTGGTGGGCCAGATTCAGCGATACATGGGCTTTGTCCAGGACACCATGCTGGAACCTGGCCAGGGGGTCGAAGGGCTCATCATTGCCTTGGACGACGACAAGAAGATCCGCAGGGCCCTTTCTGTGGCTTCCAACATCAGGTTCATGAGGTACCGGGTCGAGTTCCACCTGGAGGACTAAGCCGAGGCTGAGTACCGCCGCGGGCTGATCCGGGTAAGTTGTCCGGGTGGAAATTAATGCACTGACTGTACAAATCCAGGACAAGTACCGCAAAGAGCTGGCCGATTTTCGGAAGAAGGTCCTGGGTCCGGAGGGCCAGTCGCACGCTGGAAACCAGCACGAGTCACGACGTGAGCTCCCCCGATTCGGGCCGGTGCGGACCCTGACGGACTCCAAAGTAGACCTGACAATCGTCGCTGACACCTCAGACCTGGACTGGTTCGCTGAAGACCCGTCCCTGGTCGGCCAGCGCTGCATCACCATCTCTATCGCTGGCCACCACCGGCTCATGGGAAACCGCACCTCCCTGCCGTCCGGAGAATGCGACGCCTGGGTCCAGGCCATCCTCGGCCTCGGCTGGACCGAACACGTCTACCGTGCCGGAACCGTCAGCGGTGTCGCTGGCCGGCCCAGCACCGTCTACTACCGGCTGTTCCTCGACGCCGAGTCCAACCCGCGCGAGCGTCCCGAGAAGTTCAAGGACAAAGAAATGCGCCCGCTGCGGGAGCTGTAGGCACTGGAAGCGCCCGGATCTGGAAACCGTCGTTGGCTGAGACGAACGCTGACCCGAGGACACAGCCAATCTTGTGGCACACGATGTAGCACATTGTTCTGCTGACGCGTAGAGGGGACAGCAGCGAAGGCCCGCCCCTTCCTCCCGGGCGCAGCTAAAATCAAACGGTTCACTCAGCGCGCCCCTTATTGGTAATGGTGGAGAGACCACAGACCACCTAACGCCGCCGTGGTTGGCCACCTGGCAGCGTTATAGGTGATCTTGCCAGTCAGCTTGACCGCGGAATGTCGCTGATGACCCAGTGGTTGTTTTCGTACGCGAGCGTATAAGTGCTGGCGCCTTGGCGTCCGAGTTCCTTGCCGTGCTCGACGTAAACGATGCCGTTGCTACTGATTTTCCCTTCGTTACCGTTGACGCGGACCGCTGTCTCATCAACGTTGACCTCAACCTCGGGGTGCAAACCGAATACCGGCACGTAGATGTTGATGACATACTGGATGTCCTCATCGGCCATGCCTCGCTTGAAGTGCGTGTAAGAGTTCCTAAAGTATTCCTGGAACGAGGCCTTGGGTTTGCCTAAATCGGCCGAGTATTGCGCAGCTTCCTTCTTCACGTCCGCCACGAAGGAAAGATAGTCCGCGCGGGCATCTCCAGCAGTCAATGCAGCCTCAGTAGGCTTTGGGGCTCCTTGCGGAGATGTAGCCTGCTCAAGGCTTGGTGCTACCGCCGACTCAGTTCCGGGTGTTGAAGAGTAAGTAGCCTCGAAGGAAGGAGCTGAAGAAGACTCCGGTGGTCTTGACCCCGTGCTTGTTGAACACGAGCTAAGGCACAGCGAGGCGAGCACGAGAGTATACATGAGGAGGAAATTGCTTCGTGAATTTTTCATAACATCTCCAAGAGGCATCTAGGCCTAGCGTAAAGGAGCACTATGCCCTAGCTCGGGCTTAGAATGTCTACGATTTTCAAAGGCTCTTCAGGTCGGGTCGTCCCAGTCACCCATGCAGCATAGGCACAAGCAGCGGTCCCGACAGCTCGCATACGGCAAATTAAGGAACGGCTTCGTAATCTTCATTGCATCCGCCGCTACTAGGTACTACAACGTCCCGAACCGCATATAGTCAGACCAGAAATTTCATTTCATGAGCGGGGACATGATGGGAAAATGGCAACGCTTGGTAGTAGTTCTCCTTGTAGCGGCTGCGTTGGTTGCTGTTGGGGTCTGGGCCTTCTGGCCGAAACCAGAAGCTCAGACCGGAACTGAACCAACAGCCAACCCCACGTCTAGTCCGAGCAGTACTGCCTCACCCCCTGCTGAAGCAGAGCTCCAGGCGATAGAAGCCAGTATTGCGTCCGGCGACGCGGCAGCGGTCCTTCAGCTTATGGGCGAACCCACGGATGGAACTGTGGCACCTGAAACCCTCGCCCAGCTGAAGGCGATGGCCATCAAATTCGACATGTCGACACTTACCCGGTTGGGCGATGGGCCAGCGTGGGAGCTCACTGCCAAGGATTCCTCAGGACAATCCTGGCGCGTAGGTTTGGTCAGACCGAACAGCGGTCAGCTAGTTGTCGCATACGAGGAGCCCGCCCAGTGAAACGGATAATCCACGCCCTGGTTGCCCTCACTGTTGCCCTCGCTGGTCTGCTTATATCCACGCCTGCTCAAGCGGCGCCGGCGGCGAGGGAATGCCCCAGACAGTCCGGTGATGCAGCCACCCAAGTTCGAGCAATTCCCGTCATCTACGTGCATGGCTGGACAGGCAATGGAGCGACCGCCGAGCGAGACACCGTCCCCATGCTCACCACAGCCCTTGGTGATAAATACCAGGTCTTCGCCTTTGACTACGGCTGGGCAAACACGACGTGGGGGGCCGAAGAGAAAATTAGCGGTTGTCTCGCACAGTTCATTGAACACCTCTCCGAGGCCAACCAAGCCGCTCAAGGCGCGGGGCAGGTTGCCATCGTCGCTCACTCCATGGGTGGCCTGGTGAGCCGCGCCGCGACAACCTATCTGGCACAAGATGGAAAATCCGAGTCTCTTGCTGGGATCGTCACACTGGGCACGCCCCACCAGGGGACACCCTTTTACGGCGCCCTTGCCACTGTCCAAGAATTAATTTCACGAGCCATTCCGAGTTTCCACGGGAGCATCGTTCCGGAATGGACCAAAATCGCGACGCCGCCGAACGATTCTCCGGCGTCCAAGTGTCTGGCCTTTCCCCATCCTGACCCCTGCGCGCCTGTCCCCTACGTTCAGCCGGGACAACGGATCGCCACGGTGGCCGGGCAAGTGGAGGTGACAGTCACCTTCTTCGGCCTCAAACTCAACAACGCTGCAGTGCTTGATGTTGGGGACAGCATAGTTCCAACCGGCTCTGCACTCGGTTACCCAGGGTCAGCAGCCGGCGCAAGCCCACGCGGCAGCTACCTCGGCGAGAAGAGGGTGGTATGCCAGCGCACCACCTCGCAACTGAACGCTATGGCACTTCAATTGGGATTCTTCGACTTCGCCAATGTCAACTCCTATCTCGATGAAGTGGCCTCCGGCAGGGCCGCGAGTGGCATGTCTTCATGGGCATTTGCTCTGAACTTCACCGGCGCCCCCTGTAACCACGGCGCACTCCCCAAGAGCGAGCAAGCGCTTGCCTACGCAAAAGAGTTCATTGACGCCATGGACGTCGGCGAATTCGGTTTAGCACGTACATTTTCCGGACGAACTCCGGATCTGCAGTACGCCGGGACAGCAGACAGGGTCCCGTTCACCTTCAGGACCAAACCAGAATGGACGGTCGCCTCCAAGTATCAGGACCATCAGTTTGAAGTGACGGACGAACGCGGGGAGACCCTGGCGACGCTTTCCTTCCCTCTCGATTTCTCCCCGGCCCCCCAGGCGTCCATGCCGACGCACGCTGTCCAAGTTCTGTTGAACTCCACGGCAAGTCTGCAGACTTCCGCCCGGCCATGCACGACGTGCAACCTCCAGATCCAGGCCTTTGCCATCGACTCAAAGGAGGCAAAGCTGACCACCGGGCAACCGGCCGTGCAGGGATGGACGAAGCGAGTCGCGGCCATAACCCGGCTCGCGGACACCTCCACTCCTCCGACTTCCGTGACCGCCCTCGGAGGCCCATCTCCACACATGATCAAGACACCGCTGGGTCACACCGCCGTGGCTGACTGGAGCTCAGTCCGTTACTTCGACACGCTCGACGAAGCTGAAGCATGGCTGAACTCACCCGATCAGAAGTCAGTCGCCAGAATGCTGCTCTCTCTTCGCTTCGACTGAGCTCACGCTGACCTATCTGAAGGGGAAGGGGAACAGCGCTGCCTGCATTCGGAGAATCGAGCAACTCCTGCCTGAGGGTTCATGTCCCCCTTTCGAGAGCCGAAAGGAAGTAAGGGGCTTGTCCGGGACCGCTGGCTGCCAGAGGGATGGTGAAGTGAACCGCGCAAACCTTCTAACGCAAGACCGCGATGGGATTAGCTTTTGGGTTCCTGGTCAGCAAACCTGCGTTGAGGCATGGACTATTCGTCCCATTCCAAAGCTAAGAGTGCCGCAGATGCCCTTTGTATCGTAGTAGTTAAACATCCAACCATCCGGCGCGACGAAACTCTGTGCAACAGCTTCAGCGGTAGCCGCCGGTACGGTGTACGTTTCGGTTTTTGACCCCTTCATATCAACCGTGGCTTTGGTCATGGTCTCCTTGTTTGGACCCTTTATGTCGAATCCCTTCCAGTTGAGACCGCAGTATGGGAGCCTGCTATAGTCAACCCACTGTTCAGGCTTGGTCGCCGAACCGATACCCAGCGCCGCGAGTGACCCTTTTCCGGGCGTAAGGGCGAATTTGCAGACTGCCGAGTCTTTATCCCAATAGGGAGTCACATTCAGCGGAGTGTCGACGCTGAACTGATGATGGGCCGAGGTTAAGGTCCCCGTGGCGTGGCCACTGAAAGTGACCGTGAGTTTTACGTCGGGACCATCCGGTTCGGATTCCGTGGCCACTGTCAGCTGATCCGCGTTGAAGTCCCATGTGGTGCCAGAGCCGCTGAAGTCTTGGACGACAGTGAATATCTCCGCCGCCGGCGTGGAAATCATACGCGGTGGAACAACTGCTGGTGTGGGCGGGCTGAGGCTCACTGATGTCTCCGGCCGGGGTCCGTCTGAAGAATTCGCGTTCTGGCTTGAACTTGATGCGGGAGGACCAGCGCACGACGTGACTAGGGCTGCAGCCGCAAGCATGGGCGCTAAAATCTTGGATAACGCCATCTCTCCCCGTTTCACCTAGCCAACCAGCTATTAACGACCAGAGATTACATGCAGGTGGGCCCGCAAAGTCAATTATTCGCGAATGTTTCGTTGGTGATTGGCCCAAAAACTAGATCCGCCAGTCCCACAGGCTATTAGGCCCGCTGAGAATCATGAATTTCCTTCCCACCTGTGAGTTAGCCAGGCATTCTTCCGGACAAGAGAACGCATCGCGTCGTGATACAACGCGGTAACGGCTCCGTATGAATTCTCGCCGGGCGCCCGTGGCATGATGTGGCCAGAAGCTCAGATCAACCCATGTGGGGAAACATGTCAGATATACGCAGAGATCATGATCGACAAGAAAGAACCAACACACTCGCCGTTGTGTCGTTCATATCCTCGTTCTTTGTGGCGGTGGCAGGCATCGTCACCGGGCACATGGCACTGCGTCAGATCCGCCGGACAGGAGAAGGCGGTCGCGGCCTTGCAATCGCGGGGCTCGTGATCGGGTATTGCTCCACGGCGACAATACTCATCTTTGTCACTGTGCTATTCGTGGCCACCACCTCCATAGTGACAGCCACTGACACGGTTGTCTCGGTTCCTTCCAACACACACAACATTGATGATCCGACCCCGACGCCAGCCCCTACATCGGCGCCCACACCTCCCTCCGCCACCCTTGCTGAAGGTCGTACCTGGAACGCAACCCTCACCCTCGACGGACAGCGCTTGGGAGTCCAGCTTCTAGGACAAGACGCTCCCCAAGCTGTGGCTTCTTTCATTTCACTGGCCACCAAAAGCTTCTTCGATCAGTCCGCATGCCACAGACTGACCACAGGTGGCTTCGACCTGCTTCAATGCGGGGATCCCACAGGAACGGGTGCCGGTGGTCCTGACTACCACTTAGGGCCTATCGAGAATGCGCCTGCCTCCGAAGTGTACAAGAAAGGGTCCATCGTGATGGCCCGCAAGGGCAACGACGCCACCAGTATGGGGAGCCAGTTTTTTATCGTCTATCAGGACACTAAGATTCCGCATGATCCAGCGGGAGGATACTCGGTTTTCGGAACGGTCATTGACGGACTCTCGGCTGTTGAGAAGATCGCAGCCGCTGGCGTGGTCGGTGGAGGAACGGACGGTCAACCGATCGCACCCGCTGTACTTCAAGGAGTCAAAGTTGAATGAGGGCCGTCCAGCCCAACTCGGCCATGACGTACCCAGGTAGCGAATAGCGCCGCATCGGCTCCTCCCGTTCGGCTGTGTGGAACCACAGCGACGGCCAAAGAAACGGCAGCCCATTGCCAGTTCGACCCATGGACCAAACCCGCTAACTTTCAGCAAACGGGCTGGACCACCAAGGGCAAGGAGATGAGCTTGGAACCGTCTCTAGTCCGGCCAGACGACTTTTTCGCCCATGGCCTCGAGGAAGGCTACGTACTCCTGCACGCTCAGATCACCACACTTGGCCGCCGAGGCGATGCTGTCCCTACGGGACCACAGGAACTGTGTGCCGTCTTCCCGCTGGACTGAATGAATGCTCATGTCCATCGCAGCCAGGACCTCGACCAACCCCGCCTCCGCAGCTGACCGGTCCACGGCTCCAGAGTCGTGGACAGCGTCCCGCTCCCGTTCGTATTCCTTAAGGCTCAGCGATGCCGTACCCACGCCATGGGTGCGGGCGCGGGGGCTGAGCCCAGACAACATGCGAGCCATTGGTGTCGGTTCACCACCCATCATCCGGTTCAGGCAGAAGCGTGGGTCGGCGTCGGCCTCGGCTCGCTCTTCCACGGCATAGGGGTTGCGACCGCGGGCGGCGAAAATCCGGGTGTTGTCCAAGGCTCGCAGCTCGTCCACCGGGAAGATCGAGTCGTACATGCTTCGTCCGAAAATCAGCCGGTCGAACGGTTTGCGGGCACCCCAGTGCTGCTTGATCCGTTTGCGAAGGTCCCATGATTGGCCGATATAGAACTGCTTGTATTCGTCGAAGACCATGATGTATGCACCCTCTTTGCCGTCCAACTTAGCCAGGGACTCCACAGGCTTGAAGGTGCGGCCCTTGGCCAGGACATGCTGCAGTGCCGTCTCGAACTCGTCAGCGTCCAGGGATTTGAAGTAGTCCATGGACAGATCAAAGTTCCGGAGGGCCGTATCGCGCTGGCACAGGAGGTACAGGTCCGAGTGCTGGGTATGTTCCTCATCCCGGTAACACCAAGCCAGTGCTTACCACAGCCCATCCGTATATAGCTCACGCTTCGGCCGCTGCTTCTGGGCCCGGTTCGGGTACGCGTACATCTCACGCGTCATCGTATGCCCTTATTTCGAGGCGCGAAGCTTCTCGCCGAAATGCTCGACCGGTCCGCGGGCGACGTCAGTCCGGGAGGTCACCAGCGGTCCGTTCAGCAGTGCGCTGGTATGCTTCGGCGATGAAGTCCTCCACATCTGTGGCTCCGATGCACCACACGTTCCGGCCGCCGACCGGGATCCCCCGGAGGTCGCCGGCCTTCAGTA
Source organism: Paenarthrobacter sp. R1 (assembly GCF_030264015.1). Taxonomy (NCBI): domain Bacteria; kingdom Bacillati; phylum Actinomycetota; class Actinomycetes; order Micrococcales; family Micrococcaceae; genus Paenarthrobacter; species Paenarthrobacter sp. R1. Next base: position 3,218,741 of record NZ_CP127115.1, on the reverse strand, counting down.
GCGCTCGGATCTGGACCGCCGTCATGTTCAGTTCCTCGGCAACCTGCTCGATGGTCAGGAACCGGTGTTTCTTCTTCTCTTCTGACACCGCTCCATCGTAGGGGGACGGCTGGATGACCGCGTTCCCCGCCGCGGCCGCACACCCCTGTGGAGTCGTTGCGTGCTATCTGGAAGAGTCGTGCCGGATGTCGACGAAGTTGACCCTCCGGGGGGAAGGGATCAGACGAGCTCTCACGAACAAGCAGCGCAGGCACCACCCGGCGGACGCCGGTCCCAGCGAAGGAAGACTCTTGAGCGACGGCTACCGATCGTACTCTCGGCCTTGATTCTATTGGGGTACATCGCCTACGGAATCAACCTGCAGCTTGACCATTCGAGGCAAAGGGCCGAGATCGTGGCCAAGGTCGAATCCAAGGGTGGCCAGGTCCTCGATCTCATGTGGGGCAACGGGTATCGCGCTGCTTCAGGATGGTCCGTGGGCCACGTCGATGTTCTCTTCGAAGGTCAGCGAAGTCGTTGCTCGCTTGACGGCCTGCAGCGCAACCCTGCAGTGTTCGAATGCGACCCCGTCACAATTCATAGGCGCCCCGCTCACGGCTTTTGTACCTGTCGATGATCAGCTCGTGAAGGGCAAGTTGGGGACGGAGCGGCGGCTCTGATTCGAGTTCGGGGATTCGATGGTGTTGATCCCCGACGATTCCCGGGCACCCCGCCCTAGCCAGGGCTACAACAAGCCCTTTCCAGTGCCGCCGCCCCGTCCCAAGTGGTAGACCCTGCTAGGCGTTCACGGCCGCGGCGTAGGCGAAAGCAGCTGACATTCCTACAGCCAAGGCATATCCCGTGGCGAATACTGCCGGGGTCGCGGTGACCGGTGCAGTTGCGCCGGGTTGCGTCAGCCGGGCGCCTCGCATGGGTGCCGATGAACGTACGTTGCTCCAGCAAGCTCAACATCGCCAAGACCCTCCGTCGCCGGCCAGCAGAACTCGTCGGCAAGTAGAGGACGGCAGCTTGGTGAGCTCGTGGTTTGCGCTCTCACCAGTGGGTTCGTCGTCGCTTATCGATCGGAGGGCTCCGACTACTATCTTCGATTTGGCCTGCCCCAAGCTCTCAAGCGTCAGCACCCCGAGGCGTCATCAGGTGAGGCATGGAACATGTTGACCAGGCTGACGTTCTGAACGTCATTGGGTGAGTAGAAATCTCCACCATTGGCGGTGGTTGAGAACTCCACCTCGACGCCGCCGTCCCGATCCTGCTCGCCGACTACTTTGGCCAGAGTCGCCGACTGGAACTGTATTTGCTTACAGCGCTGCAGATCCCGCTGCCATACGATGGTGGCGTCCGGAGGCAGCTCAGCGGCCGTGAAGAACAATGCTTCCTGTTCGCCGGTCGAAGGCCGCAGGTACATCGTGTAGAAGAGCACCCTGCCGCCGAAACGGAAGACCTCAACGTACCTATCCTGCACGTGGCCGCCATTCAAAGGCAGCGTCGGATCCGGATCGTAAGCAGAGCCCGGTAGGTAGTAATTATCTGCCCTGTGATGGGCCTCCCAGTCGGCTGACAGAGCCCCGTAGGCTGTCAGGACTGGCAAAGCTGCCGCCGGAGGCTGGGTAATGGTGCCAGGGGCGGGAGAGGGTGTGACAGTGGACTGTGATGGTGAAGGATCTGCTGTCGAAGCAGCTGCAGTAGTAGTGGACGGGGAGGCCGTCGCGGGTGTTGTCGAGGCGGCTGCAGTCGAAGGCGATGACGACGCTGTCACGGGCGCTGGTACCGTCGGCTCTTGAGCGACCGATGGCGAGGCGCTCAGCGCAGGAGAAGCAACAGGCCGTGTTGAGCTCCCGACGACAGCAAGGGCCACTGTTCCGAGAAATCCACATAGGACGACGACAGAACTCAGCACCAGAGCGAGGACCGGTTCTGCTGGTAGCCGTACAACGCTCTGCGCTGTTTGTCCTTTTGATGGCCAGAGAGGACGATGATCAGGTCGACGAGCCACCATATTCCATACCCGCCCCAGGTCAGCAGTTTCAGGATGCCGGTGCCGATCTTGCCCAGGTAGAACCGGTCCATGCCGAAGGTCCCGAGAAACAGGGCCAGCAGCCACGTCGTGAGAAACGATTTTTGACCGTGAATGGTCTGCCCCTGGTCCAAAGGCGGCTGGGAGCCATTCCACTGGTTCATGATCATCCTTTCAAAGCGATGACAGGGACGCCGGCCGGACCTGCACTTCGAGTTCTCGCGGAGAATGCTGCGGAACACTCGGCCGTGTGGGACCGACGTCTTGTAATGGATGCTAGCTTTCCCTTTCAAGGCAGTCCATACGCCAGTTACTGCTCACCGCATCCTAACGAGCCGTACTCTCAGCCGAGTCGAGGCCAGCCCTTTAGGGTTTCAGGCTGCATGATCATGACACCTCAAAGTGTTCCAGGGTTTTTGGCCATAAAATCACAAAATCATCCGAGCCTATGCCCCTGTATGCTGCCCGCACGTCCGCCCATCGTGAGTGCGAACCCAACGTCGACGTGGCATCCGCGAACGCTTCCACCGGTAGTTCGGTGTGGACGAAGATATTCATCTCGCCTGACCCAAAATCGTGCCCGTCAACCAGCCCATGCGCTGGAGGGAGTTCAGCAAGCAGCAGGTCTTCCATGGCGACAAGTCCGTCAAAGTCGGCCTCAGTGCTACCTGACCATTGCAATACGAGAATGTATTTCACGGCTACCTACCAAAGCTAGGGGAGCTGGCGAAGCGCAATAACGGTTCGTTGCTACCAGCCTTCGAAGACCGCATTGATCCGTCCCCGAGCTACTACTTTGGGGCCTTCCATGATGAGGAACTCCGCGCCGTCGTGCGTGAAGGACTTGGCGAGGTCAGGGGCCAAGAACCCGACCTTGTAGCGGCGCTCGTTTGAGTCACCAACCACCTCGACTTCCTCTAGAAGAATGCTGAACATCTCCTCCGCTGTTGCTGGCCATCCTGGCTGCACTTCGGCTTCTCCTCCTAGCGGAAAGACGCACGTAGCTGCATAAACGGGAGAGGTTTGGGGGCCACCCCGGCGGCCACCCTCCTCGAGCGTTAGCCATGTCAGAACCGCCGTGGCCACGGGTGTATCAATGGACTTGATCATGGCCAGAGCCTGATTCCGTCCATGGCCCTGTTGATTGCATCGAGTTGCTCTCCGTTCGCGAAGTATGCCGGTCCAATCCCGTCCAGCTTTCCTCCCTGTAGCAGAGTTAATTTGCCAAGGACTGGGGAATTTTGGTGCTGACGGTTTGATCCGGTTCCCGAGTGGAACAGTATGACCCAATTCCGGCGTCTTTCCTGTCATCGCGAAGAACTTTCCTTCCAGCTGCGGCCCAGCAAAGTCATTTTGGGTGTCGCCAGCGCCGCCCGGCCGGTCGGGACATAGAAGCCGTCCTTGAAGGGTTCCAGCCCAAGGTGCCGGCAGTAGTCGACGAGCATCTCATGGGTGAACCTGCCCGTCGTCTTCGCTTCATCGTACTTGGCAGTGTCTTCGAAGTCGTAGGGCTCTCCGTTCTCGTGGAACTTCCACGGCTCAGAATTGCTCAGGCTGAGAAATCTTTTCAGACCCTTCTTGTCATGGACAGTAACGGTACGTGAGCCCCACCGGCCCCGGTCGGGCTCACCGTCGAAGCGCTTGATGTTTCTGGGCTCATCTTCGACCTCGACAGTGGTGATTCCGCGTGCTTCAGGGAAGTGATTTTGCAGGGCAGCATGCAGGTTAGACCCGCCGCGGGAGTTGTCCACGACGGCAGTCCAATCCGGGTTGGTCGTCTCCAGGAGAAGCCACCTATATTCCCAATCGAGCGGTATCAACTTCTCGAAGAGCTCGGGAAGGGTGCCATTGAGCTCGGTGACACGGACCTAGGTCGCCCATTCCGCCGACCGCCCCTGAGCCCACACCCGCCACTCATGGGCGCTCTCATCCAGGGTTGGGTTGATGAAACCCATCCGGGTGGTGATCGGTGCCCACTCGTTGCCCAGCGAAAGCTTCGCTGACAACTTCTGGGCCCGGTGTCTGACGCGGTGGCACTATGGGATTCCTTTCCAAACAGGCGAGGTTGATCCCGCCGACAGCATGGTGCCACATCAAGCCCCTCACCGTTGACGGGTGGTCGGTGCGGACCGGCCACCGATAAGGACTCCTCTGGGTTGGCGGGCCGATGGCGTTTTCACATCGGGACTGTGTGTACTGGGATCCAAGCGCATCAAATCACCCCCGTCGCCCACACTCGATTAGGGCGTAGGGCTCGGCAGCGGCGAACAGAACATTCTGGCATCTCCCCAGACGGCCTTTTGAGTCGAATCGCTCTTGGCTGCGGTCGCCAGGAATGAGACCAGTTTGAATCTGAAAACGCCCGTCAGGTCGACACTCACCTTCTGCGGGACACCGGTGGGAAGGATGCCCAGGTCCTCTGTGGCGCCGTTCTCGCGTTCCAGCAAGAAATGGGTCTTCACCGAGGAAGAGCTGTCGTCCAGTCCGATGGTGGCTTCAAATTTTGTGCACTTGGTGTAGGCGTTCCACAGCGAGGTACTCCTCTTGCCGTCGCTGTCCATCCGCATGACGTAGCTCTGCGGGTAGATGACTCCGGCTATGCTTGCCGGCTTGTCCCCGAATGCTGCGCAGCCGCCGGTGCAGCGCCCTGCTCGGCCTTCGATCTCGGTTTCAATGGGGTCCATATTGGCCAGATAGTACCAGCCGGGTCCGGAAGAAGCGGTCTTATCAGTTGTAGTCGGTGTCGGGGTGCTCGGTGTAGGTGTCGGGGTGCTCGGTGTAGGTGTCGGGCTGCTCGGTGTAGGTGTCGGGCTGCTCGACGTAGGTGTTGGGGTCGGGGTGGTTGGCGCCGGGGCCGCCGCTGGTGTGGTGGGGTCTCCCTGCAGCCCTGGTGCCGGTGGGTTCATCAGCGCCGCAGCCGCCCCTACCAGCGCAACAAGGACGGCCAGGACCAGAACCGCCGGGATCCAGCGGCGACGCCTGGCCTCAGTTGCGGTTGCAGCTGTCGGCGGAGAGACAGGCAAAGGAAGAGCCTCAGTCTGGGGGGCCAGCGGAACAACCGCGGTGACCCCTTCGTGCTGCGCCTGCCGGAAGACCGGCAGCAGATGGGAAGCGGACGGCCGCCGAGAAGGGTCGCGGCTAAGGGTGGCACGGATGCCGTCACTGAGGGAGCCAGCGAAATTGCCCTCGGGGATTCCCATCTCCGGGTCCAGGAGGTCAGGGGTCCGTCCGGTGAAAAGCCATAGCGCAATGGCGCCGAAAGACCACATGTCCGACTCATGGCTTGCTGGCCGCCCTGCCTGCACTTCGGGTGCCATGTAGAGCCGGGTGCCCACGAGGAATTGTGATTCGGTGGCATTAGGGTCTAGTTGCGACTGGGCAATACCGAAGTCGGCCACATATGCCTGGTTGTCTGTCCCAAGCAGTATGTTGGACGGTTTGAGGTCGCGGTGGATCACGGTCGTTTGCTCATGGAGATAGGCCAGTGCCGACAGCACGTCTGCGAGGATGGAGACTTTGGCAGCGTCTGTCAGGGCGCCTGATCTGCCAGCTTTCTCGAGGTCAGTTCCTTCGATGAACCACATGACCAGGTAGAGCTTGTCGTCGTCGATGAAGGTGTCAATGATGGGGACGATCCCGTTGTGCTTCAGCAACGCTTGGAGGGCCGCCTCGCGCTCCAGCCTCCTTTTTACACCAAGCCCCGGAGCGGACCCCTCGCTAAGCCCCTTTATGGCAACGACACGGTTGAACTTTGTGTCGTTGGCCTTCCAAACCTCGCCCATGCCGCCCCTGCCGAGCTTCTGCAGAAGCTGGTATCGCCCTTCCTCAAATGCCTGACCCGTGTGCATGTTACCCGCCTTCCTTTTCGCCCCAAAGGCGCTGACTCCAGGTGCCGGGTTACTTACCGGCGTTGATGATTTCGGTTCCCGCGTCGAAGCGGATCGGATCTGCTTGCCCGATCATGATGATTGCACCGCTGCCCAGCGGGGTCGGCGACGTGACGGTCTGTCCGCTGACTTTGGTCGCGTTGGTGGTTTTCAGCGGCTCCAAAACCCAGCTCCCTCCGGAATGCCGGAGAATCGCGTGCCAGGCGGAGATGTGGTCATGGACGGTGCGGATCTCGTTGCCCTCGGCCCGCCCGAGCCGGTATGGAGAATCTTCCGGCCGAAGAACCCATTGCTTTCCGTTGAAGGTCACCCATGCCATGCCGTTGACCGGTTCGGTCCTGTCCTCATCACCAAGCCCGGCGTCAGCCGTCATCGGGCGGGTGGTCCCATCCCTTGCGTCCTGGTAAGAGAGTACGGGGTTGAGTCTCCGGAGTGTCTCCTTGGGCCAGACAGCAACCGGGACCGGGCCATCCTCTGGTCCATACCATCCTTGGTTCAGCGCGTACTTATGCCGGTAGTCAGCCAGCTGCTTCGCGAACTCGGGGACACTGAACTGCTGCACGAATCGATAGTCCTCGCTGGGCATCGCCACGGTGATTTTCCGTACCCGTAGAGGTTTCCCGGAGGGACCGATGACTCCGCTGTGACGCATTTGTGCCCTGTACTCACGGTTTATCCGCCATAGCGTCAACGGCCCGACGGCCAAGTCTTTGCGGAAGTAGCTTCTCGCTGCCTGCCAGGGTGTGAGGCCGTGAAGACGTCCGAGATTGCTGAAGAACAGCCAGAATCCGCCCCCGACTGCACAGGCAATGCCGCCGTAGATAATCACGAACCCAATGACCGCGTCCACCGCACCTCCATGCCCAAATCCGCAAGATGGGATCAGCGTACTGGCTAGGCGATGGCCTGGGGACTCCTTGCGCCTTGATGACGACACATGTCGTAGGCAGCGAAGCGGCGGCTCCAATAGGGAACCGCCGACGGTCTCGCCAGGTCAGTTGTCGCCGATGGAGTTGCCCTTGAACAACAGCGCGAACAGGGGCCCGAAGTAGAGGTCCAGGAGAGTGACGAGCAGGATCATGACGGCCACGAACATCAGCACGGTAACGGTGTAGCGGAAAAGCTCCGTGCGGGTCGGCTTAACGACTTTGCGCAGATCCGCGATGACCTGCCGCGCGAACAGCATGACCGTTGAAAAGAATCCCTTCTTCTCCTTCGTGCGGCGGGTGCTTGCGGCCCGGGGAGGGGCCTATCCCGATGGGATTCCTTGCTTAGACTGGTCCTGCCAGCGGCAGGAGTGGACGTACTCTCCTCCCGCCGAACGTCTCACCGCGGCGCACCTCAAAGTTCAGGTCGTCAATTAGGGTGCGGTCGCCGAAGTCCACCCGGAAACCGGACACGCTGACGGCCAGGTCAGTGGTGACGGGGCCGGGCGCGTACTCCTTGGGCATGGATCTCCTATTTTTGCGGGGCGTGGGAGTATCTGGTCTTCCACCGCATGTGTGCGGCGTCGTCGTGAAAGCTCTTCGCCGTCACATTCAGCGACCTTGACCCGATGACTGGCAGGCGTCCGTATGCTGTAGCCACGGCCGTCGAAGCTGGGGATCAAATGCGGATGTTTCGTAGGGTGCGGGCCATCCCGCTGCTGGCAGCTTTAGTGGTCATGGCCCTGGCGCTGACGTCCTGTGACCTGTTCGCCCGAAAGGGGTCTCCGCCGTCGGAGAGCGTGGTCGGCGACAACGGCGCCGACTTGACCATAGCCGGTGTCCATATCAGCAAGGACGGCAAGCGTATCCTCGTCATCGAGCTCAAACGCGGTAGGGCCAGTGACGCCGTGGTGGGCCAGATTCAGCGATACATGGGCTTTGTCCAGGACACCATGCTGGAACCTGGCCAGGGGGTCGAAGGGCTCATCATTGCCTTGGACGACGACAAGAAGATCCGCAGGGCCCTTTCTGTGGCTTCCAACATCAGGTTCATGAGGTACCGGGTCGAGTTCCACCTGGAGGAGTAGCAACCCCTAAGGACTCTCCGCTAAGGACCCGCCCCGCGTTGCTCAGGTCCCCGCATGGGTAGATTTCTAACGCCCAAATTTGAGCGTGTGCCCGCCACACATGACAATGCTCGGTAACTTGATACTGCTCCCGCTAGTGCTGGGATATGCTGCCCGGAGTTGTGGCACTGAAACACGTTGGGGAGCCTTAGTGAATGCAAAGACGCCGTTGACCTTCGGCAAAACCCTGGTCGAGCTCATCCGGGCGAGGCACCCGATTCTTCTCGTCGAAACTCACGAGGGCAACCGGGTGATCGCGGCCGCCGAAGTCGTTGCTGTCAGTCCCGAACTGCGGCGCCCGCGGAAGGTCGTGGCCTACACGGTGTCAAGGGGTTTGCACGCGCCAGGCCAGGCTGGAAAGCCAACGTCACCGGACACTGCCCTGAATGAAGCCCTCAAGGCAACCGAGCCGACCATCTTCGTGTTCTTCGACCTTCATCACTTCCTCGGATCGCAAGGCCGGCCAGCCGAGCCGATCATGGTCCGCGCCGTTCAGGACGCCGCGCTGGCGTTCCGCACCGGAGAAGTGCCGCACACGCTGATCATCGTCTCCCCGGGTATGACTCTTCCAACCGATTTGGAGAAGGAAGTCACCGTCGTTGACCTGCCGCTGCCGACGGCCGGGGAAATCGAAGGTGTCCTAGACGAGATCGTTGGCGCGAACGCGGCCTCGATCGTTGTCGACCTGTCCCCGGATGACCGGATGCGGCTCATCCAAGCCGCCCAGGGCCTGACGTTGGGTGAAGCGGAGAACGCGTTCGCCCGCGCCATCGCCTCAGACCGACGGCTGGACGCCTCCGACATCGCGCTCGTCCTGGATGAGAAACGCCAGACGATCCGGAAGTCCGGGCTGTTGGAGTTCATCTCTCCTGAAGGGACGATGAACGACGTCGGCGGTCTGGAGAATCTCAAGAAGTGGCTGAACAAACGCAACGGTTCCTGGCTGCCAGAGGCCCAGCGCTGGTCCATCCCGGCCCCAAAGGGCGTCCTCATCACCGGCGTTCCCGGCTGCGGCAAGAGCCTCACCGCCACGTGCATGGCCACGTTGTGGGGGTTGCCGCTGCTCCGCCTCGACGTTGGCCGGGTCTTCTCCGGACTGGTCGGCTCCAGCGAACAGAACATGCGCGGCGCTCTGAAGCTCGCCGAGGCAGTCTCACCATCCATTCTGTGGATCGATGAAATCGAGAAGGGCTTCGGTTCCAGCAGCAGCGGCGATTCCGGAACCAGCCAACGGGTGTTCGGAACATTCCTCACGTGGATGCAGGAAAAGAAGAATCCCGTGTTCGTGATCGCCACAGCCAACAAGATCGACTCTCTGCCCCCGGAATTCCTCCGCAAGGGCCGCTTCGATGAGATCTTCTTCGTGGACCTTCCCACCAAGGAAGAACGAAAACACATCTGGCGGATCCAACTGGAGAAGCGGCTCACATCCGATTCGGCGGCCAGCGGCGACTTTGAAACCACCGAGGACTCACTGGACTTCCTCGCCGAACTAACCGAAGGCTTCTCCGGAGCCGAAATCGCCGAGGCCGCCGTCAGCGCCTGTTTCGAGGCGTTCTCGGAACGGCGGATGCTGAACGAAAAGGACCTGCGCAGGGCCATCTCCAACACCGTGCCCCTGTCGGTCACCCAGGCTGAACAGATCAACGGCATCCGCGAATGGGCTTCCACCCGCGCCGTGGCCGCTACTTCCATCAGCGCCCGTGAGGAGTACTCCTCGACAAGCACCGCGGCCAGTACTGACGTCAACTCCTGGCGCGGCGGCCGCCAGATCGATTTCTAGGCGGCCGCGATGAGCCTCGAAGTTCTCCTCATCCCGCTCGGCATCGCGGCCATCGCCGCCATCCGGGAAGCAAAGAGCACAGATTTGTGCGAGAAGTGCAAAACAACCCGCATCACCGACCAGCAACTTCTCGAAGACGCCTTGGTGGCGATGGGTGCGACCGAGCTGAGCGTGGCCGAAGGCCGAGTCACCGGCAACAGCCCCTACGGACGCATCACGTTCCAACGCATTGGTGAGACCTTCCTTGGCAGGGTCGATCACGACGAACAACAAACCGGCAACCTGCTGGCCGCCCTGGACTTGAGTGTCGGTGCGCTGTTGCAGCAACGCACTATCGAGTCGCTCCATGCCCGTGCAGCGGAAATGGGCATGGTCCTCGTCTCTCAAACGAACGCAAATGGCGAAGTCCAGCTCGTCTTCGAAGAGGCAACATGACGCAGAAGAAAACCATCACCATCACTGTCTCGGCGACCGGGTCAATCACCGCCGAAGCGCACGGCCCCGGACCCAGCTGCACCGATGAACTCGCCGCCATCCAGGCCCTGCTTCCGAATGCGGTCATCACCGACTCACGGCTGACGCCGGCATACTACCAGCAGGCCACAACCGACCAAACGACATACCAGTACGAAAACGAGGCAGACCGATGACCCCCGAAGAGAAACTCTGCTCGCGTTCCTGGCGCCTGCGCAACAGCGCAGGCGTCCTCTGGAGCATCCTCTCCTTCGGCCTTCTCACCGGAGTAAATTTCCTCATCCGCGGCGTGAAATCCAAGAACAAGCTTTGGATCGGCATGGGCATCGGCTTCCTCCTCGTGGGGGTCGGCGTGATGGTGACCTCAAGCATGATCGACTCTGGGACCAAGGCCGCGCCCAAGTCCTCTCCTGAACTCACCATCTGGGGCTGGGTCATGTTCACCTCCTTCATCGGCGGGGTGATCGCATCGTTCGTCACGAACAAGAAGTGGCTCATCTGGAAAGCACACGTCGACGACCGGAAGTGGTACGCCAAGGCAGGAGCCTCACAGCCCGCAAGCAACACCTCCCCCGCCTATGGCTACAACCCCAACGCTGCAGCGGCGGCCTTGGCAACACCACCGGCACCAGTGCCTCATACCCAGCAGCCGACGTACGTGGCGCCCGCGCAATACACTTCCTCGGCCGCCGCACCCGGTGAAGGCATCAATGTGAACACGGCGGCTCCGCAGGAGCTCGTCACGGCACTGGGAGTCGACAACGAGACAGCCAACCGGATTGTCGGCACCCGTCAGCAACTTGGCTCCTTCACCTCATTCGAACAGCTCATCTCCAAGGCACAGGTGCCGCCGCACCAGCTGATCCCGCACCGGAACAAGCTCACTTTCGGTGCCGTGCAGGCCTCCCCAGCTCCCCCCGCGCAACAGCCGGCACCCCAAAGCAACCACAGCGCCCGAAGGCTCGACATTTGATCAACGAGCCGATGCTCCGCGTAGGACGCGTCCTGCACGGCACCACGGCTGAAGGCCCGGGGCTGCGGACTGCCATCTGGTTCCAAGGCTGCAGCATCAAATGTAAAGGCTGCATCAACCCGCACCTGTTCAGTTCACGCGGGGGAACCCAGATGCCGGTGGCCGGGATCATCAAAGACTCGGTCGCCGCCGGTGTCGAAGGCCTGACTCTGATCGGTGGAGAGCCCTTCGACCAACCCAATGCAGGCCATGCGCTGGCTACAGCTGCACACGACGCCGGCCTCGGGATCATTGCCTTCTCCGGATACGAATACGAGACCCTCCGCGGCCGGGACGAATCCACGCGAGCCTTCCTGGCCGAGGTGGACCTGCTCGTCGACGGCCCCTACCAAGACTGGAACCCCGAAACGGAGCGTGCTCTCGTCGGTTCCGGGAACCAGCGCTTCATCCACCTGACTGACCGATACCGGAACTACCGTCCCGAGCTTGTTCGCAACAGAATCGACATTCGCGTTGGCCCGGACGGGACCATCAAAGTTGCGGGCTTCCTTGACTCGGCTTCACTTGAAGAACTGGGCGGGCTGACCAGCTCCGCCCGTACGCTTCGCAGGCCGTAATCGGCGCACATCATTACAGTTGCTGCTAGAGCTTTCCGCCGAAGCCTCGAAAAGCGGCCTCATGGACGTAGAAGGCGGCGTATTTCTATCCCCATCACTTACGGCGAACCCCCGCACGACCTACGGCCTGTCGCCGCGAGTGACTGCAGATAGCTCATCGACGGCCCGCGATTGTCGTCCTTTTCGTCGGGTAAGCGTTAGGTATACGTTCTGACGGCGTCATGGAAAGCAAATACTGCCTCGTGGACTTAGTAGAATAGTTTGGCAGCCGGACGGACCTCGATCGAGATAGCCGAGACAACGGGCGCAGATTGGGGTCCAGGCATGGATTGGATAGCGCAGCAACGTTGCGATGCCACCGAGGGATCCCAGGTCTTCTCCGCACTATGCCATGCTCAGTCAAACGATGAGTGCGTGGTTGATCTATCGAAGAGCGGATGGGTAGGTCCTGGGATGATGGCGTCGTTGGCTGCGTTTGTCGATTCGCGGCGGGCGGCGGGCATTCCAATCAAGTTCGTGCCGCCTGGCGACCGTGACGTACGGTATTACTTGTCCCGGATGGGCATGGGAAAAGTTCTTGATGCCGCAGAGGTCAACCACGGACTGCCCAGCGTGAACGCCAACATGGCCCTGACCCAACGAGCTCTTGTTGAGGTCGCGGCCTTCTCATCCGAGGATGACGTTGCCGCTCTGGTATCGATCGTTAGCTACCAGTCTGTGGCACCCGGATTGCAGCGAGCCGTCTCCAGGGCTCTGCTTGAAGCGGGCTGCAATGTACCGGAGCACGCACGAGTACCGCGTGGCTTTATGGCGGGCCAGGTAATTAACAACCAACTCCGGCTTTCGGTGGCCGATGCAGGCGTAGGAGTCTTATCAACGCTCGAAGGCTCAGGGGCGACCAGCGAAAAGCAAGCCTTGCTGATGGCCGTCAACGGCACCTCGGAATTTGCCGATGCGGATCGAGGACGTGGCCTGAAGTCGATCCATGAATCTATAAGCACACACGGCGGTCGGGGCGCCTTAATCTCCGGGCAATCCGTAGTGACTATGAGCCCTAACCGGCTTTTCGCTTGGACTGGAAACTCAAGCTCGTACGCGGGAACGATCCTTGACGTCGTCCTACCCATCTCGTAACGATTCATCGCAAGTGACGCTCAAAGCCTACCCAAACCTGGGTAAACATATACACTTACAACACAGGCGAAAGGGGAACCTCAATTGAAAATTATCAATGTTCCTAGCGTCGCCGGCTCCCGGGCGCTTGCCGACAGACTGGTTCACTCCGCCGACTTGGCACCTAACGAATCAGTCCTAATCGACAGCCGCCATCTGGACGTCAACACGGACAGTTTCGTTTCGGAACTAGTGAAACTCGTTGCCGAAGCACGCCCAAAGGGCGTCGAGGTAGTCGGTGGAGGCAAGGACTGGCTTGCCGATGTGGAGCGTGAAAGCTCTAAGCACGGCTTGCATGTAACCGTGCGCAAGTTGACCAGCGCCTAACATCAGTCAATCTCCAAGGCCTTCTTTCCGCAAAGATCTATGGCCAGCTTCCACCTATCACGTTCGCCGTGGCGGTCGTGCTCTTCGGAGCCATTGAAGTAGAGCCGCGCGAAGTCCCGCCAGTCATTTAACGCGTCCTTCAGAACTGCGTCCTGAATTCTGCTAACCATCTTTTCAAGCGCAGCAAGCAGATCCTGCTCCTTGTGCTCTGGGAGCGGGTTCTTGCCGTCTTCGCCCTTCTCCCGCCAGGACTTGAGGCTAGTCCATTTCGTCCGTAACGCTTGCGCGGCATCCTGCGCACCGTAGAGCGCTTCACGCTGGCTCTTGTTGCGCCGCTCTCTCCGGCTGGCCAGCATGGAGCCACGGGTGCTCAGGAAGGCTGTGAGCGCTGCCGCCATGGCGGCTATAACCGCGGTCCAATAGGGCTGCGCTTTGAGGCTCTCAATGCGTCCCGACAGCTGCTCGCAGAGGCTGATGAGGTCGCCAGTGCTAAGGGTGAGGCATTGCTCCATCACTCGATCCTATAGGGGCTGATGCACGGCAGATCCTTTATGAACTAGTGCGAGCCGGTCCTTGCCGCCAGCGGTCGATGTCAGCCCAGGCGATACACAGTGGGGAGTTGTTGCTAGGCTGCCAGCCTTACAGGCATTCGCAAACTCCCGGAAACGGGCCATCATGGTCACAGAGCAATGGCAGGAGATCAGCCACTGCCTTCACGGTCGCCTCACCGCGAAGTTGGTTGGAGGAAGTTGTCACGACTCGGAATCTATAGAGTGCGTTGCGTTGTGCCTAGTTCCCTGTTGCTCTGGCGACCTGTCTGGTCTTCCCCTAGTGAGCCTCTCTCGAGCTTCCCTAGACCTCCACAACATCCGGCACATTCAACTAGATGGGGCACGGTGCTGGCCTCAGTTACGGCAGTGCTGTCCGCCCTCCGCTGGTGGGGGATGTAGGTCTATTGTGTGGCCTCTGTTGCGTCGCCGGTCATGGCTTCCCCAAAGTTCGGTAAAAGGGCGTTGCGTCCAATAAGGTCAGCAAGGGAATCCGCTGCCATGGGGGCGCGGATCAGTTGATGAAGGGGATACACATGGCGAACTTGTATGACGGGACGTACCGCAGCGCAGATGAGACGAAGTATGCGGAGCATGACAACGCGTTGCTGGATGCCCAGATTGCTCTGCTCAAGCAGGTCAAGAGCACATCCAGCCCTACCGTGGCTGCCAAATACGCGGAGGCTTATGCGTTAATCAGCGGCAAGACGGTGCTGCCGCCGGTTGAGGTAAAACAGGCGTAGCGACTCTCAAGGCTTGTCCTACAGGCCGACGTCCTTCCGGTTGCTGTCTTCACGCCACGCCTTGAATTCCGCTGGCGTGGCGTGAGGATTCGACTCATGTTCAACCACGACAAGAAGTTCCTCCAGCCCGACGAGGTCAAGGGCGGGCAGAAGCACTGATGAAGTACGAGGTCTTCCTTGTCTGCTTCGATGTTTTGGTGGTGGGGTTGCTCATTTGGCACGCCCGGCGCGACCGCAAGCACCGCCGTGTCAGGCCGCCGACATCTGGGCGAGCCCCAGTCCCAGCGGGGCCCGTCTTTAAGGATCCGTCTTCCAAGAGCCACACGCCGACCCCGTACAGCGGCTGGCCCTAAGCGTCCTCCGGTTCGTTAGGCTCGACGGCATGACGGGATTGACAAGCCCTGCCGATTCGCCCGCCGGTCAGTCCGCAGTGGCCGCCAGGAAGGCATACAAGCAGGAGGACTACATCAGCGACCTCGCCCCTGAGCGACGATGAGCTGCGGGAGCGCATAAGGGAAACCGTTGCGCTGGAACAGCAAGCAATTCAGGAGTGGCTGGATTCCGGGGACTGCTTCATCGTCTCACTGGCCGGCAAGGTCCACCTGCCCACGTGTGACAGCATGAAGCGGTTTGTGGACCGCCAGAACGCTTGGGGTCTTAAACTGCGCTTTCCGGAGCGACTCCGAGGCGACTCACCAGACCAGGACCCCATCCCCGTCTGGCCGCTCCTGAAGACCCGTGCCCAGATCGAAGCAATGCCACGGCGGACGGCGTGCCCACTGTGCAACCCGGAACTCGCCCACCTGGACAAAGCGCGACGGGCCATCACCTGGACGTACTTGCCAGCCCGCAGCATGAAGTCGAAGCACTTCGGCACAGAGTTCCGCCTGCCCGCGGGCACTCTCCTTGGTGCGCTCACCAAGATCACCACGGTGGAGACGATCGACGGCCTCGACTTCCGGGCGGACTTCGAGCACGCAGAAGCCCCCGTCACCGATCCGGACACCGAGTTGATGTATCAGACCGGGACGAGGGCCCTGGCTTAGTCGCCTGGCTAGGCCTGCTCGGCGAGTTCTACGGACTTGCGAACCTGATCGTCGGCACGACTTGGGTATGCGTCCACGGCGGACTGATACTCGGGCGGAAGGCAGACCTCCAGCTGGTCGTCCACACCGAGGAGTCGGAACACGGTCATGATCTTGACGAGGTCAACAGCTTTCAGGGTGTGCCACCCGGAAGAAGAACCAACTCTGTCGTAGCCGCTGATGACGCGAATGAGGTCATCGAGAGCCCACCACCCGTCCTCCTGCTTGTTCCGGTCAAGGCGGTACGCCGCACGGTGCGGGTCGTCACCGAGCTGGCCCTTCTCCAGTCCAAAAGCCTTAGGCCACTCGTATGTGGTCCAGCGGGGTTCGATCGGTGCTGGCTTGTTCAGTCCGTCGATCGCGTCGATGGTGCGCAAGGAGTACGAATGTGTCATGGGTCCATCCTGTCAGACCGCGACAGGTGCCTTGATCCCTGGGGGCGGGTCGTAGCCGACGATCTCGAAGTCCTCGAAAGTGTAGTCGAAGATCGAGTCCGGTACGCGGTGGAACTTCAGCTCAGGGTAGGAGCGGACGTCGTCCAGCCGTCCGAGCTGTTTGGTGACCTGGTCGGTGTGGTTGTCGTAGATGTGCACGTCGCCGCCGGTCCAGATGAACTCTCCGACGTCGAGTCCGGTCTGCTGGGCGACCATGTGGGTCAGCAACGCGTAGGACGCGATGTTGAACGGGACGCCCAGGAACATGTCCGCGGAGCGCTGGTAGAGCTGGCAGGAGAGTTTGCCGGGGGCGCCGTCGACACCGGGTGCGAAGTATAACTGGAAGAAGGCGTGGCAAAGCGGCAGGGCCATGTTGTCGACTTCAGCCGGGTTCCAGGCAGTGACGATGTGGCGGCGGCCGTTGGGGTTCTTCTGTACACCTGTGCGCTCGAAAATCGGAAGGAGCTGAAGGACACCAGTACGAACAGCGGGGCCGCGACCGCCATCAAATTCATGCGTCTGCGGTCGGTTCTTCTGGAGCGAGCCAACAAGGAATTCGAAAAGCATGACCTCGCTCTGATCCCTATCCGGATCTAGGAGGAGATGGAAGGCCGCATACAGCGGCATCACATGTGTACTGATCCCCCGCATTCACTCCCCGGTTTGGTTCATCAGCCTTTGGTCCAGCTGTCCCCGTCGTCCTCCAAACGGAATTCGGGTAGTGCATCGCAAACGCAGTCACGCACACAACCTTCCGGCCCGTGAGAATGCAACGGTGCCGCTTCGCCGCACAGGGCCCAGGACAGATGCAGAGGTGTTATGCCCGACCATCGACCGCCCAACAACGCCGTGGCTGCTTGCCAGACAAGGGAATCCTCTGGGCCGACGGCGACGGAGGGCACCGAGAGATTCTGGTGCGCTTATCGTCGAAATTCATATCGTCTAGAGGGAGCGACTGCCCCTCCCCCTCTGTCCGCGTCAACAGCTGCTCCGGTCAGGGTCTTCTGACTTTGATTGCTTGCCCCGTCGTTACGGCCGCCGTGGAGTGTGCCTTCGCTGCGGGGCGCCACGAGTCTGTTCCACCTCTGGCATGCCGCGGACATCGACTGTCGCAACGGCGATGAAGTTCACGTCTAGCCGGTAGCCGTTGCAGGCCGGAAGCCAGTGCCACAGTGCCCCGGCCGATGATCTTCTCCGTGGCAGCCCAGCACCTTCCTTGATTTGCGGCCCGTCGTTCCCGGCCCTTGGTCTACCCCTATGCGGGCCAGCGGACGACGGGCGTCACCTGCGCAAGGTGGGGGTCTCCGCCCCAGAGCGGGCGTTCTACCCATGTGTGCGGCGCTTGGGATCATCCTCAGCGAATCATTGACACATTTACACAATCCTGAATATGTTTATGTCATTGCGGAAACCGTATGAAGAAAGCAGACCATGACTCTCCCTGACATCACCCTCACGCCCGCCGATCCGATCCTCGACGAGATCCTCACCCCGAACGCCGCCGCCGCATACCTGCAAAGCACCCGCCCGAATATCACCAAGCTTCTGGCGTCGGGCTACCTTGCGGACTTGACCATGTCCTCCCTGACACCGCTGCGGACCGCCGGCTTTGTATCCGCCGGCGGCCAACTGCCGTTGATCCAAACGGCACCGGCCGAAGAAAGCACCGACGACTGGCGCAAATGGTGGGGCGACGCTCCGACCCTCAGTGACGAGGACTGGCTGAACGCCCAGCGTGGCGACTGGACCGGGGCCGGCGCCGACCGGATCGAACGGGCCAGCTACCTTCTGGTCGGGCTCGGCGGCGTCATCACCGGAGTCACCAGGGTCATCAAGGCTGTTCCGTCCGGCTCTCCCCGCAAGGCCCGCTTCGAACTCGAGCTGCTGGGCCGGCTCACTGGAGAGTTGAAGTCCTTCGAGAAGAGCTTCCCGGAGAGACCGTCCGACGAAGAACAGCTTTTCGCGCACAGCCTGGTCGGCAAGCGGTACGAGCCCCGCGCCGGTGGCTCCGTCATGTGGCTCTAGCCACGTCTCGTACCTTCCCAGAACACACGAAAGGCTTGTCGTGACGACCCCTGAAATGTCCATCGAGCACCTCATCGAACAAGGCCATCTCCATCGGGAAACCGCGGGGAAGCACCGCGGGCAATGGGACCGCTTTGAGGAAATCCCCAACGGCCGGAACGGGCCGGCCGTTGAATCGCAGGTCACCACCTTCATCACCATGTTCGGCGGACGCCTGGAACATGCAGCCATCACCTACCTCTGCACCGCGGCAGAACTCAACCTCACGCCTGAAGAACTCTCGCGCCTGCAGCTGATCTCCGGTTCGGAATTTCGCGCCGACGCCGAGTTGGCCACGCGGCGCACGATCGACATCGTGGTCGTGGACCGAAACGATGACCTTCCGGCCAGTAGGGGACGAAACCATTTTCGGCCTGTCGTCGGCGTTGAGGGCAAATACGGTGCATGGGTGAACGGCGGCAATGGGTTCTGCGCCCACACGTCCGAGGAGGACCGTCGTCCAGACGGCTATCTGCCCTACTCAAACCAGGCGATCTGCTATCCCCATGGCTGCATCGACGGACGACTGAACTCCGGGCAGGGAGTCAAGTTCGTCTGGCTCGGCGAGGGACGATCTGATCCCGACGACGTCGGTCCATGGGGACGGAAAGGGCTCCACCCCGGCGACATGGGCAAGATCCCTGGGTTCGAGGAGGCCTACGACCTCCAGAAGCAAGTGATGGGAATCTGGAAGCCGGCTACATGGTCCGGACTGGCAGCCGCGATCCGGGCGGAGATCGGCGGCCCGGAAGTCGAAGCGATCGCACAGTTCCTTCGCGTTGGCGGCCCGTCAGCAAGCTGACGCCAAGATCCCGCCCGGGTACACTGCCGGTGTCCGGTGTCAGCGCATCATGCAACCGCGGTGAGGCATGACATGGGTCCGGTGCAAGGTGCAGCAGTAGCCCTCGTGGTCGCATCCCACGTGCTCATAGTTGTCAGCCAAGATGTCCACACCTACCCGGTCACGTTGCCCGGTTCCGGGAGCGACAGCACTCAGGATGACCGTCCTGCCCGAACGGAGACCGGTCAGGGTCCACCGACTGCCGTCCGCCTTGTCCTGATGGATGTGGCCGATGCCCAGCGAGATGCGGGCCTGGCGGGAGGCGTTCTCTTCCATGGGCGTGATGTGTGCGGCGCCGGCAGCGGGGCTTCCCGCTCAGCGGAAGACGCAGCCCATATGGGGTGTCGTGTGGGTTCCGTGGGTGTCGCAGCAGGCAGCCTCGTGGTCGCATCCGAGGAACTCGTAGCCAGTCGCCAGCTCCTCCAGGGTGACGTGATCACGGACCTGCCGGTTGGGTCCATCGGCGTCATGGAGAAGACAGCTGCGACCTTTGGAGCGGCGGCCCCCGACTTTGAAAACAACCCCGGTTTCCTTACAGCGGTAGTTGTCCCCGAGGTTGGGGCGGACACCTGGCGCAGGCTTGGGCAAGTTCTCTTCCATGGACCTGATGTGTGCGGCCCAGGCCAGCCGCCTCCCCGGAGGGCCAGCGTGCAGGCTTGCATGTCGCACACTGTCGCGGGCTCGGCTTCGCTGACGCGGCCGCACGGCGTGGCATCACTCAATGCCAAGGCCGCGGTAGAGGCCGGTGATGGAGGTGGCGTTGTGGCGGGCAGCCAGGGCCAGTGCGATGCGGGCGCAGGTGCGCGCGTCATCCCCGGCGTTGTGGGCCGCGAATTCCGGCAGGCCCAGATAGGCGGCCACATCGGCAAGCTTGTTTTTAGGCAGCCGGAACGCAGCGCGCGCCAGCGTCTCCGTGCACCGGAACTCATTGGTCAGCCGGGGCAGCCCAGCGATCTCGAAGGACGCACGGAGCACGGCGGTGTCGTACCGGATGTTGTGGGCAAGCACGGGCCCGCCGCGGATGAGTCCGGCCAGGGTCTGCATGGAGTCCTCAAGAGAGGGCGCCCCGATCACCATGGAAGCGTCGATGCCGTGCACGCGCGTCGCGTAGCGGTCGAACGAGTCGAGGCCGGTGTGCGGGTGGATCAGCCAGGACCGGGTGTGCGTGATGATCCCGTCGCGGACCACTGCCACGCCCACAGCGCAGGCGGAGGCTCGGTCGGAGTTGGCGGCTTCGAAGTCGATGGCCGTGAAGTCCAGGCTGGGGGTCGTTTCCATGCCCGACATGTGTGCGGATCAGCTTATAGTCATCACCGATTCGATGGTCCCCTGAGATGGCCACAGGGAAAACTCAAGCTGTTCAAGCGCCTCGGGCTGGCTGCACTCCAAGGTCAGGTCGATGTCTTCTGCAGTAGCCTCCGCGGCAGCTTCGGTCAGCAGGACCTGGAATTCTTGGGCCTCGGTTATGAGCTTGCTTCCTTTGAGCAGATTGCAACCGAGGTGGGCCAGGGCGCAATTGGCGCGAGTATGTCCGCCTCCCAGCGAGATAGGCACTTTGTGCTCCAAAGACATGCTCTTCGGATCCGGCCAGCTGATGAGGGGGTCAATGGTTGCTTCACAAAGCCAGCAGATTCCCTCATCCCTTTCCCATATCTCCGCGAGGCTGAAGTCCTCCACCGTGACACCGCGCAGCCTTGCCCGGCGTCGGGCAGACGTGTTGCGGGATATTTCCCTGGCTTTCTCCGGGTTGGCCGCACGCCAGGCGGCGTTCTGCATCTGGGCACGTTCGCGGTTGTTCCGGTAGTAGAGCTTGCCTATAGCGCTCTTCTGCTCCGCGTTGGCCGCATTCCATTCGACGGCCCGCTGCTTCAGCATTTCATCGTTGCGCCTGTACCAAGCCGCCTGCTGGCATGCGGTCGAGCAGTACCGGGCATCGGCGGCCATATGCCAAGGGATGACCGCCTGGCAGTTGCCACAGTGTCGAATGGTCAGACTCCTCAGCCGAATAGTCTGCTGGCGGGCCATCCGATTCGCTTGAGCGCATACGTCCGAGCACATCTTGTTTCCACCTGCAAGTTACCCTAGGGGCCAGCACTGACAGTTTTGAGCACCGCCGACGCATAGAGGGACGAAAGGCCCGGCGGGCACCATGATGGTGCCCATACCGGACCCTTCAGCGTAGCGTTCCTGCCCGGATCGAAGCTCCCGTCCCGACTCCCAAGACGTCGGCAAGATGCCCCATCGGGAGGCGCCCTGCCAAGGGCAGGAATGCTGCCAGCACTGTCAAGTGCTGGCCCTCATGTGTGCGGCGTCAGGAAAGTCTCTCCCCGGCCGTCTCAATCCACGGGGCGTTCCTGGTTCCGCCAGTTCTCGGCGATGGTGCGCATGTCCAACATTCCGTCCCAGCCGGACTCCATGTAGGCGTTCGCGGCGAAGCCGGCGAACCGTTCAACGGTGTCCCGGTCCTCGAAGCCGGTGACCCCCAGGAGGTCGCTCTCGTGGACGTAGTTGTAAGCGAAGCGGTGGTGTTCGTCCCAAAGCTTGCGGTCCTCCGGGCTGAGCGGGTCCGGCTCGTCCGGGCCGTCCCAACCAAAGTCCTCGCGGTCATCGTCGTCGTTCGGCTCTGCCACAGCAGCGGCTGCTTCAGCCTTGTACCTGTCGATGCATTCCTTCGCGGGCGTGCCGGGTTTGAAGTCCAGGTCGCGCTCGATCGGCAGGCCCATCTGACCCCGCACCGCCTCGACTTCGCCGAGGTCTATGTAGCCCCATTCGCCTCCGTGACCGAGGTTCACGTAGCCGAAGGCCTCGTTCTCAGCGGGATCGTATTCGGCGATGTACCAGTCCATGCCGCCTTAGAAGTAATGCGCCTGAATCGGCTTGTCCCCAATGGGTCCCTCACCGTCGGTCTCGTAGAGCTTCGGTCAGGAGGCCATCTGCTCGGCCGGAGGGTAGAAGTCGTGGCCGCGGTGCTTCCGCTGGGTCTCTGCCGGCCGCTCCGGCGCGGGCGCCGCGAGGGCCACCTCCGGTTCAGCGTGGGCAGTGGGAGCGAACTGCCCGCCGGTGGGGATGCCCTGCGGCTGGCGGTTGATGATGTTTTCGGTCATGGCGCTCTCCTTAAACAGGCCCTGTTTTCACCTCCCATGTGTGCGGCCAGCAGCCGTGACGACAGCGGGTGGCGCCACGTGTCACCGGATCGGTCCGGCGTTCACGAAAAGGGCCTGGCACCGATACGAAATATCCGCCCGGAGCCGAAAGGCCGTTGCTCATGTAACGCAGTGCAATGGTCAGGCGACCAGCTGCAGCGCGCCTGCATGAGCGGTCCGGTAAGCCTCGGCCCACGCTTCGATGGGTGCGATCAGGGCAGGCTCGCCGGGGCCGCCGAGCAGTCCGATCCGTTCGAGCCGGTCCCAGACACGGAATCCATAGGGGCCGGTATCGTCTTTCACCCATTTGAGGGCTTTGGAGACCAGGGCGAATTCGGCGACCGGTTCCACCGGCACGGGCCACCGGTTTGGGGCGACACAGGCGAGCCAACGGACCTGGTGGGCGCGTGCGCCGAGGATCGGCACCATGCCGAGCGCATATTCCTTGCCCCCGTGGCCTGCCTGGATCACGGTGGTCTCCTCGTCGCCCTAGCCGATCTTGACCCAGACTCCGCAACGGCTGGACTTGAAGCCTTCACCGGCG
Source organism: Paenarthrobacter sp. R1 (assembly GCF_030264015.1). Classification (NCBI taxonomy): domain Bacteria; kingdom Bacillati; phylum Actinomycetota; class Actinomycetes; order Micrococcales; family Micrococcaceae; genus Paenarthrobacter; species Paenarthrobacter sp. R1. Next base: position 3,196,038 of record NZ_CP127115.1, on the reverse strand, counting down.
TTGACCGTGACGGTCACTCCATCGGGTGCGAAGTCGATGATGTCATTGGCAAGAATTGTTCCGTCGCCAGCGCTGCGGGACCAATAGCAGCCCTTAACACCCGGCTTGGTTTTCCAGGTCCCCGGCTCCATGGCCTGACCGACGACCATGGTGCCGTCGGCGACTCTTGGTGAGTTGACGGTGTTCTGCAGTTCTGCGGCATGCGGAGCGTCAGGGCAGATCGTAAGGGCCACGGCCGCTTCAGCCCTTGATTCCGGGGTGGTCGGCTTATCCATGTAGGTTGCACCCCAGGTGTTGTCCAGTTTCGCGCAGAGGTTCATGATCCTGCCGAACGTTTCGCCGGGGCTCTTGATTGCCACTCCCCTGGCCGCCACGTCATCCACGAGCTTCTGCTCGCTGGGCAGCAGGTCAGGCTTGCTCGACGGCGAGATGCCGAGGATCTTGATCTCGCAGGCTTCCCCGCCGTCCTTGTAGTCACCGCTACCCCACACCTCCTCGAAGCTCTTGTATTCATGGCCAGGCCCGTACACTCCGCAGCTGTAGGTGTATCGCCTGGCGATATTGGCTTCCGCGTCCGCGACGTCCTTCGCGGCCGCCCGCGCCGTGGCCCCGGTCAGGAACTCTTTCTCGCTGATGTTGACCCGCACGTCTACGAAGTCGTTCCCGGAAAAGCCCCCTGCGGCGGGACTAGTGGAAACGGTAAGGACGGTGTCGTCGACTTGGGTCTTGGCTGACCAGCTCTGCCCATCCGGGCCGAAGAAACGGGCGCGGTAGTTGAGCTTGTCAAGGTGCGACTTGGCTTCAAGGGCCGACTTGCCGACGAGGTCAGGGACAATTGCCCGTTGCTTTGCAGTAGCTGACGCCGTGGGCTTCGACGTGGCTTCGGCTGCTGGCTTTCCACCTCCGCCGCAACCAGTGAGTGCAAAGGCCAGGACTGCCACTAGGGCAGGGATGTAGAGCTTCATGTCCCCCAGTTTTCTTTTTCAATGCGTCGGTGATGGTCCGCGTGGGTAAGGCAGGCCGAGTGATGATGGCATAACCATAGTGGCCAATCCCAACATGTCCGGCAGATGACGCGGCTAACCGATGACCATCCCGATCTCGAAGCGTTCGGCGGCGCGGCCGATCAAGGGCCGGCGAGGCGTAGACCTTTGCTGGATCTGCCGTACACATGGCGGCCATGGCAAATGCTGAGCAGACCAGCGCTGCCTACGCCAGCCTTGAGGACCTTGTGAAAGGCAGGCCGCCGTCCGCAACACCAAGATCGCCGAGTATCTCGACGTCCCCGTCAACCAGGTGACCGGCCGGGAGTTGGAACTCCGCGCAATGGCCTGGTCCGGGATGCGTACAAGGCCATCTGGCCGGACCGTCATTTGGTGGGAAACCGTCTGATCACAAAGGCTTGTGGCCGTCAACAATCCGGATGTTCAGTCGACTATCGTCGACTTCCGCGGACAGCCCGTGTCTTTTCGCGGTCTTCAAAGACCACTCCCATAATGCCGCCCCGAGAATTGTCCGCAGCTTCTCTGTCCCAAGGAACGGTGCGACTGCACTGCCGATGGTAGGAAATTTAATCCAGCTCCCCGGTGGAAGGCCAACCAGGATTGCGTGGAGAGCCCTGCCCAACCTCTCCTCGAAGTCCTCAAAATTGCCGTCAACGCCGGCGAGATGCGCGGAAACCTGTTTCATGATGAAAGTGGTTCCATCCTCGCTGGCTTTGATTACCGGGGTCTTTGCAGGAGAGGGCTCATCTGGCTTAACTGCCGGGGTACTTCGGCGAGGGGCGAATTCATCCTCGATCAAGCGCGCCATCTCCTGGTGCAGGGCTGCGATCTGGCTGTGGATTCTGCGCGATTCCTTCCAGAACCTCGCTGATTCTTTCGGGTTGTGCTCCCAGACAGCTGCCTCTTCCAACCCGTCCGGAATGGCACACCTGAACAGCCCTGCCAGGGTTTCCGCCAATTCCAGGACTAAGGTCATGTCCCCGACCAAGAGTGGTGACGGGCTGTTGAGCGTGTTGACCGACGCGCAGAGCTCCTCAATGCTGCCGAACATTTTGCCGAACTGCGTCCGGTCTTTCACCGTCTCCCGGTCGATCTGTGGGCAGTAGACACTCTCCATGATTTTGACAGTGTGTCCGTCATGGTCGGGAAAGAACCTCGGCAGAACCTTCTCCCGCAGCACCCATCGGAGCGCTTCCAGCTGCTTGTCGACCTGCTCCAGGGGATTGGGCTGGAGACTCCCGTTTCGGAGTTTCCATTTATGGCCTCTGTCCTTGGCCTCCGCGACGGTGTCGGGGTACCGCTTCCATTCGCTCAACATAACCGAACCGAGCTTGGTGTTGTAGAAAAGCCAATCAAGCTCGGCCACCGGCCTATTGGCGGCGTCAACACGACAATTACTGAACGCCCACACGTCATCCCCCAGAAGCTCGTTGAGCTTGTCAACGTCGGCTCTTTTCGCCACCCGCGCAGATGTCGATGTTGATGGGAAATGCAGCATTGCTTGCTCCTCGTCGCCGGCGCTTAGTTCCATAACGTACACACAAATCCATGACGACTCAGGAACGTCAAGCCATTTCCATGACATGGCGGGCATGACAACGAAATTTGTCCTGATTCTCTTTTCAAGTCCGGCGACCTTTGCCTGCAGCGCAGCACACCCCGACGCGCACACTCCTCCGGGGAGGACTCCTGGGCGGTCCTACTTTTTCAGAGTAATGAACAGGCCGGCGTACGTCTGGGCATTGGTCCCGGGCACGACCGACACAACCTCGTACCCGTCGGCAGCCCATTCATTGATGAGCGCTGTCGCGTTCGGCGCTTCCTGGGTTCCATCCATGGAGTCGATGTGGTCGGGCACCCAAAACACTTTGTAGTCGGCCATGCGGCTGATCCTAAGCCACGGCCGTGGACCTTTACTGGATCTGCCGCACACATAACGGCCATGGCGAACTCACCCTTCACGAACCCGGCTTCCTGCACCTCGTACGCCGCCTTCGAAACGGCCGCATCGCCGGAGCCTCCAGAGCTGGACTACAAGTTCTTCTCACCTGAGTTCCTGGACGAGCTCGATGAATACTACGCCGCAATGGCCGTCAGGCAGCTTTCCGCGTAGAGCACCACGGACGGCATCCCCGTCTCGCACCTCCCGGGCCCGCCGGTCTACTTCCAGCCACAAAGAATTCAGAGGAACCCATGGCGTTCGTGCACCTCCACAACCACACCGAACATTCGGGGTTGGACGGCCTCAGCCGAATCAAGTCAATCGCGAAGACAGCAGCGGATCTGGGTCAGACGGCCATGGCCGAGACCGAGCACGGATCCCTCGCCGGGGCATGGAGGTTCACGAAAGCTTGCAAGGCTGCAAACATCAAGCCGATCATCGGCATCGAAATCTACATGTCCATCGGCGACCGTTTCGAGCGGAACTCAGAGATTGTGGACCGCAACGACGACACCACCGCCGACGCTGACGACGGCAAGGGCGACACCAAGGAAAAGCGCTACGAGCACCTGACCCTGCTGGCCCGCAACGAGACCGGTTGGAAGAACCTCCTGGCCCTGCACAACAAGGCCGAAGAGTCCTACTGGTACAAGCCGCGCATCGACTACGCCCTGCTCAAAGAACACGGCAAAGGCCTCATCGTGCTCTCTGGCTGCCTGGCCGGCGTCCGACCTTTCACCGCGTCATCGTGATGTTTCTCCGGGGGCTGCGCCCCCCGCTTTTCAATGCGTTGTCCGCCGCGTTCAACGAGGTGTTTCTCAGGGCTTCGCCCTGGGCCAGTGGTCCTTCCGTGGCGTTCTTGGTCCGGCGTCGTTTGCGCCTGCGGCGGGCGGTGACCGTCGTGGTTTCCTCTGCGGTTCACGGAGTGTTTCCCCGGGGGCTGCGCCCCGTCATGTTGTCGATTTGCTGACGCCGTAGTGAACGAATTGATGCGCAGGCGCTTTGCGCCGGTGGACGTCACGGCAGACGCCGGGACCGGCGTGACAAACCGTCCACGCCATCACCCATTGCGCAGCAATACGTCCAGCACTCCGGTGCACCATCAAGCACAACGTCACGCCCCAACTTCCCGCGCCGCAGGCATCACCCCAGGTCAGACAAGCATCTGACCCCACCACCCACACCACCGGGGCGCAGCCCCCACCACGTCGCCGACTTCCACCCACCCTCTATGTGTGCCAGGCACCCACCCGCCGGCCGCCGGCCAAACCCCGGCAAAGCAATTGACGGACCCACAAGCCACACTTACGTGGCACCCACCGCCCGCCGCAGGCGACACACCGGCGAGGACACTACGGCACAGGACCACCCCAAAAGTTTTTGGGTTAAAGTTCGGGAAAAGCCCGTCACTTCTGCGGAGGAGCCGCACACAGGAAATGTAGAAGCGAAAGAGCTGACGGTCTGTCCAGAAGACACCAAAACGCTTGCGCATGACGGTCAGACATGTTCTCGGCGGTACACCATTTATACAGGGGGGAAGTCTCGTCGCTGTCGGAAACCCGGCGTGGCGGGATATGGGGACTCTGGCAGACAATTTCGGCCTCCCAGATCGCCGGAATCCGCCTAGCCGGGTCAGCAGGGGTACCACTCTGCAATCTACGCATGTTCCAGAGTATGGACCAACGTATTTTCCGGCTGGCACGGGCCGGCGGCATCGATACAAACCCCACAACCTTCACACAGCGGGCCGGGACTTTCGCGTCCGCCGCGACCAACACCGGCCAGGCCACCCTCTTGACCCGGCGCGAGAAAACGGGGCTCAACGGCTACCTGATCCTCCCGGCCGCGTCGCTTGGCACCAACGCCCCGCTGCACTTGGCGCACACCGTCGGCGCCCGCGCCGAAGAGGCCACCATGCCAGAGGATCTGGGTGACACCCCGGCCATCGGAACGCTGAACTACAGGCCGTCCCCGGTGCTGCGGGAGACCCAGGCCGGCATCGACCCGACCGAACTTCCACGGCTGCTGGCCAACGCGATGCCCGAAGGCACGTGGGTTGCTGTCACGATGCGGAAACCGTCGAACAAGGAGCGGAAGTTCTACACGCCCTGGCTGGCGAACCGGCTCGGCACTGCGGTGCCGACGCACCACTCCACGTCCCCGACCGCCGTCGTTGTCTCCATCACCGCAGGCGGCTCCTCGCGCGAAGAAGTGACGTCCCTGCTCTCCCAGGTCACCGCTGGTCTGCCCGGTTTTGACCTGGACTCCGGTGTGCGGTTCGCTCCGAAGCATCACGGTCTTCTGTTCGCTCTTCCCGCGGGCCTGCTGCTGGCCGCCGCCACATTGTTTGGCTTGCCGATGATCCCTGCCGAGTACGCGGAGTTCATTCCGGCTGCCGCCTCTCCTGTGCTGCTAGCCCTCTCCGGCATCGCCGCTGTGCTTGGCATTGCCGCCCTCACGGGTCGGATTTCTTCCCCGGACACGAAGCTTCGCAACCGCCTGGCACAGCCGGTGTTCGCCGCTCCCCCGGCACGGAGTGGCCGCCCGCGCCCGCCGCGGAAAGAACAGACCATACGAGGACACCGGAACGTCAACGGTGAGAAGGTCCCGTTCGAAAAGTTCGTGCCTGCTTCCGACGGCGACTACCCGCTGGCCCCGGACGCTTTTATGGTCGGACCCAACGTGGTCGTTGGCATGGTCTCCCCGCATGCCGGCGCCGTCTCCGGTGCCGCAGCGACCCGGGCCCGCGCCACACCACCGATCATGCTGCAGGAGATCGGTCCACTGCTGGGGGCCAACGATGACGGATCCGCCCACCTGTCCGCGGCCGCCATGCTCTTCGGCGTGGCCGTCGTCGGAAAGCCCGGCTCCGGTAAGTCGCTTCTGATCCGGGCGCTGTTCGGCTGGCACTGCCTGGAGCGGGTCAATCCCTCCGGCAAACCGGGCTACCCCGGCGCGAACAACACCCTCATCGCGTTCGAGTCCAAGGGTGACGGCGTCGCCAAGTACGTCCAGTGGGCCCACACCCTCGGCGACAAGGTCCTCGCCATCGACGTCGCCGACCCCCGCACGCCGGCCATCGACTTGTTCTCCGTTCCGGGCGACAACGCGACCAAGGCTGTGTTCTTCACCAACGCCCTGAAGTACACGTTCGGCGCCGAGGCCATCGGCGTCCGGTCATTCCCGACGATCGTCGCCGTCCTTACCGCCGCGCTGTCCGTGGACGAACGCGTCCTGGATTCCATCGAGGACCGCGACGAACGGATCCTCAAACACGGCATGTCCCCGCTCTATTACGCGTACCAGTTGCTCGCCGGAACGTCCGACAAGATCGCTGTCCAACTCGCCACCGGCATCAAGGCCCTCGGCATCAAACTGCGTGAACGCGGTGAGCCCGACGAGGTCCTGGAGCAGGCGTACATTGCCATCTCCTCTCTCTTCGAGGACCGGACCGAATCGGCGCGCCGGCCGTTCCTGGAACCGCCCCGGAACAAGTTCGAGCAGCTGCTGATCCTGGAGGACTGGTGGAGCCCGTCCCGCCGGAAGGTCAGCTGGACCGACATCCTGGAAGGCCACCGCTCGGTGGTCATCAACACCGGGTCCTCCCCGTCCGGCATCCTCCTGGATGACGAGCAGAACCAGCAGATCTCCTCCTTGCTGATGTACTCGCTGCAGAACGCACTCAAGCGCACCTGCTCCGGCTGGCTGGAGGCAGGACGGTCCGTGTCACTCTTCGCCGATGAGCTTTCCCTGCTCGCGGGAACCTCACCGGAGATCATCGCCTGGATCCGCGACCAGGGCCGGTCCTACGGCATCCGTGGCATGCTGGCCACCCAGCGACCGGAGCAGCTTGGTGCGGCACTGCGCAACAACTTCCTCACCTACTCGACCCTGATCTCCTTCGCCCAGACCGATGTCCCGACGGCAGCCGAGGTCGCCGCGAACGTCGGCTCCAACGGCGAATGGACGACCGAGGACATCCAGCACCTCGAGCCGTACCACGTCGTGGTCCGGTCCGAAGATGACCAACGCCGGCAGTCCGCGTTCATCGTCAAGCTGCCCAACTTCGAAGCCGACATGTCCTCCTACGCGACCGCGCAGGGATATACCCACGAACCCGCAGGAGCCTATCCGTGGTAGCCGTTGCCCCCGAACGCCGCCTCGTCGCAGACGGTATCCACGCAGAGATGATGCCCTCGGCCAACCCTGACGATGACTTGTCCATGCACAACCGTGCGGACCCGTACTGGGACGAGCTGTGGGCGCCGGGGTCGCAGGCGCTGTGGTCCACCGGCCACGCCGTCCGTGCCAGGCAGAACCGCGGCCAGGTCCGCAAGCGGGCGCGCCGACTGCTCGACGAAGCCGAGGCCATGCGACTGCTGACCGCCAACCGCGGCCGCACCGACCGGCACGGGACCTGGGGTGTGCTGCAATCCTGGCGGACCGTCACCGCCGAACAGCTCGCTGCGCTCACCGGGTCACGGTTCGTGCTCGACCCGGACTACTCCCAGATCCAGGCCTCGTTCGCCCTCGACCTGCTCGACATCGGCATCCTCGCCAACTACGCCGAAGGCACCCCCGGCATGGGCCGGCACACCCTGTACCGGCCCTCGTCCTCGGATGCGTTCGACCGGCTCATCGAGCCGACCCTCACCGGGCCGGAGTGGCTGTCCGTCACCGCAGCTCAGCCGTGGTCCGCCGGCGGCCAGTACGACCGGCACAACGTCCTGTCCACCGAGCTCGCACTGCGCGCCGCGGAGTTCCTACCCATCGGCGCCGTCCTGGGCGAACAGCTCTCCTCAGTGGATCTGCTCGCCGGTTCCGGCATCGGCAAGAAACTTCCCCGCCCGGACAACCGCCGCGCTGACGGGACCTTGGTCCGCGACGACGGCATGCGGATCGCGTTCGAGCTCACCGCCACGGCGTCGCCGTCCTTCGAGGCGAAGGTGCGGCGCTGGGCCGAGCTCATCGCCGCCCGGCCGCTGGAAACCTCCGGCCTGACGGTTGTGTTCATCGCCGCCCCACACCCGGACCGTGCCCGCGGCCGCACCAGCGATCCACGGCATGCCATCTATAAGAAGATGTCCCAGGTTCTCCGGGAATTCCCTGGCCGCGGCAAGGACTCCCCTGCCGCGCGTATCGGCGTCGCCCACTGGGAGGAATGGTTCCCCGACCGGCACCTGATGAGCGAAGCCTTCCTCAACCTGCGCGCCGACTTCGCAATCAACGACGCCGCCGGCGCTGACAAATGGGCGCCGCGTGACCTGCTCGGTGACTACGGCTTCGAGCCGTGGCACACCTTCGACGCTACAGCGATCCTGGAAAACTCGAAACTGCTTGCTGCTACCCCGCACTGGATGCGGAACGGTGACCACACGCACCTGATCGGTTCCCCGATGGACCGGGCTGGCGTCGAGGTCCCGCACCCGGCCCCGGCGAAGCCGCACCTGACCAAGGGCCGGCCGCTGGGCGCCGCGGTCGGCAACGGCGGGGACGCGAAGCTCCCACTCCGGCTGCGCGTCGACTGGTGAGCCGACCGATAGCCTTTAGCCAACCGGATGAGGAGCTCAAGTGAACAACCCCTTCGACAACGCCTTCGATGCCGTGCTCCGGCGCAAGGATGAGGACCGGAACCGTGAACTGCGGAAACAGCAGGAAGCCTCCGCCCGTCACCAGCATGCCCGCGCCGTCGCCGAACCGTACCTGCTGAACGTTGCGCCCGCGGTTCTTCGACGGCTGACCGATCTGGGGATCGGTCCGATTACTGACCCCGTGAGTGCACGGGTCGGGCCGGCCCCAGCTCCGCGCACCGCGGTTCCCTACTGGCCGCTGCAGGCCACGTACGGGCCTGACGGACGAATTACCGCCCTGTAGTACGCAGCTGTGCATGACAGCCGAGGGTTACTTCGTGCTGAACCCGAATCTCCCAGGACAACAAGGTTTCGCTGAACTGCTCGACGCTGTCTACGTCATCCGGCAGCAGCCGCTCTACAGCAACGTTGAGCACTCTGCCCCGGTGTGCGTTGAAGACGGAACCGACCGCGTGTGTGTCGCCACCCATTGGTACGACAACGCCATCCTCACGGAGTTCTCGGACCACGTTGCCGAACATGTGCGGCTCCTTCACCCCGCTTCCCAGCTCGGACCAATCTGGAACCACTAAAGACGCACCTCGGCCCCTCCTTTCCGGCTCCGCATCATCTGGCGGTGCGGCCACCCGGTCCACAGTGAACGTGCCAGATAACAGAGTTCCGGTGATGGACGTCAGTAGTAGTGCTGGTAAAAGCGGGTGTCGGCAATATCGGGCTCTTCGGCCACAATCCACCCGTCATCCTGGGATCCTCCTGCCAGTACCGCCGCCGCAATCGGCACCCCAATGAGTGCTCGCAGGACGTCGTCATCCCCGGGATAGGTAGGCGCCCTCCTGAGGCGGTAATCCGAAAGCAGCGTGAAGGATGAGCGGTGAGCGGGCTCGACATTCGGGTAATAAATGAAATGGGAGTAATTCGCCACTTCCGCATAGCCGCCCTTAATTGCGGTAAGTGATTTCTCGAAAACGACGCCAGCCTTCCATAGGGCTGCGTCTTTTGTTAGCAAGAGGTCAACTTGACTAAGACCGTCGTCATATTGCCAACCGCGAAGCAGCCAACCGTTGCCACGGTATTCAACGTGAGCCAGACTCCTCCACTTGTATTGGCCCAGTTCAGGTGCCGCAACAAGTTCGGTTAGTAACCTCTGCGCGTACAGCGGTCTTGTTCGGGCACCACGTTCGACAAGGAGGTCGCGCAACTCCATGGTCCATGGGCTCGTCCACGGACTGAACTCCTCGTCCTTCTTAGCCAACTGACGGTCTTTCGCTTCTCGTTGTGCCTGCTGAAACTCAGCAGCGTTATCCAATAGACCCACGGTGTCCCTCCTGCCATCAATCAGGTTGCGGATATGTATCAGGATGCCATCCGGGACACCTCTGCCCCCTATGCCTACGCATGTTTCAGGGTATGTGCGAGAAGAAATTGAAAGAACGAGTCCTGGATCAGAGCGCCAAGGACAAACAAGCCATCCCAAGGACCCCGAAGCCCGGCCTGCAGCGGTCTTTGCCGTAGCGCAGAATCTTGTTCTCGTAGGCTGTAAGCATGGAAGAGTCCGCACCACTCGCAATATTCGGTGACTGGCATGGCGATGCAGTCTGGGCACTGACGGCCATCCGTTCTGCTGCTCGTGAAGGTGCCCGTACCGCCATACATGTAGGGGACTTCGGATTCGATTGGCCCGGCGCAAAACGAGGGCGATACGAAACCAAACTGTCCAAATACCTCTCAATATGGGCCTCACCCTCATCATTTCCGGCGGTAACCACGATAACTGGGACACGATCGCGAGGCTTTCCGTCGACACCGACGGGGTCGCCACGGTTCATCCAAACATCCGCATCTTGCCCAGGGGCGGGCGCGCTCAAATCGAGGGGCTTGCCATCGGCGGCTTAGGGGGTGCGTTCAGCGTCGACTTTGAGAATCGAACTGAAGGCAGAGACTGGTGGCCAAACGAGCAACCGACGCGAGAAGAAGCCGCTGCGCTCGTAGCCGGAGGCCCGCTAGACATCCTCATCACCCACGACGCACCGGCGGGCATGCCACTCAAGAGTGACTTCCAACTCAGCGCGCAACTGTCCGAGAACGCGAACAAAACCCGGAACCTCATCCGAGAAGTCGCGGATTCATTGACCGTTCCCCATCTGTTCTGTGGACACTGGCATCAGCGCCGCACGCACGAGCTAAAACACCCAGACGGGAAAATCACTCGTGTAGATGTTCTCGACATGGAACACTCTCGCCACGGCAACGGTGTTCTCGTGTGGCCGGGTAAGCCGCCCCTGCGCATCGAACCGCTCGAAATCCGGGGGCCCAAACCAAATGACTCGCACAGAGGCACGTCCTGAGCTTTTTCCTAGTCTGTTCCGCGGCGGTCTCAGTCGTCGTCTTCGGCCGCTCATCGCAGGTTCCTCACCTACGTATGCAACCCGATTTCTTAGCGAGAACATTTGTAGTCTCGCCCACGGTTTCGGGCTGGGCGCGCAGTTGATTGGCTGGAGATTTGGCGTTTCCGAGGTTATGGCTCTCGAAGCCGTAGCGGACCCGCCTACCTTGAGCACTCAGTAGCCCATTGGGGAAGCAGGCTGCATTGTCGTACCTGCCTCTTAGCATGCTCCCATGGTTCATGGCGTATCAGACTTGCATGACGGATCCTTCCGGATTAGAACCGCGACGGGGTCGCTGTACCTCTTGGAGATGAAGCCGAAACTGCTTACACGATTTGCGGCGGCGGTTGATCCCACAGTGGATCATCTAGACATCGGGACGAGCGTCCTCAGGCGTGACGGGGAATCGCTCCACGTCCACAAAGTCATACGTCTCGCTGTGGGGGTCCCTTCGATCTTCTTGGTTCAGGTCCGGACGGACGATCCAACGATTCCAACTCTGCGAGCGACGAGCCGCGTAGTTGAAATAGCTCTTCTTGCCGACCACTACAATGAAAGAAGACTGACGCAATGACAACGCCTGAGGAATTCTATTCCTACTACACTCAAGAAGGCGGGGCAGGCTGGTTTGCGCGTCTGGGCGAACTACGCCAAGCCATAATTCGATGCGACGGGCCCGCCGTTCTGGACATCCTCCGGTCACGGTGCGTTATCGACCCTGAAGACCCCGGGGGTTGCTGGATCTGGACGGGCGCTAAACGGTCCGGGTACGGCTACATCGGCCGCGGACCTACCAACAGGCTTGCCCACAGGCTCGCCTGGGAGTCCGCCCGCTCCTTCACGCAAGACCTCGGCTCTTTGAGCGTGCATCACAAATGTGGACGCCGACTGTGCATCAACCCCCAACATCTTGCGGCAGTAACCCACCTCGAGAATACTGCCGAGATGCTGGGTCGGCAGTATTACCAAGCAAGAATTTCGGCGTTGGAAGATGCCCTCCGCGTGTACGACCCCAAGCACAAGCTGTTGACCAGATTGCCCAAGCCGCTTCCGCCAGAAGAATGAAGCCGACGCAGACCCCTCCCATTTGTCGTCTCCCCAGCTATTTGCGACATGGTCTCCTTGGGCGCCCTACGCTCCGGGGTGACAGATTCCGACGCCCGTGAAAATGGCCGAGTTCCCTACCCACGAGGATGCGCCCGACCGGAACCTTCTTCGCAAAGGCATGATAGGCAGCGGCAGAAACGAACCGGATGGCCCCGCCGAAGCATTCCCGCCCGTTGCTCCCGGATGGCTTCCAGATTCAGTGGATTCCCAGGGATGGGTAACCGACGCTGGGGTCCGGCCGGCCCTCAAGAGTGCCGGACCAAATGGACCGATGAGCAGCAATGGTGAGTACTCCTAGAAGACGCGCTGCCGATCTTATGTCTCCAAGCGAGCATGAAGACCAGGCGATGTCCGGCTCGAGGGAGGCGGGACAGCGCCGCTAAGAATCTAACAACCCGTGACAGGAGGCAGCTGAACAGCTCATGACTTGACCTCAATCACTCGGCGGAGCCAAATTTCCGAGACTGGATGAGTAATCGGGCACAATGTCGGGTCGCTGGATGTAATGCCGTCGTGTGGTCTCGGGAGAGGAGTGTCCCAACTGCATCTGAGCGGCTTCATGGCCAAATTCCTCCGAGATAGCAGTCCCGACAGTGGAGCGAAACACGTGTGGTGTTATTTTTTCACCGACAAGGGTTCCGCCCGTCGCCTTCTTCAGATCGTCGCGGAAGTTGCTGGGTCGTACGAAGGTGCCGTTCCGGGTTGGGAAAACTGCGTTCGTTGGGGTTAGGCGCCGGTTGAGATTTCGTCGCCTGATCATGGCCTTGATCCATTCCTGGGTCAGCGGCAAGGTTCTCTGGCTATCGTCGGTTTTGGGAAAGTTTTGACGGTAGAAAGCACCCTTCCGCTCAATGAGTGTGCCGCTTACCGTAAGGAACATCGCGGACCCATTGATGTGAATGTCGTCCCAGCGCACGGCCAGAACTTCCCCTATGCGCAGGCCGGTGGCCATGAGGAGCAAGACGACGTCCGAAAGCCTGCTGGTTGGTTTGGGCCCGCCTACGCCCGGTTCCGGTTGTCTGGCCCGTACCGCTTCGTGGACTGCCGCCACGGTGGCCTGTTTCAGCTTCACCGGTGCTTTCTTGGCGTTCGGAATTCTCGACACGGATCTCACCGGGTTGTCCGAGCGATGTCCTTGGCGTACTGCATAGTCCATGACCTGCATGAGGACCTGCTTGGCCATTGCCGCGGTCCTGTAACCGGTTCCGGCCTGCTTGTTGTAAAGATCGTGAATTGTTCTCTCACAGTCCGACGTTTTCAGCCCGCTCACGTTCAGTTCCCCCATGGCTGGAAGGATGTGGAGTCGCAGGTTGCTTTCGTAGGAAGTCCAGGTCTGGAGCCGGAGCTCGTCCGTTGCAACAGTTCCGGTTTGAGTGGTCTGATCAATTTTCACCGGAGCCGGTTTGCGCCACTCCAACCAGCGCATTGCCAACTCCCCCAAGGTCAGGGCCTCTTCCTGCATTCTTTGAGCTCGTTCTGCGTGTTGTTGTGACTGCACTTGTGCGTTTTTGAAGGCAAGCCGCAGGGCGCGGTCCGCTGCCCCGGCTGTTTTGCCTGAGCGCTTGATGTCACGGCGGGCACCGGAGTCGTCCCGGTAACGACCTCGGACAGTCCAAACGCCGGTGGTTTCGTCTTTCACAGCTGGATATTTGAACAGCTCCCAAACTGGCATTCGCGTTCGGGGCATCAGGAGGCCTTTCCTGTCTGGACGTTCATCCACTCTTCGATGTCCGCCAGGCGATAAAGGACTCGCCCGTTTCCAATCCGCTGGTATCGCGGGCCGTAGTCGATGCTCGCCCAGTTGGCCAGGGTTGCCGTGCTCAGGCGCAAATGTGCGGCTGCCTCTTTTCGGGTCAGCCATACTGTCGGTTCAGGGTTCATTGTTGTTTCCACAAGGATCTTTATGCCGACGTCCTGACCACGGGTGTCACTTTGGCGAAGGCACACTTTCGGGCACACTTTCAAAAGTGACCCGCGGGAACGCCCGGGAACTCCGGTAGAACAGAAGTTCCCTAGATTACGTGGGCTACGGGTGCAGCAGGAACGCCACGGACTGCCCGGGAAACGTTCACTCGTAATGAAAAGGTCATCAGTTCGATTCTGATAGGAAGCTCGGTTCAACCCCGGATAGCCCTCCTTCAAGGGCAATCCGGGGTTTTTTATTGACCGTTTTGACCCGCGGGCTGCTCCGGAAGCCACGCCCTATTTGAGGCTTAACACCTCGTCGATCGGCCGGTTGTTGACGAACACCTGCGCGCTCGTCGCTCCGGACGCGGCCATGGCGGTGTATTCCAGCTGGGCCTTCGCGCGCGGGACATCGCATACGCCACCCAGCATGAACTGCCCGGAGAGCCAGATGGTGATGGTGCTGCCGTTCAGCTCGCCGCCAAGGTAGCTGAGGTTGGACTGGTACAGCACGTTGATCAGCCCGGAGAGGCCGACGTCGCGGCTCTTGTTGGCTAGCAGGGCGTTGATGCTCGGGCCCACCTGGTCCGTGTAGGTGACCGGCGCCGTCGTGGTGGCCACCAGGCTGTCACCGCACCCGATGCGCGGCCCGGAGACGCCGTTGTCACCGACCGCCACGTAGTAAACGGTGAGCGGTCCGGTCTGTTCAGGGAGACCGGACGGCACTGGTTCCTGCGTGGCTGGCGTGCTTGCGGGGGCGGACGACGGCGGCGCGACAGGCGTGGAGGCGGCTGGGGCTGAGGTGGTGGCCGACGCCGTCGTGCCCGCTGTTGAGGTGGGGCCAGTCGTCGCGCTTGGGCTGGCGCTGCTCGTGGTGGGCGACGGACTCGGCGGCCCGAAGCAGGCTGTCAGGACCATCAGGCTACTGAGCCCGAGAATGCAGAGTGCCGAGAACCTGGGCCTGGTCATGATGCCCCCTTGAAACCTGACGACGCCGTTGCCGGCGCCACTTTCAAGCTACGCCTGAGGGTTATTCCATAACAGGGACTAAAGTCCGGGCTGTTGGGGCCGCCTGCATGGCAGGCGGGGGCTTTGTGCCCTGTTTACGGTCCGGGACCGGTCCTAGCCTGAGTTAAGCAGCGCGGTGAAGGGCCGGCTGCCGGATCCGGGAGGCATACGGTGAAATCGGCAAACGCAAGCATCATCGCAGGCGTCGTCATCATTGTGCTGTATCACCACCGCCCAGCTCACGGGCGGCGCCTGGGGTGCAGCCTTCCTGTTCGTCTTCATGGGTGCCGGCTTTGCCGCCGTGTTCCTCCGCGAACCGGGCAACTGGTGGGCCCTGATCCCTTCCGGCGTCATGTTCACCCTGGCGGTCATCGTGGCCCTCCCGCAGGAACTGCAGGGTACCCCTACCGCCGCCATCCTCTTCCTGGGTTTGGCGGCCACCTTTGGTGTGCTTTCGCTGGTTCCGGTGCGCGTCGATGAAACCAGCGACCACAGGAAACGGATGAAATGGCCGTTGATTCCGGCCGGGGCACTGGCGGTGATGGGGCTGATCTTCATCCTCCAGGCCACGGTCCTGCTGATCCCTGCGGATTTCGCCTTCCCTGTGGTCATGATCGTGGCCGGCGCCGCCCTGGTGGTGTTCGCCTACCTGTCCCACCGGGACGGACGGCGGAAGGCGCACGACCCCGGCCCGCGGGCAGGCTGAAGAACCCGGAACTGCGGATTTCCGGGGGTTTCTTTGGTTTACAACGCCCTTCCGGGATCATCAACGGTCTGCGCCTTCTCACGGTTCCGGTTTCAGCCTGCGGCGCACAAGAACGCCACGGTCCTCAACCAACCCGTAGAATGACGACATTATGGATGACCCTCCTTCACATATGCCCAGGCCCCTCTGCCCGCTGACCGGATTGCCGGTCTCCCAGGGAGAGGGGCGCCCGAATGTATGAATGGATCATGCTCGGCATAGGCCTCGTCCTCACTGTCGGCACTGGATTCTTCGTCGCTTCGGAGTTCGCTTTGGTCAATCTGGACCGGACCGAACTTGAAGCCCGCCAAGCCCGCGGCGAAAAGCGGCTGGGGCCAACCATCAAGGCCCTCAAGATCACCTCGACGCACTTGTCCGGCGCGCAGCTCGGCATCACGCTGACCACGCTGCTCACCGGCTACACCTTTGAGCCCGCCATCAGCCGGATGCTCAGCGAGCCCCTGCAGTCCTGGGGCCTCCCGGCTGATGTGGTTCCCGGGGTGGGGGCAGTTGCGGGGATTTTCCTTGCCACTGTGTTCTCGATGGTGATCGGCGAGCTGGTCCCCAAGAACTTCGCTTTGGCCTTGCCCCTCGCAACAGCCAAAGTGGTGGTTCCTTTCCAGGCGCTGTTCACCGCCGTCTTCAAACCCGCAATCCTGCTGTTCAACAACACCGCAAACAAGATCATCCGGTCCTTCGGCATCGAGCCGAAAGAGGAGCTCTCCGGTGCACGCTCAGCAGAGGAGCTGTCCTCGCTGGTGCGGCGGTCCGCCATGGAAGGCCTTCTGGATCAGGACCATGCCGAGTTGCTGAACCGAACCCTCCGGTTCTCGGAGCACACGGCCGGTGACGTCATGACTCCCCGTGTCCGTATGATGGCGGTGGATGCTGACCAAACTGCCGCCGAGATCGTGGAGTTGGCCTCTGCTACGGGGTTTTCGCGCTTCCCGGTGATTGGCCGGGACCGGGACGAAATCCTGGGCGTCCTGCACGTGAAACAGGCCTTTGCCGTCCCCTTGGAGCAGCGCGATGCAGTGGTGGCGACGTCCCTGATGACCGAACCGTTGTATGTTCCGGAGTCCAAGGACGTGGACGCCTTGCTGGTATTGCTCCGCAAACAGGGCCTGCAGGTAGCGATCGTCTCTGATGAACATGGCGGAACAGCAGGGATAGTGACCCTCGAGGACCTCGTGGAGGAAATCGTGGGCGAACTCGAAGATGAGCACGACCGGGCACGCGCAGGTGTGGTCCGGGTGGGACGCTCCATCACGTTCGACGCGTCCCTGCGGCCGGATGAGCTGCTGGACCGGACAGGGATCGTCGTCCCCGAAGGGGAAGAGTACGACACCGTGGCCGGGTTCATGTCCGACCAGCTGGACCGGGTGCCTGAATTGGGCGATGAAGTTGAGGTGGCCGGGGGCGTGCTGCGGGTGGAAAGAGTGGCCGGCGCCCAGCTGGGGCGCATCCGTTTCACTCCGGACCCCGACACTGAACACATCAGCACCCATGACCAGATCATCAACAAGATCTCCGAGGAGCTTCGGCCATGAGCGAGTACCTTCCCGGCATCATCTGGCTGGTCATCCTGCTGGTAGTGAACGCGTTCTTCGTGGGCGCCGAGTTTGCCGTGATTTCGGCCAGGCGGTCACAGATCGAGCCCAAGGCCGAGGCCGGCAGCAAAGCAGCAAAGACCACACTGTGGGCCATGGAGCATGCCACTTTGATGCTGGCCACCAGCCAGCTCGGCATTACGGTCTGCTCGCTGGTGATCCTGAATGTCTCCGAACCGGCCATCCACCACTTGCTGGAGATCCCGTTGGGCCTGACGTCCCTTCCGGCGGAAGCCATCGGCATCATTGCCTTCGTGGTGGCCCTGGTCCTGGTGACGTTCCTCCACGTGGTGGTGGGCGAGATGGTTCCCAAGAACATCTCCTTCTCGGTGCCGACCCGCGCCGCCCTCCTCCTCGCTCCCCCGCTGGTCCTCGTGGCCAAGGTGTTCAAGCCCGTGATTTGGACGTTGAACGGGATCGCGAACTCCGTGTTGCGCCTGTTCCGCGTGGAGCCCAAGGAGGAGGCCACCAGCGCCTACACCTTGGATGAAGTAGCCACGATCGTTGAGCAGTCCACCCGCGTGGGTACATTGAATGACACCAGCGGCACCTTGACCGCTGCTTTCGAGTTCACGTCCAAGACGGTGGGCGAGGTTGAAGTACCGATTGCCGACATGGTGTTGTTGCCGGATTCTTCAACCCCGGCCGACATCCAAAGGACAGTAGCGGAGCATGGGTATTCCCGTTACATCCTCACTGACCGGGACGGCCAACCCTCCGGTTACCTGCACTTGAAGGACGTGATGGACCTGACCACCACGGAAAAGTTCAACCGTCCGGTGCCCGAGAAGCGAATCCGCCGCCTGGCCTCGGTCTATGTGGGCAGCGAGCTTGAGGATGCCTTGGCCTCGATGCGCAGAAGCGGCGCACACATTGCCCGCGTCTTCAACTCCGACGGCGCCACCACCGGCATGCTGTTCCTGGAAGACATCATCGAGGAACTGGTAGGCGAGGTCGAGGACGCCACCAGCGTTTAAGGCCACCACGGCAAGGCCCGGTTTGCGCTCCACCATGACGACAGGACGCGCGGACCGGGCCTCACCTGTGCGGGCACGTTAGTCTGGCCCTATGGGGACAGATACCTTGAAATCCGGCGAGCAGCTCGACAAACAGTCCCGCATCCTCGAAGCGGCCTTGGAGTTGCTCTCCCGGCACGGTATTTCCGGGGTCAGCATGCGTGCTGTGGCCCGCGAGGCCGGAGTGGCCCTTGGCCTGGTGAACTATTACTACGACGACAAAACCAGCCTGATCCGGGCGGCCTTGCAGCACGTTGATGAACACGACCTCCTCCTCGTGGCACCAGACCCAGCCGCTGACCCCGTGGAGCACCTCCGCCGCGCCCTCCGCCGGGTGGCCGGCGCCGACCTGTTGACTACCCGTTATTTGTCCCTGCGCCTGCATTTGTGGGCCCTCGCGCAAGCCGATGAGGGCTACGCCGAGATCAACGCTGCCGCGTTTGACCGCTACTTGGACGGTTTGGCGTCCCTGATCTCCAATGCCAAGCCCGGGCTTTCCTGGGGTGAATGCCGCGACCGGGCCGCCGACGTCGTCGTCATCCAGAACGGCATGTGGCTGACCTCCCTCCTCGGCATCGACGCGGCCGCCATCGAGCGCAGCATCGCCCGCACGGAAGAGATCGCTTTCGCCCCGGCGCCTGAAGCGAGCTGACGCCGACGCCGGATCGCCTGCTAAAAGTCACAAACTCACGGCTTGATATATCTGATGCCGCAAAGTCTTGAACGATCGTTCAAAGTGTTCTACTGTCTTTCTATGACCTACGACACACTCAGTCCAGGCTCCTAGCACCACAGGCCACCGCTGCATCGCAGCCAGGCACGCCACATACAGACCTTCGTGCCGGATCAACGGCTCGTAACTGCAACACCACAGGCAACATGCCAAAGCCATACAAGGCCCGGCCGCGCCGTGCCCGAATCCTGGCGGACCCCGCTCTCCAAGCCCAGCACTTTGCCCGATTCATAGGGAGAACAATGTCAACAACAGCATCCACGCTCTTCATCAACGGTTCATGGGAGGCAGCTGCTTCCGGTGCCGCCCGGGAGATCCGAAACCCGGCTGACGGTGAAGTTGTCGCCACCGTTTCCGAAGGTGGCAAGGAAGACGCCGAACGCGCGATCGCCGCAGCCCGGGCAGCCTTCGACTCAGGCGTCTGGTCTTCCGTCCCCGCCCCCGAGCGCGGCTCCTTCCTGCTCAAAGTCGCAGCCGGACTGCGCGAACACCGCGAAAAATTCGCACGGGCCGAATCCTTGGACACCGGAAAACGCATCATCGAGAGCCGCATCGACATCGATGACATCGCTGCGTGCTTCGAATACTTCGGCAAGCTCGCGGGCCAGCAGCCGGGCCGGGTGGTGGACGCCGGGAACCCCGACGTCGTCAGCCGGATCGTCTACGAGCCCGTCGGCGTCTGCGGCCTCATCACCCCGTGGAACTACCCCCTTCTCCAAGCGGCGTGGAAGATTGCACCGGCACTGGCCGCAGGCTGCACGTTCGTCCTCAAACCAGCAGAGTTGACCCCTTCCACCAGCATCCTGTGCATGCAGCTCATGAAGGACCTGGGACTGCCCGACGGCGTCGCGAACCTTGTCACCGGTCCCGGCCGGAAGGTGGGCGCACCGCTGACGGAACACCCCGACGTCGACCTCGTTTCCTTCACCGGCGGCCTGGAGACCGGCAAGAGCATCGCCGCGGCCGCTGCCGCAACCGTCAAGAAGGTGGCGCTGGAACTGGGTGGCAAGAACCCCAACGTGGTCTTCGCCGACGCGGACTTCGACGCCGCCGTCGACAATGCGCTCAACGGCGCGTTCCTGCACTCCGGGCAGGTTTGCTCGGCAGGCGCACGGCTGCTGGTGGAGGAATCCATCGCCGAACGCTTCGTCGACGAACTGGCCCGCCGCGCAGAAGCCATCCGCTTGGGCGGCCCCTTCGACGAGGACGCGGAAACCGGCCCGCTGATCTCTGCCGACCACCGCGACAAGGTCCACGAGTACGTCCAACGCGGCATCGCCGAGGGTGCCCGGTTGCGGACCGGCGGCGGGGCGCCGGAAGGCGATAAGTACGACGCCGGTTTCTACTACCGGCCGACCGTCCTGGACCGCGTCACGCGGGGAATGTCGGTGGTGACCGATGAGGCATTCGGCCCGGTAGTGACCGTGGAAACTTTCCGCACCGAAGACGAAGCCGTGGCAACCGCCAACGACACGATCTACGGGCTGGCCGGAGCAGTGTGGACGCAGGACGCCGGGAAGGCGCAACGGGTGGCGGGCAGGCTCCGGCACGGCACCATCTGGATCAACGACTACCACCCCTACCTCCCGCAGGCGGAGTGGGGCGGCTTCGGACAGTCGGGAGTGGGCCGGGAGCTCGGCCCCACGGGACTGGCCGAGTACCAGGAAGCCAAGCACATCTACCAGAACACCAGGCCGCAGGTAACCGGCTGGTTCGCTGACCACAGCAAGGAGAACTAGATGCACTTCGACACCATCGACGCCCTCGGCGAGCGCACGTTCGACTACGTCGTCATCGGCGGCGGATCTGCGGGAGCCGCAGTGGCCGCCAGGTTGAGCGAGGACCCTGATGTCACTGTCGCGCTGGTGGAAGCCGGCCCGGACGACCGCAACATTCCTGAGGTCCTGCAGCTGGACCGCTGGATGGAGTTGCTGGAATCCGGCTACGACTGGGACTACCCGATCGAGCCGCAGGAAAACGGAAACTCCTTCATGCGCCATGCACGTGCCAAGGTGATGGGTGGCTGCTCAAGCCATAACTCCTGCATCGCTTTCTGGGCACCCCGGGAAGACCTGGACGAGTGGGAGTCCAAGTACGGTGCCAGCGGCTGGAACGCTGATGCTGCCTGGCCGCTGTACAAGCGGCTGGAGACCAACGAGGACGCCGGCCCGGAGGCTCCGCATCATGGTCATTCGGGCCCGGTACACCTCATGAACGTCCCACCTGCCGATCCTGCCGGCGTTGCCCTGCTGGATGCTTGCGAGCAGGCCGGCATTCCCCGCACCAAGTTCAACACAGGCACCACGGTGATCAACGGAGCGAACTTCTTCCAGATCAACCGCCGCGCGGACGGTACCCGGTCCTCCAGTTCGGTGTCCTACATCCACCCCATCATCGAACGCCCCAACTTCACCCTGCTGACAGGGTTGAGGGCGCGCCAACTGGTGTTCGACGCAGGCAAGCGCTGTACCGGCGTCGATGTTGTCGATTCGGCTTTCGGCCGCACGCACCGACTGACGGTCAACCACGAGGTCATCCTGTCCACAGGCGCCATCGATTCCCCCAAGCTGTTGATGCTCTCCGGCATCGGCCCGGCGGCCCACCTCGCCGAGCACGGCATTGAGGCTTTGGTGGACTCCCCCGGGGTGGGCGAGAACCTGCAGGACCATCCCGAGGGCCTGGTGCAGTACGAGGCCAAGCAGCCGATGGTGCAGACTTCCACGCAGTGGTGGGAGATCGGCATCTTCACTCCCACGGAGGATGGCCTGGACCGGCCGGACTTGATGATGCACTACGGTTCGGTTCCGTTCGACATGAACACCCTGCGCCACGGCTACCCCACGACGGAAAACGGCTTCAGCCTCACTCCCAACGTCACGCACGCCCGCTCCCGCGGCACGGTCCGTCTCCGCAGCCGGGACTTCCGGGACAAGCCCATGGTGGATCCCCGCTACTTCACGGACCCGGACGGACATGACATGCGCGTCATGGTGGCCGGTATCCGGAAGGCCCGCGAGATTGCCGCGCAGCCTGCCATGGCTGAATGGACGGGACGCGAGCTGTCGCCCGGCGTTGAGGCCCAGACGGACGAGGAGCTGCGGGAGTACATCCGCAAGACCCACAACACGGTGTACCACCCGGTGGGAACCGTGCGGATGGGCGCGTACGACGACGACATGTCACCTTTGGATCCCGAGTTGCGGGTGAAGGGGGTCACCGGGTTGCGGGTCGCCGATGCGTCGGTCATGCCCGAGCATGTGACCGTGAATCCCAACATCACCGTCATGATGATCGGCGAGCGGTGCGCGGACCTGATCAAGGCTGCCCGGGCTGAAGCGAACCTTGCCGTCTCTGTTACCGCAGAGGAGGACTTCACGCCGTCGTACGCCTAAGGGCCCCCCAACGGGGGCGCCTCCTAGGGGGGATAAGTATCCACAGCAAAAATTTTCGATTCCGCCGCGCCCCAGGGCGGCCGATCCGATCTTGCTTTTCTGATGAGGAGTCCACAGTGGAACCCAGCAAGAGTAATGATTCAAGCGGCATGGACGAATTTGGCTACACGCAAACCCTCGACCGCAGCATTGGCAAGTTCGCCAGCTTCGCTGCCGGCGTCAGCTATATCTCCATCCTTACCGGTGTTTTCCAGCTTTTCTATTTCGGTTTTTCCATGGCCGGCCCGGCCTACGCCTGGTCCTGGCCCATAGTCTTCGTAGGCCAGCTCATGGTGGCCCTTTGCTTCGCCGAGCTCGCCGGACGTTACCCGGTAGCCGGTTCGGTCTATAACTGGGCCAAGCGGTTGTCGACCGGGACGATGTCCTGGTTGGCCGGTTGGCTGTTGTTGCTGTCCTCGATCATGGCCCTGGGTTCTGTAGCACTGGCGCTGCAGATCACCTTGCCGCAACTGTGGTCCGGGTTCCAGTTCGTCGGAGATGGCAGTGGTCCCTTCGACTTCGCCATGAACGGTGTGGTTCTGGCGACGATCATGATCACCCTTTCCACCCTGATCAACGCCTTCGGCGTGAAGCTCATGACCCGCATCAACAGCATCGGGGTCTTCGTGGAGCTGATCGCCGCGGTGCTGCTCATCCTTGCCTTGGGCTGGCACGTTGTCCGGGGTCCGGAAGTCTTCTTTGATACTGCCGGCTTCGGTGAAGGCCACGACCTTGGCTTCTTCGGCGTCTTCCTGATCGGCGCCATGGCATCCGGGTACGTGATGTACGGCTTTGACACGGCCAGCTCCCTGGGCGAGGAAACGAAGGATCCCAAGAAGACAGCACCCAAGGCGATCCTTCGCGCCGTCACGGCGTCGTTCCTGCTGGGCGGACTGATGCTGTTGTTCGGCATCCTGGCCGCTCCCGACCTCAGCGACCCCAAGGTGGGACACGCTGACGGCGGCCTGCAGTACATCGTCCTGAGCGTCCTCGGCGGACCCTTCGGCAAAGCCTTCCTGGTGTGCATCGTGGTGGCTGTCGTGGTCTGCACGCTCGCCGTTCACGCGGCGGCGATCCGCATGATGTTCGCCATGGCAAGGGACAACAACCTGCCGTTCAGCCGGCAGCTCAGCAAGGTTGATCCGGTCCGCAGGACGCCCACGGTGGCTGCGATCGTCATCGGGGTTATAGCGGTAATCCCACTGCTCATCAACGTGATGCAGCCCGCGATCTTCACCATTCTTTCCAGCATCAGCATCGTGTTGATCTACATGTCCTACCTGCTGGTGACAGTGCCCCTGCTGCGCAAGCGGTTCCTGAAGAAGTGGCCGCTTGCCAACGACGGATCCGAGCCCGGGTTCTGCATGGGCAAGTGGGGGCTTCCGGTGAACATTGTGGCCGTGCTGTGGGGTGGGGCCATGACGCTGAACCTCATCTGGCCCCGACAGGAAATCTACAACTCCGTTCCGCCTTTTGAGTGGTACCTCCAGTGGGGCGGCGTGATCTTCGTGGCCACGGTGACTGTTGGCGGCGCGCTGCTCTACCGGCTGAAGATCAGGCACCAAACGGGTGTGCTGGCCGAGCATGCAGCGGCCGTCGCCGCGCACCCGGCCTCAGGCGAGCAGGCCAGGCCCGCAGGCGAGGCAGCGAACCCGTCCGCCGCCGTCGTACCTTAACTCCGGTTCTTAACCAGAACGCCCCCACCCGTGTAAGTAGCAGTAGTGCGCGTTTTGAGCGATCAAAACGCGCACAACTGCTACCCAGTTGGGTGGGGGCGCCTGTTTAAGAATCAGGCGAAGTCGGAAACTGCGGGATCCGGTCCGATGCGGCCTTCAGCGCCGCGGTCCAGGCCGTTGATGGCCTCGACGTCGGCTTCATCCAGCTTCACGGACAGCGCGGCGAAGTTTTCCTGAATACGGGATTCGGTGACGGACTTGGGAATGACCACGTTGCCGATCGCGAGGTGCCAGGCAATAACCACCTGTGCGGGGGTGGCATGGTGCTTGGCGGCGATCTCGGCGATAGTCGCGTTCTCGAGCAGCTCGCCGCCCTGGCCCAGCGGCGACCAGGCCTGCGTGAGGATGCCCTGTGCGGCGTCGAAGGCACGCAGCTCGGACTGGTTGAAGAACGGGTGCAGCTCCACCTGGTGGATGGCCGGTACTACTCCGGTCTCGTCGATGAGGCGCTGCAGGCCCTCGATGCTGAAGTTGGACACGCCGATGGACTTGACCCGGCCGCGCTTCTGAAGCTCGATCAGGGCCTTCCAGGTGTCAACGTACTTGTCCTGCTTGGGCTGCATCCAGTGGATGAGGTAGAGGTCCAGGGTTTCCAGGCCCAGGCGGTCCATGGAGTCCTCGAAGGCCGCCAGCGTGGACTCGTAGCCCTGGTCAGCGTTCCACAGCTTGGTGGTGATGAAGATTTCCTCGGCGGAGAGGCCGGAGGAGGCAATGGCACGGCCCACACCGGATTCGTTGCCGTAGATCTTGGCGGTGTCGATGTGGCGGAAGCCGGCTTCGAACGCCTGGCGGACCACCTTTTCGGCTACATCGTCTTCAACCTGCCACACCCCGTAGCCGAGCTGGGGGATGGTGTTGCCGTCGTTGAAAGTCAGTGTTGGTGAGGAAGTCATGATGCCATCCTGCCAGCCTCAGGCCGCTCTGCGCGCCCGAAAACAGGAAGATCAGCTATCCGCTTAACTCATTGCACCAAGGGAATAAGGGCGCACGCGGGTAGTTGCATGCGCCGCACGCTTTAGGGGTTTTCGCCTTGCTCATTCATCAGCCGCTCAGCGTCAGCGACCTGCTCGAAGACGGCCTCCGCGCGGCGGTGCACGGACAGGGCGCCCACAGGAACCGGCCCCACGGCGAGGCGAAGCATGGCTGCCGCCTCGGCGGTGGTGGCCAAGGCATTTCCTGCCTTGGACAGCGCCCGGTGCACTCCTGCCAAAGCACCGGGAACATCCAAGCCGTCGCTGGGTGAGCGCTTCTGGGCTTCCACGCACACCGCCCGAACCCGGGGCAGCAAAGCGGCCAAGGAATTTGCGATCTCTACCAGCTCGCCGTACAGCTGATCGTCCTCGACACCCTCAAGGACCTGATGGTACCGGTCCAGCCCGCGTTGAAAACGGTCATGGGCCCGGCGCCACAGGCCCTTGCCAAGCTCAAGATCATCCTTCCGCCCTTGCCGGACGACCCCAAAGAAACTCATGGACGAGCTTAGAGGTACTGGCCCGGACCGTGGTCGGGGTCCTCGGGACGTCCCGGGGACCCAGGCGCCGCGGCTCCTGGAGCAGCAGCCCTCTGCGGTTGGCCGTTCTCGCCAATAATGATCCCCGGCGCGATCACCGTACCCGGGGGCAACTGGCGCAGCTGCCGCTGGGCTGCTGCGTGGTCGCGCGCGGCCTGCTGGGCGGCGATGGCGGCTTGGATGCCGTGGAACAAACCTTCAAGCCAGCCAACGAGCTGGGCCTGGGCGATCCGAAGCTCGGCGTCAGAGGGTGCTTTTTCATCGGGGAACGGCAGGCTGATGCGTTCCAGCTCTTCAATCAGCTCGGGCGCCAGGCCATCTTCCAATTCCTTGATGGAGCGTTCGTGGATCTCGGCCAGGCGGCCCCGGGCAGCTTCGTCCAAGGGAGCGCTCTTCACTTCTTCCAGCAACTGGCGGATCATGGTTCCGATCCGCATCACTTTGGCCGGTTCATCCACCAACTCCTGCAGGTTGGAGCCCTTCGGCTTACCGTCCCCGGCGTCGCCCGGTTTCCCGTCGGCCGCGGCCGGGGCATCCCCGTCCAGCGCGTTGCCCTCCACGGGAGTGCCCTCAACAGGGGTGTCGTCCGAAGCCTCATCCTTGGGCTGAATGTCGTTCAGATCGCTCATGGGTTTCATACTCTCACGCCCAAGCGGACCAACCGGGGTCGGTCGGCCTTTTTGGACTTCGTTTGTAGCGAAACTCCCATGGCCACCGGGATTCAGCAGCAGCGGCCTTGGGGGTTGGTGTCCTGCCGGTCCATCCGGTCCCGCCAGAACTCGCGTTCAGTCATGACGGGACCGGAATGGCCTACAGCTTCGAAGTGCTCAACGTACTTTTGGTACGCGTCGGCGCCCATGACCGCCCGGAGGTAACCGGCGAAGCCACGGAGGCCCTTGAGGACGGCATTCATCAGTGATGCCCGGCCTTCTCCAAACGCTTCTCCGGCGGCAGTGCGTTCCATGTTGCCTGCAACTCCTTCTCCGCTGCCGTCGGGATCAGGCCGGCGGGGGCGAACACCTTGGAGGGGAGGGCAGGGTCCTCATGGTCCTCGCCGCCTCCGGCGCGCAGGGCCCGCACCGTCGCGATGATGGCTGCGACGATCACAATGATGCTGAGGGTCACGAAGATGACCGACAACACTCCCTGGATCATGGTGTTGCGGACCACGGCTTCCATGGCCGCTACGGTCTTGGCCGTGCCGAACTCCGTCTTTCCGTCCGCCAAAGCCTTGCTGAAGGCTGCGTTGTTCGCGAAATAGCCGACGGCGGGAACAGGCGAGAAGATCTTGTGGAAGCTCGCCGTAATGGTCACGACGGCGGCAAAGGCCAACGGGACGGCCACGATCCACAGGAACTTGAACGTTCCGCGTTTCGCCGCGATGGCCATGCAGACCGCCAAGGCAATGGCAGCCAGCAACTGATTCGCAATGCCGAACAGCGGGAACAGGGTGTTGATGCCGCCGAGCGGATCCGTGACGCCCATCAGGAGGACGGCGCCCCACGCTGCCACCATGATGGCTGTGCAGATCCAGGCACCCGGGCGCCATGACGCTTCCTTGAACTTGGGAACAAAGTTGCCGATCGAGTCCTGCAGCATGAAGCGGGCTACGCGGGTGCCTGCATCGACGGCCGTCAGGATGAAGAGCGCCTCGAACATGATTGCGAAGTGGTACCAGAACGCCATCATTCCCGGACCGCCGATGAACTGCTGCATGATGTGCGCCAAGCCAACGGCCAGGGTGGGAGCACCGCCGGAACGGGAGATGATGCTCTCCTCCCCCACGTCGCTCGCGGTCTGCGCCAGGACGTCGGGGGTGATGTTCACATTCGCCAGGCCCAGGCTGTTCACCCACTGCGCAGCGGACTCAACCGTTCCGCCGGTGAGCGCCAAGGGTGCGTTCATGGCGAAGTAGATGCCCCGGTCGATCGAGATTGCGGCCACCAGGGCCATGATCGCGACGAAGGACTCCATGAGCATGCCGCCGTACCCGATGAACCGGGTCTGCCGTTCCTTCTCAATGAGCTTCGGCGTAGTGCCGGAGGAGATGAGGGCGTGGAAGCCGGAGAGGGCACCGCAGGCAATGGTCACGAAGAGGAACGGGAACAGCGCACCGGAGAAGACCGGACCGTTCTCACGGCTGGCGAACTCGCTGAAGGCCGGGACGTTGATCTCCGGACGGACCACGATGATGGCCACGGCCAGCATGGCGATCACACCGATCTTCATGAAGGTGGACAGGTAATCGCGGGGCGCCAGCAACAGCCACACCGGCAGGATGGCGGCGATGAAGCCGTAGATGATGATGCCCCAGGCGATGGTCACCTTGTCCAGGTGGAAGAAGGCTGCGCCCCATTCCGTTCCGGCCACGGCGCCGCCGCCGATGATGGCTGCCATGAGCAGTACGAAGCCGATGATGGACACCTCCATCACCCTTCCGGGACGGATGAAGCGAAGGTAGACGCCCATGAAGAGCGCGATCGGGATGGTCATGCCCACCGAGAAGACACCCCACGGGCTCTCACCCAAAGCGTTGACCACAACCAGCGCCAGGATGGCGACGATGATGATCATGATCAGCAGGGTGGCCACCAGGGCGGCGGTTCCGCCGATGACGCCAAGTTCCTCGCGCGCCATTTGGCCCAGGGACCGGCCGCCGCGGCGCATGGAGAAGAACAGCACCAGATAGTCCTGCACGGCACCGGCCAGTACGACGCCGATGATGATCCAGATAGTGCCGGGGAGGTACCCCATCTGGGCTGCGATGACAGGTCCCACCAGCGGCCCGGCACCGGCGATCGCGGCAAAGTGGTGCCCGAACAGGACGTTCCGGTCCGTGCGGACGTAGTCCTTGCCGTCGGCTTTGTATTCGGCCGGGGTGGCACGACGGTCATCCGGCTTGGTCAGGTACCGTTCAATGACCTTGGAGTAGAACCTGTAGCCGATCAGGTAGGTACAAACCGCTGCGAAAACGAACCAGATGGCGTTGACAGTCTCGCCGCGGACCAGGGCCAGCATCACCCAGGCGACGCCGCCCAGCAGCGCAATGGCTACCCAGAGACCGATCTTGGCGGGAGTCCATTTCCGTTCCTCGGCTTCGCGGACTGAATCGTCCACTGCCGGCGCGGGCAGCGTGGGGTCCAATCCCTCCACGAGTCCGGTTTGCTCAGGTAACTTGCCCATTTTCTCCTCCTTGAGACCTGCCGCGGCGCTGTGCTGCCTGCGTTGGCGTCATGATGCCGCGCGCGGACACACGGCAAGCGCACGCTAGCAAGGAGGTTCCCCGGGGAAGGGCGACCCACCGCCCAGGCCCGTCCGGGTGCGGTGAACGGTAGTGATGCTGCGATGAACGGCGGTTAGTTGGAGTGGTTGCGGCCTTGAGCCTGCACCATCCGGGCTTCGCACAGGTCCAGCCAGCGGACCTCGGCTTCCGCTTGGAAGATCAGGGAATCCAGGACCAGGAGCCAGGCCGTATCCGCCGGGCGCTGACCCGCCGAGGCCGCCTTCCTGGCCTGGGTGTAGTCCTGCAGGGCGCGCAGCGAAACCTCGCGCTGGGATTGGATCACCGCGGAAGGATCGACGTCGGGAAGGGTGACGGCGAGCGCCAGCTTGATGGCGATCTCGTTGCGGGGCGGGTTGCCGCGCTCAACCGCATCCTCAAACCAGGCATCCACCTCGGCTACCCCGGCGTCAGTGATGCTGTAGACGACGTGTCCCCCGCCGTCGTCGCCGTCTTTGCTGACCAGCCCGTCCCGCTCAAGGCGGTCCAGGGTTGTGTACACCTGCCCGATGTTCAACGGCCACGCGGCGCCGGTGCGTTCTTCGAATTCCGAGCGCAGCTCGTAGCCGTACCTGGGCTGGCCCTGGAGCAAGGCCAGGAGGCTGTGCCGGATGGACATGGGGCTCCTCGCTGTAGTGGTCGGGTCAGAGCAGCAGCAGGACTTTTCCTACGTGGTCGCCGGAGTCGAAGTACTTGTGCGCCTCCCCCACCTGTTCCAGCGGGAACGACTTGGCCACGAGTGGTTTGATTCGCCCGTCGGCGAGCATGGGCCACACCACCTCCCGAACGGCGGACATGATGATGCCCTTCTCCGCCACCGGCCGGGGGCGCAGCGCCGTAGCGATGACGGCAGCCCTCTTGCTCAGGAGCTGTCCCAGGTTGATCTCGGCCTTGGTGCCGCCCTGGAGCCCGATGATCACCAGCCGGCCGTAATCGGCCAGTGCATCGATGTTCTGCTGGAGGTACTTGGCGCCCACGACGTCGAGGATCACGTCGGCGCCTTTGCCGCCGTTTTGTGCCTTGAGGCTTTCGACGAAGTCCTCTTCGGCGTAGTTGATGGCGATGTCGGCACCCAGGAACGCTTTGGCGGTGCCCACTTTCTCATCAGTGCCGGCAGTGGTGGCCACCTTGGCGCCGTAGGCTTTGGCCAGTTGGATGGCCATGGTGCCGATGCCGCCCGTCGCGCCGTGGATGAGGACCGTCTCGCCTTGCTGGAGCTGTGCCGTCATGACGAGGTTCGAGTAAACAGTGGCCGCCACTTCCGGAAGACCCGCCGCCGTCACCAGGTCCACGCCCTCGGGTAGACGCAGCACTTGTTCGGCCGGTACCGCCACCTGCTGGGCGTAGCCGCCGCCGGAGAGCAGCGCGACTACCTTGTCCCCCAAAGTAAAGGCCTTGGTGACACCAGGCCCGAACCCCGCGATACGGCCCGACACTTCAAGGCCGGGAATCTCCGAGGCCCCCGGTGGCGGCGGGTAAAAGCCCCGGCGCTGTTGGACGTCGGCGCGGTTGAGGCCTGCGGCTACGACGTCGATCAGCACCTCGCCCTCGCCGGGCACCGGTGCCGGTACTTCCCTTACTTCGAGGACTTCGGGTCCGCCTGGTTCGGAAATAAAGACGGCTTTCATGACGAACTCCCGTTTTCTTGCTGCACTAACCGGCTCCGGGGCCTGAAAGTACGTGATGTTTTGGTACAGCCAACTCCCTATGAAACACTACTAGGCAGGGAAGGTTGTCCGAGCGGCCTAAGGAGCTGGTCTTGAAAACCAGTGTGCGGTAACCCCGTACCAAGGGTTCAAATCCCTTACCTTCCGCGTAACAAGTGCCCCGGGTTCCAGAACCCGGGGCACTTTCTGCTTTCCAGCCCTCGTCGCCGCCGCTGCCGTCCGATTATCTGAGAACCTGCCCCCGGATAGCCATTGAAAGTGTCAGGGGCCGCACATAGTGTTCTATCGGGCAACCTTCCGCTTACCGGCAGGCAATGCCCCATTCATCCGTTCGCGCTGAGCTAGACCCGAGGCAGCTTTACCCGGAGCAACTTCCGGTTCATCGTCCGCGCCATGGAACGTGGACGCCCTCAGCGAGCCCGGCTGGGCTCCCTCACGAAAGTAAGAGCGGATGCGACGTAAGCACTGGAAATTCCTGGCGGGCACTGTCCTGTCAGCGGGGTTGGCAGCGGCCCCACTGACGGCTGTGCCGGCCCTCGCAGCAGATGACCCCGCGGCTCCTGGTTCGCCGGTAGTCGTCAAGGAGGCGTATTTGCTGCAGCCGGAGTCCGGCACCAAGACCATCGCCGAGATCCAAGGCACCGGCCCCGCCAGCCCACTCGTCGGCAGCACCGTGACCACCCGCGGCAAGGTGACCGCGGCCTACGCCACCGGCGGCCTGAACGGCTACTACGTCCAAAGCCCGGGGACGGGAGGCGACAGCAGCGGGGCGGCCAGGACGGCGTCGGACGCTTTATTCGTCTACTCCCCCACGACGGCGGGTTCCGTTCAGCCGGGCGACTACCTGGAACTGACCGGCGTCGTGAGCGAATTCGCGAACCAGACGCAGATCACGGTTCAAGCGGCGGGTGTCACGAAACTGACCGATCCCGCCCCGGAAGTGAAGGCCACACCGCTTTCCCTCCCGGCCAACGACGCCGCACGCGAGCGCCTCGAAGGCATGCTGATCGCACCCCAAGGCGACTTTGTGGTGACGGACAACTACGCTCTGAACCAGTACGGCGAAATCGGCCTCGCGGCCGGCACATCACCCCTGGTGCAGCCGACGGCGGTAGCCCCGTACGGTTCGGCAGAGTATTCGGCGGTTGTGGCTGACAACGCGGCGCGCGGCATCAAGCTCGACGACGGCGCGTCCACCAACTTCCTTAAGGACGCCGCCACCAAAGCCCAACAGCTGCCCTACCTCACTCCGGAAAACCCCGTACGGGTGGGTTCGCCTGCCACGTTCACGACCGACGTGATCCTGGGCTACGGAAACAACTCCTGGAAGTTCCAGCCCCTCGCGCCCCTGACTGCGGCCACTGCGGACCGGGTGCAGCCCGCGTCCTTCGCTGTTGCACGCCCTGAAGGCCCTGCCGACGTGGGCGGCAACCTCAAGCTGGCCTCCTTCAACGTCCTGAACTACTTCCCCACCACGGGCGATCAACTCAGCGGCTGCGTGTACTACACCGACCGTGATGGCAACCCCATCACCGTCAAGGAAGGTTGCAACGCCCGCGGCGCCGCCAACGCGGAGAACTTCCAACGCCAGCAGGCCAAGATCGTCGCCGCCATCACCAAGTCCGGGGCCGACGTTGTCTCCCTGGAAGAGATCGAGAATTCGGCCCAGTTCGGCAAGGACCGCGATGCCGCTTTGGCAACACTGGTGGACGCCCTGAACGCGAAGACCCCCGGGGTGTGGGACTACGTCCGCACGCCGGCGAATGCTCCTCCGCTGAGCGATGAGGACATGATCCGGACGGCCTTCATTTACAAGAAAGCCACGGCCGAACCGGTGGGTGGCTCAGTGATCCACAACGACACCGATGCCTTTGCCAGTGCCCGCAAGCCTTTGGCCCAGGCCTTCAAGCCCGCGGGCGCAGCAGATGACACCAAGTTCATCGCAATCGTCAACCACTTCAAGTCCAAGGGATCCGCCGCTACGCCGGAGGACACGGACAAAGGCCAGGGTGCATCGAACCTTGCCCGGACACGCCAGGCCGAGTCACTGCTCGCTTTCGCCAAGGACCAGCAGGTTTCCATGGGCACGGACAAGGTGTTCCTGATGGGCGATTTCAATGCCTACGCCAAGGAGGACCCCCTCAACGTGCTCACCGGCGCGGGCTACACCAACCTGGAAGCAGGGACGGGCAAGCATTCCTACTTGTATGGCGGAATGGTCGGCTCGCTGGACCACGTTCTGGCTTCTCCCGCCGCCCTCCCGACAGTCACGGGAAGCGACATTTGGAACATCAACTCCGTGGAGTCCGTGGCACTGGAATACAGCCGGTATAACAACAATGTGACCAACTACTATGCGTCGGACGAGTTCCGGGCCAGCGACCACGATCCCGTGGTGGTCGGCCTTGACCTGGCACCAAGTGCGCCGCAGACCGTAGGCCTTCAGTTCCTGGGGATCAACGACTTCCACGGCAGGATCGATTCCAACACCGTACTGTTCGCCGGAACGGTGGAGAAGTTGCGTGCTGCCGCGGCACCGGGCGCCACGGCGTTCATCTCGGCCGGGGACAACATCGGAGCATCACTCTTTGCCTCCTCCGTGGCGAAAGACCAGCCCACCATCGACGTCCTGAACGCCCTCGAGCTGCAAGCCTCCGCGGTTGGCAACCATGAGTTCGACGGCGGCTGGGAGGACCTGCGCGACCGCGTCGCCGCAGGTGGCACCAACGCTAAGTTCGCCTACCTTGGCGCGAACGTCTACCAAAAGGGCACCACCACTCCCGTCCTGCCCGAGTACAAGGTGCTGGAACTCAACGGCCTGCGCGTGGCAGTGATCGGCACCGTCACCCCGGAGGTTCCTTCCCTGGTGACTCCGGCGGGCATCGCCGACCTGGAGTTCGGTGATCCGGTGGATGCCATCAACCGGGTTGCGGCGAAGATCAAGGCTGAGGGCGCCGCTGACCTGATCATCGTCGAAAACCACGACGGCGCAGCGTCCGGAACGCCCGACGGCGCCACGTTGGAGGAGGAAGTTGCCGCCGGAGGACCGTTCGCGAAACTCGTGAACCAAACCACGCCCGACGTCGCGGCAATCTTCACCGGCCACACCCACAAGGAATATGCCTGGGACGCCCCGGTGCGGGACGCCGACGGGCAAGCCACCGGAAAGACCCGGCCGATCATCCAGACCGGCAACTACGGGGAGAACGTGGGAACCGTGACCTTGACCGTGGACGTGGCTTCCAAGACGGTCACCGCCTACGAAGCATCGATCGTGGAGCGCACCACCGACACTCCCGAAAGCCTCGTTGCCGCCTACCCCCGGGTGGCAGCCGTGAAAACGATCGTGGACAAGGCCTTGGCTGACGCCAAAGAGATCGGCAACCAGCCGGTAGGGGTAGTGACCGCTGATATCACCACGGCGTTCACGCCGGACCCCGAAGGCGGCGCCCCCAAGCGGGACGACCGCGCGAGCGAGTCCACGTTGGGCAACCTCGTGGCGGACTCACTGGTGGACACGCTCAAGGCGCCGGAACTGGGTGCAGCGGAGATCGGCGTCGTTAATCCCGGCGGGCTCCGCAACGAGCTGTACTACGCCCCGGACGGAACCATCACCTATGCCGAGGCGAACGCGGTGCTGCCGTTCGTCAACAATCTCTGGACGACGTCCCTTACTGGCGCGCAGTTCAAGACGCTCCTGGAACAGCAGTGGCAGACCAACCCCGACGGAACGGTACCGAGCCGCCCGTACCAGCAGTTGGGCTTGTCCAAGAACGTCAACTACACCTACGACGCCGCCCGCCCGACAGGTGAGCGCGTCACCGGGATCTGGGTGGACGGTACGCCGATCGATCCGGCCAAGCAGTACAGGATCGGTACCTTCAGCTTCCTAGCCACCGGCGGTGACAACTTCCGCGTCTTCCAGGAAGGCAGCAACACCAAGGACACCGGGCTGGTGGACCGGGATGCGTGGATCAAGTACCTCCAGGCGCACAACCCGGTATCGCCCGACTTCGCGCGCCGTTCCGTAGCTGTTGCCAACACAACAGCCA
This sequence comes from Paenarthrobacter sp. R1, assembly GCF_030264015.1. Taxonomy (NCBI): domain Bacteria; kingdom Bacillati; phylum Actinomycetota; class Actinomycetes; order Micrococcales; family Micrococcaceae; genus Paenarthrobacter; species Paenarthrobacter sp. R1. Next base: position 3,161,317 of record NZ_CP127115.1, on the reverse strand, counting down.
GCGACGTCACGGCCGGAGATGCCCTGAGCCTGGCCGTTTCCAAGCTGGACCTGACGTCCATCGGCAGCCCGGCGAACAAGACCCTCAAGGCCTCGTTCGTCGACGCCGCAGGCACCACCGTGGAGTTGGGCGATGTTCCGGTGACCTCCGGTGCCGCGAACGTCAACGTCACGGTTCCCGCCACAGCAGCAGCCGGTACCGCGACGCTGGTGCTCACCGCCGTCGAAACCGGCACCACGGTCAAGGTCCTGGTCACGGTGGCGGAGAGCGTCCCGAATCCGCCGCAATGCACGGCACCGGCCAAACCATCCAAGTGGTACGACATTGCGGGCTGGCTCCGCTACGCCATCGCCTGGTTGGAATATCAGAGGTGCCTGAGGGGCTGACAAACCCCGGTTGGCAGTGAAGGGGCCAGGCCCCGCGTCCGTGTGGTCGCGGGGCCTGGCTTTTTGTGTCCTACTTGCGTGCGGGTTCAGGCTCGGGAAGCCGTTCAGCGTCCTCTTGCAGGCTCGCGCGGAAAGCTTCAAACCGGGCCACGTGGGCCGGCCGGCGGCGCAGGATGGCCCACGCGATGCCCAACGCCACGAACCACACCGGCGTGACAAGCAGCGCCATGAGGGTGTCCGGCTGCGTGGTCAATGCCCACATGATGAACCCGAAGAACGCGAAGACCACCCAAACCATCACAACACCGCCGGGCATCTTGAACGCGGAGCCATCGTGCAGTTGCGGACGACGCTTCCGGAAGGCGAGGTAGCTCGCCAGGATGATCGACCAGACGAACACGAAGCACACGGCCGACACCGTGGTGACCATGTCGAAGGCCTTGCCAACGTCCTGGCCGGCGTACATGAGGACGACGCCGGAGAGCAGCAGCACGCAGGAAAGGAACAGCGCGTTGCGGGGTACTTTGCGTCCGGAGAGCGCACTGAAGACTGCGGGCGCGTCGCCTTCCTGCGCCAAGCCGTAAACCATGCGGGACGTGGAGTAGATCCCGGAGTTCGCGGAGGACATCGCCGAGCTCAACACCACGAGGTTGACGATCGTGGCTGCGGCCCCAAGCCCGGCAAGCGAGAACATGGCGATGAAAGGGCTGTGGCCGGCCGCGAACTGCGTCCACGGAGTAACGGACATCAGGATGATGAGGGCGCCTACGTAGAAGAGCAGCACACGGATGGGAATGGAGTTGATGGCCTTGGGAAGGTTTTTCTCCGGATCCTTCGCTTCGGCAGCGGTGGTTCCCACCAGTTCAATACCCACGAACGCGAAGACTGCGATCTGGAAACCGGCCACGAACCCCATGAATTCGTTGGGGAAGAAGCCTCCATGGGACCAGAGGTTGGTGAAGCTGGCAGGGCCGGCATCGGACTGGAAGCCACTGAAGATCATGAACAGGCCCACGATGATGAGCGCCGCAATGGCCACGATCTTGATGAGGGCGAACCAGAATTCCGTCTCGCCGAAGGCCTTCACGGTTGCCAGGTTCAAGAGCAGGAGGATGCCGATCGTGATGAGTCCGGGAATCCAGAGGGGCAAGCCCGGCCACAGCTCTTCCGAGTAGCCGGCTATCGCAATGACGTCCGCGATGCCCGTGATAACCCAGCAGAACCAATACGTCCATCCAGTGAAGAATCCCGCCCACGGACCCAGAAGGTCTGCGGCGAAGTCGCTGAAGGACTTGTAGTTCAGGTTGCTCAACAGCAACTCGCCCATGGCCCGCATGACGAAGAACAGCATGAAGCCGATGATCATGTAGACGAAAATGACGGAGGGCCCGGCGGCGGAGATGGTTTTCCCGGAGCCCATGAACAGGCCGGTTCCGATGGCACCGCCAATGGCGATCAGTTGGATGTGGCGGTTGCTGAGTTGCCGTTCGAGGTGGGGCTCATGGTTGTTGTCTGTTGGCGGGCGCTGAATCGTCATGAGGAACTCCATTGTTCAGGCGGCACCGGAATGCCACGATGATTCGGGTTCCTCCCCGCTCTGTCATTGACCTGAGAGTTTCCGCGTGCCTGCAGGCAGGAACGCTTGCACCTTCGGTGAGCCCGGTGGGAACCGTGCTTCTTTCCAGAGTTGCCTCGCCGCGGCGGTACAGGGTGCCTGAGAGATTCCTGGGGAGGGTTTGCTCCTACGGCGCCTGACGGGATGTACCGGCAGGACTCTCCCGCCGCGGATCACTAGCGCGCATCACCAGCCGGTGACGCAGATCACACACTAGCGAAGGGCGGGCACCCGCTGCAAACGCCCGGCATCCACGGTCGTCATAAAAGGGGTTAAAGCCCCAGGATGCTCCGCGCGATCTCGTCGGCGTCGCGCAGCGTCCGCTGTCCGCTGGTGTAGGCCTGGCCCGTTGCCGGTTTCGCCTCGGCAGCGATGGCGGTCCCCCACTGGGTTGCCGACAGCTGAAGGCCCAGCACGTACAAACCCTCGGTTACCGAGCCGTTCGCGGCCACGGGCCGGTAAGGATGTGGTTCCACATCCAGGCCGGTGGTCTGCACCGGCGTCCCCTCGACGCTCATCATGATCTTGGTTCGCACCAGGCCGTCCTCCATGAGCTGTTCCAGCAACGGGGAGACGTTGATACCCACCCGGTTGGCGGGCGACATCGCTTCAATCAGGGTCCTCGCCTGCACGGGCGCATCCCGCACCCAGGGCGAAAAGGCGCGGAAGACCTTGGCGTTTCGGTCCACGCTGAATTTCGGGTCCGGCCCCACGAAACTCACGACGCCGGCACGCGCCAAGGCGGCCAGCTGCTCCGAACGAAGTGCGGGAGGCCCGCTGGCCAGTCCCTCGACGAAGGATTCGAACCAGCCGCGCAGCTCCGCCACCCACGACTCATCCGTGATTCCACCGTCCGCCACCACGGTCTTAAGGATCGCGCGGCCCGTATGGAGTGCGCCGATCGCCATCTTCACAGGATCGGCTTCGCCGAGCTCCGAACGCAGGGCATCATCATCCAGGTAATCGGTGATGGCCTTGTCCAACTCGCGGCGGGAGGCGAAGGTCCGGCCCGCCAACGGGGCGGCGAGCGCCCGAAGGTTCAGCCGGCGCGAAGCCACCACGTGTTTTTCGACCAGCGCCCCCACTTCGGTTTCCCAGTTGCCCGTTGCGTGCGCATGCGGCTGCAGCGCGTCCTCCAGGTCGGCCAGGAATTGGGCCGAGTCCCGGATCGCGGCCGGTTGGGACCGTGCCAACGTTGCGTAGTACGCCCACAACGCGTCCCGGTGCAGGAGCGGCCACAGATCATGGTCGAAGCCGGGCTGGATCCCCGCAGCCCGGAAGCGGTCGACGGCGGCTTCCGTCAGGTAGCGGAGGGTGATGCTCGTGGCGTAGTAGCCGGACAGCCCGGCTTTGGCCCGGTACGGGGTGCCTCGCCTGGACGCTGCGATGATTTTCGGTTCGCGCCCGGAAGCACGGTACTCCAGGGCGCCGGTACCCGGGGCGACGGCGTCCACGAATTTGCCGCCGCGGCCCTCGGTCAGCTGCCCCATGACGTCGAAGAAGTTCAGGCCCATTCCCCGGACCAGCACGGGTTCGTTGTCCGGCACTATGGACCAGTCCACGTCGGCCGGAGGCGCCGGAGGGAAGTACAGCAGTCCGTGTTCTTCGGCGGCCACCTGGAAGGAGCGTTGCTCGGGGTTCAGGCGGGCTTCAATGTGGCCAAGGGCGAGCACCACCGAATCGACGGTGAGGGTACCGCCGTCGGCCAGTTCGACGTCGAACGCCTTACCCGCCGGGCGGGCCGCCACCGCCGACGTTTCATGGAAGGTGACGTCCACGCCGTCGGGCACCCGCTGGAGCAGCTCAGCCAGCGTCTGCTGCAGGTAACGCCCGTACAGGGCGCGGCTCGGGAAGTTGTCGGACGCCAGCGCGGACAACTCGGCCTTCTCGGCGTCGCTGAGTCCCTGGCCGTCACGACGCCGGGTCACGCGCCATTCGTCGAACGAACCGCCCGCCAGAGGCGGGGCAAGCTCCGGTTCCTGGGGAATCAGGGTGGGATAGAACGACTGCGTGTTCATCAGGTACAGCCGGGACTGCCCGGGCTGCCAAACGTGCCCCGAACCGGCCGGATAGGGGTCAATGACGTGGATGTGGAGCGTGCTTCCGCCGTTCCCTGCCGCCGCCCGGTTCGCGAGCAACCGCTCAAGGACGCTGGTACCCCTGGGACCAGCCCCGACAAGGGCAACACGGTTGGTTTGGGAAGTAGCCACGCTCAAGCTTAACTTCTGCATGACTTGCTTCCCTTTTACCTGTGTTGCTTGGATGGGGCGATGACCACCACAGCAGCTGATCAATCGCCCTTGCCCGAAGAACGCGAGCAGCCAGGGCCCCGCCACGCCGACGTCGCACCCGAGCCAACGGATGAGTTTGTCTGGTTGGAGGACATCCACGGCGAAGAACAGCTGGCATGGGTCCGTGAACAAAACGCCCGAACCGAAGAACTCCTGGAAGACGCCGGATACGCGGCGGTGGAAGCGGGCATCCTGGAGGTCCTGGACTCCACCGACCGCATCGCCATGGTGAACAAGCGGGGGGACTTCTACTACAACTTCTGGAAGGACCGGGAACACCCCAAGGGCCTCTGGCGCCGCACCACGTGGGAGAGCTACCTCTCCGACGCACCGGACTGGGACGAGCTGCTGGATGTGGACGCCTTGGCAGCCTCCGAAGGTATCGAGTGGGTGTTCCACGGGGCCGGCTTCCTTCGCCCGTCCGACGGTTCCGACTACCGGCTCGCCATGGTTTCCCTCTCCCCCGACGGCGGCGACGCCAACCGGTACCGCGAATTCGACCTCGCCACCAGGACGTTCGTGGACCCGGCCGATGGTGGCTTTGACCTACCCACCGCGAAGGGCCATGTCAGCTGGCTCGATGCAGACACTCTCCTGGTCTCCAGCACCGCCGACGGACTACCCGCAACTTCCTCCTCCTACGCCCGAACCGCGGTGAAGCTGCGCCGCGGCGAATCCCTGGCATCAGCGGAACAGATCTTCGAGATCCCCGAAGACCACATGCTGGCCATGGTCGCCCACGACTCCACGCCAGGCTTTGAGCGCACTTTCGCCGTGGACTACATCGACTTCTACAACCAGCGGACGTCGCTGCTCCATGACGGCGCCTGGATGGACATCGACGTCCCGACGGACGTCAACATCAGCGCGCACCGCGAATGGCTGATGTTCCGTCCACGGCACGACTGGTCCGTTGCCGGCGTCCAATACCCTGCCGGCTCCCTCCTCGCGGCAGGCCTTGAAGAGTGGCTGGCCGGCACACGCGACGTGGTGGTGCTGTTCACGCCCGACGACCACACGTCCCTGCAGTCCTGGAGCTGGACCAGGGACTACCTGCTGCTGAACCTGCTGCGGGACGTCTCCTCCGAGATCCGGGTGCTGGACCCCTCAAAGCCGGACGACTCCGGTTCCTGGGCCTGGAGCACCCTGGACGCCTGTCCCCCGCTCCATGACGTCAACGCCTATGCAGTGGACGACGAGGACGAATCCGGCGCCGGAAACGACTACTGGTTGGTGGCCACAGGTTTCACTACTCCCACGACCCTCACGCGCGGCTCACTCGGACCTGCCGGGAGCCACCACGAAGAGGTGAAGCGCTCGCCGTCGTTCTTCAACGAAGCCGGGTACGAGGTCCAACAGCACTTCGCTGTTTCGGCCGACGGCACCCGCATCCCTTACTTCCAGGTCGCTTCCAAAGACCTGGTCCTGGACGGTCAGAACCCCACGCAGCTCTCCGGCTACGGCGGGTTCGAGGTCTCCCGCACCCCTGCCTACAGCGGAACGATCGGCCGGGCATGGCTTGAACGCCGCACCACCGGGGAGGACGCCCACGTCCGCGGCGGGGTCTACGTGGTGGCCAACATCCGCGGCGGAGGCGAATACGGACCGTCCTGGCACCACGCAGCCCTCCGGGAAAACAGGCACCGCGCTTACGAGGACTTCGCAGCGGTTGCGCAGGACCTCATCTCGCGGGGAGTCACCAGCCGGAAACGCCTGGGGTGCGTGGGCGGCTCCAACGGCGGGCTGCTGGTGGGCAACATGCTCACGCAGTACCCCGAACTGTTCGGGGCGATCTCCTGCGGGGTGCCGCTGCTGGACATGCGCCGATACACGAAGCTGTCCGCCGGATACTCCTGGATTGCCGAATACGGAGATCCCGATGTGCCCGGGCAGTGGGAATTCATCCGCACGTTCTCCCCGTACCACTTGCTCCGTGACGGAGTGGAATACCCGGAAACGTTCATCTGGACTGCGACCTCGGACGACCGCGTGGGTCCCGTCCAGGCCCGGAAGATGGCCGCCCGGATGCAGGCCATGGGCATCCCCAACGTCTGGTTCCACGAAGCCTTGGAGGGCGGGCACGCCGGAGCTTCGGACAACAGGCAAGCCGCCGCGCTGCAGGCCAGGAGCAACCACTTCCTCTGGCGGGCGTTGGCCGGGGGCGAGTAAGGCCCAGGCTTGGTTGACGGCTGTTTTGCACTGTGCCGCACGTTCTGCGTATCCTTGGTGGGCTAGCAATAGCAATTGGAGACGTGCCAGAGCGGCCGAATGGACTTCACTGCTAATGAAGGGTCGGGGTTAAACTCGACCGGGGGTTCAAATCCCCCCGTCTCCGCGAAGTGGTCCCGGTCTTCGAACCGGGACCTTTTGCGTTTAACCCGGGGTTGCAGGACCCCCTTCGAGGGTTAGCGGCGTTAGCGGGGTTGGCGGCCACGACCGCCTGCACTGACCTCCGCGCCGGCATCCCGGTGAAGCATCAGGCTGTCCACGGTACTCACGAGCATCAGTACTGCCATGGCCAGGAAGGCCCCTTTGTAAGCGGTGTTCTCCCCACCCAGGAACCCGGCGGTTTCGAACAACCGGAGGAACAGTGCTCCCACGGCAATTCCGGCACCGGCCGCCAGCTGCACCAGCGTGGCAGAGATGGCATTGGCCGACGGCAGTTGCTCAGGGACGATATCCGCGTACTGCACCGAGGCGTACGCGGAGAAGCCGATGGACCGGAAAGCGCCGCTGAGCAGCAGCAGGCCGAAAATTACCGGCTCGGGAGTCTCGGCCGACAGGAAGGCGCACAGAACAAACGTCACCGCCGAGGCGAAAGAGGCAAAGACCAGTACGGGCTTGAACCCGAACCGCCGGATGATGGGGGTGGTAGCCGGTTTGATGCCGATGTTGCCCACAAAGACCGCCGCCACCATGACACCGGCCTTCAGGGGATCCCAACCGAATCCATCCTGGAACATCAACGGCAGCAGGAAGGGAACCGAGCTGATGGTGAGCCGGTAGATGAAGCCGCCCGTGGACGTGGCACGGAAAGTCCTCGTTCCGAAGACCCCAAGGTTGAACAGCGGGACTTTTGCCCTGGTCATCCACCAGACCGCTCCGGCCAAGGAAAGGACGCCGCCTCCAACCACTACCGCAGCCACCAGCCCCGGTGTGTGGCCGCCCAATGTTTCAAGGCCTACCACCAGGGCACCCACGCCAAGCGTCGTCAGCAACAGTCCCAGCCAGTCAAGCCTGCGTTTATCCCCGACGGCGGTCCGGGGAACCAAGCGCAGCGCGGCGATGAATGCGGCCAGGCCCAACGGGAGGTTGATGAGGAAGATCCAGTGCCAGGAGAGGAACGTCGTCAGCGCTCCGCCGACCATCGGGGCCAACACCGGTGCAAGAAGGCCCGGCCACACGAGGTAAGCGGTGGCACGGAGAAGCTCGGACTTCGGCGTTCCCCGGAGGACCACCAGCGTCCCGACCGGAACCATCATGGCCCCGCCCGCACCTTGGGCCACCCTGCTGAGCGTGAGCATCGTCAGGTCCTGGCTCACCGCGCACAGCAGGGACGCGATCGTGAATACTGCAATGGCGAAGCAAAACACCCTCCGGGCGCCCATTCGTTCCGCCAGCCAGCTGCTCAACGGTATCCCCATGGCCACAGTCACCAGGTAGGCGGTCATGGTGATGTTGACATCTGCTGCGGGCACGCGGAAATCGGAGGCGATGCTCGGGATCGCGGTGGTCAGGACGGTTCCGTCCAGGAACTCCATGAAGAAGGTGGCCGCCACCAGCAACGCGAGCTTTGGCTGCCACGTGCTCTCACTTGGGGCTGCGACGTCGGTGCGGTTCGATTCTGTGCTCATGGCTCCGGTCCGGATCAAACGGTATCCCGCGCTGGGAAGCGGGTGTGTTTCATCGATCCTATAGACGGGATGTGGGAGCGATCACAACATGACACAACCTGGCCGGGCATGACACGGGTCCTGCAGCGGTCCTGTCCGCAGCAAGGGGCGGCGGCCGCTATCCAGCCTGGGCCAACGCCAGGGGAAGGACCGCCCCCGCACCTGCTTCCCGGAGGCACCGGCCGGCCACCGTCATGGTCCACCGACTGTCGATGAGATCGTCCACCAGGAGTACAGGCTGTCCTTGCGCGCCCACCAACGCCTGGCCAAGTTCTTCACCCACCGCAAACCGTTCCCATACTCCCGCAAGGCGGTAAGCGCTGTTGCCACCCCGGGCTCCAACGGGTCCGCCATGGTGAGGTTGCAGGGCACCCAAGTACGGCATGCGGCCTATGCCGGCGATTCCCCGGGCCAGCGAGTCCACCAGCTGTGGTTTGCTCCTGGAAGGAACACTCACAACGGCCACCGGACGGCCCGCTCCACTCCACGCCGTCCCGCCCTCGGCACCGGACCACTCCCGCAGCACCTGAACGCAGGCTTGGAGCATGGCAGGGTCCACTTGGCGGTCCGGAGCGCCGGCGGCAAAGAGTTCACGCAGCGCTCCGCCCCAGCCCAGGTCGGTCAGGCGGGCCAGGACACGCCCTTCCGCCACGGACTGGTCCGGCTTGATCTTGCCCTTCACCGCCACACCCAGCCGGTCCATTCCGGACGGCCACTGCAGCCTCGGCTCCACCACAATTCCCGCCCGGCGAAGCGTTTGCCCCGCAGCGTCAGCGGCTGCCTCGGCAATGTCCTTCGGGAACCACTGCCCGGCACAGTTGTCACAACGGCCGCAAGGTGCCGCGGTTTCATCGTCAAGGACTGAGGTGATGTACTCCATGCGGCACCCCGAGGTGTCCTCGTAGACGATCATCGATTCCTGCTCGTCCACGCGTGCCTCGGCAATGCGGGAGTAGCGTTCAGCATCGTAGGCCCAGGGTTGCCCGGTTGCCTTCCAGCCATCTCCAACCCGTTCCACCGCTCCATCCACGGCGAGCACCTTGAGCAGCAGCTCCAGGGGCGTCCGGCGCAGGTCCACCCTCGCTTCCAAGGCCACCGTGGAAAGGGCGGAACCAGCTTCATCCAGGACGTTCAGGACGGCCTGCGCTTTCTCGGCCGAAGGCATCGAAGCGGTGGCGAAGTATTGCCAGATCTCGCGGTCTTCGGAGCCGGGAAGCAGCAGGACGTCGGCATTCGCAGCGCCACGTCCGGCACGGCCCACCTGCTGGTAGTACGCGACAGGCGACGACGGCGCGCCCAAGTGGATGACGAAGCCGAGATCGGGTTTGTCGAACCCCATGCCCAAGGCTGACGTCGCTACCAGCGCTTTGACCTGGTTGTCCTTCAATAATTGCTCCGCGCGCTCCCTGTCCGCGGGATCGGTGCGTCCTGTGTAAGCCAGGACGTTGTGCCCCGCCTCGGCAAGCAGGCGGGCGGTGTCCTCGGCGGCGGAAACGGTCAGGGTGTAGATAATCCCGCTGCCGGGCAGATCGTTCAGATGCGTGAGCAACCAGCCAAGGCGGTCCCGGGAGTCAGGGAGGTTAAGCACTCCCAACCGCAGGGATTCCCTGCCCAAGGGGCCGCGGATGGTCAGTACCCCTTCCCCGAGCTGCTCCTCGATGTCATGGACAACACGCGAGTTCGCCGTGGCCGTGGTGGCCAGCACGGGGACGGTTTCCGGCAATTGCGTGATCAGGTCCGCGATGCGGCGGTAGTCCGGCCGGAAATCGTGGCCCCAGTCCGAAATACAGTGCGCTTCATCAACCACCAGCAGACCCGTCCGCCGGATCAACTCGGGAAGCTGGTTCTCCCGGAAGGAGGGATTGGTCAGGCGTTCCGGGGACACCAGCAGGACATCGACCTCGTCCGCCGCCAGCTGGGCCAGGACCGTATCCCACTCCAATGCATTTGCCGAGTTGATGGCTACGGCCCGTACACCTGCCCGGGCCGCAGCAGCCACCTGGTCCCGCATGAGCGCCAGCAAAGGGGAAACAATCAAGGTTGGCCCCGCCCCGCGCCTGCGCAGCAACAGGGACGACACGAAATAGACGGCGGACTTCCCCCACCCGGTACGCTGCACCACCAGGGCCCTGCGTCCAGCGTCCACCAGCGCTTCGATGGCCTCGAATTGTCCGTCATGGAACTCGGCTTGGGGATTCCCGACGAGCTCCCTGAGGCATTCAAGCGCCTGCTGGCGTGTAGGCGACTGCACAGGAAGAGCGACATTTTGCGGGATGTTGGCCATGTCCCCAGTATTGCAGCAGGGCCTGACAGCGATAACGGGCAGGAAGGGCTATGTGGACAACCGTTCTCCACATAGCCGGGAGGCGGTTCATGCCCATTTGCACCCTCACAGTAGGATTGAGCGCGTGACTAGCGAGCAGACTAAGACCTTTGACCTCTCGGCCTCTTTCAAGGCGTATGACGTCCGGGGCATCGTGGGGGAATCAATCACGGCCGAGATCGTAGAAGCCGTGGGTGCTGCATTTATCGACGTCCTTGGGTTGGAGGGTGAGACCGTTCTGGTGGGCGGGGACATGCGGCCTTCCTCGCCCGAGTTCAGCCAGGCGTTCGCCAAGGGCGCTGCCACCCGCGGCGCCAACGTGCAGTTGCTGGACCTTATTTCCACGGACGAGCTGTACTACGCCTGCGGCGCGCTTAATGCAGCCGGCGCGACGTTCACTGCCAGCCACAACCCGGCCGAGTACAACGGCATCAAGATGTCCAAGGCCGGAGCCCAGCCCATCTCTTCGGAGAGCGGTTTGAAGGAGATCCAGGCCCTGGCCGAGGAATACCTGAACCAGGGCAGCATCCCGGCCGCCGCCACGCGTGGCCAGATCGGTGTGCGGGATGTCCTGAAGGACTACTCCGAGTACCTCCGCAAGCTCGTGGACCTTTCCGGTTCCCGGCCGTTGAAGGTTGTTGTCGACGCCGGCAACGGCATGGCGGGGTTGACCACCCCTGCGGTCCTGGGTGACAAAATCCTCCCGGGCCTGCCTTTTGAGATTATTCCGCTGTACTTCGAGCTTGATGGATCGTTCCCGAACCACCCGGCCAACCCGTTGGAGCCGGAGAACCTGCGTGATCTGCAGACCGCCGTGGTCAAGCACGGTGCGGACATCGGTTTGGCTTTCGACGGCGATGCTGACCGGTGCTTCGTTGTTGACGAGAAGGGTGACCCGGTGTCTCCTTCGGCGATCACCGGCATGGTGGCCCGCCGTGAAATCGCCCGGGCAAAGGCCGCCGGGGAAGAGACTCCGGTGATCATCCACAACTTGCTCACGTCCAAGGCCGTGCCGGAGCTCGTCGCTCTTGATGGCGGCCGTGCTGTCCGCACCCGGGTGGGCCATTCCTTCATCAAGGCCGTGATGGCTCAGGAAAGTGCCGTGTTCGGCGGGGAGCACTCCGCCCACTTCTACTTCCGGGATTTCTGGAATGCGGACACCGGCATGCTGGCTGCCATGCACGTGCTTGCCGCGTTGGGCGAGCAGGACGGTCCGCTCTCCGAGCTGGGCCGCCAGTACGAGCCCTACGTTTCTTCCGGTGAAATCAACTCCGAGATCGAGGACAAAGCCGCAGCGGTAGAGCGCGTTCGGGTCGATTTCGAGTCCGAGGACGTCGAGATCGACAACATGGACGGCAGCACATTTACCGCCAAGGACGGCAGCTGGTGGTTCAACCTGCGCCCGTCCAACACCGAGCCCTTCCTTCGTCTGAACGCCGAAGCGAAGGACCAGCCCACCATGGAGAAAATCCGCGACCGCGTCCTGGCCATCGTCAGGGCATAGGGGAGCCATCATATGAGCCACGAACCTCAAGCAGCGGGGAATGCGGCGGAGCAGGAACTCAGGGACACCTTGGGCACAGCCATTGGCACGGCCCAGGAACACCTCCTGCAGAACGGCGGCTTCCTCCCCTTCGGAATCACCTTGTCCGATGACGGTGAACTCAGGATCGTCCTGGTAACCCCGAATGAGCCGGACGAAGACGGTCACCTCGATGCTGAGCAGATGCTTGCCGACGTGCAGGAGCTCCTCAAGCAGGGGCGAAACGACTACCGCGCGGTAGCCGTTGCCTACGATGCCAGCCTGCCGGAACATGGTTGCGATGGAATCACCGGCGCGGCCGAACACAGGGACGGCACCGTACTTGCCGCGATAGTTCCCTATCATGTAACAGACGATGGGTTCACCTTTGAGCCCATGGAGCCGGACACCCACGAGCCGTCAGTCTGGGTGGACTAGACCCGCACTACCTTAGGTGAAGCGATGAAGATCAACGCGTTCGCAGATGTAAGCCTCCGCGCCATCATGGTGTTGGCAGCTGCGCCCGAGGGGACTTTGCTGACCACTCAGGCTGTGGCGAATGCCGTCGGCACCCCGTACAACCACGTGAGCAAAGCAATGGTCCGGCTCCGCGAACTCGGCCTGATCGACGTCGAACGTGGCAGGCTTGGCGGCTCCCGGCTCAACGCTGCCGGTCGTAAAGCAACCGTGGGGCAGCTCCTCCGCCACCTGGACAGCAGGCAAGACCCGGCGGAGTGCCAATCCCCCAACGGCGACTGCCCGCTGCTGACCGAGTGCGGTTTGCGCCATGCCATGAAGCGGGCCAGGGAAGCTTTCTACAAGGAACTCGACACCGTGGTGATCGCGTCCCTGCCCCACGCCCGCCAGATGAATCCGGTCTTCGCTACCATCGGCTTGCGTCCCCAGTTCGGCACGGATCCGTCACCCGCTTCCCAGCCCGCCGTCACCACGGCGTGAGACCTCCGGCGTAACGAACCCCCTCGATTTGCACTTCTTTTCTACGGGGAGTAGAAATTGATCTAAATACAGGTATTTGAAATACATGTATTGATCCGGTCCGGCGCAGGTGCACGGACCCCAACCCCAGGAGAACCATGCTCTCGGAAAAGTCCCGCCCCGTCATTGAAGCCACCCTTCCGCTGGTCGGATCGAGGATTGGCGAAATCACCGCCGATTTCTACAACCGCTTGTTCACAGCACACCCCGAACTCCTGGATGGTCTTTTCAGCCGATCGAACCAGCGTTCCGGCGAGCAGCAGAAGGCTTTGGCCGGGAGCATTGCCGCTTTCGCCACGCACTTGGTGAACAACCCCGGCACGCTGCCGGAAAAGGTCCTCTCCCGCATTGCGCACAAGCACGCTTCGTTGGGCATCGTCGAAGAGCAGTACGGCGTGGTTTACGAGCACCTCTTCGCAGCCATTGCCGCCGACCTGGCCGATGTCATCACCCCGGAGATCGCAGAAGCATGGACCGAGGTGTACTGGCTCATGGCGGACGCCCTGATCAAGTTGGAGAAGGACCTCTACGCAGCGCAGGCCAACACCCGCATGTGGATGCCGTGGCGCGTCGTCAGCAAGGAAGCAGCAGGCAAGGATGCCATGACCTTCACGCTGGAACCGGCGGATGAAACCCCCATCACGGAAGCCAAGCCAGGACAGTACGTCAGCGTCAAGGTCACCCTTCCTGACGGCCTCCGCCAGGTGCGCCAGTACTCGCTGTCCGGCGACGCCGGCACCAGCCGGATCTTCACCACCAAGCTCAACGACGGCGGTGAGGTCTCCACCGCCCTGCACACCGCCGTCGAGCCCGGGGACATCCTGGAGATCTCCAACCCCTATGGCGAAATCACGCTCAAGGACGAGGCAGGCCCGGTGGTTCTCGCTTCGGCCGGCATCGGCTGCACGCCCACCGCTTCCATCCTGCGCTCCCTGGCAGATACCGGCACTGACCGCGATGTAGTGGTGCTGCACGCCGAACGTTCCATGGACAGCTGGGCGCTCAGCGGCCAGATGACCGCCGACGCCGCCAGGATCGATGCCGACCTGCAGCTGTGGCTTGAGACTCCGCAGGCCGGCGCCAAGGAAGGTTTCATGTCGCTTCGCGAAGTCGATCTTCCGGCAGATGCCTCGCTCTACCTGTGCGGCCCGCTGCCCTTCATGAAGAAGATCCGCGACGAGGCCATCGAAGCGGGCATCCCGGCAACGCGGATCCACTACGAGGTCTTCGGTCCGGACGTCTGGCTCGCCAACTAAGGCAAGGAACGACGGCGGCCTGTCACCTTTCGTACAAAAGGTGACAGGCCGTCGTCGTTCACTCAGGGACGCCATTGTCCCTAAGAGGTTCTGCACCTCCGGAGGTTCCTACCTCCGGAGGTTCCTGCTTCCCGAGGTCTAGGCCAGGCGGCTCTTCAGGCCGTCCAGCTCGGACTTCAGCGCCGCCGGGAGCGATTCGCCGAAGTTGGCGAACCACTCTTCAATGGAGGCCAGCTCGGTGGTCCATTCGTCGGCATCCACACGGACGGCTGCCTCCACCTCTGCCGGGGTCATGTCCAGGCCCTCGAGGTCGATGGATTCACCGGTCGGCACGAAGCCGATGGGGGTCTCCACGGCGTCGGCTTTGCCTTCGAGCCGCTCGATGGCCCACTTGAGCACGCGTGCATTGTCCCCGAAGCCAGGCCAGGCGAAGCCGCCCTCAGCCGTGCGGCGGAACCAGTTGACCAGGAAGATCTTGGGCAAACGCTCGGGATTGGCCTTCGCTGACAGGTTCACCCAGTGGTTCAGGTAATCGCCAGCGTCGTAGCCGATGAACGGAAGCATCGCCATCGGATCGCGACGGACTACGCCTACGGCACCGGCCGCTGCAGCGGTGGTCTCCGACGAGAGGGTGGCGCCCATGAAGATGCCGTTTGACCAGTCGCGGGCCTCGGTGACCAACGGGATGGTGGTCTTGCGGCGGCCACCGAACAGGATGGCGGAGAGTTCCACGCCCTCGGGGCTGAAGTACTCTTCGGCAAGCATGTCGATCTGGTCGATCGGGGTGCAGAAGCGGGAGTTCGGGTGCGCGGCCGGGGCCTCCGAGTCCGGAGTCCAGGAGTTGCCCTGCCAGTCGGTCAGGTGTGCCGGGGTCTCCTCGGTCATGCCTTCCCACCAAACTCCACCGTCGTCGGTCAGTGCGACGTTGGTGAAGATGCTGTTGCCCTTGGCAATGGCACGCATGGCGTTGGGGTTGGTACCCCACCCGGTGCCCGGCGCAACGCCGAAAAGACCGGCTTCCGGGTTGACCGCGCGGAGCTCGCCTTCCTTGCCGAAGCGCATCCACGTGATGTCATCGCCCAGGGTCTCAACTTTCCAACCCTTGATGGTGGGGTCCAGCAGGGCGAGGTTGGTCTTGCCGCAGGCGGAGGGGAAGGCCGCGGAGACGTAGTAGGTCTTCTGCTCGGGAGAGGTCAGCTTGAGGATGAGCATGTGCTCGGCCAGCCAGCCTTCGTCGCGGGCCATGACCGACGCGATGCGCAGCGCGTAGCACTTCTTGCCCAGCAGGGCGTTTCCGCCGTAGCCGGAACCGAAGGACCAGATGGAGCGCTCTTCGGGGAAGTGGACGATCCACTTTTCCGGGTTGCACGGCCATGCGACGTCGGCCTGGCCGGGTTCCAGCGGTGCGCCGAGGGAGTGCAACGCCGGTACGAAGAACGCGTCGGTCCGGGTGATGCGTTCCAGAACGTCGGTGCCGATGCGGGCCATGATGCGCATGGAAGCAACCACGTAGGCGGAGTCGGTGATCTCAACGCCGAACTTGGGGTCTTCAGCATCCAGGTGGCCCATGACGAAGGGAATGACGTACATGGTGCGGCCGCGCATGGAGCCGGCGAAAAGTCCGCGCAGCTTCTGCTTCATCTCGGCCGGGGCCATCCAGTTGTTGGTGAAGCCTGCGTCGCGCTCGTTCTCGGAGCAGATAAAGGTCTGCTCCTCTACACGGGCAACGTCAGCGGGATCGGAAAAAGCTGCAAAGGAGTTCGGGAACGTCTCCGGGTTGAGCCGCTTCAGCGTGCCGGCCTCAACCAGCTCGTCTGTCAGCTTCTTGTTTTCTGCTTCGCTACCGTCAACCCAGTGGATGCGGTCCGGCTGAGTCAGTTCAGCTACTTCTTCGACCCAGGCCAGCAGGCGTGCATGCGTAGTAGGTGCCTTCTCAAGCAGCGGCAGTCGCGCCAGATCGCCCATTGCGGTTCCCTTCGTCGGGTTCGGTGGTGTGTCCTAAACGATAGGGGGCGCGGACCAGACCAATCCGTTGTCAGACATCGGACAAATGGGGGCCGCGCAAATGAAAACCGCGGAAAATCAAGGAATCCAGTTTCTGAAGGGCTGATTTAAGTGACGAAGGTCACCTAGACCGGTCTAGTTAGGCAGATTACAGTCTGTCGATTTGGAACTTCACGTGAACTTCTGTAAAGTTTATTGAGGTTCGAGGGGGTCAGAGAAACAGACCGCCGAGAATCACCAAGAATGCGCCCATAGCTCAGCTGGATAGAGCGTCTGTCTACGGAACAGAAGGTCAGGGGTTCGAATCCCTTTGGGCGCACAAATGAAGACCCGCACCGGTTCGCCGGTGCGGGTCTTTTGTTTTCCCCGTCCCACCCCCACTCCCCTCCCACCCCTCCCAACTAAGTCGCAGCTGTGCGCCTTTAGACGGCTCTAAACGCGCGCTAATGCGACCTAGTTGGGGAAGTAGGGAGTGGGTGGTGGGGCAGGGAGTTTGCGGCTGCGGGTGGTGGCGGGGCAGGGAAAGTGCGTTGAGCGGAAACGGCAAGGGCCGCCGTCGTACTTGAACAGAAGTACGACGGCGGCCCTT
Source organism: Paenarthrobacter sp. R1 (assembly GCF_030264015.1). Taxonomy (NCBI): domain Bacteria; kingdom Bacillati; phylum Actinomycetota; class Actinomycetes; order Micrococcales; family Micrococcaceae; genus Paenarthrobacter; species Paenarthrobacter sp. R1. Next base: position 3,144,442 of record NZ_CP127115.1, on the reverse strand, counting down.
GGGTTCGGCGCGTTACTCGCCCACGGCCTCGCTGATGCGGCGGCGGATACCGTCGAAGTGGCGGTTGAGCAGTTCGGCTGCGAGGGGCTTGTCCCCGGCTGCCACGGCGGTGTAGATATCGCGGTGCGTGGCGGCGGTCTTGACCAGGTCCTCGTTGCCGGCGCCTATCTCCACGTGGATCTTGCGGTAGACCTTCCAAAACACGCCCATGAGGTTGATGAGGAGCTCGTTGTTGAGGGGCTCGAACAGGCGGCGATGGAACTCGGCGTCGGCGGCGACGAAGTTCTCGCCCGAAGCCGCCAACTCCTCCATCTGCTTGACCGCTTCCTCAATGGAGGCCAGCTGCGCGGGCGTCATGACGTCAATGGAAGATGCGATCAGGCCGGATTCCAGGGCTTGCCGTACGTCTACCAGTTGCAGGGCTTCGAATCCCTGATGCCGCAGGGAGAGGCGGCCGCGGAAGGTCAGCCCGTCCGCCAGGGCATCGAAGTTGCTCGGAGCGACGAACATGCCGAAGCCATGGCGGATCTCGATCACACCCAGGGCCTGGAGCACCTTCAGGGACTCCCTGAGCGTGTTGCGTCCTACTCCGAGGGCTACGGACAGTTCACTCTCCGTGGGCAGGGGGTCGCCGGCCTCGAGTTCGCGCTCGAGGATCAGTTCCATAATGTCCGACTGCAAAGCCCGCAGCCGCGCCTGTGCACTGAACCGCGCCTGCGGTACTACACCGGAAGTTGTCATGGCGCTCTCCTTGCCAAAGCAGTTACCGCTGCGCAGGCTCGACGCCTCCGCCGCCGGCAAGTGCGGGTGTTAATATTGGAGCGAGCTTAGCGCCCACTGCAGATTGATGATTGCAGCATACAATATCGGATGTCCCACCTCCCTGATAAGTATGCCGCGGAATTTCCCTGGAAGTCCCGCTCCCGGGCCCTCGAACAGTCGCCCCGAAGGCCTTCCGGAACACCCCGGCGTGACCTGATTCTCACTTGACGTTCGTTGTGACCACCCTTACAGTTTCACTATGAGCATCGGACGTCCTACATCCGATAACCCACGATAAGTGAATTGTGAGGCCCTATGAGCAAGACGATCAATAGCCTGCCGCTGGTCAACGACGCCAGCCGCAGGAACTTCCTGAAGCTGAGTGGAGCCGTCGGTGCCGCTGCTGCTTTCACCGCGACCCTTTCTGCGTGCGGCGGCGCTGCCAGCACCACGAGCAGCAATGCGACCAACACCGCTGCGGTCAACAAGGACCTCACCATTGAGGCGGGCATCTCCTACGCGCTCTCCACGGGCTTCGACCCGTTGAGCTCCTCCGGTGCAACGCCCATGGCAGCCAACCTGCACATCTTCGAAGGCCTCATCGAACTGCACCCGGCAACGCGCGAGCCATACAACGCCCTCGCCGCAGCGGACCCCACGAAGGTCAACGACACCACTTACCAGGTGACCATCCGCGAGGGTGCCAAGTTCCACGACGGCTCTCCGGTCACCACCGAAGACGTCGCTTTCTCCTTCACCCGCGTCATGGACCCGGCCAACAAGTCGCTGTTCTCCCAGTTCATCCCGTTCATCCAGGACGTCAAGCCCTTGGACGGGAAGACGGTCGAGTTCACCCTCAAGTACGCCTTCCCGGGCTTCGGACCGCGTATCTCCGTGGTCAAGATCGTTCCCAAGGCATTCGACGCCAAGCCGGTGGGCTCCGGCCCCTACAAGCTCGTTTCCGCCGTGAAGGACGACAAGATCGTCTTTGAAGCCTTCGCCGACTACAACGGCCCGAAGCCCGCCCTCGCCAAGGGCATGACCTGGCTGCTCCTCTCCGACGCCGCGGCCCGCGTCACGGCAGTCCAGTCGGGACGCGTCCAGGCGATCGAGGATGTCCCCTACCTCGATGTGGACGGCCTCAAGTCCAAGGTCAAGGTCGAGTCGGTGCAGTCCTTCGGCCTTCTGTTCCTCATGTTCAACTGTGCCAAGGCACCGTTCAACAACAAGTTGGTCCGCCAGGCCCTGCACTACGGCATGGACAAGGAAGCAATCATCAAGAAGGCCCTGTTCGGCAACGCCAAGGCCGCCAGCTCCTACTTCCAGGAAGGCCACCCGGATTACGTCAAGGCCAAGAACGTCTACGGCTACGACGCCAAGAAGGCTGAGGACCTGCTCAAGGAAGCCGGCGTCACCAACCTCGAATTCGAACTCCTCACCACCGACACCGCGTGGGTCAAGGACGTCGCTCCGCTGATCCTCGAATCCTGGAACAAGCTCCCGGGTGTCAAGGTCACCGTCAAGAACCTCCAGTCCGGTGCTTTGTACACCGACCGCGTGGGCAAGGGCGACTACACCGTGGTTGCCGCCCCGGGTGACCCGTCAGTGTTCGGCAACGACGCGGACCTCCTCCTGAGCTGGTTCTACTCGGGCAGCACCTGGATGGAAAAGCGCGCCTTCTGGACCACGCCCGAGCGCACCAAGCTCCAGGAACTCATGGACAAGGGCTCGCAGGCCTCCGGCGATGCCGCCAAGAAGACGGTCGGCGAAATCGTGGACCTCGTCTCCGAAGAAGTCCCGCTGTACCCGATCTTCCACCGCCAGCTGCCCAGCGCTTGGGACGAGAACAAGCTCAGCGGCTTCCGGCCCCTGCCCACCACCGGCGTGTCCTTCATCGACGTCGGACGTACCGCTTAGTCGGTCCCCCACCGTTGCGGGGCCCGCCTTGCGTCCCGGGTTCCCCTCCCGGGCCGCAAGGCAGGGCCCGCAACCCTGCTGTACCTCTACCAACCGGAGAATAAATTGGTCACGATATTGCGTCTGCTTGGCCGCAGACTTGCAGCATTGCCATTGATGATCCTGGGCATCACGTTGCTCGTCTTCCTCGTCCTGCAGGCCGCTCCCGGCGACCAGGCAAGCTCGGCCCTCGGCGATGGTGCCAGCGAAGAAGCGAAGCAACAGTACCGCCAGGAAAACGGCCTCAACGACCCCCTGTTCCTGCAGTACTTCCGATTCCTCGGCAAACTCCTGCAGTTCGACCTCGGCGTCACCACCCCGCCGGCGAAGTCCGTGGCCTCCATGATCGGCTCGGCCTTTCCCCTGACACTGCAGTTGACGTTCCTTGGCGTGCTGATTGCGATCGTGGTTTCGCTGGTCTTCGGCATCCTTGGCGCCCTCTACCGCGACAAGTGGCAGGACCAGCTGGTCCGCGTGTTCTCCATCGCCGCGATCGCTACCCCGTCCTTCTGGCTCGGCATCCTCCTGATCCAGTGGTTCGCGCTCGGCAACAACCCGATGTTCCCTTCGGGCGGTATTGCGACGCCGGAATCCGGCTTCGGCGGGTGGCTCAACTCGATGGCCCTTCCGGCCCTCGCGCTCGGCATCCCGGTCTCTGCCTCACTGATCCGCGTGGTCCGGACCTCCATGGTGGAGGAACTGGACCGGGACTACGTCCGCACCGCGATCGGCAACGGTGTCCCCTACCGCGAGGTAGTCTCCAGGAACGTGCTGCGCAACGCGCTCGTCACCCCGGTGACCGTGCTGGGACTGCGCGTGGGCTACCTGCTGGGTGGCGCCGTCGTGATTGAAATGATCTTCGCCCTGCCCGGCATGGGCCAGTTGATCCTCAACGGCATCACCAACCTTGACGTCAACCTCGTCCAAGGCGTGGTGCTCACCATCTCTGTCACGTTCGTTCTGGTGAACATCGTGGTGGACCTTCTCTACCTGCTCATCAACCCCCGAATCAGGACGGTATAGCTCATGCGCAGCAAGCTCGCAGAACGGCTAAGTGCCCCGGGCATTCGTTTCAAGGCCCTGCCCTGGGGCTCCCGTATCGCCCTGCTCTTCCTCATAGTGATCGCCGTCGCCGCCGTCTTCGCGCCGGTACTCGCCCCGCACGATCCGCTGGAGACGTTCATTCCGGCCACTCCCCCGGGTGCGGAACACTTCTTCGGCACCGACCGGCTGGGCCGCGACATCTTCTCCCGCCTGCTCTTCGGTGCGCAGTCGTCGCTCATGATCGGCCTCGGCGCCGTCGGCCTGGCCATCCTGGTGGGCGCCCTTCTCGGCTCGCTCGCCGCGACCTCCAGCAAGGCCGTCAACGAGGTCATCATGCGGATCATGGACATCCTCATGGCGTTCCCGGGCATCGCCCTTGCCGCCGTGCTGCTGGCCGCCTTCGGTAACTCGGTCCCCACCATCATCATCGCGATCGCCATCATCTACACCCCGCAACTGGCTCGCGTTGTCCGTGCCAACGTCCTGGCCCAGTACGGCGAAGACTACGTCCGCGCCGAACGGGTAATCGGGGCCGGCCGCTTCTACATCCTGGTCAAGCACATCGTCCGCAACACCGCCGCTCCCGTGCTGGTGTTCGCCACGGTGATGGTGGCCGATGCCATCATCCTGGAAGCGTCGCTGTCCTTCCTCGGCGCCGGCGTGCAGGACCCCGCTCCATCCTGGGGCAACGTGATCTCCTACGGCCGCAACCTGGTGCTTTCCGGCGGATGGTGGGCCACCACGTTCGCCGGCCTGACGATCCTGCTCACGGTCCTTTCCCTCAACATCCTGGCCGAGGGCCTCACCGACGCAATGGTCAACCCCAAGCTTCGCAAGGCTCCGGCGGTCAAGGACGACGACGGTTCCACCGCCGCCGTCGCAACTGCCGTGGACACCGAGGTAGCCACCTCCCCGGCCCAGCCGTCCGTGGTTGAAGAACACGAGCTCGACGCCGTCCGGGCCGCATCCGGTGACGGCGTCACCGACGAGTTCGGCAAGTCGGCCGTGCTCACCGACGTACGGACCGCCGTCGTCAATCCGCACCTCCTGCTGGACCGCGAACTTGAACTCCTCGCCTCGATCGAAGCGAAGCGCACCGACCGCCTCCCGCAGGTGCCGGCAGGCGCACGCAACGTCCTCGAGGTCAAGGACCTGTCCATCCGCTTCCCCGGCCGCTTCGGCGACACCGCGATCGTGGACAACGTCTCCTTCACTGTCCGTGAGGGCGAGACGATGGGGTTGGTGGGCGAGTCCGGCTGCGGCAAATCCATCACCTCGCTCGCGGTCATGGGCCTCCTGCCGAAAACCGCCCAAATCAGCGGTTCCATCAAGTTCGACGGCAAGGAACTGCTGGATCCGAAGGCGGGGCACAGCGATCCCAAGGCCTACGTCGGACTGCGCGGTGAACAGATCGCCATGGTCTACCAGGACGCCCTGAGCTCCCTGAACCCGTCCATGAAGATCAAGGAGCAGATGGAACAGCTCACCAAGCGCGGAGGCCGCAAGACTCCGACCGAGCTGCTGGAAATGGTGAAGCTGGATCCCGTCCGCACCTTGGCCAGCTACCCGCACGAGCTCTCGGGCGGCCAGCGACAGCGCGTGCTGATCGCCATGGCCCTGTCCCGTTCGCCCAAGATCGTGGTGGCCGACGAGCCCACGACAGCCTTGGACGTCACCGTCCAGAAACAGGTAGTGGACCTGCTCAACGAGTTGCGCGAGCAATTGGGCTTCGCCATGGTGTTTGTCAGCCACGACCTCGCTTTGGTCGCTTCCCTCGCCCACCGCATCACGGTTATGTACGCCGGCCAGGTGGTGGAGTCCGCGCAGGCGTCGGAGCTCCTGCAGAACCCGAAGCACGAATACACCCGTGGCCTGCTGGGTGCGGTGCTGTCCATCGAGGCCGACGCCGCCAGGTTGCACCAGATCCCGGGAACCGTACCGTCGCCACGCGACTTCGCAACCGGTGACCGATTCGCCGCCCGCTCGCTCAGGCCCGACGCCGACCCGCACCAAAAGCTGGTCCTCACGCCCGTCGCTTCGGCGAACGGTGAGGACACGGACCACTACTGGGCCAGCCACTTGAAGGAGGACGCAAAGTGAGCGAATCACTTCGCCGGGATTCGAAGCCCGTGATCGAGCTCAAGGACGTCAAGGTCTACCACCATGCGCGGACCGGCGGGTTGTTCCGGCCGAACATCGTCAAGGCAGTGGACGGCGTGGACTTCACCATCAGCCGCGGCGAGACCGTGGGCATCGTCGGTGAGTCCGGCTGCGGCAAGTCGACGCTTGCCTCCGTGCTGGTCGGACTCCAGCCCCCGACGTCGGGCAAGGTCCTGTTCCACGGGAAGCCGGCCATCAAGCGCAACGCGGCCATGCGCAAGGAGTTCGGCCGTTCCGTGTCCGTGGTTTTCCAGGACCCGGCAACGGCGCTGAACCCGCGCATGACCATCCAGGACATCCTCACCGATCCCCTGCAGGTCCACGGCATCGGCACCGCGTCCAGTCGTGCGGCAAAGGTCAAGGAACTGCTGGCGCTGGTTGGCCTGCCGCAATCGGCAGCCGAAGTGACGCCGTCGCAGGTTTCCGGCGGCCAGCGCCAGCGTGTGGCGATCGCCCGCGCACTGGCCCTGGACCCGGACATCATCGTTGCCGATGAACCGACCTCCGCGCTCGATGTGTCCGTGCGTGCACAGGTGTTGAACCTGCTCTCCGACCTGAAGACGCAGTTGAACCTGGGCATGGTGTTCATTTCCCACGACATCCAGACCGTCCGCTATGTCTCGGACCGGATCTGCGTCATGTACTTCGGCAAGATCGTCGAACAAGGAACCGCCGCGCAGGTGTTCGACAACCCGAGCAACGACTACACCAAAAAGCTGCTGGGCGCCGCGCCGAGCCTGCTCCACATCTAGTTTTTCCCCTCACAAGTTACAACCAACGGAGATTTCTGTGTCCACTCAGTTCCAGGGCGTCATTCCCCCGGTCATCACCCCCCGCCACGCCGACGGCAGCGTCGACACCGACTCGCTGAAGAACGTCACCAAGCACCTGATCGACGGCGGTGTGGCCGGGCTCTTCGTCCTGGGCTCCTCCGGCGAGGTCCCCTACCTGACCAACGCCGAGCGCGAACTGGTGGTCACCACCATCGCCGAAGCCAACGCAGGTGCGGTTCCCCTGATTGTGGGTGCCAACGAGCAGACCACCAACCGCGTCATCGAGGAAGCCCGGAAGGTAGTGGACCTCGGCGCCGACGCGATCGTTGTCACGTCCATGTACTACGCGATCGGCAACGTCGCGGAGACCGAAACCCATTTCCGCAGCATCCACGCGGCCATCGACAAGCCGATCTTCGCCTACGACGTGCCCGTCCGCACCCACTTCAAGCTGCCCACCGACCTCCTGGTCCGGCTTGGCCGCGACGGCGTGATTGCCGGCGTCAAGGACTCCTCCGGCGACGACGTCTCCTTCCGCCAACTGCTGCTGCAGGCCAAGGACATCCCCAATTTCGATATCTTCACCGGACACGAAGTGGTGGTGGACGGCGCACTCCTCGGCGGCGCACAGGGCGTTGTTCCCGGCCTCGGCAACGTTGATCCGGCCGGCTACCGCCGCCTCTTCGATGCCGCACAGGCTGGAGACTGGGCCCTGGCCGCGCGGGAACAAGACCGTCTGGCCGATGTGTTCGAGATCGTCTACACCCCCAACGGCCGCGTTTCCGGCGGCGCTGCGGGCCTGGGCGCTTTCAAGACCGCCCTGCAGGTGATGGGCATCATCGAGTCCAACACCATGAGCCAGCCCATGCTGACCCTGAACGACGCAGAGACCGCCGCGATCCGCGCCATCCTGGAACGCAACGGGCTGGTCTAGTCCTCAATGACCGGTTCGATGACCGCTTCCATGACCCACGTGATCGGCGTTGACCTCGGCGGTACCAAAACCGCCGCCGGGGTTGTCTCAGAGTCGGGGGAGGTACTGATGTCGGGGACCATTCCGACGCTGAACCGGACCGGTGGCGAAGCAATCCTGGATGCCACCGCAGCGCTGGTTTCGGGCTTGGTTGAGCGCGCTGCCGACGCCGGACTGACAGCGTCCGGCGTCGGCGTCGGCTCCGCGGGAGTCATCGACGCCGCGGCCGGGACCGTGGTCTCCGCAACGGATGCCATCCTGGGCTGGACCGGAACGAAGCTTGTTGCAGGGCTCTCCGCCCGTGTGGGACTTCCGGTCCGGACCGTCAACGACGTCCATGCGCACGCCCTCGGCGAGGCATGGCTGGGTGCAGCCGCAGGCACCGACAGTTCCCTCATGGTCGCCTTCGGTACAGGCGTGGGCGGCAGCTTTGTCCTGAACGGCTCGCCGTTCCTGGGACACCGTTTTGTTGGCGGCCATGTGGGGCACTTCGCGTCCCCCTACGCCGTAGTGGACGGAAATCCGCTGCCCTGCGTGTGCGGTGGTTTCGGGCACGTGGAAGCCGTCGCTTCCGGGCCCGCCATCCACGCGGCCTACCTCCGGTTCGGTGGTCTGGCGTCGGAGGCCGCCGATACCCGTGGTGTGTTCGCGATCGCCCAGGGGAACCACGACGCCGTGAGCGGCGTCGCTGCCACTGCCGGCGCCGCTCCCGGTGCCGTGGTCGCCGCCCGTGCCGCCGTCGGGCTCGGTGCCAAAGCCGCCGGGCAAGCCCTGGGCGGCCTCATCAATATCCTTGACCCTGAAGTCGTGGTGGTGTCCGGCGGCCTTGCCGACGCCGGGGAGCTTTGGTGGAAGCCCATGGAGACCGCCCTGCGCCAGGAACTCCTGGCCCCTTTGGCTTCCGTACCGGTAGTTCGCGCCACCTTGGGTAATACGGCGGCGATCGTCGGCGCTGCGAAACTCGTTCTTAAGTAAGGAAGGGACCATGATCCTCACCGCCGAAGGCCTCGAGGCCCTCCGTTCCCAGCTGATTGTTTCCTGCCAGGCGTACCCCGGCGAGCCCATGCGTGATCCCCGCACCACCGGCCAGGTGGCGGCTTCCGCAGTCATTGGCGGTGCTGCGGCCGTCCGCGTCCAAGGGTTGGCGGACGTGCAGTTCACCCGCGCCGCCGTCGAGGTGCCGGTGATCGGACTCTGGAAAGACGGCCACGACGGCGTCTTCATCACACCCACCCTCCGTCATGCCCTTGCCGTGGCGAATGCCGGCGCGCATGTGGTGGCCATTGACGGGACTCGGCGTGCCCGGCCGGACGGCCTGTCCCTGGTAGAGACCATTGCCGGTATCCATGCCGAATCCCATGCCTTGGTGATGGCCGACTGCGGCTCGTTCGACGACGCGGCCGCTGCCGTCCAAGGCGGTGCAGACCTCATCGGAACCACCCTCGCCGGGTACTCCGGCGAGCGCCCCAAGACCGATGGGCCGGACCTGGCGTTGCTGGCGGAAATCGCTTCGGCGAACCTGGGCAAACCGCTCATCGCCGAGGGCCGCATCCATACACCCGCCCATGCCCGGCAGGCCCTCGATGCCGGCGCCTTCGCAGTAGTGGCCGGCACGGCCATCACCCACCCGGCGTCCATTACGGGCTGGTTCAAGGGTGCGATGCACGCGTAGCACCAAAATTTGCTCAATCATTAGCCGCATGCCCTTCCCGCAACCCCGTAGTTATAGGGGATACGAGGGTTCAGACGGGAATGATGCAGCAAATTTTTGCGGTCGCAGCTTAGAGCCCGTACTTCTCCAGCAAGCGAAGCCACACTTCGCTCAGGGTGGGGAAGGCCGGGACGGCGTGCCAGAGGCGGTCAAGGGGTACCTCGCCCACAATCGCGATGGTCGCGGCGTGGAGGAGTTCAGCTACCCCGGGACCCGCGAAGGTTGCGCCCAGAATGACCCGGCGGTCCTCATCGACGACGATCTGCGCCCAGCCTTTGTAGTCGGGCGAGTAGAGCTGCGATCCGGAGACGTTGATGGGTAATTCGACACCCGTGACGTTCTTTCCGTCCAGAAGAGCCTGCTCAAGGCTCGGGCCTACGGAGGCAACTTCGGGGTCCGTGAACACGACGCTCGGTACAGCGTGGTGGTTGGCGGTTTGGGCCCAAGGGCTCCAAGGCTTGGGCGTGCCATGCAGCTTGCCCTTGGCCCGTGCGACGATTGCGTCTCCGGTGGCGCGGGCCGCGTACTTTCCCTGATGAGTCAGCAAGGCCTTCCCGGCAGCGTCGCCCACAGCGTAGAGCCAGTAGCCGCTGGTGCCGTCGCTTGCCGGGCCGTCCACCAGCCCGCTGACGTCCGTGGTCAGTGTGAGCTTCCCGCCGTCGGCGGCGAGGCCCACATTTTCCAGGCCGAGGTTTGCCAATGCGGGGTGCCTCCCGGAAGCAACCAGGAGTTCGTCTGCGCTCACGGTACTTCCGTCGAACGTGATGGTCAGTGACCCGTCGTCGTCCTCTTCCACCTTGTCGACGTCGGTGTGCAGGTGCACTGCCACGCCGTCCGCCCTGAGCCCGGCGAGGACCAGTGCGGCGGCTTCCTCCGGGTAGCTGCCGAGCAAGCGGCTCCGGGCGATGAGCGTGACCATGGAGCCCAGCCGGGCAAAGGCCTGGGCCAGCTCGACTCCGGCCACTCCCCCGCCGAGGACGGCGAGCCGCCTGGGTATCTTCTTGGCTGCGGTGGCTCCCCGGGTGGTCCAGAACGGAACGTCGGACAATCCTTCCACGTCGGGGACCGTGGGGCTGGAACCCGTAGCGATGACCACGGCGTGGTGGGCCTTGAGCGCGTAGCTGTTACCGTCCAGGCCATCGACTTGGACTTCGCGGGGCCCGGTAATTCGTCCCCGTCCCCGGATGAGCTCAATGCCCGTGCTCTCAAGCCATTCCACCTGGCTGCCGTCCTGCCAGTTGTTGGTGAACCAGTCCCGGTGTTTGAGGGCTGCTTCAGCATCCAGGACTCCCGTAATGGCCTCGGTTGCGCCGGGGATCAGCTGGGCTGCGTGCAAGGCGCTGCCGGGACGGAGGAGGGCTTTGGAAGGGACGCAGGCCCAGTACGAACACTCACCGCCCACGAGCTCGGCTTCGATCACCACGGCAGACAAACCGCCTTGCACCACACGGTCCGCGACGTTCTCTCCGACGGCGCCCGCGCCGATCACGATTACGTCGAATTCGCGGGAATTTTCGGCAGTCATGGGAGAAGCCTACGCCGGGAGCCGTCCGGTTGTGAGAGCTTGCTATTTGAACTGACCGGTCAGTTTAGTTAGACTTGACTCAGACATCGTTACTCCGAAAGGCCCTGCCCGTGCTGTCTGCACAGCAACTTCACATCAACGGCCGGCGAACCGATCTCCTCCCGCCAACATCCCTCGAAGCCAAGCGCGGCGAACTCCTCTTGGTTTCCGGCCAAGGACAGGAACAACGGACCGCCCTGGCGCTGGCCCTCAGCGGCCGGATGAAGCCGGGCAGCGGGACGCTGAGCTGGGACAACCAGCCAAAGACCAGGAAGATCCGGGCCGCCAGCGCCTTGGTGGACTCCCTCGGCGTCAACGAACCGGAACAGCACCTCAGCGTCCGTGACCTGGTCACCGAGGACCTGGCGCTCATCCCGCGCCGTTACCGCGGCGCATTGCTCAGCAAGCCATGGCTGAAGGTCAACCGGTTCGAGGACATTGCCGGACTCTGGATTGAACAGCTGCCGCCCGGCCGCCGCTTGGAACTACTGACCGCCCTCGCACTGGCTGATCCCGCCGTGGACCTCCTGGTGGTCGACTCACCAGACCGCCATAGTGCCGACCCCGCCGCGTGGTTGCCTCGACTTCAGGCGTTGGCCTCCGACGCCGGGCGGCCGCTCGCCGTCGTCGGGATCGTTTCAGCCCTTCCGGACAACTGGACAGGCCCCGCAGCGGTGATCGGCAACTCGGTCCGGCGCCCGGCCGAACCGGAGGCAGAGCCGACACCCGAAAGCACCGAACCTGTTCCAACCCACCACCTCCAAAGGACTGCACCGTGACTGTTCTGCGGCTCGCCCGCTCCGAACTCAAGCGCATGACCGGCGGGCTCCTGCCCAAGCTGACCATCCTCGCCCTCACCATGGTTCCCCTGCTGTACGGAGCCGTGTACCTCTACGCGAACTGGGATCCGTACGGAAACCTGGACCGGATCGACGCTGCCTTGGTGGTGGAAGACAAGGGCGCCACATCACAGGACGGCGCGGAACTGCAGGCCGGCAAGAAAGTGGCAGACAACCTGGTGGACGGGCACGTCTTCAACTGGAAACAAGTCGCCAACGCCGAGGAGGCGGACGCCGGGGTCAAGACCGGCAAATACGCCTTCGCGTTGCGGATCCCCGAGGACTTCTCCGCGAACCTCGCCTCTCCGGGCAGCTTCGACGCCGCCGATCAGGCAATGCTCCACGTCACCACCAATGACGCGAACAACTACCTCCTCAGCACCATCGTGGACAAACTCACCACCGCGGTGCACTCCACCGTGGCCAAGGAAGTAGGCGAGGAAACAGCCAACCAACTCCTCACGGGCTTCGGCACCATCCACGCCTCCATCGTCAAAGCCGCCGACGGCGCCGGGGAGCTCGCTGTCGGCGTCGGCAAACTCCGTGATGGCGCTGCAACCCTTCACGCCGGCACCACGGAGTTGGTTACCGGCGCCGACCAGCTGGTTGGCGGCCAGACGAAACTCCGTGACGGCGCCAATCAGCTCAACACCGGAGCCGGCCAGCTCAGTTCCGGGCTCAACGAATTGCAGGACAAGACCGCCACGCTGCCGGCCGATTCGCGCAAACTTGCCGACGGGGCCGCCCAAGTAGCCGCCGGAAATGCGCAGCTGAACGCGAAGGTGCAGGACGTCGTCGGGCAGTTGGACGCAGCGGACAAGGGCATGCGAAACCGCGTCGTGGAGGCCAACTCCAAGCTGGTCGCGGCAGGTGTTCTGACGCCGGAACAGGCAGCCAAGGTCCTGGCGGAGTTCGACGCGGCAGCGGCTTCCGGCCCGGTGTCGGACGCCAGGACGAAGATCGCCGATGACGCGGCCAAGATCCAGCAGCTCTCCGACGGCTCAGCCGCAGTGAGTGCCGGGGCCGCGAAACTCGCCGCAGCAACGCCTGCGCTGACGGACGCCATCGGCAAGGCCTCCGCCGGCGCGGACCAGCTCAGCAGCGGTGCATCCACCTTGGCAAGCGGCCAACAGGCCGCGTTGGAGGGAGCCACCAAGCTCGACGGCGGCGCACACCGGCTGGACGACGGCGCCGGACAACTCGCCACCGGAGCAGTGACGGCATCCGATGGCGCCGGCACCCTGGCCTCTGAACTGTCCAAGGGCGCGGGCGACATTCCGAACCCCAATGACGAACAGAAGAGCAACGTTTCCAAGGTGATCGCCGACCCCGTGGCGGTGGACAACATCTCCCAGGCCAAGGCGAGCTCCTATGGCGCGGGCCTGGCACCGTTCTTCCTCACCCTGGCCCTGTGGATCGGCGTGTTCATGCTTGTTCAGGCCATGCGGCCCATCACCCAACGGGCACTGGCATCCAATGCACGCTCATGGAAAATCGCCGTCGGCGGCTGGCTGCCGTTCTTCGCCGTCTCCGTCCTGCAGGCCACCGTCCTGACGCTCGTTGTGGACCTGGGCCTGGGGCTGAACCCGGCACACCCCGTGGGCACGTGGCTGTTCATGCTGGCCGCGGCGATGGCATTCAGCGCGATCATCCAAGGAATCGTGGCCTTCCTGGGTACGCCGGGCAAGTTCGTGGTGCTGATCCTGCTGGTCCTCCAGTTGGTTTCCTCGGGCGGCACGTTCCCTTGGCAAACCACGCCAATGCCGCTGCACGTAGTCCATGAAGTCCTGCCGATGGGTTACGTGGTCACCGGTATGCGGCACCTGATCTACGGTGGCGAACTGACCATGATCTGGCCAACGGTACTGGGCCTGCTTGGCTACACTGTGCTGGGAGCAGTACTGTCCACCCTTGCAGTCCGCAAACATAAGACGTGGACCCTCAAGACGTTGAAGCCGGAGATCGCCGTATGAGCACCCCAGAGGCCGCACGGGCCCGTGCTGCCACCGCTGAGGCTGCCGACGTCCGGGCTGCCGGCGTCCGGGCTGCCGGCGTCCGGGCTGCCGGCGTCCGGGCTGCCGGCGTCCGGGCTGCCGGCGTCACGGGTGCCACCGGAAAGAAGCTGCGTCCCGAGCGCACCAACGCCACCAAGCAGCGCCTGTTCGAGGCCTCGATGGAACTCATCGGCGAGCGCGGAGCAGCCGGCGTGACCGTCGACGAGATTGCGGCCGCAGCCGGAGTCTCCAAGGGAACGGTCTATTACAACTTCGGCAGCAAGTCGGACTTGATCGCCCAGCTCCTGCGCCACGGCGTGGACATCATGCTCGGACGCCTCCAGGCCATCGAAGGGCAGGTCGCGGACCCCTTGGACGCCATGACGAACATGGTGGAGCAGGCCATGGAGTTCATGGACGACTATCCTTCCTTCGCACGGCTGTGGGTCAGCGAGAACTGGCGCGCTCCCGGTGAGTGGAGCGCGGTGTTTGCCGAACTCCGGGGTGAGTTGCTGGCCGTGATCGGGTCGGCCGTAGACCACGTGGCGGGCGACTATCCCGTTGACCAGAGCATTGCCCGGGGAAGCCTGGAAGCGGCCATCCTCGGTGCCATCTTTGTGGTGGGACTCGACCGGCAAACCTACAACCCGGAACGCACCCGCGGGCAAAGCGTGGCCGCCGTGATGACCATCATGCACGGGTACGTGATCAAGTAGCCCTGCCGTTTAGCCCGCAGACACCCCGGTTCCGCTGAACGGTACAGAACTGCAATCTACGACGGCGTGGCGTGGCGGCTTGGTCGGCGATGATTAACCCCATGCGTCACATGGGGAACAGTGGAAAGCTCGCGATCGTAGCTGCTTTCGTCTCCTTGGGGCTCTTGGTGTTGGCCGCAGTGGTCCTTGAAGAAGTGGTTCTTTACCTCTTCCTTGGCGCCGTCCTCACTTGTTATCTGGCCTCACTGGTCCAGGTCTTCAACCGACGCCGCTACCTGGTTGTCCTTCTGGCCGCGGTGGGCACCACGTTGTTCGTCGGATTCGGCATAGCCTTCCTCCGGATGTGGGGGCTGGCATTCAACCAGGATTCCAACGCCATGGGCAGTGCCGTCAGCAGCCAGGACCCGGACATTTACTTCTACCTCGCTGCCGTTGCAGGCGTGGGAACCGTGGCGGTCCTGTTCCTCGGCGCCGTGATGCCGTCATTTGGCTCGCGAACGGCTGCTCCTGCTCCTGCCAAGCGGCCGGCCCCTGTTACCAAGCGGACACCGGCCCGGCGGAAACCAAGCCCGCCACCGGCCCAGCGAAATCCCACCCCGCGCCCGGCCACCCAAGTCAAGCGCCCCGCTCCCCGCAAGCCAACGACGCCTGCCAAGCCGCCGGCGTCGAACGCTTCCACCCAGCGCAAGCCTGCCACCAAGCGCTAGCTGCAAGGCCCGCCCTGCGCCCTACCGCGGAATCTTGAGGCGTTCACCGGACCTGACAACGGATCGTTTGCGGGGCACACTCAGCACTGCCGTCGCCACGCCGAGGAGCAGGACCAGGCCGCCCAGGATCTCGGCGGCGGTCGGGACCTCGCTCAGCACCAGCCACGCGGCGGTCATCCCCACCACCGGAACCAGCAGCGTGAACGGCACGACGTCGGAACTTGGGTAGAGCGTCAGCAGCCGGTTCCAGATCCCGTAACCAATTAGGGATGCGAAGGCGGCCGTATACACCGCGCTCAGGATGGTTGCCGGTTGCAGGTCAACAATGGTTTCCAGCACCGCCTCCGGACCGTCCACCGCAAGGGACAAAACCACCATCGGCAGGGGAACCACGGCTCCGGACCATACCACCAAGCCCAGGCCGGATGTGGCTTTTGAGTGCCGGGCCACCACGTTTCCAACTGCCCAGGACAAGGCGGCGGCCAGCACGATCATGAGCGGCAGCACCGGGGCCACGGCACTCCGACCCAAAGCCACTACGCCCAAGCCGGCAATGCCCAGGACCACGCCCACCATCTGCCTCCGCGTCGGCCGCTCACCCAGGAACCGTCCGGCAAGCAGGATAGTGAAAAGCACCTGCGCCTGAAGGACAAGCGAAGCCAGCCCCGCCGGCATGCCCAGCGCCATGCCCAGGTACAGCAGCCCGAACTGCCCTGCGCTCATAAAGAGCCCGACGCCGAGAATGGCCTTCCAGCCCACATCAGGTTTGCGGATGAAGAAGATGCAGGGAAACACCACCAACAGGAAACGAAAGGCCACGAACAACAACGGGGGAACGTCCCGGCCGTCGGGGTGCAGGCCGAGGTCAATGGCAACGAAGTTGATGCCCCACAGCACGGCAACGAGCACTGCGAGCACGGAATGACGAAGGTTCACAAGTCCACTCTTACGTTCATTTCAATGAAGCACCAGCGTTGAATTCGGTACGCGACAATGTAGATTTGCTTCATGATCGATATCTCCACGCTCCGGGCCTTGGTTGCGGTCGATCAGCACGGGTCCGTGGTGGCCGCATCAGAGGCGATGGGTTACAGCCCGTCCGCCGTTTCGCAGCAGATCAAGAAACTTGAGAAGCAGGCCGGAGTCGCCGTGCTCGAGCGCAACGGGCGCGGGGTACTCCTCACCGAACGTGGTGTTGCCCTGGCCGGATACGGTCGGCGCATTCTGGGCGAGCTCGAGGAATTGCAGGCAACCCTGCTGGCAGATCCGGAGAAGCCGTCGGGCACACTCCGGCTGGTGGCCTTCTCCACAGCCTGCCGCGGCCTGGTGGGGCCCATGCTGGGACGGATCGCGACTACCGATTCCGAGCTGGAGGTCAGCGTGCTCGCCGAGGACCCGCGCGAGGCCATCCAACGCGTTGCAACCGGCGAAGCCGAGCTCGCGGTAGTCCACAACTGGAACTCAGTGCCACTCGTGATCCCGGAGAACATGGCCCACGAAGACCTGTGCCTCGACCAGGCCGACGTCCTGCTCAACGTCAGCCATCCGCTGGCGGCGAGGACCGCCGTCGAACGCCTTGACCTGTTGGACGAAACGTGGGTGAGCACGCCGGCGGGAGCCATCTGTAACGAGGCCTTGCTGCAGATCTTCGCTGGATTGGGCCGCGTGCCGGATATTCGCGTCTACGATCCCGACTTTTCGACGCACATCGCCATGGTGGAACAGTCGGTGGCCGTGGCGCTGGTCCCCCGGCTGGGCAGGCCGCCGCTTCCGGCAGGGGTTGTTGCCGTCCCGGTAGTGAATCCCGTGCAGCAGCGCGCCGTAGGGATCGTGTACCGCAAGACCATGGCAGCGAGTCCCAACATCCGCCACACGGTTCGCCTTCTCCGGGAGGTGGCCGCCGCTGAAGAACTCCCCGCGGTCCCGACTGACTCGCATTAGTGGTTGCCAAAAGCGCTGGGAACAACCCCTAATGCCAGCCAGTTGAGGTAAGAGGCGGGGGGTTAGTGGCGCGGCACCTTGAAGTGGATCAAACGCGCGTCTTGCCCGTCGAGCTCAGCCCAAGGCTTCTCCGTCTCCAGCACGGTCAAGGCGCTGGTCGGGTAGCGGGTGGCGGCATCCATGTAGGCGTCGTGGTCCGAGTCCCGGGAAGCCAGCCGCATGGCAAGGTCCTGCACGCCCGGCATGTGGGAGATCACCATCAACGTAGTAACTGTGTCCGGTACGTGGTTGATGACCGCGAGCATCTCTGTGGCCGAGGCTGCGTACAGCCCGTTCTCGAGCTTGGGCGTAGGAGCTTTTTCGCCCAGTTCATCGCAGATCCATGTGCACGTCTGGCGCGTCCGGAGGGCCGAGGAACACAGGATGAAGTCAGGGACCACCTTGTGCTTCAACAACCATTTTCCGGCCAACGGGGCTTCGCGGTGCCCGCGTTCCTCGAGGGGGCGTTCATGGTCGGGCACACCCACGGGCCAGTCCGCCTTGGCGTGGCGCATGATCACAAGCCGTCTCAGGTGGTGGTCGCTCATCCAAATACCTTATAGCCGCGCCAGGCAGATACTCACTGACCAGACAAAACGAAAGGCGGCACATTCCGTCAGCGCAGTGGTTGCTCGAGTGAGCGCAGGCGCAGAGGGATGTGCCGCCTTTCGGCAGTCACAGGATCAGATCGAGTATTCCGGAGCGGCCCAGACAATGACCTCGGGGTGCTCGTAGAAACGGTAGCCCTGGCCGCGGACCGTGCGGACGGTGTTGGCGAGGCGGCCCAGCTTGGAGCGGAGACGACGGATGTGGACGTCGATGGTGCGCTCGTTGGGGACTTCCTCGGCGTTCCGCCACAGGCCTTCGAGGAGCTCGTCACGGCCCACCGTGCGGGTGCCGTTCTCCACGAGGTAGTTGAGGAGTTCGAATTCCTTGAACGTCAGGTTCAGCGATTCGCCGTCGAGGTGGACTTCGCGGCGGGCGAGGTCGATGAGCACGCCGGACGGGCGCGCTTCCTGCTGGGGCGCAGGACGTGCGGCTTCGGTGCGCTGGCGTGCGGCCACGGTGGGGTCACCGAATGTGGAACGTACGACGTCGAGTGCGGACCCGGGTGCGCTGGCGGGAGCAACGGCGACGGCGGCATAGCTTTCCGCGCCGGTCACGAGCGACTGGGCGTAAGCACGGATTTCCTGGGCCAGCTTGGCAATGGAGGTCCCGGCAGCAGCTGCGGTCTCTTCGTCAATGCCCATGTAGAGCACGAATCCGCGGGCTACGTTGTCATTGGCCACGGGCCGGAGACGCTCGGACTGGGCCACCACCGGAGTGGGTGCCGTCATGGCGGCGGGCTCGGTAGCGGCAGGCACGGCGCGCAACTGTCCGTAGGAGTTCGGGTTGTAGCCCTGGGGAACGTAGCCCGGAGCCTGCTGGGCAGCAGCCTGGGTACCGGGTGCGTAACCGGGGCGGTTACCGAAACCGGGGCGGAGGCCGGCGTTGGAAGCGGCCTTGTTGGCGTTACGGACGGAGATGTGGACGTATCCGGATGCAACTGACATGGAGTGCTTACCTCAAAAGTGAATAGCCGTCATCGCGGCTTCGAATGCTGGTGTCCCCGCAATGAATTTGGGGAGGGGCGCCCAACGGTGGGCTAGGGGGCGAATGCCTGAAACTTTTCTGGGGTGGGAAGTTAGGCTTGCATTCGACAACAGCGGGACTCGTCGCCAGCGGGTGTGCTGGAGAAGATTGCTGCGGCTGCAGGTGCTGTTGAGTTCTTGTTCACATTGGAAGTGTGCAACGTAACAATGACAACACGCAAGTAACAAAGGGCGGAAACGTCCACATTCTGAGATAAGCGCGAGTATTGTGCCGCAAATCACAATTCAGCGGATCGCAAAAATGAATGCGGTTTTGTTCGGTTAAGGACAGAAATATTGCGTTCTGACTGAACTTTCTTCGATCAAAGGGGCATGATGCCCCTCTGGATTCCCGCGAGCGCCCGACCAGCGGAATCTCACGATCTGAAACGGATGCTGTCCAATCGAAGTGGACGCCAGGCTCGATATTCAGGCTCCCAATCTGCTAAAAGCTCCGAACGCCACCTGCGAACCCCCGCGCAGCCTCAGTGCCCCCGATTGTCGCGGCGCCGTGGCGCATCCTGCCCCGCCCTTCCTTGGGGCACATCCCCACCGCGGCGAATCCGGCAAGGCGACGCACCGGCGTCGTGATCTCTGTTACCTAAATGTGACTTTCGCTTGAACCTCCTGTACCGTCGAACGAGTGGGTCGCCCCAACCTTGGCCCACACCCGGGATGCGCCGAGCTCTGCCACTTCCCGGAGTTCCGTTCTGATTTCGAGGCAGAGACGGGGGACCCAGAGTCTCCGGGCCAGGCATTGCGCCGGCCCTTGGGGTGAAGCCGCAGCTACACGCGCGGCCGGATGACCTCATCCGAACCCGACAGCTAACTCCGCAGGCGCTGAGAGGTAATCACACATGTCTGAATTCAAGGATCAGTCGCGCCATGAGGCGCGTCACCGTGACGAAAACAACGCTCCCCTGACCAAGTCGCAGAATGTCCTGAAGAACGCTGCCCGCCAGGGTAGGACCGGCCACCGCATGTCGGTAGCAGCCGGCGTCGTCGCAGCCGCGCTGGGCGTTGCATCGCTCGGGCAGGCCGCAAACGCCACGTTCAACCTTCCGGAGATGAGCCAGGCAGCACAGACCCAGGCTTCGGTCCAGGTGGACCCGCAGACCCGCGAGAACGCTGCCGCTGAAGCCGCCGCCCAGGCTGAGGCCGCAAAGCGCGCCGCTGCTGAAAAGGCCGCAGCTGCCAAGGCCGCCGCCGAAAAGGCTGCTGCGGAGAAGGCTGCCGCAGAAAAGGCCGCAGCTGACAAGGCCGCCGCCGAGCAGGCTGCTGCTGCCCAGGCAGCAGCAGAGAAGGCTGCAGCCGACGCCGCCGCCAAGGCCGCTGCGGACAAGGCTGCCGCAGAAGCTGCTGCCGCCGCTGCAGCCCCCAAGGCCATTGATGATCCTGCCGCCGCAAAGGCCTACGCTGCCAGCATCCTGGCCAACTACGGCTGGGGTCCGGGTGAAATGACCGCCCTGAACACGCTCTGGGAAAAGGAATCGAACTGGCGCACCACTGCCACCAACGCTTCCAGCGGTGCTTACGGCATTGTCCAGTCGCTGCCGGCCGGCAAGATGGCTTCCGCCGGTGCTGACTGGCAGACCAACTACCAGACCCAGATCAAGTGGGGCCTGAACTACATCAAGGAACGCTACGGTTCGCCGTCCGCAGCCTTGGCATTCCACTTGGCCAACAACTGGTACTAAACCCGGACGTTGCCTGAGAAGCCGCTCCCGTTGCCGCCACACGCACCAGTACCTACAGGAGCGGATGGCGGAACCGGGGGCGGCGTTGGCGTTTAACTAGGCTTCGGGTTCCTGCTCCACCGCACGCCGGACTGCTTCCACCGACGCCGCCACATCGGCGTCGTCCGTGGACCAGTTGCTGACGGAGATCCGCAGGATGTTCCGGCCCTGCCAGGAAGACCCTGACATCCACACGGCGCCTTCTGCCATGAGCCGCTGGGTGATCCTGCGCGTCCGTTCGTCGCTCCCGAAACTCACCGATACCTGCGTGAACACCACGTCATTGAGCACTTCCACCCCGGGGATCGAGGATAGGCCGTCAGCGAGCGCCCGCGCGTTCTCGGCCAACCGCTCCACCATGTCGATGACACCGTTCCGGCCCAATTGGCGCAGGGCAGCCCACACCGGAATACCGCGGGCGCGGCGGGACATCTCCGGAACTTTCTCGAAAGGGTCCCCCGGCCCGGCATCCGTCGCTATCAGGTAACTCGTATGAACGCTGAAGGCACGCCTCATGGCTTCGGGGCGGGCCACGATTGCCAGGCCGCAATCGTAGGGAACGTTGAGTGTCTTATGGGCATCGGTGGCCCAGGAATCGGCGAGCTCCACACCTGCCAGGCGTTCCCGCAGTTTCGGGCTCGCAGCCGCCCATAAACCAAAGGCGCCGTCCACGTGGACCCACGCACCACGGTCGCGGGCCACTCCGATGGAGTCAGCCATGGGATCGAAGGCGCCCGAGTGCAGGTTGCCGGCCTGGAGGCATACGATCGCCGGGCCGGGTTGCTCTCCCATGGCGTCATCGAGCGCGTCGGGCAGGATCCGGCCTTCCCTGTCTGCGTCCACGGGAACACATGTCCCCAGGCCCAGATACCTCAAAGCGAGGTCCACCGCAGCGTGCCGCTCCCGCCCCGCGAACACCGTGATCCTCGGCGCCCCGGACAGGCCGAGGCCTTCCAGGTCCCAGCCGGCCTCGTCCATCAGGTGCTGCCTTCCCGCGGCAAGCCCGACGAAGTTGGCGGTAGTGGCCCCCGTGGTGAAGCCGACGTCGGAGGTGGCGGGCAAGTGCAGAAGGTCAAGCAACCAATCGGCCGCAGACTCCTCGATCGCTGCCGCCGCCGGGGTGGCAAAGCGCAGGCCCGCGTTTTGGTCCCACGCGGAGACAAGCCAATCCGCCGCCATGGCAGCCGGCAAGGTGCCGCCCATGACCCAGCCGTAGAAACGTCCGGACTGGATGGCCATCAGTCCCGGTTCGGCCAGTGCAGCCAGCTCATCAACGACGGCGGCGGCATCAGCAGGTTCGTCGGGGAGCCGCGGCAGGATGCTTGCGGCGACCTGGTCGGCGTCGGACTGTGGGCGGACTGAACGGGTGGGCACCGACGCGAGCCAATTGGTGGCGTGCACCATGGCACGCTCCAATGCAGCACCGTATGCCTCCGGCAACGCAGACATGCGCACAGCCTACTCCCGCCCGGCCGGGTGGAACAGGGCTAGAACGTCAGCGTGATGACGTGGCCGCCGTCGTCGTGCCTCACGGTCTCCACGGTCACCGCCGAGTAGTCGGGAATCCGCCACATGCCGGGTTCCAGATCCGCTTGGTGCGGGGCGGCCTGGCCCACAACCACTGTCCGCATCCCGGCGGCCCTTGCTGCGGCAATGCCTGCGGGTGCGTCCTCGAAAACCACGACGTCGGCCGGTTCGGCACCGAGCAAGGCCGCGGCTTTGAGGTATCCCTGCGGATGCGGCTTGCCGCGCGTAACGGCTTCGGCGGTAACCGCCGTCGAAGGCATGGCGAGACCGGCGGCCTGCATGCGGATATCGGCGAGGATGCGGTCGGCCGAAGTGACCAATGCGATGGCCTCGTCCGGAAGAGCTTCGAGCAGGGCCTCAGCTCCCGGCAAGGCAATGATGCCGTCAGTGCGGTTGCGTTCCATCTCGCCCAGTTCGGCGGTGAGGGCAACGACGTCGGCATCCGCCGGGGCGTATCGGCGCACCGTGTCGCCGGCCTGGACGCCGTGGGAGGTCCGCAGGATCTCGGTGTAGTCAAGCCCGTAGCGTTCTGCGAACTCCAGCCAGACCTGCTCTACTACGGCCGTCGAATCCACCAGCGTTCCGTCCATGTCGAAGAGGACGGCGCGAACGGTGAGGGTTTGCCGGGAATGTCCCGGACCGGGCTGTGCGGCAGGAAGGATCATGGTTCCATCCTGCCGCACAGTGAGCCTGCGTTGGTTACCCGTTGGGCCGCTGAGGGAGGTACTGCACCGCCCACTTATTGCCGTCGGGGTCGGCGAAGTACACAAAGTGGCCCCAGTCCTGGACGTCGACATCGCTGACGTCCACCCCGTTGGCTTTGAGCTGTTCATGGGCCTTGTTGATGTCCGCCACCACCATCTGAAGGCTCGGAGCGGTGCCTGGGGGTGCGTCCGACAACCCTTCTCCGATGGCGATGGAGCACGCCGAACCCGGAGGAGTGAGCTGGACGAAGCGGACGCCGTCGGAAGGTCGTTCGTCGTAATCGGCGTTGAAACCGACCTTGTTGACGTAGAAATCCTTCGCGCGATCGACGTCGGACACGGGGACAAACACCAGTTCAAGTTTCCAGTCCATGCGCCACAGGCTAGCGGGGCACGACGGAAAGTAATAGGGGTCTATGCCTAGCCGGCGATCCCGTACAAGCGGTCGCCCGCGTCGCCGAGACCAGGAACGATGTACGACTTCTCGTTGAGTTTCTCGTCAATCGAAGCCAGAACAATGTTGACGTTGGCGTCGGCGAGTTCCTCTTCCAGCTTGGCCAGGCCCTCCGGAGCGGCCAGCAGGCAGATGCACGTGACGTCCGAGGCTCCACGCTTGAACAGGAACTTGATGGCCTCGCGCAGGGTGCCGCCGGTTGCGAGCATGGGATCCAGGACGAACACCTGGCGCCCCGTCAGGTCCTCGGGGAGGCGCTCCGCGTAGGTGATGATGTCAAGGGTTTCCTCGTCGCGGGCCATGCCCAGGAACCCGACCTCCGCCGTCGGGACCAGCTTGGTCATGCCTTCGAGCATGCCCAGTCCGGCGCGGAGGATGGGGACAACCAGTGGCGTGGGCTTGGTGAAAGCGGTGCCGATGGTCTTGGTGACCGGGGTTTCAATCTCCACCGGTTGGGTCTTGACCTCGCGGGTGGCCTCGTAGGCCAGGAGGGTCACGAGTTCTTCGGTGAGCTGCCGGAAGACCGGTGAGGGGGTGTTCTTGTCCCGCAGTACGGTGAGCTTGTGAGCGACCAGCGGGTGGTCCACGACGAGTGTGCGCATCCCCCAAAACTATCATTGAGGCATGAGCCCTACCGAGCCGTATCACGCAGATCACTTGGCATGGATGGGCCTTGCCCTGGACGAAGCACGCCTTGCCTTGGAAACCGACGATGTTCCGATCGGAGCTGTCATCCTGGGGCCCGACGGCGGCGTGCTGGGTTCCGGGCGAAACGAACGGGAGGCGCACGGGGACCCGACCGCGCACGCGGAGGTTGTGGCTATCCGGCAGGCGGCCGCCGCACTGCGCCGGCGGGCTGCTGAATCCGGAGCTGACGGCGACGGATGGCGGCTTGAGGATTGCACGCTCGTGGTCACTTTGGAACCGTGTGCAATGTGCGCCGGTGCAATTGTCCTGGCCCGGATTCCGCGGGTCGTATTCGGCGCGTGGGATGAGAAGGCCGGGGCCGTCGGATCGGTGTTCGACATTCTCCGTGAACGCCGCCTGAACCACTGGGTGGAGGTCTACGCGGGTGTGCGCGAGGAAGAATGCTCAGCCTTGCTGAGGGATTTTTTTGCCGCTCACCGGGTGCCCTGAGCCCGGTTCGCCCGCGAGATGGCACTTAATGCCAATCGGAGGCCTCGGGATTGGCATTAACTGTCATCTCGATGGCCTTATAAACGGTCCGGGCGGTAGTCTCCCAGCTCTGAAGCCGCCCACGGGCTGCCAAGGCCGCTTCCCGCCACGTCCGGCGTACCTCCGCGTCAGTGAGCCACGTCCTGAGCGTTTCGGCCAGGACCCCGGGGGCGTCGAGATCCAAGGCAGCGCCTGCACCGCTCCCACCCAACGCTTCCACAGCACCGGTCCCCTGCCTTACCAACACCGGAACTCCATGCGCCAGTGACTCGACAACCACCATGCCGAACGCCTCGGATGTGGAGATCAGCACACTGAGGTCAGCCATGTGCCACTGGTCTTCGAGGGCTTCCCCGCCCAGCTCACCGGTGAAGGTCACCCGGTTTTCCAGTCCGTGATGTTCGACGGCGGCCCGGACGTTTGCTGCGTAGGCCGGGTCCGCATCCGGCGAACCAACCAGCACCGCGTTCCATGGCAGGTCCGTCAATTGGCTGAGCGCTTCGACGAGCATTGTCTGTTGCTTGTTGGGCAGCAACGCTGACACAGCCACGATACGCAGCGGATCCGAGCCGGCCGCGATGATCCCCGGCTCAACTCCGGGCCTTGCAACGACGATCTCCAGTTCCCCGTGTCTGGTAAGCAGTTCGCTGGCCGCATGCTCGCTGGGGCAGATCACGCCGCTGGCCGCAGCAAGCGCCTTTCCCTCAAGTTGCGGGTGATCCGCCAATGCCATGTGCGACAGGATCCAGGTGTTGGTTCCCGAAAGGACGGCGGCGGCCACTTCATCAGGCGCCCCGCTTGCAACCAATCCGTCGGCAATCACTGTTGTGCCGCCGTCGAGCGCTTGCGCGAAACGTTTCCGGTCCGCTTCGCTGCCCACCGGCCAGTCGCCGTCGACGGTTACTGTCTCAACCTGGGCGCCGAGAGCGGTCAGGTGCTGTGCGAGCGCGGCGTTGTACTTGTTGCCGCCGGACCCGTGCCGGACGTTGCCCGGGACGACGAAGCGGATGTCCACGTGCCTGGCCTAGTTGCCCGGAAGCTCCAGCGAGTAGCCCGCCCAGGCGTCGGGGTTTTCGCGCAGGACGACGTCGATGCCGGACAGCGCGGGACCGTCGTCGGTGTCCTTAATGCGGGCTGCCATAACGTCGGCGATGTGCTTGGCGAGCGCTTCGGTGGTGGAGAGCTTGCCCTTGAACGCCGGGTGTTCGTCCAGGTTCTTGTAGTTCAGGTCGGCGAGGATTTCCTCGAGGATGCCGCCGGCGGCGCCGATGTCCAGCACGATCGCATCGTCATTAAGTTCACGACGGCGGAACGTCACCTCGGCGACGAAGGTGGCACCGTGCAGGCCCTGGGCCGGGCCGAATGCCTCCCTGGGAAGGCTGTGGGCGACCATGAAATGGCGTCGGACGGTCAGGCTGAACATGTCTTATTCCTCCGGCTGTGGGTAGGCGACCACGTGGCAGAAACCACCGGGCCGTTCGAACAACTTAACAAGCGTGCTGGGCAGGTTCTGGAACGTGCACTCACTGGTGATGAACGTGTCGAAGAGCGGGTCCCTCAGCTGGTTCGCTGCTTCGTGCAGGCGTTGGCCGTTGGTCCTCCGGTGCCTCCTTGGGAGGGCTACGGCGCCCACCTGGCTGGAGCGGATGTTGAGCCGACGGGCATGGAAGTCCTCGCCGAGGGGCAGGGTGACTTCCTTGTCGGCGAACCACGAAAGTTCGATCACGTCCGAGTCGTCACCGGCCAGTTGGAGGCTGAGCTTGAGGCCCTCGTTGGAGGCGGAACAGTGGAAGACGATGTCGCAGTCGTCCATGGCTTCAGTTGGGGCTGCGAACCGGATGCCGAGCTTCCGGGCTAGTTCTTCCTTGCCGGGATCGGCGTCCACGAGTTCCAACCGGTCCAGCGGATACTTGCGCAGGAGCGTCGCCAGGACCCCACCCACCAAACCGCCGCCGATGACGGCAACACGATCACCAAGCCGCGGGCCGGCTTCCCAAATAGCGTTGATGGCGACTTCCACAATGCCGGTCAGTACAGCACGCCGTGCCGGGACATCCTCCGGGATGGCAGTGAGCTGGCTGGCGGGAAGGACAAAGTAATCCTGATGCGGGTGGAGTGCAAAGACAGTCTTGCCCAGCCATTCCTCCGGGCCTTGCTCCACGACGCCAACGTTCAAGTAGCCGTATTTCACGGGGCCCGGGAAGTCGCCTTCTTGGTGGGGCGCGTGCATCAGGTCCGCAACCCGCTCCGGAACGCGACCCTCGTGCACCACGCGCTCCGTCCCCCGGCTGACGCCCGAGTACAGCGTTCGGACCAGCGCTTCGCCGTCCTGCGGGGCTTCGATGGCTTCCCTACGGAGTTCCCCGTGGCCCGATTCCGTAACCCAGTAGGCCTGCGCTGTGTCCGGGCGGTGTTCGCCTTGGTCCTGAGAGATCGTCATGATGCTTATGAATCTATCGTTGCTGTGCGCGGGACGGAAGTTGACCCTTGATCCGTCCCAACGGCGACGGCCGTTTTGGGGAACGGGGCCCAACTCCGGTACCCTATTTCAGTTGGTGACGTGTCCGAGCGGCCGAAGGTGCAACACTCGAAATGTTGTTTGGTGTAACAGCCAACGTGGGTTCAAATCCCACCGTCACCGCCATATAGCGAGGCCCCGGTTCCCATTGTTTGATGGGAACCGGGGCCTTTTGCTTTGCTCGAATCAGTCAGGCGGGCACAGCTCCTTGGCGCGATGCTGGTCTACGCGGGTTCTCGGAGGAATGCCTAACGAGCTCATGCGTCGGCGCGAGCATGAATTACTGGGCCCGCCGCCGATGGACTGAAGAATTCGGGCTTAGCTGGCTACTCGCCGGCCGGTCTGATTCTGTGACTTGACTGCGTAGTTAGGTGTCCGCTTGATCGGAGTGACGGTAGACCTGGTGATCGGTGGCAACTTCATTTCAGACAGCCGCTTCTGGGCGGGTGAAGTCTTCCGGTTCAACTGCTCGTCCAGGGTAACCTTCAGCCGGGCTGCCAGAATCTCACGGCGCAATTTCTTGAACACCTGTTCTTTGCGAGCTCTGTCTTTATCTGTCTGCGGAGCCATCTGCCTCCTCCCGCTGGTTCCTGGAGTGGTTCTTGTCCTCATTCTCTCCCGTAACAGGAGGGTCGTCTACGTTATAGAAACTCCGAACAATAGCCTTCTCTTCCTCATTAAGGCCGTTGAGCTTGGAAGCCTCGTTGATGAGTTGCTCAATGCTATCGTCCTGCATCTCAGTGTCGGTGACTTCCCACACGGCATCCAGGAGTTCTTTGTCTTTCGGGGTAGCCAACTCGCTTCGGGCAAGAAGATCCAGCATCCCGGTCCCGTAGGAATACATCTCATCGTTATCTGACGCGGATGCCTCCAGCGCCCATTGGGTCCTGCGCCACCACTCCGACCGGGCATCGGCCTCGCGTTTCTGCCTGATGCTCCACCAACCGATCAGGAACGCCACGACGGCCGCCAAGAGAGTCGCATAGGAACCAAAGGCGCCCCAAACCTGCCAGTCCTGTGCCGGACCCGGCTTCAAGCCTTCAATCGCCGCGACGACCCGGTCGACTATCTGCTGTATCTGCTGCTCGTCCATATGGCCGGTGCCGTTGGGCTATTTCACTTCGTCGGCGTGCTTGGTGATCGCGTTGGCAATGACCTTGCAGCCTTCCGGATCCACCGCGCCCAGGATAGGGGCCGCGAAGTTAAGTACTCCGTTCAAGCGCAGGGTGCTGACCAATTCCAGCTCAGCTTCAAACTGTTTGGGCAGCTTGCCGTCTTCCCGGAGAGGATACTCAGGGTCGACCTCATGGACAGGCGGAAGATCGAATTCGGGCACTTATCCAACTCTCAGTCGTTGCTGCCAACATGCCTCCATAGCTCACCGGCCCCAAGAGAAAACCGGCAGGCGCTTCAAGCCATGTGTGTTTCCGCAGAAACACCAGCGCCAAAGCATCGAACATGACAATACCAACAGCCCGGAAGCAACCGAGCCAGATGTTGCAGTTGTCCACAATGCGGCGAAAGACATGACGCGTTTTCTGACCACGGCGGCCACGACCGCATCCCTCCCGTTGCCGCCCAGGGCACCTTCCGCGCTTATCCGTGACGACGCAATCGATGGCAATTCCCGCGTCACGGAACCCCGGATGTCCGCACTTGCACATAAGTGAGGGGCTTCCAGCCGAGCTGCGAAGCCCGATCTTTGCACTTCGCAGGATGTGGGTACAGCACCCGCCCAATGCGAACACCATTTTGGAGGGCATCATCAACTCGCTAAAGCCACGTGTACCGGCGTCGGAAACGAGCAAGCCGCAGCCCGCCAACCTGATCCAAAGGGTAATTCGGCAACCCATGTGGGTGGCAGTGTTGTTGGCACTCCTTGCCTTGGAGTTTCGGGCATCCGGCGTTCAGCGCGCAAACGATGTGTTTATCGACGAAGTGACCTACGCAGACTTGGCTGGGCAGATAGCAGGTGGCCACACGCCATCCATTCTGGGCAAACCCTTTTTCCTTCATCCCCCAGGCTCCTACGCTCTCAACGCTTTGGTCATGCGCCTATGCGGCCTTGAAGGACACCCCTTGGATCTGGCCTTGCAATTACGCTGGGTCAACACTGTCCTCGGAACAGTGACAGTGGTTGTCTGTTTTCTTGTGGTCCGCCGTCTGGTTGGGACGGGGCCCGCTGCGCTGGCCGGCATCGTCCTGGCCAGTGACCCCTTTGTGCTGCGCATGGACGGGCGGCTCATGATGGAGCCACCCGCTGGCCTGGCAGTTCTTTCAGGGTGGCTCCTGGTGTTGCTGTTGCTTAACCGCAAGTGGCGGGCCGCACGCCTGTGGCTTGAGATCTGCGCCGGACTGGTCTTCGGGCTCGCCATCGTCACGAAAGATATGACCGTAGTCTTCACTGTGGTCCCGCTGCTGCTCGGCGTGTTCTGGCGCAACACCGTTCCCCCGCTGACCGCCATGAGAGTCATCGCCGCGGCCATGGTCCCTTACGCAATTTATCTTGGTTGGATTACCGCCAACGGGCTGCTGCCCCAGTTCGTGGACCAGAAGTCGGTGGGTGTCCTGAGGATGGCCGGCGCTGTCCAGATGACCGGCTTCAATTCAGTGGCGGGCGTTAGTTTGACGGACCGGCTCATGGATATGGTCGGTCGGTTCGGAACCAGCTATGTACTGTTGGGGCTTTCCATCGTTGCCGGTGCAATCGCCGCTTTTTCCCCTTTGGCGGACCGTCGCGTGATCGGTTTGTTCTCTCTGCTGACAGGCTTGGTTGGTATCTACTCGGTCTTTTTTGGAGCGGCAGAGGAACAATTCGGCTACTGCGTGGTGCTGGCGGCACTGGTTTCAACGCCCGTGGCGGTCATGATGGTGGTCGACTGGCTCCCCCGGCTTCGCTGGACCGCCGTCACGGCCTCCGCATTGATGGTCGTGCTCAGTCTCGCGCTGGGGATACAGGCCAGGTCAGTCGTGGACGACGGTCTTGTCAGTGCACGGGATTGGATGAACACCGAACTGCCCGTGTCCTCGAAGGTGGGCCTGACGTCCGTGACAGGCGAGTTCGCGTTGCTGCCGCATGAAGGTTGGGAAGTCCTGCCATCCCTGCAGTCCCTCAGGGATGGAGGCGCCCAGTACGTTCTGACCCAAGGACGGCAGCTGGGTGAGGGCTACGGCTTTGCGGCACCTGAGCTTCTGGACTGGCTCAAAAACAACGCACGGCCCGTTTTCACATTTACCGGCCCGACGTCCGGGGACACGGTCGTTTGGCAGTTGGACCGAACAAAACTCGACGCCGCGGTGGCCGGAGGACTGACTCTCCCCCCGATCAGCGGCGGGTACCGGTGAATCGCCGGATCCTCTCGACTGTGTTGGCGGTGACGATGGCAAGTGCCGGCGCCGGATGCAGCGTTGGGCCCGATCAGGGCATTCCGGGCTCCATGTCCTTTGGGGTTTTGGGCTCCACGTGCGCTCCCGATCGACTCGCCGCGCTCCGAGACGCCGGAATTTCCGTTGTTGAGCTGCCGTTGGCTTGGGATCGCTACCAGCCGGTGGATAGGCGCGTGGACCGCCACTACGTTGCCCAGGTACAACAACAGCTGGCGGACTGTCGTGACGCCGGCATGCAAGTCGTGCTGTCCCCCGGCATGCACTACCCGCCCAAGTGGGTGCGAAAACTGCCCGGTGGTTCCCTGAAGGGAAGCGCAGGAGGCACCCCCAAAAAAGCCGGGGCCGAGCTGGTGTTCAGCGCCAAGGTCCGGGACGCAGCCCATGAATACCTGGCAGGCATCCTTCCGGAGCTGGGATTCAATGGCATCGCAGCCATACGCGTAGGCACGAATGCCGGCGGGGAGTTGGGGTACCCGGGGCCTGACGATGGCGGACATGAAGGCGAGTTCTGGGCATTTGGTGATGCCCCGCAGTCCGGCAAAGGTCTGGCTGAGGGCGTATCGCCGTCCCCAATGCCGGGGTGGGTTCCGGGCTCACGTTCATGGAACGGGAGTTCCGTGAATGACGGGCAGGTCCAGGGGTGGTGGGACTGGTACGCCCGATCCGTGGTCGATGCGGTGGTATGGCAGATACGCGAGCTACGGGAGCTCGGATATCGGGGACGAGTGCACGTGCCGGTTGCCGGCCGTGGGGTCCTGCCGGCG
Source organism: Paenarthrobacter sp. R1 (assembly GCF_030264015.1). NCBI lineage: Bacteria > Bacillati > Actinomycetota > Actinomycetes > Micrococcales > Micrococcaceae > Paenarthrobacter > Paenarthrobacter sp. R1. Next base: position 3,113,366 of record NZ_CP127115.1, on the reverse strand, counting down.
GATAAGGCGGAAGCCATCAAAGGACGTCTGGACGGGCGGGCCAATCCCGACGGTGCTCAGGAACGCGGTTTGGACTACCCCGCCCAATTCGCGGTCCTGTCATCGTTGCCGGGCGTGGACGTGGATTTCACCGGCCTGGACGACATTTCCGCCGTCGAAGCACGCAACGCTTCACCGCCGCAGGACAAATGCCTCCCCCGCGACGACGAGGATGTGCTGCACGACAGTGCCTCCTTGTGGTCGTCCCACAGGTACACGAGTGCTTTGGCCCGACGCGCCGGCCTCGGATTGGTGGGGGAAAACCCCGGCCCAGCGGACTGGCCATTCACTGGAGGAGCGCCACGATCAGACAGTCTTTCCGATCAGCTGCGAAGAGCTCCGCAATATGCCAAGGAATGCGGCATGACGATGTTCTTGTTTGGCTTCGAAGCGTGTTTGTTCGAGGAGGAAGAGCACAGCCAAAGCGGGGTCAACGTTGATGACTACAAGAAAGTCATCCATGAAATCAGAGCCCTGCCGTAACCGGCACGAGCCCGAAATGCGCCAGTCTAAATCTCCTGGATAATCCGCCGGCCGTCCGTGTCCAGGCGCTTGCCCATGTGCTTCGGTGTCCGCAACACAATCGACCGGTCGGCGATCTCCACGTAGGGCAGCTGCTCGCCGAGTTGGCGCTCCAGCACAGCCATGTCCTCGACTCCGCGCAACCACACCGCCATCGCGATGGAATGCGTGCCGCCAGTCGTGACAACCAGCCGCGCTTCGTTCAATCCGGCCAGGCTTGCGGCGACAAGATCGACCTTTGACGCCGGGGCGCTCAGGAAGTACCAGACGCAGACCGGCCAGGGTGAGGATGTCCGCGCCAGTTCCAGCCGGACCACCACCCTTTGCGAACCCAGGACGTTGGCCAGCGCGGTCTTTGCCCGTGTAGGGCTGATGCGCAGCAGTCGGGCAAGGTCGGCAACGGACGTCCTGCCGTCCATCAGCAGGATCCCGGCCAAATCCTTCTCGACCTCGGCACTGACTGCCGAGGCCCGCGGAGTTGGCAACGGCACAGCCCTTTCGAGCGCCCGCACTTCGTCAGTCGCCAAGGACCTCAGACGCCACTTCCGTGCATCCGTGATCATCCTGGTGACCCGGTGCGTACGCGTGCTGGTGATCCCCTCCACTGCGGGAATCCGGTCCAGGAGGAACGTGGAAAGTTCGGCGTCGGTACTGCAGAAGACCGTAAGAATAAGGTCACGGGCTCCGGCGGTCTGGTCGACGGAAACCACCTCCCGGTCGCGGACCAGACCTTGTATGACTGCCGACATCATGGACGGCGCACACGTGACGTCGATGATGGCACCAACAAACCTGGCCCCGGATCCTTTGTAGGACGTCATCCAGGCGAGCCCTCGGTCCTGGAGGACGTTCCACCTTCGTGCAAGCGTGACGGCGTCGGCGCCAACCACTGGAGCCAAAGCCGTCCATGGTGCCCTGGGCCTCACTTGGAGGGCATGCAAAAGCCTCAGGTCACGCTCGTCGAAATCGAAATCCTGCATGGGCAGTCCGTTTTTCCCACTTTCCTGCATCTTCGGTGAATCCAATCATGCTCTTCCTAGGTTTGGGCCGCTCGCCCCGACCCTGAAAGGCAAAGTGTGGAACCCCCAACCACTGCAGCCGCCGACTCCCCCAATGCCCGCGACAATCACTTGATAGAACTCGTCCGGCAAGGACACCTGTCCGCATTCGATGAACTTTACAGACGCCATAAAAATGCAGCCGTTTACGTGGCACGCAGGGAGGCAGACAACCTCAGCGACGTGGACGATGTTGTTGCCGAAGCCTTCCTGGCCGTCCTCGTGGCTTTGGAAGCCGGCAAAGGACCGAACGCGTACTTCCGCTCCTATGTGCTGACCACGACGCGCCGGATGGCCCACCAACGCAACGCCGGCGCCAGGCGCCGGGCGGCCTTTGACCGGGACAGGGCGCTCGCGCAAACAAGCCAGGAGGCAGACGCTTTCGTCGCACTGTTCGAATCAACCACCCTGCTGCGGGCCTTCCGCTCGCTCCCCACCCGATGGCAACGGGTGCTGTGGTGCGTGGACATTGAGGGGATGAGGCACACCGAGGCGGGAGAATACGTGGGGGTGAACCCCAACGGCGTTGCCTCGTTACTGATCCGCGCCCGCGTGGGTCTCCGCCAGGCGTATCTCCAGGCACACGTCCGCCAGCCCGCCGGCAAAGGCTGTTCCGAAATCTCGCAGCTCCTGGCGCGGTTGGCGCGGGACTCGGCGACCGCCGCCGGCAGGAGGCGGGCAGAAAGCCATCTGGCGGGCTGCCTGCACTGCGCCGAAGCACTGTCCGAGCTTCTGGAGATCGAACGCACCCTGAGGCCGTCCTCGGTTGAACGCTCCGCCAGCCCTTTCCAGAAATCCCGATAGAATCGGAGGTGCCCAAGCAGCCGGCCAACACAGGGAGGACACAGTGCGCACTCTGCAGCACCGGACTCCCTTCCATGCCTTGCGCTCTTCGGCGATCGCCACGGTGATCGTGCTGCTGGCCGCAAGTGCCCACGTTGCCGGCGGCGGCGAACTCCCCACGTTCCCGGTTCTCCTGGCGCTGGTTGCCGTAACGGGCCTGGCCACCACCTTCGCTTCCCGGTTCAAGCTGAACCTGATGGCGATGTCCGCGCTTCTGGGCGCGAGCCAGTTCGTCCTGCACGACGCTTTCAGCGCCTTTGCACCGGTGGGTGTTACCGGACCACTAGGCAGTCACCACGTGGGAACCGAGCTCCTGACACCCGTGCTGGACCCCGCTGCCCACCTTCATGATCCGGGAACTGCCGCCGGAGCCCTCATGCTGGTGGCGCACGCTCTGGCCACCGTCGCGTCCGCAGTTGCCTTGTCGAAGGGCGAGGATGCGCTGTGGCAGCTTGCAGCCTGGCTCCGGCCGCTTGCTGTACTGCCCACACTGCTTTTCAAGCCCGACGCCGGTGCCACGCCACTGGTCGTCGGCGCACCCGTGGTTTTCATCCCCCGCCCGTGGCGGAACCTCAGGCAAGACAGCCGGCGCGGCCCGCCGGCCGCCGTCGTGCATTCCTGACTCCGCCCGGCACCCAAAGTTCACAACAAGCAAAAGCCTTGTGAGGTGACGGGCTAAAAACCTGTACCCAGCGCCGCTCAGAGGCGCACCTTGAAAGGCATTCCCATGAACAAGTCCGTACTCCGCCGTGCCCTGTCCACGACCGCTGCAGCCGGTGCCACCGCTGCCCTGATGATGGCCGGACTGGCCGGGGCGTCCGCCCACGTCGGCGCCGATCCAAACAAGACCGCTGCCAACTCCTACGCGCTGGTCACCTTTGGCATTCCGCACGGCTGCGATACCTCCCCCACCACGAAGGTGACCATCACGCTGCCTGAGGAACTGACTGACGCGCAGCCCACAGTGAACCCCAACTGGACCGTGGAGAAGGTCACCGAAACCCTGGACGCGCCCAAGAAACTGGACGACGGGACCAGCATCACCAAGCGCACCGGCCAGATCGTCTACACGGCCAAGACCCCCCTGGATCCGCACCTGCGGGATGCCTTGGTGTTGTCGGTCAAGCTGCCTGACGCAGCGGGCAAGACCATCTACTTCCCCACGCTGCAGACCTGTGAGCAGGGCCAGGTGGATTGGGCCGAAGTTCCCAAGGATGGCCAGAAAGAGGATGACCTCAAGTCCCCCGCCCCTTCGGTGACCATCACACCCGCCGACTCGTCCGGCGGCCACCACGGCGCGTCAACGGAAACCACTGAGCAGGCAGCTTCCGTGAGCAGCGACAACTCGACCGCACTTGGTTGGGCCGGTTTGATCGCCGGCTTTGCCGGCCTGGTTCTGGGAGGCGCGGCGTTCCTCCGCAGCCGGACCGCAAAGACGGGCACAACAACTAAGTAACGCTGCGCGATTGGCGCCCGGAAGATCACAATCCGGGCGCCAATCCGTCGCGGTCGCCGTGGCTCAATTGACTCCCGCCACGGCCGCCGCAAGGCTGGTGCCCATGTGGACTCAGCGCATCAAGACCGGACTTTTGACGACGACGGCGGCTGCCTCGCTGCTGATGCTGGCCGCCTGCGGGCCCAGCCCGAGCCCTTCGGGGACCAGCAGCGCACCGCCAAGTTCATCCACGCCATCCGCTTCGCCCTCGGAGTCGTCGACGTCGGCTGCTCCGTCAGGAAGCACCTCACCGTCGGCAGCCCCCACGTCCGCCGCTCCGGCCGCACCCGCCTTGTGCAAGGCGGACTCGTTGACGGCAACAACGGACGCCACCGGTGGCGGCGCGGCCGGAAGCATCTACGAGAAACTGATCCTGACCAACTCAGGCTCGGCAACCTGCGTCCTGGAAGGTTTCGCCGGAGTGTCCCTCACGGCCAACGCCACGGGCGAACCCATTGGCGAACCGGCCACGCGGGAAACAACCACGCCCGTCACTAGGATCGAGCTGGCACCCGGCAAGTCCGCATGGGCGGAGCTGCGGTACACGCAGGCCGGGAACTACGGCGACTGCACCAAGGTCCCGGCAGCGGGATACCGCATCTACCCGCCCGAAGACACAGCATCCCTGTTCGTCGCCGAACCCCACGACGCCTGCAGCAACATGGGGATCAAGCTCTTGAGCATCACCGCATTCCAAGCGGTCTAAACCGCCTCCCCACGGGCCGGGCTTATTATGTCCTGGCCGTGGGGCATGATGGAGGAATGCAGGAGCAGCAGGCGTCCACAGGCGCCATGAGCCGTTTCAGCCAGGCAACCAGGGAATGGTTCCTCGGCGCTTTCAGTGAGCCCACGGCTGCCCAGGATGGCGCGTGGAATGCCATTTCCTCCGGTTCCCATGCCTTGGTGGTAGCTCCCACCGGTTCGGGAAAAACCCTGGCCGCGTTCCTCTGGGCGTTGGACAGGCTGCACGCTGCCCCGTCCGATGCTTTGCCGGGACTTGAGGACGTTCCGGCGCCGGCCAAGGGCCGTGCCAAGCGTCCCAAGACCAAGACCCGTGTCCTCTACATTTCGCCGCTCAAAGCCCTCGGTGTGGACGTGGAACGCAACCTCCGCGCCCCGCTGATCGGCATCACCCAAACAGCAAAGCGCTTGGGCCTGCCCGCACCGCTGGTGACCGTTGGCGTCCGTTCGGGAGATACGACGGCGGCAGATCGCCGCTCGCTGCTGTCCAACCCTCCGGACATCCTCATTACAACGCCGGAGTCCCTGTTCCTGATGCTGACGTCGCGTGCACGCGAGACGCTCAGCGAAGTGGACACCGTGATCATCGACGAAGTCCACGCTGTTGCCGGCACCAAGCGCGGTGCCCACCTCGCTGTATCGCTGGAACGCCTGGACGCGCTATTGCCCAAGCCCGCTCAACGCATCGGGTTGTCCGCCACCGTGCAGCCGCGCGAGTTGGTGGCTCAATTCCTTGCCGGGCAGGCTCCGGTGGAGATCGTCGCTCCCCCCTCCAAGAAGAACTGGAACCTGACGGTCACCGTGCCTGTTGAGGACATGTCGGACCTCCAGGGTGCTGCCGGCGCGTTCGATTCCGGGCCGGCGTCAGGTTTGCAGCCGCAAGCTTCCATCTGGCCGCACGTTGAGGAGCAGATTGTGGATCTGGTCCTCTCCAAGCAGTCCACCATTGTCTTTGCCAATTCACGTCGCCTTTCGGAGCGGCTGACCGCCCGGTTGAACGAGATCTACGCGGAGCGGCAACTCATGGCGGTGGCGGGTTCACCGTGGGCGGAGCCGGTAGCTGGAGACACGGAGGACTGGGGCGCCGGGCCAGGGCAAGATGAGGCTTCCGCTGCCGCCCCGGCCAAAGCGCCCGTTTCTACGGCAACCCCCGCGCACATGATGGCCCAGGCGGGCAGCACCAGCGGAAGCGATCCCGTTCTGGCCAGGGCCCACCATGGTTCAGTGTCCAAGGACCAACGGGCCATGATCGAGGACGACCTCAAATCCGGCAGGCTGCGCTGTGTTGTTGCAACGTCTTCCCTTGAGCTGGGCATCGACATGGGCGCAGTGGACCTTGTCATCCAAGTAGAGTCTCCGCCCTCGGTTGCCAGCGGCCTCCAGCGCGTTGGGCGTGCCGGACACCAAGTAGGCGAGATCTCCGAGGGCGTCCTCTTCCCCAAGCACCGGGCCGACCTCCTCCACACGAGCGTCACGGTGGAGCGGATGCTCAGTGGCCAGATTGAGCGGCTGAGCATCCCCACCAACCCGCTGGACATCCTTGCCCAGCAGACCGTCGCGGCCACCGCATTGGAGAGCATCGACGTCGAGGAATGGTTCAGCACCGTTCGCCGCTCGGCGCCGTTCGCCAGCCTCCCCCGGTCAGCCTTCGAGGCCACGCTGGACCTCCTGGCAGGCCGGTACCCCTCCGATGAGTTTGCCGAGCTGCGGCCCCGCATCGTGTGGGACCGCCACGCAGGAACCATTGAAGGCAGGCCCGGATCCCAGCGGCTGGCGGTCACGTCCGGCGGCACCATTCCCGACCGCGGCCTCTTCGGCGTGTACATCATCGGTACCGAAGTTGAAGGGACCGGTTCCTCCGGTGGCTCTGACGGCGACGGCCCGAGCCCATCGTCCCGCGCAGCCAAGGGCGGCCGCCGCGTGGGTGAGCTCGATGAGGAAATGGTCTACGAATCCCGCGTCGGGGACGTCTTCGCCCTCGGAGCAACCAGCTGGAAAATCGAGGACATCACGCATGACCGTGTCCTCGTCTCTCCCGCCTTCGGCCAACCGGGCAAATTGCCGTTCTGGAAGGGTGACTCCCTGGGCCGCCCCGTGGACCTCGGCCGCGCCTTGGGCGCGTTCATTCGGGAACTTTCGGCAGCTGATTCCGGGCCGGCCATGGAACGTTGCCAGGCCAGCGGTCTGGACACCTTCGCGGCAAGCAACCTGATTCAATACCTCGAGGAGCAAAAGCAGGCCACCGAGGTTGTGCCCAACGACCGAACGTTGGTGGTGGAACGCTTCCACGATGAACTGGGTGACTGGCGGGTGGTCCTCCACAGCCCCTTCGGCATGCCGGTCCATGCGCCGTGGGCCCTTGCTGTGGGGCAGAGGCTCCAGCAGCGTTACGGCCTGGACGGATCGGCAATGGCTGCCGATGACGGCATTGTGCTCAGGGTGCCCATGATGGAAGATGAGCCTCCCGGTGCGGAGCTGTTCCTCTTCGATCCGGAGGAACTGGAACAAATCGTCACCGCAGAGGTGGGCGGCAGCGCTCTCTTCGCGTCGCGGTTCCGGGAATGCGCTGCCCGCGCCTTACTGCTGCCGCGTCAAAACCCCACCAAACGGCAACCGCTGTGGCAGCAACGCCAGCGTTCCGCCCAGCTGCTGGATGTCGCCAAGAAGTACCCGTCGTTCCCCATCGTGCTGGAAACCGTGCGCGAATGCTTGCAGGACGTCTATGATCTCCCGGCGCTCAAGGACATCGCAGCCTCCGTGGAACGCAGGGAATTGCGGATCGTCGAAACCACTACGCAGCAGCCATCTCCTTTCGCCAAATCACTGTTGTTCGGCTACGTCGCCCAGTTCCTCTATGAGGGCGACTCCCCCCTGGCCGAGCGCAGGGCTGCGGCACTGGCCCTCGACTCCACCCTCCTGAACGAGCTCCTGGGCAGGGTGGAACTCCGTGAGCTCCTGGACGCGGCAGTCATCGATTCCACCGAGCGGGAGCTGCAACGGCTGGTTCCGGATCGTCGGGTCCGTGGGATGGAAGGCATTGCGGACCTCCTCCGGCTGCTGGGTCCGCTGGACGTGAAGGAAGTAGCCGAGCGCCTGCAAGGGCAGGAACTGGTTCAGGAGCAGGAACAGCTGCTGAACCGGGAACAGTTTCAGGGCCACGCGGAGGACCAGGAACTCACCGAAGGCAAGGCCCTTCCTCCCGGAACTCCCGCCGAAGCAGAGCAGCACCTTTTGGCATTGCAGAAGGCCAACCGCGCCCTCAAGGTGACTATCGGCGGCGTCGAACGCTTTGCTGCCATTGAAGACGCGGCGCGGCTTCGCGATGCAATCGGTGTTCCCCTTCCCATGGGCGTGCCGCTGGCCTTTATCGAACCTGTGCAGGACCCGCTGGGAGACCTCGTTTCCCGTTACGCCCGCACGCATGGACCATTCACTGCGGCCGAAGCGGCGACGCGGCTGGGACTGGGCGTCGCCGTCGTCAATACCGCCCTGAAGCGGCTGGCTGCAGACGGCAGGGTTGTGGAGGGTGAGTTCCGACCACACGCCGTCGCCGTAACCCAGGACCCTGAAACCACCGATCCCGAGTTGATGGGCCCGGAAGCTCCTCCTGCCAGCGAATGGTGCGACGCCGAGGTCTTGCGGAAATTGCGGCGCCGCTCCCTCGCTGCGTTGCGGGCGGAAGTGGAACCGGTGGACGCCGCCGCTTACGGTCGCTTCCTTCCCGCATGGCAAAACGTCAGTGCCCAGGGAAAGTCGAGGGGCTCGGCCCTGCGGGGTCTGGATGGCATCATCACTGCCGTGGACCAACTGTCCGGGGTTCCCGTCCCGGCATCGGCATGGGAACCGTTGGTGCTGGCCAGCAGGGTGGCCGACTACAAACCCGCGATGCTCGACGAGCTCATGGCAGCGGGTGAACTGCTGTGGTCCGGAGCCGGCCAGCTGCCCGGCAATGACGGATGGATCAGCCTCCACGTTGCAGACTCTGCCGAACTGACCCTGAGCCCTTCGCCGGACTTCGAACCGGGCGATGCCCAGCAGCGCCTGCTGGACTACCTCAGTGCCGGCGGCGGCTACTTCTTCCGGCAACTGACGGACGTTGCCGGGGGCATGGACGCCGTGCTCAGTGACGACGCCGTCGTCTCAGCGCTGTGGGACCTGGTGTGGGCCGGCAGGGTTACCGGGGATACCTTTGCCCCCGTCCGTGCCATGATCGCCGGAGGACGGACGGCCCACCGGCAAGTTGCGAAAGCCCCGAGGGCCCGTGCACCGCGCATGAGCCGTTTGGGCCGCCACGGTGCAGGCCTCCTTGGCTCCCCGGGATTGAGCGGCGGACGCTACGGTTCAACCGCTGCTTCGGCACCCACGCCGCCGCTCGCCGTCGGGCGTTGGTCCGCGCTTCCCGCCCCGGAGCTCGACCCCACCATCCATGCACGCGGCACCGCGGAGCTCCTGCTGGACAGGTACGGAGTGGTGACGCGCGGGTCCGTCATGGCCGAGAACATCCTGGGCGGGTTTGGGCTGATGTACAAGGTCCTGGCCCGGTTGGAAGAGGCAGGACGGTGCCGCCGGGGCTACTTCATTGAACACCTTGGCGCGGCCCAATTCGCGGTGCCTGCCACAGTGGACAGGCTGCGGTCCTTCACGGAAGACGCCCGGATCTCCAAGGCCGAGCCGTCAGCGTTGGCCTTGGCGGCAACGGACCCGGCGAACCCATACGGCGCGGCCCTCCCGTGGCCGGGTGTGGCCGGTGAAGCCGGTTCGGGACACCGCCCGGGCAGGAAGGCCGGAGCTTTGGTGGTGATGGTCGACGGCGCGTTGGTGCTTTACGTCGAGCGCGGCGGCAAGACCCTGCTCACCTTCAGCCGCGACGAGGCTGCCTTGACCGTGGCCGCCGAGGCCTTGGTGGGCGTAGTGCGGAGCGGCGCCGTGGACAAGCTGTTCATGGAGAAAGTGAACGGCCACGATCTCCTGGAGACCCCCATAGCGGTGGCATTGGCTGCCGCCGGCGCCTACTCCACACCGAAGGGACTGCGTATCCGTGCCTGAGGGAGACTCCATTTGGCGGGCAGCACACAAGCTCCACGAGGCCTTGGCAGGGCAGGTCCTCACCGCTTCAGACTTCAGGGTTCCCCGGTTTGCCACACTGAACCTGTCGGGCTGGACCATGGTGGAGGTGGTGCCCCGCGGGAAGCATCTGCTGATGCGTCTGGAGGGGCCGGAAGACACCCTGCCCGGTGCCAGCAAGAAACCGCGGGCATTGACCATCCACTCGCACCTCAAGATGGAGGGCTCATGGATGGTCTACCCGCCCGGGGGCCGATGGACGAAGCCTGGTCATACCGCCCGTTGTGTGCTGCGCACTCCCGTAGGGGACGCGGTCGGTTTCTCCCTGGGAATCCTGGATGTGGTGCCCACCAGCGAGGAAGACAAGATCGTCGGCCACCTCGGGCCGGATCTCCTGGGCCCGGACTGGGACGAAGAGGAGGCCTTACGGAGGTTGCAGGCCGAACCGGACGTTCCCATTGGCTTCGCCTTGCTGGATCAACGCAAGCTGGCCGGGATAGGCAATATCTACCGCTGTGATTCCTGTTTCCTGTCTGGCATCCACCCAGCGCTACCCGTGGGCCAGGTCCCGGACCTTGCAAAAATCGTCACCGACGCCAAGCGCCTCCTCGGTGAAAACCTTGGACCCGGGCGTCGGACTACGCTGGGCCCGCGTGCCATGCGTCCCGGTTACTGGGTGTACGGCAGGACCCGCCAACCCTGCCGGCGCTGCGGTACGCAGATCCGGCACGGCCTCCTCGCGGGACCGGACGGGACCGAGGAGCGGGACATTTACTTCTGCCCGCGGTGCCAGCCGGCGCCCTGAAACGATGTTTCAGGCCGCGTCAGTACGGCCCCTGCGGCGACACCCGGCTTCGCATCAGGCTTGCCCTCCGGGACCATGAACCTCGGCAGCAGCAACTGAACGAGTGGACCAATGGCCAGGGCGTAAACCACCGTGCCAACACCTACCGATCCGCCAAGCAGCCAACCTATCGCCAACACGGTGACCTCTATTCCGGTGCGCACCAGCCGGACGGACCATCCCGTCCGCCGCACGAGGCCGGTCATGAGGCCGTCGCGGGCGCCGGGCCCCAGACGGGCTCCGATGTAGCAGGCCGAAGCGATGCCATTGAGCGCCACCGCTCCCGCCAGCAGGGCGATCTGGCCGCCAAGATGGAAGAACTCCGGGATCAGCCACAAGCCCAGATCCGCAAAGAGGCCCACCAGGACCGCGTTCGCCAGCGTTCCAATACCGGGCATCTGCCGCAGCGGTATCCAGAGGAGAAGCACCAGGAAACTCACCACGATCACCACCACCCCGATGCTGAGGCCCGTCTTTTCCGAGACTCCTTGATGGAACACATCCCAAGGATCAAGGCCAAGGCCGGCTCGAATGAACATCGCCAGAGATATGCCATACATGGCCAGTCCGAGCAGGAGTTGGGTGAGTCTTCGGGTCATCATGAATCCCATAATTCACGAAAACTGGCCTTGTAATCCATAGCCAGTTTGAAATACTGGACTGATGCCGAGTTCACTGAACCCCACCGCCCTGGCCCGACTCCTTGGGTCGTGGAACTCCGGCGCGCTGCCCGCCTACCGTGAGCTGGCCGACGTCGTGCGTTTGCTGGTGATGGATGGCCGCATTCCTCTGGACGTCGCCTTGCCGAGCGAGAGGTCGCTGGCGTCCACCCTGGGACTCAGCCGCACCACCATCACCGCCGCCTATGCGAGCCTGCGCGAGCAAGGATTCCTGACAGCGGGCCAAGGCAGTCGCGGACGGACGAGCATTCCGCACCGGAGTACTCCCGTCAGCATGCCGGGCCTCGCCGCGCCCGAAGGCCTGCTGGACCTGGCCTACGCATCGTTGCCCGCGGCCGGCGAGGTGGTCCACCGTGCCTTCGCGGACGCATTGACCGAGTTGCCGGCGCTCCTGCCGGGATTCGGCTACGACGCCTTGGGCATTCCAGTCCTCCGGGAGGCCATCGCCGCGAAGTACACGGCCGACGGCGTACCCACCACCCCGGAGCAAATCCTTGTGACCTCCGGCGCGCAACACGCACTCAACATCATTCTGCGTACACTTGCCGGCAAACAGCACAAAGTGTTGGTGGAGCACCCGAGTTACCCGAACGCCCTCGACGCCATCCGCACCGCGGGCTCCCGCCCCCTGCCCGTCGCGCTGCCCTCCCCCGACGCTCCGGACTCCTGGGACATCGACGCGATGGTCGCTGCCATGCACCAACAACGGCCGGCCATGGCTTACCTGGTTCCGGATTTCCACAATCCCACCGGCCGGCTCATGCCCGACCACTACAGGAAACGCCTGGCACGTGCCGCGGCGTCGTCAGGCACCGTGCTGGTTGTGGACGAGACGCTCCGGGGACTGAACCTCGACGGCGGCGCTGCCGCACCGATGTCAGCTTTCAGTCCCGCCGTGGTTTCGATAGGGTCGCTCAGCAAGTCGCACTGGGCAGGGCTCCGGACCGGATGGATCCGCGCCGACGCACCACTGATCACCCGCTTTGTGGCCACCAGGACGACCATGGACCTCGGCGGGCCGGTGGTGGAGCAACTCGCAGCGGCACGGCTGGTGCGCTCCTACGCCGAGCCGCTTGGGTCCCGGCTGGAAGAACTGCGCGACAACCGCGCCTCACTGTTGGAACTACTGGCCGAACATCTGCCGGAGTGGGAAGTGGAGCGACCCCAAGGCGGCCTGACTGTCTGGTGCCGCCTCCCCACACCCGGCAGCACCGCACTGACGGTGGTCGCACCGGAATTCGGCGTCCGCTTGGCTGCCGGCCCAAGGTTCGGCGTCGGTGGGGCGTTCGAGCACTACATGCGGGTGCCTTACACACTTCCGCCCGCGCAACTCGAAACCGCGGTCAAGGCGCTCCGGGAGGCACAGGACAAGGTGGGCGATTCCCCGCAACTCCGCCGGAGCCTAAAAGCTGAAGAGAGGTTCGCCGTCGCCTGACCTTTAAGCAGCCTGACCCCATCTGACTGGCAGTAGGGGTTGTTCCCAGCGCTGGGAACAACCCCTAGTGCCAGTTAGTTGGACGAGTAGACCTGCTCCAGGAAGGCGCCCCAGGTTTTGGCGGTGAGCTCGGACTCGCCGCTGCCGCCAAACTCGTGGACAGTCATGCCCACCGGTGCACCGAAAGCGTTCCGGCCAAAGAAGCGGTACATCGTGTCCGACGTGCGGATGCCCAGGAAGTTCTCGTTCGAGAAGTCCACTTCCCCTCTGAGCCGTCCCACACCGTCGACGTCCACATCAATGGAAGTTCCGGCAGCAGCTCCTTCGACGCCCAACGCCTCCTTCAACTTGATGAAGCCGTCCGGCGTCCGGGATGCCGCAGGTGCCTGGACGTCGGTGAAGACCACCGGTTGTCCATCGAAGTAGCGGAGGTACTGGCCCAGGGTGTGGAGGTAGAACTCGGTGTGCTTGCTGGCGCCGTCGTATTGCTCGTCCCAATTATCGGCAAAGATGCCGCTGTGCACGTAGTGCAGCTTGGCCCGGCCACCTTCAAGCGGCTCAAGGACGTGCTCCAACTGGTTGAACCAGCCGTCAGGGCCCTCCATGCGGGAAACCAGGTGGTTTGGGTGTTCCTCCACGGTCTTCACGTCAGGCCACTGGTCGGTGGGGAACATCCACGCCGAGGTGCCCTTGGTGACGGCTTCCCAGACGCGCTCAGGAGTTCCGGGCAATTCGGTGTCCGCCACAATTTCGAACTTACGGTTGCCAGTCATTGCTCTGGTCCTTTTCTGCTGGTGCGTGCGTTGTTTGTTCAGTTAATGGAGTCTTCAGTGCCGGATGAAGTACGACGACGAGGCGGTGCTTCCGTGCGCCGCCCGCCACTGCGGCAGCACCGCCGTCGTGATACTTGTCCACGAGCCGCGTCACGGCGACGCCGAGTTCCTCGGCGAAGGCGGCCCGCTCGGCTGCGGAGCGGAAGGTGATTTCCCCGTCGATGGCGAAGCTGGCGAGCTTCTTCTTGGCCGCCGCTGCGCCGGAGATGAGCTTGCCCATTTCCTGCACGGTGCGCGAAGCCAGGGAGAGGAGCCAGAAGGCCGAGAACCTGTCGGCAAAGCGGCGGGGATCGGGCGCCACGGAAGCCAGCGCACTCGGGGAAATGAGGTAGGACGCTGCCGTGGCACGCACGACGCGCTCGGTGACGTTGCCCTTGCGCCGCTCCTCCACCAGTTCCACCAAGCCATGCTGCTCCAGGGCCTTGAGGTGGTAGTTGACCTTCTGGCGCGGCATGTCCACCCTGGCCGCCAGCTGCGTTGCGGTTGCGGGCTGAGTGAGTTCCTGCAGGATCCGGGTGCGGATCGGATCCAGCGATGCTTCCGCCGCGGAGGGATCCTCGATCACTTCGATGTCCAACATGCCTCAAGTATCACTACCGACAACTTTTTTTGTCAAGAACTTTTTTGTGTTCGGTAGCCCCCTCCCCAGGGTCCAAGGGAGGGGCTGCCGGGCAACGTAGAATTATTCGGTGATGCAATCCCCCCTCCCCGTGCGCGACGGCGTGAACGCAACCCGCCTCCGGCTTCCGGATGAGGGCCCGTGGGAGACCGCGATGGACTACATGATGCATCGCTGGGGGCACATCGATCCCAAAGGCATCGAGGACCGCTTCGACGCCGGCGAAATTGTGGGCGAAGGCGGAATCCCGTTGAGCCGGGCCGCCAAACTGGAGGACCACACCTTCATTTGGTACTACCGCACGCTCCCGCCGGAGACCCGCTTGCCCGTGGAAATCAACATCCTCCACCAGGACGAGCACATCCTGGTGGTGGACAAGCCGCACTTCCTGCCAACCACCCCGGGCGGCACCTATATCCAGGAATCGGCACTGGTCCGGCTGCGGAACCTCCTAAACCTGCCAGACCTCATCCCCATGCACCGCCTGGACAGAATGACGGCCGGTATCCTCCTCCTGTCCACCAACCCGGAAACACGCGGCAAGTACCAAGTGCTCTTCGAAAAACGCCAGGTCCAGAAGGACTACGAGTGCGTCTCTGCCGCGACCCCGGCCGCAGGGTATCCCGCCGTCGACTTCCCCGCAGTTGTCCGCAACCGCATGACCAAGTCCCGCAGCTACCTACTGGCAGAAGTGGTTGACGGCGAACCGAATGCGGAGACCCGGATTGAACAGATCAGGACCTTCGACGCCAGGGCGCAGCGCCGCGCGCTGTACCGTTTGGAACCACACACCGGGAAAACCCACCAACTGCGGGTTCACATGGCCTCACTGGGACTGGGCATCCTCCACGATGCGTTCTACCCGGACCTGCTGGACAAGGCGCCGGACGACTACAGCAAGCCGCTGCAACTCCTGGCCAGGGGTATCCGTTTTGTTGACCCCATCAGTAAGAAGCCCGTGGAGTACCGCAGCCGCTTGGAGCTCAGCGAAGCCCGCGTCTGACGCTCCGACGCGGCCCTATCCAACATGCGCGGCCCTATCCTTCAAACACAGCCCTAACCTTCAAAAACGGACTGAAAGACGGCCGCCGTCTGCTCCGAAAACAGCACGAACTCCACTATTTCCAGCGGACTTCCCGGGCCGCTGTTTCCTGAACCGCCTCGTTCCGGAACGGAGTCCCCCAAGGCGGTGACGACGTCGTACGCCACCTCCGCAACCTGGCGCGCATCCCAACCGTAAATCCCGGCACTGATCGCGGGAAAAGCCACGCTGCCGACGCCCAACTGCGAGGCAACCGCGAGGCTTTCGCGGAAACAGGAGGCAAGCAGCCCCGGGTCCGTTTCCCCGGCATGCCGGTTGGGCCCCACGGTGTGAATCACCCACCGCGCAGGAAGCCGGAACCCGGGAGTCGCCACGGCTTTCCCCACGTCCAGGCCGCCGGGCAGTTCGTTCCGCCGCAGTTCCCGGCAAGCCTCCAGTAATTCGCGCCCGGCCGCCCTGTGAATGGCACCGTCCACGCCCCCGCCGCCGAGCAATGATGAGTTGGCGGCGTTGACGATCGCGTCCGTGCTTCGCGTGGTGATGTCGCCTTGCAGGATCTTTATACGCATGCCGCCAGTCTTCCGTCGCGGGTGGGCAACGGCAAGGGAAGCGGCGGGCACGGCAAGTGCGGTACGTTGTGCGGGTGGACTTCATCTCGCCCGATTCGTGGGGATCGGCCATCTACCTGTGGATTGTTCCCGTGGTGCTTGGTGATGCCATTTTTCCGCCCGTTCCGTCAGAGATGGTGGTCATCACCGGCGGCGCCCTCGCGGCTGACGGCCACGCCAACTTCTGGTTGATCTTGTTCCTGGCCGCGTTCGCCTCATGGCTTGGCGATATGGCCGTCTACCTGCTCTTCAAACGGCGCATCAGCCACGTGCTGGACCGGTGGTCCTGGGGAAGGAAAACCCACTTGGCCATTCACGAAGCCATCGCCAAGGCCGGACGGTCCTCAACGTACGGGGCCATCATCGGTGCGCGGTTCATCCCGGCCGGGCGATTGGCGACGTCGGCCGCGTCAGGCATTGCCAACGTGTCCATCCGGGGATTCAGCCTGTGCGCCGGGCTTGGCGCCATCCTGTGGGCGGTATGGCAGGTTGGCTTGGGATACTTTGCGGGATCAGCCACCAAGCTGCCGTTTTGGGCGAGTTCATTGATCGGCGTGGCCGTGGGCCTGCTGATCGGCGTCGTGGTGGGCCTGATCGCGACGCGTCGACGCGGGAGCGCCTCACCAGTGGATGAACCGTTCGACGGCGACCTGCCGCAGCCCGAATGATGCCCCACCTCCGCTAGATCGGCGACCAGCGCCCCCGGCTGCGCCGCAGCACATAGAGGGCACCGGTCAGAGCCACGCGTTCGACGGCGTCACGCACCATGGCAGCGGACGTCCGGGCGGCGTCGTTCTCACCCGCGTAGTCCTGGGCATCCACCGTGAACCGAAGACTGATCTGGGGAACACCGCCCACAATGTCCAGCTGGTTCGATTCCACGTGGTGGCGGGTGCCCAGGGCCTCCACAGCTGCGGCCATCACGGACTCCGGCGCATTGCCGGGCTTGAGGCCTGTGATCTTCAGCTTGGTCTGGAACGAAGGCATCCCACCACCCTATCGTCGCCCCGGACGCTCTATCGCATCCCAACGGGTTTCGCCGGACGCTCTATCACATCCCGACGGGTCCCCCCGGGGTCGCTCTCCTAGCCGGTGTTCCGCAGGCCCGCAGCAACGCCATTGACCGTGATCAGCATGGCCCGCTGGAGCCGCTCATCGATTTCAGCTCCGGACACTGATTCTTCGCGGACGCGACGAAGGAGCTCCACCTGCAGGTAGCTGATGGGGTCAAGATACTGGTCCCGGATTTCCAGTGAACGCTTGAGCGTGGGCTGCGCGTCCAGCAGTTCCAGTTCCCCGGTGAGCCTCTCGACCTCGGCGACCGTCAGTTCGTACTCGTCCCGGATCATGTGGAAGAGCCGGTGGAGTTCCTGCGGCACCAAGGAGGACACGTAGTGCCCGGCAATTTCCATGTCCGTCTTAGCCAACGTCATCTCGACGTTGGAGATCACGGAACGGAAGAAGTGCCAGCGCTCCATCATCTCCATCAGCTGCTCCGTGTTGCCGGACTCGCGGGCCTTCTTCAGGCCTGAACCGACGCCGAACCAACCGGGAACAATCTGACGGGACTGGGTCCATCCGAACACCCACGGGATTGCACGCAAGCCGCCCAGGCCTGCACCGGAATCGGGACGCTTGGACGGGCGGGAGCCGATGTTCAACGAGCCCAACTGCTCCACGGGCGTCGATGCCAGGAAGTAGGCCGGAAGGTCGGGATCGTCAATCAGGGCGCGGTACCGTGCGAACGCGGCGTCGGAAATGGTCTCCATGACGTTGCCGTAGCGTTCACGCTGGTCCTCGGACGTGCGCGGAGTGCGGTGCAGGGCCGAGCCCTGCATCACCGCCGCCAGCGACAGTTCCAAGTTTTCGCGTGCAAGCTCCGGCAAGGAGTACTTGTCCGAGATAACCTCGCCTTGCTCGGTGAACTTGATCTCACCCTCAAGCACCCCGTTGGGCTGGGCCATGATGGCGTCGTAGGTAGGTCCACCGCCGCGCCCCACTGAACCACCTCGGCCGTGGAAGAGCCGCACGCGGACACCATGCTTCGCAGCGACGTCGCGCAACTTCCGCTGGGTCTTGTGGATTTCCCACTGGCTGGTGAGCACGCCCGATTCCTTGTTGGAATCCGAGTAGCCCAGCATGATTTCCTGGATGTCCCCGCGCAGGCGGACGAGCTCACGGTAGGACGGATCAGACAAAAGCTGGTCCACGATTTCCGCAGAAGCACGCAGTTCTTCCACCGTCTCAAGCAGCGGAGCGAAACCGATCCGTGCGTGCGGATTCGCCCCGAAGAGGTCAATGAGCCCGGCTTCGCGGGCCAACACGGCGGCTGCCAGCACATCATCGGCACCGCGCGTCATGGAAATGATGTAGGTTTCCACGACGTCCGGCCCGTAAGTATTCAGGGCCTGGCGAATGCTCCGGAAGACGTCGTACGTACCGTCGGCGGCGCCGTCGAGCTTAATGGGGTGGCCGGACAAGGGACGGCGGGACGCCAGCTCTTCGCCGAGGAACGCGAGGCGCTCCTCGCGGGTGAGGGAGCCATACGGCTTCTCCGTCCCTAGCCTGTCGACGAGTTGACCCACGGCGTCGTGATGGTAATCGGCATGTTCACGGATGTCCAAGGTGGCCAAATGCAGACCGAACGCTGCGAGCGCCCTCCTGACACGGGCCAGGGCACCGTCCGCCACAAGCCCGGCGGCGTGGTTGCGGAGCGACGTTTCCAGGAGTCCGAATTCGGCGAGGAGTTCGGAGGTCGTGGCATAGTCGCGGCCCGGCTCGTGATACGTCGACGCCGAGATGCGACGCCCCGTATTGATGAGCTTGGCTTTGATGCATGTGAGCTTGAGCCTGTACGGCTCCTGCGCATTGAGCTCCAGCACCCGTTTGTCCAGGCCGGGCAGGTTCTTGAGGTCCACCTCGATGGAGTCCAGCAACTCCTGGTCAGCGCCGAACAGTGCGGTGGAGTTGGAAAGGACGGAAATCAGCTCATCGATCAGGGCAATGCTGATCCGGACCGCATTCTGGTTTTGGAGCTGGAGGATCTCGCGGGTAACAGCCGCCGTGACGTTCGGGTTGCCGTCCCGGTCACCACCGATCCAGGAGCCGAAGCGCAAGGGCGCGGCGCCTGTGGGGAGCTTGACTCCGTGTTCCGCCAGAAGCTCGGAAAGATCCGTGAGCATCTCCGGCATGGCATCGGTGAGGATGCTGTTCAAGTAGTAGATGGCATTGCGCGCTTCATCCACGGGAGTCGGCCGCACTTGCCGGAGCTCGTCTGTTTGCCACATCTGATCGATGATTTCGGCGAGCTGGCGGTCCTGACGGCGCCTGGCCGAGGTGCCTTCCGCAGTGGGCTGTGCCAGCACATCGGAAAGCTTACGGATCTTGTCCAGGACCGAACGCCTGGAGGCCTCCGTGGGGTGAGCGGTGAAGATCGGGCGGACATCGAGTTCGTTGACTACGTCCTGCAGGATCTCCGGCCCTGCCTGACCCGCGATTTCGGAAACGGCCTTAGCCAGCCAACCGTCCTTCTCCTGCCTGGTCCGCAGCCCCCGCACCCGGTGGACCTGCTCGGCAGCGTTGCTGAGGTGGAAGTAGAAAGCGAAAGCCCGGACCAAGTCGGTTGCCTGCTCCAGCGGCAGGGAGGCGAGCAATTCGCGGACCTGGGCTACGACGTCGTGCGCGCTCCACGGTCCGGTGGCATCGGCGCCGCCACGCGCCGCTTCCTTGGACTCCTTGGTCAGCAGGCGGACCTGCTCCACCAATTCCAGCAATTCGGGACCGTGTTGCCGGACCAACGACTCGCCCAGCAGGGTTGAAACCCTGCGGACGTCGGCTCGCAGTTCCGCGGCGAGATCAGTGGATTGCTGGGCAGTGTGAACCATGGAGTATTACCTTCGGAATCGGGTGTGGCCCGTACACTGCGCTGGATACTGTGAGCCGGATTACTAATGTTTCCCAAGGGATATTACCGGCAGCCCGGGATACCGCGGAATGCGTCTCAAATACTGGTTTCCGTGAAGCGCCGATCGTCCTTGCGGGTTGGCCCGCGGCCCAGCACAATCCTGCCGTCGTAGGGGTCGCCGCCCGGTACGCGGGGCCCCGCCGTCAAGTGCTCGTGCCTGCGTTGCCGCATCTCTTCAACGGCCGCCGCGGACTCCCACCGCGTAGGCGCACCGGTGGCCGGCTCGATCATGGACAGAACACTGCCGAGCGTACCGGTAGCCCCTTTCGCCGGGACGCCCCTACCCACCAAACGCACCCCCGCCCAGATCGACGCGAGGACAAGCCCCAAGCTGACAACTGCGGAAATCACGCCCTCCATCCCCATGCCAATCAGGGTACGCCCGCCGCACATACACGGACAGGGGCTTCTAGCGCCCCGACCAGGCCTTCTTCAGGACCTCCCAATGCTCGTCAGTCATCAAGCTTGCCGGCGTCACCGACACCGAGGCGGCGCCACCGCGGGCGGCGTCCCGGAGTTCCCGCCCAAGCCGCTCAGGCGTGATGACCCCTTCCGAAGGCCACAGGCCCAACGACAGGGACATACGCCAACCGGCACGCCGGTTCATGGCCCGGAGCAGCTCCTTGGTTGGGGGTGCGTCGGCATCGTTCAGCCCAACGTACTGCCAGACATGGAGACGATCGAGCTGTTTAAGGAGGAGGTCGTAGTCATGCCCACTGTCCGAGCGATCCCCGGTGGCCAGCACCAGCGGCGAGCGCACGTCGGTCTCGGTCCGGACTCCATAAGGCTCGACGGCGGCACGCACCTTGCGGACGATGTCCGCCACTGCCTCGCTGCGCCACGTGCGGAGGTGGGCGTCCGCGGCGTCGATGGAACCGCTGCTGTTCCGGGGCCAGTCCTTCAGCCCGGTGGTCGCCTTGAAATCTTCAAGGTCATCAGTGCCGAATGTGAAGTCGTCAAACATCAGCTCGGTGAGGTCCACCGCCGTCGGGCGATACCGTTCGGCGACTTCCGATGCCAGGGCGGCCAACCGGTCACCCGCCTCCCCGTTCCGGAGGGCATTGACGCTCGCGAACGACGACGACCGTTGTCCGCTTGCATTCCGACCTGCAAGGGAAGGATCCTCCCCAAGGCTTCTGCCCAGGAGAACATCGATGGTCAGGACAATGTCCCGTTGCCGCCCTCCCGCCGAAGTACCTACGGCCTTGATGGCCTCGGCAACATAATCCCGGCCTGTCGCCGCAACTGCACCGGAGACAGCGTTGGGATTGCTATAGGACGGAAATGCCGTCCAGTCGGTGCGGCCCACGGCAAGGGAAACGGCTGTGGCATCCACGGCATCGAGCTGACCCGCAAGCCGGGGAAGATGCCCGGGATCATTGGTGGCAATGTCCTCGAACCCGAGGTTGACCATTCGGTCGGCGGGCCGCGAAGATTGCGCCGAAGATGACGACGTCATCACCAGAGATGACGCCGCCACCGCGAGCGCCGCCATGGCGGCGGCTATCTTTCGCTTCATGTTGGGGATCCGGTGGCGAGGTCGCCGTCCGTTGCACTGACTGAGACCACCCCTGTGCGCTGAAGCTTGTTCCACCGGGCGGGGCTGCCCCGCAATTCCTTGACGATCGCGCTCGCCAACGCCAGCCCCACGAAGACTGAGTAAAACGGCCACAGAAACACCGTCCACACGAAGCGGAGATCGCGCCAGGACTTGTTCAGCCCAATGGAGAAGACGATCAGCAGCAAGGATACGAAAAGGCCCAGCCACCCCAGGATGGCGAGCACCTCCCCAGGGATGGGTCCCTTGCCGGCGAGATACAGGAAAGGCAGTATGCCCAGGATTAACAGCTGCAGTACAGGGATCAGCACCATGGTGACGGCGTTGAAAATCAGGAACAGCCCAAAGGGCCCGTGATCCCATGTGCCCAGCATCCTGGCGTGCATGCGCAGGGTCTGCAGGAGGCCACGCGACCACCTCACGCGCTGGCGCCACAGACCGCCCATGGTGGACGGCGACTCGGCATAAACGAGTGCCTTCGGTTGGAAGTTGACCCGATAGCCTGCGCCATAGACGCGCCAAGTCAGCTCGAGGTCCTCACCCAGGGTGTCTTCGCAGAACCCGCCGACCTGCCGTACCAGGTCCGTGCGAAAGGCGCCGATGTTGCCGGAAACGATCGGAAGGCAGTGCATCAGCGACAAAGCCCGCCTGACGAGCCCTGTACCCACATGGCTGAGGATGGCGAGCATTCTGGTCTGAATCCGGTCCAGGTTCACCGGGCGGTCATCGCCGCACACGGCGCCCACCTTTGGATGGTCGAAGCCCTCCAGCATGTACAGGACAGTGTCCGGGGCGAAGATGCCGTCCGCATCCACGAACATCAGTACATCCCCGTGCGCGGCAGCGATTCCGGTGTTGAGCGCGGCACCTTTTCCGCCATTGGCCTTGGAAATGAAACGAACCCGGTCATGCTGATCCGCAAGTCCGGCCATGATGGAGGCAGTGTTATCCGTTGACCCGTCGTCCACCAGGATAATTTCCAGCCGAAGATAACGGCTGGCCAGGATGGACTCTACGCAGTTGGTGATCACCACTGCCTCGTTGTAGCCGGGGACGATGACCGAAACCAACGGCCTGCCCTCGGCCAGGGAGTACTTGTGCCTGACCCCCCGGGGCCGGTGGATGCGGTTGAAGTACAAAGCCAAGGGAACGTAAAGGATCTTGACGGCGCCAAACGCCAAAATCACCAGGCCTCCGATCTGGACAAAGGCAAGCGCGACGTCGACCAGCGTCACCCTGCCAGCCCTGACGGCAGACCCGGAACGTGGGCAGCCAACACGCTGTCCAAAAGCTCCGGTGCATGTGCGCTGTTGGCCCCGAAACGCGCATTGATTTCCAGCACGACGGGAGTCCCGTCCGGCATGCGCCTGATGTCCAGGTCCACCGGTCCCACCAGGGCCAGGGCGTCGACTGCATCCCGGGCCAGCCCGGCTACGTCGGCATTGGCCGGGCTGTCTGTCCGGCGTACCGTCACGGCGTTACCTATCCGCCCCTGCTTGAGCTCGGTCTTCTCGAGCACGACGACGACGGCGGACCCTCCTTCCGCCCGGTGAACGACAGGCGCGAATTCGGTTCCGGGTGCGAAGCGCTGGACAATCCATGAGTCGTCGATAGTGGACCATATTCGTGCGGCGTGGCGGCCCCGGTCCGCGAGCTTCTCAAGGACGCGGACTCCACGTCCTCCCCGGGAGACGCGCGGTTTGACCACGATAGGACCGCCCAGGAAATCCATGGCTTCTTCCGCGGAATCGAAACTGCCGGGAAGCGCGAAGTCCGGGACGCCTACACCTGCGGTGTCCAGGCAGGTCATGGTGAGGAATTTGTCGTTGGCTATGTGGACGGGAGCGGGGTGTCCGATCACGACTCCGACGCCCGGTGCAAAATCATCACGGGCCTGGGCAACCAGAACCAATTCGTCGCTGACTGTCGGGATGACTGTATCTACGCCGTGTGAAGCCACAAGCCCACGCAGTTCCCAAAGGTATTGCGGAGCATAGGCACGCGATACGCGCACGACGACGTCCGCAAGGGAAGGATCAACGTCCTCCATATCAACACCGAGCACCCAGTGCCCCCGCGACCGGAGTTGCTGCGCCAGTGACGAACCTGCCGGACCCCCTAAGCCCGTTACCAGAAAGCGTGCCATCAGAACTCCCCCACTGCTGAACCGAGCAAACGGACGGGCTCGAAGCCCTCCGCGTAGTTCTGCTTGGCCTGGGAGCCCCGGAACGCTGCCAGGCTGCGGATTCGCTCAGGGCTCATGTAGGGCTTTCCCTTCTGGTCGCGGTGCATGGACACAGCGTGGATCTTCACGTCCACGTAGCCTGCGATGTCCACAAAGACGCTCGGATTGAATTGCCTCGTGGCAGACGGGCTTTCGAAGCACAAGATTGATGAGTGCTGGCGGGCCGCACGCATGGTGGCCTGATGCACCGCCAAGTGGTCCTGATGGTAGTCATGCCCTGAATGGGTCATCACAACATCCGGATTGAAATCCTTGATGAAGGCCTCAATGGTTTGAACCATCTCCTGGCCCTGCTGGGACAGCTTGGTGTCCTTGAAGTCGTGAACCTGTACTTCCGCGGCGCCCATGAACTCCGAACCGGATGAAGCCTCGACGGTGCGTACGGTGCTGTCGCCGCCTTGGCTTCCCGCACTCATCACCAACGTGCGGACCTCGTGCCCGGCATCTGCGAGCTTCGCCAAGGTAGCCCCGCACGCCAATTCAAGATCATCCGGGTGCGCTCCGATGGCCAGTACTCGGCGCGGCTGAGTCGCAACGCCGTGATCAATCCTCAATGCCGGGGACACGAGGAAGCCCACCAGCAGCGAGGCTCCGCTCAGCAGGACGAGGCCCTCAAGCAATGAGCGAAGGAGTGGCGTCAGCAGGCTCATCACCAACGCGGCAAGCAGTACTCCCCCGGCGCAGGCCATGGCCCACCTCAATCGGTGTGGTGTCCTGAACCTGCGGACTATCCAGTTCTTTCCGGCGGGAGCGATGGCCCCAACCACCGCCAAGGCGCCAAGCGCGCCCGCAACGACGAACAACGTCGCTTTCATTCTTCCCCTAAGTTCGCGGATAGCTAGCCCCACCTCGGGTGCTGCTATCTAGCAGTGGAGGAGGTCCCCCCTTCATGACGTACCGGACGGTGTGATGCAGCGCTCAGTCGCCGCGACCGCGAGCTCAGTACTCATAGCGGAGGTTGCCCGTACTGAATTCGCTGCCACTGAAGGAGTAGGTGAGGACGCCGCCGACCGGCCGGCTCGTGGTTTCTGCGGTCATATGGAAGTGCAGCTTGCCGGGCCGGATGGAACCAGTGTTACAAGTGACGGTTTGTTGGCCTTGGAACGAGCAAGTCCACCCCTTGGGGACAGTCAACGACTTCTCCAGGATGCGGGCATCAGGGCCCAGTGTGAAGGTGGCCGTACCCGGCCCGGAGGGTGCTGCCCCTCGTTGAAGGAAGTGCACGTGAACCGCGGTCAGGCCTGTGCGGGCGTCCTGAGCCGCCCAAACAGAGGTCGAAAGTGCAGTGGGATTCGCCGGTTGATCCGGTTGATCCGGTTCATCCGGTTCATCCGGTTCATCGGGTTCATCGGGCGCAGGGACCGGTTCCCGCTGAGGCTGCAGCGACTCTTGTGGACTTCCCGGCGGCAGCTCTTCCGTTGGCGCAGCTCCCTGCACCCCGGCAGCTTTTGGGACTTCCCGCTCATCGGATGGTTGCTGTTCCTGCTCCGTTGGCTGCATCTGCGCGGGGCCGATGCGGCGGAGGGCAGTGCCGACTCGGGGGCCTGTTCCTGCGCGGATGCCGAAGGAGTCCCTGTTGCCTGACCGGAGGGCGTTGACTGTGGCCACGAGGGAAAGACAGAAGATTGGGCCTCGGGCTGCATGGAGTCGGCACGGTTGACCACCGGAGTTTCTGGAACAAAAAGACCGGCAACCCCCGAAACACCCAAGGCCAGCCCCAAACCCGCAGCCGCAACGACGGCCATCATCACTGGCTGGCTGATGGCAGGAGCCACGATGGCCGCCTTTACCGGGGCAAGTCCGCCCAGAACTCCCAGTCCGGCACCCTTGCCGGCCCATAAAGCCACCGGAACTCCGGTGACCATGGGAAGAAGCACAGCCCTCATGCTTCCTTGGACATCTTTCAGTTCGGAGAGGGCGTGGGTGCATTTTGAGCAACCGCCCAGGTGCTGGCGCATTTTCCGCGACGCTGCCCGGGACAATCCACCACGGATGTACTGGCCTAGCTTCGAGGCATACACGGCGCATTCATCGTCGTGTTCATCAGCCACGTGGGCCTGTAAGTACTGCCTCCTCAAGCCTTCCCGGGCGCGCAGAGCGAGCGCTGAGACCGCGTTGGGTGAGAGGCCAAGGATGGGTGCCACCGCGGCGGGCTTCATCCGTTCCACGTCGAGGTACCACAGGACGGCCTTCCAGCGTTCGGGCAGCGCTTGGAATGCCTTGGCGACAGCATCCGATTCAAAAGCCTTGATAGCGGCATCCGGTTCCGACAGTGGGCGGTCCAATACGGCGTCGTCGCTACTGGGCAGAGTGCTTCCCGCTTTGCGGTTGCGGTGGTGGGAAAGCCTGGTGACGGTGGACAGGAGATACGCCCGGAAGAAGTTGTTGGGCCCTTTCCCGGCGACCAGGTTTTGCAGCACCGCCTGAAAGGCCTCGGCCACCACGTCCTCTGCGTCACTGGGGTTGTCCACGTTCCGCCGGGCAACCGCAGCGGCGATGGATATATGCCTCTCGTAGAGGTGGTCGAAGGCAGACATGTCGCCGCCGCGTACCAATTCGATATAGTGTCCGTCGCTCAGAACATCCGCGCCGGAATTATTGTTTGTGTTTTTCCTGGAGGCCACTATGGCATCCACACAACATAGAGAATTGCGCCCATATAAATGCAGTGATGGCGGGCCAGCAGATGTGACGCGAGTTTCTCGAAAATACTTTAAGAACGTTGCCTTGGAAAACTACGTCACGATCGGGAACAAGGGGGCACTATCCGCATATGACATCGTTCCGGAACAAATCCCTCGCCGAATGTTCATTTCCGCGCCATGTGCTCCTCCGGCGGTGGCAGACAGCCAGCTACAAGAGGGGCTGGCGGTTCCGGGCGGATTGGTTGCTGCCTGAAGTGCGCACAGTAGTCACGTCCTTGGCAACGTGCTATTCGGTCCCCGCAATGACCGCCAGGTCATTGGGTGCGGCCAGGGCCAGAAACGGTGTGGGGATCAGTGAAACCATGACTGACTTCCGGGCCCTCTTTGTTGCTGCTGACCAAACACTGGATATCGACCACTCCAGTCCCTGGCAGAGGGCTGGGCGGAGGTGTCCGAAACGGTCCCGCCCATCTCGTGCACCGACGTCTACACAGGACTCGCCACACCAGCCCACTTCCAGCGTCGGATCCACGAAGTCTCCGTCGAAGATCCGGGCGCAGGGCCGCACGCCGTGGCCGTCATCGACCTCCCCGAACCACAGGGTGGCCGCAGCCACTGCTGGACCCTGTTGGCGCTGCTTGGGGATACGGTCCAGGCCGAACTCAAGGGAACTGGCGCCACGGCCATGTACCAGAATTCTTCAGTCCACGTGTTACTGCCGCTCTCGGCTTTCAGCCTGGGGCGTCTTCTGAACTGCAAGATCGCCGTGGAGTCCCTCGGGGAAGGAGTCCTCAGCCCGGCAAGGGTGAAGTTCCTGCCTTTCTCAGTCGACGCAGGGGCAACCACGTCCACAAATTCCCGCCCGGAGTCCATCTGAGCAAAACCTGGAACCTGGCGTCATGATCATCCTCAAGCGACCACTCATTAATGACGAAAATCTTTCGAGGATGCTAAGGACTTCCCAAAAAAATGAATAAACCGCTTCACATGAAGACCACCGCGTTGATGGCCGCATTTCTGGCTGTCTTCCTGACCTCTCTAGCGCTGGTCTGGGCTGCGCAGCCGGCCACTGCTGCAAATATTCCCGGAGCCAGCATCAGCATCAGCACAAACTCCGTAGTGACAAGCCAATGGGACCAGGTCGATCTGACCTGCGAGTGGAGCGTGCCGGACCACTCGCAGCCCGGGGACACCTTCCAAATGCAGCTGCCCCAAGAGCTTCGCTGGTTCGGCGCAGCATCGTTTGACCTGGACAATCCCGAAGGCGAAACTGTTGCCACCGCGGTGGCCGATGACTCGGGATTGGTGGTCTTTACCCTGACTGACTTCGTTGCCACGCACCCGCTTAAGGTGGGCGGCACGTGCAACTTCTCGACGCGTTACGCGGAGGTTCCGGGTGATGAGGAACGCGAGCAACTGGAATTCACCGTTGGCGATCGTGTTGTCCGTGTACCTGTAACCGTCACCCCCTGCGTCACCGACTGCACGCCGGCACCGGAATCTGCAGGCAAGGCGATGTGGTGGGCTGATGCGGGTCAGACACGGCTCGAGTCCATCATTTACATGCCGCCCATGCCCTCGCGTTCAAATGACGTGACGGTGACGGATACTCCTTCCGCAGGGATGGAAATTGACTGTGACGACGTCACACCGCGCGTTGGCCGAACCGTCAACGCAAACGGCAACATCACCGATCCCATGGAAACCGATCGCTACCCCGCTGTTATCGAGTGCACACCGCAGGAAGTAACGGTGACGTGGACGGGTCTTCCCAGAGGGGAACGCGTTGAGCTTTTCGTCGTCACCGAGGTTACGGATGCGACGTTGGATGCCTACACGAACACCGGCACTGTGACGATCGACGGCATCGAAAATCCGGTCGGCGCAGAAACCCGACGGACCAGCGCCGAAGGAACCGGCGACGGCACCGCCACTCCGACGCCCACGCCCACGCCGACCACAGCCACGCCGACGCCTACGCCTACGCGCTCCAGCAGCACACCCACGCCCACCCCAACACCCACCACCGCCACGCCGACACCGACGCCTACGCCGACCATGCCCACACCCACCATGACGGAACCCGCAACAGCCGAGCCCAGCACCTCGGCTCCGACGCCCTCCACGCCGGTGACAACACCCGCAGTCGAGGCTCCGAGCCAAACGCCGGAACAGCCAAAGAAGGTCCAGGACGACACTGAACTGGCCAGCACGGGAGCCAACGGTCCGGCCTTTGTCTTCGCCGCAGCCGCCTTGTTGGCATTGGGTTCACTGCTCGCCTTCGGCGCAGCACGGCGGTCGTCGCAGCGTCGTTCGCACTAAGGGCGTTGCCACGATCCGGCTCGCGCTGGCATGTATTGGGGGCCAGCGCGAGCCGCTCCATTTAAGCAGCCACGAAATTAAGGTGGGGGTAGCTGAAAAAGGGAAAGGAATTTTTACCCCTGCACCACGGTTTGTCCGTACGGTTGAAGTCCTCCAATCCATGGAGAACAGTCAAGGAACTGAGGAGAACCATGAGCGCGCCCACCACGGCTGATCAACAACTGGCACGCTGGGAGAGGTTCCGGGCAGGCCGCAACGCCGCGTTGGCGGCCGACCACGGATGGCTGACGCTCACGTCCTTCCAGTGGTTGGGGTCAGTCCCCGAACCCCTTGAGCTGGTCCCGGGGTTTTGGTCCACCGACGGGGCCTCCGCGACGCTGACGGCCGCGGCGGAAGACGGGTTGACGTTTGTTTCCTCGGGTGACCCTGTAATAGGGACCTACTCAGAAACCCTCCAGGACGAGGAGTCGCTGAACTGGGTTCAGTACGGCGGGTTGGACGGCACTCAGGTGGTCGTGGAGTTGGCCATGCGTGCGGACAAGTACGCCATCCGCACGCGTGACAACGGCTCCGCCGTCTACACGGAGTTCTCCGGCGTCCCCACCTACCCCTTCAACCCGGAATGGGTGATCAGGGGGAGGTTCGAGGCGTATGAGAATCCGGTGGAGGTTCCCATCGGCACAGCAAACCCGTTGGTAGACGGTGTGCATGTGT
This sequence comes from Paenarthrobacter sp. R1, assembly GCF_030264015.1. Lineage (NCBI taxonomy): Bacteria > Bacillati > Actinomycetota > Actinomycetes > Micrococcales > Micrococcaceae > Paenarthrobacter > Paenarthrobacter sp. R1. Next base: position 3,084,095 of record NZ_CP127115.1, on the reverse strand, counting down.
CCGTTGGCGAAGTGGTGTTCCACGTGCCCGGGATAGCGCACGAGGTCAGGCTGCATGCAGAAGCCGAGAAGCTGGGTGCCCTCAACGTGACCTTCCACGACGAGACCAATGGAGACACCACGGACGAGTGGCGCAAGGTCTTCATTCCCAAGCCTCGCCCGGACGGTTCGGTGATCATCGATTTCAACCGTGCCATCAACTACCCCAGCGCGTTCACGCCCTATGGCACCTGCCCCATGCCCGTCCGTGGCAACTCGATCGATGTTCGCGTTGAGGCGGGCGAAAAGCTCCCCGCGGACTAACGGGGACCAACGCGCACCAACGCAGGCCAGCAGCGAACCCGCAGACCCACAACGCCGGCCGGACCACTCCGTCAAACGATCGCCGAGTGTCCCGTCACCGCACGGCCCACAATCAAAGAGTTGATCTCAAAGGAACCTTCGTAGGTAAAGATCGCCTCGGCATCCGCGAAGACCTTGGCCATGCCGAAATCGGTCACAATACCGTTTCCACCCAGGATGGACCGGCCCATCGCGACGGTTTCCCGCATCCGTGCGCTGCAGTATGCCTTGGCCAGGGCAACTTGTGCCATGTCAGCCCCACCATGCCGCACGCCGTGGGCGTCAGTGAAGATCCCCTCCTGGAGTTGGGCAATACGGACCATCATTCCCATGCTGGCGGTGGCATTGCCCAGCATGTTCACCAGCTGTTGCTGGATGAGTTGGAACCTTGCGAGAGGCCTGCCGAACTGAGTGCGTTCCACGGCGTACTGCCGGGCGATGTCGAAGGCAGCCAACTGCTGCCCAACGGCCTGCCAGGCCACCATGATCCGGGAGCCCCTCAGGAGATGGTTGGTGTCGGCGAAGCTACTGATTCCTTCGAACCGGTCGGCTTCCAGGACCTGCACATCCTCGAACCGGATGTCGGCGTTTTGGACGGTTCGCAGGGCCACTTTGTTTTCGATGCGGGTCCGAGTGATTCCCGGCAATGAGGCGTCCACAATGAAGCCCCGGATCGAACCGTCACCCTCGTCCTTGGCCCACACCAGCATGTAGTCACAAAACGTCCCGTTGCCGATCCAGCGCTTGGCGCCGTTGATCACCCAATAGTCGCCGCCGTCGGACTCCGGCCTGGCGACGCGCCGGGCGGTGGTCTCCATGCCGCCGGCGACGTCGGATCCGTGATCCGGCTCGGTCAAGGCGAAGGCGCCGGTGGTGCGGAGGCTGGAGGCGTCGTCGAGGTAGCGGTCCTGCTGGGCGTCACTGCCAAAGTCGTAGAGGGACTCAACGAAGAGATCGTGGTGCACCATGAAGAACGTCGCAATTGAGGTGTCAACACGGGTCATCTCCGCGATAACCAGCCCAGCGAAGAGGTGCGTGTAACCGCGCTGGGCGGGTGCACTCAGACGCAGTGCCGCCAGCTTGGGAAGGATGTGCTCAGGGAACTCCGCGCGGTCCCACCACTGGCCGGCGTAGGGTGCGATCTCGGTGTCGAGGAACGCCCGCAGCTCCTTGAGCTTGCGTTGTTCCTGGACGCTGAGGAGCGATTCGAAGTCAAAGAAGTCTGCCGCGGGGAGTTCCTCGCCCATCATTTGAGCCCCATGCGGATGGCGCCATCAAGCCGGATGGTTTCGCCGTTGATCATGGCATTCTCCACGATGTGCGCTGCCAGGTTGGCGTACTCGGCGGGCCGGCCCAACCGGGCGGGGTGGGGCACCTGCTGGCCCAGGGATTCCTGTGCTGCCGGCGGCAGGCCGGCCATCATGGGCGTCTCGAAGATGCCGGGCGCGATCGTTGCTACCCGGATCAGCGAACGCGCGAATTCGCGGGCGAGAGGCAGTGTCATTGCCGCAACGGCGCCCTTGGACGCCGCATAAGCCGGCTGCCCGATCTGCCCTTCGAATGCCGCCACGGAGGCGGTGTTGATGATGACTCCGCGCTCCGGGCCACCTAGCTCGGTTGTAACCGGTTCGTTCTGCACCATGGCGGCGGCAGCGAGCCGCACCACGTTGAAGGTCCCCACGAGGTTGACGTGGATGACCTTGTTGAAAGCCTCGAGGGGTAGCACGCCGTCGCGGCCAAGGACCTTGCCGGGCGTTGCGATTCCGGCGCAATTGACCACGATCCGGAGGGTGCCCAGGGCCGCCGCGGCATCGATGGCGGCCTGGATTTGGGCTTCGTCGGTGACGTCGGCAGCCGAGAAAACTGCTTGCTGCCCGGAGGACGTGGCGTTCAATGCAGCGGCGTATTCCTCCCCGGCTGACTGGGGCAGGTCCACCAGCACCACCGAAGCTCCGGCGTCGAATAGCCTCCTCGCGGTGGCCGCGCCCAGCCCCGAGGCTCCCCCTGTTACCAGCGCAACCGTGCCTTTGATGTCCATTCATCCTCCTTGATGCAGACCCAAATCCGTTAATGCATGTTAACTGGAATCCGGGTCCGGCGCACGTCACTTCCTCCCGGCTAGGCTTGATCCATGCCCAGCACGAGCGCAGAACCACCCCTGTCCGCAGTACCGGCAGCAGTATGGGGAGAACGGGCCGACGCTGCAGCGCGTTCCGTGACGCGAACTTTCGGAAAGCGGCTCTTCTTCCTGCCCGGCACCCACATCGGCGCCGTCAGCTTTCCGGGCAGGTTCAGCCTCTTCGGCCCATGGCACTACTGGTGGCAGGCCCATTATGTGGATTGCCTGGTGGACGCGGGCCGCAGGGAACTCGCCTCGGGAGCAAGGTTCGACGGCGCCTCCCGCCCCAGCGCGGGCAGGCTCGCTTCCCGGCTGGTGACCACCATCCGGCTCCGGAACCGTTTCCGCTTCGTCAACCATTTCTATGACGACATGGCTTGGCTCGCGCTGTCGACGTTCAGGCTGGAGGAACTGGCCCGGGAGACCCGCAAGCCCGGACGGCGCCGCAACGCCTACGTTCGCAGGTGCCTCACGTTGCAGTTCGATTCTGCGGCTACGGAAGACCTGGGCGGCGGAACTTACTGGAGTACCGCGAGGGATTTCAAGAACACGCCCGCCACGGCTCCGATCGCACTGTATTTTGCCAGGACAGGGCAGAGGGACAAGGCGAAAGCCTTGGTGGCGTGGCTCAACACCAGGCTTCTGAACCAGGACACGGGCCTGTATATGGACGGCCTGCGGATCAGGAACGGCGAGCCTGTTCTTGAGAGCGCCGTCTACACCTATAACCAAGGTCCCGTACTCGGCGCGCTTCTGGAACTGGGCGGAGCAGTCGAACTGGAACAGGCGTCGAGGCTGATCGAGGCAATCGGCCGCGGCCTGACCCTTCCGGGTACCGGCGTCGTCCGCTGCGAGGGCACCGGCGATGGCGGCCTCTTCACCGGAATACTCTTGCGCTACCTGGCCTTGGCCGCCCGGGACGCCAGGCTCCCGGAGTCGACCCGCTCGGCGGCAAGGGACCTTGTCCTGGCTACCGCCGAGGCCATGTGGACGGGTCGTTCGGAACGGACCCCCGGCGGCCGGGAAGCCTCCAGGCCCCGCCTCATCTTCTCTTCCGATCCACAGCGTCCGGCCGGCGAAACATATCCAGAGGGGTCCGCCGTCGAACTTTCCACCCAACTTCAGGCCTGGATGGCATTGGAAGCGGCCGCAACGCTGGGCTAGGGGAATTACGTCACGCAATACTTGTGTAATTGACGTGATCCTTGTCACATAAGGCCTTCAGGGCTTCGTAAAGAAGGGTTGCCTAACCTACGCTTTTCACAGCGGGCACCCCCAAATCCCCGCCGCCCGCAGAGGCCCGGACCGACTTCCGGGCACCCACATCTGTTCGCAGAAAGAAGTCCGCATGAAGCTCCGCAAGAACGCGCTGGCAGGAATCGCTCTCGCCGCCACTGCCGCACTCGGCCTCGCCGCCTGTGGCTCCAACTCCGGCACCCCGGCCGCCTCCGAATCCGCTTCCGGCGAAGGCATCACGGTCTACAACGCCCAGCACGAAAGCCTCACCAAGGAATGGATCGACGCTTTCACCAAGGAGACCGGCATCAAGGTCACCCTCCGCCAGGGCTCGGACACCGAAATGTCCAACCAGATCATCCAGGAAGGCGCAGCTTCCCCGGCCGATGTGTTCCTGACCGAGAACTCACCCGCAATGGCGCAGGTTGAGAACGCCGGTCTCTTTGCCGACGTCGACAAGGCAACCGTCGACCAGGTTCCCGCCGAGTTCCGCCCCTCCACCAACAAGTGGACCGGCATCGCTGCCCGCTCCACCGTCTTCGTGTACGACAAGAACAAGATCAGCGAAGACAAGCTGCCCAAGTCCATGCTGGACCTGGCCAACCCTGAGTGGAAGGGCAAGTGGGCTGCGTCCCCCACCGGCGCCGACTTCCAGGCAATCGTGTCGGCCCTCCTTGAACTGAAGGGCGAGGCCGCTACCGAAGAGTGGCTCAAGGGCATGAAGGAAAACTTCAAGGCCTACAAGGGCAACAGCACCGCCATGAAGGCCGTGAACGCCGGTGAAGTGGATGGCGCGCTGATCTACCACTATTACTACTACGGCGATCAGGCCAAGACGGGCGAGAACTCCAAGAACGTCACCCCGTACTACTTCAAGAACCAGGATCCGGGCGCCTTCCTGTCCGTTTCCGGCGGTGGTGTCCTGAAGTCCTCCAAGCACGCTGAGGACGCGCAGGCATTCCTGAAGTTCATCACCGGCAAGAAGGGCCAGGAAATCCTGAAGAACGGCACCTCCTTCGAGTACGCCATCGCCTCCGGGGTTGATGCCAACGAGAAGCTGGTTCCCATCAAGGAACTCCAGGCTCCCACCGTTGATCCCGCAAAGCTCAACTCCACAAAGGTCACCGACATGATGACCAAGGCAGGACTGCTGTAACTACGTGAGTACCGACCTTTCGGCTTCCGGCACCCAAGCGGGAAGCACGACGACGGCGGGCAAGGGCAAGCGCCCTCGCCCGCCTTTCGGCGTCTCAACGGTGTCCGTCCTGGCCATCCTGACGGCGCTCTTTTCACTTCTGCCGCTGGGCTACGTGGTCTACATGACCGCCGCGACGGGCTGGGACACCGCCGTCGAACTCATCTTCCGGCCCCGCGTCGCGGAACTGCTGCTCAACACCATCCTGCTGATGGTGATTACGGTCCCCGCCTGCCTGGTTCTTGGCGTGGGTGGAGCATGGCTCGTGGAGCGCACCAAACTGCGCGGCCACCGCTTGTGGGCGGTGGCACTGGCTGCCCCGCTGGCCATTCCGGCCTTCGTGAACAGCTACTCGTGGGTGTCCGCCGTGCCGTCCCTGGCGGGGATTTGGTCCGGCGTCCTGATCGCCACGCTTTCCTACTTCCCGCTGGTCTACATTCCCGCCGCGGCGACGCTCGGCCGCCTGGATCCGGCGATCGAACAGTCCGCTGCATCGCTGGGTTTGGGCCCGTGGGCTGTTTTCTTCCGGGTTGTCCTGCCGCAGCTCCGGATTGCCATGTCCGGCGGGGCGCTCCTGGTGGCACTCCACCTGTTGGCCGAATACGGCGCCTTTGCGATGATCCGCTTCGATACTTTTACGACGGCGATCATGGTTCAGTTCCAGTCGACGTTCAATGGCACCGCGGGAAACATGCTGGCCAGCGTCCTGGTCTTCCTGTGCCTGATCCTGCTGGTCGTGGAGGTCCGGAGCCGCGGAACAGCACGCTACGCCCGCATCGGTTCCGGGGCGCAGGCCAAGGCAACCCGCATGCCCCTGGGCCTCTACCAGGTTCCTGCACAGCTGGCTCTCCTGGCGCTTACCGTTCTGGCGTTCGGAGTTCCGGTGTGGTTCGTGCTGCGCTGGATTGTGGCCGGCGGCCTGGACGTCTGGGCCGCGGATGAGTTCATTCCGGCGCTGCTGCAAACGCTCATGTACGGTGCGGTCGGGGCCCTGGTCACCACCATCGTGGCGTTCCCCATGGCCTACCTGGCGGTGCGGCGCCCCAGCTGGTTCAGCAAGATGCTGGAACTTTCCAACTACATCACCAGCTCCCTTCCGGGAATCGTGGTGGGCCTGGCCTTCGTCACGGTGAGCATCCGTGTGCTGCCGGGCGTGTACCAGACCGCCGGGGTGCTGATCGCCGCCTACGTGCTGCTGTTCCTTCCCCGGGCCCTTGTGAACCTGCGGGCCGGGCTCGCCCAGGCGCCCAAGGAGCTCGACGAAGCCGCGCAGTCCCTGGGCAAGGCGCCGCTGGTCTCCTTCTTCCGGGTCACCCTCCGGCTTTCGGCACCGGCAGCTGCCGGCGGTGCGGCCTTGGTGTTCCTGGCCATCGTGAACGAACTGACGGCCACCCTGCTGTTGTCGCCGAACGGCACCAGGACCCTCGCCACGGAGTTCTGGAGCAAGAGCAGCGAGATCGACTACACCGGCGCAGCCCCCTATGCACTGCTGATGATCCTGCTCTCGGCACCCATGACCTACCTGCTTTTCCAACAGTCCAAGAAAGTTGCCGGACAGTGACCGAACAATCCCCTTCCCGACTCCCCGCGCCGCGTGTGGCACCCTCGGTGGCCTCCTCCACCAACCCACACTTGGACATTGCGGAGGTCACCAAGAACTTCGGTTCGCAGTCAGTGCTGAAAGGGGTCAACCTTTCGGTCGCCAAGGGCGGGACCACGGCGATCGTGGGGCCCTCCGGTTCCGGGAAGACCACACTGCTGCGTTTGATTGCCGGGTTCGAGCATCCGGACACCGGGTCCATCAAACTTGATGGCACCCCGGTGGCGGACGGCAACGTCTGGGTTCCCGCCCACAAGCGCCAAGTTGGTTACGTGGCCCAGGACGGTGCCCTGTTCCCGCACCTTTCCGTGGGGCAGAACATCGCTTTTGGCCTGGATGCCGGAAAGCTCGACGGCGGTCGCCGTGCGGTCAAGGAACGGGTCGCCGGGTTGCTCGACATGGTCTCCCTTGACCCGGCCATGGCAAAGCGCCGGCCGCACCAGCTTTCCGGCGGCCAGCAGCAACGGGTGGCCCTGGCCCGCGCCCTGGCCCGCGAGCCTGAATTGATGCTGCTGGACGAGCCCTTCTCTGCTTTGGATGCCGGCCTGCGCGTTGCTACCCGCCGGGCCGTCGCCAAGGTACTCAACGAAGCCGGCGTAACCACTATCCTGGTCACCCACGACCAAGCCGAAGCCCTCTCCTTCGCCGACCAGGTGGCCATCATGCGCGGCGGCAAGCTGGCTCAGATCGGCAACCCTTTCGTCGTCTATACCCGCCCCGCGGACCGGGCCACAGCGGAGTTCCTTGGAGACGCAGTCTTCCTCGATGCGTGGATGGAAGGCTCCTTGGCCACCTGTTCCCTGGGCGGAATTCCGGTACGCCGGCCACCGGCCCAGGGCAAGGTCCAGCTCATGCTCCGGCCGGAACAGATCCGGATCGCCCCGGAGGGTCCTATCCGCGGCGTAGTGGTGGACACTGACTACTTCGGGCCTGAAACCACCGTTCGCATCAAGCTCGGAGACTACCGGGCACCGGACGGCAGCGCTTCGGGCAACAGCCACCGGTACCCCGGCGGTGGAGAGATCATCACCATCCGCCACTGGAACGCGTCCATCACCAAGCCCGGGACCGAGCTAAGCCTCCGTGTCATAGGCGAAGGCGTGGCGTTCCCCATCGAGTAGCCCAACTGGGTCGCATTTGTGCGCGTTTTGAGCCCTGTAAACGCGCACAAATGCGACCTACTTGGGTGGGGTTTGGGGCTTCGGTGGGGTATTGGGTTTTTTGCGCTGCGGGTACGGGGTTTCGTGGCGGGCCAGCATCTGCACGAAACCTGCGATTTTCCGCGCCCGGGTGTCGGCACCCTTGACGTGGTTGGTCCTGTGAATGAGGGCGAAGCGGTTCTGGGAGGTCAGTACCTCGAACATCGCCTGCGCCTCGGGCACGGCGGCGATGGCCGCGGCAAGATCGTCCGGAACCACCGAATCGGCGGGGCCGGCATAGGCGGCCTCCCAGCGTCCATCGGCCTTGGCGGCGTCGACGGCGGCACGCCCGGCGTCTGTCATCCTGCCTTCGGATTCGAGCCGGGCAATGTGCCCCACGTTGCGCGCCGACCAGATGCTTCGGCGCCCCCGGGGTGTCATCCGTTGAAAGTAGCTTTCGGCGTCGCGGCTCTTGGATTGTCCATCGATCCAGCCGAAGCAGAGGGCCTCGTCCAGCGCGGCGTCGTAATTAAGCTCCGTGACGTTCCCGCCCTTCTTGTGCAGGATCAGCCACACACCCGGGCTGTCAGCGGCGTGCTTGGACAACCAGTCACGCCATTCGGAAGCATCGGCAACCATCAGTTCTTCGAGCTCAACGGCCATGGCCCCATTCTGCTGGCAACTGCCCCACATGCGGAAGCGGAGTCAAAACACCTTTCACGGCATAGGCTGAACCGCAGAGACCCTGCCGCGCCCAAGGAGGAGCCATGCTGCGTGCCCGCCCGATCCATTTCACGTCCCGGCTTGAACCATGGGTTGAGCTGCTGGAAGCTTTGGGGCTGGTAGCCACGTCCGAGGCCCGGGACCGGGTGGAGTTCGACGCCGGATCCGGTCGCCTTGCGCTGCTAAGGGTCAGTCACCAGCAATCCGAACCCCGGGACGGCAGCACCGCTTTCGGTGTAGAGGTCGGCGTGCTGGAAGAATTCGCCCGACGCACCCGTGACGACGGCACCCGGGCCACGGTCACGGAATCCGCACAGGGCGAGACCGTCCACGTCATCGGCCGGGATGGTTTCAGCTTCTTCGCCGGCCAGGCCCAACGGGCACCTGACGGCAGTTGGGCTACCTCGGACAAAGCCGACCCGGCACTTGCCGTGGTGGCCACGTGGGTGAGTCCCGACGTCGACGGTTCCGCCCGGGAGCTCGCCAACATCGGCGCCCGTCCCCGGACAGCCGACGACGAATCCGCGACCTTCACCACCAAGAACGGCGGGATCCTGCAGGTGATTCACGGAACCGCCCCGGAGTCCGGAGACCTGGCCTTCGAGTACGACGGCGGCTTGGAACCTTTGCTGGAGCGGCTGCACGAAGGGGGCATTGACGCGAGGATCGACGACGATGTCCTGTACGTCGCCAACCCGGATGCCGTGGGCGGCTCCGCGCCGGCGTCCATGGTGATTCGGAAACCGGCACCGGGTAAATAAAGCTACTCCTCCAGCGCCCCGTCGCAGAGCCTGCCGACCACCTCGGTGAGCATGGCCAGCCCGGCCACGATGTCCTCGTCCTTGGTGTACTCGTGTTCGTTATGGGAGATGCCGTCCACGCTGGGCACAAAAAGCATCACCGTGGGAACAAGATCTTTCATGTTGGTGGAATCGTGCCCGGCCAACGTCATGACTTCCTTGTTGGAGAGCCCCAGTTCGGCCGCGACCTTTGCTGCCAGCTCCACGCCTTCGGGCTGGTATGGCGTGACGGCCCAGGAGTGCGAATGGTGCTGCTCCACTGTGACGTTGGCTGCCCGTTCGATGTCCGCAATACGTGCGTGCAGCAGGGCGTCAGCCTCGGCCAGGACGCTTTCATCGGCACTGCGCAGGTCAAGGAGCAGGTTCACGCGGGAAGGCACCACCACCGGCGAATTCGGGTAGACGTTGAGCTGACCGACGGAGGTGTGCAGGACTCCGGGGAAACGGTCGGCCAGTTCGCGGGCCGCCACCACCAGCATGGAGGCTCCCAACAGGGCATCCTTGCGGTCCGCGATCACGGTGGAACCGGTGTGCGCCTGTTCACCGTGGACCACGAATTCGTACTTGTTGGCGGCCCAGTTGGAGCTCACCAAGCCGATGGTGATCCCTTCGCGTTCCATGCTTCGGCCCTGTTCGATGTGGATCTCGGCGCAGTAGGCGGCCTGCGGCCCCTCGAACGAACCGCGGCAGCCAATCGCGTCCAGGGCATCACGTACCGTGACCCCGGCGGCGTCCCGGGTGTTGAGCGCCTCCTCAAGATCGAGCTTGCCCGTGTAGACGGAGGAACCCATCATGGACGGCTTAAAGCGGCTGCCTTCCTCGTTGAACCAGTTCACGACGGCGAGGTTGAACCTGGGTGCCGGTGCGCCTGCCTTCCAGCGCTCCACCAGACGGAACGCGGCGTGGGCCGCAGCGAGGACACCGTAGGCGCCGTCGTAACGTCCCGCCGTCGGCTGTGAATCCATGTGCGAGCCGACCACCACGAACGGAGCACCCGGTACTGCCTCGTAGAGGCCCCACTGGTTGCCCGCGCGGTCGAACTTCACGGTGAAGCCGTGCTCCTCAAGGAGCCCGGTGAGCCAACGCCGCTGCTCGCCGTCCGGGATGGTGGCTGCCTGGCGGTCCACACCGCCGTTTTCGGTGGCACCGAATGCGCTCATGGTGTGGAAATCCTGCACGAAGGCGGTGTCCCGGGCAGTAAAGCTGGTTGTGGTGGTCATGTTTCCCCTATGAGCTGTGGCTTGCAGAGATGCGGGCCGCGACCAGGCTTTCCGTGGAAGGTCCCGTCTGGAAGTCGGTTGATTGGTACGTGAACCGGCCGCCGACGGCGGTGGCCAGGACACGGAGTTCACTGATGTCAGGTGCCTGCAATGGTGATCCGGAGAGGACGGTGAAGTCGGCGAGCTTGCCGGGTGTCAACGTTCCTTTGTCAGCCAGGGCACCGGTGGCTGCCGCGGCCCCGGAGGTGTACGCGGCCACGGCCTGGCGGGGCGTGAGCCGTTCGGCCGGATTACCGAAGACGACACCGGATTCGGTCATGCGGTCGACGAATGCCTGCATGCCGCGCAGGACGTTGCCGTCGGCGACGGGCCGGTCCGAACTTCCTGCAAGTGCCACTCCGGCCTCGAGGAAGCTTGACGCCCGGTAGGCCCAGTCCAGCCGCTCCGGGCCAAGGGATTCGGTCATCGCGTCTCCGAGGTCGCGGAAGAAACTCGATTGCGGAGTCACCGCGATGCCCGCCCCGGCCAATCGGGGCAGTTGCCCGGGCCGTGTCATGGACGCGTGCTCAATCCTGTTGGGAATACGCCTCGGGCCGTACGTTGCTTGGCAGTCGGTGATGATGTCCAGGGCCAGGTCAATGGCGCGGTCGCCGATTGCATGGGCAGCAATGGACCACCCCGCCGCGTAGGCAGCCTCGATGCGTTCGCGCAGCTGGTCGGGGTCGGCTTGGAAGTAGCCTTTGTTGCCGGTGTTGTCCTTGTGTCCGTGGCTGCAGAACTCGTGGCTGACCGCTGCGGTTTCGCCCAGGAGCGAGCCGTCCATGAATACCTTGGCGGGCCCCAGGGACAAGAAATCACCCCCGAATCCTGTGGCTATCCCCAGGTCCAGGCCGATGGGGGCCGCGGCAGGGCTGTCGGCAGCGTGGCCGTTCAAGCCGTGCAGGATATCCAGGACCGGCATCACCTGCGCACGGGCATGCAAACGTCCGTTGGACGCGGCGCGTTGGTAGGCAGCCAGCTCGGCAGGGCTGTGGCCGATCCAGCCGCCTCCCACGCCGGCTTCGGTGAAGCTCGTGATTCCCTCGGACGCGTAGTACTTGGTGGCCCGCTCCAGTGCAGCTTCGATGTCCTCCAGCGAATACGGCAGGATCAGCTGTTGGATGAGTTCCTGCGCCGTCTCCTGGACGACTCCCGTGGGACGTCCCGCTGCGTCACGGACTATTTCTCCGCCGTCGGGATCGGGGAACGACGGCGACTCGGCACCTGCCAGCCGCAGCGCGGCTGTGTTGACCACCGCCATGTGGCCTGACGTGTGGCGCATGAAGAAAGGGCGATTGCCGGTGATGCGGTCGAGTTCGTCGATGTCCGGGAAGGCGCCGTCCAGGTGGGCCTGATTGAAGCCGGTGGCGAAGAGCCACTGTTCGCGACCGGCTTCAACGCCACCTGAGACGGCACCCCGGAGGAGATCATAAAGCTCCGCCAGTGCCCGGGCGCCGGAGACGTCGAGCTCCGCCAAACCAAGGCCGAACCACGTGGTGTGGCAATGCGCATCAATGAAGCCGGGCGTGATCGTGGTGCCACCCAGGTCCAAGACCTGGGTTGCTTCGAGACCTGCCAGGTCTCCGTCGAAGCCCACGATCCGGCCCTGCCAGATTCCCATGGATTCCGCCGTGGGACGGTCCGGGTCCATGGTGACGATGTCTGCGTTCTGCAGCAGGAGATCGAGTTTCATGACGCGTCCCTAGCGGTGGGACGTAGTGACGGACTTGATGCGGGTGTAATCCTCAAGCCCGAAGACGGAGAGGTCCTTGCCCGTGCCGGAATGCTTGAACCCCCCGTGGGGCGTCTCTGCCGGGATCACCTGATGGCAGTTGATCCACACCGCTCCGAAGTCGAGTTCGTTGGAAACCCGCGTCACCACGCCGTGATTCTCGGACCATACGCTGGAGGCCAAGGCATATTTGGTGCCGTTGGCGAGCTCCAAGGCCTCCTCTTCGGTTCCGAAGGGCTGGACTGTGAGCACGGGTCCGAAGATCTCGTCGCAGACCACTTCATCGCTTTGGAAAACACCGTCAATGACCGTCGGTTCAAAGTAGTACCCGGTGCCGGTGCGCTTGCCGCCGGTCAGCACGGTGGCGTTGGCCGGGAGGCGGGTCATGAAACCCTCCACGCGCTCCAGCTGCGCGGCGCTGTTGAGCGGCCCCAGGTCCTCCCCCACACGCAGGGCGGAGGCAGCATCGGCAAGTGCCGTTGCGAACTCCGGGTGGATGTCCCGGTGGACCAGCACACGGGTAACGGCAGTGCAGTCCTGGCCTGCGTTGAAGAAGGCACCAAGGGCGATTTCGCGGGCGGTCCGCTGGATGTCGACGTCGGCAAACACCACTGCAGGGGCCTTGCCGCCGAGCTCCAGGTGAACGTCCTTGAGGGTTTTCGACGCCGCCGACATAACCTGGGCGCCGGCCCGGGTGGAACCGGTGATCGAGACCATTTCCGGGATTTCGTGGTCCACCATCGCTGCCCCGGCTTCGCGTCCGCCGCAGACCACGTTCACTACACCGGCGGGGTACACCTGTTGGGCCAGTTCAGCGAGAATCACGGTGGACCACGGGGTGGTGTCGGCTGGCTTGAGGACCAGTGTGTTGCCCGCTGCGAGCGCCGGGCCGATCTTCCAGATGGCCATCATGAACGGGTAGTTCCACGGAGTGATCTGGGCGACGACACCCAGCGGTTCCCTGCGGATGGTTGAGGAGGACCCTTCCACGTACTCGGTCTGCGCAGTTCCTGAAACCACGCGGCAAGCACCGGCGAAAAAGCGCAGCTGGTCTGCGCCGCGCAGGATTTCGAGCTCCTTGGTCAGCGCGGCCGGCTTGCCGGTGCAGGCGACCTCAGCTTCGAGCAGCCGGTCGACGTTGGCCTCGATGAGGTCGGCAAGCTGCAACAGCAGCGACTGGCGGGTTCCCGGCGTCGTGCGCTTGTAGTTCTTGAAGGCGGCGGCAGCAGCCTGGAAAGCGGAGTCGACCACTGCGGCGTCGCTGTCCGGGGCCGTGCCGATCTGCTCACCGGTGGTGGGATCGAAGAACGGCAGCGTCTGCCCGGCGCGTACGGATTCTCCGTTGATGATGTTCTGAAGCTGGATCACGGTGGGGCTCCGGTCAGTTGATGGAAGTCTTGGGCGAACGGGTCGCGGGGTCCTGCGGCAGGTGCAGCAAGGCTGGCAGGCCGGAGTCAACGGCGCGGCGGAACGCGGCTGCGAAGTCCTCCGTACGGTCCACCCGCTCCCCGTAGGCACCGTAGGAACGGGCCAGGGCTGCGAAGTCCGGGTTGGTCATATGTGTTCCGGAGGGCCTGTCCGGGTAGTGATTTTCCTGGTGTTCACGGATGGTGGCGAAGATGCCGTTGTCCACCACCAGCACTATGGGCGTTGCGCCGTAGCCCATGGCGGTGGCGAGTTCCTGGCCGTTCATCATGAAGCAACCGTCGCCGGCCACGGAGATGACCTGCCGGCCCGGGTAGGCGAGCGAAGCAGCCACGGCTGCCGGGATCCCCATGCCCATGGCACCGTTTCGCGGTGCTGCCAGGGAGTTTGCGGAGTTGTGCTCCAAGTAGCGGGCTGGCCAGATGGCGTGGTTGCCGGCGCCGAAGGTGATGACGGCGTCGTCGTCGAGCTCTTTCTTGAGCACTTCCATGGCGACGCCGAGGTCCACGCCGATTCCGCCGTCGGGCATTGGCGTCGAGAACGCGAGGTGGTCGGCGCGGGCGCTGGCGAACCAACCCTCTTCGCGCTCCGTGGTCACCTCGACGGCGGCAAGGGCGCCCGCGAACGACGTGACGTCGGCAATGATGTGCTGGTCCAAACGTCCAAAGTGGCCCAGGAGGTTGGCATCGGCGTTGACCACCACGGTGTGGGCCTCGAGTCCCCGCTTGTAACCGTCGGAAAGGACATCGCTGCGGACGCATCCGACGAAGACCAGAAGGTCGGCGTCGTCCAGGCGCTGGGCGTTGGCATCGCTTCGCCCGTATCCCAAGTAGCCGGCGTAGGCCTCGCTCCTGTGGGGGACGGCGTCGTAGGCACGGAAGTCAGCCACGACGGGGACGTTGTGGCGGCTGGCCCAGGCGGCAAGCTGACCACCGGACTCTTCCGTCCAGCCCTCGCCGCCGACGACGATCAACGGCTTGCGTGCGTTGCCCAGCTTCCGCTTCAAGCCTTCAAGATCCGCTGCGGCGGGTTCCGGACGGGCCACCGCTCGCGGTTCCACCGTGGTTTCCTCGACAACGTGGACCAGCACATCCTCGGGTAGGCCAATGACGACTGGCCCGGGACGGCCGCTGCGGGCGGTGAAGACGGCGTCATCCACCACCCGGGCGGCCGAGGCCGCGTCATCCAGGGTGAGAACCTTCTTGGCTGTGCTGCCGAACCAGGCGTTGATGTCGAACTCCTGAAAGGACTCGCGGCCGCGGTCAGCTACCGGGATCAGCCCCACGAACAGGATGAGCGGGGTGGCGTCCTGATAAGCAGTATGCACGGCGATGAAGGCATTGGCCGCGCCCGGGCCCCGGGTAACCATCGCGACGCCGGGAAGCTCGGTGAGCCGTCCTTCGGCGAGCGCCATGAATCCGGCGCCGCCCTCCTGGCGGGCAACCACGTTGGTGATGGGTGAGCTGTGGAGTCCGTCGAGGACATCCAGGAAGCTCTCACCGGGGACGGTGTAGACCCGCTGGATTCCGGTGCGCTCAAGCTGGCGGACGATCAGGTGTCCGGCGGTAGTGGTGCTCAATGCTTCATACCCTTTTCTGCGATGGAGAGCTTGGGGAGGAACAGCCCGGACAGCGCTGTCAGTGCGGAGATCACCAGGAGGATGATGGCACCGGGCCAGAAGGAACTGTTGGCCGCAACAAGGGCGGTGGCGATCAGCGGCACGAAGCCCGAGATCACGCCGGCGGTGTTGGAGGTGATGGCGACGCCGGTGTAGCGGACCTTGGTAGCGAAGAGCGCAGTCAGTGCGGTGCCGGAGACAGCGTAGGGAATGGACAGGACGGCGACGCCGATCATCATTGCGAGTACCACCAGGACTGGCACGCGGCTGTCGATGGCCAGGAAGACTGGTACTGCGATCAGGGCAGAAGCGACGCCGCCCCACAGGATGACCTTGCTGGCGCCGAACTTTTCACCCAGCCGGCCTGCCCAGACCAGGGCACCGATCTCCAGGGCGGCTGCCAGGAGCGTGCCCAGGAGCAGGAGTTCGGACGGCATCTTGAGGACCTTGGTGCCGTAGAAGACCACGAAGCTGGTGATGAGGTAGAAGCCGCCGATGCCCAGCAGGGCCGAGCACATGCCGACCAGGATCTGGCGCCAGCTGTTCTTCAGGACACCGCGGATGGGAGCGTGCTCCGTCTCGCCGGATTCCATGAGTGCTTCAAATTCGGGCGATTCGCTGAGGCGGCTGCGGATCCACAGCGAGATGGCGAGCAGCGGGATGGCGGCGACGAACGGGATGCGCCAACCCCAGGAATCAAAGTTCGTCTGGCCTACCAGGAACAGCATGCCGAAGAAGCCGCCGGAGGACAGGATAGTGCCGATCGGCGAACCGATCTGCGGCAGCGCTGCGTAGCGGGCGCGCTTTTCCACGGGTGCGTTCTCGACGGCGATGATCACCGCGCCGCTCCACTCGCCGCCGACTGCGAGGCCCTGGACGATGCGGAGGGCTACCAGAAGGATGGGAGCCGCGATGCCGATGCTCATGTAATTGGGAAGCAAGCCAATGAGTCCGGTGACGATGCCGATCCCGACGATCGTGACCATGAGGATCTTCTTCCGCCCCACTTTGTCGCCGAGGGCGCCGAAGATGAAGCCACCGACCGGGCGGGCCACGAACCCTACTGCGAGGGTTGCGAAGGAGCCCATGGCCGCAACGAACGGGTCCTGCGAGACGAAGAACTGCGCGTTGAACACCAGAGCCGCTGCCGTGGTGAAAAGGAAGAAGTCGTACCATTCCAGCGCCGTGCCCACAAGGGCAGCCAGGGCCACCTTCTTGGTGACGCGTTCGTCAACGACGTGTCCTGCCGCGGGATTGGTGTCAGTGTCTGGGCTGACCGTGCTTGCCATAAGTGCTCCAAGGTGCGAGAACGAGGGCCGGGCATCTGGACAGCCCGAACATTTTGTGACTCACTCCATACTGCCAGTAGCTTTTCCCAAAATAACTAGCGATACACCACGCATTGATGCCCCTAGAATGTGTGAATGCACAATGTTGAATCGCCGGCCCAACAGGCACGCTGGTCCCGGCTGGTTGATCAGCTCGAAGAACGGCTTGATGAACTGGCGCAGGCTTTCACCACCAAGGTCCGGGACATCCCGGAGTACGGCGAAAGCCAGGTCACTGTCCAGGAGATCCGGGACACGGCCAGGGAAACCTTCCGGCGCCTGATCCGGGGCTTGAAAGGAACACATCCGGACAGCCGGGACGGCCTCCTCGAATTCGCCTCGGACTTGGGTGCCAAGCGCGCCCAGGCAGGTATTCCCCCGGAATCCCTGACCACGGCCGTGCGCTTGGACTTCAGCATCCTCTGGGCCGAACTGCTGGAAATCGCAACACCGGAGGACGCCATATTGCTAGCATCCCGTGTAGACAAGGTGTGGGGTGTCGTGGACGAATTCGCCACCCGCACGCACACCAGTTACCTCACCGAACGGGTCCGCATGGCCCAGGAGGAATCGAGTATCCAGCGCGAGTTCGTTGCCCGGCTCTTCAACCAAAGCACGCCGTCCGTGGAAACCTCCGCCCAGGTCGCTTCAGCTCTGGGCATCAACGCCGACTCACGCTTTGCACTGGTGGCTGCCAGCGGAGAGCCTGGCGCACGGCTGCGGACCGCCATATCCCGATTCACGTCGAACACCACCGCCAGGCAGAAGCTCTTCCTCCACGAATCAGGCGGAAACACCTATGCGTTCTGGGCGCTGCCGGCTACCCGCACCCGCAGCGCTGACAGCGAGGACCAACTGCCCCCACCGCTGGCAGACCTCCCCTGCGGCTACGTCCCTGAGGTCCTCGGGCTTCGGGCCCTTCCGGCAGCGGCCCGCACTGCCGAAAGCCTGGCCGCACTGCTAAGGCCCCGAGATACGCGGCCGCTTTCCGCCGACTCGGCATGGCCCCGCCTCGCCCGCCAGGCCCTCCAGGATTCCGGCATGGACCTCGCCGCCGAGATCGAAGAAGCCCTGGCTGAATGCAGGGGCGGCGAGCGGGAACGCCTGCTCGAAACCGTCCGCCATTATTTGAGCACCGGCAACATCACCGTCACGTCGGAGCAGTTGTTCTGTCACCGGAACACCATCCTTAACCGTCTCAACCGGTTCGAGGAACTGACGGGCATAGACCTTGCCGTACCGGCCAAGTCGGCCCGCCTGATAGTTGCGTGGGCATGACGCCCGATGTGTGTTCACACATTTTCGCCGGATTTTTGCTGGGATTTTTGCCATTGAACGTGTGATCGGCAACACAGAATAGTTGTAGCTACCTTGCACCGGACACTCGTCCCCGCACCCCATCCGGAGATTCTGATGGCCCACACGGTAGATACCGCCGCCGCATCCACAGCCAGGCTAGACCTCGCCAAAATGCGCAAGATTGCCCTCGCCAGCGTTATTGGCACCACCGTCGAATGGTACGACCTCTTTGTTTTTGGAACCGCCTCGGCACTCGTTTTCAACAAGATCTTCTTCCCCAGCTTCGATCCGATCGTCGGCACCATGCTGGCCTTCGGAACCTTCGCCTCCGCATACATTGCCCGCATGGTCGGAGCCATAGTCTTCGGCCACTTCGGTGACCGCCTCGGCCGCAAGTCCATGCTCCTCGTGTCGCTGCTCACCATGGGCGCCGCAACCTTCGCCATCGGTCTGCTTCCTGACTACGCAGCGATCGGCATCATGGCACCGCTATTGCTGCTCCTGCTCCGCGTGATCCAAGGCCTTGCCTTGGGCGGCGAGTGGGGTGGAGCCGTGCTCATGACCGTGGAACATGCACCGTCCACCCGCCGGGGCTTCTACGGTTCCCTGGTCCAGGTAGGCGTGCCCGCCGGAACCCTGATCGCCAACGTCGCGTTCCTCATCGTGGCCTCCTCCATGAGCAGCGAGGACCTCCTCGCCTGGGGCTGGCGGATACCGTTCCTGGCCTCCTGCCTCCTGGTGGCCGTCGGCATCTACATCCGCCTCAACATCGAGGAAACGCCCTCCTTCCAGGCCGTCAAGACCGCCGGGGCAAAGGCCAAGATGCCCTTCGCCGCCCTCATGGCCAAGTACTGGAAGCAGGTTGTCCTGGGCGGCGTCGCTACCCTGTCCACCGGCAGCACCTTCACCCTCCTGGTAGCCTCCGGCGTGGCCTACGGCAAGAAGGAACTGGGCCATTCGGAAAGCCTCATGCTGTGGGTGGTCCTGTCTGCGTGCGCCCTCTGCTTCGTGCTGATCCCGTTCTTCGGCAAGCTCTCCGACAAGCACGGCCGCAAGCCCATCATCTACGCCGGCGTCATTGCCGAGGCAACGCTCGCGTTCCCGATGTTCTGGCTCATGGACACCAAGTCCGTGGCCCTGCTCTTTGTCGCCTACCTGGCCATGATGACTGCCTTCGCGGCCAACTACGGCCCCATCGCGACCTTCCTTGCCGAACTGTTCGGATCCAAGGTCCGGTACTCCGGCCTCTCGGTGGCCTACATGCTCTCCGGTCTCCTGGGCAGCGCGGCAACCCCGTTCATCACCACGTGGCTCCTGGGCCTGACCGGTGAAAGTTCCTCAATCGCCTGGTACATCCTCGCAGCAGCCCTCGCCTCCCTGGCAGCACTGTTCGTCCTGACGGAAACCCGCCACGGCAACATCGATGCCGTGGACGAGGCACCCGCCGCGGCCGGTGCCGCAACTGCAGGTTCCACGGAAGCCACGGCAGCGAAGTGACCGCAACCCACATCGAGCGCCTGGCCGGTATCCCCGGCCAGGCGCCCGCCGTCGGGCCCTTCTCCCCGGCGGTCATTGCCAACGGTTTCATCTTCACCTCCGGCCAGATCCCCGCGATTACCGGCCTCAACCACCAACCGGACACCTTCGAGGGCCAGGTCCGGCAGACCATCAAAAACCTCGCCGGGGTGCTGGAGGCAGCCGGATCCGGCTTGGAGCACGTGGTCAAGGTCAACACCTACCTCACCAGCCCTGAGCAACTGGAAGAGTACAACCGCGTTTACGTCGAGTACTTCGGCACGGCCAAGCCCGCCCGGACCACGGTGTGCGTCAGTCTTTGGGGCGTGTCACTGGAGATTGAATGCGTGGCAGTGCTCGCGCCCAAGACCGGCCCTGAAATACCCGCCAAGGAGGGTTCCCTGTGATCACCACTTTGCTTGAGGACCTCGCCAGGACCAGCTACCCCACGATCGGCCATTTCCTCGAGGAGGGGTTCGTTGATCCCGGCATCGGCTCGCTCATGGGGCACGTCCCGGGCGGCGTCAAAATCGCAGGGCCGGCCGTTACCGTGCGCATCGCAGACCGAGACGCAATCGCGATGAATCGGGCGCTCCTGGCACTCCGGCCCGGTGACGTACTGGTGGTGGACATGCTCGGCGACAACCGTCACGCGCCTGTAGGAGCCGTGACCGCGGCGGCGGCGATCGCCCAAGGTGCTGCCGCCGTCGTTGTTGATGGCGTGGCGACCGACGTCCGGGAACTCCGCGAGGCCGGGCTGCCGGTGTTTGCCCGCGGGACGTCGTGCCTCACCACCAAAAGGCTGCGCGGAGCGGGGTCGGCGGTCAACGTTCCCGTCCACTGTGGAGGCGTGCAGGTGAATCCGGGCAACATCGTCCTGGGTGATGACAATGGCCTGATAGTGCTCGCACCCGAAGCTGCTCAGGAAGTCCTCCCCCGGGCGCTGGCCTCCGACGAGGCCGAGCCCGCCATCCTGGCACGCATCGCGGCCGGGGAACCGCTCGAATCGATCCTTGCCCTGTAGCATCCGCGGACGCGGCAGGCCACCTGCTGCGCCACAAGCGAACTTGGTCCGGGGATGGGGTAGAACTTAACTATGAGCGTACGTACACCTGATCCGTATCCCGGCTGGCTTTCCGACGAAGACCTCTTCGAGGCCCGCGGGCGGCTGCCCATGGTTTACGTGGAAGCTGTTCCCGTCCGGCTGGATCCGCTCGGGTACGTCAATGAGGTCGGCTCACTCCTGCAGGGCGACGCCGACGGCAACATGGTGCGCTACCTCGTCTCCGGTCGCGTCCTGTACCGAGAAACCATCCGGGCAGCCCTCCTGCGGCACATGGAAAAGGACCTCGGTCCCCTGGCTTTCCCGCAGCTTCCCATCAGCCCGGTTCCTTTCACGGTGGCCGAATACTTCCCGGCTCCCTCGCAGACCGGCTTCACGGACGAACGCCAACACGCCGTCTCGCTGGTCTTCGTCATTCCCGTCACGGGCGAATGCGAACCGCGCCAGGATGCCCTCGAACTCACGTGGATGACCCCGCAGGACGTCCTCAGCGACGGTGTCCAGCAGGAGTTCGAAGGTGGCCGCGGGAACCTCGTGCGGCAGGCACTGGCATACTCGGGCATCGTCGTCTAGCGGGTCCCCCGGCTTGGAGCGGTCCCCTTTTGTAGACTGGACGGCGGACCGCAAGAGAACCAAAGGACTTCCGATGACTCACAGCCCAGCTACTCAGCAATACCGCGAAAAGCAGGCTGGGGACCTGCAGCCCGGAGACTTTGTGTACCTGCCCGGAGACGGGCCGGCCGAGGAAATCACTTCCGTCGACGTCCAGAATGACGATTACGGCGTCCCGGCGTTGGTGCTGGTGACAACGCACGACGGCGGCAGCGTACGCATCGCTGCCAGGTCCAGTGTTCCTGTCGGTGACGGAGTTCCAGCCGGTGCCGGCTCCAGCCTTCCGGATGCGGGCGCCGCCGATGCCGGCGCCGCCGATGCGGGCACTTCCGACTCCGGTGTCCAAGACTCCAGCGCCCCGGACTCCAGCAGCCCGGCGGCTCCCGACGCTCCGGCCCCTGCTGAACCCGCCGTCGTCGTACCTCCCCGCCCGGAAGCGCCGCCGGCGTACATCGGGCCCAGCGCCGAAGAGATGGCGTTGATTCCCGAGCCGGCGGGCACGCCCGAGTCCGTGGTGCTGGCTGCTGCGTCCAACCACAAGGGCAAGAACGGCGTGCAGGTGCTGGCCGATCGCCTCGCCAAGGGCATCAACACCAAGTCCGGCAGTTGCCTGCGGGACCTGAGCGACCTGGCCTTCAACCTTTGCGTGGTGCTCAAGGATCCGGACGGTTCGCTTGCCGTCGCCGACCTCCTGAATGTCCTGCCGTTCGACGGCAACCTGGACCGCTGGGCGTCAATTGAACGTGCGCTCGCGCTTTCCAGCTTCATCTGCCGCGAGTCGGGCCAGACTGAACGGGCCGCGGTGTACGAGAAACTCCTCCGCGCGCCGGAATCGCAGGAAGAAGACCCGTTCAGGGCCCGGATCAACGCCCGTGTGCGGCAGCGCGCCCTCAACGAACCCAACCTCTACGACAAAGAAATCTTCCGCGCGATCGACAATGGAAACCAGGAAGCCGAACGTGAATGGCGGTTCCTGCGGCTCGAAGCGTTGCTGTTCCTGCGCGCCCACGGCGGCTCCGAGACCATCGACGAGGACGAACTGGGACGCCGGATCGGCAATGAACTCGAGGCAGTCCGGGCCTGATCCCCGGCCGGGCTCCGCACCATGGCGTCAAGGTCTGTTGCGGGCGCCTAAACGGCGGTAAATTCGGGGCCATGACGAACAATCTGAGCGTTGTGATTAATGCTGATGCGCCGCAGGTTTGGAATATGCTGCGCGAACCGTCGCTGGTGGCCCAATGGCACGGCTGGGAAGCCGATGACCTGAATGACGAAATCAAACAGATCTACTTCAACACCGACGTCGTGGAGGGTCCGGACCACACCAGCCTGACCGTCAACGGCGGCGATGTCTTCGAACTGCATCCCGTGTCCGGGGGCACCGAGCTCAAGGTCACCCGGGCGGCCCTGGACCATAACTCCGAGTGGGCGGAATGGGACGAGGACATCACCCAAGGCTGGCTCACGTTCATCAACCAGCTGCGTTTCGCCTTGGAGCGCCACCCGCATGGCAAGCGGCGAACCCACTTCCTGTCGGTCTCCGGGAGTGGATCGGCCATAGAAAAGCTGGGGCTGGGCGACCTGCCACCCGTGGGCGACGAGTACTCGCTGACGCTGGGCACCGGTGAGGCTATTTCCGGGAAGGTCTGGTTCAAGAGCCGCCACCAAGTAGGCGTCACGGTCCGCAGCTACGCTGAACACGGGGACGGGCTGCTGATCGTTGCCGAGCAACTGCCCATACCGGAGAAGAGGCCCGACGGCGGAGCGATCGTCATTGCCTCAACGTACGATCTGGGGGCCCACACCTTGGCGGACATCCGGTCCTCGTGGGACAAGTGGAAAGAGTCGAACTACGGTTCCTGACGGCCGCCACGTCAAGTTACCTTCGGTAAAGCTGGCACACTTGGTAGCGTGCCAGCTTCTGTTTCCCAGTCCTCCCCGCTTCCTACCGCCGCGCCTCGTTCCAACGGGGCGCTTCCGGCGGAGCAAACCGAATTCGGCTTCACGGTGGGCCGCCGCCTGACGGAAACGTCGTCGCCGTCGTCCTCCCTTGTAGAAGCAAACGGAGGCGAATTCCTGGGCCGGACCGGCACCATCACCACGCCGCACGGGACCATCCAGACGCCCGCATTCATCGCCGTCGGGACCAAAGCGACCGTCAAGGCCGTCCTGCCCGAGTCAATCGCCGAACTTGGCGCGCAAGCCGTGCTGGCCAACGCTTACCACCTTTACCTGCAACCCGGGCCTGAAATCCTCGATGCCGCGGGTGGTCTGGGTGCGTTCATGAACTGGCAAGGCCCCACGTTCACCGACTCCGGCGGTTTCCAAGTGATGAGCCTGGGCTCCGGGTTCAAGAAGGTGATCGACATGAAGAATGTTGACACCTCAGGCCCTGACGACGCTGTTGCTCCCGGGAAGGAGCGCCTGGCGCACATCGATGACGACGGCGTCTGGTTCAAGTCGCACCTCAACGGGGACAAACACCGGTTCTCCCCCGAGATCTCCATGCAGGTCCAGCACCAGATCGGCGCGGACATCATGTTCGCCTTCGACGAGCTCACCACCCTGCAGAACTCCCGCGGCTACCAGGAAGAATCCTTGGAACGCACCCGGTTGTGGGCGCTGCGGTGCCTGGAGGAGCACTTTGCCTTGACGGCCTCGCGGGTGGGCAAGCCGTACCAGGCGCTGTTCGGCGTGATCCAGGGCGCGCAGTACGAGGACCTGCGGCGCAAAGCCTGCCGCGACCTTGGCGCCATGCCCTTCGATGGATACGGAATCGGCGGAGCGCTGGAGAAGGAAAACCTCGGGACGATCGTCCGCTGGTGCAACGAGGAGCTTCCGGAGGACAAGCCCCGGCATCTCCTAGGCATCTCCGAACCCGATGACATCTTCACCGCCATCGAGAACGGTGCCGACACCTTCGACTGCGTCTCCCCCACGCGCGTTGCCCGGAACTCCGCGTTCTACACGCCGTTCGGCCGCTTCAACCTCTCCGGAGCCAAGTACAAGAAGGACTTCGGTCCATTGCAGGACGGCTGCGACTGCTACACCTGCACCAACTACTCCCGCGCGTACATCCACCACCTGTTCAAGGCCAAGGAAATGGTGTCGGCCACGCTGATCTCCATCCACAACGAGCGCTTCGTGGTGAAGATGGTGGACGACGCGCGCTTGGCCATCGAATCCGGGGACTTCTTCGAGTTCAAGGCCGAGACGTTGGGGCGGTACTACTCCTAGCTGGCTGCGACTTCTCCGGTTCGCGAGTTCGCCGGAGCCCTGCTCGCTCGTGCGGAACGTCGCTGGTCTACCGCAGGCTTCCGGCGAACTCGACGAGGGCCTAGGCGGCGACTTCTCCGTAGCTCGGTTCACGCTTCTTGATCCAGCCCACTACCAGGACGGTGACGGGCACGAACAGGAACTCGACGGCGGTCTTGTACAGGAAGCCGACCAGGACGTAGTTCACGAACGAGCCGACGTCGGAGATGCCGATGACGGACGCGGCGATGCTGCAGAAGATCAGCGTGTCCACGAATTCGCCCACCACCGACGAACCCATGAGCCGGGCCCACAGGCTCTTCTCACCCGTGCGTTCCTTCATCTTCACGAGGATCCACGAGTTGATGGTTTGTCCGGCCAGGAACGCAAGCAAGGAGGCGAGGACGATCTGCGGGACGGGTCCCAACGCGCCTTCGATGGCGGCTTGCTTGGCCACACCGTAATCGTCGTCGAAGCCCGGAAGAATGATGATCACCCAGTAGCAGAGCGATGCAAACACCGATAACGCGAACGAGGTGATGATCGCCTTCCGGGCAACTTTGAAGCCGTAGACCTCGCTCATGACGTCGCCCAGAATGTACGCGAGCGGGAAGAGGAAGAATCCGCCGTCGGTGATGATCGGCCCGAGCACCACACCCTTGGAAGCGCCGATGTTGGACAGGATCAACACCACCGCCATGACGGCCAGCATGATGCCGAAATAGGGAGATCCGATCGAAGCGAAACGGGGCGCGGGCTTGCTCAAGGTACTGCCGGAAGGCGAGGGCATGGGTCATCCATTCGTAGTGGTTCGCGCAGGCGCCTCATCCTTTTCGGAGAGCGCCCCGCTGTATTAGCACTGTGGGTGGCGGGCACGTTTGGCCCGGCACCACGTTACATTCTCCCATCCCCGTCCCTCTGCCACATCCCACCCCCAATCGGCCATCCTTCTCTCACATCCCACCCCCTCCCAACCATCCCTCTGCCACATCCCACCCTCAATCGGCCATCCCTCTGCCACCTCACCTTTTTGAACGCGTTCAGAAAGGTGCCATACTGATTCTTGAACACGTTCAAACAGGAGGGGCCCGATGGCAATTAAGAGCGCGCAAACCCGCCAACTCGTAGCCGACGTCGCATTGAAGATGTTCCGGGAGATCGGCTTCGAGAAAACCACCATGCGCGCCATTGCCCAAGAAGCGGGAGTTTCCGTCGGCAACGCTTACTACTACTTCGCGTCCAAAGACGAGCTCGTTCAGGAGTTGTACATCCAAGTCCAGAATGAGCACGCATCGGCCGCGGCACAGGCACTCGAAGGCATCCCGGATCTCGCAGGCCGCATGAAAGCCGTTCTGCACGCTGGCATCGACGTCATGTCCCCTTACCACCAGTTCGGTTCCGACTTCATTGCCACAGCCATCCGGCCGACGTCGCCCGTCAACCCGTTTGGCGCGGCATCCGCTCCCGCCCGGGAGGCGTCGCTCGCGATCTTCCGTTCCGCCGTCGAAGGTTCCACTCCGGCCGTCGCTAAGAAGCTAGGCGGCGATCTTCCCGAGCTGCTGTGGCTGGCGTACATGGGCGTCGCGTTGTTTTGGGTATACGACCAATCCACGGATCAACGCCGCACGCGCCGGCTGATTGACGGCGCCGCGCCACTGATGGCCCGTGGTCTGTCGCTTGCGAAGATTCCCGGCGTCAGCAAAGTGTTCGACGACGTCCTGGGACTGGTTCGCAGCGTCAAGGAAGACTCATGAACCCGCGGACGGTGGTCATCGCCGGAGCCACTGGCTTTATCGGCAGCTACTTCCATCGGCGGTTTCTTGAAGAGGGTTGGAAGGTCCGAACAGTCGGGCGGAACGCGTCGGCTGACGCGCAGTGGAACGACGACGGCGCCATCACCAGTACGCTGAACGGCGCCGCACTGTTGGTGAACCTTGCCGGACGTTCCGTGAACTGCCGCTACGGGAGGCGGAATCGCCGGGAAATTATGGATTCGCGCGTGTTGACGACTCGAACGTTGGGCCGCGCCTTGGCTGCCTGCGCCGAGCCACCGAGCACCTGGATCAACTCAAGTACCGGGACCATTTACCGGCATGCCGACGATCACCCACAGTCGGAGGCTTCCGGCGAACTCGGCAGCGGGTTCTCTGTCAACGTTGCCAAGGCTTGGGAAGACGAGTTGGAGGCCGCCACTGCACGGCGCACGCGCAAGGTGCCTCTTCGGATCGCGATCGTACTGGGCGCAGGGGGCGTGATGAACCCCCTCCGGAACCTGGCCAGGTTTGGCTTGGGTGGGCACATGGGACCGGGGACGCAGAAGTTCAGTTGGATCCACGTGGAGGACTTGTTCCGTTCGGTCATGTTCATTCACGCCAAACCCGGGCTTGTTGGTGCAGTCAATGCGGCGTCGCCCAATCCGGTAGACAATCGCGAACTCATGGGGCTGGTCCGGGTGAGCCTGGACGTCCCCTTCGGCATTCCGACGCCCGCTTGGCTCCTTGAAGTTGGGGCAGTTCTCATCCGCACCCAGACCGAGCTGGTCCTGAAGAGCCGATGGGTAGAGCCACGGAAGCTACTCGATGCGGTTTCGTGTTTGAGTATCCGTCATTGGCCGGAGCTCTCAGCGCTCTTCGGAGAAGTGACAATTGAGTACGCATGGCGATGACCAGTACAACCGCACAACACCGCATCCTCCCCAGCTCCCCAACCCGCGGGTCAGGGTGACCTTGGGAGGGAAGGGGCTGGGTATGGGTGTCTTGGTTGCCTATGTAGCCTTTAGTACCCTGTTGTCCCTGCAAGCCCCTGAATATGCGCTGATTTTCTTCATCTATGCCGCCATCCCCGCAGCACTCATCGGATCCGTAGTCGGATGGCTGTTAGGACTGGTTCTAAGGCAAGTGCGGAACCAATGGCTCCACGTGGCCGCGTTCTTCGTGGTTGGCACCCTGATCTGCGCACCCTTTGGTGGGCTTTCCAGTTTGGGTACGGTCCTCTTTAGCCTGTCCATCGCAACCGCCGCGGCGATCGGCAGGTTGTCGGCCTGGAGGCTGGTCAAGATCTGCCCACCCACCGCATAACGGCGGCTATGGGGCTAACTCCGCTCACCGCCGTCGGGCGTCCGCGCAGGGAACCCGACGTAACGCGGGACGTTGCCCATGTACTGGCTATACGCCGGACCAAACTCCTTCTGGAGGGCCTTCTCTTCCCACAACGCGCCGAAGTGTTCCACGGCCATGCCCGCGGGCAGGGTTGCAGCCGCCCAGCGCGAGCCCTTGTACACCGCAACCCCTGCGTGGATTAACCACCAGCCCAGGTACATCGGATGCCGGCTCGCGGAGTACGGACCGCTGGTCACCAACGCTTCCGGACGGCCCAAGGCAAAGCTTCCGGTGGTGTGCCGCCGTCGTTCCGCCACCGCCCAAACGGTAATTCCGACGCCGGTCAGCACCAACAGCGTCCCGGCGCTCCTGCGGGCGCGTCGGGCGGACAACGTGGGCAAGGGGTGTATCCGTTGTAGGACCGCGTCCAAGACCAACCCGAGCACCTGCCCGGGTGGCAAAGGGATGCCGGCCGCTTCCCGTTTCACCGCGCCGGCCAGCCGTGCGAGTGGGCTCATGTCCAGAACCATAAACCCGCGAAGGGTGAGGCGCTATGGGAAGTGATAGAGGAACGCGGGAATCCCGGCGGGAGGTGATAGAGCAACGCGGGAAACCCGGCGGGAGGTGATAGAGCAACGCGGGAAACCCGACGGGAAGTGATAGAGGAACGGTGGGGGCGCGGAACCGGGGTTTTCCTCTCGGAATCCTAAGGAAGTGTTAGGAAATCCCCTCCGACGTTGGCTGTGCCGTGCATCACCCATAGCTTGGAACATGTCCTCTTCACCCCCAAGAGGACCTTTCTTAGTCGACGAAGAGCCATGTGCAAGGAAGCCATGAGCACGAGCTTCATGGACAGAACGAACTCATGCAAGACACGACTGCCATGTGCGCAGCCGTCCAGGAAGGTTCATTGATGAGCACCCAACAAGCCGCGCCTCTGAGCGAGGCGGCACAGACACGCAAGGCCGTGAGCAACATCCTCAAGGGCTCTGCGGGCAACCTCGTGGAGTGGTTCGACCTCTACGTGTACACCGTTTTTGCCGCGTACTTCCAGTCGCACTTCTTCAACTCCAAGGACGAACTGCAGGCTGGCCTTGAAGCGATGGCGGTCTTCTCGACGTCGTTCCTCATGCGTCCGATCGGCAGCTGGTTCTTCGGCCGCTACGCGGACCGTAAGGGCCGGAAGGCTGCCCTGACGCTGAGCGTGACCCTGATGTCCGCGGGTTCGTTCGCCATTGCGATCCTGCCTACCCAGGACGTCATCGGCCTGTGGGCCATGATCCTCTTGGTCTTCGTCCGCGTGGTCCAAGGCTTCTCCGTCGGCGGCGAGTACGGGACCAGCGCCACGTACATGTCCGAGGCAGCAACGGCCAAGCGTCGCGGCTTCTTCTCCAGCTTCCAGTACGTCACGCTCATCGGCGGCCAGATGCTGGCCCTCCTGGTCCTCGTGATCCTGCAGAACACCATGAGCAAGGAAGACCTGACCGAGTGGGGCTGGCGCATTCCGTTCGCAATCGGCGGCGTTGCTGCACTGGTTGTCCTGTGGCTCCGCCGCTCCATGGAAGAGACCGTCTCCGCCGACCAGATCCGTGCAGCGCACGTCAAGGTTGAGGGCGAGGCCCAGCCGGGCAGCATGAAGCTCCTGTTCACCAAGCACTGGAAGCCGCTGCTGATCTGCATCGGCATCACCCTCGGCGGCACGGTGGCGTTCTATACCTACACCAACTTCATCCTGAAGTTCATGAACGATACCTCCGGCATCGCAAAGACCGACACCTCCGTCATCAACTTCTGGGCACTGTTCATCTTCATGTTGCTGCAGCCCGTCTACGGCATGTTGTCGGACAAGATCGGCCGCAGGCCGCTGCTGATCTGGTTCGGCGTCACCGGTGTCCTGTTCACTTGGCCGCTGCTCTCCACCCTGGCCGGAACCAAGGATCCGTTCGTCGCCTTCCTGCTCATGATGGGCGGCCTCTTGATGGTTGGCGGCTACACGTCCATCAATGCGCTGGTGAAGGCTGAACTCTTCCCGGCATCCATCCGTGCGCTGGGCGTGGGTCTTGGCTACGCGATCGCCAACTCGCTGTTCGGCGGTACGGTCCCGCTGATCGGCGCTGCCCTGCAGAAAGCCGGCCAGGTGGACATGTTCTTCACCTACGTCACGGCGGCCATCTTCATCTCGCTGTTGGTGTACGTCTTCGCCCTCAAGAACAAGAAGGCTACGCACCTCGATACTGAGCAGGGACATGCTTGGGGAAACCGCAAAGACGACGACAAGAAGGACCTCGTCAACGTCTAACACCCCCTCTGAGGCCCGTTCTGCGCCCTTCGCTGAGTGCGAAGGCCGCAGGGCGGGCCTCGCAACGTTAAGCTCAAGTAGCGGAAAACACCCGCCGGGCTACCAGAAGGATCAACAGTGCACGTGCTCATCGTCGAGGACGACGACGCCATGGCGTCGGCACTGGGGGCTGCCGTGACGTCGGCGGGCCACAAACCAACCAGGGTGTCCCGCGGTGAAGATGCACTCCTGGACCACCGCAACCACGAGGTCATCCTCCTGGATCTGGGCCTCCCGGACCTGGACGGGTTGGAAGTGCTCAGGAAGCTCCGCCAAGTCACGCACATCCCCATCCTGATCCTCACGGCGCGCGATGATGAACGCAGCGTGGTCCTGGGCCTGCGCTCGGGTGCGGACGATTACCTGGTCAAGCCGGTCAAGCTGGTGGAGCTGCTCGCCCGGATCGAGGCCGTAACGCGAAGGGCCCGCCGCTCCGGCCAAAGCACGCCCCATGAGGTCACCGTGGGACCGTTGACCGTAGACCTCGACCGCCGCCTCGCCGCCGTCGACGACAGGGAACTCAACCTCACCGCCACCGAATTCGACCTCCTCAGCCTCTTGGTCCGCAACGCCGGCTCCGTGGTGACCCGTGAGCAGATCCTGGATGCCCTGTGGGGCGACGCCTTCGTGGCGCACTCCCGCTCCTTGGATGTCCACCTGACCGGCCTGAGGTCCAAGCTGCAACTGCCCGGGTTCATCATCAACGTGCGGGGCGTCGGGTATCGCGTGGAGCAGGGATGAAGGTCCGCGTCCTCGGGATCCTCAGTGTCATCGCCGTGCTCATTGTTGTCACGGTTTCCAGCGTCATCCTTACGTCAGCCGCGCGGGAACTGACCCAGGACGTGCAGATCAACCGGGTATCGGCCCTGAACCGTTTTGCCCAGCTCGCCAACGATGCCTCCGCTGATGGCGACACCACCCAGCTCCAGCGCGAAATGGACCGGTACACCGAACTCTATGGCGAAGGCATCCTGATCCGCCTCCAGCAGCAAACCCTGGCCTCCGGCGGTCTGAGCGAGCAAAGACGGGACGTTCAGGATGCCTTGGCCCGGGCCAGCCTCAACCTCAGCGACACCACCATCGGCACGGTCCGGCCCTTCGAATCCGGGACGGAGGTCATCTCGCGCTCTTTTGGAACGGCCAGCCAGGTGCTCGGAGAAGCCGTCCTGGAAGTCAACCTCGACGCGGCCCGGGCGAAACTGCGCGAACGGTGGGTCGTCGTCGGGCTCGCGGCCCTGGTGATGGGTGCGGTGCTGCTGCTGGTCGCTGCCCGCCTCACCGGCTGGGTTTTGCGGCCGGTGCACCGCTTGAGTGAAGCGGTACACCAACTCGAAACCACGGGCAAGACCAGCAAGCTTCCCGAGGCAGGTCCGCCCGAGCTGCGGGAACTGAGCCGATCGTTCTCCGCCATGGCCAACACTGTCAGCGAAAGCATGGAGTCGCAGCGACAGCTCATCGCGGACACCTCGCACCAGCTGCGCAACCCGGTGGGCGCCCTGCGGCTCAGAATCGACCTGCTGCAGCTTGAACTGCAAAACAGCCCGGCGAAGGCGGCGGCGGCCGGCGTGGTGGACGAACTGGAGCGCGTTGAGGAAATGCTCGACGGCGTGCTGAAGCTGGCGACCGCGGAGCATCGCGCCGTGGCCGGGGCTGCTGCAGCGCAGTCGTCCGAGCATCGGCGGCAAAGCGTCATTGACCCTTTCCCGGTACTCCAAGGCGAGGTGGAAAGGGCGGGCCCCGCGGCACGGTTGGCCGGCTCCACCATTACCTTGGAAGACCACAGCGGGCCCGCGTTGGAGCTCCGGTGCGACCCCGAGGAACTGGCCCAGATGGTGGGTGAGTTGCTGGCCAACGCCATCAAGTACTCCCCCGGTGGTCACATCGCAGTGGCGGCCGAAGCTACTCGGGACGGCCTGGCGATCGAGGTCTCCGACGACGGCCCGGGACTGTACGCTGATCAGCGTCTGGCATCCACCTCGCGGTTTTGGCGCGCGCCTCAACACAGCGGAATTCCCGGCAACGGCCTGGGCCTCACCATCGTGGAACGGCTGGCCGAGGCCAACGGAGGCAAGCTGGTGTTGCGGGAGCGTGTCCCGCACGGGCTGATAGGACGCCTGGAGTTCGGCGGTGGCGCGAATGGCTAGGCCTTTGTCCCGCCGTACCGTGCTCACGTCCGGGCTGATCCTGGGAAGTGCAGGGCTGCTGATGTCCTCCGCTGCCTGCACGCCGGAGCCGAAACCGGAGAAGCTGACGGTGGCTGGTGGCGAATCGGGCGGTTTCTACTTGGAGTTCGCCACCTTGCTCGCAGGTCTGCTGCAACGCGAGGGCGTGGCGGAAACGGCAGAGCCTCTGGTCACTGGCGGAAGTCTCGAGAACATCCGGCGGGTCATGTCCGGCGAGGCGACCTTCGCCGTCGCGCTTGCCGACACGGCGGCGCTTCCGGCCCCGGGCCCGGCAGCGCCCGGCCCAAGCCCTGCCGCCACGGGCGCAACCCCGGCCGCTGCGGGCGCAACCCTGGCCGCTGCGGGCACAACCCCGGCCGGTACAAGCCTGGTGGCGCTTGGCAAGGTGTACGAGAACTATGTTCATTGCATAGTCCGTGCGGACAGCGGCATCGGGACCTTCGCCGATCTGGCCGGAAAAGTGGTGGGGGTGGGCGAAGCGGGGTCCGGCACTTCCCTGACGGCTCCCCGGATCATCGCTTCCGCCGTGCTTGAACCCGCGCCGCAACAGGTCAATCTGGGCCTCAACCAAGGGCTGTCCGCGCTCCGGGGTGGGTCCATCGACGCCCTCTTCTGGTCCGGCGGGGTCCCCACCGCGGCCATCGCAGCAACAGCCTCGGTGCTGGGAGTCCGGCTCCTGGACCTCTCACGGCATATCCCTGCCCTGCGCACAGAACATGGTGATTACTACGACCGCGTGCTCATACCGGCGGGTACCTACGGCGACGCCCCCGCGATCTGGACGGTGGGCGTAGCCAACCTGCTGTTGTGCCGCAGCGATCTCCCCGATTCCCTGGTCCGTCGTACGGTGCGCCTTTTGGTGGAACGGGCGCAGGACCTTATTCCCACATCAAGCACGGGCGTGCAGTTCCTCAGCCCGGAGACGCTCATCAACACAGCCGGGGTTCCTCTGCACCCGGCCGCGGCGGCTGCGTACAGGTCCCTCCACGGCTAGGAAATCGCACACCATCAGGAAGCTGGCAAAATGGAAACCATGACTTCTGCCGCTGTCCCTGCCATTGCATTGACCATCGCCGGCTCGGAAGCGACCGGCGGCGCCGGTGCGCAAGCCGACCTCAAGACGTTCCAGGAACTCGGAGTTTTTGGCATCGTCAACCTGACGTGCATCGTTTCGTTCGACCCCAAGGACAACTGGAACCACCGTTTTGTCCCGGTGGACCAGCAAGTGATTGCGGACCAGTTGGAAGCCACGACGGCGGCCTACGGTTCCGCTTCCGGCGCACCTTCGGTGTTGGACACCGTGAAGATCGGCATGTTGGGAAGCCCGGCAACCATCAGCACCGTGGAGAAGGCGCTGTCAGAGGGCGCATTCAGCAACATCGTCCTGGACCCGGTCCTGATCTTCAAAGGCCAGGAGCCCGGACACGCGCTGGACACGGACCAGGCCTTGAAGGCGCAGATCCTCCCGCTGGCCACGTTTGTCACGCCGAACCACTTCGAGGCTGAGTCCCTCTCCGGCCTCACCATCACCGACGAAGAGTCCCTCAAGGCCGCCGCCATCCGCATCCATGAGCTCAGCGGCGCCGCCGTGCTCGCCAAAGGCGGGGTGCGGCTGGAAGGTGCTGACGCCGTCGACGTTTTCTACGACGGCCGGACGCTGGAAGTCCTGCGTGCACCGAAGGTGGGCGAGGTCGCGGTGTCCGGTGCGGGCTGTTCGCTGGCCGCCGCCGTGACGGCGGAGCTGGCCAAGGGCGCGTCGCCGCTCGAGGCGGCCCGTACAGCCAAGGCGTTCGTGACCGAGGGAATCCGCAACCGCGTAGCGTCCGGGGCGCCGTTTGATGCCTTGTGGCAGGGCGGTGCGCTGAGCTAGCGCTGGCCTAGCGGTTGGTAACCTTGCCCATCAGCGACGCGATCGGGCGAAGGAACAGGGGCCGGGCAAGGAACCAGGCCGCCGCCGTGACCACGATGGACGCTGCGAAGACCGCGAAGCCCCACCAACTGTTGGCGTCGTCCGTGGAGGCGTACATGTGGTTGAGGTTCCGCAGGGCACCCGTGGCCAGGACTAACGTCACGTGGACGATCACGAACGCTACGAAGTAGATCATCACCGGGAAGTGGACCTTGCGGGCAGCTTCAATGGGGTAGAACTTGTTGACCGCTGCCTTCTTGGGCCACGCCCCGGACATGCGGATGCCGGTAATGATGGCCAGCGGCGCCGCGATGAAGACCGTGATGAAGTAGGTCAGCAGCTGCAAGGCGTTGTAGTTGACCCAACCGTTTTCCAGCGGCCAGTTCAGCGACGCGTACTGGAGGCCGGCCGAAACCGCGTTCGGGAAGACGTCCCAGCTGGTGGGCACAATCCGCATCCACTGGCCTGTGGCGAACAGCAGCACAATAAAAATCAGGCCGTTGAGCACCCACAGCGCATCCAGCGTCAAGTGGAACCACAGGTCCAGGCTGATCTTGGTGGGAGCGTTCCTGGTCTTGATGAAGCCCTTGTTGTTCCGCGT
Organism: Paenarthrobacter sp. R1; assembly: GCF_030264015.1. Taxonomy (NCBI): domain Bacteria; kingdom Bacillati; phylum Actinomycetota; class Actinomycetes; order Micrococcales; family Micrococcaceae; genus Paenarthrobacter; species Paenarthrobacter sp. R1. The sequence continues at coordinate 3,049,707 of NZ_CP127115.1, read as the reverse complement.
CCAGTAACCCGGCGGCCGCGTAGTGGTGCGCACCTGCCAACCGGAGCGGATGATCAGGACGATGAAGAACATGTTGAGGAAGTGTTGCCAGCCCAGCCACGCCGGGAGCCCCGTCGGTGCGCCCTCGGGCAGCTCCGAGTGTCCCGGATAGTCCGTCAGGAACTGCTTCACCGGTTCCAGCGTGCGGAGCCACTGTGCCACGAGCACCAGGATCAGCGCGATGACCAAAGCCACCACGGTGACGGCGACGGGCTTGAACCACCTGTTCGACGTGATCCCGGACGACTTGCTTGAAACGGACATCAGGCCGCGTTCCTCTCTGGCTTGTTGGCGTGCGACCAGTTGGCGCTCTCATAGCGATTCAACCAGTTGCTGCCCGACGGCGAAAACGGCGCCTGGCCCGCAGGGCGCCTTTGGCGTCAAAAATCGCAGCATTCGGACACATAGCGCAATACTTATTTTCTAGAACGGACTTCCAGAATTATTTACTGTAATTTGGGCTTGGTCAAGGATTCAGGCTGTCCCGGGGAGGCTCGATGGTTCGGAAAACCTCCGACGCCGCAGTCCATTCCGGCTCCTGGCAGTGGTCCCGGACAGCGACTACCCAACGCAAGCTGCTGGACGCGGCCGCTGCGGTTTTCAGCGAACTGGGCTTCACGGACGCCGGCATCTCGGACATCGTCACGCGGGCCAGGTCCAGCGTCGGAAGCCTTTACCATCACTTCGGCGGCAAGACAGAGCTCTTCCTTGCCCTCTGGGACGACTACCAAAACGAGCACGAACGGCTGGTGGCGGCCGCCGTTGCCAAGGCCCGGAAGTCCGGCGAAAACGATCCCTTGGCGCTCTTCGACGTCGGCAGCCGCACGTACTTCGACTACACCTGGAAGCACCGCGCGCTGGAACGCGTCTTCTTCGAGGGCGATGCTCCCCCCGGCTTCGAGGTCCTGCGTCGCGAGCGCGGGCGGGAATGGGTGCGCCAGAATTCGGTCCTTCTCGGAACGGCCGAGGACACTTTGGGCCGCCTCACCGTCGCGGTGATCACCGACATCATCACGGTTGCCGGCCACGAGGTCGCCTTGAGTGCCACCAAGAAGGAAGCGGACGACGTCGTTGATGCTGCGGCAGTCCTGGTGGCGCGGCTGGTTCGTTAGCCGCCGTCCTGCGCCGTGATCGCGGGAAACCGCCGTCCTGCGCCGTGATCGCGGGAAACCGCCAAGGACCCCCGGAAACTTCCAGCGTCACCGCAGGGTTGCCGCGAACTCGCCGAAGTCCCGTTAGCGCGCGGAGGCCCCGCTCAACGCGCGGAGTGCGCCGCCAGGAAGCTGTACACCTCGGTCTCATCCACGCCCGGGAACGCGCCCGGGGGCATCGCGGCCAGCAGGTGCGAATGGGCCCGGGCGGACGGCCAGGCGTTGCCGGCCCACTCGTTGGCCAGTTCGGCCGGTGGCCGCTTGCAGCAGTTCGGATCCGGGCAATTGGAGGTGGCCCTGGCCGTGGTCTCCCGCCCGCGGAACCACTTCACGTGCTGGTAAGGCACCCCGATGCTGAGCGAAAACTCGCCGGCGGCGGAACGCTCGGTCCGCGCCGTGCACCAGTACGTGCCGGAGGGAGTGTCCGTGTACTGGCTGTAGGCGCTGAACTTGTCCGGTACGTCGAACACCGCTCGGGACGTCCACGCCTTGCACGACGGCTGCCCCTCAATGGCGCCGGTGTGGTCCTGCGGGAAGGCGACGCCGTCGTTCTCGTAGGCCTTGTAGATGATCCCGGACTGGTGGGTTTTCTGGAAGTGGGTGGTGATGCCCAGGTGTTGGGTCGCCAGGTTGGTGAAACGGTGGGCCGCAGTTTCGTAGGACACCGCGAAAGCGTCCCGGATGTCCTCCACGGCGATCTCCTTGGCGGCCTTGGCCTTCAGCAGGAAATCCAACGTTGCCTGCTCCGGCAGCAGCAATGCCGCCGCAAAGTAGTTGGTAGCCACTCTCTGCGCCAGGAAGTCACCGTAGTTCTTGGGAGTCCCGTGCCCCAGGACGTAGTGCCCCAGCGCCTGCAGCAGAACCGACCGGGGATCGTGGTCCTGCCGCTGGTTCTGCGTTAGGTAAATTCTGCGGTTCTTCAAATCGGTCACGGACCGGGTGGAATGCGGCAGGTCGCTGACGTGGTGCAGTGAGAATCCCAGGTTCTCGGCGATGTCCGCGATGACGTGCTGGCTCAACGGCCCGGAGGTGTAGCCCACGCCCTTGAGGACCTTCTGCGCCTCGGCCTCGTACTCGGGGAAATAGTTACCGCGCTCGCGCATCATGGCACGCAACTCGCCGTTCGCGCGGCGGGCTTCTTCCGGCGTCGCGGCTTGCTCGTTGAGCTTGCGTTCGAGTTCCTGAAGCAGCCCGACCTGCGCCTCCAGAACCTCCAACGGAAGCCGCGAACTGATGCGGATTTTTGGCAGGTTCAAGGACTCGTACAGCGGTCCGCGCTGGTACCGCTCCAGCTCGATTTCCAGGGCGGCGCGGCGGCTTGGCGGCTCAGCTCCGAGCAGTTGGTCGATGCTCACGTTCAACGCGGAGGCAAGGTGTTGCAGCAGCCCCAGCTTGGGCTCGCGTTTGCCGTTTTCGATCAGGCTCAGTTGGCTCGGCGCGGTCCCGACGGCGGCACTCAGGTCATCGAGCGTCAGGCCGGCTTGCTTGCGCAGGTGGCGCACGCGGCGGCCAAGGCTGATCACGTCCAGTTCGGGGGACGTAGGGGACGACGACGGCGACGCGACTTCGCGGCTCCAGCTCACAGGCGACATTTCTTGAGAATACGCGAAGAACTGCATTTCTTTCCAGAGGATTTATCTAGAAAGAGCTTGGAAAGTGCAGAAAAGTAGTTCTCACGAAAAGAAATACAGACCCCGGGTGAGCCGGCCGAAGCAGCAAGGACGCAGCGGAGGCCGGCCCGGGAGCCGCTTGGATACGAGGAGACATGCAATGACCGCATCGTTTGAACCAGAGTTGACCGCTGAGCAGCAGGCCGCGGCGCTGGAACTTGAATGGTCCGCCAACCCGCGCTGGGAGGGCGTCACCCGTGATTACTCGGCTGCCGACGTCGTCCGCCTCCGTGGTCGCGTCTCCGTAGAGCACACCCTGGCCCGCCGCGGTTCGGAAAAGCTCTGGAAGCAGCTCACCGAGGAAGCACCCACCGGCGGCTACACCAACGCCCTCGGCGCCCTGACCGGCAACCAGGCAGTACAGCAGGTCAAGGCAGGCCTGCGCGCCATCTACCTTTCGGGTTGGCAGGTCGCCGCTGACGCCAACCTCTCCGGTCACACCTACCCGGATCAGTCGCTCTACCCGGCCAACTCGGTTCCGCAGGTTGTGCGCCGGATCAACAACGCGCTGCTGCGTGCCGACCAGATCGAGTACGCCGAGGGCATCAAGACTGTTGAGGACTGGCTGGTCCCGATCGTCGCCGACGCCGAAGCCGGTTTCGGTGGCCCGCTGAACGCCTACGAACTCATGAAGTCCATGATCACCGCCGGCGCCTCGGGTGTTCACTGGGAAGACCAGCTCGCCTCCGAAAAGAAGTGCGGCCACCTCGGCGGGAAGGTCCTGATCCCCACCCAGCAGCACATCCGGACCCTCAACGCAGCCCGCCTGGCTGCCGACGTCGCCGGCACCCCCACGGTGGTCATCGCCCGTACCGACGCCGAAGCCGCAACCCTGATCACCTCCGACGTTGACGAACGCGACCGCGAATTCATCACGGGCGAGCGTACCGCTGAAGGCTTCTACAAGGTCCGCAACGGCATCGAACCCTGCATCGCCCGTGCCAAGGCCTACGCTCCGTACTCCGACCTGATCTGGATGGAGACGGGCACCCCGGACCTGGAACTGGCCCGCAAGTTCGCCGAAGCCGTCAAGGCCGAGTACCCGGACCAGATGCTTTCCTACAACTGCTCGCCGTCGTTCAACTGGCGCAAGCACCTGGACGACGCCACCATAGCCAAGTTCCAGCGCGAACTCGGCGCCATGGGCTTCACGTTCCAGTTCATCACCCTGGCCGGCTTCCACGCCCTGAACTACTCGATGTTCGACCTCGCCCACGGCTACGCCCGCGAAGGCATGAGCGCCTACGTCGAGCTCCAGGAAAAGGAATTCGCCTCCGAATCCCGCGGCTACACCGCCACCAAGCACCAGCGCGAAGTCGGCACCGGCTACTTCGACGACATTGCCACAGCGCTCAACCCGAACGCTTCCACCCTCGCCTTGGTCGGATCGACCGAAGAAGGCCAATTCCACTAATCCCCAGCCGCCCCCTCCGCTCGCAAGCTCGCGAGGGAACCCGGCGGCCGTGGGCCCACTTTCCCAACTAGATGGCAGTAGTGGTTGTTCTGAACGTTCAGAACAACCACTACCGCCAGTCAGTTGGTTCCTGAAGGGACAACTCCAATGAACAGCTTCACCGACAACTTCACCATCAACGGCATCACTTTGACTGCGCAGCCCATTTGCCGGCAGGGCGAGGTCCTGACTCCGGACGCGCTTGAGTTTGTCGGCAAGCTGCACCGGGCCACCGCCGAGCGCCGGCACGAACTCATGCAGGCACGGCACGCACGCCGCAACGCAATCTCCTCCGGCCAGGATCCGCGCTTCCTGCCGCAGACCGAGGCCATCCGGAATGACCCGTCGTGGCGGGTGGCTCCCCCGGCCCCGGGGCTGGAGGACCGCCGCGTGGAAATCACCGGACCAGTGGACAAGAAGATGACCATCAACGCCCTGAACTCGGGGGCGAAGGTGTGGCTGGCGGACATGGAAGACTCCTCCACTCCGACGTGGCGCAACGTCATCCAGGGCCAGCTCAACCTGACTGACGCTTTGGAGCGCCGGATCGACTTCACAACCCCCGAAGGCAAGGAATACAAGCTCAAGGCCGCCGAGGACCTGCCCACCATCGTGGTCCGGCCCCGTGGCTGGCACCTGCCGGAGAAGCACATGCTGATCGATGGCAAGCCGATCGCCGGCGGCATCGTGGACTTCGGGCTCTACTTCTTCCACAACGCCCGCCGCCTCCTCGCCCAGGGCAAGGGCCCTTACTTCTACCTGCCCAAGATCGAGAACCACCTCGAAGCACGGCTCTGGAACGACATCTTCATCCTGGCCCAGGACCTGCTGGGCATCCCGCAAGGAACCATCCGGGCCACGGTGCTGATCGAAACCATCACCGCCGCGTTCGAAATGGAGGAGATCCTCTACGAACTCCGCGACCACGCGTCCGGTCTCAACGCCGGCCGGTGGGACTACATCTTCTCCCTGATCAAGAACTTCCGTACCCGCGGGCCGCGTTTCGTCCTGCCGGACCGCGGGCAGGTGACCATGACCCAGCCGTTCATGCGCGCCTACACCGAACAGCTGGTCCGGGCCTGCCACCGCCGCGGCGCCATGGCAATCGGGGGCATGGCGGCAGCAGTACCGAACCGCAAGGACGAGGCAGCCAACACCGCGTCCTTCGAGAAGGTCCGTGCGGATAAGACCCGCGAAGCCAACGACGGTTTTGACGGTTCCTGGGTGGCCCATCCGGACCTGGTACCGGTGTGCCGCGAAGTCTTCGACTCGGTGCTCGGCGAGGCGCCCAACCAGCTCACCAAGAGCCGCGAAGACGTGACCCCGGATGACCGCGCCTTGATCGACATCGCCAGCACCCAGGGCACCATCACCGAGGCCGGCATCCGCCAGAACATCGAGGTGGGCATCCGCTACATCGAGTCCTGGCTCCGGGGCAACGGCGCAGTGGCCATCCACAACCTCATGGAAGACGCCGCCACTGCCGAGATCTCCCGCTCCCAGCTCTGGCAGTGGATCCACTCCCACGCCATCACCGAACACGGCGATATCATCTCCCGCGAATGGGTCCAGGACATGCTGGATGAGGAATTCGCCCGCCTGGAACGCTTCGACGGAGACCGCTTCGCAGACGCCCGCAGCATCTTCGAAGAAGTCACCCTCACGGAAGAGTTCCCCACGTTCCTGACCATCCCGGCGTACGCCCGCTACCTCACCGAGGCCCGGGAAGAAGCGACGGCTGAAGAACTCGTCGCCGCCTAGGAGCAGCAACGCCTGGGAACGACAAACCGAAAGCCCCGACGCTGGGCTGCCTGCACTCTTCGCAACAAGTGACCCCGAAGGCCGGGGAGGCAGCCCAGCACCGGAAAAACCACCCATCTGGGTCGCAGTTAAGCACGTTTTGAGGGCTCAGAACGTGCTTAACTGCGACCCAGTTGGGCTAAGGCTGGCGGGCGACCCAGCGCACCGACAGCGTGGTGCACACACAGAACGCGAGGACCGAGCCGAGGATGACCAGCAGCGGCGCGGTCCACCCTGCGGACACGTCATGGACGTAGCCAACGATTGTGGGAGCAAGCGCGGCAAAGCAGTAGCCAACGCCCTGCACGACGGCGGACATCTTGCCGGCCGAGGCCTGGTCGCGGGCGAACCTGATGACGGCAATGAAGATCACCGTGATGCCGCCACCCTGGGCTACTCCGCCCATCGAGGACCAGAGCCACCACAGCTGCGGGGCCAGCAGCAGGCCCACGGGAACGCTCAGCCACAGCGCGCTCAAGGTGACCGCGACCGTCGTCGTACTGGTGAAGCGGGCCAGGAGCGGAACGCCCAGGCCGCCCACAATCGCGAAGATCTGGAACAGCGAGGACCCTGCGCCGGCCTCGGCGGTACCCATCCCGAGTTCATCGGACAGGAAGCTGGGCAGCCACGCCGTGACGCCGTAATAGGAGAACGCCTGCCCGGCGAAGCCAACAGTCAGCCCGGCTATCAGCCATCGGACGCCGGCCACCCGTCCGGAACCCGACGGCGGAGCAGCGGGCACGGGCGCCGGAACCAGGGCGCGGCGGACACCAACGGTAGGAATCCAAAACACGATCGCAGCCAGCGCCAGCAGGGCGCTGGCGGCGAGGGACAACCGCCAGCCCAGCAGATCCGCGAGCGGCGCAGTGATCACGGACGTCAGGAACGAGCCGATGTTCAACGCCGCGGTGTAGACGCCCATGGCCGTGGCTTGCCTGCGTGGGGCGAAGTCGCGACGGATGATCAAGGGCACTGCGATGTTGCCGATGGTGATGGCGACGCCGATGAGCACCGTACCCACCATCACGGGCACGCCTCCCCCGCTGGAGCGCACCACAACGCCGGCCAGCACTCCCAGCAGGGTAAGCATGACGGCGAATTCGGCCCCGAACTGCCGTCCGGCGAGGGATGCCAGCGGGGATGCGAGCGAGAAGCACAGCACGGGAATGCCGGTCAGCAAGCCCAACTCGACCGGCGAGAATCCAAGGTCCACGCGCAGCGAGTCCACCACCGGCGCAACGGCAACGAACGGCCCGCGCATGTTGAGGGCGATGAGTCCGATGCAGGCAAGGATCAGCCAACCGCGCGGAACTTTGGCAAGCAATTGGTTCACGGAACGGACCGCAGGATCTCAGGAAACGTTTTCATCAGTTTCATTGCTATCACGGCGCCGCCCAGCCCCGAAAAAAGACAGCTCAGCCGGTTGCCTGCAGCGTGGCTTCGATCACCGCGGGAGACAGGACATACTGGGTAACCATCTGGCTCGCGCCCAGGATGGCAGCGCGGTCCCCGGCCATGGAGATGCCGATCCGCAGGTGGGTGGTGGCCAGCGGCAGGGAACGCCTGTACACGACCTCGCGGATACCGGCCACGAGATGTTCCCCGGCCTCGCCGACGCTGCCGCCGATCACGATCATGGACGGGTTCAGCAGGTTGACCACCGTGGCCAGGACATCCCCGACGTCTCGCCCCGCCTGCCGCAGGGCCTGGATCGCTTGCAGGTTCCCCTCACCGACCAGCCGCAACACGTCGGCGCCGGTTGACGCGTCCAGCCCAAGCTCGTGGAGTTGGCGCGCGACGGCGGGACCTGAGGCCAGCGCTTCGAGGCACCCGTAGTTGCCGCAACGGCACAGCACCTCGTCGCCGCGGGGTACGCGGACGTGGCCCAGGTCCCCGGCGGTTCCGTTGGCGCCGCGCTGCAGCTCTCCGCTGCTGATGATGCCGGCACCGATGCCCGTGGCCACCTTGATGAACAGGAAGTTCTCGTGCTCCGGCCAGTAAGCGGTCCGTTCGCCGAGTGCCATGATGTTCACGTCGTTGTCCACCAAAACCGGGACAGGCAGCGAGCGCTGGACGTAAGGGACGACGTCGAACCCGTCCCAACCCGGCATGATCGGCGGCTTCACAGGCCGGCCGGTGTCGTGTTCCACGGGTCCGGGCAAGCCAATGCCCATGCCGGCGAGGTCGCCCATTTCCCGTCCCGCCTCGGCGAGCAGTTCCTTGCCTGCGGCTATGACGCGCCCCAGCACGATGTCCGGGCCGTCGGAGACGTCTTGCTTGAGCCGCTGCTCGGCAAGGATTTTTCCTCCGAGGTCCGTGACCGCAACGATCACGTGCGTGGCGCCGACGTCGACAGCCAGGACCACGCGGGCGGCCGGGTTGAAGGCAAAGCGCGACGGCGGGCGCCCGCCACTGGAGCTTGCCTCGCCCGCGGGTCCTACGAGCCCGGAGCTGATGAGTGCGTCGATGCGGGACGCAACGGTGGAGCGCGCGAGTCCGGTGGTCAGCGCGAGTTCGGCGCGGGTGCGGGCCTGCCCGTCACGGAGCAGCTGGAAGAGGTCACCAGCGCGGGAAAGACTTCCGGCCTCCGGCGCAGAGGGCTCTTTTCCGGCGTCGTTCGCGGGGGCTGAAGTCATGAATCAGTGATAGCACGGATGGTTATGCGTGTCACGCGGCAAAAGAACGCCGACGTATTTTCAACTTTTGCTTGACGCTCGGCAAAAGTCCCCCTAGGTTGTGAGGTACAGCACATCACGACCGCAAATGGTGGTTATCACCAGGGTCGATCTGCGCTCAAACCACAACGACGAGGAGAGACAGTGTCATACTCGATCCAGCTCTACACGGTCCGGAAGGCCCTGGAAGAGGATCTTGCTGGAACCATCCAACGTTTGGCTGACATCGGGTTCACCATGGTGGAGCCCTACCGGTTCGTTGCCAAGGCAGCGGAACTCAAGAAAGCACTTGCCGAAAACAACCTCACTGCACCCTCCGGGCACGCTCCCCTGCTGAGCGATGACCAGGACGCCATCTTCGAAGCGGCCCGGCAGCTGGGAATCGGCACCGTGATCGATCCGCACGTTCCGATCGAGCGCTGGAACAGCATCGAAGACATCAAAGCCACCGCAGAACAGCTCAACGCGGCCGCGGCCAAAGGCGCGGAATACGGCGTCCGCGTGGGCTATCACAACCACTGGTGGGAAGTTGAGTCCGTCATTGACGGAAAGACCGCCATTGAACACCTTGCCGACAACCTCGCTCCCGAAGTGGTCCTGGAACTGGACACGTACTGGGCCGCAGTGGGCGGACAGGATCCGGCCGAACTCCTGGCCAAACTCGGTGACCGCGTGAAGTTCATCCACATCAAGGACGGTCCCGTCACCTCCGACCCCTCCAGCCAACTGGCGGTCGGCGACGGAAAGATGCCCATCTGGGACGTCCTCGCAGCAGCAGGTTCCCTGGAAGCCGGCGTTGTTGAACTCGACGACTTCCAGGGCGACATGTTCGAGGCCGTCCGCGACAGCTACAACTACCTCAGCGCAGGAAAGGTCTCCGCATGAGCCACGCCGCAGGAGCAGCGTTCGGTCCACTGGGTTCAGGTCCCGTGGGAGTCGGCATCATCGGCGCCGGCGTCATCAGCAAGCAGTACCTGGACAACCTCACCAGCTTCCCCGATGTACGGGTCCTCGCCATCGGCGACCTGTTCGAGGAAGCAGCGGCAGCCCGGGCTGCCGAATACGGAATTCCCGCCCACGGAGGTGTGGACGCCGTCCTCGGCCATCCTGCGGTCGAAATCGTCATCAACCTGACCATTCCTGCTGCCCACGTCGAGGTGGCTACCCTCGCCGTCAACGCCGGCAAGCACGTGTGGAGCGAGAAGCCCTTCTCCTTGGACCGGGAAAGCGGGCTTGGCCTGCTGAAGGCCGCGGACGCTGCCGGTGTACGCCTTGGCTGTGCTCCCGACACCTTCCTCGGTGCCGGGCTGCAGACGGCGCGGCGGATGATCGAGCGCGGAGACATCGGCACCCCGCTGACCGCTCTGACCCTGATGCAGTCACCGGGACCTGAGTCATGGCACCCCAACCCGGCCTTCCTCTTCCAGGACGGCGCCGGACCCCTCTTCGACATCGGCCCTTACTACCTCACAACGCTGGTGCAGACCTTCGGCAGCATCCGCCGCGTGGCCGCCTTCGGATCCAAGTCCCGCGAATCGCGCATCATCGGTTCCGGGCCCAAGGCCGGGGAAAGCTTCGAGGTCACGGTCCCCACGCATGTCAGCTCCATCCTCGAGTTCGAGGGCGGCGAGTCCGCCCAGAGCATTTTCAGCTTCGACTCACCGCTGAAACGCGCCGGGTTCGTCGAGATCACGGGCACCGAAGCCACCATCGCCTTCCCGGACCCGAACATGTTCGACGGCGACGTCAGGATTTGCACCCTTGGCTCTGACGACTGGACGGTAGTGCCCTCCGTGGGTTCCACCGCCAGCCGGGGTGCGGGAGTTTTGGAGATGGCCCGGGCAACCCGTGAAGGCCGTCCCCACCGGGCCCAGGGTGAACTCGCGTTCCACATCCTGGACACCATGGCTTCCATCTCGGAGTCGATCGATAACCGCGCCTTTGTGGATGTGGAAAGTTCCGCAGCCAAGGTACCGGCCCTCCCCGAGGACTGGGACCCCACCGCAGCAACCCTTTCGGCCTGATCCCATCCCCTCAGGCAACTCGACGACGAGAAAACCGGAGCAACAATGAAGAACCCCCTGAAAGTCCTATCGGCGCTGACGGCCACGGCCGCGCTCGCATTGGGCATGACCGCGTGTGGCGGCGGAGATAATACGCAGGCCTCCTCCGACACCATCACGTACTGGGCGTCGGACCAGGGCAACAGCCTTGACGACACCGCAGCAAAGCTGAAGCCCAGCCTGGACCGCTTCACGGAGAAGACAGGAGTCAAGGTCAAGCTGGAAGTCATCGGCTGGACCGACCTTTACAACCGCATCCTGACGGCTGTCACCAGCGGCGACGGTCCGGATGTCCTGAACATCGGCAACACGTGGGCCGTGACGCTGCAGGAGACGGGTGCTTTCGAGCCCGTGGAAGGTGAGCTCCTGGACGCGATCGGCGGCAAGGACCGCTTCCTGCAGACCAGCTGGTCCACCGGTGGAGCCGAGGGCAAGACGCCCACGTCCATCCCGCTCTACGGCTTGGCGTACAACATGTACTACAACACGAAGATGTTCAAGGAAGCAGGCATCGAAAAGCCTCCTGTGACCTGGGAAGAATTCGTCGCTGACGCCAAGAAGCTGACCAAGGACACCAACGGCGACGGCAAGCCGGACCAGTGGGGCTTCACCGCTGCCGGCGCATCTGTTTCCGCCAACTCCCACCAGGCCTTTATCCGCGGCCTGCAGAACGGCGGCACGCTCTTCGACAAGGACGGCAAGCCGACGTTCGACAGCGATCCGCAGGTGGCTGGTGTCAAGCAGTGGGTCGACCTGATGGCAGTGGACAAGGTGATGTCGCCGTCGGACGCCGAACTTAGCCAGGGCGCCCAGAAGGTGGACAACCTCATCAACGGCAAGGCAGCCATGATGTTCGACCAGAGCCCGCTGAAGAACTTCGCCGCACGCGACTTCAAGGACTGGGGCGTAGCCCCCGTCCCCATGATGACCGCCGACGCGACGGGCGACCGCGCCACCCAAAGCCACGTGGCCGGTATCAACCTGAGTGTGTTCAAGAACAGCAAGAACAAGGCGAACGCCATCAAGCTTGCCGCGTTCCTGACCAGCGATGAGGAGCAGGTTGCCCTGAACAAGGCATACTCCTCCCTGCCGGTGGTGACCGAAGCCTCCAAGGACGCTGCGTTCCAGACCGAGGAGGTCAAGGCCAAGAACGATGCCCTGGCCAACCACTCCCTGCCCATGCCGCTGATCGCGAAGGAAGGGCAGATGGAGACCCTCACGGGTACCGCGATCAAGAACCTCTTTGCCAAGGCAGCAACCGGAACTGTTTCCGAAGACGACATCAAGGCGGCCCTGAAGGACGCCAACAACCAGATGGCCGCGGCCCAGTAACGACGCCTCGCGGGCGGGGGCACCACTGCCGGTGGTGCCCCCGCTCCGGCAAAGGAGTTTCGATGTCCCACTCAACGCTGGACAGCGGCAAGACCGCTGCAGGCAGCACCAACGCTGCCAATCCTGAGCCCGGCGGGCCAGCCACCGCCGCGCCTGCGCCCCGGAAGCGGCGCCGTTCCTTCCTCCCCTACGGCCTGATCGCCCCGGCCGCCCTCCTTGAACTCCTGATCCACATCGGCCCCATGCTCCTGGGTGTCTGGATCGCTTTCATCTCCCTGACCCAGCTGAACCTGACCAACTGGCTCAACGCCCCGTTCGTCGGCCTGCAGAACTTCATCAACGGCCTGAACCCGGAAAGCACCATTGGTCAGGCCTTCTTCAGCACCGTGGGCCGCACCCTGGGCTACACCATCCTGGTGGTGGGCTTCTCCTGGGTCCTGGGCATGGCCGGCGCAGTGTTCCTCTCCTCCAATTTCAAGGGCCGCGCCATCCTGCGGACCTTCTTCCTGGTCCCCTACGCCCTTCCTGCGTACGTCGGAACCATCGCTTGGGCCTTCATGTTCAACCAGCGCGACGGTGCCGTGAACCAGATCCTGGTGGACACACTCCACCTCTTCGGCGACGAACGGCCCTTCTGGCTCCTGGGTGAAAACTCCTTCGGCGCCATGGTGATCGTCAACGTCTGGCAGCTGTGGCCTTTCGCGTTCCTGATGCTCATGGCCGCCCTGCAAAACGTGCCCAACGACGTCTACGAGGCAGCAGCCATTGACGGCGCAACCCTGTGGCAGCAGTTCCGCACCATCACCCTGCCCATGGTGCGCCCGGCCAACGGCGTGCTCCTCATGGTGATGTCGCTGTGGACCTTCAACCAGTTCAACATTCCGTTCGTCCTCTTCGGTGCCACGTCGCCGAAGGAAGCCACACTCATCTCGCCGCTGATCTACCAGAACTCGTTCGGCAGCTGGAACTTCGGCCTGGGCGGAGCCATGAGCGTCCTGCTGCTGATCGCCCTGTTCATCGCTTCTGTCTTCTACATCCGCATGGTGCTGCCCAAGGGAGCCGACAATGATTGAGACCCGCAACTTCCGGATCCTGAGGAACGTGGTCCTGACCATCCTGTCCCTCTGGGTCGCCGTACCGCTGTTCGTCGTAGTGTCCACCTCCTTGAAGCCGCTGAAGGACGTTTCCGGCCTTTTCCAGTGGATCCCCCGCGAAATCACGCTCGCTCCGTACTTTGATATCTGGACCACCGTGCCGTTGGCCAAGTACTTCCAGAACAGCCTCGTCATCACCATCGCCGCCACTGCGTTCTCCGTAACAGTCGCTGTGTTGGCGGCCTACGCGATCGCGAGGCTGCCGTTCAAGGGCAAGCGCGTTTTCAGCCTGACCGTCCTGTCCACCCAGATGTTCCCCGGCATCCTGTTCCTGCTCCCGCTGTACCTGATCTTCACCCAGATCCGGAACATCACCGGACTGCAGCTCCAGGGTTCCTACCTCGGGTTGATCATCACCTACATGACGTTCACCCTGCCGTTCGCCATCTGGATGCTCAGCGGGTACTTTGCTTCCATTCCCAAGGAGTTGGAGGAAGCATCCATGATCGACGGCACGGGAAGGATGGGCGCGCTGTTCCGCGTGATCCTTCCGGTGGCCAAGCCGGGCATCATCGCCGTCGCGGTCTACTCATTCATTTCGGCATGGGGCGAAGTCTTGTTCGCCTCGGTCCTGACCAATGAGGCCACCAAGACGCTGTCCCTCGGTTTGAAGGCCTATGCCAGCGAATCCGACGTGTTCTGGAACCAGCTCATGGCCGCATCGGTCGTGGTCAGCCTGCCGGTCCTCATCGGATTCATCCTGGTCCAGCGGCACCTGGTGGCCGGCCTCTCAGCGGGCGCCGTCAAGTAGCAACGACCATCTCCGGGGCCGGGAGTCCTCCCGGCCATCCGGCCCTTCTTTAGGAGCATCACAATGAACACGGCGCATACGCCAGCGCTGTCGCAGGACAGCAGCACAGCCCGCCCCCTGGGCGTGGCCGCCATCGGTTACGCCTTCATGGGGAAGGCCCACTCGAATGCATGGCGGAATGTGGCCAGTTTCTTCGACGTCCCGGCCTTTGAGCAGAAAGTGCTCGTGGGCCGGGACGCAACCCAGGTGGCCGAAGCCGCCGCCAAGTACGGCTGGGCCGAATCGGCGACCGATTGGCGTGAAGTCATTGAGCGGGACGACATCCACGTCATCGACATCTGCGCCCCCGGCTGGATGCACGCTGAAATCGCCGTCGCCGCCCTCGAAGCCGGCAAACACGTCCTGGTCGAAAAACCCCTCGCCAATACCCTCGCCGAGGCCGAACTCATGACCGCCGCCGCAGCGAAGGCCCGCGCCCGGGGCGTGCAGTCCATGATCGGCTTCAACTACCGGCGCGTCCCCGCACTGGCCCTGGCCCGGGAGCTGATAGTGGAGGGCCGGCTCGGCACTGTCCGCCACGTCCGCGCCGCCTACCTCCAGGACTGGCTTTCCGACGCCGAATCCCCCATGACGTGGCGGCTCCGCAAGGAGACAGCGGGCTCGGGAGCGCTCGGGGACATCGCCTCCCACGCGATCGACCAGGTCCTCTTCCTCCTCGGCGACGCCGTCACCGAGGTCACCGGCCGCCTCCAGACGTTCGTTGACCACCGCCCCGGCGAGGCAGGACTGGAAGAAGTAACGGTCGACGACGCCGCTTGGGCCACGCTGACCCTCACCTCCGGAGCAATCGCCTCCGTGGAAGTCTCCCGTGTAGCCACGGGACAAAAGAACTCCCTCAAACTTGAGATCTATGGCGACAAGGGCACCATCCTGTTCGACCTCGAAGCCCTCAACGAGCTCGGCTTCCTGGACGCCACCGTTCCCGTGCGGGAACAGGGTTTCCGGCGGATCCTGGTCAACGAACCCGAACACCCGTACCTTGAGGCATGGTGGCCGCAAGGACACATCATCGGGTGGGAACACACCTTCACCCACCAGGTCCGCGATTTCCTCCTGGCCATCCAGGACGGAACCCAACCGTCGCCGTCGTTCGAGGAGGGTCTGAACGTCCAGCACGTCCTGGCCGCTATCGAAGAGTCCGCAGCCGCCAAAAGCTCATTGATCCAACTGTCCAGCACCACCGAAGGAGCCTGACCATGCCCCGCCCGTACACCCTGTTCACCGGCCAGTGGGCCGACCTCCCCCTCGAGGAAGTCGCCAAGCTTGCCTCGGGCTGGGGCTATGACGGCTTGGAAATCGCCGTCTCCGGAGACCACCTGGACGCCTGGCGCTGGGATGAACCGGGCTACGTCGAATCCAAGCTCGAACTCCTGGACAAGTACAACCTCAAAGTCTGGGCCATCTCCAACCACCTCAAAGGCCAAGCCGTCTGCGATGACCCCATCGACTTCCGCCACGAAGCAATCGTCGGCCCGAAGGTGTGGGGCGACGGGAACCCCGAAGGCGTCCGCCAACGCGCCGCCGAAGAAATGAAACACACCGCCCGACTCGCCAAGGCTTTGGGGGTGGACACCGTAGTGGGGTTCACCGGCTCCTCGATCTGGCAGTACGTGGCCATGTTCCCGCCCGTCCCGGAAAAAGTCATCGACGCCGGCTACCAGGACTTCGCCGACCGCTGGAACCCCATCCTGGACGTCTTCGACGAGAACGGCGTCCGGTTTGCCCACGAAGTCCACCCGTCCGAGATCGCCTACGACTACTGGACCACTCAGCGCACGTTGGAGGCGATCGGCCACCGCGAAGCATTCGGCCTGAACTGGGACCCCTCCCACATGATGTGGCAAGGCGTCGACCCCGTCTCCTTCATCTGGGACTTCAAAGACCGGATCTACCACGTGGACTGCAAAGACACCAAGGTCCGCCAAACCGGCCGCAACACCGTCCTGGGCTCCCACCTCGCGTGGGGCGACCCCCGACGCGGTTGGGACTTCGTCTCCGCCGGACGCGGCGACGTGCCTTGGGAAGCCTCCTTCCGCGCCCTGTCCGCGATCGGCTACAACGGCCCCATCAGCATCGAATGGGAAGACGCCGGCATGGACCGCCTCCACGGCGCCCCCGAAGCCCTCGCTGCCCTGAAGAAGTTCGACTTCCCCGCCTCGCAAACCTCTTTCGACGCAGCGTTCAACCAAGGCTAGGAAGAGAGGGGCGGGCGTGACCGTCACCGTGAAAACGGCGTCATGCCCGCCCCTCTTTAGGCCAGCAGCCTTTGGCAAGCAGCAAGGGGTGCTTCACGCGCCCTATTCCACAGTGACCATGACTGAGGGCCAGCCGGAGGCTCCATCCGGTACGGGATCGGCGCGTTTGTCTGTCTGCACTTCGCCGGTGCCGTCCGTCGCGCGGGCCCTGACATAGTGGTTGCCGGGCGTTGCGTCCCACTCGTACGACCACTGCCTCCACGTGATGGTGGACGCTTCGTCCGACAGCGTGGCTTCCACCCAGTCGCCGTCGTCTATCTGCACCTCCACTTTGGTGATGCCCCGGGTTTGGGCCCAGGCGGTGCCACCGACAGCGACCTTCCCGGCCGGCAGTTTCGCAAAGGACGCCGGGACGTCCACCCTCGCCATGGTCTTGATAGGTCCCCGCTCGGACCACCCCCGCTCGGTCCAGTAGGCCTTGCTGTCTGCGAAGCGGGTGACTTCCAGGTCGACGACCCACTTGGTTGCGGAGACAAAGCCGTACAGTCCTGGAACCACCATGCGCACCGGGTAGCCGTGTTCGAGGGGCAGGGGTTCGCCGTTCATGCCGATGGCCAGCATCGCATCCCGGCCAGCCTCCTGCAGGACTTCCAACGGAGTGGAGGCGCTGAACCCGTCAATGGAGCGGGACAGGACCATGTCCGCGCCCTCCTTCGGGCGTGCCTTGGCCAGGACATCGCGCAGGGGCATCCCAAGCCATTTCGCGTTACCGACCAATTTGCCGCCCACCGGGTTGGAGACGCAGGTGAGCGTGACGTGCGACTCGATCAGCTCCGCGTCGAGCAGGTCCTGGAAAGTCAGCGTGATCTCCTCTTCGACCATCCCATGGACCCGCAGTTCCCAATCCTCAACGTTGATTTCGGGAACGCTCAAGGCTGTATCGATCCGGTAGAAATCCTTGTTCGGCGTCAACCATGGCAACACACCCTTCACCGGCGACTGGACATTCGCCGGTACGGGGGCAGCTGGCCTGGAGGGCACAGGAAGCCTTAGTGCATCCCGGGCCTGGGCGATGTTATTCCGGGCCGCGCTCAGCAACCGGCCACCGGTAGCAGCGATACCGGCCGCCGCCGCCGTCACACCGGCAGCGGCAAAGAAGCGACGGCGGCTGGTGACGCGGCCGCCGTCGGGAGTGTCGGCGTCGGTTGCCATATCCGCCGGGATTTCCGGCCAAGCCTTCAACCGCCACACCGGCAGGAGAAGCAGGCGCAGGACCGCCAGCCCGGCAAAAGTTCCTGCAATGGATGGAATAGCGTCCGCGGGTTGCACCCCGGCCCGCGTTAGGACACAGGCCACGATCACGGCACCCATGAACAGCACGCCCAGGACCCCCAACGCCCACTTCCGGTAGGCAACCACACCCAACACACACGCCAGAACCGCAATGGTCAGGCCCATCCCAACCAAGAGGGCGGCCTTGTCATTGGTACCGAACGTTGCGATCGCGAAATCCTTCAACCACGGCGGCGTGAAATCAATGAAGGTGGCCCCCAGAGCGAACAACGGCGTTGCCCTGGCCGTGAAGAACGCACCGACCAACTCCGCGACTGCCAGAACAACCGCGGCCGATACCACCCCTGCCAACGCGGCCATACCCTTGGCATCCCGGATCCTGCGCCTGTTCCTAGTCATGTATAGAGATTCGGAGCAGTCGGGCGCTCGGATCGGTGTACAACCCAGCCAGTGACCCGTCATCAGAATTATCTACGGCAAGAAAGGCCATATTCGCTGGCAGATCGGCCCACGTTCCCAGCTAACCAGCCAACACAACAGCTCCGAGGCCCAGAGCCGCAATCAACGCCCACGCGAACAGAGCCATGACCAGGGACCGCGGTCCGGCGTGCAGGAGTTCACGCACGCGCACCGAGGAACCCAGGCCGAAGAGGGCTGGTCCAAGGGCGATCTCCTGCGCCAGGTTTCCGAAGTCGAGCACCGCCGGCGAAGCCCAGCCGAGGCTGCGGACGGCGATCATGGCCAGGAAGCCCAGCACGAACAGGGGGACGATCGGCGGGAACGTGCCCGCATGGTCCGCTGCAGCGGCCGTTGCCCGCCGCCGTCGTCGTTCAAACAGACCTGCGGTGGCGACGATCGGAGCCAGCAGGACCACCCTGGACAATTTGATGACCACCGCGGCGCTGAGTGCAACAGCACCGGCCGTCTGGGACGCAGCCACCACCTGTCCCACATCGTGAACCGATGCACCAACCCAGCGGCCAAACGTCACGGCATCCAGGCCCAGGGGGTGCATGAGCAACGGAAGCGTGCCGATGGCCAAGGTGCCGCACAGGGTTACGAGGGCCACGGGCAGCACCGTGTCCTGGTGCTTCGTTCCCCGGACCGCTGCCATGGCACCGATGGCCGAGGCACCGCAAATAGAGAATCCCGTGGCGATGAGAAGAGGTGCGTCGCCGGGGAGCTTGAAGAGCTTGCCCAAGGCGTACGTACCCGCGAAGGAGAGCAGTACTACCGCGACGATGAGCGCAAAGGACTGCCAGCCGAGGGCCGCGATGTCCCCGAGGCTGAGCTTCAGGCCCAAGAGGACGATGCCGGCACGCATCAAGTGCTTGCCCGCGAATCGAAGGCCGGGTTGCCAGGATCCGTCAACCCATCCCGAGACGCCGGGCAGGTTTGCCGCTGCGATGCCGAGGACCACCGCCAGAGTCATAGCGGGCAGTGACGGCAGTAAGGCGTGGATGCCGAACGCCAGGGCCAAGGCCACGACGCACGCTGCCAGCCCGGGCGCCAGGGAACGGACAGGCCCACGACGCCGGCCGCCACGTCCGCCGCGCCCGCCCCACCCGGGGGTCGCAGTGGCTTCCGATGCGGCGGAGGTCCGCGGCCGTATTGTGCTCATGGTTCCACCTTCCCCCGAATCCCCTCCCGGCGGTAGCCGCCCTTTAGGCCTGAACCCATGCGCAATTGACATGAGCTAAGGGGCGCACATATCTTCCAAGCATGAGCAACCGCCCGGACCTGACCGCGTTGGAAATCCTTGTCCTGGTGGCGGAGACCGGTTCGTTGGGGGCTGCGGCTAGGCGCGTCGGGATGGCCCAGCCGAACGCCAGCCGTGCCCTCGCCCGGCTGGAACGCCAACTCGGCCTCACCCTTGTGGTCAGGACTCCGGCCGGTTCACGGGTCACCACCGAAGGGGAGGTGGTGACTGCCTGGGCCCGCGAGGCACTTGGTGCGATGGACCGGATGATCCTTGGCGCCCGGTCCTTGGCAGCGGAGCAGGCCGCCCACCTTACGGTTGCGGCCAGCCTGACCATCGCCGAGTACCTCGCACCGCGCTGGCTGGCACGCTTCCGCAGGGCACACACGGACCTGCACGTGAGCTTGGCGGTAGGGAATTCGGGAGAAGTCCTTGAGCAATTGGCTGCACGGAAAATCCCCTTGGGCTTCGTGGAAACCCCCACAGTTCCGCGCACTGTGGCGTCAACTACGGTGGCCCGCGACGAGCTGGTTGTGGTGGTCGGAACGAGCCATCCATGGGCGCGGCGACGCACTCCCGTGGAGCCCGGCGAACTGATTGCCGCGGAGTTGGTGCTCCGCGAAGTCGGCTCGGGAACCCGCGACACCTTGGTCCGGGCGTTGGAGCGGTCCGGCACCCCGTTGGCGGCAACGAGCATGGAACTTGCCAGCACGGTGGCGGTCAAAGCGGCCGCCGTTGAAGGTTCGGCGGTGGCTGTGCTGAGCGAACTGGCTGTGACGGCGGAGCTTGCCACGGGCCAACTCGTGGCAGTGCCCGTCCAAGGGCTGGATCTCACCCGTTCACTGCGGGCTGTCTGGCTGCCCGAGCGACGCCCCGAGGGGACTGCCGCGGAGTTGATCCGCATCGCCAAGGCGAGCAAGTAAAAGCACTCAACGCCCCTTGAGCACGTAGCGCCTTTCCGGACGTCCGACGCCGTACTTCAGCTTCACGTCAACGGCGCCGGCATCATGGAGGTACTCAAGATAACGCCGCGCGCTCACCCGCGATGTGCCAAGTTCTTCTGCGACTTCGGCGGCTGACAGATCCCCGGAAGCAGCCTTCAGTGTTTCCTCCACCCGTTCCAGGGTCTCCACGCTGCACCCCTTGGGCAGCGTCCGCTCGGAGGTTCCCAGCCCAAAAACCCTGTTGACGTCGGATTGCTCAGCTTCGGCTTTTGAAGAGTCCAGGCCGTGGTACGCGTGCAGGTAATGCTCGAGCCGCTCCTGGAGGTCGGCCTGGGAGAAGGGCTTGATGAGGTAGTGGACAATGCCGCCGCGGAGGGCCTTGCGCACCGTTTCCACTTCGCGGGCTGCACTGATCACCAGGACGTCCAG
Organism: Paenarthrobacter sp. R1; assembly: GCF_030264015.1. Classification (NCBI taxonomy): domain Bacteria; kingdom Bacillati; phylum Actinomycetota; class Actinomycetes; order Micrococcales; family Micrococcaceae; genus Paenarthrobacter; species Paenarthrobacter sp. R1. Next base: position 3,028,999 of record NZ_CP127115.1, on the reverse strand, counting down.
GTCCGGAGCCACCTCCCGTAGCCTGTGCATGAGGTCAAGTCCGTTGGCGTCGGGCAAGTGGATATCCAGCAGCACAAGGTCCGGTTGCAACCGTTGTGTTTCCAGCACGGCCTGCGCGCCCGTATGCGCCACTCCCAAAACGGCAAATCCCGGAGTCCTTTGAATGAAGCCGGCATGCACTTTGGCCACCATGAAGTCGTCATCGACAATCAGGACCTTGATCACGGGCGTACTGCCTCCTTCATGAAACGCGCAGCGAACACGGCACCGTTATGGTTCGATACCGACAGATCGCCGCCGCTGCGCCTGCAAATAACCCGGGAGATGGCCAAGCCGAAACCCCGGGAATCCCCGGGCCCTGGCTCCTTGGTGGAGAAGCCCTGCGAGAAGATCTGTTCGGCATCGCCGTCGGGAATCCCGGGACCATTGTCCCGGACTGTGACCCTGACCTCGTCACCGGACTCGACCACCAAGACGCTGACCGTTGCCCCGGGGAGTCCGGTGACGGCGTCGAACGCGTTGTCCACCAGGTTCCCGACCACAGTAGTGAGGTCGCGGGAAAGTTCCTCCGCTACGCGCGGCAGCGCGGATCCCGGATCAAGCTGCAGTTCCACCCCGCGCTCCGTAGCGAGGCTGGACTTGGCAATCAACAAGGCCGCGAGCGCCGGGTCCTGGATCCTGCTGGTCACTTCATCATTTAGCCTGGTGCGGTCCACGGTGGCGCCGTTGACGAACTGGATCACGGATTCGTACTCCTCCAGTTGAAGCAGCCCGGAGATGACATGGAGCTGGTTGGCGAACTCGTGGGCCTGGGCACGGAGCGTGTTGGTTACTGTCCGGGTTGCCCCGAGTTCGCGCTCCAAAGAGGACATTTCCGTCCGGTCCCTGAGCGTCGTGACCGAACCCATGTCCCTTCCGCGGGAGGTGAGCGCAACCCTGTTCATGACCACCAGCCGATCACCCACCAGAACCAACTGGTCCGGGTCCGTCTGGTCCCTGGCCAGCACCACTTTGAGCGCCGGGTCGACGGGCAGCGAGGCGAGTCGCTGTCCGACGCAATCCTCGGGAAGCCCCAGGAGTTGCCGGGCGCTCTGGTTGGCCACGGTAATCCGCCCGTGGGGATCCAAAGCGACCACGCCCTCTTTCAGGCCTTGCAGCATGGCCTCCCGGTTTTCCACGAGTCCGGTGATCTCGCGTGGTTCCATGCCCAGGGTCTGCCGCTTGACGCGCCGGGACAACAAGAGCGAACCCGCAACACCGAGGATGCTGGCCACGCCGAGGTAGGTCAGGAGGTTGGGCGCGGCGTCGCCGAGTCTTTCCAGGGTTGAGGGGTAGTTACGGCTGATGGAGGCTATGCCGATCATTTCACCGGAATCGTCCAGGACCGGCACGTGGGCGGAAAGGACCGGGCCGGTGCTGCCGGCGAGGACTCCGGTCCAGGCCCGGCCTTCCTTCACCCGGCTGTCGCCAAGGGGCAGAATTTTGCCTACCAACCCGGGATCGGAGGCGGTGACCACCGTCCCGTCCAGTTTCGCGAGGGCAACCTGGCCCGAGCCGGAGACTGTCCGTACCGACTCGGCGACGGCCGGAAGGGCGGAACCGGCGCGGGGTTCCGCCGTCGGGAGCAGTTCACGGACGGTGGGGTTGTTCCCCAACGCTTCGGCAGCGGACAGTGCCCTGCGCCCCTCGGTGCGCTCGAAGGCGGCGGCGGATTCAGCCAGCGAAATAGCTGCGACGGCCACGAGCACGGCGAGCACGATCAACAGCTGCAGCAGAAGGTACTGTCCGGCGAGGGACATGCCTCTTCTTCGAGCCAGTCGGGTCACTGCTTGGTCCTTTGGGTGATTTCCAGGTTTGCCGGATGCCGATGGGCTTCGATGCGTTCACGGGACATCCGCCATGGAGTACCGGAACTATACCCCTGAGCGGGTCTTTTTGCCTCTTACTGCGTGAACGCAATGAACTTAAAGATCACTGCGAACACAAGGGTGATCCACGTCACCGGCCGTCCTAGCATCGACCGCAGGGCAGGAACCCGAGGGAACCTGCACAGAGATTCGATGAAGAATTTTTTTCACTGAGAAGAGGAACATCATGCGCCAGATCCGCGCATTGCGCATTGCCGCCGTTGCAGCCGGCATCGCCCTGATGGCTACCGGTTGTGGTGCCACCAGCAAGAGCTCCACCGGCACCGAAAGCACCGGTGCGGCCAAACCCATCAGCGGTCTGCAAATCATGGTCCCCAACACCCCCGGCGGCGGATACGACACCACCGCCCGGGCCGCGGCCAAGGTCCTGGACAACGAAAAGATCGCCAGCAACACCGAGGTCTTCAACCTGGCCGGAGCAGGCGGCACCGTGGGCCTGGCGCGCGTGGTCAACGAGAAGGGCAACGGCGATCTGGCCATGCTCATGGGCCTGGGCGTGGTGGGAGCCAGCTACACCAACAAGTCGGAATCCAAACTGACCCAGACCACTCCCCTGGCACGCTTGATCGAGGAACCCGGCGCCATCATGGTCAGCAAGGACTCCCCGTACAAGACCATCGATGACCTGGTGAAGGCATGGAAGGCCGATCCCGCTTCCATTTCCGTGGGCGGCGGCTCCTCGCCGGGCGGCCCGGACCACCTCCTGCCCATGCAGCTGGCCGGTGCCGTGGGCATCGACGCTACCAAGGTGAACTTCGTTTCCTACGACGGCGGTGGGGACCTCCTGCCTGCGATCCTCGGCAACAAGCTGGGCTTCGCAGCGTCCGGAGCCGGCGAGTACCTGGAGCAGATCAAGTCCGGCGAAGTCCGCGTTCTGGCTACCAGCGGCGAAAAGCGGTTGGACGGCGTGGACGCACCAACGCTCAAGGAGTCCAACATCGACCTCGTCTTCACCAACTGGCGTGGCGTTGTGGCACCTCCGGGCATCAGCGATGAGGACAAGAAGTCCCTGATCGCGGCCTTTGAAAAGATGCACGAATCCGCAGGATGGAAGGAAGCCCTGAAGACCCACAGCTGGACGGACGCCTTCATCACCGGTGACGAGTTCCAGACCTTCCTGACCGACCAGGACAAGCGGGTGGCCGACGTCCTCACCAAGCTTGGCTTGGCGTGAGCACTGCAGTAAAAGGCCTCAAGGGCCGCGCCGAGCTGGGAGTTTCCCTCCTGCTCGGCGCGGCCGGGGTCCTGGTCTTCCTGGACGCCAACGGCCTGGCCACCCCGTACTCCAAATCGGACCCGGTTGGGCCCAAGACTGTGCCGTTCATCGTCGCAGGCCTCTTGCTGGTTTGTGCCGTGCTGCTGGCCATCAACGTCCTCCGCGGCGGCAAGGGTGAAGCCGAAGGCGGCGAAGACGTCGACCTGGCGCACCCCGCCGATTGGAAGACGGTCCTCCCCTTGGCGGGCGCCTTCATCCTGAACATCCTGCTCATTGACTGGGCCGGATGGGTGATCTCCGGAACTCTCCTCTTCTGGGGCAGCGTTTTGGCCCTGGGCAGCCGGCGCTATGTCCGTGACGGCCTGATTGCCCTGGCACTCTCCCTGCTGACCTTCTACGGCTTCTACCTCGGCCTGGGCATTGCACTGCCCGCCGGGCTTCTGGAAGGAATCCTCTGATGGACGTCCTGTCCTCGCTGATGGACGGTTTTGCCACCGCCCTGACCCCCATGAACCTCCTGTACGCCATGATCGGCGTACTCCTCGGCACCGCCGTTGGTGTCCTCCCCGGCCTGGGACCGGCCATGACCGTGGCCCTGCTCCTGCCCGTGACGTACGCGTTGGAACCTACCAGCGCTTTCATCATGTTCGCCGGCATCTACTACGGCGGCATGTACGGCGGTTCCACCACCTCCATCCTGCTCAACACCCCGGGTGAGTCATCCTCCGTTGTCACAGCGATTGAAGGCAACAAGATGGCCAAGGCCGGGCGGGCCGCCCAAGCGCTGGCCACGGCAGCCATCGGCTCGTTCGTTGCCGGCACCATCGGCACCGCCTTGTTGGCCGTCTTCGCGCCGATCGTGGTCAAGTTCGCCGTCAGCCTTGGCGCCCCCAGCTACTTCGCCATCATGGTCCTGGCCCTGCTCGCAGTCACGGCAGTCCTTGGTTCGTCCAGGCTCCGCGGCTTCGCATCACTGGCACTCGGACTGGCCATCGGCCTGGTGGGCATCGATTCGGTCACCGGCCAGCGCCGTTTGACCTTCGGCCAGCCGCTCCTGGCCGACGGCCTGGACATTGTGGTTGTCGCCGTCGCCATCTTTGCTGTTGGTGAGGCCCTCTGGGTAGCCGCCCACCTCCGCCGCAGCCCGCTGCACATCATCCCCGTGGGCCGTCCTTGGATGGGCAAGAAGGACTGGGCCCGTTCCTGGAAGCCTTGGCTTCGCGGTACCGCGTTCGGCTTCCCGTTCGGCGCGCTTCCCGCAGGCGGAGCGGAGATCCCCACCTTCCTCTCCTACGTCACGGAGAAGCGGCTAAGCAAGCACCCTGAAGAATTCGGAAAGGGTGCAATCGAGGGCGTCGCCGGTCCGGAAGCCGCCAACAACGCAGCCGCCGCAGGCACCCTGACCCCCATGCTGGCGCTGGGCCTGCCCACCAACGCAACGGCCGCCGTCATGCTCGCAGCGTTCACCACCTACGGCATCCAGCCGGGACCGCAGCTCTTTGCCAGCCAGGGACCGCTGGTGTGGGCCCTGATCGCCAGCCTGTTCATCGGCAACCTGCTGTTGTTGCTCATCAACCTGCCGCTGGCTCCGCTGTGGGCCAAACTGCTCCAACTCCCGCGGCCCTACTTGTACGCAGGAATCCTGTTCTTCGCCACGTTGGGCGCCTACTCGGTGAACCTGCAGGCGTTCGACCTGGTGATCCTGCTGGTCCTCGGTGCCCTGGGCTTCATGATGCGCCGCTTCGGCCTACCTGTCCTGCCCTTGATCCTCGGCGTCATCCTCGGCCCGCGGATCGAAGGCCAACTCCGCAAGACCCTGCAACTGAGCGCCGGCGACCCCGCCGGGCTCTTCAGCGAGCCGATCGCGATCGTTGTGTACATCATCGTTGCGATCGTGCTGGTTTGGCCGTTTGCGTACAAGCTCATCCGGCCCAAACGTCCAGCCAAGGACCCGCTGCTTCCCGCCAATTCCGGTGCTGCGGACTACAGCGACTAACACCAAGAAACAGGAGAACCCATGACCATCGTGGTGGGATACGTCCCCACGCCGGAAGGTGAGGCCGCGCTGACGCAGGCCATCGCCGAGGCAAAGAAGAGCAACAACCACCTCCTCGTCATCAATTCCTCGAAGGGCGATGCCCTGGTGGACAACCGCTACGCCCAGGAGCCGGACATCCAGGGAATCGAGCAACGGCTTGCAACGCAAGGCATCAGCCACACCATCACGCAACCGGTTCGTGGCCATGACGCGGCGGCCGAGGTCCTGGATGCCGCAGATGAACACGACGCGGATCTGATCGTGATCGGACTGCGTCGGCGCAGCCCCGTTGGAAAGCTCATCATGGGCAGCGTCTCCCAACGGATCCTGCTGGAAGCGGACTGCCCGGTGCTGGCAGTCAAAGCCGACTAGGAGTTTTGCGCACGGAAAATGCCCCTAAGATGCGTTCTTGGGGGCATTTTCCGTACCCGACTCCTGGAGGGACACTGCGTTGACCGAGACTATCCGCACCGCTACAAGCAACGACGCCGGGAAGCTCGCTGAGCTTGCGGCCGTCACCTTTCCGCTGGCGTGCCCGCCGGGCTCCTCCCCGGAGGACATCCAGGCCCATCTGGAGAAGCACCTGAGCGAGGCCAGGTTCGCCGAGTACCTCGCGGACGCGAACATCACCATCCTCGTGCTCGATGACGCCGGCCAACTGAACGGCTACACCATGCTCATCGCCAAGCCCGCCAGCGACCCCGATGTGGCCTCGGTCCTCTCAGCCCAGCCTTCCACCGAACTCAGCAAGTGCTACGTCCATCCCGAACACCACGGCCACGGCGCAGCTGCCCGGCTCATGAAGGCCTCCCTTGCCGATGCGGCAGACAAGGGAGCGGCCGGTGTGTGGCTCGGAGTCAACAGCCAGAACGCCAAGGCCATCCGTTTCTACGAGAAGAACGGCTTCGAACGGGTGGGCACCAAGTCATTCCAGCTGGGCAACACCGTGGAGCACGACTTCGTCATGGAGTACGCGGTCTAGCCGAACAGGTCCCCGGCCAACGGCGGCCGCGGATCGTTGCGCAGCCGCAGGTTTTCCGGCAACCCCGCCACCGACCCCGTGGGCCCGGCTGCCTCGATGGTGATCCGTGAGTCACCCAGCAAGACGTTGTCAGCGCTGAACGTCCCGAAGGATGCGGGGAGTATCGGTGCCAGGTGCAGCACGTCCCGGGTGAAGTCCGGATCGAAGCGCAGCAGGATCCTGGCGAGCTGCACCGGAGCCGCAGCCGCCCATGCCTGCGGGGAACACGCCGTCGGATAGGGAACGGGCTCCGGAAAGTCCGAGCGGTCAAAGCCGCAGAAAAGTTCCGGAAGCCGGCCGCCGAAGTGCTTGGCGGCGTCGAACAATCCGCTGGCAACGCGACTGGCTTCCTCAACGAAGCCATATCGCATCAATCCGGTGGCGACGATCGCCGTGTCGTGGGGCCACACCGAACCGTTGTGGTAGCTGACGGGGTTGTAGGCCCCCATGTCCGAGGCGAGGGTGCGGATCCCCCAGCCGGTGAACATTTCAGGCGACATGAGCCGCTCGGCCACCAGCGGCGCTTTGTCTTCGTCCACGATGCCAACCCACAGGCAGTGGCCCATATTGGACGTGCACGAATCCACGGGCTTCTTGTCCCTGTCCAGGGCGAGCGCGTAATAGCCCTTGTCCGGCAGCCAGAAAGTCTTGTTGAAGGCCTCCTTGAGTGCCTCGGCCCGGTCCGCGCAGCGGCGTTCGACGGCGGTGTCCCCCGCCGCGCGTGCCAGCAGGGAACGGCCCACGTACGCCGCATAGGCGTAAGCCTGGACTTCGCAGAGTGCGATCGGCGCCTCCGCCATGGTTCCGTCGGCGAAGTTGATGCCGTCCCATGAGTCCTTCCACCCTTGGTTGATCAGGCCGTGGGGGTTCGGCCTCTGGTACTCGATGAACCCATCGCCGTCGCGGTCGCCGTACTTCTCCATCCATTCGATCGCCCGGTCGGCATGCGGGAGCAGGGATTCGATGATGTCCGACCCCAGTCCCCAGCGGCTGAGTTCGCCCAGGGTGGAGACGAAGAGCGGTGTGGCATCGGCTGTCCCGAAGTAGGCCGTGCCGCCCAGCGAGTGCCCCGCAGTCACCCCGAGCCTGACTTCGTGGGGTATCCGCCCCGGCTCCTCTTCGGAGTCGATGTCCACTTTGGTCCCCTGCAGGCCTGCCAACGTTTGCAGGGTGCCGGCGGCGAGGCTGGGGTCGACCATGAGCGACATGTAGGAGGCCAGCAGCGAGTCCCTGCCGAACAACGCCATGAACCAGGGCGCTCCGGCCGCTACGGCAGCACGGTCGGGGTGCTTCGCGTCGAAGATCCGCAGGGAGCCGAGGTCGCGCTGGCTCTTCTCCAGGACACCGGTGACGTTGATGTCGGTAACGCTGATGCGGGGAACGTGCTCCTCCCACTGTTCATGGCGTTGCGCGCCGACGCTGTGGCTGAGCGGAGTCGCCGCGGTAAACGGATTTTCCGGTTCTTTCCCATTAGTGATGGGCAGGGCAATCACAGTGGCGGTCCAGTCGGTCCTGGCAGGGATAGTGACATTGAACGTCAGCCCTTCCTCGGTGACCTTTGCCCCCTCTGCGTGGAAGGAAACGCCCCGCTGCTGTCCGTTTGAGTGGCGGGACTCGATGTACAACCGGTCCTCATGCGCGGTCTTCAGGGTCCCGTCAACGTGTCCGGCGCGACCACCCTTGACGTCAAAAAGGTCCGCAAGATCGGCGTCGAGGATCACTTCGATGGTGCAGTTGGACGGCTCGCTGGAGTAGTTGCGGATAGTGATGTCATCCCGAAGTCCCGAGCCGATGCTGCGCTGGTGCTGGACCAGCAACGGGCTCTCGAACCGGCCGTCCTCAGTGCAGGCCCGGCCCACATATTCTGCTTGGAAAGCCGTCGGATTGCGGGCCACCAAGGGCTCGCGCGGTTCGCCGTTGATGCACAGTACCCAGCGGGAGACGATTCGGGTGTCCTGGTAGTAAGCGCCCTGCGAACCCCCGGCGTGGACGTCACCTGTATGGGATGAGATGCAGAAGGAAGAGCCTTCGACGACCGTCACCGCCCCCAGTTCGGACGCTCCTGCTTCTGTATCTGCATTCCAGGCTGTCATGGGCGGTGGGGCTCCTTAGCTGCGGTTTTAAAAGGCCTGCCTTTGATTCTCTTTCACGTAAGGCCCGCCCGTAACCCCCTTGCCCTTGAATTGTTCGATCACCCGCGCGTAGAGCTCCAGATGTTCCGCTGCCATCCGGCCTGCACTGAAGTACCCCTCAACGGCTCTCCGGCATTCGGCGCGGCTAAGCTTCGTTGCGGCGTCCACGAAACCGGCCAGCTGGTGGACGTCGCCCAGGAATCCGGTCTTGCCGTGCTGGATGATCTCCGTGGCTGCACCCATGGGCGTAGCAATGACCGGGGTTCCGGTGGCCAATGCCTCGATCATCACCAGCCCGAACGGTTCGTGCCATTGAATCGGATTGATGAGGACGGCGGCGTCACCCATCAGCTGGTACTTCTCCGGATCAGCCAGCTCACCCAGGAACTCCTCCTGTGGGCCCAGCGCAGGCTTCACCACTTCCTGGTAGAAACGCTGTTCGTCCTTGGCGTGCATCTTGGCGGCGATCCGCAGGGGTATCCCGGCTTCCCGGGCGATCCCCACCGCCTCCATGAGCCCTTTGTCCGGGCACATGCGGCCAACGAAGCAAGCGTAGCCTCCGCTGCCGCTGCCGACGGACACCGTGGAGAGATCCAATCCGTGATGGATCACGGCCGACATCGGAACATCGGGCACCCGGGACCCCTGGCAGTGGGAAATGGCGATCACCGCCGTGTCTGATGCCATGGCCCGGTACAGCACCGCCGATTGCTCATTCAGCGGTCCGTGGATGGTGGTAACCACCGGAACGCCCGGGGGCCTGTGCCCGTACAGGGGCCCGCCCAGGGTGTGGTCATGGATGATATCCACCTCGCCCATGCCCGCATAGGCCTTGATGATGTGTTCCAGTTCGCTCAGCGTCTCCCCGAGTTCGCCCGGACGGCTGGGACCCAGCCCGTCCAGTTGGGGTACCGGACAGGTACTGTCCGACGACGCCGCGAGGAGAACGTCGTGCCCGGCGTCGCTGAGCGCCCGCGCAAGGGCATCCACGACGCGCTCGGTTCCGCCGTATTTCTCCGGCGGGACGGTGAACCAGGGTCCAACAATAAGTCCAATGCGCATCCATGCCTCCGCGCATAACCCCCATACACAGCGGGCTGACTTCCTAACCCGGATCAAGGCTATTAGCCCCGTGAGGAAAATAACAGCCTGTTGCCGGAATGCTCCCTGTGCTGCCCCGGTTGACGCAGGCATGAAGATTGAGATCTGGTCCGACGTCGCCTGCCCGTGGTGCTACATCGGCAAGCGCCGTTTTGAAAGTGCCCTTGCACAGTTCCCGCATCGCGATTCGGTGGAGGTGGAATGGCGGAGCTACCAACTGGATCCTTCCGTCCCCGAACACTACGACGGTACCGAGCTGGACTACCTGAGCAAGCGCAAGGGCATGGCTCCGGAGCAGGTCAAGCAGATGTTCGCCCACGTCACGCAGACTGCGAAGGACGAAGGGCTGGATTACCACTTTGACAGCGTTGTGGTGGCCAACAGCTTCACGGCCCACCGGCTCATCCATTTGGCAGCCACCCACGGCAAGCAGGACCTGGCGAAGGAGCGCCTGCTCAGCGACCACTTTGAGCACGGCAAGGACATCGGAAGCCAGGAGTACCTGACCGGGCTCGGTGAGGCGCTGGATCTTCCGGCCGATGAGGTGGCTGAACTCTTCACCACGGACAAGTTCAGCGAACAGGTCACCATGGACATCAACGAGGCCCGCGCCATCGGCGTCACCGGCGTCCCGTTCTTCGTCATCGACCGCAAGTACGGCATCTCCGGCGCCCAGCCGGCCGAGCTCTTCTCCCAAGCCCTCAACCAGGCGTGGCAGGAAGCCAACCCGCTGATCCCGGTGGGATCCTCCGACGCCGAGGCCTGCGGCCCGGACGGCTGCGCCGTCAACTGACCCACCCGCCGTCGTACTCCCCCCAAGTAGGTCGCAGTTAAGCGCGTTTTGACGGCTCAAAATGCGCTCAACTGCGACCCGGTTGGGTGCCGCCCGGTTGGGTGCGGGGGCTAGGCTTTCGCCACCTCGAGTTCGACGACGGCCCAGGACAAAGCGGGCAGCGTCAGCCGCAGCTCGGAACCGGAGGCCTTGACGCCTTCCAGTGGCGTCAGCCCCACCCGGTCCGGCTGGGACTGGCTGTTGATGGTGAAGCGGTCCCCGCCGTCGGGTATTTCCAGGACCTCGGCCCGAAGAACCTGGCGGGCGTCGAAACCATGCAGGGCTGCCTCGACGTCGGCGGCCTCCTCCAGTCCGCGGTTGGCGAAGAACAAGGCAACCCGGCCCGTTTCCTCGTTCCACGTGGCGCTGACGTCCACCAGGTCGGTGTCGCCGAAACGCGCGTTCGAGTACTTGTCCGAGTTCACGGACAGCTGCAGGATCTGCCCCTTGGCCAGCTCGGCCATGCGTGCGAACGGGTGGAAGATGGACTGCTTCCACGCCGGTCCGTTGGCCTCGCTGAAGATCGGCGCGATCACGTTGACCAGCTGCGCCTGGTTGGCGATCTTCACGCGGTCGCCGTGCCGCAGCAACGAGTTCAGCAGAGTCCCCACCACCACGGCGTCGGTGACGTTGTACTTGTCCTCGATCACCCGCGGGTGTTCAACCCACGGGCCCTTGACGATGTTACTCAACTGGTCCTCGGTGTCCCGGCCGCGCTGGTACCAGACGTTCCACTCGTCGAAGGACAGGTTGATGTGCTTCTTGTGCTTGCCCTTGGCCCGGACAGCGTCGGCGGTCGCCACCACCGACTCGATGAAGTAGTCGGTGTCGACGGCGGAAGCGAGGAAGCTGCCGACGTCGCCGTCGTGCTCCTGGTAGTAGGCGTGGAGGGAAACGTAGTCCACCTCGTCATAGGTGTGGGTGAGCACCGTTTGCTCCCACGCTCCGAACGTGGGCATCCCGGAGTTGGAACTTCCGCAGGCCACTAACTCAATGGTGGGATCCACGAAGCGCATTGCTTTGGCAGCTTCCTGTGCCAACCGGCCATATTCCTCGGCGGTCTTGTGCCCGATCTGCCACGGCCCGTCCATCTCGTTGCCGAGGCACCACAGCTTGATGTCGAACGGGTCCTTGTGGCCATTCCTGGCCCGGAGGTCGGACCAGTAGCTGCCGCCGGGGTGGTTGGCGTATTCCACGATCTGGCGGGCAGCATCCACTCCCTTGGTCCCCAGGTTGATGGCCTCCATGATTTCGGTGCCGGCCTGCCGGGACCAGTCCACGAACTCGTGGAGGCCGAATGCGTTGGTCTCCACGGTGTGCCAGGCTCCGTCCAGGCGGCGCGGCCGGTCCTCCCGGGGGCCGATGCCGTCTTCCCAGTTATAACCGGAGACGAAGTTGCCGCCTGGGTAGCGGATCACGGTGGCACCGAGTTCCTTGACGAGCTTGAGGACATCCTGGCGGAAGCCCTTCTCATCTGCCTCCGGGTGGCCGGGTTCGTAGATGCCGGTGTAGACACAGCGGCCCATGTGTTCCACGAAAGAACCGAAAAGCCGGCGGGGTACCTCGCCTACGGTGAAGTCGCGATCGAGCGTAATGCGTGCGCGGGACATGAATCTCCTTGGGTGTGTTTCTTATCCGGGTTTTGAATGTCAGGTTTGGGTTTATCGGTTGTGGCGTGCTCGGCAGGTGCCTGGTCAGGTTCCGGCGAGTCCGGTCGTTGAGATGCCCTTGATGATCTGCCGCTGAAAGAAGAGGAACACGACGATCAGCGGCAGCGCCGCGAGCAGCGCGGACGCCATGTTCTGCGCGTACTGCACGCCATAGGCGCTCTTGATGGTTTGAAGGCCCACGGGGAGGGTCAGCAGCGAATCGTCGTTGGTGGAGATGAACGGCCACAGGAAGTTGTTCCAGGCACCGATAAACGTGAAGATAGCGACGGCAGCCAGGATGGGCCGGGACAACGGCAGGATGATCGTCATGAAGATCCGGAGCCGGCTGGCCCCGTCCATCACTGCCGCTTCTTCAAGTTCACGCGGGATCTGGTCGAAGAACTTCTTCAGCACGAACACCATGGCCGGGTGGATTACCTGCGGGAGAATGATGGCCCATGGCGTATCGATCATCTTGAAAGCGAGCATTTGATAGAACAGCGGAATCATGAGCACGGGCGGCGGGACGATGATGCTGGCGATAATTGCCGTCATCAGGACTTTCTTGCCCTTGAACTCGATCCTTGACAAGGCGTAGGCGATCAGGGCGGAGATCACCAGCGTGATGAACGTGATTGCCGCCGAGGTGTAGAGCGAGTTCCACGTCCACAGCGGGATGTTGCCAGCCTGGAACACGTTGATGAACGCCTCCGCGGTAAAGCCCGACGGCGGGATCCAGGTGACCTTGGGCGCCGAGGCATCCGCTTCGGTCTTGAAAGCGGTGACCGCTGCCCAAGCGAAGGGAACCAGCCAGAGGAGGGCGAGGACGGCGGCGACGGCGACCGCGACGGCCTTGCCGATGGTGGGCTTCCGGCGCGGTTGCCGGATGACCTGGCCTCTTGCAGCCGGGGTGGAACGGGTGAGGGTTGTGGTTGCCATGGCTAAGCGCTCCTGCGGCGGGTAATGACGAACTGCATGACGGACACCATCACGATCAGTCCGAAGAAGATGTAGGAGATGGCTGCGGAGTATCCCAGCCGGTACCCGGTGAACCCGGTTTCGAAGATGTACTGGACCACGGGCCGGGTGGAGCCGCCCGGGCCGCCGGCTGTCATCTGGTAGATCTGGTCGAAGATCTTGAGGGAAGCCAGAATCTGGAGCAGCACGATCATGACCGTTGTTGGCGTGAGCTGGGGCAGGGTGATGGAGAAGAACTGCCGCCAGGCTCCTGCGCCATCCAGCGATGCGGCTTCATAGTGCTGCGAGGGGATGTTCTGCATTGCGGCCAGGTACAGCAGGAAATTGAAGCCCACAGTCCACCAGAGCGTTGCGATCACGATTGACCACATGGCCACATTGGGGTCGTTGAGCCATCCAACTTTCGGGATGCCGAACTTGGACAGGAAGTCGTTGATCAGTCCAAGCTGCGGGTTGTACATCCACACGAAGAACATGGACACCACCGTGGAGGCCAGGAGGAAGGGCGCAAAATAGCTCAAGCGCCACAACCACTGGGCCGGGAGGCCGATGTTCAACAGCGCCGCCATGGCCAATGCAACCAGCACCAGGGGAACAGTGCTGATCACCGTGAAATAGAGCGTGTTGCCGAGGGAACGCCACATCCCTGCGTCGGCGAAAGCCTCGGAGTAGTTGGCAAAGCCAATGACTGCGTCGTTGGCCCCTGTGAGGGATTTGCCCGTCAGGCTCATGTAGAAGCCGTACAGGATGGGCCATACAAGGAATACCAGGAAGAACACGAGGAACGGGGCAGCGAATGCCCAGCCGCTCACGTTGTCCCCGCTTCGGCGCAGGGAAGGGCCGGCCTTGACGCCGGACGGAGGTGTTGTCCGGGCCTGCCGGGACAGTGTAGAGGAACTCATGAAGGACTCCTTTGTCGCTCGGGTGTCGGCGCCGGTCAGACCGGGTTGGGCCGGAATAGGAGGTCGTTGGTGCGGGCTACGAAGCCGTCCCACCCTGCTGCTGCTTTGTTGCGCCCCAGGAGAACGTTCTGGATGTACTCGGAAAAATAGGTCTGCCAATCCGAGCCGGAGCCGCTGAACCAGGCTTCGGGATCGTAGGCGATGATGTCCGCGGCATTGGCGTAATGGGCCTGTGGACTAAGTTCCCGGTAGGCCTGCGACTGCACTATGGGCTGGTAGGCCGGGATGTGGCCTGCCTCAGCCCAGGACAACGAACCCTTGAGGACATCACTGACGAACTTGTAGGCGTCCCTGCGGCTCTGTTCATCCGCGACGAGCTGCCGGGGAAGGACAAAGGAGTGCGAATCGGCGTACGCAGCCGGTGTCCCGTAGAGAGTGGGAATGGTGACGGCGTCCACTGGGAGCTTCGCCTTCTTCATGGTGGGCATTTCCCACCCACCGCTGAAGAGCATTCCCGAATCACCCCGGACAAATTCCGCGATGCCGGTATTGATGTCGCCGCTCTTGGCTGCGATGGTGTCGTCAAAGAGCGAGGCCATGAATTCCAGCGACTCTATTGCAGCGTCCCGGTCGGCCTGCATGGGCTGGCCGGGAGTCAGCACGATCTCGGCGCCGTGCTGTTTGTAGAGTGTGTAGAACAGGCGCCACATCTGGGAGCCCAGGTTGAGGTATCCAAAAGAGAGACCGTGGCCTTTAGTGACCTTTTGCATCTCCAGCGCCATGGCCTTGAAGTCATCCGGCGTCGAGACCTCTTTCAACCGGCCGCCCGCTTCCAGGAGCCCCGCTTTGCCCGCCACGTCCGTGTTGTAGAACATGATGAACGGGTGCGAATCCAGTGCAATGGAGAAGACCTTGCCGTCCTGCTGGCTCTTCTCCCAGATGCGCGAGGCGAAGTCTTCGGCCCGCACACCGTTCTCCGCGAGGAGGTCCAGGTCCCAGGGTTCTATGAGTCCGCCCGGCGCGTAGCCTGGCACGCGGCTTGCGTGCATGATGGCCAGTTCCGGAGGCCGGCCACCGGCCGATGCCATGGCCAGCTTGGTGTAGTAGGGCGGCCCCCACGCCAGGACGGTGGGGTGAACTTTGAAGCCGGGGTTGGCTTGGTTGGCAGTGGCGATCATCGCCTGCATTTTGATGCCGTCGCCACCGGACAGCAGATGCCAAAAGCCGATCTCGCGTGCCTGGGACGCCTGGGCCGCTCCGCCGCAGCCAGTCAGCCCGGCCATCAGGCCCAGACTGCCGAGGGCCGCGGATCCGGCTAATAGTTGCCTCCGGGATACCTGTCTCCCGGCTATGGTTTCGAATTGCTTCACCCGTCACTCCTTTGGATGGGTCCGCTGAAAGTCACTGCCAACTGCATAAAAAGTCCCGGTGTCCTTGCGTCAGGTCCAGCAGAAGGGTGGAGCCGGAGTGACGCAGCTCTCACATTACAACGATGTAATCATTGCGGCAAGAGAAAATTGTTAGCGCAAACAGAAATACGTCGACGCCTCTTACCCCCGCGGAGTACTGCTGCCCCTCTCCACAATGGAGTAACCCACCTGCACCACGCGCTGGGAGGAGTCGCGGTCCGTCATTCGATCAGTCAGCAGTCGCAGGGCCTCGGAGGCTACCAGTCGCCGGTCGAAGGAAACAGTAGTGAGGGGCGGAACAGCGAAACGCCCGTCCGCGACGTCGTCGAATCCTGCCACCGCAATATCATCGGGAACCCGGATGCCCCGCTTCCAGAGGACGTTAAGCGCACCCAGCGCCATGGAGTCCGTAAAACAAAACAAAGCCTCCGGAACAGGGTGCGAGTCAAGCCAGGAATCAAGTGCTGCAGCTGCGGACTCGGACGTCCATTTCTCGCAGCGGATCAGCAGGTCATCATCAGGCGCTATGCCCAAGGCCTCCAGGGCCGACTCGTAGCCGGCCGCGCGGTGAATGGCGGTTGACGAAGGCCGGGCGGCATTGATGCCCAGGACTGCAATCCTCCGGCGCCCCGGTTTCGCCAGGGCGAGCGTCATGTCCCGCGCTGCAGCCATGCTGTCCACGAACACGCGATCGGCAATGTGCTGGGTGACTTCGCCAAGCAGCACTACCGGAGGAAGGGAAACGCCCACCTTGACGGCGCTTTCCTGAAGGACCACGGGGTTGAGGATGAGGCCGTCGATCAGGTTGGACCGGGCACGTGTCATCAGATCCTGCTCCCGCTGCGGATCCAACCCCGTCTCCTCAATCTGCACGCTCCACCCTTGTTCGTGGGCAACTTCCACCACATGGTGGGCAAGTTCGGCGGAAAAGGGAGTGGCCAGATCCGGCAGGGCCAGGCCGATGACGCCCGAGCGCCCGTTGCGCAGTCCCCGCGCAGAGAGGTTGGGAACGTAGTCGAGCTCCTGCATGGCCTGCTCGACCTTGAAGCGCGTGGGCGCACTGACGGGCACCACGCCGTTCATCACATTCGAAACGGTCTTGGGAGACACTCCCGCGCGGCGCGCTACATCCTTGACCGTTGCCCGCAACAGTCCCCCTTGGTGAAATCAATCCGGTTGACTCGATGCTACGCGAGTTTCCGCCCGCCTCCGCCCCGCAGGGTTCACGGGTATTTGCTGACAGATAACGGTAAAGTGTCTATATGCCAAGGATCACGGCCGCCACCAACGCTGCCCAACGCGCCGAGACCCAACGTCGTATCCTCACCGCGTTCGGTGAGCTTCTGTTCACCCACGGCCTTCCCGGCCTGACCATGACCGACGTCGCCCGCCACGCAGGCGTAGGACGCACTGCGGTCTACAACTACTACGCGGACATGGAGCAACTGCTCATCGCGTACGCCTTGGACGAGACCGAGCGTTTCATCGGGGACCTGCGCGATTCCCTGGCAGCCCTGGACAATCCGGTGGACCGGCTGGCCCTCTACGTCCGATCCCAAGTGGAGGACCTCAGTCGCCGCCACTTGCCGCCGGGGCCGGCGATGGCAGCTGTGCTCTCCCCAGGCTCCTTCGCCAAACTCGCAGACCACGTGGGCGGGCTGAACATCCTCCTCGAGGACATCCTCAAGGACGGGGCTCGCCAGGACTACCTCCCGGACGTGGACGTGGCGCAGCTGGCGCGCCTCATTCACGGCACCCTCTCCGCCAGCGCCGCACGACGCAACAAGACGCCCGACGGCGACGCGCCGCTCCCATCGCCACTCACCGACGTCGAAACCGCCACGGCGCTCACCGTACGGTTTATCCAGCTGGGGGCGGGGGCGAAGTTCGACGACGCCGGCAGGCCTGTCCGGACCGCCGCCGCGGGGACACTGCAGGCCAGCGAAGCGTAGAAGCGCTGTGGGAGCTTAGTTGTCTGCGGGATTCGTGGGGATGATGGGCCACTTGGAATTGTCCGCGATGCGGAGGTCCTCGCGGGGGCAGCTGAGCTTGCCGGGCGTCTTGTCAACCTGTTCCGGTTCAACCAGGCCCTCGTAGCCCGGGGTGAGGATGACGTCCACGGACTCGTCCTCACGGTTGTCCTCGTAGTAGTCGGTACCGGCGAGGTTGCGCTGGACGTTGAAGGCGGCTGCCTGGCCCTTCACGCCGGAAATGACGACTCCGACTCCCGAATAGGCGGTGTCGCTGTTGTCCACGGCGCCCACTTTATGGCCGCGTGCGGCGAATTGCTCCGCGACGGTGCCGGCCAGTCCGCTGCGGGACGTGGCATTGAAGACGTTGAGGCTGACGGTTTCGTTGGGAACGTAGTCGAAAGTGGTTCCCGGGCAAAGGCTCGTGGGAGCTTTGCTGGCTACCGCGGCGGGGACTTTCACCACGCCGTTCATGACGGCCCAGGCGCCTACGGCTCCGGCCGCGATGACCCCCACCAGAAGGACTAGGACGATCGCGTGGAAAAGCCGCCTCCCGAACCGTGAGGGCGGCATCCCGGAGTCGTCGGCGAACGTGGCGCGAAGTTCCTCGCCCGTCACCACGTGATGGCCATGGAGGTGCGTCACATCCTTGGGACGCCTAGCCATCGATCACCAACACCCTGGCATGGATCGCCGTCCTTTGATGCAGTGCCGTCCGGACCGCCCGGTGGAGTCCGTCCTCCAGGTACATGACCCCTTGATACTGGACCACGTGGGGGAAAAGGTCTCCGAAAAATGTTGAATCCTCAGCCAGCAACGCTTCCAGGTCCAGGGTGCGCTTGGTGGTGACGAGCTCGTCAAGCCGGACCGGGCGGGGAGGCAGGGCAGCCCAATCCCGCGGCGCGGAGTATCCATGGTCAGGGTACGGGCGTCCCTCGCCCACAGCTTTGAAGATCACCCTGCAAGCCTATGGAAGTTACAGCCCCAACGGAACTTGTGAGCCCCGGCACAGGCAGGTTGTAGCCAAATGGTGATTATCGGCCCGGCGGCGTCACAGCTGTGGAGTGGGCCCCGCGGACTGACAGAATAGGGACATGACTCAACCGCTCCAAAGTCCCGGCCGGACTGTTACCCGGGAGAACCCTGCCCTCGCGCTGCTCCTCGACGTCGACGGTCCCATCGCCAGCCCTGTCACGCGGGACGTGAAGCCGGACATCATCGCCGACCTCGTAGCCCTGGCCGCTGCGGGCATCCCGGTCATCTTCAATACCGGCCGTTCCGATGCGTTCATCAGCGAACAGGTCATGGAGCCCATGATTGCCGCGGGCATGCCTTCAGGCACCACCATCCACGCTATCTGCGAGAAGGGTGCGGTCTGGTTCAGCTACACCGCCGAGGGTCCCGGTCCCATCCACGTGGACCACGAACTCGCGGTGCCCAAGGCTTACGGCGACGACATCCGCCGACTGGTGGCCGAGGACTACGCCTCTCACATGTTCTTCGACGAAACCAAGCGAGCCATGGTGTCCGTGGAGCAGCACCTTGACGTTGCCAGCGAGGACTACCTCGCCGAACAGAAACTCTTCGACGCGGACGCGCTGGAAATCATGGCAAGCCATAACCTCAACGCGGCCATCCTGGACCACCACGCACCCGGATCCGATGACACCGCGGACTACCGGCTGGACCCCACCATCATCTCCACGGACATAGAGTCGGTCCGCTTAGGCAAGGACCTCGGTGCAAGCCGTGCCGTGGAACTCCTGGCCGCCCAGGGCATTACGCCGCTCTCCTGGCGAACAGTGGGCGATTCGCGCACCGACTACGCCATGGCGGACTGGCTCCACCACAACGACCACGACGTCAAGCATGTGGACGTGCGGCCCGCGGACGGTGTTCCCGTGAAGCCCTACACGATCCTCACCGCGGCGGACCTTGAGCTGGCCGCCGACGTCATCCATGACGACGCCGGAGGAGCATTCCTCCGCAGTTGGCGCGAAGCCCTGGACATCTAGCTCCGGCTCTGCCGCAAGGCAGCGCCCACAACATCAGCTTCACCTCAACACAGCAAGGAGGAACAGCCATCACGCAGGCACAGGTCGATCAGGTTTACCACGGCAGCCCCACGGTCGAGGAGGACTCGATTGCGGAGGCGGCCACCGCGTCCGTTGTTGCGCACCTCAAACACAGGTCCGACGTCGTTCGCCACCGCGGGCGTTATGCCCTCCTTAACACCGACCTCACGCCACAGCAGGCCATGGTTGCGGATCTGCTTGACATCCGCGCGGCGCTGGACGCCGCCGGCGTCGACTTCATCCTGGTGCGGGGCAACGACGAACGTCCGGTCATCGCCGTCGACTGGGAATCGCGCAAGGCCGTGCGGGACGCATTGGTGGAGGCTTTCCGGAACGAGCCGTTCTATTCGATGACCGTAGATGCCAAGAAGAAGGTCTCGGTACTGGTGGCGGACGGTGAGCTGTCCGCCAACCGGAAGTCCCGCATCTTCCGCCTCTACCGTCCCCGGGTAGAGACCGGCGGCGGGCTCTGGTACGGACCTGCCTTGGGCGTCCAGCTGGAACTTTGGCGCTTTGATGGCGATCGCCTGGAACTGCCCGTGGAGAATTCACTGACCCGCCGGACCCTGCTGCGGCAAGACGCCGTGCGCGGTTCCGTGACCCGGCACGGCCTGGAGTGGCCGACCATCGAAAACATGTTTGCGGACCACGCCAGCGACATCGATTTCGACATCGACATCGTTTTCTCCTGGGTGGACGGCAGCGATCCCGCGTACATCGCGGCACGGCGCGCCCAGCAGGCAGATGCCGTGCTGGGCGAGGGTGACGACCATGAAGCCCGGTACCGGCAGATCGACGAGCTCAAGTACGCCCTCCGGTCGGTGTACATGTTCGCGCCGTGGATCCGCCGCATCTTCATCGCCACGGACTCCCCCGCCCCCTCATGGCTTGCCGACCACCCCAAGGTGACCATTGTCCGCAGCGAGGAATTCTTCAGTGACCCCTCAGTGCTGCCCACGCACAATTCGCAGGCCGTCGAGTGCCAGCTCCACCACATCGATGGCCTTTCGGAGCACTTCCTCTACTCCAATGACGACATGTTCTTCGGCAGGCCTGTTGGACCGGAGATGTTCTTCACGCCCGGCGGTATCACCAAGTTCATCGAAGCGGACACCAGGATCGGGCTCGGCGAGAACGACGCCGAACGCAGCGGCTTCGAGAACGCCGCACGCGTCAACCGCAAGCTGCTGTGGGAGCGCTTCGGCCGGATCACCACCAGGCACCTGGAACACACGGCCGCCCCGATCCGCCGGAGCGTGGTGGCCCGGATGGAACGTGAGTTCCCCAGCGAGTTCGCCAAGACCGCGGCCAGCCGTTTCCGGGCCGCGGACAACATCTCCGTGACCAACTCGTTCTACCACTACTACGCGCTCCTGACCGGCCGCGCAGTCACCCAGGAGAACGCCCGGGTCCGGTACGTGGACACCACCCTATGGTCCGGCCTGCACTACCTGCCCAAGCTCCTTGCCAAGCGCCACATGGACCTCTTCTGCCTCAATGACGGCAGCTTCCCCGAGGTCCACGCGGACGAACGCGCCCAACTGGTGACGGACTTCCTGGAGAAGTACTTCCCTGTCAAGGCACCTTGGGAGAAGTAGACAAACGGGTCTTCCCCCTGAAGCGTGTGCGTGACTGGCCGGGGATGGCGACTCCGGCGGCCTCCAGGCGACGCCGGACTCCTTCGGCGTCCAGTTCTTCGCCCACGGTGTCGCCGCCGGACAGGGGCACCACGGAGTGCACGATCGTGTCCTCGTAAACGTGCACCATGTTGTAGGCCTGGGCGCCGTCGCGGCCCCTCTGCCCGCCGGCGCCCACTGCCAGGTCCTGGGTGTAGCAGGTGGCTGAAGCCACCGACACCGACACGCCGGCAAAGGTGGCCGACGTCGAGTAGTGCAGGTGACCGCCCAGGATGGCCCTGACGTCCGAGTTGCCGACGACGGCGGCCAGGCGGGCCTGGTCCCGCAACTCCACCAACACTGCGAGGTCCTGGACGCAGGGCACGGGTGGGTGGTGGAGCGCCA
Organism: Paenarthrobacter sp. R1; assembly: GCF_030264015.1. Lineage (NCBI taxonomy): Bacteria > Bacillati > Actinomycetota > Actinomycetes > Micrococcales > Micrococcaceae > Paenarthrobacter > Paenarthrobacter sp. R1. The sequence goes on along the minus strand of NZ_CP127115.1, from coordinate 3,007,727 downwards.
GGATGGTGCCGTCGGGGGCTGGTGTGGAGAGCTCATCGGCCAGCCATTCAAGCTGCTGCTCCGACAACTCGCCGTGGTGGTGTCCGGGAACCGTGGTGTCCAAGGTGATGATCCGAAGGCCGTTCACGAAGTAGCTCCGGTCCATCGGATCCATGGGCCGGCTGCCTTTCGCGGCCTCCGGGAAAACCGCGCGGAAATTAGCCCGGTTGTCGTGGTTACCCATGGCCCAGACCGGCGTAGCCCCGAGGGCCGCGCACAGCGGTTCCACTACTTCGCGGAGCCGTTCGTAGGCCTCGAGTTCGCCCTTTTCCGCGAGGTCGCCGGTGAAGATCACGGCTTCGGCCTGGATCCTCGAATCGATGATCTGCTGGCAGACTTCGCGCAGCCGCTCCGTGCTGTCAACAGCGCCATGAAGGGCACGAGTTCCGCCCAGCAGGTGCAGATCACTCAGGTGCAACAGCACGTGACCTGGTTTCGGATATTCGGCCTCGATGAGCTCCATGGCTGCCTTAGCGTCCGTGGGAGCCGGCGACTCCCGTGTCAATCCAGTAGGTCCAATCCAACCAGATAGGAAGCGAACATTCGGCTAATTTCGGGCGGAAAGTTGGAAAATTCTTCCTCCCTGCGGTCACCGCCGGAGCTCTCCACAGAGTCCGCCGGGGTGCACCGACCTACGGCGTGGGCAGGATCAGGCTGGACAACGGCACGATCACACCATCCGGGCGCTGAACGAGGTCCGGTGCGATCAGGATGTATCCAGGCGGCAGGACCACCGTGGGAAGTGTCGCCAGCGTTGCAGCCGGCGTTGGTGCAGGTGCGGGGGCGGCGGGAGCCTGCTGCGTCACGACCGGAGCCGGCGCAGGTGCAACGACTGCCGGTGCCGGCGCCACCACAGCCGGGGCGGGTGCCGGAGCGACCACTGCCGGAGCCGGTTCCGGTGCAGTCACCGCGGGAGGTGCTACGGGTGCGGGTTCCGGAGCTGTCGTTGCAGGCGGCACTGTCGTTGCAGGCGGTACGACGGCGGATTCAGCCGTCGGTGCGGCGGGAACCGTAGTGACGGGGGCCGTCGTCGTCGGCGCCGTAGTGGTGGGCGCAGCAGTTCCGGTGGGAGTCGGCGTCGCGGTCCCGGTGGGCGACGGCGTGGCCGTCTGCGTCGGAGTCGGCGTCGCGGTCCCGGTGGGAGTCGGCGTCGCGGTCTGCGTCGGAGTCGGCGTCGCGGTGCCGGTTGGCGACGGCGCGGCCGTCTGCGTCGGAGTCGGCGTCGCGGTCTGTGAGCCGCCCGGGTTGGACGGAGTTGCCGTGTTCGACGGCGTCCCTGGGCTCACCGGCGTCTGCGTGACGGGCGGCGCCACATCTTCTTCATGCTCACCACCGATGACTGCCCGGGTGGTCCCGTCCGTGATGGGCACTGCCCACTGCGGAGTGCCGGATCCCGTGCCGACACCGGGCTGGTAGTTCACCATGGTGATGCCCTGGAGCGGATCGATCTGCTTGATGGGCAGCAACTGCCACTGGTTCGGGTTGGTGTGCAGCCCGTTGACGATCGTTTCGAAGTGGAGATGGCAGCCGGTGGACCATCCAGTGGTGCCGACCTCGGCGATCACTTGGCCCACCCGGACTGACTGGCCTTGCGTAACTCCGATGGCCTGCAGGTGGTTATACGTGGTCACCAAGCCGTTGCCGTGCTCAATCTCGACGCGGTTGCCGCCACCCCAAATGTGCCAGCCCACGGCCTTGACCGTCCCCGAGTCCGCCGAGTAAACGCGGGTACCGCAAGCCGCCGCATAGTCCTGGCCCCAGTGGAATTCACCGGGCAGGCCCGTCAGCGGGCTGAAGCGGTAGCCGTAGGGAGAGCTGGGATTCAGGACTTCCAGGGGCGAGTACAGGTAACCGGCCGGCGGACGGGACAGCCCTGCCGAGGCAACCGTCAGCGCGCCGGAACCATCGGCACCCACGGTGCGGACCAAGGCACGGTCGAAATACACCATCGGCGTGCCGGCCACTTGCTGAGGAGGCTCTGGCATGTTGTCCAGCACCAGGGTTTCGGCCTCAGGCGGCACCAAGGTTCCCAGTGCCAGCGGGCCGACGACTCCTTGGGCCGACGCGCCATCCAGCGAATACGACGGACCGGACGTCAGCGGTTGGAATCCAAAAGCGAAGAACGCAGCTATCGCGAGGACGCCTGCGATGAAAACGCGGCGGAAACCCTCGGTGCGCACCAGGATCGCTACCCGGTCTGATTCATGATGCTTGCCCACAAAACACTCCCCAAAGCCAGCGGCACCAAACCCCAGCCTGGCGTGCATGCACCATTGTTGCGGGTAAGCCAATGAAAATAAAGGCTTCCAGCTTGACTTCGAGCGAAAGGTTGGCTCAGCTTTTCCTCAAGACATCTTGAGCTTCGGCCATGACGCGCTCAGGTCAGGTTTTCCTTGAGCAATGCGCGGTGTTCGATCGCCGCGGAAGCATGGAGTGCGCGGCCGGCTTCCGTTAGTTCCAGGAAGACCGACCGGCGATCGTCCGCGCACGTTTGGCGTGACACCAGCCCGGCTTTTTCAAGCCGGTCCACCACTTTGGAAACTGCGCTTTGCGTCATGGGCGTCCGCTCCCCCAGCTGCTTCATACGGCAGGCAGCGTCCGTACTTTCGGCCACGAGGTCCAGGATTTCGAACTCGTTGAGGCCGATGTCGAACTTCGCTTCCAGCGCACGGTCGAGAGCTCCGGCGGTGCGGAAGTAGGAGTCCTGGATGCTGCGCCACTGCTCAACCAGCTGGCGGTCACGGGTTGATGCCATGTTCAGATTCTAGTTCAACAAGGTGTTTGAATCCACGTCATAATATTCCATGTCATATTCCTTGTCATTGAATGACGTGGAATATAGATTGGTCGCATGACCTCACCCACCATCCTTCAAACATCCGCCGACGCCGCCGCTGCAGCAGTCCGCTGGACCCGTGCGCAGTGGCTTCTGCTGATGGTCGTTTGCACCGTACTGGCACTGGACGGCCTTGACGTCTCCATGGTTGGCGTCGCCCTGCCTTCCATCGGGCACGAACTCAACCTGGCCACCGATTCCCTCCAATGGATCGTCTCCGCGTACGTCCTCGGATACGGAAGCCTGCTGCTCCTGGGTGGGCGGCTGGCGGATCTCTTGGGCCGGCGTCGTATCTTCCTGATGGCCCTGACAGTCTTTGCCGCGGCATCGCTCCTGGGCGGCTTGGTTGACGATCCGGCCATCCTGATCGCCACCCGCTTCATCAAGGGACTCGCAGCGGCCTTCACGGCACCCACCGGGTTCTCCATCATCACCACCAACTTCGCGGAGGGCCGGGCCCGCAACAAGGCCCTGTCCATCTTCACCACGTTCGGTGCCAGCGGGTTCTCGCTGGGGCTTGTCGTTGGCGGCCTGATGACCAGCCTCAGCTGGCGCTGGACCTTCCTGGTTTCGGTGCCAATCGCGGTGATTGTTGTGCTGTTGGGCATCCGGTTCATCCCCAAGGACAAGCCTTCTGCGGAGAACAGCGGCCACGATATCTGGGGCGCCGTGACGCTGGCCCTGGGTATGCTCGGTCTGGTCTACACCCTGGTTTCAGCACCTGAACAGGGCTGGGGATCTGCGGCAACAATCGCCGGATTCGCTGCCTCCGCCGCCGTGCTTGCGGCCTTCGCCGTGATCGAAAGCAAGGTCAAGCACCCGCTGATCCGCTTCGGCATCCTCAAGGAAGGCTGGGTGGCCCGTGCCAACCTCAGCGCCGTTGGATTGTTCGGTTCCTACCTCAGCTTCCAGTTCATCGTCACGATGTTCCTTCAGTCTGTGCTGGGATGGACTCCCCTGGGCATGGCACTGGCCCTTCTCCCGGCAGGCCTGCTGGTGGCGACGAGCGCACCGTTCGCGGACCGCCTCATAGAGAAGTTCGGCGCCACGCAGCTCATCCTGACGGGCCTGACCGCCCTGGGCCTGGGCTACGTGTTGTTCCTCCGCGTGGGCACAACGCCCAATTACGCACTGGACATCCTGCCTTCGGTGATCCTGCTTGGACTCGGCTTCGCCCTGGCGTTCCCGTCCATCAACGTCCAGGCCACGGCCGGTATCCGCGATTCCGAGCAAGGTCTGGCCGCCGGACTGATCCAAACCAGCACGCAGGTTGGCGCAGCACTGGTCCTCGCCGTCACTACGGCCTTGGTCAGCGGACACGGACACACTGAGGGTTCGGTCAGCGCCCAAGCCATGCTGGAGCAGTACCGTCCGGGACTCATCCTGAGCGCCGCCGTCGCCATTGCCGCCCTGCTGGTGGCAGCAGCACCTGCCAGGCGCCGCTCCCGCGTGTAGTTTGTAAGGCATGCGGAACTACTTCCTCGAGTACCGCCACGAACTTCAGCGCACGTTCACCGGAACGTCCGGAACACCGCCTGAGTGGGTGCCTCGCCTCGCAGAAGGGAACGACGCCGGATACCACCTTCCGGGGTCGGCGGTGTGGGCTGTGCACGGCTCCATGTCCACCATCGTGGCCGGCATCCGGGTCCTCTTGATGCAGGCACTCCACCCGGGCGCACTTGCCGGCGTGTATGAGCATTCCGGGTTCAAGGAAGACCCCCTGGGCCGCCTCGCAAGCACCATCCGCTGGATCTTCACGGTGACCTACGGTTCAACGGAGGCCGCACAAGAGGCCACCAACAGGGTCAGGAAACTGCACCAGCGTGTCCAGGGAACGTACATCGACGGGAACGGAACACCGCGCGACTACGCAGCCAACAATCCGGAGCTCCTCCGCTGGGTCCACGTGACCTACGCGGACTCGTTCCTCGCGGCGCACCGCATCTTCGGCGGCCCCATCCCCGGCGGCGCCGACGCCTACGTCCGTGAGTGGGCATCGGCCGGCCGGCTCATGGGTGTGGAGGATCCGCCCGTCACGGAAACGGAGGTTCGGCGGGAGCTGGACCGCTGGTACTCCTCCGGCGTTTTGCGGTGCGACGAACGCCTTGCCGAGACGGTCGAATTCATCCGGACGCCGCCCCTGAGCCCGTTGCTGAGGCCGGGTTACCGTATTCTGTTCGCTGCCGCCGTCGCAAGCCTTGAACCCAAGTACCGGGACCTCCTTGGCTTGCGGAAAGCCCGCCTGGGTCCCGTGCCGTTGCCGGCCATCACGGCGGCCAAGGCGATCCTGGCCTTCGTCCACCTTGCCCTTGGCCGGCGCGGCCCCAGCGAGCTGGCTGCCCGGCGTCGGCTTGAGCGGTTGGGACGGGCGTCGTCGAGGGGTTAGCTTTGGACCCTTACACCGGCACTTTGTGCCGAAAGCCAACCCCTCGATGCGTGACCTGCTAGATCAGCCCGTCCGAGAGGTGGTTCGGGGTGCCGAAGCGGTGGGCTGTGATGGACACGGCCTGTTCGCGGAGGAACGGCAGCATCTCGATCCGCCCGGCCTGGGTCACCGCTCCGTGGTACACAGCGATGTCCGGACGGCCACCGGTCGCCGCGCTCAGCGCGGTGAAGTCGCCACCGATCAGGCGGATGCGGCCGCCGTCGAACGTTGCTGCGCGGGCCAGCCACGCGGCGTCGTCCTCGACCCGGACGCTGACATTCAGGTTCGCAAATACGCTCACCACGGCGTCCGGAAGTACGACGGCGGAGCTCACCTTGAGTGCCGAACCGGCCACCGCGCCGGCCGCGACAACCCGCAGCAGGTCGGCGATCCGCTCGCCTTCCGAGAGGCGGATAGTGACCGGGATGGGACGGTAGCGGAAGACATTCCGCTCCGCGGTCAGGGCGGAGACGTCCTTGCGGGTACCGAACTCGCTCGCCCAGGCGTCGGCGTCACTGAACAGCGACTGCTCCAGGACGCGGAGCTCCTCGCCGGTGACGTCCACGGACTTCGCTGCGGCGAGAATCTCCGCAGCGGCACCCTGCAGGACGGTGCCGCGCTTGGCGTGTGCCTCTGCGGGCACCCAGTTGCCCAGGCCGATGAGGTAGTTCGGGCCACCGGCTTTGGTCCCGGCACCCACAGCGGACTTCTTCCACCCGCCGAAGGGCTGGCGCTGGACGATCGCGCCGGTGATGCCTCGGTTGACGTACAGGTTGCCGGCCTGGATGGTCTCCAGCCAGGTGCCGATTTCGGCGGAGTCCAGGGAGTGCAGCCCGGCGGTGAGGCCGTATTCGATCTCGTTCTGGATGGCGATGGCTTCTTCCAACGTCTCGGCGGTCATGACGCCGAGCACCGGTCCGAAGAACTCCGTCAGGTGGAAGTAGGAGCCGCGCTTGACTCCGGAACGGATGCCCGGGGACCACAAGCGGCCCGTCCCGTCGAGGCGTTCGGGTTTGACGGCCCAGGTTTCCCCTTCGCCCAAGGTGGTCAGGGCGTTGAGGAGCTTGCCGTTGGCGGGCTCGATGATGGGACCCATCTGCGTGGTGGCGTTGTCCGGGTAGCCCACGGCGAGGGACCGCGCGGCGTCGATCAGTTGGTTGTGGAAGCGCTTGGACTTCGCAACGGAACCCACAAGGATCACGAGGGACGCCGCGGAGCACTTCTGGCCGGCATGGCCGAACGCCGAGTACACGACGTCCTTGGCGGCCAGGTCAAGGTCGGCGCTCGGGGTGACGATGATCGCGTTCTTACCGGACGTTTCCGCCAGCAGCGGAAGGTCCTGGCGGAAGGAACGGAACAGTTCTGCGGTTTCGTAACCACCGGTCAAGATCACGCGGTTCACGCTCGGGTGCGACACCAACTGCGTGCCCAGCTCCCGCTCTTCGAGCTGCACGAGCGCCAGCAGCTCACGCGGCACGCCGGCTTCCCACAGCGCGTCCACCATCACGGAACCGGAGCGGCGGGCCTGCTTGGCCGGTTTGATCACGACGGCGGAACCTGAGGCGAGCGCTGCGAGCGTCGAGCCTGCGGGGATCGCCACCGGGAAGTTCCACGGGGGTGTCACTACGGTGAGGTTGGCCGGGACGAACGTGGCGCCGTCGACCGTTTCCAAATCCTTGGCGCGTTCGGCGTAATAGTGCGCGAAGTCGATCGCCTCGCTGACTTCGGGATCGCCTTGGTCCAGGGTCTTGCCGGTTTCGGAGGCCATCACCTCGAGCAGCTCGGCCCGGCGGGACTCGAGGATGTCCCCGGCACGGTGCAGGATCGCGGCACGCTCGACTGCCGGGCGGGCTCCCCATGCCTTGCCTGCTTCGAGTGCCGCGGCGATGATGCGTTCGAGTTCGGCGGCGTCGGATACCTTGGTGGACTCGACGATTGCGTTACCCGCCGTGGAGCCGGGGATGCGCGCCAGGATGTCGCGGCCCCAAGCCCGGTTGGCCGGGAGGGCGGGGTCGGTGTCCGGGGTGTTGCGGAAGCCCTCGGTCGGGGCGGGTTCAGCCGGAAGGCGGCGGTCCTGCTTGCGGTTCGGCTCCGGCACGTCCTCGCTCAGGTTCGCGAGGGAGTTCAGGAAACGCTGCTTTTCACGTTCGAAGAGCGGTTCATTGTCGCTGAGCTCGAACACGGCAGACATGAAGTTTTCCTGGCTGGCTCCCTCTTCGAGACGCCGGATCAGGTAGGCGATGGCAACATCGAACTCACCCGGGTGGACCACCGGGGTGTAGAGGAGCAGGCTGCCGACGTCCTTCCGGACAGCGGTCGCCTGGCCGGTCGCCATGCCGAGCAGCATCTCGAACTCGATGCCTTCAGTGACGCCCCGCTGCTTCGCCAGGAGCCAGGCGAAAGCGACGTCGAAGAGGTTGTGTCCCGCGACGCCGATGCGGACGGCGTCAATGTGCTCAGGGGTGAGGGCGTAGTTGATGACGCTCTTGTAGCTGGTGTCCGAATCCTGCTTGCTGCCCCACGTGGCCAGCGGCCAGTCGTGGAGTGATGCCTCCACCTGTTCCATGGGAAGGTTGGCACCCTTGACCACACGCACCTTGATGGGCGCACCACCCTTGGCGCGGCGTGCGGCGGCCCACTCCTGCAGTTCCTGCATGGCGCCGAGTGCGTCCGGGAGGTAGGCCTGCAGGACGATGCCCGCCTCGAGGTTCAGGAACTCGGGCATATCCAGGATCCGCTTGAACACGGCGATGGTCATGCTGAGGTCTTTGTATTCCTCCATGTCCAGGTTGATGAACTTGGGCTTGGGGAAGGACGCTGCCAGGCGGTAGAGCGGGGTGAGCTTCTCCACCACGTGGTCCACTGCCTCGTCGAAGGCCCACGGGGAGTGCGGGGCCACGGTGGAGGATTCCTTGATGGACACGTAGTCCACGTCCTCGCGGGCCAGGAGCTTCAACGTGCCGTCCAAACGACGCTGGGCCTCGTGCTCGCCCAGGACCGCTTCGCCCAGGAGGTTCACGTTAAGGTGGACTCCGTCCTGCTTGATTTTGGCGATGGCCGGACCGAGCTTGGCATCGGTGGCATCGACAATCAGGTGGCCCACCATTTCGCGGAGTACGCGGCGTGCGATGGGAATGACCACCTGGGGCATGATCGGGGCCATGATCCCGCCGACGCGGACGGCGCCGCGCATGTACCACGGGAGGAACGTGGGCACCTTGGGTGCCAGTTCGGCGAGTTTCCGGCCGGCGACCGACAGGTCCTCGGGGCGGATGACGCCGTCGACGAATCCGACCGTGAACTCCAGGCCGTTCGGGTCCTTCAGGACTCCGGCGAGCCGTTGCGCGGAAACGTCAACAGGAATTTTGGCGGCTTCAGTCAGCCAATGGCGAACCAGCGCAATGGCCTCGTGGGCCAGTGCGTCGAACTGCCCGGAATCCTGGGTGCGCGGGGAGGTCGCATCCGGGAGGGTGCTGGTCATGAGGGCTCCTTCTGGGGCGGAGAAGTTTGTTTGTTTCCATCAGTATGGATCTACAATCCCATTAGGAAAAGCGACCTTTTCTGACGAATATTCATTACTCATCCCGAAGTTTTGGAGGCTGCCGTGCTGGACGTCCGCAGGCTGCGATTGCTGCACGAACTCAAGATCCGCGGCACCCTCGCCGAGGTGGCTGACGCCATGCAATACAGCCCGTCTTCCGTCTCCCAGCAGCTCACCCTCCTGGAGAAGGAAGCCGGGGTGGAACTCCTCCGGAAAGCGGGGCGCCGCGTTCAACTCACGCCCCAGGCTGAGATCCTCGTAGCCCACACGTCCGCCCTCCTCGAGACGCTGGAACGCGCCGAGACGGAGCTCGCTGCGTCTCTTTCCACCGTGACCGGCACCGTGCGCCTGGCAGTGTTCCAGTCCGCTGCACTGGCGCTGCTCCCCGGATTCCTGACGATCATGCGGCAGGAGTACCCGGAAGTGCGCGTAGAGATGACCCAACGGGAGCCGGAAACCGCACTTTACGAGACGTGGGCCAGGGACTTCGACATCGTGGTGGCCGAGCAGTACCCCGGGCACGCAGCACCGCACCACCCCGGCCTCGACCGGGCGACCTTGACCAGCGACGCCATTCGCCTGGCTACTCCCCCGGTGGGGCTCGGCGGGGAACATGTTGCATCCATCGCGGACACGGCCTCCATGCCGTGGGTCATGGAACCCCGTGGAGCCGCATCACGGCACTGGGCCGAGCAAGCCTGCCGTTCAGCCGGATTCGAACCCGACGTACGTTATGAAACCGCCGATCTCCAGGCGCAGATCCGGCTCATCGAATCCGGCAACGCCGTAGCCCTGATGCCGGACCTCGTCTGGACGGGAATGGAACGGCCGGTCCAGCTGCTTGACCTGCCCGGTTCGCCCGCGCGGACCATCTTCACCTCCACGCGCACTGCCGGGCGCATCCACCCGGCCATCCTGGCGTGCCGTGAGGTGCTGGAGCGGGTGGCGGCTGCGCAAAGCTAGCGCCCTGTCTCGTGAGGGCTGCCCCGGGGCTTGGCTGGTGAACGCAAAAGGCCCCGGTCCAGTGGACCGGGGCCAAACGCGGAGAATGGGGGATTTGAACCCCCGAGGGCGTTAACCCAACACGCGTTCCAGGCGTGCGCCATAGGCCGCTAGGCGAATTCTCCTTGCTTCCGATTCGAAAGCAGATACTACTGTACCTGAGATTTTCGGCATCTCCCAATCGGGCGCCAGAACGGGTTCCAAGCCCGCGACGCCGCCCGTCGGCAGCAGCCTGAACGACAAGACTTTAACGAAAAAATGGACGCCCCCAACGCGCCCATTCCTACGGTACTTCCGTTGAGCCGCCGGGTCCGGCCCCTCTTGCCCAGGCCCCGCGGCTCACAATCGACGGAGATTGCCCCAATCGGTGTACATACTTATGGTCCGCTGCGACCTCTCCGGATGCAATGCTTGGGGCCGGTTCCGGGCCTTAGTTGCTGACAAAATGTCTTTATGACCGAACTGCATGCCTTGGTTGTCTACGTGCCCGAAGATCATGCGGACGCCGTCCTGAAGGCGATCGGCGACGCCGGGGCCGGTCGAATAGGCGACTATTCCCATTGCGCTTTCACCTCGCCCGGCACAGGCCGCTTCACTCCCCTTCCAGGAGCGCAACCGTTCATCGGCGACGTCGGGGAGCCCGAGCAGGTGCCGGAAGTCCGCGTTGAGTGCGTAGTCGCCGGAGAACTGCTCGACGGCGTGGTACTGGCTTTGCGTGAAGCCCACCCTTACGAGGAGCCGGCCTTCATGACGTGGCCTGTCAAAGGGTGGCGGTGATCCACTCCGTCGCACTGGGCCGGCCGTTGACGCCGCACCCTCACCCGCAATCCGCACCCATAGGAACTGGAGCGCCACGCGGAAACGGGTGCGCCGCCAACTCACAACGGGTGCGCCAAGCGGAAACAGGTGCACCCAGACAGAGTGGCCGCACAGCCCCACCCCGGGCAGACACCGACGCCCGCCGCCGGGGCCGGCCGTTGACCCGCCGCCGACGCCGCACCCCTTCCCGCAATCCGCACCCATCAGAACAGGAGCGCCACGCGGAAACGGGTGCGCCGTCCACCCACAACGGGTGCGCCAAGCGGAAACAGGTGCGCAGAGCTCGGGTCGATAAGTGATTGAGGGACGGCCGGAAACGGACTGGACCTGATAGAGGGGCGGGCGGAAACGGGCGGCAGGTGATAGAGGGACGGCCGGGTTCGACGGCGCGGAGTACCCGCCGTCGAGCGGTTTCCACAGTCCCCTCCAGCCGATTCGAACCGTGCCCCAAGTTCGGGTAAGCTTGTCGACGGCCCCTCATGTGGCGTCATCCTGTTGAACTCCCCCAGGACCGGAAGGTAGCAAGGGTAGATGGGCTCTGGCGGGTGCATGAGGGGTCTCTTATTTAAATGTCAGTCCCTATAGGTAGGTTTTCCCTGTGACTGTTACAACTGCCCTGTACCGAAGGTACCGCCCGGATTCGTTCGCGGACGTTATCGGGCAGGAACACGTCACGGAGCCGCTGATGACGGCGCTGCGGAAGAACCGCGTGAACCACGCCTACCTCTTTTCCGGCCCACGCGGCTGTGGCAAGACCACGTCCGCGCGCATCCTCGCGCGCTGCCTGAACTGCGCCGAGGGCCCCACGGACACCCCCTGCGGAAAGTGCCCCAGCTGCATCGAGCTTGCCCGCGGCGGTTCGGGTTCGCTGGATGTGATCGAGATCGATGCCGCCAGCCACGGCGGTGTGGACGACGCCCGGGATCTCCGTGAACGCGCCACGTTCGCCCCTGTTCGCGACCGCTACAAGATCTTCATCATTGACGAAGCCCACATGGTCACCTCGGCCGGCTTCAATGCGCTGCTTAAGATCGTCGAAGAGCCGCCGGAACACATCAAGTTCATCTTCGCCACCACGGAACCGGACAAGGTCATCGGCACCATCCGTTCCCGCACGCACCACTACCCCTTCCGATTGGTGCCGCCGGAGCCGCTCATCAAGTACCTTGAGCTGCTGTGCCACCAGGAGAACGTGCCCGTGGCTCCGGGCGTGCTTTCTTTGGTGATCCGTGCAGGTGGCGGCTCAGTGCGCGACTCCCTTTCGGTGCTGGACCAGCTCATGGCTGGAGCCGGACCGAACGGCCTCGATTACGAGCTCGCTGTTGCCCTGCTCGGCTACACCCACGCCTCCCTTCTTGACGACGTCGTCGATGCCGTCGCCGCGGCGGACTCCGCCACGGTGTTCCGAGCCGTTGACCGCGTCATCCAGACAGGCCACGATCCGCGACGCTTCGTGGAGGACCTCCTGGAGCGTTTCCGGGACCTCATCATCGTCCAGGCCATGCCGGAAAGCGCCCAGTCCATCCTCCGCGGCATGCCGGAGGACCAGATCGCCCGCATGCGCAACCAAGCCACCAATCTGGGTGCGGCTGAACTGTCCCGGGCGGCCGATGTCACCAACACCGCCCTCACCGAGATGACCGGCGCCACGTCACCACGGCTACACCTGGAACTTCTTTGCGCCCGCATTCTCCTTCCGAGCGCGGAGCAGACGGAGCGCGGAATCGCCGCGCGCATAGACCGCGTGGAACGTCGACTCAACTACGCCGGCGACGCCGTGATCCCGGCTGCCGCTTCAGCCTCACCTCAGGCCGGGGCAGCACCAGCCGCAGGTTCGCAGGCTCAGCAGGTACCGGCAGCTCAAACCGTGGCTCCTGCCGCTCAGCAGACAGCCCCCGCTACCCCTGCTGCCATGGCACCCATGACTCCCCAACAGCCGGCGGAACGTCCCGTTGAGCACCAAACCGCTGCTGCCCCCGCGGGACCGTCCGCTCCCGTTGCACCTGCCACCGTTCCGTCGCAGGAGCACCAGCGACGTGAGCCACAGCAGCAACAACAGCCGGACTCCGGAGCGCGTACGTCCCTGACGGCACCACGGGTCTCCACCAACGACTGGCCTGTGGAGGACCGGTCCGTTTCCGGGCGCCCAACGGGTCCCTCTGAGGGACAGCAAGCTCCCGTGCAAACTCCGGCCGCAGAGCGGAACCCGGCGGCCACGCCCACAGGGCAGGCAGCCCCGGCGGCACAACCCGCACCAGCCTCACAACCTGCCCCAGCCACGCAGTCCGTACCAGCACCGGAAGCTCGGCCCGCGGCCATCCCGTCAGCGCCAACCCCCTCCGGCGGAGACGTCGAAACGCTTCGGCGTGCTTGGCCGGACGTGCTGCAGACGCTGGCCAAGATCAAGCGCAGCACCTGGGCCTTGGTGGAACCCAACGCCCAAGTGGCCCAGTACGACGCCCAAGTGCTTACCCTCGCTTTCACAACCAGTGGCCTTGCCGGGGCGTTCGGACGCGCCGATCATGCGGAAAACCTGCGCCAGGCCATCCACAAGACCATCGGCATCGATTGCCAGATTGTCGCAGTGGCAGGCGCCAACAGCTCAGCGAGCTCTGAACCAAACCCAAAAGCACGTACTAGCCGGGACACCCCGGCAACGAACGCGCAAGAACCGGTTTCCGGCGCCCAAGGAGCCGGAAACACGGTTTCAGACGGAGCTGCACACCTGGCCAGCGGATCGGATACAGCTCCGCTAGCTCTAGCACCAGTCGCGGCAGCTCCAACGCCGGTCGCGGCTACTCCGGCACCAGTAGCGGCTACTCCAGCACCAGCTCCGGCAGCTGCCACCGCCGTGGATGCAGCGTGGGGCATTGCTCCGGCGTCACGCCCTGAACAAGAGTCTTCCGCCGGGAAAGATCCTGCGCAGGACGCGCCCCGCAAAGCTCCTGCGCAGGAAACCCCTGCCCCGGAGCCAGCAGCGCCGGAACCCGTTTCAACGGATCACACTGCCAGCACCTCAGAGTCCTCGGCCCGCAGTACGGAGAACGCGGAAGCTCCGAGCTGGCCGGCCGCTTCCCCGGTGGACCGGGAATCGGTCTGGTTGACGGGTCCGAAGACGCCGGAAGAACCACCTGCTGGACCGCAGGCAACTCCCCAGGCCGGACCCCGGGCATCCGTGCCTGACACGGCCGGCGACTACTCGTACCCTGATGATGATTGGGGTCCGCCGCTCGACGAGGACGCCCCGCCGCTGGAGGAAGAACCGCCGGCTGACTGGGAGCCGACGCCCCGGTACGAGGCCCCGGCCGCCCCTGCCCCTGCGCAGGCCCAGGCCGACGCACGGCCCCGGACACCGTCGCGCCCACAGGCAAGCCCACAGCCCACGCAGGCCACGAAACCCACGAATGCCACCGAGACCCCCTCGCGGCCGGATCCCGCCCAGGATCCGTGGTCACGTGCGGTGGAACATGCGCCGGGAACGTGGGTTGTTGGCACGGAATCCAACGTTGGCGGTAAAGCCAAAGCCAACGGCAACAGCAGCGACCACCAAGCGGCCCAGCCCTCGCAGAACGAGTCGGCCCCGCAGTACGAGCCAGCTACAGCCCAAATACCGGCAACAGCCCAGGCTCCAACGGCCGGAACTCCTGACATCGGCAGCGAAACCGCCGAGCCCTCCACCTACGGCCAGCCAACCAGCGCCGGGAACAACGGTTCCTCAGGCTGGGACGTCGCACCGCCGTCGGAATGGCCCGGAACAGGCGCGACGCAAACCCAGCAGAAGGCACCGGCGTGGCCCTTGTCGTCCCTGGAGCCGCAGGAGGCCCACGGTTCCGTCGCCACGCTCGAAGGGGACGCGCCGTCGGGCGGTCGGCCGGTCAAGCAGAGCCTCTACCAGCGGTTGACCAACAGCCCTGAGGCCCAGCGGGGCCGCGTCCAGGCGCCTGCCCATCCCCACGCCCAGCCGACCAGCGTAGCGGAGGACATCCCCAGCCCCGAGGACGAGACCATCGAGGAATCGAGGGTGTTCGGACGCGCCGCGGTGGAGCGTATTCTGGGCGGAAAGCTGATTGAAGAGCGGTCGTTGGACGGTTCTCCCCTCCACATGCGCTGACCACCATCTGCGCCTGGCACGCAGCCCTAACCCTGGGCGCAGCGGCATTGCAACGAAACGAACGAGGACATTGTGTACGAAGGTGCAGTTCAAGAGCTGATTGACGAGCTCGGCCGGCTCCCCGGCGTTGGGCCCAAATCGGCGCAGCGCCTGGCGTTCCATATCCTCGAGGCTGATCCCGAGGATATGGAGCGCCTGGTTGCAGCCATCACCACCGTCAAGGAACGCGTGAAGTTCTGCTCAGTGTGCTTCAACGTCACTGAGCAGGAAACCTGCAACATTTGCCGCGACCCCCGCCGGGACCCCTCGGTCATTTGCGTGGTGGAGGAATCGAAGGACGTCCTGGCCGTTGAACGTACGCGTACCTTCCGTGGGCGCTACCACGTACTGGGCGGCGCCATTAACCCCATCGCGGGCGTCGGCCCGGAACAGCTGCGGATCCGCGAGCTCCTTACGCGGCTCAACGACGGCGCCATCCAGGAAATCATCATCGCCACCGATCCGAACCTCGAAGGTGAGGCGACGGCCACCTACTTGGCACGGATGCTGAAAACGATCGGCATCACGGTCACGCGCCTCGCGTCCGGGCTGCCGGTGGGCGGAGACCTCGAGTACGCCGACGAAGTGACGCTTGGCCGTGCCTTCGAGGGCCGCCGCAACGCCCTCGCCTGACCGCGGGCCCCTGACCAACGCAAGCGCCGAATAGCTCAGGCCTTCCGGCGCAACCGCATCCGCCCGGGAATCACCACCAACGCGGCCACGGCGCCCTGCAGCGCCAGGCCGGTGACCGCTACCGGCACCGTTGGCGGCAGGCTGTCACTCGATTCGCCTCCGAGGCAGGGAACGTCCCGCTGCGGACCATCGGCGGCCCATTGCAACCCGGCGAGTATCCACGCGAAATCGCTGTTCCTGGGAACAAACTCCCCCGCCGTGCTCCCGAAGACCATCACCGGGTTGCTCGCCGCGATCCACGCCACCCGATCGGTGTGCGCAACCTCAACCGGGCGCGTTTGGCCCACGCATTCATAAGCGGTCATGCGTCCGGATTCGTCGCGCTCCACGTTGACCGGAACCGAGGCTTGCGCGGTGGTGGACGTGCCCGGAAGCAGCGCGAGGGTTGCCACCACGTTTCCGAACAACAGGAAAGCCAGGAGCAGGGCCACAAGCACGCCTCCGGGCAAGGCCCTCCGGAAACAGGCGCGGCTGCCGGCACCGATCAGCCCGAACAGCGCCACCTCCACAGTGACAACGACGACGGCGGCAATCGCCAGCACGATCGGCCCTCCGGTTGCTGCGCCAACCGCAGCCAGGACAACGCCGGACAAAAGCGCCAGGACCAGGCCATGCAGCAATCCTGAGAACAGGGCAGCAAGAACGCCGGACGCGGGACGCCTGAATCCTCGGACGGCCCCGTGAGCTGCAGCGACAAGGACCAGCCAAGCCCCCAGCAGCAGGTAGACGGCGTCCCACAGGCCTGTTTCGAACCATCCGTTGGCTGCGCCGAATCCCACCAACGCCGCGGTCAAGGCGCCGGCGGCCGCTATCCCCAGAACGCATGCAGTCCAGTACCGCCACGAGCCAAGGGACGCGACCACATCCGACCAGGCAGCGCGGGCCGCTGCACCCACCGGATTGCGCGGATGGGCCGGTGACTCATCGTCGTGGGCCGCTGCCGGTCCCGCCTCGGTCCCGGCACGGTGCGGACGACGGTCATCAATGACTCCCCCACCGATCACCTCATAGTCGGATTCTCCGCCCTGGAACGTCATAAATGGATAGTACGCCGGGCGATCATAGGCCGAAATGCCTCATGATGCCGCCATGTGGTCACAATTCCTGCGTGGGGAGCACCCGGCGATAAACTTGGCAAATAAGCTACGCCGGCGTGCTCCAATGAGGATATTGGCACGCCGGATTCGAACCCTATTAATTGCAGTGAGGGTGCGCGCATGACTATGCCCACTACCGAAGTGAAAATCGAAGAGCTCGCAGGCGGAGCTGCCATTACCAAGCAGCTGATCGTCCAGAAGTTCGGCGGTTCCTCGGTTGCCGATGCCGACGGCATCAAACGGGTTGCCCAGCGGGTGGTGGATGCGCAGAAGGCCGGCAACGAGGTAGTCGTTGTCGTCTCCGCAATGGGTGACACCACGGATGAGCTCCTCGACCTCGCAGCCCAGGTCACCGACTCCGCCCCGGCCCGTGAGATGGACATGCTGTTGTCCGCCGGCGAGCGTATTTCCATGGCTCTGCTGGCAATGGCGATCAACAAGTTTGGTGCTTCCGCCCAGTCGTTTACCGGTTCGCAGGCCGGCATGATTACCGATGGTATCCACGGCAAGGCGCGAATTATCGACGTCGATCCGCACCGGATCCGCACGGCGCTGGACAAGGGCCACATCGCAATCGTCGCCGGCTTCCAGGGCATGACCCGCGTCACCAATGAGATCACCACGCTGGGCCGCGGCGGTTCGGACACCACCGCTGTTGCACTGGCCGCAGCGCTGGAAGCGGACGTTTGCGAGATCTACACGGACGTTGACGGCATCTACACTGCCGATCCCCGCGTGGTTTCTTCCGCCCAGAAGATCGACCGCATCTCCAGCGAGGAAATGCTGGAGCTCGCTGCGTCCGGCGCCAAGATCCTGCACCTGCGCTGCGTGGAGTATGCCCGCCGGTTCGGCGTGCCGCTGCACGTGCGGTCTTCATTCAGTAACCACGAAGGCACATGGGTCATCCCGGGTGCCGATGAAAAGTTCACGATTCAAGAGGGAGTTGCCTTGGAGCAGCCAATCATCTCCGGCGTTGCACACGACCGGTCCGAAGCCAAGGTCACCGTTGTTGGCGTTCCGGACATCCCCGGCAAGGCCGCTGCGATCTTCCAGGTGATCGCCGACGCCCACTCGAACATCGACATGATCGTCCAGAACGTTTCCACCCACGGGACGGGCCGCACGGACATCTCCTTCACGCTGCCCATCGTTGAAGGCGCCGACGCCCTGGCCGCCCTTCGCGCCGCTGAGGGCCAGATCGGCTTCGAGAGCATCGAGTACAACGAGAACGTCGGCAAACTGTCCCTCATCGGCGCCGGCATGCGTTCGCACCCGGGCGTTTCGGCTACGTTCTTCAAGGCGCTGTCTGACGCCGGCATCAACATCGACATGATCTCCACCTCGGAAATCCGCATCTCGGTGGTTACCAGCGCAGACAAGCTCGATGACGCCGTCCGCGCCATCCACGCCGCATTCGAGCTCGACGGCGACGCCGAGGCTACCGTCTACGGCGGCACCGGCCGCTAGGAACTTCCCCGGGCCCCAAGCCCTGACAGGTCCAAAAAGATAATGCCGTCCTGAGGCTTCAGGGCGGCATTATCCGTTAACTGCTTCGGCAGGTCATCCGGCCGGGGGCAAGAGGACATCGATGAGGGTCCGGAGTCCCTCGGCCATGTCCACGTCCTTGTCGTAGAGCCACTGCAGCTGGAGTCCATCGAAGGCCGCCACCACCAGGCGGGAGAGCTGCACAGGATCCACGTCGGACCGAACCTCCCCCAGGTGCTGGCGCTGGGAAATATCAGCGCTGATGTCCCCCACCAGAGCCTCGTACCGTTGGCGGAAGTACTCATGGGAGTCATGCCCGGGGTGGCTGGCGGTCGCCGAGGCCACCGCGTACAGGGTGGTCAGCCCGCGCTCCTGGCGGTTCCGCTCGGCGATCGGGGCCATCAGGTCAAGTCCCGCTTTTTCGGAATTCCCGACGGCGGCTGCCCGGCGGTCGCGCTCGGCGAGGACCGCCGTGAGGAGCTCCTGCTTGCCCTTGAAGTAGTGGAAGAGCGTTGCTTCCCGGACTCCTACGAGTTCGGCGACCCGCTTGAGCGCGGTCCCTTCAAATCCTTCGGTGGCGAAGACGTCTGTGGCTGTCTGGATGATCTGTTCCCGACGTTCAGCGCCCTTGGCATACTGTCCGCGCGCCCTCGAAGTAGACATTGGTTCAGTGTATATTTGCGGGCTCCCCGCTAAAAACCTAGTCACACTAGATTTCTAGCGCTACCCTTGGTGAAAGTCCTGAAAAGGCCATGCACAAAGGAGTCACCATGAATCAACCCCGCCTGATGGAAGCCCTCACCGTCGGCACCGACGATGCCGAAGCGAGGATCCGCGAGCTTGCTTCCGGACTCAGCCTCGAACAGCAGGTCCAACTGCTCACCGGCGCGGACATCTGGTCCACCCATTCCCTTCCCGACATCGGCCTGGGCCGGATCGTCCTGTCCGATGGTCCGGCAGGCGTCCGGGGTGAGGACTTCGACGAACGCCACGACTCCGTTTCCCTGCCCTCGCCGACAGCATTGGCCGCAACCTGGAGCGTTGACATGGCACGCCGGTACGGCCAGATCCTTGGCCAGGAAGCCCGGCGCAAGGGCGTCCATGCGGTGCTCGGCCCCACCATCAACCTCCACCGTTCACCCTTGGGCGGCCGCCACTTCGAGTGCATGAGCGAGGATCCCCGCCTCACTGCCACCATTGCGGCCGGGTACGTTGAGGGCATCCAGTCCATGGGCGTGGGTGCGACACCCAAGCACTACCTCGCCAACGAGGCGGAAACTGACCGCTTTACCGCCGATTCAGTGGTTGAAGAGCAACCCCTGCGCGAGCTCTACCTCGCAGCGTTCGAGGACGCCATCCGGGAAGCCCGCGCCTGGCTGGTCATGAGTTCCTATAACTCGATCAACGGCACCACGGCCAGCGAAAACGACCTCCTGGAAACACCGCTCTCCACGGAGTGGGGCTTCGACGGAGTAGTGGTCTCCGACTGGACCGGAGTGCGCTCCATTGACGCCGCAAACGCGCACCAGGACCTGGAAATGCCGGGCCCTGCGGGCCACTGGGGACCCAAACTCATAGCTGCGGTCAACGATGGCCGCGTCAGCCGCGAAGCCATCCTGGAGAAGGTCACCCGCATCCTCCGGCTTGCGGCCCGCGTCGGCGTACTGGAAGGCTTCAAACCGGCAATTACCCGGCTACCGGCCGAACTGGACGGGGCCGCCGTCGCACGCGACATTGCCGTACGCGGAGCGGTACTGGTCCGCAACCCCGATGGGCTGCTTCCCCTGGACGCCGGCAGCATCGGCAGCGTCGCTGTCATCGGCCACAATGCCGATGAGGCGCGCACGCAAGGCGGCGGCAGCGCTACGGTCATGCCCAAGCACACGGTCTCGCCACTGGAGGGGTTGCAGACGGCACTGCCCGACGACGTCAAGGTCACCTATGCGCGCGGGGCCAAGGTAGCCGAGGGTATCCAGGCCTTTTCCCGGACGGACCTGCACAATCCCGTGTCCGGAGTTGCCGGCATACGGGTGGCCTTCCATGCTGCGGACGGTTCGGAAATCTCAGGTGAGGACCGGCTTGCGTCGCACCTTATCTGGTTCGGCGTCGGGATCCCGGAGGGCACAGCGAGCATCCGGATGGTCACCGACTGGACGGCACGGACGGCTGGAACCCATCACATCGGGGTGGGCACCGTGGGCAGAATCCGCCTGGCCGTGGACGGTAAAGACGTCTTCAGTGGCGAACTGGAGGATCAGACCAACGTCCTCGGCGCGGCCCTCTTCGACCCGCCCGCCACGATCCATGCCATCGAAACGGCCGCCGGCCAAATGGTTCGGATCGAAGCGGAGTACCGGCTGCCCGAGGAACAGTTCATTCCACTCACGGCCATCCTGCTTGGCGAGGAAACGGTGGTGGACAACCCGCATGCAGACATCGCCGCTGCAGTGGAAGCAGCCCGCGCCTCCGACGTCGCCGTTGTGGTGGTTGGTACCAACGCAGCCATTGAGTCCGAGGGCTTCGATCGCACCGACCTGGATCTCCCCGGATTCCAGGACGAGCTGGTGTCCGCCGTGGCCGCAGCCAATCCCCGCACCGTGGTGGTGGTCAACTCAGGATCACCCGTTCTGATGCCGTGGTTGGACAAGGTCAGTGCAGTGCTGCTCGGCTGGTTCGGCGGCCAGGAGTTCGGCCACGCAATCGCGGACATCCTTGTGGGCAAGGAGGAGCCCGGAGGACGCCTGCCCACCACGTGGCCGGCCGCGCTGGAGGACGTTCCGGTGCTCAGTACAACGCCGGTGGAGGGCAAGGTGGTGTACTCCGAGGGAATCCACGTCGGGTACCGCGCCTGGCTCAAACAGGAAGCTGCTGGTGGCGCAGCACCGGCCCTGCCGTTCGGGTTCGGCCTCGGATATACCAGCATCGAGTTCGGCACGGCACATGCGCCACAGTGCGTGCCTGCGGGTAAGGACGTGGTGGTCCACGTGCCGGTCCGCAACACCGGAAACCGCACGGGCCGAGAGGTGGTCCAGGTGTACCTTTCCCGCCCGGAGACAGCGGTGGAACGGCCCGTCCGTTGGCTGGCCGGCTACGCGGGAACGCACTTGGCGCCGTCCGGGACTGAAAGCGTCGAGGTGCGGATTCCGGCCAGGGCCTTCGCCCATTACGACGGCGGCTGGCAGTTCGAGCCGGGCACGTTTACCCTGTTGGTGGGTCGCCATGCCGCAGACGACTTTCAGGAGCTGGATGTTGAGCTGCGCTGAGACAGGTGAACACCCCTAACGTGTCCATTGCATGACATTAGTTACCGTGGTTTTCCCCACATGTGGCCTCTTTACGGTATGGTATGGAATTTTCATGGCATGCTGTACGTTGCATAGCCGTAACTCCCCTATCTGAAGAGGCAAATAAACAAGTGGCAGCCGATTACGACGAACTCCGCACAGACGTCAAAGAAAACCAGGAGCAGTCCCTCCAGGCACTCCAGTCCGCCAGCGCCCCCACGGCCAAGAGCGTGGTGCTGGAACTCGACGAGACCGATGGCCTCGACGCCAACGGCCCCGGCGGCGAAATCGTCGCCGAAGAACTGGTCATCCAGGTCATCCCGCAGGCAAATGACGAGTTCACCTGCAACTCGTGCTTCCTGGTCCGCCACCGCTCGCAGATCGCCCGCGAGAAAGATGGCGTGGCCTACTGCACTGACTGCGAGGGCTAGGACCTCCACAACCCGGGCGGTCTGATCGTCGTCAGGGAGTGCCGCCGTCGGGTTAAATGCGGAAGGACCAGTTCACTCTGTGAACTGGTCCTTCCGCAATTACTAAGCGTTTTCGACTCCCGCACCGGTACCGTGCCCAGCGAGGCTGCGTTGCCGGCGATGATTAATGATCCGCAATTGCAGGATGCGGGCACCTCCGGCCAACGCAACCAGCACGCCCCCTCCGACGGCCGCGATAAAGAGCGTCGTACCCAGGGCAAGCGATCCTTCCAATCCGAAGAACCTCACCGTCACCATGTCCTGGTTCTGCACGAAGAAGACGATCAGCAGCACCAGCACCACCAGGCCAACCGCCACCGCAACCCAGACGGCTGCCGTACGCGTCGGGCGGGAAGATCCAGGCACCGGGCCCTGCGACCGGACGGCGGGTCCGGTGTTTGCCGGGATACTTCCTGCGTTTGCAGGGATCCTTCCGGCATCATCTTGGAAACTCATTCCCGGCCCCTCTCCCCAAACAGGACTGACCCTGTTTCCACTCATCCCGTAACAACATAATAAGCATGCTGATCACCCGCGTGGAAGCATCAATGATGGAAGCGCTGGAGCCCGCGGACGCCAAAGCGAAGGACCGGAGCTGAACCCCGGTCCCAGCGTCAGCCCTAAAGGCTGTAATCGGTGGTTGTTGGACCTGGATCGTTGTTCCGGACAGCGTAGTGATGCCCTTCGGAGTCAGTCTCCACGTCAAAATGCTTAAGGTCCTCTTCCGAGGCGAGCTCAAAGTCATCGTGCTTGTGCACCACAGGAGCATCCGAATAGCCATGAGTGGCCGGTCCAAAAACGGACTGCAGCCGTTCGGTTACGTGCTGGAAGCCTTCCAATTTGCGTCCCATTTTCTTCCACCCCCTTTCCGCAGGAGAAAGGAAAACGGCAGGGCCGGTGCGCGCCGTTCCAGTGAGGCAATTTTACGCCCGGAGAGCCACAATGGTCAGTTCGCGAGTTGGCATTTAATCGCAATGTTCCCCGCCCGGACTGCCATCAAATGCCATCTCGCGGGGAGGGCACCGAAGGTTTAGCGCAGAGACTTGTCGTCCGGGTTGCGGGGAACCACGTACGTGCTGCCATCGGGTCGGCGAATGGTTTCCCACTGCTGTGTTTCCGCTTGGCGCTGCGCCAGAAGGCGACGATTGGCCTCGGTCATCTCGTGATCGAGGGAGCTGCTGTGGGCCGGGCCGAAGATAACCCGCAGCCTGCCCGTTGCACGCATGAACTTCTGGGCGAAAGATTCCTTGGCCACCGGCGATCGACTCCTTGTTTCAACGGATCAATACCTCCATAGTAGGCTAATAATTAGTGCACTAACTAATTGGCTGCAGGGCTACCGGCATCGCATGTCCGCCGGTTGGAGCCACGCCCACAGCCCGGGAAGGAAACCATGACCACAGCCAGCGGAACCAATGTCAACGATCAAGCCGACGATCTCCTTCTTGAACGCCAGCTCTGCTTCGCCCTGACCGTGGCATCCCGCAGCGTGGTGGGGATTTATAAGCCCGTCTTGGAGCGGCTCGGGCTCACGCATCCGCAATACCTGGTGATGCTGGCCCTCTGGGAGCGGAGTCCCCGCACCCTCAAGGACCTCAGCGATGCCCTCCTCCACGAGCCCGCCACACTTTCACCGCTCCTCCGCCGCTTGGAGGAAGCGGACCTTGTGACAAGGGAACGAGTCCAAGGCAATGAGCGCGCCCTCGCCATCACCCTCACGGCGAAGGGCGCGGCCCTCCGTGAACAGGCAACTGCCGTTCCCGGGCAGATCCGCGAGCGCCTGCAGCTAAGCCGCGAAGAAGTGGCCGAACTGCACCAAGCCATGACAGGCCTGATCGCGGCAACACAACGCGGGGTCAGGGTCGGACAAGTCGGGTAAGCCGGAGAACAGCAGCACGCCCCCCGGCAGGTACAACACCTGGCGTCCAAAACCGAGAGACCGCGTAAAATGGCAGCAACCAAGGAGATCCAATGCGCATGCGATTCGTTCGGTCCGCCCTCGCAGTACTGACTGTTGCCGGACTGGCCGCCTGCACCGGCGGCCCTGCGCCGGACGCCACTTCAAGCAGCAGCGCCACGTCAAGCAGCGCCACCTCCAGCAGCAGCCCGGCGCCGTCGTCGTCGGCTACTACAGGGGCAACGCCCACGCAGGTTCCCACTACCCTTGGCCCCGGCGATACTTCGCCCAACCCGAGCCTTCCCGCCACCACGCCCACTCCGGGCCAAGGCAATGCGGAGCTGTCCATTACCTTCCTGGCATCTCCTGACGCCGCGCCGAAGAACTACACCTTGGTGTGCCAGGGCGGCGTTCCGGCGGCAGAGAGCAACCATCCCACCGCGGCCGCTGCCTGCGAGGTCCTGAAGAACTACCCCGCGCTCCTCAACCCCGCGCCGGTAAAGACCGACCAGGCCTGCACCATGCAGTTCGGCGGCCCGGAGACAGCCACCGTGACGGGCGCCGTTGACGGCACCGAGGTGGACGCGAAGTTCAGCAGGACCGACGGCTGCCAGATTGCCCTGTGGGACGCCGCCGGCAGCATCCTGGGTGCCAGTGGTGGTGCAGCCTAGGCTTCAGCACCTCCCCCAGGAGCAGTGGCTCGGGCTGGAGGCTGCCCATCACGCGCGCGTCGCCCGCTATGCCGACCCCTACCTCGCCCGCCGTTCCGCCGGGCAGAAGCACCCTGTGGAGGACTTCCTCTTCACGTATTACACGCAGAAGCCTGGGCAACTGCTGCGCTGGCACCCCGGGGACGGCGTTGTGCTCAGCGGGGAGCGCGCACTGGAGCGGGCCGACTGGAAGTTCTATCACAGGCTCGACGACGGCCAGCTCGCCGCCGTCGGACTGGCCCCCGGGACGCCTGCGGTAGCTTTCCACCGCGAGCCGTTCCTGGACCAGCGTGCGGAAGCTGTTCGCTTCGCCGGGATCATCCTCAAGGGCACCTCGATGCGGCCCGCCCAGTTCGGCTGCTTTGGCCTCCACGAGTGGGCCATGGTGTACAGGCAGGAAAAGTTCGAACTACGCCATGAGTACCTGCAGCTCAGGCTCGGCGGGGAGGGGACGGATGACGTGGTGGAAAAGAACCGCATCCGCTGCTCCCACTTTGATGCCTTCCGCTTTTACACGCCGGACGCTGTCGCCCTCAACGAGCTCGCTCCTACGCGGGAGAACCAGCGGACCATAGAGCAGCCCGGTTGCCTCCACGCCAATATGGACCTCTACAAGTGGGCCTATAAGCTGGCCCCCGCGCTGCCCAGCGAGCTGGTGATGGATTGCTTCGAATTGTCCTGGCGGATCCGGGCCATGGACATGCAGGCCTCACCCTACGACCTTGAAGAATGGGGCTACCCGCCCATCAGGATCGAGACACCGGAGGGCAAAGCCGAGTACGTTGAGTACCAGCGGGCTTTCGCAGCCGAGTCGCAGAAGTTGAGGGCCCGCGTGCTTGAGTCGGTGGGTCCGTTACTGGAAGCCCTGCCGGTCAACGCTTGAAGCACCCGCCGCACCAGCGAAAGGTAACCATGGTTTCTTCCGAAAAGACCGAATACGACGTCGACCTGACCGTAACGCTGACAGAGGCACCCGGCGCGGAGCCGAGGACGTACCGCCTCCGTTCCGCTGACGGCGTCCTCTCCCCGGACGAAGGTTCCGTGGAATCCAACTTGCCGGACGCGCATGCGGCACTTGCCGCCGTCGAGCAGTTCGGCGAGGAAGCCTTCTTCCCGGTACCGCGTCCGGACCGGATCTGCACGCAGCAGTACGGCGGACCGCAAATCGCGGTGGTCGAGGGGACGTTCCGCGGACGGCAAGTCAACAGCCAATTCAGCCGGACCGACGGCTGCGAAATCGCCCGGTGGCGCAGCCTGGCGCCCTTGTTCGGCGGCCTCGGGGGCTCAACGGGCAACGTGTGAAATTTCCGGCGTAAGCAGGCCCGGACGGCGGAGGAACAATCCCACTTCCAGGGCCGTGGCCAGGCACAGGCCTGCGTTCACCCAGATTGCCGTAGTGACACCGCTGAGGACGGCCGGAGGGGCGTTGTTTCCGATAGACAGGATCTGTGCGGTGAAGATGGCGCTCATGATCGGAATACCCATGGTGATGCCGATTTGCTGGCTCATTGTTGCCAACCCCGTAGCCAAGCCTTGCTCTCCATCAGGCAAGCCAGATGTGGCGGTGACCATGTAACCAACAATGACGACGAGGTTTGCCACACCACCGATGAACGTGGCAATCAGAAGCAGAGCAATCGAAGCCGGGTGTTCGCTGAGCAGCACAAGCGCGCCGGTGGCGATGGCTTGGACGATGAATCCGTAAACAATGGCCTTCTTGTTGCCGATCTTTCCGATGACCTTGGGGCCAAGAACTCCACCGAGCACTGTGCCGAGGCCGAGGACCGCGAAGGCAAGACCGGCGCCAAGCGGGGTGTACCCGAGCACTTGCTGCAAGTACAGGGTCAGCAGGAATACAAGGGACGTCTCGGTGACGAAGGCAAGAATGCCGGCGATGTTTCCCCAGGCGACTGCGGAGCGCTTCAAGATGTCCAAGGGAACCAACGGGGACGACGCCTTGCGCTCCACCGCCACGAAAGCCAAGAACAGAACCAGGGCTGCGGCGAGCGACCCCAAAGTCAACGGATCGGTCCAGGAATGTTCGGCGGCGTTGGTCAGGCCAAAGACGAGTGCAAGAAGGCCCAGGGTTACCGTGATGGCCCCGGGGACGTCGAGCTTCAGTTTGGCAGCTGGCTTGCTCTCACCGAGGACGATCGGGGCGATGATGAGAACCGCGACGGCGACCGGGACGTTGATGAAGAAGGCCCAGCGCCAACTGAGCAGGTCGGTCAGGAGCCCGCCAAGGATGGCGCCGGTTGTGAAGCCTGCGGCCATCAGGGAACCGTTGAGCCCCAATGCCTTGTCCCGCAGCGGACCTTCGGGGAACGAGGCCAGGAGCAACGACAGCGCAGCAGGGACGACTATCGCCGTCGCAATGCCTTGACCCACGCGGGCTATCAACAGCAGTGCGGGATCGGCAGCCAGGCCACCGGCCAGCGAGGCAGCTCCCAGCAAAGCCATGCCGATGATGAACATCCTGCGACGCCCCGCAATGTCTGCCACGCGGCCAAACAGGAGCGTCAACCCGGCAGCGCAAAGCGCGAACGCCGTAGCTATCCACTGCAGGTTCTCCAGGCTGAATCCAACGTCGGCGCCGATGGCCGGGAGGGCAACGTTGAGGATGGAAAAGTCGACGGCCAAGGTAAAACTCGCCGCCAGCAGGACAATGAGTGCCAGCCTTTGACGGCCGTTCATACGCGCCGGAGCCTGGGTTGCTGCCTGGACGGGCGTCCGGACTTCTTCAGTCAAGGGTGGAACACCGGGTTCCGTGCTGACATCGGGTTGCGTTGTCATGGGAAAGGTCCTTCTTTTGGAGGTACAGCCGCCCGTGGACGGCATCTTCACAACTCCACGTTCATCCAATCCCGCAGCATCAACCACACCCCCTTCTGCCTACCACTGGCAGTGACAGGACAAGGTCCCACGACACCGGCAGAATGGGGCGCATGAGTAATCCAAGTGAACTTGGGGAGTTTCTTCGCGTCCGAAGAGCTGCCTTACAGCCAGAGGACGTCGGCCTGCTGAACTACGGCATCCGTCGCGTACCGGGCCTGCGCAGGGAAGAGCTGGCGATGTTGGCCGGTGTCAGCAGCACCTACTACACCCGGCTGGAGCAGGGGCTCAGCAATAATGCGTCCGAGGCCGTGATCGACGCCATCGCGCGGGCTTTGAACTTGAACACCGATGAGCGGGCACACCTTTTCAACCTCGCCCGGCCCGGAACAAGCAAGCGACGGACCCTGACCAAGCCGGACAAGGTCAGGCCAGGCACACTCCGGCTCATCCAGTCGCTGGCCACGACGCCCGCCGTCGTCCTTGGACGCCGCAGCGAGGTCCTGGCGTGGAACCGCATCGGCCACAGGCTGGTGGCCGGCCACTTGGATTTCGCCTCGCCTGACTCTCCATCCACGCGGCCCAACATGACGCGGCTGCTGTTCCTGGACCGCCACACACGTGAGCTCTACACACGCTGGCAGGAGGAGGCCACACGTGCTGTTTCTTCGCTGCGGCTGGTAGCCGGCCGTGCCACGGATGACCCGGAACTTGCGTCGCTAATTGGGGAGTTGGTCATGAACAGCCAGGAGTTTGCCAACCTGTGGGCCCGTCATCCCGTGGAGAACTGCATGTCCGGTGTGAAGTACATGCACCACCCCGAGGTTGGCGATATTGAACTCAACTTCGAAGTCCTGTCTCCGCCCGATCAATCCGGTCACCGCGTCCTCATGTACGCCGCAGACCCGGGTACGCCCGCGGCAGAAGCGCTGCAATTGCTGATGTCCTGCGAGCACGCCACCGGCGCTGAGCAGCACAAGCGCGTCACGGCCCAGTGATGGCGGCGGACTATTAGACCGCCAACGAAGGACGCTGCCCAGCCACCAATCGGCGGTCCGTGACAACTGTGGCCGGTGGGAAAACCCACCGGCCACAGTTGTTACAGGGAGAACACAGACTAGCCTGCGTTGTTCTCCTGTGTCGGCTCGTCGCTGCGGATCTTGCCGCGGTGCTTCTTGTCCTTCTTGGGATTCTCATTGTCAGGAACAACTACTGCCCCACCCGGGCTCACCACTACGGTGACGAAGCTGGGCTCGCTGGTCCCGTCGAAGGTCAGCCGGCCGATGTAGGAACCCGGTTCCAGGTTCTTCCAGTTCAGCGCGATGGTGCCCTTCTTGCCGTTGGCCAGCTTGATCGGGTTGGGGGTGAGTGTGGCGTTGCCTTCGTTCGCGCCGAGGACGGCGGCATCAACAGTTGCCTTGGTGGGCTGGTTGTTGGGGCTCGCGTACAGGTTGGCGAAAACGTAGTAGTCACCCGGCGCCGGGTTCGTGACAGTCACAGACTCGCTGGCCGAGGCCGTGGCGGACGGGAGCTGCTGCCCGGAGGGTGTCAGGACCAGCATGTCGAAGTCCGCGGCCTCGTCGGAGGAAATGACCGAGAACTTGGCCAGCGCACGGCCTTCACCCACCGTCACCTTCTTCACGAAGTTGGATGCGTTGGTCTCGCCCGCGAAGGGGCCGGGGACCAGTTCCACGGCAGAGGAGTCAGCCCTGGACAGGCCGTCAACCGTGACGCCCACCGGAAGGTTGGTGCCGGAGGTGATGTTGATGGTTCCCGAGCCGTTGGGGCCGGTACCGGTGAAGGCGAGCGCTTTGTCAGCAATCACCGACTGTGGGCGGACCGCGATGGGTGAGGTGACGGTCTGCTTGGCACCCTGCCAGCTCAGCGAACCCATGGCGAACTTGCCCAGTTCTGCGTTCTTGTTCTCGAACCTCACCTTGAACGTCCGCTTCTCACCGGCGCGGCTGAAGTTGAGGACGGACGGGGTGACCTTGACGTCGACTCCGGGAACGTTGACCGTTGCCCGGTACAGACCCGGCGTCAGGGCAGTGACGGTACGGGTGACCTCGATCTTGCCGGCGAGGTTGCCCAGCGCGAAGGAGGGCACGTTCATGTCACGGGCCTGCGTGGTGCCAAGGCCCGGAATGCCCAGGTCCATGCCCGTTCCCTGGACGAACTTGAGGTAGTCCTCCGTGGTGTTGTCGTAGACCAGGCCCGGCGAAAGGACCTTGGCAGGGTCCACCTGTCCGGCTCCGGTTGCGAAGACGTCCGTGTTCGGAGTGCCGTTGGCCAGTTTCACTTGGCCTGCGGTGGTCATCATGGCGGACTTGACCGCTGCCGGGGACCATGTGGGGTTCTTGGACAGGACCAGGGCTCCGAAGCCTGCCACGTGCGGGGAGGCCATGGACGTACCGGACAGGAAGCCGAAGTTGTCCCCTCCGGTTCCGATCGGGGAAACGCCGGCGAGGATGGCGACACCGGGAGCGGAAACATCCGGCTTCAGGAGGTCGGAGTCAGTAGCCAGCAGCGGGCCGCGCGAGGAGAACCCGGCAATTTGCGGCTGGGCTTCAGCCGGGAGACGCGTGGTGTCGCGGTTCAGCAGGGAGACGGTGATGGCCGGGTTGGCCGCGACCTTCTCCTTGATGGTGGCGGTAGCCGGCGGGTTGACGTGCACGGTGGGGACCGCGTGTTTGTCGGTGTCCAGCGAGGAGGCAGTCAGGTTCACAAGGATCATGCCCACGCCGCCGGCACGCAGTACTTCGGCGCTCTTGGCGGTACGGTCAACTACGCCGCGGTCGCAGACAACTACCTTCTCCGCCACCTTGGCCGGGTCCAGCGAATTCGGAGCGCAGAGGGCAGCGTCACCGTTGCCGCTGGCGGCATCGGTGGAAAGCACGACGCCGGCACCGGTCACCTCCTTGTTCATGATGCTCGCTCCGCGGAACTTGCTGCCATCGGAGAATTCCACGGTTCCCTGCAGTTCCTGCGAGAACGAGGTTGCGGCTACCGTGGTCAGCCAGGGTGCTCCGTGGTTGACGGTGCTGGGCGTCGGGCCGGAGTTGCCGGCGGACGTGGCCACAAAGATGCCTGCCGAAGCGGCGGAAAGGAACGCCAGGGAAACAGGATCCGTGGTGGACGTGGCAGAGCCGGAAATGGAGTAGTTCAGTACGTCCACGCCGTCCAGGATTGCCTGCTCGATCGCATCAACGGAAGCCGATCCGTAGCAGCCGCCTGTGGAGGGGTCGGTGTCTTCCCAGCAAACCTTGTAGATGGAGAGTTTCGCGGCCGGTGCTATGCCGCTGGTGACGCCGAAGCTGCGCCCGTCAACCGTTGCCTCAACGTTGGCGTTGCCGGCTGCGGTGCTTGCGGTGTGAGTGCCGTGGCTGTCCACGTCCACGGGGGAAATGAGTTCCTCAGGGGCGCGGTTCTCCGGAGGAACGGTGTCCAGGAAAGCGTCCGCGAAGTAGTGGGTGCTGAGGACCTTGGAATTGCAGGCGCTGCCGTCGTAGTCGGCGCCTGTGCCGGTACCGGGCTGGCACTCACCAACAAAGGTGTCTCCGTCGGCCTTGAGCATCGCAATCTTGCCGTCGTCTGTGCGGTAGGGAACGCCTATTTGGGGGTTGCCAACGAGGGGTCCTACAGGTTCGCCGGCGAAGAACGGGTTGGAAGGGGTGTAGCCGGTGTCGATGACGCCAACCACGGTGCCCTTTCCTGCGTTGTCCACCCCGCCGTACTGGGTTGCCCAGGTGCCATTGGGCCCGCTGAGCTTCAGGAAATCGGTGGTGGAGTAGTCAGGGGCCTGTTGCGTGTCCGGAGCCACCAGCAGGACGTCGGGATCCTTGGCCAGGTTGATGGCCTGGTCTGCCGTGAGGTTGGCGCTGAAGCCATTGACAGCGGTGGTGAAGTCGCGCTGGATCTTGACGTTTTCCTGCTTCGCGATTTCCTGTTGCTTGCGCTGCAGGTGCGACTGGTACTGCTTCACCTCGGCACTGTCGGCCTTTAGCTTCTTGCCCTCTTCCGGTTTGGTAGGCGCCAAGCCGGGCGTGCCGCCGTCGTAGGTCGCAGCGGGCTTCTCCGCGAGGACCACCATGTAACGGCCGTCCTTATAGGCAGCAGGGTCAAGGTTCTTCTTGGCCACAGCCGGAACGTTTTCCGCCGATGGAGCCGCCTGGGCCGGCAACGCCACGGAAGAGAACACCAACGGCAGACCGACAGCCAAGGCCGCCGCCTTCCGAAGGCCCTCGCTTCTGACGAAGCTCTTTCGTTGGGATTTCACGAGTGAGTGCACCTTTCACTGGGGAGGACCGGGCGCCATCGCCTGGACCTTTCAAACGGGGGCCGGTTGCGGCATTGACAGTTCCTGTCAAAGGCGCACTACCAACCGAGTCACAGAGTACAGAGTGAGAGCGACATATGACATAAGGCACATTTTTGTGTTTTTGTCTTGTCACAATCGGGCCCGTCCTCCCCAGCATCAGGAAGCTAGATCTTCTCCCCCTTCGGCGTTACTTGGAGCCGGTCGAAGGAAACCTGGCGGCCGTCCTTGTCCAGCACCACCACGTCATCCCGGCCATTCCTGACCTCGGGCGGGAGGATGAACTCCACGGTGTCCCCAGTGGTGGGGAACATCCAGCCGAGGCGGTAGCCGGTCTTGTTGAGGTACACGTAATACCACTGACCGTACTCAAGCCCGGCGAGGGACACCTTCTGTCCGGTCCGGTACTTGAAGGCCGTGCCGAGATCGAACGGCGGCGTCTTGTCCTCAAGGTCCTGAACTGTCAGTTCGGGTTCGTTGCTTGGCTGCACCGGCTGCACCTTGAGTTCCAGGGGTTGACCTTCCGCAGTTGCGGCTACTTCCTTGGACCCGTTGCGGGCCGTGGCTTCAAAAGCCGTGGCAGCCAACGATCCTGCTGCAACGTCAGCAGCGGTCAGGACGTGCTCGCGTGTTGCCGTGGCAGTGTCTCCGGGGGCAAGGAAGGGCAGCGATATCCCGGCGTCGGGCGCTTCAAGGCCCGTCAACGCTACATTGCCCGCGTTGCCCACGGTGTAGGTGAAAGTTACAGGGTCTCCGGCGCTGGCGAAGCGGTCTCCGTCAGCATCCTTCCATTCGGCCACCACTGTGGCGGACAAGGCAGCATCGCGGACCAACAGGTCCACTTCTCCCCCATTGATCCGATACGTCCTGGTGCTCTGGCCCGCTGCGCCGACCTCCCAGGTGGTGTCGGGAACAAAGAAGCCCTGCTCCACTTCTTCAGCCGTCACCGCGTGACGGGGCGTCGCGCACTCATAGCTCTGGCCTGCCGGGAGGGACAGGTAGCGGCAGTTTCCGGCCCCGGCAGGAAGGAACGGACTGAAGTTGCCGGCTGTAGGAACCACCTGCTCCACGAACGGGCTGGTGTTCTTGACCGTAAAGGCGTAGGGAACCAGCTCGCCTGCCGCGTACGGCCGGGTTGCGAGGTCGCGTCCGACGTCGGTGCGCGCACCGCTGATGTCCGCCGAAATCAGGCCATCCCGCAGGGCGACCGCAGCGCCGGTGAACTGCACCGTCTTGGTGAGTGACGGCGTCGTTGTGGAAGTGATGCTGAAGGTGGCCTCCGGAACAAAGTAGCCCCTCTCCATATCGGCGGCCGTGATGGTGTGCTTGGCCGTGGTGCAGTTGTAGCTGGCTCCGGCTGCAAGGTTGTTATAGCGGCAGTTGGGGGCCGCGGGAGGCAGGAAGCCGGAGTCGAACGTTCCGGTCAACGGCACGGAGTTGGCCGCCACATTCGCGGTGCTCTTGACGTTGAGCGTGTACCCCAGCACGTCACCGGCCTGGTACGGGTTGGCCGCTACGTCACGTGCCGGAGCCGAGCCCGTGATGGTAAGGCCCACTTGCGGAGCCACGGGCGTGGTGGCGGTGAAGGTGAACTGCGAAACCCGGCCATCCGCCGTCGTGAATGCCGCGTTGAGGCTGCGCGGGCCACTGGCGTCCGCCGGTGCGGTCAGTGCAACGGTCACGGTGACGGACGCACCGGGGGCGACGTCGGGCACGGGCACCGTGGTGGCAGACCACCCCGACGGCGTATAGACAGTTGCGGTCGCGCCGGAAAGCGTGGTTGCTTCCTGGTTAGTGACGGTCACCGGAACCTCCTGCGTTGCGCTCGGGGCGATGTTGACTGCCGGTACTGCCAAGGGAGCGCAGACGTAGTTCAACCACGCGTCGTCGAAGGTGGCGAAGGGCATGTTGTCCGTGTAGTTGCCCTCGTAGAGGACACCGAATTTTCCGTCCGCCAGCCGTGTCACTGTCGAGTAGGCCGAGAAGCCGGGACGGATGGTGCGCACGCCCGGCCAGGTTGCGCCGTCGTCACAGGAGACCCGGGCCGAGACGTTTTCGCGGCCGGTCTTGGAGTTTGCGTTGGTGAAGATCAGTTTCTTCGCGTCTGCGGAGCCCTGCGCCGCGTTGGGGAACATGCGGGCGATTGCACCGTTGTTGGCAGGGTCCGGCAATTCCGTGTCCTGGCTGACGGGGCCGTACGTGGCTCCGCCGTCCGTGGAGACGGCCACCTTGCGGTAGCCCTGGTTGGCGTTGTCCCGGGAGTTGAGCAGGACCCGACCGTCGGACAGTTCCACAGTCTTGTTCTCGTCCATCCGGTCGCCCACGTTGGCACCCTTGTGCCACGTGACGCCGTGATCGTCTGAATAGACGCTGTAGGCCTGGATCTTGTTGCTTCCGTCAGCTTGCCGCACGTCGCCGGCGTACTGCTGGATGAGACGGCCCTTGTGCGGGCCGTATTTGAGCTGGATGCCCTCACCGGAGGAGGCAAAGTTGGAGCGGACGTCGCCGGCTGCCGGGTTGGTCTTGCTGGTACCCGGCTTGGTGACGGAGGTGATGAGGCGGGGCTGGCTCCATGTCACGCCGGCGTCGGAGGACTCGATGACAGCGGAGGAAATGACGTTCCGGTCCGCGTCGTCGTTGCCGAACTGACTGCCGCCAAAGCCTTGGTCCTTCGAGTACACGAAGAAAGCGAAGACCTTGTTGGCTTCCGCGTCGTAGATGTACGAGGGATCGCTGTAGCCGTATCGAGGGCCGCTGGCATCGGCGACGTGGCCTGCGGCGATCACTTGGACCGGCCCCCAGGTCTTGCCACCGTCCGTGCTTCGGCGCTGGACGATCGAGTTCGGGTTCGGGGCGTCCGCCGCCGAACCCGGGCGACCGTCCCACGCTGCAAGGACCACGTCGTTGCCAAGGTAGGTAAGCGCGGGAATCCGGTAGAAGAAATTCGCCGCCGTGCGGTCGGCCGCCAGATTGGTTTCAGAGAAGCTGCCAGGTGGAAGCGTGGGCGAATTGGGCGGAGTGGGGGCCGCCTGGGCGGGCAGTCCCAAGCCGGCCAGCAAGCCGATGCTGACCGCGCAGGTCAGTACGCCGGTTGCGGCTCTTCGGACTAGCGATGGTGCGGAGGTGCTGTTGGATCTCAAATCCGTGTTCCTTCCTCTTTCCGCTCACTGCGGAGGTGCTGGTGGATCATTCGCGCAGACTAGATACCTCGTATTACGTGCCACGTCGAACGTCCTACAACCATAAAGTGCTGGCCGTCACATTGCTAGCGATGACGCTGAATCAAGTTTTTGTCCGCCAAAGCAGATAACGTCGAGCACAAGCCCTCCACCAGAGCAAAGACCATGACCCGCGAGCAGTAACGGAGTTCCGCCTTGAAGATCCTCGTCCCCAATACCATCGAGCTGGACCTCGGAACTTCGGGCGAAGAGGTCGCGTCCTACCAAGTGGACCAACCGATTCCGGACGAACACATCGACGCCGAGGTCCTGGTGACGTGGCAGAACACCAGCGGCAACCTGGAGGACGCTGCCCGGCGGCTCACAAACCTGCGGCTCGTCCAGACGTTGGCAGCCGGCCCCGATTCGGTGCTCGCAGCCGGGTTCCCGGACAATGTGCAGGTCACCTCAGGCCGCTCGCTCCACGACGGTCCGGTGGCGGAACACGCACTGGCATTGGTGCTGGCAGCCGTGCGCCGCTTGGACGTGCTGTTCGAAGGGCAGAAGTCGGCACTCTGGGACCGGGAGTACAACGCGGCCCAGTCCGCCCCGGACACAGAACAGCTCTACACGCTCGACGGCGCCAAAGTCACCATTTGGGGGTTCGGCTCGATCGCAGGACGCCTCGCTCCCCTGCTGGCCGCGCTGGGTGCGGAGGTCACCGGCGTCGCGAACTCTGCGGGCGAGCGCTACGGCTTTCCCGTGGTCGCAACCGGGGATCTCCCCAAGGTCCTGGCCACAACGGACGTGCTCATTTCCATCCTCCCGGCCACCCCCGAGACGGAAAATTCGCTGAACGAAGAGATTCTGGATGCCCTGCCGGATACGGCTGTGTTCGTGAATGTAGGACGCGGCGCCACCGTGGACGAAGACGCCCTGCTGGCCGCCCTTCGCGATGGCCGCCTCCGCGCAGCGGCAGTGGACGTCACCAAGACAGAGCCCCTGCCGGCCGGGTCGGAACTATGGTCCGCACCCAACTTGATCATCACTCCGCACGTCGCCGGGAACCGGCCCAAGGGCGGGTCAGCCCTCGTATTGTCGAACATCGCAGCGCTCCGCGAGCGCCGTGAGCTGAAGAACCTGGTTCGCTGATTCAACCCTGCGTTTGACGCAAAAAGAGCGGGCGCGCCCGGCAAGGGCGCGCCCGCTCTTTTGACGAAGGATCACGTGTGCTCGTACGTCAGGCAGTCCGCGGAATCTGCGCCGGGTCCCACCTTCACGTCGTGTGCTTCACACATGAGGTTGTTGTTATGCACGCATTCGGAACGTTGGCAGGCGCCGACGTGGGCGAGGACCTTTGGAAGTCCACCCATGGCGTTCGTGTCAATGAACGTGGCGCAGGAAGCGTGGTCCTGGGTGCCACCGATGGTGATGCCGAATGCCGTGCATCCGTCATGATTGAATCCGCAACTGCCAACGCTACAGGCGGATACTTCTGCAATGTGGTCCGTCATTGTTCCTCCTGGTCGGGTCTTGGTGGCCCCGGCAAGGGACCGGCGTGTAGGACCTAAACTACGCCGGAATCCAAGAGTTTAACCCGTTGCATTAGCGCATTTGTACGTTCGCTATTACTGCGGTGCGCTACCCGTAAGCCGCCGGTGCTGCCCGACGGACATTATTTGCCTGGCGTCCTGATCGCCCGGCTGATCCGTTCCCGCGTCTCCTTGTCCAGTGCAGTGGTGACCCGCTGGCTTCGTGCAGCCTTGTCTGCCTTGATTTTTTGGAGGACCATGCGCCCCAGCCCGGCAAAGACCGCGGCACCCACAATGCCCAACACCATCGACTTCGGTTTCTCAGCCATGCCGCCATCCTAGTGACGCCCGGCACCGGCCGCCACACCGCCGTCGGGCCCTTCTACGCAGGGAATTTCCACTGAAACGGCCCGGGCTCCTCGCGCAATTGCGCTGAATAGGGTATGCGCGCGACTCCCGGTAGGATAGATGTGCAAGCTCGCGGAGCGCCCCCACACCGTTTCAGGACACCGTTTTCAGGACACAGTTCGAACGCGGCTGACCGGCGTGAGACGGCACCCTCCGCGGCAGCCTTATTTAAAGGTTCACCCAACTCACGCACAGGAGTTACCGGATGCCCCGGATCGTCGTTGACGTCATGCCCAAGCCCGAGATTCTGGACCCCCAGGGGAAAGCCATTGTGGGTGCACTGCCCCGCCTTGGCTTCAACAGCTTCAGCGCAGTCCGCCAAGGCAAGCGCTTCGAACTGACGGTTGACGGCGAGGTGACCGACGCTATCCTGGCCCAGGCCCGTGAAGCTGCCGAGACTCTGCTCTCCAACCCTGTCATCGAAGACGTAGTCAACGTAGAGGTCGTCGAGGCCTGACATGACTTCAATCCCCCTGATTGGCGAGGCCGTGGCTGTCGCCGCGGAGCCCCGCTTGGCAGGCGCCAAGATCGGCGTCGTCACCTTCCCGGGTACCTTGGACGACCGCGACGCCGCCCGTGCAGTTCGGCTTGCAGGCGGCACGGCGGTGTCGCTTTGGCACGCAGACGAAAGCCTCGGTGACGTTGACGCCGTCATCATTCCCGGCGGTTTCTCCTACGGCGACTACCTGCGCGCCGGTGCCATTTCGCGTTTCGCGCCGCTGATGTCCAAGATCATCGATGCAGCAAACTCCGACGCAAAGCTGCCGGTCCTCGGTATCTGCAATGGTTTCCAGATCCTGACCGAATCGCACCTGCTGCCCGGCTCCATGATCAAGAACGACCACCTGAAGTTCATCTGCCGCGACCAGGTGCTGCGCGTCGAAAATGCCAACACCGCCTGGACCGTGGACTACCGGCAGGGCCAGGAAATTACTGTGCCGCTGAAGAACCAGGACGGCCAGTACATCGCCGACGAGAAGACCCTCGACGCCCTTGAAGCCGAGGGCCGCGTCGTCTTCCGCTACGTGGGCTTCAACCCGAACGGCTCCCGCCGTGACATCGCCGGGATCTCCAACGCTGCCGGCAACGTGGTGGGCCTCATGCCCCACCCCGAGCACGCCGTTGAGGCAGGCTTTGGTCCCGAAGCACTCGATGGAGCAGCGTCCGACACCGACGGACTCGGTTTCTTCACCTCCGTACTGACCAAGATTGTGGGAGGCGACAAGTGACCACGGAAACCACCAAGAAGTTCAACATCGATACCGTTGAAAACGCCGCCAAGACCCCGGACACGGAACTCCCGTGGGCCGAACTGGGCCTGAAGCAGAACGAATTCGACGAGATCGTCAAGGTCCTCGGCCGCCGCCCCACCGGTGCCGAGCTCGCCATGTACTCCGTCATGTGGAGCGAGCACTGCTCCTACAAGTCTTCCAAGAACCACCTCCGCCAGTTCGGCGAGAAGGTCACGGAGGAAATGAAGAAGGACATGCTGGTGGGCATCGGCGAGAACGCCGGCGTGACCAACCTCGGCGACGGCTGGGCCGTGACCTTCAAGATCGAGTCCCATAACTCGCCGTCGTTCGTTGAGCCCTACCAGGGCGCAGCTACCGGCATCGGCGGCATTGTCCGCGACATCATCTCCATGGGTGCCCGCCCCGTAGCCGTCATGGATCCGCTCCGCTTCGGCGCGATCGACCACCCCGATACCGCACGCGTCATGCACGGTGCCGTTGCCGGCATCGGTGGCTACGGCAACTGCCTCGGCCTGCCGAACATCGGCGGCGAAATGGTCTTCGACTCCGTTTACCAGGGCAACCCGCTGGTAAACGCGCTGGCTGTGGGCGTCATGCGCCACGAGGACATCCGCCTGGCCAACGCCTCCGGCAAGGGCAACAAGGTTGTCCTCTTCGGCGCCCGCACCGGTGGCGACGGAATCGGTGGTGCCTCGGTGCTTGCCTCCGAGTCCTTCGACGACTCCAAGCCGTCCAAGCGCCCCGCAGTCCAGGTTGGCGACCCCTTCGCGGAGAAGGTGCTCATCGAGTGCTGCCTCGAACTCTTCAAGGGTTCCCTGGTGGAGGGCATCCAGGACCTCGGCGCCGCGGGCATCTCCTGTGCGACGTCAGAGCTCGCTTCCAACGGCGACGGCGGCATGCAGGTTGAGCTGACCTCCGTCCTGCTGCGCGACCCCACGCTGACCCCGGGCGAGATCCTCATGTCCGAGTCCCAGGAACGCATGATGGCAATCGTCACGCCGGAGAACGTGGAAGCGTTCGAGGCCGTGATGGACAAGTGGGCCGTGGAGTACTCCTGGTTGGGTGAAGTGACCG
This sequence comes from Paenarthrobacter sp. R1, assembly GCF_030264015.1. Lineage (NCBI taxonomy): Bacteria > Bacillati > Actinomycetota > Actinomycetes > Micrococcales > Micrococcaceae > Paenarthrobacter > Paenarthrobacter sp. R1. Next base: position 2,968,707 of record NZ_CP127115.1, on the reverse strand, counting down.
ATACCGGCCGCCTCATCATCACCTGGGAAGGCGAAGTAATCGTCGACGTCGACCCCCGCACCGTTGCGCACGACGGCCCGGTATACGACCGCCCGTTCGCCCGCCCGGAGTGGCAGGACTCGGTCCAGGCCAACGCCTTCACGGGTTCCGTTGAAGACGCCAACCGTCCGTCCGCTCCCTCGGAACTGGCAGCGGCGGTCACCGAGCTGGTTTCCTCCCCGAACATGTGCAGCAAGTCCTGGATCACCAAGCAGTACGACCGCTATGTTGGCGGCAACACTGCCATGGCGTTCCCGGATGACGCCGGCGTGGTCCGCGTTGACGAGGAAACCGGCCTGGGCGTGGCCTTGGCCACCGACGCCAACGGCCGCTACACCTACCTGGACCCCTACAAGGGCGCACAGTTGGCACTGGCCGAGGCCTACCGCAACGTCGCCACTTCCGGTGCCGTTCCGATGGCCGTGAGCGACTGCCTTAACTTCGGCTCCCCGGAGGACCCGGACGTCATGTGGCAGCTCGCCGAAGCCATTCGCGGCCTCTCCGATGCCTGCATGGAGTTGGGCGTCCCGGTGACCGGCGGCAACGTCTCCCTGTACAACCAGACCGGCACCACACCGATCCATCCCTCCCCCGTGGTGGCAGTCCTGGGCAAGCTCGACGACGTCGCCCGCCGTACGCCGTCGGGCTGGCGCGAGGACGGGCAGGCCATCTACCTGCTGGGCACCACCGCGGCTGAGCTGGATGGTTCCGAATGGTCCAACCTGCGCGGACACCTCGGTGGCCAGCCCCCGAAGGTCGACCTTGCAGCTGAGCGCCAGCTTGGTGAGATCCTCATCAACGCGTCCCGCGACGGCATGGTTGATGCCGCACACGACCTCTCCGAAGGTGGCCTCGCAGCCGCACTCGTGGAGTCCTCGCTGCGTTACGGCGTCGGTGCCCGCATCGCGCTGGAAGAACTCATGGAACGCGACGGTGTGGACCTCTTCACCGCGCTGTTCTCCGAGTCCCAGGCACGTGCGATCGTGTCCGTTCCGCGCTCCGAGGAAGTCCGATTCAAGGACATGTGCACGGCCCGCGGTTTCGCGCACCTCCGGATCGGCGTCGTGGACGCAGCCGGTGGAAAGCTGGAGATCAACGGCGTGGACGAGCTCTCCTTGGAGGCCCTCCGCGAAGCCCACGAAGGCACTCTGCCGAAGTACTTCGGCTAGCACGCAAAAGACGCGGGACCACTCATGTGGTCCCGCGTTTTGTGTTTAAGACGGCCAGGTTTCCTGCCGCTTCAGCTGTGCTGTGAACTCGGTCCCGGAAACCGGGCGGCCAAAGTAATAGCCCTGCCCGCTGGTGCAACCGATGCTCCGCAGCGCTTCGGCCTGTTCGACGGTCTCTATTCCCTCCCAGATGCCGTCCAGTCCGCAGGAGCGGATCACGTTCTGAATGGCGGCGAGGAACTGCAACTGGGTGTCGTCCTTACCCAGGTCGCGGACGAACTCCCGGTCCACTTTGACGTGGTCCACCGGCAGCTTGCGTAGGTAGCCGATGGATGAGTATCCGGTGCCGAAGTCATCTATCTCAAGGCCCACACCCAGCCGGTGGAGGCTCATCAGCGTGTAGCGGTCCAGTTCGTTGTTCTGGATGATGGCGCTTTCTGTCAGCTCCAGCACCAGCGACTCCGGCGGAAGGCCTGCCGTGGACAGGGCTTCCCGGACATCATCGACGAACTCCAGGCTCTGCAGATCCGGTGCCGATACGTTGATCCGCATGGAGAAATCGTGGTGTGCGGTGGCCGGGTCGCGCCGCCACGCGGCAAGCTGGGCCACGGAATTGCGCAGCACCCAACGGCCCAGTTCCGGAATCAAACCCGTGGCCTCGGCAACGGGAATGAACTTGTCCGGCATGATGAGTCCACGTTCGGGATGGTTCCACCGCACCAAGGCCTCGCTGCCTTGGAGCCGGCCGGTAGCCAGCTCCACAATCGGCTGGTAGAAGAGCACAAGCTGGTCCGACCCGATGGCATGACCCAGTTCGCTGACGATCTGCCGCTCGAGTTGGCGCGCCAGCAGGGTGGCAGGATCGAACGTCCTGACCTTGTTCCGGCCCTCGGCTTTGGACTCCCCCAGGGCAAGGTCTGCTTCCATCAGCAGCTCGGCAGGAGTGCGGCTGGGATCGGCGGTCCTCAACCCCATGCTCGCTGTGCAGCGCACGTTCGCGCTGCCGAGATTGATCTCGGGTTCGACCGCAGCCAGGATGCGGTTCCCCGCGGACACTGCCCGGGCCAGCGGTGTTGCCGGCAAAAGGATTCCGAACTCGTCGCCGCCCAGGCGGGTGACGACGTCGTTCTCCTGCACTGCCGCCCTGATACGCGAGGCGACGGTCTGCAGGATAAGGTCCGCGGCGGCGTGGCCAACCGAGCTTTTGACGGCTTTGAACCCGTCCAGGTTCAGCAGCAGCAGGGCAGCCGGCGATGTTCCGTTTGACGCGGCCGCTTGGGCATCCCGCAAGGCGTCCTCGAGCACCAGCCGGTTGCCGAGGCCCGTTATAGGGTCGGTTTCAGGGTGGTGGCTCGCGGCCGTGCGGGGTTGTTTCAAGAGAGGTCCAGGTACCGCAAAGTGTCGTCAACCACGGACTTCGGCTTGGCGACCGGGTTGTTCCGTTCGTCAAGGAACAAACGGTAGGAAGCGATGTCCAGCTTCCCGTCGGGCTGCGCGGGTGTCCCGGCGCGGTAGACCTGAGGCAGCCAGGAGCGTCCGAGGATGGCTTCGACCCATGCGTCGCATTCCCCCAGGGGCAGCGGGACCCGGGTTCCCGTGGTGCGCCGGTGGCCTGCGATCGAGAGAGTGATGCAGCTTCCTTGCAGCCCCTTGTCCGCCGTGAGCCAGGCGAGTCCCTGAACATCTGCGACGATGGTCAGGTTGGCGCTGGCATCCTCTACGGAGTGGACGGGATTCATCCGCACCGAGCGCCTGGCCGTGTTGAGGGTGGTGGACGTGCCGGCCTGGTAGGGCGGGCTGGTGATGTCCTGACGGAACGCGGCCAGTTCCTGGTTGTGCTGGATCTGGATCTTGGTGGTCAGCTGGTTGATGGTCATGATCGTGCCTCATCCGCGATAGTTGCCGCCTCAAGGCGGTTGGCTCCGACAATCCGGTTCCTGCCCTGCGCTTTGGCGCTGTAAAGGGCTGCGTCCGCAACTTCGATCATGAAGGTGAGGTCTGCGGTAGCTGGAGTGCTGGATGTGACTCCGTAGCTGACCGTGGGGAAAGCGCCGCCTCCGGGCACTTCCATGGTGGCCATCCGTTTGCTTATTTCGAGGGCAATGTCTTCTGCCCTTTTCTGCGTGGCACCAGGCAGGAAGAGGACAAACTCTTCCCCGCCGTAGCGCCCCACCAGGTCCGTGGACCTGACGCTTTCCCGGCAGGCCTCCGCGAAGGCCTTCAGTGCTGCATCTCCCGCGCGGTGGCCGTGTTCGTCATTGACGGCTTTGAAGTGGTCCAAGTCGGCAAGGACGACGGCGGCACCCGAACCACTGGCGCGCAGGCGCTTGAGCTCCGCCCCTGCCAGGTCCATGAAGGTTCCCCGGTTGAGGAGCCCGGTGAGGTGGTCGCGGCTGGCCCGTTCGCGGAGCCCCCTGATCAGTTGATCGTTGCTGAGCGTCGTCATGGTGAACGAGGCGGCGACCAGCAGGACAGTGGTCACCAGGCCCAGCGGTCCTGCACCGAAATAGCCTTTGAACAGGGTGCTGTCAGGACCATGAGTCACGTAGAAGATAAACCGCGCAAAGAAGTACAGGGTGGCGAACCAGGCAACGATCGACATCGCCTTGGATATTTGTGGATGGGTGGGCTTGAAGTGCCAGAGATCCCTGGCTGCCAGACCAACACCAACCGTGATCATGGCCAGATACACTGCGCCACCCGACCAGATGTTGTTTGCCGGGTCCTCCAGGGTGGAAGCGACCCCCGTGACCAGGGGCCCCAAAGCCAGCAGCCAGGGGGCTGCCCTGAGGTCGCGCAAGGTCCTGGCGCCTGCCCAGATGCTGAACGCACCGGCTACCACCAGCACGTTGCCGAGGGGGTTGGCCCACACCTGGTGCGGAGTTCCGTTCAGCAGGAAGCCGGCATTGCCGAGCATGAATTCGAAGAGGGCCAGCGCCCACCACCCCGTGTAGGGGGACCTGGTCTTGCCGTAGGAGGCTGAGAACAGCAGGAAAAGCGTGAGGGTAACGACTCCAAGGGACATCCTGGCGGAAAACGCATCGAGTATCACGGTTCGCTCCTGCCATTGGGTCCCCCGCAAATCTCCACCATGGCTGGATGCTTGTCAAAGCAGGTTTCTTCCGTGCTGCCGCGCAATGTGCCCATGCTGCTCGTCTCCCCCCGTGGATGATCGTGACTCCAGTGTGATCCGGCTCGCTCAACCTCCTCGCGGCATTCCCTCAAGATTCGATCAAGATCGCCGCCTGCGCCTGTTTAATGGGCGTATGTGGATTGGGTGGGTCGAATTCGATGTGCTGCTGGGCGATGTTCACAGCCTCAAGGAGAAGCGCTCGCTTGTGCGCCCGGTGGTGGCTGAGCTGAAGCGGCGCTTTGACGTATCGGCCTCGGAGACCGGGCTTCAGGACCAGCACCGCCGGGCATTGATTGGCGCGGCACTGGTGGCTCCGGACCACGGGCACCTCAGGGAAGTACTCGACGCCGTGGAACGGTTCGTCGCTGCCCGGCCCGAGCTTGAGCTGCTCAGCGCCAGGCAGCGGGAAATCCACAGCGAGGACTAGCTAGTCGATGGTCAGCTCGCCCATGCGGTCCCAGCCGCTGCCTTCGAGCTGGCGGCTGATGATGTGCGGGGTTTCGGCGAGGGCCTGGGGCATGTCAGCCATCGCCTTCTTGAAGTGCGCGCTGTTCACGTGGGCCTCGGCGGCGTCGTCCTGGAACGCTTCCACCAGGACGAACTCGTTCGGGTCTTCCACGCTGCGGGACCAGTCGAACCACAGATTGCCCGGTTCTTCGCGCGTGGCCTGGGTAAAGTCGGCCACCAGGTCCAGCCAACGCTCCGACCAGTCGGGTTTCACCTTGAATTTGACCACAATGAAAATCATGTAATTCGGCCTTTCGATCACTTGCCGGGACTGTACTGCCCCGGCACCGGTTGCCGTTCCATCCTTTCAGAGTTAAAGCCCGACGGCGGCCCGCACCGAAAGGCGCGCACCGCCGTCGTACGTCCCGCCTGGCCGGGGCTATTTCATGGTTCCCTGCGACACCGAACCCTGGAGCTGGCGTTGGAAGATGACATACACGATCAGCACCGGCACCACGGTGACAGTGACCGCCGCGAACAAGGCGCCGAAGTCCACCGCATACCCCATCTGCCCGGCGAAAGCCGCGAGGCCTTGGGACAGCACGCGCGGTCCGGCCGCATTGATGGAGACCGGGATGAGGAACTGGTTCCACAGGCCAAGGAAGTTGAAGATCGCAACGGAGGCAAGGCCCGGCTTGGCCATGGGAAGCATGACCTGGAAGAAGGTCCGCCACTCGCCCGCCCCGTCCAGGGCCGCGGCCTCCGTGATCTCGTGGGGTAGGGACTTGAAAAAGGAGAACAGGAAGAACACCGTGAACGGCAGGGCAAAGCCGACGTACACGAGGATCAACCCGGGCAGTGTATTGAGCAGCCCGATGTTCCGCATGACGAAGAACAACGGGACCATGGCCAGGAAGATCGGAAACGTCAGCCCGGCGAGCATCAGGTAGTAGATGGCCCTGCTGCCGAAGAAGACATACCTTGCCAGGACGTAGGCACACATGGCTCCAAGCACCATGACGATCACCAACGCGCCGCCCACCACGATCACCGAGTTCAGGAAGTAGCTTCCAATCCCGGCATCGCTCCAGGCTTTGACGTAGTTGTCGAAACGCCACTCGGACGGCAGGGCGAACGGAGAAGCGAAGATCTCGCTGGAGGTCTTGAACGATGACATCACCGTCCACAGGAGCGGCAGGATGACGATGAGCGACCATATGGTCAGGGCGGTGTGGGAAATGGCCCCCACCACTTTGTCGCCGGGAGTAGTTGCGGGTGTCCGCGGCTGGAAGTGCAGGGACTTCCTTTCCGGCATAACTGTCTTGGTGGACATCAGTTGCTCACATCCTTGTCGCCGCCGGTCAGCTTGTTAACAGCGAACACCAGCCCGGAGAAGATCAGGGTGGTGATTGCCAGGACCACGCCCATGGCGCTGGCGAGCCCGAACTGGCCCTTGCTGAACGCCGTGAAGAACAGCTGTTGGGACATGACAAGCGTCGAGTTGTCCGGCCCGCCGCCCGAGTTGAGGGCCGCCATATACACGAAAGCGTCCAGCGCCAGGATGCCCATGTAGATGTAGGCAGTCTGGATGTTGTCGCGGATCAGCGGGATGGTCACGGACACCGCCGTCCGGAACCTCCCGGCGCCGTCGATGCGGGCAGCTTCGAACAGTTCGGCGGGAATGCCCTTGATGCCGGCCACGAACAGCACCATGTAGAACCCCACGAAGCCCCACACGATCACGAACATGGTGGCGATCATGGCTGTGTCCTTGTTCCCCAGCCAGGCGAAGTCCTTGAACTGCTCCATGCCCAGCCCGGTGAGGATCCCGTTCAGCAAGCCGCCGGAAGGATCGTAGATCTGTCCCCACATGATGCCGATGGCGATGGCAGGAATCGTGTAAGGGAAGAAAGAAACCACGCGGTAGAAACTGGAGTTCCGCAAGCCCTTGATCTGGCCCTTGCTGCTGCCGCCCACCGTGACCATCGTCGCCAGGACGAGGCTCAGGACAATGGTGATGATGGGCAGGAAGATGACCAGGAGGATGTTGTTCCCCATGGCCTTCATGAAGATATCGTCCGTGAAAATTTTGGCGTAATTGTCCAGCCCGATGAAGTTTTGGTTCGGCGAGAAGCCGGACCAGTCCGTCAGGGAGTAGCCAAAGGCCTGGATGAACGGCCAGATCACGAACAGGATATAGATAGCGAGCGGCAGGCCCAGGAAGACGAGGAAGAAGCTGGCCTTGTCCCACGTCAGGGGCTTGCGCCGCCGCTTGGCGGACGCCGGCGGCGGAGGAGCCATGGCCGGAACGACGGCGGCCAAACCGTCGCCGCTCCGGCTCTGCTGTGGTTCCACTACGGTCACTTCACTTCAATCTTCTTGACCGAGCTGTCGTTGCGGACTTTGTCCGTGATGCTCTGCAGGGACGACGTCAGCGTGGCAACGTCCGACTTGCCGTCGAGGAAGGTGTTCCACACAACCAGCTGGTCCTTGTTGGTTCCGTAGAGGTCGATGAAGTTCCAGGTGTAGATGTTCTCGCCGGCATCGCTCAGGAGTTTGGTCTGGGACACCAGGGCCGTTGAACCAAAGCCGTCCTCGGGGACAGTGTCCTTGACGATCGTGGGGGCGAGCTTGGTCTTCGCGAAGTTGGTGGCGGCTTCCTTGGAGAGCATGACGCGGAGCAGTTCCTTGCCGCCGGCCACGTTCTTGCCCTGCGACGGGACGATGTACGGTTCACCGGCCGCGCTGTGCAAGGACTCGTAGGGCATTTTGGGGCTGGAACTCACTGCGGGAACGGGCGCCCCCGTCATCTTGAAGTCAGCCTTGGTCTGGTCCTTCATCTCGTTCTCAATCCAGGAACCGGACGGGTAGAACACTGCCTCCTGTGCGTTGCTCCACTGCGCCTGAGCTGCCGTGAACTGGGTGCCGGACCCGCCGGGCTTAAAGAAGCCTGCCTTCACGATCTTGTCCATGGCCGTGAACACGGACTGGACGGCCGGATGGGACCAGCAATCGGCTTTAAGGTTTTCCAAGGCGAGCCGAACCTCGTCGCCGCCTTCCTTGATGGCCGAGGCGATTGCCATCTCCTGGTAGTACGTGGCGGCTTCCTTGCCCCACACAAACAGGTACTTGCCCTTGGCCTTGGCCTGCTCGCCCAAGGCATACATCTCATCCCAGGTCTTGGGCACGGTCCAACCGTTCTCCTTCAGGAGGGAATCGGAGTACCACATCGCGTAGACCGTCAGGACGTAGTTCAGGGCGGCCAGTTTGCCGTCGAAAGTGCCGGGTGCGAGCACACCGGTGTAGAGGGTGTCCTTGATGACCTTGCCCTCCAGGTTCTTGGCCTCCACAACGCTGGTGAGGTCTTCGAGCTGGGCAAGGATGGTGCTGAAGCCGATTGCCTTGGCACCGGAGTTGTCGATCAGGTCCGGCGGGTTGCCGCCGACGAAGCGTGGCTGCAGTTCCTGCGCAATGTCCGTTGACGGGGCGATCTTCGCCGTGGAACCGGCGTGTGCAGATTCAAACGCCTTACCGGCAAATTCAACGTAGTCGATGCCGTAGCCACCCTTGAAAATGACTGCGTCAACGGTGGATTTGTCCGCCATCCCGAACGGGTTGGTGTCCGACACTGTGCCGGAAGGACCAGCCGTGGTTCCCCCTCCGCCGGCTGCACAGGACGCGATGGTGCCGCCCATCGGGACGAGCACAGCTGCAGCAAGTGCTCCGCGCAGGAATCCGCGGCGGCCAAGGGACTGGTGCTGAATGGTCATTTTCATACCCCTTAAGTGACTCGTATAGGCCGACTCAGGCGTCTGGGGCACCATTGAGCCGACAGTCTGGGTTGACGCCCTACAGCACCAACCTTCGTGTGACATACTTCACTAAGAGTGATTGGAAATCAATATTTCCCCGTAGTTTCGATCAACTTTTGTCAAAGTGTGATCTTTTTAGAGCAGTCCCGCCCATCCGAGTTGCTCCCGTTGCCGCCGGCTCAGGCTCGCCACCACCAGGTCGTAGGAGTCCTCCACCATGTCCCGGATCATGTCGTCCGGGAGCCCGCCGTCCAACCGCACGCCGTTCCAGTGCCTCTTGTTCAGATGCCAGGCGCCGGTGATTTCAGGATGGGCAGCGCGCAACTGCTCGGCAAGCGCAGGCTCGCACTTGAGGCTGACGGACCAGTTGCCGGGATCCATGGCCGACAGGGCAAACATCTTGGCCTCGTGGCGTACGCCACCGGACACCGCAGCCCTCACCTTGAAGACGGACAACTCCGGGCCGAACGGGAAGTCTTCAAAAGCACCCGGAAAGCCGAGGCAGATCTCACGGAGGCGTGGCACGTCCATGATTCGAGGGTACCGCTGCCGGCGTCCCGGACCATCAGCTACGCGACGCCCAGGAAGTCCTCCAGCAACACCACTTCCAACCCCGCCGCGAGCTGGGCAGCACGGAAAGCGGCCAGGTCAGCGGCGAACTCCGCCCGGAAATGCATCAGCACAATATCCCCCGGGCGTAGGGAATTTCCTACCTGGTAGTCCATCTTTCCCGCGTTGGCTTTCGCTTCCCACGTGACGATCGCCTTCATGCCGGCATCCGCCACAGCCTGGCGCATCACGTTTGAATAGGCGCCGCCCGGGGGACGGAAAAGCGTTGGGCGCCGCCCGTACTGCTTCAGCGCGTACTCCTGCATGCCCACCATGTCGGCGAGCTGCTGCTGATAACCCCACTGCCGAACCATGTTGATGTTGTGCGTGACCGTGTGGTTTTCCACCAGGCTGCCCTGGGCCTTGAAGGCGTCAAAGAAGGCGGGGTTCTCGGCGATGGTGTCCTTGGTAAGGAACAGCGAGGCCGGGTAGTCGTACTCAGCCATGAGCTTCACGGATTCAGGGCTCTTGATGTTGCCGTCGTCAATCGTCAGGAAGACCACCGGATGCTGCGTAGGAATCTTGGTGATCACGGGAGCCAGGCCACCCACTACGGGCGGCAGTTGGTAGTCGGGGATGAAGCTGCGGCGAATGCGCTTGGAGGGCTTCGGCGTCGCGGTTGGAGCGGGGGTGCCCGACGGCGGCACCTCACCGGCCGCCGCCATCGCTCCGTTGCCGGCCGGCCCCGCCGGCGAGGCGGACGCACTACCGGGCGGCAGCTCCGGCGTCGTACTTTCCCCTGCGCTGCACGCCGATAGTCCAGCGACTACCGACGCCCCGAAGGCCCCGAGGACGGCCCTCCTGCCGGGCGAGAAGAATGGCACAGCGGAAGGCTGCTTCGGCACGTTATCCCCCATGGATTAGTGAATGGTCCAGCTGCAGGGTAGCAGCAGAACCGGCGCGCGCCTTACAGGCCGTAATGCCAGCCTTCACGTGCCGGGCAGGAGTTGACCACGACGTCGAGCCCTGCGTCCCGGGCGCGCTGGCAGGCATCGTCGTCAAAGACTCCCAACTGGAGCCAGACCGCCTTGGCGCCCACCGCGATGGCCTCGTCAATGACGGCGCCCACGCGCCCGGAGTTCACGAAACAGTCCACGACGTCTATGGGGTGCTTATCAGCGGGAATATCGGCGAGGGATTTGTAGCCCTTTTCGCCGTGGACATCCTCGCCCTTGAGATTGACCGGAATGATTTCCATGCCCATCTTGTCCCGCACGTAAAGGGAGACATCGTAAGCGGAGCGCCATTCGTTGGTACTGAGCCCCACGATCGCCCAAGTGCCTTTTGTTCGCATCAACCGCTCCACCACGGCCGGATCGTTCACATGCATCATTCACCAAGCCTACCCCCCACCTTCAGGAGCGCCTCGGGCCGAATTTTGTTCATGCTGGGGTTATTTCCTCGAAACGGCAGGTGCTTGCCTCAGGAGCTTTTCGGCGGTGCCCCAGGGGTTGGCAATGTCGATTCCCGGGGTCTTGCCGGGCTTGCCGATATTGCCGGGTGCAGTCCAGCGTGCGTCCCCTGGCTTCCCCTTCTGGCTGGTGCCGACGCCCTGGTCGATTTTGCTGTTGTGCGCGTCCTTGGCTGCCTGGTTAGCCACAGCAGGAAGGTCTTTTGAACCAGGAGTCGTTCCCTGGGCCTGGTCATCCGGGGCCCGGTCGGCCCGAGCCTGCTTCGGCGCGGCCTGCGTCGGCGCGGTGGATTGCTGGGGTGCTGTTGTTCGGGGAGCTTCGGGCAGGGCGGATGGGCTACTCGACCCGCCGCTCCCGGCAAGGCTTCCGCCCGGTACGTTTTCTTCCGTGGGTGCAGGCTCTGTGATGACCCTCGGGGCGTCAGGGCGGGGCAATTCCCGAGGTGCTGCGTCCCCCTGCCGGGACGGGTTTCCGAAGAGCCCGCTGATAATGGTGGGAGTCTTCGTGAAACCGGAACTGGCGGCAGCCACACCGCTGACGCCCAGTCCCATGGCGGCAACAACCGCAACGCCGGCGAGGGCGGCGCGATGCTTACGCTGCCAACGTCGCTTGGTAAGCTGGTCATGCGGCCCGGCCAGCATCGCTGCCAGTTCGGGACCCGGGGCGGGAGCGGGAAGGTTCCCGAGCGTCCGCAGGGAAAGAAGTACCGCCCGCATGTCAGCGTCATCGGAGAGATCCGCCTCGAGCAAGAGCTCGTCAACGGCAGCTGTGCTCTCCGATTCCCTGGATGGCCTGTCCCTGTATGTCATGGCGACACATATTCCTTTACTACCGAGTGCTCACGGAGCGTAATCAGCGCCCGCCGCTGCAGTTGTTTGACTGCTCCGGCGGACTTCCCCATGATGTCGGCCACCTGCTCAACCGTCAGTCCAGCCACGATCCGAAGTGCCAGGACCTCCCTTTGATCTCCTCCAAGGTGGTCAAGCAACCGGAGGAGTTCCTGCGGAGCCAACCGGTCCATCGCCTCGGACTCGGCCGAAACTGATTCCCTGGTGTCCCGTTCCGGTTCGAACTCGTGCTGTTCCGGAGTCCGGCTCTGCCTTCGATGCTCGTCAACCATGCGGGCGTGTGCCACCGAGAACACGAAAGTCCGTAGCCCGTCGGCTCCCCCGCTGAGGTCATCAAGCCGGGGCAACACAGCCAGGAACACGTCCTGGGTGACAGCTTCCGGGTCGGATACACCCTTGGCCGTCAGGTACCCGAGCACCGGGCCGGCGTAGGCCTGGTACACGGCGCCGAACAGTGCCGAGCTGTTGCCCCTGAGCGCATGGAGCGCTTCGTCGGTCAATGCGTCGGTCACTGAAGAGACTTTCGATCGGCGGCAGGTCCTTGGCTGGAAGCCGGATCATCCGCACACTGCTCAGCGAACGATCCCCACCTAGGGTATCTGCTCGTCCGGGTCCCCTGTAGGGCAGGACCGGCATGTCGTCAGGAACCTTCCGATACCCGGATCTGCGTGGTCGGAACGGCCCTTGGACAAAAGGAAGGACCGGGCTGGAACATGATGGGGGACAAATTCCAGCTCGGCCCTTTCAAAGACGTAATCGTCGGGCCACCCCAAAGGGTTACGCAGGGTTCACATTTTTTTGGAAAAGTTTTTTGGCGCGCTGTTCGCGGGCACCTCAACCCGTGCCGTACCCGAACCCGCCCGGCGCCCCTGTAGCACCGGGTGCGCCCCGCGCGAACGGTGGCGACGTGTGTGCCCAGGGGGTGCGCCCGGCGCGAAGGGCTGCGACAAAAGGAGTATCTAGCCCTCCTTTGCTGCCCGCTCCTGAACAGCTTTCTCCCTGTAGGACTCCGTGACACGCCTGTACACGGGGGTGAGGAAGGCCAGGAGTGAAGCGACAATCATGACGACGCCGGCCACCAGGAAGACCAGCGCGATGCCACGTGACGTTCCTTCGCCCAGGAGCGGTGCCAGTTGGGCAGAGCCTTCCTCCGAACGGGCGTACGGGATGATCCAGAACTGGGCGATGGGGGCAATGATGAAGGCCGTGATGGGTGCGGCAGCCGACTCGAAGGCCATGGCAAACCCGAACACCCTTCCCTGCCGCGGCAAGGGGACCACTTGCTGGATGACGGTCTGTTCAGCTGCTTCCACAATGGGTACCAGGGCCAGGTACAACCAGATGCCCAGGACGTACAGCCACGGCCACTCGCGAATGGTGAAGAGTGCCCCCAGGAGTCCCATGACGGCGACGGCAATCAGCATGGTCTTGAGCGGGTTGGCGCCAAGGCCGAACTTGCCCACCAACGCGCCGCCCACAATGAAGCCGGTAGCACCGACGGCAAAGAAGGTGCCCCAGAGCTCCACCGGGAACATCTCGAGGCCATAAGGATCCATCAGCGCCATGTACACGCCACCAACGAAGTTGTTGAAGGTGGAGAAGATGATCAAGGCGAAGAGACCCGCAATGGCAAGCACGGCGGCATAGGAGCCCCGAAGGTCGAAACTGCCCTTCGCGTCGGTCGCGGCCGGTCTACGTTCTTCCGGCATGCGCAGGGTCAGCAGGTGCACGTAGGCGAGCGCCGTGAACCCCAGGGCCACCACGATCGTCCATCCCATTCCCAGCAGCCCGACGGACAGGCCGGAAAGCACGGAGGTGACGATGAACATCAGCCCCTGCACCATGCCCACCAAACCGTTGGCGTTGGCCCGGCGGTCGGGTTCGATGAGGATGGTGACCGTGGTGGACAGGGCAATGTTGCGCATGTTCTCCACCACCGCGCCGATGAGGATGATCAGCGTGAACGCCCAGAACCAAGGTTGTCCGAGGTCCAGCAACGACGCTGTGGGCACCAGGAGGTACACGACGCCGGAGATGGTGAACATGATCAGCGTAAAGGCGGCGGCGAAACGCATTACGGTCAGCTTGCGGTAGCGGTCCACAAAGGTGCCGAAGCTGATGCTGGAAAGGGCAATGAGCAGCATGTAGGCACCGCCCACTACACCCGTGGCTATGACGTTGCGGGTTTCCAGGTAGACCCAGAACGTCAGCGCAAACCACAGGTAGCTGGTGGTGATGTTGGCCGCAGCGGTGTTGACCAGGATTCCCATGAAGGTCCTGGATCGTTCCGCCGGCGTGCGGAGTGTCAGATCAATGTCTCCGGGCGCTGCTGCCTCGTGGTCGGCGACGTCACCGGCCGGTGTGTGCTCGTGATCCATTCTCTCCCGCCCCGATGCATGCGTGTTCCCCTCACTGAAAACGCGCGGTAACACCAGCATCTGCCGGTTCTCGGGGACCGGTCAAGGGGTTTCCCGCACCGCTACCATGGCCTCGCGCTTTATAGAGGCGTAGGCTGGCCCCTCCAGCAAGAGGACCGAAAACAACGAGTTCCAGGAGAGATGATGACCCTTCCTCCACAGCATGAACCCGATCCGTTCCCGCCCGAGCCCGGGCCCACCCAGCCGCCGTCGGAGCCCGGCCCGGGACAGCCGCCGCCGGACCCGACGCAGCCGTTCCCTCCACCCATGCCGGACCCGGGTCCGGAGCCAGGCCCCCTGCCCATTCCGGATCCCGGGCCGGCTGCTCCCCCGCCCCATCCGGATCCCATGTTCGGGGAACCGCCGGTGAGCTAGGAAGGCGGCAGTGAAACTAAAGTGAAGCGCGACGGCGGCTGGCCACCTTGGGTGACCAGCCGCCGTCGTGCGTTGTGAACCTGGGACTGGAGGGACTAAGCCTTCGACGGCACGGCCACCGAGGCGCGTTCGATGGCGGGGCATTCGATTTTGAGGGCTGAGTCCACCGGCGCTTCATCCAGGCCGAGCAGGAGCCGCACGCCCGCCGCGCCGAGTTCATAATGCGGCAAGGATACGGTGGAGAGCGGTGGCCGGAGGTGGGCGGCGATGACTTCCTGGTTGTCGAAGCCCACTACGGCGATGTCGCCCGGAATGGACAGTCCTTGCTCCCGGAGGCCGTCGTAGAGACCCATGGCCATGCGGTCGTTGTAGCAGTAGACGGCGGAGACGCCGCGTTTCAGCAGTTCCGCCGTGGCGCCGTAGCCGCCTTCCTGGTCCGGGTACGCCTCAAGGACGAGGTCAGGATCGAACGCGATTCCGGCCGCTTCCAACGCAGCCCGATAGCCCTCCAACCGTCCGTCCCTGGCCGGCGCCGGAGTGGTGGCGTTGATGAAGGCGATGCGCCGGTGTCCACCACGGATGAGGATTTCGGTGGCCGATTGTCCGCCCTGGGCTTCGTCAGGCACCACTGCCCGTGCCGCGCCGGGCACGGGCGAGAAGCAGTTGACAAGCACGAAGTCTGCTTCGCGGAGCGTCTCCGGAATGTCGGTGGTCCGGTGGAACCAGGTGGAGTACAGGATGCCGCGGACCTTGTACTCCAGCATCATGTTGATGGCGTCGTTCTCGAGGTCGAGGTTTCCCTCGGTGTTGGCGATCAACAGGGCGTAGCCGTGTTTCCAGGCCTCGTCCTGTGCTCCGTGGATGATTTGTCCGGCGAAGGGCGTGGTGGCGACACCATCGGCCACCAGTCCGATGAACTTCGAGGTTCCGCTCACCAGGGTCTTGGCCATGGCATTGGGGCGGTAACCAAGGGTGCGGATGGCCGTTTTGACGCGTTCCCGGGTTTCCTCCGCGATGCGGGCGTTCTTCTTTTTGTTGATGACCAGGGAGACCGTGGCGGTGGAAACGCCTGCAGCTTCTGCTACTTCGCGGAGGGTCACCGGATGTGCGCGGCTGGTTCCGACAGGAGCGTCGGGGGTTGCCGGCGTGCCTGGATCTTTCTCCTGCGAAATCATCTGCCCTCCATCAGGAGTATATCCATGCGTTGCAGGCGTCATCCCTTGTTCGCCCCGCTCTCCAAGCCCTGGATCATGGCTTTGTTCAGGACGAGGAACACCAGGAGCAGCGGCGTGATGGTGACGCAGACAGCGGCGAAGGTGGCGGTCCAGTCCACCTTGCCCATGGCGCCGATGTAGTTCTGCAGACCGAGCGGGATGGTCTTCAGCTCTTCGGAGAGGACGAACGTGTTGGCGAAGATGAAGTCGTTCCAAATGAAGATGCTGTTGACCAGCACCACCGTAACCACTGTGTTCAAGGACAACGGCAACGTGATGAGGCCGAAGATCCGGTACGGCCCGGCGCCGTCGAGGGACGCAGCCTCATAGGTTTCGCGCGGGATGTATTCGAAGAAGGAGGAAAACAGGTAAATGGACATCGGCAGGGCAAACCCGGCCAGCGGAATAATCATCGACTGGTACGTATCCAGCAGGTTCACCGCTGAGTAATCAATGAACAACGGAACCAAAGCGATCTGTACCGGGACGATGATGCCGATCAGGAACAGGCCGCGGACGAAGCTGCTGAACCTGAATCCGAGGACCTGGATGGCATAGGCGGCCATCATGCCGAAGAGGACGATCAGCACGTTGGCGCCCATGGTCACGATGAAGCTGTTGAGGATGTTCCTGCCAAGGTCTCCGGTCTGGAACGCCCGGGCATAGTTGTCCCAGGTCAGCGCGCCCGGCAAGGCGAACGGATCGCCCGTCGCGAAGTCGTGCTCGGTCCGCAAACTGGTAAGGAACAGCCAGGCCAGTGGGTAAACCTGGACGATCACGATCAGCATGATCAGCACCCGGGAGAGCGTCCGGTACAGGTTCGGCTTGCGCCGCCGTCGCGTTGGAACCGGCGACGGCGGTTTGGTGGCCGTCGGTCGGGAGGCAGGTGCTGTCTGGGCGATCATGAGTCAGCCTTCCGCTTGAGCATGAACAGAATGAGGCCGACGGCCACCAGGCACTCGATCACGATGAACACCGAGATGGTGCTGGCATAGCCGAAGTCGGTACTGGTGAAGGCGGTCTTGTACATGTAGGTGGTCAGCAGCTCGGACGATTGGCCGGGACCGCCGTTGGTCATGAGGTAGGGAATGTCGAAGCCGCGCAGCCCGTAGGTGGTGGCCATGATGGTGGTGGTGATCCACACCGGACGGATGTACGGGAAGCGGATCTTGGTGAAGAGAGTCCACCGCGAGGCCCCGTCCAGGACCGCGGCTTCCTCGAGCTCCTTGGGGACGGCAATCAAGGCCGCGTAGATGATCAGCATGTAGAGGCCCGTGAACCGCCACCCTTCCGGGGCAGAAACTGCGGCCAGGACGGTGTTCACGTCGGACAACCATGCCTTTTCCAGGCTGCCCAGCCCGATCCAGTGCAACAGCTGATTAAGCAGGCCTACCGGATCGATCGAGTAGATACGGACAAAGAGGAAGGCGATGGCCACGGTGGAGATGACGGCAGGGAGAAGGTAGAGGGTCTTGATGAGTTCCCTGCCCCGCGTCAGTGACAGCAGCAGGCTCGCCACGACCAGCGCTCCGCCGAGCTGGAGCACCAGGCAGATGGCCAGGTAAATCAATGCGTTCCCAAAGGACCGCCAGAAAATGTCATCCGCCGTCAGCATCCGGATGTAGTTTTCGAGACCCACGAACTCCATGTCGCTGATGCCGTTCCAGGAGAAGAAGCTCAGGAACAGGGACTGGAGGATCGGGAAGAGCACTGCCGCGCCGTAGAGAAGCAACGGCGGAAGCAGGAAGACCAGGACTGAGGTCTTGGACCTGTTGGGAAGCATGGTGTGGCCTTTCGGGCGGGGAACCGGCCGGTCCCCCGCCGCTGGGATCTATGTGCAGAACTGCTTACTTGAAGAACTTCGGCGCGTTCTGCGCGATGGTCTGGTCCATGGTGCTGGTGAACTGCTCGGGCGTGATGTTCCCTTGCACCAGGAGCACGAGTTCCTGCTGGAGCCTTCCGTTGGTGGTTGGGTCCAGCTGCGTGTCCCACGGCATGGCCTGCTTCGACCCCAGGTCACTGGCAGCGTCCAAGGCCTTCTTGTACAACGGCGTGGCGTTGGCCGGGACGGTGGTTTCCACGTTGGTGGTGGGTGACAGTGCGCCGGTGGCTGCGTATTCCGCCGGGTACTTCTGCAGGGCGAATTTCAGGAAGTCGCTGACCAGCGGATCGTAGGTCTTGGAGTTCACGGCCATGCCGATGCCGGAGGGGGAAACATACTCATTGGCGGCCGTCACGGAATTCGCGGTGGTGGGCAGTGTGAAGAAGTCGATGTCGTTCCGCACGGCGGGGTTCAGTTTGTCGGTTGCCAGGCTGGGAAGCTCCCACGTGCCGATGTTATACATGGCAGCCTGCCCGGACGTGAACTGGTTTTGCGCGTCTGAGTAGCCTTGGGCTGAGAAGCCGTCCTGGAAGCATTTGGCCTTGCCCAGCCCGGACATCCAGTTCACGGCTTTCTGCCCGGCGGGATCGCTGAACTTGGCTTCGCCCTTCTTGAGCTTCTGCACGAAGTCGGGGCCGGCCTCCCGGAAGGGCTGGTAGGCCACGTACCTCTCCAGCGGCCACTGGTCCTGCCCGTCGATAGCGATCGGGGTGATCCCGGCGTTCCGCAGTGCCGTGCACATGGCCGGAATGTCGTCGAGCGACGTCGGCACGGAAACTCCTGCTTTCTCCAGCAGGGCTTTGTTGTACCAGATGAATTCGAGCTCGAACTGGAACGGAATCATGTACAGCGAACCGTCGTCGAAGCGTTGGTAGTCCAAGGCTCCCGGACGGTAATCGTCGTAGAGGTCCAGGGATTTGAGCAGCTTGTCAGCGTCAAGCATCTTGCCCTGCTTGGCCAACTGCTGCGCGAACGGGGTGGCATCGGTGTCGAACAGTTCCGGAAGCTTGTTGGCTGCGGCCAGGGTCTCGAGTTTTTGGATGTAGGAAGGACGGTCCGGGGTGGTGATGAGGTTCAAGGAGAACCCGGGGTGGTCCTTGGCGTAGTCATCGGCCAGTTTCTTCATGATGTTGATGACTGCGCCGTCGGCGGGCCTGGACAGCAGCCAGGAGATTTCCCGGGGTTTGACCTCGCCGGTGGGGCTCACGTCGGTGGGGTTGCCGGCGCCGCCTCCCCCTGCGCAGGCCGTCAGTGCCAGAGCTGCTGCAGCAGCGACCGCCGCGGCGCGGAATAGCTTCTTCATGGGGATTTGTCTCCCTTGACTCGTTGGGTATGGGACGGGGATGTGAATCAGTTGTCAGTGCGTTGGCGGACGTCGAATTCGACGACGGTGGCGGAACCTTCACCGGCAAAAATTCCGATGCGCCCGCTGGGGCGGTCATAGATCCTTGCGCTCAGCGCCACCTGGCGGTCGACGACGGCGACGCACAGGTCGCCGTCGACTATCACCTCGAGCGTGTGCTCGCCCGGGGCGAGGTGGCAGGGCCGTTCCAGCTCGACGTCGTGAGGGACGTCGCCGGAGACGTGCCACTGCGCGTCGCCGGTCAGCTCGCGCGGCCAGCGGTCGAAGACGAGGCGCCCGCGCCGCGGCTCCAGCCGGAGAACATAGGACGCGTCGCCGTCGTCGCTGGAACGGAGCAGGAGCCCGCATTCGGTGGTGTCGGGGGCGATGTCCAGGACTGCTTTGGCGTAGAAACGGGAGGGCAGGTCCGCCGTGGAAATGATCGCGGAGTAGCTGTCAGGCGCACTCAATTCAGCCGGAAGTGCCTCGGCCAGCGATACCGGGACTTCTACCCAGAAACTGTCCACCAGTTCATCGGCGAACCCGAAGCCGAGCGTCCCGTCCGGGTTTT
Source organism: Paenarthrobacter sp. R1 (assembly GCF_030264015.1). Taxonomy (NCBI): domain Bacteria; kingdom Bacillati; phylum Actinomycetota; class Actinomycetes; order Micrococcales; family Micrococcaceae; genus Paenarthrobacter; species Paenarthrobacter sp. R1. Next base: position 2,949,437 of record NZ_CP127115.1, on the reverse strand, counting down.
GGCGGGCTTCCAGGACGGACATGGTGCCCGCCCACTGCCACGGACCGTCGTCGCGGTTTCCTTCCTTGCTGGCGATCCATCCGAAGAAGAAGCGGCGGCCGTCGCGGCAAGCGCTCTTGGAGGCGTAGAACGCGCGCCCATCGATGCTGTCCAGGGCCGGAACTTCCCAGGGTCCGTCCGGGCTCTTGGCCATGCGGTAGCGGGTAGTGAAGGACTCCGAGAACTCGGAGTACACCAGGTACCACCAGTCACCCCACTGGAAGACGTCCGGGCATTCGTGGGTGATGTAGCGTCGGGGATCCCAGAACGGATCGGTGTACTCCCAGGTCACCAGGTCAGTGGAAACGCATTGGGCAATCACTCCACGACGGCGGTCCGGACCGGTTGCGTGCCGGGCGGCGATCAGCATGCGCCACACAGGCCGCGCCGGATCGGACTCGTCCCGGAAGACGAAGGGATCGCGCCAATCGCCGGATTCGTACCCTTCCGGAGCGCCGAACGTATCCTCCGGGTGCTTGGTCCAGGTGCGCATCCCGTCGCTGCTGGTTGCGCGCATGACCAGCTGGAGCGGCAGCCCGTCCGGACCCAGCCGGTGCGGGTTCTGGCCTGTGTAGAAGAGGTGGTGGGTGCCGTCGTCGTCAACCACCACGCTGCCCGTGTAGGCGTTGAAGTCCGGCTCCTGCGTGCTGCCGTGCTGCAGCGCAGCACCGTGATACTCGAACTGGGTGAGGTCCTTGGTGGTGACCAGGTGCCAGGACGTACCTGGTTTGGGGGTAACCCGCTCCTCGTGGAGGTAGAAGAGCCAGAACTCTCCGTCTTTCTCGAAAGGGATAAGGTCCCCTACCCACGCACCTTCGGGCTGGAAGAACACTGAGCGTTTCATCTGCGCTGACCTACATTCTGCTAAAGCGTTTGATCACGATGAAGGTAGCTCTGCGGAGCTGCGTTGGTCAAGCGTTTTAGCAAGAGAATAATAATTGCGCTAAAACGCTTGACCATCCCTCGCGGATGAGGTTATTGTCCCTTCCATCCGCCGCGTCCTTTGACGCCTTCCGCTGCCGTTTGTGTGCAGCCACCACCGCGGTCTCAACCAATGAATGCTTGAGAGGAACCACTTCATGACCCTCGAATTCTCACGACGGGCAGTCCTGCAAGGAACCGGTGCCGGCGCTTTGGCGCTCCTGATGTCCGGCACTGCCGTTGGAGCCTCGCACGCTTCACCGTCGTTGCGGGCCGTTTACCACATGACGCCGCCCTCAGGATGGCTGTGTGATCCGCAAAGACCCGTCTACACCAACGGCGCGTACCAGCTCTACTACCTGCACTCGGATATCAACAACGGCCAGGGTGGCTGGGACCACGCGACCACCACGGACGGTGTTTCGTTCACCCACCACGGAACCGTGCTCCCGCTGACACCGAATTTTCCCGTATGGTCCGGTTCCGCCGTGATCGACTCAGCCAACACGGCAGGCTTTGGTGCGGGAGCCGTCGTCGTACTGGCCACCAAGCCGACCGAGGGCATCCGCAAGTACCAGGAGCAGTACCTCTACTGGTCGGTCGACGGCGGGTATACGTTCACTTCCCTGCAGGATCCCGTGATCGTCAACACCGACGGCCGGACGGCCGTCACTGCGGCGGAGATCGAAAACGCCGAATGGTTCCGTGATCCAAAGATCCACTGGGATGCCGCGCGCGGGAAATGGGTGTGCGTAATTGGCCGGGCAAGGTACGCCGCGTTCTACACCTCCGCGAATCTCCGTGATTGGCAGTGGCGGTCCAACTTCGATTACCCGAACCACGCACTCGGGGGCATCGAATGTCCGGACCTCTTCGAGATGACCGCCGACGACGGCACCCGGCATTGGATTTTCGCGGCCAGTATGGACGCCTACAGCATCGGGCTGCCCATGACCTACGCATACTGGACAGGCAACTGGAACGGCACGGAATTCCTGGCGGACGATCTGACCCCGCAGTGGCTTGACTGGGGCTGGGACTGGTACGCGGCAGTGACTTGGCCATCCTTGGATGCGCCGGAAACCAAACGGCTCGCCACAGCGTGGATGAACAACTGGAAGTACGCCGCGCGCGATGTTCCCACGGACGCCACTGACGGCTACAACGGCCAGAACTCCATCACCCGGGAGCTTACTTTGGAACGCCAGGGCGGAGGCTGGTACGCCCTCCTTAGCAGTCCCGTCTCTTCGCTGAGCGGCTATGTTACCGGCACCACGAGCATTCCGGACCACACCGTCAACGGCAGCTTCGTAGTGCCGTGGAACGGGCGCGCCTACGAGCTGGAGCTGGACATTGCGTGGGAAACCGCCGCGAACGTCGGGGTGTCAGTGGGGCGGTCCGCCGACGGATCCCGGCACACCAACATCGGCAAGTACGGCGGTGACCTATATGTTGACCGCGCTCCATCCGATCTGGCCGGCTATTCGCTGGTCCCCTACACCCGGGCGGCCGCCCCGATCGATGCCAACGCGAAGTCTGTGCATCTGCGCATCTTCGTGGACACCCAAAGCGTGGAGGTGTTCATCAACGCCGGCCACACGGTTTTGTCGCAGCAAGTGCACTTCGACGACGGCGACACGGGCATTTCCTTCTACGCCGACGGCGGCCCGGCGACGTTCTCCGGCATCACCATCAAGGAGTTCGGGAATCCAATCTGAGCGCGGGTGATCCAATCAGTCAAAGAACCCCACGATGTAGCCAATGAAGTAGAGCAACGACATCAGGACCACGACGCCGATCACGGCGATCCAGAAGACCTGCGTGGATTTCCTGGTTCCGTGTTCCTCGTGCCCCTGCGGTCCGGCAGTGGAGGCTTCCCCGGGCGGGGTTTCTCCCGGAGGAACTCCCCCGCCGGGCTCCAGGCCTGTGATGTTCTCTTCGTACGGATCCGGATTGGCGCCTGACATTGGTTCTCCCTTGCTGCAGCTTGGGCTGGGCACGGCTTACGTTGTCCCGTACCCAGCCCTGCAGCAGTCAAAACACCCGGACTTTGCCGGAATGGTCCGCAATCAGTCCACGGAAAGCTTTCAGTCCACGGAAAGCACGATTTTGCCGCGGGTGTGGCCTTCCATGTTCAGCCTGAAAGCATCCGCGGCCTCTGCCAAGGCGAAGACCTTGGCCACCTCGACGCGGAACTTTTTGTCATCAACCAAGTCGGCCAGTTCCTGCAGGTCGGCACCCACAGGGCTTACCCACATCCACGTACCGCCGTGCTCCTCGACGTCGCTGTCCGCGATCGAGGCGTGTCGTCCGCCGTCGGCCAGTACCTGCAGAGTCGCCTCGAGGTTTCCACCCGCGAAATCAGCAACAACGTCCACCCCGTCCGGGCTCAGCGCCCGGACCCGCCCGGCAAGTCCTTCACCGTAAGCCACCGGCTCGGCACCCAAGGACCGCAGGAACCCGTGGTTCTTCTCCGACGCAGTAGCGATGACCCTGGCACCCCAGGAGGCGGCGATCTGGATGCCCAAGGAACCAACGCCACCGGAGCCGCCGTGGATCAGGACGGTCTCCCCGGCCTTCACTTCCAAGCGCCGCAACACTTGGAACGCCGTCAACCCGGCCAGCGGAAGCCCCGCGGACTCGTTCCAGTCCAGGGACTTCGGCTTGCGGGCCAGGAGCCGCTCGGGCAGGGCAATGTACTCGGCGAAGCTGCCGCCGTGAACAAAATCCTTCCGGCCGTACGCAATCACTTCATCTCCCGGAGCGAACTTCCGCGAATCAATTCCCACCGACTCGACGACGCCCGCTACGTCCCACCCCGGAATCGCCGGGAACTGGAGGTCCATTACACCGTCGAGGTAACCGGCCATGATCTTCCAGTCCACGGGATTGACCGAAGCTGCCTTGACCTTGACCAGGACCATTCCCGGCCCGACCTTCGGTTGTGGCTGTTCCGTCATCTCGAGGACATCCGGATTTCCGTATTTGCTGTAGGTGATTGCTTTCATGGTTAGTGCCAACGGGTGGGGCGGCGCGGGTATTCCGCTAGAGGTTTTCCACCAGCGAGACGTCGCGCACTGCGCCCTTGTCCGCGGACAGAGCCATCGCGGCGTAGGCACGCAGGGCCGGGGATACCTGGCGGTCCCGGTTCTTGGGCTTGAAGCCTCCGTTGACCAGCAGCTTTTCGCGGCGTTCGGCGAGGATCTCCTCGGACACCTGCAGCTGCAAAGAGCGCTGCGTGATATCGATGCTGATGATGTCACCGTTCTCGACCAAGGCGATGTCGCCGCCGGAAGCGGCTTCCGGGGAGATGTGGCCGATCGACAGCCCGGACGTGCCGCCCGAGAAACGTCCGTCGGTGATGAGGGCGCACTTCTTGCCGAGGCCACGGCCCTTGAGGAACGACGTCGGGTACAGCATTTCCTGCATGCCCGGACCGCCGCGGGGGCCTTCGTAGCGGATGACCACCACGTCGCCTTCCTTGACCGTCTTGTTCAGGATCATCTCCACTGCTTCGTCCTGGGACTCGCAGACAATTGCCGGTCCTTCGAACTTCCAGATGGACTCGTCCACGCCGGCGGTCTTCACGACGGCGCCGTCCACGGCAATGTTGCCGCGCAGCACAGCCAGGCCGCCGTCCTTGGAATAGGCGTGTTCCACCGAGCGGATGCAGCCACCCTCGGCGTCAGTGTCCAGGGAGGTCCATTCGTTCGACTGCGAGAACGCCGTGGAGGAGCGTACGCCACCGGGCGCCGCGTGCCACAGCGCCTTTGCCTCCTCGGTGGCCTTGCCGCCGCGGATGTCCCAGTCATCCAGCCAGCCATCCAGGTCTGCGGAGTGTACGGAGTGCACGTTCTTGTGCAGGAGACCGCCGCGGTTCAGCTCGCCCAGCAGAGCGGGGATGCCGCCGGCCCGGTGGACGTCTTCCATGTAATAGGTCTTGTTCCCGGCAACGTTCGGGGCCACCTTGGCCAGGCAAGGCACCTGGCGGGACTTGGCATCCATCTCGGCCAGGCCGTAGTTCACGCCCGCTTCCTGGGCTGCGGCCAGGAGGTGGAGGATGGTGTTGGTGGAGCCGCCCATGGAGATATCCAGGGCCATGGCGTTGTCAAAAGCCTCGGCGGTGGCGATGTTGCGCGGCAGTACAGAGTCGTCGTCGCCGTCGTAATAGCGCTTCACGAGCTCGACGATCGTGGCACCGGCCTTCTCGTAAAGGGCTTTGCGGGCTGTGTGTGTGGCGAGCACGGAGCCGTTGCCGGGCAAGGCAAGCCCGATTGCCTCGGCGAGGCAGTTCATGGAGTTGGCCGTGAACATACCGGAGCAGGAGCCGCACGTGGGGCAGGCGTTTTCCTCGATGAGGTTGATGTCTTCATCGGAGATGGACTCATCAACGGCGTCGGCGATGGCGTTCACCAGGTCCAGGGAGCGCACGGAACCGTCGGTCAGGGTCACGCGGCCGGCCTCCATGGGGCCACCGGACACGAAGACAACAGGGATGTTCAGGCGCAATGCTGCCATGAGCATACCCGGGGTGATCTTGTCGCAGTTGGAGATACAGACCAGGGCGTCGGCGCAGTGCGCGTTGACCATGTACTCCACGGAGTCGGCAATCAGGTCGCGGGACGGCAGGGAGTAGAGCATGCCTGAGTGGCCCATCGCGATGCCGTCGTCCACGGCGATGGTGTTGAATTCGCGGGGTACTGCGCCGGCGGCGAGGATCGCATCGGAGACGATGCGGCCCACGGGGGCGAGGTGGGTGTGACCCGGAACGAACTCAGTGAAGGAGTTGGCCACGGCGATGATCGGCTTTCCGATATCCGAGTTGGCGACGCCGGAGGCACGCAGCAGTGCGCGGGCTCCAGCCATATTGCGGCCATGGGTAACTGTCTTTGAACGAAGTGCAGGCATGTCTACCATCCTGCTGTTGTTCCAGGACCGGCGGAAGACGGTGCTGCTACTAGTAGTGAAAGTACCAGAGTAATAGTGTTGAGTTCGTGAAAGACGAGAGGCGCAAGGAACTGGGACTCTTCCTCAGGACCCGCCGCAATCAAGCCCTTCGTTCGGACTACGGCCTGCCGCCGGTGGGGCGTTCCCGCGAGCGCGGCCTTCGACGGGAAGAGATCGCGTTCCTCTCCGGCGTCAGTGTTACTTGGTACACATGGCTGGAGCAGGGACGGGACATCAGTCCCTCGCGGCAGGTTCTTGAATCCATTGCGAGGGCCCTTCATCTCTCCAACACTGGACTCAGCTACGTGCTTTCCTTGGGCGGCTATTCTTCTGCACTGCCAAAGGGACCCGTCGCGGCCGACGCTCCCGCCCATGTGCAGCGCCTTTTGGACGCCTTGGACCCCAACCCCTCCTACGCTTTGTCCCCGGATTGGGGAATTGCCGGCTGGAATCGGGCGTACGAGGCGCTGTATCCCAATATCGGCACGTTTGACGCCTCGGACCGGAACCTGCTGTGGCTGGTCTTCACCGACCCCTTCATCCGCGATCTTCTCCCCGATTGGGACGTCACCAGCAAGCGGTTCCTGGCAGAATTCAGGGCTGAAACAGGGCAACGCCTAGGCGACCCGGATGTCGCGTACCAGGTTGGCCGGCTCAAGGAAGCCAGCCCGGAGTTTCAGGAGAGCTGGGACCGGTACGACATTCTGGGCTTCGAATCCCGGGAGCGCCAGTTTCACCACCCCGCCGTCGGCGTCCTGCACATGGAGCACCACCAGGTCTCGCCGTCGGACAGGCCTGACCTGCACATAGTCGTCTACACGCCGGCACCGGGGAGCGACGCCGGCGCGCAGATGAAGCGGCTGATGGAAAGCTAAGCTACGCCGTTTGCGCGGTGTCAACTGCTCTTCCCGGCCTGGCAGCCACTACCTGCCAGGCGGGGCTGCGAGGTGTTCGTTGTCCAGCTGAGACGTTTCGGGGGTCGCATTCCTTCCAGCCGTTATTCTCCCCAGGATCAGCACCAGTGCCAGTGCTACGAGCACGGGTATGCAAACAGAGAAAACAATGGTGCCGGTGTCTGCGCCAAGGCCAATGAGCATCCCGCCGAATATGGGACCCACCACCGATCCGAGCCTGCCCAAGGAAGCTGCCCATCCCACGCCCGCGGTAACAGTTGCTTGAGGGTATAGAGTCACCGCCACAGCCGCCTGGCCGATCATGCCGGCTTGGAGCCCAAGTCCGACGCCACCGAAAACAATCAGCAACAACGCCTTGTCCGGACCGAGGAATGCGGAAATCACCAGGAACACGACAGCTGCGGCTGAAGTGCAGGCCAAGACTGAAGTCATCCGGCGGCGACGTGATCCGAGAAGCAGCACACCGGCGCCCACAATGCTACCTACACCCAAGGCCGCCGATCCCAACGGGGCCATGCCAGGTCCAAAGCCGTAGCTGGTAAGCAGCGTGGGCAGCCACGATGAGAACACGTAGTAAACAGCGAATATCAGGAATGAGAATGACCACAGCAGAAGCGTCTTGCTCCGTACGGGTTTATCGAAAAGGCGGGACACTGCGGCGTGATGCTTGGCCTCGGAATGATTTGCGGGCGTGATCGACTCATGTCGGCCCGATAGTCCGATCCACAAAAACGGCAGGAGTACACCCGAAGCAATGGCTCCGAGGATGAACACCCACCCCCACCCGAGCGCACTGATAACCACGCCACCTGCGAGGCCGGCGATCAGGGCCCCAAACGAAATACCCGTCATCACCACCACCGCGATCGATTGGCGCAAACGCAATGGATTGGTGGCGGTGGCATGTGAGACAGCCGCGGGCAGCACCGCACCCAACCCCAGGCCTGTCAGGAATCGGAGGATCGTCAGCTCCACTATTGAACCTGACCACGCTGTCAACAGCGAGCCAATCGTGAAGAGCGCAACGGCGGAAAAGATGACATTGCGAGTGCCCAGTTTTGCCACCAGGCGCCCCACCGCCATATAGCCAATGGCAACCCCCGCACTGGTTAGAGCCAGGGCCGGGGTGAAATGGGCGGGCTCAACCCCCCACGCCTTTGACATGGATGGGATGGACACCCCCAACGCGACAGTATCGAATCCATCAAGCACTACAGCGGCAAATGTTAGGCAAAGTACCCACCAGTTAGGTTTGACCTCATCCTGCATCACGTGTTCTCTCGTTGTGTCCATGGGCATCCTTAGAGTTTCGAGGGCTTCGAAGATGAAGCAAGGCATCACAGCGGTAATCCCGGAGCCGCATTCACAGAATGCCTTGGTGCAAAATATCTTAGCAGTGTGATTCTTTGAAGTGATGGATTTCACGCTTCAGCGTTTCTCATCACGCGAGCGGTTCGGGGGCTGGAAAGAAAGTACTAAGTCTGCTTACTATGTTGGCGTGCTGTTGATCGGCACACCCGCATCTTTCCCACGGAAGCAAGGACGGTCATCATGGCAGGAAATCTCTTGGCCCGCTCGATTCATGATCTGACAGCAGCGGCATGGTTCGGAGGATCCCTCATGGGAGCCATCGGCTTGAACGGCGCCGCCGCCGAGGCCACCGATCCCGCCGAACGGACACGCCTTTCCAGCAAGGGCTGGATGAAGTGGGCACCCATCCAGACCGCAGCCTTCTCCGCACACCTGTTGTCCGACCTCGCGATTGCCTGGGAAAACAAGGGACGGATCGCCAAGCAGGACAGCGTGGCGGGGGACACGGTCCTGAAGACCGCGGTCACCGTAGCCGGCGCCGCGGTCACACTCTACGCGGGCATCCTCGGCAAGAAGGTTGACAAGCTGGCCGACGAGGGCGCCCGGGGCGCAACCGAGCCGCGGCCGGATGCATCAGATGAGCTGAAGGCAGCCCAGAAACAGCTGAAAGCGCTCCAGTGGGCCATCCCCGCTTTTGCAGGCTGGGTCATCGTACTTGGCGCCAAGCACGGCGAGATGCAGCGGCCTAAGAATGTGCTCGCCGGGCTGGTGCAGCACTAGTCATCAAAGTGCGTCTTGGTTTCATGGGTGCTGCCCGCGAGGCTGCGAAGCATGTCGCGGGCAACATCGTGAAGCTTCTGGTTGCGGTTTTGGGACGCCCGCAGCATCACCGCAGAGGCTTCTTCCTGCGAACACCGGTTCTGTGACATAACGATGCCTGTTGCGAGGTCGATGACCGTCCTGCGCTCCATGGCTGCTTTCAAGTCCTTCGCCAAAAGATCCGCTGTAGCTATACGCAGCGCCAACCTCAAGGCCTGGCTCGCCATGTCAGCGAAAGTCACCGCTTCTTCGATGATCCCCTCCGTAAAGAGGTCGGCGACGTCGGAGAAGAAATTCAGTCCTGCGGAGGCATCATCGCCCAGTTCCATCGGCACGCCGAGCGCACTGCGTGCACCGGCGACAGTCAGGTTGCGCGCATACTCCGGCCATCGAGTCTCAGTGGCCGCGTCGATCACCACTACAGGCACACCGGTCCTCAAAGCCTCCATGCACGGGCCGTCGTCGAGCCTCTGTTCAATCCCGTCAAGCAGGATGGCGTCATCACTGCTGCCGGCTATTGTTGCTGCCCGCTTCCGGCGGTGCAGCGTCACTGCGCACTCGACCTGCACGCCAGTGGCCCGCGTTAGGGCCCGTGCAGCGTACTTGGTGGTTCCATCCAAGAAACCCTTGAGGTCTTCCTTGCCGTCAATCAACTGATGAAGGCGTTGGAAATCTTCATTCTGCTCGTCGGTTTCCACAGCATTGATCCTAGAAGCAACAAACTGAAATCGCCATTGGATAGGCGAGTATCCTTGTAGTCCTGCTAGCCCAGGAGTTCCTTGAGGTCAGGTTCGGTCAAGCCTGAAGCCAATTGGAGGTCCCGGCCCTCAACACCGGCCAAGGTGGCCTGCCGGACCGCATGACCCAGCGACTCTTTTGCAGAGTCCATCTCCCATTGCAGCGACTCCACCAGGGCAGCAGCCGTCCAGACGCTGCCCACAAAATCACTGGCCTCCGCGTCCATCCGGAAACCGCAGGAGCACGCCCAAGCCGGCCAGACCTCACCATCGGAGCGACCGCTCGTGACGGGCCCGGGCGACACCGAGAGGGACATTGCGGCTCCACAGTGCATGGGACTTCCGGCCGCCGGGACGTGGCCCATCTCAGCCATTTGGCTCAGCCCCGCCTCGCGAACCAGACTGGAACCGACCTCGGCAGCAGGCTCCGCGCCGGAAACGTTCGAAGATTCCGTCAACGTTTCCACCTCGGCAGCTTGCTCCGCCAAGGAAACCAGTTCGATGACACCGTCCACGGCGTCGCCACCTTCATTCATTGGGCGTTCGTTCGCACCGGGGCCATGCAGTACTGCTGTCATAACAACCACCCAATCTCGCTAAGCTGCAAAGTAACTCGATAAACTAGTTATATTGCTTTTTTAGCTGGGTGTCCATTCAGGATTTACGAAGCTCCGCAACGCCGAGCTTGCCCACCCCTTCGGCGAGCCTGCCCAGGAAGGATGCAACCGCCTCCGCCTCGTCCGGGGTCAGGGAGTCAGCTTCAGCGGCTATGAGGTCACTCAACGCAGCAAGTGCGGGGTACGGCTCAAGAGCGAGGGAAACCGGACGCAGAATAACCGAACGGCGATCACTCGGATGCCTTTCGCGTCGAATGTGGCCCGAGGCTTCAAGCCGGTCGATCAGCATAGTGGTGGCCGCAGACGTAATGCCCAGACGCTCACTCAAGTCGCGGGGGCTGACAGCCAGCCCCTCCTTTTCGGCGTCGAAGACGATCTGGAGGGCAACGATGTCCGTGTCTCCAACGCCGCTCTGCGAGCGATTGCGACGACGCCATTCATTAATGGCGCGCTGAAGGTCATGAAGGGAGGCCACCGCATGCGCGCCCGTCACCTTCTGGTTTCCAAGGTCGAACCAGTCTTCCTGAAAAACACTTCGCGGGTCCATGTCCACTTTCCTAGCTAGCCGTGTATTTCGCGAATCAAGGTTTATCCGGTTTAACGAGGTTACACGGAATCCGGGGGGCCGGCTGCCGGGAGTCCACCTTTTGACGTAACGCAGATCACGAACTATGATTTATGAATCGATTCAACCGCAGCATCCTTGCCAATGACGACTAAGGAGATCCACGTGAGCGTCATGCACCGAAGGGAAACAATTCCCACCCCGGGAGACACCCCGATCGACACCACCCCGGGCCGGAAAGATCCCAAGAAGGCCGCGATGAGCGGTTGGATCGGAAGCGCCCTGGAGTACTACGACTTCGCCTTGTACTCCCTGGCAGCCACACTCCTCTTCCCCACCATCTTCTTCCCCACGGAGAACCCGACCGTGGGCATCATCGCCTCCCTTGCCACCTACGCCGTCGGCTATGTTTCACGGCCGCTCGGAGCCGTAGTCCTGGGCGCTTATGGCGACAAGCAAGGGCGCAAGAAGGTTCTGGTCTTCGCCATGCTGCTCATGGGCTTCGCGACCTTCGCCGTGGGCCTGCTTCCCACCTATGGACAGGTTGGACTCCTTGCGCCGCTGCTGCTGGTGATCCTGCGCCTCATCCAGGGCTTCGCGGTAGCCGGCGAACTCGGCGGCGCAAGCGCCATGATTGTGGAGCACTCCCCTGATGGGAAACGCGGCTTCTTCGCCAGCTTCAGCCTCCAAGGCACCCAGGTGGGCTCCATCCTTGCCACGGCAGTCCTGATTCCGCTGGCTGCCTTGCTTCCCGAAGAGCAGTTCCACTCCTGGGGTTGGCGCCTGCCGTTCCTTCTGAGCGCCTTAGTGATCGTGGCGGGCTACGTCATTCGCCGCCGCGTGCAGGAGCCCCCCGCCTACGTGGCGCAGTCAGGCGACGCGACAGCCAAGCGCCGCTTCCCGCTGGTTGACCTGCTCCGCACGCACCCGTGGGTACTGGTCCGATGCATCGCGATGACCTTTACCAACGTGATCGGCATGGCAACCCTCATCTTCGGTGTCTCCTACGCAACGCAAAAGGGCTACGGCATCGGGTTCTCCAGCAGCGAGTTCCTGTGGGTCACCCTGGCCGCCAACGTCGCCGCCGTCGTCACCATTCCGCTCTTCGGCGCACTGTCCGACCGCATCGGCCGCCGAACCCTCATGGTTGCCGGCGGACTCGCGGGCGGCCTGCTCACCATGGGCTACCTGTATGCGATCCAGCTGGGCAGCCTGCCGCTGGTCTTCGTTTGCGTCGTTATTGTCCAGGGCATCTTCTTCCAGATGTGGAACGGCACGTTCGCCACGTTCTTCCAGGAGCAGTTCCCCATGCGGATCCGTGTCACTGGTTTCGCTGTCTCCCAGAACATCGGACTCATGATTGCCTCGTTCTTCCCGAGCCTCTTCACCGCAATCGCCCCTCCGGGTTCCAGCAACATCCCCATGGTCATCGGATTGACCACACTGGGCATCTGCGCTGTTGCCGCCGTCGCCACGATGCTTTCCGCCGATACCAAGGGCAAGACCCTTGAGGACCTCGAAGCCCGGTAACCAGGAAGCCCAGTAACAAAGACGTCCGCTGACAAAGCCATCGGTGTGGAAGCAAAAGCTGCTTCCACACCGATGGCGCTGCCCGTTCAACCAAGGGACAGAGTCCCCTCCAAAGCCGTTCGGGGAGCTCCAACTGATCCGCGCTGGATGAGCCGCGGGTGCAGCTCCGGGCCGGATGCCGCCGCTGGCCTCCCCTCAATTTTCCGGATCAGCGCCGAGGCAGCAGCCCTGCCCATCTCATACACCGGCTGGGCGATCACGGTGAGCGGCGGAGAGATGAGCCGGGTCCAAGCGAAGTCGTCGTACATGATGAAGGAGATGTCATCCGGAATCCGGAGGCCTGATTCCTGGATTGCTTCAACAACACTGAGTGCGATCAGGCCGTCTGAGGCGATGATGGCCGTGGCGGGGTCCGGACCGGTGACCAGATCGCGGGCAACAGCCTTGATGGACCCGGCGTCCCCGGCGTTGAGGCGGACCAAGTCAGCGGGGAAAGGGAGCGCCTGCTCTTGGAACGCACGGCGCATACCGTCCACGCGGTCCGCGATCTGCGAAGACTCCAGCGCCATTCCCTCCCGGTAGGGCTGCTCCGATTTGAGGGTGGAAACGAACGCTATCCGCAGGTGGCCGAGCCCGATGAGTTGCTTGGTGGATTCATAGGAAACCGGACCCATATCCACGGCGAAGGTCTCAACCTCCAACCCCTCCGCCGCCCTGTCCAGGAGGACCAGCGGACGCCCGGACTCCTGGACCTCCCGGAGGTGCGGAAAATCCGTGGAGGAAGCGGGCGCGACGATCAGTCCGTCCACTCGTTTGTCCAGCAGTACACGGACGGCATCCACTTCGGCCTGCTTCTCCTCGTCGGTGTTGATGAGGATGACGTTGTAACCACTCTTTTTTGCCGTGTCCGTGATGCCGCGGGTGGCGAGGCCGAAGTGCGGGTTTTCGATGTCACCTACCACCACCCCAAGGGTGTTCGAGCGTCCCGTGTTCATGCTCCGGGCCAACTCGTTGGGACGGTAGCCGAGCTCTTCGGCAGCTGCAAGGACACGCTCGCGGACGTCATCGCTGACGGCTCCATAGTTCCCCAAAGCACGCGCTGCTTGTGCTTTGGACACTTTCGCGGCCTTGGCGACGTCGGCAACCGTTACGTCCCGCCGTCGGGATCCTTCAGTGCTCATGTTCACCTTTCACGGGGGTGTTGACGCGGCTTTGTGAGTTCCGCTACATTCGTTCAAACGATGTGAGTCCGGTCTCAATCCTAGGCGGTGAGACCGGACTCAACAAGACTCAACATCGAGCAAGATCTCCCGGCTGCCTCCGACAGCACCGCATCCCTCCCACGATTGGACACGCTGTGATCAAACTGAAGTTCCGCCCCGCTGCGTTCGCAGCCGCAGCAATGGCGGCCGTCATTGCCCTCTCCGGCTGCGGAGGCTCCTCCGCGGGGAGCTCCCCTTCCGCCGACAACCCCTACGGCCTGATCGAACCCGGCACCATCCGGGTCGCAAGCCTTGGCGACTCAAAGCCTTACACCTTCACCGACAGCTCCGGAAACTTCACGGGGTTCGATGTTGAACTCTTCAAGGACGTCGCACATCGCGCCGGAGTGGACAACGTAGTCTTCACCGGACAGGACTTCTCCGGGCTGCTCGCCGCCGTCGCCAACGGCCAATTCGACGTCGGAGTCGCAGCAATCGGCATTACCGACAAGCGCAAGGAAACGGTCGACTTCTCCGAGGGCTACCTGGCCGGCTACCTCACGGTCATCACCACCAAGACCTCGGGCATCAAGGACGTTGACGGGCTCAACGGCAAGCGCCTCGGCGTAGTCCAGGGAACGCTCCAGGAAGCCTACGCGGTGAAGAACTTCACTTCCTCGCAGCTGGTCCGCTTCCCCGACAACAACACGGCCATCTCGGCAGTGAACAGCGGAGCAGTGGACGCGCACTTCCTGGACTACGAAGCCGCCAAGTCCTACCAGGACCAATTTGGCCTGGTCAGCGCCGCGGACATCCCTTCCTTCGATGCCCCTGCCGGTTTTGCGATCGCCAAGAACAAGCCGGAGTTCAAGGAGGCCCTGAACAAGGGGCTCGCCGAAGCCATGGAAGACGGCACGTGGAAGAAGCTCTACCAGAAGTGGTTCCCGGGATCTCCCATGCCGGAGCAGTACCTGCCCAAGGCAGAGCAGACTTCCAGCCCTTCCCCCGCTGCCAGCAGCAAGTAATCCAACAGGGCGGGCCGCCACGATGCACCCTACCGGCGGCCCGCCCGGCAGAAACACAAATCCAACTACCGACTGAGAGCATTCAATGGATTGGCTCAATACCATCAGCCGCACGTTCTTCGACTTCAACGCCATGGTCGAAGTACTGCCCCAACTCCTCGGAGTTGGCCTCCTCAACACCCTCATCATCTCCATCGCAGCCACCATCCTTGGCGTCGTGATGGGCATGGTGGTGGCCGTCATGGGCATCTCACGCTCAAAGTGGCTCCGCATTCCCGCACGGATCTACACCGACCTGTTCCGCGGCCTGCCCGCCATCCTCACCATCCTCCTGATCGGGCAGGGATTCGCCCGTTTGAGCCAATCGGTCTTCGGGCCCTCCCCCTATCCCCTGGGCATCATCGCCCTGAGCCTGATCGCCAGTGCCTACATCGGGGAAATCTTCCGCGCCGGCATCCTGAGCGTGGACAAGGGCCAAGGCGAAGCCTGCCGCGCCCTGGGCATGAGCTACAGCAAGTCCATGGCCTTGGTTGTGGTGCCGCAAGGTGTGCGCCGCGTACTCCCTGCCTTGGTGAACCAGTTCATCGCCATCGTGAAGGACTCCTCCCTGGTGTACTTCCTGGGGCTGCTGGTCAGCGAGCGCGAATTGTTCAGGGTTGGCCAGGACGCCGCAGTGCTGTCCGGCAATCTCTCACCACTGGTCATGGCAGGCATCTTCTACTTGGTGATCACAGTGCCGCTGACCCACCTCGTCAACTACTTCGACAACAAGTTCCGGACCGGCCGCCGTCGTCCCACAGCCCCGACCAGCGGCCTGAAGGAAGTCAAGGAACTCGATGCGGCTTCGCCGCTCATCTCCGGGAGCAACACGTGAACCTCACCAGCAGCACCAGCGCCGGCACCAGCAAAAGCGCCACCACCGCGCCGGACATCGAAAAGTTCCACGGTTCCAGCCTGGAACTGCGAAGCCTGACCATGGCCTACGGCGATGTGGACGTCCTCCGCAATGTCAGCCTTACAGTCGCGCCGGGAACCACCACCTGCATCATCGGCCCCTCCGGCTCCGGCAAGTCCACCCTCCTGCGGGGCGTGAACCGCCTGCATGAGCCGAAGAGCGGCGATGTCCTCTTGGCCGGAGAAAGCGCTCTGCAGGTCAAACCGGACATTCTCCGGGCCCGGATCGGCATGGTGTTCCAGCACTTCAACCTTTTTCCTGACCATACGGCGTTGGACAACGTGGCCTTGGCGCTCTGGAGCGTCAAGGGCACGTCCAAGGCGGAGGCCAGGGAACGGGCGCGGCGCCGGCTTGCCGAAGTAGGCCTGGCTGAACGTGCGGACCACCGTCCGAGGGACCTTTCCGGCGGCCAGCAGCAGCGCGTCGCCATTGCCCGCGCGTTGGCCATGGAACCCGAGGTGATGCTTTTCGACGAAGCAACCAGCGCCCTGGACCCGGAGCTGGTCAAAGGCGTGCTGAACCTGATGGCCGGACTTGGACGACGCGGTATGACCATGCTGGTGGTCACCCATGAGATGAACTTCGCCCGCAAGGTTGCGGACCAGGTGGTGTTCATGGACGAAGGAGAAGTTGTGGAGATGGGCCCGCCCACTGAACTGTTCGACAACCCGCGCAGCGAACGCCTGCAGCGGTTCCTTTCGGAAGTCCTGTGATGGGCGCCGCGATTATCGCACCTATCCGCACCGCCGTCGTCGGGTTCGGCGTCTCCGGCAAGGTTTTCCACGCACCGCTGATTGCGGCGGACCCTGCCTATTCGCTGGATGTGATCGTGACGGCGGATCCCCGGCGCGCTGCGGAGGCAGCACGGCTCTACCCGGAAGCACGGATCGTCGGGACGTCTGAGGAATTGTTCGCCTTGTCCGGGCAGCTGGACCTGATGGTCCTCGGAACCCCGCCACTGACCCATATGGAACTCGGGGCTACGGCAATCGCGCATGGGCTCAACCTGGTGGTGGACAAGCCCTTTGTCACCACAGCGGCCCACGGCGAGGAGCTGCTGGCACGGGCGTCCGACGCCGGGGTGCAGCTGACGGTCTTCCAGAACCGCCGGTGGGACGCCGACTTCCTGACGCTGCGGAAGCTGCTGGACGAGGGAGCCCTCGGAGAAGTCCGCACTTTTGAGTCCCGGTTCGAGTGGTGGCGCCCGGAAGGCTTCGGCAATTGGCGTGACTCGGCAACGCTGGCCGAAGGCGGCGGAATCCTCCATGACCTCGGAGCGCACGTGATCGACCAAGCCATCCAGCTGTTCGGCCCCGTTGCGGAGAGCTACGGCGAAACTGCCAACCACGGCCCGCATCCAGAGGCCGCCGACACTGAAGCTTTTGTGTCCCTGCGGCACGAATCGGGCATCCGGTCCCGGCTGTGGATGAACGGCATGGCCGCCCAAGTGGGCCCCCGCTTCCATGTGCTTGGCTCAAAGGCCGGGTACACCAAGTGGGGACTGGACGGTCAGGAACCCGCCCTGGCAGCGGGCGTCACGCCGTCGGACCCTTCCTACGGAAGCGAACCCCAGGAGTCTTGGGGGCTTCTGGGAGTGGACGGCTCCGCCGCGCCTGTTCCGCCCGAAAAGGGCAGCTACCCGCGGTTCTATTCCGAACTCGCCGCTGCGCTGCGCGGCCGCGGCCCACTGCCTGTCCAGGCTGCTGAAGCCCTTGAGACCCTGCGGGTCATCGAGTCAATCCACGCCTACGCCTGACCCCGCAAGTTTTCCAACCTTGAGATGAAAGGGAGAACCATGTCCTCCACCAAGCACGTTGCCGTCATCGGAGGCGGCATCCTGGGTGTTTCCACCGCTGTCCACCTGCTCCGCGGGGGCGCTTCGGTCACCCTGTTGACCGAACAGGGCCTGGCCAGCGAAGCCACCGGACGCTCATTGTCCTGGCTCAATTCGGCCGGCGAGCGCTCAACGCCGTACCACCAGCTGCGCGTGGCGGGCGTGGACCGCTACCGCACCCTGTTCGCGGCCGACCCCACCCGTGAATGGTTGCAGTTCGGCGGGGGCCTCATGTGGAACGCCGCCGGTCACAAGGAAGCCACCGAGGCACGCCACGCCTACGAGGAGTCGATCGGCTACGACTCGAAGCTCCTGGCACCGGAAGACATCGCCAAGGTCACCCCTGGCATCGATTCCGGCGCCGTTCCTGAGAACGCCATCTTCAACCCCGGTGAGGGGTGGGTCAGCCTCCCGGACCTGGTTAATTTCCTCATGGAGGAGTTCCACTCCTTGGGCGGCCGGCTGGTCCTTAACGCGGGCAAGGTTTCGGTGACGGTCGACGGCGGCAAGGCCGCCGGCGTCGAAACCTCCGGCGGTGCCACCTACGCAGCGGACGCGGTCCTCGTGGCGTGCGGCGCGGCTACTCCCGGCGTGGTGAAGCCCCTCGGGGTGGAAATCCCCAATGGTTCGCCTGTGTCCATGCTGGTTGTCACCAAACCGGTGGAGCACCGTGTGACCGCTGTGATGAACACCCCCCGCGCCGCGGTGCGCCCCAACCCCGGACGGACGTTCGCGCTGGACCATGACTGGTACGAGGAGCACATTACCGAGCACGCCGACGGTTCCTTCAGCATCCCGGATGACATCGTGCAGGAACTGGCCGATGAATCGTCCAAGCTGATCGACGGCAACCCGGAGTTGAAGCCAGCGTCGTGGAAGATCGGCTACAAGCCGATCCCGGGCGACGGCGAGCCGGTGTTCGGCGAACTGGGACAGGTGCCCGGCTGCTTTGTTGCGTTCACGCACTCAGGGGCGACGCTGGGGCTGATCGCCGGTGAGTTGCTCTCCGGGGAGATCCTGACGGGCCGGAAGCACCCGATGCTGGCCACGTTCCGCCCGGGTCGCTTCTCTTAGGGCGGCTGTTCGCAGGTCATCCTGACCCGGACTGGACATGAAAGGAGCCCTGGCAACACGCCGGGGCTCCTTTCATGGTGTGTGCTTACGCCGGCAACTCCAGCCGGAACCCGCAGTCCATGCACTGCAGGACTTTGGTGCCGAGCCGAACGTCCAGCCGCACCAGCTCTTCCGCTCCAACAGGCTTGGCGGTGATGCTCCGCCGGACTTCGACGGGAAGGGGAACCATGGGATCGCCACAATGAAGGTAGCTGTCTTCGAAAACAATCAGCCCTTGAAGGTTTTCCTTCGTGTTCAGCTTCGAAGCCACTTCGCGCAAAGGAGTGACGTGGGACTGGGCAAAGCCGCATTCGGCGCAGGTGTAAGCAACAGCCACCAACAGGCCGACGTTGTGCGCGTGGACCGAATCAATGGAGTGCAGCACCAGATGCTCGTCCGATTGGCAGCGGGAGCACCACATGCGCTCTCCCTGGGGCAGGGACATTCCGTCCGATAAACCGTCTGCCTTTCCCATCGCCTCCACCTCCATAAAGTAAGTATCCTTACTAAATGATAGCGCAGAAGTGAAGCGGACGGCAGTACTGCGGCACAAGGACTAGTCGGCGCCTCCCGGGACGTCCTCGCCCGGCAGCTCTGTTGGCCGTGGGCCGCTGGTAATGATGCCGAGCTCTTCCAGCTGGTCGGACATACCCGCACCGTCGGGTGCATAGATCCACGGGACACCGGGGGTCGGTCCGGCGTCGGATGACCGGCCACCGGCCAGGACCGCCTCACCGACTGACAGCTGCCTGATGGCAATGGCGCACACATTCTCCGGATGCCGCTGGGCGAACTCGGTGTAGATGGCAACGTCATGCTGGCCGTCGTCGCCCACCAGCAGCCATTTGATGTGCGGGAACTCCTCGGCCAGCCGTTCCAGGCTTCCCTCCTTGTGCTCCCTTCCGCTGCGGAACCACCGGTCCGTCGTGGGTCCCCAGTCCGTGAGCAGCTTAGGCCCGGCAGGATAAAGGTTGCGGGAGAGGAAGCGGGAAAGGGTAGGGGCTACGTTCCAGGCACCCGTGGACAAATACAACACCGGAGCTTCCGGGGCACTCCGCACGATTCTCTCGTAGAGCACCGCCATGCCCGGAGTCGGGGTGCGGGCGTGCTCGTTGAGCACAAACGTGTTCCAGGCGGCCAGGAAGGGGCGGGGCAAGGCGGTCACCATCACGGTGTCGTCAATGTCGGAAATAAGTCCAAAATCAGCGTCGTCCGGAACGATCTGCACCGGAGCTTCCACAACGTCGGATTCGCCCGATTGGAGGCTTACCTTGTGCCAACCAGCCGCCAGGTTAGCGGGAATCCGGACGTCCACCACTCCCCCGCGGTCCGCCTCGACGTCGTGGACT
Source organism: Paenarthrobacter sp. R1 (assembly GCF_030264015.1). Lineage (NCBI taxonomy): Bacteria > Bacillati > Actinomycetota > Actinomycetes > Micrococcales > Micrococcaceae > Paenarthrobacter > Paenarthrobacter sp. R1. The sequence continues at coordinate 2,929,559 of NZ_CP127115.1, read as the reverse complement.
TCCCCGCCCACCGTGATGCGGACAGCAGCGTGGGCCACCGGCGCGCTCGTGAAATTGCGCCAACCGCGCATCCCCTCCGTCAGGGGCCGCTTAGACCCGTTTTCCGAATCGCCGATGTCCCGTGGATCGCTTCGCACCACCCTGGCGAGCACCCGCACCCAGGACGTCGTTCCATATCCCGTATGCGGAACGACCGTCACTACGTGACCCCTCCGGATGGCGAGGCGGGTCTGGAACCGCAACCACGCGTCGTCGAGCCTTGCAGCCAAGTGGCGGCTGCCCTCCTTGACGGACGACGCCGGGTGGCCGGTTTCGAGGGAATCGGACGGTGTGCGCGGTGCCTGGGAACGTGAACGCATGGCTTTAGTCTGGCACGGGCAGGCGACGCGTTCCGTTACCCGGCTTCACTTCGCGTCGGCAGGCCTAGGAAGCTTCGGCAGGGCGCCGGCGCGTCCACACGTTGCGGACATGCTCCCTGAGGGTCTTCTCACTGCGGCGGCTGACCAGGATCACGCACGCCACACCGGTTACCAGGACCACCGCGCCGCCCGCTGCAACCGACCACCGTGCTCCGAATTCGGTGCCGATCCAACCCATCAGGGGGGCCCCGATCGCCGTGCCGCCCTGCAGGATCGCAAGGTACAACGCGAGAATGCGGCCACGGAACTGAGGCTCCACGGACAGCTGGATGGTTGTGTTGCAACTATTCAGGAACGTGATGGATGCAAGGCCGACGGGAATCAGCACTACCGCGTAGACCCAGAAGCTTGGCGCGACGCTTGCTGCCAAGGTGAAGATGCCCAGGCTCAGGGCCCCTCCCAGCAGGAACCTCAACCGGGGACCCGAGCGCCTCGCTGCCAGCAACGCACCGGCCAGGGTTCCGATGGCCATAATGGATCCCAGCGCACCGAACTCCTCCGGGCCCATGCCGAACTCTGCTGTGGCCATCAGGGAGTTGGTCACCGGGAAGTTCATGCCGAAAGCGCCCAGCAGGCCCACCATCACCATGATCAGCGTGAGGTCAGGGCGTTGGCGCACATACTGCAGCCCGTCGAGGAACTGGTGCTTTCCGCGTGCCACCGGCGTGGCCGGCTCCAGTTGGGAGACCTTGACCCGGAGCAGGGAGATGATGACGGCAACGAAGCTCGCAGCATTGAGGATGAAGACCGGCCCGGTGCCGATCCACGCAATCAGGACGCCCGCGATCGCCGGACCGGTCAGGCGGGCGCTGTTGAAGGACGCCGAGTTGAGGGCTACGGCGTTGGAGAGCTTCTCCGGGCCGACGAGTTCTGAGACGAACGCTTGCCGGGCGGGAGCATCCATGGCTGCAGCCAGGCCCAAAGCGGCCGCGGCGATGTAGACGTGCCATAGTTCAGCCACTCCGGTGACCACCAGCAGTCCGACGATGAGTCCACAGATGCCCATGGCAGCCTGTGTCCACAGCAAGATGACGCGCTTGCGGTAGCGATCGGCGAGCACGCCGGCATAGGGACCGAACAACAGCATGGGAAGGAACTGCAGCGCCGTGGTGATGCCTACCGCCGTACCCGAATGGTCGGTGAGGATGGTCAGGACCAGCCAGTCCTGGGCCACACGTTGCATCCACGTACCGATGTTGGAGACCAGCGCGCCGCCTGCCCAGACCCGGTAGTTGGGGTTTTCCAAGGCTTTGAACATGGCACTCACTTGGCACTCATCTCCTGCATGATGAGGGCCGCCCGGCTCAGCGTGAGCCGATCCTCTTCGCTAAGCCCGGCAACGCGCCGGGCAAGCCATGCCGTTCGCTGGCTGCGGGCCTCGGCAAGGGCTTCCCTTCCCGCTTGCGTGATGCTGACCTGCACCTGCCGGCCGTCGCCGGGATGCGCTTGCCGGGACACGAACCCCTGGTCCGTCAGCGCGTTGACGATGCGGGTCATCGAGGGCGCCTGGACGTGCTCACGCTCAGCGAGCTCCCTCAGCGTCTGCGATCCCGCACTGAGGTGGGCGAGCACGGTGTATTGACCCGGAGTGATGACGTCACCCGTGGCTTCGATGCGCAGGCGCCGGGACGTGCGCATCACAGCTGTTCGAAGGTCGATGGCAACGAGATCCGGCTGGATGCCCGGATCGGTTATTGGATCGGCTGGTGCTATGGCTCCGGTCAAATGGGATCCGGTCGCGTTGGTTTCGCTCGCGTTGGTTCCGGTCAAGGGGAGGCGCCTCCTGAGGTCGGCATAATAGTTAGCAGTGCTAATTAGCTCCGCTAACTATTATGCTCCTCCCCTCAGCACCCTGTCCATGGAATGTGATCAGGCTTGCTTGCGACTGATCGTGCAGTCCGTCGTTCCCGTCCGAAGGCGGTAGAGCGAAGTGGTAGCCGTGATGTAGAGATCCTGCCCGTCGGGCCCGCCGAAGCAGAGGTTGGACACCTTCTCGGGAAGTTCGACGGCGGCCAGCAGACCGCCGTCTGGGGCGTAGACACGGACCGAGGCTCCACCGGACGTCCAGACCCTGCCCTCAACATCCACCCGGAAGCCATCCGAAGGCCGGTCGTCCTCCAGCTCGACGAACGTTCGTCCAGTTCCGCAGGTCCCGTCCTCAACGGGGTAGGCCGCAATGCGGTACGGCGATCCGCGGTCCGGGCCGGCGGTGTCCGCGACATAAAGGATCGACTCGTCCGGGGAAAATGCTAAACCGTTGGGATGGATCAAGTCGGTGACAACAGGGGTCAATTCACGGGTGGCCGGGTCGAAGCGAAAAACGTAGCAACCGCCATACTCCTGATCGCCCTCATGGCCTTCCACGGTTCCGGGCAAGATGCCGTACGGCGGATCCGTGAACCACACCGTGCCGTCACTGGCCACCACCACATCGTTGGGCGAATTGAGCCGGTGCACGCCGAACGAATCCACCAAAGGCGTCACCACGCCGTCGTGGTCCCGCTCCACCCGCCGCCTCCCGTGGCTGCACTGGACGACGCTGCCGTCGCGGTCCAGGGTCCGTCCATTGGTGAACTCGACGCCGGTGGCATACTCCCGGGTTTGGCCGGTTTCAGCGTGGAATTCGAGGATCCGGTTGTTGGGGATGTCGCTCCAGCGGACGGTTTGGGTTGCCGGGATCCAGACGGGCCCTTCTGCCCAAATAGTGCCCTCGAACAACTTCTCCACGGTGCCCGTGATCAGCTCTTCCACGCGGTGTCCTTTCAATGGTTTCGGTCTAGCGTTCTGACTGGGTTGCTTTCGCCCCAATATCCGCAGGCACTGAGTCATGGTCGGAGGCTTCCCGTGGCATGGCCAGGACCGCGACGACGGTCAATGCGGCGCTGACGAGCACCGCAAAGAAGACTGCCGTCGAAGCCGCCCCGGTACTTTGCGGGTTGGGCCCGCCGCTACTGGCATAAATGGCGTTGGCAACGGCGCCGAAAACCGCGACGCCGATGGAACTGCCGATGGATCGGGCAAACAGGTTGGTGCCCGTGACCACGCCGCGTTCATTCCACTCAACGCTCGTCTGGGCCGCGATGAGGCTCGGAGTCGCAACGAGTCCCAGACCAAGTCCCACCACGAAGCAGGCCGCTGCCACCAGCAGGACACTGGGCGAAGACGCCGTGAGGGCCAGGATTCCGGTGCCGGCAACAGTAATGAAGATCCCGATGATCGCCGTGTTCCGGAACCCGATACGGAGGTAGAAGCGGCCTGCCTGGGATGCGCTGATGGGCCACCCAAGCGTCAGCGCCGCCAATGCCAGCCCGGCCAGGAGCGGCGAGGTGGAAAGGGCACCTTCAAGGAACGTCGGCACGTACGTGGTGAGGCCCAGCATCACGGCACCGATCCCGAAAGCGACCAACGCCGTCGTCGCGAGCAGCCTGCGGGAGACTACCCACGGCGGAAGGACCGGTTCCGCAGCCTTCCGCTCAACGAGCAGGAAGGCGGAGAAGAGGACGGCGCCGACGACGAAGACACCAATGCTGATGGGAGAGTTCCACGCCCAGGCCTGGCCTCCCTCGAGTGCGCCGAGAATGAGGAGGCTCAGTGCCGTGGTGAGGAGCGCAGCACCCAGGTAGTCGATCCGATGGTTGGTGCGATCGACGTTCTCGTGGAACGTCCGGACTAGCACCCAGCCCGCCAGGATGCACAGGGGAATGTTGATGAAGAAGATCCAGCGCCAGATCTCCAAAGATGCGAAGACGCCGCCGAGCGTCGGCCCCACCACGGAGGAAACGGCCCACACGCTGGCAAGGTAGCCCTGGACCTTCGCCCGCTCGGCCAACGTGTAGATGTCGCCGGCAATCGTGATCGCTACCGGCTGCACCGCACCTGCGCCCAAGCCCTGCAGCACCCTGAAGGCGATGAGGGCCGGCATGCTCCACGCCAGGCCGCACAGGATGGAGCCAAGCAGGAAGAGCCCGATGCCGGCAAGGATGATCGGCTTCCGGCCCAGGACATCGGAGAGCTTCGCGTAGACCGGGACCGACACTGCCTGGGCCAGCAAGTACGCCGAAAACAGCCAAGGGAAAGAAGAGAAGCCGCCGATGTCTTCCACGATGGACGGGACCGCCGTAGCCACGATCGTTGCGTCAATGGCCACCAAGCCCGTAGCCAGCATCAGCGCAATGAGAATCGGTCCCCGTTTGGAACGGAAGCCGACACCGTCCTCGATCTCCGTGCTGATACTCCTTCAACCGTCCTCAACTCGTCGCGTCCGTGCTGGTGCTCCACAAGCGTGCTGGTTCCCCAAGAAGAGGTAACCCCGCGGGTGGCCGAATTAGTCCCGGGTTTGGAAATAAGAAAGACGGCCGCCAACGTGACGGCCGTCTTTTTCGGAGACAACGCTCTATTCGGGCAGGCTCAGTAGTTGTAACCGAAGCTGCCGATGTACTTCTGTTGATATTTGTTCCAATGGCACGCGGTAACATTGGTGACTTTGCCGCCATAAGCCTGAATCGCTGCACGGAGCTTCGTCGCGCATGCAGAGTTGGTGCTCTGGACTACCTGGTACGTGTTGTAGTCGGCGTGCGCCGGCGCGGCGAGCACCAACGTCCCTGCACCCAGAGAAAGCCCTACCGCCGCAGTTGCAAGGACAGTACGGAACTTCTTCATCTTTACCCCCTGTTTGGATTGCTCGTGCATTTCACCCTATTGGGGTCAGCCCGGGCCCGGAAATGGGCAGAAGTCCCCAAGGTACATGACACTCGCAACAGCGGCGGGCCGCCCCCAAGGTTCCTTTCGAACCCAAGGGCGACCCGCCGTCGTCGTAATTCAGCGAGGGTTAGTCGTTGATCAAGTCGTGGACAACGATCGTCTGGTCGCGGTCCGGGCCGACGCCGATGGCCGAGAAGCGCGTACCGGAGAGCTTCTCGAGGGCCAGCACGTAGTTGCGCGCGTTCTCGGGCAGGTCTTCCAGGGTGCGGGCACCGGTGATGTCCTCGGTCCAGCCGTCGAAGTACTCGAAGATCGGCACCGCGTGGTGGAACTCGGTCTGCGTCATGGGCATCTCGTCATGGCGGACGCCGTCAACGTCGTAGGCCACGCAGACGGGAATCTGCTCGATGCCGGTCAGGACGTCCAGCTTGGTGACGAAGTAGTCCGTGAAACCGTTGACGCGGGAGGCGTGGCGGGCCAGGACGGCGTCGTACCAGCCGCAGCGGCGCGGACGGCCGGTGTTCACGCCGAACTCGCCACCGGTCTTCTGCAGGTAGACGCCCATCTCGTCAAAGAGTTCCGTGGGGAACGGGCCGGCTCCAACGCGGGTGGTGTACGCCTTGATGATGCCGATGGAGCGGGAGATCCTGGTGGGGCCGATGCCCGAGCCCACCGAGGCGCCGCCTGCCGTCGGGTTGGAGGAGGTCACGAACGGGTAGGTGCCGTGGTCCACGTCCAGGAAGGTTGCCTGGCCGCCTTCCATGAGCACAACCTTGCCCTCATCCAAAGCGTTGTTGAGTTCGAGGGTGCTGTCGATCACCAACGGGCGCAGGCGCTCGGCGAAGGACAGGAAGTACTGAACGATCTCTTCGGTCTCGATGTCCCGGCGGTTGTAGACCTTGACCAGGAGTTCGTTCTTCTGGCGGAGCGAACCTTCCACCTTCTGGCGGAGGATGGATTCGTCGAAGACGTCCTGGACGCGGATGCCCAGGCGGGCCACCTTGTCCATGTAGGCCGGGCCGATGCCGCGGCCCGTGGTGCCGATGGCGCGCTTGCCGAGGAAACGCTCGGTGACCTTGTCCAGCACCTGGTGGTACGGAGCCACGAGGTGGGCGTTCGCTGAGACGCGGAGGCGGGAGGTGTCTGCGCCGCGGGCTTCGAGGCCATCGATTTCCTGGAACAGGGCCTCGAGGTTCACCACGCAGCCGTTGCCAATAATCGGAATGGCGTTGGGGCTCAGGATGCCTGCGGGGAGGAGCTTGAGCTCGTACTTCTCGCCGCCCACCACCACGGTGTGCCCGGCGTTGTTGCCGCCGTTGGGCTTGACCACGTAGTCAACGCGGCCACCGAGCAGGTCGGTTGCTTTGCCTTTGCCTTCGTCGCCCCACTGGGCTCCGACGATCACGATTGCGGGCATGGGATCCTCCCCCATTCTTTCGGGCCGGGCCGCAGGGCCTGGCGCCGTACATGAGAACGCCCCGACAGTACTTGGCACAGCCTGCCGCGTACGGCGGCATACGCAAGAGGTTCGGGGCTCTTACCAGCCAAGTTTAGCCGATCAGCATACAAAGTCCGGCTTTAAGGGACACCCCGCGGCGCAGGCCGCCCCGTTGCGAACGGACGGCGCGCCGGTGGATATCACCGGTCGTCCAACAGTCCGGTAAGGTTAACCAGCCCCCACCAGCACCCTTTGAGCATCGGCAGCGGCATGCCCGCAGCCGACACTCTTGTGTGCGCGCTGTAACACCTAGGAGACCTAACTTCCGATGCAAGACCTGGCGACTGACTCACCCGAACAACTCCTCTGGAACCGCCGTTACGAAGACCACATCGCCGAGGTCAACTCGCTGTGCGATTCGCTCAAGGAACAGAAGCCCGGAAGCGAGGTCCTCTACATCGACCCCGCGCACAGCATCGACGACTGCCGCATCGTGAGCCTCTTCTCCAACCAGCGCACCACCTCCGGCGAGGGCTTCATCCGTCCCGGCGACGAGGAAGCCACCACCCGCATGCTCGGAATGCAGTGGCAGCTTGGCCTGCGTCCGGAGTACGTCATTCCGTGGAACGCTTACCCGTGGATCGAACCCAACGAAGAGCCGGGCAAGCTCACCCCCGCGAACATCACCGAAGGCCTCAAGCCGCTGCTGCGCCTCCTGCAGCTGCTCCCGCGCACGTCCGCGCTGGTGGCGCACGGCAATGAGGCCCACCGGCTTGCCGACCAGCTCATGAAGGCAGCTCCGGCCAGCATCGCCCGCCGTGGCTTCAAGACGTTCAAGGTCCGCTCCCTGGGCGGCCGTTCCTTCGCCGGAACCCCCGAGCGCCAGCAGGAATACCTGGACGCCATCCACGCCGCCTACGCCGAGGCCATGGCACGCACGGGCATCCCCCGCAAGGCTTAGTCTCCCCTCCCCCAACTGACTGGCAGCAGGGGTTGTTCTCAGCGCTCAGAGCAACCGCTACTGCCAGCTACTTGGGCGGTTTAACGACGACGGCGACCCTCGCCATGTAGGTGAGGGTCGCCGTCGTCGTTTGTACTTTGTTGACGCGCCTTAGCGGGCTTCCAAAGCCGCTTTCGCGTTCGGGTCCGAGTCGTTCAGGAACTTCTCGATCCGCTCCGGCTCGTCAGCCTCGCCAATTGCGGCAGCCGCCCGGCCCAGCGCGTACAGTGCGCGCAGGAAACCCTGGTTGGGCTCGTGCTCCCACGGGATAGGGCCTACTCCACGCCAACCGTTGCGGCGCAGGGCATCCAGCCCGCGGTGGTAACCGACACGGGCGAACGCGTAGGACTCGATGGTCCGGCCTTCATCCCATGCTTCCTCGGCGAGGATGGCCCACAACAGGGAGGACGTCGGATTCCGGGCAACCAGGTCCAACGCTTCCTTGCCGAGGGCGAGGTGCTGGTACACGTCGGTTTCGGCGGGCAGGAGGGTAGGCTCCGGCCCCATCAGGTTCTTGCGGAATTCGTCGGACATTAGAACGTCTTGCCGGCCGATCCGAGCTGCTGCGCGGCCTCGACGATGCGTGCTGCCATGCCGGCTTCGGCCGAAGCACCCCAGACGCGGGGGTCGTAGGTCTTCTTGTTGCCCAGCCCGCCGTCGACCTTGAGGACGCCGTCATAGTTGGAGAACATGTGGCCGGCCACAGGGCGGGTGAACGCGTACTGGGTATCGGTGTCGATGTTCATCTTGATCACGCCGAAGGAAACAGCGTCCGCGATTTCCTGCTCGGTGGAACCGGAACCGCCGTGGAAGACCAGGTCGAACGGGTTTTCCTTGCCGATCTTGGCGCCGACCTCGGACTGGATCTGCTTGAGCAGTTCCGGGCGGAGCTTGACGTTCCCCGGCTTGTACACGCCGTGGACATTGCCGAAGGTCAAGGCGGTCAGGTAGCGGCCGTTCTCGCCCGCACCCAGGGCTTCGATGGTGGCCAGGGCGTCCTCGGTGGTGGTGTAAAGCTTCTCGTTGATCTCGTTCTCCACACCGTCTTCTTCACCGCCGACCGTGCCGATTTCAACCTCGAGGATGATCTTCGCGGCAGCAGCGCGCTGCAGCAGCTCCCGGCCGATGCGCAGGTTGTCCGTGAGGGTCTCGTGGGAGCCGTCCCACATGTGCGAGTTGAAGATCGGGTCCTTGCCGGCCTTCACTGCTTCCTCGGAAGCGGCCAGCAGCGGCAGGACGAAACCTTCGAGCTTGTCCTGCGGGCAGTGGTCCGTGTGCAGGGCGATGTTGACGTTGTAGTTCTTGGCAACTTCACGGGCGAACGCGGCGAAGCCCAGCGAACCGGCCACCATGTCTTTCACCGAAGCGCCGGACCAGTAGGCTGCGCCACCGGTGGAAACCTGGATGATGCCGTCCGATTCGGCCTCGGCGAAACCGCGGATCGCAGCGTTCAGAGTCTGCGACGACGTCACGTTGACCGCAGGGAAGGCGAAGCCGCCGGCCTTTGCGCGATCGATCATCTCGGAGTAAATCTCTGGGGTTGCAATGGGCATGGTGACTCCTATGCTGAATTCGTCTGTGGGCGGGTAACCCTGGAGTAGACCGCTTACGGCTAGCACCATCCTAGCGACAACCGCCCGGGCGCCGTGTTTCGGGTCACTTGGGGTGGTAACACTTCCGCTTCGATGGCGCGAGATGGCATTTAATGGCAATCCCGACCATTGGGATTGCCATTAAATGTCATCTCGGTGCCCAGCCTCGGCTCAGTAGCGCGCGACGCACCTTGTGAACGACGGCGGGCCTGTCGCCTTCAAGGTCGCGTTTGGAAATCCGGACCTCCAGCCAGCCATGGGCCAGCGACTTTTCCTGGCGTTCGATGTCCCTCAGATGGTGCTCAAGGCCGCCATGGTGCCGCCCGTCGTATTGAAGGGAGATCTTATACTCCCGGTACGCTCCGTCAGGCCACAGCACACCTTGCCCAAGGTGATTGCGCACCACAAGGTTCAACTCTGGCTCGGGAAGCTTCGCGTCGACCAGTGCCAGCCGCATGAGGGTTTCCGGAGCAGAATCAGCCCCCACACGGATGAGTTCCAAAGCTGCCCGGGCCGTTCGCACTCCCCGCATGCCCGGGTGGCGGCGCACGATCTCCGCCAGTTCATCAGTAGAGCATATGGCGGCTTTAGGAACAGGGAAGTCGGGACCGTGGGAGCACACCAGGTGGTCGCCGGCGGCAACGAGGTCTTCCACGTTCAGGACGGCGGCCAAGTCCAGCCATGTCCGCGCAGGCGAGGTGAGTCTGACGCCGTCGTACTCGACCGTCTCCCCGGGAAGAAGCGTGAGGAGGTGACCGACTACGTTGGTCCTCCGCGGAAAACTGAATCCCCTGCGTCGTGCGAGGTGGATGCGCCAATCACCACTGACGTTGGCAGGCAAAGGCATATCCCAGATCCTCGCCGCACTCAGCGAAGCCAGCACTGAGGTGTCATCCAGATCCGTATAAGCGCGCAGGGCGGCAGTTCCGGCGGCACCGGACGCGGCGGGCACGCGTATGCCACGCGAAACAAGCACCAAATCCTTGGCATGGGTCCGCGACCGCGGCACGCCCGCCTTATCCGAAGCGCGCACAGAGAATGAACCAGTTGTGAGATGTTCCGGTAGTTCTTTTCTGCGCATGCCCCATTCTGGCTACCCAAGCTGTGCCTCGATCGGGTTATCCACAGTTCGCACTGCTCACCCCGCGTCGAGATGGCACTTAATGACAATCCGCCCGCCCTGCATTGTCATCAAATGTCATCTCGGGGAGGGCTAGACGGGCTGGCTGAACACGTGGCGCCGGACCCACGCGTGCATGGCGATTGCGGCGGCGGATGCTGCGTTCATGGAACGCGTCGAGCCGAACTGCTCAATGGAAAGGGTTGCGACTGCGGCATCGTGCACCTCGGGGGTCAGGCCCGGCCCCTCCTGGCCAAACACGAGGACGCAATTCTTCGGGAGGTCGTAGGTCTCCAGCGGCACCGAATCCGGGAAGATATCGATCCCAATGATCGCCAGCCCCTCCCCCTTGGCCCACTCCACAAAGTCCTCCACCGTGGGGTGGTGCCGGACGTGCTGGTAGCGGTCGGTGACCATGGCACCGCGACGGTTCCACCGCCGTCGACCAATGATGTGGACCTCCTTGGCGAGGAAGGCATTGGCCGTACGGACGACGGTTCCGATGTTGAGGTCGTGCTGCCAGTTCTCAATGGCGATGTGGAAGGAGTGGCGCTTGGAATCCAGGTCCGCGACGATCGCTTCGTGCTTCCAGTACCTGTACTGGTCCACCACGTTGCGGCGGTCGCCGTCCCGCAGGAGGTCCGGGTCCCAATGGTCGCCTTCGGGCCACTCACCTTCCCAAGGCCCGACGCCGACCTCCGGTTTCGCCTCCGCCTCACCGTCGGTGGCGGCGCTTGCAGGGGTGGGCTCGGTTGCTTCGGGGGGAAGGTCAGTCACCCCTCAACTTTAGCTTCGCCCTTCGGCGCTCCTAACCGAGCTTCCACTTGTTGATGCGGTAAGAATTGGCCAGCTGCTGTATCAGTCCCGGGTGGGCGTCCCAGTACTCCTTGTGTCCGCTGACTCCGAGCATCTGCGGCGTTCCCCAGGGCGTGACCGAAAAGAGGTTGACGGCCTGGATCTCTTCACCGCGGGCGTTGGTGCACGTGAACCCAATGACTACAGCAGCGCCACGGCGGAATTCCCGGATCTCCGGCATGCTGGTTGTGAAGTCCGAGGCGCACTTATGGCCAACCAGGTTCTGCGGCAGCTCCGTTGCGGTCATGCCCTTGAACCTGGCTTCGATCTCCTCAATGGCGGCCTTTACCTTTGCCGGGTCCTTGCCGTATTTGCCCTCTTCGGACTCGGCGAAGAACGCGTAGGCGAGCGCAATTCCATCGCCGTCCGTTTCCGTTGTGCCTTGCGCCCTCTTCTGGATCTCAGCCCCCGTGGTGGGGTCCTTCGTGATGCCGAAGGACTCATCGTGCGTCCACTCAGCCAAGTACTGGAAAGACGACTCCCCCGTGACCCACTTGCTGAACTGCGGGTCGCCGTCCGCGGGGACGTTGGACGGGCCATCGAAGCTTTCCCACACCGAAGGGAGGGCAATGGCGCCATCGGGCATGCCCGAGGCGTCCGAGTCCTCCGATGGTTCCTCTGCTGCAGCCTCGTCGCTGGCCGGCTGGTCGCTTGCGGGCGCCGATTCGGCCGGGGACGGCTCAACCGTCGACGTCGGATCCCCGGCGGCTACGGGTTTGGTCATCGAGGGGACCAGCCACGTGAAGACCACCACCAGGGCAATAATGACGACGACGGCGAGGCCACCGAGGATGAACAACAGCGGCTTCTTGTTGGGGTTGCGTTCGGGTTGGTTGCCTCCGAATTGGTTGCCGTCGAACGGGGCGCCGGGTGCTGGATATCCGGGCTGCGCGGTGTAGTTGGGTTGGGCCGGCTGGCCGTGCTGGGCAGCGTTGGCCGCGTGCGGCGGCTGGGGAACGCCGTCGGGGTTGTACGGGGGCTGGGGAACGCCCTCCGGGTTGTACGGCGGCTGGGGTGTTCCGTTGTTGCTCATGCAAGGCCTTTCAAGCGCTGGGACCGGCCCCGGATTGCCTGAGCCCTCCCAACAGTAGGTAGGTCCAAGGTGTTGCGCGCAAGTCAAAACGGCTTTCACAGATGGGTACTTCTACCCACATAGAAAGATTCAAAGGTGTCTGGCCGCCCCAAAAATGGAAGACTGGGATGCAGTGAATGACCAACCCCAGCCGGAGGCGAATATGGCAGATGAAACCGTGCCCACCACAACCAAATCGGTGTACCGCAGCGGCAAGGAAATTGAGTGCTGGCTGACGGACATGGACGGCGTCCTGGTCCATGAAAACCAACCCATTCCCGGTGCTGCCGAACTTATCCAGCGCTGGGTTGATACCTCCAAGCGCTTCCTCGTGCTGACCAACAACTCCATCTTCACTCCCCGTGACCTCGCGGCGCGGCTGCGTGCCTCGGGCCTTGAGATCCCGGAAGAAAACATCTGGACGTCCGCCCTTGCCACCGCCCAGTTCCTGAAAGACCAAGTTCATTCCTCGGACTCCGGAAACCGCGCCTACACCATTGGCGAAGCAGGCCTCACAACCGCCCTGCACGAGGCCGGCTTCATCCTTACGGATACCGATCCCGATTTCGTGGTGCTCGGCGAAACCCGCACCTACTCCTTCGAAGCCATCACCATGGCCGTCCGCCACATCCTGGCCGGTGCCCGCTTCATCGCCACCAACCCGGATGCCACGGGTCCCTCCAAGGACGGCCCCCTTCCCGCGACCGGGGCAATAGCTGCCATGATTACCAAGGCGACGGGTCGTGAACCGTACATCGTAGGAAAACCGAATCCCATGATGTTCCGATCCGCCATGAACCAGATCGATGCCCATTCAGAGACCACTGCAATGATCGGCGATCGCATGGACACGGACATTGTTGCCGGCATGGAAGCAGGCCTGCATACGGTCCTGGTGCTGAGCGGCATCACCCAGCGCGAGGAAATCGTGTCCTTCCCGTTCAGGCCCAACCAAATCCTGAACTCGGTGGCCGATCTCAAGAGTCAGATCTAGGAGATCACCATGGCTGTGCTCAATCTGCGTCCCTTGGCTGGAGGCCGGATACTCAGGGGGAGCCAGCCCTTCGGCCTCGATGCTGCCGGCACTTCGAACTTCCTGGAGCAGCACGGGATCCAAGCCATCATGGACCTCCGCAGCGACCTCGAGCGCAGCATTGTGCCTTGGCTGGTGGATTCGGGCGCGGACGGCAGTGTTCCCCCTGCAGGGACGCCGTCCCGCGCCGGAACAGGGGCGCCGTCCCGCGTCGAAGTCATTCATAACCCGTTGGACCCTAATGCGGTGGCAGGGTCCTTGCAGGCAGTGGAAACACCCGAGGATCTGGGTGAGCTCTACCTGGGTTGGCTCCGGGTCCGCCCGCAGTGGGTGGCCGACGCCCTCCGGCCTGTGGCACAGGGCCGGCGCACACTGGTTCATTGCTCCCTGGGCAAGGATCGGACCGGGGTGGTCTCGGCAGTGGCGCTCATGGCTGCAGGCGCGTCGGATGAGGCCGTCGTGAACGATTACACCGCCACAACAGCAAACCTCCCCGACGTCTTGAAAGTCATGGCGGACACCTGGCGCTTGCACGTTCCGTCCACCCCGGCCCAGTACTTCAGTCCGGACCTCATGATCCTGCAAAGCCCGGAAGCGGCCATCCGGCATTTCCTGATGGGATTCGCCAGGGAATTCGGTGATGCCCGCGCCTTCCTCAATGAGGCCGGCCTGACCGCCGTCGAGGTTGAGAGGCTTCGCGACGGTTCCTGAGGCACGGCTCCCTTCAGATCAACCGGACCCAGCCCAACCGGAACAGCCCCAACCAGCCCAGCTCAGCCGACGCCGGTCACCTCAAGCCGGCCGGATGATGCGCCCGTCCGGCGTCCGGTAGGACGGTTCTTCGGGTGCCGGCGGTAACGGATCAAGCTGGTTCTGAATGTGCTCAATCAGCGGCCGGTAGACGTCGGGATTCCATTGGGGGCTGGCGTGGGCCGGCCGGGCGCCTGCGGTGCTCAGGATCGGAAGCTTCATGTTCTGCGCAAATACTTTGCTCCACCCGGCCCGTGCAGTGAGGTAGTTGACCGTCCCGTCGGCCGAGTTGCCCATGTACGCCATCTTGGCCGGACCCAGCTTCCCGACGAAGCGCAAGCCATCAAAGTGGTAAATGTAGGCAGATTCGGTCTGGATCAGAACGCTGGACGGCGCGATCGGAGAAAGCTGCTCGGCCGTTTGGTCGAGGATCTGCCGCCAGGAACGCTCATCTTTGTGAACCACCCGCTCCCCCAGCTCGTAGCCGCCGCGAAGTACCGAGGGAATCCTGAAGCCGTTCTCGTAAAGGAACACCACACCGTCGAACCAGCTCTTATCCAACACATCGGCACGGTTGAAAGGGCTCGAATCGAGGACGATGAGTTCCGTCTCAACGCCATGCAACTCCAGGAGGCGGGCAGCCACTTGCGTCGCGAGCATTCCGCCGAAGCTGTGTCCGTAAAAATAGAGCTTCTCGAGGCCCAGCTCACGGACGTAGAGGATTACCTCGCGGACCACCTCGTCAACGTCCAGCCCCAGGTTGGAATATCCCACGGCAGCCAGGCGGCCCCGCTGGTGGAGTGCCGGACGCAACGAATTAAGGATCCACTGCGCTTCTTCCCAGCTGGTTTTGTAGCCCGGAAAGAGGATCCAGCTGGCTTTAGGGAAGTACAAATCGGAGAACTGATCCGGGATGCGGAGGATTTTTGGTGCGCGCCGCTCAGCCTGCACGTGGCGGGTGAAAAGCATGTCGCCCGCCAGGGCCGCCGACGCGCCCGCAGCCACCAGGAAGTTACGGCGGGACGACTTCTTCAGTCGGGCAGCGTAAGGCAGGATCCGGGCCCACGAACCCGGATCCTCCGCTGGCTCCGTCCCTGCCCCGGGCCCACGGCCCGGCTCAGGCTTGGCGGGCCGCGGGAGGTCTTCTTCCACTTCCGGCGGTACCGGAAGCTTCCCTACCTGAACGCCCACGCAGCCAGCATAGGCTTCGAACGCACTCCCTTACAGCCCTGTGGAAACCGCACCGCCGATGCCCTTAGGATGCGCCCTCGGAGGATTGCCCTCGTCCCTCCCGACCCGATGATTTTGCCTGCTTCTGCCCTTAACCGAAGATTTCTTTGAACGAGTATGCCGACGACCAATCCGGGTGTTGCTGAAGCCTGTTCAGGACGTCAGTCATGTTCTTATCCGACGTCATGACGACGGTCGCAGCCGCGGCAGAAGCCACATGTATAGCGTCAAGGGATTTGACGTGGAACGGAATTTCCATGGCCCGGTCCAGAATGGCACTGGAGATAGGCATCACTGTTATCTGCTTCAAGAAGAGATCGACCTGCGCGCCGAGGTTATGGTTGCCGTCCCTCACGGCTACACGTGCCGCCTCCAACTGCGTGAGTTTGCTGGTGCATAGCTGGTTCCAGAGGTCCGCTTGGTCAAGGTAATCCAAGAGCGATTGACGGGAGGGATGCTGAGGCGTAAGGAGCCGGATCAGTGAAGATGTGTCCAAATAGCATCCCGCGCTGACGATCGGCATCAGTAGCGCTCTCCTTCGCGCATTGCATGAAGGGTAGCCTCGGAGTCAAAGGTCACCGTGGATGCCATAACGACGTCCCTCGCCGACCGGCGCTGAGCCGTGACAGCTCGGTGGACGGCTTCAACTTCGTCGTGATTTCTCAGGACAGACGCCGGAACTACGTACGCCACGACGTCCCCGCGCCGGCCATAAGTTACAGGTATGACGTTGCCTTCGCGTACCTGCCGGAGGATCTCGCTGGACGAGTGATTAAACTCCCGGCTCGTGACGCTGTTTTTGACCTCCACAAAGAGTCCTTCCCGCTGCCCTGAGGTACTACTGTAGTACCTCAGGGCAGCGGGTGGCAACGTTTTTTGACGCGCCCGGACGCTTAGTCGAGTCCCAGCTCATCCTTGCCGAAAGCGAAGAGGTACGGGACACCCGTTTCGGCTTCGATCTTCTCTTTCGCGCCGGTGTCGCGGTCGACGATCACGGCAACGGCAACCACGTTGCCGCCGGCCTTGCGGACACCCTCGACGGCGGTCAGTGCGGATCCGCCCGTGGTGGAAGTGTCCTCGAGGACCACAACATTGCGGCCTTCAACGGACGGACCTTCCACCTGGCGGCCCATGCCATAGGACTTCTGGGCCTTGCGGACCACGAAGGCGTCAACAGCGCGCCCGGCGTCGGCGGCTGCGTGCATCACAGCGGTACCGACGGGGTCGGCACCCATGGTGAGGCCGCCGGCGCACTCAACCGGGATCCCGGCGTCGTCGATCATTGCCAACATGACCTGACCCACCAGTTTGGATGCCTCATGGTGGAGGGTGATCCGGCGCAGGTCGATGTAGTAGTCAGCTTCCTTGCCGCTGGAGAGGATCACCTTTCCGCGGACCACCGCCAGTTCTTTGATGAGTTCAAGAAGGCGGGCGCGGGCAACTGAGGTCTCAGGCGAGGAAGTCATGGCTTCTATTCTACGTAAGGCCGGGAGCAGGAAATCGAAGTGCTGCGAGCGGGAAATCAGAGCCGGGTGTCGAAGGAGTCACAGAACACGTTGTCGTTGAACGTCCCTTGGAACTCCGAGTTGCCTCGGATCTTGTGGATCGTCGCGCGGATGGCCTCCCTGGTTCCTGCGTGGGCGTGAATGGCGGTTTTCACCATGGGCACGTCGATCAGGTGGTTGGGCTGGTTCAGCGAGACGAACACAGTGGGAACTTCCGTGGCGTACCAGGGGATTTCGGCTGCCATAGGTGATGACCACTTGATGCGGATGGCCGCTTCCTGCGCGAACCCCTTGACGTTGGCAAAGACAAAAGCAGCGTCGTAGCGTTCAGCGTAATCCGCCGCGGCTTCCTCTGAGAGGACCCGCATGAAGTTCATCCCGGTCTCCCCCGCGGCTGAACGCTGCTCAGCCGTTTTGAACACGTCAACCGAGAAGCCCGCAGCTTCGAGTTCCTCCTTCACGGTGTCCAGGTAGGCGAGCGGGTCAGCGCGGGTGAAGTCCGCACCTCCGGAGATCCCGTAGAGCCGGATACGTTTGTGGGTTTCGGGCCTGATCGGGAGGTTGTTCGCGGTGTCTTTGACCAGGGTGACGGTCTTGTCCGCGATCTCGGCGGCCACAGCCTTATGGGCTTCACTTCCGATGACCGACAGCACATCAGCCGACGGAACCAGTGATTCACGGGAAGCCGTGTGCAACCCAAGGCTCGCCTTGATGCCGAGAATCCTCCGGAGCGCATCCTGCAATCGCTCCTCTGTGATGACGCCGGACTTGTAGCCGTCCAGCATGAATTGGAAGTCCTCCTCCGGGTTGCGGAAGAAGAGGAACATGTCGCAACCGGCAGCGATCGTCGCAGGTACCAGGTCCCGGCGCTTCATGGTCTGGGTCAGGCCAACCATCAGCGAGGCGTCGGTGAGCACCAGGCCGTTGAAGCCCAGTTCACCGCGGAGCAGGTCCTGCAGCAGCTCAGGGGCAAGGGTGGCGGGACGGATTTCGGAATCAGTCATTCCGGGCCGGAAGTGTCGCGACACCTCCGGGGCTCCGATGTGTCCCACCATGATCGACTGCACGCCGTGCCCGATCATTTCGCGGTACACGTGGCCGTACGTCCGGTTCCATTCCTCGTAGCCGAGCGTGTTGTAAGAGGTGACCACGTGCTGGTCGCGCTCGTCGATGCCGTCGCCGGGGAAATGCTTCATCGCGCAGACTGTGGGTGATTCGCTGATGCCGTCGAAGTACTCCTTGGCACGCTCCACCACGATCTCCGGAGTATTGCCGAAGGCACGGGTGGAGATGACAGTGTTCCGCCAGTTGTAGTGGATGTCCACGATCGGCGCGAACGCCCAGTTGCAGCCAAGGGCGGCGGTTTCGACGCCGGCAACCCGGCCCATCTGCCGCGCGATCCCTTTGTCGGGGTGCGAACCAGCCTGCAGGTGCGTTGAAACGAAAGTGCCGTCGTCGCAACTTCCAGCGCCGCCCATCTCCGGGTTGGAGGCGACCAGCAGCGGAATCCGGGTCTTCGACTGTGCGTACCTGATGTGCTCCTGCACCGCGCCGGAGGGGCCTGGCCTGTACCGCATGCCGCCCACATGGTATTTCTCCAGCACCTCGTCGAGGTACTCCGGGGAGTAGTCGTTGTTGTGGTTGATGAAGAGCTGCCCGATCTTCTCCTCCAGCGACATTGTGCCGATGGTGGATTCCACCCACTGGACAGCGGCGTCATCCAGGTTGAAGGGGGCGGCTTTCAGGTCCACTGGGAACCGGGCCGCGGCGTCCTGGATATTGCCGCCCTGGGCTCCGAGCAGAAACTCCGCGGCGCGGTCCACGATCTGGTCCACGGGATTTTCGATGTCCACCATTACTCCGTCTTCGTCGGATTGGAGATGTTCAAGGGTAGCCAGTTGTGAGTCCAGGAGGGAGGTTGGCATGAAGTGGCCGGGGCGGTTGTTCATGCGTTCGCCCAGGAGTTCGCGGGTTCCGTGCAGGTGCACGAATGCCACGGTCGGGTCGCCTTCGCGGATGATGTCGCGGTACGCGCGCTTGAGCGCACTGCACGCGATCACCAGCGGAGCGTCCGACGTCGAGAATCGCCTGCCGATTTCGGCCAGCCAGGGTGCCCGGTCGGCGTCGTTCAGGGGTGTGCCGGCGGCCATCTTGTCGATGTTCGCCTGCGGGTGGAGGGAGTCGCCGTCGAGGAACTCGGCGCCGAGCCGTTCGGCCAAGGCCGCACCGACGGTGCTCTTGCCGCACCCGGCGACGCCCATGACCACCACGTGGGTCGCTTTACCAGTCATGAACGGTGCCGTCCACGAGGCGGTTGTAGGGCAGGTAGGCCTGCTGGTACGGGAACGCCGCGGCGGCTTCTTCGTTGAATTCGACGCCGATGCCGGGCTCATCGCCCGGGTGCAGGTAGCCGTCCTTGAAGGTCATGGACTGTTGGAAGACCTCGTTGGTCTTGTCCGAGTGCTGCATGTATTCCTGGATGCCGTAGTTGTGGATGGCCAGGCCCACGTGCAGCTGCGCGGCGAAACCGACCGGGGAGATGTCCGTGGGCCCGTGGAAGCCGGACTTGATCTGGTACTGCGCGGCGAAGTCCATGACCTTCTTCAACGGGCTGATGCCACCGAAGTGGGTGGACGCGGCACGGACGTAGTCGATCAGCTGTTCCTTGATCAGGGTCTGGTAGTCCCACACGGTGTTGAAGATTTCACCGATGGCCAGCGGGGTGGTGGTGTGCTGGCGGACCAGTCGCAGTCCTTCCTGGTTCTCGGCCGGGGTGCAGTCCTCAAGCCAGAACAGGTCATACGGTTCCAGGGCCTTGCCGAGCTTGGCCGCCTGGATGGGGGTCATGCGGTGGTGGCCATCGTGCAGCAACGGGATTTCGGGGCCGAACTCGTTCCGCACGGCTTCGAAGACGGTGGGCAGGTGGCGCAGGTAGGCGCGGGTGTCCCAGTCCTCCTCCAGCGGGAAGTTGCCCCGGCCTGCAGGTTCGTAATCGTAGCGCTCCCCCGAGGCCTGGGCCTGCGCGGCAACACCGTACACGGCCTTGATCCCCGGGACGGCGGTCTGGATACGGATGGACTTGTACCCAAGTTCCAGGTGCTCGCGCACGGAGTCGAACAGCGAAGGGATGTCCGAACCGGAGGCGTGGCCGTAGGCGCGGAGCCCGTTGCGCGAGGCGCCGCCCAGGAGCTGGTAGACCGGCATGCCGGCCATCTTGCCCTTGATATCCCACAACGCCATATCGACGGCGGCAATCGCGGCCATGGTCACGGGGCCGCGGCGCCAGTACGAGGACCGGTACAGGAACTGCCAGGTGTCCTCGATCCGGTGCGGGTCCTTCCCGATCAGCAACTGGGCCACGTGCTCCTTCAGATACGCGGCGACCGCCAGCTCGCGTCCGTTCAGCGTGGCATCACCGATACCGGTCACACCGTCCTCGGTGGTGATCCGCAGGGTGACGAAGTTACGGGACGGGCTGGTCACAAAGACATCAGCAGCAATGATTTTCACGATCAAAGATCCTTTCGGAAGGGCTGTCAGGTTTTAGCGGGAAGCGCTTGTGGATGAGGCTGTGAAGCGGTCTTGAAGGCGGTGTACCTGCGCCAGGACGCCGGGATCCGCGGCCAGCCCAGGATCCAGAAGTTCCAGTAACGCGCGGGTGCGGCGATCGCCGTCGAGGGTATTCGCTTCCGCGATCCCCGCAGCCAGCGGGTCCTTGACGTCGGCGGGAGAAGTAACCTGAGCCATCCAGGCCGCAATCATGCCGGCAGCCCCGTCACCGGGCCGGCCTTCAGCCCTTTCTGCGGCCAGGACCGGCAGGGCACGCATCCGCAGCTTCGTGGTCCCGTCCATGGCGATCTGGGCCAGATGGTGGGCGATCCTCGAGTTGCTAAAGCGTTCCACCAGCGCCGCCCGGTATTCGGGTACGCCCAGCTCGTCAGGCAGGTGCCGTGCCGCTTCATCCCAGAACTTCTCCACGGCATCCCGGCACAGCGGATCAGCCAACGCTTCAGCGACTGTGGCATATCCCCGTAACTGGCCGGCGTAGGCAAGGATCGAGTGCGCCCCGTTGAGCAGCCAGAGCTTGCGGTTCTCGTACGGCTCGAGGTCCTCCACGAAGACAGCTCCAGCGTCTTCCCAGCGAGGGCGGCCCGTTGGAAAGGCGCCACTGAGGATCCAGTTCCGGAAGGGCTCGGCAACGACGGGCGCGGCGTCGTCGTACCCGCAGGCGACCGCGACTTCGGCAATGTCCTCTCCGGTGGTTCGTGGGGTGATCCGGTCCACGGAGGTGCTGACGAAACTGACGTTTGCCCTCACCCAGTCAGCAAAACCCGGGTCAAGGGTGTCCGCGAGGGAGAGCACCGCCTCACGGGTCACCGTCCCGTTATGGGCCAGATTGTCGCAACTGACGATCGCCAATGGCCCTGCGCCATTTTCCTTGCGCGCTGCCAAGGCAACGGCCAAGCGTCCCAAGGGCGTTGCGGAGTGCTCTGCGTCGGCCGCGTCCGTGGCATAGGCGGCCTCGGTGATGGTCAGCGTGACGATGGCGGTTGAAGGTGCGGCCAGCAGCGCCGCCAACCGTCCGACGTCGTTTCCGTCCACAGCCTCGACGATGCTGCCGATGACTTCGAACGTATCTCCGGCGTCGGACCTCTCCACCAGCGTGAACACGCCGTCCTGTTCGGAGAGGACCTGGGCAGCATCGGGTCGGCGGCCCGTGAATGCGGCGATGCCCCACTCTGCCGAGTCGCCGGCGTGCTGGGTGTACCAGGCCTGATGTGAGCGGTGAAAGGCACCCAGACCCAAGTGAACAATGCGTACGGGGGCCTTGGGACCCGCGGCTGCCACGACACGGTTCAGCCGCGGGCGGGTGGCGTTGCCTGTCATAGTTTGAAGACCCTTCTGGGTGCGGAATCCACGACGTCGACAATCACCTCGTGCGCGCGGTCCTCGCTGATGCGGTGCTCGGCTACGAGGCGGGCGAGGAACGAGGCCTCCACCCTGCGGGAGGCACCGTGCCGGGCGGGGATCGAGCAGAACGCCCTCGTGTCGTCGATGAATCCGGAAGACCGGGAGAACCCGGCGGTCTCCGTCACGGCAGACCGGAACCTGAGCATCGCATCCGGCGCATCAAGGAACCACCAGGGCGCACCCAAGTACACCGAAGGGTAGAACCCGGCAAGGGGTGCCAGTTCGCGGGAGAAGACCGTCTCATCCAAAGTAAACAGCACCAAGTGAAAGTCCTTGGCCGTCCCAAAATCCTGAAGGAGCGGCCGGATGCCTTCGGTGTAGTTCACTGCAAAGGGAATGTCGTGACCCGTATCCGCCCCGAACGCTTCAAAGGTGGGCGTGTGATGGTTGCGGAACGAGCCCGGGTGGATGGTCATCACCAGGCCGTCTTCCACGGACATCCGCGCCATCTGGTACGTCATGTGCGCTTCGAAGACCTCCCGGTCTTCGAAGGACGCTTTGCCGGACCGGGCCCTCTCGAAGAGGGCCTCCGCGTCTGCCGGATCGAGTTTGAGCGTTGCCGGGGTCCTGACGCCGTGATCTGCGGACACGGCGCCATGTTCCACGAAGTACCGGCGGCGGTTCTCCAAGGCTGCGATGTAGCCGCCGTAGCCCGTAGCACCGTCACCGGCGGCAGCGATCAGCCGTTCAACATTGGTGCCCCAGGACGGGTGCGCAATGTTGATGTAGGCGTCTGGCCGGAAGGTTGGCAGGACGCGTCCGTGGAACGAAGGATCGTGGGCGAGTTCCTTGTGGCTGGAGAGATCGTCCAGGGGATCATCCGTGGTGGCAAGGACTTCGATGTTGAAGTCCTTGAACAGTTCGCGCGGGCGGAAGCCGGGCTCCGCAAGACGTGCCGAGATTGCATCGAAGCTGGCATCCGCTGTCTCCGCGCTGAGTTCCTCATGGAGGCCGAAGACTGACTGGAACTGGGTCCTCAGCCAGTACCCGGACGCGGTTCCCTCGAACAGCGGCCACGAGCGGCAGAACGTCCGCCAGATCTCCCGCGCCCCGGCGTTCTGCGGCTGGAGCTGCTCCATGCTGACGCCGGACGCATGGATCAGACGGGTGACATAGTGGTCCGGGGTGACCAGTAACGCGGCGGGGTCCGGAAAGGGCGTGTTCTGCTCAATGACGGTGGCATCCACATGACCGTGGGGCGAAATGATGGGAAGGTCCTGAACACGGGCCAGCAGGTTGCGGGCAATCTCCCGCGTCCCCGGGTCCGCCGGGAGGAGCCGGTCCGGGTGGGTGGCGATGGAAGTGGACATCGGTTCAGCCTTTCGACAGTGAGCCGGCGGCGCGGGTTCCGCTGATGGTCAGCCCGGCCGCGTCGGCTGCGCGACGGAGGAAGTCGAGGTTTCCGGCCGTGCGTTCGGCCAGGGGTACCTCCGTGGAGAAGTCCTCCACGGTGACCCAGTGGTCGTAGCCCACTGAAGCCAACGCCTTGAAGTACTCCAAGACGCTGCCTTGCCCTTCGGCCAGTGGTGCCCACTCGTTGACCCAGACCGAAGCACCAGCCTCGTCACGGTTTTCGGTGCGGACCCATCGGGCGTTCTTGACGTGGACGTGTGCAAGGTACGGTCCCAGCAGTTCCAAGGCAGGTAACGGCGATTCCCAGCCCTCGATCAGCAAGTTTCCCAAATCATGGATGACCCCAACATGCTGCGGGTCCAGTCCCTCAAGGAGCCGGCGGGCGGAGGAAGCGGAGGCAGTCACCGTGCCGTGGTGCAGCTCAACGAGCGCTTTGACTCCGTGGTGGGCTGCCCGTTCGGCCACCCACTCATAGTGCCCACGCGTCGCAGCGAACAGCTCTGGGTAGGACAAGCCGCTGGGTTCCAGGCCGCCCATGGTCGAGTTGCCCAGGGGAAGGACGTTTACCCTCACTTGGCGGGCACCCAAAGCGGCCGTCGCAGCGAGAACCCGCTCTACGCCGTCGTGGTTGTCGCAGCGCGCATAGCCGCCAAGACCGGAGAACTCCAAACCCGCCTCGGAGGTGATCCGGGCAATCTCCGGGACAGAGTCCTCAATCCCGGTCATCGGCCACGTTGCCTTGTTTCCGGCCCAGAAGCCGGGTTCCGGGGCTTCGGCCTGGTCCGTCACCCGCCATTCGATTCCGTGCCAGCCCTGGGCCGTCAGCTGCGTGGCGGCTTCCTGCGGAGTCCATTCCGGTGTGGAGGCCGTAAAGACGGAGAATTTCATGCCGTAACCTCCTCGAGGTGGCCGTTGCCGGCGCGGACCTGGACATCGTTGTATTTCCCGGCCAGAACGTCGGCGATCAGGACGGGCTTACCCAGAGTTGCTGAGACGTAGAGCGCGCGGACAGTACCGAGGGCGGTGACGGCATCCTCGATCCTGACGCCTGCGGGCCTGCCGGACCTGATGGCCTCAAGCACATCGCGATACTGGCGGATGTGTCCGGCCGGGTACACGGTGGGATCCAGGTTGGAGTCCAGCGGCGCTTCCGGGAACTTGGCAAGTTCTTCTTCTGCCTGATTGCCGCCGCCGCGGATTCCCATGGGCCCACCGTCGGGGCCCTTTGGATCGCCTGCGTGAAAATACTCGAGGTTGTCGTTGTCGATCACGGCGGAGCCTTTGCTGCCCATGACCTGCAGCCGGACGGTCAGGCCCGGGTATGCCGCGGTGGTTGCATGCAGCACTGCGAGCGCGCCGGACTCGAACGTCACGGTAGCTACGGCTGTGTCTTCCACCTCAACGTCCGTGTGGGCAAGGAGTGCGGTCCTGGCGCTGATCTCGATCGGCCGGCCCAGGAACCACAGGAGCAGGTCCACCGTGTGAACGCCCTGGTTCATCACCGCGCCGCCACCATCCATGGCCCATGTTCCGCGCCAGGCGCCGGAATC
This sequence comes from Paenarthrobacter sp. R1, assembly GCF_030264015.1. Taxonomy (NCBI): domain Bacteria; kingdom Bacillati; phylum Actinomycetota; class Actinomycetes; order Micrococcales; family Micrococcaceae; genus Paenarthrobacter; species Paenarthrobacter sp. R1. The sequence goes on along the minus strand of NZ_CP127115.1, from coordinate 2,904,970 downwards.
GTAGTACCCCTGGCTCCGATACCAACTCACCGACGCAATGGCGGACGTCAGTCGTCCGAAGCGGCCGGCGCGGCGTGCCTGGTCAACCACCACGGAGGCGGGGTCGAAGCGATGCTGGCTGATCACGCTCGCCACCAAGCCCTTCGCCTCGGCGGCTTTTGCCGCGGCAAGAATCTCATCCGCCCGGTCCAGGTTGACGTCCAGCGGCTTCTCGATCACAACATGCTTGCCGGCCTCCAACACTTCCAAGGCCTGCTCGATGTGCATCCCGCTTGGTGTGGCGATAATGACAAGATCGACGTCGGCGCCCGCGAACGCTTCCTTCAGGCTATTGAAGGTTGCCGGCCGTGTGGCACCGGAGTCTTCGATGTATTGCGCCAGGCCGGCAGCAGCTTCCGGGATTTCATCCACGAGCGCCGTCACGCGCAATTCGGGGAACTCCCCGACGGCGGCGGCGTGCGTGCGTCCGATGGTGCCGCAACCTGCGATGGCGACCTTGATGGTGCTTTGGTTCGTTTCAGTGCTCACTTGGTTTCCACTCCAGCTTCATTCACGACTTTTGCAAAGGCACGGGCCGCCATTCCGAACGCGGTGGGTCCGGAGAAGCCACCAAGCCCGTGGGCGCCTGCGAGGTGGGGTTCCAGGCTGGCAAAGCCAACAAACCCGTCCGCCTTGAGCGCCTCCACGGTGCGGAGAAGATCGCCATCGCCTTCACCGGAAGGCACCACGACGCCGTCGGCGAACCGCGCATCCTTGACTTGCAGGTACTCGAGGTGGGGACGGAGCTTCGCGTAGCCTTCGTCGAACGGCTTGACGCCCACTTGGACGAAGTTTGCCGGGTCCCAGGCCACTTTCAACGCCGGCGAATCCACGGATTCGATGATGTCCAGGACGCGGTCCGGGGTGTCCCCGAAGATGTCTTTCTCATTCTCGTGAAGCAGGACCACGTCCTGCTCTTCGGCAACAGCGGCGAGGGCCCGCATCCGCTCAATGACATCGTCCCGGATGCGGTCCACGGCCACTCCTTCCCCGTAGTAGAAGGAGAAGATCCTGATGTAGCGGGCACCGAGGACGTGCGCCGCGTTGGCCGCGCGCCGCAGGCGTTCCACTTCATGTTCCACCGGCAGCGTCACGTCAACCTTGCCGATCGGCGAAGCTATGGCGGAAACGCCCATGCCGGCATCGTCCAGCAGCGCCTTGAGCTGCCCAAGCCGTGCAGCGTCCAGGTCCACGATGTTGGTTCCCCATGCGCTCCGGACCTCAATGTGGTTCGCGCCCAAGGCCTGGAGCACCGCGATCTGCAGCACAGGATCATCGCTGATCTCGTCGCCGAAACCTGAAAGCGTCCACTCAACTTTTGCTGAACCGGTCATTGCTATTTGACTCCTCCGGCGGTCAGGCCGCCCACTAGGTAACGTTGGAAAATCAGGTAGAGAATCACCACTGGTGCTGCACAGACCAGCGAGGCAGCCATCATCTGTCCGTACATGGGGATGGCCCCGCCTTCCTGTGACGCCCCGAAAATCTGTAGGGCGACGGCTGCGGTCTGGCTGTCGGGGCGTGTCATTACCGATGCGAACAGGACGTCGTTCCAGCCCAGCAGGAACGCGAAAATCCCGGAGACGACGATCCCCGGCCAGCTCAGCGGAAGGATGATGCGGGTCAGGACACCAAGGTTGCTGGCGCCGTCGATCCTTGCAGCCTCTTCCAATTCCCGCGGCAAGCCACGCAGGTAGGTGACCATCACCCACGTAGAGAAAGGCATCGCAAACGTCAGGTACGTGATGAAAAGGCCCCACTGGGTTCCGATGACCTGGATGCCCAGGTAACTGGCCGCTGAGGAGAATAGGACGAACACCGGCAGGACCATGAGGGTCCCCGGCACCGATTGGAGGGCCAGAAGGCCGCGCAGGATGGTGAGCCGTCCGAGGAACTGGTACCTGACAAGCACATACGCGATGGAGATGGACATGGCGGCAGACACGATGGCCGTGGCTCCTGCCACCAGGACGCTGTTGGTCAGGCCCTTGGCCAAGCCCACGCTGGACCAGATCTTGGAGTAGTTCTCCATCGAGAAGGTCGACGGCCAGAACTCGCCCCGGGCCACGCCGATATCCGAATTCACGGAGGCGAGGAAAATGTACGCGATCGGGATCAGGACCACGGCGCACAGGACAGTCAGGATGATAGCGAGCACCGGCCCGGGCAGGAGCCGGGTGACCTCATGCTGCCGCTTGGAACCAGGCCTGAATTCCGCGGCAGATGCCTCGCTTCCTGCCCTACCGCGGACCGAAGTAGTTGACGCGCTCACTTCTTGCCTCCTGGCGTCTCGGCGTCGTCCAGCTTGACGGCGCGCAGATAGATGAACAACGGGATGGCGATCAGGACCAGGGACACAAAAGCCATGGCGGCGCTGAGGCCGAAGCGGAAACTCTGGAAACTGGTCACGTAGGTGAGGATCGGCAAGACCTCGACGTCGGAGGGTGCCGGAACACCGAACAGGACGAACGGAAGGGTGAAGTTGTTGATGTGATGGAGCATTCCAATGAGGAAGGCCAGCGAGAGCGGACCCTTAAGGTAGGGGAAAATGACGTACCTCAGCTTGTTCCACCAGAGTGCCCCGTCCAGCGCCGAAGCCTCGTGCACCTCGTGGTCCACCGACTGCAGCCCGGAAAGCGCCAGCAGATAGATGAACGGCCACGACGCCCAAATCTGAACCAGGATCAACGTCCAGTACGTTTGCGGCCCGTTGAGCCACAATCCTGCCTCAATGCCGATGCCGCCCAGGACCGAGTCCACGACGCCACCAGGCTGGAACATCGTCCGCCACACCGTGGCAACCACGAACGCGGGCAGCACATACGGAATCAGGAAAATCGAACGAATCAGCGCCCTGCCCTTGAATGCGTTCTGGGTGGCAACAGCAGCGGCTATACCCAGGGGAAGGGTGACCACCATGGCAATCAAGGAGTAGCTGACGCTCAGCCACACCGAGTGCAGCAGGGGTGAGTCCGTCAGGGCTTCAACGAAGTTCTCCACCCCTATGAACGGCGCGCTGATCCACTTGCGCAACGAGTACTGGTCCAGATTGAGCGTGGACATGTAAATGCCGAGTATGAGCGGCACCACAATGATGACCAGCATGAGCAGGCCGCCGGGAATCAGCATCCACAACGGACGGTTGCGCTCGCTGATGTTCCTGCGCCGCGCCGGCTTCTTCGAAGGTCCCTGGCTCCGGTTGGTTCCTGTGCCAGCGCTCGACGGCCTACCGCCGTCGGACGTGTTTTCCACGGTGCCGGAGCGGGACAGTTGCCTCTCGGCAAGCGAACCCCCGCCGCTCCTCATTTTTCGGAAGGAATCGGTTGACATTTGGGGTTACCGCCTAGGACTTGGAGGCCCGGTCGAGTGAAGCCTGGCCTTTGGACTGGGCATCCTTGAGGCGGGCTTCCAGGGCTGAGTCGTCCACAGAGCCCTTGGCAAGGTCGGGAATGGACTGGACAGTGACGTTCAGGAGTCCCAGCTGGATGTCGCCCCAAGCACCGGTGAACGGCGTCGCCTTCGACTTGCCCGCGGCGTCGGCAATGGGCTGGAGCTTCGGATCGGTCAGCGACGCCAGTGCTTCTGCGTTGGCCGGGAGCTCACCGAAGATCTTCTGGTAGTTGAGCTGTTCTTCCTTGGACGTGATGAGCTTGATGTAAGCAAAGGCGAGGTCCTTCTGCTGCGAATAGTCGGCAACCACCACGTTGTCGCCGGAGAGGATGCTGGCGGCCTTGTCACCGTCACCCTTCGGGGACGTTTCACCTGGAGCCACGGTGGGCATGGTGGCGTAGGCGTACTTTCCGGCGATCGCGGACTTGTCGAGCGTGGGCACGGAGCTGGAAGTGGTCATCATCAAGTAACCGGCCTTCCCTGACGCGAAGGCTGCCACAGCGTTGCTGTTGCTCCATCCGATGGCGGCCGGGTCCACGATCTTGTCCTTTGTCAGCCAGCCGAAGTAGGTCTCGTAGGCCTTCTTGACGGACGGGTCATCCATCTTCAGCTTGTCACCGTCCACGAGCGGGTTGCCGGCCTGGACCGACATCGCCCAGATGAACTTCCAGGGATCGAAGTTGTCCTTGTACCCGGTGGCCAACCCGTAGGTGCCGGCCCCGGCGTTGGTCATCTTCTTGGCCTGCTCAGCGAGCTCATCCCAGGTGGTTGCGGGCTTCTCTATGCCGGCGGCCGCGAGGAGGTCCTTGTTATAGGCCATGACGAACGGACGGCTGACGAACGGGATGCCGGCCAGGTGGTCCTTGTCCGGTCCGCTGATGCCCAGCGCGGCCTGGTTGAAGCGGTCCTTGCCGCCTACCTTGTTCCAGTCGTCATCGCTGAGCGTTACGAAAGCCTTAGTGGCGTAGGCCGTGGGTGTAAAGGTGGTTCCAAGGCTGTACACATCCGGGCCTTGTCCCGAAACAACTGAGGTCTGGATCCTGGTCAGTTCGTCGTTGGCCGATGCAAAGGTTTCGAACTCCACCTCGGCACCGGTCTCCGCCTTGAACTTCGCCGCGATGTCCTTAAACCACTCCTTCTGCTGCTCCGGATACTGGTTGTTGACGCCCGTCAAGACGCTGAGTTTCTTCCCTGTGCCGTCCACGGCGTCGCCGCTCGAATTGCTCGAGCCCCCGCTGCTTCCCCCGCAGGCCGTCAAGGCCAGTCCTGCCGCAACGATGACGGCGGCGAACTTCGCTGATGGTGCAAACCTCATTGTTCCTCCTTGGATACGCAGCCCGTAGACGGTGCCATATGGCAGCAAATGGTGGTGTACGTCACAGGGGCTTTCGGCAACGAGTCTATGAGTTGGCAATTTTTGCGGCAAGCGTTTGCCAAAAGTTGCCAAAACTGTTGCAATTGCTTCAACACATGGTTTCGGTGGCACCTCATCGGGTTTGCCGACGGCCGGAAAGGATCTGACATGGCAGACTCGAGCACCCGGCCGGCCGGGGCACCTCCGACGATTCGCGACGTGGCAGAAATGGCAGGGGTTGCCACGTCAACCGTCTCAAGGGCCCTCTCCAATCCGGGACGGGTGAACCGCGTGACCCGGGAACGCATCGAGCAAGCTGCCGCTGCACTCAACTACGTGCCAAGTTCCCAGGCAAGGGGCCTCAGTTCCGGGCGCACGAATGCCATAGCACTCTTGGTTCCTGACGTGACCAACCCGTTCTATTTCGACATCATCCGCGGCACCCAGAACCAGTTGAAGGCCGCCGGCTACACACAGTTGCTGGTGGACACCGAGGAGTCCGCGGAAATGGAGGCGGACACCCTCCGAAAAATGCAGCGGACAGCAGATGGATTTATCCTTGCGGCGTCCCGCCTCACGGACGCCCAGCTCGCAGAGGCAGCCTCAGCCCACGCCATCGTGACCATCAACCGGTCGTCGTCGAACGCCCCGACCGTCATGATCGACACCCCCGGCGCCATAGTCCAGGCGATCGACCACCTGTCCTCCCTCGGCCATTCCAGCATCTGCTACGTCGGAGGCCCCGCTTCCTCATGGTCGAATGCCAAGCGCTGGAAGACTTTTGAGGACGAGAGCCGCGAGCGGGGGTTGGCCATCTCGCGGGTGGGACCTTTTGCTCCAAAAACCACCTCCGGGGCCGCCGCAGCTGACGCTGTCGCCAGGACCGGGGCAACGGCCTGCATCGTTTTCAACGATCTCCTGGCCATCGGCATGCTGCAAAGGCTGCGGGAACGCGGAATCCGAGTCCCTGAGGACATGAGCATCGTTGGCTGTGACGACATCTTCGGGGCCGACTTCTGCAATCCCCCACTGACCACCATCGCTTCGCCCATCGAGCAAGCGGGGCGGGTGGCGGTGTCCATGCTGTTGACACAGCTGGATCCCTTGCATGCGGCCACAAGCCGTCGACTGGCGGTCATGCCTACGCACCTCACGGTCCGCGGCTCAACCGGCCCGGCACCCAAGTAAGTAGCAGCAGAGCACGTTTAGCGGGCTCAGAACGCGCACAACTGCGACTTACTTGGGCACGCCGCTTCATGATGGTTGAGGCTTTGCGATCCCGCTGACTAGTGTGGAACCCATGCGCGAACTCCAGGCCACAATCATTGAGGAAATGGGCGTACAGCCCCGGATCGATCCCGCGGGGGAGGTTCGCAAACGGGTTGAATTCCTGAAGGAGTATGTGAAGGCGACCGGTACCAAGGGGTTCGTCCTGGGCATCTCCGGCGGGCTCGACTCCACGCTGGCGGGCAGGCTCGCCCAGTTGGCGGTGGAAGAACTCCAGTCAGAAGGCGTGGACGCGAACTTTGTGGCCGTGCGGCTCCCCTACGGCGTGCAGCACGACGAAGATGATGCCCAGGCAGCCATGGACTTCATCAACGCCAAGACCGAGTGGACCTTTAACATCGCCGCCGCCGTGGACGGCTTCGAGGACGAATTCCAAAAGACCACGGGCGCGGAGATCTCAGACTTCCACAAGGGCAACACCAAGGCCCGCGCACGCATGATCGCGCAGTACGCCCTTGCGGGCGAACACAACTATCTGGTGATCGGCACCGACCATGGCGCCGAATCCGTCACGGGCTTCTTCACGAAATACGGCGACGGCGGTGCGGACATCCTGCCGCTGTTTGGACTGAACAAACGCCAGAACCGTGCAGTGCTGGCCGAACTCGGCGCACCCGCGCGCCTGTGGCAGAAGGTTCCCACGGCAGACCTGCTGGATGACAAGCCGGGCCGGACCGACGAGGACGAACTGGGCATCACCTACGACCAGATCGATGACTACCTCGAAGGCCGCGACGTACCCGAGGGCGTCGCCGAAATCATTGAGCAGAAGTACTTGCGGACCCGCCACAAGCGGACTGTCCCGGTCACCATTTTCGACACGTGGTGGAAATAGCCCACCGGGCCTGACCAGCGTCACCTGCCCCGGGCAGACAGCCTCAAGCACGACGGCGGGTGCCGGCTTCCGTACGGAAGTCGGCACCCGTCGTCGTTCTTTAACCCTCTATCACATCCCACCCCCGACAGCCGATCGCTCTATCACATCCCACCCCCGACAGCCGATCGCTCTTTCACATCCCGTTGACGATTCGGTCTCTACCGATATATCGTTAACTATCGCCGATAATACTTCGGTGAGCTTAACAACCGAAAGGAAGATGCTGCGATGAAAGGCATCAACGAACACGACAACAACGCATTTCCAGAGCACGGTCATGGGCACCCTGAGCACGGGGGCGGTCGCGGCCGCTTCAACCGCGGCAGGGGACGCCGCGGCCCTGGCGGTCATGGCGGCGGGTTCGGCCCAGGCTTTGGTCCGGGTTTCGGCCCGGGCGGTTTTGGCCCCCGCGGCTTCGGACCAGGCGGCCCGCGCCGCAACCGCGGCGACGTCCGGGCAGCCATCCTCTCGCTGCTGGCCGAAGCTCCATCCAACGGCTATGGCCTGATCAAGACCATCGCGGAGAAGACCTCCGGAGCGTGGCGGCCAAGCCCGGGATCCGTTTACCCGACCCTCCAGCAACTGGTGGACGAAGGCCTCATTGCTGCTGTTGGCGAAGGCAAGCGCACGGAATTCACGCTCACCGATGAGGGTCGCGCCTACGTCGCCGAGCACGAAGAGGAATTGGCCAACGCCTGGAACACCGAAGCCGACGCCACCGGCGCTGCCTTCCACCAGAGCGTGGGCAAGCTGATGGGAGTCGTCCACCAGTTCCGCTCGGGAGTCTCCGATGAACAGCGGCAGGCAGCCATCGCGAAGCTCGACGAAACCCGTCGGGCGCTTTACCTGATCCTCGCTGACTAACAGTGATCCATCCCTTGACCTTGAGATGTTGACCTTGACGTAACGTCAACGCCTACTGTCGAAGAACAGGCACAGGATGGAGGACGGATGGACTGGTCGATCCAGGAAATCGCCAAGATGGCCGGAACCACCAGCAGGACGCTGCGGCACTACGACGATATCGGGCTGCTCAAACCAAGCCGGACCGGACATAACGGTTACCGCTACTACGACGGTCCGGCCTTGGTTCAGCTCCAGCGCATCCTGTTGCTCCGGGAGCTCGGGCTTGGCCTTCCCGCAATCGCGGAAGTGCTGGCTCGGGAGACAGACACCGTCAGGGCCCTCAGCAGCCATTTGGAGTGGCTCGGCCAAGAACGGGATCGACTGGCCCGGCAGATGGCCTCCGTTCAGCAAACCATCAAGACATTGAAAGGGGATGGAAACTACATGGCACAGGACATGTTTGACGGCTTCGACCACACTCAATACAAAGACGAGGTGGAGGAGCGATGGGGCAAAGACGCTTACGCCAAGAGCGACTCGTGGTGGCGTGGCATGAGCCCGGAAGAAAAGCAGGACTGGAAGGGCCGGGCCGGGAAACTGGGAAGCGACTGGATAGCGGCGGCCTCCGCCGGCATATCGCCGGAGAGCCCGGAAGCGCAGGACCTCGCGCAGCGGCATGTTGAATGGCTTCGCGGCATTCCGGGAACACCATCCGCCACCCCGGGCGGAGATGTGAAGGGCTACGTTACCGGCCTCGGCGAGATGTATGTGGCAGACCCCCGGTTCGCCGCGAACTACGGCGGAGAAGCAGGGGCGATGTTCGTCCGCGACGCTTTGCGGATCTACGCGGAGGCGAATCTCTGAGCAACGCACGTCCGGGACGGCAAGCGCCCCGATCCCCGGGTTATGGCGGGCCATGACGGCCCGCCTGCACTTCGGCCGGCGTCATAATCCGGGCGGAATCACAAACCTGTAATTCGAATACTAGAATCCCCGAGGGCGTTCAGCCACAAGCGCTCTCATCATCGGCCGCTGACTCACGGTTCGATATCGAAATGGGGATTTCTTCGTGTCCAATCACATCCCGCCCGGGACGGGTTCATTCCGGCTGCCCACGTCAACAATTTGCATGGGCATCATCGCTGTTCTCTTGCTGATAATCAGCGCCTTCGCATCCGGACTCGGCGGCATGCTGATCATGCTTGGCCTGCTGGCCTTGCTGACCGGAATCTACGTGGTAGCCACAGGCCGGCCTTCCTGGGCGTTGTTGCCCGGCGGTCGCCGCGCCGGAGCAATCGTCCTGACCGGCGCCTTGGTCTTCTTCGTTGCCGGCGGCGCGTTGAGCCCTGCTCAACCGAGGGAAACGCTGGAGGCTTCCAAAGCTGCTGCCGAGGCGCAGAAGCTGGTGGACGCTTCCGCTTCGCCGTCGGCATCAGCCACGCCAACGCCAACGTCCAGCGCGTCCGACGCCGGAGCCCCCTTGGATCCCGAGGTCACCAAGGCTCTCGCCGCCGGAGCGTCGTACGAAGCTCCGCATGCCCAGCCGGCGTACGCCTCAAAGGCGCTGGATATCCTGGCCACGCTGCCCATCAAGGGCCGCGCCCCGAAAACCGGCTACGACCGCGATGAGTTCGGGCAAGCTTGGGCCGACGTCGACCGCAACGGATGCGACACCCGCAACGACATCCTCAAGCGCGACCTCACACAGATCGCGTACGCCAACAGCGTTCCCTGCAAGGTCCAAAGCGGCACTCTCGCGGATCCCTACACGGCCAAGATCATTGGATTCGTGCGCGGTACCACCACCAGCGCTGCCGTTCAGATCGACCACGTTGTTGCCCTGAGTGACGCTTGGCAGAAAGGTGCCCAGCAGCTGAGCCTCGGACAACGCACCGCTTTGGCTAATGATCCGCTGAACCTGCAGGCCACCGACGGGCCTACCAACCAGCAAAAGGGCGACGGCGACGCAGCGACCTGGTTGCCACCAAACAAGTCATTCCGGTGCGAGTACGTCGCCCGTCAGATTTCTGTGAAAGCCACCTACAGCCTCTGGGTGACACAGGCGGAGCACGACGCCATGGTCGGTATCCTGACGGGTTGCCCGGGACAGCTTGCGCCCACGAATGAGAAGGCCCCGGTTGAGACACCGGCTCCGGCATCACCCGCAGCTGTTGAGCCGGCTCCGGCAGCGCCTGCTCCCCCGGCTGTTGTTGCGCCTGCGCCTGCCGCCCCGGCACCTGCACCTGCCCCTGCTGTCGTGCCCCCGGCACCCGCGCCCGCGTATTACGCCAACTGCGCGGCGGCCAGGGCTGCCGGTGCCGCACCCTTGTACGCCGGACAGCCCGGCTACAGGGCGGGATTGGACGGAGATAAAGACGGAGTGGCCTGCGAAAAGTAAGCCTTCGACGAAACATCCTGCCTCCGGTACACAACCCTTCGGGGTTTCTGACCGGGGGCAGGACTCTTTCGCGCACCCCTATCCGCAGTTTTTCGACTGGCTTTTCCACATACGGGATGGGGGCTGGTTACAGGGTTTGGGTGGGGTGGAAGGCTTGGTTTATGGGTTTGAGCGGGCAGGTTGTGGTGGAACGGGCGGGTGCGCCCGGTACTGCGGCTGCCAACGGCGGTGGACCTCCCGGCGCCGGTGACCTTCCCAGCAAATACCCTTCCGGCGGCGGTGGGGTCGTTGAGGATGTGATGGAGGCGTTGGAGGACGGGGCGGCGGTGTTGGAGACTGCGCGTGCCCTGGCGTTACCGGCAGGACGGGTGTTCGATGTTCAGGAAGCAGCAGACTTCGCTGCCCGGGTCGAGGACCTCTCCCGAAGCATCGGCTACCTGCAGATCATCGCAGCCCACGCGGTCGAACGCACCCGCACCGAAGCCAAACACAACCCCGCACAGACCGCCCCGGGCTGGCGGACCGGCTGGACCGAAACCCCACACACCGCCCACGCGCACACACCCGGCACCACTGCCGTACTGGCCCCCGGTGTTACCGCACCCGACACCCGGGCGGGGTCCGGTAGTGTCCTGTCGTCCGGGGCGGGGACGGAAGCATGTGCCCGGGCTGGTCGTCCCGTCTCCAGTGCCGGTGCCGGTGCCGGTGCTGTGGTTGGGGCCGTTGTGGGGTCCGGTGCTGTTCGGTCTTCTGTGGCGGGGGCGGGTTCGGTGCTTGATGACGGGTACCGCAACGCCGCCGAGTTCCTGCGCGCCAGGCTCCGGATCGATATCCGCGAAGCCCGCCGCCGCCTGACCCAAGCCGCGCTCCTGCTGCCCGGAACCTCCCTCACCGGAGAAACCACCTCCCCACGGCACGAACACCTCGCCACCGCGTTCGCCGCCACCGACGTGCCCTCCCGCTCAGCGACCATCATCACCACAGCCCTCGAACGCGTCGCCTTCATCGCCCACCCCGACACCCTCACCACCATGGAACACGCCCTGACCCGCACCGCCACCCACAACGACCCCGACTTCCTGGCCAAAACCGCCCAACACTGGATCAACCGCATCGACCACGACGGACCCGAACCCACCGAAGAAGAACTCCGCACCATCCAAGGAGCCTTCATCCGCAAACCCCGCCGCGGACTCCACCACATCGAAATCTTCGCCACCGACGAACAATACGAAACCCTCATCACCACCATGAACACCGCCACCAACCCACGCCTAACCCCACACAACAACCCCAACACCACCAGCGCGGGCACTACTGCCAGCCCCAGCACCGTCAGCGCCGTCAGCGCTGCCACCAGCGTCAGCAACGCCAACACCGTCAGCACGGTCAGTGTCGCGAGGGTCACCGGGCACAGCACACCAGGGCCCGAACTGGACCGCCGCTCCCGCGCCCAGAAACTCCTCGACGGTCTCATCACCGGCTGCAACTACGCCTTGCGCACCGGCAAACTCCCCGCCAACGGAGGCCTCAAACCCCAACTCACCGTCACCATCAACGCCAACGACCTCTACCCCCAACTCCAAAACCCACCGCACCACCCCGGCCAACCACCCCAGCCCGGCACCCCATCACCACAACCAGCCCACCCAACCCAGGGAGGCTCCTCAGTACGGCCGGGCAGCGCAGTACGGCCGGGCAGCGCAACAGCGACCTTCACCGGCCCCATCCACGCCAGCACCATCCGCAAAATCGCCTGCGACGCCGACATCCTGCCCGTCCTCCTCGGAACCAACGGACAAATCCTCGACATCGGCCGCACCACCCGGATCTTCCCACCCCACATCCGCAAAGCCATCGCCGCAAGAGACCAAGGCTGCACCTTCCCCGACTGCACCATCCCCGCACCCTGGTGCGAAGCCCACCACATCACCTACTGGTCACAAGGAGGCACCACCAGCACCAACAACGGCACCCTCCTGTGCTCACACCACCACCACCTCATCCACAAAGAACAATGGAAAATCACCACCCACCAAGGCATCCCATGGTTCACACCACCACCCCACATCGACCCCACCCAAACACCCCAACGAAACCACCACCACACACCCAACCGAACATGACACCCTGCCCCAAAACAGGAAACACCCACGGCCGCCCGGCACACCCCGGTCACTTGGCGCGCCCCCAGCCACCCCTCCGCGCCTCCAGCAACCCCTCCGCGCCCCCAGCCAGGGAGCCTGGGCGCCTTGGGACAACAAAACAACAGGACCCTCCGCAATCACGAAGGATCCTGTCACTCAGAACCGATATCAGTAACGGTGCTTGACTACACCCACGTGCCCCTACACGAACGCCGACTTCCCGGTGACCGCCCGGGCAACAATGAGGGAGTTGATCTCGTAGCTGCCCTCGTAGGTGTAGAGGATCTCGGCGTCACCGAAGAGTTTCCCCATCTCGTAATCCGTGGTGATGCCGTTACCGCCCAGCAGGGACCGGCCCATCGCCACGGAAGACCGGGCAAGACGCGTCGTTGTGGCCTTTGCCATGGCGGCCTGCACCATTTCCAGTTTTCCCGCCTGTTGTATGCGGGCCAGCTCAACCATCAGGGACAAAGATGCGTGGGCGTTGCCCAGGATGTCAGCGAGTTGCTGCTGAACCAGCTGGAATCTGGCAAGTTCCTTGCCGAACTGCAGGCGTTCAAGAGCGTAGGAACGCGCGATGTCGAACGCCGCCAGTTGAATACCCGCAGCCTGCCAGCCCACCCACGCCCGGGAATCCCGCAACAGTTCATTGGCCCGGGAGAACTCGGTGGCGCCTGGAAGGAGGTTCGAAGCGGGAACGCGGACTTCGTTCAGGGTGATGTCCGCGTTTTGCATGATGCGGAGACCGATTTTGTTCGAGATCTTGGTAGCGGCGTATCCGGCGCGGTCAGTCTCCACGATGAACCCCTTGATGTGGCCGTCAGCCTCATCCCGGGCCCACACCAAGGCGAAGTCTGCGATGGTTCCGGCCCCGATCCAGCGCTTGGCACCGTTGATGACCCATTCCCCGCCGTCGCGCCGCGCCGTCGTCGAAAGTCCTCCGGCGATGTCCGAGCCATGGTCGGGTTCGGTCAGGGCGAAGGCTCCCAACACGGAAAAAGCCTCAAGCCCGGGAAGCCAGCGTTGCTTCTGCTCGGGCGAACCCAGCTCATGGATCATGCCGACGATGAGCTCGTTATGGATCCCGACCAGTGCCGACAGGGAGACGTCGGCCCGCGCAATCTCGGTGTACATGAGCCCTTTGAACAGCGTGGAGGAGCCATCGGTCTGCAGTCCTCCGAGCCCGAATTTCGCCATGTCGGCCAGCAGCCCGAACGGGAATTCCTCCCGGTTCCAGTAATCGATGCTGGCAGCCCTGACGCTTGCTTGAAGGAACTCCCGGACCTCCCGGTAGCGGGCCCGCTCCTCATCGGGAAGCAGGTCCACTACGTGCATCAGGTCCGCCTCCGGGTAGGGAGGGAGGGCGTTAGCGGGAGCGGCTCCACTTGTGGTGGATGCGGCTTTCTCGTCGAGCATGTGACCCCTTCGTCATGTCCGGCGCGGGCTCTTCCAAACCCTTGGATGTCCTAGTATATTGCAAGGTGATGTGGATCACTAGGTGGCAGAAATGCCTCTACCAGACGCGGGCACACTGCCCCACGAAAGGCGGACTATGACAGTCACCGATGACTTCCGCGCGGCCCGGAACCGCCTTCTCGAGCTCCGCGAGGACTACAAACAAGCGCACAGCGAGTTCCAGTGGCCCCGGTTCGAACACTTCAATTTCGCCCTGGATTGGTTCGACCAACTCGCTCAGGACCCGGCACGCCAGGACCAGCCCGCACTGGTGATCGTCGAACAGGACGGCAGCTCCACCCGCCGTACCTACCGGGAACTTTCACAGCGCTCCAACCAGCTCGCCAACTGGCTGCGAAGCCAAGGCGTCCGGCGCGGTGACCACATGATCATCATGCTCGGTAACCAAGTGGAACTCTGGGAACTCATGCTGGCCGGCATCAAGCTCGGCATCGTCATGATCCCCACCACCACGCTCATGGGTCCCCGCGACTTGCAGGACCGCGTGGAGCGTGGCGGAGCCGCCTGGGTTGCGGTCGGCAGCGCCGACATCGGCAAGTTTGCCGCCGTCGAGGGTAACTACGCGCTTATCGAAATCGGCACGCAACGCACCACTGCGGACGCCAGGCAGTATGCGGATTCGTACGACGCCGGTACGGACTTCACGCCCGACGCCCCCACCCGTGGGGACGAGACGCTGCTGCTGTACTTCACCTCCGGCACCACCTCCCGCGCCAAGCTCGTGGAGCACACCCACACTTCCTACCCGGTGGGCCACCTGTCCACCATGTATTGGATCGGCGTCGAGCCTGGAGACGTGCACCTCAATGTCGCCTCACCGGGCTGGGCCAAGCACGCCTGGTCCAACGTCTTCACGCCGTGGATCGCGGAGGCGTGCGTCTTCATCTACAACTACGAACGCTTCGACGCCTCGGCCCTCATGGCACAAATGGACCGCGAGGGCGTCACCAGCTTCTGCGCCCCTCCCACCGTGTGGCGGATGCTGATCCAGGCCGACCTCAAGCAGCTCAAAAACCCGCCAGGCAAGGTGGTATCGGCGGGCGAGCCGCTCAATGCCGAGGTCATCGGCCAGGTGGAGGAAGCCTGGGGTGTCACCATCCGGGACGGCTTCGGCCAGACCGAATCTACGGTCCAGATCGCCAACACCCCGGCCCAGCCCGTGAAGATCGGCTCCATGGGGCGTCCGCTGCCCGGGTATGACGTCGTTCTGGTGGACCCGTTCACAGGGCAGGAAGCCAACGACGGCGAGCTCTGCTTGCGTTTGGACCCCCGGCCCGTGGGGCTCATGAAGGGCTACTTCGGCGACGAAGCAAAAACCGCGGAGGCCTTCCGGGACGGTTATTACCACACCGGCGACATGGCCAGCCGGGACGAGGCCGGCGTCATCACCTACGTCGGCAGGGACGACGATGTCTTCAAGTCCTCGGACTACCGGCTTTCGCCCTTCGAGCTTGAAAGCGTCCTGATCGAGCACCCTGCAGTGGCGGAGGCCGCCGTCGTTCCTTCCCCTGACGCGGTCAAGCTGTCTGTTCCCAAAGCGTTCGTGGTCCTTGCCGCGGGTTACCAGCCGGGACCGGAGATCGCGGAAGATATCCTTCGGTACTGCCGCGAACACCTGGCACCGTTCAAGCGCATCCGGCGGCTCGAATTCGGCGAGCTGCCAAAAACCATCTCCGGCAAGATCCGCCGCGTGGAGTTGCGCGGCACGGAGGTGGCCAGGCACAGTGACGGTCCGCTCCCGGCAGGTCTTGGGGTTGAATACACGGAGGAAGAATTCCCGAACCTGAAAGATTAGCCTCTCAGAGCTTGAAGGAGGACCATGGGCAATCCACTCCCCCGCGATCCCATCGCCGACGCCCAACGCAACTGGGAACGGCACGGCTGGGGCGACGTCGCGGCGCCCATGGCAGCCATCACCGCCATCATGCGGACCCAGCAGATACTGCTCGCACGCATCGAGACGGTCCTCAAGCCCTTCGGCCTGACCTTCGCGCGGTACGAGCTACTGGCACTCCTCAGCTTCGCCCGCAGCGGCGCGCTGCCCATGAACAAAGCGAGCGCGCTGCTGCAGGTGCATCCCACGTCGGTGACAAACGCCGTCGACCGTTTGGAGAAGGCCGCGCTCGTGGCGCGGTCGCCGCATCCCACCGACGGCCGCACCACGCTGATTGAACTCACCGCAGAAGGCCGGACGCTGGCGAAAAGGGCGACGGCGGCACTGAACGCCGAGGTCTTCGGCAAGTCGGGCTTTACCGACGACGACGTCGATCACCTCATCCGCGTACTGGGAACCTTCCGCAGGGACGCCGGGGATTTCACGGACGGGTAAGTCCTAGCCGGCGTTCCGCCGCGACACCAGGACCGGGCCGGGAGCATGATGCAGGACTGCGTGTGCAGTGGAGCCGATGGTCCCCTTGATGAGGCCGCGCCCTTTGGTGCCAACCACCACTATCCGGGCATCCGGCGCCGCTTGCAGGATGGCCCGGGGAACTGAGTGGTTAACCTGCAGTTCTCCGGTCACAGTGGTTTGGGGTGCCAGTTCACGTGCCTTGCGGACGGCGGAATCCACGACGGCCTCGGCCGCCGGGTAGGCGTCGATCGGGTCGCGCAACCGCCGCAAGCCAGCAGGCTCGGGAACCACATGGACTACCTTTAGGTCCGCTCCTGTCACTGATGCCATGGTGCATGCGTCCTCGAGCGCTTCGGGCGAGCCGGCGTCGTCGATAGCCACCACAACGGGGCCATCCGGGTGGTCAACGGACCTGATCACGGCCACCGGACAGGACGCGGTGGCCGCCATCTCCAGGCTGACAGAACCCACAAGCAAGCCAAGGAACCCGCCGAGTCCGCGGCTCCCCAGCACCAGCATCTCCGCGCCCACGGACAGTTTGCCCATGTGGTCCCGAGGCATGCCGTGAAGGAGGGTGGTGGTCACATCCACGGAAGGTTCGGCTTCTTTCACCACCGCCAGGCCCTCTTCAAGGACTCGTTCGGCGGCCCGTTCCAGCCCGCTGTCAGCGACGCCGGGAACCGGGCCAAGGTCGGAGGTCACAAGGATCCAGAGCGAGCAGTGGATCAGGTGAAGATGGCACCCGCGCAGCACGGCCTGGCGGGCAGCCCACGTTACGGCCTGCTTCGCTTCCGTGGAACCGTCATAGCCAACCACTATTTGTTTGGAGTCCGTCATGGCCAGAGCATACGACGGAATCCGGAGTGCGGGCCAGCGAAGGGCCTAGGGATTCCGGAGTTCGTCCATCGTCAGGTCCAGAATTTGGAGGTCGGTGTTGGCCACAGTCATGAGTCCGCGCACAAAGGCCTCGAATTCCTCGAGGCCTGCCATCCCTCCCCGGGCGAAGAACTCAATCCACAACTCGGTAAGCGACACGTCTCCGGCGGCGAGGACACTTGATGCCTCGCGCCGGATTACTTCCTGATCGATCACTTCCGGAACCTTCCGCTCTGCCATACCGCCACCCCCATTGGCTAGCTTTGCTTCTTTCTCCGTCACGGCACGACCATATTATCAGCATGCTTAGTAATCAACCACTTCTCGTCCACACATGCTTCGGGGACCTCCGAAAAGCCGGTCCAATGCCATTCTTTGGGGCAGGCAAAATTGTCACAGAACTGCCAGGACACAGCCGTCCTTCTTCCAGTCGTCGGGATATTCCGTCTATGAAGAAGGGTTCGGCGGCAATTCGTGTCGCCGCAGTGGCCGGAAAGTTAGCGCGTGAGCGTATAGATCAGCGCCGAAACGAGCGAAAGGGCGGCAATTCCGTAGCCGATCACCAATGCAGAAACCGCGAGCGCCCGCCCGCGTTCTTGCCGCTGCCCAATCTGGTTCAGGGCCACGTGCCCGGCGCCAACGGCGAAGACGGCGATGATGGCCATGCCGGCAAGGAACAGCCCAACCACGGCAAGGGCTGCAATACCGGCTGACACAATAGCCAGGGTATTCACCGGTGTCCCCGCTTCGGATGACTCAGCAGGGTCCACCGATTCGGCGCGAACGTTCTCCGTTGACATGTTCTCTCCCCATGTGGTCTGTTGCAGGCCCTCTTGTGAACAGGAGTCTATCCGGGCGCCCCACCTATTCCGCGCTGCGGGCCCGGGCCTGCGCGCCCCGCACCCGAAAATGACGCCGGCCCCACACGATCGGACCAGGGCCCCACACGATCGGACCAGGGCCCCACACGATCGAATCAGGCCTTTAGCGGTGTTTGAATTCCGGTTCCCGCTTTTCCGTGAAGGCTGCCATGCCTTCCTTTTGGTCCTCTGTGGCAAACAGGGAGTGGA
Source organism: Paenarthrobacter sp. R1 (assembly GCF_030264015.1). NCBI lineage: Bacteria > Bacillati > Actinomycetota > Actinomycetes > Micrococcales > Micrococcaceae > Paenarthrobacter > Paenarthrobacter sp. R1. The sequence goes on along the minus strand of NZ_CP127115.1, from coordinate 2,886,860 downwards.
ACACCCGCCGTTCAAAGAGCACGCCCTGGGCCAACCCCATTTCGAACGCCGCGTTGACTGCTTCCTTGGCCACCATGGCGGCCGGCTTCGACTTCGATGCAATGGTCTCGGCGGCTTTTAGTGCCTCCTCAACGACCTCCGCAGCGGGAACCACCCGGGAAACGAGCCCGGAGCGTTCGGCTTCCTCCGCGTCCATGAAACGCCCTGTGAGCACCATGTCCATGGCTTTGGCCTTGCCCACTGCGCGGGTAAGCCTCTGGGAACCGCCCATCCCCGGGATAACACCGAGGTTGATTTCCGGTTGCCCGAACTTGGCGTTGTCCCCGGCGATGATGAAGTCAGCCATCATCGCCAGCTCACACCCGCCGCCGAGCGCGAACCCGGACACGGCGGCGATGACCGGGATCCGCAAGCGCGTGAGGTCCTCCCAATGCCGGAACCAATCCGCCGCGTACATGTCCATGTAGGTGTTGGCGGACATTTCCTTGATGTCCGCCCCCGCTGCGAAGGCTTTGGCGGAACCGGTGATGACCACGGCCCCCACCCCGGGATCGCGGTCCATGTCAGTCACGGCTTCAACGAGTTCGTTCATCAAGGCCGTGTTCAGCGCGTTCAACGCCGAAGGCCGGTTCAGCGTTACCAGGCCAACGCGGCCACGGCGCTCCACCATGATGTTCCGATACTGGGCTACGTCCTGGTGGTGCTGGGTCACTCCGCGTCCTTCTTCCGTAGTTTCCGTAGTCGTCGTAGTTTCCGTAGTAGTCGTCATGCCACCCTATTCCCCCGCCGGACCGTCGCCGCCGGCAGCACCCGGGGATTGCGACTTCTCCCGGATATCCGTGATGATCCCGGAGAAGTCCCGGGCAGCACCTTCCCCGGCGGCAAAGGCGTCGTAAATCCTGGAGGCCAGTGGCCCCATTTCGGCAGCAACGCCCGTACTTTCCAGGGCATTCACCGCCAGCCGGAGATCCTTTGCCATCAATGCCCCCGCGAACCCGGGCTGGTAATCGCGGTTGGCAGGGCTGGTGGGAACCGGGCCCGGAACAGGACAGTTGGTTGTGAGGGCCCAGCATTGGCCGGACGCGTTGGAAGCGACGTCGAACAACGCCTGGTGTGTCAGTCCCAACTTCTCGCCGAGGACGAAAGCCTCGGCCACGGCAATCATGGAGACTCCCAGGATCATGTTGTTGCACACCTTCGCAGCCTGGCCGGCGCCGTGATCACCGCAATGCACAATCCGCTTGCCCATGAGCTCCAGGATCGGCTTCACGGTCTCGAAGTCCCCGGGCAGTGCGCCCACCATGAACGTCAGCGTCCCGGCTTCTGCCCCCACCACGCCTCCGGACACCGGCGCGTCCACGCTTCGGTGTCCTGCGGCGACGGCCAGGGACGCAGCTTCCCTGGCCTCGTCAACGTTGATGGTGGAGCAATCCAGGAACAGCGTGTCCGGTGGCGCCACGCTGAGCAGCCCCGGCCCTCCCACGCCCCGGTAGGCGTCCAGGACGTGCTTCCCGCTGGGCAGCATGGTCAGGACCACGGCAGCCCCCCGCACGGCGTCGGCTGCCGTGTCAGCCATGGGGATGCCATGTGCCACCGCAGCCTCCACTGCTGCTGGAACGGGGTCGTATCCCACCACCTCATGCCCGGCCTTGATCAGGTTGGCAGCCATGGGGCCGCCCATATGCCCAAGGCCCAGGAAGGCGATGAGTCCCGTTGCCGATGCTGCATTTTCTGTCATGATCGTCTCCTCCAACTGGACGGCAGTAGCCTCAACGTGATCGGCCCGGCTTTTCAACCCGACTGGACCGGCGTCGCGGAAAGCCCCAACTCATGCTCGCCGAGCGAGGCAAAGTAGCCTTCGACGTCGGACTCGTGGACGTCGGCGAGGGTGGCCGGCTTCCACTGTGGATTCCGGTCCTTGTCCACCACTTGCGCCCGGATGCCCTCGCGGAAATCGGGGCCGGAGAGGCAGCGGAGACCGACGCGGTATTCCTGGTCCAGCGCCTCTTCCAGGGACAGCCCCCGCACCCGCCGCAGGGACGCCAAGGTGACCTTCACCGACGTCGGCGACTTTACCGTGATGGTGTCCGCGGCGTCGGCGGCCTCACCTCCGGCCTCTCGCAGGCGGTGCACGATCTCTTCCGCGTCCTCTGCTGCGTAGCAGGAATCGATCCACTCCCGCTGCGCCGCGAGAGCCGAGTCCGGCGCGGCTTGGGCAAAGCGCACGACGGCGTCTTCCGGCGTCGAGCCTTCCAGCGCTTCAGTGAGTGCCGGGAGGCTTTCGGACGGGACGAAGTAGTCCGCGAGTCCCAGGAACAGGGCGTCCGCCCCGGACAGGTGCGCGCCCGTGAGCGCGGCGTGGGTCCCGGTTTCCCCGGGGGCGCGGGAGAGCAGCAGGGTTCCGCCGACGTCGGGCACGAACCCGATGGTGGTTTCCGGCATCCCCGTCCGCGTCCGTTCAGTGACGATGCGAACTGAGCCGTGCGCGGAAACTCCTACGCCACCGCCCAGCACCAGCCCGTCCATGAAAGCGACGTACGGCTTGGGATAGTTGGCGATGAGGGCGTTGAGGCGGTACTCGTCAGCCCAGAAATCAGCGGTTTCCGAGCCCCCGTGCAGCATGTCCTTGTAGATGGCCACGATATCTCCCCCGGCGCAGAGGCCCCGATCGCCGGCGCCGCGCACCAACACCGCAGCAACCGATTCGTCGTCAGCCCAGGCAGCCAGCTGCTGCAACATGGCTTTCACCATGCCGGCATTGAGGGCGTTGACTGCCCGGGGCCGGTTGAGCGTCACGATGCCGAGGTGGCCGCGCCGCTCGAAAAGAACTTCTTCCTGCTGCACTTCTTCGATGATCTGCTCTCCCATCAGCTGCCTGCCGGCATCACGAAGCTGGCGCCCTGGCGGATACCGGAGGGCCACCGCGAGGTGACGGTCTTGGTCTTGGTGTAGAAGCGGAAGGCATCCGCGCCATGCTGGTTGAGGTCGCCGAACCCGGACGCCTTCCACCCGCCGAACGTGTAGTAGGCAATCGGCACGGGGATGGGAACATTGATGCCCACCATGCCCACTTCCACGCGGCTGGCGAAGTCGCGGGCGGAGTCGCCGTCGCGGGTAAAGATTGCGACGCCGTTCCCGAACTCGTGCTCGCTGCAGAGCCTGAGCGCTTCGTCGTAGTCGGCCGCCCGGAGGACGCTCAGGACAGGACCGAAAATCTCCTCCTTGTAGATCTTCATATCCTTGGTGACGTTGTCGAAGAGGGTGGGGCCTACCCAGAAGCCGCCGTCGTATCCCTCAACGGTGAGGCCGCGGCCGTCTGCCACCAAGGTGGCGCCCTCGTCCACGCCGGACTGGATGTAGCCCTCGATCCGTTCCTTCGCAGACGCCGCGACCACCGGCCCGAAGTCCGCGTCCTTGTCCAGGCTGTGCCCGACCCGGAGTTCCTTAACCCTCTCGGTGAGCTTGGCAACAAGGGCGTCCGCTGTTTCCTGGCCCACCGGGACGGCTACGGAGATAGCCATGCACCGCTCTCCAGCGGAACCGTACCCGGCACCAATCAGGGCGTCCGCGGCCATGTCCAGGTCGGCGTCGGGCATGATCACCATGTGGTTCTTCGCCCCGCCGAAGCACTGTGCGCGCTTCCCATGCGCGGCGGCCGTGGCGTAGATGTACTGGGCGATCGGCGTGGAACCGACAAAGCCGATTGCCTTGACCCTCGGGTCCTCAAGAAGGGCGTCCACGGCTTCCTTGTCCCCGTTGATGACGTTGAAGACGCCGTCCGGAACGCCGGCTTCGCTGTAGAGCTCGGCGAGCCGCAGCGGCACGGAGGGGTCCCGCTCGGACGGTTTGAGGATGAAGGAGTTGCCGGCAGCGAGCGCCGGTCCCGACTTCCACAACGGAATCATGGCAGGGAAGTTGAAGGGCGTAATGCCGGCAACAACACCCAGCGGCTGCCTCAGGGAGTGGACATCGATCCCCTGGCCTGCGCTGTCCGAGAATTCGCCTTTGAGCAGATGCGGCGCCCCGGCGGAGAACTCCACCACTTCGATGCCCCGCTGGATATCACCCTTGGCGTCCGCGAACGTCTTCCCGTGTTCGGAGGACAGGAGCTTGGCCAGCTCGTCCATGTTGTCATTGACGAGGTCCACGAACTTCAGCAGGATGCGACCCCGCCGCTGCGGATTCATGGCAGCCCATTCGAGTTGGCCCTTCTCGGCGTTCGCGACGGCGTTGCGCACCTCCTCGGCGCTGGCCAGCGGCAGGCGGGCCTGGACTTCGCCGGTGCAGGGATCGTAGACATCGCTGAACCGGCCGGACGTGCCGTCGATCCTTTGGCCGCCTACGTAGTGTGAAAGCTCGCGCACCATAGTGGAAATGCTCCTTTGCATCATTAGTGACTGCCGTGCCGATCAATACCGCACAACACGTCCGGAACACGTGCATGCATGTGATCCAGATCATCTCTGCAGCCGAATATACTCGGACTTCCTACTAATTTCCAGAGGGCCGCTGCGGAAGGAATGCGGGAGGCTGACGCTGGCTTGAAGGCCGCCTAATGCACCTCGCGCAGCTCCTTGTAGGCATCCAGTGCGTCCTGCCTTGACGCTTTCAAGTCCACGATTTCCGCCGGGTAATCCGGGGTGCCGAACTCCGGAATCCACTGCGCGATGTACTTGCCCTGCGGGTCGAACCGCACGCGCTGGGCCTCCGGGTTGAAGATGCGGAAGAAGGGCGAGGCGTCAGCCCCCGAGCCTGCCACCCACTGCCAGTTGGCAGGGTTGGACGCCGGATCCGCATCCACCAGCGTGTCCCAGAACCATTGCTCGCCCAGCTGCCAATGGATCCCCAGGTTCTTCACGAGGAAGCTCGCGGCCACCATGCGCACCCGGTTGTGCATCCAGCCCGTTTCCCACAGTTGCCGCTGTCCCGCATCCACCAGGGGGAACCCCGTTCGCCCCTTTTGCCATGCCCGGAGCTCTTCCGGGGCCGACTCGTGCCCGGGGTGCCGACCGTCGTCGCCGGCAGAAGCGCCGGCAGACGCTCCGACAGAAGCGCCGGGCCAGGCCCACGGGAACCTGTCGAATTCGCTGCGCAGGTTGGCCGTGGCCAAGGTGGGGTTGTGGAAGTACTGGTGCCAGCAGAATTCGCGCCAGCCCAACTCCGACGCGAAGATCGTGGCACTTTCCGACCTCTTGGAAGATATTGCCTGCCACACCTCGAAGGGGCTGAGTTCACCCCAGCGCAGGTACGGCGACAGGGAGCTGCTGCCATCGGTGTCCGGACGGTTCCGCCCTTCACTGTAGGAATCCAACCCGTTGCCCACGAACTCCTTCAAGCGGGCATGGCCGGCTGCGGACCCGGGAGTCCACCGGGCGGCCAACCCTCCGGACCAATCCGGTTTGGTGGGCAGCAACTGCCAACTCTCCAGGGAGTCGTACCGCGGAAGCGTGCCGGTGAACCCATGGCCACGAGCGGGAAGCGGCAGTGGTTCGCGGAATTCCTGAGCAGACACCGCCTTCCAGAACGGGGTGAACACCTTGTACTGGGTGCCGGTCTTGGTGCTGACCTTCCAGGGCTCGTGGAGCAGGGTGGCTTGGAAACTCTCCACGTGCAGCCCGGCCTCAACCGCCCAGCCCTTGATCCCGGCGTCGATGGTCCGTTCCACCTCGCCGTACCGCCGGTTCCAGAACAGCGCGCCCGCACCCACCGCCGTCGTGGTTTTCTGCACCACCTCAGCAGCGGGCCCGCGGCGCAAGAGCAGGGGTATTCCCAACGCGTCCAGGTCCTCCCGGAGGGCGAGGAGGGAATGGTGCAGCCACCACTTTGCTGCCCCGCCGTGCGGCCGGATGCCCGGCGACTCCTCGTCCAGGACGTAGAGCGCCACTGCCGCTCCATCGTCGACGGCGGCCCGCAAGGCCGGGTTGTCCCTGACCCGGAGGTCGTCGCGGAACCAGACGATGGATGGTTTCACTTGCGCCCCTTACCGCCGGTACACCGGCTGCTTAAATGGCTGATGCCCTTAGGAACGAATCCTAAGGGCATCAGCTGAAGATAAACCTAGACGGCCTTTGCAGGCAGGACGACGTCCCCGCCATCCTCGACTTCCGTCACGGGAATCGGCGGAACGACTACTTCCACTACTTCGTCCGGGATGCTGTTGAGTACGTAGTCGCGGGCGGCGTCGCCAATCATCCGGAGCCCCGGGTAATACCGCACGCCATCGCGCTTCTCGTGTTTTACTCCGCTGGTGCGCACGGACGTGCGGAATGCACTGTCCGGAACGGGAACCTTGTTTCCAAGGACGCACCAACTGATGTAGAGGCCGTACAAGGCCTCGAAGTCCAAGCCTTCTTCGCTGTCTTCTTCGTATATAACGCATTCGCGAAGGAACGCGCCGATCTGGGTGTCCGTCATTACAGAGTCCTCCGGCGTACTTCTTTACAACCGCCGGTCTGCATCAGCGAATACTGCAACTCTCATTGTAACCGCCATTCGCTTCGGATAAGAGGGTTCACGGTGAACTCCGGGTTTACTTCAGGTGGCTGACGGGTGCCCGATCGGGTGCCTGACGGGCATCAGGGTGGATGCCGCAACCGGCGCCGGACATTCCAGGCTCTGGTGTCCCACAGCCCTCCGGCGTACCGTCAACTACATCCCGGCCCGCGCTGTTCGAAGGACAATCCCATGACCGGTTGGAATACGGAAACGGCTGCCGGACCGCTGGGCGCCGGGACCATCACGCTCGTGGAAGGCTCGTCCTTCTGCATCTCCGGACCCAACGGGGACATCCACCCCGACCTGCCCCAAGGCGTCTTCCACCTGGACACCCGGATCCTTTCCCGCTGGCAGCTCCGCATCAACGACCAACCGTTGGAGCCGCTGGCGGCCGAACTGAAGCAACCGTACCGCGCCCTCTTCGCCTGCCGGGTTCCCCGTCCGGACGGCTACGCAGACAGCCCGCTCCTGGTGGAACGGCTGCGCGAAGTGGGGGCGGGGATCCTGGAAGAAATCACCGTCCGGAACTACTCCAGGCAACCTGCCCGCTGCACCATCACCCTCACCGCAGAGGCGGACTTCGCAGACCTCTTCGAAGTCAAGGAAGCCCGTATCACCCGCGTATGGAAGGAAACCCGGCGGGTGGAGAACGACTCCTTGGAGATCAGGGGTCAGTGGGAAGGATTCCGGAAGTCGGTGATCATTCGGGGCGAAGGCGCCGGGGCCGGTTCCAAGGCCCTCGGCTTCAGGGTCACCATCCCGGCGTTCGGGCAATGGAACACCCGGGTCAGCGTACTCCCGGCGGCAGAGGGCAAACCTTTCAGCCATCCGTCACGGGGTGAGTTGTCACCCAGCGACCGGCGCCGGCAGGAATGGGTGGCCAAGATTCCCGTCCTGCAGATCGGCAACCGTTCCATCCAGCGCACCCTGCGCCGGAGCTATGAGGACCTCGGAGCCCTGCGCATCCAGGACCCGGACCACCCGGAAAGGGTGGTGGTGGCCGCGGGAGCTCCGTGGTTCATGACGTTGTTCGGCAGGGACTCCTTGTGGGCCTCGGAGATGGCGTTGCCGGTGGATCCTTCCCTCGCTCTGGGCACGCTCCGCACGTTGGCCGACCGGCAGGGAAAAGAAGTAAATACAGACACGGAAGAGGAACCCGGGAAGATCCTCCACGAGGTCCGCCTGGACGTCAGCAGCGGCCAGGCCTTGCGCGGCAGTTCCGCCTACTACGGCAGCGTCGACGCCACTCCCCTCTTTATGGTTGCGGTGGGGTCCGTGAGCCGCTGGGGCTTCGCCAAGGACACCATCGCCGAACTCCTGCCCAACGCCGACCGCGCCCTCGACTGGATCCGCCACTACGGCGACCGGGACGGCGACGGCTACGTGGAGTACGGCCGCCCCAACCAGCACGGCCTCATCAACCAGGGGTGGAAAGACTCCTGGGACGGCATCAACTTCGCTGACGGTACCCTCGCCGAGGCGCCTATCGCCTTGGCCGAGGTACAGGCGTACGTGCACGGCGCCTACGTGGCGCGCGCCTGGATGGCTTACGACGACGGCGACCTCGCCTTGGCCTCGGAGCTGCGGGAACGCGCTGACCGGCTCAAACAGAAATTCAATGAGGACTTCTGGATGCCGGACAAGGGCTACTACGCTGTTGCCCTCGATAAGGACAAGCGCCAAGTGGATGCCTGCGCTTCGAACATGGGCCATTGCCTGTGGTTCGGGCTCATGGACGAGGACAAGGTTCCCTCGGTCGTGGAGCACCTGATGTCTCCGAAGATGTTCAGCGGTTGGGGCGTGCGGACCCTGGCCACGGACATGGCCGCCTATAACCCGGCCAGCTACCACAACGGCTCAGTGTGGCCGCACGACAATGCGATCATCATGTCCGGGCTCCTGCGCTACGGCTACATCGAAGAAGCACAGAGGATCGGCACGGCACTCCTGGAAGCCGCGGAGTATTCGGACGGCAGGCTTCCCGAGCTTTTCTGCGGCTTCGACCGGGCCAGGTTCACCGAGCCGGTGCCCTACCCCACCGCCTGTTCACCCCAAGCCTGGGCCGCGACCACGCCTATCCACGTAGTGACCAGCCTGATGCGGTACGACACCCACATTTCGTTGGGCGGCATATGGCTGGATCCGGTCCTGCCACCCGACTTCGGGGATGTCCACATCAGCAACGCCCCCATGGGGGATGCGCGGATCACGATCGATGCTTCAGGCACCGACGCCACGGTCCGCGGCATCCCCGAGGGCCTCACTGTCTATCGCGGACAACGCCCCTGGATGTCCGAATTGGTTGAGCAGCCGCAACTGTGGCGGCCGGGCACGCTGCATCGCCCCGGTGATGCGGCAAACCGGGGCGATGCACCCGCCTAGCTTGAGGAGACAAGCCCTCTAAGCGTCGATCACCATATCCGTCTTGGCCGTGGAACAGCAGGGCAGGAACTTGCCCGCATCGATTTCGCGTTTCCGGATCCCGCCCTGGTGGTTCATGTCGATGTCGCCCGACAACTTGACCACCTTGCAAGAACCGCACATTCCTTCCTTGCAGTTGGCGCCGATCCTGACACCCGCACGCTGGGCCACCTCGAGGATGGGCTCCGTGGGGTCGATCCGCACGTTGATGCCGGTGCGCATGAAGGACAACGTGAGGCTCCCGGTCCCCACCGTGTTGAAGCTCGAAGCATCGGGAGTCTCCGCTTCAGCCTCCGGCGAGGTGCCCGAACCGCCGTCGTTGGCTTCCGCACCGGACGTCGCGTCGGCGTCGACCGCTTCGAGCGGCAGGCCCGTGGCTTCCAAGGTGCCGTCTGCGTCGTACCTCGGCTCGTAGAGACCGAAAGCCGCAGGCTGGCTCTCGAAGTAATCCTCGGCGGAGTCGGCGATTTCCTCGGCAATTTCTTCTGCGATGTCCGTGGCGAGGGCCACTTCGGCCGCATATTCAAGGAGCGTCTGGCGGTCACCGGAGAAAAACTCCATGTAGATGGAGGTGTCGTCGACGCCGACCTTCTTCAGGAGCTCCGTGGCGTTGTTCAGGTAGCCCTCGGGACCACAGGCGTAGACCTGGCGTCCGTTGGCGTCAGGGGCCACCTCGTCAATCATGGCCGAGGTCAGCCGTCCGGTGAGGCCGTCCCAACCATCGGGCTTGCTGCGGTCACCCAGGGAGTAGAAGACCCGGATCCGCGAGTCCACGGAAGCGATGTAGGCGAGCTCCCGGTGGAAGGCGAAGCCGCCCGCTTCCGCACCGTGGTAGAGCACCACGACATCCGCGTGTCCCGGCAGGGAATGGATGGTCCGCACCATGGACATGATGGGCGTGATGCCGGCCCCGGCTGCGAGCAGCAGGTAACGGGCGCGCCGGTCCGCATCCGGCAAGTGGAAGGCGCCGACCGGCCCGAGCATCTCCAGCACAGTGCCCGGCTGGACGTTCTCATGCACCCACGGAGAGACCAGGCCGCCGGCGTCGCGCTTGACGCTGATGCTGAAGGTCCACGGCTCGGTAGGCGAACTGGACAGCGAATAGCTGCGGTCCACAGGCTCGTGTTCCCCGCCGTTCACGGGGAACGCGATGTTGACGTACTGCCCGGCACGGAACGCAAGGGGTGCGCCGTCGCAGCGTCGGAACACGAACGTCATGAGGCCGCCCGCTTCCGGGATGGTCTCCACGCATTCGGCCGTGAACTCCTGGGGGTGCCAGGGACCCAAGGCGCGGGCTGCCCGGGCGGGGGTGTCGCTGCTGCCCATAACCCTGTTCCACGGCATCTCGAGTCCGCGGATGCGCTGTGGCTCCTGGACGGCCGTTTCGGTGAGGAGTTCCGTCATGCCAAGTGCTCCTGGACGCGCTGCACGTACCAGTTGATGAAGGCCTCAACCTGGTACTCGCTCTTCATGTACGGGCCGGGTTCGTAGGCGGGGCTGCCTGCACCCGTCTGGCACAGCTCAACGAAGGCCTTGTCCTGGAGGTTGGTCTGCTTCCAGGTGTAGGTGAGCTTGTCCAGATCGTAGTCCACGCCTTCCACGGCGTCGTCGGCAACCAGCCACGTGGTGCGGACCAGGGACTGGTGTTCGTTGATGGGGAAGACGCCGAAGGTGATGACGTGGTCGCCCAGGAAGTGGAACCAGCTGTTGGGCTGCAGGTGCATCGAGCAACGGCCCAGGCGGAAGTCGGGCAGGTCGCCGAGCAGCTTCTTGGAAAGGCGGCGTCCGTCGGCCGAGAACGATTCGCCTTCGCCGTCGAGGGATTCGCGGGAGATGCGGATACCTGCAATGCGGGTGTCCAGCTCTTCCACCACCTCATAGGGCAGGCCGTAGCGGCGGCAACGCTCTTCGAGGGAGGCCTGGGCTTCCTTGTTGCGGTCCCAGACGTCTTCGAGGTGGGTGGGGATAAGGCCCTCGGTCAGGCCCCAGGTGGGGAACAGGGAGCAGGCAAGTTCCGGGTGGCCGTCACAGTGGTAGCACTCACGGTTGTTCTCCATGACGAGCTTCCAGTTGCCCTCTTCGATGATGTTCTGCTGGTAGGCAATCTTCGTCTTGGACAGATCGTGCGGCGCCAGGTAGGGCTCAAAGATCTTGGAGGTCTCATCAAAGTCTGTTGGCGGCTCGTCGGCGATGCAGACGAAGATGAGTCCGGCAACCTCGCGGCTGTGGGCGCGCTTAAGCGCGAAGCAGTTCTTGTCGAACTTGGCCTCGCCGGGAGCGGAAGCGTGGATCAGGTTGCCCTCGGGCGAATAGGTCCAGGAGTGGTAGCCGCAGACCAGGTTTCCGGTGGAACCAGCCGACTCCGTCAGGACGCGCGCACCGCGGTGGCGGCACACGTTGTGCAGGACGTTGACTTCGCCGTCATCGTTGCGGAGAACGATCAGCGAGTAGGGTCCGTAGTCCACGGTGATGTAGTCGCCCGGCTCGGGCAGTTCGGCAACGCTGCCCGCGTAGATCCAGTGCTGGCCGAAGATGGCCTCCATGTCCACCTTGAAGATGGTCGGGTCCGTGTAGAACGGGGCATCAAGGGAATAGCCCGTGCGGCGGAACTCAAACAACGCGCTGATTTCAGCCAGCTGATCGGCAGGCAATGATGAAACGATCTTTCCGCGTGATGCAGGAGCGACGTTCACTGGAGCAGTCATGGGTTTCCTCCCGGGAGGCTGGGTCATTAAGTAGTTCATGGGGACCGCGGTGCGTCATCGCAACCGCCTTTGTCGAAGTCTTCGTAGTACGAGATTAGGGACGATTGAACTGCAACAAAAGCGCAATATTTAGGAGATAACCGTGCACTATCTGTGCATGATTGATTCATGATCGATCCGCGCCTCCACACCCTTCGCGTCTTTGCCCGCTGCGGCACCGTGGCGGCTACTGCCGAACTCACCGGCTACTCCCCTTCCGCCGTCTCCGCACAGCTGCGGGAGCTCCAGCGCGTACTGGGAATGCAGCTCCTAACGAAGGACGGCCGCGGAGTGCGCCTCACCGCCACAGGCCGCTTCCTGGTTGCCGGTTCGGATGGCCTGGTTGCCGAGTGGGAAAGCCTGCGTGCCGCCGCCATGGCCGCCGGCGACCAGGTCCAGTCCCATTTTGGGCTCGGGGGGTTTTCGACGGCGGCAGCCCAGTTACTGGCGCCCCTCGCCGCGACATTGCGCTCGACGCGGCCGCTGTTGGAAGTCCAGGTACTCGAGGCAGACCCGTCGCGTTGCTTCGATTTGCTCGTGGCCGAACGGATCGACCTGGCCGTAATCGTCGCCATGCAATCCGATAGCTACGGGGAGGACGATCCGCGCTTCGAGCAAACGTTCCTGTTGGACGACCCCTTGGACGTCATCATTCCCGGCGACCATCCGTTGGCCTCCCGGGAAACAGTCACTTTGGAAGAACTGGCATCGGAGCCGTGGATCACCGAAACTGCCGGATCCACCTACCACGCACTGTTTACCGCCGCCTTCACCGCAGTGGGAGTCACGCCGCGGATAGCCCATGAAGCCGTTGAATGGGAGACACAGATCGCTTTTGTGGGGGCGGGCCTGGGCGTCGGCCTGCTTCCACGGCTGGCACCCCTGCACAACGCGGAGAACGTCGTTCGACTGCGCATCACGGGGAAGGGAAAGCCGGCCCGCCGGATTGTGGCAGCGGCGCGACGGGGCAGCATCGGCTCGCCCTTGATCAAGGAATCCTTGGAGATCCTTCAGGGCACGGCGCAACGGCTCCTTAAGACCAGGCTGGAAGACGAGTCCTGAGCGGTTGCAGACGACGGCGGCCTGTGGTCCGGCAGCGTGCGTTAAAGGGGCCCGCCCTCGGGCGGCCGCTGCTTTACCAGCCGCGTTCGGCCAGGCGGTGGGGTTCGGGGATTTCGTCGACGTTGATGCCGACCATCGCCTCGCCGAGGCCGCGGGAGACTTTCGCGATCACATCGGGATCGTCGTAATAGGCAGTGGCTTTGACGACGGCGGCGGCGCGCTGGGCCGGGTTGCCGGACTTGAAGATACCGGAGCCGACGAACACGCCGTCAGCGCCGAGCTGCATCATCATCGCAGCATCAGCCGGGCTCGCGATGCCACCGGCGGTGAACAGCACCACCGGGAGCTTGCCCGTCGCGGCAACTTCCTTCACCAGCTCGTACGGGGCCTGCAGCTCCTTGGCCGCAACGTACAGCTCATCCTCGGGCAGGGACGAGAGCTTGGCGATCTCGGCGCGGATCTTGCGCATGTGCCCGGTCGCGTTGGGCACATCGCCGGTGCCGGCTTCACCCTTGGACCGGATCATCGCCGCACCCTCGTTGATGCTGCGCAGGGCCTCACCAAGGTTGGTGGCACCACAGACGAAGGGAACAGTGAAGTTCCACTTGTCGATGTGGTTGATGTAGTCCGCCGGGGTCAGGACCTCGGACTCGTCGATGTAGTCAACACCCAGGGACTGCAGGACCTGGGCCTCGACGAAGTGGCCAATACGTGCCTTGGCCATCACCGGGATGGACACGGCGGCGATGATCTGATCGATCATGTCCGGATCGGACATGCGGGACACGCCACCCTGGGCGCGGATATCAGCCGGGACACGCTCAAGCGCCATCACGGCTACGGCACCGGCATCTTCGGCGATGCGGGCCTGCTCGACGTTAACGACGTCCATGATGACGCCGCCCTTGAGCATCTCAGCCATACCCCGCTTAACGCGGCCTGTGCCGGTCAGGGGAATGTTGTCGAAAGGGAGCGGTCTTATGTTCACGCGATACTCCAAGGGGAATGAAGCCTGCATGCCTACGCAGGCGCCGGTATCCACTCACCGGCAGAGCGCCGACGTCGCGTGATATCCGAGAGATATATTAGCTAGGTCCCAAGTATGCAAGGAGGAAATCGCACGCGTCAACAAGGCGCTTTGCGGCCGGGCGGACAACCCGTTCACGTCAGGCTGCAAACAACGCCTCACGCACCGCCTGCTCGAATTCACTCACGTGCTTCCGCGCCAACTCTGCCGCCTTGTGCTCGTCGCCGTCGATCACTGCCTGCAGTAGATCCACGTGCTCATGCACGTGCCGCTCAAGGTTGGGCAGCCGGTCCAGCACCATGCACCAAATCCGCGTGGCCAGGTTGTCGTAGCGGATCAGGACGTCTTCCAGGTGCGGATTGGCTGCCGCAGCGTAGATGCCCTGGTGCACGCGGGCATCCAGCTTCAAGGTCTCCACCACGGAGGCGGCCTTGATGTCGAAGGCTTCAACTTCCCGGACAACTTGGCGCAGGTAATCCCTGCTCGCGGGGGTAGCCACGCGGGCCGCCCGCGCTGCGGCGACCGGCTCCAACTGCACCCGGATCTCGGAAATGAACGCAAGGTCAGTGACCTCCACCCGGGTGGCGAAAGTGCCGCGTCGCGGGTACGTCACCACCAGGCGATCAAGCTCCAGCCGCTTCAGGGCCTCGCGCACCGGCGTGCGCCCGATGCCGAGCTCCTTGGCCAGCTGGTCATCATTGAGGAGGTCGCCCGGCTTGATGTCCAGCGTCAGGAGGCGGTCGCGCACGCTTTCGTAAGCGATGTCCGCAAGCGACTTCCTGCCTGCGTCTTCTACAGTCGCCAAGGTTTGAATTGCCACAGTGCCGAGCTCCTTCCACAGTTCCGAAAAAACCTATTGACCTCGTTCCAAGGTCCAGTATACGCTGAATCCAATCCTAATATATCAGTACGTAATTCAGGAATATATCTAGGGAATTACCTAAGGAGGACATATGACCCTCGTGGCTTCAGACTCTCACCTCAGCACCCTTCCGGCGGAACGCGGGCAGCTCAAGGACGAGCAAGCGCAGAAGTTCGTACTCACACTGTCGTGCGTCGAACAGCCCGGAATCGTGCATGCGGTCACCACGTTCCTGTTCGAGCGCGGCTTCAACATCGAAGAGCACCAGCAGTTCGATGACAGCCTTCGCCAGACGCTGCACCTGCGCACTGCGTTCTCCGGCCCGCAGAGCTACTCACCGGAGCAGCTTGAAGAAGAGTTCCGCTCCATCGCAGAGCGCTTCGACATGAAGTTCAGCTTCCATGACCAGACCAAACAGCGCGTCCTGGTGATGGTCTCCAAGTTCGGCCACTGCCTGAACGACCTCATCTTCCGTTGGCGCGGAGGCAGCCTCGGCGGCGAGCTGGTGGCTGTTGTTTCCAACCACGAGACCCACCGTGCCATGGCGGAGGCAGCCGGCCTGCCCTTCATCCACGTTCCGGTCACCCCGGACACCAAGGCCGAGGCCGAGGCGCGGCTGCTGGAACTGGTGGAGGAATACGAGGCTGACCTCGTGGTCCTTGCCCGCTACATGCAGGTCCTGTCAGATGACTTGTGCCGCAAGCTGGAAGGCCGTGCGATCAACATCCACCACTCCTTCCTCCCCGGCTTCAAGGGTGCTCGCCCCTACCACCAGGCCTACGACCGTGGCGTGAAGCAGGTAGGCGCTACGGCACACTACGTCACCGCGGACCTGGACGAGGGCCCGATCATCGAGCAGGAAGTCATCCGGGTGGATCACAGCTACGGCCCCACGGCACTTTCCACCGTGGGCCAGGACGCGGAAGCCCTCGCACTGTCCCGCGCCGTCCGCTGGCACTGCGAACACCGCGTGCTTCTGGACCGGACCAGCACGGTCGTCTTCCGCTAACCAGCCCGCCCACGCCCGAATTACAGCAGGAGAAAACTTTCATGGCATCGACGCCCCGCATTGTCATCATCGGAGCCGGCATCGTCGGCACCAACCTCGCCGACGAACTCGTTCAACGCGGCTGGAACAACATCACGGTCCTGGACCAGGGTCCGCTCAACATGCCCGGAGGCTCCACCTCGCATGCTCCGGGCCTGGTCTTCCAGACCAATCCGTCAAAGAGCATGGCACTCTTCGCCAAATACACGGTGGAGAAACTGCTGTCCCTGACCGAAGATGGCCAGAGCTGCTTCAACCAGGTAGGCGGCCTTGAAGTAGCCACCACGGAAACCCGTCTTGCGGACCTCAAGCGCAAGCTTGGCTACGCGCAGTCCTGGGGCATTGAGGGCCGCATCCTCTCCCCCGAGGAATGCAAGGAGCTCTACCCGCTGATCAACCAGGACGACATCCTGGGCGGCCTCCATGTTCCCTCCGATGGCCTCGCCTTGGCCGCCCGTGCCGTCCAGCTGCTCATCAAGCGCACCGAAGCTGCCGGCGTGAAGTACCTCGGCAACACGGAAGTGACCGGCATTGAACAGTCCGGCCACCGCGTCACAGGCGTCCAGACCGCCGACGGCGTGATCCCGGCCGACATCGTCGTCTCCTGCGCAGGCTTCTGGGGTGCCAAGATCGGCGAGATGATCGGCATGGCAGTTCCGCTGCTCCCCCTGGCCCACCAGTACGTCAAGACCACCCCGGTTCCCGCCCAGAAGGGCAAGAACGAACTGCCCAACGGTGCACAGCTGCCGATCCTCCGTCATCAGGACCAGGACCTTTACTACCGCGAGCACGGCGAGCGCTACGGCATCGGTTCCTACGCCCACAAGCCCATGCCCGTGGACCTGGACGAACTCGGCAAGTACGAGCCCTCCAGCATCAGCGAACACAACATGCCTTCCCGCCTCGACTTCACCCTTGAGGACTTCCTGCCGGCGTGGGAAGCAACCAAGCAGATCCTTCCGGCCCTGCGTGAAAGCGAAATCGAAGACGGCTTCAACGGCATCTTCTCCTTCACCCCGGACGGCGGTTCCCTGGTGGGCGAGTCCAAGGAACTGGACGGCTTCTACGTGGCTGAGGCCGTGTGGGTCACCCACTCCGCAGGCATCGCCCGCGCCGTTGCCGAGGTCCTGGTTGACGGCAAGTCGCAGATCGACCTGGGCGACTGTGACATCCACCGCTTCGAGGAAGTCCAGCTCACCCCCGAGTACGTCAGCGAAACCTCGCAGCAGAACTTCGTGGAGATCTACGACGTCCTGCACCCGCTCCAGCCCAAGCTTTCTCCGCGCAACCTCCGCGTCAGCCCTTTCCACGCCCGCCACAAGCAACTGGGCGGCTACTTCCTGGAAGGTGCCGGCTGGGAGCGTCCTTACTGGTTCGAGGCCAATGCCGAACTGCTGAAGGAAATGCCGGACGAGTGGCAGCCGCCGGCCCGCGATGCCTGGTCCGGAATGTTCAGCTCCCCGATCGCGGCTGCTGAAGCCTGGAAGACCCGTACGGCAGTGGCCATGTACGACATGACGCCGCTCAAGCGCCTGGAAGTTTCCGGCCCCGGCGCCTTGAAGCTGCTCCAGGAACTCACTACCGGCGATCTCGCCAAGAAGCCCGGAGCAGTTACCTACACCCTCCTGCTGGACCACGCCGGCGGCATCCGAAGCGACATCACCGTTGCACGCCTGGATGAGAACACCTTCCAGCTGGGCGCCAACGGCAACATCGACACCGCCTACTTTGAGCGTGCTGCCCGCCAGCAGACGGAGAACGGCGGCGCGGGCGACTGGGTGCAGGTCCGCGACACCACCGGCGGCACTTGCTGCATCGGCCTGTGGGGTCCGCTGGCCCGCGACCTGGTCAGCACCATCAGCAGCGACGACTTCTCCAACGACGGCCTGCGCTACTTCCGCGCCAAGGACGTGGTGATCGGTGGCGTTCCCGTCACGGCAATGCGACTGTCCTACGTTGGCGAACTCGGTTGGGAGCTCTACACGAGCGCGGACAACGGCCAGCGCCTGTGGGATGCGCTGTGGAAGGCCGGCCAGCCGTTCGGCGTCATCGCCGCGGGCCGCGCCGCCTTCAGCTCGCTGCGCCTCGAGAAGGGTTACCGTTCGTGGGGCACGGACATGACCACGGAGCACGACCCCTTCGAGGCAGGCCTCGGCTTCGCGGTCAAGATGGCCAAGGAGAACTTCGTCGGGAAGGCAGCCCTGGAGGGCCGCAGCGAGGAAAGCTCCGCCCGCCGCCTGCGCTGCTTGACGGTCGACGACGGCCGCAGCTTGGTGCTGGGCAAGGAACCGGTGTTCTACAAGAACCAGCCGGTGGGTTACGTCACCAGCGCGGCGTTCGGCTACACGGTTCGCAAGCCGATCGCGTACGCGTACCTCCCGTCCGCAGTGTCCTTGGGTGATTCGGTGGAGATCGAGTACTTCGGCCGCCGCATCCAGGCGACCGTCACCGAGGATCCGCTGTACGACCCCAGCATGAGCCGGCTCCGGGGCTAGTCCCCCGCCGCACCCGCGGCTTCCAAGACACGCGGCCCGGACCCTATCCCTCGCAACCGGGTCCGGGCCGCTGTCTGTCCCCTTTCTTTCTCCAGCCCAGGAAGACACATGATCAGCTCAGAAACAGTCAACGATTATTTGGCCAGGCTCGCCGCCCGCCAACCCACACCGGGCGGCGGAGCGGCTGCGGCCTTGCATGCTGCCCAAGGTGCCGCACTGGTGGCCATGGTGGCCCGGTACACCACGGGTGAGAAGTACGCGGAGCATGCAGGACTGGTTGCCCGTATCACCAACAGCGCCGATCACCACCGCACCGAAGCGCTCCGGCTGGCCGATGCCGACGAACACGGCTTCCAAGGGGTCATCGATTCCTACAAGCTTCCTTCCGACACCCCGGAGCTCAAGACCGCGAAGAAAGCGGCGATCGACGCTGCCCTGGTCCAGGCCGCGCAAACGCCCGCCCAGCTCATCAAGCTTGCCGGCGAGATCGTGGACCTCGCCACGGAACTTTTCGAAGCGGCCAACCCGAACGTCATCAGCGACGTCGCCGCTGCCGCCGACGCAGCCCGGGCGGCTGCCACCACCGCACGCATCAACATCGACATCAACCTTGTGGCCATCAAGGACGATGCCACCCGGACCCGCCTTGCCGGGCAGACCGACGGGCTGGAAGAGAAGGTGGTCCTCGCCGCTGACACCCTGTCCCGCCGCGTCCGCGAAAGGATCCTCGCATGAGTGCAGAAGTGCTGTCCGGCAAGGGGCTTGCAGGCCTCATCCGGCAACGCGCCCAGGAAGAGGCCCACGCCCTGGATAGCCAGGGAGTCCGTCCCACGGTGGCCGTCGTGGTCGCTACCGACGACGAATCAACCCACTGGTACGTCCGGTCGATCGAACGCGCCGCGGAACGTGCAGGGATCGACTGCCGGATTGTGGACCTCGGCCACGACGCCACCGAACAGGTCCTGGCCGCCGTGCTCCGTGACCTCAGCGCGGAGGCCTCGGTGCATGGCATCATCCTCCAGACTCCCCTGCCTTCGGGTGTCCGTGCGGACAGCCTGGTCGGGCTCATCGCCCCTGAAAAGGACATCGACGGCGCCAACCCGCTGAGCCTCGGCCGCCTTGCCGTGGGGCAGCCGGCCTTCGCGCCCGCAACAGCGCGGGCCGTCGTCGAGCTTCTGGACCACTTCGAGGTTCCGACGGCGGGACGCAACGTGGTCGTCGTCGGACGTTCTGCCGTGGTGGGCAAGCCGTTGTCGCTGCTGCTGCTCGCCAAGGATGCCACCGTCACCGTCTGCCACTCCCGCTCAGGTGCGCTGGAGCCGTTCACGCGGCCCGCCGACGTCGTGGTGGTGGCCGCCGGCCGCACCGGGCTGCTGACCGGCAGCCACGTGACGGAAAAGACCGTGGTGGTGGACGTCGGCACGAATGTCCTGCCCGACGGTTCCCTGGTGGGCGATGTGGACGAGGCGAGCGTCAGCGGCGTCGCAGCGGCCTTGACGCCTGTTCCGGGTGGCGTAGGCTCGGTGACCACGGCATTGTTGCTGCTGCACACCACCGAAGCCGCCCGTCGGCAGGCACGTGTTACCGGCGGCACCGTACCCGCCGTCCAGCCTGTACCTGCCGGCGCCGCCTGACCATTTCCTGATCTGGAGGGAAGATCACATGGCTTCCAAAGCCCCCCGTGAAAACATCGACGAGTCGAAGCTGACCGTCACCAAACCCAAGACCAAGGCCGTGGGTATTCCGGCCGTTGCCAATGCCTTGAAGATCTCGTTCGAGCAGATGGGACCGATCCGCAGCGCGCAGACGCTGATGGCCGTGAACCAGCTGGATGGTTTCGACTGCATGGGATGCGCCTGGCCGGAGCACGAGAAGCGCAACGCGGCGGAGTTTTGCGAAAACGGGGCCAAGGCAGTGGCTGAGGAAGCCACCCGGCGCAGGGTCACGCCCGAATTCTTCGCCAAGCACTCCGTCGCTGAGCTGAAGACCCGCGACGACTACTGGCTGGGACAACAGGGACGCCTGACCCACCCCATGGTCCTGGAAGAAGGCGCCACCCATTACAAGCCCATCAGCTGGGACGACGCCTACGACCTGATGGCCGAGGAACTCCGCGGCATGGACAACCCGGACGAAGCGGTGTTTTACACCTCGGGCCGGACCTCCAACGAAGCGGCGTTCGTCTACCAGCTCCTGGTCCGCGGCCTGGGCACCAACAACCTGCCGGACTGTTCCAACATGTGCCACGAATCGTCCGGCTCCGCCCTCGTGGAGACAATCGGCATCGGCAAGGGCTCCGTGAGCCTAGCCGACCTGGAAACAGCGTCGCTGATCTTCGTCGCGGGCCAGAACCCGGGCACCAACCACCCGCGCATGCTCAGCGCGCTGGAAAAGGCCAAGAAGAACGGAGCGATCATTGTCTCCGTCAACCCGCTTCCCGAAGCCGGGTTGCTGCACTTTGAAAACCCGCAGCATGTCAAGGGCGTCGTTTCCGGCACCAAGCTCACCGACGACTTCCTGCAGATCCGCGCGGGCGGCGATCAGGCCCTCTTCCAGGGTCTCGGCAAATACCTCCTCGAAGCCGAAGCGGGAGGCCGCGCAACTCCCGGCCTGGACACCGTGCTGGACCACGATTTCATCAACAACTACACGGTGGGCATCGACGAATACCTGCGCTACCTCGAGAAGGTTGAGTGGGACGACATCGTCGAAGCGACCGGCCTGACCCTGGAGCAAATCCGGGCCACCGGCGAACGGCTCCTCGCCTCCAACGCCACGATCGTTTGCTGGGCCATGGGGCTGACACAGCACAAGCACTCCGTGCCCACCCTGCGGGACGTGGTGAACGTCCTGCTGCTCCAAGGCAACATCGGCAAGCCGGGCGCCGGCGTTTGCCCCGTTCGAGGGCACTCGAACGTCCAAGGCGACCGGACCATGGGCATTTTCGAGAAGATGCCGGAGAAGTTCCACGACCGCCTGGACCATGAGTTCGAGTTCCTTTCACCGCGCGCTCACGGTTACGACACCGTCGCGGCCATCAGGGCCATGCGCGATGGCAAGGTCCGGTTCTTCATGGGCATGGGAGGTAACTTCGTCCGCGCAGCCCCGGATTCACAGGTAACAGAGGACGCGCTGGCCAACACGGCGTTGACCGTCCAGATCTCCACCAAGCTGAACCACTCCCACCTGTCCACCGGGCGCCGCGCACTCATCCTGCCTACGCTGGGCCGGACGGAGAAGGACACGCAGGTGACGGGCGACCAGCGGGTCACAGTGGAAGATTCCATGAGCGCAGTGCATGCCTCCCGTGGACGGCTGAAGCCCGCCAGCGAGCACCTGCACTCCGAGGTGGCGATCGTCTGCAACCTTGCGCACCGCCTGTTCACCGATGCCCAAGGCCACCCGCTGCCGGGCGCACCCCGCGCGGCATGGCTCTCCATGAGGGACGACTACACCCTGATCCGGAAGCACATCGAAGGCGTGATTGACGGCTTCGAGAACTTCGAGGACCGCATCCAGCACCCCGGCGGCTTCGTGCTGCCGCACCCGCCCCGCGATGCCAGGAAGTTCGATACTGCCTCGGGCAAGGCCCACTTCACGGGAAACGAGTTGGAATACATCAAGATTCCGGCCGGCCGCCTGGTCCTGCAGACCCTCCGCTCGCATGACCAGTACAACACCACCATCTACGGCAAGGACGACCGCTACCGTGGCATCCACGGCGGCCGCCGGGTGGTCCTCATCAACGAAGCCGACATCAGGGAACTCGGCTTCGCGGACGGGGACATGGTGAACCTGATTTCCGAGTTCGACGGGGTCGATCGACTCGCGGAGAACTTCCGCATCGTTTCCTACTCAACGCCCAAGGGTTGCGCCGCCGCTTACTACCCGGAAACCAACGTT
Source organism: Paenarthrobacter sp. R1 (assembly GCF_030264015.1). NCBI lineage: Bacteria > Bacillati > Actinomycetota > Actinomycetes > Micrococcales > Micrococcaceae > Paenarthrobacter > Paenarthrobacter sp. R1. Next base: position 2,864,803 of record NZ_CP127115.1, on the reverse strand, counting down.
CTGGTTCCCTTGGACTCGGTGGCCGACACCAGCGGCACGCCCACGTCAAAGTCGGTCATCATCAGGCTCGAAAGGAGTTAAGAAAAGCTGTACATGCTGTGACCACTGTCATAGTATGTGACTGATATATCTTTTGAATTAGACAAAAGATATCACCGGACTTTCCGTACCTCGCCCGTGCCACCAAACATGAATCAAAGGAGAAGCATTGTCTGATATCACCCAAGCCCACGCTGAGGCCGTTTAGTGATCGGCGCAATCGGCGTCAGCGGCAGCACTGTGGAAAACGACCACACGGTAGCTTCCGCCGCCGCTGCCGTCCAACTTCAAGGCGTCGCCTAGCCGGCCCTGTAGTAGTCCAATTGCCCGTGAACGGTGCTTCGGTGGCCTGAAACCTGGGGAGGTATTCCTCATCGAAGCATCGCTTTCGGGCAGTTGGACCCCATAGTTCCCGCAACACCAACTGTCCAAGGAGTGTCCATGTCAGGAAACAGAGCAGTCGCCTACAAGGAACCCGGCGTCGTTGAAATCATCGACACCGAGTACCCGACGTTCGAACTCAAGGACGGACCGGGCGTCAACCCGGCCAACGTCGGCAGGAAGGTGCCCCACGGCGTCATCCTGCGCACCGTGACCACCAACATCTGCGGATCGGACCAGCACATGGTCCGTGGCCGCACCACGGCGCCGAAGAACCTGGTGCTGGGCCACGAAATCACCGGTGAAGTGGTTGAAGTGGGACCCGACGTCGAGTTCATCAAGGTGGGCGACATCGTTTCGGTGCCGTTCAACATTTCCTGTGGCCGTTGCCGGAACTGCAAGGAACGGAAAACCGGCATCTGCCTCAACGTCAACCCGGACCGCCCCGGCAGCGCCTACGGCTACGTGGACATGGGCGGCTGGGTGGGAGGCCAGGCAGAATACGTCCTGGTCCCCTACGCGGACTGGAACCTGCTGCGCTTCCCGGACCGTGACCAGGCCCTTGAGAAGATCATGGACCTCACCATGCTCTCGGACATCTTTCCCACCGGCTTCCACGGTGCCGTCACCGCGGGCGTGGGCGTTGGCTCCACCGTGTATGTTGCAGGTGCCGGTCCGGTGGGCATCGCTGCTGCCGTCGGCGCCCAACTGCTCGGTGCCGCCGTCGTGATTGTGGGCGACATGAACGAAGAGCGCCTGGCGCAGGCGCGCTCCTTCGGGTGCGAAACCGTCAACGTCTCCCAAGGCGATCCCAAGGACCAGATCGAGCAAATTCTCGGCGTTCCTGAAGTCGATTCCGGCATTGACGCCGTGGGCTTCGAGGCCCGCGGACACGGCAAGGACGCCTCGCACGAGGCTCCGGCCACGGTGCTGAACTCGCTCATGGACATCACGACGGCCGGCGGCGCCCTCGGTATCCCGGGCTTGTACGTCACCGGCGATCCCGGCGGAATCGACGAGGCAGCCAAGCACGGCTCCCTGTCCTTGTCCCTGGGCACCGGTTGGGCCAAGTCCCTGTCCTTCACCACGGGCCAGTGCCCGGTCATGAAGTACAACCGCCAGCTCATGATGGCCATCCTGCATGACAAGGTACAGATCGCCAAGGCAGTCAACGCCAAGGCCATCCCGCTCGAAGACGCACCCCGCGGCTACGCCGAATTCGACGCCGGTGCAGCAACAAAGTTCGTACTGAACCCCAACGGCTACGTAAAGGCCTAGCACCAGTACGTCAGCCCGGATACCGGGGGCGGCACGGCACAACGGGAAGGCCGGCCGCCCCCGGCGTCCGTTTTTAAGGCATTTTTTAACGGTTTTGGCAGTTGTCAGGCAACGACTTTCAGGGAGTCGTCAGGCACCGCCCTTGATCCAACCCAGGAGATGGAGATCCATGCTTGTCCGGGAAGTCTCCGACGTTTCTACGGCCAACGGGTCCTGCGACAAGAACCACGGAGCTACGTGGTCCGCAGCGCGCCAGGCAGCCTTTGGCTGTGCCCGTCCCCTCGGAGCTGCTTTGGTACCGCTTGCAGAGGCCATCGGAAGTGCCCTGGCGTTGGAGGTGAGGGCCCGCCAGGACATTCCGCATTATGCGTCCTCGGCCATGGACGGGTGGGCGGTCAGCGGCTCCGGCCCCTGGATTCTGGTTGAGCGCGGCACCCGGCTTGAACGCGGCACCCGGCTATTCCCGGGCGAGGCAAGCACCATTGCCACAGGTGGCGTTGTCCCCGAGGGCGCAACGTCCATCCTCCGGAAGGAAAGCGGAATGCTGACCGGGGACGCCCCAGGCGCCCGGAATCTCGTCCTCATTCCCGAAGCGAAACCGGGTGAGGTATCTGCCGGCCGCCACATCCGTCCGGCTGGTGAAGAAGCAGCCGCCGGTGATGTCCTCATTCCCGCGGGAACCCTTTTGAACCCCGCCCACATTGCCCTCGCCGCCGTAGCAGGCCACGACGAGGTGGCCGTGCAGCGCAAGCCGCTGGTCGCCGTCGTGCTGACCGGCTCAGAAGTGGTCACTTCGGGTGAGCCCGCGCCGGGACAGGTGCGCGATACGTTCGGGCCGCAGCTTGGCGCCGTCATTTCGCGGCTTGGCGGCGTTCCGTCCGGGCAGCGCAGGATCGGCGACTCCTATGAAGAATGGCTGGCCGCCCTGGGCGGTTCAGGCAGCGCGGCTGTTGCAGGCGGCGGCCAACCGGCGGACGTCATTATCACCACAGGCGGCACCGGCAAGTCCGGGACCGATCATTTCCGCACTGTAGTTGAGGCCTTGGGTGGGCGTCTGCTGCTTGACGGGATCGCCATGCGGCCCGGCCACCCCGCCGTGCTGGCCGCGCTCCCGGATGGCCGCTTCATCATCGGACTGCCGGGAAATCCGCTGGCGGCCATGGTTGCCCTCATCACCATCGGCGAACCGTTGCTGGCCGCCCTCGGCAACCGCCAGCCGCCCGACACCGTGATCATGACCTCCGGCGCGGATTTCGAGCCGGATCCCGGCAGGACCCGGCTTGTCCCCTGCACTTTTGTCCACGGCTTGGCCATCCCGGCCTCCCACACCGGCCCCGGCATGATGCGTGGCCTCGCATGGGCGGACGGAATCATGGCGGTGCCGCCCCAGGGGGTCGAGGCCGGCCACGCTGTGCAGGTCATGCCACTGCCGTGGGTCCAACCACCGCAGTTCACGGACAGGCCTGTCACCAACGAACAAAGGCACGCCCCGTGGCACGCATGACTCAACGCCGGAAGATCCACCGTTTCCAACTGGACGGGACCGGCGCCGAACACCCCATCCGGTTCAAGGAAGACGTACTGGCCGCCGAAGAGCCGCTGGAAATCCGTTTGGGCGGCACGTCATTTTCCGTGACCATGAGGACTCCGGGCGACGACTTCGACCTCGTGGCGGGGTTCCTGGTGTCCGAAGGCATCATCCGCCACCAGGCCGAACTCGTGTCCCTGCGCTTCTGCGCGGGCGAACGGGACGGCATCCAAACCTTCAACGTGGTGGAAGCACAGCTCCGACCGGACGTTCCCTTGCCGGACACCATGAGGCACGTCTACACCTCCAGCTCATGCGGCATCTGTGGCACTGATTCCAATGAAGCTGTCCGGAAGACCATCCATTTCGACGCATCGCAGGACGCCCTCCAGGTGCCTGTGGACCTGCTGGCCGAACTGCCCGAACGGCTGCGGGACGCACAGGCCGTCTTTGACAGGACCGGCGGAGTCCACGCCGCAGGTCTCTTCAAGGTGGACGGCTCCCGGCCGGAACTGTTGTGCCTGCGTGAAGACGTGGGCCGTCATAACGCGGTGGACAAAGTGGTGGGCTGGGCGCTCAGGCAGGGCCTGCTGCCGTTGTCCGGCCTGGTCCTGCAGGTCTCCGGGCGGGCGTCGTTCGAGCTCGTCCAGAAGGCCGCCCTCGCGGGAATCCCCGTCCTGTCAGCGGTCAGCGCCCCGTCCAGCCTGGCAGTGGAACTCGCGGCCGAAACGGGACTGACCCTGGTGGGCTTCAGCCGTGGACGCAGCCTCAACGTGTACGCCGGCAGGGAACGGGTGGGCCTCCCGCTCCGCACGGGCCTTGAGGAGGCCACCGTGAGTCCCTGATCCCCTAGACCCGGGACGGGCCCCAACGCCGGCCCCGTGACGGGCCAGTCTAGGATGTGACCATGGCCGCACGCAGCAACCCGGACATCGACAATGACGCAGAGACCCAAAGCGGAGGCGTCCAGTCTGTAGACCGCGCGCTCCAAATCCTGGAGATCCTCGCCCGCAAGGGTGATGCCGGCGTCAGCGAGATCGCCGAGGAAATGGGCGTGCACAAGTCCACGGTGTCGCGGCTGGTGGGTTCGCTGGTCACCCGGGAGCTGGTTCGCCAGAACAGCGAACGCGGCAAGTACCAGCTTGGATTCGGCATCCTGCGCCTGGCCTCCTCCATTCCCGGCAGGCTGAGCGTGGTGCACGAGGCCCGCGAAGTCCTGGAAGCCCTCGCCGGTGAGTACAAGGAAACCGTCAATCTTGCCGTGCTGCGTTCCAACTACGCCGTCAACGTGGATCAGGCCATGGGTCCTTCCACCCTGGCCACCTACGACTGGGTTGGCAGCCTCACGCCCCTCCATGCCACGTCCAGCGGGAAGGTGCTCCTGGCTGCGTTGACCGCGGACGAGCGAACCCAGGTCTTCAAAGCAGTGGGCCTGCCTGCCCGCACGCCCCGGACCGTGACCAACCGTGGAGATCTCGAGAAGCAGCTCCACGATGTTGCACGCCAGGGCTACGCGATAGTGCATGAGGAATTCGAAATTGGCCTCACCGCTATTGCCGTGCCTGTCTTCAACCATTTGGGGACCGTCATTGCGGCCGTCAGCATCTCCGGCCCCGCATTCCGCTTCGCTCCCGAAGACCAGCCCGGCCTCATCGAGGGGCTCCGCGAGGCAGGCCTCGCCATCAGCGCCAAGATGGGCTACCGGCACCAGTAATTTCGGCCGTCCGAAACGCCTTTTTGCATAAGTCCAGCTCAAAGCCAACTGGTATATCAATGTGCGTCAAAGAAGCGAAAGTGCTTGACTTTCGGGTGTGACGGGGCGCACTCTGTTGCATAACGCGAATGTTGTTGATTCTTGCGGAACGCTCACCGGCCCCAGTCCGGTAGCAATCCGCCCGTTATCCGGAATCGGTCCCACAACCGGGCCTCGTAGAAACGCAAGCCCATGACTCGCCGAGCAAAGGACCCGCTCATGGCTATAAGCAGTGACACAAAATCCCTGACACCAGAAGAGTTACCGGCAGACAATACGCCGGCTGAAACTCCGGCTGACAAGGAGCCCTCCACCAGGGAAACGCTTGATGAAGTCATCAGCGTTTCCCCCGATGAATCAAACCCCGCAGTCCTCGACCCCGAGGAAGGCACGGCAGAAACCCTCCCCGACTCTGAAGAGTACGAACAGATCCTGGAGGAACTTCGCAACGCCAAGACCGAGCAGGCCGTCTCAGCCCGCCGGAACCGCAAACTTACCCTCGACAAAGTCACCTTCGGAATCACAGGCGCCATCGCCGTCGCCTTCGTGGTCTGGGGATTTGTTGGCAGGGACAGCCTCTCTGAAACCTCCAAGGGGGCCCTCAACTGGGTCATGGAGTACACGGGATGGCTGTTCATGGTTCTCGCCTCGCTTTTCGTGATCTTCGTGCTGTGGCTTGCCTTGGGCAAGTTCGGCAACATCCCGCTGGGCAAGGACGGCGAGAAGCCCGAGTTCCGCACCATCTCCTGGGTAGCGATGATGTTCGCAGCCGGCATGGGCATCGGGCTCATGTTCTATGGAGTTGCCGAGCCGCTGTTCCACTACATCTCGCCTCCGCCCGGCACGGTGGATGGCCGTACGCCCGATGCCATCCAGACCGCCATGGCCACCTCGATTTTCCACTGGACGCTCCACCCATGGGCGATGTACGCAGTAGTCGGCATCGCCATGGCCTACGGCACCTACCGCCTCGGCCGGAAGCAACTGGTCTCCGCGGCCTTCACCTCGCTGTTCGGCATCCGGATGGTGGAGGGACCCCTCGGGAAGTTCATCAACATCCTGGCCATCTTTGCCACGCTCTTCGGAACGGCAGCTTCCCTGGGCCTCGGTGCCCTCCAGATCGGCAGCGGCCTGACGTCCAACGGTTGGATGGGCGAAGTCGGCACCCCCGTCCTTGTAGTCATCGTTGCCATCCTGACGTTCTGCTTCGTGGCCTCGGCCGTGTCCGGCATCAGCCGCGGCATCCAGTGGTTGTCCAACATCAACATGGTCCTGGCCGTTGTCCTGGCCTTGATTGTGTTCGTTGCCGGCCCCACGCTCTTCATCCTGAACCTCATTCCCTCCGCCGTAGGCGACTACGCCCGCGACCTGGCCGAGATGTCCTCCCGGACCGAAGCAGTGGGAGATGACGCCCTGCGCAGCTGGATGACCAGCTGGACCATCTTCTACTGGGCCTGGTGGATCTCCTGGACGCCCTTCGTTGGCCTGTTCATCGCCCGCATCAGCCGTGGCCGTACCATCCGCCAGTTCGTCACCGGCGTCCTGCTGGTACCGAGCATCGTCAGCGTCATCTGGTTCTGCATCTTCGGCGGCACTGCCTTCCACGTCCAGCAGGAAGCAGACAAGGCGGGGACTCCCGGCTTGGTGACAATGGTCGACGGCGCCCCCTCCATCAACTTCGACGGCGCCCTTTTCGATCTGGTCAAGAACCTGGGCATGCCCGAGTGGCTCACTGTGGGTGTCATCGCGCTGGCCATGGTCCTGGTGGCGATCTTCTTCGTCACCGGTGCGGACGCCGCTTCCATCGTCATGGGATCCCTCAGCTCCAACGGTGCCGAACACCCGCGGCGCGGAGTAGTGATCTTCTGGGGAACCCTCACCGGTGCAGTTGCAGCTGTCATGTTGCTTGCCGGCGGTGATGAACCCTCGGAAGCCTTGTCCGGCCTCCAAAGGGTCACCATCGTGGCCGCCCTGCCGTTCATCCTGGTCATGCTGCTGCTTTGCTTCGCGCTCGCCAAGGACCTCAGGCGCGATCCCCTGTCGCTCCGGCGTCGGCTGGCAACCTCCGTGGTGGAGCGGGCCATCCGCACCGGCGTCGAACAGCACCGCGGTGTCCAGTTCGACCTCGTCACCAAGCACGAATGCGCGGAGACCTGCTCGGATTCGGACTGTCCCGGCGGTACGCCTACCGGCAGCATCCCAACCGTTGACAGCACGCCGCGGTCTCCTGAAGACAAGTAGCGAACACTCCCCCAACCACCAGCAGTAAGGTGTCACACCATGACCTCAACCTCCGTGGCCTCCGTGGCCTCCGTGGCTTCAGACGCCTCCGTGGCCTCCGGCGCTTCCCCGGCGCACAGCACCCTCCACGTCATCAAGGATTCCAAGGACCAGGTATCGTTCACCGTTGATTCAGCCAACCCCGTGACGGTGCGCATCGAGCTCAGCGGCGGGTGCCCGTGCGGCTCGGAACACTCACGGCCAGGTTCCTACGTGGACAGCGACCTGGGAAGGTAGGCCGTTGCCCCGGGACATAAGCCCGGGGCCAACATAGAGACAGCAACAGGGCGGGTGCCGGATTTCCGGCACCCGCCCTGTTCATGCGTGGAGGGGTTTACTTGGGCATCAGCACGGAGTCGATCAGGTAGACCGTGGCATTGGCAGTCTGCACGCCACCGCAAATGACGTTGGCGTCATTGACGGTCAGGGCGTCCTTGCTGCCACCCACCGTCACTTCGCCGCCCTGGACGGTCTTGTGGGTTCCCACTACCTGGTCCGGGGTCAGCTGTCCGGGGACAACGTGATACGTGAGGATCTTGCTCAGCAGGGCATCGTCGGTCTTGAGCGTTTCGATCGTAGCGGGGTCAATCTTGGCGAACGCGTCGTCAACGGGAGCAAAGACCGTGAACTCGCTGCCGTTCAGCGTGGAGACGAGATCCACCTTGGGGTTCAACTTGCCGGATACTGCGGCGGTCAGGGTCTTGAGCAGCGGGTTGTTGGAGGCGGCCACGGCAACGGGATCCTGCGCCATTCCCGCAACCGAACCTGCGCCGTCGGGAACCTGGGCGGCGTAGCCGGCGCAACCTGGTCCGACCAGGTTGCTGGCGGGATCCATGGCTGCGCTGGAACCCATCGATTCGCTGGCGGAGGCTGATGGCGACGGTGCCATGGAGGAGGTCTCCGGGGCCGCAGAGGACGAGGGGGAGCTGGAGGTGCTCGAACCACCACAGGCCGTCAGTCCCATGAGGGCGGCTGCGGTGAGGCCAACGAAGGCGAGGGCGGGGCGCTTGGTGGACAACATGTCATTCTCCTTGCTCTGAGGAACCTGGTGCTGGGTCCATTCGGGTGTGGGACACGGGCGGTCCGGCGTCGCTTCCGCTCTTCCGGTTTTGTTTGTGTCTCATCAGCTATTCGGAGGTGATGTCCGGGTGGATGGGTGCGGATTGAAAAAATTTCAAAGGTTACTTTCTTTCACCTGTTTTCCCACGTCAGGTCCGGGCCCGGCGCTTCTCCCACATCCCGCACGACTATGGCTAAACGCCCATGCCGGTGACAGGATGGGCGGATGTCAATCGAAGTGCGGCCCGCCACGGTGTTCGACGACGTCAAGACCATGGTCGGCCCCAAGAATCCAGGCTCAAACGTGTGCTGGTGCCTGAGTTACCGCATCCCGTCCAAGCTGAACCAGAGCCTCCAGCGGGAAGAGCGCGGCAAGTTCGTGGAAAAACTGGTTGCCGAAGACCCGCCTCCCGGCGTGTTGGCGTACGACGGCGGCGAGGTAGTTGGATGGGCGGCCGTCCACCCGCGTGCGGACACCAGTTTCGCAACGAGCCGGAAGATCCCCCATGTGGACGATTCCGAGGTCTGGTCCGTGTGGTGCATCCGGGTGCGGCCAGGCCACCGGGGCAAGGGAATTTCCCATCACCTGCTTCGCGGCGCCGTCGAGCTGGCCAGAAGTCATGGCGCTCCCGCGATCGAGGGCTACCCCGTGGACAACAGGGGCAGCAAAGTGGACCTCACCATGGCGTACGTCGGCACACGAAGGCTTTTCGAGAAGGCGGGCTTCACGAAGGTCGCTGAAACCACGTCCGTCCTTAACGGCTTCCCTAGGGTCCTGATGCGCCTGAACCTCGACTCCGCCTAACAACCCCGCCCCGCTCACCTCCATCACCCCACCTACCCAACTAGGTCGCATTTGTGCGCGTTTTGCCCGCTCAAAACGCGCACTAATGCGACCTAGTTGGGGGCGGAGCGCTGCAACCGTGACGTCATCCTGTGGGCTTCCTCGAGCAGGAGCTTGCCCAGGAACTCCTGGCGATCGCCCCTGAACCGGGGTTCGATTCCGGTCAGGGAAAGCGCCCACGCCGGACGTCCCTGGGGGTCGAAAACAGCGGCCCCCATCCCCCAGCTCCCCTCAAGGACCAACCCCGGGTTTACCGAATAACCAGCCAACCGGGTCTTCTCCAGGTTCTCCCGAACCACCCCGGCAGGATGTCCGGCCGCAAAGTCGCCGGCGTGCGCTTCCCAGTCCGTGAGCAGCACGTCCTGTTCCTCCTCCGGCAGGAATGCCATGATCGCCGTCCCGGCCGAGGCCACCCCCAGCGGGAACCGCACGCCTTCATGCAAAACGAATGACCGAACAGGGAAGGAACCTTCCTCCCGCAGGACGCACACCGTCTCGTTGCCGCGCCTGATGGAGAAGAACGCGCTCTCCCCCGTCTCGGCCGCGAGCCGCCGCAGGGACGGCCGTGCGATGTCCTCCATGGGAAAACGGGCAGCGGCCACGGACCCAAGCAGGAAAACTTCAGGTCCCAGGACCCATTTTCCGGTGGCTTCCTCGTGTTCCACCAACCCCTCCGCGGCCAGGGACGTCAGCAGCCTGTACGCAGTTGGCCGGGTCAGCCCGGACTCGCGGACCAGCCCTGCCAAGGACATGCCTTCCGGCTTGCGGCCGACGAGCCTTAACAGGGCAGCGACCCGCCCAACCACCTGGGCACCCTGAACGGGAACGGCGGGAACGGTGTGTGCGGCCATGGGGACTCTCCTTGAGATTTCGTCCACATTATGGACATATTTCAGTCTAGCGTCCACAGCGTGAGGTGCTCAAGCTTCCGGTTATTGCCACACAAAGGCACCGCTCCTAGACTCGAAAGCCACAACGCTAACGTCCACAAAGTGGATTACCCACTCAAAGAGGAGTCCGGAATGTCCAAGATCCATCCCGACGCGCCCCAAGCGCTGCAGGACCTTTTGACGGACGGCATGACAATCGCCGTCGGCGGCTTTGGCCTCAGCGGTATCCCGGCCGACCTCATCGATGCCCTCCGCGATTCGGGCGCCAAGGACCTCACGATCGTTTCCAACAACATGGGCATTGACGGCAAGGGACTGGGCGTCCTCATCGAGGCAGGACAAGTCCGCAAGGTCATCGCTTCCTACGTCGGCGAGAACAAGCTCTTCGCGGAGCAGTACCTCGCAGGCAAGCTCGAGGTGGAGTTCACTCCGCAGGGCACGCTGGCCGAACGCCTGCGCGCCGGTGGCGCCGGTATCCCCGCCTTTTACACCCGGACCGGTGTGGGCACCTTGGTTGCCGAAGGCAAGCCCCATGAAGAGTTCGACGGCGTCACTTACGTCCGCGAGCGCGCCATCACCGCCGATGTCAGCCTGGTCCACGCCCAAACCGCGGATACCGACGGCAACCTCATTTACCGCTACACCGCCCGGAACTTCAACCCGGTGGTGGCCACCGCAGGCAAGGTGACCGTCGCCGAGGCGGAGGTGATCGTGCCCTTGGGCGAACTCGATCCGAACCACATCGTGACCCCGGGCGTCTACGTTCAGAGGCTGGTCCAGGCAAGCAACAGGATCAAGGACATTGAGCAGCGCACGGTCCGTCAGCGGCTCGAAGCCCCGGCCGTCCCGGCAGCCGTCTAAGCGGCCGTCCAAGCGGCCGTCCAAGCAGAAAAGGAGCACACACCATGGCATGGACACGTGACCAGATGGCCGCCATCGCGGCCGAAGAACTCAACGACGGCGACTACGTCAACCTCGGCATCGGCATCCCCACACTGGTAGCCAACAACCTCCCGGACGGCGTTCGGGTGGTCCTCCAGAGCGAAAACGGCCTGCTCGGCATGGGCCCGTTCCCTTACGAGGGCGAGGAGGACGCCGACCTCATCAACGCCGGCAAGCAGACTGTTACCATCAATCCCGGCGGCAGCATTTTCGATTCCGCCACCTCGTTCGGCATGATCCGGGGCGGGCATGTGAAGGTCGCGATCCTGGGCGCCATGCAGGTGTCCGGCAGCGGCGACCTCGCCAACTGGACCATCCCCGGGAAGATGGTCAAGGGCATGGGCGGCGCCATGGACCTCGTCGCCGGAACACCCCGGGTCGTGGTCCTGACCGAACACAACGCCAAGGACGGTTCAGCCAAGATCGTCCGCGAATGCACGCTTCCCCTCACGGGTTTGAACTGCGTGGACAGGATCATCACGGATCTCGCCGTCTTCGACATTGAGCCGGATGAGACGCACGACGGCGGCACGCGCCTTGTGCTGACCCGTCTCGCCCCGGGCGTCACTGTGGAAGAGATCCGCGGGAAGACCGAGGCAGAGTTCGCTGTGGCGCTTATGGACACCGCTGTTGAAGAGACCCTCGAAGGAGCTACGGCATGAGCCTCAAAGACCGGTTTGGCAAGGACATCCTGCTCACGGGGTGGGGCCACAGCAAGTTTGGCAAGCTCACGGACCAGACGCTCGAAACGTTGATCGTCCAGGTGGCCGGTGAAGCCATCGCGAACTCCGGACTTGAGCCCAAGGACATCGACGAGATCTACCTGGGCCAGTTCAACTCAGGCATGCAGCCCCTGGGGTTCACGTCGTCCCTCGCGCTGCAACTTTCGGCAGATCTCGCCAACGTCCCCGCCACCCGGACGGAGAACGCGTGCGCCTCCGGTTCGGCAGCGTTCCAACAGGGCGTCAAGGCGTTGCTCGCCGGGACGGCAAGGAATGTGCTGGTGATTGGTGCGGAGAAGATGACCGACGCCGGCGCGGACGTCGTGGGGGCCGCGCTCCTGGGTGCCTCGTACGAGATGGCGGGAAAACCGTCCACTACGGGATTCACCGGCCTGTTCGCGGAAGTGGCCAAGCACTACGACAAGCGGTACGGCGCGGGTACGGCAGGTTCAGGCATCGCCGGTCCGGGCTTCGAGAATGGCCTGGGCGATGTGCTCGGTTCCATCTCCGCCAAGAACCACCACAACGGCATGAGCAATCCATACGCCCAGATGCATCGCGACTTCGGCGTGGAGTTCTGCCGGACCATCTCGGACAAGAACCCGATGGTGGCCGATCCCTTGCGCCGCACTGACTGTTCGCCCGTCTCCGACGGTGCCGCCGCCGTCGTACTTTCAACCCGGGAAACCAACGGCGCAACCGCAGCTGTTCGCCTTGCCGGTTTCGGGCATGCCAACGACTTCTTACCCGCGGAGAAACGCGACCCAACCGAGTTCGAGGCAACGCGCGTCTCTTGGGAGCGGGCATTCACCATGGCAGGAGCCGGGGTGGATGACCTGGACTTCGCCGAGGTCCACGACTGCTTCACTATCGCCGAGCTCATCATGTACGAAGCCATGGGACTGGTCCCCCGCGGCCAGGGTGCCCGGGCCATCAAGGAAGGCTGGGTGTACAAGGACGGCAAGCTGCCGGTCAACGTGTCCGGCGGCCTGAAGGCGAAGGGACATCCGGTGGGTGCCACCGGTGTATCGCAGCACGTCATCGCTGCCATGCAGCTCAGTGGCACCGCCGGGGACATGCAGCTGGCCAATGCCCGTCGCGGCGCAGTCCAGAACATGGGCGGCGTCGGCATCGCCAATTACGTGAGCATCCTCGAGGCGCTGTAGCACCCAAGTAAGTCGCAGCAGAGCGCGTTCTGGACGTCCAAAATGCGCTCTACTGCGACCCAGTTGGGCGGTCCCGGATTAGCTCAGCGGTTCCGGATCAGCTCAGCGATCTCCGTGAACCCCAGCCGCTCCGCGTTTTGCAGGGCAGTCCGGCCCTCCCGATCCCGGATGTCCGGGTCTGCTCCGGCCTCAAGGAGTTGCCGCACGACGTCCTGTTGCCTCGGCCCGCCGTCATTGAGCAGGACCGCTTCCTGCATGGCAGTCCAGCCCAGGTTGTTCACGTGGTTCACCGGAACGCCCGCGGCGATCAGGATCCGCACCGTCTCCGTATGCCCGTGCTCGCTGGCGGGGATCAGCGCCGTTCCGCCGTACCGGTTGGTGCTGCGGACGTCCGCTCCGGCTTCCAAGGTCAGCTGCAGGACCTCGTTGAACCCTTCCGCACCGGCGTACAGGAATGCCGAGTCCTGGATTGCGTCCTTGGCGTTCACGTTGCCGCCGGCAGCGATCAGCTCCCGAACCCGGACGGGATCGTTGGCTTTCGCGGCAAGTATCAGCTGCCGGTCGGTTTCCATCTGTGCCTCCGCGGACAGGGTTGGTGGTTTCGCCGGGGCAGCAGCCGACGACGCCGGACCCGCCCTTGCGCTCGACGGCCCGGCCTGGGCGGGGGCTGCTTGGGAGGCATTCGGCGAGGCGGTCGCCGTCGGGCTTGTCGGTTCAGGTGGCGCAGTCGGGGCGCAGCCGGCGACGAGCCCGGCAATCAGCACCGTCGTCATCAGCACGGTTCCACCAGCCCGGCCGCTCCCGTTCCACGCACCCATGCTCCCAGGCTACTTCGCGGCCGCGGCCAGCGCATCGGCTCCGGCGGCTGCGCAGGCCTCGTCGAGGGCGCCGTCGGGAGCGCCCCCGACGCCGATGCCCGCCACCGAGGCGCCGTTCACCTTGAGCGGCACACCCCCGGCCAGGAAGAGGGTGCCGGGAAGGTCTGCGATGGACGGACCGTTGCCGTTGACGCGCTTGGCCAGTTCACTGGTGGGCGCACCGAACGCAGCGGCCGTGTAGGCCTTCTGCTTCGCTGCTTCGATGGTGTGCTCGGCGGCGTTGTCACCGCGGAGGAGGGCTTGGACCGTCCCGAAGCGGTCCACCAAGGCCACGGTCACGAACGGCAGTTTGTCCGCCTGGCATTTGGCGAGCGCCGCAGTGACTGCCTTGCCCGAAGCGCCCACGGTGATGCGGTTCTGTGCAACCACATTCTCCGGGGCAGGCTGGACATCGGCCGGCACCTTCGCGGCCACGTTCGCCGGCGCAGCAGGGGCGACGGCGTTGGCCACAGCGGTGACACCGCCGGTGAGCAGCAACGCTCCGGCAGCAGCAGCACCGGCAATCATCTTGTTCGACTTCTTCATGGTTCTCCTCAGGTCGGCCATATGCGTACCCCTCCATGTTTCCCGGGGTCAACCGACGCCCACATCGGCCGGTCGCCGCTCGCACGCTCAGCCTTTTGGGCGGCCGTATCAGCCAAAAGGTGGAGAGACCAGCGGGGGCGCGGGATCTAGCATGGAAAGAGCGCCCTCAACACACCAGGAACTCCCATGAAACCCGCCCGTCCCAGGCCCGACACCACGCCTCCGGCCCCACTCCAGGGGGATGGCCGCATCGATGTTGTGGTGCATTGCGGGTTCGCTGTGCTCATGGTGGCCTCGGGGGTCCGCTACGTCATGCGCCACTCCCCCGCGGACAACCTCTGGACCATGGCTCTGGCGGGTGCGGTCTGCGTCCTCTACGCAGCCACGGCACTCCTCGCCCGCCGATCTGGCGCTTACAGCCCGGCTCGGGACCGCCCGGCCGCCCGCCGCCCGGGGACGCAGCCCACACCATGGCTCCCGTGGACCGTGGCTCTGCTCGGAGCCTGGGCAGTGCTCGTAGTGGCCGCCCCCAGCTTCGCCTGGTGCTCCTTCGCGATCTTCTTCCTCGGCAGGAGCGCCCTCAGCGGCTGGGCCGCATATGTGGCGGGCGGCGTGACCGCGGCCGCCACCGCCGTCGGGCTTTTCCGGATGAGCGACTGGACCGACGTCGCCATGGTTCTGGGTCCGCTGGCCGCCGCTGCGCTCCTCACGCTGATTTACGACAAGATCGAACGCGATGCCGCCCTGCAACGCCGGCTCCTGGCTGATGTCTCGCAGGCGCAGGAACAACTGGCAGCCAGTGAGCGCGCTGCGGGGATTGCCGCCGAGCGGGAACGGGTTTCCCGCGAAATCCATGACACTGTGACGCAGGGGCTGGCCAGCAGTTTGCTCCTCCTTGAGGCCGCGCAACGATCTTGGCCCGAGGCGTCGGCCAGGGACGATCTGTTCAAAGCCACGGACCTCTTGCGCCACAATCTCGCCGATACGCGCAGCCTGGTCCATGAACTGTCGGCGCCCGGCCTCGAGACTGGCCCCTTGGCGGAAGCGCTGGAGCATGCGGCCCGGCAGTATGTGGAGTCGATTGCCGTGCACGTCACCGGGGACCCCCGCCCCGTCCCGCCGGAGGTCCGGCACACCCTGTTGCGCGTCACCCAGAGCGCGGCAGCGAACATCAAACTCCACGCCGGCGCGCGGAACGCGAGCATCACACTGGGTTACTTGCCGGACGCGGTCACCCTGGACGTGTACGACGACGGTCGCGGCTTTGATCCCGCAGCGGTACCTCCCCCGTCGGCGGCCGGAGGGTACGGCTTGCGGGCCATGCGGCAGCGTGTTCACCGGCTGGGCGGAGAATTGTCCGTGGAAAGCAGTCCCGGCGAGGGCACCATCATCGCCGCGCAGTTGCCACTGACCGGATCCAGCACCGGTTCCAACTCCAGCACCGGCTCCAACTCCGAGACAAAGGGATCGCCATGACCACCATCTCCGTGCTCCTCGTGGATGATCACACCGTGGTCCGGAGCGGGCTCAAGGCGCTGCTGGGCACCCAACCGGACATCGCCGTCGTCGCCGAAGCCGCTTCCGGCGAGGAAGCGCTTATTGCCGCGGCAGAGTATTCTCCCGACGTTGTGTTGATGGACCTCGCGATGGGTCCGGGCATGGACGGCATCGAGGCCATCAAGCAGTTGCGCGAACGCCGCCCCCGGCAGGCGATCATCGTCTTCACCACCTACGACTCCGACGCCGACATCGTCAGGTCCGTGGACGCCGGCGCAATGGGCTATTTGCTCAAGGACGCAGCACCGGACGAGATTTTCTCCGCGGTGCGCGGCGCGGTCCTGGGCAAGAGCGTCATGAGCGCTCCGGTGGCATCGCGGCTCTTCCAGCAGCTCCGCAACCCCGATGAAGTCCTCACGCCGCGGGAAGCCGAGCTGCTCAGCCTCCTCACCCAGGGACTCAGCAACCGCGATCTCGGCAAACGCCTCTTCATCTCCGAGGCCACTGTCAAGACCCACTTGGCGCACATTTACGCCAAGCTCGGAGTGGACACACGGGCGGCAGCCATCGCCACGGCCATACGCCGGGAAGGAATGCGGTGAAATTCCCGGCTTCTCCCTATACCTCCTGCGTTGAGCCGGGATTAAACTGACGCTATGTCGGAGGCCGTTGGTCGCAAGATGTTCAAGCATTCCGGTACGGCTTTGCTGTTCCGGGGAGTCCTTGCCGTGCTGTTTGGCCTTCTGGTGGCGGCGCTGCCGGTGGCCACGGTGTTCGCGCTTATTTTCGTGTTCGCGATTTTCGCCATCACGGACGGCCTCACCAACATCGCGCACTACTTCTACGATCCGTCGCGCCATTCCCGCTGGACCATGGTGGGCGGCTTCATTTCCATCGCCGCAGGCATTGTGGCGCTGGCGTGGCCGGGTATGACCGCCGCTGCGCTCGGAGTGCTGATCGGCCTGTGGGCTTTGGTCCTTGGACTGTCCGAGATTGTCCTGGCCTTCGCCGCGAGGAACTCCGTGAACGGCTGGCCCGTGTGGTTGCTGACCGGCGTGGTCACTGCCCTCTTCGGCCTGCTGGTACTGGTCAATCCTGGTCTCGGTTTCCTGGGCATGGTGGGCATGCTGGCCGCCTTCGCAGTGGTTGCCGGACTGCTCTTGATTGTCTGCGGTTTCAAAATGCGCCGGGGCTCCACCGGCCCCCTGATCTACGCGCACTGACCTCCGCCCGCCGCAGCGTCCCCGCAGCAGCAATCCTCCGGTTGGGGATGCACTCTGCGCCAAGTTCGGTAAGTTAGTGGCTGTGAAGATAGCTACCTGGAACGTGAACTCCCTCCGCGCCCGCGCCGACCGCGTTGAAGCCTGGCTTGAGCGCAGCGACTGCGATGTCCTGGCCATCCAGGAAACCAAATGCAAGGACGACAACTTCCCGTGGGAGCTGTTCGAACGCATGGGCTACGAGGTAGCGCACTTCGGCGTCAACCAGTGGAACGGCGTCGCCATCGCCTCGCGCGTCGGCTTGGAAGACGTCGAGCGGACCTTCGTGGATCAGCCGGCCTTCGGCAAAGCCGGCAAGGATCCGGCCCAGGAAGCCCGTGCCATCGCAGCTACCTGTGCCGGCATGCGTATCTGGAGCCTGTACGTCCCCAACGGCCGCTCCCTGGACGACGAACACATGCCTTACAAGATTAAGTGGCTTGAGGTCCTCCGTGGCCAGGCGGCTGAATGGGTCCAGGCTGACCCGAACGCCCAGATCGCCCTCATGGGCGACTGGAACATCGCGCCCTTCGACGAGGACGTGTGGGACATCCAACTGTTCCGCGACAACAATTTCACCCACGTCAGCGAACCGGAGCGGGCAGCGTTCCACGCCTTCGAGACCGCAGGCTTCACCGACGTCGTCCGCCCCTACACCCCCGGCCCGGGCGTCTACACCTACTGGGACTACACCCAGCTGCGCTTCCCCAAGAAGGAAGGCATGCGGATCGACTTCTGCCTCGCCTCGGCACCGTTGGCCGCCCGCGTCACAGGTGCCTCCATTGATCGTGAAGAGCGCAAGGGCAAGGGCGCCTCGGACCACGCACCCGTGATCGTGGAGCTCGCAGACTAGGCACCGAACCGGACAAGAAAGGGGCTGGCTGACATGGGTGGAAAGCTGTACCGAGGCCAGGCCGGCCTGCCCTTCTCTTCCTCCCTCCGCATCTACGAACCCCTCGAGGCATTTCCGCCGGAACAGCAGCGCCAACTCGTCGCCGACGGTGACCGCATAGGTTCCAGGGCCGCCGTCGAGAATGCGGAGCTGCAGGCGTCCCTGGGACGCATCACGCGTTCCGGCGGCGACCCCTTCCCTACCGGCCGAACGGACCTCGTGCGTATGACGCGGGTTCCGGGCGGGCGGCATGCCGCCCCCGGTCCGGGACAGGAAGAAGCAGCGCACGACGCCGGACGCCTCCTCTACTGCCCCAGCCAGCTGGTGATTCGGGCCGGTTTGGCAGCGAATGCCTTGATGGACGGCGTTCACGGACCGTTGGCTGATCTCCTCATCCCGGTTTCCCAGCGGGACAAACACCAGCAGCGGATCGACCGCATCAACGCAGGTGACGATGCTAAGCGTGTGCATACGCGGGCTTCCACCTGGGGGATCCCCTTCAGCTGGTTCTCCCTGTTCGCCGAATCGGACCGCAAGGAAGTGGTGGAGTCCGATGGCCATATCCAGACCGTCAGGGTGTGGACTCCCCTGACTGAGGCCCTGGAACGGGCACGTTTCGCGGTGGCCCACTTGGCTCTGGCTGCCCCGGACCTGGACATGCTGGACGATCTCACCCAGTTGACCGAATGGCTGGAGCTGTTCCACGTCCAATCCATGGTTGAACTGGATTACGGTGCCGTGGCAGACAAGGTCTATCCCGACGAGTCACCCATGGATGTTCGTCTCGGAATTGAGTGCCTCGCGGAAGGGGACATGACGGGAGCGGCTGCGGCCTACCGTCGTCTTGCCTCGCGGTGGATCCCCATCAGGCAACTGGCACGGGCTTCGTAGTTACCGGCCGCTCAGCGGCAGGGCGGGCCGCTCAGCGGATCGCGGGGCAGGTCAGCGGCAAGGCGGGGCCGTGGTCTCCCTGATGATCAGTTCATGCGGAGCAACCTGCGATCGGACAGCGCCGTGATGGCCGTCCAGCTCGTCCAAGAGCATCTTGGTGCCCAGTTCAGCCTGGTTGTCCGGTCTCTGGCCCACCGTCGTCAGCCCGAGTGAAGCAGAAAAGTCGTGATCGTCGATGCCGATCACGGAGAGGTCCTGCGGAACCCGGACGCCGTGCCGGTACGCCTCGAAAATTACGCCCATGGCCATCTCGTCCGAGGAGCAGAAGATCGCCGTCGGCTTGCGGCCGGGCTGATTCCACAGGCGGGTGAACGCCTGTTGCCCACTGGCGACTGTGAAGTCACCCCACTGGTCCCATTCGGGGCGGACCTCCAGTCCGGCGTCGGACATCACTTCCTGAAAGGCCCGGATCCGCACCCGGGGAACATCGAAGTTCAAGTCCGTCTCGTCGTCGCCGTGGAGCAGGGCGATGTCCTTGTGCCCCAGGTCCAGAAGATGCCGCACGGCGGTGGAGGCGGCGTCGTAATCGTTGATCCCTATATAGGGGCAGTTCTCAACGTGGCCACCCACCACCACCAGCGGGATATCCAGCTTATGGAGGTGCTCCTGTTCGTCCTCGCTCAGCGCCATGCAGAGCACCAGCAGGGCGTCGATCTGTTTGTAGACCATGGTGGAACTGAACAGCCGTTCGCGGTTGCTGCCGTGGCCGCCGAGGTTGAACAGGGAGAGGTTGTATTTCCTGGAATGCAGCTCCCTGTCCGCCCCCTCGATCGCTTTCGAGAAGAACCAGCGGCTCACGAACGGGGCCAGCACGCCGATGGTGCGGGTCCGCCCGGTAGCCAGGCCCGACGCCGAGGACGATGCCACGTATCCCAGGGAAGCCGCGACATCCAGGATCTTTTCGCGTGTTGCCGGAGATACCCGCGGCAGCCCCCGGACGGCCCGGGAAACGGTCGCCGTCGAGACCCCCGCGGCCGCCGCGACATCCTCGATGCTGACCCCCGTATGACCGCCACGCTGGGACCGTTCGTTAGTTTTTGCCACTTTAGCCCCCTCAAAGGTGCATGCCGAAGGCCGAGGGCTCCTTCCCGAACGGCGCGTTAAAGCCTATCTGTCCCGGGAGCCCTTCTTTATTTCGCGCAGGGATTGTTTCGACCCGCTGTTAATTCGACCCGCTGTTAAGTTGAGGTGCCGCCTTGTTGCGGGGGCCTCAGCTGAGGCGACGCGAAGTCCTTTCAGGGAGTTTGCGGCGGAGCCTGATCATGCCCCACAGCGCGAGTACCGTGGCCAGGAGGCCCAAGGCCCAACCCAAGGCGGGCTGGGCTGTGACTTCCATATAGATGGTGACTGCCAGGAGAACCAGCGCCCAGAAGCCAAGGAGTCCGATGATGATGTCGAAGTCCTCCCCGGAGCGCACGCGCTTTGTGTGGGGATCGACCTTCCGGACTGCGGCGGCTTGCTGGCGTCGGTTTGCTGAGCTGCTCACTTCACTGCACCTGCCGTCAGGCCGGCGACGATCTTGCGTTGGAACACCAGCACCAGGATGACCAAAGGAATGGTGACGATGGTGCCGGCTGCCATGATCGCGGTGTACGGCTCCTGTTGTGGCTGGGAACCTGCGAAGTAGGCAATGGCCACCGTAACCGTCCTGGTGTCATCGTTGGACAACTGGCTGGCAATCAGGAACTCGTTCCATGCGGAGATGAAAGCCAGGATTGCCGTAGTGAACGTGGCCGGGGCCGCGAGCGGCAGGATCACCTTGCGGAATGCCTGCCCTTGGGTGCAACCGTCGATCCGGGCCGCTTCTTCGAGTTCCCACGGCATTTCACGGAAGAACGAGGTCAGCGTGTAGACCGTCAGCGGAAGCACGAAGGAGATGTTCGGGATGATCAGCGCCTGGTAGGTGCCCATCCAGCCAATGTTCGTAAAGAGCTGGAACAGCGGGGTCACCAAAGCAACACCCGGGAACATCGAGGCACCCAGGATGAAGCCGAGCACCACGAACTTGAACCGGAAGTTCAGTCGTGCCAGCGCATAGGCTGCAAAGACGCCGACGATCAAGGCGATCAGCGTGGTGACAGCACCAACAAAGAGGCTGTTGAGCAGGTTCTTGCCGAAGTGGTTGCCGAGGCTCTCGTCAAACACCGTAGCGAAGTTATCCCACGTGAAGTGTGTGAAGAACGGCGTTGTGTCAAAAGTGAACCCAACGTCCCGGAACGCCGTGACGATCATCCAGTAGAAGGGTGCCAGACACCAGATCAGGATGACGATTGCGCTGATGTAGGTGCGGAACGATCCCCAGTTGAACGGGCGCTTCGGCCGCTCTGCAGGAGCAGTGGAAGTCCTTGAAGCTGTGGCTGTGGCCATGTCACTTTGCCTTTCCGGACGAAGAAGCGGCATCGACCGCGTTTGCCCCCAGGAATCTGACGAAGATGAAGGCGACGATGAAGATGACTATGAACGTGATGGTCGATAGCGCCGCGGCCGAATTGAACCCTTGCCGGATTTGTTGCACTACCAGGATGGAGAGAGTGGTGGTGCCGTTGGCGCCTTGGGTCATGATGGCCGGGAGGTCGTACATGCGGAGGGCGTCCAGCACGCGGAAGAGGATCGCAACCATCAGTGCGGGCTTGACCAGCGGAAGCGTGATGAGGCGGAAACGCTGCCACGTGGACGCGCCGTCCACCTTCGCTGCCTCGTAGACCTCATCCGGGATCAGTTGCAGGCCGGCAAGGATCAACAGAGCCATGAACGGAGTGGTCTTCCAAACATCCGAAATGACGATCGCCCACTTGGCAGGCCATTCCGATCCGGTCCACAGGATCTGGGTGCCGAAGAGTTTGTTGGCAATGCCCTCAAAAGCGAAGATGAAGAACCACAGCTTGGCCGTCACTGCCGTGGGGATGGCCCACGGAACCAGGACGGCTGCGCGGATGATGCTCCGGCCACGGAAAGCGCGGGCCATGATGATGGCCATCCAGAAGCCGAGGACCGTTTCGAAAGCCACCGTAACTACGGTGAAGAAGAACGTGGTGCCCATGGCGTCCCAGAATTGCGCACCCAGGGTTCCCGGAGGACAGGCCACCGCGCCGCCGCCGGGGGCGGTGCATTGCTGGGCCAGCCAGTGTACGTAGTTGTCGAAGCCGGCGGGGCCGCCTTCGGAGAAGAAACCCGTTGCCGGATCAAGTCCCGAGTCCTTCTGGAAGGACATGATGATGGCGTTGATAACCGGGTAGATGATGACGATTGCCAGCAGTACCAGCGAGGGTGCCAGCAGCGTGTAAGCCCAGCGACCCTGGGTCACCTGCTTACGGTCGGCGCTTTCGCGCCCTGGCATCTTGTGGCCGGCATCCGCCGTCGACTGCTGTTTTTGCAATTCTGTTGACATGGCAAGACTCCTGTCAGGGAGAAGGCCGTAGCCGAGTCCGGCCGTCCGCCTGGAGGGCGAACGGCCGGACGTGGGCCCGGGTGGTTACTTGGCTCCGGCCGACTCGATTGCCGCCTGCATGTCGGAGATCGCCGAATCAACGGTCTTCTCACCCTTGAGTGCTGCGTAAGCGTTGTCCTGGACAGCCTTGGTGACGGCCGGGTAGAACGGCGTTACGGGACGCGGCACGGCGTTCTCGATGGACGTCTTCAGCACCGGCAGGTAAGGCAGCGCGGTGACAAGTTCCTGATCGTCATACAGCTTGGTCAGCACCGGGGCGAGTGAACCCTGGGTGGCGTAGAACCGCTGGGTCTCTTCGCTGGTGATGAACTTGATGAAGTCAGTAACCGTTGCCTTGTTCTTGGAGTAGACGCTCATGGCAATGTTGTGGCCGCCCAGCGAGGAAGCGCCAGGGCCGTCCTTGCCGGGAAGCGGAGCCATCTTGAAGGTGTCCTTCACGGTGGAGGAACCATCAGTCTTGGCCAGGTTGTAAACGTACGGCCAGTTGCGGTGGAAGAGGAGCTTGCCGGCCTCGAATGCCTGGCGTCCCTGCTCTTCCTGGAAGGTGATGGCCTCGGTGGGGATGTTGCCGTCCTTGTAAGCCTGTACCAGGTTGTTCAGGCCTGCCTTGGCCTCGGCGGAGTTAACCGCGGCCTTGCCGGAATCGTCAACGATCTTGCCGCCGGCAGAGTTGATGGCCTCCGCGGCGTTGACCGTAAGGCCCTCGTACTTCTGGAACTGACCGGCGTAGCAACCGATGTTGTTCTGCTTGGCGATGTCGCACATCTGCATCATCTCGTCCCACGTCTTGGGCGCATTGGGCACCAAGTCGCCGCGGTAGTAGAGGATGCCGCCGTCAGAGCTTTGCGGGGCTGCATAAAGCGTGCCGTTGTAGGTGGCGCTCTTGACCGTCGACTCCAGCATGCCGTCGGTTGAGATAGCCGTCTTGTCCTTGAGCGGCTGCAGCCAACCCTTGGCAGCAAATTCGGCTACCCAGATCAGGTCAACGCTCATGACGTCGTAGTTCGGGTTCTTTGCCTGGAAGTTCTGGACGAGGTCATCATGCTGCTGGTCAGCCTGGTCCGACTGCTCCTTGAACGTTACTTTCTCGTCCGGGTGCTCGGCGTTCCACTTTTCGATCAGGGGCCGAACAACGTTGCTGTTGTCCTTGCCTTGTACGTAGGTGATCGGCCCACGGCCGTCAAGGTTGTTGGCCGCGTCGCCGCTTGCACCGCCGCCGCCGTTGGTGCTTCCGCCCCCGCCCCCGCCGCCACATGCAGTGAGGGACATAGCCAAGACTCCGGCGATCGCTGCCGGAAGAAGGTACTTCTTCGATTTCATGCTGGGAACTCCTCAGTGAGTGGACCAGGTGATTTCCGCGGTGCGGTTGATGTGGTGAGCCTCACACTAGCGAGGTGCCCGTATCGAATGCAAGCGCTTACACCTAAGTTAATCACACTGATACCAAGCAACCTGCCTATTTAGTTTTTTGGTATCTTCCCGGGCGTGATTTAGCACCCTGGACGGCCCTTGATCCAGGCATTGAAGCGGCCCCTCGATTTGATTGCCCATGGTTGCCTATGGAACAGTGGGAAGTGTGGATGAACTCGAAGCACTGCAAACCATCGGACGACTCATCAAGGAAGAGCGGTTGGCCCAAGGGATAAGCCAGGTGCAATTAGCCAAGCAGGCCGGTACTGCCATCAAGACCGTCAGGACGCTGGAGTCGGGCACCCGCCGGACCCAGGAGATCAATCAGCGCAAGCTGGAGAACGCCCTGGGGTGGCGTGCCGGGTCGGTTTCGGAGGTCCTCAAGGGCAAATCCACCTTCGCGCCGGACCAAATCACTCCCGACGACATGCGGACCACTGACGGTTCCCGGCAGGCATCCAGCCCACGGATGGCCGTTCCGGCAGCCTCGAACGCCCGGGCCTCGCACCTCTCCGACGAGGAACTCCTGGCTGAACTGACGTACCGGATGATGCAACGCAACAGGGGCTGACCCGGCAAGGCTGGCTCTCCGCGGGGGCTACAGCGACTTGCGGCGCACCATCTCGTTGATCCAAACGGGTGCAAAAGGCGACGTGCAGTTGGGCGGAGTCGGGTAGTCCTTCAGGACCTCCAGGCGTTCGCCGATGTCCAAGGCCCGGGCGCGGTGCTCCGGGTGTTCGATGCCGATCTGGGCGAGGCACTGGTTCATGGCCCACTGCAACCGGTCCGGAACGCCCTTCATGCGTGCCTCGATGATGTCCAAGAGACTTTCCAAATCCAGGCCTTCAGGTTTCTTGACGACGCGCTCGGAGGTCAACGCCCACCCGGCACTTGCCACCACAGGATCCGGGTCAGCGAACCAGGCGCTGCGGAGGTCCTCGGCGTGCGGGCTCTTCTTCACCACATAGTTCACGAGCCAGTCCTGCACCTTGGGAGTGCGGGATTCCCGCAGCATCCGGTCCAGTTCCCCGCGGTCAAAAGCCTTCGGCCGGCAGATCAACAATGCCAGCAACCGGGCCGCGGTGTCGCCGGTAGCCCATAGCTCCCGGGCAAGATCCTGTTGGGTCTTCAGCCGCTTTGCAACGGCCCGCAATTTGCTGAGATTTACCCCGTGATCGTCGCCGTGTTTCACATTGACTTCGCGGTGCCTCGGTTCTTCCAGCGCAGCCAACTCTGCCATGACATCGGACAACACCGGGGCGTCGGGAACGGTTTTAGCCGCTGTTCCAGCGGAACTCACAGCCATCGGAACCTCCTGTCTACCTGGCCGCCAAACTTAGGGAATGCCCCGGTAACGCTTCACCCAGGCGACGTGGGGCAGGGCAACTCGGGGCAAGATTCAGCGCACGCGCTCAGCCTTGGTGAACTTAGCGCGTGCTCCGGAAACCATGTGGACCAAGACAGGCGTCTTCTTGCCGATCACAAGGTCCAACGCCTCAACCATCTGCGAGATCTCCGCGGCCAGAAGGTGCGGAGCAACCCCTTGCCTCGGTTGAACCCGGATGCGCAGACCCGGCTGCCCCTTGTACTCGTAGGTGGCAACCGAGGCCCCGGCAAGGTCCGGACGGTCCGACAACGCGGCCCGGAGTGCCTGCTCAGCCACGCCACCGCCGATCCGGACTTCGCCTGCAACCTGGCTGTCGTCGTCGTCGCCGGCTACCAACAGGTTGGCCCGTCCCTTGCCCTGCTGCGCAAGCCAGGCGACCATCCCCACGATCACCACAACGAGCACCAAGCCCGCCACAATCCAGAGCCAGCTCTCCTCGCGGCCAGGGAAGCGCGTCCGCCGGAAGGCATCCTCAGTTCCGGCCCACACGGATCCGGCCCAGCCGTGCCACCACTCGGCGACCGCCGGGACGGTGGCCAACAGCACCAGCAGCACGCCGATAGCCAACAATTTCGCACCGATAATGAAGAGCAGGATGCGGTTCAGGGCCCGGGGTGTTCCGTTCATGCGCCGATCACCCCCGAGGTGCCCAGGTTAACCCGGACGGCGGGCATGGGCACGGGAGACATTTCCTCCAACTCAGCTTGGACAGCGGCAAGGACGGCTTCCTCGCTGACCCTGCTGCCCGACGTCGGACGCACATTAACCACCACCAGGCGCTGCGAGACCACCACCATCACTTGTTCCTGGGTGACGTTCGCTGCCAGCCGCGCGCGGCGCGCCAGGGCGGAGGCCAGCACCTCATCATCAACGACGACGGCGATCCTCGGGTCCCGTAACAGGTGCCTGGCGCGTCGGCCGGGAAGAACTGCGTGGAGGAAGAAGTACAGGCCCACCATGGCGACAACTGCCCCGCCAGCGCCCAGGAGGAGTGGAGAGATGCCGGCGGGAAGTGCGATGATGCGTTCGGCTGCCGTACCGGGATCGACCAGCCACGGCGGTTGGCCTACTGCGCGAACGCCCGCTTCCAGCAACGCGTAGACACACAGCAGAATCACCAGCACGGCTGCGATTCCCGACGCACCGGCCCTCGATGAGTGCGTTTCCCTCCGCAGGATTTGGCTCATTGTTGCGTCTTCACCGGCTACAGGCGGTGTTTCCGGGGGTTGGTTTGCCAGCGTGGGCGCTTCCGTTTCCTGATCCTGGGTCACTTGACCCGGCCCCCTTCCGTGACGTGGGCTCCGCTGATCCTGATGTCCACACGGCTCAGCTGCGAGCCGCTGAGCCGCATGACACTGTCCAGGATGCTCGCTTTGGCGGCGACTGCCCGGTCCCAGATGGAACCGCCGAACCCTTGGACCCGCTGGGGTTGGCGAAGAACTTCGCTTAAGGCGGGGACGCTGATCGGTGCCACGATGGACAAAGCCAGCAGGCCGTCGTCGTCCGCCCAATCAGCGCGGATGTCCGACGCAGGGACGCCGAGAGCCTCGGCGGCCGCCGCCTGCGCCAACGATGTCAGAGCCTGGGTGCTGATCCGGTTGTGGCCGGCCAGGCTGGTGGTGGTTTCCACAGCCTCAGCCACGCTCATGAGGAGGAGCGCCGGCCGGTGATGGCATCGAGGACGCTGCGGAGATCCAACTTGCCGTCAGCTGCACGCCCCAAGAGGGCACCAATGCCCATGAACAGCAGCGAAATGACAAATCCCCAGAATCCGAACTGGAATGACATGAACGCCACGAAAGCGCCAATAGCGATACCCACAACTGTCATGCTCATTGGAGTACCTCCTTATCCACCGTGACCGCCTTGGCAGTGGTTGGTTTTTGTGGCGGGGCTATATAGACGTCCGTGATTTCAACGTTGACCTCTATGACCTGCAGGCCCACCAGTTCCTCGACCGCACGGTATACAGCCGCGCGTACCTGGTTGGCTACGCCGTGGAGCGGGTGCCCGTAGAGGGCCACCAGGTTGATGTCCACAGCCACTTGGGTTTCGCCCACTTCGGCGCGGACGCCGGCGGCGTGGTCCGAGCTGCCCACGGCATCACGGATGGCACCGAGCGCACGGGAGGGACCTGAGCCCAAGGAGTACACGCCCGGCACCGCGCGGGCGGCGATGCCGGCCACTTTGGCGACGGCGGCCTCGGAGATGATGGTGCGGCCCGTACCGGGAATGGCGCCTTCAGGCACGGGATTCATCTGGACGTTGTGATCGGGCACGTTGTGTTCCGGCACGCTTTGACCGGGCACGCTCTGGTCTGGCATGAGCACTCCCCTTCTCTTGGATACCACCCTAGCGCCTGCCCCCGACGCTTTGTGAGAGAAGTATGTGCGCGGCGCCTCTACTTGCAGTTCTTGTCCATCCAGTGCTCGATCGGCTTCAAAAGCTCCTCGAATTCCGGCTCCCCGAATTTGCTGAAATCACTACCTGCAGATTCCGTGTAATCACGCAGCTTTTCAAATGCCGGCTTCAATTCCCCGGGCACCTTGTCCTCCAATTGGGACAATTCCTGCCGGGCCTTCTGCAAGTCATCGGGATTTCCACCCGCGAGTGCCGCCAACGGCAGGAGCGTCACGCTGAGCATGGTGGCGCTGACTGCCAGGCATGCCTCGGACAACGACGAGAACTGGCCGTAGTTCCCGTCCACCCCGGGGCCCGTAGCACTGGCCTCCGCAGAGGGCACAGCAGAGGGCGCCGCAGAGGGCAGGTCAGCCGCCGGCGCCGGACTGGACGCGGCAGACTCCGCGGCCGCAGGAGTTCCCTGCGGAAGGGGTAGGGGGATGGCGCACGCCCCGAGCGCCATGGCCGCTGCCACCAGAATCCCCGCCAGCGTGGACTTGGCGGTTTCTAACGAACGTCGCAACAGGTCGTCTTTTGAACCTAGCAGTCCGGCGAGCTCTTCGAAGACCAGTTCTACTGGCTTGCCACTCCGGAGATCGAAGGTCTTGCTAACTGCGGACCCCGCTAGTTAGTACGAGCCCTTCTTCGTTATCCACACGCGGACGTCACAGGTCCGGGCTGTGCTGTCGCAGCGTCAGTCTCCGCTGATGTGTTCTGAGGTCTTTGGATCCTTGATGTCTAGGCCGATGATGTGGGTTTTGGTCCAATTGGCCAGCAGCTGCAGTCGGTCGTCGGATGGCGATCCGGCTTCCGCGGAGAAGACGAGCATTTGGAGGTTGTGGTCTGCGATGAGGTCCAGTCCAAGGTAGGTCAGATCCAGGTCTCCGACGACGGGGTGGTGAAGACTCTTTAGGCCTGTGCGGTGCTCGCGGACGTCGTGCGCTCCCCAGAGTTTGCGGAAGAGGTCGCTGCGGGTTGAGAGTTCACCAATCAAGTCGCTCAGTTGTCGGTCGTAGGGTGAACGCCCAGCTTCAACGCGAAGAAGGGCGACGATCTGGCGGCAGTTGGCTTCCCAGTCCTGGTAGAAGGATTGGGCGCGGCCGTCAAGAAAGACGAAGCGAGCGGCGTTAACGGACTTCGGTGAGTCCTCAAACATCTCTGAGAACAGTGCCCGACCCAGCTGGTTGGTGGCCACGGCGTCCAAGCGACCGTTCTGTACGAACACAGGAACGGTCGACATCGCATCAATGGTCTGCTGGAGAGCGGGATTGACCTGGGAGTTGCGTGCCGGGCGGCGGCGTTGTGGATGTGCGCCTGCATTGGCGGTCTTGACGAGCTCGTAGAGATGCTTGTGCTCGGCCTCGTCCAGTTGGAGGGCGCGGCTGACCCCATCAATCACCGACTCCGAAACACCCTTGGCGTTGCCGCGTTCGAGACGTTTGTAGTACTCAACGCTCATGCCGGCCAGGAGAGCGACTTCTTCGCGCCGTAGCCCTGGAACGCGGCGGCGTCCGCCGTAGTCAGGCAGGCCTACTCGTTGCAAGTCGAGTTTGGCCCGACGCGTGACGAGGAACTTGCTGAGGTCGTTCTGGTTCTCCATGGAGTTGAAGGTACCGCACCTCACGGCCTCTATAGGGTCTCTGTCAGGGAACCCATAGGTGGGGTCTCGTTAGCCTCGGCGATGCCCTGTTGACTTGAATCAGCAGCCGCCCCGACCGGGCCGGCTAAGACCTGAGAGAGGCATCATTATGAGCAACGTTTGGTTCATCACAGGAGCTGCCCGCGGCATGGGAGTCGACCTGGCCAAAGCCGCACTCGACGCCGGCCACCGTGTGGTCGGCACCGCACGCGACGCCGCCAAAGTCACCGCCGCTCTTGGCGAACACGAGAACCTTCTCGCCCTATCCCTGGATATCACCGACGCGGCGGCCTCCGCTGCCGCAGCGGAGGCCGCCGTCGAACGCTTTGGCAGCGTTGACGTTCTGGTCAACAACGCCGGAAACTTCTACGCCGGCTACTTCGAAGAAATCAGCGACGAGCACTTCCGGGCGCAGATGGAAACCAACTTCTTCGGCCCGCTGAACGTCACACGTGCGATCCTGCCGGTGATGCGCAAGCAGCGCAGTGGCCACGTCATCACCATCACCTCTGCCGCCGGGATCATCGGCCAGGAGTTCTGCGCCGCCTACGCGGCCTCAAAGTTCGCTCTTGAAGGGTGGATGGAATCCCTCCAGTACGACGTCCAGCCCTACGGCATACACACCACCATCGTCGAGCCCGGCTTCTTCCGCACCGAACTCCTCGTCGAGGGCGCTTCCTCCATCTGGCCCGAACTGTCCATCGATGACTACGCCGAGCGCACCACCCAGACCATCGCTGCGTGGAAGAGCATGAACGGCCAGCAGGGTGGAGACCCTGCCAAGCTCGGCGCCGCTCTCGTCACGATCGCCGACCTGGAGACCCCTCCCTTGCGGTTCGTCGCCGGAGCAGACGTCGTCGCCGGAGTCGAGCACAAGGCTCAGCAGCTCCTCGACCAGGTCGCGGCCCACCGCGACCTGTCCTCCGCCATGGCCCTCGAAAACGCTTAGGAAATCATGAAAAAATCACTGGCTCTGATCTCCCTGGCGGCTACGGCCGCGATCGCCCTCGCAGGATGCTCCGCACCTGCAGCCGAGACCACCACCGCATCTCCGACCACCACGGCTATCGCGGCCACACCCTCCGCCACCACCGATTCCCCGGCTCCACCCGAAGCATCCACGGACGGGACCCCAATCACCATCACCGCCGGTGACGTCGTGGTGACCGCGACCCTCAACGACAGCCAAGTCGCCCAAGACTTCGCAGCTACGCTCCCCGTGACGTTGCCCTGGTTCCGCAATGCCGGCATCGAGTACATCACCGAGCTCCCCGCCCCGATGACAGAAACGGGTCCGTTCTACACCGACGTGCAGCCCGGAGACATCGTCTACTACAACCCGCTCGACAGCATCACCATCATCTACGAGGAGACCAGCTCAGTCCCTACACTCACGAAAATGGGTGAAATCACCTCAGACCTGAGCGTTTTCGAAAGCCTCCCCAACGACGTGGACATGCGCATCGAGCGTAAGTAGATCCCCATGCCTTAGACGCAGTCAGCAACCGGACCAGAGTCGGGCACTTACCCATGCGAGGGAACGCCCAGCAATGGACCGGTTGCTGCTGCCTGTTGGAGCCTGAAACAGGCCTCGGCGCTGGACCAATCTAAGACGGCCCTGGGTCGGCTATTGATCTCATCGACGGCTAAATGGATCGCCGGTGACCCTACAGCGCTCAGGTCCTGCCCTTTTCGGAAGTACTGGCGTAATAGTCCGTTGGCGTTCTCGTTTGAGGCGCGTTGCCATGGGCTGGCTGGATCACAGAAGTACACAAGCGTTCCCAACGCTGATGTGACCCCGGCGTGCTTAGCCATCTCCGAACCCCGATCCCAAGTCAACGTCCTACGCATGCAGGCCGGCAACACCCCGAGAGCTTCAATGAGCTGGTCCCGCATATTCTCTGAGCGATTGCCTGGCCGGAGCGCGAACGCGATCAGAAAGCGCGAGGTCCGCTCAACCAACGTGACAATAGCGGATCTATTTGCCTTGCCCATGATGAGATCTCCCTCCCAATGACCAGCCTCTTCTCGCTTGGCAACGTGGGCTGGGCGGTCTCCGATCTTGAGGGCGTCCGCGATGTACTGGCGTGGCTTCACCTTGGTCCGCGCCCGTGGTTGACGACTGAACTTTCCCGAACGCAGCAACCGAGCAGGGCCTGACGGGACAGGACGAATGCTCAGCTGGTAAAGCGCGCGGTAAATCGTCTCGTGTACCAAATGCCGGTGAGCTTCGCCCGGAAACCGAGACTTCAGCGCCTGGCAAACCTGCTGTGGACTCCATCGTTTCGACAGGCACGCCACAACGTAACGGCGCAGCTCCTCGTCCTTGGCCAGCTTAGTTAGGCGAGGTCTTGGACGTCGTTTCTGCGCCAGCTTCTGAGCGCGGAATGGATGATAACGCCTGGAATCCGGCCTGTTCCGGGCTAGCTCCCTGCTGATGGTCGATGGTGAACGCCCGAGCTTCCGGGCTATGGAACGCAGGCTTGCCCGAGCCAGCAACTGATCGGCAATGTAGATGCGCTCGTCTTCTGACAAGTAGCGGCTGGATACAGCCGCCGCAGGAATTGCCTTACGTGGCCGCGGATCCAAACCTTGCTGCACGAGTCCTTGAACGCCGTTGCGTCCGTTCAACCAACGAAGGCCTGTGTTGGGGTTGATCCCAAGAATCCTGCATGCTGCCCGGTTGGAGAGCCCATCTTTCATGAGCTGAACATACAAGGGCCGCTTCTCAATCAAGCCCGGAGGCCCCATTTTCCTCGACTGGCGCGTCGAACTACGCATGAATAAACACCACTTTCAGTAGGTGTTGCGACGTTCGTTAGAAACCGCCCTTTCTTGAACGGCTCGTTGCGGCCATGATGCACCCCGTTTGGACTATTGCGATGACGAGCAGGCGAGGGCAAGACTACGCCCGACGCCCCGCCCTGAACAGAGTCCGAGTTATCCACATATGGGAAATTTCGCCGTGATTCCATCGGGGGCTGCTGCCTAGACTGGCCGACACTACGCCAACCTGCTTCCGGGGGATTCTGCATGCCATACCGCCCAACCGATTCGTTCGCCCCTGCCCGCCTTCGCGGCGCCGGCCTTGCGCTGGCCGCGGCGCTGTTGCTGACGGGCTGCCAAGGCGGCACACCCTCCCCACCAAACACGACGACGGCGGAACCCACCTCCAGCGCTACGCCGACCGGCGCTCCTGCACCCGGAGCGTCTGAGTCCGGGGCAGCTGGCGCTCCTTCCGCAGGCCAGTACAAGCCGGCTGACGCGAAAGGCAAGGCCGAGAACGTACCCGTGCCCGTCATGCCTGAGCTGGCGAAGGAGAACTCGAAGGAGGGGCTGGAGGCGTTTATCCGGCACTGGTACGCGCAGCAAAACTACGCCGCAGAAAGTGGAGAAACTCAACGATGGGCAGAGTCCTTCGAACCAGGATGCCGTGCATGCAACAGGATATTGGAAGGTATCACGGACAGTCACAGAGGCGGCCGGTGGTTGGTTGGCGGGCGAATTACCCTCCCAGCTATAGAACCGATTTCGAACGGCGGTGGAGCAAGCCAACTAGTGAGGGTGCAAGTCGTCCAGCAAGAGATTGACTACTTCAATGCTGATGGAAGCGTCGGCAGGGCCTCCGAAAGCTCCACCAATTCAGCTTTCGAGCTAACAGCCGCGTACAGCGACGAATGGAAAGTAGTTGACCTTGCTCTCATCCGCTAAGTCGCGCCCAGCGCTGCTCTGGCTTATGGTTTCAATTCTCTTTCTAGCTGCGATATCGCTGGAGGCGCCGGCCCGAGCCGATACAGGTAACTGGGCAGGAACGAATAACGCGACTGGGACGCTGGACGTGGGCCGAACGACCACCATCGATGCTTCGACCGGCCAGTTGGCGTCTCAGCTTTCCAGCGGAAACGGAGCCGCTGCTGCATCCGAGGACCCGAACCAGTACATGGCCGATACCCACTGCCGCGCCGACGGGCCAGACACCGTGGACCCCGGCTGCCTCACCCTCGCCTGCCCACCATCACCCAACGGCGCCACCGGCACACCCGTGATCTGGAAAGAAGCCCCCAAAGCCATCACCAACCCCGGCTGGACCGACTGGATCCCCGTCACCGGCCCCACCTGCCTCTACGGCCCCGAACCCCACAACATCCTCGACGACATCGCAGCCCGCATCCTCACCGACTTCCGCCAACTACCCCTCAACCCCGGAACCCTCACAACCCAACCCTTCCCCAACACCCTCATCGGGGCACCCACCAACTTCTACGCCACCACCACACCCCAAACCTTCAACCTCACCATCCTCGGACAAAACGTCCACCTCACAGCCACCCCCACCACCTACACCTACACCTACGGCGACGGCCAAACCCTCGGACCCACACCCACCACCGGCCACCCCATCCCCGACACCCAATGGCTCACCACCACCACCCAAACCAGCCACACCTACACCACCACCGGCAACTACCCCGCAACACTCACCACCACCTACACCGGCACCTACACCGTCAACAACGGCCCACCCCTACCCATCAACGGAACCCTCAACCTCACCACCACACCCCAAACCATCCACGTCTGGAAAACCGAAACAGCACTCGTCGCCGACACCTGCGAACAAAACCCCCACTCCTGGGGCTGCCCCGGCACCAACGACTAAAACCACCAACCCGGGCACCAGAAACACAGCCGCACCGCCACCACCCACATCGACGGCAAAACCCACCCAACTCGAAGGAAAAACGCACACTGCGGCATCAAAGAAGGTCGCAACGGCACAGCCAAGAGACAAATGAGGTTGCACAATTCATAAGCATGCTTACAATGGGACACCGGAGCCGCATCGGCTCACCCATACTTCGTGAAGGAGCGCAGCCATGGCAACGGATTACGACGACCTTCGCCCGGAGGTCAAAGAAGCCCAGGAACAGTCGCTGGAAGCCTTGCAGACAGCAAGCGCCCCCACAGCAATGACTGCCGTCCTTGAGGTGGAAGAAAGCGATGAGCCGGACTCAAGCACACCGGCAGGCGAGTTCATCGCCGAGGAGCTGGTAGTCGCCGTCGTTCCGCCTCAGGAGGACGAATTCACGTGTTCCTCCTGCTTCCTGGTTCACCACCGGTCGCAGATCGCACGCGAAAAGGGCGGACAGTATTACTGCACGGAATGTGAAGGCTGACCACCGGACTTCACATCACCGCAGCATGGGCAGGCTTATGGGCCTGGGAACAGGGACCTCCCGCCCCAAGCCCGCGAAGGTGGTCCGGGCCAAGGCAACATCGTTGACGCATACTCCGTCCACACCCAGACTGACTGCGTTCGCAATCTGCTCCGCCGTGACCAAAGTCCACGGGTATACCTTCAGCCCGGCAGCGTGCGCCTGAGCCACGAGCTTTTCGTCCAGGAGGTTGACCTCGGGGGCCACTGCCTCTGCCCCGGCGGCGAGCGCAGCTTCGATCAGCGCGTAAGTGTCGGACGGGTACAGGCCCGGGTCCGGAACCACAGGGTAGCGGCACAGCGCCACCCTGGGAACACTGGGAATCTCCTCCCCCATGGCCTTGATGACGAGGGGATCGAAGCTGCGCACACGAAGCGCCTGCCCGGACTCGTGAACCCTCAGGATGTTGGCCAGCCACCACACGATCGAATGGCTGTATTCCCGCCCCTTCGCTCGATCGGTTTTGACCTCTATGTCCAGGACAACGTCGTCCGCGCCTGCGAAACGCATCAGCGCCAAGAGCTCTTCCAACGTGGGAGTCCTTGCCTCAGCGCCGACGCGATGGACGGCCTCGGGCAGCACTTCCACGGCAGCATCCCGAAGTCGGCCATCACGAATGTCGCGTCCATTGACGATGGAATCGTGACGGAGCGCCAGTTGGCGATCAGAGGTAAGCCAGATGTCCACTTCGATGGCGTCAACGCCAAGTGTCAGTGCCTCGACGAAGCTGGCCAAGGTGTTCCCGTGTTGCGTTGCAAGGACACCCCTGTGGCCCTGGATTTCTATCATGAAGTGATTCCTTGTGTGGGTTGAAGGTTGCAGCTACTCGGCGTCATCGACGATGGACACCTCGGTGACCGCTGCGAGTTGCGAAAGCCTGCTGACGACGTTCGACGCGGCCATGGTGCCTTCGATCTCCAGTTCGATCTCAATGGACCCGGTGGTCGAGGCGTCCTCATGCTTCATTAGTCTTTCCACCACGCGTTTCGTTTCGTCGGAGGCCCTGATGGTCGCAAAACCCTGGACGCGGAACCCTTCCTCCGTGCACGTGGTGAGGACGTCCCGCAAAGCCCCAACGCCGTCGTCGTAAGTCACTCGGAGGACCCACTGCTGCGGGAGTCCGGAGCGCAACTTGGCCGATAGAACCGGGTAGGCATAAACGATGAGGAAATGGGCGGCCGTTACGAAGACCGCGGGAAGCGCCAATCCGGCGCCGGCCGACGTCCCCACGGCGGCCGTAATCCAAATCGAGGCCGCGGTGGTGAGGCCTCGTACTTGGTTCCTCCGGACGAACACGAGCCCGGCCCCGATGAAACCGATGCCGGAAACGACCTGGGCCGCCAACCTCGACGGGTCCAGCCTGACAAGGTCAGCCATCAAGACATCGCTAAAACCATATTTGCTGACCACCATGAAGAGGGCAGCACCCAGACCGACCATTGCGTGGGTCCGCATTCCGGCCGATTTATTCTTGCTTTGGCGTTCAAACCCGATAGCCGTGGATAGAACCAACGCCACCGCGAGCGCCACACACATCTGCCACCATTGCGTATCCCCATCAAAGATCAAGCCGTTGCTCCAGTTCCAGTTCTGCGCTTGGGAGTCCCCAACAGCCCATGGTCAGCTCGGGATCCCTGGGGCGGGGACACCGAAGACCATGAACAAAGTCCTCAAGCTTTCCGGCATTGCCGGTCCATTCTGAGCGGAGGTCTGGAACTCTCGCTCGGGCTGCCCGATCGGGCAGTGCAGGATATTTGTAAGGACGTTAGCACAAGTCACGCAAGCGGCACTTCCGAGCTATTGCGTTGGGACAGTCTGGGCGGTAGGTTAGCAGCAGAAGTAAGGCAGATTGTCAGGTCAACCGCCCAAAGACCCGATCAGCCACGATGAGCGTTGCCCCCAGACAACATGACTAAGAAGTCAGAGGTCTGTGGTGAGCGCTGTAGGCACCAATCGTCCGGAGACTGCCCGGGAGCCAAGCAACCCCGGCATGCGAAGCCCGTCCGGTGGACGCGGAGAACCGCCCGGCCTCAAGCGGAACAGCCGGTGGAACAGACGCACACGCCGGGACGCATGGTTCTTTATCCTGTTCGCCGCACCCAACGTAGCCCTGATCCTCCTCTTCACTTACAGACCCCTGCTCACGAATTTCTATTACTCCACCCTGGACTGGACGCTGGGAGCAGCAACCGCCACAAACGTGGGGTTTGCGAACTACGTCGAGTTCTTCTCATCGGCTGATGCCGCAAACGTCCTGGGAACCACGGCAGTATTCACCGCCACGACGGTAGGTGGCGCCATGGCGCTCGGCCTGGTGGTGGCGCTCGTCTTGAATCAAAAGCTGAAGGGCAGGACCTTCGCCCGGGCAGTTGTCTTTGCCCCCTATGTCCTTTCGGGCGTCGGGGTCGGATTGGTTTGGCTCTTCATTTTCGATCCGACCTACGGAGCATTGTCCTGGCTCCTCCGCTCCGTGGGGCAGGCGAGTCCTCAGTGGGTCAACGACCCCAAGCTGGCGCTGACGATGGTCATCATCGTTTACGTCTGGAAAAACCTGGGCTACTGCGCCGTCGTTTACTTGGCCGGGTTGCAGTCCATCCCGCCCCAGCTGATGGAAGCGGCCGCCCTGGATGGGGCCTCGAGCCTGCGCCGGTTCTGGACGATCGTGGTGCCCCTGCTTTCTCCCACTACGTTCTTCCTGCTGATTACATCCCTGCTGAGCTCGCTTCAGGCGTTCGACATCATCCGGATCATGACGCCATCGGGCAATGGCACCAGCACGCTCATCTTCGATTCCTATCTCCAAGCCTTCGGGTCATATAACCGGGCAGGCTACTCCGCGGCCATTTCGGTGGTCCTGTTCGCAGGTCTGCTGGTCATGACGGCTGTGCAACTCCGGTTAGTGGAACGAAAGGTTCACTACTCATGAGCACTACTCCCGTTCAGCCCCTTCCAGCCGATGCAAAGCCTTTGTCCTGGCGGAACCTTGGCCGGACGATTGCCACTGGTTACGTACCACTCGCCCTCGCCACCCTTGTGGTATTCGTTCCTCTCCTGTGGATGATGCTCTCGTCGTTGAAGGCACCGGGAGAAATTGTCACCACCGAACTGGCTCTCCTCCCAAAAGAGCCAAGCTTCCAAAACTATGCGGAGGCCACGTCCACCGTTCCCTTTCCGAGGTTCTTCCTCAACAGCGTGATCGTGACGGCAATCGGCTCAACGGTGAAGTGTGTACTGGCCATCTTCACCGCCTACGCGCTGGTCTTCATCCGCTTCCCCTTCAAGAGGGTGATCTTTCTCCTGATCCTGGTCGCATTGATGGTTCCGCCGCAGGTAGCCGTGCTGCCCAACTACGTCCTGATCGCCGGCATGGGCGGACTGAATACTTACTGGGGAATCATTGTTCCCTCCCTGGGCACAGCCTTTGGCACATTCCTGCTGCGCCAGCACTTCCTTACACTCCCGCCGGCCATTCTGGAGTCTGCGGAAATCGACGGGGCCGGGCATTGGCGCAAGCTCTGGAAGATCGTGGTTCCAGTCTCGATGCCCAGCATCGCCACGGTCGCGCTGGTCACGATCGTGGCCGAGTGGAATGAGTACATCTGGCCGCTGATCGTCACTGACCACCCGGACATGATGACACTGCCAGTGGGGCTGACGCAGCTCGTCAACAGCGAAGGAAGCACCCAGAACTGGGGCATGCTCATGGCCGGCTCGGTGATCGTCCTGCTGCCGATCCTGATCGTCTTCGCTGCGCTCCAGAGGTACATAGTGTCCGGCCTGACGCAGGGCTCTGTAACCGGCTAACGCTCCGTTCGAACTTGCCATCAACTTTTCAGCACCCAATGAAAGGCACCTATCGTCATGTCCACTACATTCACCCGCAAGCAGTTTCTCACCGTAGCCGGCGCGGGCCTCGGCACCCTGGCATTGGGAGCTTGCGCCGGCCCCTCAACGGATGGCGGCGGTCCGGACACCAAAGCCGTGGCGGTGGACTGGTCTACCATCAAGCCGGCCAGCAGCATCAGCTACATGTCCAGCCACCCGGGCAAGTCCCGGGATACGGAGCTGCTGCTGATCGAGTCATTCCAAAAAGAAAACCCCGGAATCACAGTAAACCTCGTTACCGGTGGGGCGAACTATGAAGAGGTTGCCCAGAAGTTCCAGACCTCGCAAGCAGGCAACGACGTCCCCGATGTTCTGCTCGCATCGGACGTCTGGTGGTTCCGGTACGCACTCTCGGGTGCGATTCTGCCCCTCAACGAACTTCTGAAGGCCACCAACACTGACATCTCCGGTTATGTCCCTGGACTGGTCAGCGACTATGAGTACGACCAGAAACAATGGGCCATCCCTTACGCCCGCTCCACTCCGCTCTTCTATTTCAACAAGGACCATTTCAAGGCAGCCGGGGTACCCGAAGGGGCTCCGGCTACCTGGGAAGAATTCGCGGAGTGGGCACCGAAGATCAAAGCCGCCAACGCTTCCGCGTCCGGCTACCAGAATGCCTACCAGTACCCTGCGATTGCGGGGTACGCGGGCTGGACACTCCAGAACCTCCTGTGGGGACGCGGAGGTGCGTGGTCCAAGGAGTGGGAAATCACTGCCGACTCCGAGGAATCAGTCGCTGCCATGCAGTGGGTGCAGGATTCCATCATCAAGGACTCATGGGCAGGCGTTTCCTCCAAGAATGCCCTCACCGACCTCCAGGCCGGCGCGGTCAGCGCAACGATCAGTTCCTCGGCCGACCTCGCCACCGTCATGAAAGCCTCGAAGGAGTCCGCCATGCGCATCGGTGTGGGCGTCCTCCCCGGCGGAGACGTCAGCAAGTCTCCGGTATCACCAACCGGCGGGTCCGGGCTGGTCATTGCCAGCAAATCCACCCCTGAGCGTCAACTCGCAGCCGCCATGTTCATCGCCCACGTCACCAATGCCGGGAATACTGCCAAACTGTCCGCTGCCACGGGGTACGCACCGGTTACCCAAACCGCGGACGTTTCGGCAATCCTCGCCCAAACGCCGGAGTTCCAGGTGGTTGTTGACCAGCTCAAGCAGACCCGGAACCAGGATTACGCCCGCACCTTCCTGCCGGGTGGGGACCAGGAGCTGGCCAAGGCAGCGACCAAAATCATGAACGAGAAGGCCGACGTGAAAACCACCATGTCGGAACTCAAAGCATCCTTGGAATCGATCTACAACAAGGACGTGAAGCCGAAGCTGAAGTCCTGACGACGGCGACGTCGGCACCCGGCCGGGTGCCGACGTCGTAATCTCTGCACCGCAGAACCCAGACCGTAGAATGCCTGCATGAGTAGCATGCAACAGATCGACCATGGCCAATCCCTGACGGTTCAGGTCACCAACATGCTGCGTGCAGCCATCACTTCCGGCGAGATGGGCCCGGAAGAACACTTCTCGGCAATCGGATTGGCGGAGAAGCTGGGAGTCTCCCGAACGCCGGTCCGGGAAGCGCTTCAATTGCTCGAAAAAGAGGGAATCGTCCGCATCGAGAAGAACCGCGGTGTGCGGGTGCTTCAGATGTCCTTGGATGAGATCGTGCAGATCTTCCAAATCCGCATCATCCTCGAGCCGCCTGCGGCAGCCCGCGCGGCGGAGGTGGCCACCGACGAAGATTTGGCCAACTTCCGAACCCTGCACGGCCGTATCCTTGACGCTGCCGCCCGCGAGGACGGGCCGGCAACTTTACAGGCTGACAAGGACTTTCACCTGTTCCTGATGGAGCTCGCGGGCAACCCCCGCCTGTTGGCCTTGGACGGCGAACTACGCAATATGGTGCTGGCCCATGGGCTGGTCACTATCCCGTCGGCCCGAAGCAGCCAGGACCTGGCCTGTGACCGCAAGGACATCCTGGCCGCGTTGGAGCGCAGGGATCCCCGGGCAGCAGCCGGAGCCGTACGGGACCATGTCACCCGGACCGCTCACTTGTTGATCAGCGGGGTCTGCGCCCGGACGCCTGGCCTGTCAGCAGACCAGTACCTCTCTCAGCTCGAGCAGCTCACCAAATTCTCCCGCTGACTCCACGGGTATTTACAGCTTTCCGAAAGTGCCCTACAGTTGCATGCAACCTCAGTAGCATGCAACATACAAGCGAAAGGATGCGAAGTGGCATCCCCCAGCTCCTCCGAGTCCCCCCTGAGCCAACCGCTGGCCGGAATCCGGATCGCGGATTTCTCCCGTGTGTTGGCAGGTCCCCTGTGCACCATGATGCTGGCGGACTTTGGCGCCGAGGTCATCAAGATCGAAAGCCCGGCCGGCGACGACACCCGGGCATGGGTACCGCCCGTGGACCATCACGGACGGGGAACGTATTTTGCCAGTGTCAACCGAAACAAGCGATCGGTGGTCGTGGATCTTAATACGGACGACGGCCTGGCTTACGCCCGCGAACTGACTGCGGAATGCGACGTAGTGGT
Source organism: Paenarthrobacter sp. R1 (assembly GCF_030264015.1). Taxonomy (NCBI): domain Bacteria; kingdom Bacillati; phylum Actinomycetota; class Actinomycetes; order Micrococcales; family Micrococcaceae; genus Paenarthrobacter; species Paenarthrobacter sp. R1. Next base: position 2,823,988 of record NZ_CP127115.1, on the reverse strand, counting down.
GGAGAACTTCCGGCCGGGCGTCATGGCCAAGTTTGGGCTGGACTACCAGACCTTGTCCGCCGGGCGGCCCGACCTGGTGTACTGCTCCATCTCCGGGTTTGGAACGGGCGCCGGATCCGCACTCCCCGGGTACGACCTCCTCGTCCAAGCGCTCGGCGGCCTGATGAGCATCACCGGGTCGCCCGAGACGGAACCGACCAAAGCCGGCGTCGCACTGGTTGACGTACTCACCGGACAGAACGCCTTGACGGGCATCCTCATGGCACTGCGCGTCCGTGACACCACCGGCCACGGTCAGGAAGTCCACGTCAATCTGCTCTCATCGCTTCTTGCCGCTTTCGTCAACCAGGGAACAGCAACGCTCGCTACTGGGAACTCCCCGGCCCGCATTGGCAACGCACACCCAAGCATCGCCCCCTATGAAACTTTTCGGACCAGAGACGGCCTGCTTGCCATCGCGGTCGGCAACAACAGGCAGTTCGGTGCGTTGACTGAAGCCCTTGGGTTGAACAGCCTGACCGAGGACCCCCGCTTTCGCACCAATGAACTTCGGGTGGCATCACGCGTCCCCTTAAAGAGGATCCTCGAACAGGCACTGGAAACTGATTCCGCCGCTCATTGGCAGGCCAAGCTTCTCGAAGCCGGGGTACCGGCCGGCAAAGTCAATGACATCGGCGAAGCTTTGGCGCTCGGTCACTCCCTGGGTCTTGAACCTTCCGTTCATTTCACGGACCCAATCACCGGCCGCTCATCAGTCCAACTGGCCAATCCCATCCGTTTGTCCGCTTCCCCCGCCACGTACCGGCAGGCACCGCCCACCCTTGGTGAACACCAAGGCAGCACCTTCATTTCCATTTCCCCGAACACGAGAGGTTCCGCATGAACAGCATCAGCGATCTGATTGACTTCGATTCCTTGCTCACCCCGGAAGAACGGAAGCTGCGGGACAGAGTGCGCGCCTTCGTGGACGCGGACATCAGGCCGAACATTGCGCAATGGTACGAATCGGCCACTTTCCCGTTGGAGATAGTTCCGGAACTCGGTCGGCTGGGCCTGTTGGGAATGCATTTGCAGGGCTACGGCTGCGCCGGGGGCTCCGCGGTCGATTACGGATTGGCAGGCGCCGAACTCGAGGCCGGCGACTCCGGCCTACGGACCTTCGTCTCAGTGCAGGGCTCGCTGGCCATGAGTGCCATCTACAAGCACGGTTCCGAAGAGCAGAAGCAGGAGTGGCTGCCCGCCATGGCCAAGGGCGAAGCAATCGGCTGCTTCGGACTGACCGAGCCCACCGCCGGCTCCGACCCCAGCGGCATGAAGACCTTTGCGCGTCGCGACGGAAACGACTGGGTCCTTAACGGCTCCAAGCGCTGGATCGGCCTGGCATCGGTAGCCCAGGTTGCTGTTATCTGGGCCCAGACCGAAGAAGGCATCAGGGGGTTCGTGGTTCCCACGTCCACCCCGGGCTTTACCGCGACGCCGATCGAGCCGAAGCTGTCCATGCGCGCCTCCATCCAATGCGACATCGATCTGGTGGACGTGCGCCTGCCCGAGTCCGCGGTGCTGCCGAACGTGGTGGGGTTGAAGGGTCCTTTCAGCTGCCTTAACGAAGCACGCTACGGGATCATTTGGGGTGCCATGGGCGCGGCCCGTGATTCTTTCGAGGCCGCCCTGGCCTATTCACAGGAGCGCTTGCAGTTCGACAAGCCCCTTGCGGGCTACCAGCTCACGCAGCAGAAGCTGGTGGACATGGCGCTGGAAATCAACAAGGGCTTCCTGCTCGCGCTGCACCTTGGCCGGAAGAAGGACGCCGGAACCTTGCAGATCGACCAGATCTCCGTGGGCAAGCTCAACAACTGCCGCGAAGCCATCAAGATCGCCCGCGAGGCCCGGACCATCCTTGGCGGCAACGGCATTACCTTGGACTACTCACCGCTGCGGCACGCGAACAACCTGGAGTCGGTCCGCACTTACGAGGGCACCGACGAAGTGCACACCCTCATTCTCGGCAACAAGCTGACCGGCATTCCCGCCTTCCGCTGACAGGCTGCGGGTTACCGGCGGACAACTGACTGGGAGATGCTCGACGGCGGCGCCCGGCCACCGGAACAAAAGGCCGGGACCGCCGCTGCCGTAGCCCATAAGACATAGGGCCAATGCGGCAACGAAATTCCCCAACGCAAAAACCCCGCTATTTCCAAAGTCCTGACGACTGGAAATGCGGGGTTCTAGCTGGTGGCTCCGACCGGCGTCGATCCGGTGACCTTTCGATTTTCAGTCGAACGCTCTACCAACTGAGCTACAGAGCCTAGGTGACATGTCACCTTGAGAACCGGAATTCCTTCCGGCGCTCAGAGCGACCCTGACGGGACTTGAACCCGCGACCTCCGCCGTGACAGGGCGGCGCGCTAACCAACTGCGCTACAGGGCCTTGCTTTGCGGTATCTCTACCGCGCTTTGCAGTATCTCTACCGCGTTTTTTTCAAGGCTTCCAGCCTACCAGACTTTTTCAGTCCGATTTACCACTTACCTTGCGTACCCCCAACGGGATTCGAACCCGTGCCGCCGCCGTGAAAGGGCGGTGTCCTAGGCCGCTAGACGATGGGGGCCTGAACTCAATTCGAACTCGCAGCAGAAGACAACGCTTTATGCGTTCTTTTCCGCTCTCGCTCGTCCGAACTGGACTCTAAAACCTTAGAGCATGGATGGCGATAATCCAAAATCGAGAGGAGCGTGACCTCGGACACGTCCAAAAACAGCGCACAGGACATTGGCAGTTTTTTGCTCTGACGCGTCCGAAATCCGCCAGCCCCACGGTCGGATGCCGCGCTAGATTTGCCCTATGACAACCCCCACCCCGGCCGGATCCGGCCAGCCCTCCGGCGACCAGGAGCGCAGCATCCCCGCGCCGGTCGCCGCGGCAACCATCAGCAAAGCCGGCATAGCCGCCGTCGTGGTCACCGTAGTCCTGTGGGCTTCGGCTTTCGTCGGCATCCGGGCGGTCGGCCCCAGCTTCTCCCCCGGCTCCTTGACGTTGGGACGCTTGGCCGTTGCCGCCGTCGTGCTTGGACTGGTGGTGCTGCCGACGCTGAAGGTGTGGCCGAAAGGCCGCCAGTGGCTGCCTATCGCAGCCTACGGGGTGATGTGGTTCGCCGGCTACAACGTGGCGCTGAACGCCGCCGAGCACATGCTCGACGCCGGTACCAGCGCCATGCTGATCAACGTCTCACCGATCCTGATAGCGGTCATGGCCGGCTTCATCCTGAAGGAAGGCTTTCCGCGCTGGTTGCTGATCGGCAGCGCGGTGGCCTTTGGCGGGGTTGCGATGATCGCGTTGGGCTCCGGGCAACGGTCGACGGCGGACGTGGCCGGCGTGTTGTTGTGCCTGCTGGCCGCTGTGCTCGCGTCTGTCAGCGCCATCCTGCAGAAACCCGTCCTGCGCACGTTTACCGCGGGGCAGGCCACCTGGTTCGGCATCATGGTTGGCGCCGTGTGCTGCCTGCCCTGGACAGGCCAGCTCATCAGCGAAATTCAGTTGGCGCCGATGGCAGCCACGTTGGGCCTGGTCTACCTCGGCGTTTTCCCGACGGCGATTGCCTTCACCACATGGGCTTACGCGCTGTCCTTGATTCCTGCCGGAAAGATGGCCGCCACGACGTACCTCGTCCCGGGAACCACCATTCTTATTTCCTGGGCCGTCCTGCAGGAAGTGCCCACGATCTGGGGTTTGCTGGGCGGCGTGGTGTGCCTTTTCGGCGTAGCGCTGACCCGCAGGACCCCCAAGGCGGAGCGCACAACAGTACTGCGCGCGTCCAAGTCGAGGACGCGCGCAGTAAAAGGTTAGGTTTCAGCGAAAAGTCAGCGGGCCATTCCGGCCAGCAGTTCCCGGTGCGTGGGCGGGTTCGCCCCGGAGCGGCCCACAGTGATGGATGCCGCCATGGAGGCGGTGGTGCCGATCCTCTCCAGCACTGTCGGAGCCAAGCCATCGCTTCCCCGAAGGAGCAGCCCCAGGATCAGCGCGGACATGTATGAATCCCCCGCTCCGATCGTGTCAGCCACCGTGGACGGGATGGCCGGGACATTCAGCTGGGTCTCCCGCGTGGCCATGAGGGATCCGTTCGCCCCCTGCGTCACCACGGCCAGCACGGTCCCCAGGGACAGCAGGTGGCGGGCCGTTTCCGCCAGGTCCTTGCCCGGATACAGCCAGCGGGCATCGTCTTCACTCATCTTGACGACGTCGGTCAACGGCACCAGTTCCTCAAAGAGGGAGAGGGCCTCGTGGTGGCTGCCCAGGAGGTCGCGGCGGATGTTGGGGTCGTAGGTGACCATGCATCCGCCCTGCGCCTGTTCAAGCATGCCGCGCACGACGCTTGCTCCCGGCTGCAGGAACGTGGCGATGGAACCGGTGTGCAGGATCCTGGGCGCGTAAGGGAGCACCACGGGAGGCAAGGACCAGTCAATGTCGAAGGTGTACTCAGCGGACCCGTCGTCGCCGATCTGTGCCGTAGCCGTGGCCGTCTTCCCCAACGACCTGGAACCGGGAAGCAGAACCACCCCCGCGCTCTGGAGGTGTTCGGTGATGGCGTCACCGCGGTCGTCGCGTCCGATCGCCGTCAACAGGCCGGCTTTGATGTCCAGGCGCCCCAGGCCGTAGGCCACATTGGCAGGTGAACCGCCCGGATACTCGATCTGCCCATCCGGAGACTGCACGATGTCGATCAGCGCCTCACCCACCACGACGACGTCGAGGGGTTCGGGTGCGAGGGAGGGAGTGGCGGTCATGCGGTTCCTGTTCGTTGGTTGGGGAGGTGTGGAGGTGCGGCCACGGAATGACGTTCAACAAGGGGACATTCGAACAATTCAGTGTGGCCCGGGGTTGGCGTACCGGCAAGGATCAACTCCACGGCACGCCTTCCCATGTCAATGAAGGGCAGTTCCAAGGTAGTCAGGCCTGGCCGCAGATGGGGTGCGAGTGACTCCTGGTTGTCGAAGCCGACCACGGACACGTCATCCGGAACGGCCAGCCCTTTCGACGCCAGCGCCTGGTAGGCGCCCCACGCCGTGCGGTCATTACCGCAGAAAATCGCTGTGGGCGGGCGATCCCCGGCCATCAGCTCAAGCGTCCTCCGGTAACCGCCGGCTTCGTCGCCGTCCCCCGCGAGGTGCAGTCCGCCGTCGTACGCAATACCCGCCTCTGCGAGCGCCTTCCGGTAGCCTTCAAGCCGCCCGACGACGGCAGGCAGTCCGTCCTCCACCGCACCGATGTTGATGAAACCGACCCTTCGGTGCCCTGCCCGGATGAGGGTCCGGGTGGCGGTGTACCCGCCGAGCACCTCCGACGGCGCGATGCTCGCGAAGGCGCCGCTGCGGTCCTGCGCGTTAAGCACGACGGCGGGCAGCTCACCCAGGACGTCCGGAACATCCACCGTCCGGTGATACATCGAGGCGTAGACCACCCCGGCCACTTTGTGCGAGAGCATGGCTTCGAGGGACGCAGCCTCCAGCCCGCGGTCTCCGCCCGTGTTCACCGTGAGCAGCAACATCCCGGCCTCCCATGCCCGGGCTTGTGCGCCTTCGATGATCTTCCCGGCAAAAGGTGCGGTGGCCACGTGGTCCCCCACGAAACCGATCATTTCAGCAACGCCTTCGCGGAGAACCTTCGCGTGGGCGTTGGTGCGGTACCCTAGCTCCTTGGCGGCCTGATGGACGCGCCGCCGGGTTTCCTCCGAGACCCTGGCTCCCCCCACGTCGTTGAGGACCAGCGATACCGTGGCTTGGGAAACGCCCGCAGCGGCCGCCACGTGGTGCATCGTGGGGCCGGACTTGCCGCTGGTGCCGGGCCGGGTCATGGAAGCCTGTCTGTCGTGCGGCTCCGGCTTGATTCAGGGGTTCAGTTATACGCATAACCGGGCCTCGAAAACAGTAACTCTCATCACACCCCGCGTCAATGCCGCACGCGGGCGTTACAGTCGGAACATGCCCGCAAATCTTCCTCCAGGCCTGCCTATCATCCCTGACGGCGACCTTCCTTCGTCCCCGTTGCGGGGCCGGGCCGCCCCCTTCCGGATGACGCCGGAGGAGTTCGAGGCCGCCGTCGAAGATGCTTTGCACATGATCCCGCCCAAGGCAGCCAGCGCCATGGACAACGTGGCCGTCTTCATTGAGGACACCTACGTTCCGCGCCCCGGCGAAGACCCGGACACGGTACTGCTGGGCCTCTACGAGGGCGTCCCGCTGACGGAACGCGATTCATGGTGGGAGGCGGGTTCGCTCCCGGACCGCATCACCATCTTCCGCCAGCCCATCCTGGACATCTGCACCACCCGCGACGAAGTCATCGAGGAAGTGGCCATCACGGTGGTACACGAGATCGCCCACCACTTCGGCATCGACGACGACCGCCTGCACGAACTCGGCTGGGGCTAGCCTTAGAAGCATGGGGCACGACCACAACCACTCGCACGGACTCACTGCAACCGGCAGGCATCGCAAGAGACTCATAGCCGTCCTGGGCATCACCCTGGGCGTGGTGGGTATCCAGGTGGTCGGCGCCATTATCTCCGGTTCCCTTGCGCTGCTGGCCGACGCCGGACACATGCTCTCCGATGCCGCCGGCGTGTTCATCGCGCTCATGGCGGCCTGGATCGCGACGCGCCCCGCCAGCGATCAACGCACCTACGGCTACCAACGGGCCGAAGTGCTTGCCGCCCTGGCCAATGCCCTGGTCCTGATTGTCATCGCGGTGGTGATCATGATCGAGGCCATCCGCAGGTTCGGCGAAACCCCGGAGATCCACACCGACATCATGCTGTGGGCCGCAATTCTGGGTGCCGCAGCCAACCTCGTCTCACTGTTGATCCTCCAAGGCGCGCAGAAGGAAAGCCTCAACGTACGCGGCGCCTACCTGGAAGTCCTGGGCGACCTCCTCGGCTCGATCGCCGTCATTGTGGCCGCCGTCGTCATCATGACCACGGGCTTCAGCGCTGCGGACCCCATCGCCTCCATGCTGATCGCGGTCATGATCATCCCCCGCGCCTGGCACCTCCTCCGCGACGTAGTGGACGTGCTGCTTGAAGCCACCCCCAAGGGAGTGGACGTCAACATGATCCGCGAGCACATCCTGGCCGTGGACGGAGTGGTGGAGGCCCACGACATCCATATTTGGACCATTACCTCGGGAGTGCCGGTGTTCTCGGCCCACGTGGTGGTGGAAGACGAACTTCTCAACGCCGCCGGCGCGGACAGCATCCTTGACCAACTGGGGTCCTGCCTGGGGAGTCATTTCGATACCGAGCACTGCACCTTCCAGCTTGAACCGGTGAGCCACTCGGAGCACGAATCCCACCAGCACGCATAGCTGCATTCGCTGTGCCGTGCCGGGCTTTGAAGTGCCTGTTCAGGCGGGCGTTACCGTTCCGGAGGCGCCGTCTACCGTGATGCGCTGGCCGGTTGCGATCCGCACGGTGGCATCGGGGACGCCCACGACGGCGGGAATCCCGTACTCGCGCGCAACCACGGCCCCGTGCGAGTTGGGACCGCCCATTTCCATGACCAGGCCTCCTGCCGTCAGGAAGAGCGGCGTCCAGCCCGGATCGGTTGAAGGCGCCACCAGGATTTCGCCGGGCTCCAGGTGGGCTCCTACCGGGTCCATGACCACCCTCGCCAGCCCCGTCACTGTCCCGGTCGATGCCGCACTGCCGGTGAGTACTCCCGCGGACGCGTTGGCCGCTGGCTCTTTGGCTCCGGGATCCACCACGGCTTCGGGTTCTGTTCCGTCCGAGAGCAGCATCCGCGGGATGTGGCGGCGCTGCAGCTCACGGTCGTAATCCTGGCGGCGTTCCGCCACCACCGGCTGGAAGCGGGTTCCGGCCAAGGCGAGTTCCACGTCCTCGAAGTCCAGGAAGAAGACGTCATCGGCCTCGTCCAAACGCCCTGCTTCTGCCAGTTCCCGGCCGATCCGCACCATGTGCCTCCGCACCTCGGCCAGACCAAGGACCAGGTTGTATTTGGGCAATTCCCGCAGGCCCGCGTAGCGGCGCGTGCGATCGAGGGCGAAGCGGATCACCGCGGCGTGAAGGGCGCTCTTGGTCCTGCCACGGGCCACCAGGCGTGCAACCTGGTCTTCGGCTTCGGTGGCGGCATTTTCAAACTGCCGGGGCGGGTCGGGTTGCGGCGTGGGTTCCGGCTGCCGTGGAGAACCTCCGGCCCCGGGAGCACCGCCGCCCTGCCCAAGCCGCAAGTAGTTCCCAAGAACTCCAAGAATGTGGGTGGGTTCCTCCGACCAGCGCGGCATCCCGATGTCTATCTCCGCGACGGCCCGGTCCCCGTATTCGGCAAGGAACCTCTCAAGACCGGCTTGCGGACGTGCCGGAAGCCCACCTGCCTTGTAGGCCTCCGCCAGTTCTGCGGCGCCACGGGAAACGAAGAACTCAACTGCTTCCGGGTCCTGTCCGATCTTGCTCGCCAACTCCCAGAGCGCAAGGTCCATCTCGGTGGTGACGTTATGGGGCAGGCCACGAATAACTGTTTGAAGTTCGTCGTAGGAAACGTCGGGACCCAGCAATTTCCGGACCAGTGCCAGCAGGGCAAAGCCAAGTGCCGGAAGGGGCAGGACCTGGGGAACTGTGGCAAAAATCCGCTCTCCGAGGATTCGCTCCACATGCTGCAACCTCTGATGGCTCGTGGCGGAGACGGGAAGATCGAAGGCGTCCTTCAAGTCTTGGCTGACCTTATCCAGTTGCCTCATGGCCGCTGCGGGCCTGAACAGACCCCGAAGGACCGTTTCCGGCACCCGGTATCTCGCTGCAACAGGAGCCACATGGCGGATCAGCTTGAAAGGAGTCTTGTTGGTCATGGCGAACCGGGGGTCTTCGCTGAGGCGCCGGATCAAAGCGGCGGACCGGGCCTCCATAATGTCGAAAATCCTGGGCGCAAGGGCCCTGCCCACCCTGCTCCGAAGCACTGAAGTGATGTCGAAGAAGATCCGCTGGCCAGCCTCGTAGTACGGCGAAGGGCCCGTGCGCGGGTCCGGCACGTCAAAGCCGGCCCGGCGGGCGACGCAGGAAGCAATCAGCCTGATTCCCGCCAGCCCCATGGGCGTCAGGGGCCGGGTGAGGCCCTGGGCCAGGCTGAAGTTCAAGAACGCATGCTCGCCCCCGGAAGACGGCGTCCTTGTTGGTCGCGGGTACAGGGTGGTGATGGGCCGCGCCTGCGTCAACCACAGCTTCCCGTCCCGGTCCATGGCCCACTCGGTGTCCTGCGGAGCTGCGTAGTGTTGTTCCACGCGGTCGCCCAAGGCCGCGAGCGCCCGGATCTGGTGGTCCGTGAGGCAAGGTTCCACCCGCGAAACTTCGCCGTCAGTCCCGATCGCCGCAGCGTCAAGCCCGGTCTTTCCAAGCTGTCCGGAGTGTTCAACCCGTTCAGTCCCCCCACCGGGCAGGGGCCGGATCTCGACTCTACGGTCACCGATGGTGCGCGTCAGGATCTGGAGGCTCCGGATATCCACCACGTACTGGTCGGGATTCACCGCGCCGGAGACCACTGCTTCGCCCAGGCCGGGACTCGCATCGATGACCGCCTCCTGCCGACGCCCGGTCAGCGGGTTGGCCGTGAACATGACGCCGGCGGTGGCGGCGTCGATCATCTGCTGCACTACAACGGCGAGCGCCACCGTCGAATGCCGGATCCCGTGTGCAGTCCTGTAACTCGCCGCCCGGTCAGTCCACAGGGAAGCCCAGCACCGGCTCACTGCGTCCAGCACGGCATCCACGCCAACCACATTCAGGAAAGTGTCCTGCTGGCCGGCAAAGCTCGCAAAAGGCAGGTCTTCCGCCGTGGCCGAGGACCGGACAGCAACCGGGACATCCGGGCCCAGCCTGTTGTACGCCGTGCGGACTTCTTCGGCCACCTCTGGAGGAACACCGGCAGCCAGCACTACGGAGCGGGCACGGGCCGCCAGGGCATCAAGGGAAGAATCAACGACGTCGGTCCCGTCCAGGGCAGCCAGCACCTCACCCAACGCTGCGCCGTCAAGCGCCCGGCGGTAGGCCGCCGTCGTCAGGCAAAATCCGGGCGGCACCGGCAAACCGGCGGTGGCCATTTCACCAAGGTTGGCGGCCTTGCCGCCAACCTCCGCCAGCATGCCTGAACGAATCCGGTCCAACGGAAGGATGAAACCGTACCCGGCTGTTGAAGCCTTCCCGGTTTGCCCGCCCTGCTGCGGCCCTTCCGCCGCTTCACCGTCCATGCCGCCGTGAAGCGTCAGGTCCTAGTCGTTGCCCAGCATGGGGCCGAACTTGGGCCTGTCCGCAAGCCTGGAGTCTTCGCGATCCGGGACCACCATGACCGGTCCCTTGGCGTGGTGCAGCACGCCGTCCGAGGTTGAACCGAGGAGCATTCCGGCGAACCCGCCGCGTCCACGGGTGCCCAGGACCACCAGTTCCACTCCCCTGCTGGCCTCCACCAGGACGTCCACGGGAGAGCCGTCTGTCAGCTGGGTTTCCACCGTGAGATGCGGGAAATGGCTGCGGAGCCAGGCAACGCCGGCATCCAGTTGGACCTTGATATCCGCGAACAGGGCATCCCTGTCCAAGGGGGCCGGCACCCAGGCCAGCGAGCCGCTGTACTGAGGCACAGCGCAGACTACCCGCAGCTTCGCGCCCATGCGTTCTGCCTGTTCAGCAGCCTCCAGGACCGCCACTCGCGCCTGTTCGGAGCCGTCAACACCAACTACAACAATGTTCTCCACAGTGCGGGGACCGGCCTTCGCGTGTTCGGCCTTGATGTGCTTGTCCTCGGTGCTCTGGCCCAGGCGGTCGGCGCAATACAACGGCACCGTCACTGTGGGGCACTTCGCGTGGGCCGGCAGCGCGCTGCTGACGGAGCCCAGCAGACGGCCGACGAATCCACCGCGTCCGCGGCTGCCCGAAACCAAGAGGGCGGCTTCCGCGGAGAGATCCAGCAGGACACCGGCGGCATCCCCGTTCTCCACCGAGGCGTCAACGTCGATGTTGTAGCCGGAAACCTTCTCCACGGCCTGTTTGGCGATGGCTTCGGCGCCTTCCCGGATCATCGAGTCGTCCACCGTTGCGTATCCGCCGTCCAACCCTGAGGCGGCGAAGATCGGCACTGAATAAGCGGTCACGATGTGCAAGGGAAGTTGCCGGCGTTCGGCTTCACGCGCTGCCCACACCAAAGCGCATTGTCCGTGTTCGGAGCCGTCCACTCCAACCACGATGCCGCCCGGTGCTACTGCTTCCGCGTCACCGCCGCGGGGATGTTCAACGTGACTACCGTGCTGGTCCATTTGGGGCCCGCCTCTCCACCTGCTGCTTGATGTTCCGGCCATTCTGCCAGAGGTTCAACGTAGGGGTGTTACACCTCACGTTGTGCGCTAATGTCCGTGAACGAGGAAGCCACGGGACTTCCTCGTCCAATGCCAACTATTCTCGTTTGCTTATAGCGAATCAAGGCGGCTTTTCCGCTATCTGCATAACGGTCCGGGCTCGGTTTCAAGGCCCTCCCGGGACGCCCCGGGAAGAAGTAATAACACGCTGTCAGGAAGGCTACCCAACGCCCCAAAAGTTCTGTAGTGTTCGAGTCACCGAATGGCCGGGGAGAGTGTTCCAGAACACATACCGGCCATTTATTTGCGACCGTTTGGGGGAACCGGAAGCGTCCAATCCTGCCTTTGGGCACGTACGTCAAGGAGGAACCACGCAGTGTCACTCATGCCTGATTCCGCCACGGAGCGAACCACCACCGTGGTGATCGGAGCCGGACTCTCAGGCCTCGCCGTGGCCAGCGAACTCAGCCGCTACGGCGTGGGCTCGATCGTGGTGGACGGCTTCGGCCCACTGGCACAGACGGGTCCTTCCGTGCATACCGGCATGCTGCAACGCTGCGAGGTAGCCGATCCCGCTTCCATGCTGGAACGGAACCAGATCCTCCGCCACCTGCGGAACTACGCGGCCAGTCACCACCTGGATGTACGCAACACCACCAAGGCGGTCCGGCTGGACCTGCTCACGGCTGCAGAAACTCCCCTCGCATCCCCTCGTCAATGGGCCGTCCACACGGCGCACGGCATTCTCCTTGCCGACCACGTTGTAGTGACGCGTTGCGCGCAGAGCCAGCTACGCAAGATGCTGGCCGAGCTGGGGATTGCCGTTGGTCAGAACCTTGTGGCCGCCATGCGCGCGGTGGGCATGCATCTGGTGGGAGTGGGAGAACTCATCACTCCAACCCCCAAGGAAGTCCTCCGCCAGGCCAAGGCGGTGGGGCAGGCCATCTCTTCGAAGGTGGCACTTCCAGCAGCGCCCGGCCTCGCGATCGCCTAAGCCCGGCAACCCCCACAGCGGCACCAAGGCAGCCCGGAAACAGGGCTCTTGGAGCAGGGGCCTTAGACCAAAAGCCTTAAACCAAAAAACCGGCACCCCGGGAGGAGAAACCTCCGGGGTGCCGGCCTTTTTGTGAAGCGTGAAGCTTATGCGCCGGCGCGGACGTACGTGAGCGGGCCGGTTGCGGTCAGCCAGCTGATCGGGTGGATGCCGGTCTGGTTACCGTTGATGCCACCGGAGATGGCCTGGCCATTGCCGATGTAGATGGCAACGTGGCCGGACTGGACGATCATGTCACCGGGCTGGGGATCACTGACAACCTTGCCGTAGTTCATGAATTGCATGGGTGCAAGGTCGCCCACCGGGATACCTGCGGAGCCGAGGGCCTTTTCGACCATGGCGGTGCAGTCCTGCATGACACCGATCTGGGCGTAAGCCGAGGCAACCATTGCTGCGCTGACGCCGCCAACAGCGGGTGCCGGGGCAGGTGCTGCGGGAGCAGCAGCGGCAGGTGCGGAAGCAGCAACCGTGGCGGTAGCGGCGGGAGCAGCAGCCTTGGCTGCGGCCTTCTTGGGAGCCTCAACAACCGGAGCCGGCTTCTCGATGACCGGTGCTGCCACGGAAGCAACAGCGGGACGCTCGAAGTTGACGGTGGCCGTTGCTGCGGCAGTGACAACCTTGTTGGGGGTTTCGGCAACGGTTTCAGCAACCGTGGCGGGGCTGGAGTCCCGCTGGACCGGAGCCTGTGCCGGAGTTTCGGCAGCGTGCGCAGCAATGGAACCGGTCAGGACAAGACCCGAAGCTGCAGCGATGACGGCTGCCTGGCGGCCAGCGCCTGAAGCGTTGCTGGCAACTGCCTTGGAGATGGAGATGAACGGATTGGGGCGTACGCTGTCCGCCTTACGACGGCCGCGAAGAATGCGTGAAGACATGAAAGAGCCTCTCCCGATGCCTGCGAGGTTAGCTGTCGGATTCGGATGGGAGTCACCCGGCCACTATCCACCGCTGTTCAGCGGAAGCTTCGTGGCTTCACCCCAAGGCGCGCTCATTGGCGGCCTAAAATGGGTTCCCCGTCTCTGCCGTAGGTATGTCTGCGAACGGATTCCGACCTGCGGCAGAGCTAGGCAATCAGGCCGGAAGTGCGCCGAATGCGGATCGGGCACAGGTACTACCGTACGCGATGATCACGGCAAAGTCACATTTAAGTAACGAGAAGTGGGCGTCGAGCGTGTCGCAGTAACCGTTTCGAGATTTTCGCAGGTATGTAGAAAACCCCGTCATTCCGCGGATTTATCGCCCTCGGCATCATTGGAGGCAGCCAATTTCCGACGGGCTGTAACGGCCAGGAAAATAACGAGCGCAACAGCTAATGCAGCAAACGCCACGATGCTCCACGGGAACGGCTGGGAGGCGTCCGGAGCGGGTTCGCTGACGGGGGTTCCGGGGGCCGCAGTTCCTGCGCTCGGAACAGTGCCCGAACCTGCCTGGCCCGACGCGGACGGCGAGGCTCCCGCGGTGGCCCCCTCCGACGTCGTGCTTCCTGCTGTTGCCGTGAACGTAAAGGTGCCCTCGATGGGGTGCGAATCGGAGCTGACGACGCGCCAAACCACCGTGTACTGGCCCGCCGGAGCGCCGGGGCGCAGTTTTTGGACCGCCTGGTTGTCGATGATTTGCACGGCGCCGTCCGCCCAGTTCTCCCCGCCCGCGGTCACCGACATGCCCGAACCAATAGCCAGCGGCCGGTTATTGAACGTGACGGAGACCGATGCCGGAACTTCCGCAACCGTGGCTCCGCTGGCCGGACTCGTGGATTCTGCGGCGTCGTGCGCCGATGCCGGGGCGGCGCCGAAAAGCAGCGCCGAGGCGAAGGCGAGGGCAGCAACGACGGCGGCCAGGAGCGGGCGGATGGTGCGCATGGGGCGGTTTCTCCTAATGTTGGCTTCCTTACAGACTAGGCGAATCGTCAGGCCTCCCCGCACGGGCGGGCATAGGATTTGAGAGCACACTCACACGATCCCCGGAGACATCCATGCTTAAACAGGGTTCTGCAATCGACCGCTACTTCAAGATCTCCGAACGTGGATCCACGTATTCGCGGGAAATCCGTGGCGGCTTCGCGACCTTCTTTGCCATGAGCTACATCGTGGTCCTGAACCCCCTCATCCTGTCGGGGGCTGACTCGAGCGGGGCATCGCTGGGCTTCACGGCCGTCGCCGCCACCACGGCCTTCGTGGCAGGCATCCTGACCATCCTCATGGGTGCTTGGGCCAAGCATCCCTTTGCCGTAGCCACAGGTCTGGGCGTCAACGCGTTCGTGGCCGTCACCGTCGCCTCGCACCCGGGCCTGACATGGCCGGACATGATGGGCCTGGTGGTCCTCTCCGGCCTGACCATGCTGATCCTTGTCCTCACCGGGTTCCGGACCGCCGTCTTCAAGGCCGTCCCCGAGGCGCTCAAGACCGCGATCGTGGTGGGCATCGGTCTCTTCATTGCGCTGATCGGCCTGGTCAACGCCGGCTTCGTGCGCCGCATCCCCGACGCCGCCGGAACCACCGTTCCGCTGGGCCTGGGCGTGGACGGCAAACTCCTGGGCTGGCCGACGCTGGTGTTCGCGGTCGGCCTGGTCCTCACCATCGCGCTGGTGGTGCGCAAGGTACGCGGTGCCATCCTGATCGGCATCATCGTCTCCACCGCGCTGGCTGCGATCCTTGAATTCACCCTGCATATCGGCCCGAGCAACGACGGCACCACCATCAACCCCCGTGGCTGGTCGCTCGTGGCGCCCAAAGTGTCCGAGTGGGGCGCTCCGGACCTTTCCCTGATCGGCAAGGCCAACCCCTTTGGCGCCTTCGAACACCTTGGCTTCATCGGTGCCGCCCTGCTGGCCTTCGTGATCCTGCTCAGCATCTTCTTCGACGCCATGGGCACCATGGTGGGCCTGGCCAATGAGGCCGGAACCGTGGATGAGCACGGCAACATCCCCAATGTGGACCGCGTTCTCCAGGTTGATGCGCTCGGCGCGATTGTGGGTGGCGGAGCTTCGGTGTCCTCCAACCAGATCTTCGTCGAATCCGGCGCCGGCATTGGCGAAGGCGCCCGGACCGGCCTGGCCTCGATCGTCACCGGTGTCCTGTTCCTGGTGGCCATGTTCTTTACGCCGTTGATCAACCTGGTTCCCTTCGAAGCCGTTGCGCCCGCCCTTGTTGTGGTGGGCTTCATGATGGTTTCGCAGGTGGGCAAGATCGACTGGCAGGACTGGGGCGTCGGCATCCCGGCGTTCCTGACCATCGCCCTCATGCCGTTCACCTACTCGATCGCCAACGGCCTCGGCGCAGGCTTCATCTCCTACGTCCTGATCCGCACGTTCCAGGGCCGCGCCCGCGAGGTACACCCCTTGATGTGGGCTGTGGCTGCCGCATTCCTGCTGTTCTTCGGCATCGGCACCGTGGAGGAACTGCTCGGGGTGAAGTAACCTCATTCCGGTATTACAGACACTCCGGGCCCGGAACTGCTGGCATTGGCAGTCCGGGTCCGGTGTGCTTAAACCATGGAAACCAGCGCCCCCGCCGTAGACGTCACCCCCACCGCGTGGACCGGCCGCTTCGACGGCGACGGCCCCGAGCACCGCCGGTGGTGGCAAGCTGTGGCTCCCCACGCTGCCGGGACCGCCGCTGCCGGCGTGCGCTCCGCCGTCGTACTGGGCTTCTGCAGCGACGCAGGGGTTCGCCGCAACAAGGGGCGGGTGGGTGCTGCCGCGGCTCCGGCCGCGATCCGTGCGGCGCTTGGTCCGCTGGCGTTCCACCTGGACCGGGAGGTGTTCGACGCCGGTGACGTGGTGGTGGAGGGCGACCAGCTGGAGGACGGCCAGGCACGCGCCGGACGTGCCATCTCCGGACTGCTCGACGCCGGCAACCTCACCGTTGTGCTTGGCGGGGGCCACGAAACCGCGTTCGCCAGCTACCTGGGGGTGGCCGGCTCCGAAGTCCTGCGCGGCAAACGGCTGGGTGTGCTGAACCTTGACGCCCACTTTGACCTGCGCGACGAGCCCGTCCCGAGCTCGGGAACGCCGTTCCTCCAGATGGCCCAGGAGGAAGCCGCCGCTGGCCGGGAACTGCAGTACGCCGTCGTCGGTATTTCCGAACCCAACAACACGCGGACCCTGTTCGACACAGCGGAGCGGCTGGGCGTGAAGTATCTATTGGACGAGGGGTGCGCGCCGGAGGTCGTGGAGACGTTCGTGGCCGATTTCCTGGCAGGCATCGACGTCCTTTACTTGACGATCGACCTTGATGTGATGCCCGCAGCGGTGGCGCCCGGCGTCAGCGCTCCGGCCGCGTACGGAGTGCCGCTGCCGGTGATCAGCGCCGTCTGCAAGCAAGTGGCCGCCAGCGGGAAGCTTGTGCATCTTGATGTGGCGGAATTGAATCCTGAGTTCGACATTGACGGGCGTACCGCCAAGGTGGCTGCTCGGTTGGTGAACACGCTGCTGGCCTAACTGTGTTTGGCTAACCCTTTTGCTGGGCACATCATCCCCATAGCCTTGTGGAGGGAAGGATGGCGATGAGCACGACTCCTGTGGATGTTCCGCGAAAGGGCACTGTCCGGAATAAGTGGTCCTGGGTGGCCGGACCGGTGGCCGTTGCCCTGGGTCTGGGCGCCCACGTTGTTTCCGGTGGAAGCGCCCCGGCCATCCCCATCCTGCTGGGATTCGTGGCTTTGTCTGCCTTGGCGGCCCAGCTGATCACACACTGGATCCACGGACCCATCTTGCTGCTGCTCATCTCCGGGGCGGCGCAGCAAGTGCTGTTCTTCGGCTTCGATGCCTTGGGTGGTTCCTTTCCCGGCCTCGGTTCCCTGGACCACCTGCACGGCACGGGGCAGATCCCCGCGGACCTCCCTGCCGCAGTGTCCGGTGGCGGCGCCGTCCACGGGGCGGACCTGATGCTCTACACCCACGCCGCCGCGGCCATTCTCACGTTGCTGATTGGCGCAGGCGTGGCGAAGCTGGGTCACAGGCCCGTACGTCGTCCCGCAACTCGAGATGGCATTTAATGGCAATGTCCGGCCCAAACATTGCCATTAAGTGTCATCTCGCGGGGTTTAGGGCGATCATGAAAGCATGGCACCCGGGAATGAGCCGGCCGATGGGTTCCTGACCGACTACTACGAACACGTATCGGACGACGACGTCCGCAATTACACTCCGGAGACACTCCTTGAGCGGGCCCGCTACCATCGGACACTGGCCGAGCGCCGCGAGCCCGGGCAGGCCCTGGTAGGCATCCTCCACGAGACCGATTCCAGCGTGGTGGCGATCGTCGCGGACGACCTGCCGTACCTTCTCCCCTCCGTCACGGCCGAGATTGCCCGGGACACCTCGTCCATCCGGCTCCTGGTCCATCCGGTGTTCCGCGTCGAACGGGACCCTGCAACGCACCGGCTCACCCGAATCCGCAGCGGTCCGCACCGCACGGGATTGCCCACCGGGGTGGCGCCTTCCCCGGCAACGCACGACGACGGCGACCGCACCGAAGCGTGGATGGCGCTGGACATCCCGCGCTTGGCGGACGAGGACGGCACCGAACTCCTGACTGCCCGGATACATGCCGTGTTGAAGGATGTGCAGGCCGCCGCGGAAGATGCCGACGCCATGCACGCAGGTTTGGAGCGGACACTCGCGGAACTGGAAGCAGGCACTGGCTCGGGCGAAGATGCAGTGAAGGATTCCCGTGAAGCACAGCAGCTGCTGCGGTGGTTGGACGCGGGAAACTTCGTCTTCCTGGGCTACCGGGCCGGCGGCTCCGGCGGGTCCGGCGGATCGACCGGGCAGAGCGGCGGCCTGGGGATCCTGCGCGAGCCCGGAGACCCCAACAGTCCCACCACGGTGCAGGGCCCACTCCTAACGCTCACCAAGTCCACCAAACGTTCCACGGTCCTCCGTCATGCCTACCTCGACGAAGTAACGGTAAGGACGCCCGCCGCCCGGGAACACACCTTCGTGGGTTTGTTCTCGCCCAACTCCTCGGCCCACCCGGTGCTGGAGATCCCTGTCATCCGGGACACCGTGTCCGAGGCGTTGCGGACTTTGGGCTACCCGGCCTCATCGCATCACGGCAAGGAACTCCTGGCCGTGATGGACGCCTACCCACGGGACGAGCTGTTCCACATAGAGGCATCGCAGTTGGCCCTGCACGCCCGGGAGATTCTCCGCTTGCAGGAGCTGCACAGCACCCGGCTGTTCCTTCGTCCCGATTCGTTCGGCCGGTTCATGACTGCTTTGGTGTTCCTACCGCGCCGTCGTTACAACACAGCCGTTCGCCTGAACATCGAACGGGAACTGCGTGAAGCGTTCGGCTCGGATGACATCGAGTTCGAGTTGCGCTTGGGCGAATCCGCAATGGCCAGGGTCTTCTTCCGGATCCTGCTCCCGGCGGCGCCGTCAGGATCCAGCCAGCACAGAGCAGACGCCGGCACACCCCCACCTGGCGCCGGCCCGCACGAGGCGCCATCCGCCGTCGTCGATTCCGCCGCGCTGGAGCAGCGCATCATTGCCGCCACGCGTTCCTGGGCCCAAGGTCTGGACGAGGCGCTTCAGGCCGCCTACCCGCGGGAGGAGGCCGGCCGGCTTTCCGGGCTGTGGGCCGCTGCTTTTCCAGCCAGCTACAAAGCGGACTATGAAGTGGAGGACGCGGTAGCGGACATCGCGCGGTTTGAGAGTTTCCTTCCCGGCGAGGATGAACAGGACCCCATCTTGTCCGTGTACACCCGTCCGGGCACCGCAGTCCTGGCTGAGGACGCCCGCGTGCGCCTTTACCTGACCCGGCCCAAGAGCCTCACCCAGATCCTCCCGTTGTTCCACAATCTGGGTCTCCAAGTGCTGGACCAACGGCCGTTCGATGTCCAGCGGGCCGATGGAAGGCAGTTCTTCCTCTACGACCTGGGCTTGAAGTACCCGCGGGGCGTGGATCCCGTCGCAACGGGTCATTTGCTCGCCGTGGCGTTCCAGGCGGCGATGCGCGGGGACTCGGAGTCGGACGCCTTTGATGCGTTGGTCATTCGGGAGGGCCTGGGTTGGCGGCATGTTGCCGTGCTGCGGGCCTATGCCAAGTATTTGCGGCAATTGGGCAGTGCCAATTCGTACAGCTTCATGGCGGAGACCCTCCGGACCAACCCGGCGGCAACCCGCGCGCTGTTGGAACTGTTCGAAGCCAAATTCAACCCGGACCTGATCGCGGCTGACCTGTTCGAACCGGACCCGGGTGCGCACACGGGCGACGGGGATGTGTTTGAAGAGGGCAGCAGTGAACTGAGCCACCGGACACAGGCCGTCCACGCAGCGCGGGCCAGGCTCGCCGAAGCCATCGACGCCGTCCCCGTCCTTGATGCGGACAGGCTGTTGCGTTCCCTGGCCAGCCTGGTGGAGGCCACCCTGCGGACCAACTTCTACCTGGACAGGCCCTGCCTCAGTTTCAAGGTCAGCCCCGCCGGTATCCCTGCTGCGCCGGCACCGCGGCCGAAGTTTGAGATCTGGGTGTACTCGCCACGCGTCGAGGGCGTTCACTTGCGCTTTGGAGCGATCGCGCGGGGAGGTTTGCGCTGGTCGGACCGGCGGGAGGATTTCCGCACGGAAGTCCTGGGACTGGTGAAGGCACAGACCGTGAAGAACGCGGTGATCGTCCCTACCGGCGCCAAAGGCGGGTTCTTCCCCAAACGGCTCCCGGACCCGGCGGAAGACCGGGCCGCGTGGCTCGCCGAGGGCCAGCAAAGTTACCGCACTTTCATCCGTGGCCTGCTGGACGTGACGGACAACCTGGTGCCGGATCCCGACGGCGGACCGGCCGGCCGCGTCGTGCCACCGCCCCGGGTGGTGAGGCACGACGGCGACGACTACTACCTTGTGGTTGCCGCGGACAAGGGGACGGCCGCCTTCTCCGACCTCGCCAACGCCATAGCAGCGGAGTACGGCTTCTGGCTGGGTGATGCCTTCGCGTCCGGCGGATCCGTGGGCTACGACCACAAGCAGATGGGCATCACCGCCCGGGGCGCCTGGGAATCGGTACGCCACCATTTCAGTGAACTGATGATCGACTCCCGCGCAGAAGACTTCACCGTGGTGGGGATCGGGGACATGAGCGGTGACGTCTTCGGCAACGGCATGCTCCTGTCCAACCACATCAAGCTGGTGGCAGCGTTCGACCACCGGCACATCTTCCTGGACCCCAACCCTGACCCGCTTGCTTCCTACGCGGAACGGGAGAGGCTCTTCACACTGCCCCGCTCGTCCTGGGCGGACTACGATGCCAGCAAACTGAGCCCCGGCGGTGGCGTGTTCGCCCGCTCGGAAAAGTCCATCCGGATCAGCGAACAAGTGCGCGTTGCCTTGGGCCTGCAGGAAAACACGACGGCGATGACCCCGCCGGAGCTTCTGCGCGCCGTACTAACGGCACCGGTGGACCTCGTGTACAACGGCGGGATCGGAACCTACGTGAAGGCTTCCACGGAAACCAACGCGGACGTGGGAGACAAGTCCAACGACGCTATCCGCGTGGATGCCACGCAGCTCCGCACGCACATCATCGCCGAGGGCGGGAACCTTGGCGTGACCCAGCGCGGCAGGATCGAAGCTGCCCTGGCCGGGATCCTCGTGAACACGGATGCGATCGACAATTCCGCCGGGGTTGAATGCTCGGACCACGAGGTGAACATCAAGATCTTCCTTGACCGCATGATCTCCGCCGGAAGGATGCCCGCGGCCGAACGCACGGCGTTCCTGCAGGACCTCCAAACCGAAGTTGGGCGGCTCGTCCTGAAAACCAACGACCACCAGAACACCCTCCTGGTCAACGACAAACAGCTGGCCCTGGAGTGGAGCCCCAGCTTCGAACGGACCATGGACTGGCTGGAATCGGTGACGGACATGGACCGGAAACTGGAATCCCTGCCGTCCAACGAAGAGCTGCGCGCCCGGGTCCTTACGGGCAAGGGCCTGACCACCCCGGAACTGGCAGTGCTGGCGGCCTACGCCAAGATCGAGCTCGCCCGGGAGCTGACCGACGGTGGACTGGCCGATGATCCGTGGTTCTCGCAAACCCTCCATTCCTACTTCCCCAAGCAGCTCTCCGAAAGGTTCGGCGAGCACCTTGCCACCCATCCCCTCCGCCGGGAAATCGTGGCCACGGTGGTAGCCAACGACATGATCAACATGGGCGGGATTTCCTTCGCCTTCAGGGCCATGGAGGAAACCACCGTGTCCGCTGCGGCAGTGGCCCGTGGATTCGTCGTCATGCGCCGGATCTGGGATTTTGATGCGGTGACAGAGGCAATAGCGGCAATTCCAGCGAACATCCCCACTGAGCATGGAGCGGCGGTCGCTTTGGACATGCGACGCCTGCTGGACCGTTCAGTGCGTTGGTACGTCACCCACGACTTCCGCGACAAGCCCGTAGCCGATGCGTTTGCCCGACTGGAAAGCCCCATGGCATTGATGCGGTCAAACTTCACGCGCTTCCTGCATGGATTCAACTTGAGCTTTTCGCTGGACCTTCTTGCCCACTCGGACGCCGTGGGGCTGCCTCATCAGCTGGGGCTCCGTGCCTCCGAGTTGCTGGTCAGCTACGGGCTGCTGGACATCGCGGCGATTGCCGAAGAGCTTCAGGAACCCGCAGAGGCTGTGGCCGAGGTGTACTTTGCCGTGTTCGAGCGGATCTCGGCCATCCGTCTGCTGCAGCACATCACCCGGCTCCCCCGTGACACCCACTGGGAATCCCTTGCGCGTGCTGCCCTGCGGGACGACATGTACCTCGTGCTGGCGGACATGACCCGGGCGGTTGTCCGCCACACACCCCGTTCCCCGGCTGCTGCCCATGACCCCGTGGAGCGGATCATGGACTGGGAGCGCGGAAACATCGAACAACTGACGCGGATCCAGGAGACCATCCAAGAGGCGATCAAGCCCGGACCCATGGATATCGCAGCCCTGTCAGTGGCCGTTAAACTGCTCCGGGCAATGGTCCGGAGATGAGACACGGATCACATGGTTGCCAGTCATCTTACAAATAATTGGCTTGAAGGTTTTATGATTGTCGGGTCGCCCTCGCATGCGACAAGTAAGAGGAGGCCCCCAAATGACCACTGCTACGACAGTAGAACGCGAGATTCGCCTGTCCTTTTCGAAGGCAGACGAAATCCACGACGGACTTGACCGTGCCGTGGATGCCCTCATTGAGAGCGCCGCTGCAGACGCCAACTGCGGCATCCTGGTGACCCGGCACGAGCCCGGCACCTACACCGTGGCCCTGGACGAATCCGTTCCCTTCGGTCAGACCCACGAAGTCCTCGCTGCCTGAGCCGCTCTTCAGCAGCTCGCAGCGAAACACAACCGGGGCCTGTCCCTTCCGCACTACTACCCGCGGAAGGGACAGGCCCCGGTTTGTCGGTCAAGCGGCACCCATCCAGGTCGCATTACCGCGCGTTTTGAGCGTTCAAAACGCGCGGTAATGCGACCTAGTTGGGTGCTTGGGCGCTTGGGTGAAGGAGGGTGCTTAGGCGCGGCGGAGGATCACGCCGTCGGACTTCATGAAAAGTTCCTTGCCCTCTTCGGTGACGCCGGGTCCCGAATGCTCGAGCCACAACACGTTGCCGCTCAGGGAGACCTCTTCCACCAGACCGGCTGCGATCACGTGGGCGTACTTGATGACTTCCACCCGCTCCCCGACCTTCAGCTGCCTCCAGTCGGCAACCGTTGCCGCGTGTGCGCTTCTTCTGGAAAGTACTGCTCCCCGTGCCTTCATTGAACTTCTACCCCTTTGTGGATGTTCTCTGTTAGTTATTCACTTGACCGTCAAGCCCGGGACACCGTTGTCGCCGGACGTGACGTACACCATAAGTATTACTACATTTGCCACGCCCCGGACGTTGCGTTGCGAACAATTTCCGGGGCGTGACAAATTTGCCGCTCAAATGAGCGTTTTATTCGACGTCAGGCCAAAACCCCGACGGCGGATTCGGCGGCCGCGCGGACCGCACCGGAGCCAACCAGGCGGTCAGCCGCTTCCAGTTCGGGCGACAGGAACCGGTCCGTGCCCGGCCCCTGCACCACTTCCCGAAGCACCCCGATCACGGCGGTACCCGCCGGACCCGGGGTGAGTTCGCCGTCGGAGAGCTGCGTCCGGATGTCCAGGGCGCGTGCGCTGGTGACCAGTTCGACGGCGAGCACCCGCCGGAGGTTCTCCACGGCCTTGCGCAGCTTCCGCGCCGCGTGCCAGCCCATGGAGACGTGATCCTCCTGCATGGCGGAGCTCGGTATGGAGTCCACCGACGCCGGAACAGCGAGCCGCTTGTTGTCGGAAACAAGGCCGGCCTGCGTGTACTGGGCAATCATCAGGCCCGAATCCACGCCCGGATCCGCGGCAAGAAATGCCGGGAGGCCGTGGGAACGGGCCGGATCCAGCATGCGGTCCGTGCGTCGCTCGGCAATGGAGCTGAGGTCAGCAACAGCGATGGCAAGGAAGTCCAGCACGTAGGCCACGGGTGCGCCGTGGAAGTTGCCGTTGGACGTTACACGGCCGTCGGGAAGGACCACCGGGTTGTCGATGGCTGCGGCGAGTTCGCGGGAAGCCACCAAGGCGGCATGGTCCACGGTGTCGCGGACTGCTCCGGCAACCTGCGGTGCGCAACGGAGCGAGTAGGCGTCCTGAACCTTGGTGTCGTTGATCCGGTGGGAAGCCACGATCGGTGAGTTGGACAGCACCCGGAGCATGTTGTCCGCGCTGGCAGCCTGGCCCGGGTGGGGACGCAGGGCTGCGTGCAGCTCGGGAAGGAATACCTGGTCAGTGCCAAGGAGGGCCTCCACGCTGAGGGCTGCGGTGACATCGGCCGTCGCCAGCAGGACGCGGAGATCGGCGATGGCCATGAGCAGCATTCCCAGCATGCCCTCGGTGCCGTTGACGAGGGCCAGGCCCTCCTTCTCAGCGAGCGTGACCGGCTCGATGCCGTGCTGCGCGAGCAGCTCAGCAACAGGTGCCTTGCCCTCGGCGCCGTACAGTTCGCCGTCGGGCCCTGTTGCTTCGCCCTCACCCATGAGAACCAGCGCACAGTGGGACAGCGGTGCGAGGTCGCCGGAGCAGCCCAACGAACCGAACTCGCGGACCACCGGGGTGATGCCTGCATTGAGGACATCCACCATGGTCTGCAGAACCACGGGACGGACACCCGTCCGGCCGGACGCGAGGGTCTTGGCGCGGAGGAACATGATGCCGCGGATGACTTCCCGCTCCACCGCGGGTCCCATGCCGGCAGCGTGGCTGCGGATCAGCGACTTCTGCAACTGGGTGCGGAGGTCGTTGGGGATGTGGCGGTTGGCCAGCGCGCCGAAGCCCGTGGAGATGCCATAGGCGGGGACGTCGCTGGTGGCGAGCCCGTCAATGTGGGCACGGACCTTGGCGACGGTGTCCAGGGCTTCCTGGGACACGGTCACCTTGGCGCCATGGCGTGCGACGGCGACGACGTCTTCCGGGGTTACCCCGCTGGAGCCGAGGGTCACCGTGAGTTGTTCGTTCGAGGTTATAGTCATTTACTTACCTTCATTCATGGGGATGCGGACGCCGCGTTCCTTGGCTACCTCAATGGCGCGTTCGTAGCCTGCGTCGGCGTGGCGGATGACGCCCATGCCGGGGTCGTTGGTCAGGAGTGCGGTCAGCTTTGCCGCAGCAAGTTCGGTGCCGTCGGCCACGGAGACCTGGCCGGTGTGGATGGAGCGACCGATTCCCACGCCGCCGCCGTGGTGGATGGATACCCAGGTGGCGCCCGAGGACGCCGCGGTGAGTGCGTTCAGGAGCGGCCAGTCGGCGATCGCGTCCGAGCCGTCCCTCATGGCCTCGGTCTCGCGGTACGGAGACGCGACGGAACCGGAGTCCAGGTGGTCGCGGCCGATCACGATCGGGGCCTTGACCTTGCCTTCGGCCACGAGCTTGTTGAAGAGCAGGCCGGCCTTATGGCGCTCGCCATAGCCAAGCCAGCAGATGCGGGCCGGGAGGCCTTCGAACTCCACGCGCTCGGCGGCGGCGTCGATCCACTTGTGCAGGTGCTTGTTCTCGGGGAACAGTTCCTTGATGGCCTCGTCAGTGACGCGGATGTCTTCCGGGTCTCCGGAGAGCGCCACCCAGCGGAACGGGCCAAGGCCTTCGCAGAACAGCGGCCGGATGTAGGCCGGGACGAATCCGGGGAACTCGAAGGCCCGGCTGTAGCCACCCTTACGGGCTTCGTCGCGGATGGAGTTGCCGTAGTCGAAGACCTCGGCCCCGGCGTCCTGGAATTCCACCATGGCCTGTACGTGGCGGGCCATGGAGGCCTGGGCCTTCTTGGTGAAGCCCTCCGGGTCGGCTGCAGCCTCGGTGTGCCACTCTTCCACCGTGATGCCCTCGGGCAGGTAGGACAGCGGATCGTGGGCGGAGGTCTGGTCAGTGACGATGTCGATCGTCAGTTCGCCTGCCTTGTGGCGGCGGAGCAGTTCCGGGAACACCTCGGCGGCGTTGCCCACATAGCCCACGGACCAGCCGCGGCGTTCTTCCTTGGCCTTGAGCACCTTGGCGATGGCGGTGTCCAGGTCGGTTTCCACCTCGTCGAGGTAGCGCTTGCCGGCGCGGCGGCGCAGGCGGGTCTCGTCGACGTCGACGATCAGGCATGCGCCGTCGTTCAGCGTGACGGCGAGCGGCTGGGCGCCGCCCATGCCACCACAACCGCCGGTCAGGGTCAGCGTCCCGGCCAGCGGCCCCTCGGACTCGGCCCCCGCGGCCACGCGGCCCTCTTCAGCGAGCTTGCGTCCGACGGCGGCAAAGGTCTCGTAGGTGCCCTGCAGGATGCCCTGGGTGCCGATGTAGATCCATGAACCGGCAGTCATCTGCCCGTACATGGTCAGGCCCTCGGCCTCGAGCCGGCGGAACTCCGGCCACGTTGCCCAGTCCCCCACCAGGTTGGAGTTGGCCAGCAGCACGCGCGGCGCCCATTCGTTGGTGCGGAACACGCCCACCGGCTTGCCGGACTGGACCAGAAGGGTCTCGTCCTTCTCCATGGTTTCCAGGGTCCGGGTGATGGCGTCGAAGGCATCCCAGGAACGGACGGCCCGGCCGGTGCCGCCGTAAACCACCAGATCGTCAGGGCGCTCGGCGACCTCGGGGTCGAGGTTGTTCATCAGCATGCGCAGCGGTGCTTCGGTCTGCCAGGACTTGGCGGTGAGCTCCGTGCCGCGGGCGGCTTTGACCGGGCGGGCTCCTGTTGTGAAATCGGCGGGTGCCATGGTGGCTCCTTCTCTCGGTGGAACTTTGTGATTGAAAGATCTTCTGTATCCAGTAGAGCCCCTCCGTTCCGCTCGTGGAACGGCTTTCGGATGGGTGCTGTCCGGTATTACAGACCCAACTAGCTCGCATTAGTGGTTGTTTTGAGGGCTCAGAACAACCACTAATGCGAGCCAGTTGGGTTGTGCGGGGGATCTCGAATTCAGGGGTGAAGAAGAGCATGCTGAACGCATGGGAACTTACAAGGTTTCGACCTTCATCGCAGCGCCGCCGGAGCAGGTCTTTGCCACCTGGACGGATGCGGACCGCTTCAAGGAGTGGATCGGAGGGGTTACCCGCGTGACAGACCGTGTTGGTTCAGTTGATGAGCCCGGCAGCCGGTACACGGTGTGGTTCGGGCGGATGGCAAGCCCCACCGAGGTCCTTGCCGTCGAGCGCCCCAAACACCTGCGGACGCGCTTCGGAAACGCGATCCTCAAGGGCGAATCGGATGTGACATTCCTGCCGGAAGGTGCGGGCACACGGCTGAACCAGGAGTTCGTGACCCGGGGATTCATCGCGGGAATCTTTGGGCGGCTGTTTTCCCTGGGCTCGTACCGCGGGAGCTTCCGCGGCGAACTGGAGGCGTTCCGGGAGATCGTGGAACGCGAAGCACGGAGCTAGCCAGCTCAGCTCAACCGGCCGGACGGCCGTGGATGCGGACGGACAACTCGTCGGCCGCCTTGCGGATGCGGGCAGCGAGTACCGGCCATTGCTCCGCCGGCACTTTGTCCTCCAGGAACGTCACGGCGACTGCCGCAGTCGGCCATCCCAAATGGTCCGTAACAGCAGCCGCGATGGACCCGAAACCCGGTGTCACTTCGCCGTTTTCGGTGGCATATCCGCGCTGCCTGACCTGGTCCAAGTGCGAGGACAGGGCCGAGTACTTCATGATGGGAAATTCCACTTCGTGCCGCGAAGTGAAGGCGGCAGCGTTCGGGTACAGGGCACGAACCTGCGATTTCGGCAGCGCAGCCAGGATGGCCCGCCCGCTGGCGGTGAGGTGGCTGGGTAACCGGACCCCGACGTCGGTCACCAGGCTGGGGCGGTTCTTGGCGCGTTCCTCAACGATGTACAGCACGTCGCGGCCATGGAGGACGGCAAGGTGGGCACTCTCGCCGATGGCGTCAACAAGGGAGGCCAACATGGGCCGTCCGAGCCGGGACAAGGGCTCTTGCCGGGAGTAGGCCGAGCTGAGCTCGAAGGCGCTGATCCCCAGCCCGTAGCGCTGTTCTTCGTGGAGGTGCAGCACAAAGCCGTTGGCCTCCATGACACCCAAAAGGTGGTACACGCTGGAACGCGGCAGGCCGAGCGCGGTGGCTATGTTCGACGCCGCCATGGGTCCGCGGCGGGAAGCCAGCAGCTTGAGGATGCGCAGGGTGTTCTCTGCGGCCGGGACCTTGGATTTTCCGGTTGCCAGTGGCGTGGATGTCATGTTGCCTCATTGCTCGGGTGTTCTTGGGGGTTCCTTCAGGAGGCGAAAGTTCCTGCTTGTCCGGTATCCCGTACTTAAGGATGCTCCCCTTCCGGGCATCGTGGCCAGCATTGGGGACCGGGACGCGTCCGGGATACCAGACCATGTGCGCATTTACCCAAGTGTCTGCGATCGAAGACAGCAAACCGCCGTGAATCCGATCACAAGCGGGTCAAAAGTGATCTGCTGGATAGCGATCCCCTCCCAAAGACGAGAAGGTTTTACCATGCAACAAACCAAGCTGGCTGTGGAGACCCCTGCCCTCCAAGCTGCAGGTTCGGCACTCAGCCGTGGCCTCAACGTCCGCCATATCCGCTTCATGGCACTCGGATCAGCCATCGGCACCGGGCTCTTCTACGGTTCGGCCTCGGCCATCCAAAAAGCCGGACCCGCCGTCCTCCTCGCCTACATCATCGGCGGTGCCGCGGTGTTCATGGTGATGCGGGCCCTGGGCGAAATGGCCGTCCGGCACCCGGTCTCCGGCTCCTTCGGCCAGTACGCCAGCCGGTACCTCGGACCGTTCGCGGGCTTCGTGACGGGATGGACATACGTCTTCGAGATGGCCATCGTTGCCATCGCCGACGTCACGGCCTTCAGCATCTATATGGGCTTCTGGTTCCCGCAGGTGGATAGATGGATCTGGATCCTGGCGATCATTCTCTTCCTCGGCGCCCTGAACCTGTTGAGCGTGAAGGTCTTCGGCGAGCTCGAGTTCTGGTTCTCGCTCATCAAGGTTGTGGCGATTATCGCCATGATCGTTGGCGGCGCAGCCATCATCGCCTTCGGCTTCCAGTCGGGGAACGACGGCGGAGGCGTGGCACCGGGGTTGGGGAACCTGGTGGAGCACGGCGGTTTGTTCCCGAACGGTTTCGAGGGCCTCCTGGCCGCGTTCGCCGTCGTGATGTTTGCCTTCGGCGGGATCGAAACGATCGGCATTACCGCGGGCGAGGCCGCCGACCCCAAGAAGGTCATCCCGAAGGCAGTGAACACCGTTCCCGTCCGCGTGCTGCTCTTCTACGTCCTCACCCTCGGAGTGCTGATGAGCATCTTCCCGTGGAACGAGATCGGCAGCAGCGGCAGCCCCTTCGTCCAGATCTTCGACGGACTTGGCATTCCGGCCGCACCCCATATCCTCAACGCCGTGGTGATCACGGCAGCATTGTCCGCCATCAACAGCGACATCTTCGGAGCCGGACGCATCCTCTTCGGCCTGGCCCAGCAGGGCCACGCGCCCAAGAGCTTCGGCAAGATTTCCCGGCATGGCGTTCCTTGGATGACCGTGGTGATGATGGGTGGCATCCTGCTGGTGGGCGTCGTCCTGAACGCCATGATTCCCGAGGACGTGTTCGTGGTAATCGCTTCCATCGCCACGTTCGCCACGGTGTGGGTGTGGGTCATGATCCTGGCATCACACGTGGCCATGAAGCGTGAGATCAAGCGGAAGGACCTGCCGGCGTCGGAATTCGGTTCCCCGTTGTGGCCGGTCGCCTCGATCCTGACCATCGCTTTCATGGCCATGGTGATCGTGATCCTTGGTGTCTTCGAGGACACCCGCGTTGCCCTCTACGTAGGCGCCACCTGGCTGGGCCTCCTGTTCGTGGCCTACAAGCTGTGGGTCCGCGGTGGTGGCCTCCGCCGGGCCGAGTTGGTCGACGAGACTGTGTGATCCCATCTTCCCCGCGCCGAGGTGACAGTTAATGCCAATGTTCGACGCGAACATTGGCATTAACTGTCACCTCGCGGGGAGTGAAGGGCGGGGGTGCGGGTGCGTTACCTCGCTGACCAGCCGCCATCCATGGTGTAGCTCGCGCCGGTGACCATTCCGGCGTCGTCGGAGGCCAGCCAGGCCGCCAGCGACGCCACCTCGGAAGGCTCCACCAACCGTTTCACCGCGGACTCCGTCAGCATCACCTTGGCGAGCACCTCGGCTTCAGGGATGCCGTGGAGCCTCGCCTGGTCGGCGATCTGCCGCTCCACGAGGGGCGTGCGGACGTAGCCGGGGTTGATGCAGTTGGACGTCACCCCGCGCTCCCCGCCCTCCAGGGCAGTGACCTTGCTGAGCCCTTCGAGCCCGTGCTTGGCCGAAACGTAGGCGCTCTTGTACGCCGAGGCCCGCAGCCCGTGGACCGAGGAGATGTTGATGATCCGCCCGAAACCGTTGGCATACATGTGCGGCAGGGCTGCGCGGATCAGCAGGAACGGCGCTTCCAGCATCAGGGCCACAATTCGCCGGAACTCTGCGGGGTCGAACTCCTCGATGGGCGCAACCTTCTGGATCCCGGCGTTATTGACCAGGATGTCGCAGTCGATGCTGAGCGCGGCGAGCGCGTCGGTGTCGAGCAGGTCGATTTCCCACGCGGTACCGCCCAGCTCGTCGGCGAGTTTCCCTGCCCCGGAGGCGTCGACGTCGGCCACTACTACTTTGGCCCCGCGGGCGGCGAGTGCCCGCGCACAGGCGGCCCCGATTCCGCTCGCGCCCCCGGTCACCAGAGCCTTGCGGCCATTCAAGGTGTTGTCCATCAGATCAGCCCTTCGAAGTAGCGGTGGCCAGTCCGTGGCGCTCAGCGTCCGCTGCGTCCACGTCCTGAAGTGCGATGCCCTTGGTTTCCTTCAAGGACACGACGGCGACGGCGGTGATGGCGCAGGCGACCACCAGGTAGATGGCGGTGGGCAGCCAGGAGCCGGTGTCCTTGAGCCACTGGGTTGCCAGCAGCGGCGCCAGCGAGCCGGCGAAGATGGACGTCACCTGCGAGCCGAGGGAAACACCGGAGTACCGCATGCGGGTGGGGAAGAGTTCGGACATAATGGCCGGCTGCCCCGCGTACATGAAGGCGTGCAGGCAGAGCCCGATTGTCACGGCGAGCACGATGATCACGGCGTTCTTGGTGTCGAACATGGGGAAGGCGAAGAACGGCCATACAGCTCCGGTGATGGCACCCACGAGGTACACGGGCTTGCGTCCCCACGAGTCCACCAGGCGGCCGACCTGCGGGATGACCAGGAAGTGGATGACATGGGCGATCAGCAGGGCCAGCAGCAACGATGAAGTGTCGTACTTGTGGACGCTCTTGAGGTAGACGATCGCGAAGCTCACCACGAGGTAGTACATGATGTTCTCGGCAAAACGCAGTCCCATGGCCTGCAGGATGCCCTTCGGGTACTTGCGGATGACTTCACCGATGCCGTAGCTGATGGCCTTGGATTCCTCCACCTGCGCCTTGGCTTCGAGGAAGATGGGTGCCTCGCTGACGTGGGTGCGGATGTAGTAGCCAACGAACACGATCACGGCGGAGAGCCAGAACGCTACGCGCCAACCCCAGCCCAGGAACGCCTCGCTGCTAAGGGTGGTGGACATGATGAAGAGGACCAGCGTTGCCAGGAGGTTGCCAACGGGGACTGCGGCTTGCGGCCATGAGGACCAGAAGGCGCGTGAGTTGTTGGGGCTGTGTTCGGCGACGAGCAGTACGGCGCCACCCCATTCGCCGCCCAGCGCGAAGCCCTGGATGAAGCGCAGCGCCACCAGCATGGCGGGGGCCCAGTAGCCGATGTCCATGAAGCCGGGGAGGCAGCCCATGAGGAACGTGGAGACGCCGACGATCACGATTGTCAGCTGCAGCGTGGGCTTGCGGCCGAGTTTGTCGCCGATTTGCCCAAAGATAATCCCGCCCAGGGGCCGGGCCACGAAGCCGACGGCGTAGGTGATGAAGGCCTGGATGATGCCGTCAAGCTCGTTGCCGGTGCTGGGGAAGAAGTACTTGCCGAAAACCAGGGTGGCCGCTGTGGCGTACAGGAAGAACTCGTACCATTCCACCACCGTGCCCACCATGGACGCGGCCACGATCTTCTTCAGCCCGGATCCTTTGCCGTTGTTCCCGGCCGTTGATGTGGAGCGTTGCTCTACGCTCATATCCATCTCCTCAGTGTCCTCTTTGACAGTGCCCTATCTTGGTTCGCGCTGTGATCCACAACACGAAATGCTCCACTGAGTATTGCTGCACATTCGGCGCGCCTCAATAACCAAAGAGGCACTTACTATGTGCAAAATTGCAGATATGAATCCAAATCCGGATGATCTGCTCATCCTCCTGGCCGTCTCGCGTTCAGGAAAGTTCACGACGGCGGCACAGGCCTTGGGGCTCAACCACACCACGGTCTCGCGCAGGATAGCGGCGCTGGGAAAGGCGCTCGGCGGCCGTGTCCTTGCCCGGGCTGCCGGCGGCTGGGAGGTCACGGAACTCGGAGCCGAGGCCGTCCATGTGGCCGAGCGGATCGAATCCGCCGTCAGTGCGCTGGGACCCGACGACCGCGCACCCGACCCCATTGCCGGCGTCGTACGCATGACCGCAACCGACGGCTTCAGCGCCTACATCGCGGCACCGGCAGTGGCGCGGCTGCGCGAGGAACACCCCGGGCTGAGCGTGGAGATCGTTACGGTGACCCGGCGGGCTCTGCAGCAGCGATCCGGCCTGGACATCGAAGTGGTGGTGGGAACGCCGCAGGTGCACCGGGCGGAAGCGACCAGGCTTGGCGATTACCGCTTGGGGATGTACGCGTCGCGGGCGTACCTGGCCAGCCATGGAACACCCGCCAGCGTCGAAGAGCTGACCCAGCACCAGCTGGTGTATTTCGTGGACTCAATGCTGCAAGTGGATGACCTCGACGCTCCCCGCAGGCTGGTCCCGGCAATGCGTGACGGCCTGAGTTCCACCAACGTGTTCGTCCACGTGGAAGCCACCCGGGCGGGGGCAGGGATCGGCTTCCTGCCGTGCTTCATGGCCGATCGCCACGCCGACCTGGTCCGACTGCTGCCAGAAGACTTTGCCGAGCTGCTCCCCTACTGGATGGTCCTGCGGCCGGACTCCATGCGCCGCCCTGCGGTAGCCGCCGTCGTACACGCTCTCAAGGCCGAGACAGCAAACCGGCGCGAAGAGCTGCTGGGCCGCCCTACCGGCCGCCGAGATGACAGTTAATGGCAATAATTCGAGGAAACATTGCCATTATTTGCCATCTCGCGGGGAGTCAGGGGGTGGGCTCGGGGGTGGGGTCGTGCCGGACGGGGGTCCCGGCCGCGAAGGCGCGGACTTGGGCGTCATTCCAAATGTGCGCGGGGACTGCTCCGCCCAGGAGCCTGCGGGCCAGTGTGGGATCGTCGCCGAAAGGGACGTGGCTGCCTGCCATGATCATGTTCCCGTAGCGCCGGCCCTTGAGCATGGGCGGGTCGGCGATGATCAGCGTGTGCTCGAAGGTATCCGCAATCGCGGCTGCGTCGGCCCGGGCGTTCTTGAGGTCCGGCGCATCTCCGGAATTCACCACATACAGCCCGTCAGGGGCCAGCACCGCGTCAGCGTGGGCGTTGAATTCCCGCGTGGTGAGGGCCCGGGGCGTGAAGGCCCCGGCGAACACATCGCGGATGATGAGGTCCCGCGTGTCAGGGGTGAGCGATTCCGTTACCTGCCGGGCCTCGCCCACGCGGATCCGCAGGAGCGGCGCCTTGGGGAGATCGAACCAGCCCCGCACATACTCAGCCAGTTTTCCGTCGAGCTCCACCACCACTTGCCGGGCTTCAGGGTAGGCCGCGTTGAAGTAGCGCGCCATGGAGCACGCTCCGCCGCCCAGGTGCAGGGCACGCAAGTTGGGCCTGGATTCACGGGGCCAGCGGGACTCCACCAGCGCCGCAATCCAGCGCATGTACTCGAAGTCCAGGAACAGGGGGTCAGCGAGGTCTATGTGCGAACTCAGCACCCCGTTGATTTTCAGGAGCCAGCCGTTTGAATTGTCAGGATCCGGCAGCAGTTCACAGTCCCCGGTATCGATGTAATAGACGCCGGCTACCGGGCCGTCAGGCCGGGTGCCCTCAGGCACTTCGATGACTGCCGCCGTCGAACGCCCGAAGCGGGCCAACTTCGGCTCCTTTCCGGATCTGCCGGATTTATTTCCCCTGGCCACTAGTTCCGCACCGCCTCAGTCATGCTTCAAGACTAGTAGCTGACATCGCCCGACAGCTGAACACTGCAACGATTGCTAAGGCTGCTTACCATTTAAGCGGGATCGGTCATAAGATCACTTCATGGAAGTGGAAGCGACGATGTGGGCAGAAGTGTTCTCCGTGGTCGTCGCGTGGTTGACGGTAGTGGGCTTGCTGATAGCCCGAGTGCCCAAACCACCAAGCCTCCTGGAGGACGCGCCGGTCGACGTCGAACCGGGCGAAGAGTCCGCGCGCATTCCGCGCGCTGACGCATAAGCCCTCAAAGGATCCTTGCCATGGCAAAGCCGTCCCAGCCCTTGGTGCCCACTGTTTGGATGGCGGTAGCGTCAAGCCGGGGATCCTGACCGAGCTTCTCCAGTACCGCCACAATCCCCGGGGCGTTCACCACGTCGCGCTGGGGATCAAGGATGGCACCATCCCAGATGACGTTGTCGATCACAATTACTGTGCCCGGATGGCCCAGGCGAATGGCCCAATCGAGGTAGTTGGAATCGTTCTCCTTGTCCGCGTCAATGAACACGAAGTCGAACGACTCCTCGGAGACCAGCGTCGGAAGCGTATCCAGGGCCGGCCCCACCCGGATATCCACCTTGTGGCCCAGTCCCGCGGCGTCGAGGTTGGTCCGCGCAACGTCGGCATGCTTCTGAAGGTATTCGCACGTCACCAACCGCCCGTCGTCGGGAAGTCCCTGCGCCATCCACATGCTGCTGAAACCGGCCAGCGTACCGATCTCCAGAACCCGCCGCGCACCGGAAAGCTGCACCAGCATCTTGAGCAGCTTCCCGGCATTCGGCGCCACCTCGATGGCCGGCATGCCGGCTTCGGTTGCCGACTTCAGGGCGCGCTGATGAGCCGGGCCGGGATGTACGACGACGTCGGTCAGGTACCGCTCCACGTCTTCCCATCCGTGCTCGGTTACGTGTTCAATCATTGCCCCAGTCTGGCACCCGGGGCACAGGGACGGAAGGTGCTACTCCGCGTTGGAAATGGCCTGTTCCAAGCGCTCCACCTTGCCGGTCAGTTCACCCTCGTAGCCGGGGCGGATGTCAGCCTTGATGACCAGGGAGACCCGGCTGCCGAAGCGGCCCACTGCCTCCGTGGCGCGTTTGACCACGTCGAAGACCTCGTCCCACTCACCCTCGATGGTGGTGAACATGGAATCGGTGTGGTTGGGCAAGCCGGATTCACGGACGATCTTGACGGCGGCCGCGACGGCGTCGTGGACCGATGCGTCTGCCGAGGGCTCACCGGCGGGGGCGGATGCGGGCTGGCCCGAAGGCGCGACTGAGAATGCAAGCAACATAAAACCAGTGTTTCATGTGCCGGTTTGTCATATTAACGGCCTACTCCCGCGTAACCACTGGGGATCAGTGCCGCGTTGCTAGTCTGGGCAGCATGGAACAGCCCTCAGAACGCAAGCCCCTCAGGGCTGACGCGGCACGCAATGTGGACAAGATCATCACTGCGGCGCGTCAATGTTTCCGCGAACAAGGTCCCGACGTTCCCCTGCAGACCATTGCCGCCACCGCGGGGGTTGGTCCGGCCACGCTGTTCCGCAATTTCTCCGACAAGGAACAACTGGTGTTGTCCGCCCTTTCCAGGGAGCTGCGCCAGCACGTCGACCCCGTAGCCCAAGCCGGCTTGGACGGCATGGACGCCGCCGAAGGCCTCTTCAACCTGATTGATGCGCTGATGCGGGTTGCCAGCGACGAAGCGAACCTGCTCAGCGCTGTCGCCGGCCGCCGCGGGCTTCTGCTCGGCATTACGCAGGGGCTCATCGAAGCCATGGCCACCTTGCTGGAGCGCGGCCAGGGCCAGGGCTCCCTTCGCCGCGACATCACCATTGAGGACATGGTCCGGCTGGTGGCGATGCTCATCGGCGCCGTGGACACCATGGAACCCGGCTCCGAGGCATGGAAACGCCCCGTGGCTTTGGCGGAAGACGCCATCCGGACCGAACGCCTGCCGAGGCCGCTTCCGGAGCAATCGGACATTCCGGGCTTCTCGTTCAGCGGGCGGGGCTAACCGCACGATTCCGGCCCGGCCATCATCAATCCGGCCCGGCCATCATCTCTACCCCCGGTCAACCCCAGCCGAGAAGCCGCAGCAGGGCAGCAGCCCCCGCACCGGAAATCACCACCACCAGGAACGGCGCGCGGAGCCAGAGGGCGACGGCGGCAGCCACCAGCGCGCCGATGCGGGCATCGAGTACCAGGCCTTGCCCGGAAGCCACCGCATTGACCACGGTGAGGGATGCCAGCAGGCCGATGGTCATAGTGCCGGCGATGTGCATGATTCGCGGGCTTTGCAACAGCTTGGCGGGAACGAAGTAGCCCACCAGCTTGGTCAGGTACGCCAGTCCGCAGGCGATGAGTATCCACACCCAGAGGTTCATTTTGTACCTCCTTCATAGTGGGCGCCATGCTCACCAACGCGGTGTCCGTGGTCCGCGGCGTACGGGTCGATGTCCGGCTCCAACCCTTCATCGAGCCGGGCATGGCTGAACCAGCCGATAACGCCCGCCACCACCGCTGCTACGAGGATGGGCACACCCGAAGGAACGAAGGGAACGGCCAGGATGGTAGCCAGGGCGCAGGCGGCGGCGATGGCCCACGGTTCCCGGCCTTTCAGCCGCGGCCACAGCAGGGCAAGGAAAGCAGCCACCGCGGCACCATCAAGGCCCCACTGCTTGGGGTCCCCCATGGCGTCACCGGCCAAGGCTCCTATGGCCGTGAAGATATTCCAAAGAATGATTATTCCGATTCCGGCAGTCCAGAACCCGCGGCGTTGTTCATCCGCATCCGACTGTCCAGACGCCGTCGCGGTCGATTCATCAATGGTGAGATGGGCCGCGGCGTAACGTTTCCACCCGCCCGGGCGCAGCATCGCATTCATTTGCATGCCATAGATTCCGTTACGCAGGCCGAGCAGCGCACTCGCTGTCATCGCTGCGACTCCCGAGCCGCCGCCGGCCACCACGCCAATGAAGGCAAACTGCGAACCGCCACTGAACAGCAACAGACTCAGTGCCATGGTTTGCCAGAAATCAAACCCCGAAGCCACGGACAAAGCCCCGAAGGATATGCCGTACAGCCCCGTGGCAATACTCAGCGAGACCGCGATCTTGAAGGCGGGTGAGTCCTTCAGCTTCACTTCCGCAGGCTCCAGGACCACACGATCAGCGGAACTTGCAGTGGCAGACGCAGAGTATGCACCCGTCGCTGCTTCTGCGTTCCGCGCGGACCGTAGGCCCGGCGCAGCGCGTCAATATGCCCTGCAAGGAATGCGAGCAACATGGCTGTGGTGGCGTCGGCGGCCACTTTGCGGGTGGCAGGGATCATGAGTCCGACGGCGGCTGCTGCTTCGAGCAGGCCGGAGGAAGCGATCCATTCCTCGCGGGACATAACAGCCAAGGGCCCACGTGGTCCCGCTGCGGGCTCATCCTCGCGGCAAAGGTAGTCGGGAACCACGGGAGCATAGAAGGCAGGGTCCCGGAAGTGCTTCATGGCACTGGCCAGCAGGAGACCGCTCATACCCATGGCCGAGAGCGTATGTATTGCCTTGGGTAACCTTCGATGCGACATGAGACCACTCAATCACAACGCTTGGCACGCCCGCCAAAAATTTCTCTGCCGCGGCTACGTGCTGGGGACGCTGAGCTGGGCAAGGACCCGGGCCGGGTTGTTGGTGGTGATCTCGTGGATGCCGAGCCCTTGGCACAGGGCTACGTCGTTTTCCGAATCCACGGTCCACACCCGGAAGATGCGACCGGCTTCCAACCAACGCTGGACGTTGAGCGCATGTTCGCGAACGTAGTCTATTCCCGGACCGGCTATGCCCACCTCGCCCTCATTCAGGACGCGTTCAGCTTCCTCTTGGGTGGCACGCATGACATTGGCCACGGCTCCTGCGGTGATCGGGCCCAATCCCAGCCCTTCACGGATCTCTTGAACCGTAAAGTTGTCCACCAGTTGGCACACATGCTCCGGCGGGACCGTTTCCAACAAGCGCTGTATGGAGTCCGTATCAAAGCTCATGAAGGAGATGTGGATGTTGCCCAGCCGGGAATCGTCCGCTGTCCAGCCTTCCCCGGCGAGAAGTTCCAGTACGCGGTCCTCAAGTTTGAGTTGGTAGGGACTGGGGTGTTTCAGTTCAATGGCCAGGCCGATTTCGCGTCCCGCTTCCCTGAGGATGTCCAGCAGTTCGGGCAACGTCAGGAATTGCTCGGCTATTCCACCGTAAGCATCCGGGATCCTTGCGCCTTTCCAAGAGGAGAAGTCAAGGGACCGGAGCTCTTCCAGCGTCCGCTCCGAGACGGGTCCGGTTCCTGTGGAGG
This sequence comes from Paenarthrobacter sp. R1, assembly GCF_030264015.1. NCBI lineage: Bacteria > Bacillati > Actinomycetota > Actinomycetes > Micrococcales > Micrococcaceae > Paenarthrobacter > Paenarthrobacter sp. R1. The sequence continues at coordinate 2,785,527 of NZ_CP127115.1, read as the reverse complement.
TGCGGTCGAGGGTGGCGTCATGGAGAAGCACCACATGCTGGTCGCGGGTGAGGTGGACATCGCACTCAACCCCGTCGGCGCCGTCCGCGATCGCTTTCAAATACGCAGCCCTGGTGTGCTCGGCGTAAGTAGCGCTGGCCCCTCGATGTGCATAGACCTTGGGACGCGCAGGGGCGAAGGATTCGCTGCTCATGCAGACACCGTAACCTACAGAGCTGCACGCACCGGGCTAGTCTGGGCTAATGCAGGTGAACTCTGAACAAATCCCCGCCGAAGACGTCACCAACCAGCCACAGCCAACCCAAGCGCAAGGTGCCCGGCGAAGCAAGGCGCGCTCCGCCGTCGTCGGGCTTTCCGCCGGCGACCTGGAAAAGGCTGCCGCGCTGCGCCGGATGAAGCGGCTGGCGCTGTCCCTGCTGATCGTCATGGCCGTGATCTTCCTGTTCGCTTTTGCCCTGCAGAAGCAGTACCCGTGGCTTGAGTATGTGCGCGCAGCGGCCGAGGGCGGCATGGTGGGAGCACTGGCTGACTGGTTCGCGGTGACGGCCCTGTTCAGGTATCCGATGGGGCTGAAGATTCCGCACACGGCCATCATTCCCCGCCGCAAGGACCAGATCGGCGAATCCCTCAGCGACTTCGTGGAGAGCAACTTCCTCTCCCAGGAGGTTGTGCAGGACAAGTTGGTGAGCATCGACATCGCCCGCAAGGCCGGAACATGGCTTTCCGCCCCGGGCGGCGCGGAGCGCGTGGCCAAGGAAGGCGGCGCCGTGATCCGTGGCGCCTTCACCGTCCTCAACGACGACGACGTCCAGGCCGTCATCGAGGGACTGGTACGCAAGCACCTGCTGACGCCGCCGTGGGGACCACCCGTCGGCCGGATGGCTGAAAGGATCTTCGCGGACGGACACCACCACAAACTGGTGGACCTCCTGGTGGATCGTGCCGCCGACTGGGTGGACGCCAACCACAACACAGTGAACCGGTTGGTCTCGGACCGCTCTCCGGTCTGGGTGCCCACGTTCGTGGATGGGATGGTGGGAGACAAGGTCTATGTGGAGCTCTTGAAGTTCGTCCGCGCCGTGCAGAACGACCCCAACCACCAGGTCCGCCAGTCCATCGACTCCTACCTCACCGACCTGGCGCAGGACCTGCAGCATGATCCCGCCATGATCGAACGTGCCGAGGCCATCAAGGCACAGATCCTCGGCGACCCCGAGGTCCGCGAACTTGCCTCCCGCACCTGGGGAACGGTGAAGACCGCCTTGCTCACCGCCGTCGACGATCCGGACAGTGAACTCAGCCAGCGCTTCAAGGGCGCCGTCCGCGACTTCGGTTCGCGGCTGGTCAATGACGACGAACTGGCGGGCAAAGTGAACGCGTGGATCGGTGACGCCGCCGGATACCTGGTGAACACGTACCGCTCGGACATCGCCGGGGTCATCTCGGACACCGTGGCCCGTTGGGATGCCGAGGAAACCTCGCAGAAGATCGAGCTCCAGGTAGGCAAGGACCTTCAGTACATCCGGATCAACGGCACCGTGGTGGGAGCTTTGGCCGGCTTGCTGATCTTCACGGTGGCGCACCTGTTGTTCGGTTAGCGCCTGCGGTTCGGCCAGCAATTTTCTCAGAATCGGCCCCCGGTGAGAAAATCCGGGCGCCGCTTTCTCAGCCCAGCAGGTGCACCATCTGCCCCGGCCGCGCCTGGCCGAGGGCGTCGAGGTCCTCGTCACGCACCGTGGCTATGACCGGGGATGCGCTCGTGGCCGGGTGGTCGGCGAGGGCGATCACGGGAAAGCCCGACGGCGGCAGGAGGACCGAGCCTGTCACCAACTGTCGGGAGCGGGGCGGGCCGGGTTGATGGTCGCCGGGCGTGGCGCTGGAAAGTGGCCGGCCGGCCAGCCGTGCCCCAACCCGGTCCGACTCCGGCGAGAGTATCCACGGTTCCTTTGTCAGACGAAGCCAGGTTCCGGCGTCGTAATCCTGCGCATCCGGGCCGGGGGCAACCCTGGCAACTACGGGGCGTTCAGAGTCCAGGGCCCGCCGCGCGGGCAGTCCCACGGCGGGAAAACCTTGGCCGTGCGGCCGGCCGAAAGCCAACGTCCGCCCGGTACGGAGCACGTCGGGCTGCGGCACGATGCCGCCTTGGATCGCGAGGTAGTATCGGATTCCGAAGCGGACCCTGCCGAACTCCACCACCGCGCCAGGAGCCACCCTGAGTGCCTTGTTTTGGGGCAGTTCCGAGCCGTTGAGCCTGACCATGCCCTCAGCACCCGAAACTGCGATGGCCGAGCCGGTAACGAACCGCAGGCGCAGGCCCCCCACAAGGATTTCAAGTCCCGGCGCCTCGGCGGCATTGCCCAGCAACGCGTTGGCCAGCTGCAACGAGGCCCGGTCCAGCGCCCGGTCCGGAGACACCACCAAACCCTGCGTACCGGCGTCCATCACAATCGCGCTCACTCGGGCCTCCTTTGAACCGGGAACCACAGTTTAGGCGAACGCTTGGATCTCCACACCTGCCCGTTCCAAGCCTTTGCGGACTGCCCCGGCCATCGCCAAGGCTTCGGGCGTATCGCCGTGAATCCACAGCGAATCAGCCTCGACCGCCACAACAGTGCCGTCGTGGGCGACGACTTCCCCGCGGGTGGCCAGCCGGACGGCCTGCGCCACTGCATCGTCGGAGTCTTGCAGGACTGCGCCCTCCTGCGAACGGGGCACCAAAGTTCCGTCCGGGTTGTAGGCGCGGTCAACGAACGCTTCGCGGAACACGGGGTGTCCGGCTTCTTCCGCCAGGGTCAGCCACGCCGAGCCCGGCAGCCCCAGGGCCGGCAATCCGGGGTCGTAGGCATGAACGGCGGCAACCACGGCCTCGGCTTGCTCTGTGTCCCGGACCAGCCGGTCATAGAGGGCGCCGTGCGGCCTGACATAGTCAACGGAAGCGCCCACGGCATGGGCCACTCCGTCCAGGGCACCCAACTGGTAGAGCACGTCGCCGAACAGTTCGTCGAAGCTCATGTCCAGCGCACGACTGCCGAACCCGGCCAGGTCCGGGTAGCCGACATGCGCTCCGACCCGGACATCAAGGTCGAAGGCCGCGCGGCAACTGTCCAGCATGGTGAGTGGATCTCCGGCGTGGAAGCCGCAGGCCACATTGGCGCTGCTGACGAGCCGGAGCATGGAAGCATCATCGCCCATCGACCACGAGCCGAATGACTGTCCAACGTCAGCGTTGAGGTCCACGAGCGCCTCCTTCCATGACAGGAACGTCCTCCAGGACGCGCGCCTTGGGATTGGCCAGCAGTTCTCCGGGGATAGTGTCCGGCAAGGCACCGAAAGCTTCCTTGGCCGTTGCGACTACTGCCCGTCCCATCATGAGGTTGCCGGCACCGCCCACCACCGCGCCGACGCCGAACGGAAGGGCCCTGCCCAGGAAGGCCGTGCCTTGCCGCTTGATGAGGTTCTTGAGGAACGCTCGCTGGATGGCGTCCCGGATCACGCCGAAACCGCTGCCGGGGATCTTCTTGGTCAGCGTGGTGCCCCAGGCATTGGTCACACCCTTGCTCCGGCCGAGGGACTGGCCGCTCAACGCACCCAGCAGCGACGTACCTTCTTCGCCAAGCATGATGGCCATGACCATGGTCCGGGCGCGTTCCGGATCGGTCAGCCGGATACCGTGCAGCTCAGCCAGCGAGGACGCGTACAGCGCCGTGGTTTCCAGGAATCCAACGGTCGCGAGCGCCGAAAGACCCAGCGACGCCGCGGTTCCCAGGCCCGGTACGACGGCGATGGCACCTACGCCTGCTCCCCCACCGGAGACGGCGGTCAGGTAGTCGCGCTCCAGTTTCGCGGCAAGCTGCGCCGGCGTGGCGTTCGGGTGCCGGCGCTGCATCCGCCGCAGGTTGGCCAGGACCAGGGGCCGTTGCACTTCGACGGCTTTCAGCAGCACGTTGTGCACGCCGGGCTTGGTGTTGCCTTCGGCGTCGAACACCGCATTGTGGGCAGTTTTCTGGGCGATTCGCACCGCCGGATTGGATCGCTTTGGCATCTTCACAGCCTAAGCCACCCACCACCCCGGGCGTATACTAAGGACACTTATAAATTTTTTGAGCCTGATTTGGTCCGATCGAAGGAGCACCCCCGTGAACCCGACCGATACGCCCGAAGAACAGCAGCCCCGCCACCACACCGACGCACCGGCCGAAGGACAGCCCGAAGGCTGGAAGCCCGAGGACGAAGGCGCACACACCCAGGACCCCGCTGAAGGCGGCGAGGCAGGAGACGACGGCGAGACACCGCCGTCGGAGGCTTAGCCCACCTGCCCCGCAACCAGGGGCAACGGCGCTAGCGGGTCCCGCCGCTTGGCACCGGCCCGGTGGTGCCACGAACCACCAGGTGAGGGATCCGGACAAGGTGGGCGGCCGGCGTCGTACTTTCCAAGCGCTGGATGGCACGGTCGACGGCGGCACTCGCCAGGAGCGGCGCGTCCTGGCTGATCGAGGACAACCGGATGTAGCTCAAACGGGCGAACTGGCTGTCGTCATAGCCCAGCACGGAAACATCCTGCGGAACGCGGAGTCCGGATGCGCGGAGGCTTTCCAGGATCCCCAGTGCGCAGCGGTCATTGAACGCGACCACGGCGGTGGGCAGATTGTCCTGCAGTTCGCGTCCGGCCCGCATTCCGTCCTCTTCGGTGGGACCGCCCGGAATCACCCTTGGTTCCAGGCCCAGCCCGGCCATTTCGGCAAGGTAGGCCTCCCGGCGCTGCGGACCGCTCACCATGCTGCCGCCGTCGACGTGGGCGATTCGCGTGTGGCCCAGCGAGGTGAGGTGCCCCAGGGCGATGCGGATTCCCTCGCGGTCGTCACTGCTGACTGAGTCGAGGGACTCCCCTACGTCGTCACGGAGGAGGCTGACCACGGGAAGCCGCGCGGCAAACCCGGCAAGTTCCTGTTCATCCAGGGTGGGCGAGATCATGATCAAGGCTTCGCAGCCCAAGTCCACAAGCGCCTCAACAGCGTGGGTTTCCGTCCGGTCCCGGGTAACGGCACTCAGGGCAAGCTCGTAGCCACGCTGACCAGCCGCCGCGTACGCCGCGTCCACGATTTCGGCGTGGAAGGCGTGCGAGGTTGAAAACGTCACCCCCAGGAGCCTGGTACGGCTGCTCCGCAGGAGGCGGGCGCGGCTATCCGGGCGGTAGCCCAGCAGCCGGGCTGCTTCCTGGACTTTGCGCCGCGTGGCTTCGGATGCACCGGGGGCGTCCCGCATGACGATGGATACGAGGGCGCGGGAGACACCCGCCGCTTCCGCGACGTCCATCAACGTTGGCCGCTTGCCGGTCATGGCCCTCCTCTGCTCGGAGAGCCAGTCTATAGAACGATCTAAGACTCAACCCGCAGGTCTGCGTTCAAGGATAGACGTGCGGCCGGCCGCGACTCAGACGACCGACCGCACTAGCCCGGTTATACGCAGTGACGGCGCCCCGGGCGGGCCCCAGAACCCGCCACATCCCTCACTGCTAACTCAGCGTTGATCACGCGGCATGGGCCGAAAAGGGCGACGGCGCAGCACGCGGTTCAACGACTAGGGCACTGGTTATGTGTGCACCTTCGCGGGATCGTGACGCTGGGTTCTGAGCAATATTTTGGCGCTGCCTCCGGACGGCACTTGAGGGGCAGGATTCTGTGTTCCTGGCCGGGACCAGAGGGAGGGAGCGCCGGGCCGGTCTCAGGGCAAAACGAAGGCAAGACGGCCAGGGGTCGCCTTGCCTTCGTATTGTGCCGATGATGGACCTGCACCCGACCGTCGGGTTTCCTGTTGCGTGGGAACGCAGGTCCCCTTGGCACCTGCCGGACGGAGGTCCGGCGGGCTGTGGCTGCTACATGATTCCCGTGGGAACCAGCAGCGCCCAAGCGAGGGCCGGAGCGGCGAGGACAACTCCGCCGGCGTACATCATCAGCTGGCGGTAGACGCGCTGGCGGTCTGCTTCCCGGGCGTTCGCCACCACCAGGGCTCCGTCAGTGGAGAAGGGCGATACATCCACAACGGTTGCAGCGATGGCAAGGGCCGCCACCGTACCCGACGCACTGAGGGAACTGGTAGCCAGCAGCGGGCCCGCCATGGGGATAAATGCGGTCAACAGGGCGGTGGACGATGCGAACGCCGAGCCGACGCCAATGACGTAGCAAAGAACCAGGGCAATCAGCAGGGGCGCTCCAAGAGCCAGGGCCATCTCGGCCAGCGTATCGATCACGCCGACGTGCTGGAGCAAGGAGACGTAGGTGATCATGCCGGCGACCAGCAGGACGGTGGACCACGAGACGCCACCGATGAAGGTCTGGTGTTCCTTGATGTTGACGAACGCCAGCAGCAGGCCTGCGGACAGGGCCACGAACCCGATCGGCATGTGGAAGCCCAAGGTGCAAACGAGGATGGCGACGATCAGGGCCAGCGTGAAGAACTGCTGCCCCGTGGGCCGTCCGATGCGCGGAGTGTCCAGGGCGGTGTATTCGTTGGAATGCTTGTCCCGGAGCTTGCCGAGGAGCGCAAACAGCACGATCGTCAGCGCGGACAGGATGAAGTTAAGGGCGAAGCTGGCCAGGAAGAGCGCACCCTGGTCGATGGGGAAACCGTTCTTGTTGGCGATGTCGTGGACCAGCACGCCGGCCACGGATAGCGGCGAGAAACCGCCGGCGTGGGCACCATTGATGACGAAGGCCCCCATCAGGACGGGGTGGAGGCGGGACTCGTAAGCGAGGCCGAGGGCAGCAGGCGCCAGGAGTGCCACCGCTGCAGGAGAGAAGGTTCCCAGCGCCGTCAGGGCAGCGGCCATCAGGAAGAACACCCACGGAAGCATCATGGTCTTGCCGCGGACAAGGCGGACACAGCTCTGCACAATGATGTCGATGGACCCGTTGCGTTGCGCCATGCTGAAGAAGTAGGTCACACCGATGATGGTCAGGACGATGCTGGCGGGAAATTCCTCCAGGATCTGCTTGTCCGTCATGCCAAGGACGAAGTAGCCCACGCCGAACGAGGCAACCAGGCCCATGACGCCGATGTTGAGCGGCCACTTGGTGGCTACGACGAACATCACGACGAGGATGACCAAGGGAATGATCTGGGTGATGGTCATGGTCGGCTCCGTATCCGAGGCGGCCGAAGGGGTGCCCGGGACACCCCCGAACAGGAGGGCGGCCATGCCCAGAATGGCGATGACGGCTGCCGTCACCAGAAGAATACGACGGCGACGCTTGGGTGGCGCAGTTTGGTCCTGCGACGCGGTGGTTGGGGTGGTCTTTTCTGCAATCTTTGTGGTCATGATGGCTCTCTCTTCATTGAGCAGCGGCCTCGTCATCGAGTAGCGCCGGCAAGGGAAGCCCCTGCCTTGGGTGCCTTGATATCGAGGGTTTCGGGGAGATGGATGGTGGTGGAGGCAATGGTGCGGGCCGTCCGGTCCACGCCGACGAGCAGGGAACCGTCCCGTTCCTCGCTCCATGTTTCGATGACGCCCGCCGGAGTGCGCAGCCGGAGCGTCGGCGATGCGAAGCCACCCAGGAACCGGTGCATTACCGTGCCCGGCGTTCTGGCTGCGAGCGTGAGCGCGATGCTTCCCGTGATCGCCAGCGCGGGGTGGGGCTTACCCATGGACAGCATCATGATGCCGACGTCGCTCCCTTGATCGGTGGACGGCGGCGGAGCAACGATGGCGACCTTGGGAATGGCCCTGGCCGCCTCGCCGGCCGTTGCGGCAAGGCCCATGCGCACGGCTGCTTGGCGGCGGATACGTTCCAGGGTTTGCAGCAGAAGTTCGACGCCGCCGAACCAGGATTCGTACGCTTCCGGATCCAGGCCAAGGTCTTCGGCCCTGATGATGACCACCGGAGCGCCGGCATCCACCATCGAGACGTTCCAGGTGGTGCCGCCCACCGTCAGGGCATCAGTCGCCGCGCCGGACGGGAGGAGGCGGCCAGTGGTCTTGCCTGCGGGATCCAGGAACCCAAGCCCCACTTGGTGTCCGGGGAACGGCACTCCGGGCATTTCCGCCAGGGGCTCGGCAGGAAGGCCGGCATCCGGGGTGGCTATCCGTTGGATGATGATTTGCCCGGTGTTCGTATTGCGGGTGACGATCCGGGTGACGTCACCGCGCGGAACCACCCAGCCCTTCTCGATCGCGTACAGGCCAACCACGGCCGAGCAGTTGCCGCAGTTGCTGCCCCAGTCCACGGCCGCTTCCTCGATGCCTACCTGGGCGAAAGTGAACTCGACATCTACATCGCCGGCCTGCGGCCTGTGCAGGATCATCGCCTTGCTGGTTGTAGAGGTAGCTCCGCCCACGCCATCAATCTGGCGATGGTCCGGACTGCCGAAGAGGCGCGGAAGCAAGACATCCGGGCTTGCTTGGGTCTTCTCCAGCTGTGCTGATTCAAACACCCAGCACTTACTGGTGCCGCCGCGCATCCATTCTGCTTGGATCTTCATGGTCTATTCCTTGCTTCTCGACGCCCCAGGTGTTGAGGGGATATTTCGAGAATGAGTCAGATCACAAATGAAGACAATGTTGGATATCTTGATGGGGATGTAGCAACACTTCATTCACTGTCAGGAAAGCTCAAAACCCCGGCAGCGAACCCCGCCATCGCTCAGAAACGGTGCCTAAGTGCCGGAATCAACCCCGTGAATGCATAGAATGAACCAATCCTGAGGAGGGGTAAAGCATTGCTTAACGATGATTCCCAAAGTCTTTTTGATATCCGGCGCCTGGCCCTCTTGGTGGAAGTGGTTGAGCAGGGCTCCATCACGTCAGCGGCGGAATTGATGATGTACACGCCCTCGGCGGTCTCGCAGCAACTCCGGAAGCTCGAGCAGGAAGTCGGACAGCCATTGCTCAACCGCCGCTCCCGGGGCGTCGTCCCCACGGAGGCGGGGCAGGTCCTGGCCGGTCACGCCCGGAAGATCGTGGAACAGATGCTGGCCGCCCAGGCCGATCTTGCCCAGATAGCCGGACTCAAGCGCGGGTCACTGGCGGTTGGGACCTTTCCCACCTTGGCCGGTTCCTTCCTTCCCCTGGTGATCCGGGTTTTCAAGAAGCGCTACCCGGCAATCGGGCTATCAGTCCGGAGCGCGCGCTTCGACGAGCTCGTCTCCGACCTTCAGTCAGGCGTCACGGGATTGTGCCTGCTGTGGGACTACCCTTGGAACCGCTTCCAAGACGACGCGATCCGCGTCACCGAAGTCTTCCAGGAGAGTACGGTCCTTCTCGTCTCCCGCAGTCACCCCTTGGCCGACCGGGATGAAGTCCGCATGGAGGAGTTAAGCAAGGAATCCTGGATTGTCCGCGCCGAGGCCCACCCCGTCGTGGAAGTGCTCAAACGCTCGGCGCACGACGCCGGCTTTGAGCCATCCATTGGATTCCTCGCCAACGACTACCAGGAGGCGCAGGCGATGGTCAGCGTCGGCATGGGCGTGGCGATGGTCCCCCGGACCGCTGTGGCCCTGCAACATCCCGACGTCAAGGTCATCTCCTTGGGGGATGACGCGCCTTTGCGCCGGGTCCTGCTGGCACAACGGCAAGACAAGGTTTACGCCCCGGCAGAAGTGGCGTTCCAATCCACGCTTATGGAACTGGCGAACAAGCACGCCGGGGATTACCTCTAACCACCAAGGCCCGGCCGCTACCTACTGCGGATGCCTTTGAGGCGCGCATCGCGGTGGACCAAGAAAACTACTAGAACGATCTAGACAGAACGATCAGCGAGTGCCACCATAGATGGACTAGAACGATCTAGAAGCCATCCCACAGGAGTCCCGTTGAGCTACCTCCACCACCCCGTCGCCGCAGACCAGCCCGTACGCGTTGCCTTGATCGGCGCTGGTTGGATCGGCAAATTCCACGCTGAGTCCATTGCCACGCGCATTCCAACAGCACACCTTGAAGCAATTACCGATCCAGTGCTTCCCGCAGTCCAGGAACTCGCTTCGAGGCTGGGAGTGCGGAAGATCAGCACCGACGTCCAGGATGTCCTCGCGGATCCGGACGTTGATGCGGTCCTCATAGCCGCACCCATGCGCTTCCACTCCGACCTCATCACGGCCGCTGCGCGCGCCGGCAAGGACGTCTTCTGCGAGAAGCCCGGCGGCGCCACCCTGGATGAACTCGACGCCGCCATCGACGCAGCGGCGAGTGCCGGCGTCGTACTCCGCTTCGGCTTCAACCGGCGCTACTCCAGCGACTTTGCGGCCGCCCGCAAACTGATCGACAGCGGCACAGTGGGGACCCCGCAATTGCTTCGCTCGCTGACGCGCGACCCCGGGACAGAGGCCGGCATCAGCAACCCTGAACGCATCGCGCCGGGAACCATCTTCCTGGAAACCCTCATTCACGACTTCGACACCCTCAACTGGCTCAACCCGGGCGCCGTGCCCGTGAAGGTTCATGCCGTTGCGGATGCCTTGGTGGCACCCGAGGCGAAGCCGGGCGGCCTGCTGGATACCGCCGTCGTGACCGTCACATACAGCAACGGCGCAATCGCAGTGGGGGAAGCCAATTTCAACGCCCTCTACGGCTACGACGTCCGCGGCGAAGTCTTCGGCTCCGCCGGCATGGTCACGGCGGGTTCGCCGCAGGCCACGAACGCCACCAGCTTTACGGCCGCCGGCATCGCCTCGGACACCACGCGGCTGAACATCACTCTGTTCCATGACGCATACACGGCCGAACTTGCGCACTTTGTGCACGACGTCGCCGTCCGGCGGGGCTATGCACCGGAAGGTACGACGGCGGCCACCGCGCCTGCCGCCGTCGCAGCGCCGGGTGGTGTGGACGCACGGAACGCGTTGGCTGTAGCGCTTGCTGCGTTCAAGTCCGCGGAAACCGGCCTGCCTGTGGAGATCTCCGACATTGCAGAGTTGCGGGCCGCCGAAGGTGCCGTGGAATTGCAGGCCTTCGTGGAATTGCAGGGAGCATGAGCTTCCGCCTGGCAGTCTGCGCAGAGATGGTCTACGGCGAGCTGCCCCTGATCGACCGGGTGCGCAGGATCCACGACCACGGCTTCGACGTGGAACTGTGGGACACCCGGGGACAGGACATCCCCGCCCTCGCCGCGACGGGAGCCCGGTTCTCGTCGATGAGTGGCTACTTCGGCGGCAGCGTCGTCGATCCTTTAAATGCCCATGAAGTGCTGGCCTCGGCAGAGAAGCTGATCCCCACCGCATTGGAGCTGGGGGTGGAACGAATGGTCGTCCACCCGGCGGAACTGGGCGAAGGTGGACGTGCCGTCCGGCCCACCCACCGGTCCACGGGAGAAATGTGGCTGACCGGGCTCCGCACGTTGGAGAAGCTCGGCGCCTTGGGCGAACAGCATGGCATCACGTTCGCCTTGGAGAACCTCAACACCACCCTTGACCACCCGGGTATCCCGTTGGCGCGGGCAAAGGACACCCTTGCGTTGGTGCGGGCAGTGGACCATCCGAACGTGAAGATGATGCTGGACCTCTACCACGCACAGATCGGCGAAGGGAACCTGATCGAACTGGTCCGTGCGGCCGGGCCGGACATCGGGGAGATCCAGGTGGCGGACGTTCCCGGTCGATTCGAGCCCGGGACAGGAGAAATCAACTACCCGGCCATCGCCAAGGCACTACGGGACGCCGGGTATGCGGGAGTGATCGGCATGGAGGCGGGTGCGATCGGCGGCCAGGGAGTCGAGGCAGGCGACGCAGCACTGTCGGCCTTCCGCGCCGCGTTCGCCTAACCCTGCCCCCACCCCTCCCAACTGGGTCGCATTTGTGCGCGTTCTGAGCCGTCAAAACGCGTGTGGAGTCTCATGACTTAATAGACAGTTCTGTCTCATGACTTCGTAGACACTCTGTCTCAGGACATCGTGGACACTCTGTCTCAGGACATCGTGGACACTTAGCTTGCGGGTTTGCTGCTATGCATGAGCAAACCCCAACCGGACATCAAGATCCGGCATGCTGTGGCAACGTGGTCCGAGGATTCGCCCAGAGGCGCGGTTACTGCGTTCTGCAGGAAGCACAATGTCTCCCGGGCCTGGTTCTACCGGGTCCGGGCGGCGGCTGCCGAGGTGGGGCCGGTGAAGGCATTGGAGAAAAAGCCCACGATTCCAAGAACCATGCCGGCCCTGACCCCACAGGCGATGATCGAGTTGCTGCTCGGTACCCGGGCGGAACTGCAGGAGAGCGGGCAGGACCACGGTCCGCTTTCTGTCATCGCGAAGCTCTCACGACAAGGCTTCACACCGCCCTCGCGTGCCACCGTGGCCAGGATCTTTTCCCGGGCCGGTGTCGTGATGCCCGAACCGCGGAAGAAGCCTCGAAGCGCCTACAAAAGGTTCGTCTATCCGCAACCCAACGCGTGCTGGCAAATCGACTCGACCGAATGGCAGCTCGCCAGCGGCAAGAAGGTAGCCATCTTCCAACTCATCGATGATCATTCGCGTTTGGCGCTGGCTTCCCTGGTCGCACCCGGCGAAACCAGCGCCGCCGCAATCGCCGTCGTTACCCAGGCCATCGAACGCCACGGAGCACCGCAGAAGTTCCTTTCCGACAACGGCTCGGCACTGAATCCCACCCGCCGCGGCCGCACCGGGGCCCTCGTGGAGTTCCTCAAAGCCAAAGGCATCGAACCGATAACGGGCAAACCCTACAAACCCACCACCCAAGGCAAGAACGAACGCTTCCACCAAACCCTGCACCGATACCTGCACAGGCAACTCCCGGCCCCTTCAATGGCTGCCCTGCAACTGCAGGTCGACGCTTTCGATCTCTACTACAACAACGAACGCGAACATCAAGGCCTACCCGCGGGAACGACGCCCTATGAGGCCTGGAACGCCACCCCGAAAACGCCCCCGCCAACCGTTCCTGAGCAAGTCACGCCCGCAACGGACAGGCAAAGCGCGCACCGAACAGTGAACCGGAACGGGTCCGTGACGATCCTAGGAACCCACTTCAAAATGGGCAAAGAACACACCGGCACCACCGTGCACATCATCTACGACGACACCACCATCATGTTCTTCGGAGCACAAGGCACCGAGATCATCACTCACCCCAGACCTCCGCACGGAACCACCTACGTCGGCAACGGAAAACCCTCAGGAGTCGTCGCAGACCCACAAGGCACCCGCAAGAAACGAACAAAGTACCCGCCCCGCAGAGGCCGACAAACAAAGTCCCAAGACGAAGTGTCCACACAGTCGTGAGACAACAACCGTCCACGAAGTCATGAGACATGAAGTGTCTACAAGGTCATGAGACATGACAAGCCGTCAAAACGCGCACAAATGCGACCTAGTTGGGTTAGTACTTGATGGGTTCCATGCGGCCGGAGCGCAGGGAGAGCGTGGCGGCCTCGGCGATGGCTTGGGCTTTCAGTCCGTCGTCCAGGGTCGGGATCGGGGCGGCACCGCCTTCGAGGGAGGACACGAACGCCGCCAACGCTGCGGCATACGTCGGTTGGACGCGTTCGAACCAGCCGGGGTGGAGGCCATCGTCCACCACGGACGCACCGGAGTACCGGGAGACTGCGCCGTTGCGGTGCCGGCGGGCTTCCACCATTCCCTCGGAGCCCATGATCTCGATCCGCTCGTCGTACCCGTACCCGGTGCGGCGCACGGAATCGATCTGGACCAAGGCCCCTCCGGGGAGCCGCAACGTGACCGCGGAGGTATCGACGTCGTCGTACTGCGCGATTCCCGGCTCAGCCAGAGCCGAACCCGTTGCGAAGACTTCCACCGGATCCAAGCCTGAAAGCCACCGCGCGAGGTCGAAGAAGTGGACGGTCTGGTCGCGCATCTGGCCGCCGGAGACGGCCACGTAGGACAGCGGCGGCATGGACGGTCCGCGGGAGGTGAGCTGGATGAGCTCCACCTTGCCGATCTCCCCCGAGTCCACCACGCGCTTGAGTTCGGCATAGTCGCGATCGAAGCGGCGGTTGAAGTCCACCATCACGGCCACGCCGCTCTGCTGCGCGAACGCCGCGGTTTCCCGGGCGCGGTCAAGGTCCAGGTCGATGGGCTTCTCACACAAAGCGGCAATTCCGACGGCGGCAGCCCGGCGCAGGTGTTCAGCGTGCGTATCGGTGGAGGAGGCGATAAAGACAGCATCGATCCGGGATGGGTCGAAAACTTCCTCAAGCGAGGTCGCGGCTACGGCTCCGTGCGCGACGGCGAGTGCCTCCGCCCGCTGCTGGTCAACGTCGTACACCAGGCGGAAATCGATGCCGGGGTGGGCGGCCAGGTTGGCGGCATGGACCGAACCGATGAAGCCGGCTCCCAGAAGGGCGAAACGGGGCATGTCAGGCAACTGCTTTCTCGAGGGCGAACGCGGGGACTTTCCACGCGGAATCGTCGTTGTGGGAGGCGGCGACGGCCTCAACGAACTGGACACCGACCAGGCCGTCAATGCCGGTCGGGAAGGAGAGATCACGCTCCGGGAGTGGCGTGGAGTCACGGCGGGCGCGCAGGGACTCGGCGAGGTCTGAGTAGAAGTTGGCGAAGGCCTCAAGGAAGCCTTCCGGATGGCCGAGGCCCACCCGGGTGAGCCGGGACGCGTCGTCGTGCAGTGTGCTGAGACCGTGAGTGAGGATGGTGGTGGCACCAGCGAGGTCCTGCACCTTGAGGTGGTGCGGATCCTCGTGCAGCCACTCGAGGCTGCCCTTTTCGCCGTAAACGCGGATGCGGAGGCCGTGGTTGTGGCCGGTGGCAGCCATGCTGGCCCACAGCCGTGCGGGGACGTTGCCGGTCAGCTCGAGTTCCACGGTGGCGTTGTCGAAGACGCGACGGTTGGGCACGAACGTTTGCAGCCGCCCGGACAGGCGCTCGGCTTCGAGGCCCGTGATGTAGCGCAGGAGGTGGAAGGCATGCGTACCCAGGTCGCCCACCACGCTCGGGAAACCGGCGATGTCCGGGTTGGTGCGCCAGCCGGCCTGCTTGTGGCCGAGTTCTTCGAGCGGCGTCGCCGCCCAGCCGGAGGCGTGTTCGACGTCGACAAACCGGATGGCGCCCAGCTCGCCCTTGCGGACCATCCGCGCGGCCTGGCGGACCATGGCGTAGGCGGAGTAGCAGTGCGGGACCGCGAGGATTGCATGGTTTTGGTCCGCGACCCGGACGAGCTCCGCAGCCGTGGCGGAGTCCTGGGTCAACGGCTTCTCGCACACCACTGAGATGCCCTTGTCCAGGAAGGCTTTGGCGAGCTGGAAGTGGCTGTCGTTGGGCGTAGCGATCACCACCACATCCACGCCGTCTTCGCGGGCCGCCTCAGCGGCTGCCATCTCCGCGACGTCAGCGTAGTTGCGGTCCGCGGCCACGCCAAGTTCGACGGCGACCTGCCGGGAATTGCTCCGGTCACGGCCGAAGCTCCCGGCCCGCAGGTCGTAGTGGCCGTCCAGCCGCATGGCGTAGCGGTGGGTCTTGCCGATGTCCGCCCCCGGCCCGCCGCCTACCATCCCGGCGACCAACTGCCGCGAATTCGGTGCACTCATTGAAGATCCTCATTGACTCTTTGGAATTTACTTGGACCGGTCCATAATGGAGTCATAAGCAGGGGCCCGTCAACCCCTAAGCTTGAAGGTCGAGCCGATTCCGCCGGACCGAGAGGAAGCAGCACCGTGACTGACACGCCAAACGTGGCGGCACCAAAACCCACCATCCGCGATGTGGCGAGTGCTGCCGGCGTTTCCAAATCCCTGGTGTCGCTGGTCCTGCAGGGATCCGCGAACGTGAGCGAGAGCCGCCGTCGTGCTGTCCTGGAGGCCATGGAGCAACTGGGTTACCGACCCAACCGCCTGGCCCAGCGCCTGTCCGGGCCGCGCAGCGGGACTGTTGGCGTGATGCTCAACGACATCCGGAATCCATGGTTCGTGGAGTTGCTGGAAGGGCTCACGGCATCGCTGCACGCGGCCGGGGTCTCTCCGGTCCTGGCCGACTCGTACACGGATAACCGCGTGGGCCGGAGCTCCGTGGAGACGCTGCTGGAACAGCGCATCGATGGCTTGGTGGTGGTGGGTACGACCCTCGAGTCCGCTGCGATCGAAGATGCCTCGCGGAACATTCCGGTGGTACTTGCCGGAACGCGCGAACCTGAACTTCCCGGGGTGGACATTGTGGTCAATGACGACGACGCCGGCGCCCGGCAAGCCACCGAGCACCTTTTGCACTTGGGTCACCGGAGAATCGCGCACCTGCAAGGGCCTGGCATCGTTGGCAGGCTGCGGCGGGAATCGTTCGAGCGCTCAATGCTCGACGCCGGACTGGAACCGGTGGTCGTGTCCGGCGGGGTAAGCGAGGAGTCGGCCTACGCGGCCGCAACCCGCCTGCTTTCGAGGCCGGGACGCCCTACCGCGATTTTCGCATACAACGACATCGCCTGCATCGGCGCATTATCGGCCGCGGATGACCAAGGGTTGGCTGTACCCGGGGACCTCTCACTGGTTGGCTACGACAACACCTACCTCGCCAAGATCCGCCATCTTTCGCTGACCTCCGTGGACAACGGCAACCTCGCGGTGGGCGTCGAGGCCGGAAAGTTCATCCTCGAACGGCTGACGACGCCCGATCTTCCGGCCCGCCTGCATCAGGTGCCGTCCCGTTTGCAGGTGCGTGGGTCCTCGGGGGACGCGCCCCGGGAGGGGTGACGCCGCCCGGGGCGGGTGGCACCCGGGGCCCTCCCGCCAAATCAATAAGTATGCTTACCATAGCCTCATGACTCAGCGAACGGTTTCGGATCTGATCGTGGAACGCCTCAAGGCCTGGGGCGTGGACAGGGTGTTCGGCTACAGCGGGGACGGCATCAACGGCTTCATGGGAGCACTCCGCCGCTCCGAGGGCGAGGTGGAATTCGTCCAGGCCCGGCACGAGGAAGCTGCGGCCTTCATGGCGGTGGGCCACGGCAAATACACCGGCGGGGTGGGTGTGGTCACTTCCACCCAGGGCCCCGGCGCAGTTCACCTGCTGAACGGCCTCTATGACGCAAAGATGGACGGCGTGCCCGTGGTCGCGATCATCGGGCAGCAAAGCCGCACGGTCCTGGGTTCTGCGTACATGCAGGAGATCGATCTCCTGACCCTGTTCAAGGATGTCGCCGCTCAGTTTGCCCAGCTGGCCAGCTCCCCCGAACAAGTCCCCATGCTGATCGACAGGGCGTTCCGCACCGCCTTGGAAACGCGGACTCCCTGCGTGGTGATCGTTCCCCACGACCTCCAAACAGCCGAAGCCCCGGAGCTCGAACCCGAGCACGGCATTGTGGTCACTGCCCCCGTTTGGCGCCCGGCCCGGGTAGTGCCGCGGGACGAGGACCTTGATGCCGCAGCGGAGATCCTCGCACAAGGCGAACGGGTGGCGTTCCTGGTGGGCCAGGGCGCCCGCAAGGCACAGAAGGAGGTGGTGGAACTGGCGGAACAACTGAATGCCGGCATTACCACCAGCCTTCTCGGCAAGCCCTATATGGACGAAACGCTCCCCTTTGCCACGGGCACCATGGGGCACCTCGGGACCACGGCGAGCGGCCATCTCCTGGAAAACTGCGACTCCCTGCTGATCGTCGGATCCAACGATCCCTGGACGGAGTTCTACCCCAAGCCCGGGCAGGCCAGAGCGGTGCAGATCGACATTGACGGGCGGAAGATCGCCAACCGCTACCCCGTCGAAGTCGGCTTGGCAGGCGACGCCGCCGAGACACTCCAACAGCTCGCTTCCCGGTTGGCTGCCAGGGGGCACGAAAAGGAGGCCGAACGCGCCCGGTGGCGTGCCGACGTCGAAGACCAGGTCCGCGCCTGGCGGAAGTTGTCGGCGGAACGCGCCGGGATTGCCGCGAGCCCGGTCAACCCGGAGCTGGTGGTCCGCGAGTTGAACGGCCGGCTCCCGGAGAACGCACAAGTAAGCGTCGACGTCGGAAGTTGCGTTTACTGGTACGCGCGCCAGCTGACCCTCCCGCAGGGAGTCCCGGCGCACCTTTCCGGAACCCTCGCCAGCATGGGTTGCGCCATCCCCTACGGCTTGGCTGCGAAGCTCGCCCACCCGGACCGGCCCCTGGTGGCATTGGCGGGTGACGGCGGCATGCAGATGCTGGGCGTTGCTGAGCTGATCACCGTGGCGCACCGCTGGCGGGACTGGGCGGATCCCCGTTTTGTGGTGTGCGTCTTCAACAACCGGGATCTCGCCGAGGTTTCGTGGGAGCAGCGCGAAACGGAAACCGAACCCCGCTTCAACGACAGCCAGGAGCTCCCGGACTTCCCGTTCGCCGCATATGCGGAGTTGCTTGGCCTGAAGGGTGTCTCTGTGGACGACCCCACACAGCTTGGCGCCGCGTGGGACGAAGTCCTGGCAGCGGACAGGCCGGCCGTGCTGGAAGTGCTGACGGATCCCAACACTCCCCTGCTGCCGCCCTTCCCCGCCGGTGAGCAGAAGCTCGAAGGCATGCAGTCGGCCTTGGACGAGGAAGGTGCGGACGGCACCCATGCCCGGAAGCTGTTGGATGCTTACGCGGAGGGAGAGGCCCGGTTGAGGGAAGGGTCCTAAAGAATCGAGGATCTTTGGGGCCAGCGCTTGCCTGGGCAAGTCCACACCCCGAAGGTCCTCTTGGGTGGAATCAGTGCTTCGGAAAGGCCGAGGAATTCGAAATCATAGGCCTGAGCTTCTTGTCCGAGTGGACCATGATGTGACCCCACGGCAATTGTGCAGCAGCCTCCCGCACAATTGCCCCATCGGGCCAAGTGGCCGCTAACGTGGCCATGTACTGGATTTGAGATTCTTTCCCAAAGGGGCCCACTTGTCCTAGCAAGCGGTTGGATCGCCGAACGGCAAGGAGGTTCCGGCGATGAGCCAGCGTGTACCGTCCCAGTGCATTGAGTACCGGATCCTCCAGTTCGAGCACGTTTGGTCCGTCCCGTGATAGGCATCGGCCGCGTCTTGGATGGTCTGAAGGTTCACATCGGCGCTCAAATCGTCCGCTGACGGGGCACCGGTGACCTTAGTGAGCTCTGCTTTTGTCCAGTAGGAGGAACCAAGATCCTTGCTCCATGTAGCAGCGTCCCCGAAAGTGGCCTGCAGCTCGGGGGCGAGGAGTTTGAACGCCGCGGTGTATGCGCCTTGATTGATGCCTTGACCGTGAAGGAGCAGGCTTTGACCTATGCTGCGGGCCTGGTCATGGTCCGCCGAGACGGTGAAGGGGAAGAACCCGGAATCTGGCGCCGGCGCGTTTCCGCAGTCCCTGAAGGCCACAGGCGTGGACCGTGATTTCCACTCGTTCACAGCCGCGGCAACACGGGGCGCCGTTACCGCGTAAGCGATGCCTTCGGCTCGGAAGTTGCCCCTGATTTCGGCTGTGACGACGACGCCGGCTACCTGTCCATCCTGGGTGATGAGCGGGCCTCCACTGTTGCCGTAATTGACTGCGGTATCTGTCTGGATGAGGTTCCTGAGAACTCCCTCTCCGGTATCTTGCTCGGCATCGAGGACGCTGACTGTTCCTTTGGTGAAGGTGAACGGGCGGCCTAGCGGAAATCCCAGTGCTGCAATGTCGGTGGCTACCGGAGGTTCGCTGGTTCTGAGTTGGAACTCATGTCCTTGGACCGGTTGGTCGGTTCTGACAAGAGCGATGTCCGCTATGTCATTGGTGCCTACAACGGTGGCGTTCACTGAGGTTCTGCCGAAAGCTACGCTGATCGCGGCAGCGTCCCGCACAACGTGCGCTGCAGTGACCACCAGGTTCGGTTCGATAAGGAACCCGGTTCCCGTACCGTCGTACTCACATGTGGTGACGAAGAGTTGGCCCACCCCCGATTGAACATCCGAGACGACCTCAGGCCACGCACTCGGCGACGCGGCGGCAGTTGTACTCGTCGCCGTGGTCGAAGTGGTCGGTGCGCTTTCGGTGGGCGTAGAGGTTGGACTGCTTGTCGGTGGCGAAGACTGCGGGGCGGTGCCGGATCCATTGGTGCAGCCTGTAGTAACCCACAGACACAGGCTTAGGGACGTGACAACCGCGCAACGGATGTAGGGGCTGGGTTTGCTGCTCATCAATTACCTCCCGAGGCTGAGAAGAACAGCTGCATGAGCAACCCTCTGTTGTGCCCGCTCCTGCAACTGCCCACAAAAAATATGAGTCGGGTAAGCCACCGTCAGATGCGCTTGATCATGGAGGGAAAACGGGAGACCTTCCCCATGATTCAAACCAACGGCCGTTTACTCGACTCGTGTCCCAGCAAGCACATCGTAACCCCTAAGGATCCTGTCAATCCGGAAGTGCGTTCGTGACGGGCGAGTTGACAGCGGATACGAGACCGGCGCCTGACGCACAAAAGCCGCCTGCCGCCGTCGTACTCTTCCCGTGAAGTACGACGGCGGCAGGCGGCTTTCGCGTTTGGGCGCCGCGTCAGGGCGTCAGGCAGGGACCTTTCCGGCCGCGATGACCTTGGGCGCTTCCGCGGCAGGTCCGCCGGGGACGCCCTGGGCGTAGAGCCAGTCGTTGTACTGGAAGTCGTTGTCCTTGCGGCTCTTGAAAAGCAGATTGCGGAGGGTACGGCCTATGCCGGAGACGTGCCACGATTCGCCCCAAACACGGGCTGTGCGCTGGACCCGGGCGGTGCGCTCCGCGCGGGCTTCGTTGAAGGCACGGATCGCTTCGTCCCAACCTGCCGGGTTGATGCCATCGTCAGTGAAAACCGTTCCGGCACTGGCATCCTGCAATACTGCGGCGTCTTCGAGGGCCTGGCATGCGCCTTGGGCGAGGTACTGGAGCATTGGGGGGCCGAGTCGCCCATCAGGACCATGCGGCCGGCAACCCTGTTTTCCACCGGATCGCGGTCATACATGGGCCAGCGGATGCCGGTGCCCAGTCGACGGCGAAATCCAGCAGCAGACCCCCCACCAATGACGTGGTGTTCACCCCGGAATTCCTGGTCTCCTACATCTCCACCATCATCACGCTGTACCCCGGCGATGTGATCGCCACCGGCACCCCCGGTGGCGTGGGCCACGCGCAGGAGCCCAAGCGCTACCTGCAGGAAGGCGAACTGCTGACCACCACCATCGAGGGCCTCGGCCAGTTGAACAACCGCGTGGTCAAGGAAGCCTGATGGTCGCCCGTCACGACCTAGCTGTAATTCCCACTGAGGTTGTGAACGCGGCTGATGGGGGTTTCGCCTCCGATGCCGGTATGGGTTCGGTGATGATTGTAATGGTGGAGCCATGCCGGGTAGGTGGCGGCGCGCTCCACTGACAACGGACACGGGAGTTCTCGCAGCTACTTCTACTCCCGTACTTTGACTGGCAGCGAGACGTGTTGATGTGGGACCAGTCGGCGCGATTGTGTTTGATAGGCGGCCTTCAGTTGCGGGGTGACGCGGATCCTTCCGATGCCGCCACCGAAGTCTGTGGAATTTGGGCTGTGCGTGTAGCTTCCGCTCTTCACATCCGCTTTTGGAAGTATCTGGCCAGGGGCGGCACCGCAACCACGGCGGTGACTGCCGCTCCAGCTGTCATGTATAAAATCTCTGCTTCTGGAAAAATCGCCCGGAGAATAAATGTCACGACAAGGCCAGCGACTAAGCCAGCAATACAGAGAAGAATCAGCTTTCGAAAGCCTCGTTCGTCCGCCATGTCGACCTCTCTGGTCACCTTGCTGTTCACCTTGGTAAGGAGACTCTCAGCGCGAGTTCAGCGTAGTGGCCCCATCCTACGCGGGCGAGTCTGAGTTCGCCCTCACTATCTTCACCAACCCTGGGTGCTGTCACGGTTGCTTTCTATCTCGAGATGGCTGATTTCAAAGCAGAGACGTATTGCGCATAGTTGGCTGACGAGTCGATGGCGTGGCGATCGATTGTAGCCGCGGAGTAGCCAAGTGCTTCGGCGATGATGGCAACGGGGGCGAGTTTGGTGAGTTCGTGAAGTGTTCCGAGCCTGGCTGCCCGACTACTGAAGGCCGTGCTGAGTCGTTGAGTGAGGGTTGAGGCTTGGATGTGCTGGCCGGGTGAGCCGCCTCGGAATACCCACTTGCTGTTGGGGTGCGCTGCTGTCTGGTGATGGGTTGGCGTGGCCGTGAGGTCTCGCCAGGGCTCATCGAGCGGTGGTGTAAGTGCGATTTCGACGGTTCCGAGGGTGATGGTGACGAGTTCCTCTGTCACTGTGACGTTGTCCCAGGTTAGTTGGACGATGTCGGAGACCTGCTGGCCGAAGACCAGGATGAGGATGGCTGCCGCGCGGTCTCTCGGGTTCATGTCAGTCGTGTGGCTGAGGTTGGCAACGATCTCGGTTTGAGCGGCCGCGTCGAGGCGCGGACTGGTGCCGCGGCGGTGAGGCTGCAGTTTCAGGGAAGGGTCGATGAGGTTGGTCCTGATTGCCCAGTCGAGAAAGCGTGAAGCGATACCACGTGTTGTGGGGCCTTCTGCCTGCCATCGGTCCAAGTGCGCCTGGTTCACTTCGGCGAGTTCGTTGCCCTGTTCGCTGAGCCAGTTCTGCAGTTCGATGGCGACGGTGACTGCCTGTTTGGCCTGCAGGAACGTTCCTCGGGTGACCTCGTCCATCTGGTTCATGCGGCGCAGGTGGTGCCAGCGAATGTATCGGCGGGTGATGTCGCGGTGGGCCGGACTGGTGATCCGGTCGAGGGCCTGCTCGGCCCAGTCGCTGAACCTTGCGCTGAGTTCATCGCGTCGCGGCAGCGCATTGTGTTCGACAAGTAGTCCGCGGACGTATTCGCGGGTGCGCGATGCCGGTAGTTCGTCGAGGCGGGCATGGGTGATCACAGGCTCGGTGGCGAGTTGTTGGAGGAACTCGGTGACGTGTGGCTGCTGGATCCAGGTGAGACCGCTGTTGGCGCGTTTCATGGACTTCAGCGCGGTGGCGACTGCCCGGAGCTCGGGGGAGGGCGGCTGGTTGTCCGGCGGGCTGAGGATCCGGTTGACGGTCATGGCAAGGATGCATGACCAGCATCGATTGCCTGAGTGGAGCTCGTCTTCTTTGCCGCACGCGATGCAGTCGACGTTGAGGCGGACGCCCGAGCACTTCCGGCAGGCCGACAGGGTGCCGACGCGACCGGGCAAGACCCCTTCGTGGCCGCAGGCGCAGACTCCGCGGGTTCTTTTGGCTTGCTGGTAGCAGTAGCCGCAGATTCCGCCGTCGGGCCAACGGACCGCGATTTTGTGGTGTTCTGCGCAGCGGGCGCAGGCTTCCGGCCATTTCGCAGGGTCGCCGGCTTTCCGGGGCCTAGTCATCTTCGTCCGGCGGCAGCACCCGGATCCGGCGGGCAATCGGCGCCCCGGGAGTGATGCCCAGGTCTTCTGGCCTCTTCGGGGCGTTGGCGGTCTTAGCGGCGCGCATCTGCACGTAGGGCTCGAAGAGGTCGTTCGGCGTGCATTCGAGGATGTCACAGAGTGCTGCGAAGGTCTGTGCGGGAATGCGTTCGGGTGTTCCGGTGACCAGGCGGTGGACTTGGGCGTTGGAGAGGTTGATGCCCCGGGCTTTGAGCAGGGGGAGCAGCTCGGTGGTCTTCCAGAGGTTGCGTTGGGCCATCAGTTGCCGGAGGTTCCAGCGGTAGCCGATCCGTCGCTGTTCAGCCATGGCTGTTCCCCTCGCCATCGCCGCTGCGTAGTCGCTGGGCGATCATTTTCTGGATGATCTTCTGTTTGAAGTCCGCCGACACGGAAGTATAGAGGGCCGTGGTGGAGGAGTAGCTGTGCCCGACCTGCTGCTGGATAAACAGAGGGTCGTAGCCGGCTTCGATCAGATGCGTCACGTACGAGTGCCTCAGCGTGTGAAGGGTCAGTTCTTCCGGGAGCCCCGCGATTTTCCTTACCCGCTGGAATGAACGGTCGAAGTTGCGGTGAACAGTCGAGCCGGAGCGCTCCGATGGCCACAGGCTGGCGGACCTGTCCGCGGTAGGGAATCTTTTGCGGCCGTCAGGGGAGAGCCAGTACTCAAGGAGTCCCACCACCCAATCGAACTCCGGGACGGTGAGCACGGTCCGGCGGCGGGGCCCTGAACCCTTGGTGCCCTTTGCCCAGCGCACCTGGAGCGCTCCGAAGCGGCCGAACTGTTCAACGTGCGGGTTGGGGCCGAAATCGACGTACTCAAGCATCACCAGTTCACGCCGACGCAGCCCGTAGGCATAGGCGACCTTGAACGCCGTCGAGTCCCTCAGCGCCGGCAGCCAGCGCTTTGAACCCTTGGCGAACTCGGTGTCGACCAGGTCGTCCGCGGCGTCAAAGAACGACTGCAGTTCGGTCCGTGTGAACGCCCGGCGGCGTGCCGGCACAGCATCATCGGTCGTGTGCCGGGGTGAGTTCCACTCGAAGACCACCTGTACCGGGATGTCGGAAAAGACCCGTTCGCAGAATGACGCCCAGCCATAGCGCCCGTCCGTCAGATAGGAACAGAACGCCCTGATGGCCCCGGAATTGGCCCTCAGGGTTGATAGCGCCAAGCCCTTCTCGGAGCTTCGCCGGTCAGCCAGGAACTCGTCCAAGTGATGCGCCGACCACGTCCACGGATACTCATTCGCGTGCTCCTGGAACCGCTGGATCGTTCCGCACGAGCTCTTGATGTACGACGTCGACAGGCCACGCGCCAGCATCTGAGCACGCCAGCCATCCAACATCGCCTCGAAAACACGATCCTCGGCACGCAGCAACCCGACATTCACATCGGTCAGAAAGACCGGAATCCGCCCAGGTTCGATACTCACAGACCAAACTGTACGCGAAAATCTCTCATCTAATGAGCGATTACGCCGCTAGCCCGCGCCATCACGCGAAGCCACTCGTTCATGCCCATCGGCTTCGGGGCCTCACTGCATTCGTCTGACCTGCATGAACACCAAAAAGCAATGTAGGACGAGTCCTCTCATCTACTTCTACTCGTCCCACTCAAACGCCGATAATGGACGTTATGTCAAGCTGACAGAATGACAGGACAAAATTACTATCTGTCCTAGTCTAGCAAGACCTCTCCTAGGTGACCAGATCCCCACCTGCGAATGATCGCCTGGATCAGGTCTCCGGGGTTCTCTTGCTCGTAGCGCTGCGGTGCAGGTGTGCGAACGGGCAGACCGGTGCCCTGATCCAGGCAGGCCAGCCGGGGCATCCGGTACCGGGTCAGGACCTTGCCGACGGTGGAGCGGGCCAAGCCCAGGTGGGCCGCTATCCGGTGCGGTCCCCACCGCCGATTGAACCTCAACCCCACAATGCGGCGTTCGGTGCGTACGGGGGTGCGTTTCGGGCTCCGCCGCGGGCGGGAGGACGCGTCAGCCATGCCGTCCTCACCACGGACCCTGTAGCGGTCCACCCACTTCTTGGCCGTCGCTGGTGAGCATTGAAAACGTTCCGCGGCCCGGCGCAACGTCCAGCCCTCCTCAACGACCAAACGGGCCAGCTTCGCCCTGGCCTTAGGTGTCAGATCGGCGTTGGCATGGGTACCGTAGGACAACGAGAGCCTCCTGGCGTCGAGATGAGTGTGGTAACCCAAATCGATACCGGAGGCTTTCGCCTTTTACATCACGCCACGCTGTTCACAACCTCCATGGGAACTACAGCTAGCGTGGCGTAAGGATTCTAAGGCTGCCCGTGGTTGTTCTCGGGCAGATCGGATGGGTTGATCAGCTCGAGAAACGCGTGTGTCGCGGGGCTGGGATTGAACCTGCTCCAAGCTACATATTCGGATCGTGAGGGCCCGTCGGCGATCGGGATGCTGACGAGGTCCGGATGGCGCGGCACATATCCTGCAGGCAGGAGTGCCACGGCCAGGTTATGGCGAATGAGATCCACGGTGAGATCCGTAGCCATTGATTCGAAGGCCACTTCTCGGTGGATATTCGCTGCAGCGAAGGCATGATCACTCTCGTCGCGTGCCGGAGTTCCGCCGGGAAAATCCGCAAATGTCTCCTGGGCCAAATCACATAGCTTTACTTCGCGAGAGTTTGCCAGACGATGTTCTTGGCTGGTCACAGCGACCAACGGATCAGAACCCAAATGCCGCCACGAGACTCCCTTTGGTTTGCGGTTTTCCGGCAAGCCGAGGAAGCCCACGTCAAGATCTCCCCGCGTGATGGAAGCTTCCAGTTCGTCGCTGCCGCCGGCCTGCAACATTACGTGGATCTGTGGATGAGCTTCTCTAAATTCCTGCAACGAGGCTGAAACGTTGATTGCGGTCACTGTTGGAATGACACCTACGCGCAGGCGTCCAGTGATGTGACCTGCCGCCGCTGCCGCGTCAACGGCGGCACGTTCTGCAGCATTGAGCGCGGTACGGGCTGCTGCGAGGAAGGCCGTACCTGCTGCTGTCAGTTCAACGCGTCTGCTTGTCCGATTGAACAGCTTGACGCCCAATTCATCCTCCAAACGCTTGATCTGGTGACTCAATGCTGACTGCACCACGAAACAGCGTGCGGCCGCACGAGTAAAGTTCCCGTCTTCTGCCACGGCCACGACATAGCGAAACTGTTGTAACTCCACCCATCCATGATCCATATCGATTGGTGTGATGACAAGCATGTGTTGGACTCATAGCCCTAGGCCACAGCAAGATGGCATTACACACGAAAAAGACCACGAGTGCACACAGCGTCCAAGCGATGCGGACGCAATAGCCCGTGGTCCTCTTAGATCGAGAAGGAGATCAGTTTTGATCAGGCACGTATTCATGTGGCAGGCGGCAGAAACGGCTGAAAACTCGGCCATCCTTGACCTTCTGACCCAGCTTTCAGACAAGCTGACCGTCATCCGTAGCTGGGAACTTGGCGGCCACGTCGGCGAACCCAACGAGAACGGTGAGCCGTGGGACGGTGTCCTGATCACGGACTTCGATTCCTGGGCCGACCTGGAGTCCTACTCGTCCGACCCGTTCCACGAAGAGATCGTACAGCAGTTGCTGCCGATGGTGCGCAGCCGTGCGGTCGTCGACTTCATCCGCGAGGCAGAGTAATCGTGACTGCGAATATTGCAGAAACCAAGGCGGGCATCAAGGTCGCGATGAGCCCCTATGGTGCTGACGACGAGCTCGGAGCGCTGAACACTCTTGCTTTGGCCGCCCAGACCAACGCCTTGGACCGTGCAGACACCTCAAAGGTCTATGACCTGAGCGTGGACTACTTTGTGGGCATGCCAAGTTTCCAAGCGGCAGGCGACCCGTCGTACCAAATTTTCATGAGCCACACGCCGGACGGAACCGTCGTCGATAACCTAAACGGCGCAGGGGACCACGTTAATCAGCACGTCTGCTACTCGGGCGATGTCGTTTTCCTGTATACCCACACTGGCACCCACATCGATGCCCTGAACCATTTCGGCGTTGACGGTGCCATCTACAACGGCTTCACAGCCAAGGAACATCTTGGCAGCCGTAACTGGACCAAGGGTGGCGTGGACACGATTCCGCCAATCATCGCCCGCACCGTACTGCTGGACATCGCCAAGCTCAAGGGCGTGCAGTGCCTTGAGGACTCCTACGCCATCACAGTTGAAGACATCGAAGACGAACTGCAGCGCACCGGCTTGACTATCGGGCAGGGCGACGTCGTGTTTGTGCGTACAGGACGGATGGCTTTCTGGCCCGACGGCAGCAAGGCGCTCGGCAACCCTCCCGGCCTCAGCCTGGATGCATCCCGTTGGCTCACTGCACAGGGAATCAGCGTCATCGGCGCGGATCAGGAATGCGTGGAGGTTGGTCCCAGCCACCACGAAGACAACTGGCTTCCCGGGCATTGTCACTTCCTGGCAGAGGCCGGCGTACCGATGATTGAGTTGCTGAACCTCGAAGAGCTCTCGGCAGACGACGTCAACGAGTTCTGCGTCATTGCGGCGCCGATTCGCCTCAAGGGAGCAACGGGTGCGCCAATCCGCCCCATGGCTCTGAAGCTGAACTAATTCCGCGAGGGCGGAAAACAGTTCAACCGTTCAGGTCTAGCTTGACGTGAACGACAATCGAAATAATCAGGGAGCCCCAACGGTGAGCAACAGACCGGACCCAATGTCCAGTTTTGCTCAAGAGACCACGGGCTATCAGTTCCAAGTTTCAAAGGAGAAACTCATGGATCTCAAGGGCACAAACAACACGGTCGAGGTTACAGACGCCTTGTACCGTACTGGTTCCGACGAGGACCAGATGGGCAAATGGTCACTGCTGATGGCGTTCTACGGCATCGCCAGCGCCATGTTCATGCTCTACATCGGCGCAGCCATGGCGGTCGCGTACGGCACGGTCAACGCGATCATCGGCCTCGTGCTAACCATTATCACGTATAGCTTGATTAACCACGTGCTTGCGAAGCACTCAATCAACAACCGCACCACGGTAGCTCGGTTCTCACGGACCATCTTGGGCAAGGCCGGCACCATCATTGCCAGCGTGATTCTGGCTCTCACCGCCATTTACTACGCCGTCTTTGAGGGCCTCATTATCGTGCACGCGTTCCGCACGGCTTTCGGCGGGGAAAACTGGATCTGGAGCCTCGTGGTCGTGGCCTACTCCACCCCCCTGATCATGGGTGGAGTCCGGCGCTTCCTGGACAAACTCAACGGTTGGTTGCTTCCGCTGTACTTCCTTGGACTTGTTGTCATGGTGGCCTGGGCAGGCATCAAGCACGGGTTCTCGGACGCATGGCTGACCCACACCCCCGGGCCGGAGCTTCCCCTCGCTGCCGGTGGCCCTGGCTGGCTTGCCACCTTCGCGGCATATTTGGGCGTCTGGGTGCTGATGATGTACGTCATGGACTACGCAGCGTTGGGCAAGCGCCAGGACACCGGCTTCCACACGAAGTTCACCTTCACCTGGGTTTTCTGGGTAATTACCTACGGTGTAAACGCTCTGGTTGGCATCTTCCTGACATTCACCATTCCCGGTCTGGATGGTTCGGAGGCGGGCCTCTCCGGGGGCTTGGTGAACTTGATGGGACCAATCGGGCTTCTGCTCATACTAGTCTTCCAAACCCGAATCAACACGGCGAACTACTTCATGGGCGCAGCCAACTTGCAGGAATTCGGGGAGCGGCTGTTCCGAGTAAAGCTTCCAGCAGCGTTCTGGGTGGTTGTCTCCTCGGTGATCATCTACTTGTTGATGCTGCTGCCGATCATCCAGTACCTGCTCCTTGCTTTGGCATGGCAGGGAGTTCTGGTCAGCGGGTGGGTTTCAATCGCCCTCACGCACATCCTCCTAAACCGGACACGGAAGGAAGAACACGGTCTGCTCGGAGACGAACACTACAAGCAGGTCCACTACCCGGGACTGATCGCCTGGGTCGCAGCGACTGTGGTTGGCATCTTCCTCACAAGTGCCTTCTCTTGGGGTGCAACGTGGGGCCCAATCGC
Source organism: Paenarthrobacter sp. R1 (assembly GCF_030264015.1). Classification (NCBI taxonomy): domain Bacteria; kingdom Bacillati; phylum Actinomycetota; class Actinomycetes; order Micrococcales; family Micrococcaceae; genus Paenarthrobacter; species Paenarthrobacter sp. R1. Next base: position 2,756,219 of record NZ_CP127115.1, on the reverse strand, counting down.
AACAGTCGTTGTAGCCAGCGGCCTATACGCCGGGCTGAGGGGTGCTTTTAGGCAGCACAGTGCCCTGCACCTGGAGACCAAAGCCGAGCACAACACGGGCCTAAACGGAGGCGGGGTAACCGGGGACTGAACAACACCAGCGACCGCACCTGACCTCGGCCAGGACCCCGCCCAGCCGGACCAAGGGCAGACGGCAACAACCAAGATCGCAGCGGCCGTACGCAATTCACAACAATGAAATTGGAGAAGTAGCAATGAAACTCGGAGTCTTCCTTCCGAATGGTCAAAACGGATACATCATTTCGGAAAACGCACCGCAGTACGAGCCCTCCTTTGAACACTGCCTGGAGATCGCACAGGAGGTCGAAAACATTGGTCTCGATTTTGTCCTCTCGATGATCAAATATCGCGGCTTTGGCGGCAAAACCGGTTACTGGGATGGTTGCCTCGACTCGGTCGTCCTGGCTACTGGCATCGCTGCCCATACCAGCAAGATCGATGTCTTCGCAACGGTTCCGATCCTCGGTATTCCTCCAGTGATCGCGGCCCGCCAGCTTGCGACCTTCGATGAGATTGCCAAGGGACGGGGCGGCGTAAACCTTGTAACCGGCTGGAATCGTCCTGAATACGAGCCCATGGGTCTGTGGCCAGGCGACGACTACTACGACAGGCGCTACGACTACGCAGCGGAGTACGTACAGATCCTTCGTGGGCTCTGGAGAGACGGGCGCACCACGTTCAAGGGTGAGTTCTTCGATATTCAGGACGCGACGTGCTTGCCGAGCTCGGGTCGTGAACTCCCCATTGTCACCGCCGGACAGTCAAAGAAGGGCCAAGAATACACCGCGCACCACGGTGACTACAACTTTGTTTTTGCAGATCGTGCGCTATTGCCACAGATCACGAAGCCGATGAACGAGGAAGCAGAGCGGGTGGGGCGTACAGTCGGCAGCTATGCTCTCTTTACTGTTATCGCCGCGGAGACCGACGAAGAGGCATTCGCAAAGACTCAGCACATCATTGACGGTCGTGACCTGGAAGCGCTCAAAAACGTTGCTGGCAGTGCGTCTCTCGACCCTCAGACAGGAGGCACCAGTGCACACTTCGTCGCGGGGCTCACTGCGCCTGCTGAAGAGGGCAACCTGACCTTCATGAGCTTTCCGGTCATTCACGGTTCCTACGAGAATGTGGCTGAGCAAATCGCCACGATGGAGCGTGATACGGGTGCGGCCGGCGTACTCATGACGTTTGTGGACTACGTGCAGGACATCAAGGTTTTCGGCGAGAAGGTCCTGCCGCTCGTCCGCGAAAAGCTCGCCGCGCTCCAGCCTGCCTAAGAGGCCACGGTGCACTGCCAGGCTGGTCCTGTCCCCGGCAACGACGTTGCTCGGGACAGGACCAGCCTGGAAGTCTCCGGCTGGCCTCCCGGCAGGGCTTGTATCTATCCAACGTCACGTACTTAGAGGCCTCGGTATGGGAAAGTTCTCGGGCACGACCACTTCAGGCCGTGAAAAGGCATACGCGCACCTGCGTGAAAGTGTCCTTACGGATCCTCAGATGCAAGGCCAGTTCATCAAGGAGACAGACCTTGCAGCCGACCTCGGCATTTCCCGCACCCCTGTCCGGGAAGCGTTGATGCTCCTCGTCTCAGAAGGTCTCGTCGAGCTGATCCCGCAGCGCGGCGCATACGTTCCAGCCATCTCTGGCAGGGAGATCTCGGAACTCATGGAACTCCGCAGCGTTCTTGAAAGCTACGCATCCCGGCTGGTCATAACGGAAAAGCGTGTGCCGGCTGAAAGGATGCAAACAACACTCGACCTTCAGGCCGCCGTCCCAGATTACGATGATCCAGAGTCCGCCCGCCACTTTATCCGTTCGGGAACCCTGTTTCACAACAGCTCATTGACGCCGCTGGAAGCGAGCTGATTTCCCGCACCTACAGCAATCTCCATGTCAGGCAACCTTGGCAGGTGCCACCGCCGTGTGGCGGACCTCCTGGCGGCGCCATGTCGTCTGCTCCGAACATCAGGGGATACTCGACGCCCTTGTCGCGGGAGATGTTGTCCAGGCCCAGAAAGCAGTTGATGAGCATCTGGCCTCAACCAAGGACAACCTGTTCCGCAACTGACCGGAAGATTCCGGCCCGCACCTCAAATCACGCACAACCGATGGGAGTTCTTCCATGCGTCTCGCAGTCGCCCAGATCATCAGCGGCGCCGACCCGACAACCAATCTCGGCCTCATCAGGCAATACGCTGCTGAAGCCAAGAAATCCGGAGCCGAGCTGGTCGTATTCCCTGAGGCGGTCATGCGGGCATTCGGTCACTCCCTCAACGACATCGCTGAGCCCCTCGATGGTCCTTGGGCCAACGAGGTCCGCAGCATCGCAAAAAACCTGGATCTTGTCATCGTTGTTGGAATGTTCACACCCGGCCGTGACGGCCGCGTCCGGAACACACTTCTCGTCACTGGACCCGGAATTGAAACTTCGTACGACAAGGTGCACCTCTTTGATGCATTTGGATTTGCCGAGTCCGAAAGCGTCGATGCCGGCGAGAAACCGGTGACTTTCGAATCGAACGGTACGGTCTTCGGTCTGGCCACCTGCTATGACGTCCGTTTCCCTGCACTGTTCTCTGCCAATGCCAACGCCGGAGCTCAAGTGAACATCCTCTGTGCTTCGTGGGGATCCGGAGAAGGTAAAGCCGAGCAATGGGACCTGCTGGTCCGGGCAAGGGCATTGGACAGCACGACGTTCGTCGTCGCTTGCGGTCAGGGCGACCCCGAAACCATCGGTACCGGGCCTGCTGGCGCAGCTCCCACCGGAATCGGTCGCAGTGCTGTTATCTCGCCGCTTGGATCCGTGCTGGCCAAACTTGGCGGCAAGCCCGAACTTGTGGTCGTTGACATCGAACCGTCACAGGTTGCCGAGGCCCGCCAAAAACTGCCGGTTCTGGCCAACGCCCACCAGTTCTAAGGTCAGGGCGCGGACCATCCATATCTGCTGACCACGAAGAAGTGAGAGACACACCATGACACTGAAAGCAACGATCGTCGTAGGCAACCCCAAGGCGCAGTCACGCACACTGGAGGTGGCCAAGAGTCTCACCGACAAACTCCTCGTCCCGGGCACCTACATGCTGGAAATCATCGATCTCGCTGATCACGTCGCGGAAATCTTCGCCTGGCCATCGGATGAGATGGCTGCATTGAACGCCCGTGTTGCCGAGAGTGATCTTGTGGTTTTCGCCTCCCCGACCTACAAGGCGACCTACACAGGCCTCCTTAAAGCATTCCTGGATCGGTATCCAACCAATGGTCTAGTAGGCGTCACAGCCATTCCCGTGCACACAGGAGGCGATCTCACCCACGCCATGGGACCCACTGTGAACCTGGCACCGCTGCTGGCTGAACTTGGTGCTGTCGTTCCTGGCCGCGGCTTCTACTTCGTGTCCAGCCAGATGGAGAACCTGGACGAAATCACTGCCCAGGCGGCGGCGGAGTACGCGGCCAATCTCAGCCGCGCCGCCAACATCGCCGCGTCATTGTCCGCGCCGGTTGCCTGAGGGAAGGAACACCATGTCTCTCGCAAGAACCATGCGATCGTCCAGACCCGGGGTTTGATCCGCGGGTTTTCGGTGACACGCTCGGGCACTACGCTTCCGGCATCACCATCATTAGCGGCATCGAGGAGGACGGCCCGATCGGCTTCACCTGCCAGTCCTTCTACTCCGTCTCGACCGAACCGCCCCTGGTCTCCTTCAGCGTCATGACCAACTCAACGACCTACCCGCGGCTACGCGAGACCGGCAAATTCGTCGTCAACGTCCTCGCCCACGACCAGGACACCGTCTCAAACCAGTTCGCCCGCAAAGGCACCGACAAATGGGCCGGAATCGACTGGTCCCAAACTAACGCAGGCAACCCCGTCATCGGACGGTTCAACGAAACGAGCCCAGCCACCTGGCACAAAGAAGAACCACGGCTCTACTTCAAAGGCCAGTACCGCCACCGCCACCTCCACGGCGCCGACGAGGCCTCTATACCCGATACATATGCATCAGCGACCCCCAAGCCGACTGACCCCACCAATACGGTGCTGCTTCACTAGGTAGGGCCTGCCGTGACTAGCGCGGGGGCTCCGGAGCACGGGCGAGAGAATGAGAATGCAATGCGAATGGCACGACTATTGACCAGCGAAGGCATTCGGCATGCCGTCTACCTGAATGAGGAATGGCATCACATAGATGATCCGTTTGCTCCGGTTCCAACGTTCTTGGGTCCAGTAACCTCGGCCGGGAAGGCCACACTGCTGGCCCCAACCTGCCCGGCGGTTATTGTCGGAATCGGGCACAATGACGGTAATCACCCGCTGCCTATACAGCCTTGGCTCAAATCAGTCCACACTGTTGCCAGCCCGAATGATGTCATCGAGCCACCGCGGCGGGTGGGCTCTGTGAATGTGGAAGGTGAACTTGCCGTCGTCATTGGTAAGAGTGCTGTTGACCTTACGGCGGAGAATGCCCTGGATCATGTCTTGGGCTACACCATCGCCAACGATGTCACCAACGCCACCCAGGCAGTGATTGACGAAAGACTCTTTCAAGCCAAATCAGGAACCCATTACACCCCGTTGGGACCGTGGATTGAAACGGATATCGAGGATCCGGGGAACCTTGGCATCGACGTCACTGTCAACGGCCGCGCCGAGGCCCGCTCAGGCACCTTCAACCTTATCTCCGGCGTGGTTGAGTGCTTGGTCCACGTGACGAAGTGGATGGTACTGGAACCCGGTGATGTCGTCATGACCGGAGCCCCTGGCACCATTGTCGAGGTCCGGCCCGGAGACACGGTGGCCATAACGATTGATGGGATCGGGACCTTGGTCAACGCTGTCGCCTGATCTTCGCGCACATCCGTGTCTCTATCGGTCCGGGCAGTGTCACCTGAGTGTCGCTCCCTGCAACCTTCCAAGCTTGGAGACAAAGGGGGACGGTGCCCGCTACGGAGCTTTCTGCCTCCATGCCAGGACGTGCCACACATGAGCGAAGAGCGCTGCTGGGACAAGGTGCGGCGGGGCGACGTGTGACCCTGAAACTGGCGCGTGGCCGGGCAGTGGAGGCGGCCATCAAAAATTACTTTGAAGAGCGCAGGATGGTATGGATCCGTCTGGACGACTCACAGGAGCGTCGGATTGTTATCCCCGGCGACGCTACCGAGATTGTCCAACGGTGACGACGACCCCCAAGCAACCAGTGCCACCCATCTCGCAACGTTGGAGGACCTGGCGATTTAACTCCGGTATGCGGACTCACTGCGGTGAGTTAGTGGAGGATTCCGCGTCGGATGGCTTGGGCGACCGCGGAGGCCCGGTCAGAGACTTCGAGCTTTTCGTAGATGTGCTGCAGATGCGTCTTAACGGTCGTCAGCGAGATGTGCAGCTCGTTGGCAATCTTCTGGCCCGAATGGCCATCTGCTGCAAGACGAAGAATATCGACCTCGCGGGCGGTGAGCGTCGGCCTCTTAGGAGTGTCCTGGCGGGTCCGTAGTTCGCGGGCGAGAACATCCTGCGCGAACGGGGCGATGATGGTTCCACCGGCACCAATGCGCAGGACTGCATCCGTGATCTCATCAAAGGACGCCGCCTTCTCCAGGAACCCGCGGGCTCCATGCGTGAAGGCTCTGAAGACCGTCTTGCTGTCCATGTATGCGGTCAGGACAAGAATGCTCGTCGGTGCCGCTTCAGCGAACAGCGTCTCAAGAACTTCCATGCCACCGAGTTCAGGCAGTTGTAAATCCATGACTGCCACGTCTGGCTTCAGTTCCCGGATCGCTGCTAGTGCACTCTTGCCGTCTCCGGCGGAGCCCACAACCTCGATTTGAGGCACGTTCTTCCAGTTCTGGGCGAGGCCCTCCCTGTAGACCGGGTGGTCATCGGCGATGAAGACGGTGAAGATCTTCATGCCAGAGCTAGCGCCTGGCGAACTGTCCGCGCAAAATGCTCGATATCGAACGGTTTCGTTAGGTAGTCAAGGATTTTCATACTCCGGAGTTCGGCTATGCGCGCCGGAGTTGCATCTGCGGAAAGAATAATCACCGGGATGTCCTTCGTACGCTGGTCCTGCTGCAAGAGTTTTACGACTTCAACCCCTGACATGTCGGAGAGATTCACGTCCAGCAGGATAAGCTGAGGCGCGTTGTCCTGGGCCAAAGCTACCCCGGACTCACCACTTGTAGCGGAAATAAGGTTCAGCCCGCCCATCCCGGAAATGATGTTCTCCACCAAGCGGATATTCGCGTAAGTGTCTTCAATCTGCAGGATCGTAGCATGAGCAGCGTCGCTGGTGTCGACAGCATCTTTTTCGGGGGCCGACGTGTCGAGATCCTCCTCCGGCGCAGGCGCGAGCGGCATGTCCACGTAAAAAGTTGATCCCTCGCCCGGGGCGGTGTGTTCAATGCCCAAGGAGCCGCCCATTTCCTCCACAAGTCGCCGGGAAAGGGCAAGGCCCAAGCCGGACCCCTCAATGGAAGCCGATTGATCAAGGCGCACAAATGGTTTGAACAGCCGCTCCACGTCGTCCTCGGACATGCCAGGGCCTGTGTCCATAACCAGGAAGCGCAGCGCCCCGTCCACTACCTCGCACCAGACCCTGACAGCACCCTGGGGGTTGTTGAACTTCACAGCGTTGCTCAGCAAGTTGATGAAGACTTGCCTTAGCCGCTGAGTGTCAGCTAGGACGTAACGGTGCAAGGCACCATGCAAATCGCTGGCGATCTCGATGTCCTGTGCAGCGGCCAGGGGGCGGACCAATTTGAGGGCCTGGTGGATCGAGTCGATTGCCGGTACAGGAGCGGAGGCAATGCCAGGGGCGCCGGCCTCGATCCAGGTGATGTCCAGAACATCATTAACGAGTGCCAGGAGGTGCTTGCCGGCATCGAGGATATGACTTGTACTCTCGGCTGCGCGGGGGCTCAGGGGCAAATCCTGAAGCAGTTGCGCGGACCCTAATATGGCGTTCAGCGGCGTCCGCAGCTCGTGGCTCATCCTGGATAGGAATTCGCTTTTCGATCGGTTAGCACGCTCCGCGTCATGCATCGCTTCCCGCGCGGCCCTTTCTGCCCGTTTCCGGTCAGTGATGTCAGTGGAGATCGCGCCTAGAGCGTATGGCTTGCCGGCGTCATCCAGAAGCGGGAATTTTATGGACAGCCAACGGCTGTCTTCATCCAATTCGGACTGGTCCCGGTCTGTCGCCAAGAGTTCCTCGACTTCGATTGAGCTGGCGGTCCTGATGACCATGTCATCGTTGTTGGAGTAGTTGTCGGCCACGGCCTTGGGAAACAGGTCATAATCAGTCAGGCCGATGATTGATTCTGCTGTGATCCCGAGGCGTCGGGCGTAGTAGTGGTTGGCAATTAGGTAACGACCGTCCAGGTCTTTGACGTACATGAGGGCCGCTGAATTATCTAATAGATCCTTCAACTGCCTGATTGTCGAGTGTAAGTCGTGTTCGATGGAGTCCGGCTCCGCCAGCGCAGCCAACTGAACGACAAGATACTCCGCAGGATCGCCGGGTATGTTGAACGTCTTGACCTGCGGGCGGAAGGCAGCCAGCTGATCGCCCAGATGAACCGTCATGGTTTGATCGTCCGCCGGTTCAGAAAGCGATGTCGCAACAAGTTTTATCAGGGCCGGTGTTGGGGCTTCATGCGGATCAACGGCGGGCTCGGTTGAGCCGTGCAGCAGTGCATCGAGCTTGCTGTTGCCTCCCAGGAACACCAGCCCTTTAGGGGATTCCTTTCGAAAGATGGCAGTGGCCAGGGGGGCCGCGTCGAATGCGCTTTGTTTCAGCAGGCGAAGGGCCTCATCGGGGCTCACGGCAGTAGTCTTTCACGGTGCTCGGTCCAGTCGGCAGGTGCTGCGTTGAATAATTCATGGATCAGCGGATCAGGCGTAAGTGCCTCCGTTGTACTCAACACTGGACCTCCAATTCATTTGTGGGAATGGAAGCCGGCCGGATCCTTTCAGGACCAGTCCGACAAGACGTGGCCGGCCTTAGCTACCTACCCGCCACGGCAAGAAGCTTTTCCCGGGACGGGTATTGCCATTCGACCCATTGCAGCGGAAGACCAACCCGCTCAGCCACGAGAGAATGTGTAACGGTTTCGGGGCCTCCTGTACCAGTTATCTCCGTGATGCAGGCAATGAGGGCCGCGGTCCTTCGTTCCTTGCGCTCCCGGAGGATGTCGGCAACGGCTCGTGCCGGTTTCGTTCTGCGTTTCTCGCGCCAAAGCGACATATTAAATACCTCTGGCAAATTTGCCAATCCAGAGTGGGTTGGTCGTAACTTTCTTGGCCATGGCCGTCGCCCCGAAACCAATTGCAGTTCAGTTCGGGCGACTTCCTGCCCTGCCATCCTGACTTGTCCGTCGGGGAGGGCAGGGCGAGGCCTTAGGGATAACGGCGGATGGGGTCTATACCTCGTCGTCGATACCGCGGAGGTGGCGGTACTGACCTTTGAAGTAGAGCAGTGGTTCTTCTTTGTGCCAGGTGGCTGGGCTCATTTCATTGACGCGTCCGATGACGATGTAGTGGTCGCCGGCTTCGTGTTCTGCCCAAATGTCGCAGTCGAGCCACATCAGGGTGTCGGCGATGACGGGGTTGCCTGCGTTAGTTTGGGACCAGTCGATTCCGGCCCATTTGTCGGTGCCTTTGCGGGCGAACTGGTTTGAGACGGTGTCCTGGTCGTGGGCGAGGACGTTGACGACGAATTTGCCGGTCTCGCGTAGCCGCGGGTAGGTCGTTGAGTTGGTCATGACGCTGAAGGAGACCAGGGGCGGTTCGGTCGAGACGGAGTAGAAGGACTGGCAGGTGAAGCCGATCGGGCCGTCCTCATCGATGCCGCTAATGATGGTGATGCCGGAAGCGTAGTGCCCGAGCGTGTCACGGAAAACCCGCGGATCAATCGCCGGTTCAAGGGCCGTCTTCTGGTCCAGAGTGATTGTCATAGTCCTCAACTCCTTTGCGTGGTGTGGATAGTCGTTCTATTCGCCGTACATGAGGCCGGCGAGAAATGGTTCAAGTTCACGGCTGGGCTGCGTACTGCGGGCCATTGACTCCGCAGATTCGTCGCTTGGCTCGATGTAGACGCCCTCCCAGGGAAAGGCGCTGATCTGTCCGGGTGCCACAAGAGCCTGGCGGTCCTCTGCAGTCCGGAAAGACTGGTCGGCTGTTGAAGCGGGGATGGCCCTCCGCTTTGAACGGAAAGTCATGGGCAGTTGGAGCGTGATTGACATGACGGCTTCCTCCTTGAAGCGAGCTACCAATAACGTGGACAGTCATCAGGTGTTCTGTGACCCACCCTTCAGGCCCTTACAACATCAATTCTTTCGTCAGGTGATGTGGCGCACATCGGCCGGTTGGGTTTCCGATGAGATGATCTTTTTCCGACCAAAAGGATGATGCAAGTTCCCCAAAGACTGTGGTTTGGTAGAGCAAGTCAGCTTCCGGTAGAGAGGCGCCCCGGCAATATCTGCCTCTGGGTCAAATGACACTAAACATTCAGTCAGTGCTTATACCTGAGAACAACTGGCCAGGAGGGCCGCGGCCGATGACCTTGTCCCAACCCACCCCTAAGCCAATGAAACGCTTCTTGCTGTGGCTCGCATCCTGGCGACTTGAACTGGCCGATGGGGAGGGGCTGGGCAAGAATGAGCGTTCTGACTGCGGACACGACTCTAGGGGAATGGCGGACAACCTCAATTGGCTCGCCGCACTCAATGGAATCCCAGTCGAAACCATGCGTGCAACAGAGGAGCGAAGCAAGGACGAGCGTTGCGGCTGCACAAACGATGCACACATCAGTTACCGAATTCTACGTCCCTTCCCCTCACCCAGTTCCCTTAGCTGAGCTACCACCGGTGTTCGATCCAGCCAGCGCAAATACGGGAAAGACATATCGTCCCCGGCTTGCGAGAAGGCACTGCCCCGGTTCAGGCTGAAGCACACCCCAACCTGACAAAATTGGAGCTAGTCTTGACTTATTTCTAAGAGGAGCCTAGAACTCAACCTGACGGGTTCAGGGTTGGAGGCTAACAGTGGCTGGGCAGCGGATCGGGTACGTGCGTGTCAGCACGCTGGACCAGAACGAGAAGCGCCAGCTCGAGGGCCAAGTGCTTGACCGTGTGTTCACGGACAAGGCATCCGGCCGGGACACGTCCAGGCCAGAACTGACGGAGCTGTTGCGGTTCGCCCGTGACGGGGACACCGTCGTGGTTCACAGCATGGACCGGCTTGCCCGGAACCTCGATGACCTGCGTGCCCTCGTCCAAGGCCTCACCCGTAAAGGCGTACGGGTGGAGTTCATCAAGGAGACTCTGGTCTTCACCGGCGAAGACTCCCCCATGGCCAACCTCATGCTCTCCGTCATGGGCGCCTTCGCCGAATTCGAACGTTCCCTCATCAGGGAACGCCAACGGGAGGGGATCGCCCTCGCCAAGCAGCGCGGTGCGTACAAGGGGCGAAAAAAGACCCTAACTCCGGAGCGGGCGGCCGAGCTGGTCAGGCGGGCCGGCAGCGGCGTCTCAAAAGTCGTCCTTGCCCGCGACTACGGGATCAGCAGGGAGACGGTCTACCAGTATCTGCGTCAAGCCAGGATGTCGGGAACCCCGTCCCCTGTCGAGTCAAACCCATTGCCCCAGCTTATGGAACGGCCACTATCAGGGTTGGGACAGGACAAATAGATGGTGGATAAGGAGATTGGGGTTCCTCGTGGGTGGAAGCCCGGCTCGTGGGTCCGGGACGACTAGCTTCCCTCTGCTTGAGTGACTACCATGAGTCAAACGAACAAAACGATAATTTCGCAGGAAACGGATAAGCGAGCACACCATGGCTACGAGTACAGCGACCAAGGAAACCTTCCTCGCACCAGAGGCGCCTCAAACTGGGAAGATCTACAACTTCATAGAGGCCCACGCAGACAAGAACGGCTCTCGACCTTCTCCTCAGTTCTTTCTTTCCGGTGCTGATGCCGGCGACCAAGTTGAAATTCCCCACGAAATCTATGAAGTGCTCGTTAAAACCGTGGAAGCAATGCGTAAGGGCCTCGCCATTACCATCACGCCCAGTTCCATGACTTTGACGACTCAGCAGGCGGCAGAGCTGTTGGGCGTTACGCGTCCAACACTGGTTCGCCTCCTCGATGCAGGAAAGATCCCCTTCGAAAAGCCTGGTACTCACCGGCGTATCAAGCTTGAAGACGTCCTGGCTTTCAAGGAAGTCCGCAAGGCGGAGCAATACGAAGCTTTGGATTCCTTGGGTGCGCTTGACGATGAAAACCCCGAAGCAGCGACCATCAGGATGAAGAAGGCTCGTGCTGTAGCGGCGGAGCGCCGCCGACAGCACAAGGAATGACACGATAGGAACCATGTTCACCGCCCTTCTTGACAGCTGCGTCCTGTGGCCGAGTACGCAACGCGATTTCCTGCTATCGCTGGCATTCGAGGGTGCTTACCGCTTCATCTTTAGTGAGGCCATCCTCATGGAGGTCGAGGCAAACGAAGAGATTAAGCGTGCCGAGCGAGGGGACAGCGCGGAAGAAGCACGGCAAAAGGCATTGCACCTGGCGGACCGCATGCGTTCCAGCTTTGGAGACGCAATCGTCACGCACTGGGAAGGGCTCGAGGGGACCTACGGCTTGCCTGATCCCGACGACGAGCACGTGTTGGCTGCAGCAGTTGTGGGTGGCGCCGGCAGTATCGTAACCGAGAATTACCGTGACTTCCCTGAAGAAAAAATTCCAGCTGGCATCCAGATAGTGAGCGCCGAGGACTTTGCCTTTGACACGGTGTCCATGAGGCCGGATCTAGGTCTCCAAGCTGTCCTTGCCATGGCTGCCCGGTCAGGGCGGAAAGGCACTGCGTCTTCTCCGGAGGACGTTCTAGATACCCTAAATAAGCTGTACGGCATGGATGCGGCCACGGCACTAATTCGGGATCTCCTCTAACGACCTCGCAGACCCCCACGAGCCAGACTCGAATTCTCCAACGCACTTTGGGCAATTGGCCGTGGCCGTTCCCCTCCTCCATTGACCGCGATCCGACATCCCGCCACGTTCCGCAGCCAAAGCATCCCATGCCAGCGACCTGACCCCAGTACCAGAGTAAAACCCGGGCGGCACCGACGAGGACTAGGACGCCCTCCCGTTTGAAAGTTTCCCCAACTCGGCTGTCAGAAACGCTGCTTTACAGAATATCCGTTATCGGCGTTCAAACAACGGGAGTAGAAGTAGCTGCGAGGCTTCCTTCCGCGGTGAATTGGACGTTTTCCGCGGAAGGCTGCGACAGCGTGAGGAATCACTTTTGGGCACAGGCCGCTATGTCATCTGGGGCCCTTAGGGCTACTTCGCGCGGCCCGTCGGATTCGCGCGGAAGGATGTTCTGCGGCGGCGTCGAGCAGTTCTTGAACGGAGGTCTCCTCTGTAGGCGCTGTCAGCCGAGAGACGACCGAAGCAGCGCTTTGCGTACCGCCCGATACTAGTGTCTTGGCAAGAGCCGTAACAACGATGCCTGACGCTCTTCCGGCAGCGACCAGTTTACTCAAGCCAGATAGCGCTGCGTCAGCGACCATCTGGCTGGTGTCGCCAGCCAGTGCCATTAGTACCTCAACTTCCGCAGCGTCCCCGTGTCTCTCGATGATTCGCGCACTAGAAGCACGCTGGGCTGCATTTCCGCAAAGAAGCTCCCGTACCACCTGGCTGCGTACTGATTCTTCTGAAAGAGCGGCGAAACCTTCTGCCGCCAAGCCACGAATGTCCTTCTCGTCGTCAAAGTACTGTCGGCCGGGCATTGTGTTCCGCAGGCCAAGTACGTGCTCGGCAAGCTGCCTCTTGGTCTCTACTGAAAGCTGAGCCCCGTGAATGGCGAGGACATCCAGTGCCCCGGAGCGCTCCCGGCCTAAGACATGCGGAGCGGTCAGCAACAATTGAATGCGATCCCAGCGCGCTTGGGGAGGGTGCCAAACATTTAGGAGTGATAAGGCCTGCCCAGGGTCAAGTCCGCCAACCGAGTGCATGCCTTTGGCCGCATTGTCGACGAGGGAATCAATGACTCCGCATAAGCGGTCGATGAGGGCAATAACCGCGTCGCTTGGAAGAGTTCTGACATCGTCGATGGCGTCAAAAGCGAGAAGTTCACCCGTTCGGGCGCGTTGATGAATTTCGGAACGGCTTTCGGGTACCGTCGGAGCCGCCACCGCCAGATATGCTTCGCGTAGGTATGCAGCGTCTGACTTGTAACGTTCTGCGGCACGTCGGCGATGACTTTCGGTCCACGCAGATTCTGGAATCACGTGGATCAGTCGGGCGAGGGTCTGTGCAGCGCCATCCTCGAAAACATGCGCTTCATCGAGGAAGTAGTCAATCACTGCGTGCAGAGAAGCGTCACTCATCGTCCAGACCATGGACTTGAGTAGATCGATGCTCTTGTAGAGCATGATAAATGTAGGCCGAACGCGTTCGTAGTACACCTGTGGGTCTCGCAGTGTCGCAAGCACCCACATACAGATCTGGTCCGCCTGGGCAGGTTCGATTACATCGCCGGCGGCAGTCAGCAGCTCAATGTCTGCTAGTGCGCTTGTTCGGGTTGAACTAGATAAATGCACACGTGACGCTGCTATTCGGGCGGCCATTGCAGGTCCCCTCCGTACGATGCGTCGGGTTGCGAGGCGGGTGCTCTCGCTGTCGCCGGATACTCGTAAGAGGGTTAGCCAGCCCGCGACCGCCTCGGCACTGTCCGTAAGGTCTGAAACCATCAGGAAGTGTTTTCCGAGCGCGCCGGTGGCATGGCGCCAGCTGTCGTGATCTCCTGCGCAGGATGCAAGTAGCGCCGCGGACAGCAGGCGCCTGTGCGTCTCATCTGAGTTTCCGATCCGAATCGACGAATCCTCGCTCCAGGTCCGGAATCCTGCGGACAGGTGAGCCGACAGTCCGTAGGACGTGACTTGGCTTCTCCACCATGATGCAGGATTGTCGCTGCGTTGAACGATGTTGGCAATGTCGCCCTTCATCCAGCCCGCGGCCCTGAACGACGTCCCCGCACATGCACCTGCGATAGCCGCCGCCGTTACGTCGTGTGGTGCCTCGCGGTGGATTCGCTGTGTCGCCATCGCTAGGTCGAACGCATCTTCGTGTCGCCCGGCTTCGAGCAGCGCTCGGGCTCGTTGAGCTTCGAGCCACGCGTGATCGACAAAGGAATAGTCGTCGTGCTCCAAGGCATCTCGGACTGCCCGAAGGGCTGTGTCAGGATCGTTTTCCCATAGGTGATGCATGCAGCACAGGACGGTAGCGGCAGCGCGTTCTGCCGGAGTCGATGCAAGTCCGACAAGCCCAAGCAGATCGTCGGACTCCCCCTGATAGTGCCAACGATGAAGGGCGGCAGTAGCGCGCCAGGACCAGTCATCGGATCCAAGCGCGTCCTCGAGCGACAGACCCTTCCTCTTTGCGTCGGAGTCTTGCATATTGCTTGGAAGCTCGATCGGGTCCAGAATCTTTTCGATTTCGCTGCGCAACAGCACCTGCATGGCAAGTGCTTCGGGCCCGGTGATCGTATCGGTGGCCAGATTGGGGTGGGGTGCTATTAGCCTGGGAGTGATGAGGGCATGCCGTATTTCATCTTCAGGTGGGAGATGCACCGCGCCCGTCCAGGCTGTTCCGTCCCAAGTGGGGGTGGCAAGCTGTGTGAGGGCAACATCGGAAAGCGCTTGATTGTTGTCCGAGTCGACGGTCTGTGAGGTTGGCAGGAGAATCTTTGCGCCCTTGCCAGTCGAGACGACTCGTTCGGGGGTTACATGAACCCAGTACGAAAGATTCTTCTCTTGGTCGCGCAGGACCACCACGTGCGGCAGGGCGTGCCGGAGCCAGTAGTCGAAGTGTTCGCGGTCGGCTTCAGTGAACCACCAACCAGTGATCGTGCCGTCCGTGTCCTTCTGCGGAGAGGTGAAGTACGACGGCCCTGTCTTGACCTGGGCACCCATAACGGCGCCGAGTTCGTATCGGCGGGCGTCTCGGGGACGCAGATACAAATCGGTGCCTGTGTCGTGCCTGCTGTCGACCACGCCGCCCCAGCCCAAACGCTCGAATTGCGCCAAGACCTCGGACTCGCCTGACGTTCCAGTAGCTTCATTCTTCGGCGCCCGCACTTAGGCCCCCTTCGTTTCGTCGGCTACAACACGGATGTTGCGCATTGCAGAACCAGTGAATAAGAGCGGAATAAATGAGTCTCGAAACGCGATTCCTGCGGGGCGTTGGGTGTGCCCGCCACCCGGAGGATTCGTAAGAGGAAATCTCATTCCCACCGGCGCATCGGCCGCAATATGGCGGGGAAATGGGCCGTCGACCGGATAACCAGGGTGAGAAGGCGCACGGAGATTCACGGGAAGCTCCCCCCGCCCGTCGAAGTGTCTTGCAGCGGCGATATGGAACATGGCGCCGTGAGCCCAAGCGATCATGTATGCCTCGGCGAGAACAGCAGGAACATCTACCCTTAACTGGGTCAGCTCCAGCCCCTGGCGATGCCCGCCCACCTTGGGCGCCTGTGCGAGTACCTCGATAACTGGGCGGTCAAAAATGTCTACGGCATCGGGCCCTGTCAGTGCACTAACTGGGATTGTCCCATCTGCGGCGGGCGGAGTGGAAGCGAACGTTACCTTGAGGTCATCTCGTGCCCGGACCGATAGACCATGCTTGACCTTATTGTGAGCGGCGTTGAGTTGGAGTTCGTGTCCCACTAAGAGATCAATCGAAAACTGAAGCCAGTCGGCGAAGACGTTGGAGGCTGATGCAAGTTGCTCGGTCATCCCACTCTGCAAGTCCTGCTGGCGGAGGACCAGGCGAGCGAACTTCATCGGGGCGTCTGGAGACGAGAAGAACTCTTGGAGCTGTTCGACGATTTGATCAAGTTGGTTTGGCCCCATCGACAGCGCCTCCCAGACGCAGGGCGTTCCCGAGGTGAGCGCCGCCGTCAACCGCACAAGGGACTCAGCCGCGTGGTGCCGCAGGGCATAAGCGTCGGTAGCGACCTGTGTTGCAATGGTCCTTGGAGAGGTTTCGGGGACAAAGCTAATAGGTCGGCCGAGAAGTCGAGCGAATTGTCTAGCGGTCTCCGCTTCATGTCGCTCATCTTCATGAGGCGTTACGGGACGCAGTTGGCTGTCGTTGCCACAATCCGCCCACCGAAGAACCATTCCAATTCGGACGCTGAAGTACCCGTAGGGATCAGAAGACAGGAAAGTGTCGTCAAGCTCCTGACGCTGCTCGGCCGTGAGGTTTGGCCCGGTAGGTGGAAGATACATCCAATAAAGCGTAGATTCACTCGGCCGACTGACCCTCCCGCCCCGCCGAGCCGATATGAAGGAACCGTCATGTTTCCACGACGGCCAAGAGCAGCAGTCCCCTTCCCCCTCTTTACAGAATCACGGTTATCGGCGTTACAACCACCGGGGTGGAAATCCGCGGGATCCGGCGTTCTTGGAACGTCATACCACGGCTGATCGGCCTGAGCTCGGCATGCGACACCCTCGCCGGGCTGCTCAAGGTTCCCGTCTGTCAATGCCGGGTTGGCTGTGGTCGGGCCGCAGTCACTTGACCCACATACCCCCCGGGGGTATATTGGCAGTGTTGTCAGTGAGTGGTATGTCGCGGAGGCCGGTTTGGTTTGCCTCTTTACAACCGTTCAACCACAGCGCCATCGCATCTTCTGCAATGAATGGAACTGACATGCACACACCATCACGTACTGAACTGTCTCTGACGTCGTCCTCGGCGGGCTGCGGCTGCTGCTCCACCGACAAGGGCATCGCTGCAGGTGCCGAGGCCGTCGGCGTCGAGTACCCGTTGGAAGGCCTGACCTGCGGCGGTTGCGTCGCCAGCGTCGAGAAGGCCGTCGCCGCCGTCAAGGGCGTTGACACCGCGACCGTTGAACTTGCCCCCGCCGGGGTTTCCCGCCTCGTCGTTTCAGGACCGGCCGATCCTTCGGCTGTCCGGGACGCCGTCACGTCGGCTGGATACAGCCTGACCAGCTAGTTCGAACCCACACCGGCCTGCGCCGCATTCGTGCGATGACGCGGCCGTCACTGGAGGAGCGCACAATGGCAGAGCATGACCATCACCATAACCACCACCCATCACCGGTCAGCGAAGCCGACCGGGAACCAACCACCCAGCTTGCGGGCGGGATAACACCGCCCGTGCATGAGCACCACGGCCACCTGTCCGGTCACGAGGATCGGGATGACCATGCCGTGCACAGCCACGGCCAGCACGCCGGACACAGCACCGCCATGTTCAGGGACCGGTTCTGGCTGACGCTTGCCCTGTCGGTCCCGGTCGTGTATTTCAGCCCGATGTTCGGGCACCTTCTGGGGTACATGCCCCCTGAATTCCCGGGTTCGGCGTGGATTCCGCCTGTGCTTGGTACGGTGATCTTCCTCTACGGAGGGATGCCGTTCCTCAAGGGCGGCCTGAACGAGTTGAGGAACCGGCAGCCAGGGATGATGCTGCTGATCAGCATGGCCATTTCGGTCGCGTTCCTCGCGTCCTGGGCGACCAGCCTGCGGATCGGGAACTTCGATTTGGACTTCTGGTGGGAGCTGGCGCTGCTGGTGGCCATCATGCTGCTCGGTCACTGGATCGAAATGCGGGCGCTCGGTTCGGCCCAGAGCGCCCTGGACGCGCTGGCGGCCCTGTTGCCCGACGAAGCAGAACGCGTCACCGACAAGGGCGTCGAAACCGTCAAGGTTTCCGAACTGAGGACCGGGGATATCGTCCTGGTCCGGTCCGGGGCGCGAATGCCCGCCGACGGCACGATCGTTGAGGGGCAGGCCGAGTTCGATGAATCCATGATCACCGGGGAGTCTAAAACAGTCCTGCGCACCGTGGCGGACCCGGTCGTGGCCGGAACCGTTGCCACCGACAACACCGTCCGGGTCACTGTCACGGCAGTCGGGGACGACACGGCACTGGCCGGCATCCAACGTCTGGTCGCCGAAGCGCAGGCCTCCTCCTCCAAGGCGCAGGCCCTCGCTGACCGGGCAGCGGCGTTCCTGTTCTACTTCGCGACCATCGCCGGTGTCATCACATTCATTGCCTGGACGCTGCTGGGCAGCCTCCCCGAAGCGGTCACCCGCACCGTGACGGTTCTGGTGATCGCTTGCCCGCACGCCCTCGGGCTGGCCATCCCGCTGGTCATCGCGATCTCCACCGAACAGGCTGCCCGGGCCGGGGTACTGATCAAGAACCGGATCGCACTTGAACGGATGCGCACCATCGATGTGGTCCTGTTCGACAAAACCGGAACCCTGACCAAAGGCGAACCCGAGGTCAGGAACACCGCCACCACCAAAGGTGCCGGGGACAATGAATTGCTGGCCCTGGCCGCAGCCGTCGAATCCGATAGCGAGCATCCCGTGGCCCGGGCCATCGTCCGGGCAGCACATAAGCAAGGCCTGAAATTTCCGCAGGCGACGGGTTTCACCTCGATGACAGGCCGCGGTGTGCGGGCCATGATCGACGGGCGAACCATCCAGGTCGGCGGACCGGCGCTGCTGCGCGAACTCGGACTCATTGAGCCCGGAACGCTGGCGGCCTCAACCCGTGAATGGATGGACCGCGGCGCGGCCGTGTTGCACGTCATTGACGGGAAACACGTGCTGGGGGCACTGAGCCTCGAAGACGCCATCCGTCCTGAGTCCCGGCAGGCCGTAGCGGCCCTGCAAAGCCGGGGAGTCAAGGTTGCCATGATCACCGGCGACGCCACCCAGGTCGCCAAGTCGGTGGGCGCGGAGTTGGACATCGATGAGGTCTTCGCCGAAGTGCTGCCCGCGGATAAGGACAAGAAGGTCGCCGAGCTGCAGTCCCGCGGAATGAAGGTTGCGATGGTCGGAGACGGCGTGAACGACTCCCCTGCTCTGGCCCGCGCGGAGGTTGGTATCGCCATTGGTGCCGGCACCGATGTGGCCATGGAATCGGCTGGGGTGATCCTGGCCGGCAACGACCCGAGGGCGGTGCTGTCCCTGGTGGACCTGTCCCGGGCAAGCTACGCGAAGATGTGGCAGAACCTTGTCTGGGCCACCGGGTACAACGTCATCGCCGTGCCGCTGGCCGCCGGTGTCCTGGCGTTCGCCGGGATCGTGCTCTCCCCCGCTGCCGGGGCGGTCCTGATGTCCGTCTCCACGATCGTGGTCGCACTCAACGCCCAGCTGCTCCGGCGCGTGAAACTGAACCCCTCGCAGGTTCGTTGACCCAACAGGGAAACGGTACCGGCCTCCACCTCACAGGAAGGGTGGTGCCGGTACCGGTAGCCTGAAACAACATGCAGACAGGAGGACCGTGATGGCAGCACAACGCACCACCAGCGGATCCGCCCTGCTCAGCGTCGGGCTTCTGGCCGCAGTTATCGCCCTCATCGCCGGGATCCTCGGAATGCACGTCATGACCGGCGACCACTCGGCGCACGCGGGGATGACTGTTTCCGAAGCAGGCACGTCCGCTGCGGGCACTTCCATCACCGGGCACGACAACCATGGTCCCGCGCCGCAGGAAAATGCCTTAGTCCCGGAGCGGACCGTGTTGGGCGACGTCGCGTCCCCGACGCAGTGCTCGTGTTCAGGGAACTGTGCCAGCCAGCACGCTATGGCCGCTTCCTGCATCCCTTCCGTGGCGCCAGGCGGCCTGACAGCGCCCCTTCCGGACACCAGTGTCTCCATCACGGCGCCCTCCTCGGAGTCTGCCAACGCGCCGAGCATTCCGTGGTCGTACCGTCCCGGCAGTCCTTCACCGGGTGAATTGTCCATCAGCAGAACGTAGGCAACCCGGCCGCCCGGTTCCGGGCAACCTTTTCGTTGCCGTCGGCAGCCCCTCAAGGCTGTCGCACGTTCCTCTTTTGCACACCCCTCTCTTTTGCGAGGCGCCTGCGCGCCCCCGGAACTTGTGAAGGACCTGATTTTCATGAACACGAAGAAGCTTTTACCTGTAGCCGCGACAGCGATCGCCGCCGCAATAGCCCTCGCCGGCTGCGGTACCGCCGGCGGTTCCGGATCCTCCGGGACATCCATGCCCGGAATGGACCATGGCAGCAGCTCATCCAGCCCCGCAGCGGCTGCGGACCAAAACACCGCGGACGTCATGTTCGCCCAGATGATGATTCCCCACCACGCACAGGCCGTGGAGATGAGCGAGACGATCCTCAAGAAGCAGGACATCCCTGCCGAGATCACTGCCCTGGCGACCCGGATCAAAGAAGCCCAGGGGCCCGAAATCGAGAAAATGACCGGCTGGTTGGCGGGCTGGGGCGAATCCACCCAGACGCCCGCTGGGCACAGCATGGACGGCATGATGGGCGCCGATGACATGGCAAAGCTCGACGCCGCCCAAGGAGTTGAAGCAGCCAAACTGTTCCTGACCCAGATGATTGCCCACCACCAAGGTGCCGTGACCATGGCCCGGACCGAGACCACCGACGGCAAGAATCCGGAAGCGGTCCAGCTCAGCAAGGACATCGTGAGCGCCCAGGAAGCCGAAATCCAGGAAATGCAGAAACTGCTGGCCACCCTCTAGCCGGCCTCTGATCCGCCGGTCCCGTCACTTAGACCAGCGGGGCCGGCGGCGTCCCTCTACCTTCCCCCAACACTGGAGCTTTCCATGCGACTTTCCAATCTCACTCCCGTCCGCGCCGGAGCCGTTGTCACCGGCGCCCTGCTCGTCTTTGCCCTGGCTGCTTGCGCCCCGGCAAACCCTTCGGCGAGCGGCACACCATCCATTCAAGTGACCGACAAAGCCCTGCCCAGCAGCCACGTGCACGGACTCACCGTCGACGGTGATACCGACCAAGTACTGCTGGCCACCCACGACGGGCTTTTCGACATGACCAAGCAGCCGGTACCCAAGATCGGTGGCACCAACGACCTGATGGGCTTCACCGCCGGAAAAGACGGCATCTTCTACGCCTCCGGCCACCCCGGCCCCGGCTCTGACCTGCCCAACCCCCTCGGACTGATCAAATCCACCGACGGAGGACAACGCTGGGAGAAGCTCTCCCGGCAAGGCGAATCCGATTTCCATGCTATTGCCACCACCAAATCAGGCATCGTCGCGTACGACGGGGAACTGCGCAGCAGCCCCGACGGGAAAACCTGGAAAACCGTCGCCGCCGCTTTCGCCCCGGCCGTCCTGGCCGGGCATCCCGACAGCGACATCGTGCTGGGCACCACCACCGAAGGGATCCAACGCTCCACCGACGGCGGAACCACCTGGACACTGAACACGACCGGCCCGGTAATCCAGTACGCCGCTTTCGCCACCCCGGACGAGGCGGCAGGCGTTGCCCCCGACGGAACCGTCTACTACTCATCCGACGGAGGAGCCACTTGGACCGAAAAGGGGCGCATCGGTGGTGAAGTCCTGGCCATCGCGGCCGTCAAAGGCGGGGTCGGGAATCCCCGGATCTGGGCTGCCACGCCGGACGGAATTGTTGTTTCCACCGAGGATGGAACGAGTTTCCGCCCCTCCGCCTGAAGCGCATGGACACGTTTGAATCAGTGCTCCAGCTGTCGCGACGTGCGGGCAGTCTGATTGGTCCAAGGGCAGACAGGGCGGCCCGGCGGGCATGACGTAGCCCCGCTGTTCGGGTTGATGAGCATGACACAACAGCGTATCTCTAGGTGCATATATACGCACATATGCACTACTTGGTTTGTTGAGGGTTTACGATGCTGTCTGTTTTGCAGGATACGACGTACCGTCGTTTGTTTTTGGCCCAGGTAGTGGCGCTGGTGGGTACCGGGCTTCTGACAGTTGCGTTGGGCCTGTTGGCCTTTGACATTGCCGGTCGGAACGCCGGGGCGATCATGGGCACGGCTTTGCTGATCAAGATGCTGGCGTACGTGGGTTTCGCCCCGGTCATTAACGCCCTGGTCGCTCGTTTACCGAAGAAGCCGGTACTTATCGGGGCAGATCTGGTGCGGGCTGCGATGGCCCTGTGCCTGCCGTTCATCACGGAGGCGTGGCAGATCTACCTGGTGATTTTCCTGTTGCAGTCGGCGTCGGCGACGTTTACCCCGGCGTTCCAGTCGCTGATCCCCGCCGTGCTGAGAAGCGAACGTGATTACACCCGCGCCTTGTCTTTATCCAGGCTCGCTTATGACATGGAGGCGTTGGTCAGCCCTGCAGCGGCGGCGCTGCTGCTGAGCGTCGTCAGTTACAACAACCTGTTCCTGGGCACCGTTGCCGGGTTCATGTTCTCCGCCGGGATGGTCGCCTTTACGGTTCTTCCCCCGCCGGCTCTGAACGGCGCGGAGGCGGCCAGTTCTTTGTGGCACCGGACTACCCTGGGTGCCAGAATCTTCTGGCGGAACCGACGGCTGCGGTCGCTGCTGGCATTGAATATGGTGGTCGCCGCCCCGACTTCGCTGGCCTTGGTGAACTCTGTCGTCTATGTCCGGGACGTTCTGCATCGCCCCGAGACAGACCTTGCCTTGGTTTTGGCCTGTTTCGGGGTCGGCTCGATGGTCGTGGCGGTGACGGCACCACGCGTGCTGGAGCGTTTCGGGGATCGGGCGGTGATGCTCAGCGGCGCGGCACTGATCCCGGTTGCCTTGGCAGCTGCCACGACGGTCACGTTCTTGGCCGCCCCGGGTGCTGGATGGTGGTGGTTGCTCGCCCTGTGGTTCCTGCTCGGCGCGAGCAACTCCACAATCCTTACACCGTCCGCGCGGTTGCTGCGGGACGCGTCGACAGAGGAGAACCGCCCCTATGTTTTCACGGCGCAGTTCTCGCTCTCGCATGCCTGCTACATCCTCAGTTACCCACTGGCGGGCTGGATCGGAGCGGCCGCCGGCTTGGGCTGGGCTGCACTGGGATTGACGATTCTTGCAATACTGGGCAGTGTGGGGGCCGTCCTGTCCTGGCCCCGGCCCACCGCCATGAGAACCTTGAAATCCATGAACGAAGGAGTGGAGTGTTGAGCAGCCAGCCGAGCTCGTTAGGCGGCGCCTTTGGCGAGCCCTCGCTTTTCCACCCCGGCAGGCCCGGGCCGGAGCTGCTTGAGAGCGCCGCCGGCACCTTGCGGATGCTCGCCGAACCAACCCGGCTACACCTGCTGTGGGAGCTCGCGCAGGGCCCGAAGTCCGTCACCGAACTCGTCGACTCCGCGTCTGTTCCACGGACGGTGATCAGCCAGCACCTGTCCAAGTTACGGTTGAGCGGACTCGTCGATACCCGCAAAGATGGCCGGCGCGTTATCTACTCCCTCCACGACGGCCACCTGTCCAGACTTATCCAGGAAACCATCAACCACGCCGACCATCAGGTAACCGGGGAACCAGCCCACGGCTAAACCCTTCTGCGTGTCGTCACACCCTGACAACGTACGGATTCGCGCGGACCTTGCAGCCCGACGGCCCCATTCCTATGGCGGGGCGTGCGCAGCAGATTCTTTGTCGGGGAGGCATCGTTTCCGGCGGCCTTCGCCCCTACCGACGGGCCAATGTTGGATCCGTGATCTGTCTCTTGGGTCTGGCCACCAGCACGTTCGTCGCCACCCGACGAAGTCGAGGCTTATCACGAGGTTCACCCTACACAGGGACCACCCATATTGCTTCTGAGGCTGCGGCGCCCAAGTCGATGTCCTCGTCTTGTCCGTGGAGCCGGACGGTGGTCAGGTCGGTATAGGGCCGCGGCGGCCGTATGGACAATTGGGTATCCGGTGAGAGCCCGAGTTCGGCAAAAAAGCGCAACATCTCCGGGTCGGCGTCGGAGATCCGAATGACCGCAACCGTACTTCCCGCGGCGGTGGCCGAGAGCTGTGTTCCCGCTGTCTGAATCGGGGACCCATCAGCAGGCGGTATTGGGTCGCCGTGGGGATCTCGCCTGGGATGGCCCAGGCACTGGTCGATGCGCTCGATGAGTTTGTCCGAGACAGCATGCTCAAGCGTCTCGGCCTCGTCGTGGACCTCGTCCCAGCCATACCCGAGAACCTGGACAAGGAAGGTCTCCAGGAGACGGTGCCTGCGGACCATGGTGACAGCGTGTTCCCGGCCTTCCCGGGTCAGCTCGATGGCGCCGTAGGGGGCGTGGGTAACCAGATTCTGCGCAGCCAGCTTCTTAATTCCGTCCGAGACCGTGGAAGGCCGCACCCTCAGGCGCTCGGCCATGGCACTGACGGTTATTGGGGTGGCGGACCATTCGGTGGCGGACCAAATCAGCTTCAGGTAGTCCTGGGCGGAGGTGGATAGGTCGGTTACGAGCATTGCTTCATACTACTTTGATGCCACCCAAAATGTTAGGCTTATCGAACAATATTGTTTTCAGCGTTGAAATCTAGGAGTCGGTGTGCCGAAATTCAGTTTGGAGAAGCTGCTAAGCCGGCGGTCGATGATCTCCGGCGCCGCAGCCCTCGCCGCAGTGCCGGCCTTTTCGTCACTGGCGCCCCGCGAGGCCCAGGCCACCGGTGCAGGACCGCACTCCGGTCATGGCACGCCCGCCCAGAACACCACCCCCCGAGCATCCACCAGCGGCCCGGCCGCGGCCACTGGTGGTTCCGCAGGCGGCGCCACTTCCATGAGCCATGCCGGCCACGCCGGCTTCGCTGGCGGATCTGTCCCGGTCGACCGGGCCGGGATCGATCCCACCGCCATCCTGCGGGACTTCGACCGGGGGAAGACCAGCACCCTGCCGGACGGGCGGCCACTGCGGGAATGGGACATTGTGGCCGTGGACAAGGACTTCGAAATCGCCCCCGGAGTGACCTTCCCGGGGTGGAGCTACAACGGACGGATCCCCGGGCCCACGCTCTGGGCGCGGGAAGGAGACCTGCTGCGGATCCACTTCACCAACGCCGGCGCGCATCCGCACACCATGCACTTCCACGGTGTGCACCGGGCGGAAATGGACGGCACTCCCGGGATCGGCGCCGGATCCATTGCGCCGGGCCAGAGTTTCACCTACGAGTTCGATGCCACACCGTTCGGCACCCACCTCTACCACTGCCACCAGTCACCACTGGCACCCCATATCGCCAAGGGCCTCTACGGCGGATTCATCATCGAACCCAAAGAGGGACGGCCGGCGGCCGATGACGAGATGGTCATGGTCATGAACGGCTACAACACCGATGGCGGGGACGATAACGAGTTCTACTCGGTCAACGGGCTGCCGTTCCATTTCATGGACTACCCCGTCCAGGTCAAACAGAACGCGTTGGTGCGGATCCATCTGATCAACGTGCTTGAGTATGACCCCATCAACTCCTTCCACGTGCATGGCAACTTCTTCCACTACTACCCGACCGGGACCATGCTGACGCCCAGTGAATTCACCGACACCATTTCCCAGGTGCAGGGCCAGCGCGGCATCGTGGAAATCCGCTTCCCCTACCCCGGCAAGTTCATGTTCCACGCCCACAAGACCGAGTTCGCCGAACTCGGCTGGATGGGCTTCTTCGAGGTGACCCCGGCATGAGCATTGAAGAACAAACCACGACGACGGTATCGCCCCCGCCTCCCGGTGGCCGCCGTCCGCCGGTGCCTGGCTGGTTGCTTGGCCTCGGACCGTTGGTCCTTATCGTCGTCCTGATGGCCGTGTTCGCCTTACTGAACGGCCCCGGGTTGGCGAAGCTGTCCGAAGGCATCCCGCCCAAGGAAGAGATCGCCGTCGAAGACGTCCGCTTCCTGCCCGGCCAGATCCAGGTCACTGCCCGCAACGAGGGACCGGACCCCGTCAGTATCGCCCAGGTGAACGTCTCGGACTACTACGCGGCCTTCACCCAGACGCGCGAAACCATGGCCCCGCTCGAAACCACGACGCTGACCATCAGCTACCACTGGGTGGATGGGGACCCGTACGAGATAGCCCTCGTCACCTCCATCGGCGGCAAAATCCCCGCCACGGTTGATGCAGCAGCCCTTAGCCCCGAACGCGGCACCTCGTTCTTCGGTCTGATGACCCTGCTGGGCATCTACGTAGGCGTCATTCCGGTTGCCCTGGGCATGCTGTGGATGCCGTTCATCCGCCGCTCCTCAGCGGCCTGGATCAGGCTCCTGCTCGGTGTCACGGTCGGGCTCCTGGCCTTCCTCGCCGTCGACGCCATACTCGAAGGCATGGAACTCGTCGCCGGGAGCGGCGCGTTCGGCGGTCCCCTGGTGGTGTTCCTCGGCGCCCTCGTCGCGTACCTGGTGCTCGAAGGCACCGATGCCTGGATGCGGCGACACCAGGACCTCAGCAGCATCGGAAAACCCGCCGCCCTGCCGCCACGTCGGCTGGCCCTGCTCATCGCCATCGGCATCGGTCTGCACAACCTCGGCGAAGGGCTGGCCATCGGCTCCGCGTACGCCGTGGGATCGCTGGCGCTCGGGGCCACACTGATTGTGGGCTTCGCCATCCACAACACCACCGAAGGCCTCGCCATCGTCACACCCCTGGCCAAGGAACCAGCACGCCTGGGCCGGCTTGCGGTACTGGGTCTGATCGCCGGGGCACCTGCGATCGCCGGCGCCCTCATCGGGGCCACCGTCAACCAGCCCGCGCTCTCGGCCTTCCTCCTGGGGCTTGGAGCAGGCGCCGTCGCCCAGGTCGCCCTCAAGATCCTGCCCCTGATGAAAGACCACGCCGTCAAGGTACTGACCCCGCTGGCCAGTGCCGGCATCATCCTCGGCCTTGCCATCATGTTCGCCACGGGTCTGCTCGTTCAGGCCTGACAGCGGCCCTCTGAGCCTCACCGACAAAAGTACACAATTGCGTGGATACATTGATGAATGTAATTTTGGAGCATGGAAACCCTCACGCACGCCCCGGTGCTCGCGCGGTTCGGCTACGCGGTCTCGGATCCCACCAGGGCCAGAATCCTGCTGGCACTCTCCGAAGCGCCGGGATACCCTTCCAGCCTCGCCGAGGCGCTGTCGGTATCGCGGCAGAGCATGTCCAACCACCTGACCTGCCTTCGCGGCTGCGGCCTGGTAGTGGCAGTCCCGGACGGGCGGCGGATGCGGTACGAACTCGCCGATGCCAGGCTGGGCCACGCGATCACTGACCTTCTGGGCGTCGTCCTGGCAGTGGACCCAACCTGCTGTGCTCCCGGCGGCGGCGCGCCTGCCCTGGCCAGCCGGTTCGAAACCGACCGGCCCGGCCGGCTGCGGCTTCACACTGGAGGAACGGCTAGGCCATGACCGACTATGAACTGCGCGTCATCAAGGGCTGTCCGAACACTGTTCCTGCGCTGAATCTGTTTCGCATTGCCCTGGAAGCGGCGGGGCTGCCGGTGACACGTCTCCGTGTCCGGGTCCTCACCTCTGATCGTGAAGCCCAGGAACTGGGCTTTCAGGGCTCACCGTCGTTCATCGCCGCCGGAGATGACCTGTTTCCGGCGGTCGCGATTCCAGCCGTGAGCTGCCGCGTTTACCCTTCCGCGGGGAAAATGGCAGGCTTGCCGGCTTTGGCGTCGTTAGTGGCGGCTGTGCGCGGGTCGGGTCAGGAGGCATGAGGGACCAGGAAACCAAGGCGCTACTCCCGTTGCGTGCGTTGATGGCACTGGCGGTCGCTGGTTTGGCGCTGGGTGACTTGCTGGTCAAATCCGCCGTGGTTCTGACGATGGGCCAAGGCCAGCTCTGGGACCTCGGAGTAGTCAACGTCCGGTTGGCGTACAATACCGGTGTCGCGTTCGGCCTCGGCGCGACCTTGTCCCCGTGGATTGTCCTCGCAGCGACGGCAGCGATCGTGGCGGTGCTGGCCGTTTACCTGTACCGGGCGGCTCCCGGATTCAACCGGGTGTCCCGGGCCGGAGCGATCCTCCTGCTCGGCGGCGCCGTCGGGAATTTGGTGGATCGAACGGACGGGTCCGGGGTCGTTGATTACCTGCACACCGGTTGGTTCCCGACCTTCAACATTGCCGACGTCTTCGTCACCGCTGGAGTCGGCCTGCTGGTGGTGGGCTCCATCCGCACCCCGGCCTTGGCCCCTAAAGAAGAGGGGCGCTGACCGGTGGACATAGGTGAGTACTTTGCCTCGACGGTAACCTCCGGGGCGCTGGTCCTGGCACTTCCCCTGGCGGCAGTGGCGGGCTTGGTGTCCTTCCTGTCCCCCTGTATTCTTCCGCTGGTTCCGGGCTACCTGGGCTTCGTCTCCGGGCTTACGGACCCGGCCCAACCGCGGAACAGGCGACGCGTCCTGGCCGGCGTTGGACTGTTTATTCTGGGCTTCGGGGCCGTGTTCACCCTGTACGGGGCCGCTTTCGGCGCCATCGGGGCCTGGTTGATCCGTTGGCAGGATCCTCTCATGAGGGGCCTGGGGATCGTGGTCATCCTCATGGGGCTGGTGCTGCTCGGACGATTTTCCTGGCTCCAACAGACCCGGAAATTCCAGATCCCCGGCCGCCACGGGCTCTCCGGCGCCCCGCTGCTGGGAATCGTCTTCGGGCTGGGATGGACCCCCTGCATGGGGCCGACGCTCAGCGCCGTCCTCAGCCTGAGCGTCACCGCCGGGAGCGCCTGGCGCGGGGCCTTGCTCGCCTTTGTCTACTGCCTTGGCCTGGGCATTCCCTTCGTCCTCGTGGCCTTGGGCCTGAACTGGGTGTCAAAGGCCCTGCTCGTGGTGCGCAGGCACATCAGGGCCGTGAATATCGGCGGCGCCGTCATGCTCATCATCCTCGGTGTCCTGATGGTGTCCGGCTTGTGGGTGCAATGGATCTACCAACTGCAAAACCTCGCCGGAACGTTCCTGATGCCCGTCTAGGCACGTCCACCCCGGAACTCTGATACGAAAAGCAAGGACAACCTCATGAGCAGTCAACCACAAGCGCACCGGGGACCCCGCCGCCGCACTATCCTGGGCCTGGGCGGGGCACTGCTTGCCCTCGCCGGCTGCGCAAGCCAGGATGATCTGGCCGAGCAGGCCAAAGCCGGAGACGACAAAAACTACATCGCCGGCGACGGGTCCGTGAACGAATACCCACCCGCCTCACGCGGCTCCCGGGTCTCCCTGGAAGGCCAGCTCTTCAACGGCGAGAAGATTTCTGCCCAGGACTGGGCCGGCAAGGTCGTGGTCCTGAATTTCTGGTACGCAGCCTGCGCACCCTGCCGGGTCGAGGCGCCGGACCTGGCCGCCCTCCACCTCGAATTCAAGGACAAGGGCGTGCTGTTCTACGGGGTCAACGTCCGCGACGACGCCGCAACCGCAGAAGCCTTCGAACGGACCTTCAACGTGCAATACCCCAGTTTTGATGACAGCGACGGCGGCGTGCTGCTGGCAATGACCGAGTACGTCCCGCCCCGCGCGGTACCCACCACCCTCGTGCTCGACACAGAAGGCCGCGTCAGTGCCCGGATCCTCGGGGTCTCCCAAAAAGGAACCCTGAAAGCACTGATCACCTCCGCCGCGGCCGGATCCTGAACAGACACCCCGCCGTGAATCCAACCTCAAGGAATCCCTCCCCATGACCAGCACCCCACCACCGAACGGGACGATGCAAACTGCCGGTTCCACCGCGCAGCCACAGGCCCCCCGCTTCACCCGCGACAAGCCCCTTGGCTGGCTCCTGCTCATCACCGGGGTCATCGGCTGGCTGGCCTCCGGCACCTTGGTCTTGGAGAAACTCGAAGTCCTCAAAGACCCCGGATACCAAACCGCCTGCGACATCAATCCGTGGATTTCCTGCGGCCAGGTCATGCAGACCTGGCAGAGTTCGGTCTTCGGCTTTCCCAACATGTTCATCGGGATCGTGGCGTTCGCTGTCATCATCACCACCGGCATGGCACTGCTCTCCGGCGCCACCTTCGCGCCCTGGTACTGGGCAGGGCTCCAGGCCGGCGTCACCCTTGGTTTTGCCTTTGTCGTGTGGCTATGGTCGCAGGCCCTGTACTCGATCCACATCCTCTGCCCCTTCTGCATGATCGTCTGGGCAGCAATGATTCCCCTCTTCGTCTGGGTCACGGCCCGAAACCTCACCCACGGAATCATCAAGGTCCCCGCACGGGCCGCGCGGATTGTGGGCGAGTCCGGCTGGATCATCACTGCCCTGCTCTACGTGGCCGTGGCCGCGACCATCTTCTTTGCGTTCCTTCACGTGTTCATTGGCACCTCCGGTTTCTAAAAAGGGCCCCCGGAGCGCGGCCTAAGTCCTGCTGCCGCAAGGATGGCTCGCTCCGCGGGCGGCCCGACGTGCCGGACGTGGAACCTCTGACGTGCACCAGAGCCGCGTCAACGGGCCCCGCCCCAAACCTTCATCGCCCCGCCAATCGAGGAATGCCCATGGCCCGGAACCAGCCAAAGCCCAGGACCGCCAACCGGAGGCCCGGCCCACCGGACCGCGAGGGAGCGGGGATCCTAACCGGCCTGCGCGACCTCATCGACAACATCGCCAACAGCTCCCCTGCCCGGTTGGCTTTCAGCGCCTTCGTGGTGGTGATTCTGCTCTTCACCGGCCTGCTGTCCTTGCCGGCGTCCTCCGCCACCGGTGAGCAAACACCCCTCCATCAGGCCATGTTCACGGCCGTCTCCAGCGTCTGCGTCACCGGACTGACAGTAGTATCCACCGCCACGCACTGGTCCTTCTTCGGGCAGCTGGTCATCCTGGTGGGCATTTTCGTCGGGGGTTTGGGCACGCTGACGCTCGCGTCCCTGTTGGCCCTCATGGTCAGCAAGCGCCTGGGCGTGCGCGGCAAGCTCATCGCCCAGGAAGCCATGAACAACGCCGGAAGGTTCGGTGAAGTCGGTACGCTCCTGCGGATCGTCATCGTGACCTCGGTCGTCATCGAAGCGGGGCTGGCCATCGCCCTGATCCCCCGCTTCGTGGTCCTGGGCGAGCCGTTCTGGCAAGCCGTGTGGCACGGCGTCTTCTACTCCATCTCAGCTTTCAACAACGCAGGGTTCACACCCCATTCGGACGGGATCGTCCCTTACGAAACCGACCTGTGGATCTTGGTCCCGCTGATGCTGGGCGTTTTCCTCGGCAGCCTGGGCTTCCCGGTAGTCATGGTCCTCCGGCAGAACGGGCTGAACTGGAAGAAGTGGAACCTCCACACCAAGCTAACCATCCAGGTCTCCCTCATCCTGCTCGCGGCAGGTACGGTCCTGTGGGCAGTCATGGAGTGGGACAACGTTCGGACCATCGGTACCTTGGAGGCCGGCGAGAAGGTCATCCATTCGCTCTTTGCCTCTGTCATGACACGCTCGGGCGGTTTCAACTTGGTGGATCAGAACCAGATGGAATCCACCACGATGCTCCTCACCGACGCGCTCATGTTCGCCGGCGGCGGGTCGGCCTCCACAGCCGGCGGCATCAAGGTGACCACCATCGCCGTCATGTTCCTGGCCATAGTGGCCGAAGCCCGCGGCGATGCCGACGTGAAGGTCTATGGCCGCACCATTCCCCAGGGCACCATGCGGGTGGCGATCTCCGTGATCGTCGCAGGAGCCACCATTGTGTCCGTCGCCGCCTTTCTGCTCCTGCAGATCAGCGGGGCCTCCCTTGACCGGGTACTGTTCGAGACGATCTCGGCCTTTGCCACCGTGGGACTGAGCACCAACCTCAGTGCCGAACTGCCGCCAATCGGGGTGTACGTATTATCGGCTCTGATGTTCGCAGGGCGCGTTGGCACCGTCACCCTGGCCGCTGCACTGGCCCTGCGCCAACGCAGCCAGCTGTACCACTACCCCGAAGAGCGACCGATCATTGGCTGACCCCGCCCCTGGAGGGTGGGAGGTGCCACCATCCGGGTCAGATCCAGCCTTGCGGATTTACCGTCTGACCGTTCAGGAGTACTTCGAAATGCAGGTGGCAGCCGGTGGAGGCTCCGGTGGTCCCGGCCGCTGCAAGCCGCTGGCCGGCGGTCACGGTCGCCCCGACAGCGGTTTCGATGGACGCCAAGTGGTTATAAGTACTCTTCAGGCCGTTACCGTGGTCCACCACAATCCTGTTTCCGCCTCCATAAGCGGACCAACCGGCCTCCACGACCGTTCCAGCGCCCGCAGCGAATACTGCGGTCTGACACGCTGCCACGAGGTCAAGACCGGTATGGAGCTCCCCGGAGCCGCTGATCGGGCTGGAGCGGATACCGAACGGCGAAGCGACCGACATGCTGGCCAGCGGCGCGCCGAGCCGGGCAGAGGAAGCAACGGGTGCGGCAGCGACAGCCTTCGGCGCTGCCGTGCCCGCGGCGGCAACCTGGGCCTTGGCCGGCGCGGGCACCGGCGCCTGCTCGGTGGTGACAGCCGGCCGTTCATAGCTGATGGACGCCCCGGCAGAGGCCTGAACCGGTGCAATGGAAGCTTTTGTCGCTGCGGCTTGCACGGCCGGACCGGTTCCGGTGGGGGCTGGGCCGGCGTGGGCTGCGGTGAGTGAGGCCGTCAGGATCGCGGCGACGCTCAGCGTGGCGGCAGCGGTGACCTGTTTGCGCCGACTCCCGCCCGGCCCGGCAGCCGGCACCGCCCGGTGCTGCTGCGTAGTCCGGGAAGTCCTAGTCCGGGATGTCGTCGGGGCAGCCGCGCGGGGGAAGGGACCTGAGGTTGGTTTTCGGCGCCGGCCATGGGGGGATGAGGAAGTCAAAGGGGATCCTTTCGTTCGCCTGCGAAGTTAGCTGTCGGGTTCGAGCCAAGGAAAATGCCCGGCCGCTGACCCGGTGGCCATCTGACCACCGGCGTCGCGGCTTCACCCCAAGGCAGGCTGGCTGCCGATTGTGGGTCCTCCACCCCCGCCGTGAAAAGGGATAGTCGTTTGATGCTGCCGGCGGGGCTGAGCGTACGGCATCAAGGGTTTTAGTACAGAAAAACCTGAACTAATAGTAGCTACAAAGCGTCATCGTTACAATTTCGTGACACGGCGTTGGGCGGCACCGGGGGCTTGAACCCGGCGGGGTGCTGCTTCCGGCAGTCCTGAACACAGCAACATCTGGGCAGTCCTCAGATGTGCAGCCAATGGTGTCAACGAACCCCGCCTCGGGATGGTTCCGGTACTGGGGCCTGCCACCACGGAGCCCTTGTGATTGAGGTCCCGGTGCCGCGGAGCACGTCGGGACCAGCTGAAGGATCCTGGTGTTCTCGCACGAGTACGCGGTTCGTTTCTGCGGAAGAGGGTAGAACCGGACAACCACGCCCAGGGGCCTGTCGGTGTGACAGCCTGGATGTCACTGTCGACCGGTCCAGGGCGCGGGGGGGGTTAGAGCCCCATGGAGTCCAGAAGGGCGTCTTCTTCTTCGGAGCCGGAGCGCCTGGGCCGGGAGGGAGCCCGGGGCTGCTGAACGGCTTCAGCCGGGTCCGCCGTGTTCTCCGGCATGTCGGATTCCTCGCGCCCGATCCGGGCCTGTTGCCGTGCCATGTATCCGAAGCCGACGAACGCCAGAACTCCAAAGGTGATCCACTGCAGGGCATAGGACAGGTTCGACCCTTCCTTGACGGCGGGTGCGGCGAGTGGCTGGGGGGCCACGGACGGTGGTGGAGACTCCGAGGTCATCACCCCGTAGCTGCCCGTCATGAGCGGGTAATCCAGTTGCCTCCCGTAATGGGACAGGTCGATGCTGGCCAGTTGGCCCTCGGGCGCGTCACGGCCGAGATCAGGTTCGGACGGCTTGATCCGGATGACCGCTGCAACCTCACCGGTCGGTGGGCCGGGCACCGCGTCGGGGTATCCGGGCCGGTCATTGCCTATCGGCAGCCATCCTCTGTTGATCGCGATCGTCTCACCGGAGCTCAACCGGAACGGGACCAGAACCTCGTATCCGGCGGCGGAATTGTTGGGCCGGTTCCTGACGATTCTCTGGTCCTGCGCAAGGTACCAGCCCGTCACCGATACAGTCGTCCACTTCGCCTCAGGGTCGGCAACGGCGAAGTATGTACTGGCGTCCTTGAACGGCACGGGGGGTTTGTCATAGTTCTCCTGGACCCTGCGGATCTCGGTCACGGCCTGATTCCGACGCTCCATCTGCCAGTTCCCGAGTCCAATGCACGCGGCGGCGAACAGTGCTGCCATCATCAGGAAACCGGCCCAACGCCAGGACAGCAGGAACCTATACGCCACCGGGGTCCTCCTGGATCTGCCACTGCCCGACCAGCAGTGCGCGGATGGCCGCCGCTTCGGCGGCCAGGCGGTGGTCCTCGCCGCGGGCCAGCAGACCGTATTCGACCATGGTTCGTCCGTCCTCGTGGGTGCCGGCGCGGACCCAGACCCTGCGGCGGTTCACGTACAGCGAGGCCAGCAGGCCAGCGACGGCCATCAACGAGAAGATCAGAACGCCGGTCTGTCCGGGGGTGCTGCGGATGTCCACGCCAATGTAGCGTTTGAGGCCATCGAAGCTGATGCTTCCCTTGCCCTCGGGCAGCGTGTATGTGCCACCGGGAGCCAGTGTGATGCCCTTGGCGGGCAGTTCCCGGCCGTTGAGCTGGGTCAATCCCTTCACATCCAGGTTGTAGACATTCTGCGGCGCGCCGGTGTCCAGGCCCAGATCCCCATAGTAGGAGTTCAGGTTCAGTTGGGGGTTCAGCGGGTCCGGGTCGAAGCTGTAGGCGACCCCTTCATCATTTTTGATCGCGGAGGGCAGAAAGAATCCCACGAAACCCAGTTGCGCCGGACGGGCATCTGGAACCTTGATGACAACCGTTGATGTGTAAACCCCATCGTTCGGGATGCCCACGACCGGTCCGCTGAATGCCGTATCACCATTGCCGTCCCGGACCGTGATGACCGGGGCGTAGCCGTTGCCGACCAAAAAGACGCCCACCTCCCCGAAATAGACAGGGTCATTGACCTTAAGCGTCCGGGGTTCCTGGGCTGCACCGGGAGCATCCCTGGTTCTCAGCTGGGCGGTGAAATCAATAGGCTGGCCGAACTGCCTGCTGGACTCCCGGTCGAACCGGACAGCGAACGTGTCCAAGGTGACCGTAAACGGCTCCAGCCACGAGGACTGGAAGTTCGTTCCGGGCGCAAAGTTGTCGTAGCCCACGAGCGTGTTGACGAAGGTATCGCCTTCGATCAGGATTTTCTGTCCCCGGAACCCGAACAGCCCGCCAATGGCCAAACAGATCAGGACGCCGATCAACGAGGTGTGGAACACCAGGTTGCCGGCCTCCTTCAGGAAGCCGCGCTCGGCACCCAAGGACGGCAAAGCTGCTTTTTCGTCCCTGACCTGGACCCGGTAGCCGCGCTTCTTCAGTGCAGCGGCCGCGCCGGCGATGGCGGCCGCGGCAGGTATCCCGGCTTCCGCGGGCACCTGCAGGGTTCCGTACTCCGGCAGCCGGGAGAGCCGCTTCGGGGTCCGCGGAGGGTGCGAACGCATGGCTTTGTAGTGGGCGCGGGCCCTTGGAAGCACACAGCCGATCAGGGAGATGAACAGCAGAATGTAGATGGCGGAGAACCAGGCCGAGGAATAGACGTCGAAAAGCTGCAGTGCATCCAGGAGTGGTCCGTAGTCCGGGCGGTTCTTGATGTACTGGGTGACGAGCGAAGGGTTGGCCGGACGCTGGGGAAAGAGCGATCCCGGCACCGCGGCGATAGCCAGCAACAGCAGCAGGAACAGGGCTGTCCGCATACTGGTCAGCTGGCGCCAAGCCCAGCGCAGCATGCCAAAAGCTCCCAGCGGCGGCGGGGTGGGGCCGGCGTTCTCATCAGTGCGGGCAGGGCCCGCAGGGTTATCAGTGCTCATCGTCGGCGCACCGGTCGGTTGGCCAGTTGGCGCAGGTATTCGTTGTAGGCGTCCAGATCCGGGTCCCCTGCCACGGCTGCCGTCCGGTCCGCCTTGACCCACCCACGGGCCTCCTCCCGCTGCCACCGCACGAGGATGAACATCAGCAACAGCACCCCGGGCAGTTCCCCATAAGACCATGCCAGTCCACCGGCCAGGCCCTGGTCGGCCATCGGGTCCACGTTCCAAGTTGCCGGTGGTGCCGCGAAGAACTTGACCATCGGGGCGGTGGCCATCATGATGACAACCCCGAAAAAAGCGTGCAACGGCATCTCAGCAAAGATGTCCAGCATCCGGCCGAAGTGCGTTTGCCTGGTCGGCAGCGGATCCGCTGAAATCAGTGGCACCGTGAACAGGATGCCGGCGGCAAGGAACAACAGCTCGAGTCCGACGTGCCCGTACCAGTTGGGCAGCAGCAGGTCCGCAAGCCCGGAGAAATAGACGCCGTAGAAGCTGAGCAGGAACAAGGGCACCATGAAGGCCGGATGGATGGCCAACCGGCCCCAGCGGGAGCGCAGGCCCCAGAGGGCCGCCTTCAGGACCGGCCGGCCCAACCGGCCGTGCGGGGTCGCCCGCAGCAGCAAGGTGCCGGGGGATCCGATGACCAGCAGGGGCGGGACGGCCATCATCAGGGTCAGCTGCTGGAACATGAAAATGGAGAACATCCGCAGTCCGTACCCTTCGATGCCGGCTCCCATGACGACGATGATGGCCAGGCAGCCGAACAGGAAGGAGACGGTGCGAACCGGGGACCAGTGCCGGCCCTGCCGCCAGAGGCTGATGGCGCCGGCCAGATAAAGGAGAGCGGCCAGCAGCGTCAAGGCCGGGATCAGCGGAACAGGCTGGAAGTTCGGCGCAAGGTACTCCCCCAACGATGGCGGCAGCGAGGGAAGCCAGACCGGACCCTCGACTCCAGGGTCGCCCATGTCAGTACCGCCATCCGGACGAGACGGCCAGGCCAGGGGCCAGCGCTAGTTGTTGCTGACCATCGTCAGCCGGTCCCGTCCGGCGTGGCCGACGTGCGTGAGGCCCAGATCCAGCAGCATGCGCACGTGGGAATCGGCCAGTGAGTAATAGGCCATCCGGCCGGAACGACGGACCTGCACCACGCGCGGGCCCCGCAGCAGGCGCAGCGCATGGGAGACGCCGGATTCGCTCAACCCTGTGGTGGCAGCCAGATCGCACACGCACATCTCCCCTTCGAGCAGGGCGATGAGGATCCTTACCCGCCCCGGGTCCGAGAGCAGCCCGAAGATCACCGCGAGATCCGTCACGTCCGATTCGGCGGGCATTCGGGACCTGACGGCCTCCACCTTCTCGGCGTCGACCAGACGGATGGCGCATTCGCTGCCCGGCTGGCCGGCGGCGGTCGGCTGTGCCTGTGCTGTTCCGGTCATTCATCAAGACTACCCTTACTTGCTAATGCGTCGCATTTGCCTTGTGGCGTGCCGGGGTGGGCCGGAGAGCCCGGCAGGCTCAGACGGCATCCACCGATTAACGTCTGAACAACTCTACAGATAATCTTGAATGGCGCTGGAATGCACCGGCGCTGCCTGCCCCCGACGCATCGGAGGAGTCAGGTCCGGACCTGCGTTAGGGAACCATTGTGGCTTTGAAAGCCCCCGCTGCCGGCGGCAGCACGGCCGTCTCGCCGAAACTGCGCTGGTTCGCTGTGGCCGGTGCCATCGCCGTGGTCGTGGTGCTGGTGGCCACGGCGTACGGCAGGGGAACCCTGCCTGCCGAGACCCGCGATCCTGGCGCTTTGGTCCGGTGGGGCTACGGTGTCGCCCAGACCATGCAGAACATAGCGGCCGCTGCCACCTTCGGCGCCCTTGTGTTTGCTGCGTTCATCGTTCCGCCGGTCCTGCGGGGCCGTAAAAATGCGGGCCGGACCGGGTCCGGGGTGACGGCGGCGCAAATCGCTGCCGCCGACGAGCACCCGGCGTTCAGCCGGATCATGGTGCTGGCCTCGGTGGCGAGCCTGACGTGGACCCTTTCGGCCCTGGCAGTATTGGTGTTCAGCTTCTCCGACATCGCCGGCGTGCCGGTCTCGGGGAGCCCCGAATTCGCCGCGCAACTGACCTCCTACATTACGGAGCTTCCCAACGGGGCGGCCTGGCTGTGGGTCGTCATCATCTCCTCGGTCGTCGCCACCCTGACCTTCGGTGTCCGGTCCAGCGCAGGCCTGGGCGCCGCCGTGTTGCTGGCACTCTCAGGCCTGGTGCCGGTGATGCTGATCGGCCACGCGGCCGGTGGAAGCGACCACGAACAGGCCATCAACTCCCTGGGCCTGCACCTGATCGGGGTGTGCCTGTGGTTCGGTGGGCTCATTGCCTTAGGCGTTGCCGGGACAGCCCTGGGCAAAGACACCGCTGCGGTCCTCGGGCGATTCTCCACCCTGGCCGGTTTTTCCTTCGTCCTCGTGGTGGCCTCGGGGATTATCAATGCCACGATCCGCATCGATTTTCCCGCGGGTCTGGCCTCACCCTACGGTGTCCTGCTGATGGCAAAAACGGTGGCCGCTCTGGCCCTGGGCGCGATCGGATTCCTGCACCGGAAGCGGCTGATACCGGCCTTGAGCATGAAGTCCGGCAACGGGCAGGCGACCGGGTTGGTGTGGCGGTTCATCGTCGTCGAGCTGCTGATCATGGGTGCCGTCAGCGGCCTGGCTGCCGCGCTGAGCCGCACACCGACACCAACCGGGGAGGATATCCGCCCCGCCCTGACCCCCGCCGAAGTCCTCACCGGCTACCTCTTGCCACCGGAACTGACCCCCGAACGCTGGTTCACCATGTGGCGCCCGGACTGGCTCTGGATCGCCTTCGCGCTCTTCGCCGCATACCTGTACCTGCGGGCGGCGCAGCGGCTGCGCCGCCGCGGGGACAGCTGGCCGTGGATACGCACTGCGGCCTGGCTCGCGGGGTTGGCGGCGCTGGTGTTTTTCACCTCCGGAGGGCCGTCGGTGTACGGGCGGATACTTTTCAGTGCACACATGCTGGATCACATGGCCCTGACCATGATCGTCCCCGTGTTCCTCGTCCTCGGAGCCCCGGTCACGCTCGCGCTCAGGACGCTCAAACCGCGGACTGACGGTTCCCGCGGGCCGCGCGAGTGGATCATGGTACTGATCCATTCCCGCGTGGCCGCCATCGTAACGCACCCCCTCTTCGTTGCCGCGAATTTCGCCGGATCCATCGTCCTGTTCTACTACTCCGATGCTTTCGGCTTCGCCCTCCGGGAACACGCCGGGCACGAACTCATGACAGTCCATTTCGTGATCACCGGATACCTGTTCGTCCTGTCGATGATCGGCACCGACCCCATCCCCCGCCGGGCGCCGTATCCGCTGCGGCTGCTGCTGCTTCTGGCCACCATGGCCTTCCACGCGTTTTTCGGTGTCACCTTAATGGGCTCGACTACCCTGATCCAGCCGCAGTGGTTCACCGAACTGGGCCGACAATGGGGAGCGCCGCCCTTGGAGGACCAGCAAATGGCCGGCGCCATCACCTGGGGTATCGGCGAGGTCCCCACCTTGCTGATCGCCATCGGCGTAGCCGTCATGTGGTCACGCTCGGATGCCCGCGAAACGCGGCGCAGCGACAGGGCGGCCGCACGCACTAACGATGCTGATCTGGACGCCTACAACGCAATGCTCGCAAGCCTCGAGGAACGTGACACCAGGGGCCGTGGTGGCCAGGTCTAATCCGGTCAGTCCCGGACCATCATTAAGTTCAGGATATTCTGAATCCATATATTTCTGTATCATTTCTGATATGCGCATACTTTCCACCGTTGACGTCCTGGCCCGCTTCGGTAAAGCTCTCTCGGACCCGACCCGGGCCGCCATTCTCCTGCAGCTAAAAGACGGCCCGGCGTTCCCGGCGGATCTGGCCGACAGCATTGGCGTCAGCCGCCAGATTCTCTCCAACCATCTGGCCTGCCTGCGTGACTGCGGGCTGGTCGCCGCGGAACCGGACGGAAGACGTGTCCGCTACGAACTCTCCGATGCCAAACTGGCGCACGCCCTGGAGGACCTGCTCGGCACCATCCTGACAGTCGATACGATCTGCGGCTGCGCCGAGCCAGAATGCGCCCAGGACACCCCTCCGGGTTCACTGGCTTCTCCCGAGACCATGGAGGTCCGCTCATGAGTGGTCACGAGCACGACCACGCCGCCGCGGCAACGGCACGGCGCGGCAAACTCATCACCGTCTTTGCCATCACCTTCACGGTCATGATTGCAGAGATCATCGGCTCAGTACTGACCGGCAGCCTTGCGCTGCTGGCAGATGCCGGCCACATGTTCACCGACTCGGCAGGGCTGCTGATAGCGCTCATCGCCGCATCATTGGCGTTGAAGCCGGCCACCCTGAAGCGCACGTGGGGGTACAAGCGTGCCGAAATCATCGCTGCCGCCGGACAAGCGGCGCTGCTGCTCGCGGTCGGCGGCTTCGTCATCGTTGAAGGCATCCGCCGGTTCTTCGAGCCCCCGGAAATCGGGGAGTCGACGATGCTCTGGTTCGGCATCATCGGTTTGGCGGGCAACGCGATCGGCCTCGTTATTCTCGCGTCCGGACGGAACCACAACTTCAACATGAAGGCGGCCTTCCTGGAGGTGCTCAATGACGCCCTCGGGTCCGTAGCAGTCATCGTGGCAGCCATCATCATCGCCGTGACCGGCTGGCTTCAGGCCGATGCCCTCGTGTCGTTGCTCATCGGCGTCCTGATCATCCCGCGCACACTTAAGCTGCTCCGAGACACCGTGAATGTGCTCATGGAGTCCACCCCCAAGGGGTTGGATTTGGCCAAGGTGCGCGAGC
This sequence comes from Paenarthrobacter sp. R1, assembly GCF_030264015.1. NCBI lineage: Bacteria > Bacillati > Actinomycetota > Actinomycetes > Micrococcales > Micrococcaceae > Paenarthrobacter > Paenarthrobacter sp. R1. Next base: position 2,715,692 of record NZ_CP127115.1, on the reverse strand, counting down.
ACATCCTTGCCCTGCCCCACGTCATCGACGTCCACGACCTCCACGCCACCCTGGTGGCCTCCGGAACACCGGTCCTTTCGGCGCACGTCACCGTGGAGGACAGTTGCATGACCGACGGGCATGCCGCCACGATCCTGGCGGATCTGCAGGGCTGCGTGGCCCAGCACTTTGATATCAGCGTCGAACACTCCACGTTCCAGATAGAACCAGCCGCCCACCGCGACCAGGAAAGCATTCACCACTGATGAGCAAAACCCAAACCCCTCCCCCGCCCATGGACACCGCGAAGAAGGCCCGGGTCTTCATCTGGGTCCTGTTGGCCGTCCTCGTCGCCGTTGGGGTGATCTGGTACACCGTCTTCACGCTGAACAAGCCCGCCCCCGCGGCCCCGACGCCGGCCGCGGAAGCCCAACTGGTCCGTGAAGACAGTCACCGTGTGACCTCCCCGGCCACCGAGAAAGCCCAGCTCGTTGAGTTCCTGGACTTCGAATGCGAAGCATGCCTTGCCGCCCAACCGCTGGTCGAGGAACTGAAGAAGGAGTTCGGCGACCGAATCACCTTCGTCAACCGCTACTTCCCGTTGCCCGCGCACCGCAATTCAGCCACCGCCGCCCTTGCCGTGGAAGCCGCAGCCCAGCAGGGAAAATACGAGCAGATGTATGCCAAAATGTTCGAAACCCAGCCGCAATGGGGCGAGAAAACCGAATCCCAGGCGCCACTGTTCCGCACCTTCGCTGAAGAACTCGGACTGGACCTGACCGCCTACGACGCGGCGGTGGCCGATGACAAGACCAAGGAACGGATCAAGAAGGACATCGCAGACGGCACCGCCCTGGGCGTCAAGGGCACGCCGACGTTCTTTCTCAACGGGGAAATGCTCACCCTTGAGACCAAAGAACAATTCCGGCAGCTGCTCGCGGACGCCGCCAAGTAACAGACCTCCGGACCGAATACACCGCCTCGGGCGTTGCCCGACCCAACCTTCGACGTAACGTAATAAGGAATCCATACCCTGAAAGGAACGGTGCGCGATGACTGCTGCGCGTGCACCGTTCCGCATTCCGCGGGCCGCCGTTGTTGCGGTCACGGTCCTTGCCCTGGCCGCAACGGCACACTGGCTGGCCGGAGGTGAACTGCCGGCCTTCCCCGTCATGACAGCCCTGACAGCCGTTGTTGTCCTGTCGGCGGTACTACTGGCTGGCAGAAAGATGACGGCCCCCCTTCTGGCCGCATATCTGGGCGCCTCCCAGACAGCACTGCACCTGGCATTCTCAGCCTTGCCAGGATCAGGAACGCCCAAGCCCGATCTGGCCCACCACCCTGGAATGGCAGCCGGACCGGGCATCGGTGGCGCGGTTGTCCCGCATGAACATCTCAGCGCGGATGTCAGCCCCGGAATGCTCGGCGCGCATGTGGTGGCAATCCTCGCTACAGCTCTTCTGATGGCGCGGGGCGAATCGGTGTTATGGGCTTTGGCCGCCTGGCTGCGTCCCCTGCTTCAAACGCCGAGCCCATCCGCGATCAAAGCATGTCCGTTCATTGCCGCCTCGGCGACGCAGACCGTTCCTCTGCGATCCAAGTACCTGGGACGGCCGCCGTCGCGAGGACCGCCTGGGCGCGTTCACGCCGCCACGCTCTGAGCATCTTTTCAGGGACGCCCGGCGTGCACCGAGCACTTTGACCCCTTCTCACCGAGCAGAATCGCAGAGTCCCATGAATCCCCGTAACAAAAAACAACGAGTCCGCGTCCGCGTCCGCCTGGCTCTCGCCGCGGCCATCTTCATCCCGGCCTTCGCAGCGGCGCCGGCGATGGCCCACGACGCCCTGGAATCCACCGTCCCGGGCAAGGACACCACCGTCACCACAGCCCCTGGCACCGTGTCCCTGACGCTCTCGGAGCCGCCCATGGATGCCACGCAACTCAATCTCAGCGTCATCACCGTCAGCGACGAGACGGGCAAGACACTCAGCGACGGCAAGGTCACCGTGGACGGTCCGACCATTTCCACGGCCATATCCGGCGGGAACAACGGGGTCTACAAGGTCCTCTGGCGGACGGTTTCCTCCGATGGCCACCCCATCGAAGGCAACTACTCCTTCACCGTCCAGGACCCCGCCCAAGCCGCCACCGCCACACCACCTGCGACGCCAACCCCGGCCGCGGGCACTGCCTCCAGCGCCGCCGCCCCGGCAGCCCAAACGGCGCCGGAGCAGATCAAACCCAACGATGACAACGCACCCATCGCCGTCGGCATCGCGGCCGCGATCCTGGCTGTCGCAGCCGCTGTCTTCTTCATTGCACGCAAGCGCAGGGAAAAGACCCTAGGGGCGTAGCAGCACCCGCGAACCAGCCAAAAGTCTGCCTCACTCGCCCGTGGGCTCCGGGTCACTGCGTCTGGAGCCCACGGGCCAGGGGGCGCTACTGTGCCGCGGCCACTGCGCGTCGATCGGACAACGAACGTAAGGTCCAACCAGCGATGGTACCGAAAGCCATGACCGCCAAGGCAGCCAGACCACTGTAGAACAGCACCGTCGGAAGACTGGACGGGGACGACGAACCGTCCACGGCAGCCATGATGCTCAGCCAATAGGCCACCGTTGCGATCACCCAGAGCGCACCGCCGGCCGTTGCCAGCCAGGACCAGCGCGAAAACCAGGACTGGCCGCGCCGATAAGACAGGGCAATGGCGACCGCCACGACACCCGCCACGGCAACCAGCTGGAGGCCAAAGAGGTATGGGCCAGCTACCAGCCCTACTGGAATGCAAAGTCCTCCGATGAGCACGAGTCGACGGGCGCCGAGGGGCATCTTGGCGGCGTCCTCGGGAGCCGGGGATCGGCTGACGCCGGGGTCTGAAGTCATTGGTTCGGTGGCTCCTTGAAGAGTGGGTACTGCGGGATCATTTGTAGTAGCGGCGGGACCGGCGATGCACAGAAAAACGATGTGCCGAGACAGGGCAGGCAGGAGGACCCGTCTGGATGTTCCCGCATCACCAATGACGGCTGAAACGGCAGTCGGCAGCACCGCCAGAGGACCACTTAGGACTCTCAGTGCGCTGGTACCTTCGGGCCAGTCTCATGTGGTGCAGAGAAACCTCACCCCTGCCGTGGAAAGTATCAGAGACCGATTCTAGCAACAGCGTATGAACATATGTTCATACGCGCGGGATTGCCAGGCGGGCCATTCGGCTGCCCCACTGGTACCACTGCCTATGTGTTGGTCTTGGTGATGACCGAACGATGTCGAGTCGACAGGCCCGGCCAGAATCACCCTCGCCGGCCCCGGACGGACCGGCCAGAGCTAGTCCTCCGCTCGTGGCCTCGGGGAAAGGACAGCCCCGAGGATCAGGACTGCCATGCCGGTGGTGACGAATACATCGGCGAGGTTAAAGGTGGGGAACCATCCGGTGTGGAGGTAGTCCACTACCCCCTGCCCGTCCAGCCGGTCGATGAAGTTGCCGGCGGCTCCTCCGAGCAACAGGACCGCCCCGGCCCGGGATAGCAGGGACATGCGGGGCGCTGCGGCGAGCAGGAACCAGAGCAGGGCGGCCAGGATCACCCCTGTGCCGGCGATGACGGCCCAGGCTGGCAGGCCCGCGCCCATACTGAAAGCGACTCCTCGGTTGTAGACGAGCCGGATGTTGATCGGCCCGACATCGTTGGTAGCGCCCGCAGCGAGAACGGCCTCGGCCACGGCCTTGACGAGAAGATCCGTGGCGGCCAGGGCGGCCGCGACAACAACCAGCAGGACCCGGACCCTCCGCGAGGACCGGTTCGCGGGGCCCGGCGTGGGCGTGGCCATTGACGCGGGTTCAGTGCTCATGATGCCGGTTCCAGGGCCGGGGAGGGTTGGGTGGCCTTGAGCGCTGCTTTTCGGCTGATCCGGCCGGCCCGGACACCGTTGGCGATGACGAGGACCTCGGCGAGTTCGTGGATAAAGACCACCGCGGCGAGGCCGAGCACACCGAACAGGGACAGTGGGATGAGCACGGCGATCAACAGCAGGGACAGCCCAGCGTTCTGCAGCATGATGCCTCGTGTCCGTCGGGCATGTTCAAGGACTTGGGGCAGGTGGTTCAGGTCCTCGCCCATCAGGGCGATGTCGGCGGTTTCGATCGCCACGTCGGTACCCATGGCGCCCATGGCGATGCCGGTGTCGGCGGTCGCCAGGGCGGGGGCGTCATTGACGCCGTCACCGACCATCGCGGTGGGGGCGCGGCCCTTCAGGGTGCGGATGATCTCGGCTTTGTCTTCCGGGCGCAGCTCGGCGTGAACCTGCGTGATTCCGGCGTCCTTGCCCAGCGCGGTGGCCGTGATGAGGTTATCGCCGGTGAGCATGGCCGTGGTGTATCCGGCGGCTGTTAGTCGGGTGATGACGTCCTTGGCTTCGGGCCGCAGTTCGTCGCGGACGGCGACCGCTCCGATGGCCTCCCCGGCTTCCTCGATCAGCACGGCAGTGGCACCGGCGCGCTGCATGTGCTCGACCTGCCCGGCCAGGGGGCCGGCCTCGATCCATCCCGGACGTCCCAGTCGGACGGTTTTGCCTTCGAACCGGCCGGTCAGCCCGGCCCCGGGGACGGTGTCCACATCGGTGACCGGCGCCCGGTTGGGTGTGGCGGCGAGGATGGCACGGGCCAAGGGGTGCTCGCTGCGGGCTTCGAGCCCGGCGGCGAGGGCCAGGACGTGTGCTTTGGTCGCTGTACCGTTGGCGGCGACGTCGATCACGGCGGGCTTGTTTCGGGTCAGTGTTCCGGTTTTGTCCAGGGCGATGGTGCGGATCTTCCCAAGGGTTTCCAGGGCCCCACCGCCCTTGATCAGGACGCCGATGCGGCTGGCAGCCCCGACCGAGGCGACGACCGTGACCGGCACGGAGATCGCCAGGGCGCACGGTGAGGCTGCGACCAGCACGACCAGGGCGCGTTCGAACCACAGCAGCGGTTCGCCCACGATGAAGCCGAAGGCGGTGATCAGTACGGCGGCGATCAGGATGCCGGGGACGAGTTTGCTGGCGATGGAATCGGCCAGACGCTGGCCGGGGCCCTTGCGGGACTGCTCGGCCTCGACGATGTGCACGATCCTGGCCAGCGAGTTGTTTTCCGCGGTGCTGGTCACTTCGACTTCCAGCGGGCCGGTGCCGTTGATCGACCCGGCAAAAACCTCGCTGCCGGGTCCGGCCTCGACGGGCACGGACTCACCGGTCAACGCCGAGGTGTCCAGGGAGGTGCGGCCGGTGATGATCCGGCCGTCGGTGGCCAACCGTTCGCCCGGGCGAACGACCATCCGGTCTCCGAGGACGAGCGCGGCAGGGTCGATGGTGATTTCGAGGCCCCCGCGCAGGACGGTTGCCTCGGCCGGGACCAGGTCCAGCAGAGCCCGCAGGCCACGGCGCGTCTTGGCCAGGGAGTATTCTTCCAAGGCCTCTGAAATCGAGTACAGGAAGGCCAGCATGGCCGCTTCCTCGAACTGGCCCAGCGCGACGGCACCAACGGCCGCGATGGTCATCAGCGTCCCGACGCCGATCTTTCCCTTGACCAGCCTCCGCACGGTGGAGGGAACGAACGTCCACGCAGCGATCAGCAGGGAAGCGATTTCAAGCGGGAGCGTCACCCATTCCGGCGCTCCGGCCAGTGAAGAGATCCAGCCGGCCAGGAGCAGAACTCCTGACGTCGCCGCAGCGCGGACCTCACTGACCTGCCAGAAACCAACGGCTTCTTCTTCTGTTTCCTTGTGTTCGCTACCGGCTGGCTCGTCGTGGCTGCAGCACGCATCACTCATCGAGACGCCTCCTTGGTGACGGAGACATCGGTGCTGCCGATTCCGTAGTTCGGGCAGAGGCTGACCGCGTTACCGGTCGCGGCCAGCAGAACTTCCGCCTGCGCCAGCATGTCCATCAGCTCCGGGCGGGAGAGCGAGTAGTACACGCTCCGGCCCTGGACGCGCCCTTCGACCAGGCCGCAGTCACGCAGGCACGCCACATGGGCCGATACCGTGGATTGTGCCAGGCCCAGCTCCCCGGTCAGGTCACCAACCCGAACCTCACCCCCGGCCATCCTCTTCACGATACTCAAGCGGGTCGGATCGCTGAGGGAATGGAACAGGGCAGCCGCAGGGTCCAGCGGGGCGCACGGCTCAGGCGAGAACACATCATCAATCGTCATAAGACGATGATAGCGGCAATATTGGATGCAGTCGCTTGAGTCTTCGGAACCTGTCCTGATTCGGTGACCAGTACCAGCGTGCCGGACCTGGTGAGGCCGGTACCGGGACGGGGCGGTGTCTGTCGTTGGCCTTGGGGCCGAAGACCTTCGTTGGGCTGACGGTACGGGGAAATCCGGCCATGGTTAGGCGGGAAGCCTTGCCGCGCACCCGCCGCACCCCTACACTCCTGCCAAGGGTTACTTGATGATGTGCTTCGACCTATTGGTCTACAAGGTCGATGGCGGATCAGGTTCGGTCGTTCTTCATGACCACCTCAAGGACAGTGACCCGGGCGTTTTATAACTGAAGATTTTTTGGTTTGACCCTGGCTGGGGAGCGGCAAGCAGGGACCGTGTGTCAAGCACGGATCCATACTCGCAACAGGCGTACCACTCCCCAGGAGCTCCGATGCCCGGTCATTCAGCCACCCGGCCGCAGTCACCCCTCAAGGGCTTTATTGCGCCCCTGGTGATCACCCTGGTAGTAGCGCTGCTGCCCCTGACTGTCCCGGCAGCCCTCGCAGCAGGGCCCTGTGACCCTGTGGTGAACCCCGTTGTCTGTGAGAACTCCAAGGCCGGAAGTCCGCCGTCGGAGTGGGACATTTCCGGTCCCGGTGACGACAGCATTCAAGGTTTCTCGACCGAAATCAGCGTCAATGCGGGCCAGCCGATTCGCTTCAAAATTGACACGACAGCTCCCAGTTACACCATCGCTGTTTACCGCACAGGCTGGTACGGAGGTCTCGGTGCCCGCAAGGTCGCTGAGGTGACACCGTCCGTGCTGCGTCAAAACCAGCCCCAATGCCTCACTGACCTCACCACAGGGCTGTATGACTGCGGGACCTGGGCGGTATCCGCAACGTGGCAGGTTCCTGCGACCGCGGTCTCAGGTGTCTACGTCGCCCTTCTGACCCGGCCCGATACCGGCGGGCAAAGTCACATCACCTTCATCGTGCGTTCCGACGGCAGCCGATCCGATGTGGTCTTCCAGACTTCCGATCCCTCCTGGCAGGCGTATAACTCCTACGGTGGCTCGGACTTCTACCAGGGGGCAAACGGCCGCGCCTACAAGGTCAGTTACAACCGACCGGTAGCCACCCGCGGCGGGCCAGGTGGCCGGGACTTCTACTTCTCCAACGAATACCCGATGGTGCGCTTCCTGGAGCAAAACGGCTACGACGTCAGCTACATCAGCGGCCTCGATACCGACCGCAATGGCCCACAACTGTTGAACCACAAGGTTTTCCTCTCCGTCGGGCACGACGAATACTGGTCCGGCCCCCAACGCGCCAACATCACTGCCGCCCGTGACGCTGGGGTGAACCTGCAGTTCCTCTCCGGAAACGAGGGCTACTGGCGCACCCGGTTCGAACCTTCCCCGGTCGATGGCGTAGCGGGACGGACGCTGACCTCCTACAAGGAAACTTGGGCCAACGAAAAGATCGACCCCAGCCCCGAATGGACCGGCACCTGGCGGGACCCGCGGTTCGCAGCCCAGGCCAACGGGGGCGGGCTGCCCGAAAACGGGCTGACCGGAACCATCTACATGTCCAACTACTCCGACTTGCCGGTGACCGTCGATTCGGAGGAAGGCAAGACCAGACTGTGGCGCAATACGTCCCTCACCTCGTTGCCGCCCGGCTCTTCTACGGCCCTGGCGCCCCATACAGTGGGATATGAGTCCGACGAGGACCTGGACAACGGGTTCCGCCCACCGGGCTTGATCCGGTTGTCTACCACCGTGGGCGAGGTACCTCAGTATCTTCAGGACTTCGGCAACACGGTCCTTCCCGGCACAACAACCCACCATGTGACCCTCTACCGCGCCGCCAGCGGCGCGCTGGTGTTCTCTGCTGGCAGTGTCCAGTGGACGTGGGGCCTGGATGAGGTGCATGACGGCGAGGGCGCACCGGCAGATCCGCGGATGCGGCAGGCTCAAGTCAACCTCCTGGCCGACATGGGTGCCCAGCCTGCGACCCGTGCCGCCGGGCTGACTGCGGCCGCCGCGAGCACGGACCGGACCGCGCCCACAGCTGCCATCACTGCCCCGGTCAACGGCGCCGCTGTGCCCCATGGGACCAGCGTGACCGTTACGGGAACCGCCGCCGATACGGGCGGGGTGGTGGCCGGCGTAGAGGTTTCAACCGACGGCGGGAGCACGTGGCACCCCGCCGTGGGCAAACAAAACTGGACGTACACCTATATCCAGAAAGGCTTCGAGACCGCCACCATCCAGGCCCGGGCCATTGACGACAGCGCCAACATAGGGGCCGCCACCAGCACGAGCCTGGTCTTGAGCGGACCCTACAGCGTCTTTGGCCAGACCATACCGACCGTACAGGATTCCGGTGACGGCGGCAGCTACGAAATGGGCCTGCGCTTCACCCCCACGGTGGACGGTTTCATCACCGGGGTTCGCTTCTACAAGAGCGCAGCCAACACCGGTACACATACCGGGTCCCTGTGGAGCTCCACCGGCGAACGGCTGGCCACGGCGACGTTCACCAACGAGACACCCTCCGGCTGGCAGTCCGTGCTGTTCAGCCAAGCCGTCCCCGTGGCCGCCGGGCAGAAATACACGGTCTCTTACTGGACACCGAACGGCCGCTACTCCATCCAGAACTATCAATGGGCGAGCGTTGGTTCCACCAACGCGCCCTTGACAGTGGCGGGCGGTTTCGGAGCCGAGCCGGCCGGTGTCTATACCACCTCCCCCGGATTCCCAACGTCGAGCTACAACGGCGGAAACTACTTCGTCGACGCCTTGTTCGGCACAGCCGACACCACGCCCATGACAGTGTCCGGGCACACCCCGTTCCCGTCCTCGTCCAGCGTCTCCGTGGACACCAAGGTCAGCGCAGTGTTCTCCAAACCCGTCACTGCCTCCAGCGTCCAACTGACACTGCAGTCCCCCGCCGGGCCAGTGGCCGGCACGACAGCGTACGACCCTGCCACACGGCGGACGACCTTCACGCCAACGAGCGCCCTGGCCTTCAGCACCCAATACACGGCCACCCTCGCCGGGACGGACACCCTGGGCGGTCCGGTCACAACCGGTGGAACCTGGTCCTTCACGACCGCGGCGACGTTGCCGGTTCCCGGGTCCTGCCCGTGCAGCCTCTTCGACGACTCCGTCACGCCGGGCATCGCCGAAATCCGGGACGGCGTTCCGTTGACGCTGGGCGTCCGGTTCTCCAGTGTTTCAGCCGGTGAAGTCGTGGGCATGCGTTTCTACAAGTCGGCCGGCAACACAGGCACGCACAACGGGGCCCTATACACGGCGGCCGGACAGCAACTGGCAACTGTTGCCTTTACCAACGAGAGCGCCTCAGGGTGGCAGACGGCGATGTTCAGCCAACCGGTCCAGATGTCCGCGAACACGGAATACATCGTGTCCTACAAGTCACTGACCGGCACCTATTCCGCTACCTCCAACGGGTTCGGATCCGGCATGAGCGTCGGACCATTGCGAACACCTTCGGACGCCGGCGCATACACGTACAGCGGTGACTTCCCCGGATCACGGTCGAACGCCAGCTACCTCGTGGACGTCATCGTGACGGTTCCACCGCCGGCGTTCACCCCGACAGGCCAATCCCCGCTTCCCGGCTCCTCCAGTGTTCCACTGGATGCCGCCGTCAGCACGGTCCTGTCCGAACCGGCCGAAGCCTCCAGCGTCACCCTGACGGTAAAAGACGCCGGCGGAACCACCGTGGCCGGAGCCACCAGCTACGACACCGGAACAAGGAAGGCCACGTTCACTCCGGCCGGGCCACTGGCGGCAGATACGTCGTACACCGCCACCGTCACGGCGACCGCGGTGTCCCGACAACCACTGAGCAACGCCACATGGGCCTTCAGAACCGCCCCCGCCCCCAGAACACCAGGGACGTGCCCCTGTACGCTCTACCAAGACACGGTGACGCCGGGCACCCCTGAGGCCAACGACGGGGTGCCGCTATCCCTGGGTGTCCGGTTCGCCAGCGACACTGCAGGCCAGATCACCGGCGTCCGGTTCTACAAGGCCGCAGGCAACACCGGAACACACACCGGCTCGGTGTACACGACCGGCGGGCAGCTTCTGGCCACCGCCACGTTCACCAACGAGTCCAGCTCCGGCTGGCAGACAGCGACATTCAGCCAGCCGGTGACCATCGACGCCAACACCGAGTACCTGGCGGCCTACAAGTCCCCGGGCGGCAACTACTCCTACACGGCCAGCGGATTCGGCGCCGGCTTCACGAGCGGACCGCTGAGGACAGCACCCAATTCCGGTGCATTCGCCTACAACAACGACTTCCCCAGTTCGCCCTCCACGGCAAGCTACCTGGTGGACCTGGTGTTCATGGCCGCGGTACCCCCGCTGACGATCACCGACCGGTCCCCCGCAGCCAACGCCACGGCCGTGCCCGTCACCGTCAAACCAACGCTCACGCTCTCCTCCGCCATCAAGCCGGGTGCCTCGTTCGCGCTGGCGGCGAACGAGGCACCCCTGGCCGGCAGCGCTGCCCTGTCCACCGACGGCCGCACCCTAACCTTCACCCCGGCGGCTCCCCTGCCGGGCAACACAGCCATCTCCGTCAGCGTCAGCAACCTCGAATCCCAACAGGGCCAGACACTACCGACCACCACCTGGCAGTTCACCACGGCCGACCCTGATGCCGAGCAATCCTCCATCTTCGGCGACCTCCAACCACAGACAGGAGCCTCGGATGATGCGTCATCGGTTGAACTGGGAACGAATTTCACGGTCTCCGCAGCCGGTAACGTCACCGGCATCCGGTTCTACAAGGGAACCGGAAACACCGGAACCCACATCGGCTCCTTGTGGAACGCCGCGGGAACACGGCTTGGCCAGGTGACATTCACGAACGAAACAGCGACCGGCTGGCAAACCGCGATGCTGTCCTCCCCGGTAGCCGTAGCTCCAGGGGAAACGTACACCGTGTCCTATCTCGCGCCCAACGGCCGCTACGCCTACACGCCGGCGTTCTTCGCCCAGACGTGGGTCAGTGGGGTATTCACCGCCGCTGGCCCTGACAACGGCCGCTACCGATACGGGACCGGCGGAGCTGCACCCACGAGCTCGTGGAACTCCACGAACTACTTCGTAGACGTCCTCTACTCGGCCACCACACCGGCACGGGCGGCTCCCACCCCGAGCGCAACCCCAGCACCATCCGCAAGCGCGACGGCGGCTCCCTCGCCAAGCCCTTCACCCAGTCCGACAGGGTCGGGCGGGCTGCTGTGCGGATTGCTGGGAACCTGCTGACGCGCGGGGCGGGCAATTTAGACTGCTGACGTCCGGCCGCTCTCAGAGTTCCCGTACTGGACGTCAGCGGACCACACTGGGAGACCACGCGTGCTCGATGAAGAGGCTCGGCTGGGACGCGGGATCGGTGCCGAGTTTCCAGATGTTGCTGTCCCCGTCGGTGTCCTCGTCGGCCAGGCCGTAGAGCAGATTCTGATCGTCCAGCCATTCGATCTGGTCATCGACGCTGCGCTTTTCCAGGAGCACCGTTTCCTCACCCGTTGCCAGGTCAAGAAGGGCTACGTTCCAGTGAGCGGTCAGCGGCCCACCAATGTTCTTCTTATAAGCGATCCGGGTGCCGTCAGGTGAAATGGAGGGGCATTCGACGTTGTCACGGATGGCCGTCAGGGTCTTCCCTGCCAGGCTTCCCCGGACGAGCCAAATACGTCCTGAGGATGCTGCGGTGGCATAGAAGACATCGCTCTGCTTGGGCGCGAACGTGACTCCCCAGATATTCCGGTCGCTGGACAGCAGCCGTTCGCCGTTTACGAAGAGGGCGAAGTCCTCCAGATTTCCCGTACCGCCGTCGGGCACAGTGATTTCCGTTGCTGTGGAGAACCCGGCTTGCGTGTAGGAGTGGCCCGAGACGAAAACCGTGGTGGCGATCATGGGACCGTCCGGACTGATACGTGTCCTGCTCGGAATGCCGGGGACGGGCCACGCCCGTTCCTGCTGCCAGTCACGGTTCAGGACGGCCGCCTCATACGTCGTCACCAAGCCACGGTTGGACTTGAGGCAGACCACCATGGAGGACGTGCCATAGACCCTTTCGCACACCTGCTCACTGACTGCACGCGTACCGGCAGGGGCAGAGAGAGGCACCGTTGCAGCGTTGCCATACCCTTGCCCGCTGGCCGTGTTCCTGAACAGGACGAAAGGAACCTCCGGGAGAGGTTGGCCCGCAGTGACCCCCACGGATGAGTTGGCAGTGCGGCTCTCCTCGAAGCGCTGATAGGCTCCTACCGCGTAGATTGCGGCTCCGGCCAGGACCAGTGCGGTAACCGTCAGGAGAATTCCCCACCGCAACCTCCCGCCTACAGTGGTACCGGCACCTGCGTTTGTCCTATTCATGAAGGCGTTTGACGTAGTCAGCCATTCCTGGCACGGTGAACGCCACAACACCGAGGGCCGGTGCGTAGATGATCCCCTTGTCGATCAACGATGCACGGGTCATGGTCATGGAGCTTTGCTTCTTTTGCGCCCGTTCAGCAAGGTCAGCTGTGCTGGATCCTTCATCACCGTCGATGGCCATCAGGCGGAGGAAGTCTTTCTCTGCCTTCGAGGCGCGTTTCCAGCGTGAGGGAAAGAATCCTTGGTCCAGCTGCGCGCGGCCGATTTCCACCGCGATTTTGGCGTCGTCGAAGGTTACGGTCTTCTCCGGGGCTGTTTCCCAAGCGGCGTATCCGTATTCCTGCAGGAAGTATGGGTACGCGCCCGATGCGTTCAGGAGGAGGTCTTTGGCTTCGGGTACGAATGACGCCCCATAGCGTTGGGCCGGGGCGATCAGGGCCGCCTCGGCGGCCTCCCTCGACAGCGCTCCGATGCTGCAGTAGTTGAAGATCCTTTCGGCGTAGGAACGCGCTTCACTGAGTACCGAGGGAAGGTTGGGCAGGCCGGCCCCGGCGATGTAAAAAGGCCATTCGCGTTGCCCGGCCAGATGCTGGGCGCTCAAAAGCGCGGCAATAAGTCCGTCGTCCAGATCCTGCATTTCATCGATGATGAAGATCAGACCCGAGCGCTTCTCCGCCAGTGCCAGGCAGAGGTCCTCAATCAGTTCCTCCAGGTCCACTTCGATCGATCCGGAGTCAGCGCGGCCGTGATTGAGGTTCACGCCGATATCGATCCCGGTCACGCCCAGTTTCGCGGAAAAAGAAGCGATGCTGCCAAGTGCCGCCAAGAGTCGTTCCCCTGCTCCGCGGCGGTTCAGCTTCCGCCCTGCCTGCAGAAGGTTCCGGGCGAGTTTGGCCCGCACGGCTTCAGGCCCCCCCTCGGCGTCCCTGCCCTCGAGGAAGACGACCATAAACTCCGCACGTTCGGCCTGACGCCGAAACTCATTCAGCAGGACCGTTTTGCCCACCCCGCGCAGACCATGAAGGACGATCCCCCGGTCTGGTCTTCGCTGCCGGGTCTTGGCCAGCAGTAAATCGAACGCATCGATCTCGCTCTGGCGCCCGACCAGCTCGAAAGGCCGTCGGCCCGAACCGGGCGAGTAAGGATTTAAGGCACTTTCCATATCAACAACTATAAGCGAGTATCCACTTTATTGGATACTCGCTTATAGCTCCGGATAGAAGATGATGCCCGTTAACTACCGACCGGCGTCGACCGACAGACATCCGGGGTGTTCCTCCACATCCCGAGCCTAGCCCGCGGCCAGACCGTCAATAGTCTCCACTTTGTCCCCGCGAAGACGGTGGGTTTGATCCAGATTTGCCAGCTGCTCAGCGTCGTTGAGCAAGTCATCGGGTACGTCCACAATCTGGCTGGTTTGTCCTTCAAATGGCAGGATCTCGTGCCAGAGCGCTGGCCCCGCCCCGTCGGAGGATTCCACCGGACCCGGCGCCGGACCAATGGCGATTATCCTGCCGTGCTCGTCGCTGATAACCGTGCATTTCATGGGTGCCTCCTATCGCAGCGCTGTAATGAGGAGACGATAACTGGCGCCGTACGAGCTCTCTGCCCGTAAATCAGCGAAGTAGGTGAGCCGGTCACGACTTTGGCTGAATCCGTTACTGAGCGTCGTCACTCCGCCTGTCGAAACCACGATTGAAGGCGGCATGGCCACGGCCAGGATGGCAGGTCCAAACGCGCGATCTTCCCACCAGAACGAGTGGCGGACGGTCTGTCCAGGAGCAATGTAGTTGCTCAAAATCCCGCCCGGTGGAAGGAACCATTGATTCATAGCGCAACCCCCTGGCCTGAGCCCTATCATGTGGTGCGTGAAGGAGTAATAGTTAGACCTTGGCACTGCGTGCGGCAGGTGGCAAGACCCAAGACGCTCAGGCCATGCAACTGACCTTGCGAACGCACGGCGGGGCTGGATCCGAAGCCCTCGGACTCCCCCACACATTCAAACCGACAGCGACGAACGGCGCGTAGGACAGGGTCCTGTCTGCCCACTGTAGAGCAGGTGGAGACCCCTGAAAATCTCAAAGTGGTCCGCTTTGGGGTGGAGCCCGCACCTACCACGGCAGGCTTCTCCCGTTGAGCTGTTCCGCCGGCCGTCCAGAGCGGGCAACGGGAAGCAGCGTTTGTACGGGAAACCGACGGCGTTTCATACCGTCAGGACGGGCTCACCTAGCATTGCAATGGTGAACACCCCGAACCTCGTCGCGTGGATGGAACGCCACCAGATCAGCCTCTACCTCACGGCCATCCTCGTCGGCGGCGCCGTCGGGTTCCTGGCACCCGGGTCCGCAACTGTGCTGGAACATTCAATCAACCCTGTACTCGGACTGCTGCTTTACGCGACCTTCCTAGGGATACCCTTTGCGTCCATCGGTAAGGCCGCCCGCGATTTCCGGTTCCTATCCACGGTGCTGGTTTTGAATTTCCTCGTCGTTCCTCTGGTGGCGTGGGGTCTCACCCGGTTCATCGCCGGAGACCAAGCTCTGCTCGTTGGGGTTTTGCTGGTACTCCTGACCCCATGCATTGACTACGTCATCGTGTTTACGGGCCTTGCCGGAGGGGCCGGTGACCGGCTTCTCGCGGCAGCACCGGTGCTGATGCTCGCGCAGATGCTTCTGCTTCCGCTCTATCTGCTGCTCTTCGTCGGCCCTGATCTGGTGTCGGCAATTGACCCGGCCCCTTTTGTTGAGGCACTCATCGTTCTGATCATCATCCCGTTGGCCACAGCAGCACTGACACAGGCACTGGCCCGGAGAACGGGCGCTGGAGCGGTGGTCATGTCGGTAATGCAGGCGTTGATGGTGCCACTTATGATGACCACGCTGGCCGTCGTCGTCGGTTCCCAGATCGTCGGAGTCGGCCAAGAACTGGGTTCCCTCCTGTCGGTCTTGCCCCTCTACGCTGCGTTCTTGGTGGTGATGGTGCCGTTGGGCTTGATCGCCGCCAAACGGGCCAAACTCGATATCGCCGCCACTCGTGCCGTTGTTTTCAGTGGGGCTACCCGCAATTCCTTGGTCGTCCTGCCGTTGGCGCTGGCGCTGCCCGGCCAGTTGGACCTTGCTGCCTTGGTAGTAGTGACTCAAACCCTTGTGGAGCTCGTCGGCATGGTGCTCTACGCCAGATTCCTACCCCTGATCGTCAAAGAGCGCCGCCAACAACCCGCCTGACGCCCGCCCGGTTATCGGCACGATGACCATCGGTTTCAAGCGCAGGTTACGTCCTGAACTTCGCCGACAAGTTACTCGACGACGTCCTCCAATAACTGCACACCTTCGGTGTTGCCCTCCACATCGAAGACCCGCGCAACGCGTGAGCCGCTCCCGCTTAATGCCGAGGCGAGGCGGCGGATCCTCGTTGCGAATTTCTCGCCCGAGGTCAGGTCTATTACCTCCTTGAGGTGCAGGTAACCGCAAGGGTCGCCGTAGTGACTCTTTGGGGTCGGGACTCCGCTCATGGTGAGAACGGGCCGTTCGCCGTAGCTGTTCCTTGCGCGGCGGAAGCTTTCATCGACAAACACCACGGATCCGGGAGTGCGGCGTACAGGGTATGCAGCCGTTTCCGCGCTTCCCTCCGGCGAAACGTCCCATGCTCTCCTTTGACGACTGCCGGGCCTGCCGGCCAGTCAAGCTAGCCTATAGGCGTGGGCCGCGGGGGCCCTGTTCGGGACCGGTGCCCGGACCTGGCTGGTCCCGTCGGCGGCGTTCTTCGGCGGCTTTGGCTTCGGCTTGTTCTTGGCGGAGTTTCTCAACAACGGACGGGGCGGAGGTTGTGGGCTGCGCCGCGCGTCGTGCGGCCAACTTCTTAGCGAAGTCCCCCTCTGTCGTCCCCGGTGGCTTCTTTTCCTGTTCTCGCCGGGCTTTGAGCTGGTCCAAGGCTTCCTGGACAGCTTCCGGGCTGCGTGCCTCGGAGTCGACACCGTGTCGTTCTGCCCGGTTTTGACGGACCTTGCGGGCGAGTTCGGCCAGCCGTTCGGCGTGTTCCTGTGCGGGGCTCAGCTGCGCTTCCGCGCCGCGTACCTGCTGCAGGTAGTCCACGACTTCCTCGGCAGGGGTTGGTGTTTCCTTCACGACTGCTTCGACGTGCGCGGCCTCGGCCATGAGTGACGCGTCGGCGGCGGACAGCGGCTCCTTGTGCGTTTGCGCCGTGTACTTGTGCATGGCGGTGACGCGCGCGGTCAGTTCCGAACCGAGACCCTTGTCTTGGTGGTCCATAGGTACGGGGGCAGCTTCGCTGGCCGGGATCCTGTACATGTCACGGTAGGTGGAGATCTCCACTGCGAGCTGCCGCCACTGCTCCTGCCGGGCAGGATCGGACGGCACCGGTCCGAGGGCAGCTGCCCAATTCGGAGGCTCGGCCGCGAGCTGGGCACCGCGGCGGCTGACTTCGGTGGCCATGGTTTCCCGGCGCTCGAGGAGTTCCTTCCGCCACAAGGCCGGGGTGTCCTCGTGGATCGCGACATCAGCTGGTGCCATCCATGCCGGCAACCGGTCAGCTGCCGCGTCGGTACCGACGGTGGAGGGCAGTTGGCGGCGTAGTTCGATTTCGGCGCGGATCCTGCGGTGGACCTGGATGGCGGCTTCGATCTTGGGGGCGTTCTCGTCCCGGCGGTAGTTGCTTACCGCACCTCGTTCGTAGGCTTCATCGGCCCGGGCCTCCGGGTGCATCAGTTCGCGGAGCGATTGTTCATTATGCAGTGAAGATGTCAGCCACTGGTTTTTACGCGTGGCCGCGAGGTCGTTGATGTTCGTGTCCGTAAGTCCTTGCTGCTGCGCTGCGCTCAGCCGTGTGGCGAGGTCGTCGTCGCTGAGGTGGCCGTGCAGGCGTCGCTGCCACGGCGTTTCTTTCCCTTCGGTCTTCCAGTTGCGGGCAAGGTCCTTCCGGTCCGGGGTCTCCACACCTGGTGTGCGCGCTGCTTCGGCTTTGGCGCGAATCAGCTCCCCGGTGGCCCTGCGGTCCAGCCGTTCAAGTGCCTCATCGGTCATTGATTCCAGCGGCCGGCGGCCGGGATCGGCTGCGCGTGAACGCCACCGGTCAAGGCGGTCCTCAACCCGCCACGCCAGAACAGCCGCGGGATCCGCGGATGCGCCGAAGTCTTCCCCGTTGACGCTGTCCCTAAGGAGGTGGACGAGGTTGAATCCTTCGTTCTCGGCCGCGCGCAGGTGCGTGGCGACTGCTCCCCAGGCGGTGGACTTGGTGAACGTCCCTGCGACGCCTTCGCCGAGTTCACGGCGGGCGATGTTCGCCATGCGCAGCTCGTTGGCTTGCGCATCGATGTCCCTGTACTGCTCGGACATGTCCGGCAGAGAGCGCGCCTGGGCGCGGGCGGCGTCCATCTGTTCGTGAGCGGTGAGGTTCCCGTCATGGTTGGCGGCCACGGCCGTCAGGACATCCTCCATGGTCTCTCCCTCGCCCACGATGCCGTAGAGCTTGTTGGAGTATCGGCCGCGGGACGCGGCGACGTAAGCCAGGGCGCGGGACAGTCCCGAGCTGATCAGGGCGTGGACGGTGTCGCACGTGACGCCCTGGGTGCGGTGGATGGTTGCCGCGTATCCGAGCATCGTGTTCCCGCGCACATAGTCGGAGGGAAGAGTGATAGTTCCTTGGTGGCTATGGTGCCGGACGGTCAAGGATCCATCCTCGTGGGCACTGAGAACATTCCAGACGTCGTTGTTCTTGACGAAGTCCTTGCCCCTGTTGGTGGAGAGCCTGCGGTTGTTCTCCCGGGTGACGATGATGTCCCCTGCGCGGGCGGTCAGTCCGTCACGGAGCATGGCTGCAGGGGTGGTGGAGTCCAGTTCTCCGGTGGCGATCCGGTAGGCCTGGGCGCGGGCGTTCAGTTCGGTGACGGTGGCATTGTCGAAGGCCATCATGATGGCGTGGTGGCCGGCGTTGGTGTCTTTCTGCCATGCCTCGAAGACCTGGGAGGTCATGGTTTCGGCGTCGCCGCCGACGACGCGGCGGTTCTCCCGGTAGAAGGTCCACGGGTCATCAACGCCGTTAAGGGATGGTTCGCGCAGGGCCAGGGTGGCTTCCGCTTCTGCCTCGTTCGGGGTGCCGTCAGCGTTCCGGAACCGGTGCAGGTCTTCCAGGTGAACAGCCCCGACGGTGTTCTTCAACAGCCGCAGCGCGCCACCGGAGCCTACGGCGGAGAGCTGCTGGTCATCCCCGAGTGCGCGCACGACCGCGCCGTGCTGTTCGGCGATGGTCACGGCTGAGGCGAACAGTTCCGTGCCGACCATCCCGGCCTCATCGATGATGATGACGTCCCCCGGTCGCGGGGTGGTTTTCTCGTCCGCCGCCCCTGTTTTGTGGGCGAGCACGAAGGAGTCAATGGTGGTCGCTGTGGCTCCCAGTTCAGTGCCCATCACAGCCGCGGCCACGGCAGTAGGCGCGAGTCCGAACACCCGACCGCCGGCTTCCCGGATGGTGTCAGCTGCAAGCTTGAGTGCCGTTGTCTTGCCGGCACCGGCCGGCCCCACGCCGACCAGCAGCAGGCGGTCGCTGCACGCGAACTCCTGGGCCATGCGCAGCTGCCCGGCGTCGAATGTCTTCTCTTGCAGGGCCAACGCAGCATCGAATGAATCGACCGTCGCGGCAGGAATGACAACGCTTTGCGCCGCTGTCAGGAGCCGGTCTTCGCTGTGGAGGATCCCGGCAGAGGTGTACAGGGTGGAGTGTGGTTTGCCGTACTTGGATCCGCCGTTGGACAGGCGCAAGGCCTCAATGTCAGGGGCGGGTGTTTCGGGGGTGATGCGGAGGGAGAACTGATCTGTCGCACGCGCGGTGACCTGTTCAAGAAGCGCCTGCGGGATGGGCATTTCCCCGAGCCTGGAACCCAGTCGCCTGGTTGCTTCGGCCCTGATGTGGTGCTCTCCCCAGACCCCACGGCTGCGTTCGAGCCGTTCAATGACACCTTGTGCTTCGAGAGCCGGGTCGAGCTCATCGGCGTGGGCGACCATCCATGAGGGCCGGTCCTTTTCGGACTGTTCGCGTGCATCATGGCGATGCTTGCGTGCTTGTTCGACAGCGGCCGGGCCGGTGACAACGCCGGGCAGAGCGCCTAGTTCGGTCGTCCACTCTTCCACCAGTGCGGAGAGCTGCCTGGCTTCCTTCTTGGCCGGTCGGGTGTCCAGTGTTGCCTGTTGGGCCAGGGCAATCAGCTGCTTCTTGTTGGGTGCGTATCCGTGCTTCTCAGTGAACTCTTTTGTCAGTTCATCAATGACAGGTTTGATGCCTTCCCGTCGTGAGGACGCTGCTTCGATGGCGGCTACATCGACGCCGGCGATCTCGGTGACAGGGCGGTCGCCGTTGACTTTGCGTTCGGTCAGGCCGACACCCAGGCGTGCACAGATCTTCTCCATGACAACCCTGTTGTACATCTCCGATGCGGCCACATTGAATTGGTACAGCAGCCGACCGTCGAGGCTGGACCACTTGCCATCGGCACCGAGGACCTTGTTGGACACCACAATGTGATCGTGCAGTTGCGGATCCCCGGTGCGGGAGTCGTAGTGGCGGAACTTGGTGTAAATCAGGCCGCCATCGACGTCCTCTTGGCGAACACCGTTGCGGCCGCGTCGAGTAAACGTGGCTTCCTCTTCGAGGTACTCCATGGTCTCTTCGATGGCCTCGTTATGTGCGGCCTCGATCTGTTTGCGGGCGTCGGCACCGCCAATGGCCCACAGAACAGATGCTGATTTCGCGGGAGCGAAAACAAGGTCATATCCGGCAACGGTCTGCGCAGCCGGTTTGGTCTGGGCGGTGATGAACTTACCCAGCTCTTCCTTGTCAGCAGGGTTCCGGCCGTTGAGTTCACGGAAGTACTGGGCGCCCTCTTTCGTGCGGATCAGCCGACGGTTATCCGCGTCCGGCTCGCGATGGTTCAGGCGCTGGTAGTCTCCCGTGGCCCGGTTGATCCGCGCCTGCAGTTCGTTGTCCTTCTGATTCGCTTGCCGGTACTTCTGACCCAAAGCGACATCTGATGTCGGGTCATCGGCAAGCATCTTCTCCGCGTTGGGATGTAATCCCAGTCCAAACAAGGCCGCCATGTGCGCCTCGGTGACGTCACCGGAAACACCCAAATGCTGCACGCCGGACCCGCCCCATTGCCCTGGAGGGTTGCCGTCCACCGTGTAGTAATCACCCAGCTCGCGGCCCTTCGCACGCAGCTCATCACCGCTGGCGACCTCACGTGTGTAGTACGTATATCCGTCGCCGGCACTGAGCTTGTGCACGGTCATCACGACACCCAGCATACCCGCGAAACGGCCCCACCCATCGATGATGCATGAGGTGTGACAGATATTGGTTGTCTTTGATTTTTGGAATCGTCTGATGGGAGCTTGCGAGCGGGGATCGATGGAAAAGATCAAAGACGGGTAAGATCGGGCCATCAAGGTTTTGATGCGGTTCTGCACATGAGAATGGGCGGTGGGTAACACGCTTTTCCGTTATCCACGGTTCGTTCGATTGTGTTGAACCGCAGCCAGGCTTATCCCCTGGTGGTCAGCGGAGAGACCGCCCTTATCTCGGAGCTGTCCACGTGTGGACAAGCCTGGCCTGGCCAGCCCGAGCGTCAGCGAGGACCGTTAAGGCGGGCGGCGCGTGCCTGGCCACCCGAACCGGTGCTAGCCGTTAGGTTTGTGTGAAGGACTACCTAGGGGAGGGACCCACATCATGGCAACACCACGCAAGTCAGCGCAGCAGCAGGCTGCCCGCGAGAAGGCACTGGCCAAGGCAAAGGAACTGACAGAACGGCACGAGAAGTTGATTGAGCTGGCAGCGGATTTCTTCCAGCGTCAGGAACAAGCCGAGCTCGTCCGAGCCGATGCCCGGAAGAAGGCCGATGTTCTCCTGGCGAAAGCCGAAGAGGACGCGCAGGACACAGTCCGCGGTGCCGCGAGGACAGTTCGTGCCATGCTCGATTCGGGCGAACCGAAGGCCGGTGTCTCCGCGCGCCTGGGACTCAGCGCCGCTGAGTTGAAGCGACTCCTCGACCTCCTCAGTGAGGACGAAAAGAAGGCACCCACGGAGAGCAACAGTCCAGCAGCACCGGACGCGGCTGACCGTGAGAGCCAACACGCCGCTGCCTGAGGGCGGATAGCTGATGACAGGGTGATGCCCCCGGCCTGCAGGCCGGGGGCATCACCGGTTTTAGAAGAGCGTCGGGGCGTCAGGATCGAGACCGGCCAGCAGTGCCCGCACCCGTTCCTCCCTATCCCAGCCATGTTCGCGGACTTCATCACGCAGTGCTTTGGACCGTTCAGCGAACTGCCGGCGGGCCAGCCCGCGCCATCGGAATCCTGAACCGTTCGTGTCACGTCCCTTGGCTTGACGATCGAGCATGTTGACTCTGGCATCGCCCACACTCAGATGCGTATCTGCCGTCGTCCTCGCGCGGACGCACAGCGGGATATCGCAGTGGTGCATCAGCGGACCGAATCCGTCCAGCTCGACGCCGTATGCCAGATGAAAGGCGAAGCGATGCGGACGGACGGCCCGCGTTCGTCCGTTGCTGTTGAGAGTGAACCGGCCGTACCCGTCATCGGCCACAGCTCGAACCCAAAGCCAGCAGTCGTTCTCCCGCGGCCCTTTCATGACCTTGGACCAGAACCGGGCCTCGTCCCGCGCATGGACACGACTGGATCACCAGCGCCGCCAGCGGCGTTCAAGCCGGTTCGCGGCGACGAAGAAGGCAACCATGAACACCGCCGGCGGCACTGCCTGGAGCAGACTCTGACCGAGCCAGGCCACCACGGCCGTGATCAACGCAATGACCCCGGCCGCCTTGCAGAGGAAGATCAGGATCCCTTGACCGGCGGCCACCGGGTGCGTGAGGGCGTAGATGATCCAGCCGCCCAGGGCAACAGCCGCGAACGTTGCGAAGAAGATCAGAACGACGGCCATGATGGTCCCCTGACAACTCGCTGGCGTGCTTCCGGTGATCTCAGCAGGCCCATCGGCCCGCCTTGCTCTCCTTGGCTTGCTCGGCGGTCCTAGTGAAGTCCCCACTGTAGGCGAAGGATTTGCCGTAGCCGGTAGCTTCGGCGTGACCTTGTTCAAGGATGGTGCGGTTGGCCAGGGTGCCGTCGGTGGACCAGACGTAGGCAAGAAGCCGGTCGTACTTGTCGCGCACTCCCTGGGCGGGATCCGCTGCCAGGAACACTTGCTGTCCGTCCAGGAGTGAGTGCAGGTAGGTGGACGCTTCCGGTCCGCCGCACTCCACCGGCGCGTCTCCTTTGACGCTTTCCGGGGCGTTGAGGCCAACAAGCCTGACGCGGGTGCTGATGCCGTTGCAGCTGATTCGGATCGTGTCCCCATCGACAACACTCTCCACGAGGTACGGGCCGCTGGCCGTGGCCTGAAGTGCCGGCGGCCGCGCCGCCGTGCCCGTCGCATCGCAGGGCACCTCGTGCAGCGGTGCCGGGCCACCGGCAGGAACGACCTGCGGTCCGCCCTGGGCCGTGCAGCCGGTCAGGGCAAGAACGGCCAGAACGCTGCCGAGAAGCAGCCGGCCCGTGTACTGGGTGCCGGTCATGAGTGATCCTCCTTTGCTGCTGTTTCGGCGCGGGTCCGTCGCCCCGGGCGGAGTTCCCCAGCTTCAACACCCGGCCATTTCCGGCCGTCGTTGTACTTGCGCTGCAACCGTCGCAGCTCCCGACGTGCGGCTGCTTCAACGAAATCCGAAATGGACACATACCCCTCGAGCTGCCCGACCGCTTGAACCGCTGCCCGGATCTGCTTCAGGTCCTCTTCAGTGAAGTAGGGCCCCTTCTTCTCACTCGGCTTCATGGGTATTAGAACGGGGGTTCGGAGTCGGGGCCGTTGCCCCAGGATGAGCCAGCGTTGGCTGACGGGTTCGCGGCCCAAGGGTCGTCCTGCTGGGCGGGTTGTGCGCTGCTAGGCTGGTTGCCGAAACCTCCACCGTTTCCTGCGCCCTGGTTGGTGCGCTGGGTGCGGTTCACTTTCGCGTTCGCGTACCGCAAGCTCGGACCGATCTCGTCTACCTCAAGCTCTATCACGGTGCGCTTTTCGCCCTCTTTGGTCTCGTAGGACCGGGACTTCAGCCTGCCGGAAACGATGACGCGAGTGCCCTTGGTCAGGGACTCGGCGACGTTCTCAGCTGCCTCCCGCCACACACTCGCACGGAGGAAAAGCGTCTCCCCGTCCTTCCACTCGTTAGACTGACGGTCGAAGGTCCTGGGCGTTGAAGCGATCGTGAAATTCGCTACCGCCGAACCCGATGGGGTGAACCGCAACTCGGGGTCCGATGTCAGGTTTCCAATGACAGTAATGGTGGTTTCGCCGGCCATGATGATTCCTTTTCCTCGTGCGCTGTTGGTGTTCTCGGTGTGTGTGCTGGTTTCGTTCTGAGGTTCGGTCCCACCCGGTTCATCGTGGGTGAGGTCGTTGGGCTGGTGCTGGTCCGCGGCGTACTCGTCCCAGAGCCCGCCCTCCCCTATCGGGGCCCTACTTATCGCTGCAAGGTAGCGGTCATCCTCGATGCTGGAAGGGATGCCGTAGTAGCCGGCGAAAGGTTCTTCCTTGGCGTCGGGGTAGATCCTGCCGCTGGGGTTGGTTTCCCGGAACAGGTCCACCTCCAACGGGATCCGCGGGCTGATTTTGAACCCGTCCACCGGGTGCGGGGTGGTCATGGTCCTCACCCGAGTTCGGCGATGCGGACGCTCAGCCGGGCGGTGAGCTGCTCTTCAAGGAGATCTCGGTTGCTGACCTCGTACCTGCTTTCGTCTTCCTCGTCGTAGAAAACGGTTGAGGCGCCGTAGAAGCGTCCCTCGGCGGGAGTGGCCGGGGAGTTCAGGAACGCAAGCCCGTATGCGGCAGCCTGGATTTCGGGATCGGCGTGCAGTTCCGCGGGAATACCATGGTCGCCCAGAATCAGGGCGATGGTCTCGGCGGTGATGGGCGTGGCGTTCATTATGCCTCCTTGCGGCTTGCAGTCGTGTGGGTCATGGCGGCGTGGACGAGCTTGTCAGGGCGGAGGCCGGACCAGTGGTCCTGGTCATCGGAGTTGTTCACGATGACGGGTGCCTGGGAGTAGCCAAGCTCTTGGGTGATGTACTCCAGCGCTTCCGGCACTTCGGTGAATGGGGTTAGCCTCTGTTGGTGGACACCTGAAGTAGCGGGATCCTGGGATTCTGCGGGAAGGTGTTCTTGTGAGCACGACACGACGTAAATTCACTCCGGAGTATCGGCGGGAGGCTGCACGGCTCGTTATCGATACCGGCAGGCCGGTAGCGCCGGTGGCTAGGGAACTCGGGCTTGGAGAGCAGATGTTGGGCCGGTGGGTGGCTCAGGAACGGGCACGTCTGGCGGCCCCGGAAGAGGTCGCGGCGGCCGAGACAGAGAAGTCGGAGTTGGAGCGGTTGCGCCGGGAAAACGCGCAGTTGCGGATGGATAACGAGTTCCTGGGAAAAGCCGCAGCCTTCTTCGCCTCCAAGCAGCAGAATCGGAATGCTTCGAACTGATGGAGGCCGAGAAGGCTAACTACTCGATCCAGCGGATGGCCAGACTGCTGGGCGTGTCACGATCGGGGTTTTACGCTTGGCGGCGGAGGACCTCCGTGAGGTCACTGCGGACGGTGGTCCGGGCTGAACTGGATGCAAAAGTCCGGCGGGTTCATCAGGATTCGACCGGAGTCTATGGGGCGCCGCGGGTCCGGGCAGCGCTGGCCAGGAACGGGACCGGCGTTGACCGGAAGACCGTCGCGGCCTCGATGCGTCGGCAGGGTCTGGAAGGGATCTCGCCGCGCCGGTTCCGGCCCGTGGCCCCGATCGGTGAGGGGCGGGTCCATTCGATCCCGGATCTGGTGGCCAGGAAATGGGACACCGGTGTGCTGGACGCGGTCTGGATCTCGGATATCACTTATCTTCGTACCGGTGAGGGCTGGGTGTACTTGTGCGCAGTCAGGGACGGTTGCTCGAGGCGGGTGATCGGCTGGGCAATGGACTCTACCCAGTCCAGCGCTCTGGTCGAACGGGCCCTGCGCATGGCCTTCATTCTGCGCGGCGGCGGCCCGGCCGGGGTCGTCTTCCACGCCGACCGGGGCACCCAGTACACCTCCACCCAGCTCAATGACGTCTGTACCGGGCTTGGTATCCGCCAGTCCGTTGGGAGGACGGGCGTGTGTTGGGACAACGCGATGCAGGAATCGTTCTGGTCCACCCTGAAAGCGGAGTTCTACGACCGGCGCCGGTGGGCAACCAGACAGGACGCCATCCGGGCCACCGGCCGCTGGATCGAGGAGTTCTATAACCGCACCCGCCTCCATTCAGCACTGGGCTATAACACCCCCGTGGAGCACGAACTGCTGCTCACCACGGACCAACCTCAGCCGGCACAAGCCGCCTGACCAACTGTCCACAGCTTGCGGGCAACCCCATGAAGTCCACGGGCGTGTAGGTGACGCCATTGGAATCGAAGTACTCCATGGTGCGGTCGCAGTTCGGGCAACCGGGCTTGGTGTAGACCGTGTAATCGGTGATTAAGGAAGTCATTTTCAGTCCTGCGTTTCGTATCAGTTTTGGTTAGGTTCGTCTGGCTGACTTGCTACTACTATTCTAGCTTTTATCCAATCGGATTTAAAGGCTTTTACCCTTATTTCTAGGCGTTTTTTACCTGCTTTTGGTAGTGATTTTCTGGGGATTAGGGCGTCTGGGGAGTTTGGGAAGATTGCGGGTAGTAGTCCGGTGCGACTCCCCCGGTGTCTTTAGGAGCTGCCCTGGGCATGGGGTTCTTGTGCCTGTGTCAGGTGATTCCGAATTTCCGAGTGTGTGGTCCCGCCTGAAAAGAATTGTTCCCCAGCGGGTGGTGGGCAGGCTGCGGGTTGGCTTGGCCCATGGGGAAGGTTGCTGGCATGTGCTGTTAAAGGGTGAAGGGCCGGCACTGTAAGTGCCGGCCCTTCCTATTTTCCCTCTGCAAAAGGAAATCTGTGGTTCAGTCTAGCGGACTCTTCCGGTGTTCCCCGGCTGGTTTTCGCTTGGAGTGCGGTGCGCAGTGCCCCAGAGGGTTAGTCCAATGACCAGAGCGAACCCTCCAATGATGAGTCCCCCGCCGAGTCCGCTGCGGCCTAAGACAAGCAAGCCGCTGAGGGGCGTCGCGATCGCCAGGCCGAAAGCGACGTCCGTCGCCTTGGGAGCCCGTAGTGATGCCTGGTTTCTTCCTCGGATGGCCACGGCCGCACCAACGTAAACCGCGACTAGTGCAGTGCTGATCAGCATCATTGCCGGCAGTGACCAGTCGAAGGCGCCGCTGAAGTCGCTGTTCATGAAGTCGGTGATGGGGTTGTCGGGGATTGGTGGCTTGGTCAAGGTGACTCCTGTCGTGGTGCCATGAGATGAGCCTAGCGGTGGCCTCTGACAAAAATTTCTCGGTGGTGAGTCGATGGAGTAGCCAGGCAGCCGGGGCTGCGCGGCTTTTGGTGGGCGTGTGCCTGGTGGCGTTGAACGGCGGTCCGTCGCTGGTGATTGGCTTCTGTGGTTCGCCCTGGGCGGCGGACCGCCCGACGTTTGGGAGGTTCCCGGCCCTACTCGCGGTGAGTGGCCGGGGGCCTTGCCGGGCGGTGGGGGTTCCGCCCGGCTAGGGGTCTAGGCGGCTTCGGGTTCGTCCGCGCTTTCCGTGGTTTCCTCAGTTTCCGTCTTGGGGTCGGTGAGGATGATCTTTTCAACGTCGCTGGCTTCGTATCTTCTCCGGACTAACGGGTCAAGAGGCGTGAAGTTGCCTGATGGAGCGTTCCGTCGCTTCCGCTGCGTCGAGGAGAGCCTGAGGCATGAGGTGGCCATAGATCTCTTCAGTTGTTCTCGTTGAGGAGTGACCAAGCCGTCGGGAGAGCGTGAAAATGGGGATGCTTCCTTCCTGGAGAAGCCATGAGGCATGCGTGTGCCTAAGGTCGTGGATACGGGGCGTCTGCGTTAGTCCGTCCGCCTGTGCGGAACGGACCGCGGGGCGCCAATGATGATCCCAGAAGGGTTTGTGCGCTATTCGGTCACCGGTACGTGTAGTGAATAACAGGTCGCTGCCGGGACGGTTGGCAACGAGTGGGGTGAGCAGGTCCGTGAGGGCCCGATTCAACGCAATTGTCCGCTTCCCTGCGCCCGTCTTTGTTGGTCCCAAGTAGTACCGGGATTGATCATCCCGCTTCCAGGCTTTGTTGACTCGTGCTGTTGGGGGTCGGGCAATTAGGTCTATGTCGCCAACGGTGAGAGCGGTAGCCTCCCCGAACCTGGTTCCCGTCATCACCAAGAAGCTAATGAATGGCTTATAGTCTTCGTCCATGGAGCTCAAAACCAGCTGATATTCGGCATGGGTAAGGAATTTCTTGGTGTCATCAGAGCGCTCAAGCGGAGGTAGTCGGACCCCCCGACAAGGGTTGCGGGGTATGTATTGGAGCTTCTCCGCCGTCTGAAGTGCAGCAGACAACAATCCGTGGATGTTGTGGATGGTTTTCGGGGCCATTCCTTTGTTGCTTAGGGTGCGTAGCCAAAGCATGACATCCCTATAGCCGAGTTCCTTCACGGGTATCCGGCCGATCGTTCCCTGGATATGTAGATCCAGCATCCGTTGATACGTTCGTATGGTTCCGCTGGAAGGACGAACCAGCAGATCGATGTGCTCTTGAACGACTTCGCTGACCCAGGGTCCAGTTATTGTCCTGCGTTGTTTAGCTCGCAGAGCCCTGATCAGTGACTGTCCATGATCATTGAGGCTCCGCATCAGAGCGAGGGCCTCCTCCTCAGACCGGAACGTCAGACCCTGCTGACGCCTGGTTTCGGGGTCCCGCCACCGAACCATAAATGACGGCTGACTACCCATGCGGGGCCGTCGGAGAATACTGGCCACGAGATCAGGCTACGCCTATGTTTCGCAGCGGCCCACCTTGGCTTGTATGCCGTACGAGTCGTCGTCCTGAGCCCGTCAGGGCGCATGGCTTTGAGTCCTAAATTGTCGGTGCCATGAAGTAGGTTGAGCGCAAAGGACTACTTCAGGAGACCAAATGACAATTCACTACTTCGATTCGCTTGGACACTGGGTTGCCTTCCGCACCAGCGAAATCAACAAGAACCTGTTCAGCCCGACGGCGAAGTGGATCGGCTGGCTTGCGTGGAATGACAACGACGTGTGCGGCGTCGCAACAAAGATGTACCTTGGCACGCTCGTCGGCGATCGCCTCCTAAAGAAGGTGCATCCGCCCTCCCATTTCACGCCTTTCACTCCGTTTACGCCCTTCACTCCGTTTACCCCGTTCACGCCCTTCTCCAAACACTCGATCGGGCTGCCGGCGGGCTACGTGGACGTGCACTGACCCGGCTCGTCATCTTCACGGTGGTTGTGACAGGTTTAGATGGCCCCGGTAGGACGGTTATTTCTGGCCCCAATTCTAGACTCGCCGGGCGTTTGTGACGGTTATATGTGGCCCCACCTTCAACGTTGGTTCCATCAGTGGATGGATGCGACGGAGGGTTGGTCCGGATGGAGTCGAGGGTGGAGTTGTTTGCGCGGATCCGACGGGATGCCCGGGTTGAGGGTTTGTCGGTGCGCGCATTGGCGGCAAGGCATAAGGTCCATCGCAGAACCGTGCGGCAGGCGTTAGAGGCTGCGATTCCTCCGGATCGGAAACCGCGGCGCGGTGTTGCTTGGCGGCTGGAACCGTTCAAGACCGCCATTGACCAGATGCTTGTCGATGACACGGCTGCTCCACGGAAACAGCGGCATACAGCCCGAAGGATACTGGCGCGGCTGATTGAGGAGCGCGGAGCGACAGAGCTGTCGTATTCGACGGTGAGGGATTACGTGAGGGTGCGCCGGGCCCAGATCGATCTGGAAGCCGGCCGCAGGGTCGAAGTCTTTGTCCCTCAGGAACACGCACCGGGCGCCGAAGCGGAGGTCGATTTCGGTGAGGTCTTTGTCGTGCTCAATGGTGTGAAGACCAAGTGCCACATGTTTGTGTTCCGGCTCTCCCATTCCGGCAAAGCCATCCACCGGGTCTACCCTACCCAAGCCCAAGAAGCTTTCTTGGAAGGCCATATCGAGGCGTTCAAGGAGATCGGCGGTATTCCGGTCAAACACATCCGCTACGACAACCTCACCAGCGCCGTAACCTCGGTGTTGTTCGGGCAGGGCAGGAACCGGCATGAAAACGACCGCTGGGTGCTATTCCGCTCCCACTACGGGTTTGACGCTTTTTACTGCCAACCAGGGATCGCCGGCGCTCATGAGAAGGGCGGGGTCGAGGGCGAGGTGGGATGGTTCCGTCGGAACCGGCTCACGCCGATGCCTGTGGCTGCGTCCCTGGAGGAGCTAAACGACCGGATCAGAGGTTGGGAGTCCAAAGATGAGGACCGGAGGATCAACGACAGGATCCGTACCATCGGCCAAGACTATGCGGCAGAACGGCCCTGCTTGGGGCCGTTGCCCGTGGAAGAGTTTGATCCCGGGCTGGCATTGAACCCACGCGTTGATCGTTCATCAATGGTCACCGTTCGTATGGTGAAGTACTCCGTTCCGGCGCGGTTCATCGGACGGCAGGTCCGGGTCTCGTTGCGGGCATCCGACGTCGTGGTTTTTGACGGACGCGTGGTGGTGGCCAGGCACCAACGGCTCGCGGCCCGGACGGGGTGCTCGGTCCAGCTGGACCACTATCTGGAGGTCTTGAAGACCAAGCCCGGCGCGCTTCCCGGGTCTACCGCCCTGGCCAAAGCGAGGGAATCAGGTGCGTTCACTAGCGCCCATGAAGCGTTCTGGGCTGCCTCGCGCAAGGTCAACGGCGATGCCGACGGGACCAGGGAACTGATCGATGTCCTGTTGCTGCACCGCTGCATGGATCCCAATGATGTTAAAGCTGGGATCGTCGCCGCCCTTGGCGTTGGGGCCGTCAGCGCCGACGTCGTCGCGGTAGAGGCCCGGCGCCACGCCGCCGCAGCCCCATCGGGTGGGGCCAGCTCGGATCGCCATCCCGGTGAACACGCTGACGTGAAAATGCAACGAGTTGTCAGCCTGACTCAGCGCCGGCTGACCGATCCGGCAGCCGTTATCGCAGGATTGCCACGGGATACCCGGCCTTTGCCCTCGGTCAATGCCTATGACGAGTTGCTGGCCAAGCGCAGTCAACACACCACCGATAAGGAAACGGCATCGAAGGAGAACATCTCATGAGCCCAACAGCCCCGGCGGCCACGATCACACCAACGCTGCGCCGACGGCGTGGCCTGACCGAACAAGCCGCCATCGCCGCCGTGGATCAGGCTTGCCGCAGGCTCCGGCTACCCACCGTCCGCGCGGTCCTGAACGAGGCTCTTGCCGTGGCCGGGAAAGAACAACTCACCTATCAGGGCTTCCTGGCCGAGCTGCTACTGGCAGAATGCGATGACCGTGACCGGCGCTCGTCCATCCGAAGGGTGAAGGCCGCGAACTTCCCGCGGAACAAGTGGCTCGGTGACTTCGATTTCGATGCCAACTCGAACATCAACCCCGCGACAATTCACACGCTCGCAACCGGGGACTGGATCCGCAAAGGCGCACCCCTATGTCTGATCGGGGATTCGGGAACCGGAAAATCTCACCTGCTGATCGGGCTCGGCACGGCGGCCGCTGAACAGGGCTACCGCGTCCGATACACCCTTGCAACAAGGCTCGTAAATGAACTCGTCGAAGCTGCGGACGAGAAGATGCTTGCCAAGACCATCGCCCGTTACGGCAGGGTCGATCTGCTCTGCATCGACGAGCTGGGATACATGGAACTGGACCGCCGGGGCGCCGAACTACTCTTCCAGGTCCTGACCGAACGCGAAGAGAAAAACTCAATCGCCATTGCCTCCAACGAGTCGTTCTCGGGTTGGACGAAGACCTTTACGGACCCTCGGCTCTGCGCCGCAATCGTGGACCGGCTGACCTTCAACGGAACCATCATCGAAACTGGCACCGACTCTTATCGGCTAGCCCATACCATCGCCCAACAAGTGCCTTCGTCAGTCTGATTGGAGCCAACCTGGACGGTTAGGGACAGCTGCCGCAAAGGAGCGCCGCCTCGGCCCAGATGTAGAGGAAACGGGGTAGCCGGCCCGGTGTCCAGGGGTGGATACTCACGTCAAGAGCTTCGTTCTTTTTGGGTGCGTCGTTCGGGGCGGCTTTGCCGACAGTGCGTTGACCGATGACAGTTGTGCCGTCTTCCGCCTTCATAAGACTGTTTCATTTCCGCCTCATTGCCCCTGTCAGGGGCCATTGCCCAAAGGCCATCAAGGCATTAGCCTTGCTCCATCCAATGGATTTACTCTCTCTGGGGGCAGAAGTAATGCATGGCAAATGGAAAATTGCGCTAACAGCCGTAGCCGTTGCTGGCGTCGGTGTAGCCGCTGTTGCTGCGTCATCACCGTCTGAACACGCTGTCGGAAAAGCAGCGGACATCGTTCCCGCGATGGCATCCCAACAGCAATTGTCAGACCGTTTACCCGAGTCCGCTGCCAAGACGTTTTCGTCAACCGGCATCGATCCGGCATCCGTACGGTTGGTGGGCAAAACCACCAATCTTCAATACTTTGCGGCCGCCATGGGAAGCGATCAGATCTGCATCGTCACGGTCGGACAGGACGGCTCCGGTCAAATGATGGGCTGCACCTTCGTCAAGGGATTCGAAGGATATGGCCTCCGCGTGGCCAACCCCGACAAAAGCGAAGAAGCGTGGCTTGTAGTCCCGGGCAGCACTCAAGCTGCTGCAGCCAGCGACCCCGAAAAATGGGACGCTACCGCTCCGAATTTTCTCGTGAAGGGAAGCACCCGCTAACCCGAGGGCGTGCCTGAACACAGGCCGGCCGAATTCGACCCTTCGAACACTCACGTCAGAATTGGATGGGACCCGACATGCACGTCGTAAAACGCGCCTCACTAACCCTTCTCGCCGTAACAGCACTGGTGCTTGGCTCCAGCCAGGCCGCGAATGCCTGGGGCAGCAACAGCTGGTACGTTCAACCAACAAACTGCAACCCAGGAACGTTCTACGGAACCAGCTGGTACGACTTCCCGAATGGCTTAGCTAAAGCTCAAACTTCCGAAAGCGGTAATTACTGCTGGTTTGGAAACGTCAAAGTCACCAGTGCAGTCCGTGACAATTGGGGCAACGGCTACGGGTGGAGCTCGGCAGCGAACTTCACCCAGACCTACTTTCCCACATCTTATGGAGGGTCATGGGGTGGCATCCACGCCTGGGGAGACTCCGGCGGTCGCCTGACCTAAGTCCTGGATTAGGGCCGGGCGACCGATTCGGAAACCCGGCCCTCGCCAAGGAATCCTCGCCGTGCTCTGATGAGTAGTGATGACGGGTTCGCACAAGGGAGCAGACATGAACGGGAATCTTGAACCGTTGTTTCGGGCGGATCCCGCGCCGAGACCGGTGAAGGGCATTCTCCTGGGCTTCACGGCCGCCCTATGCTGGTGGATTGGTATCGCCGGGACGGCGAACAACTCCGGCGGCACCCCATACCTCGTAGTCCCTGCCCTGGTCACTGCATTAGCGTTTGTAGTTGTGCGCCGAGAACGGAACGCTCGGGGCAGATACTTCAAGACCCCGCCAATCCGCAGGCATCGCTTCGCTTTGCCCCGCGCCCGGGCCATGATCGCAATCCTTTGCGGGTTTACGGCCCTGCTATCTTGGTGGATCGCCATAGTTGCGTTCGTTGTCAGCGGTGGCGACATCCAGGCCATCATGGTCTTTCTCTTCGTCCCCGTCGCAAGCACTATAGGGACGTTCTTTGCTGCCCGTAGCGCTGGGTGGATGGGTAAAGGCAACCACTGCTAGTCCGCGCCCCGTCCCCACAAGCTGGGCCTTCTCATACACGGCCGCCCTCGATGCCACGCCCAAACCATCAGACCGATCGCTTCCCCCAACCGGTTCTACACTCGTGGGGTCGGCAGGGGCCGACAAAGGATGCCGGATCAATCCACGGCCGTTACACGGCCGGGCAATGGCCGGTCTCCGTTTCCGTCAATCAGCCATCCTTCCGTCTCCGACCCGCATGCAGCCAAAGAAACCCAGGACACTGGGGCGGCACTTCGAATCTAAGATTGCCCAATCCTCAAGCTGGGGCCAGAAATAGCCGTCCTACCGGGGCCATTTTTAGTTGACATATTCATCACGGCCCGTTTCGCATCACACCAGCAGTATCCCTTCACTCGAAACAACTGAAAGGATCCCTCAGTGCTCCATGTTCAAATTGACCGCGTGAACTCAGATGCCGAGCGATCGGAAATCGAGGCGTTCTTCACCTCTCACATCCACGATGTCAACCGGTTCCCCTTGATGGCCCGGGCGATTGATCCCCTTAAGGGGTTTCCGTCATACATCCTCACCGTTCGGGACGCTGTCGGCTTAATCGGGGCCCTTCATGCGGGCGCGGCAGCGGAGCAAATATGGGCCTATGTCAGTCATGGACTTCCAGCTTCGGAAGTCAGCCAAGGCATCAGGGATCACGCCATGATCTATAGCCTGGCGGTCCGCGAAGACTGTCGACGGAAGGGGGTCGCCCGTACTCTGGTCAAGGAGCTGCTCACCCAACTTCAGGGATTCAAGCGTCTCTATGGCGTGACCGAGCCGGAGTCGGCCTCGTTTTACCGGGCGTGCGGCTTCAGCGTGCTTCCGCCTGGCGCAGAGATTCAGCTGATGATTGGCCGGGCGCAGGTGAATATTCCGCTGGCGGGCAAAGGGTCCTGGTTCAGCATGGTGTTCTGAGCAGGCCGTTCTAGTCCTTGGGGCCCGATGGAAATGACGGAACACCCAGGGAGACCTGCCTGGCCATGCGGGCCAGCTTCTCCCGTGCAGCGTTTAGGCTGATGTCGATACCTTCGAGTTCGCCTAGCCACCCTCGTTGTTCGGCTTCCATCTTCCGGTCTTCTAGGGCTTCGATGAGTTCCTTGAGTCGTGGGCGTTGTGCGGGGTCGGGTCGGAGTACCGGGCATCGGATGCAGGCGTGTTCGTGGATGCAGGGTGTGTTGTAGGCACGTCCGCAGCTACCGAGCTCGACCTTTCGCTTCTTGAAATGCTCGTGGAATTCGTTGATTTCGGCCTCGGTGGGTTCGAGGTAATCCTCGGCAGGACGGAGGGCGCGCCGCCTATCGAGGAAGCCTCTGAAATGCCGGTGGGTGTCCTCGTCGTGAACGGCGGCATAACCCTGCGTTGTGGAGATGTTTTGATGCCCCATGAGCTTGGCCAGGATATGGATCGGAAGGCCGGCGGCGAGGGCTGATGTGGCGAAAAGTCTGCGGAAATCGTGGGGTGTGAACTTGTACTCATCACCGTTCTCGTCCCTGAGACCGGATCTGTTGATTGCGTCCTTGATGGCGATTCTGGCCCACTCCGGTGACATGGTTCGGCGTTCACTGCCGCACCTGAGCTGAAACAGGTGTGGGAGAGGCTGGCTGTACGTGCGCTCGGCTGAGTCGTAGCGCACCGCAAGAGGGACGCGTCCGTCAGGTGTCGAGACGCGCCTCTTAACCTGGGCAAAGACGTGAGCGAGTTCCGGAGAGATCAGCAGTATTCGTTCCCTGTCCGTCTTCGAGGGAACGATCTGCAGCAGAGGCAGTGCCTCGCCGGTGTCCGGGAGCCTATAAATGGAAAAAGCATGCGTAGTGATCTCCACGAGCTCTTCGATTCGCACGCCGGTCTCATTGAGCGTGTTGGTCAGGGCCCAACTCCAGAAACAGCTCTCTTCCCGCTGGGTGAGGTCGACCCGACGTTCGAACTCTCCACCTGTTACCCATACCCGCCCGGAGCCGCGAGGCCAGCTTTTTCTGCTTCGACTCATCTCCCGGCGGCGATAGGTCACCCCTTGGTGCTCGAACTCCTGCCCTTGCTCCACCGCCATGGCGGCGGCCAGGATTGCCTGAGCATCTTTGAGCTCCTTGTCAGTGCTCTCGAGGAGTCTTGGCAGTATCGGGCTCAGATCGCGGATCCGTTGGTGGATACGGGCCTGGGTTCGTCGCTTGTTCTTGTTGGCACCGGCCGTATCCTCCCGGGTCAGGAAAGGAGGCGCCGCCCATTCAGCCCAGTAGGCATCGTCCGTGGCCCAGGCCGCAATATCCAGGTAAAGACCCCTGACCATGAAAAGGGTGCGGTGTTTGGTCGTGATCGAGCCCTGCATAAAGCGGCTAAGCCAGGCGCGTCCCTCTTCGAAACTCAACCGGAGGCTGTTCGCTCCCGGGTTGTGGGCTTCGACATCGAGCCAGAAATTCTTCACCAGCTCGTAGACCATCCAGCGAAGGGTGGAGTAGTCCACCGAAATCTCTCTGGTCTTGAGGTATCGCACCAGCATGTCTCGAACCGGCTGGCTTTGGATCCCGTAGGAGTCAACCATCTCCTCAACACCTGGACGCTTCACTGCGACCAGTTGCAACAGTCCAGGGATCGAGGAATCAAAGACTCCAAGGTCCTTGAGCATCGACCAGACATACGTCAGACCATCGGGCTTTTGCTTACGTTCGAGCTGGTATTCCCTGTAGTCAAGCAAGTGTTCGGGCCGGAGATCATTCACAGAGAGCCCGGTGTGCGCCAAGACCTTTGTCATAACGGTGAGGCCGTTACCGACGTTGGACTGTCGGACATCCAATCCGGACCCGTGCTCTTTCATTCGAGCGAAGAATTCCGGGTTCCTGTTTTCTCGGATGCGGTGGAACCTGGGTCTGGCGTTCCGAAGCCATGTGTAGCTCGGCCGGATCACGTCCAACGCGATGAGATCCGCGATTCCGTTGGCCGATTCAAACCTGGCCCTGTTCAGACGGATGCCCTTCCAAGGGCTCCCAAGCTGGTCCTTCCAGTCATTTCCTGGGTCCTGGCAGTCAGCGTTTTCCCACCGTTGCTGCCACGTCTGTCCTTCGAATTCGGTCAAGGCGGTCAAGATAGTGCGGACTCCGCGGAGCGATACTTCGTCGGCGCCAGCCAGCCTCTCAGCCTGTTGCAGCAGCTCTGCCTGCGAGAGTAGCGACCGGCGCGGAACAGGGTCGTGTGGTTCGTGGGCTGGTTCCGTTGTCGGCGGTGCAGGCAGCGGGCGGACGTAGTCTCGGACTATTGCCATGTGGTTCCTCCGAAGAGTTCAGTCATGTCCTCTGCTGAATACGAGGAGTGCTGTTCCACCCCGACGTCAGGGCTATCGTCTGCTGTGGTTCTTGCGACTAAGTGCTTGTTGACTCGTTCGATCACTTCATCGTCCCGGAGCCGCAGATACGTTTCGGTGGAAGTGATGTGGACGTGCCCCAAGACGGACTGGACGTCCGTGAGTGAAAGATTGGGATCGCGTGCCATGCGGATGGCAGCGGTATGTCGAAAGTCGTGGAGAGTCCAGTTGGCGCCCAGCATCGTATTTATTCTGCGAATGATGCCCCGCGCTGCTTCATAGTTCAGTGGCCGGAAGGGCTTTCGAAGGGTCCACCACGCAGAAGCTGCAGATTTGGTGAGATCGGGGGGCAGGGACTCTTGGTATAGCCGGAACCATGTGAAAGCTTCCTGCGAAGCGGGGATGCGTTGGATTGCTCCGCTTCCTTTACGTACTACCGAAATGCATTGTTGTCCAACATCGACCATTCCGTTCGTTAGACCGACCAGTTCGGATGGCCGGGCGGCACTGGAGACATAGAAAGCAACCAAGGCCCTGTCTCTGTCGGATCCCAACGCGTGAAAAAGGTTTTCAAAAGCTTCATCGGGAATAGACCGAGGTGCCTGCACGGGGACCTTTTGCCGGTAATGAGCCCGCGGCCCTTGTTGGAAGGCATTTTCAGGATTGTGGTGAGCTCCGAAACGCCCATGCGGTCCCATTCGTTCTGGCACCGGATTCACCAGAGGGCCCGTTAGGGCTCGCAAGTGGAAGTCATAGAACGCGCTGAGCACGGACAGATTGTGATTGATAGTCCGCGGCGAATACCGGTCTGTTAAATACGGCTTGCCGGAGACTTCGTTGAAGGCCGGCACTGGCCGCCGCCTGCCCACGTCCTTCGATGCTTCACGTAAGGAAGCCACGAAATCACGGACATCATCACGGCTAACAGGATTCCAGACCTTGCCCGTAGCCCAAAGAAAACGGAACCACCGCAGAAGATCCCGCGCATAGGACTCAACACTGGCAGAACTCATTCCCCTGGCCCAGAAGTCCTTCAGGTAATGTTCCACGCTCCGTATTGGGGCACCGTCGGGCCCCACGACTTGCCAGTACGGCGCGGCAGGGATCGCTTTTACAGCCCCTTTAGGACGTGCCTCGTCGGATCCGTCTTGCGTCTTAGTGGCCATACCGGGCGACTCCAAGTGTCCGTTGGTGGTCCGAGATTAACCAACCCGCTTAGTCCGGTCAACATACCCCCATGCCGTGAGCTGGGTGAGGTAGTAGCGGTTACTGCTGTTGCTACTCCGCCAGCTCGTGCGGTCGATGTTTGCCTCGTAGGCGGTGATCATCATGGCGAGGGTGACCGTTTCGGGTTTGGTGGTGGGCTTGTCCACGTAGGCTGTGAACTCGCCATACCCGGTGCCGGTGCCCAGCAGTTCGGCCGTGAGTTCGGTCTTGTTCAGGGCCTTGGTCAGGATGTAGCTGGCGTAGGCAATGGTGTGGGCGATGAACTTCTGGGCGTTCTTTGGCAGGGCCTTGCGTGCCAGCAGGGTTTTGACGAATTCCCTGCGTACCACCTCGGCTTCTCTGCACTTTGCAAGTGAAGGCGGCAATGTCCTGAAATTGCACCACCGGGGGCGGAGACGGCATAGAATCCAGAAGTCGCGCTGTCGCCCGCTTATATAGGGCAGCGTTCTGAGGGGGCCAGATGTCTGTCTTTGATTTCGATGCAGGTCGCGGAGTGCCGTCGCCCGTCGTTCCTCGAAAGAGGCGTCGTTGGCCGGCGATCGTGTCGATTATCGCTCTTTCGTTAGTAGCTGTCGTTTTGGGGGTTGGGTTCGCTTATGCAACTCATTCCGCTGTGGAATGGCGGGATGCTGCGGTGAGCTCGGACAAGGCTTTGGACGAGATGACCACTCAACGTGATGATGCCCGAGCTGAAGCGGAAGACCTGCGGGGGCGGCTGGACAAAGTGACCGCTGATTTCGATGCTTCCACCGAACGGATCCGTTCCCTGTCGAATGAGAAGGCACAGGCTGGCGACAGCTTTGCCGTTGCCGCCACGTTGGTCGCCAAATCGCAGAACGTCACGGCAAGTATGGACGCTTGCATCAAGGATCTGCAGAAGCTGCAAACGTACCTGGTCAATTTTGACTCCTATGAACCGTCATCCCTTCTGTCCTATGCCCGTCAGATCAACGACGGGTGCAACAAGGCCAGAACCGATAGTGACAACCTTTCCAAGGAATTGGCCCGCTGATGGCTCGGCGGTTATCCCGTTCGTGGGGGCTGACGCTATTGCTGCTGGC
Source organism: Paenarthrobacter sp. R1 (assembly GCF_030264015.1). Classification (NCBI taxonomy): domain Bacteria; kingdom Bacillati; phylum Actinomycetota; class Actinomycetes; order Micrococcales; family Micrococcaceae; genus Paenarthrobacter; species Paenarthrobacter sp. R1. The sequence continues at coordinate 2,676,658 of NZ_CP127115.1, read as the reverse complement.
TGTGCTGGGCCTGGCCTCGTGTGGAATGCCACCAGCTCCCCCAGCCTCCAAGGTCAGCGCGACGCCGTCTGGGGCATCGAGCCCCACGCCCAGCAGTGTGAGTATGCCAACGCCGACGGGAGGTTTCAGCCCTTATGAACGCGCTGCGCTGCGGGTTCGCAACGTGGGCTGCGGCAGTGTGTCCAGTGGCTCTGGTTTCGCGATCTCCGAGCATGTCTTTGTGACCAACCGTCACGTGATAGGCGGTGCTGCGATCCTTCAGGTCAGCACGTTTGATGGCCATGACATATCCGTCACGGCGACCGGTTCGGTCGCTGTCGCTGATCTGGCGCTGGTATGGACCAAGGAATCCCTCCCCGCTTGGCTGCCCCTTGCCAGCAGCGATCCGTCCACCGGGTCGCGGGTCACGGCGGTTGGATACCCTCTTGGTGGTCCGCTGACGACAACGCGTGGGAAGGTCCTTGGTTACGGGGCTGATCCCGTGGGCTGGTCGTCGCTGCCCATGTTGGTCAATGACGCACCGATTGAGCACGGTAGCTCGGGAAGCCCGCTAATCAATGATCGCGGTCAAATAGTCGGAGTTGTTTATGCATCCGACGGGGACCGGTTCGCTGTCCCTGTGAGTGTGTTGCGTAAAGCTCTGGATAATCCGTCGGGTATTTCGAGTGCCTCCTCCTGCGACGGGGTCCTCTAGCCCTGGGTGAACTGTCAGGCCGCTCTCAGGACTTCGGGACTGTTGGAATGCCAAGATGGGCTGCTCCATTTCCGCTCCGTGCTTGTACTGCTGTTCGTTTGTCTCCAAGGAATTTGAGGGTCAGATCAATGCCTTCAAGCTCCCCCAGCCAGCCCCTGGTTTCGGCAAGTTCTCGTCGTGCCGTGAGGTCTTCCTGTATTTCGTCAAGGCGCTGGAGCATGCGGGGGTCGACGTGAAGCATGGGGCAGCGAATGCAGGCGTGTTCGTGTTCGCAGGGGGTGGCGTAAGGTCGTCCGCAGTTGCCGAGTTCTACTTTGCGTTTGTCGAAGTGTTCCTCGAATTCGGCCCATTCGGCTTCAGTCGGCGCTTTGTATTCCCGGGGCGGCCGGGCGGCACGGCGATCGGCGAGGTGTTTCTGGTAGTGCCGGACGACGTCTTCGCGGAAGACTGTGACGTAGCCGTGGGTGGTTTGTATGTCGAGGTGTCCCAGGAGTGCAGCGCCGATGTGAATGGGCAGTCCATTGTTGACCAGGTCTGTGGCCAGCAGGCGGCGGAAGTCGTGCGGTGTGAAGCGGGTGCCCGCGAGTTCGGGGTGTTCGATGGCAATGGCATCGCTGAGTTTGGCCAGCGCAGTGCGGAGCGTTCCGGCGTTGAACACTTCGGTGCGTTGGCCGATGGTGCGTTGAAAGAGGAACGGCAGTGGTTCACTGGTGATACGTTCCGATCGGTTGAACCGGGTTGCCAGGGGCACGCTTTCCCTGTTTCTGGTCAGGCGCCGGATGATGGTGGCGATGACGTGGAAGAGCTCCGGGCTCGTGGGAATGACCCGTTCCCGGTCCGTCTTCGATGGTGCAACCACCAAGAGGGCCACCACTTCGCCGTTTGGGCGAATGTACTGACGGATGCTCAGCTGCGACAGATCAAGCAGTTCGTCGCAACGAAGACCTGTATGCCTCAGGGTTTCAACGGCGGCCCACTGCCAGAAGGCGGCATCCTCGGTGAAAGTCACGTTGATCTTGCAGTTGGTGGACAGATCCATGACGCGCACGTTGGCGGTTCCGTGGAAGCGGAGATGTCTGGCGTCTCCCTCGGCGAAAAGCCGTTGATACTGCTTTGTTCCGACGGTAATGATCTGGTCTTTGCTGGCCTCCCCGGCAGTTGCCAAGAGTTCGTGGAAGTGGTCCTTGCGTTCTGTCGCGGCAGCGACAAAGGCCGGAAGTGCGGGCTGGAGGAGGCGGATTCGTGCATCCATCCGTTCTTTTGCGCGGCGGGCTATTTTGCCCCGCGTGCGGGTTGCTCTGTCAGCGATCGGGCACGGTGCCACCCAGTGGGCCCAGCGTTCTGGTTCTTCGATCGCCCAGCCCTGGATATCGAGGTAGAACGCCCTAACATTGGTCAGCACGGCCTCGACGTGAAGGCGGGGTTTCCCGTCTTTGCGGACTGAGACCGCGGCCCGCCAGATCTCGTAGTCTTCTTGTGAAATGGCAAAATTCGACTGGTCAGGGTTGATCTGTTGGAGCCCGGCCCAGAACCGTCCGCAAATGTCTGCAGCGAGGTCCCGCAAGGTGCCGTAGTCGATGTCGTGGCTGCGCCTGGTGAGGTAAGCGATGAGAACGTCGCGAATCTCGAACCTGGTGATGGCGTATTTGTCGACCAGCTCAGCAGGCGTCTGAGCTGGGGCGCGCATGGCTGCGCGAAGAGTTGCCGGGACTTGAGCGGGAAAGTGCCCGGATTCGGACATGACCCGCCAGGCAAGGTATCCGACGTGCGTCTCGTAGCCGCGGCCCCAACCGCCTTCACGCGTGGCTATGGCGTAGTGCAGGAACGCCTCAGCGGTCAGGTCCGCGAAGCGGATCCCCTGGGTAGTCAGCGCCGCGGCCACATCCATCCGTGCGCAGCGTTTGAAGTGGCCGGAGGTGTCTTGCTCTTCGACCAGGGCAAGGAAACGGTCAAGATCCGGATCTTTTTGCGCTTGGGCGAAATGCTCGTGGTAGCGGTAGAAGGAGTTGATCTTGAAGGCTGCCAGCGAAGGCCTGATGACACGCAGACAGCACAGCAGCATCAAGGAATGCCCGAGTTCACCATCCAGGCGGAAGTTTCCCGTGGTCAGCTCACGGATCTTGCGGCTGCCGTCGTTGAACCCGGAGGCTACCCATTTCTCCTGCCAGGTCCGTCCCGAGTGCCTTACGAGGTAGGACAGCAGCCATTTCAGCCCATGGTGGCGCAGTGATTCACGCGGCTGCTTGCGGGGCCAGATCGAGTCGACCAAGGCGATGAGGGTCTCGGGGCTCGCCATATCCAGGTCCTCACCAAGCCATGGTGGCTTTTCAGGAGCCGGGGCCGGGGCCGCGATGATGACGGTTTCGTTCCGGGTTCTGCCTGGCACTGCCACGTTCATTGGCCGCTGCCGGGGCCGTTTGAGGTCGTCCTTAGGCACCGAACACCACCGCGAAGTCATCGGGGTCGTAACCGGGTGTCAGTGTGGGTTGTGGCCTCGGAGCTGCCAAATGCTCCTGGACCTTTTGGAAGACTTCCTCGGTTCGCGGCCGAAGATAGGGAGCCATAGAGGAAACTTGCTGGTGCCGGCTGACAGCCATGATTTCAGGCAGGGTCAGGTTTGGGTCGGAGACCATGCGGTTGATGGTGGTGTGCCTGAAATCGTGCAATGACCAGTCCGTATCCAGGACGGCGTTTGCGCGTTGCAGCATTCGTCGGGCAGCGTGATAGGTCAATGGGCGGGGTTTGCCGTGGAGAGCCCGCCAGATCAATTGGCCAGGTTGTGGTGTTCCGTGCTCGTGGAAGTAGGCCGCGAGATACTGCAGGGACTCTGGTGAGACTGGCACCGGTTCGAGCAGACGGGATCCTTTAGATACAACCCATACGCGCTGCCCGGGCCAGTCGACTTGGTCGCCGTGGACGCCGAGCAGTTCGCTGGCGCGGGCCCCGGAGGATACGTACATACTCACGAGGGCGCGGTCACGGTCGGTGCGCAGTGCGCCCATCAAGTCATCAAGAAGCGCATCCGGGATCGAACGGGGCGCTACTTCGGACTTCTTCTGCCGCAGCGGGGCCCGATTTGCCCGTGGCAGTGTTTCGGTCCGACCCCGCCGGACCATTCGTTTCCGTCCGGCGGGCTCAGGGACCGGGTTTATCAGCGGGCCACGCCCGAACCGCGCATGGTAGGAATAAAAGGACGAAATCACCGACAGTGCGTGATTGATCGTCGACGGCGCATAACCGTCGGCCAAAGGACGTTTACCTGTGCGCTGATTCCTGCCCCTCTGACCGGTCCCCCGCCGCTGAGGATTTACCGCCGAACGCATCCACCCCACGAGGATCTCGACCTCCGAGCGCGTCGCTTGTTCCCACGGAATACCCAGCAGGCCCAGAATCCGCCACCACCTGAGCAGGTCGTTGCCGTAAGAGCGCACCGTCCAAGGGCTCATGTCACTCAGAACTAGATCACGCAGGAAAAGTGAGACGTCCTCAATCTCTGCCCCGTCGTCGCCCACGACGACGAAGGGCATGAGACCCTCCGTTCTCGGGACTACCGCGCCTACCGCGAGCAGTCCAATTTTTCCCTCAAGCAATTTCAACCGAACGTCGTCCACGAGCATCACCTCTCCGGAGAACCTTCCTCCAGACTCTACTGATGAAGTTCAGTTAACAGGCCAGAGTCCATGGCTTTATTGTTTTCGATGACCTCCCGGCGTGCGGCCTTTTCCTCCTCGGTCATGCCTCCTGCCGGGGCTTTGCCGTCCTTCCGCAGTCCACGTTCCTTCCAGTCCGCGACGGCGAACCTTGTCATCAAGCCGCTGTATCCGATGCCGATGTATACCGCATCCGCGTCCGTCTCGCTGAGGCGTTCGCCCTCGTGGGTGGTCAGTGCGGAGATCAGGGCGGCGGCTCCCTTGTACTCGTAGTAGCTGGGGTCTTGTTCCAGCACGGTGAGGCCTTTAGCGGCAGCCTCGGCGCAGGCTTCGGCGAGCAGGGCGTTGTTCTTGCGCTCGTCGCGGAGCCGCTGCGCCCGGTGGGCGAAGTTGCCGGGGTTCTCAGTGGCGAGGCGTTCGAGCGTGGCCACGGCGTCGGCGTCGTCGGCGAATTCCTCGATCACTGCTGACTGTTCCAGTGTCAGGCCTTGGTCCAGTGCCTGGGCAGCGGTGGCGTTCGCTTTGACCTTCAGCGCGGTTTCCACCACTGCTTTCTTGGCTCCCATCTTCCGGGCGATGACGCTGGCACTCACTCCCAGCAGTGCCATTTGGTGGAAGGCTTCGGCGCGGTCGCCGTCAGTGAGTTCGCTGCGGTGGTCGTTCTCGACTACCTGCGTGGCGAGTCGTTCCGCTTCCTCGGGGGTGGCCCCGACGAGCACGGGAATGCTCGCTGCCCCGGCCTCTATGGCTCCGAGGGTGCGGCGCTGCCCCATCAGGACATGCACGGTTCCGTCCTCGGTCCGGTGGGCGACGACGGGCACGAGCACGCCGTGTTCTTTGATGCTGGCTACGAACTCTTTGGTGAGTCCGGCTTCTTTTCGGACGTTGGTGTCCACGGTCAGGGTGGTGGGGTCGAGCATTTCGAGCGTGGGTGTTGCGTTCATGGTTGTGTGTCCTTTGCAGAGGATTGGTGAGGGAGGGGTGTGACCCGGCCAGCTGATTGGGTTCCTCCCCCGATGCTTCTATGTCTTGTCAAGCGTCGGGGGTGGGGTGCGGGCTGACCGACGGGCTTCCCCGTCGCCTCGTTGTTTGTCGGTGGGTGGGGCGCTCGTGGTGAGTGGCCAGCTCCCCTCTCCCCCGCCGTTGTTTTGGCTGCTGGCGAAGCTTGCGGAGCTGTGCCCGACGGAGGCCTGTCTACCCATGGGGCAAGGGACGTGAAATTCCCGGAGGAAATCAGCGACGCAGGAGCGCCGCAGGGACATTTCCTGCACCGCAGGCCCCGACGAAGGAGGGGCTAGACGGGCCGGAGCGGGCACGTACAATCCGAAGGACAGCAGCCAAAACGTCGCAGACGAGGACAGGGCCAGGGCGTGCAGGAGCTCTGCGACGGCGCGCCCTGGACCTAACAGCCGGTCACGGAGCGAAGCGGAGTGGCCGCCCGAAAGGGTGCGAGCCTTGCGAGCAGGATCTCGGCTCCTGAGTAGGGTTGGGGCATGACTGATCCGGCACCGCTGCCCGGAACCGACCGGGGTCATCGCGGGCTTAGGTGGTTCCGTCTTCTGGCGGTGCTGTTCACCATCGCCGCAGCTGCCTCGCTCGTGCTGGTGGCCATCGATTTGTTCATCGGACGGCCTGCGGCGGGGGATCTGTTTATCACCGGGCTAAACGCCCTGGCTGCCGCGGTGCTGTGGCGCGAGTTGGCCAAACAACCAGGCGAGTGACTGTTGGCTTGACGGTTTCCACCACCATGCAGTCCGTCCGTTGAAATTTTGCCGGAAGCCATGGGTATCGATGCACCCAGGCGGGGCGCGTGGCCGGTGGGACGCCCCGTCCTGAGATGGCGGAAGAGCCGGCACCATTATGGTGCCGGCTCTTCCTGTTTTCCCTCAGCAAAAGGAAAATCGTGGCGCAGCGTCATCGCTGCAGGGGGTTAGAGGTCTTGTGGGTTTTTCTCCCAAGAGATGTCCACGACGGTGGCATTGGGTTCCGCGGTGAGCATGCTCAGTTCCAGGATGTCTTCGGCATGAGTATTGCCGGAGGGGGCATCTTCTTCGGTAAGGACGAAGTCGTGGCTCATGTGGCTGCTCCCTGGCATTCGTGGACGGTATGGTTCTTCCACTGTAGCCCGACGGCCCGGTCTCTTGCGTTTGCCGTGTTGCTTCGCCCGCGTCAGCGTTGATCGGCGGCCGGAGGAGCGCCAGCGGGGGAGGCCGCCGACGCGCCTGTGGGCCGGAACCGATGCCGGTCCCGGCCCCTTCATGGTTAGCGTTTCTTGTAGGCTGTGGCCTCCTCGGCGGCGACTGGGGCGATCCTGCCTTGGCCGATGATTTCTTCCATGAGTTCAGCGAGCCGGTACCCGGGGACGTCTTCCAGCGCGGCGGTAAAGTGCTCCGCGGCGACAGATGATTGACCCTTGAGGTAGTAGAGCCAGCCGATCACGGTCAGCAGCGGCGCCCGGTACCCTTCCGGGGCTGCGGTGATCAGTTCCTGGGCCGCTTTCTCGGCTCGGTCCACCCGGGCCCAATCCGGGGCGATGCCGTCGCCGAGGAGCAAGTATCCGCTGCCGTCGGCGTCGATTCGTTCGGGTTCGATGATGTTGCACATCAGGGTGTCCCGCAGGCTCGCAAACTGGAAGCATGCCAGCAGCTGCACTGCGGTTTCCGGGCTGACCGGTCGGCCCTGTTCGATGGTCTGGTTCCACAGTTCGCGGGCGTTGATCTCCTCGCTGTACTGCAGCACGTGCCCTGCATGTTCGATCTGTTCGGCGGTGTCGGCCGGTCCGTTGAACGGGGCGAAGGTGGTGCCGGGGGCGTCTTTGTAGCTGCTGCCACGGTAGATCATTTCGGCGTTCAGGTGTCCGTCCGTGATGGAGTCCAAGGACTCGATGGGGCAGCACCTCAGGTCATCGCACAGCAGGTTCTTCCAGTGCTCGGAAGTGACCAGCCATGCATCTTTGAGCGGCATTCCTGCGGCGTCGAGTGTTTCGACGATCGCCTCGATGTGCTCGTTGAACGGGCGGGGCGCCCCGACACTGGCGGGCTGGTCGGTGTAGACGGCCAGCACGGCAGCGTTCGCTACGGTGTCCAGTGCGAGATAGTCGGCCATGGCCCGGGCGAAACCTGCCGCATTGGTGTCCGTGGGGGCGTCGACACGCAGTGTCGCGCCGAGCATGTTCCCACGCATGGTGATGAACACGAAGGACTCCCGGGGTGCGAACCCGAGGGTGTGAGGGACGAAGCTGAGGATATCGGCAGGGCTGCTGATGCGGAGTTCGTTGGTCAAGATTCAAGTCCTTTGCTGAGGATTCGGTGGGTGGGGCGCTCGTGGTGAGTGGCCAGCTCCCCTCTCCCCCGCCGTTGTTTTGGCTGCTGGCGAAGCTTGCGGAGCTGTGCCCGACGGAGGCCTGTCTACCCATGGGGCAAGGGACGGGAAATTCCCGGAGGAAATCAGCGACGCAGGAGCGCCGCAGGGAAATTCACGGCACGCAGGCCCCGACGAAGGAGGGGCTAGACGGGCCGGAGCGGGCACGTACAATCCGAAGGACAGCAGCCAAAACGTCGCAGACGAGGACAGGGCCAGGGCGTGCAGGAGCTCTGCGACGGCGCGCCCTGGACCTAACAGCCGGTCACGGAGCGAAGCGGAGTGGCCGCCCTTTTCCCGGTTCGCCCTGGCGAGCCGCTCCCCCGACCCCGGCGGTCACCCGAGGCGAGGATCGCGGCCGGTGCCACGCGCCACAGACAGGACCCGAGTGCAGGCTGTGCCTCGGCGGTCCGCCGCCGGCAACCACCCACTAGAGCCGCCACGACGGCGGACCGCCAGCGGTGACCGGCCCTGTCACCGGACCGGTCACCATTCGGGAGGTTAGGCCGCTAGAAGCTCGCTGATCTCGGCCGCGTCAGTGACCAGGATTGCTCCGCCGTCTCTCAGGAGCCGGTGGCATCCTGCGGAGTTCGCGCTGTGCACACTGCCTGGGACGGCCGCAACATGCCGGGCGATGGTCTCGGCCTGGTGCGCTGTGTGCAGGGCGCCGGAACGCCACCGGGCCTCCACGACGCAGGTCACCCCCGCCAGTGCCGCAATGATCCTGCCGCGCTGGAGGAACCTGTAGCGCGTGGGCGCGGTACTCGGGGGCTGTTCGGACACCGTCAGGCCGTTGGCCCGGATGGCCGCGGCGAGGTCGGCGTTCCCGGACGGGTAGTCGCGGTCAAGGCCGCCGGCGGCGACGGCGATCGTCGCGGCCCCGTCGCCGCTGAACCCGGCAAGGGCGGCGCGGTGGGCGTGGGCGTCGATGCCGTAGCCGAGTCCTGAGATGACGCAGATGCCGCGTTGGGCCAGCTGGTGGGCGATGTCGCCGGTCACGGCCGCGCCGTAGCTGGTGGAATCCCGGGACCCGGTCAGCGCGACGGACCGTTCCGGGGCCGGGATGCCGTGGGTGATGTTTCCCCGGTACCAGAGCCCGTACGGTGCATCAGGCAGATCATCGAGGCCGGTCGGCCAGTGCTCGTCGCCGGGGATGAGGAAGCCGCCACCGAGGTGCTCGATCTCGGCGAGGTCCCGCTCGGGGTCGACGTCGGGCAGCCGGGGTGCCCAGCGGTTCAACGCTTCGGTGAGGTCGACGTCGGTGATGTGCCGGAAGGTGTGGGCGGGCTGGTCACCGGTAGCGACGCGGAGGGCGGCGTAGGCGCCGAGAGTGCCGACGAGGGTGCGGCCGGTGACGTCCTGCGGGTCGAACAGTCGGGTCAGGGCGGCGCGTGCGATGCGGTCGTTCATGGTGTGTGTCCTTTGCTGAGGATTCGGTGGGTGGGGCGCTCGTGGTGAGTGGCCAGCTCCCCTCTCCCCCGCCGTTGTTTTGGCTGCTGGCGAAGCTTGCGGAGCTGTGCCCGACGGAGGCCTGTCTACCCATGGGGCAAGGGACGTGAAATTCCCGGAGGAAATCAGCGACGCAGGAGCGCCGCAGGGAAATTCACGGCACGCAGGCCCCGACGAAGGAGGGGCTAGACGGGCCGGAGCGGGCACGTACAATCCGAAGGACAGCAGCCAAAGACAAGAAGGACGCTTCTACAGCCCGAGCGCAGCGAGGACGTATTCCTGGTGCGGGCTGCCGCGCCGGCAGTCTCGGCCCTCTGGGATGGGTTGGTCAGCTGCCGCCGGTTCCAGGGCTCAGATGCCGGTAGATGGTTCCGCGGGAGACGCCGAGCGTCTCAGCGATTTCCCGGACCGTGTAGATTTTTTGGTCGTACATTGACCGGGCCTGCTGGGTTTTCGTTGGGGTCATTTTGACCCTGCCGCCGCCAGTCCGGCCTCTGGCCCGCGCAGCAGCCAAGCCGTCTTGGGTTCGTTCGACGATGAGGTCGTGCTCGAACTCGGCGATGGCGGCGAGAAGATGGAAGAACAGCCTGCCACCAGGTGTGGTTGTGTCGATGCCTTGGGAGATGGCCTTCAGTCCAACCCCGTGGTCTTGGAGCCACTGGGCGAGGTCTTTGAGGTTGCGTACGGATCGGCCGAGTCGGTCGAGCTTGGTGACGACGAGGGTGTCACCGGGTCGGAGGTAGTCCAGGGCCGTATCGAGTGAAGCCCTCCTGGCCAGCACGCCTGAGGCCTGGTCAACGAAGATTTTCTCGCAGCCGGCGGCTACCAGCGCGTCTGTCTGGCTGTCGGGGTTTTGATCCCGTGTGGAGACCCGTGCGTATCCGACCATGGCCACGGCGACAATGTACCGCAAACGCCCCTGACGGAACATAGCTCCCTGACACGGGCCATGGAACTGTGGGTTTTGGCGGTGCTTGGCGGCGTTCGGTTGTCGCTATGTGTCGTGTCTGCCTATCAGCTGACCGCTGACAGTAGTGCGTTCGTGCGGAGTCATTCGGGGTTGACGTGCCGGGCCAAGGGCCAGTTTCTACCCGGTTATGTGGTCGTTGCCGCGCATTCGAACGGCGACCACCAGGCCGGAGGCGGCTGTGAGTGCAGCGACGGTCGCGATGGCTGCGGGAATCCCATACAGATCTGCGAGAAGACCTGACAGGAGTGCGCCAATGGCGAAGCCGCCGTCACGCCAGAGCCGGTAGACCCCGACGGAGCGGGCCCGCCAGGTGGGGTGTGCGACGTCCCCGATGGCGGCGAGGAGGGCGGGGTAGACCATGGCCGTTCCGAGCCCGAGGAGGACTGCGGCGATGAGCCAGGGCCCGAAGCTGTGGGCTGCGGCGACTATTGCGAGTCCCGCGGCTTGAACGAGCATGCCGGTCACAATGAACCATTTGCGGCCCCACCGGTCTGAGGCGGCACCGGTGAAGAGCTGCCCGGCGCCCCAGACCGCAGGGTAAACGGCGGCCAGGATCCCTACCTGGTTCAGGTTTAGCCCGGAGCTGACGAAGAGGACCGGAAAGAGGCCCCAGGCGAGGCCGTCGTTGAGGTTGTTCACCAGTCCTGCCTGGCTGGCTGCGGAGAGTGAGCGGTCTTTGAAGCTGGTGAGGGTGAAAACCTGTCCTGTGGTGAGGCCGGCGTCGGCACTCTTGTATGCACTTACGTGCTGGGAGGCTTCCGTCTTGGCATGGTGGTGGGTTTCGCGAATGGTCAGGACTGACAGGCCTAACCCGAGGGCGATGTAGGCGGCGCCGAGGAGGAACGGGCCGGGCCGGAGCCCGTACGCGGAGGCGATGTACCCGGTGGCGAGGGCGGTGACGGCGACTCCGAGGTAGCCTGCCGCTTCGTTCAGACCCATGGCGAGGCCGCGCTGTTTCGGGCCAACGAGGTCCATTTTCATGATGACGGCCGTGGACCAGGTCAGGCCTTGGCTGATGCCGAGGAACACGTTCGCCGCAACGATCCATCCCCACGACGGGCCGAAGATGAGCATGAGCGGAACAGGGATTGCTACAAGCCAGCCCGTGACGAGGACGGGTTTGCGGCCGTACCGGTCAGAGAGTGTTCCCGCGAAGTAGTTCATCGCGGCCTTGGACAGGCCGAACGCGAGGATGTAGGTCAGGGCACTTGTATACAGGTCCAGATGGAATGTTTGGGAAGCGAGCAGGGGCAGCACGGTGCGCTCCTGGCCCAGCGTCCCTCCCACCAGGGCGTTGACTGCCACCAGCAGCATGAACTGCGCCAGGTTCTGTCGCAGGCCCAGTGCGAAACGGGTGGAGTCCAGGGTGCTTCCCGCCTTTGTTCTGGCCATTCCTAGGTGCTCGCTTTCGTGCGGGGGACATAAAGGTGCCCGGACGCGTGGCGGAACGCGTCCGGGCGGGCCCGGGCGGGAGGGGGGTCCTGCCCTGGCGGTCTTAGGGGTTTACTTTGCTGAGACGGTGTTCTGTCGGGTCTGCTGGAAGGCGTCCCAGGCGGCGTAGCTGCCGTCGAGTTCGACGACGTCGTATCCGGCGCGGCGCAGGGCGCTGGCTGCCACGGAGTTCCGGACGCCGGACTGGCAGTAGGTCACGATGGTTCCGTCCGTGGGGAGCTTGTCCAAGTGCCACATGATCCGGCCGCCGCTGAGCTGGTACGAGCCGGGGATGTTCCCGGCGATGTGTTCGCTGCGGTTGCGGACATCCACGACCAAGGCGGCGTCAAAGCCCTGCAGCTCTTCTGGCTGGATCAGCTTCGGCGTAGTCATGGGGAGCCCTTCGATGCTGGTCACGTAACCGGCGACGTTATCGATGCCGACCCGGACCAAGTGGTCCCACATGTCCATGGCCTGTTCCTGGTCTGCCGCGAGCAGTACCAACGGGTTCTTGTCCGTCTCGGGGTTTACTACCCAGGCGCCGTAGCTGGCCACGGACTTGCCGGCCGGTACGTTCAGGGAACGGGTGACCGTGCCTTCGTGGACCTCGCTGTTGGGCCGGGTGTCGATGAACGTGACTTTGTCCGCCGCCAGGTCCTTTGCGACGTCAGCGGTCTCCAGTTCCTCGAGCGGAGCGCGTTCTCCCATGACGGCGGGGCCTTCACGGTTTTCCCGCTTCATCCGGCCGAAGTAGGCGTGGGCGTCGGGCTGGCCGTCGAGGAGCTCGTCGATGAAGCCCTGCTCGTCATTGGCTGCGAGGTAGGGGCCCCACCAGGAGTAGAGCCGCTCGTAGCCCACGGTGGAGGAGGGGATGGCGCCCAAGGCCTTGCCGCAGGCGCTGCCGGCGCCGTGGGCGGGGTGGACCTGCACGTAGTCCGGCAGGGTCAGGAACTTATCCCGCAGGCTGGCGAAGAGTTGCTTGGCGCCTTCGAAGCGGGTGTCGATCCCGCCGGCTGCCTCGTCCAGCAGGTCCGGCCGGCCCAGGTCGCCGGAGAAGACGAAGTCACCGGAGAGCAAGTAGCCGGGCTGGTCGCTGAACGCACCGTCGGTGACCAGGAATGACAGGTGCTCGGGGGTGTGGCCCGGGGTGTGCACGGCCTGGACGCTGATGTTGCCGATGGTGATCTTGTCACCGTCGTAAAGGCGTTCGCCGTCGAATTCGTACTGCCAGTCCGGCCCGCCCTCACCGGAGACGTAGATCTTCGCGCCGGTGGCAGCGGCCAGCTCGCGGGTTCCTGAGAGGTAGTCCGCGTGGATGTGGGTTTCGGTGACGGCCACGATCTTCATGCCGTTCTTCTCAGCCAGGTCCTGGTAGACCGCAATGTCGCGGCGGCCGTCAACGACGATGGCGGTGCCGTTGGCCTGGCAACCGATCAGGTAGCTGGCCTGGGCGAGGTCTTCATCGTAAATGCGCTCGATAAGCATCTGGTGTTCTCCTTCATGGAGTGGGTGTCTTGGGGGGGATTGATTTAAGTGTAATACCCCGGGGGGTATAGCACAATGAGGGATGTGCGCCGGGCAAACGGTACGTGTGCTAGGCCTGCTGGTGGTTTTCGGAAGGCGGGTGTGTCCGATAAACGGTGGATCTGGTTTGGCGTTCATTAGTTGATTCGGCCTTCGAATGCGATCGCGAACGCGTTCAGCGCCGGCTTCCATCTCGTCGCCCAGCGTGCCCTGCCGCGCCCGGTCGGGTCAAGCGAGCGGGTCACGAGGTAGAGGCATTTCAGCGCGGCGGCGTCGTTCGGGAAGTGCCCGCGCGCCCGGACTGCTCTGCGGTACCGGGCGTTGAGTGACTCGATCGCGTTCGTGCTGCAGATGATCCGGCGGATTTCCACGTCCCAGTCCAGGAACGGCACGAACTCGGACCAGGCGTTCTGCCAGAGCTTGCTGATCGCCGGATACTGTTGACCCCATTTCGCGTCGAACTCCACGAATCGCTCACGAGCGGCCGCTTCGGTCGGCGCCGTGTAGACAGGACGCAGGTCCTTGCCCATCTCTTCCCAGTAGTGGCGGGACGCGAACCGGAACGTGTTGCGGATCAGATGGATGATGCAGGTCTGCACCGTCGCGAGCGGCCAGGCGGTGTTGATCGATTCCGGCAGACCCTTCAGCCCGTCACAGACGACGATGCACACGTCCTCGGCGCCACGGTTCTTGATCTCCGTCAACACGCCGAGCCAGAACTTCGCCCCCTCCCCGCCATCGCCGGCCCAGATCCCGAGGATGTCGCGCTCCCCGTTCACAGTAACGCCCACGGCGATATAGAACGGCTTGTTCCGCACCTGGCCGTCTCGGACCTTCACCACCAGAGCATCGATGAACACCACCGGGTAGACGCGATCCAGCGGACGGTTCTGCCATTCGGTCATCTCCTCGATGACCTTGTCGGTGATCCTCGAGATCGTGTCCTTCGACACCGACGCCCCGTAGACATCGTCGAAGTGCGCCGCGACCTCGCCGGTCGTCAGCCCCCGCGCGGTCAACGACAGCACGATCTCATCGACGCCGGTCAGGCGCCGCTGCCGCTTCTTGACGATCTTCGGTTCGAACGACCCCTCACGGTCTCTGGGAACGTCGATCTCGACGGGACCGACCTCGGTCAGCACCGTCTTCGATCGGATCCCGTTGCGAGCGTTCTCGGCGATCGTGTTGCCGTGCTTCTCGTAGCCAAGATGCTCGGTCATCTCCGCCTCGAGCGCTGTCTCCAGCACCCGCTTGGTGAGCCCGTTCAGCACCCCGTCGGGGCCGACGAGGTCGACACCCTGTTCCTTCGCCTGCTTCAGCAGCTGCTCCGCGAGCTGCTGCTCATCGATGATCTCTCCCGTCACAGGATCGATCATCTCGATGACATCGGTCATCGCCCTTCCTTTCGGTCAGGCCAGACCAGATCCACCGTTAATCAGACAGTCCCCTCTTCATTGAGTCGGCTGGTTTGTAGCAGATACGGTCGTTTTAGGCAGCCGACCTCCCTGCTTCGCGAAGTCGCCTGGTTTCATGACTTACGGCGGGTGCCGGCTCCCGGGACAGCTCTGGCGGCGATGGCTGCAAGGTCACGGGCCGGTCCGGGCGGTGGTGTGGGGCCGGTCTGCCAGATGGCGGTCAGGGTGCGGCGCAGGGGTAGCCCGCGGACGGGAACGGCGATGAGCCGTTGCAGGGCAAGGTCGTCGCGGACGGCCAGTGCGCTGAGTACTCCGGGGGCTGTGCCGGCTGCGATGGCGGAGCGGACGGCAGCTGTCGTGGAGAGTTCCACCAGCGGATCTGCCAGGGGCGGGGCCCCTGCGGTGGTGAGCAGGTGTTCGAGGGCGTCCCGGGTTCCGCTGCCGTGTTCCCGGGTGACCAGCGCGGTTGTAGCCAGTTCGGCTGCTGTGACGGGGGTCCGGCGCCGGGCCCAGGGGTGGTCCGGGGCGACGACCAGGACCATGTCATCGTTCTGTACCGCCGCTGCGCTCAGGTCCGGGGGGAGGTGCGGGCTTTCGATGAAGCCGATGGCTGCCTGTCCGGATCGGACCAGGGCTACGGTGGCTTCACTGTTGTTCACCGTCAGCTCCACGACGGTGGGGACGAGTCCGAGGCTCTCCTGCTGGCGGCGCAGCGCGACCAGCCAGAGCGGCAGCAGGTGTTCGGCGATGGTCTGGCTGGCCGCGACCTTCAGTTGCCGGGCGGTGTCGGATCGGAGCGAGGCGATTCCGGCGTCCAGGCGTTCCGCGGCTGCGAGGACCTCCGCCGCCCACCCTGCGACCAGTGCACCTGATTCTGTCAGGGTGGATCCCCGCGGTGTCCGGGTCAGCAGGGCGGATCCGATCTGGGACTCCAGGGAACGCATCCGGGAGGAGACAGCCTGCTGGGACAGTCCAAGGCGTTTCCCGGCGGCGGAGAGGGATCCCAGATCATGGACCGCGGCGAGCATTTCCAGGGCGGAGAGATCCGGTATCCGGGGGCTGAGCATCGGGGAATCTCCTTCAGAAACGTCACATGTGATACAAGTCCGGCTTGTACCCTGACAAGTGTATGCCCCCTACTGCGGCAGGTCCCGGTCCGGGAGCATGGAAGGTATGGAATCTCTGCTGCTGACCGCCGACGAACACCACTCCACACCACCGGCACAGACCCATGGTCGCCGTACTGGGGGCCGGCGCGTCCTGCGCCGTCTGGATAGGTCCTCGGAGCTGTTCGCGAACCTGACCCCGAACTGGTTCGCCTCCATCATGGGTACCGGGATCGTCGCGACCGCGGCCGCGACGCTGCCCCTGCAGTTTCCCGGCCTGCGCACTGGCGCCACCGTCGTCTGGGCTCTGGCGTCCCTGCTGCTGATCCTGCTGAGTGCCGCGACCGGGGTGCACTGGATCCGGCACCGGGAAACCGCCCGAAGCCACCACGGCCATCCGGTGATGGCGCACTTCTACGGCGCACCGCCCATGGCGTTGCTCACCGTCGGCGCCGGTACCCTGCTGCTGGGCAAAGACGTCCTGGGCGAACAGCTGGCACTCGGCATCGATGCGGTGCTGTGGATCGCCGGGACCCTGCTGGGGCTGGCCAGCGCCGTCGCTGTCCCGTACCTGCAGTTCACCCGGCATCAGGTCACACAGGACAGTGCGTTCGGCGGCTGGCTTATGCCCGTCGTCCCGCCCATGGTTTCGGCTTCCACCGGGGCCCTGCTGCTGCCCTACGTCCCGGCCGGGCAAGCACGCCTGACCCTGCTGATGGGCTGCTACGCGATGTTCGGACTGAGCCTGCTGGCCTCCATCATCATCACCACACTGATCTGGAACCGCCTCGCCGGGCACAAGATCGGGGCCGCCGCGGCCGTTCCCACCTTGTGGATCGTGCTGGGCCCGCTGGGCCAGTCCATCACCGCCGCGAACCTCCTGGGCGGGAACGCCCACCTCGCCGTGTCCGGGACCCTGGCCCGGGCGATGGAAGCCTTCGGCGTCTTGTACGGGGTGCCGGTTCTGGGCTTCGCGCTCATGTGGGCCGGCCTCGCAACCGCCATCACGATCCGCACCGCCCGTCAGGGCCTGCCGTTCTCCCTGACCTGGTGGTCCTTCACCTTCCCCATCGGAACCTGCGTCACCGGCCTGACCGGCGTCGCCGCCCACACCCACCTCGCCGTGTTCGATGCAATGGCCGTCGCAGGCTACACCCTGCTGGTCGCCGCGTGGATCATCGTCGCCGCGCGGACCTTCCACGGCAGCATCCTCGAAGGCACCCTCTTCCAGAAGCCCGCAACGACCGCACCGTAGGCGGGCCGCAGCGAACCAGCAACCCCTCACGCAAACAAGCAACCATTCACAGCGCCCGAAGGTGGCCTCATGAAACCCCGGACAACACCCGGTTCACAGCAACGCTCACCCACCAACACAAAAGGGTCCAGGTCGCCCGCCCGATTGCAGCGGCCACTGATCGCCGTCGGCGTGCCACTCCTCCTCGCAGCCGGCGCGCTCACCTACGGGCTCACCGCAAACGGCACCGGCCAACCGACCCCGTCAGCAGAGAAGGGCCCGACCATGATCGAAGGAGTCATCAGCTATGCCGGCCTGAGCAGGAACCACGTCCAGACCGCGGTGACCTATCCGCAACGTCCCGGCGTCGGCGGAGACCACTCACCGGTGTGGACGAACTGCGGAGCATACGACCGGCCCGTGCAGGAAACCCGGGCAGTGCACTCCCTTGAACACGGTGCCGTCTGGATCAGCTACCAACCCGGGCTTCCCGCCGATGACATCGCCAAACTCGCCCGGCTTGCAACCAACCAGAGCCACGTGTTGGTCAGTCCCTTCCCCGGACAGGGATCCCTCATCGAAGCAACCGCCTGGGGAAAGCAACTAAGCGTCACAGACCCGGCAGATCCGCGGCTGTTCGCATTCATCAAAGCATTTCAGCAGGGTCCGCAGACACCCGAACCCGGCGAGACCTGCAGCGGCGGAGTCAACGGATAAATCAGGAGACATACCGCCGCTCGACCGGTCAGCCCCCAACGCGCGCTGTCCCATGAACTGCCGCTCACCCGTTGATGGCTCCCGGGCGGGACGACAAACCGCCAATCTAAACTGCGATTTAACCGCCAACTCCGACTAAAAGTCACACTCAAAGGCCGACGGATCCCAGACCACCGACTTGCAGCGCGACGCGCTCCTGGCCGCCGGCATCGACGCCGGCTCGCTCTACGAAGACCTGGCCTCCGGAAAGAAAGACAACCGACCCCAGCTCGCGGCATGCCTCAAAGCCCTGCGGCACGGGGACACCCTGGTGGTCTGGAAGCTCGACCGGCTCGGCCGGGACCTGCGGCACCTGGTCAACATCGTTCACGACCTGACCGAACGCGGCATCGGACTCAAGGTCCTCACCGGGCAGGGCGCCGCCATCGACACCACCACAGCCTCCGGAAAACTCGTCTTCGGAATCTTCGCCGCCCTCGCCGAATTCGAACGCGAACTCATCTCCGAACGAACCCTCGCCGGACTGGCCTCCGCCCGGGCCCGAGGCCGCAACGGCGGCAGACCCTACAAAATGAGCCCGGCGAAGCTCCGCTTGGCCATGGCATCCATGGGCAAGCCCGGCACCAAAGTCAGCGAACTCTGTACCGAGCTTGGCATCACACGCCAGACCCTTTACCGGCACGTCTCACCCACAGGAGAA
This sequence comes from Paenarthrobacter sp. R1, assembly GCF_030264015.1. Lineage (NCBI taxonomy): Bacteria > Bacillati > Actinomycetota > Actinomycetes > Micrococcales > Micrococcaceae > Paenarthrobacter > Paenarthrobacter sp. R1. The sequence continues at coordinate 2,658,408 of NZ_CP127115.1, read as the reverse complement.
CTGCGTGCTGACGGTCGGAAGCTGCTATCGCGATAGCCATTGGTCCGGGATGGGGATGTAACGGGCGTTGTGTCGCTTTCTTTGGTGCAGCGAACGCACCCGGAGGGACAGACCAGCATGACCGACGATGACATGACGGCCCCTGTCCGGTGAAGGGACCGTTTGTTGATGTCCTTCTATGATGCGTTTCGCGAAGCCGGGGTGCGCTTGTCTGCTGCGGCAGTGGCCAGCTCGGCTTCGGAACTCTGTTAGGCCCGCTCGTAGGGGGTTACGGCCTTGCTTTCTACGCGGTCGATGTCCTGCTGCAGGACTTTCGAGATATCCGTCCAGTTCCAAGGGAGATCGCCATCGTCGATACGGTCCCATTGGGAATCGAGGTAAGCCTTGAACACCTTTGCCCGGGACAACCGATCCTTGATGGTGTAGGCATCATGTATGTCCTCTCGGACGGAACGATCTGTTATTGGTGTATCGACGATGATGGCGTCTACATACGTGAAGAATCCTAAGAGCGTCCTCACGGTATAGACTCCGGCGCTGGTGACCCTATAGAAAATGCGGTCTCGGTTTTCTATAGACCGCGGGGTGCTCTCTAACAACCGTTCTCTGATGCACTGGTCCAAGGCTTCCTTGGTTTGAAGATCCGTGAAACCAAGTAGTTGACTGAAGGCAAATATTTCTGCGGCGTCAACAAACCCTTCACCAGAAACTTGGTCTCCGCGTGATTGGGAGAAGGAAACTATGAGGGGGATCAAGAAGTGTGCCCGGCCGTCAGAGTCGCGCAGCCGCAGGACGTTTGCGATGTCCGAAGCCGACGGATCAAAGTGCTCATGATCTTTGTAGAGCAGAGCACGGAGAAACTCGTGCACGGGCACATCGTACCGTCCGAAGCGATCAATAATTTCCAACATCTTGCCTGTGGCGACATGGCTTGACCCAATGAAGTCGGAAACGAACTGGAGGGCGAGTCGCATGTTGCCTGAGGCCATGTTGTCTATGAGAGACATCAAGCCCTTGTTCGTCCGTAGGTTTTCTTCGAACATCCGGAGGAAGGTTTCAAGCTTCTCGCTGCTTACGGATACGTTGGCCGGCAGGAGGCCGCCTTGGCTTATTCCGTGCATGTTCCTAAGGGCAAACTGGATTCGTTTGGTTAGTACCACGTCGGCGCGGGGCGGGGCGATGGTAAAAACGCGTGACTGATAGCCCGACAAAGCTCCAGTTCTTTTCGATTGGTAGAACGTTTCTGGCCTGAGGGTCACGAAGACGGTGGCATTCCACGTGCTTGCAAGCTCGTTTGAGATCAGAAAGACCTGGTCCTGGTCGTCGGTGCTTCTCTGGTCCACGTTGTCAAGGAAAACGACAACTTGTTTTCGCCTTGAGGTTTGAATGTTCTTGATACTTGCCGCGATGTGCCCCGGGCGGTCATCCACTAACTTCTGCAGGAACTGCAGCCGAGCGATCTTGTACGCCTTCTCATCAATCTCCCGTAGCTGGCCGGACGGAGATGAATCAAACTCCTTAAGTGCACGCCGATGAACCGACTGTGCGAAGGAGTTGTCATTCAATGATGTACCAAGAAGATCCGATAACTGTCTGATCGTCTCAGTCAGCACGTGCTCTCGGAGGTCGGCAAGTGTAGTGCTAGAACCAAAGTCGATGTAGACGGTAAATGCCTGGGAAAAGAGTTCCACCGCGTCCACGTGTACCAGCCGTTGTATGAACGTGCTCTTACCGACGCCAACATCGCCGAGGAGGACGATAGGCCGACGGTTGGTTGCTGTGGCCAGCATGTCCCGGGTTAGCTGAGGAGCTAATCCCCTTTTTCCTTGAGCTGGGACGGCTTCTGTTGTGCCCTCATAGTCGAGCGCGGCGTATCTACTTTCGAGGATGTTTTTACTGATCGACGCATGTTGCGACAGAGCACCGCTGGTGGCATAGCAGTCCCGAAGGAACTGGTCTCGCATGTCCCCAATCTTTGCCAAGTCCTCAAGGAATAAATCCCCAAGTATTTCCAGGTCAGCCTGCAGCTCGTTCCTTCGCTTCATTCCTGGATAAACCGGAAGACGCGCCGACAGAGGCAGCGGGGGTTGGCTGACGGTCGTTACGAGGCGTTGAAGGAGTGTTCGATTGTCGATGCCCTCTGGGCTGGCAGCATCCCATAAAGCCCGAAAGTTCGTCCGCATGTCCTCGAGGCTCGTAAACACCAACGCCTTGCCATCGGACTGCGGGACACCGTCGACCCTGGCTCCGATGAACAATATGAGTTGATGTCCGTTGGAGACACCGGCGATTTGTATGCCGTTAGAACTGGCATACTCCATCGCCTGCTGCACGGCATCAGAAAGTGCTTTGGCTTCCGCTCCATGTGTCAGGGATTTCAAGCTATGCACGCCGTGCTTTACCCCGGCAGGAAGACTGAAGGTTATGTTCTCCCGCTTTGCTTCTATAAGAAATTGCCGTGCAGGAAACCCCAGCGCATAGTCGATACGCCCAGTGCCAGCTTTGTCTTCGCACACCACCGCATGATCGTCCCAAGTCAGGACATCCCGGACGATGGTGTCGATTACTTGGTAGCGAGTGGTTGCTTCATTTCGATCCGTGGCTTGGCGCTCGTTCTCAGCATCAATGAGCGCGGTCAGAGCCTCAAGGCCAGCGTCAAACTTGTCGGACACTATTTATCCCCAATTTTTAGGTCGAGCGGTGATGTCGCTCCAACCAACCCGGAAGAAGGTTGTTCCCAGCTAATCCGTTGGATCCTAGCATTGAAGCTTGCGCCTGCCGTTGAATCAGGCGAGAGAACCGAAAGCCACGTCTGGCATCCAAGGAAGGTGAAACTGCAAGTCATTTGCCGAGTTGCAGTTGGGGGACCTCCACCACCTGATCAGTCGTGCGGGGCTTTCGGGCTCCTCGACTCCTACCCGGGCATGGGCAAGTGCCCGAAATACCTGCGCCCGTTGATCGACCCCCTTTCGCGCTGAACGATGCGCCAAACAGCGCCGCAAAAACACCGCCATTTATCGCCGCGAGTCACAATGGAACACAACACCCCGGACACCGATGCGGTCCGGGGTGTTGTGTTGTGAACGGCCGTTATCGGACGGAGCGGCGCAACTAGCCTCACTTGGACAAGTAGCGAGCGTATGAACTGCTTAGGCTAGAGATTTGCTGCTTCGGTCATCCGCGAGATCTTTGCCTTCGTTTCTCGGTAGAGGTCGATGTTTCCGGGGTTTGGTACCGGGATCCAAGGAATGTTCTCACGCGCCGCTATGCGCAGAGCTACAGCCTCCGCTTCCTTGATCTGGTAGGTGACGCTCTTTCGTTCCGGCTCGGTGATTTTGAAGAGTGCCCGCTTGTTCTCGTATCCCCAGCTCCAGGTGAGCATCTTCTTGTCCTCCAACTGGTCCAAGAAGTCTCCCAAGTGCATTTGCCGGTGGACTCTGTACGGATCCTTCAGCGCCATGTTCTGCTCCATCGTTTGGTTGCTCCGCCACCGCATTGTGTCGGTCGCGCTCTGCCAGCGTATCGACCGGCAGCCGTGGCCTGTTGCCCGGATACGCAGTCTCCGTGCCGTTCGTGGCCGCGCCGGCACGCAGAGAATCAGGGATTCAGATGCAGCGGGGTGTCCCATCGCTCGTAGCCCTCATCTACTGAGCCCTGCGCATATAGGGTGCTGCGCTTGGGGATTTTCCTTCTGAGCCTGTCCCACAAGCCATGTTCTTTGTACACAATGGTGATTGTCTCAACGCTGCTGGAAGGGCTAACGGAGACGAGTTCTGTGTCCCCCCTGCGATACACCTTCATAGGAAAGCCGGCTGCACTTGCAACTCCAAACTGGAGCCCAGAGCACATCTGGCCGTACTCAAATCGCCGTATCTGCGCTGGCTTTCGGTGGATGCGCTCCAGTCTCCAGTAGCCTCCGCCGACGGCCGTAAACGTCCATGGCGATTCCATACCGACTTGACGCCAGTCGAGATAGGCCACCGCCAGAGCAGTAAGGGCGATTCCGGTTCCGAAAATGCTCACGATCAGCGCCCACAGCGCGAGAATGTCTCCAGTGTCTGTCACAGTTCAAGCGATTCCATGTTGGTTCCTATCCATCATTGCCATGACCGATGTCTACCTAACTCCAGCGTTCTAGGTGGGCGCTCACGGTCGGCGCTCCTTTTGCCAGAGCGGTTCGGTAGTCGAGAGCCTTATCGCGTTGCAGTCTCCCGAGTACAACCACTGGATGAACGCCTATCCGCTGCGCAGTGGAATCGATCCACCCCCTACGCACGGCTGCTGGCGGGGCAGGGAGCCCTCCTGGAATTTGCCATTCGCCAGCTTTCTCGTCGGCCGCCAGCTCCGTCGGTTCCCTGGATGACTCTTCGTCAATTACGAGGTGTTCGGGTGTCACATGCCCTAGGACGATGTGTGCCACCTCGTGAAGCAAAGTGAAGAGGACGACATCGAGTCGTTTTCCTCGGCCTGATAGAGCGATTACCGGTTGTCGGTTGTCGTCGTCAAGAAGAAAAGAGGCACCGTTCAGCTTGCTTCCAGGGAATGCTTCGACGTAGACGAGACGTACTCCAACGGCAGCGAATTCAGCAGGAAGTTTTGCGAAATTATCTGGGACCGAAACCAAGGCGGACACTCGTTCGGCCAGCTTCGTGAGTCCTTCTGCGTCGTATTCGCTGACCGCAAGCTTTTGCGCATGCTTTCGAGCACAGGCCAGCCATGCCTTTTGAGTCGGGGTGGGTTCTTCATCGCGGTTAGAACGACGTGCTGCTGCAAGAAAGCGCGGAGTGTCTTCAATGTGTTCGATCTGGAACAGATCGATCAGTTCACTTTGCTGCTCGGCCAAAGATCTGCCAGTCAGGATGCCGCGCTTAAGAAGTAGAGACACCGGGGCCAGTTCGTTCATCCGAGCACGGAGCTTTACCTCATCCAAGTCCTTGCGGGTGGCGACATTCTGAGACTGACTCCACAGAAGATATGAATTCTGAAGGTTTAGCCAGTACTCCGGGCCAGTGCCAAGAGCTGCCCCGATCTGAGCCGCAGACTCTCGGGTGATTTCCTTCTTGCCGGCAATTATCTCCGAAACGAACTGCGCCGGGCGTCCGAGAATTTGGGCGAAGTCGTTCTGGGACCAATGACGTGCTTCAAGCTCCTCGGAAAGAAAATCCCCAGGAGGGAAAGCTTCAATTAGCTCGGGGGCCATAGCTATCAGTCCTTCAGTGGTAGTCAACGGCTTCAATGACGATGGCTATTCGCCCGCCATCCTGCGTCTGGAACCGAAGAATAAGCCGGTACTGCGTGTCTATTCGAATCGACCATGTTCCAGCACGGTCACCCTTCAGCTTCTCTAGGTGGAGGGACTTCAGTGCTCTCAGATCTTGATCAGTGACCGCCGCATGCAGCTGTTGAATCCGTCGCCTATAAGCCTTCGTAACGTTTGGGGCCCAACGTGTAGTGCGGTGGTCTGGCTCGTAAGCGAGTCTCCGGAGATCCTCGTCCTCGTAGTCCACCTGCATTCCGTAAGCCGTCCTTCACCCCTGATGTGAATAACACCCTACAGGAAGTGCTTAACTCGTAAACAACACTATACTCCACTTCTCGACACAGCACATCACCCTTGCGCCCTAAGAGTGATGCGACTAGGCTAATTTTTGTCGGATAGCCCGACACGTGAAAGGGCGGACCCGTAACAGCGGATCCGCCCAGCAACTCGAGGTCAGGACCGCAAGCTCCATGGTTAGTGGTAGTAGCGATTCTAACGGAGTCCACGGCAGCCAAGAATGGCGGCCCTCCCCCTCGGATGAGTGTTCTGAGGAGGACACCATGGCACGATCAGTTAGCCGCAGCGCCCGGACCGGACGGTTTGTCACGAAAGCTGCTGCCGCACGATCTCCGCGCACGACAACGACGGAGAGGGTAGGCAGCGGAACAGGGAATGGACGCAGCGTGAATCGCTCGGCCGCAACGGGCAGGTTCGTCACCGACGCAACTGTGCGACGGAACCCCAGCGGAACGATCACACAGCAGGTCTGACGCCCAGGGGCGGAATTCGGCATTCCGCCCCTGCTTGCCCCCGCGCTAAGTGGCTCGGGAAGTACGCACGCGAAACACCCGACAAAACTAGGAGTAAAGCCATGGCGGTAAGAATCACCCACGTACGCATTGAGGGATTCCCGGAAGATCACCAGCACATCACCAGCTACAAGTGGATAAACGAAGCGGACAACGGCACTGGGACCAGTAACAAGCCGACGATGGTCGAATGGATTGACGTGAAAAAGGGCCGGGCATATGTAGGGACCGGCTCCTCGAAGGTGGAAGTGGGTGTGGTCCGCCCCGAAAACGCGGCTCCATACCTACGTACCTATGCCGATCGCCAATGGAACAACAACCTGCTGGCCCTGCCCAGGTTCTAGATACCCCGCGAGCCACACTTGTGAGGTCGCTGCGTCATTGACGCAGCGACCTCACCTTCTTGCGCCATGGCATCTGGCAGGGTGCACCATCTGCGCCAGCCCCAGAGGTCGCCGGGCGTCCCAATCTCCCGATTGAGGATCCATACGAGATACCAGCGATACCAGACAAGCACATGAACCGTGTCCTCTAGCTATGTATGGGATGCGCCCGTTGCGCAACGGAAGCATGACTACCGTCAGTGAGACGCCGGAACCTCTAGGCAAACCGCGGCCGAAGGATAACCCTTCTCTCCCTGGCCGGGTGCTTCTCCTGCAACAAAAGTTCGGGGTGGTTCCTCGGTGGTGTAAAGGGTATTGAGTTGGCGATAGAGGGTACGGGCGATGTAGCGCTTGAGGGATCTGCGGATTTCGCGGTAGCTGCGACCCTCTTGGGTGCGTTTGGCAACGTAGTCCCTTGTTCCGGGGTCGTGGACCATCCTGGTCATGGTGATGGTGTGCAAGGCTCGGTTTAATCGTCTATCACCGCCCCTGTTGAGCCTGTGCCGGACGGTGTTACCGCTTGAGGCAGGCAAGGGATTCACCCCTGCCAGAGACGCGAAAGCGGCTTCGCTGCGTACCCTCCCTGGATGCGGCCAAGCTGTCAGGACGGTCGCGACCGTGACAGCGCCAGCCCCCACTATCTCCAACAACGGCGCAGCGGGGCTTTGCTGGATCAGCTCTGTCATGCGCTTCTGGTTCGCAGAGAGCTGAGTGGTCACCTCGAGAACGCGGCGCGCCAACCGGACTGCTTCCTCGCGCGCAATCGATAGTTCAATCGGTTCGTCCCGTTCCCGCCATCTACTGATCGAGGCGATCTGGGCGGAAACCAAAGGTTTACGAGCGTCGGTTCCAAGGTCATGTGCCCGGAGTAAGGCGATGAGTGCATTGACGTTCACTGTTCGGTCCCGGGTCAGCTGATCCCGGGCCGCGTTCAGGATCCTAAGCCCTGCACGGATTCCTTCATCCCTGCGCGGAGTCCGGAGCTGGGAGACCTCAAGGCCCAGGACTGCGGTTCCGATGGCGGCGGCGTCCAGCGGGTCGGATTTGCCGATCCCACGGCGAACTCGGGCGTTCATCCGTGGAGCTTCGGCGACATCGTAGCCGGCGTCGGTTACCGCTTTGGCCAAACGTGCCCCATAGGAGCCGATGCCCTCGACGGCCCATAAACACGCCATATCGCCATCTGTCCTTCGTCCTACCCAGGCAAGTGCGCGCGAGATCCCTCCCGGGGTGGTCGGGAACTGCTCGCATGCGACCTGGCGCTTGGTGTTGGCCTCGATGATGGCGTAAGTGTGTGTGCGGGCGTGACAGTCCACGCCAATAACGAACGGGCGGGTCTGCGTAACGAAAGTCAACGCGGCCACCCTCCTTCCTTTCGAACGGGCAAGACAGGCCGCTTCACGACCGGCATTGAACCTGGGAAGAGTCACCTCGAGGCAAAACTGTGATGAGCCACAACCAAAAAGGCTGGGCAAGCTTCTAATCAAGCCATCGACGTGGGACAGATCAACGCCGGCCGCTCCACCCGGCGCGGACAAATCGGGGGAAACGCACCCACCAGGGGCAATTGTTTTTTCGAGTCACACGCCAGGCAGAACGACCGGCACCAACACTGCCAGCTAGTCCCAGACCAACCATTGCAAGACTCACAGTTGTTTTTTGGCTGCTGGCGAAGCTTGCGGAGCTGTGGCCGACGGAGGCCTGTCTACCCGCAGGGCAAGGGGCGGGAAATTCCCGGAGGAAATAAGCGACGCAGGAGCGCCGGAGGGACATTTCCTGCGCCGCAGGCCCCGGAGCCTGCGGAGGGGCTAGACGGGGTGGAGCGGACACGTACAATCCGAAGGACAGCAGCCAAAAAACGGTAATACTGGAAAAGTCCTTGAGCCGGCGTGGCCCACCCAAAAACTGACGTGCCTGCCGGCACTGTCTTTCCGACGATCTGTCAGCCGGCTCAAGGTCCGTCAAAGGGTGTCGAGCCAGGCGGACATGACTTTATAGGAGCCTGATTCGACCAGTCCCATTACCGTTTTGTCTGCCCACCTGGCCCGCGCCCGATCAATCAGCATTCGACGCGACTGAGGGGCAATTTCCATCTTGGCAAACGAACCAATCAAAGTCATCGCGGGTATCGACACCCACGCCGACACACACCACGTAGCCGTCATAAACGAACACGGCAAACCCCTCGCGGACAAGGAATTCCTGGCCGTGGGATCCGGATACCGGAAAATCCTCGACTTCATCACCAGCCATGGAACGGTCACCGCCGTCGGGATCGAAGGAACCGGCTCCTACGGCGCCGAGCTCGCCCGGACCCTCCGGGCCGCCGGGCTGACGGTGCTGGAAGTGAACCGACCGAACCGGGCCGCGCGGCGGCTACGGGGCAAGTCCGATCCGCTGGATGCCTACCAGGCTGCAAAGTCGGTACTCGAGGGACGGGCGACGTCGGTCCCGAAAGCCAAGGACGGCCCCGTTGAATGCCTGCGGGTCCTGCGCGCTGGGCGCGCCTCCGCGCTCAAGGCACGTACCGCAGCCATCAACCAGATCAAGGGACTCCTCGTTTCAGCCCCGGACAGACTCCGGGCGAAGTACCGGGCAATGGCCACTTCCGCCCTGATCACTGCCCTGCAGCGCACGAGACCATCGGGACACATGGCTGACCCGGAGTACGTGACCCTTCTGACGCTGAAAGCCCTCGCCACGCGCTGCCAGTCCCTGGCCACAGAGATCGCTGAGGCGGATGCCGCACTCCAGGAAATCATCGAAGCCTACGCCCCGATGCTCTGCGACCTGCCAGGCGTCGGCACCGACGTGGCCAGCCAGCTGCTGGTCACCGTCGGAGACAACCCGGACCGGTTGGGAAACGAAGCCCAGTTCGCCTCCCTCGTCGGGGTCGCCCCCGTACCGGCATCGTCAGGCAAAACAACCCGCCACCGGCTCAGCCGAGGCGGGGACCGCAACGCCAATCACGCCCTCTATCAAGTGGTCCTGGTCCGGATGGCATCGTGCCAAAGGACGAAGGAGTACGTGGCCAAACGCACCGCGGAAGGCAAGAGCAAACGGGAAATCATGCGCTGCCTCAAACGCTACGCCGCCCGGGAAATCTACCGCCAGATCACCAACCCCCAGCCAGCACCGGACAACAGCGATCTCCGGCAGACGCGCACCACACTCGGTTGCACCATCACAACCGCAGCCCGCGAACTCGGCCAATGGCCCTCGAAAATTTCCCTCCTGGAACGAGGACTCCTCCGCAACGACACCCTTGCGACCACCTACCGGCAATGGCTAGGGGATCAATCCGCAGCGGCGGCCGTCTGAACAAAAGACGAACGGCCGTAGCCGAGCAGCTCGCCGAAAGAGCCTCAACACTGGTAAGTATGCTGATCATTTACTAGGGTTAAAGTGGCTTTAGACCGGCAAGACCGGAGGGGATGACCTATCTCAGCATCAGTAATTGACGCTACGCAACCCAGCAGGCGAATGCTGTGCGGGGTGCTGACCGTGTCGCTGTTGCTGGTCTTCTCATTCAGCCTGTGCGCGGCGCTTTGCCTGCTGATGAAGCACCCGAACGCCATGGGAATCAGTTCCCATCAGATGGTCACCGCCGAGGTCCATGAACTCACTGCTTCAGCAGCAACGGCCGTCACCGCAGCGTCTGACCTGCCGGAGTCTCAGCGCGCCTGCTGCAGCGATCAGCACGGGACCCAAATGATGGTCGCCCAAACCCTCCGGCTTCTGCCCGAGAAAGTGGCTGCGGCCTCCACACTGATCGAGACGGGGGAATACCGGCCGGATTACGTCCCGCCTGGTTGGTTTGACCCCGCTTTGGAACGACTCGATCACCTCAGACCGTCTTTGACGGTCCTATCGATCAGCAGGACATAAATCTCCGTACAGCGATGACCCGACCGTAACCGGATCAGCGGCTATTAGCCGGCTGAGGAAACCCGGGGCTGCACAGAGCAGACCCAATAAATCGCTTCACAGCAGTAGTAACGGACTGCTGTATTTAAAAACAGGGAGATAAGACAATGACGCATCACGTAACCCCCATGCTCGCAACCTACCCCAAGGACCTGGGCGGAGTGGATCAGGAAAAACTCGCCGAGTGCATCCAGGCATGCTTCGAATGCGCACAGACCTGCACGGCCTGCGCCGATGCCTGCCTGAGCGAGGACATGGTGGCCGAGCTGACCAAGTGCATTCGCACCAATATGGACTGCGCCGACATCTGCGCAACGACAGGCAACGTCCTGTCCCGGCACACCGGGTACGACGCCAACATCACCCGGGCAGTCCTCGAAGCATGCCGCACCGCCTGCAAGGCATGCGCAGATGAATGTGAACGCCACGCCCAAATGCATGAGCACTGCAAGATCTGCGCCGAAGCCTGCCGCCGCTGTGAAACAGCGTGCCACGAGCTCCTCTCCTCGCTGGGCTAGTCGCCCCGCCTACGCCTTGGCGCCCCTTCCCGCCCCCGGATTTGTGTAGGGAAGGGGCCACGCACATGAAGGAAACTCACATGAGTACCCCGCAAAACCAGCCAGACTCCCCTCGCGTTAGCGCCGCCGGGCACGAGCAGCAGCAACCCAGCCACCAGCACCGAGAATCAGAAACCCACAGCAGCGGCCCACGCGCCCGAGACGACAAAACCGGCCACCACTCATCCAGGATGTATCTCAAATTCGCCCTGATACTGCTGATCAGCCTGGCGTTGATGTGGGTCCTGTCGATGTCAATGATCCGCTCGATCGACCACTTCTACTTCAACCTGAGCAATTTTTGGATGGCGTTGCTGATGGTGTCCGCGATGGCCGTCGTCATGATCATCGGCATGTGGTCCATGTTCAAGAACAGAAAAGCCAACATCGCCATGCTGATCGGCTTCGCCGTACTCTTCGTCGCCGTGTTCGCACTGGGCCGCACAGAAACCTTCGTCGGCAACGAACAGTTCCTCAAATCCATGATCCCCCATCATTCCCGGGCATTACTCGTCTGCGAGGAATCGAATATCACCGACCCGGAAATCATCACCCTGTGCGACTCCATCGTGAAATCCCAACAGGAAGAAATCACCCAGATGAAGGCGATCCTCGAAAGGTACAAGTCAGACTGACGCCGACCACTACGCCAATTTTGACGACTATAGGAGCATCGTCGTAGACACAAAAGGGCCAGGGTGTCCGGAGCTCTGCGACGGCGCGCCCTGGACCCAACAGCCGGCCATGGAGCGAAGCGGAATGGACGCCCAAAAGGGGTGCGAGCCCTGCGAGCATGCTTGTTCCCTGAGGCTTGTCCGGCTGGGTTGGTACGGTAGGCATGTCCCGCCTGGTTTCTCCCAATCCCAGGCGGGACACTTGTGTCAGAAGGAGTGGTGGCAGTGGGACTGAGAAACTTTCTGGGCAGGCGCCGCACAACGGCGGACTCTTCCGACCTGCAGGCGGCGTGGGCTGAGCTGCGGCAGACTGTCGATGAGTCCAAGGTGACGTCGTTCCAGGCTTGCAGCCGCAACGGACGCTCTTGGGTCGAAGACCCGGAAGCGGTGCGGGCGATTGCTGAGACGATCGGGCGCATCATGAAGGACACGGCTGACGGTCCGAAGGACACCCCGGCCCGGTAGGGCGGGCCGCCGTGTGGCAGCCCGCCCCGGATCCGGCTAGCTGCCGTCTTCCTTGGGGACTTTGGAGGTGGCGCGGTACGCCCATGATCGAAGCGCCCAGTGCTGTGAGTGAGAGAACGAAGTTCACGATGGTCAGCGGTTCCATGAGGTTTCCTTATCGGTGAGTAGGACTTAGTCTGAGAAGGAGCCGGTGGCCGCAACCAAAGCGGTCACGACCACCGGGTTTCGTAGCTACACCTACTTCCTTGCTTTACGCTTACGCTTCCGAGTTGCACCTCGGGAGCGTTTGCTTGTTAAGCGCTCGTTCCGCATGGAGAGTAGAGCGATGACAGCTGTCATCAAGCTCACGACCGAAGTCGCGAGCTTGATCGCTTCGTCGATGCTCATGTAGCCACCTCCTTCCTGCCCCGCCGTGCGAGGCCCCCACTGGTCCAGCCGGTCGAGGGTGGCCCCCGGACGGCTACGATCAGTGGCCTTGCACGGAGAACAACCCAGCCACATGTAAGGCAAAAAGAGGCTTTTGCAGTCGTCCGCGGAGCGGACGCCCGTTGTGGTCCTTGGTGCTGACGTCGAACTGCCACCGCATCTCAAGCAGGTAACCCTGCCCGTCGCGTGGACGGGTTGTGCCCACTGGGGGCAAGGTGGAGCCCTCCGCACAGCTCAAAGCTGTCCCCGATTGGTGTGCAAGCCGTCCACGCCGCCCTTGGGCAGTACTGGCGGACCTCCATGTAGCATTCCAACGAATGGATCGGATTTCACGGTTGCGCAGAGGCTGGTTTGTGGAAGACTCTGAGCGTCCGGCGTCACGAGTCAGCGGACCACATGCGGTACGGGAGCATATGTTGAGCCGATCGCATCGAGGACGTGCTCGGCGTCGTTTCCTACGCCGCGCAACGTTGCGGACGCGAACGTTCGTTGGTGTTCCATCCCGACGTAACCAAGGCCCGGGATGGTGGTGGACACGCCACGGGAATGATGTGGGAACCCCGCCGGGTCCACTGCCTCTGCTGGCAGGAAGGGCGTATCGGGCACGAATCCTGTGGCGAGGACGATGGTGTCTACGTGCTCGTGCGACCCGTCAGCCCAGATGACACCGTCGTTAGTGATATGCGTGAACATGTGCCTGCGATCGGGCCTACCGGCGCGTACCGCTGCCCGGTACCTGCCGTCGTCAACGACGGGCGTTCCGCGTTGTGTCAGGAGCAGCCCGGCCCGGGAGCGGTCGAGGCCGGAGCGATCCAGCCACCAGTGGAAGTCTTGTCCCAGGATCCGCTGGGCCTGCCACCGCAGTGAGCGCCGGGTTGCGAGGCTGACTGTAGCTGTTGCAGCCAGCTCGACGGCGATCTGAACGGCCGAGTTCCCACCGCCGACCACGATGACCCGGTCACCGGCGACGTCGTCCGGTCGAAGGTAGTCGGCGCTATGGAGGATTTGTCCGGTGAGTTCGTGCAGTCCGGGCAGGGTGGGGATAAAAGGTTTCCCGAAGCCTCCGGTGGCGACGATGATCTTCTCAGTCATGAACGTCGCTCCGTTGGCCGTCTCCACCGCAAAGCCTTCATCGTTTGTGGCGAGGGTCTGGACGCGTTCGTTGTGTCGGATCTCGGCGTCGAGGTCTCGGGCGTAGGTAGCCAGATAGGCGGCCGCTTCGTCGCGCGAGGGGTAACGGTCGGGGTCACCGGGGAAGGGCGTGCCTGGCAGGGCCGAGTACCTGGCCGGGGAGAAAAGTTTCAGGCTCTCGTAGTAGTTCGGCCAGGAGCCGCCAGGCCCTGTGGAGGCGTCCAGGATGAGAGGGTGCAGACCCATGGCCAGCGCATGGTGTGCGGTGGCCAATCCGGCTTGTCCGCCGCCGATGATGATCAACTCTGCCGTGTTCATGCCCTGAACATATCGTCATATCGCGATATTAAGAAATGACACGGTAGGCTGGATTCATGACCGAGTCGACAGCACTCAACGATGGCACCCAGCGCTTCCTGAAAGCCTTGGCCAGCGAGACCCGCCAGCAGATCATGCTCGTGTTTGCTGGCGGGGAATCACTGACGGTTGGCGAGGTCGCGACCCGGTGTGGCTTGGGACAGTCGACGGCGTCCGAGCAGCTAAGTCTTCTGCGTCAGGGCGGGCTGCTGACGGCGGTCAGACAGGGCAAGAGTGTTTACTACCGGGCAGATACTGAGGCCATCCGGGCGACTCTGGAGGATCTGCAGGGCTATCTGGGGAGATGCTGCTGATCCAGCCCTCGGGTCAGCGGACCACGGAGGACCTGCGTTCGAGGAGAATGGTGTCGCGCCAGTGCCCCGCGGCGGGCCCATGGTCCATGCGGGCGATCCGGGTCCTGCGTCCGATGACCGTGAAGCCAGCGGTTTCGTGGATGCTGAGGCTGGAATGGTTTTCCGGGAAAACGCTGGACTGGATCGTCCAGATTCCTGAATTTTCGGTGGACTCGATGAGCGCCTGCAGGAGTGCTTTGCCCAGACCGAGCCCGCGGGCTTCGGCAGCAACATAAACGGAGTGTTCGACCACCCCGGCGTAGGCAGGCCGGGAAGACACCGCGGAAACGGCCGCCCATCCCAGAACGCCATGCTCGGGCGTTGCGGCAACCAGACGGTGACCTGGCAGCCTGGTTTGATTGAACGTCTCCCAGTCGGGCGCCCTTGTCTCAAAGGTCGCATGCCCGGTGTCGATGCCTTCCTGGAAGATACGCTGCACGGCGGGCCAGTCGGCCGCCTGCATGGGTCGGATATCGAACGCGGTGGTCACAGGGCGGCCAGAATCCCGGCGACCTCATCCAGAGCGCCCGGAATGAGTGAGTAGTAGGCCCAGGTTCCGCGCTTCTCGCGGCGCAGCAGCCCTGCTTCTACGAGGATCTTCAGGTGGTGGGAGACCGTTGGCTGGCCCAGGTCCAGGGGTTCGGTGAGGTCACAGACGCAGGACTCCCCCGATTCCCCGGCTTTGACGATGGAGAGCAGGCGGAGCCGGTTCGGATCGGCCAAAGCTTTGAAGATGAGGGCCTTCTGCTGCGCTTCCTCGGCGCCCAGCGCCGGCTTCTCGGCCGGCACGCAGCAGGAAGCCTCAACTTCGGGCTCAAGAGTTTGCAGAGAATTCATGTCTCCCATTATGCACGCAAATTGACAACCATCGATATAGCTGGGAATACTTCATATCGATCCTCATCAATTTACCGCCGAGATTCACAGGAGACCCGTGAGCACCCGGACCGATACACCCCTGCCCCGGCAGGACGCCGCCATCGTTGGCAAACTTTCCACCCTTGACCGGTTTCTGCCGGTGTGGATCATCGCCGCCATGGCCTTGGGCCTGCTTCTGGGCAGCCTGATCCCTGGGCTGAACACCGCCTTGGAGGCGGTGAAGATCGGCGAGGTGTCGCTGCCGATCGCCATCGGACTACTCGTGATGATGTACCCGGTCCTGGCGAAAGTCCGCTACGACCAGGCGCACCGGGTTCTGGCTGACCGGAAGCTGATGATCACGTCGCTGGTGATCAACTGGGTTCTGGCGCCGGCGTTCATGTTCGCTCTCGCATGGATCTTCATCCCGGACCTGCCCGAATACCGGACCGGTTTGATCATCGTGGGCCTGGCCCGTTGCATTGCCATGGTGATGATCTGGAACGATCTGGCCTGCGGGGATCGCGAATCCGCCGCTGTTCTGGTGTTCATCAACTCCGTGTTCCAGGTTGTCGCATTCGGCGCTCTGGGTTGGTTCTACCTTCAGTGGCTGCCATCCCTCCTCGGCCTGCCTACCACCAGCGCGGACTTCTCCTTCTGGGCCATCACGCTCTCGGTCCTGATCTTCCTGGGCATCCCCCTGCTGGCCGGCTTCCTCACCCGCACCGTTGGCGAGAAAGCCAAGGGCCGGGACTGGTACGAGAACAAACTCCTGCCAAAACTTGGACCCTGGGCTCTCTACGGCCTCCTGTTCACCATCACCCTCCTGTTCGCCCTGCAGGGCGGGACCATCACCTCCCGACCACTGGACGTGGTCCGCATCGCGGTGCCACTGCTGGTCTACTTCCTCGTGGTCTTCGGCGTTGGCATGGTCCTTGGAAAGCTCCTCAACCTTGGGTATGCCAAGACGACGACACTGGCGTTCACCGCAGCCGGCAACAACTTCGAGCTTGCCATCGCTGTTGCCATCGGCACCTTCGGCGTCACGTCCGGACAGGCCCTCGCCGGCGTCGTGGGCCCTCTGATCGAAGTCCCGGTCCTCGTCGCGCTGGTATACGCCGCACTCTGGGCCCGCAAGCGCTTCTTCACCAACGACGTCACCGAAAATGCTTAGCCGGCACAAGGGACAATCAGGTTGACTAGGTGATTTAGTTCAGTCAAGATTGACTCAATGAGTATTGAGCAAGAAGAGACGTTTCAGGCCAGGGTCGCCAGGTACGCCGCCCTCGCCGACCCCGCACGGCTGCGCATCGTGGACCTGCTGACTTTGGGCGACTTGTCCCCGAAGGAGCTGCAGTCGGAATTGGGGATTCCTTCCAACTTGCTGTCGCACCACCTGCGGACCCTGGAAGGGGCCGGGCTGGCGGTGCGGCAGCGCTCCGAAGCTGACAAGCGGCGCAGCTACTTCCGGCTGGCACCCGCAGCCCTGGAAGGACTGGTCCCTGGTCGGAAATACGATGCGCGGCGAATCCTGTTTGTCTGCACCCGCAACAGCGCAAGGTCCCAACTGGCGGCCGCGCTGTGGCGCAACGTCAGCGACATTCCCTCAGCATCGGCGGGCACGCACCCCGCGGAGCACGTGGCAAAGGGTGCCATTGAGGTAGCGCGCCGCAATGGCCTCGATCTCGCCGGAGCCCTGCCCCGCCAGATCAACCAAATGGCCCTCGATGAAGTCCTTGTGGTCACCGTCTGCGACAACGCCCACGAGGAACTCCCGGACCTGCGCGGCATCCACTGGTCGGTGCCGGATCCGCTGCGACTGGACAGTGAAGATGCCTTCGAGAACGCCTTTGCGGACATTTCGCGCCGAGTGCTCGACCTGGCCCCCCGCCTGCAGGCAGCCTAGCTACAGCAAATATTGACAACCATCAATCTAGACGCCGATACTCGATACATCGATGAAGATCAATGTTATTCATCGCGGTATTGGTTCGGTACGACCATCCAGACCAAGCAACTGATCCCAGGAGAAACCCGTGAGCACCGAAACCATCAAGAAGCCTTCCGTTCTGTTCGTCTGTGTCCACAACGCCGGCCGTTCCCAGATGGCCGCAGCGTTCCTGACCACCCTGTCCGACGGGGCCATCGAGGTCCGTTCCGCCGGCTCGCAGCCCGCGGACAAGGTCAACCCCGCCGCCGTTGAGGCCATGGCCGAGCTCGGCATCGACATGTCCGCCGAGATCCCAAAGGTCCTGACCACCGAGGCCGTCAAGGAATCCGACGTCGTGATCACCATGGGCTGCGGCGATGAATGCCCGTACTTCCCCGGCAAGCGTTACGAGGACTGGGTTCTTGAAGACCCCGCCGGTCAGGGCGTGGACGCTGTCCGTCCGATCCGCGATGAGATCAAGACCCGCATCGAGGCCCTGATCGCCTCGCTGGTCCCGGCCGCCAAGTAACCCATCTTTTTTCGAGCACCAGGAGAGACTTCCGTGAGCACCGACGCCAGTACCGACGTCCAGACAGAACAGCTGATCATCATCGGCTCCGGCCCCGCCGGTTACACGGCTGCGATTTATGCCGCACGGGCCGGGTTGAACCCGTTGGTCCTGGCCGGTTCGGTCACCGCCGGGGGTGCGTTGATGAACACCACCGAGGTGGAGAACTTCCCCGGCTTCCCGGGCGGCGTTCAGGGCCCGGAGCTGATGGATGGTCTCCAGGAACAGGCCGAGAAGTTCGGCGCCCGGATCGTGTTCGACGACGTCACCGAGGTCGATCTGACCGGTCACCTCAAGCGCGTCGTCACCGGCGCCGGCGAGACTCACGAGGCACCGGCGGTTATCCTCGCCACCGGCTCGGCCTACAAGGAGCTGGGCCTGCCGGAAGAGAAGAAGCTCAGCGGCCACGGCGTGTCCTGGTGTGCCACCTGCGACGGGTTCTTCTTCCGCGAGCAGGACATCATCGTCGTCGGCGGCGGCGACTCCGCCATGGAGGAAGCGACCTTCCTGACCCGCTTCGCCAAGACCGTCACCGTCGTCGTCCGCAAAGACGAACTCCGCGCTTCCCGGATCATGGCCCAGCGCGCCAAGGACAACCCGAAGATCACTTTCGCGTGGAATTCCGCCATTACCAAGATCCACGGCGATACCAAGGTCACCGGTGTGACCCTGACGGACACCCGCACCGGCGAAACCCGCGAACAGGACGCCACCGGCATCTTTGTCGCCATCGGACATGTGCCCCGCACCGAACTGGTCACCGGACAGGTCGATCTGGACGCTGAGGGCTACATCAAGGTCGACTCACCCACCACCGTCACCAACCTGTCGGGTGTCTTCGCCTGCGGTGACGCGGTGGATCACCGCTACCGGCAGGCCATTACCGCCGCGGGCACCGGCTGCGCCGCCGCGTTGGACGCCGAACGGTTCCTGGCAGCGTTGGAGGATGCCGACAGCATCGCCACGGCATTGGTTGAAGAACCAACCCACGCCTAATCACTCAGTAACGGGGAGGGGGTGATCTGGATGGACACCGGATGCTGCACCGACACGGGCTGCTGCGACGAGGACGATCTGGACTGCTGCTGAACAGCACCACCCCCGGCCTGCCGGACCCATAAGGACCGGCAGGCACCCCCGAAACCAACCGCACCAAGGGAAAAGAACAGAGGACAGCATGGATTCAGTGAAGAACCTTCCCGTCGCCGTGATCGGCGCAGGACCCATCGGTTTGGCCACCGCGGCACATTTGCTTGAGCGCGGCATCGAACCGGTCATCTTCGAGGCCGGCCCCACCGCCGGTGCCGCCATTGAACAATGGCGCCACATCCGGCTGTTCTCTCCGTGGCGGTTCAACCTCGACGACGCCGCCGTGCGCCTGCTCGAACCCACCGGCTGGGAGTCCCCCCGCCCCACGGCACTGCCCTACGGCGGCGAACTCATCGACCACTACCTCACCCCGCTGGCCGCCACCGCCCAGATCGCCTCCCGGCTCCAGACCAGCGCCCGTGTCATCGCCGTCACCCGGCAAGGCATGGACAAAACCCACGTCCGGGACCGCGACACCACCCCGTTCGTCGTCCGCGTCGAGCACGACGGCGGCGAAGTCCGCGACCACACCGTCGCCGCCGTCATCGACGCCTCCGGGACCTGGTCCACCCGCAACCCGCTCGGCACCTCCGGCCTGCCCGCCATCGGCGAAACCACCGCAACGGACCGGATCTCCTCACCCCTGCCCGACGTCGCTGGCCGGGACCGAGCCGCGTTCGCTGGCCGCCGCGTCCTCGTCGTCGGCGCCGGCCACTCGGCAGCGAACACCCTGATCAACCTCGCCGACTTGACCAAGGACGAACCCGACACCACGATCCTCTGGGCCGTCCGTGGCGGGTCCGCGGAAAAGGTCTACGGCGGCGGCGACGCCGACGGGCTGCCAGCACGCGGCCAGCTCGGCTCCCGGCTCCGCCGCCTCGTCGAAGCCGGAACCATCGAACTGCACACCGGCTTCGGCATCGCAGCCCTGAAAACCCTCGACACGCACGTCACGGTCGAAGCCGTGGACGGGCGCACCGTCGATGCCGACGTCATCGTGCCCTGCACCGGGTTCCGTCCCGACCTGGACATCCTGCGCGAACTGCGCCTGAACCTGGACCCGGCCGTGGAAGCACCCACCGAGCTCGGCCCGCTGATCGACCCCGAATTCCACTCCTGCGGCACCGTCCCAGCGCACGGCGCCAAGGTTCTGGCCCACCCCGAGAAGGACTTCTACATCGTCGGAATGAAGTCCTACGGACGCGCCCCGACCTTCCTGCTGGCCACCGGCTACGAACAGGTCCGCTCCGTGGCCGCAGCCCTCGCCGGCGACCACGCAGCAGCAGACACCGTCCACCTCGAACTGCCCGAAACCGGAGTCTGCTCCGCCGACGCCGGCACCAGCTGTGACGTCCCCGCCGCAACCACCACCCCTGAGACTGCACAGGAACCTGAGTCCCAGGGCGGTTGCTGCGGAGCTCCGGAACCAGCGTTCGTCGGCTTCCCGACCGGGCTCGCCCACGGCCGCTCGGGCACGGACCTTTAAGCAAGCCCACCCATAAAGGAGTTGGAGTTTCTGCCATGACCGTACATCGCGACCTCTCGTCAGGCCTGCAGGACAACACGGAGCTTCTGCATCGGATCAGTGACCGCCTGGCCAGCCGATTCGCTGGGATCTTTGCAGCCGAAACCGTCGAACGCTACGTCTTCGAGTCCTACACGGCTCTCGCCCGAACGGCCAGAATCACGACCTATCTGCCCGCTACCACCGAGCATTTCGCCAACGAACGGCTGGATGCTTTGGCCCGCTCCAAGGCAGCAGCCCGCTCCGAGGTACCGGAAGTTTTGTTCGTCTGTGTGCAGAACGCCGGTCGGTCCCAGATGGCCGCCGCGCTGCTGAACGTCGAAGCCAAAGGCAGGATCCGGGTCCGCTCGGCCGGGTCCCTCCCGGCCTCCGAACTGGACCAGACCGTCGTCACTGTGATGAGCGAGATGGGCTTGGACTTGGGCAAGGAATACCCAAAGCCCCTCACCGATGACGTGGTGCGTGCCTCCGACGCCGTCATCACCATGGGCTGCGGTGACTCCTGTCCGATCTATCCCGGCAAACGCTACGAAGACTGGGAACTGACCGACCCCGCAGGCCAGTCCCTGGAGACCGTCCGGGACATCCGCGATGAGATTCACGACCGCGTCAAAGTACTGGTGGACTCACTGCTCCGCACCGAAGAAAAGGAAGAAACTCGCGCATGACCGAAGGCAACAAGACTCCGGGCGTTCTGTTCGTCTGCAGCAAGAACGGCGGCAAGTCCCAACTCGCGGCCGGTCTCATGCGGAGCCTCGCGGGGAATGGTGTACGGGTGTATTCGGCGGGCACGAAACCCGGTCCCGCACTGAACCCGGAGTCTGTGGAGTCGTTGGTCGAGCTCGGTATCGACATCACCGGGGAATATCCTAAACCGGTCACCGACGAGGTACTGGACGCTGTGGATGCCGTGATCGTGTTGGGAACCGAAGCCAAGCTTGATGCACCAGCCGGGAAAAGGTTTGAGATCTGGGAGACCGACGAACCTTCGACTCGCGGTATCAGGGGCATGGAGCGGATGCGCCTGGTCAGGGACGACATCAAGGCACGAGTCCAGGCACTGCACGACGAGCTCGTCGGACAGACCCGCCCCTGAGGGCGGGCGCAGAGCGGTTCCCCGATGGATGAGTTGTGGTCCGCCTTGCAGGACAGTACCGACGAGCCGGCGCCCGGGCCTCTGGTCCTGGGTGTTCCGTGGAATTGCCCGGCGTCCTTGGCTATGACCGCGGCCCGCTTGGCGGCAGCCCTTGACCTGCATCTGATCTGCGCGTATGTGGATCCGTCCAGTTATCTTGTGGAGTGGAGTCCGGCATCCGGGCTCCTGGCCGAATCGTTGGACCCTGCTGTCAACGAAGAGGCCGCATACCCGGCCTCGATGGTCCTTGAGCGGCTGGAGTCAATCCTTGGCCCCGCAGGCACGGAATGGTCATTCCGGGTGTTGAACGGATCCGTCAGTGCCGCGTTGACCCGGCTGGCACAAAGCACCGGCGCGTCGATGCTTGTGGTAGGCGGGCAGCGACCAGGTCTGCTGCCCCGGCTGGGCAGGATCCTGGAAGGATCGGTGGCAGAGGACCTGGGCCGGGTCCAGTCCCGGCCCGTGGTTGTTGTCCCTGCCCGGCGGTCGGGCTAGCGGGCAGGGACTGGAGCTGTCGGGCTGGTTAGCCGCAGAGAGCCGGACCTAGCCGGTATCCGACGCCCCGGATGGTCCGGATCATGCGTCCGTGCTGCGGGTCATCGCCGAGCTTGACCCGCACACGTTTGACGTGGACCGCGACGGTGTTGGTCGCGGCCGGTTTGCCCCACACTGCGTCGCTGATTTCCTCGGGGCTGGCCACACGCCCGCCCTGGCGGATGAGGTATGCCAGCAGTTGCAGTTCGCGGTGGCTGAAGATGATTTCCTTACCGTTGAGTCGGGCTTCGTGCCGTTCAAGGTCAAGGCTGATCGGCCCGGCGACAAGGACGGGCTGCTCTTCCTCGGCCGCAGTTAAACGTCCGGTCTGCTCTGACACAGTAGTCATGCTCCGCTCACTGTTCCAACGGGTTATCCGAATCGGCCGGAAATGTAGTCTTCGGTGGCCGTTTCGGAGGGGTTGCTGAAGATCTTTTCCGTGGTGTCGATTTCCACCATACGTCCGGGTTTGCCCACCCCGGCAAGGTTGAAGAAGGCCGTCTGGTCGCTGACGCGTGCGGCCTGCTGCATGTTGTGGGTCACGATCACGATCGTGTATTTGGCTTTGAGTTCGGTGATCAGATCCTCAATGGCAAGGGTCGAGATCGGATCGAGCGCTGAACACGGTTCGTCCATGAGCAGCACATCGGGTTCCACGGCGATGGACCGGGCGATGCAGAGGCGCTGCTGCTGGCCACCGGAGAGCCCGCCGGCGGGCTTGTCCAGACGGTCTTTGACCTCACGCCAAAGGTTGGCGCCCTGCAGCGACTTTTCGGCCACTTCGTTCAGGGTCTGCTTGTTCTTCACGCCTTGGAGCCTCAGACCGGCCACGACGTTGTCCCGGATGGACATCGTCGGGAAGGGGTTGGGTCGTTGGAAGACCATCCCGATGGTGCGCCGTACCGAGACGGGGCTGACGGCGGGATCGTAGATATCCACCCCGTCCAACAGGACGTGGCCGTCGACCCGGGCACCGGGGGTGACCTCGTGCATGCGGTTCAGGGTGCGCAGCACGGTTGACTTGCCACACCCGGAAGGGCCGATGAGGGCCGTGACGCTGCGCGGCGGGACGGTCATGGAGACGGAATCCACGGCGTGGAAGTTGCCGTAGTAGACGTTCAGATCTTTGACATCAAGGCGCTTGGCCATCTGTATTCCTTGTGGGGCTAGGATTTTTTGGGCGCCGCGAGACGTGCGGCGGCTGCGGCGATGAGGTTCAGGACGGCGATCACAATGATCAGGGTCAGGGCGGCACCCCAGACCCGGAGTTGACCGGCCTCTTCAGGGTTGATCAGCTCGGTGTAGAGCAGCAGCGGCAGCGAGGCCATGTTGCCGTCGAAAATGTTGAAGTTGATCGAGCGGCTGTAGCCGACCAGAACCAGGACGGGCGCGGTTTCGCCCATGACCCTGGCGATTGCCAGGATGATGCCGCTGATGATTCCGGACATGGCCGAGGGCAGGACAATGCGCAAAATGGTGATCCATTTCGGCACGCCGAGAGCGTAGGAGGCCTCGCGCAGCTCGTCCGGGACCAGTCTCAGCATTTCCTCGGTGTTCCGCACCACGACAGGGAGCATGAGGAGCACCAACGCCAGGGAGACAGCGAACGCGCTTTGCGGTTGTCCGAACGTGGCAACCCACAGGCTGAAAATGAACAACGCGGCCACAATGGACGGGATGCCGGACATGATGTCCACCATCTGGGTGGTGACGCGGGCCAGGACGCCCCGGCCGTACTCCACCAGGTAGATGGCAATCAGCAGGCCGAGCGGCACGGCGATCAGGGCCGCCATGAACGCCTGGACGAGCGTGCCGTACAGGGCGTGGTAGACGCCGCCGGCGAACTGCTCCGGCAGGACGCCTTGGAGGGACTTGGACCACCAGTCACCGTTGGTGATGGCGGGGAAGCCCTTGGACAGCACGGTCCACAGGACCCACAGCAACGGCACGAGGGCGATCAGGAACGCGGCGGTCACAAGCCCGCCGGCGAACTTGTCGGTGAAGCGGCGGCCCCGGCTGATCGGCAGAAGGGCGCGTTTTGCCTTCATCTGCTCTTCGGTGGGCATCTGGGCCTGTGTCATCCGTTGACCTTCTTTCCAACAACGGACCGTGCCAGGGCGTTGACGACGAACGTCAAGGCGAACAGCACGAAACCGGCGGCAATGTAGGCGCCGGTGGGCAGCGGTGCCCTGAACTCGGCGGCGGCGGAGGCAATCTTCGAGGCGAAGGTGTAGCCGCCGTCGAAGAGCGTGAAGCTGGCGGCCTGGGCGGACGCGCGGAGGATGAGCAGGACGGCGACGGTCTCTCCCAGGGCGCGGCCAAGGCCGAGCATGGCGGCGGCGATCGTTCCGCTGCGGCCGAAGGGAATGACGGTCATGCGGACCACTTCCCATTTGGTGGCGCCCAGGGCCTGCGCGGCTTCGATGTGTCCGCGTGGTGTCTGTTTGTAGACCTCGCGAGTAATGGCGGTGATGATCGGCAGGATCATCACCGCCAGGACGATACCTGCGGTGAAGATGGTGCCACCACCGTTTAGGGAGACGTTGCCGGTGGCGAAAAGCGGGAACCAGCCCAGGTTCTCGTTCAGTCCCTTGGCGACCGGTTCCAGTGCAGGGGCGAGGATGAAGATGCCCCACAGGCCGAAGACGATCGAAGGGACTGCGGCGAGCAGGTCCACCAGGGACCCGAAGGTCCGGGACAGGGACTTGGGCGCGTACTGGGTCAGGAAGATGGCGATGCCGACCGATACGGGGACGGCCAGCAGCAGCGCGAACGCTGAGCTGAGGACCGTGACGATGAGCAGGTCACGGATACCGAAGGCGAGGTTGTTCTCGTCGGTGGTGCTGAATTCGTTGCTGGTGAAGAAGTTCACCGTGTTGGCCTGCAGCGACGGGATCGCCCGGACAAGCAGGAACACTGCGATCAGGACGATGGTCGCAATCACGAACACGCCGGAGGCGGTGGCCAGGCCGTGGAAAACGCGGTCGCCCACGACCTTGCCCTGCTTGAACGTTGAAGGGTTCTGTCCCTTGTTGTTGTTCTGCCGTGTCGGTGGCGTTGTGGGGGTTTGCTTGGGTGCGCCCTCAGGCCCCGCGCTGCTGCGCAGGGCCTGAGGTTCAGTCACCTCGGGTCGTGGAGACGACATATGCGTAACTTTCCTAGGAGATAGCCGCGATGGCCGTCTTCAGCTTGTCCTTGAAGGCGTCCGGAACGGGAATGTAGCCGTTGTCGGTCAGGCCGTTCTGGCCGGCGCCGATGGTGGAGGACAGGAAGGCCTTGACTGCGGTTGCGGTCTCGGCGTCCTTGTACTTGGAGCACACGATTTCGTACGTTGCCAGCACGATCGGGTAAGCGCCCTTTTCGGCCGGGGTGTAGAAGGAGCTGGTATCCAGGACCAGGTCGTTGCCCGTGCCCTTGATCTTGGCACCGGCGATGGTCTTGCCGACGGTCTCGGTGCTGATCTCAACGGGCGTGGAGTCTGCGGAGGTGATGATGCTGGCGACCGAGAGCTTCTGACTCTTGGCGAAGGACCACTCGTTGTAGGTGATGGACCCTTCGGTGCCCTTCACTGCAGCGGAGGTGCCTTCGTTGCCCTTGGCGCCTTCACCGACACCGCCGGCGAAGGTCTTGCCCGCGCCCTTGCCCCAGGCACCGGCGGATGCCTTGTCCAGGTACTGCTGGAAGTTGTCCGTGGTTCCGGACTCGTCGGAGCGGTAGATCACGTTGATCTTCTCATCGGGCAGGGTCACGCCGGAGTTCAGGGCAGCGATGGCCGGGTCGTTCCAGGTTGCGACGGTGCCGTTGAAGATCTTGGCAACGGTGGGGCCGTCGAGGTTGAGCTTGTCGACGCCCTTGACGTTGTAGGTCACGGCCAGCGGGCCGAACACGACGGGGAGGTTCCATGCGTCGCTGCCGCAACGTTCCAAAGCCTTCGCGGGCTCGCCCTTCTTCTCGCTCAAGGGCGAGTCGGAGCCACCGAAGTCGGTCTGTCCGCCGAGGAACTCGGAGACACCGGCGCCGGAGCCGTTGGAGGTGTAGTTCAGGGTCTGGCCGTTGCAGGCCGACTCGAAAGCGGTAACGAATCGGGTCATGGCGTTGGCCTGGGCGGTGGAGCCGCTGGCTTTCAGTGCGTTCTTGCCGCCACAGGCGACGTCAGAGGTCGCCGCCGCGGAGCCGCTGGCCTGGGGTGTTGCGTTATCGCTGCCGCAGGCGGACAGCAGCAGGGTGCTGGCCGCTACTGCTGCAAGAAGAGCGCTTGATCGCTTGAAGTTCACGAGGATTCCTCCGGGGTACCCGGCGGTGATGCAGGCCGCCGGAATGCTGAACGTGCGGGATTGACCGCCGGGCAGCATGCAGCTGCCTTCACCTAACGTAGGGAGCCACTATGAACGCTTTGTCCTCCCTAAATGAACAGAAGATGAACGCTCAAATGGGCGTGGATGACACTATCGAATGGGCAATCATGGAAGCATGCCCGCACCCACCGACACACCCACCCCTTCGCCCAGTCGCCGGGTAGACCGGATCGCCCCCTTCTGGGAGGAAGGCCAGGCCCTGGTCCTGGTCATCGACCCTGACGGACAGGCACCCGCGCCCTTGCTGGACTACTGCCGCGCCAACGGAATACGCACAGTCGTCGAAGCAACCGGCGCGGCCGGTCTCATTGCCTACGGGCGGACACCCGCGGACGCCGTCGTCCTAGCCGATACCGTCACCGACATAGCCCCGGCCACCGTGGCCGCCGCTATCGCCGCCGACGGGACCACGCCCGTCCTGATGGTCCTGGCCACCGGCCTTGCTGAACCCCCTGCCGCGGTTGCCGGAGTGCTCCCGGGCTATGACCAGGCACCTTCGACCCGGATCCTGGCCAGACTTGCCCGCAGGGCAGCGGGCGTGCCCGAGCAACTGAAGGTCGGCTCGCTGGTGATGCGGGTAGCTGCGTTCGAAGTCCTCGAGAACGGCAAACCCGTCACATTGACCCTGCGGGAATTCGAAATCCTGCGTGTGCTGATGCTGGCCCAGGGCCGGGCAGTACCCCTTGAGCAGCTCAAGGACGACGTCTGGGGAGCTGTGGGGGAAACGGCGAGAACGCAAACGCTCAAAGTGCACCTGAACCGGATCAGGTCCAAACTCATCGGACGTACCCAGCCCATCGCCGTCAGGGGCATCGGGTACCGGCTCGCCACAGCTGCTGCCCCATCCAGCGAAGAAGCTTTGCACTGAGAAGATGATGGCCTCCCCGGCGCACGGGAAGGCCATCATCTTCACAGCGACTGGTCGTTATTTGGACTTGCCCCGGAACACCTGGACGACCGAGGGCCGCGGAGCGGGCGTACCGTCGTAGGGGAACAGCGAGTTCGGTGCGGCCCAGGTTCCTTCCTCACCGGGGTGCTGGACGGCGACGAAGACCATGCCTTCATCGTCGCGGATGATCGGACCGCACGTTTCTGCGTCCCGCGGGACCGAGAGGAACTGTTCGACCTTGCCGCGCTCGGCTCCCTCAAGAGTGACCTTGAACAGGCCATCGTTGTAGCCGATGCCCGACGGGGCGCCATCAGTGGAGATCCACAGGTTCCCGGCCTTGTCGAACGCCAAGTTGTCCGGGCACGAGATCGGCGAAACCTTATCTATCGGGTACCCGCTGAAGTAGGTCACGTCGCCCTGGGCAGCGTCACCACACACCATCAACAGGTTCCAGGTGAAGGTGGTCGCGGTCGGGTTGTTCCCGGTTTCGGTGATCTCCACGATGTGTCCGTCGCGGTTCTCCGTGCGCTGACTATGTCAACTTGATTGGAGCCCACTAGGACGGCCCGAACGGTACCCACGTGAGCGCGTTTCAAGCCTAGAATGGAGGAGGCGATGGATCCCGCCTGAATCACTTGTCACGGTTCGAACAGCCTTCTGGCTTATGGCTCCTGTCCGATGTTGACGGTGGACAGGAGTGGCCGAATTGAGCGTCCCAGCAATCTCAGTGTGAGGTGTACTACTGATGTGAGACACAGTTTGAAAGGATTGTGCTCATGTCTGCTCGACCTACCTATTCCGATGAGTTCAAGGCCGATGCCGTCGCTTTGGCGGCGTCTTCGGGGCGTCCGTTGCCTGCCGTTGCTGCTGATCTCGGGATCTCGTTGACTGCTCTGAAGCGGTGGATTCGGTTGGCCCGTGAGGCTGATCAGGAAAGCGGTGGCAAGCCCGATGACCCGGTAGATCCGGTGAAATTCAAAGCCATGGAGGCCCGGCTGCGGGAGCTCGAGCGGGAGAATGATTTCCTGAAAAAAGTTTCGGCGTTCTTCGCCAAAGAACAGCGGTAGAAGATCTCTACCGCGTTGTTCAGGAGGAGAACGCCGACTTTCCAGTGGCATGGATGTGCCGGCAGTTGGGGCTTCCACGGGCCTCGTACTACCGGTGGCGGGACGCTGAGGAGACACCGACCGCGGCCCGTCACCGGGACCTGACGGACCAGGTGAGGACCGTCTTCGATTCCTCTGACGGGATCTTCGGTCACCGCATGGTGCATACCAAACTTGTTGCCGCCGGCATCGAGGTGTCGGTGGGCACCGTGGCGGGGATCATGGCTGAGAACGGATGGGCGGCAAAGCGGATGCGCGCCTTCAAGCGCACCACCATAGCCTCGGATCCGGACAAGGTCTTCGCGGACCTCATCGGCCGGGACTTCACGGCAGATGCCCCGGGCACCCGTTTGGTGGGCGATATTACCTACTTGCGGACCGGTGAGGGCTGGCTGTATCTGGCCACCGTCATTGACCTGTGCACCAGGATGGTCGTCGGTTGGGCCATGGCGGACCACATGCGCGCCTCGTTGGTTACCGGGGCCCTGAGGATGGCCAGAGACCGCGGCCACCTGACCCCGAACGCCATCTTTCACAGCGATCGCGGCACGCAGTACACGTCCCGCGAAATGGGCGCCTGGTGCGCCGGAAACAAGATACGCCAATCGATGGGCGCTACCGGGGTGTGTTGGGACAATGCCGTAGCCGAATCGCTGTTCTCATCGCTGAAAAACGAGTTCTACCATCACCACAGCTTCGAGACCCGCCAAGACGCCAGACGGGCCACGATGCGCTATATCGAAGTGTTCTACAACCGCTGGAGGCCTCACACCAACAACAAGGGTCTCCCGCCAGCGACGGCAATGGCCAACTTCACAACCAACAGCCAGCCCCTGCCCGCTGCTGCCTGACCGAAAAGAAACTACCCGGCTGTCTCACATCCTTGACACACCTCAGTGATTTCTCTTAGCATCCTTCACGATGGCCTGACCATGAGTCCGGTGGAGCGCCTCCTCCCGGAGTCTTGAGGGACCTGCAGCTTGAGCGGATCATCGAGGCCGTGACGGCGGGGTATCAGGAATACGATCTTCAGCCGCTGTTCCGGTCCCCGTTGCGGGATGAGGAAACCGTCGCCTACCGTCAGTCGGTCTGCCGTGACCTGGAGACCGGCATGGTTCCGGAAGCCGTGGAGGTTTTCTGCGTTGCCATGCGTGAGGTCCGTGCCACTCTTGCCCTGGCCGGGGGCCTTCACTACCGCTACCAGAAGATGGCGGTGTTCCTCGCGGCGGTGGAGCAATACCTGGGTGCGGTGTCGTCGCTGGCCGCCGGGCTGGGTCGGGCCGAGCCCAGGTCTTCCGGGTTCCGCGCTGTCAGGGACTATCTGGACCGTTACCTGGCATCGAAGTCCGTCCGGATGCTGCAGGAGGAGACCCTGCGGCTGCGAAAACTCCTGACCGGTATTGCCTACACGGTGCACGTCAGCGGGGGCCACATCACGGTGGGCCGGAAGGACATCGACCCCGATTACACGGCAGAAGTCGAAGCGACGTTCCGGCGGTTCCGGCAGGGGAACCCGAAGGATTATCGGTCTACGTCCCGGACGACGTTGGAGATGAACCACGTCGAGGCGAGGCTCCTTGACCGGGTCGCGGACCTGTTCACCGGCACTTTCACCGAGCTGGGCAGCTTCTGCGACCGGCATGCCGGGTTCCAGGACCCTGTCATCGTCCGGTTTGACCGTGACGTGCAGTTCTACCTGTCCTACCTTCACCATATCCGTGGGCTACGACGGGCCGGTCTGAGGTTCACCTACCCGATCGTTTCCACAGCGTCCAAGAGCGCCTGCGGAACCGGCGCTTTTGACCTGGCCCTGGCCGCCACCCTCGTGGCAGAGGACAGAACGGTGGTCCTCAACGACTTCGAACTGAACGGACCGGAACGGATCCTTGTCGTCTCAGGCCCGAACCAAGGCGGAAAAACAACCTTCGCCCGCACCTTCGGCCAACTCCACTACCTGGCGGCCCTCGGACTGCCGGTGCCCGCTACGAGGGCAAGACTGTATCTACCGGACCGGATCCTCACCCACTTTGAACAGGAAGAGAACCAAGCCGACCTGCGCGGCAAGCTGCACGACGAACTGGCCAGAATCCGTGACATTCTCGACTCAGCGACCCCGCGCAGCATCATCATCCTCAACGAAATTTTCACCTCGACCACCCTGCAGGATGCCGTATTCCTCAGCGGCAAAATCCTCAAGAACATCATCGATCTTGATCTGATCTGCGTGTGCGTGACGTTCCTCGATGAGCTCTCCAGGCTCAGCCCCACCACGGTGAGCATGGTCAGCAGCATCGATCCCGAAAATCCGGCGGTGCGGACCTTCAAGATCCTGCGGCGGCCCGCGGACGGTCTGTCCTACGCCAAGATCCTGGCCCGCAATCACGGCCTGAGCTACCCCGAGCTGAAGGAGAGGATCACCTCGTGAAGGCCCATCTTCTTGCCCCGGCGGGATCATCCGACACGCCGGAACAACCCGCCAACGCCGCCGATCTGATCAGGGATTTGGCCTTGCGTCCTGTCCTCGCGGCCATGGCTGACGGTGACGAGTTCCTCCTCACGACCGCCACCGGTTCGCTGCTGCGGAGCCTGACCGATCCGGAAACGATCCGCTACCGCCAGCAGGTCCTCATCGACTGCCTGGAAAACCCGGCCGCGGTCCGCAGCTTGTACGCGTTGACGGTCCAGGCCATCGAGGGAGAGAAGAAGATCTACCGTGGTCTTTTCAACACCTACCCCGACGCGGTGTTGCGCCGGGCCATCGAATCCCTGACCTTCCTGTTGCCCCTGCTGCGGCGCCTCCACGCGATGGCAAAGCAGGAAGCGGAGACGTTCCGCTCGTCCGGCTTCGACCGCTTTTTCGCCATGATCACCGACGAACTCGGACCCGTATACCTCGACACGGTGAGCACCCATCTGAAACAGCTGAAATTCCGTAGCGGGCTGCTGCTGAGCGCCCGTCTCGGACCCGGGAACCATGCCACGGGATACACCCTGCGCCGGGCTCTTCACCGCTCATGGTGGCAAGTGCTGTGTGATGTCTTCACCCGGGACCGGTCCGCCCTTTCCTTCCGGATCAGTGACCGGGACGAAAGCGGCCACCGGGCACTGTCGGACCTGCGGAACGAAGGTATCAACCTCGCCGCGAACGCCCTGACGCAGGCCGATGACCACATCCTGGACTTCTTTACGCTGCTCCGGACGGAACTGGGCTTCTACGTCTCGTGCCTGAACCTTTATGACAGGCTCATGGCGATGGGCGCTTCGATTTGTCTGCCCAAACCCGAACCCCCGCTACAGGCACCGGTTCTGTCCGCGCGTGGCCTGTATGAGGTGCCGCTGGCCCTGGCTGGAGCCGGCCCCGTCGTGGGCAACGACTTGGGAGCCGATGACATGGCCCTGGTTTTGATTACCGGGGCGAACGAGGGCGGCAAATCCACGTTCCTGCGCGCCGTCGGTGCAGCGCAGTTGATGATGCAGGCCGGAATGTTCGTGTCCGCGGAGTACTTCAGTGCCAGTACCTGCCAGGGGCTGTTCACGCACTTCAAACGCGAGGAGGACGCGGCGCTGCGCAGCGGCAAACTCGATGAGGAACTGGCCCGGATGAGCGGCATCGCCGATCACCTCAGGTCCGGGTCGATGGTGCTGTTCAACGAATCCTTCGCCTCCACCAACGAACGGGAAGGCTCCAGCATCAGCGGCGACATCATCGCTGCCCTGACCGAATCCGGAGTGCGGGTCCTTTTCGTCACGCACCTGTACGACCTGGCACGTTCACTGTTCGACGCGGGCCGGCCTGGCCACCTATTCCTGCAAGCAGAACGCCTGCCCGGTGGCCGGCGGACTTTCCGGCTGCACCCCGGCGAGCCCACCCCCACCAGTTACGGCGAAGACCTCTACAGGGGCATCTTCACCGGCCGACGCCCCGCCGTGGAACTGAGGTGTGTCAAGGATGTGAGACAGCCGGGTAGTTTCTTTTCGGTCAGGCAGCAGCGGGCAGGGGCTGGCTGTTGGTTGTGAAGTTGGCCATTGCCGTCGCTGGCGGGAGACCCTTGTTGTTGGTGTGAGGCCTCCAGCGGTTGTAGAACACTTCGATATAGCGCATCGTGGCCCGTCTGGCGTCTTGGCGGGTCTCGAAGCTGTGGTGATGGTAGAACTCGTTTTTCAGCGATGAGAACAGCGATTCGGCTACGGCATTGTCCCAACACACCCCGGTAGCGCCCATCGATTGGCGTATCTTGTTTCCGGCGCACCAGGCGCCCATTTCGCGGGACGTGTACTGCGTGCCGCGATCGCTGTGAAAGATGGCGTTCGGGGTCAGGTGGCCGCGGTCTCTGGCCATCCTCAGGGCCCCGGTAACCAACGAGGCGCGCATGTGGTCCGCCATGGCCCAACCGACGACCATCCTGGTGCACAGGTCAATGACGGTGGCCAGATACAGCCAGCCCTCACCGGTCCGCAAGTAGGTAATATCGCCCACCAAACGGGTGCCCGGGGCATCTGCCGTGAAGTCCCGGCCGATGAGGTCCGCGAAGACCTTGTCCGGATCCGAGGCTATGGTGGTGCGCTTGAAGGCGCGCATCCGCTTTGCCGCCCATCCGTTCTCAGCCATGATCCCCGCCACGGTGCCCACCGACACCTCGATGCCGGCGGCAACAAGTTTGGTATGCACCATGCGGTGACCGAAGATCCCGTCAGAGGAATCGAAGACGGTCCTCACCTGGTCCGTCAGGTCCCGGTGACGGGCCGCGGTCGGTGTCTCCTCAGCGTCCCGCCACCGGTAGTACGAGGCCCGTGGAAGCCCCAACTGCCGGCACATCCATGCCACTGGAAAGTCGGCGTTCTCCTCCTGAACAACGCGGTAGAGATCTTCTACCGCTGTTCTTTGGCGAAGAACGCCGAAACTTTTTTCAGGAAATCATTCTCCCGCTCGAGCTCCCGCAGCCGGGCCTCCATGGCTTTGAATTTCACCGGATCTACCGGGTCATCGGGCTTGCCACCGCTTTCCTGATCAGCCTCACGGGCCAACCGAATCCACCGCTTCAGAGCAGTCAACGAGATCCCGAGATCAGCAGCAACGGCAGGCAACGGACGCCCCGAAGACGCCGCCAAAGCGACGGCATCGGCCTTGAACTCATCGGAATAGGTAGGTCGAGCAGACATGAGCACAATCCTTTCAAACTGTGTCTCACATCAGTAGTACACCTCACACCGGACGTGGAAGAACAAGGCCTGGACGAACCAGCCCCGCTTCCGCCTGGCTTGGCACAGGGTTCTTAGGAACTTCTGAGGACCGGCAACGGAGACTGATGAATGAACGCCCCGGGTCACGGGGACCGCCGGAATCGAAGGGCAGATACAACATGACTTCCCCCGTCAGCGCACCGAAACCGGATCCACGGACCCGGCTGGCCGTGCTGCCCCAGCCCCGGCACTGGCTCCTGGCCTCGGTACTGCTCAGTGCTTTGACACTGGCGGTCGGCTTCACGGTCACGTCAGCCAAAGAGCTGACTGCGGCCGAGTTCGGGGCGGATCAAGTGATCAGCGCGCATCACGTTCCGGTCCTCAACGTCCTGGCCCTGGCCATTGTGCAGATTTTCAGCCCGGTCGGCGGGGTCCTCATGCTGGTGTTGATTTGCCTTTTCCTGCTGTTGGTCAGGAAAAGCCCGGTCAACGCCATTGCCGTGGGAGCGGTGGTCTGTGCGGGGTGGCTGAGCAGCGAAGTGTTCAAACTCATCGTCGGAAGGCACCGCCCGGACCCCGCCGCCCTGGCGGACCCGCTCGTGCCCGAGCCCGGAACGGACAGCTTCCCCAGCGGGCACACAGCGCTGGCCGTATCACTGTGCGTGGCACTGTATCTGCTCTCACGCGGGACCCGATGGCAGCGTCCGGCCCTGTTGGCAGGGATCGCGGTTGCCCTGACCGTCGCCGCGTCGAGGGTGTATCTGGGCGTGCACTACCCCAGCGACGTCACCGCCTCATTCCTGACCTCCTTCGCCGGGATCCTGGCGCTAACAGGTCTGTGGAACCGTCACGCGCTGCGACTGCTGCACCGGATCACCATCCTCTGCTCCTTCGTCCCCGTCCCCTCCTCTGTCCCCGGCAGACGGTCCGGCAACCACCGGTGACAGAATAAGAACCCATGGACATCAGCACGAGGTCATCGCCCGGGCCGCGGATTCTCCTGGTCGAAGACGATCCACAACTCGGTCCGCTGATCACCGAACTGCTCCAGCCGGACTTCTGCATTGAGCTGGCCACCGACGGACGCACGGGCCTGCACCGTGGCCTCGCCGGGAGGTGGGACGCGATGATCATCGACCGTGGCCTGCCGGGGTTGGACGGACTGGAGCTGATCCGCACCCTGCGGAACAATCAGGTCACCGTGCCGGTGCTGATCCTGACCGCATTGGGATCGGTCGGAGACACGGTCGCCGGTCTGGACGCGGGGGCCAATGACTATCTGGCCAAGCCGTTTGACGCCGAGGAGCTGGCCGCGCGGCTGCGGGCACTGACCCGCGTGTACGCGACAACGCCCCGGAGCGTGAGTATCGGGGCCTGGGAGCTGGACCCCGCTGCCCGCACCATGGTCTCGGACTACGGTCACCGCGTGGTGCTCTCGCCACGGGAAGCGGACCTGATGACCGCCTTGGCCCAGGACCCGCAGCGGGTCTTTTCACGCCAGGAACTCGCCGCCACCGTCTTCGGCTCACCCGTGACCCCCGGGGCCGTGGACACCTACGTCCACTACCTGCGCCGGAAACTGGGAAAGGACATCATCCACACCGTCCACGGGACCGGATACATGGTGGGAGAGACCACATGAAAACCACCGACACGGACCAGCGGATCATCAAGACCGCTGCCCGCAAAATCAGCCTGCAGATAGGTCTCGTCAGCGCCGGTGCCGCCACGCTTCTGCTGGCCGCCGTCGCGTTCTTCATCGCCCGCCGGTCCCAACCGGCAGAGACCCTTGAGAGAACCGGACGGCCCGGATACATCGTCATTGACGGCAGCGAGTGGCTCTCCGCGCTCATCCTCTGCGGACTCCTCGGAGTGCTTCTCGCCGCCACCGTCGGGCTGATCAGTGCCCGGAACGCCGTCCGGCCGCTCGGGACCGCGTTGGAGGCACAACGCCGTTTCGTCCAGGCCGCCGGACACGAGCTGCGTACCCCGTTGGCCGTCCTTGACGCCCGACTGCAGCTCATCCAACGCCGGGAAGCCGCCGGCGAACCTGTGACCGGGCTCCTGGGCCAGTTACGCAATGACAGCACGGTCCTCGCCGGAATCGTCGATGACCTGCTCCTGACAGCCACCCTGGATCACGGCGGATCCGAAGCCCCGCTGGCGGGCGCACGGGAAACTGATGCCGCAGCCGTGGTCGCCCGCACCGGCGAGGACCTGCACCTCCTGGCCCACGCCGACGGCATACGCTTCAGCACCGAAACCCCCTCCCCGGTCAGCGTCCGGGTGCCCGCCGCCCAGCTGCAGCGCATGATCACGGCGCTGGCAGAGAACGCCATGGCTCACACACCCGCGGGCGGGTCCATCCGGGTCCTCGTCGCCGCCGAGGGCCCAAACGCGGTGATCACCGTGACAGACACCGGGACCGGCGTCACGGGCATCGACCCTGACCATATCTTCGACCGCTTCGCGCACGGCAGCGTCAGCCTCCCGTCCGGTGCACGGCGGGGCTACGGAATCGGTTTGGCCCTGGTTCGGGAGACAGCACAACGCCACAACGGCAGCATCGAACTGACCGCTACCGGTCCTGAAGGGACCACCCTGACCCTCCGCCTGCCCACCGCCTGACCCGGAACGCCATTGACGATGATCGCCGGTTCGCTGGTCTGCCCCGGCCGGGCTAATGAGTCCGGTCCGGTGCGGAAGCCCTCTTCAGTAAGGGGGTGAAGGCTGCCAGTGCCGCTACCTGGGTCGCGACGGTGAAGACGATCAGCGCGGTGATGGAGGCCGAGTAGAGGGCGCCGATGATGGTGGACCCGGCGAGCCAGGCGGCGCCGTAGATCGCGGTGAAGATGCCGTACCCGGTGCCCCGGCGTGCTGCCGGGACGAGGTCGGCCACGGCGGCGCGGAGCGTGGATTCGTGGATCCCCAGGGCCGCTCCCCAGACCACGGCACCGGTCCAGACCAGGCCGGGAGTGGTGGTGAAGGACAGGAACGGCACGGCAGCCGTCAGCGGCAGCGCGATGAGCAGACCGCGTAATCCGATCCGGTCGTAGAGTGCCCCGGAAGCCAGGGCCGCCAACGCGGCGGTGCCCATGGAGACGGCGTAGGTGACCGGTATCAGGGCCGAGGGCAGCACCTTCTGGACTTCCAGGTGGTAGGAGATGACCCCGAAGGTGGAAAACCCGAACATCGACACGGCGGTGAACGCGCTGTACCACCAGAACCGGGCGGGCAGGGGAACCCGCACCTTTGGCTGGCCGGGCACGGCAAGAGGATCGGTGATGGTGTGTGTGTCGTACCGGGCCGGATCCGGCACGGCCCGGCGCAGCAGGAGCACGGCAACGAGCGCGGCCGCTCCCGGGATGGCCAGGACACCGAAGCCGAGCTGGTATCCGGAGACGGCGACCATGAGCCCGACGAGCAGCGGGCCCAGGAGCGCGCCGGACTGGTCGAGGGCTTCGTGGATGGCGAAGGCCTTGCCCCGGCCGATTTCGGCTCCTGCATGGGAGAGCATGGTGTCCCGGGCTGGCGTGCGGACGGCTTTGCCGAACCGTTCCATGATGACGAACGATGCGGCCTGCCACAGTGAGCCGGCCAGGGCCAGCAGGGGGACGGCGATGACGGTCAGGGCGTACCCGGCGATGGTCAGCGGCCAGTATTTGCGGGTCCGGTCCGCCAAGGGTCCGGTGCCCAGGCGCAGGACCAGGGCCACGGCTTCACCGAATCCGGTGATGAAGCCGACCATGACTGCGGAGGCCCCGAGGGTGGCCAGGAACGGGCCGGTGATGGACCGGGCGCCTTCGTAGACGACGTCGGCGAGCATGCTCACCACACCGAAGGTCAGCACGAATCCCATCGGGCCCAGCCCGTTCGGCCGGTTCGTGGTGGCGGCAGGGGCGGGGTTCTCGGCGTTCATATCCGGCATTCGTGCTCCGTGTTCTGGTTCGGGCTGATCGGTGGACCGCCACAAGGTCTCATAGCAGAGCGGCCAGGGCCAGGCCGGCGGCAGCGGCGCCGACCGACGCTGCCGCGGTCCCGATGCTGTTCAGAAGAGCCCATCCGGTGCGGCGGGACTGGATGAGCCGGACGGTTTCGAAACTGGCGGTACTGAAGGTGGTGTAACCGCCCAGGAACCCGGTCCCGGCAATGACCTGTAGTTCCACGGGCGCTGCGGTGACGAGCACGGCCCCGGTGAGCACGCCCAGCAGGAAGGAGCCGGTGACGTTGATGGCGATGGTCCCGGCGGGCAGTGCGGTACGGAGGGTGGCACGGACCAGCCCATCGACCATGAACCGGGCTCCGGCGCCGAACCCGCCGGCGAGACCGAGCAACACTATGGTCAACGCGTTCACCGGATACTCTCCGTCCGGTGCGGGCGGAGGGTCGCGTCCCGGCGACGGGCGGTGATCCGGGTGTGGTGACCGGCGGCGGCCCAGATCCCGGCGACCGATGCGACAGCGCCGCCGAGCAGGGTCGCGGCGAGGTATCCTACCGCGTCCAGGACACGTCCGGCCCCGAGCAGGGTATTCGTTTCCAGGGCGAGGGTGCTGTAAGTGGTGAAGGCGCCCATGAACCCGGTCCCCACGAACAGCCGGATCATCCTGAGCCGCCCGGTGTCGGGTCCGCGCCGGACCAGGGCTTCGAGCAGGACACCGAGCAGGAAGGCCCCGGTCAGGTTGATGATCAAGGTCGGCAGCGGCCACCCTCCCGGGGAGGGCAGCAGGACGCTGAGACCATATCGGGTCACGGCTCCGAACACGCCTCCGGTGATGACGACCAGCACAAACCCGGGGTGCAGGTGTACAGGGCGGGGGGCACGGCCCGCGCCGAGGGTGTCCTCATCCGTGCGCGGGGCGGGGGCCTGTGCGGTGTTCGCCGTGGCGGGGGTGGGTGCCTCCATCAGTGCCCCTCCTGCCGGTGGTGCCGGGCGAGGGGAACGACCAGGACGGGCCGGTGTTGGCGGTGGGTGAGGTGGACCGCGACCGAGCCGACGAGCAATTCCTCGAAACGGGCTCCGAGGCCGCGTTCGCGGGTGCCCACGACGATCAGGGACGCATCCGAGGCTTCGGCCAATGTTCCCAGGGCCCGGGCCGGGTCCCCGGAGAGGGTCTGGAAGGACCACGGCACGCCGCTGCCGTCCAGGGCTTGGCGCAGGCGTTCTGCGATGCCGGCGCTGATCTCTTCGATGTCATCATCGATGCCGTCCGGATCAATCGGGAAGGCGTCGACCCGGCCGTCGGGTTCCTTGACGAGGTAGGTGGTGACATCGACGTACGCGCAGATCAGCTCCACGTTCAGGCTGTGGGCCAGGTCCGCGGCACGGTGTGCCACGGCCAGGGGCTGGCCGGGCACGACGCCCATCAGTACCGGGCCGCCGATCCGGTCCGGACGATATGGTGCCGGGCCGGCGGCGGGCCCGGGGTCTTGTGCTGGCTCATTCATGAGTGCTCCTGTCATGCGCGGTCGGTGGTATGGACGTGTGTTCCGGGGGGCCGTAGGGCAGTGAGGGTTCCTCGTCGGTGATTTCCAGGAGCCGGTTGTACTTGGCCAGACGTTCCCCGCGGGCCGGTGCCCCGGATTTGAGCTGTCCGCAGCCTGAGCCGACGGCCAGATCGGCCACGAAGGTGTCATCGGTTTCCCCGGACCGGTGCGAGACCATCGCCTCGAAGCCTCCCTCGAAGGCGGCCCGGAGTGTATCCAACGTTTCGCTGACGGTCCCGGCCTGGTTCGGTTTGATCAGTACCGCTGTCGCGGACGCGGACCGGATGCCGTCCCGGACCCGGTCCGCGGAGGTGACAAAGAGATCGTCCCCGACGATCTGGACCTTGTTTCCGAGTTCAGCGGTCAGGGCAGGCCACCCGCTGGTGTCGTCCTCGGCCAGGGGGTCCTCCAGGCTCCAGATCGGGTAGTCGGTGATGAGTTTGTCGTAGTAGGAGATCATCTGCTCCGTGGTGTGAGCCTTGCCGGCGACCGTGTAGGTCCCGTCCGTGTAGAAAGAGTTCGCGGCCGGGTCCAATGCGATCGCCACACCGTCCCGGCCCGGGGTGTAGCCGGCGTCCTTGATGGCGGCAACGATCAGATCCAGAGCTTCCTCGGGACGGGCGATGTCCGGGGCGTACCCGCCTTCATCTCCCAACCCGGTCCCAAGGCCCTGACGGCGCAGCCGCCTGGCCAGGGCGTGGTAGACCTCCGACCCCCACCGGAGCCCCTCGGCGAAGGAGGGTGCCCCTGCGGGGGCGATCATGAATTCCTGGAATTCCAGCGGGTTCGCGGCGTGCTGTCCGCCGTTGAGGACATTGAAGTGCGGCACTGGCAACCGGCCGGCCCTGGCCATGGTCTGGGCGATCCAGACGTGCAGGGGCAGCCCGGCCGCGGTGGCGAAGGCGCGGGCAGCGGCCATGGACACGGCGACAATCGCGTTGGCTCCCAGCCGTGACTTACCTGCGGTCCCGTCCAGCCCGGCCAGGGCCTGGTCCAGGTCCGCAAGGCTCTGCCAGGTGCCGGAGGTGAGCAGCCCGCTGATCTCACCCTTGATGTGGGCGACCGCGTTCTGCACGCCGCGGCCGGAGTACTCCTGGCCGCCGTCGCGCAGTTCGACCGCCTCATGCGCCCCGGTGGACGCCCCCGACGGGGCGGAAGCGACCGTCACGGTGCCGTCCGGTCCCGTGAGCCAGACCTTCACCGTGGGATAGCCCCGGGAGTCGAGGATCTGCAGGGCGCGCACCCCGGTGATTTGCAGTTCATACATGAGCTTCTCCGTTCCTTCCCTCAGGTCCCGCCGGTAGCGGCGACCAGCGCGGCAGCGGTCCGCGCCGCCGCCGGATTCATATATTCCCCACCCCGCACCAGCGGGACCAGCCCGGGGCCGAAGCGATACACCAGCGGGTGCCCGGTGGGAATGTTCAACGCCTCAACCTCGGCGTGCGAGAGGCCGTCCACGACCAGACACAGTGCCCGCAGTGAGTTGCCGTGCCCGATCACGAGCACATCCTCCCCGGTGCGGATCCTCGGGCGAAGCTGCTGATGCCAGAAGATCCGGACCCGTTTGACCACCCCGCACAGGGACTCGGTGGCCTGGACCGCTTCCGGAGGGAGCCCCAAGAACGACCGGCTGCGCCGTATGGCCAGGAGCTCTGCGCGCGGCATGGGCGGCGGTGCGCCGTAGTAGGAGCGGCGCCAGAAATGGAAGACCTCCGGGCCGAGTTCGCTGAGCACTTCACCCCTGGCCCGGCCGGTCAAGGAGCCGTAACTGCGCTCGTTCAACTCCCAGGCAGCCCTGGGCGGCACACCTTGGCAGCCCAGCACGTCCAGGACGATGCGGGCGGTGTCCCGGGTGCGGGACAGGGTTGAGGTGTAGACGGTGTCGGGGGCAAAGGATGCCGAGGACAACAGTGCCCCGGCTTCCGCGGCTTCGTCGTTCCCTGTTGGGTTCAGGGGCGGGTCGAGCAGGCCGGCGAACCGGTCCTGGGCGTTCAAGACGCTCTGGCCGTGGCGGAGCAGGACCAGTGTTCCGGGTCCGGGCATGAGTCACCTACCTTCGTATCAGCAAAGGTAGGAACCATTAGCCAGGAGGCGGTTCGAACTCCCCACACCTCAGGTGCGGGCTGTTCCGGCGGGATCCATCACCGTGAACAGAGACTACAGGCACAGCGGCCGCGGCCGCCACCATGTGACGCAGTCAGTTTCTCTGCCCAGCACCGGTGCTGTCCGGTTCGGGTCCGGTGTCCGTGGCTCCCGCGGTCAGGTACAAGGGCAGCCCCCAGCCGGCGAAAAAGCCAATGGCCTCGATCCAGGAGACGTTCTCCTCACTTCCGGCCGGGGCCCCGTAGTCGGTCATCGACTCGGTCAGCCGCCGCACCCGGGCCCTGACGTCCCGGAGCCGCGACGCCACATCGCGCCGCACCTGCCCGGGCACGGGACGGCGTGCCGCCAAATGGAAACGGCACAACAGCACCGGATCCCCGGATTGCTCCATAATTCCGGGCCAGCAGTCCGGACATGCCCGGTCCCGCCACAGTGGGAGTGTTTCCCGGCACCAGGCAGTGGTGTGTGCGAGTCCGTTTGCTTCCACGGTCAGCGCTTCGGTGTTGGAGTTCGCGTAGCCCATCCGCACCCCGGGCAGATCCGCAGAGGCCATGTCTTCACAGATCCGGCAGGGCCCCACCGGGACGAGGACGTTGTCCGGGTGCCGGCGCAACAGGGAGGTTTTCCGGTCCAGCCCGTCAGCAACGTGGCCCAGCAGGTCCTCATAAAGGACCGTGACATCGAAGGGCTGGTGTCCTCCCCGGACTCCGGCGCCCGCCTGCCACAATTCGATCTCCACGACCGCGTACGCCCACGTGTGACGCGGACACAGCCCCAAGGAAGCGCGCAGCAACCGGCGCATGCTCCCGTCCATAATGTCACCGTGAATGAACGACCAGAGCTGGCGCACTTCCTCCGGGGCCAGCTCCAACGGACCGACCGGCACCAGACCCCCAGAAAGCCTGTCCCTCGCGGGCACTTCCGGGGCACCGGGCCCGCTTCTCTTACCAGCCATCGCGATCATCCTGCCCTTCACAATCCGGGGCAGGAACCATCAGCCACATCGGCGGTCCAGGCCGGCAAACCAGCCGGTCACGGTGGGATCCATCACCGTTACACCAAGGCTAACCCCCTACCGGGAGGCTGGGCCAGCTTCCATCACGGGTTGGCTGGTCCACATCGCTGAAGGACCAGTCGTACACGGTTCTTAAGGACGAAGCAGCGGATCCGGGAATCTGCAGGATCCTCTGGAGATTAAGCTGGATACTTAATCCGTGGGCTTATGGACGTGCTTGGAATTCACACCAGTAATCCTCTCTGCTGCGCTGCAAGCCCGGCATGTCATGGGGTCGCTGGCACGACAAGCGAAGAGGGTCATTGAATGAATTGGTGGGATGTGGCGATCGCCATCGTTGGCGGGATCGTCCTGATCTATGCCGTGCTGTTGGTCCTTCTGGCCCTCTACGCCCGTCAGCACCCCGAAACTGTCGGCATGAAGGACGCACTCCGGCTCCTGCCCGACCTGCTGGTACTGCTGCGCAGGCTGACCGCGGACCGGGCACTGCCCCGCGGAATCCGGATCCGGCTGGTCCTGTTGCTGCTCTACCTCGCCTCACCCATCGATCTGGTCCCGGACTTCCTCCCAGTGATCGGCTATGCCGACGACGCCATTATCGTCGCATTGGTCCTGCGCTCGGTCA
Organism: Paenarthrobacter sp. R1; assembly: GCF_030264015.1. Classification (NCBI taxonomy): domain Bacteria; kingdom Bacillati; phylum Actinomycetota; class Actinomycetes; order Micrococcales; family Micrococcaceae; genus Paenarthrobacter; species Paenarthrobacter sp. R1. Next base: position 2,615,669 of record NZ_CP127115.1, on the reverse strand, counting down.
TCCGTAAAGCCGGCCACGCCCCCTTGGAACAGCACTGGCCCGGCACACCCACCGGACTCACACTGATCCGACGCCTCACCGGGACTTCCTCGGCCCCAGCATGAGCGGCCTTTAGGCTCGCCAGCAACCTGACGAGTCCGGACCCGAGGTAGCCGTTGTAGTGCATCCGTGAGACAACCAGACAGCCCGGTGTTTGCTCCTTCAGGGATACCCCGAAGCCCTTCGACACTCCCAGATATGGCTATCCTTGATGCCCTGTCTGTCCCAGGCTGTGGGCGAGGCGGTAGGAGTCTGTGCCTGTTTCAATGATCGTGCCCTTGAAGGTGAGCCGGTCCACGATGGCTGCGCAGAGCCGGGGATCGCTAAACGTCTTGGTCCAGCCGGAAAAGGACTCGTTACTTGCGATAGCGATGGAATTCTTCTCCTCGCGTTCCGTCAGAACCTGGAAAAGGAGTTCGGCGCCACGGCGATCCAGCTCCATGTAACCCAACTCATCAATACATAAAAGGTCCACGCGGCCGTAGCGGGCGATCGTCTTAGCTAGAACCTTCTCATCCGCGGCTTCAACGAGCTCGTTCACGAGCCTCGTTGCGAGCGTGTATTTAACCCGGTATCCCTTTTCGGCGGCAGCTGTGCCCAGCCCAATGAGCAGGTGGGATTTGCCGGTTCCGGAGTCACCGATCAGACAAAGAGGTGCGCCTTTACGGATCCAGTCACCGCCGGCGAGGGTGTGGATAGTGGCGGAGTTGACGCATGGGTTCGCCTCAAAGTCGAAGTCCCCGAGCCATTTATCCCGTGGGAACCCAGCAGCCTTGACCCTGCGGATCGAGGAGCGCCGGTCACGGTCGTCGCACTCGGCCAGCAACAGTTCGGCCAGGAACCCCTGGTAAGAGAGTTGCTCCTTCCCGGCGATGGTCAGGGCTTCGTCGAGGACCGCCCTTACGGTGGGCAATCGGAGCCGCCGGCAGGCCTGGTCCACGGCCGCGACTGCAGCCTGTTCGGTCAGGCCCCGCCGCCGGCGCAAGGATGGGGTGATGGTTGCTGCCGGTGCTGTCGGGCTCATGAGATGTTCTCCTTCGACGTGGTTTCTGTGGGGCGTTCGGCGCGTTTGGCCAGCAGCTCGTCATAGGCGGTTACGGAGGGCAGCGGGCGGGCGTCCGGGGGGAGCCCTGCGATCACCGCGGCGGGGTCCATGAGTCTGCGTTGCGTAAGGCTGACAACTCGTTGCACATTCACTTCGCCATGAGCAACGGGATGGCGGCTCGAACCGACCCCACCCACCGGAACGCTTGCTGCGTGCCTGCGTGCCTCAACAGCGACCACGTCCGCACTCACAGCGCCCACACCCAAAGCCGCGGCGATACCTGCTTCGATTTCATTGGCGTCCATCGAGCGGTGTAACAAAAGGACCTCGATCAGCTCCTTGGTTCCCTCGGCGTCGCCGTTGACCCGCCTGGATGCTGCCCAGAAGGCCTCATGGGCGCTGGTGAACGTCCCCGCGTCGCGGGCCCGAGCCAGAGCGGTGGAACCAGGCAGAGCGCCGGGTTTAGTCCTAAGGACCTCGAGATAGTGATCCAGCTGGACCGATGGCCCACGCTTGGCAGCGATCCGTTGGTGCCTCGCAACCACCACCCGGCCGTCAAACACCACAACCTCCGACGCCCGCAGCGACACCCGGACCTTCCGACCTATGAAACGAGCCGGAACGGAGTACTTCACCATCCTTACCGTGATCATCGAGGACCGATCAACCCGCGGTGTCAGCACCAGCCCCGGATCGAACTCCTCAGCCGGCAACGCTGCAAGGAACTGCTGTTCTGCCTCAAAGTCCTGACCAATAGTGCGGATCCTGTCGTCAATCCGCCGGTTGTCGTCCTGCGCTTCCCACATGCGAATACGGTCGTTGAGCTCACCAAGGGACTTCGTGACTGGCATCGGGGAAAGTCTGTTGCGGCGGAACCAGCCGACCTCGCCCTCAACACCACCCTTCTCATGAGCTCCAGCAATGCCAGGCTGGCAATAGAAAGCATCAAATCCGTAGTGGGATTTGAACAGCACCCACCGGTCGTTCTCGACCCTTTGGCGGCCCTGTCCGAAGACCACGGTCGTGACAGCGCTAGTGAGGTTGTCGTAGCGAATGTGTCTGACCGGTACCCCGCCGATTTCATTGAACGCCTCGATATGTCCTTCAAAGAAAGCTTCCTGCGCCTGGGTTGGATAGATCCGGTGGATGGCCTTGCCGGACCGCGACAGCCGGAACACGAACATGTGACATTTCGTCTTCACGCCGTTGAGTATCACCCAGACTTCGCCGAAGTCCACTTCCGCCTCCGCGCCAGGGGCATGCTCCTGCGGAACGAAGACCTCCACCCGGCGGCCAGCCTCCACATCGATCTGCGCCCGCCGCACCCTTACATAGTCACGCACCGTCGAATACGAAAGATCCTCCGCTCCGTGCTCCTCGACGAGCCGCGCGAGAATCCTGCGAGCAGTATGGCGCTGCTTCCGGGGAGATGCCGTGTCCTCGATCAACATGGCATCGATCGCGGACTTGAACGGATCCAAACGGGGCGACGACCTCACAGGTGTCTTCCGGGCCGGCGGAACCGGGGAATTCAGCGCCTTCCGCACGGTTTTTCGCGCTACTTCGTGCCGGCGAGCAAGCTCGCGTATCGAAAGACCCTCAACCCTGGCATCCCTGCGAATCTGCGCGAACAACTCCACTCTCGACTCCATCCGACCCTCCTGCCGTTGATCCAAACCTTGATGGGATCAACGTTCACAGGTGGGTACCATTCAAGCCGTCATTAGGCTCGGCAAGTCTTTCGGGTGGGTACCGTTCGGGCCGTCCTAGTGGGCTCCGATCAGACTGACATACTCATGCGCGGGTTGACCTCGTTGACTCCGGCTTTGCCGGCCTTGCCGCGGTCGGAGTTGTTCGTGCAGGCGACGTACACCTTGCCCGTGACGGGGTGGGGTTCAACGTCTTCGGGCCGGTCCATCTTCGTCGCGCCGGCCAGGTCAGCGGCGAGGCGGGTGAAGACCAGGACTTGTTCGATGCTCATTCCCGGGATGGTGCTGGCACCATCGCGGGTCAGCGGCAGCCACTCCCCCACCCCGTCGAAAGCACCATCGGACGGGACCTTGCCCGTGCCGTTGATCTCGGCTTCGGAGTTGCCGGTGAAGCGGGCGACGAACAGGTCACCGTTGGCCAGCAGGTTTTTGTTGTGGGCCTGGTTGCCCTCAATGTATTTGTCGCGGGAAACGAACTTGTAAAGATAGTCGAATCGCTCGTCATCGCCCATGTACGCGACAACCCGACCGTCAGGGGCAACGGTGACGTTCGCGCCTTCGTGCTTGAACCTGCCCATCGCGGTGTGCTTCACCGGCGTCGAGTTCGGCTCCAGCGGGTCGAGCTCCACGATGTAACCGAACCGGTTGGCCTCGTTCTCGTAGCCCGGGATAGTGGCGTCGAAACGGGGTTCATCCAGGTGCCAGCCACGGCCGGGGTTGGTAGTGGTGATGCCGTAGCGGCGCTGCTCGGCGGTCGGGGTTCCGACCTTGAAGTAGCCCTGGAAGTTCTCTTCCCCGGAGAGGATGGTGCCCCACGGGGTGGTGCCGCCGGCGCAGTAGTTCAGGGTGCCCAGGACCGTTCGGCCCTGCGGGTCCGCAGTCGTGCGGACCAGGGACGAGCCTGCGGCCGGTCCGGTCAGCGTGAACGGGGTATGCATGGTGATGCGGCGGTTAAGGTCGCCGTTCTTCACGGTCTTCCACGGCGTTCCCTCGCCGCTGCGCTTGACCTCAACGACAGACATGCCGTGGGCGGCCATCGCAACACCGCGAACGGTCTTCGGATCCGCACCCGGAGCGAACATGATGTTCTCGTTGGTGTATTCGTGATTGGCCACCAGAACGGCACGCTTGTTCTTCCTATCCAGGGCCAGGATGTCCACGTAGTCGCAGTTGTATCCGAATTGCTGTGCCTGGGCAGCCGGGGTTTGGGCGTTGACGTTGAAGTCCGGGGCCTTCTTCACGACCGGGTCGCCCCACTTGATCAACGGCTCCCAAGAGTAGCCGGCCGGGACTGTCAGCTCGTCCACGACATAGGGAACCGGCTCGATCGGGGTGAAGGGCAGCCCGCCACCGTGGACCTTCGCGGCTGGGGAAAGCGTGGAAGCCTCAGCGCTTTGAGCACCTGCGCCGCCGAGCAATAACGCCGCGGCACCAACAGCGCCGGCGCCGAGCAGGTTGCGACGGGAGAACTCAGCCGAAACGATGTCGCGCAGGTAATTGTTCTGCGAAGTGTTGCATACAGCCGAGGCGCAGGCGTTGTCGCACTTCAGAGCACAGGTCACGGCACTGCGCTTGCCCCTCACATGCCCCAGCATGGGCAAAGAGAGTTTGGTCGAGTTCGGAGCCACAGGAAGTCCTTCCACAGAGAATTGGGATGCGGACGGAGAAGCCGCTGTCCCCCAGGCGGCCGGCCTCTCCTCAAGGCCGGCGCAAGCACTCCGTCGAGGTGATGAGATTTTTGTCGTGCCATGAGTGGCCGCGAAGACACCCCATGTCTGAAAGATGGCCACCCACAGCACGACAGGCCCCACCGTAGGCACCGATGCTTAACTGCCCATGAACAACGGAACTACTCAAGACTTCACCGGAGTGCACGCCAAAAGATCACCATCAGGGAGTGTCCGACGACATCGGACTTCCGCCGAGGCCTTGAACGGCCAAGCCGTGGACTCGCTAACGGAGCTGGGCATCGACGTCACCGGTGAATACCCCAAACCCGTCACCGACGAGGTCCTGAACCTCGTGGACGCCGTCATCGTCCTCGGCACCGAAGCCAAACTCGACGCCTCTGCCGGGAAACGCTTCGAGATCTGGGAAACCGACGAACCCTCCACCGGCGGCATCGAAGGCATGGAACGCATGCGCCTGGTCCGCGACGACATCAAAACCCGCGTCCATGCCCTCTACACCGATCTGGCAGGCAATTAGTGTCATTGTGACTGCGAAGCGGCTCCTGCCCCGGCGTTCCAGATCGCGCTGCTGATAATTTTCACTTATGAAAAGCACCGCCCTGCCGACGTTGACTCCGGGAACGGCCCGACAATACAACCTGCCCCTGGTTTTTCTCGCCGGTGCCATCATCGGTGTGTTGGGAGGCATGATCGGTTTGGGCGGCGCCGAGTTCCGGTTGCCTTTGCTGATCGGCGTGTTTGGCTTCGCTGCGCTGCAGGCCATCATCATGAACAAGGCTATGAGCCTGATCGTGGTTATGACCGCACTGCCGGCACGACTTTTCGCGATCCCGTTCGGGGACCTGTCCCCGTACTGGTTTATCGTCTTGAATCTTCTGGCCGGAAGCCTGGTGGGGGCCTGGGCAGGCGCTCACTGGGCCACGAAGCTGAAATCCAAGACCCTCTACCGTGTCATCGCGGTGCTGCTGGTGCTCATCGCGGCTCTACTGTTCTACACGCATTTCTTCGCCGTTGATCCGCTCGCACTGCCGGAGGTCCCGCGGACCATTGCCGGCATCGGAGCGGGGATCGTCATCGGCGTCGTCGCCGCGCTCATGGGCGTTGCTGGCGGGGAACTGCTGATCCCCACGATCGTGTTGCTCTATGGCACCGACATCAAAATCGCCGGCAGCCTCTCCCTGGCCGTTTCACTCCCCACGATGCTCGTCGCATTCGCCCGATTCAGCAGGGATAAAAGCTTCTCCGTGCTCGGCCAAAACAAGCCGTTCTTGGTCACCATGACCCTGGGCTCCATCACTGGAACCATCATCGGCGGGCTCATGCTCGGCGTCATCCCCTCGCTGGTACTCATCCCGCTGCTGGTCCTGCTCCTACTGCTGTCTTCCATCAAGGTCTGGAACCACGACTGACCATCAAACTGACAGGCTGAGGCCATGACCATCGCCAAATCCGTCCTGTTATTTGTCCTCGCCGCTATCGCTGAAATAGGCGGCGCGTGGCTCGTTTGGCAATCAATCAGGGAAGGCAAAGCCTGGTGGTGGGCTGGTCTCGGTGTGATCGCCCTGGGGATCTACGGCTTCGCCGCCACACTCCAGCCCGACGCGCACTTCGGCAGAATCCTTGCCGCCTACGGCGGAGTCTTCGTAGCCGGCTCGTTGGCCTGGGGCATGATCATCGATGGGTTCCGGCCCGACCGCTGGGACATCACTGGATCAGTGATCTGCCTTATCGGCGTCGCCGTAATTATGTTCGCGCCCCGCAACACCTGAACACATACAAACCCCTCATTTGCGGCCAGATTTACCCGTCATCCCGGGGCCAAGAACAGTTGACATACTCACCATCTCGAGCGTCGGCGCTAGTGGCTTCCGTGCTGGGCGCCGTGGCCGTGTTCCTCACCTCCAGGGATCCCCGCAGCTGAGGCAAGGTAGCCCCAACCGGCGTCGCTGAGTGCGTGGTACGCGATGTGGAGTTCTTTCGCCGGATCTGCAACTCCGGCGGTATCGCGGCGTTCCAGGACAGGGGTCAGCTGTTCGACCGAGGCCACGAATCGCTCCGCGGCTGGTCGGAGCTCATCAGGCCACGCCGTCACGGCTACGGCGATGCGTGCGTTACGGATCAGAGGTGCCCAGTTGCGGTCGATTTTGGGTTCTGACCCGGTCAGCGCGGTGGCGATGCCGTGGAAGCCCACCGTGTCGATATGGGTCAGGACGGCGAGCAGTGCTGTCGTGATTCCCGCCGGTTCTGCGGCGGGAAGGATGTGTTCCATCGCGGTCTCCTCGGTTCCGGTTTCTTCAAGAATGGCCTCCCCTGCCGGATGCCTCAAGACCTTACTGTCACGCACCCGGCTAAGCTCTTGCCAACCATACCCCCCGGGGGTATAGTTGCCGTGTTGTCAGTGAGTGGTCTGTCGCGGAGGCCCTGAGGGTCCCTCTTTACAACCGTTCAACCACAGCACCCATCGCATCTTCTGCAATGAATGGAACTGACATGCAAACACCATCACGTACCGAACTGCCCCTGAAATCCTCCGGATCGGCCTGCGGTTGCTGCTCCACGAATTCCCGTGAGACTCCCGCCGAAAAGACCGCCGGCGTTGAGTACGCCGTTGAAGGCCTGACCTGTGGCGGCTGCGTAGCCAGCGTCGAAAAGGCCGTCACTGCCATTGACGGGGTTGACACAGCGACCGTTGAACTCGTCCCCGGCGGTCTCTCCCGACTGATCGTTTCCGGCCCCGCAGGGACCTCGGAGATCCGGGACGCCGTCATCTCGGCTGGATACAGCCTGACTAAGTAGCTCGAACCAACTCGGCCTGCAGCGCTATGTGCGATACCGCGGCCGTATTTGGAGGAGTACACCATGGCAGAGCACGACCATCATTACCATCATCCGTCACCGGTCGGTGAAGCGGACCGGGACGACTCGGCGGTCCCCTCACGCAAGGTGGAGGGGACAGGGCCAGCCGCCCATCAGCATCACGGCCATGAGCAGGGCCGCGAGGACCGCGACGATCATGCCGTGCACAGCCACGGCCAGCACGCCGGGCACAGCACCGCCATGTTCAAAGATAGGTTCTGGCTGACCCTGGCACTGTCGGTCCCGGTCGTCTATTTCAGCCCCATGTTCGGACACCTCCTCGGGTACATGCCGCCGGAATTCCCGGGCTCGGCCTGGATACCACCCGTCCTTGGAACGGTGATCTTCCTCTACGGAGGCATGCCCTTCCTCAAAGGCGGGCTGAATGAACTCAAGTCCCGGCAACCGGGCATGATGCTGCTGATAAGCATGGCCATCTCAGTCGCCTTCGCGGCTTCCTGGGCGACCAGCCTGCGGATCGGGAACTTCGATCTGGACTTCTGGTGGGAACTGGCACTGCTGGTAGCCATCATGCTGCTGGGTCACTGGATCGAAATGCGGGCCCTCGGCTCAGCCCAAGGCGCGTTGGACGCCCTGGCCGCGTTGTTGCCGGACGAAGCAGAACGCATCACCGACACCGGAGTGGAAACCGTCTCAGTCTCCGATCTCCGGACCGGGGATAAGGTCCTGGTCCGGTCCGGGGCGCGGATGCCCGCTGACGGGACCATCGCGGAGGGGCAGGCCGAGTTTGATGAATCCATGATCACCGGCGAATCCAAGACGGTGCCCAGAAGCGTCGGGGATCCTGTCGTGGCAGGAACTGTGGCCACTGACAACACCGTCCGGGTAACCGTGACAGCGGTCGGGGATGACACCGCCCTGGCGGGAATTCAACGTCTGGTGGCCGAAGCCCAGGCCTCGTCCTCGAAGGCCCAGGCCCTCGCGGACCGGGCCGCTGCGTTCCTTTTCTACTTCGCCACCATCGCCGGTGTCATCACCTTCATCGCATGGACCTTGCTGGGTAGCCTGCCCGAAGCCGTGACCCGCACGGTCACGGTCTTGGTCATCGCCTGCCCTCACGCGCTGGGCCTGGCCATTCCGCTGGTGATAGCGATCTCCACTGAGCAAGCCGCCCGGGCCGGAGTGCTGATCAAGGACCGGATCGCACTGGAACGGATGCGCACCATCGACGTCGTGCTCTTCGACAAGACCGGCACCTTGACCAAAGGAGAACCTGAAGTCAGCAGCACGGCCACCTCCGACGGTGACGGCACCGATGAGCTGCTGGCCCTGGCCGCAGCCGTCGAATCCGACAGCGAACACCCCGTGGCCCGGGCCATCGTCCGCGCAGCCCACCACAAGGGCCTGCAGCTGCCGAACGCCACCGGTTTCACCTCCATGACAGGGCGGGGAGTGCGCGCCACGATCGACGGCCGCACCGTCCAGGTCGGCGGTCCGGCACTGCTGCGCGAACTCAGGCTCACCGAACCCGAATCCCTGGCCGCCGCAACCCGGGAGTGGATGGGACGCGGCGCCGCCGTGCTCCATGTCATCGACGGTGACCGCATCCTGGGCGCCGTCAGCCTCGAAGACGCCATCCGACCCGAGTCCCGCCAGGCTGTGGCGGCCTTGCAAAGCAGGGGCGTCAAGGTCGCCATGATCACCGGAGACGCCACCCAGGTAGCCACCGCGGTGGGAGCGGAGCTGAACATCGATGAGGTCTTCGCTGAAGTCCTTCCAGCGGACAAGGACAAGAAAGTCGCCGAACTGCAGGCCCGGGGCCTGAAGGTTGCCATGGTCGGTGACGGGGTCAACGACTCCCCCGCGCTGGCACGCGCCGAGGTCGGCATCGCCATCGGAGCCGGCACCGACGTGGCCATGGAATCAGCAGGGGTCATCCTGGCCGGCAACGACCCGCGGGCGGTGCTGTCCATGGTAGACCTGTCCAGGGCAAGCTACGCGAAAATGTGGCAGAACCTGGTGTGGGCCACCGGATACAACGTCATCGCCGTCCCGCTGGCTGCGGGCGTACTGGCCTTCGCCGGGATCGTGCTCTCCCCGGCCGCGGGCGCGGTGCTGATGTCAGTCTCTACAATCGTCGTCACCCTGAACGCCCAACTGCTCCGGCGGGTGAAACTGAACCCGTCCCAGGTCCGTTGACCCAACAAGCACCGGCACCGCCGCTCTCAAACCATCCCGGTACAGCGGCGGTGCTGGCATGCTGAAACGGATGAAAACCGTGCCCTGGTTCATGCCGTTGCGGGGAGCCGGAACGGCGACTGCTCTGCATCGCCTTGGCTGCCGCAAGCCCCGAATTTTAGGGCTGATCTCGCCGGTTTCTTTGAGAGAGGAAGAATCCAACAGCGGCCATGGCCAGGATAACGGCCACGATCCCTGCGACGAGCGGAGCATTGGCATCATTTGGACCGATGCTCTCCGGCGCGGACGGCTGTGTTGAGTTGCTTGGCTGAGAAGAGGGTGTAGCCGCCGTTTCGGGTGGGGCTTCCTCGCCGAAGACCTCCTGCCGCCGGTCATCCGATGGCGTGAGCCCGAAGTTCAAGCTGACTTTGTCGTTGAGTGACCGCCGACCCTGAAGAACCGTGTCCTTCGGAGCTGCAGGTCCGGCAGTTGTCTGCTGTACCGTCGCGGTGACCTGCGGAGGATCGGCGCGGGCCGGGACCGCGGCCACAGTCGAGAAGCTCGCCGCAGCGGCGAGGACGAGACCCCATAGGGCTACGACGGACCTCTTGCGGGATGTGTTGTGCACATTTGCTCCAATAGTGGTGATGGTGTGGCGGCTGCCCGCCTGGCTGGGCGGGTCTAGTTCGCGGCGGCCGCTACGAGCCCGCGGAATTGTTCCTCTGTGTTGAAGGGGATCATTTGCCCGTTGAGGAAAAAGGCTGGAGTGTCGGTGACGCCAAAGGAGGTACCGTCTGCGATATCTTCCTTGATCCGTTCCTTGGTCTTGTCAGCTGTCACGGTGTCGTCATAGGTTCTCAGGTCCAGGCCCAGGTCCTGGGCGAACGAACGGAACAGCTGGGCTTGTGAGTCTTGTTTGTTGCCCCATTGAGTCCCGGTTTCGAACAGTTTGATAGTCATCTGCTGATATTTCCCCTGCTGGGCTGCGGCTTCGGCAGCGAGGGCCGCAGCGGCTGAGTTACGATGCGCGGGAACCGGGAAGTATCGCTGCACGAAGGTGATTCGGTCCCCGTATTCATTCTTCAGTTCCTCGATAAGCGGCTGAGCGGCGCGGCAGGGGTCGCATTCAAAGTCCACGAACTGGACCAGTTGGGCTTTCTCTGTGGTCGGTGAGGTGGTGCGGTGGCTATCTTCCCGAACCAGTTGGGCGACGGCAGTGGGTTGGGCCGACGTCGTCGCTGGCTTATTGAGCGTAAAGACGCTGTACCAGACCAGACCAAGGCCGATGAGGACGGACAGCAAGACCCAGACGAAGACCCTTGTCTTCCTGGCAGTGTCTGCAAGCGGATGCGAGGGCAGGTGCGGGGTCCGCTGCGGCTGTTGTTTTCTTGTCATGGGGCGGGCTCGATCCGGTGGTGTTTTCTTAGGTTGGGGATGCGATTGTGCTCGGCGAGACGCTATGTCTCGGCCACCGCCGCGGCGACAAGGGATTTGAGGATGCTTTGGTCCGCCAGTCCCAGGATGCGTGCCGCGACTCGTCCTTTCTTGTCAATCACGAGAGTGGAAGGAACTGCCTGCGGGGGGACGTATTGGGTCATGGCCAGGAGGATGCCCCCGTCTTTGTCCTGCATGCTGGGGTAGGTGACACCAAAGGTCCGTTCAAAGGCGGCCGCTGCCGGTTCTTCATCGCGGACGTTGACACCATAGAACTGGACACCTTGGCCTTTGAACTGTTCCGCGATGGCTTCGAGCCTCGGGGCTTCGAGCCGGCAGGGGGCGCAGGCGGCATACCAGAAGTTCAGCACGATGATTTTGCCCTGCCAATCACTGGAGGTGATTGCCGTGCCGTCGTAGAGCTTGCCTTTCAGGACCACGGGGGCCTTCCGCTCGGCATCCACATATTCGGTGACAGACCCGTCCCCTGCGATGTAGTTTTTGTTGTCGCCCGCCTTGGCCTGTTCAGAAAGGGTGTCCCTGGCTCCACATCCTGTGAGAACCAGCGCTCCCAGCCCGGTCAAAGACGACGCGGTGATGAAACGCCGACGCGTGATACCCGGCTTCTGTGTACCGGCACCGCCGGCTGAAAGTAGTCGTCCTACGAACTTAGACATTGCGATCCTTAGATAACGAAATTGTAACTTCTTGGTGTTTTGGTTAGGCTGGTTTCGTCCATACCCGTCCGGGGTATGGGTTGGCCGTCTCGCCAAACCCCGTCGGCGGCCCAATGAGCATCCAGTTCCAGACGGGGGCGGAGGACCCAACAACGGTGCATGAGCACCTTGGGGTGAAGCCGGCCCTGCAACTACCCATCCGGGAGCGGGGCTGGCCGGACAGTCCACTCGTCCGAATCCGACAGCTAACTTCGTCGGCGCCGAGAGGACCCCCACCTTGCCTTCCCAGCCCCGGCACGGCCGTCGCCGCGCCACGCCCAGTTCAGCACCCGTCAAGCGCCGCCGTGAAACGGTGTTTCTTCCGTCCCCTCTGCAGGACCGCGGCCATCGGTTCGGTGCTGCCGCCGCTGTCACCGGCCTGATCGCCATGAGTGTCCTATCAGCCGCCCAGGCTGATCCCGGGCGCGTCGGAACCGACCAGGCCCTTTCACCCGCAGCACCAGCTGCCGTCTCCGCGCAGCCGGTGATCAATGCCGAAGCCGGCGCTTCCCTCACCTTTGACCGGCCGGCTGTGGGATCAAAGGCCGCACCGCCAGCCATTGTGGCGCCGCCTGTGGCAGCTGCCGCACCCCAGAAGACCAAAGCAGCAGTACAGGTCCCTTCCGTTCCAGCGGAGACATCAACAGCGTTGAAGGCACCCATGGCTTCAATCAACGTCAGCTCACCGTTCGGCCTCAGGGTCAACCCCCTCACCGGATCGACCGGGGAATGGCATACGGGGATTGACCTGACGGGGGCCTGCAGCACACCCGTGTTCGCAGCTGGCGCCGGAACCGTCATGGAAGCCGGTTGGAGCCAATACGGAGGCGGAAACAGAATCGTCATCGACCACGGCAATGGTTTGAAAACCACATACAACCACTTGGCCAGCATCGGTGTTGCCATGGGACAGGCCGTTACATCGGGCGCCCAGATCGCCGGTGTGGGAACGACGGGTAACTCAACCGGCTGCCACCTACACTTCGAGGTCATGGTCGATGACAAGACAGTGGATCCTGCCAGCTTCATCTGAGACGGACCTCTGCTGCGCAGGTGCTCACGCATCGTGGGTTCCCGGGCCGCGGGGGCCTTGAAGATGCTTCCGGTTCAGTACGTCCAGCTCGTCGTCGCTGAGCTCATCAAAGGAGCGGGCCTCCCTACGGTCGCTGCGGGAGAACCTGACAAACATGAGGATGATCAGTGGCAGGTCCACGACCTCAGCGAGGAACCACAGCAGGTCCCCGGCGAGTTGTTGGTCCCGGAGCGGGTCCGGGAGCCAGGATGGGTGGCCGGTAAGGGGCAATGTCGCACCGTCCAGGATCTGAGGACTGATGCGCATCAGCACCCCCGGCACGGCGTCGGCGACCAATTCAATGAAGACGTAGATGAATTCCACCACGATCAGGGATGTGACGTCCTTCGTGGAGCCATCTTCAATGATCGGTACGGCCATCAGTAAACCCGCTGCGGGGACGAGGACCGTCAGTGCTGCATCCCACCACGGGTCCGTCCTCATCGGGTAGAACAGTGGGGTCAACAAGAGGGTGAACATGGCAAGGCCCAGTAGGGCCGCGACGACCGTGTTGCTCAGTGCCCTGGCCACCCGGCTGCCCAGAACGCGGGCGAGCCGTTCCTGACCCTGCTTTCCCAAAGCTGCCCTGGCCAGTGTCAGGGGCTGGCCTGCTGCGATGAGCAACGGGACGATGAACAGATACGACGTGATTCTCAGTGTGAAGGCCCAGCGAAGATCGTGGCTGTACACGCCCGTGAACCCGAAGCTGAGCACGGCGAAGCTGCCCAAGCCCAGGAAATAGAAGGTCGCTGCCCGCCACCACGGCCAGTGCACCCCCCGGCGCGTGGCTGCCCGGATGCCTTGGCCGTAAAGGACGGCTGCTGTGGCGGTGATGGCCGCTGCCGGCACATTCAACGTCCAGGATGACACGACGGCGTCCCAGGGAGGCATGGTCAGCGCTTTGCTTCGGTCCGCCCGGCCAGGAGCGCCCCGGCCAGGAACAGCAGACCCGCTGTGGGGTAACCGGCGTAAAGGTCCAGGGCCACGCTCGGGCCCTGACCGGCTGGCGCCAGGTGCAGGATCCAATGCCAGATCCCGACCACGGCCCCGGCGGCCATGATTACCTGTCCGATGCGCACCAGCCGGCGGTGCCTGCGGTGCCGTGCTTCGGGGTCGTCATTGTTGTTGGGTTTTGTGTTCATGGGGATTGCCCTTCAGTGGTTTCAGCCGTTGCTTCCGCCGGTGCACGCGGCTCCGGGTTCGGGGGCCTTTGGGGATTGGGCGTAGGCGCTGATGAACGTCGGGATCCGGGGATCGGATGCTTCCGTCACACCCAGTTGAGTACCCCAGGCCGTCGCGGTGACCGGTTCGTTTTGGTTCGCGTCGGGGCTGAGCAGAACGTAGCGGTTTGCCTTGGCGAGGGCGGCCAGTTTGGTGATCTCATCCTCAGGCAGACCGGGCTTGTAGCTCAGCCATACGGCGCCGTGTTCCAGGGAGTGAACGGCCCGTTCTTTGGTGACAGGTTCGGTGTAGATGCCGCAGTTGACCCAGACGGGCGCGTGGTCGCCGCCGACACCAGGTTCCTGAGGGTAGGAGACAGGTGTTTGGACGTGGTTGCGGGAGAGCCCCGGGTAGGTCTGGGCGCCGTCAATTGGTTTCTTGGCGGCCTCCATGGCGGCGTTCTTTTCCTGGACCGCGCCCGAGACTACCAACGCGACGGCGGTGATGATGGCCGCCAGGAGAAGACCGAACCCGCCGTAGACCAGAATGTTCCATTTGCGCTGCTTGGCTTTTTGCTGTGCACGGATTCCAGCGAGTACGGCTTCGTGGTCGGCGCGGCGTTTACTGGCGTTGCTCATGAGGGTTCTCCTGTATGTGGAAGGGCGCGTGAGGTGGGTGGGGTCTGGCCGGCGGCCAGCACGAAGGATCGTGGTCCAGGGCGCAGGATCAGGAACAAGAGGATCCCAGCGACAAGAAGCAGCCCGGAAACCCAAGTGTTCACGCGCAGGCCCAGAATGGTGTTGGCAGGGTCAGCGCGCATCAGTTCGAACACGAACCGGCCGCTGGTTGAGGTGTACTACTGATGTGAGACACAGTTTGAAAGGATTGTGCTCATGTCTGCTCGACCTACCTATTCCGATGAGTTCAAGGCCGATGCCGTCGCTTTGGCGGCGTCTTCGGGGCGTCCGTTGCCTGCCGTTGCTGCTGATCTCGGGATCTCGTTGACTGCTCTGAAGCGGTGGATTCGGTTGGCCCGTGAGGCTGATCAGGAAAGCGGTGGCAAGCCCGATGACCCGGTAGATCCGGTGAAATTCAAAGCCATGGAGGCCCGGCTGCGGGAGCTCGAGCGGGAGAATGATTTCCTGAAAAAAGTTTCGGCGTTCTTCGCCAAAGAACAGCGGTAGAAGATCTCTACCGCGTTGTTCAGGAGGAGAACGCCGACTTTCCAGTGGCATGGATGTGCCGGCAGTTGGGGCTTCCACGGGCCTCGTACTACCGGTGGCGGGACGCTGAGGAGACACCGACCGCGGCCCGTCACCGGGACCTGACGGACCAGGTGAGGACCGTCTTCGATTCCTCTGACGGGATCTTCGGTCACCGCATGGTGCATACCAAACTTGTTGCCGCCGGCATCGAGGTGTCGGTGGGCACCGTGGCGGGGATCATGGCTGAGAACGGATGGGCGGCAAAGCGGATGCGCGCCTTCAAGCGCACCACCATAGCCTCGGATCCGGACAAGGTCTTCGCGGACCTCATCGGCCGGGACTTCACGGCAGATGCCCCGGGCACCCGTTTGGTGGGCGATATTACCTACTTGCGGACCGGTGAGGGCTGGCTGTATCTGGCCACCGTCATTGACCTGTGCACCAGGATGGTCGTCGGTTGGGCCATGGCGGACCACATGCGCGCCTCGTTGGTTACCGGGGCCCTGAGGATGGCCAGAGACCGCGGCCACCTGACCCCGAACGCCATCTTTCACAGCGATCGCGGCACGCAGTACACGTCCCGCGAAATGGGCGCCTGGTGCGCCGGAAACAAGATACGCCAATCGATGGGCGCTACCGGGGTGTGTTGGGACAATGCCGTAGCCGAATCGCTGTTCTCATCGCTGAAAAACGAGTTCTACCATCACCACAGCTTCGAGACCCGCCAAGACGCCAGACGGGCCACGATGCGCTATATCGAAGTGTTCTACAACCGCTGGAGGCCTCACACCAACAACAAGGGTCTCCCGCCAGCGACGGCAATGGCCAACTTCACAACCAACAGCCAGCCCCTGCCCGCTGCTGCCTGACCGAAAAGAAACTACCCGGCTGTCTCACATCCTTGACACACCTCAGGTGTACAGGACGATGTAGGCGGCGAAGACCGCTCCGGCACCGAGATGGTACTTGCGGTCCAGAAACATCAGCAGTGACGCGGCGGCAAGGCACCACAGCGATTCATAGAGGAACGTGGGCTGGAAATAGCCCAGTACTTCGGGGGTGCCATCAGCTGTGGTCACCGCTTGGCCGGTGGCTTGGTTCATGGCATGGACCTGCAGTTTCCACGGCAGGTCCGTGGGCCCGCCGTAGAGTTCATTGTTGAACCAGTTGCCCCACCGGCCCAAACCTTGGGCGATCAGCAGGCCAGGGGCTGCAGCGTCAGCGAAGACCGCCAGGGTGATCCCTGCCCGCCGGGCACCGATCAGGGCACCTACCAGGCCGAGAGCGACGGCCCCCCAGATCCCCAAGCCGCCTTCCCAGATGCGCAGCGCACCCCACGGGTCCTTGCCGGGGCCGAAGTACAACTGGTTGTCCGTGATCACGTGGTACAGCCGGCCTCCGATGATCCCGAACGGGACGGCCCACATCACCACGTCCAGGGCCTGGGCTGTGGTGCCTCCCCGGGCGCGTAGTCGTCGAGCGGTCAGCCAGACGCCGACGATGATCCCGGCCAGGATGCACACGGCATAGAACCGGATGGTCAGCGGCCCGACTTGAAAAGCGCTGACGGTGGGTGAAGGGATGAAGAAATCAGTGCTGGCGAGGGTTCTCACGGCGCCGCTCATTTCACGTAGGAGAAGAGGGCCATCATGCCCTGCTCGGCGTGGAAGGCGTTGTGGCAGTGGACCAGCCACTGGCCCGGGTTGTCGGCGTCGAAGAACACCGTCACGGTCTGTTTCGGGCGGACGATCACCGTGTCTTTCCGGGCCCCGTCGGCGCCGACCTGAAACGTGTGTCCGTGCAGGTGCATCGGGTGCCACATGTCGGTGTCGTTGACGAAAGCCACCTGGACCCGTTCCCCTGCCTGGACGTCGAAGGCATGCTCGAACGGTTTGCTCATGTCGAAGCGGTTCCCGTTGATCCCCCAGTCGTATTTGTCCATCCCGCCGGTGAGTTTGACCTCGTGGGCGCGGTCCGGGGTTTTTGCTTCCAGGGCGGCGGCGGGATCTGCTTTGAGTTGTCCGCCGTCAAGGACGGTTCCGTCCAGGCTGTCCGGAAGGACTGCCGGCAGAGGCTTTTTGCCTGTGCCGGTGCCGATGAATCCGAGGGCTTTGCCGGATTTGCCTTCGGGCAGGGCCAGGACGGGGGTGAATCCTTCCCCGACAGTGATCAGCGCATCGATGCGTTCACCCATGCCCAGCACGACGGCGTCCACGTCCTGATGCTGGACCGGGAACCCGTCGGTGTGGGTGAGGGTGATCTTTTGTTCGGGGATACCGACCCTGTAAGCGGTGTCCCCGGCGGCGTTGATGATCCGTAACCGGACCACTTCCCCAGCGGCGGCCGCAAAGACTTCAGCGTCGTCGGGGGCCTTGGCGTTGAACAGGTGGAACGGGTAGCTGACATCACCGGCGTCGCCTCCCAGAAAATCGCTGCGTGAGCCCATGAGCATATGTTTCATCCCCATGGAGCTACCCGAGGGTCCCGGGGAGGAACCCATCGAGCCGTGATCCATGCCGCCCATGG
Source organism: Paenarthrobacter sp. R1 (assembly GCF_030264015.1). Classification (NCBI taxonomy): domain Bacteria; kingdom Bacillati; phylum Actinomycetota; class Actinomycetes; order Micrococcales; family Micrococcaceae; genus Paenarthrobacter; species Paenarthrobacter sp. R1. The sequence continues at coordinate 2,598,076 of NZ_CP127115.1, read as the reverse complement.
ACATGCCCTGGGACAGTTCGGCCAGTACGTCTTCGGGAGTCCCGGTGATGCCATCCATCCAGTCATCAAGGATCACCACCCAGTCCTTGTCGTAGATGAGCGGTTCATCCGGGTCTTCAACGATCAAGGCCCCGTACAGGGCCCGTTCGCGCTGGAGTTCCACATGGGAGTGGTACCAGTAAGTGCCAGGGTGGGACAGCCGGAAGTCGTAACTGAAGCTCTTCCCCGCAGCCACCGGCGCTTGGGTGATGTGTTGGACTCCGTCCTGGTCGTTGCGCAGGGCCAGGCCGTGCCAGTGGATGGAGGTTTCCTCGGGCAGGTCGTTGGCAAGATCCACGCGGAGCCGGTCCCCGGCCCGGGCGCGGATAGTGGGCCCGGCCAGACCGGCGTTGAAGCCCCACGTCCTGAGTGTTTTGCCGGCCACCGACGCGGTGAGTGAAGCGGCGGCCAAGGCCTGGTTTACGGTGCTGCCCGAGACAGGGCGTCTGGATTCAGTGTCGGCGACCGCGGGGTCGGTGGGCATGATGCGTTCCGATCCCGTTGCTGCGGAGTCGGGTGGGGTACAGGCGGCCAGGGCTGCTGCGGCGGCACCGGCAACGGACAATGTCAGGAAATGTCGTCGGTTCAGAGTGGGGTACATGGGAATGTCCTTTGGTCTGCGGAGCAAAGCTCTGCAGCTATCAGATGGGGGTGAGGAAAGTTCCGGAGAGGTTTTGCAGCTGGTAGATCCACTGCACCCAAACGCCGGTGACCATGAGTACGCCAAGAACGATGAGCATGGATGCTCCGGCGATGTTCACGACCCGGATGTGCCGGCGTATCAGTGCCAGGCCGGAACTGACCCAGCCCAGGCCCAGCGCGGCCAACGCGAAGGGAATACCCAGCCCGAGGCAGTAAGCGAAGGCCAGGAGGGCACCGCGTCCGGCGCTGCCGGTCGTGACGCTCAAGGACAGCACCGCACTCAAAGTCGGACCCATACACGGAGTCCATCCGAGTCCGAACACGATGCCCAGCAGGGGTGCGCCGCCCAGCCCGGTCCGGCGTGCGAGGTTGATTTTGCGGGTTTGCTGGAGCCACGGCACCAGCCCAAGCAAAGCCGCCCCCATGATGATCACGACAACACCGAGTCCGCGCATCAGTTGGTCCTGCCAACGCAGCAACCATGAACCGATGGCCCCGAACGCCGCCCCGTAGAGAGTGAACACCGCAGCGAAGCCCAGCACGAACAGCCCGACCCCGGCCAGGACCCTGCGCCGGTTACGTGGCTGACCGGGGTTGGTGAGCCCGGATACATACCCGAGATATCCCGGGACCAGGGGCAGGATGCACGGGGAAAGGAAGGAAACCAGCCCGGCGGCCATCGCCATCGGAATGGCGATGAGCAGTGCACCGGAGGTCACGGTGGAGGCGAAGAGGCCGCCAATGTCCACGATTCAGTCCGCGTCGGCGGGGCGGAATGTGGTTCCGCCGTCAGTGGACACGGTCAGCCCGGTGGTGGTCGCCGCCCAGATCCAAGGGCTGCCCTCGGCTCCCTCTGAAGCGGCGATGGCTTGGACCTCTCCGTCGATCTTCCCGGTCTTTTTCCACATCGCGCCCGCATCTGCGGAGATGTACACGGTCCCGTCCGGTGTGACGCCTACTGCTTCGGTGGCCCCGGCGAAGGTGGCGAACTGGATGATCGGCGCGGCGGGGTCCACAGCCCAGGTGTTGCCGGCGTCGGTCGAGCGTTGAAGGCCCTCCGGGGTGGTTGCCAGCACAGTATCGCTGTAGGGGTTACCTGCCAGGGCGGCTGGGGCGAAACCGGCAGTGGCTGTCTTCCAGCTCTTACCGTCAGTGCTGGTTTGCAGGGTTCCGTCATAGGCGACGATTCCGGATTTGGTTGTTGCCAGGGCATGGAAGTCGGACTCGCCCTGCCGGGAGAGCTTTTCCCACGATTTGCCGCCGTCCGTGGTCCGGATAAGCCCAAGGGGATTGGGTAGATCCGATCCCGGGCCAGGGTGACCGGACGCGTAGAACACGCCCTCATCCATGGCCGCAGTGAACCCCATAAGGTCGTTGGTGGGCCCGATCTTGACGGATTGGTTCTTGGAGACGTCGAACAGGCCCTCGTGTGTTGCCAGCAGCACTTGACCGGTTTCGGAGTTGACGCTGAGGCCGTGGACGTGGGCGCTGGGCAGCCCTGTTCCTGGTCCTGTAGACAGGGAAACCGTAGGGGACGGACCCGAAGAGGCGGTCGATGAGCATGCTGAGATGCCCAGTGTGAGGACGATCGCGGCCGTGGTGAAGGTCAGGGCACGGGATTGGATGAAGGTCAGAGTAGGCATGGGGGACTCCAGGAGAAGAGGTAAGGGAAAGAAAGGTGGTGCCCGGCGCTGCTGTGAGCGCGTGTGGCTCCGACGAGCCGTTAGAGACCGGCCAGCAGGTCCTTCATTTCCTGGATTTCAGTTTCCTGGGAGGTCACGATGCTCTGGGCCAGGGCGACAGCATCAGGGTTCTTGCCTGCGGCGGCTTCGGTTTTGGACATCGCCACGGCACCCTGATGGTGGGCGATCATCTGCGTCAGAAACAACTTCGCGGCGTCAACACCCTGGGCCTGTTCGAGCTTGGCCATGTCCTCGGCGCCCATCATGCCGCTCATCGTATGTCCCGCGGCCATGGTCGCGGACTCGTTCCAATTCTGAAGCCAGGTCGTCATCTTTTCGATCTCCGGGGCCTGGGCTGCCTTGATCTTCTCCGCCAGGGCCGTCACGGAAGCGGGGATGTTCTGCTTGACGAGAATCATGTCACTCATCTCCACCGCCTGGGTGTGGTGAACGATCATGGACTGGGCAAACATGGTGTCATCGCCGCTGTGGTCACCGACCAAGGCAGCGGAACTCGAGGACATGCCGGAGCTGCCGTGGTTCATGCCGGGCATGCTCCCGCCGCCAGCGGAACAGCCGGCAAGAACCAGGCCTGCGGCGATGGTGGCTGCGGAAATGGTCACAAACTTCTTCATGGGAATCAGGATCCTTCAATAGACATAGGAGTGCACGGGGCACCGTCAGAAAGGGCACCGCCGCAGTGCCCCGCATGGGGCCACAACGATGCATTCATGTAAGGGCTGGCGCGGTGATGGCCGCAGGACAGTCCCTCCTATGTCCGGCTGATTCCCAGGTCTCCCGGTGAAGGACTCGAAGAACGATACAACTGCCCCGCCGTCTGGTCCGGGGCTGTTTCCGTCCGGTACGCCAAGGTCACCGAACCGGGCACCGGTGCGTCGAAGGACGTGTTGCAGGGGGCAGGGACGCACTCCTGGTCCATGGCCGCCATGATCGGACACGGGGCCGGGTCCAGGCAGGAAGAGGCTCCCGGCACGGGGGAACTTGATTCTTCCCCGACCTTTTGTCCGTCCACGGGTCCGCTCATCACATGAGCGCCGTGCAGTGTCCCTGCCTGGGATCCGCCGGCAGCCATGGGCATGTCATGGGAACCGGAGAGGATATGCATGCCAAAAATTCCGGCGATGATCGCCAGCATCCCCGCAACCATGCCGACCCTGCACAGGAACGCCGTGGTGTTGCGCGTCAGAGCTGTGACCATGGTGTTCCTCCTTCCGTCAGGGTTGGCATCATCTCGGATTTTTTGTGTCTGCTTAAGGGTACCGGCTGTGTCCGGCAGGACGGTCCGCAGCCTGTTCAACGAAGCGGCTCCGGATTCAGTTGCACCAGCCCGGGTTGGTGATCAGCCGGTGCCGTGCCAGCCAGCCCTGCCGCTCACGTGCGAGGGTTCTCTGGGCATTCACATGGGGTTCCTCCGATGGCCCGCTTGTGCGGGGGCGCCAAGCACGAAAACGGTGCCGAACGAAATCAGTGCGGCGAGGATCGCCACCCCTGTCACCATTTCCGTTGACCACTGGACACCTTTGACAGCGTTCGTTGCCAGAAGCTGACCCGGCCAGACCAGCAATGGCAACGCCGAGGCGACGACGAGCTCCTGCCCGCGCATCGGAAGGTGGAAACGACGCAGGACGAGAAGCAACACATCGACCGCTGCCGCCGCTGCCACCGCCGCGTAAACGGTGCCCAAGGTGCGGAAATCGACCAGAACCGTGGCCATCAGGGCCAGGAAGCCAACAACACCTGTCACCGTCCCCGGCACCACCGCCCGGGAACGAACAAGAAACACCAAAGGGACAACCATAACGAGCGAGGTAAGCAAATAACTTGCCACTCCAGCCGAGGCCAGGGCTTCTGCAACGTTGTGCTCGTCCGTGCCTTCAGGCACGTGGCTGACGGCAATGGTGGCGTAGTCGGTAATGAACCCAGAAAGAAAGCTCAGGGCGAACGCGGCGATCCCGGCGATGCCCACAACGCCCAACGTCGGCGGCAGGAGGTTCGCGGGCGGCCTCCGGCCAGCCCGAAGTCCGAACGAACGGACGGGGCCTGAAAGCAGAAGAGAGGCCCCGGCAAACAGCAAGAGATGAGTGGGACTCAGCAGCGCGTCGATTCCCGATTCCACACCAAATATCTGGTGCCAAACCATGTCCCCGACGCCACCTGCCAGAAACAGCCCGGCGCCAACAGCAGCAGCAGTCCTCCATAGAGGAATGCGTGCCATGGCGTGAAGAAGGAATCCGGCAGGCCCAAAATGTGGGCACGACCATCGAAATAGACGGCCGTGACGATCACGAGGCCAAGGACCGCCGCCACCAGGTCTTCGGCAACGGTGCTGGTCAAGGGCCCCCGGAGAGTTCCGGCACCTGTCACGGTCTCGGGCTGTCCGGTGTTGCTGCCGGCGTTGACCTTCAGGTCAGGACTCTTCCGCACGGCACTTAGCTCTCTGGCGTATCGGTTCGGGGTTCATCGCCGACCATTTCGAACCCGAAGGATGGGAGGGCCCGGAGCAAATCCAATCGGGTGCCGGGTGCCGGGTCCCCGGTTTTGCTGACCGGGCCCGGCTGGGAGGCAACGGCTTGGGGCTCCTTGGTGGGCTGGTGGGGCTTTCCTGACGCTTGAAGATGCGTGGGCAGCGTCGTCTTCGCGGTTTCAGCTGCGGAAAGGTGCATAAGCTTTTTCATGGAATTGGGGTCCTTCAAGAGACGCATAGGCGTAGGTGGAGACGTCGCCGGTGTTGGGCACGCGGTGGCCACGAGGCGACGCGTCGGGATGCAATGCTTGGCGCAAGAGGAGGTTCCCCCCGCGCGGCAGTGCCGCTCTACGTCCGGCTGATGCCCAGTGCGCCCGGAGACGGGCTTGCCGGTGAAGATGTCCGGCAGGTGAGGGGCCTGGCGGCGGTGTCAATGCGGGCGGCCCGCAATGCTTCCCCGGGGCCAGGGGCCTCGAAGGCGGTGTTAGCCGGAGCGGGGGTGCACTCTTGCGCCGTGGTGGACATGGCCGGGCACGTAATCGGGTCCAGGCAGGCAGAGGGCCCGTCGGAGATGGGAGCCGACGGATCAGTTGCAACTCCCGACGGCTGCCTGGGGACCCGTTCGTCCAAGGCGGGCACGTACCCGTCGAGCTGCGTCGCAGCTACCGGCGAAGCGTAGGCAGCGTGCACGTCATGGGAGCTGGAGAGTATGTGCATGCCGAAGACCCCGGCAATGAGGATCAGCGTGCCGGCAAGGATCCCGGCCCGCCGCAGGAACATCCGCGAACGCCGCCCAAGAGCAATGGTCATGGTGTTCCTCCTTCCGGGGCTGGAGCCTTCAACGGGGCTGGTTCTTGCTTAAGAATACCGGGATGCGTTCAGCGCATGGCCCCGTCGTCGTTGCCAACGAATCACAGAGTGTCCCACGTTCCGGAACGCGGCGACGGCCCAACCGCTCCATGCGGAGGGTCTTGCCGTGAGGAGGCAAGCAGGCCTACACTCCGTCCCAAGGGTTACCAAGGTGAAGTCAGTCCGGTGATCCACCCTTTGGTCGGAGCGTCGCGCGGTCCCGGGTTGGATCCGGTCCCGTTGTTCCGGAATGACCACCCCTGGACGTGGGGCCGCCCGCTGCGTTGATCGATAACTGAAGATCTTGTTTTGGCCTGGCTGGGGAGCGGCAAACCGGGACCGGGCGTCAAGCGCGGAACCGCATTCGCTATTGGCGCACCACCCCAGGAGTATCCGATGCCCGGTCTTCGAGTCGAACGACGGCAGCCATTCGCCGGCAGGTTGTTGATGCCCTTGGTGATAGTCATGGTGGCCGCGTTACTGCCTTTCATGGCCCCCGCAGCGCACGCGGCAGGACCGTGTGACCCGGTCGTGAACCCCGTGGTCTGCGAGAATTCCAAACCCGGCAGCCCTCCGTCGGAGTGGGACATCAGCGGCCCCGGAGATGACAGCATCCAGGGCTTTTCGACGGACATCAGCGTCAACGCCGGGCAGCCCATCCGGTTCAAGATCGACACCAACGCACCCAGTTACACCATCGCCATCTACCGGACGGGCTGGTACGGAGGCAACGGCGCCCGCAAGATCGCCGACGTGGTTCCGTCTGCCTTTCGCCAGAACCAGCCAAACTGCCTCAACGACGTGGCGACAGGACTTTATGACTGCGCCACGTGGGCGGTATCGGCCACGTGGCAGGTCCCGGCAACGGCCGTCTCGGGTGTTTACATCGCCCTGTTGACCCGCCCTGATACCGGCGCGCAAAGCCATATCACCTTCATCGTCCGCAAGGACGGCAACACCTCCGCGGTGCTGTTCCAAACGTCCGACCAGACCTGGCAGGCCTACAACTCCTACGGCGGTTCCGATCTGTACCAGGGCGTGAACGGCCGCGCGTACAAAGTCAGCTACAACCGGCCCATGGCCACCAGGGGCGGGCCCGGCGGCAGGGACTTCTACTTCTCCAACGAATACCCCATGGTCCGTTTCCTGGAGCAGAACGGCTACGACGTCAGCTACATCAGCGGCCTGGACGCCGACCGCAGCGGTTCACAGCTGCTGAGCCACAAAGTGTTCCTCTCCGTGGGCCACGACGAATACTGGTCCGGCCCGCAACGGGCCAATGTCACCGCCGCCCGGGATGCAGGAGTGAACCTGCAATTCCTCTCCGGCAACGAGATGTACTGGCGTACCCGCTTCGAAGCATCCACCGTCGACGGCACGGCCGGCAGGACCATGACCTGCTACAAAGAAACTTGGGCGAACGAAAAAATCGACCCCACCACCCAATGGACCGGCACCTGGCGGGACCCCCGCTTCGCATCCCAAGCCAACGGCGGCGGACTCCCCGAAAACGCCCTCACCGGCACCTTGTACCAGTCCAACTTCTCCGACCTTCCTGTCACCGTTTCCGCCGAGGAAGGCAAGACGCGCCTGTGGCGCAACACGACCCTTGCGTCATTGGCTGCCGGATCCTCAGCAGCGTTGGCGCCGCACACCGTTGGGTACGAATCGGACGAGGACCTGGACAATGGCTTCCGGCCTGCCGGCCTGATCCGGCTCTCAACATCCACCGGAGCCGTCCCGCAATACCTCCAAGACTACGGCAACACCGTGGCCCCGGGAACGACCACCCACCACGTAACCCTGTACCGGGCCGCCAGCGGGGCTCTGGTCTTTTCCGCCGGCAGCGTCCAATGGACCTGGGGCCTGGACGCCGTCCACGACGGCGAGGGCGCCCCGGCTGACACGCGCATGCGCCAAGCCCAAATCAATCTCCTCGCCGATATGGGAGCCCAACCCGCAACGCTGGCCGCCGGGCTGGCCGCGGCCACGCCCAGCAGCGACCGCACAGGACCCACCGCGGCCATCACCTCCCCAGCCAACGGCACCACCGTGGCCCACGGCACGTCCGTGACCGTCACCGGCACCGCAGCTGACACCGGCGGCGTCGTGGCCGGCGTCGAAGTTTCCACCGACGGCGGAACCACGTGGCACCCGGCCCAAGGGAAACAGAACTGGACCTACACCTACATCCAGAAAGGGCTGGACACCGCCACCATCCAGGTCCGGGCGATTGACGACAGCGCCAACATCGGCGCCGTCACCACCCGCAACCTGACCCTGAGCGGCCCCTACAGCGTCTTTGGCCAAATCGTTCCCTCCGTACAGGACTCCGGGGACAGCGGCGCCTACGAAATGGGGCTGCGCTTCACCCCCTCCGTGGACGGGTTCGTCACCGGTGTCCGCTTCTACAAGAGCACCGCAAACACTGGAACCCACACAGGCTCGTTGTGGAGCTCCACCGGGGAACGTCTGGCGACAGCCACCTTCACCAATGAGACCGCGTCCGGCTGGCAGACCGTCCTGTTCAGCCAAGCGGTTGCGGTCTCGGCGGGCCAAAAGTACACCGTGTCGTATTGGGCTCCCAACGGCCGGTACTCCATCCAGAACTTCCAGTGGGCAAGCTTCGGTTCCAACGACGCACCACTGAAAATCGCCGGCGGGTTCGGGGCCGAACCCGCCGGTGTCTACAGCACCTCCCAGGGATTCCCCACAGCCAGCTACAACGGTGGCAACTACTTTGCCGACGCGCTGTTCAGCACCGTGGACACTTCGCCCCTGACAGTCTCCGGGCAATCACCTTTCCCGTCATCCTCAAGCATTTCGGTCAATACCAAGGTCAGCGCGGTCTTCTCCAAACCCGTCACAGCCTCCACCGTCAAAGTCACCCTGCAGTCCGCTTCGGGTCCGGTAGCAGGGACCACTGCGTACGACGCCGCCACGCGGCGGGCGACATTCACGCCGTCGAACGCCCTGGCGTTCAGCACCCAATACACCGCCACTCTCGCCGGAACCGACGCGATCGGCGGGCAGGTGAGCGCCGGCGGCACATGGTCCTTCACGACAGGGGCGACCGTGCCGGTTCCCGGGGCCTGCCCTTGCAGTCTCTTTGACGACTCAGTGACACCGGGAATAGCCGAAATCCGGGACGGCGTGCCGCTGACCCTTGGGGTCCGGTTCACGAGTGTCTCCGCCGGTCAGGTGACAGGCATGCGCTTCTACAAGTCAGCGGGAAACACCGGTACCCACACCGGGTCCCTCTACACCGCCGCGGGACAGCAACTGGCCACCCTGACCTTCACCAACGAATCCACCTCCGGGTGGCAGACGGCGATGTTCAGCCAGCCGGTCCAGATGGCAGCGAACACCGAATACATCGTCTCCTACAAGTCCCCCACCGGCGCCTATTCCGCGACGGCGAATGGGTTTGGTCCGGGGCTCAGCGTCGGTCCGCTGCGCACCACCCCGGACGCCGGCGCCTACACCTACAGCGGCGACTTCCCCGGCTCACGCTCCACCGCCAGCTACCTCGTCGACGTCATCGTCACCATCCCGGCAGCAGCGTTCACGCTCAGCTCCCAGACTCCGCTGCCAGGTGCGTCCAGCGTCCCGTTGGGCACCGCCGTCAGCGCGGTCCTGTCCGAAGCAGCCAACAGCGTGAACCTGGTCCTGAAAAACTCCGCGGGGACCGTCATCGCTGGCTCGTCCAGCTATGACTCGCAAACCCGCAAAGTCACGTTCACCCCAACCACAGCCCTGGCTGCGGGTACGTCCTACACGGCCGCGGTGAGCGCCACCGCCGTCTCCGGCCAACAACTCACCAGCCCCACATGGTCCTTCACTACGGTCCCTGCACCAAGAACGCCCGGTGTGTGCCCGTGTACCCTGTACCAGGACACAGTGATACCCACAACGCCCGACGCCAATGACGGGGTCTCCTTGTCCCTCGGTGTCCGGTTTGCCAGTGACACGGCGGGGCAGGTCACCGGGGTGCGCTTCTACAAGGCCGCCGGCAACACGGGAACACACACCGGTTCGCTCTACACGGCCGCCGGACAGCTGTTGGCCACGGTCACCTTCACCAATGAATCCAGTTCCGGCTGGCAGACCGCAACGTTCAGTCAGCCAGTGAGCATCGAAGCCGACACGGAGTATGTGGCGGCGTACAAGGCTCCCACCGGCAAGTACTCCTATACCTCCGGCGGATTCGGTCCGGGCTTCACCAACGGTCCCCTGCGCACTGTCACCGATTCGGGAGCATTCGCCTACAACAGCGACTTCCCCAATGCTTCGTCCACCGCCAGCTATCTGGTGGATCTGGTCTTCGCGACGGCAACGCCGCCACTGACGGTGTCTGAACAGGTGCCCGCCCCGGGTGCCACGGGGATTCCGACGGATGTTAAGCCATCCATCACCTTCTCCTCCGGTATCAATACCGGCTCGTCCTTCACACTGACTGCGAACAGGGCATCCGTTGCCGGCACGGCTGCGCTCTCTGCGGACAGCAGGACCGTGACGTTCACCCCGGCGGCGGCACTGCCCAACAGCACAGTGATATCGGCCAATGTGTCCAACGTCGTCTCCCAACAAGGGCAGGCGTTCCCCACCACGAACTGGCAATTCACCACCGCTGCCGCCAGCGTCCAGGTGTCCACGATCTTCGGGTCCCTGACCCCCCAGACGGCGTCAGCATCCGACACCCTATCCGTGGAGCTGGGGACTGCCTTCACCGTTTCCCAAGCGGGGAACGTCACAGCAATTCGCTTCTACAAAGGAGCCGGCAACACTGGAACCCATGTGGGATCGCTCTGGAATTCGGCGGGCACACGCCTGGCCCAGGTGACATTCACCAATGAAACGGCCACAGGCTGGCAGACGGCTACCTTGGCCACGCCGGTGGCCCTGGTAACAGGTCAAACCTACGTGGTGTCCTACAGGGCACCGAACGGCCGCTACTCCTCCACCTCCGGCTTCTTCAACCAGACGTACACGAGCGGTGTATTCACAGCCTCCGGACCAAACAACGGGCGGTACCGGTACGGCACCGGCGGGGTCATGCCAGCCAGCTCATGGAACGCCACCAACTACTTCGTGGACGTGGTGTACTCCACCACCGCCGCGGCCCAACAACAGGCTGCACCGGCACCCTCTCCGACAGCTACCCCTACAACAACTCCGACGGCAACCGCGACCCCATCGCCGAGCCCTTCACCGTCCGGCAGCGGGCTCTGCCAACTCCTGGGACTCTGCTGACGGCCGGCCCTCGGGACGGGCCGGCCGTCAGCAGACCATACCGGGTGCCCAAAGCGTGCTCGATGAACACAGATTTGGCGCTGCTCACAGACGCCCCCTCTTGGTCACAACTGGGACGATGGAGGCCTCGGGTGCCAGCGGGACACATGCCAACGATTTCCAGCGCTTGACTTATTCATGGAGTCGTTTGACGTAGTCAGCCATCCCCGGCACCGTGAACGCTACAACGCCCAGCGCAGGGGCATAGATGATGCCCTTGTCGATCAACGCTGCGCGCGTCATAGTCATGGAGCTTTGCTTCTTCTGCGCCCGTTGGGCAAGAGCCGCCGTGGCGGATCCGCCATCGCCATCGATGGCCATCAGGCGTAGGAAGTCCTTCTCTGCCTTCGATGCACGTTTCCATCGGGATGGGAAGAATCCTTGGTCCAGCTGCGCGCGGCCGATTTCCACCGCGATTTTGGCATCATCGAAAGTCACTGTCTTCTCAGGGGCTGTTTCCCAGGCCGCGTATCCGTATTCCTGCAGAAAGTATGGGTAGGCGCCCGATGCGCTCAGGAGGAGGTCTCTGGCCTCGGGTACAAACGACGCACCATAGCGTTGGGCCGGGGCAACCAGGGCCGCCTCGGCGGCCTCCCTCGACAGCGCCCCAATGCTGCGGTAATTGAAGATCCTCTCTGCGTAGGAGCGCGCTTCACTCAGTACCGAGGGGAGGTTGGGTAGCCCCGCCCCGGCAATATAGAAAGGCCATTCGCGCTGGCCAGCCAGATGCTGGGCACTAAGAAGCGCGACGATGAGTCCATCATCCAGATCCTGCATTTCATCAATAATGAAGATAAGACCCGAACGCTTCTCCGCCAGCGCCAAGCAGAGGTCCTCAATCAGTTCCTCCAGGTCCACCTCGATCGATCCGGAGTCAGCGCGGCCGTGGTTGAGGTTCACGCCGATATCGATCCCAGTCACGCCCAGTTTCGCGGAAAAGGATGCGATGCTGCCAAGGGCCGCCAAAAGCCTTCCCCCGGCGCCACGACGGTTGAGCTTCCGGCCCGCCTGCAGCAGGTTTCGAGCGAGCTTGGCCCTTACCGCTTCAGGACCTCCCTCGGCATCCCGGCCCTCGAGGAAGACCACCATAAACTCCGCATGTTCGGCCTGACGTCGAAACTCGTTCAACAGGACCGTCTTGCCCACCCCGCGCAGCCCATGCAAGACGATCCCCCGGTCCGGTCGTCGCTGACGGGTCTTGGCCAACAGCAGGTCGAACGCATCAATCTCGCTCTGGCGCCCGACCAGCTCGAAAGGCCGTCGGCCCGAACCGGGCGAGTAAGGGTTCAAGGCACTTTCCATATCAAGAACTATAGGCCAATATCCAGTATTTTGGATATGGGCCTATAGTTCTTGATAGCGGATGACCTATCTTTGTAGTACCGCTTATGGCATGAAACCCACCGGTCAGGGTGACTGAGCTGGTCTATCACTCAGGCGCGGCCGACTGGCGGCAACGACGAGCAGTGCCAAGGCACCCAGCCCCAGTGGTAGTCCGCCAACGGTGGCGAGGCCTCCAACAATCAACGGGCCTCCGGCGTCGCCGAGCTCCCTGCCGAGTTCGGCTGAGCCCATGGTTCTTCCCATTCGTTCCTGGGGCGTGACGTCGGCCAAGTGGGCAAAAGCCAAAGGGGTGGCCATACCGACACCAACCCCGACGAAAAGAGCCGCAATGAAGACGGTGGGGCTTGAAGGGCCGATGGCAACGGCCCCGATACCGGCCGTGATAAGCAGCAGCCCCGCCTTCATCCCGGCCGCGTCCCTGATCCTTTGCAAGTCACGTTGCTTCCCGACCCATGGCTGGGTGACCGCTGATGCGATGGCCAGCACGCTTACCGCAGCCGTCCCCACGATGGGATCCATCCCATGCCGGGTCGCTAAGGCAGGCAGGAAACCGATCGCCGCTCCCAAGGCGCCGGTCGAGGCTGCCAACACCATGGTCGGCACCAGGAACCCACGATCGGCCATCTGCCGGGCCAAATCCGCGACCGTGTATCTCGTGCGATGAACCGACTCGAACCGGGGCAAGCTCAACGCCACCCAAGCGGCGGTAACGAACGCCAGAACCGACAAGGTTGCAAACAGCAGCGCAAAGCCCCCGAGGTGGATCAGGCCGGCTCCAAGGAGCGGGCCGATCACATATCCAAGGCTTTTCCAGGATCCATAGCGGCCAAAATACCTGCCGGTGTTCTTACCGCCAGCCAGGCGCGCCACGGTAGCCGATGAGGCCGGAGAGAAGGCCGAGGCCGCAGCGCCCTGACCAAATCGGGTCAGAAACAACAGGGCCGGGTCCGCTGCCCAGAAACCAATGAGGGAGAAAGCAGCAAATGCCAGCAAACCGCCAACAATGACGGGCTTGGGCCCAATCCGGTCACTGAGCGCCCCGAATACGGGCTTTAGAAAAACCTCGGCCAGGTCGTATACAGCCAACAGAACGCCCAGATTGAGAAGGCTCAGGCCGATGTTTTCGCTCTGAGCCCCTGCTCCAGCAGCAATACTGTGGGCCCCAAACGCAGTCACGAATCCCGCCGCGTAGAGGGGCATGGTCGCCCGGGGAACCGTCCCAACGGGATGCATCGCGCTCATTGGTGCACCTGGCGATAGACCTGATCCGAAAAATCTTCAAGGGCGGCAGCGCACCGGCTAAGTTCGCTCTCCGCCTCTTCAATCAAGGCATTGGCAAAGACTGACTTGGATCGAATGCTCCGAAACCATCGGCGAAGCCGTTCCAGGCCCTGCTCTTCCTCCTCCAACTCAGCGAGGGTAAATTTCCGCTTTGCGATCTCCTGCGCGATCTCTTCATTGAATTTGGCGCAGTCCGCCATGAACTCCGCCCACTCCTCTGCCCGAGCTGCGTCGAAGAGTCTGCGCAGCTCGGCCGCATCAGCGTCCCCCGCGGCGGTCGTCAACAGAATCATTCCTCCATCGCCGGCACTGGCCAGCTCACGCGCCTTCTCGGCACCTGCACGGCAGACGGGAACGTCCGGCGCAGTCCATGTGCCCTGCCCCAGGGGAATAGCACCAAAGCGACGAAGCTCCCGCCAAACGGCCACCCGATGTTTTGAAGGTTGCGCCGGCATCTGTACGATCATCACGAGCCAAGACACGGTTTCAATAGTCACATGCTTAAGTGTAACAACTGTTACATCGAGCTTGGCTGTTGGTGCTCCCACCGAGGCGCCGGCGGAGCAAATTTTCCATGCAGGCATTCAGGAGCATTCAACCAAGTAGCGCAAGGACCACGATTGACCTACTAGTGCCTTGGTAAGACCGTAAACCGACGTCGAGTTGCTCGGCGGCGCGGCCTAGGGGAAAGTCAGTCCGTCCGACTCATGCCTGGCGTACGCCGTCGGCATCCAGAAGAAGGCTGGCGGTGATGAATTCAGGGCATTGCGTGAGCTTGGGCGTGAAGGTAATCGTTCGAACGGGCAAGGGTGATCCGTCCGCCCCGATGCCTGACAGAGTAGCTTCAATCGGATTCTCCGTGAGCAGGTCCATCCAAAGATGGCCAGTGAGAGTTCCAGGGGACGCATTCGTGGAGCACACCGATTCAGGGCCCTGCTCGCATCTCTGATCTACAGGACTGGTGCCGGGCACCAGCTCCAGGTCCCTTTCCCGGTGACTATGTCAACCTTTCTTGGCCCCGGACGGACGGCTATATCTGGCCCCGTCAAGGAGCCTGAGATTCCCCGCACGTAGCCCGGCTGCGTAACCAGCGCAGGATACGCTGATCCAATACTGCTCGTGCATTTGGAGGAGCCATGCTGAATTACTTCCGTGAAACACAAGAAGCGCGAATAGCTACTCCCGGGCGGCGTATCTACAACTACACTTCTGCTGGCGTGATCCTTGTCGTCATGGTATTGGTTTTTGCGGGCCTCACACCTCTGTGGCTCTTTTGGGTTGCCTTTCCCATGTCTCTCGTTCTGGACGCCCTCTTGACTAGAAAGTGGGTCAGAGAAGATGCGCTCAGAGATTATCGAGCCGCCCAGCGGCAGTAGGCTTGCCGCTGCCTGCCCCGTTGACGTACGAGGCCGGCGAAAGTAGTTCCTCCCTGAGTTGAGTGATTGTTTCAACTTCTTTGGAGTCCACCAGGACGGCTTGATCGGTACCCACTGAAGGGCTAGTTGTATTAACCACAGACGTTAGTGACATCCGGCGTGGTGCGGTGACAAAAAGAAGACCTCCGAGTGGAGTGGGGCTTGTCTAGAGTCCAATTCCACAATCGGAGGTCTTCATGTCCCACCCTAATGCTTTTCTGGCGCCAAAAGGCCGGCTGCACCTGGCTAGGTGCATCGTCGAGGACGGGTGGCCGCTTCGTCGGGCCGCAGAGCGGTTCCAGGTTTCCGTCCCTACCGCCGCACGCTGGGCCAGCCGGTACCGCGAGCACGGCGAGATCGGGATGGAAGACCGTTCCAGCCGCCCGCGCCGCTCTCCCTCGCGAACCCCGCAACGGCGCGAGCGGCGCATCATCGCCCTGCGCCTGAACCGACGCTGGGGTCCTGCCCGAATCGCGTATCTTCTCGGTCTCCAGCCCTCCACCGTGCACAGGGTCCTCTCCCGGTTCGGACTGGTGAAACTCTCGTGGCTGGACCGCGCCACGGGACGGGTGATCCGCCGCTATGAGCACGAGAAGCCCGGCGACCTTGTCCACGTCGACATCAAGAAGCTCGGACGCATCCCAGACGGCGGGGGCCACCGCGTCATGGACCGCGCAGCAGGGAAGAAGAACAAGACCGGGAGCCCATCGAACCGGCGTCCGGGCTACGCCTACTTGCATAACGCCGTGGATGACCACTCCCGATTCGCTTACACCGAGATCCTGGCTGACGAGAAGAAAGAGACCGCCGCTGGCTTCTGGGAGCGCGCCAACGAAGCATTCAACGCGGCCGGCATCACCGTGAAGCGCGTACTCACAGACAACGGTTCCTGCTACCGCTCATACGCCTTCAAAGACGCCCTTGGCCCAGACATCAAACACAAGCGGACCAGGCCCTACCGCCCTCAAACCAACGGTAAAGTCGAACGGTTCAACCGGACCATGCTCGAGGAATGGGCCTACGCCCGGACCTACACCTCTGAGTCCGAACGCGTTGCGGCCTTCCCGGCCTGGCTGCACTACTACAATCACAACCGAGGCCACACCTCACTCAAGGGTCAGCCACCCGCCAGCCGGGTCATCAACGTCTGTGGTTAATACAGCTAGTGACCGAAATCTGAAGAAGCAGCAGCAAATTTTGTTTTATCGACACGGTGAAACATTGTGTCTTGATTCGACTGGAAGATAGTCTTCATTTCCTTAGCCCATCTGGCATGAGAATGGATCTATTCTTTTGGGGGAAATAGATGGCCAAGTTCTGGTCTGCGTCCGTGCCCGTGAAGGCTTGCGCTGTGGCGGTGGCACTTTGTCTTCTTTCTCCGGCCGCTGCCGGACAGGCGTTAGAGGACCCCGATGCCGCAGGGTCTGTGGAGGGGGCGGCTGCAGTCATCGAGTCAGCGGCAAAAGCCGCCGGGCAGGACGATGCCCTGCCGGTTCAGCCGGATGTAGAAACGCCTGAGTCGATCAGCTCGAGCGTTCGTGAAGGCACCGTTGAGATCACCAGGGACGGCACTGAGGCCGTGGCGGTGCTCGATGGTGGACCTGATGGACTCCAATTGTCTCTTGGCCTACCGGCAACGGACAATGCTGAAGACGCCCAGACAGCCCAAGACGGGACCACTGTCTTCGAGGACGGAAGCGGTCTCGTGGATGTGGGTGTACAGACTCTGGAGGACGGCGCAGTTCGAGCGCTGACGGTCATCAATGAAGCGCAGGCCCCGACGCGCTATGACTACGAGATCAACGTCGCGGAAGGGATCGTCCTGAAACCGACGGATGACGGAGCGATTGCCCTGGTAGGGGCGGACGGATCGGCGCAGGGCATGATCATGCCTGCGTGGGCCGTGGATGCCAACGGCGCAAACGTGAAAACACGTTACGAGGTCTCCGGGAACACGGTCACCCAGGTTGTCGAGCACAACGCTCCGGGGGTTGCGTACCCGGTGGTCGCGGACCCGAAGGTGTACTACGCCTGGTGGCAGCTGTTCACTTGGTCGGAGTGGCGCTGGAGCAGCGCATACCGCATGAACCAGCTCTCGATGCAGCTTTCGGGCTGGGGACGCTATGACGTTATCTTCAACGCCGGTCAGTTCCTGAGCTCCGGCTGGAATCTCCTGAAATCGCGGCATTCGTCATGGATCTTTACCCCCTCCATGCGTCAACAATGGGAATGTCATGTTTTGGGTGGGGTCGCGGAATGGGGAACGTTCGATCTTGAGTACGAGCGCCGCTCCCTGCCGAACTGGCGCAGTCGGATCGGTATGCGGCCGCTCTCCCAGACCTGCAACTGGTAAACGGAGGACGAGTAAATGGCACGACACTGGCCAGCTGTGGCCGCCTTGTGGTTGGCCGGGGCGGTCCCGTGGGCGCTGGGGGCCTATGCGGTCTACATCGAGTCGCCCCAGTACACGGGCCTGGGGCTGGTTGAGTCGTACCAAGGCTTCCAGGTAGGTTCGAATGTCGGAAATGTTCTGTGGTTTGTTCTGTGGACAGGGCTCAGCGCTTTATTCTGCTGGTTCCTCTCCCGTAGGACCAGCAGGCCTACGACCCTGCCAAAAATGATTGCGTTCGTGCTGTTTTGCTACACGGTCCCGGCCCTGCTGGTGTTCCTGCCTGAAGCTGCGATGGGTTTTGCGGTTTCCCATGTGCGGGCATTTACCGATGCCACCGCGCCGCATTCCAGCGTTGTGGACGCACTTTTACTCAGCGGCGGCGCTGCCCTGCTGGCTGCGCTTGCCATTTCCTTGGGTGAAGCAATGTACCGAAGTCAACGCCGGACGAGGGACGCGCCCGTAGGGCGCTAGTTTCATGGGGACGCACGTGGCGGCGCCACGGAACCCTCAATGGCTAGATAGATGTCGGCCCGAACAGGTACAAAGGGCTACCAGGGGCGGCTTGTGAAAAAGTGAAATATCCGACGCTAAGGTTTTGCCGAGCGACGTAGGGGCCTGTATTTGCCGGGTTTGATGTGGTTGGCGCGCGGCCAGGTGTAGTCGCCGGTGAGGTTGATGTGTTCCCAGCCCAGGGGTGAGAGGAACCGCAGGAAGTCCGGGTCGATGTCACCGCCGTTGCTGGCCAGGGTGGAGACGGTGCGGTCAAGGTAGACGGTGTTCCAGAGAACGATGGCCGCGGTGACCAGGTTCAGCCCGCTGGCGCGGTAGCGCTGCTGCTCGAAGGAGCGGTCACGGATTTCGCCGAGCCGGTTGAAAAACACGGCCCGGGCGAGGGTATTCCGCGCCTCGCCCTTGTTCAGGCCTGCGGTGACTTTGCGGCGCAGGCCGGGGTGCAGGCCGTGCCGGCAGGCTACTCATTGACGAGGACGGGTACGCCTACGGCCGCTGAAACGGCTTTGGTCTTTAGCTCGGCCGGTACCGGGATGCTGAACTCTTCACCTTCTTCAGGCGGTCCCGAGTGGTTATGGCCCTCGCTGCCGCGATGGTGCACGAAGCGGGCAGTTCCAAGGAAGGTGCCGTCGTCATCGTAGAACCCGGCGAGTACCTGGAGTTCGAGCAGGTCGCTGACATCACTGGTTATCCTGACTGCTCCGGTGGCGGCCTGTCCGTCGAAGGCCAGGCTTTCGACCACCAGCCTGTCATCGAACGGTCCCTGGACCTGGAGGACCTGGCCCGGGGACGGCCGGGTTGCCTGGAGTCCGGACAGGTCCGGTTCGCCCTCTGCAGCGGCCAGGCCAGGGAAGGATGTTTTGGCGGCGGCGGCCGGCGGGACGTTGCCGCCGGGCGCAGTGGTAGAGGCCCGTCCGCCCAGTGCGACGAAGGCAAGTACTGTCAGGGATGCAGCAACGAGGGCTGCTATCAGGAGAATCCGTTTGCGGTTCATGGTGTTCCTTTGGATGTGCAGTGGCCCGGGGGCGTCTGGTCCCCGGGCCACTGCCGGTCTTGCAGTATTGGTGTTCCGTGAAGGTCAGCGCAGGACGCGTAGGGCGTTGCCCACGATGTCGAACAGATCGGTGTTGTCTACGCTGCCCTGCAACTGTTCGGATCCTGAACCGTAGGCGTAAACCGGTACGTCGGCGCCGGTGTGGTTGCCGGAGAGGTAGGTCAGCCAGAGACTGGCCTCCTTGGAGCCGTCCTTGACTTCGGCCGGGTCATTCGGGGTGCGGAAGGTGGCGGGGCCGAAGTTCTTCGGGTCCGCGGCGCCTGCACCGTTGATGATGCCGGTGGAGCGGGCCGGGTCCTTGGCGTTGCCGCCGGGCCGGGTCGGGGTGGAGTTATTGGCGGTGTTGCCGGAATCGACGTTGACCGGGGGTGCGGTTGCTTCGGCGTTGGTGAAGGAGCCCTTTTCGATGATGTTGAACCCGGCGCATTCGTGGTCTGCGGTAACGATGACCAGGGTGTTGCCGTCCTTCTTGGCGAAGTCCAGGGCTGCGGCGACGGCGTCGTCGAAGGCCTTGATTTCCTGTAATGTCTGTGCCGCGTCGTTGGCGTGGGAGCGCTTGTCGATCAAGGCACCTTCGATCTGCAGGTAGAAACCGTTGCCGCCGGCTTTCTTTTTCTGGTCCAGCAGTTCGATGGCTTTCTTGGTCATCTCCGGCAGGGAGGGCTCCTGCGCCTGGGGGGCGGCGGGGTTGTCCTGCTTGGCTTTTTCTACGGTCAGGTTGCCCTTGTTGAACAGGCCAAAGACCTTCTCCCCTGCGGCCCCGTTCAGGTCCGTGCGGGTGGCCGGGATCTGGCTGGAGACCGAACCCAGGACGGAGTAGCCCTGCTCCTTCAGCGCGGTTTCATCCGAGGCATCGAAGCGGCCCATGCCGCCGCCTAGAATAACGTCGGCGGTGCCGTTGCGGGCGATCTGGTCGGCGATCGGGGTCACCCGGACGTCGGTGGTGGGCAGCGCCGCGCCGGTGATGGTGGTGTCCTGGCATGCGGCGGCGGAGTAGGCCGGGCCCTGGCAGCCACGGGCGAGGGCGTGGCTCATCTGCGCGGCCGGTGACGCGTCGGTGATTTCAGCAGTGGATACATTGCCGGTGCGATAGCCGGCCTGCTTGGCCAGCTCCATCATGGTCGGGACTACGGCGCCCTTGGCGTCCACCCCGAGGGCAGCATTGTAGGTCTTCACCCCGGAGGCCCAGGCGGTGGCTGCGGAGGCGGAATCGGTGACAAGGTTCGGCTTGAAGTCAGCTTGCCCGGGCTGGCCGGAGTTTTTCTCCACGGCGTAAGTGCTCACGTAGCCCTGGGCCGGTAGAGTTTCCATCGCCAGTTTGCCCTCGGCACCGTAGAAGCGCTCCCTGGCCGCCGTGACGTGGGTGCGGCCCATGCCGTCACCGAGCAGGTAAATGACATTTTTGGCCCGGCCGTTGTTCCCCTCCGGGGCGGCGGTGGCGGGGCCGCTGAGAGCAACGACGGTCAGTACTGCGGCAACAGCCGCCGTTGAAGTGAGCATGGATAGGGTGCGACGCATCAGGGATCTCCCAAAGAAAAAGTGCGAGCGGTTGACGGAAGGGCCGGGGCCCGGGTTGAACCCTAAGGCCGCGATCTTCACAGGTCCGGACTCCCTGATGTCCAGCTGGCGGCCGGCAGGTAAACGCTCGATGCTGGCCGGACATTCACCGATACGCGCTGACCTTTATGCTCCCGGACGCCTTCAAGCTTGCCTGGCATCGCAGAGCGGCCGGCCACCGAACCGGAGTTTAGGTCCAGAAAGTTCTGCCATTCACCGGGGCCGGGCGGTCCGGGAAGGGTCATCCGTGCCGTTCGGGCAGGTACGGCCGCAGCAGAGGCAGCGGCCGCTGCTGCGCAGCAGTTGAGGACGCGGTGGCCATTGGAGAAGCCCGCGCGCCACAGCACCGTGTGCCGGTTGGCTCCTCTGGCCACAGCAGTGGACTTGCAGGACCGGCCATGCTGGCGTCACACCCGGTACAGTCCGTGATGGTGATGACGCCTATGCTCAGGTCCCCGGAGCCCGTGGCGTGGCGGCGCAGTCCCTGCCTTGGTGCAGTTGATTTGAAGTGGCCCCGCATGTGCCGGCGCCAGGAACGCCTGGGAGACAGGCCCCGCCCAGCCCTTCTACGGGGGCAGCGGGATGACTGTGCGGTGCTTGCCGCCTGGAGTGAGGCGCGGTGGCCCGGGATCCCTGGCCAGGGCCACGTTGCCCAGTCCGTGGCTGGTCAGCACGGCGGTGATCTCGGAGCGGGCGGCTTCCCAGACACTCCCGGGATCCGCGCCAGTGGCGGCTTGCAGCCGGAGGGTGAGACTCTGCGGTCCTGTCTGGACGATCTGGCCCTTACTCAGTCCCTGCACCTTGTCCAGGGCGGTACTCAGCGTCAGGGGTGTTATTGAGACGGGGAGCCGGTCATTGCGTTGGAGGGTCAGCAGCTCCGCGGTGCGTCCCTGCACGTGGATGGCCGGGGTCGGGTCCCCGCAGGGGCAGGGATCGGGCCGTGCCAGGACGCTGTCGCCGAGGTCGTAGCGCAGGATGGGTTGAATGCGGTTGGCCAGGTTGCTCAACAGCACGCTGTGCGAGGGCCGGCCGGGCGGGACCGGTTCATGGTTCGCGTCGACCGGCTCCAGGATGACCCAGTCGCTGTTGACGTGGAGCCAGCCTTCCTGGCAGCTGTAACTGAGGAAGGGGCACTCGGTCGCGGCGTAACCCTGACGGACGGGGGCTCCGAACGCGGCGCTGATCCTGGCGTACTCTTGGGCGGGCAGCCCCTCGGCGGAGAGGACAACGGCCGCCGGGTTGATGTTCAAGCGTCCTGCTTCCTGCTCGGTTGCCAGCAGCCGGCCGGTGGAGGCGTAGGGGGCAAGAATTGCCGGGCGGAGGCTGTTCAGCTGCGCGACGAGATCCGGCATGGGAGTCTGGACGGGGAAGACGCCCACGATCTGCCGGGTTCGTCCTTTGCGGAGCGCGGCGGCGGCTGCTGCCGAGGCGAAGTGACCGCCGGTGGCTATGACCATGGCGATGCGCCCGCGGCCGCGGATGATCCGTGCGACGTCAGCGGGTGTGAGCCAGGAGATGAGCATGCGGAACGTCAGGGCCTGGGCCACGGCCAGGGATCTGGGGTCGAGCACGAACACCCCCCGGGTGCCGGTGGTCCCGGACGTCGTGGCGACCGTATAACGCCTCAGGAATTTCGTTCCGACCAGCGACGGGTCCGCGACGAACGCCTGCGTGTTCTCCAGGGTCACGTCAGGGTCTGTGACCCAGTCATCGAAATGAGCCATCAGTTCGGCTTTGTTCGTCACCGGCAGCGGACCCGGGTCGGTGAGCCGGGCCGGCAGGCCCTGGTAGAGCCGACGGTAGTACGGGGAGCTTGTCCGGGCGTAGGTGACCATCTCCGACAGCCGCTCGCGTTGGCGGCGCATGATCGCTGCGCAGCCCTGTTTCCGGGCGGCGCGGGCATCGAGGAAAAGCCCGAGCTGGGTTTCTCTCATAAACAGTCCCGGCATTTTGCGGATCCTCCACGGGGGTTGTGCACGGTCAAGGGGTCGGCGGCTCGCCCGCCACTCTCGCGGAGGCCCTGCCGCCGAGTCCGGTCCTGAGCACATTGAGCAGGGACCGTCGGCGTCGGATGAGCAGCCACCCGGCCAGGACCAAATAGATGACGGCGACGATCAAACGCTCCGCCCCCCGCAGATCCGGGGGCAGGGTCCAGGCGGCAATGAACTGCGCGAAGAAAAGCCCGAGGAGCGACCATGCGCCGGCCCGCGTCAGGCGCCCGCCGATGACCAGGCTAACGGCGAACATGGACTGGGCTGCGGTGAGCAGCAGTTCCTCCCGCTGCACCGCATCGACCGGCAGTCCCTTCAGGGATCCGGCCGAAAAGGCAAACACCAGGGGAAGGATTCCCACCAGCAGGGTCCATTGGTTGATCTTGGAGGAAATAAGCGCCCCCAGGGCCGCCGCAGACTGCAGCTTCCAGGCCAGCAGCACGACGGCGATGAATTCGGGAGTCTCCGAAGCCAGCGGCGCCACCCATTGCACGAGCAGGAATTCACTGACATTAAGCTGCCGCCCGGTCTGGACAAGGCTGTCGGCGAAGGGTTCGGCCACGACGATGATAACCGCGGCCGCGGCCGCCAGCATTCCGACGGTCATGAGCCGCCGGGCACGGAGGGGAAGCTGCGCGATGCGCGTGGCGGGACCGAACAGTTCGGATTCCTCATCATCACCCTCGTCTCCCTCCGCAACGGCGTGTCCGAACTTGGGCTCCATCGGCGAGGCGGACGGGCGCAGTCGCCACAGATACACGACGAAAATCCCGAAAAGCACAACGGTGTCAAGAATCGTCAGGGTCTCCCGCAGAGGCAGGGTCAGGGCATAGACGCTCGCGACCGTGAGGAACGCCAGCTCAATCACCTGAACCTGGGCGAGCTGCACTGCTTCCGGACCTGCCTCCCCGGCCCGGCCCGGGCCTTTGCGCCTGAGGGCCAGCAGTGCCACGAGCGCCACGACGGACCAGCCCACCCCGATGAGCAGCCGGTTGGCTCCTGTCATGTTCGCCAGCGCCAACGGTGCATAGGCAGGGTCCGTGCCTGCCTTGGCAGCGAAGACCACATCCACCGCATACTCGGGCAGGACCGCGATCAGGGCCAGCAACGCCAAGGCCAGCCCTTCCCCGAGGTCGATTTCGGCAAGTTCGGTGCCCCAGGTGAGCAGAAACGCGGCCCCGACAACGGCAGCCGCGAACGCGGCGGCCGCCACCACCGGCGGCACCCCGACTCCGCTCAGCCGCAACAGGACCCCGGGGACCATGGCAGCCACGGGAAGAGCCAAGCCGCCGGCGATGGGTCCCATGGACCCTGCGCGGCTCACGGTGACGTTCCCGGCCGGCGGGCCGGAGCGACGGGCGCCCGGGACCCGCCCCGTGGACGGTCAGGGCCGTCCCCGGCCATCGGGGTGCTTTTCATTCCTGTTAACTCCTCCAGCCGTGCGTTCGGGAAATTTCCCCGGGACGCTGAAAGCTGCGGTGCTGCACCTGAGTCCGGCCACCATGCCACAACAGGGCCCAGGAGCCTGTCCCGGCAAACCGCAGCTGCCAGACCCAGAACCGCTGATATCGTCATTGGCCGATAATATCGCCGCTGACCCTCTGTGAAAAGACTGATTGCTGGTTCCCTTGCCGCACGGTCATGTCCCGGGGCGCCGGTGGCGGCCGATGCCGGGCAGGAAGCGGCCCACGCGCGCGGCATAGTCCATGTACTCCGCGCCGTGGATGCGGCGCAGGTAGGGCTCTTCGACGAGGCGCACCTGTATCTCGATGCCGATGAGTGTCACGGCCAGGCCGGCGATTGCCACCGGATTGGGCACCATCAGTGCCATGCCCAGGAACGCGACGGCCACGGCGGTGAAGACGGGGTTGCGCACCAGCCGGAACGGCCCGGTAGTCATCAGCGCAGTGCGCTCTGCCTCGTCGACCCCAATCCGCCAGGACGCACCCAATGCAAGTTGGGTGGTGAAGGCTGCAAGGATTCCGAGTACCGCCAGCACGAAACCCAGACCGTGCACGACGGGGTGGTCCGCAACGGCGAGCAGAGGCATGCCGGCCCAATCGGCCAGAGGCGCACCGAGACCAACCAGCAGGAGCCCGAGGTCGACCGCCGCAAGCCCCCACCACTCCACCGAGCCCCGTGGCAGCAGAGTCCGCCGGCTCCCCCAATCGCCCGTTGGCCCCCGCTGGACCAGTGTCCGGACACCGGTGAGCAACATGAAAGCAGTGAACAGGGTAAAGGCGGCGAGGGCCATCACCCGTGACTCCCTGTTGGTAAGGGTCTGGCGGCCACGCCGAGCAGGTAGGCGCCGCGGATCCGCGTAAGCGAGCCGGTCACCACGAGCCCGCGGCGGGCCAGGGCGTGTGCTGCGACCTCCTCGAAGTAGAACCGACCACCCGGTGCCAGAACCCTGGCAACCTCGGCATTCGGCCGCACGCCAGTCAGGGATGTGGTGAATGATCCCGAAGTCGAACACCGCGTCATTGCCGCCATCACCCACATCCAGCGCCGAAGCCAAGCCGCGGCGCCGAGTTCACCACTGCGGCCTCAACCTTGTTCATCAACATCGCAATCCGTCCCATCGTCAATGTGACTATTATCGGCTCAGCCCGTTTCGACTGGCTGGGCCGCCGACAGTTGACTTTTGGGATGATGGGCACCCGCGGCGGCAGTGTCACCAGCAGGGGAACTGCGCCCGGATGGCAGGCTTCTAGCGGCAGCTGCTGGACGTCCCACAGAAGTTGATTCCGAGCCGTGCGTGCCTATCCGAACAGTCCGGACAGCGCTCCCACGCCTGGCCCGTGAAGAAGGTTGGGGCTTCCTGGCCCCCAACAGTTCAGCGGATTGCCGTCACGGTGCCAGGGAAGCTTGGAACCGTCGGCAGCCCGGAGTCAGCACTTATCGGGAACGGTCCGGGAAAGCATCGAGCGGGCTTCGCCACTCTGCTGGACATCGTCTTGTGCCTGGGCCGGACACACTGCGTGGGCCGCCCCTGAGCGCCGCGTCATGGTCCATTGTCGGTATCCGGGCGTGAACACGAAAGTGCCTTTGTGTCAGCCTTGGACGCCGCCGGTGCAGACGGCTCCGGGTTCGGGGGTCTGGGGGCCCTGCCGGTATTTCTTGAGGAAAAGTGCCAGCCGGGCGTCGCCGCTGCTGTCAACGGAGAGCTGTTTGCCCCAGGCGGTCACCGTCACGGCCGATTGCTGCGCTGGCAGGGGGCTGAGCACGATGTAGGTCTGGTTGCCGGCCAGTGCCGTCAATTCCGCGATCTGGTCCTTGGCGAGGTCGGGCCGGTAGGTAAGCCACACGGCGCCGTGTTCAAGGGAGTGCACGGCGCGGGTCTGTTCCACGGGTGCGGTGTAGATCCCGCAGTTGGTCCACACCGGGGCATGGTCGCCTCCGGTGGCCGGGGTCCGGGGGTAGTTCACGGGTTCACGGGTGTGGTTCCGTGACTGGCCGGGGAAGTCCTGTTCGCCCTCGATGGGGCGGGTCGCCGCGGCCGTCGTTTCTTCACGCTTTCTCACTTCGCCGACGACGACGAACGCCACCGAGGCGATGATCGCTGCGACCACCAGACCACCGATGCCGTAGATCAGCCATGCCTTGCGTCTGTCGGCGGCGCGCTGCCTGGCCTGCAAGGCCTTCACGATCGCCTGGCGTTCCTCGGGCGTCTTCCGCGGTGCGGACATGATGTTTCCTTTCCTGGACCCTGTCAGAGTCTGCCGCGCAGCTCCTGGAGCGCCGTGATTTCAGCGGTCTGGGCCTCGACGATGCCGGCGGCGAAATCCCTGACCTTCGCGGTTTCGGCCAAGCTGGCCGCGGCGCGAGCCATGGCCACGCCGCCCTGGTGGTGGCGGATCATCAGTTCGATGAACAACCTGTCCGCTTCCGCACCTGCGGCCCCGCGCAGTTTTTGCAGCTGCTCCGGTGTGGCCATGCCCTCCATGCCGCTCTCTGACCCGGGGTGCTGGCCCATGGTCGAGGAGTTGCCCCCGTGTTCGCCGGTTCCCATCCACGCCATCGGGGGGACAGATCCGGCCTGAGGCAATCCCCAGTCCACCAGCCAGGCGAACATCTGGCCGCTCTGCTGCTGCTGGGTGGTGATGATGTCATAGGCGATGGTGCGGATCTCCTCGTTGGCGGACTTGTCCCTGATGAGCAGAGCCATCTCAACGGCCTGGGCATGGTGAGCCTGCATATCCCGGGCGAATCCGGCGTCGGGCCCCGCATCGGATACCGGGGCAGGGCCCGCGGTGAGGCGGCCGACGGCGAAGAACGCTGCAGCGGTCAGAACAAGAACGGTGAGCAGGACCAGCCACAGCCGGCCCGTCAGCGGCCGTGGCCCGGGCTTGGCCGGTTCGGGCGCCTCGCTTCCGGCCGGAGCCGTGGTGTCTTCGTTCATGCCTGCCTTCGGGGTTCAGGGTCTGTCCGGTGAAGAGGACCACGATTTGTGCACCTGACAGCCCGGGGTTAGCCGCCTACATAAAGTCTGTATCAGAGTATCCCGTTCCAGACATTGCAGTGTTTGACGGCAGGGGCGTCGTTGCCAGTGACGATGCAGGTTTTTGCCGTGATGTGTCGAGCGGGTCCATGAAGAACGCGGGAAGCGGTGGGCGTGTGGTGCGGCCGGTGAAAATCGTGCGCGGATACCGGGCTCGGGAGCGCACCGTGGCCAGGGACCCTTTGGTTTTGGGTTCGCGATAGGCGAAGGTGGATCTTTCATGGATCAGGACGGCAATCCCGATACCGACGGCCCCGTGATGGTTGCCGGGACCAGGATGGCGACGATGCCCAAGCTTGGCCACAGGTTCTGACGGATGATACGGGCTGAGGTCCACGGCGAATAGGAGCCTTGCCAGGTGATTGCGGGGGCGGCGTTGACGCCGTCGCCGACCAGGGCAACCTTGTGTTCCCTGGTGTGCAGCTTTCGATCATTGCTGACCGTGTCATTGGCAGCAGGTCGCCCCGGGCCTCGTCGTGTCCGAGGTCCCCGGCGACGGCGTGTGCGACGGTCTGGTTGTCTTCGGTGAGATGGCTCTTCTCCGTGGCCCGAGGGCATCCTCCGGGCTTCCTCCGCCAACCCGTACTTCGAGGGCCACGTTAGTTTGGGGCCGTCGCGGTGATCGCGGCAGTGCTTACCTACCTGTTAGTCGCCGGCAAGGTCACTGCGACCAATCGCTTCCGCTGACGAACTGGCATCTGCTCGGGCGTCGCCCCATGGGGCGGGTACACTTCGCTGTGGCGTAAGGGACGCATTGGCGTGGGCCAATGCACTTTGGCCGGGAAGAACGTCCAGTACGAGTTGCCTCAGGGGAGGCGTATAAACGGTGTTCCACGGGCCGCGAGGGAGTCCAGGGCCCGTGCCATGCCCTCGGCGGTTCCACCGCGGGGATGGTTGCCGTGACAGATGATGATGTCCCCGGGACGGGCTTTTGCTGCTTCCCGTGCCACGGTTGTGGCCGAGTAGGTCGCACCGCCATCGGCATTGATGCTAAAGCCGGCCGGGGTCAGTCCTAGGACGCCGACGATCTGGGCAGCGACGTCGTCGAGGTAAGCGGTGCCGGACCGGAAGAAGCGCGGCCTTGCCCCGGTGAGCTGTGTGAGGGTGACGTCGTTGGTCATCACCTCGTCGTAGACCTCACCGGCATCTTGGGTGCCGGGAATCCCATAGGCGGACTTGCCGGTTATGGACAATGGTCGGTGCGAGGTTCCGTGATTGGCCAATTCAAACAGTGGGTCGGCGGCCAGTTGGCGGGCGGTCGCGGGATTGGCAGCAAGCCACCTGGAGTTGAGGAAAAGCGTCGCGGGGACGTGCCGCTCACGCAGGGCGGTGAGAAGGGCCTGGTCAATGTCGTTGCCGCCGGGGCCGCCGCAAAAGTCCACTGTCACTGCTATTCCCGGTGTTCCCGGGTCAAGCCGGGTAAGGGCGCCGGGAGCTTCGAGGCCCCAGTAGTGCGGGTTTCGGCCGCCGAAGGCGTTGATGACGTCCGTCCGCGACGGGGGTGGGGTTTTTGGCGACGCGGTCTGTGCAGGTGGTGCTGGTTGGACCGGTGGAGACTCGGGCGGTGCGCCAGACGCCGTTGTCTGCGGGAGGCGGCTCTGTCTGCCCGGGAGTGCGGCTGCCGTGGCCAGAATAGTGAGCAGGACGGCGCGCCTGGTTGGCCGGGAGCCGCATTGCCTCAGATGCCGGGGGGTGCCTTCCATGCTGCGTCCCGGTTTCAGAGAAGTTTAGAAGGAACCGGGCGAAGAATCGACCGAAGAGCAGGACGGAGAAGAGCGGCACCGGCGATGTTCATCATAATAATCGAAGGATACCGTCCGCCTTGCCTGTACTTGAACGCCCCGTAGGTCCCAGTCATCACCAACCAGTGTCCAAATCCCCGTTGGTTCATCCGTAAAAAACTTCCGGTGCCAGACCATACTATGGGAGTACCGGGTCCTCTGGGAGGGATCGGGGTCAACGTGGAGGACGGTGTAAAGACGCTGCGTAGCAAGGGCTGCAGATTGCCTACCGCCCTGCTCCGGACGCTGTTCTACGCGTCTTCGTTATGGCCGTCGGATGGTGAAAGCATCCGTGAAGGAGTAGCCCGCGGCCGGGACAAACCTGGCCGAGAGTTGTTCTGTTGTTGCTGAAACGTCGAGCGTACCCAGGGCGGGATCGCGGTTCGTTCCTGACCAGGCGGCGAAATAACCTGCTTCAGCATCGGAGTCGTTTATATCCCGCAGTCCCACGCCGCCGACCCCCACTGTGGCGAAGACCGTTCCGGCGTCCCGGACCATGGTTGCACTGGTATTGGTGATGCAGGCCGGAGAGAATCTTTCCGGAACCAGTGCCGGGCAGGCGGCGCCGGTTCCCAGCTGATAGGTACGCTGGTAGTTGTGCTCGTGCCCCGCCAAGACAAGGTCCACCTTCTTGTTCAGCAGCATGTTAAGGAGGTCCTTGCCGATCTGGCAGCTGTATCTTCCGACGCTGAGGCAGGGAGCGTGCATGCCGACGACGGTCCAGGGTATGTTCGCGTTTTTCGCGCCGTCGATGGCGTCCGCCGTCCAGCGCCAGCGTTCGCTGTTTTTTGAGTAGTCCAGCGGCTTACCCTCTTTGAAGTTGATGCCCGGTGAGACCATCACGAACCGGATCAGAGGGCTGGTCGCGGGGACATCGACGTACCGTTGGGTCCCGTAAGCCCCTTGGAGGCCGGGCAGTTTGTTGGGCAGACATTTGACGAAGTTCTCGATGTTTCCGTCCTGGCCGTTACTCTCATGATTTCCTGTGATGAGCTGGTAGGGAAAGTCTGCGCCGAGCTTGTCCGTGACCATCTTGCAGAATTGCTCTTCCATTCCGGCTTTGTAGGACAAGTCTCCGAGCACGAGATTGAGCTGGGGGCTGAGGCCGGCGATGGTATCAAGTACCGTGGTGGCGCCCGTGCCGATGCCGATGTCCCCTTGGGCAGTGAAATGCACCGGGGACGCCGGCGGGCCGGGCGGGAACGGACCCGGAGGAGGCGGACCGATTTGGCAGCAGGCCAACGCAGGCTATGACGGCCACCACTATGGAAACCGTTCCCCGTTTCACAATCCTCAAATCCATCTGCGCTCCTCCCGCCTGATCGGGCGCGGCCGCCGTGCCCGATCATTTCCCCCCGCCCGTTCCCAGCGCTCCGCCCCGGACTGGCCGGAGGCGACCAGACTGCAGGCAGAGTGAGAACGGGACTTCTGGAAAGCCTCAGCACATCACTCAGCCGCCTTGCCTGGACGTAGGGTGATCAGGTCTTTCCTTCCGTTCCGGTGCCGGGGTTATTCCACTGCTTTGCTCCGGCGATGACAGCTGCTGGCCCCTGTTTTGCCGACCGCCTCCGCTGTCCCGGGGCACACGGTCCCGGCCTGGATGCGATGCGGTGGTCCCACGGCCAGACGCAGCAGTTCGGCCGCGCAGCAGCATGCGGCGCAGCAGCGCCAGGCTTTCTCGAAAGCTGATCGCTGGCAGATAGGCCCGGGTGACCGCGTTGCCGATGGCGGGCAGCGCGGCCGCGTCGGGATAAAGCATATAGAGCGGCTCATACCGAGGCCGGAATTTCGCTTTGAAAGCCAGCAGGGACCTGAACCCGTAGACCGGCTCCAGGGTCGTCCCCAGCCAGTCAAGCAACCGATCAAGCCCCCCCGTGCCCGGTGGCACAGCTGTTGTTGGCCCGGGACCGACCGAGCCTGCCCGGGCCAGAGGCGCCCCCGAGAGGCTGACAAACTCGTACCCTTCCTTCTTGAAGCTGAGCACGGCGGAAGCGATCAGAAACTCGATCGCGGGGCGGAAGCCACTGCTGCGGCGGCGCATGAAGTCCAGCGTCCAGCCAACGACGCTTCCGCTGCGGTAGACGGGAAGCCATGACACGAGGGCGTGGACAGTGTGATGATCGTCAACGGCGAGCAGGCACCGGACATTGGGGTCCTGGAGCTCGTCCAGACTCCCCAGAGTAAAGCCCATCTCCGGTATTTTCTTATCTGCAACCCATTCTTCGGAGATCTCCTGGATCTCGGCCTGCCAGGACAGAGGAGCTGTGCTGTAGGCGATCCATTCGGCGTGGATCCCCGCCTTCGCAGCGTTGTTCATCGCCGTGCGGATGTCCTGGAACTTCTTTCCCTGGAATGACACTGAGTCCAGGGACAGCACCGTCTCCTGGGCAACCTGCACCGATCCCCATCCCAGCGAAGCGGCACGGTCCCGCAGTGTCTGGTCCACCGAGTAGAAGCACGGGGTCCATCCGTGCTCGCGGCAAAACCGGGCAAAATCGGAGAGGACTGTTTCATTCCCGCTGTCCGGACCGACAGGGCCGGACAGCGCCAGCGCGATGCCTGAGATGACACGGTAGGCGATGAAACTCTCGCCGGTGGCGGAGAACCAATAAGTGTTCCCGGTCCATGTTGTCATCCAGGACAGGGACCCGCCTCCATGTGTTGTGAGGATTGCACGGGCGCGGTCTTCCCCGCGGTGCTGGACGGGAGCCGGGCGAAGGAATGACTTGAGGACAAGCACGCCTGTGACGGCCCAGAAGGTGACCCCTACGCCCTCGTAGAGCAGGACCGCGGCCGGGCTTTGGGGGAAGAAAGCCGGGGGGATGTCCATCGTGAACGCCAGGGGAAGAAACCTGTCCGGAACATCTGCGAGCAGCTCAGCCGGACCCGGAACGGGGGAGAAATCCCGGGCCAGGGCCAGCCCGGCGCCCACGTACACCACGCCCAGGGCCGCTGCCGTTCCAGCAAGACGGAGCCCGAGGGATCGATAAGTGCCTGCCGGGGCGGCGACCGGGAAGAATTTACGGGTCACCAGCAACACAAGGGTCAGGGCGGCGGGCAGCAGCAGTGGCAGCAGCCAGGCCAGCGGGTACGCGTCCCCGATTGTTCCGGCGGTGCTGATCCCTTCAGCGGCCCGGGTGTCCGGCGCTGCCGGCTGCAGGACTCCATTGATGGTGATCCCGGCCAGCACGGAGAGGCTGAGCTGAATCAGCGCAGCGCCGGCCCAGGCGAAGCGCCGCCCGCGTCTCAGACCATCGGCGAGCAACAGCAGCAGGAAGGAGGGAAGGATCGCCATGAAAATCCCCCCGGCCCCGGCACGAAATTGCAGCTGGGCCGCCGCGCAGTGCTTGGCCTGGCCCGGGTCACTGCAAAGGATCTGGAGCTCCTGTGGATCCACGGGCTGGATATTGGTGAACAACAGCCGCAGGACAGACAACGGTCCGGCCGCGTGCGGGACCAGGCCGGCCACGACCGGTCCGATGGCGGTCACCGCAACGAGGAGCGCGATCAGGACACGGCCTTCGTGCCGGGAGGTGACGGGGCGTCCGAAGTGCGTCCGCCGGCGGAGCATGACCGGTCCCAGAAGTGCGCCCGCACCGGCCGCAGCCAGCCGGACCAGATCGGCGAACCCTCCGCTGTAGAGGGCCAAAAGCAGCAGCAGTGAAAACACCACCAACCGGATCCGGCGCCGCCACAGGGTCGGCATCGCCGTGGTTGCCAGAATGAGGGTACCGGCAATGAAAGCGCTGGGACCCAGGAAATGATGCCCGCCCATGGCCCGGGCCCAGCTGCCCATCACAGCCCGTGCAGCGACGACCAAACCGACGGCCGCTCCGACACCCAAAACCTGGACACCCAGGGCGGAAGCGCCAAATCTCAGGCTTCCTATCCGGCGTTCCAAGGGGATGCCGACGGTGAGCACCATCATGGTCGCCAGAACATATCCCGCCAAATTCCCCGCCCAGAACGCCGACGTGAGCAGGGTCCACCACTGGCCCGGGACTGAATGCGCAGTTGCAGCCACTTGGGAACGCATCGGCCCCTCGGGCCCGGAGAAGAGGCTGAAAGACAATGCGCCCACGCCCCAGAAAACAGCGACAAAGCCTAGCGTCACCGGCGCGCGGGCCAGCAGCGCGGACCACTGCCGGGGATGCAGGGCACGGCGGGACCCGGTCATGGGAAACAGTGCCGGCACCTGAGGAACACTCCTTTCATGGCGGGGACCCTGGACTTCCTCCCCGGGCACAGACGCTGCCGGGGTTGAAGGGGGTTGTCTATCCAAGCGGGTTCGCGCTCTGGCAACTCTGGTCGTTCGCGGTCTGGGCAACGACATCGTCGGGGCCCGGTGCCGGGACCAGAGGCCTGTTCCCGGCGGCGAAATCTTCGCCCGCATAGATCTGCACGCCCCGGACGGTAGCAAGTTCCTGCACGTTTGAGGCCGGGAGGGCGAACATTGCGGCCAGGTCAGCAGCAACGTCAGCAAAGCCCGGCCCATAGTAGACCATGGTCTCTGCCCGCGGCTGGGCCGGTATGCGGGCCAGGTTCGTAAAACCATTGGCGGAGAGCAGCGCCGCGATTTCCTGGCTTCTGCCAGCTACCGCTGTTCCATTGGCGACGGTGATCGGCTGGAGGGCCTTGTTGTACCCGGTTTCCGCCGGTTCCTGCGGCGGCGCGGAGGAAGGGGCAGGGGCTGCCGCAGCCTGGCTCAGATCGGGGTTTTGCTTGAGGGCGGCAAAAAAAGCACCCGCGGCCGGTTCACTCAAAGCCAGCCTGTTGGGATCCGATGCCGCGGGGGCATTAGGTACGGTGATGAAGTTGACCTTAGCCGGATCAAGGTTCTTGAGCCTGTCGGCAATGGTCAACAGCGCCGGTGCCGACGCGAGACCTTCATCGACCGTCAGGTTCTTTGTCACGGTATCGGCGATACCCAGCATCTTTTGCGGGTCGCCCAGAGTCCCTTCGGCCTTGAGTTTACGAGTCAGGGAACCAAGGAACGCCTGCTGTGCTTTGATCCGGCCAAGGTCTCCGCCGTCCGCAAATGCATGGCGGGTGCGCAGAAACGCCAGCGCCTGGTCTCCCTGGACCTGAGAGGTACCTTCGGGCAGACGCAACCCGGAGTCGGGATCGAAGACGGCGGAGCTGACGCACACCTCAACGCCCCCTACGGCGTTGGAGAGTTCCTTCACCGCGTTGAAGTCAGCCATCAAAAAGTGGTCGATTTCGGCAAGGTCTCCGCCAAAGCCGGACAGTGACCGGGCGGCGACCGTCCGGGCGTCCGCGGCCCTTCGGGTGGCGTCGAGATATTCCTTCCTGACCCGGATCCCGTCCACCTGTGACTGCAGGGTCTGAAGGGAGCGGGCCAGTGCGTCCTCCTGGTCCCGTAAGGCTTCATCCTGGCGCCCCAGATCGGTCAGGCTCCGGTGCAGGACGGCCCGGCGGCCCAGCGCCTCCCGGGCCATGGTTTCCTGCCCTGCTGCGATTGCCTGTCGGGCCTCCTTCTGCAGTTGGTGCATGAGGGCGGATGCCCGCTGTGCGCGGAGGTCGACCCTGGTGCGCGCGGCGGCGATACCGGCCAGGCCGCGGCGCAACTGCCGGAACGTGTCCTGCTGCCGCGCGAACAGGGTTTCGAGGGTCTCACACGGTTTCCCGGCCTGGTCCGGTGTGCCTGTGGTTCCGGACCGCAGCAACACGGCCATTCGTTTACTGATCTTCATGGCTTCCCCGCAGCGGATGGCAGAGACGGCGGCGGACCGGCTTGTCATGTAGCCGCAGGATCCACCCTGCCTTTTACAAACCACCGTTGCTGTCCGCGTTGACTGCGAGGTGATCCTCGCCAGAGGTTCGGCGGGGAAATGGCCGGAGCTGGAGTAGCTCTGTATCCAGGCTTGCAGGACCTGGCTCTCGGTGGCAAGCCGGGCAGCGACATCGTTCTCCAGGTCATCGGTGCCCAGTGCGATGGCTGCATCTGTCAAGGTGCTGCGGACGTCACGGGCGGCACGCTCAATCCGCGCCAGGTGCGGTTCGAAGGCGGCGGCCCGTCGCGAGTTTTCGTCCGGCTCCCGCTCGGCAAGCCGCAGCTGGCTGTCCAGCGCGGACCCGGACCGGGTAAGAGTGTCCATGATGGCCGGGATTTCCTCGACCGGGCGTTGCTGGTCACGGAACAGCTCGACAGCACGGGTTGTGGAATCCAGGGTTGCGCGTAGCCGCAGGCGCTTCTGGGCAAGCTTGCGGCCCACACCTTGGGCCCCCCGGGCCCGTACCGTGAGCAGACCTCCCTGGAGCGCTTTTTCCTTGCCTTCCTGGACCCGTTTCACCGCACCGGACGCTTTGCCCGGCGCACGAGCACCCCGACAGAAACCAAGACGGCGAGAAACAGGACCAGCACGAGGATGAGGATGAAAAGTACTCCCGGGCCAAGCATTGAGAACATTTCGATTCCGCCTCGCTCGGCATCGGCGGCAATGAAGATGTGTTGCACGCCAACCTCACTTGCAAATGTTACATTCGTAGCAGTTCAGTGTCTTATCCTAGCAGTCCGCTCCGGTACGACGGGGGGCCTCCGTGCGGAAAACAACCTTGCCACGGTGCCCGAACGTGGTGCCTCCCGACAGGCTGTGTGGGCAGAGATAAGGGCAACCGGGGATGCAGACCAAGCAACAACTCCAAGAGCATATCCGCAGGGACAGGCGCGCGGTCCTGCTGGTCAACACGGCGTCCCGGCGCGCCGGACGTTTCGCAGACCGCGCGCGGTCGCTCCTGGAAGACCGGGGCATGGCCTTCGACAGGGTCCTTGAAGTGCCGGACGGACGAGAGCTCGGCGCCGTACTCGCCCAGGCCCTGGCCCTGGAACCGGCGCTGCTCATCGTCGGCGGCGGCGACGGGACTCTAAGCCGCTGCGCGGCCGCTTTGGCCTACCGGGACACCGTTCTGGGAATCCTTCCGCTGGGCACGACCAACAACTTCGCCCGAAGCATGGGGATTCCCCTGGAGCTGACGGCGGCCGTGGAGGTAATCACGACGGGTAAGGTTGCCGACGTGGACCTGGGCATGGCCAACGGCCGGTATTTTGCCAACGTCGCCGGCGTCGGGCTCTCGGCCCTGGTCGCGGCCGGGACGGGGCCACGAATGAAACGACGTCTGGGTCGTCTGGCTTACGTGGTCACCGGCCTGCGGATCCTGGCCAGGCATAGGCCTTTCAGCGCCTGGCTCGACTCCGAGTCCGCCGTCACCCCACTGATCACGCACCAGCTGGTCATCGCAAACGGCGGCTTCCACGGAGGAAGCCCGATCCGCGGGGCAGGCATCGATGACCGTCTGTTGGCCGTTTTCGGGCTCGGCGGCGGACACCGGGCTGGTTTCCTGGTGGAGCTGGGTCTCTTTGTCCTCGGCTTCCACCGTCCGGCGACCGGCTTTCTACTCATCGATCGGCTCAGGATCGAAACCGGGCGACCGGTTCCTGTCGAACTGGACGGCGAGCTGGCGGGCACCACCCCGCTCCTGGTGGAGGTCGCGGCGGAGGCATTGAAGATCATGGTCCTTCCCAGCTTCCAGGATGACTGAGTGAGCGCCGCCACCAGGGTTCCTTGCCGGACCGCCGGAGTCGGTAACCGGCGGGCGGAGGGACCGTTTTGTCTCACGCCGAAGAATGGCAACGGGGCCGTTCCACTGCACGTTCAGCGCCGTTGGGCATGAAGAGCTGCCAGCTCTTATACTTCTCGGACACCGGATTGCCTTTGCCTGTTTCTGTTTCGAGACTTTCGGCGAAGCGTGAGGTGCAGACGGTGGACTGTGATGACCACGGCGAGCAATGCTGCACCGAGGGTCCACGCCAAAAGAACATCGGTGAGCCAGTGATGGCCGAGAAACACCCTGGTGAGCCCGATAGTGACGGCGAACCCTGCAGCCAAGGCAAAGGCCGACGCACTGGCCCGGCCGATCAGCTGCTTACCGACGACAGTCATGAGCAGGGATCCGGCTCTGGCAATGATAATGAGAACAAGAGGTGTCCAGGTCCGTTGCCGGAGAGTGAGGATGATGATGGCAACCAGGGCAAGCCCGGGCAAAACAGTCCCCGCCGGCGAGATCACCGTCGGCACAGGACGGTCCAGGGCGGCCACCCCGTCGGAGTCTGTCTTCGCCTCGTACTCCGGAAATCGCGGTCAGCAGGCCGGCGATGACGGCGCCTGCCAAAACGATGAGGATCAGCGCCCCGTGCCGCCCGAGACGGAGACTGAGTCGGTGGACCCCGGACGCGAGGGCCCGTGCCGCCGGTGTTTTCCACCAGATGAGGTCGTGGCTACCGACGGACTTGTCTTCCGCAGAGGTTTCTTCTTCGCGCGGTAGAGGGCTATCAGGGCGTTGGTTCGTGGTTTCGGTCGCTCCTGTTCGTGAATCCTGGCGGGCTGTTCATGGTGCTGCCCGACAAGCCGTTCCTCCGGTCGACCTGGCTGACGCAGGACCTCGCGTCGGTTGCCGGAGGAACCCCCTTGAGAATGTGATCGCTGGTTGAGAGTCCGTCTCCTATGGCCCCGATTCAGCCGTTCCGGGTTTCTGCAAATTGCAACGAGGCAAACAGGGGTGCGGACCCGGGAGGTAGCATGAAGACATGGATGAGGACGATCAGGGGCGGTGGCTGATGGTGACCATCTCGACTGCCGGTGCCCCGGCGGCCCTGCGGGTCACAGTCTGGCGCAAGCTCAAAGAACTCGGTGCCCTGTACCTGCAGCAGTCAGCATGCCTGTTGCCCGCAAAGGCCCCAACACTACGGGCCGCGGCCCAGCTGGCCGGCCGGGTGATCAGGGACGGAGGAACAGCCCGAGTGCTGACCATTTCCTTCCCTGAGCGGGAGCAGGAACAGGAAATAATTCGGGAGTTGCAGAAGGCACGAAGCGGCGAATACTCCGAAGTCCTTAAACGCTTTCCGGCGTTCTTCGCCGAACTGGAAACCGAAACGGCACGCGGACGCACAACGTTCGAGGAAGTCGAGGAATCCGAAGCGGACCTCGCACGGTTCCGCACTTGGCTGCGCAAAATCGCCGCCCGCGACTACTTCCCGGCCCCCCTCGGCACGCAGGCGAGGAGCGAACTGCGCCGAGCCGAGGAAGCGATGGCCCGGTTCGCCGAAGCAGCCATACTGGCTGAGGCCCCCGCCCCTGTCGAACAGGTCCACAACGCCGACCACGGGGGCAGGAACAAGGACCCCGCCCCGGTGCTGCGCGCTGTTGGCCCCTGATCTGGGCACTGACGGTTACTCACCGACCTCTATGAGCAGCGGCATGCAACGCAAAGCACGGCGGGCCGCTGCCCTGGTCATCGTGGTACTGGCCAGTGTGAGCCTGGCCCTGGCGCGGGTCGCGGACGTGACGGGTCCGGTGAGGCAGTTCGAAACCATTGCTCTGATCCCCGCCATCGCCGTGCTGATGGTGGTCATGGCCGGCTACCTGATCAGGGGCCGGTCAGCAGGTCAACCCTTGGTACTGACGCGCCGGAGGTGGAAATACCGTGTCCTGATGATTACTGCGGTCGCCGGCGCTGGGATCGTCTGGCCCCTGTCTCTGGTCCGCCCACACGAGTTCCTGATCGCCGCCTACGTTCCTGCTGTCCTGGCGAACCTGATATTCAATCTCTTCGAACGGCGCACCCCGAACGTCCACGGACCCAAAGGAAGGGACCAGATCGACCATCCCTCAGCGACATGAGAACCCCGCCCGGCCGCATCCAGAACCTCCGAACCAGCATCGGAGACAAAACCCCATCAACCGCATTGACGACCCCCAGCCGGAACCACAAGGTCGCCGTCCGCCGTCACTGTAGCCGTCGTCGTCGTAAGCGCCCGGCCAGCCGAGACTGCCAGTGGTCCACGGCCCCCATGACCCTAACGGAGACCGCCCAGTAGGCGACGCCGACCGCCAGTGATGCGAGGACTGCCAGGGCCTTGTCGATTTCCCTGACCTCGGGGAAAACCACCCAGTGAGTGACGTAGGCGAAGAGGGACGCGCTGGCGAGCATCCCCAGCGGGCGGTGGAGTAGCGCGGGTAGCGGGACCGCCGGCAGCCAGGCCAGCATCAGGATGCCGGCGATGATGGTGGCCTCGCGCCAGGGTTCTCCGAAGTAGCCCGGGACGGTGAGGATGGTAAGCGCGGAGAGGGCGAGGCGCTGGGCCACGGTCCTGGCCCGGGCGAAGGCCCAGCCGAGTGCGAACAGCCACAGCACCGGGCGTGTGTGCAGGATGTCCACGCCGACCAGCCCGTAACGGGCCAGCAGCCCCGCGCCGAGAAGCGCGACGGGGAAGGCCAGCGGGTAGCGCCGCTCCGCCCGGTGGACCCAGGGAATGGCAAGCAGCGCCATCATGGCCACCAGCACATAGACAAGCACCTCCACGAACCAGAAGTGCCAGGCATCGGTCCAGTACTCCGGGCCGATCATCGTGTTCAGGAGCAGCAGGTTGGCGGTGGTGTACTGGTATTTGTCGCCCAGCAGCAGCATCACGGCGCCAATGAACGCCACCGTGGGCACCACCACGCGCGCCAGGCTGCGCAGCTGGCGGCGCAGCCGCGGGATCCGTTCCCCTCCCAGTTGGAATCGTGCGAAGTTGTAGCCGGCCAGGAGCATGAGGACATGAGCGGTTCCGGGCCATTTGAACAGTTCGACGTGGGTGCTGATGATCGTCACGATCGCCACCGCCCGCAGCACGATGCTGGTCTCGAGCGGGGCAAAGAGCCGCTTCTTCCGGCGCGCCGGCTGCCTGCCCACCAGGTCGCCGACGGGGGTCACATGCCAGTTGGCGGGCAAGTGGCCGAGCGCCCTTTCCAGCCGAACTGACGCCGCCACATAGGAAAGCGAGTCGCCGCCCAGCGACACGAACGTGTCACCGTCCTCGACCCGGTCCACCTCCAGGGCCTCGGCAAAGATCTTCCTGACATCCTCCGGCCGCTCCCCGGCTGGCGGGGCGGCCACTGCAGGCTCGGCGGCGGCGTTGCTCGTTGGGGCAAGTGCGAGGACGGCGGGATAGTCCGTCTTGCCCGTGGACAGCCGCGGCAACTGCACGACGGAGTGGACCCCGACGGCGGCGCGGGGCAGCGCCAGGTCCTGGGCCAGCATCTTGGCCAGCATCCCGGTGTCGTGGCCGCCCTCGACGGCGACGACGAGTTGCTCGTCGGTGCCGGTGCACGCGGCCTGAATGCCGAGACCTGCGAGCATTCTCTCCACTTGCCCCAGGTCGATCCGCAGGCCCACGATCTTCACGAAGCGGCTCAACCGCCCGACCACCTCATACAGCCCGTTGGCGTGCCGCCGGGCGAGGTCGCCGGTGCGCAGTTCCTCGATGGTCCTGCCCGCCGCCAGGTCCGCCGGGTGTTCGGCGTAGCCGAGCATGACGTTCGGGCCGCTGTAGACCAGCTCGCCGTGCTCCAGACCGGACACGGGATCGATGCGGAAGGACCCGCCAGGCACGGGAACGCCGATGGTGCCCGGGTTGGACGCTGCCATTGACGGCGGCAGATAGGCCATCCGTGCCGTCGCTTCGGTCTGGCCGTACATAACGAACAGATCCCAGTCGCTGCGCCGCCCGAGCTCGGCATAACGGGTCACGGTATCCGGGTCCAGCCGACCGCCGGCCTGGGTGATGTAGCGCAGGCCAGGCAGCTCCCGGGCGGCGAACCCGGCGCGGTCCAGCAGCTCGAAGGTGTACGGCACGGCCGCGAAGGAAGTGGCCCCGCGGTCGCGGAACAGCTGCCAGAAGCATTCGTCCACCACGGACAGCCCGGTCAGCACCAGCCCCGCCCCGCACAACAAATGGCTGTTAATGACCGACAGGCCGTAGCAGTAGTACATCGGCAGCGTGGTCATGGCACGGTCGCCGGCAGTGATTCCCAGGTACTCCGCGATGGACTGCGCATTGGATTGCAGATTCTGGTGCGAAAGGCGCACAAGCTTCGGGGAACCAGTGGACCCCGAGGTGCTCAGCAGGAGCGCAAGATCCGGGTGCAACTCATGGCGCGTGACTTCCCGCACCTCCTGCAGCAGCAGACCGTGCCCGACTTGGCTGTCGGCTCCAGCTCCACCGGCACCTGTCCGGATGATCACATCCGGATCGTAGGCCGCTACGAGCGATTCGAAGGCCGAAGCGTTGTCCGCCGGCGCCAGCAAAAGCGGACAGCCAGCCATGAGGGCCCCCAGATAGGCCACCAGGGATTCAATGCTGTTGTCCGCTGCAAGGACGGCAAGCCGGCGCCCGGGGCCGAGCCGGTCGGCAAAATCCTGCACCCGCTCGCCCAGCTCACGGTACGTCACCATCCGGTCAGCGCTCAGAAGGGCAGGCCGTTCACCATGGCGGGAAAGGTTCACGGCAATACCGACCCCGGCCAGTTCAAGGGGGAGAGTCACTGAGTCACCGTAGAAGATAGGCTTACCTAACTTCAAGTGGACTAATATTAATTAGGAAACATTCTAGTGACGTATCGTTGCCCCGCTGGGCCATGTGAGCGCACTCTCGCGCCCTTAATGGGCGAAGCCCGGTCAAATGGCGGTTGACGCAAGCTCCGGCCCACTGGGCCCCTCTGAACCCATTTGCTGGATGGCAGTAGGGCCGCTGACTCACCGACGGACTGGGAACACATCAAGCTCAGCGGCGACTGCATCTGGCCACGCACCAACCAGATCAAACCCGGCAAATACGGACCTATGCGGCGCCCGGCAAAACCCTAGTCGGATATTTCAATTTCCCAAAGCCACCCCTAAAGGGTCGGAGACGCCCTCCCAAGCTTGGAAACGCCGGCACCAGCAACACTGTCTAAGCTAAGTCAAACCCTGGGACCGCGGCATCTCAGAGAAACTCTCTACCATGCGCGGTCCGGCTACGACGGGCTACGTTGTGGTACTCCCGGTAGAAACGGTCCGGGCAACTGCTTGGTCTGTTCACGCGCAGGGTAGCTCACCCGCCGCCCGAAGAATCTTCACCTCCGATAAACGGTATTCGCTGAACCTGCCGGAGTATCCCATCCAGCCAAGACAATACGGCCTCGGCATTGGTTAAAAGCATCACACCGAACACGACAACGGCGATGATCAGGAGCAGAGCCAGAACCAGAACCAGAGTGACCAGAATGCGGAGCCCCCCGAAGCGCCGTCGAACAGCGGATCGCCCCTCTCGGTCGGCAGGCCGGTCGCGCAGCAGCTGCCCTGCCGCTGCTCGTGCCCGGCCTGTCCAACGCACCGCTCTCATGTCGCCCGTCCTTCTGGACCACTCTCAACGGGCAGGCCCGCCTCCTGACCGTGGGCCCGCGGCCTTGGGTCGGAGGCCTTGCGTTTTCGGGCGATCACGGCGTACTCATCCGAAGAGTCGGTGTATCGGGACGGTTGGTGCTGTCATCATAGCTCGTCGGATCGTGCTGCCAGCCCAGGCATTCTTGCCGGTGTTGATCATTCCATCCCCCTGTTCGGTAGGCGAAGTACCAATAAGTCAGCATCCCAGACCACCCACCCAAGACGCCGTGCGAACCAAAGGGCGGGAGGCCGTTCAGGAGCCGGAGGACGGGCCCTCGGCTCGCGGCATCCCGCCGCTCTGGTCGCGTGGACCTGCCTGGCTCGACTTGTGCTTTGATGTTACATCCGTAACATCAAAGGTGTCTACGACGAGGCTTGCTCGCCAAATTGCGGGCAGCGGCTGGACATCTTGAAGGTCCCGTTCAGGTTGAACGGCGGCGACTGGGACGCCCTCGGGATATCTGGCCGGGATCAAAGACATCTGGTAGACCGTCCAGACCAACCGAGCCGGGCATTTTTCTATAACGTCATCGGAATACCCATCGCAGCATTTGGCCTGCACAACTCCATCATCGCTGGCGCGGCTACGGTTCGAAGCTCCGACCTCGTCGCTCTCCTTTCACGAGACTCCACAAACAGGGACACTACTTGGATTCATGTGTCCGCAAATGGCTGTAGCCGACACACGCCGGGCTGAGTTCGGGAGCCCTGGGCAGGAGGATCCAGCATGAAAAACTCCTCCTCTTCACGCCGTTGTTGGTCAAAACAAAGACCGCCGGAACCGGCAGCCTGAACGGCCGTTCCAAGCCTGGCACGGTCAATTCCGGTGCCTTATGGACGCTTTTCCGCGCGTTACCAGAGCCTGCGCCTGCTCCGACTCCAGGACGGCCAGCAGCTCAGGCAATCCGGCAAATTCGCTCACAATGGCTGCGCATTGAGCGCATTCGGCAAGATGCAGCTCATATTCGCGTTGCTCAGCAGGAATCAGCGATCCAAGAACATGGACGGCAGCCCAGATGGTATACTTGTCTGCCCCGCTCGGGTTCATCGCCCCAACCTCTTTCAATCCCAATCCCGGGGCTTTCCAGCCTGGCGGCCTTTACCACGGCCTCCGAATGAGTTCCCCGGATTTCAATTACGCGATCTGCTGATCAGACATGATGACCAACTACAACTAAGACAACGCCCAGGACCTGCTGGTTCACCTCGAGGTCCAGTCACGGTGAACAGTATGCCTCCCCGTCCGCTAGCCGGGACCAGAGGAGTCGTTACCACAGTGCCTTGGGACACATGGTGCGAAAGCTCGGGGTGTAGGCGATGTTATCAGCGCCGTCGGCGAAGATGATGCCGGCGGCGCTGGGCAGGCCGACGGCGCTGACGGCATCGCCCTCGTCCACTTCGCTGCGTTTGCGCAGGGAACGGATCAGCCCGTCCACACCGATCCCCAAGGGGACCAGGCCGAGCCAGCCCACCCATTCATCCGGGACCCGTGTCGGCCCAAGGGCGCCCCGGACGCCGCTGCCGACTACGGGCGATGAACCCCAGATGCTTGCCTCTGACGATTTGCCAGGGCCGGGACCGTCCTAGCGCCGCGGCAAGAAACAGGACGGTCAAACCGTGTCGTCAATATTCGTGGCGGCGAACAAGGCCTCCACTGCTCCGATGTTGCCCGGCATTGCTCGCGTGCACGTCGGTGGGTCCGGGTTCATGCCCGCAGGGGTCAGATGGGTGTGGTGAAGGTGCCGATCAGGTTTTGCAGGCTCAGGATCCAGGTGGTCCAGATGCCGGAGACCATCAGGATTCCGACGAGGATCAGGGTGGCTGCTCCTGCGAGGTTGAAGGTCCGGATGTTGCGGCGGACGAAGCCCAGGGTGCCGGTGACCCAGTTGAAGCCCCGGGCGACGAGGAGGAAGGGGATGCCCAGGCCGATGCAGTACGCGAAGCCGAGCAGCGCGCCGCGCCAGGCCGATCCGGTGGTGGTGCTGAGCGCCAGCACTGCGCTGAGGGTCGGGCCGATGCAGGGGGTCCAGCCGAGCCCGAATCCGATGCCCAGCAGCGGGGCACCGGCGAGGCCGGTGTTCGGTTTCCAGGACAGTTTGGCCGTGCTCTGCAGGAACGGGATCTTGCCCGACAATGCCACACCCATCACGATCACGACCACGCCCAGGACACGGGTGATGACATCGCTCCAGCTCACGAGCCAGTATCCGATGGTCCCGAACGCGGCACCGTAGAGGGTGAAGACGGCGGCGAACCCGAGGATGAACAGCCCGACGCCGGCGGTGGTCCGGCGGCGTGCGGCTTTCTCATCGGTTCCGGCCAGTCCGGAGACATAGCCCAAGTAGCCTGGGAGCAGGGGCAGGACACAGGGAGAGATGAACGAGACCAAACCGGCGATCAGGGCCAGGGGTACGGCCAGGAACAGGGCTCCGGAGTGCACGGCCTCGGCAAAGAACCCGCCGAGGCTCATGCTCCCTTCTCCGTGGCCGTCCTCTTGGCGGGCAGGATCGTGCCCAGCACCAGGACGGCGACGCCGACTGTGA
This sequence comes from Paenarthrobacter sp. R1, assembly GCF_030264015.1. Classification (NCBI taxonomy): domain Bacteria; kingdom Bacillati; phylum Actinomycetota; class Actinomycetes; order Micrococcales; family Micrococcaceae; genus Paenarthrobacter; species Paenarthrobacter sp. R1. Next base: position 2,553,455 of record NZ_CP127115.1, on the reverse strand, counting down.
CGAAGACGTCGGCGAGGTTGAATGTCGGGAACCAGCCGCTGTGCAGGTAGTCCACGACGCCTTGTCCGTCGAGCCTGTCCACGAAGTTGCCGAGGGCTCCGCCGGCAACGAGGATTCCGCCGGTAAAGGAGGTCCGGGACATCTTCGGTGCGCTGACGACCAGCCAGGACAACAGTCCCGCGATGATGATCCCGGTGCCGGCCACGACAATCCCGGTCGGCAGGGCCGCGCCGAGGCTGAAGGCCACCCCGGTATTGTACAGGAGCCTGATCGTCAGCAGGGGCGTGTCGATGACCTCGCCGTGGGAGAGGTTGGTTTCTGCCAGCGCCTTGATGACCAGGTCCGCGCCGGCGAGCAGGAGCGCGCCGAGCAGCAGGACGCCGCGGCGCACCCCTGGCCGGGACAGGGCGCTGTCCCGGACCGGTGCCGGGGTGCTCACCGGGCCGGTTCCAAGGTCGGGACGTCCCGGGTGACCGGGATGGTTGCGTACTTGCTCACCCGGCCGGCGCGGACGCCGTTGGCGATGACGACGATTTCGGCCAGTTCATGGATCAGGACGACCGCGGCGAGTCCGAGGATGCCGAACAGGGCCAGCGGGATCAGCACGGCGATCAGGGCCAGGGACAGGCCGACATTCTGGAACATGATGCGCCGGGTGCGGCGGGCGTGCTCCAAAACCTGGGGCAGGTGGTGCAGGTCCTCACCCATCAGGGCGATGTCGGCCGTTTCGATGGCCACGTCGGTACCCATCGCACCCATCGCGATGCCAGTATCGGCAGTGGCAAGCGCCGGGGCGTCATTCACGCCGTCACCGACCATCGCCGTGGGCTGCCGGGATTTCAGGGTGCGGATGATCTCCGCCTTGTCCTCCGGGCGCAGGTCGGCGTGGACTTCGGTGATGCCCGCTGCCTTGCCCAGGGCTTCCGCGGTGAGCTTGTTGTCACCGGTCAGCATGGCCGTGGTGTAGCCGGCGAGGGTCAGCCGTTCGATCACGGCGTTGGCCTCGGGGCGAAGTTCATCCCGGACGGCAATAGCACCAATGAGAACTCCGTCTTCCTCAACCAGGACCGCTGTCGCACCGCCGGCCTGCATCCGCCGGATCGTTTCTTTCAGTTCTCCCGGGGCGATCCACCCGGGCCTGCCGAGCCGGGCGCTGCGCCCGTCAATGGTTCCTTCCAGCCCGGCGCCGGGAACAGTGTTCAAGTCCGTGACGGCGACCCGGTCGGTGGCGGCGGCGAGAATGGCCCGGGCCAGCGGGTGTTCGCTGCGTTCCTCCAGGCCGGCAGCCACGGCCAGCACCCTGTCCTTGGTGGAGGAGGCTGTGGCAGCGACCTCGATCACGGCGGGCTTGTTCCGGGTCAGGGTACCGGTCTTGTCCAGGGCGATGGTGCGGATCCTGCCCAGGGTTTCCAGGGCACCGCCGCCCTTGATCAGGACACCCATCCGGCTGGCAGCGCCAACGGCGGCGACCACCGTCACGGGCACGGAGATGGCCAGGGCACACGGTGAGGCTGCCACCAGGACCACCAGGGCACGTTCGATCCACAGGACCGGCTCCCCCGCGATAAAACCGAAGACAGCAATGAGTGCGGCAGCTATCAGGATGCCCGGGACCAGCTTTTTGGCGATGCTGTCGGCCAGGCGCTGGCCGGGGCCCTTGCGGGACTGCTCGGCCTCCACGATATGCACAATGCGGGCCAGCGAGTTGTTCTCAGCGGTGCTGGTGACTTCGACTTCCAGCGGACCGGTGCCGTTGATCGAGCCGGCGTAGACTTCACTGCCCGGTCCCGCTTCGACGGGGACGGATTCGCCGGTGAGGGCCGAGGTGTCCAGGGCGGTGCGCCCGGTCAGGACGCGCCCGTCGGTGGCCAGACGCTCACCCGGGCGCACGACCATCGTTTCGCCCAGCACCAGCTCGGACGGGGCCACGGTGACCTCGGTTCCGTTCCGGAGCACACGGGCCTCGGCCGGGACCAGGTCCAGCAGGGCCCGGAGGCCGCGGCGGGTGCGGGCCACCGAGTACTCCTCCAGCCCCTCGGAGATCGCATACAGGAAGGCCAGCATCGCCGCTTCCTCGACCTGTCCCAGGATCACGGCGCCGACGGCGGCGATGGTCATCAGGGTGCCGACACCGATCTTTCCCTTGGCCAGCCGGCGCAGCGTCGAGGGGACAAAGGTCCATGCCGCAACCAGCAGCGCCCCGATCTCCAGCGGCAGCCTGAGCCATTCCGGCGCGGCAAGCATGCCTGCAATCCATGCCGCCAGCAGCAGCCCTCCGGAGACCGCGGCGGCGCGGACCTCGGTCACCTGCCAGAAACCCTCGGCCTCTTCTTCGCCCTCTGCTGTTTCGGGCTTGTCATCGCTGCATCCGCAGGCGTCACTCACAGTTTCTCCTCAAAGTCAGTTCCGGCGGCGCGGGAAGCGTCGCCGTAGGCCGGGCACAGGCTCACGGCGTTGCCTGTGGCGGCGAGAAGGATTTCGGCCTGCGCCAGGACATCGATCAGTTCCGGCCGGGTCAGCGAATAGAAAACCTTCCGGCCCTCCGTCCGGCCGGTCACCAGCCCGCAGTCCCGCAGGCAGGCGACATGGGCCGAAACCGTGGACTGCGCCAGGCCCAGTTCGGCGGTCAGGTCTCCGACCCGGACCTCCCCCTCGGTCAGGCGCTTCACGATGGCCAGGCGGGCCGGATCAGCCAGGGAATGGAACAGCGCAGCGGCCGGCTCCAGCCGGGTCCCGTTCCTCGTATCAATCGTCATACAACGATGATATCTGTAAACGGGGGATGATTGCCAGCCGGCCGGGTTCGCCTTTACATGGGGTCTGCTCGTCCAGGTGCGGACGAAGGTGAAGCCGCTTCGGGGCAAGGCGGGGATGCAGCGAAGGGACGATAGTGTGGTTCTGGAAACTCCCGCCCGCTGGCAGGCGACGGCCGCGAGGGTCCTGGGACCCCGTTACATTTGTTGGGTCCCGGCGGCCGGGCAGCCTAAGTCTTCAGCGTGGAAGCAATCAGGGCTTTCAGCGTGCTTTTGTCGAGTCCGCCAAGGATCCTTGCCGCGACACGCCTGCGCTTGTCCAGCACGAGGGTGGTCGGGACCGCCTGGGGCGGGACAAAACGCGTCATGGCCAGCAGCACTTTCCCGTCCTTGTCCTGCAGGCTCGGATACGTGATGCCGAAGGTCCGTTCAAACGCTTCTGCAGTGGGCTTCTCGTCCCGGACATTGATCCCGTAAAACTTCACCCCTTGCGGGGCGAACTCCTGGTGCAGGGACTCCAGGTGCGGGGCTTCCACCCGGCAGGGTGCACAGGCCGCGTACCAGAAGTTCAGCACCGTGACCGCGCCGGACCAGTCCGTGGATCTCACCGGGGTGCCGTCGTAGAGGTTCGATTCGAACGCGACGGGAGCGCTCCGTGACTCCTCGGCGTACTCCTGCACGGAACCGTCCCCGGCGATGTAATTCTTGTTGTCCCCTGCCGCGGCCTGCCGGGCCAGGGGGTCCGGGCCGGCGCACGCGGTCAGGCCGAGGGAAGCCGCGGCCGCCAGGGCACCGAAAATGCTGCGCCGGCTCAGGCTGTTGCCTCCGGAGGTGGTGTTCATGCGATAGCTTCCCGGTTCGTCAGGTCATGGCGGATGGACCGCCGCAGTCCGCGTGGCCCGGCGCGGGCGTGCTGCCAGCCTCCGGATACGCGAATCTTTTAAATCGTCTTCTGGCGATATTATCAGGACTGGGTGAGGGTCCGAGAAATGAAGCACGCAAGCGCCCCCACCAAATTCTACGTAATGTAGAAGCGATGGTCGACTGGACCGTGTCACCCCCTGATCTGACCGAAAGGCAGCCATGCCCCGACCTAACGCCCCGGACCGAAAGGTGCTGCCCGCTCCCGCGCCGCTGGGATTTTCCGGGATGCTGCGCTGGGCGTGGACGCAGCTGACAAACATGCGGACAGCCTTGTTTTTGCTGCTGCTGCTCGCTGTCGCGGCAGTACCGGGGTCGCTGTTTCCGCAGCGCCCGGCGAACCCTGCCGTGGTGACCCAATACATCAAGGACCGCCCCGAGTACGGGAAGGTCCTTGACACCCTTCAGCTCTTCGATGTCTATTCCTCGGCGTGGTTTTCCGCGATCTACATCCTGTTGTTCCTCTCCCTGATCGGGTGTGTGCTGCCCAGGGCCCGGGCGCACTGGAAGGCGCTGCGCACGGCTCCGCCGCGCACGCCCCGAAGGTTGTCCCGCCTGCCGGAGTACGGCACCCTGATCCTCCCCGCGGCAGCCGGGGTGCCGCCGCGGGCGGCTGTCCGGGACGCCGCGGCAGTGCTCAGGCGGCGCGGCTACCGTGTGGATGTCAGGGACGCCGACGGTGCGATGCCCTCGTTGGGGGCCGAGCGGGGGCTGCTGCGCGAGGTCGGCAACCTCGTCTTCCACAGCGCCCTGATCGGCGTGCTGGTCAGCGTGGCCGTCGGCGGGTTGTTCGGCTACCGGGGACAAAAGATCATCATCGAAGGCGACACCTTCGTCAACACCCTCGTCGGTTACGACAATTTCAGCCCCGGGACCAACTTCCAGTCCGGGTGGCTGGATCCGTTCGCCGTCACCCTGGACAAGTTCGAGGTCCGCTTCGACCGCGAATCCACCAAGCAGTTCGGGCAGCCCATCGACTTCAAGGCCTCCCTGACGACCAGGGACAGCCCGGACGCGGCCCCGCAACAACAGGTCCTGAAAGTCAACGAACCGGTCTACTTCGGCGGAACAGGCATCTTCCTCGTCGGCAACGGCTACGCACCGGTGGTCACGATCAAGGACGGCGCCGGGAACACCGCCTTCAGCGGTCCCGTCGTCTCCGTTCCCAGCGACGCCGTCTACACCTCGAACATTGTCCTCAAAGCGCCGGACGCCGCGCCCTCCCAGCTGGGTTTCGCCGGGTTCTTCTTGCCCTCCGCCGTCAAGAACGAGGCCGGCGTGTCCTACAGCTTCGATCCGGACCCGCTGAACCCGCAACTGAACCTGAACTCCTATTACGGTGATCTCGGGCTGAACAGCGGGAAACCCCAGAACGTCTACAACCTGGACGTGAAAAACCTCACCCAGCTCAACGGCCGCGGTCTTCCCGCCGGCGGCATCGTCCTCGGGCCTGGGCAGAGCTACACCCTGCCGGAGGGCAAAGGCTCGATCAGCTTCGACGGGCTCAAGCGCTACATCGGCGTGGACATCCGCACCGTCCCCGGCCAGGACGGGGTCCTGGTCTTCTCCCTGACCGCCGTCGCGGGCCTGATCATCTCCCTGTACGTGAACCGCCGCCGCGTCTGGGTACGGGCCGGCACCCACGAGGACGGCCGCACCATGATCGAATACGGGCTGCTCGCCCGCGGGGAAGACCACCGGCTCGCGCCCGAAGCCGCCGCAATCCGGGCCCGGCTCGCCGCCCACTGGAAACTGGAAGATACAGCGAACGGGTCCTCCCTGCCCGCCGCAGTCCCCGCTGAACACCCGACGAAGGAAACCTAATGCCCCCGCTCAGCCAAACCATGGGCGCCTACAGCGAGCTGTTCATGCTCCTCGCCGCCGGCACCTACACCGTGGCGTTCATCGCCTTCGCCTGGGACCTGGCCAGAAGCAGCAAAACGCTGCGTGCAGTGGACCTCAGGGCCGCCGCCGCAACCGCGAAAGCCGCCGGCGCCGTAACGGCACTGGTTCCCGCACACGCCGGCGCCCGGGCATCCTCGGCCCCGGCGGACCGAACAGGCTCCGACGTCGCCGGCCCGGCCGGCCGGGCTGAACGCCCGTCCTCCGTCCCGGACGCCCACGACCGAGGCTCCGGCCGAACCGCCGACGGCGGCATGCGCTACGGCTCCGAGCGCCGGGTACCGGCCCGGGTCGCCGTCGCCGTGACCGTGCTCGGCGCGGTGATCCACGCCGCCGGTGTGCTCACCCGGGCCCTGGGCGCCGGACGGGTGCCGTGGGGCAACATGTACGAATTCCTCACCACCGGCGCATTCCTCGTGGTCGCCGTATTCCTGCTCGTGCTGACCCGACGGGACCTGCGCTTCCTGGGAACCTTCGTGATCGGCCTGGCCATCATCATGCAAGTGGCAGCAGCCGTAGCCTATTGGACACCCGTCGGCCACCTCGTGCCCGCCCTGCAGAGCTACTGGCTGATCATCCACGTCTCCATCGCCGTCCTCTCCTCGGCCCTGTTCACCCTGACCTTCGCGATGTCCGCGCTGCAGCTCGTGCAGACCCGCAGGAGCAAAGCCGTCGCGGCAGGCGGCGCCGACAGGCTTCCCTTCATGCGCCTCGTGCCGTCCGCCCTGAGCCTGGAGAACCTCTCCTACCGGATCAATGCCATCGCCTTCATCGGCTGGACCTTCACGCTCATGTTCGGCGCCATCTGGGCCGAGAAAGCCTGGGGACGGTTCTGGGGCTGGGACCCCAAGGAAGTCTGGACCTTCGTGATCTGGGTGGTCTACGCCGGCTACCTGCACGCCCGCGCCACCCGCGGCTGGACCGGCACCCGCGCCGCGTGGCTCTCAATCATTGGCTGGCTCTGCGTGGTCTTCAACTTCACCATCGTCAACCAGTTCATCAACGGCCTGCACTCCTACTCCGGACTCTGACAGGGCCATGCAGCAAATACTCTCGGACCCAGGCCTCTTTTTGCCGTCACCAACGGTCAGCACCATTGAACTCGGGCCACTGACCATACACTTCTACGCGCTGTGCATCATGGCCGGCATCGCTCTGGGGACCTGGCTGACCGCGCGCCGTCTTCGCGCCCGGGGCGGCACCACAGCCCAGGCCCTGGACATCGTGATGTGGGCCGTTCCTTTCGGCATCGCCGGCGGCCGGATCTACCACGTGATCACCGACAACCAGCTCTACTTCGCCCCCGGTAAGGACCCCTGGGGTGCACTGCGGATCTGGGAAGGCGGCCTGGGCATCTGGGGCGCCGTGGCCCTCGGACTCGTCGGAGCCGCGATAGGCGCCCACCGCGCCGGCGTCCCGTTCTCCGCGTTCGCCGACGCGGCCGCCCCCGGCCTGCTGCTGGCACAGGCCCTGGGCAGATGGGGCAACTGGTTTAACAACGAACTCTACGGCGCACCCACAGACCTGCCCTGGAAACTCCAGATCCACGCCATGGACCAGGGCACCGGACGGGCACTGACGACACCGGAGGGAACACCGGAAATTCTCGGCTACTTCCATCCGACCTTTCTCTACGAATCCCTCTGGTGCCTCGCCGCCGCGGCGCTCCTGATGTGGCTGGACCGCAAATACAAACTCGGGGCCGGCGCAGTGTTCGGCCTCTACATCGTCCTCTACACCGCCGGACGGTTTGGCTTCGAACTCATGCGCACGGACTACGCCAACACCATCCTTGGCCTGCGCGTCAACACCTGGGTCGCCGGCCTGCTCTTCATCGGAGGCCTGGTGCTCTTCCACAGGCTCAGGCCCCGCCCCCGGTCGCGGGTGGGAGCCGACGGCCCGCCCCCGGAGAACACCCGCTGAAGCCCGGACAAACGCCGTCACGTCCGCAGAAACGCTTTGAAAACCCCGCCCATCGGGCGCCCCCATTATCCGGTCACCACGAGCCGAGGGACCGAAGCAGGTGCCGTACGTGCCGCAGCCCAGCCAGATCACTGCCAGAGGGAGGGAAGGCTGAGCATGCCAGTCTGATCGGAGCCCAGGAGGACCAGGCAGAACGGTGCCCAGTGAGCCTTGATGGGGATGTTGTGAATGCCCGAAGGAACGAAGGGGCTCGCGGTCCGTCAAGGAAAGCAGCGACCGGGTGGCCCGGCGAAGACTGCTGCCAAACCCTGCGAACCGTTAATCCTTCCAACATCGCACGCAACGGCGGCATGGCCGGGAGATATGCAGGTTTCAGCTGCGCCTAGCATGGACATGGTGAAGACCGAGAGCCTCGTGGCGTGGATGGAACGCCATCAGATCGCCCTGTACGTCGTGGCCATCCTCGTCGGGGGTGCTGTTGGCTTCCTTGCGCCCGGATCGTCGGCGGTGTTGGAGCATTCGATTTATCCGGTCCTGGGGCTGCTGCTCTACGCAACTTTCTTGGGCATTCCCTTTGCCTCCATCGGAAAGGCAGCCAGGGACCTGCGGTTCCTCGCAACGGTGCTGGTTCTGAACTTCGCCATCGTTCCCGTAGCGGTCTTTGGCTTGACCCGGTTCATTGCCGGGGACCAGGCCCTGCTGGTCGGAGTGTCGCTGGTACTCCTGACGCCGTGCATTGACTACGTCATCGTGTTCAGCGGCCTCGCGGGCGGGGCAAGCGACCGGCTCCTCGCAGCTGCCCCCGTGCTGATGCTGGCGCAGATGCTCCTGTTGCCGGTCTATCTGTTTGTTTTCGTCGGGCCCGATCTGGTTTCGGCCATCGATCCGGCACCGTTCGTTGATGCCCTGCTCGTATTGATCATCATCCCCCTGGTTGTTGCTGCGCTAACCCAAACATTGGCCCGCCGGGCACTTCTGGGTCGGATGGTCATGAAAGTCATGCAGGCGCTGATGGTTCCCCTCCTGATGGCAACACTGTCGGTGGTGGTCGGTTCGCAGATCGTGGGAGTCGGCCAGGAGCTCGGTTCACTGCTGGCTGTTGTTCCGCTCTACGCGGCATTCCTGCTGGTGATGGTTCCGCTGGGACTGCTCGCAGCCAAGCCAGCCGGTCTCGATGCGGCAGCCACCCGTGCCGTTGTGTTCAGCGGCGCGACCCGCAATTCCCTGGTCGTGCTGCCGCTGGCGCTGGCGCTTCCCGGACCGCTGGCCCTGGCAGCCCTGGTGATTGTTACCCAGACACTCGTTGAATTGATCGGAATGGTCCTCTACGTCCGCTTCCTGCCCCTGATCGTCCGCGCGGAACCCAACCGGCAGCCCTCCTGAAACGTTTCCGGGTTCCCCGGCGGGCAGATCCCCGCAGGGGACTTGTTTAGGATTAGCCGTCGGATCGGAGGCGCAGGATCAGTTGCTGGCCCTGTTGGGCGCGGTTTCTGCGGGCGCGGCCAGGTCGGCGCTGAAGACCGTGCGCGGGGCGTTCACGGCCTACTGGCGGGCACCTTTCAGCAAAACAATCACATGTCGGGGGGCGGAGTTGCGCTCACTTGTCTTGCAACCAATGAGTTGCGAGGCACTGGATGGGAGTCTCTGCTCCGCAAGACCCCGAGGCGTCTCGTGATCGTTCGGTTATCGGACCCAGCGAATCCTTAGCGTCTGATATTTCACTTTTAACAAGCCACGCCTACCACACCAGCAACAGCACTACCGAACGTGCAGTGTCGGCATAAAGTCGAAGCCGGCGCCCGGCACCATCAGAACAGGCTCCTCGACCAACAGTTGAGCAACAGTCCCGAGCCGTGTGGCCGCCGTGAGCGGGCAACCGTGGCCTGCCTCTGATTGCGCCTCCAGACTGCGTTAGGCAGTTTGTTGGGCGATGGTGTGGGCGAGACGATATGAATCGGTGCCTGTTTCGATGATGGCGCCGTTGAAGGTCAGCCTGTCCACGATTGCGGCGCAGAGGCGTGGGTCGGTGAAGGTTTTGGTCCAGCCGGAGAAGGATTCGTTGGAGGCTATGGCGATGGAATTCTTCTCCTCTCGTTCGGTGAGGACCTGGAACAGAAGTTCGGCGCCGCGGCGGTCCAGTTCCATATAGCCCAGTTCGTCGATGCAGAGCAGGTCCACGCGTCCGTAGCGGGCGATGGTCTTGGCCAGGACTTTCTCATCCGCGGCCTCGACGAGTTCGTTCACAAGCCGGGTCGCAAGGGTGTATTTCACCCGGTAGCCCTTCTCCGCCGCCGCGGTGCCGAGTCCGATCAGCAAGTGGGATTTTCCCGTCCCGGAATCCCCGATGAGACACAGGGGCGATCCTTTGCGGATCCAGTCTCCGGTAGCGAGGGTGTGGATAGTGGCGGGGTTGATATTCGGGTTCGCGTCGAAATCGAAATCCCCGAGCCATTTGTCCCGGGGAAAATTCGCGGCCTTCACGCGGCGGATCGAGGAGCGCCGGTCCCGGTCATCGCACTCGGCCAGCAACAGCTCCGCCAGGAACCCCTGGTAGCTCAGTTGTTCCTTTCCGGCGACGGTAAGGGCCTCGTCCAGGACCGCCCGGACGGTGGGCAGGCGCAGCCGGCGGCAGGCCTGGTCCACAGCCGCGACCGCGGCCTGTTCGGTCAGGCCGCGCCGCCGGCGCAGGGTCGGAGTGATGGTCGTAGAGGGTGCGGCAGGGCTCATGAGATGTTCTCCTTCGACGCGGATGCTTGTGCGGGTTGGGGGCGTTTGGCCAGCAGCTCGTCATAGGCGCTGACCGAGGGCACGGGCCGGGTGTCCGGCGGGAGCCCGGCGATGACCGCCGCCGGATCCATGAGCCGACGCTGGGTAAGGCTGACAACCCGTCGCACATTCGCGTCTTCTCGAGCAACGGGATGACGGTCCGAACCGGACCCGGCACCGGAGAGGCTAGAGATGTGTCTGCGGGCTTCGACCGCGACGACGTCGGCACTGACGGCACCCACCCCCAGTGCCGCGGTGATCCCGGCGTGGATATCACCGGCGTCCATGGAGCGGTGAAGCAGCAGGACATCGATCAGTTCACGGGTCCCGTCCGCGTCGCCGTTGACGCGCCGGGAGGCAGCCCAGAACGCCTCGTGCGCGCTGGTGAACGCGCCGGACTCCCGCGCCCGGGCCAGGGCGGTGGAACCGGGCAGCGCGCCGGGTTTGGTCTTCAGGACCTCCAGATAGTGGTCCAGCTGCACGGACTGGCCACCTTTGGCAACGATCCGCTGATGCCTGGCGACCACGGCACGCCCGTCGAACACCACGACCTCGGACGCTCGCAGCGACACCCGGACCCTCCTGCCGATGAGCCGGGCCGGGACGGAATACTTCACCATCCGCACCGTGATCATCGAGGACCGGTCCACCCGCGGTGTCAGCACTAGGCCCGGGTCGAAGAGCTCTGCCGGCATTGGCGCCAGGAACGGCTGTTCGAGGGCGAAGTCCTGGCCAATGGTGCGGATCCTGTCATTAATCCGCCGGCCATCGTCCAGGACTTCCCAAGCCCGAATCCGGTCGTTGAGCTCATCCAAAGACCCAGCAACAGGCATTGGGGAGAGCCGGTTGCGGCGGAACCAGCCGACCTCCCCCTCGACTCCGCCCTTCTCATGCGCCCCGGCGATGCCGGGCTGGCAGTAGAAGGGGTCGAAGCCGTAGTGAGAACGGAACAGCACCCACCGGTCATTTTCCAGCCGCTGCCGCCCCTGCCCGAACACCACCGCGGTAACAGCGCTGGTGAGATTGTCATAGCGGATGTGTTTCGTCGGGATTCCGCCCAAAACATTGAAGGCTTCGATGTGGCCTTCGAGGAAAGCTTCCTGCGCCTGTGTCGGATAGATCCGGTGGATGGCCCTACCCGAGCTCGACAGCCGGAAAACGAACATATGGCACTTCGTTTTCACCCCGTTCAGCACGACCCAGACTTCACCGAAATCCACCTCAGCCTCAGCGCCCGGGGCATGCTCCTGCGGGATAAACACCTCAACCCGACGGCCGGCCTCGACATCGATCCGCGCCCTCCGGACCCGCACATAGTCACGCACCGTCGAATACGACAACTCCTCCGCGCCGTGCTCTTCAACGAGCCTGGCCAGAATCCTGCGCGAGGTATGGCGCTGCTTGCGCGGCGCCGTCGTGTCCTCGGTCAGCATGGCATCGATTGCCGGCTTGAACGGCTCCAGCCGCCAGGCCACCCCCTGCCTGGGCTTCCGCTCCGGAGGGGATGCCGATTCCAGCGCCTGCCGCACCGTCCTTCGATGAACTTTGTGCTTGGACGCCAGCGCACGGACCGAGAGGCCCTCGACCCGGGCGTCCCTTCGGATCAGTGCGAACAACTCCACTCTCGACTCCATCCAGACCAGCCTTCCGCCGCATCCATCCACTGATGAATCCAACGTTGAAGGCGGAGCCACATATAACCGTCACAAGATGCCCGGCGAGTCACGAAGTGGGGCCAGAAATAACCGTCCTACCGGGGCCATCCAAACCTGTCACAGCCATCCCGGCATGTCCCGGATTGGCACGCCTTAATGTGGAGGGTGCGCACCGCTGGAACATAGCCCTGCAGGATAGTTGCTGTCACAACCGGCGCCTGAGCAATCGCAGGGCAGGCCGTGACTGGGGCCGCGCATGCCGGAGCCAACAGGACTACGGCTAGCCGCATCATGCGCATGCTTCAGCGTAGATCTCTTAGTGTATTGGGAGCAGCCCTCCAGTCGTCCCACTTCCTTAGAAGTGGGACACTCCCCCAGCGGGAGCCCCCCACACATCCGCATTGCCATTTTCAGGAGCCAGCTGCACCAAACACCCCGTCAGATCGATGCGAACGGCCACACAACTGCAGCCGGCTGTCCCGAGCCTCACATCCAACGGTGGCCGGTCTACTCACTGTTTTAGGCCGAGTACGTTTCAGGGCCATGAGGTCGAGCTCTTTGACCTGCTTGGGGTGCCGGCATGCTGGGCTGGGCCGCACCTCCATATACGCCCCACGACTACAGGAAAGTTAGGGAACTCGCACACGCAACGACCACGGGAAAGTTAGGGAGTGTTTGTTGTACACTGAACGTGAGCTTCCATCCCGAGGGGTGGAAGAAGTGAAGCCAGGACCCCCGCTGTTCATAACGGGACCTGGCTTTCGCGTTCTCTAGAGATTTATCCGTGAGATTTTGACGTCATCAAGGATTGTTTTGAAGTATCTGGGCTCTCCAGCTTCAGCGTCCCCTATGGCACCTAGGACTTGATCGGCGATCCAAAGCATTGGGTCCTCGGAGCCCCTAAGCCAATCGACTCGCAAGCCGACGGGCAGGGCGCCTTTGCCCCTCAATTTGGGGATTAGTTGCCGATCGCGTTGGTTCAGCGATTGGGTCCGCGCTTCAAATGTCACGCTCGTGCCGCCCAGCTCCTCCACCTCCCAGCAGAGCCTTTCAATGCACTTGGCACGTGCGCGCTCCTGCCGGCGAGGATCCAGAGGGCTGGCGATAACAACAATATGGTCCAGGCTCAGCGATGCGACAGCTTCGACAGACAGCGTCTTGGCTCGTGGGTCAAGATCTCTCCAATGGAGTTTCGGACCCTTTTTGTGAATCCCTAGCATGGCCTCGCGAGCTTGAACTGCTGTCACCTCGTCCGCAAGGGCGGCACCAAGCAAGTACATGGGTGACTGCACCTTTGTAAGGCGCATACTTTCATCTCCCCATGCCCCAATGTTTTTCGATTCGCCTCCCGTCACCCCACCCACGCGCTTTATACCCTCCCTGCTGCAGCCACCCCGCCTCACAGCAGGCTTCTAATCACCATCGAGAATAGCATGATGTGTACCAGTGAAACATATTGCCGTATATTGTGTTTTCATGACACAAATTTTGATGGGGATCGGTCGACGTATCGGTGCTTTCCGTAGGCGAGAGGGTCTATCAGCCCAAGATCTGGCAGAAGACTCAGGAATGTCCCGGTCGGTCATAGCCAATATCGAGACAGGGCGGCGCGAAGACATCACGGTCAGCGAGCTGATGGCCCTATCCAAGGCCTTGCGGGTACCCCCCGTCGCTATTCTCTTTGACGTAACGCGGCCGCTCGCACCAGTACCAGCTTCGAGCGATGGTGAGCCTGAGATTATGCCTATGAGAACTATCGATCTCGTGGACTGGTTTGCAGGCATAGACGGTCCGGCGGAGTGGAGCTACGATCGTGCGGCCATGGAGGAAGAACTCGCAGTTAATGGACCGGCGGTGATGCCGGTGACCGGCCTGGTCTTGGAAGCCACCTATAGCGACAGCGGGTGGGACGCAATCCGGCTCTTAACGGTCGGACGGCAGCTTCGAACCGCCAGAGAGACCCATGCCGAGCTGATCCGGGACTTCGCATTTGATGTAAAGACGGGGAGTTTCGGTTGGGAGCCCGACTCGGACGAGCATAGGCATCTAATGGACGCCGTGAGTGATCTGGTTGATATCGAAGTGGCCATCCCGCTGGAAGAATTCGTGAACAAAGTTAAAGAGATTGATCCCGGCAAGGCCTCTGATGCTGAGACAGCGGTGCGACGTCTGCGCTCCTCCGCCCAAGACCTTCGCCGCTTCAAGGGTCTACTGAAATCCCTGGGCGGAGACGCGGGCGAGTCCCCTCTAAAGATAGATGACGAACACTCGTTTCCCTCCTTCGGCCGAGAGCAGATCCTCACGCTGTGGACCCGGATGAAGTTTCAGTTCATGCGGGATCTCGTGGACGGCGACTTCAATCCCAAGAAGCACCGGACATACGATCAAATCCAAAGGGCAATCAAGACAGGAAAGCTACACCGCAAACCGGAACAATCCCAATAGTCAGATCCTTCAGGTGAGATGAGATCTAGCCTTCTTGCGCCGGCTCAACCCCGGGGAAGCTGCCCATCAGCCAATGGTACGGTTCTTTCGAACTCCACCCACTGCCTTGTGATGGGTTCGAGAAGCTGCGGAGGAAACCATACTGCCGCGCGAAAAGCAGCGCCATCCATCGGGTCCATCGTTGTGATGTCAATTCCTCCCTCACTGTAGGCGGCACTGTCCATCAGTTCCATCGTTTTCCGCACGAACTTGCACGCCTGGTCGTAGTCGGCAAAGACGATTTGGGAACGGTTGAAGTTAAGTAAGGGCTCGTGGGCGGTGTAGTGGTCAGCGTCTCCCTGGCACGAAAACTGCGTCTCCAGCCCCAAATCCCAAAGTGCTCGAAGTAAGGGTGCCATCAAATGGTCGACCTCAATGCCGTCAATCTCCGACTGCGGATGACCAGCAAGCCCTGGTTTCGAGGATTTCGTCAGTCCCCGGGAACCATGATCACGCCCAATGCTGTACCCGGAGTCGAACCCTGCGCGGAACCGACGTCGACCGTAACCGTCGAGTTGGAGTTTCGCGAGCTGCATGTTGAAAGAAACAGTTTGGACCAGTTCACTGGCGAGTTTTCGGAACACCGAATCATAATGCCAGCCGCATACGACATTTTAAGAAACTCTGCATCCTCGTGACTTGCCAGCCGCCCCCTTGTCAGCACCGACCGATAGCCCGTTTTTCGACCTGTTCCATTTCCTTAGAACGGGAACACTCCCCCAGGATTTGATCTCCATGTGGTCTGGTTTGGCCGCGCCGCCGCCGGGTGGCCACCTCGTAACATTTCCGTCCCGGATGTTATCCCAAAAGATCTGTCGCGGGCGGCAGTCACAAAGTCAACTTCCGGGACAGCTAGTTCCGTGGCTCAGGAGTCCATGCTCAGGTATCGGTAGACGGTCGCGCGGCTGGCACCGATGATCTTTCCAATGTCCGATGGCTTGAGGCCTCGTGCTTTCAGTTCACGTGCTCTCTTGACCTTTTCGTGGTCTGTAGTGACCTCCCGGCGTCCTGCTTTCCTTCCGTTTGCAGCTGCAGCCGCCATGCCGGCTTTGGTGCGTTCGGAAAGCTGGTCTCGTTCAAGCTGGGCGAACGCAGAAATGATGGTGACCATCGCCTGGGCCATCGCTCCCCCGACCTCGCTGGCCGGGTCAGTGGCGATGCCGTCCCTTAGGGAGCGGAACTTGATGCCTTGCACCTTGAAGTCATCCAGGAGCTCGAGCAAGTGTCTAGTGTTGCGGCCCAAACGGTCCAGCTTCCACACCACGACTTCATCCCCTGGACCGAGTCGGTCCAGCAGCCGGTCCAACTCTGGACGGCTTACCTTGGTCCCGCTGATCCCCTGGTCCTTATAGATTCGCTCGCACCCAGCCGCTTCCAATTCACGGATCTGCAGATCGGTATTCTGCTCAGCCAGGCTGACTCGGGCGTATCCAAGGCGTGTCATCATTTCTCCGTCTTATCAAAGGACCAAAATTGATGATTCTGAGAATACCTCAGTGAGACACTTTGTTTGGACATCTGGCTTGTCGGGAATCCGCGAGTTGGAGTCGCCTTGCACGACCACCTAGCGGTTTCTTATCAAAGGATCCTTTGATGCGACAAGCTGTTGTGGCCGGACGGTGCGGAAGTTCGAAGCCAGTTCTTGTGTCATGGGTAGCCGTCCTTGCAGATGCCGCTATCACGATTCCAAAGGGCGCCCGATACGCAGATTCGTTCCGGTGCCGTGAAGGGTATCGGTGGTTGGGTCTGGACGTCTCACTTAGGAAGGGCGTCCCATGAGTATCTGGCGTATACCTCGTGCCCTTCGGATCTTTCGAACATGGTCCGAGGGAGAGCGCCTGAGGCACAGATCCAGAGTATGGAGTTGTCGGGCATGACGGCTTCTACGGTTCCGGCGTGAATGGTTTTTCCTAGTCGTCGGATTTCGACGTGTTGGCCTTGGGCTCGTTGCCAGTCAGGCTGGAGGTGTAGTTCCACGGGCAGTCGCTTTCTTGGCATCGGGTTGTTCGATCCATGTCCGTGAGACGGATGGTGAGGCTTCCATGGGGGCAGCAGGCCAAGCCGTTTGTGGGCTTGGCCTGCTGCTCCGCTTGGCCGTCTAGACGGTGACGAGTGGAGTCGCGCCGTCGAAGAAGGCTGCTTTGATCGCAGTTGCGTCTAGTCCTTCGAGGCCGAGGACGTCGGCTGTGCGTCCTGCGGTTTCGAAGTCTGTGTCGCAGATGATTCCGCTGACTTTGATGAAGGCGTCCGTGAGTGGGAGGGAGAGTCCGATTTGCTTGGCCAGCGAGCTCCAGATGACCAGGCCGAAGGGGATGTCTTCGGTGAAGTATCGGTGGGTGAGGGAGTCTGGTTCGGGGAAGGCTTGGCGTCCGTAGCCTTGAACGATTCGTTCGACGTGGGTTCCTTCGGTGACGCCGTAGGCGTTTTCGAGGAATTCCCAGAAGCTGGGCGTTTTCACGCCGAGGGCTTCGGCCAAGAGCAGGCGTTCTTCGTCGAGGGCGTGGATGACTTCCGCGACCCTGGGGGTGACGAGTGTGTGGTGGGGGTGGGTGTCGGCGTCTTCGACGGTTTTGATGTTCAGGACTGCTGGGGGGACGTGGTAGATCGCGTTGCAGTTTCCGAGGCCTACGGAAAGGGTGTCGCTGCCGGCCACGTAGCGGCCGCCGAAGTATGGGCTGAGCCGGTCGAGAGCGGTTTGTGAGGCTGTGTGGGGGATGGTTGCCAGCTGTACTGCTTGTTTGATCGCTCCAATGAAGACCTGGGCGGGCCCGCGAAGGCGGCAGGTGTACAGGCTGGTGGGCGTTTCGGCGATGAGGCATGGCGTGCGCTGTGCGAGGGCGAAGTGCCTTGCCAGTTCCAACGAGCTTCCCAGGACGCTGGGCTGGAAAACGACCAGCTGTTCGGGTTCCAGCAGTGCTGCAAGCTGCTCGGAGAGGTAGGCGTGGGCGAAGGCTGGTGCTGCGACGATGATGGTGTCTGCGCCTTCGACGGCCCGCCCGAGGTCAGTTGTCAGGAGTGGTTTGTCGGCGTGGCCTTCGACGTCGCCTGAGAGGTCGATGCCGTCATTGGCGATGATCGCTTCGAAGTCGCGTTCCCACCGTGAGAACAATCGGACGTCGTGGCCGAGCAAGGTCATGTGGCCGGCGATGGCCTGGCCGACGTTTCCGGCGCCGACAATTGCAATGCTTCCCATGGGGTGTGTTTCCTTTGTGTTGGTGTTCACGGGGCAGGAGCCCGGTGCGTTTGAGAGTCTTGGTGCTTAGCGGACGGGGACCCCGGGTCCGAGTGGGATCCCGAGGGCGTACCAGAGGACAAAGAGCGCGGTCCAGACGACGAGGACGCCGACGGCCAGCGGGATCGTGAAGGAGAGCATCGTTCCGATGCCGGCGCCTTTACGGAACTGCTGGACGAAGCCGAGGGCCAGGACGAAGTACCCGTTCAAGGGCGTGATGCAGTTGGTGACCGAGTCACCGATCATGAACGCCACCATGGAAGCTTCGGGTTTCAGCCCGACATACATGACCATCGGGATCACGACGGGGGCCAGGATGGACCACATTGCCGAGCCGCTGGTGATGAGCATGTTCAGGATGCTGATGGCCAGGACGATGACGAGCAGGATGACCAGGTGGGGCGCTTCGAGTGATTTGAGTGCTTGGGCGCCGTTCACGCTGATGACTGAACCGATGTTTGTCCAGGCGAAGTAGGCCAGGAACTGGGCGACAACGAAGAACAGGACAAGCACGGGGGCGAGATTGCGGATTCCTTCGGCCATGGCCGCGGGGACATCGCTCAGTTTGGGAATGGTTCCGGTGATCCGTCCGTAGACGATGCCGAGCAAGGCGAAGATGATGCACAGGAAGATCGCGATGTTCTTCACGACCACGGAAGTCACGAGGTCCCCACCGGTGCCGAGGAAGGGTGAGCCCGGCATGAGCATGATGGTGATGACGCCGAAGCAGGCCAGGAGGACCAGCCCGGAGATGGTGAGCGCCTTTGCTTCTTTCGAAGAGAGTTTGACGGCCACGTTGGCGTTGTCTGCGGTGTTGAAGAGTTTGTCTGCTTTGGCGAAGTCGGCCGTGAGCGTGGCCGAGCCGAATTCGGGGCGGCGGGCGAGGACCTTGTCAACGATCAGTGCGATCGCGATGGCCAGGACCACCGAGGACGCGGCCGTGAAGAAGTACGTTGCAACCGGAGTGATGACGTAGTCCTTGTCGACCAGGCGGGCAGCTGCTGTTGACAGCGAAGAACGGATCGCATCTGCCGGGGTGACCAGCGGGCTCGCGTTGAAACCCACTGCCGTGGCGGCGTAAGCGACCATGAGTCCTAACACAGGACTGCGTCCGGCCGCGCGGAAGGCCAACGCTCCCAGCGGGATCATGACCAGATAGGCCGAGTCGCTCATGACGTGGGCGATCATCGAGCTGAAGGCGATCGAGAAGGTCAGCAGCGCGGCGGGCAGGCGCCCGATGGTCACCCGAAGCAGAGCTGTCAGGAGGCCGCTGCGTTCCAGCACGGCAACGCCGAGCAGGACGACGACAACGGTCGCCAACGGAGGAAAAGTGGCGTAATTGTTCAGCGCTGACTCGACCGCGAATTTAGCTCCCTCCATCGAGAACAGATTCTTCACGGCCACTGTTTCGTCCTTGCCCGGCAAGGCAACAGTGATGCCGAGCCCAGCGAGGACCGCACTGGTCACGCCGAGGATCACGATCAGGATGGCGAACAGCCAAAACGGGTGGGGCAGCTTGTTGCCGGCGCGTTCGATCGCGCTGAGTGTTCTGTAAAGGCGGTTTGTGGGGACGTCGATGGTGGTATCGACCGGAGCTTGTGTCATCGCTCAAAAGCCTTGTCTGGTGTGGAGGATCCCATGTGAGTGAAGGGCTGTCGGGGACTTCTTTGCTGGGTGTCCGTCGTGCTCACACCTTCAGCGTCGTCGCTTGAGTGCAAAGCATCAAGACATCTATCCATAACCATGAATCCGCGTGTTATTCATGTTATATATAACAGGGATGTTAGGCTGGTCACATGAACGCTGTCAAGCAGCATCTGCAAGTTACGCCCCGCCGACAGGGCGGGCTTTTCGGAAAGGCCAGGAGCAATGAACAAGCCGGTGTCGATGGCGGATCGTGCATACGAGATGCTCAAACGCGACATCCTGCGTTGCCGCTTCAGGCCGGGCAGCGCCATTCTGGATACCTACCTGGCCGCTGAATACGGCATGAGCCGCACACCGATTCGTGAAGCTACCAACCTGCTCCGACGTGAAGGACTCGTGGTCGTCATCCCCAAACGGGGAACACTCGTGAAGCCCATCGACTTCGGTGAACTCCAAGACACGTACCGCATGCGCGAACTCCTCGAACCCGAAGCAGCCGTACTTGCATCCCGGCGCGCAAACGCCGAAGAACTCGCGGCTCTGGAGGAACTCAGCGATGCGAGCGTCAGCAATGACGTCGATGCTGCGACGCGGAACGAAAGAAACCGACTCCTGCATGTCCGGATCGCCGAGCTGTCACGAATACCGTTGCTCGCCCAGACCGTCAACTCCTTGCACGAAGAGATTGAACGCTTCCTCAACTTCCGAGGTAGTCAGGGACGCGACTACACCGCCACGAACCATGGCCGCATCGTCGATGTGATCCGAACCGGAACAGAGGACGAGATTCGCCACGTTGTCTCCGCCGGCATCGAGCGTGCCCGTACACACATGCTGGAAGGACTCATGGCCAGCGACAGTGGACGCGCTGACCAAGCCTCCTGAACACAGTCGCCTCCATCGAGACCGGCAGAAATGGCGGAGCTTGGGCGAGTGATTGTCTCTGCCGCGTGAATGGAGTTTGGCTGGGCCTCCCCCACCCCGCCAGTAAACACAGCGAAAAACCGGCAACGGCCGCTATCCTCCCGCGGATGATTCTTCTATTTGCAGCACTCGGAGGCAGGTTTACAGATGGGTGCTTATCGGCGCTTCACGATCCCCGCCGTGGCCAGAAAGTGCCGACTGGCGTGTTTACTCTCGTCGCGGGTCTGGCCTGCAGGTGCTCGCGGCCGGGTCTGATTGATTTGCACACCGGCCTGCTGGGTAGTTTGCCGCGAAAGCAGTCTGAGAGTCGGAGTTGGAGGAGCCAAGACATGGCTTGGGTCACGTAGACTCACAAGGACTCACAAGGATCCCTGATGATGAACCCTTTCCGGCCGACAGCCGGCGCCACTCCCCCTGAACTTATTGGCCGCGAGGGCACACTGGATGAATTTGAGTATGGCTTGCAGATTGGCTCGGGAGCGCCCGGATTGCTGACCATCATCACAGGCGCCCGCGGCATCGGCAAGACAGCGCTGCTCGGCGCAGCCCAGGATAAGGCCGTCCAGCAAGGGTGGGTCGTTGCCGAGACGGCCACCTCTGGATTCATCGGACGGATCGGCGAAACCATGCGACTGCACTTGGAAGAACTTGGCAAAGGCCCCGCTCGGCGGAGGATCACGGCCTTGGGGGTGGCAGGTTTCACCGTGACCACCCAGCTGCCGCCGGAGCAGGGTTCCGGGACGCCGGGGCTTTTGACCATCATCACGGGCTCCAGGGGCATCGGCAAGACCGTGATGTTGAATGAGGCGGAAGGCATCGCACGCGAGTAAGGGTGGGCCGTCATTTCCCGGACAGCAACTCCCGGCTTCCTGGGCGGGGTTGGTGACATGCTGCACCTTCTCGATGAGCTCGGGGATGGCCCTCCGTCGCGGAAGATCACCGCCTTCTCCGCAGCGGGGTTCGGGCTCACCACCCAGCTGCCGCCGACGTCCAGCACTTCATCCGCGAAGGGCTGCCCGTCGGGTTGATCTTCGCCGGCCTGCCAGCTCGTTGGATACTTCCTCTGGCTGGAAGCGGGCAAGGCAGGGTGGGCTCTCGATGAGGACCGCGCGTTCCTGGATGCCGTGGCCGCCCAAGACGGCCCCTCCGTGGCCGGCAAGATCGGCGCGATCCTGAAAGCCAAACCCAACGTGGTGTCCAAGTACCGGAAACGGCTCATTGCCGCGGGCCTGATCGAGTCCGCCGGCTACGGGAAAGTCGATTTCGCAATCCCCGGGTTGAGGCAGTACCTCCGCGACCAGGGATGAGCTAGCTCCGAATTGCCTGATCGCGCTAATAGGTCTGCCCGAACGGCACATCAGGTGACAGGGCCACTGAATAGTGTTCGAAGCTATACCGGATGACAAGCACTCCATCGCTCCCCTTTGTTCGCGCGTCCCTTTGGGCCGCGCGAACTGCGGCTTCCAGCTTTTCGTCGATCTCAGCTGGTTGCTTGACTCGAATGTCCGTGAAAATCTGCATGAGGAATCTCCTGGCGGAGGATCGCTGCATCCTTGGGAACGTTCGCCAGGACGGTGGGCGGGTAGAAGTAGCCGGGGCCGTCCGCAGGACTCCCGCCAGTCAGGGCGGTAGCTCCGGCGTCGACGGCGGCAGTCACCAAGGCGTGCACGTCGGCGCGGGCGCCGGCGTCGATCAGCGGCCCGACCTGGGTAGTGGGCGCGGTTCCCCGGCCTACGCTCAGGGACCCCATGGCCGCGGCGAACTTGCGCGTGAATTCCGCGGCAACAGCTTCGTGCACCAGGAACCGGTTGGCGGCCGTGCAGGCCTCCCCCATGTTCCGCATTTTCGCGGCCATGGCCCCTTCGACGGCTTTGTCCACGTCGGCGTCCTCGAACACGATGAACGGAGCGTTTCCGCCCAGTTCCATGGACGACCGCAGGACATTGCCTGCCGCGTCCGCCAAGAGTCGCTTGCCCACCGGCGTCGACCCCGTGAAGGAAACCTTCCGGAGCCGCGAGTCCCTCATCAGGGGGCCGGAGATGCCGGAGGCAGAAGAGGACGCAACGACGTTGAGGACGCCTGCCGGAAGCCCGGCGTCGAGCATGGTCTGGGCGAAGTACTGAGCCGTCAGGGGCGTGAGCTTGGCGGGTTTGAGGACCATGGTGCAACCGGCCGCACAGGCGCCACTTTGCGGGTGGCCATCGCCAAGGGGAAGTTCCAGGGCGTGATCAGCAGGCAGGGACCAACCGGCTTCTGCTGAACCAGGATCTTGTTCTTGCCTTCCGGCGTGGTCAGGTACCGTCCGTAGTCCCGGAAGGCCTCCTCCGCGAACCAGCGCAGGAATTCAGCACCGTAGGTGACCTCGCCCCGGGCTTCTGCCAAGGGTTTGCCCATTTCCAAGGTCATCAACAGGGCGAACCCGTCCGCCCTCTCGGTGACGAGTTCAAAGGCACGGCGAAGGATCTCGGACCTGACACGCGGCGCCGTCGCGGCCCAGAATCCGCCGTCCGCCGTTCTGGTCGGTGCCCGGCGGCTTCTCTGCCAGTACCGTTATCGGTTCCTCTTGGAGTATTCACATCGTTTTGCGTACGCATTCCGTACAGCTCTTGCGCATTTCGTACGGTAGTTCCAGATTGGAAATAAACTTGAGATGTCAATCACTTTGATCCAGCCGGAAATGTGATCGTCCTGACATGCTGGAGTAGTGACGAACCTTTCGACTGAAGTGCCGCGGACAGCCCTCACGTGGAAGCTGCTGCCCGCGGCCCTTCTCTCCGCTTCCGCAGTGCCGCTGTTTGCCATCCGCGATGACGCAGCGGGGTATTCACTGCTCGCCCTCAGCCTGGTGACGGCAGCGTTCATTGATCGTCAGCTTCTACGGCATCTGGCCTTGGTAGCGGCAGGCGTGGTGATCATCAGCCTCGTCCCGCTCAACGCGGACCTCAGCCTGGAACACATGGCCCTGATGGGGGGCGCTTTGGCCTTGGCGGTACTGGTCCCCTGGCTTGTTTCGCGCTTCATCTACCAGGAAAAAATCATCCGGTTCCCCGTCAACACAGGCCGGAAGTGGCCGCTCGCAGCAAAACTTTACTTGGCGGGAGTAGTAGCGCTCGGCTACTTCATCCTGCCCGCCTACCTGATCAATACGGGCGTGTACACGAACTGGCCGGACGCCTCGGACCCCACCATCTTCTGGCGGCTGTTCCTTGGCGTGAACACCGTGGGAATCTGGGACGAGCTGTTCTTCATCTGCACAACATTCACCCTGTTGCGGCAGCACTTTCCGGACTGGCTGGCGAACCTGCTGCAGGCCGTGGTGTTCTCATCATTCCTGTGGGAGATCGGCTACCAGGCCTGGGGGCCGCTGCTGACCTTCCCCTTCGCTCTGCTGCAGGGCTACACGTTCAAGTTGACCAAGTCCTTCACCTACGTGGTGTCGGTGCATCTGATCTTCGACTTTGTGCTGTTCCTTGCCTTGGTGCATGCCCATAACCGGGACTGGCTTCCGGTTTTCATCTACTGACAACGCCGCTTTATCCAAACCGCAGTCCGCGGTAGAAGTACTACTCCCAGGCGGTGTTCTCCAAGGAGATTTCCTTGGCCATGTCATCCAGGAACCGCATCACGACTTCCCTTTCGGCGGGGGTCAACCGCGCCGCTGCGATGAACTTCCGCGCGTGTTGACGCCCCACCGTCCGCATCGCAGCCGCATGCGTTTCCGGGGTGATGGAGATGGCCAAGGCTCGCCGGTCGGAGGGGTGCGGCTCCCGCGTGATGTGCCCGGCGCGCTCCAAGCGGTCCAGCAACTTGGTGGTGGACGCCGTCGATATGTGGAGGTGCGCAGCTATGGCGCCGGGCGTCGCCAGCACATTACTGTTGGCACAAACAATGAGGTAGTGCAGTGCCCGCATGTCGGAGGCGTTCAGACGCATGTACTTGAGCGAAGCTTCGGATAACCGTTGTTCGGCCTCGCTGAGCCTGCCCATGGCAGCCATCAGCTCGTTGATCTGCCTCAGATCGTCCTCACTAAGCCCCTCCCGGTCCACAAGCTCATGCAACGGATCGTTGGCATCCAGGTTATAGAGACGGGAAGAGGGCTGGCCGTCAACTTCTTCCCTTTTAAGCATATGGGTATGTTACACCTATCTGCCTACATGGTAGTCTTCTTTCTAGCTTGTCTAGCAATTATCGGCGTTGAAGGAAGGCTCAGGAATGAACACAGTAGAGATGGTGGTCCTTCTAGACGACGCCGGGCGGCACATCGGCGAGGCACGCAAGTCCGAGGTCCACACGACCGAAACCCCGCTCCACCTGGCCTTCTCCTGTTACCTCATGAACCACGCGGGTGAAGTCCTGCTGACGCGACGCTCCCCGGAAAAGAAAGCCTGGCCCGGAATCTGGACCAACAGTTTCTGCGGCCACCCGGGGCCCGGAGAAGAACAAGAAGAGGCCGTGATGCGTAGGGCCCGCTTCGAACTGGGCACCGACGTGACGCGGATTGAGTTGGCGCTCCCCGACTTCCGCTACAGGGCGGTGGACCCCTTTGGCATTGTCGAGAACGAGATCTGCCCCGTCTACACAGCCCTTATACACGGTGAACTGAAGCCCAACCCCACGGAAGTCGCGGACTGGGTCTGGGTGACGCCGGACCTGTTGTCCGGGGCGCTGGAACACTCCGCTTCCGCATTCAGCCCGTGGCTTGCCATGCAGTTCCCCCAGCTCATAAAGTCCGGGGCCCTCCAGGCCGGAGCGAGGGCATGACGCTCATGGCGAACGTCGTCCGAACCCGCTCACACCTCTGTTCCGCCATCGAAGGCGAACTGACAGGCCTCATATCTACGCGTTCCAACTCGGCACGGGCCTACGGACCGGAGTTCAGCCGGCTCTGGGACATTGCCGGCGAGAACATTCTCGGTGGAAAATTCGTGCGGCCGCTGCTGCTCGTGGAAACCTATGACGCTTTCGACGAACACGCCCGGGACCGCAGCACAGCCATCAGCATTGCAGCCGCGATCGAGCTGCTGCACTACGCGTTCCTGCTGCACGACGATGTGATCGACGGCGACCTCGTCCGCCGCGGCCGCCCGAACCTGGTGGGAGCCCTCCTTGCCGAGGCGGGCCAACTGCCGCCGATGGACCAAAGGCCCGACGCCGGCCGTCCGGACAGCGCCCTGCACTGGGCACAAACCGGTGGCATCCTCATGGGCGACATGCTTCTCGCCGCTACCCACCAGGCTTTCGCCCGCGTGGACCTTCCCCACCCGCTGCGCATCCGGCTCCTGGACCTCTTGGAACACACCATCAACGAAACCGTGGCGGGCGAGCAACTGGACGTGGGACTCGGTGACGGCATCATCGCACCGGAGCTCGAAACCATCCTCACCATGTGCGGCTACAAGACGGCAACGTACACCTTTGAGCTGCCGCTGCGGGCAGCGGCGACCCTTGCCGGCGTCGAACCTTCCGTGGAGTCCGCGCTTGCGACGGCGGGACGGCATCTGGGCCTGGCCTTCCAGCTCCAGGACGACTTCCTTTCAACCTTCGGGGATCCGCGCCGGCACGGCAAGGATCCCTTTTCCGACCTCCGCGAAGGCAAGCAAACCGCCATCATCGCCTACGCCCGGAAAACCAGCGCATGGGCGGAGATCGAGCCATGGTTCGGCCGGCCCGATCTCTGCACCCAGGACGGCGAGAATGTCCGCCGCCAGCTCTCCGAATGCGGCGCGGAGACGTTCGTCCAAGGCCATATCGACCAACAGACGCGGGCGTTCCACGACGTCCTCGCCGACACAACCAACCCCATCCCGGACAAGGTCCGCAACGTCCTGCTGGACCTGGCAGCACAGCTTGAAGGACGGCAATCATGAGCGTCGACGTCGACACTTCCTTTACGCAATTCACCCGCACGGCCGAGCGTGCGGCCAACCAGGTGATTTCCGCCTACTCGACCTCCTTTGGGCTGGCCACCCGCCTTCTGGGCCCGCGCCACCGGCAGCACGTACGCAACATTTACGCGTTGGTGCGGGTGGCCGATGAACTCGTGGACGGAGTTACCGCGGAGGCTGGCCTGAGCCGACGGCAGCAGAGCGAAGCGCTCGACCACTTCGTGGACGAAACACACCGTGCGCTGGAGCTTGGCTACAGCAGCGACCTCATCATCCACGCTTTCGCGCAGACAGCCCGCGCGGCAGGCATCGACGCTTCACTCGTGGATCCGTTCTTCGCGTCGATGCGCACGGACCTGGGCGGGCAGGATGCTGCCCCGGCTGCACCTCTGCGCTTCGACTCCGCAGCCCACCAGGGCTACGTCTACGGCTCGGCAGAAGTGGTGGGCCTGATGTGCCTGCGCGTTTTCATGCGGGGCCAAAGAATCGACGACGCCGATGCCGCCGCACTGGAGTACGGCGCGGGAAGGCTCGGGGCCGCCTTCCAAAACATCAACTTCCTCCGCGACCTCTCCGACGACACCGCCCGGCTCGGCAGGAGCTACCTGGGCACGGCGGACCATCTCGAGGACCGGGACCGGATGGAATGGATCAGCACCATCCACGCCCAACTGGCGGATGCCAACGCCGTCATCCCGCTGTTGCCGCATGACGCCCGTGCCGCCGTCAGGAGCGCCCTGGCCCTCTTTGCCGCGCTCACCCGCCGGCTCGAGCGGACATCCATCGCCGAACTCTACGAATCCCGCGTCCGTGTTCCGGACGTCTTCAAAGCCGGCCTGGCTGCCCGCGCAGTCGCCGCCACGTGGTTGGAGCCCCGCGCATGACTTGCAGCACCAGGACCGTAGTAGTGGGCGGCGGCATCGCCGGCCTTGCCACAGCGACCCTCCTCGCCCGCGAAGGACACGAGGTCCAGCTCCTCGAACGGCTCCCCCGCGTCGGAGGCCGCGCAGGCACCCTGGAGAGGGACGGTTTCCGTTTCGATACCGGCCCCTCCTGGTACCTGATGCCCAATGTGTTCGACCATTTCTTCGAATTGCTGGGCACCAGCACCGAAGAACAGCTTGACCTGCGAACGCTGAGCCCCGCCTACCGCGTCTTCAGCGAACCGCACGACGGCGGCCGACCGGTCCCGCTGACGGTTCCGTTGGGCAGTGACAAGGTCATGGAAACCTTCGAACGCGTGGAGCCCGGCAGTTCCAAGCAGCTGGCAACGTACCTGGCCTCCGCGCGGAACACCTCGGACATGGCGGAGCGGTTCTTCCTCTACAACCCCTTCACCAGGCTGAAGGCCTTGATGCAGCCCGAGGTGGTGCGGAGCCTCCCCGAGCTGGCCAAGTTGCTGGCCATGCCGTTGGAGAAGTTCATTGCAAACCGCTTCCAGGACCCCGTGCTGCGTCAGGTGCTGGGCTACCCCGCGGTCTTCCTGGGCACCAACCCCGCCGATGCTCCCGCCATGTACCACCTGATGAGCGCCTTGGACCTCGGTGACGGCGTCCAATACCCCATGGGTGGCTTTTGGCACTTGGTGGAACGCCTTGAGGCACTCGCCCTCAAAGCCGGGGTACGCATCCGGACCGAAGCGCAGGTCCTCCAGATCACCACGCGCGAGGCCCCACCCAAGTCCCGGGAGCGGTTCACCCCGCGCGGACATTTCCAAAGGCCCGCCCCGCTCCGGGTCCGGAAAACCCGCGAGGTTACCGGCGTCAAGTGGCGCGACAGTGAGGGCGGCGAACACTTCAGCGTCGCGGACATCGTGGTCTCCGGAGCCGACCTGCACCACACGGAAACCAAGCTGCTGGACATCCCGGACCGCAGCTACCCCCGAGCCTGGTGGCAGCGGCGCACCAGCGGGCCGGGAGCTGTCCTGGTGATGCTGGGCGTACGGGGCAACCTCCCTGAATTGCCCCACCACTCGCTGTTCTTCACCCGCGACTGGGAGGCCAACTTCTCGGCCATCTTCGGCAAGCCTTCCCGCGTCCCGGACCCCGCTTCCATCTATGTGTGCAAACCCAGCGCAACAGACCCCGGCGTCGCCCCGAAGGACCACGAGAATCTCTTTGTGCTCGTCCCCATTCCCGCCGATCCCTCGCTGGGCGCCGGCGGAGCAGAAGGGGGCGGAGACGCACTCATCGAGGGCATTGCTGATGCCGCGATTGACCAAATCGCGGACTGGGCGGGCATCCCGGATCTCCGCGAGCGCATCGTGGTCCGGCACACCATAGGGCCCGCCGACTTCGTCAGGGACTACAACTCGTGGCGCGGCGGCATGCTGGGCCCTGCCCACACACTGGGCCAAAGCGCCATGTTCCGGGCCCAGAACTCGTCCAAGAAGGTCAACGGCCTCTACTACGCCGGTGCCACCACGGCTCCCGGCGTCGGTGTCCCCATGTGCCTCATCAGCGCCGAGCTGGTCCTCAAGAGGATCCGCGGCGATCACAGCCCCGGACCAACCCGGGTGCAGCATCCTGCCTGGGTTTCAGGCAAGGTGGGCTGATGGGAGTCATCTATCTGGCATCGCTTCTTGCCGGCATCGTTTGCATGCTGCTGCTGGACCACCGTTTCCGGCTCTTCTTTTGGCATGACGCCAAAGCGGCAACGGTGGTCACCGCCGTCGGGCTGGCGTTCTTCCTGGCCTGGGACATCGCTGGAATCGGGCTGGGGATTTTCCTGCGTGGAGAAAGTGCCATTGCCACCGGCATCCTGCTTGCTCCCGAGCTTCCCCTTGAAGAGCCCGTGTTCCTCCTCTTCCTCATCCTGTGCACCATGGTCCTCTTTACGGGCGCGCGGGAGGTCCTGGCGCGGGCGGCGGACCGGAAAGGGACGGGCGGCGCGTCAGCAGCCGCACGCTCTTCGCACGGAAAGCCGGCGCGCGAACGGGAGAACGCATGACGTACTTGTGGCTCGCCCTCGCCTTCGTGGTTGCTGCCGCGGTGGCAGGAGTCGCGTTTGCCCGGGGTGCCGGCCGCCGGCATTGGCAGGCCACGGGTATCGCCTTCGCCGCTTTGGCCGTGCTCACGGCGGTGTTCGACTCCGTCATGATCGGCATGGAGTTGTTCCACTACGATTCCCAGCACCTGCTTGGCGCAAGCATCGGGCTGGCGCCTGTTGAAGACTTCGCTTATCCGCTGGCCGGCGTGTTGGCTCTTCCCGGCTTGTGGGCCTGGATGACGCGCCGCAGGCGAACACTGGACGGAGGCCACCCCACCACGCCGCACGCCGACGCCAAAGCCGGTTCCACCGACGGGCTCACGGGGCTGCTCCCCCAGGCCTTCGTCGCGTCCCGGCCCATCAGCTGGATCAACACCGCGTACCCGTTCGCCGCGGCCATGCTGCTAACCACCCGCGAGGTCGATTGGGTCCTGATAGTGGGCACGTTCTACTTCCTGGTTCCCTACAACCTGGCCATGTACGGCATCAACGACGTCTTCGACTACGCCTCGGACCTGAAGAATCCACGAAAAGGCGGAATCGAGGGTGCCCTCCTTGCGCCGCGGCTGCACCGGCCCATGCTGTGGCTCGCGGCTGTCACCAACGTCCCGTTCCTGGTGGTCCTCGCTGCCGCAGGCGGCCCGGCCTCGTGGCTGCCGCTGTTGGTGAGCGCCTTCGCGGTGGTTGCCTACTCGGCGGCGGGGCTGAGGTTCAAGGAACGCCCCGTGCTGGATTCCATCACGTCCAGCACGCACTTTGTGAGCCCGGCAGTGGTGGGGCTGGCTATCGCCGGAGCCACGGTCACGCCCGGCTTGGTCATCCTGTTGGCAGCATTCTTTATGTGGGGCATGGCCGCCCACGCGTTCGGCGCCGTGCAGGATATTGAACCGGACCGGCAGGCAGATATCGCTTCGATCGCCACAGTCTTCGGTGCCCGGCGAACCGTGCGTACCGCCGTCGTGCTGTGGCTGCTTGCCGGTCTTGCCATGCTGGCCACCCCCTGGCCCGGGCCGCTGGCGGCCCTGATCGCCATCCCCTACATCGTCAATTGTGCCCGTTGGTGGAACGTGACGGATACGACGGCGGCGCGCACCAATGTGGCGTGGCGGCGGTTCATTTGGCTCAATTACGGCTCGGGTTTCCTGGTGACGCTGATCCTCATTCTCCAGTGGAGCCTCACGTCATGAAGGCTGCGAATCCCCCGCTGCGGCACCCGGTTCACCGTGACCGGCCCCGCCATCCGCTGTGTTCCCGCCATCCGCTGTGTTCCAGCCATCCACTGTGTTCTCGTCGTCGACTGTGTCCAGGGCTTGGCGCATATCCCGCAGGAAAGCCGTCACCACGGCAGCTTCCTCCGGGCTCAGCGCGCTGGCCACGTCCATCATGCGGCGGTGCATGCCGCCCAGGGTATGCCGGACTTCCTGGTCCGAAGCCGGAGTGGCCCGGAGGATCAGTGCCCGCCGGTCGGTCGGATGCGGTTCGCGGCGGATGTGGCCGGACTCCACGAGGCGGTCAATCAGGGTGGTCATGGACGCCGAGGTTATCCCGAGCCGCTCGCCCAGATCCTTCGGCTTCATTACGCGACCGTCGGCCTCGGCCTCGAAGAGGTAACGCAGGGCCAGCAGGTCCTTTTCGCCCATCAGCATGGATGAACGCGTCCGGCGCCGCATGGCTTGCTCGGACACCCTGTAGTCGCGCAGGGCGTTCAGCACGTCCACGGCCTTTTCCTTCTGCACCGGGTCTTTTCCGTACCAATAACCCTTTGCGTGGTGGTCCGCGTCCATCCTGTGTTTCCTTCGATCAGCTTGAAGCTCGTTTCCCTAGCATCTGATACTAAGTCCCTGCACGTGCCGGAAGGAAAGAGGCTGACAGAGTGAATATTTCAGAATCCACCGATTCGACGGCCCGGAATGACCTTGCGCGCCAGGTTTTTGTGACCCTGAGCCTGGTTGTTTGCATTGTTGGTTCCATGATCGGCGTCGGAGTTTTTGGCGGAACTCCCATCGCCCAGGCGGCGGGCGGCGCCCTCAGCGCGGACTCCACGTTGCTTGCGCCGGCCACGCCTGCGTTCTCCATCTGGTCCGTGATCTACACAGGGCTGGTGGCTTACACGGCATGGCAGTGGCTGCCTTCGCAGAAGAGCAATCCACGCCAACGGTCCCTGGGCTGGGTGGTTGCTTGCTCCATGCTGCTGAACGCCGCGTGGATCCTGTCGGTCCAGGCGGGTTGGCTGCCGGTCAGCGTGCTGGTGATCGTTGCCCTGCTTGTGGTTTTGGTGGTCGCTTTCCGGCGCTACATTTCCCGGCGGCCCGCGTCAGTGCCGGAGGCCGTGGTGGTTGACGGAACCCTCGGCCTGTACCTTGGCTGGGCGAGCGTTGCCGTCTGCGCGAACATTGCCGCCGCCCTGAAGGCCGCCGGCTTCTCCGGCTTTGGTTGGCGACCGGAAGTCTGGTCCATCGCCGTGCTGGTGGTGGTGGCCGCCGTCGGAATCGCTGTGGCCGTCAAAGGTGAGGGTCGGCTGGCACTGGCAGCCGCCATCGCGTGGGGGCTGGCTTGGATTACTGTAGGCAGGAGCGCGGACTCTCCCGAGTCCGCACCGACGGCCATAGCTGCAGCCGCAGCCGCAGCCGCCGTCCTGGGAGCCGCGTTCATTGTGCGGACCCGTTCCATGACAGCCCTTGCGCGTGTGCGCAGCGGGCAGGAAAGGTAGTTCGCTTGTTAGGTGAGGGGCAGGCTCCTACATTTGGAGCCATGAGTGACCAAGAGAGGTCCGACGACTTCGAGCAACTGGTGGACCTTATCTCCGGCACGGAAGACATCAAGGATTTCCTGGATGGCCTGACCAACTTCTCAGCTGACATGATGAGGCGCGCCACCGGAGTGGACATCGAGTGCGCCGTGACGCTGCGCCGCCGCAAGCGCACAGCGACCATCGGCGGCAACAGCGAACGCGCCATCATCCTTGACCGGATCGAACAACGCCTTGGCGAGGGCCCGTGCGTGGATGCACTGGAATCCGGCGAACCGAAGGTCCTGGAGGACGCGCACAAGGATCCGCGGTGGCCCGTGTACGCGCAGGAGCTGCTCGCCGAAGGCATCACCAGCGCACTGGGCGTGCCCATGGAACTGGGGGACGACTCCAGGGCGGTCCTGAACTTCTTCGCTCCCAAGCCCGGGGTCTTCACCACCAAGGCGATCGCCGACGCGGTCCTCTTCGTCAAGATGTCCAGCAAGGCACTCCACCTTGCCGTCCGGATGGCAGCCTCCAACCAACGCGGCGACGACCTCCAGGCGGCCATGCAGAGCAGGACCGTCATTGACCTTGCGTGCGGCATCATCATGTCGCAGAACCGGTGCTCACACGACGAAGCTTTTTTGATCCTCCGGCGTGCTTCCGGCAACGGGAACCGCAAACTGCGCGACGTCGCCCAGGCAATCGTTGACAGGGTTGCCGGGACGCCGCAGACGAACAGCGCACATTTCGACGAGTAATCAGCAAGGCGAGTAGTCAGTAAGCTGGGTATTATAAACTCGTTTTACTAACTTTTTCGTAATCATTGAATGACATAACTCACATTCTGTAAGCTACTTTTCATAGTCACGCAGCCGGCTTCCTTCGCTCTACGTTTCGGGGAGGTCCGTATGGCCCCCAACACCGTCAAAACCACCTACTCGCATGGCGTAGCGCCGTTCGCGGCCCCCATTGCTCGACGAGGAGCATCAAGGCCGCACGACCTGCCCAACAAACCCGACGCGCTCCTTGGCGCCATCGCGGTCCGCCAACTATTCCGGCGTTGGCCGCTGGTCCCGACGAGGGAATTGGAACGCATCCGCCACGTCCTGGTCCATTGCGACCAATTGGGCTCGGCGGACTCGCACCATCTCTCCGAACCTGCCAAAGCGCTGCTGGAGCTCATCTCATCGGAGCTCGACCGCCGCAGGAACGCCGCGATGGCGGCCCATCCCGCAAGTGGCAGGCCGCGGGCCGCACGCACGGAAACGCCGACTCTCCCCGCAAGGCGGGAGTCGACAGCAAGGCGGGAGTCGACTGCACGGCGGGAGTCGACTGCACGGCGGGAGTCCCCTGCCGCGCGGAAGTCGCCGCCCCGTCAGGAGTCACCGGACCGGCGAGAGGGGAGCGCCGCCTGATGGCAGGACATTTTGAACTGATCGATGCCGCCGGCGGCGACTGTCGCGTACGCCTGGTGGACGCCGACGGCATCGAACTGGCCCTGTCCATGTGCTTCCATGACAAGGACTCCGCAGCCAAGGGGATCTATTCGCTACGGGAAATCGCGGCCAGCGGCCTCATCGAGGACCACACCCGGCCGGCCCCGGCGGGACTGCTACTGCCCCACGATCGGGAGTCCCGCCGTCGGGAATGAACTCGGGAAGATCGACGGCGGCGGCACGGGGACCGCATCCAGCGGTACCGTGACCGTCGTCGTCGTGCCCACCTGGACTTCCTGGTTGCGGACGTTGACCGGCAACGGTTCCTGGCTGTACTCAGGTCCGGGGACCAAGGTCAGCGCGATGGATCCCTGGGACAGTTCCACGGACAACAGGCGCCCTTGGACCTTGAGCCGGAACGCCAGGCCGTCCCATTCCGTGGGCAGGCGCGGATCGAAGCGCAGCACCTCGCCTTGGTCCCGCATGCCCGCGAAACCGCACACCAGCGAACTCCAAATGCCACCGGTCGACGCGATGTGGACGCCGTCGATGGTGTTGCCGTGGGAGTTATCCAGGTCGATGAAGAGCGCTTCCGTGAAGTGCTTCAGCGCCACGTCGCCGTAACCCACCTCGGCCGCCATGATGCCCTGCACGCAAGCGGACAGGGTGGAGTCGCCCGTAGTGATGGGATCGTAGAAGTCGAACGCCCGCTGCTTCTCCTCAGCGGAGAAGTCCTGCCACTGAAGGAACATGGCCAGGACCGTATCGGCCTGCTTGAGGACCTGGTGGCGGTAGATGACCAACGGGTGGAAGTTCAGCAGGAGCGGGTACTTGGACTTGGGGGTGTTCCAGTCCCAGGGCTCCAGTGTCATGAAGTCGTTGTCCTGGCTGTGGACTTGCAGATGTGGATCGTACGGCAGTGACATGCGTTCCGCGGCCTGCCGCCACACCAGGCGCTCGGTATCGGCAATACCCTCATGCTCGAGCGCCGCTGCCGCACGCAGGTTGAAGCGCGCCATGACGTTTGTGTAGAGGTTGTCATTCACCACGGCCGTGTACTCGTCCGGGCCCGTCACGCCATGGATGTGGAACAAACCGTCCTTGCCGAAGAAGCCCAGCGACGCCCACATGCGGGCCGTCTCGATGAGAAGGTCCGCGCCCACCTCGGCTTCGAAGGCCGCATCCCCGCTGGCCCACTCATAGCGGTTGGCCGCGAAAGCGATGGCGGCGGCAATGTGGAACTGTGCCGTTCCCGCGGCGTAATAGGCGCTGGCTTCCAGTCCGTTGATGGTCCGCCACGGGAAAAGGGCTCCGTCCACGCTTAGCTCCTTGGCCCGGATACGGGCGTCGGGAAGCATGGCATGCCTCGACTCAAGGACTTTCCGGGCCCCGGTCGGGTTGGTGTAGGTGAGGTAGGGCAGGAGGTAGACCTCCTGGTCCCAGAAGTAGTGGCCCTCGTAACCCGAACCGCTGACGCCCTTGGCCGGGATACCTGCCACACCGGCACGCGCCGTGGCCTGGGAGAGCTGGAACAGTGCCCAACGGACTGCCTGCTGGAGTTCAGGTTGTCCGCCGATCGCAACATCCGCGGTGGTCCAGTACGTGTTGTAGTGGGCCTGGCTCTGGGCCAGGATGTCAGAAAACGGCACCAGGTTTGCTTCCGCTTCCGCGGCCAGGCTCTCGCCACGGTCTTCGGCGTCGTCCGCGGAACCGGCCACGACGTAACTGACCGTCTTCTCCAAACGGAACGGCCCGCCGCCGGTAATGGCCAGCACGTAACGCACCGAGGACTCATCCTCGGCCACGACGGTCTCGAACGGCTGCTCGGGCGAGGAAATCCAGTGGTCCACTGCCATGGCCACGCGCTGCCGGGACTCGGAAGTCTCCCACGCCAGGCGCAGCGAGCCATCGGCTCCGTGCAGGTGCAGGGGGAGGAGCACGCGGCCGGCGTGGCGTCCGGAACGCCGGGGATCGTGGACCGAATGGTCCTCCACGGGCTGGTCCTGGCGGTTCACGACGGCGGATGTGATGTCCGCGGACACGTCACGGTCCGCAGTTATGGACAGTTCAAGCCCGAGGCAGCCGCGGGAATCGAACCCCACCGCGCGCCGCTCCACGGTGGTGACCACTGCGCCGGAGCGGCAGGCCCACGTGGTTGATTCCTCGTAGACACCCGTGGAGAAGTCGATGCTCCGGTGGTAGTCCAGCACTGTGGATTCGGACAGGCTCAGGGCTTCGCCGTCGATTGTCACCGTGAAGTTGTTGGCGTCCGGGACATACACGATGCGCTGGCCGGTGCGGGCAAAGCCGTACGCGTTCTCCGCGTGCTTGATGTCCCAAATCTCATGGAACCCGTTGATGAACGTACCCGGGAGTTCGCCGTCCCCGCGCGTGGAGTGCGCGCCGCGCACACCCAAGTGGCCGTTGCCGAGCGCAAAAAGCGTCTCCAGCGTCCCTTCATCACCGGGGACGTGGATGTTTTCCACGAGCTTCCACGGTTCACACGGGAAGCGCAGCCGGTCGGAGCTGATCAGTGCCATGGGCTGTTGAATTCCTTCGAAAAAGTAGGGTTAGAGAAGATCATCGAGGTCGTCGACCACCAAAGTGGCACCAGCGTCCAGCAGCGTCTGCCGACCCGCCCCGCGGTCCACGCCGATCACCGACATGAAGTTCCCGGCCTTCCCGGCCTGCACTCCGGAGACGGCGTCCTCCACCACGATGCATTCCTCCGTGGGAACACCCAGCAGCGAGGCGGCATAGGTGAAAGTTGCGGGGTCCGGCTTTCCGGGAAGCCCGACGGCGGCGGCAACCTGCCCGTCAACCACCACCTCGAAGTGGTGGTCAAGCCCGGCGGCCTTCAAAACTGCCGGTGCGTTGCGGGAGGACGAAACCACCGCCACCTTCAGGCCCAGTTCCAGTGCTGCATTGATGAATTTGACCGACCCTGGGTAGGGCTCCACGCCGCGCGTATCCACGATCTGGTTGAAGATCGCGTTCTTACGGTTGCCCAGGCCCTGCACGGTCTCATTCGTGGGGGCGTCGTCTGCGGGTCCCTCCGGCAGGGTGATGCCGCGGGAGGTCAGGAAGTCCCTGACGCCGTCGAAGCGCGGCTTCCCGTCAATGTGGTCGAAGTAGTCGCTCTCCCGGTAGCCGTCGGGGTGGCCGGCCTCGGCAAGGTAGCCGTCGAAGAGTTCCTGCCACGCCTGTTCGTGCACCACGGCAGTGGGCGTCAGCACGCCGTCGAGGTCGAAGAGCAGCGCCGAAGCGCCGGTCCAGGCAGTACGAAGTTCAGTCATGTGCGTTTTCCGTTTCAGCGCCGGTGGCGCGTGGTCTTGCGTTCGATGAGCTTGGTGTCGAGGAGGTGGGTTGCAGGTTGGTTGGGGGTATCGGTATTCAAAAGTCGCTCGCAGAGCAGGTTGGCCGCGAAGGCGCCTTGGTCTGCAACGGGCTGGGCCACGGTGCTCAGGCCAAGGAACCAACTCATGGGGTGATCGTCAATGCCGATCACGGACATGTTCTTCGGCACGGAGAAGCCGTGTTCGCGCAACGCCATCAACGCGCCGAACGCCGCCTCGTCGCAGTGGGCGAACACCGCGGTTGGCTTTGCACCCCGTGCAATGAGCTCGGTCATGGCCCGCCGGCCGTCGTCTATGCCGGGAGCACAGGCAACCACCAGGTCCGGGTGGACGGTGAGGTGGTGGTCATCCAAGGCACGGCTGAAACCACGGAACCTCGCTGTTGTTGCCTGTTGTCCGCGTCCTGCCGGCTGTGCCGGAGCGACGTCGCTGAGGACGGGTTCGGTATTCGTGAGAACCGCCAAGTCCCAATGACCCAGCTCCAGCAGGTGTGACGTTGCCTGCCAGGCCGCATGTTCGTCGTCGATTCCAACATTGTCCCACGGAACATTCCGCAGGCCGACGCTGGCCACTGCCAGCCCCGAAGCTTCCAAGGCTTCCACCTCGGAGGGGTCCAGGTCAACATTAAGCAGCAGCACGCCGTCGACTCTTTGCGCCAGTGACTCGAGCCGGCCGAACACCTGCTGTTTCACTGTCTTCTTGTTCCGGAGGCTGATCAGCATGGTGTCATAGCCGCTGTCGCCGAATACTTCTTCTGCTGCTTCCACTGCCTGGGAAAAGAACCAGGTGGTGGCGGTGGGAGCAATGATGGCTACGGATCCTGTGCTGCCGCCGGCCAGCCGCGAAGCAGCGGCCGAGGCCTTGAATTCGAGCTTGCTGGCGGCTTCCGCCACCTGCCGTTGGGCCTTCTCCGAAACGTTGGGGAGATTCCGGAGTGCCCGGGAGACGGTGCAGATGGACAGTCCGGAGAGGACTGCCACGTCCTGGATGGTCACCCTGTGAGTCCTAACCATGCAACACGGCCTCAACCCTTTCCATGCTTGAGCAACATTTTGCGGGGCGGCGCCGTCGGCCACCGCAGCCAAAAGTGTAAGCGCTTACAATTTTGTCATTCAACACTGTGGGAGCGAATGCCCGAATCTGACGCGAATCTCACAGAAAGGTTGATTCAAGGTCGCTGGTGACGTCCAATCCCCCACCTCCTCACCCAACTAGGTCGCATTCGTGCGCGTTTTGAGCGTCTGTCATGTCTCATGACCTTGTAGACACTTCATGTCTCATGACTTCGTGGACGGTTGTTGTCTCACGACTGTGTGGACACTTCGTCTTGGGACTTTGTTTGTCGGCCTCTGCGGGGCGGGTACTTTGTTCGTTTCTTGCGGGTGCCTTGTGGGTCTGCGACGACTCCTGAGGGTTTTCCGTTGCCGACGTAGGTGGTTCCGTGCGGAGGTCTGGGGTGAGTGATGATCTCGGTGCCTTGTGCTCCGAAGAACATGATGGTGGTGTCGTCGTAGATGATGTGCACGGTGGTGCCGGTGTGTTCTTTGCCCATTTTGAAGTGGGTTCCTAGGATCGTCACGGACCCGTTCCGGTTCACTGTTCGGTGCGCGCTTTGCCTGTCCGTTGCGGGCGTGACTTGCTCAGGAACGGTTGGCGGGGGCGTTTTCGGGGTGGCGTTCCAGGCCTCATAGGGCGTCGTTCCCGCGGGTAGGCCTTGATGTTCGCGTTCGTTGTTGTAGTAGAGATCGAAAGCGTCGACCTGCAGTTGCAGGGCAGCCATTGAAGGGGCCGGGAGTTGCCTGTGCAGGTATCGGTGCAGGGTTTGGTGGAAGCGTTCGTTCTTGCCTTGGGTGGTGGGTTTGTAGGGTTTGCCCGTTATCGGTTCGATGCCTTTGGCTTTGAGGAACTCCACGAGGGCCCCGGTGCGGCCGCGGCGGGTGGGATTCAGTGCCGAGCCGTTGTCGGAAAGGAACTTCTGCGGTGCTCCGTGGCGTTCGATGGCCTGGGTAACGACGGCGATTGCGGCGGCGCTGGTTTCGCCGGGTGCGACCAGGGAAGCCAGCGCCAAACGCGAATGATCATCGATGAGTTGGAAGATGGCTACCTTCTTGCCGCTGGCGAGCTGCCATTCGGTCGAGTCGATTTGCCAGCACGCGTTGGGTTGCGGATAGACGAACCTTTTGTAGGCGCTTCGAGGCTTCTTCCGCGGTTCGGGCATCACGACACCGGCCCGGGAAAAGATCCTGGCCACGGTGGCACGCGAGGGCGGTGTGAAGCCTTGTCGTGAGAGCTTCGCGATGACAGAAAGCGGACCGTGGTCCTGCCCGCTCTCCTGCAGTTCCGCCCGGGTACCGAGCAGCAACTCGATCATCGCCTGTGGGGTCAGGGCCGGCATGGTTCTTGGAATCGTGGGCTTTTTCTCCAATGCCTTCACCGGCCCCACCTCGGCAGCCGCCGCCCGGACCCGGTAGAACCAGGCCCGGGAGACATTGTGCTTCCTGCAGAACGCAGTAACCGCGCCTCTGGGCGAATCCTCGGACCACGTTGCCACAGCATGCCGGATCTTGATGTCCGGTTGGGGTTTGCTCATGCATAGCAGCAAACCCGCAAGCTAAGTGTCCACGATGTCCTGAGACAGAGTGTCCACGATGTCCTGAGACAGAGTGTCTACGAAGTCATGAGACAGAACTGTCTATTAAGTCATGAGACTCCACACGCGTTTTGAGCGTCCCAAACGCGCACAAATGCGACCTAGTTGGGCCGGTTTAGCGGGGGCCGAGGACGTAATACCGCAGGAAGGCGCCCACATCCACCAATTCAGCGGGCTCGATCCTGTGCCCCATCCCGGGATACGTCCGGGCCGTAAGGGCGGTGTTGGCGTTGAGCCAGCCGTCGGTATGTTCGATCGCTTCGTCATTGATCACGGGGTCGGCCTTGTCCCTGCCCCAGAAGAAGGGCGGCGGGGCGTCGAAGGACTCGCTGAGGGCCAGGAGGTCGTTGTCCAGCACGAAACCGGACAGCCCAACCGTGGCCACGAATTGCTCCGGCTTCAGGCGCAGGAGCGTGCTGGCCATGGCCATGCCTTGGGAATACCCCAGGAGGCTGACGCTGCTGTGGTTGTTCCGGACGGTGTTGA
Source organism: Paenarthrobacter sp. R1 (assembly GCF_030264015.1). NCBI lineage: Bacteria > Bacillati > Actinomycetota > Actinomycetes > Micrococcales > Micrococcaceae > Paenarthrobacter > Paenarthrobacter sp. R1. The sequence goes on along the minus strand of NZ_CP127115.1, from coordinate 2,513,713 downwards.
TCCAGTCGAACACCCTGTTGGTGGAGGAGATAACGTCCGCGAAGTCATTGGTAAGGAAGTAGTCCAGCAGGAACCATCCGTAGTGGTCGCCAATGACTTTGGGTCCGCGCAAGGCAACGCAGGTGAACTCTTGCGGCAGGTGCGGGAAGAGTGCCGCCATCCGTTCCTCGCTGGTGCCGTAACCGTGCAGCATCACCAACAACGGCGTACCCGCGCGCTCGTTTTCCGGCTTCGACCAAACCACTGAATCCATGGGCATGAGCCTAGTAGACTGACCGCATGACTCCGCAGGAACTGGCCAACCTGGCCCACTTGCGGCGGGCCCGCGACTTCATCGATCGCGAGTACGCGCGGCCGTTGGACGTTCCCACCATGGCAGCCGGCGCCCTCATGTCGCCGGCCCACTTCTCGCGCCAGTTCAAGGCCGCCTATGGTGAATCGCCGTACAACTACCTCATGACCCGGCGCATTGAGCGGGCCATGGCGCTCCTCCGCGCCGGTGCCACCGTCACCGACGCCTGCATGGAGGTGGGCTGTACGTCCCTTGGTTCCTTCAGCTCGCGTTTCACGGAAATCGTGGGAATGCCGCCCAGCGAGTACCGCGCGCTGGAACACGAGGCCGTGAAAGCCATGCCAAACTGCATCGCAAAGCAGCACACACGCCCGGCCAGGAACCCGCCTGCAGCAGCCCTCAAAAGCTGAGCAGGATCGAAGAAGCACGGCGTTCACCGCTGCAATAGCGTGGGCCTCATGAACATTTCCCTGAAGTACGCACATGTAACTGTCACTGATATCGACGAGTCCCTGGCGTTCTACCGTGACGCGCTGGGCCTGCAGGTCAGGAACGACGTCGGCTCCGACGGGCAGCGCTGGGTGACCCTTGGCAGCGACGCGCAGCCCGACTTGGAACTGGTCCTCTCGCCCCCGCATGCCGGCCGCTCCCAGGCCGACGGCGATGCCATCCAGGAACTCCTCACCAAGGGCGTCATGCCCATGCTGGTCTTCACCACCGATGACCTCGATGGCACGTTCGAGAAGCTCCGCGCATCCGGCGCGGAAGTCCTGCAGGAGCCCATCGACCAGCCGTGGGGTCCCCGCGACTGCGCGTTCCGCGACCCCTCGGGGAACCTGATCCGCTTTAACCAGGGCTAGGGATCCGCTTCCGCCGGGGCATCCGGTGGAGGCCGTCGGTCACCCGGTGAGGAGGCCGGCGTCGGGCACTCCGTACCGGTGCGTGGAATCAATCGCTTCCGTGACGACGTCGGCCAGCCGCAGCCCGCGGGCGTAGGCCTTTCGCTGTAGCCGCTCGCCCGTTCCGCGCCGGAGTATCGCCGACACTCCGGCGCGCGCGGGTTCGAGGTCGCCCGCGTCCGCGAGCGCCTCGTGGACGTGCGCCAGCAGCGCTTCGAGCACTTCGGCTGCCGGGTACGGACGCAGTTCCGCAGGATGCAGCAAATGGTTTTCAACCCCAAAGCGGCTGGAGCGCCAGTTGGCCATGCGCAGCACGCTGGTGAGAACGCCCGACGGCGGAACCCCCTCGCGCCATTGCCTCGCCGACGTCTCTACCAAGGCCCGCGCAAGGACAGCAATGGTCAGGGCATCCTCGGCGTAAAGGCACACGTCGGCGATCCGCAGCTCGACAGTCGGGTGTCCGCGCGAAAGCCGCGCGTCGAAGTAGATCATGCCCTCATCCAGAGGCACGCCCGTCTTGAGCAGCTCCTCCAGCACGGACCTGTAACCATGCTCGGAACCGAAGACGTCCATGGGGCCGGCAGTTGGCCACCTGTTCCAGATCTGGGTCCGGTAGCTGGCAAACCCAGTATCGACGCCCATCCAGAACGGGGAGTTGGCGCTGAGGGCGAGCAGCACGGGCAACCAGTGCCGCATGCGGTCAAGGACAGCTACGCCTTCTTCGGGGTTTTCGATGGCAACATGCACGTGGAAGCCGCAGGTGAGCTGCTCCCTGGAGACCAGCCCGAACTCCGTTCCCATGGTGGCGTACCGCTGGTTTCCCAGGGTGGGCGTCGCATGGAATACCGGCGGCGTTGCCAGCGCCGCAACGCGGGCGCCCAGGGTCCGGGCGGCAGAATCCGCGAGCGCCCGGCCAAGGTGGATCTCCTCGCGCAACTGAACGGCCGAGGTACAGGGGCGGGAGTTCACCTCAATCTGCTCCTGTTTGAACTCCGATTTGAGCGAGGGCCCGTCATCCGGTCCTGTGGTCTCGAGGATCCCGTTGGCAAGGGCCAGCGGAATCCCGTCCACAGGATCGGCAATGAGCAACTCTTCCTCTACGCCGAACGTACGCATGGCCACCCCTCCCCACCGGATACGTCTATAGAGCCGGCCTCATCCGACGTGCGGAACCTCCGTTTGGAAGCCGCAGCGGCAGTGCAGCACCTGGGTTTGCAGGTACACCTCCAACAAGCTTGGCCCGCCCGGATCGTCAGTGTTCCGGGGCGCCTCGATGAATTGTTCGGCCGGGCGGCCCAAGGTCATGGGCTCACCGCAATGGGTGCAGCTGTACCAGAGACCTGTTGCGGTGGAAGAGAGGAATTCCGCCTGAATGTGGGGCGCGAGCTCCGCCAAACGGACAGCGTGGGCGTAGAACGTATCGCATTCGCTGCAGGTGTAGCTGACTTCAACAATTTCGGACTGGTTCGGCGCGGCTTCAACCACGGTTTCAACAAAGATGTAGGAATCGGTATCGCAGACGGTGCACCAGGGACGGGATCCGGTGTCTCCGATCGCGGGTGTCGCCCCGGTAAAGCGTTTCGGGGCGGGAAGCGGGGAACCAAGCGTCATTGCCATTCTCCTTTATTGCAAGCACCACCGGGGCCGGTGGTTTCCGACAACCGTCCCTTGCGGGACGCACTGAACAGCGTCGGGTGAAGCGATTGCTCCTGTAGGAGCTGCATGTGAAATGGCGGCGAATGCTAACGAAGGATTGCGCCGCACTGCGGACCATCATCGCGGATGGTCCAAGTCATGAGGCTCCAGGGGCTGGTGGCTTAACCCACCTATGAATTTAGTTCAACAGTGCGCGGCCTCACAAGGGATGGCGTCCGGAGTCCCCAGGTGCTAAGGCTCAAAGTGCGACACAGGGGCGGCACCAGCTACCGATTTGATGAGCGACTCGGCGATGTCGCGCAGCTTCTGATTCCGCCCGTTCGACGCCTTCTTGAGAATCTCGAAGGCCTCTTCCTGGCTGCAACGGTTTTGACCCATGATGATTCCGCACGCGAGGTCGATCGCCGTTCTCGAAGACATCGCCTCGCGGAGGTCCTCCGCATGCTGCTGCCTGGTCCCGATTCGAACGGCCAGACGCAAAGCCTTTTCGGCCTGGCTGCCGTAAAGATCACAGCCCCGGATGATGGAGTCCGTGAAGATCCGGGCCTTGGGAGCGAAGAAGTTCAGGGCAGCCGTAGCACCCTCGTCCAGTTCAAGCGGAACGCAAAGGGCTGAGAGGTGACCTCGTTGGGCGATGACCGAGCAGTAATCTGCCCAGCGTTCTTCTGTTGAAGTGTCGTGGACAAGCACGGTCTTGCGCTCCCGCATGGCGTGCAGGCAGGGACCGTCACCGTATGCCTGCTGGACCTCGTCGATGAGGCGCGCCTCAGGGCTGCTTCCGGCGACGGTCAGGGCTTTGCGGCGTCGGCTCAGGGTCACCCCGCACAGAACTTCGACGCCAACCTCAGCCGAAACCGCCCCGGAGGAAAAGACCGCGAGTTCATTGAGGAACCCGTTCACGTCTTCGCTGTCGATCACCAGGTCCTGCAAGTGTTCGGCGACGGGGACGCCCGCTTCGCCACCTAGGAAGCCGGCTTCATCCGGAGCCGCAACATTGTTGGAAGACACCGCTCCATGCTGCATTTCATCCATGCTCCCATAGTAGGAGTGTCCGGTTCCGTGAGGTTAGGTGTTGGCAAAATCCTTGCATCTGCTGTGCGCCTATGTGCACAATCTAGCTACAGTCCGCGTTGACGGACCCGGCTTCACAGCTCATGCAGACGGGCGCCCAGCATCACTGTGCAAAGGTGCGTCCCATGCCCGCCCAGCCGGCTTCGAGAGTTCCCGACGAAGCGCATCAGCCCCCTGACGAGCCCCTGTGGTGTTCCCGGTGCGATTCCGACCAGTTCCTGCGGGTCAACTCGATCCAGTCGCACTACCCGCCCGCGCCCAACATGGTGAATGTCAGCTACGAATGCGCTGCATGCCGCTACATCTACTCTCAGCTGGCCAGTGTCCAAAAGGTAGCCATCATCGTCAACCGCCCGGGCTCACCTCAGGGCATGTTGAAGTTCGGCGGCCAGTACCTCCACTGCGGGGAGCCCATGAAAACGCGCAGTTGCGAGCTTCGACGCATCGAGGCGACCTTGGCCCTGGGAAAGGGCCAGCCCCAGTCTTACGAGGTCCACCTCAACACACGCATCCTTGGGTGCAAATGTGGCTTCCGGATGGAGATTCCGGACTAAACCGGTCAAAAGGGAAGAGTGACATGCAAACAGAGAAGCGCAGGACAGAGCCACGGGTTGCCAGCTCCGAACCCCGGTCAGGGCTCAAGCACAAGCTGCCGGATCCGCCCGATCCGGACAACCTCCCCATCGACTATCTTGGAGCCGGCTGGGATTCCAGCAGCTTCCCCTCAGCGACACCCCGGACACTGCGGCCGCAGCACTATGTCCGTGGCCGGAGCACCAAGCCATGAGTGAAGCGCACGGAGAGGGTACTGCTGCGCGGAGTCCCGGACCGGAAGACCAACCCGCGCCAACGCGGGAGCCAAGTCCCACTCCTGAGCCCGTTCCCCTCCCCGAGCCCGGCCCTCCGCCGGTTCCTGAGCCGACGCCGGAACGGGAACCCGGGGATTCGCCGCCGGAGTAGCCAAAGAAACGAGGTCACAACCGGCCGGGTTTGCCCGGTCGGCTGAGATGACCATTCAGAACAACCCATGGACCGGATCCTGGTAAATCCCCCAGTCAGGATCCCAAAGAGGGCATGTCGCACTACAGGGAGTGCGACATGCCCTTGCTGCGTTCCCACACATTCCCACCTGTTCCCACCTGCTCCCACCTACAGATCTGTGTTTATGTGGCTTTACCCTTGACGAACCCACATAAACAAAGATAGAGTCAAGCAATTCCACATTAGTTGTGACAGTCATCACGGCAGTGGAACCAACGAATCAACCGACTCGAAGCTTTACGCAATGGAGGGTAAGTGTTCGCCGAAGAGCGCCAGCAACTGATCTCCGCACTCGTTACAGAGCGTGGACGGGTGAGCGTCACTGAGCTGGCGGACCGATTCAGCATCACCACCGAAACCGTCCGGCGCGACCTGGCGGCACTGGAAGTTTCAGGCAACCTCAGGCGCGTCCACGGCGGGGCAGTCCCGTCCGACAAGTTGAGCACGCGCGAAGAAAGCATTCAGGAACGCGCCATCAAGCGCAAGGCGGAAAAGCTGCGCATTGCCGCTGCGGCGTTGGCCATGATCCCGGACTTTTCCTCGGGCAGCGTCCTTTTGGATGCAGGGTCCACCACGGAAACCCTGGCGGACCTGCTGGCCCAGCAGCCCGCGGCGAACGGTTCGGACGAGCTTGTAGTCATTACGAACGCCATGCCCATCGCCGGCAAACTCTCCACCGTCGCCGGAATCTCCCTGCAGGTTCTTGGCGGTCGGGTCCGCGGCCTGACGCAGGCCGCCGTCGGGCAGTCCACCGTGGAGGCCGCCCTCCGCCTCCGCCCTGACATTGCCTTCATCGGCACCAACGGCCTCCACGCCGGGTTCGGTCTCAGCACCCCCGACCCGGAGGAGGCCGCCGTCAAGGCCGCCTTCGTGACCTCGGCCCGCCGCGTGGTAGCCCTCGCCGACTCTTCCAAGCTGGACACGGAGACCCTGGTCCAGTTCGCCACCCTGAAGGATGTGGACACGTTGATAACTGACAACGAACCCCCTGCCGATCTTGCAGCTGCCTTGGCAGAAGCCGGCGTTGACGTGGTGGTCGCATGATCGTCACTTTTACGGCGAATCCGAGCCTGGACCGCACCGTGGAACTTCCCGCGGCGCTTGCCCGGGGCGAGGTACAGCGCGCCCTCCACGTCCACCAGGAATCCGGCGGCAAAGGCGTGAACGTTTCCCGCGCCCTGGTGGCATCGGGACTCGAAACCGTGGCCGTTCTTCCCGGCGCCGATGCGGATCCCGTCCTTGCCGGACTTCACGACGCAAAAGTTCCGTTTGCGGCCTTGCCCATCGGCCAGGCGCTGCGCAGCAACGTCACGCTCACCGAGCCGGACGGCGTCACCACAAAGATCAACGAGCCCGGCCCGGAGTTGAGCGACGAACAACAGGAGGCCCTGATCGGGTTGCTGCTGGACCGCTCCCGTGGCGCCAGCTGGGTGGTCCTCGCGGGTTCGCTCCCACCAGGAGTGCCGGCTGATTACTACGCCACAATTGCACGGCGGCTTCGCTCCCGCGCCGATGGCACGGAAGCTCCCGGCATCGCCATCGACTCCTCAGGAGCGCCGCTGGCGGCTGCCGTGAAAGCCGACGCTGCAGGAAAGCCGGACCTCCTCAAGCCCAACGCCGAGGAACTTGCGGAACTCGCAGCCGCAGCAGGCTTCGCAAGTGTCTCCACGGCTGAGGAACTCGAAGCGGACCCGGCCAAGGCGGCACAAGCAGCCGCCGCCGTCGTCGAAAGCGGTGTGGGCGCTGTCCTCGCAACGCTTGGGTCCAAGGGCGCCGTCCTTGTGACCGCAGAAGGTGCGTGGCTGGCCACACACCCGCCCATCCAAGCAGTCAGCACAGTAGGTGCCGGCGATTCGTCCCTTGCCGGCTACCTGCTGGCTGCAACCCAAGGCCGTTCCCCGCAGGACTGCCTTCGTCAAGCCGTGGCACATGGTGCCGCTGCCGCATCGCTGCCGGGCTCCACTGTCCCGGCAGTCCACCAGACAACCCCAGACGCCGTAACCATCACGGCCCTCCAGAAGGACTAACAGTGACCCAGCTGATCACACCCCAATTGGTCACCCTCGACCAGAACCTGGGCGACTCCCCCGCCGACGTCATCCGCGTCCTGGCCGGCAAGGTTGCCGCCTCCGGCCGGGCTTCCGAAGTGGAGGGCCTCTTTGCCGACGCCTTTGCCCGCGAGCAGAAGACTGCCACCGGCGTACCCGGCGGGATTGCCATCCCGCATTGCCGTTCGGCCGCTGTCACCGAGCCCGCCCTGGCCATGGCACGCCTGGCCCACAAAGTGGACTTCGGCGCCAAGGACGGCCCTGCGGACTTGATCTTCTTCATCGCAGCCCCGGACGGCGCGGACCAGGAGCACCTGAAGCTTCTCTCCAAGCTCGCCCGTTCCCTCATCAAGAAGGACTTCACGGCCGCACTGCGTGCTGCCTCCTCTGAGCAGGAGATCGTTGAGCTCGTTGACGGCGCCCTTGCTGACAAGCCGGCCGCGCACGCTGCTCCGGCACCTGCTGCAGCGGCCGCACCTGCCGCCGCTGAAAGCACGACGGCGGCTACCGGACCCAAGCGCCTCGTGGCCGTCACCGCCTGCCCCACCGGAATTGCGCACACGTACATGGCAGCCGACTCGCTGGTTGCCGCCGCACAGGAGGCCGGCGTAGACCTGCAGGTGGAGACCCAGGGTTCCTCCGGCGCCAAACCGCTGGACCCGGCGGTGATTGCCGCGGCAGACGCGGTGATCTTCGCCGTCGACGTCGACGTTCGCGGCAAGGAGCGCTTCGCCGGCAAGCCGGTCATCAACGCGCCAGTCAAGCGTGGCATCGACGAGCCCGCCAAGATGGTGCAGGAAGCCCTCGCGGCCGCCGACGATCCGCACGCACGCCGCGTCCCCCACTTCGGTGCGGAGGAGCAGGCCGAGCGCGAAGCCGAAGAAAAGGGTGAGCACATCGGGCAGAAGCTCAAGCGTGCCCTCTTGACCGGTGTCTCCTACATGATCCCGTTCGTCGCAGGCGGCGGCCTTTTGATCGCCCTTGGGTTCCTGCTGGGCGGCTACGACATCACGGCCGTGGCGGACAAGGTGGTGCTGGAGAACAACCTCGGCAACCTGCCCGAAGGCGGCCTGGCCATCTACCTCGGCGCAGTGGCATTCAAGATCGGTGCCCTTTCCATTGGCTTCCTGGTGCCGGCGCTGGCCGGTTACATTGCCTACGGCATCGCCGACCGTCCCGGCATCGCACCCGGCTTCACGGCCGGTGCCGTGGCCGGATTCATGGGCGCAGGGTTCCTCGGCGGCTTGGTGGGCGGCCTCCTGGCGGGCGTCGTGGCGCACTGGATCGGCACGTGGCAGGTGCCCCGCTGGCTCCGTGGGCTCATGCCTGTGGTCATCATTCCGTTGCTCGGATCGATCGTCGCTTCCGGCCTGATGTTCCTTGTGCTGGGCGGCCCCATCAAGAACCTGACGGACGGCTTGAACGCATGGCTTTCCGGCATGACCGGCGCGTCGGCAGTGGTCCTTGGCATCATCCTCGGCCTCATGATGTGCTTCGATCTTGGCGGCCCCGTCAACAAGGTGGCCTACTCCTTCGCAGTTGCCGGACTGGGTGCGGGCGCAGTTGCCAACCAGGCTCCGTGGCAGATCATGGCAACCGTGATGGCTGCCGGCATGGTTCCGCCGCTGGCAATGGCACTCGCCACCCTGATCGACAAGAAGCGTTTCAGCCTCGCCGAGCGTGAGAACGGCAAGGCGGCGTGGCTGCTGGGTGCCTCGTTCATCTCCGAAGGCGCCATCCCCTTCGCGGCCGCCGACCCGCTCCGCGTCATCCCCGCCAGCATGGTGGGCGGCGCACTGACCGGCGCCCTGTGCATGGCAACCGGAGTGACGTCCCAGGCTCCGCACGGCGGAATCTTCGTCTTCTTCGCCATCGGAAACCTGCCGATGTTCGTCATCTCGATTCTGGCAGGCACCGTGGTTTCGGCCCTCATCGTGGTGGCCCTCAAGCGCTGGGCCGTTCGCAAGCCAGCCGCGGCCGAGGCCGAAGCAGTTCCCGCAACCGTCTAAACGTCCCCAAACCACCAAGGAGTAAGAAATGACCGAACGTACCGCCACCATTGCCAGCCGTGTGGGCCTCCACGCCCGCCCTGCGGCCATCTTCGCCGAGGCTGCCGGCGAGCTCGACCTTGAGGTGACCATCGCCCGCCAGGGAGAGCCTGCCGACGAAGCCATGGACGCTGCCAGCATCCTTTCGCTCATGAGCCTTGGTGCCGAGCACGGTGACGTGGTGGTTCTTCGCGCAGAGGGCGAGGGTGCAGATGCTGCCTTGGAGAACCTCGTGAAGATCCTCGAAACGGACCACGACGCCTAAGCACACCTCCTGACCAGGAAGCCTGGCCGTACCCGGAAGGGTGCTGCCAGGCTTCTTTCTTGTCTACAGCGGCAGTCAGTCAGGTTTGCTTTGCGATGAGGAACTCGGCAATGGAGGGCTCGGTGGGCTTCACGTCCATGAGTTCGCCGGACAGATATGCCTCCACGATCCGCGGGTCCACGTACGACGTACGAGCCACGGTGGGCGTGTTGCCCAGCAACTCGGCCGCCTCCTTCATGGCCCTCACCAATGCCTGCGGACGGGTCATGGTGCCTTCCGTTTTCAAGAGGCATAGCGCCGCTGCTGCGGTCCCCTTCCACGTGCGGAAGTCCTTGGAACTGTAGGCCTCCCCCGCGATGCTGCGGAGGTACTCGTTGACCATGGAGCCATCCAAGGGAATCCACGAGCCGTTGGCCTTGTAAGCCAACAGCCGCTCCTTGCCCGGCCTGCGTGAGAGTGGCTCAAGGAAAGCGGCCAACGCCGGATCATTGATGGAGGTGTCCCACCATTGGCCGCTCTTGCCGGGAAACTTCAGGCCGACGGCGTTTTCCTTGACGCGCGCGTGGCGGCACCGCAGGGTTGTCAGTCCGTAGGACCCGTTCTGCTTCATGTAGCTTTCAGATCCGATCCTCAATGCTCCAAGGTCCATGAGCCGGACAGCGGCCGCCAGGGTTTGCTGCCTGGGATCGGAAGTGTCTTTCAAGTGCAACGTCACGGCGCGGCGGATGGACGGGAAAGCAGAGCCCAGTTCGGCTGCGCGTTGGAACTTCTCGTTGTCCTTACGCTCCCGCCACCGGGGGTGGTAGATGTACTGGCTCCGCCCGGCCGCGTCCACCCCGGTGGCCTGGATATGGGCGTTTTCGTACGGGCTGATCCAGACGTCGGTCCATGCAGGAGGGATCGCCAGCGCATTGATGCGCTGGCGATCCTCTTTGTCCAGCAATGTCCCGTCGGGATGCCGGTAGCTGAACCCTTTACCGGAGCGGCGCCGCACGATGCCCGGCTTGGAAAGATCACTCCGCCGTAGCCTGACCATGGTTGCTCCGCCTGTCCGGTTGGGCCGCGTTGATGCTTTGTCGTTTATGCTTCGTCCGGGTCCGTCACGCTGGCGTTGGCGCCCATGATTTCGGCGTTGATCATCCAGACCAGCTGCTCAAGGCGGGCGATGAACTCGTGGAGGAGGTCCGCCGTCGTGGGGTCTTCCTCATCCACTTCGTCGTGTACGTCGCGCATGGTCTGGACTGCCCGTTCCACGCGTTCGGTAACCAGTTTGACGGCGTCCTTGGTGTTGACCAGGCCGCCGGGGAATTCCTCCAGGCGGGTGCCCTTGGCGATTGTGGAGCTACGGCCGTCCGGCAGGGCGTGCAGGGCACGCATGCGCTCGGCGGTGTCGTCGGCGAACTGGCGGGTGGCGAGGACCAACTCGTCCAGCTGGAGGTGCAGGTCCCTGAAGTTGGGCCCCACGATGTTCCAGTGGGCCTGCTTGCCCTGGAGCTGGAGTTCGATGAGGTCTGTCAGGACGACCTGAAGGTTGTCTGCGAGCTGCTGTGACGCTTTCATGTGTTCCTCTCTTTGACGGCCATTGAACGACAAACCGACACCGCCAACCGCTCTGCGGAAAATCGGTCAATCATCAGGTGACGACTTCCATAAGACTTTCATAAGGATGCTTAGTAGTACAATGGAGAGTGTCGCTGTTCACAACTGGCGAACTTCGCACCAGCGAGGATCGGTTTTCGACGGCGGCACTGGCACCTTGGGAGCTGGAGGGGTTTTCAGGTACCGGCATAACTCAATCGAAGTAACAGGAAATGCATAGTCAGGAACCCGGTAAATTTCATTCCGGGTTCACGCAGAAAGGAATGTGCTGACCATGAACACGCTTCTGATCATTGCTGGTGTTGTGGCAATTGTTTTTCTTCTGGTGGGCGGTTTCTCCTCAGCCCTCAACTGGCTCCTCTGGGTGGGCATCGTCCTCCTGGTAGTCGCAGCCATCGGGTGGCTTCTCAGCTTCATGTCCGGACGCAGGGGCCACACCGTTTAGGCGTACGCCACCATCAATCCACGCCGGCGCAGGATGCCGGAAAGCCTTGAACATCCGTCTACCGCGAGGGCTGTTCCAGCAGCAGCGCAGCTGACTGCAGGGGCAGTCCTCCGGCGCACTATACCCGCTGGAGGTGCCTGAATGGCAGAGTCCGATCCGGTCGCCCGCACCGGGAGGAATGAATCCACAGAGGAGCGGATGGACCGCAACTGGATGGAACTGATCCAGGAACTGCGCGTCCTGCAGACAGGCGTGCAGATCCTGGGCGGCTTCCTCCTGACGCTGCCGTTCCAGGAGCGCTTCGAGGAACTCGACGAGTGGCAGGTCACTCTCTATCTCTGCAACGTCCTCGTTGCTGCACTGACCACCATCCTCATAGTGATGCCCGTCAGTGTGCATCGGCGTCTCTTCCGCAGGGGCCTGAAGGCCGCCCTCGTGTCCAATGCGGATCTGGTGACCAAACTTGCCCTGGGCGGCGTGGCCCTGCTGATCGTGGGCTCGGCCGCGCTGGTTTTCGATGTGACAATAGGGCGCACCGCAGGCCTGGTCACCGGCGGGACCATTATTTTGATTGTCCTGGTCATCGTTGTGGGAATGCCTTTCTGGATTCTTCGACGCGCCGTGCACAACAACAACGGGAACTCCCCTCAGGAGTGAGTCATGCTCAAACCGACCAAGCACTCCGAACCGTCAACCGACGCCCGTCCCAATCGGAATTGGCTGAAGGACCACGGCCTGCTGCTTGCCAACGCGGGCCTGTTCGTCGCATTCCTGGGCGGCATGATCATCTCCGGGGCGAAGACTTACAGCGAAGAGCAGCAAACCCACGGAGGATCCCCGGTAGGCATCCTTGAATACATCACCACCGGCGACTTCGTTGAGGCCGTCTTTGAAAACTGGGAGTCCGAGTTCCTGCAGATGGCCATGTACGTGGTCCTCACGGTCTTCCTGTTCCAACGGGGTTCCTCGGAATCAAAGCCCGTGGACAAGGCTGCTCCCCAGGATGAAGATCCCAGGGACGCTGGAAAGTCAGCCAAAACCCCGTGGCCTGTGCGCCGGGGTGGCTGGGTACTGAAGATCTATGAGCACTCCCTGTCGGCGCTTCTTGGCATCCTGTTCCTGGCTTCCTTCACGCTGCATGCCATCGGCGGCACGTCCGCCTATAACGAAGAACAACTCAGCCATGGCCAAGCCACTGTATCCGTCTGGGAGTACCTCGGCTCCAGCCAGTTCTGGTTCGAGTCATTCCAGAACTGGCAAAGCGAATTCCTGGCCGTGGCCGTACTGGTGGGAGCTTCCGCCTACCTCCGCGAACGTGGCTCTCCCGAATCCAAACCCGTTGCCGAACCGCACTACGAAACGGGTGCCTGACAAACGCAGTCGCCTGACAAACGCAGTCGCCTGACAAAGAAAGGATCAGCATCATGCCGGAAAAGAAGAATCCAAGCCTGAAGGATCCGGAGCTTTACGAAGAACTCCGCGATGACGGGGCTTCCAAGGAAAAGGCCGCGCGGATTTCCAATGCCGCTGCCGCCAAGGGACGGAAGGAAGTGGGACGCAAGGGCGGGAAGTCCGGCGACTACGACGATTGGACCGTGGACAAACTCAAGTCCCGCGCCAAGGAACTCGGATTGAAAGGGTATTCGGACAAGAAGAAGTCCGAACTCATTTCAATGCTCCGGAATCACTGACCCCAACCCATGTAAGTAGCAGTAGATGCCGTTTTGGGCGTTCAAAACGGCATCAGCTGCGACCTGGTTGGGGGAGGCCGGGGATAACAACGTCGGATCACGCCTTTTTCTTGGCCCGCGCCTTTGGCTTACTGGCAGTTGTGGTCGATTTGCTGGTTTTGCTTGCGGCAGCCTCGTCGTCGGACGCTTTTTCCTTGCCGCGCTTTTTGTCCAGGCTCCGCTTCAGCGCTTCCATCAGGTCGATGACGTCGCCGCCCTCGGCTTCGCCTTCCGTGGCACCGAAGGTGGCCTCCGTATCCAACGCCTCGCCCTTTTCAAGCTTGGCCTCAATCAACGTTCGGAGCTGGACCTGGTAGTCGTCGGTGTATTCGTCGGGGTCGAAATCGTGCGCCATGGATTCAACAAGCGCGGAAGACATCTCCAATTCCTTGTCCGAAATCTTGATATCGGTTTCAAGGGAGGGGAACTTGGCTTCCCTGACCTCATCTCCCCACAGCAGCGCCTGCAGCAACAGGACGTCGCCACGCACACGCAGTGCTCCCAACCGCGTCTTCTGGCGGAGGGCGTACTGGACAATGGCGATCCTGTCCGTATCTTCCAGCGTTTGCCGCAGGAGCATGTAGGCCTTGGGGGACTTGGAATCCGGTTCGAGGAAATAGCTTCGCTCATACATGATCGGGTCCAACTGTTCGGCAGGGATAAACTCCACTACCTCGATTTCCCGGCTATTCTCTTCAGGCAGGGATTTCAGTTCCCCTGCCGTAAGGACTACCGTTCGCCCTTCTTCTTCGTAGGCTTTATCAATGTCCTCATAAGCCACAACTTCACCGCAAATTTCGCATTTGCGCTGGTAACGAATCCGTCCGCCGTCCTTGTTGTGCACTTGGTGAAGGCTTATGTCATGGTCCTCCGTGGCACTGTAGAGCTTGACTGGTACGTTGACCAGACCGAACGCGATAGATCCCTTCCAGATGGCCCTCATGAACCCAGTCAACAGCACAAGGCAACGGAGGAGAAGAGGTGGCAGGAAAGCAGAAGGAGCGTGTCGTCGTTGAGGGTCATGAGCTGACCCTCACGAACCTGGGCAAAATCATCTACCCGGAGACCGGCACCACCAAGGCCGAAGTGCTGGCCTACTACGCCGCGGTTGCCCCCTACCTGATCCCCGCGGCGGCCAACCGGCCCGTGACGCGCAAGCGCTGGGTGAACGGCGTTGGAACGGCAGAAAACCCGGGCGAGGTCTTCTTCCAAAAGAACCTGGAAGACTCGGCGCCCAGGTGGATTCCGCGGGTCACCATCCACCATTCGGACCACGCCAATGTCTACCCCATGGTCAACAGCCTCGCCACGCTGACGTGGATGGCGCAGATCGCGTCATTGGAAATCCACGTACCGCAGTGGCAGGTGGACCCTGCCGGCAACCCGTTGCGCCCCGACCGCTTTGTCCTCGACCTCGATCCCGGGCCGGGCGCAGGCCTGCCCGAATGCGTTGAAGTTGCCCGGCTGGCCCGGTCCATCCTCCAGGACATGGGCATGGAGCCGGTGCCGGTCACCAGTGGCAGCAAGGGCATCCACCTCTACACGGGCTTGGAGGGCACGCTGAAGTCCGATCAGGTCTCCGCCTTCGCTCACGAACTTGCCCGGGCCTTGGAAGCGGACCACCCGGCGTTGGTTGTGAGTGACATGAAGAAGTCCCTCCGCAACGGAAAAGTCTTGGTTGACTGGAGCCAGAACAGCGGCAACAAGACCACGATTGTCCCGTACTCGCTGCGCGGCAAGGCGCATCCCACCGTCGCCGCTCCGAGGACCTGGGCGGAGCTCGAAGACCCGGACCTGGACCACCTCGACTACACCGAAGTGATGGAACGGGTCAGCACTGGCGAGGACTTCTTCGCGCCGATTTCCGGCCGGCACCTCCCGCCGCACGGTGAAAACGACGACGTCGGAAGGCCGGGTTCCGCGTCATCGGATGCGAACCCGGGTGGTCGGGAGAAGCTGACGGTGGAGGGCCGCCTGTCCAAGTACGTAGGAATGCGTGATCCGGGCAAGACCCCGGAACCTTTCCCGTCGTCGTCCGGTCCTTCCGCAGGCGACGCGTCCCGGAGGTCGTCCGAACAGCCCAAGCCCGGAGACCCTGCCCCGCCCGGCGGTATCTTCGTCATCCAGGAACACCACGCCCGGCGATACCACCTGGACCTGCGCCTGGAGCGGGACGGAGTACTGGCCTCATGGGCGCTGCCGCGCGGCGTCCCGGAAACGCCGGACCGGAACAACCTTGCCGTGCATACCGAAGACCACCCCATGGAGTACGCCGATTTTGCGGGTGTCATCCCCAAAGGCGAGTACGGTGCAGGGACCATGACCATCTGGGACCGCGGCGAATACACGTGCGAAAAATGGCGCGAAGGCAAGGAAGTGATCGCCACCCTCACGGGGGAACCAGGCGGTGGCTTGGGCGGAACAAAGCGGCTCGCCCTCATCAACACCGGCGACCGTTGGCTCATCCACCTCATGAAGGAACAGCCCGGAGGCCGCAGGGCGCCCAAAGCGGCACCAGAACCACCCAAACCCGGACCGATGCAGGACTATGCGCCGATGCTGGCGACGTCGGGCACCACCGATGATCTGCACGGAGGTGACTGGCTCTACGAACTCAAATGGGATGGCATCCGCGCCATCATCACCGGAACCGAAGGCAAAATCCGGCTGATGAGCCGCAACGGCAACGACCTCACGGCCACCTACCCTGAGCTGACGGACCGGTCCTGTTGGCCCGACGGCGACTTCGTGGCGGACGGCGAAATAGTTGCCCTCGGGAAGGGTTCGCGGCCCGACTTCGGCTTGCTCCAGCAGCGCATGAACCTCGTCAAAGCCGGGGACATTGAGCGGGCCCGGGCTTCGGTTCCCGTGCAACTGATGCTTTTCGACCTTTTGTACGACGACGGCGCGGACCTCACCGGGCTGCCCTTCCGCGGTCGGAGGGAGCGGCTCGCAGCCTTTGCCGAACGCCTGACTGGCGGTTGCCCGCTTCATTTGTCCGAGGTACTGGACCATGATGTGGACGACCTCCTGCATGTGGCGTCCGATCTCAAACTGGAAGGCGTGATGGCCAAGAAGGCCGGGAGCCGCTACTCCCCCGGGCGGCGCAGCCGGGCGTGGATCAAGCTGAAGCTCGAACAGAGCCAGGAGGTAGTGGTTGGCGGCTGGCGTCCGGGCGCCGGAGCCCGGAGCGGAACGTTCGGCTCGCTCCTCCTGGGGGTCCCCCGTGACGGGAAGCTGCATTACGTGGGACGCGTGGGCACCGGCTTCAAGGACTGGCAGCTGAAGGAGATCATGGGCAAGCTCGAGTCCCGTGCTGCGGAGGAATCGCCCTTCCTGGATATTCCGCGCGAGGATGCCGCGGGCGCACGGTGGGTGGATCCGGAGCTGGTGGCTGAGGTGACTTTCGGGGAGTGGACCGGCCCGGGCCGTTTGCGGCACCCGGTGTGGCGGGGTTGGCGGCCGGACAAGTCTCCTGAGGACGTGAACCAGCCCAACTGACTGGCAATAGGGGTTGTTCTGAGCGCTCAGAGCAACCACAAATGCCAGTCAGTTGGGCTGGAAAGTGGTGATTAGGAGGAGTGCGGCATCTGCGGTCGGCTGGTCCGGTGGATCGCTGTCACAGCTGCGCCTTGTCCCATCCGGCCGTGGGCCTGGTTGCGGTCCTTGGGATGACGTTTCTTGCCGTTTCCGTCCGGCCACTGCCTCGTTTGTCCGGTGCCGAGGGTTGCCGCGATGGCGGTCGGCTCAGGCATGGGGGCCATGTCCATGGACTCCACCAAATGGCTTGCTACCTCGGGGTTGATGCTGCCGGATTCTTGATTGGCGGTCATGGTTCTTCCTTTCTCCAATGAAACGAAGGGACTTCAATTTTAGGCCTACCAGCGGACCTTTTTCATGGTCTTGGCCGGCTTTCCGATGGCGTGCGTTGGCTTGTGGCCCTTGCCGGTGCTTTTCCAGCCATCGGGGGTGCCGCCGCCGGATTTGCTGGCGAGCATGGCCCTCTGGGCGTCGGTCAGTTTGGACTTGATGCCGCCCGAGGCGGCTTGGTTGTTGTCGGGGGTGTTGGCAGTCATTAGTGAACTCCTCAAAGGTTTTTACAAGCCTGGAGAGGCGCACGAACCACAGCGTCACGGTGCGATCATGATGCAAGAGAGGCGACAACGGGAACGGCATGGAGGCAGGGCCTCAACAGGCGTGGATTTTTGTCGGGTGAAACTCGGCGGCGCACAAAGGCACAGGCCGGTTTACTCAAAAATCAGTGTTCCCATGCGTCACACCTTAGCTACCTTGCCCGGTGTTTGTGAACCCCTCCGGGCACCGTGATTTTGTTAGCATGACCCCAATGTCT
This sequence comes from Paenarthrobacter sp. R1, assembly GCF_030264015.1. Taxonomy (NCBI): domain Bacteria; kingdom Bacillati; phylum Actinomycetota; class Actinomycetes; order Micrococcales; family Micrococcaceae; genus Paenarthrobacter; species Paenarthrobacter sp. R1. The sequence goes on along the minus strand of NZ_CP127115.1, from coordinate 2,496,268 downwards.
CCGGATCCCGCCGTCGTCCAAGCGCTTCGTGCCGCCGGCTGCGTCTTCGCTGAAGAGGAAGCCGGGCTGCTCATGGAAGCCGCCCGGAGCGATGAAGACTTCGCGTCGATGGTGCAGCAGCGCATCAGCGGGATACCCCTTGAACACATCCTGGGGTGGGCCGAATTCTGCGGACGCCGCATGGTGGTGGAGACGGGCGTTTTCGTGCCGCGGCGTCGCACGGAGTTCCTGGTGCGTCAGGCGGCCTTGGTCGCCGAGCCGGGCGCCGTCGTCGTCGATCTTTGCTGCGGTTCGGGCGCTATTGGCGCTGCCTTGGGCGACCTGCTGGGCAGTTGCCAGCTGTACGGCGCGGACATCGACCCCCTGGCTGCCGCATGCGCCGCCCGGAACATCGGCCCGCGTGGCGGCCAGGTATTCCAGGGTGACCTGTTCGAGCCACTGCCCCCGGAACTTCGGGGCCGCGTGGACGTCCTGATGGTCAACGCCCCTTATGTTCCCACAGGCTCGATCGCCATGATGCCGTCTGAGGCCCGCCTTCACGAACCGATGGTAGCGCTCGACGGCGGAGGTGACGGTTTGGACGTCCAGCGTCGCGTCGTGAGGGACTCTCCGGAGTGGTTGTCGCCCGGTGGAGCACTGCTGATTGAGACCTCGGACGTACAGGCGTCGGCGACCGCCGCGTTGATGGTCGGCGTGGGGCTCCGGGCGAGCGTCCTTTTCGATGGGGATCTTGGGGCAACGGTGGTCCTCGGACGGTGGCCCTAAGGGTGCAATAGGTTAGCTTTCGCGGTGAAAAAGCTGCCGTTTGATGTACTTCACTAAACAATTTGATAACGGCATGCGGCCGGCACCTACTTCCCTGTTATGACGGGGCAAAACCGGGCAAAGAGAAGTAAGTTTGCTTAGCAATACGTACCCCGAAGTGGCCCCAAAACCCGATCCCAACTCGGATTGGTGGGCAAAACCGCGTAAAATTGAACACCTGCCCAGAGCGGGGCAGCAGAAGTCGCAAGCAAATGACCTCCCTAGGAGAAGCCCAAATGCCCATAGACCAAAGCAACACCGTCTCTCCGGACGGCGCAAGGAACGCCACCGGAAACAAGGTAGCGGCAGGCCACGAACCGGCCGCTGCGAAAGTTGGTAAAAGCACCAAAATGCCGAAGCTTCGGACGAAGCGCCGGTTGAAGGAATCCGACGTGAACGTCGTGAACCAGCCGATGCTGAAGAAAGCACTCGGCGGCACTATCGTCGGCAACACTATGGAATGGTACGACGTAGGTGTCTTCGGCTACCTGATCACCACCATGGGACCCGTTTTCCTCCCGGAAGCTGATCCGTCCGTCCAGACCCTCTTCCTTCTGGGTACGTTCGCCGCCACCTTCATCGCCCGCCCGCTCGGCGGTGTGGTCTTCGGTTGGCTCGGCGACAAAATCGGCCGCCAGAAGGTACTCGCAGCAACACTGATGCTGATGGCGGCAAGTACGTTCGCCGTCGGACTCCTGCCCGGCTATGCGCAGATCGGTATCTGGGCAGCCGCGCTCCTGGTGATCCTCAAGCTCGTCCAGGGCTTCTCGACCGGCGGTGAATACGCCGGGGCAACCACGTTCGTGAGCGAATACGCACCGGACAAGCGCCGCGGCTTCTTCGCGAGCTTCCTGGACATGGGCAGCTACATCGGCTTCGCGCTCGGTGCCGCCCTGGTGTCAGTCCTGCAGCTCACGCTGGGACAGGCAGCCATGGAGGAATGGGGCTGGAGGATTCCGTTCCTGGTAGCCGGCCCCCTGGGCATCATCGCCGTGTACTTCCGGACGAAGATCGAGGAATCCCCGCAGTTCCAGGCAACCCTGGACGCCCAGGAAGCCCTCGCAAAGGACGCTGCTTCGCATGACGTGCACGTGGCCAAGGGCCCGATCGGCATCATCAAGGCCTACTGGCGCCAGATCCTGCTGGCCATGATTCTTGCCGCAGCAGCCAACACCGTTGGCTACGCACTGACCTCGTACATGCCCACATACCTGACGGACTCCAAGGGCTACGACCCCGTCCACGGCACCTTGCTGACCATCCCGGTCCTGGTGATCATGGCCCTCTGCATTCCGCTGACCGGCAAGCTTTCCGACCGCATCGGTCGCCGCCCCGTGCTGTGGATCGGCGCAGGCAGCACGGTCGTCTTCTCCATTCCTGCCTTCATGCTCATTGGCATCGGAGACGTATGGTCAACGCTGTTCGGCCTCGCCCTGATCGCCTTCCCCGTGACGTTCTACGTATCCAACCTGGCCTCGGCTCTGCCGGCCCTGTTCCCCACGTCCAGCCGTTACGGCGGAATGGGCATTGCCTACAACTTCTCGGTAGCGATCTTCGGCGGCACCACCCCGTTCATCGTGCAGGGCCTGATCGAAGGTACCGGTGACGACATGATGCCGGCGTACTACCTGATGGCAACGTCCATTGTTGGCGGGATCGCGATCTTCTTCCTGCGTGAATCCGCGAAGCGTCCGCTTCCGGGCTCCATGCCCAGCGTGGATACCGAGGCCGAAGCCCGTGAACTCGTGGAAACCCAGGACAGCAACCCGCTCATCAACCTGAACGAGATGCCGTTCGATGGCCAGCCCGTCAGCGATGTGGCCTTTGGCCGGGACAAGAAGGACCTGACACCTGCTTAGGACTTACTTGCCTGCGACTTCTGCGCGCGTACCCGATAGTTCGCGGTAACCGAACCGCCCACCGTAGCCACCAACCACAAGGCGCTCTCCTTGAGGTTGGTGGCTACGGCTGTTAACTAAACCTTTTTCACTCCAGCCAGATAGCTAAACAAAGCCCCGATCCCAAAAGTCCACGGCTCCATGTCTTCCGTGGCATGGACCTGGTTCACCAGCGTTCCAAGCTGCGCACTGCTAATGGTTACAACATCAGCGTTCTTATGGGTGAAGCCGAGCCCTTCCGCGTCGCGGTCCTGTGTGGGGGCGAAAAGCGTTCCGGTAAAAAGGGCAAAACCGTCCGGGTATTGGTGGTGCCGGCCGTGCGCAGCAGTTACGAGTTCCTCGAAGGGACGGCTGATCCGGCTAAGGCTGTTCCGGCCCTCAAGACGGTAACCGTCCACCCCTTCCACAGTCAGGGCTATCTCTTCGGTGCGAAGGGACTCCAACGTGAATCCGCCATGGAACAGCCGGATGAACGGGCCAACCGCGCACGAGGCATTGTTGTCCTTGGCCATTCCCAACAGGAGGGCACTTCGCCCTTCCACGTCCCGGAGATTCACATCATTGCCGAGCGCAGCGCCCTTGACCCTGCCTGCGGAATCGACCATGAGGACGAGTTCCGGTTCGGGATTGTTCCACGAAGAAAACGCGGGAATACCAACGCCGGAACCGTAACCCACGGCTGACAACACAGGAGCTTTAGTAAATACCTCCGGATCCGGGCCAAGCCCCACCTCCAAGTACTGGGACCACATGCCTTGGGCGGCCAGGATTTTCTTGGCCTCCAGGGCCTGTTTGGATCCGGGACGGACAGAAGCCAAACCGCCGTCGAGGGCTTTGTTGACGCTCTTCCTTACTTCCGCAGCACGGTTGAAGTCACCTTCGCACCGTTCCTCGATGACACGTTCCACCATGCTCTCCACGAAGGTCACGCCGCAGGCTTTAATCACCTGCAGGTCCAAGGGCGCCAGAAGGAAAGGGAGGTTGCGGTCCCCTGTCGCGGAGTTTTGGACCACCTCTTCCAGTGCCCATGGAAGAACATTCGAGCCACTGCTGAGAACCAGGTCCGCGGGATCGTCGTTTTCCAGGAGTTCCGAGACAGTGCCGAACATCGGGGTCAGGTCCACAAGTTCCTCACCCCGGACCGCCACTACCCGCGGGCCTTGGCTATTCGGATCCCAGATTCGCCCAACCAGCACGGAGTCCGCGCCGTCCGATGGCAGGATGTCCGGCATGTTTGACTTATTCACTGACTTTTCCTTCCGGGATTGGTGAATCCCAAGCTCCATCCACCCGGCGCCGGATCCGCCACGGATTGTCATCACGCAACGGTGCCGGCAGTTGGGACGGCGGGAAGGAATCGTAGGCCACAGCCCGCATGAACCGAGCGATCGCCGCCGTTCCCACGGACGTGGTGGTTGCCGTGGTGGCCGGGTAGGGTCCGCCATGGTGCTGTGCATAGCTCACCGTCACACCTGTGGGCCAGGCGTTCCACAGCAACCGGCCGCAGCGTTCCCGCAGAGTGGACAGCAGATCCGAGACGTCTTCGTGGGGTTCGGCATGAACGGTGCCGGTCAGTTGCCCCACCATTAATCCTGCCAGGGAGACCAGGTCATCACCTGGGTGATACTCCACTACTACCGCAGCCGGTCCGAACATCTCCTGTTCAAGGATTCCGGGATGTTTGCGGACGTGATCAGCCGTGGTCTTCAGGATAGTAGGGTGGGGCGCCTCGGAATCGTCCCCTGCCAACAGCACGTCTACGCCGGGTGCGGCCCGCACGGTTTCCACGGCCCGATCGAAGCCTTCCCGCAGTCTGGGGCTAAGGAGCGGGCGGCGCGGCTTGCCTGCGACTTCCCGATTGAGAATGTCAGAGACGTCATCACCGTTGCCGGTTAAGGCGGAGGAGTACCCCGGGACAAAGAGAAGCCCAGGTTTGGTGCAGAATTGGCCCATCCCCATAGTGAACGACGACGCGAAACCGGCCAGGATCTCATCGCGGCGCAACTTCCAAGCAGCTTCAGTGACGAACACAGGGTTGATGCTGCCCAGTTCTCCGTAGAAAGGGATGGGTGTGGAACGTCGTGCCGCCCGGTCGAACAGCGCCCTTCCTCCGGCGGTGGAACCAGTGAAGCCAATAGCCTTTACCAACGGGTGGTCCACCAGGCATTCAGCTGCCGCCCGTCCGATGATGGTGGAGAAAAGCCCCTGCGGAGCACCCACCGATTCCAACGCTTCCTCCACGATCGCACCTGTGCGCAGGGCAAGCTGCAGGTGGCCTTCGTGGATCTTATGCACCACTGCACACCCGGCGGCGAGCGCAGATGCACTGTCTCCACCCATGACGCTGAACGCGAAGGGGAAGTTGGAGGCCCCGAATACGCCTACGACGCCCAGAGGCACGGAGACGCGACGGATATCCGGCCGCGGACCCATCCCCCACGTCGGATCGGCGTGGTCGATGGTTGCGTCCAGGTGTTCTCCCCGGACGACCTCCTCCGCGAACAACCGTAGTTGGAAGACGGACCTCTTGAGCTCGAAGGAAAGCCTTCCCTCGTCCAAGTGGGTTTCTTCTTGTCCCAGGGCCACCAGCTCATCTGCATTCGCTTCCAATGCAGCGGCGATGCCCCTTAACCATGCGGCACGCGTGCCCGGGTCGATGTCCCTTGCTTGTTCGTAGGCCGCGTGGGCGGCGGTGGTCCTGGTGTTTGTTTCCTCGACTGTGGTGAACATTGTCCCTCCTTCCACGATTTCTTTTTGGGCTTGCATGTAATCGCTTGCCACCTAGCCCACCGGGGTGGTTTCGAGGTTGAAGAAAGACCTCGCGTCCGGAGGACGGATGTCCGCAACCGCATCGGTGAAAATGCGCATGGGGTGTGGTGTGTAAGGGTGTTCCGCGATGGCGTCGAAGTCGAGTTCGATGCCCAGACCAGGTCCTTCCGGGATGAGGACGTCGCCGTCCTCAGTCAGCGTCAGCCGTTCACTGGAAATTTCGCTTCGCCACGGCACGTCAGTGGCCATGATTTCCAAGTAGCGGAAGTTCGGCACCATGGCGCCGAGCTGCAACGTGGCGGCCGTGCTGAGAGGTCCGCTGGGGTTGTGCGGGGCGAAGGGAATGTACTGGGAGGCAGCAAGCGTGGCGATGAATTGCAGTTCCATCAGTCCACCGGCATGCGTGACGTCCGGCTGTACGTAGTCAACGGCGTGCCGGCCCAATGCCGGCACGAACGTGCTCCGTCCGATCCAACGTTCCCCCGCAGCGATGGGCACGGGAGACTTGGAACGGATCTCCACGAGGGAATCGATCCCGTCAGGCGGGCACGGTTCTTCGAAGAACACGGGGTTGAATTGTTCGAGTTCGCGGGCCACCCTGATAGCGGTCGGAACGTCGAACCTGCCGTGCCCCTCGATGAACAGTTCGACGTCGTCTCCCACCGCCGCCCGTACGGCGGCCACTGGTTCCAGCATCCGTTTCAGGTCCCGGGGTTCGAGGGTGAGATCTGCTGCTTCAAACGGATCCCATTTGAGGCCCCGGAACCCTTGTCCGATGGTCTGCACGGCGGCCTCGGCAAAGTCTTCCGGGGTGCGGGCTCCGGAAAACCACCCGTTGGCATAGGCCCGTACCCTATCGCGGACCTGGCCGCCGAGCATGCGATGAACCGGCACCCCGAGTGCACGGGCAGAGACATCCCACATTGCCATTTCCAATGCGCTCAAGGCGGTCATGGAAACGGGCCCGCCCCGCCAGTAGGCATCTCTGTTGAGCTGGTAGATCGTTTCCGTGATGCGGGTTGGATCTTTGCCTCGAACCGCATCCGCGAGGACAGCCACGGCACCCACCACGGCGTGCTCCTGTCCTTCAAGGGTCGCCTCGGCTACTCCAGTAATTCCTTCGTCGGTGCTGAGCCTGACGAAAATAAGGTTTGTCCGATAAAAATCGACAACTACGGTATCGAGGTTGGTTATTTTCATAAGTGAGTCTTTATCCCTTAACCGCGCCGGCAGTCATGCCGCTGACGACGTATCTCTGTGCAAAAAGGTAAAAAGCGACTGCGGGCAGCGTGAACAGCAGACCGACCGCCATGATGCTTTGGATAGAGGTGTCCTGCTCCCCGATGAAGCCGGCCACGCCAACCGAGGCCGGTTGCAATGACTTGTCGAAGACGAACGTGACCGCAAAGACGTATTCGTTCCAGGCGCTGAAGAACGCGATGACGGCAGCGGCGGCGATTGCCGGCGCGATGAGCGGCAGGATGATGCGGAACAGTACCGTGGGCGGGTTGCTTCCATCCACGCGTGCAGCCTCGTCGAGATCCCGCGGAACTCCGTCAATGGCTCCCTTCAGAATCAAAGCCACCACTGGCAGGGCGAAGGCTGTGTCCGCAAGGATAAGACCGTGCAAGGAATTCAGCAGGTCAAATCTGCGGAATACGGCGAACAGTGGAACCACCAACAGCGCTTCCGGAAGCATCTGCGTGAAAAGCAAGGCGAGGCCAACAGTTGCTTTCCCCCTGAAGCCAAACCGGGACAGCGCATAGCCCAAGGGCACACCCAAGGCGATGGACAGTACGGTAGTGCCCGCGGCAACGACGAGGCTGTTGGTGAGCCATCCGACAACCTGGCCGTCAGCCAGGGCTTCGCTGAAAACGTTGAGTCGGGAGAAGTCCGGAAGCAGGTTGATCGATGGGCCGAACAGGTCTTGATCAGATGTCAGTGCCGTGACGAACATCCAGTAGACCGGGAAGATAGCGAGCCCCAAGACAACCAGGACGGCCAGCATGCGTGCAGTCACGCCAAGGTGTAAGCGGCGCATCATGCCTCCTTAGCGGCCGCACGTGCGACCAGTCGACTACCGATAATGACGATGAGGGAGATGACGATGCCCACCATCCCGATCGCGGCGGCTGTGCCGAGTTGCTTTGACTCGAATGCCTGCGAATAGAGGTCGATAACAAGGGTCCGGGTGGAACCCAGGGGCCCACCGCGCGTCATGAGCCAGATCAGCTCGAATCGCCGCAGAGACCAGATGGTCATAAGTACGGCCACCAAGCCGATGGTCGGTTTCAGCACCTGCCAGGTGACCACGCGGAAGATCATCCAGCGCCCTGCGCCGTCAACTTGCGCTGCTTCGACGAGTTCCTGCGGCACACTTTGCAGCGCAGAGAGCAGGACGACGGCAACAAACGGGACCAACTGCCAGATAGTGGTCATGAGAATGGCCGCGAGAGCCAGGCTGGGATTATCCAGGACGCCGTTCTCGCCTGTGTCTATCCCCAAGCCTTTCAACACCCGGGTAAGGAGGCCGAATTGCGGGTTGAACATCCACACCGCTATCAGCGCCACGGCGATTCCGGGAGCAGCCCACGGCACGGTGACCAAGGACCGGGCCACTGCCCGGCCCGGGAACCTGCCGTTCAACAGGAGAGCCACTACCAACCCCAGTCCCACCGACCCGACAACGCAAGCGGTGACATACAGAAGGGTGGTGAGCAGGGTCTGCCGGAACGACGGGTCCCCGAGAACGGACTGGTAGTTCGCCAGGCCGACCCAAACGTTCAGGGTCGGGTTAAGCAGCGTTGTCCGGGTGAAACTTAGCCAGACTTCCTGCAGGAGCGGGAAGAGCTGGAAGATGCCGATGTAGAGGACAGCCGGGGCAAGGAAAAGATACGGTGTCCACGGACTGCCCACCGCGCTCCTGCGCCGGCGCTTGCGTGGGGACGGGGAAGCGGGTTTGGAAGTGTTCCCGGGCCCCGGGGACCGCGACAGCAGACGCGGTCCCCCTTTTTGGCCGCTCATTACCTAACCAGCTCCTCGGCCTGCTTCTGGGCCTTCTCCATGGCGGTCTTCATGTCCTGCTGGCCCTGAAGGGAAGAAAGCACCTCAGTGACAACAATGCGGCGGATGTCCGCGGTCTGGGGACCGAAGCCGTTGACGATCTGCGGAACACCGGACTCGGTCAGCTTGTCCAATTCGGGGAGGAACGGGTATTTCTCCAGGCTCTCGGCGCTGCGTTCGGTGGGCGTGGCCACGCTGCTGGCACCCAGCACTTCCTGAAGCTTGACCTGCTGCTCGGGCTTCAGGATCCACTGGATGAAGTCGAGGGCGGCGTCCTTGTGCTTGCTGTTCGCGTTGATGACGATCGGGGCCAGCAGGGAACCCTGTTTCTTCTCAGGGAACGGGATCCGGGCAACGCTGAAATTCAGTGCCGGGTTGGCTGACTTGGTAGCGGTCACGTAGCCGCCGTTGTTGAGCTCCATTCCAACCTTGCCGTTGGCGAACATCTTGCGGAAGGTGGCCGCATCCGCGCCCTTGGGAATGACGTTGGCGTCGTAAAGCTCCTTGTATTTTTCCAGTCCTTCAATCACCTTGGGCGAATCCAGGGTGAGCTTCCCGCCGTCGGACCAGTCACCGCCGAAACCGAGCACGTAGTTGTAGATGTCCTGCCACACACCTGCTTCTTCTGCCTGAGTCTGACGGAAGGCGAGGCCGTACACGTCACCCTTGGTGGTGGCCTTGGCCGTTTGCATGAACTCGTCAAAGGTTTTGGGAGCCTCGGGGATGAGGTCCTTGTTGTAGAACATGCCGTAGTTGGAGTTCTCGAAGACAACGCCGTAGCGGTGGCCGTCGACGTTCAGGTACTTGTCCGGCCCGGCAATCAAGTTGAGCTTGGACGCGTCGATCTTGTCGTCCAGGGGCTCGAGCAGGGCAGAAGCTGCTGCCGTGGAGAACTCGGGCATATCAAAACGCACCAAGTCCGGACCTTCTCCACCGCCCATTTGTGTCAGGACGGTCTGGCCGAAGGTCGGGTAAGGGACCGAAGCAGCCTGGACGGTTACCGTACTCTGGCTCGCGTTGTACTCATCGATGAGCTTTTGCAAGCCCGGTCCGCGGCCCGGGTCCCCGAGGGTGGAGGCGGCGAAGGTGATGGTCGCCGGCTGCGGGGAGCCGGAGTTATTCTCCTGGGATGGCGAGCAACCGACAAGAACGGTGGCTCCCACTGCAACGGTGGCGAGGACAGAGAGGGTCTTCGCGCGGCGGTTGGGTCGAAATGGCATAGCTACTCCTTCGTATGCATCTTTCCGTGAGACGCAGCCCACATATTTGAGTATTATTACTAATAATAGGTATAAAGGCAATAGTCAGGTTAAAGGGGTAGGGTACCGCTATGACAAACCTGCACACCGAGCTGGTAGACATGCTCGGGCTACGCATCGTGCGCGGAGACTACCCTCCGGGTACGCGCATCGATGTGGACTCTCTGGAGCCGGAATTCGGAGTCAGCAAAACGGCGATGCGGGAAGCGCTGCGAGTGATCCGGGAAAAGGGCTTGATCGATTCGTGGCCGCGCCGCGGAACAATCGTCAATGACCGGAAGTCATGGAAGCTGCTGGACAGCGACGTGATTAAATGGCGCCGCGCAGCCCGGCGCGATGACGACCGCCTCCTGGCCGAACTCTCCCAGTTGAGGGATGTCATAGAGCCGGCCGCGGCAAAGCTTGCTGCACGGTTCAGGAAACCTGAGGACCTGGAAGCCCTTGAGAAGGCATTTGCCGAATTCGAAGCCTCAGGCCGCGATGTTGAACGGCTCGCCGCAGCGGACCATGACTTTCACCTGAGCCTGCTTCGGGCAACCCACAATGAACTGATGATGCGCCTCGACGTTGTGATCGTGCACGCACTGAGCGCCCGGAACCGCATCCAGCATCACCCGGGAGGTCACTGGCTGGACCCGGTACCGGACCACAGGTCCATCCTGGATGCCATCAAAAAGGGTGATCCGGAAGCGGCCGAGGCCGCAATGCGGTACGCGATCCGCGAATCCGACGTTGATTTGAGGAGCGGCGAACCGGAGTTCGAATCGCCCTTGGATTTTCCTGGCCTGGATACAGACCTGCATACCCGATAGCGCGAAACAACCCCAAACTACCTCTGCCGCTTCAGCGCCCCACCGATAATTCGCACCCCTTCCGGGAACGCTCCCGGGTTGGGCCCGGCATAGTTGAGCCGGACATACGGCCCTTCGGGTTCGGCAGGGAACCACTCGGTACCTGCGGCGATCAGGACACCGGCTGCCTCGCAATCCTTGGTGAGGCGTTCGGCGTCGACCCCGTCCGGAAGCCGCAACCAGAGGTTCAGGCCGCCCTTGGGCAGGTGCGTCAGATGGGCCTCCGGGATGTGCTCGCTGAGGCTGGTGGCCAGAAGATCCCGCCGCGACTGCAGCTGGGCCGAGACTCCCCGGAGGTGGGTTTGCCACCCGGGCTGGGTGACGACGTCGAGCGCGGCCGCCTGCAGGAGGCCGCTGACGTACATCGACTCAGCGGCCTGCGCGGTAAGGATCCGCTCCCGGGCCGGGCCGCGGGCGACCACCGCCGCCACGCGGATGGACGGGGACACGCTTTTGGTCAGCGAGCGGATGTAGAGAACGTGCCCTGAGTCGTCCTTCGCGGCTACCGGTACGGATGGGGCGGTGATCCCGAAGTCGTGGGCCCAGTCGTCCTCCACAAGGAAAGCGCCATGGGCCCGCACCACGTCCAGGACTTCCTCGCCGCGCCGAACCGACCACTGGGCACCGGTTGGGTTCGCGAAGTTGGGTTGGGCGTAGAACATGCGGGCGCCCGTCTCTTCGAAAGCACGGGACAGCTGTGCGGGGTCAGGACCGTCCGGCCCGCTCGGTACCGGGACCACGCGGACACCCGCCTGCGCGGCCGCAAGCAACGCGCCCCAATAGCTGGGCGACTCCACCAGCAGCGGCTGGCCGTGACCCACCAGGCCGCGGAAGATCGAGCTCAGGCCGCTTTGGCTTCCGGGAAGCACGACGACGTCGCCGGGCTGGGGCGGCGTCACGCCAACCGGCGTTGAGGTACTAAGCTCCTGCGCGAACCACGACTGCAGCTCCGGCAGACCCGCGACGGGCGGCCTGGACAACGCGGCCTCGCCACGCGCCGCACGCGTCAGTGCCGAACGAACCAGCCTCTCTGGGAGGAGCTCACGCGCCGGGTACCCGGAGTGGAAAGCAATCACATCATTGGACGCACTGCGCATCGCAGCGGTGTTGGTTAGCCTGGGTGCCTGGAGCGCGCCAAGGGCAGCCGTCTGCCACGCATAATCCACCGGACGCGCGGTGCGGTAGGCGCGGACGAACGTTCCAACGCCGGGACGGCTCTCGATAAGCCCTTGGGCGGTGAGTGTCCTCAGTGCCTTTTGTACTGTCACAGGGCTCGCTTGGTACTCCGCCACGAGTTGGCGGGTAGAAGGCATTCGGGCCCCGGGGGCGGCTGCGGCAATCCACTCTTTCAGTCGCGAGACTATCCGTGAACTGCTATCGTTGTTCATGAACCATAATAGTAGCGCTACTCTCATTCAGTCGCCAGCGTTACCCAAGCCAACCGCATCCGGAATTTGGTGGGGGCTTGTGGGCGTGTTCGCCTTCTCCTTCACGGTTCCCTTCACACGGGTGGCCGTGGATGGGATGTCGCCCCTGTTCATTGGAGCCGGCCGGGCAGTCATAGCCGCCGTCCTTGCTGCCGCTGCCTTGGCAATCACCAAGCAACGCTTTCCCCAAGGCATGCAGTGGTTGCGCCTGGCAGTAGTAGCCGGCGGAATCGTGGCCGGGTTCCCGCTACTCACCACCTTTTCCCTGACCAGCACTTCCGCGAGCCACGGCGCGGTGGTCATTGCCCTTCTCCCGGCAGCAACAGCGACCGTGGCCGTCATGCGGGGACGCGAACGTCCGAGGCCCCTGTTCTGGGTGCTCACGGGGGTGGGCGTGGTGGCCGCAGTGGTTTTCGCCCTGGCGCAGTCGGGCGGCTTTGAGTCACTTCACTGGGCTGACCTTCTCCTGCTCGGAGCCGTTGTAGCCGCCGCTATCGGCTACGCGGAAGGCGGCCTGTTGGCCCGCGAACTGGGTTCGTGGCAGACCATCTCCTGGGCCCTGGTGGTGGCGTCCCCGGTCATGATCCTGTTGACAGCCATGTCGCTGGCGTCTGGCTTCCCTTCCACGACGCCGGCCGGATGGGCGGCCTTTGCCTATTTAGGCGTGGTCAGCATGTTCCTCGGCTTCTTCGCCTGGTACCGCGGGCTTGCCATCGGGCCCATGGCCCAAGTCAGCCAGATCCAGTTGGTACAGCCCGTCATGACCATCGCGTGGGCAGCTCTCCTGCTCGGCGAGTCCCTCACCCTGACCACCGTCATCGGCGGTCTCATGGTGATCCTCTGCGCAGGTGCCGCCGTGCGCGTGAGGCTCGCGCCGCCGTCGCGCCCCTAACCCAAGCCGAAAGGACACTTCCATGTACACCCCCGCCCACTTCGCCGCTTCCGAAGAGGCCATTGAGGCGCTGCTCCGCAACTCCGGGGCCGCGAACCTCGTGACCATGACACCGGACGGCCTGCTCGCCACGCTCCTGCCTTTCATCTACGACCCCTCCGTTGGGGACCACGGCGCCCTGCAAACCCACATGGCGCGCAACAATCCCCAATGGTCAACGCCGGTGACGGGTGAGGCGTTGATGATCCTTCAAGGTCCGGACGCCTACATCTCCCCCTCCTGGTACGCCTCCAAGGCCGAGCATGGACGGGTGGTTCCCACGTGGAACTACTCCACCGCCCACGTCTACGGCCGGCTGGTGATCCATGACGACGGCGAGTGGCCGGGAAAGCACGTCCGGCAGCTTTCGGATCACCACGAGTCGGCGATGGCACGTCCCTGGTCGGTGGACGAAGCACCGCAGCGCTTCATTGCCGGGCAGCTGAAGGCGATAGTCGGCGTCGAACTTGTGATGACGCGCGTGGAGGCGAAAGCGAAACTCAGCCAAAACCGGACGCCGGCTGATGTGGAAGGCGTCATCGCCGGACTCCGGTCGGTAGGCGACGCTGCCAGCGCAGCCGACGTTGAGCGGGCACGGAACTCATAGACTCGGCAATGAGGCGTCCAGGAGTGGCCAAGGCGCATTCGCCTGCGGTGGCGGAGCCTACGCGGGCGGGACCACCGGGCGCCACATCGCCACCCGCGGCCAGCGCGTCAGTCCCAACTCCGCCTCATGCTCCATCAGGCGGGTGAGCTCCGGGCCCCACAGTCCGGCGTCGAACACCTCAAAACCGAGGCGGCGATAGTACGGCGCGTTCCAAGGAACGTCCCGGAAGGTGCTGAGGGTCTGCCGGTGCATGCCGTGGCCCCTCGCCCAAACCCGGGCGGCATGGAGCAGTTCCCGGCCGATGCCTTGGTGGGCCTGGTCCGGGTGAACACTCACCTGTTCCACATGGGCGTTTCCGTCCACCACGTCCACAAGGATGTAGGCCACGGGGTAGTCGAGGCCGTCGACGTAAACCCAGGCCCGTCCCGCAGAGACATACTCCTGCAACACGTCCACGGGAAAGGGTTCGTCGTCGGCAATCTGGTCCATGCCCAAGGAACGGAAGGCCTCCCCCGCGGCGCGCTCAATGGTCTGCAGCTGCCCGAGGTCATCCGAATGCGCCAGCCGGATCATCGGCCCGGATCCGGTGTTGCAGGGGCCTGCCACGACATGGTGGAGCGGGTTCTGCAGACGAAAGCTACGGGCATATCTCGATCTTTCCAGATTCCTCTGACAGTCCTTGCTACGCGTTGTGACCGGGCTTATGGCAGCTCGCGCGGCAATCCTGATAATTTTCGGACGTGAGCCTTTAGCCCACAAGCCCTTGATGATTGGTGGTGTTCCCATGTCCGTGTTCATGACGCACGCCCGGGAACTTCACCGGATCGGTCCGGCGAACAACGACAGGCTATCGGCCGTACGCGTCGGGCTCAGCGTGGTTGTGCCTGGACTCTTCCTCATTGCCATCGGCCGGCCCGAGCTCATGATGTACGCGGTGTTCGGTGCCTTGACAGGCATGTACGGACGCAATGAATCGCACCAACTTCGGCTCAGGCACCAAGCACAGGCGGCGCTCTTGCTGGTGGGCGGGTTGTCCATCGGCACCTTCCTGTCCGTCAACCATATTCATTCGTGGTGGCTCGTGCTCGTGGCTACGCTTTTCGCGGGGGCCGGCTCTTTCTTCTGTGATGCCGCGAAGCTAAGGCCCGTAGGACCGTTCTTCGGAATCCTTGCCTTGGGCGCCTGCGCCTCGGTGCCGACCAGCGTTCCATTTACGACGGCGGTGCTCATCGGTGCTGCCTCGGCAGCGTTCTCGATCGTGGTTGGCTTTGCGGGGTGGTTGCGAACCCGCTCATGGGAACGGGGTGCGGTCCGGGACGTACCACTGTTGCGCGGGCCTCTACGGCAGTCAGCCCTGGTCCATGCGACGCGCTACGTCCTTGCAGTCAGCGCGGCCGGGGTTTGCGGCGTACTCAGTGGCAGCGGCCACCCGCACTGGGCCATGGCAGCAGCGGCCGTCCCGCTGGCCGGTGCCGATCTGCCAAGCCGGGTCCACCGGGGCATCCACAGGATCGTGGGGACGTTCCTCGGCTTGGGGGTGGTCGCCGTCGTGCTTTTCCCGAGTCCGGTGTCGCCGCTTCAGTACTTCCCAAGCCACGGCCCGGTGGTACTCGCGGTGATCGTGATGTTATGCCAGTTCCCCACCGAGCTGTTCATGGCCAGGCACTACGGCTGGGCCATGGTGTTCTTCACCCCCGTAATCCTGCTGATCGCGCAGCTGGCGGCACCCATGGATCCGGGAGTGCTGGTGCTGGAGCGGGCCGTTGAGACGTTCGTGGGAGCGGTCATCGGAATTGCCGTTGCCGTGGTGGTGCAGCGGCGGCGCTAAACCGACTCCGTTGTCAGTCACGTCACGGACGTCTGGCACTGTTCCCTGCTCAAGCGCTGCAGAAATCGCGACCACTTCAAGGGGCGATGCCCAAAATGTCCCACTTCATGTGGGGCATTTACCAGCTTTGGGCCGTTAGCCCTCCGTCTTCGCCGGGCGCCTCGGCGGGCCTGCGGTCAGCTTTGCCGGGAGGACGCGCGCGAAGAAGGTGACCACCTTGTACCTCCGCGTCGGGATGGACACAGCTTTGCCTTTGGCGTTGTCCTCGAGGCCTTCACGAACCACCCGCTCGGCCTTCAGCCAGAGGAATCGCGGCGCCACGGACTTATCCATGCCCATGCGATCGTGAAACTCCGTGTGGGTGAACCCCGGGCAGACTGCGGTGACCTGTACGCCTGACTTTGCATAAGCGGTGTTCGCCCAGCGGCTGAATGTCACCTGCCAGGCTTTGGCCGCGGAATAGCTGCCCCGGTTGGCGAAGGCCGCCACGCTGGCCACGTTGATGATCCGGCCCTTGCCCCGCGCCAACATGACCTCAAGGACGGCGTGGCATAGCTCCATGGGAGTCTGGACGTGGAGGCGCAAGTGCGCCCGCTCTTCCTCAAGATCGTTGTCCTCGAACGACTTCAAGAGCCCGATCCCCGCGTTGTTCACCAGCACGTCCACGGGCCTGCTTGCGTCCCGCAGGCGGTCCGCCACTGCGGAAACCCCGACGTCGGAGGTCAGGTCCGCCGGCAACACCTCCACCGAGATACTGAAGTCGCGCTCGAGTTCCTCGGCCTTGGCTTTGAGTCGCTCTTCATCGCGGGCAACCAGGACCAGATGGTGCCCGGCTTCGGCAAGCTCGCGGGCGAACTCCGCGCCCAGGCCGGCGGTGGCTCCGGTGACAAGGGCAGTAAGTTCGTTGGCTCGAGTGGTCATGGCCCTACCCTAGCGTCCCGCAACTCCTCCGCCACCCCACCGAGTTGACACTTAATGACAATGTTGGCGCGGCGGATTGTCATTAAGTGTCAACTCGGCTCAGGGCGAGGGGACGAAACGAGGGTCAGGCGAACTTTGCCAGAGGATTGGCCAAACGTCCCGCCATTTGGAGGCCCCCGGAGGGATCGGAGATATCCAGCATGTGCTGGTTGTTCCGCAACTGCAGCCTGTTGAGGCAGGACAACTCGAAGTCCGGGGCGAAGAGGTCGTGCCTGTCGAACTGATCGGCGAGTTCGGGGTGGCGGGCCTGGTATTCCCGCAGCACCAATGCAGCAGTCCCCCAGAACTCGTCTTCGCGCATCGTTCCGTCCTCAACGAGGATCGCGGAAAGGAAGCGGAAGATGCAGTCGAAGACGTCCGTAAAGATTGCCAACACCATCTGTTCGGCCGGGATCTCTGCCTTGATGCGGGAAACTTCCCCGGGCAGTTCCAGCCTGTCCCCCATCACCACGATTTCCTCGGCAATGTCCTTCATGATCGCCCGCACCGGTACGCCGTCCTCAAGGATCAGGATCACGTTCTCGCCGTGCGGCATGAATGCGAGCTCGTAGTTGTAGAGGCAGTGCACCAATGGCACAAGGTACGCGTCGAAATAGCGGCGCAACCATTGCGTGGGCTCCAGCCCGGAGCGCGCAATCAGCGACGAAACCATCGAGGCGCCGGAAGCATCGACGTGCAGCAGGGATGCCATGGTTGCCAACTGCTGGCCATCCTTAAGCAATGGCAGGGGACTTTCCCTCCACAGGGCAGAGAGCATCTTCCGGTACGGCGAATCCTTGGCCGACGCAGCCTCGAAATAGTCGTTGCGGTAGCCGATCGCCGCACTTTCCTTGATCATGGCCAAGCCCCGGTCCTGGAGCTCCTGGTCTTTGGTGATCAGTTCCTGCAGCCAGTCGTTGATGGCCGGCGTGGCCTTCATGTACTGCGGCGACAACCCTCGCATGAAGCCCATGTTCAGCACGGACATCGCGGTCTTCACGTAGGCCTTCCCGGGCGAGGTGGCGTTGAAGAACGTCCGGATGGACTGTTGGGCCTGGTAAGAATCCTCGCCATGGCCAAGGTGCACGATGTGTTGCTGTGCGATTTCCGCAGCAAAAGTCACAGTGAGTTTGTTGTCCCATTGCCAGGGGTGTACCGGCATGAAGAAGTAGTCCTCGGGATCCAGCCCTGAGGCGGAGAGCCCCGCGTTGAACCAAGCCACGGTAGCCGGGCCCAATTCCGCTTCAAAGTGCGCCTTGTAGTCCAAACCGGCACTCGACGTGAACACGGCCTTGGACCGATGGACCGCGATCCACTGCAGCTGGACGGTAGCCCCGGCCTCGGGTGCAAAAGCGTGGTAATCCTCAATACCAAAACCCAACCGCCCGTTGTTGGCCACGAAACAGGGGTGGCCCTCGGCCATGCTGTGCTCGATTGCCTGGAAGTCAGCCGCAACATCCGAGCCACCCGTCACGCCGGCGGCCAGTTCAACGGACCCGAAGGGTTTGCCCTGCTTGTACGCGTGGCCGGCCAGGGTGCTGCTGATCTCTTCCAGATACACCGGCAGCATGTCCATCCCGATGCCGAGCGTTTGGTGGAACTCGGCAATGAAATCCAAGGCATCCAGCGGCAGCTTCCCGCCATCCCCGTGCCGGCCGATCGAGTCCGGGAGCACGGACCAGTGCTCCAGTTCCAAGACCCGGGCGCGGAAGCGGTACTCCACTGAACCGTCGTCGCTCACCACCTTGTAGAGACCAATTCCGTCCGCCTCTTCGCGGATGAGTTCGGGAACAAGGATGCGTTCATGCGAGAACTCTGCGAGCGCTTTGCGGACCAGGTGCCTGTTGGCAACGGCCCAACGCTCCGGCGTCAGGTGGGCAACCGGCGACTGTGCTGTTGCGGCCTCGGCTGTGCTTGTCACTGGGTTTCTCCTTTGGTCGCCGCGGCGGGCACGGCCGGAATCGGGGTCAGGGTGGCGAGAAAGTCCTCGCGGGTACAGAAGCTAAGGAGCCCCTGCTTGTGGTCCTCAGCAGGGTCGACGGCCGGAAGAGTCACCACGCCGTGCGGGCGGAAGCCCACCTTCTGGTTGAGGAGATGGATCTTGTGGTTCCGGGCATCAGGCTCGACGACGACCCGCCGGGTTGCGGGATCATCGAAGAGTTCTGTCATCACGGCTTGCATGACGGACGTGGTGAAGCCGGATTGAGGGGTTCCGCTCGGCGGCGATACCAGCAGGTGCATTCCCACGTCCCCGGGCTGTACTTCGTAGACGTCCGCCAACGGGGACGCTTCCGGAAGGTACCGTTCCATGAGGAAGGCGGGCACACCGCCGTCGAGCCCCAGGAATGCCTGGTGGTGTCCGGAGGCGGCGATGCCTGAGTACTCCTCAACAACGTCCTGTTCCGTGCATCCGGCCATGCCCCAGAACCGCGCGTACTCCCGGCTCACCCAGCTGTGGAGGACGGGTGCATCGGCTACCGGATCGACGGGACGGAACGTGAACCTCATACACGTGCCCCTACGGTTTCGGCCTGCACTGCGGCAGGTGCGCCAAACTGCTGGAAAGCGATGCTGCGCTCGATCGGGTAGATCTCCCGGCCCGTGATTTCACGCAGGATGCAGGAATTGCGGTACGCGGCCATGCCGAGGTCCGGGGTAACGAAGCCGTGGGTGTGGAGTTCCGCATTCTGTACAAAGATTTCGCCGGGTTCGACGCCGGTCCCGTAGTTACGGTCGACGTCGAACCGCCCTTTGTGGTCACGGCGGAGGCGGTCTTTGATGCCGGCCAGGAATGCCGGTTCCCTGTAGGCATAACCGGTGGCCAGCACCACGGTTTCGGACTCCAGCTGGTAGTCGCGTCCGTGTTCCTCGTGGCGGAGCTGGAGTGTATGGGTCCTCCTGCCCGCATCCCATTCGGCAGCGTTCAGTGCAGAATGCGTATGCAGCCGGGTGTCCACCATCCCGGAAAGGCTCTTGGTGTACAGGAGGTCATAGATATCGTCGATCAGGTCCGAGTTGATGCCTTTGTAGAGGTTTTTCTGGTTCCTGATCAATGAGTCACGCTGCTCGGACGGCAGGGAGTGGAAGTAGTCCACGTACTCCGGGGACGTCATTTCGAGCGTTAGCTTGGTGTACTCCAAGGGGAAGAAGCGCCCGGACCGCGTGACCCAGTTGAGTTGATAGCCGTGGACGTCGATTTCCTGGAGCAGTTCGTAGTAGATCTCGGCCGCGCTCTGTCCGCTGCCCACGATCGTAATGCTCCGTTTGGATTGCACCTCACTCTTCCTCGACAGGTACTCGGCGTTGTGGAGGACGAGTCCCCCGCCGTCGACTATCCCTGCACAGGACGCTGGAATGTACGGCGAGGTACCCGTGCCGAGGACCAGCCGTCGGGAGCGAAGCACCTCAGCGCCATCCGGGCCCTGCACCGAAAGCCGGTACACGCCGTCGTCGTAGGCCACATCCAGCACATCCTTGCCAAAACGGACGGAATCGAGCTGGCCGGCTACCCACTGGCAGTACTGGTTGTACTCGGCGCGGAGCGGGTAGAAGTTCTCCCTGATATAGAAGCGGTACAGGCGTCCGGACTGTTTCAGGAAGTTCAGGAACGAATACGGCGACGTCGGATCGGCCAAGGTTACGAGGTCGGCCATGAAGGGGACCTGCAGGTGTGCAGGCTCGAGCATCATGCCTGGATGCCAGTCGAACGAGTCCCGACGCTCAAGGAACACGCAGTCCAGCTCCTCCACGGGTTCACTCAGCGCGGCCAGACCCAGGTTGAAGGGCCCGACGCCGATTCCCGCGACGTCGTAGATCCTGCCTTTGTCCGGGGTGCTCATGCAGCGGCCTCCGTCGTGTTCGCGAGCAGGCCGGCGCCCGTCCGGCGGATGAGTTCGATGATTTCCTGGATATCCCCCAGGGATGCTTCAGCATTGAGCAGGGTGAATTTGAGGTAGTGATGCCCTGCCACCTTGGTGCCGGCCACTACGGCTTCACCCGACGCGAAGATTGCTGCGCGGATGGCCGGGTTGAGAAGGTCCGCGGCATCGTCGTTCACGGCGACTCCATCCACGAACGGGCGGTAGCGGAACACCAGGGTGCTGAGCTGCGGTGCGGCAGCCAGTTCGAATTCTGCATCCTCAGCCAGCAGTGTGCCCACGCGGCCAGCGAGCTCGATCGCCTCGTCGAACAGCACGCCGATAGCGTCCGCCCCCATGATCCGGAGTGTCAGCCAAAGCTTCAACGCATCGAAGCGGCGGGTGGTCTGGATGCTCTTGTCCACCTGGTTGGGAATGTCGGCTTTGGCCGCACTTTCCGGATTCAGGTAGTCGGCGTAGTAGGTGACATGGCCGAGCATGGCACCGCGCCGGACCAGCACCGCGCTGGAACTGACCGGCTGGAAGAACGTTTTATGGAAATCGACGGTCACCGAGTCGGCCACGTGGATGCCGTCAAGAAGATGCCGGTACCTGCGCGAGACGAGCAATCCTCCGCCGTAGGCAGCGTCGACGTGGAGCCACGAATCGTAGGCCCGGACGAGCGCCGACACCTCGGCAAGAGGATCCACCGAACCGAAGTCGGTGGTCCCCGCAGTGGCCACAACCGCCATGGGCACCAGCCCGGCATCGTGCGCTTCCGCCAGGGCTGCCGCCAGCGCAGCGGGATCCATGCGGTGGTCTTCGGAGGTGGGAACCGCGATCACCGCGTCGAATCCGAGGCCGAGCATGGAGGCCGACTTCTGGATGCTGAAGTGACTGTCTGCGGAGGTGAAAATGCGGAGGCGATCCAGCAGGTGCGGCAGGCGCACTTCGGGGCTGGTCGCACGGAGTTTGGCCACCGCCTGGTTGCGCGCGATCAACAGCGCCTGGAAATTGGACTGGCTTCCACCGGAGGTAAACACGCCGTCGGCCTCTGCGGAGAAACCAATCCGCTCAGCAGTCCAATCGATGAGGCGGCGTTCGATCATGGTGGCCCCGGCACTTTGGTCCCAGGTGTCCATGGACGAGTTCACGGCAGAAAGGACTGCTTCGCCCACAAGTGCCGGAATGACCACGGGGCAATTCAGGTGGGCCGCGTATCGGGCGTCGTGGAAGTAGATGGCGTCCTTGAGGTAGAGGTCGTCGAGCTCGTCGAGGGCTGCAGCCGTATCCGGCAGGGGACGGTCCAGGTCCACGGCTTCCACTTTCGCCTTCAGCGCTGAAGGTGCGACGCCGGTGAACGGCCGGGCGGTTCTCTGCACTTTTGTGGAAACAGCGTTGACGCCCTGCAGAACCTGCGCCACATAATTGGGCGAATTTCGCGCGTTGAACAGCTGGCTGGTGGCAGCGAGAGCCAGCTCCACTTTGGAGCCGAAATCCTGCTCCTGAGCTATCCGCTCCTCGACAGTTGGTGACGTCACGTCAGCTTCCTTCCGTTGCACTAGTTAGCATAGGCAAACCTTACTTAGGTTTACCTTAACGTCAAACTCTTGTGACCTAATTGCTTCAGAAGTCAAAGAAAAGCGGCTGCCCGGAGGGTGATCCGGACAGCCGCTTCCAGCGCCGCACAGGCCCCACTGCAAGAGCCCGCGCTTTTGAGCAGCGCGGCTACAGCACGCTGGCTCCGAGGACGCACTTGGCCTCTGTCCCTGGCTTGGCGATTTCAGCTTCAACCGACCAATCCAAAGCCTTCCCCGGCTGCGCACCCGTGAACGATCGCTCGCCGCGTGCCAGTACTGCCGAGGTTGCCGGGTCCACCCAACTCACCGAGACCTTGACGGTGCCCTTGATTCCGTCCGGCGGAGTCACTATCCCCTTGGCTGTCACTTTGCCGGTGGCGGTATCACAGGAAGTCATCTTGGCGGCTTCGATGATCCCGGTGCCCGGGTTCGCCGGCTTTGCCTCACCAGTAGTAGCCGCTTGCGTTGTAGTGTTCGACGGCGACTGGCCGCCGCTTCCAGACGACGAACAGCCGGCAAGCACTGCCGACATGAGTAGCGCTGTCATGCACGCGACTGACTTCTTCATGGACGTGCTGCCTGCTTCTTACGGCGTCCCACAAGGAACAGGACCAAGCCAGCGCCAACTATCAGAACACTGATGGGTAGCACGGTGAGGACAACACCTGTGAAGGCCAGCGGTTCTTCAGCCCGGTCCGGACCCGTCGCCTCCGTCGTCGGGAAGTTGATCACAACGTTTGCCGGCGGCGTTGACACCAGACTTCCCGTTGTCGAACCTGCCGACGCCGTGGCCGTATTGAACACTTGGCCGGCATTAATGTCCGCTTGGGTGATCGCATAAGTCGCCTTGGCAGTGACCGTCTCACCCGGGTTCAGCACGCCGGGAGTTCCAGGCCAGCGGTGATCCAGCGCGGACAAACCGGGCATCGCGTCCCGGATGGCGACGTCCGTCAGGACAACGTTGCCGGTGTTCTTCGCCGTGAAGTTGAAGGTGATAATGTCACCGACCTTCGCGGGATCTCCGATGGCGGAACCGTCAGCGGTCTTGAAGAACGCAAAACCCGCGTCTGGAGACAACGGAGTGTCGGTGCCGGCAGCTGGCGGTGCAACTACGGGACCCGTAGGTGGCGTTCCCGTGGTGGTCGCCAGGTTGGCGACGTGACCGGCGTCGATATCCCCCTGCGTGACCGTGTACGTTGCCTCTGCCGTGACCGACTCGCCCGGGAGCAACTCCCCCGGGGTGCCCGGCCAGACGTAGGTCAGAGCCGACAATCCTTCCATTTGGTCATCAATCGACACTTTGTTCAGCTTCACGTTGCCGTTGTTCTTGGCCGTGAACCGGTAGACGATGTGATCGCCCACGCGGGACGGTCCATCAGATGCCGCGGCCGTGGCTGTCTTGCTGAATTCCATCGCCGGGGCAGAGGTCAACGGGGTATCCGTTACTCCCGGAGGAGGCGTCACCGGAGGACCTGCGGGCGGAGCACCAGTGATCGTGGCCGAGTTGACCACGTGGCCAGCGTCGATGTCCGCTTGGGTGATCGCGTATGTGGCCTTCGCCGTGACCGACTCGCCCGGGAACAACTCCCCCGGGTTGCCCGGCCAGCTGAAAACCAGCGGGGACAGCCCAGCCAGCGGATCATCGATCGTCACATCCGTCAGCTTCACGTTTCCGGTGTTCTTCGCCGCAAACGAGTACGTGATGACGTCACCGACCTTGGCCGGATCCTGAACGCTGCTCGAATCAGCCGTCTTCGTAAGCTGCAGCCCCGGGGCCGGAGTCAGCGGAGTGTCCGTCGTTCCCGGAGGCGGCGTCACAGCAGGACCTGTGGGCGGAGCGCCTGTGACCGTCGCCGAGTTGACCACGTGACCGGCGCTGATATCGGCCTGAGTGATCGCGTACGTGGCCTTCGCCGTGACCGACTCGCCCGGCAACAGCTCACCGGGAGTTCCCGGCCAGCTGTAAACCAACGGTGAAAGGCCTGCCAGGGGATCGTCGATCGACACGTTGGTCAGCTTCACGTTGCCCGTGTTCCTTGCGGTGAACGTGTACGTGATGACGTCACCAACAACGGCCGGTTTGTGGATCGCCGAAGTATCCGCCATCTTGCTGAACTGCAACGCCGGAGCCTTGGTCAACGGAGTATCCGTACCCGACGGCGGCGTCGTTAACGGAGGCCCGGTAGGAGGATTACCAGTAGCTACCGCTGAGTTGGCAACGTGACCGGCGTCGACGTCGGCCTGTGTGATCGCATACGTTGCCGTCGCTGTGACAGTCTCGCCCGGAAGCAGCGTTCCGGGAGTTCCGGGCCAAGTGTAAACCAACGGCGAAAGGCCGGCCAGGGGGTCGTCAATGACTACGCCCGATAGCGCGACGTTACCGTTGTTCGCGGCCGTGAACGTGTAGCTAATCACGTCACCAACCTGCGACGGGGACTGTATCCCGGACGGGTTGGCCATCTTGGTAAACGTCAACTGAGGGGCCTGAACGGCTGTGTTGGTCAGCACGCAACTGATATCCGCCCCGGCCACCGGAACCAACTCCAACGAACCACCGAAGGCTGCCCGGCGAGGCAGGCCTGTCTGCAAACCGTTGGCATCCGTGCAACTAATGGCCTTGGCGTATCCCGACAGGTTGGGGCCCGACTCGGTGAGATAGTACGTACTACCGGCGTTGGCCACATACTGACCCGTAACCCCGGTACCAGCCGAGACGGCAGCGCCCGAGCCGGTGGTGGTTGAGTTAGCTGTGTTATTGACCACCGTTCCCGTGGCGGAGCCCTCACGGATTTCAACCGTGAACTGGTCTGCGGCTGCCGTTCGTTCAGCGCCCAGTGCTTTGCTCAGTGCCAGGCGGGGAGCGCGGACCACCAGACTGGCGTCCGCCGGCGGGTTCAGGTTGGTCGCGATGTTGGCAGGACCGTTGACGTACGTGCCTTCGGCCGCGGCGGTGACATCCACCGTGATAGTGCAGGACACCATTCGGGAGGCCAGATCTCCGCCGGTCACCGTTATGACGTTGCCGCCGGGATTGGCCGTCGTCAGGAACGGGTCGGTTCCCGGCGCCTGGACGCAGGTTCCGCCGAGGTTCGGCACATCGGCCACGACGACGCCGGCCGGGAGCGCGTCCGTGATGGTCCAGTCGCTCTTGGCATTGAGTTCATCGGTGTTGGTGACTGTCAGGGTGAGGGTGGACGTCCCGCCCGGACCGATAAGGCCCGGGGTAAAGGACTTGTCCAACTGCGGCGTGACATCAACCAAGCGCACGTTGTCAAAGGCACCGTCGTTGCCGTCGGTGGTTCCATTCGTATTCCACATCTCCAGGCCCAGCGACTCGGTGGTTGCCTGGAAGGCAACGTCGGAGGTCATGGAATTGATGCGGACCGACTTGGTCACAGTGCCGAAGACGCCGCCGACGTTGCTGGTTACTTCTTGCTCGGATGAGGTGACATTGGGATCCGTTGTCGATTGGCAGCCGTTGAGGGGAGCGCCGATTAGTGTCACGTTTCCGAGTTCGTCGCTCCGTGCGAATTGATAGGAGGGGTCCCCCGCCGGCAAGCCACAGTTCATGTACGCCGTATCCACACCGAGCGTGTAGTAGTGACCGGGAGCCACTGCGATAGGCGCCGCTGTTTTGAACATGAGACCGTCGGTGGGCCCCGTGGGGAGGGTATCGCACGTGCCACTCGATGTGCTGGTGGACCGGCACTCGCTGTACGAGCTGTTTACATGGTTCGTGGCGGGCGAGTTGGGCGTGAATTCCTGGCCCATGGCCAGCGCCAGCATGCGCAGGAACTGGTAGCTGCGAACACCGCTGGAATCGGCACAACGGTTGTTCGTGGCTGTACCGGCGCTTCCGGAGACGGCCCAGGCGGGTGTGGTGGTGTTGTCATGGCTCAGGATGACGCCGTTGCATCGAATCCCGTTGATCCATTGAGGCGACCCCGTGTACGTCTGTCCTGAGGCCCCGGTGTAGGCGGTTGATCCGGAGGCGGAATAGGACTGGGCTCCAAGCGCGGTGTCATCCGTCCCATTTTCGAAGTCCTCGTTGAAGACAACGGTGCCGGATTGTGCGACACCCGGCGCCCCTGGGGTTGTTGCCAAGGCTGATGACGCTAATGCACCACCCAGCCCCATCGAAAAGACAGCTGTGGCGAGCACACTTGCCAGCAGCTTCATGGGTAAGGAATGTCTCATGGGCTCGCTTACTTCTCCCGGCCATGAGAAGTCCTCTCCGCTGGGTCGGAGCGGACTTCACGGCTCCGGCATTGCGGTGGTTGCACACTACCTGGCAAGCGCCGGTTTCGGGAGACTCGTGTCGCCGAAAGCTGCGGCATACTTCAGCAGTAGAGACCGACAGTCGGCTCACCACTTATCTGTGGGCGCAAGACAGCTTTCGTGTCGCGAATTTCGAAGTTTTTTTGGTTAATTCAGCCAACCCACGAGGTGATGGCATGTCTGGCGGCCGGATTCGCGAGGCACTGGCTAATGAAAGGCGTTGCTGAATGTCTTGGTGACGATGCCCTGGCCGCCGAACTGGTAATGCAGGGTGCCCCGGTCCGCGGCTACCGGCATGGCGACCACAAGTTTGAAATCAAGGCCGTGAGGATCAAGAGCAGGAGTTGCGCACCGGATCTGCCGGCTGTTTTCCGCCGCGCTGGAACATGTCCACCCCGCGGGGCTGGTGGTCTTGCCGGCAACAAACGTGGCTTGGTCCGGCAGGCTGAAGATTGCCTCGGCGGATTCCTCAGCCCCGTTGTCCATCAGCGAGAACACGAGGTTCAGTTCCCTTTCCGTGGGATTGGAACCGCGAACCGCGGTGAAAGTCGCGTCAACGGTTCGGGCAGCCGCGGCTGAGGCCGCGTTCGAAGGTGCGGGCCTCGATGTCGAAAGAACAACCGGTGAGTCTACAACCGATGCCGCCCTTGGAGCAGCGGGCGCAATCGGGACCACGACGACGGCGGGCCGCGGAGCCGGGGACGCCGCAGGTTCCGTGGGGGCCGCCGCAGGAGGGACCGACGTCGGGGTGGCAGCCGGCGGTTCGGCGCGGCCGGAAGGCGTGGCGGAAGGCTCGACGACCGCGGGCGGTGCTTCTGTCGCGGAGTCCGGTGCGGCCGTCGTCTCGGAACCGGTGGGGACCAGCGCAGCAGCCAGCCCGGCAATAGCGAGGGCTCCCGCCACCACCGCGGCGGTGATCTTTCCCGGGCTCCCGGACCTCCGGGCATCACTGGAAGCCGCTGCTACAGACGTCCCTCCGGGAAGGGGTGCTGTCCCCGACAAGTAGGCCGCCACGACGTCGGGAGTGAAGGCAACACCCGTGAGCAGCGGGAACAGGAGCGTGCGCATGCCGCTTTGAATGTCGTTGAGTTCCACGAGCAAGGCGGTGCATTTGGCACAGCCGGCCAAGTGCGCGTCCACTTTTTCGCGGGTAGTGCGCTTCAAGGCGTTCCGCGCATACTTCCCCAACTGGCTGGAGAACTCTGCGCACCCGTCGTCGGGTGATCCGCCGATGTGGAACTGAAGGTACGCCTGCCGCAGGCCCTCCCGCGCCCTGAGGGCAAGTGACGACACGCCGTTCGGGCTCAACCCGATGAAAGGAGCCGCAGCCGCCGGTTTCAAGCCTTCAATGTCGACGTGCCACAGGACTGCCTGCCAGCGCTCGGGCAATGACCTGAACGCCTTGGCCATGACGGCTGACTCGAATTCATTGATGATGCGGTCTTCATCGATAACGACGGAGTCCAGAACGCCGTTGTCACCCGCAACCGGCACCCGCCGCGACTTGCGGTTCCGGTCGTGGGCTGTGCGCCGAACGACGGTGAGCAGATAGGATCGGAAGTACTCTTTGGGGCCTTTGCCCTCAGTCAACGACTGGTAAATGGAAGCGAAGGCCTCTGCCACGACGTCGTCCGCATCGCTGAAATTGTCAGCCTGCGTCCGCGCGACATAGAGGGCTGCGTTCAAGTGGCGCCGGTACAGGACATCGAAGGCTTCCTGGCTGCCTTCCCGCACCAGGGCGATCGCCTGGGGGTCGGTGTAATCATCCAACGCCAAGGTCGGGGCACCACCGTCACCCCCGACCTCCGATACTTGATCCACAAACAATAGTGTTACATCAGATTGCGGGCCACTTGAAACAAGATGCGTAACTGGATAATACGATCGCGTCATCTGCGTCACGATTCGCCCCTAAGGCCCACTAAGGGGAATATCACGCCCCCAAGTGGATCGAGGATCAATGGACCTCCGCGGTAACCGCCACACGCTGAAGCTCGTCCGCGCCCTGAATCAAGGCACGCCGGGACGGCCGGAAAAGGTTGCGAGAGGCCTGCCCGGACGGCGTTCCGGAGCCTTGATCCGCAAGAAGCATGCCGGCCGGGTGGCGCTCATTTACAGGGCTGACAGGACGCACGCCGTCCCGGGCGATACGGTCATCTTCACCGCATGGGTCACCAATGACTCACGCAGCCACCTAAGGCAAGTGCGCCTCATTCCGCGATCCTTCACCAACGAGGGCATGGACTCGCTCAACTACACCTCGAACCCCGGATCCGAGGAGTTGGAGGTACCAAGCCTGGAGCCGGGCCAGACCATGATGAGGACTTTCTCGTACAGGGTCACTGATGCGGACCACCTCCACGGAGGCAGCCTGATCAGTGCGATGCAGGTGCAAGCCACGTGCCGCGGCGAAATTATCGCCGACGAACACGACGCGATCGTTTCGCTCAACGGAGCGCCTACGGGATGGATGTCCGGTCCAGCGCGCCCGGAGGTGGCCTATCGCCCTTCCAGCCGCAGTTCTTCCTTAAAGCCCCGTCGACGTCCCGGGCGGTTGGGTTAGGGCCTACTCGTTGTCCGGTTCCCCCACCGGCTTCTCCGCCGGCCAGTCGACGTCCAGCTCGTAACCCTCGTGCTTCTGCAGGTAGGCAGCGATATACGGGCAGTGGGGAATGATGCGCTTTCCGGATGCCACCACGTCGTCCAGTGCAAAGTGCGCCAGAACCTTGGCCAGCCCCTGGCCCTTGAACTGGGGCTTGGTCTCCGTGTGCGTGAAATCGATGTGACCGGGCCGGTTGATGAACTGGGCAATCACAGCCAGTTCACCGTCGACACGCAGCTCGTAGCGGTGGAATTGGTCGTTGCGCACTGTGGTCACGCCAGCGCGGAACGAGTCTGCCAAGGAGTCGGTTTGCTCGGTCATGATTCGAGATTGGCACGTAAACCCTGCTCTGGCAATGCGGAGAGTTGGTGGTTCCGCTCGCCGGAAGCTCCCACCGGAGCCGGCGGCAGCACCGGCGTCGGGACCCTGCCAAGCAGCAGGACCGCGAGCGCGAAGCAGGCAGCTCCGCCACCCAGCAGCGCCAGCGTCAGGCCGTTGAACGCGGCGTCAGCGACGGGAACAAAAACGACGACGGCGGCAGTTACCACTGCGATCCTGGAGGGGCCCCGGGCGTGACTGGCCGCCGTCGGACGGTCCTCAAGGCGTCCAAGAAGCGCGACGGTAGGTAGCAAGAGGCCCACGACCACGCAGAACACGGGGATCCGCGCCCACCACCATTCGGCAGTGCCGGCTGAAGGCTTTGGAAAGTCGGTCAGCAACAGGAGCGCGGACATGCCCACAAGGAGGGGAAGATGCCACAGGTAGACCGTCATGGAACGGCGACCGGCAACAGCAACGACCCGCTGCACCCAGCGTACGGAGCCGAGCCAGCGCACACCGGGCCGGAGCAGCTGAAGCGTTGCCGCCTGGGATACGCCCAGGAGCAGCAGGCACAGGTTGGGCGGGTTGATGTTCACCACCATATTGCCTGGATAGAGGCCCACCCCGGTGGCAAGCCCGAGCAGGAGGTTGCTGAAGACCGCCATCCCGAGCAACCACGGACGGCTGCGATGCTCAAAATAGCCGTCCACCATGAAGAAGCCCAGTTGCTGCACCGCGCACCAGACAAAAATCAGGTTGGTGAAGGCCAGCAAGGGGATGGCGCCCCTCAAGGAATCGACGGCGATGATCAGGGCAACGAGCGCCCCGAAGGTCGCCAGCGGGTGCCGGTCATGGAGACGGGCCAGCAGGGGGATGCTGAGCTGCGCGGTCAGGAACGCCGCAAGGAACCAGAGCGGCATTGCGGCGCCTGTAGTCATCAGCTGGATCACTTGCGGATGGACGCCCAGCAGCAGTGCCGCCCACAGCCCCGCCCACATTAGGGCCAGCAAAGCCATGGCAGGCCGGACCAGCCGCAGGAGCCGGAGCTGTGCGAAGTCAAAGCCTGTGCCACCCCGCGCTTTCAAGCGCCGCCATGACTGCAGCCCGGTGACGCCGCCCAGGACGAAGAACAGAGGAACAATCATCAGGAGCCACACCACCGGCGTGAACCACGCTTGCTCCATGAGGGTGTTCTCAGTGGTGACTGTTCCGTCCCGGTGCAGTACCGGGCTGACCATCATGCAATGGGCCACTACCACCAAGAGCAGGCAGACAAAGCGCACAAGGTCGATTGCCGGGTCGCGCTGCGCAGGTTGACTCTGCCTTGCCCTTTCCATGGCTCTCCCTAGGATGCATGCTCTGTGGTGCTACACCATTGTCCGCCCGAGCGGTTGGTGGGACCAGAGTCCGGGGGGCTGCCGTTGTGGAGGGACGGCTCATGATCCTTGTCCACAAAACGTGGACCAAGTCTGGACGGAGCCACCTGCAACCGGCAGGATCAAAGCCATGACAACTTCCATTTTTGTGAACCTGCCTGTCAGCGACCTCGAGGCGTCCAAGGCCTTCTACACCGCACTCGGATACACCATCAACCCGAACTTCACGGATGAAACCGCAGCCTGCGTGGTTTTCAGCGACACGATTTACACCATGCTCCTGACGCACGACAAGTTCTCCCAGTTCACCAAGCAACCCATCGCCGACACTCACAACTCGACGGCGGCCATCGTTGCGCTTTCGGCCGACAGCCGTGAAGCTGTGGATGCGCTTGCCACCAAAGCATTGGAAGCGGGCGGTACCGAAACCTATGACGCCCAGGACCTCGGGTTCATGTACAGCCGCGCATTCCGGGACCTCGACGGCCACCACTGGGAAGTCTTTTGGATGGACCAAGCCGCAGCCCAGGATGGTCCGCCCGCGTCCTAGCGGCAAGGACTTCTCTACGGCAGCAGGAGGGCCACAATCCCGAGCACGACGGCGAGCAGCGGGGTTGTGCCTTGAAGCACCGCGGCGCGGAGGTACTTCCGCCCGCTGGCCGCGAGGATCAGGGCCGCCAGCAGCATGGATCCGCACGAGCTGAACACGAGGGTCCAGCCAACCTGCGGAGCCCCGGCCCAGACGGCAACAATGCCTGCCAGAGCCCCGACTGCGAGGAAGAGGTTGTAGAAGCCCTGGTTGTACGCGAGCGGTTTGGTGGTTTCGGCGTCCGCCTGCGATGTGAGGCTGAAGCGTTTCCAAGTGGCCGGCTTGGTCCAGGTGATGGACTCCATGGTGAAGATGTAGACGTGCAACAACGCTGCCACCAGGGCAAAAATCAGGGAGGCCAGGATCATGAGTTGATCCTAGCCTCCCCTCGTCCCCGTTTGAGGACTGTTGGTGCGCTTGCCGTCAGGCGTTCAACATCGCCAGCGTGGCACCGGCGAACGACCATGCCGAGCCGTTCCAACGCGCCAGCAAGCCTTGCAGGTTCTCGCCGTCCGCACGGTGCGCCGCGGTCTCAGCCTCGAGCGTGGCGAGGATCCCGGTGCGGAGCTCGGTGTTGAAGTTCACCTTGCCCACCTGCATGGCGGACGCTTTGGAGAGCTCACTGGCTGGAATGCCGGACGCGCCATGGAGCACCAACGGAACATCGGTCCGGGCGGCGACGTCCTGCAGGACGTCCCAGCGGATGTTGGGCTCGCCCGTGTACTTTCCGTGCACGTTACCCACCGCAATTGCCAGCAACTGCGCGCCGGTTCGCCCGACGAAGTCGCTCACCTGCTCCGGATCCGTCAAACCCGCAACGGAAGGACCGGCGTCGGGGGCTTCACCCGAGGCGCCGAACGCCCGGTCCTCGTCCCCTGCCAAGCCACCCAGCTCCGCTTCAATGACGACGTCGGCATGGCCGTCGGCGTCGAGCATGGCACGGACTTCGCGAACCAGGGCGATGTTGTCCTCGTAGGCCAGGGACGAACCATCGGCCAGGACGGCGTCTGCACCGGCATTCACGGAGTCACGGATGACCTGCAGGTCGGAGGCGTGGTCCAACTGCACGGAGACCGGAACACCGGCATTGTCTGCCAGTCCCCGCAAGGCTGTAATGAGCCGCAGCCCGTTGGGCGTTGCCGCGGTTTTCGGGGCTACCAGCAGGATCACGCCTGACCGTGCTTCCTCGGCCGCCGAAACCACGGCCATGGCGGTGGTGAAGTCGTAGCACGTGAAAGCGGGAACGGCGGATCTGGCGGCCAGGGCAGAGCTGACCAGCTGGTCGAGTTGGGCACGCATCAGTGGCCCAGCCCGCCCACGAGGATCCACGCCACGTACGTCAGGGCGAAGCCGGCCAAGCCCAGGATGGTGGTGAGGACGGTCCAGGTCTTGAGTCCGTCGGACACGGTGAGGCCGTAGTAGCGGACCACGGTCCAGAAGCCAGCATCCGTAACGTGGGACAAGCCGAGCGAACCGAACCCGATGGCGATCACGATCACGGCGATCTGGGCCGGCGAGTAGCCGCCTTCCATGACCGCGGAGGTGAGCAGGCCCGTCGTCGTGACGATTGCGACGGTTGCCGAGCCCTGCGCGGCGCGGAGGGCGAGGGAGATGATGAAGCCGAGCACAATCACCGGCAGGCCAAGGCTGTCCAGGGTGTGGGACAGTGCGGCACCGATGCCGGACGTGCGGAGGACTTCGCCAAACACGCCACCGGCTGCAACAACCATGAGGATGGATGCGACGGGAGGAAGTGCGCCTTCGAAGATCTCTCCTGTTTCCTTCAGGGACCAGTGGCGGCGGACCGCCAGCAGGAAGAAGGACAAAGCAACGGCAACCAGAAGAGCGAAGAACGGGTTGCCGATGAACGACGCCACTCCGTACCAGTAGTTGTCCTTGGGGATGGTCAGCGTGCCGACGGTGCCAAGGAGGATCTGGACGATGGGAGCGGCGATCAGGAACATGATCAGGCCGGGACGCGGAGGAGCGATGGCGCGGGCTCCGGGCCCGTCGTGGCCTACGTGAACCAGGGTTTCGGCCGAGCCGAACTCTTCCACCTGTGCTTTGACGCCGGGGAGCAACTCGTACTCCTTGCGGTTCATGATGCTGGCAACCCAGTAGGACAGGAAGCCGAGCGGGACACAGATGATGAGCGAAATAAGCGTGATGAGTCCGATGTCGGCGCCGAAGACGCCGGCGCCGGCAACGATGCCCGGGTGCGGCGGGACGGCCACATGGATGGACAGCATGATGCCGGCCATGGGCAGGCCGAACTTAATCGGGTGCACGTTCGCGATCTTGGCGAAGGCGTAGACGATCGGGACGAGGACGATGACGCCCACTTCAAAGAACACGGGAATGGCAACAAGGAAGCCGACCGCGGTCAGCGCGATGGCTACCCGCTTGGCGCCAAGCTTCTCCGTGAAGTGCGTGGCCAGCGACTGCACGCCGCCGGAGACCTCGATCATGCGGCCAAGGATGGCACCGAGGGCGATCAGTAGCGCAACCTTGCCCATGGTGCTGCCCACACCCGTGGTCACCACCGTGAAGATGTCCTTCAGCGGGATCTGCGCCGCGACGCCTACAAGGATGCTGACGGCCAGGAGTGCGACGAATGCCTGGATCTTGAAGCGGATGATCAGCACCAGCAGCAGTGCGATGCCTGCAGCGGCGATGGTCAGCAGCAGCGGAGTACCCAGCTCCACTGCGGGTTTGATGGCGGGCGCGTCGGCCGCGCGAACCATCAAGGAGTTAATGAGGGGGTTCATTGGGGGAAATGTCTCCTATGACATACCGGTCCGGGGACCGGCGAAAGGTGGCGACGACGACGGAGGGGGGACCGCCGTCGTCGCGGGTTTTACTGAGGTGCTGAAGCGCCCATGCGGACGCTGGCGGGGTTGCGGCTCCGCTTAGGCGGTGCGCTTGGCGGGTGCCACAACCTTGATGACGGCGGAGTCGTCGGCAGCGGCGAGGCCCTGGGCCTGGCCGAGGAGGTAGAGCTGTTCGGCGGCGGCTGCGACGGGAGCAGCCAGGCCGGCGGCGCGGGTGGCCTTGCCGACGATTCCCATGTCCTTGACGAAGATGTCCAGGCGGCTGAGGACTTCGGCGCCTTCTTCAGTGTAGGCCTCCAGGATGCGCGGGCCGCGGTTGGAGAGCATGAAGGATCCCGCAGCGCCGGCTTCGAGCGCGGCGAGGGTCTTGGCTTGGTCAAGGCCAAGCGCGTCGGCCAGGGCCATGGCCTCGGCAGCAGCGGCAATATGGACGCCGCACAGGAGCTGGTTGACGGTCTTGAGGGCCTGGCCGTCACCGGGCTTGTCGCCAACGATGCTGAGGGTGGAGGCAAGGAGCTCAAGGGCAGGACGGGCCTTCCCGAGCGCCTCGGGCTCAGCGCCGACGACGATCAGGAGGTCGCCTTCCCCGGCGCGCTTCGGGCCACCGGACAGCGGGGCGTCAACAAGTGACACACCGTATTCGGCAAGCTTGGCCACCGTTCCCGGAATGGCCTCGGTGCCCACGGTGCTGCCGAGGATCACGACGGCGCCCGGCTTCAGGACGGGAGCCACGCCGTTCTCACCGAACAGGACGTCGTTCAGCTGCTCGCCGTTGCGGACCGCCAGGAGCAGGGCGTCCGCGCCTTCGGAGGCTTCGCGGGCAGTGCTGAAGGTCTTGATGCCTGCCGCGGCGGCGAGATCCAGGCGGGCTTCGGCGATGTCGAAGCCGTGGACGGTCAGCTCGGATGCAAGGCGGGTTGCCATCGGCAGGCCCATGGCACCCAGGCCGAGGACGGTAACGGTGTAGTTGCTGGTCATGATGTTCTCCGTTGAAGGTGTTTCTAGAAAGTGCTGCTGAGTTTGCGGGTGACGTGGGCCAGTGACTGGTCGTCGCCCACGTTGCCGGCGAAGACGATGTACGGGATGCCCTTCGCGGGGCCGTCCACGGGTTCCCAGAGGGAGACGATTCCGGGAAGCATCGGCCCCCGGACAATCGCGTGGCGGATTTCCAGGCCGTGCGCTGCAACGTCGGAGGAAGTGATGCCGCCCTTTGCGATGACGAAGCGCGGCGGGAAGGTCTTCAGGGTCCGGTTCACGACCGATACGACGGCGGCAGAAACAGTGCGGGCGATCTTCAGGCTCGCTGCGGGATCGTCGGTCTTGATGAGCAGGCGGCTGGTGTGGACAATGACGTCGCCTTCCCGGAGGGCATCGACGACGTCGCTGACCACTGTTGCGATGTACTGCTCAGCTTCCGCTGCTGTTTTGGTTTCGGCAACGAGTCTTTCCACGTCGATCTCGATGATGCGGGCGCTGCTGTGTTCGCTGGTGAGGACGTTGAGTTGGCGGGTAGTCAGGCCAACGTGTGAGCCGACCACAATCAGGCCCCCGGCGGTGGAGGGTGTGTTGCCGGCGTAGGCCTCTTCTCCAGTGAGGGCCTCGCGGATCTCCTGGCCGATGCGGCCACGGACGAACGGCGGGCCAACGCGGTAAAGGAGCTTCTTGCCGCGGCGTTCCGCTTCTTCCAGACCGAGGGCCAGCGCACGGAAGTCATTCTCGGTGACGATGTCCGCCACAATCGGGGTGGAGTCGGTGGCCGGCTCGATGGCGTCGGCGATCGCCTTGGCTGAGATGGCGGGATCCTGTGCCGAGGCACCGGCGCGGATGATGTTCAGGTCCAGGACAATCACGTCCTCCGCGGGGAAGCGTCCCTGTGACTTCTCCTCCACATACTTGGCCATCCGGGAATTCGAGAACCCGAACGTGGCGTCCTTGGCGAATTCGGTCTCAGCAACCGGGGTGAGTGAGCCGGCGTCGTCCCCGGAGCCGCGCATGTAGTGCACGCCGCCGATGGTGACGCGGCCGGCGTCGGGGAAGGCGGGAACAATCGCGACGCCGTCCGTGGCGCCGCCCGTTTCTGCGGCCACGGTTGCGGCGATGACGTCGGGCTCCAACGGGTAGTGGCCGCGCAGGGTGGAGTCGCTGCGGCTCACGAAGCCGAGCGTCACGTCGCCGGCAGCTGCGGCAAGGGCGTTGCGGACGATTTCCTCGTTACGCGCCGCCGCCTCGGCCGGGTCCAGGCTGCGGGTATTCGTCAGGACGTAGACGGCGGGCTTGGTCTGGTTCCTGCGGATGTGATCGAAGGCCCACGTGAAATCTTCCACGTCCCAGCGGGTCAGCACCGCGAGGTCGGCAACGGACTGGGTACCCGTGGGGTCGTCGTCCAGGACAACCAGGATGCGGGGGCTGTTCGCCGAGGACGCTGCAACGGCGTCGGCCACCAGCTGCGCAGGGATCTGAACTTCCGCCGGGAAGGCGGCCAGGACTTCGGCTTCTGGGATCACGGAACACTCCATCGTGGGAAATCTAAGCGGCAATGATGTGAATGTAAGATGTCAGACATCTAACATTTCAATGCCAGTGTGACACAGCGCTCCTTACCGCGCAAGGCGATCACGCTGGCTAGGCTAGGGACCATGGCTGACATCGGGGTCCCGCCCTGCTTTGTTGACGTTCGCGAGCCCTCCGAGGCCCCGAACAACCAGCCCCCTGCAGTCCTGATCCATGGCTGGGCATCCGGCTCGGCTTACTGGGAGCCCTTGGCCTCGAAGCTTGTGGAGCGCGGTCAGACCGTGTGGATCCTGGACCTCCCCGGTTACCACGCCGGCCAGGAACTTCCGCAGGACTTTGAGTGGACCTTGGAGACGGCTGCAGCATCGGTTGGAGCCACGATCGGGCGAATGACTTCCGGCCCCGTACACCTGGTGGGTCACTCCATGGGAGGCAGCGTCGCCCTGACGTTGGCCGCAGCACGGCCGGACCTCGTGGCTACGCTGACGCTCGTGGGAATGGTGCCCGCGCCGCCCAACGCCGGTTTCCGCAACCTGATCCGGGAGCAGCTGGAGCAAGGACACTTCGATGCAGGGTTCGTCGGGAAGTGCATGAGAGCCTGGTACGGGGATCTGCCTGCGGAGGATGAAGAGAAGCTCAGAAAAGGCTTTGACCTGCCCTTTCGGGTTCTTGCCCCGAGCGCATTGGCGGCCATGACCGGCGTCGGGCCTTCAATACCCGGGCGCGTCCTGGCGCCCCTGCTGGTCATCGCCGGAGTGGGCGACCGCGTGCGTTCCATCGACCAGATGACTGACTTTGCAGCGGCTGCTCCAGGCAGGCAGCTCAAAGCGGTGGAGAACGCGGGGCACAGCGTCCACTGGGAACAGCCGGAGGCATGCGCTGTGACGCTGATGGAGTTTTGGAAAACAAGCCGGCCACTGCCAGCGTAAGATGTCTGACAACCATCCTGTCCAAGGGGGAACCGCGGGATGGGAGATCGGAAGCAAGGAAAGGGGGACCCATGGCACGCAAGTCGCTGGTCGGCGTCGTTGCTGATGAGCTGCTGGACAGGATCGTCGCCGGCGAGTTTCCGCCCGGCACTGTAGTCCCGGGCGAGCTGGAGCTCAGCGCGCGCCACGAGGTGAGCCGCATGACGGTCCGCGAAGCCATGAAAACCCTTGAAGCCCAGAAGATCCTGAGTGTTGAACGCGGCCGGGGAACGTTCGTGAACCCCCTGAATCAGTGGACTTCGCTCGAGGCCGTGCTGCGTGCGGCGTCCGAAGGTACCAAGGACGCGGCGGCCGCCATCCAGCTCATCGAACTCCGGCGCATGCTGGAGACCGGCGCTTGTGAGCTCGCCGCCGGCCGCATTTCGGACGAGGACCTCGAGGTCCTCAAGGATCACGTGGAGCAGATGCAGTCCGCCCATGAGATCAACGATGTTGCAGCGTTCGTCGAGGCCGACCTCGCCTTCCACGACGTCATTCTGCACGCCTCCGGCAACGTGTTCGTAGCCGTACTGTTCGAGCCGTTGCATCGCGTGCTCGAGGCCCGCCGCACGCAGACATCCGCGGTTCCCGAGATTCAGGAACACGCCATCAAGCACCACCGCAGCATCACCACGGCTCTGGAGTCCCGCAACGCCAACGACGCCCGGCTGGCCATGGATGAGCACATGCAGCAGACCCTGGACGATCTGAAGACGTACGTGCTGGAGGCCTAGCGCGTCACCGATCTGACTGGCAGTAGGGGTTGTTCTGAGGGCTCAGAGCAACCCCTAATGCCAGTCAGTTGGGCTAGCGGCGCAGGCTCTCCGACGGCAACTCGCCGAATGTCTGCAGGTACAGCGCCGAGAACCGTCCTTGGTGGGTAAACCCGCACAGCTCGGCCACTGCGGTCACCGTTTGCTCCCTCGGATCGGCCTCCAAGAGCATCTCGCGGGCGCGGTCCAGACGGATCGACCGCAACAACTCCGACGGCGTAGCACCGCATTCCGCCCGGAGCGCCGTCTGCAGCGTGCGCACCGATACACCAAGGCACTCCGCGATGTCCGGCACTGTGAGTTCCTCGAAGGCATGCCGCTCCAACAGCTCGCGGCATTCCCTGACCAAGCGACTCTCCGTTTCCACATCCCGCATCCCTGGCTCCGGAGCTTCCATGGCCATCAGCAGCCGCGACATCATGCTGTCCGCCAGCAATCCCTGCACGAACGCAGGCGTGGCCGATTGCGGCTTGCTGATCAGGTCATGGTGAAGTTCGACGACGGACCTCAGGAACGCCCTGCCGGCTGCGGTTGTGAGGTCCATGCCGTAGCCGAGCCCGCCTTTGGGTTCCAGGCCACCGTTGAGTGATGTGGCCACCCGTTCAAGCGCAGTCCGGCGAACATACACAATCAGGTGCGGGCTGCCCGCATCCCACGACATGCTGAAGGGGCGGTCAACAGGCGGGACGGAAGCCATACGCGGGGTTGAATCAACGCTGACTGACCCCACCTGCATGGAGGCGTGGCCCGCCAATGGGATCTGGACCAGATGGAAATCCTGCAGGCCCTCCGGCTCAATCCGCACATCGGCCCCGTAATCCAGGAACTCGATCCCTACATCCCCGCGGTGCAGCGAACGCAGCTTCATGTCCACGGCAGCCTTGCTGGCACGGGGCGCAAGTTCATGGCCACAGAACAGCTCGGCAATTTTCGCGTGCGCCTCGTCAACATCCCTGGTGGCAGTCGTCGGCCGCCCACGCAAGACGTCGCGGGGAAGGATCCTCACCACATGGCACCTACCTAGGGTCTGGCTACGGCATTTCGCTTTCCGGATGATCCTTACGCCTGGCGGATATTCCGAACCTGAGCAGCTGCCTAAAGTCGCTCTTAGACCAAGTATGACGTACGTCATATTTCCGCAACAGCACTGAAGGGAGGTGAAACTCCGTGAAGAACATCAAGCTGGTACACGACCGCCGCCATGAGTGGGAGCGGCACTTTGAGGCCTGGGAAAAGCAGCTGCGCACGCCGGAGGCAACGGTGACGTCCGCACCTTGGGTTGGGTGGCTCGAGGAAGACGACGACCAGTACCCCGGCGATTGATTCCGCCTCCGTTGCGCATTCCGGATGACGTCCGCGCCAAGTGGATATTCCGGGAGGCCGGCGGCTACCTAGAGTCACTTCACAGCGAATATGAAGCACGCCACATTCGCTCATCAGCAGAATCCACAAAGGAGAGGGTTTGGCCATGTCAGGACTCGAAGGCAGGACCGCAGTGGTCACGGGCGGAGCAACCAAAGTGGGCCAAGGCGTTGTCACTGCGTTGCGCGACGCAGGAGCCACTGTGGTGGTAGCCGACATTGACCCCGACGGCGGTACGGTCTCCAAAGCGCTCGGGGAAGGGATCCACTACTCCCACACGGATATCACGGACGACTCCGCCCTCAACGAGTTGATCGAGGAGACAGTGGCCCGTAACGGCGGCCTGGACATCCTGGTGAACCTGGCCTGCACCTACAAGGACGAAGGCGCAGGCTCCGGCCGGGCGGACTGGCTCGAGGCCCTCAACGTCAACCTGGTCAGCGCAGTAATGGCCGCCAATGCGGCCAAGCCTCATCTGGCAAAGTCCGGACACGGTGTGATCATCAACTTCACCTCCATTTCCAGTTCCGTTGCCCAGACCGGCCGCTGGCTCTACCCCTCCAGCAAAGCTGCGCTGGTCCAGGTCACCCGCAGCATGGCCGTCGACTTCGCCCCGGACAACATCCGGGTCAATTCGGTGAGCCCCGGCTGGGTATGGAGCAACATCATGGATTCCCTCAGCAACGGAAACCTCGACAAGACGGACGCTGTTGCCGCGCCTTTCCACGCCCTCAAAAGAGTGGGCCGGCCACGCGAAGTGGGTGACGTCGTCGCCTTCCTGGCGAGCGACCAGGCCAGTTTCGTGACCGGCGCAGACTGGGCCGTGGATGGCGGCTATTCGGCACTGGGCCCGGAACGCGCCGAAGAGACCATCCCCCTCCTGGCCGCCAACTAACCTCCAAAAATCCACCCGACCGCTTCGAAAACGTCCCCACCATAGAAGGGCAAGAACCATGACGCAACGCCACATTACGATCGTCGGCGCAGGCCAGTCCGGCCTTCAGCTGGGCATCGGCCTGCTGGACGCCGGCTACCAGGTAACCACCATTTCCAACCGGACGCCGGAAGAGATCCGGGACGGAAAAGTTGCCTCCAGCCAGTGCATCTTCCACAATGCCCTGGAGCACGAGCGCGCGTTGGGACTTGATTTCTGGCCCGACGCACCCACCGTGGACGGGATCTCATTCACCATCCCGCACCCCGAACTTCCGGGCGAGAAGGCCATCAGCTGGGCCTCGAGGCTGGACAACCACGCCCAGTCCATCGACCAGCGCGTCAAGTTCCCCAGGTTCATGGAGGAGTTCATCAAACGCGGCGGCGAGCTGGTGTTCGAGGATGCAGGCGTTGATGAGCTGGAACGCTACGCACTGAGCTCGGACCTGGTGATCGTGGCCGCGGGCAAGGGCGAGATCGCCCAACTCTTCACGCGGGACGCTGAACGCAGCACTTATGACACACCCCAGCGCGCTCTGGCCCTCACCTACGTCACAGGCTTGAAGCCCCGCGAAGAGTACTCGGCGGTCTCCTTCAACCTCATCCCGGGCGTGGGCGAGTACTTCGTTTTTCCAGCCCTGACCACCACCGGCCCCTGCGAAATCATGGTCTTCGAAGGCGTCCCGGGCGGTCCCATGGACGTGTGGAAGGGCCTTACTCCGGACGAGCACCTGGAAACATCCAAGAACATCCTTGAGACCTTCCTTCCGTGGGAAGCCGAACGGGCTACTGACGTCCAACTGACCGACCCCAACGGCATCCTGCAGGGCCGCTTCGCCCCCACCGTCCGCAACCCGATTGCCGCGCTCCCCAGCGGAAGGCAGGTACTTGGCCTTGCCGACGTCGTGGTTTTGAACGATCCCATCACCGGCCAGGGCTCCAACAACGCCAGCAAGTGCGCGGCGTCCTACCTGCAAAGCATCATTGAACACGGCGACCGCAGCTACGACCCGGCATTCATGCAGGCCACGTTCGAACGCTATTGGGATTACGCCCGACACGTTGCACACTGGACCAACGCCCTGCTGGCTCCTCCCCCGCCGCACGTCCTTGAGTTGCTGGGCGCAGCAAACCAGGTTCCGGAAATCGCGCACCGCTTTGCCAACGGCTTCAACCACCCGCCGGAATTCCAGGAGTGGTTCATGTACCCGGACAAAGCCGAGGAGTACCTCGCAGCCCTGGGTGCCAAGGTTTCCTGACCCCGGATTTTCATAGCACGCCCCTGCTAATAAGGATTTACCATGCGCACAATCGCAATCATCGGAGCCGGCGAATCCGGCGCCCAGCTGGCCTTGGGCCTGCAACGGGAGGGCTACGCCGTCACGCTGTTCTCGGACCGCTCAGCAGCCCAAATCAGGTCCGGAAAAGTCATGTCCAGCCAGTGCATGTTCGCACCCGCCTTGGACGCCGAAGCACAAATGGGAACCGCGATTCCCGACTCAGGAGCTGCCCCCGCCATCGGCTCCATCCACCTGCGCGTTGAGGGCCAGGAACCGATTGAGTGGGAAGCCCCCCTGGACGGCCCGGCAAGGTCCGTTGACCAGCGGCTCAAGAGCGCGCACTGGATCGAACGGTTCGTCGCGAATGGCGGCGACTTCCGGATCGAGAAAGTCACTCCCCGCCTCCTGGAAGAACTGGCCCGGGACTACGAGTTGGTGATCGTCAGCACCGGAAAGGGCGAAATCGGGCAGGTGTTCCCCCGGGACAAGGCCAAGTCGCCGTTCGACCGTCCCCAGCGGGTGCTGGCGCTCAATTACGTCACCGCTACCGGAACGGACGACGGCGGGGCTGCCGCCATCCGGATGTCCATGGCGCCGGGAGTGGGTGAGTTTTTCACTTTCCCGGGGCTCACCGCGTCCGGCCCCTGCCGCATGATGGTGTTCGAGGGAGTGGTGGGCGGCCCCATGGACTGTTGGTCCGGCGTCGTAAGTCCCGAAGACCAGCTGGAGCGTTCGCTGCAGCTGCTCCGGGACCATTTCCCGCACGAGGCCGCCGCTTTCGAAGGCGCCGCTCTGACCGACGACGGCGCCACGCTCCTGGGACGCATCACTCCGACGGTGCGGTCCGCGGTAGGGGAACTGGCGAACGGCAGCCTGGTCTTCGGGCTCGGCGACGCCGTGGTCCTGAACGATCCACTGACCGGCCAGGGGTCAAACAACGCGACGCTGGCAGCCAAGTACTACCTCGATGCGATCGTGCGCCGTGGCCGGCAACCGTTCAACAGGGAATGGATGGAGCGCACGTTCGACGAGTTCTGGCGCGGGTGGGGCCAGTGGTCGGTGGCGTGGACGAATGACCTGCTCAAGCCGCGTCGGGACCATCAGGCCACCCTCCTGCGCGAAGCCGCCGAGCATCCGGCCCTGGCCGCAAGCATCGTGGCCGGGTTCGACGATCCGCGGACTTCCTACCCGTGGTGGTTCGACCCGACGGCGGCTGCGGACTTCATGCAGGCGCGCAAGGAAGAGGACTCCGCCGTCTTCGATGTGCGTGATTTCCGCAGCGCATTGGGCCAATACGCAACCGGCGTCACGGTAGTCACCACCGTCTCCCCGGATGGCCGGAAGGTGGGCATGACGGCGAACTCCTTCACGTCAGTGTCCATGGAACCGCCCTTGGTCCTGTGGTGCCCCAGCAAGCGGGCCCCGAGCCTGACGGATTTCGAGGAATCGACGCACTTCGCCATCAACGTCCTGGCCAGCGATCAGCACGTGCTGTCCCGCCAGTTCGCTACGCCGGCCTCGGACAAGTTCCAAGGTGCCGAAACCACCGAAGGCATTGCCGGGGTGCCTCTGCTGGACGGCGCGGTAGCTACCTTCCAGTGCCGCACAGTGTCGCGCCATGACGCAGGCGACCATGTGATCTACGTTGGCGAAGTGGAGAAGTACAGCAACGACGGCGGTTCTCCCCTTGTGTTCCATAGCGGCAAGTACCACGCGACAGCCAGCCACCCCGACTTCTGAGAGGGCGTCATCCATGAACGACGTTGCCGTCATCGGCTCCGGTATCAACTCCCTGGTTGCCGCTGCGGAGCTTGCCCTCGCCGGACAACAGGTCTGCCTGATCGAGCAATCCGACCGGCTGGGCGGCTTCATCCACTCGGG
Organism: Paenarthrobacter sp. R1; assembly: GCF_030264015.1. NCBI lineage: Bacteria > Bacillati > Actinomycetota > Actinomycetes > Micrococcales > Micrococcaceae > Paenarthrobacter > Paenarthrobacter sp. R1. The sequence continues at coordinate 2,452,729 of NZ_CP127115.1, read as the reverse complement.
TGAACGGACTCTGCCGGGGTTTATCCACGATTCGTTTTCGTCGTGGCATCCGCTCTTTGTTTCCGGGGGCGCGTACGCCGTGCTGGGCAGTGAACTGCACAAGAGGGGCCTGGAGTACTGCAACACGGACGGCGCCGTCACCGCGTCAGTGGCTGCGGACCCTGTGACCGGCGAGCACAGGGTGGCCCTTGCCCACCGGGATCCTGCGGAGACGGCGAAGACCTTCAAGCACCCGGCGGATCAACAGGCCTACCTCACCATGCTCGATGACCTGGGCCGTCACGCCGGGACCGTCTTCGGGGCGTTCGGGGCGGAATTGCGGTCCCCCAAAGAGCTCGCACGGCTGGGCTTTGGCGCTGTGCGGACCGGCAAGGTGAAGGCCACCGAGGCCTTTCTCAGGGACGCCGTGATGAGCGGCCGCAACTATCTCCGCAGCCGCTTCGATGGTTGGGAAACGGACCAGCTGTGGTCGCCCTGGCTCCTGCACGCAGGCCTCGGCCCGGACCAGGCAACAGGTGGCGTGATGCTGCCCGTGATGGCCATGAGCATGCACACTTTCGGCTTGCCGGTGGTCAAGGGCGGAGCCGCACGCTTTGTTGCGGCCTTTGAATCGCTGCTCCGGGACAACGGGGTGCGGATCATGCTTGGCACCGAAGTCCGGGAAATCCTTTCGGTGTCCGGCTCGGTGACCGGGGTCCGCACCTCCGAGGGGATCGTCCAAGCGGACACCGTGCTGGCCAACGTCTCGCCCCAGGCCCTCTACACCCGCTTGCTGCCTGATGCCCCGGCACACCTGGCCGACGCCGCCCGCAGGTATCAAAACGGCCGCGGCGCCATGCAGGTCCACCTTGCCCTGGACAAGCCGGTCCAATGGTTGGATCCCCGCCTCAACAAGGTTCCGCTGGTCCATATCAGCAACGGATCGGACAGCACGGGCATCGCGTGCGCCCAGGCTGAGGCAGGACTCTTGCCGGTGGAACCAACCATCGTGGTGGGACAGCAGTGCGTCCTGGATCCCTCCAGGGCACCGGAAGGCAAAGCGACGCTGTGGCTGCAGCTCCAGGAGGTTCCGTTCGAGCCGGTAGGGGACGCTGCGGGTGAGCTGTCCGTGGCCGAGGGTTGGTCGGAGAAGCTGAAGCAGGCCTACCTGCACCGTGTCCTTGAGCGGCTTGAGCAGTTCGCGCCGGGAACGCAGGCTACCGTTCTGGCCTCGGACATCATCGCCCCCACGGACCTTGCCGCAATCAACCCGAACGCTGTTGGCGGTGACCCGTACGGGGGCTCGGCCGAGCTCTTCCAGAACCTGCTCTGGCGGCCGTTTCCACAAGCTGCCGGGCACCACACGACCGTCAAAGGACTTTGGCACATCGGGGCTTCCACCCACCCCGGCCCGGGCCTCTCCGGCGGTTCAGGCCACCTCGTGGCACAGCGTCTGACAACCAGGAAATCCAACCCTTTCAAGCGAAACCAGCGATAGGAGAACAATGTCTGTTCTGGCCGGGCTCACTGCAGCCCTTTCCAACGGCTCGGTGAAAGTCATCGACCTCACTACCCCGCTCAGCCCCGAAACCCCCATCCTGAACCTGCCGCAGCCTTTTGCGAACACGGTTGGGTTGTCGGTCTCTCCGGTCAGCAACTTCGACGACGCCGGCCCGGCGTGGGCGTGGAACGACGTCACGGTGGGCGAGCACGCCGGAACGCACTTGGATGCTCCGGTCCACTGGATCACGGGCAAGGACGGCAAGTCCGTGGACAAGATCGAACCGCACCGCCTGGTGGGTCCGCTGGTCGTGCTCGACAAGACTGCGGAAGCCTCCGCAGACCCGGACTTCCTCCTGGAACCGGAACATTTTGAGCAGTGGCAGGAAGAGCATGGCCCTTTCCCGGAGAACTGCTGGGTGATCTTCCGGACCGGCTGGGCAGCCCGGGGCGCCGATGCTGCGGCTTTCGTGAACGCGGACGACGCCGGCCCGCACACTCCCGGGGTCTCTGCGGCAGGTGCCAAATGGCTTGCCAGCAACGCCTCCATCAGCGGCTTCGGCGTTGAAACCGTGGGGATCGACGCCGGCCAGGCGGGCTCCCTGGACCCGATGTTCCCCGTCCACTCCTTCCTCCTGGGTGCGGACAAGTACGGCGTGACCTCGCTCCGGAACGTGGACCGGCTGCCGGTTACGGGCGCCACCCTGGTTGTTGCTCCCCTGCCGATCGTCGGCGGCACAGGCAGCCCCAGCCGCGTCTACGCGCTGGTGGAAAGTGGTCCCGTGGAAGAGCGGTAGCCCATCTGACTGGCAGCAGGGGTTGTTCTGAGCCCTCAGAACAACCCCTGCTGCCAGCTACTTGGGTCTTAGGCGTCCACTTCCGTGTTCACGATGTAGACATCGCACGGGGCGCCGTGGGCCACGCTGTTGGCGATGCTGCCCAGCACGCGGCCAAGGCCCTTCATGCGCTTGTTGCCCACAACGATCAGGGATGCCTTGTTGGACTCGGCGTAATTGATGAGGGCGTTGGCCGGCGTACCGCGGGCAGCGTAGTACTTCACGCTGTTGTCCGGGATGTCCAGTTCCTCGGCCACCTTGCGCGCAACGTACTCGGCGGAGTCCGCCGAGGAGACCGTAATGCGATCGCTGCCACTGCCGAACTCTTCGATCCGGTCATCAGAAAAGCCGCTGATGACGTGCAGTTCCGCGCCGAGTGCTTTGGCCATCTTGGCTGCCGCCACGGCTGCCCGCTTGGCCGTTTCGCTGGCGTCAACGCCGACGACGATCACTTCTGACATGAGTTCTCCTCATTGATGGATTCATGGGTGGTGGTCCGGTGGTACTTCAAAGAAATTTACACGCGATCACCAGTTGCCGCTGCTCCTTGTTTACGGCCGTGTCCCAACGGGTAGGGATACGGTATCGGCTCGATCACAACCGAAAGGCAGGATCATGGCACAGCAAGCTTTCAACCCGACGACGGCGATCGTCACGGGTTCGGATTCCGGCATTGGCCGCGCCGCGGCGGTCGCGCTGGCCAAAGCAGGCATGGACGTGGGAATCACATGGCACTCGGATGAGCAGGGCGCCCAGGAGACGGCCGAAGAAGTCAGGGGCCTGGGCCGCAAGGCAGTAGTGCAGCAGCTGGATACCACCAGGATTCAGGAGACGGCGGCGACGATCGATCGGCTGGCCGACGAACTTGGCGGCGTGGATGTGTTCGTCAACAACTCAGGAACCGGAGACGGAACCAAGTTCCTGGAGCTGGACTTTGAGACGTGGATGCAGACGTTGGACACCAATCTCAACGGTGCTTTCGTAGCCATGCAGGCGGCAGCCAAGCGCATGGTGGACGCAGGCCGCGGCGGGCGCATCATCGCGATCACCAGCGTGCACGAGTTCCAGCCGCGGGTAGGCGCATCAGCGTACGACGCTTCAAAGCATGGACTCGGTGGCCTCATCAAGACCATGGCACTGGAGCTGGCGCAGTACGGCATCACGGCCAACAACGTGGCACCCGGTGAGATCGCCACCCCCATGACGGGCCAAACGGACGAGGACCCGCACCGGGAAGAACGTCCCGGAGTACCCGTGGGCCGCCCCGGCGACGCACGCGAGATTGCCGCCGTCGTAGCTTTCCTGGCGTCCCCCGAATCCAGCTACGTCAATGGCGCCTCCTGGCCCGTGGACGGCGGGATGCTGCAAATGGGACCACAAGCGGGTTCGCACATCACCAGCAACGATTGGCGCGAAAACTAGCTCTGGCCGCACGAACTTCCGTGGGCTAGTCTGCATGGACGGCCTGCGCGCAGGCCCGATTTCCAGGATTCGTAACACGATGATGAGGAGCACCATGGCTGACCACACATACAGCGTTTCCGAGATTGTAGGAACTTCCACCGAGGGCGTCGACGACGCCATCAAGAACGCCATCGGCACAGCGTCGCAGACCTTGCGCAACCTTGATTGGTTCGAGGTCAAGGAAATCCGCGGCCACCTCGAGGATGGTGCGGTTGCCGATTGGCAGGTCACCATCAAGCTTGGCTTCCGCCTGGAGCGCTAGGCGCCAGCCACGGCCAACCGCTCGCCGAATTGACAGTTAATGCCAATAATCACCGCGAACATTGGCATTAACTGTCATCTCGGCGGGCGGGTTCTGGAACCTCAGTAACCGTGTCCGACTCGCCGAAGCTGCTCAGCAGCGTCAAAGCGTCCGACGACGGCGAACCGGCCTTTGCGGAATAGACCCGCAGGTGCTGGTCGGCGTCGTCCGGGAGACTCAGGGTTTCGAAGTTCAGTTCAAGGTCGCCCACCACGGCATGGTGCAATCGGACTGTTCCGGCGGACCGCGAAGCTACCCTGTGCCCGGCCCACCATTGGCGGAATTGCTCGCTGTGAACGGCGAGTTCGCCTACCAGCTGGTTGGTTTGGGGATCGTTCGGGTGGCGGCCCACATCCATGCGCAGCGCTCCAACGGCCTCGGCGGCAACGGTCTTCCAGTCCCGGAACAGCGTTTCTGCGCTGGCATCCAGGATGAGCCAACGGGTCAGGTTCCTTTCCGCGGCGGGCAAGGAGGTGAAGTCGGTAAACAGCAGGTTGGCCATGCGGTTGGCGGCCAGGACGTCAGTCCTGCGTCCAAGGACCATCGCCGGCACGTCGCCCACTGCGTCCAGCAACTGCCGCACGGCCGGACGCACTTTCTGAACCGGCCCCGGCCCCGCGGCCGAGTTGGCGCAGTGCGCAAGAAGGTCCATCATGTGGGCCCGCTCCCCCGCATCCAGGCGGAGTGCCCTCGCCACGGAGTCCAGCACCGCCTTGGACGGATGGATGTTCCGCCCCTGCTCCAGGCGGGTGTAGTAGTCGGTGCTTACTCCGGACAGCCTGGCCACTTCCTCCCGGCGAAGCCCCGGGACCCGGCGGGAGCCGGTTGAACCGAGCGTGCCGGCGTCTTCCGGGGAAAGGCGCGCACGCATGACCTTGAGGAACTTTCCGAACTCAGCGCTTTGACCCATCCATCCATTCTGCCGGTGCAACAGCCGGCGCCACCACCTCTTTGGGTAGGACTGGCAGACCTAGGAAAAACAGGATCACGCACTTCTGCTGACGTAGTGGCCAAAACTGAATAGGCTCAAAGCAGAGCCTCCGAAAACGTTTTCCGGAGATCCGACAACGCACACCACTTTCGAAGGAGACCCTCATGCCAGAGTTGACATTGAACAACGGCGTCACCATTCCGCAGCTTGGATTCGGTGTCTTCCAAGTGCCTCCGGAAGAGACCCGGAAGGTAGTGGAAGACGCCCTCGAGGCCGGTTACCGTCATATCGACACCGCCGCGGCTTACCGCAATGAAGCCGGCGTTGGCGCCGCAATTGCAGCTTCCGGACTTTCCCGGGACGAGGTCTTCATCACCACCAAGCTGCGCAACGGCGAGCAGGGCGAGGCCTACGACGCTTTCCAACGCAGCCGCGACGCGTTGGGCCTGGACTTCCTGGACCTCTACCTGATCCATTGGCCCGTCCCGTCCCAAGGGCTGTACACCAAGGCATGGAAGGAAATGGAGAAGCTCTACCATGACAAGCAGATCCGCGCGATCGGTATCTCCAACTTCCTCGCCGACCACGTGGACACCCTCCTGCGCGAGTCCGAGGTAGTGCCGGCCGTCAACCAGATCGAACTGCACCCCACCTACCAACAGGCCGACCTGGCCGCCAAATGCCGCGACCTCACCATCGCCGTCGAGGCTTACAGCCCGCTCGGCCAGGGCAAGGACCTCAACGCCGAGCAGGTGGCGCTCGTCGCAGCGGCACACGGAACCACTCCCGCCCAGGTGATCCTCGCCTGGCACCTGGCCCAGGGAACCATCGTGATCCCCAAGTCCGCGGACTCCAGCCGCATGCGCGAGAACTTCGGCGCTGCGGACCTGAGCCTTACCGAGTCCGAACTTGCGGCCATCACCGCCCTTGAGGCGGGCGCGCGCATCGGTTCCGATCCCGCCGTCGCCTCCTTCACCCAGATGTAAGCCCGGCACTAACAAAGGACAACAGCATGCAGTACACGCATCTTGGCCGCTCCGGCCTGAAAGTCTCCCGCCTCTGCCTGGGCACCATGAACTTCGGCCCTAAGACCGAGGAAGAGACGTCCCATTCGATCATGGACTCCGCGCTGGATTCCGGGATCAATTTCTTCGATACCGCCAACGTCTACGGCGGCACGGAACATCGCGGCTGGACCGAGGAAATCATCGGCCGCTGGTTCGCCAAGGGCGGCGAGCGCCGGGAACGCACGGTGATCGCCACCAAGCTCTACGGCACCATGACGGACCGCCCGAATGAGTCCAAGTTGTCCGCCCTGAACATCCGGCGCGCCTTGGATGCCAGCCTGAAGCGGCTGCAGACGGATTACATCGACATCTACCAGTTTCACCACATCGACCGGGACACTCCGTGGGACGAGATCTGGCAGGCCATCGAGGTGGCCGTCCAGCAGGGCAAGATCCTTTACTCGGGCAGCAGCAACTTTGCCGGGTGGCACATCGCCCAGGCCCAGGAGGCAGCACACCGGCGGAACTACACGGGCTTGGTGAGCGAGCAGTCCATCTACAACCTGTTCCGCCGCGAGCTGGAACTCGAAGTGATTCCGGCAGCGCAGCAGTACGGCCTGGGCCTGATCCCGTGGTCTCCCCTGCAGGGCGGCCTGCTGGGAGGCGTGCTCAAAAAGGAAGAAGAGGGCGTCCGACGCACCGAAGGACGCGCCTTGGAGACCCTGCGCCAGCACGAAGACCAGATCCGCCAGTACGAGGACTTTGCTGACGAACTGGGCCATGCACCCGGCGACGTGGCTCTCGCCTGGCTGCTGCACCAGCCCGCGGTGACGGCACCGATTGTGGGTCCCCGCACCCAGGAGCAGCTGGACTCCGCCATCCGCGCCCTGGACGTCACTCTCAGTGACGACGCCCTCAAGCGGCTGGATGACATCTTCCCGGGCCATCGCCCCGCTCCCGAGGATTACGCCTGGTGACCGACCTTCACACAGGCATCCTTGGAAAAGCAGCGGACACCGTCTCGCCGCGGAACATCCTGTTCATCGGCGGGACCGGCGTCATCAGCACCTCGGCGGCTGAACGCGCCGTGGCGCTGGGCCACCGGCTGACCATCCTTAATCGGGGACGGTCAGCCGGGCGGCCGGTCCCGGACGGCGCCGAAGTGTTGCATGCGGACATCCGGGAACCGGCAGCGGTGCGTGAGGTACTTGGCGGCAGGGAGTTCGACGCCGTCGCGGACTTTATCTCCTACACTCCGGACCAGGCCCGGACTGCAATGGAGTTGTTCCGTGGACGCACGGGCCAGTATGTGTTCATCAGTTCAGCGTCGGCTTACCAAAAGCCGCCTACCACCCTGCCCATCAGGGAATCCACGCCCCTGAAGAATCCGTTCTGGCAGTACTCGCGGGACAAGATCGCCTGTGAGGAACTCCTGTGGGAGGCGTACCGTGAACAGGATTTCCCCGTGACGGTGGTGCGCCCGTCCCATACTTACGATCGCACCAAGATCGCGATGGTGGGTGGTTGGACGGACATCCACCGGATGCGTGCAGGACTGCCTGTGCTGGTCCACGGCGATGGAACGTCGCTATGGACGCTGACGCACAGCCGCGACTTTGCCAAGGCATTCGTCGGGCTCCTCGGGCGTCCGCAGGCAATCGGCGAGAGCTACACCATCACCTCGGATGAGTTCCTGCCGTGGAACCAGATCTATGGGCTTTTCGCCAGGGCCGCGGGTGTTGCGGAGCCGGAGTTGTTCCACGTGTCCTCGGAGACCATTGCGGCCCACAGCGCGGAACTGGGTCCCAACCTGCTGGGCGATCGTTCCCACTCGGTTGTGTTCGACAACTCAAAGATCAAAGCCCTTGTACCGGATTTCACTGCCACTATTCCTTTTGCCGATGGTGCCCGGGAAATCGTGGAGTGGCACGACCGGCATCCTGAACTGCAGGTGGTGTAGGATGACTACATGGAGTTGACTGACCAGCTCTACGACTGGTCGCGGCGGACACTGTTGCCAAGCACCACGTCCGCGGCGTAGAAAAGCAAGGAATCTGTCTTTTTCGTTCAGCAAAGGAGATCGTGCCCATGGCGTCAGCCCCGCTCATAGAACTCAATGACGGATACAAGATCCCGCAACTGGGCCTTGGCACGTGGCCGCTGGATGACACCCAGGTTGCGAAGGCCGTTGAGGAAGCCGTGTCGCTCGGCTACCGGCACATCGACACCGCGGTGAAGTACGGCAACGAGGCCGGGGTGGGCGAAGGAATCCGGAACAGCGGGGTGGACCGCAGCGAACTGTTCATCACCACCAAGCTCGACGGTGAGTTCCAAGGCTCCGGCAAGGCCGTCGCCGGCCTGGACGGCTCCTTGAAGCGTCTTGGCCTTGAGTACGTGGACCTGCTGCTCATCCACTGGCCGCTCCCCCGGCGCGATGAGTTCGTTTCCACCTGGAAGACGTTCGAAGAACTGCAGGCATCGGGCAAGGTCCGTTCCATTGGAGTTTCCAACTTCAAGCCCGCCCACCTGGACCGGCTCTTTGCGGAGACGGACGTGGTTCCCGCCGTCAACCAGATCCAGATCAGCCCGGCCATTCCGCGGACAGCCGCCCGCGCCTTCAACGAACGCAACGGCATCGTCACGGAGTCGTACAGCCCGCTCGGCGCAAGAAGCGATCTCCTGAACGCCCCTATTTTGGCCAGTCTCGCCGAAAAGCACGGAAAGACCCCCGGCCAGGTGGTACTTCGCTGGCACGTCCAGCAGGGCCTGGTTGCCATCCCCAAGACGGCCAACCCGAAGCGCATGCAGGAGAACCTCGACGTCTTCGATTTCGAACTGGACAGAGAGGACCTGGACCGCCTGCAAACCCTCGACGCCGGGCCAGACGCGGGAGTCGATTCCGACGTCCAAGGACACTAGGGGAGGAACTGAGCGTGGAATCAATGATCTGGACCGGATCCTACACGGCAGACCGCAACGCCAAGGGCGAAGGCATCGGCGCCATCTCCATCGACGGGCAGGGAAACCTCACCTCCCTGGGCCTGGCCGTCTCCGCCGATTCGCCCTCATTCCTGGCACCGCACCCCACACTGCCCATCCTTTATGCGGTAGCCGAGGAGGCCGGCACGGTGCAGGCCTACCGCCGCACCACAGTGGCCGAACTGGAACCCTTCGGCAAGCCCTGGCCCACGGGTGAGGCCACGTGCCACGTGGCAGCAGACCCGCAGGGCCGCTTCATCATCGCCACCTGTTGGGGCGATGGGCAGGTCATTCTCTTTGAACTGGACGACGACGGCGCCATCACCTCGCGCTTCAGCGCGGAAGCCGCCGTCGACCCTCACCACAACGGACCCACCGACCAGCCGCGGCCAAGCCGTGCGCATTCCAGCCTGATGCTCCCCGACGGCCGGATCCTGACGGCGGACCTGGGGAACGACTTGGTTCGCGTCTGGACCTACCAGCCCGGCAGTGGCCTGCAGGCGGACCACCACGTGGTCCTCCCCAAAGGCAGCGGACCCCGGCACATGGTCCGGCATTCCAGCGGGACAGTATTCGTGGACACGGAATACTCCCTAGAGGTGGCCGCCATCCGCTCCGAACCGCAAGGCGTCTTCGAGCTCACGGCCATGGTTCCCGTGAGCGTGAACAAGCCGTTCGACGGCGATGCCGCGGCTGAAATCGCGCTCTCACCGGACGGGCGCTTCGCCTACGTGGGGGTTCGCGGTTCCAACCGGATGTGCATCCTGAAGGTGAGCGCCGAAGGAACCAGCCTCGAACCCCTGGCGGACGTTTCCACCGGTGGCGACTGGCCACGTCACCACTTGGTTCGCGACGGCTGGCTGCTGGTAGCGCACGAGGGGTCCAACGACGTCGTGAGCTACAAGCTGGACCCCGCCTCCGGCCTGCCCGACGGCCCTGTCAGCCGCGTGGAAACCGGCTCGCCGAGCGTGCTGGTGCCTGCCTCTTAAAGACGCCGAGATGACATTAGGTGCCAATGCTCCGCTCAAACATTGGCACCAAATGCCATCTCGGTGTTGGTCTTAGGCAGCCCAGACTTCGACGTCGTCCGTGCCGCAGATGAGCCTTCGGCCGCCCGGCTCGAGGATCACCCACAGGAGTTCCTGGTGCTGGGAAACATCGTCCACGCGCCCGGTACCCACACCCCACGCGACGTCATAGATCCACACGCGGTCGCCGGACTGGAGACCGGTCCACTCCGACGCCGGAACATGCCGGTAGCCTTCAGGCCGGTTGAGAAGGCTCGCCGTCATGACGCTGCCGGGCGACGACGCCACACAGTGGGTACGCCGTTGTGGGCCGGGAGGACGTGGCCCTCAGTAAAGACGTGCACCGTTTCCGGATCGGAGTCCGGGCTCCACAAACCAGAAGCCGGGCAGTGGGAACCGGTAGGCATGACGCGGGTGGCTCGTTCGCGCAGGAGGGCGATGCTCTTCATCGTTGAAACTCGTCCTTGGGTAGGTCTGGCTCTGCCTATGTGAAGCAGATCTCCTCCAGCCTATGAAACTTAGGGGACGTTTGTTATGGGCAACTGCACAACCTTCTTTAGTGACGGCGTGCAATTGCCCATAGGGTTTTTACTTGTAGCTCAAACTAAGCAGCATGGCCTTGAGCCGGGCGTACTGCTGGGTTCCTATCCATGCCTTTGCGGCGGCGGGGGTGGCGAAGGTTGGCTGCTTGGTGGAATCGAACACTACGTAGGCGCTCATGATCCCATTCGGCACCCTCACCTGATTGGTTCCCGAGGTCGTAGCTCCCGCCTGCAACTCCGAGGAGATCCTGACATCCATGATGTAAACAGGCGGATCGTTTACCGGGGCCGTTGGCGCGGTTGGCATTCCCTCGTAGGCCGGCCCGTCGTAGGGAACGTATCGGGACTGAGTCGAGGAGAAACCAAATTCGACCTTCTCACCGGAGTTGTCCCTGACTCCCGCAACCACGGCGCGGTCCAGAATCGTCCTCTCCACTGGACCCGCTGTGCCATCGCCGTAGTTTCCGTTGAACACCCGGGCAACTTCGGATCCTGCACCGTCGGAGACACGGGCAATGACTGAGTTCGCTTGGTCCTCCGGCGCAGCGTATGGCCCCTGTTCGGTTCGGATAGTCCAGTCAGCCGGGTATTCGAAGGACAAGTGGCCGTCCGGGAAGGTGAAAGTCTTGAGCGTGGGTGCTTGGACCGGGGGCGTCACCGGTGCTGTCGTGGCCACAGCGGGAGCGGTGGGGGTTGCCGATTGGGTGGGTACCGCCGTCGGGGTGGCCGAAGGCGTTGCGGTAGCGCTGGGTGATGGCGTGGCTGAAGTGCTCGGTGTCGGCGCTGCAGCCTCGGACGATATTGCCGGCGCGGGTGCCGGGCTTACCGTGCCAAAGTTCGATGCCACCAGGACTCCGGCGGTGACGGCAGCTGCACCCAAAAGCAGGCCGCCGGCAATCCGGGCTTTCCGGCGTCGTTTGTCCTCGAGCGAAGAAACGTTCCGCAGCGGGTTGGTGTCGCTGTAGACGGTGGAGCCGGAAAGCATCCTGTGGAGGGCTTCTTCACCGCTTGGTTCCGTCCCGGGTTCGAACGGGTCGATTGCGGCTATCTGGTTCTTGATCGGATCCATGATGTTCAGACCCCCAACTTTTCTGTAGCGGATGCGGAACCTGCAGGCAGTTGTTTCCGGAATGCTGTGCGTGCACGGTGGAGCCGGACCTTGGCTGCGGATTCGCTGCACTGGAGCACTTGGGCGATTTCGGCGGGGCCGAGCCCGTCCCAGTACGCCAACTGGAGGATGTCGCGTTCCTTGTCGCGGAGGCGGGACATTGCATCCTGTACCGCAACGTTGCCGGAGTCGTTTCCGACACGCTCCACCGCCGTCGTACGCAGCTTCTCCTGGAGCGCCCGCTGGCGGTCCCGGCTGCGGTAAGCGTTACCCACCAGATTGCGGGCGATGCTCAGCAAATAGGGCAACTCCGGATGTGAATCGTCGGCCCATTTCTGCCAGACCACCCGGAAGACATCGGCGGCTATTTCTTCTGCCGCTTCGGCCGACTCGACGCGTCGGCCAACAAACCTAAAAACCGCTGGATAGCTGTCTTTGTGAATGGCGATAAACGCCAGTTCGCGCTCGGAAAGCACGATTTCCCCCTGATTGTAGAGCCCGGAACCTGCAGGATACCCGTATAGTTTCCGGCTCAACCGCGGGGGTTACAGGTGGCCGGAAATATTTGGTTTATTCTTGCCGCGCCATGCGGAAAATCCCCACGCCACCACGAAGAGCCCAACCAGGATCAGTCCGGCGTCACCGAGGTCCATCCCGACGAGCCAGGTGGTTATGGGATCTTCCAAGTCAAACGCCTCGTTCAGGAACCCGCCCAAAGTGATGACGGAGATGAACAACGCCGAGACCGCCGAAATGCCGGTGATGACGGCGTTGAACCCGAGCTTCCGTTGGGGATCGTGAATGGCCGACGCGTACATCTTCATCATGACCACGCCGTTGGCTGAGTCGCAGAGGGTCATGGCTGCAGTGAACGCGAGGGGCAGCGCCATGAGTGCAAGGGGTGAGACTCCGGCCAGCGAGGCTGTGGTGGTGATGACCAGGAGCCCGATGGTCGTGGCGGTGTCGAACCCCAAGCCGAAGAGGAAGCCAATGACGTAGATGTTCCGCGGCCTTTCCACCCTTGCTAGCGGCTTGGCGAGCAGCCTCGCAACGAAACCTTTCGTCTCCAGATCCTCGGATTGGACCTCGCCGCCTGCTCGGACCTCCCGGTACACCTGCGCTGCACGGATGAACGCCGAGCCGTTGAACAACCCCATGATCAGCAGGAACAGCCCAGCAACGCCGCTTCCGATCAATCCAAGGATCTTGTTCCCGGCGGTGCCATCCTCCATGAACTGTCCGATCACCGTAACGCCCAGGACCACCAGCATCCCGGCCAATACCACCACCGAACTGTGCCCCAGGCTAAAGGCGAATCCGACGCTCACCGGGTCTTTGCGTTGTGCAACAAACTTCCGCGTGGAGTTGTCGATCGCAGCAATGTGGTCCCAGTCGTAGCTGTGTTTGATGCCCGCAACGTACACCGTGACCACCAGGCCAAGCGCCAGAGGTTCGGCGCCGCCGGTGGTCCCCACCAGCAGAAGTACGACGGCGGCAAGATGCAAGGCGGCCACCGCACCGAAGGTGAAAAAGAGCCGGGTGCCCAGGGACAGCGTTTCACGGTCCCGGTACAGGGCAGCAAACCCGGTGAGCGTCGTCATCAGTACTTCCTTAAATTCAAGGGTTCTTGCCCGTACCAGCGTCCCCTGAGGAATCCGATACAGGCGTCGAGCAGGCCGTTGAGTTCCCCGGTGCTGTTCGACAGCGAACGCAGGACAAGCCCGCACGTCCCGCCCACGCTCTGGGTCAATGAAACACCCGAATGCGCACCGTAGTCACGGGTAATTCGGTCCAACTCATCCGTGAGCGCTTGGTCCACCCGCGGGTCCACCACCACGAGGGAGCCCACATGGCTGAATCCCTCCATGAAGCCCACGCCTGTCACATCGTCCAATGGCGGCCGGATCACGAGGTTGTCAAGGACCAGGAGCCGGGAACCGCCTTCCGTCTCCACGTGGATCTGATTCCGAAGCCCCAGCTCCCGGAACGCGAACGACGCTCCGTCCGGCGACCACCCGGGAGTGATGACTTCCGCCATGACAAGGCTCGACGACGGGTGGAGACTGGCGTGCGAAACCTGCCTGTAGCGGGCCTCCCTGTAGGCGATGAGCTGGTCGGGAACCAGCTCCAACCTGGCCCCCTCCCCCAGGCGTATGGTCATGCGCTGCTCGGCCCATGACCGCGGCGTCCGGTAAATCTTGGTGGCCGATTGCGTGGTCAACAACAACTCCGCCCCGTCCCCGACCTCCACGTCGATGACGAACAGATCGGCGCCCAAATAGGCCCCGCCAGGATTGACCACGACATAGCAAACCTGGCCGCTCCCATCCAGATAGTGCGGTCGCAACACCCTCAATGCGCCCTCATGGAATTGATGCGAGGCAACGGACCTGCCGGCCCACATAGTGATGCCAAGCTCCAACCGCCCCCGCACGGGGCGATCCGGGAAAGCCGCCGGAGCCGCGACAGCGCTACTCACGACGCCAAGTCGAGCATCAGGACGTGCCGTTTGATCCAGCCAAGGACTCCTTCAAGCCCGTGGTCGGTTTTGAGGTTGGTGAAGCAGAAGGGCTTGTTCCCGCGGAACTCCTTCGAATCCCGCTCCATGACAGCCAGGTTCGCCCCGACGTGCGGCGCCAAATCCGTCTTGTTGATGACAAAGAGGTCGGACTTGATCATGCCCTGGCCGGCTTTCCTGGGGATCTTCTCGCCTTGGGCCACGTCGATGATGTAGATGGAGAAGTCCACGAGTTCCGGGCTGAATGTGGCGGAGAGGTTGTCGCCGCCGGATTCCACGAAGATCACCTGCAGGTCAGGATGCCGGGCTTTGAGCTCCTCGATGGCGGCTGTGTTCATGGAGGTGTCTTCGCGGATGGCGGTGTGCGGGCATCCTCCGGTTTCGACGCCGATGATGCGGTCTTCGGGCAGGACCCCGTTGGCGGCCAGGATCTTGGCGTCTTCGATGGTGTAGATGTCGTTGGTGATGGCGGCCATGGAGATGTCACCGCTCATGTGGCGGGTGATGCGTTCCACGAGCTGGGTCTTTCCTGCTCCGACGGGTCCGCCGACTCCGATGATGATGGGCTCTGTCATGTGTCCTCCTTGGTTTAGCTCATGAACATGCGGGCACGCTGCCGCTCGTGCCGCATTTGTGAAATTTCCAGGCCCGGGGCAACCGCCCCAAAGTCGTCCCAGCACAGCCGTGCTACATCCTGGACGGCGGCAGCAACGGCGTCGTGCGCGTTTCGGAGGACGCGCTGCCCGGCGTTCTGGCCGAGCGGAACCGCGCGGACGGCGTTTTGCGTCAGGGAGGTGATGGCGGCGAAGAAGTAGGCGGCGAGCGCTTCCGGAAGGGGAACCCCCAGTGAACGCGCGACGACGGCGAATGCCAGGGGTTGATGCCCCGCCGCTGCGCCCTCCCGCACCTGGTTGCGGTACCCGGAAAGTTCAGCGGACGGAAACACCTCCGCCCCGATATCCAATAGCCGGCCACCCATCTTCAGCGAGGCCTCCCGGACTTCCCGGGCCAGGAGGCAGGCGGAGAGCCTGCCGTCCAAGTCCTCAAGGCCGGCGCCCTCGTACAGGAACCGGATGGCGAGCCCGTCGGAGTAGGTGAGCTGCTGGGCCAGGTAGGCATGGAGCCAGATGCTGAAGGTACGGTGATCGCGCACTACCCCGCGTTCGATGTACCCCTCAAAACCCAGGGAGTGTGCGAACGCACCTGTGGGCAAGGCGGAATCGGTGAGTTGCTGGAGAGCCAGCTGGTAGTCAGTGCGTGTGTTCGGCATGGCGGAATGGCACCGGCATCACCCGTTCCTGCCTCTGATAGGGCACGCCCACATGCTTGAGGTAGTCCTCCACCGTGTGGTCATACTGGCACACCATGACGTCGGCTTGATATTCGGAGGCGGCATCGAAGAACTGTGCCTGCAGGTGCCTGTTGCCGAGGGAGTGCGCCACGACGCCCATTTCATGGATGGTCCCGGGGGCGATCACCAGGACGTCGGTGGGAAGCACGGAGACGACAATCAGGTTGGCCTCGTCTGCAGCGAGGATGTCGCCGTCGCGAAGGTGGCCGGAGCCGGAGGGGAGCCGGATTCCCAGCTCCTTGCCGTGGTCGGTGGTGACGCGTTGGATGCGTTTCACCAGCAACGAACCGGGAAGGACCACCCGCTCTTGGTGGCGGCCCGCGTAAGCGTCCCGGGGCAGCTCGTGGAGGTTGCCAAGGATTTCTTCAATGATCATGTGAGTCCTAGAAGAGGAAGTACCGCTGGGCCATGGGCAGCACGTCGGAGGGTTCGGAGGTGATTTCCTGGCCGTCAACGGTGACGGTATAGGTTTCGGGGTCGACGGAGATGTCCGGAGTTTCGCCGTTGAATTTCAGGTCCGCTTTGCTCAGCGTGCGGATACCGGATACGGGTTTGATGATCCGCTCGAGTCCCAGTTCTTCCGGAACACCGGCTTGGATCGCGGCTTTGGACAGGAACGTGATGGACGTCTGCCGAAGTGCTTTTCCATAGGCCGCGAACATGGGGCGCATGGTGCGCGGCTGGGGCGTGGGGATGGAAGCATTGGAGTCGCCCATGAGCGCATAGGCAATCTGGCCTCCCTTGATCACCAGTTCGGGCTTTACCCCGAAGAAGGCCGGATCCCACAGCACCAGGTCGGCAAACTTACCGGCTTCCACCGAGCCGACCACGTCCGCCATGCCCTGTGCGATGGCAGGGTTGATGGTGTATTTGGCAACGTACCTTTTGATCCGGAAGTTATCGTTGTCCGGGGATCCGTGGGCGGCGCCGGACGGGTCCCGCAGCACACCACGCTGCCTCTTCATGGCATCGGCTACTTGCCACGTACGGGTCACCACTTCGCCGACGCGTCCCATGGCCTGGGAATCGGACGAGGTGATGGAGAAGATGCCAAGATCGTGCAGGACATCCTCTGCGGCGATGGTTTCAGCACGGATGCGGGAGTCCGCGAACGCCACATCTTCCGGAATGTCAGGGTTGAGGTGATGGCACACCATCAGCATGTCCAGGTGCTCTTCCAGCGTGTTCCGCGTGTACGGAAGAGTCGGGTTGGTGGAGGCTGGAAGCACGTTCGGCATCCCGGCGATCTTGATGATGTCCGGCGCATGCCCGCCGCCGGCGCCTTCGGTGTGGAAGGTGTGGATGACCCGGCCATCGATCGCCCGGATGGTGTCCTCCACAAAGCCGCACTCATTGAGCGTGTCGGTGTGAATGGCAACCTGGACGTCGAATTCGTCGGCGACGCGCAGGGACATGTCAATCGAGGAGGTGGTTGAGCCCCAGTCTTCATGGACTTTCAGTCCGACGGCACCGGCGCGGATCTGCTCCGCGAGGGGCTCGACGGCGGATGCGTGGCCCTTGCCGAACAAGCCGATGTTGACGGGGAGGCCTTCAGCCGCTTGGAGCATGCGTGAGATGTGCCATGCCCCGGGCGTAACGGTGGTCGCCTTGGTGCCCTCGGCCGGGCCGGTTCCACCGCCCACCATAGTAGTGATGCCGTTGCAGAGTGCTGCGGGCACCTGTTCCGGAGAGATGAAGTGGATGTGGGTATCGATGCCTCCTGCAGTGAGGATCTTCCGTTCCCCGGCGATGATCTCCGTGCTTGATCCAATCACAATGTCCACGCCGTGGGTAATCTGCGGATTACCGGCCTTGCCGATTCTGAAGATGTGGCCGTCTTTAAGGGCCACATCAGCTTTGTAGATGCCGCTGTAGTCCACAACGACCACGTTGGTGATGACGGTGTCCGGGATGTCTTCCGAGCGGGTCAGCTGCCCGTTTTGGCCCATGCCGTCGCGGATCACCTTGCCGCCGCCGAAGACCACTTCTTCGCCGTAGGCCGTGAAATCTTTCTCGATTTCCAGGAACAGCTCCGTGTCAGCCAAGCGGATCGCGTCGCCGGTGGTGGGGCCGTACAACTCTGCGTATTGCCGGCGAGGAATCTCGAAGCTCACTGGGCAGCCTCCCCGGCGACGTCGGCCGGTGCCGGAGTGCCGCCGTCGAGCCTTCCATTCACGGCGTTGCTGAGTCCGAAGACCTGCCGCTTGCCTGCAAGGAGGATCAACCGGACCGTCTTCCGGTCCCCCGGCTCGAACCGCGCAGCGGTGCCCGCCGGGATGTCGAGGCGACGGCCGTAGGCGGCCTCGCGATCGAACTCAAGGGCGCTGTTGGCTTCGGCGAAGTGATAGTGCGAGCCAACCTGGACCGGGCGGTCGCCGCGGTTCACGACGTCGACGGCGATCGACTCGCGTCCGCTGTTGCACACGACCACACCCTCCTGAAGCCGGTACTCTCCGGGAATCATGGCAGCCTCCTAACGGATGGGGTTGTGGACGGTGACGAGCTTGGTTCCGTCGGGGAACGTGGCCTCCACCTGGACGTCGTGGATCATCTCCGGCACGCCTTCCATCACGTCTTCGCGGCCGAGCAGGGTGGTTCCGTAGCTCATGAGTTCTGCCACGGTCCTGCCATCGCGTGCGCCCTCGACGAGTTCGTAGCTGATGATGGCGATTGCCTCCGGATAATTCAGCTTCAGCCCCCGGGCCTGCCTGCGCCGGGCGAGATCGGCGGCGACCACGATCATGAACTTTTCCTGCTCACGCGGTAAAAGATGCATGGGTTTCCTCTGGCTTCGGCATCATCCGGACGTTGATTGCCAGCCTAGGGAGCGGAGGTTTCAGCTGTATTTCCGGAATGTCTCAGGCGGGGGTCGGATGCTCAGCGGCGTCGGGGACCCAGGTCCCGGACAACGGCGTTGGTTCCCGAAAACCGTAGACAGGCTAATACATCTCTAATATATTAGTTGCGTACTTCAAGCTACCGCTTTGATCAGCTCGATGAGGAGTTACCAGCACATGCAGAAACTCGCACGCCGGCTTGAGCGCCTGGGCACTGAAACTGCTTTCAGCGTTGCGCAGGCAGCCGCCGCTTGGAAGGCGAAGGGCAACCTCGTTTACCCCTTCCACCTTGGCGACATCAACATCCCCACCGCCCCGCACATTATTGAGGCGATGAACAAGGCCATTGCCGATGGATACACCGGCTACTGCCCCGGCCCCGGCATCCCCCAGCTGCGCGAAGCGTTGGCCGAAGACATCGGATCCCGCCGCGGCATCGAATTTTCTCCCGAGAACGTGGTGGTCATGACCGGCGGCAAGCCCGTGATCACCAAGTTCCTCCAGGCCGTGATGAACCCGGGCGAGGAAGTCCTCTACCCCAACCCCGGTTTCCCGATCTACGAATCCCAGATCGAATACCTTGGCGGCACCGCCGTGCCTTACCGCTACGTGCCCACGTCCAAGGGTTTCGCGATCGACCTGGACCAGGTCCGGGCCTCGATCACCCCGAACACCACCGCGATCATCTACAACGATCTGCAGAACCCCATCTCGGCCGAGTCCACTGCGGCCGAACGCGAAGCAATCGCACAGATCGCGATCGAGCACGACCTGTGGGTCCTCTCCGACGAGGCCTACTTCGAAACCCGGTACGAAGGCGTCTCCTCCTCGATCACCTCCATCCCGGGCATGGCCGAACGGACCGTGATGCTCTACACGTTCTCCAAGAAGTTCGCCATGACCGGTTCACGCCTGGGCTGTGCCGTGGCCCCGCGCGACATCGCGCAGGTTCTGTCCACCCTGAACACCAACGATGAATCCTGCACCACCCACTACGTGCAGTGGGCCGGCATCGAAGCGCTCCGCGGACCCCAGGAACCCGTCCAGGACATGCTGGACATCCTCAAGGACCGCCGCGATGCTGCCTGCGGGATCGTCAACAGCATCCCCGGCATGAGCGTGGCTGTTCCGCAATCCACGTTCTACCTGTTCCCGGATGTCACCGAGGCCATGCAGAAACTCGGGTACACCGCCGTCGGCGACTTCGCCTCCGACGCCCTCTACAAAACCGGCGTGTCCTTCTGCACCCGTGAACACTTCGGCCGGCGCCTGCCCGGCGAAGACCGCCAATACATCCGCCTGGCCTACTCCGGCATCGAAACCCCCGCCATCGAAGAAGGCCTGGGCCGGCTGCGTGAATGGATCGAGAACGCATGAGCCGCGTCGTCGTCACGGGACGCATCCCCGAAACCGCCCTCGAAAACCTCCGCGCCAACCACGACGTCATCGCCTGGGAAAGCGAAGGGTCCATCAGCCGCGAGGAACTCCTCCGCCGCGTGGCCGGAGCCGACGCGATCGTCAGCCTCCTCACCGAACGCGTCGATGCTGAACTGCTCGACGCCGCCGGGCCCCAGCTGAAGGTCGTCTCCAACGTCGCCGTGGGCTACGACAACATCGACGTCCCGGCCTGCACAGAACGCGGCATCATCGCCACGAACACCCCCGGCGTGCTCACCGAAGCCACCGCCGACATCGCGTTCGGGCTCATCCTCATGGCCACCCGCAGGCTCGGCGAGGGCGAACGGCTCATCCGCGCCGGACAGCCCTGGAAATGGGGCATGTTCTTCCTCCTCGGATCCAGCCTGCAAGGCAAAACCCTCGGCATCGTCGGCATGGGCGGCATCGGTATCGCCACCGCACGTCGCGCCAAGGCCTTCGGCATGGAGATCGTCTACCAATCCCGCAGCGAAATCGACCCCGCGATCGCCGATGAACTCGGCGCCCGCCGCGTGGAACTCGACGAGCTCCTGGCGGTCTCCGACGTCGTTTCCCTCCACTGCCCCTACGGGCCGAACACCCATCACCTGATCGGCGCCGAACAACTCGCTGCCATGAAGGACACCGCCTACCTGGTCAACACCGCCCGCGGACCCATCATCGACGAAGCCGCCCTCGCCCTGGCCCTGCGCGAAAACCAGATCGCCGGCGCCGGACTGGACGTCTTCGAACAAGAACCCAAGGTCCACCCCTGGCTCCTCGAGTTGGAAAACGTAGCCCTCGTCCCGCACCTCGGCTCCGCAACCGTCGAAACCCGCACCGCCATGGCAGTCCTCGCCGCCACCAACACCCTCGCCGTTCTGGGCGGCGAACAACCACCAACACCCATCAACGGCTAACTCCGCCACCCACGACGGCGGACGTACGCCCCACGGTCACGCGTCCGCCGTCGTTGGCATATCCGCAGCCGGAAGCTATAGGCCTTGAGGGGCATAAGGGATAGTCTGGTAGAAATGCCCGGGAGCTAGCGATTCTCGGGTAGCCGGCTACCCAAAGGCCACAGGACATGGGCTTCGACCGCAACGAACCAGAGCAGAGTCGGGGGCTCCAGGAAGTACTGACAGCAGGACACATCAGTACTGAGTCGTTATGGCTCCACTACGTAAGCATCGGCGGGATGCTGGGGGTAGTGGAAGTCGAAGCCTACGTGAAGGGCTTGTTGTCCGTGCCGACCTTCCAGCGGGACGTCCTTGCGGCGGCCGCCAACGAACTATCGGATGGCCCCTTCGCGCTTCGCGCTCCCTTTGCCATCGATTTTGACCCGCCGGCTACGACTCCGGTTCTCCCCTGACCCCGCATCTTCACACGCAGAACATCACCCCGCAATGAGCCTGCAACACGGATGCGGGAGGCTGGCTCCATAGCCAAAGAAGCCAGCTGAGGGGAGCGACCATGGGCATCGCACATACAGACCTGTTCCAAGCATTGAAGACTCAAGCCAGTTTGGCCCAGGCCTTCGGCACGCTGCCGGGCAGCGATGAGGAACCGCATCCGCTGACCGAGGGCGAACACATCGAGGCCTGGCACAACGGCCGGCTCTACCATCGCGGAACCGTGGTCAAGACGATTTCCGGAACCGGGTTGTTCTGGCTCCAGGACGACGGCGGCAACCGGCGGCTCCTGGACGTGGAATCGCTGGACATCATCCGCGAGGGGCTGCCTCCCGCACCTGCGCCGGCTGCGGAACCTGCCGCCGTCGCAACGGTTACGCCGCTTTCGCTGTATCCGATCTTCCACGATGGCACCCAAGCCATCGCCTGATGGGCCACAAAGAAACCCCCGGAACCGTGTGGTTCCGGGGGTTTCTGCGAGGGTGGGCCCTGTGGGGCTCGAACCCACGACCCACGGATTAAAAGTCCGATGCTCTACCAACTGAGCTAAAGGCCCTCCAGCTGTAGAAACAGCCATGAATACTGTACCTCACTGATTGCGGGGCAGTAGAACGCAGTAACTCGCGTGCGGCTACGACCCCCTTTGGGCAGATAACGACGGCGGAGCGCAGCCAATGCGGCGTGTCGGCCGGCCGACGGCGGCAAAGTGGGTCGTGACGGCACACCGTCTGAACGCGTTCCGGCCGGGACAACCGTTACTCGACCCCGTCAGGGCACAGGAGTACGGTGAACACATGAGCGAACAGCCAGGATCACGTGCGTACGGCGGAGCAAACCGGCACCACAAGCCGAAGCCCTTCGCCCCCATCGACTTTGAGCCGTTTGCGGGCGGCGCGGACCCGGCCAGGGTCTCCGAGGCTGCCCACTTGGCGGCCCAAGCACTGGTCCGCCGCGGCAGGGACAGCGATGATCCCACGGTCACCCGTCGCCTGGTGAAGCTCGCTGACGAACAAGGCTTGGACGCCATCGCCGAGATGTGGGCCGAGAGCCCTGCCCGCTCCCTGCCCGGTGCACTGTGGCGGCTCTACGCACTCCGCGCAGCCACCATCCAGAACCCGGAGCGGATCTCCGTCTACTTCCGCGCAGGCCGCGACACCGCCCAGGTCTCCAATGTGGTGGCAGGAGCCGCTGAGCCACCGGGCGCCGACGAGATGAAGACCATGGCGGACGCCATCCTCTCAGGAGCTTTCGACGGCGATTTCGACGTCGCGCTGGAACGTTCGGCGGCCTTCTGCCGGGTTGTGGCACTCGGCCAGGCGACACTCGCCGACGGCGCCGAACACGCCAACGAGGGCCACGCCAGCAAGCTCACGCGGAACTCGCACCAGCTGGTGAAAACTGCCGAAGACCTTGAGCATGCCGCGAACGCGTGGCGCCTGGGCGAGTTGGACTAACCCTCCGGACCCACCCAAACGCAGGCAACAGAAAGGCCGGAAGTTACCCACTTCCGGCCTTAACTGTCAATGTTGACTTAGCTTCCACGACGTAGAACACTGAAACTGGTGTCGAACCGCGAAACCCCCGGGCTTCAACTTATAGCCGCTTCGAGCGGCCTACCGCCGAGAGGCGTATCCGGTTCGGCACCATTTTTATGCCCTACTTCAGGGTGATGGTCGTTTCGGCCTGTTCCTTCTTGTCGTGGTCGAGCTTGCCGTCGGCACCCTGCGGCGTCAGCGTTGCCTTCACTTCCGCTTCCTTGCCTGCGGTGTAGGCGAAGTTTTCGGCGATGTTGAAGGACTCACCCGGGCCCAGCTTGAAGGGAGCCTCTTCCTTGAGCTTGGTTCCGCGGCTGGTGAGCCCGTGCTTTTCGAACTGGTCGCTGCTGGAGTCGGAGGGCATGCCGCCAAGGTACTTCCAGTCCGTGTACTTTGCGCTCGGCGAGACCAAGGAGTGGCTCAGCGGAATCTCAGCGGACGAAGTGTTGGTCACCACGTAGTTCAGGTACACCACGGGATCGCCCTTCTTGAGCAGGTTCTCCTTGGTTTCCTTGTCCACGAACATGCTGTCCTTGCTGGCAACGTCGGTAGCCACCTGGAAGATGTCCACGTTGAAGCTCTCGCCCTTGATGCTGCCCAGCTTCTGGCCGGCATCAGTGATGGGTAGGGCCCAGGAGGCGGCTTTGTAAGCGCCGGAGGAGGTGCCTGCGTCCCCGGATTCCGAAGCAGAGGCAGACGGCGAGGCTGACGAAGAAGCCGACGCAGAGGAGGACGGCGACGACTCGGAACCGGCCGCCGTCGTGCTTTCGTTGGAACCACAGGCAGTCAGCGCGAGCAGGCCGGCGAGCGCAACACCGGTGAACTTCACTACATTGTTGATACGCACAATTCCCCCATTGAGTTGATTTATTGAATGGCGCCCTCAGCCTTTCATAAAAGTAAGCGGGCTTTCCATGGGGAGAACTTCCCACGCCCGCACCGCCCTGCCGTCAACGGGCCTGCAGCTGCCGGTAAAGTTATGACGGAAAGGGCAGCATCACGTCGAGCAGCCCACTCCCCATCCGCCCCGAACCGGAAGCGTCATGAAGCTGCGTCTTTTTCCCCAAGAGCCCGCCGGACTTGCCCTGCTCTCGCAGATGGCCGGCGTGATCGTGGCTGCCACCGGGACGCTGTCCGAAATCCTCGGCGCTCCGGCGAGCGAACATGAACGGCTCAGCGAGGAACTGCACGAGCACGAGTCGAAGTCCCTGGACCTGCACTTTGCCCTCCTGACACACATGCGCACGAGCTTCGTCAATCCGCTCCCCCGCGAAGACATGTACACCCTGTCCCGGTTCCTGAACGAGGCCATGGAAAAGCTGGATGCGGCAGGCGAACTGGTGGCCCTCTACAAACTGGACCGCTTGCCAAAGCGCGCGGCGGACCAGCTGGAGATCATCAGCCGCCAAGCCGAGCTCACCGTCGATGCCATGCGCAAGCTCGAGGACCTCGACGAGCTCGAGGACTACTGGATCGAGATACTGCGGCTCGCCAAACGCGCGGAGCGGACGCACCGCATATGGGTGGCGGAGATGCTGCAGGACATGAAGTCCGCACAGTACGCCCGGAACAGGGACATCGCCAACCAGTTGGTGGAAGTCACCAAGGACATGCGCCGGATCGCCACCCAGGTAGGCAGCATCATCGTCAAGGAATCCTGACGTGACCACTGCCGTCCTGGTCCTGGTGGTGGGGTTGGCCGCGGGATTCGCGTTCCTCAACGGTTTCCGCGATGTCTCCAACGCCGTCGCACTGTCCACGCGGACCCGCGCCCTGACGCCCTCTGTTGCCGTACTGCTGGCGGTCATCTTCAACTTTGTTGGTGCGATGCTGAGCGGCGGCTTCGTGCTCGCCTTCACGCAATCCTGGATCACGCTGCCGTCCGGAACGGGCGGGCTGACCATGCTTGCCTCCGCGCTGTCTGCTGCGATCCTGTGGGGCGTGTACTCGTGGTGGCGGGGCATACCGCTTTCCTCCACCAACTCCCTCATGGGCGGACTGATCGGGGCAGGCGGTGCAAGCGTCCTGGTGGGCGGAAACTTTGTGGACGGCGTGGATTCGGTCCTGCTGACCCAGGTGGTCCTGCCTTTGGTGGTCTCCCCGGTGGTGGCTTTCGTCGCCGCGTACCTGCTGGTCTGGCCCGTCACGTGGGCTGCGCGGTATGCCCAGCCGGACGTCATCAACCGGCGCTTCCGCCGGGCCCAGGCAGTGTCCTCGGCGGCGGTTGCGTTCGGTCACGGCCTGCAGGACGGCCAACGCACGACGGCGGTGCTCCTCCTGGCGCTGGTGGCGGCCGGACTGGAATCCGGGGGAAGCGTACCTTTCTGGATCCTCCTGCTCACCGCCGTCATGTTGACCGGGGGCACGCTTTTTGGGGGCTGGCGTATTTCGCACAACCTCGGGTACAGAATGATCCGGATCGATCCGTTACGCGGCTTCGTTGCCCAGACACTGACGTCGGTGATGCTGTTCGTGGGCGCGATCGGCCTGCAGTTCCCGCTCTCCACCACCCACACGTTGACGGCGTCGGCGCTGGGCGCGGGCACCAATCAACGGTTCCATGTGACCAACCGCCGGCTGGTCGGGAGGATTCTCCTGTTCTGGGTGCTCACGCCCTTGGTGACCGCCGCCGTCGCCTTTGTCCTGGAGCTGGCGCTGTCCCCCCTCGCGACCCTGCCCAACTAGGTCGCATTTGTGCGCGTTTAGAGCGGTCAAAACGCGCACAAATGCGACCTAGTTGGGTGCGGGGGCGGGTACGGAAAAGACGACGGCGGCCGTACCCCCAAGGCGACGGCCGCCGTCGTGATCCGCCGGTCCCCTACGGAAACCGGAGCCTGGACAACCCTTATCCGAAGCGGCCGGACACGTAGTCCTCGGTGGCCTTCTGGGACGGGTTGTTGAAGATGGTGGTGGTGTCCGCGAACTCGATGAGCTTGCCCGGCTTGCCCGTACCGGCAATGTTGAAGAACGCCGTCTTGTCCGAAACGCGGGCGGCCTGCTGCATGTTGTGGGTCACGATCACCACGGTGTACTGGTCCTTGAGCTCGTTGATGAGGTCCTCCACGGCGAGGGTGGAGATCGGGTCCAGCGCGGAGCACGGTTCGTCCATCAGGATCACCTGCGGCTCCACCGCAATGGCGCGGGCAATGCACAGACGCTGCTGCTGGCCGCCGGAAAGGCCGGAACCGGGCTTGTCCAGGCGGTCCTTGACCTCGTTCCACAGGTTGGCGCCCACCAGGGACTTCTCCACGAGTGCGTCGGCTGCGCCCTTGGAGATCTTCTTGTTGTTCAGCTTCACGCCCGCCAGCACGTTGTCACGGATGGACATGGTGGGGAACGGGTTGGGGCGCTGGAAGACCATGCCAACCTGCGTGCGCACGGTCACGGGGTCCACGCCGGGGCCATAGAGGTTATCGCCGTCGAGCAGGACCTCACCCTCGACACGGGCGCCGGGAAGGACCTCGTGCATGCGGTTCAAGGTGCGGAGGAAGGTGGACTTGCCGCAGCCTGACGGGCCAATGAAGGCCGTGACGGACTTGGCTTCGATGTTGATGTTGACGTCCTCAACGGCCAGGAAGTTGCCGTAGTAGACATTCAAGTCTTTGACGTCGATGCGCTTGGACATGGTGTTCCTTTGTTCCTTGGGGGTCTGGAAGTTTTGGGGCGGGACGGGCCGTGGGCCCGGTCAGCGGCCTGTTTTCGGAGCGAAGAGACGGGCGATCAGGCGTGCTCCGAGGTTCAGGAGCATCACCAGGATGATCAGGACCAGGGCCGCACCCCACGCACGCTGGTCCGAGGGGCCGGGGTTGGACGGCGACGTCGGATTCAGGATCTGCGTGTAAATGAACGTGGGCAGGGAGGCCATCCAGCCGCCGAACACGTTGTTGTTGATG
Organism: Paenarthrobacter sp. R1; assembly: GCF_030264015.1. Taxonomy (NCBI): domain Bacteria; kingdom Bacillati; phylum Actinomycetota; class Actinomycetes; order Micrococcales; family Micrococcaceae; genus Paenarthrobacter; species Paenarthrobacter sp. R1. Next base: position 2,426,092 of record NZ_CP127115.1, on the reverse strand, counting down.
GTGGTAGCGAAACCGGCCGTCACCAGGATCGGCGCGGTTTCGCCGATGACCCGGGCGATTGCCAAGGTGACGCCCGAAGCAATACCGGAGATCGCCGTCGGAATAACAACCTTCAGGATGGTGCGCCATTTCCGGACACCGAGCGCGTAGGACGCCTCGCGAAGCTCGTTCGGGACAATCTTGAGCATTTCCTCGCTGGAGCGGACAACCACCGGAATCATCAGGACTGAAAGCGCGACGGCGGCCACCGCACCGGTCTTGGTGCCGGGGCCCACGACTGCGAAGAAGAACGCAGCCGCAAACAGGCCGGCCACGATGGACGGGATGCCGGTCATGACGTCCACGAAGAAGGTGATCGCCTTGGCCAATGGACGGTCGGCACCGTACTCCACCAGGTAGATGGCGGTGAGGAGCCCGACGGGCACGGAAATGACGGTGGCCAGGAGCGTGATCTGTACGGTGCCCAGCAGTGCGTGGTAGATACCGCCGAAGACCGCGCCGCCTTCCTCGACTGCTTTGTTGTCGTAGGCGCCAGTGACCCCGTTCATTGACGTGCTCAGGAAGCCCGGCGTGACAAGCCCGGGGATGCCGTTCACCAGGACGGTCCAAATCACGGAAACCAGGGGCAGGAGCGCCACCAGGAAGGCCCCGACCACCAGGCAGGTGGCCAGCTTGTCCTTGGCTTTGCGGGCACCTTCAACAACACCGCTCCATGCCACCAGGCCGACGGTGAAGAGGATCGCGGAGACAAGCCCCCAGCCGAAGGCGTTGAAGCCGATCAAGGCCAGGATGGCCGCGCCAACGATCAGCGCGACGGCCAGGACTACGTAGGGCGCGAACTTCGGCAGTTGGCCCCTGGTGAGCGCGGAGCGCTTGCGGACTGCTGTGGCGGTCATTTAGTTGGCTCCCGAGAATTCTTTGTGCTTGGTGATGATCCAACGGGCGATCATGTTCACGCCAAGGGTGATGACGAACAGCACCAGGCCTGCGGCGATCAGCGTGTTGACCTTGAGGCCGCTTGCTTCCGGGAAGTTCAGGGCAATTTCGGCGGCGATGGTCTGGTTGCCGGACTGGATCAGGCTCGCAGTCAGGGCGCCGGAGGAGAGCACCAGAGCGACGGCCATGGTCTCGCCGAGCGCGCGGCCCAGGCCCAGCATGATGGCGCTGATGATGCCCGGACGGCCGAACGGGAAGACGGCCATGCGGATCATTTCCCAACGGGTCGCTCCCAGGGCCAGCGCGGCTTCCTCGTGCAGCTTGGGGGTCTGCAGGAAGATTTCGCGGGACAGGGACGTGATGATGGGAAGGACCATGACGGACAGGACGATGCCTGCGGTGAGGATGGTCTTGCCGGTAGCGGAGGCCGGGCCTTGGAAGATCGGGACCCAGCCCAGGTTGTTGGCCAGCCAGTCGTAGGCCGGGGAGATCTCCTTGGCGAGGAACGCCGCGCCCCACGCACCGTAAACAACGGAAGGGATGGCGGCAAGGAGGTCCACCACGTAGCCCAGGCCTGCGGCAAGCCGGCGGGGTGCGTAGTGCGAGATGAACAGTGCGACGCCGATTGCCACAGGCGTGGCGATGACGAGGGCGATCACGGCGGCAATGAGCGTACCCACCACGATCGGGGCGATGTAGGCAAAGAAGCCGTGCCCGCCTTGGATGTCCTCCGGAGGTGCGACCAGTGCCGGGATGGCCTGGACTACCAGGAACAGCGCGACTCCGAAGAGAACCGCGAGAATCAGGCACCCTGCGGCCAAGGCGGCCCCGGAGAAAACCTTGTCCCCGGTGCGTCCTGCGCCTTGGGAGGTTGTCAGGGAGTTGGTGGTCACTTCACGATCCTTAAGTCTGGAGTGAACTGGTCTTGCATGGCTAAGTTCCCTGCCCCGGAACGGTGGCTTCTGGCCACCGGCATCCGGGACAGGGAACTTCAGTGTTCAGCCGGTCCGGGCAAGCCCGCCGGGAAACCTTAGGCTTTGGCCTTGATTGTGTCGATGGCGGCCTTGGCCTTGTCCTGCAGCGCCTTGGAAAGCGGTGCGGACTTTGCGGCGTCAGCTGCGGTCTTCTGGCCCTCGTCGGAGACGACGTAGGTTTCGAAGGCCTTGACCAGGTCAGCCACGTCCTTGGTTTCATACGTGGTGCACACAACGTGGTAGGAGACGAGCACTACCGGGTAAGCGCCGGAAGCGGTGGTCTTGCGGTCCAGCTTGATGGCAACGTCGTTGGTGGCGCGGCCTTCAACGGGCTTGCCTGCTTCAACAGCCTTGGCAGCGGCCTCAGCGGAGATCTTGACGAACTCCTCGCCGACCTTGATGGATGCGGTGCCCAGCTTGCCGGAGACGGCGGAGTCATCAGCGTAGGTCACGGCACCGGGGGTGTCGGTGACGGTCTTGACGACGCCGGAGGTGCCCTTGGCGTTCTCGCCCTTCAGGGATGCGGGCCAAACGCCTGCAGCCTTATCCGTCCAAACCTCGGGAGCAGCAGCTGCCAGGTAGTCGGTGAAGTTGGAGGTGGTACCGGAGTCGTCAGAGCGGTTGACCGGGGTGACCTTGAGGTCCGGCAGGCTGACGCCTTCGTTGAGGGCGGCAATAGCGGGATCGTTCCAGTTGGTGATCTCGCCGCGGAAGATTTTGGCTACGGTGGTGGCGTCAAGCTTCAGTTCAGTGATGCCCGGAACGTTGAAAGCAACAGCGATCGGGGAGATGTACACCGGGATGTTGATTGCGCCATCGGGACCGCACTTGGCCTTGGAGGCTTCCAGCTCCTCATCCTTCAGGTAGGCGTCGGAACCGGCGAACTGGGCCGAACCGTCGACGATGGCCTTGCGGCCTGCACCGGAACCATCCGGAGAGTACTGAACCGTGGCGCCCTGGTTGGCGGCAGAGAAGCCGGCCTTCCATGCGTCCATGGCGGCGCCGGTGGAGGAGGCGCCGATGCCCGTGAGGGTGCCGGTGACCTTGGTACCGGATGCGGCGGACTGCGTGCCGGCGGAGGTGCCGGTTGCGTTGTCGGAACCACAAGCGGTGAGCGCGAGTGCGCCAGCTGCGATGACCGCGATGGCCGCGGTACGGCCGAAGTGAGTTGCCTTCACTTGTATGTGCCCCTTCCAGGGATTTCAGATGCTGCCGAACGGAGATTTCGGCGCGGGTGATCTGTGGACCTTTTGTGCCTTAACTGAAGGTATGGAGCGCAGGTAACGGGACCTGTGGCGGAAAGTGAACGGAAAGTGAACGACGGCGGACCATTGGGTTATGTGGCGCGTGCCACCTTGAGGTTGGTGGCAGGTTTCCGCAAATAGACTGGAAGGCATGGCCGCCACGAAGGGACTCTCCGCAAGCAAGAGGTTTGTGCGTACCCGGCTGAGGACCGGCCTGGTGCGGAGCCGGAACTCACTGGTGCCCGCCATCCAGATGACCGTGTGCGCGGTGGGTGCTTACGCGTTTGCCGAATACGTCCTCGGCCACCAAGGCCCCCTGTTCGCCGCAACGTCATCCTTGATTGCGCTGGGGTTCTCCCGCGATCCACGCCTGCGTCGCGTGATCGAGGTCGGTTTGGGCTGTACGCTCGGCATCGTTGTAGGCGACCTCCTGCTCCACTGGCTGGGCGCCGGGATCTGGCAGGCCGCCGTCGTACTTCTTTTCTCCATCCTGCTGGCCAGGTTCCTGGACAGCGGCACCATCTTCACCACCCAGCTGGGCCTGCAGTCGCTCTTGGTGGTGCTGCTGCCGGCGCCGGCCGGCGGGCCGTTCACGCGCAGCCTGGACGCAGTGGTGGGCGGACTGTTCGCGCTCCTGGTGACCGTCCTCATGCCGAAGGACCCACGCCGGGAGCCGCGGAAGGACATCCGGAAGATCTTGGACGAGCTCGCGGAAATCCTGCGCGACTGCGCGAAGGCGATGATCGACAGTGACTCCACCGCCGCGTGGCATGCGCTGATCCGCGGCCGCAACTGCCAGGCGCTGGTGGATCGTATGCGGCAGACGCTGCGGGCATCCGGGGAGGTGGCAACGCTCGCTCCCGCGCATCGACGGCACAGGGATGAACTGGCCGGGCTGGAGCATTCCCTGGAGTACATCGACCTCGCGCTGCGTAACAGCCGGGTCTTTGCCCGCAGGCTGACCAGCGCGATCAACCACGCGGCGCTCTCCGATGAGGCGATCGACAACATCGCCGAAGTCCTGCAGGAGACCGCCGCAGCAATCGATGAGTTGACCCTCGGTTTGGCGGAGCAGAACGACGGCGCCCGACGGGCCCACATGCGGCGTGCCCGCACCGAGCTGACCATGGTGGCCTCGCGCGTGCACCCGAAAATGCTCGATGTGCAGCGGTTGGAGGGGGAGGCCGTGGTGATGCTGTTCAGGCCGCTCCTGGTGGACCTGCTTGAAGCCAGCGGCCTGGATCCGGAAGAGGCGCGCTCGGTTTTGCCGCGGCTCTGACTTGGGCCTTGCGCGCCCGCTCCCAGCGAAGGCCCAAGTCCGCTGTGGATAATGGAGCGATGCTCCCTGCGTCATCAATGCGTTCCCCGGCGCGATTCCGGCCCGGCCCTCCCCTGCGGCCGCGCCAGCGTGTGCTGTTCCTTTGGGCCGGCGCCCTGTTCGTGGCCGGAGATGCCATCTTCTGGTTGATGTTTGCCGCTGTCCTGTCCTCCAGCGGGCTGGCAACCCTTGACGGAACAGTCCACACGTTGGTCGTGGATTCGCGCAGTCCCCAGGTAAACGGCTTCCTCGCGGCGGTTTCCGGACTGACTTCGCCAACGGTCACGTCGATCGCCGCGGGAGTGATTGCCGTGGTCTGGGCTGTATGGAAGCGGGAGCTGTGGCGTCCTGCCGTGCTGTTGGGAGCCATGCTTGTCTCAGTGGTGCTTGCCACCGTGGTCAAACTGGAAGTGACCCGCTCCCGGCCGCCTTCCACGGATTTCCTGCTTGGGCCCGACGACGCCCTGTCCTTCCCCTCCGGCCACACCCTCGGCGCCTCGGTACTGGCGTTCGTCCTCGCCTACCTGCTGTGCTCCCGTTCCTGGACGCGTACGACGGCGGTCCTGGCGTATGGTGCCGCCGCTGTCCTGACGCTGCTGGTCGCCTACAGCCGGCTCTACCTGGGATATCACTGGCTCACCGATGTTGTAGCTTCACTGGGAGTTGCGCTTGGCGTCTTGGGCCTGGCGGTGTTCGTGGACGCCGCGAGGAACGGGCGGGGCGGGTAGGTTCTTGCGGCCGACGAGTAGGACCAAGTAGTGGGCCCCTGTGAGGCACCGATATAACGAGTACCGACTACTGGTGTCCCCGGTTCCGCCGGACGGTTAACTGTTTCTTGGAAGGCCGGACAAGCCCCAAGCATCGCCGGAATTCTACTTCGCAACACCGCATCGGTGGTCTCCGCAACCGGTGCTCCGGCCGCCGCAGGGCGGTCCGGCCCATGACGAAGCCGGCGGCGACAGAGTCTTCTGAGACCGAGACTCTCCCCCCAGCCGCCGCCGGCTTCAAGGCCGGCTGGCCGTCACTTCATCACTTTAATTGGGCTGGTTTTGGCCCGGACGCCCGTGCGCCAGCCCGGTCGGGAACCCGACGAACGCCGGCTCCGGAGCCGAGCAGCAACCTTGGGACTCTTGCTCTTCGGTCGCGGGGGTCGTGTTGGCGGGGACGTCGCAGCTGGCGCCGATATCGGCGGAGCAAACACCCGTTTCGGGCAGATCCAGATGGACAGTGTCGGCGGCTTCGTGGTCTCCGGCAAGGGCGGCCGCGACGGAGCGGACTTGCTCGTAGCCGGTGGCAAGCAGAAACGTCGGGGCCCGGCCGTACGACTTCATCCCGACAATGTAGAAGTCCTTTTCCGGATGGGCGAGAAGCTTCGCGCCGTGGGGTGGGACGGTCCCGCAGGAGTGGAATTCGGGGTCGATGAGGGGGCCGAGTTCGGTGGGTGCTTCAACGGCCGGGTCCAGGTTCAGGCGCAGTTCCCGCAGGATATCCAGATCGGGCCGGAAACCGGTGCACGGGACGATGACGTCGGCCTCGAGGGTGCGCCCGTCCACGGCCTCGACCGTGACACCCGTGTTGAGGGTTTTGATGGTGCTGATCCCGTACCCGGTATGCAGTTCGATGGTGCCTGCCTCGACAAGGCGGCGCAGCCGGGAGCCGAGCTGGCCGCGGGCCGGGAGCCCGTCGGCGTCACCGCCACCGTAAACCTTCTCAGCGCTCGCGCCGCGGACGGCCCAGAGGATCCGGGTGGTGGGCTCTGTTTTGGCCAGGTCGTTCAGGTTAATCAGGGTATTCGCCGCCGAGTGGCCGGCACCGACAACCAGTACACGGCGGCCGGCGAATGCTTCGCGGTCCCGGCCGGTGACGTCGGGCAGGGGCGATGAGATCCGCGCACCGGCTTGTTCTTCGCCGATGGCGGACAGGCCGGACGTGCCCAGCGGGTTGCGCGTGGACCAGGTTCCGGAGGCGTCGATGACCGCGGCTACGGTGTGGTCCCGGATCTCCCCGTTGCCGTGGTCAACGCGGACGGTGAATGCGGTGGTGTCCCGGTTCTTGCTGTGGGTTTTGTCCAGGCCCTGCCGGGTGACGGCAATGACTCGTGCGTTGGTGTGGAGGCGGGACGCGATCGGTTCCGTGGCGGCCAGCGGGGTGAGGTAGTTGTCTATGAGTTCGCCGCCGTAGGGCAGGGCGGTGGGGCGCGGGTGCTCCCAACCGGTTTGTTCGAGCAGCCGCACGGCTGCGGCGTCGGTGTTGAACCGCCACGGGGAGAACAGCCGGGTGTGCCTCCAGTGCTCGATCGCGGAGCCCGCGGTGGGGCCCGCTTCGAAGATGACCGGGTCCAGGCCCTGTTCGAGCAGGTGCGCCGCGGCGGCGAGCCCTACCGGGCCTGCACCGATCACGGCGATGGGAAGGGCGCTGGTGGCTGTATCCATGACTGTCCTCTGTTCTCTGTGTCCGTTGGTGCGGCGGTTTCGGGGTGCCTGCCGGTCCGGCGGGGGCATCCAGTTCACCCCCTGATCGTGTGCTTAGGCGTGGGTGGGTTCTTCGACCAGGGCGGTGGCGATGCTGTCTGCGTCCTCCAGCGCGGCGAGGTAGCGTTCGGCGTCCAATGCTGCCGCGCATCCTGTGCCGGCGGCGGTGATGGCCTGCCGGTAGCGGTGGTCCACGGCGTCCCCGCAGGCGAAAACACCGGAGAGGTTGGTGAGCGTGGTGGGTGAGTCAACCTTGATGTAGCCCTCGTTGTCCAGCTCGACCTGTCCGGTGACCAGTTCGGTGCGGGGCAGGTGACCGATCGCGACGAAGATCCCGGTCGCGTCCTGGTGGCGGGTTTCCCCGGTGCGGGTGTCTGTCAAGGTGACACCGGTGACCTTGGTGTCGCCGTGGATGGCGGTGATGGCGGAATTGAAGGCGAAACTGATCTTGGGGTTGTCCTTGGCGCGCTGGGCCATAATCCGGGAGGCCCGGAGTTCGTCCTTGCGGACCACGACGGTGACGGACTTGGCGAAGCGGGTCAGGAATGTCGCTTCTTCCATGGCCGAGTCCCCGCCCCCGACGACGATGATGTCCTGGTCCTTGAAGAAGAACCCGTCGCAGGTGGCGCACCAGGACACCCCGTGACCGGACAGTTTCTTCTCTTCGGCCAGGCCGAGTTCCTTATAAGCCGAGCCAGTCGCGAGGATGACAGCCGGGGCCTCATGCGTCTCGCCGGCGCCCGTGACCACGCGCTTAAGGTGACCGGTGAGATCAACTTCGGTGACGTCGTCGAACACCACCTGCGCACCAAACTTCTCAGCCTGTTCCTGCAGACCGTCCATCAGTTCGGGGCCTTGGATCCCGCCTGGGAAGCCCGGGAAGTTCTCCACCTCGGTGGTGTTCATCAGCGCCCCGCCGGCGGTGACGGACCCGGCCAGGACCAAAGGCTTGAGGCCGGCGCGGGCGGCGTAAATGGCTGCGGTGTACCCGGCAGGGCCGGAGCCGATGATGATCAGTTGTTCGGTGCTCACGAAACTGCTCCTAAGAGAGAGACTGGAAGGGCCGGGTTATTTGGCGGCTGGGATCAGGGAAGCGATCAGGTCCTCGATGCGGCTCTTGATCTCGTCCCGGATCGGACGGACCGCCTCCACACCCTGCCCTGCCGGGTCTTCCAGGACCCAGTCCTCGTAGCGCTTGCCGGGGAAGTACGGGCATTCGTCCCCGCAGCCCATCGTGATCACAACGTCCGAGGCCTGCACGGCCTCGGTGGTCAGGACCTTCGGGATCTCGGCGGACATGTCGATGCCGAGTTCGGCCATGGCCTCGACGGCTGCGGGATTGACCTTGTCCGCAGGCTGGGAACCGGCGGAGCGGACCTCGATCGCGCCGTGCGCCAGAGTGGTCAGGAACGCTGCGGCCATCTGGGACCGGCCGGCGTTGTGGACGCAGACGAACAGAACGGACGGCTTCTTGACGGTTTCGGTGCTCATAAGGAGTTCTCCTGGGTTTGGGTTGGGTGAGCTGTTCGGCTTGGCTATTCGGGGCCGCAACCCACACCCTCCAGATATTGATGTTCGTCGATGTAGGGAGTATTTCCCAAAACATTGATGATTGTCAATATTTAGATGAGGCGAGGTTTGGCCCCGGCGTTTGGGTGGTTGGCGTGGGTGTTCAGGCGGCGTGCAAACGTGGGGCGAGGTCGCTGATTCGGCGGGTGATGTCCTGGTAGGCGTGCTCGAAAGCGGCGGGGGTGCCGGACCGGACGGGGTCCGGAACGGACCAGTGAATATTGCTTGGCGGGGCGGCGAGCTCTTCGTGGGCACTGTCGCAAACGGTGATGATGAAGTCGCGCCCGTCGGCGACGTCATCCAGGTGCTGCGGAGCACGGTGGCCGAGGTCCAGCCCATGCCGGGCCGCGATCTCGATGGCCCCGGGAGCGATGCGTTCGGCGGGGTGGGTACCCGCGGAAGCGGCCGGGATATCGCTGGCCTGCCGCCAGAGGGCGGTAGCCAGTTGGGAGCGGGCACTGTTGTGGGTGCACACGAACAACACCCGGCGCACGGCATGCCCGACACCGGGAGTAAGACCATCCAGGGAGCCAGGGGTGAGCCTGAGGTAGCTGCGGCGCTTGTCTGCTTCGGAGCGGTGCCGCCCGACCAGGCCTGCAACCTCGAGGGTGCGCAGGTGGTGGGAGAGCAGGTTGGAGGGGATGCGAAGCTCGGCCTGCAGTTCGCTGGGCGAGTAGTCACCCAAGGTGAGCAGATCCACGATCCGCAGCCGGGCAGCGTCGGCCAGGGCCGCATGCTTCGCTAGCCGAACGTCAAAGGTGGTTCGCTCAGTTTCCATTGGTTCAATTTTGACTGAGATAATTTTCCGGGTCAAGCTTGTGGCATGACTTCACAGCAGCCGCCATTGTGGCGCCGCGCCTTGGCCGAACTGATCGGCACCTGCCTGCTTGTCGCCGTCGTGGTCGGGTCCGGGATCGCCGCGCAGCAGTTGTCCCCGAACGACGTCGGCCTGCAGTTGCTGGAAAACAGCACCGCCACGGTGCTGGGGCTCACGGTGCTGATCCTGGTGTTCGGCCCCGTCAGCGGGGGGCACTTCAACCCGGTCGTTTCCGCGGCGGACTGGTTCCTGGGCCGGCGCCATGGCACCGGACTGAACCTGACCGAACTCGGCACCTACGCAGTGGCGCAAGTCGCTGGTGCGATCGGCGGCAGCGTCCTGGCCAACGTGATGTTCGACCTCGGGACCTCGATCTCAACCAAGGACCGCACCACGCCGGGGCACCTGGTTGCCGAAGCCGTCGCCACTGCCGGGCTCGTCCTTCTCATCTTCTCCCTGGCCCGCACAAACCGCGGACTGCTGGCCGCCCCGGCGGTCGGGGCATACATCGGGGCCGCATACTGGTTCACGTCCTCGACCTCGTTCGCGAACCCAGCCGTGACCATCGGCCGGATTTTCACAGATACCTTCGCAGGCATCGCCCCGGTCTCCGTTCCCGGCTTCATCCTCGCCCAGATCGCTGGCGCCGCACTGGGCCTGGGCCTACTACTGGCCCTGTTCCCCGCGGCTGGGAGTGCCGCGGACGACGTCGTCGTTCCGCACCGCGCCAAAGAGACGGCCTGACCGCAACTTGATATTGATGCTTGTCAATATTAGGGCATAATGGGGAGATGACTTCTCCGCTGACCCTCGAACCGGCTACTACCGCCGACCGTGGCTGCTGCGCCCCCGACGCTGCTACCCTCGATGCGGAGGACGCCAAGCAGCGGGCCCTGGTCTTCAAGGCCCTGGCCGACCCGAACCGGCTCCGGCTGCTCTCCATCGTCAAGGCCTCATCCACCGGCGAAGCGTGCGTGTGCGACCTCCCCGGGCCGCTGGAACTGAGCCAACCGACCGTGTCCCACCACCTCAAAGTGCTGGTAGAGGCCGGGCTGCTGCACCGGGAGAAGCGCGGCACGTGGGCTTACTTCTCCCTCGTCCCCGGCGCCCTCGATGAGGTCGCCGCGACGCTCGCCACGCTGTGAGCCCCGCAGCGCCGATCAGGGCAATGCAGCCCGGGGACTGGCCCGCGGTGCGAAGGATCTACCAGGAAGGGATCGACGGCGGCCACGCCACGTTCGAATCCACCGCCCCCGACTGGGAGGCGTTCAACACCACGCGGCTCCCCGGCCACCGCCACGTCGCCGGCCTACCCGGCCGGGCCGCCCTGGGCTGGGCAGCCGTCACGCCGGTGTCTTCCCGGACCGCATACGCCGGAGTGGTCGAACACTCCATCTACGTCAGCACGGACGCCCACGGTCAGGGCATCGGCGCCGCCCTGCTCCAGGCACTGATCGCCTCCACCGAGAGCGCAGGGATCTGGACTATTCAATCCAGCGTCTTCCCCGAAAACGAACCCAGCCTCAAACTCCACCAGGCCCACGGCTTCACAGTAGTCGGACGCCGCAATCGCATCGCCCGCATGCCGCACGGTCCACTCGCCGGGCAATGGCGCGACACACTCCTCATCGAACGGCGTTCCGCACTGATCTGATGGCCTCGTAGCACTGGCGGCCGGGCCACGGCGAAGAGTCGCCTCGGATGCGTTCGATTAAGAATACTGGCGGACCTCCATGTAGCTTTCCACCAAATAGGGCCAGGTTTTTCATCCATGGGTGTTCGTCTGACTGGGCGTTGTAAGCGTGAAGACTGGCAGCCCGGGGCGGGGTCGAAGAAGCTCAAGTACAGAATTGCGTGAATACAGTCATCGATGTACTTTGTTCGTATGGAGACGCTCACTCACGCACCTGTGCTGGCCCGGTTCGGGTATGCGGTGTCAGACCCAACCCGCGCCCGGATCCTTCTGGCACTCTCTGACGCCCCGTCATATCCCTCGGATCTGGCAGATTCGTTGGGGGTCTCGAGGCAGAGCATGTCCAACCATCTGACGTGTCTGCGGGGTTGTGGGCTCGTTGTGGCCGTCCCTGATGGGCGGCGGAGCCGGTATGAACTGGCAGATGCCAGGCTTGGTCACGCCATCAAAGATCTGATCGGTGTTGTCCTCGCGGTCGATCCGGCCTGCTGCGCGCCGGACGGGACGTGCCTGGTATGAGCGCGGTCCTTGAAGCTCCTGCCTCTGAGCGCCGGCTTGTCCTGAGGCGTCGCATCCGCCTGTTCGCGGCCGCAACCATCACTTATAACGTCATCGAGGCGGTCGTGGCGCTCTGGGCCGGAGGGGTTGCTGACTCTTCGGCGCTGATCGGATTCGGGCTCGATTCAGTCATCGAGGTTACTTCGGCTCTGGCGTTGTCCTGGCAGTTCTCCGCCAAGGACCCGGAGAAGCGTGAGCACCTGACATTGCGGATCATTGCCATCTCCTTCTTCGCCCTGGCCGCGTTCGTGGCTGTGGACGCTGTCCGCTCACTAACAGGCGCGGGAGAGGCCCAGCACTCAACCCCGGGCATCGTTATCGCTGCGTTGAGTTTGGCGATCATGCCCGTGCTGTCGTGGGCCCAACGCCGTGCCGGGCGGGAGCTCGGTTCCAGGACCGCCGTCGCCGATTCCAAACAAACCCTGCTCTGCACCTACCTCTCCGCCGTTCTGCTGATCGGTCTGATCCTGAACAGCACCCTGGGCTGGTGGTGGGCCGATGCCGGCGCGGCACTGGTCATTGCCGGTATCGCCGTCCGCGAAGGCATCAACGCCTGGAAAGGCGAAGCTTGCTGCGCTGTCCCGCATGCCGATCACGGCCACGCTGACGAAGATGATGACGACTGCTGCGCGCCCACTTCTGAGGCGTCACCAGTGTCCGCTCCGGTAGTCGTCGAACTCGCGCGGCCAGCCGCCGCAGAGCCAGCGGATACTTGCTGCGCAGGCTGCGGATCGGATGCCGTGGCGGAGCCTGTCAGTGTGAAGCTTGGATCAAAGCCGGCTGATCGATGAGCGCAGTCATTTCCGGCCGAAGGGTCCGCATCGCGATTTGGATCCTTCTCGGCGCGATAGTCGGTGCCGGCGTGATCTGGTACGCAGTGCTTACCGCCAACAAGCCGGCTCCGGCCGCCCCACTCGCGGCCACTGACGCCCAGCTCGTCAGGGAGAACAGTCACCGGGTCACGGGCCCGGCCACCGAGAAGGCCCAGCTGGTCGAGTTCCTGGACTTCGAGTGTGAATCATGCCGCGCCGCTGAACCCTTGGTGGAGGAACTGAAGAAGGAATACGGGGACCGGATCACGTTCGTCCACCGCTACTTCCCGTTGCCCGGCCACCGGAACTCCGGGACCGCCGCGTTGGCTGTGGAAGCCGCCGCCCAGCAGGGAAAGTACCAGGAGATGGCCTCCAAACTCTTCGCAACCCAACCCGATTGGGGCGAAAAACGCGACTCCCAAGCGGCTCTGTTCAGGACGTTCGCCCAGGAACTCGGTTTGGACCTGGCGCAGTACGATGCCGCGGTCGCAGACCAAAGCACCAAGGACCGGATCAGCCAGGACGTCGCCGACGGCAAAGCCCTCGGCGTGACCGGCACCCCTACGTTCTTCCTGAACGGAAAGAAACTCACCCTGAACACCGAAGCCCAATTCCGGCAGCTCCTCGACGAGGCCGCGCGTTAAGGCCGCGGTCGGAAACACCAGCCGGCGGCGAAGCTAAGGGCTGAGGGGCTGTGACATCAGCGTTGGTTGGGGATGTCCCGTCGGAGCCGTAGCGCGACCCATAGACCGCAGCGACGGCATATGTAGGTGGGTTCGGAGCCGAGAGCGTGGAGTTTGCTGCGTTGCATCGTTCTGCCGCAGCACGAGCAGGTCGCGGTGTCAGATTCCACTGCTCGTCAGCGCTTCTGCTAGCTGATCAACAGTCGGTAGGCCGTCAAAGCCATCCGGAGTCATGTAGATACGGCAGGCCAGCTCGCTTGCGGGCGCGCCCGCTGGGAAGATGTCGGTTCCGTTCAGAGTGATCGTCGGCGAGCCGGCGAACCCGGTGTTCTCGATATCTGTCGCTGACTTGAGTACCCGAAGATGAACTTCAACGTCGCCGCGGCCCACGCAGCTCAGGGCCTCTTTGAGACGCTCGTAGGCTTTGACTGTGTTGGGGCACCCATCAATGTGCAGCAGTTCCAGTCTCATAGGACCATTGTCCCCATCATGCCGCGTGCTGCGGTAGGACCGCTTTGGACCCGTCCGTTGCCGGGGGTCAAGGGTTCCCCGGGTTGGGGTGCTGGACGTTTGTGGGCAGGTTTCTGGCGGTGCCCGCCGATACGGTCGCGTACCAGCGGGTGGCTGTCAGTCTGTGAAGCCCGGTAAGACGGGCAAGGACGGCTGGCGGGAGTTGCAGCGCGAGTTGTCCAAGTGCCGCGCCGCGAACTGTTTTCGCAGATATTCCGATGGCCGCGAGTCTGCTCGAGAGTGTGTGCGGGACGATCGGCCGTCCGTGGAGATGCCCTGGGTAGAGCCAGTAGTTCTCTTCGCCATCCCCGCCAAAGCGTTTTATGACTCTGTCGGCTTTGGCTTGACGTGCGTACTCTGTGAGCTGAACGGGTAGCTGCAGCGGGTCCGGGCCGAACCGGATCATGGCGTGTCCGTTGTGGAAAGTGATGTCCTCTACGCGCAGTGCGGCGATCTGGTGGGGCCGGAACCCGTAGAGGATCACCAGGATGGCGGCCAGGCGCAGCCCAGGGTCCTCAATTCCATCCGGATCCATCGACCTGCGCAAGAGCTGGGCTCGTTCGCTTTCTGCCGATGCTGAGGGGATCGCCAGAGGCGTCGGCTGCGGGTATTGGGCCTCGAGCCCGGTATTGATCCCGGTCGCCCTGCACCATTTGAGGAACATTCGCACATTGCCGCGATAGGTGTTCCCTCGCACGATCCACTGGTCGACGTCTCGCTGTCGTGCGGAACGAATCCCGAGGTTTTGTTCGTGAAGGAACCCGAGGAATGCATGCACCATCTTCAGTTCCTTTCGCCTCCACGCCCATTTGGCGGGGCTAAGGACACCGTTCCTGGCTTGGCGGAGGTGCCGCCAGCGCGCATATCTGATGAACGCCATCCGGTCACCCGGGTCGCCGATGGACGCGGCTTGGTCATCGACCCAGGCCTCGAAGCTGAGGAGATCTTCGTTGCGTTCAGGCAGCGCCCCGTGGGCCACGAGGAAGGACCGCAGCCGCCGGGTGGCCGCGTCCTGGCCGAGCGAATCCAGCCCATCATGGGTCACCGTTGCCCGTCCTTCCTTGAGTTCGCGCAACAGCAGCGGCAGTTTTCCGCGGGCGAGCGAGGCGTGAACGTGGAGTCCGTCTGCTGCGAGCAGGACGTCAGTGGCTACTTTGAGGACCGGCCAGCTCTGGGCGATGTCCGTGAGGGCATCGTCCAAAGCGTCCTTGGCACGGCATTCCCTGCATGGCTTCTCTTTGTTGAGGTACTCCCAGACCGGGCATCGGGCGCACGGGCGCACAATCTCCGGGTGTTTGCGTCGGCATTCTGCGCACAACGCCTGCCCATGGGTTCTTCCAGCCATGGTCCTCAGCTCACCGCAATGGTCACAGGTGATCTGGGCGCCATGGGTCCCCGGCAAGTGCCGCTGGCCGAAGACCTTGTGCGGGATATCGAGCTCACGCAGTTCATCGGTGAGGGCGAGCAGCAACGGGCTCCGTCTGCCGGCGGCCCGGGACGAGGCAAGTCCTCGGACCTTGAGATCGAACCACACCCGCAGGCGGTCACTGCGGTCCGGTAAAGACCAGGCGACGGCACGGGAAACATCCATGGGGTGGGGCTGATAGCCGGCCAACAGTTCGATCAACCGATCACACAGCCTGGTCGTCGAGGTCCGCAGCAGCGAATCCCAGCAGCGCCGGCAGACAGCCCCACCCGGCACAAGCTCGGCATGAGGATCGTCCTTCCCGCACTCAATGCAACCTTTCCGGGACTCGCCACGGACCGAAAGCGGCCGCGGTGTCACCCGGCGTTCGGCGGCAGGATGCCTGCCCGTCGGGGCCGGTAGCCCTTGTGCTTCAAGACCTCCAGACCGGGCTCGGTGGTTCCTGCCTCCGTGCCGTTCGCGTCTCTGCGCGCCGCCGGCATCTGGATCTTGCCGATCAGGTCATCGGCGGAGCACTCAAGGGCGTCCATCAGCGCTACCAAGACCTGCAGGTTCAGCCGTTCCGGTTTCTCGGTAGCAAGCCGGTAGACCTGGGAAGCGGACAGATGCACTCCCCGTTCGTTCAACAACGGGATCAACTTGGTCGTCGTGAACAACCCCCGGGTGGCCATCACTTCCCGAAGCCGCCACTCATAATCCAACGAATTCATTCCTCCACCTTCCCCGCACCGGCTGCCTTCAGGATCCCTGACACAGCATTGCGCATCATTTGGTTGGCGAAATCGCCGCTGACCGCGGTGTAGATCGCCGTTGTCGATAGGTAAGCGTGTCCGACCTGCCGCTGGATGAACATCGGATCCACACCGTCCTCCGTCAGATGAGTGACATAACTGTGCCGCAAAGCGTGCGGGGAAAGCACTCGGTCAAGACCAAGCTCGTCCCGGTACTCAGCAAACCTGCGGCTCACTTCATCGGCCCGCAACCGGCGCCCGCGTTCAGAAACCCACAACGCATTCGACTCATCAGCACGCACAAGCGGCCAGATGTTCTCCACATAATCCTGCACCGCGTCCACCGCCCACTGATGCAGCGTCGCCACCGAACGCCGCTTCGGAGCCCCGCCCCGTGACGACTTGCCGTTCCGAACCATCAGCATCCCGAACGAACCAAACTCGGGAGCGTGCGGATTCCGGTAGAAATCAGTCACATCCAGGCCAGCGACCTCACTAGCCCGAAGCCCCCACGCATAGGCGACCTTGAACAAGGTCGCATCACGGTAGGCAATGAACGTCCCCTTCCGCCCCGACTCCAAGCGCACCCCGACTTGCTCATCGGCATAATCAAACAACCGCTGAAGCTCCGCCCTGGTCAGCGGACGGCGGCGCGGGCGACCCTCATAATCCTGCAAATGACGGGTCGTGTTCCACTCCGTGCAGACCTGCACCGGATGCGTGCCGAAACGGACCTCGCACTCGCCCACCCACTCATAATGAGGCGAGCAAATGAAGTCACAGAACTGGGCCACCACATTCTGATAATTCCGGATCGTCGATGGAGCCAAACGCCGGACCCCGATCAGGTCCTCCATCCACTCATCGAATAAAGCCGCCGTCCAATGCCAGGGAAACACACCAGCCGATGCCCTGAAGCGTTGCACCGTGCCCAGATCCGTCCGCACGCCGGCAACCCTCAAGTTCCGGCCGCCAACCCGCTGCGCCCGCCGCCCTTCAAGCATCGCCGCGAACACGGCCTCTTCCTCGTCCAGATACGAGACACCCGGAGCAAGGTACAACGACGCCAACCCAAAAGGGCCATTCCCGGAACCCACAATCAAGCCCCCTGATGCATCATTCCTGCATTAAACGCATGAACAAGAACAGGAGTCAATCAACGTAAGCCCCAAATGCCACGACCCGGACGAACCTGCAGGGCTACCACCCCTGCACATCCTGCATCAGGTGCAACTTGGTGGAGTCGCTATTTTGTCGGCCGCCTGCAGTACAGTTAATTCGAACATAAATTCGAATAAAAGGTGTGTTGTGGGCGTGATAGTTGGCCCCCGCGTGATAGATGCGGGACTGTCTCTGGTGAGGATCCTGGTGGCGCCGGTCGCGGTGGCCGCCGGTTACCCCTCGCCGGCGCAGGACTACTTTGAGGGCCGGATCGACCTCAACGAGCACCTGATCAAAGATGTGACCAGCACATTCATCGTCCGGGTCACCGGGCAGTCGATGGAGCAGGCCGGGATCAGTGACGGGGACGAGCTGATCGTCAACCGTGCCTTGGAACCGAAGGACGGCTCCGTGGTGATCGCGGTGCTTGACGGGGAATTGACCATCAAGCGGCTCCGGATCACTCCCACGGCCGTGATTTTGCAGGCGGACAATCCCCGTTTTCCGGACATCGTGGTTCCGGCGCTGTCCGAACTCACCATCTGGGGCGTGGCCACGAGGTGCCTGCACCATGTCTAGGCCAGCACTGATGCGCCGGATGCAGGAAATCGCGCACGTGGACGTTAACTGCTTCTACGCTTCGGCCGAGCGCGCCTTCAACCCTTCCCTGGAAGGCAAACCGGTAATAGTGCTCTCCAATTATGTTCCGCGGAACATAATTCGATTTCTGTTGCCGGGGTGGTTATGTGGCCCTGTCCGGGAGAGCGGGGTTTGGTCCGTTGGTTTTGGGCGGTTGCAGGGCCACATAATCTTCATAGGTTTGAGAGCCAGTTCAGAAGGGTTTCGTCGGATCGCCAGACGGGGGTGGGGCGGTGTGCCGCTGAAGCGTCGGAC
Organism: Paenarthrobacter sp. R1; assembly: GCF_030264015.1. Lineage (NCBI taxonomy): Bacteria > Bacillati > Actinomycetota > Actinomycetes > Micrococcales > Micrococcaceae > Paenarthrobacter > Paenarthrobacter sp. R1. The sequence goes on along the minus strand of NZ_CP127115.1, from coordinate 2,408,295 downwards.
GGTTCGGTTACTCGCAGGGCTTCCAGTTTGGTTCTGGTGTTGATTTCCGCGTAGCGGTTGGTGGTTGTCAGGTCGGCGTGGCCGAGCCAGTCGCTGATGACGTTGATTTCTACTCCGGATTCCAGCAGGTGCATCGCTGCGGTATGGCGGAAGATGTGAGGGCTTACGGTTCGGTGGGTTCCGGGTTTATCGAGATGTCCGGCGAGCCGCCGCACGACTTTGTAGATACCGAAGCGCGTGAGCGCTTCGCCGGTGGCCGAACAGAAGACCGGGGCGTCGGCTGCGGGTGGATGTCCTGATTTGGCCAGCAGTGCGGTGAGCAGTTTCGCGGTCTGGTCCCATAGCGGACAGGTCCGCCATTTGTCTCCCTTGCCGTGGAGCCTGACGAGGGCCCGGTCGCCGAGCTCGAGATTCCCGGCGCGAAGTTCGGCGACTTCCTGGACCCGGGCTCCGGTGTTGTAGAGGAAAAGGATCAGGGCGTGGTCCCGTTGGGCGAAGCGGCCGCTGGCTGGCAGGTGGTGCAGCAGCGACTCCATCTCGTCCCGTTCCAGGAAGTGTGTCTGCGCTGGTGGGACGCGTTTGGTAGGGATGGCGGCAACCCGTTGGCAGGTTTGGAGCATTGCGGGTTCCCGGCTGGCGATGTATTCGAAGAAAGTGTGCAGGGCGGCCAGTCGTTGGTTGCGGGTTCGGGTGTGGTTGTGGCGGTCCTCTTCCAAATATCGGAGAAAGCCGAGGACGTGCTCGAAGCTCATATCCTCGAGAGTGAGTTTGGTGATTTTGGTGCCCTTTTGCTGGGCCGCGAAGCACAGCAACAGACGGATGGTGTCGCTGTAGCTGCGCATTGACGAGGGCCGTAAGCCCTTGACGGTGGTGAGCTGGTCGATAAAGAAGGAGTGGACCAGTTGTCCTAGTTGTTGGTTTCCGGTCATGGTTTTTCCTCCGACCAGACGGGTTTGGCGAATGCTTCGAATCTGCGGCTGGCTTCTGAGAGAAGTTCCGGGGTGATGGTCAGGTAGACAGCGGTGGATGCGGGACTGACGTGTCCCATGAATGTTGAGAGCTGGATGAGCATGGCCGACGGGTCCAGGCCTTCGCGATACCAGCGCAGCAGGCATCCAACGGCGAAGGAGTGACGTAGGCAGTGCAGGCGGGGTGCGCTGGTTCCCGCGGGAACGGGAAACGCGAGTTCCTCGGTGAGGTGTCTGAACGTTTCGCTCACGCCGCATGAGGTGACGCTGTGTCGGCCGTCGAAAGTGAACAACGGATCCGGTCCGGTGCCTCCTTTCTCGTTCCGGCGCTGGAGTTGAAGAGCGAGCAGCTCTCCGATGCGGGGACCATAAGGGACCAAGCGGCTCTTGCCGAATTTTCCGCCATGGACGATGAGTAGCTGCTTGCCGGTATCAATGTCCTCCAGGCGCAGGCTGCAGGCCTCCCCGACCCTGAGCCCGAGCCCGTAGCACAGGGCGAAGATCGCGTGATAGGTCGGGCCGCGGCCCCTGCCGCGGGAGTAGTCGGGAAGGGCCGCGGCGGCGTTGAGGAGCTGGTGGGCCTGGGCTGGATCAAACAGGAACGGCAGTCGCCGGTCCGTCTCGTGACGGCGTTTGCCTTGCCACTGAACTGCGTCCATCCGCTGCTGGGCGATGGCCCAGGCAAGGAAAGTGCTGGTAACGCCGATGAGATGGTTGAAACTACGCGACCGCTCTCTCGGCCGGGAGGCCACAAACTCATCGAGCAGCCCCGGCGTGAGTCCGGCCAGGTCCGTTACTGCGTGCTCTTCGGTGAAGTCGATAAGCAGGTCCAAGGTGGCTTCCTCAGACAAGTACTTCCTGCCCAGTGCCCGCTTATAGGCCAGGAAGTCGGCGACGGTCGAGGCAAGGTTCGCGTTCATTTCAGCACCGTCTCGCCATCACCTAGTGCGACTTCGCGGAGCGCTTCGACTGCGACCTTGGCGTAGACCTCGGTGGAACGGGGCGAGCGGTGTCCGACGAAGTCGCCGATGGATTTCAGTGTGAAGTTCGCATCGACCAGTCGTTGCACTGCTGAATGGCGCAAAGTGTGAGACCCCGGCCGGCGGACCTCGATGCCGGCATTGAGCAGGTGAAAGCGGGCGCAGGACGAAACTGCGGCAGCGCTCAGGGGCCGACGAGGGGCGATCGCTCGCATGAAGACATGCCGGTCATTGGTTGTGGGGCGTCCATGCTGAAGGTAGTCAACGAGAGCCTCGCCGACCACGGCGGAAAGGGGAAACGCTGTTGAGTGACCGGCCTTGCGTTCGGGAATGGCCAAGCGCTCATGCTTCCAGTCGATGTCATCAAGGGTCAGGGCAGCGATTTCCCGGCCGCGCAGCCCGTAGGTGACCAGCAACAACAAAATGGCATAATCGCGTCGGCCGGTCTCAGTCCGGCGGTCAACACCAGCCAGAACCTGGTTGACCTCAGCCCAGGAGATAGACCTTGGAATGTCCGATAACCGGTAAACCTGAGGCCATCCGACTGTCGGGCTCAGGTCCGCGGAAAGCAGTCCCTGACGGTGCGCGTACCGCAGGAAAACCTTCAATGAAACCGCTTCATCCCGCATCGTGGTTTTCGCCAGTCCTGTCCCGGCGCGCTCCACCAGGAAGGCACTCAGGATCGCCGGGGAGAGCTCCTGCACGGACTTCACACCGATCTGGCTCAGGTAGGTTTCAAAGTGATCCAGGTGGATACGGTAACCGCGTATCGTGAGCGGGCGGATGCCTCGCTCCTGGACAAGGTAGTCGAAGAAGCCCGGGACAGTGTCGGCGAACGGGTGCAGATTCCGCCTCCGGCCGGTCTGTTCATAACCGTCCAGGACAACCGAAAGCATGTGCTCCACGGGGCCCCGGACCTCATTGGCCATCGAACGGCTCGAGCCCGTGTGCTCCTCGTGAAGGCCCACCCGATATTCAACGAACGCGTCTACCTGCGCTGGCAACTCCTCAATCTGGGTGACGCCACGAGCGGCCGCGAACTCACCAAAAGCAAAGACAATCGGAACCCGCGACCAGACATACCTTTCCTTGTAGTCGTGCGCGGCCAGCCAAACAACATAGTCCTCGATCGCCGCGCCCATCCACGAGCTCCGCAGCCGATCAACAGTGGACGGCTTCGCGAAATACTCTTCCAACATGGCAACTTCCCTTCTCACAGAAGAAATGAAGTAACCACCATCCGCCCGCCGGCAATTATGTGCCATGGAACAACGACGCAGAGCCGGAAGAACGCACCATCATGCGTCCGCCGCCACATAACCACCCCGGCAACAGAACTCCAACAATGACGGCTGCGCGGTCACCCGCTCCCCTGAAGCCAAGAAGCTGGGAATCGGCCTCGGCGAGCCGTGGTTCAAACTCCGGCCCCGCGCCAAGGAATGGGGTCTGGTGGCCCTCTCCAGCAACTACGAACTCTACGGCGACATCTCCGCCCGGGTCATGGAATTGCTGGGCCGCTACTCGGCCTGGTTGGAGGTCTACTCAATCGACGAAGCATTCCTGGGCGTCAAAGGCGAACCGGAGCAACTGCTGGAGTTGGGCCGGACCATTCGTACGGCCTGCCGGCGGCACGTCGGCGTGCCCGTCTGTGTCGGCATAGCCCCCACCAAGACCCTGGCCAAGCTGTGCAACAAATGGGCCAAGCACAATCCGGCCTTCCGCGGCGTATGCAGGTGGGAATCAGTACCCGCGGAACAGCGCGAGGCGCTGATGGGGCGGCTTTCCGTGATCGAAATTTGGGGAGTCGCCACCCGGCTCACCAAGCGCCTGAACGCGATGGGCATCTTTTCGATTCTGGATCTGGCCCGGGCGAACCCCGTGGCGATCCGGGACAGATTCTCCATCGTCATGATGCGCACCGTCCTGGAACTGCAAGGCACACCATGCATCCCCATGGAAGAGGAACGCGTCGGCAGGGACCAACTGATCTTCTCCCGTTCCTTCTCCACGCCGATCACCACGGCGGCAGGGTTGCGGCAGGTCATGAGCGTCTACGCCCAGATGGCCTCTGCACGCCTGGCCAAACACGACCTGCAGGCCAAGGTCCTGACCGCGTTCGCCGCTACGTCCCACTTCAACCCCAACGAGAAATCCTTCCCGTCGGTCTGCCTGACCCTGCCCGCACCAACCGCCGACCCCGTGCTGCTCACCAGGGCCGCCCATGCACTGCTCCCCCAGATCCACGAAAACGTGAAGTACGTGCGGGCGGGAATCATGGTCACCGACCTGCGTCCCACCGGGAACCAGAAGCCGCTGGAACTGTTCCAAAATCCCCACGAAGAACGCGGCATCGGGACCCTGCTCGAGGACATCTCCAAACGCTATGGACGCGGAACAATCGGCCTCGGGCACGCAGGCATCCGCGGCGGACCCGACTGGACCATGAAACGCGACATGCTCTCCCCCAGATACACCACCCACTGGGACGAACTCCCCCTCGTCAAAGCCGCCTGACCCTGCTGACAAGTAGAAAGAAGCCCCCATGACCCTGGCTCCCGAACACCCGAACTGCACACTCCATGAGGTCGCTGTCCGGTTCAGCCCCGGCGGCACCCCGATGGCCATCCGCCATGACGGAGTGATCTGGATGGTGGACCCGGACATCCACGCCGACCACTGGTTTACGCAGGACTCCGCAGGTGACACCCCGCGCGAGCACTGGCAAGTCCAAGCCAAACTCCCCACGGCAGGGGCGGAACTGCGGACTTTCACACTTCGCCGGGAGCCGCTGGACGTCGCTTGGCGGCTCGAATCAATCAGCTGATGCCCTATGATCCGTGCCGCGCCGCCGTGCCGGAACAACCCCGGGAACAGATCGCTGCCTTATCCTGTCAGTCCCCCCGGCTAACCTTGAACGCATGGCTTCCAAGACGTCCCGTGCTTCCAAGACACCCGCTTACAAATGCGCCGAATGTGGTTGGACGGCCATCAAATGGGTGGGTCGGTGCGGCGAGTGCCAGGCCTGGGGAACCGTCGAGGAGTACGGCGCCACGGTTGCGCGTACGACGGCGGCGGCTACAGTGCTGGAGCCGGCCCGCCGGATCGCTGAGGTAGACGGGACAACCGCAGCGTTCCTGCCCACAGGCGTGGACGAACTCGACCGCGTCCTGGGAGGAGGGCTGGTCCCCGGCGCCGTCATCCTGCTCGCCGGGGAACCCGGCGTCGGGAAGTCCACCCTCCTGCTGGACGTCGCCGCGAAGTTTGCCCGCACCGGGCAGGACGTCCTCTACATCACGGGTGAAGAGTCCGCTGCACAGGTGAAGTTGAGGGCCGAGCGGATCGATGCGGTGGCGCACACCCTTTACCTGTCGGCAGAGACGGATCTGGGCCAGGCGCTTGGCCAGGTGGAAAAGCTGGAACCCAAACTCCTCATCGTGGACTCGGTGCAGACGTTGAGCAGTGCCGACGTCGAAGGCAGCGCTGGCGGTGTTTCCCAGGTGCGCGAAGTCGCGGCTTCAATCATCGCCGCTGCCAAACGCCGCAACATGACCACTCTCTTGGTCGGCCACGTCACCAAGGACGGAAACATTGCCGGGCCGCGGCTCCTTGAACACCTGGTGGATGTTGTGTGCCAGTTCGAAGGCGAGCGCCACTCACGGCTTCGCTTGCTTCGCGCCGTCAAGAACCGCTACGGCGCCACGGACGACGTCGGCTGCTTCGACCTGAACGAGGCCGGAATCGAAGGACTGGCTGATCCGAGCGGGCTGTTCGTTTCGCGGACCCGCGAACCCGTCTCGGGTACCTGCATCACGGTCACTATGGAGGGGCGCCGCCCTCTCCTTGCAGAGGTGCAGTCGCTCTTGGCGGACAGCGCCAACGCCCAACCGCGGCGGGCCACCAGCGGCTTGGAGAGTTCCCGTGTTGCCATGCTGCTGGCAGTGCTCCAGCAGCGGGCAGGATGCATGCTGCACAAGGACGATTCCTATGTGGCGACCGTGGGCGGGGTGAAACTGAGCGAACCCGCAACGGACCTGGCGGTGGCCCTCGCTGTCGCATCTGCCAAGTCCCGCAAGGCCCTTCCGCAGCGCCTGATCGCGTTTGGCGAAGTGGGGCTGGCAGGTGAAGTCCGTCCGGTGCCCGGGATCAATCAACGGATCCAGGAAGCCCATCGGCTCGGCTTCACGCACGCGATCGTTCCGGCCAGTCCTGCGGGAGCCGGGGTCATCCCCGAAGGCTTCTCCGTGCGTGAGGTAGGGCATCTTGCGGAGGCGCTGGAACTGCTGATCACCTAAGCTGTGCCATCCAGCTGCGCGGTACGGCCTTGAGCGCGCCACAGTGCAGCCCGCCCGAGGACAAACACAGCGAACAATAAAGCCTTTTATGGGACGGTGAGGTCTCTGCGGTAGATAGCGCGGCCCGCGAGCGCAGCCACTATGAGGGCCGTACCGGACATTAGCAGGGCGCCTTGGAGGTTGAAAGTTTCGACCGGCATGGCCGAGGAATGCCGGAACGGGCTAAGGTCCCGGAGCCAGGCGGGCAGCCCGAGAAGTTCGCCGAACTGTGCGAGGACGAGCGCGGCCCCCAGTGCCGCCCACCCGACGGGGCTGGATAAGCGGGGCGTGAAGGCGAACACGAGCGCGGTGAGCGCTGGGAACACCAGTGCTGCAGGGACGTGCGCCAGGGACGCGGCCACCACTATGTCCGGGCTGCTCCCGCCTGCTTGTGAGACCGCAAGCACTGTGGCAGCCACAGCCCCGGTGATGACAGGAATGGCGGCAGTGGAGAGCGCTGCGACGGCCAAGGTGCCTGTAAGCCAGCGGATGCGTGGTGTGGGCACTGACAGCAGCAGTTCGGCCCGCCCTTCGACTTCTTCAACCCGAAGCCGGAGCACGGCCTGGATACCGGCGGCAGCTGCCATCACACCACCAAGGCCAAGCATGGCGGTGGTGAACAGGTCGATCATGTTGGCTTTGACGGGGACTAGCCGGGATATCAGCTCGGCGATTGAGGGGTTTCCTACGAGGGCGTCCCTGATCACCGGCCCCAGCGCTCCGGCCACCAGGCCCAGCACGGCCGCCGTGAAGCACCACCCAACCAGTGTTCCCCGCTGGAGCCGCCATGCAAGGCCCATCACGGACCTTATGCCCGGCCCTGCGCGTTCGGGACCGTTATCTCGTGCGTGGATGTAGCTGTCCCCCAGGTCCCTGCCTTTTCTGAGTGTCACGGCAACTGCCGCCAAAACCAGTGCGGAGCCAGTGAGAACTAGCAAGGGAGACAGGTCTTTATCCGTATAAGGACGGATACGTTGGCCCCAGCCGATGGGTGAGAACAGCGAGGGCCACCCTGGGACAACGCGCAACATGGACTGATCCGGGGTGCCAAGGGCGTCCCCCGCACCACGCATCAGATCGGATCAACCCGAGGAGGATGCGAAGGGTCGTCGATTTTCCCGCGCCGTTGGGACCGAGGAAGCCGTGAACCTCGCCGGCACGGACGGACAGCTCCAGCCCTGAAAGGGCAACGGTACTGCCGAAGTTCTTGACGAGACGGGAAATCTGGATGACAGAAGAGGGATGTGTGCGCATGGCCGGACACGTTCCTTTGGGTCGCAGTGATCACGCCCCGGCGGTAGCCGCAGCGAACCGCACGCCGTCACGCGTGTGGGCCGACCAGGCTTCCCGGCTCTCCAAGCGACATACTACAATCGCCGTACAACGCGCGGAAGAGCCGGCCCAGGCACTAAAAAGGTCACGGTTTTGGCTGGTTAGCGGCGCCACCAACGTTGTTCTGTGGTTTGTCTTGCTGGTAGACGTCGGGGATGCCGTCATTGTTGGCGTCAGCTGTTTCTTCGGCTTCAGCCATGCGGTAGTGGCGGTTTCTGGTGCTGAGCACTGCCGCAGCGAGCAGCGCTGCCACGAGGGATGCGGCAAGGATCGCAACTTTCGCGTGGTCATCATGGGGATTGCCCTGCCCGAAGCTTAGCTCTGCAACCAGTAAGGAGACAGTGAACCCAATCCCCGCCAGCATCGACACGCCCAGCACATCGATCCACGCCAGTGACTTGTCCAGTGCGGCCCGGGTGGCTTTGGTCAGGAGCCATGTAGTCGTCAGGATCCCGACGGGTTTTCCGACCACCAAGGCGATTATGATGCCCGCAGCGACCGGGTCAGTCATGGCCGATGCCAGTCCGTCCCATCCGCCCAGGGCCACCCCTGCGGAGAAGAAAGCGAAGACCGGCACAGCGATACCGGCGGAGATGGGCCGGAAGCGGTGTTCGAAGATCTCGGACAACCCCGGACCGGCGGTTGGGCCGCCGCTTGCTTTGGAGCGGATGACCGGTACGGCCAAGCCCAGCAAAACACCAGCGACTGTGGCGTGGATTCCCGAGGCATGGACAAGCGCCCAAGTCACAACGCCCAGAGGCAGCAGGATCAGCCACGCAGCGGCAGCTCTGGTGCCGAAGAATCGACGGTACTTCTGCGCCAGGAACGCGTAGACCCCAAGTGGTATGAGTGCCATAAACAACGGGGCCGGTTGGATGTCGGTGGAGTAAAAGACAGCGATGATGGTGATGGCGATCAGGTCATCGACCACGGCCAAGGTCAGCAGGAATATCCGCAAAGCGCCGGGAAGGTGGGAACCGATGATCGCCAAGACGGCGACCGCAAAGGCGATGTCTGTTGCCGTTGGGATCGCCCATCCACGCAGCGTTTCCGGGCTGGCTGCGTTGACGAGGGCATAGATAAGAGCTGGTACCACCACGCCGCCGACCGCCGCAGTGATCGGGACGACGGACTTACTGAACTCCCGCAGGTCGCCGGCAACAAACTCGCGCTTAAGCTCAAGACCGACCAAGAAGAAGAAGATCGCCAGCAACCCATCGGCCGCCCAGGCGCCCAGGCTCAACTCAAGATGCCACGGTTCGTAACCGATCTTGAAGTCGCGCAGTGCAAAGTAACTCTCCGACGCCGGCGAATTTGCCCACACCAACGCGATCACGGTGGCAACGACCAACAGTGCGCCGCCGACGGTCTCTTTCCGGAGGATCGCACCGATACGCAACGATTCCGAATAACTGCCACGACCAAGGATTGAGGGCCGGGCACCGGCAGGTGGCAAAGGCATGGGATGCTCCTAAAGCAAGACGACAAGTAACCATGCCGACCAGACTTCCCGGCTCACCTGGATCCAAGTCTACGGGACACAGTTGCCGGGTTCACGGCTGCCAGTGCGCGGAGCACGTTCCGTTGCCGCCATCCTTTGGCCTTCCCTACCCAAGGCGTTAAGGATTCGTAAAGGCTGCGGACTTTTCCCCCGAATGCCGCCAAGCCCGCTGCTACGCTGCTCAGGCCCAGAGCGGAACGACAACGAGGCGACGCCCGAATGCACGCACACGACACCTTGCACGACCATAGGCTTTCTCCCGCCGGACAGTTCCCGGTGCCTACGCGGCACGTCAGCTGAAGCGACATGAGGTTGCGTAAGGTAACACCGAAACCAGGAGCCGCTGGCATAAGCACTGATGAGTGGTGGAAGGAAGCAGGACGGCACAGCGGTAAGCTGGCCCGCGCCACTCTTCACCCGGTCCGGTCCGTTCCCCTGGCCTTCCTCGCCGTCATCCTTCTCGGGACAGGGCTGCTCACTCTTCCCATATCCAGGACAGCTACAGGTGATGACGCCGGGCTCCCGGCCCTGTTCACGTCAGTGTCGGCGGTGTGCGTCACGGGCCTGATCACCGTTGACACCCCCAGCTACTGGACGCCTTTCGGCATGTCGTGATCCTGGGACTAATTCAGGTTGGCGGGTTCGGGATCATGACTCTGGCGACTCTGCTCTCACTGCTGGTCCGCAAGACAATCGGCCTCAGGGGACAACTGGTAGCCCAGACAGAAACGCACACCCTGAACTTCGGTGATGTCCGCTCCGTCCTCTTCCGTGTGGCACGGATTATGCTGACCGTCGAAGCGGTCACCGCACTGGTCCTGGCCGGCAGGTTCTGGCTCGCCTACGACGCAGACGCCGGCACTGCCCTTTGGCATGGGGTTTTCCACGCGATCTCCGCCTTCAACAACGCCGGCTTCGCCCTCTACAGCGACAACCCCATGGGATTTGCCTCAGATCCTTGGATCATCGTCCCCATCTGCCTCGCTGTGATCACAGGCGGACTCGGGTTCCCGGTGCTTATCGCCCTCTACAAGGACGGGTTCCGACCCAAAGCCTGGTCCGTGCACCTACGCCTGACCATCTACGGCACCATAGGCCTACTCATACTCGGTGCAGTACTCTTCGGCACCTTTGAATGGAACCGCGATTAGACCATTGGCCAGTTGCCCACTGGAGGAAAGCTACTCGCCGTGTTCGCCGGAACTGTGTTCCCGCGCACCGCCGGGTTCAACACCATCGACTACGGCGTCGCATCACCCGAAACACTCATGGTCACTAACATCCTGATGTTCATCGGCGGCGGCAGCGCCGGGACCGCCGGCGGCATCAAAGTCACCACTTTCCTTCTCCTGGCCTTCGCCATTTGGAACGAAATCCGCGGACGCGAGCACGTCACCATCGCCCACCGCTCCATCAGCTCATCGGCGCAACGCCAGGCCTTATCGGTGGCGCTGCTCGGCGTCGGCGCCGTCATCACAGGCACCCTGCTCCTGCTCATCTTCACCGACCACAGCCTGGACCGGGTCCTTTTCGAAGCGATCTCGGCATTCGCCACCGTCGGCGTCAGCACCGGAATCACCTACGACCTGCCCGCGGACGCCCAATGGGTCCTCATCACACTCATGTTCGCCGGACGCATCGGGACCATCACAGTTGCCTCCGCCCTCGCACTCTCCAACCGGCCCCGTCTCTACCAACTCCCCGAAGAAAGACCGATCATCGGCTGACGTGGCATCAGCCGATGTCCAGACTCTTGGGCAGGAAGTGCGCTCCCCAAACAACGCCGGCCATCCACTTTCGGAGCCATCCCAAACATAACGAAATGGCCCACTTTGGGGCTTGTTGGTGCGGTTAAGGGTGTCCGGAAGCCATATCATGGTGCTAGCCGTCATCAGGGCATTTTTGTTCCATGCCGCCGGATGCCGGATTCAGCTTGTCTGTGAGCCGTGGCTTGCACCTTCGAAGGGAAACCCTATGGCCCGGAGCCCGGAAGAATCGCTCAAGGCGACTCTGGCCAGAGTCGCACCCGGAACTCCCCTGCGTGACGGTTTGGAACGCATCCTCCGTGGCCGTACCGGCGCGTTGATCGTACTGGGCTCGGACCGCACCATCGATTCGATCTGCTCGGGCGGGTTTGAGATCGGCATTGAGTTCTCTCCCACCCGCCTCCGTGAGCTCGCCAAGATGGACGGCGCAATCGTCTGTGACAAGGACGCCAGCAACATCATCAAGGCCGCTGTCCAGCTGGTTCCGGATTCAAGCATCGAGACCCAGGAATCAGGCACCAGGCACCGCACGGCCGAGCGCGTGGCCATCCAGACCGGTGTACCGGTCATTTCGGTCAGCCAGTCAATGCAGATCATCGCCCTCTACGTGAACGGTTTGCGCCACGTTCTGGAGGGTTCGGAAAAAGTTCTGGCCCGCGCCAACCAGGCCCTCGCCACGCTGGAACGCTACAGCGCCCGCCTGGACCAGGTCACCAGCTCGCTTTCGGCCCTGGAAATTGAAGCCTTGGTCACGGTCAGGGATGTTGCGGTGACGCTGCAGCGCCAGGAAATGGTCCGCCGGATCTCCGAGGAAATCGCCCAGTACGTGTTGGAACTGGGCGAGGACGGCCGCCTTCTGTCCCTCCAGGTGGAGGAACTCACCATGGGCCGCGGCCCGGGCATCGACGTCATCATCCGCGATTATGCCGATCCGGACGCAACGCCCGAAGACATTGAGGCCTCCGTTCAAGCGCTTCTGAACCTCGGCCCCACCGAACTCATCGACCTCAGCAAGATCGCCCACATCATCGGCTTCGCCGGTGGCGTTGAGCAGCTGGACGCCGTGGTCCAGCCGCGCGGCTACAGGCTTCTGTCCGGTTTGAAGTCCGTTCCCAAGGCCGTGGCCGACAGGTTGGTGGATTACTTCGGCGGCCTCCAGAACCTCATGGCAGCCACCATTGAGGACCTCATGACCGTGGACGGCATCGGAGACCAGCGCGCCCGCACCGTCCGTGAAGGCTTGAGCCGCATGGCAGAGGCAAGCCTGCTGGACAGGTTCCTCTAAACAACCGGAGACGGGCCTAGTTCAGCTGGAACACGGCCTTCGGGCTGGTCTTGTTTCCCAGCCGCGCCTCGAACGTGTAGTACGCACCGCCCCCGCCCGGCTTGGCGTTGATCGCACCGCAGCCTTCCAGTGTCCGGTTGCGTTGCCAGGGGAAGTTCGCGGTTTCGCTCTTGCCTGGCTGGATGGTCTTGATGAGGTCCACGCCGCCTGTCTGGCAGTCCTTGGAGGAGAAGATGCGGTCCGATCCGCTCATCACCAGGTACTCCATTTGGGACGTGCCCACGTTCACCTCGCAGGGCGCGGATCCGCCGTTGGTGATGGTCATGGTGAGCAACGGCATTTCCTCAGGCCCGTATGCCGGCTTGTCGGTTTTTGCCGCCACCGTCATGCCGTTGAAGTCGCAAACGGGCGTTGGGGAGGCAGAAGGCGTGGCGGTCGCGCCGGACGGAGCAGCAGCCGGGGACGGCGGCGTGGTTTGGAAGGGTGTAGCCACAGCCTCGGGCTCGGAACCGCTGGCAAGCGCACGGGTGATGGCTGAAATACCAGCAACGAGCAAGGCGACCACCACCAGCAGGCCGATGAGGACAACAAGACGCCGACGTCGGTACACGGCCGGGCTTGGGCGCCGCTTTTGCGTCGGCGCAGAAGAGCGCGCTGACGACTGCTGCTTACCCTGGGTGGCCATATTTCTAGGCTAGGCGGCTGACCCTCAAGGGACCTCACCACCACGCCGCCTGCGGGCAATGTGACGTCCGCCATGGTGCCCCGGCCGCCAAACGGGAGGCCTCGGGTCAACTACAGTAGAGGGCAGCATGACACCGAAAAATACCGGCCATCTGTGGCTGCTCCACGAGGCTTTGGACCAGTGGTTTGACGCCAATGCCCGCGACCTTCCCTGGCGTGAGCCTGACTGCAGCCCGTGGGGAATCCTGGTCAGCGAAGTCATGCTCCAACAAACCCCTGTGGTCCGCGTGCTCCCTGTCTGGCGCGACTGGATGGAGCGTTGGCCAACTCCCGCGGATCTCGCGGGCCACCCGTCGGGCGACGCCGTCCGCCACTGGGGCCGGCTCGGCTACCCGCGCCGGGCCCTCCGACTGCACGCCGCCGCCGTCGCCATCCGGGACCAGCACAAAGGTGCGGTGCCGGACAACTACGCGGAACTGCTGGGCTTGCCCGGCGTGGGTTCCTACACCGCAGCCGCCGTCGCGGCTTTTGCATTCGGTCGACGGGAAACTGTGGTGGACACCAACATCCGGCGGGTGCATGCCCGCCTCATCTCCGGGCAGGCCCTCCCGGCACCGGCCCTGACGGCGGCGGAAATGCGCCTCGCGGAGGCGCTGCTACCCGAGGACCGTGGGCTGTCCGTCCGCTGGAACGCGTCCGCCATGGAGCTTGGCGCGATGGTTTGCACGGCCCGCAATCCCAAGTGCGTGGACTGCCCGGTCCGCGCCGGCTGCGCGTGGCTCGCGGCAGGTGAGCCGCCGCCGTCGTACACCCCCAAGGGCCAGGCGTGGCACGGCACCGACCGGCAGGTCCGCGGTGCCGTGATGGCCGTCCTCCGCGAAGCCGCGGGTCCCGTTCCGCGCGAGATGTTCGAGCAGGCGCCTGCAGATCTCGGGTTCGCGCCCAGCGGCGTCGGAGTCCCGCTGGCCGCGCTGCACCGGCTCAATTCAGCCCCCGAACAACTTGAGCGCGCCCTGGACGGGCTGTTGAAGGACGGTCTGGCAGAAATGCACGACGGCGGTTTGCGGCTTCCGGCCTAGTCCTCGCCGGGGTGTGCGCCTACCCTGAAGCCATGGGCAGGATGACATTGGCGTTGACGCTGGCGGGAACCGTGGGATTGCTGCACGGTTGCTGGGAAGGCCCTGTTGCCTGCCCTGCCATGGCGCAAGTTGCCGGAGTATCAGTGGCGGTGTCGTCCGGGTACTCGGCTTCAGTGGGCAAGCTCCACCTCAAAGCCTGCCAGGACGGGGTGTGTACGGAAGGCGACGTGGCGCTGTACCCCGGCTCCGTGTCCGTCGATCAGGGCTGCACGCCGGAGGGCGTGTGCTCCGCGAAGTCCTCCCCTGACGGGACCATGCGTGGATTCCTCGAGTTGCCGGCGTTGGCTGAATCCCCCCTGGACGCGACGGTGAGCGGCACCGCGCCGGCAGGAACTGCCCTTCCGTCACGGACGCTGACCTTCACCCCCAAGGGTGGATTCCCCTTCGGTGAGCAGTGCCAGAGAGTCGTGACGGCCAGCCTCGTCCTGGATGAAACGGGACTACGGCAGGAATAGTGGCATGGCTCTGGCTAATTAATTCCCCGCCGGGTAGTCTCGCTCCTGCGTGTAGGTAACGGTTGGGAGGCGTCGTGCGCAGTATGGAAAAAGCCATGGATACGCGCGTTGCCTCCGCAACGGAATTGGCCGCCCGCATACAGCGCGCCCATGGGCCGGAGCTGAAGAGTCTCCTGACAGATCTCACATCGCCCAGTGACCACCGCTCCGGTCGCCGCCTCCACCGACTGGGACCAGTCCCTTCCATGGAGGACGCCACCATCAAACTGACGCTGGTTGCAGAAGTTGTGGAGCTTGGCTGGTTCGCCCCTGGACCCGCGCCGTCCGGGACCTGCGTCACGCTTTCCCTGGCCGCCCACCACGAGGAAACCGGGCTGCACGCTGAGATTCCGGCGGACGAGTGCGAAGCCTGGGTGCGGGCGCTGGTCGGTCATGCCTGGATGCGTTTCGTTTACAGGTGCGAGTGCTCAGCCGGGCCCGCGAGCGCCAGCGTAGACTCCTACAGACTGTATTTGGATTCCTTCCACAGGCCTGCCGGCAAGCCCGTGGAAGTGCCGGCCGAGGGCTGTCGACCGCTGGACGGATAGGGCCTGCCCCCGAACACCCGGGTTTCTTGACCCGAAGACTCCGGCGTCCTACGCCGGCAGCGTTTGATGGTGCAAGACTGTGAGTGTGGCAAGAGGTACTCTTCGCGTTTTTCTGGGCTCGGCGCCTGGTGTGGGCAAGACTTTCGCCATGCTCCAGGAAGCCCGTCAGCTTGCGGCGCTGGGCCGGGATGTTGTTGTCGGCATCATCGATGATCACGGGAGGAAAGACATCCAGGGCCTCGTCTTGGGTCTCGAGGCCATCGGGCACCGTCAAGGCGACCTTTCCGGCGGCCCGGATCCGGAATGGGATGTGGACGCAGTGGTAAGCCGGCACCCGGACATTGTTGTTGTGGACGACATCGCCCATTCCAACTCCCCGGGGAGCCGGTTCGCGCATAGGTGGCAGGACATCGAACTGCTGCTCGCGTCCGGGATTGATGTGCTGTCGACCGCCAGTATCCAGCACTTGGCTTCGCTGAGCGACGTCGTCTCCTCAATAACGGGACTGTCGCCCGCGGAAACCATCCCGGATGACATTGTGCGCCGCGCGGACCACATTGAACTCGTTGATATTGCGCCGGAGCTACTCCAGGAACGGCTGTTGGCCGGGAACATCTACCCGCAGGACATGGTGGACGCTGCCCTAGCCAATGAATTCCGGCTTGGCAACCTCACTGCTCTTCGCGAGATCGCCTTGATCTGGCTGGCGGACAGGGTGGACGAGGGATTGGCTGAATACCGGGCCAATGAAGGCATCACTGCGACGTGGCCTGCCCGCGAGCGCGTTGTGGTGGCGCTAGGCAACGGCCCGGACGACGAGGCGTTGATCCGGCGGGCTTTCCGTATCCTGTCCCGGATCAATGGCGGGGACTTGCTGGCTGTCCATGTAGCCCGCCCCGGAGAGAACCCGACGGCGGACTCCCGCTTGTTGGTTGAGCAGCGCCGGCTGGTTGAGGAGTTGGGCGGCAGCTATCACACGCTTGTCGGAAAGGACGTTGCAAAGTCCTTGCTGGAGTTTGCCCGGAGCGTGAATGCTACGCAGATCGTGGTGGGCGTACCGCACCGCCGGCTCCCCGGCCGTGTGTTGGGCGGCAACGTGGGCTACAGGGTCGTGAGCGGATCGGGAGATATTGACGTTCACATGGTCTCCCGTTCGGCCGGGCCGAGGACCCTCCCGCAGCTCCCGTCCGGCTCATTGGGGCGGACCAGGACAATCGCGGGATTCATCCTGGCGTTCCTCCTGCCGGCCCTGAGTACCGCTGTGTTGGCCGTTGTCCCGGATCTGAACCTCGCCACGCACGTACTCATCCACTTGACCGGGGTAGTGACCGTAGCGTTCGTTGGTGGCCTGTGGCCGGCAGTGCTGGCAGCCCTTCTGGATTCGTTGCTGTTGAATTACTTCGAGACGGAGCCGGTAGGGACGCTGGGCATCAGCAACCCCCAGAACTTCTTTGCGTTACTGGTATTCCTCTGCGCAGCAGTATCGGTGTCACTGCTCGTGGACATCTCGACGCGCAGGACCCGTGAAGCCGCCCGGGCCCAAGCCGAGGCCGGGACCCTGGCCGGCTTGGCCAGGGACGCCTTGATATCAGACGATTCCGTGGAAGCCTTCCTCGGCAAGACCCGGGAGACCTTCCAGGTGCAATCTGCAGGCCTTTTCACCAGGCCGTCCGATGCGAACGACCGGCCCTGGCAGCTGCAAGCCTTTTCCGGAAGCAGGCCACCCTCGCCGGACGCAGCAACGCCAGGTACTGACGCCGTCGAGCTGGCTGATCCCCATACTGCGCTGGTGCTGTCCGGCCGGACCTTAACGGCGGGCGACCGGCGGCTCCTGTCCGCCCACGGCGCCCATCTTCTCCTGCTGCGCCAGCGGGAGCTGCTTCACAACAGACTCAGAAGCACCAGGAAACTGGCTGAGGGCAACAGCATCCGCACGTCCATCCTGCGGGCCGTCAGCCACGACCTGCGGACTCCCCTGGCCGGCATCAAACTGGCCGTCACGGCCTTGCAGCGGCAAAAAGGGCGGCTGCCCCAAGCCTTGGAGACGGAGATGCTGGACACCATCGATTCCTATGCCGACCGGCTCGACTCACTGATTGCCAGACTGCTGGACATGTCCCGCATATCCAGCGGTTCGGCCACTCCGTTGTCCGCCCCGGTGACGTGGCGCGATGCCATTGAGGACGCCTTGCGGGGCCTGCCTTCAGGAGGGATCCGGGTAGAGCTCGCCCCCAACATGCCGGTGATCGAGGCCGACATCGGCATGCTTGAACGGGTGATAGCCAACATCGTTGAGAACGCGCTGAAATATGCACCCGGGTCCGACGTCGTCATTGTTGGCGCGTCCGGCGCAGCCGGGGTTGCCATGGTGAATGGCCGGCCCTGCGGCGAGCTCCGGATTGTCGATCACGGCCAAGGCGTCGCGGAGGGCGGCGTGGTGGCGATGTTCCACCCTTTTCAACGGCTCGATGATGCCCCGGAAGGCTCGGGCATAGGTTTGGGTTTGGCTGTGGCGAAAGGCTTCACCGAAGCGATGGGCGGTGAGCTGATTGCCCAGCCGACGCCGGGTGGCGGCCTGACGATGGTGATCCGGTTGCCGCTCTCCACAGGCCCGGGCAGCACCGGTCCGTCCAAGAGGGCCGTGGGGAGCGCATCGTGAGGACCGTTCTGGTGGTGGATGACGAACCGCAGCTCCTTCGGGCCCTGCAAATCAACCTGCAGGCCGAGGGCTACCGGGTCTTGACGGCGTTGGACGGACTGTCAGCTTTGAACCACGCCAAAACCAGCGCGCCCGATGTCATCGTCCTGGATCTCGGGCTGCCGGACATCAACGGCGTGGACGTCATCGCCAGGATCCGCCGCACCAGCATCACGCCGATCATCGTCCTTTCCGCCCGCCACGGGTCCGTCGACAAGGTGCGGGCGCTGGATGCCGGTGCCGACGACTACGTCACGAAGCCGTTCGGCCTCGATGAGCTTCTGGCGCGGCTCCGCGTCGCTGGGCGCCGTTTGGCCCCCGACGTCGGGGCGCACGGCCCGACGGTCGACGTAGGGGATTTTGAGGTCGACCTGGCCAACCGGAAGGTGCTTCGGAACGGAGCCGCGGTCCGTTTGACGCCCCGGGAGTGGGCGATCCTTGAACTGCTGGTGCGGAACCCCGGCAAGCTCATCACCCAACAGCAGATGCTGGCGAAAGTGTGGGGCCCGGGCTATGCCGACGAGACCCATTATCTGCGCGTCTACATGGGGCAGCTGCGCCGGAAGCTTGAGAGCGACCCGGCCCGGCCCAAACATCTGCTCACCGAGGCCGGGATGGGGTACCGCTTCGAGCCCTGAAACCGGCCGCGCGCGTGCCCGCGGAGACTCCGAAGTGGCGGGCGTAAAAGATTTATCAAGAAAAACTCCTTTCCCGATCCGCAGTTCATGGCCGGTGTTAGCTTCGCACTGAACGCGGTGCCGACGTCTTGCAGCGCGGAAAGGAATCCATGACCACGTTGAGCAGGCCCCCGGCAGATCCGTCTGCACTCCGCCCAAAAGGCGGGGAGGCCCTGAAGAACTGGCTGCTGTTCGGGCTGCAGGACAGTAAAGGCCTCCACCAGGGCCCGGGTGCTGTGGGCGATGCCCATACCAGGAAGCATGCGTGGTGGCAGGTCATGTGCCTGACGGGTGTGGACTACTTCTCTACCTTGGGCTACCAGCCGGCCATCGCTGCCCTCGCTGCCGGCGTCATCTCGCCGCTGGCTACCTTGGTGCTGGTCGCCGTGACACTTCTCGGTGCCCTGCCGGTCTACCGGCGCGTGGCCGGTGAAAGCCACCGGGGCGAAGGGTCCATCGCCATGCTCGAACGTTTGCTGCCCCGCTGGCGCGGCAAGCTACTGGTCCTGGTCCTGCTTGGCTTCGCCGCAACAGACTTCATGATCACCATGACGCTTTCCGCTGCCGACGCCACTGCGCACCTGATTGAGAATCCTGTTGTTCCCGGCTGGTTGCACGGGCAGAACGTGCTGATCACCCTGTTCCTGCTGGCACTCCTGGGCGCTGTCTTCCTGCGGGGATTCAGGGAAGCAATCGGGGTCGCCGTCGTTCTGGTTGCCTTGTATCTTGCACTCAATGCCGTGGTGGTGGCCGTGACCCTGGTCCAGGTCTTCACGCATCCGCTGGCCGTCAACGGTTGGTGGAACACCTTGGTGACCTCCCATGGGAACCCGCTCATGGCCGTGGCGGTCGCGTTGGTTGTTTTCCCGAAACTGGCCCTTGGCCTGTCCGGATTCGAAACCGGCGTTGCGGTGATGCCCCAGGTCCGCGGCGATGCCAGGGACTCCGAAGCCAACCCGGCAGGCCGCATCAGGGGAACCCGGCGCATGCTCACCACTGCCGCGCTGATCATGAGCGGCTTTCTCCTCACCACCAGCTTCATCACCGTGGTCCTCATCCCGGAGCACGAATTCCAAGCAGGAGGAGAGGCGAACGGCCGCGCCATGGCCTACCTCGCCCACGAGTACCTGGGGACCGGTTTCGGCAGCGTCTACGACATCAGCACCATCGCGATCCTGTGGT
This sequence comes from Paenarthrobacter sp. R1, assembly GCF_030264015.1. Taxonomy (NCBI): domain Bacteria; kingdom Bacillati; phylum Actinomycetota; class Actinomycetes; order Micrococcales; family Micrococcaceae; genus Paenarthrobacter; species Paenarthrobacter sp. R1. The sequence continues at coordinate 2,388,710 of NZ_CP127115.1, read as the reverse complement.
TCGCCGGCGCCTCCGCCATGGCCGGTCTGCTGAACCTGGTACCGAGGTACCTTCCCCGGTACGGCATGGCCCCGGACTGGGCAAAAGCCGTCCGACCGTTGGTGCTCGTTTTCACGTTCGTGGCGTTCTTCATCACGGTCATCTTCGACGCCGACGTCGACGCCCAGGGCGGTGCCTACGCCACCGGCGTCCTGGTCCTCATGACCTCCGCCGCCGTCGCCGTCACGCTGTCGGCCCGTCGGAAGCAACAACCCAAACGAACCGTGGGCTTTGGTGCCATCGCCGCTGTTTTCATCTACACCACCATCACCAATGTTATTGAGCGCCCGGAGGGCATCAGGATCGCGGCAATCTTCATCCTGGGCATCGTGGTGATTTCCCTGCTCTCCCGCGTCCGGCGCTCTTTTGAACTTCATGCCACCCGGGTTCACCTCGACGAGCAGGCACTGGAGTTCATGTCCACCACCTGGGAAGGCCCCATCGCCCTCATCGCCCACGAGCCGCTGCGTGTTTCTGCTGCGGCCTACCGGGATAAGCTCGCTTCGGCCATCGAGGTGAGCCACCTTCCCCTCGCTCACGATCCCCTCTTCCTCGAAGTGATCGTGGACGATTCATCCGATTTCGAAACAGAACTCCACGTTCGCGGCGTCACCCGCCACGGCTACAAGATCCTCGAAGTCCATGGCCCGGTGGTTCCAAACACCATTGCCTCCGTCCTTCTCCACATCAGGGACGCCACCGGGCTCATGCCGCACATTTACTTCCGTTGGACCGAAGGCAATCCCTTGACGAATCTCTTCAGGTTCCTGGTCCTCGGCGAGGGCGAAATTGCACCCGTTACCCGGGAAGTCCTTCGCGAAGCAGTTCCCGATGTCACCAAGCGCCCGTGGGTCCACGTCGGCTGAACGGGAACCGGTCAGAAGCCTCCACCGCTGCAAAAAAGGGCCGGCTCCACCCGTGCCATTCCACCAAATACTAAGTACCCTTAGAATCATGGAAACCAGCGACAATCCCCTGGCCTTGGTCACAGGAGCTTCCTCCGGCATCGGCTACGAGCTTGCGAAGCAGTTCCTCAGCAACGGCTTCGACACCATCATGGTGGCCGACGGAGAGGACATCCGCAGCGCGGCCGAAAGCCTGGCTGGCTTGGGCGGAACACCGACTCCGCTTCAGATAGACCTGGCCGAGAGGTCCGGTTCCGGAACCCTGCAGACAGCGGTCAGTGCGTTCGGCAAACCCCTCGAAGCCGCTGCCATCAACGCCGGCATCGGCGTCGGCGGGCCCTTCATCGAGACGGACCTCGCCCAGGAGCTGAGGATCATCGACCTCAATGTCGCCGCCACCGTCAGCATCGCGAAGTGGGTGGCCAGGGACATGGCCGCCCGCAGCAGCGGCCGGATCCTGTTCACGTCGTCGATCATTGCCCGCACACCCGCGCCCTTCCAAGCGATCTACGGGGCTTCCAAGTCGTTCGTTCAATCCTTCGGACAGGCGCTGCGAAATGAACTGAAGGACACAGGCGTCAGCGTCACAACGCTCCTGCCGGGGCCAACGGAGACGCCGTTCTTCGAGAAGGCAGGCCTCCTGGACACCAAAGTGGGAAGCGAAGAGAAGGACGACGCGGCGCAGGTGGCGGAGCAAGGTTTCAGGGCCCTCATGAAGGGTGAGGGAACGGCCCTGGGAGGCTCCGTCAAGTCCCGCACCATGGGTTTGGGTTCCAACATCCTGCCCGACGCCGCCGGCGCCGCCTTTGGCCGCCGGCTCAGCGAACCCGGTTCGGCAAAGGACTAATTCCGGCTAGGAGAGGCAGAGGCAGAACGGATGCCCGGCCGGATCGAGGAACACCCGGAACGTCTCGCCCGGTTGATGGTCGGCCTTGCTGGCTCCCAGCGCCAGGACGGCTTTTTCAGCCTCGTCGAGATCCTCCACCACCACATCGAAGTGCATCTGCTGCGGAATGGTCTGGCCGGGCCACACCGGTGCCTGGTAGGCGTCTACTTGCTGGAAGGAAATACAGTTGCTGCCGTCGGCGGGACGGATGTCCATCCAGTCGCCCTCTTCGTTGGACACTTCCCAACCCAGCAGCTCGCCATAGAAGTTGGCCAGGGCGCGCGCGTCCGGGCAATCGATAACAACACTGGGATGCTTCGCTATAGCCATTTCGCTAGACCTCATCTGCGGTTTTCTTCATGCGCTCAATAGCGCTCTTGGTACCTCGCTGGGTAAGGACGTGGACCACGGCTCCTACTGCGGCGGAGGCGACGGCAAAAACAAGAACGCCCGGAAGTGCATCGTCCAGGTCGGTTCCGTCCTTGGGAGCAGGCCTGCCCGTTTTCTTCTCCCAGAGTCCCTCAAGGGTTTTGTTCGCAAGCGCACCGGCTCCGAGGCTGATCACCAGGCCGAAAAGTTTAACCAGAAAGTTCACGGAATCTCCCTCGGGTTCAAAGATCGTCAATGCGTAGAAACACGTCAGGGCCGCTGTGACACAGCGGCCCTGACGATATGAAAATTAGTCCTTCTTGAAGGCGTCTTTTACCTTCTCGCCGGCGCCCTTGAGGTCGCTCTTGACCTGATCGCCCTTGCCTTTGGCTTCGAGGCGCTCGTTGTCGGTCAGCTTACCGGCGGCTTCTTTTGCCTTGCCTGCGATCTTGTCGCCAGCGTTCTCCATCTTGTCATCGGCACCCATGCTTGCACCTCTTTCTTGTAGTGAACCTGTACTACTACAACATCACTAATCAGGATACTTATCAATCTCTTGGCGCAAAATGTCGCGAATTAGAGTTCGCCGAATCCGTCCGCCACCAAGCCACGGACGTAGTCAACGGCCTTCTGCGCATCCTCGCCGCGCGCCTCAACATGGAGCGTGGCACCCTGCCCTGCAGCCAGGGTCATGAGTTCCATGATCGATGCTCCATCGGCGCCGTTGATGGTCACCTCTGCGTCCATCCCGGAAAGTCCTCCGGCGATCTTCGCAGCAGGCCGGGCGTGCATTCCCAGCGGATTGATGAGCTCAAAATCGGCCGTTACGTCCGGTTCCTGCACTCCCGCTGCCTCCGGCGCAGCGACGGCACCTCCGGCCGCTTCAGCGGCCTTCCGCACCTCCTCGACGCCGGCACCGCCCTGGGCAGCGACGGCCGCGGCAACGAGTCCCTCGACAAGGGGCGCGTCAGCCAGGTGCACCGCGTCCGGTTCGCTGGCAAACTCCTTCACCGACTCCGCGGTCATCACCGCCGAACCCAGATCCGTCAGCACCACCACGCCGTCGCCTGCGGCTTCGGCAAGGGACTGCTCGACGGCGGCCAGCACCTTCTCGAAGCTGGTGCCGATCCGCCCGTCGTCAGTTCCCCCGGCGGCGACGAGTCCGACGTCGGACGCCATCTGGGTGGCCAGCTCAACCGCACCCTCAGCGATCTTGCTGCTGTGCGAGACGACCACGATCCCAACCGTCATCCGCCGGTACCGCCGGATGCGCCGTCCGCCGCCGTCGCAGCCGCCCGGAGCAAAAGCGCCGTGGACGCAGCCCCCGGGTCCCGGTGTCCTGCGCTGCGTTCACCCAGGTAGCTGGCCCGGCCTTTGCGGGCGACGAGCGGGTCGGTTGCCGCGGCACCTGTTTCCGCAGCCTCTGCGGCCGCCTGCAGGGCGGACAACGCGTCGTCGCCGTTATCCGCAGCCTTTTGGGCTGCTTCCACGGCCGGCGTCCAGGCGTCCAGCATGGTCTTGTCACCCAATTCGGCCTTTCCGCGCGCCACCACTCCGTCACGGGCAGCCGCCAAGGCGGACGCCACTGCTCCGGCGTCGAGCTCGAACGCATCCCCCAGCGAGGTGGCGGCACGGAGGTAGGCAGTCCCGTAAAGCGGCCCTGCGGCGCCGCCCACCTTGGACATCAGCGCCATGGCCGCAGCCTTCAACGCTGCCCCGGCCGTTTCCGGTGGTGACTCGTTGAGTTTCTGCAGGACTGCCTGGAAGCCGCGGTCCATATTTTCGCCGTGGTCCGCGTCCCCGATTGCCCGGTCAAGTTCAATCAGTTCCACACGATGTTCGGCCATGGCCTCAGCTGAGAGATTCAGCCACTTCACAGCCCAATCAACACCCAACCCCACGTCTCACACTCCCCAACGGAGGGCCGCAGTATGGACGGGAGCGTCCCAAAGGGTGGTCAGTTCATCGTCCAGGCGAAGTACCGACACGGAGCATCCCTGCATCTCCAGGGAGGTCACGTAATTGCCAACCAGCGAACGCTCCACAGTGGCACCCCGTTCGGCGAGCACCTGCGCCGCCCGGCGGTAGACGATGTACAGCTCACTCAGGGGCGTGCCGCCCATGCCGTTGACGAACAGCAGGACCTTGTCCCCGGAGGCGATGGAAAGATCCTCCAGCACAGGTTCCAGCAGCCGGTCGGTGATGGCATCCGCGGGTTCCATGGCAATCTTGTGCCGGCCTGGTTCGCCGTGGATGCCGATTCCGATCTCAATCTCGTCATCAGCGAGTTCGAAGCTCGGCGTGCCCGCGTGCGGGACCGTGCAACCGGAGAGTGCCACGCCCATGGTCCGGACGTTCGCCACCACGCGCTCGGCGATGGCGGCTACGGCATCAAGGTCGTCGCCCCGTTCGGCGGCGGCCCCCGCGATCTTCTCCACGAGGACCGTCCCGCCGACGCCGCGCCGCCCGGCCGTGTACAGCGAGTCCTCCACGGCAACGTCGTCGTTCACGAGCACCGAGCGGACGGCCACGCCTTCGGCCTGGGCCATTTCCGCTGCGGTCTCGAAGTTCAGGACGTCACCGGTGTAGTTCTTCACGATGTGTACGACGCCGGCACCGGAGTCCACCGCGGTGGTCGCCGGGATGATCTGGTCGGGTGTGGGTGAGGTGAACACGGCTCCCGGCACTGCGGCGTCCAACATGCCGAGTCCAACGAAGCCTGCATGCAGCGGTTCGTGGCCGCTGCCCCCGCCCGATACCAAGGCGACCTTTCCCTTCACCGGCGCACCCTTGCGGACGACGAATTTGGGGTCGGGGTGGACGTCCACGAGGTCGGCATGCGCCATACCGAAACCCTCGACGGATTCGTCCACCACCGCACGTGGATTATTGATGAGCTTTTTCATGGTCGATGCTCCTGAGCCTGCAGTGGTCTGGTGCTCTGACCCTACTACCGGCAGCCGCGGCCATGGTAGGCCTCCAAGGGGTCCTCTTAGCCGCCTTGTTTGGCAACGTCGGAGGGCTCCCGATCATGGCTGGCCTGCACGTCGGGCCAGAAGTCGGAGGAGATCTCGTGGGACGGGTGCCCTCCGGACCATCCCGACTCGTGGAGCCAGGAACCGTAAGGGATCTCAATCTGGAACGCGGAGAAGTCCGGGAACGTTACTCGGTCTTGCACGGCGTGTTCCTAGTTGCCCGGCACGGCGTCGCCGCCGGTCGTGACAACGTCCTCGAGCAGTACGGTCTGATCGATGACCGGCAGCCCTACGACATGTCCGAAGCTGAACATGTTGTTCGGGTCGACTTCCGCTTTGGCCCTCTTCAGGCGCTCCCGGATGCGTGGAGCCCAAGCCCGGTCGCGGTCCTCGGCATCAACAAAGTGCCCGTGCAGGTTCACGAAAGTCGAACCGCTGGAGGCCTCGCGCAGATCCTCCTGGACGGCGTCGTACACCTGCGGAAGCAGCTCCGCCAAGGGCGGGACGGCCATCCCTGCCATGAAGAAACTGAATGCCGCGTCGCGGCCGCTGACGCTGTCCTCACCGTCGGCCGAAACCGCCAGGGCACCGCCGAGGAGGCGAAGCTCCGCCATGAGAACGGGACTTTCGACGCCGGGACCGAAGTGCCGCAGGATGGCCTCCTTGACCTGGTGATCCAGCCGGTCCAGCAGGAAACCCCGCTCACGGGCCGGAACCGGTTGGTCCGGGTCCTGGTGGATTGAATCGAACTGCGTGGACTCAAGCGGACCCGTGGCATCCATCATGAAGGGGGCGCACTGGCGCATGGGCTCCAGAAGTTGGGTGGCCACTGCGGCATCACCTTGGTACGCATAACGGAGGTGCACCACGAACTTCCCGCGGAGTGGTTCCGGGATGATGTCCATGTCCGGCAGCCGCAGGAAAGCCAACGACGCCGATGCTTCCGTTGGAAGGGTGTCCACCCACCGGCTGAACTGATCGAGGACTGTTGCCGCATGCTGGCCGTCAAAATAGACGCCGCCGGCAAAGATGTCTTCGCTGGGAAACAGGTGGAACTCGATTGCCGTGACGATCCCCAAGTTGCCCTTTCCTCCCCTGAGGAGGAAGAACAGTTCCGGGTTCTCGTCCTTGGACACGCGTCGTTGGGTGCCGTCGGCCGTGACGAGTTCGAAGGCGATGACGTGGTCGGAAGCGAAGCCGTACTTGCGGCCCATGATCGGCAGGCCGCCGCCAAGCGTGTAGCCCACCACGCCCACGTCCGTGGTGGAACCGCACAGACCCATCAGGCCGAAGGTTGCAGCGTGGTCAACCACCGCCTTCCATCGGACGCCCGCACCAACGCGGGCGGTCCTTTCGACGGGATCTATGCTCAGTTCCAACATCCGGCGGGTGCTGATCAGCAAGCCGCCCTGAATTGCATTGGAGGCACCGTGGCCGGTGGACTGGACGGCAACGGGCATGCCCTGCTCCGCTGCCCATTTCACCGCGGTTGCGACGTCCTCGGCGTCGAGGGCGCCGAACGCAACATCCGGCTGGTGCTGTGTTGAAAGGTTGAAGGCCGCTACTTCTTCAGCGAACCCTGGATCGGTAGGCGTGAACACTGGACCGCGCACGCTGAGTTTGAGTTCTGAAACGCTTGAAATGCCTAGAAAGGACGCGTGGGACTGCATGATCTTCTCTCGATGAACCGATGTGGCGGAAGCTCCCCAGCAAGCCTGAATCAGTTTATCCATCAAATTTAGATAAGAGAAGATACTTTAAATCACCCATAATTCCGGCGCCTGTCCGGGAATTGTTGGAGGTGGGGCTAGAGGTGCTTGATCATACGGGTGTTGCCCAAGGTATTTGGTTTTACCCGGGCAAGATCAAGGAACTCCGCCACGCCTTCGTCATGCGAGCGCAGCAGTTCCGAATACACCTCGGGATCCACGGCGGACTGGTCGGCCATGACTTCGAATCCATGGCGGACGAAGAAGTCCACCTCGAACGTCAGGCAGAATACGCGGCTGACGCCGAGGGTCCGCGCCTTTTCCACGAGGCTTTCCACCAGGACGTGGCCCACGCCTTTGCCCCGCCAGGAGTCGGCGGCCGCGAGAGTGCGGATTTCGGCGAGGTCTTCCCACATGACGTGCAGGGCGCCGCAACCAATAACTTCGCCATCGTCCGACTCGGCGATCTGGAACTCCTGGAGGCTTTCGTAATACGCCACGGTTTCCTTGGAGATCAGGATCCTCTCCTCGGCCAATGGAGCCACGAGCCCCTTGATCGCCGCGACGTCGCTGGTGCGGGCAGGGCGAATGCTGAAGGCGGAATCCACTCCACCATCCTAGCCAGCCGCACAGGTGCCTGTTTCCGCCGCCCGTCATCGGCTGTCATCCGTAACTTAGGCACGACCCAACCAACACTTATGCGGCTAAGTGTTGGTTAGACCCTGATTAACCAACACTTAGGGCCGTAAGTGTTGGTAAATCAGCCTACTCATGAGGCAGCACCCCGGCATCCTTGAGGTCCTCGACGCCTACGCTGCCGGCATTCGCCGCATGTCGCAGGGCTGAGTGCCGGCAGCTCCTTACAGCCCGAGCTCCTCCGGCAGCTCCACGTCGAAGCCCAGCACCTGCTTGGCCAGGAAGTGCTCAACCACCTCGTACCAGATCTTCGTATGCCGGGGTTGGAGTACCCAGTGGTTCTCGTCCGGGAAGTACAGGAAGCGGTGCGGGCTATGGCCATTCCCGTCGGCCGGAAGCTGCGAGGAGGACAGCAGCTCGTACCAAAGCCGCAGCCCTTCCCCGATCGGCACCCTGTAATCCTTGTCCCCGTGGATCACCAACATGGGCGTCTTGATGTTTCCCACGTTGAGGTGCGGCGAATTCTCCATCGCCATCTCCGCCGTCATTTCCTTGAGCCAGTACTGGGCAGCGTCGGTGGTAGGGCCGAATTGGTCCAGTGCCCAGAGGCTTGCGTGGGTAACGATCGCTTTGAACCGATCCGTTTTCCCCGCTACCCAGTTCGCCATGTATCCACCGAACGAGCCACCCATGGCCGCGGTCCGCGTTTCATCGATGTCCGGCCGTGCCACCACGGCATCGGTGATGGCCATCAGGTCCTCGAACGGCCGTTTGCCCCATTCACCCCATCCGCGCTGGATGAAGTCCTGCCCGTAGCCGGTGGACAATGCCGGGTCGGGAAGCAGCACGGCGTACCCCTTGGCCACCATCAGCCACGGGTTCCAGCGCCATGTCCAGGCGTTCCAGGAATTGAGCGGACCGCCGTGGATCCAGAGGAGAAGGGGTACGGGCTGATCACCGGAGGCGTGATCCGGCAACGCAAGATACGCCGGCACCCGCGAACCGTCGGCAGTGGTTGTTGCCACCCGCTCCAGGCGGCCGGGATGCACGGGACGTTCCGCCGGGGCAGGCAGGCGGACCACATCGCCGGTGGCACCATCGATCCGGACTGCTTCGGCCGGGAAGTCATAGGAACTCCGGAGCGCAAAGACGCTCACCCCGTCCGGCGAGGCCACTACGTCCGTGTAGGCCGCTGCGTCCTTCGTCAGGCGCGTCACCGCACCGTCAGCGACGTTGATTCGGAAAACCGGCGACGCGCCGTCGTCGTCCGCTGTCACCAGGACCGCGCTGCCGTCCGGAAGCCAGGCGACCGGGTGCGCCCAGCGGTCCCAGTCGTGGGCAAACGGGATCAGCTCCGTGGTTTCGCCACCTGAAACGTCCAGCAGGTGCAGTTTGACCTGCGGGGCCTGGGTGGGCGTGGTGTCGCTTTCGCTCTGCACAACCAGGGTGCGGTTGTCCGGGCTGACCGGCCCGGGGAAGTAGCTCATGCCTTCGCGGTCCAGCAGTACCTTCACGGCTCCGGTGGCGACGTCGACGGCGGCGAGCACCTCGCGACTGTCGGCCTTGGCGAGCGCCTTCGTGAGGCTCGTGTAGATGGTCTTCCCATCGGGGCTCACCACGGTTTGTGCTTCCCGGAGCGAACCTCCGACGCCGGGGGTCAGGTTCCGCAGTTCGACCGGCGGTTGGGCGTCCACGGTGGAAGGCTTTCCGGGCTCGTTCTGTTCGCCGGGTTCCACAGCGAAGATGCGCGGTTGCGACGGGCCCAGGTCCGCGTCCCAGTATCGGACGGGGTAGCCGCTGTGCAGGATCGCCGAAACTTTGTTGTCCTTGCGGGCTTTCCGCCGCTCCTTGTCATTCTCTTCGTCGGTGGAACCGGCCAGGACATCCCCCACAACGAACGTCGCATCGGCGTCCTTGGCGGCGAGGACTGCATTGACTCCGCCTGCCCGCGAGTGCACCACCCGGGCCTCTCCCCCGTCCGCCGGCAGCAACCACAGGGCGCTGACAGGGTCCTCATCGGGGGTCTCCGGGTCGGGGCGTGCGGACGTGAAGTAGAGGTCGCCGTTGGCTGCGAAGGCGGCGCCCGCCTCTCCCTTGGCACTCCTGGTGATGCGCCTGGCCTGCTTCTCCCCGGCAGGGTCCAGCTCCCACAGAGCCGTGACGTATTCGGTTCTCTTGCCATTGAGGGTGGCAACGGTGGTGACCAGCCGCCTGCCGTCGGGGCTGAGGGTGAGTCCGCCCACGCGGGGAACTGAAAGATAGTGCTCCAGATCATGGAAAGGCGTCTCCGGTTGCGTGCCCGGGGTGTCAGAGTCAGTCGAGTCCATGCTCTGATTCAACAGGGAATGTGCCGCGCATCACAGGGTAGTTCACTAAGAGTGAAACAGTGCTTTCACATACTTTGGACTCTCCGGAGTGCATCCAGCACCGGCGCCACGCCGTCTTCCGCGACGATGCTGGCGGCCAGGACCCGCGCCCGGTCAGCGTACGACGGCGTGCTGACCGCGGCTTTGATTGCCGCTGCGAGGCGCGCCGCTGTCAGTCGCTTGAAAGGGATGGGTCCAGGGCCTGCACCAAGGGCGGCCACCCGGGAGGCCCACAAGGGCTGGTCCGTGAAGACCGGCACGCAGACGGTCGGGACCCCGGCGAGGAGGCCAGCCGCCGTCGTACCTGATCCGGCGTGGTGCACAACGGCCGCCATCCGGGGAAAGAGCCACTCATGGGGCACATCCTCGACGCTGATGGCATCAGGCTCCTGCACGCCCCCGCCCTGCAAGACGGCGCGCGCTCCGGCGAGCCTGACGGCTTCCAGCGCCAGGTCTGCGTCCAGCTGCGCGCCGCTGCCAAATCCCACGTAGACAGGAGGCGGTCCGGCGGCCAGGAAATCCACCAATGAGGAGTCCGGCTTCCACTCCGGCCTTGCCGGCGGCCACCAGTAGCCGCCCATCGTCAGGCCGTCGTGCCAATCCGCCGGGCGCGGCAGGACTGTGGGACTGATGCCATGGAGGATGGTCGCCTTGGTGCGCCGCCGACGTCGGTCAGCGGCCTGGCGCGACAGTTTTGGAAGCCCCAACTCCCGGCGTATGCGAGCACTCGGGGCGTCGTACGGCGCGGGCCCGGAAGCCACCCGTTCACCAATCAGCCTGTTGCCCAGCCGTCCGAGGTGACGTGCGGAGCCCAACATCACCGGCGGATACGCAGCACTTGGCTCAACGGGCTGCAGGTGGGCACCGATGACCGGAATGCCCAGCGCTTCGCCGACGTCATAAGCGTAGGGCGCCACGGAGTTGGCCATGATGAGGTCCGCTCCACGTTCCGCCGCAGCCAAAGTTCCCGTGGCTGCCTGGTCCATGTAGGTGCGCAACCCACGCCAGGATTCAATCAGCCCGCTGACGGCCGGCTCCGCTCCCGCCGCACCGCGTTGGATAATCCGGGTCAGGCTGCCAGGGAGTTCCCTGTACTCGCATCCGGCCGACACCACCACCGATTCGTAGGCAGGATTGCCGGCCACGGCAACCTCAAACCCGCGCTCCTGCAGCTTGCTGCCCAGTCCCGCCATGGGAGCCACATCTCCCCGCGTTCCCGGGGCCACCATCAATACCCGCATCAACCCTCCTGCTGCCTGTTACCCGGGCCCGTTCACTTCTGGATCCCAAACAAGCAAGTGCCCCGCACACTCCTAGGAGAATGTGCGGGGCACTCTGCTTTATGGCGCTTCCACCTTTACGCGGACGGAGCGATCTCCGGGATCCGCGGCTTGGCGTTGCCTTCGAACGTGAACTTGGCGTCGTCACCTTCACCCTCGACGTCCACCACAACGATGTCGCCGGTGTGGATGTCGCCGAACAGGATCTTCTCGGACAGCTGGTCCTCGATCTCGCGCTGGATGGTGCGGCGCAGCGGCCGGGCACCCATTGCGGGGTCGTAACCACGGGTGGCGAGCAGGACCTTGGCGGCCTTGGTGAGCTCGATGCCCATGTCCTTGTCCTTGAGGCGACGCTCCAGGCGGGTGACGAACAGGTCCACGATCTCGATGATCTCGTCCTGCGTCAGCTGCGGGAACACCACGACATCGTCAACACGGTTGAGGAACTCGGGACGGAAGTGCTGCTTCAGCTCTTCCGTGACCCGGGCACGCATCCGGTTGTAGCCGGTCTGGGTGTCCGTGCCGGACTGGAAGCCCGTTGCGACGCTCTTGGAGATATCGCGGGTACCCAGGTTGGTGGTCATGATGATCACGGTGTTCTTGAAGTCCACCACGCGGCCCTGGGAGTCGGTCAGGCGGCCGTCTTCGAGGATCTGCAGGAGCGAGTTGAAGAGATCGGCGTGCGCCTTCTCAACCTCGTCAAACAGCACCACGGAGAACGGACGACGACGGACCTTCTCGGTCAGCTGGCCGCCTTCTTCGTACCCGACGTAGCCCGGAGGGGCACCGAAGAGGCGCGAAACCGTGTGCTTCTCGGAGTACTCGGACATGTCCAGCGTGATGAGGGCGTCCTCTTCACCGAACAGGAACTCCGCAAGTGCCTTGGCGAGTTCGGTCTTTCCGACGCCGGTGGGGCCGGCGAAGATGAACGAACCACCCGGACGCTTGGGGTCCTTCAGGCCTGCACGGGTACGGCGGATGGCCTGCGACAGGGCCTTGATGGCCTCGTCCTGGCCGACGACCCGCTTGTGCAGCTCGTCTTCCATCTTCAGCAGGCGCGAGGACTCTTCCTCGGTGAGCTTGAAGACCGGGATGCCCGTGGAGTTCGCGAGGACTTCTGCGATCAGGTCCTCGTCAACCTCGGAGATGTCGTCCATGCCGCCGGACTTCCAGTTGCGCTCCTTCTCTGCGCGCTCGGCAATGAGCTTCTGCTCCTTGTCGCGCAGCGAAGCGGCACCTTCGAAGTCCTGGGCGTCAATAGCCGATTCCTTCTCCAGCTTCACGTCGGCGATGCGCTCGTCCATGGCCTTGAGCTCCGGCGGAGCGGTCATGCGGCGGATGCGCAGGCGGGCGCCGGCTTCGTCGATGAGGTCGATCGCCTTGTCCGGCAGGAAGCGGTCCGAGATGTAGCGTTCGGCCAGCTGCGCTGCGGAGGCGAGGGCGCCGTCGGTAATCGTCACGCGGTGGTGTGCCTCGTAACGGTCCCGCAGGCCCTTCAGGATCTCGATCGCGTGCGCAACCGAAGGTTCCTTGACCTGGATGGGCTGGAAGCGGCGCTCCAGCGCAGCATCCTTCTCGATGTGCTTGCGGTATTCGTCAAGCGTGGTGGCACCAATGGTCTGGAGTTCGCCACGGGCCAGCATCGGCTTGAGGATGGACGCGGCGTCAATGGCGCCCTCTGCAGCACCCGCACCAACCAGGGTGTGGATCTCATCGATGAACAGGATGATGTCCCCGCGGGTGCGGATTTCCTTGAGGACCTTCTTCAGGCGCTCTTCGAAGTCACCACGGTAGCGGGAACCTGCAACCAGGGAGCCAAGGTCCAGCGTGTAGAGCTGCTTGTCCTTGATGGTCTCCGGAACGTCCCCGCGGACGATCGCCTGGGCAAGGCCCTCGACGACGGCGGTCTTGCCGACGCCGGGCTCACCGATCAGGACCGGGTTGTTCTTGGTGCGGCGGGAGAGGACCTGCATGACTCGTTCCATCTCCTGCTCGCGGCCGATCACGGGATCGAGCTTGTTTTCGCGGGCAGCCTGCGTCAGGTTGCGGCCGAACTGGTCCAGGACCACGGAACCGGCAGGGGTGCCTTCCTGCTGGCCCTGGCCGGATCCCGCACCGGCGGTTTCCTTGCCCTGGTAGCCGGAGAGCAGCTGGATAACCTGCTGGCGCACGCGGTTGAGGTCCGCACCGAGCTTCACCAGCACCTGGGCTGCCACGCCCTCGCCCTCACGGATGAGGCCGAGGAGGATGTGCTCCGTGCCGATGTAGTTGTGTCCGAGCTGAAGGGCCTCGCGAAGGGAAAGCTCCAGCACCTTCTTTGCACGCGGGGTGAAGGGGATGTGACCGGACGGAGCCTGCTGGCCCTGGCCGATGATCTCCTGCACCTGTTCCCGGACGCCGTCGAGCGAAATGCTCAAGGACTCAAGCGCCTTGGCGGCAACACCTTCACCCTCATGGATCAAACCCAAGAGGATGTGTTCAGTACCGATGTAGTTGTGATTGAGCATCCGTGCCTCTTCTTGGGCAAGGACGACCACGCGACGGGCACGGTCCGTAAATCTCTCAAACATTTCGCCACACTCCTAGCTACGACGTACTTTGATGCTACGTGCCGAAGCGGGACTTTTGGAGCGTGTTCGCCACAGGGGAAACATGGACCCCCGCTCCCGCCCGGGAAGCGGGTTCTTGAACGTCCGCGTTAAAGACCAAAGCCCCGGCACTCGGCCGGGGCTTTGAGGCGACGAATCAGGAATTCGCCTTCTGGTACGCTTCCTGAATTTCAGCTTGAATACGTCCACGGCTGTTTACCGTGTAACCGTTGTCACGGGCCCACTGGCGGATCTGCGCGGAATCCTGGTTGCGGGTGGTAGCTGTGCGGCCCCTCGTTGCGCGTCCGGAAGAGGTCTTCCGGGCTTTCGCGACGTAAGGCTCCAAGGCTTGACGCAGGGAAGCAGCGTTGGCCGAGGACAAATCCATCTCGTAGCTCACGCCATCCAGGCCAAAACGGACAGTTTCATCAGCTGCCCCTTCATCCAAGTCATCGACCAGGATGATTTTTACTTTTTGTGCCATGAGTAGCCTCTCTTTTGGAGGGTTGATAATCAGAAATCCCCATGTTGTATTTCTGATTATCGTTCACAGCGAGCATGCGCGTCAAAGGCATATGTGGATAAAACCCCAATGCCGGCCAATTCAGAGGCTATTTAGCCGCGTTGCCTTCGGCATCAGGACCCGAATTACGCAGATTTGCTTCCGTCTGCGCCCGGGCTTCAGCCTCACGCTCGGATTTGTCCGCATTGAATATGGACTTCATGGCAAACCAGAAGATCAAACCAACTACAACAGAGGGCGCCAGGACGGCAATGTACTCCATGATCAGTGCCCCTCAGGCTTCAGCAACGGGAACAGGATGGTCTCGCGGATGCCCACGCCGGTAAACATCATCACAAGGCGGTCGATGCCCAGGCCAATGCCGCCCATCGGCGGAGCGCCGTATTCCAGGGCGCGGAGGAAGTCCTCATCCAACTGCATGGCTTCGTCGTCGCCGGCCGCCGAACGCCGGGACTGCTCCATGAGCCGCTCGCGCTGGATCACCGGGTCAATCAGCTCGGAGAACGCTGTGCCGCGCTCCATGCCGCCGATAATGAGGTCCCAGGCTTCGATCAACCGGCCGTCCTCACGGTGCGGACGGGCAAGGGGCTGCGCCGACGGCGGGTAATCATAAACGAACGTCGGGTTCAACAGGGTCGGTTCGACGATTTCCCCGAACAATTCCACCGCGAGCTTCTCGGCATCCCACTTGGGGTCCACCTTGACGTCGTGCTTGGCAGCAATGTCCCGCAATTCCTCCACCGTGGTGTCCGGGGTAATTTCGACACCCACTGCTTCGGAAAGCCCCGGGTACACCGCAAGCCAGGACCATTCGCCGTCGAGGTTGATCTCGCCGGCTTCCGTCTGAATGGTGCGCGTCCCCACGACGTCAGCCACATTCAGGATGATTTCCTTCATGCGCTCGGCCATGACGAATTGGTCCGCCCAGGCTTCGTAGCATTCCAGGGTGGTGAATTCCGGGCTGTGCGTCGAATCCACGCCTTCGTTGCGGAAAACCCTGCCCATGTCATAAACGCGGTCAATACCGCCCACCACAGCGCGCTTCAGGAAGAGCTCAGTGGCAATGCGCAGCGTCATCTTCTGGTCAAAGGCATTCATGTGGGTTTCGAAGGGGCGAGCCGTTGCGCCGCCATGCACCAATTGCAGCATGGGGGTTTCGACTTCCACATAACCGCGGCGGTCCAGGGTGTCCCTGATGGAACGGGTAATTGCCGCACGCGTGTAAACCATTTCACGGGCTTCGTCGCGGACCATCAGGTCCACGTAGCGCTGACGGACCCGGGTCTCCTCGTTGAGTTCCGCGTGGAGCACCGGGAGGGGCCGGAGGGCCTTGGACGCCATGGACCAGGACTCGGCCATGACGGACAGTTCGCCACGGCGGGAAGAGATCACTTCGCCCTTGATGAACACGTGGTCGCCCAGGTCAACCAGGGCCTTCCACTCGGCCAGGGCTTCCTCGCCGACGTTCGCCAGGCTCAGCATCGCCTGCAGGCGCACGGCCTTGCCGTCCACGCCGCCTTCCTGGAGGGTGGCGAAGCACAGCTTGCCGGTGTTGCGGATGAACACGACGCGTCCGGTCACACCGACGACGTCGCCGGTGGTGTCGTCCGCCTCGAGGTGGGCGTACTTTTCACGGATTTCAGCAAGGGAATGAGTCCGCTCAACGCCCACGGGGTAGGCCTCCGAACCACGCTCAATCAGCTTGGCGCGCTTCTCCATACGGATGCGCATCTGTTCGCTGGCATCGGCAGGCTCTGCGGAGGTGTTCAGGGCGGGGGTGTTTGCGGAAGTCACAGTCCTTAAGTTTACCGCTGATTACGGGCCACTACTTCCGGACATAGACTCGGGCTGTGGAGACGTGGACTGTTGAAACGAACGACGGCGGTGGGCAGCTTGAGGTGCACACCTTCCGACCCCTGTCGAATGCCGCCATTCCGGGCTCGCAGGCACCCGCTGAACCGTCCGGCGTCGTCATGATCCATGGCACCCTGGTGACCGACTCCCTGTACTGGCCGTTCGCGCGGAACCTGAGCCGCATGCTGGGCCGCCCCGTTCACTGCTACAACCGTCGCGGCCGCGGGAGGTCCGCGCCCCAGCCACCGGACTACTCAGTGGAGACTGAGGTAGCCGATCTCGGTGCAGTGATGGACAAGAGCGGTTCCACTGACGTGGTGGCTCACAGTTATGGCGGCTTCGTTGCCCTGAACGCGGTGCTGAAGTCGAAGATAAACCGCTTGGTGACCTACGACGCCGCGGTGTCCCTGTCCGGCAACCTCCACGGCCGGTGGCGCCCGGAGCTGGAAGAAGCCGTCACGGCAGGGCGGCTGGACCAAGCCTGGGCCCATCTGGTCCAGGGCCTGGGCACCGCAGGACCCATTTCCTACCTGCCCATGGGCGCATTGCGAACACTCAGTATCATCTCCGCCCAGACCCGGCTGGGGTTCGAGATGCGCTCGCTTCTGCCCACCGCGGTGACCGAGATGCGCGCGGTCCTGGCAGCGGACGTTTCACTCGACGATTTCCGGTCGCTGCACACACCGACACTCATGTTGAGTGGAGGGTGGAGTCCCTCCTACTTCGCCGAAACCGGGAGAACCCTCGCCAACGCCGTTCCCGCTATCGACTTCGCAATCGTCCCCCTGCAATTCCACGAAGGTCCGCTGCGTCCGGGCCGGCGGCTGGCCTCACGGGTGGCACGGTTCCTCTCCGGAGGTCACGTCCCCGCACCCGTAGGCGCCTAGGATAATCCGGATGAGGGAACAGGACGTCAGAACGCACGACGGCGGCAAACTCGCCTTATACAGCTACGGGACGGTGGACGCGCCCGGGGAACGGCGCGTGATCCTGATCGGCGGGGCGTTCCTGACAGCTTTGATTTACCGCCCGTTCTCCGTGGCCTTGGCGAAGGGACTCGGCGAGGGCTGGGCCGTGGACGTCTATGACCGCCGCGGCCGGGGCAAATCCACAGACCAGCCGCACAATTACTCCATGGCCACGGAGATCGCCGACGTCCGGACCATCATGGACGCCACCGACGCCCGGAACATCCTTGGCCACAGCCTTGGCGGGGCGGTCGCCCTCAACGCTGCACAAGCCTTTGCCGGTACGCGCAATGAGCCGGCCAAGCTCGCGGTCTATGACGCCGCCGTGAACATCGACGGAAGCATGGACACGGACTGGCTGGACGGCTTTGCGGATGCCGTGAATAAAGGCGACGTCAGCCGCGCCATGGCCCGCATGAAGCGGGGAATGAATCCCGGAACCGCGCTTTCCCGCGTGCCCGAGCCCATCCTCGCAGGACTCATGGCAGTGGTCTCCAGGACCAAGGTCAACAAACTGTTCCGTGATCTCCTGCCCTCGGGAGTAGGAGAACTCAAGGCTGCCTTCGAAGCCGACGCCACGCCCCGGGACTTCTCCGTACTCCCGCCCACGACGCACTTCATGGTGGGCAAAAAGAGTCCGCAGTTCTACAAGGTGGCTGCGTCCCGGCTCAACAGGGCGGTCCCGGGCAGCACGCTTGAGGTCTCGCCCAAAGGCTTCCATGGTTCGGTCCCCGCGGCCGTCAAGGAACTGGTCAGCGATATCTCCGAGTACTTCAAGAAGTAGGTTTCAGCGGTCGGTGGACACAGTGTTCGTGTTCAGGTGCCTCAGCTAGGCTCGGTTCATGACGCGCGAGATTATCACCACACCTGACGGCGGACACCTCGAACTCTTCACCACGGGCGGTGACCTGGCAGCGAAAGGGTCCGGCGTCGTCGTCGTGCCCGCCTCCATGGTGACGGCCTCGGACTACACCCGGTTCGCGCAGAAGCTGAGCGAATCCCTCGGCCGTCCCGTTCATACGTTCAACCGCCGGGGGCGCGGCGACTCGTCTCCGCAGCCGGAGGATTACACCCTCGAGGCGGACATCCGGGACCTGGATGCCGTCATGAAGCACACCTCCAGCACCGATGTGTTCGGCCACTCCTTCGGCGGCGCAGTGGCGTTGCACGCCGCTCGGACCCTACCCGTGGAGCGATTGGCCGTCTACGACCCCGCAGTTTCCGTCAACCACAGCGTCAAGGCGGACTGGACACCGGAGTATGAACGCGCGACGGCGGCCGGCGACTATGACCGCGGCCTTGCCGTATTGATCAAGGGAGTTGAGACCGGCGGCGCCTTCTCGCGCATGCCGTTGTCCATGCTGACACTGGCCACCAAGCTGACGGCCGGCACTCCACTGGGTAAGCAAATGCGGGAGTTGATGACCTGTGGCGTGCGCGAGATCAAAGCAGTGATCGCGGCGGACATGCCGGCGGAGCCGTTCCTGGAGTTACCGCTGGAGACGCTCATTGTGGTGGGCGAGAAGAGCCCGGCCTACTTCGGGGTGGCCTGCGGCCAGATCCACGACGTCCTGTCCGGCTCCAGCTACACCATCCTGCCGGGGTTCGGCCATGACGGTCCGAACAGGGCTCCGGACAAGCTGATCACGGAGTTGTCGGAGTTCTTCGCGGGGTAGCCCGTCCGGGTGGTTAAACGTTGAAAGCCCCGTCTGTTGGCGGGGCTTTCGTGGTGTTTTGGTGGTTGATGTGGGAGACCCCCCGACCCGTGTGGGTTGGGGGGTCTCGACCTAATGGTTGTCCGGCGGTGTCCTACTCTCCCACACCCTCCCGGGTGCAGTACCATCGGCGCTGTGGGTCTTAGCTTCCGGGTTCGGAATGGGACCGGGCGTTTCCCCCACGCTATGACCGCCGTAACCTTGTTACCCGTCCCCCCTGTGTGGGGGTGGGAAGTGTGTGTGGTTACAACTGTGGTGCTTGTTTAGTTGTGTTGTTGTGTTGTTGTTCCCGGGTTGTTGGTTGGGAACCACATAGTGGACGCGTGCAGTGTGTTGTGTGTGGTGTAAGTTGTTGGCCTATTAGTACCGGTCAGCTTCACGAGTCTTTAGTCCTCGCTTCCACATCCGGCCTATCAACCCAGTGGTCTGGCTGGGGGCCTCTCACACATAATGTGTTTGGAAATCTCATCTTGAAGCGAGCTTCCCGCTTAGATGCTTTCAGCGGTTATCCCATCCGAACGTAGCTAATCAGCGGTGCACTTGGCAGTACAACTGACACACCAGAGGTTCGTCCGTCCCGGTCCTCTCGTACTAAGGACAGCCCTTCTCAAATTTCCTGCGCGCGCAGCGGATAGGGACCGAACTGTCTCACGACGTTCTAAACCCAGCTCGCGTACCGCTTTAATGGGCGAACAGCCCAACCCTTGGGACCTACTCCAGCCCCAGGATGCGACGAGCCGACATCGAGGTGCCAAACCATGCCGTCGATATGGACTCTTGGGCAAGATCAGCCTGTTATCCCCGAGGTACCTTTTATCCGTTGAGCGACGGCCATTCCACAATGTACCGCCGGATCACTAGTCCCGACTTTCGTCCCTGCTTGAGATGTCTCTCTCACAGTCAAGCTCCCTTGTGCACTTACACTCGACACCTGATTGCCAACCAGGCTGAGGGAACCTTTGGGCGCCTCCGTTACTTTTTAGGAGGCAACCGCCCCAGTTAAACTACCCATCAGGCACTGTCCCTGACCCGGATCACGGGCCGAAGTTAGATGTCCAAAGTGACCAGAGTGGTATTTCAACGATGACTCCACCCGAACTGGCGTCCGGGTTTCAACGTCTCCCACCTATCCTACACAAGCCACTCCGAACACCAATACCAAACTATAGTAAAGGTCTCGGGGTCTTTCCGTCCTGCTGCGCGTAACGAGCATCTTTACTCGTACTGCAATTTCGCCGAGTTTATGGTTGAGACAGCGGGGAAGTCGTTACTCCATTCGTGCAGGTCGGAACTTACCCGACAAGGAATTTCGCTACCTTAGGATGGTTATAGTTACCACCGCCGTTTACTGGGGCTTAAATTCCCAGCTTCGCCCGCAAAGGGGCTAACCGGTCCTCTTAACCTTCCAGCACCGGGCAGGAGTCAGTCCGTATACATCGTCTTGCGACTTCGCACGGACCTGTGTTTTTAGTAAACAGTCGCTTCCCCCTGGTCTCTGCGGCCCACACCCGCTCCACAAAGCAAGTCTGTATCACGGGGCAGGCCCCCCTTCTCCCGAAGTTACGGGGGCATTTTGCCGAGTTCCTTAACCATAATTCTCTCGATCGCCTTGGTATTCTCTACCTGATCACCTGTGTCGGTTTGGGGTACGGGCGGCTAAAACCTCGCGTCGATGCTTTTCTAGGCAGCATAGGATCACCGGATCCCCCCATGCGGGAGTCCCATCAGATCTCAGGATCGTGCTCGAAACACACAGGAACGGATTTGCCTATCCCTGACCCTACATCCTTGGACCGGGGCTACCATCGCCCGGCCCGGCTACCTTCCTGCGTCACACCTGTTAATACGCTTGCCTCCCGGGATCAGGTCCCAGCACCAGCCCAACCATCACACCACAAGTGGCGCAACAAGAAAGACCGGCGGTGGTTAGTATCCCCCGTTCAACATGGGCGGTTTTTCGCCGGTACGGGAATATCAACCCGTTGTCCATCGACTACGCCTGTCGGCCTCGCCTTAGGTCCCGACTTACCCAGGGCAGATTAGCTTGACCCTGGAACCCTTGATCATTCGGCGGACGGGTTTCTCACCCGTCTTTCGCTACTCATGCCTGCATTCTCACTCGTGTAGGCTCCACCGCTGGTTTACACCGCGACTTCACCGCCCACACGACGCTCCCCTACCCATCCACACCCCTGAACCACGAAGGCTAGGGTAATGCGTGAATGCCACAACTTCGGCGGTGTACTTGAGCCCCGCTACATTGTCGGCGCGGAATCACTTGACCAGTGAGCTATTACGCACTCTTTCAAGGATGGCTGCTTCTAAGCCAACCTCCTGGTTGTCTAAGCAACTCCACATCCTTTCCCACTTAGCACACGCTTAGGGGCCTTAGTTGGTGGTCTGGGCTGTTTCCCTCTCGACTATGAAGCTTATCCCCCACAGTCTCACTGCTGCGCTCTGACTTACCGGCATTCGGAGTTTGGCTGACGTCAGTAACCTTGTAGGGCCCATCGGCCATCCAGTAGCTCTACCTCCGGCAAGAAACACGCAACGCTGCACCTAAATGCATTTCGGGGAGAACCAGCTATCACGGAGTTTGATTGGCCTTTCACCCCTACCCACAGCTCATCCCCTCCATTTTCAACTGAAGTGGGTTCGGTCCTCCACGACGTCTTACCGTCGCTTCAACCTGGCCATGGGTAGATCACTCCGCTTCGGGTCTAGATCACGCCACTGAACACGCCCTGTTCAGACTCGCTTTCGCTACGGCTTCCCCACACGGGTTAACCTCGCGACGTAACACTAACTCGCAGGCTCATTCTTCAAAAGGCACGCCATCACACCCATACAACCCCGAAGGGCTGCAGATGCTCTGACGGATTGTAAGCACACGGTTTCAGGTACTGTTTCACTCCCCTCCCGGGGTACTTTTCACCTTTCCCTCACGGTACTGGTCCGCTATCGGTCATTAGGAAGTATTTAGGCTTATCAGGTGGTCCTGACAGATTCACACGGGATTTCTCGGGCCCCGTGCTACTTGGGATCCTCTCCAAAGGCGGTGCCACACATTACGGTTACGGGACTCACACCCTCTCTGGCCGGCCTTTCAAGACCGTTCACCTATACGCGCACCCACACCCCACCGGTCCGGCAGAACCAGCACGGAAAGTCCCACAACCCCGCCCACGCAACGCCCGCCGGCTATCACACATGGAACGGTTTAGCCTCATCCGCGTTCGCTCGCCACTACTAACGGAATCACTCTTGTTTTCTCTTCCTGCGGGTACTGAGATGTTTCACTTCCCCGCGTTCCCCCCACGCACCCTATGAATTCAGGCACGGGTCACACAATCACCTTGCAGCGTTGTGCGGGGTTTCCCCATTCGGACATCCTGGGATCACCGCTCGGTTATCAACTCCCCCAGGCTTATCGCAGATTCCTACGTCCTTCTTCGGCTCCTAATGCCAAGGCATCCACCGTGCGCCCTTAAAAACTTGACCACACAAAACCACAACCCAAACAGGCCGCGGCTGATGCACTCAATCAATTCGAGAGAACCACGACCACAAAAGGGCCAGGTTCATTCATCAAAGAAATTGCTAGAACACACAACCCACACCCCCAAAAAGAGTGCAGGACCATGTGTCCAGATGCTCGCGTCCACTATGTAGTTCTCAAACAACAACCCCGTCAACCACACCCACCCCACACAAACACGAGGGGGTGCCGGCCGCAGGAACAACAAGAAACACCAAGGATTCCCTGCATTGCTGCAAAAAGGCCCTGTTGCCTCAGGACCCAACAGTGCGCCAAACACAACCCGGCAACCAACACCCCGGACCGCTTTCCCAACAACCCCCCCCACACACAAAAGTGCGAAAAGAGGGCCGCCGTACTCACGCCAGGACACCACCACCAACAGGCCATGCCAAAAAACTTGATTTGCTGATATTCCACCCATGAGCACCCACCGCAGAACAGACGCCTGCGCAATGGGCAACACTGACAACCCCGGAACCCGCCCATGCAGGCAGACCCGGACGCCGTTAGCAGCTCCTTAGAAAGGAGGTGATCCAGCCGCACCTTCCGGTACGGCTACCTTGTTACGACTTAGTCCCAATCGCCGGTCCCACCTTCGACGGCTCCCCCCACAAGGGTTAGGCCACCGGCTTCGGGTGTTACCAACTTTCGTGACTTGACGGGCGGTGTGTACAAGGCCCGGGAACGTATTCACCGCAGCGTTGCTGATCTGCGATTACTAGCGACTCCGACTTCATGGGGTCGAGTTGCAGACCCCAATCCGAACTGAGACCGGCTTTTTGGGATTAGCTCCACCTCACAGTATCGCAACCCTTTGTACCGGCCATTGTAGCATGCGTGAAGCCCAAGACATAAGGGGCATGATGATTTGACGTCGTCCCCACCTTCCTCCGAGTTGACCCCGGCAGTCTCCTATGAGTCCCCGGCCGAACCGCTGGCAACATAGAACGAGGGTTGCGCTCGTTGCGGGACTTAACCCAACATCTCACGACACGAGCTGACGACAACCATGCACCACCTGTAAACCGGCCGCAAGCGGGGCACCTGTTTCCAGGTCTTTCCGGTCCATGTCAAGCCTTGGTAAGGTTCTTCGCGTTGCATCGAATTAATCCGCATGCTCCGCCGCTTGTGCGGGCCCCCGTCAATTCCTTTGAGTTTTAGCCTTGCGGCCGTACTCCCCAGGCGGGGCACTTAATGCGTTAGCTACGGCGCGGAAAACGTGGAATGTCCCCCACACCTAGTGCCCAACGTTTACGGCATGGACTACCAGGGTATCTAATCCTGTTCGCTCCCCATGCTTTCGCTCCTCAGCGTCAGTTACAGCCCAGAGACCTGCCTTCGCCATCGGTGTTCCTCCTGATATCTGCGCATTTCACCGCTACACCAGGAATTCCAGTCTCCCCTACTGCACTCTAGTCTGCCCGTACCCACTGCAGAACCGGAGTTGAGCCCCGGTCTTTCACAGCAGACGCGACAAACCGCCTACGAGCTCTTTACGCCCAATAATTCCGGATAACGCTTGCGCCCTACGTATTACCGCGGCTGCTGGCACGTAGTTAGCCGGCGCTTCTTCTGCAAGTACCGTCACCCCCAAAGAGGGCTTCTTCCCTACTGAAAGAGGTTTACAACCCGAAGGCCGTCATCCCTCACGCGGCGTCGCTGCATCAGGCTTTCGCCCATTGTGCAATATTCCCCACTGCTGCCTCCCGTAGGAGTCTGGGCCGTGTCTCAGTCCCAGTGTGGCCGGTCACCCTCTCAGGCCGGCTACCCGTCGTCGCCTTGGTAGGCCATTACCCCACCAACAAGCTGATAGGCCGCGAGTCCATCCAAAACCACAAAAAGCTTTCCACCCCCCACCATGCGATGAGGAGTCATATCCGGTATTAGACCCAGTTTCCCAGGCTTATCCCAGAGTCAAGGGCAGGTTACTCACGTGTTACTCACCCGTTCGCCACTAATCCCCGGCGCAAGCACCGGATCATCGTTCGACTTGCATGTGTTAAGCACGCCGCCAGCGTTCATCCTGAGCCAGGATCAAACTCTCCGTTCAAAAACAAAAAACGAAACACAACCACCCCCACCGGAAATCA
Organism: Paenarthrobacter sp. R1; assembly: GCF_030264015.1. Lineage (NCBI taxonomy): Bacteria > Bacillati > Actinomycetota > Actinomycetes > Micrococcales > Micrococcaceae > Paenarthrobacter > Paenarthrobacter sp. R1. Next base: position 2,364,266 of record NZ_CP127115.1, on the reverse strand, counting down.
CGGCAAGAAGCAGCTGCAAATCTGAAACCAGCTGAAAACCAAACCACCACACACGGGGGTGCGCAATGGCCCGGCAAAAATTCAACCAATCAAAAAACAATCGGTATCAACAAACTTGGCACACTATTGAGTTCTCAAACAACAGACCCTCCAAAACATCACCCCGAAGCCACACCACACACAGCAGCGGAACCCAACCAGGGCCATTGGAAAAGAAGAGTTATTTTTGACCGCCTGCCCGAACCGTACACACCTTCCGGCTTTCCGTTTCGCTCCCGGCGACTCAGAAAACAATACACGCCCCCAACCCCCAACGCAAATCCACCCCCAAACAGCCAAACGAGGGCTGAAATCACCCCCTGGTACTACGGGCTGTCGCGGCCATTTGGCTCTGCGGGATGGCGCGCAGCGATGTTCCCGTTGCCGGCAGACCAACTGGCGAGGAAGTCGAGTTGGTCCTGGGCGTGGCTGCCCGGCTCGGCTGAGTAGGCGATCAGTATCAGCCCTTCGCCAGGGAGTTCCAGCGCGTCTCCGGTAAGTTCAATCTCTCCGACGAGGGGGTTGCGCATGGTCTTGCGGGCGGTACGGTGAAAGCGGACATTATGGCGCGCCCACCGGGTGGAGAATTCAGTGCTGCCCGCAGCCAGGTCGCCGATAAGGCTGTTGAGCGCGCGGTCGCGGGGGTTCCTGCCGGATTCGGCGCGCATGGCCGACGCAAAGTCATCGGCGAGAGTATCCCAGTCCACAAAGAAGTCCTTGGACCGCGGGTCCAGGAACATGAACCGTGCAAGGTTCACAGGAAGCATCCCGGGGCTGAGGATCCCGGTGTAGAGGGCGAAGCATAGGTTGTTGGCAGCGAGCACGTCGGTGCGGGCGTTCCGGACGTAAGCCGGTGTCCCGGTCATTCCGGCGAGGACTCTTTCGATGCTGGGGCGAACCTCCGCCCGTGCCCGCCGTGGTCCGGACGCGCGGTCTGGCGCGGCGGCCTTGGCCAGATCGAACAGGTGGGCGCGTTCTGCCTCGTCGAGCTGTAGTGCCCGGGCGAGGGAGTCAAGAACGGAGTCCGACACTCCCCGGAGGTTGCCGCGTTCGAGCCGGGCGTAGTACTCGGTACTGACGCCGGTGAGCATGGCGACTTCCTCGCGTTTGAGCCCGGAAACCCTTCGGGTTCCTCCATAGTCGGGCAGCCCTGCCTGGGTCGGGGTGATGCGGGACCTGCGGCTCATAAGGAACTCGCGGACGTCGTTGGTGGTGTCCATGGCTTCTAGGCTACGGCGGGGCGTGATGGTCTAACAGGAACTGCCAGTACACCGCACAACAGACACTCCCGCGCGAATGAGGGGGCTGGTTTTCTTGAATCAGACCGTCCCCCCTCATCGAAAGGACACCATGTCCGTGTCTACCGACAACCGCCCGGCAGTGGATGCCCGGCCCAGGGCCTCCCTGGCCGTGGCGATGCTCGGGTTCTTCGTTGTCGCCCTAGATGCCCAAATCGTCAACGTCGCACTGCCCGCGATTCGCAACGACCTCGGCGGGGGCCTGTCAGGTCTGCAATGGGTCGTGACCGGTTACACCCTGATGTTTTCCGCCCTCCAACTGTTCGCCGGAACATTCTCTGACAGGGCCGGCGCGCGACGCGCCTACGGGATAGGCATGATCGTCTTCGTGGTTGCTTCCGCTGCCTGCGCGTCAAGCCCTTCGCTCCCGGTACTTGTCGGAGCCCGCATTCTGCAGGGCATTGGCGGGGCGATGATCACCCCGGCGTCCCTGGCCCTGATCCGGGAAGCACACCACGACGCCGCAGCCCGCGGCCGCGCCATCGTGTACTGGGGGCTGGGCGGTTCCGTGGCCGCTGCAGCAGGTCCGGTACTGGGCGGGATACTCACGCAGCTCGACTGGCGGCTGATCTTCTTCGTCAACCTGCCCGTCGGAGCCGTCGCCCTGGGAGCCCTCTCGCGCGTCGCAGTATCGCCCCGCCGGCCGGCACCCTTCGACTGGGCCGGACAGATCAGTGCCGTCGTCGGGCTCGCAGCCGTGACCTATGGCATCATCGAAGGCGCCGAGTCCGGGTATGGAAGTACTGCCATTGTTCTCATGTTCGCCCTCGCCGTCGTGTCCCTTGCCGTTTTCGTCATCGCGCAGACCCGGGGGCAGCATCCGATGATTCCGCTGGACCTGTTCCGCCCCCGCGCCGTGTCCACCGCACTGATCATCGCGGTGGTCACGATGGCCGGTTTCTACGGACTCGTGTTCGTTCAAAGCCTCTACTTCCAGCAGGAACGCGGGGCGTCCGCCCTGGAAACCGGGCTGCTGTTCCTCCCGATGACGGCCCTTGTCGCCATCCTGAACCCTTGGGTTGGCCGTCTCATGACCAGGTACGGGCATGTGGCCATGATCGCCGCCGGCCAAGTGATCATGGCCGCAGGCCTGATCGGACTGTGCCTGCTGCCAGCGGACGCTCCGGTGCTGCTGGTAGCAGCGCTCATGGTCCCGGTCGGGGTCGGCGGGTCCTTCACCGTCCCGTCCATCATTTCCCAGGTCATGGACAACTTCCCTGCCGAACGGGCCGGCACCGCCAGCGGAGTGGCCAACACCGCCCGGCAAGTTGGCGGCTCCCTCGGCGTGGCCATCTTCGGCGCGGTACTCGCCAGCGGCGGGTTCATCACCGGGTTGCGCGCCAGCCTCGGCGCAACCGCGGTGGTCCTCATCGTCCTCGTCACGGCATCCCTGGCATTGCAGCGGCGGCGGCACACAACCGCCTAACAGACCCAACCAGAAGGAAAGGAACAGGCATGCGCCTCGCAGTTCCCGGACCCACGACCAAGGGCCCGGCCGAAAAGTTCACCGGCAACGTATACCTCAACCCACTGCACTCAGCTGCGAGCCCCTCCCGGCTAGGGTTCGCGATGGTCCAGTTCGCCCCCGGCGCCCGGACCCACTGGCACTCCCACCCGCTGGGCCAAACACTGCACTGCACCGGCGGAACAGGACTCGTGACCACCAGGGACGGCAAAGTCATCCTCATGCGCGCCGGAGACACCGTGCATACCCCTCCCGGAGAAGAACACTGGCACGGCGCGACTTCGGAATCCCTGATGTGCCACTTGGCCCTGGTCGAACACGACGACGGCCATACGGCAACGTGGCTCGAACCCGTCAGTGACCAGGACTACCAAGCCGCACACTCCAAAACCCACCCACAACCCACAGCAGAACAACGCTAAGGAAAACCATGAAAAACGTCACCCTCAACAACGGCGTCGAAATGCCGATCCTCGGCTTCGGTGTCTTCCAGATCCCCGAAGAAGAAACCCAGGCCGCCGTCGAAGCAGCCCTCGCCACCGGCTACCGGCACCTCGACACCGCCGCGTCCTACGGCAACGAAGAAGCCGTCGGCGCCGCGATCAAAGCCAGCGGCATCAACCGCGACGAACTGTTCATCACCACCAAGCTCTGGATCCAGCACGCCCCGACCGGCAACGTCTACAACGACACCAAGGAGTCCTTCCAGAACTCCCTGAACCGGCTCGGACTGGACTACCTCGACCTCTACCTGATCCACCAGCCGCTCGGTGACTATTACAGCGAATGGCGCGCCATGCAGGACCTGAACAGGGAAGGCCTTTCCCGGGCCATCGGCGTCTCAAATTTCCACCCGGACCGACTTGTGGACCTCATCGGCCACAATGAGATCGTCCCGGCCGTGAACCAGATCGAAACCCACCCGTTCCACCAGCGTGCCTCCGACCAGGAACTCATGCGCGAACGCGGCGTGCAGATCGAATCCTGGGGGCCGTTCGCCGAAGGCAGGAACAACCTGTTTACCGACCCGGTCCTTAGCGTCATCGCCGACGAACAGGACAAGTCCGTCGCCCAGGTCGTGCTCCGTTGGCTCATCCAGCGCGACGTCGTCGTGATCCCCAAGTCAGTCCGGCCCGAGCGCATGGCCCAGAACCTTGACGTCTTCGACTTCACCCTCACCGAAGAGCAGATGAATCAAATCGCGACACTGGACACCGGCGCCAGCCTCTTCTTCGACCACCGCGACCCCGCCATGGTCAGCTGGCTTGGCAACCGCCGCTACAGCTGAGCACCGCAGGAACCACAGCCTCGGCGCCCGCCCCGTGAGCGGCCTGGGCAACGCAACACTGCACAACAACTCCCTTAGGAAGGACAACCCATGACCGCCCCGCAACAGACCAGGGCCCAACAACTCATCGGCGACTTCGCCCCCAAGCTCGTCGAACTGACAGACGACGTTCTCTTCGGCGACATCTGGGAACGGGCAGAACTCTCCCCCCGCGACCGCAGCCTCGTAACGGTGGCCAGCTTGGTCACCAACAGCAGCACTGACCAGCTCCGTGGACACCTCGCCCGCGCACGAGCCAACGGCTTGACCGAGGCTGAACTCAAAGAAGCGATCGTCCACCTGGCTTTTTACGCCGGATGGCCAAAAGCCATGTCAGCAATCACGGTTGCCAGGGAAGTTTTCGCAGGACCCTGACTGGAGGGTAGCCCGTCCGGGTGGTTAAACGTTGAAAGCCCCGTCTGTTGGCGGGGCTTTCGTGGTGTTTTGGTGGTTGATGTGGGAGACCCCCCGACCCGTGTGGGTTGGGGGGTCTCGACCTAATGGTTGTCCGGCGGTGTCCTACTCTCCCACACCCTCCCGGGTGCAGTACCATCGGCGCTGTGGGTCTTAGCTTCCGGGTTCGGAATGGGACCGGGCGTTTCCCCCACGCTATGACCGCCGTAACCTTGTTACCCGTCCCCCCTGTGTGGGGGTGGGAAGTGTGTGTGGTTACAACTGTGGTGCTTGTTTAGTTGTGTTGTTGTGTTGTTGTTCCCGGGTTGTTGGTTGGGAACCACATAGTGGACGCGTGCAGTGTGTTGTGTGTGGTGTAAGTTGTTGGCCTATTAGTACCGGTCAGCTTCACGAGTCTTTAGTCCTCGCTTCCACATCCGGCCTATCAACCCAGTGGTCTGGCTGGGGGCCTCTCACACATAATGTGTTTGGAAATCTCATCTTGAAGCGAGCTTCCCGCTTAGATGCTTTCAGCGGTTATCCCATCCGAACGTAGCTAATCAGCGGTGCACTTGGCAGTACAACTGACACACCAGAGGTTCGTCCGTCCCGGTCCTCTCGTACTAAGGACAGCCCTTCTCAAATTTCCTGCGCGCGCAGCGGATAGGGACCGAACTGTCTCACGACGTTCTAAACCCAGCTCGCGTACCGCTTTAATGGGCGAACAGCCCAACCCTTGGGACCTACTCCAGCCCCAGGATGCGACGAGCCGACATCGAGGTGCCAAACCATGCCGTCGATATGGACTCTTGGGCAAGATCAGCCTGTTATCCCCGAGGTACCTTTTATCCGTTGAGCGACGGCCATTCCACAATGTACCGCCGGATCACTAGTCCCGACTTTCGTCCCTGCTTGAGATGTCTCTCTCACAGTCAAGCTCCCTTGTGCACTTACACTCGACACCTGATTGCCAACCAGGCTGAGGGAACCTTTGGGCGCCTCCGTTACTTTTTAGGAGGCAACCGCCCCAGTTAAACTACCCATCAGGCACTGTCCCTGACCCGGATCACGGGCCGAAGTTAGATGTCCAAAGTGACCAGAGTGGTATTTCAACGATGACTCCACCCGAACTGGCGTCCGGGTTTCAACGTCTCCCACCTATCCTACACAAGCCACTCCGAACACCAATACCAAACTATAGTAAAGGTCTCGGGGTCTTTCCGTCCTGCTGCGCGTAACGAGCATCTTTACTCGTACTGCAATTTCGCCGAGTTTATGGTTGAGACAGCGGGGAAGTCGTTACTCCATTCGTGCAGGTCGGAACTTACCCGACAAGGAATTTCGCTACCTTAGGATGGTTATAGTTACCACCGCCGTTTACTGGGGCTTAAATTCCCAGCTTCGCCCGCAAAGGGGCTAACCGGTCCTCTTAACCTTCCAGCACCGGGCAGGAGTCAGTCCGTATACATCGTCTTGCGACTTCGCACGGACCTGTGTTTTTAGTAAACAGTCGCTTCCCCCTGGTCTCTGCGGCCCACACCCGCTCCACAAAGCAAGTCTGTATCACGGGGCAGGCCCCCCTTCTCCCGAAGTTACGGGGGCATTTTGCCGAGTTCCTTAACCATAATTCTCTCGATCGCCTTGGTATTCTCTACCTGATCACCTGTGTCGGTTTGGGGTACGGGCGGCTAAAACCTCGCGTCGATGCTTTTCTAGGCAGCATAGGATCACCGGATCCCCCCATGCGGGAGTCCCATCAGATCTCAGGATCGTGCTCGAAACACACAGGAACGGATTTGCCTATCCCTGACCCTACATCCTTGGACCGGGGCTACCATCGCCCGGCCCGGCTACCTTCCTGCGTCACACCTGTTAATACGCTTGCCTCCCGGGATCAGGTCCCAGCACCAGCCCAACCATCACACCACAAGTGGCGCAACAAGAAAGACCGGCGGTGGTTAGTATCCCCCGTTCAACATGGGCGGTTTTTCGCCGGTACGGGAATATCAACCCGTTGTCCATCGACTACGCCTGTCGGCCTCGCCTTAGGTCCCGACTTACCCAGGGCAGATTAGCTTGACCCTGGAACCCTTGATCATTCGGCGGACGGGTTTCTCACCCGTCTTTCGCTACTCATGCCTGCATTCTCACTCGTGTAGGCTCCACCGCTGGTTTACACCGCGACTTCACCGCCCACACGACGCTCCCCTACCCATCCACACCCCTGAACCACGAAGGCTAGGGTAATGCGTGAATGCCACAACTTCGGCGGTGTACTTGAGCCCCGCTACATTGTCGGCGCGGAATCACTTGACCAGTGAGCTATTACGCACTCTTTCAAGGATGGCTGCTTCTAAGCCAACCTCCTGGTTGTCTAAGCAACTCCACATCCTTTCCCACTTAGCACACGCTTAGGGGCCTTAGTTGGTGGTCTGGGCTGTTTCCCTCTCGACTATGAAGCTTATCCCCCACAGTCTCACTGCTGCGCTCTGACTTACCGGCATTCGGAGTTTGGCTGACGTCAGTAACCTTGTAGGGCCCATCGGCCATCCAGTAGCTCTACCTCCGGCAAGAAACACGCAACGCTGCACCTAAATGCATTTCGGGGAGAACCAGCTATCACGGAGTTTGATTGGCCTTTCACCCCTACCCACAGCTCATCCCCTCCATTTTCAACTGAAGTGGGTTCGGTCCTCCACGACGTCTTACCGTCGCTTCAACCTGGCCATGGGTAGATCACTCCGCTTCGGGTCTAGATCACGCCACTGAACACGCCCTGTTCAGACTCGCTTTCGCTACGGCTTCCCCACACGGGTTAACCTCGCGACGTAACACTAACTCGCAGGCTCATTCTTCAAAAGGCACGCCATCACACCCATACAACCCCGAAGGGCTGCAGATGCTCTGACGGATTGTAAGCACACGGTTTCAGGTACTGTTTCACTCCCCTCCCGGGGTACTTTTCACCTTTCCCTCACGGTACTGGTCCGCTATCGGTCATTAGGAAGTATTTAGGCTTATCAGGTGGTCCTGACAGATTCACACGGGATTTCTCGGGCCCCGTGCTACTTGGGATCCTCTCCAAAGGCGGTGCCACACATTACGGTTACGGGACTCACACCCTCTCTGGCCGGCCTTTCAAGACCGTTCACCTATACGCGCACCCACACCCCACCGGTCCGGCAGAACCAGCACGGAAAGTCCCACAACCCCGCCCACGCAACGCCCGCCGGCTATCACACATGGAACGGTTTAGCCTCATCCGCGTTCGCTCGCCACTACTAACGGAATCACTCTTGTTTTCTCTTCCTGCGGGTACTGAGATGTTTCACTTCCCCGCGTTCCCCCCACGCACCCTATGAATTCAGGCACGGGTCACACAATCACCTTGCAGCGTTGTGCGGGGTTTCCCCATTCGGACATCCTGGGATCACCGCTCGGTTATCAACTCCCCCAGGCTTATCGCAGATTCCTACGTCCTTCTTCGGCTCCTAATGCCAAGGCATCCACCGTGCGCCCTTAAAAACTTGACCACACAAAACCACAACCCAAACAGGCCGCGGCTGATGCACTCAATCAATTCGAGAGAACCACGACCACAAAAGGGCCAGGTTCATTCATCAAAGAAATTGCTAGAACACACAACCCACACCCCCAAAAAGAGTGCAGGACCATGTGTCCAGATGCTCGCGTCCACTATGTAGTTCTCAAACAACAACCCCGTCAACCACACCCACCCCACACAAACACGAGGGGGTGCCGGCCGCAGGAACAACAAGAAACACCAAGGATTCCCTGCATTGCTGCAAAAAGGCCCTGTTGCCTCAGGACCCAACAGTGCGCCAAACACAACCCGGCAACCAACACCCCGGACCGCTTTCCCAACAACCCCCCCCACACACAAAAGTGCGAAAAGAGGGCCGCCGTACTCACGCCAGGACACCACCACCAACAGGCCATGCCAAAAAACTTGATTTGCTGATATTCCACCCATGAGCACCCACCGCAGAACAGACGCCTGCGCAATGGGCAACACTGACAACCCCGGAACCCGCCCATGCAGGCAGACCCGGACGCCGTTAGCAGCTCCTTAGAAAGGAGGTGATCCAGCCGCACCTTCCGGTACGGCTACCTTGTTACGACTTAGTCCCAATCGCCGGTCCCACCTTCGACGGCTCCCCCCACAAGGGTTAGGCCACCGGCTTCGGGTGTTACCAACTTTCGTGACTTGACGGGCGGTGTGTACAAGGCCCGGGAACGTATTCACCGCAGCGTTGCTGATCTGCGATTACTAGCGACTCCGACTTCATGGGGTCGAGTTGCAGACCCCAATCCGAACTGAGACCGGCTTTTTGGGATTAGCTCCACCTCACAGTATCGCAACCCTTTGTACCGGCCATTGTAGCATGCGTGAAGCCCAAGACATAAGGGGCATGATGATTTGACGTCGTCCCCACCTTCCTCCGAGTTGACCCCGGCAGTCTCCTATGAGTCCCCGGCCGAACCGCTGGCAACATAGAACGAGGGTTGCGCTCGTTGCGGGACTTAACCCAACATCTCACGACACGAGCTGACGACAACCATGCACCACCTGTAAACCGGCCGCAAGCGGGGCACCTGTTTCCAGGTCTTTCCGGTCCATGTCAAGCCTTGGTAAGGTTCTTCGCGTTGCATCGAATTAATCCGCATGCTCCGCCGCTTGTGCGGGCCCCCGTCAATTCCTTTGAGTTTTAGCCTTGCGGCCGTACTCCCCAGGCGGGGCACTTAATGCGTTAGCTACGGCGCGGAAAACGTGGAATGTCCCCCACACCTAGTGCCCAACGTTTACGGCATGGACTACCAGGGTATCTAATCCTGTTCGCTCCCCATGCTTTCGCTCCTCAGCGTCAGTTACAGCCCAGAGACCTGCCTTCGCCATCGGTGTTCCTCCTGATATCTGCGCATTTCACCGCTACACCAGGAATTCCAGTCTCCCCTACTGCACTCTAGTCTGCCCGTACCCACTGCAGAACCGGAGTTGAGCCCCGGTCTTTCACAGCAGACGCGACAAACCGCCTACGAGCTCTTTACGCCCAATAATTCCGGATAACGCTTGCGCCCTACGTATTACCGCGGCTGCTGGCACGTAGTTAGCCGGCGCTTCTTCTGCAAGTACCGTCACCCCCAAAGAGGGCTTCTTCCCTACTGAAAGAGGTTTACAACCCGAAGGCCGTCATCCCTCACGCGGCGTCGCTGCATCAGGCTTTCGCCCATTGTGCAATATTCCCCACTGCTGCCTCCCGTAGGAGTCTGGGCCGTGTCTCAGTCCCAGTGTGGCCGGTCACCCTCTCAGGCCGGCTACCCGTCGTCGCCTTGGTAGGCCATTACCCCACCAACAAGCTGATAGGCCGCGAGTCCATCCAAAACCACAAAAAGCTTTCCACCCCCCACCATGCGATGAGGAGTCATATCCGGTATTAGACCCAGTTTCCCAGGCTTATCCCAGAGTCAAGGGCAGGTTACTCACGTGTTACTCACCCGTTCGCCACTAATCCCCGGCGCAAGCACCGGATCATCGTTCGACTTGCATGTGTTAAGCACGCCGCCAGCGTTCATCCTGAGCCAGGATCAAACTCTCCGTTCAAAAACAAAAAACGAAACACAACCACCCCCACCGGAAATCACGGCAAGAAGCAGCTGCAAATCTGAAACCAGCTGAAAACCAAACCACCACACACGGGGGTGCGCAATGGCCCGGCAAAAATTCAACCAATCAAAAAACAATCGGTATCAACAAACTTGGCACACTATTGAGTTCTCAAACAACAGGTCACTAATCCAAAGCAGTACCACCACCAACCACAACGGCCAGCAGATCGCTCCGGAGCAACTTTTCAAACTTACCCGAACCAGCCACACAAAGCAAACCAGCCCGGAACCCCCCACCAGCACCAACAGCGCACCAAAGCACCACCGGAAGCCGGCCATTCGAAAGGGAGAAAGTCACCGTCAAACCCGCATCAGCGGCGGCAACTCGAATAACTTTACACACCCCCAACCTCCGAAATAAATTCAAGAGCCGTGAAGCCCGTCACACGAGAAAGTCCCTCGAATTATGAAATCAATGCAGCTTGGACCGCAATTGGAAAAACCGGGAACTGCACGTGGGAGCCCCAGCAGGAATTCCAGACTTTCGCATGCTGGCAAGAGTCGACGGGAAGTGATAGAGCAACGCCGGGAAACCAACGGGATGTGGCAGAGCAACGCCGGGAAGGGGGCGGGAGGTGATAGAGGAACGGGAGGGGCATGCGGAAGGCCGGCAACCTTGTCGGCTGCCGGCCTTCGCGGGACTTGATAGAAGGTCCGGGGTCAGTGGCCTCCGTGGGCTGCCGAGCCTTCGGTCCGGCGCATCATGGCACCCAGCACAACTGCGGCCAGGGCGATGACGGTGGCTACCAGGAATGCCGACTGCATACCGGCAACCAGTCCGGACGATGCAGACACCACGGCAAAGACGGACACCAGCAGCGCGGTTCCCGCAGCGCCTGATACCTGCTGCGCCGTGCTCATGATGGCCGACCCGTGGGAGTACAGGTGCGGCGGCAGCGGGTTCAGGCCCGTTGTGAACGCCGGGGTGAAGAGCAGCGCGAGGCCAAGGCTCAGCAGCACATGCAATGCGATGACCCAACCGAGCGCACTTGCCTCGTCCAGGCGGGAGAACTGCCACAGTGTCAGGACCATCAGGATGGAGCCGGACAGCGTGAGCGGCAGCGGGCCGACTTTGTCGAAGATCCGGCCAATGACGGGACCCAGCAGCCCCATGGCCAGCCCGCCCGGAAGCAGGGCCAAACCGGTTTGCATCGGTTCCAGGTGCAGGGTGTTCTGCAGGTAGAGCGGCAGCAGGATCACGCCGCCGAACAGTGCCATCATCGCCACGACCATGAGCAGCGTGGACACAGTGAACATCCGGAAGTTGAACGCACGGAGGTCCAGCAGCGGTGAATCGGAGCGCTGGAGCCGCAGTTGGCGGAACACGAACAGTGCCAGGGCGAGTACGCCCACAACCAATGCGATCACAGGGACGATTCCCGCCTCGGCGCCACCGATCTGGCTCAGGCCGTAAACCAAGCCACCGAAGGCAGGCACTGTCAGGATCACCGATGCGACATCCAGGGTGGTCTTGCCCCGCTCCCCTACGTTGGTGAGGAACTTGGCGCCGATCGCGAGGGCAGCCAACGCGACAGGCAACACGAACACGAACATGAAGCGCCACGAGAAGTGGTCAAGGATGATGCCGGAAACCGTGGGCCCCATGGCCGGGGCCACCGAGATGGCGATGCTGACGTTGCCCATCACGGCACCGCGACGGGACATCGGTACGAGCGTGAGGATGGTGGTCATCAGCAGCGGCAGCATGATGGCCGTACCGCCGGCCTGGACAATGCGCGCCAGCAACAGCACCGTGAACCCGGGAGCCAGCGCGGCCAAAAGCGTCCCGCCGCTGAACAGGCCCATTGCGAGCATGAAGGAAGCGCGGGTGCTCAACTTCTGCAGGATGAACCCGGTGGTCGGGATTACCACGGCCATTGTCAGCATGAAGCCGGTGGCCAGCCACTGAACGGTGGGTGCATTGACGTTGAGGTCGATCATGAGCCGTTGCAGGGCAACGTTCATGATGGTCTCGTTGAGGATCACCACGAACGTGGCAACCAGCAAAGTGACAATGACGGTGACCGACTCGCGGGACATCTTGCCGGACACCGGCGCCTGCGGCCTCACCGGCTCCTTGGAAGCGAGAGCGCCGGAAACAGATTCGCCGGAGGCGCCGGGCGTGACGTCGGTAGACATGAGGATCCCTCAGGTAGGAATGTGGATTCCGGCGATCGTTGCCGGTGAAGACAGCAACAGTCTAAACTCCTCCAGCATTCCCGTCAGCGGAAAATTAATGCCTCAGGAGTCCAGCGGGATGTTGTCGATCAGGCGCACGGGGCCTACCTTCGCCGCGATGATGGCAAGCCCTTCGCCGCGGAACGGCGTCTCTTTGCAGTTCTCCGCCAGCGGTTCGAGTGTGGTGGGATCGACCACATCGAAGTAGTCCAGTTCCACCAGCGGCTGGGAGTCAACAAGCGCGACGGCGGAATCCAGGTCCAGCGGTTGGTGCGCGTTGGCGCGGGACTCGATGAGGCGCAGGGCCCTGGACAGGACGAGCGCAGCTTCGCGTTCCTGGTCCGAGAGGAAACGATTGCGGCTGGACAGGGCGAGGCCGTCTTCGCTGCGGACTATAGGAACGGGCACAATCTCCACGGGGAAGTTGAGGTCGGCCACCATCCGCTTCACCAAAGCCAACTGCTGCGCGTCCTTTTGCCCGAAGTAGGCGCGGTAGGCCGCCGTCGTACCGTCTGCTGCCGGGCCGCCGGGCAGGCCGTAATGCAGCAACTTGGCGACCACCGTCAGGGCGCCGTCAAAGTGGCCTGGACGTGAAGCGCCCTCCCACTTTTCGCCCAGTGGCCCCGAGGTCACCCGCACCAGCGGCTGGCCGCCGGGGTAGACCTCGTCCACGTCCGGCGCGAAGACGAGGTCCACGCCTTCTGCATCCAGCAGCGCCATGTCCGCCTCAAGCGTCCGCGGGTAGCGGTCAAGGTCTACGGCGTCGCCGAACTGCAGGGGATTGACGAAAATAGTGGCCACCACGACGTCGTTTTCGGCAACAGCGGTCCTCGCCAAGGACGCGTGGCCCGAATGCAGCGCCCCCATGGTGGGCACCAGGCCTTGCGAGCTGCCTCCCTTCTCCGCCAGGAGACGCGCGCTCTCTTTGCGGAGTTCAGCCACAGTGGTGACGAGCTTGATGGCCATGGTGTTCAGTTTCCTTCCGAAGACGAAAGCCCGTTGTGCGGTTGGGACCCGCTTTCCAGCGCCTCGTTGATGTCGTTCAGTTGTTCCTGCCGCAGGAGTCCACGGTTTCCGGCACGGCGTGCAGTGGCCATGGCCATCGCCTGGTAGGCCTCAAGGACATCGCCGCCGGCACCGGCGTCGTACTCCCTCAGCGCCTGCGCGTGCGCCGAAACGGTGCCCACGTCCCCACGGGCCACCGGCCCGGTCAGGGCGGACTCCCCTGACGCCAGCGCGTTCTCAAGGGTCGCCCGAAGCAGCGGACCGAGCATGGACTCGGGCGATTCGACGCCGATCTCCCGCAGGAGCTGCGACGCCTGGGCCACCAAGGTGACCATGTGGTTCGACGCGTGCGCCAACGCCGCGTGGTAAATGGTGCGGTCCGCCTCCGCTATGGCAACAGGCTCTGCGCCCATCTCCACCACCAGGGCCTGCGCGATCGGGAGCATGGCCGCATCGGCGGTAACGCCGAAGGTGCAGTCCAAGAGCCGTGTCAGGTCCAGGCTCATGCCGGTGAACGTCATGGCCGGATGCAGTGCCAGCGGAATCGCACCTGCAGCGCGCACTGGCTGGAGGATCCCGACGCCGTACCGGCCGGAGGTGTGCGCCACCAGTTGGCCCGGTTGCCAGGCTCCCAGCTTCGCCAGGCCCTCCACCAACTCGCCGAGTGCGTCGTCCGGAACAGCCAGCACGACCAGTTCCGCCCGCTCCACGATGTCCTGGATCTCGAGGACCGGGACGCCCGGCAGCAGGGTTTCGGCCCGCTCCCGGCTCGCCTCCGACACAGCGGAAACCCCGACGACGGCGTGCTCGGCAGCGCGCAAAGCGGCGCCCAGGACGGCACCCACCTTGCCGGCGCCGATGATCCCGACGCCGAGTCGTCCTGGCCTAGCCATGATGGCGGTCCTCCTGGTTTGCGGTGGTGGGAGTGGATTCCGGATGTTCTTCCAGAGTGGGCACTGGCGGCGGCGTGGCAGGTCCGCGCTGCAAGGCCAACTCGGCCAGCCATTGCTCGCTGGTCTGGCGTTTCCTGGCCTCGCGGGCACGTGCGGCTTGTTCGTCGAACAGTTCCACTGCTTCCCGGACCCCCGCTTGGTACAGCCGCGGGGCGACCGGACCGACAGTGGTATGGAGGACAAGATCAGTGACGCCGAACCATCGCGCCAGCGGCCCCTGCTGCAGGGCCATCGACTGCGTGCGTTGGTGCGGTACCAGGACCAATGCACGCCACCAGCGTCCGGAGCGGAGCAGGAGCGCTGTTCGGGTGGCCAGGTATCCGTTGCGGCGCCAACCGAGCGGCGCCAGCAGGCGGGCCCGCCGGGGTGTGGTGACAAAGCCGTCAGCACTGCCCGAAAGTGGCGAAAGGCCTTCCAACCCGGCCGTGAAAACACGTTGGGGGTCGTCGACGCCGGGGTCCGGGAGAACCAGCGAGAGCATCATCATGACGTCGGCCTTCATGCCAACAGGAAGGAGCGTGGTCCGGGCCGCGTTCTCGTTACCCGGGGTTCCGCCATAACCGGCAACGTTGACGTGCATGCGATACCACCCGAAAAGGCGCCACAACGGCGGCTGGGTAATCTTCAGGGCCTGGATCCGCCCCGGCGGCACGGTCTGCGCCTGGGTGTCGAGGAGTCCGTACCGGAGCCGGATGCCGTCCGGAGAGATCGCGGCCGTGAAGTTGTAACCCTTGTTGAAGGAACTCCAATACGTGGCCGCGATACCCACGATGGCAGGGATCAGGGCGAGGAAAATGGTGCTGTTCTCCGTCAGGACGGACACTGTGATCGACGCTGCCGCTGCGAGGATGATGCCCACGGTCTGCTCACTGAACAGCAGGGCTCCAATGAGCCGGCCCGGGGGAACCGATAACACATGTTGCTCAGGTGCTTCGGGTATTTCCTCCACGGTTTCCGGGCCGGTTACGACGCCCGCGGCGCGAGCCAGGATGGCCGCCCGCAGTTGCTTGGCCTGGGCGAGCGGAAGGTAAGCCAGCCGGACTGCCGACTCCCCGGCGTCGGCCACCTCGAACTTGAGTTCAGCGAGGCCAAATATGCGGGCCAGCAGCGGCTGCACAATGTCGATCGCCTGGACGCGGTCCAACCGTGCCTGGCGTTGCTGCTTGAAAAGGAAGCCGGTATTGACGCGAACATACCCTTCGGCAACCTGGTAGCGGGTGAAGTACCAACTCAGAATGAACCCGCCCACAGCCAGCATGAGGACGATGCCACCGCCGGCCAACAACCACAGCACCCTGCCGTTGAGGGGGTCCACAATGTCCCGGCCCTGCAGCACACGCTCGAAGGCGTCCCTTCCGAAGAAGTAGAGGACGGCCGCCAACGCAACCCAGCCACGTACGAACGGTGAGGCAGGATGGACCCGCCGCCAGTCGCCGTCGACGGCTTTGCCGGGAAGGGCCACGTCCGGGCTCACAGCCCGGCCAGCCTGGCTTCTCCGCGGGCAGAGAGTTGCTCCCGCAGCCGCGCGCCCTCGGCGGCTGGCAGTCCGGGCAAGTACGCGTTGGTTCCCGGCGACGCCGTGTGGAGTTTCAGGGTGCACAGCCCGAGGCTCCGCTCCACCGGGCCCACCGCAACGTCCACATATTGCATCCGGCCGTACGGGACAACCATGGTGCGCTGGAAGAAGATGCCCCGGCGGATGAGGAGGTCGTCATCCCGCTCGGCGTAGCCGATGGCCCTGACCTGGCGCGGAATCAACACCAAGCGCCACAGAGCAAGGACCAACATGGCCGCCGGAACCGCGATGGCAAGCCAGACCGGAGGCCATCGCCACCAACCCAGCTGCACAAAGACCAGCGGCAAGCTCAGAAGGCCGATCATGATGACGTTCCCCAGCGCCCACTCCACCAAACGGACGGTCACGTACTTCGGCGAGACCCGCAACCACTCAATACCGGGAGGATCAATCGGCTCGGTAAGCATACTCGCCCTCCCCCTTGGTCTCGCCCCGGCGCTTTTCCTGCCCGCCGGGCGCTCCACCTTCAAGATCCTCGGGCGGTATGCGGCAGAACCTCTCCACCACGAGCCCGACGACGACCATCACCACACCGCCGCCGCCCATCAGCAAGGCGTTCCAGAGAACGCCCTCGCCCGTCCGCAGGGTTCCGATCCGCAGCAGGTCCAAGGCGATTCCGGCATGCCAGCCCAGCAAAAGCGTGCCTGCATAAGCACAGGCCTGGGCAAGGATGAGGGTCCGCGCGGCCATGATGGGGTCCAGCATGGCCTTCTTCTTGCCGTTCCTCCACCGCAGCACGCGGACACCCATGACCAGCGTCAACAACGCAATCACGCCCATGGTTACCAGCGCGGACTCCGGCAGCACCGGCGTAGGCATGCTGAAGCGGTTGGTCGCCGACGTTGCCAGCCAGCCCACCAGGGCGGCGGCGACGGCGATGACCACCAGGATCAACGGGCGCATGGCTTTCATAGGCTACTCAACAGCCCCCTTGGCGGGAACGCCGGCAGTATCGCCGAAGCCGTCAAAACCGCGGATGTCCGGCATGTCATGCGCGACGGCGGCCAGTTCGGCAACGCTGCGACCGTTCAGTTTGGCGTTCGGATCCAGCAAAGACCATGGGTAGAGGACGAAGGCACGCTCCGCAGCCCGGGGATGGGGCAGCGTGAGGACGGGGTCGTCACTGATCAGGTCCCCGTAGGCAATGATGTCCACGTCCAAAGTCCGGGGACCCCAGCGCACTTCCCGTGTCCTGTGATGTTTCTGCTCCACCTGGTGGCAGTGTTCCAGCAGCTCCAAGGGAGCCAGCGTGGTCTCGACCGCCATGACCATGTTGAGGAAATCGGGCTGCCCCTCGGGGCCGCCAACAGGCTTGGTCTGGACAACCGGGGAGACGCCAAGCAAGCGCACCTCCGGGGGGTCCACCAGATCCGCGACGGCGGTGGTGAGGGTGTCGTTGCGCTCCCCCAGGTTGCTGCCCAGCGCCAGGATTACCTTGGTGTAACCGGCGGTCATGTCCGCTCCCGATGCACGCTGACAGCGACGTCCCCGAACGGCACCTCAATGGGCGCCTTGGGCTTATGAACCGTCACGTCGACGGCGGACACACCGTAATTGGCCAGGATGTCCTCCGCGATGCGTACGGCAAGGCCCTCAATCAGGTTCAACGGCTCACCCTCGATGTGCTTGGTGATGAGCCCGGCCACCTCGCCATAATGCGCTGTGAACTGCAGATCGTCCGTCTCGGCGGCCTTGGTGAAGTCCGTGTAAAGCACCGCATCCACCACGAATGGCTGGCCCTCACGGCGTTCGAAGTCGAACACTCCATGGTGGCCGACGGCGGTGACACCGGTCAGCGTGATCCTGTCCACAGCGTCTCCGATCAGCGCGCGATGCGCGCGGCGACCTTGACCGCATCAAGGCTTGGTCCGACGTCGTGCACCCGCACTGCCCAAGCGCCCTTGGCGGCGCTCAAGGCAGTAATGGCGGCCGTTGCGGCGTCCCGCTCCTGCGGGGCTGCGGCCTTGCCGGCGACTGTCAGCAGCGAACCGAGGAAGCGCTTGCGGGAAGCAGCCACCATGACTTTGTGGCCCAGCTCGAACAGCCTGTCCACGTTCTTTAAGAGCTCCCAGTTCTGGGCCTCGTTCTTGGAGAAGCCGATGCCCGGATCCACGATCACCTGCTCCGGCGACACTCCAGCCGCGTACAGCTTGTCGCGGACACCCTTCAGTTCGGCAATGACGTCTTCCGTCACGTCGTTGTAGTCCGTGAGGCTGTCCATGGTGCGGGCGTCGCCGCGGCGGTGCGTGAGGATGTATGGAACCTTGGTACGAGCCACCAGCTCGGGCATGCCCTCTTCGATGGTGAGGCCGGAAACGTCGTTGATGATCGCCGCCCCGGCTTCGACGGCGGCAGCGGCCGTGGACGTGTGCATCGTGTCAATGCTGACCAGGGCACCCGCCTTGACCAGTGCTTCCACCACGGGAATGACGCGGCGCTGCTCCTCCGCCGGGTCCACGGGTTCCGCGCCTGAACGCGTCGACTCCCCGCCGACGTCGATAATGTCAGCCCCGGCATAGAACATCCGGAGGCCCAGGGCGATCGCTGAATCGGCCGTGGGGTGCTTGCCGCCGTCGCTGAACGAATCCGGGGTCACATTCAGAATTCCCATGACCAAGGTCCGGTCCGTCGGGAGATCCGCGAACCTGGCCGCCGGCCGCGGCTTGCGGAGAATCGGCAACGGGCTTGTGGCCGGGCCGGTTCCGGGTGCTGCTGCGAGGGAATCCATATATTGCTTACCTTCCGAGTATGAGGCTCATGGCCTCGGCGCGGGTGGCCGGGTCATGGAGCTGACCGCGCACCGCACTGGTGACGGTCTTTGCGCCGGGCTTGCGAATGCCGCGCATGGACATGCACATGTGTTCACATTCGACGACGACGATCGCCCCGCGCGGGTTGAGGTGCTCTACCAGCGCCTCAACGATCTGCGTGGTGAGGCGCTCCTGCACCTGCGGGCGGCGGGCGTAGATATCTACGAGCCGGGCGAGCTTGCTGAGGCCGGTCACCTTACCGTCATGGGACGGAATGTAACCGACGTGGGCCACGCCATGGAACGGAACGAGGTGGTGTTCGCACGTCGAGTAGAAGGGGATGTCCTTGACGAGGACAAGCTCTTCATGGTCGAGGTCGAACGTTGTGGACAGGACATCCACGGGGTCATGGTGAAGGCCCGCGAAGACCTCGGCGTAGGCCTTGGCCACGCGCTTCGGCGTGTCCTTGAGGCCACCGCGATCGGGGTCTTCGCCAATGGCAAGCAGGATCTCACGAACCGCTGCTTCAATGCGGGGGCGGTCCACTTTGTGGCCCCCCTTGGAGTCGCCGGCTGGGCCGTGGGCGGCGGCGAGGTCTTCGTCGTCGAAATGAGTCACGTCAGAAAGCTTAGCCGTGAAGCGGAGAGTCGTTGCCGCCGTCGGGTCCCGGTGCATGGAAGGTTTCCTGGCTGCTGACACCCTGGGCGTGCGGAGCAACGGTGTCCAGCGGCTCATCCAGGCGGGCCTTCTTCGCTTCCTCCTGGGCCTCTCGCTCGGCCCGCTCCGCGCGGGTTTCCACCGGCGGGATGGTCTGGACGGGACGGGACTCCTTGGACAGCCAGATCTCCCGGAAATCGCGCTTGCGCACGTCACGGAAGATGTCGGCAATCTCTGCCTGGTTCAGGGTTTCACGCTCAAGCAATTCGAGGGCGAGACGGTCCAGGATGTCGCGGTTTTCAGTCAGGATGGCGTAAGCCTCGTCGTGCGCCTGGTCGATGAGGCGGCGCACTTCCTCGTCCACCACATAGGCAATCTGGTCAGAGAAGTTACGTTCCTGAGCGGCATCGCGGCCAAGGAAAGGCTCGCCGCCGCCCTGGCCCAGCTTCACGGCACCAACACGCTCGCTCATGCCGTACTGGGTGACCATCTTGCGGGCCGTGGACGTTGCCTTCTCAATGTCGTTGGAAGCGCCGGTGGACGGATCATGGAACACGATCTCTTCGGCCACGCGGCCACCCATCGCGTAGGCCATCTGGTCCAGCAGTTCGTTACGGGTCACCGAGTACTTGTCGTCATCGGGGACCACCATGGTGTAGCCAAGGGCACGGCCGCGCGGCAGGATGGTGATCTTCGTGACCGGAGCCGAGTTCCGCAGGGCAGCAGCCACCAACGCGTGGCCACCCTCGTGATAAGCGGTGATCTTGCGCTCAAGTTCCTTCATGACCCGGCTGCGCTTCTGCGGGCCGGCCATGACACGGTCGATTGCCTCATCAAGTGCGCGGTCATCAATAAGGTTGGCGTTGGAGCGGGCCGTCAGCAGGGCGGCCTCGTTGAGGACGTTGGCGAGGTCCGCGCCGGTGTAGCCCGGGGTCTTCTTTGCAACGGCCCGCAGGTCGATGCCCTGGGCCATGGGCTTGCCCTTGGCGTGCACATTCAGGATCTGCTCGCGGCCCACGAGGTCCGGGGCTTCGACTGTGATCTGGCGGTCAAAGCGGCCCGGGCGCAGCAGCGCGGGGTCCAGCACGTCCGGGCGGTTGGTGGCTGCGATCAGGATAACGTTCGTCTTGACGTCGAAGCCGTCCATTTCAACTAGCAACTGGTTCAAAGTCTGCTCGCGTTCGTCATTGCCGCCGCCGATGCCGGCACCACGGTGACGTCCAACGGCGTCGATCTCATCCACGAAGATGATGGCCGGCGAGCTGGCCTTCGCCTGCTCGAAAAGGTCGCGGACACGGGACGCGCCGACGCCCACGAACATCTCGACAAAGTCCGAACCGGAGATGGAGAAGAACGGAACGCCTGCCTCGCCGGCGACAGCACGGGCCAGCAGGGTCTTACCAGTACCAGGAGGGCCATACAGCAGCACACCCTTGGGGATCTTGGCGCCAACGGCCTGGAACTTGGCGGGCTCTTGGAGGAACTCCTTGATTTCCTGAAGTTCTTCCACGGCCTCGTCAGCACCGGCAACGTCGGCAAACGTCACCTGCGGCATGTCCTTGTTGACCAGCTTGGCCTTGGACTTGCCGAACTGCATCACCTTGGATCCGCCGCCCTGCATGCGGGAGAGCAAGAACCAGAACAGGACACCCAGCAGCAGCACCGGGATGAGGAGGGAGAACAGGCCGGAGAACCAGTTGTTCTCGACGGGCTGGTCCGTGAAGCCCTTGTCCGGGTTGGCGTTGGTGACGGCCTTGACGACGTCCGGACCACGGTCCGTGACGTAGAAGAACTGGACGTTCTTGCCCTTGTCCTGGCCGTCGATGTTCAGGTTGTCCTTGAGCACCAGGTCGACGCGGTTCTCGGCGTCGAAGATCTTGGCCTGCTCCACCTTGCCGCCCTGGGCGAGGAGTTCAAGACCGTCCTTGGTGTCAATCCTCGTAGAGCCGCCGGGAGCCAAAGTTGCGAATGCCACCAGGAGCAAGCCAACGACGACAACAATCCAGATGCCCGGGCCCTTGAAGAAATTCTTAGCTTTCATCTGATCGGGGTTGTGCCCCGTCCCTCCTGGTAGTGCTGCAACGCGCAACCTCTGCGCGCAATGGTGCTGCTTCAGTTTCTAGCTATACACCGTTCCCCGTAATTCACGCACTGGAAAGCACAAAAGTTCCCTCTGGGCGTACAGCCGCGCGCCGGGTTTCCGCCGTTGGAGCCGCGGCTGGCTCGATCGTTCGCGGAGCACCGCACCCCTACGCGCCAAATGCCCCCGCTCCGGCCAACACCCCCGGAGCACCGCGCCCGTTCCCGCCAAATGCCCCCGGTGTTGCGGGTGCGCGAGGTGGAAGCGGATGCGATGACCACGCCGCAAGGGTGCGCGGGGCGGAAGCGGCTGCGGCGTTCCCTTGACTTAGTACGGACTCCGGTTTTCGGGCGATACGCATTTGGCGACCCGGATCGAGTGAATTGTCCACATACAGGTCATCAGGCCTGTCTATGGGCCCGGACCGGCCAGCACCGTTAACCGCATGCCTTCCTCAAAACTGATCTTCAGCTCTGACGCTACCCGGATCGGGCAAGACCCGCGTCTTCTTGCCAAGCGGGCGCAGCGGGGTGAGCTCATACGGGTGCGCAGAGGAGCCTATGTTCCGGCAGGGATCTGGGCTGCCCTTAACGAGCGCCAACGGCACGGAGTGTTAGCCGCGGCTTTGGTCCACACCACCCTCAAATCTCCGGTGTTCACTATGAAAACGGCAGGACTTCTGTGGGGACTGGGTGTGGTTGGGGTTCCACGGCAACTACAGACGCTTACCGATGATCCTCGCGGGGGACGATCCAAGAACGGAGTCCACCGGACACTGGGGTCCCTCGATCAGGGTGTCTGCCAACTCGGCGGATTCCAGGTCACCGATAAGGCCCGCACAACAATCGAACTAGCAGGCAAACTGAATTTTGGTGAGGCCTTGGCCGTGGTCGACTCGAGCCGCCGGGATCTATCAGTTCGGACGGGTCAATATCCTTGGTCCGGGCTGACTGCTCCATCCCCGGCTGACGCTGCGGACTGGGACAAGGAAAGCCCTTGGGGTCCGGCACTCCAACTCGAAGCCCTTGAGGAGGCGGTGTCGAACATTGCAACCACATCCCGGCAGCGACGTGCTTCGAAAATCATCGAGTTCTCGGCCGCCGACTCAGAGTCCCCCGGTGAGTCCATCAGTCGGGCAAACATGATTCTTCAGGGTTTTCCGGCGCCCCGGCTTCAGGCCACCTTCACTTTGAAGAATGGGAAGACCGCGCGGACCGACTTCTGGTGGCCCGAGTTGGATTTGGTTGGAGAATTTGATGGCCAAGGGAAGTACTTGCGGAGCGAACTGCGCGGCGGCAAGACGATCCAGCAGGTAGTCATGGATGAAAAGGCCCGCGAAAACGCATTGCGTGCACTCGGTTTGACCGTCATCCGCTGGGATTGGGGAGAGATGATGAACCCGAGGGCATTCGCCAACATCCTCATCGACGGCGGATTGCGGTCCAGCCGCACCCCTTAAGCACACACACCGCAGCCCTTCGCGCCGCATGCGCCCGGTGTTACGGGTGCGTCGTGCGGGAAGGGGCGCGGCGGTGACAGCACGCCCGCGGAAACGGGTGCGCGTGGCGGAAACGGGTGCGGCGGTGACCGGAAGCGGGAAGCGGCTTACTCGTAAACGTGCGGAGCCAGCGTGCCCACGAAGTCCAGGTTGCGGTACTTCTCGGCGTAATCGAGGCCGTAGCCGACCACGAATTCGTTGGGAATGTCGTACCCGACGTACTTGACATCGATCTCCACCTTGGCGGCGGCCGGCTTGCGGAACGCCGTGCAGATCTCGACGCTGGCCGTGCCGCGGGATTCGAGGTTGGACTTCAACCAGGAAAGGGTCAGGCCGGAGTCGATGATGTCCTCGACAATCAGGACGTCCTTGCCCATGAGGTCGGTGTCGAGGTCCTTGAGGATACGGACAACACCGGAAGACTGGGTACCCGAACCATAGGAAGACACTGCCATCCAGTCCATGCTGACGTGGCTGTGCAGGGCGCGGGCGAGGTCGGCCATCACCATGACGGCACCCTTGAGGACCCCGACCATCAGGATGTCGCGACCCTCGTAGTCCTTGTCGATCTGGGCCGCCAGCTCAGCGATGCGGGATTGGATCTGCTCTTTGGTGTAAAGAACGTGCTTGAGATCTGCCTGGACGTCGTTTGAATCCACCAATGGCTCCTGTTAAATGCTCGGTGCGGCTACTGTTGGGACGATTTGTGATGCCGGAATACTAGCTTCCCACAGCGCGTGGCTTCCCGGGGAACGCCGTCGGGGGTTCCGGCACCGGGAGAAGCATCCGCAGTGGCCCGTTCCTGCTCCAGATCGCTGAGGGAGAGCCGGTACACGCTCACGTGGCCGGGAAGTTCAACGGGCCCTGCCGAACCCTTCCTGCGAAGCAGCGCTTCCGCGGCTTGAAGGCGCCCGTAGCCGGGTTGTTGGCCTCCGACGTCGGCGGCCGCCTTCGCGATAACGCGGAACCGGAGCGCGGGAGGCAGGTCCCGGACGGCATCTTCAGGCAGCCAGGCGCCGTCGGAAGTTTTTTGCACGAGCGAGAGATACGTCTCACTGGCAAGGTCCTCAAGGAAATCGGCGTCCTGCTGCAGGATCGCCGCGGTACGGGCCAGGGATTCGGCGACGCCGGGCCCCAGTTTTTCCTCAAGAACCGGCATGACTTCCACACGGGTCCGGGACCTGGCGAACGACGGATCGGAGTTGGTGGGATCATGCCAGGGTTCGAGTTCCTCGACCGCGCAGATTTCCAAGGTCTCGGCCCGTCGAAGGCCAAGGAAGGGGCGCAGCAAACGGCCGCGCGCCGGGCGCATCCCGGCCAACGACCGCGTGCCGGAACCACGGGCGAGCCCGAGGAGCACCTGTTCGGCTTGGTCGTCCAGGGTGTGGCCCAGCAGGATCGCTTCGCAGCCAAGGTCATCTGCTGCAGCGTTGAGGGCGGCATGGCGGGCATCACGGGCCGCCGCTTCCGGCCCGAAGCCGGTGGATGCCACCTCCACAGTCCGCACTTCAACGGAAGAAAGACCCAGTTCGCGCAATGCCGCGGCCGCCTTCGCGGCAACCTCCGCAGACCCAGGTTGCAGTTGGTGGTCAACAACGACGCCGGCCACGGACACCGGGTGCCCGTCAACGTGGCCGCGGCGTGCAAAGTAGGCGGCTACCGCGGCCAACGCCATGGAGTCCGGCCCACCACTGCAGGCCACGAGTACCCGCGACGGGTATCCGGCGTCGGCCAAGGCGTCCTGCAACAACCTGCGCGCTTTGCCGACGACCGGAGCCAAACGGCCGGGCCCGCGTCGTCCTTTACCCGGCAGGACAGCAGGTGAACTCAAAGTCCCATCCGCTCAAGCCAAAGCTTGGAGTCATGGATTTCTTCTTCCGTGGGCAGGTTCCCGGCGTGATCCCAGACCTTGTTGAAGCCGTCCATTCCGGCCACATCCACCACGCCGCGGACGAACTTGGCGCCGTCGGTGTACTGGCGCATCTTGGCATCGAGGCCAAGGATGTTGCGGATGAACTTCTCTATGATCCCGCGGTCCTTGCCGCGATCGTTGAACCGCTGGCGAATGGTCTTCACGGACGGAACGATGCTGGAATCGACGGCATCCATGACCACGTTCGCGTGGCCCTCGAGCAGGCTCATGACGGCCGTGATGTGCGAGATCGCTGCTTTTTCCTCGGGGTCCTGGAGCAGGTCCAGGATGGCACCGCGGCCCGGAACGTTGCCCGAAGCCGTGCGGTCCTTGAGTGACTTGGCCACTGCACTGGCCCGTTCCACCAGGGAATCCATGTTCCCCAGCAGGTGCGTGCTGAGCTTCTCGATCTCCTCCAGCATGTGATGGCGCAGCCACGGCGCCGCGGCGAACTGCACGCGGTGTGTCTGCTCATGCAGGCAGACCCACAGGCGGAAGTCGTCAGGGTGGACATTCAGTTCGCGTTCCACGGAGATGATGTTCGGCGCCACAAGGAGGAGGCGTCCACCCGGCGGCACGATGGAACCGGGCGCCATGGCGGCAAAGGGATCGTACTGGCCAAGGACCTTGCTGGACAGGAAGGCGAGGATGGCACCGAGTTGGCTTCCCGTGATGGCGCCGCTGGCGTTGGCCGCCGCGGGGCTCATGGATGACCCGTGCCGGTGTTCCAACATCTTCTGCAGGGCCGGCTGCAGCATGACGGAGAAACTTTGGGTGTTCGCCTTCGACCAGGACGCCCGGTCCACCACCAAAACATGGGAGTCGCGGAGGTCCCGTGCGGCGTCGAGGCCCGTGATGTCATGGACATGCGGCACCGAGACATCGGCGTTGAACCGGAGGTTCTCCACGGCTTTGCCGATCTCCCCGGCACTGAGCGCCGGGCCTGGAGGGGCCAGCCGGGCGGCCGTGGAGGCAGCCAGGTCCCAATTGATCAGGGAAGGTGTCCCTGCTGACGAATCACGGGCGGAAGTCACCATAGGGTCCATCACACCACACCTGGCTGACAGCCAGCCCTTAAGTTCGCTCCACGCGGAGCTTCTAGCCCCACCAAAGGCCAGCAAGAGCAAACCCCTCAGCGGCAACCGCACGAAGCCAACACCGACGCCGAACGGTCCATAGCCACCTTGTTCCCTGCAGCGCCCGGCTCCAGCCCGTTGCCAATGAAGGAGAAGACCAAGAGCCGGCCGTCGGCGTCCACAACATAGCCGCTGAGGGCGATCACCGTATTAAGGGTGCCGGTCTTGGCCCTGACCAGCCCGGCCCCTTCGGCTGTGCCCGCGTCGATGTACCTGTCATCCAGCGTGCCCGTCAGCCCCGCAACGGGAAAGCCATCAAGGGCCGCCCGCAACGAAAGCTCGGAACCGCTGGTGATGGCCCGGACCACCTCGGCAAACTGCCGTGCACTGACCTTGTTCTCCAAGGCAAGGCCGGACACATCGGCCAACTCCATCGAATCCGTGGTGATTCCCAACTCCCCCAGCCGTTGCCGCACGGCCGCAGTGGCGCCGTCGTACGTTGGTTCCTGCCGGGACGCGGCGGCGGTCAGTCGGCCCAACGCTTCGGCGAGGAAGTTGTCCGAGACTTCCAGCATCAGATCCACTTGCTCGCTGACCGTGGCTGATTCCGCGCTGGCCAGCACCCTTCCGGGAACCCCTTTTCCGCGTTCGACGCCGGGCGCCACCTTGACGCCCGCGGCCGCCAGCTGCTCGGCGAACGCCTGGGCTGTGGTGGCGGCGGAGTCCTGCGGCCGCGGCCCGGTGGTGACTGTGGGCGAATACCGTCCGGAGTTGAGGGCCAGCGGATAGAGGGGCGCCGTTTCACCTGCGGCGACGTCGTCCAGGCTCCATGCGGGGTTCAACGCGGGACCGGAAAACAGGGAGTCGTCCACCTTCACGGTCACGGGTCCCGTCACCTTGGAAGCTGCCAAGGCCGAGGCGGTATCCGCGGCCAGCGACGCCAGCCCCGCCCGTCCCATGACCGCGGAGGGATCAGATTCGCCGGCACCCAGCAGGACATCCCCGCCACCGGTGAGCACCACGGTGGCGGGATCGTCGGCACCCACTACGCGGGTGGTCAGTCGCGTGTCCGGGCCCAAGGCTTTCAAAGCAGCGACGGCGGTCAACAACTTCATGTTCGACGCCGGGATCCGGTTGGCGTCCGCTTGGCGGTCAAAAAGGACCTCGCCGGTGGCGGCATCGAGCACTACGCCCGTCATGGATCCCTCGCCGTCGGGCTGCAGCGTGGTCTCCAGGAGACGTGTGAGCTCAGCCTTGGTGGGTTTGGGGGCGTCCTTGTCCAAGGGGAGAACGGATTTTGTGGTGGCCAGGCTGGTGGGTTGCTGTTGCCACGCGGGAACAGGGGGCGGCGGTTTGGGCGCATTCCAGAGCCCGGGCGCGAGTCCGGACCCGATCAGCACCGCGGCACACAACAGGACGACGGCCAACAGCAGGGGCCATTTAAGGCGCCCCCACGCCGCGGACAACCCCCTGCGGGCAGCCCCGTTTTCAACGCCCTTCATGCAGTTGCTTGGTCCTGTCAGTCTTGAAATGTCCCCCGCCGGTTCAAGAAACCCGGGTGTCTCCCTATATCCTCAATAGTAGTCGGCGGCGTCGGCTGTACTTTTGCCTGCCGCCAGCCCTGGACTGAGCAGACTGCCTGGGGGCTGCCGGTTTCCGGCGGTCTCCGTTACAGGCGAAGCCAGCCCCACCCACACCCGTCAAGGAGCATTCCATGAAGCACGACGTGACCATCGAGATCCCCAAGGGATCGCGCGTCAAGTACGAAGTCGACCACGAAACCGGCCGTGTCCGCCTGGACCGCGTGCTGTTCACCTCCATGCAGTACCCCACGCACTACGGCTTCTTCGAGAACACGCTGGGCGAAGACGGCGACCCGCTGGACGCACTGGTGCTCCTGCAGGACTTCGACCTCCACCCGGGCGTCATCGTTGAATCCCGCCCGATCGGCGTCTTCAACATGACGGACGACGGCGGCGGAGACGCCAAGGTTCTCTGCGTTCCCGCGGATGCACGCTTCGACCACATCCAGGAAGTCAGCGACGTCAACGAATTCCTGATCAAGGAAATCGAGCACTTCTTCACCCGCTACAAGGACCTCGAGCCGGGCAAGTGGGTCAAGGCCGAGGGTTGGGGCGACCGTGCCGCCGCCGAAGCCGAGCTCGAGGCTTCCATCAAGCGTTTCGCAGCAGAAGGCCACTAGTCCTTCCCCATGTAGGTCGCAGCAGTGCGCGTTTTGAAGCTTCCAAACGCGCACAGCTGCGACTCAGTTGGGTTGCGACGGCGGGTGGTGCGGTTCTGAAGGGAACCCCACCACCCGCCGTCGTACTTTAAGCGCTGCCCTTTAAGCGCTGCCGCGATGGGCACCGCTCCCCATCGCAGCGTTGGCCCGCCCCGCCTAGGGTGGGACGAGACTCTCATCGACTCATGCAACAAAAAAGGGGTTCCACATGGCCGGGTTCTATGGCGCCGACATTGCGCAGCTTCGCAGTCTGGCCGGCGTGATGGGTAAAGCGGCGGACACGATCACCATGCAAAGCGCCCAGCTGTCCAACGCCATCAACTCGGCCACGGCCTGGCAGGGCCGTGACGCCACCATGTTCAAGAACGACTGGAACAGCCAGCACCGGCAGAGCCTGGTCAAGGCCGCCACCATGCTCCGGGACAACGCGAGCCTGCTGAAGAAGAACGCCAACCAGCAGGAATTCGCCAGCAACAACGACGGATCCCGGAGTTCCGTGGGTGTCCTCAGTGACGTCTACGGCACCGGGATGGGCGTCAAGGACCTCGCGGCCCAGCTCTGGACTGCCTACAAATACGGAAACCTCGGCCACGCCGAATGGGTCAAGACCCGCGAGGTGCTCACCAACTGGCGTGCCGGCGGCAGCGTCATCAAGGACGCGTTGACCGCACTGCGCAACGGCGAAAAGGTCACCGACGTCATCACGGACCTCAAAGCCAACATCCCGTTCAGCCAGGCGTTCCAGGATGCCAGCCGCCTCTCGAAGGGCCTCCGGGTGGCAGGCGCCCTCGCGGCCCCGCTCAATATTGTTGGCGGCATCAGCGACATGATCAGTCCCGAGCACACCGGCTGGCGCGGCACAGGCGACCGTGTTGCCGGCGGTCTCACCGTGGTGGGCGGCGTCGGCAGCGTCATGCTGATGACCGCCGGCGGCGCGGCCTTGCTGGGACCGGTGGGCGCCCCGATCGTGATCGGGGCGGGCATCGTTGCCGGGGCCTGGGCACTGGGCAACCTGGTGGCCGACAACTGGTCCTCCATCACCAATTTCGCCCGCAATCCGGGCAGCTACCTTGCCGACGGCGCCAGGGAAGTGGGCAATTTCGCCAAGGATGTAGGCAGTAAGGTGGCAGACGGGGTTAGTGATGCCGCCAAGTCAGTCGGAAAGTTTGTTGGAGGGATATTCGGATGACAAGCACCACCATGAAATGGACCGCCAGGGACATCGAATCGGCAGCGAAAGTCCTTGCCTCGGCCACCTCGGAGGGGGCGGCCCTGCCCACGCTGACGGACGAGGAAGTAGTGGCCCTCGACGGGGTGCAGCACGAGCAGATCGTGGCGCTCCCTTGGCTGAGCTCGCAGGACGCCAGCAAGGATCTCATGTGCGCGGTGGCCTTGCGCGGGCTGCTCGCCAAGGAACTGGTGTACCCGGTGGTCTTCGAAGGCGAGACCGAACCCTCGCGCCTGCACGCCACTGAAGAAATCACAGGCGCCCTCACCCTGCGCCGCAGCGGTAACAGCGTGGTCTCCGTGGAGCGCACCGTTTCCACCGGAAAGCGCTGGCTGTATGGCTATGTGCACGACGACGGCGTCCTCATCGAGGAAGTGGACGAGGGCGGGCTGCACGGCTTCACGGTTGTCACCCGTGATCAGCTGGTCCCCCGCCTCGCCGAGTTCGTGGACCCCAAGAACGCTGCCCGGCAGGACACCGAAGCCACCGCCTACACGGAGGCGAAGTTCGAGGAGTACGCTGCAACCGCCCTCGCTGACACCGAGGCAGCCAGCAACATTGTGGCCTTCAATACCGAGTCCAACGACTTCCCCACCATCACCGTGTACACAGGTCCGTCCGGTGTCCACGTCCTGACTCCACAGGTGGAGGGCGACGCAGTCTCGCTCCAAATCAAGGAAACGTCGGCGGCCGGCCTGGCCCGCATCCTGGCTGGCCTCGCCTCATGAGCAATTCGCCGTCGCAGACCGCCACCGGACTCGTGGACGCGGCCAACGGCCGGCAGGTCCGCCGCCACACCGAGTCCGGAGCCTTGTACGTCAAAGCCTCCGGTGCCGCCCATTTCTGGGGCCGGGTGCTGGACGCGTTGGTGTTCGTGGTGGGCTACTGCGTCATCGCCGTCATGGTGGCGGTCGCCAGGAATGCCATGATGAACAGCGGCTCACTGCTTGCCTTCAACGAC
Source organism: Paenarthrobacter sp. R1 (assembly GCF_030264015.1). NCBI lineage: Bacteria > Bacillati > Actinomycetota > Actinomycetes > Micrococcales > Micrococcaceae > Paenarthrobacter > Paenarthrobacter sp. R1. The sequence continues at coordinate 2,333,940 of NZ_CP127115.1, read as the reverse complement.
GGTTTCTGGCTCGCGCTCTACGTCGTCCTGTGGTTCGTCGGGCTGTTCGTGTACGGCATGATCTGGGGAACGGCGGGCAGCGTCGGTGACGCCGCAGCGGGTATGCGTTCGGTGCTCATCAAGAACGGCACGACGGCGGGAGCCTGGTTGGGCGGTTGGCGCGCGGTCTGCTGGTCCTTCTTCCCGTTCTACCTGTTCATGATGATCGCCTCTGCGCTGAGCGGCGGTTCCGGCGACACCTGGGATCCGAAATTCGTGGCCATCGACCGCCGCTCGGGCCTGGCGCAGGGACAGCAGCCGATCGCCGATCCAAAGGCGGCACCAGCCAGCCAAGCCGGGCAATAACCGGAAGGTCCGCCCCCCGTCGTGCTTTTCAGCCAAACCGCACCGGACCAGGTAACAGTGAATCCGCAGCCTTGCGGAGCAGCTACCAGCCGGTAGCATGTGATCCACTATGTTCACGCTGACCATCAACCAACGCGACAGTCGACGCGACGGCGATCTGGTGCCGAAGCTCCTGAAGGACCTGCGGCACATACCGGCGCGCATCGACTTTGACCGTTCGGTTGAGGATGAAGTGCAAGGCATCGTCGACTCGAGCCACCAAGCCGTTGAATCGGCCCTGATAGCCCTGCGCAGCGGGCAGTGGTACGTGGGAATCGGCGTTGGACCCATCAATGAACCCCTGCCGAACCTGGTGAAGGATGCCTCCGGCCACGGCCTGGTGTACGCCCGGCGGGCTGTTGAACGCCTCCGGTATGGAAAAGAGCGCGTGCCGGTAGCGGTCGACGGACCGTATGCGGACCAAGCCGCGGAAGCCGAGGCGGTGCTGCGGCTGCTCGGACATATAGTGCAGGAACGCAGCGTGGCGGAGTGGCGGGTGCTGGACCTGTTGACGCCGGGCGTTCGGGGGCAACAGAAAGCCGTGGCCCAGGAACTGGGCATCAGCACGCAGGCCGTGAGCAGGGCCGTAGCGCGGGCGCAGTGGGCCGAGGAGCACGCTGCCCGCCCGGCCGCGGCCCGGTTACTGCAGCTGATTCTCGAGGTGCGCTGAGGTTTTAACCCAAACTGAGTCGCAGCTCTGCGCGTTATGGACGTTCTAAACGCGCGGAGCTGCGACTCAGTTGGGTGAAGCGGGCAGTTACTGGTTGCCCAGGTTGTCCTTCGCGGTTGTGGCACGGTCCTGGACATCGGCGGCCGCAGCCTGGCCTTCGTCCCTGACGTGACCGGCAGCCTCGGTGGCGGTTTCCTTGACGTTCTGCACAGCCTCGGTAGCCGGTTCCTTGAGGTGTTCGGCGACTTCCTGGGCGGCGTGGCTCAGCTCGTCGGTCAAGGGCTGCGCGGCTTCCTTCACAGCCTGGGCGGCTTCCTTCTCCTTCTCCGACGGCGGGAACAGAGCCGAAACGAGGAGACCCGCACCGAAAGCGATCAAGCCGGCTGCCACAGGGCTGCCCTGGGCTTTCCGCGTGATGGCCTGCGGCGCGTCACCGATATCGGAAACCACACCGGAAACGGCGTCGTGAGCCTGGTGCGCGGCATTGCCCGCAGCATCCTGGACATCGTCGCGGGCGCCGAACACGGCCGTCTTGATCCGGTCCACACGCCTGTTGACGATGTGCGAGGGGGTGACCTTGTCCGCCACGGCGTCAACGTTGGTGCTGAGCCGCCTGCGGGTTTGTTCGATGTCGGCGCGCAGGGCGTCGGGATTCTGCGTCATCGTGTCTCCTCAGTGTTCGGTTTGAAGGTTGGAGGTATTTCCTTGACTGTCTCAGCGGTACGCGGCATGCCGTTGATGGTCTTCAGTTCCTTCCGGCCGATGCTGGCCAGCACTGCCGCGACGATGCCCCAAATAACGGCAACGATCACGGCCGACCATCCCAGGCCAACCAGCTGGCCCAGGGCCCACCACAAGGCGAGGGAAAGGAACACGACAGCGAGGTGCCCGGCCCATGCGGCTCCGGCCAGCATGCCGGCGCCCTTCCCTGCCTTGGTGGCGGACTCTTTGAGTTCGGCCTTGGCGAGTTCGACTTCCTGGCGCATCAACGTGGAGACGTCGCGCGTCAGGTCGCCCAGCAATTCCCCGAGGGGTACGGTTTCCGCTTTGAGGTGGGCTTCCGTGGGAGGAAGGTCAGCGGGACTGGTCATCGGGAACCTCCATAGGAGGGGTCATCGGGATCCAGGGGTCCGGCCAGCGGGTCACCCTGCGCCTTGGTTCCACCATCGGTTTCCGGGTAGGCGGCCGTGGAGCCCTCCAGCCCACCGGTAGTTCCGGCGTCGTAACCACCGGCTTCGTAGCCGTCGGCGCGGTAGCCATCGGCGCTGTACCCTTCGGCACCTGGCTCGAGACCGGACGTACCGGCTCCGTAGCCGGCTGCTCCTGCAGCTCCGCCGGCAGCCGTAACTCCGGCGGTAGTGCCGTAGCCGGTGGTGGGCGTGGTGCCGTAGCTTGCCGTGGTGGCATCCGGACCCGGGAGGTCGACGGCGGGTGGCGGCACTGCGCCGCCGGAGCTCGGGTAGTACTCGGCCCTGGGTGCGGAAGTGGCAGTGGCCCCGGCGCTTTCAGCGGCGGCGTTGTCTGCCATGCCGCGTCCCAGACGGCCGGCGAGGACACCGGCTCCTGCTGCGAGCAAGAGGAAGGCACCCGGCCGACGGCGGGCGAAGCTCTTGACTTCGTTCAGCAAGGACCCGGGATCGCGGTTCTCAAGCCACTGGGCAACCGACGATGAACGGTCGGCGGCTTGCTGGACGAGGTCCGCGGCCACGCCGCCGTTGTTCGACGCACCTGCCATGGTGGACAGTTCATCGGAGATGGACCGCAGCCCTTCGGCGACGCGCTGCTGCTGCGTAGCGGCTTGGTCGGTCAACTCGCCCTTGGTCTGCGTCAGCAGTTGGCGGGCATTGAGTTTGACTTCCTGGGCCACGTTCGCGGCCTCGCCCTTGGCGGTATCAACCACGCCACCGGCGGCGTCCTTGGCTGTACTGGCCACTCCTGCAGCTTCCTGCTTGGCGGCATCAACAGTGCCGGACCCCGAGTGGGAGCCGGATCCCGACGCGCCGCCCTGGTATCCGGCCGTGCTGGTGGTGGCGGTGTCGGCCTCGGTTTCAACTGGCGAGTCCAGGTAGCTTCCGGAGTAAGGTTCGGTCCCGGCGGGGACCCCGTTTCGAGGCGCCGCGAAGCTTCCGTCCTGCGGCGATTGGCTCTCAGTCATTGTCGCTCTCTTTCCACAGTTGGCAGGCTGCGGACAGCAGCCGGGATAGTAAGTATCGTTACTATCAATGGGGTGTGTACCCGCTGTCCGGGGATTCAATCGCACGAATCAAAAAACATTTGCTTCCCTTTAGCGCCGGTTCGACACACCATGCAAGACCTGCGAATCTTGGGAAGATGCGCCTTATCCCCAACAGGCGACGGCTGATCTCCGCGCTCCGAAGGACTTTTACCCGCCACAGATTGCTGTTTGCCGCCAAAACCGCCCTCGCTGCAGGACTGGCGTGGTACCTGGCCCCGTTCATGCCCGGACCGGCTGCCGCCTACCCTTACTACGCGCCGCTGGGTGCCTTGGTGAGCATGCACCCAACGGTGGCCGACTCCGCCAAGCACGGGTTCCAGAGTTTGCTGGGATTGTCCCTGGGCATCGGCATGGCGTTTGCGGTGACCACCTTCGCCGACCCCTCCAGTTTCTCCGTGGCACTGGTGATCGGCCTCGGCGTGCTCATTGGCGGCCTCCCCCGGCTGGGCACGGCTTCCGAGTGGATCCCCATGGCCGCGCTCTTTGTGCTGTTACTGGGTGATTCCAACGCGGAGAATTTCTCCTTCGGATACGTCCTCCAGATGGCCCTGGGCGTAGCGGTGGGATTGACAGTGAACTGGCTGATCATCCCGCCGTTGCACCTGGAACAGGTAGACCCTGCCTTGGAAGGGCACCGGAACGCACTGTCCCACCAACTGAGGGACATGGCACAGGCGATGCAGGAATCGTGGCCGCCAAACCATGAGGCCTGGGCCAGCCGCAGCGACCTGCTGGACACAACTGCAGCGGGAGTGCGGACTGCCGTGTACCAAGCGGAACTGAGCGCGAAAGCGAATCCCAGGTCCCGCCGTCGCGCCACCCGCCTCCCCCAAGACCTTGCCGGCTTGCGGACCGTGGAGAGGCTGACCTTCCACGTGCAGGACATCACCGACGTGCTGCAAAGCGTGATCTGGGAGGAAGGGGCCGGGACCGTCATCCCGGACAGCGTCCTCAGCAACCTCTCCGAAGCCCTGGAATCAGTAGCCGACGTGATCGACCGGTGGCGCAGCGACGAAGAGCCCGAACTCGAGCCCGCTTTGTCCGAAGCGCGGGACTGCGTGGCCGGGCTGGGCGATGCCATCAACGAAGCAGCTGCCGGCCAGGCATCCGTGAACGCGGCAGCATCCGTGGCCATGAGCCTCCGGCGCATGATCACCGTGCTGTCATCCAAGTAGCACCCGAACAAGTCGCTCCCGAACAAGTAGCACCCGAACGCCACCTGCAGCAATACGGGTTAACGGGGTGTCAGCGGCGGTGAAGCTTTCCGGCCTTTCCCCTCGCCCAGTCCGTCGACGATCTCGGTCAATGCCTCCAGCGACGATTTGTGGGGCATCCACCCCAGAATGGTCCGCGCCCGGCTTGTGTCCATGATCGGCGCGCCCGCAGCCATGTCCACCCAGCCGGGGTCCGTCACCTGCATCCGCAGCCGCCATGTAGCGCTGACGACGGCGCGCAGCAACGACACCGGGATGGGCAGGTGGCGCCGGGCATGGAGGATCCATGCGAGCGCATTGGGATCCAGCACGGGTTCGGCGGCGATGTTGAAGGCTCCTTCGGCACGTTCCCTGAGGACCCGCCAATAAGCGTCGGCCACATCATCTGCGTGCACGGCCTGGAAGATCAGGTCCTTGGGGACCGGAAGGACGGGGAGCCAGGGCCGGCGGGGAATCAGTCGCGGGAGGACCCTGCCCAGGAAATAGCGTCCGATTTCGCTGCCGGCTTCCGAGGTAAAGATCAGCCCGGGCCGCAGCCGCGCAACCACCACCTCCGGGTTTGCCTTGGCGAAGTTGTTCAGGAGCCGCTCCTGCGCGGCCTTGTCCACGCTGTAGTGCGAGCCCTTGATTCCGCCGGCAGGCCAGTTTTCCTTGGTTCTCTGGTCCTTCGGCGCTGCCGAGTACGCGCCCACGGAGGAGGCGCAGACGACGTGCCCCACCCCTGCCCTGCGGGCAGCCCCGAGGACGTGGGCCGTGCCCGCAACGTTGGTGCGTCGCAGAAGCTTGCGGTTGTGGTTCGGCTGGATAGCCCACGCCAGGTGCACCACGGCATCCGCCCCGGCCATGACTTTGTCCAGGGCCTCACGGTCCCTGTGGTGTCCGATGTCCAGGCTGTGCCATTCGACGCCCTGGTAAGGCGCGGCGTCCAGGTCCGGTTTCCGCCGGGCAATGCCCACCAGTTGGAGGTCGGCCCCCTCCTCGGACCGGGCCTTCTGGAGCCGCTTCAGCAGGGCGGTGCCCGCGTTTCCCGTAGCCCCGGTGATGACGATGCGCATGGACTCTTCTTCCCTCAGCTGGTGGTTTCGCCTGTGGAGCGGATGCGTTGCAGGACGGCCGTGGTGGAGTGTTCCGGTACGTAGTCCAGAATAGTCACCGTGCCTCCGTAGCTTTCCACAGCAGCTGTTTCGGCGAGCATTTCCGGCGTGTAGTCGCCGCCTTTGGCGTAGACGTCCGGCTTGAGGAGTTCGATCAGCGGGATGGGCGTGGGGGTGTCGAACACGGTGACGTGGTCCACGCAGCTCAGCGCGGCGATGACGGCGGCACGGTCGGCCTCGTGGTTGACGGGACGGTCCGGTCCTTTCAGTTGCCGGACCGAGGAGTCGCTGTTGAGGGCCACCACCAGCACGTCACCGAGTTGCTTGGCTTGGTTGAGGTAGCGGGTGTGGCCCCGGTGCAGGACATCGAAGCAACCATTGGTGAGGACGATCCGCCGCCCTTCCTGCCGGTGCGCCTCCACCTGCTTGGCCAATTCGGTTGCGGTCAGCGCGGTGTCCGCGAACTCCCGGAGATGGTGGGCCAGTTCTTCGGTGCTGCACACGGAGGTGCCGGGCCGGTGGACCACAACGTCGGCGGCTGCTTGGGCAAGGTCAACGCTGGTGGTCAGGGGCAGCCCGGCTGCGCGCGCCAGGCTCAGCGCGGCAACAAAGGTATCGCCGGCGCCGGAGGCCTGCTTCTCCGCTTCCGGCCGCGCCCAGGTGCGGTGGGTGGCCACCTCGCCGTCGCTGCCTTGGCGCACGGTCAGCGTGCCGTCCCGGTCCAGGGTTACGACGACGGCGGCCGCACCGGAGGCGGCCATGAGCTGGGCAGCGTGGGCCTCCACGAAGGGGCACCGCGCAGCACCACCGGGCAGCTCAACGCCGAGCAGCAGGGCAGCTTCCTGGGCGTTCGGGGTGGCCAGGTCCGGTGCCAGCTCCGCCCACTGTTCGGGGTGGTGGGCATCCACTACCACCAAAGGACTGCCGCTCCCTGCGGGTTTCTGCCTTCCCGGTGATCCGGGACCCAGTTCCCGCTGCAGCGCTTCGCGGACCGGACCAACCAGTGCGCCTGCGCCGTAGTCGCAGAGGATCACCGCGTCCGAACCCGCCAATGCTCCTGGAATGAGGGCCGCCAGTTCCAGCAAACCGTCCTCAGGCACTGACGCCGATTCATCGTCCAGCCGAAGCATGACCTGTCCGCCGCTGCTGACGCGGTTCTTGGTGGTGGTGGTCATGCCCGGGTGCGACAGTACGCCGTCCACATCGATCCCGGCGGCTGCGAGCCGTTGCCGGAGCTGCCGGCCGGCTGTGTCCTCACCGACCATGGAAACAAATCGAACACGGGCACCCAAGGCAGCCAGGTTCATGGCCGTGTTCGCTGCGCCGCCTGGAGCGTAGTCACGGCGCTTTACCTGCACCACGGGAGCGGGCGCTTCCCGGCAAAAACGCTCAATCAGCCCGTCCCACCAGCCATCCAGGATGGCGTCGCCGATGACGGTGATAACGGGTTCTTCTTCGGCCAGGCGGCCTGGCAACCATTCGGCCAGACCTTCTTGATTGGAGAGGCGTGCCATGGGGTACCTTCCGGTTGAGGCGGCAAGTTCCTGCTCTCCCTCAGGTACCCAACGGCCCGCCCTTCACACACCTGCACAGCAGTTTTCCACACCGGGTCCGCGGCCGGTGCCGCAAGAGCCGGCAAGCGCTGCGGGACCCCCGATTTCCTCTCGAAGGGATGTACCACATGGACACTTCTCCGGCTTCTGCCATCTCGCTCGAATCAGGTGTTGGCCCCGTACTGGCGAAGTTCCAGGATGTGCAGCGGATCGCCGTATTGCGCGGCGGCGGGCTGGGCGACCTCATCTATACCTACCCGGCGTTGTTTGCCCTTAGGCGCGCCTACCCGGAAGCCCGCGTGACCCTGCTGGGAACACCCATCCATGCGGCGTTGGTGGCCGCAACGGAAGGCCCCGTGGACGACGTCGAGATCCTTCCGTTTGCAAAGGGCGTCCGCGACGGCGACGAAGATCCGGAAGCGCTTGAACGGTTCCTCCAGGACATGCAAGGCCGGAACTTCGATCTGGCTGTCCAGATGCACGGCGGCGGCCGCTTCTCCAACCCGTTCCTGCTGAAGCTGGGGGCGAGGCACACCGTGGGAACGCGGACTCCGGATGCCGAACGGCTGGAGCGGAACCTGGACTACATCTACTACCAGAACGAGCCTGACCGCTGGCTTGAGACAGTGGGACTTGCGGGCGCGCCCACCATCATTGCGCCCCTGCTGCGGCCAAAACCGGAGTACCGGCAGGACGTAGCGGGGTTGAAGGACCAGGCCCGTCACTCCCTGGTGGTCATCCACCCTGGTGCCACCGATCCCAGAAGGCGCTGGCCGGCGTCGTACTTTGCTGACGCAGCCGCGAGCCTCGCAGCCGAAGGTGTCCAGGTACTGGCGGTCGGCGACGAATCGGAGAAGGCACTGGCCCAGGAAGTCGTCGGACTCGCGCAGTCAAAGATTCCGGAACGGGACCGTGAGGCGGTGCGTTCGGTGGCCAGCGAACTGGACCTCGGGCAGTTGGCAGCCCTGTTGGACGAGGCGACGGTGATGCTCGCGAGCGACAGCGGGCCCCGGCACCTGGCCCAGGCCTTGGGAACTCCCACCGTGGGCATTTTCTGGGTGGGCAACGCCTTCAATGCGGGGGCGCGGGGCCGGAGCATGCATCGGATCCACATGTCGTGGGTGACCAAGTGCCCCCGCTGCGGCGCGGACGTCACCCAGGTTGGTTGGACCGCTCCGCACTGCGGCCACGACGACACCCTCATTGAAGGCATCGCCGTGGCCGACGTTGTTCAGGACGTGCGGGACCTTACGGCCACGAGCCTTCTTCTGCGGGGGTAATGAGAAGTTCGCGGACCTCGCAACCGAACGGTTGCGAGAGCGCGAACACCACAGCCTGAGCCACATTCGCGGGATCGTTGAGCTTTGAGTCGTCCTGCGGCTTGTACTGCTCGTCGCGGTCGTCGAAGAAGTGGGTCTTCATGCCACCCGGAATGATGGTGGTGACGCCGATGACCCCGCCGGTTTCGGCCGCGAGCGCGCGGCTGAAGCCGATCACGCCGAACTTGGAGGCGCAGTAGGCCGTTGCATCCGGGAGGGCACGCAAGCCCAGGGTGGAGGCGATGGTGATGGCCCGGCCCTTGGATTCCTTCAGATAAGGCAGAGCGGCCCGGACCGTGGAAACGGTGCCCAGGAGGTTCACCCCAATGACCTTTTCCCATTCGTCGGCAGCTACGTCGCCCAGCTTTCCGCAACGGTCAATGCCGGCAGCGGTTACGACGCCGTCCAGGCCGCCGAGGCTTTCCGCGGTTTCCTTCACAGCGGCTTCCACGGCTTCCCGGTTGGAGACGTCCACTTCCAGGGCCTTCACGCCGGAGACGTTGCTGACGTCCCGGTCGAAGACGACCGGCGTGCCGCCGGCGTTGCTGATCGCTTCCACGATCGCGGCCCCCAGGCCGGAGCCGCCTCCAGTAACGATGACGCGGCCAGGTGTTTGCGTGTTCATGCGGTTCCTTTCGTTAGGCGGTTCTGTACAGGTTCAGCCGACCTTGGCGAGCGCTTCCGCCAGGCCGCTGGTCGATCTGGCCGGGTGGAAAGGCACGGTGACGCATTGCCCTCCCCACGTGGCCAGCAGCCGGGCTTCCGGCAGTTCATCGGGTTGGTAGTCGCCGCCCTTGACCCAGATATCGGGCCGGATGAACTCGAGGCAGTCCTCCGGCGTGTCCTCGTCGAAGACCACCACGGCGTCCACGCATGAGAGCGCGAGCAGCAGCTCTGCCCGGTCTTCCATGCTGACGATCGGCCGGTGCGGGCCCTTGAGGCGGCGGACGGACTGGTCCGAATTGAGGCACACGATCAGGCAATCCCCCATGGCACGGGCAGCGGCGAGCGTCCGCGCGTGCCCCGCGTGGAGAAGATCGAAGCATCCCCCCGTTGCGATGACGGTGCCGCCCTGCGCCCGCACTTCTGCGGCGAGTTGGACGCCGTCGGGACGGCTTGGCTGGTTGCCGAAAAGTTCGACGACGGCGCCGGCATCGGCGTGCGGTCCGGCCGCGCCGGGACCGGGTTCAACCGCATCGGCGGGGTCGGGTCCAGCCGCGGCGGGGCCGGGTTCAACCGCACCGGCGTCCACCGCGAGCGATGCGGCCCCACCCTCTGAGAGGAACGCTGATGCGTCGGCGACGGCCCGGCTGGCAGCTTCGGGCAATGCGACGCCGAGGCCGAGGTAGGCAGCCAGGCTCCCTGCGAGGCGGTCCCCGGCTCCACAGGGATCAGCAACGCTGGTCCTGGGCGCGGGAATGTCGGTAGCAGGTCCCGTCGCTTCGACCAGGACTGCCCCTGCTTCGCCCTTGGTCACCAGGACGGCGCGGCTGTTCCAGTGTTCCAGCAGTCGGGTCCCGGCTTGGGCAGTTCCGGCGCCGGGATCCACCACCGGTTCCAGCCCGGCCGCTTTCGCGAGGGTCCTCGCTTCGGCAAGGTTGGGGGTTACCACCGACACTCCGGAAACGGGCTGCGAACCGGAAGGATGCGGATCCCACACCACGGGAATCCGGCGCGCCGCCGTGGTGAGGGCGTCGCGGATGTCCTCGTTGAAGGTGATCCCCCTGCCATAGTCAGCCACCACGATCACCTCTGCCGAGTCGATGGCCGCCCGCATGTCCCCGGTACAGTCCGGAGTTGGCGCAGGGGCACAGCCTTCATCGAACCGGACTACGGGATGCGAACCGATCCGGACCCGCGTCTTGGTGGGGGTAGGGGCAAGCGGGGCTCCGGTGAGCAGCTCCATGCCGGACAGTGCGCGCCTGAGGTGGGCGGCGCCGTCGTCGTCGGACACAGCGGTGACCAAAGTGACGTCATGGCCGTCGCGCATGAGGAGGGTGGCTACCAGCCCGGCACCGCCTGCCCGACGCCGGACGCCTCCTACGTCAACCACGGGAACCGGCGCGTCCGGGCTCAGCCGGGTGGCGGTTCCGTTGATGTCGACGTCCAGGAGGAGGTCGCCCACCACGGTCACTTTCATGGCTGGACTCCCCTGCCCGAGGTTCCGGTCCGCCGGGCAACCTCCGCGTCGAAGGCCCTGCAGACCGCGTGGACGGCGATCAGATGGCCCTCCTGCGCGTTGGCCGCAATGGCTTCCACCGTGACGGCCTCGTCGCACGCGGTGGACAGCGGGTTGGGGCCCGGCCCCGTGAGGGCCCACGTTGCAATCCCGCGTTCATTGGCTGCCCGGACCGCCTTGAGGAGGTTGGGGCTGCGTCCGCTGGTGGACAGGAGGACCAGGACGTCGCCGGCACGACCGTGCGCCCTGACCTGCCTGGCGAAGACTTCGTCGTACCCGTAATCGTTGGCCAGCGCCGTGACTGCCGATGTTTCAGCATGCAGGGAGATGGCTGAGAACGGGGCCCGCTCCGAGTCGAAGCGACCCACGAGTTCGGCGGTCAGGTGCTGGGCTTCAGCGGCGGATCCGCCGTTGCCGGCGGCAAGCAACCTTTGGCCGGCCAGCAAGCGGTTGGCAAGCTCGGTACCCCATCCGGAGAGCCGGCCTGCCTGCGAGCGCAGCGATTCGAGGGCCGGAAGAACGTTGTCCAGATGCTTGGTTACCTCGGTGTCCGCGGCGCCGGATCCGGTCCACCCCGCGGGGATGGTGTCCGGGACTGACTTGAGTTTCGCCGGACTCTTGACGGTGGTGTTCGTGGTGTGGCTGTTGATGGTCACAGTGCCGTTCCTTCCAGGGGTTCAAGAGCTTCCCCGGCCTGGCGGGAAAGCCCGGCGGCGAGGACGGATCGGTACGCTTTTTCGGTGTCAGCGGCAATGCGGTCCCACGAGTAGCGCGAGCGGGCGCGGCGCAGGCCGGCCCTGCCCATGTCGGCACGCAGGGCGGGGTCGCCCAGGAGCTGCCCAACGGCGTCGGCGATTGCCTCCGGGTCCCGCGGCGGGACCTGCAGGCCGGTCTTGTGGTCAACCACTGTTTCGCGCAAACCCCCGACGGCGGCGGCCACCACGGGCACGCCGCTTGCCATCGCTTCCAGCGGCACAATGCCGAAGGGCTCGTACCAAGGGGTGCAGATGACCGCGTCAGCGCTGCGGAGGATGCCCGGCATTGCGTCGCGCGGCACCTGGCCGCGCATGGTGACCTTGTCTTCTACGCCCAGTTCCTTGGTGAGCGCCCGGAGCCTCTGGGCTTCCGGGTCTTCCTCGAGGGTCAGGGCATCGCCGGAACCGCCGACGACCAGGAGTTCGACGTCGTCGAAGCCTGCCTGTTCAAGATGCGGCAGGGCCTGGATGATGAGGTCGACTCCCTTGCGGGGAACCAGCCGCCCGACGCTGAGGATCCGGTGGGTGCGCGGCTTCGGTTCGGGTTCGGCCGTGCCGTCAAAGAGTGCGAGGTCCACGCCGCAAGGAGCGATTGAGACCTTGGATTTGCTGATGCCGAGCGCCTTCAGTTCAAAGACCTCGTCCGGGCACGTGGCGATGACCCAGTCGGCCGTCCGGCCAACCCAGGGTTCCAGCCAGGCGCGTGCCGCCGGGCTGGTGTCCGCGCTGCCCTGATGGCGCCGCTTGACGGAGCCCAGGGCATGGAAGGTCTGCACCACGGGTACGGGATCGGCCGCGCCGGCCCGCCGGGACGCCTGGATTGCAGCCAACCCGGACATCCAGAAGTGCGCGTGAACGACGTCCGGAAGATCGCCGGCCCAGTCCTCGCAGATACCGTCCGCCAAGGCACCCATGAACGGCAGGAGTTCGTCCTTGGGGATGTGCCGGGCGGGACCGGCGTCCACGTGGACCACGGTGAGTCCCGGTGCCACCTGCACCTTTGCAGGCAGCTCCGGATCGTCACGGCGTGTGTACACGGTGACTTGGTGGCCACGTTTGGCCAGGCTCGAGGAAAGTGCGGCGACGTGGACGTTCTGTCCCCCGGCGTCCACTCCTCCCAAAGCCGCCAGCGGACTGGCGTGTTCGGAAACCATGGAGATCTTCATGGGTGTGTCCTCTCTGCATCATGGCTTGGCGGTGCCGATCGGGGCGCCCCACCGGCCGCTGTTGCGGTTGGTGCGGCGCTCCCCCGTGTTCTCAAGTCCCCGAGGAGCTCATCCCAGGCCCGGAGGAATGCGTCCAGCCCGTAGCGTTCCAAGGCAGCTTCGCGGGCCCGAAGGCCCATGGCGTAAGCGTCGTCCGGGTCATTGAGCAGCCGGCGGGCGAATCTCTGGAGTTCATCGACGTCGGTAGAGACCAGCCCTGCGCCGCGGGGAACGGCGCGGTAGGCTTCCGTGGTCCCGAGCGCCAGCACGGGCATGCCCAGATGCATCGCTTCCAACAGTGCAAGGCCCAGCGACGTCCAACGGAGCGGATGCACGTAGAGCCGGCAACGGGCCAGCTCGGCGTGGAGCTGCGACGCCGGAACGTCCCCGGCAATCCTCAGCCGTTCCTCGCCAAGACCCAGCCCCTTCAGGTTCAGGGCTCCGGGCAAATGCTCCGTTCCCATCCCGAACACCCGCAGCGGACCCACTCCGGCGAAGCCCGGCAGGAGGTCGGTGCCGGTGACACGCCCGCGCCGCACCGGCTCGTTGACCACGATGCCCATTTCTTCCCGCTCACCGGTATAGAGGCGGCCGGGATCCGGGATGCCGTGTTCGATCACTACCGTGGCGGCCGAACCGGTGTCCCAGAAGAGCTGGTTGAAGTGGGTCACGTGCACTACGGGGATAGTGCGCTGGTCAGCCATCGGGTGCACAGTGAACGGCACGTCTCCCTTGGGCGTATTGTGCTCGAGGTAGACGGCAGGCAGATCCACGCCGGGCTTCCGCCCCAAGGAACGGGCCACTGCGGCGATCTCCTCCGGCCGTTGCAGGACTACTGCGTCCACGCTGTCCGGGTCCAGTGTGGCCAGGTCCACTTCCACGGCGTTGTCCGGCCAGTTGCGGCCACCGCGCCCCAGGCCCCAGGGGCCGCCGTCGGGTTCTACCGGAAGCAGGTATTCATGGCGTCCGCGGACGAATGCCTCCATCCATCCTCCGTGGACGTGCCACACCAGGATTCTCATGGTTTCCACACCTTTCGTCGGGTAGCCAGGGAAGCCACGCCACCCAGCAGGCGTTCCACGGCTTCGAGGACCTGTTCGGGCGTGACGGAACTCAGGCAGGGATGGCCGGGAACGGGACAGTTCCGGGCACGGGTGTTCTTGCACGCCGCTTCCTGGTCGCCCAGAAGTTCCAGCGGCACCCCGTACGGCGCCCAACGGATGGCAGGGACCACGGGGGCGAACAGGCAAACCACCGGCGCGCCCACCGCGGCGGCCAGATGCGCGGGTCCCGTATTGGCGGTGATGACGACGGCGGCCCGCTCAAGAACCGCTGCCAGCGTGCGGAGGTTGGTCTTGCCGCCGAGGTTCTGCGCGGAAGGACCGGCAACCGTTGCGGTGAGCGAGGCCTCGGAAGGCCCTCCGGTCACTACGACACGGTGTCCATAGGCCTCCAGGAGTTCCACGGTGGCGGCGTGGTGCAGCGCGGGCCATTCCCGGGCGGGGGCTGCTGCGCCGGGATGCACCACAATGTAGGGGCCCTCGTCAGCGAGCTTGTTGGCGAATTCGTCATCTGCAGCGGTGTTCACGCGCAGTTTGCCGTCGTCGCCCTGCGGAAGGACAAAGCCTCCCGCATGGGCGATACCAAGGGCACGTACTGCTTCCGGCTGATCCTCGGGGAAATCTTCGCCCGGCCTGAGCCGGACATCCAGCAACGAACCCGCGTAGTCGGTGGAGGCGCCCGTAATCCTCTTTACCCCGGCCAGGCGCAACAGCATTGCCAAGGGCAGCGGGGATTGGTGGAAGGACGTCAGGATCACGGCTTCCTCAATCCGGGAACTACGGACAAAGTCCACCAAGCCGCGGGTGGATTCTTCGGTAACGGGCGGGGCCGGATTGACGATCCAAGGACACTGCCAGGTGTGGACTTCAGTGACGCCGGGAAGCATTTCCGCCGCACCGGTCCCTTCCGGACCGCACAGCAGTACGACGTCGTTGGGCCGGCTGCCGTCGGGCCTGCTGCCGTTGGCCACGGCACGTATTGCCGGCCCTGAAACGAGGACGTCGCCCATGCTGTCCAAGCGGGCTACCAGGACGCGGCTCATGCAGGTGCACCTTGGGTAGGGTTGCCGCCGGTCCGGACTGCCGGCCCGGCGGAAAGAGCCGCATCTTCGGGCACTGCCAGCAGCAGCTCCACGGCGTGCCACAGATCGTTCGCCACCAGGTCCGCCGCAACGATCTCTTCCTCGCGGGTCACCGGCGTGGGGACCAGGACAGCCCGGGCACCAGCAGCCTTTGCGGCCCCAAGGTCCGCCCCGATGTCACCTATCACGGCCACCTCCGACGGTTCCACGCCCAACGCCTCGCAGGCCCTGTGGATGAGGCCCGGCGCGGGCTTGCGGCATGGACAGCCATCCTCCGTTCCGTGCGGACAGAATTCCCACACGTCGAACGGCCCCAGCAGCTCATCGACGCGCTGGTTCACGGCTTCCACCTGGGCCGGCGTTATCAGCCCCCTGGCAACTCCCGACTGGTTGCTGACCACACCTGTGGCCAGTCCGGCCTCGCGCACCCTCGCAACTGCCGAACGGGCACTCTCCATGGGCCGCACCAGTCGCGGGTCGCCGTTATAGGGCACGTCTACGACGAGCGTTCCATCGCGGTCAAACAGGACCGCCTTCAACGTTCCGGTTCCTCCCATACCGGCAAAGTTCCCCAGTTCTCCGTGCCCTAAACAGCGCGACGAGGAGAAGTTTCCTGCCGCTAGACTCCTAAGCGGGAGGCCACCTTGAACAACATTGAAAGCAATGGACAGCCCATACTGCTCGCCCTGCGCGCACTGAAACTGGGGGACCTGCTGGTTGCGGTTCCTGCCTTGCGCGGCCTGCGCCGGGCGTTTCCGGAACACCGCATCCTCTACGCCGCACCCACGTGGGTGGCGGAGGCAGTGGAGCTTGTAGGTGGCATCGACCACCTGCCCACCCCCGGGCTGGACGATCCACTGACCATCGCCCCGGGCGTGGTGGACGTTGCCGTGAACCTCCACGGCAACGGAGCCGAGAGCCGGCAGCGCATCGAGGAGCTGCAGGCCAAGCGGGTAGTGGCGCACCGGTCTCCCGGCGTGGACGGACCCGAATGGACCACGGGACTTCCCGAACGCGAGCGCTGGACCAGGCTGCTCGCGTGGCACGGCATCGACGCCGATCCCCTGGATTACCGGCTCAACAAGCCCCGGGCGGCTTCCCCCCGCCCCGGTGCCACCGTCATTCACGTCGGAGCCGCGTACGGGAGCAGGTTGTGGCCGGTGGAGCGGTTCGCGGAAGTGGCCGTGGAACTCACCAAGGCGGGACACGACGTCGTCTTCACCGGTGGCGCGTCCGAACGCGAACGGGCCGAAAAGACGGCCGTTTTGGCCAAGCGCCAAGGAGCAAACCTCGACGCCGGTGTGCTCGCCGGACGTCAAGGGCTCGCCGAGTTCGCCGCGACAATCGCCGAGGCGCGGCTGGTTGTTTCCGCCGACACGGGTGCCGCGCACCTGGCATCCGCCTATGAACGCCCGTCAGTTGTCCTGTTCGGTCCTGCGCCCGCTGAGGAATGGGGACCGCCGCCCGGGCCGCACGTGGTCCTCACCGCCGTCGAACTCCGCCGCGGCGACGTCTTCGCCGCTGATCCCGACCCCGCACTCCTGGCAGTCACGGTGCGCGACGTGCTGGATGCAGTGGACGGACTCCGCTGCTGAGTTGGCGCCGGCGTGGCCCGGGGCGGCGGCATTGGCCACCGCCCTGCGGGCGCTCTCTGGTACCCCCGGCGGATTAGAGAGCAGTGTTCCTTGAAGGGGCAGCCGAGCCGTCCCGTAGTTCGGCTTGGCCCTCGAACAACTGCGCCTGCAACGTCACCAGGATCTTGGACAACCTCCGCGATACCTGCATTTGCGACATTCCGAGGGCCTCGGCGATGGTCGACTGGGTTTCCTCGCGGTAGTAGCGCCGGTACAGAAGATGGCGGTCCTCGGGGCTGAGGGTTCTGATGGCGTTCCGCAGGGCGAGGACGTCTTCCAGTTTGTCCGTGGGGCAGCCGGCACTGGAGAAGGACCCCTGGAGGCCGTCGCCGCCGGCCACGGCCGGAGCGTCCAGGGAATCGGGGCGCTTGCTGGTTCCCGCCATCAGGGCTTCACGTACTTGGCACGGCTCCAAACTGAGGTCCTCTGCGACCTCTTCCGGGGAAGGCGTGCGTTGCAGGGCCTGGGTCATTTCTTCTGTCCTGGCGAGGACCTGGCGCCGCATGTCCTGGATAGGACGCGGGGGACGCACCACCCAGCAATGGTCCCGCAGGTACCTCTTAACCTCACCGGCAATGGTGGGGGCTGCGTAGGCCGGGAAGCTGACGCCCTTGGCCTCGTCGTAGCCACGGGCGGCCTTGATGAGGCCCATGAACGCGACCTGACGGACGTCGTCCAGATCATGGGTGTGGGCGGAGTACCGGGCGGCAATGGACTTCGCCAGGTTCAAATGGTCCAGGACCAAGCCGTCCTGAAAACTTTGCCGGAGGCTGCTTTCCGGCGCATTCGCGTGATAGGGGTTTTGGAAGGGTCGAGCTTGCCGCATCGGCTTCAATCCTTAGACCTGCTTATTGGGGGATGAGCCCGCTGCAAGACTCTTAAAAAGAGAAGCATACTTATCATAAAAAGAGAAGCATCCTTATTATTAGCTTCGGTGGAACTTCGGAGCTACCCTCAAAGAAGAGCTTCTGTCCAAGGTTCGGAGGTCCCAATGGAAGACCAACAACAAGCCGCGCCCCACCTGGTGGCCGGCGAAATCCAGGACCTGCTCCTGGATAATCCTGACGTCGAGGCATTCCTCACCGAGCTGACCCGGCATTCCGCTGCGATGTTCAGCACTGCCGATGCCGACGTCTTTTGTGGGGTCACCCTGCTCCGCCACCGCACCGCTGCGACGGTCGCCAGCAGCGGAGAACGCGCCCTCCTGCTTGACGAACTCCAGTACCAGTTCGCCGAGGGTCCGTGCCTGCTGTCAGCCAGGAAAGGCGTCCAAGTACACGTCCCTGACCTTGCGGCCGACGACACGTGGCCCGATTACAAAGAGGTGGCCCTGGCTCAAGGCATACGCTCGATCCTTGCCCTGCCGATTCCGCTTCCGGACGACAGCGCCAAAGCCAGCATGAACCTCTACTCCGAACGTACAGCCGGATTCGACCAAGCGACGGTGCAGCGGGCCACGGACTACGTGCAGCAGGCTGCGAAGGGGCTGAGCCTGGCCGTCATGATTGCCCAACACAGCCAGACTGCGGCCAACCTGCGCGCCGCCATGGCGTCACGCACCGTCATCGACGTAGCCACCGGCATCATCATCGCCCAGAACCGTTGCACCCAGGCCGAAGCGGTGGAGCTCATCAAGAGGGCCTCCAGCAACCGGAACGTCAAGCTGCGGGAGGTTGCCGAGGCGATCGTCAAGGCCGCGGGCGGCGGAAACGTGGAGACCCACTTCAAGTAGGCCCCCACACGCGAAGACGACTCAGGCCTGCAGGGTTCCCACGATGGCTCCCATCACTGCGAACGTCACCACGTTGTAGCTGGCGTTGATCGCGAAAAGCACCGGGCTGCGGCGTTCGAACAAGTAGTTGACGCCCAAAGCCGTTGCCACCCAGCCAATGCCTGCGGCCAGCCCGGCCACGATGCCGAAAACAAAGCCGCCACGGCCGATGAACGCGGCCAGGAACACGGCCATGATCGCGGCAAGTACGAAGGACCCGGCAAAGACCCTCGCCGTTCCGGACTTCAGCTGCTGGTCACTCACGCCTGCTGCCTTTTGCCAGGGCTTGGCGAAGAGCACGGAGTACCACAGCCCGCCTACGACGAACGTGGCCAACGCTGCCAACAGCACTGCGAGCCAATTGATATGGATTTCCACGGCCTTCCCTTCCTGGTGGTTCCCTGAGGAGAGGGTAGGCGGCGGGACGTGGGGCGGTCTTGTAAAAAACCCGCAACCTGCTGCCGAGAGTTGGCCGGACTGCGGTTCGTTCAGGCGAGTTCCTCCACGGGCACGAACGTGGCGTACTCGGGACCGTGCGTCTGGATCACGCGCAGGTATTCGGTGGGTGTAAAACCGCTGAACCGTCGGAACGCACGGATCAGGTGCGGCTGGTCGTAATAGTCCGCCAGGCCCAGGAGTTCACGGCCGGGCGCCGAACCCGCCGGCATGAGGGCGGCTTGGTTGACGAACCTGAAGAAACGGCACACATCCGAATACACCTTGGCCCGCAGACCGCAATCCCTCATCATGATCCGCTCCAGGGTCGAGGAGCTGATGCCCAACCGTCCGGCCAGAATTCCGACCTCTACGTCCTCTTCAGCAAGGGTTTCCACGGCTTCCATGGTCCTGGGATCGGCCTCGTAGCCAGCACTCAGATGCCCCAGCAGGAACGATTCCAAGGCATCGAAGGCCTGCTCCGGCTCCGCATCGAGCAACTGGCTCCGAAGGTCCGCGAAACCCGGGAAGACGTACTGCGCATCCACCACATTGCCCTGAAACTCCGACGGCAGCTGAGATGTGAATGCCGCGAGGGCGAAGGGCGCCAGGCGCACCCCCACGTTGTGCAGGCGCTCCGGATTCTCGCTGATCAGGTAACTGGACTGGACGCCGGCGTAAAACCCGGCGGCAACCTCCGCCGACGCCCGATCCATACCGGTTGCCTCCCGTGGCCTGATCAGCCGGTAAGGCTCTGACAAGTTCAGGATCAGGTGCGCCGACGGGCCGGGCAGGATCTTCTCATACCTGGCCTTCGGCTCGGCCCGCAGGAACCAAAAGCCTTCCACGAAGGGACGCAACGCCGCCGGGGCAGGAATTTCTGCATACTCCACGCAGCCAGTCTAGAAGCGCCGGGCGCCCGTCGCAGTTGCCGCGCGGCAGCTACAGCACGCTGCGCAACACCAGGGCGGCACCGTCGTCGAGCACTGACCCGGTGACCTCGTCCGCCACGGCGAGCACCTCGTCGGGGGCTTGGCCCATGGCTACGCCGCGGCCCGCCCACGTGAGCATTTCGATGTCGTTGCGGCCATCACCGATCGCGAGCGTGTTCTCCTGATCGATGTCGAGTTGAAGGCGCAAGGCTTCCAAAGCGCTGGCCTTCGTGACACCTTCGGCGGCGATGTCCAGCCACGCCGTCCATCCCACCGAGTACGTCACCCCGGACAAGCCGATGTGCCCGATTGCGGTGTTGAACTCCTCCGAGGTGTTTTCGGTGCTGAACACCACGACGCGCACTGCGGTGGAATCCAGCAACGTCCGGAAGTCGACGGGGATCGATTCGACCCCGAAACTGACATCGTGGAAACGCTCGGTGGACAAGAAGTTGCCGGCTTCGTCCTCCAGTGCGTACTTGGCGCCGGGCAGCCGCTCGCGGAGTGCTTCCAGTGCGGGAGCGGGATCGAACGTGGCTTTGTGGACGATCTCGTAGCCGTCCTCCAACGAGGGGTCGAGCCGCAAGGTGACGCCACCGTTGCAGCACACCACATAGCCGCGCTCCAAGCCGATCAGCTCAACAATGGGCAACGCGGCATTCAGCGAGCGGCCGGTAGCGATGATGACGTCATGGCCCTTGGCTACGACACCTTGGGCGGCTTCCCTGACCGCCGGGGACATATGGCCGTCGTGGTCCACGAGGGTGCCGTCAACATCCAGCGCGATCATGAGTTTGTTCTTGGGATCGGGCTGGTCATCGATGCCAGCAACTGCAGTATCAGTCAAAATAGTCATGGTTCCAGTAGAACAGACTCAGATGAACTCTTTTCCAACTGACTCCCAATAGTGGTTGCTCTGAGAGCTCAGAACAACCACTAATGCCAGCTACTTGGGCTGCAGGACCGGCAAGACCTCGAGGCCGCCAAGGTACTTCTGCAGCGCCTTGGGAACATTCACGGAACCGTCCGCATTCTGGTGGTGCTCAAGGAGCGCAACGATCCAGCGCGTGGTGGCCAGCGTGCCGTTCAAGGTGGCCACGGCACGGGTGCCCTTGGCAACGCCTTCCTCGTTGACCACGCGTTCGCGGATGTTGAGGCGGCGGGCCTGGAACGTGGTGCAGTTGGACGTGGACGTGAGCTCACGGTACGCGTTTTGCGTGGGAACCCAGGCTTCGCAGTCAAACTTGCGGGCCGCGGACATGCCCAGGTCTCCGGCAGCGGTGTCGATCACGCGGTAGGGAAGCTCGCACTTGGCCAGCATCTCCTCTTCCCAGGCGAGCAGGCGCTCATGCTCGGCCGCTGCTTCCTCAACCGTGGTGTAGATGAACATCTCCACCTTGTTGAACTGGTGCACGCGGATAATGCCGCGGGTGTCCTTACCGTGCGAACCCGCCTCGCGGCGGTAGCAGGAACTCTGACCGGCGTAACGGATGGGGCCGGCGGAGAGATCCAGGATCTCGTCTGCGTGGTAGCCGGCGAGGGCCACCTCCGAGGTGCCCACAAGGTAAAGGTCGTCTTCGGCGAGACGGTAGATCTCGGCGTCGTGCTTTACATCGAAACCGGTGCCCTGCATGGTTTCCGGACGCACCAAAGTAGGGGTGATCATGGGGACGAAACCAGCCTCGATGGCCTGGTCCATGGCCATCTGCAGGAGAGCCATCTCCAGGCGGGCTCCAACACCCTTAAGGAAGTAGAACCGGGCGCCGGAAACCTTGGCGCCACGCTCCATGTCGATCGCGCCGATCAGCTCGCCGATCTCCAGGTGGTCCTTGGGCTCGAAGTCCGGGAACTCCCGCGGCGAGCCGACGGTCTTGACCACCACGTAGTCGTCCTCGCCGCCCTCGGGCACGCCGTCAACAACAAGGTTCGGGATGATGCGGAGGAGCTCCTCCTGCTTGGCCTGCGCGGCGTCAGCCTCGGCGGAAGCGGCCTTCACCGAATTCGCGAGTTCCTTGACCTCTGCCAGCAGGGCCTGCTTCTCCTCGCCCTTGGCCTGCGCCACCTTCTTGCCGAAGGCATTCTGCTCGGCGCGGAGGGTTTCGTAGCGGATCAGCGCTGCGCGGCGGTCGGAGTCTGCGGAGATGATCGCGTCCACAACGGACTCGTCGGCGCCACGGGCGCGCTGGCTGGCACGGAACTTGTCCGGGTTTTCGCTGAGGTCTTTTACGTCGATCACCACACAAGAGTATCGAATCGGACGTGTGCCCCCATGACGATAGGGTTGGAGCACAATGAGCGACTGGATCCTGTGGGTGATTCTGGCTGGATGCGTGGTGTTTGCCGTCTCCAGTTGGTGGGGCGTGCGCCGACTTAAAGCCAGGCATATACGGAGCGCCGTCGCGGCCGATCCGCACAAGCCGGACCCTGGCTACCAAAAGGTGGCCGTGGTCCTCAACCCGGTCAAGAACAAGTCCGCCGAGACCCGTGCTGCGATCACCGAAGCCTGCGACCTGGCGGGCTGGGACGCCCCAACGTTTTACGAGACGACCCCCGAGGACCCGGGCTACGGCCAGTCGCGCCAAGCGCTGCAGTCCGGAGCCGACGTCGTTCTTGCCTGCGGCGGCGACGGTACCGTCCGCGCGGTAGCCGAGTCACTGACGCACCAGCGCGTAGCCATGGGCCTGATTCCGCTGGGCACGGGCAACCTGCTGGCCCGGAACATCGAGTTGGACGTCTATGACGTTGCCGATTGCATCCAGGTGGCCCTGTTCGGCCACCAGCGCTACAT
The DNA here is from genome assembly GCF_030264015.1 of Paenarthrobacter sp. R1. Lineage (NCBI taxonomy): Bacteria > Bacillati > Actinomycetota > Actinomycetes > Micrococcales > Micrococcaceae > Paenarthrobacter > Paenarthrobacter sp. R1. The sequence goes on along the minus strand of NZ_CP127115.1, from coordinate 2,311,628 downwards.
CGACACCGCCACCATGGGCATCCAGAACAGCATCACCGGAGAAGCGTCGAGGCACACGTTCCTGGTGATCGCCGGCATGGGACTCGATGCCGAGGTAGTGGGCGACACCAAGGAAGACCTCAAGAAATCCGTGGGCTGGCTCGCCTACACGGAAGCCGGAGTGCGGCACTTGCCCGGCCGCCGGAAACGCGTATCGATCACCATGGATGACGAGCCCGAACAGTCCCGCAAGATCCGGAGCGTCCTGTTCGCGAACTGCGGGCTGATCCCCGGCGGCATCGACTTCATCCCACAGGCAATGCTTGACGACGGCATGCTGGACATCGTTGTGATGAGCCCCCGGAGCGCCGTTGGCTGGCTCGCCATGTACGCCAAGGTACTTTTCAAGCACAAACGGAACCTGCCGGTCATGAACTTCTACCGCTCGCGGAAGGTCACCATCCGGAGTCAGGAACCTATGGCAACCCAGATCGACGGCGACCCCATGGGCGCAGCGACCAAGGTCACCGTGCAGATGGAACCGGGGTCGCTGCTGGTCCGGGTAGCCAAGGCAGTCGCTTAGACAGCGCCCTTGTCTGGTTGGGCGGCATTGTCTTCCGCCTCTTCCATGGCAGCCTTGGCCGCGGCATGGGCCTCTGCCTGTTCGCGGATCATCGCCTGTTCTTCTTCAAAGCGAAGGCGATCGGCACGGTCGGCATCGTCACCGTCCCAGTCGTCTTTGTTGTCTCCGGAGGGCTTCGGATTCACAATCATGCCCTGGCCGTCCTGATCGTCGCGGTGTGCAGTCATGACCGCTCCCTTCGTTTGGGCATTTGTCCATCGTCTATGGATCAGGCAAGCATACGCAGACTTAGGTTCCGGCGAAAGGGGCTTGAAACGTCAATCAATTTTCCTGATTGTCCTGGTCGCGGGGAAGCTGAGTCAGCCCTTCAGGATGGCCTCAACCCACGCATGCGCAGCGGCAAAAGAGGCATCCGAGGTGTGCGGTGCCACCACGGCCGCCTGCTTGTCGGCACGGGCATAGGAACCCAGGAAGCGGGTGGCGGGGCTGATCCGGTGGAGTCCGGCGAGGGCATCCGCCACCCTCGCATCTGAGATATGACCGTCGGCGTCGATGCTGAAAAAATACTGGCCAAGGTATTGGCCGGTGGGTCGAGACTCGATGCGGCTCAGATTCACGCCCCGCGAAGCGAACTGGTCCAGGATGCCCATCAGGGCCCCGGGATGGTCCTCCGGGAGCGGAACCACCACCGTGGTCTTGTCCGCGCCGGTCCGCTCCGGCAAGGGCCCGGGCCTGCTCACCAGGATGAAGCGGGTGACGGCGTCCGGGTTGTCGCCGATGTTGCTGGCCAGTACGTTCAAGCCCGGTTGCTCCGCTGCCACCAACGGCGCGCAGATGGCGGCGTCGTAATGGGCATTGTCCTCCAGCAGGCCCATGGCGGCCGCGGCTGTGGACGAGCCCGGAACGTAGTCCGCGTTCGGAATATTCGCCTCCACCCACAAGCGGCACTGCGCCCACGCGTGCCCGTGCGTTGAAATGCGCTTGATGTCCGAAATTTCGACGCCGGGCCTCGCCACGATCACGAAGACGATGGGAACCAGCGCTTCGCGAATGATGCGGAGTTCCGTGCCGGTGGCGATGGCGTCAAGGGTGGCCGTAACGCCGCCTTCCACGGAGTTCTCGATGGGCACCATGGCGGCGTCCGCGGCGCCGGCGCGGACGCGGTCCAGTGCCGTATTCACGTTGGTGCACGGAATCCGGGTTGCGTGGGCAGCGCCGGGTACCTGCATCAAGGCAGCCTCGGTGAAGGTGCCCTCGGGCCCGAGGAACGTGAACGTGGGGACTGCGGACATCTATATATTCCTTATGAGGTATGTGACTACAGGACGACGGGTTTGAGGCCGTTGTCCGAAACCATCGGCTTCCCTGCCTCCAGCCACATGTCCATGCCTCCGGCAACATTCACGGCGGAATAGCCCTGACCAACCAGCCACTGCACAGCGCGGAATGAGCGCCCGCCCGTACGGCAAATGACGAACAGGTCATCGTCGGGGTCCAGCTCGTCCAGACGGGCCGGCAACTGGTCCATGGGGATGTGGCGCGCGCCCTCGGCATGGCCGGCTACCCACTCGTAGTCTTCGCGAACGTCGAGGATGCTGGCACCCTCAGGGATATCCCCCACAGTTACAGTTTCGAAGTCGCTCATAGCGGTCCCTTCCATCGGTTCAGGAGTCTCCATCAAGCCTAGTCCCCGGAGCCGACAGCCATGGTCTGCGGAGGTCCGGCGTCTGACCCGCCCGTGGACATTGCTTGCATGCTGCGGTCCCGCCGCGAAGACTGGGTGCCAAAGCAAACCGGACCACACAGCAACCGGACCACACACCGGTAAGGAGAAGCGCCATGGCTGCAGGCCAGCCCACCATCCTTGCAACCTCGGGCGGATACAAGCCCGGAAGCCGCACCCGGATCGAGTTCGACTCCGTGATGCACTACGCGGTGGAACTCGCGGGTGTCACCGGCCGGGCACCGCGCGTAACGCACATCGGGACCGCTTCCGGCGATCAACGATGGTGGGCCGCCGAGATGGACCAGGCCGCGCGCATTGCGGGTTTCGATTTCAGCCACCTGAACCTGTTCACCATGCCCAACGTCGAGGACCCGGAAGCCCACCTTCTTGAACAGGATGTGGTGTGGGTCAACGGCGGCTCCGTGGTGAACCTCCTCGCGGTGTGGCGGGCGCATGGTCTGGACCGGCACCTCCGGAAGGCCTGGGAGAACGGAGTGGTCCTTGCGGGCGTATCGGCCGGGTCCATCTGCTGGTTCAAGGGAGGGGTGACCGATTCCTTCGGACCGGAACTCAAACCGGTGACCAACTCGCTCGGCTTCCTGCCCTTCCATAACGGCGTGCACTTCGATTCGGAGCTGCGCCGCCGGCCCTTGGTCCACAAGCTGGTGGCCAATGGAACGCTCGGGGAGACGCACTGTACGGACGACGGCGTTGGGCTGGTTTATCACGGCACCGAACTGACGGAGGTGGTCTCCTCCGTCAAGAACAAGGCGGGCTTCCGGGTCACCGCGGGCGCCGGCGAGAGCGTTGACGCGATCGCAGTGGAGGAACGACTGGAGTCACGCTTCCTTGGCTGATTCCACCAGCACTTCCACCGACTCCATCGCCGCCCTGACCGCCGTCGGGCTTCGGGACGCGCTGGCCGGCGGCGAACTCTCGGCGGTTGAGTCCACGGAGCATTTCCTGTCCGTCATCGAGGCGCAGAACAAGCATTTGGGCGCCTTCATCACCGTGACTGCCGACCAGGCACTTGAGGACGCGCGGGCCGCGGACCACAGGTATGCCTGCGGCAGGCGGGAAGACCTCCCCCTGCTCCACGGAATGCCTGTGGCCTTCAAGGACCTGACCGATGTGGCGGGTGTGCCCACAACCCACGGTAGCGCCGCCCTGGAGCACAAACCCGCCCCGGAGGATGGCGCACTCGCGGCAACGCTGAAGACCCAGGGCGTGATTTCGTTGGGCAAGACCCAAGTGCCGGAGTTCGGGCTCACCGCCTACAGCGAGAACCGCGTTGCGCCGCCGTCGCGCAATCCGCATTCCCTGGCGCGCAGTTCCGGAGGGTCCTCGGGCGGAAGCGCTGCTGCGGTGGCGGCGGGCATGGTGCCGTTTGCTCCCGGGACGGACGGCGGCGGTTCCATCCGCATCCCGGCGGGCGCCTGCGGCTTGGTCGGTCTGAAGCCCGGCCGCGGCCTTGTACCGTCGGGGGCGAGCGCCGGGGATGCGGCGAAGTTGGTGGTTGCCGGGCCGCTGGCGCACACTGCGGCGGATGCCGCGTTGCTGCTGGACGCGTTGGTTCCGGAGCAGGACAGGCCCGACGGCGGCTACCTCGCCAACGTTGACCGGGCGCCGGAGCCGCTGCGCATCGGGATGTCGTTGGACAGTCCGTGGTCGCGCATCTATCCGTTCCACATCGAACCGGAAGCGATGGATGCCTTGGAGCTGGGACGGAGCCTGCTGGAAAAGGCCGGCCACAGCGTCCACGAGGCCGACGTCCGTTACGACAATCGCTATCCGGAAGCCTTTACCGCTGCCTGGACCGCCGGCGTCGGGAGTGCCCGGATAGCACCCCGGCGGGAAGCCCTGCTGACCCCGTTGACCCGCACTTTCCGGCGTCGGGCCCAACAGCGGAGTGCGGCGAAGGTCAATGAGGCCCTTCGATTCCTGCGCGGGTTCGAGCACGACACCGTTGCGCAGTATTCGCAGTGGGACCTCATTCTCATGCCGACCCTTGCGCAGACGCCCCGTCCCATCGGCTGGTTCACCGGCGGTGGCCACAGCAGCGGGCAGTGGCCGAGCGAGTGGACCGGCGATGCCGATGAGGACTACAAGCGGCAGTGCGAGTACGCGCCGTGGAGTTCCATGGTGAACGTGTGCGGGCTGCCTGCCATCAGCATCCCCGTACACACCACGGAAGGCGGATTGCCGATGGGAATCCAGCTGATCGGCCGCATGGGGGCTGAACTGCAACTCCTCCAGCTCGCGGCGGCTTTGGAGGCCGTTTAAGCCGGGTGTCTAACATATGGAATGCGGTTGCCATGGGTATTGCCCGATGTGACAATGCCCGCAGTCAGTGCCAGCATTGAAGAAATGAGCACACCTCAAACCACGGCTCCGCCCGCCAAAACTCCGGCCGATACGTCATTCTTCGGCCACCCAAAGATGTTGGCCAGCCTTTTCTCCGTGGAAATGTGGGAGCGATTCTCCTTCTACGGCATGCAGGGCATCCTGCTTTACTACATGTACTTCACTGCCGATCAGGGCGGTCTTTCCATCGACAAGGGCCTCGCTGCAGGCCTCGTGGGTGCCTACGGCGGCGGCGTCTACCTGTCCACCATCCTTGGCGCCTGGCTCGCAGACCGCGTCTTCGGTTCCGAAAAGGTCCTGTTCGGCTCGGCCATCATGATCATGACCGGCCACATCGCACTCGCGCTGATTCCCGGAATCCCGGGCCTGATCGCCGGATTGGTGCTTGTGGGCATCGGCTCCGGAGGTCTGAAGGCGAACGCCACGGCCTTGGTGGGCACCCTGTACGGCGAAAAGGACGAGCGGCGCGATGCCGGCTTCTCCATCTTCTACATGGGCATCAACATCGGCGGCCTCATCGGCCCCCTGGTGACCGGGTGGTTGCAGGAGAGCCGCGGGTTCCACTTTGGCTTCGGCGCAGCGGCAGTCGGCATGGCCATCGGCCTGGTGATCTACGCCCTCGGCCGCAAGCGGCTTCCGGAGGAGGCGCACCGCGTCCCCAACCCGCTCCCGGCATCGGACCGGACCAAGTACGGCCTGATCTTCCTGGGCATCCTGATCGTCATCGGCGTGCTGCTTGCTACGGGCATCGTCAACGCCAACAACCTGGCCAGCAGCATGGCTTACGCAGCCATCGGCGCCGCGGTGATCTACCTCTTCCTGATCTTCCGCAGCCCGCTGGTGTCCGGCGTGGAGCGTAAGCGCGTCCTCGCTTTCATCCCGCTCTTCATCGCGTCGGCGGGTTTCTGGGCACTGTTCCAGCAGCAGTTCACTTTTATCGCCGTGTACTCCGAGGAAAAGCTGGACCGGAACCTCTTCGGCTGGGAAATGCCCGCCGCCTGGGTCCAGTCCATCAACCCGGTGTTCATCATCATCTTCGCCGGCGTCATGGCCGCCCTGTGGACCAAGCTTGGCTCCAAGCAGCCGAGTTCGCCGCTGAAGTTCTCCGCAGGCCTGCTCATCATGGGACTGGCGTTCCTTGCGTTCATTCCATTGGCCGGCGAAGGCAAGACCCCCTTGCTGGCCTTGGTCGGGATTCTGTTCCTCTTCACCCTCGCGGAACTGTTCCTCTCCCCCATCGGCCTGTCCGTGAGCACCAAGCTCGCGCCCAAGGCTTTCCACACGCAGATGGTGGCTCTGTTCTTCCTGTCGGTTTCGCTCGGCACCACCTTGGCCGGCATCCTCGCGGGGCTCTACAACCCCGAGGATGAGCTCCCGTACTTCCTGGGCATCGGCGGCGTGGCCGTGGTGCTCGCGGTGGCCCTCGCCGCCGCGACTCCCGCGATCAAGAAGCTGATGGCAGGCGTGCGGTAAAAACCAGTCCTTAAACGACGACGGCGGCCCTCGCCTCCGGTGGATTTTCCACCCGGGGCGAGGGCCGCCGTCGTTCGCTTTTAGTAGCGGTAGCTGCTGGTTGAGGCGCCGATCGCTGCGAAGAAGAAGATGGCGAAGATGATGGTCAGCGCGATGCCGATGTAGCCCATCACCAGGCCGGCGATTGCCATGCCGCGGCCCGCAGGCTCGCGGTTCAGGGCGAGGTGGCCCAGGATGACGGCCGCGATCTGGGGCAGGATGAAGAACCCGAAGCCAACAAAGATCGCGATGCCGCAGCACATGCTCGCAATGCTCAGGCCCTTGGGTTGGGACGGCATGGCGTAGTACGCGGGCTGTCCGTACGGGCTCGGCTGGCCATATGGCTGCTGGTACGGGCTCGGCGGCTGGCTCTGCTGGCCGTACGGAGACGGCGGCTGCTGGCTGTAGTCCCCCGGCGTGTAGCTGGACTGGAAGTCGTTCTGGCCCTGCACGTTCCGGGTGTAGGCGCTTTGGTCGTACGGCGGGAGCGGTTGCGTGGCGCCCTGGGATGAAGAATCGTACGACGGCGGTGGCGGTACGGAACCGCTCTGGCCGCCGGATTGGCTGCCGCTCTGACCGGGCGAGGTGAATTCTGCGGGCGGCACGTATTGCGGCGGTTCGTAGCCTGCGGGCTTGTCTTCGTTGCCCTTGTTTGGTTGCTCTGACATAGGTTTCCCCCTGTGAATGGTCTTTGAATCCCACACTACCGCCGTGGGGTGCAGCGCATAAGGAGGCTGTTGCGTGGCATGGGCGCTTGTCCGCCATTCGGAGTCACAGCGCCCGCATCACGGACATTTCCCCCACGGGCGGGCGGGGGTCTGGCATGCTGGTCCAATGGCTAGGCCGTGTTGATCAAGTGGTTTCGGTGGTCGATGGGCGAGTCTTGAGGGATGACGCGTCGCGAGGTCTCTGACGAGGTGTGGACCGTTCTGGAGCCGTTGATGCCGACGGTGACGGGGAGGTCGCGGCCGTGGACGGATCATCGTCTCGCGGTTGAGGGGATGGCGTGGAAGTACCGGACGGGTGCGCCGTGGCGTGATCTGCCGGAGCGGTTCGGGAAGTGGAACTCGGTCTATAAGCGGTTCACCCGGTGGGCGCACGACGGCACCTGGGACAGGCTGCTCGCCGAGGTGCAGCGGCAGTCCGACGCGGCGGGCCGGCTCGATTGGGTGGTGTCGATCGACTCCACGATCACCCGCGTGCATCAGCACGGTGCGACCCTCGCCCGGGACACAGGGGGCTCCACCGAATCACAAGAATCCGTGGTTCGAGCCGCCTGACCACGCGATTGGCCGGTCCCGTGGCGGGTTGACCTGCAAGATTCACCTGGTCGCCGATGGCAAGGGGCGGCCGCTGGGATGGGTGCTCACCGGCGGCAACATCAACGACACCACGATGCTGGCGACCACCCTCGAACACATCCGTGTCCCCCGCCCAGGCGTCGGAAGACCACGAACGCGACCAGATCGAGTCCTCGCCGACAAGGGCTACCCGTCGAAGACGAACCGTGCCTGGCTGCGTCAGCGAGGGATCGCCGCGACCATCCCGGAGCGTGACGACCAGATCGCTCACCGCCGCAAGAAGCCGGGACGCCCGATCGACTTCGGCGACGAGCAGAAGCTCCGCTACCGCGGCCGCAACGTCGTCGAACGCTCCTTCAACAAGCTCAAACAGTGGCGCGGCATCGCCATGCGATCAGACAAGACCGCCCGCAGCTACCGAGCCGCCATCAGCCTCGCCACCACCCTGATCTGGATCAAAAGCGACTTGATCAACACGGCCTAGCCGAGCGGGCACAGTTGCCCTTCCCCAGGACCTTGTTGACATTACTGCCCTGCTGGACGCGTACTTCGACGTCACCCCGGATCCGGGCGACCCATCACAGCGCGTGGCATTCGGAACGTCGGGCCACCGTGGTTCCAGCCTGAAGGCTTCCTTCAACGAAGCCCACATTCTTGCCATCACGCAGGCGATCGTTGAATACCGGGGCCGCCAGGGCATCACCGGGCCGTTGTTCATTGGCCGCGACACCCACGCCCTGAGCGAGCCCGCGCAGAACTCCGCGCTGGAGGTGCTGGCTGCCAACGGCGTTACCGTCCTGGTTGATGCCCGCCACGGCTACACGCCAACGCCCGCATTGAGCCACGCAATCCTCAAGTACAACCGCGAGGCAGCGCCGGGCACACCCCAGGCAGACGGCATCGTAGTCACCCCCAGCCACAACCCGCCCGCCGACGGCGGGTTCAAGTACAACCCGCCGCACGGCGGCCCTGCCGACACCGATGCCACCGGCTGGATTGCCGAACGTGCCAACCAACTCCTGGAAAACGGCCTTCGCGGGGTCAAACGCATCCCCCTGAACGATGCCCTGGCTGCTGACACCACGGGCAAGTTCGACTTCCTCAGCAGCTACGTCGACGATCTCCCTTCCGTGTTGGACCTGGACGCCATCCGCAACGCAGGTGTCCGGATCGGCGCGGACCCCATGGGCGGAGCCTCCGTGGACTACTGGGGCGAGATCGGCGAGCGCCACCAGTTGAACCTGACGGTAGTGAACCCCACGGTGGACCCGCAGTGGGCCTTCATGACCCTCGACTGGGACGAGAAAATCCGCATGGACTGCTCGTCGCCGTCCGCCATGGCTTCCCTGATTCAGCGGATGTCCCTGGGTGCTGATGGCAAGGCTGCCTACGACGTCGCAACCGGTAACGACGCCGACGCCGACCGCCATGGCATCGTCACCCCTGATGGTGGCCTGATGAACCCGAACCATTACCTCGCCGTCGCCATCGACTACCTTTACCGCAACCGCAGCGGCTGGAACCCGGATTCCGTGGTGGGCAAGACGCTGGTTTCTTCATCCATCATTGACCGGGTTGCTGCCGGGCTTGGCCGCAAGCTGGTGGAGGTGCCGGTGGGCTTCAAGTGGTTCGTGCCCGGCCTCCTGTCCGGTGAAGGTGCGTTCGGCGGCGAGGAATCGGCAGGCGCTTCCTTCAACAAGCGCGACGGCAGCGTATGGACCACGGACAAGGACGGCATCCTGCTGGCACTGCTGGCCTCGGAGATCACTGCGGTTACCGGCTCTTCGCCCTCCCAGCTGTACAAGGGACTGACCGACCAGTTCGGCGCCCCCGTCTACGCCCGTATCGATGCCGCTGCCACCCGTGAGCAGAAGTCCAAGCTCGGCAAGCTCTCCGCAGCCGACGTCACCGCCACCACACTGGCCGGCGAGGAGATCACCGCCAAGCTCACGGAAGCCCCCGGCAACGGTGCGTCCATCGGCGGCCTGAAGGTCGTCACGGAGAACGCCTGGTTCGCAGCCCGCCCCTCCGGCACCGAGGACGTGTACAAGATCTACGCCGAGTCCTTCAAGGGCGCCGATCATCTGAAGCAGGTCCAGGAAGAAGCCAAGGCCCTGGTAGACGCAGTCATCGCCTAGCTGCGGCAGGTGAGCGGGATGTGAAGGAGCGATCCTAAAAGCGCAACGGGACGTGATAGAGCGACCCTCCAGTCCGGTTCCTCTATCAGATCCCGGCCCCTTTCCCCCATCGCTCTATCACATCCCGGCCCTTAAACGCCGATGCTCCTGCACTTTCGGGTGCAGGAGCATCGGCGTTTAACCGGGACCAGATTAGACCGTGCGTACCACGTCGTCGTAGTCGAACTTCGGCTTGGCTTCGCCCCAGGCGTCCGGTCCGGGCTGGCCGATGTTCACGATCAGGAAGCTCTTCTGGTCGCCGGCGGGGAAGAATTCGGCGTCGATGGCACTGAAGTCCGCACCGGTCATCGGGCCGGCGGCGAAACCGAGCGAGCGGACAGCCAGGATGAAGTAGCCGGCCTGCAGGTGTGCATTGTTGTTGCCGGTGGCGGCGGCGAGTTCGGCGTCGCCGTCGTACATTGCCTTGGGCGCGCCGTAGGCGGGGAGGAACTTATCCCACTGACCGTGCCAATCGGTGTCGTAAGACAGAATGGCCACCAGCGGAGCGGAAGCGGTCTTGGCCTGGTTGCCGCGGGAAAGGTGGTCCACCAACTTGGCGCGGGCCTCGTCCGAGCGGACGTAGGTCACGCGGAGCGGCTGGGAGTTGAAGGCAGTAGGACCATATTTGGTGAGCTCGTAGATGGCGCGGGCCTGCTCGTCCGTGACCTCACCGGAGAAGGTATTGGCGGTACGGGCTTCGGCAAAAATGGCGTCGACTGCTGCGGCGTCAATGACTGCTTCTTCGTGTGCAATCGTCATGGATGAACCTTTCGCTGTGTCCTTGCCTTGCGGTGCGGCCCGGACGCTTCTGCTTTCCATGGTTGCAACGGGGGCCTCGGCTGTCCTCTTCCCATGACGGCCCGTGACGTTGGGCACAGTTGGCGACGCCGCGTGTCGTGCCGTAGCGGGACAGGACGACCTTCCGGCCCCAACCGCAGATACGGCGCCTAGGGCAAGCCACGCAACGGCGGTAATGTTGCACCGAACCCAAAACATTCTTCTGAGGAAGGCCTGCCATGAGCATGCGCGGCATCAAATGGAAGCTCCACGGCGACGGCAAGACCATTCGGCCAGGTCACGTGGTGTCCCCCGACGAGCGGCTCGCGTGGCCCCTGACCATCGGCATCGGCATGCAGCACGTCGTAGCGATGTTCGGCGCGACCTTCCTCGTACCGATCATCACCGGCATGCCCCCGGCCACCACGCTGTTCTTCTCCGGCGTCGGCACACTGTTGTTCCTGGTGATCACCAAGGGTCGGGTGCCCAGCTATCTGGGGTCGAGCTTCGCATTCATCGCACCCATCATGGCGTCCCAGCAGCAGTACGGCGTTGCCGGCGCCTTGGGCGGCGTGGTGCTTGCCGGCGTCGTACTGGCGCTTATTGGCGCCGTGGTGCAGAAATTCGGTGCCGAATGGATCAACCGGCTGATGCCGCCGATCGTCACCGGTGCCATCGTGGCGCTGATCGGCTTGAACCTCGCGCCTGCAGCCAAGAACAATTTCGACCTCGCCCCGGTGACGGCGCTGATCACCCTGGTGACGATCATCCTGGTCAGCGTCCTGTTCCGTGGGATCCTGGGCCGGCTCAGCATTCTGGTGGGCGTCGTGGTGGGCTATCTCGTGGCGATGATGCGCGGCGAAGTCAGCTACGAAAAGATGGACGCCGCCGCGTGGATCGGCCTCCCGACGTTCCAGACGCCCGAGTTCCACCTCGGCGTGGTGGGCCTGTTCGTCCCCGTCGTCCTTGTGTTGGTGGCTGAGAACGTCGGGCACGTGAAATCTGTAGCTGCGATGACGGGGCAAAACCTCGACGGCGTCTCCGGACGCGCGTTGATGGCCGACGGCGCCGCGACGGTACTTGCCGGATTCGGCGGCGGCTCCGGCACCACGACGTACGCGGAAAACATCGGCGTTATGGCCGCTACCAAGGTCTATTCGACGGCGGCCTACTGGGTGGCTGGTATCTTCGCGATCCTGCTGAGCTTCTCACCGAAGTTCGGTGAACTGATCGCAACCGTGCCCCCGGGCGTCCTGGGCGGTGCCGCCACCATGCTGTACGGCATGATCGGCATCCTCGGCGTGAAGATCTGGGTCCAGAACAAGGTCAACTTCTCCAACCCGATCAACCTCACCACGGCTGCAGTAGCCTTGATCATCGGCATCGCGGACTACACATGGACCATCGGCGAACTGAAGTTCACGGGCATTGCCCTTGGCTCTGCTGCTGCCTTGGTGATCTACCACGGCATGAAGGGCCTGGCCCGTTGGCGCGGGACCGTGGCCGAACCCGAAACCGAGACTGAGGGGCTGCCGCCGGCAGTGAAGTCGGCGATGAACGCCGCAGCGAAGCGCAGCGGGAAGAAGGGGAAGTAGGAGGCTGGGACCACTTTCGTGGCCTCCTTACCGCGACCCTGTCCTCGCTTCCGGCGACCACTCGCATCTCATGATGCGGCGAACTTCAGTTCAGCAGCTACTAACAGCTTGTGCGCCCACTCGACGCACTTGGATGACTTAGCCCGCGTAAGACTTGAGACGTTATACGGCGATTCCTGCATGCACCTCCGCCGCTTCCAAGAAGACCCGCGCGTCCTCCAAGCGCGCCTGCGCATCAGTAAGTGCACTCACTAGGCCGCCGTCTTACCGGCAAGCCGTCGCCTGAGCCAACCTTCGTCGCCATAGACATGAATTCCTTCGCTTGTGATGGAATCAAAGATTGGCGCAACGTGTACTTCTGCGGCCTCATAGGTCATGGGCCGCACATCGTTGCCCGTGAGGCCGTATGCTTCCACAGCCAGGTCAGCAATCCTCTCGTAAAGGTCATCACTGGCGCCGTCCGGAATGATGAACAGCAGGTCGATGTCGGAGCGATTCCCCATGTCCCCGCGAGCAGCCGACCCAAAAAGCGTGACCTGCAGAGGACTCAAAGGCCACAGACCTATCCTCTGTGAAAGGAACTCGATGAAAAGATCGGTCCCCTTTGCCGCTTGGATCACCAAGTCCGCCAACATATGGCGTGGGTTCAGTGCGAACTTGGTGCGGTTCCCCACGTGAGTCGCAACGACGACACCGTTTTCTTCGAGCCTCTCCAGGCATCGACGAGCACCCGAGACTGAGGCCTGGATCGCACGTTCGCGGACGAGCTCTCCGGGTGTGCTCGGGTGACCGTCCGCAAGCGCCACCAAGACATCTGCCTCCAGGGTGGGGCATATGGCACGCAGAGGGTTGTGAAGTTGCATCGACTACCTCCCAATCGCTTCTAATTGTACGCGATTTCTCACTCCTTGCAGTCAGCCGCGGGGCCGAAGGCCAAGGCGTCACCGGTTGGCCGGGACCTCAGCCTCCCAGCGCAACAAATCCCCCGGCTGGCACTCCAGCACCTCGCACAGTGCTTCGAGGGTGGTAAACCGGACAGCCTTCGCACGCCCGTTCTTCAACACGGCAAGGTTGGCAGGAGTAATCCCAACCCGCTCCGCCAAGACGCCGGCAGGCATCTTCCGCTTGGCCAGCATGACGTCAATGTCCACGACGATCGGCATCAGATCACCTCGTCGAGTTCAGCGCGGAGACCGGTAGCCTCGACGTCTCGCGCTACAGCCTGGGCCAGCAGGGTCCGCAGCACCAGAATCACCAAGGCGACACCGCCAACCATGAGCGCTGCACCGCAGATCAACAACACGACCCCCGGGGCTACGTCACCCGGAGCCAGCAGAACGGCGATGGAAAACACCAACCCCGCCGCTGCTGAAACAGCCCAAAAGATGATGTCCACGAATTTGAAGGCCCCGTTCGAGAAGACCGTGCCGCGGCGCACCATTGTCAGTAGCCTCCAAACACATACGGCCACTACCTGCACGCACAGGATTCCCAGGACAACGATCACCAGGAAGGCTATCCGTGCTGCCTCCGGCGCGCCGGCCTGCTCCAGATCTGCTGAAAGCAATGGAACCATCCACACCTGAACAAACAGCGACCCCGCCAACACAACGCCGATCACCAACCGGAGCGCCAGCACTGCCAGCTTTCCCATAGCTACCCTTCCTATCGAACAACAATCAAATGTTATCGTTAAGCGATAGACAGGGTAAGCGGCTGTGCCACAGAACTTAATAGTCAGCTTGCTTATTAGTTTCGGTTTTCCTAGGCTGGATCAGGTCAGGCAAACAACTCTCAGAGCAACGGCAGCACCTTGTGCCAGCCGGGGTTTCGGACGCCACAAGCGTTCGAGACCTAGCAGCAAACAGGAGGAGGAAGAATGTCAGAACACAACATTGCAGGCAAGAAGGTCGCCTTCCTGTTGACGGACGGCGTGGAGCAGGTGGAGCTCACCAGCCCATGGCAGGCCGTTAAGGACGCCGGAGGCGAACCCACCCTCGTCGCCCTCGAAAAGGGCAAGCTCCAAGGCTTCAACGGCGTGGATAAGGGTGACACCTTCGATGTCGACCTCGCCATAGCAGACGCCGACGCATCAGACTTTGACGCCTTGGTCCTCCCGGGCGGCGTGGTGAACGCCGACCATCTCCGCGTCGACAAGGACGCGCAGAACTTCACCCGCGCTTTCTTCGAGCAGCACAAGCCGGTGGCATCAATTTGCCACGGCCCGTGGATCCTCATTGAAGCCGGCGTCATCAAGGGACGCAACGTCACGTCGTACCACACGCTCCAGACGGATCTCCGCAACGCCGGCGCCAACTGGAGCGACGAGGAAGTCGTCGTCGATCAGGGCCTGGTCACCAGCCGCAACCCTGACGACCTCCCGGCCTTCAACAGCAAGCTCGTCGAGGAAATCTCCGAGGGCCAGCACGCTGGCCAGACAGCGTAGCGCTACCCGCGCACGACCCACACACGGCAAGTGCCGCCGTCATAGTTCACAAGACTTACGACGGCGGCACTTGCCTCCCCCACGCACCGCACCAAACAGCAAATGCAGGACCAGCTTCTCGTCGTAATGTTGCGTAGATCACATTCGATGCTTAGGCTGGGGAGGCTGCAGCGTGGCAGCTACCCAATGAAAGGCAACACATTGACCAGCGAGAAGCTCTCCGTAGTTGTTCGCGTCGACGTTGACGGCGAACAGATCCAGATCGCAGCGACCGGTCGCGTTACCCTCACCAGCCTGCAGGGCCTCTACCCCGTGGTTCAGCGCACCAAGAGCCTGGGCAGCGGCCTGGACGTTCGGATGGATCTTTCGGAAGCCACAGTTGATGCCGATGCACTGGACGAACTGCAGCTTTACGCGGGCCTTTGCGAGATTCCCGTTTTGCTCAGCCCGGAGAAGAGCAACGTAACAGCGCTCCCCTCCCGCGCACCGCGACTGACGACCGCCGCCGCCTAGCGGAGGCATTCATGCGCAAAGTCACCGCCGGGCTCTTCCACTCCGTGGACGGCGTGGTTCAGGACCCTTTCAAGTTTCAGTTCGACAGCTTCGATGCGGAGCTCGGTCAGGGTCTTGGCAAGATGATCACCACAGTAGACACCGTGGTGTTGGGGCGGGTGAGCTACCAGGAATGGGCCCAGTACTGGCCCAACGCGTCACAGGATGACGACTTCGCGAACTTCATCAACCCCGTCGAGAAGTACGTCGCATCGCGGACGTTAACCGAGCCGCTGGAATGGCAGAACTCGCACCTGATCGACGGCGACGTCGAGGATTTCGTCACGGAACTCAAGTCCCGTGACGGCGGGGAAATCGCAGTCTGCGGGAGCATCTCCCTGGTCCGGCAGCTATTCTTCGCCGGCGTCCTGGACGAATTGACCCTCATGACCCATCCCGTGATTGCCGGGAGCGGCCGCCGTCTCTTCGAGGAGGGCGACCCCCTCAACCGGCTGCTACTCAAGGACCAGTACGCCACCTCAAAGGGCAACGTCATCACAACTTACAGTCTGCGCAAGGACTGAAAGCCCGACGCCAAAATCACCTACGGCGGGCAGCGAGCCGAATCGGCGCCAAAAGGGACCCAAAATTTCCCTTGGAATCTAGAAAAAGAGGCCGGGTCCACCTTAAGCGGACCGCTCCTCGGAGCTTTTAGTGCCGCGCTTTAAATCCGCTCAAATAAATAGACAAGCAGGCTTTACTAAACACATCAGAAACTCTGCATCTACCGCGAGCCGCAAGGAGGGCCCCGTCGCGGCTAGGAGTCCGGACGGGGCCAGCTCTTGCTAGCGCTGGTTCTTGCGCGGCTTGGTGAAGATGTTGCCGCTGCTTTCAGCCTTTGCCCTTTTTTCGGCGCGCTTTTCCAGGATGGTCTTTCCAGCCTTCTTGGCAGCACCGCCGCCAGGCGTTTTTCTGGCCATGGATAATTACTCCTTTCAAACTCGCAGTAACTTCACCATACCGACTTTTAATTTTTTATCCAGTCCGCTCATTTTGCATGAAAAACTTTTGCCCAGAAACTCACCAGGCGGACCCGCTTGACCGCCCAAGCACCGAAGCACAGGCCCACCCTTGCCCGCAAATACTAAGGATGCTTATGGTAGGAAATGATCTGAGGTTCGCGCGGCGGGTGCCCTCATCGCAAAACCCCTGAGCACTAACCGAAGAAAAGCAAGCAACAGAGGAGACAGTCATGGAGAACCAAGACATTCTGGAACGCATTCAGTCGCTGGTGGAAGAAGAACACCGACTTCGCGACGAAGCAGTGGACGACGGCGATGACAACCGGGCACGGCTTGCCCAGGTAGAGGCCCAGCTGGACCAATGCTGGGACCTCCTGCGCCAGCGCCGCGCGAAGCGGGATGCCGGTGAGGACCCGGACGAAGCCGAAGCCCGCCCCATCAGCGAAGTGGAGGGCTACCGCCAGTAGCTCCTAAGCGCCCTCAAGCACCTGGCTCGTGGCCCACGCAACGTACTTTCCGGCGTTGGCCACCGCATCCGCAACATCGGGAAGTCCGTCCTTGCGCTGGGCTACGTCCAGCAGCTGGGCGGCAGCCACGATTCCGTGTTTTGCCAAGTCCTCGGGCGTGACCGTGATGCGGCCGGCAACAGCCACCACCGGGATGCCGTGCACGCTGGCAGCGTCGGCCAGTGCGATCGGGGCCTTACCCGTGAGCGATTGTTCATCCATGGACCCCTCGCCCGTGATCACCAGATCGGCCTCAGCCAAGTGCTTCGCCAAGCCCGTCAGGCCCGCCACGAGGGCGAACCCGCCTTCCAGCGCGGAATCGGTGAAGGCAAGGAACGACGCCGGGAAGCCACCTGCCGCCCCCGCACCCGGAACGTTCACGTCGCGGCCCGTGGATTCCCGCAGGAGCGATGCCCAGTTGCGGAGTCCGGCGTCGAGCTTTTCGACAGCCTCTTCATCGGCACCCTTCTGGGGGCCGAAAACATGGGCGGCGCCTTCGGTGCCGTACAGCGGGTTTTGGACGTCGACGGCGATCCGGAACTTGACGCTGGACAGCCTCGGGTCGAGCCCGGATACGTCCAAGGCGACGACGTCGACCAAGGAACCTCCGCCAAGCGGCACTACGTTGCCTGCCGAGTCCACGGGCTTGAGCCCCAGGGCACGCAAGGCTCCGCTGCCGCCGTCGGACATTGCCGAGCCGCCCAAGCCCAGCACTATCTCGGTGGCACCGGCGTCGAGGGCGGCGGCGATGAGCTGGCCGCAACCGTAGCTATGGGCGTGCAGGGAGTTCTCCGGGGTGGGTTCCATGTGTGCGAGGCCGGAGGCCTGGGCAGTCTCGATGACCGCTGTCGCTCCACCGAAGGAGTTCTTTTGAATGGCCCACGAGGCGCCGACGGGTTTGAGGATCGGGCCAACAACGGCGTTGTTCCGCTCTTCGTAACCAGCGGCGATGGCGGCGTCGAGGGTGCCTTCGCCGCCATCGGCTACGGGGAATTGGGTAGTGACGGCGTCCGGGTAGACGCGGAGGGCACCTTCTGCCATGGCTGACGCGGCTTCGGCGGCGGTCAGTGATCCCTTGAACTTGTCAGGGGCGATGAGGATACGCATGGATCTATCTTGCCAGCCCTTTGTGGGAAAGCGCTTGCCGATCGCGTAATGAGTCGCATAATGAGACGTGTTTCGGCGCCGGGTTAGTTGGCGGCGAGGGCGTCGCATCCTTTTCCGCCAACCGCTACCGTAGCAACGGGAGCGATCAGCGCGAAGGGGTGCGCCGTCGCGTCGCAACGGGTGCGATCAGCCCTAACGGGTGCGCCACAGCGCCCTGGCTCAGCCGTTCAACACCCGGACAGGGGTGTCCGCCAGCCAGCCCTTGACGTCCTCGAACGCCCCTCCGTAGAACTGGCGGTAGCTTTCGTGCGTCACATAGCCGATGTGCGGTGAGAGGACCGTCCTTGGAGAATGCAGCAGCGCATGCCCTGCGGGGAGCGGCTCATCGTCGAAAACGTCCAGCGCAGCCCCGCGGATCCACCCCTCCTCCAGCGCCCGGATCAGCGCAGCCTCGTCCACCAAAGGTCCGCGGGCGGTGTTGACCAGCAAACCTTCGGGACCAAGGAGGCGCAGCTCGTTGGCTCCCACAATCCCCCTGGTACGCTCCGAAAGCCGCAGGTGGAGCGTGACGACGTCGGACTCGCGGAACAGCTCCTCCTTAGTGACCTTTCGGGCACCGGCAGCCTTCGCGGCTTCAGACGTAAGGTTCTGGCTCCAGGCCAGGACGTCCATGCCGAACGCCTGCGCGTACCGGGCGATCCGGGAGCCGATCTTGCCGAGGCCAACAATTCCGAGCGTCTTTCCTTCGAGTTCAAACCCGACGACGGACTGCCACCCGCCTGCCCGGAGCGAGTTCTCCTCCGCCACGAGGTTGCGGGCGAATGCCAACAAGAGGGACCAGATCATCTCCGGAGCTGCTGCCGGGGACCCGGCCGTACCGCACACCACGATGCCACGCTCGGATGCGGCATCCATGTCGATCGCCGCGTTGGCCATCCCCGTGGTGACCAGGAGTTGCAAGTTGCCCAGCTCTTCGAGGACATGACGCGGGAATCGGGTGCGTTCGCGCATGGCAACGATGATGTCGAACGGCGCCAATGCCGCCACCGCCTGCTCCTCCGACACGAAAGGTGCGCTGAAGACCGTGACCTTCACGCCGTCGTCGAGCAGTGAATCCCACGGAGCGTAATCGCTGGAGACCTGCTGGTAGTCGTCAAGGATGGCCAAGCGGTACTGGGTCACGTCAATCTCCTTGCGGCGGCTGGACTGTATTAACCAGACTCTCATGCCACGACTTTCCTCGCGGATAATCCACATAGCCGTCCAAACCCTCGCATCCGGACGCGAAAGATTCTAACGTTGTAAAAACGAGCCTGCCTTCTAAGGAGCTGCCTTGACAGTCGCCAGCAACCACGCCCTTCCCAAACCTGAGCATCCGCGGCCGCAACTGGTCCGGGACACCTGGTTGAACCTCAACGGCACGTGGGGATTCGAGATCGACGCCGGTGACTCAGGATGGGAGCGCGGCCTCACCACACGGGAGCTCACCGGGGAGATCCTGGTTCCCTTCGCTCCCGAGTCGGCCCTGTCCGGCGTCGGGCACGTGGACTTCATGGAGGCCGTCTGGTACCGGCGCACCATCACCGTTCCCGGGGAATGGGCCGGGAAGAAGGTCCTGCTCCACTTCGGCGCCGTGGATCACGATGCCACGGTATGGGTCAACGGAGTGGAGGTGGCCCGGCATCGCGGCGGCTTCACCCCCTTCACGGCAGATCTCAGCGGATTGGCCGAACCCGGCGAGGACGCAGTGCTGGTGGTGCGGGCCAGGGACTCCCGGCATGAGATGCAGGCACGCGGCAAGCAAGCCACCTGGTACAGCAACACCCACTGCCAGTACACGCGCACCACGGGGATCTGGCAGACGGTGTGGCTTGAAGCCGTTCCCGAGGTCCACATCAAGCACCTCCGGATCACTCCCAACCTTGCCGATTCCAGTCTGGCTCTAGAGGTGCCCCTCTCGCAGAACCGTGCAGGCCATACCATCAAGGCCATCCTCAGGAACGCCGGCACCACCGTAGCGGAAGCGTCGGTGCGGGCGGACCTGGACCTATCGCCATCGCTCCGGCTCGGCATACCGCAGGATGAACTCCGGCCGTGGTCACCCGAGGATCCCTTCCTATATGACCTTGAGGTGGCCATCGAGGACGCCACTGGTTCGCCGGTGGACCAGGTGGCCAGCTACGCCGCCGTCAGGTCCGTGGCACTGGACGGCAAAGTGGTGCGCATCAACGGCAAGCCCGTATTCCAGCGGCTCGTTCTGGATCAGGGCTACTGGCCGGACTCACTCATGACGTCGCCGGACGATGCGGCGCTGGTCAAGGACATCGAACTCTCCATGGCCGCAGGTTTCAACGGTGCCCGGCTCCACCAGAAGGTCTTCGAAGAGCGTTTCCTCTACCACGCGGATCGCTTGGGCTACCTCGTCTGGGGCGAGTTCGGGGACTGGGGCGTGTCCGGCGGAGGAACGGTCGGCCACAACCAGAAGCCCACTGCGAGCTTCGTTGCCCAGTGGTTGGAGGTGCTGCAGCGCGACTTCAACCATCCGTCCATCATCGGCTGGTGCCCGCTCAATGAAACACACCAACTCCTCCATGACCGCATCACCGTGCTGGACGACGTCACGCAGGCCATGTTCCTAGCCACCAAGCTGGCCGATCCCACGCGCCCGGTGATCGATGCCTCGGGCTACTCCCACCGCGTCCGCGAGACGGACATCTACGATTCCCACTCCTACGAGCAGGATCCGGACAAGTTCCGCCTCCAGCAGGAGGGCCTCGCCGACGGCAAGCCTTTCCTCAACCGCACCCCCGACGGCGGGGATTACTCGGTCCCCTACGCCGGCCAGCCCTACTTCGTCTCCGAGTTCGGGGGTATCTGGTGGAACGAGGAAGAGGCCAGGCAGGCCGCTGAAGCCGGCAATGATGTGGCAAGTTCCTGGGGCTACGGTCAGCGCGTGGCCAGCGAAGAGGAATTCCATGAACGGTTCGAAGGCCTGTGCCGCGTCCTCCTGCAGAACGCGGATATGTTCGGGTACTGCTACACCCAGTTGACGGACGTCTTCCAGGAGAAGAACGGCATCTTCACGTTCGATCGCGGCCCCAAGTTCGACCTTGAGCGCATCCGGGCAGCACAGCTGCGCCCTGCGGCCATCGAGGGCGAACAGGATCTCTGACTCGACTAACGGGTGGCCAAGTTCCTCATACCCAGTCGTCCCGCTCAATCAGCACTTGTTTGAGCAGGTCCAGCCGGTCGGACACAATTCCATCCACGCCCAGATCCAACAGCCGCTCCATCTCCGCCCGCTCGTTGATGGTCCATACGTGGACGAGGCGGTCGATGCGATGTGCGCGGCGAATAAAGCCTTCGCTTACTACGCGAAAGCGGCCGTAACGGACGGGCACTTGGAAGACATCGACGTCGGCAAGCAGCCTACGCGCCAACGCAGCCGGAAGTATTGGGCCCAGGAAGACAAAAAGGGCCGTGAGGGTAGAGCCTGCCGAGGACGCAACCCGTTTGTCCAGGCGCTTCAGGACGGCCCGTCTGCGGCGGTCCGAGAAACTGGTGACGAGGACCTGGCTGTGGATGCCGTGCCGTTCGATGGCTTCCGCCATGGGACCCACCGAGTTCCAGTCCTTGACGTCCAGATTCAGTTTCGCGCCGGGAAGGGCTGTGACGAGCTGGTCGAAAGTCGGTACAGGTTCGATGCCGCCGATGCGGGCTTGGGTCACCTCGTCACCGGTCAGCTCGGCGATCCGTCCTGCAGCATTCGTCACCCGGTCCAAAGACGCGTCATGGAAAACCACCAAAAGCCGGTCCGCTGTCGTGTGCACATCGGTCTCAACGTGGACGGTCCCCAGCTCAACAGCCGCGTGGAAGGCTGCCATCGAGTTCTCCAACCCGTCCAGGGAGAAACCTCGATGGGCCAGTGCCAGAGGACCGGAAGAACCGTCCTTGCGAAGAAAGTAGGGCAGCGTCACACGGGTAGCGTAACTGAGGGATCCGGCCGCCCGCGGTGACGGCTGGCAGACTATTGGGATGACTGTGTTGATTGCCGGTTGCGGCGACCTCGGAACTGAAGCAGGCCTGCGGTTCGCGGCGGCGGGACATGAAGTGATCGGCCTCCGGCGTTCACCGGAGAAGCTGCCGGGGGAAATACGCGGCGTCCGCGCCGACTTGTCGCAAGAGGTACCAGCGCTGCCGGCAGATGCCGGAACCGTAGTGATTGCCCTGGCCGCTGATGCTTCCACCGAGGAGGCCTACCGGGCAGCATACGTGGACGGGCTTTCCCACGTCCTGGATGCCGTGGACCGCCAGGCTGTTCCGCCCCGGCGCATCTTGCTCATCTCCTCGACGGCCGTCTACCCGGACGCAGGTGGAGCCGTGGTGGACGAATCGACCCCCACCAAACCAACCCGTTTCAGCGGAAAAATTCTCCTGGAGGCGGAGGAGTTGCTCTTTTCCCGCGCCGGGGAATCCCAAGCTGTGGTCCTGCGCCTTGGAGGGATCTATGGCCCTGGAAGGACCCGGCTCATTGACCAGGTCCGCTCCGGCAAGGCCGTCATCCCGTCCCAGCCCAAGCACACCAACCGCATCCACCGCGACGACGCCGCTGCCATGATCGTCCATTTGGCCACCATGGAACAGGAGCCGGATGCGGTCTACGTGGGCGTGGACAACGAATCGGCTGAACTGGGCGACGTTTTGCGCTTCCTCGCCAAGGAACTGCAGTTTCCGGAACCTCCGGCAAGGCCTGCCTCCGACGACGGCCCAGGAGACAAACGCTGTTCGAACCAGCGGCTCCTGTCTACCGGCTTTACCTTCACCTACCCGAGCTACAAGGAGGGCTACCGGGCAATCCTCGCCGGTGAGGGCGTGCGGCACCCTTGAGGGCTTAGACCTTCTCCCCGGCCAACTTCGCTTCGAGTATCTGGGCCACACCGTCGTCGTCGAAATGCGGAGCCTGCTGCCCGGCAGCGAGGATCGCCTCCGGATGTCCGCTGGCCATGGCATAACCGTGGCCGGCCCAACGCAGCATCTCGATGTCGTTGGGCATATCCCCGAAAGCCACGACGTCAGCCGCTTCAATGCCCAGCGACTCGGCATACTTTGCGAGCGTCACGGCTTTGTTGATGCCTGGCACGGACATCTCCAGCAAAGCGGTCCGGGGCGCAGAGTGCGTAGTAGCCACCAGGTGCGCGACGGCGGGTCCCACTTCCGCGAGGAACTCGTCCGGGGTGCCTTCCCGGGTGATGGCCAGGAACTTCACCACTGCGTCAGCGGCCGTCAGTGTCCGATCCAAGGGGGCGGGAGTGAATTCCCCGAGCAGCTCGCTGGTTTCGTTTTCGATAAAGCCGGGTTCAAGGTGGAAGCCGTGGAGGGTCTCCGCCCCGAACAGAGCGTCAGGCCTGATCGACTTGATGATTCGCCGCGCTTCAAAGACAGCGGTGATGTCCAGCGCCGTCGACGAGATGGGCTTCCCGGCAGCAGGGTCCCAAACAACGGCGCCGTTGGAACAAATGACGACTCCGCTGTGGCCGAGCTGCTCCTCTAACGGGTACAGCCAGCGCGGCGGGCGGCCGGTGACAAAAACGAGTTCCACCCCGGCGTCGCGGCAGGCCTGGAAGGCCCTGATGGTCCTGGCGCTGATTTTTCCGTCGTGACCGAGGATGGTGCCGTCAATATCACTTGCTACGAGCCGCATCATGCCAGTCTACGTGGGTAGCCCCGGCGTTTCCCCCGGCCCTCGCCTGCGGAGAGAAGCACAACATAGTGTGGGTCCATGAGTGAGAAAACGACCCAGGAGTACAGCACAAAAGGCGCATACGTCACCGGCGGCGAGTTCAACCGGGACACCAACTACATCGAGGACCGCATCACCCGGGACGGCACGCAGGGACCAAACGGCGAACCCGGCTGGCCCGTGGAAGCCGGGCGGTACCGCCTCATCGCTGCCAGGGCGTGCCCGTGGGCCAACCGCACAGTCATCGTGCGCAGGCTCCTGGGCCTTGAGGATGCCATCAGCCTCGGCCAGCCCGGCCCGACTCATGACGCCCGTTCCTGGACGTTCGATCTCGACCCCGACGGCAAGGACCCGGTGCTGGGAATCGAACGTTTGCAGGAAGCTTTCTTCCGTCGTTTCCCGGACTACCCGCGGGGCATCACGGTCCCCGCGCTTGTGGACATTCCCAGCGGCGCCGTAGTCACCAACAACTTTCCGCAGATCACCCTGGACTTCTCCACCGAGTGGACGGAATTCCACCGCCCCGGAGCTCCCAAGCTGTACCCCGAGCACCTGCGGCAGGAAATCGACGAGGTCAACAAGCGGGTCTTTACCGAAATCAACAACGGCGTCTACCGCTGTGGTTTCGCGGGGTCCCAGGAAGCATATGAAGCCGCCTACCAACGGCTATGGACGGCGATGGACTGGTTGGAACAACGCCTTTCCCAGCAGCGCTACCTTGTGGGAGACACCATCACGGAGGCCGACGTCCGCCTCTTCACCACCCTGGCAAGGTTCGACGCTGTCTACCACGGCCACTTCAAGTGCAACCGGAACAAGCTCACCGAGATGCCGGCATTGTGGGCCTACGCACGGGACCTGTTCCAGACGCCCGGGTTCGGGGACACCATCGACTTCGTGCAGATCAAGCAGCACTATTACATCGTCCACGAGGACATCAACCCGACGCAGATCGTCCCGGCGGGGCCGGACTTGTCCGGATGGTTGACTCCGCACGGCCGGGAGTCCCTCGGCGGGCGTCCCTTCGGTGACGGCACACCCCCGGGACCGGTCAAGGCGGGAGAAGAAGTCGCCGAAGGACACGGCGCCGTCTGAGTTCTAGGCGTGGTTCAGTTCAGCCCTCGACGGCGGATTGGCTCCGGCGCGTGAAACGGTGACGGCCGCAGCCCTCGCCGCGTGGTCCATGATGGCGGCGAGGGTTTCAGCCGGCATGGCGCGGAGTTCATCGCGGTTCTGGGCGCCGTCCAACCCGCGGTCCACAATGGCTGACAACAGACCGGCCATGAACGAGTCACCGGCACCCACCGTGTCCACCACATCTACCAGCGGTGCCGGAAGCTGGGTTTCGCCTGCACGCGTGATCCCCCAGGGGCCCCGTGCTCCGCGCGTCACCACCACCATGGCGGGCCCCTCATGGCCGCCCAATGCCATCCAGCGACGGGCCGAGTCCAAGACATCTTCGCCCGGGTAGAGCCATTCAAGGTCTTCGTCCGATGCCTTGACCACGTCCGCGAGGCTCACGAATCGTTCGGCCTTCCGGCGGGCATATTCCCTGTCAGTGATGATGCTGGGGCGGCAATTGGGGTCGAAGCTGACGGTGCATCGTGGGTGGGCGAACTCGACGGCGGCCAGCACTTCCCCGGCCCCGGGTTCCAGGAAAGCGGCGATGGATCCCGTGTGCAGCAAAGTGGCACCTTGCAGCATGAGGGGCAGCCGCCCGATGAGTCCGGGGACGTCCCAGGCGAGGTCGAACGTGTAGGTGGCGGCGCCGTCGTCGTCCACCAGGGCGGTGGCCACGCTGGTGGGCTTGTCATCGGGCGGGAGCGGAACCATGACTGAACTGGACCGCAGGTGGGCGCCCACGGAGTCCCCGTAAGCGTCCTTTCCGTACCGGCCCAGGAATTGGACGGGATGATCCAGCCGGGCCAGGCCCACGGCAACGTTGAGCGGGCTGCCGCCAACGTGGGCCTCTATCCCGCTGGAACGCTGGACGACGTCAACAAGGGCCTCGCCAATAACAGTCAGCATGGGACAACTCTGCCAGAGGACGTTGGGCTGAACCAGCGGTCAGGAGAGCAGGCGCTGGACCAGTTCGCGGCACTTCTTGTAGGCCACGGCCTTCGGGTCGATGAGGTCGAAGTGGTCCCCCGGAACCCTCAGGAGTTGTGCCGAGCCACCGGATGCGTTGCTTGCTGCGACGTAGGCCTCGGACTGGCTCGCCGGAACATCCTCATCATTCATGGCGTGAACGGCATATACGGGAACGTCGATCGGGAGGGACGTCATGGGGTCTGCGTATTTATGCCGTTTGGGGTATCTTGCCGAATCTCCGCCCATCAGGTTGCAGACCGCGCCGTTGCTGAGGTTCAGGCGTTCGGCCGCTGCAAGGTTCAGGAGACCGGACTGGCTCACGACGCCGGTCAGGTGCACGGCTTCTTCTTCCGGTCCGCGCTCCAGCTGCCGATCGGCGTCGGGCGTTCCGATGGAGGACAACCGGCCACGGCCGGCGGCCCATACCGCAAGGTGCCCGCCGGCGGAGTGGCCCAGTGCCACCACCTTGCCGAGCTGGAGGTCATGGTTGCCGGCGATCTGTGCCAGATAGTCGATGCCGGCAAGGATGTCTTCGAAGGTATGCGGCCAGCCGCCGCCGTTCCCGGCCCTCCGGTATTCAAGGTTCCAGGCGGTGATGCCATGGGCCGCGAGGTCGCGGGCAAGAGGTTCACCCAGCTCTGCGCCGTACTGGGAGCGCCAATAGCCGCCATGGATCACGACGGCGACACCTCCCGCCACGGCCGCCGGGCCCCGGTGGTTTCCGTTGTGTGGTTCAGGTATGAAGAGTTCGCCCCACTGACTGGGGTGTTGGCCGTAGCTGTACTTGTGCCGCAACATTGCGCCCTCCTTTGTATCGAGCCTATCGCGAGCGGCCGCCGGTTTGGCTAGCAGCAGTTCGACGGCGGGGCGTCCGGCTTCGCTGTCAGGGCCGCACCGTAAGCTGGAACCATGGCAAGCAACTGGGACAGCTTGGACCTCAATCAGCGCAAAGCGGTGGAGGCCAACGTCCAACTTTACGAGCGGGTGCGCCCTGCACTTAAGCGTGTTACCCGTGACGTTTTGCTGACCCTTAGGGACTTGCTCAACGACGCCGAGGTGACGCCGTTGTTCGTTACCGGCCGCACCAAGACCGTCGATTCGTTCCGCGAGAAGATCTCCCGGACGGAGGAACCCCTGGAGCCGGGTGGCCCCCGCGTGCTCAAGTTCCCGGACCCGTTCCGGACGCTGAATGACATGGTCGGCATCCGGGTCATCACCAAACTGCCCGCAGAGAACGCCGCGGTAGCCAACATCATCAAGCGCCAACGCCAGCTCTTCGATTGCCGCGGGGACCGGGAAAAGGACATCGGCTCCATCGAGTCCGGAACGTACGGCTATTCCAGCAGGCACCTCATTTTGCGGACCATCCAGAACGAGACCGTGAAGGAGTACCAGCAGGTCTTCAATCCGGATCTGCCCGCCAACGGCAGCTACTTCTTCGAATGCCAGATCCGCACGGTGTTCGCCCATGCGTGGAGCGAGATCGAACACGACATCCGCTTCAAGGCGGAGGACCCCCGGGCCTGGACCCCGCACTTCGACCGTCAATTCACCGCCACGGCCGCCATGCTGGAAACCGTGGAGACCGCGTTCGCAGATCTCCACGAGCGGTATGAGGAAGTTCGTGGCTACTGGGACCTCGAAGGCGAGGGTGCCTCGCCGCTCACTCCCAACCGTGTACGTGACGTCTGGCGTACCCTGCTGCCGCACGTAGACCGTAAAGTAGATGACGACTGGGGATGGGCCGCCGAACTCCTTGCAGCCCACGGACTCACCAAGACCGTGGAACTCGCCGGGCTGCTCAGCGCCAACCGGATTACCGAGGTCCGCAAGGCCTTGGACCACCGCTACTCCCCCGGCCCGGACCGCCTCTTGGACGACCTTCTGCTGTGGCAGTACGGGACCGAACACATTGATCTCACCGCTGAGGCGCCCGACGTCGTTCCGCACCCGCGGCGCGACAGCCTCCTGCGGCGTCTTAAGCAGATTGAGCGCTACCGCCAGACTGCACTTTAAGGACTCATGACTCCGGAGCAACTCATGTCCCTGCGGGCGACTTTCCGCTCGCCCCGCCGTCTCTTGACCGAATCCTTGGCCGGGTTGGTCGTGGCATTGGCGCTCATTCCGGAAGCAATTGCGTTCTCGGTGATCGCCGGGGTGGACCCTCGAATCGGGTTGTTCGCGTCCTTCACCATGGGCGTGGTCACGGCAATCGTCGGTGGACGCCCGGCCATGATCTCGGCTGCGACCGGCGCCGTTGCACTGGTCATTGCACCGGTCATGAAGGAACACGGCCTCGACTATCTGATTGCCACCATCATCCTGGCGGGGGTCTTCCAGATCATTCTCGCTGCCCTGGGCGTCACGCGGCTCATGCGGTTCATCCCGCGATCCGTGATGATCGGCTTCGTCAACGCCTTGGCCATCCTGGTGTTCATGTCCCAGATGCCCGAACTCTTCGGGGTGCCTTGGATGGTCTATCCGATCGTCGCCGTCGGGTTGTTGATCGTGTTCGGCCTGCCACGGCTGACAACGGCAGTGCCCGCACCCTTGGTGGCCATTGTCCTCATTACGCTGGTCACGGCCCTCGGACATATTGATGTTCCCACCGTGAGCGACAAGGGCGAGTTGCCGGACAGCCTGCCCGGGTTCTTCCTGCCTAACGTGCCCTTGACCATGGAGACCTTCCAAATCATCGCGCCGTTCTCCTTGTCCATGGCGCTGGTCGGCCTGCTTGAGTCGCTCATGACGGCCAAGCTGGTTGATGACATCACTGATACGCGGTCCAACAAGACCCGGGTCTCCTGGGGGCAGGGAGCAGCGAACATCGTAACGGGCTTCCTGGGTGGCCTGGGTGGTTGCGCCGTCATTGGGCAGACCATGATCAACGTGAAGGGATCCGGCGCCAGGACACGGCTGTCCACGTTCCTGGCCGGCGTCTTCCTGCTGGTCCTGGTGGTGGTCCTTGGCGACGTCGTGGGGATGATTCCCATGGCCGCGCTCGTGGCCGTGATGATCTTCGTTTCGCTGATTACCTTCGACTGGCACTCCATCCGCCCATCCACCTTGAGGCGCCTGCCCAAGTCTGAGACCGCCGTCATGCTCCTCACTGTTGCTGCCGTTGTGGCCACCCATAACCTGGCAGTGGGTGTCGGCGTCGGCGTCTTGACCGCCATGGTGCTGTTCGCCCGGCGGGTGGCCCACTTCGCCACGGTGGAGCGGACGGAACTGGAGCTCAACGGCGGGACTGTTGCGACCTACACAGTGGACGGTGAACTCTTCTTCGCCTCATCCAATGACCTGTACACCCAGTTCGACTACGCAAAAGATTCGGCAGAAGGCATAGATCGCGTGGTGATCGATCTGCACAACTCGCATTTGTGGGACGCGTCCACCATTGCCGTGCTGGATTCCGTCACCGAAAAGTACCGGAACCATGGTCGCGAGGTGGAGTTCATCGGCCTCAACGAGGCGAGCATCCGGATGCGCGAGCGTATGGCAGGCAAGCTCAACGGCTAGTCCCGCCCAACTAAGTCGCAGCTGAGCGCGTTCTGACCCCTGTAAACGCGCACAAATGCGACCCACTTGGGAGCCGAGGGGGCCGTCCCACCGGAATGGACTCCCCTTGACGGCACCTTTGTGAGCGCAAACAATCGACGGAGTGAGTTCGCTAAAGCAGAGGAAGATCAAACCATGAAGAACTGGGCCGGAAACCTCCAGTACTCGTCCGCAGCCGTGCACCGCCCGTCTTCGGTAAGCGAGGTCCAAGAGCTCGTGGCCAATGCCTCGCGGGTCAAGGCACTTGGGTCCCGGCATTCGTTCAACACGGTGGCCGATACCAGTGGCACCCATATTCTGCTGGATGCGCTCCCCCAGGAGATCACGCTTTCCGAGGACCGGAAGACGGTCAAGGTGAGCGGCGGCATCAGCTACGGCGCCCTGTGCCGGGCGATTGAAGAGCAGGGCTATGCCATCCACAACCTTGCCTCCCTGCCCCACATCTCAGTAGCCGGAGCTATCCAGACGGGCACGCACGGCAGCGGCGTCAAGAACCCGTCCCTGGCTGAAGCGGTGGTGAGTTTGGACGTGGTCCGAGCTTCCGGCGAACTGGTGACGCTCACCCGGGATGACCCTGAATTCGCTGCAACAGTAGTCGGGCTGGGGGCGATGGGAATCGTCACGGGCCTTGAGTTGGCAGTCCGCCCGAGCTTCGGGATGCGGCAGCGCGTGCTCACGGGGCTGCCTTGGGACCGGGCACTGACGGATTTCGAAACCATCGCATCAAGCGCCTACAGCGTCAGCTTCTTCACCGACTACACCGGAGACTCGATCCCGCAGGTTTGGTTGAAGGCGCTGGGAACCGAAACTGCGCTGCCTGATCTTTTTGGCGCCACGGCTGCCCCGGCCGCGCTTCATCCCCTGCCGGGAATGTCCGCGGAGAACTGCACCATCCAGCTGGACGAGCCCGGCAAATGGCTGGACCGCTTGCCCCACTTCCGCCACGAGTTCACGCCAAGCAACGGGGAAGAACTGCAAAGCGAGTTCATCCTCCCGTTGACGGACGCCCCTGCGGCCCTCCAGGCCGTTCGTGCCCTGGCGGACAAGCTTGCTCCGCTCCTCTTTGTTTCCGAAATCCGTACCATTGCGGCGGACGAGTTCTGGCTCAGCCCCTTCTACCAACAGCAAAGCGTTGCCCTGCACTTCACGTGGAAGCCGCTCCAGGACGACGTCGAAGCTTTCCTTCCCGAGCTCGAACGCAGCTTGCAGCCGTTCGGTTCCCGCCCCCACTGGGGCAAGCTCTTCACGCCGTCGCTTTACGACTTCGCTGCGCTGTACCCGAGGTTCGAGGACTTCCGCGCCCTGGTGGAGGCCAATGACCCTCAGGGCAAGTTCCGGAATGGCCTCTTGGACAGCGTGCTGGGCGTGGCCGCTCCCGCAGGCAAGTAGCCAACCGCGGGAACGAACTACTCGATGTGAGCCAGGACCGCACCCGTGGCGACTACTCCACCCGGAGCCGAGAGGACTTCGGTGAGTGTGCCTGCCCGGTGTGCGGAGACCTGGGTCTCCATCTTCATGGCTTCCAGCACCACCAGGGGATCGCCCTCGGCTACTTCGTCACCGGGTTCGGCCAACCACTTGACCACTGTGCCGGACATCGCAGCTACCAGTGCAGACCCGGCGGGTGCTTCCCCGGTGACAGAACCCGGCGTATCGGCCAGTCCCGATACCGGAGGCAGACCCTGTCCGGAACGGGCCCAGCCCTCAAGAAGGTCTGCCGGGAGGCCCACAGCGAGTCGCTTTCCGTCAACATCCACGGTGATGGTCCGACGCTCACCGTTGAAGGCAACCACGGAGTAATCCGGATCGTTGGGAATCCGGTCCGCGAAGTCGGTCTCAATCCAACGGGTGTGGACGCGCAGGGCATCCGCTGCAACAAAGTCTTCGGCTTCAAGGACTGCCCGGTGGAACGGCACAACGGTAGGGAGACCCACGATCTTCAGTTCCGCGAGGGCACGGCGAGCCCGGCGCAGGGCTTGCTGGCGGTCAGCACCCGTGACGATCAACTTGGCCAGGAGGGAATCGAACTGCGGAGCCACAACTGACCCTGCGCGCACGCCCGAGTCCCACCGGATGCCCGGCCCGGCCGGAATTTCAAGGGACGCGACGGTACCCGGCGACGGGAGGAATCCCCGGCCCACGTCTTCGGCGTTGATGCGGAACTCGAAGGAATGGCCACGGGCGGAAGGGTCCTCAGTGATGCTTAGCGGCAAGCCTGAAGCAATACGGAACTGTTCCTGGACAAGGTCCACACCGGCGGTCTCCTCGGTGACAGGGTGCTCCACTTGCAGCCGGGTGTTTACTTCGAGGAAGGCCACAGCGCCTCCTGCGGACACCAGGAACTCCACGGTTCCGGCGCCGTAATACCCGGCCTCGCGGACGATCGCCTTTGAGGCCTCGTAGATTTGGTGCCGCTGTTCTCCGCTCAGGTACGGAGCGGGTGCCTCTTCAACCAGCTTCTGGTGCCGGCGCTGCAACGAACAATCCCGGGTTCCCGCCACAACCACGTTCCCGTGCTTGTCGGCGATGATCTGCGCCTCCACGTGCCGCGGCCGGTCGAGATACTGCTCCACAAAGCATTCGCCGCGACCGAACGCCACCACGGCTTCACGGACGGCAGAGTCGAACGCTTCCTCGACCTCGGCCAGCTCACGGACCACCTTCAGTCCGCGACCGCCACCACCAAAAGCAGCCTTGATGGCGATCGGCAGGCCATGCGCTTCGGCAAAGGCACGGGCCTCGGCAGCCGAAGCCACCGGGCCATCGCTTCCCGCAACCAGGGGCGCACCGGCCCGGACGGCGATCTCCCTGGCCGTGATCTTGTTGCCAAGCTGGCGGATGGACTCCGGCGAGGGTCCCACCCATTCAAGTCCCGCATCGATGACCGCCTGCGCGAAGTCGGCATTCTCGGACAGGAAGCCGTAGCCGGGATGGACGGCGTCCGCTCCCGACTTGGCGGCCACATCCAGCAGTTTGCCGATGTTGAGGTAGGTGTCGGCCGGGCTGTTCCCGCCCAAGCTGTACGCCTCATCAGCAAGGGCGACGTGCATCGCGTCGGCGTCAATGGCCGCATAGACGGCGACGGAAGAGATGCCTGCATCGTCACAGGCTCGGGCCACGCGGACGGCGATTTCGCCGCGGTTGGCAATCAGGACCTTACGCATTAAAAACTCACTTCTCCGGGGTTTGGAAGTCTGGTGAATCCGGGACCAGCCGGAAACGGATTTTCCCGCCGACCGGGACTTGGGCGGCGCGGTCAAGGTGCTCGTCGCGCACTACGCCGATCACCGGGTAGCCGCCCGTAATGGGATGATCCGCGAGGAACAGCACAGGCAGGCCTGCGGGAGGTATTTGGAGCGCTCCGGCCATGGTCCCTTCGCTGGGGAGTTCGCCGTCGCGGGTTCGCACCAAGGGCTGCCCGTCCAAGCGCATTCCCACACGGTTGGACTGCGGCGTGACCACCCAATCCTGGCTTGCCAGCGAGTCCAGGGCCGACTGGTCGAACCAATCTGCGCGGGGTCCGGGCACCACATCCAGCACGGTCACGGTCTCCGCACCTGGAAAGTCAGGCTGCAGTTCGGGACTGCCCACCGCGGTGGAAACAGTGTCACTGCCGGCCCGCAGTTCCTTGCCGACCGTCAAAGGCGCCGGCCCGATTCCGGACATCGTGTCAGCAGAGCGGCTGCCCAGGACCGCCGGAACATCTATGCCGCCACGGATCGCCACGTAGTTCCGGAATCCGGATTCAGGCACTCCAAGGCTGAGGACTTCACCATCGAGCAGTGCGAACGGTGCGGCCATGCCGACGGTTCGCGTCGCGCCTGGCTGTGGACCGCCGTCGTGATTCACTGAGTCAACCCACGACGGCGACTGGACGCTGAGCGTCGTCGGCGCACCGGTCACCGCAATCACCTGATCGCCGATGGCCTCGATGGAAAGTCCACCGCCCACTGACTCAATGGCGGCTGCCGTCGACGCGTTGCCTACCAGGCGATTGGCGCGACGGATGGAAGCGCGGTCCAGGGCTCCCGCAGCCGAAACTCCCAGAGGGCCATGGCCTCTGCGGCCCAGGTCCTCGATGAGGCTTTGGACTCCCGGGCTGACGATGCGCAGACCGGATTCAGTGTGGTGCTCCGAATCCGATTCGGGCTCATGGGCCGAGGCGGTGACAACTTCCCGGACAGCCCGGTACTGCACACGGTCGCCCGGGCGCACCAAGGCGGGCTTGGGACGTTCCAGATCCCACATGCGGGCTCCCGTGCGGCCGATCAGTTGCCACCCACCCGGGGAACGGCGGGGATAGACGGCGGAGTACTCCCCGCCGAGGGCCACTGACCCGGCCGGAACAGCCGTCCGGGGGGTGGCCCGTCGGGGAACCGTCAAGGCATTGTTCTCGCCCACCATGTAGCCGAATCCAGGCGCGAACCCGGCGAAGGCGACCGTCCAGGTCTGGCCTGTGTGCGCAGCCACCACACCGTCCACGCTCAGGCCGGTGAGTTCCGCGACGTCAGCCAGGTCCTCGCCGTCGTACACCGTCTCGATCACTACCAACCCGGAGTCGGTGACGTCCGGAGCTGTCAGTTCGAGCTGCAGGAGCCGGGCGCCGATGGCCCGTGTCGCGGAGGCTGACTCGCCAACCACCATGACCGTTTCCGCAGCTGCCA
Source organism: Paenarthrobacter sp. R1 (assembly GCF_030264015.1). Taxonomy (NCBI): domain Bacteria; kingdom Bacillati; phylum Actinomycetota; class Actinomycetes; order Micrococcales; family Micrococcaceae; genus Paenarthrobacter; species Paenarthrobacter sp. R1. Next base: position 2,277,988 of record NZ_CP127115.1, on the reverse strand, counting down.
GCACGTCCACTTGGCCGGGAAGCGGCTTCCTGTTGAGCAGGTCCTGCAAGGCCAGTACCTCGGCAAGGCCGTCCAACTCCGCGAGCACGGCGCGCGTGCCTACCGGCCTCACGGCGCGGACCTTCTTGCTGGTTACGGTTTCCATCACGGTATCCATCATGTGCTTCGCAGCCGATTAGGCGTGCGAACCCTCCAGGAGGCGGGCTTCCTCTTCCGGCTTGGGATCACGGCCCAGGAGCATGCCGACGATCGTGACGATGGCTGTCAGCAGGAGGTAACCGGCAATCAGCCACCAGCCGCCGGACGCTGCCCCGTACAGGGCCGTGAAGATGAGCGGTGCGACGGCTCCACCGACGACCCCGGCCAGCGTGTAGGCCAGGGAGCTGCCGGCATAGCGCAGGCGGGCGGGGAACTGTTCGGTGATGAAGGCGGCCTGCGGACCGTACATGAAGGCGTGGAGTGCCAGGCCGATCACGACGCCGATAGTCAGCATCACTACCGACTTGCCTTGGATCATCAGGAAGAAAAGCGGAATGAAAACGGCGGTAGCTGCGGCCGTCACGCCGTAGACCAATCGACGGTTGATGCGGTCGGTCACTGCCCCGGCAAGCGGGATGAGGAACAACTGGAACGCAGAACCGATGAGAATGGCGGCGAGGACGTTGCCGGTGGTCATGCCCAGTTCTTTGGTTGCGTAAACAGCCACGAAGACGGTGAAGAGCGCATACAGAACGTCCGGGCATACGCGGGAAAGCGCTGCGGAGACCAAGGCCTTGGGCTCGGTGGTGAAGACTTCCTTGATGGGAGCCTTGGGACGCTCACCGTGGGCCTGGATTGCCTTGAAGACAGGGGTTTCTTCCAGCTTGAGGCGGATAATCAGGCCGAAGGCCACCAGAAGCGCCGACGCCAGGAAGGCTACGCGCCAGCCCCAGGACAGGAATGCCTCGTTGCTCAACGTTGCGGCCAGGACGGCAAGCACGCCGTTGGCCAGGAGGTTACCGGCCGGCGGACCGATCTGGGCGGCGGAGGACCAGAATCCGCGCTTGTTCGGGTCACCGAATTCGCTGGAAAGCAACACGGCGCCGCCCCACTCACCACCGACGCCGATGCCCTGGGCCAGGCGGAGGAGCACCAGAATAGTCGGTGCGGCCACGCCGATCACGGAGTAATCCGGCAGGGCGCCGATCAGGACAGTCGCGATGCCGATCAGCACCAGGGTGAAGACCAGGACGTATTTACGCCCGACCTTGTCCCCCAGGCGCCCGAAGACGACGCCGCCGATGGGGCGTGCCAGATAGCCCACGGCAAAGGCCGAGAAGGACAGGAGCAGTGCAACGAACTCATCCCCTGCCGGGAAGAAGATCTTGGGGAACACGAGTGCGGACGCTACCGAGTAGATCGCAAAGTCGTAGTACTCGAGCGACGTGCCGGTGAGGCTGGCGACGTACGCCTTGAGGGCGCCGGCCGGTGGCTTCCTTGTCACGGCCTTGGCTGCCTTGTTGGTGCTGGTCATGGTTTCCTCCGGAGGGGATGAAGAGGGGCTTGATGGCTAGAGGAACGAGCCGATGCTGACACCGGCGTCGATCAGTGCGGACTTCACTTCAGTGGCCATGGCAACGGCCCCGGGTGAGTCTCCATGGACGCAGATGCTCTCTGCGCGGATGGTGAGGACGGAACCATCAATGGTCCGTACGGATTGTTCGGTGGCCATACGCAGGACGTGTTCGGCCACCTCTACGGGATCATGCAGCACTGCGCCGGGTTGCGAGCGGGAAACCAGCGTGCCGTCCGGGTTGTAAGCGCGGTCGGCGAAAGCTTCAGAGACGGCGCGCAGTCCGGCTTCCTCGGCCAGGCGCAGGACCTCCGATCCCGGCAGGCCGAGTATCGGCAGGTTGGGGTCCACCGACTTGACGGCCTCCACTACGGCGCGGGCCTGCGCCGTGTGCTTCACGATCGTGTTGTAAAGCCCGCCATGCGGCTTCACGTATTCAACGCGACCGCCTGAGACAGCGGCCAGCGCCTGCAGCGCACCGATCTGGTACACGACGTCGTCCGCGAGTTCCTTGGGGTCGATGTCCAGGAAACGGCGGCCGAAACCTGCAAGGTCGCGGTAGCCCACGTGGGCGCCGATGACGACGCCGGCCTCCACCGCCTTCTCGCACGTGGCGCGAATGACGCCGGGGTCACCGGCGTGGAATCCACACGCAACGTTGGCACTGGAGACGGACCGGAAGATGGCTTCATCGTCACCAAGCGTCCAGCGTCCGAAGGCTTCTCCGACGTCGCTGTTCAGGTCAATGATTGCCATGCTGTGATCCCTGCCTCGTGATGTGCGTTACATCAAGAATGCACCAGATCGCCGGATTGTTCAACAATCCAGCGATCCTAATTTTCGGCAATCGTGTAATTTTGGTCTATGGCCGGAGCAGAGCAGCAAACGAATGAGCACCCCGGCCTGGACAGTGCCCGCGCACGGGTCCGGATGCGGGTACCGTCCGTCGCGGAGCGCGTGGCCGAAGAACTCCGCTACCAATTGGCTGAGGGCTTCCTGGTTCCGGGAGCGAAACTGACCGAGGCAACCGTTGCCGAAGACCTCGGCGTCTCCCGCAACACTGTCCGTGAGGCCTTCGCCGAACTGGCCAGTGAACGCCTGCTCATCCGGCAGCCCAACCGTGGGGTTTATGTGGCGACGCTGGAGCCTGGGGACATCCATGACGTTTACACAGTCCGCCGCGCGATCGAAGTCAGTTCAATCCGTGCGGGCGGTTCACCCGAGCGCATAGCTGCCGTCAGGGCCGCCGTCGAAGAGGGAAAGCGCGCGGCAGCTGCGAATGACAACGACGGCCTGGGAAGCGCCAACCAGCATTTCCACGGAGCGATCGTGGCCCTGGCCGAAAGCGCCCGCCTGAACGCGATCATGAAGCAGGTGCTCGCAGAGATGCGGCTGTACTTCCACAAGGCAACAGTCGACGCGAATTTCTACAGCGACTGGCTCGAGGAAAACGAGAAAATCTGTTCAGCCCTGGAGCACGGCGACCTGGAAAAAGCCGGCGATCTCCTGCTTGCCTACCTCAACCGCTCGGAACAGCAGCAGGCATCAGTCCACGGCCAGTAGATCAGCGCTTCCCCTTCTTGCGTGAACCCCTGCCCCGGCCCTTATCCGGATTGGGTGCGTAGCGCTGCGCAACGGCCGGTTTCTTCCCGGCCGAAGACCCGCGACGATCGGGCTTGGGAGCTTTCTTGGGCTTTTCCTTCTGCGCCGACGGCTGCCGCGAGCTTTGCGCCGTCCGGCCCCTCACGATGCCAATGAACTCCTCGACCTCTTCACTGTCAGTACCCGCAAGCCAGGCGAGACCGATCTGCGTGCCCGGAGCTCCGGAGAGCCGTCGACTCACCGTTTGCTTGTTGTTCAAGTGCCTGGCCACGGGCATGGGAAGGATCACCAAGCCGACCCCTGACGCCACCACCTGGAGGGCCATCTCCGGCCCGCCCATCTCAGCGACGTCGAGGAAGTTCTCCTCTGAAAGGTCCTCCAGCGCGACCTCCTCGAACACCGAGATTTCGTGGCCTTTCGGCGCCACTACCGCTTGCTGCTCCTCATACAGGGGAATGAGGTTCAGGCCTTCCCGGTCCACGGGCAGGCGAACAAAGCTCAGATCCGCTGAACCGTCACGCAGCACCGAAAGCTGGGTTTCGTCGTCGGACATGAACGAGTGCAGCGGGACGTGCGGCATCCGCTCTTCCCACCGCCGGATCCACTTGCCCGGTGTCACTCCCGCCACATAGGCGAATCGGAGCTCTTTGGTTTCGGGGGACTCTTCTTCAGGGGCTGGCACACACTCACAGTACCGGCCAGATACCCTTGAAGCATGACTCCCAAGAACTCCCAGACCATGAAGCCGGCAACAGCTGCCAAGAAACTCGGCATCTACCTGCCCGCTGCACCCCAGGAGTTCCAGGACTCGCCCGTCACCCGCGAGGCATACGCCGAACTCCAGGCCAACCCGCCCGAGTGGCTTGCCGAACTCCGCCGCAACGGACCGCACCCGCGGCCGGTTGTTGCGCAGAAACTCAACGTCTCCATCAGCGGCCTCACCCGCGGCGGCATCACCGAACCGCTGACGACGGCGGAAATCGCCGAGCTGCTCCAGTCCCCGCCTCAGTGGCTGGTAGTCGAGCGTGCAACCCACGCCGCCGTGCGCGCCGAAACGCTGCGCGTCAAGGAAGAGAAGCGAAAGAAAGCGGCCACCAAGGAAGCCCGGGAGAACGCTGCCGCCAAACGCGAAGCTCCCAAGGGAACCAAGCGCAACTCGTAGCACCAAGCAATGGCCGGGACTCCAGCGTCCCGGCCATTGCTGTGCAACTAGTCCTGATGCAGCTGCACGAAGTTCCCGCAGCCGTCGTCGAACACTGCACTGATACCGGATGGATCCTCGGCAGGCTCGCCCTTGAACACCACGCCAGCGGCCAACAGACGCTCGTACTCGGCCCGGACGTCGGGCACCCCCAGCACCACAGCCGGCATCCCGGCGTCGTACACGGCATTCATGTAGTTGGCACCGATCGGGTTGTCGCTGGGTTCCAGCAGGAGGCCCGTTGCGGTGTCATCAGCGCCGGGGTTCTTGATGATGAACAGGTTGTATTCGGGCATCGCCATGAGGGTGTCGAAGCCGAGTGTCCCGGTGTAGAACGCGTGGGCAGTGGCGGGATCTTTGACGTGGATGCTGCACATTTTCAGTCTCATGGGCCAAGGCTACGCGCCAGGTCTGACACTAGGAACGGCGGCCCCGGGACTCGGGTCATTGCCCCCGCACCCGTACCCAAATTCCACGGCGCACCGCATACTGAAAACACAGCCTTTTGCGTCCGGGAGGTGCTCCGATGATGGTCATGTGGGGCTTGGCTTTGGTCCTTGCAACCGTGGCGACCACAATTGTCCTGCAACGAAAACTGACCCGTGGCCGCGGGCCGGAGCCGGACACCATCTTTTGGGATGCCTTCGCCGGGCTCGTTGTGGTGGTACCGGCGATTGTGGTTCCGGCCGTGCAGTGGGCACCGGCCGGGTTGGTGATGCTTGCCCTCACGGCCGCGACGGTGGCGGCAACGTTGGCGGCCATCCGCAAAGTCGAGCGTATCCGCGCTGCCGAGCCCCGCCGTCGTACGGGTTTCGCAGATGATGCCACCTGGCACCAGGCCCTCCTCACCAAGTGGCGCACCTACGAGTTGGACCCTGCTTTCGCCATTGACTTCCCGGCAATGTCCGACGTTCGGGTGCCCGAAACCGCCGCGCTTACCCAAGCCATGCGGGAGGCCGAGCACTGCAAGGTGACGGCCGGAACCGACTACCGTGCCGCCGTCGAACGCCTTGCCCATGCCCTTGCCGCCGCTGAACGCGCGGCAGGGGTACCCGCCGGCACGGCGGGCACCCCCAGCGCCGGTTAGGTCAGAACAGACGCCAGTTTGTCCGCTTCCACGATGCGCGCGGCGGTTGCCTGGCCCATGCGCACGGCGCCGTCCACGTGCTGGTAGCCCTCGGCCGCGAGGTCGGATGAAGCCCAATAGATCGGGCCCACGTTGGCGTGCTGGTCCTTGCCGTAGCGGTGCAGGCCGCCCAGATCGTAGCTGGAGGCGTACGCCCCACGGGTCCATTCTTCCGACCCCCAGTCGGACTCGTAGTAGACCTCGGGGGCCAGGGCCTTCTCTCCCAGGAACCCGGCGATCGACTCCAGGATGGCCTTCTTCCGATCTTCAGCGCTGAGTTCGAAGACTGCGTCGGCCTTTTCGTCGGAGACAAAGCCGACCAGGGTGCCGCGGGTGTCGCCGTGGTTGGTGTTGTCGTAAACCTCCTGGACCAGGGCACCGGCGCTGAAGCAGGTCCCCGACAATCCGTCTTCGCGCCAGAACGGCGTCTTGTACACAGCGTGGACCTTAATGACCAGGCCCAGCGACTGGTGCTGGTGCATCTGGTGCTGGCGGCGCGGCAGCGGCGGGTTGAACGAAACCCGGGAGTACAGGTTCGGCGGTACGGCCATGATCACGTAGCGCGCGTTGACGGTTGCCCGGTCCGATTCGACCGTCGCACGGTTTTCTTCCCAATTGATGGTGCGCACCGGGCTGCTAAGAACGACGTCGGCGCCCAGTTCCGCCGCCTGCAACAGGGAGACCTGCTGCATGCCGCCGATTACCCGCTTGTCCAGGATGAAGTCCTCATCCGTCAGGTGGGTGAAGGACCCGGCGGATGCGGCCATGAGCACCGCCTGCAGGGCGGAGAAAGCATGTGCGGGCTTGGTGAGCATGCCACCGGCAATGAAGAGGCCGATGTTGTTGCAGGCTTCCTCATCGTGGGAGTTCCGGCGGAGCCAGTGGTGGAAGGAGATGGTGTCCAGCTCACGGGCCTTCGGATGGGCCCAGGGTTCGGTCGGACCGATTTCCGCGGCGAGTTCGTCCAGGATCCTTACCAGCTTGTCCATCTCGGCTTTGGTCGTCTCGCTGACCGGGAAAGTGTCGCCGGTGTACTGGACCCGCTTTCCGTCCGCTCCGATGTAGACGGATTCTCCGTCACGGTAGCGCGGGTACATCTCCAGACCGAGCTCTTCGAGCAGTGCCATGAGTGCGGTCTGGTCCGGGGAAACCCACTGGCCGCCGATTTCCAGCATGGCTCCGTCGACGGTGTCGGTCCATGTGCGGCCACCTACGCGGTCGCGGGCTTCGAGTACCGCAACGCTAAGTCCTGCCTTTTTCAGTTCACGCGCGGCCGTCAACCCTGACGGACCGGCACCGACGATCACAACGTCGCGCTCAAGATTCTGCATGATGTCCTTTCCGTGGCCGCCGGGTGGTGGCTGGCCCATAAATGAATGCCATTCATTTATATTCATAGTAGCGCCGGCTTCAGCTGCTGGGAAGACCTGCAATGGAATAATGCTGGGGACAATGGCAGCAGAAAGGCTTCCGATGCCCGCACCCACCCCCGACGCCGCGCCTTCAACTGTCGGCGCCGCTCCCGCCGGTAAAACCCGGCGACGCGCCGGTCGTCCCGTAGCGCGGGTTTTGGACCAGAACGGCATCACGACGGCGGCACTCGAGTTGATCAGCGCCAAGGGCTACGACGGACTCACCATGGCGGCCCTCGCCAAATCACTGGGCGTAGCGCCCTCCGCCCTCTATAACCACGTTTCCTCCAAGGACGACGTACTGCTGCTTCTCGAGGATCACCTGGCTGCCATGGTGGATGTATCGGCGTTTGGCACCGAACCCTGGGACGTCGCCGTCCGCAAATGGGCGTGGTCGTACCGGGACGTCTTTTCCAAGCACACGCCCCTCATCCCGGTCATCGCCGTCCTGCCCGTTGCCAACGCCCCCAAAACGCTGGCCATGTATGAGGCCGTCACGGCAGGATTCCGCGATGCCGGGTTCCCCGAGGAGCGGATCATCTCTGCGATCGTCGCCTTGGAGGCCTTCGTATTCGGGGCGGCCTACGACGTCAATGCGCCGGAGGACATCTTCGACGCCGGCAGCCTGGCGGACCAGGTACCCAACTTCACCGCCGCAGTGGACCGGCTTGCCGCCGAGGGCCACGCAATGCCCACGAACGTCGCCTTCAGCCTCGGGCTGGAGGCACTCATAGCCGGACTTGGAGCCCTGCGGCAATAGCCGGACCCCTTCAAAAGCCGCCCTCATGAGCGCGGCCATATTGTCGCGCCCCGGAGCCTGAATCCACGGCTTCTCTGCAATGCCGGGCTGCAAGCTCCGGTCATGAGGTAAGCGTGACTAAGGTCACATTCGTTTCGGCAACACAATTCGCCCTTTCAGCCGCCTTTAACAGCGATATCCGGTCCGATCGCATCGGACAGCCTCATGGCCCCTGGCGTGCGTCCACATCCAGCGGCCGCGCCAATTCCGGAAAGACGCTGAAGGGAAGACGTTGTTTAAGTCAACATCAAAGAAGGCGAGAGCCTTTATCGCCACGTTGGTGGTCCTCCTGGGGATACTCGCCAGCGCGATCCCGGGCGCCGTGACACCTGCGCGGGCTTATCAAGTAGCCATTAACAACGCCACCGTCAGCCCTGGGCAGGCGATCTTGACCATGCCTGGATCCAATTTGACCACCACCTACACCATGAGCGGGCTGACCGGGGTGGTGGGCGGGGCCAGGATGGACAGCCGCGGCTACGTTGCCTCCGACTACCAACAGGGGATGGCGAACAATACGCCCGGTGTGGAAATCATGTCCGAGCTCACCAACAACTGCCCTGCATCCGGCACGTGCAGCGGTTTGGGAACTCTCACCATGTCCTTCAATCAGCCCGTGCGGAACCCCGTGCTCAATATCGCCGGCCTGGGCGGCTATGTCAATTGGGATGAGAACGACAACAACACTGTTGACGCGCAGTCGCAGTACCACGCCGTCCTCAACCTTGCCACGCCGGGCCTGAGCCTGACCAAGCTTTCCGGCGGCAACCTCGCCGTTTCGGGGAACTCGGTCACCAACACCAACCACAACTCGGGATTCTCCTGCACTTCCGGCGTTCAGGGCGGCACACCGGATCCGGTAGACGCGCAGACATCGGCGGGATGTGGTTCTGTCCGCATCAACGGCGTTGTGACCAGCGTGACCTTCAATGTCACCGCCGTCTTCGTCCCGGTGAGCTCAACACTGCCGGGCTACACAGAGAACGACGTCTCCGTGCAGGTGCACAACCAGGATAACTACGTCGTTACCATGACAGTGCCGCAGGACTTCGGTGACGCACCGGCGTCGTATGACCAAAGCAACGCTGCCCGGGCCATCCTCTCCGACGTCGCACTGGGACCGAACGTCACCGAGGACAACGCACTCGTGGCCAACGGCACCTCCTCGCCCAACGCCAGCGCCTCGGCCACCCTGGACCAAAACGATGACGGCGTGACCCTTGCACCGTTCACGGCCGGAACAAGCAGTTACTCCACCACGGTTGCCATCACCGGCGCCAGCAAAGCTGGCACGGTTTGCGGATGGATCGACTTCAACAAAAACGGCCGCTTCGACAACCCGGCGGAACGGGCCTGCGCAACCTTCGCAGCGGGGGCAACACAAGCAACGCTCAACTGGACCGGGCTGTCGACAGTAACGGCCGGAGACACCTACGCTCGCTTCCGCGTGGGGTACAACAGCACCCAAACGCAGGTCCCCATCGGAGCTTCCGATTCCGGTGAAGTTGAGGACTATACCTTCACCATCTCCCCGGCAATCGTTCCCGCCCCATCCATTTCGCTGGTGAAGTCCGTGAACAAGAGCACCATGGTTGCCGGGGAAACAGCCACGTATTCCTTCACCGCCCAGAACACAGGAAACGTCACGCTGACCGGAGTCGTCATCAACGAGACCCAGTTCTCCGGCACCGGCACCATGAGCGCCCTCTCCTACACCTGGCCCGGCCTCCCTGGAATATTGCTCCCGGGCCAAACCGTGACCGCCACTGCTACGTACGTCATTAGTGCCGTGGATGTCACCAGCGGCCTGCTGACGAACACCGCCATGGTCACCGGCAATCCGCCCCTCGGCAATCCAGTGACCGCCAGCGATGATGCCGAAGTCCCCGCCGACCCCGCCTGGACGATCAAGAAAACGGCCTCCGTCAATGGCAGCGGGACCGCCGCCGGGCAGTTCGTGAACCCGGGCGACACCATCACCTACACCGTTACCGCAACGAGCGTGGTGGGACAGATCAGCGGCATTGTCCTAACGGACAACCTCGCCGGGGTCCTCAACAAGGCCACCTTCGTGAATGGCTCTGCACTCCTGACCATCGGTTCGGGCGCTCCGACTCCTGTGGCGAATCCGGTTTCACCGTCCACCACGCTCAGCACTGCGCCCTTCACGCTTCCCGCCGGGAAGACTGCAACCTTGCAGTACAGCGTCACCGTCAACCAGGGTGCCTGGAACTCCACGCTGATCAACACGGTCACCGGCAGCGCAGCGATTCCCCCGCAGCAGTGCGCAACCGGATCCGGAACGCCTGGAGCCGATTGCACCACCACCCACCGGACACCGGCCAAGATCCTGATTGAAAAGATCGGCGAATCATCCGCGTCCACCTGGGTTCCCATGGATGGGTCAAGCTGGGCCATCCACGACGATGCCAGCGGAACTCCCGGAGCGGTCAACACCGCTTACACCGTCGCGGCAATCACAGGCCAGACCGGACAATTCCAGCTCGAGGGCATCCATCCTGGCGTGTACTGGCTGGAAGAAACCGCAGCCCCGGTCGGCTTCAACCTGCTCGCGGAACCGGTGCAGTTCACCATCGCCGCCGACGGCTCCGTGACTTTGGGCCAGGGCAGCGGCGGAGGCGTTGTCACGGCCACTGACGCCAACGGAGACGGCGTCTTCCTGCTCACGGTCAAGGACGTTCCAGCGCTCAAGCTCCCGGAATCGGGAGGAATCGGCTGGTGGCCGTTCACCATGGCCGGCTCAGCGCTCCTCCTATTTGCGGTCGTCCTGGCAACGCCGGGCAACCGGGGCAAGCGCAAGCAGCAACCCATCACCTAGAACCACCGGGCGGTTCCTTCCCTTGGGCCGCCCGGCCCTGAATGTTCACTTCCGAGCATCTGCACCATCAATAAACAGAAAGAGGAAAAAGAGTGAGTAACCCAAGCTCCCGGCGGTTATTGAAGACCGCCGCCGCAACGCTTACCGGGGCGGTGCTGGCGATGACCTTCTCGGTCGCGCCGGCCACCGCCGCCCCCTTGGTGGACCCGGACCAGACAGGCTCCATCACTGTTCACAAGTTCGAACGCCCCGCCACTCCGACGGGCTTGCCCAACAACGGCACTCCCGTGGATACCTCGGGCCTGACACCGCTGAGCGGCATTGAGTTCACAGTCCAGCAGGTCAACACCATCGACCTCGCCTCCAACGCCGGATGGGACGCCGCACACAACCTGAGCAGCGTCTTCTCCCCCTCGGATCCCACAGGGTCCATCACCGGCGCCGGATACAGCCTCGGCGCGGGACAGGCACAGGCCACCGACACCCAGGGTACTGCAGCCTTCACCAACCTCCCTGTAGGCCTGTACCTCGTCACGGAGACCAACTACCCCGCCGGTGTGACGCCGTCGGCACCGTTCCTGGTATCCATTCCCTTGACCGACCCGGACAACCAGGACAACTGGCTCTACGACGTCCACGTTTACCCGAAGAACTCGGTCAGCGGAGCAGAAAAGACCGTCACTGATGTTCCCGACGTCAAGCTGGGCGACCAGATCGACTTCACCATCACCGGCGACATCCCCAATGAGGAAGTCATCGACGGCTACAAGATCGTCGACCAGCTCGACGACAAGCTGACGTACGTCAGCACTACTCTCAGCCTGGTTGACGGCACGGTCCTCACCGAAGGTGTCGACTACACGGTGGTCTTCGATTCTGCGTCAAACACCGTCTCCGTAGTCTTCACTCCGGCCGGCCTGGACGTCTTGGAGGCCCACACAGACAGCCGCGTCAAGATGGTTGTTGGCACCACCGTGAACACCATTGGTGAGATCGAAAACGAAGCTTTGGTCTACCCGAACGCTGCCAGCGTCAACGCCACCCCGGGCCAGCCCGGCGGCCCGATCGTCACGCCTCCGGTTGTTACCAAGTGGGGTGAGATCACCCTTGAGAAGGTTGACGAGAACGGCGCAGCCCTGGCTGGAGCCTCCTTCTCCATCTACACCAACCAGGCTGACGCCGAGGCCGGCACCAACCCGATCAGCCTGAACGGCGAGACCGAGTTCACCGTTGCTGCTGATGGAACGCTGACCGTGTCCGGTCTGCGTTACTCCGATTGGGCCAACGGCGTTGCCGTTGCACAGGGCGATGCCAACTTCCGTACCTACTACCTGGTTGAAACCAAGGCGCCTGCCGGATACGAGTTGCTCGCCGAACCGATCTCCTTCCTGATCAATGCCACAACGACGCCTGTGGGAATCGACCTGCAGGTCAAGAACGTCCCGTCCAACTCGGGCTTTGAGTTGCCGTTCACCGGTGGCCCCGGAACGAGCGTCCTTTACATTGCCGGCGCCCTGATCCTTGGCGGCGCTGTCCTGCTGTTCGCGCGCTCCCGCAAGGCGAGCAACAACTAGCAGTCCCAGGAGCCCGTCTCCATCCAGAACAAAGTGGGGAAGAACAGCCAGCGCCGTTCTTCCCCACTTTGCTGCCATTAGTACGTCCCAGGAGAAACATGACCCAGCCCGAATCTTCTCCCACACAACAACACAGCCGCCGACGCTGGAGCAGGCAGCGTCTGGTGGTTGTGTTGGCCGCCATTATTGGCGTTGGTGTGCTCCTGTACCCCACCGCGGCAGCGTGGTTTTCAGACCGCATCCACGCCACGGAAATCAGTGGCTATGTAGAAACGGTCGAGAGCCTTTCGCCTGCAGCGCAGGAGAGCCTGTTGAAGGAAGCACGGCAGTTTAATGCAGAGCTCCCATCAGGCCCGCTGCGTGACCCTTACACCTTGAACGAAGACGGCGGCCGGTCGCCCGTCAGCGCAGATTCGGAGACGTACCGCAAGCTGCTCGATGTGGGCCCGGGCGGCATGATGGCTCGTATCAGCATCCCGTCCATCCACACTGACCTCCCCATCTTCCATGACACGGATGAAGCGACCTTGGCCAAGGGAGCGGGCCACCTCGTCGGTTCCAGCTTGCCTGTAGGGGGTACAGGCAGCCACAGCGTGATCACAGCGCATTCAGGTTTCGTCAGCGCCAAGCTCTTCGATGACCTGGACAGGGTGAGCGTGGGCGATACCTTCACCCTCAGCGTCCTGGGCGAAACCTTGTATTACAAGGTGGACCAAATCCTCACGGTCTTGCCGGAAAAGACGGACGACCTCCGGAAGGTCGATGGTAAGGACTACGTGACATTGGTGACCTGTACTCCCACCGGAGTCAACAGCCACAGGCTCCTTGTGCGTGGTGAACGCGTCGACGGACCGTCAACTGCAGGCGGAACAGCCCTGCCAAGCCAAGCGATGGATCCTGGTTTCCCTTGGTGGGCGGTGGTGTTGGTTCTGACGTCCGTTGGCGCTGTGGTGGCGACCAAACCCCGGGAAGCAGCCAAACGTCGTCGCACTCTTGTAACACAAGTGCACGACTTGTATCCTAAGTAGCAACTTGTCACTTAGGAGACCCCATGAGCCCCGTCGACCTTGTCCGCCACGTCAAACTATCCACTGCACGGCTGCCCCTCGCGGTGCCCATCAGTGACGCCAAGGTCTTCACAGGCCGGCAAAAGCCCATGACAGAGGTGGTCTTCCTCTTCGCCGAAATCACCACGGAACAGGGCCATAGCGGCCTTGGCTTCAGCTATTCGAAGCGGGCCGGCGGCCCCGCGCAGTACGCCCATGCCAAGGAAGTTGCCCAGGGCCTGATCGGCGAGGACCCTAACGACATTGGCAAAATCTACGCCAAGCTCCTCTGGGCGGGCGCATCGGTGGGCCGTTCCGGCGTCGCCACCCAAGCGCTTGCCGCCGTCGACATTGCGCTGTACGACCTCAAAGCCAAACGTGCCGGACTCCCCTTGGCCAAGCTCCTCGGCTCCTACCGCGATTCCGTCCGGACCTACAACACCTCAGGCGGCTTCCTGAACGCCACGTTGGACGAGGTCAAAGCCCGTGCCACCCAGTCCATCGAGGAAGGCATCGGCGGCATCAAGATCAAGGTCGGCCTGCCCGACTCCAAGGAAGACCTCCGCAGGGTGGCCGGCGTCCGCGAACACATCGGCTGGGACGTTCCACTCATGGTGGATGCCAACCAACAGTGGGACAGGGCCACGGCCCTGCGCATGGGCCGCCAACTGGAGGAATTCAACCTCATCTGGATCGAAGAACCCCTGGACGCGTACGACTTCGAGGGCCACGCCCACCTTGCCCAGGTCCTGGACACGCCCATCGCCACCGGCGAAATGCTTGCCTCGGTGGCCGAACACAAGGGCCTCATCAACGCCAACGGCTGCGACATCATCCAACCGGACGCACCGCGCGTCGGCGGCATCACGCAGTTCCTGCGCCTGGCGACCCTCGCGGATGAGCGCGGCCTGGGCCTGGCGCCGCACTTCGCAATGGAAGTCCACCTCCACCTCGCAGCCGCCTATCCCGCCGAGCCGTGGGTGGAGCACTTCGACTGGCTCGATCCGCTCTTCGAGGAACGGCTGGAGACGAAGGACGGCCGCATGATCGTCCCGGATCGCCCCGGCTTGGGCGTGACACTCAGCGGGCAGGCGCGTGCCTGGACCACCGAGTCCGTGGAGTTCGGCGCGTAATCTTGAAGCCATGAGCCGGAACCTGACCGCGGACCTCGCCGCCGATCTTCGCAACCGCATCGTCGACGGCGTCATCCAGCCAGGTGAGAAGCTTCCCAGCGAAAATACGCTCATCAGCGAATTCGGGGTGAGCAGAACCGTCGTCCGCTCTGCCTTGACGCGATTGCAGGCCGAGGGACTCGTGGAAACCGAACGGGGGCGGGGCAGCTTCGCGCTGACCCCGCCTGCCGACGCGCCCGCCCAAGCCCCGGGCGCCCGTGCCGTGTCCAGCCTCGAAGACCGGCTCCAGATGCTCGACTTCCGCATCGGCGTCGAAACTGAAGCCGCCGCCCTCGCTGCGCAACACCGCACGGACCGCCAACTCAAGGCCGTACACGGGGCCCTCGAGCAGTTCACTGCCGGTTCCGGCCATCCGGCCCAAGCCATGAAGGCCGACTACGAGTTCCACCGTGCGGTCGCGGCGGCGTCCGGCAATCCCTTTTACATGGACTGCATCGACGCGCTGGGGCAGACCATGATCACCATGCCGCGCCGCCGCCTGGTCTCAAGCGACGAACCTGACTCCCCCGAACACTTCGCCCACGTGGTGCACGAGCACGCCTCCATCTATGCGGCCATCGCGGAGTCGGACCCGGCCGCTGCCGCGGCAGCCATGCGCATGCACCTGAGCAACTCACGACGCCGGCTCAGGACTTCGGCGCGCGGCTAACCTCCCGCCCCACCCCACCCAACTAGGTCGCATTTAAGCGCGTTTAGACCGCCCAGAACGCGCTTAACTGCTACCGAGTTGGGTGCGCACAGGACAAAGGTGGGCGCACAACAAAAGAGCCCCGGTCCAAAGACCGGGGCTCTTTCTGATTGCGTGCGCGAGGGGGGATTTGAACCCCCACACCCTTTCGGATACTGGCACCTGAAGCCAGCGCGTCTGCCGTTCCGCCACTCGCGCGCAACTTCTTTTTCCACAAGCTCATCGGCATTCCGGCTTCGCTTCCTTCAAAAGCAGCGAGATCAAGCATAACGGACACCGTGGGAAAAACACCAATCGGCCATCGCGGGCAGCCCGGAAGGATGATCAGCACCCCGGGTTCAGCCACCAAACACGGGCTTCAACGGCTTTTACAGAGAGGAAAATCAGATCCCTTCCTCCCCCGCCAGCACAGGCAAGGAGTGAACTTTTCCGGGCCGCACGGCGTTGTGGATTAAGGCCATTCCCAGTCACTCCAAGTAGTATCGGGAAAGAGAAGGGCCGTTTGGCGCTCACTTTGCTGTGTGCGCCTACAGTCTGCAAACCAGGCACAACGGGTGCCGCGATCAGGAAAGGAGAAGGACCATGGGCTTGCTGGACAAAGTCGAGCGGGGCATTGAAAAGGCTGTCCGCAACGTCTTCTCCACGGGGTCGCGGGCGCGTGTTGAGCCGGTGGAAATTGCCAGCAAATTGCGGCGGGAGCTGGACAACCAGTCCATCACCATTGCCGCCGGCAGGACACTCGCCCCCAACGTCTTCGATGTCCTCCTCAGCAATGACGACTTCGCCAGGGCGCAGGAGTGGGGCACTCCCCTTGCCGAAGAGCTGTGCGATGTAGTCATCCAACACGTTCGCAGCCAGGGCTACACGCTTCAGGGACCGGTAAGGATCTCCTTCCGCCGCAATGAAGAAGAACGTGCCGGCCATTTTGAAATCGCCTCAAGGACAGAAAAATCCGGAGGTGCCCAGCAGGCTCCCCGGCCGAATGTCCCCGCCGCTCCCGTGCGTCAGCCAACCCGCCTCCAGCCTGTCTTGGACATCGGTGGCCAGCGTTATTCCCTCAACGCCCAGTCCGTAATACTGGGCCGCTCTTCTGAAGCGGACATCCTGGTGGACGACACCGGTGTTTCCCGGAAGCACCTTGAGGTCCGCACCCAAAACGGCACCACTTGGGCCGTCGACCTTGGGTCCACCAACGGCAGCTATGTCAACGGGCACAAAGTGGACGGCAGCGTGGAACTCACTGACGGCTCAACCATCACGATGGGACGTACCAAGATTATTTTCCGCCTTCTCCCCCAGAACCCGGGTGGCAACGCGTGAACGACATCAGCGAACTGACAATCACGGCTCTTCGCTTCGGTTTCCTCCTGCTGCTCTGGGTCCTGATCTTCAGCATTGTGTCCACCATGCGGCGGGACTTCCAGATCGGCCGCAAAGCCGTGACCGGCGCTCCTACAGCCCGCGAGGTCCGTAAGCACCCCGAGCTGGCAGCTTCACCGCCGCCGGCCATCCAGCACGCCCGCAACCTCGTAGTCACCGAGGGCCCGTTGAAGGGCACCACGGTCCCGCTCGCTGCCAGCCCCATCCTGCTTGGCCGCGCCCAGGAAGCCACCCTGGTCCTCGAAGACGATTACGCCTCAGGCCGCCACGCGCGCTTGTTCCCGCAGGGCAGCCGCTGGTTCATTGAGGACCTCGGCTCCACCAATGGCACATACCTGGCCGATCAGCAGCTCACCCGCGCATTGCCGGTGGAGCTTGGCGTCCCCGTGCGAATCGGCAAGACGGTCATTGAATTGAGGCCGTAGTCCATGGCCTCTACCGAGACCACCGAAGGCAACGAAACACCGGCGGAGCGCCCCCTCATCATGCGTTACGCCGCGCGTTCCGACGTCGGACGGATCCGCTCCAAAAATGACGACTCCGCCTACGTGGGGCGTCATCTTGCCGTGGTTGCCGATGGCATGGGCGGTCACGCGGGAGGCGACGTCGCCTCTGCGTCTACGGTGCTGGACATGATCCACCTGGACCACGACGATTACCAGGACGGCGCCGATACCGTCCTCGCGGACGAGATCCAGACCGCCAACTCGCTGTTGTCCGAGCTGGTGCACCAGAATCCCAAACTGTCAGGCATGGGCACGACGGTCACTGCGCTCCTCCTCGAGGGACGCAAGCTGCACTTTGCGCACATCGGCGACTCCCGCGCGTACCGGCTCCGCAATAAGAAGTTCGAACAAATCAGCATCGACCACACGTTCGTTCAGCGCCTCATTGACGAAGGCAGGCTGCGCCCGGAAGAAGCGGAAACCCACCCGCACAAGAACGTGCTCATGCGCGTCCTCGGTGACGTCGATGCCAGCCCCGAACTGGACCTTGATGTCCTCGACGTCGAGCCCGGTGAGCGCTGGCTGCTCTGCTCCGACGGCCTGAACTACGTGGCCGGCCACGTCGTTGAGCGGATGGTCCGGGAGATCAAGGACCTCCGCGAATGCGTGGAAACCCTCGTTGACCTCACTCTCGAGGCCGGAGCACCGGACAACGTCACCGTGGTGATGCTCGAGATCGCGGAAGAAACGGACGACGACGTCGCAACGGCCGCCGTGGACATCGTCCCGGCCGCCGGGGCCACCCCGCGGGACGAACCGGACGCCGTTACAGCCAGCAAATCGGCGGAGGACGCCGAGGAGTCCGCGGCTTCCAAGAAGCAGGAAAAAGAGCCTTCCGTCGCGAAGACCGCCGGTGCCGGTTCCTCCTTCAGTTCGGGGACTCCGGGGTCGGCAGAAGAGCAGCCTGACCGGACCAGCCCCTCAACGAAGCCCGATGCTACGGAAACCGCGGAAGCCACAGAGGACTCCAAGGAACCTCCTGCCACCACCGACCCCAATCTCGGCGAGCACCTTTCGGCCGAAGTCCTTCGGGAGGAACTGGCCAGCCGCCCGCACCTGCTCGTGGGCGCAGCTGCTACTGCGGCCGAGACCGGCTCCATTCCAACTGTCGCTGGCCGTACGGTAGCCCGTCGGGCAGCAACCGTCCTGACCCACAAAGCGGAGCAGGACCGCCTGGAACTGCCGGAACCGCCCCGTCGCCGCTTCCGCTGGCTCATCCCGGCCGTCGCTGCGGTGGTAGTCCTGGGCGTTGTGGTGGGTCTTTGGCTGGGATACGCCTGGACCCAAACCCGCTACTACGTGGGGGAGTTCGACCAGCGCGTGGCCATCTTCAATGGCATTTCCCAACGTTTGGGACCCATCCAGCTCTCCCGCCTTGAAGCCGTCACGGACCTGCGCGTTGACTCGCTGCCCGAGTACGGCCAGCAGAGCGTGCGCCAGACCGTACCTGCGGGCGATCTGGACGATGCCCAGCGCATCGTGGAGAACTTGAAGAACTTCGGCAGCGCCTCGGCCAACTGCCCCAGTCCTTCTCCTTCTGCCACGGCCACGCCTTCGCCGACTGCAAGCGTCCCTGTCCCCAGCACGGCAGCAATTGCCACCCCAACGCCCTCGCCCGTCCCGACTCCATGTGAGGCGGCAAAATGAGCCAAACAGACATCACCCCCAAGCCCCGCCGGAACGTTGAGCTGGTTCTCATCGTCCTGGCTTTGGCGGTGGGTATCGGTGCCAGCGCCCTGGTCAGCATCAACTCTGAATCCGGCCTGGACAACGACTTTTGGTTCCAGTCGAGTCTTCTGGCTGTAGCTGCCTTCGCCTTCCACGTGGTCCTGAGGCTCCGGGCTAAATATGCCGACCCAGTAATACTTCCAATTGTCGTTGCACTCAACGGTTTGGGCCTGGCCCTCATCCACCGCATGGATGCCCCCGGCGACGACACGGGAAACAACCAGCTCCGATGGACCCTGATCGCCATGGCGGTCGCTATCGCGGTGATCTGGTTCCTCAAAGACCACCGGATCCTGCGTCGCTTCACCTACATTTCATTGGCAGTGAGCGCGTTCCTGCTGCTCCTTCCCCTGATTCCCGGCATCTCCGCCGGAGAAATCCTTGGTGCAAGGGTGTGGATCCGGGTAGGGCCCATGACCTTCCAGCCGGGCGAAATCGCAAAGATCACCCTCGCTATATTCTTCGCAGGGTATCTATCCTCCAACCGCGACCTCATCCTGTTGGCCGGCCGGAAGATCGGCCCCATGCAGTTCCCGCGTTTCAAGGATCTTGGCCCCATGATCACCGCGTGGCTGGTGAGCATCGGCGTCCTGGTCTTCCAGCGCGATCTTGGCTCCTCCATCCTCTTCTTCGGCTTGTTCATCGTGATGATCTACGTGGCCACGAGCCGAATCTCATGGGTGGTCATTGGTGTCACCCTCATACTCGGCGGCGGCTTCATCGCCTCGCGGATCTTCGCCCACGTAGCTTTCCGCATCGACAGCTGGATCAATGCCTTCACCCCGGAAGTCTTCGGACGTTCTCCCGGCGGCAGCGGCCAGATCGTGCAGGGCCTGTTCGGCATGGCCGACGGCGGCCTGGTGGGCACCGGCCTCGGCCAAGGCAGGCCGGACCTGGTCCCCTTTGCCAACAGCGACATGATCGTTGCGCTGATTGGCGAAGAACTGGGACTCATCGGCTTGTTTGCCGTGGTGATGCTTTATCTCCTGCTGTTCACGCGCGGTTTCCGCGCTGCCCTCGGAACCAGGGATGCCTTCGGAAAGCTGTTGGCCTGCGGACTGTCGTTCGCCATCGCCCTGCAGTGCTTCGTGGTGATCGGCGGCGTTACCCGGCTCATTCCGCTCACGGGCCTCACCACGCCGTTCCTTGCCGCCGGCGGATCCTCGCTGCTGGCCAACTGGATCATTGTCGGCCTGCTGCTGATGATCTCCAACACGGCGCGTGGCCCTGTGGATACCACCCCCATGGTCACTAAACCTCCAGCAACCAGCAGCACTCCGGCCGCACGCAGGCCGGCCACCGGACAGACACCCAGCGCACCAACAGAGGCGGTGAAGCAGCAATGAACCAGGCTATTAGGAGTTCATGGATGGCTGCCGTCGCCATGTTCGCGCTGATCTTCGGTGCCATCAGCTACGTGCAGGTCATCGGCGCTGACGAGCTCAACGCCAACCCGTGGAACCAGCGTGCCATCCTGGCGTCCTTCTGCAACGACCGCGGCGCCATCATCGTGGACGGGAAGCCCATTGCCGAGTCGGTGCCAGGGACGGAATCCTGTGCCTTCCAGCGGAAGTACACGGAGCCGGAACTCTATGCCGGTATCACCGGGTACTTCTCCAAGGGATTTGGCTCCACCGGCCTGGAACAGTCAATGGGCGACACCTTGGCCGGCAACTCGGACCAGCTCTTCCTGGACCGCGTCAGCCAAATGTTCCTTGGCAACGAGCCCAAGGGCGCGTCCGTTGAGTTGACCCTTGATCCGGACATCCAAAAGCTCGCATACGACCTCATCCCTGACGGCCAGCGCGGGTCCATTGTGGTGACGAACCCCAAGACCGGAGCGATCCTGGCGATGGTGTCCAAGCCTTCCTACGATCCCAACCTCATCGCCACTCATGACACCAAGGCAGCACAGGCCAACTACACCGAGCTGAACCAGATTCCCGGCATCAACCTGAACCAGAACGTCAGCGGCCCCACGGGCAACCTGCTGTCGCCGGGATCGGTCTTCAAGCTCGTCGACACCGCAGCAGCGCTGAACTCGGGCAAGTACAACAAGGACAGCGAACTGCCGAATCCGGCCAGCCTTCCGCTTCCGGGGTCCAGCGCAAGCCTCCCCAACTATGCCGGCGGTAACTGCAACGTCCGGGAGACGGCGTCGTTCTCTTTCGCCCTTGAGCAGTCCTGCAACACGCCTTTTGCCAGCATCGCCCTGGACCTCGGCCAGGATGCCATCAGGGAGCAGGCTGAGAAGTTCGGATTTGGTGACAACTTCGGCGATCAGCTCAAGCTCCAGATGGCCCCGAGCGTCTTCCCCAAGGACCTTGACCAGGCCCAGCTTGCCCAGTCCTCGGTGGGACAGCGCGACGTGAAGGCTACGCCGTTGCAGATCAACCTCATGACTGCGGCCATCGCCAACGGCGGAACGCAGATGAAGCCCAGCCTGGTGAAGACCGTCAGGGCGCCGGACCTTCGCGTCATCAGTGAAACCAACCCCGAAACCCTCCGCAAGAGCACCACTGAACCCATCGCCAGCCAGATCACCGAATGGATGACCAGCGCCGTGGACAACGGCATCGCCAACGGCGCGTCCGTCCCGGGAGTCAAGGTGGCCGGTAAGACCGGCACCGCCGAACTCGGTGATTCAGGCCTGAACAATTCATGGTTCACCGGGTTTGCCCCGGCGAACGACCCGCAAGTGGCCGTCACCATCGTCATGGAAGGTGTGGATGTGCTCAGCGGCTCAAAGCTAACCAGTCCGAACGCAAAGAAGATTTTTGAGGCGGTGTTGAATAAGTGAGGCCTACTTCGGGAATCACACTCGGCGGCAGGTTCCAGCTGACCAGTCGCATTGCGATTGGCGGCATGGGCGAGGTCTGGAAGGCCAAGGACCAGATTCTGGGCCGGATCGTTGCCATTAAGGTGCTCAAGGAGGAATACACGGGCGACCCCGGGTTCCTCCAGCGTTTCCGCGCTGAAGCACGGCACACCGCGCTCCTCAACCACATCGGCATCGCCAACGTCTTCGATTACGGCGAGGAGGCCGGTTCGGCGTACCTGGTCATGGAACTCGTCCCCGGCCACCCGCTGAGCGCCATCCTGGAGCGCGAGCAGGTGCTGTCTCCGGACATGACGCTTTCCATCATTTCCCAGACGGCACGCGCCCTGGCGGTGGCACACGCACAAGGCCTGGTGCACCGCGACATCAAGCCGGGCAACCTCCTGATCACCCCGGACAACCGGGTCAAGGTCACGGACTTCGGCATCGCACGCTTGGCCGACCAAGTGCCGCTGACGCAGACCGGACAGGTCATGGGCACCGCCCAGTATCTGGCTCCGGAGCAGGCCACGGGGCAGACCGCCACGGGTTCCTCGGATATTTACTCCCTGGGCGTCATCGGTTACGAGTGCCTCACCGGGCACCGGCCGTTCTCCGGCGAATCCCAGATTGCGATCGCCCTTGCACAGGTCAACGACGCTCCACCGCCGCTTCCGGAGACGCTGCCGACGCCCGTGCGCGCACTCTTGATGTCCATGCTGGCCAAGGACCCCAAGAACCGTCCCGCCAACGCCATCAAACTGGCCGAAGCCGCGGAAGCGATCCGTAACGGAGACATCGCCACCGCCCACGCCGCGGTGCCCGGCATGCTCCTCTTCGAGGACTCAACCGGTCCCCTCACCGCACCCGTCAACACCGCCACGGCACCCACCGGCGTCGTCGCCTCACCATTCGGAAAAGAGCAATCGACGACGGCGACTTCCGCACTTCCGGTGGTCGGCGCAGCTGCCGCCGGGGCTGCTGCAGGCGCCGCAGGCGCTTCCGCAGCGTCATCGGACAACGCCTTGGCCCGGGCCAATGCGTTGGAGGCAGAGCGTCAGCTCAATGACGAAGAAGTGATCTACAGCGACGACGACAATTACGACGACGCTGAGCCCGACCGCAAGAAACGCAGTCCCTGGACCTGGCCTTTGGTGGCTTTGATCCTGCTGGTTCTCTTCGCCTTGGTTGGATTCCTGATTTCACAGTCCGGGTTCTTTTCACCGAGCCCTTCTCCGAGTGAATCCACATCGTCCAGCCCCAGCCGGACGTCGACGCCGTCGTCAACTTCGGCAACGCCCACACCCACGCAAACCTCCCAGGCGCCCTCGCCGACCCAGACCACACCCCAGAAGGTCAACGTCATTCCGGAAGAGTACCTGGGCCAGCCGTTTGAAACGGCCAGCGCGGCTCTTCGGGGCCTCGGCCTTGGCGTCAACGGCCAGGAGGTCTTCGACGACACCGCCGCCGTCGGGATTGTTGTTGAGGTGAACCCGAGCGGTCCTGTTGACCCCGGCACCACCATCACCGTCAAGTACTCCAAGGGACCCGAGAAGCCCGCCACCGTCCAGGTTCCGAACATCGCTCCGGGTGCCAGTGAGGCGCAGGTGCGGGCCACCCTCGAAGGCGCCGGCCTCCGCTGGATTCCGGGAGATCCCGTCAACGGTGCCGTCGGCCAGGCACCGAACACCTTCGTCAGGTCATCACCTGCCGTCGGAACCGAAGTTGAGGAAGGCTCCACCGTCACGTACTTCCTCTCCCGGTCCGTTGTGCCCACCAGTCCGTCAACCTCCAGCGGCAGCCCCAGCGGCCGCCCGAGCAACTAAGTAGTCCTTGATGACATCGTCACGGCAGGGTCCTGCACACCGGGAGGAGGGCACATCTGTGTCTGAGCAACGCATCCTCAACGGCCGCTATGAGCTGGGTGAGCTGATCGGTCGTGGCGGGATGGCTGATGTCTACCGCGGGACGGACACCCTGCTGGGACGGACCATAGCGGTGAAGGTACTGCGCGCCGACCTCGCCCGGGACCCCCAGTTCCAGGCCAGGTTCAAGCGCGAAGCCCAGGCAGTCGCTGCCCTGAACCACGCCTCCATTGTGGCCATCTTCGATACAGGTGAATACTCCATCCCGGGCGGACCCGGCGAGGACGTGCGGGTTCCCTACATCGTCATGGAATTCGTGGCAGGACGCACCCTGCGGGACATGATCAAGGCCAAGGAACTGACGGTCGAGGGCTCCATCGGCTACACCTTGGGAGTCCTGTCGGCCTTGGAATACAGCCACAGAGCGGGGATCGTCCACCGCGACATCAAGCCTGCCAACGTGATGGTCTGCGCCGATACGGGCGAGGTCAAGGTCATGGACTTCGGCATCGCCAGGGCAATGGCTGATTCTTCCGCGACCATGACCCAAACCCAGGCCGTTGTGGGCACTGCCCAGTACCTTTCCCCGGAGCAGGCCCGCGGCGAAACAGTCGATGCGCGGAGCGACCTCTACTCGGCCGGCTGCCTGCTCTACGAATTGTTGACCGGCAGGCCGCCGTTCGTTGGTGACAGTCCCGTCTCCGTCGCGTACCAGCATGTTCGGGAAACCCCGGACAAGGCCAGCATCCACAACCCCGACGTGTCCGAGGCATTGGACTCCGTCCTGGCCAAGGCCCTGCAGAAAAACCGCGACGACCGGTTCCAGGATGCCGCTGCCTTCCGCCGTGCCTTGAGGGCGGCCAGCAACGGCGTCCCCGTACCTGCCGTTCCGGCCAGCGAGGCACCCACGGACCCCAACGACCTCGTGGACGACGACAATCCCTCCACACAGCTGCTCAGCGCCACCGCCGTCGGATTCCTCAACGTCGACCAGATCAATGACGATCCCGAGCACGCCGACTACGCGGAGCCACAGGGCTATGCCCTCAGGCAGGCGGATGACGACCTTCCTCTTGGCCTCCCGCCGGAACGCGAGCGTACCGCGCGGCAGAAGTCCCGCCGTCGTGCCTGGGCGGCAACCTTGGCAATCTTCACCATCCTGGTCCTCGCCGGGGCCGGGTTCTGGATCTACAGCGTGGTGAACGCGGCGCCGCCGGCACCTGCCAAAGTTGCCGTACCTGCGGTGGCCAATATGTCCGAATCACAGGCTCTCCAAGAGCTGTATGGTGCCAAGTTGGTTCCCAAGACCACGCGGGTAGCGAGCGACACCGTGGCGAAGGACATGGCAATAGGCACGTCCCCGGATGCGGGGGCAATGCTGGAACAGAACGCCGAAGTGGTGCTCAACATATCCAGCGGGCCCAGCTCGGTCACCATCCCCAAGGACATAGCCGGGCGGACAGAACCCGATGCCCGCGACTACCTGAAGCGCCTGGGCATTACCGGCGCCATTTCCACCGTCCGGACGCACAGCCCCACGGTGCCCTTCGGCCTGGTGATCACCACAGGACCGGCTCCGGGCGCACCCATTGCAGCCGGCTCCAACGTTGAGCTGCAGGTGTCTTCCGGACGCGTCCTGATGCCCCAGCTCGCAGGCCTCACCCAAGCCGAGGCGGAGGCTCTCCTGAAGGAAAACGGCCTGCTGATGGCCGTCGTCGAACAGGAGAATACACAGGTTGAACCGGGCAAGGTAACGGCCCAGAGCGATGCCGCCAACACCGAAGTGGAACAGGGGAAGACCATCACGGTAACGCTGGCCAAGGCGCCCGCCCCGGAGCCGACACCGACCCCCAAACCCACGGAAACGGACAAGCCGAAGCCGACTCCCACCAAGAAGGACTAGTTTCAGGCATGCCTGAGGGCTGGGGGCATCCGGCAGCCTGCGTCAAAGCGACGAAGGAGCAGCACGCAGAGGATGCCTCCAGCCCTCAGCAGAGCGGCTTCCTAGTGCTGGATCAGCGGGCTCAGTTTGGCCGCGCGTTCGGCTGCGCCGTGCATTCCCAGGGACTCGAGCCAGTTGCCGAGCATCTGGTAGCCGCCCTCGGTGAGCACGGATTCCGGGTGGAACTGGACTCCGCACAGAGGTGCCGTCTTGTGCTGCAGGCCCATCACTACACCGTTGGTGGTCTCGGCAGTGATCTCCAGGACGTCGGGAATGGAATCACGCACCGCGGCAAGCGAATGGTAGCGCGTTGCGGTGACGGGGGAGGGCAGGCCCGCGAAGACGCTCTTGCCGTCGTGCCGGACCGGTGACGTCTTGCCGTGCATAAGCTCCGGGGCGTGCGTGACGACTCCGCCGTATGCTTCCGCAAGTGCCTGATGGCCGAGGCACACGCCGAACATGGGCTTGCCATTCTCGCCGCACCACTTGATGAGGTCGATGCACACGCCGGCTTCCGCCGGCGTGCCCGGGCCCGGTGAGATCAGGACGCCGTCGCGCGCTGCGGCGAGCTCCTTCGCTTCGGCAAGGGTTACGTCGTCGTTCCGGACGACCGTTGTCTCGGCCCCGAGCTCCTGAAGGTATCCAACAAGGGTGTAAACGAAGCTGTCGTAGTTATCCACGACCAGGATTTTTGCTGTGCTCATGGCTGCTGCACTGAACCAATCGTTGAGTCGGTCAAGGTGGTGAACTGGGAAACCCAGGGGAACAGGAACTCGATCATCAGGATCACGGCTACCGCCACGAGTACCACTGATGTCAGGATCCGGACCCACAAGGGGCCCGGAAGATTGCGGAATATCCATGCGTACACCGGTTACCCCTTTCCTTGGGCCTGGGCTACTTGAGCGGCAATTTCCGACGGCGGGCCGGCTGAGGAGGGCTGCCAACTGTCCAGGATGGAGTAGGCAATAATCCGTTCCTGGGACCCGAAGCGGGGATTGCAGCTGGTCATGGTCAGGAAGCTTTCCGTGGGAGTGGCCTTCGGCTGGGTGGGCACGGGCAGCAGCACGTCGGTTTGGCTCGGGAGGACGATCTGGTTATTGCGGAACACGTAGGTGTAGTAGCCCTCCTTGGTCTGGACGTAGACCTTGTCCCCGGGCACCAGGGTGTGGATGCTGTCCAGGACGGCTCCGTGGGTCTGGCGGTGGCCTGCCACCGCAAAGTTCCCCACAGCACCGGGCATACTGGTGCTTCCGTAGTGACCCAGGCCCAGCGTGTCCAAAACATCGGAACCGGTTCCCTCGATGATGGGGCGCGTGTAACCCGGACCGAAGCGCGGGATGTACATGATGCCGATTGTTTGACCGTACCCCGGGGCTGCTGAAACCACCGGAGGGCCGTAGTCAGCAGGGGCGGGCGCCGGCTCCACGGGACCGGAGAGTTCCTGGGCGAAGCTCTTTACCGCCTCTGACTGCTTGGCGTCTGCCTCGACGTTGGTCCACCACAGCTCCCAGGCAACGAAGAGAAGCAGGACGATTCCTGCGGTGATCAGGAGCTCGCCCAGAATTTGGATGATCTTGCGGATAACGTCCATCGGTCCGGTCTTCCGGCGCGGTGGTCTCTTTCGCAGGTCCTGGGCAGGGGGCGCTACAGCAGTGGTTGACGACTGCTGGTGCGCCACGGGATCTCCTCGTTTCAGGGGGCGCGGGCGGCGCGGGCGGCCCCTTGGTTGCGGCTAGACTTGACAGCTAGTACCACCCCGGAATGCCGCGTGGCCGTTGACCGCTGGAATTTTCCTTCCTGCAGGATACCAAGGCATGCCGTTACGGGTTTAGTTGCATCAGCCAAGGAGGATCCGTGCCCGAGTCCAAGCCCCGCAAGCGGCCTGCCCGTCAGGAGCAGCAGACTTCCGCAGCGCAGCAGTACAAGCCGAACCCCGTGTGGTTCAAGCCGGTGATGTTCGGCCTGATGATCCTCGGCCTGCTGTGGATCATCACGTTCTACATCACCGAAGGTCAGTTCCCGGTACGGGACTGGGCTTCGTGGAACATCGTGGCCGGCTTCGGCATCGCAATCGTGGGCTTTCTGATGACCACTCGCTGGCGGTCCTGACGCCGCCGGGAAAGTCCCACCTCACGTTTTCCTGCCCGTGAACGTCTACAGGGTATGAGCACCAGGCACACCACCATGGACTCCCCGCTGGGGCAGTTGACGCTGACTGCCAGCGGGCAGTTCCTCACGGGCATTTTCTACGAGGGCCATTGGCACCTGCCGCCTGCGGATTACTTCGGCTCATTGGCCGCTGGCGGGGATCCCGTTTTCTCACGGGCGGAAGCCGAATTGGCCGAGTACTTGGGCGGGAACCGAACACACTTCGAGGTGCCCTTCAAAGTGCGGGGAAACCAGCTCCAGGAAAAAGTCTGGCATCGCCTGCAGTTGATCCCCTACGGGGAAACGGTCACCTACGGGCAACTGGCAACCGAACTCGGCGATCCCCACCTTGCCCAGGCGGTGGGCTCCGCAGTGGGACGCAATCCGCTCAGCATCATTGTTCCGTGCCACCGCGTGGTGGGAAGCACGGGCCGCCTCACTGGTTACGCGGGCGGCTTGGACAATAAGAGATTCCTTTTGGAATTGGAGGAGCCTGCGGCTGTCAAAGAGAGCAAGCTCTTCTGATGGGACCAATTCCCCCGGCACCCCCAAAGAGACCGTTCGAAACCGTGGTGCAGGAACACGGCGCCACGGTCCTGCGCGTGTGCCGGGCCATTGTTGGCATTCACGACGGCGAGGATGCTTGGTCCGAGACTTTCCTGTCAGCACTGAAGGCCTATGGAGACCTGCCGGCAGATGCCAATACGGAGGCATGGCTTGTGACCATTGCCCATCGGAAATGCATCGACATCCTGCGCGCGTCGGTTCGGAGGCCGGTGCCGGTACAGCAAACGCCCGATGTGCCCTCGAGCCTGGGTGTGCCGGATGAGGGGCAGGTGGAACTACTCGACGCCGTCGGTCAGCTGCCGCCGAAGCAACGTCAGGCGATCGCCTACCACTATCTTGTCGGGCTTCCTTACAAGGATGTTGCGGCCCTTGTGGGCGTAACTCCGGACGCTGCCCGCCGGGCAGCAGCGGACGGCGTCAAAGCTCTCCGGGCTGCGCTCGGCCGGCCTTCACCCACCGTTCTATTGCCGACTGCTTTGAGAGGAGTACCCGGATGACCTCCGTGGAACAGGAACCCGGCGATGTGGGCACCATGTTGAAGTCCTTGGACTCCGGGCTGGAAGCTTCACTGGTAGCCCTTCGTGCCCGCTTGGCCCGTGCGGCGTGGGAAGACCACTCCCTGGATATCGCCTACCGGGTGGTGGAGTCACCGGTCGGAAGGCTCCTCTTGGCCGCTACTGCACGGGGCATGCTCCGGGTAGCTTTCCAACTCGAAGACCACGCGTCAGTACTTCAACAGCTTTCCAACACCGTCAGCCCACGAATCCTTGAGGCCCCCGGGCTGCTGGACGAAGCCGCCCGCCAACTCGATGAATACTTCAGCGGCCAGCGCCGGACGTTCAACCTCCCCTTGGATTTCAGCCTCTCGCGCGGCTTCCGCCTGGACGTCCTCCATCATCTGCCGCACATTGCCTATGGAACCACGGAGAGCTACTCGCAGGTGGCCAGGGCAGCGGGCAGCCCCAACGCAGTCCGGGCGGTGGGCACAGCCTGCGCCACCAACCCTCTGCCGGTCATCGTGCCATGTCACCGGGTGGTCCGGACCGATGGAACCTACGGAGGGTATCTCGGCGGCACGGAAGCGAAACGAACTCTCCTGACCTTGGAGGCCGCGGCATGACCGAGGACGCCCTGTTCCCGGTCGAGCTCGTCCAACCGCAGGGGAGCCACTCCGGCCCGCGTCTGGTCGCACCCGGCGCAGTGCACGTTCCCGGTTGGCTCACCGATGAGCAACAGCGCTGGATCGTGGCCCGGTTTGGGGAGTGGACACAGGGTCCGGTGCCGCTGCGTGCGGCCACGTTGCCGGGCGGCCAGCAGATGTCCGTCAAGACCGTATGCCTGGGCTGGCACTGGCAGCCGTACAAGTACACGCGGGAAGCAACAGACGTCAATGGCCGCCCTGTCCTCGATTTCCCCGACTGGATGGTTCGGTTGGGCAAGAAGGCAGTCTCAGAGGCATATGCACCGGAGTTGGTCCAGGACGCCTCCCTGAGCGGCCTGGCCGACGGCTACGCACCGGACGCTGCACTGGTGAACTTCTACGGCGATGGCGCGGCCATGGGGATGCATCAGGACAAGGACGAACGGTCCAGTGCGCCTGTGGTGTCCATCAGCATTGGCGACTCCTGCGTATTTCGGTTCGGAAACACCCGGACCCGTACCAAACCCTACGAGGACGTGCAGTTGCGGTCGGGCGACCTGTTTGTGTTCGGCGGGCCATCGCGGTTTGCCTACCACGGCATCCCCAAGGTCCACCCCGGCACGGCACCCTCGGATTGCGGTCTTTCCCACGGCCGCATCAACATCACCATGCGCGTCACCGGGATGTCGTAGCCCGCGGGCACAATATCCCCAACGGGGAAATCCAATGCAGGGTTTTCCACACTTAGCCAAAAGGAGCTACGAATGAATCCCGCGGAGAACGGCACGGTCATTGGCGGGGACGGCCTGGCACGGCCTGCGTGGGCAGCTTCGGATCCCTTGATGCAGGCTTACTACGACCATGAATGGGGAATGCCTGTCCGGGACGAGCAGGGGCTATATGAACGCATCAGCCTGGAAGGCTTCCAAGCCGGGCTGTCCTGGGCCACCATCCTCCGAAAGAGGGAAGCGTTCAGGGAAGCCTTCCTTGATTTCCATCCGGAGAGCGTGGCCACCTTTACCGAGGCTGATGTGGAGCGGTTGATGCTGGATGCGGGCATCGTACGGAACCGCCT
Organism: Paenarthrobacter sp. R1; assembly: GCF_030264015.1. Classification (NCBI taxonomy): domain Bacteria; kingdom Bacillati; phylum Actinomycetota; class Actinomycetes; order Micrococcales; family Micrococcaceae; genus Paenarthrobacter; species Paenarthrobacter sp. R1. Next base: position 2,247,783 of record NZ_CP127115.1, on the reverse strand, counting down.
CAAGATACGTGCAACGATCACCAACGCCAAAGCCACCATTGCCCTCCGTGAGGAAGGTGGGCTGGTTGACTTTGTCTGGTCATTTAAGCCCGACAAGACGCCCGCTCCCAAAACCCTCGCGGACATTCCCACGACGTCGCCCGAGTCCATAGCGCTGTCCAAAGCGCTCCGGAAGAAGGGCTTCGCTTTCGTTGGCCCCACCACCATGTACGCCCTCATGGAAGCTGTGGGAATCATCGACACCCACTTGGTGGACAGCCATCGACGCGGCTCCTCGGGCGTCTGGAACTGAGCGCTCCTCAGCCTTCGAACTAGCTCCGCGGGCTTTGGAGAACTCCGCCAAGGCCCACCGCAGTGCCTGACGGCGTGCTTGCCTTCCACAGAAAGTGCGTAACTTTATCCACAGCCGTGGATAACTTCTGTGGACATCCACGGAACTGGCGCCAAAAGCCCCGGACTGGTGCGTTCTCCGGGCTACCCGGCAGTAGCAACCGGGTTTTACCCACTGTGTACGAGGCTGTGGATATTGCAGGTTCATTCGGTCAAAGTTCATCCACCCGAGCTTGTGCTTGTTCGCCGACGTTCGAACAGGCACCTGAAAGACGTCCTCACAGAGTTACCCACTTAACAACAACGAGCCGCTCACGAGTTATCCACAGATGGGGAAAAGTTGTGGGTATAGCGGCGGAAACCCTTGTCATGGCAGGCTTCAGCGCCCGCAGGAGCTCCGAAACTACACGACTGTAAGTTATTAACAGTGTTGATAACTCTGTTGATAGGCGCTTGTTAACAGGCGGATTAACAGCTTTTTCCACACCCCTGCCCTCAGGGCTTCTCTTGTCCACAAACAGCCTCCTGCAGGGGACAAAGTTATCCACAGATGTGGATCAACACATGCCAAACGGGGGATATCTGCCCCATTTCACGTGCCGGCTGGCCTTTAGCGTCCTAACTACACGTATGTAAGTTAGTCACAGTGTGGATAACATCTGTGGATAACGCCGGAGCGGGGATGACCTGCATCGAGGAGGAGCGGTGGGCACACAGTCCAAGACCAAGGTCGACTTCAAGAAGGAGATCACAAGCTACAAGGCCACGGCAGGAACGTTCGCATTGGTCAAGGTACCGGAGCTGCAATTCCTCATGATCGACGGCCACGGCGATCCCAACACCGCCCAGGCTTACAGGGATGCCTTGGAAACGCTGTATCCGGTCGCGTACAAGCTGAAGTTCTTCAGCAAGCAGGAACTCGGCCGGGACTACGGCGTGATGCCGCTGGAAGGTCTGTGGTGGTCTGAGGACATGGCCAGCTTCACCACGGGACGGGATAAGTCCCGTTGGGACTGGACCATGATGATCATGACGCCTGACTGGATCACCCCGGGGCACGTAGACGCTGTAGTGGAGGCCGTACGGAGCAAGGGTGGAGCGCCGGCATTGGAGTCGCTGCGGCTGGCCTCGTTGAATGAGGGACTATGCGTCCAGACCCTGCACACAGGCCCGTACGACGCAGAGGGCCCGGTTCTGGAAGAGATGCACAAGGACTTCATCCCTTCGCACCGTCTTCGGCCCACAGGGAAACATCACGAGATTTATCTGTCCGACGCGAGGCGGACTGCTCCGGAGAAGCTCAAGACAATCCTGCGGCAGCCCGTAGTGGAAGCAAGCGATGCCTGATGGGCTTGGACCCAGTCGCAGAAGGAAAGAGTCGCAGAAGGAAAGAACTGTACTTAGGCGCTGATCCTGAACCAGGTGACGATTGCCAGCAGCGCCCCCACCAGGACCAAGCCTCCCGCTTGGAGCAGCCCTTGGTTCTTACCGCGGGGGGCATAGGCGATGGCAGCGGCCGCAAGGCCGCCCGTGATCAATCCGCCGAGGTGCGCCTGCCAGGCAATGCCCTGGACGAAGAAACCGATTGCTCCATTGATGGCTATCAAGACCCACAGCTGGCGGGTTTCCCCACCGCGGTGCCTTTGGACCACCAACATTGCCCCGAAGAGACCGAAGATCGCCCCCGAGGCACCCACCACGCCTATGACGGGGCGGTCCGGGGTGAGGAGCAGGAATCCAATGGAACCGCCCACGGCGGACAGCAAGTAAACGGCCAGGAACCGGACCCGCCCGAGCAACGGCTCAAGGGCTTGTCCGAAGATCCACAAGGTGTACATGTTCAACACGATGTGGAGAAGGAAACTTTGGGAGTGGAGGAACGCCGCCGTCAGCATCCTCCATGGCTCACGGTCTGCAAAAACGTTGGCAAAAGCGAACTGCTGGTAGACAGCCTCGCCGGGCAGCAGCCACTGCAGAACGTAAACCAGTACGCATAGTGCGATGATCGCGTACGTCACCAAGGGCTTGCCGACGGCCAACGCGCCGCCGTAAGGGGCCCGGTAGGCCGGCGTCGTACGCTTTTGTTCGTTGACGCAGTCAACGCATTGGAACCCGACGGCGGCCGCCCGCTGGCACTCCGGACACGCAGGGCGCCCGCAACGCTGGCACCGTACGTATGAAGGCCGGTCCGGGTGCCTGGGGCACACCGGGATGTCAGCGGACGGCTCGGCCGACGGAATTCCGTAGCTCATGAAGGACTAGAGCTGTTCGATGTCGATGCTGTTGATGACGACGTCTTCAACAGGACGGTCGCCCATGCCGGTGCGTACGCCCTCGATTGCGTCAACAACCTTGCGGGACTCCTCGTCGGTGACCTCGCCGAAGATGCTGTGCTTGCCGAACAGCCAGTCGGTGTTCACCGTGGTGATGAAGAACTGGGAACCGTTGGTGCCCTTGCCCATCTGGACGCCCGCGTTGGCCATGGCCAGCTTGTACGGAGCGTTGAAGGTCAGCTCGGGGTGGATTTCGTCGTCGAACTTGTAGCCGGGTCCGCCCACGCCGCGGCCGAGGGGATCGCCGCCCTGGATCATGAAGTCCTTGATGATCCGGTGGAAGATGGTGCCGTTGTAAAGCGGTGTGCCGGTCTTGTCCTCGCCGGTCTCCGGGTGGGTCCAGGACTTTTCGCCAGTGGCCAGGCCAATGAAGTTGGCAACGGTCTTGGGGGCGTGGTTGCCGAAAAGGTCAACCTTGATGTCGCCCAGGCTCGTGTGAATTGTGGCTTTTGCTGTTGCAATGGTCATGCGTCCCATTCTTTCATGCAGGGTCAACGCCGCCACTGGCCGTGAAGCCGGTTCCGCGCTCGGTGAAATCGGGCAAGAATCTTGACGATGAATAGCCCATGAAGTTTGGGGCACGTAGGCTAGCAACAAACGAGCATGTGTATCGGGAGGTAGTTGTGAAGAAATCAGACCGTATTGCCCGCGACCTTGAACACACAGTTGTGGCCAGCGTGGATAACGCCCGCGACTGGGCAGCGCCACGTGTAGAGGCAGCTGTCAACTGGGCTGTTCCGCGAATCCAGCACGGCATTGACACTGCTTCCCCCAAGATCCAGGAGGGACTGAAGTCGGCCGCACACAACCTCGCCGACGGCGTGGAGAAGGTCACGCCGCGGATCCAGGACGGGCTGGCCCAGCTGGCTCCCAAGATCCACGACGCTGTTGAGGATGCAACGCCCAAGATTCAGGAGACGCTCAACCGCGCCACGCCTGCCCTCGGCGTTGCCCGGGACAAGGTAGTGGAAGAGTACTTGCCCAAGCTTTCCGAACAGCTGGGCCACGCATCGGTTGCGGTCCACCATGTTCTGGAGAATGCACCGGCACAGGTCGATGCAGTCGCCCAGCGCCTGGTTGAGTCCGGCGTCGTCCATGGCGTCCAGGAACAGGCGCAGGCCACCAGCAAGCAGATCAAGGCTGTGGCGGAACAGACCAGCAAGGCAGTCAGCAAGCAGCTGGCTACCCAGCAGAAGCCCAAGAAGCGCGGCTGGTTGGTTGTCACGGTCATTGCCGCCGCGGTTGCCGCCGGCGTCGCTGCGTGGAAGGCCGCCAAGCCGGTGGAGGACCCGTGGAAGACACCTTCCCCGGTAACGCCGACCCCCGCTCCGGTTCCTGCGGACGCAGCAGCCTCCGCAACTGCAGCAGCTGCGGCCCCGGCTGAGTCCAAAACTTCCGACCTCACCCCGGAAGAAGCCAAGGCAGAAGTAGAGCAGGCCACCAAGGACGCGTTCGCGAAGACCGAGGACAACGCCTCCAACGTCGCCACGGACGCAAAGACGGCAGTGAAGAACATTGCTGCCGCCACCCACAAGGATGAGGACAAGGGCACGGACTCCAAGGATTCCGCTCTCTAGTTCAAGCCATCGGCGGCGTTCGATCAGCAAACCATGAAGGGACCCCGGTTAGCCGGGGTCCCTTCATTGTTTTCCAGGCCAGGCAAGGTCCCGGCGCCAGGCAAGGTCCCGGCCGAGGCAACTTCCCGGCCCTGAATTCCCGTCAAGCGGCCTTCCCACACCGAACAGTCCGCTGGGGCTCCGTGGCCGGGTGCTAGATTTGAAATGATGTCAGCTGATAGACCCTTCGAGGGTGAACTTAAGGAGCGCGCGGAACCTCCGGGCGTTTCAATTGTCATCCCGGCGTACAACGAGGAAAGCGTCATACGCCAGTGCCTCATCGCGGCCATTTATCAGTCTGTTCCTGCGAAGGAAATCATCGTGGTGGACAACCTGTCCAAGGACCGAACGGCAAAGATTGTTCGCCGGATGCAGCAGGAATATCCGGAGAGCCCGATCATCCTGCTGAAGCAAGCGGACGTCCAAGGCCTCATTCCCACGCGGAACTACGGCCTCAATAGCGCCACCGGCGACATCATCGGCAGGATCGATGCCGACTCGGTCCTGGAACCTGACTGGGTGGAGCAGGTCCAGAAGGCCTTCGCTGATCCCACCGTTCAGGCAGCAACGGGTCCGGTGGTGTACTACGACATGCCTATGCGCCGTTTCGGCCTTAAGGCAGACGACAAGATGCGCCAGCTCATGCTGCGCCTGGCGAAGCACCAGTACCACTTCCTGTTCGGCTCCAACATGGCGCTTCGCCGTTCGGCGTGGGAAACCATCAGGGATGAAGCCTGCCTGGATGAGAAGGACGAAATGCATGAGGACATCGATCTCTCACTGCACCTCGCCGAACACGACCTCCGGATCCAGTACTGGCCCCAGATGGTGTCTGGAATGTCAGCCCGCCGGCTTGAGGACTCGCCCCGGGATTATCGCTACTACGTGACGCGCTTTGACCGCACCTACAAGGCCCACAACGTCAAGAAGATGGCACTGAAGGCGCCGATGGTGGTGTTCTTCTCCGTGTACTTCCCGGCTAAGCTCCTCCGGGCAATCCACGCTGCCAACGCGGTTTCCGGCGGCGTCCGCCGCGGCGGTCTCTGACACCGCGTCAAGTACGACGGCGGCTGGTTCAGTCCGTTCCCAGCTCAGCTTCGCGCCGGTCTGCCCGCGCACGCCCCCTCCGCTGCCCGGACACCACCACGGCGAGTCCCACCAGGATCAAGGCCAGGCCGGCGTAGGTCCCGCCGGGCAGGGTCTCATTGAGGAAGATTGCCGCCAGGATGGCCGCTCCCGGAATCTCCAGCAGGATGATCATGGAAACCACCAGCGGACTCATGGTCGCCAGGAGATGGTTGAAGGCGGTGTGGCCTACCAGCTGCGCACACACGGTGATGGCAAGAATCCCAAGCCACCCTCCGGCGTCGAACCCTGCCAGCGGCTGCCCGCTGAACAACGCCATGACAGCCACCAAAGCCGCGCACATTCCGTAGCAAAGCGTGGTGTAGGTTCCGGTTCCCATCGACTGGCGCGCTTTGCCGCCCGCGAGCGTATAGAGCCCTGCCAAGGCGCCGCCGGCCAGGGCGAGGACGTCACCAATAAGCGCGTCCGTGGACGAGCCCATGTCGAATCCCGTGATGGCAACGACGCCGCCGAATGCGATGCCCAGGCCCAGCAGGACGGGCCAGCGGTGGCGGGTTCCCCTGAACAGCTGGAAGACAGCGATCCACGCGGACTGCAGGCACACCAACGCCGTAGCGGCGGCGACGGACGTGAGCTGCAACGCCGTAATGAAACAGGCAAAGTGGAAAGCCAACGCCACGGCAGCCACGGCGGACCAGCCGAACTCCCGGCTGGTGATTCCTGTGAATTGCCTCGGTTCGCGGACCGCCACGGGAACGGCCATCACGACGGCAGCTATGGCGTTCCGCCAGAACGCGATCGCCAAGGCAGTTACCGAGGTAGCACCGAGCGTTCCGGCGATGAGTGGTCCGGATGAGGCTACGCCCAGTACACCCAGGGCCGAAATAAGGAGATTCACGGATCAACCTTAGTTCGGCGGGGACTGCGCATTACCCCTATCTGTGGAGGAAACAGTGTGATTGTCTTGACACATCATTCCAGCCGGCCGGAGACGGCGAATCCAAAGGGCTACCGATTGAATGCACCATCCGCTCGCGCAGGCTCCCGGCGACGCCGCTTCCTGCTGCTTTCCGTCGCCGGTTTGCTGGTTGCTGCGGTCATCGCCGGCTGGTTCATCAGCGCGCGGGAGGTGCCCGGCGGCGGGGACCGTTCAAGGGGGGATTTGCCCGCGGTTCATCCCGTACCGCAGCACGCAGTGTCGCAGTCCGGCGAATCAGTACCCCTCACCGGACGGGTCCACGTGGTCGCTGCCCCCGAAACCGACCAGCCGGCCCTGGACGCGCTACTGGACGTGATAGCCGCTGCCGGTGGCACCGCGGAGGTGGTCGCAGCCCTCGACAAGCCGTCGGAGGGTTCCTCAGCCGTCTATCTCGGCCTCGGCGGGGAAGCATCTCCGGCACGTTCCGCCCTGAGGGACTTGGGAACGGAGAGGCCCGAGGACGGGGAGGCCTTGGACCGGGCGGAAGGGTACGTCGTCGCCACTGGAAAGTTGGAGGGGATTCCGACGGCGGTCCTGGTCGGCCACGATGGCGACGGCGTCTTCCACAGCGTGCAAACGCTGCGGCAATTGCTCAAGGCCGGATCGGTCCCCGCGCTGCATGTCAGCGACTGGCCCCTGATGGAAACCCGGGGTGTGATCGAGGGGTTCTACGGCACGCCGTGGTCGCACCAAGCCCGCCTGGACGTCATCAGCTTCGCGGGGCGGCAGAAAATGAACACCTATATCTATTCACCCAAAGACGACCCCCTGCTCCGGGAGAAGTGGCGGGATCTCTATTCAGCTCAGGAACTCACGGAACTCCAGGAGCTCATAGAGGCCGCAGAGGCCAACCATCTCAGGTTTACGTACGCGCTCTCACCGGGCATCGATGTTTGCTACTCCCGGGATTCGGATCTTGAGGACGCCATCACCAAACTCGAGTCGCTGTACGGCCTTGGCGTCCGGTCCTTCGTCATTCCGCTGGATGACATTGCTACCAAGGTCCAATGTCCGGAGGACCTGGAGGAGTTCGGCTCGGGCCCATCCAATCTTGCCAAGGCCCAGGCCGGCTTCCTGAATTCCTTGCAGGAGCGTTTCACCGCCGGGAAGCAAGACCTCCAGCCGCTGGAAACAGTGCCCACCTTCTACACGGGTTCCGGAAGCAACCCGTACAAGAAACAGCTGGGGCGGCTGCTCGATCCCGCCATCGTGGTGCAGTGGACGGGTGAAGACGTGGTCTCGCACAGGATCACACGGGATTCGGCACAGGCTGCCCGGCGGAGCTACGGTCGTGAGGACGCAGGCCGGCCGATCGTCATTTGGGATAACTACCCCGTGAACGATTTTTCACAGGACCACTTGTTCATGGCGCCACTGATCGGCAGGGACGCCGACCTGTACCAGTCCGTGCAGGGCATCGTCACCAACCCCATGATCCAGCCCTACCTTTCGCTGCCCGCCATCTTCAATTACGCGGACTTTTCATGGAACGGTCCGGCGTACCGTCCACAGGAATCCATGGACGCCGCCCTCGCCCAGCTCGCCGGACCGGACCAGCAGGTCCAAGCTGCCGTGAGGGCATTCGTGGACCTGAACCAAGACTGGCAGGACGACGAACTCACGCCTTCGGCTCCCGCCCTCCGCCGGGACATCCGGCAGTTCTGGTCGGATTACGACGCCGGAAAGGCACCTTCGGGAGATTTGCTCCGGCGCGCTGAGCTGCTGCAGAAACTGCCCGAACTCCTGCCGCGGATGGCAGAGCCGGGCTTCGCTGCCGACGCTGAGCACTGGGCTGCTGCCGCTGCGGAATTCGGGCGCGGGGTAGAGGAGGCCATTGCCATGCTGGAAGCCGCACGGCGGGGCGACTCGGAGAGCGTGGCCGAAAGCCGCCGCAACGTGAACAGTGCCCTTACTGCAGCAGGGGCGAGAACCCAGCCGACGCTGGCACTCGGCGTGGTGACCCCCGTCTTTGGCGACGGCGAGTTGAAGACGTTTTTGGAGGATGCCCTACGGCGGGCGCCGGGTTCCTGACCCCATGACGCGCCCGGGGTTTACACACGTTTTGTCCTATAACCCCGAAAAGCAATCCGTTGGTTAGAAAGCAAAAGTCCCGGTCATTTCTGACCGGGACTTTCCTTATGGTGGAGGCAAGGGGACTCGAACCCCTAACCCCCTGCTTGCAAAGCAGGTGCGCTACCAATTGCGCCATGCCCCCATAAGAAGCAACCCGTCTATCATACCCTACGTTCAGACCCGTATTTACCGGGTCCCGCCGGGCTCTTCGGCTAGTCGACCTTGTCGGTTGACTTGCTCCAGACATCCTTCCGGGCTTCGGATTCCTGTGCCTTTTTGAAGACCAGGACACCTGCGATCGCCGCTGCAACTACAACCAGCAACTTCTTCACAAGTACCTCATTCCGGTTCAGTTTCCTGAACCTGGGTTCCGTGGGCGTACCAGGACTTGAACCTGGGACCTCTTCGTTATCAGCGAAGCGCTCTAACCGCCTGAGCTATACGCCCCGATGCCTCATCGGGCCGAGATATGACTGTACAGCACATCCCGGCCCGATCTCAAATCGAGGCCCGAATCCCCTTCTTTACGCCGTTTTTCCGCGTAATTCCGGGGGTTTTCACTAGTCGTCCGTCAGGGTCACACCGATGCCGCCAACCAGCGTTGCCGAAATGTTATACAAGACGGCGGAGAGCATGGAAAGGGCGGTCAACAAAACCACGTTGACGACGGCAATAATCGTGGCAAAGGATGCCACCTGACCCAGGGATGCAATCTTCTTCAGCTCAAAACCGCTGCCCTCGGAACCTGCAAGCGTCCCAAGCAGGCTATCCACCTGGTTGAAGATGCCGGTGAGATCCAGAACAGTCCACAGCACGATGGCGGCCACCACGGTGACGATGCCAAGGGCAACGGACAGGAGGAACGCCATCTTGAGCACCGACCATGGATCCACCTTGCTGACCAGCAGCCGTGCACGGCGAACCTTGGCCTTGGGGGCGGGCTTCACCAATCCGGGTCCGCCTTGGGCGGGGCGCTGGGCAGTTGCTGCCGGGCGTTGGCCCGGGGCTCCGGCGGGGCGCTGCCCACTCGAGGCGGGACGCTGGCCCGGGGCTCCGGCCGGTCGCTGCGGAGCGCCGGAGGAAGCAGGACGCGCCTCTGAAGCGGCGGGAGCTCCGCCCGGCCGCTGCTGGGGCCGGGCAGGCGTTCCTGATGGGGCGTTGCCTGATGGCTGCCGGAGTCCGCCGGGGACACCTGTGCTCGGCTTGGGATATGAGTCGGAATTACTCACTCGTTACCTCCGGTGTTGTCTTCATTCAGCGCCGCGCCGGCTTCGGTATCCGGATCTGCGTCGGTTTGCGTTTCTGACTCGACGAGCGCCTCGGCAGCGCTGTCTTCTGCAGCCAACGTTACGTCATCGTCCTGCCCGTCCTCGGACTCTTCGCCTTCCAATCCGCGTTCCGAGTTCCGGGCAACCTCGATGATGCGGTCGTTCTTGTCGGGCTTGGCGAAGATGACGCCCATGGTGTCGCGGCCCTTCGCAGGCACGCCGCTGACGGCGGAGCGGACCACCTTGCCGCCCTCCATGACCACCAGGACTTCGTCGTCTTCCTGCACGATCAGGGCACCCACCAGGTCCCCGCGGTCCTCTGCAAGCTTGGCCACCTTGATGCCCAAGCCACCGCGACCCTGCAGCCTGTATTCCTCGGCAGCGGTCCGCTTTGCATAGCCTCCCTCGGTGACCACGAAGACGAACGAATCGTCCTTGACAACATCCGCTGCCAACAATTCGTCATCTTCACGGAACTTCATGCCCGTCACGCCGGACGTTGCACGGCCCATGGGGCGCAGGGCGTCGTCCGTTGCCGTGAAACGGATGGACTGGCCCTTTCTGGATACCAGGAGGAGATCATCCGATTCGCTGACCAGCTGGGCGGAGACAAGTTCGTCGCCATCGCGCAGGTTGATCGCAATGACGCCCGCGGACCGGTTGGTGTCGTAGTCCTCCAGCCTGGTCTTCTTCACCAGGCCGTTCTTGGTGGCCAACACCAAGTAGGGCGCCTGCTGGTAGTCGCGGAGATCAAGGACCTGCGCAATGTGCTCGTCCGGCTGGAAGGCAAGCAGGTTCGCGACGTGCTGGCCCTTCGCGTCCCTTCCGGCTTCGGCGAGTTCGTATGCCTTTGCGCGGTAGACGCGGCCAAGGTTCGTGAAGAACAGCAGCCAGTGGTGGGTGGTGGTCACGAAGAAGTGTTCAACGACGTCGTCACCGCGCAACTGGGCGCCCTTGATGCCCTTGCCGCCACGCTGCTGCGAACGGTAGTTGTCACTACGGGTCCGCTTGACGTAGCCACCGCGGGTAATGGTGACCACCATTTCCTCTTCGGGAATGAGGTCTTCCACCGACATGTCGCCGTCGAACCCCATGAGGATCTGCGTCCGGCGGTCGTCGCCGTGCTTGGCAACGATTTCGGCGAGTTCTTCGCTGATGATCCGGCGCTGGCGTTCCTCGGAAGCGAGGATCGCGTTGTATTCCTCGATCATGGCTTCGAGTTCGGCATGGCGGTCCTGGATCTTCTGGCGTTCCAGGGCTGCCAGGCGGCGCAACTGCATATCAAGGATGGCCCGGGCCTGGAGCTCGTCGATTTCCAGGAGCTCCATGAGGCCTTCACGGGCAGCCTCCGTGGTGCTGGACGCACGAATAAGGGCAATGACCTCATCGAGCATGTCCAGCGCCTTCAGGAGGGCACGCAGAATGTGTGCTTCTTCCTCGGCCTTGCGGAGGCGGTAACGCGTACGGCGTGCAATGACGTCCATCTGGTGCGCCACCCAGTGCCGGATGAAGGCATCCAGGCTGAGGGTGCGCGGAACGCCGTCGACGATCGCCAGCATGTTGGCGGAGAAGTTGTCCTGCAGTTGCGTGTGCTTGTAAAGGTTGTTCAGCACCACCTTGGCCACCGCATCACGCTTCAGCACGATCACAAGGCGCTGGCCCGTACGGCCGGAGGTCTCGTCGCGAAGATCGGCGATGCCTTGGATCTTGCCGTCCTTGACCAGCTCGGCAATCTTGATCGCAAGGTTGTCCGGGTTCGCCTGGTAAGGCAATTCCGTGACTACAAGGCAGGTACGGCCCTGGAGCTCTTCGACGTTGACCACGGCCCGCATGGTGATGGAACCACGGCCGGTGCGGTACGCCTCTTCGATGCCCTTGTGGCCGAGAATGGTGGCCCCTGTGGGGAAGTCCGGTCCCTTGATGCGCTTCATCAGGGCTTCCAGCAACTCTTCACGGGAGGCGCCAGGGTTTTCCAGAGCCCACTGCACGCCGTCGGCGACTTCGCGCAGGTTGTGCGGCGGGATGTTGGTGGCCATGCCGACGGCGATGCCGGAAGAACCATTCACCAGCAGGTTCGGGAAACGCGCCGGCAGGATAGTGGGTTCCTGGTTCTTGCCGTCGTAGTTGTCCTGGAAGTCGACGGTCTCTTCGTCGATGTCCCGGACCATTTCCATGGCCAACTGGGCCATCTTGGTTTCCGTGTAACGCGGGGCAGCAGCTCCGTCGTTGCCGGGAGAACCGAAGTTTCCTTGGCCGAGCGCCAAGGGGTAGCGCATGGTCCAGTCCTGGATCAGGCGAACCAACGCATCGTAGATCGCCATGTCGCCGTGCGGGTGGTAGGTACCCATGACGTCGCCCACAACACGGGCACACTTGTTGAACGCGCGGTCAGGGCGGTAGCCGCCGTCGAACATCGCGTAAAGCACGCGGCGGTGGACGGGCTTCAGGCCGTCACGAACGTCGGGCAGGGCGCGGCCAACGATGACGGCCATTGCGTAGTCGAGGTAGGACCGTTGCATTTCGGTCTGCAGGTCCACCTGCTCAACTCGGTCCGTCAGCACGTCGCCTTCAAGTACGGCATCCGTACCCTCGGGGTTTTCCGCCGGGACTTCAGGAGTTTCGTCACTCATAATCTAAGATTTCCGTTTCAGGTATATGTCGATTCAGGAATATTCAGGCAGTGATGGCGGCTGCTAAATATCCAGGAACCTGACGTCCTTGGCGTTCTGCTGGATGAAGTTTCTGCGTGATTCAACGTCCTCGCCCATAAGGACGGAGAAGGTCTGATCGGCTGCAAGGGCGTCATCCATGGTGACTTGGAGGAGGGTCCGGCGATCGGGATCCATGGTGGTATCCCACAGTTCCGTGTAGTCCATCTCGCCAAGGCCCTTGTAGCGCTGGATGCCGTTCTCCTTGGGGAGCCGCTTGTTCATCGCAGCACCCTTGCGGATGGTTTCGTCCCGTTCGCGATCACTGAACACGTAGTCATGTGCGGCGTTGGACCACTTGATCCGGTACAGCGGCGGCTGGGCCAAATAGACGTAACCGTTTTCAATGAGGGGACGCATGTAGCGGAAGAGCAGCGTCATCAAGAGCGTGGTGATGTGCTGGCCGTCAACGTCGGCATCTGCCATGAGCACGATCTTGTGGTACCGGAGCTTCGAAATATCGAAGTCCTCGCCAATGCCCGTACCGAACGCCGTAATCATGGACTGCACTTCGGCGTTGCCCAGGGCTTTGTCCAAGCGTGCTCGCTCAACGTTGAGGATCTTGCCTCGCAGCGGAAGGATGGCCTGTGTCTCCGGGTTGCGGCCGCGCTTGGCCGAACCGCCTGCGGAGTCACCCTCCACCAGGTAGACCTCGCAACGCGAAGGATCCTTCGACGAGCAATCCGAGAGCTTGCCGGGCATGCCGAAGGACTCAAGCGGGCTCTTCCGCCGCGCATTGTCGCGGGCTTTGCGCGCGGCCATGCGTGCCTGCGCAGCCTGGATGGCTTTCCGGATGACATCGCGGGCGGGACCGGGGTTGCGCTCCAACCAGTCACCGAGCTGATCGGTCACAACGCGCTGGACGAAGCCCTTGACCTCGGAGTTGCCCAGTTTGGTCTTGGTCTGGCCTTCGAACTGGGGCTCGGAAAGCTTCACCGAGATGACGGCGGTCAGGCCCTCACGGATGTCATCACCCGTCAGGTTGTCTTCCTTCTCCTTGATGATGTTTTTCTCGCGTGCGTAGCGGTTGATGAGCGACGTCATCGCAGCGCGGAAGCCCTCTTCGTGCGTACCGCCCTCATGGGTGTTGATGGTGTTCGCGTACGTGTGGACGCTCTCGGAATACGCGGTGGTCCACTGCATGGCGACTTCCACCGAGATGTGCCGTTCGGTGTCCTCGGTTTCGAAGGCGATGACGTCCTCGTGGACGATTTCCACCTTCTTGTTGGAGTTCAGGTGCTTGACGTAGTCCAGCAAGCCGTCCGGGTATTCATAGACAACAGTGCGGTGTTCGGCTGCTACCTCACCTTCGGTGGCAACGGCGTCGAGGTCGAGCTCGTCGTCACCGGCCCGGGCAGCCGGGCGCTCGTCCGTCAGGGTGATTTTCAGGCCCTTGTTGAGGAACGCCATCTGCTGGAAGCGGGCACGCAGAGTCTCGAAGTCGAACTCCGTGCTTTCAAAGATGCTGCCGTCCGGGTAGAACGTCTGGGACGTCCCTGTCTCTTCCGTGGCCTCGCCCTTGACGAGTTCGCCCTGCGGCTTGCCGCCGTCGGCGAAAGACATGCGCCAGACGTGGCCCTGCCTCCGGACTTCGGTCTCGACACGACGGGACAGCGCATTGACGACGGAAATACCCACGCCGTGAAGGCCGCCGGAAACGGCGTAACCGCCGCCGCCGAACTTGCCTCCGGCGTGCAGGATGGTCATGACCACTTCAACCGTGGGCTTGCCTTCGGAGGGGTGGATGTCAACGGGGATACCGCGGCCGTCGTCAACCACTTTCACTCCGCCGTCAGCCTGGAGCGTCACCTCGATGTGGCTGCAGTAGCCGGCCAAAGCTTCATCTACAGAGTTGTCCACCACTTCATAGACCAAGTGGTGCAAACCGCGCGGACCGGTGGAACCGATGTACATGCCGGGGCGTTTGCGTACGGCTTCGAGGCCCTCCAGCACGGTGATGTCGCTGGCACCGTATTCCCTTGGCGCTTGCGCCTCACTCTGCGTGGGAGCAGCCTCCTCTGCGGGCTCTACTGCCAAGGTCTCTGCATTGTCGTTAGCCACAGGCGCTTTCGACTCCTCTGTGTTCGATGACGGCCGTTCCCTTGACGGCTCACGGATGACCGCAAGCCGTCAAGGGCACGTGACTGATTGCGCCGATTACTCCGGCGTGAGGGGTCCTGGTTCCCGACTGGCGGATTCCAAAGCCCTGACGACGTTTCATCGGCGCTCAGTGATCTGTGCCAATTCTATCGTGGAAAAACGCTAATCCCTGCAAATAAGGGGGCGGCTCACAGCTGAATATGCCGATGAGAGGCCGTTGGCCCTATCGTGGACGGCCCTGCGGAGGTGGAGGTGGGGGCCTATACGCCCCGGGGTCCTTGAAACGCCCTGCACGGCGCTCAGCCGTATGTGTCCCGGGGTCCGCGACCGTTGACACTGCGGCCGCCTTTCCGCCAGCTCGGTGCCGAGGGTCCGAGGACCTGGATGCTGGTGACGACGCCTTCACCGAGTTCCTTCCGGAACAGCTCAAGCAAGCTCGAACTCAGCAGGCGCAGCTGCGTTGCCCACGCGGTTGAATCGCAGCGCACATGGAGGGTTGTGTCCGTGAAGCTCTCAGGCGTGCAGTGCGCCGAGATGTCCGGCCCCACAAGTGTGGCCCATTCAGCCATGACGGAGCCCACGGCAACGGGTGACGTCCAGCCGCGTTCGGCCACCAGGCGTCCAACCACTTTTCCCAATCCCAAGGGGTCGCGGCCGCTTCCATGGAATTGCGAGAACCCTTTGGTTCCCCGGAGCCCGGTTCGTTTTTGAGTCGTCCCCGGCCGGGGTGCCCGCTGACGCACTTCGCCTCGCGCCGCGGCCGCCTCGCGCATCCTGTTCAGGGCCGCCTGGGCAGCGTCGATCTGGTCGGGAACCCGGTCGGGTTGGAGTCTGTCAGCGTCACCCTTCACCATCGATGCCTCCCGGAACAACGGTTACGCGCCGTCCGGCCAGCTCCTCCGGAATATCGGCGTCGACTGCGGCCGTCACGAGCACCTGTTCGGCGCCGGCCACGATTGCTGCCAGTTTACGCCGTCGCTGGACGTCCAACTCGGCGAAGACGTCGTCAAGAATGAGAATGGGCGCGGTCCCGCCGGTGCGTGCGTCATCGAGCATGACGTAGTAGGAAGCCAAGCGCAGGGACAAACACATGGACCACGTCTCACCGTGCGAGGCGTACCCCTTGGCCGGTGCCTGGCCGAGCATCAGCTCGAGCTCGTCCCGATGCGGGCCAACCAGCGAGATCCCGCGTTCGAGTTCCTTCTTGCGGGCTACGGCAAACGCCTGGATATAGCGTTCGGTGAGTTCGTCCACGGACAACTGCCGGAGTTCCTCGCCCGACGGCGGGCCTTGCGTGGGCTGCTCGGCCGGACCGCCGTCGTCGTCGAGTACGCCCTGGATGGTTGAGCGGTAAACCGCGCCGGCGATCTTTGAACCGTCGGTGAGTTGCGCGTAGGCGCTGTTCAAGTGCGGACGGAGGCGTTCCACCAACTCGAGCCTTGCGTGCAGAAGCTGTGCACCGGCACGGGCCATATGCTGGTCCCAGACGTCAAGGGTGGCCTCATGGCCCGCGGTGAATTTTCCTGTTCGGGCAGATTTCAGGAGGGCGTTACGCTGCTTCAGGACGCGGTCGTAGTCACTGCGTGTGGCAGCATGCCGCGGGACCAGGCTGACCAGGAGCTCATCCAGGAAACGCCGCCGGTTGGAGGGGTCTCCCTTGACAAGAGCCAAGTCTTCCGGGGCAAAGAGCACTGTTTGGCAAATGCCAAGGATGTCCCTCGCCCGTACCGGATTTCCGCGGTTGATGCGTCCGCGGTTGGCCCTGCCGGCATTGATTTCGACTTCTATGATGCTTGACTGTTCGCCGCGGACCAGGCGGGCGCGGATCATGGCACGCTCGGTGCCGAACCTCAGCAGCGGGGCGTCGCTGCTCACACGGTGGGAGCTGAGGGTTGCCAAGTACCCGATGGCTTCCATGAGGTTGGTCTTGCCGATGCCGTTTGACCCTACCAGAACGGTGACACCCGGCCCGAGCTTGAGGTCTACCTGTGCATAGCTGCGGAAATCCGTGAGCGAGAGATGTTCCAAATACACGCTGTTCGTGTGGCTCCTGCGGCTAGTTGGCCGGACGGGTGGCGTGGCCGCCGAACTGGTGGCGCAGCGCCGAGACCATCTTCATGGCGGGTGAGGTGTCCTCGCGGGAAGCGAACCGGGCAAAAAGCGCCGCCGTGATTGCCGGAGCCGGGACCGCGTTTGCGATCGCTTCTTCCACTGTCCAGCGCCCTTCGCCTGAATCCTCGACGTAGTCATCGATGGAGGCGAGGCCCGGGTCCTCGTCCAGTGCCTTGACCATCAAGTCAAGCAACCAGGAGCGGACAACGGTGCCCTTCTGCCACGCCCGGAACGTACCGGGAAGGTCCTTCACGATGTCCTTGGCCGCCAGCAATTCGTAGCCTTCGGCATAGGCCTGCATCAGGCCGTATTCGATGCCGTTATGCACCATCTTTGCGTAGTGTCCTGCACCTACGCCGCCTACGTGCACAAAGCTGTCCGCCCTTTCGCCCTCTGGACGGAGGGCATCAAAGACCGGCATGGCAAGTGCGATGTCTTCTTCGGAACCGCCGGCCATCAGGCCATATCCGTTCTGAAGTCCCCAGACGCCACCGGAAACACCGCAGTCAGCGAAACGGATTCCCTTTTCGGCCAACGCGGCGGCGTGCTTTTGGTCTTCGGTGAAGCGGGAGTTCCCGCCGTCGATGACGAGGTCGCCCTCGCTCAACTTCCCGCGCAGCTCGTTCACAACCGCGTCAGTGATTTCGCCGGAAGGAACCATCACCCAGACCAACCTTGGCGTAGGCAGCGCGGCGATCAGTTCATCCACCGAAGCTACGTCCGTGACGTCCGGATTGCGGTCAAAGCCTGTTACCTCAATGCCACCGTTCCTCATGCGTTCCCGCATGTTGAACCCCATTTTTCCAAGGCCAATCAGTCCGATGTGCACGCTGTGAACTCTTTTCTGCGTAGGTGGCGGTAGTGGCTAGTTGGGAAGGCGGACAGGCATCACGAGGTAGCGGTAGTCGTCCTGGTCCTCGCCATCGGCCTCTGCCTGCGCCGTGATCATGGCGGGCTTGGGAGCTGACGTGAAGGAGAAGCGCACGTATTTCGTTTCGATGACGCTGAGGCCTTCAACCAGGTAGTGCGGGTTGAAGGCTACCGTGATGTCGTCGCCTGAAAGTTGTGCCTCGAGTTCTTCGGAGGCCTGGGCGTCTTCGCCGGTGCCGGCATCCAGGTTCAGCAGGCCTTGGGTGAAGGCGAGGCGCACCGGTGTGTTGCGTTCGGCAACCAAGGACACTCGGCGTACGGCTTCCACGAGTTCCTGGGTCTGGACCGTGGCATGGATCGGCGTTGAATCCGGGAAAAGCGAGCGGATCTTCGGGTAATCACCGTCAACCAACAAGGACGTGGTGGTGCGGCCGCCGCTTTCGAAGCCAATGAGGCGGCTGTCGTCATCGGCCAGGGCAACGTTGATGTCGCCGCTTCCGCCAAGGGTCTTTGCCACCTCGTTCAGGGTCTTGGACTTGACCAGGGCGCTGGTGGAAATGCCCGGAGTGACGGGTTTCCAGGGCACTTCGCGCATGGCGAGCCTGTAGCGGTCAGTGGCAAGAAGCGTGATCATGTCATCCTCGATCTCCATGCGGACACCGGTGAGGATGGGCAGGGTGTCGTCCTTGCTGGCAGCGATGATCACCTGGGAGACGGCCTGCGCGAACGAATCACCCGGCAAGGTGCCGCTGATCGCAGGGAGTGCAGGCAATGCCGGGTACTCGGACTCGGGCATCGTTGCCAGGTGGAAGCTGCTTCGACGGCACGTGAGGGTGACCTTGCTGCCGTCGGTTTCCACTTCCACCGGAGCTGAGGGGAGGCTTCGACAAATATCTGCCAAGAGTCGACCGGACACCAGGATGGTGCCCTCTGTGGTGATGTCAGCCGGAATCTCGAGGCGGGCCGAGGTTTCGTAGTCAAAGCTGGACAGGCTGACGGTTCCTGCCTCGGCTTTGAGGAGGAGGCCGGAGAGGACAGGCACCGGCGGCCGCGGAGACAACGACCGCGCGGTCCACGTAACGGCTTCTGCCAGGACGTCGCGGTCGACTCTGAACTTCACGGAGGGGTGCCGCCTTTCATTGCTGCCAAATAGTAGCTGCGGATTCCAGCCATGGAAGCCGCCAAAATTCCGCGTTCCAAGGTCCCGAGGTGCATGGTCCGCACACAACGGACTACAAAACCAACCCAGGGATGGGAGCGCTGGTGACAGCTTAGCCGCAAGATCGGGGATTAACCCATCCCCGGCCGGCGGGACCCCGGCTATGTGGACAGTCCCCGGCCGGCCTGTGGCCGGTTGGAGTTCTCTCTCAGTGGTGCCTTGGGGCGTGGAGGAACGAGATTGTTATTTGAGGGATTTCAATTTTTTGGGATTCGTAGTGTTAATAACTGCTGTGGAAACTGTGGATAAGTGGCTTTCGCCGCGCGGTTCCGCGGTTAAGCCCTGTTCACGGACTGTGCGTTAACTGGGTTTTAAACAGGGTGTGGATGGGGACAACCCGGAAGCCCGTTTTTAACGATCCACAGATGCCTTAACGGTTTTAAGCCCATTAAGCGCGCTTGTCCCCTTAACAATCCACAGGGTTATCCACATGCGCCTGTTAATAAGGTATGTAGTGCGCGGAACGTCTGTGGATTCAGGAGTCGCGCTGCTGCTGCTTGATGCGGTTGGTCAGCTCGGTGACCTGGTTGTAAATCACACGGCGCTCGGCCATCAGTTCGCGAATCTTGCGATCGGCGTGGATGACGGTGGTGTGGTCGCGTCCGCCCAGTTCCTGTCCGATCTTGGGCAGGGACATGTCTGTCAGCTCACGGCAGAGGTACATGGCGATCTGCCGGGCCGTCACCAGTGTGCGGGTCCGGGACTTGCTGCAGAGCTCTTCCATGCTGAGTTTGAAGTAGTCAGCTGTCTGGTCGAGGATCTGCTTCGCAGTGATTTCCTGGGCGCCGTCGTCAGTGATCAGGTCCTTGAGGACCATCTCGGCCAATGCCACATCCACCGGCTGCCGGTTCAGGCTGGCGAAGGCGGTAACGCGGATGAGCGCACCTTCGAGCTCACGGATGTTGCTGGAAATCTTGGACGCGATGTACTCCAAGGCATCGTCCGGCGCTGAAAGACCCTCGCTCAGGCCCTTCTTGCGGAGGATGGCGATGCGTGTTTCGAGTTCAGGCGGCTGGATGTCCGTGAGGAGACCCCATTCAAACCGTGAAGTCATCCGGTCTTCGAACCCTGCCAGCATCTTGGGCGGCTGGTCCGAGGTGATGACCACCTGCTTGTTGGCGTTGTGCAGGGCGTTGAACGTGTGGAAGAACTCTTCCTGCGTACGGTCCTTGCCGGCCAGGAACTGGATGTCATCGATCAGCAGCACATCCACGTTCCGGTACGTGGTCTTGAAGCTGGTGCCTTCATCATCACGGATGGAGTTGATGAAGTCGTTGGTGAACTCTTCGGAGTTGACGTAGCGGACGCGGATGCCGCTGTAGAGGCGCCGGGCATAGTGGCCGATGGCGTGCAGCAGGTGGGTCTTGCCCAGTCCCGAGTCTCCATAGATGAAGAGCGGGTTATAGGCCTTCGCGGGCGCTTCGGCTACGGCAACGGCTGCCGCATGGGCAAAGCGGTTGGATGAACCGATCACAAAAGTATCGAAAATGTACTTCGGGTTCAGGCGTCCGAATTCATGGGAGGTGCTGGGAGGAGTCGGCTGCGGCTTCGGCTCCGCGGCCAGGTCCGGGACAGGGGAAAGCTCGACGGCGGGTTCCGGCTCCTCGTGGACCGGCACCAGATCGGTATCAACGTCGATCGCGCAGCGGATGTCATCGGAGAAGACATTGCGCAGGGCATCATCCAGAGCGTCCTTGACCTGCGTCTGAAGGACTTCGCGGGTGAGCTCGTTGGGAACGGCCACCAACAGGGTGGAACCGATCAGGCCCTGGGCCTGGGCGAGGATGACGAAACCGCGCTGTCGGGGAGATACCCGGTCATCTTGTTCCAGCAGGCTCAGCACCCGGCGCCAGGAACTTCCGACAGTATTGGCGTGGTTGGCTTCGTCTACTGTCATCAATGTGTTCCTAAATACTTGCTTGCCTGCGTTGCTGGCAGCCGAAGGGCATCCGGCTGGTACGTGTTCCATGGATTAATCCACAGAGTTATGCACAGCGGGTGGACAATGGGCTACTGAGCCACTCTAGGGGATGATTTCTCTAGAAGATAGCTGGGAAGTTGCTTGTGGATAATTACACCGTTGTTGTTCCCGATCGGTGGCTGTGAGCCAGTTCATCCACAGGCTGATGCCAGTCGTTTGCCACAGTTGTGGACAGCTTCAGGGCGGCCCTCCGGTTTGACTGGGGGTCTATTTTTGCCCTAACGTTGTGAAGTCCTTTGTGTCCGCTTTTGAGATCAGTTGCATCTCCGTACGTTTACCGTGCGAGAGGCAGCGGCGGCGGCCACATACAAAACTTAGCGTCGGCCAGTTCTTCCCCTTTTGATCGGGTGGGCGCACCTTTGATCCACTGGAGTAACTAACGTGAGCAAGCGGACTTTTCAGCCGAATAACCGCCGTCGGGCCAAGAAGCACGGCTTCCGCCTTCGTATGCGCACCCGTGCCGGCCGCGCCATCCTGGCTGCCCGTCGCGGCAAGGGCCGCGTCGAGCTGTCGGCCTAAATAACTGACTTGTCGGCCAGGGTCCTCTCGGGGGTTCGCCGGTGCTAGCCACCCCAAACCGCCTTCGGACGTCTACCGACTTTTCAACAACTGTACGTTCCGGCGTCCGTAATGGACGCCGGAACTTAGTGTTATATACGGCTCCTATCGGGGCCGGGGAGCCGAGTCGTATCGGCTTCATTGTCTCCAAAGCCGTCGGGAACGCCGTGACCAGGAACCTCGTTAAGAGGAGACTGAGAGAAGCAGGCGCGCTGTCCTTGCAAACGCATGGAACGGGCCTGGCGGTCGTAGTCCGTGCACTGCCGGCAGCTGCAACCGCCAGCTGGGAGCAGTTGCTGAATGATTACAACGCCGCATTGGCAGTGACGACGAAGCGATTGGGTGGCTCAGCTCCACGCAACGCTTCGCAGGACCGCAACGGCACCACTACGGAAGGGACACCGCGTGCATCACCATAGTGCCGCCGTCGTTCCTTCCTCCGGCGACCCCGGGAACGAGGTTCCCGCTCCAACCTGGTCGGCCACAGTCGGCCGGTTTGTTTGGGACCTGCCTCGGAACGTCCTCATTCTCCTGCTGAAGGCCTACCGCAAGGTGGTTTCGCCCCTGTACGGCCAGGTATGCCGTTTCTTCCCGTCGTGTTCGGCCTATGCGCTGGAGGCGGTCACGGTGCACGGCGCCGTGAAGGGCAGCTGGCTTGCAGCCAAAAGGCTCGCCAAATGCCACCCTTGGAATGCCGGTGGAGTGGACCATGTCCCCGCCGGCCACCGTCATTGGCCGGAAGGCCGGACGCCCACAATTGTTGTACTGAACAACCCGGACCAGTTCCTGGCTGCTCAGGCTGATGAAGAAGGCCGCCCGGCGGCCTGACGAATAGGGATATCGTATGGACTTCTTTGAAACAATCATGTTTCCGTTCAAGTGGCTGGTGTCAATCATCATGGTTGGCTTCCACGAGGGACTGAGCTTCCTTGGAATGCCCGCAGCGAACGGCTGGACCTGGACCCTGTCCATCATTGGTCTGGTGCTGGTTATCCGTGCCGCCCTGATCCCTGTTTTCGTCAAGCAGATCAAAGCCCAGCGCGGCATGCAGCTCCTGCAGCCCGACTTGAAGAAACTGCAGACCAAATACAAGGGCAAAACAGACCAGCTCAGCCGCCAGGCGATGGCGCAGGAGCAGATGGCCCTGTACAAGAAGCACGGCACAAACCCGTTCTCCGCGTGCTTGCCGATGCTGATCCAGATGCCGTTCTTCTTCGCCCTGTTCCAGGTGCTGTCCGGGATCTCCACCAACGCCAAGGCCGGCCAGGGCATTGGTGCCATGAGCCACGAGCAGGTAGTGCAGTTCGACCAGTCGAGCATCTTTGGTGCACCGCTGTCCGCTTCCCTGCTGCACGGCGACCCCAGCGGCAGCGGCAGCGCAGTTGCTGTGTGGGTGCTGTCCATCATCATGATCCTTGCCATGACTGCATCGCAGTTCATCACGCAGAAGCAGATCATGGCCAAGAACATGTCCGAGGAAGCACTCGCCAGCCCGTTCATGCGCCAGCAGAAGATGATGCTCTACATCCTGCCGCTCGTCTTCGGCATCGGTGGTATCAACTTCCCGATCGGTGTCCTCATTTACTGGACCACCACCAACCTCTGGACCATGGGCCAGCAGTTCTTCGTCATCCGCCGTATGCCCACCCCGGGTTCCCCCGCCGCCAAGGCGCTGGAGGAACGCCGCGCTGCCAAGGGCCTGCCGCCGCTGGCCGGCAAGAAGAACGACGACGCCGAGGCTGCCGCCGCCGCTGCTGCCGCCGAGGCACGGGCGCAGCGCGTCCAGCCGCAACGTAAGAACAGGAAGAAGAAGTAATGTCTGCTGAGAGCACCGAGGAAATAACCGACGCCGTGACTGAGGCCCAGGAAGAGACCCTGTCCAAGACGGCCAGCCGTTTGGAAGAGGAAGGCGATATTGCCGCCGACTACCTCGAGGAACTCCTCGACATCGCAGACATCGACGGTGACATCGACATCGAGGTCCGCAATGGCCGGACCTACATCTCCATTGCCGCGGAAGAGGAATCACCCGCGCTGGAACGCCTTGTAGGCCGTGACGGTGAAGTACTCGAGGCCCTGCAGGAGCTGGCCCGCCTCTCCGTACTTTCCGCTACCGATAGCCGCTCCCGGTTGGTGCTGGACATCAACGGATACCGCAAGGACCGCGCCGGGGTCCTTCAGCAGATCGCAGAGGACGCAGTTGCCAAGGTGAAAGAGAACGGTGGAACCGTTGCGCTGGAACCGATGAGCGCGTACGAGCGCAAAATTGTCCACGACGCCGTCGCCGACCTCGGATTCGTTTCCGAATCCGAAGGCGAGGGCGCCGGACGTCACATCGTGGTTTCGGCTGACTAACGGCCCATGGTAGAAATCTCCGCAACAGAACTGCAGGCGGCCGAGAAGATCTTCGGGGAGCGCCTGGATCTTGCCAAGCGCTACGTTGAACATTTGGCCACCTCCGGCATTGAACGCGGCCTCATCGGTCCCCGGGAAGTTCCGCGTCTGTGGGGTCGGCATGTGCTGAACTGTGCCGTCATTGAGTCCGCGATCGCAAAAGACAGTCACGTGGCCGACGTCGGTTCCGGGGCTGGACTTCCCGGCCTGTGTCTGGCCATTGCACGTCCTGATCTCGAGCTCACCCTGATTGAGCCACTGGAACGCCGTGTGATTTGGCTCCAGGAAGTTGTTGACGATCTTGGACTCGACAACGTCACCGTGATGCGTACCCGTGCCGAGCTTGCAGTGGGTCTGGTTAACGCGGACGTTGTGACCGCCCGCGCCGTCTCTGCCCTGAGCAATTTGGCTGGCCTTACCATTCCGTTGCTCAACGGAAAGGGCGAGGTCGTGGCCATTAAGGGGCGCAGCGCAGCCGAGGAGATCGAGAAGGCCAAGAAGGTTATTCGTAAGCTTGGCGGCGTAGAAACGTCGGTTGTGGTGTGCGGACAGGAGCTTTTGGAGGAACCCACCACCGTGGTGAGGATCATCGTCAACAAGCCCGGAAAGACAGCTTAGCCACCGCTTGGTTTCCCGCGTGTCGGCGGCTGAGCAGTTAGGCTAGAGAACGGCAGCAAGCGCCGAATGAGAGTGAGAGTGTGACCAGTGGGCAGTAGCGAAACCTCCACGCAGCGGATCCCCCCTTTTATGTCGTTGGGGTCCGCGCGGTCTATTGCCACACCGCCGAGCACGCTACAGCCTGCTTCCGCTCGCACGAATTCGGTTGATAAGACGGTTTCACGTGAAACTGTGGCCGATGATGGTCCCAACGTTATGGACTCGATCGACGATTCAAGCCCCATCGCACGCCAGTTGGCGAACGAGACCCGGCGGCGGGAACGTTTGATCGGACGGCAGTTGCCCAAACCTGAGCGCACCAGGATCTTCACGGTATCCAATCAAAAGGGTGGCGTCGGCAAGACCACCACCACGGTCAATATCGCTGCGGCCCTCGCGTCTGCCGGCCTGAATGTGCTGGTCATCGACATCGATCCCCAGGGCAACGCCTCGACCGCCCTCGGCATCGAGCACCATGCTGATGTAGACAGCATTTATGACGTCCTCATCAACGACCTTCCCCTGAAGGACGTAGTGGCACCGTGCCCGGACATCCCCAACCTGTTCTGCGCCCCGGCCACTATCCACCTTGCCGGCGCGGAGATCGAGCTTGTGTCCCTGGTGGCCCGCGAACAGCGCCTGCGCCGCGCGATCGACGTCTACGCGAAAGAACGCGAAAAGAACGGCGAAGGCCGCCTCGACTACATCTTCATTGATTGCCCTCCCAGCCTGGGCCTGCTGACAGTGAACGCATTCTGTGCAGCCAGCGAAGTACTGATTCCCATCCAGTGTGAGTACTACGCCCTGGAAGGTCTGAGTCAACTGCTGAAGAACATCGAAATGATTCAGAAGCACCTCAACGCTGATCTGGTGGTGTCCACCATCCTGCTGACCATGTATGACGGGCGGACGAACCTGGCGGCACAGGTCGCCTCCGAAGTGCGCCAGCACTTCCCTCAGCAGGTTCTCAGTGCGGTAGTTCCTCGGTCTGTGCGTATCTCCGAAGCGCCGAGCTACCAGCAAACAGTGATGACATACGATCCCTCGTCCAGCGGCGCGCTCTCCTACATGGAAGCCGCTGCTGAAATCGCAGAACGCTAGAATTCTTGAAACACTGCAAGAGCCTGGGCTACTCCACGCTCGGCTATTCCATCGGAGGGAAGAACTAATGAGCGAAAAGCGAAGAGGCCTTGGCAGGGGTCTTGGGGCTCTCATTCCCAGCTCGGCCTCCGCCGGCGTCCAAGGAGCTGGCGCTTCGCCGTCCCGTCCTGTGGATCTGTTCTTCCCTGATGCCCGGAAAGCTCCGGAGCCGGAATCTGTTTCCGCGCCGGCGGAAGCGGGCAACGATGCTTCAGAGGGTTCGGCCACACGAGCAGCAGTTTCGAAGACTGGCTCGTCCAAGTCGAGCGCCAAATCGGATGCCAAGGCTCCGACCAAGAAGACGGCTGCTGCGACAGGATCGTCTTCGACGGTCTCTTCCAAGCAGGCAGCTTCGGTGTCTGCTCCGGAAGCTTCAGACGAAAGCCCGACGACCGCCCTGCCGGAAGCAAGCGCTTCACCCGCATCCACTGAACCGCAGACCGACCTGGTGGAGGTTCCGGGAGCACGTTTCGCGGAAATCCCTGTCACGGACATTCACCCGAACCGAAAGCAGCCCCGTTCCGTCTTCGATGAGGACGACATGGCAGAGCTTGTGCACTCGGTCAAGGAAATCGGTGTCCTCCAGCCAATTGTTGTACGTACTTCAACCGAAAAGGGTGGAGAACCGTATGAGTTGGTCATGGGTGAGCGTCGGTGGCGTGCTGTGCAGGCCGCCGGTCTGGACACCATCCCTGCGATCGTCCGTGACACCACCGATGATGACCTCCTCCGGGACGCACTTCTGGAGAACCTCCACCGGAGCCAGCTGAATCCTTTGGAAGAAGCCGCCGCTTACCAGCAGCTCCTTGAGGACTTTGGAACGACGCACGAACAATTGGCTGACCGCATCGGCCGGTCCCGTCCGCAGGTCTCCAATACTCTTCGCTTGCTGAAGCTTCCACCCCTGGTGCAGCGCAGGGTTGCCGCCAACGTTTTGTCCGCAGGGCATGCGCGCGCATTGCTGTCCCTGCCGGACGCGGCCGCGATGGAAAGGCTCGCACAGAAGATTGTGGCTGAGGGCATGTCTGTGAGGGCCACAGAGGAAGCAGTGGCGCTTTACCAAGAGCCTGCCGCGCCCACCAAGAATTCAATTCCCAAGCCCAACGCACGGCACGAACGGTTGGACTACTTGGCCTCGTCCTTGTCTGATCGCCTGGATACGAATGTGAAGATCACGCTTGGCGCCCGTAAGGGACGGGTGAGCATTGAGTTCGCCAGCGTGGAAGATCTCAACCGGATCATGGATGTGTTGAGTCCTGGGGCAGAAAGCTAGAAGCTCCTTATCATCGGAAAAAGGGTTCACTTCATTGGAGTGGGCCCTTTTGCTGTCTCCGAGCATCCCTGAACGAGGGGCCTAGTGTGTCCAGGCCGGGGGTCGCTTTTGAGTGATGTGGATTAACGGGTATATGCGGACGCCGTTTGTTGAATCCAAGGTGCCGTCGGTTTTTGACGTCAGGGCCAATCTGGGCGCTCGTCACGGAAGCTTCCGAGGAGACAGATTGTGTGTGTCCATGGAGGTCCCTAAACCGCCCCTCGGGTCCATCGGGCTGTCGGAGCGTCGCTGAATCCGCATAAGCCGCTCTGTGGGCGGCCAGGACCGCGTTCTAAGGCGTGGGTGAGGCGTCCATCCACTCTAGAGCCTCCATCCAGGTCGCCTGTGGCGGTTCCAAGTATTAGCTCCACGAGCTTCAGTGTGGTTGATGCCCTCACTCCTGCGAATGCACTGATTGAGTGCCCTAGCGTGAGGGCTCGAGATCCCTATTGGCGCGGATAGTGCACACTGCGCTCGGCTACCGCAGTTTTGATTCACCCATCGCGGGAGTTACTCTCGCCGAGGATGAGCGTTTCACGTGAAACCAAGGACGCCTTTTGAGCTCGTTTCACGTGAAACAACGATGATTTCTTATTGGATGGGACGGCTGTCTTGGTTGGGCTGGGTGGTCCCCTTGTTTATGCCGGCCCGTTTGCGTTGTTAGCGCTGATCAGAGTAGGTCTGTCGTGAGGGCCGTCCTCTCCTTGTGTCAGTCTGGGTCAGTCTGTCGTGCGTGAACGTTGTTCATCGTGTGACATGAGGTCACTGGCATGCGCCTGGAGGTGCAATTATCCGCCCACATGCTGCCCAGGCATGTCCTACTGCCGTGTGTCGACTCCTTGCGTAATCTGGTACGCCCTGTTTTTGCTCATCCTTACTGTCACGGGCGGTTCGAGGTGAGGCCGAACTGCTGTGAGAGCGCACTGACTATCCTTTGCCACTACTCTGCAGATATATGTTTCACGTGAAGCAAGGATCATTTGCTCCGGATGCTTCACATCGACGTCGGTGGCTGGCTAGTTCAGAGAAGTGCACCGTAGGGCCAGGAGCGGGGCTTTTCGGAAGTCCGCATACGTCACGCTGCAAGCTAGCAAGTTACGTCGCCCTAGCCATCGCTGGGGTCTCCCCGAAGCGTGCTCCAGACGCCTATAGACGTTCCTGACCAACCTCACGGCGACCCACGCCGCCCACCTTTTAGGCGCCCCTAGGAAGAACCACTCCATACGCTGATCCCGGGCCGGACGCGCTAGTGCAGGATGCTCGTACCAAGCAGGGTTCCTCGACGCTGTTTCACGTGAAACCTTCGCCCGAGGACTACCAGAGCTTAGATGATGAAGTGTATGACCACGCCTGCAACTTGCCTTCGACGTACTGCAGCCCCTGCTTGATGGTCCGCTGCAATGTCCGATCAGTGCAGCCCTGCCTATGTTTCACGTGAAACGTAGCCGGAGACAGTGGTTCTTGAGCTCGGGATTGAGATCCGCGATCAAAGGCTTGAAGGTAGCGGGATATTTGTTCTTTAGAAGAGGAGCGTTGGACCGTCTCTGAGGGGCTGCGGCCAGCCGTTCCACGACAGCGGAGGACTGGGTGAGGATACGAGATGCCGTTGGGCGTGGCAGGGATTCGCCGGTAAGAAGCACCATAGTTCGCTGGAGAATCCCTCGGGCTGTAGCCTTTGGACTCGATGCTCCGACTGAGCCAGCCCTCAGGCCCTGGAACGCAGGAGTGCTCCTTTGTGGATGGGGCCGACGAGGTCGGAAGAAGGCCGTGCAGTACGAGCCGACCGTGCAAAGGCCGCTCAGAGTCGCAAGGCAGGGCTCCGGGCGTAGCTGGGTCCTGGTCACAGGCCACGGCTCCCCCGAGCGTGACTGGTCTCTTCTTAGGGCGCCCCTGCAGGCGACTCCCCTAGGCGTGGCCGCGGCTGATGCGCAATCCTAAGGATTAGCTGCTGCGATACGCACGACCCGTTGAGTTGGCTGGGCGCAACCCAGAGAGCGCCTAGCCTGAACCATCCTCAGCAGCGCTACTAGCGATTAGCTGTCATTGCTATTTGAGGAACCGCAGCTTCGAGTTTCTCTGGAGCCTAGAGATGATGGGGTTTTGGTGAGTCGACCCCAGAATCGTCGGACGCTCTTACGCCTCTCAACGCGCGGAACAGTGATGGTACGCGGCGCGATACTGGGAGACTCTACGTCTGATGCGATATTGCATTGACCGTGCCCAGCCTCGGGTGGACGCTCCCCCGGAGGATGGCTGCGTAGGTACTCGGATGACCAGACGATATGTCCGGGAGTTGCGGAAAGCCGCCTGCTTGACGACTGCCCGTCTGCTTGACGTCCGCCTGGATGCCCTACATGTGTCTAGTTGCCTTACGTGTGCCCAGACGATGGCGGTGGGCGGGCTGGAGTTTGGCGGTGTCTCCTGCGCACCCGTCTGACGTCCTCCGCATAAGAGAGCTGCGGCATTGTGCCCACTTCTGTGGCTTGGTCCCAGAGCTCCTACCACCTTCCTTGCCGGCGGCGCCATTCCTGAAGGTTTGATGCGGGCCTGACGGCGTGGCGCGATTCCGTGAAAGATCTGATGTCATGAGGTAGGTCTCAGTGATGAGGTAGGGATGACGTGAGCGTCCTGGCGTATGTGCTAAAGACCGTAGACGTGGCCTAGCTTGCGTTCGGGACTGGGCGGTACATGCCGTCTGTACCGCAGCCGGCGGCCCTGCTTCCGATGTTTCACGTGAAACAGCATCTGGTGAAGAAGAGTAGAGACTCGTTCTTATCATTGAGCCCGGGAGGACTGCATGTGGATAGCGCCAGCTCATACCGTCCGGCCGTGGATAAGCCTGTGGATAACCTTGGGGATAAGACATGAGTCCATGTGAGCTCACCGGGCACGTCTTCACTGGGGTGCTATGACGGGAAGGGCTCAACGAACAGCCGTGGTTCAATGTCCACGTTTATCGAAGGCTGCGAGGTTAGATCGCATCGCGCTGCGTCGTCTGTGAAGGCGAAATCAGTCGTATTCTGAGGAAATTGTGGCACCTGAGGGGGAGTCCCGCGTCTGAGGGCCTGGGGCAAGCCCGATGCGGATATTCAGCGGGCCGAGGGCGGTGCTTACGTGTGGGCAGGTGGATGTGTCGGATCGTTAAGACCGCGTGGATAAGCCTGTGGATAACCTTGTGAATAACTCGGGTCCGATGTGTGGATACTCATACGGTGTTTGCGGTCACCTAGGGCTCAGTGGACGGGTAAGCTCGGAGCGATCCGGCCTACTTGAACGACTGCAGTGACGACCACAGCCAAGTGGAGCTCACCCTCGGGGCCGGGAAACTCCCCCGGCCAATGGATGGAGATGAAGCAGGACCGGGGGCGGAATGCAGGACGGTACGACAACCCTAGGTGGCCCCAACCCGCGGTACCAGGAATGGGCAGGATAGTTGTTGTCCCGCATCACAATCATCGGATGTCTCATACGCGGCCTCGTCTGCGCTCATCCACGTACTTCATAACAAATCTCGACCTGAAGGAGGCAGCCTCGGCGAGCCAACGGTTGTGTGACCTCTTCAAGACCGGAACTGGGACTCCAAGGAAGGTGCGGTCCGCTCCTAGGGGTGGCCCCCTCCGCGGATTCTCGATGTTTCACGTGAAACAAGTGTGGCAGGCAGTCACACGATTCGGATCTGAAGTGCCTAGCTGAGCAGGCTGCGGATCCCAGCCCACATCTCGACGCGACTTCAACGCGCTGGCACGTGGCTCCGGGTGATGCCACGTAATGTGTAGCTGTGGATGAAATGCCACGCCACAGGCGACATTCCACCATCAGGACCGGGCACACCCGGCCCTAGGGCGACTCTGGAGACAGAGGGATTCAACCGCCAATGCGACGAACGAGGCTATCGAGTTGTTCGCTGTTAGGGCTGTGGATACCTTCGGTTTCTTTGACCTTGAGTTCGGCCCAGGCACCTCTGACATGTGCCCGCTCCGTGATGGGCCGGCCTATAGGTGTTGATGAAGGACTCGCGTCCAATTCGTCCTCGTAAGTGCTGGCGGGTGTCTCACCTTTGCCCAGGCCGGTAGGAATGCAGCCGCACGGATCCTCCATCTCCGTTGGAAAGCCCCAGAATACGAAGGCCGAAACGCCGGTGTACTTTAGGCTCGAGCAAGCTGGAGCGGGCAGCGCGGTGTCCCCCACTTCAGGGTTCGATCCGGAAAAGGTCACCGGGGACCGAGCGGCGCAACCCGTTTACTCTCGACAGTCTGCATACTGGGTCCACTTATGTTTCACGTGAAACAGGGATTGAGGTGGCGGGGTTCAAGGAAGTGCCGGTATCTCCTGCTAGTGCGTTGGTGGTGAGAGGGCCGGTTGGAACTCGGGAACCCACATTGGGTAATACCTGGGTGAAACCGTCACATCACATGTGCCCCTTAGGCCCGCTCGAGCGTCCCTCAGGGCGGAGTGCGGGAAGGAGTGGTCGATTTGGTGGCCCGCTGTCCATCGGGCTGGCCGAGTTCCGCTTGTCTGACGCCACCCGCTCAGTACAGCTGTCATGACCCACTGAGAGCCGGGTGCAAACTAGTTTTGGTGGCATCAGCATGGCTAGTTGAGGTTTAGACACGAAGCAGATTCTGTTTCAGCTCGACACGAAACGCTGCAGTTGATGCTCTCCTGCCGGAGGAACCGACTCTCTAAGCGCTTGAACGGACCCGGAAACTGGGTTTGACGCAGCGCTACGACGAGAGCAGCCTTCTCTCACGTTGCCTGCTACGCACGTATCGAGGCGGTGTACGGAGGGTCGCCTTTCTATGCACGCCATTCGATGCAGAAGACACCGTACGGGCCGGGCCCGATGTGCGGCCAAGTAGAGGTTCTGCGGAATACCTGAAGGGAGGCTTAGCTTGTCCATGCGTAGTAGTTCCTGGCGTGGCTATGGCGGGCGCGGCCGCGGCAACGCGTGCGCTGGTGTGCATCTTGGGTCAGGCGCGTTCCGATTTGTCTCACGTTCGGCACCGGTTTAGAGTCATCGGTTGCCCGTGGAGGTCAATTCCCCGCGTTCAGACGGGGTGCGCGTGACTCAGGGGACTCTCCTGAGATCGAGGTAGATCGCGCTGTTGTCAGCGCCAATTACTCGGTTTAGAAGCGTGCGCTCAAGCTTACACGGGTAGTTGGCGCAATGTTTCACGTGAAACGAAGCCCCATCGCCTATCATTCTGGACGGTTGTAGAGCTTCTGGTGACTATCTTTAGGGGCAGAGAATGAAATCCCGAGCAGGCAATCGGCTCGAGTGCAGCACAGGATGCTGTTATGCGGCGATTTAAAGCACCGCTGAGGGCAGCCAGGAATATGTTTCACGTGAAACCGGATATCGCACCACATAGCTGGCTGGTACTGACTGACTAGTTCCTAACGTGATAACACGCTTCTCGTTGGTCGAGGATGTCCACGAGGAAGGGGTGAAGTGATTGCAGGAATGCCGTAGCAATTCCTGGAGTGCTTTTGGGAAGACGCATCACATAGAAGACTTAAGCACGGGGCACCTCTGTTAGAGCCCAGACGCATAGCGCGCATCCCACGATCCAGCCAGGAGATCTCCCATGAGTCTTGCCACGCGGAGCGATTTGAGTGGTGCGAGCTGAGCCACGAGGACGCGTTGGTGCCGGTCTTGACGGAAGAGTCGACGAGTCATGACTGTCCGCGGGCCCTGAAGCGCGGTTGGCATTGAAGCACCCTAGAACGTTCTCGGACCCCGGGAGGCGCTAAGTGGCGTCGAAATGTCCCGCAGGAGCGCACCGGAAAATCACCACTCCCTGACTATCCTCTGCGGTCTACCTTTGCGAACCAGCGGCTGACCCAGGAACTCTGAACGAAGCTACTCTCATGAGCCGGCGAAAGACTGCGAAGCCCTCGACGTCCGCGGGGACCGTTTCACGTGAAACCACCCACCACGATTCAGCAGCACCGTGGCTGAGAAGCGCTCCGCCCTAAGCGTTTCACCGCCATACGGGTACCTCATACCCATCCAAACACCAGACCGCTCAGGGAAAGCTCGTCCACGGCATAGAGCACGCAAAATAAACCGAAGTGAATTTATTTCAAAGAAAAACAGCAAAGACCGGCGGCTCCACTCCCGCAGGAGCGGAACCGCCGGCCTTCTGAGCCCGGAAGACTAGGACAGTACGTCCGCGAATTCCTTTTCAAAGAACTGCTTCGGCTTGGCGCCGATGACGGTGCTCTTCACTTCGCCTCCGCTGAACAGGTATACAGCGGGAATGGAAGTGATGCCGTACTCGGCGGCAATGGCGGGGTTGTCGTCTACGTTCAGTTTCACGACGTCCACCTTGTCGCCGTACTCGACAGAGATCTCATCGAGGATCGGGCCGAGCTTGCGGCAGGGACCGCACCACTCTGCCCAGAAGTCAACGATGACAGGCTTCTCGGAAGCCAGGACATCGGTGCTGAAGCTTGCGTCGGTAACGTCTTTAGCGTTGCTCATAACTCTTCCCTTCTTTTGGTTGCGATGAAGCTTAGGAGTTCAGGTCGGCCAGGTAGTGCTCTACATCCAAGGCAGCTACACAACCGGAGCCGGAGGCGGTGATTGCCTGGCGGTACGTGGGGTCGATGACGTCGCCGGCAGCGAAGACACCCTTGATGCTCGTGCGTGAACTACGGCCCTCAACAGCGATGGTGCCCTCAGGAGTCAGTCCCACCTTCCCCTTCACCAGGTCGGTGCGGGGATCGTTGCCGATAGCCACGAAGACACCGGCGACAGCGAGTTCGGACTCAGTACCGTCAACCACGTTCTTCAGCTTCAGCCCGGTGACCTTTTCGCCGCCGAGAACATCGTCGACTGCGGTGTTCCACAGGAAGTTGATCTTCTCGTGGGCAAGAGCACGGTCTGCCATGATCTTGGAAGCCTTGAGGGTGTCGCGACGGTGCACCACCGTGACGGACTTGGCGAACTTGGTCAGGAACAATGCTTCTTCCATTGCGGAGTCGCCACCACCAATAACAGCGATGTCCTGGTCCTTGAAGAAGAAACCGTCACAGGTTGCACACCAGCTGACTCCGTGGCCGGAGAGGCGCTTTTCGTTCTCCAAGCCCAGCTCGCGGTAGGCAGAACCGGTGGACAGGATAATGGCCTTGGCCTGGAAGGTCTCCCCCGTCCCGATCGTGACCTTCTTGATGTCGCCGTCGAGATCCAACGCGGTGACGTCCTCGAAGAGGATCTCGGTACCGAAACGTGCGGCCTGCTTCTCGAAGTTTTCCATGAGATCCGGGCCCATGATGCCCTCGGGGAAACCAGGGTAGTTCTCAACGTCAGTGGTGTTCATGAGTTCGCCGCCTGCGGTGACGGAACCGGCAATGAGCAGAGGCTTCATGTTGGCGCGAGCGGTGTATACGGCAGCTGTGTAGCCGGCCGGGCCTGAGCCTACGATGATGACGTCACGCACCTGCGATGCGTTGTTTTCTGCAATGCTCACGTGGCGTGAACCTCTTTCCTGATCGAAGCTGCGGCTTTCGGGGCAGCCACCTGACTCAACCCCGGCAACTGTTCAAATATTCCGTTGCTTCAGGGGACGCGAAGGGACCCCAAAAGCCACCATCATTCAGGGTACCGGTTGAAGGGGCGCTGAATCGAAGCGGTGACGCCAATGTAGGTAGCAGTAGGGGCCGTTCTGACGAATCAAAACGGCCCCTACTGCGACTTAGTTGGGTGGAGCTACTGGACGGTGACCTCAGCCAACCGTAGTCCGTAGCCGAACCGGGTCTTGGGGGCAGCCAGCTTGGGCAGCGACTTGATGACCACAATGACGTACTGGGTCTGTGTCGGCGCCGCCAGTGGCATGGTCAACTCAGGCGACGTGAAGCTGTTGGTGCCCACCAGCTTGGCGCCATCCATCGCCGGACGGTCGTTGGTGAAGACGCTGATGCTGCCGCCGGATCCGCCCAGCTGGTTAAGGACAACCGACTTAACCTCTGCCGGTTCCTTGAGCTTGATGACGAGCGGCATCTCCCCCGAGAGTCCGCCCCAGTCCGGAGTAGCGAATTCCATGTCGGACCAGTAGCTGGCAGCGTTGCCGTCGAAGGCCTTGGGCAGATCCTTGTCGAACGTCGCTGCGAAGTCGAAAGTACCGAGGCGGGTGATCGAGTCAACGGCCGGCGGCGCCGAAGGGGCTGAGCTCTCGGTCGGTGTCGGTTCCTGGGACTGCGTGCCCGTAGCCGGCGGCTCGGTGGTGGTTTGGGCAGCCGTAGGCTGGGAGCTCGGCAGGAGGCTGCCCAGGTTCGTGACAGCCAGGACCAGACCAACAATGAGCACGGCAGCCAGGAGCCCACCTACCAGCCAGCGCAGCGACCGCGGCTCCTTGGCGGGCGCTTCGTCTTCGTAAACCTCGTCATCGTAGTCTTCGTCCACCACGGCGGCGGAAGCGGGGAAGCTACTTGCCGCACGGTCATATCCGGGGTCGGTGGTGTTTGAACCCGCAGCACCCCCCGCAGCACCATAGTCTTCCTCGGACCACAGTGACACCTTCGGTTCGGCAGCCGGTTCGCGGGGAGGCTGGGGTGCGGTCTGTGGCTTGCTCACAGGCGCAGGAGGCGGCGAAGAAACCGCCTGGGTCGGCGGCTCCACGTCGTTACCCGCGGCTCCGTTCCCGGCAGCGCCAGCGGCCACACCGGCGTCGTGGTTCTTGGTACCTGCCTGCTTCAGGGCAGCAGCGGCAGCGGCTCCTGCTGCTCCCGCTCCGGCAGCCGCGGCAGCGATCTTGGCCCCAAAACCCTTTGCGGACCCCGGGCTGGCCTCAGGCCTCGGCGGAACTGCGGGCGCGGCAGGAACTTCTGCGTCACCCTCCCGGTGGATGGGGTAGCCATCGCGGTCATATTGGATGTATTCGGCCTCGTGCTCGTCGTCCTCGTAGAGGCCGTCATAGGTTTCGGGCTCGTAGGTACGGGACTGGCCGAAGATTTCGCTGCCGAGGGTTTCGGTGAAGAACGGCTCAACGTACGGGGGGTTGGTGGCAACCACCAGGTCCAGGAGATCCGGAGCCGTACTGTGGTTGGTGATCAGGTAGGTGGTGTTGTCGCTGACGCCGAGGTCCAGGATCTGCACGTGGCCAGGACGTTCCCCCGTAGCCACTTCCCGTGCGCTCTGGGCTACCTGCTCTGCGTTTCCCGGCCCGGCAACAAGAATGCTCACGGGACGGTTGAGAACCTGGTCGACGCCGTCGAGCACCAGATCTTGGTCATGCGAGGTCAATACGGTGGCTGTGACTTTATAGCGGCCGCCAAGCACTGATCCGACGTCGATCGGGTGGGACACGTGTTCCTCCTAGGCTGTCCGGGAGCTGCGGGTCCTGCAGGCGGCACGCCCACTGAGCCGGGCCGAACCGCTTTTGCAACTACCAATATTCGTTTCTAGCCTAGCCGATAGCCACCCGGCGCCCGTGTTGACGGCACCGGTTTACTTGCTTCCTTGGTCCTCGGACGGGAAGTAGGGATTCTGCCCGGCCTCCCCTTGGTAAGTCCTGCGCCCCGGGAGCGGCACCTGCGGACGGAACCGTCCGCCCTTAGCGGTGCTGGGTACGTCCTCGTCCGGAAGATACTCGGAGGCCCCCGGCACTTCAGGGTGCTGTTCAGCCGACTGTTGTGGTTCCACAGCCGGCCCGGCGCGGAAGGACGCGGCGTCGAACTCGCCCGAGATGCGTGGAATCAGGCCGGTATCGTCGGAAACCGTGGCGCGTGCCGGCGTCGTGCTTTCTTGTTCCTGGTCCCGTCCACCAGCACTGACGGGCACGCCGCGGCCGAAGCGTCCCAGGAGCGGTCGCATGAGGTCGCGCAGTTCGGTGACCCGGAAGGCCTTCAACAGCAGGAGGTAGGCAACCAACATGACAGGCCCGACGACGACCACCGTCACCACTGCGGCGGGGCGGCTGCTCCACGCAAAACCGTCGGCACGGTAGCTGCCCAGGAGCCACAGGGCCAAAGCGCCTGCCAGGGCGGATCCCAATCCCGCGTAACCCATGCGGATATAGGAATTGGCAATGCGCGGACCGTCGAGGTGGCCCAGCATGCGGCGGAGGAAGACGACGCTGATCACGACGGAAAGTATGTTGCCCAAGGTATATAGGACGGCGATCGCGTAGATGATCTGGCCGACGGGCAGGAACTGGATGACGAAGGCCCCCACCACGTAGACCACGGCCAACAACAACTGGACGTAGAGGGGCGTGCGGGCGTCCTCGTTGGCATAGAAGACGCGCGACATCATGAAGTTCGCGCTCATGAACGGCGTGCTGAGCGCCAGGATAGTGAGGGTCTGCGCCAGCATGACGCCGTCCTGGGGTTCACCGCCGGAGAAGAACATGCCCAGTGGTCCGGCAAGCGCGAACAGCGCCAGCGCCCCGAAGACCGTAGCGACTGCCATGGTCCGAAGACCGTGGGAAAGGGCGTCACGCAGTTCGTCCTTGTTCCCGTCCTGGGACGCCCGGGTCATGCGGTTAAAGAGGACAGTGGCCAGGGACAGCGCGATGATGGAGTGCGGCAGCAGGTACAACTGGCTGGCGACTTCGAGGATGGCGTTACCGGGAAGCGTGGAGGCCGCGGTGGTCTCCCCCGCATTGGCAAGGCGCAAACGCTCGGCGCCGGGGATGGTGGCCACCTTCATGACGTACAGGAAGGCCAACTGCCCGACGGCGGCGGTCAGCAGCGTCCAGACGC
Source organism: Paenarthrobacter sp. R1 (assembly GCF_030264015.1). Classification (NCBI taxonomy): domain Bacteria; kingdom Bacillati; phylum Actinomycetota; class Actinomycetes; order Micrococcales; family Micrococcaceae; genus Paenarthrobacter; species Paenarthrobacter sp. R1. Next base: position 2,210,340 of record NZ_CP127115.1, on the reverse strand, counting down.
TCAACTTGGCGGCCTGGCCAAGTCCCACGCCACGCCAACCGAAGCGGGGCCTGAGGCCAAGCTTCAAGCGAATGACAGGGATCATCAGGATGGCTGTTTGGGCCACGACGCCGATGGTGGAGAACCCTGCCACAAGGAAAGTCTGCGTGGGGCCCCAGTTGTCCAGGGTGTGCGGATTGGTGGCGTTGGCGCCGAGGAGCCAGATGAACATCCCCAAGCCGGCGATGGCTACGAGGTTGTTGAGGATCGGCGCCCACATGGCAGGTCCGAAGGCGCCGTGCGCGTTCAGTACCTGCGTCAGGAGTGCGTACAGGCCATAGAAGAAGATCTGCGGCAGGCACCAGAACGCAAAAGTGACAGCCAGTGCCTTTTGTTGTTCCGAGTAGCCCTGGGTAGTGAGTTCGATGACCAGCGGCGCAGCCAATGTGACGAGCGCCGTGAGGGCGAGCAGGAGCAGCACCGCGAGGGTCAGGAGCCGGCTGAGGTAGTCCGCTCCACGGTCGGGGGCTTTGCTGGCCTTGATGATCTGGGGAACCAGGACGGCGTTGAAGACACCGCCGGCTACCAGGAGGAAGATCAGGTTGGGCAGGTTGTTCGCGTTGATGAACGTGTCAGTGACCGTGGATCCGAGGCCCAGGGCGGCGGCCAGCATCCAGGTTTTGGCGAAGCCAAGGACCCGGGAGACCAAGGTTCCAGCCGCCATAATGGCGCTGGAACGGGCTTCACCGGATTGAACGGACTGGGTGGTTTTGGCTTCAGACATCGCCTTTATCGTCCCACGTCGAGGGGCTCAGAGGTGTTCCGGCAGCACTTCCCGTGCCAGATCGGCAATGCGGCGCTCATTGGGGAACGACAGTTTGCGTGCCAGTTCCTGAATAGGAACCCATGCTGCGTCCACCGCTTCCTGGTCCGGATCGTTCTCAATGGTCAGTTCCCCGCCCGTTGCCCGCAGGAGGAAGTGATGGACGGTCTTGTGGACGCGGTGGCCACTCACAGTGAACCAATAATCGATGCTTCCCAGCGGGGCCAGGATGCTGCCCTCGATGCCGGTCTCCTCCGCGATCTCGCGGACAGCGGCTTCCTCATTGTTCTCCCGGCCCTCAGGGTGTCCCTTCGGCAGGCACCATTCAAGCCGGCCACCCCTATTAAGGCGGGCGATAATCGCAACCCTGAGTTCGCCGTCGGACGTATCTACTACGACGCCACCGGCCGAGATTTCCTCAACGGTGGGAAGCGAGGCCTGGACCGGGTGCTGCGGGGCAGGCGCGACGTGCGCTCCGATTGCCGACGGCAACGGTGCGTTTGTCCTCCTGCCAGGAGCGCTCGGGATCGGGTTGGCCATGAAGTCCACTCTAACGACTCTTGCCCGGGAGTGATGACCGGGACATGGCCGCAAGATGGACTGGAAACGACGGCGGTTGCATTTGACGCCTGGTCTGGCCCAATGCGGCCCAAAAATCTGCCAAGCTTAAGGGACTATGGCGCACGTATTGGACAGCTCTTCTGTTAACTTCACCATCGATCCGGTGGTGCTCGACCTCGGGCAGCGCTTTGTCGATGCCGGATTCGAGCTGTCCTTGGTCGGTGGGCCTGTGCGTGACCTGTTCCTCGGCCGGACCTCCCCCGATCTCGACTTCACTACCGATGCAACACCGGACCAGACCATCTCAGTCATCAAGAAGTGGGCAGATAACTTCTGGGAGATCGGACGGGCGTTCGGCACGATCGGGATGAGGAAGGACGGCTTCCAGATCGAGGTCACCACCTACCGCGCGGAGGCCTACGATCCCGACTCCCGCAAGCCCGTGGTGGCGTTCGGCAACTCGCTGACCGATGACCTCCTGCGCCGGGACTTCACTATCAACGCCATGGCCCTGCGGCTCCCGAGCCTGGAACTCGTGGATCCCTTTGGCGGCGTACGCGACCTGCACGCTTCCGAACTCTCCACCCCGGGCGCGCCGGAGGCCTCCTTCTCGGATGATCCGCTGAGGATGATGCGCGCTGCCCGCTTTGCATCCCAGCTGGGGGTTTCCGTCCACGATGACGTCCGGCACGCCATGACCCACATGGCTGAACGGATCAAGATCATTTCCGCAGAACGCGTTCGCGACGAACTGGTCAAGCTCATCAACGGCGCCCATCCGCGGGTTGGCGTGGATTTGTTGGTGGACACGGGACTGGCCGAGTTCGTGCTCCCCGAGGTCTCCGCCTTGCGGCTTGAATCCGATGAGCACCACCGTCACAAGGACGTATACCAGCACTCGCTGCAAGTCCTGGAGCAAGCAGCGGCCCTGGAAACGGACCGGGACGGAGCCGTGCCCGGGCCCGACTTCGTGCTGAGGTTTGCGGCCTTGATGCACGACGTCGGCAAGCCCGCTACGCGCCGCTTCGAACCCGGCGGCGCGGTGAGCTTCCGCCATCACGACGTAGTAGGTGCCAAGCTGACGGCCAAGCGGATGAAGGCCCTGCGGTTCGACAACGACACCATTAAAGCGGTGGCACGCCTGGTTGAACTCCATATGCGCTTCTACGGATACGGCGACGCCGGATGGACCGATTCCGCCGTCCGCCGCTACGTGACCGACGCCGGACCCCATTTGGAACGGCTCCACCGCCTGACCCGATCCGATGTCACCACGCGCAACCAGCGCAAGGCCGATCGTTTGGCCTTCGCCTATGACGACCTCGAACAGCGGATAGCCGCCCTTTTGGAACAGGAATCCCTGGCTGCCATCCGTCCCGATCTTGACGGTGCACAAATCATGGCGCTCCTGGGACTCAAGCCCGGACCCGTGGTTGGGCGGGCTTACAAGTTCCTCCTTGAGGAACGCATGGAGCACGGGCCACTCGCTCCCGAGGAAGCCGAGTCCAAGCTTCTGGCATGGTGGCAGGAACAGCCGGAGTCCGCCGTCGTCGAACCTTCAACCGAAACAGAGGAGTCCTAATTGAACGCGATCTCCCCGCGCCCGCAACTGTGGATCCTTCGCCATGGCGAGACTGAATGGTCCAAGAGCGGCCAGTACACCGGGTTGACGGACCTTCCCCTGACGGTGGAGGGCGAGCAGCAGGCCGTCGAGGCGCGCAAGGTGTTGGAAGGCATCGACTTCGACCTGGTGCTCACGTCACCGTTGCGCCGCGCCCGGCGTACCGCGGAGTTGGCCGGCTTTCCGGACGCTGTCCACGAGCCCTTGGCCGTGGAATGGAATTATGGGGATTACGAGGGCATCAGCTCCGACCTCATCCGCAAGGACAACCCGGACTACCTCATCTGGACCGACGGCGTGCCCAACGGGGAAACCCTGGACGAGGTGGCTGCCCGGGCCGACAAAATCATCGGCAGGGTCCTTGAATCCGGAATGGACAATGTCCTGGTGGTTGCGCACGGCCACTTCTCCCGCATCCTGACCGCCCGTTGGCTGGAAATGGACGCCAAAGAAGGGCGGCATTTCCTGTTGGGAACCGCGAAGGTATGCACTCTTGGGTGGGACAAGCGGACACCGGCGATTATCCGCTGGGGCCTCTGAGGAAAGAATTTCCAAATAATTTTGGGAATTTCCCAATTCCTGCTGGTATTTATGTCGGTGCTGCTGTACCTTGAATCTTGTTCCCAGAGCGTCTTGCCGGGAACGCGGCGTGCTTTCCCGGGTTAGTCAGTCCGGTTGAAGGCCATGACAGGTCGGCAACGGCCAGAGAAGGAGGTTGGGAAAATGATTACTTTGACTAGCGGATGGAAGATGACTTTCATTGCTGCCCCGGCCTCTGCTGTTGTCGCGCGCCGTCTTCGGAATCACCGGCACTAAAGATCTACCGGACCGGCGTTGACGCCGGCGGAGATTGGATCCTGTCCCTGCATCCCGGGGGGACAGCAGTGCGTTGTTCCCATGAGCGGAGCCCGGAAGCCGGGTACGCAGTTTCCCCATAGTTCAGAACCAGCTTCTTGTTGGGTGATTGCCGGCCTTTGCATGCAATTCCTCCGGCTCCTGAATTAGTCCGCTCTCCCTTTAAATCCATTTGGGATATTTTCTGTCCAATGATGGCCGGATTCTTTTGTGAATTCAAAGGCTCTAATTGGCGTGCCCAAATACTGAACAAACAATGAAAGGAGGTGAATCTGATGGCAAAACGCCCCGAAGACCTGCGAGTTCACAAGAGCAGCGATGCTCCCAAGAACCGCACCCTGTTTAACGGCCAGTTGCTGGATCAACACCGCGAAGACGTTTACGTGGTCCTGCACCAGATGGGACTCATCCGCTGACATCGTTCAGCCACTGCAAAGGAGCTCCCATGGCGCACGCTCATGCCGAACCCCAGGAAGCCCACGCGGCTACGCGTGGGCTTCCCCCTTTTAAGGAAGCCTGTCCAGGAAGTGCATTCCGGGCGCGGGGAAGTGACTGACGGACCGGCGTCGACCGATCGAAGCGTGGTCCACGCGGTGACGCCCCCGCCCGGCCGGACTGTAAGCTCGACTCATGCAGGAGACGAAGCCGCACCAGCAGCGAAAACGTGCCCGCTTTGTGGTTCCCAGCCGCAACGATTCCCTGCTCCGCAACTTCACCGAAGTAGTTGGTGGACCCATGGGCCGCCACTCTGCCCCCGGCGAGGTCTCCCCCGGGCCGTTCACCGTTGAGCGGGTCCTTGTCATCCTGACCGTGGTCGCCGCCTTGATCGCTGTGGTGGCCAAAGACTATTGCCGCGTCAACGGCTGGGAAACACCGTCACAGTTCTACGCCACCTGCTACTCCGACTTCCCCGAACTGTTCAAGAACCGCGGCCTCGGAGATGGCGTTTTTCCCTTCTTTACCCAGGGAAGCTTGTTTGAGTATCCGGTCCTGATGGGAATCATCGCGGGGCTCACTGCCCTGGTGGTTCCGGGCAATGGTCCAGGGCCGGAACGCATCCTGGGGTACTTCGATGTCAACGCCACGCTGATCGTAGCCATCTGGATCGTCACCGTGTTGCTGACAGCGCGCATGAACAAACGGCGGCCTTGGGACGCCGCCATGGTGGTTGTGGCGCCCGGCATCATCCTGGCCGGGTTCATTAACTGGGATTTGTGGGCGGTCGGACTACTTGCCTTGGCCATGTTCCTGTTCTCGCGGAACAAACCCGTCCTGGCAGGCATCTGCATCGGCTTGGGGACCGCCACCAAGCTCTATCCGGTCCTGATTCTCGGGGCGGTTTTGGTGCTCGCCATCCGGAGCGGGAAGCTGCGGACATTCTTCACCACCGCGGGTGCGGCGCTTGCCGCCTGGCTTGCGGTCAACCTTCCCATTGCCGCGATGAACCCGTCCGGGTGGCAGTACTTCTTCGAATTCACGCAGGACCGGCCGGCCGGCTATAGCTCTCCCTGGTTCGCCTACAACCTGGCGGCGGAGAGGCTGCAATGGACCCAGCTCACCGCCTCCACCATTAATTCCCTGGCGTTGAACCTGTTCATTGTTGCGTGTGTCCTGGTCGGCATGCTGGCGTTGACAGCCACCCGGAGGCCAAGGCTCGCCCAGCTGGCCTTCCTGATCGTGGGTGCCTTCATCCTGACCAACAAGGTTTACTCCCCACAGTTCGTCATCTGGCTTATTCCCCTCTTGGCACTGGCCAGGCCCCGCTGGCGTGACTTCCTGATCTGGCAGGCAGCAGAAGCCCTGCACTGGGGGGCCATCTGGATGTACCTCGGGCAGGCAACCAGTGGCGGCGCAGCCCAGCACAATATCGATATGTCCGCGTACGTCCTGGCCGTCATCCTGCACATGGCCGTGACTGCGTACCTGATGGCACGGGTCGTCATGGACGTCCTGGACCCGTCGCAGGATCCCCTGCGGAGCCACGGAGACGACGATCCCCACGGTGGTCCGTTCAACGGCGCCAAGGACTGGTTGAGGGTCAACCTCCGGCATCCATCGCTATCGGTTCGTCCGTGGTCCCGCAAAGAACCCCGATCAGTGGAGGTGGGCAGCGATGGTTGATGTCGCCGTCGTAGGTTCCGGTCCCAACGGTCTTGCCGCTGCTGTGGTGATGGCCCGGGCCGGTTTGGACGTACACGTCTACGAAGCGGGTGCCACGATCGGGGGTGGCACAAGGACCTCCGAGCTGATCGAGCCGGGGCATTTCCATGATGTCTGCTCGGCGGTGCATCCGATGGCTGTTGCATCGCCGTTCTTCAAGGACTTCGAGCTTGCCAAACGCGTTGAGCTGGTGGTCCCTGAAGTGCAGCATGGTACGCCGCTGGATTCAGGAGGTGCCGCGGTGGCGTACCAATCGCTGGAGCGTACTGCGTTGGAACTCGGCAACGACGGTGCGGCCTACCGGCGCCTGCTTGAGCCGCTGCTGAACCGCGTGGACGGAATAGTGGACTTTACGTCCTACCAGCTGCTGCGTGTGCCGCGCGATCCCCTGGCAGCTGTGCAGTTGGGACTCGCAACCCTGGATCAGGGTTCGCCGCTCTGGAACCGGCGCTTCCGCGAGGACGCAGCACCGGCCCTGCTGACGGGCGTCATGGCGCATGCAGTCTCGGCATTGCCCGCCCTGACCGCTACCGGTGCCGGCCTGATGCTGGCTGTGTTGGCCCACGCCGGTGGTTGGGTCATTCCGACGGGAGGGTCGGCCTCCATCGCACAGGCCATGGCCGATGACGTGGTGGCGCACGGCGGAACCATCCATACGGGACAGGCTGTGGAGTCACTGGACCAGGTGCGTCCGGCCCAGGCCATCCTGCTTGATGTGGCGGCGCCTGCGCTGCTTCGCCTGGGTGGATCCGAGGTGCCGGACAGGTACCGGCGTGCCTTGGAAGCATTCCGTTTCGGAAATGCCGCCTGCAAAGTGGACTTCATTCTTTCCGCACCCGTTCCTTGGCGCGATGCTGCCCTGGCGAAGGCAGGAACGGTCCACGTGGGCGGATCCAGGACCGCAATGGCTGAATCCGAGAACCTCGTGGCCATGGGAAAGCATCCCGGCGAACCCTACGTCCTGGCCTCCCAGCCATCGCTGTTCGATTCATCGCGGGCACCCCGGGGAAAGCACATCCTGTGGACCTACTGCCACGTGCCCAAGGGTTCCACCGTGGACATGGGTGAGGCCGTCATCTCCCGCATCGAACGCTACGCCCCCGGCTTCCGGGATGTGGTGGTGGCATCAAAGACCACGACGGCGGTGGAACTGGCCGACTACAACCGCAACTACGTGGGTGGGGACTTCAGTGCGGGGCAGATGGACCTGCTGGGACTCCTTCGAAGGCCCGTAGTCTCCCCCGTCCCGTGGCGCACTCCCCTTCCCGGGGTGTACCTGTGTTCCTCCTCCACGTCCCCGGGACCGGGCGTCACCGGCATGCCCGGATACAACGCCGCCAAATATGCCCTTAAGGACATATTCAATAAACGCGTACCCGGGCTTGGCCTGGTGTCCTGACGGTTAGTTTGCTGCGGTGAACCGGGTGCGGCGGTGGCTCGGAGACTCGATCTCGTCCAGCATCGCTACTGCGTAATCCTGCGAGGAGATGGACGCTCCGGCCGGTGTATCCCTGGCCACCTTGTATGCGCCTGTGCGTTCTCCCGGGTGGATCACCGGGGCGGGAGCAAGGACAGTCCAGTCGAGTTCTTCCGGTGCCTCACGGACTGCCTCCAGTGCTTTCGCTGCGGTAGTGGCCTCGGCTTTGTAAGCTTCGGGGAACTCAGGTGAGTCGAGCAGGCGGACCCCGTCCACCTCGAGCGTGCCGGCTCCGCCAACGATCATCAGGCGGGTGCCCGCGGCGTTGCTGTAGGCCGTGGACATGGCCTCGAGCCACTCGGCGTGGTCGCCGCCGGTGCGGCTGGGGCCCGTCGCCAGCACAACGACGTCGTGGTCCCTGGCCACTGTGGAAAACGCCTGGCTGTCAGCTTGGTCGGCGGCCTTCGAGGTGGCTCCGGGGACTTCGGTGCCACTGCGGGAGATGGCCGTGACGTCATGACCACGGCTGAGGGACTCCTTGACGATCTCGCTGCCGACCATTCCGCTTGCGCCATATACTGCGATTTTCATAGCTCTCCTCGGTTGCTAAGCTGGTGATGAACCAAAAGTATCTTTCTGATACTGATAGCTTCAAAGGAACCTAGTTACCTCGTGGATACCTCCAAACTGCCGGCAAACGTCTTCGATCCCAACTGCCCGTCCCGGGTGATCCTCCAACGGATCGGGGACAAATGGGCTTCGCTGGTCATTCAGGTCCTGGGCGACGGCCCGGTCCGTTTCTCCGAGTTGCGGAAGATGGTCAACGTGGTGACGCCCAAGGTGCTGACCCAGACGCTTCGGACTTTGGAGAGGGACGGGCTGATCACCCGGACCATCCACGCCCAAGTGCCACCACGCGTGGATTACGAACTCACCGAGATGGGCGCCTCCCTCCTGGAACCGCTGAGGATGTTGCGGGAGTGGGCCGAGAGTCACGTTCCCGCCATCCTCGAAGCACGCGATGCCTATGACGAGGAGCAGGACAAGGCGGTGCTGGGCCCCGCAGGAGGCTAACTCATCTGCGTGGAAGGGATGCTTTCGCGGCTGAGGCGCCCGTCCCGCATCACGGCCACCGCATCGGTCAGCGGAAGGAACTCGGTGTCGTGGGTGACCATCACGGTCGCTGTTGCGAACTCGTCCGTAATTCTTCTGAGCAACCGGACGATCGACTCACTCCGCTGGTGGTCCAGCGCGGCGGTGGGTTCGTCGACAAGGAGGACGGAGGGGTTCCGCATGAGCGCCCGGGCAATGTTGACCCGTTGACGCTGCCCGCCGGAGAGCTGATGGGGACGCTTGTCCAGGACTGAACCGAGGCCAACCGTGTCCAGGAGCTCCCGCGCTTTGCGCTGTTCTCCTGCCCCGGCCTTCCCCCGCAGATGCTCCCGCATCAGCAACTGCTCGACGGCGGTCAACGACGGCAGGAGGTTGGGTTGCTGGAAGACGATGCCAACCTTTTCACGCCGCAGCACGGTGCGTTGGGCCGGCGTGATTGCGGTGACGTCTTCGCCGTCGATGATGACGACGCCATGTGTCGGCACGATGAGCGTGGAAGCGACGGCAAGCAGCGATGACTTCCCTGAGCCGGAAGGCCCGACCACGGAGAGGAACTCACCCTGGGCAACAGTGAGGTCCACGTGGTCGAGTGCTTTAAGGGTGGAAGAACCGTCCGCGTACTCCAGCGAGACGTTGACAAGGCCAAGGGCTGACATTGGACATATACCTTTCGTGGAATGAATTAGTTGCCGCCGAGGGCAAGCAATGGATCGACCTTGGTGACGCGTCCAACGGCCAGGACCGCTCCGGCCAATCCCAGGACCACAATGCCCATTACGGGAAGCAGAGTGGTCAACGGGGTGATCAGGAAGGGTGCAGCTTGTGCGGCAGCCGTACCGCCGATCAACCCCAGCAGTCCGCCCGCACCAGCCCCGGCACACAGCACGATTGCCGCCTGGGCCAACGCATCACGCAGGACGTAACCCGTTGATCCCCCAAGAGCCCGGAGAACGGCAATGTCCCGGGTCCGCTGTACGGTCCACACAGTCAGGAAAGCCATGATTACCAAGGCCGATATGCCGTAAAGAAATGCCTGCATCAGCATGAGTGAGCCGTTTTCGCTCTTGTAGGAACCGAGGGCCTGGAAAGATCCCTGGACGTCGCTGCTGACCGTCCCGGCCGCCGCGTTGGCGGCTTGGATATCCAAGGAGGTTCCGGCGTCGGACTTCACGCCCAGGACGGTTGCCGTATCAGGTGCGGAGTGCGAAATGGAGCGCCAGTCGGACAGCGTGGTCCAGACGACCGGAGTGTGTGAGTACCACTGGTCCCCCACAACGTCCGAGACCACGAACGTGGTGCCGGCGAGGCGAACGCGGCTCCCCGGCTGTACGTCCAGTTCCTTGGCCACACTCTCACTGACAACCGCTGTCCCGTCATCCACATCCACCAGGTCTCCGCCGAAAACTGCCACGTTGGCTGTGCCACTAGCCTCCCCGTTTCCGTTGACCGACTGGAAGCGGGTTTGGCTGATGCCGAGTTCATGGACCGAGGCGACGCCAGGCCTTCCGCGCCACGACTGGAGCTGGTCCCTGGACACTTCGGATTCCGTATAGGACAACGTGGGTTGGCTGCCTGCGGGCGCGCCGAACACGATCTGTTGCACAGGCAACGCGGCAATGGCCGACGTGGATTGGTTGCCCAGGCCGGCAGTCAACCCGGACAACATGACGAGCAGGAGCGTTATGAGGGCCACCACGCCTCCCATGAGAGCGAAGCGGCCTTTCGCGAAACGGATGTCGCGGATGGCAAGAAACATTTGATTCCTTCGTATTGGTCCGGGCCTGTCCCGGCACTCCCAACTTTTCCGTTACACGCCCGCCATTCCATCGGGAACAGGGATGAACGACGGGAATCGTTGGGTTGAAGGGCGAATCAACCGAAAGGTTGATTCGGGTGCGGATCCGCCACATTCCCCCGTTCCCGCCACGGCCCGAAGATACGCTGGAAGACGTGCAGCTCCAGGAACGCGATACCCCGACTACGGCGATTCTCCGCGTGCTTCGGGTGAGCCTTCACGTGGGCTTCGCGGTTCTGCTGCTGGTCGCAGTGGTCCGGCTGCTGGCAGGACCCGGCGTGCCGCAACTTGCCCTCACAGCCGGCTTGGCACTTTCCACTGTGCTTGTAGTCGTCTACTTGACCGGGACGGTCCTGGAAAAGCGCCACGCCAACTCAGCCGAAGCTTTTGATCCCTCGCCCTACGCAGGGTGGTGGCTTGGTGCCGTCATGCTTCTGTGGCTCCTGCTGCTGCTGGTCAGCGGCGACTTCGCCTGGGTTGCCTTCCCGCTGTTCTTCCTGCAGTTGCACCTCCTGCCTCGTTCCGCCGCACTGCTTTCGATTGCGGCTACTACCGCGCTGTTGGTGGGTGCCCTCTGGTTCCACGGCCAGGGGACGGCCGACGGCGGGCTTCAGCCGGCCATGGTTCTGGGGCCGGTGTTCGGGGCCGGCTTCGCCGTGGTCACCGGGATGGCGTATCGGGCCCTGTTCCACGAGGCAGAAAGCCAACGGCGCGTGGCGGAAGAACTCAGGCGGACCCGCGCCGAACTCGCCCGGACCCAGCACGAGGCCGGCATGGTCGGTGAGAGGGAACGCTTGGCACGCGAAATTCACGACACTTTGGCGCAGGGCTTCTCCAGCATTGTCCTCATGGGCCGATCCGCAGAGAAGGCCTTGGCTGAGGGAAATGTAGACGTTGCCCGGGAGCGGCTCAGGACGGTTCAAGAGACGGCTTCCGCCAACTTGGCCGAAGCCCGCAACTTCGTGCGGGGCCTTCGCTCCCCGGACCTCGCGGAGTCGGGGTTGGTGGACACTCTCCGGCGACTTTGCATGAAGACGGAGACTGAAGCCGCTGCCCGCGGGGCGGATCTTCGGTGCCGGTTCGAGTTGGTGGGTACGCCGGTAGAACTGCCCAACGCCTATCAAACCACCCTGCTCCGGGCCACCCAGGCTTCCCTCGCAAACGTGTGGGCACACGCCCACGCGCGCTCCGCCGTCGTCACCTTGTCCTTTCTCGACGCGGATCCGGGCACGGAGGTGACACTGGACGTTTTCGACGACGGCGTAGGTTTCGATCCCACGACGGCGGCCGGTACGGCGCGCGGTGACGGAACCGGCGTCGGGCTTTCCGGCCTGCGGGAGCGGGTAACCGCACTCAACGGCAGCTTGGACGTTGAGTCGTCGCCGGGAGAAGGGACGGTGGTGGCCATCCGGCTGCCACTTCGAGGGAAGGATCCGGCATGAAGGACATAAGGGTCTTGTTGGTGGATGACCACCCGGTTGTCAGGGCAGGATTGCGCGCCATGTTGGCCGACTTCCCCGGGGTCGCCGTGGTGGCCGAAGCGGCTGATGGCGCCGCCGCGCTGGCTGAGTTGACCAGATTGAACACCCTGGGCGAACCCGTGCAGCTGGTGCTCATGGACCTGCAAATGGGTTCGGGAATGGACGGCGTCACCGCAACGGGAAAAATCAGGGCCGGCGAAGGCGGCAGTCCGCCGCCGCCTGTCCTCATCCTCACCACCTACGACACCGATGCGGACATCCTCGCCGCAGTGGAGGCGGGCGCAAGCGGCTACATGCTGAAGGACGCGCCACCCGAACAGATCCGGCAAGCCGTGCTGGCTGCCGCGTCGGGCGAAACCGCCTTGGCCCCGGAGGTTGCCGCCCGGCTCATGGGCCGCATCCGGAACCCTTCGCCGGCGCTGAGCGGCAGGGAAGTCGAACTGCTTGAACTGCTGGCCACAGGTATGAGCAACCGTGCCCTGGCGAAGCAATTGTTTATCTCCGAGGCCACCGTAAAAACCCATCTGGTGCATATCTACGCCAAGCTCGGAGTGGACAACCGGACAGCCGCAATCGCCGCCGCAACCAAGCAAAGGATCATCAGGGGCCAGTAGGCACGCGCGACCGTCCGATGTGTGGTCGGGACGGGAAACTGTCAGTGGAACCCGGCATAATGACGCAAATGGGGAAACTTAGGAATCTGGTCTTGGGACTCGCTGCGCTGATGATGGCCGGCTCTTTGACAGCCTGCGGCGATGGCCGTGAGGGTGCCGAGAACGCCGCCAAGCAGCTGGCCTCGTCGCTGGAAGCGCTCGACGTCGGTCAGCTCGCCGTTCAGGGCAAGGACGCCGCGGCGGCGAATGACGAACTTAAGGCGGTGTTCCAGGGACTCGGTGCGAAACCTTCGGTCCAGTCCGGAGAGGTGAAGCTCGACGGAGACACCGCAACCGTCCCTTTGAATTACAGCTGGAACATCGGGTCCGCCCAATGGGAGTACAGCCTGGAGGCCTCCCTTAAGAAGGACGGGGACAAATGGGCCGTTCAGTGGAACCCCGGGCTCCTGGCGCCTGAACTGACAGACGGAGAGACGTTGTCCGCCAAGACGGTTCCGGCCCAACGCGGCGGGATTCTTGGTGCCGGTGACACGCCGATCGTTGAGGACCGGCCGGTTTTCCGTGTGGGGATCGACAAAACCAAGGTTTCCGAGGATCAATCCGATGCCTCGGCCCGCGCCATGGCTGCCTTGCTCGGCTTGGACGTTGAAGAATACGCGAAGCAGGTTGCCGCTTCCGGACCGCAGGCGTTCGTTGAAGGAATTGTGCTCCGGGCCTACACGGCAGACATCACCGAGGCGAAGATCAAGGCAATCCCCGGCGGTGCGAGCATCGCCGATTCCATGGCGCTGGCACCGACGCGTACCTTCGCGCGGGCCCTGCTGGGCTCCGTGGGACAGGCCAGTGCCGAGCAGATCGAGAAGTCGAACGGTGCCTTGCGGGCAGGCGACAGCACCGGGACCGGTGGCCTGCAGCAGAAGTACGACTCCCTTTTGCGCGGCAAGGACGGCGTGGAAGTGGTTGCTGTCGCCAAACCCGCAGCGGAAGGCGGGACCCCGGACACCAAAGTGCTCTTCTCGACCCCGGCTGAAGCGGGTACCACCCTCAAGACCACGCTGGACCTGAAACTCCAACAGCTGGCTGAAGAAACCCTCGCCAACATTGAACCGGCGTCCGCGATCGTTGCCCTCAGGCCGTCCACCGGGGCTGTGCTCGCGGCAGCGTCGGGTCCCGGCAGCAACGGTTACAACACGGCTTTCCTGGGCCAGTACGCGCCGGGTTCAACCTTTAAGATCGTGGACTCGCTGGCCATGTTCCGCAATGGTGCTACGCCGGATTCCAAGGTCGACTGCCCGCCGACAGTCACCGTGGACGGCCGCACTTTCAAGAATGCCGAGGGTTACCCGGAAGGTTCCCTGGGATCGGTCGCCCTCCGGGATGCCTTTGCACACTCCTGCAACACCGCATTCATCAATGCCCGGGATACCGTCAGCCAAGCCCAGCTGGAGTCGGCGGCAACGGCACTTGGTGTGGCGGTTGAGGCCCCCAAGCTGGGTGCGGATGCATTTCTTGGGTCCGTGCCCGGCGAAGCTGAAGGCACCGAACACGCGGCGTCCATGATCGGCCAGGGCAAGGTCCTGTTCTCGCCCTTGGCGGCAGCGGTGATGGCCGCATCCGTGGACAACGGAGCTCCGGTCTCACCCCAGTTGGTGTTGAATGCAGACGCCGCTGATGCGGAAACCCGGAACCCCGACGCCGGTGCTGCGCCAGCGGAAGGCGGCACCGCGTCGCCGTCGTCGGCTTCCGCCACGGCGACCACAACGCCGTCCCCGGCGTCCACCAACCCGATCACCAAGGAAGAAGCCGCTGGGCTCTCGGACATGATGCGGGCCGTGGTGACGTCCGGGCACGCCGGGTTCCTGGCCCAGGTTCCGGGGGCGCCTGTGGGCGCGAAGACCGGAACGGCTGAGTTCGGCAACGAGGATCCGCCAAAAACCCATGCATGGATTGTTGCTGTTCACGGAGACCTTGCGGTGGCAGTATTTGTCGAGGACGGCGGCTTGGGCGCAACCACCAGCGGACCCTTGCTGAAGTCATTCCTGACTGCGGCAGGCTAACGGGAGGCTGGCATGGAGAAACCCACTCAGTGCGCTGTGGTCGGCGGAGGTCCGGCCGGCATTGTGTTGGGTTTGTTCCTTGCAAGGGCCGGAGTCCACGTCACCGTGTTGGAGAAACACGCCGATTTCCTCCGGGACTTCCGCGGTGACACGGTGCACGCCTCCACCCTCCGTTTGCTCGATGAGTTGGGGCTGGGTGACGGGTTCCGGCAACTCCCGCAAAGCAGGATGGACAACTTCCGGCTCCCCGCCGGCTCCGGGGAGTTTGTGTTGGCGGATTTTGGGCTGCTGAAGGAGCCGTACAACTACGTGGCCATGGTGCCGCAATGGGACCTTTTGAACTTCCTGGTGGACGCTGCCCGGCAGGAACCCTGCTTCACGCTCATCATGAATGCCGAGGCGACGGACCTGCTGACGGATGGCTCCGGGGCGGTCGCCGGCGTGCGCTACCGCATCAAGGATCCAATCACCGGTGGAACTTTGGAGACCCATGACCTGCAGGCTCCCCTGACGGTTGCCTGCGACGGCCGGGGATCGGTGCTGCGCGCAAAGTCGGGCCTGACCCCCAAGGAGTTCCCGGTCCCCTTCGATGTGTGGTGGTTCAGGCTCTCCCGCGACCCGGAAGAAATAGAACGGGTGGCCTCCATTTCCCCGCGCTTTGGCGACTCGGATGTCCTGCTCAGCCTGACCCGCAGGGATTACCACCAGATCGCCTACCTGGCAGCCAAGGGCTCGGACCCGGAGTTGCGGGCCGAAGGAGTGGACGCCTTCCGAAACCGGATCGCGCGGTTGCGCCCCGATCTCTCCGACCGTGTGGGTGAGATCCTGTCCATGGACAATCTTCACCTGCTCGATGTGAAACTCAACCGGCTTGCCACCTGGCACAAGCCCGGTCTCCTCCTGATCGGCGACGCAGCCCATGCGATGTCCCCCGCGGGCGGGGTGGGAATCAACCTGGCGGTCCAGGATGCGGTGGCTGCCGCCAGGATCCTGGCGCCGGCACTGTTGGATGGCAGTTTGGATGACCACACCCTCGCTGCGGTCCAGAAGAGGCGCTGGCTGCCCACAGTCATCGTGCAAACGTTCCAGCGACTCATGCACCGGGCCATCTTCAACCAGGTCATGGCGGGCAAGCAGCCGAAACCACCCAGAGCGCTGGTCTTCCTGAGCCGCAAGTTTCCGCTCTTCCGTAAGATCCCTGCGCGGATGTTGGCCTTTGGTCCGCTGCCCGAACACGCACCCGGCTTTGCTCGACGGAAGCCCGACGCGTAGCCAGCCATCCACATGGTCTGTTGCGCCGACGGTGCGGTGCGACGCGTAACCGGGCACCGCCGTCGAGCATTAACCCGTGCCGTGGGAAGATTGGGCGGTGGCCCATGTTGACGTTTCCGGCATCGACTACTTCCTCTCCGACGGCACCCAGCTCCTGAACGGCGTGACCTTCAAGGTCCCTGATGGCACCAAAACGGCCCTGATCGGTCCCAACGGAACCGGCAAAACGACGCTCTTCAAGATCATCTCCGGCGATCTCACTCCCGACGAGGGCGTGGTGGGACGCTCCGGAAACATGGGCATCATGCGCCAGTTTGTGGGACAGGTGCGCGACGAGTCCACCGTCCGCGACCTCCTTGTCTCCACGGCCCAACCCAACCTCGCCGCAGCTGCCAAAGCGGTTGAGGAAGCCGAACTGGCGATGATGGAGCGGGACGACGAGCCCACCCAGATGAAGTACGCGCAGGCCATTGTGGATTGGGGCGACGCCGGTGGTTACGACGTCGAGACCGTGTGGGACGAAGTTTGCATGGCTGCTTTGGGGATCTCCTTCGACAAAGCACAGTTCCGCCGCGCCTCAACACTGTCCGGCGGCGAGCAGAAGCGGCTGGTGCTGGAGGCGTTGTTCGCCGGACCGGATGAACTCCTGCTGCTTGACGAACCGGACAACTACCTGGACGTTCCGGGGAAGCGCTGGCTTGAGTCCAAGCTCAACGAATCCAAGAAGACTGTGCTCTTCATCAGCCACGACCGCGAGCTGCTCAACAACGCTGCCGGACGCATTGTGACGCTGGAACCAGGCATCAACGGTGCCAGCGCGTGGATCCACGGCGGCGGTTTCGCCTCCTACGTGGAAGCCCGGGCCGATCGGAACGCCCGGTTCGAAGAACTGCGCAAGCGGTGGGACGAGGAGCACGTCAAGCTCAAGGAACTCGTCAACATGTACAAGAACAAGGCTGCCTTCCGCTCGGATATGGCCAATCGCTACCAGGCTGCGCAGACGCGCCTGGCCAAGTTCCTTGAGGCCGGACCACCGGAAGCGTTGCCCATTGAGCAGAATGTGCGGATGCGGCTGAAAGGTGGACGAACCGCCAAACGTGCAGTGGTTGCGGAGAACCTGGAGTTGACCGGCCTCATGAAGCCGTTCTCCACGGAGATCTGGTTTGGCGATCGTGTCGGCGTGCTTGGCTCCAACGGATCAGGCAAGAGCCATTTCCTTCGTTTGCTTGCCACCGGCGGCACCGACCCGGAGCGCGAGCATTTGCCGGTGTCCGACGTCGTCATCGCCGAAGTCCCGCACGAGGGGACCGTGAAGCTGGGCGCCCGCATCCGCCCCGGGTTCTTCGCACAAACGCATGTCCGGCCGGACCTCCTGGGCCGCACCCTGCTGGAGATCCTGCACCGTGGCGACGAGCACCGTTCGGGACTGCCCCGCGAAGCAGCCGCCGGTGCGCTTGATTCCTACGGCTTGGCCGGCCAGTCCGAACAAAAGTATGAGTCGCTCTCCGGTGGCCAGCAGGCACGGTTCCAGATCCTGCTGCTGCAACTCTCCGGGGCTACCCTACTGCTCCTCGACGAGCCGACCGACAACTTGGACCTGCACTCGGGCGAGGCCCTCGAGCGGGCTATTGACGCTTTCGAGGGAACTGTCCTGGCCGTGACCCACGACCGGTGGTTCGCGAAGTCGTTCGACCGCTTCCTGGTGTTCGGGTCCGATGGCAAGGTGTACGAATCCGAGGAACCGGTCTGGGACGAGAAGCGCGTGGACCGCGCCCGCTAGTCCGTTTCCTCTCCCACATCCCACCCCCTTTTGACCGATGCTCTTGCAGATACTGCGAGAGCATCGGCGGTTGAGGGGCGGGATGTGAGAGGAGGATGGTGGGAACGTGTCGGGATGTGATAGAGCAACGGTGAGCAAATGATCACACCTGGTGATCATTTGCTCAAGAGCTGATAGCCTGAAGACATGGGAACAGCCGACCGCCACCGCTTAATCGGTGAATTGCTGCGAACCCGCGAGGCTGTGACAGTCGATGAGCTGATGGCCGAATGCGGTGCTTCCGGTGCCACCATCCGGCGCGACTTGGAGATCCTCGCCGCCAACGGAGTGCTTAAGCGCGTCCACGGAGGCGCGCGGAGCCTCCTCTTCAAGGGCGATAACCCCGGCTACGGCCAGCGGGAGTTGGAAGACCACCAGGGCAAAGTCAGGATCGCGGCAGCCGTGGACGCCCTGCTCCAGGACCGCGAACACGTCTGGTTGGACAGCGGTTCGACGGCAACGGAAATTGCCCGCAGCATCGGAAAGCGCCAACTGACCGTCATGCCCATGTCCCTGCACAGTGTGGATGCTTTGGCAGGGGGACGTCCTGAGCTGATCCTGCCCGGAGGACGGCTGGTCCCCGGCGAGCTCTCCTTCCGCGGACCCATGGCTGAAGCCAACGTGCGGTCACTGCGTTTTGATACGGCCGTCATCACGCCGTGCGCGTTCAACCTCAAAGACGGACTCCTTGCCCACGACCTCGATGATGCGGCAGTGAAGCGGGCCGGCCTGGAATCAGCGTCGAGGGTGATAGTGGCAGGCTCCGGCAGCAAATGGAGGGCCAGCGCCCTTGCCTTGGTGGCTGCGATGGACGCAGCCGACGTACTGGTTACCGATGTGGAACCGGCCCCCGAAGATCTTTCCTTGCTCGACGAACTCTCTGTGGAAGTTGTGATTGCATGACTACCAGCACCCGAACCGTCCCCAACGTGAACGCGGCCGCAATAGCCACGTTCTTCGTCTTCGGCATGAACGGGCTGGTCTTTGCCAGTTGGGCTGCCCGCATTCCCGCCGTTACCGAAGCGCTCAGCCTCACGTCCGGACAGATGGGCAGCCTCCTGCTCTGCACCGCGGTGGGCTCCCTCCTGGCGCTGCCAACGGCGGGCTGGGTCGTAGGACGGATCGGGACCGCCAACACGGTCCGGACGGCCGGGGCGGTGGCAGCGGCAGCCGGGGTAGGGATCGCCGTTGCCCTCATGGCGGCCTCTGTTCCCGTGATGGCCGTCTCGCTGTTCTTCTTCGGCATTGGCATCGGCCTGTGGGACGTCGCCCAAAACATCGAGGGCGCCGACGTCGAACACCGGCTCAGGCGCACCATCATGCCGCAGTTCCATGCCGCCTTCAGCGGCGGCGCGTTCGTTGGCGCGCTCATCGGTGCGGGCCTTTCACACCTTGGCGTGGGCCTGCCTGAGCATCTGCTGGTCATTGCAGGCATCGCATTGGTACTGGCGCTGACGGCGCCGCGCTACTTCCTGCCGCACGCGCCAGTTGTTGAAGTGTCCGACGGCGGCACTGACGTCAAGCGCGGACCTTCTGCCTGGCGGGACGGCAGGACGCTGCTCATCGGCGTCGTGGTCCTGGGGGCGACCCTGACGGAAGGCGCGGGCAACGACTGGATTGCCAAGGCAGCGGTCGATGGCCTGGGAACGTCGGAAGGGGGAGGCGCCCTGCTCTTTGCCCTGTTCGTTGCCGGCATGACCCTCATGCGTTTCCTCGGTGGCAAGGTGATCGACAAGTTCGGTCGGGTGGCCGTACTCCGGGCAAGCATGGCTGCCGCTGCGGTCGGCTTGGTCCTGTTCGTCCTGGCGGACAATGTGGTTCTGGCTGGAGCCGGCGCAACCCTTTGGGGCGTCGGAGCCGCCCTGGCCTTCCCCATGGGGATGTCCGCTGCCGCCGACGACCGCAAACATGCTGCAGCCAGGGTTTCCGTGGTGTCGACTATCGGGTACGTAGCTTTCCTTGCGGGTCCTCCCCTGCTGGGTTACCTGGGCGACCACACAGGTATCCACAATGCGCTCCTGGCCATTGGAGCACCTATTCTGGTTGCCCTTCTGCTGGCTGGCGTCGCGAAGCCCTTGCCTGCCACACAGGAGAAGTAGCCGCAGATAGATTCTCCTGGATGCATATCTTCATGAAAGGGACCCACAGCAGCAGCGTCACGCCCACTCCCACGCATGCACCACCAAGGACATCGCTGAGCCAGTGGGCGGAGAGATAGGTTCGGCTGGCCATCGTGACGAGGATTCCCGCGATGGCCAGAAGCTTGAACCACAGCTTGCCTGTGAGCAGTACGAGGGTCATGAGAAAGACGGCCGTTGCGGATACATGCCCTGAAGGGTATGAACCAGTGTCCGTCAGGACCTTTGCGCCTTCAGGACGATCGCGCCCAACCACTGCTTTGGCAAGCTGGGTCACTCCCAACGCAATCAACGCCGCGAGGGCGGAGAAGAGGGCCATCTTCGGCCTGCGCCAGAGGAGCAACACCGCCACCAAGAGGACTTCCAGAATGAGCACGCCCACATAACCGAGCCAGTTCAGGAAGGCATTGACCTGGTCCCAGAACGGCGAATGAAGCGTAAAGATCAAGGCCTGCCACTGGGTGTCTACCCCGTTGAACGCCGGTTCGCCCTGCCCGGCGAGGATCAAAAGTCCGGGCACGAGGAATGCCGTCAACAACAGCGCGGCAGGTGCGACGAGCAGCGAGCTTGGCCGGTGGCGGGGTTCCAATATGCGTGGCATGCCTTCATGGTAGCCAGAGCTTCCTGGGCATTCGGGGGAAGGGACCTCCGCCGAACTCCGGAGCGGGGCGATACTGTGGGTTGATGCGAGGCTTCCCGGGCATAGGTCCCCACAACGTGACGAAATTCGATCACTTCCTCGTGCGGGCCGTATCCCGCCAGCGCCAGGGCAACCACGACGACTTCTTCCGTTACCTGTCCGCTGCCGCCACCAAGGGCAAGCTGTGGTTCGGCATCGCGGGGGTCATGGCGACCGTTCCGGGCAGGCCGCGCCGGGCCGCGCTGCACGGTTTGCTCGCCTTGGGCGTCGCGTCCGCCGTCACGAACCTGGTTTTCAAGACCGTCCTGCCGCGCACCAGGCCCTCGCCCGATCACCTTCCTGTTTTCAGGTTCGTGAATCCTCAGCCCACCAGCTCATCGATGCCGTCGGGACATTCCGCCTCGGCAGTGGCCTTCGCGGTGGGAGCCGGGATCGTTTCACCGGCAATCGGCCTCGCTTTGGCTCCCGTGGCTGCCGGTGTGGCCTACTCGAGGGTCCACACGGGCGCCCATTGGCCCTCGGATGTTGTCTTCGGTTCGGCCCTCGGCGCCGGAGCCGCCTTATTGACGCGCAAGTGGTGGCCGGCCCGTCCGCCGGAGCCTACGCCCCGGCGGACTCCAGCGGACGTACCGGCAATCGCCGACGGCGACGGGCTGGTGATCGCCGTCAACGCCATGGGAGGGTCTTATACGCCAGAGACCGGCGAGCTGCTCAAGAAACTATTCCCCAAGGCGCATATACACGAGATCGCTGAGGGAGAAGACGTCGAGGCAGCTGTCCGCACTGTGGCGTCAAGACCCGAGGCCGTCGCCCTGGGGGTATGGGGCGGTGACGGAACGGTAGGCACTGCGGCGGCTGCCGCCGTCGAACATTCCCTTCCACTACTGGTCCTGCCGGGCGGAACGCTCAACCACTTTGCCCGCGACCTGGGCAGCAACTCCATGGACGATGCCGTGGAAGCGCTCACCAAGGGCTGGGGCGCCTCTGTGGACCTGGGCTGGGTGGTGGTGCAGCGCGGTCTGCCGGAGATGCCGGAAACCATCGAGCTGGCCATGCTCAATACGGCCAGCGTGGGTGTTTACCCCAACCTGGTGAGACGGCGTGAACGTTTGCAGCCGGCACTCGGTAAGCCGCTGGCGAGCCTGGTGGCATCGCTGCGGACCTTCGCGGTGAACTCCCCCACCACGCTCAGAGTCGACGGCGTCAGGCACAAGCTGTGGATCATGTACATGGGCCGTGGACGCTACTACCCCGCCGACCATGCGCCCATTCGCCGCCCGGTGCTGGACGACGGCGTCCTGGACTTGCGGATGATTTCGGCGGACGAGCCGTTCGCCCGTGCCCGGTTGCTGTGGGCAGTGGTGACCGGCACTGTAGCCTCCTCCAAGGTGACGCACCTGTCCGAGGCCGGCAGCATCACGATTGAGGCCGCGGACCAGCCCCTGGCCCTGGCCGTCGACGGTGAGGCGAAGGCGAACGTCCGGAGTGCCGAATTCTCGATCCGGACAGGCGGACTGCGCGTGTACTCGCCGCTTCCCCCGGTGGGATAACCGGCCGGATATCCGGGCGGATATCCGGGCGGGTCATCCGGTAGGACTACCCTGACCGGACCCTGAATCATCCCTGGGACAGGCGATTTCCTTCTCTTCCCTGACTAGCGTTTAAGTACATTCACAACTCATCTGCACGTACACGTGTCTAGGGAGGGAACGCTTCCATGATCGAAGCAAAAGGCCTGACGAAGGTCTACGGCGAAAAAACAGCCGTAGGTGGCGTCAGTTTTACGGTCCAGGCCGGCCGGGTAACGGGCTTCCTCGGCCCGAACGGTGCCGGCAAGTCCACCACAATGCGCATGATTATGGGACTGGACACGCCCACGTCCGGCTCCGTGACCGTGAACGGCGTGCCATTCGAAAAGCATGTGGCTCCCCTGCGTGAGATTGGCGCCCTGCTGGATGCCAAGGCAGTCCACACCAGCCGCACTGCTTACAACCACCTGCTCGCCATGGCAGCAACCCACAGCATCCCCAAGAGCCGTGTGCGTGAAGTGATTGAGATGACCGGCCTGGGCGATGTTGCCAAGAAGAAGGTCAAGGGATTCTCGCTCGGCATGGGACAACGCCTGGGCATCGCCGCTGCGCTGTTGGGTGATCCCCAGACGATCATCCTGGACGAGCCGGTGAACGGCTTGGATCCCGAAGGCGTTGTGTGGGTCAGGAACCTGGTCAAGTACCTGGCGTCCGAGGGCCGCACGGTCTTCCTGTCCAGCCACCTCATGAGCGAAATGGCACTCACGGCAGACCACCTGATAGTGATCGGCCGCGGCAAGATCATCGCCGATGCACCCATCGCTGACATCATCACCGGCAAGGGCCAGGTCCGCACCCGCGTCCGCACCGATCAGCCTGAACACCTCATGCAGCTGCTGGCCGGGCAAGGCGTTTCGGTGGAGGTCCACGAACGCGAGCTTCTGGAGGTCAGTGGACTTGATCCACGCGCCATCGCACGCACCGCGTTGGACAACCAGGTCATGGTCTACGAACTCACGCCTCTCCAAGCGAGCCTCGAGGAGGCCTACATGGAGCTGACCAAGGACGAGGTGGAGTACCACTCGCACATCAACACCGGGACGTCGGTTCCCGCTTCGGCCGGAGGGAAGAACTAGTGAGCACCGCAATCACGGACAGCAAACCCACACGCACCCCGGTGGGCCCAGGACCGGCTTTCCACCGGGTTCTGAACTCCGAATTCATCAAATTCCGCACTCTGCTTTCGACCCTCATCCTCCTGGCCTCCACGGCTGTGGTCATGGTCGGCTTCGCGGCCTTGGCTGCATGGGGAACAGGACAGTTCGCCGACCAGGCAGCCCGCGATCCTGAAGCGGCCGCCGCGATGGCAGCCCAGGGCGGAGACCTGGCCGTCAGCATTCCGACGTCCGGAATCTCGTTCGCCCAGCTCATCCTTGGCTCCCTGGGCGTGCTGCTCATGAGCTCGGAATTCACCACCGGCATGGCACGTTCCACCTTCGCCGCCGTGCCCAAGCGCCTCTCCCCGTTCCTGGCGAAGCTCATTGTGGTGGTGGTGAGCGCGTTCCTTCTGACCGCTGTTGCCACGTACGTAGCAGGGCTCGTTTCATTGCCGATCGTGGATAACTACAACCTCAAGCTGGACCTTGGCAGCTCGCAGTCCATCAAGCTCCTGCTGGTGAACAGCATCTATGTGGCCGCCGTGGCTGCGATCGGCATGGCCCTGGGAACGATCGTCCGGAACTCGGCCGGTGGCATCATGAGCCTCGTCGGCCTGTTGTTCGTGGCTCCCATCGCATTCCAGCTCATCCCCGGCGATTTCTTCAAGGAAGCCAACAAGTACCTCCCCACCAGCACCATCAACCCGATGACCGCCGTCGAGCACGTCCCGGACACGCTGGAAGCGTGGCAGGCCGCGCTGGTGCTGACCGCCTGGGTTATTGTGCCGGTGGCAATTGCCATGGTTCTGCTCAAGAAGCGGGACGTCTAGGGCGTTTAGGCTCTCTTCATGATCGAAGTCCCACAAAGGAAGGACGCGTTGGCCGGTCCGGCTGACGCGTCCTTCGCGGAAATCACCCAGCGCCGCCGCGGACGCGTGCGGCGCTATTTCTACGAGCACCCGCTGGCCATGGATGCCGTGGTGGTCTCTTGCTATGTGCTTCTGGCGCTGCCCACCATCATCTCTTCGGTCATCGAGGGCAAGTGGCTGGTCACGTCATTCCTTTTGCTCATCGCCCTGGCACTGTGGTTCCGGCGGCAGAGCCCGATTCATGTGGCGGCCGCCGTTGCCCTCCTGGAAATCGCCGCTACCATCCTCAACCCTTGGGGATCGAACGTCTCGGCGGGTCTTTGGTTCGCCCTTTACGCCGTAGCATCCGCCAGAAAGCGTCCCGTTGCCTTCGTGGTGCTGGGCGCGGCCAGCCTCCCCCTGAGCTTGCTCTATCTCTTCATGTGGACTAGCCCCAGCAACATGGACACGCTCCGGGAGGTTCCGGAGAACTTCCACCTCATCAACAACATCGCCACGGCCGTGACCATCATGCTGTCCAACCTCCTGGCCACGGGAATCGGCATTTCGGTCCGGGAGCGCCGGGAGCATGAGGCAGAGATCGCCGCCTGGGTGGCTCGCACGACCCAGCTGGGCAAGGTCACCGAGCGCAACAGGATCGCCCGCGAGATGCACGACGTCGTGGCACACTCGCTCACGGTCATGGTGAGCCTTTCCGACGGTGCGGCAGTGGTAGTGAAGAAGGATCCCGAACGCGCCGGCGAGGTGCTTGGTGAACTATCCAGGACGGGGCGGAACGCCTTGGCTGACATGCGCAGGGTATTGGGCGTCCTAAGGGACGATTCCGGCCGTCCGGCGCCGCTCACACCGTTGGAATCGGGACACAACCTTTCCAAGCTGCTGGATGGATTCCGGACGGCAGGGCTTCCGCTTCACTATGCTCATACGGGACCCGCGCTCCCGGCCGATCCTGCGTTCGAACTGACGGTCTATCGGATTGTCCAGGAATCGCTGACCAACGTCCTGAGGTACGGAAGGTCGCTGAGCCGGGTGGACGTGCAGGTGGCGCGCAACGGCGACCTGGTCACCATCGACGTGCTCGACGACGGCCGCGGAACCAGGGACGGCAACGGGAAGGGAAGCCTGGGCACCGGCCAAGGAATTGCAGGCATGCGGGAGCGGGCCGGAATCTACGCCGGAAAAATCGGGGCCGGACCTGGCAGGAACGGCGGCTGGGCGGTACACGCCGAGCTGAACTGGAACGGCGACAAGGGGGAGTAATGAGGGACTACGAACTGACAGGTCAAGGGACCATCAAGATCCTGTTGGTGGATGACCAACCACTTCTGAGGATGGGCTTTCGGCTGATCCTTGAGGGCGAAGATGACCTGACGGTGGTGGGCGAAGCATCGGATGGCGCAGAGGCCGTCCGCCTGGTGGAAGAGCTGCAGCCGGACGTCGTCCTCATGGACGTCCGTATGCCCGCCATGGACGGCATCGAAGCCACCCGACGCATATCGGCCGCGGGTGCTGATGCGAGGGTCATCATTCTTACCACCTTCGACCTCGATGAATATGCTTTCTCCGGTCTGCAGGCCGGGGCGTCCGCCTTCCTCCTGAAGGACGTTGCTCCCGCTGAGCTGGTCCACGCGGTTCGGGTGGTGGCCAGCGGGGACGCAGTGGTGGCACCGAGGATCACCCAACGTCTGCTGGAGACTTACGTCCGCGGGGGACACACGCCAGGGATCACGCCGGCCCGCCGTGACCCTCTGCTGGATGAACTGACTCCGCGCGAAACGGAGATCCTCACCACCATCGCCGAAGGCCTGTCCAACGCCGAGATTGCCCACAAATTCTTCTTGTCCGAGGCAACAGTGAAGACCCACGTGCGCCGTATCCTGAGCAAGCTGCAGTTGCGGGACCGCGTGCAGGTGGTGGTCTACGCCTACGAAACCGGACTCGTGGTGCCCAGCAACCCGGACTACTGATCCGGATAGACTCGGGAGCATGCCTACGAACGCCTCCGCAGCAGAGCACATCAAGGACCTTGGCGAGTACGTTTCGGCGTCGCCGTCGAGCTTCCATGCCGTCGATGAAGCGGCCCGCCGCTTAGATGCAGCCGGCTTTACGGGGCTGAATGAGCTGGAGCCGTGGTCCGGGGGCGCGGGCGGCTATTACGTCATCCGGGACGGCGCCCTGATTGCTTGGGTATCGCCGGAGAACGCAGGTCCCGCCACGGGGTTCAACATCCTTGGCGCCCACACCGATTCCCCGTCCTTCAAGCTCAAGCCGAAGCCCACAACGGGGAAGTTCGGTTGGCTGCAGGCGGGCGTGGAGGTCTACGGCGGCCCGCTGCTCAATTCCTGGCTGGACCGGGAACTGCAGCTTGCCGGCCGCCTGGTGATGCGTGACGGTACCCAGCACCTGACGGCCACTGGCCCCCTCCTGCGGTTCCCGCAGCTCGCCATCCATCTGGACCGGGCAGTCAACGAAGGCCTGACGTTGTCCAAACAGCAGCACATGAACCCGATTTTCGGGCTGGGAGATCCCGCAGGGGAGGATCTTTTGGGCCTGCTCGCCTCGCGCGTGAAGGACGCCTCGGTGGATGCTGCGGAGATCGGCGGGTACGACGTCGTCGTGGCAGACACGCAAGCGCCCGCGGTTTTCGGGGTCAATAGTGAGTTCTTCGCCTCCGGACGCTTGGACAACCTGTCGTCGACCCATGCGGGTTTGGTGGCGCTCATCGCCCACGCGGGGTCGGCGCCTGCCGACGGACCCATCGCAGTCCTTGCCGCCTTCGACCATGAGGAAATCGGCTCCAACTCCCGCTCCGGTGCTTGCGGACCGATCCTGGAGGACATCCTCGCCCGGATCTCAGACGGTTTCGGGGCTTCGGTGAGCCAGCGGCGGCAGGCGTTGTCGGCGTCGTTCTGTGTTTCTGCCGATGCCGGCCACGCTGTCCACCCGAACTACGCCGAGCGCCATGACCCCGCCAACCGTCCGCTGCTCAACCGGGGCCCGTTGCTGAAGATCAATGCCAACCAGCGCTACGCAACAGATGCCACAGGCGCAGCTTTTTGGGCCCGGTTGTGCGCAGAGTCGGGTGTTCCGTACCAGGAGTTTGTTTCCAACAACGACATCCCCTGCGGTTCCACCATTGGTCCGTTGACGGCCACGCGCCTCGGCATCCGCACGGTTGATGTCGGAGTTCCGCTGCTTTCGATGCACTCCGCGCGTGAGCTGTGTGGCGTGGAGGATCCCTACTCCTTGGCCAGGGTGACGGACCTGTTCTTCGCCACGGCCATGTGACCCCCGCCACGGCCCAAAGCCTCAAGGGGTCGTTTCAGGACGGTTTCAAAAGTTCTCAATAAGAAACATTTGATGCTTTAAGCGATACATTTTGTGCATACTCCCGGTTTGGCTGACGTCAAAATGTTTGTCTGCACAGCATCAGCCCCGGTATGGGGTGGCTAGTGTGGGAAAGCCAAGTGGCCCTCTGCACATCTCCGTGGGCCTTCCAAGTACTCACAGGACGGCGACGTTCCATGCACGCTGACCAACAACTTTCCAAATCGCTTAAGCCCCGGCACCTGTCCATGATCGCCATTGCGGGCGTCATCGGCGCAGGCCTCTTCGTGGGCTCGGGCGCAGCTATCCAACAGGCGGGACCAGGAATCCTCGTGGCCTACCTCGCCGCGGGCCTGGTAGTCATCCTGGTGATGCGCATGCTGGGCGAAATGGCTGCAGCCAATCCGGAGACCGGCTCGTTCTCCACCTATGCCGACAAAGCGCTTGGCCGATGGGCCGGGTTCAGCATCGGTTGGCTCTACGCCTGGTTCTGGATCATCGTGCTGGGCATCGAAGCCACTGCCGGTGCCGCCATCATGCACCGCTGGGTGCCCGGCGTCGATCAGTGGATCTGGGCCCTGATACTCATGGTGCTCCTCACCCTCACCAACCTCGGTTCAGTGAAGTCCTACGGTGAGTTCGAGTTCTGGTTCGCGTCCATCAAAGTCGCGGCAATCGTCATCTTCCTGCTTGCAGGAATCGTCGCCATCCTCGGTTTCATGCCGGGCGTTCCTGCACCGGGAGTGACCAACCTCCTGGACCAGGGCGGCTTCATGCCCAGTGGGCCGGGCGCGGTCCTCGCCGGCATCCTCGTGGTCGTCTTCTCCTTCTTTGGCGCGGAGATCGCAACCATTGCTGCCGGGGAATCCGAGAATCCGGTGGACGCCGTCAAGAAGGCCGTGAAGTCCACCGTGTGGCGCATCCTGATCTTCTACATCGGCTCCATCGCCATTGTGGTCACCTTGCTCCCGTGGAACAGCGCCTCCGTTGCCAAGAGCCCGTACGTTGCAGTGATCGAGCTCTATGGCATCCCGGGAGCCGGCACCATCATGGACATTGTTGTCCTTACTTCGGTGCTTTCCTGCCTCAACTCGGGCCTCTACACCGCCAGCCGCATGCTGTTCTCGCTGTCCCGCCGCGGAGATGCTCCGAAGTCCTGGACGCGTATTTCCAAGCGCGGTGTGCCTGCGGCGGCCGTCCTGGCCTCCACAGTGGTTGGATTCATCACTGTGGGACTGAACTACATCGCCCCGGACACGGTGTTCCTGTTCCTCGTCAACACCTCCGGTGCCATCGCACTGTTCGTGTGGTTGGTCATTGCAGCCTCCCAGCTGGTTCTCCGCCGCCGCATGGGCGCTGCGGCGAAGGACCTCCAGCTCAAGATGTGGTTCTTCCCGTACCTCACGTGGATTGCCATTGCGAGCATCGTGGCACTCATCATCGGCATGGTCATCCTGGAATCCACCCGCGAATCGCTGTTCCTGTCGCTGGCCTTGGCGGTAATCGTCGTAGGCATCGGCGTCTGGCGCTACCGCAAGGGCGGAGCTGCGCCCGCCCAAGCGACCAGTGGCGAAGAGGAGCCTGCAAGCGTCGGTGCCGGTCCGGCGTCGTAAGCGTCTGTTTTGCTGCGGGGCAGCTGCCGTCAATAACGACGGCGGCTGCCCCGTTCGCGTTAAAGCTTGGCAACTCACAGCCCAAAAAAGTAGTTGACATTGGACTCCCAGTTAGCATATTTTCATGTTTGTAAAATTACATAATTTTGCTACTACGAAACTGGGGGGTTTCACTATGCATCGACCTTTCATGCAGTTATCAACCGCGACCCGCGGCCTCATCCTCTGCCTCATCCCTCCTCTGATCTGGGGCGGCATGTTCCCGATCGCCAACGATCTTGCTACGACCGTCAACGCTTTTCACATGACTTTGATCAGGTATGTCATTGCTGCGGCCTTCCTCGTTTTAATGCTCTGGCGGGCCGAGGGTCTTCGCGCGCTCCGCGTCGATGGTCGCTTGGGCAGGTTGTTCCTGCTGGGCAGCGCCGGGTTCGCTGGATTTGGCCTGCTGGCATTTACGGCTTTGCGATATACGAGCTCGCCCAACGTCAGCCTCATTATGGCGATGATGCCCGCCATTGGGGCGGTTGTAGGTGCGATGGCTACGAGGAAACTGCCTGCCAGCTACACTGTCGCATCAATCCTGGTGGCGTTTGCCGGAGTTTCGCTTGTCATCACCGACGGCGACTATGGCCGACTGTTCAGTGGCCAACTCGGACTGGGTGAACTGCTCGCCCTCTTGGGAGCCGTCTGTTGGGTGACGTACACCCGGGGAGCCATCGGGTTCCAAGGGTGGTCCGCACTGCGGTACACCACGGTTACCACGGTGCTCGGCTGCATCAGCATTCTGTTTGCAGTCCTCATCGCTACAGGGGTTGGCTACGTCACTGCACCAGATCTTGGAGCTATTCTGGGCGGCTGGTTACACCTTGCCTACCTCATAATCTTCGCTGCAGTGGTTGCTGTTCTCTCATGGAACAAAGGCATCGGCTTGCTGGGACCGCTCAATGGAACTCTGTTCATGAACGTCGTCCCCGTCGTTGCCTTCGCCATTGCGATGATCCGCGGATATCAACCGACTGTGACTGCTCTTGTCGGGGCTGTTCTGGTTATTGCGGCGCTGCTCACGAACAACTACTTCTCCAGGCGGTCTGCACGCGCCATCCGGGCGCAGCAGGTGCCGGCCAGTGCTGAGGCGGCCAGCGAATCAGAGGGGGTCCGCGCACGCTAATCCGAGCATGCTAGGATCAATCTTCCATAATTATGAAAATAGCAGTGTATAAGCCTTTTCGTGGAAGAGAAGATCATGGCCACCCAGCTCCATCACCCGGACCTGAACGGTATCAGCGTCGTTAGCATGCTCCGAGCAGTAGCTGACCCTGTAAGGCTCCGCGTGGTCGAGCTCCTCAGGGATGGACCGGAACGGACCTGCTCCTGGCTCGCCGAAGAAGTCCAAATTCCGCTCCCCACCATGAGTCACCATCTCAAGACCCTGCGTGAGGCTGGTGTTACGTTGTCCCGCAAGGAGGGGACCACCCGGTGGACGGGCCTGCGTACTGAGGAGCTTGAAGCGCACTTCCCGGGATTTGTCGAACAACTGGCCCAGCTTGCCCGGGCAGAGCATAGGCGGGAAACGCAGCGGCGGGAGGGGTAGTCCTGAGCGTGCAACGGTGGCTGCCCCGCTGGCTTCAACGTGACGGCAGTGAGCTTTGACTCGGTGGTCCACGCCCGTAGCCAGGCGTGCGCAGGCAAGGTGCCGCCGTCGTTCTCCAATCACGCCGACGGCTGCGCCTGACGGTCGGTCTTGACTACTGTGAAGAGCACCGCTGAGTCCTCTTCCGCTTCGAGGCTGTGGCGGCCGTCCGGCACGATCAACAGGTCTCCCGTTTTCCCCTGCCACGAGTCTTCGCCTGCCTTGAGCCAGACATTTCCCTTCAGCACGAAGACGGTAGCCTCGCCGGGGTTCTGATGTTCGCTGAGCCGCGTGCCTGCGCGGAAAGCCATGACTGTTTGCCGGAGGGTCTTCTCATGCCCGCCGAATGCTGTGTCTGCAGCGCGTCCGCTGGGTGCGGCAACTGCGGCTTCGATTTGCTGGCGGGCGAGAGCCTCGATCGATATTTTCTGCATGAGGTCACCGTACCCACGTTTCCTTGTTCTGCCGAGGGGTGTTGCCGTAGGTCCCGAATCAACAGAATGGCCAATGACGTGTTAGTGTTTTTGACGCTGTTGAGGAGAAAAAGGAAACTGGTTCTCCGAATCACCCTGCGCGGGTGGCGGAATGGCAGACGCGCTAGCTTGAGGTGCTAGTCCTCGAAAGGGGGTGGGGGTTCAAGTCCCCCTCCGCGCACACAATGAGCCCTGGAAGGTCAATGATCTTCCAGGGCTCACATGTTTAAGCTCCCGTGTTCCAGCCGGTAAGCCGCCGGCCGTCACGCGCCCGTGCGCGGCGCGAACATGATGACGCCGACGCCCACTATGCAGATGACGGCTCCAATGATGTCCCAGCGGTCCGGGCGGAATCCGTCAACCAGCATGCCCCAGGCAAGTGAGCCGGCTATGAAAACGCCCCCGTACGCCGCGAGAACCCTTCCGAAATGGGCGTCGGGCTGGAACGCCGCGAAGAAGCCATAGATTCCCAAGGCAACGACTCCCAGCCCGGCCCACCACCAGGCCTTGCCCTCCCGGACTGCCTGCCAAATGAGCCAGGCGCCTCCGATTTCGGCTGCCGCGGCCAGAACGAAGAGGACTGTGGACTTGAGGATGGTCATGGCTCAAGTATTCATTGGCCCGTTATCCACATAGGCCTTCCCGGTGCTTTCGGCCACGACACACCGCCGAATAGCTTTGGATGCAGGAGATGCACTAAGATATTGAAGTCTGTGCTGCGCCCTCCTTCCGAATCTTTGGCGGGGGAGCGAGGCACAGCAATCGCAAATGAACCTCCTGTTACGGAGATACCGTAACCGCTTAGCCCAAAGGAGGTGGGTTCACATATGCGTCCTTACGAATTGATGGTAATCATCGACCCCGAGGTCGAAGAGCGTACCGTAGAGCCGTCGCTTCAGAAGTTCCTGAATGTCATCACCACCGATGGTGGAACCATCGAAAAGGTAGACATCTGGGGCCGTCGTCGCCTGGCATACGACATCAAGAAGAAGTCCGAAGGTATCTACGCAGTGGTGAACTTCACCGCTGAGCCTGCTACCGCCAAGGAACTTGATCGCCAGCTGTCTCTGAACGAGACGATCATGCGCACCAAGATCATCCGCCCCGAAGACCAGAAGGTTGTTGCTGAGTAATCAGCCCCTTCCGGATCTTTACCCCGCAGGAACGAACAAGGAGGCAGTAGATGGCAGGCGAAACCACTATTACGGTCATCGGTAATCTCACCAATGATCCGGAGCTGCGGTTCACCCCGTCTGGCTCAGCAGTAGCGAACTTCACCATCGCTTCTACTCCCCGGACCTTTGACCGCCAGTCGAATGAATGGAAGGACGGGGAAACCCTGTTCCTCCGCGCGTCCGTATGGCGGGAAGCAGCCGAGAACGTTGCCGAGTCCCTCACAAAGGGAACACGCGTCATTGTTTCCGGCCGTTTGAAGAGCCGTTCTTACGAAACCAAAGAAGGCGAGAAGCGCACCGTTATTGAGCTTGAGGTCGACGAGATCGGCCCGAGCTTGCGTTACGCGAATGCCAAAGTCAACCGCACCCAGCGCTCCGGCGGCGGGTTCGGCGCCGGCAACGGTGGCCAAGGTGGCTTCGGTGGCGGCAACGCAGGTGGCTTCGGAGGTGGCCCCGCTGGTGGAAACCAGGGCGGCAACTCCGGTGGAAACTGGGGCGGCAACCAGCCCGCACAGCAGGATGACCCTTGGGCTACGCCCGGTGTCAGCAACGCTGGTGGCTGGGGCAACGGCCCGGACTCCGAACCTCCCTTCTAAACAAAAAAACACCACCATCCCGTGGATCAATATCCACGGGCTCCATAGAAAAGGAGCTCCACGATGGCTAAGGCTGAACTCCGTAAGCCCAAACCAAAGTCCAACCCCTTGAAGGCCGCTGACATCACCGTCATCGACTACAAGGACGTAGCATTGCTGCGCAAGTTCATCTCTGACCGCGGAAAGATCCGCGCTCGTCGCGTCACTGGCGTTACCGTTCAGGAACAGCGCAAGATCGCCCAGGCAATCAAGAACGCCCGCGAAGTTGCCCTGCTGCCCTACTCCGGCGCTGGCCGCGGCTAAGGGAAGGGATTAACTAACATGGCAAAGATCATTCTGACCCACGAAGTAACCGGTCTCGGTGCTGCTGGCGACGTTGTCGAGGTAAAGAACGGTTACGCACGTAACTACCTTCTGCCCCGCGGCTTCGCTCTGACCTGGACCCGTGGTGGCGAGAAGCAGGTTGAGAGCATCAAGGCAGCCCGCGCTGCCCGTGCCCACGCAACTGTTGAAGCTGCACAGGCACAGGCACAGGCACTGTCCTCCAAGAAGGTCAAGCTCGAGGTGAAGGCCGGCGAGTCCGGTCGTCTCTTCGGCACCGTCAAGCCTGCTGACGTCGCTGCTGCTGTTGAGGCCGCTGGCCTCGGCGCCATCGACAAGCGCAACGTTGAACTGCCGAACCACATCAAGTCTGTCGGTTCGTACCAGGCCAACGTTCGCCTGCACGAGGATGTTTCCGCTGTCATCGACCTTGAGGTCGTTGCCAGCAAGTAGTCCCCGACTACGCCTGAAGGACCCCGCTCCCGGATTCCGGGTGCGGGGTCCTTTTTTGCATGCACCGAGGTGGCATTTGATGACAATGTTGGAGCCCCGGATTGCCATTAAATGCCAACTCGCGGAGGGCTCGCGCGGGGTTAGGGCCTATGGATCTCCGTCATGGTGTGGCGGTAGCCGGTACGGATCAGCTCGGCCAGCACATCCCTGTCCACGTCGTCCAGCTTGTTGACGTACAGGCAGGACGCGCCGGTTTTGTGCTTACCCAGTTCTGGAAGCAGACGGTCCGCCTCCGGCCCCATGGTCAGTCCGTAGAGGGCCAGGTTGGTCTTCCGGGGTGAAAAACCGACGGCCGCGGAATCACCCTCACGGCCGCTCGCATACTTGTAGTGGTACTTGCCGAAGCCGACGATCGTGGGACCCCACATCACGGCTTCCTGGCCGGTGAGCTCCCGCATCATGTTCAGCAATTCAAAGCCGTCCGCACGCCGCGTCGGGTGCTCCACGGCACCGAGGAACTCCTCTACGGACGCGTCGGTCGGCTGCGTCTTGTTCTCTGCCATGCAGGTAGTCTTGCAGACACGCCACGGGCTCACCAGCATCGGTGATAGCGTGCACCGGTGAGTCTCCATGTCCCCCGAAACCGCCCGTTCCACGAAGTAGACGTCTTCTCGGACCGGCCGTACTTCGGCAACCCGCTCGCCGTCGTCGTAGATGCCGAAGGGCTCAACAGCGAAACCATGCAGCGGTTCGCCAACTGGACCAATCTCTCCGAAACCACCTTCCTGATCCCGCCCACGCATCCGGACGCGGACTACAAGGTGCGCATCTTCACGGGCAGTGAGGAATTCCCGTTTGCAGGGCACCCCACTCTCGGTTCGGCGCACACGTGGTTGGAGGCCGGGGGAGTGCCCAAGTCTGCTGGCGTAGTGGTTCAGGAGTGTGGAGCGGGTTTGGTGCGCGTAAAGCACGACGGCGGCAGGCTGGCTTTTGCGGCACCGCCACTGACCCGCTTCGGCCCGGTAGAGGACGCTGTGCGGAAGCAATTGGCGGCGGGACTTCGTCTAAATGAGGCTGACATCCTCGATGCCTCCTGGTTGGTGAATGGTCCGGAGTGGATTGGCGTCCTCCTCGAATCTGGCGGCCAGGTCTTGGGATTGGAGCCGGACATGGCTGCTTTGGGTGACTTGAAAGTGGGAGTCATAGGGCCGTATCCGGCGGGTTTCGAGGTGGATTTCGAGGTTCGGACGTTCATCCCGGGTGACGCGATGATCGAGGACCCGGTGACAGGGAGCTTCAACGCCGGAGCAGCTCAATGGCTCATAGGGAGTGGGCGGGCACCGGAGGACTACGTGGCCGCCCAAGGGACAGTACTTGGGAGGGCGGGACGCATCCACGTCAAGGCTGAAGGGGACCAGATCTGGGTGGGCGGTGATTCGACTACCTGTATCCAGGGGACAGTACTGTTATAGGCCTGGGCAACTAAAGGAGAACGCATGGGTTCCGCACGGACATTCGAGTCGATCGTCATCATCTTCAACCCCAACAGCACGGGGAATGCCCCGGAGCTTGCGGAAGAGCTGCACGGGAAGCTAACCAAAATGCTGCCGTACTCCCCGGAGATCGTCCTGGAACCAACTCAACACGCAGGGCACGCGGTGGATCTGGCCCGCGACGCCGCAGGCAGGGGTGGCGACGTCCTGGTGGTCTCGGTGAGCGGCGACGGAGGCTACAACGAGGTGGTCAACGGCGTGATGCAGGCGGAAAACCCCAAGGCAGTGGCCGCGGTTATGGCTGCCGGTAATGCGAACGACCACCGGCGGACGGTTGGTACCAAGCCCCTGGAGGAAGCCATCCTGGAGGGCAACGTCCATAACATTGACCTGCTCAGGATCCACACAGGCCAGAAGGAAAATGAGCCGCTGGAATACGCGCACTCGTACATCGGCTTCGGTCTGACTCCGGTTGTGGCGACTGAGCTGGAAAAGGGAAGCAAGGGCGCCTTGACCGAGATGGTGTCCGTGATCAAGACCTTCTCAGAGTTCAAGCCGTTCGAAATCCGGTTGGACAACGGCAAGCGCCAGAAAGTGGACAGCCTCGTTTTTGCGAATATCCCCGAGATGGCAAAGTACGCCACCCTTAGCGAGGCCGAGGAGACGCCGCGCGACGGCAAGTTCGAGGTCATCTTCTTCCCTCATATGCCCAAGTGGCGGGTGGCATTGAACGCCCTCCGGGCTACCACCCAGGGTCTGGGCGATCAGCCAAGCGTCAGCAGCTATGAATTCACTACGCTGAAGCCCCTGCCGTACCAAATGGACGGGGAAGTAAAGAACGTGGAAGCCGGGATCAAGGTCCGCGTGGAGAGCGCACCGGCGGCGCTGCCCACCATCGGCTGAGTTCAGCCCGCGCTGCAGGCAGCGGTGACAAAGTCATGGATGCGTCCGCGCAGATCTGCAGGAGCCGGCACCTTCAGGGCACCCTGACGGTTGCCGATGGCCACATTCAATGGAACCAGTGTTCCCACCTTGTCTTCAGCGACGGCATGGGGGTCGCAGCGGGCAGGGCGTACGCGCAGGGACAGCACCCGGGCGTCCGCTGCGGCCGCAATGGCGACGTCGCGGGGCCACGGGTCCGACGGCTGCTCCGCCAGTAACGTGGTGCCACCGATCGACTCGATGACCAGGGTCTGGTTGGGCGTAGCGGTTCTGGTTGGGGTGATAATCAGGCGCACGACGGCGGTT
Source organism: Paenarthrobacter sp. R1 (assembly GCF_030264015.1). Taxonomy (NCBI): domain Bacteria; kingdom Bacillati; phylum Actinomycetota; class Actinomycetes; order Micrococcales; family Micrococcaceae; genus Paenarthrobacter; species Paenarthrobacter sp. R1. The sequence continues at coordinate 2,174,108 of NZ_CP127115.1, read as the reverse complement.
CTTCCATCCGGCGCTACGTCCAGTTCCGGGGCCAAGGCGATGGATGCCACCGCCGCGGCCTCCTTGGCGAGGCAGAGTTCGTCCGAGTTGCGCTGCAGGACGCCGAAGGGATCTTGGCCTTCGGCGTTGATTTGTTGTTGCTCATTATTGGTGCGGGCGTACTGGATAGTGGCTGCCGGGGCGTCACCCCCTTGGCTCCCGCAGCGTGGCTCCGTAAGGTTGACGGGGAGGCTCTTGGGTTGGTTCGGCGGGAGTTCCAGTGGACCGTTCTCCGGCCTCCATGTGATGTCCTGCTGAAACAAGCCTGAGCGGAGGTCCACGCCGCTGACCGTGACGGGCGACCCGGAGGTGTTGGTCAGTTGGATGAGGATGGCTTGCTTTCCGTACTGGTCGCGGGACTGGTTGATGTTCACCACGATCTCTGCGGCCGGCTCACTGGTGCCCGATTCCGGAGCGGTCACGGGCTGGCAGGAAGAGACCGCACCCGCGGCACACAGCAACAAGATGAGTGCCAACCATGAATGCCGCTGCCGGGCCATGCGATCAGTCTAGGCCTGGCGTTGGGAACCTGTACGGGTTCCTCTGGCGATAGCTTCGTAAGCATGCTTAGCTTAATTCCCAATACTGGTGCGCCACCGGAAAGGAAGTCATGTCCACTGTTACCCGGCCCTTCAAGTCTTCAGCAGCCGACGTCTGGAAAGTGATCGCCGACGGCTGGCTTTACCCTGGCTGGGTGGTGGGTGCCTCACGGATCCGCGCTGTGGATGATCAGTGGCCCCAGGTCGGTGCGAAGCTTCATCACTCCGTAGGCGTATGGCCCTTCCTGATCGATGACAGCACCAGCGTGGCTGCGGTCCAGACCGGACGCTCCCTTGAGCTCCTTGCCCGTGGATGGCCGATGGGTGAGGCCAAGGTGCTGATCACGGTGGAAGAGGCCGGTCCGGACGAATGCCGCGTCTCCATCTCCGAGGACGCAGTGCGAGGTCCCGGCAAGTTGGTTCCCAAAGTCCTGCGGGATCCTGTGATCGACGTTAGGAACAACGAGACCCTGCGACGACTGGAACTGATGGCAGTCGGCGGGGCTGGGCGGCAGAGGTAGCCTTTTCGGCAAGATCCTTCGCCCAGGGCCTCTTCCGTCCTGGCATGGTCCGCAGGTGCGCACACGGACGGTGCACAGGCGGGGGATGGGTTCATGGGGTCATCGGAAGCGGCAGAAGCCAGGGTGGCGGCAGCGGCCAGTGCAGGGCCTCCCAAGACGGAGAGTGAGCCGGGCAGGCGCAGGCGTCCGCGGAGAATCCGAAGGCTGGAGCTCGCCGTCGTGCTGGTCCTGGCCGTACTCCTGGCCCTTTCTGCCACCCCGTGGCCATCGGCGATGGTGATCCGTGGGGTGGGACTCTGCGGGTGCACAGCTGGCCAGCCAAATGGCCACCCTGACAGTCAATCCTGCCTACGCCAACCTGCTCGGCGTAGAGCCGGCGTTGCGCAAGGAGGATCTGGCTGCCACCATTCTTCACTGCGGTGTTTACGATCTGGACGCCATGAGCAAGCTCAACGGTCTGGTGGAGTGGGGTCTCAAGACGTCTTTGTGGTCCTACACGGGCACCAAGGACTGGTCCGCCACCTATGCCGGGGCAACCATGTCTACCATCGGGTTCGTCACCGGTGACTTGCCCCCTACGTTCATCAGCGGCGGCAACGGAGACGGGTTGACCTGGTTGCAGTCCGTTCCCTACAGCAATCGCTTGAAAGCAGCCGGAGTTCCCGTGACAGAGCTTTTCTGGCCAGCCGACCACACTCCGGCACTTCCTCATGAGTACCAGTTCCAGTTGAATTTCTCCGAAGCCAAGGATGCCAAGGACAGGACCCTGGACTTTCTGGCCGCTCACGTGCGCCCGGGCCGGTAGAAGCGTCCGGGAATACTTCCGGAGCCCGCCCGGTTCAACCACATAGATGCATATGCATGTAAGCTGAGTTGAATCGAGCAACAGGAGAACGCCATGGAAACCCGCCGCATAACCGTCCTTTCAGCAGGGCTTGGCGTGCCGTCGTCGAGCCGTCTGCTGGCCGACCAATTGGCTGCCTCCACGGAACGGCAGCTGCAGGCAGCCGGGTACCAGGCGAAGATCGACATCGTTGAACTAAGGGACTTGGCGGTGGACATCGCCAACAACTTCGTCACCGGATACGCAGCTCCCCGCCTCGCGGAGGTGATCGCCGGCGTCGAAGACTCCGACGGCATTATCGCCGTCAGCCCCGTTTTCAGCGCCTCCTACAGCGGCCTCTTCAAGTCCTTCATCGACGTTCTGGATCCCAAGTCGCTGGACGGCAAGGCGGTCCTCATTGGCGCCACGGGCGGCACCGACCGCCACCAGATGGTTCTGGACCACGCCATGCGGCCGCTCTTCAGCTACCTGCGGACCAGGATGGCGGCGACTGCCATCTTCGCCGGGCCCCAGGACTGGGGTAATGACGACGGCGGCTCACCGCTTTCCGCGCGCGTGGACCGGGCGGCCGGTGAGCTCGTGCAACTGCTGAGCGGCCCCCAGCCCGGGCGGAAGTCGCCCGCCTTGGAGTCGTTGCCGTTCGAGCAATTGCTGGCAGGAATCTCTGCTGCGCAGTAGGCCGAACTAATCGCCGTGCCGGGTCGTTGGGCAAGGCATGAAATGTCCTGTGGATTCTGTAGACCTGGTGATGAGCGAACGCAGCGGGGTTGAGATTGATTACTGCCCGCAATGCAGGGGTGTGTGGCTGGACCGCGGTGAGTTGGACAAAATCATCGATCGGGTGGCCGCCGACCCCGCACCCGCTCCGGCGCCGCACGTTCCAAGCCAACCTCCCATAGCCCCTCCACCGCTCTACAACCCGTTCGAATCGAGGCCCGGGCAGCCGCGGTACGACGACCGGGGTGGCCGCCGGGACTATGAGCGGAGGGACGCTGATCGGCGGGACTACGACCGTCGCGATGACTATGGCCGCAAGCGGAAGAAGAAGGAAGGCTGGCTCGGAGACCTGTTCGACTTCTAGTCGTCCAGCAGCTCGATGAATTCGCGCGCCTGCTTGATGGTGATGTCCGAGTGGCGGGTCAGGGCCAGCGCTGCGCCCTCCACGTCCCCGCTTTTGGCGAGGGTCCTGATCCGCCCGTAGATCTCGTCATTGAGCATATTGCTGCTCACCTCGCGGGTCACATCGCCCTTGCTGACGATTGCACGGTACCGGTAAGGGAACCGCTCGGGCTCGTCGTCATCGTCCGCCAGCAGGTCCTTGGCGGGAGCTTCCGGCCGGTAGGGCTGTGGATGGGCGGCGAGGGCTCCGACGGCGTCGCGAGAGGCCCGCAGACCTTCTCCGGTGGCCTGCAAGTAGAGCTTGATGGCCGCCATCCCTTGGCCCTGCGCTATGAGGGAGTACAGGCGACGGTGCTGTTCCTCATTTAGTTTGGCTGCCGACTCCTTGGCGAGGGTGACTGCATCCTTGGGCACGTTCAAGGCCGCGGCGTCGGCACGGGTCTCGGCAGATCGCTTGGTGTAGGAGCGAATGAGCAGCAGCACGCCCGCAATGACCGCAATGAGGATCACGAGCGGGATGAGAAGCGAATCCATGGCGTTTATCAGAGCCGATCTATGTAGTTCTTGGCGGTCATGAGATCTGAGTGTGTTGCCTGCCGCAGTACCTTGATGGCTTGGATCTTTTGGCCGCTGCGGACAAGGTTTTGGAGCTCAAATGCCAACTGTGGGTTGAGCTGGCCGTTGGGAAGTATTGCGGGTTGCTGACCCCGGGCAGGGGAATTCGGGGACTGCTGGCCAGGGGCCGGGCGCGAAGTGTGGGAACGGTTCTGGCTGGGCTGCGCGGAAGCTTCTATGCGTGCCCGCTGGGCCAGTGCCGCCTGGATTTGCGAGGCTTGGTGCGCGGCGGAGCGTGACGCCAGTTCACGTTGGTAGCGCTCCGCCTCGGACACTCCGGTATCACGGGGCCGAAGCGCCGTGGACACGGCCCATAACAGGCCAATAAGGATCACCAAAGGGAGGGCTGTCAGGAGCAGGTCGCCAAGGTTGTTCCCCATGCTTAGAGCTTATGCCAGATTGAGGTTATCCACAGCACATTCCATGAGCGGCATAAGCTTCCGAGAGGGAAGTGTCAAATGCGGCATGAACTTGTTGAATGCATCACATTCTGGGCATGTTTGTGCCTCGTCGAGGCGTGATGGGCTTCCCTCCTGGTGAATGTACCTGTGGATGGTTATCCACTAAAAAATCTTTTGCTCCACAAGCTGTGAGGGACGTTTTCCCATGTCAAAAGCGGTTTTGAGCGAAAAGAATTTTTGTATCCACAGGTTCACGCACAGTCTGTGCACAACCAATGGGGCTTATTCCACAGGTTATCCACAGATGTGCAAGACGGCCGGCTTTGTGCTTCCCAAGAGCGCGGATAACGTGGCTCAGGTACCTGTTTCAGGATGGAAATAACCCTCCCGAATACCCTCAGCCGACGGCGCGCAAATCAGCTTGAGGATACTTCTGTGGATAAGTTGTGGGTAACGGGGACGGCCCTAAAAATGTCGGTCCCGGACGATATAACAGGAGCACTCGGCTGGTCCGGATGCCAAGGTTATCCATTCCAGGTCCACCCGCGCTTTACGCACCGCCGAGGGACGGAATCTCTGCAGCGGTACACATATGGAGGACGGCTTTGTCAGTAACGCACTTGGACTCACTCGAGGGCACCCGGGCTTCGGATTCGAGCCGCAAACCTCCGCAGGACATCGCGGCTGAACAATCAGTCCTCGGTGGCATGATGCTCTCCAAGGACGCCATTGCCGACGTCGTGGAGATCGTTCGCGGGCACGATTTTTACCGCCCGGCGCACGAGACCATCTACGAATCCATCATTGACCTGTACGGACGCGGAGAACCCGCTGACGCAGTGACCGTCTCGGATGAACTGACCAAACGCGGCGAGATCAACAGGATCGGCGGGCCGGCCTATCTCCATGAACTGATCCAGACTGTCCCCACCGCCGCAAACGCCGGCTACTACGCGGAAATCGTTGCAGAACGCGCAGTCCTGCGCCGGTTGGTCAATGCCGGAACCAAGATCGTGCAAATGGGCTACGGCCAGGACGGAGAGGTCGAAGACCTCGTCAACCAGGCCCAGGCCGAGGTCTACGCTGTTGCTGAAAAGCGCACGGCTGAAGACTACGTTGCGTTGAAAGACGTCTTGGAGTCCACCGTGGACGAGATCGAGGCGTCCGGGCACCGTGGAGAGGGCATGGTGGGTGTTCCCACCGGCTTCTATGAACTGGACGAACTCACGCACGGCCTCCACCCTGGCCAGATGATCGTGATTGCAGCACGCCCCGCGGTCGGTAAGTCCACGTTTGCGCTGGACTTCGCCCGTTCGGCAGCCATCAAGAACAACATGGCGACTGTGATGTTCTCCTTGGAAATGGGCCGGAACGAGATCGCCATGCGCCTGCTCTCCGCGGAGGCCACCATCAGCCTCCAGGATCTCCGCAAGGGAACCATCAAGGACGAGCAATGGTCCAAGATCGCCACCACCATGGGCCGGATGAATGATGCGCCCCTGTTCATCGACGACAGCCCCAATATGTCCCTCATGGAAATCCGGGCCAAGTGCCGCCGCCTCAAGCAGCAACATGACCTTAAGCTCGTGGTGCTCGACTACCTGCAGCTGATGAGCTCGGGCAAGAAGGTCGAATCCCGCCAGCAGGAAGTGTCCGAGTTCTCGCGTGCGCTGAAGCTGCTCGCCAAGGAACTCCAGGTCCCCGTGATCGCCCTCTCGCAGCTGAACCGTGGTTCAGAACAGCGTCAGGACAAGCGGCCCATGGTTTCCGACCTCCGTGAATCCGGTTCTATCGAGCAGGACGCGGACATGGTCATCCTCCTCCACCGTGAGGATGTCTACGACAAGGAGTCCCCGCGCGCAGGTGAAGCGGACATCCTGATCGCCAAACACCGTAACGGCCCTACCAAGGACATCGTCGTGGCATTCCAGGGCCACTACTCCCGGTTCGCCAACATGGCCGGCGATTCCGGCGGAGGCGGCGGTTTCTAGCACCCGCTAAGCAGCGTCCTCAAGCTGCCGCCGCAGCAGGCAGAACTCGTTGCCTTCGGGGTCTTGCAGCACATGCCATTGTTCCTCGCCCGTTTGCCCGACGTCGGCTTGCCGGGCTCCGAGGGCAAGCAGGCGCTCCAGCTCAGCAGCCTGGTCCCGGTCCACGGGATTGACATCGATATGGAGCGGCAGGCGGCCCGCCCGCGGGTTGCTGCTGGGGCTCAGGATGATGGTGGGCTGCAGGCCGCCGAAGCCGGCATCGGACGGCCCGATCTCAATCGAGCCCTCATCCCTGTCGAGTTCGACGTATCCGAGCACGTCACTCCAGAACTTGGCGAGCAGTTCGGGATCTTTGCAGTTCAGGACCAGTTCGCTGATTCGGCAAGACATGGACGCCAGTGTAGTTGGGCTTCAGCCCAGTAAGAGATAGAACACGATTGCCAATCCGGGGATGAGGGCCTGTCCTATCGCACTCGTCCACAAGCGTTTCTCCGTCACCCAGAGCCAAAAGCCCAGGAACACGTGGCTTGCGCAGCAAAAAAGGACGATTGACGTTCCACCAGCCGCGTTGCCTGTGTTCACCATCAACAAACCCACGGCCAATCCAAATGCGAAGGCAAAGTTGTAGGCACCTACGTTCATGGCCCACATCCTGACGGCCCTCACGTCGTCCGGTTGGATCAGAAAGATCCGGTGGAAGCGTTGATCGCCGTGGAAGAAAATCTCAAGAATGCCGACGCTGCCCAGCGTCAGGAGTGGAGGGCCGCAGATCCTCCGAGACAGCTAGCAGCCTTCGAAGTCGCTGAGGACCTTCACCTTCTCCGCGGAAGCGGACGAGGGATCGAAGGCGTAGCCAACCCACTCCTTGGCCAGCCGCCGGGCGAGTTCCACGCCCACCACGCGCTGTCCCATGGTGAGGACCTGGCAGTCGTTGGAGAGGATGGAGCGCTCCACGGAAAACGAATCGTGGGCCGCGGTGGCACGGATACCGGGCACCTTGTTGGCGGCGATGGCCACGCCGATGCCGGTACCGCAGAAGAGGATGGCGCGATCAGCCTTGCCGTCGCGGATCATTTCGCCTGCCGCGATGCCCACGTACGGGTACGGCCTGGTGAAGTCCGCATCGGCACGGTTCACTCCGATGTCAATCACTTCGGTGATCCGGTCGTCTGCCTCCAGATCCGCGAGGATCCGGTCTTTGTAGTCAACGCCGGCTTCATCGGCGCCCACGATGATGCGCATGGTTACTCTCCTAGTTGGCGGCTGCAGCTACGGGAACTGCCGTGAAGTGGGGCCCGACGGCGGTGAACACCATGGCGAGCGACGTCGCCCCGGGGTCGGGGGTGCCGATGCTCTTCTCGGCGAGCGGACGGGCGCGGCCTTTGAGCGGGCGAAGATCAGCGGTGGCGGCTGCTGCCGACGTTGCTGTTGCAGCCGCGGCAGCCCACGCCTCCTCTGCGGGGGACCCTGCAGCCACGGCGTGAGTGAAGGAAGAAGCAAACGGCAGCAGGGAGTCCACCATGGTCTTGTCGCCTATCTTGGCTTTGCCCAGGCCAGTGATGCGGTCGGCGAAAGCGCGCACAGCGGCCGCGAGGAGGTCCGCCGTCGGGCTTTCCGAGTCGCCCAGCCGCTCGCCAAAGGCGCGCAGCCCGGCACCCCAGAGGACACCCGACGTTCCGCCGGCTTTGTCGGCCCACGCGTCGCCGCCGGCGATCAGCACGGAGCCCGCCCCGGCACCGGCCGAGTAAGCGGCGGCAGCGGCCCGAAGGGCGGCAGCGGACCCACGGACCATGCCGCGGCCGTGGTCACCATCGCCGGCGATTGCGTCCATGTCTCCGAGCATCGACTCCGATTCGCGGAGCAGCTCCGCAGTGGCTTCCAGCGCGGCAAGGCACTTGCCGGCGTAGGCCCGCGATCCCTCTGTGGAGGAGTAGTTGGCGGCGTCCGAGGCAACGACTTCTTCCACAGCGTCGCCGGGCGCGGCGATATCGAACCCAACCGAACCCCGGCGATAGGCCGGAGTCAGGGCAGGAGCCGTCCAGTACTCCTCCAGTTCCTCGTCCAGCCATGTCAGGGTCAAGGAAACACCTGCCATGTCCAGGCTGGTCACCAGTTCTCCGACCTCGGGCATGACCAGGGTGTAGCCCGCCTCGCGGAGGAGCGGGGCGACCGTGCGCCACAGGACAAAAAGTTCCTCGTTCTTGGTGGAGCCAAGCCCGTTGAGGATGACGGCAACACGACCGGACGCGGCTGCGGGCGCTTCCGCCAGGACGCGTCGCACCAGTTCGTGGCCAAGTTCGACGGCGGTAGGCAGTTCAGTATCGAACAGTCCCGGTTCGCCGTGGATACCCAGGCCCAGGCCCATGTGACCCTCGGGAAGGCGGAAGAGGGGTTGCTCCGCTCCCGGGAAGGTGCAGCCGCTGAATGCCGTTCCGATGGTGCGGGTGCGGTCATTGGCCTTGCGTCCCAAGCGCACCACCGAATCCAAGTCCAGCCCGGCTTCGGCGGCTGCACCCATGACCTTGAAGACCACGAAGTCCCCGGCAATGCCACGGCGCTTTTCAACCTCGGACAAAGGAGCACTGGCGATGTCGTCCGTGACCAGTACGTTTTCCGCCCGGATTCCCTCGGCATTCAACCGTTCACTGGCCATGCCGAAGTTGAGGACATCGCCGGCATAGTTGCCATAGGTGAAGACGATGCCGGCACCCGAGTTCGCGGCCTTTGCCACGGAGTAGGCCTGTTGGGTGGACGGTGAGGTGAAGATGTTTCCGACCACGGCCCCGTCAGCAAAGCCCGGGCCGATGATGCCGGAGAACGCGGGGTAATGCCCCGAACCGCCGCCCGTAATAACTGCCACCTTGGGAGCGGAGGGCCGGTTGCGGCGAACGGCGCCACCCTCTACCTGGCGTACGAGGTCCGAGTGGGCGTCGCAGAAGCCGGAGAGGGATTCATCGGCGAAGTCGGCGGGATCGTTGAAGATTCTGGTCATGGTGGGTCCTGGTGTTCCTCGGAATGCGGGGGACTAGTGAATGTGGCTGCCGCCGTTGATGTCGATGGTGGTGCCGGTGAGGTACGCGGAATCCTCGGAGGACAGGAACGTGATGACGGCGGCAACTTCCTCGGTAGTGGCGTTGCGGCCCAGGGGGATGCCGGCGTTGATGGCGTCTTCCTGCTCCTGGGTGCTGCCTACGCGGATGTTCGTGTCCACCGCTCCGGGGGTGATGGCGTTAACGGTCACGCCGGTTTCGCCGATTTCACGGGCCAGGGCTTTGGTGAAGCCGAGGATGGCTGCCTTGGCTGCGGAGTAGGGAACCTTGCCGAACACGCCCCCACCGCGCTGGGCGGAAACGGATGACATGTTCACGATGCGGCCCCAGCCGTTGGCGATCATGTCCGGGAGGAATGCCTTGGTCACCAGGTAGGTGCCGGTGGCGTTGACGTCCATGACCTTGTGCCACAGCTCAAGGGTGGTTTCGAGGAACGGAACGGGGGAGGTGATGCCGGCGATGTTCGCCAGAGCGCCCACCACCGGGAGGTTTCCGGCCGATACTTCAGCCGCAACGGCAGCCTGGGCCCTGGCAACGGAGGCTTCATCGGCCACGTTGATTTCGTAACCGAACGCGGGGACGTTGAATTCGTTGCCGATTTCGGCAGCGACCTTCGCCGACTTCTCGCCGTCGAGGTCGAGGATGACGACTCCCCAGCCCTGAGCGGCGTAGCGGCGGGCTGTGGTGAGGCCGATTCCGCGCTCGGAGGTGGCTCCGGTGAGGACTGCGGTGCGCTGGGTGGTGGTCATGATGCTCCTTGAATGGTGTGCAGGGGGTACTGGATGAGGTCTGTGATGAAGCTGCCGGCCTTGGCTGCGGCAGCGGGTCGCTCGTCATGGGTGACGTCGCGGGTTTCGAGTTCCAGGGAGAAGTGGCCCGTGTAGCCGATGTCCCGCAGGGCGGAGAGACCGGCCGCGAAGTCCGCTTGGCCGTTGCCGATACTGAGGTTGATGTTCCCGGGCCCGGTTTCGGTGGCGGGCACCGCATCGCGCAGGTGCACGTGGGTGATGCGGTCGCCGAACCGTTCGATGAAGTCCACCGGATTGCCCCCGGAGGCCACGATGTGGCTGAAGTCCATGACGATTCCGACGTTTGAACCGATGAGCTGGTCGGCAAGGAGCTGGGCCCGCTCTGTGTTCCAGCACAGCCGGAAGTAGTGCAGGGATTCGGTCCACAGTTCTACGCCGAACTCTTTGGCCCGTTCGGACGCGTGGATGAGTTGGGCGCCAACCGTTTCGATATCTCCCTCGAGGCTGCCCACGGGTTCGTGGTCGATCGCACCGCACGGCAGGACCAGTGCTTTCGCCCCGGTTTTGGCAGAGAGGCTGAGCAGCATCTCAAGGTGGCGTTCGCGTTCCAGCCGGGCGTCGGCGTCGAGCGTTGCATTCAGGTCCCCGATGTCGCCGTTTACGCTGCGGACGCGCAGTCCGGACTCACGCACGACGGCGGCAACCGCCTCCACTGCCTCGGCGTCCAGTACGTAGGGCACGTGGTCGCAGACGCCGGGGAGTGCTCCGAGGTCGATCTCTTCGAAGCCGAGACCGCTCATGGTGTGCAGGGCTGTTGCCAGGTCCTGATGCCGGAAGCTGATGGAAGAACAGCCCAGTCTTTGATGGAACATCGTCGTTGATCCTCAGGTTGCGGCTCTCGACGGAGAGAGCCTTTAGTGATGCGGACCACGTTATCGGAGTTAACTGTCAACAGTCAACCCTCAAAGTTGACTGTTGACATTGCTGGTGGTGTCGGTCACAGTTGACGTATTATGTTGACTGTCGACAGTGGTGTTGCGGAATGCAGCCCACTCTTCGAAAGGGAATAAGCAATGAGCAATGATGCTCTGACCATGCGTGGTCCGGTTCATGGAACCAAGGAAGCCAAGCGAGTCGCCGTCGGTTCTGGCGTCGGCGCAGTCATCGAAACCTACGACTTCATCGGGTTCGGCACCGCTGCCGCACTGTACTTTGGTACGGCATTCTTCCCGGGCGCCGATCCGGTGACCGGTACGTTGGCGTCCTTCGCGACACTCGGTGTTGGCTTCGCTGCCCGTCCTTTGGGCGGCATCATTGGCGGCCACCTTGGCGACAAGCTTGGCCGTAAGCCCGTCCTCGTTGCCTCCCTCATCCTGATGGGCCTGGCGACCTTCGCTATTGGCCTCCTCCCGACCTATCAGCAGGTCGGCCTGCTGGCTCCCGCACTGCTGGTGATCGTGCGCATCATCCAGGGCCTGGCATTCGGCGCCGAATGGGGCGGTGCCATCCTGATGAGCTACGAGCACGCACCGTGGAAGAAGAAGGGCCAGTTCACCGGCATCGTGCAGGCCGGCTTCCCCGTAGGACTGCTGCTGGCAAACCTCGTCTTCCTCTTCAGCGTCGGCCTCGGCAGTGAATGGGCCTGGCGCGTACCGTTCCTCGCCAGCATCCTGCTGGTCGCCGTAGGACTCATCATCCGTTCCAAGGTGCCCGAGTCCCCGGTCTTCGAAGACGTCAAGACCAAGGGCGACATTGTTAAGTCCCCGATCGTCGAGGTCATCAAGACCGACTGGCGCAATATCGTCCGCGGCATCGGCCTCCGCATCGCCGAAACCGCCGGCTACGCCGTCTCCGTGACGTACATGATCTCCTACCTCCACAGCACCAAGCTGGCCGACAAGACCCAGACCCTGGTGGCCCTCTGCATCGCAGCCGCCATCGGCATCTTCGCCACCTACGCCTGGGGCAAGCTGACCGACAAGGTGGGCCGCCGTCCCGTGTACATCTGGTCAACGGCCTTCGCCGTGGCCTTCGGCATCCCGATGTTCCTCCTGGTCAACACCGGCATGTTCATCTTCATCATCGCCACGATCGTGATCGCCTACGCCGTATGCCAGAACTCGCTCGCCGGCGCCCAGGGTGCCTGGTTCCCCGAGCTGTTCCAGGCCAAGACCCGCTCCTCCGGCGCATCCCTCGCCTACCAGATCTCCGCCATGGTCTCCGGGTTCACCCCGTTCATCACCACCCTGCTGTTCGTCAGCTTCGGCTGGATGGGCCCCGCGGCCCTCTTCAGCATCTACGGAGCCATCGGTCTCTGGGCCGCCTTGATCACCAAGGAAACCTGGGGCAAGCGTGAGCGCCGGCTCGCGGAAGAAGCCGCCAGCAAAACTCCCCAGACGGTAACCGCCTAAGCAACCACTCGACGTCGGGCGTGTTCTCCCCATCGGTACACGCCCGACCCCGGAAGGATTCCCGTGACTATTCCATCAGTCGAAGCAGCGCCCGCTTTGCCGGCCGCCGACCGCGTGGAGCGCATCCGCGCTGCCGCCTACCGCATCCGCCACCACGCCCTGAACATGGGTGAGGTCCAAGGCCAGGGCTACGTCGGCCAGGCCCTGGGCGCAGCGGACATGTTCGCCGCCGTTTACGCCGACCAGCTCACGTACCGTGCCGAAGATCCGCACTGGGAGGGGCGCGACAGGTTCCTGCTCTCCACTGGGCACTACGCGATTGGGCACTACGCGGCCCTGGCCGAAGCCGGGATCGTTCCCGTGGCTGAACTCGAAACCTACGGCTCGGACGATTCCCGCCTCCCGATGTCCGGGATGTCCACCTACACCCCGGGCATGGAAATCTCCGGTGGTTCGCTGGGACACGGCCTGACCATCGCGGTCGGGATGGCTCTTGGCCTCCGGGCGCAGGGTTCTTCCAACCGCGTCATCAACTTCCTTTCCGACGGTGAACTGGATGAGGGCTCAACCTGGGAAGCTGCCATGGGCGCCCACCACCACCAGCTGGGCAACCTGACAGCCATGGTGGACATCAACGCCCTCCAGGCCGACGGCGCCACCAATACGGTGCTGCGCACCGAACCGGTCACCGAGAAGTGGGAATCGTTCGGCTGGTACACCCAGCGCGTGGACGGGAACGACGTCGGTGCGCTGCTGGCAGCGTTCGACAACATCGCCGCAGTTTCGGCACCGGTCGGGCAGCCGTCCGTGATCCTCTGCGACACCAAGGTTGGGCGCGGGGTGCCGCTGCTGGAGACGCGGGAGAAGGCACACTTCATGCGCATCGAAGAACACGAATGGCAGATCTGCCGCGAGCAGCTGACCGCAGGATACGAAGGGACGGCATCAGCATGAGCACAGTCACCGCAGCGGCTTCGCCCGCAAAGCAGAAGTTGAAGACGTCGGCGATGATCGCTTCCTTCGCCGACCCGGGCCAGAAGACCACCTCCGCCCCGTTCGGTCACGCGTTGGTTGCCGCCGCCGAGGCTGATAAGCGGATTGTCGGTCTGACGGCAGACCTCGGCAAATACACGGACATGCATATCTTCGCGAAGGCTTTCCCGGAGCGGTTCTTCCAGATGGGCATGGCCGAGCAGCTCCTCCTTGGAGCCGCCGCAGGCCTGGCCGAGACCGGCATGATCCCCTTCGCCTCCACCTACTCCGTGTTCGCTGCCCGCCGTGCCTACGACTTCCTCTGCCTGGACATCGCCGAGCCGAACCTGAACGTCAACATCGTCGGTGGGTTGCCGGGGTTGACCACCGGCTACGGACCCAGCCACCAGGCAACCGAGGACATGGCGATCTTCCGCGGCATGCCCAACCTGACCATCGTGGACCCTTGCGACTCGGTCGACATTGAGCAGGCTGTTCCCCAGCTGGCAGCCTCGGAAGGGCCCACCTACCTCCGCCTGCTGCGGGGCAACGTTCCCACGGTGCTGGATGAGTACGACTACACGTTCGAACTCGGCAAAGCCAAAGTGCTGCGCGGCGGCAACGACGTTGTGTTCGTTTCCTCAGGTTTGATGACCATGCGGGCCCTCCAAGCGGCAGACGCCCTGGCCAAGCACAACGTTGACGTTGCCGTGGTTCACACCCCCACCATCAAGCCGTTCGACTCCGCGACCGTCCTCGCCGAACTGAACACGGACCGACTCGCCGTCACCCTGGAAAACCACACCGTTGTTGGCGGTCTGTTCGAAACCGTCGCCTCCGCCGTCGTAACTGCCGGTCTGGGCAAGCGCGTGGTGCCCATCGCGCTTCCGGACCAGTTCCTCGACGCCGGCGCGCTGCCGACGCTTCACGAGCGTTACGGACTCTCCGTCGACAGGATCGTTGCCAAGGTCCTGGCCGAACTCGGCTAAGAACAAACCCGCAAGAAGGGGCGCAGGACTGCCGGTCCTGCGCCCCTGCCCGTAGTATCAACTGTTAACACCGGACTGTTGGCAGTCGCCCGTACACATTGAGGACACATCATGGCCCTGACCGCATCCCTGTTGGGACTGGAAAAGAAGAGCTTGCGCGAACAGGCGCTCATCGCTCTGCGGAGTGCCATCACCAGCGGGGAACTGGAGCCCGGCCGCCACCTCGTAGAGACCGAACTCTCCGAGATGCTCCAGATCAGCCGCGGAACCCTCCGTGAAGCGCTGCGGCAGTTGGAGCAGGAAGGGCTGGTGTCTGCCGGGGCGCGGGGCCGGCTCTCCGTTCGCCACCTGGACGTCAAGGAAATCCGGGACATCTTCGCGGTCCGGGGCGTCCTCGAATCGCTCGCTGCGCGTACCCTGAGCGACATGCCGGACAAAGAGGCCGCCCTCGCTGAACTGCGTGCCGCCGTCGAGAACATGGGCAACGCCGCAAAGCTCTCACTCGAGGAACAGATCGAAGCCGACCTCGAGTTCCACCGGACGCTGTGCCGGCTCTCCGGGAACGAAACGCTGCTCCATCAGTGGGAATCACTGGAAGGCTCCATCCGGATGTCCATTATGTTCGCCGGTTTGGAGCGTGCCACCAGGAACATGAGCGTCGGACGGCATCACGACATTGTGGCCGCCATCGAAACCGGAGACGCTGCCAAGGCGCGCGAAACCATCATCGGACACATGGACGGTGCCGCCGAAAACCTGGTGGGCTAGGTAGGCTCGGTGAATCCGTGAGTTGATGGATTACTGAGGAGGGCGCGGATTTGCCGATGTGGATGCAGGCCCTGATGTGGGGCACGATCGCCGGCGGCGCGTTGGTGCTCGGCTCGGCGTTGTCATGGAAATGGTCCATCCCACCCAAAATCGTCTCATCCGTCATGTCCTTTGGCGCAGGCGTCCTCATCTCCGCATTGGCCTTTGACCTTGTGGACGAAGCCGCCAGTGGCGGGGGTCTATGGCCGACTGTCTTCGGGTTCCTGGCCGGCGCGGTTGTCTATGTGGGAGCAAACTTCCTGCTGGCCCGCCGGGGGGCCAAGCACCGGAAACGCTCGGGTGGCCACCAGCCCAGCGAAGCAGAGTCGCCGGGCAGTGGGACCGCGATCGCCGTCGGTGCCCTCCTGGACGGCATTCCCGAATCGGTGGTTCTGGGCCTCGGGCTGATCACCGGGGGAGGCGTCAGCCCGGCGATGCTCGCTGCCGTCTTTATCTCCAATGTCCCGGAAGGGCTTTCCAGTACCGCGGGCATGAAGAAATCCGGACGCAGTGCCGCCTACGTCTTCGGAGTCTGGGGCGGCATCGCAGTGCTGTGCGGTATTGCCTCACTGGTCGGTTACTCGGCACTGGAGAACGCACCGGCAGGAGTCATTGCCTTCATCACGGCCACCGCAGCCGGTGCCATCCTGGCAATGCTCGCGGACACCATGATCCCGGAAGCCTTCGAGGAACATCACCTGCTGAGCGGTTTGATTGCTTCGCTGGGCTTCCTGACAGCCTTCACGATCAGCGAACTCGGGGGCTAGCCTCTTCCGCAGTCGATCAGTTCGCTGGTCTCTGGCCGCCAGCGTTCAACAGATGGTCCGGCAGCCGATTTCCAGGTGCCCTGCCGCGGATTTCCAGCAGTTCCCGCGCGTGGGCGTGCAGCTTCTTGTCCTCCTCGGAGACCGGAACCCAAGCAGGGATAGGAACGGCGGTGCCGGTCTCGTCCCGGGCCACCATGACGGTGAGGCAATACGTGGTCAGATTCATCTCCCGGGTCTTTGGATCGCCCGAACGGACATGTACCGCAATGTGCATACCTTTGGCGCCGGTGTAGACCAAGCGGGCTTCCACTTCCACCACATGGCCAATGAGGAGAGGCCTGTAGAAGCGGACGCCGCCGGAGAACACGGCAACCGTGTCCTTTCCGCAGTACCGCGACGCGCAGACATAAGCGGCTTCATCGATCCACTTCATCACGATGCCACCATGGACTTTCCCGCCCCAATTCACGTCCGTGGGGGACGCCATGAACCGCAGCGTCACACGCTCGGCCGTTCCGGCGTCGGTATATTCCTGGGCGTTCATTGCGTTCACGATCTGTTCGCGAACATCTATGCGGGCAAGGGCATGTTCGCGTGCTTCGATTTCGGCGGGCGTGGATGGCTCGAACTGAGGGACGGGGATCGGCTTTCCGTCGGGTCCCACGGCAACAAAGATCACCATGCATTGGCTGTGCATTGTCTCCGGCCCGCCCTTGGGATCCCGGGAGCTCACGGTCGTGTGGATGTGCATGGACGAGCGGCCGGTGTAGACGATCGTGGAGGTGACCTCAACCATGTCGCCGCTGTTGACGGGATCTGCGAAGTGGATGTTGCCCACATATGCCGTGACGCAATAGGACTTTGCCCAGCCGACAGCTGCTGCGTACGCCGCCTTATCCACCCACTCAAGGACGGTGCCGGCATCGACTGAGCCGCTGTGGCCCACGTCCATGGGGGCTGCGAGGAAGCGGAGGGTCACGGAATTCGCGGGGGACTCGCTCATGGTTCGAAGTTTACTGTCGGCGTGTTTCTGTTACGTGACTGAGTCGTTCCTCTATCACTTCCCGCCCCCCTTTCTGCCGTTCCTCTATCGTCTCCCGCCGTCTCCCCGCCGTTGCTCTATCACTTCCCGGCGCCTTTTCGCGGTTCCTCTATCTCTCTCTTGAAGGCAGTGATAGAGGAACCGGGAGATCGATGGGTTTAGTGATAGAGGAACCGGGGGATTGGGGGGTGGCTGGGGTGTCGGGCAGTAGGTGACACTGCAGTTGCGATGCAATTGAGAATCATTATTATTAACGCATGTCATCAATCACACCCTCCTTCGACCTGCCCTCGAGAACCACGCGCCGCCGTCTGCGGGCGGTTGCCGCCGTCGGGCTTTCCGCCACTTTGCTTGGCGCCTGCGCGGCGCCCGGCAACCAAGCAGGTGCGGCGCCGGAACCAAGCCCGTCCACAGCCTCCACCAAGGAGGCGCCCGGTCCCGCTCCTCGCCTCGTTTACACCCACGACGGCGGCGTGGCCGTTCTGGACGCAAGGACCCTGAAGCCGGTCGGCGGCGTGGAGCTCGAAGGCTTCAATAGGCTGAACCCGGCGGGTGACGGCAGGCATGTGCTCATCTCAACGGGGGACGCTTTCCGTGTCTTTGACTCCGGTGCCTGGTCCGAGGCGCACGGCGACCATAGCCACCACTACGTCTCCGACCCCGCCTTGACCGGGCTCTCCTTCGACGCCGACGAGGCAGGGCACGTGGTTACCCACGCCGGCAGGACCGTCCTGTTTAGCGACGGTTCCGGGAAAGTGGAGAGCTTCGCCTCTGCGGACCTCACAAAAGGGGGCGAACTGCCTGCCACCGACCAGTACACGACGCCCGAGCCCCACCATGGTGTCGCCGTTGAGCTAGAGGACGGCAAGATGCTGGTGACGCTAGGCAATGAGGAAAGTCGGAAGGGGATCGCCATTTTGTCGGCGGGCAAGGGCCAGGATCGCCGGGAAATTGCGCGCAATGAGGATTGCCCGGGCGTGCATGGCGAAGCGATGGCTGGCGGTGAGGCCGTGACGGTGGGGTGCACCGACGGCATGCTGATCTACAAGGACGGCGTCATCACCAAGGTGCCCAGCCCGGATGCATACGGCCGGATGGGAAACCAGGCGGGCTCGGAGAAATCTCCCGTGATCCTCGGTGACTACAAGGTGGATAAGGGTGCGAAGCTGGAGCGTCCTACCAGGATCTCGTTGGTCAATACCGACTCCGCATCGCTGCGACTCGTGGACATCGGGACCAGCTATTCGTTCCGTTCGCTGGGCCGGGGACCCGCAGGCGAAGCGCTGGTTTTGGGAACAGACGGCGGTTTGCGCGTCATCAACCCGCTGACGGGCGCTGTGGAAAAGAACATCCCTGTGGTGGCTGCATGGGAAGAGTCGGAAACCTGGCAGGACCCGCGGCCCGCCCTGTTCGTTCAAGGTTCGACGGCGTTCGTCACAGAGCCTGCGACGCGAACCATCCGCGCTGTGAACCTTTCCAGCGGGAAGGTTGCGGGATCGGCCCAGCTTGAGCACGTGCCGAATGAGCTCACGGGCGTCACGGGCTGATCTCTCCCCTTTCCACCCTCACCCGGATGCTCTTCCACATCCTGCCTCCTTCAGCCCGACGCTCTATCACTCCCCTGAAGAGAGTGATAGAGCGTCGGGGGATTGGCGGTGGGATGTGATAGAGCGCCGGGGCAATCAGGGTGGGATGTGATAGAGCGTCGGGGGGTGGGGGAGCATCTACCCTTGATGAGTGCCTGAAACCACAACCGCCCCCAGCCGTTCCGATGCCCGGGAAATTCTCCGGCTAGCCGTGCCCGCTTTCGGCGCCCTGATCGCCGAGCCCCTGTTCCTCCTGGCCGACTCGGCGATCGTCGGGCACTTGGGCGTCGACCAGTTGGCCGGTGTGGGACTCGCCTCCACGGTTCTGCACACCGCGGTTGGGCTCATGGTTTTCCTGGCATATTCGACGACGCCGGCAGTCGCCCGCGCGATCGGCGACGGAAAGCTCGGCAAGGCTTTGGCGGCAGGGCGCGACGGCGTATGGCTGGCTCTGCTGCTGGGCGTGGCGCTCGCGGTGCTCGGCTTCATCTTCGCCGAGCCGCTGGTTGGACTCATGGGCGCGAGCGGAGACGTGCAGGGATTCGCCGTCGACTATCTCCGCTGGTCCATGCCGGGCCTGGCCGCGATGCTCCTGGTTTTTGCCGGAACAGGTGTGCTGAGGGGATTGCAGGACACCCGCACCCCGCTGGTGGTGGCCACTGCCGGGTTCGCGCTGAACATCGCCCTGAACTGGTTCCTGGTGTATGGGCTGAACCTTTCCGTGGCTGGTTCCGCGATCGGAACCAGCATCGCGCAGTGGTCAATGGCCGCGGTTTACCTGGTGTTTGTCGGACGCAATGCCCAACGTTGCAACGTCTCCCTCAAGCCCGATTGGCACGGCATCCGCGCCATGACCAAAGTGGGCTCGTGGCTCATGCTCCGCACCCTCAGCCTCCGCGTGGCCATCCTCGCCACCGTTGTGGTTGTCACGGCACAGGGTGCGGTCAACCTTGCAGCCCACCAGTTGGCCATGACCATCTTCTCCTTCCTGGCGTTTGCGCTGGATGCCCTGGCGATTGCAGCCCAGGCCCTGATCGGCAAGGAGCTGGGCGCCCGGAATGCCGGGCGGGCCCGTGAACTGACACGGACCATGGTTCGCTGGGGCTTGGGCTTCGGCGTGATCACCGGGGTGTTGCTGGCCTTGGTGGCACCTTTTGCCGGCTATCTGTTCACCTCGGACGCGGGAGTCCGGTCTGCGCTCACTCTTGTCTTGTGGGTGCTGGCCGTCGGCCAACCCCTCGCCGGTTACGTCTTCGTCCTTGACGGTGTGCTGATCGGAGCCGGCGACGCCCGCTACCTGGCGATTGCCGGCGTCGTAAATCTTGCTGTCTATCTGCCGCTCCTGGCGGCGGTGTACCTGACAAGGCCCGACGGCGCGGCGGGGCTGGTCTGGTTGTGGCTCGCCTTCGCGCTGGGCTACATGCTGGCGCGCGGGGTGACCCTTGGCCTTCGGGCGCGGACGGATCGGTGGATGGTCCTGGGTTCGCACTAAACTGGACGCGTGACTCTCCCAGCGAATGCCGCCCAGCCCCGTTCTGCCTCCCGGCCTACGCCTTGGAAGCCCGTGCTGCTCCGTGCTGCTGTTGGACTGGTGTTCGGGTTGGTCACGGCGTTCTGGAGCAACCCTTCCGGCGAGGGGCTTGCCTGGGCAATGGGACTGTATCTGCTGGCCACGGCGGGAGCGGTCTGGATGTTCCGGACTCTGCCGGTGTTCGTACCGGTGGTCATCGCCCTGGGCGGGATCGGTGCCCTGGTGACGCGGTCCGACGCGGGCGTTGCACTCTCCGCCGTCGTTGCATTGCTGGTTCTGGGGGCTTCCGAACTGACTCGCGGCGTCCGGAAGCGCGACGACGTCGCCCGGGATTGGCTGATTTCCGGCGTTGTTTCCGTGGGTACAGCCGTAGCGCTGCCGTTCTTCATTTCCATGGGCGCCCATGCGCTCCTGGGTGTGGCCGGTGGCGGCGCCATCATCTGCGGGGTCTTGTGGATTCTCTCGGGGCTTACCTTGCGTCACGAAGCCAAGACGTCCTCCGGACCCTCTGCACCCGGCTCGTCAGCCGAGGCCGTAAACTAGTAGCTGGACGTTCTACTGATCGTAGAACTTTGCAAACCGGCGGCAGCTCTTAGAAGCCGCCATTATTGGAGGAATGACCGTGGCTGACCAGACACCAGGAGAACCGCGCAAGATGCGGACTTCGGTCAAGGGACCGCTTGTCTTCTCCGCATTCTTTGCCGTTTTGGCGTTCGTCGCCGTACTGATCTTCGCCTCGGGCGGCAGCGCAAAGGCTCCGAGGTTCGACCTCGCCTTCACCGGCGCCGGCATCGCCTTCATTGTGAGCCTCGTGGTGGCTGCGATGCTGTCCATGAGCTACAAGGAGAATGCCGAACACCTCGGCAAGGGTTCGGGCGTCAACCTCAGTTCCAAGCGGCCGCAGGGCCGTCCGGGTTCGCCGGACTCGCCTGATACGCCGGAAACGCACGACGGCGGACACTAGGTTCCAGCGCTCCTCCCGTTTGATGGGGGAGCGCTTTTTTGTTGCGGTGGGGTGAAGGCTAGTCGCCCTCGGCGGCTTTCCGGGCCCGGTACGCTGCGACGTGGGTCCGGTTGGCGCAATTTCCGGTGTCGCAGTAGAGCTTTGAACGGTTGCGGCTGAGGTCCAGGACCACGGCGTCGCAGTCTTCCGCTGCGCAGAGGCGCATCCGCTCCATCTCCTTGCTCCGGATCACATCGACGATTGCCATGGCGGCTTCCGTGCCCATGCGATCCGCCAGCGGAGCTTCCGGGGTGGTGGCGTGGAGGTGCCAGTCCCACTGATCGTGCTTGACGAGCTGGGGGAGGGCCTTGGCATCGGCGAGGAGTTTGTTGATGGCTTTGGCAGCGGTGTCCTCATCGGCGCTCCAGAGTGCTGCGAGCTCAACCCGGAGGCGTTTTACGCTGCGCAACTCAGCTGCCGTTCTGGTGCGCGAACCGGAGAAGCCTTCGGCATCCAGGAAAGCGTCAAGGTCCTCGACGGTGGCCAGCGAGTCCTCTCCATTGGCGGCGGTGTTGATCAGGTTGACGACACTGCGGAGGGCAACCTCGGTGTCAGGCGCAAAAAGCACTTTGACTCCTTACATGCTGGGGGAGTACTGTCATGACCATAAGCCCACTTTACTCCTGACAGGAGGCTGCTGTGTCAGCAACAAGGACCATGGCTGATGCAAAAGGATTCCTGGCATCCGGACTTGGCATCGCCATCATTTCCTCGGCAGTGTTCGGCACTTCCGGGTCCTTCGCCAAGTCGATGCTGGAGACCGGCTGGTCTCCCGGGGCCGCCGTTGCCGTGCGGCTCAGTGGCGCTGCCCTTATCCTGCTGATTCCCGCCGTCGTGGTTCTTCGCGGCCGTTGGCACCAACTCAAGGACAACTGGCTCACCATCCTGCTTTTCGGCCTGATCGGCGTTGCCGGCTGCCAGCTCTTTTACTTCAACGCAGTGGCACGCCTGTCTGTGGGCGTTGCGCTCCTGCTGGAGTACCTGGCGCCGGTGATGATCGTCCTGTGGCTCTGGATCTCCAGCCGACGCCGGCCACGCGCCCTCACTTCTGCCGGAGCCTTGCTCTCCCTGGCGGGGCTGGTGCTGGTGCTGGACTTGACCGGTTCCGTGAAGGTGGACTTCATCGGTGTCTTGTGGGGCATGGCCGCAGCCGTGTGCCTTGTCATCTATTTCTTCATCACTGCCAAGGAGAATGACACCTTGCCGCCGCTGGTGCTGGCTTCGGGTGGCCTGGTTGTGGGCGCGGTGGTCATGTGGCTGGTGGGAGCCGTGGGCCTGCTGCCCATGACGTTCAGCACGGCCAACACCTCGCTCGGACCCTGGGAGACCCCGTGGTGGGTTTCGGTGGGCGGCTTGGTGATCCTGGCAACCGTGCTCGCATACGTCTCCGGCATCATGGCTGCCCGTAGCCTCGGATCCAAGGTGGCGTCGTTCGTGTCCCTGACGGAAGTACTTTTCGCCGTGCTGTGGGCTTGGCTGCTGCTGGGCGAACTGCCCGGATCCATCCAGTTGCTGGGCGGCCTGCTGATTGTGGGCGGTGTGGTGTTGGTCCGGGTGGATGAACTGCGGGGCGACAAGCGGGCTGCCCGAGTAGACCCGGTGGCGGAGCGCGTCCTTGACCACGCGAACGACGTCGAGCCGGTCCCTGGTCCTTGAAAGGCGAAGGCCCGGACGCTGTGGCGTCCGGGCCTTTCCCAACTGTCTTAGTTGGAAGCCTGCTGCTGCTGCTCGGCGTTCTTCTGAGCGCGTGCGCCGGCGTCGCGAAGTGCGTCGGCAACCTTCTTGAGGCTGGAAGCGTGCTGGCTGTCCCACTCGCCGCGGAACTTGTCAGCGTCCGGGCCCTTCCAGTCGGTGCCGTCCAGTGCGCCCTTCAGCTGTGAGCGCTGCTGCTCGATGGTCTCTGCGCCGGCCTTCAGCTTGTTACCGAGCTGGCGAAGCTGATCAACGTCTGCACCCCAAATAGCCATGAGATATCTCCTTCGTTCTTTTCGGACCCGAGCTCTTCGGCATCCCCAGCGGCCTCCGGCTCATCCGGAAGATCCAATGAATAAAACCTATCCCGGGAATCGCGGGACGGTCGATGGGCACCCCTCCCCATAGAGCCCTGCCCATGGCTAGCATGGGTTTATGTGCCGAAATATCCGGACCCTGCATAACTTTGAACCGCGTGCCACGTCGGCCGAAGTTGAGGCTGCTGCCCTTCAATATGTGCGCAAGATCAGTGGCTCCACCAAGCCGTCCAAGGCCAACGAGGAGGCCTTCGCGGAGGCTGTCCACCAGATCGCACACATCACGCAGCACCTGCTTGATTCGATGGTGAGCCACGGCCCCGCGAAGAACCGCGAAGAGGAAGCGGCCAAGGCCAAGGCCCGGGCCGCCGTCCGCTTTGGAACGACCTAGCCCGGGCCAGCTACTGGGTGGCGTTACTTCCCGAAGGAACGCAGCCTGAGCGAGTTCGCGACAACCAGGACGGAGCTGGCTGCCATGGCCGCGCCGGCGATCATCGGATTCAGCAAGCCAAGGGCAGCCACCGGGATGCCGATCGCGTTGTAGAAGAACGCCCAGAACAGGTTGGTCTTGATGGTGGACAAGGTCCTCCGTGAAAGCTCTATGGCCTGCACCAACTGGTTCAAGTCGCTCCCCATGACGGTCAGGTCTGATGCTTCAATGGCGACGTCGGTACCGGACCCCATGGCTATGCCCAAATCAGACTGGGCCAATGCGGCAGCGTCGTTCACGCCGTCTCCTGCCATCGCAACGGTGGCACCGGCATCTTGGAGCTTCCTGACGGCTTCGACCTTGCCTTCCGGCAAGACACCGGCAAAGACGTCATCCGGTGCGATCCCGACGGCGTCGGCAACCTGAGCGGCCACGGCCGCGTTGTCTCCGGTCAGGAGCATGGGACGGATTCCCAGCTCCTTGAGCTTGCGGATGGCGTCCGCTGAACCAAGCTTGATGGTGTCAGTCAGGCTCACGATTCCCGCAGCTTGACCATCCAACGCGACCCAGATGGCCGTGGCTCCGGCACGTTCCTGCTCGACGAAGGTTTCCTGCTGGGCCGGCGTGGGCTTCACGCCGTTCTCCTCCAGCCAGCCGGTGCGGCCAACAAGAACCGACTTACGGGCTCCGTTCAAGGAAACGGTGCCCTTGACTCCACCTCCGGGAGCGGAAGTGAAGCCTTCCACGCGTGGCATGAGGCCGGCGTCGGGCATTGCTTCTTTGGCGGCGGCAGCTATGGCGTGGGCGATGGGGTGCTCCGACGCGGCCTCAACGGCACCGGCAAGCAGCAGTACGTCCTCTTCGGCCTGGCCGTTGAGCGCAATAGTGTGGTCCGCGGCAAGCTTGCCACTGGTCACGGTGCCCGTCTTGTCCAGGAGGATGGTGTCCACATGGCGGGTGTCTTCAAGGACTTGGGGGCCCTTGATGAGGATGCCCAGCTGGGCGCCGCGGCCGGTTCCGGTCAGCAGGCCCACCGGAGTGGCCAAGCCGAGGGCGCAGGGGCAGGCAATCACGAGAACTGCCACAGCGGCAGTAAACGAGGCGTTGAGGTCTCCGCTGAAAACCACCCACAGTACAAACGTCAGAACGGCAATGATCAGGACGATCGGCACGAACACCGAACTGATGCGGTCTGCGAGCCTGGCGATGGGCGCCTTGCCCGTTTGCGCCTGGCTGACCAAGCGGCCCATCTGCGCGAGGGTGGTATCCGACCCCACCCGGGTGGCCCGGACCAGCAACCGCCCGGATGCGTTGATGGTGGCGCCGGTGACGGGACTTCCCGGTCCGACTTCGACAGGAACCGATTCGCCGGTCACCAAGGATGCATCGACGGCGGAAGAACCCTCCGCTACGACGCCGTCAGTGGCGACTTTCTCACCGGGGCGAACCACAAAGATGTCCCCGACTTGGAGCTGGTCCGCCGGAACTTTCTGTTCCCTGCCGTCCACGAGGATGGTTGCGTCCTTGGCGCCGAGGTTCAGCAGGGCCTTGAGGGCATTTCCTGCCTTTGCCTTGGCGTTGGCCTCCAGGTAGCGGCCGAGGAGCAGGAACGTGGTGACGACTGCGGCGACCTCGAAGTACAGCCCGCCGGACATGCCCTCCATGCCCGGATGCTCGGTGATCCGCGGGTCTGCGAACAACTGCCAGGCGGAGTAGAAGTAGGCCGCAATCACACCCATGGAGACAAGGGTGTCCATGGTGGACGCGAAGTGCCGGGCATTGATGGCTGCGGCACGGTGGAACGGCCACGCAGCCCAGCTCACCACCGGGAGTGCCAACGCGGCCACAACCCAGCCCCAGTTGGGGAACTGGAAGGCCGGAATCATGGAAATCGCGAAAACGGGGACCGTGAGGATGGCTGCCAGGATCAAACGGGGAAACAGGGTTGATGCAGCCGGGCCATGCTCCATGTGGTTCTTGTGAGGAGCCTCGCCATGTGCGGCGTGGGCCCCCTGTGCGCCGAAGTCGTCGCTGTGGGCGACATGCTCTGCATGCTCGCCCGTACCTCGCTTGGACGCATGCTGCTGCATGTCCCCCACTTCGACGGAGTGGCGAGGTTGTTGGGTTGGTACTTGGCGGATGGTGGCCTTGTAGCCCGTGGCGTTGACCGTGTCTACGAGTTGCTGGTCCGTGACGGTCGACGGGACGGTGACGTGGGCTGACTCCAGGGGAAGGTTGACGGTGGCCTCGACGCCTTCGATCTTGCCGAGCTTCCGTTCTACGCGATTGACGCACGACGCGCACGTCATGCCCTCAATGTCCAGTTCAACTACCCGGGTATCGGGCTTGTGGAACGTCTCCTGGTTGGTCAAGGGAACTCCTATGCCTGGTTGGCTACCACCACGTAGCCGGCTTCTGCGACCGCTTCACCGATTTCAGCCGGTGAAAGCTCGCTTGTGGAGGTGATGGTCACGGTGGACAGTCCACCGGGGTTCAGGTCAACGGAGACTTCCTCGACCCCGTTGAGTGCTTCAAGTTCTTCGCTCACGCTCGAAACGCAGTGCCCGCAGGTCATGCCGGAAACGTTGACGTTGGTTTGGATTGTCTGGCTCATGAAGTGCTCCTTGGTGGTGGGTTGAATGGGGTAGTGCGGATTTGACCGGCTACCGCAGCAGGCGGCCGATGGCATCGGTGGCTTCCTTGACTTTGGCGTCGATCTGCTCCGCCCGGGCTTGGGGATCGGGCTCGGAAGCGGCCCCCACAACACAATGGCCGATGTGCTCTTCAACGAGCCCCAGGCTCACTGCGTGAAGGGCCTTGGTTGCGGCGGCCACTTGGGTGAGGATGTCGATACAGTATTTGTCCTCTTCGACCATCCTCGCGATGCCGCGGACTTGGCCTTCAATACGTTTCAGGCGCCTCAGATAAGCATCCTTGTTGCCCGTGTACCCATGGGTGGTGGGCCCAAGATCAACCTCCAGTGCAGGGAGGTCTGATCCCGGGTAGTTCAGGTCTGCCGTGTTCATGGGATCAAACGTATACCCCTCAGGGGTATAAAGCAAGTACCCCCAGGGGGTATCTTCCCCAAAGGGCCAACCCATCCTTAAGGATGGGCGGAACCGTCAAAAAATAGCGTTACCCTACCCTTTTTGATTCGGAAACATGGTTGTCAGCAAGCAAGCATTCCGCAGACTCCCGGAGCCGGGACCGAATCGAAGGGAAAACCCGTGAACCCGCCAGCAAGCGCCAGCACGACCGCTGCATCAACGACTTCGTCCGATATCGTGCGGAACCTCTCCCTCATCACTGACGAGATGACGGGGACCGCGGCCAAGATCGACGAACTTCAGCTGGCCCGGGTAGCCAGCCACCTGGCACACCCCGGGCGGATCTTTGTGGCAGGAGCCGGTCGCAGCGGGCTGGTCCTCAGAATGGCCGCCATGCGGCTGATGCATCTTGGCCTCACCGTCCACGTTGCCGGAGACACCACTACTCCTGCCATCGCTTCCGGCGATCTCCTCCTGGTGGCGTCCGGCTCCGGAACGACCTCCGGCGTCGTAAAGGCCGCGGAGACTGCTGCACGGGCGGGTGCCCGGATCGCAGCGTTCACCACCAACCCGGACTCCCCGTTGGCGGGTCTGGCTGATTCCGTGGTGGTCATCCCGGCGGCCCAGAAGACCGACCACGGATCCGCCGTCACCCGCCAGTACTCCGGCTCATTGTTCGAGCAGGCACTTTTCCTGGCCACTGAAACCATCTTCCAAACCCTCTGGGACAACGACGCGCAACCCGCTGAAGAGCTGTGGTTGCGTCACGCGAACCTTGAGTAAAGCCACCCCGATTTCCCTCCAGCAGAACCACAACAGAAAGTAGTCCCTTCCCATGAAGCTCCAAGTTGCCATCGACCTCCTGACCACCGAAGCCGCCCTCGAACTGGCCGGCCAGGTAGCCGAGTACGTCGACATCATTGAACTCGGCACGCCGCTGATCAAGGCCGAAGGCCTGCCGGTCATCACTGCCGTCAAGAACGCCCACCCGGACAAGATCGTGTTCGCCGACCTCAAGACCATGGACGCCGGCGAACTCGAAGCCGACATCGCTTTCAAGGCAGGAGCCGACCTGGTCACCGTCCTTGGCGCAGCGGACGACTCCACCATCGCCGGTGCCGTGAAGGCCGCCAAGGCCCACAACAAGGGCGTTGTGGTTGACCTCATTGGCATCGAGGACAAGGTCACCCGTGCCCAGGAAGTCCGTGCCCTCGGTGCGAAGTTCGTTGAGATGCACGCCGGCCTGGACGAGCAGGCCAAGCCCGGCTTCGACCTCAACGGCCTGCTGCGCGCCGGCTCTGAAGCACGCGTTCCGTTCTCCGTCGCCGGCGGCGTGAAGCTGGAGACCATCGCCGACGTGCAGAAGGCGGGAGCCGACGTCGCCGTCGCCGGTGGCGCCATCTACTCCGCCGAGGATCCTGCGCTGGCCGCAAAGCAGCTGCGCGCAGCCATCGCCTGATTCCTTCCGCACCAAGGTGGCGCCCCGCAGCTGGACTGCGGGGCGCCACCTTTCGCATATCGGACGAACCTGGAGAAGGCCATGATCGTAGATCTTCCCGATACAACCACCTCGAAGATTTCCAAGAAGATCACCTCGTTGCGTGAGCAGGGCGGGGTGATCGCGCTGGGGCGGGTGCTGACGCTGGTGGTGGTGACCAAGTCCGGGCAGGAAGAAGAAGCCATCGAGGCCGCGAACGAAGCCTCCCGGGAACACCCCTGCCGGATCATCGTGCTGGCCGACGCCGGAGCGCAGGCCCCGAACCGGTTGGACGCGCAGATCCGGGTCGGTGGCGATGCAGGCGCGTCGGAGGTGATCGTGTTGCGCGGGTACGGGCAGATGGCGCACGAAAGCGAATCCCTGGTTGCTGCGCTGCTGCTCCCGGACGCCCCGATCGTGGCCTGGTGGCCGAACGGGGCACCCGAATCCGCGTGTGAGACCTCCATCGGAGCGATCGCGCACCGCCGGATCACCGACTCCGCGAACGAACCGGACCCCGCCCAGGCCCTGGAGAACATCCGCCGAACCTACAAGGCCGGCGACACTGACCTCGCTTGGACCCGACTGACCAACTGGCGCATCCAACTCGCTGCGGCTTTGGAGCAGTCCGACGACGTTGAGGTCACCGCAGTGACGGTGGAAGGCGACGGCGATTCCCCAAGCACCCTGCTGCTCGGAAGTTGGTTGGGACGCGCCCTCCAGGTTCCCGTGGCGATCGTTGCCGGCCAGGCAGGAACGGGCATCGTTGGGGTCCACCTTGCCACGCCATCCGGGACCATCAGCCTGACCAGGGAACGGGGTTCGATCGTCGAACTCGTCCAGCCAGGCCAGCCCGCACAACGCATCGCCCTCCCACGCCGCAGCCTGAGGGACTGCCTCGCAGAAGAACTCCGCCGGCTCGACCCCGACGAAGTCTTCGGGGACACGGTGCGCAGCTTCGAGGCGTTCACTAACGTCCAGGCCAGCGCCGAGGATGTCCTTCTCAGCGGGGCGGACAGGTGGGATGACGCTTTGGTGAGGGTCGGTTAGCCTTACCGCATGCCCCGGCTGTGGGCCAGTGCGATCGCCTCGGTGCGCGAACCGACGTCGAGCTTCTTGAAAAGGTTCCGTACATGGAATTTCACCGTATTCTCGCTGATCCCCATGGATGACGCGATGGTGCGGTTGCGGTGCCCTGCTGCCAGCAGTTGGAGCACCTCCAGTTCGCGCGCGGCAAGGTTCCACGCGGCAACGTCTCCGGGCGGCCGCGTCGGCAAGTCCAGTGGGAGCGAAACGAAGACGTCCGCGCCCCAGCCGGACATGACATCCATGCGCATCTGACCCGTGAGGGCCTGGACCCGGCGGTCCAGCCTCGCAATGCCGCGGTCGTCAGTGGTCAGTGCGCCACCGCCGTCGTCGCGTACGTTGATCAGCAGGTTCTCGCCGTCACAATCCCATTGCGTGCGGACGCGGCGCACCTCCGGCTGTTCCATCATTGCCAGCACCAGCCCGCGGACAATGGCCCGGGCCGCATGCGCGACCTCGCCCGGCAGCGCCCTTCCATTGAGCGGCGGTTCGATGAACTGGACTTCGATTCCGCTGAAACTCGTCAACGGGCGCAGGTCCTCGCGCAGGCGTTCGAAAGCCCTGACAACCGGTTCTTCCACCAGATCGGTGGTGCGGTCGCTGTATGAACGGAGCGCCACCAAGGCCTTCGCTGCGAGGTTCGTGGCAGTCGTTCGGGCGGTTGCATCGTCCAAAGCGTTCGACCGCAAGGCCGCGAGCAAGGTCTCCAGAGTGGTCGAGTGGAGGTCCGTCAGTTCCGCCGTGACCCGGACCCGCTCGGCCGAGGCCGCCCGTGATTCAAGCAAGTACGACGGCGGTGCATCCGCGACTTTTTCGCGTATGCGCTTGGCCGTGAGGTCCCACAGGTACTCCAACAGTCCAAACCCGGGGTCCGGTTCTGCAAGCTTGGGATCCGTCAACACAAGAAGGGCATTGCTGGGCCCATGCCGTAGGGCGAGTACCTGCCGGGCTTGCCCTGCGATATCGGCTTCCCCTTGCCAAGGTGCCTCGTCGGGCAGCGCACCACGGAGAACGTCAAGCTCTGCAATGGACACGCGGGAAGTGATCTCCTCGGCGCCCGCCTTCTTCTGCGGCCGGCCGGTGCAATCCTCGGTAAAGATCACCAAGGCGCTACAGCCGAACGTTGGAAGAAGGGCATCCCGCAGCCGCTCGGCAATCTCCGCCAAGGGCGCATCGGCCAGTGCAGCCACAGCGCGCAGCAACGGCCACGGAAGTTCGGGCTCAGGCATGAAATGTCCTTGTTGTTTCGTCAGTCGGACAGGCGACCGGGTACTGACACATCCTGCCCGAAAGTGTAGCCAAACTTGGCGTCGGCACCTAGACGCGTTCCGCCGTCGTGCCCTGTGCGTGGGCGACTACCGCAAGGTGTACCGTCACGACCCACTTTGGCCTGAACTTGGGCAGACACGCCGTGAAAGCTGGCAAGTGGGCGGGGTGCGCAACTCAAAGTAGGTGGTGACGGCACACGGGATCCCGTGCCCTTCAGCAAAACTGGTTACATTCTTCTGACTGCCGGACATTAACCGGCTATGAGCGTTGAGACGGATCAAGGGGGTCGTGTGGAGCCGACCCGGGAAAAGCAGTTCCTGGCGGCCCACGTTGCCTGCCACGACCAGGTCTACCGGTACTTTCGGCGCCGGACGGAGGAAGCGTCCACCGCAGAGGATCTCTCCGCGGAGGTGTTCAGGATCGCGTGGGAGAAATGCAGTCGTGACCAGGAATTATCCGTGCCGGTGGTGTTCGGCATAGCCCGGAACGTCCTCCGCAACCACTACAGGGCAAACCTTCGCTCCCACAACCTCACGAAGCTGCTGGAGATGCAGCGGACACACATGCCGGACACCCACGATCCGGGCGTCCGTGAGGCCTTGGACATGCTCAAGCCAGAGGAACGCGAGGTTCTTCTCCTGACGTACTGGGATGGCTTCAGCTCTACCGAAATCTCCAAACTGCTTCGGCTGACTCCCGCGGCCGTCCGGATGCGACTGCACCGGGCCCGTAAAGAACTCAGCCGGATGCTTTTGACCGACCACGCTGCAGAGGAATCCACACAATGAGTACCAAGCAGGACCTGGAACGACTGGTCGCGGCCGACCCGGCCCTGGCGGTGACGGAGGCGGAGTTGGCCAAGAGCCGGGAGAGGAGCCTCGCAGTCATCCTCTCTGACGCGGAGCAACTCACTGCGGGAGGTTCCGTTGAAGATTTCCACAATCAGTCGTCCTCTCGGCGGTTCCGACTGGTGGCGGGAGTTGGCCTGGTGGCGGCGACGGCGGCCGTGATTGCCGGCGTTGCTGTTTCCGGAGTGTTTGTGGCGGCAGCGGAGCAGCCGGCTCCCGCGGCCACCCGGACTGTCGCAACCGAGGAGACCGGATCTCCGTTGCCGGAGATCACGGGCCGCATGCCGACTTTCGACAACCACATCGTCACGGGCGGCAATGGCAATAAAGCCGCGGTCGCCAATGACCCGGAAGCTGACTTCCACATGGACGCCGCCAATCCGGGAAAGCTCGGCATTAACGCGGCCGGGTGTTTTGTGAGCACCTATACCGACGGCAGCGAGGGCAGCCTCATTTTCCCTTCGGGGACCAGGATCATCGACTCTGGAGTGGTCTTCCCCGACGGCGCGACCTTGACCATTGGCGACGATTTCGTGTTCGGAGGCGGTTCCGCCGAGGTAGATGAGGGGCAGTGCGCCCCCCGTGGTTCGGCTTTCCTGGTTCAGAGCTGGGACTCCACCCGCTGACTCCCGGAGGTGCGCCTTCCAGAGTGGCCGCAGGAAACCGCGACGGCGGCGCCTGGAAACCGCCGCCGCCCACCGCCGCCCACCGCCGTCGTGCCCTTACTCTGCCTGTTCCTCCTCGGCAGGTTCCGGTTCCCGCAGTACCAGCGCGGTGCCTTGGTACGGGCCGAGCTCCAGGAAGAAGCTGTGGAGGTCGTCCACATGGCCGACGTCCTCGCTGCTGAAGAGGTCATGGACCACTGAACCGGGGACCAAATGCGGGGACTGGATGCTGCCCGCGATTTCCTGATCGGAGAAGTTCAGGACCGTGACCTCGAGGCTGCCGTCGCCGAGTTGGTTGACCAGCACCAGGAGGGCGCGGTTGGAGACCTCCGGCACATCCAGGAGCACGCTCGTGGCGATGCCGGAGCTCTCGCGCACCCGCAGGATCTCCTGGAGGCGGCGCGCATAGGAGCTGGGATCCTTGAGCTGCTCCGGCAATGAACCATAGAGGCTCCGGGCGCGGGGCATCCCTGCCGCGGACTTGGCCGCATCCGGGCGGGTGCCCATGAGGTCATGGGCGCCGCGGTTGATCCAACGGGTGTCGCCCTGCGCGGTCAGTTCGCCTACGACGTCGCGCGGCAGGGCGATGATGCCCGTGAGGTCCCACCCGGACAGGGCAAAGACGCCCGGCTGGAGCGCATTGTACATGGACATGAGCACGTGGACGTCCCGAACCTGTGCCTCCTGCTCGGGCGTCATGGCCTCGGGGTCCGGGATGCCGAGGGTTGCCATGATGAAGCTCGCGGTGGTGCATGCGATGCCGTTGGTGGTGAAGAGCGCGTTGTACGGGCCACTCTCACCGGTGAGGCGATCGCGGAGGGTCTGCTGAACCTTCTCCGCCACCTCCGCGCCGGTGAGTTCCTCGCCGCCGAGCTCGAACACGTCCTCGCGGTGGCCGGCAGCGAAGTGCAGAAGCTCGTACGTCAGTTCATCGTGGTTCTGGAGGGCATGGACCAATGAAGCCTGGTCAACCCCGATCTCCATGGCCAGCCGCAGGGTGAGTCGGAGGAACTCGGTGTCGGCCGTGACCAGGGAGTAGTGGTAGGCCGGGCGGGTGATGAAGTCGTAGGACAGATCGGCGCCGGCCTCGGACTGGGCCTTGATGTCGTCGATGGTGAGGTTGAGTTCCTGGAACGAGAACCCGCCTACCTTGCGGATCATGGAACCGATGAGCTGGTTGGCGGCCTCGGACAACGGGTGGCCCTCAGACCAGCCCGGCTGCTCTTCGGCACTCTTTTCAACGCCCAGGAACCCGTTGGCATCAAGGCGGAGCGCGCCCGTGCCGAGGTCAAGCAGCGAGTGAAGGGCATCGCCCACAACCAAACGCATTCCCGCGAACGTCGGATCCAGCCAGTTGATCGAGGGCTGCCCGGCTTTGAAGTAGTGCAGGTACACCCAGCGCCTGATTTTGCCCGTGGTGTCTGCCACCGGACGCGTGGCGCTCCAGTTGGTCTCCTTGACGCCCGGTTCGTAGAAGATCACACGCTGCAGGCGGCCAATGATGTAACCGGCCTTCTGCAGCGCCTGTTCAGCCTCGGGGCTGATGTTGACCGAGTCCTTGCCCTCAGGAACATCAGGCAGCAGGTGCCAGTCCTCTTCGGGAATATCCACCATGTGGTAGATGCCGGGGTAGTCCCGGAAGTTCATCTCGGCGAGACGGAAATCGGCGCCCTTTCCGGTGTGGCCCGGAACGATGTCGTCAATGACAGTGCCATCGTGGTCCGCTGCCACCTCGCACATCCGGCGGAATTCCTCTTCCGTCCCGAAGGCGGGATCGATTGCCATGCTGATGCGGTCGAAGTGCCCGTCAACGCTGGGCGTCTGGGACCAGCCGCTGATGCCGCCGGCCAGTTTCACGGGTCCGGTGTGCAGGCCCCGAATGCCGATCTCGCGGAATGCCTCCCACAGCTCGGGGTCCCCCAGGGCGGCGAGGAAGGACTGCTTTTCCTTGGTGATGAAGGAAAGAGGATAGGCCGTGAACCAGACCGGGGCCTTCTCCACGGCAGCCCGCGGGTTCGGCCGGGCATAGGCGTTCTGCCACATGCTCGCCTGGCCTGACAACTGCCGCGCCATGGTGTTGGCATCTCCCAGCATCGACTGGTTGCGAAGCCAATCAACGTATGTCTTGTTCAGCCCGTCGAACTCAAGGGAGGGGCGCGCGGCGAAAAACTGGCGACGGCGGGCTACGGGCCGCAGCGCTTTGGGCCGCGCAGGGTAGAACTGCTCGTCGAAGGAGACTTCCGGGACTTCGGTTTCTTCTACCGTCTCTTCCCCGCTTGTGCCGTTCGATGACTCATTCAGCTCTGTGGAATCTCCGGCAGCATCCTTCATGCCGGACACATCGTCGCTGACTTTCGGCTCCTGCACAGTCTTCTCCTTTACGCGGCCCACGCACTTGGCGCCGGCCTTCCGAGGGCTTGCTCAAGAGGACACGTACCCGGGCAGCCCGGGAGTATTCATGCTAGTCGGAGCACCTCAACGTTTGTCGAACCCGTGCCGAATACTGGCTGATTGTGTACAGATAAGGCATCGCGGACCAAGCTTAAGGGGCGTGACATGAGCACGAACCGGATGTGTGATATTTCGGAGGGGGCCGATGTACAAGGCAATGGAGCAACAGCCTGGTGACAGCTGGATAGATCACGCCTTCTTTGTCCTGGCCGGGGCATCGGCGGCGTGGTTGGCCTTCCTGCTGGCGGGGGAGAGCTTCCAGCTTGGCTGGGGACAACTGTGGTCCTGGTTCCTCTTCTGGGCCTTTTTGGCATACCTGTTACTTCCCCGACTCCACCGGATCCTGACCACGATCTACGTTCCGGGCTACTTCATCGGCCGGGCCCGCACCAGTGACGGACTCCTCGGGGACCCCGTGAACGTTGCCCTCCTCGGTGCCGAACGCCAGATCCATGCCATCATGCACCGCGCGGGCTGGACCATCGCGGACGATGTCACCTTTGCCAGCAGCCGCCGCATCATCAGTTCAACCATCCTTCGCCAGAGCTACACCCAGGCACCGGTTAGTCCCCTCTACCTCTTCGACCGCCAGCAGGACTTCGCCTACCAGCAGGAGGTGGACAATAATCCCGGCAAACGGCATCACGTCCGCTTTTGGCGCTGCCCCGACGGGTGGATGCTCCCCGGCGGCCACACAGTGGATTGGCTTGCCGCCGGAACGTACGACCGCAGCGTGGGTTTTTCCCTGTTCACGCTTCAGATCACCCACAAGATTGAACAGAATACCGACGTCGAACGTGACCACATCGTCCGGACAGTCTCCGAAGCCGAACCCGCCGTCCGCGTCCACGTGATCAAGGACTTTTCAACGGGGTACCACTCGCGCAATGGTGGCGGCGATTCCATTTCCACGGACGGCGACCTTCCCGTCGTCGACGCCCGTGGCGTTCCCGTCGCGGAAGCCGACGGACGGAAGAACACGGACAGCCGTGACCGCCGTCCGGCACCAACCATTGTGGGCGCTGCCCTTGTGGTGGTCAGGGCGGTTGCGGCGCTCGCGCTCGCCGTCGCGTTGTTGACGTCTTCAGGCGATTTCTCGGATGTCACCCTTGATGACGGTGCGGCCGATCCGCAAACCACGACGGCGGTGCTCACGTTCCTGGGGATTGTTGTGTTGGTCTTCGGGCTGGGGGAGGTTTTCCTGGCATGGCGGATTTTCCTTGGCAGCAATGCCGCCCGGGTGATCGCGATGGGCCTGAGTTCACTATCGATTCTGGTGCAGGCCATCGATGCTTCTACGGGCAGCACCAGCATCACGCTCGAAGCCGGGCTTCCGGGCCTTGCCACCGACATCCTGGTGCTCCTGGCCCTGTCCAGCCAGCGCGCCCGGGTCTATGCGAAGCGGCAGAGAGTCCCCGCGGTCCCGCCGGGATTGGCCCCGAAGCGCCTGACCCCCTGACCCGCCCGGCGTTGCTCGTTACCTTTTTCGTAGCCCGTTTCCTGGTGCAGGATGTGGGTGTGTTGGCCTGTTGGTTCCGGCATGATTGGGTTGCTCTGTTGATCGATGATCTTGAGAGTGTTGTCACCGGGGCTGGCGGGTGTTGGGAGACCGCTGATGTGGGCAGGGCAGTTTGGTAGATGTCGTGCGTAACGTGGGTGCCGGGTTCTGACACCGTTGCAGGCCAGCAGGGAAGGCCATCAACGACCAGCACTGCTTCATGGCCTACCCCGCAAACGTCACGGTCACACCCGGGGACGTCGTACGACTGGGCCGGGCTGGCCATCCTCGACGCCGGCAAGCGTGACCTGCCGTTCGACGAAGGATTCCCCGAGCCCCAACTCATTGGACCGGCCCTCGGGGGAGCGATGGAGCCGCTGGAAGGCGCCAGGATCACGGCCATCAACGACCAGCACTGCTTCATGGCCTACCCCGCAAACGTCACGGTCACACCCGGGGACGTCGTACGACTGGGCCTCTCACATCCTTGCACCGCCTTCGACAAGTGGACCGTCATTCCGGTCTTGGCGGATAACGGCAGCAGCGGCAACGGCAGCAGCGGCACCGGCAGCAGTGCCGACGCTGGCAGCCCGGCCGACCTGACCGTCGTCGACCTTATCCATACCTTCTTCTAGGAATCCCATGAAGACCCTCATCAGCAACGCCACGGTGGTGGATGGAAGCGGAGCGGAGCGCCGTGCAGCGGACGTCCTGCTGGACGTTCCGTGATCGCGGAGGTGGCCGACGCCGGCAGCCTCACCGCTGCCGGAGCGGATCGCGTCATCGATGCGCACGGCCTGGTCCTGAGCCCCGGTTTCATTGACATGCACGCCCACTCCGACCTCCAGCTGCTGGTCAACCGGGACCACTACGCCAAACTCAGCCAAGGCGTCACCACTGAACTGCTGGGCCAGGACGGGCTCTCCTACGCACCCGTGGACGACGCAACATTGGCAGGCGTTCGGGAGAAGATCGCCGGCTGGAACGGCAACCCGGCGGATTTCGACTGGAACTGGCGCAGCGTCGGCGAGTACCTGGACCGCCTGGACGCTGAAGATTCCG
Organism: Paenarthrobacter sp. R1; assembly: GCF_030264015.1. NCBI lineage: Bacteria > Bacillati > Actinomycetota > Actinomycetes > Micrococcales > Micrococcaceae > Paenarthrobacter > Paenarthrobacter sp. R1. The sequence continues at coordinate 2,137,290 of NZ_CP127115.1, read as the reverse complement.
GCGGCAGGATCGCCACCAACGCCGCCTACCTCGTACCGCAAGGAACCGTGCGGGCCATGGTGATGGGCTTCGACGAAGGTGATCCCACGCCGGAACAACAGCAGCGGATGCAGGACGTTGTCCGCGCCGCGATGGAGGAAGGCGCCGTGGGGATGTCCTCCGGGCTCACCTACACCCCGGGCATGTACGCAACAACGGAAGAGCTGGCCGGACTGTGCCGGGTTGTCGGTGAATTGGGAGGGTTCTACGCCCCGCACCACCGCTCCTACTGCAAGAATGCCCTGGGCGCCTATGCCGAGATGATCGACCTGAGCCGGCACAGCGGATGTGCCCTGCATCTGTCCCACGCGACCATGAACTTTGCCGAAAACAAAGGCCGTGCCGGGGAACTCCTGGACCTGATCGACTCCGCGCTTGATGACGGTGCGGACATCACGCTGGACACCTACCCCTACCTTCCCGGCGCCACCACGCTGAGCGCGATCCTCCCCGGGTGGGCATCCGCGGGAGGAACCGAAGCAACCCTGGCACGCCTGTCCGACCCCGCCACGAGGGCACGCATCCGCGAAACCGTGGAGATCTATGGCTCGGACGGCTGCCACGGGGTTGTGGCCGAATGGGACACCTTGGAAATCAGCGGCGTCCAAAACCCTGCGCTCGCAGGCTACGTGGGCCGGACCATCAAGGACATCGCCGCGGAAACAGGAGAGGAAGCGTTCGATGTGTTCGCCCGCATCCTCACCGATGAACGCCTGGGCACCGGCATCCTGCAGCACGTGGGCCACGAAGAAAATGTCCAAACCATCATGAAGCACCGCACGCACACCGGCGGCAGCGACGGGTTGTTGGTCGGCGCCAAGCCCCACCCGCGGGCGTGGGGCACATTCCCGCGCTACCTCGGCCACTACTCACGCGACCTCGGACTGCTGAGCGTGGAGGACATGGTCCACCACCTGACGGGCCGGCCTGCCGCACGACTCAAGCTCCGCAACAGGGGACTGATCCGCGAAGGGTTCGCCGCCGACGTCGTACTTTTCGATCCGGAAACCATCCGCGACGAAGCCACTTTCGACAATCCCCGCCAAGCCGCCAGCGGCATCCACTACGTGTTCGTCAACGGAACGGCTGCGATCGACGGCGGCCGGCCCACCGGCGCACGTTCCGGCCGAGCCCTCCGTCGGCACCGTGACGGCCTCACCCGGGAAGCCGGATTCAACCGAGAAGGAATGCAATGACCCCCGAAGAATTCATCCATCAGCTCGAGGTCGACCGCACCCTGGCGGTGGTCCGCGCGCCGTCCATCACGGACGCTGCCGAGCTGTGCCGGGCGCTGGCCGACGGCGGCATCCGCAGCGTCGAACTGACCTTCACCACGCCTGATGTGCTCAAACACGTCCAGCGCGCGGCGGAAACGGCAGCGGACCATGGTGCCGCCGTCGGGATCGGCACGGTCATGACCGGTGACCAAGCGCGCGCTGCGATCGACGCCGGTGCGAAGTTCCTGGTGACGCCCGGGCTTCGGCCCGAGGTAGCCGCCGTCGCAACCGCCGCCGGTGTCCCGTTCAGCCTCGGCGCCATGACCCCCACCGAGGTGGCCCAGGCTCTCGATTTGGGATCGGCCGCCGTCAAGATTTTCCCTGCCCGCCAGATCGGACCCGCGTACCTGAAGGACCTGCAAGGACCCTTCCCGGGAATCCGGCTGCTGCCCTCCGGGGGCATCGACGCCTCCAACGCCAAGAGCTACCTCGACGCCGGTGCTGCCGCAGTCTGCTGCGGCACCAGCGTGGTACCGCCCGCGGCAGTTGCTGCCGGCGACTGGGCAGACATCGCGGCCCGTGCCGCCGCCTTCACAGGCACCCTCAAGTAGGACTACCCGGAAAGACACGTCCATGAATGAATTCCTCGACTGGCTGCGGCACGATACCGCCGGCCTGCTCCTCCTGGCAGGCGCCGGCATTGCGCTCCTGCTGTTCCTGATCATCAAGGTCAAACTCGAACCGTTCATCGCCTTGGTGGGAACCGGCGTGCTGGTGGCCCTGGTGGGCGGTATCTCGGTGGAGGCCTTGGTGGGATCGGCCACCAAGAGCAGCGACGCCCTCATTGAGAAGGGCTTCGCCATCATCCTCGGGCACATCACGGTGATCATCGGCCTGGGTACTGTCCTTGGCGCGATCCTCGAACGGTCCGGCGGTGCCGAGGTGCTCCTTGGCCGGCTGGTGAAGATTTTCGGCGAGAAGGGAACGCCGCTCGCCATGGGTATCACCGGCTTTGTGCTGGGCATCCCCGTGTTCTTCGACATCGGCATCTTCGTGCTCGCACCGCTGGTGTACGTTGCGGCGATCCGCGGCGGCAAGTCCCTCGCGCTGTATGCCCTGCCGCTGCTGGCCGGCCTCTCCGTGACCCACGCCTTCCTTCCCCCGCACCCCGGACCCGTTGCTGCGGCCGGCTTGTTCCACGTGGACCTCGGCTGGATCATCCTCATGGGCCTCATCTGCGGCATCCCCGCTTGGTTCGCCTCCGGTATTCTGTGGGGCACGTGGATCGGGAAGCGTGTGATGGTCCACGTTCCCGAGGACCGCATCATCGAGGAGGCGGACACTGCCCGCGGACACGAACCCTCCATTGGCCTGGTTCTCCTGGCCATCGGCCTGCCCATGATCCTCATCCTCGGCGGCACCTTCGGCAACATTTTCGTCCCGGCCGGCGCCTTCCGCGACACCCTCCAGTTCTTCGGCAACCCGGCCATTGCGCTGACCGTTGCCGTGCTCCTGGCCATGTGGCTCCTGGGCATCCGCCGCGGCATGACCGCCGCCGAACTAAGCGAGATCACCGGTTCCTCACTGCGGCCCGTGGGCATGATCCTGCTGGTGGTCGGTGCCGGCGCGTTCTTCGGGGCCGTCCTCTCAGCCACCGGCGTCGGCAAGGCTGTTGCGGACACATTGTCCCAGGCGGGCCTTCCCATCATCCTCTCGGCCTTCGTGATCAGCGCCGGCATGCGCATCGCACAGGGATCGGCCACGGTGGCGATCGTGACCACCGGTGGCATCCTCGCGCCGAGCCTCGCCTCCGGATACAGCCAGCCGCAGCTCGCCCTGATTGTTGTGGCCATCTCCTCGGGATCCATCATCGCCAGCCACGTCAACGACGGCGGGTTCTGGATCATCTCCAAGTACTTCAACATGTCAGTGAAGGACACCCTGAAGACCTGGACCGTCCTGGAAACAGTCCTGTCCATTGTGGGCTTCGGCATGGCGGCCCTGCTGTACACGTTCGTGAGGTAAGCCGCCGCGCCTGGTAAGCCGCCGCGCCTGCGGTGGGTGCCGCGCTTGGTGAGCCGCCGCGCCTGCGGTGGGTGCCGGCGTCGTACTTTCCCGCGGACCCGTGCCGCCACCACCTGCTTTGGCTGCGAAACGGCCCCGACCTGCCCCTGAGACGGCGTGTCGGGGCCGTTTTGGCTTCAATGTCGGTTGCGACGGCACGCAATCCCGTCGACCCCACGCTGGTTCAGCTGGTTAGTCGACCCCACGCTGGTTCACCTGGTTAAACAAAAGCTCCGGAGTGCGTTATTGGGGGATACGCACTCCGGAGCAGCTTTGTGGCAGGCGCTTCCGCTGACCTGCAGTAACAACTCTACGTTGGGTGTGACGGCATTGCCACCACTTGGAATTAGTACTTTCGCTTTATTTTCCCGGCGCGTGATCCGGCCGCTTTTTCTGCGGCACAATCAACACCGGACGGCGCTGATGATGGCTCAACCACGCGGCCACCGAACCGTTCAATGCCTCAGAAATCCGGTGCCCAAGCCCGGGTTCGGGAGTGCCGACGATGATCATTGACGCCTTGATGTCCTCGGCCAGCCTGCCCAAGGCCCGGGCCGGGTCACCTGCCAGAAGTCGCAAGGTCCAGTCTGCCGAGCCGCCCTCCATGGCTTCTGCGATTTCCTTGCCGAGGTCGTTGCGGATGGCGGCCACGTCCTCGTCGTCCTTCTCCGGGTGCAGCGACATCCTGTGGGTCTCCCGCGACGGATCCCACTCCACGAGGTAACTCGCCTCGTCCACATATGCGCAGACCAGAGGCACGCCGAGTTGCTCGGCCAGTGCGCGGGCCGTCTGCAGGACCTCCACGTGCTGATCCGGCAGCACCCCTACAACCAAAGGAATGCGTCCGCTGAATTCTTCGCCGACCATACCTTATTGTTGCGCTGCGGCCTGCCCTTGAACAGGCTCCCCGGCCCCCCAACTGGGTAGCAATAGTGCGCGTTTTCAGGGCTCAAAACGTGCTCTGCTGCGACCTAGTTGGGTTTGCGGGGCGGGGTTGGGTTGGGCGGGGCGGGGTTGCTTGGGGCGGAGGATTTGTTCCACGTCAGGCACACCTTGAAGTTGGACCCCGTGCTGGCCGAGGCAATGAACGCGCCGGCCTCGGCATGAAGATCGATCCCGAACTCCACTCTCAGCTCATCCGGGCGGTTCTCCAGGCTCAGGAGTTCGTCGATGACGCCTTGGACCGCAGGCCTGACGTGCTCGAGTGCCCGCTGGAACGTCTGCTGGGCCCGGGCAAACACCCCCGAATGTTCGGCGGCGTGATCCCCGCCCCTCGTCACGAGGCTCCCGGCAGTGCTGGCCACCTCCACAACCACGGTGCCGCCGTCGTCCGTCGCGAATTCAACCAGGCGGCTCATGGCGCGTCCTTCGTGACGCCCATGCCTCGCACGCTGACCAGGCGTTGGGCGGTCACAATGAACGCGATGCCAACCCCGCACAGCAACACCAGATGCAGCAGCAGCGGCAATGCCTGCGTCATGTACCAACTCGCCATGAACACGCCTTTCCCTTGGATCCAGATGATGGGTTGCAGCACCGTGGGCAACAGCAGAAGCCAGGCCAACGTGTGCTGCGCGGGATACCGCATGGCCAGCACTCCGGCCCACAGCCCGAATCCTGCCACCGCAAAACTGCCCACGACGGCGGCTGCCTCCACCGTGTAGTTGAGCCCGGCCAGCCCGAACACACCTTGCGAAACCACCAACCCGGTCATCGCCAACCGCCCCTGCGCTGTGTGGTCCGGGAGCCCGGCGATGACAAGGAGCAGATAGCCGAACGCCGTGACGACGCCGTAAAGGGTGCGGAGCACAATGTCGCCCCCGTTGTCCTGCCAGGAGTTCTGGTCGAACCACATGAAGAACACCACGAACCCGGCCCCCAGCCCTCCGGCGGTTGCCAGCGCTGCCCCCGCCCAGGCGATCGTGGTGCCGGCGAGCGGCAGGTGCGGCCGCGGGACCGCTTTCCAGAGAGGTTCGTCAGAGCCCGACGGCGGCACTTGGCCGGGTGCCTTCGCTTTGGTCGGAGCGGTGGCTTGCTTCTTCGGGGCTGGTAGATCGTAGGCGGTGTAGGAGCCGTGCTCCTCCTCAGTGTCGCCGTGCTGGACGGTTTTATTGAGCTCAGCCTTCGCTGCGGTGGTGAGTCCGTCCGGATCTGCAGCACCCGGATCAAGGGTCCTGAGCTCCTTGGCGACATCAATGACCGCCTCCCACGAACCCTTGGAGTGGTGGTAGCGGAGTTCTCCTTGGAGGTCGGCGATGCGTTGCTTGCGCTCGCAGCCTTCCTTGCGGCGGGAAGCGTTCGGGTAGTAAGGGCTGTTTAGCACCTTCGCAAAGCCCTCTGCCGCCGCGATCCAGTCCCCGGATTCCTCCGCAGCCACGGCTTCCCGGTAGGCCCGTTCTTCGCTGAGCCGCTTGCTTGCTGAGTCCCTAAGCGCCACAGCATCCCTGTAACCGGGTTCCAAAGTCAGGAGGTCGTTGAAGGATTCAAGGGCTTGTTCGTAGTGTTTGGCCCGCAACTCGGCCGATGCCTCCACATACAGGGCACGCAGTTGCGCCCTCCGCCGGATGTGGTCCGTGTCGTTGTCCCCCGTTGATGCCCGCGCCGGTGTGCTTGCCGGCAGTGGTTTGGTGGTTGCGGGATCCGGAGAGCCGGCAGGGGTCGCATAGGCAGCGGGCGTCGAGGCGGGCTGCCCGCCTGAGGCCGTTGCCGACGTCGTACGTTCCGCTTGGGTGCGACCGCGCGGGGTGCCCTGCAGGGAAAACAGCTGCGTTGAACCGCCGCGGACGTACAGGGCAGGCGTCACCCATTCGAGGGTGCCGTCCGGGCTGGCCATGACGGAGATGCGCCCGATGCGGGCGGCCTCATCCACTGTGCGGCCGTTGGCGATGGCCGCGTAAAAGCCGTGTGCAAAGGCGATGGCGGCGGAGTCGCTAATGGCGAACTGCATGGCAGCCACCGCTCCGATGCCGCTCCTGACCAAGGCGGATGCGGTGCCGGAGAAGAGATCCGTCTGGCCCATCTCGCCCGAGGAGCACGAGTTCAACACCACCAGCCGTGGCCGGGGTGCGGCAACGCTCAGGAGGGCCATCAACCTGACGGCGCGGACCATGGCGGCGCGGCCATCGTTGCCGACCAGTGCGATGCGGCCCTCGTCGGTGCGGGAGTCATAGTCGCCGTGTCCAACGAAATGGACCACATGCCAAGGGCCGGCGAGGAGCATGGACTGGATGTCGTCCCAAGTGCCGCTCCTGGTCCAAACGAGTTCCACCCGGCCCTCCTCCGCAGGACCGGCCAAGGCCTGGGTGAGGTGGTCCTTCTCAGCCTGGACATCAAGGGCGGGGAGGTCGCGGGGCGAGGCGACGATACCCAGGATCCGCAGCGGCGGGGCGACGTCCAGCGGGTTCTGGTGGTAATCCGGTGCGGGGATGTGCCGCAGCAGAGGCTCAGTCTGGCAGAGGTAGGTTTCTGTTTCGGGGTCGAACAGGGTTTCCCACGGCATGGTGGCCAACTCGGGGGCGGCCAGCCGCAGGACCACGCGGAGTTGCTGGCCGGCATGTTGCGCTGCGCCGAGGCTGGCGCGGTAGGTGCCGTAAACCTCCCGGGTGAAAAGGGCCTGGAACAGTTGCTGGCCCACTTCGCGAACGGCAACTTCGGCAACAGGAAGGGTCCGCCGGGCTGCGACGGCCGACGCCAGGACGGTGGCTTCCAATTGGGGGAGCCTGCCGTGGATGCCGTCGATGTCCAAGGTGAAGCGGCCGGACGCATGGCCTCCCGCCGGTGCACGGACCACATGCACCGTGTACTCACCGCGTGTTGAGCCGGTGCCGATCTCCAGCTCGATGTCACAATCCATCGCGGATCCCTCGTGGTTCCTACGTACAGAGTGGCCCTGACGGTGGTTCCATACAAGGGGTTTTATCTGCTGGTCCTTGTAGGCATACCGGGCCGGGCCTACCGTTAATCCGTGGTCTCACTGGCGATGAGTCGACGGAAGGCGGCGTGCAATGGAAATCTTCATGTGGTGGCTCGATCTTCACCTGGACAGCAAGGAATGGCTGCGGGAAAACCTGCGGGCCGAAGAACTCCCCCTGCAGGTGCTGCAACACATTGCCGAAGCCGGCGGACCGCATCCGGACAATCTCAGCGGTGGGTTGACGGCGGCCGACTGGGACTTCATCGAGACCCAGTCGGAGTTCGTGGACTGAGGGAAAGGCCCCGCTACGCGGCGGCTGTTACGGAGGCGGCCGGGGCACCCGGGATGATCAACTGCGCACCGGTTTCCGGTGCGCGGCTTGGGACCTCAACGACGACGGCGGTAGCCGGCTTCTTTTCGCGCATGCGGTAGAGCGCTACGGCCGAGATGACGAACCAGGCAACGTTGGTGGCCACTGACGGCCAGGCGCCGTGGAGGGTGCCATTGATGATGAACGCGCAGGACCCAAAGAGGTTGACGGTCTGGAATTTACGTCCAGGCTGCAGCCACCCCATGGACACCGCCAAGTAGGCGCCGAGCATCGCCGCCGCGCCAGCCCATCCGGTCACTTCCCAGAGCAGTTCCATGTGGAATCCTTTCGTAAATCGGGCGCACGACAATAGCGGCCTTGCGCGTAAGAGGAGGGCCGCTAAGACGTGGAACTTGCGGCTATGAGATAAATATTGGGGCACGTCTTGGTTTAGATCAATTGCAATCTTCTGAAGCCGGTATTTAGAGTTGCTTAACATGGACATGGACCCCCGCAGACTCCTGGTTTTGCTGGCTGTGGCGCGCACTGGCGGGGTGCTTGCAGCCGCCGATGAACTGCGGCTCACACCGTCCGCGGTGTCCCAACAACTCACCAAACTCGAGCACCAAGTGGGCCAGGCCCTGCTTCAGCGGACCCCCAAAGGTTCGGTGCTGACACCCGCTGGCTTGGCGATGGCGGAAGCGGGCGAAGAGATCGAACGGGCGCTCAATGTTGCGCGGGCCCGGATGGAGGGCGAAGCCAAGGTTTCCGGCGTCGTTCGAATCGGCGGATTCACCAGTTTCATGCGGACGGTGGTCATTCCGCGGATCCCCGAGTGGCGCAGCCAGTACCCGCAATTGCGGATTGAGATCGTTGAGGACGCCTTCCCGCCCCTGATGCGGCTGCTGCGCCAACGGCAACTTGACGCCTTGGTCATCGAGCAGGACTCGACGGCGGCCGAACAGCGGCCGCTCGCTGCCGGCATGGTGCAGGAGCCGCTGCTGGACGAACCGTGGAAATTGGTAGTTCCCGCAGGTTCCTTGCTCGCTACCGAAGCCATCGACCTCAGCCGGCTCCCGTTGCCATGGTTGGGAGTCGAGCAGTCCGCCGCCAACAGCGCCGTGCTGGGGCGCCTCCGCCATTCCACCGGAGTGCGGATCGAGACGGTGCACCAGTACGTCGACACGCTCACCGCACTTGCCCTGGTCGCGGCCGGCGAAGGAGTGGCGATTGTGCCCACCCTGGCGTTGACCGGCGTCGTCCATGACCAGGTGGACATCCTCGATGTTCCGGGCCTTGGTACCCGGCACATTGCGCTCAGGCGCTTCGACAGGAAGAAGCCAACGAGCCTGCCCGTGGATACGGTTGCCCGCCTGCTCAGGGAATCTGCGGCCCAGTTCGACATGCGTTCGGGCGGCTGAGACGGCGGGTGATGCAGCGGGTGGCCGGTTGAGCGGCGGGTGACCGGTCCGCCGTCGTGGTTAAGGGCCGTTAGAACGGGGGCGAGCGGGCCTTCACCGGCGCCGAGCAGCAGCCGGCTTGCCCAGAGCGAGGGCAAGGAGGCGAACAGCAGGATGGGAACCTGTGCCACGGACCAGAGCAGGCAAAGGACCAGCAGCGTGAAATCGCGATCCTCCTTTTTGCGGCCCGCCACCGCTCAACCTTCGAGCGGGAGTCCCACGAGGCCATAGGGCGGGCCCTCGGATTCAGCCGCCATGAGTTGGAGGCCATCCGCCGGAAAGATGTGATGCCGTTCGGTGGAGTTGAATCATTAGTCGGCCGGACCGTCCTGGCACTGCTGGACGGAGACGTTGGCGATTGCGCCTGGTATGAGGCGGAGCATCTACTTGGCCAGCGCGCGGTCTTTGAACTGGTGACCTTGGTTGGCTACTACTCAACCCTGGCGTTGCAGCTTCGGGTGTTCCGGGTGGATACGCCGGTGGGGGCAGGAGACTATTGAGAGGCTCGCGCCTGCAGAATGCTGTGCGTGACGAATGCCCCGGCGCCTGCGGCTCCGCATTCCGGTTGGGTCGCAGTCCTTCAACCAGGAGGCCCATTCCCACCATCCGGACGGATGCTGCTGCGACCCGGCGCGCAACAGACGGGCGTTCCGGCAGACCGTCCTTCCTTGGCTTATTTGGTCATGGCGTACGGTGACAATCCGTTCAACGGAGTTCTTCCGCTGGGAGGTCAGACACGTCGCGACGGCATCACGGTCACCGATATCTGCGCCATGCGCAGTTGATTCGGGTAACGAGAGCAGACTACTTATTGGAACTGGGACCACTGTTTCAGGTGTCGCACAAGGCCCGATACAACGAGCCAGCAGCATTCTCGGCCTTGCCGGAGCCACACGAGCCAGGCATGGCCGATGGTGGGCGGCTTCCCACCTCCGGCAGACAAAAGTTCGCTTGGATTGTTCGTCGGTCTGAACGGCTTGGAAGGGAAATGGTCCATTCCCTCTCAGCTCCGCAAACAGGTAGTTAGTGACGACGCACTGTCCCGGATTACGGTCGACGGAGCAATCCCTCTCTTGGCAGCGATTGGCGGCGTTCGATTGTGTCAGGTTGGGGTGTAGTTTAACTGGACAACTGCAGTCAGGAGTCAGCTGCAATCGTACGGTCAACTAGCCGCACCAGCATGCGAGCAGTCGGACACAGTGCTGCTATCGATCCAGTTTTTAACCCGAGGTTGCTAGAGAGATTGTGAGACGAGAGCTATGCGTCGCTCTATAATGCGTGGACTGGCCTCGTGACACTGCATCCCAAAGCATCCTGCAACCCATCGTGCCAGGCCATGCTTCCGAGACAACGCGTGTGGCTAGCGGCGCTCGTGCCGATGGACTGCCAGCCCGTTAAGGTGCTGTCAGATAGACCTGCAAAGAGCGTTCTCCCGTTCAAACGTTCCGGAAGGCCTTGAACGTCTGCGGTGTAACGGACGCCCTTCATTGGATGAGGATCCTCCCGTTGCCTTGATCAAGGTTCACCTAGAAATCGTGGCGGCGGGCGCTGCTGTTGATATGGCCTGTGCTTGCAGATACCCCTATCCGCTGTCAACTCGTGCCCTGTACCGGAGCTTGTAGCCGTCAAGGGTCGTTGTGGCGGGTGTTTTGAAACATGGGCCAGCCACATTGCGCAGCGTTTGGCTGAGCCCTGCAACTGGGGGGAGTGTTCCGCCTTGAGTTTTAGCGGGGCCTGATGCCATAGGGGACCGCAATCGCGGCGGAGGGTGGGGGTTGCCTAGGATGTGGCTGGCTTGGTGCTGTCCCGGACGACAAGAGCCGGGGCTATTGGCGTCCGGTCCACTTCGCGCCCCTCCATGGCGCCGATAAGCACTTCCATGCTCATGAGCGCCAGGGCGGTGAAGTCTTGGCGCACCGTGGTCAGGGGAGGCAGGAAATAGTCGGAACCTTCAATATCGTCGAAACCGACGACGCTGACATCGTCCGGGACGCGGACGCCGTTTTCGGCGAACGCACGTACCAGCCCAAGGGCAGTATGGTCGCTGGCCGCGAAGATCGCCTGAGGGATCTTCCCTTCCCGGACGAGCTGGAGGGCGGTCTCGTAAGCCCATCGCGGACTCCAGTCACCTTCGATGCACAGGCCTGGTTCGAGCCCGGCGTCACGGAGCGCCGCTTCCCAGCCGCGCTTGCGCACCCGTCCATCGAACCAGTCCATTGAGCCGGCGAAATGCGCGATGTCGGTGTGGCCCAAGTCGATGAGGTGCTGCGTGGCAAGTCTCGCTCCGAGCTCCTGATTTTCTGAGTACGTGAAAACGTTTGGAGTTGACGACGCGCCGGCCGCGATCATCTCTAGAGGTAAGCGGCACGAGGCATTCCAGACGGCCGCTGCCATTTCGACGAGAGGCGCGATGACGATAATCCCTCCGACGCCGGTATCGTCCAGACTGTCGAGGGCCGCCTGCACGGACTCTTCGTAGGGTTTTTGGACGCTGATCACGGTTGTGGCGTAGCCCTTGTTCCGCGCAACGTTTTCGAGTGCCATGAGTGTTCCCACCGGGCCGAAACGGGGGGAGCCGTCCGACAGGATGCCAATGGAGGTCGAGCGGCTTGTGACCAGCGCGGTGGCTGCGCGGTTCCTGCGGTAGCCGATGTCCTTGATTACCTTGAGGACTCGTTCGCGAGTCGAGGCACTGACATCGGGAGCGTCATTCAGCACTCGCGAGACCGTCCCGAACGAGACGCCTGCAAGTTGGGCAACATCGTTTATGGTCGGTTTCCGGCGCAAAGGAGCGTCTGCAGTCCGGCCATTGTCCTGGCGGGGAATCGTCGTGTCTGTCATGGCCTCTCCTGTCCGTCTTGTGGGGGCCGAGCCGACGGCGGTTTTGTACGCCCTCCATCTTACGTCGCCAATCTCTCTCCGGACCGCGAACCGACTCTGCGTGTGATGCTTGACACTGATCAGCGTAAACGTTTACGATTTCTAGCGTAAACGTTTACGGCTTTAGTACTTCAATGGAGAGGGAGCGGGATGAGCGACACCACCGCCGAGGCACTTTTACTCGACCCGAGTGTCGGCCGTCGAAACATCGACCAGGCCCAGTGGGCAAATCTGGTAACGCTCCTGGCGGACGCAGCACGTGATGATCTCGCGGTCGCTGTCCGCACCTTCGTTTCGGCGGGCTCCTCGGCTGTCATCGGTGTATTCGATGAGGACTTCCTGTGGGCAAGCTTGGTCGTTTCTGTCGATCAAGCCGGGGTTCCCGAGTCGCTGTCGACCATTGACGGCTCGGTCGCTGAGGCGGCCGGCGAAATGGCAAAGGCGGCGGGTGAGGCGGTGAAGTGGGTACAAGCCCATTACGGACCGTGCTCCCTGGGACTCTTCGTCGACAAAAAGCACGCAGAGGCCCTCGTTAGGGCTCCAGACAAGGCTGCTGCTGTTCGCACAGCCTCCGCCGCAGGTGGACTCGTCCTCTCACCGGTCCCCCCTTCCCTCGCCATTGCCCTGGCCTGACCCCAACCTTCCACCCCCTATCCCCCACACACAAGCACTGGAGAACAATGATGATCCGCAGGCTTTCCTTTGTGGCCCTGGCCGCAGCCCTGTCAATTTCCGTCGCTTCCTGCAGCAGCTCGACCTCGGCCAGCTCAAACGCTCCGGATACCGGTGTCTCCGAGAAGGCCCAGCAGGCCCTTGACAAGATCAAGGGACAGGTCCTGAGCAAGGGCCCCAATGGCGAGGCGCCGTCACCTGCATCGACTGCAGATCTCACGTCCGAAGAGATCGCGAAGATCAAGGCGCTCAATGCCACGGCTGCAATCGTGATGCATTACGGCGGCAACGACTGGGCCACAGCCCAGACCAACGGCCTCAAGAGCGAATTTGAAAAGCTCGGCATCAAGGTCATCGCTACGACAGACGCGAACTTCAAGCCGGACAAGCAGGTGTCGGACATCGAGACCGTGATGACGCAGAACCCGAACATCATGATCTCCATTCCCACTGACCCCGTAGCCACGGCCTCGGCCTACAAAAAAGTGGGGGCCGCCGGGACGAAGCTGGTCTTCATGGACAACGTTCCCCAAGGACTAACAGCCGGCAAGGACTACGTTTCCGTGGTTTCCGCCGACAACTATGGCAATGGCGTCGTCGCCGCGCACCAGATGGCCAAGGCCATCGGCGGCAAGGGCAAAATCGGCCTTGTCTTCCACCAGGCTGATTTCTTTGTGACCAAGCAGCGCTACGAGGGCTTCAAGGAAACGATCACCAAGGAGTACCCGGACATCCAGATCGTCGAAGAAAAGGGTATCGCCGGCCCCGACTTCGCCGGAGACGCCCAGGCCGCGGCAAATGCCATGCTAAGCAAGCACGCCGACCTGAACGGCATCTGGGCCGTGTGGGACGTCCCCGCGGAAGGCGTCATGGCCGCAGCCCGTGCCGCAGGCCGTCAGGACCTGAAGATCGCCACCGAGGACCTCGGAAAGAACGTTGCCATCGCTCTGGCTAAAGACCAGCTCGTCGTCGGTCTCGGCGCCCAGGTTCCTTTCGACCAGGGAGTCACGGAGGCACGGCTGGCAGCAGGCGCCCTCATCGGTAAGGCAGCCCCAGCCTATGTGGCCTTGAGCGCCGTCCCGGTTGATCACTCCAACGTCCTGGAGGCCTGGAAGCAGGTTTACCACGAGGACGCTCCCAGGGACATTCAAGAGTCCTACAAGAAATAGCCGGACTTGACGGTGCGGGAACCAACCCGCACCGTCCCGAAAGGGCAACAATGAACACCGCAGACAATGTCGTCGAGATGCGCTCTGTCTCCAAGGGCTTCAACGGCGTCTCAGTACTGAAGGACGTCAGCTTCGACGTCCGCAGGGGCGAGGTCCACGCCCTCGCAGGAGGCAACGGGGCCGGCAAATCCACGCTCATGAAAATCCTGCAGGGCGTCTATCAGGCTGACGCGGGAGAAATCATCATTGGCGGCAAGCCGGCGACGATCAACTCGATCCAGGATGCAAAGGCTGCCGGCATCGGGATGGTCTTCCAGGAATTCAGCCTCGTACCGAGCCTTACCGTTGCGCAAAACATCTTCCTGGCAGCTGAACCGCTCGGCGCAGGCGGCCTCATTGATGACCGCGCCTCGGTCCGCCGGGCCAAGGAGATCTTCGCCGAAATGGAGGTTGACGTCGACCCCCGGGCCGAAGTCTCGCGGCTCGGAACCGCTTACTGGCAGCTGACCGAGATCGCCAAGGCGCTCTCGCAGAACGCCCAGGTGCTGATCATGGACGAACCCACGGCAAGCCTTGCCCGCCACGAATCTGAGGCGCTCTTCGAACTGATTGACCGCCTCAAGCAACGCGGCATTTCGATCATCTACATCTCGCACCGTATGGACGAGGTCTACCGTCTTGCCGACCGGATCACTATCCTTCGGGACGGCCGTCGGCTGCTTACCGAGCCACTGAGCGCTGTGACCCCCGAACAGATCGTCGAGGGCATTGTCGGCAAGAAGATCGAAGGCCAGCTTGCCTACCGCGAGCGGGACCACGTGGCCCACGAGGGTGCCCCCCTGCTGGAGGTGCGTGGCCTAAACGCCGGGCGGCGTGTAAGGGACGTCTCTTTCTCGCTCCGGCCAGGGGAGATCCTGGGCTTGGCCGGTCTTATGGGCAGCGGCCGTACCGAACTCGCCCGGGCACTCTTCGGCATCGACCGGCGGGACAGCGGTGACATCCTCATCCGTGGGGAGAAAATCAACCTGAATTCCCCCCAGCAGGCCATTGACGCCGGAGTCGCCCTGATCCCCGAGGACCGCCGGGCTCAAGGCCTCGTCCTTGACCACTCGGTCCGGGACAACCTGCTGCTGCCCCTGCTCGGCCAGATTATGCGGGGACCGTTGCTGGATTCCACGAAGGGCAAGGATCTGTCGTCGTCTCTCATCAAGAAGTTCGCGGTCAAGGTTGCCCACCCCAACCGCCCGGTGCGGCTGCTTTCGGGCGGAAACCAGCAGAAGGTGGTGATCGCCAAGTGGCTAGGCACCGACCCGGACATCCTGATTCTGGACGAACCCACAGCTGGCGTCGACATCGGCACCAAGAGCGAAATCCTGGACATGGTCCGCGAACTCGCCAGCGCCGGTAAAGCGGTCATCGTGATCTCCTCCGAATACCCGGAACTACTCGCGGTCAGCGACCGCGTCCTCGTCCTCAAGGACGGCTCCGTCATCCGTGACATCCCCCGCAGCGACATCGCTGACGAGGAATATCTTCAACTTGCAGTCCAGGGAGTCTGAACAGTGAGCAAGGCAAACACCATCTCCGCCCAAGACACGGCGGAACACCGCAATTTTGGCACGGTCCTCAAAGAGCTCGACTGGCGGCGCTACGTCATCTACATCGGGTTCGTTGTCGTCTTCCTCTTCTTCGCCGTTCTGCTGCGCGACCAGGGATTCATGACCCCACAAAACCTGCTGAACATTTTCCGGCAGACCGCCACCATCACCGTCATCGCAGTGGGCATGACCTATGTCATCTCCTGCGCTGAGATTGACCTCAGCGTCGGCTCAGTCGCCGGACTGGCCAGCGTCTGCACGGCCATGGCGGTGTCGCAGTGGGGCCTGGTCCCAGGCATCCTCGCCGGCCTCGCCGTCGGACTCGTCGTCGGGTCCATCAATGGTGCACTGGTCAGCCTCCTGGGTATCCCTTCCTTCCTGGTGACGCTCGGCATGCTGGGTATCGCCGCGGGCGTCGCCCAGTGGATCACGGCCTCGGCCCCCCAGCCGATCCTTAACGACGCTTTCAACATGATTTTTGGCTCCGGGGACTTCGGTCCCGTTCCTGGCCTGGTCGTCTGGAGCGCCATCTTCGTTGCCGTCGGCGCCGTCGTATTGAACCGCACCAAGTTCGGCCGCCAGGTCCTCGCTACCGGCGGCAACCGGAACGCCGCTGAATTTACCGGCATCAACACCAAGCGCATCAAGTTCCAGGTGCTCCTCATCTCGGGCATGGTCGCGAGCGTCGCCGGCATGCTGTATGCCGGGCGTCTCCAGTCCGGCCGGTTCCAGTGGGGATCCGGTGATGAACTCTCCGCCATCGCCGCCGTCATCCTCGGCGGGACAAGCCTCTTCGGCGGATTCGGCTCCATCATCGGCACTCTCTTCGGCGCCCTCCTGATCGGCCTGATCAACAACGGCCTGATTCTGGCCGGTCTGGACAGCAGCCAACAACAGGTGGTTCGGGGCGCCATCATCATCCTGGCCGTCGCCCTGGCCCGGAAGAAGTAGCACCACATGACCCTCAAACTACGGTCCGGAATCATCGGCACAGGATTCATGGGCTCAGTCCATGCCCACGCGGTGCGCGCAGCAGGCGGCGAAGTCAGTGCAATCGCCGGAAGCAGCCAGGCTTCCGCCGAAGCAGCAGCCGCCGCGCTCGGCGCACGAACCGCAGCCGAGTCCCCCGAAGCACTGATCGCACGAGACGACGTGGATGTCATCCACATCTGCACCCCGAACGCGACCCACGCCGACCTTGCACGTAAAGCCATTGCAGCAGGGAAAGCAGTTGTCTGCGAGAAGCCCCTCGCCACCAGCGTTGGGGACGCCAGGGAACTCACAGACCTCGCCGATCGGGCCGGCGTCGTCACAGGCGTGCCTTTCGTCTACAGGTTCTATCCGGCCGTCCGTGAGGCCCGCGACCGTATCCTGCGCGGCGACGCCGGCCGCCTCTGGCTGTTGCACGGTTCCTACCTGCAGGATTGGCTGGCGGGCGCGGAAGCCACAAACTGGCGGGTCGATTCGAAACTCGGAGGGGCCTCCAGGGCTTTCGGTGACATCGGCGTGCACTGGTGTGACCTAATGGAGTTCACCACCGGACACAGAATCACCAGGCTAGTGGCAAAGATCAGCCGGGCCTACGCCCAACGCGAAACCGGCGGCCAGTTGTCCTCCGTCGCTACCGAGGACGGCGCCACGCTCCTGTTCGAGACCGACAAGGGGGCCACAGGCTCCCTCGTCGTCAGCCAGGTCAGCCCGGGCCGCAAGAACCGGCTGTGGTTCTCCTTCGACGGAACCGATGCATCGTTCAGCTTCAACCAGGAACGACCGGACACCCTGCACATAGGACGCACGGATGCCAGCTCCGACATCCCCGTGGGCCCGCAGACTCTCGGCACGCCCGGCGGGCGACGGTACGCCAAACTCCCGCCGGGACATCCCCAGGGATACCAGGACAGCTTCAACTCCTTCGTCGCCGACGTCTACGCAGCCGTTCAGGGACAGGCACCCGAAGGCCTGCCCACGTTCCGGGACGGGCTGCGGGCAGCACTCCTGACGGATGCACTCGTCACCTCCGCTGCACAACAGTCGTGGGTCGACGTTCCCGGCACTGCCACCCCCTTCGAATTACTCGAGTCTTCCCCAGCATCTGAAAGGCAGAAGCTATGAAACTTGGTTACTGTTCCATCACTTGGGGCGGCGTCGTTGGCCACCCGCAAGGCGTAACGAGCGTCAAGGACCTCTTTTACATGACCCACGGCTCCATGAGGGACGCCGTCAAGGACATCGCATCCGTCGGCTATCAGGGTGTTGAGATGTTCGACGGGAATCTTGCGGAGTACGCAGAAAAGCCCGAGGAACTCAAAGAGATCCTGAGCAGTTCAGGAGTTGCACTGACAAGTGTGTATACCGGGGCAAACTTCATCTACGCCGACATCCTCCCGGACGAAATGCACCGCATTCACCGCGCCGCCGAATTGGCCGCGAGCTTCGGAGCGGAACGGCTCGTAGTGGGAGGCGGAGCACGGCGCGCGGCCGGAACCACCGACGAGGACTACCAACGCCTCGGTGAGGCGCTGGACAGCGTAGTGGACATCGCGGAAAGCTTCGGCCTGTCGGCAAGCTACCACCCGCACCTGAGCACCATCGTCGAGGGCCCGGAGGAGCTGGACCGGCTCATGCCGCTGACGCGAATCGGCTTCTGCCCGGACACCGCACACCTCGCAGCGGGCGGCGCAGACCCTGCCGCAGTCATCCGGAAGTACCCCGACAGGATCCAGCACGTCCACCTCAAGGACTTCCAGAAGGACCCATTTAATTTCCTGCCCCTGGGACAGGGGGAACTCGACTTCCCGGACATCATCGCCGCGATCCGCGAAAGCGGATACGACAGCTGGCTCATGGTCGAACTCGATAACTACGACGGTGACCCGCGGGCCGCCGCAGAAATCAGCAAAAGGTACCTGGAAAAGCTTCTCTCTAGCTAATTTTTCAACCGCAGGGGACTGCCATAGACGGCATCCGCCCGCCTCCCGGAAGGAACAAGATTCACATGCAAAACCTCAACGTCGGCCTCATCGGGGGCGGCTTCATGGGCAAGGCCCACTCCCTGGCCTACGCCGCCATGCCCATGTTCTTTTGGCCGGCACCGGCACTCCCGGTGCGCAAAGTCATCGCTGAAGCCAACCCGGATCTCGCCGCCGACGCGGCCCGCCGCTTCGGGTTCGAGAACTCCACGGCTGACTGGCGGAGCATCATTGACGATCCAGACATCCACGTCGTAGACATCGCCACACCCAACCATCTCCACGCCGAAATTGCCATCGCCGCAGCCGAAGCGGGCAAGCACATCATCTGCGAGAAGCCACTGGCCCGCACCGGCGAAGAATCCAAGGCCATGTACGACGCTGTCAAAGACAAGAACATCGTCCACATGGTCGCCTTCAACTACCGGCGGACCCCCGCAGTCGCGCTGGCAAAGAAATACATCGAGGAAGGGGCAATCGGACAGATCCTCAGCTTCCGCGGCACCTATCTTCAAGACTGGAGCGCCGACCCGAACTCCCCCCTGTCCTGGCGCTTCCAGAAATCCATCGCAGGCTCCGGTGCCCTTGGTGACATCGCGACGCATGTCATTGACATGGCAAGGTACCTCGTCGGCGAGTTCAGCGCCGTCAATGCCGTCCTGTCGACCTGGATCCCGGAACGACCGCTCCAGGCAGGCGGGGCGGATGCACTCGGCACCGTGCGGGGCGGCGAAGGCCCCCGCGGCCAGGTCGATGTCGATGACGAAGTCATGACCATGATCCGCTTCGCGAACGGGGCCGTCGGATCCGTCGAAGCGACACGCAACGCTCATGGAAGGAACAACTACATAACCTTCGAGATCCACGGAACCGAGGGCAGCATCGTCTTCAACTACGAACGGCGCGACGAACTCCAGGTCTGCTTCGCGTCCGATCAGGCCGACCGCCGCGGATTCCGCACCGTCTACACCGGCCCGGCACACCCCTACGGAGAAGGACTCTGGCCCATTCCTGCCCTCGGCATTGGCTACGGCGAAACGAAGATCATCGAGGCCTACGACTTCTTCAAAGCCATCGCAGAAGGCGGCAGCGTAAGCCCCAACTTTGCAGACGGCTATCAGGTCGCCCTCATCGACGACGCGATCGTCGAATCAGCTGCAAAAGAATCCTGGGTCGAGGTCCCGCAGATCAGCGCTTAACACCCGTTCAGGGGGCGGCGCCGGCTGTCCCCCTGAACCCCCGAATCGATACAAGGACGGAAATATGGCCACCACACTCCCGACTCAGCGCAGCGCAGCAGAAGTCTGGCTGATGCCTGTCTTCATCGCCAAGGAAGGGCGGGGCGGCGAGGTGCGGGAAGCACTCGCCACGCTGCAGTCAGTGAGCCGCAACGATCCAGGCTGCCTGGAATACACCGTCTTTACCGACGACCAGCGCTCGGGGACCTTCGTGCTGTTTGAGGGATGGAACAGCCACAAAGACCTCGTTGACCACAACGACAAGAGCCACGTGAAGGATTTTGTGCAGATGGTGGCGCCGCTGCTGGCCGTCCCGTTTTCGGTGACTCCTCTTACCCCGCTGGCCTGACAAGAGCCAGGGGCCATCGCGGAAAGCAGCTCGCCGAACGCCACGTGGATCCCTCGACATGGCGCTGCTGTCTGTCCTCCCGTCCTTGATATCGGCGCGGAGCAGAACTCCGGTGGGTTGGTCATGGCCTCTGTCGACGATATCGCCTGTGAATCATAAGGAAACTCCATGAACAATGAGAATCATTCGTACCGTGCCCTTGTCAGAGTGAACGAAGGGAAGCAAGTAGAAGATGCGCTAAGCCGCGCTGCCGATGCTGCAGTCACCGCAGCCTTGGCCGACCCAGGAAAAGGCGTACTTATCAGCCGGATCGACGAAGCTACCTACACGGTCGAGCTTTCCTCCCTGATTCCCGCGGGTGTCACCACCGAACAAGACCTCTGGGAACGTCCGGGCAGGAGGGATTCGTCTCACCACGTGCCCGGCAGGGAAAATCCCCAAGGAACACGGCCATCAACCGCTCACCCCGTCCCCGCATAGGGGTTGCCTCCGTAACTCACGCTTCGATGGGGCAGGCGCGGTCGAATGCTTGGCGCAATGTGGCCAACTTCCTTGACGTCCCGGTCTTCGACCAGCAAGTGCTCGTGGGCCGGGACTCCTCCCAGGCTGCCGAGGACGCCACCAACTACGGCTGGGCCGAATCAACCACCGACTGGCGTTCGGTCATCGCCCGGGAAGACATCGACCTTGTCGACCTCTGCGCCCCCGAAGGGATGAACGCCGAAATCGCCACAGCTGCCCTGGAAGCGGGAAAGCATGTCTTGATGGCAAATCCGTTCTCAGACACCCTGGCCGAAATGGAACTCATGACCGCCGCTGCAGTCAATGCACACACCCGCGGCGTCCGGTCGATGACCGGATTCAACTACGGCCGCCACCCTGCCCTAACCTTGGCCCGGGAGATGATCGCCGAAGGTCGGATTGGTGCCGTTCGGCATATCCGGGCTGCGTATCGGCGGGACCCGATCCATGACGAGAGAGACCCCCGCCCCCGCTACGGGATCCTGGGCGACATCATCTGCCACGCCATTGACCAGATCCACTACGTGTCGGGAGAACGAATCATGGAAGCGACGGGGATGCTGCGCGCCCCAACTGAGGGACACCCAGCCCATTGCGTGAGGGAGGTGACAGACGCCGATACCGTGTGGGCCACTCTGGGAATGAGCGGAAAAGTCAGCGCATCTATAGAAGCGTCGACTGCCGCCGGCCAAAGAAACAACTTCTGCATCGAAATTTTTGGCACTGCCGGTTCGCTCACCTTTGATCTTGAAAACCTGTGTGGGCTCGTGCTGTCGGATGCCACCACCACTGTCCCGAACCAGTCGTTCCATCGCATCCTGGTCAGCGAGACCGACGATTCCTCCATGGATGTGTGGGGGCCACAGGGGCACATCATTGGCTGGGAATACGCCTTCACCCGCCAGATCCGCGACTTCCTGCTCGCCGTCCGCGCCGGAGCCGACCCCCGGCCGTCATTCGAAGACGGGCTGCAGCTTCGGCTTGTTCTGGCGGCCATTGATGCCTCGGCCAGCAATCGAAGCAACATCATCCCGATTCATTTTCCATCCCAGCACCCAGAAGGAGCCTGACCATGCCCCGCCCGTACACCCTGTTCACCGGCCAGTGGGCCGACCTCCCCCTCGAGGAAGTCGCCAAGCTTGCCTCGGGCTGGGGCTATGACGGCTTGGAAATCGCCGTCTCCGGAGACCACCTGGACGCCTGGCGCTGGGATGAACCCGGCTACGTCGAATCCAAGCTCGAACTCCTGGACAAATACAACCTCAAAGTCTGGGCCATCTCCAACCACCTCAAAGGCCAAGCCGTCTGCGATGACCCCATCGACTTCCGCCACGAAGCAATCGTCGGCCCGAAGGTGTGGGGCGACGGGAACCCCGAAGGCGTCCGCCAACGCGCCGCCGAAGAAATGAAACACACCGCCCGACTCGCCAAGGCTTTGAGGGTGGACACCGTAGTGGGATTCACCGGCTCCTCCATCTGGCAGTACGTGGCCATGTTCCCGCCCGTCCCCGAAAAAGTCATCGACGCCGGCTACCAGGACTTCGCCGACCGCTGGAACCCCATCCTGGACGTCTTCGACGAAAACGGCGTCCGATTCGCCCACGAAGTCCACCCGTCCGAGATCGCCTACGACTACTGGACCACTCAGCGCACGTTGGAGGCGATCGGGCACCGGGAGGCGTTCGGCCTGAACTGGGACCCCTCCCACATGATGTGGCAAGGCATCGATCCCGTCTCCTTCATCTGGGACTTCAAGGACCGGATCTACCACGTGGACTGCAAGGACACGAAGGTCCGCCAAACCGGCCGTAACACGGTCCTGGGCTCCCACCTCGCGTGGGGCGACCCCCGCCGCGGTTGGGACTTCGTCTCCGCCGGACGCGGCGACGTGCCCTGGGAAGCATCTTTCCGTGCCCTGTCCGCGATCGGCTACAACGGCCCGATCAGTATCGAATGGGAAGACGCGGGCATGGACCGCCTCCACGGCGCCCCCGAAGCCCTCGCAGCCCTGAAAAAGTTCGACTTCCCCGCCTCCCAAACCAGCTTCGACGCCGCCTTCAGCAGCAAAGACCGAACGGGACGGCGGGCCTAACCCGCAGCACAGCACCTGGCCAGGATTGCAGGAAGCGATCCCGGCAGCCAACGTGCCCGAAGCCATATCGGCCATTCCAGGACAGGAACACATGAACGCTCCAGTTATCGGCATCGATATCGGAGGCAGCGCTCTCGGTCTGGACTACGTCGATCTTTATCTGATTCACTGGCCCCATCCACAGCAAGACAGGTACGTGGAGACGTGGCAGGCGTTGGAAAAGATCCTTGCTGAAGGACGGGCCAAATCGATTGGAGTGTCAAATTTCCAGCCACATCACCTATCCCGCCTCTTCAAGGAGACTTCCGTTAGGCCCGTAGTCAACCAGATCGAAGTACACCCCGGCTTCCAAAATGAGCGACTGCGTCAGTTCAACGCCGAGCACAACGTGCTAACTCAGGCTTGGTCACCTCTCGGTCGAGGCACAGTTCTCGGAAATCCCAAGCTGGAGGCGATCGCACGGAAGCATTCCAGAAGCCTGGTCCAAGTGGTCCTTCGTTGGCATGTGGAAATCGGCAACGTAGTGATTCCGAAATCCGTTACTCCCGCCAGGATGCGAGAGATCATCGACATCTTTGATTTCCGGCTAGATGCCTATGACCACGCCGTGATCCGATCCCTTGAAAGCGGGAGGCGGACCGGCCACGACCCCGACGACTTCGGTTAGGACGTTTCAACAACACTTACAAACATGCCACAAGCTACCAACGTGCGGGCCCTCATTCAGCTTAGACATTCCGGCCGCCGCCACCGATGCGTGGCAGTGAGGAGCCCAGCAGAACCAGTAGTTGGCCAGGAAAACCGCCCAAATCAGAGGTTCTCGGCCGGCGCGCTGCTGCCAGCCGAGATGGCCAGGAGCCGTTTGCAGGCTTAGCTGGCGTCACAGCAGGTCCTCGAATCTTCTTCAAGAGGGCCGAAACCACGGTCTCTGACGCTGTCTTGGCCAACCCCATGGCAATTTTGGCCAACTCGGCTGTCAATTGGCCAACTACCCTGGCAATCGACAAGGACACGGGAGTTCTCGCAGCTGCTTCCACTCCCGGGGTTTGACTGGCAGCGAGACGTGTTGATGTGGGACCAGTCGGCGCGATTGTGTTTGATAGGCGGCCTTCAGTTGCGGGGTGACGCGGATCCTTCCGATGCCGCCACCGAAGTCTGTGGAATTTGGGCTGTGCGTGTAGCTTCCGCTCTTCACATCCGCTTTTGGAAGTATCTGGCCAGGGGCGGCACCGCAACCACGGCGGTGACTGCCGCTCCAGCTGTCATGTATAAAATCTCTGCTTCTGGAAAAATCGCCCGGAGAATAAATGTCACGACAAGGCCAGCGACTAAGCCAGCAATACAGAGAAGAATCAGCTTTCGAAAGCCTCGTTCGTCCGCCATGTCGACCTCTCTGGTCACCTTGCTGTTCACCTTGGTAAGGAGACTCTCAGCGCGAGTTCAGCGTAGTGGCCCCATCCTACGCGGGCGAGTCTGAGTTCGCCCTCACTATCTTCACCAACCCTGGGTGCTGTCACGGTTGCTTTCTATCTCGAGATGGCTGATTTCAAAGCAGAGACGTATTGCGCATAGTTGGCTGACGAGTCGATGGCGTGGCGATCGATTGTAGCCGCGGAGTAGCCAAGTGCTTCGGCGATGATGGCAACGGGGGCGAGTTTGGTGAGTTCGTGAAGTGTTCCGAGCCTGGCTGCCCGACTACTGAAGGCCGTGCTGAGTCGTTGAGTGAGGGTTGAGGCTTGGATGTGCTGGCCGGGTGAGCCGCCTCGGAATACCCACTTGCTGTTGGGGTGCGCTGCTGTCTGGTGATGGGTTGGCGTGGCCGTGAGGTCTCGCCAGGGCTCATCGAGCGGTGGTGTAAGTGCGATTTCGACGGTTCCGAGGGTGATGGTGACGAGTTCCTCTGTCACTGTGACGTTGTCCCAGGTTAGTTGGACGATGTCGGAGACCTGCTGGCCGAAGACCAGGATGAGGATGGCTGCCGCGCGGTCTCTCGGGTTCATGTCAGTCGTGTGGCTGAGGTTGGCAACGATCTCGGTTTGAGCGGCCGCGTCGAGGCGCGGACTGGTGCCGCGGCGGTGAGGCTGCAGTTTCAGGGAAGGGTCGATGAGGTTGGTCCTGATTGCCCAGTCGAGAAAGCGTGAAGCGATACCACGTGTTGTGGGGCCTTCTGCCTGCCATCGGTCCAAGTGCGCCTGGTTCACTTCGGCGAGTTCGTTGCCCTGTTCGCTGAGCCAGTTCTGCAGTTCGATGGCGACGGTGACTGCCTGTTTGGCCTGCAGGAACGTTCCTCGGGTGACCTCGTCCATCTGGTTCATGCGGCGCAGGTGGTGCCAGCGAATGTATCGGCGGGTGATGTCGCGGTGGGCCGGACTGGTGATCCGGTCGAGGGCCTGCTCGGCCCAGTCGCTGAACCTTGCGCTGAGTTCATCGCGTCGCGGCAGCGCATTGTGTTCGACAAGTAGTCCGCGGACGTATTCGCGGGTGCGCGATGCCGGTAGTTCGTCGAGGCGGGCATGGGTGATCACAGGCTCGGTGGCGAGTTGTTGGAGGAACTCGGTGACGTGTGGCTGCTGGATCCAGGTGAGACCGCTGTTGGCGCGTTTCATGGACTTCAGCGCGGTGGCGACTGCCCGGAGCTCGGGGGAGGGCGGCTGGTTGTCCGGCGGGCTGAGGATCCGGTTGACGGTCATGGCAAGGATGCATGACCAGCATCGATTGCCTGAGTGGAGCTCGTCTTCTTTGCCGCACGCGATGCAGTCGACGTTGAGGCGGACGCCCGAGCACTTCCGGCAGGCCGACAGGGTGCCGACGCGACCGGGCAAGACCCCTTCGTGGCCGCAGGCGCAGACTCCGCGGGTTCTTTTGGCTTGCTGGTAGCAGTAGCCGCAGATTCCGCCGTCGGGCCAACGGACCGCGATTTTGTGGTGTTCTGCGCAGCGGGCGCAGGCTTCCGGCCATTTCGCAGGGTCGCCGGCTTTCCGGGGCCTAGTCATCTTCGTCCGGCGGCAGCACCCGGATCCGGCGGGCAATCGGCGCCCCGGGAGTGATGCCCAGGTCTTCTGGCCTCTTCGGGGCGTTGGCGGTCTTAGCGGCGCGCATCTGCACGTAGGGCTCGAAGAGGTCGTTCGGCGTGCATTCGAGGATGTCACAGAGTGCTGCGAAGGTCTGTGCGGGAATGCGTTCGGGTGTTCCGGTGACCAGGCGGTGGACTTGGGCGTTGGAGAGGTTGATGCCCCGGGCTTTGAGCAGGGGGAGCAGCTCGGTGGTCTTCCAGAGGTTGCGTTGGGCCATCAGTTGCCGGAGGTTCCAGCGGTAGCCGATCCGTCGCTGTTCAGCCATGGCTGTTCCCCTCGCCATCGCCGCTGCGTAGTCGCTGGGCGATCATTTTCTGGATGATCTTCTGTTTGAAGTCCGCCGACACGGAAGTATAGAGGGCCGTGGTGGAGGAGTAGCTGTGCCCGACCTGCTGCTGGATAAACAGAGGGTCGTAGCCGGCTTCGATCAGATGCGTCACGTACGAGTGCCTCAGCGTGTGAAGGGTCAGTTCTTCCGGGAGCCCCGCGATTTTCCTTACCCGCTGGAATGAACGGTCGAAGTTGCGGTGAACAGTCGAGCCGGAGCGCTCCGATGGCCACAGGCTGGCGGACCTGTCCGCGGTAGGGAATCTTTTGCGGCCGTCAGGGGAGAGCCAGTACTCAAGGAGTCCCACCACCCAATCGAACTCCGGGACGGTGAGCACGGTCCGGCGGCGGGGCCCTGAACCCTTGGTGCCCTTTGCCCAGCGCACCTGGAGCGCTCCGAAGCGGCCGAACTGTTCAACGTGCGGGTTGGGGCCGAAATCGACGTACTCAAGCATCACCAGTTCACGCCGACGCAGCCCGTAGGCATAGGCGACCTTGAACGCCGTCGAGTCCCTCAGCGCCGGCAGCCAGCGCTTTGAACCCTTGGCGAACTCGGTGTCGACCAGGTCGTCCGCGGCGTCAAAGAACGACTGCAGTTCGGTCCGTGTGAACGCCCGGCGGCGTGCCGGCACAGCATCATCGGTCGTGTGCCGGGGTGAGTTCCACTCGAAGACCACCTGTACCGGGATGTCGGAAAAGACCCGTTCGCAGAATGACGCCCAGCCATAGCGCCCGTCCGTCAGATAGGAACAGAACGCCCTGATGGCCCCGGAATTGGCCCTCAGGGTTGATAGCGCCAAGCCCTTCTCGGAGCTTCGCCGGTCAGCCAGGAACTCGTCCAAGTGATGCGCCGACCACGTCCACGGATACTCATTCGCGTGCTCCTGGAACCGCTGGATCGTTCCGCACGAGCTCTTGATGTACGACGTCGACAGGCCACGCGCCAGCATCTGAGCACGCCAGCCATCCAACATCGCCTCGAAAACACGATCCTCGGCACGCAGCAACCCGACATTCACATCGGTCAGAAAGACCGGAATCCGCCCAGGTTCGATACTCACAGACCAAACTGTACGCGAAAATCTCTCATCTAATGAGCGATTACGCCGCTAGCCCGCGCCATCACGCGAAGCCACTCGTTCATGCCCATCGGCTTCGGGGCCTCACTGCATTCGTCTGACCTGCATGAACACCAAAAAGCAATGTAGGACGAGTCCTCTCATCTACTTCTACTCGTCCCACTCAAACGCCGATAACGGATGTTTCGTCAACCTGGAGAACGGACTGGAGCCGCTGAACCCGCTGCTGTAGCAGCAGACGGTGACGCTAGTTTTCTCCCCATGTCAGGCCAAGAACCTGGAAGGCCTCGTGGATGGCTGCCGAGCTGTGATGGAGTTCAACGGTTTGTGGTTTGCCTAGTTTGGGACTTCGGGGTGGGTCTCCCGGCCGCTCAAAGATGGCCCAGAGTTGGAGGTCATCGCCATGGCGTGAGTTGAAGGTGACGCCATCGAGGGTAGTGGTGTCGTAAAGCCAAGCGGCTATGGCTTGGGTGAGTTGCCTCGGTCTGGCGTCCCTAAGGGCCGCAGCGTCGAAGTCGGTCAGACCGAGACTCAGCGCTTTGGCGACGAAGTGTGGGTAGAGGGTGCCGACAGTCTCTGACGTCGTCACAGCACAGTACTTACCGCCGAGCTCAGCACGTGCAGCGGTCCGGGCATCGAGCCATTCGCGAGGGACTTCTCCGGGGCGGACTGTGGGATGCAAGACGTGGTCCTCGTCGTCTTCGACGATCTCGTCCAGCTCAGCAGCAAGGCGTGGATCAGGCCGGAATCCGGCGAGGACTTCCAACAGACAGGCCTTCAGTGATGAGCCGGCATAGACCGTGCGGAAGTTGCCTTGCAGGTCGTCCCAGCGCCCTGGGAACCGCCCGTTAGTGGACCATTCCCATCCACTCCAGGCCCAGGGATCCGGGCGGAAACCTATCCGCCACACGGTCCTGGCTGCAGGAATGATGGTCAGTTCATTCGATCCCATGCTTTAGCCGGCGGCCGCAAAAGCCCGCGCGGCAGCGAGGACCTGCTGGGCAGCCTCATCGACGTGACCTTCCCGGAGCAATCTGGCGGGCGGGACATCGTCTAGCTGCGGGTTCATGCCTTGGAACCATGCCTGAACAACCGCGCGGGAATCGCGCTCAGCCAGCAGTGCGGCCACGTGGTAGGCATGCCGGAGTCGCGTCATGACCTCGGAGCTGGGTTTACGCTCGCCATCGGCCCACTGGCGAACCGCGCGCGTTTCCTTCACTGAGCCAATGTACGCAACCAGCTTCGCACCCAGAATATCCCGCAAATCCCGGACCAGCTCATCCTCGGGCAGTCTGATCGAATCCTGATGCGCCTTGAGTCCTCCGCGGGCTCCTGCCACTGCTGTCATGCTCCCATGCTGTCACGGGTAACAGTTTGTTTCAACCCCTCAAACACACCATGAATCACATGCTAGACTGGCAGCGAGACGTGTTGATGTGGGACCAGTCGGCGCGATTGTGTTTGATAGGCGGCCTTCAGTTGCGGGGTGACGCGGATCCTTCCGATGCCGCCACCGAAGTCTGTGGAATTTGGGCTGTGCGTGTAGCTTCCGCTCTTCACATCCGCTTTTGGAAGTATCTGGCCAGGGGCGGCACCGCAACCACGGCGGTGACTGCCGCTCCAGCTGTCATGTATAAAATCTCTGCTTCTGGAAAAATCGCCCGGAGAATAAATGTCACGACAAGGCCAGCGACTAAGCCAGCAATACAGAGAAGAATCAGCTTTCGAAAGCCTCGTTCGTCCGCCATGTCGACCTCTCTGGTCACCTTGCTGTTCACCTTGGTAAGGAGACTCTCAGCGCGAGTTCAGCGTAGTGGCCCCATCCTACGCGGGCGAGTCTGAGTTCGCCCTCACTATCTTCACCAACCCTGGGTGCTGTCACGGTTGCTTTCTATCTCGAGATGGCTGATTTCAAAGCAGAGACGTATTGCGCATAGTTGGCTGACGAGTCGATGGCGTGGCGATCGATTGTAGCCGCGGAGTAGCCAAGTGCTTCGGCGATGATGGCAACGGGGGCGAGTTTGGTGAGTTCGTGAAGTGTTCCGAGCCTGGCTGCCCGACTACTGAAGGCCGTGCTGAGTCGTTGAGTGAGGGTTGAGGCTTGGATGTGCTGGCCGGGTGAGCCGCCTCGGAATACCCACTTGCTGTTGGGGTGCGCTGCTGTCTGGTGATGGGTTGGCGTGGCCGTGAGGTCTCGCCAGGGCTCATCGAGCGGTGGTGTAAGTGCGATTTCGACGGTTCCGAGGGTGATGGTGACGAGTTCCTCTGTCACTGTGACGTTGTCCCAGGTTAGTTGGACGATGTCGGAGACCTGCTGGCCGAAGACCAGGATGAGGATGGCTGCCGCGCGGTCTCTCGGGTTCATGTCAGTCGTGTGGCTGAGGTTGGCAACGATCTCGGTTTGAGCGGCCGCGTCGAGGCGCGGACTGGTGCCGCGGCGGTGAGGCTGCAGTTTCAGGGAAGGGTCGATGAGGTTGGTCCTGATTGCCCAGTCGAGAAAGCGTGAAGCGATACCACGTGTTGTGGGGCCTTCTGCCTGCCATCGGTCCAAGTGCGCCTGGTTCACTTCGGCGAGTTCGTTGCCCTGTTCGCTGAGCCAGTTCTGCAGTTCGATGGCGACGGTGACTGCCTGTTTGGCCTGCAGGAACGTTCCTCGGGTGACCTCGTCCATCTGGTTCATGCGGCGCAGGTGGTGCCAGCGAATGTATCGGCGGGTGATGTCGCGGTGGGCCGGACTGGTGATCCGGTCGAGGGCCTGCTCGGCCCAGTCGCTGAACCTTGCGCTGAGTTCATCGCGTCGCGGCAGCGCATTGTGTTCGACAAGTAGTCCGCGGACGTATTCGCGGGTGCGCGATGCCGGTAGTTCGTCGAGGCGGGCATGGGTGATCACAGGCTCGGTGGCGAGTTGTTGGAGGAACTCGGTGACGTGTGGCTGCTGGATCCAGGTGAGACCGCTGTTGGCGCGTTTCATGGACTTCAGCGCGGTGGCGACTGCCCGGAGCTCGGGGGAGGGCGGCTGGTTGTCCGGCGGGCTGAGGATCCGGTTGACGGTCATGGCAAGGATGCATGACCAGCATCGATTGCCTGAGTGGAGCTCGTCTTCTTTGCCGCACGCGATGCAGTCGACGTTGAGGCGGACGCCCGAGCACTTCCGGCAGGCCGACAGGGTGCCGACGCGACCGGGCAAGACCCCTTCGTGGCCGCAGGCGCAGACTCCGCGGGTTCTTTTGGCTTGCTGGTAGCAGTAGCCGCAGATTCCGCCGTCGGGCCAACGGACCGCGATTTTGTGGTGTTCTGCGCAGCGGGCGCAGGCTTCCGGCCATTTCGCAGGGTCGCCGGCTTTCCGGGGCCTAGTCATCTTCGTCCGGCGGCAGCACCCGGATCCGGCGGGCAATCGGCGCCCCGGGAGTGATGCCCAGGTCTTCTGGCCTCTTCGGGGCGTTGGCGGTCTTAGCGGCGCGCATCTGCACGTAGGGCTCGAAGAGGTCGTTCGGCGTGCATTCGAGGATGTCACAGAGTGCTGCGAAGGTCTGTGCGGGAATGCGTTCGGGTGTTCCGGTGACCAGGCGGTGGACTTGGGCGTTGGAGAGGTTGATGCCCCGGGCTTTGAGCAGGGGGAGCAGCTCGGTGGTCTTCCAGAGGTTGCGTTGGGCCATCAGTTGCCGGAGGTTCCAGCGGTAGCCGATCCGTCGCTGTTCAGCCATGGCTGTTCCCCTCGCCATCGCCGCTGCGTAGTCGCTGGGCGATCATTTTCTGGATGATCTTCTGTTTGAAGTCCGCCGACACGGAAGTATAGAGGGCCGTGGTGGAGGAGTAGCTGTGCCCGACCTGCTGCTGGATAAACAGAGGGTCGTAGCCGGCTTCGATCAGATGCGTCACGTACGAGTGCCTCAGCGTGTGAAGGGTCAGTTCTTCCGGGAGCCCCGCGATTTTCCTTACCCGCTGGAATGAACGGTCGAAGTTGCGGTGAACAGTCGAGCCGGAGCGCTCCGATGGCCACAGGCTGGCGGACCTGTCCGCGGTAGGGAATCTTTTGCGGCCGTCAGGGGAGAGCCAGTACTCAAGGAGTCCCACCACCCAATCGAACTCCGGGACGGTGAGCACGGTCCGGCGGCGGGGCCCTGAACCCTTGGTGCCCTTTGCCCAGCGCACCTGGAGCGCTCCGAAGCGGCCGAACTGTTCAACGTGCGGGTTGGGGCCGAAATCGACGTACTCAAGCATCACCAGTTCACGCCGACGCAGCCCGTAGGCATAGGCGACCTTGAACGCCGTCGAGTCCCTCAGCGCCGGCAGCCAGCGCTTTGAACCCTTGGCGAACTCGGTGTCGACCAGGTCGTCCGCGGCGTCAAAGAACGACTGCAGTTCGGTCCGTGTGAACGCCCGGCGGCGTGCCGGCACAGCATCATCGGTCGTGTGCCGGGGTGAGTTCCACTCGAAGACCACCTGTACCGGGATGTCGGAAAAGACCCGTTCGCAGAATGACGCCCAGCCATAGCGCCCGTCCGTCAGATAGGAACAGAACGCCCTGATGGCCCCGGAATTGGCCCTCAGGGTTGATAGCGCCAAGCCCTTCTCGGAGCTTCGCCGGTCAGCCAGGAACTCGTCCAAGTGATGCGCCGACCACGTCCACGGATACTCATTCGCGTGCTCCTGGAACCGCTGGATCGTTCCGCACGAGCTCTTGATGTACGACGTCGACAGGCCACGCGCCAGCATCTGAGCACGCCAGCCATCCAACATCGCCTCGAAAACACGATCCTCGGCACGCAGCAACCCGACATTCACATCGGTCAGAAAGACCGGAATCCGCCCAGGTTCGATACTCACAGACCAAACTGTACGCGAAAATCTCTCATCTAATGAGCGATTACGCCGCTAGCCCGCGCCATCACGCGAAGCCACTCGTTCATGCCCATCGGCTTCGGGGCCTCACTGCATTCGTCTGACCTGCATGAACACCAAAAAGCAATGTAGGACGAGTCCTCTCATCTACTTCTACTCGTCCCACTCGAACGCCGATAATCGGCCATATGTCGCCCTAATCGGAGTGTCAGGTTGGGGAGTACCCGCGTGGCCGGTCGCTCATCGTGGGGGGTGTGCCCACCTGCTGTGGGGTGATGCCGCAGCTGACGAGTCACTTTCGGGCCTCGAAGCGCCTGAAAGCCGCGATGATGGGAACTGCCGGTCGCTTTTGTGCGGTCGCGTCGTGGTGCCAGGGAAGGCCTAGGGCGAGATTATGTGCTGGAAGATCAGCAGCCAGCTTCTCCAGCCGCCACTAGCCATCACCTGATGCCCGCCAAACCCGGCCGTCATCGGAGAACACAAATAGTTTCCGCCCCGCCCCGGCCACCAGTTGGACCCATAAGATTTCTCCATCGTCAGTAACCGCATCGACGTGACCGATCAGTTCAGTTCCGTCTTCCGGGCGGATGCGTACCTTTTCGTCCACTGCCAGCAGTGCCCAGTTCCGGACATGCTCGGCATCGCCTGCGGGCATGGGCGTCGGTTGTTTATGCTCAACCCTGGGCTGTCCTCGTCTCAGTAGCGGTCGACCGCGGGCCATGCTGATCCTCTGCTTGGTAGGAATGTTGGTAACCAGCCCGGGACACGGGCAGGCCGGAGGATGCTGTGACGTTGCGGTGGTCGGGCCGGATCATTCCACGAAGTCTTCGTCTTCGGGCCGTCTAATGACGATCGTTCCGTCGGCGGCTTCTTCGCGGATTGAGCGGACGATCTGGGCCCGTGCTTCCTCCACTTGTGACGCACGAACAGGGCCGGAGTTGGCCATTTCAGAGGCCAGAATTTCCTTGTTCCGGTTAGAAATGTTGCTCCGGACCGCTTCAAGTACCGCACTTGAAGCACCTTTGAGCGCGACTGCCAGGACCGCGGGGCTGACGGTTCGCAGGAGCCGCTGAAGGTCACGTCGTTCGAGCCTGACGATGTCCTTGAAGGTCAGCATCTGTGCCCGGACTTCGCCTGCGAGTTCCGCGTCGAGGACATCCAGCCCTTCCAGGACAGTGCGTTCAGTCGTGGTGTCCGCCCGGGTAATGATGTCCACCAACGGTTGGATGCCGCCGACGTTCTGCGAGGGTTTACCATTTAAAACTGCAGACCCTGCACGGTCTTTTAGGGCGCCAGCCACGATCGAGACGATTTCGGCCGCCACATGTTCGGTCGTGGCGATGCAGCGGGCCACTTCGGTGGCCAGCCCGGAGTCGAGCTGTGCCAGGACGGCTGAAGCCTTGCCGGGCCGCAGGTGTGCGAGGATCATGGCCATCGTTTGCGGGAGCTCCCCGTCTATGAGCTCCGCTATCTGTTCTGCCGACATCGGTTCGAGGAAGTCGAAGGACTTACCGGCCATCGAGGATGATACGTTCTCCATCAACCCCGCTGCTTTGTCAGGCCCGAAGGATGCCTCCAGGAGGGCTGCTGCGAAGTGCCGTCCACCACGCGGTGCTCGTCGGCCGCTCAGGGCATGGGTATGGAAGTCGCTGATGACCGAATCCGCAACGGAAGCGGGGACCCTGCGAAGCCGCACGATTTCGGCAGCTATCTCCTGGGCCTCGTTCTCCGAGAACTGGGCCATCAGAGAGGCGGCGCTGGCTGGCGGTAACTGCATGAGAACCACAGCAACCTTTTGAGTGCCGCTCAACCTCGGACCATCGGGAGCGGGCTGCTCAGACAATCAGAAACTCCGATCAATAGATTCAAATACCGCGACCGAGGCGCGTCTGTCTTCGCTTTTCAGGAACTCTCAGTTCCTCCAGGGCCGAGGAGTCGCGCACGGGGCGGCCCTTAGACTACCAATACAGTCAGCGTACTAATAATTCGCGTACGAACCATATAGAAACGCAGGAAAGGGGACTTGTCGTACGGCTTCCAGTGACTGGGCGCCGATTCAAATCGGTGCGCGCGAGCTCTCTGATGAGGTCGGCATCCCGATCACCTCAGCCCATCGATACATTGCATTGCTGCGTGACCTTGGCCTCATCACGGACGTCCGACGGGGCGTCTACCGACTGACCCGCGGGTACAGTTATGCTGGTCCAGCGGGTCGGGGATTACCCGGTCTGGGTTGCACGGCACGAGTCGGCTCGCCCAATCGCGCCTCCTTTCAGCCGGGCCAGGCGCTGCCGGCGCTTCGGGGCGCCTCCGCCAAACTGCTGCTCAGCGGGATGAGCGCAAGTGAGCTCGAGGCTTACCTTGCCCGTATGAATAGGCCGAGGTTATTGAACGCGTCAGGGAGACAGCCCGGCTCATCTCCCGTGAGCTGGGCGTGGTGCACGGATAGTTGATACCACCATCTCACCGGTGGCCTTTATGGTGTCGAGCCGGTCGGTCAGGAAGGGACCCCAGCTACGTCCGCGCGGTCCGCCGGAGACCACCCATACGTGGACTGTCGCCATCCTCATTCTCGATGACAGTCGCGTGTCTTAGACCTTCGATAACGCCGGGATGCCGGGTTCACCGACAGTGTCCGCCGACTGACTCCACGCTCCGGCTCCACACAGAAGAGCCCGACGAACAGGTCAACTCGTATGTCTGGAACACACGAGGCGGCGATGTCGGCACAGCGCCGTACATGCCGAACTGCTACACGGAATCTTGGGGGCCGAGTTCTACGGCGTGGCACCCGAGGTGGCTGAGCGGGTTGTGAACAAGCGCCGGTACTCGGCATTCGCGGGCACCGACCTCGACATGGTTCTACGAACCGCGGGAATCGAGTCGATTCTTTCATTCCAATATTTCGCAAAGCTAAGGGCAGTAGGGATGGGTCGGCGGGGATAGGGCATATCCCGGGAGAACCGGAAACCGGCCTCCCGGGATATGAACCCTGTAGTCCCTGCGCAGGGACTGTTAGGGGAAGATTTTCTCGAGTTCCGGCTTCTGCTTCACCATGCCGTACTTATGGACCACGTCGGCAAGCTTGGCTTCGGCCTCCATGTCAAAGTCCACGGTGAAGGTGGGAAGGTCCATCGTTTCCAGCTGTTCCACGGTGTTCTTGGTGTAGGTCGTCACGATTTCGCGGACCTCATCCGGGTGTTCCTGTGCGTACGCCACGGACTTAGCCAAGGCCTTATTGAACGACTCGACTACTTTTGGTCGGTTCTTAACGGTGTCGTTGGTGGCAAAGTAGCCGGCCAGTGTGAAGTTCGGGGAGAACTCAGAGAAGTTATAGGTAACAACCCTGCTGCCTTCCGCGACCGCCTTCTGCAGGAAGGGGGCAAGAATCCAGCCGGCGTCCACCTGCTTCTTTTCGACTGCTGCCTGCACCTCGGAAGGCGCAATCTCGACGAACTTCATGGTGCTTGAGTCGCCGCCGTCAGCGTCGACCAATGCCCGGATGGTGGTGTCGACCGAACCCGAGATGCCAAGCACGGCGACGGTCTTGCCTGCAAGGTCCGCAGGCTTCTTGATGGGGGAGTCGTTTGGAACGATGACTGCCTGGGACTTGGGCGCTCCGGCCGTTGTGGCCTCGTTGCTGACGAATTTCACGTCAATGCCCTTGTCCCGCGCGAGGAGTACGGAGACCGTGTTTCCCATGCCGAAGTCATAGCTTCCGGAGACGACGGCGGGAAGTATAGCGCCGCCGCCGGATCCGGTTTTGATGTCCAGGTCGAGGCCCTCCTCTGCAAAGAAGCCTTTCTCTTTGCCAAGCCAAATGGGTGCCGAGTCCACGATGGGGATGACACCGGCGGTGACTTTCGTCGGTGAGTCGGCAGAGGGCTCCGCCGGGCCTCCACAAGCGCTCAACAACAGCGCGGAGAGGGCAGCGAGTGCGAGGAAACGTTTATTCAAGGGGTTGCTCCTGGGGACGTTGCTTTGGAATTGGGGATACTGCAAAGGAAAATCACTGACTCTTGGCGAAGAACCCGTTCACACGCCCTCGCCCGCCCCGGCAGGACGGATGCCCTTCTTGGCGAGCTGAATTTGCTCGTAGACGTGGTGCCGGAGCTCTGTAAAGCGGGGCAGTGTGCGGGTATTGAGTTGGTCGCGTTCCGCGGGCAGGTCTATGACGAGGTCTTCCTGGACCACAGTGGGGGAACTCGACAGGATGATGACGCGCTCGCCGAGATAGACGGATTCATCGATGTCGTGGGTGACGAAGAGTACCGTTACACCCAGCTTCTTCCAGATTGTGCGGATCAGGTCCTCCAAGTCCGCGCGGGTCTGGGCATCCACAGCCGCGAAGGGCTCGTCCATGAGCAGGACTTCCGGTTGGTAGGCGATGGCGCGGGCGATCGCAACGCGCTGCTGCATGCCGCCGGACAACTGCCAGGGATAGGAAAGCGGCACGTGCGACAATCCCACGGCTTCGAGGGCCTCTTCAACGAGCCGGTCACGCTCAGCCTTCGGCACGCCCTGGTTTTTCAACGGAAGCTCGACGTTTTCACGGACCCGCATCCAGGGAAAGAGGGAGCGACCGTATTCCTGGAACACAACCGCCATCTTCTTCGGCGGCCCTACGACCGGTTCGCCGTTCAGGCGGACTTCGCCGGCGGTAGGAGACATCAGCCCGGAGATGCATTTAAGCAAAGTGGTCTTCCCTGAACCGGAAGGACCTACGAGGCAGGCAAGTTCACCTGGACGGAGGTCGAAGTTCAAGCTCCGAACGGCCTCAACTTCGCCGCCGTCGGTCTGGTACACCTTCTTGAGTCCGCGCACGGAGAGCATTGGGGGCTCGGTGGGAAGGGCGTTCCTCTGGGAACTGGTGGCGGCATAAGTGGAATCAGGCTGCATTTTCTACCTCTCGCAAGCCGTGGTACCAACGCAGCACACGCCGCTCGGCCCACTGGAATATAAGTGACATGACGACGCCGATGAGGCCCAGGAGCACGATGCCGGACCACATCTCCGGAACCGCGAAAGATCGCTGGAACTGGACAATGGTGAAGCCGAGCCCGGAGGACGAGGCGAACATTTCGGAGATGACCATGAGGATCAATCCGAGGGACAGGCATTGACGGATGCCTGCCATGATTTGCGGGCCCGCGGAAGGCAGGACTAGATACCGAAAGCGGGCCCTGCCGGTGATGCCGTACGTGCGGGCGGAGTCCGTCAACACCGAATCGACCGCCCGAACACCTTCTATGGTGTTGAGCAGCACAGGCCAAATGCAGCCGGAGAAGATCACGGTTACCTTCATGGAGTCATTGATGCCCAAGAGGAGGATGAGCACCGGCACCAGCACCGGTGGCGGAATGGCGCGGAAGAATTCCAGGATCGGTTCAGTCAGTTCACGCAGCCAGTGGACCGAGCCGATGACCAGTCCTGCCAGGACTCCGAACAGGATCGCCATGAGGACTCCAGCCAGCAACCTTCCGATGCTCGGCAGTACGTCCGAGAAGATGCGCTCTCCCACCCAGGTCTCCACGAACGTCGAAACAAGAGGGGCGGGCTTGGGGACGAAAAAGTTCGTTGAGGTGGAGCTCGTTGCCCACCAGATCGCGACCAGTAGCACAGGCAGGGCACTTGCATAGAGGAAACTCTTCAAGATGTTCATACAATCGCCTCCGACCGGACCGAGGAGTGCCAGGACAGGACCCGCCGTTCGACGCTGCGCATGGCAACATTGATGCCCACGCCAATGAGGCCGGTGGCTACGGCCAGGGCGTACATTTCCGGGACCGCGCCACCGGACTGGGCCAGGGCAATCTCGCGGCCCAGCCCAGGGGAGCCGATGACGAGGCCGGCGGTCACGGCCAGGATCAAGGCGACGGCCGTGGCCAAGCGAACCCCGGTCATCAGGTAGGGCAGTGTTGTGGGGAAAACGACATATCGGATCCGGGCCATGGAACTCAGTCCGTAGGACCGTGCCGTTTGCATGGCGATGTTGTCCACATCAGCCACGCCATAGAGCACCTGAATGAAGACCTGCCAGAACGACGCGTAGATGATCAGCATCAGCGACGACTCAATCTTTACGCCGAACAACAACACCGCCAGCGGGATCAATGCAACCGACGGAATCGGCCGGAGGAACTCCACTGTGGAATTCGTCAGACGGCGAAGAACAGCTGAAGACCCGATGCCGAATCCAAGGACGACACCCAAAACAATGGAAACAGCAAGACCGATCGCCCATGCCTGCATTGTTTGACCAGCCGCGATCCAGAACTTGCCGTGCAGCAGGTTGCTCAGAAGAACGGCGACGATGTCACTGGCGGGCGGAAGGAAACGAGGGTCTACAACCCCTGAACGGGAGCTCAATTCGGCCAGCAGCAGGAACCCCGTGACCCCCACGAGACCCAGCACCTGCCTTCGGGCTTTCATGAGCAGCCCTCTGGGTCTCGTGTCAGCGGTCCCGCCAATAAGGGCGATGGACTTGGTAGTCGATTCATTGACTTCTTTCGTGACGACAGTGGCTTGACTTGACCTCAGGAACATAAAGGTCTAACCAATGAATGGTATGATCAAAATCATCACGGGTGCAATAGCTCACATGCGTGAGTCACTTGGGAGCGTGTTCCGACGCCGCGGTCGGGGAATTGAAGGTGATAGCAATCGAGCAGGAACTTTATGAGTACAGTCCCATCGTCGATCGGCCTCCGCTTGAGTGGCCCAACGGTAAGCGGGTGGCATTTTACGTAGGCCTCAATGTCGAGCATTTCGAATTGGGTAAGCGATCAGTATCAATTTCGCCCGGGTCGGCTGCCCTCCCGCTTGATCCGCTCAATCACGGATGGCGTGACTACGGCATGCGGGTTGGGATATGGCGGATTATGGAATCCCTTGACCGCTACGGGTTACGCGCCAGTGCCCTGTTGAATTCGGATGTCTGCAGTCGTTATCCACAGGTAATCGAAGCCGGCAGGGAGCGGGGATGGGCCTGGCTCGCCCATGGCCGCAGTAATTCCATTCTTCAGACGGGCATGTCGCCTGCAGAAGAGCTGGAGTACCTCAGTGAAGTCGTTGACACCATTGCCATGCACACGGGCTCGCGGCCCCAGGGCTGGCTCGGGCCCAATGCCACGGAAACCCCTGAGACCCCGCGGATCCTCAGGGAACTCGGACTGAGTTATCTGCTGGACTGGCCTGCTGATGATCAGCCTTTTCACCTCAACGTGCCGGGGATGATGAGTATCCCGTACTCCTTCGAGGTCAACGACGTCAGGATGGTGGGCGGGGCGGTCAGCGCTGGCGACTTCTCGCTAATGGCAATTGACCATTATGAACAACTTAGTAAGGATGCGGCGAAGGGTGGCCGGGTTATGGCATTGCCCCTGCATCCCTTTATTAGCGGCCAACCCCACCGAACAAAGTATCTGGACTCGATTCTGAGCTTTATTACCAGCCAGCCCGATGTCTGGCTGACTACCAGCGACGAAATCGCCCGTCATTACCAGCTTGCTTGTCCGGCATCCCTGCCGCAGCGGGGCCACCACATCCACAAAACCAACTCCACACATTAGGGAAAGTAAATGCACTCTTGGAGAGACGTGATGTCCGACGAAGCCTACAAGGGGTTCGGCGCTTCAACGGAACGTGCTGTTGAGGCGGGCCAGAGGCCGGCGCTCCTGATCATTGACGTTGTCACCGCCTTCCTCGGTGAACGCGGCCTGTCCCTGGAGGAATCAATTGCGGACCGCCCACTCAGTTGCGGCCCCGCAGGCTGGTCCGCGCTGACTCATATAAAGGAACTGATCGAGTGGGCACGCGAGAAGGATTTTCCAGTGATCTATACAGTGGGAGACTCGGGAATCCTGGGTGGCGCTCTGACGCGCCCCGTCGATGAGAGGCAATCCAGCCACTCGGAAATCGCGGAAATTCCTGACATGCTCGCACCTCTTCCCGGGGAGGCCGTCATTGCCAAACCCCGCGCCAGCGCGTTCTTCGGAACCCCGTTGGCCGCTTTGCTGGTCAAGCAGAAAGTGGACAGCCTCATTGTCGCCGGATGCACCACATCCGGATGCGTGCGGGCTTCCGTAGTGGATGGGCACTCCCACGGTTGGCCGGTAGTGATAGCCGAGGATGCCGTCTTCGACCGCGCGAAGCTGAGCCACGACGTTAGCCTTTTCGAGATGAATGCCAAGTACGGGCAGGTAGCGACCTCCAAGGACATTATGGAGGCCTACGCAGTCACTGCATGAGTCCATCCATTAGGCCATTGCTGTATGATTTCCTCTGTTGTCCTGCCGCAATCGGCGGAAGGCCCGCATTATTTCTTACGCATTCGATGAACCGTCCGACCGGCGGTCGACAGGGGGGCAATGGCTACCAGCACCGAGGATCTTTTCCTCCCTGTCAACGTTGACCGGGCCTCGCAGGTCATTGTTGACCAGATCAAGGTGCTCATCCGGGCCGGTAAGTTGCAGCCCGGTGACCGGCTCCCCAGCGAACGCGAACTGTGCCAGCGTTTTAACGTCAGCCGCGTAACTGTCCGCGAGGCATTACGGGTGCTGGAGACGAACGGGTTGTTGACTATCCGTGTCGGCTCCCACGGTGGCGCATTCCTCACCACGCCGTCAGCCGAGCGCTTGGGGGTTGGCCTGGCTGATCTGCTCTCGCTGGCGCCGGCCACGGCCCATGACGTGACCGAGGCGCGCTTCATCGTCGAGCTTGGCACCCTGCCTTTGGCGGTTGAGCGTGCCACCGAGGGAGACATTGCAGCTCTTTTTGCAATGGTCGAAGAAGCTGAAGCGGCGCTTAAGGCCGGCAAGTACAACGTTGAGCTTTCCGCTGCGTTCCATACCCGTATTGCGCAATGCACTCACAATCCGGCGGTAGAGATGCTGATGCAGAGCTTCAACGGCCCATTGCGGATGTCGCTCGAGGAGTCGCACACTGCTGCGCCCATGGGTGAGCAAGGCATCGCGGAGCACCGCAAGCTGGCCGAGGCCATTCAGGCGCGCGATGTTGAGGGTGCCCGGAAGCTCATGACGGAGCACCTCAACCGGACGGCCGCCCGCGTCCTGCCAAACTCGTAGGCAACGCGGGTCAGCTCCCGGCCCCGCGTTGGTGTGCCTGCAAAGGCCAGTCGGTCTCGGCTTTTCTTCGTGGGGGCACGCGGCAATCGACCGTCCGCAAGCAACTGCTTGCCCTCTGAATCGCGCCCTCAAACCGCGCCGGTCAGCTGCGACTTCGTACGCCGTAGTCCCACAAACTTTTTCCTTTAAAGCAGCGCCTCCCACTCGCAATATCGGCGCGCCCGCGCTACGGTATAATGGTCTAACCAATGGAGGATCAACATGACCAACTCCGTCAGCGGAACCCTTATAGTCGGCGCCAGCCAAGCCGGCCTGCAGATTGCCTCGTCGTTGCGCGAATTCGGCGACACCGATCCCATCGTCCTGGTCGGCAACGAGGACGTTGCACCTTACCAGCGCCCGCCATTGTCCAAGGCCTACCTGACCGGCAAGGCCACGGCCGAGTCCCTCAGCTTCCGATCCCCCGATTGGTATGCGGGGAAGGGCATTGAGCTTCGCTTGTCCACCCACATCCAGCACCTCGAGCTGGACGGCCCCTCTTCGGGGAGCGGTGCGGCCATAACCAGCACCGGCGAGAAAATTCCGTTCGGCCGGCTCGCTCTTGCTGTGGGCGGCTCGCCGCGGCGTCTCGCTATTCCGGGCGCAGACCTCGACGGCGTCTGCGTCCTGCGCGATATGACGCAGGCAGACGATCTCCGGCGCCGCCTTGACGCGGCATTCAACGTTGTGGTCATCGGAGGCGGCTTCATTGGTTTGGAAGCGGCTGCGGCCGCGAGGGCCGCAGGCAAGGACGTGACCGTCGTCGACGTCGCTGACCGGCTCTTGGGCCGCGCGGTGGCTCCGGAGGTCTCGGCGTTTTACTTGGCAGCGCACCGGCGGCGCGGCACCCAGGTGCTCCTGTCCGCAGCGATCGAGGCTATCGAGGGGAACGATCAGAACAGGGTCACCGGAGTCCGGCTTGGCGATGGCACGGTGCTGCCGGCCGACGTCGTACTGGTTGGCGTTGGGCTCGTGGCCAATACGGACCTGGCGGCAGGTCTGGGCCTTGAAATCGATCGTGGAATCGTTGTGGACGCACTGGCCCGCACCAGCAATCCGAACATCGTGGCCGCCGGTGACTGCACCACGCTCCCGCATCCCCTCACCGGTGAGGGCCGCTACCGCATCGAGTCGGTCCAGAACGCCGTAGCCCAGGCGCAAATCGCTGCCGCCACGCTCGTGGGACGCCCGCAGGGGCCGGCGGCTGTGCCGTGGTTCTGGTCGGACCAAGCCGACCTGAAGCTGCAGATTGCGGGACTCTCCAATGGCTACGACCACGTGGTGGTCCGTGGTGAACCGGATGAGGAACAGTTCTCAGTCCTCTACTACGCCGCCGGTCGGCTGATCGCGATCGACGCTATCAATGCGCCCCGCGACTACATGGCGGTGCGCAAGCTCCTGGGGACCGGCGGCAGCATCCCGGCTGAACTCGCAGGGGACACCAACGTCCCGCTCAGGGACCTTGCGGCCGCCGTCACGGTCTAAGCCAAGCCAAGCAGCAGGGAACGCAAAAGTGCCCCTCACCTCCGTGGAGGTGAGGGGCACTTTTCTGCACGCTGTTGCTCAGCGCCTGGCCGCAATGCGCGCGGCCAGGCCCGGATAGACCCCGACGGCGTTCTCCCGCAGGATCCGGAGTTCATCCTCCGGGGAAAGGCCCGCGTTCTTCACATAAACCAGGGTGTGGTCCCACTCCACGCCGCTGTCTGGATCCGCGCCACGTACCGCCCCGAGCATTTCCGAGGCAAAGAGGATGTTGCCGGCCGGAATTACCCGTGTCAGCAGGTCTATTCCGGGCTGGTGGTACACGGCCGTGTCGAAATAGACGTTGGCCAGCAGCTCTGACGGGTCCTGCCAGCCGTTGCGCATGGAAAGGCCCCGGTACCTGCCCCAGTGGTAGGGAACGGCGCCTCCACCGTGCGGAATCACAAAACGCAGCCCGGGAAAGCGCTGGAAGAGATCCGATTGCAGGAGCTGCATGAAGACGCTGGTATCCGCGTTCAGATAATGCGCGCCGAGGGTGTGGAAGTTCGGATTGCAGGCAGTAGACACGTGGATCATCACAGGGATGTCGAGTTCCTGAATCACCTCGTAGAGCCCGAACCAGGACTCGTCAGTCAGTGGCTTTCCAGCCCAGGTTCCTGACGGGTCCGGATTGAGGTTCGCACCCACAAATCCAAGTTCGGTCACCGTGCGCCGCAACTCCGCGATAACTCCGGCGAAGTTGCCGTCAGGTGTCTGGGGCAATTGGGCCACGGGGGCGAAGTGCTCCGGGTACAGCTCGCTCACGCGGTGAACGAGGTCGTTCGAGACCCGTGCCCAGGCGTTGGCTGTAACTGCGTGCGGGACGTGGTGTTCCATGCCGGAGGCCCGGGGGGAGAGGACCATGAGGTCGCCGCCGCGCTCACGAAGGACGCGCAACTGGTTGGGTTCCACACTTTCGCGGAGCTCGTCGTCACCAATGGGAGCGAGGACGGCGTTCTCTCCGTTGAGCTGGGCCTTGCGGAAGGCGAACAGCTGGGCAGGTTCCGTGGTGTAGTGGCCATGGATATCGATAATCACTTGCGGGCCTCCTGTGTCCAGTCCTCGAAGGAGATGTAGCGAATGCCGGCCTTTTCAAGCAGCGGACGCATATCGTTGACATCCAAGGCAATCTCGCCGGCTTGATAACGCGAGCGAGCTTTGGCTTCTTTTTCCTCGCGGGCCTTCGAGGCGGCAAGGACGCGGGCGGCCTGCCGGCGTGGTACCACCACAACCCCGTCATCATCGGCAACCACCACATCACCCGGATGGACGATCCGGCCGGCGATCGAGATGGGTACGTTGACGTCGCCCAAGCTTCCCTTGCCGGTTCCCTCCGCCGAAACCGCCTTGGACCACACCGGGAAGCCGATCTCTTGAAGGTCGGCCACATCGCGTACTCCTGCTTCGATGACCAGGCCGCGGACCCCGCGCGCTTTGAGCGAGGTGGCAAGGAGATCTCCGAAGTAGCCCATGTCGCACGGGGCGGTGGGTGCCACCACCAGCACATCACCGTCGCCGCACTGCTCGACCGCGACGCCGATGGTGGTGTTATCGCCCGGGGTGACCGTGACGGTGACGGCATTGCCGGCAATCCGGGCTCCCGTCTGCACGGGGTTGATGTGCGAGCCCAGCAGTCCTTCGCGGCCCTGGGCCTCGTGGACGGTGGCTACGCCGTAGCCGGCTAAAGCGTCCACGACGGCGCGTTCGGCGCGTGGCGGGTTGGTGACAACGAGCCCGGCCATCAGCGCACCGCTCCGCCGGGCTGGCCCACCAGGTCGGGCATCATGGACACGTGAATGGCATCCTCATCGGTTTCACCGGCTAGGACGCGGATGGCATGGTCCACCTGGTCGATGCCGTAACGGTGGGTAGCCAGTTTCTCCAAGGGGAAGCGCCGTGAAGCGAGCTGGCTCACGGCGAGTTCGCAGGCGTTGAAGGAGTGGCCCCGGGCGGACTTGATGGTGATCGCCTTCTCGGTAATTTTCTTCACCGGGAACTCGGGGAAGGCGGCCAGTTCACCCTGGATGAGCAGGGTGCCTTCCCGGCGCTTGAGGACGTCAACGCCAAGCAGCACCGGTGCGGTGCCCGCGCGGGACGTGCAGTCCAGGACGTAGTCCAGGCCGCGTCCGTTGGTGAGGTCCATGATCTTCTCGCGGGGATCCTCGGTGAGGACGTCGACGACGTCGTCGGCGCCCAGCT
The DNA here is from genome assembly GCF_030264015.1 of Paenarthrobacter sp. R1. Taxonomy (NCBI): domain Bacteria; kingdom Bacillati; phylum Actinomycetota; class Actinomycetes; order Micrococcales; family Micrococcaceae; genus Paenarthrobacter; species Paenarthrobacter sp. R1. The sequence continues at coordinate 2,092,631 of NZ_CP127115.1, read as the reverse complement.
CCTTGGCAAGCTCAAAGCGCGCCTTGTCCCGCGTGGTCCCGGAAACGATCACCTGCGCGGCGCCGGCTGTCTTGGCCGCGACGAGTTGCGCCAGGCCCTGCTGGCCCGGCCCTTGGATCAGCACGGTGTCGTTGTACCCGATTCCCGCCGTCAGCAGAGCCCACTCAATGCCGTTGGAGAGGGGCATGACCAAGCCGGCTTCCTCCGCTGTGATGGTGTCCGGGATCTTGTGAAGTACCGCGTTCCACGGCAGGTACATGTACTGTGAAAAACCGCCCCACAGCATGCCGGGGAAGTCGGCCGAGGTGTAACCGAAGCGGCGCGCATCCGGGTTGGTTCGCCAGTCGGTGGCCTCGCAGTGGCGGTACTCGCCAATGCGGCACCACTCGCAGCTGAAGCAGGCGACATAGTGTTCCACGAACACCCGGTCACCTTCTTCGAGTCCCTGGCGCTTCTTGAATTTTTCGCCGGCCTCCACAATGATGCCGACATTCTCGTGCCCCATGATCACAGGACCCTGGGTGGCCGCAGTCGATGGCGGATTGGAATACAGCTTCACATCAGTGCCGCAGATACCTGCAACCTCAATTTTCAACAGGGCCGACTCATCGTCGATCTTCGGCCGGTCAAACTCGCGCATTGCGGTGGTTCCCGGGGCAACCCGAACCGCCGCCAGCACCTTCTCAGACATCTTTGGCTCCCTTTGAGCACGGCTGCTAAGCCTTGGCAAAATGGTTAGACCAATCTACCATGCAGGTATCCATGCTTGCCATAGAAAGAGGAGCCGCCGTGCCCGTTCAACTGTCAGCCCTCAGCAGGACCCAAGGGAACAACCGCCGCCTCAAGGACGGAACCGTTGTGCCTGAAGGATTCCCTCTGGAGTTTCAGGAAATGCCGGTCCTCGTTCAGGGATTTCGCCGGATGGTCCGCGAACTGGCCTATGACGTCAGCGAAATGGCGTTAACGACCTACCTGACGGCCAAGGAACACGGCGTGAAGTTCACCGCGCTCCCGATCTTCCTGGTGCGGGGATTCCATCACAACGCGATTGTGGTCCGACGCGACTCGGGCCTCACCCACCCCGGACAGCTTGCCGGCAAACGCGTCGGTGTGAACCGCGGGTACACGGTAACCACCGGCGTCTGGGCCCGCGCCATCATGGCCAACCAGTACGGCCTTGATCTGGACTCAGTGACGTGGGTCCTCTCCGGTGACGAACACGTCCAAAACTACGTGCCGCCGTCGAACGTTATTTCCGCGCCGTCCGGCAGGACGCTGGAACAGATGGTGCTCGACGGCGAACTCGACGCCGCGATCGGCGTCAAGCCCGGCTCCCCGGACTTGGTCACACTCATCCCCGACGCAGACCAAGCCGCAATCGCGGCCCTGCAGACAACAGGTCTCTATCCGATCAACCACCTGGTGGTCATTCGGGACGAGATCCTGGAAGCGCACCCGGATGCTGCCGTCGCCGTCTTCGAAGCCTTCGCCGAATCCAAGCGGCAGTACCTTGCGGACCTGAAGGCCGGGGCGCTGGCCGAACCCGACTCCGCCGATCGGCTCCACCTCCAAGTACTGGATGCAACCGGCTGGGACGATCCCCTCCCGTACGGCGTGGATCCCAACCGTGAAGTCCTGGAGGACCTCATGGAACAAGCAAGCCGGCAGCACATCCTGACCAGGAAAGTGAAACTGGACCAACTCTTCGCCGAGCCGGTCCGCGGCCTCACGGGCTAAACGTTCTCCATCCGCGGGTCCAACTGCGCACGGACAGCCACAGGGGCTGCCGTGCGCAGTTCGCGTTGGGTGGCTTCTTCCAGGGGCACGCCGGTGGACAGATGCATCAGCGCGCGCAAGGCATTTCCGTGGCTCACCACCACCACGGTCCGGCCCCTGCGCAGTTCGGGAGCGAGGATGTGCCGCCAGTACGGCGCCATGCGTACCGCCACATCCGCCAGGCTCTCAGCGGAGATAGCCGCCGCTTCGGGGTACGCAGCGTACCGGGGATCGGCCCGCTGGGCGGACAAGGCGGCGTCGTCCGTCTTGGGAGGACGGCCGTCGATGCCGCGGCGCCAGGACTGCACTTCGGCCTCGCCAAAACGCACCCTCGCGTCAGCTTTGGCCAAGCCCTGCAGGGCGCCGTAATGACGTTCATTCAGCCGCCAATACGCGCTCGGTGAGAGCGGCCAGCGGGCTTCTTCGACCAGCAGCCGGGCCGTTTCCACGGCCCGGCTGAGGACGGAGGTGTGTACTGCGTCGGGTGCGAGCCCGGCGAGCTCCGCCGCAGCCCGCCGGGCCTCCGCGCGTCCGCGCGCGGTGAGGGGAACATCGAGCCAGCCGGCGAATACATCCTCGGCATTCGCCGTGCTCTCACCATGGCGCAGCAGCACCAGGTTGGACATCAGTGTTGCTCGAGGAACGCCAGGATCCGGGCGGGGGCGGTACTCCGGGTTTGTTCGGCCACCGGAACATCCCAGTATTCGTGAACCGGCAGGCATTCCTCGAGGTAGCGCGCCGCCGACGGCGCATGCGAGCTGTCCTGTCCGGGAACAATCAGCCCCGGCACCTGGAGGGTCATCAGGTCCTCGGCCTCGACGCCCGGCACCGTGTCCCGGTCGAACAGGCCCCGCACGGAACCGGTGACCATCAGCTCGTACTGCTTCACGTCCATGGCCGCATAGGCTGCCGCGAACCCGTCGTTGCCGCGCAGCGGCCCCGCCCACGGACCCAGGCGCGGGTCCTTGCTGAAGCCCACCATGCTGGATCGGGCGAGTTCGACGACGGCACCCATCCCATGTTCCAGGGCGAAGGCAAGATGCTGGCCGAAGCGGCGGTGCTGGGCCATCCGGTACTGCGGCCCGCCAGCGGGGGAGAACAGGACCATGCTCCGCACGCGGTCCGGGTGCCGGATGGCCAAGGCCGCCGCAGTGGAGCACCCGACGCAACCACCCATCGTATGGACGGCCTCGTAGCCGAGGTGGTCGATCAGCCCGAGCGCCTGGGTCACGTAGCGATCCCACGTAAGGCGCTCCAGGCGCCCGCCGGACTGCCCGGATTCACGGCGGTCGAAGACGATGCACGTGTAGCTGCCCTTGAAGGCATCAACGAAACCGAGCTCCCGGTACCTGCCGAAGGTGAGCCAGTTTTCCAAGGTGGAGTCGAATCCGCCCGGGCTGAACATGAGCAACGGAGGGCCGTCGCCCACGGTTTCGTAACGCGTGGGGATTCCGTCAATTTCGACGACGGGCATAACAAGCCTCCTAACCTTGGCCGCGGAGATGCTGTCCCCCGCGGATATCTGCAATGCACTCGGTCAGGGCGTCATACGCGATGCGCCCTACATTGGCATAGGTAGTGGGTTCAGCATCAATCCACTTGGCGCTGTAGCCGACTGCCGCCGTCGACATCCTGATCCGACCGTCCAGCCACGGCCCGCCGCCGAAACCGCCCAGCACCGGGATGGAAACGGCGTCCACCACCGCCGGACCCACCACGGGACCCGAGTTGGTGAAGTTGAGGGCGACGGCGCCGGCGGATTCGAGCCGCTTGGCTTCGGTGACGAACTGTTCCACCATTTCGTCCGGAACCACCGCCCCTTCGGCCTGCGAATACGCCACACCGTACTTAAGGGCTGTTTGCGGCGTGATGCCGAACTGCGCGAAGACGGGAACGCCGGCACGGGTGACCGCCTCCACTGCTTCGGGGAAGTCCGCGGCGCCGTCGAGCTTCACCATGTCAACGCCTGCTTCCTTCGCCAAGCGGATAGCCGCGCCGACTGCTCCCTTGGCCCCCTCCTGGAGGGGGCCGAACGGGAAGTCGCAACTGAGGAGGGCGGATTCCACACCACGTCGGACCGCTTTCGCTGCCACCAGGATTTCGTCCATGGTGATCTCCAGCGGATGGGAGTGCCCCCAGAGATTGACGCCCACGGAATCGCCTACTGAGACGATGTCCGCACCGGCACGGTCCGCGATCCGCGCCATCTGGTAGTCCCAGGCGACGATGCAGGCACTCTTCTTGCCGTCCCTCTTCATCTCCTGAAGCTTGGGAATGGTCATGGTGCTCATGCGCGCGTAGCCCTCAGCAGCTCAATCAGGTCATCTTCTTCGGCCGGGACCAGCAGGATCCTGGCGTGGGGCCGGAGGTGGAAGAGCGCATCGCTGGTGAGCGCACCGGGCGTCACAACCAGGCCCGCCGTCATGATGCCCCGCTCACGGGCGAGGCTTCCGACGGCGGCAACCGCCGCCCCGTTCTCCCCGGATGTGGAGACCATGATCACCGTGTTGGTGTCGGTCATGACCTCTTCCAAGGACACATCCGAGGCGCCGATTTCGGACAGCACCCCGCCGGGGTCGGCAACGGAGAAGAAGCGGGCCTGGCCCCAGTCGAGCAAGGCCGCGGAACGGATGATGCGCTCGGCTTCGTGGTCGAAGGCGACAACGCGGGTGTTCCGTGCGGCCGACAGCGGGTAGTCAATCCGAAAGGCCGCTTCCTTGGTGGTGGCCGCCCGGGCGCATGAACTCGGACCCGCGGGCACTGAACGTGGAACGCTTGAGTGTTCGTGATCGTGATCGGACATGGCTCAGACCGAGGTGTGCGGCTTGGCCGGTTCAGCGATCATGGCTTCGCCGATGCCCTCAACGAAGGCTTGGTCGGCGGGGAGCACGATCGCCACCGAACGGACCTTCTGGTCGCTGGGCCTGTTCCCGGTGGGTTCAACGCCGTCCTGCAGTGCTTTTACGGCCTTGTAGAGCTTCTGCCGGGCCTTGATGATGCCGGCGTCGGTGGCCACCAGGCGTTCCTTGGTCCGATCGACGAGCGGGCCCATCGATTCCTGGAGCGAGGAGTCCTGAAGAGCGATTCCCTCGATGCCGGAGTAGTTCTCGCCGCGTTTCTGGGACTCGCGGTCCATCAGGTAGTCGTTGTCCTTGTTCGCCAGTGGGCGGTAGGACGCGTCGTTTGCGCTGTGAACGCCCTTGCCGGCGCGCATCGCAGCGACTTCGGCTTCCGTGAGCTGCCGGGTGGGGTGGTAGTCGAAGCTGTAGGCCCAGCAGTTCTCGTCGTCGATGGGGACCCAGAAGTGGCCATGGACCGGGTGGTCTCCACGCGGCGGCACCATGGTGAAGTTCGGCAGCACCCATGGCGTTACGCGCCAGTAGTACTTGCCTTCCTCGGCGTTGCGGCGGGCGCCGATCAGCAAACCGCCTTCGTAGTCCACCACTTCGAAGAACGGCTTCAAATCGCCCTTGTTGTACTCATTGCCCTTGGATCCCTTGAACAGCGGGTCGCTTTCGAGATTGCCGCCGTGCAGGAAGGTGACGTGGCTTGAGTCGATGCCGCCCTCAAGGGCCTGCAGCCAGTTGCACTCCTGGAGGCGCTTGGAGGTGAAGACCTGGCCGTCCGGAACGGTGTACGCTTCCCACTCCGGCAACGGCGGCTGGGCGGCGGGGTCGCCCAGGTAGGCGAACAATACGTCCCCGCGCTTGACCATCGGGTAGGCCTTGAGCTTGACGTTGGCGCAGAAGTTGCTCGTGGCCGGCTCGCTGGGGACCTCCACGGCCTGGCCGGTGACGTCGTACTTCCAGCCGTGGTAGGGGCAGCGGAGGCCGTTTTCCTCGTTGCGGCCGAACCACAGCGAGACGCCGCGGTGGGCGCAGAACTCGTCCATCAGTCCGTAGCGGCCCTCGGAATCGCGGAAGGCGATAAGGCGCTCAGACAGCACCTTGACGCGGACCGGGGGGCAGTCGTTTTCGGGGAGTTCTTCGGCCAGCAGCACCGGCTGCCAGTAACGGCGGAAGAGGTCACCCATGGGAGTTCCCGGACCTGTTTGGGCCAACAATTCGTTGATGTCCGTACGCAGCATGCGAAGGATCCTTTCGTCCTGAGCGGAGTTGAAAACCGGTGTCCGGTCATGGGCTGTGCCAATGCCGGACGTGATAATTAGGGCTGGGTTGGGGGAAGGTCGACGACCAGGCCGTCGAGCTTGTCTTCGAGAACGATCTGGCATCCAAGGCGGCTGCAGTCCCGCGGCTCAGAGACGCCCATGTCGATGAGGTCCGCCTCGATCTCGCCTGGAGTGCCCACTGCATCCAGGAACTCCTCACGGACCCACACGTGGCACGTGGCGCAGGAGTTGTTCCCGCCGCACTCGCCGATGATGCCTGACACCCCGTTGCGGAGAGCCGCTGACATCACCGAGTCGCCGACCTCGGCGTCCACAACATCGATTGCGCCCTCGGCGCTGACATAAGAAATCTTGACCATTGGATCCTCCTACTAATGGTCTAACCATAATGCCGTTCCGCAACTCGTGGTGTCAATGAGGCGTCCATGAAAATTCGGGAGTTGGCCCGGGAGTCGTGGATGAAGCCCCGTCAGACAACAGCCAAGGCCCGACGCGGAGTCAGGCCTTGGCTGGATTGTTCTCTTGATGAAGCGGTGTATCAGGGTTTGATCAGTTCCGGCACGAAGGCGTCGTTCGTCGCATTTTCTTCAACGGGCTCCAACCGTTCCGTGAACTGCTCCACCGTCGCGGTGTTATCCGCGGTGACGTAATTCGTGGGGGGCTTGCGGTTGACCCTCAGCTGGAAGATGTCATTGCGGTTGTAGTGCCCGGCGAAGTCCTGCGCGATCTTCTGGCGGGCCCACTGGTCGAAGTCCAGCTCCGCATAGAGAATCCCTTCCGTAGTGCCGTCGAGGGGGCCGGCAAGGATCCGGGTGTCGGGACCGATGATGGCCGAGCCTCCCTGGCCCGCTCCTGATGAGATTCTTTCTGCGGCCTCCGCTGTCAACCCCAGGTCTTCCGCATAGCCCGGGTGGGCAATGCCGCAAGCGCTGATAACGAAGGCTTTGGACATCAGCGCGAAATTCTGTGCCGCCAGCAGCGAAGTCTGCGGCATGAGTGAAGTCCCGTCCGCAGCCGAACGGAAATGCGGTGGCCAGCTCATTCCGTGCAGTCTGGTTCCGGCGGCGGTCAGGGCAAAGATTTCCAGGGGGTTGGAATTCTCGCCGCAGACCAGGGCGCTGGCGGGTCCGAATTCGGTTTGGAAAGGCCCAAGAGTGTCCCCCCATCCTCCCCAGTGCACTATGCGTTCACCGGCGGTTGGCTGAAGTTTTTGGTGCTTGCCCAGGAACTGTCCGTCGGGGCCGAAAAAGAGTTGGGAGTTAATGAGGGATCCCGGTGCGTTTGAGGCCCGTTCACATACTCCCATTACCACGTAGGCTTCTGCGTCCCTGGCCGCCTCGGCGATTGCGTCGCCCTCCGGCCCCGGCACTCTGATGGCGTTCTTGAACAGCCTCAGGTTCAGTTCGTTTGAGATGGGGCTGCTGACCGGTTGGAAGTGGAACCACGTAGGGTGGCCGGGCAGGAAGCCTTCGGGAAAGACGATGAATTTCGCCCCGTTTGAACCAGCCTCCCGGATAAGTTCGCAGGCCTTTGTGGTGCTCTTTTGGAGGTCGAGGAATACGGGGGAGGCCTGGACTGCCGCAGCGGTGATGGAGCCGAAGAATTCAGCCAATGCTTGTCCTTTCGCGGGTTTGGACATGGTTCGCCTCCAGGCGGGGGTCCGTCACAGCTCCTGCCAGGGCTTGTAGATTTTCTTGACGTCATCGAGCGTCAAGGAAGCGGCCGACTTGATGGTGAAGTGGGTGGCTTCGAGAATCCCTTTCAGCTGGTCCTCCGTGAGCTTCCCGTCCCGGGAGCTCATGGGGATCTCCTCTTTAATGATCCGCGCCGCCAGCTTGGGGTCCATTCCCCAGTCGTCCACCATCATCTTCGTGGCCAGACTTTCGTCATCCATGATCCGGCCGGAAGCTTTGTAGTAGCACTCGGCAAAGGCCTTGACGTCTTCAGGGCGCTCTTTGATGATCTTGTTGCTCGCGAAGACCACCGTCATGGCGTTTGGCCCGATGAGTTCGCGCACGTTCTCCAGGACTTTGGCGCTGCCGGCCTGCTCGAGACCGAAAGCGGCGTGTCCGCCCCAGAGGAATGCGTCCACGGTTCCGCTTTTCAGTCCGGCCTGGATGCCGTCCAGGCTCCCCATGGTTACCTTTTTGAAGTCGGTGTCAGCCCATCCTGCTTGCTGGGCGAGCTTTTGGGTGGCGTAGTCACCTGCCGAGCCGAAACTACTGATCGCAAAAGTCTTGCCCTTCAGGTCGGCGAAGGATTTGGCGGTGCTGTCCGGCCTGACGACGAGGTATTCGTCGAATACCGACATTGAAGCGCCGATAATCGACGCGTCCAGCCCCTGGGAAATGGCGCCGATGACCCGGTTGGGGGACGTGATCCCGATGTCTGCGCTGCCTGCCGCTACGGCTTCTGCTGTCTTTTCGCCCGAGGTGACGCTGACTTTCATCTGTGGATCGCAGCTAGGCCAAATATCGAGGAAGTCCCCGGCTTCCGCGCCGAGTTCCGTGGGATCGTGCTTGTTGGACTGAATGACGCGGATCTCATTGGTCTCCGCGTCGTCAGCGCCCGCGGAACCACCACAGCCGCTGAGAAGCAGTATGAAGGCTGCGCCCGCGGCAGCTGTCCGGAGGCTCCTCGTGATGGCGGGGCGGGCAAAATTTCCCATAAGCATAAAACTCCTCTAAATGGTTGTTGGAGCGAATGTGGGCTTACATTTCTTTTGTGGTGCGACCTCGCCTGCCGTACATCAGCAGCACTGCAAGGAAGGCGACGGCGGCAAGCCCCGCGCCGACCAGCAGGACGCCTTGGAAGCCGGCAAGGAAATGACCGGGAGAAATCCCGGCTGTTGCGGGGGATCCGGCGAACAGCTGGTACAGCAACACGGTGAGCGTCACGCCGATGGCCCTCCCCAGGTTCCGAAGGGTAGCGATCGTGCCGTTGGCTACTCCGGCCTGGTCCTGCCCCAGGTCACCCATCACGGCCGAGCTGTTCGGTGAGCTGAAGAGTCCGACGCTCGCGCCGATGAGTGCCAGCAAGGCGGCAACCAACCAAGTCGGCGAAGACTCCCTGAGGAACGAGGCGCCAACAAACGTGGCAATCATGACGGACAAGGCCACGAGGGCAGGACGCCGGGAACCGACGCGGTCGCTCCACCAGCCGGAAAGGGGTGAAACCAAAAGCATGGCAACTGCCTGGCACGTCAACATCAAGCCTGTCAGGCCGATCGACAACCCCAGTACCTCGTGCATGTACAGGGGAAACAGGAAAGCGGGAAACAGCAGGAGTACGTAGGAAAGGAATGCTGCCAGTGTTCCCCAGCCATAGACACGCCTTCGGAAGTGACGGAGGTTGATGAGGGGAACGGCGGTCTTGAGCTCACGCAAGACAAAAAGCCCGCAGGTCACAACCGCCGTTCCCAACAGTCCAAGGACTACCACATGCGACCAACCGAGTCGGGGTGCGAAGCCCAGCCCGAGCAGCAGGCTGGACGAGAACATGATGAACAACGTAAAGCCGGGGACATCCAGTCGGGGAGTCCTGGCCCCCTTCTTCGAGTCCTTTGGGACCAAGGCCATGACGCCGATCGCACCGATCAGGCCAACAGGGACATTGATCAGGAAAATCGAGCGCCAGCCGAACGCCCCCGTAAGGACGCCGCCCAAGGCAGGCCCCAGAAGCGTCCCCGCGGCCACCGTGCTTCCGATAATCCCCAGGATCCGGCCCCGCTGGCCCACAGGAAAGGTCGCCAGGGCCAAGGGCGTGATGGTCGCCATGAACATGCCCGCTCCGATCCCTTGGAGCACACGGAACGCAATCATGACCGGAAGGGCCGGAGCCAGTCCCACTGCGAGCGAGGCAACGATGAAGGTCAGCAGGCCAATGCTGAGGATCCTCTTTCCGCCAATGGCGTCCGACAATTTGCCAAGGAACGGAACCACCGCCGTGATGGTCAGCAAGTAGGCTGATAACACCCATTGGAGGGAGTCGATGTCGACCCCGAATTCTTTGGCCATCATCGGCAATGCCACCACTACGGCTGTGGCATCCACATTGGCCATGAAGGTGCCTGTGGTGACGGAGAAGAGGATGATCCATCGGGCTGCTGTCCCCGCCGTCGTGCGTTGGGTGGGCTGGACTTGGGTTTCGGTCATGGTGCGCTTTGCTTTAGTGGGCGGCGTTGAGGGATTTGCCCCGTTCGGACTTGGGCGTCAGCAAGATATTGACCAGTCCCTGCAGCACGCCAACCAAGACCATGAGCAGGATGATCATGGCGAACGCTTGGGGAGCTGCAAAGGTCTGGCTGTTCAACGCGAGTTGATAACCAAGCCCCGCGGTGGAGGCCAACATCTCGGCGAAGATGACGGTGATCATTGACGCACCCGCACCAATGCGAACGCCGGAACTGGTCAGCGGCAACGCACTCGGCAACTTAATAAGGAAGTCGGTCTGGAACGAGCTGGCTCCGAACGCCCTGGCCACCGTCAGCATGGTGGGCTTCACCGTAGCGAAGGCCCGCAGCGAGTTGTAGGCGATCGGGAAGAATGCGCTGACTGCCCCGTAACCGATCTTGGACCCCACGCCCGTGCCGAAGGACAGGATGAAGAGGGGGTAGAAGAGGATCAGCGGAGCGAGGTAGCCCCAGACGAAAATTGACTGGAAGACCTGCGTCCGGACTGGTGTCCTCGCTGCCCAGAAGCCCGCTGCGAGGCCGAGCACCGAGGCGATGACGAAAGCAGCCAGGATTTCACCGAACGTGATGAACGCGGCCTCGTAGGTCGCCGGCTGCGCAAGCGCTTCACCGAGGGCTTCCATGACCCTGGGGATGGTGGGCAGAACCAGCGGGGAGATCCCGCCGGGACCGTTCCCGTAAGCCCAGATACCAACCAAAGCACCAAGCCCGAGCGCCCGGAGGGGCCATACCAGCGGGGAATTTTTGTGTTGCTTCATGGATTTCCCTATGCTCTCTGCTTTTCCAAAGGGTTGGCGTGGGGGCCGTTGCCCATGGCTTCGTTCAGCATCAGGAAGAGCCGCGAGCGCAGCTGCGCGAACTCCTCCGTGGCAATGAAATCGAGCGGGCGCGGACGCATCTGTTCGATCTTGACTTCGGCCATGACCTTGCCCGGACGCGCGGACATGACGATGACACGGTCTGCCCAGTAAATGGCCTCGTCGAGGCTGTGGGTCACCAAGACAACCGTCTGCTTGTTTTCCGTCAGGACTGTGGAGATGCTCTCGCCCAGGGAACGACGGGTCTGCTCGTCCAGTGCACCGAAGGGCTCGTCCATCAGCAGGATCGACGGGTCCATCGCCAAGGCCCTGGCCACCGCGACACGTTGCTGCATACCACCGGACAGCTGGCCGGGGTGGGAATCGGCCCACTGTGACAGGCCCATCATGTCCAGCAGTTCCTGGCTGCGTTGGTGGCGTTCCTGCTTGCTGACTCCGGCGAACCGCAGTCCGACGCCGACGTTGTCCAGGATGTTTTTCCACGGCAGCAGGGAGTAGTCCTGGAAGACGAAGGCAGCCCGGCGGGGGTCCGGCTCCTTCACCACTGAGTCGCCCACCAGAATCTGGCCCTTCGTGGGAGTCATGAGCCCTCCCATGCAGGTCAGCAGCGTGGACTTGCCGCAGCCGCTGGGACCAAGAAGGGCAACGAATTCTCCTTCGTGCAGCGACAAGTTAATATCTTTGAGTGCTTCGACCGTCGTTCCGGCACGCGTGAACGTGACTGAAACATCATTGATGGACATTCGCATTGCTGTTTACCTAACTTGTCGCGGTGGTTGTAGCGGCCCCGGAGGCGGAGGTCTGCCGCCACTTGGTCAGCCGTGTTTCTAAGTGATTCCAGATGGTCCCCGCAACGACTGCGAGGATGGTGACTGCCAGCATCAAGGCAAGGGTCTTGTCCGTATGCAGCTGTTCGGCGTAGACGCGGATCAATCCACCCACTCCGTCCGAGGAAGCCCACAGTTCTGCGATCAGGACCCCGATGAAGGCGTGGCGGATGCCGAACCACAACGCCGTGAAGATACCCGGCAGGGCGGAAGGGAGTACGACGGTGAGGATGGTCTGCCCCCAGGAGGCCTTGAAGGCGCGTGCCACTTTCATGTGGCGTTCCTCGACGAGCGCCATGCCTGCGGCCACGTTGATGGTGACGAATACTGCCGCCTCGAACGCCCCAAAAACGACGGCGGACGTGGAACCGATGCCGCACAGGAGGATGAAGATGGGCAGGAAGATGGACTTCGGTGTGGACATCAGGAACAGCAGCGGGGCCGAGTAGGCCTGCCAAAGAGTCTTGGAAAGGCCCATTACGGTTCCGACGACGATGCCCACGGCTGTGCCGATGACGAAGGCCATGAGGATGTTTCCACCCGTGCTGCCCAACGCCGTCATGACTTCGCGGGTGCCCAGCATCTCGACGAAGGCGACGGCGACGGCCAGCGGAGTGGATACGAAGTCGACGTCGATCAGGCCGAGCCGGGTGAGGACTTCCCAAACGACGATCACGGCGGCAATGACGGCCACCCTGCCAAAGCGTGCCTGGACCTTTACGTTGGAGTTTCGGAGCAGCTTGGGGGCGGACATCCGAATTTGCGGGCGGGGAGGTGCTGAAAGTTTGGTCTGCATCGGTTCAGCTCCATGCACCTTGGGGGGCCGTCATCACAGGCTCTTCCAATGCTTGTACATGCCCTTGACATCGTCGATCGTGAGCGACTTGGCGGACTTGATGGTGAACTGCGTAGCTTCCAGGAGCCCCTGCAGCTGCTCCGGGGTCAATTCGCCGTCCCGCGAGCTCAGCGGAATTTCATGTTCGATGATCCTGGCCGCCAGCTCGGGGCTCATGCCCCAGTCCTCGACCAACATCTTGGTGGCCAGGGCGGAGTCGTCCATCATGGCCTCGGTGGCCTTGTAGTAGCACTCCGCGAAGGACTTTACGGCTGCGGGGTGCTTCTCGATGATTTCATCGGTAGCGAAGACCACTGTCATGGCGTTCGGGCCCACAAGATCCTTCACGCTGCCCAGTACTTTGGCGGAGCCTTCGATCTCCAAGCCGAAGGCCGCTTGGGCGCTCCACAGGAACGCGTCGGCTGTTCCGCTCTTGAGCCCGGCCATGATGCCGTCAAGGCTGCCCATGGTGACGGTCTTGAAGTCGTTGGGACCCCAGCCTTCCTCGCGGGCGATCTTTTGAGTGGCGTAGTCCCCTGCGGAGCCGAAGCTGCTGATGGCGAAAGTGGAGCCCTTCAGGTCGGCGAACGAGGTGGCTTTGCTGTCCTTCCGGACCACGACGTACTGGTCCCAGACAGGCATGGACGCGCCGATGATCTTTCCCTTGAGCCCCTGGGACACTGCGCCGATGACGCGGTTGGGGGATGTGATACCAATGTCGGCACTCTTGGCGGCCAGGGCCTCTGCCACCTTTTCGCCGGCAGTGAGGTCAACCTTCACCTCGGGGGAGCACTCAGGCCAGATCTCCATGAAGTTGCCGGCTTCGGCACCGAGTTCTGTGGGGTCCTGCTTGTTCGATTCGATGACCCGTATTTGAACCGGTCCACCATCAGGGTTGGACGTGCCGCTGGCGCCACCGCCACATGCTGTCAGCGCCAGTGCTGACACGGCGGCCATTGAGGCCAGAAGGGGGAGTCGGCGCGGGGGACCAGATTTCTTCCTGGCCGGGATCCAAGAAAACATGAAGCTCCTCTTAGTTCAGATAGCTGCGAAACAGGTTCGGCGCATTGCAACAGAGGGCGGAGCAGGCGAACCACGTTGTTCAGGCGACAAAAACTTTTCGTGCCCGTTCAAGGACCGTAATTTACATCACTTAGGCATGTCAATAGTATGGTCAAACCATTAAGCCGAACTAAGGGGTTCTTGTGAATCGACTCGATGCAGCGAAGGCGGCAATCGTCGTCGTCGACATCCAAAACGACTTCTGCCATAGCGATGGCTACCAGGGGATGCGAGGAAAAGATGTTGCCCGGGTGCAGGCGGCGGTGGGCCGCTTGGAACCGTTCATCCAGGAAGCCCGGGACCTCGGTGTCCCCGTGATCTTCATGCAGAACCTCCACGATCCGCAGAGCGACACGGAAGAGTGGCGTGCCCGCCACCTGGAACCGCGCGATTCACAGTCCTGCCTGCCGGGAACCTGGGGCGCGGAGTTTTACATGCTGGAACCGCAGCCGCGCGACCATGTGCTTCCCAAGGCGCGCTATAGCGCCTTCGTCAACACCGGGTTGGAAGAACTCCTGCGCTCTTTGGGGCGCAGTTCGGTTTTCTTTTGCGGCGCCGCAACCAGTATCTGTGTGGAGACCTCGCTGCGGGACGCGACCTGCCTCGACTTCCTCGTCACCCTCGTGGACGACTGCTGCGGAGACTATTCGGAAACAGCCCACAACAACACCGTGTGCTCGGTGGCCGGCGGCTTCGGTGCAGTGACGGCGAGCAGGGATGTTTTGGAAGGCTTCCGGGTATCAGCCAGTCCCGTCTCTGCGGCGGGCTGAACTCCCTTAAAGGTGAAACCGCTGCGGGGCGTCCGTATGGTCCCGGACGCCCCGCAGCGGGCTTGTTCGACTAGCCCAGGCCCAGCTGGACGAAGATGAGCCACGCAAGCAGCGGCACAACGCCGATCATGACGATCGCCCAGACAAGCAGGGCGCGGAAGAACACGCGTTCATCCTTCGGCTGCGCGCTGGCCATGAGCAGGGCCCCGCTGGTGGACATCGGGCTGACATCCACCACCGAAGAGCTGATGGCTATGGCCGTGACCACTCCGATGGGGGAGAGTGCCGGATCCATCGCAATGGGGCTGACGATCGGGCTGACCACTCCCAGCGTGCCGGTGGTGGACGCGAACGCGGACACGACGGCGACGACGTAGCTGGCGATCAGAGCGGCAAGGGAGCTGTCACCCAGGCCGGCAATGCCCGCCTCGAGTTCCTTCAGGGCTCCCATTTCTTCGAGCAGTCCCACGTAGGTGACGATGCCGGTGACCAAGATGATGGCCGACCAAGGCATGGTGTCAACCGCAGGCTTCTGGATGCCGGGCTTCAAGCAGACCAGCACAAGGGCCACGATGAGGGAGGCCACACCAACATCGATGCCCAGGACAGTAGTCAACACCAGCAGCGTTCCCAGGCCAAGCAAGGTCAGGATCCGGATCGGGGTCGCCTCGACCTTCGCAGGCGCCTGGCGCGTCGGCGCGGGAGCGGCCTTGGTGAGCAGTGATGTCCCTGCGTCGCCGACCGAAGCCCCGACGGCTGGAAGCGCGGAGTCACCGCCGTCGTTGCCTGCATTATGTGTCTTCCCGCCAGAGCGGCGGTTCATGAACCACTGCACCAGGACGTAGGCGAGGAAGGCAAGGACGGCGTTGAAGACGAAGCAGTAAATGTACAGTTTCAGCGAGTCGTCGGACGCGCCCGCATCATCAAGCATGACGTTGGCGAGGACGCCGAAGGGGTTTACAGGGGAAAAGGCGCCTGCGTTCGCGCCCTGGACTATGACCAGGCCCATGGCCAGGGTGCTGATCCCGAACCGGAGTCCAAGTGCCAGAGCAACCGGGGCGACGATGGCGACGGCGGCCGGAGTAAAAGCGCCCGCGGAGGCGAGTGCGGCCGTCAGCAGGAACATCAGGATGGGAACAAGCGCCTTGCGGTCGCCGGCGAGGCGCTCCGCCCAATAGGCGAGCAGGTCAATCGTGCCGGTAATCCGCACGATGCCAAACAGCAGGGTGGCCCCTACGAGGATGAAGAACAGGCCGGCAGGAAATTGCCCGATGACATCCTTGACCGGCATTCCCACCAAGAGAGTGCCTACGCCGAATGCCGCAACGAGGGCGATGAGTCCGGCGTTGATCCTCGTGAACGAGCCAACGGCAAAGGCTGCAACGAGGATGAAAAACGCTATGAGGGAGAGGGACATGGCGGCGTCCTCTTTAGATGGTGACGCCGGTCAGGGTGCGTGCCCCTGACAGGAGGCTCCCGGCCCCCTTGATGGCGGGAGTTTGCCCCAGGGCCTTGAGGATTTCGAAGGTAGTCGCCGTGGCTGCAGTAATGACAGGCAGGCCCAGTTCATCCTCGACGGCCTGAACGGCAGGAAGCGACGGCATCTGAACGCATGCTGAAAGCACAATCGCCTCCGCGCCCTCCCGCTTGAGGTTTCGTGCAATGCCGGGCAGGTTCTGCGGATCCAGGCAGCCTACGGCCAGGTTGTCGGCTACTTCAAGGCTGGTTGCATCCAGGACAGTGATGCCCGCGCCCTCGATGTACTCCACCACCATCTGCGTTAGCGGCTTCATGTAGGGAGTGATCATGGCGACCTTCCGAACGCCCATTGCCTGCAGGGTGCGAACCAAGGCTCCGGCGCTGCTGGTGACCGGTGCGGGGTGACCGTTTTCTGCGGCGGCAGCGGCGATGACTTCTTCGGATTTGGTGTGGGCGCCCGGCCCTTGGGCCATGACCGCCACGAGGCACGCATACGCGATCACGTCTACGTCAGCGTCCGACACTGCCTGGGCGCACCCAGCAGCCTTGCCCACCATCGCCAGCAATTCTTCGCGGTTGACGTTTTTCATGCCGGCCCGTGCCGAGTGGAAAGTGTATTTGTGTCCCGTGGCTTCGGACTGGCGGCGGAAGAGCTCGGGGAGCTCAGTCTCCATGGTGGTGTTCGAGCTGGGGACGATCAGGCCGATGCGGGAGGCGCCGGGGCGCTTGGGTTCGGCGGCGGTTTCACAGGTTACTTCAGGGATGGTCACGTTTTTCTCCACGACGTTGTGCTTACAGATAACCCCACTATGCGGGTTGCAATCCCATAATGTGGGTTAGTCGGCATGAGTGTCAAATGGGTCACACTCACTGAGAGGTAGGGGCTGCCTAAGATGGAATCCGCGCGGAAGGGGATTTCCGGCGGAAAGGACTTACGTGGCATCGGAACAAGGCACGAATTCTTCACCTCTCTTGGTGCTCCATAAGGTCGCCGAGATCTTGAACTGTTTCTCCGTCGCGGAGCCCGAACCGACCCTCCAGCAGATCATCCGGCGAACCGGACTTCCCTCCAGCACCTGCCAGCGACTTGTCCAGAACATGGTCCGGGAAGGTTTCCTTGACCGCGAGGGCGACCGGTATCGCATCGGCATTGGCATGGTGCGCTGGGCTGCGCCCGGCACCCTGGGCCTGGACCTCGTCAAGCTTGTCAAGCCCGTCCTGCAGCAGCTGCGCGACGAGACCGGTGAAACCGCCTGCCTCTACGTCAGGGACGGAGCCTTTCGCACCGTGGTTGCCGTCGCAGAAACGCGCCATGTAGTCATCCGCCCTTTCATGGTGGGTATGGTCATGCCGCTCCACGCCGGTGCGCCCGGCAAGATCTTCCTGGCGCATGACCCCGACGCCTGGAGTTCGTTGTCCGAGTCGCAGATGAGTCCTTTCACGCCCGCAACCCCGGTCTCGTTCGACGTCCTCCGGAAGCAAGCCGATGAAGCCAAGGAGCAGGGCTTCTTCGCCGCCTTTGGGGAACGTAACGAAGACGTGGGTTCCGTGGCCGCGCCCGTCTTCGACCATGCGGGTCGCCTGGCCGGAGTGCTTGGCCTGGGCTTCCCCACCCAGCGCGTTACGCCCGCGGATGTGCCTCGGCTCGGACCCCTTGTGGCGCGGGCTGCGGCTGCTGCGAGCAATGCGTTGGCTTACCAGGGCGCCGGGGGGTAGGAGAATGCCGGGCCCCAAGGGTAGCAGTTAGTGCGTGAATTGTTCGGGTACTAACTCTCTGCTACGTTGTTCAGGTTCCGTCCGACGAGGTCTCCCCCAATCCGCTTCGGGCGGAACACCCAAGCTGTACATCTGCCAAGGGTGGATCATGAGACATGACTTTGACCCCGGAGAGTTGTCATCACGCGACTTCTACCGGCTGCTGACGGCGGTGGTTGTTCCGCGCCCTATCGCCTGGGTTTCCAGCAGGTCCCCCGAGGGCGTGGATAACCTTGCCCCGCATTCTTTCTTTACCGTGGCCTCGGTGAATCCCCCCGTCATCCAATTCACCTCGGTCGGCGAAAAGGACTCCCTGCGTAATATCCGCTCGTCAGGGGAGTTTGTGGTGAACCTGGCGCCAGCCGGCCTCATGGCGGAGGTCAATGCGACCGGTACGAACTTCCCCCCGGACGTGAGCGAATTTGATGCCGTCGGAGTGTCAAGGGAAGAGGGGCGCACAGTAGCGGCGGCCCGGGTTGCCGAGTCGCCGGTGTCCTTGGAGTGCCGGCTTCACAGTACGACGGCGATTGGCGATTGCGTTTTGGTTTTTGGGGAAGTAACCCATGCTGCCGTAGATTCCGACGTCTTGGATGGCAGCCATCCACGCATCGACCTCCTCGAGCCGTTGGCGCGACTTGGGCTGGATGAGTGGGCCGTGACCGGTGAGGTGATGGAACTGAAGCGAATCCGTGCTGACGACTGGCCGGTCGGCTTCGAGGCAGGCAGTCGTCGGCCGGGATAAAGCGTGGCAGACTACCGGCCTGACGGTTCTCCGGTGTCCGCGACCGCGCCATCGGGGTCGGCTTGTGCTGCGCGGGTGAGACGGGTCATGGCGTGGTGGAGTTCCCGGGCTTCTTCGCGGCTGAGGCCCAGCTTGTCGAGCATGGTGGCGGGAACGGCCAGAGCTTTCGCTCGAAGGGCCGTTCCGGCCGGCGTTAAGCTTACGGCGAGGGAGCGTTCGTCCTTCGGCAATCGTTTGCGGGTGAGGTAGCCGGCGGCCTCCAGGCGTTTGAGCAGAGGAGAGAGGGTGGCCGGGCCGAGCAGTAGTTCGGCACTGATGTCCTTGACGGAACGGGGGCTTCGCTCCCAGAGTGCCAGCATCACGAGGTACTGCGGATGGGTCAGGTCAAGTTCTTGCAGTACGGGCCGGTAGGCGCTGATGACCGTGCGGGAAGCCGCCGTGAGTGCAAAGCAAAGCTGCCGCTCGAGCAAGAGGTCATCTTCGACCTCTTTGGGAGAAGACATAAGGGAAATGATACCGAAACCGCCGGAAGTTCTCCGGGATGGTCGGGTCATCCGGGTCCAGGCCATTAATTCGTGGTCAAATTGTTCGTGTACTAACGGTCTGGTATCTTGAAATTCGGTCCCGCCCCGAGGGGCCTGGCACAAAGACGTCTCTTCAAGCTCAGGGGCCCGCGGTCCTGTAGCGTCGTCCAATCAGAAACAGGAACCATTCATGATCACCGCAAATTTCGCGCCTGTAATACGAGTAGCTGCAGAGGACCCTCAGCTGCTCGCCGAGCGCCTGGAAGCCGCTGAGAGGCAGGCGCAGGGATGGGCCATCCGTGAGGGTCGATGCGGAATCCTGGTGACACGCCATACGCCCACCGCCTTCACGGTGGAGCTGCATGAAGAGGTCCCCTACGGCACCACCCGGGAACGTGATTTCACGTAGAAACGACGGACTAGCCAATGGGTATGGGCTGCATGTCCCGGATCCTACGCGGCCTTGGACGAAACAGGGTGCTTGGTGGGGCTGAAGTTCCAGGCATCGAACCAGGAAGTATTTGAAATCGAAGCGCATCTTGAGCGGCTCTTCGCCACCAGGACGTTAGTGACCGCGTTCCAGCCGATCCGTGATCTGGCCAGCGTAGAGGTCGTGGGAGTCGAAGCGTTGACCCGCTTCGTGTGCTCCCCCCTCAGGTCTCCGGACCAATGGTTCCGGGAAGCCGAAGCCGTCGGGCGGGGCACCGATCTGGAATTCCTCGCGCTGGAGACCGCTTTGCGGGCCGCCGCGGATCTTCCGGAGCATCTTTACGTAGGAGTAAATCTCTCTCCCCGCGCCTGCCTTGATCCCAGGCTCAGCGAAGCTATAAGACGCTCACGCATGAAACCACGGAGGATTGTCGTGGAACTGACCGAGCACTCAGTCGTGGCAAACTATGCAGACCTGATGGCGGCACTAGCGTCGCTCAGGGAGGACGGACTCCGGCTAGCCATCGACGATGCCTGTAACGGCTTCTCGTCCCTACGCCATTTGCCATGCTTAGCCCCGAGATGATCAAGCTGGACCGGACAATCTCTGCTGGAATCGACACCAACCCCAACCTGCGCGCCCTGTGTTGTGTTGGGCGATGGCGAGGGAAGCCGTGGCCCCGGGGGAGGGTACATTGCGAACCTGGACGAGCCGCCCGGTGGAGCGGATTACGAATTCGTCTCCTTCAGGCTTCGTCCACAGCGAACGGATTCATCATGGCGGCTAGCGGGGATGTGGGGGGTTGTTTCCCTTGGAACGTCCTAGAGGCGTGGTACTGGGCAATCAACCATGTCTCGCCGTCCCTGCGGACCACGAGGGATAGCTGAACCTGCGTCGTTCTGGCGTCCGGGTAGGTGAAGCGGAGCGCGGCGAATCCGCAGGCTAGATCTTGAGCCAGTTCGCGGGCTTGGATAATTTGGAACGTTGCCGTGATACCGGGGGGCAGGGCATCGAAGTAGTCGAAGATTTCTTTTCGTCCCGTGAGCAAAGTTGGGCTGAGCCCCTGGAAGAGCGCATCGCGTGAAAAGAGCCTGACCATGTCTTCGGGCCTATGCTGGTCAAAAGCCCGTTTCCAGGCCGTTAGCGCCTCTGCCAAGACGCCCGCATTAAGCGTGGCTGCCGGGTCGTTGATTTTCACCTTTCGATGTCTCCGTCCACTTTTGGCTGGATTTTGCTTTCACATAGGGAGTGAAGTGCTGTCTCTATCGGGAGACGGGTTCTGTGGAGTCCAGGAGGTCCAGCTCGGTACGTCGGGGCATGCCTTCCCAGTCTCCGGGCACCAAGCAAGCGAATGCACCAGTCCGGACGGCGGTCAGCAGGCGCTGGGGAACGTCCTCGTCATTGAGCAGCTCTGCGATGTATCCGGCGACGAAGGCGTCTCCCGCCCCTACTGTGTCTACGGCCCGGATGGGTACTGCGCGCTGGGCGTGCTTTTCACCGTGGACGACTGCGACGCAACCGTCAGCGCCCAGTTTTATGACCGCCTGAGATGCTCCCATCTCGTTAATTCGTCGAGCGAGTTCCCAAGGGTCTTGAGCATCGCCTACTGCGATGGCTGCTTCAGTGTCCCCAGCAAACACAACGTCCGCCCTGGGTATTATGCGGCGGTACTGTTCGCCGGCCTCTTCAGAGGACCATAGCGCTGAACGGTAGTTCAAATCAAAGGAGACCAGAGTACCGGCGGCCTGGGCACAGTCGAGGGCGTAGTTGACCGCATCGGCGGCGCTTGTGGATAGTGCGGGGGTGATGCCTGTTATGTGTAGCAGTTTCGCTTGGGCGATCTGCTCGGCCGGTACGTCCTCGCGGCATAGCCGGGATCCGGCGCTGCCTTTGCGGTAGTACCAGACCTTTACGGCCTCAGCTGTCCTACGTTCCTTAATCATGAGCCCTGTGGGAGCTGTGTGGTCACGGGAGACGAGTGTGTTGATGGCTTCCGCTGCGAGCTCACGCAGTACCATTTCTCCCAGGCTGTCGGCTCCGACTCTGCCAGCCCACGTCACGGAAGTGCCGAGCCTGCGCAGCGCTATCGCAAAATTACTCTCTGCACCTCCCATACCCAGACTTAGTGAAGCAACGTGGGCGAGGGGGCCGGAAGACTCAGCCTTCATCAGCGCCATGGTCTCACCCATGGTCACGACGTCGGTGACATTGTAGGGAGTGATGGCAGGACTATCAGCCCCGGAATCCACCGTGATCATCGGTTTGTGCCTTTACGGTCCTCGGTCGCCGCAGATACCAGCTCGGTCACGCGTCGTGCCCTTTCTGTGAGCTGGGCGAGGCTGCCGCCGTCGAAGGCGTCACCCAGCAGGGGGCCGCCGAGGCTGACGGCGAGGGCGCCGGCCGAAATCCATCGCGGTGCGTCCTCGATGGTGATTCCGCCACTGGGTATGAGCTGCATCTGGGGGAACGGGCCGTGGAGTTGACCGATGTAATCCGGCCCGACAGTGGAAGCAGGGAAGACTTTGACGGCTACCGCGCCAGCGCTCCATCCCGCGTGCAGTTCGGTCGGGGTCAGGCCGCCTGGGACTATTGGTATTCCACGAGCGACAGCGGTATTGACGATGTCAAGGTTGGTTGACGGCGTGACCAGGAACTGGGCCCCGACGTCGCGGGCGCATTCAACTTGGCCTGTGGTGGTCACGGTGCCGATGCCTATTTCCGCAGTCTCTCCGAAAGCTGCCCTGATCTCGGGCAGGTGATCGAACACGCCCTGGGTTGTGAGCGTGAGTTCGATGAACCGGACTCCACCGGCGACCAGGCTTTCGATCACGGGCAGGTATTTGCTCGCGTGCGTGGTGCGCAGCACGGCTATCACCTGGCCCGTGAGCGGAACCGTCGGCTGTGGGGGAGAAGATGCGGTCATATCGCGTTATCCGTTCGTCCATGATGAGTTGGGCTCCGCGGAAAAATCACTTCGGATTTGGCGCGCTTATCCCTGCCGCGACCAGCGGTGGAGCGGCGGCGCTTAGAGCCCTAGTTAGGTTGGCTGGCCACCGGTTGGGCCAGGTTTTTGGCGATGTCCCTTTCGACGTCGCGAATATGGGCCACGGCCGCATCTCGGGCCTCCCGCACGCGGCCGGCGACGATGGCGTCGACAATTTTGCCGTGTCCTGCGTGGGAGTCTTCGCGACGCCCCGGCAGGGAAATCACCCGAAGCGAATACTTGGTCAGCATCGGCTCCAGGCTGCCGTAGATGGTTGCAACCAGCTCGTTCTTTGAAGCCTTCGCGATTGTTTGGTGGAGCTGAATGTCCAGCTGCACGAATTCCTCGTCCGAGAGTTCAGGGTCTGAGCATTTTTCCATGATGCTCTCCAATGCAGCGGTGGTGGCGGGAGTGATTCTTTGCGCCGCCCAACCGGCCGCGTCGCGTTCGATCATGCGCCGAACTTCGAACAGCTCGGGCACGGTGAAATCTTCGAACACGAGCAGGTCCGACTGGCCTTGGGCAGCAACGGTATTGCTGACCACGAAGACGCCCACGCCATGACTGCTACTGACCAGGCCGCTTGCCTCGATACCCCGGATTGCTTCGCGCATCGAACTGCGGCTTACCCCGAACTCGTCGGCGAGGACGCGCTCGGCCGGTAGCTTTTCTCCCACAGCATAGACGCCATTGGTGATCAGTTGCGTCAGCTGGGCAGCGACGGAGTCCGACACTCTCAGCCGCGCAACACGCTCGATCCTGTTTGTAGATTCGGTCATGAGATCCCTCTTTCGCCAACCCGCACTGCTCGGTACATCCCTAATGATACTGGTCCGGTGGCCTGAACACTGGCCCATTCCGAAAAAGAAGACCGGGCGTGGCGGGAAAAAGGTTCGCCTTTCCCTGACTGCCCAGCGGGGAGGTGGCTTCATACCCGTTGAATGCCAATGCGGGGCGCTCAGTATGTTTTCTTCGGCGCCATGATGCCGTTGATGTACGCGGCATAAGCTTCCACGTTGTCTTTGGTCACCAGATGCGTCGTGATGTTGGAGATCTTGGGGACATAGTTCTTCAGGACCACGGACTGGAAGGCGATGTCGATCATCCTGATGGCGTTATCTACAGAATTCACGTCCACTGAGGCCGTCAGTTTGCCGTTCCGGATCGCATCCATGCCCGAGAGCAGTCCATCTGCGCCCACAATCACGATGCCCTGGGACCCGTCCCACTGTTTCAGTCCCGCAGCATCGACCGCCTGAGAGGCGCCGAGGGCCATGTCTTCGTTTTCTCCGTAGATCGCATTGATATCCGGGTGCCTGGTGAGGAGGTCTTGGGCCGCGCTGAGTCCCTTGTCGCGCAGATAGCCGCCGTCTGCAGTTCCCACGACCTCGATGCCCGGATTTTCGGCGAGAGCCTGGTTGAAGCCGATCAGCCGGGCCTTGGTCCAGTCGGAGCCGGAGGGACCCATAATCTGAACGATCTTGCCCTTGCCTTTGAGCGTATCCGCGATGAATTTTCCAGCCACATAGCCCGACTGTGTGCGGTTGTCGTAGCCAATATTGGAGACGGTGTTGATCTGATCCACTGGATAGAGCTCGACTGGCTGGTTGAACTGGAAGATCTTGGTGCCAGCGTTCATGGCGTTCTTATAGACGCCCTGCATGGTGGCGAAGTTGGCGCCCGTACAGATGAAGACGACGTCGAACTTGCGGCTTGTCCAGGTCTGGACGGTGCTGATCTGTTGTTCAACGGCGTTGAAGTTGCCAGTGGGGGATGACTTTTCCCATTTCCATTTGACCCCGTAGAGGTCTTCCAGTTGCGCCATTCGCGTGAAGGCTGCGTTTTCCATCTGCGTGTAGTACTCGGACAGGACCGGAGGGGTGAATCCGATCTGGACGGTGCGCCCGTTGACGAGTTTTTTGATGGCGTCGGTGAATTCCGCGCTGCCTTCGGCGCCGCTGCCTCCAGCACCGCCGGCGGCGGCCGACCCACCAGGAGGAGTTGTGCAGGCAGTGAGAAGACCGAGCGTCCCCATCAGGGCGCCTGCCCCGAGAATGTTGCGCCGGGTAGCCCCTGAGGTCGCATTCTCGCTTCGGGTTGGGGTCGTCTCCATTGTATTTCTCCTTTGAAAGTCAAGCAGGGGTGCGGTGCGGTTGTTTGGCAGGGGAGCGGAATCACTATCAGCCGGTGCGCCAGCGGTGGCGGTGGCGCTACCAGGCTTGGGGCAAAAGTGGATCAGCTCAAGGCCTGTTTGGTCATCGTCGAGGGTGCCGATTCTTGTTGTTGCTGTGGGGATTGTTCGATTTCCGCGCTGTTCTGACGCTGCTGGAAGTATGCGGTAATGCGATCGAGCAGTACGGCAAGTAACAGGATGATTCCAGTGACGACTTGCTGCCATTCGGACTTGACGCCGGCGATGTTCATTGCGTTTGCGATCAGGGTGATGGTCAGGGCGCCGAGAATGGCACCCACCATCCGGCCGCGGCCTCCGGTCAGGGCTGCACCGCCGATGATGGCCGCCGTGATGGCCAGGATTTCATAGCCCGTCCCGAGAGTCGGGGCCACGTTGGTGGCACGGCCGGCAAGTATCACTCCGGCGAGTCCGGCACATCCACCGCTTACGACATAAGCGAATGTCTTCACCCTTGAGACTGAAATACCCGAGAGGCGGGCCGCGTCCGGGCTCCCTCCAACTGCGTACAGGTGGCGTCCAATGACCGATTTGCGCAGCATGAAGGAGACGAGGATGCAGAGGATGATGGCAATGATGATTGGGACGCTGATGATGCCGCCGAGCTTGACCTGGCCTCCAACGATCCTGTACTCCGGGGTCATATAGCGGGTGAAAGGCGTTCCCTTGGTCCAGAGGAACAGTACGCCCCGTGCTACACCGAGCATGGCGAGCGTGGCAACAAAATCGGGCAGCCCCAGTTTCGTGATCATCAGCGAATTCAGCAGGCCGCAAACGAGACCGCAACCAATGCCTGCTAACAATGCGAGCGGGAAGATGAGCCCCTGGTTGATCAGGAAGGCCGCAACACCAGCTGAGAGGCCCATGACCGAACCAACGGAGAGGTCGATTCCACGCGCGATGAGCACGATCGTCATGCCCAGAGCGAGAAGCAGCACGAAGACCGCCTGGTTGGCTACGTTTTCCCAGTTTCCAAAACTGAGGAAAGACGGTGCAACGAATGTCATCGTGATGATGAACAGGATAAGCAGGCCCACCAGGCCGGATCCTGGCTTGGCGAGAATCGTTTCGATCCGGTTGCTTAGGGCGGGTGCGTTCAGGGAAGAAGACATGTCGGGCCTCACTGGGCATTCTGGGTTGCGGCCGCTGCCGGGGACACCGGGCGGAACGTGGACTGCAGCCATTTTTGGGCGCCGCGGTCGAAGGCCACCGCGGCCACGATGGCCGCGCCGGTCACGATCGAGAACCAGAGCGGGTCGACGCCGATCAGTTGCAGACCGCGGCTGAGAATGGATAGGAAGAAGGCGCCAAGAGCAGCACGCCAGATGCTTCCGCGGCCACCCGCGAGGGCAACTCCGCCCACGACGCACCCGGCGATCGCTGTCAGTTCATAACCGCCCCCGAGTCCGGGCTGGACGGAGTTGAGGTGGGATGCCAGGAGCACTCCGCCGATGCCGGCAATGACTCCGGAGATGATGAAGACCGCGAACTTGGTCCTGCGCACGCTGACCGCAGCCAGGTACGCCGCGTTCGGGTTGATGCCTACGGCGTAGATCGTCCGACCGAAAGGTGTTTTGATGAGCGCGACCTCAAGGATGAGCAGGATGACCGCTGTGATTAGCACCCCTGTCGGGATCCCTGCGATTTTTTCTCCCGCGAGGGCAAGGAAGGAACTGTCCGCAGTACCGGTGAGCTGTGTATGAGACGTGAAGACCTGCAGCACACCAGCCCCGATGCTCAGTGTCGCTAGCGTGACGATAAAGTCGCTGACGCCCAGCCCAGCCACGAAGGCCCCGTTCACCAGCCCGAAGATCAGCCCGGTGGCGATACCGGCAAGCACAGCCAGGACAGTGGGTGCACCGTTCATGGTGGCGAAGAGGGTTGCGGCAGCGCTCAGACCGATGTTGGAGCCGATGGACAGGTCGATTCCGCCACTGATCAGGACGAAGGTCAGGCCGGCCGCCAGCAGCACCGCGGAAACGGATTCGACGAAGGTGTTGTAGATATTGTCGGGGCTAAGGAAATACGGAGACGCGAGGGCAAAGTAAACGCACATCATCAGGAAGACGATCGAAACGGCGACACCGTCAATCGCCAGTACTCGCGAAGAACGCTGGAAGATGCTCATACTGCTACCGCTCCTCGGGTTGCCAGAGAGATGATTCGTTCGCCGAGTTCACTGGTTTCGGACGCTGTTTCGTCACGGCCGGTGCTCTCGAGTTCGCCCACAATGGTTCCTTCGCGCATCACAGCGATACGGTCGGATACGCGGATCAGTTCGGGTAGTTCGGAGCTGATCACGATTGCTGCCCCTCCCTGGTCGACGAAGTCGTAGATCAGCCGGTAGACCTCGGCTTTGGCGCCGACATCGATGCCTTGGGTGGGCTCATCAAAAATAATCAGATCGGGTTCGGTGAAGAGGCAGCGTGCGATGACGACCTTCTGCTGGTTCCCGCCACTGAGATTGCGGATTTTTTCCTGCACGGAAGCCGTCTTTACGCTCAGATCACTGACGTACCTTTTCGCCGTGGCCGTCTCCTGCCGGCCGCGCAGGAACAGGCGCCCAGCGGCCGTCCTGTTCAGGTCCGAGATGGTGATGTTCCGCTTGATTGAGAAGTCGCCGAGAATAGCGTGGGTTTTGCGCTCTTCGGGCACGTAGGTGATGCCTCTCTGGCGGGCCTCACGAGGATTGCGGATAACCACGGGGCGGGAATGCAGGAAGATGGTTCCTGAGTCCGGGCGGTCGGCGCCCAGAATAACCATTGCAGTTTCGGTCCGGCCCGCACCGGCGATTCCGGCCAGCCCGAGGATCTCTCCCCGCCGGACGGACAGGCTGATGTCATGAAGAAGGGGGTGGCGGCTGACCGAATCCAGCCGCAGGACCTCGTCCCGGGCCCCGGTGAAGCCGTGAGCCCTTCCTTCCTCGACCGTCTCTTCCCGTGCTGCCAGGTTGGATCGCCCGACCATGAGCCGGACGAGCGATTCTGCAGTCTGTCCGGCAGGGTCTACGGTTGCGACGAGCTGACCATCGCGGAGCACCGTGATGGTGTCGGCCAGTCCGAAGAGCTCATCGAGACGGTGGGTGACCCAGAGCAGGGAGATTCCCCTCTGGCGTAGCTGGCGCATGTAACTGAACAATGTGAGGCGTTCGTGATCGGCCAAGCCGGAGGTTGGTTCATCCAGGATCAGGACCTGTGTCCGGAAGGCCAATGCTTTGATGATCTGCACGACGTGCTGCTTAAGGGCTCCGAGGGCTTCGACCGGGACTTTAATGTCGTGGTCGGTGAGGCCGAACTCATGCGCAAGTTCAAGCACACGGGAGCGCATTTCTTTTTCGTCGAGAACTCCGGCGACACGGTTTCTGCCGTTGATGAGTTCGCGGCCGAGGAAGATGTTCTCCACGGCGGAGAGATTCGGGGCAAGTGACTGTTCCTGGTGGACTGTTGAAATGCCGAGGTCCTGGGCGTCCCGTGGGGTCCCGATGGTGACTTCGGAGCCGTTCACCCGGACTGTTCCGGCCGTAGGGGCCACCGTTCCGGAAAGGATGTTGATTAGCGTCGACTTTCCGGCCCCGTTCTCGCCGAGAAGCCCGTGGATTTCGCCGGGGCGCAGATCAATGTCGACGTTGGCCAGGGCCACGACGCCGGGGTAGACCTTCCCGACGCCGCGCACGGACACGATGGGCTCATCGCCCGGTCCGGCCGCGCCGCTTGGAGAGTTTTCGTTGTTGTTCATTCCAACCTCATCGTCGAAATTGATTCCGTGTGGTGGTACCCCGGTAACCCGGTGGTCTGATGACTTAGTGCGAACTGGGCGCGCAAGAATGCCGGGAATGCCGGCTGTCGAGAATTGGAAAGCAGTTTGGAGCAGCTGCCGGGGGCGCGTCCCGCCGGGTGAGCGGCGGGACGCGTCGCTGACAAAGAGTGCTTAGACGGCGTCGATGAGCTCGAGGAATTCTTTGCTCGTGCGGACGTCGCCATGGTTGGCCTGAATGTTCCTCAATGCCTCCCAGTGCTGGCCGTAGCCCAGCGGATCGTCCTGTCCCGAGGGGATGGCTGCGCAGGTGTCGGCGAGAGTGATGATCTTGAAGTCCTGGTTGGCACCGTCGATTGCGGTAGCGATCTGGCAGTTGCCCGTGGAGAGGCCGGCAATCACCAGCGTGTCGGCGCCCGCACGGCGCATGTACTCTGTCAGCGGCGTGCCATAGAACGATGAGAAACGGTGCTTGCGGATCACCGGCTCATCATCCAGCGGCTTGAGTTCGTCGACGAGCTCATCGCCTCCATTGCCCCAAGAACCCGGGAAGCTGCCGAGCTGGCCTTCCAGACCCCATTTGACGTCGGCGTAGCCGGCGTCCTTACCATCCCCGCGAAGACCCCAGAGCGACCACACGACGGGGATGCCCTTCGCGCGGCAGGCTTCAAGGACATTCTTGACCGGCTCGATGGTGTCCTTGCCCTCCGGTGCGCCTCCGACACTGGGAATGTACATCGCGCCGCCGGGCTCTGCGCACGCCTTCTGCATGTCGAGTACGAGCAACATCGTCTTCTTGGGATCGATGGTCGGGGCAAGGTAGCGCGAACGGTCGATGACCTTGTCGATGTTTTCGTAGGTGTAGTCCAGTGAAGACATTTGTTCTCCTTCTTACAGGGCGGCAGCTTTGCGGCACCCATGGTTTTCCGCGTGGTCGCGGTCTTCAAGCCTTACCGGATCTTCTTTCCGACACATGTGAGCTACATGACAGGTGATCCGGTGGTCTGAACACTACGAGACGCCAAAGGGGCTGTCAATACCTTTTTAGGATTTCCAAGAAGGGCGCTGAACCGCCAGCCACAGCCGTGCTCAAGGGATCCGGTCCGGCAAGACGTCCTTGTCATCCGTCAGGGGAGGGATTGACTCGGGAAGTTTTCTAGGGGAAGCTTCTGGTCAGACCACCCGATCATCAAGCCACAGCTTCAATTTCAATCGCTGCACTGCGGAAGTAGATGGCCAGTCCGGAGGTAAATGGAAGGCAATGAAGAAATTTTTGAATGAACCATCGACTGCGGTGGATGACTACGTGGCGGGGCTCGTGGGCGCGCACCGGGAGATCCTGGAGTGGGACTGCACGAACCGGGTGCTTCAACGCCGGGAAGCTCCCCCTTTCCCGAAGGTCGGGCTCGTGGGGGGTGGCGGTTCAGGCTGCGAACCCACACACACCGGCTTCGTCGGTTACGGGATGCTGGATGCCGCCGCACCTGGGCAGATCTTCACCTCACCCGTCCCAAACCAAATCGTCGCCGCTACCCGCCGCGCCAACGCGGGAAGCGGGGTTCTGCACATCATCAAAAACTTTACGGGCGAGGTGATGAATTTCGGGATGGCTCAGGAGATCCTGTACTTCGAAGACATCCAGGTGGCGCAGGTTGTCGTCAACGATGACGTATCGATCCCGGACGACGGGGAAACGGCTGGACGCCGGGGGCTCGGGGCCACAGTCCTTGTCGAAAAGATTGCAGGCGCTGCCGCGGAGGAGGGCAGGGAACTGTCCGAGGTGCTGGCCGTTGCCGAGAAAGTGATCGCCCGCTCAGGAACGTTCGCGGTAGGACTCTCCTCGTGCACTCCTCCTGCACGCGGAAAGCCGGTGTACGAACTTGCCGAAACTGACATGGATCTAGGTATCGGCATCAGCGGTGAACCCGGACGTGAACGGGTCCCGATGGCCAACGCCCGGGAGATTGCGCGTCTGATGGTCAACGAGGTCCTATCAGACCTCGCACCGAAGGACGGGGCTGACCTTCTCATGCTGGTCAACGGGATGGGAGCCACGCCGCATCACGAGCTTTATCTTCTCGCCGGAGAACTGACCGCGGCGGCAGAGGCGCGCGGCGCCTGCATCACTCGTCAGCTAGTGGGAAATTTCGTAACTTCCCTCGATCAGACGGGCGCCGCAGTAACCTTCCTTGAACTCGACCAGGAGCTAAAAGACCTATGGGACGCTCCGGTCCATACAGCAGCATTGCGGTGGGGACGATGAAAATGACGACGGACACCAACCTGACAAGAACCGACTTGGAGCGCTGGATCCTGGATTTCGCAGACCAGATCATCCAACAGCACCTCACCCTCAGCGATCTAGACGCCGCCAGCGGCGATGCAGATCACGGCTCAAACATGGAGCGCGGAATGTCCGCACTGCTCAAGTCTGTGCCTGATTGGGACGCAGCCGCGACTCCAGGGGAGTTCCTCAAGGATGTCGGCCTGCATATCGTTTCCTCGGTCGGAGGGTCCAGCGGTGCGCTCTACGGAACCATCTTCCTCCGGATGGCGAGAGCGGTGGGCGACGCTCCGACTATCAGTCCGGGACTGCTGTCAGACGCCTTTGAAGCGGCCACCCAGGGGGTCAGTGAGAGAGGCAAAGTAAAACAAGGTGACAAAACCATGTTCGACGCGCTGGCCCCGTCCGTCCAAACACTGAAGGCGAAGTTGACGGAAGAGAAATCTCTGTCAGAGGCACTGAGGTCGGCGGCGACTGCGGCTGAAGCCGGCCGCGACGCGACTGCCGACATGGTTGCCCGCAAGGGCAAATCCAGCTACGCGCGGGAAAACTCCAGAGGGTTCATCGATCCCGGGGCAGTGTCCGTTGCCATGCTGATCCGCTCGGCTGCCAGAACGCTTGCATGAACCACGGGCAGGAGCTCAGGCCGACGCTGCCCGCGGCATCGCTATGCCCAAGGCCGGCTCAGCCCTGCAGTTCACTCAGCACCACCTAGCGCGTCCAAAAACCTTGACACCGGTGAGCAAATGCGGAAGAGTTCAGACCACCTGATAACCGGATGATTGACGCGCGGTGGTTCATCAAGTCCAGCAACTCGCGATCAGTCCGCTCGGGATATACCCCCTGCGAACCGTTCATTCCGATATCTACACACAAGAGAAAGTGAGTCACCCATGAGTTTGCATGGATCAAAGATTGCCCTGTTGATCGAGGATGAGTACCAGATCCTGGAGGGCTGGTACCCGCTGCTCCGCCTGCAGGAAGCCGGAGCGGACGTGCGCGTCATTGGCAGCGGCACGAAGAACAGTTACCACAGCAAGGAGCACTACCCGATGGAGGTCGACGCGGCTGCGGCCGACGTCAGCGCCTCCGACTTCGACGCCGTTGTCGTCCCGGGCGGCTTCGCCCCGGACAACATGCGCCTTCACCCTGAAATGATCGGCCTCGTCCGGGACATGAATGAGGCAGGCAAACTCGTCACCGCCATCTGCCACGGCGGATGGGTTCTGGTCTCCGCCGGCGTGCTCAAGGGCAAGAACGCCACCGGCTACCTGCCGATCAAGGACGACGTGGAAAACGCCGGCGGCACCTGGGTCGATGACGCTGTTGTCGTGGACGGGAACGTCATCACCTCCAGGACCCCGGTCGATCTTCCCGACTTCACCCGCGCAATCATCGCCTACCTCGAAGGCCGCCCCACCGAAACCGAACACACCACCCACAACCACGCGACAGACCTGACCGGCGACCCGGCCGGCACGCGATACGAAACCGGCGCGTCCGTCTCATAGCGGATGCCGCCAACCCCAGGCAGAAGCCACACAGTACGTGTGACCTGCGGAGTGTGTGGACGGGCCGCGTTCCCGGGAAGTGGGTGGTACGCGGCCCAACCGCGCAGCACCAGCTCCTGCAGCGGAGAACTGAAAAAGACAGAAAGTGTGGACGGCACGTGGTGCCGTCATCGAATTTAGGAGAATCGCAGTGGCTACAACGAAGAAGCCTGAAGCCGTTGACGCCGTCGTCGTCGGACTGGGTGCCAATGGCGGCACGGCGGCGAAAGTCTTGAGCGAGGCAGGGCTCAAAGTGGTCGGCTTTGACCGGGGCCCTTGGCTTCGCGCCCACGAACACTACTCCGGAGACGAGCTGAAATTCGTCAACCGCAATTACATGTGGCCCGACCCAACACTGTTCCCGCGAACCCTCCGCTATGCCGAGGATGAAGTGGCGCAGCCCTTCTCGTTCTCCCCAACCCCCCAGATGGTCGGCGGCGGAACGAACCACTGGGCGGGCTGGGTGCCCAGGCCACGGGAATCCGACTTCATGCTGCGCTCCCTCCACGGCGATATCGACGGCATGAACCTGGCCGACTGGCCGTTCCGATACGAGCACCTGGAACCCTACCTGACGAAAGTTGAATGGGCGTTCGGAGTCTCAGGCATCGCTGGGGCCGATAAGTACGAGCCATACCGTTCCAAGGGCTACCCGAGCCCGCCCCTGCGTCCTACCCGTTACGGAAAACGCTTCTATGACGCGTGCAACAAGATGGGTATCAACGCATTCCCGATCCCCCATGCGATGGTCACCAACAACCACAACGGACGCGACCCGTTCAACAAAACCAGTTTCTGGAACCAGTACGGTGATCCCTCCGGCGCCCGGTCCAACGTCTTGACCACCTTCATCCCCGACGCACTGGCTACGGGAAACTTTGAGGTCCGCGCAGAAAGCTTCGTCCGCGAAGTGAAGATCGGCAAAGACGGCAAGGCCACCGGCGTCCTCTATGTTGACCCGGACGGAAATGAGGTCGAGCAGGACGCCAAGGTCGTCATCCTTGCCTTGGGCGCCATCGAATCTGCTCGCCTGATGTTGCTCTCCCGCTCTGCGCAGTTCCCGGATGGGCTGGGGAACAGCTCCGGTCTGGTGGGAAAGAATGCAACATTCCACGAATACCTGTTCGCCGTCGGGCTGTTCGACAACGAGATCGACGAGCCGTTGAACGGCTTTGCCGGTAACTACATCTCCGGCGGATCCCTGGAATTCTACGAAACTGATGAAAACCGAGGCCACATCGGCGGGTGCATCATTTCAGCCTCGCAAACCTGTCACCCAGTCAACTGGGTCTTCCCGGGCCGCCCCACCTGGGGTGACGCCCTCAAGGACGCGGACCGAAACTATTACAACTACGCCATGAAGATCGGCCTGATCCTCCACGACATGCCCGTGGAATCAAACCGGGTCGACCTTGACCCAACAGTTAAGGACGCCTGGGGGTTGCCCGTGGCCCGCATTACCCACCGGCCACATGCCAACGACATCGCCATGGGCAAATGGCAGGTGGACAAGAACGCCGAAATCCTCGAAGCTGCCGGTGCCCGTAAGACGGTCCCGGTCTACCTGGACAAGATGACCGGCAATACCTGCCACCAGCACGGCACGGCCCGCATGGGCGTAGACCCGTCCAAGAGTGTGCTCAATGAATGGGGCCAGTCTCACGACGTCGACAACCTGTTTGTTGTTGACGGCTCCGGCTTCCCGACCGCTACGGGCGTGAACCCCACGTTGACCATGATGGCCAACGCCTGGCGCTGCTCGGACTATATCGCCACCACCTACTCCAAGGGCCGGGTCGAACGGCTCGCCCAGCCGGCCTGACGGAAAGGACACGCTGAAATGACACTGAAATCAGAATGGGAAATCGTCGGCGAACCCGTGGACCCGGATTCGACGGAGCGGTACTTCTTCACCGAACACGAATGGAACACGGTCGAGGCGGCCACGGCGCGAATCATGCCCACTGACCAGGACCCGGGGGCCAGGGAAGCCCGCGTGGTCGTCTTCATCGACCGGTACGTGTCGGGGATCGGCTATATTTTCGCGGCAGCGGATGGCTCGGGGTTCCTGAAGCTGTCAGGAAAGCATGCCGACGCGTGGCGTGGCCGGCAGTTCAAGATGCAGGAGCTTTACCGTGAAGGCGTCAAGGCGTTGGATGCCATTGCGCGGAACGTGGACGGAAAGAACTTCGTCGACCTGAACGAGGAACAGCAGGACCAGGTGCTGGTTGCCCTTTCAGGGGCTCCAAAGCCGATCAAGGTCACGCTGGGCACCAAGGAACCGGTCACGACGTTCCTCCAGGGATCGTTCGATGAGAACCTTCCGTTCTTTGACACGCTGTGCCTGCACACCCGCCAAGGCTTCTACGGCGACCCGGTGTACGGCGGCAACAAGGATCAGATGGGGTGGAAAACCATCGGATTCCCGGGTCCGAAATCGCTTAAGGACACCATGGACGGGACTTACGACACCACGGAGTACTTCTATGACGGCGACTACGACTGGTACGACCTGATCCCGCACCTGAACGAGTCTGTTCCCCGGGACCACTAACCCTAAACACGGACGGCGGCCCGGCATTTCCCGAAGTGCCGGGCCGCCTGTCGGCAGAATTCGCGACACCCGCGAAAGGACGTAAGAGCATGAAGATAACAGAGGTAAAGGCTTTCCCCGTCGGGGTGCCACTGGATGAGCCGCTCCGCTGGGGCGCGATGGAAGTGAACGTCAAAGGCGGCATCATTGTCCGGGTAAAAACCGACGAAGGTATCGAAGGGATCGGTGAGGCCGGATTCTCAGCCGAATACTTCCCCACAGTGGGTCCCATCATCAACCACCAGCTGGGTCCAATGCTCATCGGGCGTGACCCACTGGACGTTGCGTCCATCTGGCAGGACATGCTCAATGCCACACACATGTGGGGCCGCCGCGGAATCGAGACCTACGCGCTGAGTGGCATTGACATCGCCCTCTGGGATCTTCTCGGCAAGGCCAGCAACCAGCCTGTCTACCGTCTCCTGGGAGCCTCCAAGTCGAAGGTGAAAGCGTACTACGCGCCGTCCCTGAAGCCGACCGAGGCAATAGTGGAAGAGTCTATAGCCGCCGTTGAGCAGGGTTTCTTCGCCATGAAGCTGCGCAATGGTCCGAGTCTGAGCAAGGGCGTGGACATGGTCGCCCGCGTCCGCGATGCAGTCGGTCCCGACATTGACATTATGGTCGATGCGAACATGGCCTTTGACCGCCGGGAGGCGCTCACCCTTGCCACCGAACTCGAGCAATTGGGCGTGTTGTGGCTGGAAGAACCCATTCTTTCCCGCAGCCTCACCCAGTACATCGACGATCATTCCTGGCTCTCTGACCGGGTATCGCTCAAACTCGCCGGCGGCGAATCGCTGCTTACCCGCTACGAGTACCTCGACCTTCTGCGCAAGCGGACCTTTGATGTCCTGCAGCCGGACTGCACAAGTGTCGGCGGAATCTCCGAATGCAAGCGGGTGGCCGATATGGCCAGCTCCTGGAACCTGTGGTGCGTCCCCCACATTGCCTGCAGCTCCGGAACCGGGGTGGCACTGGCCGCAGGGCTCCATATGATTCTCAGCTGCGAAAATGCGCCAATGATCGAATTTGACGCCTACGGGGGCCCCGGTTGGGACGGGCTGCTGGAACAGCCCCTCACAGCCACGGGGGGATACGTTGAAGCACGTGAAGTTCCAGGGCTGGGCATCGAATTCGCAGATGGAGCATTGGAAAAATACACGCTGACCGACGCACGTTTCGCCTCGGCTGCGTAATCAACATAAGCGGTGACGCTGGTGTCGCGCTTCGGGCAAACGCGCGACACCAGAACCCCTTAACCGCACCGGATCAAAACCGCCATTCGGAGACTCCTGATCATGAAAAGCAGACACATCGACATTGCCATCGATGCCGGCGCCGATCTTGCCGAGGGGCCGTGGTGGGACGAGCAGCGGCAGGAACTGCTGTGGGTTGACATCTTCGCCGGCAGGATCCACATGCTCGACCCCGCATCGGGTCTGGACCGCAGCATCGACGTCGGCCAGCCGGTTGGCATGGTGGCGCGGCGCCAGTCAGGGGGACTGGTATGCGCAGTACGCGACGGAATCGGTTTCATCCACCCCGATGGGAACGCCTTCGAGCTCGCCGTCCCGGTTGAGTCCGACATTGCCGGTAATCGGATGAATGACGGCGCGTGTGATCCCGCCGGCCGTCTTTGGGCCGGGACCATGGCCACGGACCTTTCACCATCGGCCGGGAGCCTCTACCGAATCAGCAGCACACTCTGCGTGACCCCGGTACGCCAGAACGTTTCTATTTCAAACGGCCTGGACTGGTCGCCGGACGGCCAAATCTTCTACTTCACCGATTCGTCGACCAGAAGGCTGGATGCCTACGATTTCGATATCGAAACAGGCCAGATCAGCAACGGCCGCGTTCTGGTGGATCTGCCCCATCCTGTCGCCACGCCGGACGGAATGGCGGTCGACGCGGAGGGAACCATTTGGGTGGCCATGTGGGACGGGGGCTGTGTCCAGCGCTTCAGCCCCGAAGGCGTGTTGCTGGAAACACTCGACTTGCCCGTTAGCAGGCCGACCAGTGTCGCCTTCGGCGGCCCCGCTCTCAATCAGTTATTCATCACGTCAGCGCGCAACGGCCTGACGCCCCGGCAGCTACAGGACCAGCCCCATGCAGGTGCAATCTTCGTTCTGGAGCCGGGCGTGACAGGAAGACCCCCGTACTCTTTCCGCGGATAGGCCTTCACCATACTGGGAGACAGTGCCGGGATGGTGCAGAGCCACCGGGCGAAAGGCACGTCCAGTAATAAGCCCTAGCAAACGAGACTATGAAAATCGTCATCGCCGACGCTAGCCTCATCGTCCACCGCCCCGCCTTTGAACTGGGACTTGCCCCGGGAACGGCCATCTCCTGGCACAGATCCTGGGACGATCCCGGCGTACTGTCCGCGCTCCGCGACGCCGATGTCTTCGTCGGACCGCGCCTGACCAAGGCAATGGGAGCAGGAGCCAATAGACTCCGGCTGATTCATACCGCCGGCGCCGGCTTCGACGGAATCGAGCCGGAGGCCCTCAACACAGAAGCTGTGTGCGCCAACACCTTCCACCATGAAGGATCGATCGCCGAATACGTGGCCACCGTCCTCGTCGCACTCCGGCGCGACCTCATCGCCCAGGACGCAGCCTTGCGGAAAGGCAAGTGGCACTCAAGCGTCTATCGCCGCGGCCTGCCTCAGCCCAAAACGCTCAGGGGCGCGGTTGTGACATTCCTCGGCTTTGGTCACATCGGGGCCGCCTCATGGAAGCTCCTGCAGTCCTTCGGCGCCGAAGGCATCGCCGTGACCCGGACAGGATCAGTCGACGCGAAAGCACACGGGATCCGGTGGGCCGGATCCAACGAGGATTTGCTCACGGCCCTGAGCGACTCTGACGCTCTCGTGATCAGTACTCCTCTGACGCCCGAGACCGCTGGGATCATCGGAGCAACCCAGTTGGACGCATTGGGACCCGAAGGCCTATTGGTCAATGTGGCACGCGGTCCCGTTGTGCAGGAAAAAGCTCTTTATTCCGCATTGAAACATCACCGCATTGCCGGAGCAGCCATTGATGTCTGGTATGGGTATCCCGGACCCGGCGGCGTCGGAAAATCAAGCACACTGCCCTTCGAATCCTTGGACAACGTCATCATGACGCCGCACTCCTCGGCGGTCACCGAAGAGACTTTCAGAGGACGATCCCAGGAAATCATTGAAAATATCAACCGGCTTGCCGCCGGCCAGCCTGTGCGGAATGTCGTGATGACGGGCCCATCCTGTTCCGCTGCGGAACCGGCATCGTGAACTACGATGACGCCGCGAACCGGGCGGGTCCGGAGACCGGTGAAGGAGCTTCCCCTGCGGTTCCCTGAGCACTACCGGCGGCGCCCACCCGGAATAAATCGCTTTGATTGCCGAAAAACTGAGGTACCGGGATTACCATGCAGGCTGAGTGCATTGTCGGCGACCCGCAGCGCGGTCCTGCCTCGGCCGAAGACCTCGTCGGCCGGTAAACAATCCTTCTGGACCTGCAGCTCCGTCCTTTTAGGATGAGCAAGTAAGTAAACTCAGGCAAGATTGATGTCTCTGGGACCGCCCACGGTCGCCGTGCCGGCGGGATTCCTGCCTTGTTCAGCCGCCGGTTCTGACGTTGTCCAAACCGGCGTGTTCGTGGGTGGTGTGTTCGGTTTCGGTGGGGCGGCCTTCGAGGTAGGCGATGATTGCGCGGGTGAAGTCGGGAAGATCGACCGGGGTCCTGGAGGTGATGACGTTCCCGTCCACGACAACAGCGTCATCGACCCAGGTGCCGCCGGCGTTTTCCACGTCGTCCTTGATCGGCAGGTAGCCGGTGGCGTTCTTGCCCTTGAGCACGCCGGCGGAGACCAGAACCCATCCGCCGTGGCAGATGGCGGTGACGAGTTTGCCTGCCTCATTCATGTCCCGGACGAGGCCGATCATTTCAGGGTGAAGGCGCATGTTGTCCGGGGCGAAGCCGCCCGGGACGACAACGGCGTCGAAGTCGGAGGCGCTGACGTCGGCCGCAGCCGCGTCGACCTCCATCGGGTAGTGCTCCTTGCTGTGGTAACTGTTCTTCGTGCCGCTGCCAATGACGCGCACGTCCGCTCCGGCTTCCTGCAGGCGGAGCAGCGGGTACCAGCCCTCCAGGATCTGGTACTCATCCTCGATCAACAGGGCAATCTTTGATCCATGCAAACTCATGGGTGACTCACTTTCTCATTGTGGTGGTAAGCCCGGCGGGATGCCGGGCTGCGTCTGACGAATCTGTGGGACTGCCGCCCCACGGGCTTGCTGCTCCTGTCCTGAAGCCACGCGGTTGGCAGGCTTGTGGAGCCCAGTCGTGGCTGTGGTATGCGGCCTCGCCCGGGGCTATCTCTTCACAGCTTGCAGCTCATCGTGTGATTCGACGGCCACGGGGTCAGAAGGCTGGGCAGGGCCGGCCCTTTTCCTCCGGTTTTTGAATATTCCGCGGATTCGCTGCCTGAGGCTGAGCCCTGCGCCGGATGTGAAGTAAACGGCGACGAGAATCAGCGCTCCCTTGATCAGGAGCTGGCCTTGGACAGGCATGCTGATCAGGTCCAGGATGTTGGAGATCGTTCCGATGAGCAATCCGCCGAAGACAGCCGCGAGCGGTGTGCTCGTCCCGCCGAAGAGGGAAGCGCCGCCAACGACCGCCGCCGCAATGGAGTTCAATGCCAGGTCACTTCCTAACAGCGAGTTGCCCTCGTGCAACTGGGCGGCCAACATCAAACCGGCGAGGCCGGCCAGTAAACCTGACAGCAGGTAGGCCGTTATTATGTCCCTGTTGACGGGCAGCCCGGAGAGGCGTGCTGCCTGGGGGTTGCCGCCCAATGCGTATAGTCTCCGGCCGAAAATGCTCCACCTCATGAGCGCGGCAGCGGCCAAGGCCACGACCACGAAGATGATCACCTCCGAGCGGAACGGTCCTACCGTGCCGGCGAAGATGGCGACGAAGTCCTTGTTATTGATGGGCACGAGAGTTCCATTTTGAACGAGGAACGCGATGCCTTGCACGACGCTGGTCATGCCCAGGGTTGCGATGAACGGTGTGATCCTTCCGTAGACTACGAGCAGTCCGTTGACCATCCCTACGGCGGAACTGACGGCAATCGAGATGCCGATAACAGCCGCCACGGGGAGGCCATCACGGAGGAGCACGGCGGTCATCACCGTCGTCAGGGCTGTTGTTGCGCCTACGGACAGGTCGATCCCGGCTGTCACAATGACGAGAAACTGGCCGACGGCGACCACCGATAGTACCGCGATCGTGAGGACGATACTGCTGATGTTGCGGCTGGTCAGGAAGTAAGGGGAGATAGCGGATCCTGCAATCAGGATCGCGGCGACCGCCATCAGGAGAACGCCCCTGCTTTTCACGACTCCGAGGAAGATTGTAAAGACGTCTTCTATAGTGCGTGGACCTTTTCCCACTGTTTCTTCTGCTTTAATCATAAAATTGACTCCATTGTCATCACTGTTAAGGGCTTCAGGCAGACGGACATCGGTGAGATGGCCGCTAGCGGAGCAACGACATCACCTGGTTGAGGTCAGTTTCGTGCTGGTCAAACTCAGCCACGACGGCTCCGCTTCCCATGACGTAGATTCTGTGGCACATGAGCGCCTCTTCAATTTCGGAACTGAAGACGATGACTGCCCCACCGGTGGCGAGGAACTCGTTGATTTCCTTATAGATGTCTTCCCGGGCAGCCACATCAATTCCGCGGGTCGGCTCGCTCAGCAACAGGACTTTCGCTTCTGCCGTGAGCCACTTGCCCACGACGACTTTTTGCTGATTGCCGCCGCTCAAGCGTCCTACCTGCTGGCCGCTGCCCTGGCACTTTACTTTCAGAGTCTTGATGGCCTCGTCGGCTATCCGTTTCTCCAGTTTCCGTTTTACCCAGCCGCGGGGTGCGATCTTCCGGAGATTGGCCATTGAGAAGTTCTCACTCAGGTCCATACTGAGGACCAGGCCCTGGGTTTTCCGGTCATCAGGCACCCACCCGACGCCGGCAGCGATGAGCGTCCGAGGATGCACCGCCCGCAACCGCTTTCCGTCGACGTAAATGTGGCCGGAGGAGAATTTCCGGTCACCGAATAGGCAGGCGGCAAGTTCAGCCTGTCCGCTGCCCACCAATCCGGTCACAGCGATGGACTCGCCTGGCCTGACCCTGAGCGTTATATCGTCGAGCAGCTCCTGGTCGGTGAGATTTCGGACCTCAAATGCGGGGGGAGCGTCCTCCGGGTAGCGTTCGCGCCCCACTTGCGCAAAATTCCACTTCCTCGACGGTTCGAGCGGAGACTCAAGTACCGGTTCCTGTCTTGGCTGGAGAGCGCCGACTGGATCTGTGCCTAGCATCTTCCGCACGGCCTCCTGACGAGGCAGGAAGGCAGTCTTCTCTGTCATCACCTGCTTGCCGTCACGGAGAACCATGATGTGGTCGCAGATTTCGTACATCTCGTCGATGCGATGCGAAATGTAGATGATCCCTGTTCCCTCCTGCTTAAGTTTGCGGAGGAGTTCAAACAGTTTGGTCACATCGGGTGCGGGAAGGGTTGCTGTCGGTTCGTCCAGCAGCAGTATTTTGGCTTTCTGCCTCAGCGCCTTAGCGATGAGGACCACCTGCTTTTGCGCCGCGGTCAATTGGTCAGCCGGCGCCCGGACATCGAGATCAAAACCCAGGGCCTTAATGGCCTGTGAGGCTTCCTGGTAGAGGGCTCGACGATCCAGGACCGTTCCTTTTCGGGGCAGGTCTGACAGGCAGAGGTTCTCGGCCACGCTCATCTGAGGGACGAGAATGATTTCCTGGTGAATGGTGGCTATCCCGGCGATTTGGGCCTCGTGGGTGGAACGGAAATCCGCAGGAGCGCCGTCCAGAGATATAAGGCCTTGTGAGGGCTTTTCAACCCCTGAAATGATTTTGATCAGCGTCGACTTCCCTGCTCCGTTCTGTCCCAGGAGTCCGACTGCTTCTCCGGCGTGGATATCAAGATCGATGTTCGTCAGTACCTGAACGTCCGCATAATTTTTGGATATCCCCCGTAGGGTCAACGCGGGCGTGCGCAGTCCGGTTGCTTCTTGCATGTTCCTCCTTTCCTCACTGAGCTGTCACGATTCGGTCTGACGTCTGGTTCAGTAGTCCGAATCGCTTTTGTAGTAGGAGGAGGCGTTTTCGTGTGTGATGAGGGTAGGTTTTACGAATATCTTGTTGCCGGGGCATGCTGTGTTCTTGTCCTCACCTTTAAGTGCCTTGTCCAGCATCTGTGCAGCGATGGTTCCCTGTTGAGCGGGGAGGTTCGCGACAGTAGCGATGACCGGGGAGTTCGGATCCTCCTTCATCTGCTTGACCACCTTCATCTGCCCGTCATAGCTGGCAATCGCGACTTTGCCCTCGCCCCACATGTTCACTGATGTCAGGGCCTGCTGGACGCCCGGCAGCATGGAATCCGTGCCGACGAACATGCCCTGCAGGTCGGGGTTTCCTGTGGCGACGGATCTGACCGGCGCAACGGCCGTATCGGCAGCCCATTTCCCATAGACATTCTCGAGGTATTGGACTGGGGGAGCGCCTGCGACGGAGGCGTAGCCAGCCTTAAAACCGGCCTCGCGGTTAGCAGAGTTGGTGTCCCCGGCGAAGCCGAGGACCAGAAGAATCTTGACGGGCTTGGTTGCTCCCTGTTTGGCCTTCAGAGTCCGGGCCATCTCCGCGCCAACCAGGCCTGCGTTAACCTTTTCGTCTTCCGTTACATAGCAGTAGCTGTCCGCCAGCAGTTCGGGTTTGACTCCCGCGTTGACCAGAACAAAGGGAATCTTTTCATCCTTTAGTCGGGAAAAATTGCTTGAGAGTGCCTGCGGGTCGGTGGGATTGATGATCAGGCCGGCAACGCCCTTGGTGATGAAGTTCGACAGTTGCGAATTCTGGGTGACCGGGTCTCCGCCGCCACTGACTACTTCCAGGTCATGCCCCAGTTTTTTGGCTTCGTCGGTGGCGCCCTTGGCGTTCACCTCATACCATCCGTTGCCGAAGTTTCCTTGGGCGAAGCCGATCTTTGTCGCCCCGGCCGCCCCGGCAGGCGCGGTACCGCCTCCTGCGCAGGCGGTTGTCAGCAGGATCGGAATCGTGAGTAGGGCGATTTTTGTGCTCAGACGGTTAGCGCTTCTTGTTCGGACAGACATTCTGACTCCTTTGTCATGTGTGATCATCCCGAGACAGGGATTTGCTTGGAGCCCTGCAGCAGGGCCATGTCGGGGACAGCGGACCTGCTGCAGGGGCTGGTAGTTTCCGGGTCAGAACCCCGGTGCGTCCGCGTTGCTGGGGGTCTTGCGCTGCCCGACGATTTCTGGGAAGCGGCGCTTTATGTATTCTGCGGCGCGTACGGCGACGGCCTGGAGCGTGCTGGTGGGGTTGACTGCAGCGCCGGTTGTCAGGGAGCTGGCGTCGGTGATGAACAGATTGGGTACGTCCCAGGTCTGGTTCCACTTGTTTGTAACGGAATCTTCCGGAGTGTTGCCCATGCGGCAGGTGCCCATAATGTGCCAGCCCGGGGGAGGGCCGTCCACT
Organism: Paenarthrobacter sp. R1; assembly: GCF_030264015.1. NCBI lineage: Bacteria > Bacillati > Actinomycetota > Actinomycetes > Micrococcales > Micrococcaceae > Paenarthrobacter > Paenarthrobacter sp. R1. The sequence goes on along the minus strand of NZ_CP127115.1, from coordinate 2,049,367 downwards.
CCTCCGATTCCGGTACTGGCGCTGTCGATGACGGTGCCGGCCGCCTGAGCCGCTTCATGGGCGCGGGCGCGTCCCCATTCGATCAGTTTCCGGTCGTTGTCGTGGAGGTCATAGTGGACTTGAGGAACCGGGAGTCCGGATGAGTCGACGACGTCGTTGTCGAGTGTCACGCGGTTCGTGGCGACAGGCAGGTCTTCTCCCTGGACGTAGACGAGCGCGTGCCGGGCAAAGTGATTGTTGAAGAATTCCCTGTGGTTTTCGCCCCATGGGGCCATGTTGCCTGTGTTGGTTCCCAGTGCACTGTTGGCCGGTCCCAGAGCGGTTCCGACTTGCAGGGAAAAGCCGTTGACGAAGCCGCGATCGGTGTTCGTGTTGTAGAACTCCTGAGAATACGAAACTGCAGGTTCCGGTCCTTTGAAGCCGTCGAGGGGCTCGTCGAACCAGAAATCTTCGAAGGACCAGCTGTGGAACATCAGGTGCCGTCCGACCATGCCGTTACTATTCGCCAGACCGTCGGGGTGGCCGGCTTGCGCCGACATGAGAAGCAGCCGGGGGGTGCCGATGGCGTTGGCAGCCATGACGACGATCTTTGCCTTCACCTCATGGCGTTCTCCGGTGACGCGGTCGATGTAGGTCGCCCCGGTTGCCTTGCCGTCTTTTACGTTGACCCGCTCGACGCGGGCGTTGGCGCGCAGGTCCACGCCGTTGCGGATGGCTTGGGGCCAGTAGGTGACATCGGTGGATGCGATGGACCCGCGAGGGCAGCCCCCGAGGCAGAATCCGCAATCGTTACACGCAAGCCGGGTGTCTTTTTCCCTTGTCAGGATGGCGTTGTCGGCGGGCCACCAATGCCAACCCAGTTTGTCGAATCCGGCCCCCATCTTGTTGCCGATTTTCCCGCCCTTGCTGGCGGGCCCCCACCCTTCGGGCCGGGGAGGGTTGCCGGGGTCGCCGGTTCGGCGGGCGACCCCGATCTCGGCGTCGTTGATGGCGTAGAAGGGCTCAAGGTCCTCGTAGCTGATGGGCCAATCAATAGTGCCTTCAACTCCATGCTCGGTGCCTTTGCGGAAGTCAACGGGCTTGAAACGCGGCCAGGCTCCGGCGTAGTGCAGTGTCGACCCGCCTACACCGTTCATCATCATCGGTGCCGCGTTTCCTGTGGTCGGGTAGTCTTCCGGAAATTTCCGGACGTTTGAATGCCAGTCCCAGGAACGGACCCGTTCCAGCTCCCATGAGTCGTACATGTGCGGATGATCCAAGGGGTGCAGCCAGTCGCCCTGCTCAAGGCAGATTACCTTGATGCCGTCATCACTTAGGCGCTTACTGACAGCAGCACCGCCTGCACCGGCGCCGATCACCAACACATCGGTTTCATTGCTTCTCTTCATGCTCAAACCTGGCTTTCCTGGAACTGCGTTGCTTTTGCCTTCAGTAGATCCGCCGGTACCTCCACCGGACGTACGTCTTCGGTTCGGGTGTAGGTGCCTCGGACGCGGCTAAGCAGCTGTTCATCCCAGTCATCCATGGTGTCCGAATAGCCAAACGGCTGCGGGGAGTTCCTCAGGTCCTTGCCCGCTTTCAGATTCGCGTTGATCGCCGTGATGACGGCGGGACGAGAGTAGTAGGCGTAGTACGTCAGATCTCGGATCCTCGCAAAAAAGAACTCCTCTGTCTTCTCCAGTGTCTGGAGCGTCTCCACCTGAGCCGCCGGTGAGGACTGAACGAATTCCTCACCGAGAGTGTCAAGGCGTGCCTGGAACTCCGATTCTCCAATGAAGGGAAACCACTTCGGTTCCTGGCCTTCGGGCGCGATATAGCGGCGGAAGAAGGAAACAACGTCGACCTCGCTTGGCGCCGGAAATCCTTCCCCTCCGGGTATGAGTCGGTCAACCACAGCGTTCAGGACGGAGATCTGAGTTGGGGTGAGGGAGATCCCCGGAAGCCAGCCTCCAATAGGTGGTTTCTCCGCCCGGAAGCGTGAACGCGGATCGCGGTCAGCACTCGGCGGTCGGTTGGTGTTCAAGATGATATCCATGGGTGTTGCATCCTTTCTCGGGTAGAAATCGCCAAACGCAGACCGGCGGCCAGGCACTCACTTCAAGCGCGCGCAGCAAGCACATCCAAGTTGCGCTGACTTGGTCCAAGGCTTTCGCCAAACAACAGCTAGGTGGTCTCGAAAGGGCCCTTCTCTGGGGATGCCAGCCCTTGGGAAGGAGAGCACATCGTTGTCCCCCCTCTAAACAAGGTTTGCATCGGCAGTGGTCCGGCTACCCTGTGACCGATGTCACCGGGTGATCAGGTGGTCTGACTATCTCATGAGTATTTTTCTCACGTCAAGGGATGGCCAAAACAATCTTTCGCCTCGAGTTCTCGCCGGGCCGACAGGCAACCCGACGTCAAATCGCTGAGGACAGTCGGCGCCTACAACCACGATGCCGGTATCAGCCAATGCATGACATCTACTCCGGCCAGCCGGCACCCGTTTGATGCACGATTCTCTCATCCAGTTGCGACTCGTTCGCAACGCCGATAATGGAGACTCCGTCAAGCTAGGTAGTCGTTCCACCCAGGCTTCTTGCAACTATTTCCAGAGCGCCGAGCCTGCCCATTGCGGGGGAGCACCAACATGCGAGATAGGTAGCAGCTTTACATCGGGATATGTGCGTAGAACCGCCGGGAGAAGTTGTCGCCGTCCGACGTCAAGGGTCCGAAGCATGTGCTGGATGAGCGTCAGTTGCCCGAAGGTCCGGTTCATCTCTTGGCGGGCTTTATCAACTTCAGGTAAGTGGCCCACGGCTGGAAGCTTTGGCTTGATCGCGTGGACTTTGTTGAAGAGTCTGCCGTGATGAGCGCAAATGTTCCGCACTACGTTGAGCGACTTCATCCATGACTCTAACTGCGGGGCCGTCAGGCCGAACTTGTCAGCAATGTCGTTTTGAATGTGTCGCGGCGAGAAACCATACAAGTAAGTGAGGGCTCCCCAGTCGAGGACTTCTACCGCCGCCCAAACTGGAAGAGTCCCGGCATACTTCGCCTGGTGATGCTTTACGAAGTCCTCCTTCGAATCAGCAAGACTCTTTTTGTAGCGCTTAATCCACGTCGCGTATGAGCCGCCTTGGCTCGCACGTGGGCCCAGAACTTTCGGCTCCAGATGGGCGCATTCGTGCAGTGTGCCGAGGGCGTGGCCGATCAGTGCCCTCAACGCAAGCTCGATAGGGGCCAGGGAGGCGAAGGTTGCTGTCCGGAGGCTTGCATCGAAGGTGTAAAGCCTTACGACGTCCTGGAAAGTAGTGCCAGCGTAGAAAGTGTCTTCACGGCCGGAGGTTCCCTGCCGCCTAAAGGCGTACCAGTATCCGCTAAGACGGTAGTAGTTGATGTGCTGGAGTTCTTGGATCGCTGCGTCTCGATCCCCGATGTCCATGCCCCGGGAGGCTAGGAGGTCAACCTGCTCGTCGTAAGTCTTGTAGGCCTTGACGGGTGTCGGCAACTGAGCCCCCCTGCCCAGAGAAAGTGAAGACCGGCCCTGGACCTACCGAAGTAGGCGGAACCGGTCGTAGTGGTAATAGTCTAGCTAATTTTCGTTCGTGGCTCCAGTTGGGGAGGTGCATTGCCCCTCGCTATCGTTGTGGCCAAAGCACGGAGTTCCGACCCCATCATCCGTTGGCAGTGGAGGCATGCCTGTAAGGGCTTCGGGTGCCCTAGGGGAGATGCAGAAAGGTCAATCCCCTACGTGTCAGGCTGGAACGGTACCAAGGGCTCATAGCAAGTCCGTTTGATCGCGTGGGGCGAGAACCAGGAATCCAGTCATCATGTCCAGTCCGGTTTTGAATGCAGTACGCGAAGATAGTGCTGTGAGTAGGAGTAGTAGTAGTTCTGGACCCCGGGCGGGTGGTCCGCGTTCCCGCCGGTCTTTCACGGCGGCGCAGAAGCTGGAGTTTTTGGCCGCGTACGAGAGCGCGTGCGAGAACAGTGAGGGTGGTGCGTTCCTGCGCCGGGAAGGCCTGTACTCCTCGCAGATGACCGAGTGGCGGCGGCTGCGTGACGCCGGTTCCCTGGCCGGGAAGGAACCCGGGGAATCGATCGGGAACCTGACGGCGGACCAGGCCGAGAACGCGCGTTTGCGCCGCCAGTTGGAGGTGAGCGAGAGCCGGCTGAAGAAGACCGAGGCAGCCCTGGAACTGATGGGAAAACTACAGGCGTTCTTAGAGAGCGCCTCAGAGGATATGCCGGACGAGCCCCGGTCCAGGAAACGCTGATGGCCGTCTACCGGTCGATGCTGGAACTGAAGATCCCCTCACGCCGGGCCGCGTCCTTGACGGGCGTTTCCCGGACGACCGCGAACCGCAAACCGGCCCCGCCGCGGGACCATGCGCCGGTGGTGCCGAAGAACAAGCTCAGCGCCGCCGAGCGCGCCAGGATTCTGTCGGCATTGAACTCACCGGAGTTCGTGGACCTGGCACCAATGCAGGTCTACACGAAGCTGCTGGACCAGGGAATCTACCTGGGATCGCTATCGACGTTTTACCGGGTGCTGGAGGAAAACAAACAGGTCAAAGAACGCCGCCGGCTGGCCAAACATCCGCCCCGGACAGTGCCTGAACTGGTGGCCACGGCCCCGGGCCAGGTGTTCACGTGGGACATCACCAAACTCGCCGGCCCGGTCAAGGGCAAGTACTTCGACTGCTACATGATGGTCGACATCCACTCCAGATTCATCGTCGGCGCGCACGTGCACGGCACCGAGTCCGGGGTGCTGGCGGTGGAAATGATGAAGGGAATCTTCGGGATCCACGGCATCCCCCAGGTCGTGCACGCAGACCGGGGAACGTCCATGACGTCCAAGACTGTGGCCGCGCTGCTCTCGGACCTGGAGGTCACCCGGTCCCATTCCAGGCCCCGGGTGTCGAATGACAACCCCTACAGCGAGGCGCTGTTCAAGACCCTGAAACACGGTCCGGAATTCCCCGAACGCTTCGCCTCGGTCCACGACGCCCGGGCATTCATCAGCGGCTTCGTGGACTGGTACAACCATCACCACCAACACTCCGGAATCGGCTTCCACACACCCGCGAACGTCCACTACGGCCACGCCGCCGACGTCGCCAAAGACCGCTCGGCAACGCTCGCTGCAGCCCGCGCGAAACACCCCGAACGCTTCACTACCAGCACCGACCCCAAAATCCTCGCCCTCCCAGGACCAGCGTGGATCAACCAACCCAAGGAAACCACCGAACAGTTAGCCGCCTAACTCCCGCTGGTACCGTTCAGCTTGAAAAATTCCGATCACGCCGGGCTGATGACTTTTGGCGAGTTTGAGGTGTTTGCCGCGTACTTGGGTCAACATTCCGAGCTGTCTCGGTGCCTCCATGGCAAAAGGGCACCCCATCTTTGTCACGACGCGTCCTTACGCTGTCCGCATTTCAAGCACTAGAGCCAGAATGAGGTCGATTTCCGTCTTACTGACACTTGCTCGTGGTGGTCTCAGATCCAGCCTGACAAGTCTGAGGGGATCAAGCCGGGGGGGAGCAGCTCGAGAATTCTCCAAAAAAGTCCAAGGAATCTGGGCTTGATGAGATCAGGTATCAGGAAGGCGGCGATGCAACCTGTGACGACCCGGCGGCCGCGTGAAACGACACCGGAACTCCGCCGCGACATGTGAATACTCCCTTGTCGAGGCGTCCTGACGTCAGGTTGGGGTGTGCCCGAATTGCACGGACCTTTCCAGGACTAAGTTAGGCAGAAGGGCCTGCCACGCTGAACCTCGAGTTGGCTCGGCTATAGGCCGTCGTATAGGGAGGACCAAGGGAAGGAGTTGGACCATCGCCGCAGTGCCAACACTGTTTGAAGTCATCTCTCGCGTTCCTGCCGAGACCTTCGCAGATCCGCGATGGTTGGTCATCAGCTCCTGCTCAGGGCAGTCACTTGCACGGCGGTCGTGGAAGCTCACGTGGGCAGGCTCCAGCCGCTTTATGAAGTAGACCCGGCGAAATCCATCTTCGATGTCTCGGTGTGTCTCTTGATAGCCGCGGCGCCGGTAAAAGGTCAGGTTTTCGAGCATCGCCTCGTTCGTGTAGAGGCGGAGTTCATCACGCCCTGCGCGACGGGCGAGCTGCTCGGCTTCGATGAGCAAAGCTGATCCCAAACCCAGGCCCTGAACATCAGGGGATACGGCGAGGTTATGAATATGGAGTGCAGGGTCCTCCAAACGGGTGATAAGCATGCCGACCAACTGGTCATCGCTCCAGGAAGGAGGGCGTCCCCGGAGGCAGCAATCGCAGCATAATCGAATGTCATCGGAGCGGGTTCCTTCCCGATCCGCTCAACGTAGATTGCGTACGCCCTGCGGGCGAGGTCACGCATGAAAGAGCTGTCAGAGGCACTTGCAGCCGCCAGTTTTATCCCTAATTTTCGGAGCATCTTGGAAGTGGGCATAGCCAGTGCGGGCCCCAGCCTAGCCTTTTCTTTCTGTGACGGAGCGACCGCACCAGGCTGACCAGACAGCTAGCCGTTAGCTCGCCTGGACGGCGGCGTCTACTCCCCCATTGGAGTGTGCAGTGGCGGGGAGATAGGCAGCGACATGATGGGTCAGGGCATGCTCGGCCAGCTCAGGATCGCCAGCCTCGAGGGCGTTAACAATTGGTCGATGTGATTCGGCTGCGTCATCTAATGGGATGTCACTGGAGGCCATTGCCAAGATCGTCATGACCTCGATTCCCAGGGCGTTCCAGGCGCGCAGCAGAGAGGCGTTTTCGGCCGCCCGTACGACGGATCGGTGGAACGTGGTACTGGCCGCAGCGAAAACCCTGCGGTCACCCCCTTCCGCTGCTTCCTTCATAGCCTCAAAGCCTCCACGGATCTCATCAGCGTGATTGTGGTAGTTATTGGCGGCTAAGCGGCCAGCTATGCCTTCAAGGGCAGAACGGATGGGCACCGCCTCAACCAAGTCCTTTTCGGCTAGTTGTCGTACACGGGTGCCGACGTGGATACGGGATTCGAGCAGGCCAAGGGCTGCGAGTTCACGAAACGCCTCACGCACCGGCGTCTGACTTGTTCCGAGCTGTGCCGCTATTTCCATCTCACGAACGGGGGCGCCCAAAGGTAGCCTTCCCTGCGCAATTTCCATGACGATGAAGTCTCGCACTTGGCTGGTAACGGTCGTTCTCGTCAGCCGCTTAGAGGTGGCGTCCATGGTTCCTCGGCCTTTCTTGGAGCGCCCGGAAGGCAAGCACGAGCTTTCTGGTCTCGCCGGGCTTTGCACTCACCCTACGCGGGGCAAGGAGAAAAAGAAAGTTTTAGGCATTATCGATAATGCTTGACTTGAGGGTGATCGCGGTCATACAGTTGCTGCTCGAACAGGCCGCCGAGACGATGCGGCTTTCCGCTTCGGCGGGCGTCACAACGAAGTGAGATGAGGCTTTCGTGTTAGCACTTGAAGTACGGGGAGTGAGCAAATCATTCTTCGGATTCCCGGTACTGACCGGCGTAGACCTTGAGATAAGGCCGGGAGAGGTGCACGGGCTCGTAGGAGAGAACGGCGCCGGGAAATCTACATTGATGAAGATTCTTGCGGGAGTCTACACAAGGGACGAGGGCAAGGTTGTTCTCGGTGGCAAGGATGTTATGTTCAGCCATCCTGTGCAGGCTCAGCTGGCAGGCATTTCCACGGTATTCCAGGAATTCAACCTGTTGCCGGACCGGTCCGTAGCCGAAAATATCTATCTCGGCCGCGAACCGCGTGTGCGAGGTTTCATCTCGCAACGAAAGATGAACGCAGCGACTGTAGAGCTTTTTTCATCCCTTGGAGTTGACTCCATTAACCCGGCAGCGCATGTGCGGACACTATCTGTGGCGCAGCAACAGCTCGTGGAAATCGCCAAGGCCCTAAGCTTTGACGCCCGGGTCATCTCCATGGACGAGCCAACCGCTGCGCTTGCGGATCACGAAGTGGAGCTCCTGTACAGCATCATTGAAAACCTCAAGAAGCGCGGCGTTGCCGTTCTCTACGTATCCCACAGATTGCGGGAAATTTTTAAGCTTTGTGACCGCATCACGGTTCTCAAGGATGGCGCCCTTGTAGCCACGAAGCCGGCAGAAGAACTCAACGAGCAGGAACTGGTCCGGCTTATGGTCGGGCGCCCCCTGTCCTCGTTCTTCCCGCCCAAGACCGAAGGAACAGTAGTTGGAGACACAGCGCTCTCCCTTCAAAACGCCGGGAACCATGTAGTAAACAACGTGACGCTGGAACTCCGTCGCGGGGAAATCCTGGGAATAGCCGGACTGCAAGGGTCAGGCCGCACAGAAGTCTTGGATGCTATCTCCGGATCGGCACCATTCACCCGCGGCGAGATACACGTCAATGGGGCACCCACGACCATCAAAACAACCCGCCAAGCAATTCGAGCCGGGATTGCTCACGTCACGGAGGACAGGAAAGCTACGGGACTTCTCCTGAATCAATCAGTCATTGATAATGCTCTGACAGTAATCCGAGCCTGCTATCCCAAACGCACTTCAACTGCCCGTCAGGCTGCAACCGACCTGTTTCTGGAGCTGCAACTCTCAGCACGGGGACCGGATCAGGAGATCAGGTACCTTTCCGGCGGCAATCAACAAAAAGTGATTCTCACCAAGTGGCTGCTTATGGAACCACGAATCGTCCTTCTCGATGAGCCAACCAGAGGGATTGATGTTGGTGCGAAGTTTGCCCTGTACGTCCTAATGCGACGTTTGGCTGCCGCCGGACACGCCATCCTCATGGTTTCCAGCGAATTGCCTGAACTCATCGGGATGGCCGACAGAGTTCTCGTTATGCGTGACGGGGAACTGGTCTCCGAGCTTCCTGCCGGGGCCAGCGAAGAAAGCATTTTGCAGGCAGCGGCCGGCATAACTGACACGACGGTGGCAGCATGAACGCTCACACATTCAAGTCCACTTTGATCAACACCCTCCGGTCCAATACAGGTTCGGTATATCTGGTCTGGATCCTCGTCATCTGCTGCGGTGCGATTCTCACTGGGCTCTCCGGCCGCAGCTTTTTTACCGAAGGGAACATTACCGACCTTCTGACCAGCACCACCGTCCTTGGCCTGGTTGTCGTCGGACAGACCCTCGTCATTCTCCTTGGAAGCCTTGATCTGTCCGTTCCATTCGTGCTCAGCCTTTCCAGCGTCCTGGCCGCAGGAGTCATGGCAGGACGATCAGAAAACTTTACTGCCGGTATCGTCACAGCGATTTTGGTATCCCTCGCCATTGGACTCATCAACGGCCTGCTCGTCGGTCTGGTCAAGATCAATGGCTTTATCGCCACGCTCGGTACAGGTCTTGTGGTTTCGGGATACCTCTTCACTAACTACCGCGGAAGCACTGGCAAAGCATCCCCTGAACTTGCCGCCATCGGGTCAGCCTCCTGGGGAGTGGTGCCATGGACGACAGTTGCCATGGTCCTATGCCTGGTGGCCACAGCCCTGTTTCTGAACAGGACCCGGACAGGGCTCCACATTTACGCCGTGGGCGGGGATCCCGCCGTCACAAGGATGTCGGGAATCAGGGAATCGTTACCCGCAATCGTGGCTCACTCCCTTTCCGGACTCTTCGCGGGCCTCGCCGGACTGGTCATCGTCGCGCGTCTGGGCGTCGGCAGCCCCGAGGTCGGCACCCAGGGTGGTTATGACCTGCTCTCAATTGCGGCCGTCGTGGTGGGCGGAGCAGTCCTAGCCGGCGGAAAAGGGTCCATTTGGGGCTCGCTCGGCGGCATCCTCATCTTCGCGACCATCGACAGCCTGCTGGGAATCATGGAAGTCAACCCCTACCTGAAGGAAGTAGTCAGGGGCCTCATCATCATCATCGCTGTCGCCGTCTATGCGAAAAGAACCCAGCTCAAACGATCCGCGCGCTTCGACTCACTGCGGACGAAATCAGCCAGTTCAATGAAGGAGGGAAGCATCCGATGACCACAATCAGGTATTCCGCCCAAAGGCAGCCCCTGTTTTCACGAACCCTGCATTCCTTCGCCACACCTGGTGGAGCGATTTACTTGCTCCTCCTCGCCCTCCTTATCATCCTGACCTTCTACAATCCATCCCTCGCAGAGCCGGACCAGATGACCCGGTTCATTGGGAGGTCAGTACCAATCGCGGTCGTGGCAATTGGCCAGTACTTCGTCATCGTCGCAGGGGAATTCGACCTGTCAATGGGCGCCGTCATCTCGGCTCAGGTCGTTCTTGCCGGAAATCTGATTGGCCAGGAGCCATCCCGCATCCCGCAGGTTATGGTCCTCATGATGGTACTGGGAACCGTTGTAGGCCTCGTCAACGGCGTACTGACCTCTCTGCTCAAGGTACCCAGTTTCATCACAACGCTCGGAACGGCGCTGGTCCTGTCCGGGCTGACTTTCTACTTCACCGGGGGCGCTCCCAGCGGAAACCCGGCCGATGCATTCCGCGCCATTGGCCGCGGCGGACTGCAAAATGTCCCCCTTATAGGATTCGTGCCCTACTCCGTTCTGGTTCTGCTCTTCGTAGCTATAGGCGCGGCCTGGCTCATGAAAAAACCGTTCGGACGAATGCTGATTGCAGTTGGTGACAATCCTGCGACAACAGCCCTTGCTGGCGCCAGCCCCTGGTGGATCCGTACTAAAGCCTTCATCCTTTCATCCACGGCAGCCACCGTGGCAGCAGTTCTCATGGTCGGCTACGCCGGTGTCAGTCCGGTTGTCGGACAGGGCTATGAGTTCACGGCAATCACGGCCGTCGTCCTCGGCGGCGTCGCCCTGGGAGGTGGACGCGGCGCAGTCCTGTCCGCGGTAGCAGGGGCTTACGTCCTGGAAACCCTTGTCAGCATTCTCAACTTTGCCGGCGTCCAATCGACGTGGCGCCCTTCAGTTCAAGGCGCAATTATCATCCTCGCTCTCGGCATCCCACTGCTGCGCATGAAGCGCCCAGCATGGCTGACGAAAAGGCCGGTAAACCGCAACACCCCGGATGACCAGTAACAAATAACAACAACCCCCTGGCCACAGCAGGCCACTTCGAAAGGAACAACGTGCCTACACAAGGGACCAAAACAAAGATGTTTGCGGTACTAGGTGCAGCCGCCATGATGATCACCGCGTGTGCTCCCGGTTCGACCGCTGGTGCGGAAACCTCTCCGGGTTCCACCACCACAACCAACGACTGGTTCGACCAGGCACAATTCGATCTGGAAAACTCGCAACGGACTGCAACCTTTGCCGGGGACCCATCCACCCCCTATCTTCAGCACCTCGACGGGCCAATGGTAGACGCCACAGCATTCAAAAAGAACGCGCCGGCCAAGGTCTGTTTCTCCAACGCTGCGCTCAGTAACACGTGGCGGCAGACCGGCTGGATCACCATGAACGAACAGCTCAAGGAGCTGCAAAAGCAGGGTGTCATCTCGCAAATGGAAACCCGCAACGCCCAAGACAGCGACAACACACAGGTTGCTGACATCGACTACTTCGTGAACCAGCAATCCTGTGACGCCTTCATCATCGCCCCCAATTCGCCACAGGCAACGGCACCGGCAGTGGAAAGAGCCTGCAACACAGGAAAACCCGTCATCATCTTCGACCGTGGGGCCGGCACGGACTGCGCAACCACATTCATCCACTCCGTGGGCGGCATGGCCTGGGGAATTGATTCAGCGACGTTCGTAACAGAAAACGTCAAGCCAGGAGGACACGTAGTAGCACTGCGTACGGCGCCTGGAGTTGACGTTTTCGAGCAGCGCTGGGCCGCTGCCCAGCACATTTTCAGCAAGGCAGGCCTGAAATACACGGACTACATCACCGGTGCCGACCCCACCAAAATCAAAGCAGTCGTGGCCGATGAGCTCGCCAAAGGAAATATCGATGCCGTTTGGGTGGACCTGGGCGACCAGTCGGTTCCAGCTATCGAGGCCTTCGAGGATACCGGCAAGGACATCCCTGTGGTGACCGGCGAAGACAACCTCTCTTACCTCAGGGCATGGAAGAACAAAGGGTTCAAAGGCTTCGCGTCCGTGTATGACGCCTACCAGTGGCGAACCGCGCTCCTTGCGGCAGCGTCCCTCTTCCGGGGCGAATCCATCCCCAAGGATTGGGTGTTGCCGCAGGTACCCGTCACTTCCGAAGATCTCGACAAGGTCCTGAGGACCAACGAGGGAATGCCCGATTCGCATTACGCAGCCTTCGGCGGCGAGGACCTTCCAGGCTTTCCGCAGGTGTGGCAAAAGCGGGTCATTCCCTAACGCACAGGGAAGGGCCGGGAAGGACGTCCTTCCCTCCACACTTCACTTCACTTCGAAAGGAAAACCCATGGCGGCAGACAGCGCTGTTTTTTCGCCCCATCCAGACCTATTTCCACCTGCGCGCGTCGCAGAGCTCATCATGCTGGCAAAAGCACTCTATCCACACCCGGACCTACGGGACGGACCTTACACCCGGACTGTTTCCAGCATCATCACACAGGCCGCATCAGATCCCGGGCTATACCGAACCCTGTCAGACGGATTAAGGGACTTGGCCCAGATAACAACTTCGCCAATCCGCGACATGGATTCCACGGCCCTTGATTGCCTGCTGCGAGCGGTTGAGCAAACGACGTTCTTCAACACTCTGCGTCCGCTGGTTGCATTTCACCTTTACGACGACCGCGAAGTCTGGGAATTCATAGGCTACCCGGGGTCTTCGTTCGAACAGGGCGGCTACCTGCACCGCGGATTCGACGACCTGGCATGGCTTCCCCAACCCCGCATCGAAGAACCCGCCGAGCCCCTCCTCCCCATCGGACCTCTCCCAACCACGTCTCCTGACGTGACCGAATACGCAAGGACAGCCGGATGAAAAAGTATGACCTCACTGATGACGACGTCGCCGTTATCATCGGTTCCGGCCCCGGCGGTGCCACCTTGGCCCTCAGACTCGTGCAGCAAGGCCTTAAAGTCGTGCTTCTCGAAGCAGGCCCATGGATCACCAACGACAAGTTCATCAACGACGAACGAAAGTCCTACAAGCAGCTCACATGGACCGACACCCGCCTGGCAACTGGGTCATGGAGCCTCGCGAAGGACTTCCCCGGCAGCCCGGCGTGGAACGGAAAGGCCGTCGGTGGAACGGCGACATTCTGGACCGGACTGACACCCCGATTCAAATGGCACGAGTTCAAGACACACACGTACTACGGAGACCTGCCCGATGGGACCATCGCAGACTGGCCACTGGACCTGGACGAACTCGACCATTACTACACCGCAGCGGAAAAAGCCGTGGGAGCCTCCCACCGGCACGGCCGACCTCCGCTGCCGGCGAGCAACGGCTACAAGGTCCTGGCGAACGGCGCCGAACGAATCGGATACCGCCATTACGCAACAGGCCCCTACGCCACCAACGTTGAACCCTACGATGGCCGCCCGGGCACAGTTCAGGACGGCTTCGCTATGGCAGGCGATAAAAGCCGCGCCAAGTGGTCACCACTTGTCAGCGAGATACCAAAGGCCTTAGCCACGGGCCTGCTGGAGCTGCGGACCGAAGCCCAAGCCGTACAAATCACGCTTGGCCCTGACGGCCGCGCGGACGGCGTCGTCTACACAGACACCGTCGGAAACCTGCAACGTCAACGGGCTCGCCTCGTAGCTGTAGCAGGAAACGCCATCGAAACCCCACGCCTGCTCCTGCTTTCGGCTACCTCGGGCCATCCCGACGGCCTTGCCAACTCCTCAGGCCAGGTCGGGCGCAACTATATGCGGCACACCACCGGTCTCGTCTACGCCGAGTTCCCCAACGAAGTCCATATGTACCGCGGCGAACCAATGGCAGGCATCATCAGCGACGAATCGCGGCATGACCCATCACGGGGCTTCGTTGGCGGCTACTACATCGAGATGATCGCCCAAGGGCTGCCCTCATTCAGTACCTTCATGAGCCCGGGGGAGTGGGGGCCACAATTCACAGAAAAGGTAGAAGCCTACACCCGCACAGCGGCACTTTGGATTTGCGGTGAGGACGTTCCGCAGGCATCCAACAGAGTGACCCTAAGCAACACCGTCACCGACCGCCTCGGTCTGCCCGCACCTGTCGTCCACTACGACGACCATCCCAACGACATCGCCATGCGGAACCATGGCTACGAGCAGGGCGAGAAACTCTTCAAATCTGTCGGCGCCATCCGCACAACCAGAGCCCCGGGGATGCCCTCCGGCCACAACCTGGGAACAGCCCGAATGAGCCAGAAGCCTGATGAAGGCGTCGTCAACAGTTTCGGTCAAGCCCACGACGTACCTAACCTGTTCGTTTCCGACGGGTCACAATTCACCACCGGAGCCGCCGCGAACCCCACCCTGACAATCGTCGCCCTGTCGATGCGACAGGGCGACTACATCGGCCGGCAGCTCAGCGCGGCAGCTCTGTAGACATTCCGTTCCGCTGCCCTACCAGCCATCGAAAACAGCAACAAGGAGCATCATGGCAATCGCGACCATCGACCCCACCACGGGCATCACCCTGAAAACCTTCGACGCCCATACGCCCGAAGAGGTAGAAAACCGGATCGCCCGGGCGGAAGCAGCATTCCGGTCACTGCAGAACACCTCCTTTGAAGAACGTGCCCGCTGGATGCATAAGGCCGCTGACATCCTCGAAAGCGAAGCCGATGAAGTGGCCCGTCTCATCGCCACCGAAATGGGCAAAACCTTAACGACAGCAAAGTACGAGGCCCTGAAATCAGCCACCGGCATGCGGCACTTCGCCGATCACGCCCAGCGCTACCTTAGCCCGGAAACCCCGGTCCCGGCGTCCGAGGTCAACGCCTCCAACCTCCACGTACAATTCGACCCGTTAGGCGTCGTTTTGGCCGTTATGCCCTGGAATTACCCCCTTTGGCAGGCCGTCCGCTTCGCCGCCCCCGCACTAATGGCGGGCAACACAGGGCTCCTCAAGCACGCCTCAAACGTTCCTCAATGTGCGCTGTACCTGGGAGACCTCTTCGCCCGCGGCGGTTTTCCTGAAGGCGCGTTTCAGACACTGCTGGTTGAAGGCAAAGACGTTATTCCCCTCGTGGATGACGCAAGGATCAGGGCGGTCACCCTGACCGGCTCCGTCGCTGCCGGTTCCGCCATTGCTGAAGCAGCCGGCAGGAACATCAAAAGGAGTGTCCTGGAACTGGGAGGCATGGATGTCTTTATCGTCATGCCCTCGGCCGATATTGAAAAGGCCGCTGCCCAGGCAGTAATCGCACGCCTTCAAAACTCGGGGCAGTCCTGCATCGCGGCCAAGCGCTTCTACGTTCACGAAGATGTCTACGACCGCTTTGAACATCTGTTCGTTACAGGTATGGCCGAAACAGTTGCCGGTGACCCCTTGGACGAAAGCACCAGCTTTGGCCCCCTGGCCACGGAGCGAGGACGCCAGGACGTTCATGAACTGGTTAGGGACGCCCGCGAAAAAGGGGCAGCAGTTCAGTGTGGAGGAGAAATACCGGAAGGGGAGGGCTGGTACTACCCGGCGACTGTCCTCACAGGCGTAACAGAGAACATGCGCATCTACCGGGAAGAATGCTTCGGCCCCGTGGCCTGCCTCTACAAAGTGTCATCACTCCAGGAAGCCATCGCTCTCAGCAACGACTCTGATTTTGGTTTGAGCTCAAGCGTGTGGACCAATGACGAGACCGAAGCCACCGAAGCAGCTCGATCAATCGAGGCCGGGGGCGTCTTCATCAACGGTCTGACGGCGTCATTCCCGGCGGTGCCTTTCGGCGGCCTCAAAGACTCCGGCTACGGACGTGAGCTCTCCGCCTATGGAATCCGGGAGTTCGTAAACATCAAGACGGTCTGGACCGCCTGACCCACCCGAAACGGGGCGGCGCTGACCCTACCAACCCTCAGCGCCGCCCCTTCAACCCTTCTCTCTGAGGAAAATATGACTAAAACAGCGATTGTCCGCGTCGCCATGAATGGCATCACCGGCCGAATGGGCTACCGCCAGCACCTGCTGCGCTCCATCCTCCCGATCCGCGGCGCCGGCGGCATCACCCTCGAGGACGGCACCAAGGTCCAGATCGAACCCATCCTGGTGGGCCGTAACGAGGACAAGATCCGCGAACTCGCGGAGAAGCACAAGGTGTCCGAGTGGACCACGGACCTGGAGTCGGTCATCAACGACCCCACCGTCGATGTGATTTTCGATGCCTCCATGACCAGCCTCCGCGCCGCCACCCTGAAGAAGGCCATGCAGGCGGGCAAGCACATCTTCACGGAGAAGCCCACCGCCGAAACCCTGGAAGAGGCCATTGAGCTGGCCCGGATCGGCAAGGAGGCCGACGTCACCGCCGGCGTCGTCCACGACAAGCTCTACCTTCCCGGCCTGGTCAAGCTCCGCCGCCTGGTGGACGAGGGCTTCTTCGGCCGCATCCTGTCCATCCGCGGCGAGTTCGGTTACTGGGTCTTTGAAGGCGACATCCAGGCTGCGCAGCGTCCCTCCTGGAACTACCGCAAGGAAGACGGCGGCGGAATGACCACGGACATGTTCTGCCACTGGAACTACGTCCTGGAAGGCATCATCGGCAAGGTCAAGAGCGTCAACGCCAAGACCGCCACCCACATCCCCGCGCGCTGGGACGAGGCCGGCAAGGAATACAAGGCCACCGCCGATGACGCCTCGTACGGCATCTTCGAGCTCGAGACCCGGGGCGGCGACGAAGTCATCGCCCAGATCAACTCCTCCTGGGCCGTCCGCGTCTACCGCGACGAACTGGTCGAGTTCCAGGTGGACGGCACCCACGGCTCCGCCGTCGCCGGCCTGAACAAGTGCGTCGCCCAGCAGCGCGCCCACACCCCCAAGCCCGTCTGGAACCCGGACCTGCCCGTCACCGAGTCCTTCCGCGACCAGTGGCAGGAAGTTCCCGCCAACGCCGACCTGGACAACGGCTTCAAGCTGCAGTGGGAAGAATTCCTGCGCGACGTCGTCGCCGGCCGTGAGCACCGCTTCGGCCTCCTGTCGGCCGCCCGCGGCGTCCAGCTCGCCGAACTCGGCCTGCAGTCCAACGACGAACGCCGCACCATCGACATCCCGGAGATCACCCTCTCATGACCTCGCTCATCGTTCCCTCCCACGACGGCGGCACCCGGGAGTATCGCCTGCAGGGCGCGACCACCTGGGCCCGCCCCGCCGCGCCGCTGAAGGCACGCCGGGCCTACGCCGCCGCCCACGTCATCCCGGAAGTCCTCGCGGACAACACCCCGGGCGCCCCTGCCCGGCTCGACTGGGACGCCACCATGGCGTACCGCCACGAGCTGTGGTCCTACGGCCTGGGCGTCGCCGATGCAATGGATACCGCCCAGCGCGGCATGGGTTTGGACTGGGCCGCCACTCAGCAACTCATCAAGCGCACCGGCGTAGAAGCAGCGTCCGTGGTTGCAGCGAACAATGCGGCCACAGTAGGCACGTCCGTCCGGGACCTTGTCTCCTGCGGCGCCGGAACTGACCAGCTGGACCTCGACTCCCTGCCCGCAGGCGAAGCCGGGCTGAAGGCCGTGCTCGAGGCCTACCGCGAACAGATCGCCGTTATCACCGAGGCCGGACCCAAGGTCATCCTGATGGCCTCCCGTGCCCTGGCCAAGGTTGCCGGCGGCCCGGACGACTACCTGAAGGTCTACTCCACCCTGCTCCAGGAAGTGGACAAGCCCGTGATCCTGCACTGGCTCGGCACCATGTTCGATCCCGCGCTTGCCGGCTACTGGGGCTCCGACGACGTCGCTGCCGCCACCGAGACCTTCCTGGGCCTCATCAAGGACAACGCGGACAAGGTAGACGGCGTCAAGGTCTCGCTGCTCGATGCCAGCCACGAGGTGGCCCTGCGCGCAGCGCTGCCCGAAGGCGTCCGCCTCTACACCGGTGACGACTTCAACTACCCCGAGCTCATCGACGGCGACGGCAGCCACCACTCCGACGCGCTGCTGGGCATCTTCGCGGCCATCTACCCGGCCGCCTCGGTTGCCCTGCAGAACTACGACGCCGGAAACGCCGCCAAAGCCCGCGAGATCCTGGACTCCACCCGGGAACTGGGCAAGCACATCTTCAGCGCCCCCACGTTCTACTACAAGACCGGCATCGCGTTTATGTCCTGGCTCAACGGAAAGCAGCCCGGGTTCCAGATGGTCGGCGGCCTGCACTCCGGCCGCTCCGTCTGCCACCTCGCCAAGACCTTCGAACTGGCCGACCAGGCCGGCCTGCTCCAGGACCCGGCACTGGCTGCCTTCCGGATGTCTGGATTTTTGCAGACAAGCGGGATCTAGATGGACCTTGCCAATCCGCGCCCGAATGGACACGCACGGGTTCTCATCGCATCAGATAAATTCAAGGGCTCCCTTTCCTCACGAGAGGTCGCCGCCCATCTCACTGCTGGTCTTCGCAGCGTGCATCCAGACGTTCAGGTCAAACAGCTGCAGGTCGCTGATGGTGGCGAAGGCACAGTAAAAGCGGTGATCAGTGCAGGCTTCAGCAGCCGTCTCGTTCAAGTCAGCGGTCCCACGGGACGTCCAGTTGTCGCAGAATTTGCAACACGGGGCAACGAAGCCGTTATTGAGATGGCAAATGCCGCTGGCTTAGCCCTTCTCCCAGGGGGTGCACCCGCTCCGTTGACCGCTAGTAGTAGAGGAGTAGGAGAACTCGTCTGCGCAGCCCTGGACCTGGGCTGTAACAAGATCGTCATCGGGGCTGGAGGAAGCGCCTGCACTGACGGTGGGGCTGGATTCCTAGCGGCACTTGGTGCCGAATTTCTCGATGCCAACGGTCAACCTCTGCACGAGGGCGGGGGGTTTCTGATGGACCTCGCCTCAGTGAATCTGGACAACCTGGATAAGAGACTTCGCCGGGCACGATTCGTTTTGGCAACAGACGTTAACAACCCATTGCTCGGTCCTGAGGGTTCAGCAGCGATATTCGCACCCCAAAAGGGGGCTACGATGACCGACATCGCGCGCCTCGAAGCCGGACTTGAGCATCTAGTCGCAAGTATGGAGCAAGAGATCGGTCCTCGGGCTATTAGAGCTGCCGCGGTACCAGGAGCGGGATCTGCGGGCGGGCTCGGTTACGCTGTCATCGCAGTCCTGGCTGCGCGAATCGAACCAGGAGTCGTTGCCTTCCAAAACATACTGGAACTGAATCACTACATTGCGGACTCAACACTCGTAATAACCGGTGAGGGAAACATGGACGAACAAAGCCTCGGCGGGAAGCTGCCCCTGGGTATCAGTCGCATCGCTTCAGAACACGGTGTACCAGTGATTGCAGTCTGCGGAAACATCGCCCTGGACGCTTCGCAAGTTGAGCTCGCCGGTTTCACCCGGGCCTACTCTCTGCGGGAACTGCAGCCCGATCTGTCCCAATGCATCAACCAAGCTGGGCCACTGTTAGAACAGATTGGGAGCACCATCGGATCTGATCTTCACAAACTGGATTCATGACGGACACGACGGGCACGGCAGGTCGCACGTTGGAGGCAAGAATATGAGCGAATTCCAATACCTTGAGCCCGGCAACCGAATTGAAGCATGGGATAAAACCGGCACCCGCTGGCAAGGCACCGTTGATATGGCAGACCCTGATTTGGGCGTTATTTGGATCCACACGGACGTTGGGGAACGCAAACTCCTCGACTTCCACGAGCATACGATCCTTGCGCCCTGCCGGTAAATCTGCAACAGACTCGCTCAGGCCTGTGTAAGACAAAGGCCGATAATGGACGTTTTGAGGTGTGTCAAGGATGTGAGACAGCCGGGTAGTTTCTTTTCGGTCAGGCAGCAGCGGGCAGGGGCTGGCTGTTGGTTGTGAAGTTGGCCATTGCCGTCGCTGGCGGGAGACCCTTGTTGTTGGTGTGAGGCCTCCAGCGGTTGTAGAACACTTCGATATAGCGCATCGTGGCCCGTCTGGCGTCTTGGCGGGTCTCGAAGCTGTGGTGATGGTAGAACTCGTTTTTCAGCGATGAGAACAGCGATTCGGCTACGGCATTGTCCCAACACACCCCGGTAGCGCCCATCGATTGGCGTATCTTGTTTCCGGCGCACCAGGCGCCCATTTCGCGGGACGTGTACTGCGTGCCGCGATCGCTGTGAAAGATGGCGTTCGGGGTCAGGTGGCCGCGGTCTCTGGCCATCCTCAGGGCCCCGGTAACCAACGAGGCGCGCATGTGGTCCGCCATGGCCCAACCGACGACCATCCTGGTGCACAGGTCAATGACGGTGGCCAGATACAGCCAGCCCTCACCGGTCCGCAAGTAGGTAATATCGCCCACCAAACGGGTGCCCGGGGCATCTGCCGTGAAGTCCCGGCCGATGAGGTCCGCGAAGACCTTGTCCGGATCCGAGGCTATGGTGGTGCGCTTGAAGGCGCGCATCCGCTTTGCCGCCCATCCGTTCTCAGCCATGATCCCCGCCACGGTGCCCACCGACACCTCGATGCCGGCGGCAACAAGTTTGGTATGCACCATGCGGTGACCGAAGATCCCGTCAGAGGAATCGAAGACGGTCCTCACCTGGTCCGTCAGGTCCCGGTGACGGGCCGCGGTCGGTGTCTCCTCAGCGTCCCGCCACCGGTAGTACGAGGCCCGTGGAAGCCCCAACTGCCGGCACATCCATGCCACTGGAAAGTCGGCGTTCTCCTCCTGAACAACGCGGTAGAGATCTTCTACCGCTGTTCTTTGGCGAAGAACGCCGAAACTTTTTTCAGGAAATCATTCTCCCGCTCGAGCTCCCGCAGCCGGGCCTCCATGGCTTTGAATTTCACCGGATCTACCGGGTCATCGGGCTTGCCACCGCTTTCCTGATCAGCCTCACGGGCCAACCGAATCCACCGCTTCAGAGCAGTCAACGAGATCCCGAGATCAGCAGCAACGGCAGGCAACGGACGCCCCGAAGACGCCGCCAAAGCGACGGCATCGGCCTTGAACTCATCGGAATAGGTAGGTCGAGCAGACATGAGCACAATCCTTTCAAACTGTGTCTCACATCAGTAGTACACCTCAGTTTCGTAAATCTAGGGATGCTGCCCGTACCAGCCCAATTCGCCCCTTTTCTGCCAGCAGGATTGACGTACCCAGCCAGAACCGGTGCGTGATACGGCAGCTCAACGCCCTAAGGGATCCCGCCGGGCCGTAAGCCGGAATGCCCCCAGCGCTGACTCCGCAAACTGGTGGCGTCCCAGCTCTCCGGCTCCCGTAACACCACCAAACACGAAGGCCCACAAAGATCCCGGCGGTCATGTCATTACTTCAGAAACTGCTGCCGAACTTGCCGACTGGATCATGAAACCGACCTAATCCCGGTGACTCTCGTCGTCGCAGCCTACCTTTCGACAACAAGGCCGCACCCCACTGTATGGGGCGCGGCCTGCGTTGATGCCTCGGTACTTCGACTAAGCGGCGGGCGAGGACCAGTACTACGCGGCGGGAACCAGCTTCACGCCGGAGTTCCACTGGTATGCCGGGAGCTGGTCATTGGCGGAGAGCAGGATGTGGAGGAAACCGGTCTGCTCGAGCTGGCGTGCGCGGCGCTGGGGGCCGACGACCACCGGGTTGAGGCCGGCTCCGGCAGCGAAATCTACGACGGCCTGGATCGCTGCCTCGTCATCTCCGGCGATCAGGACGTCAAGGATGTGTCCAGCTACGGTACCCTCGCCGAGGGTCGCGGCGAACGTGGTGTTGAAGGCCTTGACGACGTTTGCGCCCGTGATCTTCTGGAGTTCTTCGGCTGCAGAGCTGTCTGCGGGCACCGACAGGCCTTCGAAGGTTGCGAAGTCCACGGGGTTGGTAATGTCCACGTAGACCTTGCCGTTAAGGGCATCGCCGTAGCGGGCAATAATGGCTTTGGCTGCGTCGAAGTAGACAGCCGGGATCACGAGGTTGCTGGTGAGCTCGTCGCCCACCACCCCGGTTGAGACCTGGCCGCCGAGTTCCGAGGCGAGTGCCTGGGCCTTGGCCTTGTCTTCGTGTGCGAGCAGCTGGACGCTCTTGCCGGCGGCGATTGCCCGGGTTGCCAGGCCGCGGGCCATGTTGCCGGTTCCAATGATGGTGATATCAGTCATTTTCTTCTTCTTTCCAAAAAGGCGGGACAGGAAATTCACGGGGATCTTTTCGTTGGGTTGGGTTTGGAGGGGGCGGGCTCCCTGGGCCGAGGCTAGACGAGGGCCTTAAACCTTGTCCGGCTGAACAGGGCGTAGTCACCTGAGAATTTGGCCGGGCCGAAGAGCGCGATCGCAATTGCGGCCGCAGCAAGGACCAGGACCAGCTCATAACCGCCGTCGGCGGCGAAGACGCCGGCCGGTGCGTGAACCAGGAACAGGGCCCCCAGCATGTCCACGGCGAGAAGTGCGGCGAACACGCGTGTTAGTACGCCGAGGATCAGGGCAATTCCACCGGCGAGTTCCAAGGTGGCTACCACCGGAGCGGCGATGTTCGCTGCGGGTACGCCCATTTCGGTGAAGGACGCTTGGGTGCCGGCAATGGTGAACTGGCTGAACTTTTGCCAGCCATGGGCGGCAAAGATGAAGCCGGCGAGGACCCGCAGTACGGTCACTGCCGTGGTTGCGGCGGGGGAGAACTGATTCATGATGGTTACCGTTCGAACTAGGGGAACGAGGCCCGGTAGTCGGGCGACCGCTCTGCATTACTTGAAGCTTCAACTAGTGTGGCATGCATAAAGTTGAAGTGTCAAGTAAATTGCCAGTCGGGTTATGACTGCTTCAGCGCCCACAGGCTCCGCGCCGGCCCCGGCCCGGGTGCCGCCGTCGGGCTCTGCTACCCGACCCGCCCCCCTTCCACCAGTCGGTAGAAAGCCCGGTCGTGGTAAACCAGCGGCTCACCCTTCCCATGGTGACCAATAACTTCCAGGACCTCGGCCGCCAGCAGGATCGACGTGCCAACCGGAACCCGGTGCGTGATCCTGCAGCGCAGCGCCCACAGGGCTCCTCCCAGCAGGGGCTCCCCGGTAGGCAGCGTCCTCCAGTCCATGTCCGCCGTGAAGCGCTCCGTTCCGGGCTTGGAAAACACCTTCACGAGGTCCACCTGGGAGGCAGCCATCATGTGGACCACCACCGTTTCAGCCTCGATCAGCTGCTCGGCGGAACGGCTGCCGGACAGGGAGAAGGAAAGCGCCGGCGGATCCGCGGAAACCGACGCGACAGAGGAGACGGTCAGGCCCACCGGCCCGGAATGCCCGACGGCGGTCACTACAGTTACGCCGGCAGGGTGGGACCGGAAGGCGCTGCGGAAGAGGTCGGTCATCGTGGGAGTTGAGTCTGCGGGGGCACTGGAGAGGGGCATGGGCCTGCGCTTTCGTAGCAGTCCCCGGGTTTCCGGGGTCCCTACCACCCTAGAACCTCAACAATTGTTGAGGTCCAATCGACAGCGACGGGCCAAGGCGCCCCGGCCAAGGTGGCGGGCGCAAGGACCGGGCCGGCGGCATAGGACAACGCAGACCGCATGCCACCCGGCGTCACACAAGGCTGTTCCCAAGCCCCAAAACGCCTAAAACCCCTACCCTTAATCCGTGACTTTTCCCAAGATCCGCACCGCCGCCGCGAGCACCCTCGCCGCCGCCGGTCTCCTCATCACCCTCGCAGCATGTTCCACGCCGGCCTCCACCCGGCCGAACCCCACCGCGACCTCCAGCGAAGCAGCATCAAGCACCTCTGCCAGCGCAGCCGCTGAATCCGGCCCCTGCGACGGCGTCAAGGTCATTGTCGATTCCGGCGCCATCAAGCAAGCTGCCGCCACCGAGTCCGTCTGCGTGCCCGTCAGCGAGGCCACCACCGCAGCCAAAGTCCTCGAACAAGCCGACGTGAAGACCGAGGGCACCAAGCAGTACCCCGCCGAGCTGGTCTGCCGCGTCAACGGCGTGCCCGCTGCCGACTTCGACATCACCCACAAGGGCGGCACCTACCGCGAAGAATGCGCCACCATGCCGGCAGCCTTCGCTTACTGGGCTATCTGGATCAAGCCCGCCTCCGGTGACTGGACCTACGCGCAGGAAGGCCTGGCCACCCAGCAGGTCAAGCCGGGCGAGAGCCTGGAACTGCTCTACACGGTTGACGGCGCACCCGCCACACCCGCGGCATGACCTTCAGACCCGCGCCGTTACGCGCTGCAGCGGCACTCGCCGTTATCTTCGTTGCGGCGCGGGTCATCTATCGCATCCTCTTTAACGGAGCGGGCGCCGTCGGTCCCGTTCTTCTCGACCTGCCGCCGGTCAGGCTGCCGGCGCCGTTCGCCCACGTCGTCCTGCTCGGCCCTGTCACCGCACCGGGGCTGTGGGACGCGGTGTTGTCGGCCTTGCCGATCGCTGGCCTGATTCTCGCTTTCGGCCTGGTCAACGCCTGGGTGGATGTAGCCCGGGGGTTTGTGCGCCTTGCCCGCGGCGGTCCGTTCCAGGGCATCGCGCGCACGCTGGTGGTCGCGTGGGCCGCGCTTCCGGCGCTCGCCGACGCCGCTCGTTCCGTCCGCTTGGCCTTCCGGCTGACGGGCGAGAAATTCGGCCCGCGGGCCTTGGTCCCCATGCTGGAACGCACGCTCGAGCACGCCAGCCGGGTAGCTGCGGCCCTTGAGTTGCGCGGCTTTGGCAGCCGGAACAGCCGGCACGCGCCCCACGGAACCGGCCGGGCACCCGTGGATATCCACGACTCCTTCTTCACGATCGGCAGCACCCGGCTCCGCATCGACAATTTCCGTCCTGCGCCGGGTTCGGTCACCGTGATCTCTGGCCCCACGGGCTCCGGCAAATCGACCATTCTTCGCGGCATCGCCGGTCTGCTGTCCCACGTCGACGGCGGAGATATCTCCGGCACGGTCCACATCGGCGGTGTGAAGAGGGCGGATGCGCCGCCACGCGACACGGCCCGGCTGGTCGGCGTCGTGCTTCAAAATCCGCGGGCCGCCTTCGCGAGCACGCGCGTTGAGGATGAGATCGCGCTCGCGCTGGAATTGCGCGGGGAACCGCGCGAGGACGCCAAAGCGCGGACGCTCGAGGTCGCGGAACGCATCGGCGTCACGGCCCTGTTGGACCGGAACCTCAGCACACTCTCGGCAGGGGAAGCGACCCTGGTCGCGATCGCCGCCGCGGTGGTGGACCGCCCGCCCCTGCTTTTGGTGGACGAGCCGCTCGCCGACCTCGACCCGAATGCCCGGCACCGTGTCATCGCCGTCCTCAACAGTCTCGCGCGGGAGTCGGGAGTCTGCGTCATCGTGGCCGAGCATCGCGCGCTGCCGCTGGTGCCGGTTGCGGGCGCTTGGTGGACCATCGACGACGGCGGCCTGGTGCCGGCCGCTGCACCCGCACCTTCGCTTCCGGTGGAGGAACGCCCGACGTCGGCGGCCACGCAAGAGCCTGAGGGAACCGAACGCGTGCTCTCCGCGAGCAATCTCTCAGTGCATCGGGACGGCAAGGCGCTGGTGCGCGATGCTTCACTGACCGTGCACAGGGGCGAAATCGTGGCACTGGTGGGGCCGAATGGCGCCGGAAAATCGTCGCTGCTGGTTGCCCTGGCCCTCGGCGAGGGAACCGGTAGCGAAGCGAAGATCGACGGCGGCCGTATCGCCTTGGTACCCGACGCCTCAGATGACCTCTTCACCCGGGATACCGTGGCAGGAGAACTCCGTGCGGCAGATCGACGCACCGCCCGGCATGCAGCCAGCGCCGGCGGACGGGATACGGTTGCCGGATCAACCATCCCGGCCTGGGCCCGCTTGGCACTCCTTCGTGGACAGCCAGGGATGCCCGGCGGAACCGAGCACCCACGGGATCTCTCGGCAGGGGAGCGGCGCATCCTTGCCATCACCCTGCAGACAGCCGACGACCCCCAGGTCCTCCTCATCGACGAACCCACCAGGGGCCTCGATCCCACAGCCCGGGGTGCCGTGGCGACGGCGCTGCGCGCGGCGGCGGGGACAGGCACGGCGGTCCTGATTGCCACGCACGATCTTGATTTCGCCCGGCAAATCGGCGCCCGGATACTCCCGATGCGTGAGGGTGTGGCTCCTGCTGTTCCCGGGCCTACTCCCGTGCCAGTTGCTGCGCCAGCTCCTGCTCCGGCTGTTCCGGCGGAGGCGATGCCGGAGTCCATCTCCCTGCATGGTGCGAACCCAAGGCATGACCACGTTGCCATGCCCGCACTGCACGCTACCCGCCGCCCTACCCGGCATTTCCGCATGCCGCGGTCCGTCGAAGTGGCCATCCTCGCGGCAGCAAACGTGCTGGCCCTGGGAGCGTTTTGCTGGCCCTTGGTCGCAGCCGCGCTTCCCCAGGATGCCGCAGCCGCACTTCCTTATGCGGCTCTTGCCATTGCGCCGCTGGCGGTGGTGGCCATTGTCGTGTCCCTCGACGGCTCCGTCCGCTCGGCGCACACAGTAGCGCTGCTCGGAGTCCTTGCAGCGGTTGGTTCCGCAATCCGGGTGGCGAGCACCGGCGTCGGGGGCGTTGAAGCGGTCTTCATCCTGCTGATCCTGGCCGGCCGCGCCTTCGGTGCCCGCTTTGGCATGCTGCTGGGCGCTGTGACGATCGCTGTTTCAAGTGCCCTGTGGAGCGGTATTGGTCCGTGGTCGCCGTTCCAGATCTTCGCGTGCGCCTGGGTCGGTGCCGGGGCCGGCCTCCTGCCCCGGAACGTGCGCGGCAAGGCCGAGCTGTGGATGCTGTGCGCTTACGGCGTTGTGGCGTCGTACGTGTTCGGTTTGCTGACCAACCTGTGGTTCTGGCCTTTCGCGGTGGGCGCTGGGACGGGCATCTCCTACGTACCGGGCGCCCCGCTGTCCGCCAACCTCAGTAGCTTCCTGCTGTATTCGTTCATCACTTCGACGGCGGGATGGGACACCCTGCGCGCAGTCACCACGATCGTGGGTATCGCGTTGGTGGGACGCGCGGTGCTTGCGGCGCTGAGGCGCGCGAAGCCGCTGAGCGGCCAGTCCGGAGCGGCTGCGGAAGCTCAGGGTGCCGCCCGCCCCGTCTCTGCCGATGTCTGAAGGTGCCAAACCGCGGCGCCCGTTTCGCTGGCAGGCATAACACTGCCCTCGAAAACGAAGATCGGCTGTCCGCTGCTGCCCTCCGGCAGCCAGAATCCATTGGCTGGGCAGTGGGATCCTGTCCTGGCTGCCAATAGCGGCGCGCCGCTCCGTGATTCGTCGGGAAAAATGCGGACCTTCTTCACGTTAGCCTCCCAATCGCAATCCCGAACTCGTTAAGGCTTTCTGCCTTCTGCGAGACCACGTTAGGTTCCGGGGCGGCTCATGACCAAGATCAAATCCTGATAGCTGCATAAGCAAATCAGATGACCCGCTCGGGTGCTTTGCCAACAGGCCGGTCATGGCGGCGTCGTGGATGCCGGGCGTCATAAGGGAAAGCTATGGAGGGATACTCAATAGGTCTTTGTGTGATGCATATCTCCAGCATTAGGTTGAGAGCCGGGAACACATCCTTATCAATATTTTCCCTTTTCTACCCCAATAGAAATAAACATTTCCCTGCACCCTCGGAAGACATTTGCTGACGACGTCAAATTCTTCCTCCACATGGAAAGAGTCAATTAATGAATCTGTTCAGTAAAGGCAAAGTGGTGCTGGCGGCGGCAGCCGCGGCCACACTCGTTCTCACCGGGTGCGGAGGTGGTTCAGGGAGCGCCGGCACCAGCAACTCCAGCGCCACGTCGGGGGAAATCAACCTCATCGCCTACGCGGGTGTTTGGCAGGACCAGTACAACGCAGCCGTGATCGAACCCTTCAAGGCCAAGTACCCGGACATCAAGATCAATTACTCGTCGAAGCGGTCATCTGCGGAGATGCTGAGCGCGTTGCAGGGTCAGAAGAACGATCCCGCAACCGACGTGGCGATCATGGACAACTCCGTGTCCACCACAGGCAACACCCAGGGCCTGTTCGACAAGATCGATGAATCGGCAGTCCCCAACCTTGCCAATGTTCCTGAGAAGTTCCAGGACAAGAGCGGTTTCGGTCCCGTCGTCATGCTGGACGCCGTCGGGCTCTTGTACGACACGGCCACGTTCCCCAAGGCTCCTGAGAGCTGGGATGTGCTCTGGGACCCGGCATACGCAGGCAGGATCAACGTCAACGCTCCTCCGTCCCTGCTCGGTCTCTCCCTGACGGCGATCACCTCGAAGATGGAAGGGGAGGACTACACCCAAAGCATCGACAAGGCAGTTGCGAAGCTGAAGGAGATGGCCCCTGGCGTCCAGACGTTCGCACCCAACCCGGACGAATACCAGAACGTCATCACCGGACAGACCGTTCTTGGCCTTGGCCAGAACGCACGCGGCCAGTTCTACAGCGACCAGAGCAACAAGAAGATGGGCGTGACTTTCCCGAAGGAAGGCACGGTCTACCAGATCAACACCGTCAACCTGGTGAAGGACGCCCCCAACAAGGCGGCCGCTGAAACGTTCATCAACTACGCCTTGTCGCCCGAAGCCCAGACGGCTTTCGCTAAGGCTCTCTTCTACGCACCGTCCGTGACCAACGCCGAACTTCCGGCCGAGGTGAAGGATCGCGTGGTCCCCACTGATGGTTCGCTCAACATCGTTCCCCTCGATGTCCAGTTCCTGTCCTCGGCCCGTGACAAGTGGACCGACACCTGGAAGCGCCAGATCATCACCAAGTAGCGCCCGGCAGCGCGCCCCTCGACCAACTTCGCTTCAGGAGAACTGAAAATGATTGAATCCAAATTGTCGATCGTGGATCTGACCAAGAGATACGCAGCCGGCCTTGATCCGGCCGTCGACCGCCTGAACATGGAGGTGGAAGAGGGGCACCTGGTGGCGCTCCTCGGCCCGTCGGGATGCGGTAAGACGACCACTTTGCGCATGGTCGCCGGGCTAATGGATCCCACAGCGGGATCGATCGTGGTGGACGGCAAGGAAATAACCCACACCCCGGTCAACAAGCGCGGGATGGGCATGGTGTTCCAGTCCTACGCCCTGTTCCCGCACATGAACGTAGAACAGAACGTCGGTTTCGGCCTTCAGATGCGGCAGGTGTCCAAGTCCGAGCAGCAGAAGCGTGTTGCCAGCGCCTTGGACATGGTCCAACTGGGCCATCTGGCCAAACGGCAGCCGAAGGAGCTCTCCGGCGGACAGCAGCAGCGCATCGCCCTGGCGAGGGCCCTGGTGGTGGAACCCACCTTGCTTCTCCTTGACGAGCCGTTGTCCAACCTCGACGCCAAGCTGCGCGAAACAATGCGCACCGAGATTCGCTCCATCCAGCAACGGACACGGGCCACAACACTCTTTGTCACCCATGACCAGGACGAGGCCCTGGACATGGCCGACCGCATTGCCGTCATGAATGGTGGCCTGATTGAACAGTTCGGATCGCCCACCGAAGTGTACGAACGGCCCCGGACGCGGTTTGTTGCAAACTTCATTGGCCAGGCCAACTTCCTGAAGGCGAGGGTGGTAGCTGAGATGGGTTCGGCTGCCGACGGTGAAATCCACTACAAGGTGGACGTGGAAGGCCTGGGACAGTTCGGTGCCGTGGGAGCTCCGGGCATGGCCGGCTCAACCCGCGAACTTGTTATTCGTCCGCATCGGCTCAGGGTTGGCACGGAGCATGGTGCCACTGATGCCATCCCGGGCATTATCGAGCGGATCAGCTACACCGGAGATGCCCTCTCGGTGGGCGTCAGGGTCGCAGACCGCACGCTCAATGCCCAGCTCCTGACCTCCAGCGGAAAGCTGCCCAGGCTCGGAGACGCGGCTTACCTGTCCTGGGATGCCCAGGATGCCTACCTTCTGCCCGAAGCCCCGGAAAGCTCCGCATCATGACCACGCTCAAAGAACCATTGCAGCGGCCAAGGCTAGGCGCGGCAGAAGGGGAACTGGAGCAGGCAACCACCAAGCGGAACAGGCGGACCTACCTCGCACTGCTGCTGCCCGGACTCCTCGGCCTCGTGGTGAGCTTCGTTTTCCCGCTCGCCTACATGGTCCGGATGTCCTTCAACAAGGGAGCACCTGACGGCGTCATCGAGGAGACCTTCACCCTCGACACGTACATCCAGCCCCTCACGGACCCTTACTACTGGCGCGTCACCCTGGACACGTTCCAGATGGGTGTCACGGTCGGCGTGCTGTGCGTCATCGTCTCCTACCCGGTGGCGCTGTTCCTCGCGCGCAGTACCAGCAAATGGCGCGGCTTGCTCATTGCCATAGCCATCGCTCCGCTGCTGACGTCTGCCGTCGTCCGGACGTACGGGTGGATGGTCATTCTTGGGACCAACGGCCTGGTGAACTCCACCCTTGCCGACTGGGGCCTCATCGACACCCCCTTGAAACTGACCAACAACATGACCGGCGTGACCATCGGCCTCGTTGAGATCTTCATGCCCTACGCCATCCTGGCCATGATCTCCGGCTTCGGGCGACTCAGCCCGCAGCTTGAGGAAGCGGCCGGCTCGTTGGGGGCCAGCAAGTTCAAGGTCTTCACCAGGGTGACTTTGCCACTGAGCCTGCCCGGGATCCTCACCGCATTCCTGCTGGTCTTCGTGCTCTCCATCAGCACCTTCATTACGCCGCGACTGCTGGGCGGTGGAAGTGTCCAGGTCCTCGCTACCGAAATCTACGACCAGACCACAGGGTTGCTGAACTGGCCCTTCGCTGCAGCGCTCTCTGTGATCCTGCTGGTTTTGTTCGGCCTCATCATCGCCGTTTATCAACGCCTCACCAAGAAAATCGGAGGTTAGCCATGTCCGAGGCCCGCCTTTTCAAGCCACGCTTCAACCCGGCCAAGCCTGCCTTCGGCATCCTTGTGTTCCTGCTGTACTTGTTCCTGTTGGCACCGTTGCTGATCGTCTTCGTTGTCTCGTTCGCCTCGAACCAGTACCTTTCTTTCCCACCGGAGGGTTTCACTTTCAAGTGGTATGAGATGCTCCCCGAGGAGAGCACGTTCATGAACGGCATGAGGATCAGCCTCATCGTCGCAGTCATCGTGACCGTCATTGTTCTGGCACTCGGCGTGCCGGCGGCCTTGGCGTTGGACAGGTTCGAGTTCAAAGCGAAGGCCGCGGTTCAATCGTTCTTCTTGTCACCCCTGCTCATCCCGAGCATTGTGCTCGCCCTCGGAATGGTCCTCCTGTTCGGGCCGCTCAAGCTCACCAACACCTACGCGGGCATCATCATCGGCCACATTGCGATTACTATTCCGTTCGTCATCAGGACCACGCTGATGAGCCTCGCCACCACGGACACGTCCTGTGAAGCCGCAGCCCGGATCCTGGGAGCCAACTCCTGGACCGTGTTCCGCAGGGTCACGTTGCCCATCATCCAGCCGGGAGTGATTGCGGGCGGCGTCATTGCTTTCATCGTCTCCTTCGATGAGGCCGTGATTTCCCTGTTCGTTGCGGAGTCGGGCCTACCCACGCTGCCCGTTCAGGTCCTGAGGTACGTGGAAAACTCAGCGGACGCCGCCGTCGCCGCCCTGTCCGTCATCCTCATCCTGATCTCCCTGGCCGTGGTGGTCATTGTTGAACGGGTCATGGGACTGCGTAAGGCGTTGCGCTGATTCTTCGCTCCTATGCGCGGGATGCCGCGTTTGTCCATCTCACCGGCAGTGCCGGAACCATCAGCGAGCGGATCAACGCCCGGGTTCACGAGTACATGCCTGCCACGTTGCTGGCTTCCCAGCTGGAAACCCTCGAAGCCCCGGACGCGGATGAGCGCCACATTTCGGCCGGGATCAACAACAGCCCGGAGCTGATCGTGGGTCAGGTCCTCGCCCAGCTGGGGCGCGGGCAGCCGGGAGACCGCCAGCTGGTCCGCTAGACACTTCCAGACACCACGCCGCAACCTTCGGAGGCCCGGGCCATGCAAGCCCGGGCCTTCAACGGTGTTTAACTCACACCTTGAAGTACTTCGCCTCCGGGTGGTGGAACACGAACGCGTCCGTGGATTGCTCGGGGTGCAGCATCAGCTCATCGCTAAGGACCACACCCATCCGCTCGGGCTTCAACAGCTCCGTCACCTTCCGGCGGTCTTCCATATCCGGGCAGGCGGGGTAGCCCAGCGAGAACCGTGCGCCGCGGTAATCCAGCTTGAAGTACCCGGCCTTGTCCTTCGGCTCCTCGGAGGCAAAGCCCAGTTCGGACCGGATCCGCGCATGCCAGAACTCCGCCAGCGCCTCGGTAAGCTGCATGACCAGCCCGTTGAGTTCGTAGTAGTCGCGGTATTGGTTGGCCGCGAACATCTTGGAGGTGAACTCCTCGATCTTCGCGCCCGCGGTCACCAACTGCACGGGCAGGACGTCGATCTGGCCGGATTCCCGGGATCGCACAAAGTCGGCGAGGCACAGGTGCCGGTCGCGGCGCTGGCGCGGGAAGTCGAAACGCAACCGCTCGGAGCCCACTGCACCGCCTGAGCCACCGTCGGGGGCAAGGAGGCCCGGGGTCCCGAGGACGCCGTCGGAGTCCTCTCCGTGGTGCAGCACCACTACCTGCTCGCCTTCGGCCACCACCGGGAAGTAGCCGTATGCCACCGAAGCATCCAGCATTCCTTCGCCGAGGATCCGGTCCAGCCAATACCGGAGGCGGGGACGCCCCTCAAGTTCCACCAGCTCGTCGTAGGAGGCGCCGTCCTCGCCCCGGCCCGGCTTCAGGCCCCACTGGCCCATGAACGTGGCACGCTCATCGAGCAACGCGGCGTAGTCGTGCAGGGCCACGCCGCGAACAATGCGCGTGCCCCAGAACGGCGGCGTCGGAACGGGGTTGTCCGCGACGACGTCGGACCGGCCGGGCATTGCCTCCGGTTCAGTCACCGTGAACTTCGCCCCGCCCTTGTGGATGCGCTTCTTCAACGGAGGAAGGCCCACCGAATCCGGGTCGGCGCCGCGGGCCACCTGCACCAGCGGCTCCATGAGCGAGAGTCCCTCAAACGCATCCTTGGCGTACCGGACAGTCCCTTCGAACTGCTCCGCCAGGTCCTGCTCAACATAAGCACGGGTCAACGCTGCGCCACCAAGGATGATGGGCCACTTCTTCGCAAGGCCACGCGACTGGAGCTCGGCGAGGTTCTCCTTCATCACCACGGTGGACTTCACCAGCAGCCCGGACATGCCGATCACGTCGGCGTCGTGCTCCTCAGCGGCGGCAATGATCTCGGCAATGCCTTGCTTGATACCGATGTTCACCACTTTGTAGCCGTTGTTGGTGAGGATGATGTCCACCAGGTTCTTGCCGATATCGTGCACATCGCCGCGGACCGTGGCGATCACCATGGTGCCCTTACCCGAGGAATCCGACTTCTCCATGTGCGGCTCCAACAGGGCAACCGCGTTCTTCATGACCTCGGCGGACTGAAGCACGAACGGCAACTGCATCTCACCGGCACCGAAGCGTTCGCCAACCACCTTCATGCCCTCAAGCAGTTGGTCGTTGATGATGCCCAGGGCCGTCATGCCTTCGCTGCGTGCCAGGTCCAGGTCCTCCTCGAGTCCCTTGCCCTCACCGTCGATAATGCGCCGCTGCAGGCGTTCGCCGGTGGGCAGGGCGGCAAGCTCCGCCGCGCGCTGGTCCTTAAGTGCTGCGCTGTCGACGCCCGCGAACAGGTCCAGCATGGTGGCCAGGGGATCGTACGTGACGTTTCCATCGGCGTCGTACTCGCGGCGGTCCCACACGAGATCAAGCGCAACCTTGCGCTGCTCTTCAGGCAGCGAGGCGAGAGGCACGATCTTCGCGGCGTCAATGATGCCGCTGGTGAGGCCGGCCTGTACGGCCTCGTGCAGGAACACCGAGTTGAGCACCATGCGCGCCGCCGGGTTCAGGCCAAAGGAGACGTTGGAGACGCCCAGCGTGGTCTGGATGCCCGGGTACTTGGTGGTGATTTGCCGAATGGCCTCGATGGTTTCGATGCCGTCGCGGCGGGTTTCCTCCTGGCCCGTGGCGATGGGGAAGGTCAGGGCGTCCACAATGATGTCTTCAACCCGCATGCCCCACTCAGCCACCAAGGAATCAACCAGGCGGGAAGCGATGGACACCTTGCCCTCGGTGGTCCGTGCCTGGCCCTGCTCGTCAATGGTCAAGGCGATCACGGCCGTACCGTGTTCCTTCACGAGGGGCATGATCCGGGCAAAGCGGCTCTCGGGGCCGTCGCCGTCCTCGTAGTTGACGGAGTTGACCACCGGGCGTCCGCCGATGAGCTCCAGCCCTGCCTTCAGAACCGGCGGTTCGGTGGAGTCAATGACCAAGGGGAGCGTGGACGCCGAAGCGAAGCGGGACACCACTTCCTGGATATCCGCTACGCCGTCCCGGCCAACGTAGTCGACGCATACGTCCAGCAAATGCGCACCGACGCGTACTTGCTCGCGTGCGATATCCACGCAGTCATCCCAGCGCTCTTCCAGCATGGCTTGGCGGAACGCCTTGGAGCCGTTGGCGTTGGTGCGCTCGCCGATGGCCAGGTACGCCGACTCCTGGTCGAAGGGCACGTGGTGGTACAGGGATGCGACGCCCGGTTCGCGTTCGCTGGGCACCCGCGCGGCGCCGTCGCCGTTCCCGGCCGCCGTGCCGGCGTCGGGGGCGTTGCTGATAGTGCGGAAGGGTTCAAGACGTTCGACGACGGCGGCCAGGTGCTCCGGCGTCGTACCGCAACAGCCGCCCACCAGGCCAAGGCCAAATTCACGCACGAACTGCTCGTGCGCTGTGGCGAGTTCCGCCGGGGAGAGCGGGTAATGCGCGCCGTTCGCCCCCAGGATCGGCAGGCCGGCGTTGGGCATGCAGGCGATAGCCACCGAGGACTGCTTGGACAGGTGCCGGAGGTGCTCGCTCATCTCGTCCGGGCCGGTGGCGCAGTTGAGGCCGATGGCGTCCACGCCCAGCGGCTCCAGCGCGGTCAGGGCAGCGCCGATTTCCGAACCCATCAGCATGGTGCCCGTGGTCTCGACCGTTACTTCGACGAAAATCGGGAGCCGGACACCACGGGAAACAATCGCCTGCTTGCAACCATTCACGGCAGCTTTGGTCTGCAGGAGGTCCTGGCTGGTTTCGATCAGGAATGCATCCGCGCCGCCGTCGATCAGGCCTTCCGCCTGCAACGCGAAGGTCTGCTTCAGGTAGTCGTAAGTGGTGTGGCCAAGGCTGGGGAGCTTGGTGCCCGGCCCCATGGAACCAAGGACCCAGCGCTCGCGGCCGTCCTTGGCCTCTGCTGCCTCGGCGCGCTCGCGGGCGATCAGGGCGCCTTTCCTGGCCAGTTCCTCGATGCGGTCATCAATGCCGTAGTCCGACAGGTTGGACCAGTTTGCGCCAAAGGTGTTGGTTTCCACTGCATCGATGCCCACTGCGAAGTAGGCGTCGTGGATGTCTCCGATGACATCCGGACGCGTGTCATTGAGGATTTCGTTGCAGCCTTCCAGGTTCTGGAAGTCGGTCTCCAGCGAAAGATCCCGGCCCTGCAGCATGGTGCCCATGGCGCCGTCGGCGATCACCACGCGGTGGTTCACCGCGTCCAGCAGCGACTGGGAACGGGCAGGGCGTGGGACAGCATCAATGTCGAGCGCAAAGCGGGCCATATGAACAGACTACGGGCGGGGGTCTGACGCACTGCGTCGTATTTCGGTGTGCTACGCCTTATGTGGGCTCATCGCATTTGAAGGGTGTAGCCGAGGTCTGAATCCGCCGGTCTCGAGGAGTGACCGGGCGATGTAGTTCGCAAGGTTCCGGAAGCCGAGGGCGGAGCCGCGGAGGTGTTCGAGCCTGCCGTTGAGTGCTTCCGTGGGGCCGTTGCTGGTGCCGGGCCGGTCGAAGTACGCGAGCACGTCCCCTGCACGGCGTTTCAGCGTCCGGCCCAGCGCAGCCCGCGCCGGGAGATCTTCGCCCTCGGCTGCGCGGCTTTGGAGATGTCCTGCCGCCACACCCGGCCGCACCCAGTGCACTTGTAGCGGCGGACCCGCACCAGCAGCGTCGTCGGCCGCCAGCCTAGCGGTTCGTGCGCGAGCGGCCGTGTGACCGTGTCGCGGGCGATGCCCTGGCCGCCACACGAATGGCACCAGTCATCCGGATCAACGGCACGGCATTCCAACACCGCACGGCCAGGGCGAGACGCTGCCCGGCAGCTTCGAGCCCAAGCTCATCGAGCCGGCAGAACGTAGTCAGGTCAGGAGGCAGGAAGGTAGCGTGGGACACGGCGAGGTCTTCCGGATGGGCAGTGTAGGAACTTCCATCATCGGAAGACCTCGACCTCTATCCGGCCACCGACGCGCCCACCCCCGCTACACCCTCAAATGCGATGAGCCCCTTATGTGGATAACGACGGCGGGTGGCTGGCGTCCACACCACCACGCTTATCCACATGGCTTCCAAGGAACCCGCCCTGACGGATTCGAAGGTTCCAGTCCGTCCGATTCCGGGGAGCCGTCCATCGCCGAACCTAGTGATAGCCAGAAGCCGGAGGGCGCTCCTGGTACTCAGGAACGAATGGCGTTTGCAGGATCCTTCCGGCTCGCCAGCCAAGCGGGATATATCGAACTGACGACTCCCGTTACTGCGCCAACAGAGAGGCCAATCCCCGTAAGTGTCGGCGGCAAGACAGGCGTCCAGCCGCTCGAAGCAGAAATCACCAGCGTGAACAGGGTTCCTATTGCGCCTCCAAGCAGGCCGCCAATAGAACCAACCATCAATCCTTCTAGTAAGAAGAGCCTAAAAATCAGACTGCGGCTGGCTCCTATGGCCCGTCGTAGCGCAATTTCTGAAGAGCGAGACTGGACAGTTAGGTACATGGCCGTTGCGGCACTGATCGCGGCCAAAAGGATGAGCACGATGGATAGGACAGCAATAAAGGTCCCAAGGTCATTCGCCACGTTTACCCTCAAGTCTTGTAAGTCTGCGACTGTCTGGACAGATACACTGCCAGGGCTAGCCGGTGAGAATGCAAATGGGACCGCTTTGGAAACGGTGGACGGGAATCCTTCCTCCGTCCTGACGACCAAGCTCAGCCTCATTTGATCGATTCCTGCTACGACTTCTGGGCTCACTATGACGGACACTTGCAGTTCAGGGGTTCGGTCGTCCGGCGAGAAGTATCCTACGACCTGAACTAACTGTCCGTTAATCCACAGGCTAATGCCAGCTGGTGGACCCCCTACGCCGCTCGTGTCAATTCCGAGTTCTTCCGCAGCCTCTTTGGAAACGATGGCGATTGATCCCGACTTCCCGCCATCCAGTAGGACTGATGCCCTCAATGGAGTCGTGTCAATTCCGACAACGTCAAAATATGATGAAGAAGACGTGGCTAAAGAGATAGCGCGATCTGGTTCGGTTTCCGTGGGTGACAATCGGGTGATCTTTGCCTCCGTGGGTGAGATCTCCCCCAAGAAAGCGACTCCGCGAACGTGCGGTAAATCGGATATTCGATCCATACCGAGATCTAATTGTTCTCGCTGATCGAATAGCTGACCTTCAGCATCCCCCAGGTTGACTTTCACCTCGTCTAATGCGGCACCCTTTATCGCACTAGACACTTGATTGGATGTTGTCTCGCTCAACGCAACCGAAGCCACAAGACCACCCACTCCAATTGCGAACGCAAGAACAAGCAGTAAACTCCTTAGGCCTCTGATAGCGAGCGATGAAATGGCATCGCCGGCGTCGTCGGCGGCGATTCTAAGCAGCGAACGCATGCTGCGGTCGTGGAGCGGTTCGGTTTGCAACGGTGATACCAATGAATGCGAATTCCTTGCTGAGCCTCCGGAATCGTAAACAATTTGACCGTCGAGTATTTCGATTTGCCTGTCCGCTGCAGCAGCAACTTGCGGGTCATGCGTGATGACCACGATGGTGGAACCCGTCGATTTGAGCATACGTAGGTGGCTGACTACCTTCGCGCTATTGACCGAATCGAGATTGCCGGTTGGCTCATCCGCCAAGATAATCTGTGGCCCGGTGGCGACGGCCCTTGCAATGGCAAGCCGCTGACGTTCCCCTCCAGAGAGAGTCTTAGCAGTCGCACCGACCCTATGGGCGAGTCCTAGTCTATCGATTGCATCCAAAGCTGCTTGGGTTCGGTCGTTCATGGAAACCGACTGTGTTCGCAAACCCATGGCGGCGTTACTCAGGACGCTGTCATCGCCGAGGATGTGTGATGCCTGGAATATGAACCCAATCGAGTGTGCTCGGATCCGGTTTCTCGACGATTCCGCTGTGGCTGTTGATTCCTGTCCGAAGAGCCAGTATTTCCCTGACGAAGGATGATCCAGTAGTCCGAGCACATTCATCAGCGTCGATTTTCCGGAACCTGATGGGCCGATGATGGCCACGAATTCTCCGGCCTCTATCTTGAGGGATAGCTTGTGAAGAGCTGGTTGGTCATTCCCTGGAAACGAACGTGAGATGCTCTCAAGGTGGATCGCTGGAATCAGCTCTTCGCTCATGAGATGAGCACTTCGTCGCCAAGTCCTATGTCACCGGCCACCGCAGCGTAGCCGCCCCCGGATTTCAGGATGCTCACGGGAGTTCTGACCGTCGTGGGCTGCTTTGCTCGTTTCTCAACGTAAATGCCCGACGCGTCCTGCCGTACGGCCGACAGTGGGACAGCGAGTTCCCTTGACGCGCCACCGTCGCTGAGAACTGTGAGGGTGAGATTTTCGGTGAGTAATGGGCCCACTGTTGCGTCCGTCGGAACCACCGTTACCGGACGCCCGGACTTCTGCCCGTCCTTGCCATCCTTGAACCCTTCGATGGCCGAGATTCTCCCTTTCGCATCTTTGGTCCCAATTCGCAGTGTGAGTTCTTGGCCAACGCTGAGAGCTGTAGCGTGCGTCACATCTGCGATGAATTCAACATAGTTCTCACTGATCCGAAGGTTCATCAGGGGAGAGTCTCCGTTCAGAGCGGCCCCCACAGGCAGCGAAGAGACTACTGTCCCTCCCGTACGGGGAATTGGAAGCAGTTGCAAGTAGGGAATGAATGCGTTCTTTCGTTTCTCTTCCGCTGGGAGAGCGCCCGGCGCGTGGGCTTCAGAGTCGCCTTCCCCTGACGTGGGCAACTCGAATCCATCGGATTGGAATAGTGCTGCAATTTGCGACATGAGCAGCCCATCAACAGTTGCGTTCTCGATGACCGGGTAACCGGCAGCATTCATCGATCGTTGGAGAGCCAGGACGTCGTCTCCAGAGTCTCCGGGGTAGAGGTTACGAAAGAGTGGGAGTGGCTCGGGCAACAAGAAATAGGGTTGTCCGGAAACTACACCCGCCAGAGATCCTCCCTGCGCCAGCGCCCCGACGTCGAGTCCTTGTCTTACGATAACCGCAGGTTCGATTGCGGATCGAGCAGGAACGGAAATCGTTGTGCCTGCCTTTACTACGGCAGCAAAACTCTGACGATCATCCACAACACGTTCCTCAACAGGGGACCAAACTGAAATTGGCGCAGCGCTCTGTTTGATCGTCGTCAAATCCGGTGCCTGAAAGTAGCGGCCGGCTATGAAGCCAGCCATCGATAGGAGTAAGACGACAAATACCGTGACTGCGACGCGAACCGGACGAGCAATCCTGTGCAATCGCGGACTGTGCTTTGTAGCGTTGGGAATCATTTACTGGTTGCTCAACACGAATTGCCTGGCAGTTGCAACGAGCTTGGCCTCTTCAGACTTGACCTCATTGAGCGCAGCCTGGTTTTTCGCTATGAGAGGTAGCTGATAGCTCGCCTGAATATCGCCGAGACGCTGAGTCATTCTTGCGCTCTGATTGCACTCTGCTTCAAGGGTGGCTACGCGGATGCTTTCCTCGTTGCTGGGAGGTGCCGAAGCATCCTTGCTGCTGCGAACAGCCAGGTCCAGCGCTTGCTTACTCGACCACTCTTGCTCGCCGGTTCTCGGCTCCAAGCCGCGGCCCCTCAGGCACGTCCACCACTCCTCCCGTACGTCCCTCCAAGCGGGATCCTTGGACGCCAGAGCGAGGCTTTGATGTTGAATCTTGTCGGCGATGCTTGGATTTACAGTCGGATCCGCTGGGCTGACTTCGGCAAGTCTGCCTGCCTCCTGCTGCACGCACTTATCACGGGCATCTCCCCAGCCGGGCGGTTTTGGTGCCACATTGTCTGATGTCGTGTCGACTCCTGGAATTGAAAAGCCGTACAGGCGGGTCCGCTCGACGTTCCAAATCCCGAAGTTCCGGTCTTCTGAGATGGAAGCGGCCCGTTCAGGGTCGGGCGCAAAGCCGCCTTTGGTCATGCATTGATTCAGGATTATTTCACGAGCTTCACTTACAACAGACCAGTCAGAATTCGAAATCTGATACTGCTCTACTGGGAATGTTATCAGAGATGCGTTGTAGTCTAGCTGTACGCGCGCGGATTTATCAGGGTTTACAGGTTCATCGGACAATGCACTTGTCCCAGCGCAGCCGGTGAGCATTGCTATGCAAGCGATTGTGGCTAACGGCCTCTGTTTTGATATTTGGATAAAGTTCATCTACTACTCCATTCACGTTGGCGTGACGCGACGGGCGTCGACGGGCCCTCGAACGTAAAGTCGACTAAAACTCGAGGGCCCGTCTGCTAAATCAACTAAGACCGCTTGTAGCTAGAAATTCGGTCATTCCAGTTGTAGCCCTGCCAGTCCTGGACGCTACGCAAGTCGTTGTAGTCGTTGTACGTGCGGAGACCGTCGCCACCGTAGTTCACGTCGTTGAACCAACTGATGGTGTAACCGTAGTTTTTGATGGAGGTCGCCCTATCATTCAGGCTTCCCACCCAGGTGGAATTGTCGGCGCCATAACTATCACCGGAGTAGTTCAGGCCATCGTGCAGTGTGGTCGCGCTGGCGGCCTGGCTGCCCACCAGCGTGCAGCCTGCGGCGATAGTTGCAGTCAATGCAACTCTTCTTAGAACTTTCATGTTTACCCCGATCCATGGTTAACGAAATTCAATGGCCTTAAGGCCAAGGAATAGAAGGGTTGCCTGTTGCTCCCTTCGATTTGTTAGTGTGCGGTGGACCGGAACGTGACGTCGGTCTCAGATTGTTTCTGACTTCACCGCTGTATGCCCCAAGGAACCCGTTGCCACCTGTGCGCCCTGATGGTTCGATGGGGATCATGGCAACCCCAAATACCGCAGAGAGTTATGTCTTGGCGATCGGGACCAAGAAGGGTCTGTGGCTGGCGACCAGCCCGGACCGCGTAGATTGGTCCTTCTCCGGCCCGCACTTCCTGATGAGTGAGATACCGAGCATCGGGATAGATACGCGGGACGGCAAAACACGGATCATGGTCGGCGTCCGCTCCGAACACTGGGGGCCCACCGTGGCGCACTCGGACGATCTGGGCGCGACGTGGACCGAACCAGAGCACGGCGCCATTAAGTTTCCGGACGGCACCGACGCCGCCTTGGAACGCATTTGGCAGATATATCCCGACGCCGACTCCCGCCCCGGCGTCGTCTGGGCAGGGTGCGAGCCGATTTCCGTGTGGAAATCCACCGACGGCGGCGAACACTTCGAGCTGAACCGCGGACTTTGGGACCACCCCCACCGCAGTGAGTGGGGTGCCGGCTACGGCGGTGCGGCGGCCCACTCGATCGTGGTGGATCCCAGCGGCGAACAAGTACACATCGCCATGAGCACGGGCGGCGTCTATACCTCGCTGGACGGCGGCACCTCCTGGGAGCCCCGGAACAAGGGAATCTCGGCCTACTTCATGCCCGATCCCAACCCGGAGTTCGGTCAGTGCGTGCACAAGATCGCGGCCGATGCCACGGTGGAGGGGCGGCTCTACGCCCAGAACCATCACGGCGTATACCGGACGGACGACAACGGGGAGAACTGGACCTCGATCGCGGAGGGCCTGCCCGCTGACTTCGGCTTCGTCATGCTGACGCACCCCCGCCGCGAGGGTACGGCCTGGGTCATTCCCCTGAAGGCGGACGGCGAACGTATCCCGCCGGACAGCAAACTGAGCGTCCACCGCACGGACGATGCCGGCGACTCCTGGACCGAGCTTCACGCCGGGCTCCCGGACCACGAATACAACGCAGTGCTGCGTGACGCCGCCGCCGTGGATACAGCCGAACCCGTCGGAGTGTATTTCGGAACCCGCGGCGGATCGGTCTATGCGAGCGCTGACGAGGGCGGCACCTTCACCGAGGTGATCTCGCACTTGCCGGACGTGCTCTGCGTGAGGGCCGCCGTCGTGGTTGGAAACCCGGCGGGCTTGGAAACGCCCTTGGCGGCAGCAGAAGCCAACGTCCTGGCGGAAGCGGCAGTGATCGTCGATGCAGCCGCCCAAGCGGACGGCAATCCTGAAAGTCCCACCAGCGACCCGGTACCCGGTTAGGACCAATGGTGGCTGACATAACGGTCGT
Organism: Paenarthrobacter sp. R1; assembly: GCF_030264015.1. Taxonomy (NCBI): domain Bacteria; kingdom Bacillati; phylum Actinomycetota; class Actinomycetes; order Micrococcales; family Micrococcaceae; genus Paenarthrobacter; species Paenarthrobacter sp. R1. Next base: position 2,007,055 of record NZ_CP127115.1, on the reverse strand, counting down.
GCTTCCCGGTGTCCTGCAGCCACTCGTCGGCGGACAGTCCTACCTGACTGCGTCCGCCGACGGGGCCGTGACCGTTGGACAGTTGCTGGACACTGTGACCGGTGAGTACCCGGTCCTTGCCCGGCGTTTGCGTGATGAAACCGGTGCACTCCGCCGTTTCGTGAATATTTACGTGAACGGTGACGAGGTCCGGCGGCTCAAGGGGCTTGATACGGAGGTAGCGGGCGGCCAGGAGGTGTTGATTATCCAATCCGTGGCCGGCGGCTGAACGGGCGCGGGGTGTGGCGCCAGGGTTCTGCTCTGGTGCTGGGTCGCTCAGGCGACGCGCCAAACACTGCATTCGTCGGTATTGATGGCTTTCCTCATCCCGGAGGCGTGGTCCATGATCCACACGACGCCGATTCCAGGGGCTGTTTCCTGGACCCGACCGCGGCGAATGACCACGTCATCGTAAGCGGGTCCAACGGACAGTCGGGCCTCGATTTCGTCTCCACGATGGAGCTGGCTGATAGCGCGAATACGTGTTGTTCGGGATTTGGCTTCCTTCAGCATGGTGTCCTCCTGGCTGGAGCTGGAACTGGTGCCTGCGCTTGCCGGCCATTCCAGTGTGGCGGGGCATTGTTGCCGCAGTATTTCCGCATGGTTAGGGCCCGGTAAGCATTGCGCGCTGCCCGGGTTTCCGGACACGCCCGACGCCGGGACCTGCCCGCGGCGGTAAGACGCGCCGACGGTTGGCCGCCTCTTCCGCAGGCCCGCAAGCCTGCCGCTGTACCCTGATGTCGGTTCTTGAGACTCACGGGAACCAAAGGCTCCATCTCTGGGAGATTTTTGATGGGTTTCTTGCAGCGGTCAATTGCCGTGTCCACCGGCCTGCTGGTTTTCGCCTCCAGCCTCATTTTTGCCCAAGCCCCGGCAACGGCCGTTCCGCTGCCCTCGCCGGACAATCCGAACGTGAAGTTCGTCGAGGGCACGCCCCATTCGGACCACGTGTTTGAGACGCCGTTGGGCGGTGCCCCCCAAAGCGGTGCCCCCCAAAGCGGTGACACCCGGTCCAGCGACCCGCGCGCAGGTGCGCAGGCCGCACAAGGACCTTCCGACGTCGAAGCCCTCCTGCGGGACGGCGTGGCCGCCACGGGTCCCAGCGGCGATATCCGCGTCCGTCTGGTAACGGCGAAGCTGGCGGACAATTCGAACACCGTTTCCATGGCCGGTGCCGAGCAGGTGGTGGCCTCGACCAGCAGTTACTGGAAGGCGATGACCAACAATCGCTTGTCGATGACCGTGGACAGCAAGGTGTCCGGATTCCAGTCCAAGGCGCGGTCCACTGACCACTACAGCGTCATCATGTCCACCATCACCAGCGAGTTGAAGTGGCAGGCCAGCCCGTACACCGCGCTGGTGATCTTCATTCCCTCATCCACCCTGTCCGGCAACGCGCTCGGCGCCGGCTACAGCAGCGGCAGCTACAGCGGCAGGGTCCTGTTGCCGCAGCTGAGCAGCTTCTCCAACAACGTGATGAGCCACGAGTTCGGCCACGTCATCGGTTTGATGCACGCCGATGCGCTGCAGTGCGGCAGCGGCGTTCCAGATGTGGGAACGGACAGCAGCGGCAGGTTCACCGATCCTTCCTGCTACATCCGCGAATACGGCGACACCACGGACATCATGGGCGCGGCGCAGTACAACCAGCCTGTGATCAGCTCGTCGTTCTGGGACTATGCGGGGCTCGGCCGGGGCGATGAAATCCGCGACGTCGGAGTCGCGGGTGGTGTGAAGAGCTACACCCTCAAACCGTGGGGCGGAACCGACGCCCAGCGTGCCATCAAATTCACCGACCCCGTCAGCAAAGAGGTGTACTACCTCGAACTTCGGCAACCGGTGGGTTATGACTCGTATTTGAAGAACCCGGGCCAAGAGGGCAACAAGGGCGTCAAGATTGTCCAACGCGGCGGGGCGACCATTGCGTCGTCGCTGATCCTCATGCCGTCAACGGTTCCGTTCACCGAGCCCTGGTACGCCAAGAACCACTCGTGGCCGGCGGGCAGGACCTTCACCACCCATACCGGCACCCAGGTGACCATCGATTCCGTTTCTGCCACGTCGGCAACGGTCACCATCAACGCCGATCCGAAGCTCAAGACGCGTATGCGGTTCTCGGCCGGCGACTTCGACGGCGACAAGCTCGCCGATGTCATCTCCCGAGAGGCCGACGGTTCCCTCTTGCTGTTCCGCGGCCTGCCGGGGAACCGGCTCGCCGATCCTGTCCAGATCGGTTCCGGTTGGGGCATTTTCAACGCGGTTTTCGGCACTGCGGACTTCAACGGTGACGGTTTCGCTGACGTCCTCGCCCGGACCAGCGACGGCGGGCTCTGGCTCTACCCGGGCAACGGAAAGGGCGGCTTCCTCTCCCGGAGCCAAGTGGGATTCGGCTGGCAAGGATTCACCCAGCTGGTAGCACCGGGTGATTTCTCCGGGGACGGCCGCGCCGACGTTATCGCCTCCAGCCCGGACGGGCGTCTCTGGTTGTACCCGGGGGACGGTTTCGGCGGATTCCAAAGCCAGGTGCTGCTGGGCCAGGGCTGGGATGTCTTCAACACTCTCGCGCCGGCGGGTTCATTCGGCGGCGGATCGGCAGGGCTTCTTGCCCGCGCCGGCGACGGTACCCTCTATGTCTACCCCGGCAACGGCAAGGGTGGCTTCTTGCCGCGTGCCGCCGTCGGAAGTGGTTGGAACAGCGCGGGCGACCTGATCGGTGGCGAGGACCTGACAAGGGACAAGTCCGACGACGTGCTGGCCGCGGCCGCGGGCGGCGCCATGACGATCTACCCGGGTGACGGCAGCGGCTTCGCCGATCGTCTGGCGATCGGCACCGGTTGGACCGCCTTCGACCAGGTGTGGGAAGCGGGCGACTTCAACGGCGACCGCGTGGCGGACGTCCTGGCGCGGAGCAAGGACGGCGCGCTGTGGCTCTATCCGGGCAACGGTTCAGGCGCTTTCCTGCCGCGGGTGCAGGTGGGGTCGGGCTGGAACATGTTCAACACCATCCTCAGTGCCGGAGATTTCGACGGCGATTCACGGCCGGATTTGGTGGGCCGGGCCCCTGACGGGACGCTCTGGCTCTACCCGACCGATGGCAAGGGGAAGTTCCTTGCCCGTCGGCAGATCGGGATGGGCTGGCAGGGTTTCACGCAGCTGCTGGCGCCGGGCGACTTCTCCGGTGACGGTAAAGCCGACATCGTTGGGCAGACTGCGGACGGCGTGTTGTGGCTCTATCCGGGTGACGGCGCCGGTGGTTTCCTTGCGCGGAAGCAGATCGGCACCGGATGGAACATGTTCAACCTGGTCCTCCAGGCAGGGGACTTCAACGGCGACGGCCGCGAAGACCTGCTGGGCCGTGCTTCCGACGGGGGGTTGTGGCTCTACCCGGGCAACGGTTCGGGTGGCTTCCTTTCCCGAATGAACCTGGGATCCGGCTGGAACATGTTCTCCAGCATCGCCGCTCTGGGCAATGGCTTCACGGGTACCGGCAACCCGTCGGTGGTTGGAGTAGCCGGCGACGGAACTTTGCTCCTGTACGCCGGGACCGGTGGGGGTAAGTTCCAGCCGGTGAAACTGAATCCCCTGTAGGAGTACACAGAAAACGTTCGCCTCCCGGTTCTTCGTGAACCGGGAGGCGAACGTTTTTTTGGGGCGGTCTACTTGCGCAGGCCCAGTTCCGCGGTTGGTACCTTCGCTGATTCGCGGGCAGTCAGGGCGGAGACTGCGGCAATGGCACAAATGATTCCGCTGAAGATGGAGATCTGTACCCAGCCGCCGGCCTTGGTGCCGCCCATGGCCGTGACGATTGCCGGGGCGAAACCTGCCATGAGGAAGCCGAGCTGCGTGCCGATGGCCAAGCCGGAGAACCGAACCTTGGTGCTGAACATTTCACCGTAGAAGGACGGCCAAACGGCGTTCGCAGCGGCGTAACCGAATGAGAAGAAGACGACTGACACCAGGAACATCAGGGGGACGTTTCCGGATTCGAGCGTCAGAAGGAAAACGGGAGTCATGATGGCACTGGCAATAGCGCCGTAGATGAAGACGGGCTTCCGGCCAATCTTGTCAGCCAGGGTGCCGAAGAGCGGCTGCGTACCCAGGGCAACGACGTTGGCTACCACCACGAGCCACAGCGTGATGGTGCTGCTTACATGGGCCACATCCTGTGCGTACTTGATGGCCAGGGTGCCGAACACGGTGCTCACCGCAGCGATGAACGCGCAGCACACAACGCGCAGGACGTCGCGCCAGTGCAGCTTCAGGAGGTCGGCGACGGGAAGCTTGGCGATCTGGTTGTGCTTCTTGGCTTCTGCGAAGGCCGGGGGCTCGTGCAGGGTGCGGCGGATGAAGTAGGCCACGATCACAACAACCGCGCTGAGCCAGAACGGGATGCGCCAGCCGATGCCGTACTTGATCTCGTCCGGGAGGGCCACCACGGGGATGAAGACGAGGGCGGCAAGGATCTGACCGCCCTGGGTGCCCGTGAGGGTCCAGGAGGTGAAGAAGGAACGCCGGTTGTCCGGAGCGTGCTCAAGGGTCATCGACGAAGCGCCGGCTTGCTCGCCTGCGGCCGAAAGGCCTTGGGCCAGCCGTGCCAGCACCAGCAGGACCGGGGCCCACCAGCCGATGGTCTTGAAGTCAGGAAGGCATCCGATCACGAAGGTTGCGGCACCCATAAGCACCAGGGTGAACATGAGGACTTTCTGACGGCCGATCCTGTCCCCGAAGTGGCCCAGGATGATCGCTCCCACCGGGCGGGCAACGTAAGCGAAGCCGAAGGTGGCGAAAGACATGATGGCTGCGTTGGCGTCGGCGTCCGGGAAGAACACATGCGGGAAGATCAGCGCCGCTGCCGAACCGAAGATAAAGAAGTCGTAGTACTCCACCGCGCTGCCAAGGAAGCTGGCGAGGGCCGCTTTCTTGGGAGTGCCGGTGGTGGTTTCAGTGCCGGGCGTCGCTGACGGCATTGTTTGGCTCATGGGAGTTCCTTCTGTGACGACGATGTCGCGGATCAAGCTTCTGCGGGAGATCAAGGGCTAGGTGCGGCCGGATCGTCCCAAAAGTAACCACATGGTGAGAGCTACTTGTGCAATACAGCAATACTGGCTGTGAGAGCGGTCACTTGTCAAGAGATGTCGCCACTATCTAGAAATAGCTCTCACCATATGAAAGCATCGGACTATGAATGTGAAAGAGGGCACAAAAACGGACATGGTGGGCAAGGCGCTGAGCCTGCTTGTTCTGCTGGGTGACGAGCCGAAGGGGGCGAGCGCCGCAGATCTGGCCAGGGCGGCCGAGTTGCCGTTCAGCACCACGTATCGACTGCTGGGTTCGCTTACCCGGGACGGCTTCGTGGATTACGAGCCGGACGGCCGGCGCTACCATCTTGGACTGCGCGTGTTCCAGCTGGGGCAGCGCGTTTCCAACCACCATGGCTTCGCGGCCACGGCGCTCCCGGTCCTGCAGCGGGTCACCGAACGCACCCATGAGGCCACTATCCTCTCGGTTCGCGATGGAGACCACCACTTGACGGTCAATAAGGTGGACGGGCCCAAGACTTTCCGCGTAACCAGTGACCCCGGGCATCTCGGCGCGCTGCACACCACCTCCGTGGGCAAGGCGATCGTCGCCTTCGAGGAGGAGGTCGAGCGGAAGCGGCTCCTGGAAGAACTTCCCTTGGATCCGCTGACGGAACACTCCATCACGGACCGCGACAAATTCCGCGAGGAGATCGAGCAGGTCCGGCGCCAGGGCTACGCGGTCATGGATGAAGAGAACGAGATCGGCATGCGCGCAGTCGCAGTCCCCGTCCTCAACGCCCAGGGCAACGCATTCGCTTCCGTGGCCGTCGCTGTGCCGGTCTTCCGAATGACCATGGAGGAGCTGGTTTCACACGTCCCTACCTTGCAGGAGGCCGCAGCCGAGCTGGCGGCCCGCCTACCCCAGCGCTAAGCCACCCCACCCCGCCCATGCCAACCCCACCGACCCCACCCACCTACCCCCACCCAGCTAGGCCGCATTGGTGCGCGTTTTGACCCCTCTAAACGCGCTTAACTGCGACCTAGTTGGGTGCGCACGCTGGAAATGTTCGCCATAAGAACATGCGTGCGGAATATGAACATTTGTAGTAATCTCGATATCACCCGGCTCCGTGGACCCAGAAAATCCAAAGTCCGCGGTGCCGAAGTAAAAGGAGCTTGAGGATGAGCAACCGAGCCGAATCCGTTTTGGTGGGCCTGATAGGCGAAGGCGTCATGCCGTCGCTGACTCCGCCCATGCATGAACGCGAGGCCGATGTGCAGGGCCTTCGCTTGCTGTACCGCCCCATCGACCTTCTGGATCTCGCGTTGCCGGCAACCGCCGTCGGGGATCTCCTCACAGCCGCCGGCCGCATGGGCTTCAACGGCCTCAACATCACGCACCCGTGCAAGCAGCTGGTGCTGCAGCACCTTGATGAAGTGTCCGACGACGCCGATCGCTTGGGTGCCGTCAACACCGTCCTGATCCGGGACGGCCGCTTCATCGGCCACAACACGGACTTCTCCGGCTTCGGTTCGGCGCTCACCGACGGACTGCCGGCAGCGAAGCTGGACCGCGTCGTCCAGTTGGGCGCGGGAGGTGCCGGGTCCGCCGTCGCCTATGCACTCCTCAAAGCCGGCGTCAAGCATCTGGACCTTGTGGACATGGACGCCAACCGCGCGGCCGAGCGTGCCACTGAGCTCAGCGGACTTTTCCCGGTCGCAAATGTCACCGCGCACACGCCGGCCGACCTGAAAAACATCATGCCCCTCGCCGACGGCCTGGTCCACTGCACCCCGATCGGCATGGCAGCCCATCCCGGACTGCCGCTCGACATCGAGCTGCTGGAACCCCGCCACTGGGTGGCGGACATCGTCTATCGCCCTATCGAAACGCAGCTGGTCCGCGAAGCGCGCGCCAAGGGTTGCGACGTGCTCGACGGCGGCCGGATGGCAGTCGGCCAGGCGGCGGACGCTTTCAAGCTCTTCACCGGCAAAGACGCCGACCGCGACCGCATGCGTGAACACTTCCTTGAGCTCATCGCCACCGAAGAATCGGCACTCGTGAAGGCGGCCCACTGATGCGCACCGGGATCGCCACCGTCTGCCTGTCCGGCACCCTGAAAGAGAAGATGCAGGCCTGCGCCATTGCGGGCTTCGACGGCATCGAGATCTTTGAGCAGGACCTGGTCACGTCGCCGCTCAGTCCTGAAGATATCCGCAAGATGGCCGCCGACCTCGGCTTGGGCCTGGACCTCTACCAGCCTTTCCGCGATTTCGACGGCGTCACTCCGGACCTGCTGAAAGCCAACCTCAAGCGGGCCGAGGCCAAGTTCAAGCTCATGGCGCGCCTGGGCATGGACACCATCCTGGTCTGCTCCAACGTGGCTACGGCCACGATCGACGATGACCAACTGCGGGCAGAGCAGCTCGCACTGCTTGCCGCACTGGCGGGAGACCACGGCGTCAAGGTGGCCTACGAGGCCCTGGCATGGGGCAAGCACGTCAACGACTACGAGCACGCCTACCGCCTGGTGGAGGCAGTGGACCACCCCAACCTGGGCACGTGCCTGGACTCGTTCCACATCCTTTCCCGCGATTGGGACACCGCGCCCATCGAGGACATCAACGCGGACAAGATCTTCTTTGTCCAGGTGGCCGACGCCCCCAAGCTCTCCATGGACGTGCTGTCCTGGAGCCGCCACTACCGGGTTTTCCCCGGGGAGGGCCAGTTCGAACTCGCCAAGTTCATGGGCCACGTGGTCCGGGCAGGCTACACGGGACCGGTGTCCCTGGAGGTGTTCAATGACGTGTTCCGCCAGTCGGACGTGGAGCGCACGGCCGTGGATGCCATGCGCTCACTCATCTGGCTGGAGGAACAGAGCGCCAAGTGGCTGGCGGGCACCTCCGCAGAAACCGCCGCCGCCGGGACATCCGAACAAAAAGCCGCCGGCCGCCGTCGTTATCCCATGGAACTGGCCACCCTGCCCAAGGTGAACGAGCCCGCCGGGTTCAACTTCGCCGAGGTCAAGGCCGACGACACCGCGCAGCTGGAAAAACTCCTGGGCCAGCTTGGCTTCGAGTTCGAGGGCCGGCACCGCACCAAGGACGTCCAACTCTGGACCATGGGCCAGGCCCGCGTGATCATCAACGAACAAGCGGCCTTGCACACGGAACCGGCTATCGCCGCTTTGGGGTTCGACGTCGACTCCCCAGTGATTGCCTCCGCCCGCGCCCAGCAACTCAAGGCGCCAGTGGTGTCCCGCAAGGTCCAGGCAGACGAAGAAGTATTCCAAGGCATCTCCGCCCCGGACTCCACCGAGATCTTCCTCTGCCAAGGCAGCCCAGACGGCACAGCGGCGTGGACGCAGGAATTCGGCGAAGGGCTGGAGCACCCGCGGGCAGCCCAAACAGCAGTCATTGACCACGTAAACCTCGCACAGCCCTGGCAACACTTCGACGAAGCCGTCCTCTTCTACACCAGCGCCCTCGCCCTGGAACCGCAGCCGTTCGCCGAGGTACCCAGCCCCAGCGGCTTGGTGCGCTCGCAGGTAATGCAGGCCAGCAACGGCGCGGTCCGGCTGGTGCTGAACCTGGCGCCCGTGCAGCAGGCGTCAGCGCCAAAGACTTACCAGGAACACATCGCCTTCGCCGTGGATGACCTTGTGGCAACAGCCCGGTCAGCACGGGAACGCGGCCTTGAGTTCCTGCAGATTCCGGCCAACTACTACGAGGACCTGGACGCGCGGTTCGATCTTGAACCGGGTTTCCTGGCCACCCTCAAGGAGCTCAACCTCCTGTATGACCGGGACGCCAACGGTGAATTCCTCCACTTCTACACCGCCACCGTGGGCAGCGTGTTCTTCGAAATGGTGGAGCGCCGGGGCAACTACGACGGTTACGGAGCCCCGAACGCACCAGTCCGCCACGCCGTCCAATACGACTCACTCCACCGGGCATAGCTGCCTGCACCCTGACAACGAAGTTGACAACGAAGCCACAGAAAGGAGCCGGTTGTGCCGCAAGACGACACCGCGCAAGCTCTTGAATCAGAGGAACTCGTGCCGCCGGCCGAGCCACACGCCGCCCACGACGCCGGAAAGGTGGAGACGCAGGCGGACCTCAGTGCCGAGATCAAAGCGATCGGCGACAAGTACGCTGAGGCCCTGAAGAACGGCAAGGCTCCTGAGACCATGCCGCGCCTGGACTATGCGCCGTACCGCAGCAGCATCCTGCGCCACCCCACCAAGAGCCTGCACCATGCCGACCCGGAAACGATCGAGCTCTACTCGCCCGCTTTCGGTCACCAGGACGTGCACGCGCTGGAGTCGGACCTGACCATCCAGCACAACGGCGAACCCCAAGGCGAACGCATCATCGTCTCCGGCCGCGTCCTGGACGGCGACGGCCGCCCGGTTGCGGGCCAGCTCGTGGAAATCTGGCAGGCGAACGCCGCCGGCCGCTACAGCCACAAGCGTGACCAGCACCCCGCCCCGCTCGACCCCAACTTCACCGGCGTCGGACGTTGCATCACCGGTGCCGACGGCTCCTACTCCTTCACCACCATCAAGCCCGGCGCGTACCCGTGGAAAAACCACCTCAACGCATGGCGCCCGGCCCACATCCACTTCTCCATGTTCGGCTCCGAGTTCACGCAGCGCATCGTCACCCAGATGTACTTCCCGGGCGACCAGCTCTTCCCGTTGGACCCCATCTACCAGTCGATCGTGGACCAGGACGCCCGGGACCGCCTGGTGGCCACCTACGACCACGAGTTGACCAGCCCCGAATGGGCACTCGGCTACAAGTGGGACATCATCCTGACCGGTTCCAAGCGGACCTGGACCGAAAACGAAGCATACGGCGACGCCGGCGACGAGGAGTAAGCACATGAGCAAGCTGACACCCACACCGGGCCAGACGGTGGGACCCTTCTACGGCTACGCCCTGCCCTTCAACAAAGACAACGAGCTCCTTGCGCCGGGCAGCCCCGGCAGCATCCGGCTCCAAGGCACCGTGTACGACGGCGCAGGCAACACCATCCCGGACGCCATCCTCGAAATCTGGCAGCCCGACTCCGCTGGCAACATCGTCCAGCGCACGGGCTCCCTGGTCCGCGACGGCTACACGTTCACCGGTTGGGGCCGCGGTTCGGTAGGCAACTCCGGCGTCTACACCTTCACCACCGTCAACCCCGGGCCGCTGAAGCCGGGAGCGGCGCCGTTCATCTCCGTGGCAGTCTTCGCTCGCGGCCTCATGAACCGCCTCTTCACCCGCGTCTACCTCCCCGACAACGAGGAAGCCCTGGCCAACGATCCGCTGTTGAGCTCCCTTGATCCTGAACGCCGCAAGACCCTCATCGCCCGCCGTGACCCCGACGGCGGACTCACCTGGGACATCAGGTTGCAGGGCGAGGGCGAGACCGTGTTCCTGGACTTCCAGCAGGACGGTTCGCTGGATTTGGCAAGCGGGGATTTGACTTCCGGGGATTTGGCAACCTCATGACCGACGGCGACTTCGGCCTCCTCAGCCCCGTCACGGCCTCGCCTGCGGTGACGGCACTGACGGGCGACCGCGCCGTGATCGCGGCGATCCTCGACGTCGAAGCTGCCTGGGCAGCCGTTCTTGAGGAGTCCGGGCTGGCCCCGGAAGGGTCGGCAGCTGTGGTGGCCGAGGCCGCCGATCCAGGTCACTATGACATCGCCGCCATCGCTGAACGTGCCCAAGGCGGCGGCAACCCGGTGATCCCGCTCCTCGGCGAACTCCGCGCACGCGTGCGCAGCCTGGACACCGACGGCGTCGGCGCGGCCAAGGCCGTCCACACCTCGCTGACCAGCCAGGACGTGCTCGACACTGCACTCATGCTGCTGGCCGGACGCACCGTTTCGGCGCTGCTGGTTGAGGTCAAGGGCACGACGACGGCGCTCGCCACCTTGGCGGCACAGCATGCGGACACGCTGTGCGTGGGCAGGAGCCTGACGCAGCATGCGCTCCCGTACACGTTCGGGCTCAAGGCCGCGCAGTGGTTCAACGCGGTGGCGGCTGCTGCCCGTCGCCTGGAGTCGCTGGAGTTGCCGGTTCAGTTCGGCGGGGCGGGCGGAACGCTGGCATCGGGCTCCAAGCTGACGGCGGGTTCTTCGGCGACGCCGTTCACGCTTGCCGATTCCCTCGCCGCCAAGCTCGGCCTGGCCCCGGCCGCCGCACCCTGGCACACCAGCCGCCTGGCCGTCACGGGCCTGGGGGATTCGCTGGCTTCGTTGCTCGATGCCTTCGGCAAGATCGCTGCCGACGTAGTGTTCCTGAGCCGCCCCGAGGTAGGGGAGCTCGGTGAGCCCCTGGCCGCCGGACGTGGCGTTTCCTCGGCCATGCCGCAAAAACAGAACCCCGTCCTCTCCGTCCTGATCCGCAGCGCAGCATTGCAGGCTCCGGCACTGACTTCACAACTTCACCTGGCTGCAGCAACCTTCAATGACGAGCGGCCCGACGGCGCCTGGCATACGGAATGGCCGGCCCAGCGTCGTTTGCTCGCGCTGGCGCTGGGTGCTGCCGGACACCTTCGGGAGCTGACGGAAGGCCTGCGGGTGTTTCCCGAGGCCATGCGCAGGAACCTGGAGACCTCAGGCCCGCTGCTCCTCAGCGAAGGCGTGACTGCCGCCGTCGCACCTCTGCTCGGCGAGGACGGAAAGCAGAGGCTGCAGGCCGTCGTCGATCAAACACTCCAGGCGCCGGCTTCGCAGCAGGCAGACACGTACCGCAAGCTCCTGCGCGAGGCGGTACCGCCTGCAACGCTGCCCGACGCCGAGCTGGATGCCTTGCTGGATCCCGCGAGCTACCTCGGCGAGGCCGCGGAAATCAGCCGTCGCATCATTGCTGCCTACCCGGAATTCATTGCTTCAACGAAGGGAACCACCCGTGGCTAAGCCAATCGTCAAGGCCGTGCTGCTCTCCCCGCAGCGCGAACCAGGATCCAAGCCGCTCCTGGTGGTGGGCCCGTCGCTGGGTACCTCCACCGTGCTGTGGACCGAGACCGCCGCGCTGCTCGGCGACGAGTACGACGTCATCGGCTGGGACCTCCCCGGCCACGGCATGTCGCCGACCGCCACCGAAGGTTTCGACGTTGCGGAACTGGCTGACGCCGTCGTCGATCTTGTTGACTCTGTTTCTCCGGGCGTCCGGTTCCACTACGCGGGCGTCTCGCTGGGCGGGGCCACAGGCCTGCAGCTGGGCATCAAGCACGGCGACCGCCTGCGGAGCCTCTCGGTGCAGTGCACCGGCGCCAAGCTGGGCACGCCGGAGGGCTGGCTGGAACGCGCGGAAACCGTGCGGTCCCTGGGCACGCCGGTGATGATCCAGGGTTCGGCCGAGCGCTGGTTCGCCGCTGGTTTCATGGATCGACGCCCGGATGTCAGCAGCCGCCTCCTGCACGCCCTCCGCGACGCCGACCGCTTCGGCTACGCGTTCTGCTGCGAAGCCCTTGCCGCCTTTGACGTCCGGGAGCAGCTCGGCAGCATCACTGTCCCCACGCAGGCGATTGCCGGCGTCGAGGATTCCGTGGCGCCGCCGTCGTTCGCGGAGGAAGTGGTGGCCGGGATCAAGGCAGGTGGCACGTTTGCGGTGGCGGAAGCGCTCGACGGCGTCGCACACCTGGCGCCTGCCGAGGCACCCGACGTTGTGGCCGGTTTGATGCGGAACTTCATGAAGGAGAACGGACTGTGAATGTTGTAAACCCTGAACGGAGCGGCGACGCTTCCCGCTACGGTGCCGTGCAGCCCGGCGCAACAGGCCAGGAAATCTACGACGCCGGCATGGTGGTCCGCCGCGAAGTGCTGGGTGACGCGCACGTGGACCGGGCAAACGCCGGCATCGACTCCTTTACCGAGGACTACCAGGACATGATCACCAGGATCGCCTGGGGTGGAATTTGGACGCGGCCGGGACTGAGCCGGCAGATGCGTTCCGCCGTCACCCTCACGGCGTTGGTGGCGCACGGTCACTGGGAGGAACTGGCCATGCACATCCGGGCAGCCCTTAACAACGGCCTGAGCAGGGACGAGATCAAGGAAATCCTGCTCCAGACCGCCATTTATTGCAGCGTCCCGTCGGCCAACTCGGCGTTCAAGACGGCCCAGAAGGTCTTCGCGGACATTGACGCCGCCCCCGCCCCCAACTCCCCGAACTCACCCAACTAGGTCGCATTAGTGCGCGTTTAGACCCCTCAAAACGCGCACAAATGCGACCCAGTTGGGTACCACGAAATGAAGGAAATCTTATGAACCAGGCTTTTGTGTACGACGCCGTGCGCACGCCGTTTGGCAAGTTCGGCTCCGGACTTGCTGCCGTCCGTCCTGATGATTTGGCTGCGCACGTGGTCCGGGAATCGGTCAGGCGTGCTCCCGGGCTGGATCCGGAGCGGATCGATGAGGTGGTGTTCGGCAACGCGAACGGCGCGGGTGAGGAAAACCGCAACGTTGCCCGCATGGCTACGCTGCTGGCGGGGCTGCCGGTCTCGATTCCGGGTACTACGGTGAACCGGCTTTGTGGATCGTCGTTGGATGCGGCGATCATCGCATCGCGGCAGATCAACGCCGGGGACGCCGACGTTGTCCTCGTGGGCGGTGCGGAGTCGATGTCCCGTGCGCCGTGGGTTTTGCCGAAGACGTCCAAGCCCTACCCGGCCGGGGACATGACCTTGGCGTCCACCACGTTGGGTTGGCGTTTGGTGAACCCCGCGATGAACAAGGACTGGACCATCTCCCTGGGCGAGGCCACCGAACGACTGCGGGAGAAGTACGGGATCACGCGCGAACGGCAGGATCAGTTCGCGGCTGACTCGCACAACCTGGCCGACGCTGCGTGGAACGAGGGCTTCTACGACAACCTGGTCACCGCGGTTCCGGGCACGGACCTGGTCCGGGACGAGGGTATCCGTGCAGGTTCTTCGGCGGAAAAGCTGGCCGGGTTGAAGACGGTGTTCCGTCCCGAAGGTTCAGGGCCCGACGGCGGCACGGTCACCGCCGGGAACGCCTCGCCTTTGTCTGATGGTGCTTCGGCTGCGTGGATCGGGTCGGAGGCTGCTGCTGGGATTCTGGGGTTGGAGCCGTTGGCCCGCATCGCCGGCCGTGGCGCGCACGGCAACGATCCCCAGTTCTTCGGGTACGCCCCGGTAGAGGCCGCGAACAAGGCCCTCGCGAAGGCGGGCATTGGCTGGGACCAAGTTGGCGCCGTCGAACTTAATGAAGCGTTCGCCGCGCAGTCGCTGGCGTGCGTCGACGCGTGGGGGATCGACCCCTCGATCGTGAACCGCCACGGCGGCGCGATCGCGATGGGCCACCCGCTGGGTGCTTCCGGTACCCGCATCCTGGGTACTTTGGCGCGGTCGCTGCAGGCCTCCGGGCAGCGGTGGGGCGTCGCGGCGATCTGCATCGGCGTTGGCCAAGGCCTGGCCGTGGTGCTGGAAAACGTAACTGGTTCTGTAAAGGGTTAAGACGATGTTGAATTTCATTGACACTGTTGGCGAGGCCGTGGCCGGGATCAAGGACGGTTCCACGGTGATGATCGGCGGGTTCGGCAACGCCGGGCAGCCGTTCGAACTGATCGATGCGCTGATGGACTGCGGCGCGAAGGACCTGACCGTGGTGAACAACAACGCCGGCCAGGGCGACCAGGGCTTGGCGTTGCTGATCAAGGAAGGCCGGGTGCGGAAGATGATTTGTTCCTTCCCGCGGCAGTCCGATTCGTGGCACTTCGACGCGAAGTACCACGCCGGTGAGATCGAGCTGGAGCTGGTGCCGCAGGGGAACCTGGCCGAACGCATCCGTGCCGCCGGGGCCGGGATCGGCGGGTTCTTCACACCCACCGGATTCGGCACCATGCTGGCCGAGGGCAAGGAAAGCAGGTTCCTGGACGGCAAGTGGCAGGTGTTCGAGACGCCGATTCACGCCGACGTCGCCCTGATCAAGGCGTTGAAGGCTGACGGCAAGGGCAACCTCGTGTACCGCAAGACGGCCCGGAACTTCGGCCCGATCATGGCAGCCGCGGCCAAGCACACCATCGTTCAGGTCTCCGAGATTGTGCCTACGGGTGCGTTGGATCCGGAAAACGTGGTGACCCCGGGGATCTACGTCAACAGCGTGGTCCGCGTTGGTTCTGCAGCATCGAACGGAAAGGTGGCCTGAGCATGGGCACGCAAACAAGCATCCAAACCTCGGAGAAACCGCTGGGCCGTGACGAGCTCGCCCAGTTGGTGGCCCGCGACATCGCCTCGGGCTCGTTCGTGAACCTGGGCATCGGCCAGCCCACGCTCGTCTCCAACTACCTCACCGAGGACCAGAACATCACGCTCCACACGGAGAACGGGATGCTGGGCATGGGCCCCGTGGCGGTGGACGATGAGATCGACGAGGACCTGATCAACGCCGGCAAGATCCCCGTCACGGAACTGCCCGGAGCCTCGTACTTCCACCACGCCGATTCGTTCGCGATCATGCGCGGGGGCCATCTGGACATCTGTGTCCTGGGCGCCTTCCAGGTCTCCGCCACCGGTGACCTCGCCAACTGGCACACCGGGGCGCCCGACGCGATCCCCGCCGTCGGAGGTGCCATGGACCTCGCGACCGGCGCCAAGGATGTCTTCGTGATGATGACGCTCCTGACCCGCGACGGTGCCTCAAAGCTGGTGGAGCAGTGCACCTACCCCCTCACGGGCGTCGGCTGCGTCACCCGCGTGTACACCGACAAGGCAGTGTTCCTCACCGGACCCGACGGCGTCACCGTCCGCGAAACCTTCGGCTGCACCTTCGAAGAAATCCAGGAACTGGTACCCCTTTCGCTGAAACGGGCTGAGTAGGCCCCGGCTTCAGCGCAACTAGGATTGATGACCATGACCGACTCAGCAGTTGCCCCGCAAGCCAGCGACCAGTACGTCCAGTCGCTGGCCCGCGGGCTCGCTGTCATCCGGGCGTTCGACGCCAACAATCCGGTCATGACTCTGAGCGAGGTGGCAGCGCGTACCGACCTGACCCGTGCCACGGCCCGGCGGTTCCTCTACACCCTGGTGGAGCTCGGCTACGTCCGCACCAACGGCAAGACGTTCGCGCTGACAGCCAAGGTGCTGCAACTGGGGTACTCCTACCTCTCCGCTTTGTCCTTGCCGCAGTTGGCACAGCCGCATTTGGAGCAACTCAGTGTGAAACTGGGGGAGTCCACATCGGCCGCCGTCCTTGATGGCCACGACATCTTCTACGTTGCCCGCGTGGCCACCAAGCGCATCATGAATGTCGGGATTACGGTCGGCACGCGCTTTCCGGCCTACTCGACGTCAATGGGCCGCGTCCTTCTGGCCGGACTCCCGCAGGCCAAACTTGAGGCTTACCTTTCGACGGCGGAACTCAAGCCGCTCACGGCGCGAACCATCACCGAAGCGGCTGACTTGAGGGCCGCCGTCGAGCGTGTCCGCCAGCAAGGCTGGTGCCTGCTTGACCAGGAACTCGAAATCGGGCTGATGTCCATCGCGGCCCCGGTGTGGAACCACAACAACGGGGACAACGTGGCGGCCATCAACGTGTCCCTGCAAGCCCAGGCGGTTGCGTCCCAGCCGGACCCGGAAGCGTACTTGGATTCAGTCCGGGAAGCCGTGGTTGCCACCGCCAAGGTGATCTCCCAGGACGTGTCGGCGAAGCACTGACGCGCTACTTCCGGATCGCGGCCAGCCGGGTTTCCAGGATCCGCCGAACCAGGGAATCGGGCAGGGGGTTGTCTTCCGAGAAGCGCAGGGTCCCGGGAGACCAGGAGTATCCGCCGAGTTCCTCGGACATTTCCGGCAGGATCTGGCCGCTGAACGGGTAAAGCGCAAGGTGCTTCTTGGTTTCCAGGACACTGACGAAGCCCTTGCCGTCCACGAGCAAAGCAGGCATGCCGTAGCTTGTGCCTTCCTCGACGTCGGGCGCCAATTCACGGGCAATTTCCACGATCCGCTGCAGCAGGGAGCGGTGAGGGTCGGCGACGGTCTGCAGATATTCGGTGACGGTTCCCATAGGGCCATGCTCCCTCTTCAGGCGGGAATTCAACAGACAGCACTCAGTTAGGTAACAACCCTGCAAACGGTCTTCATGGTTGCCATGGGTCTCTTGTAGGATTCCTCACAAGCCTGGTTGCGCTGACGCACGACTGGGCTGCTTTGTTCCGTGGCGCCGCTGGGAGGTGCCCGTGGACGGAGCTGAGCCGATTGTGTACTGGGCGCAGGCGGCACAAATTAACATTGAAGGAAAAGTCGATGTCTAGAAGTGGGCTCTCTCTTCCCCTTGGCGGTGCCTTGGAAGGCCCGCCGAACGAACGCGCGGTCAGCGCGGTCCCTGCCGTGGACGACACCCGGGTCCGGCAGCAGGCCCTGGAAATCATTGAGTCCATCCTCGCCGAAACGGATCCCCGGAGTCAGCAGAGCCGGAGGAACCTCGAGGAGCGGTTCACGCAACATCCCGATGATCCCAAGGGCGTCCTCCTGGAGCACTTGATCGTGACGCGAACCCAGCCGGAGACCGCCGAGGCTCCCGCTGCCCATCAAGACTCCATGAGCCTGAACCGTGAATCCGCCGAGGCTCCACAGACGGTCACCATTCCGGTGGATACGGAGGTGCGCAAGCGCATCCAATCGGTGCTGCGGGACAAGTTGCTGCTAACAGCCTTCCAACCCATCCACGCCTTGCCGTCCGGTGAAGTGATCGGCGTCGAAGCCCTGATCCGGTTTGTTGAGCAGGATGGCGCCGCGGCCGATGTGTGGTTCCGTGAAGCTTCGGCGGCAGGTCTTGGTACAGACCTGGAGATCGCGGCGCTGTCCTGCTCCTTGGCGGCCGCAGAGGACTTCCCGGACACCATGTTCGTAGCTTTCAACCTCACCCCGGAAACGGCAGCGGACCCGCGCGTGCGGACGCTCCTGGAAGGGGCCGGCTTGTCTCCGGACAGGATCGTCATCGAATTGACGGGAAGCCTTGAGCGGTCCGACGGCTGGGACGATGACCATGGACTGGGCCCGTTGCGCCGCCGTGGACTGCGGCTTGCGGTCAGCGCGTCCGGCGCGGGTTTTGTTTCCATGGACAAGATCGAGGAACTTCGTCCGGACATCCTCAAACTGGACCGCCACCTGATCGAAGGCATTGACAACTCTGAAGGGCAACGCATCCGCGCCCGCGCGGTTGTTGCGCTTGCCCGGGAACTGGGGTCCTCCGTGGTGGCCCAAGGCATCGAAACGGCCGGGGAGCTGCAGGAAGCAACCGCCCTCAACGTTGCCGCGGCTCAGGGTTACCTGCTCGGCCGCCCGTCGGTGCATCCCCTCGACTGGTCGTCTTGGTCCCTGCACTCCCAAGCGGAAGCCCAGTCGGTCGGCTAGCAGCCTGCTGAAAAGCCCGACGGCGGTGCTGCCGCCGTCGGGCCTTTCATGTCAGGCGGTGGTCACGGCCCAGCCCCGGCCACCGCGTGCCGTCACTCAGTCGTTGGCTGGCGCCACGGCGATAACTCCGAAGACGTCTCCTTGCGGTGCTTCAACGATGACCATCCGGCCAAAGGGTGTATCGGACACGGGGACCAACAGTGTTGCACCGAGTTCTTGTGCCCGCGCAGCCGTCGATGCGACGTCATCGCTGGCGAACCAGGTGAGCCAGTACGCGGGGTCGCTCTGCGGGATTTGGGTGTCGTGGTGAATACCGGCCACTTCCCGGCGGTCGGAGTCCCGGAGGCAGGTGGCGTAAACCATGTCCGCTCCTGTGACCTCGTGGTAATTGAAACCGAAGACGCCCGCGTAGAAGGCCCGGGCCTCCGCGTAGTCGGAGGTGTGGAGTTCGTTCCAGCACAATGAGCCGTGTTCATTCACGCGTTCAGCGCCGATGT
Source organism: Paenarthrobacter sp. R1 (assembly GCF_030264015.1). Classification (NCBI taxonomy): domain Bacteria; kingdom Bacillati; phylum Actinomycetota; class Actinomycetes; order Micrococcales; family Micrococcaceae; genus Paenarthrobacter; species Paenarthrobacter sp. R1. Next base: position 1,988,120 of record NZ_CP127115.1, on the reverse strand, counting down.
GGTTTCCGGCCTGCCACACGCCGAAGACGGCTCCGGTGGTGTCCGCGGCGATGGCCATCCTGCCGGAATCCATGACGTCGAACGGCGCCATCAGCACCTGGCCGCCGGACTCACGGATCCGCTCAGCGGTGGCATTGACGTCGTCGGAGGCCATGAAAGTGGTCCATGCGGAAGGCATGGCCGGATCATCCTTGGGGCCGAGGCCCGCAATGGCATGGCCATTGAGTTGAGCCAGGAGATACCCTGCCTCATCGTCGGCGGAAAGGTAGTCCCACCCGAACAGGCCGGTGTAGAAGGTTTTGGCAGCCTCCACATCGTCGACTGACAGGTCTACCCACATGGGCGTCCCGGCGGGCCATTTGGAAATCTTGGTGGACATGTGACTCCTCGGTTAGCGCTGCAAACAGGTCAGCTGCCTCCCCGGGAACACCATGCGCGGGCGTTCCCGGGGAAGCAGCCATCCTTCTTGTATGGGCTCAACCGGATTCGTGACTCGGTTTAGTGTTCCTTTTCCAAGTCCTCAGAACGGCCATCACAATTCTTGGTCCCGGCCTTCGCAAGTGCCGGCGGGAGCGTAAGCCGGCCGTCCGCCGTCGTGCGTTTCATGAGGCGGCGAGAGCAGCTATATAATAAGTAAACTTACTAAGCGGAGGCATCAGAACGAGGAGGTTTGGGTTGGCGGGACATCTGGAATTGGTTGACGCTCCCGATGGGGGTTACCGCGTGCTGATGGTGGACGGTGAGGACACCCTCATGGGACTGTCCAAGCGCTACTCCTCAAAGAGGGAAGCTGTGAGGGCTGTGGAAGCGCTTCGGGAAGTAGCCGGCACGGGCCTGCTGCGGCAGGGTTCGGCGGATCGTTACGCGCTCCTGGAGTCGGAAGAATTCATGATGGACCGGACGCTCGCCGGCCCCGCTCCTGCGCAGGTGGAGGTGGGCTGACGTGGCCGAATCCAAGAAGCGGGGTGTCCTGTTTGACGTTGACGGGACGCTGATCGACTCAAGCTATTTCCATGCATTCGCGTGGTGGCAGGCGTTCAGGCGCGAGGGCCTCGACGTACAGATTTCCGACATTCACCGCTGCGTGGGCATGGGCGGCGACAAGCTGGTCCGGCATCTGGTCCCCGACTGCACGGATGAATTGGAAGAGGAGCTGAAGTCGGCGCACGGTGCCGTGTTCTCGACGTTCTGGCCGTCCCTTCGCGCTTTCGAGGCAGCCCGTGACCTCTTGGCGGCGTGTTCCGACGCCGGTCTGGCCGTAGGTCTGGCTTCCTCGGCGCAGCAACGTGACTTGGACGTGAGCCGCAAGGTGCTGGACGCGGGAACGTCGATCGATGCTTGGACGAGTTCCAATGACGCCGAGGCAAGCAAGCCGGAGCCGGACATTCTGCTGGCCTGCCTGGACAAGCTTGGGCTCAGGCCTGAAGATGTCGTGTTCGTTGGCGACGCCGTATGGGACGTGAAGGCCGCAGGGAGCATTGGCATCCCTGCCATCGCGTTGACCTGTGGCGGCATCAGCGAAGGTGAACTGCGGGACGCAGGTGCCGCGGAAGTCTATGACAATCCGCGGCACCTCCTGGAGAATCTCGAAAGCAGTGCGATCGGGAAACTGGCGCGTTAGCGCTGCTCGTCCTGTACTTCCTTGTTCCGGCCGCGTCCGCGCATGGCCCACACAATCACCAGAATGATGATGATCAGGGCTGCCGCTCCGAGGATCCACGGAATGACGTTGGTGCGGTTCTCTTCCTGCGGATCCGATTCACCGGTGCCGGGGTTGGCCGGGCCGCTGCCGGCAGGATTCGGGGTTTCAGAGGCGCCCTGTGACGGTCCGGGGTTGGTTGGCGTCTGGGTCGAGGGGCCGGAGGGGTTGGTCGGCTCGGGTGAGGGGCTGGTGCTGGTTGCCGAAACGTTGCTGCTGACGTGGCCGGAAACCGGCCCGGCGGCATTGGCGGCGCCGGCAGACAGCAGGGAACCGAACAGCAGGGTGAGCGCGAAAGTGGTCGAGGTTAATCTACGAAGCATCGTTTCTCCTGGGTAGGGGCGTGTCCGAGGACCTTCACACTAATAAGCATACTGACGAAATGGTGAAAAGTGGGCCGCACACACCCGAACTTGTGCGGCCCACTTTTCCTTCCCTAGCGGTTCAGCTTGTCGGCATCGGGCTGTTCATCACCGATGTGGCCGGGTGCGTTGGCGGCCAGGACGCGTTGAACAAACGCGCTGTACTCCTCCATATAGTGGCGCAAAAGCGCGGCGGTACCTTCGTCCTTAACTGTGCCGTCGTCGTCGTACGCGTCTGCCACAAACCGGATATATGCCTCAGGTGCGTTCAACTGCGGCGCGTCCAGGAAGCTGAGGACGCTTCGCATGGACGACTGCATCACCGCGGTGCCGATGCCGCCCGGGGAAGCGCCAATGATGCCCGTCGGCTTTCGGGCGAACGAGTTGGTCCCCCACGGCCGTGACCCCCAGTCAATGGCGTTCTTCAAAGCGCCGGGGATGGAACGGTTGTATTCGGGGGAGATGAAGAGGATGCCGTCCGAAGCCGCGATGGCGTCCTTGAGTGCGCGGCCTGCAGGCGGAAAGTCGTTGTCGTAGTCAGAGCTGTACAGCGGGAGGTCTTTGATGGCGATCTCGTGGAACTCGAGTTCAGGCGGTGAGACGCTGATGAGGGCCTTGGAGAGCGTGCGGTTGATGGAGGTACTTGAGAGGCTTCCGACGAAATAGCCGATCTTGAATGAATCCATGGCGGCGTTCCTTTCCGACGGCACGGCCGGAACCGGCTCGTCGACGTGCGGAGGCTGGTTGCCCCAGCTCTCATTCGACCCTAGTTGAGTTGCGCACATAGCGCAGCCCCCTACTCCCGCCAGACGCCTTGCGGTCATAGACTCGTGGCAATCATGGTCGGGACGGCTCCGGAGAGGGGTGGCGGTGAGAGCAGGCATTGCACGCGAAACGCTCGACGGCGAGCGGCGGGTGGCGGCAACACCGGAAACAGTCAAGCAATTGGTCGGCCTGGGCCTGGAGGTGTCCATAGAGTCCGGAGCGGGGCAGGCCTCCGGCCACAGCGATGCCGACTACCAGGCCGCGGGTGCCACGGTGGTCCCGTCCCTGGACCTCGGAGCACTTGAGGTCTACTGCCACGTGCGTCCCATGGACCCGACGACGGCGGGAGCCCTCCGTCGTGGCGCCGTCACCGTGGGGCTGGGGTCGCCGTCGTCGGAGTTGCCTACCGTACGCGCGCTCGCCGCCGGCGGCATCACCTCCTTCGCCCTGGAACTGGTTCCACGCATCTCCCGGGCCCAGTCCATGGATGCACTGACATCCCAGGCGCTGGTTGCCGGATACCGCTGCGTGCTCGAAGCTGCGATGCGTTTGCCGCGCTTCTTCCCCCTCTACATGACTGCTGCAGGGACCATCCCGCCTGCCCGCGTGCTGGTGTTGGGCGCGGGTGTTGCCGGGTTGCAGGCCATTGGCACGGCAAAGCGGTTAGGAGCACGCGTCTCTGCCAACGACATCCGGCCCGCCTCCGCGGATGAGGTGGCTTCCATGGGTGGAACGTTCATCAAACTGGACCTCGAAACCGCGGAGGCGTCCGGCGGCTACGCGCGTGAGCTCAGCGCCGATCGGGGTGCTTTGCAGAGAGCTTTGCTGGCCCCGCACGTGGCGCAGGCCGATGTCCTCATCACCACTGCTGCGGTGCCCGGGAGGCGCGCGCCCATGCTGGTCACCCGCGAGATGGTCCAAGGAATGCGGCCGGGGTCCGTGGTTGTGGACTTGGCCGCGGAGTCCGGAGGCAATGTGGAGGGCGTGATTCCCGGCCAAGACCTGCACATTCCCACAGCAGACGGGCAGGGCGAGGTCACACTGGTGGGTATGAAGGACGCCGCCTCAGCCATGCCGGCCGATGCTTCGAGGCTCTACGCCAAGAATGTGGCGAACCTGCTGGCCCTCATGACCCAGGACGGGGCGGTTGCCCCGGACTTCGACGACGAAGTGGTGGCCGGAACCTGCCTGACCCACGACGGTGCCATCCGGCACGGTCCAACGGCGGAAGCCCTCGCTGCATTGGGAACAGAAGGAGCGCGTTGATGGACGGTATGAGCCTGCTGACGATCACCGTGCTGGCGGTGTTTGTCGGATTCGAAGTGGTTTCCAAGGTTTCCAGCACCTTGCATACGCCGTTGATGTCCGGGGCCAACGCCATTCACGGGATCATCCTGGTGGGAGCCATCATCGTGGCCGGGCAAGCTTCGGACCCCTGGGTGCTGGCGGTTGCCCTCTTGGCGGTTGTGCTTGCCACGGCCAACCTCGTGGGCGGCTTCGTGGTGACCGACCGCATGCTGGAGATGTTCCGCGGAAGGCAGCGGCCGCCGTCGGGCACTGACGCTGCCGGTAGCGCAGGGCGTTCCGGTAGCGCAGGGCGTTCCGGTAGCGGCGGCGCAGGGGAGCGGCGGCCATGACGCTCCTCGACCCCACCTGGACTGCCCTCCTGTACCTTGCTGCGGCTGCCTGTTTCATCCTCGCGCTGAAGGGACTGAGCTCGCCCAAGACGGCCCGTCGCGGCAACCTCATCGGCGCGTTTGGCGCCCTGCTGGCAGTAGTGACGGTGTTCCTATCGGTGAAGCTGGATAACATCCCGTGGATCCTGGGCGCGATCGTGGTGGGGTCCGGCATCGCCGCGCCTGTAGCCCGGCGCGTGCAGATGACCCAGATGCCGCAACTCGTGGCTCTGTTCAACGGCGTGGGCGGCGGCGCGGCGGCCCTGGTGGCATTGCTGGAGCTGCCGCACACGGATGATTCGTGGGTGCGCTTGGCGATTGTGTTTACGTTGTTGGTGGGGGCGGTGTCGTTTGCCGGTTCCGCCGTGACGTTCGCAAAGCTGCAGGGACTCATGACCACGCGGCCGGTCACGTTCCCTGGCCTGCCGGTGCTGATGGCTCTTGTGTTGTTGGCTGCCGTAGCTGTGGCCGTGATGGTGATTCTTGGCGGTTCCATTGGCTTGGCCGTGGTGCTCCTGGTGCTGGGGCTGGTTGCCGGCGTGCTACTGGTCCTTCCGGTGGGCGGTGCCGATGTTCCGATCGTTATTTCATTGCTCAATGCCTTCACGGGCCTGGCGGTTGCGGCCTCCGGCCTGGTCCTGGGCAACGTGTTGCTTTTGGTGGCGGGAACCCTGGTGGGGGCCTCCGGCACCATCCTGACCCGCGCCATGGCCGCGGCCATGGGACGCAGCGTCGCCGGCATCATGTTCGGCGCCTTCAAGGGAGGTTCGACGGCGGGGTCCACGGCCGTGAGCGAACGGCCGGTGCGTTCTTCCAGCGCAGAAGACGTGGCGGTGCTCCTCGGCTACGCACAACGGGTGATCATCGTGCCCGGCTACGGATTGGCCGTAGCGCAGGGCCAGCACACGGCGGCAGAGCTTGCCTCGGCCCTGGAATCCCGCGGGACGGAGGTTGACTTCGCGATCCATCCCGTGGCCGGTCGCATGCCCGGGCACATGAACGTGCTGCTCGCGGAGGCGAACGTGCCTTACGAGTCCCTGAAGGAAATGGGAGACATCAACTCGGAATTCAAAACCGCGGACGTGGCCTTGGTGGTCGGAGCCAATGACGTGGTGAATCCTGCAGCCAAGACCACCGCCGGTTCGCCGATCTACGGGATGCCCATCCTGGAAGTGGCCGATGCCCGACAAGTCGTGTTCCTGAAGCGATCCATGCGGCCCGGCTTCGCGGGCATCGAGAATGACCTTCTCTACGAGCCACAAACCACGCTGCTGTTCGGGGACGCCAAGGATTCCCTGACCAAAGTGCTGGGCGCCGTGAAGGCACTGTAAACAACCCGCGTATTGATAAGGAGCCCGGACGATGGCAGTGAAGCTCAACAAGAAGGCCTTGGACCACGCCAAGAAGTTGATCAAGGAAGGCAAAGTGGCCAAGGACGAGCGGGACGACTGGAGCGAGCACGCGCCCTCAACCAAGGAAGAAAACTCGTTCCTCGAAAAGCACGACTTCGCTGAGTACGGCAAGTGGTACCTCGGCGTGGACGACGACCATCCGGACGACCAGAAGGGGCACTACAAATTCCCCGTCGGCGACTTCAAGAAGATCCATCGCTGCGGCGTCATCTCAGCCGAAAGCCGTGCCGGCCAGAACGACTACGACGACATCCGGGACGCCCTGGGAAAGCTCTTGGACCTGATCGACAAGGACTGACCCGGACGTCCCGGCTAGCTCCTGGACCTGATCGACAAGGACTGAGCCCGGACGCCCTCGGCAAGCTCCTGGACCTGATCGACAAGGACTGAGCCCGGACGCCCCGGCTAGCTTCAGGGCATGCCAGAGGGTAACCGCCCGCCAGCTACTTCCCGCACTTGGGGTCCAGGAGCGGCGCCCCGGCCAGCTTCAAAGCGTGCCAGAGGGTAACCGCCACGGAATCGAGAACCGGTACTCCGGTGCGAGCCTCGGACTGTAGCTTTTAGGGCCCTTCACCGGGCATTAATTCGGGCGGGGTATACGGGAATCCGAGAATGGCGGAAACACTTGGAAGCTCGGAGAGCCGAAGGGCGGTGACGGAGCGGCCGGTGAACGACCGGCTTACGGGCGCGCTATTGGTCCACCCCTTAGGCGCCCTAGCCCTCAAAATGTCAGGGGCTGGCGATACCTTCCTAATACCGCGCAAAGGGCCGGTTGACTCTATAGGGGGCAACAATGAGCGCACCGGATCGACGAGTTCGCGTTATTTTCAGCTGCAAGAGAGGTCACCAACACGAACTTTGCGTGAGCATTGAGCGCCAAGTACCACCTGAGCTTCGTTGCACCCCCGATGCTGGTCAAGGGTACGGCGCCGGAGACGGCGCTGGGTGCAAGGTGCCGGCCAATCTGAACGAGGTAGTGGAGCGTGAGTTGCGTGACGCTTTCCAAGAAAGCAAACGCCGTGGCCACGTTCTAGTTCGCGAATAGTAGAAGCAACCATGGGGGTGGCGAGTTTGATAATCCGGCCACGGGTAACTGCCTAGCAGATGCTTGTGCTCGACTGCCCGGTTCCGGATCCTTGAGCGGACGGCGATCGCATCCGAGAAGGTCTGTCCGCAGCTTCAAGACGCCGGGTTCTGCTCTCCTGCATGTGCGATGGCGACGTCCGTGGAGTACGGCTTCGAGCAATCTAGGATGATTCGGAGAACCGTAGAGGGGGGAAGATGACGCTGGGCCTGGTGTTCATAATCGTTGGCCTGGTCTGGGTCGTCTTTCGGAAATGGATTGCCAGCCGCCAACTATTTATCACTGACCAGATGCTCAACCGTCCGGACGAGCCAGAAGCTGGTCGAGTGAGTGGGTTCGAACAACTTGGTGTGTTCTTCTCTATCTTGTTGATCATAAGTGGTGTGGTCATTGTTGGGCTTACGCTCATCTTCCGGCCACCGTGGTCAGGTTAATGATGAGTTCACCGTTTCTAGCGCTGGTTGGAGCCTTCCTCGTTGTGAGCGGAGTGATGCTCTACCTTCTGAGGCAACGGCTCGCACGGGTCGGCAAGGATGGTTGGTCCTGGCTGCCGGAGACAACTAAATTCAAGTCCCACGAGTACCAGCTTCGGGCTTCGAAAGTTGCGGCGTACCTGGTCGCGATGACTGGGTTTGGCTTTTTAGCGATCTCCTTCATGCCTTGACGGGGGTGTCAAGTTTTCTGTGTAAGGGACCGGTCGGTTGTCCGGTCTGCCGGGTGGTCAGATCGGAAGTCGGTTGGGGAATTGAACGGCGAAAGCGTTCAGTGCCTGGTGCCAGCCTTGGGTGCCGGTTCCGAGTTCACCGCCGCGGGTCGTTTCGATGTTTCTGATCCCGAGGTAGACCAGCTTGATCGCGGCCTCGTCGGAAGGAAATGAGCCCCGCGTTTTGGTGATCTTCCGCAGCTGGTAGTTGATCGATTCGATCTGGTTCGTGGTGTAGATGACTTTGCGGATCTCCGGGGTGAAGGCCAGGAACGGGGTGAAGTCTTCCCAGGCGTTCCGCCAGGCCAGCACCGCCCCGGGAGCCGTGGCCTGCCAGGTTTCCGCGAAGGCCTCCATTGCCAGTTCGGCCGCCTGCACGGTCGGTGCGGTGTAGATCGGGCGCATGTCCCGGGCCATGGCTTTGCGGGCGCCGTAGGAGGCGTATTTCATGGCCGAGCGCAGCAGGTGCACGACGCAGGTCTGCACGACGGTCTGGGGGTAGATGCTGTTCACCGCTGCCGGCAGCCCGGTGAGCCCGTCACAGCACAGGATCAGGATGTCGGCGGCTCCGCGGTTGCGGATTTCGGTGAGCACGTTGGCCCAGAACTTCGCCCCTTCGCTGGTGCCCAGCCACAGGCCCAGGACCTGCTTGCGGTCCTCCACGTCAACGCCCACGGCCACGTGGCAGGCCTTGTTCACCACCACGCCGCCGTCCCGGATTTTCAGCCAGATCGCGTCGATGTAGACGATCGGATACACGGACTCCAGCGGCCGGTTCTGCCACTGGGCGACCTCATCGGCAATCACGTCCGTCACCCTCGAAATCGTCGCGGCGGAGACCTTGGTCCCGTAGATTTCATCGAGGTGGGAACCGATATCCCGGGTGCTCATCCCGCGGGCGTAGAGTGACAGGATCATGTCCTCGACCTTGCCCAACCGGCGGGCCCGCTTGGGCACGATGACCGGTTCGAAGGAGCTGTTCCGGTCCCGTGGCACTGTGACCTGCACAGGCCCCTGGAGGGTCTGAACGCTCTTGGTTGTCTTGCCGTTGCGGGAGTTGCCCGTGCCCTGCCCTGCGGGGTCCCCGGACTCGTAGCCGAGGTGGTCGCTCATCTCCGTTTCCAGGGCCCGTTCCAGGACCGCGCGGGTCATCCGGGCAAGGAGTTCCTCAACACCGTTGCGGCCCTCTCCGAGGTCCTCCGCAGCCGTGACGAGCGCGTCGATCTGATCGGCGCTCAAAACGCCTTCAAGGGGGTTAGTGGTCATACTGATTTCGGCCAAGAGGGCCCGTCCTTTCAGGGGTGAAACCGCAGGTCACACCCTAGTTAGAGACCGGACCCTTACACACTCAATGAAACACCCTCGCCTTGACTTCCCTTGGTGTTGCGGCCGCGGTCCAACGCCAAGGGAATCTGTTGGGGGAAGAGCTGTGGTCAGAGTTCGAGACAAGCGGCGATCTGGACCTATCCGAGTTCGCGGACGATAGCGAGTATGGCGTCTACTTCACCCCCATCTACGCCTCCAGCCAGCAGAAACGCTTTGGACGACAATAGTGATTAGCGCCCTTTAGTCGATCCCCGACCGAACAAAGACGGGCTTTCATGCACGTAGAAGTGTGTCATGGACCGAAGCGTGCTCGCCCACCCTCACGATCAACTCGCCGGCCATTCCTCCCCAGCGGGACCAAACGTGGAACTCAATCACGCCGCGCTCGCCCCGGACACTGACCTTCACGGTCTCTCGCTCAAGAACAAGGCGCACCTCGTCACCGTGGATCCAGCGGATGCTCGCTGACCCAGCGATCTCGTCCAAGGTAAGCGTTACGGTACTGCCGTCGTTCGCCCACGCCAACAGGTCGACCACCCAAGGCTGATCAGACGTCTCGATACCAACCCCGACGTCACTCAGGTCTTCAAGCCTTGGAACTTCCAGCGGGGCACTCATAACCACTTGCTCCCATATCACCCCGCCGCAAAGATCAGGACCAGCTGCACGCTACAGGATTCTTCAACTGACAGGGACTTGTGCGCTTTCTTAGGTGATGATGTTACATATGCACGATTCGATCCTCTCCGCCCAGATGCGGCTGACCGCCAGATTCGGGGCTGTCCCTACACCACCGTTGCAGGGCGTGAAAGGGGAGTGTCCAAAAACGTGTGGTCGCCTCATGTTTATCCACTTAACGGTCTGCGGCATGCAGCCGCGGCTGGGTAGAGTGGCTGGTTCATCTGGCGCGGTGAAGACCTAGGAACGGCGGATGACTTCTTCGTTCCGTTGTACGTCGAGCATCTGACGACACGGTGTTCTGAAGTCGTTCCCTCTCTTGCCTTGCCCGCAGGGTGGCGATTCCTCTTGACGCCTGGGCACGAAGATGTCTGGTTTGACGAGTCGTTGTTGAATGTTGAGGAAAGCTGACCCGGACGTCTGGATCTCTCGTTCGGGATTCGCGACAGGTAGAGGATCCCCGAGCGGGCAATGCAGCCAACGGGCCTCGCCTGGCGTAACAGCTGGCGCGAGAACAGGCTGCTCCGAGAGTGAATGCCTTCATTACCGCTTAGGAAATCTCACCACTGAAGCCGTTAGAGACGCCAAAATCATTATCCCGGGAGAGGAATCGGGGCTGAGAGATCCAAACCTGACGCTCAGGTAGTGACATCAAGGATGCACGACAACATCAACGGGACCAATTCCAGGTTGAGCCCAAGGGAGGCGGCCAGCCCTCTCCATAAACTCATTGGCACCTGCCAAAGCTGCCAGTAGACGCTCGCCCTTTTCCTCTACCACAATGACGAAGGGGACGTCTTGAGTTCGCCACCGATCAAGGATATTTGGAAACATGGATATAAAGTCGCCAGCGATGGGCGATGTTTCGGTGGCCCCACGAACAATCACTAAGTAACCCTTCCTGTTCCCGAACCACTCAAGGTCTGAGATTAAGTCAATGGCGGCATCGAGTCCCACGGTCCTATATGGATACCTAAACTTTGCTTCGAGGTAGGCACATAGGGCCGTCTCATCAGAGAGCCCCGACAAATCCAGTTCAAAGACCATCATCCCGTGTAGATGGGCATCGGCTTTGAGACGGTCGCGTAGGGAACCGGTGACGCCCAGGTGAACGGCATACTTTTTGCTGATGTCATCAATCTTCATGGTCCTACCTGATCTGAATGGGTGCATTCACATGGTCCCAATAATAGATGGCGTTGGGGTTCTTCTCGGATCCTTCGATGATTATTCGATCCGGTCCGCGCCTTGCTCCAGCGGGAGCTGCAGTCCATTCTGTATACGTCCCTTCGGGCAGCTGGCCCAGTCTATTTTCGTAAGGTTTGCCGTCGTGACCAGGAAAGCGGACTTTTCCGGTGGCTGCTCGAGAAATCGCGTCATCAACATTGGCACGAATTTCAGGGGAAAGTGCCTCCATAGCCGCTTTCAGGGAATTGGAGGATCCTCCCTTTAGGGCACCTCTAGCTGCTCCTTTCGCAGCCCCTCCACCGGGTATGAGCGAAGCTGCGGCCCCGATTTCTGCTTGCAGCTGGGCGTCCTCGTCGAGTTCCCCACCGTTATCGGCCGCGTTTCCGGCCGCCTGCAGTCCCGTGCCGACAAGTCCTCCTGTTAGGCACGCTCCAAACCCTGGTATGCAAGCCAGAACGCCTAGGGGGCCTCCAGCTATGATCGCGAATCCTTCCCATGTTCCTATGCCGAGCTTCCGGAAATCTGACTTTGTCGGTCCGCCATATCCAGCACCAAAGTCGGTCTTGAAGGCCCAGTCGTCAATGTTTCCCGGAGAAGACGAGGGAGCCGGGCTGGTTACCTTGAGCCACGATGGCACCGAAGGTGAGGAGGAGACAGGTGCGTTTCCGAGTAGTGGTGTATTAGATGAAGACGGGTAGGAGATTCCTGTTTCCTCAGTGCATCCACAACTTGGCCTCAACCCGCTTGGATCTGAGGTGTTAATGACCATGCCGAAGGCATACGTGTACGGGGTGAACCCCCGTTGGTCTTCTGTCGTGAGGATGGGGTCTGGCGCGGTAAATACGCCGAGGACGGGGTCCATGTCCCTGGCTCCGACGTGGGTGAGGGAGCTGATGCTGTCGTCGAGTCCGGCGATGTAGCCGTTGACGGCGCTGAACCCTGTGGCACTGGCGGCGTTGGTTCCTGTCCCGGAAGTGGCGGCTGCTGCGTTGGTGAAGGCTGCGGTGCCGGTTCCGGTGCTGTTGGCGCCGCGGGCGAGGCCGAGCGGGTCGGTGCGGCGGACAAGGGTGACGGCCCCGGTTCCGACGGTGGTGTTGGGCAGTGCCATGGTTTGGGCGGTGTTGATGTTGTCGCCGATGATGAACGCGACTTTGGTGCCGGCACTGGTGGCGGTGCGTTGGGCGACGACTTTACCGGAAAAGGTGTAGGTCTTGGTCGCTGTCTTGGCACCTGTTGCTGCGTTGTGGTGGGCGGTGATGCTGCCCAGGGTGATGGTGGTCCCGGTTCCGTCGATGATCCCGACGAGGTTCCCGGCGGCGTCGTAGTACCGTGCCCCGGTGCTCCCGGCACCGGTTGTTGGTGCTGGGGGTGTGCCGGCTGTGGCATTGGGGTTCGGGTTGGCCGGGACAGTGCTGGTTCCGGTGGTGGTGTCGATTTTACCGTCGAGGGTGTAGGTGATGGTTTGCCCGGAACGGCCCGTCATCCGCCCTGCCGCGTCCCATGTGAAGGTCTGCGGTGTGGGGGTGGACCCGGTGACGGACTGGACCCGGTGGGGTCCAACGGTTCCGGGTGTGGGGTAGGCGTAGGTTTCGGTGACGGCGAGGGTGCCGTTGGATCCGAAGCGTTTGACCTGGGACCGGTCACCGGCTGCGGTGTAGGTGTAGGTCTGGGCGTAGGGTGCAGGGCCGCCGAGCCCTGTCACGCTTGCGGCCACGGGGGTTGGGGCGGTGCCGCAGGTTGTGGTTGCCGGGGTCCAGACGGCTTTGATCCGGTCGGCGTGGTCGTAGGTGTAGCACTGGTTGTCGGTCGGTGAGGACGGGCGTGAGGTGTAGGCCTGTTGGCGTGAGGTGATCCGCCCGGCCGGGTCGTATTTGTAGCTGGTGGTGCCTAGGTCCGGGGAGTTGACGCCGAGGTGGTTGGTGGCCTGGGTTTTGTTCAGCCGTCCGGTTGTTGCGTCCCAGGTGAGGGTCACGTCGATGCTGCCGGTCGTGTTGGCTCCGGAGGAGTAGTTGCTGTCGGCTTGGGTGTATTTGGTCAGCTGCCCCAGGTGGTTGTACATGCCGTTGCCGGCGTATTTGTTGCCGCTGCCGACAATCTCTGTCGGGTTGTCGAACCCGTCCCAGCCGTACCCGACGGATTCGGCCGGTAGCCCGGCAATGGCCGGGGTTCCGGCAACGTCGGTTTTGCCGGTGTAGGTGGTGGTGTTCGTGAACGTGTAGGACCCGTTGAAGTTGGTCAGCCCGGCCGGGAGCGTGGTGGTGGTGGTGCCCGGGGTGTAGGCCAGGTCGAACCCGGTGAACGTTGTGGTCACGGGCTGGTCAAATGCGGCGCCGTTGTTCCGGGTGGAGCTGGAGAGCACACCCAGGGTGCTGGACCCGTCGTAGGTGTTCGTGATCAAGGTCTTCTCCGTTCCGCCGGCGGCGGTAACGGTTTGCTTGGTGACGCGGTCCAGGACGTCGTAGGTGTACTTGGTGACCGTGTTCAGCTCATTGGTCCGGGACGCGACCCGGCCAGCTGCGTCATAGGTCGTGGTGCCGGTGCCGGTGTCGGGGTCTTCGCTGCTGATCTGCCGCCCGGCGGGGTCATACGCCCAGGACCAGAGGTTGGATCCGTCGCCCATGCCGGTGAGCTGCCCGAACACGTCATAGACGTAGGAGCTGACATCCGCGGACCCGGTCGCTGTGGTGCCGTAATAGCTGGTACGGGTCTGGAGCTTCCCGTCGGTGTTCGTCACTGCTTTGACCGGGGACGTGGTGAAGCCTGTGTCGTCAGTGGTGGTGACGGTGGTGGTGTCGACGCCGGTGTAGGTGTAGGTGGTTTTGGAGATTTCGTCGTTGTCCCAGGCCATGGCCCGGACAGCGGAGACCCTGCCTCCTGCTTCGTATTCATACAGGGTTGAGGAAGCCACCGCGACGGTCGGGGTGAACAAGACACCGTCCGGGTCGGAGTAGACGAAGTAGTCGTTGCGTTGAAGGTCTTTTTGCCCGGCGGAGTTGTAGGTCGTGTCGGTGACGATGGACCCGCCGCCCGGTGACTGGGTCTGGGTTTGCCGGACCCGGCCCATGCCGTCGTAGATGGTGTAGCTGTTGGTCCGGTCCTGGTGGCCGCTCATGGTGGTTTTCTTCACCCAGGATGGGCTGGTCGCGGACACGTTGTAGCTGGTCGCCACCGTGGGAAGGCTGAAACGGCCAGTGCTCTGGATGAGCGTGCGGGACGCCACCCCCCGAGGGCGTCAGCCCGCCAGCAACTTCCCCCACCTGGGGTCCAGGAGCGGCGCCCCCGCCAGCTTCAGGGCGTGCCAGAGGGTCACCGCCACGGAATCGAGAACGGGTACTCCGGTGCGGGCCTCCACCTCCGCCGTGATGTCGGCGCCGTACAGGTTGGTGCACAGGTACACCAACGCATCAGGATGGGATGCTGCCAACTCAAGTGAACCCGGCAGCATCTCGTCGTCCGTCACCCGTGCGAACGATTCGTTGTCGCTCAGGTCCAGGTGGCGGTGGTCGATGGTCTTGATCCCCTCGCGGGCGTACGAAGCGACCACGGCATCATTCACATCCGGAGTGTAGGGCGTGAACAGCCCGATCCGCTCGGTCCCGAACTCGGAAAACGCGGAAAGGTAGGCCAGCGTCGAGGTGGTGGCCGGGATGCCGGTGGCTTCGGTGATCTCCCGGACCATGGCGTGGTCATGCGCGGCGCCGAGCCACGATCCCGACGTCCCGTTCCAGGCGATGACATCAACGTTCGCCGTGGCCAGCAATTCGGCGGCAGCCCTCATCACGGACGAATCGAACTGCTTGTCCGAGGAATCATCCAGCGCAATACGGGTAACAGGGATCCGGGTGGAATGAATGGTCACGTCCCGGCGGTCGCCAAGGATCCGGTAGGTCTGCGGTTCCAGGCAGGTGTTGGAGGACGGCACGATCATGCCGATGCGGGTAGGGCGGTCAAGTGAAGGCATGGGGGTCTCCTAAACGGAAGCGGAAACAGGTGCAGAAAGGGAACGGTGTTCGGTGAAGCCGTTGCGGGCGATGAAGCGGCCCGCGGCTCCGGGATCGTGGAAGCCGGCGCCATCCAGGACCACGCGACCGGCAGAAACCACGACGGCGGGCCAGCCGTTCAGCGTCTTCCCTTCGAAAGGCGAGAAATCGGTCCCCATGTGCAGCGCACCGCCGTCGACGGTTCGCTGTGCGGCGGGATCGAAGATCACCAGGTCGGCGTCGAAGCCTTCAACGACGGCGCCTTTTCGAGGGAGCGCGTTGATGCGCGCGGGGCCGGCGGAGAAGACCTCCACGAAGTCCTCCACGGAGCCGCCTGACTCGGTGACCATGGCCGTGAAGGCCACGGGCATCCGGGTCTCGACGCCGGGCAGGCCGTGAGGCATGAAGCGGATGTCGTCCGTGCGCTCGCGTTTTTGGGAGAGGTCGTAGCAGGAGTGGTCCGAGGAGACCGTATGGATGGCACCGGAGGCGAGGCGTTCCTTCAGGGCAGCAACGGTTTCGGCATTGCGCATAGGCGGGCAGCAGGCATACCACTCGGGGAACGTGGATCCGTACACGCTCTCATCCAGGGTGACGTAGTGCGGGCACGTCTCCGAGTAAGCCTCCTGTCCGCGCTCGCGGGCGGCGGTCACCAGGTCCACTGCGCCGGGCGTGGACTGGTGGACGAAGTAGACGGGGGCTCCGGTGTACTCGGCCATCGCGAGGGTTTCCTTGACGGAGATTTCTTCGGCGAGTTCGGGCCGTGTGCGGTGCAGGTGCTCGATCCCGATCAGGCCGTCGGAGGCGTGCTGCTCGGTGCAGTCGGTGATGATCGCGTCGTGCTCGGCGTGGATGTACGTGAGGCCGTCCAGGCGCACCATTTCGCGCATGACCTTCAGGATGGTGTCGTTGTCCGCCATGGTGGTGCCGCGGTTGGTGGTGTACATCTTCACTGACCGGACGCCCTCGGCGGCGAGTTGTTCGAGCTGCCACGGTACGGTCTCATCCCAGGCGATCACGGAGCCGTGCAGGGCAACGTCGCAGCGGGACTCCTGGGCGAGGCGTTTCTTGTTGAGCACTGCCTCGAGTGGTGTTTCCTGGGCGTCGCGGGGGATGCCGAAATCGATGATGGTGGTGGTTCCGCCCCACAGTGCTGCGGTGGAGGTGGTGGCGTAGTCGTCCAGCGTCCGGAAGCGGCCGGTGACCTGTGCGACGTGGCAGTGCCCGTCCACGCCGCCGGGAATCACCAGCATGCCTGCAGCATCTACGGTGCGGGCCGCTGCGGGTACGGGTTCGGTGGCATCGAGCAGCGCGGTGACTTTTCCGCCGTCGACGATGACGTGGGCGGACTGCCGCCCGAAACTGTTCACCACCGTGCCGTTGGCGATTACGAGGTCTGGGAGTTGGGACATCTTCGTCCTCCTGTTCTGAAGGGTTCTTAGGACGTGGCCGACAGGTGCGCTGCTTGCGCGGCGGTCATGGCGGCGTCGAGGTGAGGGGAGAGGCCGCGGCGCGCTTTGACCGGCGGGGCCGCGAAGGAGCCACCCCGGTGGGTGCCGGACTTGAGGGAGACCACGGCCTCGGCCATGCGGATGCCTGCCGAGATGCCGTCTACCACCGGGACGGGGATTTGGCCTTCCAGGCCGCGGGCCAGCCCGGCAAGCGGGGCGCCGGCGAGGATCACGACGTCGGCTCCGTCCTCAGCGGCGGCCTGCCGGCTTAGTGCCAGCAGGGTTTCTTTGAAGTCTGCCTGGACCGAACCGATGGAATTGAGGGATTGGTTGATGGAACGGATGGACGCGAGGCGGCCGCCGAAACCGAAGCGTTCCACGCAATCGCGGTACCAGGCCTGGATGCGGTCGGAGATAGCGATGATGGAGAAGCGCTGGCCTTGCAGGGCCGCGGCGCACAGGGCCGCTTCCGTGATCCCGATGACGGGGATGTCCACCAGTTCCTTCAGGGCCGGCATGCCGGGATCGCCAAAGGCGGCCACGACGACGCCGTCAATGGCGGAACCTGAGCTTGCGTCCGAAGCTGGACTGCCGTCGTCGTGCGTGTATTCGGCAATCAGCTCTGCGACCGCGCCGGCGGCAATCAGGGATTCAAAGCGCGTCTCGATGTACTCGACGCCGTGCCCGGCGGTCCGGACCACCAGCTCGGTGCCCTCGCTGGCTGAACGCAGGGCTTCTGCCTCAATGAGCGCCGTGACGTCGTCGCTGATGTTGGGGTTGATGACCAGGAGTTTCATGGCTTCTTCCGTAGTTTTCTGGGTTCGGGCACGCCCGCGCCGGTTTCCTCCGGGAACTGGTCGCGGTACTTGCTGACGTGCGACGCCGACTGGTCGGCAGCGCGGTCAGGGTCGCCGCTGGCGATCGCCGCGTAGAGTTCGCGGTGTTCGCGGATGAGTTCGGGCAGGTCGCTGACGTGGCGGAACAGCCAATGCATGCGGCCTTGGAGGGGTTCCAGTGCGGATCGGAGAAAATCGTTGTTGGCGATGCGGGTGATGGCATCGTGGAATTCGCTGTTGGCGCGGTGGGCTTCCAGGATGGAGCCTTTCGCGAGGAACTTTTCGGCTTGGTCAAGGAGGCCTTCAAGGTGGTGAAGGTCTTCTGCAGTGGCGCGCTTGGCGGCCAGCCGGCAGGCGAGGACTTCGAGGGATTGCCGGACGTCGAAGAGGTCTTCCACGTCCTTCGCGCTCAAGCCGCTGACCTCCGAACCGCGCCCTGCACGGTCGCGGATCAGGCCTTCTTGACGGAGCATCCGGAGCGCCTCGCGGATGGGGAGCCGGGAAACGTTGAATTCGGCAGCGAGGTCCCGCTCCACCAGCCGGGTACCGGGCGCATAATGCCCTTCGAAAATCCTGGAACGGAGCGTGTCACGCACGGATTCCCGGAGGGGGCGGTCCGTGTTGTTCGTGTCTTCTGCGGTCAGCATGTGAGCTCCATTTCGTGATGTGTAAGGCAATGCGCCCGGTCCCGGCGGTGCCCGGCCGTTGGGTGGTTCAGGACCCTCCGGCCGGCCCGGTGAGTGCGAGTCAGACCGGGAGCCGCTTGTTGTAATCGAGGGCCAGGACGGAGATGCCCATGACCACAGCGGATCCAACGAAGTACAGCAGTGCCCAGGTGTAGGAGCCGGTGGCCCCGACAATCAGGCCTACCACAATCGGCGTGACGAACCCGGCAATGTTGCCGCTGAAGTTCATCGCTCCACCCAGCACGCCGGCGTTGGTACGGCCGCCAAGGATGGACGGGATGGACCAGAAGAGGCCTACCCAGCGGAGGAAGAACAGGACTGCGGAGAGGAGGACGACGGCGGTGATCGGGTCCGGGACGATCGTCACGCCAACCAGGCCGCCGACTACGACGAGGCTGGAGATACCCAGCAGGGTGCGCATGACTTTGTTGGCCGAAGCGCCGGAGGCCCGCCACTTGTCCGCAATGGCGCCGCCGAGGATCTCGCCGACGAAGCCGGCGCCGAAGATCACGAACGTGGACCAGCCGATGGTCTTCAGGTCGAAGCCCTTTGCCTGTGCCAGGTACAGCGGACCCCACGTCAGCAGGCCGTAGAACACTCCGTTGAAACCGAGCCAGCCGAAGCACATGGCCCAGAAGGACCGGAACTTCAGGTAGGGCAGGAGGGCGCGCTTGCCCTGTGCCCCTTCACGGGCGGCCTCGGCGTCTTCCTCGGCGTGGGATTCCTCGATGTAGCTGGCTTCGGCATCGTTCACGCCCTTGTGCTGGCGGGGGTTGTCACGGATGTACCACCAGACGGCCAGGCCCATGAGGACGGTGGCTCCGCCGGCGATGATGAAGGACATCCGCCAGCTGCCGGTGGAGGCGATCAGCCAGGTGATGAGGATGCCGCCCAGACCGGCACCCAGGGGAGCTCCGGCGTCGAGGATGGTGGCGCCGCGGCCACGTTCCTTCCTGTGCATCCAGATGGCATTGAGCTTGCCACCGGCCGGCATGACGCCTGCCTCGGTGACGCCGATGCCCAAACGGGCGATGAACATGCTGAGGAATCCGCCGGCAAGGCCGGATGCGGCCGTGGCAGCACCCCAGCCGACGCACGATGCGGTGACAACTTTGCGGGGGCCGAACCTGTCAATCAGCCAGCCCACGGGGATTTGCATGAGGGCGTACGTCCAGAAGAACGCCGATAGCAGCAGGCCCACGAGTTCAGGGGCGAGGTTGAATTCTTTTTGGATGATGGGGAGGGCTACGGAGATGGAACCACGGTCGATGTAATTGACCGCGACCAGGACCAACAAGAGGATAAAGAGCTTCCAGCGGACGTTCGTGCGTCGCTGCACACCGTCCTTGCCGGGCTTTTGGTCGGTGTCCTGGGTTGCCAGTTGGGCGTTTTCGGTAGACACAGCTTCTCCTTCAGTAGGAGTCGACGGGATGGGGAATGTCTTTGGGGTGAGCCGGTGCGGGATATCGCTGCGGCGTGACCCTTACCGGCGGCAACTGTTGCGGTGCCTGCTCTTCGGTGGAACGTGCCCGCAGCCGGTGGTGGATCTTTTGGGATCCCGTTTTGGGATCCCAAAATCAAAGTTAGGTGTGGCGGGGGCCACTGTCAAGGGGTTTGGTATACCCAGTCTTCCGGCAAATTGTGACCGACGGTTTCTGCGGTGGACGGTTCAGCGCTTATCGATTGCTGCGACTCCGCTTCCGACATGCGAAAACCCGGCGAACCTTGGTAGGTTCACCGGGCTTTCGTTGAGGTACTGGGCAGGATCTTGGTGGAGCTGAGCCGGCGGTTCTGGGCCGCTTGGGATACCGGCCCTTCTGCTGAGTTGGGCTTAACCCGGCCTGGGTATGCCAGCTGCCGGGCCGCCGTCGTGCTTTGCTCTTTAGCGGATGGGGTCGTTGTCCAGGTCGCGGTTCCCGCGGCCGTTTGCTTCCTTGAGCAGGTCGCGGATCTCGGCCAGCAGGGCAGTGTCGGCAGGCAGCGGCTCTTCCTCGGGCTCCTCGGTGGACAGGCGGTCCTTGACCATGGAGTTGATCTTGTTCATGGGCGCCACAAAGATGAAATAGACCACGGCAGCGGTGATCAGAAACGTCACGAGGGCGGTCAGGACGGCCCCCAGGTTCACGAAGGTGGCCTCGTTGTCAGGCCAAATCCGGAAGCCCAGGCCATCGGCGTTGACGCCGCCGGCCGCTGCGATCACCGGGTTGATGATGTTGTTGGTGAACGCGCCCACCAGTGCGGTGAAGGCGCTGCCAATGACGACGGCGATCGCCAGCTCGATCACGTTGCCGCGGAGAATGAAGTCCTTGAAACCCTTAAACATGTCATGTCCTCTGATCAGTCGGTGCTCATCGCTCAAAGCAGAGAACAAACTACCACCCGCAAGTATCAGGGCGATGTCACGCGACGGCCTCCGCGGTGGAGGCACGTGAAGGTCGACGGCGGCCAAGCCACCTTTCGGCAGCGCCCATGGCCCTCGTGGCAAACGCCCAGTAGGCGATGCCACCGGCCAGCGACGCCGCAACTGCCAGGCCGAGGCTGGCCTCGGCGAACAGTGGATAAACAAGCCAATGCGTCACGTAGATGTACATGGAAGACGTGGCCAGCAACGCAGTTATCCGGTGAAGGCCCCGCGGCACAGGCAGGGTGGTTATCCAGAGCAGGATGAGGAACCCCACCAGGACCGTGGCGCTGCGGGGTTCGCTGGAGAACGATCCCGGAATGGTCAGCAGCGCCACGAGGGTCATGGCCGAGCGTTGCCACCACGTCTTGGACAAAGCGGCGGCCCACCCGAAGGCGAAAAGCCATAGGACGGGCCCCTGCCCGGGGTAGGGGAGTTCGATCACATCGAAGCGTTGGAGCAGGTCAATCGCCGCGAGGCTGAGTGGAAGCAGCCACGGCCACCTGCGCTGTGCCCTGTCCAGTGCGGGGATGGCCAGCAGCGCCGCCAGGCCCACCAGGATATGCACCAGGATCTCAATGAACCAGAAGCGCGACATGTCGGTCCAGCCTTGGGGCCCCACCAACGTGTTGAGCAGGAAAATGTTGTGCCAACCGTAGTCGTCCGTGGTGGCGAAGGCCACGCCGATCACCGCCATGCTGGGCAGGGCGATCCGTGCCACCGCCTTCAGTTGCCGTTTGAGCCGTTCCCGGCGTGGGCCCGACAGTTGGAACCGGGCAAAGTTGTATCCAGCCACCGCTATCAGGACGTGGGCCGTCCCTTCCCAGTCGAAGAGGCCCACATGGGTGGAAACGATGAAGATGATGGCCACTGCCCGCAGGACGATCCCGGTCTCCATGCGCGCAATCAACCTGCGACGCTGCGGCGCCGTCCCCGGCTGTGGGTTGGGTCCCGCCTTGTTGAGCCCTGCTGGCTTCGCTTCCGGTTCTTTGGGAGTCAGTTCGCACACCGGCATCAGGTGCCACCCGTCGGGAAGGTAGCCCAAGGCACTTTCCAGCCGGACCGACGCGGCTACGTAGGAGAGCGAATCGCCGCCCAATGAGACGAACGTGTCCGTTTCCTTGACGTCGGTCCGCTCAAGAACATCGGCAAAAATGGTCTTGGGGTCATCGCAGGCTTTTGCGGATGGAAGCTCCGGGTTCCTTTGCGGCTCCTGCGATGCCAAGGCGAGGACGGCAGGGTAATCCGTCTTTCCGTTGACCAGCCGTGGAATCGAGTCGACTGAGCAGAGGGTCAACGCCGCCCGGGGTATGCCAAGGTCCTGCGCCACGGTCTTCGCGAGAATGGAGAGTTCATGCTTGCCTTCGACCGCGGCCACGAGGCCACTGTCGGAGCCGGCAACTGCTGCCGTGACGCCGTAATCAGCCAGGATTTTCTCGACCCGTCCCAGGTCAACGCGCAGCCCCACGATCTTCACGAAGCGACTCCGCCGCCCGACGATCTGGTACAAGCCTCCCGGCCCCCTGCGTGCGAGGTCGCCCGTGCGGAGCTCGGTGATGTCCCGTCCCCGGGCGAGGTCAGATGGCTGCTCGGCGTAACCCAGCATGACGTTCGGCCCGGAGTAGACGAGCTCGCTCTCATCCAGGCCGGGCACGGGCTCCAGCCGGAAGGATCCTCCGGGAATGGGGACCCCTATGGCGTTGGGGTTATCAGCGGCCTCATCCGGGGGAAGGTACGCCATCCGTGCTGTCGCTTCGGTCTGGCCGTACATCACAAAGAGGTCCCAGCCACGCTCCTGGCCGAGCTGCGCATAACGGCGCACGCGGGCAGGGTCCAGGCGTCCGCCCGCCTGGGTGATGTACCGGAGGCTGGGCAGCTCCATGGTTTCGAAGCCCACGCGTTCGAGCAGGTCGAAGGTGTAGGGAACCGCGGCGAAAGACGTGACAGACCGCGACCGCATCAGCTCCCAGAAGCACGGATCAACCACGGACAGATCCGTGAGGGCAATTGAGGCACCCACCAGGAGGTGGCTGTTCACGACGCTCATGCCGTAGCAGTAGGACAGGGGAAGCGTGGTGGCCGCCGTGTCCGCCGGACGGAGATGCAGGTACTGCGCAATGGCCTGCGCATTCGCCTGCACCGATGCTGCGGAGATGCGGACCAGTTTGGGTGATCCGGTTGAGCCCGACGTGCTCAGCAGCAGGGCGAGTTCGGGATGGAGATCGTGCTTGCTCCCGGAGCGGCGTTCTTCAAGGGTTGTTCCACCGTCGACGGAGCGCGCAATGAGATCCGGCTCGTAAGCCGCCAGCAGCGACTCAACGGCAGGGCCTCCGCCGGAGGGAAGGATGAGCAGCGGATGGCCCGACGAGAGGGCTGCCAGGTACACCGTCAACGACGACAGCGTGTTGTCGGCCTCGAGGGCGACCAAGCGGCGGGCGCTGCCAAACGACGCCGCCATCTCCTGGACGCGCCAGGCCAGTTGGGCGTAGCTCACTGTGTCTGATCCGAGGTGTACTGCGGGCCGGTCTCCAAACGATGCCAAGTGGGCGGCAAAGGCGACTCCGGCCAAATCCGGCTGAATACTCACCAAGGCAAGATAGAAGGTATGCCTAACCTAACTCAAATGGATTTGCGCGCGGTTCCGAAATGTGAAGCCTTGGAGCAACCCGGAAAAGGGGAGGGGAAGTGATAGAGCAACGGACCTTCGGACGCTCTATCACTTCCCGCCGCCCTGAGGGGGACGCTCTAGCACTTCCCAACCGCCCTGACCTGCGCGTCTTGCCTTTCTTCGCGATCACCCGCTATGGTGTGAAGCGTGTCACCGAGGTGGCGCACACGCTTTTGATCTGCGGCGGGAGAGTCCTGCCGGGTACATCCAGTCAGGCGCCGTAGGAGCAAATCCTCCCCAGGAATCTCTCAGGCCCATGTACCGCCGCGGCGAGGCAACTCTGGAAAGCAGTCCGGGCAACCGGGCTCACCGACGGTGCAAGTGGGCAACCAAGTCCACGGAATCTCTCAGGTCCAATACAGAGCGGGGAGGACCCATATTCACCATGGCGCTCAGCGGGCGCCTGAATCCTGGAGTTCCTCTTGACTGTTCAATCCTCCCCAACCGCGTTCGCGGACCGGCATATCGGCGCCCGCCGCCAGGCCGATATCGACACCATGCTCAAGGCCATCGGCTACGACTCCGTTGATGGCCTGGTTGACGTTGCGGTCCCCGATTCCATCCGCCAGTCCTCGCCGCTGACCCTGCAAAAGGCCCTCAGCGAGACCCAGGTCCTGGCCGAACTCCGCAAGCTCGCGGCCAAAAACAAGACTGCCGTCCAGATGATCGGCCAGGGCTACTACGACACCATCACGCCCCCGGTGATCCGCCGCAACATCCTTGAGTCCCCGGCCTGGTACACCGCCTACACTCCGTACCAGCCCGAAATTTCCCAGGGCCGCCTCGAAGCACTCCTGAACTTCCAGACCATGGTCCAGGACCTCACTGGCCTTCCGATCGCCAACGCTTCCCTCCTTGACGAAGCCACCGCCGTTGCCGAGGCCGTGCTGCTCATGCGCCGCGCCAACAAGGACAAGACCGCGAAGGACGGCAAGACCGTCCTGGACGCCGACCTGTTCCCGCAGACCATTGCGATCGTGAAGGGCCGCGCAGAAGCGCTCGGCTTCGAGGTGGAGGTTGCGGACCTCTCCGCAGGACTGCCCGACGGCGACATCAACGGCGTCGTCCTCCAGCAGCCGGGCGTCTCGGGCCGGGTGTTCAACCACGCCCCCGTGATCGCGTCCGCGAAGGAGCGCGGTGCACTGGTCACCGTTGCCGCCGACCTGCTGGCACTCACCCTCATCACGCCCCCGGGCGAGCAGGGTGCGGACATCGCCGTCGGAACCGCGCAGCGCTTCGGCGTTCCGCTGTTCTTCGGTGGCCCGCACGCCGCTTACATGGCCGTCCGCCAGGGCATGGAGCGCACCCTCCCGGGCCGCATCGTTGGTGTGTCCAAGGACAACGCCGGCGTTCCTGCCTACCGCCTCGCCCTGCAGACCCGCGAGCAGCACATCCGCCGCGAAAAGGCCACGTCCAACATCTGCACGGCACAGGCCCTGCTCGCGATCGTTGCCTCGATGTACGCGGTGTACCACGGTCCGGACGGACTCAAGGCGATCGCCGAGACTGTGCACGGCCACGCTCGCGTTCTGGCCACGGCACTGCAGAAGGCCGGCCGCGAACTCGTCTCTGATTCGTTCTTCGACACCCTCACCGTCCGCGTCCCGGGCAAGGCAAGCAAGGTGATCGGTGCCGCCGAAGCACGTGGCATCAACCTCCGCCGCATCGACGAGGACACCGTGGGTGTTTCCGTTGATGAAACCACGACGCCGGAGGTCCTCTCCGCGGTTGCCGTCGCCTTCGGCGCTGGTCCGGTCGGGGACGCGGCAGGGTTCGAACTGGCCTCGGACGTGCTCCGCACCTCCGACTTCCTGCAGCACCCCGTGTTCAGCACGCACCGTTCCGAGACGCAGCTGTTGCGCTACATCCGCAAGCTGTCCGACCGGGACCTGGCGCTGGACCGCACCATGATCCCGCTGGGTTCGTGCACCATGAAGCTGAACGCCACGGCGGAGATGGAAGCCATTTCCTGGCCCGAGTTCGCCTCCATCCACCCGTTCGCTCCGGATTCCCAGACTGAGGGCTGGCGTGAGCTGATCTCTGGCCTGGAAGCTGACCTGACGGAGATCACGGGTTACGACCAGGTCTCCATCCAGCCGAACGCGGGGTCCCAGGGTGAGCTTGCCGGCCTGCTGGCGATCCGCGGCTACCACCACTCCCGCGGAGACCAGCAGCGCAACGTCTGCCTCATCCCTGCTTCGGCTCACGGGACCAACGCAGCGTCCGCCGTGCTCGCGGGCATGAAGGTTGTGGTGGTTGCCACGGCGTCCGATGGCACCATCGACCACGAGGATCTCAAGGCCAAGATCGAGGCGAACCGTGACGTCTTGTCGGCCATTATGATCACCTACCCGTCCACGCACGGTGTTTACGACGCCGACGTTGTTGAGGTGTGCGAGGCAGTGCACGAAGCCGGTGGCCAAGTGTACGTCGATGGCGCGAACTTGAACGCCTTGGTGGGCTTGGCCCAGCCGGGCAAGTTCGGCGGCGACGTGTCCCACCTGAACCTGCACAAGACCTTCTGCATCCCCCACGGCGGTGGCGGGCCGGGCGTCGGCCCCGTTGCTGCGAAGGCGCACCTGGCCCCGTTCATGCCGGGCGATGCCAATAAGGCAGCGCATGAGGAAGGGCATGGCGTTGCCATCTCGGCTTCCCGTTTCGGTTCGGCCGGCGTGCTCCCCATCTCCTGGGCTTACGTGAAGCTCATGGGCGGCGAAGGACTGACCGAAGCAACCAAGTCCGCCCTGCTGGCTGCCAACTACGTAGCTTCCCGCTTGAACGAGCATTTCCCTGTCCTTTACACGGGCGAAGGTGGACTGGTTGCCCACGAATGCATCCTGGATCTCCGTGAACTGACCGCCCGCACCGGCGTGACCGCCGAGGACGTGGCCAAGCGCCTCATCGACTTCGGCTTCCACGCCCCCACCCTGGCGTTCCCGGTGGCCGGCACCCTCATGGTTGAGCCCACAGAGTCCGAGGACCTGGCCGAGATCGACCGCTTCATCGAAGCCATGATCACCATCCGGGCCGAAATCGAACAGGTAGCCAGCGGAGACTTCTCCGTGGAGGACTCCCCGCTTCGCAACGCGCCGCACACGGCAGCCGCCGTCGTGAGCTCTTCGTGGGAGCGCAACTACCCGCGTGAGCAGGCAGTCTTCCCGGTGCCGAGCCTCAAGCAGGACAAGTACTTCCCGCCGGTTGGCCGGATTGACGGTGCTGCGGGCGACCGCAACCTCGTCTGCTCGTGCCCTCCCCTCGAAGCGTTCGAGGAAAACACAGCAGAGCTTGCGAACTAAAGGACCCTGACATGTCTGAGAACTACACCGCTCTCTACGAGCAGCATAAAAAGGCCGGCGCCTCCTTCACGGATTTTGGCGGTTGGCAGATGCCCCTCAAGTACGAATCCGAGCTGGCCGAGCACCACGCCGTCCGCAACGCCGCGGGCTTGTTCGACCTCTCCCACATGGGTGAAGTCTGGGTCACCGGGCCGCAGGCCGCCGCGTTCCTGGACTACGCGCTGGTTGGCAAGATGTCCGCGGTGGCAGAAGGCAAAGCGAAGTACTCGCTGATCTGCGATGCCGACGGCGGAATCATCGATGACTTGATCACTTACCGCAGGTCTGCGGATAAGTTCCTCGTGGTTCCGAACGCCGGCAACGCTGCCGTGGTGGCCGCTGCCCTGCTGGAGCGCGCCGCCGGTTTCGACGTCGTTGTTGAGGACGCCTCCGCTGAGACGTCCCTGGTCGCCGTTCAGGGACCGAACGCCGAGGCAATCCTGCTCAAGCTGGTCCCCGCGGAGCAGCACTCGCTGGTCACGGAACTGAAGTACTACGCCGCCGTCGAGGTTTCCATCGCCGGCGACGAGCTGCTGTTGGCCCGCACTGGCTACACAGGCGAGGACGGGTTCGAGATCTATGTTCCCAACCAGGACGCCGCTGAGCTGTGGGAGTCGTTGCTTGAAGCCGGGGAAGGCCACGGCCTCATCCCGGCGGGCCTCGCAGCCCGCGATTCCCTCCGCCTTGAAGCAGGCATGCCGCTCTACGGGAACGAGCTCTCCCGTCACGTCAACGCCTATGCAGCCGGACTCGGCCCGGTTGTGGCGTTGTCCAAGGAAAGCGATTTTGTGGGGAAAGAAGCACTGGCCGCCATCAAGGCTGCGGGTGTCGGATCCACGATCGGTCAGAAGCTGGTCGGCCTCAAGGGCACCGGCCGTCGTGCAGCCCGCGCGCATTATTCGGTTCTGAAGGACGGCACCCTCATCGGTGAAGTGACCTCCGGCCAGCCGAGCCCAACGCTCGGTTACCCGGTGGCGTTGGCGTATGTCGACGTCGAGCATTCCGCCCCGGGTACCACCGTTGAGGTGGACCTGCGCGGCAAGGCCGAACCGTTCGAAGTTGTACCGCTGCCGTTCTACAAGCGTTCCAAGTAGTCACAAGAGAAGGATTTTGAGATGAGCAAAGTTGTTGCCGGGCTGAAGTACTCGGCTGAACATGAATGGGTTGCTGCAGATGGCGGCGGACCGGTAGGCATCGGCATCTCCGCCGTGGCCGCCGACGCCCTGGGCGACATTGTTTACGTGGATCTGCCCGAGGTTGGCTCTACGGTGACCGCAGGCGAGACCTGCGGCGAGGTGGAATCGACCAAGTCCGTTTCCGACCTGTACTCGCCCGTTACCGGTGAGGTGACCGAGATCAACGACGCTGTGGTCAATGATCCCGAACTCATCAACAACGACCCCTACGGTGCCGGCTGGCTGTTCAAGGTTGCCGCCACGGACGAAGGGCCGCTCATGACGGGCGAAGAGTACGCAGCAGCCAACGGAGGCGAACTGTGAACCCTGTTTCCGTGACTGAATTCGAGCAGGTCGTATCGCCGTCGTTGGACGCCGACCTCGCGTCGCTGGATCCCGAGATCGCGGCGAAGATCGACGACGAACTGGGCCGCCAGCGCGGTGGCCTGGAAATGATCGCGTCCGAAAACCACACCGCGGTTGCAGTGATGCAGGCGCAGGGTTCGGTGCTGACCAACAAGTACGCCGAGGGCTACCCGGGCAAGCGCTACTACGGTGGCTGCGAGCACGTGGATGTGATCGAGCAGCTCGCGATCGACCGTATCAAGTCCCTCTTCGGGGCCGAATACGCGAACGTGCAGCCGCACTCCGGTGCGCAGGCCAACGCGTCCGTGATGCACGCACTCATCAAGCCTGGCGACACCATCATGGGCCTCAACCTCGCCCACGGCGGTCACCTCACGCACGGCATGCGGATCAACTTCTCCGGCAAGCTGTACAACGTGGTGCCCTATGGCGTCCGCGAGGACACCCACACCGTCGACATGGCCGAGGTGGAGCGTCTGGCCCAGGAACACAAGCCTGCACTTATCGTGGCTGGTTGGTCCGCATACGCGCGGCAGCTGGACTTCGCAGAGTTCCGCCGGATCGCTGATTCCGTTGGCGCCTACCTGATGGTGGACATGGCCCACTTCGCCGGTTTGGTTGCCGCTGGCCTGCACCCCTCGCCGGTGCCGCACGCCCACGTCACCACCTCCACCACGCACAAGACCCTCGCCGGTCCCCGTGGCGGCATCATCCTCTCCAACGATGCCGACGTCGCCAAGAAGATCAACTCTGCCGTCTTCCCCGGACAGCAGGGTGGACCCCTGGAACACGTGATCGCAGGCAAGGCTGTGGCGTTCAAGATCGCCGCTTCTGAAGAGTTCCGGGAGCGGCAGTCACGCGTCCTGGCCGGCGCCCGGATCCTGGCCGAGCGCCTGGTGCAGCCCGACGTCACGGCTGCTGGGATATCTGTAGTTTCCGGGGGCACCGACGTTCATCTGGTCCTGGTAGACCTGCGCAACTGCGAACTCGACGGCCAGCAAGCCGAAGACCGCCTCGCCGCGATCGACATCACCGTCAATCGCAACGCTGTGCCGTTCGACCCCCGCCCTCCGATGGTCACCTCCGGGTTGCGCATCGGCACCCCTGCCCTCGCCACGCGCGGGTTCGGCGAAGCAGCCTTCCGCGAGGTTGCGGACATCATCGCCGAGGCATTGACCGCCGACGCCGAGGCGGACCTTTCGGGCCTGCGTCACCGCGTCGAGGTCCTGGCTGAGGCGCACCCGCTCTATCCGGGGGTTGCGAACCTCGGCTGAGCTAGTGGCACCCGGCGGACCTCACGTCCGATTCGTGGTCTAGCTGCGCAGTGTGCCGTGCCCTCGGCACACTGCGCAGCGAACCCCCGAAACGGGCTGGCATTGATCTCCCGGGTGTGGCATTTGCTGGGAACGGATGCTGCACATTTACACCGGGTTGGAGGTTTGTACTGGACCTCCACGGGGGCTGGGCCGGCCTTGGCTCGGACTTGGCCCAGCTCCCACCTTTTGTTTTGCTTCCCGTTGTTTTTTCTTCGACCCCGAAAGGTCCCAGCCATGGCTGTTGGTGTTTTCGATTTGTTCTCCGTGGGTATTGGTCCGTCGAGTTCGCATACGGTGGGTCCGATGCGGGCGGGGGCGGTGTTTGCGCGGGAGCTTCGTGAATCCGGTGTGCTGTCTTCGGTGGCGGGGTTGAGGGTGGATCTTTATGGTTCTTTGGCTGCGACGGGTAAGGGTCATGGCACTTTTACGGCTACGTTGCTGGGTTTGGAGGGGTTTGAGCCGGAGTTGATCCTGCCCGGTGAGGTGGAGGAGCGTCTTGCTGCGATCGCGGAGACGGGCATGCTGAACCTGGCCGGGGCTTCGGGTGAGGGTGTGCTGTTGCCGTATGCGGTGGGGGATATGGTGTTGCATCCGTTGACGGTGTTGCCGCGGCATACGAACGGGATGAAGTTCGCTGTTACCGATGCCGGGGGGAACGTGCTGAGGGAGGCGACGTTTTTCTCGGTGGGTGGCGGGTTCATTGTTCGTGAGGGCGAGGAGGACGCGGCGCGGGCTGAGTTGGAGGAGTCCAAGGCGGAGTTGCCGTTGCCGTTCCGGACCGCTGCGGAGTTGCTGGGCCGGTGCTCGTCCAAGGGCCTGGGAATCAGCGACATCATGCTGGTCAATGAGCGGGCGTCCCGGTCCGAGGAGGAGATCCGGGAGGGTTTGCTGCATATCTGGTCGGTGATGGAGGCCTGTGTTGAAACGTCGCTCAAGCGTGAGGGTGTGCTGCCCGGGGGACTGAGGGTCCGCCGTCGTGCTCCTGATTGGCTGGAGCGGTTGTTGAAGGAGGACAAGGACCGGAACGATCCGAAGTATTGGCAGGAGTGGGTGAACCTGATCGCGTTGGCGGTCAATGAGGAGAACGCTTCCGGTGGGCGGGTGGTCACTGCTCCGACCAATGGTGCGGCCGGGATCATTCCTGCGGTGTTGTATTACGCGTTGAATTATGCCCCGGGGATGGATCAGGCCACGCAGGCGGACCGGGATGATGTGGTGGTGCGGTTCTTGCTCGCTGCCGGTGCGGTGGGTGTGTTGTATAAGGAGCAGGCCTCGATTTCCGGTGCGGAGGTTGGGTGTCAGGGTGAGGTGGGTTCGGCGTCGTCGATGGCTGCTGCGGGGTTGGCTGAGGTGATGGGTGGTTCCCCGGCTCAGGTGGAGAACGCTGCGGAGATCGCGATGGAGCATAATCTGGGGTTGACGTGTGATCCGATCGGGGGGTTGGTGCAGATCCCGTGTATTGAGCGGAACGCGATCGCGGCGGCGAAGGCGATCAACGCCGCGAAGATGGCGTTGTGGGGTGATGGCACGCACCGGGTCTCCCTTGATGAAGTCATCGTCACCATGCGTGAGACGGGCAAGGACATGTCCCACAAATACAAAGAAACCGCGATGGGCGGCCTCGCCGTCAACGTCGTCGAATGCTGAAAATCGATCACAAAGGAAATTCCATGACCCTGGCACCTGAAGGCCGTAAGTTGCTGCGCGTTGAGCAGCGTAACGCGGCGGTCCCGGTTGAGCGTAAGCCTGAGTGGATCAAGGCGAAGGTCCAGATGGGCCCTGAGTTTGTTGGGTTGAAGAACCTGGTGAAGAAGGAAGGCCTGCACACGGTGTGTGAGGAGGCCGGGTGCCCGAACATTTTCGAGTGCTGGGAAGATAAGGAAGCGACGTTCCTGATCGGCGGGTCCGAATGCACGCGGCGCTGTGATTTCTGCCAGATCGATACCGGCAAACCCTCCCCGCTGGACCGCTTCGAACCCACCAAGGTGGCCAGGAGTGTGCAGTCGATGCAGCTGCGCTACGCGACCGTGACCGGCGTGGCCCGTGATGACCTCGAGGACGAGGGCGTGTGGCTGTACGCCGAGACGGTCCGGAAGATCCACGAACTGAACCCCGGCACCGGGGTGGAACTGCTGATCCCGGACTTCTCCGGCAAACCCGAACACATCGCCGCGATCTGTGAGTCCAAGCCCGAGGTGTTCGCGCACAACGTCGAGACCGTGCCCCGGATTTTCAAGCGGATCCGTCCGGCGTTCCGGTACGAGCGTTCCCTGGACGTGATCACCCAAGGCCGGGATCTGGGCATGGTGACCAAGTCCAACCTGATCCTGGGCATGGGCGAGACCCGCGAGGAAATCTCCGAAGCCCTCCGGGACCTCCACGATGCCGGGTGTGACCTGATCACCATCACCCAGTACCTGCGCCCCTCCGAGCGGCACCTGCCCGTGGACCGGTGGGTCAAGCCCCAGGAATTCGTGGACCTCCAGCACGAGGCCGAAGAGATCGGCTTCCTCGGCGTCATGTCCGGGCCCCTGGTCCGCTCCTCCTACCGCGCCGGGCGCCTCTGGGCCACCGCGATGCGGAAGAAAGGATGGGCCATCCCCGAAGCCCTGGCCCACATCGAATCCTCCGGCACCACCCGCCAGGAAGCCTCTACCATCCTCGCCGCCCACGGCTAACTGATTATCAGCCAGCACAAAGGACTCACCATGCTTGCCACCCGCGTTGAAATCATCCCTACCGATGGCATCGTTGACGTGGTCAACAGTGCGCTGCCGGCCGGTTCGACGGTCAGCATCACTTGCCTGCCCCACCACGGAGTCGAATCCACCGTGAGGACGGCGATCAAGCTGAGCGAGCTGGGCTTCGTGGCCGTTCCGCATATCGCCGCCAAGTGCGTGGAAAGCCGGGAGCACTTGTCCGGGATCCTCGATGATTGTGCGGCGGCAGGGATCACGGAAATGTTTGCGATCGGAGGTGACGCCCCGCGAGCAGCGGGCGCCTACTCCACCGGCGTCGAACTTGTGCGTGACATTGCGGAACTGAGCGGCGGGTCGATGTCGGTGGGAGTCGCGGGCTACCCGGAAGGCCACCCGACCATCAATGGCCTGCAGCTGATGGATGCGTTGCTGGAGAAACAGGAGTTTGCCGGCAAGATCGTCACCCAGATGTGTTTCTCGGCGGAGACCATCCACAATTACGTCGCCCTGCTCCGCAAGGAGGGCGTGACCCTTCCCGTCCACGCCGGAGTTGCTGGTGCAGTTCCGAAAGCGAAGCTCATCTCCCTGGCAAGCAGGATTGGAGTGGGCGCCTCGCTCAAGTTCCTCAGCCGCAAGGGACCTCTTGCCCGCAAGCTCATCCTGGGCGAAAGATACGCACCCGACGCCCTGATTCAGGAGCTGGCTGCCCGGCCGGGTGTTGAAGGCATCCAGTTGTACACGTTCAATTCGCTCGAGGCGCTGCCGCAGTAGGGCACGGCCGAAGCCCGTCTCGGCGCCCGGGATGCGCGCCTGTCCAGCAGCTAGCTTGGTAGGTGGTCGGCGCTGGCCGCGAGCCGCCGCAGCTCTTGGATATGGCCTTTAAAGGCCTGTGAACCTGCCTTTGTCATGTGTACCCAGGTGCGGGTTCGGGTGTTGACCGTGCCTTTTCGCAGGTCGACGTAGCCGGCCTGTTCAAGGACTTTCAGATGCTTACTCAATACCGAATCGCTGAGGGTGAGACCGTCACGGATTACGCTGAATTCCACTTCTCCTGCGCCGGCTAAGAGTGCGCAGATGCGCAGTCGGGTGGGAACGTGAATGATCTCGTCAAAGTCGGCCTCCATCAGTGAGAGGCTCCAATTGAAGCGGAGAGTTTCTTGTCCATCGCTGGCCCGCATACGAGCGTGAGGGCAAGTGCCAGTAGGCCGGCGGTATAAGCAGCCCACTCTCGTCCGCTGAGGGCGTGGACCACGAGGGCGCCGACGACGAGACCCGTGAAACCTGCCAGATAGAGCAAGCCGAGGACTCTGCTGCCGCTGTGCGTGTAAACGTCGATTATCACCCTGGATCGAGCGGACTGCAGGACAGGTAGAACGGAGAAAATGATGATGGAGATTCCCAAGGCGACGGCTGCCCAGCCATGGGAGGTGAACAGCACTAGCCCGATGATGAACAGGGCCATCGCTACGCCCTGAGCCGGATACAACCAGCCGGGGGAACGGACAAAAGGGGCTAGAGCACGCTGTGAAGCGGTAACCGAGTCCAGCGCCTGCTGTGCCTCCTGAGGATTGGGCCGCTCGCTGTTGTCATGTGTCATGTCATCAACCTAGACTTTCCGTTGCGGAAACTCAAGTCTTTCCATTGCGGAAAGCGTGTTGCCTGTCGTGCCCGTGAGCTGTTTGCTTTGCCGACGCTTCAGCACCCGGAGCGAGATCCTCAACCGGACAGCCTGGGACTTCTTTACAGTTGTAGGCTGAGGACTGTTCGTACGGGGATGTTCCCGCCGTGGTCATCAGCGACACGGTGCATTCCGATTTTCTCAGCTACCCGTTCAGAAGCCCGGTTATCCGGATGGATGATAGCAATCAGTTCGATGACGTCAATGTGTTCTCGGGCGTACTCGCGACAAGCAGTGGCTGCTTCCGTCGCGAACCCTTGGCCAAGAAGATCGGCGCGCACGTGGTACCCGATCTCCGAGCAAGGCGGTCATCTTATCGAGGTCGGCTTCGGTCATCTCACGGAACTGCAATCGTTCAGTCGGTTGTGGCGTCAGCATCCAATGACTCGAATACCAGTGTGTTCATATGCCCGTTAGCCGGTGGCTCATCGGACATTCCAAGCGTCCTTTAGGGGATCCATTTGCGGCTGTCCCAAACGGCCAGCTCACCTCCAGGTACGGACACGATCCGTAGTCCATCCGGTCCCTTGAGGTTCCATGATTCATACGCCGACTCGGGCTCCGGCACCACGCACAGTCGGCATCCGTCCTGCATGAGGACTTCAGGCCGTCCTCTGCTCCCGGATGCCGGAACACGTACCACAGCCCCACCCCCTGCGTTAGAGATTCGAACATCCTAGTCTCACGTCATGCAGACTTGAACCGCGAGGCTATCGACTCGTGCGTCCTCACTACGTCAACCTCACCGGTTGTCTGCTCGGTAAGCACTTTGGCTAACCGTTTCGGCCAGAGCACATGAACGCCACGAGTCGCGAACGCGCCCCCGATCAGCGGCCAATCTGCTTCGATGAAGCACAACGCCCCGGTGATCGGCACATCCGCAACATGGTCCCGTACGATATCGACCTGTTTGATCACCCCATCGACGAGTTTCGTACAATCTCGCCGACCAATGAGTAGCTTCTCTACCCGGGGGCGAAGGATGCCACCTCCGATTTTCAACTCAGGCCTTCCCTTGTACCGCTTGGCGTCAATCACCCAGATTCCAGCAGGAGT
The DNA here is from genome assembly GCF_030264015.1 of Paenarthrobacter sp. R1. Lineage (NCBI taxonomy): Bacteria > Bacillati > Actinomycetota > Actinomycetes > Micrococcales > Micrococcaceae > Paenarthrobacter > Paenarthrobacter sp. R1. Next base: position 1,953,580 of record NZ_CP127115.1, on the reverse strand, counting down.
GATAGCGATGTGGTCGATGTTGGCCTTCGAACCAGGGATGCGCCGGTCGTGGAGGACAGCCAGGCCATCGGCGGCTAGGGCATTTAGCCGAGCGCCGAGGCGTTCTTCACCGATCGCGCCGCGATCCCATGACTTGGTGGGCTGCCGTTCCTCAGAGAGGGCGACTGCGAGGCCACCGAAGCGACCCCACTTCTCGCGGAGCTTTTCCTCATCCTTCGCCTTACGGCGTTCGTATTCACGCCGTGCGGACGATCCGGCTACCCCGGACTCAGCGGAAATTGAACCATCCTGAGGTGGTTCCTGGGCTGGGGACATGGTCTCCGTAGCCTCGGTGGCACAACCAAAACAGAAGACCGACTTCGTCTGGCTCTCATAGATAGCTTCTGTCCCGGCTGGAAGAGCGACGCCGCATACCCTGCACGCTCCGGGGTACCGGAGCCTCATCTGCTTCATGAGGACGCACTTTGGAGCATGGGCACGAACCCATCCTGCTTGCGGGCGGCGGCCAAGCCGCGGATGCACTTTGCCATGGTTCAATCCTCACCCGAGGAAGGAACTTTCTTGAGGGCGCCGCGCGTAGCAATAAGTAGTGCCCCAGCAGAGTTGCGGGGCACTACTTGCTGATGAGGGCGTTTTAGCCGATGAGTGTGGTGATGAGGCGGATTGAGGAAGCGATGATGGCTATCATGCCGATTGCGGCGAAGAGGTTCTGCCACCATTTATTGCGCAGGTCTCCCATGACGGAGGACTTGTTGGCCATGACGACTATGAGGACGCCCAGCAGCGGTGCGATGAGGACTGTGAGGGACTGGGCGATGACGATCATGCCAACGGGAGAGGACTGGAACAGCAGGGTGATGATCAGGCCGAAGGCCAGGATCATGCCCGTGAAGATCCGGGCCATGGGGGACCCGGCTTTCGCGCCGCGGCCGAGCGCGTCCGAGACCATGGTGCCGCCTGCGGTGGCGTTGGCGATCATGGAGGAGAACGCGGCACCGGAGAGTCCGAGGGCGAAGACCATGGATCCCACGGGGCCTGCGAGGGGCGTGAAGATGGAGGCGAGGGCGTTGATTGTGCCTGCTTCGCCGCCGGTCCTGCCCAGGACTGCGGCGGCGACCATGATTACCAGTGCGGTCATGATGCCGGGTGCGACGATACCGGGGATGGTGTCGGCGAGGGTGATGTCGCGGTAGTCGGCTCGGGTGCGCTTGTGTTCTTTGATGCCGTAGGAGGTGTAGAAGGCGGCGTTGATGGAGAAGTTGGTGCCGACCAGTGCGACGACCAGGATTTCACTGCCTGCCGGGAGGGTTGGAACAGCACCTTCCAAGGCGCGATACCAGTCCGGTTGTGCCACGACAGTGCTGGCGATGAAGGCCAGCCCCATAAGGACGACGATGACCAAGAGGGCTTTTTCAACGACGCCGTAGACGTTCTTGAAGGCCAGGACGATGCCTACAGCAACGGTGCAGACGATCGTCCAGAGTACGGGGGACCCTCCGAAAACCAGGGACAGGCCGAGGCCTGAGCCGACGGCGTTGCCGACGGAGAACATCAAGGTGATCCCGAAGACACCGAACCCTGCCAGCACGCCGACCCATTTGCCGAGGTGGTCTTTGATGGAGGTGATCAAGGAAGTTGGTGTGGCGATGCCGAGACGGACGCTCATGTCGGTGAAGAAAATCATCAGGACAGTGGATACTGCGATGACCCAGACGAGGCTGTAGTCGAAGCGGCTGCCGGCCTGCACAGCGGTGGTCAGGTTGCCGGGGCCGAACTGCCAGGCGCCGACGACGAAGGCCGGGCCCATCAGGGCCAGGTAGCCCAGGAATGTGCGGCGCTTCTGGGCGGTAGCGGGCTGGTTTCCTTGCTGGGTTGCCATCTGTTCTTCCGTGTGAACTGAACGGGTGATGGTCTTATTTTGCTCGCGCATCGGCGAGTCCTCCTTATTCAGCGACATTGCTGGGGGCGTGGTTGGCCCGGGGTGGAGAGTAAAAGCTGAGGGTATGGGCGGCGGGCTGAGGGACCCGCCGCCCATAAGGACCTGTCGTTGCCCGGTGGGGCAAGGTGGGTCAGACGGCAGCGGTGGTGGTGACCTTGCCGATGTTGGCTTCGGCGAAGGCGGCTGCGATTTCGATGTCGGCGCCCTCGGGCAGGGGCAACAGCGGGGTGCGCACGGTGGCGTGGTCCAGGATGCCGCGGTTCACCAGGCCCCACTTCAAGGCGACGGTACCCTCCATGTGAGAGCCGCGGTGGTAGACGTTCTGGGTCACCGGCAGCAGCCGCTCATGAATGGCGTGGGCGCGCGGGTAGTCCTGTGCTTTGCCGGCCTCGATCAGTTCGACGAGGAGTTCGGGGGCGATGTTGCCGTAGCCAACCAGCAGGCCGTCGACATCGAACATGGTCGGCAGCAGGTACTCATCGTGGCAGGACAGGATCTGCAGCTCGGGGTATGCGGCACGCAGCGCGGGAATCTCGGTGTACCAGCGGCGCATGTTCCGGACACCGTTCTTTGTGGCGAAGACCCCTTCCTGGCCTGCGATTTCCAGCTGAGTGTCGAGGTCGTAGGTTGCTTTGGTGTTGTCGGGGTACTGGAAGAGGATCAGCGGCAGGCCGGACTCTTCGTAGATCTCCTTGTAGCGGGACTGGGGTGCGCCCTTTTGGTATCCGAAGCGCAGCCACCCATGCGAGGGGTACACCAGACCAGCGGATGCACCGGCCTCGACGGCCTTCTTTGCCTCGAGGGCCGCGGTCTTGTTGCCCTCCTTGGTGATGCCGGCTACGACCGGTACGCGGCCGTCGGTGGACGCGACGAATGCCCGGATGACGTCCAGCTGTTCCTCCTCGGTGAGGAACGTGCCTTCGCCCGCGTGCCCTAGGACGACGAGGCTCTTCACGCCCTCAATCGACCCGAGCCACGAACCCAGACGCTGGATCGCATCGAAGTCGACAGCGCCATCTTCGGTGAACGGGGTGACAGGTGCGGGGCTGAGTCCGCGGAGATCGAGTGCCATTTGCAGCTACCTTCTTGTCTTCTTTGATGGTCGGTATCCCGCTAGAATGAAAACGTTTGCGGGAACGTTTTCAAGTTTGCACGTGTCGCAGCTCACTGTCAAGAGAACGTTTGCAAAAAGAGGAATAGAGTGTCTGTAACGCCGCTGCTGAAGAGGAGAACCGCAATGGAGCAGGCCACCCCCGGAGCCGCCGTCACGCTCAAAGACGTCGCCGCCGCCAGCGGGGTGAGTATCTCCACGGCCAGCCGTGCCTTGGACGAGCGCATCACCTCACGCTCGGCCGCAGCCGCCCACGTGCGGAAGGTCGCCGAGGAGCTCGGATACCGCAGGAATTCGTTTGCCTCCAACCTTCGCCGGGGAGAGACCCGAACACTCGGAGTGCTGGTACCCCGTCTTAGCGACACGGTCATGGCGCTGATGTTCGAAGCGGTAGAACGTGCTGCAGCGGCGCGCGGTTACTTTGCCATGGTGGCTACCAGCGGTGATGATCCTGAAGATGAGCGCCGCGCAGCCGAGACACTGCTGGACCGGAACGTCGACGGGCTGATTCTTGCCACTGCCCGGCTCGGGGACGAACTGCCAAAGCTCCTGCGTCACCGCAAGGTGGCGCACGCGCTTGTCCTTCGTACCGACGGAGAAAGCCCGTCCGCAGTTGGTGATGACGAGGTCGGCGGCTATCTCGCCGTCCGGCACCTTGTTGACTTAGGTCACCGGGACATCGCCGTGATCACCGGCCCAGACTTCACTTCCACCGGAACGGCACGTCTGGCAGGCGCCCGGAGGGCTTTGGAAGAAGCCGGCATCGCAGTAAGGGATCAGTGGATGGTCGCAGCCGGTTACGGCATCGAAAACGGCTACACCGCAGGACAAACCCTCCTGGCCGCAGGACACGGAAACCGGCCTACGGCCGTCTTTGCCGCGAACGACAACATCGCGATGGGTGTCATGGCGGCCGCCCAGCACAACGGCATCGCCATCCCCACTGATCTCGCTCTGGTTGGCTACAACGACACGCCACTGTCCGCCCGCCTACCCACACCCCTCAGTTCCGTGAGCGTCCCGCTGGACCAGATCGCCACCACCGCCATAGAACTCATCGTCAACCCCGGCACCGAACCGCGAATCCGACGAGCCACACCCACCCTGATCCCCCGCCAATCCAGCGGGGTGCCGGTGCGCCACGCCCGAGCCGCCCAACCCTGACCTCACAAGACTTCCATGCGCATTCCCTTCAAGCGCGGGTCGAGACGCGAGTGCCATGTTTGCGGGGTACTGGGCTCCCGGAGAACAGAAAGATTGCGAGACATCTGGGCTGGGCCTGGCGGAGTCCCTGCTGAGACGGCACACCCAGCCCCGCATTCCTCGAACACCAGCGCAGTTTTGGCTCAAGGCTCGCACAATGTTGGCGCAGTCGCGTGAGCAGTCGCCCGAAACGAGGCCGCAGGTCAGATAAATAGCCATCGCTAAAGCGCGCCCTCATCCGGCGCCCAGGCTTTTGCCCGCGCGCATGTCCCATGAATCGCGAAAATTCCCAAGATGGCAACGAATTCCGGCCATGATCAACAAGAAGCCCACGCGTCCGGCAGGGCCAAAATACCCCGCGAACCAAGTAGTCGTCAGTCAAAAAACCGAGTACTCGCCGCGCAAACCAACGTATTCCTGAACCATCGTTCAGGCGAAAAACAGGCGTACATCCGAGTGTGGCACCGCATGGGAAGCAACCTGAACTATTGGGGACATCGCTTCATCCGGGCAAAGGAACCGGATGGTGGGGGTTGCGACGCGGCTCCCCGGACTGCAGATGAACCAAGGAGCCAAATCATGCGCAAGCTTTCCAAGAAGAGCCGTATCACCGCTGCCGTTGCAGGTGTTGCCCTGGTCGCCGTCGGCGGCGGTGCGGCATACGCCTACTGGACCACGACGGGCTCCGGCAACGGCACCGCCACAAACTCGGCCGGCGGGGGCACCGTGACACTCCACGCCACGTTCGACGGTGGGCTCGCGCCGGGCAACCAGGTGGACGTCGCCTACACCGCGACCAACTCGACGACCTCGAGCACTAAGGTCGGTGAGCTGACTCCTACTGTTTCCACTGACAATGCTGGCTGCCTTCCCGGATGGTTCACGGCCACCGCAGAAACGTCCAACACCCTTGTAGCTGCGGGTGCTACCACGTCCGTCGGCACCGGCACCCTGACCTTCAACGACAGCGCAACGGAGAACCAGGACGCCTGCAAAGGCGCAGTAGTGACGGTTAGCGTCACCAGCGAGTAGCGGCCTCAGGCCGGGGACTGACCAACGACGGCGGTCCCCGGCCAGTTGCCTGCCCCCAGTTCCGCAACACCCGGCCCGTCCGAAAAGAGCTTCTTCCATGGACCCCACGCAAGAGCGCCGCAGCCCATTCCTCCGAGGTGGAATGCCGCTCCGTGCCGTGATCCTCGCCGTGCTGGTGGCATTGGTACCTGTCACGGCCTTGGCGGCTAGCAACGGACAGTCAAACGGACAAGGCACCCCGGGCAAGGAAACCAAGGGCATAGCGGTGACGCTGTCGCCGTCGAGCCGGAGCACTGACCAGGGGCTGGCAGTTACCTACACGGCGTCCGCGACCTCCAAAGGAGGACTCGCTGGTCCGGTGACGTTCGGCGTCGTGGGCTTGCCGGCAGGAGCAACAGCCGCGTGGTCGCCGTCGTCGGTCAACCTTACGTCCGGCAGCACCGCCCAGGCGACGTTGACCGTAACCACCGCACCCAGTACTCCGGCAGGCAAGACCGACTTCACCATCACCGGGACCGGCGGAGGTATGCAATCCACGGCGTCGGCGCAGTTGAACGTTCAGGAGGTCAAGCGGAACTTCGGCGTAACCGGCACAGTGAACGGTCCGCTGGCGCCGGGGACTTCCCAGCCAATAGAGCTGCAGATTTCCAACCCCATCGGCAAGAGCATCGCTGTGACGAATGTGTCGGTCGCGATCAGCCAGGTGGTTCGTACCCCGCAGGCTGTGGCGGCGAACTTGCCGTGCACCACGGCGGATTACGCGCTGACCCAGTTCAGCGGCACGTATCCGTTCACGGCCCCGGCCGGCTCGAGCAGCCTCTCCGGGTTGGGCATAGCCCAAAGCAAGTGGCCGCACATCAGGATGCTGGACACCCAGCTGCTTCAGGACGGTTGCAAAGGCGCCACCCTCCACTTCACGTACTCGGGGATGGGACAGGGAAACTGACATGGACATCTCCCGTATGCACCGGATTCGCCAGGGCAAGCCAGCCCGTCCAGGCAGGCTCGCCCGAACAGCAGCCGCCACCACGGCTCTCTGCCTCTTGGGCGGCGTGGGTTCGGCTTATGCCTACTGGACCGCTGCCGGTTTGGGCAGTGGATCGGCCACCAACGGCACCATGCAGACAGTCACGGTGGACGCACTCGTCCCGGGCGATACCCTGCAAAGCAGCCTCGTGCCGGGCGGATCGGCCGACGTCGTCCTCCGCATCACCAACCCGAACCCGCACGGCGTCGCTATCCACAGCGTGACCGCCAGGGGACCCATCACCGCCGACACCGGACACCCGGGCTGCGCCCCAACAGGCGTAACGTTCACGCCGGCCCAAATGACGTCCACGGCAATCGCTGCGAACACTTCCGTTCTTCTCACCCTGCCCGGCGCTGCAAGCATGAGTACGGCATCACCCTCCGCCTGCCAAGGCGCCCAATTCACCATCCCCGTCACGCTGGAGGTGCGGAAGTGAACCGGCATCGTCGTTCCCACCGTGTCAGCATGGGCGGCTGGAACCGCCTTCTCGTGGTGGCGTTGGGCATTCTTCTGGTTTCCTGGAGCGGCCCTGCGGCAAGCGCATTCTGGAGCTCGGTCAGCAGCAACGGCGCTGCGGCCAAATCCGACGCGCTGGCGCAGGGCTCAAAGCCGTCCACCAGCGTGACCGGCACCAACGTGTCGGTCACCTGGGCGGCCAGTACGACGGCGGCAGGCAGGTCCGTGACCGGCTACAGCATTGCGCGCTACGGCGTTGCGAGCGGCGGAACCCGTGTGCCTGCCACAGGTGCGTGCGCCGGGCCTGTCACGTCCTTGGCATGCGTGGAGGCCAATGTTCCCGCAGGGACTTGGTACTACACCGTCACGCCCATGCTTGCCCTGTGGCAGGGGCAGGAGAGTGCGAGGAGCGCGGGGACGACCCCCGTCACGGACACCACGCCTCCGGCCGCGCCCACAGTGACGGCGCCCGCCTTGGTGAACTCCCTCAACGTAGGGAACGTGCCGGTCGGCGGCACGGCTGAGGCCAATTCCACCGTGACGCTCACTGTCAGTGGTGCCGGTGCCTCATCCTTCTCACAGACCATCATTGCCAATAGCGCTGGAGGCTGGACCGCTGCACCAGTGGACGTCAGCAGGTTCACGGACGGCACCATCACTTTCTCGGCCAAGGCTACGGACGCCGCCGGGAACACTGGCGGCGCAGGCACAGCGACGTCAAAGAAGAAGTCGACCCCGCCCACCGTTGCCAACGTTGAGCTGGCGAATGTCGCAGGCGGCGTTGCGGGCAAGATCGAAAAGGGAGACACGGTAACCATCACGTTCTCGGACGTCATCAATGGGAAAACCGTCTGTAACACGTGGCCGGTCACCGGGTCATTCACCGTGAACGGAAACAACCAGGTCACTGTTAACGTCAGTCCGAATAACGTCCTCAGTGTGTCACTCACCGGATGTGCCCTCAATCTGGGCAGCGTTAACCTCGGTGCCGGGTACACCTCAACAGCTCTTAGCTTTTCGGGAAGCGGCAATGGAAACGGAACAACACCGAACTTTTCGTCCATGACTTGGAGCGGTAATCGGGTAGTCATCACCTTGGGCTCCGGCGTTTCCGGTGGCAACACCGTCCAGTCAGATCCGGCGGTCTTCGCAAGCTTTACGCCGGCCGGCAACATCACCGACACTGACGGCAACCCGCTCTCCACCGCTGCGGTCACCGGAACTGCGTCCCGTTTCTAGCAGCCAAATTGCAAGCTCCCGGGCTCCCGCCCACGCCTAGCCGGAAGCAGCAAATGGATAATAGTTTACGCATAACTACATGTTGCGGGTAAACTATTACCCATGGGACGTCGAGAACTGGGTCTTACCCGCGCGGCCGAGGACGCTATTGTCGTGCTAGGGCAGCAAATTCGGATGGCACGCGCTGCACGAGGGATGACGGCCGAACACCTCGCTGGCACAGCAGGCATTACGCGGAAAACTCTAGCGGCCATCGAGCGCGGAAGCGCTGCGAGCAGCATCGGCAACGTATTCAACGTTGCATCGATCGTTGGCGTGCCACTCTTCGGGGTCGACGACCCAAGCCAACTCATTGCGCTCCGCCGACGAGGCGAAGAACGGCTCGCGTTGCTTCCCGCACGTGTCGACAAGAAGCGAAGGGGCAACGACGATGGCCTCGACTTCTGACATCTACGTGTGGGTTTGGCTACCCAAGGCGGACACGCCGGTGCCCGCCGGCCGTCTTCGAGAGGGTGCGCCTGGCCAGTTTTTCTTCGACTACGGTCGGCGGTACTTGGAGCGACCCAACGCCGTATCCCTGGCGCCGACCCTCCCGCTATCCGAGCAAACGTTTGGGCCCACAGGGTCGATGGGACTGCCTGGTGCTCTGCGCGACGCTTCACCAGATGCGTGGGGGCGGCGCGTCGTTCAGTACCAAGTTACCGGTGACCGCGGGGACGACGCCGACACCGGTGACCTTGACGAGCGCACATATCTTTTGAACTCCGGGTCCAACCGCTTCGGCGCTATCGATTTCCAGAGATCAGTTATTGACTACGTCCCCCGTGCTGCGGCTCCCGCTCCGCTGGAAACCCTTCTGAACGCCGCAGACCTCGTCGACGCAGGGGAGGATTTGCCGTTCGAACTCGAGCGAGCTCTCCTGAGTGGTACAGCGATGGGTGGGGCACGCCCGAAGTCCGTCATCCACCAATCTGGCCGCGAATACATAGCGAAGTTCAGTGCGTCCAATGACCACTTTCCCGTGGTGGGCGCGGAGTCAGCGAGCATGTTCCTCGCCGGGAAGGCTGGGCTTAACGTTGCGCGTACTCGCGTCGAAAGCGTCCTCGGTCGGAGCGTCCTGCTAGTTGAACGATTCGACCGCACGCAGGACGGCGGTCGCATCCTTGCGGCAAGCGCCCTGACCCTGACCGGCTTGGACGAGCTACAGGCGCGCAGCGGCAGCTATGTAGAGTTTCTGGACGCTCTTCGAAACAACGGCGCGCCCGAGGGCACCGCCTCCGAACTCTTCGCACGCATCGCATTCAACATGTCAATCTCCAACTCCGACGACCATCTTCGGAACCACGCGGCGCTCTGGGATGGATCTGTGGCGAGGCTCAGCCCCGCCTATGACCTTTCACCAATGCGGCGTAGCGGAGAGACGGCTTCGCAGGCCATTGCATATGACAGGAATGGGACAAAGCGGAACAACCTATCTGACCTGATCGCCGCCCGCAGCCTCTATGACCTGACCAAGGACCAAGCAAGCAGTATCGTTGCCCGAATCGAAGACGCCATTCGTGAGCACTGGGCAGAGGCTGCGGACTTCGGAAGGCTCACCAGCGCCGACAGGCGTCTCCTGTGGGGGCGTCAGTTTCTCAATCCCGGCACCCTCTATGGTTTCCGGGACCGGTGAGGTTCGTCCAAGCGCAGCGTCCGTGACTACGCCCACTATCCGCCTGCCTAACGCGAGGTGACCAACCGCCCGGGCGTAACCTAGGAAGCGGACGCCAGTGCCGCCGCCGTACGTTTTTGATCCTGCGACGAAAGGCGAGCCGCTCTTTGAAGGCTGTAGCGGAAATGTTCACGATGGGCCCGTCGAACAAGGACCATCACCCGGCTATCCGTTGCGCTGTAGGCGTGTTCGTTCCCCTCATTACGCTGACGCTGCTGGGGCGGCTGGACTTGGCCGTGTTCGCGTCGTTCGGTGCGTTCACGGGCATCTATGGGCGCAATGAGCCGCATAGCGTGCGCTTCCGTAGCCAACTCCGGGCCGGAAGCTTCATGCTTTTGGTCATCCTTTGCGCCACCCTGACGGCCCGGGTCGCGCAGACTCTGGGGGTCGATGGAACCGCGTATTCGTGGCTCCTGACGGCTGCGACCACCTTGGTTGCCGGCCTCTGCTCCGTTGTGGTGGCAGCTTGGCGGCTTCGCCCCGGCGGCTCTCTCTTTCACATCTTCGCCTTCGCCGCGATTGCCTCCATCCCCGCGCAGCCGCCGCTGTGGGAAGCGATGCTTGTGGCCGTGCTGACCACGCTCCTTAGCCTGCTGATCGGCATGTCGTCCCGCATCGTCAAGAGCCATCGAACTCCTTGGAAGCGGCCGCCCCGCATCCGTCACACCGCTCTGGAACGCCGCGCGATCTGGCTCGAAGGCGGCGGCTACCTGGTGGCCGCGGGACTCGCCGGAACCATTGCCACTTTGGTAGGGGAGAAGCTCGGTTTTGGCCACAGTTACTGGGCGATGGTTGCGGCCGTCGTTCCATTGGTGGGGCACTCGACGCGCCACAGGATCAGCCGGGGTTTCCAAAGAATCGCCGGCACAGTGATCGGCCTGCTGCTGATGGCCGCCATCCTCTGGCTGAATCCGGCGCCGTGGGGGATGGTCCTGGTGATCGCCGCATGCCAGTTCGGCGCCGAACTTTTCATCGCGCGGCAGTATTTTGTGGCGCAGATCTTCGTCACGCCGTTGGCGTTGATCGCCACCCTCTTGGCTGCCCCGGTGGACCCGGGCCTGCTGCTGCGGGACCGGATCGTGGAGACAGTGATCGGCGCCGTCATTGGCGTAGCCGTCGTGGTGGCCCCGGCAGCCTGGCGGCGGTTGCGCTCGTAGCGCCACCAGATCGGCAGCACGCCTGAGGTCTGCTGGGCGCACCCGACCCGAACCTGTATGCTCATCATTTCATAAGTTTACTTAGTAGTACCATAGTACTTAGACAGACAAGCTACTCGTCTAACGAAGGAATGGTCATGACTGCGGATGTCGTGAAGGAAGGATATTGGTACGGCAATGAAACTGTTGCCGTCGAAGTCCTGAATGCCCTGCGGGATTATCGTTCGGCTGAGGCCGCCATGCGTCGGCGAACCCGCTCCTCCATGGGCATGGGCGAAACGGATCTTCTGGCTTTGCGCTACCTCCTGGAATACGAGCGCGCGGGCAGGATGGTCGGACCCAAGGAACTCGCCACGCGGCTGGGGATCACCTCTGCCTCCATGACCAGCCTGGTGGACCGCATGGTGAAGTCGGGTCACGTCGTGCGCGAGCCGCACCCTACCGATCGTCGCGCCTTGGTCCTGAGGCCGACGTCGGACTCTGACGAGGAGGTTCGCAAGACTCTCAGCGGCATGCACCGGCGAATGATGGACGTCGCGGCGTCCCTCAGTCGTGGCGAGGCCGTGGTGGTGGTCGACTTCCTGAAGCGAATGCGGGAAGCGATCGATGGGATTGACCAACATTGACCACCCGGCTGGACTTGAGTAGTAAGTACACATATAACTAGATATCCAAGATACTTATTCGAGATTGTGGGAGATGACATGACAGTCGTTGCAAGGGAGGAAGCTCCCGCAAACGAAATGTCCTGCGAAAGCGGGTTCCGGATGGACATTGAGGCCACGGATCCCGTGAACGGTGTCTCCAAATGACAGCCATCATTCCTGCAGCCGGTCCTCTGGGATCGGGCACCCTGCCGTCGAGCCTGCATCACGAAGCGATGGGCTCGAATGTGCCGGTGGCAAGCGGTCATGACAGCTTGCTGGGTGGCCGGTACAGCCTGGGACGATGGCTCGGAGGTGGCTCCGAGGCCCACGTCTACGAGGCTTTGGACGCCCGTGCAGGTTCGGTGGTGGCCGTGAAGGTCTTCCGCGAAACGGGCCGGGTCCGTGGTGGAGCTTTCGAACGCGAACTCGAAATCCACAAGCGGTTGCGGAACAAGAACATTGTGCGTCTCCGGGACTCGGGCAGCCTCATAGCCGACGGCGAGCCCCACCACTATGTGGTGATGGACTTGGTGAACGGGCAGGACCTGCGCGCCGTCCTCCGGGAAGCACCCGCAGGCTCCGGCACGACAGCTGCTTGGATGACCGACATTGCAAACGCCCTGGCGTACCTGCACCGACGCGGGATTGTGCACAACGACGTCAAGCCCGGCAACATCATGGTCCCCGGCCACGCTGGAACTGGTCCCGCCATGCTGACCGATTTCGGTGTCGCGATCAGTCCGGCGCACACGGCAAGGAGTTCGTCCTCCGGGACGCCCCACTACATGAGTCCCGAAGCGGTGTGCGGAGAAGTTCCCACCGCTGCGAGTGACATCTATTCCCTGGGATTGGTGACCCTTGAGTGCCTCACGGGCACCAAGGCATTCCCGGGCCCTCCGCTGGAGTCCATGGTTGCCAGGACTCTCAGCGAACCCCGAGTTCCCGGCACGGTTCGGCGGCGCTGGTCCATGGCATTGCATGCCATGACAGACCCCGATCCGGCCGGTAGGCCGTCTGCCAAGCAAGTCGCCGGCATGTTCCGGCGGCTCCGCTGGCAAGGCTAAACCAAGGTCCTCCCGGGCGCACACGTGGACGCCGGGAAGGACCAAAGCACTAGAGAAAGAAGAAAAATGGGAATCTTTGGATGGATCATTCTGGGCCTGATCGCTGGTGCCATTGCCAAGGCCATCAAGCCTGGCAAGCAGGGCGGCGGTATTCTTGCGACTCTCCTGCTCGGAATCGTTGGTGCCGTCCTCGGTGGATGGATCGGCAGCGTCCTGTTCAACGTGGGCATCAACGAGTTCTGGTCGCTTTCCACGTGGTTGCTCGCTATCGGCGGTGCACTGATCGTCCTCATCATCTGGGGACTGCTCACCCGCAAGCGGGCCTAGCGGCCTGAGCCTGAAGGCCCCGCGTCGTCTGTTTACGCAGACGGGGCGGGGCCTTTTGCATGCCCGGGGTCTTCCGGGAAGGTGTTGCTCGCCGGTCACAATCCGCGCGCAAGATCACGCCCCGCCCACCCGGTTTACGCTGCTTCTGAAAAGCACCTTCAAGACTCCAAGGGCAGCCATGACCTTCTCTTCAGCAGCCACCGCCGCTACGCCTCCCATTCGGAAACAGCGGAGCGAACTTTCTGCGGCCGGCACCGCTCTCGGAGCCCTCGGCATGGCCGCTGCGGTAGGCGTCTTTGCCGCCCTCCTTCACGTGCTATCGGAGGTTTCGCCCCGCATCGGCCCGGTTTTCGAAGGGTGGTCCGGCAGCGTCGACGGTTCCCCTCTGGATGCCGTGCGCTGGTTCCTCGGGGACATGACCGAGCCACTGTTCTTCAAGTCCGATCTGGCCGCAGCAGGTCTTCTGACCGGCGCCGTCATCGCATGGTGGGCGGGCCGCCGTCGGAAACGCTGGGCAGGGGAGTTGAGCTACGGAACGGGCCTATGGCCCTGGGTCTTCGCATCTGCTGCGCTGAGCCTCGCCTTGTCCAACGCAGCCTTCGGGTGGATGCTCGACGGCGGATGGCAGCCGACGTTCGTTCCTTTCGTTTGCGTCGCACCCGCCATGGTTCTGGTGTACGGGGGCGGCTGGTGGCCGTGCCTAACCGGAGCGGTGCTCGGCGCGGCCACCACAACCCCGCTTGCCCTCCTGCTGATCCCCACAGTCTCGGCGCCGCTGGGGCTTCCGGCATTGGTGGCCAACGTCCTGGCGATGGCTGTGGGTTCTGCGGTGTCGTTCGCCGTCGCGCGGAAGCTTCCGTGGCTGGCTCCGCGAGCCGTGGAACTCCGCAGGGTGGAGCCGGCTACGCAAACCGGCCATCCGGCGTCGGGCCCTACCTGGAAGAGCGACACCTTCTGGGCCGCACGGCGCGTCCTGAAGGACTTCACTGAAACGCACTTCTTTGCCAACGAACTCGCCAGTGCAGGGGTGATCCTGGGTGTGGGCGCAGCGTTCGCCTTGAACCCGGGCCTGCCCTCCTACGGCTCGAACCTGCTTCCCGGGATCCTCTTTGCGCAGGCGCTGACGTCCGCGTTCGGAGTAGTGCTGTGGCGGGAGTGGTTCCGCGACGGCGGTTGGGCAGCTACGTACGCGTCCGTGGTGTCCGTGGCCCCGGCGGCAGTACTGGCCTTCAACGGATCATGGACGTCCATCATCGGCGGGGCGCTGCTGGGAGCCTTAGTGGCGCCGCCCGTTGCGCGCGGCATCACCACGCGACTGCCTCCCGGTTACCACCCGGTGATTGCCAACACCGCCGCCATGGCGATTTCGACGGCGGTTGCGTTGCCGGTTCTGGGGCTGCTGCCGCACTGACGGTGTTTAGGAGCGGAAGGCCTTACTCAGCCACCAGCAATGCCTGCGGCGCGGCCTGTTTCATCCGCGTCTTCAGCCAACTGATCTGTTGCTGCGTCTCCGCTTGGCATTTTTCAACCGCGCTCAGCAGTTCCTTGTCCCGGAGCGCAGAACCCGCCTGCTCAACCACCGTCCACGTTGCATCCACCAAGGTGGCCAACAGATACAGGTCCTGCAGGTCGCGGAGCAGCCCCACCGGCCCGCCCCTGGTCTCTGACAAGCCGTCAGCATGGAGGCGTTCGGGTTCGTCGTCCGAGCCGTCCTCGCCGTACCGTTCGGCCAAGGGTGCCAGCAATTCCTCGTGATGGTCGCATTGTTTTGCCAGGGTCTGGCAGAGGAAATGGACATCCGGTTCGGCCCCGTGGCCCTCGGCCACCTGCCGGAACGAATCCGCCAGCGTTTGCTCACCCTTGTGCAGCAGTCCCAGATAGATGTTGAGGTTCACTGTTCTCCTCCTGCCGGCCGTGACGCTGTGGTTGTGGGCGCGGGGGCCATCCCGGCGCCGTCGCGGATCTTCTCGACTCTTACCGCCGCGTTCTTGAAAACCGGCTGCTTGGAGATCGGGTCCCACTCCGTGAGGGTTAGCTCGTTGGGGCGGCCGAGCGGAACGTATCGTCATCGGGCCGGTTGCCGTCGGCCCGGGGATCGTCCCAGTAGCCGTAGTGGAACGGGGCAAAGACAGTCCCGGGCCGGATACCGCTGACACGCGCGGGTGCCTCCACCACGCCGCGGCGCGAGGTGACCCGGACGACGTCGCCCTCGGAAATGCCAAACCTGGCGGCGTCATCCACGGAGAGCTCCACCCACATCCGCGGGGCCGCCGAATTCAGGGCCTTGGACCGGGCCGTCTTGGTCCGCGTGTGGAAGTGGTACGCGGTGCGGCCGGTCGAGTACAGCAGCGGATAGTCATCGTCCGGCTCTTCATGCGGGGGATGGAACATGGTGGTCTTGAGCCAGGCGCGGCCCTCGGGCTGCTTTGCTTTGTACGCTTCGGGCTCCACCTCGGCTCCGGTCAGAAGATCGTGCCCGAAGTTCTCGCAATACTCTGCATTGGAGGGGAACTGCCCGTCAGTGTAAAGGCGCTGCGTTCCCTCCGGACGCTCTTCGGTGCAGGGCCAAGGGATGCCGCTCCCGCCCCGCAGCTTGTCATAGCTCAATCCCGTGTAGTCGCACGGGCGGCCCCGCGAGCATTCCTTCCAAGCCTCGAAAGCGTCCTCGGGGCCGGTCCACGTCAGGAGGGGCTGACCGTTGAGGTTGGTGAAGCCCATCCGACGTGAGTAATCGAGGAAAATGTCCAGATCGCTGCGCGCTTCGCCCGGTGGGTCCACCGCTTTGTCCGAAAGGTGCACCACCCGGGAAGCGTTGGTGAAGGTGCCGGTCTTTTCGCCCCAGGCGGCTGCGGGAAGTACGACGTCGGCAACTTCCGCCGTCTCGGTCAGGTACAGGTCCTGCACCACCAGGAACAGTTCCGGCTTGGCCAGGATCTTACGGATCCGCTGCAATTCGGGCAGCGACATCGCCGGGTTCGTGGCCGAGACCCACAGGAAGTTGATGGAACCCTGTTCGGCGTAGCGGAAGATCTGCATGGCGTGGGTCGGCGGTGCCCAGTGGGGGATGATCGCCGGGTCCACGTTCCAGAGGACAGCGAGTTCGTTGATGTGGTCCGGGTTGTGCCAGTTACGGAAGCCCGGCAGGTCGCCGTCGGCCCCGCATTCCCTGTTGTTCTGCGCGGTGGGCTGGCCGTTCATCTGCAACAGCCCGGCTCCCGGGCGGCCCAGCATGCCACGCAGCAAATGGAGGTTGTTGACCTGGCAGGACGACGCCGTGGCCTGGTTGGACTGGTAGAACCCCTGCAACACCGTGGAAAGAACGCGTTCAGAGGTCCCGAAGATGCGGGCGGCCTTGCGGATGTCGTGGGCGCTGACCCCGCACACTGCGGCGGCCGCCTCGGGGGTCCATTCCTCCACCGTGGCCTTCAGGTCCTCGAAGCCCGTGGTGTGCTCTTCGATGTAGGAAGGGTCGTGCCAATTGTTATGGAGTACTTCGCGGATGAGAGCGTGCATCAACGCGAGGTTGGTTCCCGGCCGGACCGCGAGGTGTACCTCTGCGTGGCGTGCGACGTCCGTATTCCGGGGGTCTACACACACCAGTTTGGGAGGGTTGGGCCCTGAGAGGCGGTCCAGGATGCGTGCCCACAGGACGGTTTGGGTTTCCGGCATGTTGTGGCCGTAGAGGAAGATCGCGTCGCAACTGTCGATGTCCTCGTACGCGCCGGGCTGGCCATCCGCGCCAAAGGTCTCCTTGAGGGCCGAAGCCGCAGTGGCGGTGCAGAGCCGGGTGTTGCCGTCCATGTGCGGGGTGCCCACGCCGGCCTTCCCGATCACTCCCAGCGCGTAGTACTCCTCAAGGAAGAGCTGGCCGCTGGTATAAAAGCCGTGGCTGAGCGGTCCCTTGTCCTTCAGCAGTTTCGTGCTGCGCTCGACGATCCGGTTCATGGCGGTGTCCCAGTCCGTTTCCACCAGGCGGCCGTTTTCGCGGATCAGCGGTTTGGTCAGGCGGTCCTTGTTTGCCACGCCCTGCCAGCTCGCGAAGAGTCCCTTCGGCCCCAGCCTGCCCTTGTTGATCACGTCCGCTTCCCGGCCGCGGATGCCCACCATGACGCCGTCCTTGACGGCAATATCGCAACCGCAGCCGTTGCTGCACAGGACGCACGCGGACTGGACCCAACGGTCCACGTCCCCTCCTTCGACGCCTTCCATCAGGGCGTAGTCCACCCGGGTGGGCCATTGCCCGTCCCTCTCATAGGGAGTCCTGGCACCCCAGATGTCCTTGATCCGGTCCGTCATGGGTGCCGCAGCATCCCCACTGTTTGGCTGTTCCATACCTACAGGATTATCAGCATGCTTATGTTCCGTCCAGATGCCCCGCCCGCCGGCCCAACCAGGTCGCAGTAGTGCGCGTTTTCAGCGCTGAAAACGCGCACAAATGCGACCTAGTTGGGTGCTGGGGCGGGGGTGGGTGAGGGGAGGGACGGGATTTCCTGAGCCAGACTTGAGCAATTCCTCAGGAAAGCCTGAGCAGCCTGACCCACACTCATAAAGAGGCGGTCATCGACGCCACGGAAGGAGGGGCGGGACCATGAGCAACAGCATGAGTGGAACCGCCCCCGATGGCAACGGTTCCCATCCGCCCCTGAATGCCGCTGTGATGCAGCCCGTAGCGGCATTGCAACTTCCCTCCGGAACGCTTGAATCCGGCCCGGCGCACCTTCACATGGGTACGCTGCGGGCGCTGGCTGAAGAACTGGGCGACGCGGCTCACGTGCTGCGCTTCCTCTCCACCTACCTGTCCATGCTGCCAACGCGGATGGGACGGATCGACGTCGGGCTGGCCGCAGCCGAGGCCGAGCCCAGCCTCGAAGCGGTCCTGAGCCTGAAGATTTCCTCGTCGATGGTGGGCGCCCGCGTTACTGAACGCCACTGCAGGGCCATGGAAAAGATGATCCGCAAAGACCG
Source organism: Paenarthrobacter sp. R1 (assembly GCF_030264015.1). Lineage (NCBI taxonomy): Bacteria > Bacillati > Actinomycetota > Actinomycetes > Micrococcales > Micrococcaceae > Paenarthrobacter > Paenarthrobacter sp. R1. The sequence goes on along the minus strand of NZ_CP127115.1, from coordinate 1,935,696 downwards.
CCTGAGCGACGCCATCCAAGCGCTTCCGGCCCTCCGGCGGGTGACCGATCAGTGCTATGCCGCACGCCCGCACCTGCTGGACAGGGCTGCGGAAGCGTTGGTCCGCCGCGGCGGACCATAAAGCACAGGCCCCGCGAACCCTCTGGGATTCAGGTTCCGGGGCCTGTAAGTCTCCGTGCCGGCGGCTACCGTTCTCCCGCCGGCACGGCTTTCTTGTCCGCGTGGATGTGCGTGGGGACAACAAGCAGTGCTACGAGGGCGAGGAGGCCTGCCGCGGCGAACACGTAGAATCCGGCAGGGTACGCGATATTGGCGGCTACCAGGGTGCCGGTCACGGCCGGGCCAACAATGGCACCCAGGCGGCCAACGCCCGCGGCGAACCCGAGGCCCGTGCCGCGGAGGTGGGCCGGGAACAGCTGGCTCACCCACGCATAGACCAGTACCTGCGAACTGAAGACGAACACGCCGGTAACGAACACGGCTGCATTGAGCAGGAATTCGTTCTGGATCTTGACGCTCAGGATGGCCAGCAGAACACCGGACAAGCCGAACCACAGCAGCACGATCCGCTTTGTCCCATGCTTGTCAGCCAGGACACCTGCCAGGAACAGCCCGGCAACGGCCCCAAGGTTCAGCACAAGCAGCAGCGTCAGGCCGGTGCTGACCGGATAGCCGGCTGCGGCCATCAGCTGCGGCAGCCATGTGTTGAGGCCGTAAACCAGCAGCAGTCCCATGAACGACGCGATCCCGATTCCCGCGGCGACCACGGGGTAGGGCTTGCGCAGAAGGTCGCGGAAGCCGGTCTTGGGCTCTTCGGTTGAACGCCCGACGGCGGCAGGGGCCTTGGCAGCGTCAGCGGACGGAGCGGGGGCTGCTTGGGGGAGGGATTCGGGCAGCTTGGCCCACAGGAACGGCAGCAGTACCAGGCCGGCCGCACCGCCAATGATGAACATGAGGCGCCAGTTGGGAATGATGAGGATGGCCAGCAAGGCAGTGGCCACGGCGCCCACGTGGTAGCCGGTCATGGTGCGCGTGGTGGACTTGCCCGCTGACCCCGCCGGGGCGTAGTCGTTCATGTAGGCCAAGGCTGCGGGGAGGCAGGCTCCCAGGCCCAGCCCTGCCAGGAGGCGAAGGACGGAGAACACGGCCACGTTGGGGGCGAACGCGACGGCCAAGGTGAAGAGGGAGAAACCTGCCACGCAAGCGATCAGTAGTTTGCGGCGCCCGAACTTGTCCGAGAGCGGGGCAATGAAGAGCGCACCCAGGCCCACGCCGACCAGGGAGATGGTGGCTGCGAATGTGGCGCCAACAGCGTCGAAGCCGAGCTCGCCGGTCTTGATGAGCGTGGGAATGACCGTGCCCAGGACCACGAGGTCGAATCCGTCCAGGACCATGGCGAGCCAACAGAGCCACACAGGCCATTGTGAGCGGCGGGCAGATGTCATCGTCGGCATAGCGTCCTCGGTACATGATGGGTCGGATCCCGACCGTCAGAATGATCGGTTGGTTATGAGATTTGTATCACCGGGAGCTGTTACGTGACGCACGTTTTACCATTGAATGGAAGGCAGCCAGGGCGCTGCTGACCTTGGGAGGAAAATGGCCAACTCGGCGTCGGGCGATTCGGTGGTGGACCGCGTGGTCCGGGTCATCGCTGCCTTCCCTGAAGGAGTCACGACGCTCCAGCTGGCGGAGGTGGCGGAGCGGGCTTCCTTGCCTCTGTCAACGGCGCACCGGCTGGTCCGGCAACTGTCCGATCATGGCCTGTTGGACCTGGGCCCCGGCGGAACAGTCCGCTTGGGGTTGAGGCTGTGGGAGCTGGTGAACCGCAATTCGCCAACCCTCGCGCTGCGTCAGGCGGCGATGCCTTTCATGGAGGACATTCAGCAGGTCCTGAACCAGAACGTGAACCTGGCTGTGCTGGAAGGGTGGGAGGCACTCTTTGTTGAGCGCCTGTCCAGGCGTGGCTCGGTAACGAACAGGGCGCAGGTCGCCGGCCGCATGCCGGTCCATATTTCCTCGGCGGGCCTCGCTTTGATGGCCCACCAGCCCCGCGAGCTGCAGGCGGAGTACCTCCGCCACTTCGAGGACCCCTCCGGAAAGGTGACTTCCGACGTCGTGCGTCACCTTCTGGCGGAAAGCGCCAGGCAAGGTTATGCCCAACTCGCGGGCGTCGTTGATCCGGACACGTGGGGAATCGCGGTCCCCGTGATGAACGGCAAGCGCCGGGCCGTCGCTGCTTTGGGCGTGGTGGTGCCCCTTGCGGAGGTGCGCCTCCAAGCGCTGGTGCCGGCACTTCAGACAGCGGCCCGGGGCATCAGCCGGCGCCTTGACGAGTGAGGATATTCCGTTCAACGGAATTCGTGTAACGCCTGTCACCCGCCCCGGTCCACACTGAGGGGAGTCTCACCCGGGATCGCCGGGACCGCAACGGAGCGAGGAAATCATGGCACGCACCACCATCACCACCCAAGTCGCCATCATGGGCGCCGGACCCGCAGGGCTCATGCTCTCCCACCTGCTGGCGAAGCAGGGCATCGAATCGGTAGTGGTGGAGATCCGCAGCCGCAAGGACATCGAGGAAACGGTACGCGCCGGAATCCTGGAGCACGGCACCGTCAACCTGTTGGTTGACTCCGGAGTGTCAGATCGGGTGCTGCGCGAGGGTGACCGCCACGACGGCATTGAGCTGCGCCTCAACGGCGAAAGCCACCGGATCAACTTCAAGGAGCTCGTTGGGGAGTCGGTGTGGCTCTACCCGCAGACCGACGTCTTCATGGACCTCGCTGCCCGCCGCGAGGCCGACGGCGGCGACGTCCGGTACAGCGTCACGGATACCTCCGTGTCCGACCTCGAGGGCAGGCCGAAAGTCTGGTTCACCGATTCGGAGGGCCAGGAGTTCGAAATCCAGGCCGACTTCCTGGTGGGTGCCGACGGCTCGCGCAGCCACTGCCGCTTCCAGATCCCGGAAGCCAACCGCAAATGGTTCTTCCACGAGTACCCTTTTGCGTGGTTCGGGATTCTCGCCGAAGCCGCGCGCAGCTCGGACGAACTGATCTATGCCAACTCGGAGCACGGATTCGCGCTCATCTCGCAGCGCACGGAAACCGTCCAGCGCATGTACTTCCAGTGCGACCCCAAAGAAAACGTGGCCGACTGGGACGACGAACGCATCTGGTCCGAATTCCGCAAGCGCGTCAACGGCAACGGCTTTGAGCTCAAGGAAGGCCCTGTCCTGGACAAGATGGTCCTGCCTTTCCGCAGCTTCGTGCACACCCCCATGCGCTACGGCAACCTGTTCCTGGCCGGCGATGCCGCGCACACCGTTCCGCCGACCGGTGCCAAGGGACTCAACCTGGCCATCAACGACGTCAAGGTGCTCTTTGAAGGCCTCGATTCCTTCTACTCGAAGGGTTCTTCGGTACTGCTGGATTCCTACAGCGACCGAGCGCTGGACAGGGTTTGGAAGGCCCAGCACTTCTCCTACTGGATGACCTCGATGCTGCACACCGTCCCTGGCGCCGACGACTTTGATCGTGCCCGCCAGCTTGGTGAACTCCGCTCGGTGGTCTCCTCCGAACACGGAAAGGCATACCTCGCCGAGTCCTACACGGGGTGGCCGGAAGTCCGCTAGGCCCGGTACCCGTGGTGTCGCTGCGGGGCTGACAGTGGGACGATGTCCCTATGGATGACCAGGAGAAGTCCCGCCCCGCCGCACCTTCGGAGGAACGCGGCTACGGTACTGGTGACGACGTCGGTTCGCCCACCACCCAGCAGATGCGGGCCGTCGGCCAGCGCCGGCGTGATGCGGAGCGGAAGCTGGATCAGCACCTTGAGGAGGCCAGGCACAAGGCCGAACTCCCGGACCCCGACGAGCAGAAGACCGAGAGCTGACGCTGCGCCATCAGTGAGGAGCTACTTCTTTCCCTTGGACGGTTCCGGGTTCTTGGGCATTGACTCCTGCTGGCCGTGCTTCCGTTCCGTGAACGGAGTGTCGCTGTCGTGGGCCTGGCCATGGTGTAGTTGCAGGGCCGAGTGGATGAGCGGGAAGTGGCTGAACGCTTGCGGGGTGTTTCCCAAATGCCGCTGGGTCCGCGGGTCCCATTCTTCGCTCAGCAGGCCGACGTCGTTGCGCAGGTCCAGGAGCCGTTCGAACATCTGCGTTGCCTCGTCCTTCCGATCGATGCCCAGCAAGGCATCCACCATCCAGAACGAGCACGCCAGGAACACGCCTTCGTGGCCTTCCAAACCGTCGTGCCCGGATTCCGTCCTGTAGCGCAGCACCAGGCCGTCCTCGGTGAGCCGTTCCTGGATCGCCTTCACAGTGCCCGCGACCCGGGGGTGGTTGTGCGGCAGGAACCCCACGCGGGGAATGAGAAGCAGGCTCGCGTCCAGTTCCGTGCTGCCGTAAGACTGCACGAACGTGTTCAGCTCCTGATTGAAGCCATCGGTCATGACTTCCTTGTGGATGGTGGACCTGAGCGCAGCCCAGCGGTCAGCGGGTCCGGGCAGCCCGGACTTCCTGACGCCCTTGACCATGCGGTCGGCGGCCACCCATGCCATGACCTTCGAATGCGTGAAGTGGCGGCGCGGGCCCCGCATCTCCCATAACCCGTTATCCGGCTGGTCCCAGGCTCCTTCGAGGAATTCCATCAAAGCGATCTGGATATCCCAGGAGCTGTCCCCCGATCCCGCCGGGGAGGCTGCCCTGGTGAGGGCCAGGCCATCCAGGACCTCGCCCCAGACGTCCAGCTGCAGCTGCGGTGCCGCGGCATTGCCGATGCGAACTGGGGCTGAACCTTCGTAACCGGGCAGCCAAGGCAGGTCGAATTCGGGAAGCCGCCTGGCGCCGTCGAGCCCGTAGACAATCTGGAGGTCCGCCGGGTCCCCGGCCACCGCGCGGAGCAACCAGTCCCGCCATGCTGCCGCTTCTTCCGTGTACCCGGCGGCCAGCAGTGACTGCAACGTCAGGGAAGCGTCGCGCAGCCAGCAGTAGCGGTAGTCCCAGTTCCGGGAGCCGCCCAGCTGTTCGGGAAGGGACGTGGTTGCAGCGGCCACGATCCCGCCCGTCGGTGCATAAGTGAGTGCTTTCAAGGTAATCAGCGAGCGCTCCACTGGTTCCTTGTATTTGCCCGTGATCTCGCTCCGGTCGATCCAGTCGCGCCAGAACGAACAGGTGGTGTCCAGGGCCCGGGAGGGATTGATCCGGCGGGGCTCGGGTTCGTGGCTTGGCGCCCACCGCAGCACAAAAGGAATCCGTTCCCCGGCCCGGACGGTGAACTCGCTGACGGTTCGCTTGTCGTGGCCTCGAAGCGGGGCATGCGTGGTGAGGTAGGCCGAATCCGGACCCGCTACGGCGCTGATTCCCTGGCCATGCCTCCGCACCCACGGCACCACGCGTCCGTAGTCGAAGCGGAGCACGAGTTCCATGGTCATGGCCACTTCGCCGCTGAGGCCCTCGACAATCCGGACCAGGTCCACGGCGTCGTCGCGCACCGGCATGAAGTCCGTGACCCGGACGCTGCCGCCGTCCACATCCCATTCCGTTTCCAGGATCAGCGTGTCTTCGCGGTACCGGCGGCGCGTGCAGTTGCCGTCACTGCCTGGGGCCGGGTTGGCGGGGGCCAGGAGCCACCGGCCGGCGTCACTGTCCGCCAGCAGAGCGGCGAAGCAGGCCGGCGAGTCGAACCGGGGCAGGCACATCCAATCGATGGAGCCGTTGCGGCCCACCAAGGCGGCCGTATGGAGGTCTCCGATCAGTGCGTAATCCTCGATCTTCGGCATAGGGCGGCTCCTTGCTTTCCCGGGGACAGGACTTAGCCTGACCGTACCCGCTTGCCGGGAACAGGGCGAGTGCGGCGGACCGTTCGCCTGGTCCGGCACGGCGTTTCTGCGTGGGACAAAGAAGGACACAAAACCCTAGCCGTCAGCGGAATTGATCAGTACTCTGACTATATCCAACGGTCGGGATTACCCCCTGTGCCCGACCGGACGCGGAAGGAGCACGTCATGAGAATAGGTTCTTCCATTGCATTGATCGCCATAGGAGCCATCCTGGCCTTCGCCCTGGCACCGGGGCTGATTCCCTTCATGGACCAGGTGCTGATCGGCTACATCCTGATGGTGGTAGGCGTGCTGGGCCTCATCATTTCCATCATCATGTCCAACCGGACACGCCACACGGTGGTGGAACGGCGCACGGCCCCGGAGACCATTGTGGAGAGGCGCCCGGAAGTCTGACCTCGCCGAAGGTCAACAGCGCACGACGGCGGCAGCCCCGCCGTCGTGCGCTGTGACCGCTAGGCTGCTCTTTATGGAGAAGACATTCGAATTCGAACGCGTGAATGAGGACGAGTACTTGGTGCGCTGGGCCTCGGAGGGGCAGAACGGCGAATCGGTGGTCCGGGTAAATCCGGATTTCCTTACCGAGGTGGGCCTGGGCGATTTCGAGCAGCAGGCCGTGGTTGAGGAGACCGCCGAACTGCTGGCCGAGCGGCAACCGGTCATCGACTTCCCCCTCACGGTCGACTTGGAAGAGATCGCCGCTGCATACGAGGACTTCGCCGAACAGTTGCGCGCCCGCCTCGCAGCCAAGTAGCCCGCGTTCTCAGCCGGTGGGGGCGTCGTACCTCAGCTGTCCGTCCAGTACCCGGCCGCCGGACGTGACCGCGTGATCCACCAGCTTTGGCCCTGGCATGAGGTGCCGTACGTGCACCCCGTGCAGCAGGGTGCAGTGATCTGAGATGAGGCGCCGGTGGCAGCGCCACCACACTGTCTCGCTGCACATGATGGCGGTACGCTGCCGGTCGGCTTCTGTCAGGAGTTGCTTCAGGGCGGCCTCGAATTCCGGCGTCCGCATGTATCCGGCGTAAGCGCGGAAGGAATCGTTGCGGAGCGAGGTGTCCGGAGAATCCGGGAGGAGTTTGCGGAAGCCGCCCAGTTCCTTCTCCCAGCGGTAGGCGATGCCTGCCTCCGGGAGCCAGGCCTCCATCGAATCCTTGCCAAAGTGCGGATGCTTCCGGCTGCCCGGACCGATCCGTACATCAACCAGCGACTCCACCCCCGCCCACCGCAGAAGCTCGACGAAGTCGGCTCGGGGTGTGGTGCCGTGGCCTACGGTGAAGAGCTGCATACCTGCCATTAAATACAGTGACCATCCAGGTAGCTGCAGTGACCACTCAAGGTGCGGGATTCTGCAACTATCACCATTGGACGTGGACGTCGAACTCCCAGGGTGCCCTGCCGGTTGATTGGCATGCAGCCTTGCGGACGGCCTCCGGTGCCCGGTCGAGCCTGCTCGCGTGCACCACCAGTCCGGGTATCTGAAGGACGCTGAGTTCGAACCATCCATCGGCGGCCAACGTCACGATGGCCGTGAGTGTCCGGATGGCGCTGCCGGGCCGCACCTCATCAAGAGGCGGGGTTTGGCTCCCGTGGGAAGCGGCATGCTTATCTGCACGGGAATCGGCCAGAAGGGGTGCCAAGGAGACCTCCAGCGCACTGGACTTTGGACGGCCAACTTCTTGACTGGCACGAGCATATAAAAACCTGCATGGCCTATGTCAATAACCTGGGGGTCTATTTCGTCTAAACGCGGAGGAAATCAGCTTTCCACCACTTCGACGAGGCGCTCGCCGTTGTAGTAGTCCAGTTGCCAGCCGTCCACGGCGTGGTGGTGGGCCAGGTTCAAGACAGCGTTGTGGACACTGTCCAGCTTCCGGCCGATCGCACGGCTGAGGGTCAGCCGGATCAATGTCCCATGGCTGACCACCAACACGCGCTGACCGGCGAATTCCTCGGCGAGATCGTTCAGTGCGTCAATCCCGCGGGCAGCTGCATCGTCATCGCTTTCGCCCCCGCGGAATCCCCCCGGGATCCGCAATGCTTCGAGTTCCGGTCCTGCTTGAAGCCCCTCTGCCGGGCCAAAGCTGCGTTCAATCAGGTTCGGAACACGACGGGCAATGTTCAGCCCCAGCCCCTCTGCGATCAAGTCCGCGGTTTCGGCGGCGCGGCTCAGCGGCGAGGAAACGATGGTGTCCCACTCATAAGCGGACAGCACATTGACGGCGTCCCGGGCCTGCTGCCGCCCCACGTCATTCAGCGGAATATCCGTGGCGCCCTGAAGCCTGCGCTCGGCATTCCAGTCGGTTTGGCCATGGCGTACGAGGGCGAAAGTCGTGAGGGTCATGCGTCCCATTCTGCCCTGAAGTCCCGGCGGTCGCAGTTCGGTGCGCCACACGGATTCATGTGCCGGGTTGCCCCGCCGCCAAGGTAGTAAGTATCCTGATGACTAATCTGGTGAACCGGATGATGCTGTTCAGATGCAGGGTTGCTCGAGCCGCAAGGAATTCGCTCCACACAGCGGACCGCGCGGCTACCGTGAAAGTTTGATCGACGGCGTTACCTGGTAGGTGATGGACATTGAGGGTCCATCGCGCACGGGAACGCCTGAAGGGCGTGACAATTGGTGGGCAAGAGAGACGAGACCGTGGATACCCGCGGCACCGAATCGGCCGAATCAAGTGGTGGCATCGTTGATGACCGTTACGAGTTGGGATCCGTGCTCGGCAGGGGAGCCATGTCCACGGTGTACCGGGCCAAGGATCTTCGGCTTGGCAGGGAAGTTGCCCTTAAGCTGTTCCTCCCGGGCTCCGGCGACGAGTCGTTCAAGCTCCGTCAGCAGACGGAGATGCGGCTCCTGGCCGCATTCGATCACCCGGGACTGGTTCAGGCTTACGACGCCGGCGTTGACACCCGCAATGATGAAGAACGGGCCTACCTCGTCATGGAGCTCGCCGAAGGCCGCGACCTGAGGGCAGTGCTCAGCGACGCTCCGCTCAGCGTTGAAGACACGGCGGCCATTGGTGCGCGCTTGGCCGGCGCCCTGGCACAGGTGCATGAGCACGGAGTGATCCACCGCGACATCAAACCTGCGAACATCCTGGTCTCGGACGAATCAGGCGACGCGAAGTCGGTGAAATTGGCGGACTTCGGCGTAGCCCTGGTCATGTCGGACAACCGGCTCACCGCCACCGGCTTCACGGTGGGCACCGCGCAGTACCTTAGCCCCGAGCAGGCCCAAGGCCTGCACCTGACCCCGGCCAGCGACATCTACTCTCTGGGCCTGGTGCTGCTGGAATGCCTGACGGGTAAAGCCGAATATCCGGGCACTCCGGTGGAAACCGCGGCGGCCCGGCTGCATCGCAGGCCCCAGGTCCCCGAGGACTTGCCCGCTCCCGTTATCAGCCTCCTTGAGGCCATGACGGACATGGACCCGGAGCGGCGGCCCTCGGCAGACGCCGTCGAGCAGGCCCTAACCAGCCCGCGACGGTTGTCCGCCATGGCAGCGACCGCTGTCCTGCCGCCCGTCGCTCCGACGACTGCGCCGGTTGCATCCAGTGCGCCGGTAGCCGCGCGGACCCCGCACGTTCCTTCCGCCCCGCGCGTTCCTTCCGCCCCGCGCGTTCCTTCGGCACGCCGCGCGGCGCGAGTGTCCGCGGCGCGACGTGGGCAGGAAAACCTGAGGCCCACCAGCAAGCTTAGAAGGAAGCTCCTTGGTGGCGTTGCGGCCGGTGTTGCGGCCATTCCGCTGGCCGTGGTCCTGTTCCTGCAGGGCGGCTCGATTGCCGGTACCTCGGCTGATCCTTCGGGGCCCGCCGATCCCGGCACCTCAACGAATGAACGCCAAACCAGCGTGCCCGTGGAAGCGGCCAACACCAGCCCGGACAACACTGTTCCGGCAGCTGTTGTGGTCCCGGTTGCTGAGGAAGCCCAGGTTGTCACCGGGCAGGTCCAGCCCGCGCCGGCAAACGTACCGCAAGAACCAGCCCCGGCGCAGGCCCCGAAGGTTAAGAAGGCCCCCGAGTCCACCCTGGACGGCCAGGTCATCGCCGAGGTCAAGAGCGGCGGCAAGAACAAGACCAATTCCGGTAAGGGCAAGGAAGGGAAGTAGCAGCCCCCTCTCCTTCCTTGGGTAAGCCGAAGTATCGGCGCAGTTCAGGAGCGGATTGCCTGTTGGCGGGCGCGTAGTTGAAGGTCGCGTCCGCCGGAAATATGAGTACCAACTACTCGTGTGCCGAGTGAAGGTAAGCATATTTACTAATGACGGCAGGACCGCACGGATGCCCGGTTCTCCAGTTCCCCTTGTGGGATGGGGCCGCGGCATGCATCGGGTCCCGCCGGGGGCCCGGGCGGCGTTACCCAGAGACGCTGCCCGGCAACCTCCGGCCCTGAATCCGGCTCTGTCAACAACGACGGCGGTAGTCGCCGTACAGCGCTGCCGAACTGACTCCGCGTGCCTGCAACCCGAGCAGGATCGGAGAAGCAGGGCCCCTTCACGGGACGTAAGGTGAAACCAGAACCGGGAAACCCCACAGGAGGAGCCATGCCTTACACCGTCGACTTCCAGAACGTCTCCACCGCGGGGCTTGAGTCTTCCCCTGTCGCGGAGGCGCTCGCAGGGCTGCGGGCCAACGAAGCGCGGTATTTCAAGAACAAGTACAACCACGTCTTCGCCACGGTCCCGGCGGAGGAGTCCCCGGAGATCGTCGACTACGTGAACCGGGTCCTTAAGGAGCGGGACCTCGTCGTCGAGTCGCGGCCCCTCGAGGTCACGTCCTTTGAGGTGGAAGGCACCCGCTGGACGTACGTGTTCTACGAATCCGGCCTGTCCATCAATGTCCTGTACGGCCTTGATGAGGGATCCAAACGGGCTGTTGGCTTCAAGCTCTCCCAAGGCATGGAGATTCCCGCGGAACTGGCCGGCACCTTCAAGTTCGCACGGCAGAAGTCCAAACTGGCAGGAGAGATCCGGGGCTCGTTCTTTGTGATCAAAGGCGAATACTCCATCTGAGTTGCAGTAGGGGTTGTTCCCAGCGCTGGGAACAACCCCTACTGCCAGTTACATGCCGGGTGTAGCCGTCAATTGGATGCCCGGCGTGGCCCTCACCGCGTTGGTGGTCCGGTCGGCCACCACCTGTGCTTCGCTGCCGGAGTCCAGGACGGTGTTGTGGACAGAGGCGGATTCGACCAGGACGGTGGTCACTTGCAGTCCTTCCGTAGCCCGGCTTGCCAGCAGTGCGTCCACCTGCGCTTCAAAGCAGGATTCGCTCGATGTGGCCTGGACATCCTTGGCCGCCACGTGGTTGGTGGAGACCATGTTGCCCGCACCCTCGGCGAGTTTGATGATCACGGGGGCTGTTCCGGAGGGCCGGATGCTCTCCGAATCCACGATCAAGGAGAAGTGGTTCGCGAAGATCGAGTTGTCGTTGCCGTGGACGCTAAGCAGTCCAAAGTCATCGTCCAAGCCGTTGTCGATCCCGAAGAAGGGCGTCCAAGGTTCATGATCGCGGAGGAAGTGGTTGGTGGCCACGAGGTTCTCCGAACTGCCCTCGGCAAGGATCACCATCCCGGGGTAGAACGAGTGCAGGCGGTTGTTAGTGACGCTTGAGCGGGTGACCCCGGAAAGGTGGACGCTGCTGGCGCCCCGGGGGAACACGTTGTTGGCCGTTATCAGGAGGCCGCCATGGTTCTCCGCGTAGATCGAATGGCCTTTGAAGCCTGCGCCGATCAGGTTGTTGGTGATCTTGGATGCCTGTCCCCACCCCCGCAGTTCGATGCAGTTCCCGCATTCGGCAATGAAGTTGTCGTGGATGGAAAGCGCATCTGCTTTGTGGATGGCAAGGGCATGCTCCAGGTAGATGAACCCCATGCCATTGACACGGAAGGAGTCATTGGCGCTGGCAACGTGAATGCCGGTCTTGCCGTTGACGTACGTGTTCTCCGCAGGGAGCGCGGAGCCGTCCGGTGAGAAGTGCAGGCCATCGATGCAGAAGTCGGTGAACTCAACGGAACTGATCCGGGGGCTGCCCTCACGCTTGACGAGGAAAGCGGCCCCCTCTGATTCGTCCGCAGAGTCGCCCGCAGCGAGGTCCATCAGGATCCGGCTGCCCCCGGGCCACAGTTCGTGCAAACCGGACCATTCTTCCTGCGGCACGTTGAACCGGATGCTCGATGACGTGAAGCCATGCCCTGAACCTTGGATCCTGAGGAAGCTTATGTCGATCAGTACCTGTGTGCGCAGGCGATAATCACCGGGCGGAAGGTAGATCACCGCACCCGGCTTACCGCCGTCGTTCACGTCCGCGGCGGTTTGCCGCTGCTTGATGTCGGCGATGATGCTGTTGATGACTTCTCCGACGTCCTCGAAAGGGTTGCCAACAGGCCACGTGGTGACGTCGTAGTAGTTGTTGCTGGACATGGTGTGAATCCCCTCGGGGTGGTGGGTTGGGAGCGTGGTCATTCCTGGGCCTTTGTGGATCACGGGACCAACGCTTCCTGTTCCGGCAGGTCCATGTGCAGCTCGGCCAAAGTCGGCGGGTTGGCGCCCGCCCGGCGGACTGTGATGGCGGCAGCTTTGGCCGCAGTCCGACCCAACGAAGCCAGCACTGACGCTGAGAGACCTTCGCTTCCGCGATGCAAGAGGCCATGGATCAAAGCCGACATATAGGAATCGCCCGCGCCGATGGTATCTGCCACTTTGGACCCGACAGCGGGAACCACAGCGTGGGCCTGCGCGGTAGCAAGCACTGAACCCCGGGACCCGGCGGTGATGGCCACCAGCCGTGCGCCGAGTCCGAGGATGTGCCCGGGGACGTCGTCCAGGTGCACCCCCGGGTACAACCACTGCGCATCCTCGTCGCTGAGCTTGACCACGTCGGTGAGCGGGACCAGCTCTTCGAAGATGCTCCTGGCCTCAGCGTGGCTTCCCAAGAGGGCCGGGCGGATGTTCGGGTCATATGTCACCAGGCAGCGCTCATGGGATTGGAGCAGCAACTCCTTCACGGCCGCTGCTCCGGGGGCCAGGAAGGTGGCAATCGATCCCGTGTGCAGGATCTTGGGCAAAGTGGCCGGAGCCGTTCCGGGAAGGGTCCAGCGGATATCAAAGTCGTAGTGTGCTGAGCCGTCGTCAGCGAGCGTGGCCGTTGCCGTCGCGGTCCGGCCCGGGCGCCGGGAGCCCGGCAGGAGGGTCACGCCGGCACCGCTGAGGTGCTGTTCGATGGCAGCCGCCCGGGGGTCGTCGCCAATCGACGTCAAAAGCGCGGTTTCAACCCCCAACCGGCCTAAGCCGTAGGCAACATTGGTTGGTGATCCTCCGGGATGTTCCACGGACCCTTGGGCTGAAACAACGATGTCCATGATCGCTTCGCCCACCACCAGGACTTCCAGCGGGTTCCTGGGGTCAGAGGTTGGCCGGGTACTTTGCATCGGGAGTCCTCCTTAAGCGAGCTTCGAAACGGCGAGTTTGAGCAGGGTTGCCCGGCTGTCCGTCAGGGTGAGCCGGTTCTCCAGGCTGCGAACGTCCGGGAAGACGAGGTCCGTCAGGACAACGCGGCCATCTTGGGCGAACACTTCCACTGAGCAGTGATCGGCCACGATGAGCAACTTGAGCAGACCGTCTTCCAGTTCAAGGGGCGCTGATTCAACGGACGGGAACTTCTGGTGGAAGCCGGTGTTTCCGGAATTCCTGCGGTCCAGCGTGAGCCGGGCAGTGGTTGGATCGTAACGAAGGTACGTGCCTTGCGCGCCGTCTCGGCTGCCGAACAGCAGAAACTCCACCAGGCCTTCGCCTTCGAGCCGCATTTCGGCGTCGATCACCTGCGCGCTTCCCGGTTCTGCGTCCGGCAGGCTAAAGGGAGGATCCCCGGGTTCAAGGTCGCTGCCAGCCGGCAGTTCGGGCAGGACTGGTTCCTGGACCAAACGGGGCGAGCCTTCGACCGTGACGAGCCGAAGCTCGCGGGGGAGTGTCATGGCCGAACGCCACGGAGAAGTGGGCAACTCGTTGGCGTAGTCCCAGTTGCTCATCCATCCGATGATGATGCGCCGGCCTCCCGGAACATTGCTGAAGGAGACAGACGCGTAGCAGTCGCGTCCCCAGTCCAACCAGAGGCAGTGCTGCAGCGCCTCGGTGCGTGCCTCCGCGTCGGGCAGGGCGGACAGCCCGGCAGGGGCGGCGAGGGCAGCTGCGTCCGGAACGAAACGGACGCCGTCGAACTGTCCCACAAAGTACTGGCCGCCCGACCCTCCGGCCACCGCGCCGGGGTTCACGTTGACGATCAGCACCCACCTGGTGTCCGCCGGGTCCCCGTCCAGTGCCAGCGGAAAAAGGTCAGGACATTCCCACTCGCCCTCATCGGCATTGGCCGGGCCGAACTCACTGAGGAAATCCCATGATGTGAGGTCGTCAGAGCGGTACAGGACCACCTTCTGCTGTTGGGCTTCGACGGCGACCATCACCCAATAGGCGTCACCCCCGCCTTCGTAGCGGAAGACTTTGGGGTCCCGGAAGTGGGCCGAGCCGCGGGTGAGCACGGGATTTCCGCCGTACTTTTGCCAGGTCATTCCCGAATCGGTGCTGTACGCAAGGGACTGCGCCTGAGTGCCGCTGTATTCGGTTCCCGGCTTGAAAGCGCTTGTATAGATCGCAACCAAAGCGGGCGCCTCAGCCGTGCCGAAACCGGACGTGTTGCCGTGGTCCACCACAACGCTTCCGGAGAAGATGTCCTCGCGCTCATCGCAGGCGATAGCCACTGGAAGCTCCGTCCAATGCAGGAGATCCTCGGACGTGGCGTGCCCCCAGGACATATTGCCCCACACGTTGCCGGAGGGATTGTTTTGGAAGAAGAGGTGGTACAGGCCGTCGTGGAAAACCAGGCCGTTGGGGTCATTGAGCCAAGTGTCCTTTGCCGTGAAATGGATGGCAGGCCGGAACCCGGAATCTTTGTCCGGAGCTGTCTCCGGGCGTGCGGCATCAAGGCTAGTGGACATGTGTGGCGTTCCTCTTGGAAGTACGTGGAAAGGGCGGCTTACCGGGGAGCCGCGATCGAGTCGCGGCGGACCAGAGGGCAACCCAGGATGGTCGGGTGGAGGGCCAGCGGATCGAGGTCCGCCTTGCCTTCAATAGCGTCAATCAGGTGCTCGGCAGCCCAAGCACCCATCTCGTAATGCGGCAGGGCCACAGTTGTGAGCCCCGGGTAGAGGTTGGCGGCGATGAGTTCCTGGTCGTCGAAACCCACCACGGAAAGGTCGGCAGGGATGGTGAGGCCCAACTCCGCAGCGGCACGGTAGGCGCCCATCGCCATGCGGTCGTTGTAGCAGAACAGGGCCGTCGGCCTGTCTTGGCCCGACAAGATGCGGAGGGTCGCTTCGTAGCCGCCCTGCACTTCGGAGAGTTCGGACTCAACAGGTGCCCCATCGCCGTCGAGCCCTGCTTCGTTGAGCGTGGCACGGAAGGCATGGAGGCGCTCGCGGGTGGCGGGGACATCATCGGTGTTGTTGATGAAACCGATCTGCGTGTGGCCGGCTTCCAACAGGGCGCCGACGGCGGCACGGGCGCCTCCGTCTTCGTCCGGGATCACAGCCGCGATGTTCCCGGCGGTCGCCACCGAGTCAACCAGGACCGACGGGACGCTGCCGAGGTTGGACGGCAGTTCCACGTTGCGGTGGTACATGGTGGCGTACAGGATGCCGTCCACCCGTCGCTCCAACAACGCCTGGACGTCGGCTTGCCGCGATTCGAGGCTGGCTGAGCCCGGCGTGTTGATGATCATCAGGTTGTACCCGCGGGCCTTCGCGGCTTCATCCGCACCGAGGATGATCCGGCCGGCGTGCGGGGTGGTGGCGATTTCCTCACTCACCAGGCCAAGCATGCCGGTCCGCTGCGTGCGAAGCGCTTGTGCCAGGCGGTTGGGACCGTAGCCGAGCTCTTCGGCAACGCTCCTCACCTTGTCCCTGGTTTCGGGGCTGACCCTGGCGTAGGAAACCTCGTTGAGGACGTGGGAAACAGTCGTGACGGACACGCCGGCGGCGACGGCCACATCCTTGATGCCCACGTTCTTGTTGCTCATCTGTCTCCCACGTCCTTATGGTCGGTTTGCCCTGGGGGGGCTATCAGTAGGCTACTGCGTCAGCCCTTGACGGCGCCGAGCGTCATGCCCGCGACGATCTTCCGTTGCAGCAACAGTGTCAGCAGGATCACCGGGATCGAGTACACCGCCGCGAGTGCAGTCATGGATCCCCAGTCGAGCCCGAACTGGGTTTGGAAGTTCGCGATCACTACCGGTGTGGTTTGTGAACGGATGGCGGTCATCAGGAGTGCAAACAGAAACTCGTTCCATGAGGCCAGGAAGGCGAAGATCGCGGTCACTGCAATGCCGCCTGATACTACCGGGATCACCACCCGCCACAACGCACCCAGCCGGCTGCAGCCGTCAACCGTTGCTGCTTCCTCCAGGTCCCGCGGTACGGCTTCGAAGAAGCTGGACATGAGCCAGATGGAGAGCGGCAGGGAAATGGTGGTGTGCGCAATGGACAGTGCAATGGGAGTGTCAGCCAGTCCCACCGCGGCCATCATCGACGCCAACGGGATGCCGATCGCCACCGGCGGAACCATGCGCGTCACCAGGGCGGCCATGATGAACACCCGGCCGCTCGGGGTTTTGTAGCGCGTGATGCCGTAAGCCGCAGGAATGGCCAGCACCAGTGAAAGCAGGGTGCTGATTACCGCGGTCTGGATGCTGTTGATGAACGACGCCACCACACCGCCACGGCCCAACGCATTGACGTAGTTCTCCAGGGTCCATTCCTTGGGGAGGATGGTGGGCGGAACTGCAATGGTGTCGATCGGCGTCTTGAACGACGTGAACAACAAGTAGAGGAACGGGAAACCGTAGAGCACCATGGCTGCCGCAAGCAGTATCCACAGGATGGTCCTGGTGCTGCGGCGGCCTGCTTCGAGGCCTTCACGGTTGACCCCGCGGCGCTTGCTCGGAGGCTGGGAAGCCGGAAGGTTCGACGCCGGCGGGCTGGCTTTGCTTGGTGCGCTCACCATGGTCATCAGGTGTCCTTTCCCGGCCGCCAGATGGTGGCCACCGCGAAGAAGGCGACGGCGAGCATCGCGATGAGGTAGATGGTGCCCATGGCGCTCGCAAGACCCGGATCGCCGAAGCGGATCATGGTCCGGTAGATCAGGAGGCTCATGGTTTCGGAGGCCGACTGCGGGCCGCCGTTGGTTTGGATGAGGATGGTGTCGAAAGCGCGGGCGGCGTCGATTCCACGGACCACCAGTGCCACGGCGATCACGGGTCGCAGCAGCGGGATGATGATCCGGAACAGGAGGGCCGGGGCCCGTGCGCCGTCGAGGCGGGCGGCTTCGATCAGGTCACCGGGTATGTTCTGCAGGCCCGCAAACAGCACGAGGCACATGAACGATGTGGTGAGCCAGATGTCCGGGATCGCTACCGAAAACAAGACGATGTTGGGGTCGGACAACCAGCCGATCTGGTTGGGATTTTCCAGGAGTCCGGCTTGGTGGAGGAGGGTTCCGATCAGGCCGAAGTTGTCGATCATCAGGAACTTCCACAGAAGGCCTGCCACGATCGGCGCGATCATCAACGGGTAAAGGAAGACGGTCCGCCAGATCTGTGACTTCTTGCCGAGCGTTGTGAAAAGCAAGGCCATGCCGAGCCCGAGCGCGAACTCGAGGGTCACCACCACCAGGGTGTAGGCGAGGGTCCGCCAGCCTGCACTGGTGAAGGCCTCGGATGCGAAGGCGGTGACGTAGTTCTGGAAACCCACGAACTCGCGGGGACCGCCGGCGATCGGCGAGATCTTGAAGAAGCTGTCTGCCACCAGGCGAAACAGCGGGTAGGCGACGAACACGGCCAGGAACAGGGCCGCGGGCGTCATCAGGAAGAGGGCAAAGCGGCGATCGGAGATACGCACGGTTTTCTTTTCTGCTGGTTGTTTTCTGCTGGTTGGAGCCGCGGCCGGCACGGTCTTTGTGGTGCCGGCCGCGGAGTCTTTACTTCAGGAGGTCCTGGACCTGCTTCTTGGCGTCGGCCAGGAGGGCGGAGGTGTCGCCTCCGGCCACGGCCTTCTGCAGCAACGGAATCAGGACGGTGTCCACGATCTGCTGCCACTTTGCCGTTGCCGGACGTGTTGCCGTGGCGGGGGCGTTGAGGGTCTCGATCAGCGGCTTGAAGCTCTCATAGCCCGGCTGGTCCTGGTACTTCTCGAAGGCGCTGATTCGTGCTGCCAGGCCCAACTTGGAGTCGATACCCGTGCTGTTGTAGTCGTAGGCGCACTTGACGAACTTCTTAGCTGCCTCGGCGTTCTTGGTCGCCTTGGGAACGGACAGGTACCACGGTCCCGGGACACCCGCGACGCCGGCGCTGCCGCCGATCATCGCAGCTGCACCCACCTTGCCTGCCACGGGAGAATCCGCGGGGATCTGGCGGTATGCGTGGGCCCAGAAGCGGGTCATGGCGGTCTTGCCCTGGTTGAACAGGTTCTGCGCTGCCGCCCAGTCAACCTGTGCAGCACCGGTCGGGGCGGACTTGGTGAGGCTCACGTAGAAGTCCAGGGCTTCCTTGTGGGCGGCGTTGTCGATGACCACGTTGTTGTTCTCGTCCAGCACCATGGGAGACCCGGCCTGGAGCACGTGTGCCAGCCATTCGGTTTCCACGGCACCCTTCACGTCCGTGCCGAACATGCCGTCCTTGGTGAAGAACTCGGAAATGTCCTGGTACTGCTTCCAAGTCTTGGGTGCTGCCAGTTCGTAGCCGTACTTGGCTTGGAAATCCGACTTGTTCTTGGCGTCCTCGAACAAGTCCTTGCGGTACAGAATGATCTCGGCATTGGTCCAGGCCGGCATGCCGATGAAGTGGCCGTCCACGTTCGCTTCCTTCACAAGCGCCGGGAAAATGTCCTTCTTTGCCTCGTCGGTGAAGAGCTCATCGATGGGCTGGACGGCGTCCTTGAAGCTGGGGAGCCACACGGAGTCCAGTGCAGCTACGTCGAAGGAGACATTGCCGGAGGAGAACTCGCTGGAGAGGCGGTTGAACATGCCGTCGTAGGGGAGTTCGACGAAGTTCACGTCCACGCCGGCGTCCTTCTTGCACTGCTCGGCCACGCCGGTCAGCTCAGCGTGGCCGCCGGCTTCCACCAGCACGTTGACAGTGCTGGAGCCGCCCGATCCGCCGGACGATGGTGCGGCACCGCCAGCGCCACAACCGGTGGCAACGAGTGCGACGGCGGTGCACAGCCCGCCGAGGGAGACGAGCTTGGAAATGGTGTTTCGAGTGGACATCGCTGTCGACTCACTTTCTCTTGAACGGAAATTGCAGAGAGATGGTGGAGCTGATGTTGGCTTGAAAAATCGTTTTGCCAAAACGACTTGGCACCGACATTAGAGCTAGTTGCGCCGATGTGTCAACAGCCTTCTTCGAAACAATTCGGGGCACTTGACGGCTTGGATTCCTAAGCCATAAAGTGATCGACGCCACTCGACAAATCGTTTTGGCATGTTTTGGCTGGCTCGGCCGCTGTTTTGGCTGGGCTCTGGGGGCGTCGGGGCTGCACTTTTGGCGGGGTGTGCACCCGTACCCGCTGGACGCACCTCTACCCGGGGGCGCACCTCTACCCGGGGGCGCACCTCTACCCGGGGGCGCACCCGTACCCGCCGGGTGCACCCAAACTCCGGGGAGCGCTTGGCGCGAAGTGGTGCGGCACTTTCCACGAACGGGTGCGCTTGGCGTAAAGGGGTGCACTGCTTCCCACGAACAGTTGCGCCAAGCCCAGTTAACTCCCTGTTGTCCCAGTACAAAGCCCAGTCAACCGACAAGTTCAAAGGAGAATCATGAACCCATCCGAGCCCCTCAGCCGAAGGAGCATCCTCCGGTTGTTCCCGGCAGCGGCACTGTCCGCAACCGCCGTCGTACTTTCAGCGAAGGAGGCCTTGGCCAAGAACAAGCCGGACACGCCAAATCCGCATCAAAGCCAAGGAAGCACCCACGCCGCGCAAGGGCATCGGGCCATTATCGGAATGCTGTAAAACCCGGCATCAAGGCAACAGAAGCAACGCACAAGCAGTCAACGCACGGCCATAAAGCAGTACCCCCAACGATGTGAGGAGAACACGCTATGACCACTGTCTACGACGTCACCACCTGGTCGGTCCCCGGGAATCCGTCGGCCACGCCCTATAACGACATCGGGCTCATCATCAACAGCATCATCGCGGACGTGAAGTCCCAGCAGACCAATCAGGCCTCCAAACCCGGCGCCGTGGTTTACATCCCGCCGGGAGACTACTCCTTGAAAACCCGTGTCAACGTGGACATCAGCTTCCTCACCATCCGCGGCTCAGGGCACGGATTCACGTCCAGCAGCATCCGATACAACGCCGGCAACACCTCCAGCTGGCACGAAATCTTCCCCGGCGGCAGCCGAATCCGTGTCGAAAACACGGACGGCAACACTGAAGCTTTCAGGGTTTACCGAACCGGCGACCCGCGCCTCAGTTCCATTGTCTTTCAGAATTTTTGCCTCGACGGTGTGTCCTTCAGTACGAACCAGAACTCGTACGTGAACGGCAAAACGGGTATCCGCTTCGATTCGGCCAATGATTCCTGCCGGGTTGAAGGAATGGGGATGGTCTACCTGGAGCACGGGCTGGTGGTGCGGGACACGGACGCCCTTAGTGTCAGTGGCAACTTCCTGGCTGAATGCGGGAGCTGCATCGAACTCACGGGCTCGGGGCAGGCATCCAAAGTGACTGACAACCTCATCGGCGCCGGCTATGTGGGCTTCTCCATTTTCGCCGAGGGCCATATGGGCCTTCTGGTCAGTGCCAACAACGTATTTCCCCGCGGGAAGAGCAGTGTCCATTTCAAGGACTGCACTCGTTCGTCCATCACGGCCAACAGGTTTCACGCGTTCTACCCGGGGATGGTGAACTTTGAAGGCAATTGCACTGAGAACCTCATTGGTGCCAACCATTTCCTGCGGCAGGTGGAGCCTTTTGATCCGCTGAAGCCCTACAACAACGGATTGGATGACCTGTTCGGCCTGGTCCATGTTGCCGGGAGCGGGAATACCGTCACAGGGAACCATTTCAGCTACGACGTACCCTCCGGGTCGGTGACTCCCTCAGGTCAGAAACCGACCATCATCCTGGTGGCCTCGGGCGCCAACAACTACATCGCTGCCAATAACACCATCTCCTCGGTAGCGGCGAACACGGTAGTGCTGGACGGATCCACCACCGGGACCAAGGTGCTGGATAGCGGCGGTGCGGGTGAGTTTGTGCATTACACGAGTTCCTACTCATTCCGGGCAACCCCCTGACCCGTCGCTGAGAAGGAAGGTCTGTCAATGATGACAAGACGCACCAAACGTGGACTGCCGGCGTTGGCGGCGGCCGCCGTCGTTGCTTCATTCACCTTGGTGGTGGCCGCGACTGCCGCGCCCGCCCAGGCGCATGCCAGCGATCCCGACCCCGCCACCCAGCAGTACCGTCCCTATTTGCACTACACACCGGTCAAGAACTGGATGAACGATCCCAACGGGTTGGTCTACTACAACGGCACCTACCACATGTACTACCAGTACAACCCTTACGGAACCACGTGGGGCAACATGAGTTGGGGGCACGCGACGTCCACGGATTTGCTGCACTGGACCGAGCAGCCACTCGCAATCCCGCAAACCTTCAACGGCAGCGGACAGGCTACGGAGGACATCTTTTCCGGTTCAATCGTGGTTGATTCACAGAACACCAGTGGATTCGGGACGTTGCAGAATCCGCCGATGGTGGCTGTGTACACCAGCAACTTCACCGGCAACCACCCCACGCTGGCCGGCAAGCAGGCCCAGTCCCTGGCCTACAGCACGGACAGCGGCCAAACCTGGACCAAATACTCGGGCAATCCTGTCCTCAGCAGGAACACCACGGACTTCCGGGACCCCAAAGTGTTCTGGTACCAAGGGGCAGCCGGCTCGTACTGGGTGATGTCCGCCGTGGAAGCCAACGAGCACAGGGTTTTGTTCTACAAGAGCACAGACCTTAAGAGCTGGACGTACTTGGATGACTTCGAACCAGCCAACGCGACGGGTGGGCAGTGGGAGTGTCCGGACCTCTTCCCTCTCGCGGTGGATGGGAACCCGAACAACATCAAGTGGGTGCTGGTGGTCAACATCAACCCGGGATCCGTGGCTGGTGGCAGCGGGGGGCAGTACTTCGTAGGCAGCTTCGACGGCACAACATTCACCTCCGAAACCACTGATCCAGTGGATGTGGCCCCACCGGGAACCCTGCTCGCGGGGTTCAACGGAGGAAGCTACAGCGGATGGAACGTGAGCAACGATCCCGCCAATCCCGGCGGTCCGTGGGGGACAGCCCCGCCCGGCGGAACTCTGGCAGGTCAGCAAACAGTTACCGGGTCGATCGGTGCCGGCCTGGTGAACGGCTTCAACGGGGGAGATGTCCCAACGGGCACCTTGGAATCCGCGCCGTTCACGATCAGCAAGGACTACATCAATTTCCTTGCCGGTGGTGGAAACCACCCGCGGCAGGCAGGGGAGCAACCCGGCAACACGCCACCCCCCGGGTACCTCCTGTTCGACGGCTTCGATTACCCGGGAACCCTGAGTGCGGCCGGTTGGCAGCTGACCGGAGACTTTGAGGCAGCCAGAAACCCGTCAACCGTTGGCGGTGAGTACGCGATCGGCAAACGCATCAACACGTTCGAGGGCGGCCCCAACGCTGACAACAACACCGGAACAATCACGTCCCCGGAGTTCTACCTCACCAACACCAATATCGGGTTCCTCCTGGGCGGCGGCAACCGGACGGACGGCCAACTCCAAGTGGAACTCCTGGTCAACGGCGTGCCCGTGCGAAGCACCACGGGCAGCAATTCGGGTGACATGAACTGGAAGAACTGGGATGTAACCCCGTACTACGGTCAAATAGCCCGCATCCGGATTGTGGACAACGCCACAGGGGCATGGGGCCACCTGACGTTGGACAACATGGTCCTCGGTTCGGAGCCGGCAAAACCGCGAAGCAGTGAAACCACCGTAAATCTCATGGTCAACGGACAGGCCGTTCGAACCACCACCGGTTCCAATTCCGAACATCTGGAATGGAAGGCCTGGGACGTCAGCGCCTACAAAGGAAGCGAGGCAACCATCCGGATCGTCGACAACAACCGTGGCGGTTGGGGCCACATCCTCGCGGACGAGTTCGTAGCCTCTGACATCACGCGGCCGGAACAGCACGACTGGTTGGACTGGGGCCGGGACTACTACGCAGCCGTTTCCTTCAGTAACGCCCCCGACGGCAAACGGATCATGGTGGGCTGGATGAACAACTGGGACTACGGGCAGTCCACGCCAACAAGCACGTGGCGGGGAACCATGGCGTTGCCCCGCGAAGTCCAGCTCACCCAAACCGCCCAGGGACCGCGACTCACGCAGAAAGTGGTCCAGGAGGTGGACGCGTTGAAGAACACAGGTGCCGCCTACACCGCATCCGCGCAGGACATCGCTCCGGGGACCAGCACCCTTCCCGTTTCAGGGGACGTGGTGCAGGTGGATGCGGAGTTCTCCCCGGGGACGGCATCGGCGTTCGGGCTGAAGGTCCTGGGTAATTCAACTGAGGCCACCAAAGTTGGTTACGCAACAAGTTCGGGTCGCGTTTTCATCGACAGGACGGCCTCCGGCAACGAAGGTTTCCATCCGGCCTTCGCCTCTGTGGATGACGTACCCGTCCAGCTGATCAACGGCAGGCTTCGGCTGCGGCTCTATGTGGACAGGGCATCCGTGGAGGTCTTCGCGCAGGACGGTCTGGCTACGCTGACCGACCAAGTGTTTCCGGCAGCGGGCGCGAACACATTGTCCCTGTTTTCGGAGGGAGGGACTGCCCGACTCGAAAGCCTCACCGTCACGCCGCTTCACAACGCGATGTGGTAGCCGGTGAGTGAGGCTCGACGGCGGCCGCGCACCCAGGCGGCCGGCCGCCGTCGGGCCTTCCGCGATCTTGAGCGAATCTTGAGATGACCCGGCGTCGTTCTTGAGGACCCCGTCCGATGGTTGAAGTGTCAGCCGAGGAGCTGGCGGAACCTGCCGGAAGGACTGCCGAAATGCCCGACCAGATCACCGTCACTTCATCAAGCACGGATGCCGCACAGCTTGCCGGCGGAACGCACGCCCCAGTGGATGGCCAAGACCGCGCAGTCACCTCGATCCGCGAGCAGTTCAATCCCCTGGGCGTCGGCCTCCGGAGCATTTGGCCCCAGTCGGTCTGCGGCTACTAGCCACCACTCACGTGGCCCCGGCACGCTTCCGGTGGCACCATGGTGTTCAAGTCCTAAGTCATCAGGAGGCTTGTCATCAAAGAAGAGATGCGGAAGGCCGCAGACGCAGCCGAGGAAGCCTCGAACTCGCGGCCCTTTGAAATTGCGGCGCGGTCCGGATTCGCTGTGAGCGGGTTGCTTCACGTGCTGATCGGTGTCATCGCCGCGCGCTTGGCCTTTGGAAGCAGCGGCGAAGCGGATGTTTCCGGTGCCATCGCCGAATTGGCCGCCCAACCCTTCGGCCCGTTGCTGCTCTGGGTCTGTTTCGCTGCCTGCGCGGCCTTGGCTCTATGGCAGTTGTCCAACGCTATCTTCGGCCACCGCAACCAGTCCCATCCCAAGCTCTCCAAGCGCCTTTCCGAGGCAGGCCAAGCGGCGGTCTTCGCTTTTGTGGCCGTGACCATCATGTCCTTCGTCGTTGGGCAGGCGCGCAACAGCCGTCAATCCAGCAGTGACCTCACCGCCACCCTCATGCAATCTCCCTGGGGCGTCGCGTTTCTGATAGCTGCGGGAGCCGGCGTCATGGTCACCGGCATTGTGTTCGCGGTGCGTGGTTTCACGAGGTCGTTCAAGAAGGACCTTGTCCTTTCGCCGCACGAAGGACCACGGAAATTCCAAGTAGCCGTGGGAACGGTGGGATACGTCGCCAAGGGGTTCGCGCTCCTTCTTGTGGGACTGCTTGTGGTCATCGCTACTGTTACCGCCCGGCCCGAGCAGTCAACCGGGTTAGACGGCAGCCTTAAGGCCCTCAAGGAACAGCCCTACGGACCGTACCTCCTTGCCGCCGTGGCCGCGGGCCTGATTGCGTATGGCCTGTTCCTCATGGTCAAGGCAAAGACCATGAGGACCTAGCCGCAGTTTCATAGTGCGGCACCCTGGGTACAAGCCGGGTGGGACGTGAAGCGTCGCGCACCAGTGAACCGATTCTGAAGGGGCAGGACCATGACACAAAGCGATCCGGAACAGCAGGGAAACCACAAGCTCACGGCTCCGCCGAAGGACCCTCGCAGCGGGTATCACTCCGGGGAGTTTCCGCAGCAGGAGCAGAAGCAACCGGGCCTCACCAAACCCCTGGAGCCCCAGCCCGATCACGGTGAGTCCAGCTACGTCGGCCACGGCCGGCTTGAAGGCAAGACGGCGTTGATCACCGGCGGTGACTCCGGCATCGGCGCGGCGGTGGCCATCGCCTACGCGCGAGAGGGTGCCAACGTCGCCATCAGTTACCTTCCGGAGGAGGAGGATGCGCGTTCGACGGCGGAATGGATCCGTGAGTGCGGCGCGCGGGCACTCCTGCTCCCCGGAGATTCGCGTGACGAAGGATTCGCAACCGAGATCGTGGAACGTACAGTCCAGGAATTCGGCGGGCTCAACATCGTGGTCCTTAACGCGGCCTACCAGAAGAACCGCGAGGGGCTTGAGACCATACCGACGGAGGAGTTCGACAGGGTCTTCAAGACCAACCTTTACTCCCTGATGTGGACCGCGCAGGCGGCCATTCCGCATCTGCGTCCGGGGGACTCGATCATCGTCACCGCCTCCATCCAGGCCTTTAACCCGTCTGCTCAGCTGGTGGACTACGCCATGACCAAGGCGGCGCAGGTGGCCTTCACCAAAGCGATGGCACAGGAACTCGGCCCCAAGGGAATCCGCGTCAACGCTGTTGCCCCGGGTCCCATCTGGACGCCTTTGATCCCGGCGACCGAGTGGCCGGACAAGCTCCCGTCGTTCGGGCAGGACACCCCGCTGGGCCGCGCGGGACAACCCGCTGAGCTTGCCCCGGCATACGTTCTGCTCGCTTCCGACGAGGGTTCCTACATTTCAGGTGCCGTGCTTCCCGTCACGGGCGGCAAGGGCCTTTAACTCCACGACAAGAGAGGTGCCACTGCGCTGATGATCGCTGTTCTGGTAATTGACATGCAAAACGCCTTCTTCGAGGACCCTGCCCTCAAGCAGAGACGCGAGGAAGTTGTGGCTGCCTGCAACTCACTGACCAGCGGGGCGCGGGAGGCGGGAGCCAAAGTTCTCCTCATTGGAACCGAGCATGAGCAGGACAAATCGACGTGGAGCCTGAACATGCTCGACGACGATCAGGGCTTTATTTTCCGGGGCAGTGAGCAGGCCGAGTTTGTTCCCGGCCTGCTCACAACCGACTTCCCCCAGATGGTCAAGACCCGCGACAGCGCCTTCATGGGAACAGACCTGTGGATGCGCCTGCGGAACTGGGAGGTGGACACCGTGGTCCTGGCGGGAGTTTCCGCGCATAACTGCATCGCGCAGACGGCGGCCGACGCCTTTGCCCACAACATCCGCGTCATCTATGCCGCAGATGCCATCGCCACGGAGAACGCCGAAGCCGCCGAAGCCGTGTTGCGGATTCTCACGCGGGAGTACAGGCAGCGGGTGCTTCCCTTGGAGGAAGTCCTCGCGTTGTTCTAGGCGGGCTGCCCTTCCGGTTCCACGGGGATCCACAACTGCCCGCTGCCATGGGTACCGCCGGGCTGGGCCTTGACGCTCAAGAGCTCCGGACCCGGGGCCCATCGGTACGGGTTGGCAGGGAACCATTCCGTTGCTGCGTCGGCCCACATGCGCTGCAGGACTTCGGGAAATTTTCCCTCGGTTTCGAAAACAACCCACTGCCCGGCCGGTACCTCGAGGACGTCAAACCCCTCGGGTGCCGGCCCCGTGGTGGCCACGGCATGCCAATAGTCCAGTTCACTGCCTTCGCTGCGGGACTCCTCGATGTTGACTGTCACGGAGACCGGGCCTGTCGGCTCAGTGTCCACCAGTTCCAGCAGGCGCCTGGTGACGCCAGGGTCGATGCTGCGCTGGAATTCAATGATGGCCGGATTGGGCCCTTCATGGACGAGCGGAACTCTGGCCTTCCGGCCGACCAGCCGAAAGGCGGCTTTGTTCACTATGCGGTGCTTCATGTCTATGTTCCCTTCGATGCGGAGGTGGAACCTCAACTGAGGTTGGGAACGGAGGACGGCGTTGGGACGCCGGGCGTCGGAAGGCGTCAACCCGTGGTACGCCTTGAAGGCGCGGCTGAATGCCTCGGCGGATCCGTAACCGTACCGGACGGCAACATCGAGCACACCGGCGCCCGCGATGATTTCAGCGGTGGCAGCAGTCAGGCGCCGTCGGCGCACGTATTCCGAGACGGGCATCCCGGCCAAGGACGCGAACATCCGCCTGAAGTGATACTCGGATGTGAGGGCGGTCCTCGCCACAGCCTTCATATCGACGGCGGCAGCCAAGTCCTGCTCGATGAGCTCGATAGCCCTGTTCCATTCGTGCATGGGATCCTCCCTTCCGAAAATCACCCTACGGCGCCGGTTGGGGCTCCGTCCCGACTATCCGTGCCCGAAAATGTCAGGCACAGCAAGAACCCGGACGCTCCCCTGGTGCGTCCGGGTTCTTGTTTATTCAGTTTTTGTCAGGGTCAGCGCTAGGTGTGACCCGTGCCTGCAGCTTCGTCATCCGGCTCGGAGGAGAAGGGGCGATCCTCCGGGGTGTCTTCGGTGTTCCGCTCGTCAAGCTCCGCATCCGCAGACGGGACGGTCTTTTCCGCGTAATCACCCGCCGTGTAATCGCCGCCGGCGTCCTCTTTGAGGGCTTCGGGTGATGCTCCCGCGTCCCCGTAGTTACCCTCCGAGTACTGGCCTTCCATGTCTTCCGGGTCGGAGTTCGGTGTGGTTCCGTTAGCCATGGTGCGTCCGGTGCGTGCGACGTCCGGTTACCAGGCCGTAGACCAGCAGCACGAGGATCGAGCCGCCGATAGCCAGAAGCCATGTGCGGATGGCGAAGAATTCGGTGAGTCCCTCACCGAAGATCAGGCCGCCGATCCAGCCACCCAACAGGGCGCCAACTACGCCCAGAAGCAGGGTCACCAGCCAGCCGCCGCCTTGGCGTCCGGGAAGAATAAGCTTGGCAATTGCGCCTGCCAAAAGGCCTAGGAGAAGAAAACCAAAGAAACCCATTTTTGCTCCTACTTTCTTGTTGATGGAGATTCCATGAACTCTGCGAAGCGGTTCAGTTCATCGGGTCGGGAAATCAAACATCCGGGCGTGGAAGAAAGACCTCCTTCTCGCCCCGGACATATGGGGGAATGGAGTGGCGTGAGAATTACTGTAAATCTAGAAACCCAACCAAAGAGCACTCCTGTCGACTGGTCCACCACGGGACTACACTTGCAACGCTAGCCGCTCCCGGAAAAAACAGCAAGTAACCTGACTATTTTGTTGCGAAGCCCCGTGGTGCATGGTCTCTGCGGTCCGGCAGTGGACGGTGAAGCCCCGGTTCCCGGGGTGTGACAGCCTATTTCTTGCCGAAGGCGTCCCTGGCCGCGTCCTTCAACTTCTCGCCCGCCTGCTTGATGTTGGCAGAGGCCTGGTCGCCTGCACCCTCGGCCTGGAGGTCCCGGTCTCCGGTTGCCTCGCCGGTCTTTTCCTTGGCCTTGCCCCCCAGGTTTTCGGCGGCGTTCTTGATCTTGTCATCCAGTCCCATGGTTTTAACTCCTCGGGTTGCGATGTTTCAATTGCCTGCGGTGATTCCGCTGGTTGGCAACAAAGTTTAGTCGAATGTTTCAATTCAGCAAATGGCCATTAACTCCACTCCCCGGGTTCTGCAACGGAAACCGGCGTGACACTGCAGATATACACCCGCTAGTGTCATAGGAAATTGCACGTCGAAAGGAGTGGTCCCATGAAAGGGAAAGTAATGTTCGCCGCTGGTGTCGCGGTGGGGTACATCTGGGGATCAAAGTCCTGGCCGGAGGTGTACCGTCGCCTTCGTGGCGGTTCGGAGAAGGTACTGAAGAACCCCGAGGTCCAGGAAAACGTGCACCATGTGGCCGAGACGGTCCAAGAATCTGTTCCGGAGATCGTGGACAACCTCTACGCGACGGGAAAGAAACTGGTGGAAAAGGCCGAGGCCTTCCTGCCCGGCACCCGGGACGGAAAGGGTGACGAAGCAAACGGTCCGGAGGACCGTCCTGCCACGAAGTCAACGGTCAAAGGTGACGTCGTCTCCGATCCAGCGCTCGATGACACCACCGGAAGCGACTGGACGGACGAAGGCGGCGCAGCACCCGAGGGACCTGCAACCAACACCCGGCCCAAGCCTTGATCGCTTAGGCTGCCCGCTCAACTGCCGTGAGGATCGCTTTCCCCAGTTCGGCCGGCTTGGTGAATTGGGGCCAATGTCCGGTGGGTAGGTCGATGAGTTCCACGTGCTTTATGCGGGCGAGCTCCTCCGTGAACGGATGCCCTGCGTCCATCATCTCGTTGAGCAGGGATGATGGAAACTCGCAGGCGATGACGGTGGCAGGAACCTCGTAACGACGCACGTCATGCAGGTGCTGCTGTTCGATTGCGACCCCCTTTGGTTGGGGAATGGCGCGCGCCCGGAACGCTGTACGGAGGTCTTCGTCCAGATCGGTCAGGTCAGCTTCCTCGAACCCTTCCCAGGGCGGGAGCGGAATGTCGTCGCCTTCGGCAGGCAAGTCGTCGTTGATGACTCCGCCTTCGCCCAGAGGCCCGCTGTCCACGTAGATTGCGCGGACAACACGGTCGGGCCTTGCGTCCACCACGGCGTGGATGATGGCGCCGCCCCCGGAGTGCCCCACCAGGACCACCTTGCCGTCCAGGGAGTCTACGGTCCGGACGACGGCGTCGATGTGGGTCCGCAGGCCGATGTTCGCGCGAGGTGCATCGGCCGATTCCAAGCCAGGAAGCGTGAGGGCGCGGACGGCGTGGCCGGCGCCCTCGAGGGCGGGGATCACCTCATCCCACGACGATGCGTCCAACCAGAAACCGGGAACCAGGATGATGTCCATGCCGGTACCCTACGGGAGGCTGCGCCCAAGATGAACACTTTTTGCTGGATCATCCTCGTCCCCGCGGACGGCGGCCCTGTGTTTGACGCGGTTTCAGCTTTGACCATGCGAATGATGCAGCAAAATCTGCACCTGCGCGTCTAGCTAGCCGGATTTGCGTGCCATGTACCACTCCGTGAACTCGCGGACCCTTCCGTCCTTGGCGAAACGGAGGACCCACAGGTTGTCGTAGGTCGGGTCGCCGTTGAGGTAGGTGGTGACGCCTTGGACGAAGGCGGTATCTCCGTCGCGGCCAAGGAGCGTCCATTCGAAGGTCCAGTCTTCGGGCTTGTCAGATGAGTCGCCGGACCATTCCCTGACGATCGCATCATGTCCCCGCCAGGCGTTGGTGTCGTGCGGGCGGGTGTTGTAGATGGCGTCCTCGGTGAAAAGGGCCCGGATGTCATCGGGCTCGTTGGAGCTCCAGGCACGTACGTACAGGTCCATCCATGAATTCACGTCGCTCATTTATCCGTTGTACCCGCCGCACGCCCGGCGTTCAACGCCTCCGGGTCAGGCAGGGCGTCCTACGCTGCGGCCGGAACGGCGAATGTGGTCCGGCGTCAGGCCTGTCAGGGACGCAAGCTCCAACTCGTCGCAGGCCTGGGTGCGCAGGGCGATGGAGATCAGTGCTTCCCGGCGTTCCAGGATAACGTTCCGGTGCCGCTCGGCTTCCTTGAGGGCGTCGTTCTTTGCCTTCAAGGCTTCCAGCTGTAGTTTGCGGGGGACCCCGCTCAGGTGGAGGTCGTCATAGGCCAAAGCGATGGTACGGACAGACCTGGCGTTCTCCCTGATGACCGCAGCAATAGTGGCAATTGATATTCCGTCCTCCACGGCCTGGGCAATCAACTCATTCCGTGCAGAGGTCAGTGTCCTGATGGAACTGGCGGCGTGGGAGAGGAGCTGGCGGTGGACTCCGAGTGCGTGAACCAGCTTGGCGTGCCCGGCATTGGCGTTCGACGATGTTCGCGCGGGGGAGCCTGCGCGGTACGTGTACCGTCCCGTTGCTGAACGGCCTTTGACCTGCTGGTCGGCGCGGCGCGGCTGTCCGGCCATGGTCGGGGTCGGCATGAGGGTTCTCCTTGCGACGGGTGGGCTCCGGTGACCTGTCGAATGTAGGCAGGGATGCTGGGTGCGCGGAAATACCAATACCAAGTGAACCCATAAGCAAAGCGCATGGAAGAAGCCCGTACCGCCGGAACAGGCACCGAAACAGGCGTCTTCGAGGAGACCGTCATAAGTCCCCCTTATGAATCCACGCACATTAGGTCTTATCCAGAGAACCCCGCGAGTACCTAGTCTCGAAACAGGAGATACGCGAATCCGCGCGTCCTGAGTTTCACATTCCTGGAGGAGACATGTCCGAGTTCCTGCCGGCGTCGAGGGTTACCCGCATCAAGGCCTCAGCCAGCGTCGCTGCGGCCGCCCGTGTGCGCGAACTGAAAGCCGAAGGCGTCCAGATCATCGACCTCACGGTAGGTGAGCCGGATTTCGACACCCCGGACCACATCAAGGCTGCCGCCATTGAAGCCATTAACAGGGGCGAAACCAAGTACACCTCGGTTACCGGCACCCCCGAATTGCAGGCGGCGATCCTCGGCAAAATCGAGCGGGACACCAGCCACTCGTACGGGGCCAACCAGCTGACGATCGGTGGCGGCGCCAAGCAGGTTCTGTATGTCGCGCTGATGGCTTCCCTCAACGCGGGTGACGAGGTCATCGTCCCGGCGCCGTACTGGGTGTCCTACCCGGATATGGTCCTTGCCAACGACGGCACCCCGGTTATCGTCGAGACCACGGAGGAAGAAGGCTTCAAGCTCACTCCGTGGGCGCTCGCCAAGGCAATCACGCCCAAGACCAAGTGGCTCATCCTCAATGCTCCGTCCAACCCGACCGGCGCTGTCTACTCCCGTGAGGAACTCCAGGCCATCGGCGCGGTCCTCGAAGAGAACCCGCACGTCTTTATCCTCACCGACGAGATCTACGATGAGGTCTACTTCGGTCAAGGCCGGGTCACCAGCCTGGTCACTGCTGCGCCGGCTTTGAAGGACCGCATCCTGTTGGTGAACGGCGTTTCCAAGGCCTATGCCATGACAGGCTGGCGCCTCGGCTACGGTGTTGGCCCTGCGCCGCTGATCGCAGCGATGAACAAACTCCAGTC
Organism: Paenarthrobacter sp. R1; assembly: GCF_030264015.1. Lineage (NCBI taxonomy): Bacteria > Bacillati > Actinomycetota > Actinomycetes > Micrococcales > Micrococcaceae > Paenarthrobacter > Paenarthrobacter sp. R1. The sequence goes on along the minus strand of NZ_CP127115.1, from coordinate 1,903,463 downwards.
GCAGACCTCTTCCTGCCCGTCGTCCATCAGCCAGGCGGCCGCGGTCGCCGCATTGAACGGGGACCAGTCCTTCGTCCGGGACAGCGTGGAGGTCTACCGCAAACGCCGCGATGCCGCCGTCGAGGGTTTGAATGCCATCAACGGCTTGTCCGTCTCTCCCGCGGAGGGCGCCTTCTACGCCTACGTGAACTGCGCCGGGGTGATCGGCAAGACCGCCCCTGACGGCCGCGTGATCGCCAACGACCAGGACTTCACCCTCTACCTGCTGGACGCCGCGCGCGTGGCGGTGATCCAAGGCTCGGCTTACGGCCTGGGCCCCTACTTCCGGATCTCCTTCGCCACCTCGCTGGAGACCATCAACGCGGGCGTGGACTCCATCCGCGACGCCGTGAACGCACTGAACTAGAAACTAAGGAACACACCATGATCCACGTCAAAACCAAGTTCGAGCGTCCCGAAGCGGACGTCGTAGCCCGCCTGGCCAAGTTCTCGTCGGCGACCATCCACGAGGCCCAGGGCCGCCGCGGTGCGCTGAGCTCCCGCATCAAACCGATCGACCGCTCCATGTCCTTCTGCGGCCCGGCCGTCACTGTCGCGTGCGCTCCGCAGGACAACCTGATGCTGCAAGTGGCCATCCACTACGCCCAGGCAGGGGACGTCGTGCTGGTCGGCGCACAGGAGATGGCCGAGGCGGGCACGTTCGGTGATGTGCTTGGCAATGCCATGAAGGCCAAGGGCATCGCGGCCATGGTCACCGACTCCGGCGTCCGTGACACCCAGGACCTGATCGAACTTGGTTTGCCGGTGTTCTCCGGTAGCGTCTGCATCAAGGGCACCGTGAAGGAGACGCTCGGTCCCATCAACCACCCGCTGGTTTTCGGCGACGAAATCATATACCCCGGCGACATCCTGCGCGGTGACGCCGACGGCGTGGTGGTGGTCCGCCGGGAAGAGGCCGAGGAAGTCATCGCCCTGTCCCAGGCCCGTGATGACCACGAGCGTGAGCTCATCAAGCTTTACCACGACGGCGGCAACACCATTGAGCTCTGCGGTCTCACCGAGAAGCTCAAGCAGAAGGGCCTTCTGGTGGAGGACTAGTCACCTCAGCGCTAGTCGCCACAGCACTGGTCGCCTCAGCGCAACGGACCGGCCGCATTCCTTGGAAGCGGCCGGTCCTTTCGTCGTTGGATGTACGACGGCGGGCGGCCGGTTTGGGTGCGCGAGGTGCCGGGCAGCGGGCGGTTGGCTTGGGTGTCCTGCGTGCCGGGCAGCAGAAAGGCGCCCGCCCGCATAGTTGCGGGTCGTGGCGCCGTAGTTGCCTGCCGTCTGTGCCCTGCGTGCCGGCCGCCTGGGCTCTAGTCGAGTCCGGAGTGGCCGGGACGGGTGTCCACAAGGTGCCATTCGATGCTGTTGCCGCCGTGCGGGGGCATCAGGCTGCCCTCAAAGACAAACAGAGGTTCACCGATTCCGCCCACCGGGCGCCAGAAACCATTTCGAGGGCAGTGGAATCCGGTGCGGGCTGTGGCTGCTCCGTGCGTTGGATTGGATACCCATCCCAGGGTGCTGATCTTTTTCACCGTTTTATCCTTTGAATGGGCCCGGTAGCCCGGGCTGGTATCGAATTTGTTCTTAATTCGATGTTAGGAACTTGAAACGGATTTGAATAAGACCAAAGATGTCTGGCTGGATAAGGCTTTTTTATGGATGCCCGGGCAGTTGGACGGGGTCTGTCCCGTACTTGGAGATCAGCTGTTGGTGGAGCATTTCCTTGACTACCAGCAGCACTGCGGAGGCGGCCTCGGACAGGGGCTCGTGGTCCGGTGTGCACAGCGCGATCTTGCTCTGCAAGGCCGGCTCCACGATGCGCAGCACTTGGAAGTCCTGATCGGGGAAGAGCGCATCGGCAGCAGACTTCGGCAGGACTGTGCCTCCCAAATTGGCTTGGATGAGCCTCGTCAACGACGGAACGGATTCAACCTCTCCCACCAGCTTCAACGGCAGGTCCTGTTCAGCCAGGCCCTTCTCGATCAGTTGACGAAGGGTGTGGTTCTTCTCCGGGAGAAAGAGCCCCACAGTGCTCGCCTCTGCTAGCGTCACGGTGTCCCGGCCCTGGCTGACGTCCACATCCGGATGCACCACCAGATGGAGGTCCTCGACGATCATGGTGGTGAACTGGACGCCGCGGATCTTGCCCGGTTCGTAGATCAACGCCATGTCCAGGCGCCCGTTCTTAATGGCTTCGCTCAGGACGCCACCGAAGATTTCGGTCAGGTGAACCACGATGTCCGGGTACCGGCGGCTGACCTCGCTGATGATCCGGGGAGTCAGGCTGGACGCCATGCTGTAGGGGGCGATCGCGATGGACACCCGGCCTGAGGGAGCTGCGCCCGATGTAGCCACATCTTGCCGCGCCTGCTCCACCAGACGAAGGATGGACTGCGCATGCCGGTACAGGGTATGGCCCGCGGCGGTCGGCTGCACGCCCTGCTTGCTGCGGATCAGCAGGCGCTGCTTCAGCTCATTCTCGAGGGACGATACCTGCTGGCTGAGAGCCGGCTGGGCTACATGGAGGGCCGCCGCAGCCTTGGTGATGCTCCCCGAGTCAACAATCTGGACGAAGTATGAGAGCTTCCGCGTGTCCATGGATCCACCTTTCTGGTCGTTCAAATATATCCACACCCGCGCCGGCAACTGCCGGGAGCCGCGTCACAGGACCGGGTGTTACACGTCATAACGCAGAGCTATTACGGGATAGTTATTAGGTCTTTGTGCGGGGCTGTGGCTGGGTGCGAGACTTTTGGTAGAACTTCTGGCGAAGGTTTCGAATTACCCGAAAGTCAGCCACGCTCCCCGGAAATGCAATATGAGTCCTTATGGGTTTTTGTCCTTTTTCGGAAATTCATAAGTTATACCCACGGAAAGAGAAGCACGTGAACCCGATGATTGATCTTGTTGCGGATCTCGGAGAAGGATTTGGCGCGTACACCATTGGCGACGATTCCGAACTTCTGGAGATCGTTTCAAGCGCCAACATCGCTTGCGGGTTCCATGCCGGTGATCCTGACATCATGGCAGCCACCGTTGCTGAATGCGTCCGCCGCGGGGTGGGTATCGGTGCGCACCCCAGCTTTCCCGACCTGAGGGGTTTTGGCCGCAGGGACATGGGCCTCAGCGCCCACGAAGTCCAGAACGACGTCCTCTACCAATTGGGTGCCTTGAGCGGGTTTGCCGCTTTTAACGGAACCAAAGTCACCCACATCGCACCACACGGCCGTCTGGGGAACCTCGTGGCTGTCCGTGCCGACTATGCATCGGCCGTGGCAGAGGCTGCAGCCCAAGTGGACAAGGAACTGATTGTGGTTGCCCAGGAAGGTGAACTGGCATCAGCTGCACGTTCGGCCGGCCTGGACGTGGCGATCGTCGGCATCGTGGATCGCGCATACCAGGAAGACGGGACGCTGGTTCCCCGCAGCCAGCCCGGCGCGGTACTCCACGACCCCAGCGAGATTGTTGATCGAACCATCCGCATGGTGGTTGAAGGCAAGCTTCGCTGCGCCAGCGGTGTGGACATGGACATCAACGTTGACACCGTCCTCCTGCACGGGGACAACCCCGGCGCCGTTGAACTTGCCCGCTTGATTCGTTCCGAGCTCGTCGCAGCCGGTGTCCAAATTGCTCCCTTGGCTGAGGTCATGGACGCCAAGCGGAAGGCAGCCTGACATGGCGGTCCTGACGGTGGCTCCCACGGAGATCTACGAATCAGGGGACTCCGCGCTCCGTGTAGTGGCGATTTCCGGAACCAGCGACGACAACTGGCTGACCGTCCACCGCCTCGCTGACTGGCTGGAAGACTGCGGAGCGGAAGGGCTGCGTGCCGCCGTGCCCACCTATGATTCCGTCCTGGTGGAGTTCGATCCGGTGATGGTATCCGCTGGCCAGATGCGCGCCTTCGTCAGGCTCGGCCTGGGTGAACTGGCCCGCGCTGCCGGGTCCGCTGCGGCCCCGAGGGAATTCGATGTTCCCGTGGTTTACGGCGGTGAGTTCGGCCCGGACCTGGAGAAGGTTGCCGAGCATCAGGGCATCTCCACGGAGGACGTCATCCGGCTCCACACCGAAAAGACCTACACCATCCGCTGCTTGGGAGCGCCCGCAGGTTCCCCCATGATGGACGGTCCGGCTTTCCCTAAGCCGGTTCCCCGTTTGAAGGATCCCCGGCTGAGCGTACCTGCAGGCGCTGTCTCAGTTGCCGGCCGCCAAGCGGTCATCGCTCCAGCGGTCGCCCCTGGCGGCTGGTGCGTCATCGGCCAAACTCCTCTGTCAGTCCTCAACATCCGCCGTGAGCCCCTGGTTCCCTACACCCCTGGCGACGTCTTGCGCTTTCGCCGCATCGGCATCGAGGAGTTTTCCCTCCTTGCCGGCCAGGAACTGCAACCGCTGGCACGGGAGGCACAGCCATGAGCGGTGAGATTCTCATCCAGCAACCGGGCAATTCCGTTGTCACGGACCTCGGCCGGACACGCGGTCCCCGCTATGGCCTGCCGGTCAACGGCGCTTTGGACCAGTACTCGGCCCGTGCTGCCAACATTCTGGCCGGAAACCTTGATAACGCGCCGTTGATCGAGATCACCGCATTGGACTTCCGCATGAGGGCCACCACGGATCTGTTGATCGCCGTCACGGGCGCACCCCTGACACTGACCGTCGGCGGCCGACCCGCGAGCCAATGGGAACCCGTTTCGGTCCTCGCCGGCGAATCGGTTTCCATCCGCGGAATCCATCGGGGCCTCCGGGCGTACATGGCGATCCACGGCTCGGTCGAGGCGGAAACCCTGCTCGGGAGCGCGGCACCGGATACCGTGGTCGGTTTCGGCCTGCAGTTGAAAGAGGGGAGCAGCCTGGCTGCCCTGCAGAGCGTACGCCCCATCCGCCAGCCCTACTTCGACCTTCCCCTCTTCAGGTTGGGTCTTGAAAAGCCCGGCATGGGGTCAGACTTGGCGGTCGACGTGACCGACGGGCCGGACGTTGCCGAGTTCGGTGAATCCGGCGAACTGCTCTTCTCCTCCGAGTACACCGTCAGCGGACGCAGCAACCACATCGGCCTGCGGCTTGGCGGGGAACTTCCCGAAAGAACCTCCAACAGCGAGGTGCTTTCCCGCGGTGTGCCGGTTGGCGCCGTCGAGGTTCCTTCACGGGAGGAACTGCTGGTCCTGCACCGGGGGCGCGGCGTGACCGCCGGGTACCCAGTGCTCGCCGTGGTCACCAGCACCGGACTGGATGTCCTGGCCCAGGCGCGTCCGGGGGACAAGGTCCGCTTCCGGAAAACCACAGTGGCGGAGGCAACTGCCGCCCATCGACGCTCGCGGGCACAGCTGGAAACCCTCCGCGAATCCGTCAACACCGTCTTCGGACTCCTTGGCATCGGATGCCGTCCCCAGTGGCAGGACCTACCAGTTGCGGCATGCAGCTAAAGAACCTGTCGTAATACCCCAAAGGCGTTGCTACGCTCATTTCAGTAAGGAAAAGTCATGACCGCAAGCACCAATGCTGCCCCCGGGCAGCGTGAGCGGCTCACCAGCCGCCAAACCCGCAAGGTTGTCACCGCAGGCTGTGTTGGCATCTTCGTGGAACTGTACGACAACGGCATTTTCGCCTTCATGGCGGGAACACTGGCCCTGGTATTCCTCGCCCCCGGAAACCCGGACAATGCGCTGTTGTTCGTGTTCGCCGGCTACGCCGTGTCCTTCTTCGTCCGGCCGCTCGGCGCGATTGTTTGCGGCTACCTCGGGGACAGGATCGGCAGGCAAAAGCTGCTTGTCTTTGTGATCATGCTGATCAGCGTGGCCACGGCCGGTATTGGTTTGCTGCCGCCGTATGCAGCGATCGGCATCGCTGCGCCCATCTTGTTGGTGCTGTTGCGCCTGGTGCAGGGCTTCTCCGTGGGCGGCGAAGCTGCCGGCGCCATGACCTTCCTCGCTGAGCACGCTCCTGAAGGCAAGCGCGGCGTCATCACGTCATACGCCCAGATCGCCTCATTCGCCGCACTCCTCACCGGCACCCTGGTTGCCTACGCAATGTCGCCGTGGCTTACCCAGGCAGCCATCGACGGCGGCGGCTTTGGTTCCTTCGCGTGGCGAATCCCCTTCCTTGTCGCCATCCCCATGGGCATCATCGGCTGGTACATCCGCAAGGCCATCAACGACACCCCCAACTTCGAGAAGCTCAAGGAAGAGGGCGGTCTGTCCAAGAACCCCCTCAAGGAAGCCCTCGCCAGCCCGGTCCACCGCCGCGCCATGCTGTTGGCCCTCTTCATTCCGCTGATGAACGGCTCCGGCTACTACGTCCTCTTCTCCTACATGCCCACGTTCCTGAAGGGTAAGCAGTTGAACTTCACCATCGGCGAGGCTCTGCTCGTCACGGCCTGCAGCCTGGTGGTCATCTGCATCGCGATTCCGTTCATGGGTGCCCTGTCCGACAGGCTCGGCCGCAAGAAGGTCATCGCGGGCTCGGCAATCGCCATGGCAGTGCTGGGCATCCCGTCCTACGCGCTGATCGCCACCGGTGAGATGGGCCTGGCCATCCTCGGTGCCTGCATTATGGCCGTCATCTTTGCCGGACACACCGCAGTCATCCATATCCTGCTGGTCGAACTGTTCCCCACCCGGGTCCGCTACTCCGCCTACGGCGTGGGTTACAACATTTCCTCGGCACTGTTCGGCGGCACCGCACCGCTGCTGATGACGTGGCTGATCAGCAGCACGAACAACATCTACATGCCGGCCTTCTACGCAGTGGTCACGGCCTTGGGCACGCTCATCGCCGTCAGCACGGTCAAGGACCGCGCCCACGAACCCCTGCGCGACGCCTAGGCGCAGTCCTCTTTCCGCCGGGTAGGGCCCGGGAACGGCCCTACCCCCTCGGCGGTCGCCCCTACGGCGGCGTCCGCCCCTTCCCACCTTTGGAGAACCAATGTCCTTTTCTGACTACACCACCGCCCTTGTCACCGGCGCTTCCACCGGCATGGGTGCGGCGATCGCCGAGCGCCTGGCCAAGCGCGGCCTGACGGTCCACGCGGTTGCCCGCAACGAAGCCCGCCTGACTGAACTTGCCGACCGCACCGGAGCCGTCCCGCACGTGCTGGACCTGACCGACACGGCCGCGCTCACCGACGTTGTCAGCGGCCTCAACGTGGATGTCCTGGTCAACTGCGCCGGGGTGTCCCGCCCGGGTAACATCCTGGACTCATCTGAGCAGGACATTGACGAACTGGTGGACGTGAACCTGCGAGGACTGCTCCAGCTCACGCGACTTGTGCTGCCGGGCATGGTGGAACGCGACCTCGGCCACGTGATCAACATCAGCTCGATCGCCGGCGTGTACAACTTCTACGGCCACACGGTCTACCACGCCACCAAAGCCGCGGTGCACCAGATCTCCCGCCAGCTCCGCAACGACACCGTGGGCAAGCGCATCCGCGTCACCGAGATCTGCCCCGGCCGGGTGGAAACCGAGATCTTCGGCCGGAACATGGGCGGCACTCCCGAGGCCATGGAAGAAGCCTGGAAGACCTACTACGAAGGCTATGAATCGCTCACCACGGACGACATCGTGAACGCACTGGACTACGCCATCGAGACTCCGCGCCACGTCAACGTCGGCATGCTCGAACTCATGCCAACCTTCCAGGTTCCCGGCGGCCTTACCTTCGATCGGCGCTGACACCCGGCGTTGTCATCCGGCGCCCCCATAAGGCGCCCCACAGGTTCCGGCGGCACTCACTCCCGTCGCCGGAAAATATAGGCCGGCGGCCGCACTTCTGCGGCCGCCGGCACCCGTTTGAGCCAGTGGTCTTCACGCTCGACGGCGGCTGGTTCAGTCCTCTTCGAGGGTCTTGGTCAGGTGGTGGGTGGGAATACGGTCGCGGTCATACGTGATCTCGGTGTAGCCGTGGGGCTGCGGGCGGCCGTCCGGTCCCAGGTTGACGAACACAATTTCCTCAATCGTGAGGATGCTCTGGCGGGTGATCATGTTGCGCACTTCAGCACGCATGGTCAGCGAGGTCCGGCCGAAGCGTTTGGCGGTCAGGCCCATTTCGATCAGGTCACCCTGGACAGCTGAACTTACAAAGTTGATTTCCGAGATGTACTTGGTGACCGCCCGGCCATTGCCCAGCTGGAGAATGGCGTAGATCGCGGCCTCTTCGTCGATCCACTTCAGCAGGCTGCCACCAAAGAGCGTGCCATTGGCGTTGAGGTCCTCGGGCCGAACCCATTTGCGGGTCCGGAAGGTGATGTCTGCTTTTTCCATAAAGCGAGATTATCGAAGAGCGGCATCGAACGCTGGATGTTGCGTTCCCTGAGCTGTTCCTTTGGGCGTGGTCTGGCTAGGCAGCCGGGCCGGGTTCCCGGCTCAAGCCATGGCCGTGTGGGAGGCGCTGTGGGAGTCGATCCGTTTGGAATAGCAGTGCGACTCCTCCGCGCCGACATAGGGGCCGAAGTTGGGGATCTCTTCAAAACCGGAACTTGCATAGAAACTTCGCCCATCCGACTGGGCAGAACCGGCTTCGGCCGTGATGACGCTGAATCCCCTCGAGTGTGCCTGCGCTTCCAATGCAGCCAGGATGGAGCTGGCAACCCTCGATCCCCGGGCGTACGGGACTACATACAGCCGCTTGATTTCGGCCGTGGTGTCATCCAGCATCCTGAGTCCACCGCAGCCGAGGGGCTGGCCGGAACATTTCTCGTACGCCACCACGAACACTGCGGTGTCGGCTTCCGACGGCGGAGGGCCGGGCTCGTGGTCCGTGCTTCCGAAACGCGCATCCAATTCTGCTTGCTGTGCTGCCCGAAGGTCGGCGCCAACGGGGTTCGACCAGGCAACCTGCCGGATGTTGAGCCGGGGATTAGTCTGCATGTGTGCCTCACTTTGCTGCGTTTCGCTGAGGTGGTGATGCGACTTAATCCTAGGAAGGAGTGGTTACCGCGGTGTTTCCTCCGCGTTAGTTCCGGGAGAACTGCTGCTACCCAAGTAGCTCGCATTTGTGGTTGCCAGGAGGGCTCAGAACAACAACTAATGCCAGCTGGTTTGAGCTTGCTCAGCCGGGCGTTAGAGTGCCTCGCCCGTGGGGTCCTCGGCGGTCCTGTCCGCGAGTGCCTGTCCGCCCACCGGCATTTGATCCCAGTGGAGGACGCGCCAGCCGGTCTTCAGGTCGCCTTCGAGCGCAACGATCCCTGTATTGGGCAGGGGATGCCTCTCAGCGAAATTGGTGTCGATGTCCACGGCCCTGCGAGCGGCCCAGCAACGGATCGCGGCGCCGTGACTGACGATTGCCGCCGTCGAGTGTCCGTTGGCCAGCACTTTTTCGACCGAAGCGTCGAACCGGGCAAAGAAGTCGTGCCCGGTGTAGGCGCCGGGCATCCGAAGGTCCAGATCACCGCCGGACCAGGCAAAGACCGTACCCATGTACCGCAGGTGGGACTCATGGTCCGTGTTCGTTTCCAAGGCGCCGGCTTCGATTTCATGCACGCCATCCAGCATCTCCGGGTCCAGGCCGGTGTTCCTGGCAAGTTCTCCTGCCGTGCGCTGTGTCCGCCGGAGGGTGGAAACATACAGGCCCTCGAGGGACTCGTCCTTGAGGGCCTGGGGAAGCGCGGCGGCCTGCCGTTCACCGAGTTCAGTCAGCCCTGGTCCCGGGAACGCAGTATCCAGCTGGCCTGCCACGTTGCCTGGGGTTTGTCCGTGCCTGATCAACAGGAGCTTCATGGTGCTCCGCTCCTTACGTGTAGGTGTCGGTGTTCGGTGCCGTTAGGACCGAAGACGACGGGGCGCGGGCCCTGCCGTCTTCGGCGCCTGACTGCCAGTTACTTCAGGTGATCCACCAGCTTGTTGGCGATACCCGTGTACTTGCCCGGGGTGAGAGCCAGCAAACGGGCTTCGGCCTCGGGAGAGAGCCCCAGGCCCTGAACAAATTCCTGCATCCGCGCCGCATCCACGCGCTGGCCGCGGGTGAGGTCCTTGAGACGCTCGTACGGGTTCTCCATGCCCTCAACGCCGGCGATGGCTTCTGCGCGCATCACCATCTGGATCGCTTCGCCCAGGACTTCCCAGTTTGTGTCCAGGTCTGCAGCGAGCACATCCTCTGCCACGTCAAGCGCCTTCAAGCCCTTGGCTACGTTGGAAATGGCGAGCAGGGAGTGGCCGAAAGCGACGCCGATGTTGCGCTGCGAGGAGGAATCGGTTAGGTCGCGCTGCCAGCGGGAAGTCACCAAGGTGGCCCCGAGGGTGTCAAGGAGGCCGTTGGAGATCTCCAAGTTGGCTTCTGCGTTTTCGAAGCGGATCGGGTTGACCTTGTGCGGCATCGTTGAAGAGCCGGTGGCTCCCGCAACCGGAATCTGACGGAAGTATCCGATGGAGATGTAGCTCCAGATGTCCGTGCAGACGTTGTGGAGAATGCGGTTGAAGCGTGCAATATCCGCGTAGAGTTCGGCCTGCCAGTCGTGGCTTTCGATCTGCGTGGTCAAGGGGTTCCAGGTGAGTCCCAGGCCCTCCACGAACGACTTCGCGACTGCTTCCCAGTCAGCACCGGGCACGGAGGCGACGTGCGCAGCGTACGTGCCCGTGGCGCCGTTGATCTTGCCCAGGTAGTGGGTCTTGGCGATCCGCTCAAGCTGGCGGTTCAGGCGGTGCGCTATGACGGCCAGTTCCTTGCCGAGGGTGGTCGGCGTGGCAGGCTGGCCATGCGTGCGGGACAGCATGGGAACCTCACGGTTCGCTTCCGCCATGGCTTGGATCTGCTCCACCAGAGCCTTGGCATTGGGAAGCCAGACGTCCTCCACGGCACCCTTGATGCCTACAGCGTAGGAGAGGTTGTTGATGTCCTCGGACGTGCAACCGAAGTGCACCATCGCGGTAAGGTTTTCAATCCCGATTTCGGGAAGGCGCCGGCCAATGTAGTACTCGACCGCCTTGACGTCGTGCACGGTGACGGCTTCGATCTCTGCCAGCTCGTTGACGGATGCGGCATTGAAACCGGTGACGATGGCCCGGAGCTTGCCTACCTGCTCGTCGGAGAGGGGTCCGGCGCCGGGGAGTACCGACTGGCTGGTGAGGTGGATGAGCCACTCAACTTCGACGTGAACGCGGTCGCGGTTCAGGGCCGCCTCGGACAGGTAATCGACGAGGGGCGCGACGGCGGCACGGTAGCGGCCATCAAGGGCACCAAGGGCGAGGGGTTCGGAAGCGAGGGACACGCGGGGGGATTCAGCCATGGTGCCCATTCTTTCATGTTCTGCGGGAGGTCCCGAGTTGGTGACACCGCCTCTGTGGAAGCCCACGGCGTTTTCCACATAGCCCTTGTTTCCGCTTCCGGACCCCCGCAGCGGCTCCGTAGCGTCAAGTCCACAGATCACCACCACAACAAAATGGAGTAACGGACTATGAGCGTCGGCTTGATGCCTCCTGCCACCCCGCCTGCCTTTGATCCCTTGGAGTGCGCGTCGCGCGGCCATGAAGTCCAGAGGCTCGCTTGGCGGGCCAACGCGTGCGTGGATCAGGCTGATACTGTACTTGCCGCCCTGCGCCGGGCCCAGTTGGAAGACTGGCAATCACCGGCGGGGCGCGCCTACAGGGCAACCGTGGCAGTTCATGCCTCGGAGCTCCAGCGTGCGCGGGAGTCCCTGGAGGCAGCTGCCGCTGCCATCCTTCGCCACTCCCAAAGCGCCAGTGTCTCCCGGAAAGCGGATCAGTAGTGGCGGATGCAGCACCTGTTGGCGCCGGTTCAGCACCGCAGCCAACTCCTCCGGCCCAGGACGGATACCTCAAAATCAGGGGTGGAATCGGAGGTATCTCTTTTCAGCTCGAAGAACTTCTGAGCGGCGTCGCGGTGATGGACGGACTGGTGCAACAGCTGATCGGCATCGAGGACGAAACGCAGCGGATCCAAGAAGCGCTGGAGCCGTATCTCTACGATTCACTTGCCACCGGCTCCGCTGCCGTGGATGCTGTGGCAGCCGGCCGGCAACACGTCGGACGGGTACGCCGCCAACTGGTGGAAGTCAGCGCCGACGTCCGTGCCAGCGCCCGCGACTACGAAGCCGCGGAAGAACGGCAGGCACGGCCCCATTTCGTCGGCGTCGACGAATTTACGTGGTCCTGGCCGTTGGGGCGCGACGTGACGGAGGAGATAGTCAACAGGGTCGTTCCCGAGGGCCATACCGCCAGGGAATCGGTGCGCGAGACCTTGAATCCCGAGGTCTTTCCAGGTCTGCAGCCCAGAACTGTCGGCATTGAGCCGGTTAGCCAGGAGACGCTGTCCGTGGATCCGTCCATGGCGTGGGCGCTCCGGCGGATTCAGGAGATTCACGCCCGTGGGGACGGCGAAATCGAGGTCATCCGGACGGACAACGGTGGCGCGCCGTCGTGGATGGTGATGATTCCAGGCACCGAACCCGAACAGGAGAACATGGGCGGGTCTAACCCATTGGATGAGGCCGGCATTGCTGAGGCCATAGGGTATGACTCCCAATACGTGGTGCCGGCCATTGCCGAGGCCCTTCGGGAAGCGGGAGCATCACGTGGAGACCACGTTGTGGCCGTCGGGCACAGCCAGGGTGGAGTCCATGCCATGAACCTCAGCCAGAACAAAGCATTTCTTGCGGAGTTCGACCTCAAGTACGTGCTGACGGCCGGCTCACCCACAGGGGAAATAATTCCCGAGCCGGGAATCACGGTGCTTCACTTCGAGCACGCCCAGGATTGGGTGCCGGGCAGCGAAGGGAAGGCGAATCCCGAGACAAGGGACAGAACTACGGTGACGCTCACAAAGCCCGTTGGGGTGCCTGAAGGAGAGGACCCCGGCTTGGGTCCGGGGCATGACCTGGACAATTATGCGGAAGGCGCCGAGTTGGCAGCCGCCAGTCAAGATCCGTCCTTGGTGGCGTCTACTGCTGTATTTGCCGGTGCAGTTGGCTCCGGTGCAGGTGCGGCCGTCTCCAGGTTCAAGCTGGTCCGGGCTCCCGCGCCGGTCGCCGTTCCTGCCCCTGACGGACGGTCCGCCCTGCGGATCCCGCATCTCCCGGAGTCAAGATCCGGATCCGGGCCTCGATAGGCCGTCCCTGAAATGCTCTATCGGTTGCGGGTTCCGGGGATCAAACCGGCAACCAAGCTCACCACGCTGATGATGATCGAGGCGAGGATAGCTGTCCAGAAGAAGGAATCGATGGTCAGATGCACCGGCGTAAAACTGCTGAGCCATGCGGTGAGGTAAAGCATCGCCGCGTTGATCACGATCGTGAAGAGACCGAGAGTCAGGATCGTCACCGGGAGGGACAGGAGCTTGACCAACGGCCTGACCACGGCATTCACAACGCCGAAAATCAGTCCTATGAAGAGATAAGCGAGGACGATTCCCACCGTGTCGGCACTATTGGTAAGTCCGGCATTTGCTGCCGCCTTCTCCGTTGCTGCCGTGGAAATCTCCAGGCCTGTCAAAAGCCAACTGGCAACCCACAGGGCCAGTCCGTTGATGATGACTCGAACAATGAAGGAACCCATGCACCTAATGCTTCCATACCGCGTTGTGTTGACACTGCTGCGGGCAATAAATAACGAATGCCTATCGCGCTTCACCGTCGATGACCTGCAAGTAGGCTTGAAGCCATGACTAATTCTGACAACGTACCGGAGGGCGTACTCCCTCGACCGGTCGTGGGCAGGCTTCCCAAATACGCGGCGGGTAAACCTCCTGCCGCGATTGAGGGCCTCACCAGCTACAAATTGTCGTCCAATGAAAACCCGCTGCCCCCAATTCCTGCAGTGTTGCAGGCAATCGCGGACCAGTCGGACATCAACCGCTACCCGGATCCGCTGGCCACCAAGCTGCGCAATGCGCTGGCGAAGTTCCTCGACATACCCGCTGACGACGTCGTCACAGGGGCAGGCAGTCTTGGCGCCCTCAACCAGATCCTCGCCACCTTCGCCGGTCAAAACGACGATGGCAAGCCTGATGAAGTGATCTACGCGTGGCGCTCCTTTGAGGCCTACCCCATCTGTGTTGGCCTCGCGGGAGCGGCCAGCGTCCAGATCCCTTTGTTGAAGGACGGGCGGCATGACCTGGAGACAATGGCTGCTGCTGTTACTGTCCGCACGAAAGTCATTCTGCTCTGCACGCCGAACAATCCCACGGGACCGATCCTCACCGCCGAGGAAACGGAACAATTCATCAAGTCCGTCCCGCCAAACGTCGTGGTGGTCATCGACGAGGCGTATCAGGAGTTCGTCAGGGACCCCGAAGCTGTCGACGGCATCAAGCTTTACCGAAAATACCCGAATGTGGTGGTGCTGAGGACGTTCTCCAAGGCTCACGGTTTGGCCGGTCTGCGCGTCGGGTACAGCGTTTCCGGTCCGCTGCTGACGCAACACCTGCGCGTCACGGCGACTCCCTTTGCTGTCTCGCAAATTGCGGAACGCGCTGCGGTCACATCCTTGGAGAATTTCGACCAGGTTGTGGAAAGGGTACAAAGCCTCGTCGATGAACGTGAACGCGTTGTCAACGGGCTCAGGGAGCTCGGATGGTTCGTTCCGGATGCCCAAGGGAACTTCGTGTGGCTGAACCTGGGTTCGAACAGTGGCGAGTTTGCGGCGTTGGCTGCGGAACAGGCGTTGTCCGTGCGCGCCTTCGGAGATGAGGGGGTCCGGGTAAGCATTGGCGAGGTTGAAGCGAACAGCAGATTCCTCCAGCTCTGTGCAGGTTATACAAAGGCGCAGGAGGGTTCCTAGCGGTTAACGAATGTCCCACCGCTACCTACTGCCTATAAAGTAAGGACCGAAAGCCAAAATATATGCCCATTCAGGAATGCATTCCTGAATGGGCATATATCCCAGCGACAGAATTGCCACTGCGAACGGCGGGGGCTAGCAAGGAGACTGTATGGGCTCGACACAACTGCCCTCCGGGGCTGACCAGACTCTGGCGGCGGCGTCGGCGGCAGTCGCGCCGGAAGAAGCTGTAGACATGGTCCAGCTGTTGGGCCCGGACGGACAGCTCGGCACCGATTCCATCTTCTCGGACTACGCCAAGCGGATAGATCCGGAAAAGCTTCGCGTCTTCTACACAGACATGGCACGGATCCGTCGCTTCGACCAGGAAGCCACCGCCCTCCAAAGGCAAGGTGAATTGGCTTTGTGGGTTCCGCTCACGGGCCAGGAAGCTGCCCAGATCGGCTCGGGCCATGCGAGCCAGCCGCAGGACTACATTTTTCCCACGTACCGCGAACACGGTGTCGCGCTGGTCCGGAATGTCGATCTCTCCGAGCTGCTCAGGCAGTTCCGCGGTGTCTCCAATGGAGGTTGGGATCCCCGCGAAAACAACTTCCATCTGTACACCTTGGTTCTCGCCGCCCAGACCCTGCATGCCGTTGGCTACGCCATGGGCATCCAGCGGGACCAGAAGGCAGCGCAGGAGTCGGCTGACCCCAAAGCGGCAGTCATCGCCTACTTCGGTGACGGCGCCAGCTCCGAGGGCGACGTCCACGAATCCATGGTTTTTGCAGCCTCCTATAACGCCCCGGTGGTGTTCTTCTGCCAAAACAACCACTGGGCCATCTCGGTGCCCACTGAAGTGCAGACCAAAGTTCCCCTCGCCAACCGGGCCAAGGGATACGGCTTCCCGGGCATACGCGTTGACGGCAATGACGTGATTGCGGTCCACGCTGTTACTGAATGGGCGCTGGAACATGCAAGAGAGGGCCGGGGCCCCGTGCTGATCGAGGCCTACACCTATCGGGTCGGCGCTCACACCACCGCTGACGATCCCACCAAATACCGGGAATCCGCCGAGGAAGCAGCCTGGCGGGAGAAGGACCCGCTGGAGCGGCTGGAGAAGTACCTCCGCGCGGAAGGGCTCGCGGATGACGCCTTCTTCGAACAGGTCAAAGCCGACGGCGACGAACTTGCCAAGTACGTCCGCAGCACCACCCACGGCCTCGAGGTTCCGGATATCCGTGACGCCTTCGCCAACGTCTACGCAGAGCAGCACCCGCTGATCGCGGAGGAACTGGCGTGGTTCGAAGAGTATTCGGCAGGGTTTGAAAGCGAAGAGGAGGCATCCAACTGATGGCAACAATGACCATCGCCAAGGCCATCAACGAAGGCCTCCGCGCATCGCTGAAGAGCAATCCGAAGTCCTTGCTCATGGGAGAGGACATCGGACACCTGGGCGGCGTCTACCGGGTTACCGACGGCCTCATCAAGGAATTCGGCGAGGACCGTGTGGTGGACAGCCCGCTTGCCGAGTCCGGAATCGTGGGCACAGCTATTGGACTTGCACTCCGCGGCTACTCACCAGTGTGTGAGATCCAGTTCGATGGCTTTGTCTTCCCGGCCTTCAACCAGATCACCACGCAGTTGGCCAAGATCCATTCCCGCAGCTTGGGAAAGCTGAGGGTGCCCGTGGTTATCCGGATCCCGTACGGCGGAGGAATCGGGTCGATTGAGCACCACTCCGAGTCTCCGGAAGCGTTGTTTGCGCACACTGCAGGCCTGCGCATCATTACCCCGTCCAACCCGCACGACGCCTACTGGATGATCCAGAAGGCGATCCAATGCCAGGACCCGGTGATTTTCTTCGAGCCGAAGCGCCGCTACTGGCTCAAGGGTGACGTTGATGTGGAGGATGCCGGACTGTCGGAGGATCCCTTCAAGGCGCACGTAGTCCGGGAGGGAACGGACGCCACGATTGTTGCGTACGGGCCCTTGGTTCCCGTTGCCCTGGCTGCCGCCAACGCCGCAGCCGAGGATGGCCGAAGCATCGAGGTAGTGGACCTGCGTTCGATTTCCCCGGTGGACTTTGACACGGTGGAGGCTTCCGTCAAGAAGACCGGCCGGCTCATCGTGGCCCATGAAGCCCCGACGTTCGGCGGCATTGGCGGGGAGATCGCTGCCCGCATCAGCGAGCGGGCGTTCCTGCACCTGGAGGCCCCGGTGATTCGCGTGGGCGGATTCCACATGCCCTACCCGGTGGCGAAGGTTGAGGAGGACTACTTGCCGGACATCGACAAGATCCTCGAAGCGCTCGACCGCTCCCTGGCCTACTAACCCTGCACTGATCCAGCCCCTCCTGAGGGCGCACGGAAACCGAGGACCACTGTGACTGTAAAGAAATTCAACCTGCCGGACGTTGGCGAGGGCCTCACCGAGGCCGAGGTCGTGGCGTGGAAGGTTAAGCCGGGCGACACTGTGGCAATCAACGATGTCCTTTGCGAGATCGAGACGGCCAAGTCCCTCGTTGAGCTGCCTTCTCCATACGCCGGCACGGTCACCGAGCTCTTGGTGGAAGAAGGGATCACCGTGGAGGTCGGGACCCCCATCGTGGCCGTCTCCGAGGGCCAATCCGGCGAAGCAGTTCCCCAGCCCCAAGCCCCTGCTGCGGGTGGGGAAACGGCCTCTTCAACAAACCAGAGCCAGCCATCCGCAGGTCAGTCCGCGGTACAGGACGCCGGACCCATGTACGGGAAGCTTCCGGCGGACAGCGGTGATGCACCGGCCGGCGGCCCCTTGGTTGGCTCCGGACCGAAGGCGGACGCCGTCAAGCGCCGTCCCCGCAAGCGTTCGGTAACGGCGGCTGTTCCCGTCGCGGAGAGCCCGGAAGGAACCGTCCAGGACCACCAGGCTGCCCTCGCCGCCCAAGCAGCCGTACCGTCGGTGCCGCAGCGGCCGCACCCGGCCCCCGCCGTCGTGCCTTCCGCTGCTCCGGCCTCCCAGCAAGCGGCTCCGGTCCAGGGAACAACCCCAACGGCGGCCTCGCGCGGTGCCGTGATCGGCGGAACCATCACGGGGCTGGTGAACAGGGTCTTGGCGAAGCCGCCGGTCCGTAAATTCGCCCGTGATCTGGGGATCGACCTTGCCGACGTCGTGGCCACCGGCCAGCGCGGGGAAGTGACCAGGGAGGATTTGGTCAGCTACCAGGCACAGCGCGATGCCGAGCTGGATGGTGCCGATTCGTTCTGGGGCGCCTCGAAGAAGCCGCAGGAGCAGAGAATCGAACGCGTACCCGTCAAGGGCGTACGCAAGGCAACCGCCAAAGCGATGGTGGACTCAGCGTTCTCTGCCCCGCATGTGAGCATTTTTGTGGATGTCGACGCCAGCCGGACCATGGAGTTCGTGAAGCGGCTCAAGGCCTCCCGCGACTTCGAGGGCATCAAGGTTTCACCGCTGCTCATCCTGGCCAAGGCCGTCATCTGGGCAGCGGCCCGGAACCCGAGCGTGAACGCGGCATGGGTTGACGACACTGACGGCAAGGGCGGCGCCGAGATCCAGATCAAGCACTTCATGAACCTGGGCATCGCTGCAGCGACCCCGCGTGGTCTCATGGTGCCCAACATCAAGGACGCCCAGGACCTCTCCCTCAAGGAACTGGCCTTGGCGCTCAACGAACTGGCCACCAAAGCACGTGCCGGCAAGACCCAGCCAGCGGAAATGCAGGGCGGAAGCCTGACCATCACCAACATCGGCGCGCTGGGTATTGATACGGGAACCCCGATCATCAACCCGGGCGAGGTTGCCATCATTGCTTTCGGAACCATCAAGCAGAAGCCGTGGGTACTGGACGGTGAGGTGATCCCCCGCTGGATCACCACTCTGGGCGGTTCGTTCGACCACCGTGTTGTGGACGGCGATTTGTCGGCCCGCTTCATGGCTGACGTCGCAGCGATCCTGGAAGAACCGGCGCTGCTGCTCGACTAAGCAGGACCTTGAATGCAAACCGGCTGCACACTTGCCATAGGCAACGGTGCAGCCGGCTTTGTTTAAGCGAGGTCGGCGCCGCGCGCGTGTCCATTGCCCTCGATAGGCGGCACATCTCTACCGCGCCAGGCCTGTCGCGATTCGTCGTGCCGTTGGTCCGGTGAGTGCTGCGACGGTGACCGCCATGAGGAGCCCGGCCACTGCGTACACAGAGATCATGAGCGGGGCGGGCGTACGCTCATCCACGATCGGCGATGGTGCGATTGTCCAGAGGAGGCCTGCTGCCCAGGCGCCGGCGTTCACCGGGATCCAGCGCAAGGTTTGCGATCCGCCGCGGCGCAGAACCAGCCACTGCAGCGATGGAATTGTCACCAGCAACAGCATCGCACCACCGGTGACCAGAGCGAGAGTTGGCGGTGAGGAGATGTCCAAGCCCCCTTGGATGCCCGGGAACATGCCAAGGGACCACGCAACAGCGGCGCCGGCAGAGGTGGCCACGATCCAAGGAACCCGCGAAACCACCCCGCGGCCGAAGCCCAGCCACTGCCCGTACCCCAGCAAGGCACCCTCACAGGCGCCGGCGGCGATCATGGCCGGGTAGACCACGGTGTCCGGGGCTCCGGTCAACCCCAGCCAAGCGCCCATGCTCGCTGGAATCAGGAATCCGAGTGCTTCCCCTGCCGCCACCATGATGATCCACCGCGGGAGGAAGCCCACGGGTGCGTCACCAGCCTTCGTCACAGGCCCTGCCTTTGGCCCCGCTCGAAGACAAGAGACCACGGATGCTCTCCTTTGCCTGTTTGCTCCCAGCCGTCCCTTGCGAGGTCTTCGAGGAGCCGGTCCAGGGCTTGTCGCATGCCGGGCGAGTATGTCTCCTCCGGCGGACCATCCCGGTAGGAGCGCGGTGAGGTGAACGTGTCGCTTGTATAAAGGGAGCGTCCATTGGACCGGGCCACAAAGCGGAGGAGTCTGCTGCCGTACTGCGATGTCAGGACCGTCAGGATCCCGGCCCACCAGGACGTACTCCCGATATCCTCCAGTTCCACGGTCAGCCGCTCACCCATGGACCGATTATGCGACTCGCCGGTACCGGTCGACCACCCCACATGCGAGCGGGCGTCGGCAGGCTCTCCGAAATCTAGAAGAACAGCAGCACAAAGCCGCCAATCGTGCTCAACAAACCAACGGCAGTGAGAACCAGCCCCAGGAGCAGGACGGTCCGGTCGGGCCGGGGAGGGGTCAGGGACCAGCGGGCCGGATGGCAGGTGTCGTAGTGAACCTGGACAGGGTTCCGCCCGTCCACAGGCAGGACGGCTTCAAGAAGCACCTGCCGTTCGCTCCCATCCGGGCGGTTCCAGCGGAGTCCGGTGAATCCTCCGGCGCTGAACGTCGTCGCTTCCACCGAGTCCCACTGGCACCGGCGTTTGGCAATGATCCACGCCGCGATGAGAAGGGGCACGCCGGGAACGAAGCCCACCCAGGTCATCATTTCCAGGATCGGGCCGAGAACATCCACAGGTGCCGCCACAGCCTGATCTTACGGCTTCCGTCCTTAGTGCGAAGTGCTTTTCTTCTTTCCGAACGGCAGTACACGCCGGACGGCCTGCACCAGGACCATGACGCCGGAACCCCAGAGGATGCCCAGGATCGCCGAACACATAGTGTTGATCAGCCACGCAAGGGCGCCGCCTATCGCGGGGATTTCAGCCACGGGCGATTCGAGTTTATGGACCAGGTCATAGGGCAGGTGCCAGCCGAGGTCGTAGCTGGCTTGCAGCAAGATATGTCCGCCAACCCAGAGCATGGCGATCGTTCCGACCACCGTGATCACGGTGAGGACTTTTGGCATTGCGGCGACCAGCAGGTGCCCGGTTCGCTGGGTGGCCGGGGCATCTCTCTTGGTCAAGTGGAGGCCGATGTCGTCCATTTTGACGATGAGGGCCACTGCCCCGTACACGGCCACGGTGATGATGATGGCCACGACGACCAAAATAAAGGCGCGAACCCAGAGGGATTCGACGGCGACCTCGTTCAGGGCGATGACCATGATTTCGCAGGAAAGGATGAAGTCGGTGGTGATGGCGCCACGGGTGACTTTGGCCTCGGCTTCCGGCCCGCGGTCCGGGGCCGGAGCGTCGGCGGCTTCGGCATGTCCCCGCACCTTGTGCCAGACCTTCTCGGCGCCCTCGTAGCAGAGGTAGGTGCCGCCGAGCAGGAGGATCACAGGAATGATTCCCGGTATGAAGGCGCTGATCAGCAGCAGGGCCGGCAGGATGATCAGCAGTTTGTTTCGCAGCGACCCCCAGAAGATCCTGCGGATCATGGGCAGTTCCCGGGACGGGTCCACCCCGGACACGTACTGCGGTGTCACGGCCGCATCGTCAATGACGACGCCGGCGGCCTTCGCCCCGGCCTTCGCGGCGCCGGCGGCGACATCATCTACAGAGGCGGCGGCTAAGCGGGCCAGTGCAGCGACGTCATCCAGCAGCGCAATCAGACCCCCGCTCACAGCTTCACACCATCCTGTAGGGGTGCATCCAGGCGGACAAGATTATCTGGGGCAAGACCTGAAAGCTGCATAGTCGCAGTCTACGTCCCGGGCTTGCCCGGCACGAAAATATTCCGGTTAGTCGAACTCGAGGCCGAGCAGGGCGTTTTCGGTGACTTCGGGCAGCGCAGGGTGGATCCAGTATTGCTTGGAGGCGAAGTCGCGCACGTCGAGGTCGAAGCTGAGGACGGTGATCATCTGTTGGATCAAGGTGGAAGCTTGCGGGCCCATGTAGTGCGCGCCGAGGAGTTTTCCGGTGCTGCGGTCCGCGATGAGTTTGCAGATCCCGGTGGTGTCTTCCAGTGCCCACCCGTAGGCGACGTCCCCGTAGTGCTGGACTTTGGTTGTCACGTTGTGCCCGTGTTCGCGGGCCTGGTCCTCGGTCATGCCGACGGTGGCGATCTGGGGATGGGTGAACGTGGCGGCGGGGACGTGGTCGTGCGGCAGCTTCCTCAGGTTTCCGGGGTTCAGCAGGTTGTGCCGGACTGAGCGCATTTCGGCGTTGGCTACGTGTTTGAGCATGTAGGGGGACGAAACGTCGCCGAGGGCCCAGACGCCTGGCGCCGACGTCGAGCGGCCGTATTCGTCCACCTTGATGCGTCCGTCTTCTGTCATCTCGATCCCGCCGAAAGACAGGTCCAGCCGGTCCCCGTTGGGGATCCGTCCAGTGGCTACCAGCAGTACCTCGCCGGTGGCGGTCGAGCCGTCGTCGAGCCGGACCTTTACGCCGTGGTCTGTCTCTTCGACGCCCACGGTGGTTCTCCCCGCCCTGACGTCGAAGCGTTCTGCGGCCAAGGAGTTGAAACGGTCGTGGAGGTCCTGGTCGAGGTGGCGCAGGAGCGTCGAGCGGGCGATGATCGTGACGTCGGTGCCCAGGGCATCGAAGACGTGGGCGAATTCCATGGCGATGGAACCCCCGCCGATGATCACCACGGACCTGGGCTGTGCGGGCAGCCGCATGATGTCTTCGCTGGTGTGGTAGCGCACGCCCGAGGCGGCGATGACTTCCGGGACTGAGGGCCGGGAGCCGGCGGCGACGACGATCCGGTCACCGGAGATGGTTTTCCCGTGTGTTCCTTGGCCTGTGCGCAGTGTGCGCTCTCCAATGAAGACGGCGTGTTGGTCATAGACGTCGATTTTTGGCGTCCTGGGGCCGCGGCGATATTCCTCACCAGCGGCGGCGATGGGATCGATGCGGGTCTGGAAGATACGGCTTACGATGCCCGGCCAGTCGACTGAGTTGACCGTAGCCAGGACGCCCAACCGCCCGGACTCAGCAATTTCCAGGGCCGTGTCTGCAACGTGAACGTACATTTTGGACGGGATGCAGCCGGCATTGAGGCAGGTGCCGCCGAATGAAGCTTCTTCGATGATCGCAATCGACAGGTCTTCGAACTCCGGACCCGGGATGGAGTTCCCGGACCCGGTGCCGATGATGACCAGGTCATAGTGCCGATCGGCGGCAGCAGCTTCCATGCGGGTTCCTCCCTGAGGGCTTTCCTCCACCCTAGTGAACCCGCGCCCGATTACCCGGCGCCGAGAGGCCTTTGCGCTTTGCGAAGCCGGGCGAGCCCCAGCACCGTCATGGCTGCTGTGCCGAGCAGAACCAGGATCAGCAATCCCAGCAGAGGAAGCTCATGGATGGCAAGCTGGGGGATTCGGCGCGAGGGCACAGCCAGCACGCCTACGAACGCGCCGATCAGACCGAAGTAGCTACCCGTCATGAAGCTGCGGTGGGCCCGAATATTCCCTGTTCTTACAGCCCACAACCCTGCGGTCAGAGTGCCAAACGTCAGAGCTGAGAGTGCATGGAGCCAGTTGAATCCGCCGTCTATGGTTCGGATTCCGAATGAGGTCAACACCACGATGTACATGGCAACAACCCAGATTCGCCCCACAATCCTATGGAGACTGCCGCCTTTGGTTCGACGCAGCAGATTGACGGCTCCAAATATGAGTGCATAGCTGGCGGCCACTGCGTGCACAGCAATCAGGACAGTCCAGGAAGAAGGCATACTCCGGAGCGTAGCGGACCCGGGAAGCCTCCGGCCCTCTTTACGGTCTGTGCTGCGGTTTTAGAACGCCGGGTAGTTGACCAGCAATGCTTGAAGGTCCGAAGAGGACATGTGGTTGGAGAGCTCAATACTCACGCCCATGGCAGCGGCCGCGATGGTGAGCATGGCGATGCAGGCCACGGACAGAAAGCGCCAGTCATTGCGGAAGACGCTGCCGATGGTCTCGGGCATGTCCAGCTGCGGGGCGATCATGTTGGGGGCGCTGTCCCAGGAGCCGTCGTCCAGCAGGGCAATGATGCGGTCATTGCTGCGGTCGAAATGCATGGTGCTGATGTTGTTGCCGTGGCGGGCCAGCAGGATGTCGTGTCCAACGCGCTGACGAGGCTGCAAAGTAAGCAAGAATATCCCCTGGAATCGAAAGAATAGTGGTGGCTCACATCATTGGGGGCATCTCGATTTTATAACGGTTGCAACTTTCGCCGGCCTCAAAAGACGCCAAAAGCCGGGTGAGACTGCCCACCCGGCGGCGTGATCCTGCTCGCTTTACGGTGCGTCTGTCTTGGCGATGTAGACGTCACACGGTGCAGTGTGCGCCACCGTGTTTGCCACGCTGCCCAGGACCCTTCCGATGCCCTGCATGCGTCGGTTGCCCACCACAATGAGCCGCGCATCGTGGATCTCGGCTTCTTTGACCAAGGCCTCCCCCGGCTTACCGCGGGCAGAGGAGTAGGTTACTTCCAGCCGGTCGTCGGCAAGTTGCTCGGCCACGGCCCGGGCTACTGCCTCGGCTTCGGCGGCGTCGGAGACGATCCATCGATCGGTTCCGATTTCCACAACCTCGGTCCGGTTGGTGTCAAAGGCGCTGACGACGCGCAGGTTGGCGCCGAGCCCGATGGCCAGCTGCTGGGCCGCTTTCGCCGCCCTCAAGGCGGTCTCGCTGCCGTCAACTCCTACAATGACTACTCCGGTCATAGCGCTGCTCCTTCATTGCTGGCTTGGATGGCCTCTGCAAGCACAGGTGCCAGACGGCGTACGCCTTCGGCAATCGTATCCGGGGGCACGGCACTGAAGGCCAGGCGCAACTTGTTGGACGGGCCGTCCGCGGGTGAAAAGGCCGCGCCGGGGATGAAGACAACACCGGCGTCGATGGCTTTTCCGAGGAGGGGATAAGTGTCCACACCCTCCGGCAGGGTCACCCAAACGAAGAAGCCACCGTCAGGCCTGGTCCAGGTAAGGCCTTCGGGCATGTGCTCGTCCAAAGCAGAAAGCAGGGCCCGGCAGCGCTCCGCGTACAACGCCCGGTAGGTTTCGATCTGGCCGCGCCAGTCGAACTCGCGGATGTAGGAGGAAACGAGCATCTGGTTGAGGGGCGGCGGGCAAAGGGTGACGGCCTCGGAAGCCAAGTAGAAGCGTCGCTGCAGGTGGGCGGGGACCAAGGCCCAGCCGATGCGCAAGCCGGGGGCAAAGATCTTGGAGAAGGAGCCCAGGTAGATCACGTCATCCGGGTTCGCCGCCCGCATGGGTGCGATGGGGTGGCCGTCAAAGCGGAGCAGGCCATAGGGGTTGTCCTCGAGAACCAATATATTCGCCGCGCGGCATATTTCGACGATCCGCTGGCGCCGCTCTGCGGCCAGCGTAATGCCTGAGGGGTTGTTGAAGTTGGGGATGGTGTAGAGGAACTTGATGCTCTTGCCCTCAGCCTGAAGCGAAGCGATCCTGGCCTCGAGCACCTCGGGGACCAGGCCGTCGTCGTCCATTTCGATCGGTTCCACCTGCACCTGGTAAGCCTCGAACGTGTTCAGCGCGCCGACGTACGTCGGATTCTCAACGAGCACCACATCGCCGGGATTGCAGAACACTTTGGTGGCGACGTCCTGCGCAGACTGTGAACCGGCGGTGACCACCACGTTTTCCGGCCGGGCATCGTTGATGCCCTCTGCGGCCATGACTTCGCAGATTTGTTGGCGGAGCTCTTCGGTGCCTTGCCCGCCGCCGTATTGCAGTGCGGTCATTCCTTCCTCGGAAATGATCCGGGCCGCCGTCTGTCCCAGCTTTTCCAGCGGAAGCGATTGCAGGTACGGGTTGCCGCCGGCGAGGGAGACCAATCCGGGCTGCATGGAGATGTCGAAGACGTCGCGAACCGCTGACTGCTTGATGTTGGCTGCGCGGGCTGAAAACAGTCCCTCGTGCGGATGGGCCGCAGTGGCTGCCCGTTCAATGGCATCGATTGCTTCGGCGGGAAGAGTGGTGTCGGCATTCAATGTTTTGTGGGTCACACTGACAGGATACTCCCGAAGGTTGCCAATAGGGCAACGTTTGTTTTCAACCAATCGGCTGGCCGGGGCTTTACGGAGTCAACCCGAACGGCTGGAATGTACTCATGACTTCGCACCAAGCATCCGTGACCAAGGCCGAGCAGTTCCATAAACTTCACCAGGCGGGTCCCGCGCCGCTGATTTTGGTGAACGTCTGGGACGCAGCCTCGGCCAAGGTGGTGCAGGAAGCGGGTGCGACGGCGATTGCTACCTCAAGCTCCGCCATCTCCTGGAGTCTGGGCTACCGGGACGGCGACCACGTGCCGTGGGGCCTGGCGATGGCGGTCCTGGGGCGCGTCGTGGCGGCGACAAGCCTGCCGGTCACCGCGGACATCGAAACGGGCTACGGACGTTCTGACGACGAACTCCGCGCCACCATCAACGCGGTACTGGACGCCGGCGCCGTCGGAATCAACATCGAGGACTCCGGAACCGAACCGCTCGCGGATATAGCGGAACAATCCCGCCGCATCGCCCTGATCCGGGCCGCGGCGGATGAACGCGGGATCCCGCTCTACATCAACGCGCGCACTGATACGTACTTGTCCGGGGCCTATCCCGATGCCGCTTACGAGGAGACGCTCGCACGCGCGGCGTCATACCTGCAGGCGGGCGCCGACGGCATCTTCGTCCCGGGCGTCTTGGATCTCCACACTTTGCACCAGCTTTCCGCAGGTATTGCCGCGCCGCTGAACGCGTTGGGCGGGCTCGGCGCGCCTTCGCCCATGGAATTGCACGACGCCGGCGTACGGCGCGTGAGCATAGGCGGCAACACAGCGAAGGCCGCTTATGCCAAGGTGGCCCGCGTCGCCACAGAAGTTCTGGGTGACGGCAACTGGTCCTGCCTGGCGGGCACCCGCAGCCATGACGAAATGGACGCGCTGTTCGCGGCGGGCCCGAAGTACGTGCCCTGATGAGGGCGTCGCCAGTGCAAGCGAACGACGGCGGCACGCGCCTTTAATGTCAGACCCCACCAATAGCTTGGAACAAGAGAAGGAGCCGGTAACCGGGCTCGGATAGCGGGCAACCAGGAGGATGGATGGCGAGGCGAAGCGTCCAGTTTTGGCGCATTGCGCAGGTGAACGGCGATGACCTCAGCCGTCCGTTTCCGGCGCGCCGGCTGGCTGAAGTGCTTCAGCAGGCTCGTCACGCGGGCACGGACCGGCACTACGTGTCCCCGGATGGAACCGTCCTGGTAGCCCAGGCTGTCGCCTTTACGCCGCATCCGGTCCTGCTGCTTGACCGGGTGCGGGACACCAACCTGCCCAGCGTCGGGGATCCATCGGGCCGCCGCAAGCCGTTGCCGTTGGCCCCGGGGGACCACCTCCTGGAAACCACCTATTTCGCTTTCTTGAAGCGAAACGTCGTGGCCGTGCTGACGAGCGGCAACGGCCCCCGCGCTTCGCGGATGGGGGAGTACCTGGAAGGGATGCTGGGCTTGGATCCCGGTCTGGTTCCGGTGGTGCGCGAGGACGTCGAGGAGATTCTCAGCCGGCTGGAAGTAAGCCGTTTTGAGTTCGCGCTGCCGGCCGAGCGTTTATCCGGAAAGCTCATGGAAGGCGAGTGGGCCGATGTCCTGGACAGCGCGTCGAGGCTGATGACCGAGGGCACGTTCCGGATCTCGCTGAGCGTCGGCCGGTCCGGCAAGGCCGCAGACAAACAGCGCATCCGCGAACGGATCCATCAATTGATCGAGCAGTTCCGGCACGCGGGATCCGTGGAACATTTCGATTACGTGGTGGCCGAGGGCAAAGATTCACTGACGGGCGATCGTGAGGTTGTCGATCTGCTCAAGGAACGGTTCATCTCGCACGTTGAGGTGGATGCGGATGCCTTCAATGATCCCGCCAAATCCGTTGCCCAAGCGGTTTCCATACTTAACAAGCAAGCGCGGGACAACGAGGAATTCTTCGCACGGACTTTGCCCGAGGTCCAGGGCTCGCCTGACACTGCCCTGGTGCCGGACCTGATCGCAGGTGGGATGGCTGCGGTGCGCGAGGCCATGGCTGCCGCCCTGGCTGCGAAAGAAGCCGCCAGTGCTGATGTGTCGACGCAAGGCGTAAAGGCGGATTCCCGGGAAGAGGGTGCCGGGCATGAGCTTGTACGAGGTTGATGTGGAACGGCGCGGAAGGCGTCGAATCCTGTGGCGTTGGTTCCTCCTCCATCCGAGGGCTGACTACCTCTGGGCCTTGATATTGGTGCTCCTGTGGATGGCTGCTGCTTTGCTGTTCCGGCAGCCTCTGATCCTGGAGGGCGTCGGACCCGGTGCCCGCCGGACGCTGTTCCAGACCCTAGCGACGATGGCCGGTGCCACAGCCGGCCTCACGCTGACCAGCGTCTCCATGCTGATCAACGTCCTCGGGAAGAAATCAGCGCCCGGCCAACGTGAACTGCCGTTGGAGAAGCTCACCCCCACGCACCGACGCCAAATCGGTGAGGTGTTCCTGTTCGCGATCCCCGGGCTCGGACTGCTCCTGATCGCTTCCCTTATCACTGTGGTCCTCGAAGGTGACGAATCGAGGGGGCTCTGGATCCCGGAAGCCGTGGTTTTCGTCTTTGCCTTCGCTTCCGCGCTGGCGTTGCTCAGGGTCGCGTGGGCGCTCCGTCGGGTCCTGGCCATTGCCACCGGATGACCGCCGCCCACGTCACCGCAGGCTCAGTGCGACGTCCAAGGTCATGCCGTTGACGTAGATTTCGGCACGCGTTGCACCGCTGGCAGCCACCACGGTGTGCGTGAGCTTCGCTTCGATCCGGGGGATGTCGCACACGCCGCCCGGCCGGATGGACCCGCCCAGGTTCACCACCACCGTGGAGCCGCTGACATAACCGGAGACGAAGTGCAGGGAGGAGGCCGCGAGGGAATCGTAGAGTGCGGCGTCGTTGTCCACGGGCAAACCTGCGCCCAACAAGCGGCCGAGGGCCACGGTCAAAGGATCGCCGGATGACGCCGGACCGCGGACTGGGACAAGGCTGTCATTGCAGCCGAACCGCACACCGCGGGAACCGCCGTCGTTGATGGCCACGTAGTAAACGGCAGGGCCGGGCTCCACCTGCGGGGGCACTACCGCTGCCCGCGCGGCCTCGCCGCCCGCTGAGGGGCTGGCTGATGGTCCCGGGGAAGGCTCGACGGCGGTGCCCGGGTCGGCCGGGCTGCTGGCGCCTTGGCTGGTGTCGGTCGGGGTCGAAGGACCTGGGACCGCGTCCGTTCCGCCCCCGCCCGACGCGCCGCCGCCCGTTCCGGCCCCGCTCGTAGCGGCCCCGCTGGACACAGCCCCGCCCGATCCCGGAAGCGGGCCGGGGGCTGAGGGCTGGCCGGGATCACCAGAAGGAGGCAGGTTCCTGGGGGTGGTATCCGGCTGCGGTGTGGCAGACGAAACTGGCGGGGCCAGGCTGTTGCTGATGGGTTCGTCCGGGTTCTGCGGACCGGTAGAACCTGCTGCGGAAACGAATGGCGTGGAGGAAGGCGAAACCGCCTCAGGCGACGCCGTGCAGCCGGCCACCCACGTACTGAACAACAGGCAGGCGGCTGCGATCGCCGTCGTACTCTGCAGCCCCAGCCCGGCACGCATGACAGCCCCACACTCCTGTCCGTTCACCTGTCCTTAAACGTTAGGCCGCCTTGCAGGTGGGCAACATGCCGGTACGGTGACGGTTCGGACAAGACTCGGTCACGCGGGGCGGGAACGGTGTGGAAAACGGTGCCGCTAAACGCAAAGTGCCCCCGTCCTGTCCGGTAGATGTGGACGGAACGGGGGCACCAGGAAGAGTGACTAGGCTGCGGCTGCTTCGTCATCCTGAACGGCGGTCAGCGGCTCGAAGATGCCCTTGATCTGTTCCACGACCTCGGCGTCGTCCTTCGGGTGCAGTTCGGCGAAGCGGACCATGGATCCCGGCACGGCGAGCTTGACGTCTTCGAGGACCTTGGCGCCGGCGATGCCGACGGCCTTGCGGGCTTCGTCCTGCGCCCAGACGCCGCCGTACTGGCCAAAAGCGGTTCCGACGACGGCGGTCGGCTTGCCTGCGAGAGCGCCGGCGCCGAACGGGCGGGACAGCCAGTCGATGGCGTTCTTGAGGGATGCGGGGACGGTGCCGTTGTGCTCGGGGGTGACCAGGAGGAGGGTGTCAGCATTGGCTGCAGCCTCGCGGAGGGCGGCGGCTTCGGCCGGAACCTGGCCTTCGACGTCGATGTCCTCGTTGTAGAACGGGATGTTGCCCAGCGAGCCGTGGATCTGG
The DNA here is from genome assembly GCF_030264015.1 of Paenarthrobacter sp. R1. Classification (NCBI taxonomy): domain Bacteria; kingdom Bacillati; phylum Actinomycetota; class Actinomycetes; order Micrococcales; family Micrococcaceae; genus Paenarthrobacter; species Paenarthrobacter sp. R1. Next base: position 1,873,617 of record NZ_CP127115.1, on the reverse strand, counting down.
ACGTCAACGTTGTCCGGAGCGTTCAGCGCGATGGCCTCGGCGAGCTTCTTGTTGTGGGAATCAGCGCGGAGGCTGCCGACGAGGGTGAGGACGGTGCTCTTGGTCATTGTGGTCTCCTTGGTAGGTTTTGGGCCTTCACCGATACTAAACGGACCACGGTCCGCTTTCTATTCCCGGGGTCTAGAATGACTCATGTGAGCTTCATCCCACTCCGGCCCGACGTGCCTTCTGAATCGCCGCACGAACGGCGAGACGCCGCGCGCAACCGGGAGCGCCTGCTGAGCGCCGCACGCGAGCTGGTAGATGAGTTTGGCGCTGAAGCGCTCACCATGGATGCGCTGGCCTGCAAAGCCAAAGTGGGCAAAGGGACGGTGTTCCGGCGCTTCGGCAGCCGGGCCGGACTTATGATGACCTTGCTGAGCGACTCCGAATCCGAATTCCAGCGCGGCTTCATGTTCGGGCCGCCGCCGCTGGGCCCCGGCGCGCCGCCGCGGGACCGCCTGGTTGCCTTCGGTGAGGGTCGGATTTATTTCATTCTGGAGAACGGTGACCTGTGGAAGGCCGCGGGTGCTTCCACCCGGAACCGTTTCGAAGCTCCACCCACCGCCCTCGCGCACCGGCACGTGGAGATGCTGCTGCGGGAGGCGGGCATTCCCGATCCCTGGGTGATGGCGATGGCCTTGATTGCGGCCCTGGACCCTGACCGGATCGTCAATGACGTGCGTGTTCACGGCATCTCGCCCAAGCGGCTCACCGATTCCTGGGGTGAGCTGGTCCGCCGTCTCGTCCCGTCAGCCTGACGGCTGCATCCGGGCACGTTCAGCGCGGGAACGCGCCCTGTCGGCTGCGGTGAGGCAGGGCCGGTAAGTGGCATAGCACCTCCATTTATGACGCAGTCTGCTCATAACGATCTGGCTGCAGGGGCGAAGACGGGGCGCAACGGGCCAAATATGAAGCAGTTATTGTGGTAGTTTCCTTGTGAATGTGACCCATGCCATACATGGCCGGTGATCACTGAAGGGGTTTGGGGGTACACATCCCTGCGCCAATTCGTAGCTGACACCGGCCACCGCCGGTAACCGCGGAAGGACCAGCTTTGAGCTTTGCCACGATCAAGGGCAGCCGCCCGACATGCTGAAATATCTGCTGAAGCGGTCGGGAATCTACCTGATCATGATCTTCCTGACCACCAGCGCGGGATACTTCCTGGCTGTCTCTACGCTCAAGCCGGCGCTCCTCGAGCAGGAGAAGATTCCGCGGCCCACCCCGGAACAGGTATCGGCGTCGTTCAGGGGACTGGGATTGGACCCGGATGCCAACCCGTGGCAGCGCTACGTGGACTGGCTCGGCGGCATCATCACACGCTGGGATTGGGGCCGCAGCCCGAACGGAGCGTACGTCAACGCCGAGTTCGCGGACCGCGTGATGGTCTCCACCCGGCTCTTCATCGCCTCCATCATCCTGACCCTCATCATCGGTGTTGCGCTGGGCGTCTACTCGGCAGCCCGGCAGTACAAGTTCCCGGACAGGGTCATCACCTCCTACAGCTACTTGGTCCACATTCTCCCCGCGCCGATCGCCTACTTCCTGGTGCAGCTGGGTGCCATCAGCGTCAACGAGGCGGTGGGGGAACGCATCTTCTTCGTGACGGGAATTTCGACGCCGGGAATAGACCCAGGCTGGCCGGCTTTCGTTGACCTTGTGGCCCACTACGCCGTGCCCACCTTCGCGATGACCATCTTCGGTTGGGCGGGATACCAGATTGCGCAGCGGCAATACCTGCTGGACAACGTCAATGCCGACTTCGTGCGGACAGCCCGCGCCAAGGGCCTCACCCGCAACCAGGCAATCCGCAAACACGCGTTGCGGGTGTCCTTCATTCCGGTAGCGCAGAGCATCGCGTTCACCATCCCGGCCATCTTCACGGGCGGTTTCTTCGCCGAAGCGATCTTCGCGTGGCCCGGCATCGGGCTGTGGAGCATCCAGGCGATCGGCCTCCAGGACGTTAACGTCGCCACGGCAACCCTGGCCTACGGGTCGGTGATCTTCGCGATCGGCGCCATCCTGGCCGACTTCGCCACCACACTGGTCGATCCACGAGTGAGGGTCCAGTAATGAGCAACATCATTGATCCCATCGCCGAAATCGACGAGTCCCGCGTTGCAGACCAGGACGTGGTGATCGGCAAGTCGCGCATCATCTTCCGTCGTTTCATGCGGAACAAAACTGCCGTGGCCGGCCTCGTGATCTTCCTGGCGCTGTTCCTCTTTTCCCTGTTTGGCGGGTTCCTGACCCCGTGGGACAAGGACACCATCGATCCCCTCAACATCGGAATGGGGCCGTCGCCCGAGCACTTCTTCGGCACCACCCAGGCAGGCATCGACCTCCTGGCCCTGATCGTGGACGGCACCAGGACCTCGATCTTCATCGGATTGATCGTTGGTGGCCTTTCCGTGCTGATCTCCGCTGTCTATGGCTGCACCATGGCGTTCTTCGGGGGCAAGGTGGACGCCACCATGCTGTTCATCCTCGAAGCGTTGATCATGATGCCCGCCATCCTGGTTGTCGCCGTCGCCACCAACGGCGGTGGCGGACTCAAGAACCTGCCCAGTTGGCTGCTGCTGATCATCGTCCTGCTGTTCTTCAGCTGGATGGGCACCGCCCGCTTGGTGCGGTCCTTGTCCATGTCCCTCATGCAGCGCGACTACGTCAAGGCCGCCAGGTACATGGGCGTCCCTTCCCGCAGGATTGTGTGGCGGCACCTCGTCCCCAACATTGGCTCCCTCCTGGTGCTCGACTTCACGCGTGGCATCACCGGAGCAGTCCTGGCAGAAGTAGCTTTCTCCTTCATCGGCATCGGCATCAAGCTCCCGGACGTCAGCCTGGGTGTCCTGATCGGCCAGGCAACAGGCCAGGTGTCCTCCTTCCCGTGGATGTTCTGGGTTCCGTTGGTGGTCATGTTCCTCCTGACGGGTTCGCTGGCCATGATGAACGACGGCCTCCGTGACGCTTTCGACCCCAGTTCCAGTTCCATCGGCCGGGCCAAGCGAAACTCCGGCAAAGCAGTCGAAGCTGCACAGAGCTCAAAGGGAGCCAGCAAATGAGCACCAACATTTCCCAGAGTCCCGCGGAACGGCTCCACGATGCAGGCCTCTACGCTCCCGGCGACGCGGTCCTCAGCGTCCGCGACCTGAACGTCCGCTTCAACTCGGAAAACGGTGTTGTCCACGCTGTCCGCGGCGTTGATTTCGACCTGATGCCCGGCAAGACCCTGGGCATCGTGGGCGAATCCGGTTCGGGCAAGTCCGTCACCTCCATGGCGATCATGGGCCTCCTGCCGGAAACGGCGGACATCACCGGGTCAGTCCGATTCAAAGGCAAGGAATTCCTGGGCCTGAGCGACAAAGCCATGTGCAAGCACCGCGGCAATGACATCGCTATGGTGTTCCAGGATCCGCTCTCCTCGCTGACGCCCGTCTACACGGTCGGCAACCAGATCATCGAGGCGCTCACGGTCCACAACCCCACCATGAGCAAACAGGCCAAAGAAGCCCGCGCCGTCGAACTTTTGCGGATGGTGGGCATCCCGAGTCCCAAGGACCGGCTCAAAGCCTTCCCGCACGAATTCTCGGGCGGTATGCGCCAGCGCGTCATGATCGCCATTGCGATCGCCAACGATCCGCGGGTGCTCATCGCCGATGAACCCACGACGGCGTTGGACGTCACCATCCAGGCGCAGGTGCTGGAAGTCCTTCACACCGCGCAAGAGGAAACCGGGGCCGCCGTCGTCATGATCACGCACGACCTCGGCGTTGTAGCGGGCATGGCCGACGACATCATGGTCATGTACGCGGGTAAGCCGGTGGAAACCGGCACCGTGGAGGACATCTACTACAACCCCCGGATGCCCTACACGCTGGGTCTCCTGGGGGCAGTGCCCCGGGTGGATACCGCCACCAAACAGTCGCTGGTGCCCATCGAAGGGACGCCGCCCAACCTCACGTTGCCCGTCACCGGTTGCTCCTTCGCCCCCCGCTGCCCGCTGGCCAGCGAGGAATGCCTGGATGGCGAGCCAACCCTGTGGCCGGTGACGGCGCCCGATGGCGCAGTTGTCCAGGGCCACCAGGCAGCCTGCATCAAGTCCGAGAAACTGGCCGGAGACGCCGACGCGCACCGCATCTTCAAGGCGCCCCCGCTTCCGGTATCGAAGTTCGACGGCGTTCACCGCGTCGAGCGGGAAAAGGTCCTGGAACTCAAGGACGTCAAAAAGCACTTCCCGCTGCTCAAAGGTGCCCTCATCAAGCGCCGGATCGGCACGGTCAAAGCCGTGGACGGCTTGAGCTTCGACATCCGCGAAGGTGAATGTCTCTCTATCGTGGGGGAATCGGGCTGCGGCAAGACCACCACCCTCCTGGAAATCATGGAGTTCCACCCCGAGCAAACGGGCGAGGTGGTGATCGGCGGCGTCAGCAACAAGTCCGCCACGGACAACAAGACCAAGATGGCCATGCGCAAGGAAATGCAGATGGTCTTCCAGGATCCCACCGGAGCCCTGGATCCGCGGTTCACCGTGTACGAGGTGCTGGCCGAACCGCTCGAGAACCTGGGCATGCCCAAGGCGGCGGTCAAGAAACGGATCATGGAACTCATGCGCCTGGTGGGGCTGCAACCGGACCACGTGAACCGGTTCCCCAACCAGTTCTCCGGTGGCCAGCGGCAGCGCATCGGCATCGCCCGGGCGCTCGCGGTCAATCCGAAGCTCGTTGTCCTGGACGAGCCGGTGTCCGCGCTGGATGTCTCCGTGCAAGCCGGCGTGATCAACCTCCTGGACCAGCTCCGCGCCGAACTCGGCCTGAGCTACCTGATGGTGGCACACGATCTCTCCGTGGTCCGGCACATCTCCAACCGGGTGGCCGTCATGTACTTGGGGAAGATCGTGGAGACCGGCGACGTGGACGACGTCTTCGACAACCCCCGGCACCCGTACACAAGGGCCCTGCTGTCCGCGATTCCCGTGCCGGATCCGGAAGTGGAACGCACCCGCGAACGCATCATCCTCGAAGGTGACCTGCCCAGCCCCCTGGACGCCCCCAAGGGATGTAATTTTGCGACTCGCTGCCCCGTATTTGCAGCGCTTCCACCGTCCAAACAGGAGAAGTGCCTTAATCTGGAGCCGCCCTTGGCCTCAGAAGGGAAACAGGAGTTTGCATGCTTCTTCCCGGATGGAGAAATAGATGCCGACATGCTGGTGGTGCATGCCTGACGACACATGACGCATTGAAAAAATCCCTGGTCTCAACTCGCAATGATTTTCCAGTCGTAAACATGAAGGGCACACCATGAAGAAGTACACGACGATCGGCGGCGTAGCACTGGCAACAGCGCTGATGCTGACCGCCTGCGGCGGGGGAACGCCGTCGGGTCCGGCCTCCCAGAAGGCCGAAGAAGCAGGCGGCGACATCAGCAAGCTGATCAGCGTCAACGCCAAGGAAGCCAAGGACCTGGAGCAGGGCGGCACGGTCACCCTGGCCGTGGGCAGCATCGGCCCGGATTTCAACGGCTTCTCCAACGTGGGCAACAGCGCGGACACGTCCGCACTCATGACCCCGGTGAACACGGCCTCCATTAACAGTGGCGGCATCGGCGGTTGCTGGAAGCTCGACTTCGACGGCAAGGCAGAGCCGAACAAGGACTTCTGCGAAGAGGTCAAGAGCGAAGTCAAGGATGGCAAGCAGACCATCACCATCAAGATCAACGACAAGGCTACGTGGAACGACGGCACGCCAATCGACGTCAAGACGTTCGAGAACACGTGGAACATGCTCAAGGGCGAGGACACGTCGATCGACATCGTAAGCGCCGGTGCTTATGCGTTTGTTGACTCGGTCAAGGCCGGAGCCAATGACAAGGAAGTCATCGTCACCACCACCCAGCCGGTCTACCCGCTGGAAGGCCTGTTCTTCGGCCTGATCCACCCGGCCATCAACACCCCGGACATCTTCAACAAGGGCTTCGCCGGTGAGATGCACCCCGAGTGGATGGCCGGCCCGTTCAAGGTTGAAAACTACGACACCACCGCCAAGACCGTCACCATGGTTCCGAACGACAAGTGGTGGGGCCAGAAGCCTGTTCTCGAGAAGATCGTTTGGCGCCAGATGGAACCCAGCGCCACCATCGCAGCTTTCAAGAACGGCGAAATCGACGCAACCAGCGGCCGTACCCTCGGCCGTTACAAGCAGCTCGAAGGCACCAAGGATTCCGAGGTCCGCCGTGGCCAGCGTCTCTTCGCAGGTGGCCTGAACCTCAACGCCAAGCGTCCGGCCCTCACCGACGTCGCAGTACGCAAGGCGATCTTCACCGCCGTCGACCGCAAGGCCATCCGCGATGTCCGCTTCAACGGCCTGAACTGGTCCGAAGAGAGCTCGGGCTCCATGATGCTCATGCCGTTCTCCGAGTACTACCAGGACAACTACCCCGTGAAGGAAGGCGGCGCCGAGCAGGCCAAGAAGGTCCTGACCGACGCCGGCTACGCCCCGAACGACAAGGGCATCATGGCCAAGGACGGCGTTCCGGTTGCCTTCAGCATCACCAACTTCGGTGACGACCCCACCACCGCCGCCACTTCGCAGACCCTGCAGAAGCAGCTCCAGGCTGCGGGCATGGACGTTTCCATCGACCAGCGCGGTGACGCCGACTTCGGCAAGGTTGTTGGCGGTCGCGAGTTCGATGTGACCATCTCCGGCTACACCGTTGGCCCGGATGCCACGGACGCAGTCAAGCAGTACTACGACTCCGCCACCAACGAGAACGGTCTGGGCGACGCCGAGCTGGACGCCGAAATCAAGCGTCTTGCAACCATTGCCGACGACGCCGAGCGCAACAAGGCCGCCATGGAGGTAGAGAAGAAGCACATGGAGAAGTACTTCTCCATGGGTACCGTCCTGAACGGCCCGGAGATCCAGTTCGTTCGTACGGGCCTGGCCAACTACGGTCCGTCCCTGTTCAAGAGCCTGTCCAACGTTCCGGACTGGACCACCATCGGTTGGGAAAAGGGCGCCAAGAAGTAGCCCGTCAAGCCTGATCTGACTGATCTGCTTGATCTGACAGTTTCGACAGGATCTGAACGATCTGCTTGATCTGACAGGATCTGAACGATCTGCTTGAACTGACAGGATCTGAACGATCTGCTTGACCTGAAGAAGGCCGGGATTTCCCGCAGCCGCTGGTGTGTGCCACGGCCCGCGGAGGAGTCCCGGCCTTCCCCATGCGTTCCTCTCTCACATCCCACCCCCTTTCACCGATCGCTCTCTCACATCCCGTCGCGTTTTGGGCATCCTTCTCTCACATCCCACCCCCTTTCACCGATCGCTCTCCCACATCCCGCCGCGTTTTGGGCATCCTTCTCTCACATCCCCTCACAGGACGTGCTCCCGCTCCGGGGTGGAAAGGCGTTTTGTACATCATGTACATCTCGGACACCATCAACCGCGCTGCCTACGGGCACGAGCGCATCAGCGTCGCACGTCGTGGCAAGGTTGCGGCCGTTTTGATCGGCGCCCAAGATCTGAAACGACTTGAACTACCCGAAGATGAGGCGGACCTGCGGGCTCTCCAAGCACGACGGCACTCGAATCGGTCTTGACGAGATGCTGAAGGAGAACGGCACTAACCGTTGACCGTCTATCGAATCGAGTTCACCGCAGCAGCTGCTAAGCAGATCCGTAAGCTCGACCCGGCTATCAGGCGACGACGTCTGCTGGGCATTTCCGACCTTCGGGACGATCCGCGACCCCCGAGTGATTTGCGAAATAGAGGACAGCGAGCTGGTTGTTGTCTTCCGGTCAGCGCACCGGCTTGAGGCGTACTGAACTGCCCGGCACGGCGTTGCCCATCAACGTGTACGGCTCCCCGATGTCCCACCGACTCCCCGGATAGCGCCCGCCCAGATAGAGCGTCGCTGAAAAGGGGTGGGGAAGTGATAGAGCGTCCGTCGGGAGGGGTGGGGAAGTGATAGAGGAAGGCCCGGGAGGGGTGGGGAAGTGATAGAGGATCGGTAGCCTAGGCACATGGCTTCCTCACCGATCCGTACCGCTGTTGCCGGCTTTGGGTTGTCCGGCAGCGTCTTCCATGCCCCGTTCATTGATGCCCACCCTGCTTATCGGCTGAGCATGATTTCCACATCGGACCCCGGGCGCCAAGCGCAGGCACGCACGAGGTACCCGCAGGCAACGGTGGTCCAAACACCGCAGGACATCCTCGACGCGGCCGGGCATCTGGACCTCATCGTCCTGGGCACACCGCCCGCAACGCACTTTCCACTCGCGAAAGCAGCGCTGGAAGCCGGCCTCGACGTCGTCGTCGACAAGCCTTTCACGGTGCGCAGCGCCGAAGGCGAGGAACTCATTGACCTTGCCCGCACAGCGGGCCGGGTCCTCACCGTGTACCAGAACCGCCGCTGGGACGGCGACGCGCTCACCGTGCGGAAACTGCTCGACGCCGGGACGCTGGGTTCAGTGACCCGGTTCGAGGTGGGGATGGAGCGCTGGGCCCCGGAGATCTCCAAGGCCTGGAAAGCCGGCGCCACGGCGGAAGACGGGGGAGGCGTCCTGTTCGACCTTGGCACCCATGTCCTGGACCTCGCCGTCCAGTTCTTTGGTCCCGCCCGGGTCGACTACGCGGAGATCACGGCCCGCAGGCCGCAGGAACGGGCGGACGATGACGTTTTCCTGGTCCTCCGCCATGAGTCCGGCGTCGTGACCCACGTGACGCTGAACCTCAACAGCCACCTCCACGGCCCGCGCTTCCGTATCCTGGGCACGGACGGCGGCTTCGTGAAGTTCGGAACCGACCCGCAGGAACCCTTCCTGCTGGGAGGCGGCCTGCCCACGGACGCTGACTACGGCGTCGAAGATTCCGCGAAACACGGAACGCTGGAAGTCAACGGCAAAAGAACTCCTGTTCCCACCGAGCGCGGCGCCTACCCTGAGTTTTACCGCCTGCTTGCGGAGAAGATCGACGACGGCGGTGCGGCCTCCGTGCTTCCCCCACCAGTGGATCCGGCCGGCTCCGTAGAGGTGCTGAAGTTGATCGAGCAGGCGAGGGAGATGGCCGTTTAGCCAACTTCGGCGCTTGCGACCAAGGCGTAGATCGCTTTGAGGTCCTGACTGTCTTCCGACGCCCGGCAGCTGCCTGTGAGTTGGACGACGTCGGTTGCCACATCCTGCTGAACCACTGTCACCGCCGTGAACTGGGTCAGGGAACCGGCCTCGGGATGGGTGTACCGGGCCTCCCTGATGTGCCAGTCCCTGCCGTTGATCACCACGGGCTCGGTGCCCAGCAGGACAGCGTCCGGGAGGGTGGAAAGGAAAGCATCCACGGAGTTTGCGACGTCCTTCAATCCATAGTCCGGGGTGCGGCGGGACACCGTGATCACCACATTCGGGACGTAGCTGCCGGGGACCGCCGGACCCATCAAAGCCCCGACGGCGTCAGGCACCACCCGGGGCATCCAGCCTTCCGGGGGATCCACCGCGATGGAAGGGAATGCCGGGAAGGCTGTTGACGGGAAAAGCTGTGTGGACGGCATGGGTGCCCTTCGCGCTGGGAAGTGGTTACTTGGACAGGAACTCGACGAATCCGGTGACTGAATCCTTGAAGCCGGACGGGCTGATCTTCACTTCGGCCCCGGCTCCGAGGCCCAGTTCCGCGGTCACCTTGGCACCGACGCCCAACGTGAAGCCGTCTTCGTCCATGGAAGCCTTGAAGGTGTAGCCCTCCCCGGCGCCGGCGGCAACAGTCCCGGAGGTTGAGAGCCGCTGCCCCAGGAACTCCACGTACTGCGACTGGGTCAACTCGGCGCCGACGCCTGCGCTCGCGGCCGAGCCTGTAACGCCGTCGGCCTTGCTGCTGCTGACTTCGGCGCTACCGGCACTTGCCCACGCGCCGCCCCGGATTTCCCCGCCTTGGCCTACCCCGAAGAGGCCTCCGGCAAACTCAGTCTCATTGGTCATGGTCACCTTCTGGCCGGCGAAGGCCTCGCCGCCGCCTCCGAAAAGGAACGGGCCGGCGTTGGCATGCGCGCTGGCCTCGGCGCCTGTCATGGCCCGGACGGTGGAGGTGTTGTTGACCCAGCCGTCGAAGAATTCGCTCTTGGTGGTGGTGATGTTCTCGATGCCGACGAAGGCCTCGCCGGTGGCCTTAAGGGCCGGGCCATCCAGGAAGTTGAAGCCGAACGGGATGTGTCCGGTGATGCTGCCGTTCCCGCGCGCACCGGCGAACGTTTCGTTGGTGGTTACGGTCTTGACGGGCCCGAACTCCCCGCTGCCTGTTATGACGAACCGACTGCCTGCCGATCCGTCCGCGGACACCCCGAATTCCACTCCGGCGGGACCGAGCGAGCCATGTGCTTCGCTGCTGCCTTCCACGCCGGTAGACCCCTCCGCGCCGATCGTCAGGGGGCCCACGGTGACGGGGTCGATGCTGAAGCCGTTGGAGTTGGAGTAACTGCTGCTGGCGACGAACGCGTCCCCGCGTGAGGCCAGCTCCTGATGGGTGGCGTTCGTCCGCAGGGTCCTGGCGTTGGCCCGTAAGCACGCGGCGGCCGCTGCAAGGCGCCGGGAGAGCTCGCTGTTCCACTGGCTACGGAAGCGGTCGGCGTCCTGCCCTCGCCAGTAGTGGCCGTCATGGACCAACGACGTTAGTTGCCGTTGAAGGGCTGCCATCTTGTCCGCCTCGGCGTCCATCACTTGGGACAGCCGCCGAAGATCCGCGACGTCGGCGCCAATCAAACCTTGTCCCACAACAGCTCCCCCTGCGTTGAAAGTTATCCGGCCGCAGACAAGGAGTTCAGCAAGGCCGTTCCCCGAGCCTAGCCGTCGGCAGAGGGGCGCGCGATGGGCAGTTCTCTCCTGTGGGTTTCCTTCTCCGTCAAAAAGTTTTTCACCAAGGCGTAACCTCGCCGGGGTCCGTAGCGATGTAGAGGGTGTGCGGGCCGCGTCCGCACCCTGATCATCCGGCTGCGGACACGTCGCTGCCGGGGCAATCTCCCAAACTTTCGGAGGGTCTTCAATGTCCTTGTTCTCTGTCATCGCCTCGAGCAAAGTCGCCGCGAGCGTCCTGGCCGCCGGAGCCGTAGCCGCCGGTGGAACCGGCGTCGCTGCAGCCAACGGCGCGCTCCCCACCGAGCTCCAGCAGAGCGCCCACGAGCTCGTTGGCGCCCCTGCCCCCGCCGTAAGCCAGGCCACCGAGCAGGCAACCCAGCAGGCCACCGACGCAACGGAAGCCGCTGCTGCCAGGGCGACTGACGCCGTCGAGACCGCCAAGGCTACGGCCGAAGAGGCGAAGGCCGCCGGTCAGGACAAGGCCGCAGACGCAGTAGCTGCCGCCAAGTCCGCTGCGAACGACGCCGTCGCCGCCACCCCGGAAGCATTCGGCCTGTGCACCGCGTTCGTCAACGGCGGACTGAAGCCGGACACCAAGATCCCCGGCTACGAATCGTTGGTCATCGACGCCGGCGGCGAAGCCAAGGTTGAGGCCCACTGTGCCGCTGTTGTGGACGCCGGCAAGGCCGCGGGACTGAAGGCTGACGCCACAGCAAACGCCGACGCCGATGCTTCCGTTTCGGCTGTAGTCCCGGCCGTTCCGGCTACTCCGGCAGTTCCCGGCACGCCGTCCGTACCGGCAACTCCTGCAGTTCCCGCCACTCCTGCGGTTCCCGCAGCTCCGGCACTGCCTTCCCAGGTTCCCACGGACCTGCCCGCAGGCCCTGGTGCAGCCCTCGATTCTGTCCGCTAAGCACCAGGCAGCTACGGTTTAAGGGCGGGGCTTCTTGCCGGATCCGAGCGATCAGGCACGGAGCCCCGCCACGTAACGGACGGCAGCCGCAACGGTTTGGGGGCTGTAACGCGTCGCTGCGCTGCGCAGGATGGAGGCATCCGCGGGTGCTGAACCCTTTGGTTGAAGAGAATGCCCAGGCAGACCAGGACGATCCTGGCCTGCTCTTTACTGCTGCCTACAACACCTTTTCCGGACCCGTCCTCGGATACCTTCGGGCCCGGGGTGTGGAGGATGCGGAGGCCGTGACGCAGGATGTGTTCCTGGCCCTGTACCCCAGGATCCCCACGCTTCAGGGCGGCCTGCAAGGGGCAAAGTCGTTGTTGTTCTCCATGGCCCATGCGCGGATGGTGGATCACTACCGCCGGCGGGAGCGCACCCCTGACGCGGCCCCCTACGATGCCGACCTTGACCACCGCAGCGCACCTTCGGCCGAGGAACAGGCTGTCGGCGGCCTCGGGGCTATCCACCTCTTGGAAGGACTTCCCGACGATTACCGCGAAGTCCTGGCACTCCGCGTGGTAGCCGACCTGTCCGTCGAAGAAACAGCGTCCATCATGGACAAGTCCCAAGGGGCCATCAAGCAACTGCAACGCAGGGCACTGACCGCGTTGAGGAAACAAGCATTGGCGCAGCGGACACCGCAAAGGAACGAGCACGCATGAACAACCATCCTCAGCGGCAACGCCCGGAGGCCTCCGTTGACCGCTTCCTGGCAGATTCCGGCGTCGACGATGCTGCGGACATCCGCACCGAACTGCTGGAGCTTCGTTCGCTCGCGGCCACCAATCCGGCGCCGTCGGACGCTGTGCGCGCGCTGATGACCGGCAGTGCAGGCGCGCAGGAAACCACGACGGCGGTACTCACCGCAGTCGACACTTCACCGGATGCGTCGGCGGCAGCCGCAACGGAACCGGGCACGACCCCAAGACCGGCTGTCCGCGACGAACTGGCCTTCCGCCGTCGTAAGCGCCGTGCAGCCTTCACGGGACTTGCCGTGGCGGTTTCGCTGGCAGGCGGCGCCACGGCCGCCGCTGCACAAGAGGGCGGAATCGCGGGAACATTCCAGCACTGGGGTGCGGCCATTGGCTCGGTAGTGGACCAGTTTGCGCCCGCTCAGGCTCCTGCCGAGGCGCCCCACGAGGAAGAGCCGGCAGGCGTCCCCGTTCAGGACTCACACTCGCCGCAACCCGCATCGGGCGTCCCCGGAGAATCGGCCGGCACCGTTCCGGGAGGCGGAGCCACGCCCCCAGCAGCGCCCTCATCCGGACCCGGGAAACCCAACGGCAACGAACAGGCCAAGGAACCCGCCCGTCCGGCAGTTCCGGGAAATGCACTCCCGCTACCCGCCCCGCCCGTCAGCCCGGAAAACCTCCCCAAGCTGGATCCACCGAAGGTTGAACCGTCCGACATCCCGGTGCCGGTTCCCACGCATGTTGTTCCGGAGGTCCCCAAGGCTCCGGCCAACCCCGCCAAGTAGCCCCCAACCCTGCGAAGTAGCCCCCCCGCGAGATGACAATTAATGCCAATGTTTCCCTCAAACATTGGCATTAATTGCCATCTCGGTAGGGGCGCAGCGGGGTGAACAGACGACGGCGGGGTGCTGCTTCCGTAGAAGCAGCACCCCGCCGTTTTTCTTGCCCGGGTTTGCTCAGCCGTTAGGCGGAGACCAGGGTGTGCCAGTCCTCAACGAGGGGCAGGTTGTGCGCCTCGGAGACGGAGTGGTGAGCCACGTGGCCGGCGGCGATGTTGAGGCCGGCTGCGAGGGCGGGGTCGCGGTCGAAGGCGGCCTTGACGCCCAGGTTGGCCAGGGCAACTGCGTAGCGCAGGGTGACGTTGGTCAGTGCGTACGTGGAGGTGTTCGGAACAGCGCCAGGCATGTTGGCAACGCAGTAGAAGATCGAGTTGTGGACCTTGTACGTCGGTTCCTGGTGGGTGGTGGGGTGCGTGTCCTCGAAGCAACCGCCCTGGTCCACGGCGATGTCCACCAGAACCGAGCCCGGCTTCATTCGGGACACGAGTTCGTTGGTGACCAGCTTGGGAGCCTTGGCGCCCGGGATCAGGACGGAACCGATGACCAGATCTGCGTCGACAACTGACTTCTCGATCTCGTAGGCATTGGAGGCAACGGTCTTCAGGCGGCCCTGATAGAGGGCGTCCAGTTCACGCAGCCGGTTGATGTTGATGTCCATGATGGTCACATCAGCACCAAGTCCCAATGCCATGGCAGCGGCGTTGGTTCCCGCAACGCCTGCGCCGAGGACAACAACCTTGGCCGGGCGGACGCCCGGGACGCCTCCCATGAGGATGCCCTTGCCGCCGGCGGGGGCCATGAGGGAAGAAGCACCAACCACCACGGAGAGGCGGCCTGCAACTTCGGACATCGGGGCGAGCAGCGGGAGGGTGCGGCCTTCCTGCACGGTTTCGTAGGCGATTGCGGTGACGCCGGAGTTGATGAGCTCGGCCGTGAGCTCGGGCTCGGCGGCCAGGTGCAGGTAGGTGAAGAGGATCAGGCCCTTGCGGAAGCGGTGGTATTCCGCCTTGATGGGTTCCTTGACCTTCATGACCATGTCCGCGCGGGCCCAGACATCGTCGGCGTCGTTGACGATTTCCGCGCCGGCGATCGAGTATTCCTCGTCGGTGATGCCGGAGCCGAGGCCTGCACCGCGCTCTACGAGGACGGTGTGGCCGTGGGTGCGGAACTCGTGCACGCCGGCGGCCGTGATGGCTACGCGGAATTCGTTGTTCTTGATTTCCTTGGGGACGCCAATGATCATCTGGGGCTCCATCGTCAGCGGCCTCTTAAGGCCGGTTTTTGTGCTGTGGGCTGTGCTTCCAGAATAGGTCCGGCTGTGAGGCAGGTGACATGGACTGGTGTGGATCCGGCTGCGGGTTCCGCGGAATACCAAGGGCTGTGCTCGACATTTGTCGAGAAGCGGAGCGTCAAGTGTCGCCTGCTGTTGGTACGCTTTCTTGATGCAGCAGGACGTTGAGCAACTCGTCGAACGCGTAGCGCTAAAGCTGGGCAGGGGATTGTCCCTTGAGGACCTTGATGGTGTCCTCCTTGCATACAGTTCCAACCAGTCCCACGCGGACCGCGTCCGGGTGAATTTCCTGCTCAGCAAGCGTGTGCCCAGCGACGTCAGCGCCTGGCAGCTTTCGCACGGTATCGCGACGGCGGTCCGTCCCGTTGTGATTCCGGCCAACCCTGACTTGGGCATGCTGGGGCGCGTTTGCGTACCGCTGTTGGTGCGCGGCTTCCGCGTCGGTTACCTGTGGGTGCAGCAGGACCTTGAGGAGCAAAGTGCGACGGCGATCCTCACCCAACTGCCCGGCGTTCGTGACGAGTTGGACCTGCTTGCGGCCTTGCTGCTGGACTCGAACACGGCGGAGTCCGAGTTCCGCCGCCGGAGGGAGCAAGAGTTCCTCTCCGCCTGTGGAGGGGAATCCAACGCGGTGGCTGCGGTGGCCGGGTGGAAGGAGATCCAGGGCAAGGGCCCCTGGCAGGTGGTGACCATCCTGGACGCCGGTGGTGCCGGGTCCGGCGTCGATCCTTTGGACGCTACCTTGACCCACCGTTCCGCGGCGCTTCAGTCCACCATCGGCGTCGATGTTGCCCTCTTCAGCGCCGGGACCGAGACGCATTCGGTGGTCCTCTTCCGTGAATCGGGCGGCCGGGCCGTTCATGCGCAAGTGCTGGTGCATTACCAACTGGAGTTGGCCAAGCGTGCCGGCCGTTCGGTGGACCGCATCATCCTAGGCATCAGCGAACCAATACAGGTGATCCGGCAGCTTGCGGGAGCGTACCGGCAGTCGAAGGTGGCTGCCCAGGCTGCGGCTGTCGAACCGTCGCTGGGAGAGCTGGTGGACAGCCGGTCGGTGGGAGTCTATCAACTCTTCGACCGCCTGCAGGCGCCCGGCGGTTGGGACGATACGGGATCCGTCCACTACAGCACCCTTGAAGGGCAGGATCGAAACGGTGAGCTCCTGCCCGTCCTGGAGCTCCTCTACGACAACGACGGTTCGGTGCAGGATGTCGCCGCCAAACTCCATCTGCATCGCAGCAGCATTTACAACCGGCTCGGCAGGATCCGCCAACTCATTGGAGCCGATCCCCTCAGTGGTGCCATCCGGCTGGAGCTTCACGCCGCGCTGAAGGCCCGGCGCTGGGCGGTCAGGCCACGAATCTAAAGGCGCCACAGGATGAACTCCGATGGACAGCCCCTGCCCGTACGCTTAGGGTGAGAAAGCGGTTTCTCGCAGGATTAGTAACTAGGGAAACCGTTCCAAGCGGGACCTGTTACCAATGCGAAAGGGGGCGGGGTGGGCGGCGTCGTCTCCGGCATCCTCATCATTTCGGCAGTCATTGCCGTGGGCTACCTGGCCGTCCGGTGCAAACTGCTCGCCCCGGAAGTGCAGGCTGCTCTGACCCGCACCGCCTTCTACATCACCAACCCGGCGCTGCTCTTCACCGTGGTGGCCGGGAGCGACATACGGGCCGCGCTCGGCGTCGACGCCCCGCTGGCACTTCTGTCTGCTGCCGCGATGGGCCTCCTGTACTGCCTGCTGAGTTTCCTCTTTTTCCGACGGCCCGTTGCCGAAACGGCCGTGGGAGCCATGGCCAGCAGCTATGCCAATGCCAACAACATCGGGATCCCCGTTTCCCTCTACGCGGTGGGAACGGCCCAGCACGTTGCCCCGGTCCTGCTGGTGCAACTCCTGGTCCTGGCGCCCTTCTATGTCACCATCCTTGGTGTGGCCGGAGGGGCGAAAATTCCCTGGAAGCGGGTAGTGCTGCAGCCGTTGGGGAATCCCATGATCATCGCGTCAGCGCTGGGTGTGGTGGTGGCGTTGACCCGGTGGGAGGTTCCGGAACTGGTCCAGCGGCCCATCGATATGTTGGCCGGAGCTGCCGTTCCCATGGTGCTGCTCGCCTTCGGGATGTCCTTGGCGGGCCGCGCTCCGCTGCAGAAGGGCGACGGCCGGGTGGAAACCGTGGTGGCGACGCTCCTGAAACTCGTGGGGATGCCCTTGGTGGTCTGGGCGCTGGGGCGGTTCGTCTTCGGGCTCGAAGGGCAGCACCTCCTGGCGTTGGTCATCATGGGTGCGCTTCCCACGGCACAGAATGTGTTCCTTTTCGCTTCCCCGTACGGCCGCGGCACTGTTGTTGCGCGCGACGTCATCCTCCTGACCACACTGCTCTGCGTGGGGGCCTTGCTGGTGGTCGCCTGGCTCTTGGGGTAGCGAATCACGTGACCCGGGGGCGGAAGAGCCGGGTGGCAGAACAGTCAGGTGGCAGAACAGTCAGGTGGCAGAACAGAAGGCAGGAACCCTTGCCGGGTCCCTGCCTTCTTGGCTTTTTTGCGGCGCCCGTCAGAAACGGCGCAACCGCTGGTGGCTCCAGCGGCCCATCCGATGGCGGAAAGTGGCCGTCCGGCTGCTGCAGCAGTACCGGCCGTGCCAGCCGATGTGGGTAGTGGTGCGGGGCATGCGGGTGCTCACTTGAGGACCCCCTTGGCTGCGTCGAGCAGGCCGTCCACGTCCAAGCTCAGAGCCTCCGTCGGTGCGCTGGACTTAGGGGCGGAGCCCGGCTTCGGGGAGTCGCTGGGCCGCGGCTTGGAAGTCTGCGTCGTCGTCGGCGTGGGCGTTGGGGTGGTGGTTGGCGTCGTCGTCGTTGAAGGCGTCGTGCTGGGCGAAGGCGCCGTGATGTTGTCCGACGGCGGTGCCGGCTGACTCGGAACGGGCGACGTCACGCCCGGTACCGGAACCACGGCCGAAGGGGCGTTGGACGGAACCCACTTGGGCTCGGCCAACGAAACCTGCGGCGTCGGAGTGGACGACGGCGGTGCTGCCGCTGCCGGAGAGGCTGCTTCGACTGCGGACTGCCCGGTATCCGTCGTAGCGGCCGACGTCGAGGACGCGGTGGAGTAGGACGGCGTCGGGCCAGGAGTGGCCGAGCCCGTTGCCCGGCCTTCGCCGGAATTGTTAGCGCCGCTGGCCTGGTTTTGGGTGTCCTGGCCGAAGATCGGCAGGTCCATGGCTTGGCTTACCGTTCCCACCGTGAGGACCAGGCCCAGTGCTCCGGCGACCACCGCCATGCGCTGGCTCATGGTCTTCACGGACGCTGCCTTGGTCAGGACGGCGTGGGGTTCCTTGGTGAAGGATGAGGAAGCAAAGGAACCAAAGGCCGACTTCGCAGCATTGCGTCCTGCAGCGGCTCGTCCTGCCGCAGGGCGTGCGCCGTCGTGCTGGCCCCGGGCGGTCTTGCGACTGGCCAGTCCGGCGGCGGCTGTAGCGTCAGCGGCGATCCGGGCCGGCGTCTTGGGCTGGGCGGTCCCGGCCTCGGCGGCAACGTGCGCCGAAACCACCGGAATAGCGGCAGTCGCGGGCTCGGCCTCAGTGGCAGGCTCCGCCGGCGTGGCCTTCACCACGGGGATGGCGGCCGTGGGCGGTCCGGGCGTAGTGGACTCCGAGCGCGGAGGAGCGGCAACTACCGGGATGGCTTCGGTGCGCGGCTCTTCGGTGGGGGATTCGGAGCCGGACTCTGCACTCGGTGCAGCTTCCGGAGCCACGACTGCCTGGGCCGCGCGCTCGCGTTCCATCGCCCGGCGCTGTGCTCGTGTCATGGGCGCTGCGGCGGGGTCGGTTGCGGTGGCGGGTGCCGCCCTCGTGCTTTCCATTTCGGTGGCCGGACCGCTGGGCTGGGCCCGACGGCGTCCGGTTGGCTTGGTGGGCTGGCCGTCCCCTTGGGCACGGCGCGGCTGATCCATGGTTGGGGACATGGTGTTTGCCTCTCAACGCCTGCGAGGTTAGCTGTCGGGTTCGGACGAGGCCGTCCGGCCGCACGTGGCGGCTTCACCCCAAGGGCCTGCGGGGAACAGGCCCGGGAACTCTGGGTCCCCCGTCTCTGCCGCGGGTCTGGCGGGATTCCGGGATGCGGCAGAGCTCGGCGTCAGCCCGGAAGCGGCCCAGCGGAGATACGGGTCGCCCTACGAAGTTACAGCAGCAGGGAAGTAAAGTCACATTAATGTAACGGACGGTACATGAGGGCCGGCAGCGCCCGCGCTGACGGACGGACGCGCCACGCACCGTCCACATATCCCTGGTGAGCACTAGCTTTCGGCGTCTACCGGCCGGTAGACATGAGCTATGGACCTACCCGTGATGCCACCCGTTTCGCCCATGCTCGCCAAATCCGTGCCCAACATTCCCGAGGTTGGGCACTACGAACCCAAATGGGACGGGTTCCGGACCATCGTCTTCAGGGACGGGGATGACGTCATCCTGGGCAGCCGGAACGAGAAACCCATGACCCGGTACTTCCCTGAGCTGGTGGAGGCGTTGAAGAAGAACCTGCCGGAGAAATGCGTGGTGGATGGCGAGATCATCCTTATTTCCGGCAACCGGCTCGACTTCGAAGGACTTCAGCAGCGCATCCACCCCGCCGACAGCCGCGTCCGGATGCTTGCAGAGAAGACGCCGTCCTCCTTCGTCGGGTTCGACCTCCTGGCCCTCGGCGACGAAGACCTCACTGCCCGGCCGTTCTCCGAGCGCCGTGCTGCGCTGGAAAAGGCGCTCGCCGATGCCGAGCCGCCCGTGTACGTGACGCCTGCGGTCACCGACCTCGAGAGGGCACAGGAATGGTTCGTGCAGCTTGAGGGAGCAGGGCTCGACGGCGTGCTGTCCAAACCGCTTGATGGCACCTACCAGCCGAACAAGCGGGTGATGTTCAAGACCAAGCATGAACGGACGGCGGACTGCGTGGTGGCCGGTTTCCGTTGGCACAAGACGGCGGACGTCGTGGGGTCGATGCTGCTGGGGCTCTATGACGATTCCGGCAAACTCCACCACGTTGGAGTGGTGGCCGCCTTCCCCATGGCGAAGCGGAAGGCGATGGTGGCCGAGTTGGAGCCGTACCAAGTGGAGATCGCGGACCATCCCTGGGGAGAGTGGGCCAGCCAGGAAACCGGAGCAGCGGTTGGTTCGAGGATGCCGGGGGCCCAAAGCCGCTGGAGTGCCGGCAGGGACTTTTCTTTTGTTCCTCTGCGGCCCGAGCTGGTGATCGAAGTGGCGTACGACTACATGGAAGGAGACCGGTTCCGGCACACCACGCAATTCCGCAGGTGGCGGCCGGACCGGACTCCTGAAAGCTGCACGTACTCACAGCTGGAGGAGCCGGCCGACTATAACCTCGGCGAGATCCTCAAGCTGAAGTAGGGGAGTTCTATTCCTCGTGCCCTTGGTCCATGCTCATGCTGTCTTCCGCTGGAGGCGTTTCTCCCGGGGGTACTCCGCCGCCGGGTTCAAGCCCTGTGACGTTGCCGTTGTCCGGATCCGGGTTCGCTGATGCGGCGGGATCGCGGTCTTCGTCCTGCCGCATGTCCGGGTCCTCGTGGATGCTGTCGGGCTCGGCCGCGCCGGACACTCCGAAGGTCTGCGGATCGTCTTCCGGGTCATAGCTTGTCATGGTCAAACCCCTTTCTAAGCAAACTTACTATTTGGCTTGCCCTGCCAGCCTAACCGTGTCCCGTCCAACGCAACAAGGGGCGTGCCGCCGTCGTGAGGCTATGCCTGCCTACGGTCCTACGTTGCGGCGACGAAGCTCCGGATGGCGTCCGCAACGGCCTTCGGCCTCATGTGCTGGGCCACGTGTCCCACTCCCGGAATCTCCACCAGCCTGCCTTGGGGAACAGCTCGGGAGAGCCGCAGCGACCATTCGGGTCCTGCCACGTGGTCGCGGCTGCCGCGCAGGATCAGCACGGGGCTCCCAACAAGGCCCAGTCGTTTCTCGGTGGGGTACTCCATCATCACGGGCAGCTCGGTGAGGTACCAGCGGGGGCCGCACAGGAAGTAGTCGGAGACGACGATCCAGTTGGATGACGGACTTTCGCGTAGGAGCCCATCCAGGAAGAGGGCCAGCGATTGCCGCCGTACGTTCTTGTGCTTCGAATCCACCACGGGACCCATCAGAACCACGTGCGAGGCCTGCTCCGGTGCATGAAGCGCAGCCTCGATGGCGAACTGGACGCCCATGGAGTGGCCCACCAGCACGTAGGAGGTAATGCCTTTCGCTTTCAGCGTCTCCGCAATGAAGGCCCCGTATTCCTCGGCCGTGACTTGGTGGTCCGGTGTGGGCGTGCCCGCAAAACCCGGCAGGTCGAACGAGTACGTCGGTGAACCTGCGGCAAGAACGGCGTGGAGACGCGCAAGGTAACGGTGTGAGACGCCGATGCCGTGAATCAGGATGTACACGGGGCTGTCCGGGGAGCCGGGCGATGGCTGCGAGCCGGGTGGCGGGGTTCCGTTCGTCCAAAGGATGCGACCCTTAAGCCCGCCGGCTTCGACGTTTTCCGAGCGCAGGGGCGTGCGGCGTGTCAATCGTCCTCGCACCCGGTTCTACTCCCGCGCAGGGTCGTCGGACCCGGCTGATTCATCCGCGCTCTGGTGAACGTCGGCAGCGTTGGCTGCTTCCCGGCGTCGGGCGATCTTTGATTCCGTCCACATCGCGACGGCGACGAACACAACGCACGCGAACATGAACGTGGCCACGAAGTTCAATCCCATGGCCGAGCCAAGGGGTGCGGCAACAGCCATGGCGGCCGCGCCGGCCACGATATGCCACCCCTTGAAATTTCCCACCAAATAAGCGTAACCCCGGCGTTTGCGGCACTCCGCCTCTTGGCCGGGATCGTTGCTTGATCCTTATCACCACGCCCTGTCTACGGCGTGTCGTCAGGTCCTGCGGCTTCCTCTGCCGCATTGGCGGCGGCTTCCTTGCGCTTCTGCTTTTCCAGCCAGGCCATGATGGCAGCCTGCCGGATACGGCGATGGGTTCCCCGGTACTCCACGGGGATTTCGCCGCGGTCGGTCATATTCCGCAGATAGGTGTGCGAAATCCCGGCAAGCTCAGCTGCCTGGGAGGTGGTGAGCATTTCCTCGACACTGCTGACGGTCACGGTTTCGCCCCGGCTGAGCCGCGCGAGGAGGTCGACGACGGCGTCCTTCGCCTGATCGGGCAGGCGGTGGACGGTGCCATCGACGAACACAGTGATGTCGTTGCTGTCCTGGAGCGAGCGTGCCAGGTTCCGGGCGTCATCGGCGGGAAGGCCGGCCGTAACGCGGGGAGCTATCAATGCCATGGCAGAAGCCTAGCGCGGCTGCACCCCAAGGCGGTGTTGCATGCCGGTTCGCCCGTTTCGACGATTAGCTGCGTGTTAGACGTTTCCTACCGTCTAACACGCAGCGAGCCATCGAATCGGGCGGCAAGCCAAGAGTCAGACGGCGTCCAGGTCCGTTTCCAACAGTTTCACCAAGGCATCCAGTGCCTCGTCAGCACCTTCACCCTCTGCCCGGAGCACCACCACATCGCCCTTGGCCGCGCCAAGCGTCATCAGGGACAGGATGCTGGCGGCGTCGAGGGCGTCTTCGGCGGGTTCTCCCTGCATGGCGATGGTGACGTCCACGGGCTGTTCACCGGCGGCCTCGGCAAAGAGCGCCGCGGGACGCGCGTGGAGGCCGGACTTGCTGGCGATGGTAGCTGTGCGTTCGGGCATGGGTTTCTCCTTGCGGTTGGGAACTTGCGGAACTTGCTGGATGCGGCGGGTCGGGCTGGACTTACAGCCCGAGCTCTTCGAGTACCGGGAGCTTGGCGCGCACCCACTCGCGGGCTTCCGTCGCACTCGGTGCGGACAGGGCCAGCCGGGCCAGCTCCTGCGCCTGTTCCAGTGTGACGGTCTTCAGGACAGTCCCGACGGCGGCCAGTGAACGCGCAGTCATGGACAGCGTGCTGACGCCAAGGCCGGTGAGTACGACGGCGAGCGCAGGGTCCGCGGCCGCCTCGCCACACACGCCGACAGGCTTGGGATCGCCTTCCCGGCCGGATGCTTCGGCGGCCGAGCCTTCCACGGTGAGCTGCACCAACCGGAGAACTGCGGGCTGCCACGGAGTGTTCAGTTCGGCCAAGGGGCCCAGCTGGCGGTCGGCTGCCATGGCGTACTGGGTGAGGTCGTTGGTGCCGAGTGAGGCGAAAGCGACCTCCCTGAGCACTGTGGCCGCGGTGAGCGCTGCCGAGGGCACTTCCACCATTACGCCCGGTGTTTTCAGTCCGGCTGCGGCGCAGAGCGAGGCGAAGCGGCCGGCTTCGGCTGCGGTGGAGATCATCGGCGCCATGACCCACACATCGGCTTCTGATTCGGAGGCGGCCTGTGCGATTGCGGAGAGTTGGCGTTCCAGCACGCCGGGGGTGGTGAAGTCGGTCCGGTAGCCGCGGACGCCCAGCGCGGGGTTGGGTTCCGTGGCATCGGTGAGGAAGGGCAGGGGCTTGTCCGCGCCGGCGTCCAGGGTGCGGAGCACAACCTTCTTGCCGGGGAACGCGTCAAACACTGCCTTGTAGGCCGCGGCCTGTTCGTCCACGGAGGGCTCGGTGTCGCGTTCGAGGAAACAGAACTCGGTGCGGAACAGGCCAACGCCCTGGGCGCCCAGCCCCGCGGCGGCAACCGCGTCCTTGGCACCTCCGACGTTGGCGAGCAGCGGCACCAGGTGTCCGTCCGCCGTCGTGCCGTTTCCGTCGAAGGAAGCGAGCGTTGCCGAGGTTTCCGCCCAGGCCATTGCGGCGGTGCGCTGTTCATCGGAGGGTTCCAGGGAGACGAGGCCCGCGGCGCCGTCAACGTAGATTTCGGTTCCGTCGGGTACGGAGTCGACGCCGTGGGCTGCCACCACGGCAGGGAGGCCGAGGGAGCGGGCAATAATCGCGGTGTGTGACTGCGGTCCGCCGCCGGAGGTGACCAGGGCCAGCACTGTGGAGGGGTCCAGTGTGGCGGTATCGGCGGGGGCGAGGTCTTCGGCGACGAGGATGAAGGGGGTTGCCGAGGAGGGGATGCCGGGCGCGGGAACGCCGCGGAGTTCGGCGACGATGCGGGCACGGACATCCAGGACGTCGGTGGCGCGTTCGGCCATGTAGCCGCCCAGATTATGCAGCATTTCGGAGACGGAGGCGCCGGCTTCCCAGATGGCACGTTCGGGGGAGGTTCCTGCATTGATCAGCTTGGTGGCCGATTTCAGCAACATGGTGTCCTTGGCCATCAGTGCCGTCGCTTCGAGGACGGCCTTGCCGTCGCCGCTGGCGGTGTCTGCCCGGCGCTTGAGCTCGTCATGGACGGTTTGGGCTGCTGCCTTCAAACCGGCGACGGCGTCTTCCGCGCTGGCGTCCGCTGCGAGCCGTTCGCCCGCGGGCGGTTCGCTGACCGGCTTGGGCATCTGCCGAACGGAACCAATGATGCGTCCAGGGCTTACCCCTACTCCTTGGAAATTCTGCACTGAATCCTCTGTTCCTGCTGGTTGGATCTGACCCTGCGGCATCGGCACCACGAGCCTTGAAGTCGAGCTTACAAAATTGTGCTGTGAGCCACTTCATATAGCAACGCTATAGGTGCTAGGGTAGCGGCTATGAGTTTCGATGACCAGCTTCCGCCTAAAATTCGGTTGCTTCGCGCAGCTGCCGAATTGCTGGCGAATTCGGAAGGGTCAGCGGTCTCTACGCGCCAAATCACCAAGCTTGCCGGTGTCACGGCGCCTACGCTCTACCACCACTTCGGAACCAAAGAGGGCTTGTTCGACGCTGTCGTGTCGGCCGGTTTCGAAGAGTACGTGGCCAAGGAGCGCGACTTTGCACCGTCCGGGGAACCACTGGAGGACGTCAGGCGGATGTGGGACAACCACGTCAGGTTCGGACTCTCCCAGCCCCATCTGTACTTGGTGATGTTCGGCAATATTCGCCCGGAGAGCCGCCCGGCCATCGTGGCCGACGCGGAAGCCCTCCTGGAGGAGATGCTGAACAAGGCCGCCATCTCAGGACAGATCAATGTGCCGCCCCGCGAAGCGGCGCGCAGCATCCTCGCGGCCAATGTGGGCGTCACGCTCATGCTTATCGCCGAACCGGCCGAAGACCGGAACCTGGAGCTATCAACAATGACCCGGGATTCCATGATCTTCGCCGTCTCCACGGACACCGCCCGTGGCGCCGCAGCGGAGGACTCCGGTAAGTCCTCCGTGGTTGTTGCGGCAATCGCCCTGAATGCGGCACTGCAGGCCTCGCATTCTGACCAACTGTCCAGTTCTGAATTGAAGCTTTTCCTGGAATGGCTTCACCGCATCTCCAGCAGCTCCTAAAGCTGTCCTCTCGATCTATATCGACTGACCCCGCGCCGCCGCGGGAAACACGTTAGGAATTCACATGGCAACAGAGACCGTTGCGAAGCCCCGCACCAGCGTTCGCGTTGGTGTCCAAAAATTCGGAACCTTCCTGTCCGGCATGATCATGCCCAACATCGGAGCCTTCATCGCGTGGGGCCTCATCACGGCCCTGTTCATCGAAAAGGGCTGGTTCCCCGTTGCCGAGTTGGGCGGGTTCGGCACCAACGCCGAGGGTGAGCCCAACGGGGGCATCGTCGGCCCGATGGTCACCTACCTCCTTCCGATCCTGATCGCTTACACCGGCGGGCGGATGGTCTATGACGTCCGCGGCGGTGTGGTTGGTGCCATCGCAACCATGGGTGTCATCGCAGGAACCGACTCGCCAATGTTCATCGGTGCCATGATCATGGGCCCGCTGGGCGGTTGGACCATGAAGCAGATCGACCGCCTGTGGGACGGGAAGATCCGCCCGGGCTTCGAAATGCTGGTGAACAACTTCTCGGCAGGCATCTGGGGCGCAGCGTTGGCCCTCGGCGGTTTCTATGGTCTGTCCTGGGTGGTCCAGCGCTTCACTGAAGGTGCGGGCGCCGTTGTGGGCTTCCTCGTCAACAACGGCCTGCTTCCCCTGACCAGCATCTTCATCGAGCCGGCCAAGGTCCTCTTCCTCAACAACGCCATCAACCACGGTGTCCTCACACCTTTGGGCATCCAGCAGTCCCTGGACCAGGGCAAGTCCATCCTCTTCCTGCTTGAGGCCAACCCCGGCCCCGGCTTCGGCATCCTGCTGGCTTACATGTTCTTCGGCCGCGGCGCCGCGAAGGCTTCGGCTCCCGGTGCTGCCGTCATTCACTTCCTCGGCGGTATCCACGAGATCTACTTCCCGTACGTCCTGATGAAGCCGATCCTGATCCTCGCTGCCATCGGCGGCGGCATGACCGGCATCGCAACCCTGGCCATCACCAACTCCGGCCTCGTTGCTCCCGCAGCTCCGGGTTCCATCATTGCCGTACTGGCCCAGACCTCCCGCGACAGCTATGTGGGCGTCATCCTGGCTGTGGTCCTCGCAACGGCAGTTTCCTTCCTGATCGCATCGCTCATCCTTCGGACCTCCAAGAACAAGGGCGAAGACGACCTCAGCGCCGCCACGTCCCGCATGGAAGCCATGAAGGGCAAGAAGAGCTCCGTTTCCTCCGCCTTGGTGGGCGATGAATCCGCCGCCGGCCGCGGTGAAGGCACTGTCCTCACCCGTCCCGTCCGGAACATTGTCTTCGCTTGCGACGCCGGCATGGGTTCCAGCGCCATGGGTGCCTCGGTGCTGCGGAACAAGATCAAGGCAGCCGGCTTCCCGGACGTCAAGGTCACCAACTCCGCAATCGCCAACTTGAGCGACACTTACGACGTTGTGGTCACGCACCAGGACCTCACCGAACGGGCACAGCCGCGGACCTCATCCGCCGTGCACTACTCGGTGGACAACTTCATGAACAGCCCAAAGTATGACGAGATCGTTGAACTGGTGCGGACCAGCAACGACGCAGAGGCAGGCGGTGCCGCCGTCGCAGAGAGCACGACGCCGGAAACCACCGCAGGTGCCCGGCCTGCCGCAGCTGCCACTCCCGCTGCTCCGGGTACCAGCCATGGTGCGCATGCCGCGGAACCGGCCACCGCCGTCGAAGGTAAGGGCGTCCTGCTTGCCGAAAGCGTGAAGCTGAACGGCTCCGCGCAGGACCGTGACTCTGCCATCGACGAGGCCGGCCAGCTCCTCCTGGACCGCGACGCCGTGGATGTCAGCTACGTCCACGCCATGCACGAACGCGAGGAATCAGTGTCCACCTACATGGGCAGCTTCCTGGCCATCCCGCACGGCACCAACGACGCCAAGGACCACATCAAGCACTCGGCTGTTTCGATCGTCCGCTACCCCGAAGGCATCGACTGGGGCGGCAAGCAAGTGAAGTTCGTGGTCGGTGTGGCCGGCCTCAACAATGAACACCTCCACATCCTGTCCTCAATCGCGAAGATCTTCACCAACAAGGCCCAGGTGGCCCGCTTGGAGGAAGCAACCACGGTTGAGGAAGTCCTGGAGCTGTTCGGAAAGGTCAACGCATAGTGAAGGCAGTCCATTTTGGGGCAGGCAACATTGGACGGGGATTCGTGGGGCTTTTGCTGCACGAGGCCGGCTACGAAGTGGTGTTCGCGGATGTCGCGGACGCGCTCATCAGCCAGTTGGCCGGCGCGGACAGCTACGACGTGCATGAAGTGGGCGAGCACGCCGCGGTCAAGACCGTGGACGGCTTCCGCGCACTGAACTCGGCAACCGAGGAAGCTGCCGTCGTGGAGGAAATCTCGACGGCGGATGTGGTCACCACCGCCGTGGGGCCGCACATCCTCAAGTTCGTGGCACCCGTGATCGCCCGCGGCCTGGCTGCCCGCCCCGCAGGGATGCCCCCGCTCCAGGTGATGGCTTGCGAAAACGCGATTAACGCCACGGACATCCTGCAGCAGGAGGTCCGCTCCGCGTGGGACGAGTCCGCAGGCAGCCTGGATGCCGTGGCTGTCTTCGCCAACACCGCAGTGGACCGGATCGTCCCCAACCAGGCGCCGGGCCAGGGCCTGGACGTCACCGTGGAGACCTTCTATGAGTGGGTCATCGACCGGACTCCCTTCGGCGGCAACGCACCGGTCATCCCGGGAGCGACCTTCGTGGACGAGCTGGGTCCCTACATCGAGCGCAAGCTCTTCACGGTGAACACGGGGCACGCCTCGGCTGCATACTTCGGGTACCAGGCAGGGCTGGAGAAGATTTCCGATGCCATGGCCGATCCTTCCGTCGCGGCAAAGGTGCGGGCCGTGCTGGAGGAAACCAAGGAACTCCTGGTGGCCAAGCACGGCTTTGCGGAAGCGGAGCAGGAAGCGTATGTGCAGAAGATCCTGTCCCGCTTCACCAACCCCCACCTGCCGGATACCGTGGTCCGGGTTGGTCGTGCACCCTTGCGGAAGCTCGGACGGCACGAACGGTTCGTTGGACCCGCTGCGGAGCTGGCCGAACGCGGCGTGACACCCTTGGCGTTGCTCGAGGCGATGTCGGCAGCTCTTCGATTCGACGAACCCTCGGACGACGAAGCCGTGGAGCTCGCCAAGCTGCTGTCCGAACTGGACGCGGCCGCCGTCGTCGAACGGGTCACGGAACTTCAGCCGTCGCATCCGCTGTTCCCCGCCGTGCAGAAACTCGTCGAGGACCGCCAAGCCCGCTGATCCTCTACCACCTCCCGCCGGTTTCCGCCGGTTCCTCCAACAGAAGAGCCCGACCCGTCACTCACCAGTGCCGGCGTCGGGCTCTTCTCTTGGTCAAGAGGCGCTCGGCCCACACGCTCTATCACCTCCCGCGGGTTTTTGGCGGTTCCTCTATCACCTCCCGCCGCGTTTGGCGGGACGCTCTCTCACATCCCCAACGGCACCCTGACGTCGCGGATTTCCGGCCTTGACCAGGAGGGCATCCAACTCCTTCTCGACTACGAGCGCGCCCACGGCAACCGCCTCCCGGTCATCCAGATTCTCGAAAGCCGGCTCAACGCGCTCAAGGGTGGAACGGAGCCAAGCGGAACCACCGCGCCCACCACCCCCGAGGTGAGCCAGTCGAGCACAGGCTCGCCGGTGAGCCCCGCGACGTCGGGCCCTCCGGTTAACCCGCCGTCGCAGGGTGACCCCACCAATCCGGCCCAGCCCCGCTAACCACCATCACTCTGCATGGTGCGGGAGGATCGCCCGAAACGCGTCGGGATGTGGGAGAGCAATCCGGAAAAGGCGTCGGGATGTGGGAGAGCGGCGGTAGCAGGGGGAAAGCGCAAAGCCCGACGTCGGGCACCCCGGCTGGGTGTCCGACGTCGGGCTTTTATTGCGTGAGTGCTTAGCGCGCTGCCGCGGTTTCCCTCTCAGCCATTGCCTTCCACTCGGCCACGCGGGCCTGGTGGAGCGGTGACCGGCGGACGACGGCGTACGCGATGCCGAGGACGGCGAACCAGATCGGCGTGACGAGCAGTGCAGTGAGCGTGTCCGGCTGCGTCGTCAGGGCCCAGACCAGGAACGCGAAGAATGCGAACACCACCCAGACCATGGGGATGCCGCCGGGCATCTTGAACGGGGAGGCCGCGTGCTGCTCGGGGCGGCGTTTGCGGTAGACGAGGTAGCTGGCCAGGATGATGGACCAAACGAACATGAAGCAGACCGCGGATACCGTAGTCACCATGTCGAACGCGGCGCCAACGTCCTTGCCGGCGTAGAGGAGGACGACGCCGGCCAGCAGCAGGACGCAGGACAGGAACAGGGCGTTCTGGGGTACTTTGCGGCGGGAGAGGTGGCCGAAAAGCTTGGGCGCGTCGCCGTCGTTCGCGAGGCCGAAGACCATCCGGGAGGTTGAGTAGATACCGGAGTTGGCCGAGGACATTGCAGAAGTCAGCACCACCAGGTTCACCACGGTCGCGGCCATGCCGAGGCCGGCCAAGGAGAACATCGCGATGAAGGGGCTGTGCCCGGCCTTGAACTCGGTCCACGGGGTAACGGACATGAGGATGATGAGGGCGCCTACGTAAAAGAGCATGACGCGCAACGGAATGGCGTTGATGGCGCGGGGGAGGTTGTGCTCCGGGTTCTTGGTTTCAGCTGCCGCCGTGCCAACCAGTTCGATACCCACGAACGCGAAGACAGCTATCTGGAAGCCTGCCACGAAGCCCATGAATTCCTTGGGGAAGAAACCGCCGTGGCTCCACAGGTTGGTGAAGCTGGCCGTGCCGGCGTTCGACTGGAAGCCGGTGAAGATCATCACGAGGCCAACAACGATCAGGGCAACGATTGCCACGATCTTGATCAGCGCGAACCAGAATTCCGTCTCGCCGAAAGCTTTGACAGTGGGCAGGTTCAGGAGCAGCAGGATGAGGATGGTGGCCAGGCCCGGGATCCACAATTGGATGCCCGGCCAGAGCTCGTTGGCGTAACCGGCGATCGCGATGACGTCCGCGACGCCCGTTACTACCCAGCAGAACCAGTATGTCCAGCCCGTGAAGAAGCCCGCCCAGGGTCCCAGGAGGTCGCCCGCGAAGTCGCTGAAGGACTTGTAGTTGAGGTTGGACAGCAGGAGTTGGCCCATGGCGCGCATCACGAAGAAGAGCATGAAGCCGATGATCATGTAGACAAAGATGACGGAAGGGCCGGCTACGGAGATGGTCTTGCCCGAACCCATGAACAGGCCGGTTCCGATTGCGCCGCCGATAGCGAGGAGCTGAATGTGGCGGTTGCTGAGCGCGCGTGACAGGTGCGGTTCGCTGTCCCTGCTGGAGGCAGCGCGCTGCCCCGTGGTTGTTTGGTCTGACATGTTTGTTCAAGAACCCTTCGGAAGAACCGGCACAAAGGTGACGGCCGTTACAAATCTGCTTGACCAAGCTATAGCGAAGTGCGGGTAATTGACCAATCGGTCGGTTGGCGGATGTCGTGGCGGTTGTTCGAGCGCGGAGGTGACGCTTGGGCAGCGCCACGTCCCCGCCTCTAGCCGGTTTTCCGCCGGTAGATCCCGTTAGCCGCGACGTACGCCACCGCAAGGATACCGAGGCACCAAGCCAGGGCCACCCAAATGTCCGATCCCACGGGCTTCTGCGCGAACAGGTTCTGGAGGGTGTTGACGATCGACGTGACCGGCTGGTTTTCCGCGAACCAGCGGACAGGTCCCGGCATGGTGTCCGTGGGGACGAAAGCCGAGCTGATGAAGGGCAGGAAGATCAACGGGTAGGAGAATCCCCCCGCACCGTCCACCGACTTTGCGGAGAGCCCGGCGATGATGGCGATCCAGGTAAGGGCAAGCGTGAAAAGTGCCAGGATGCCGGCCACGGCGAGCCAGTCAAGGATGGTGGCCGATGTCCGGAACCCCATGAGAAGCGCAACGCCAACAATGATCACCAAGGATAGGCCGTTCGCCGCGAGGGACGTCAGGACGTGCGCCCAGAGTACCGACGACCGTGACACCGGCATTGACCGGAACCGCTCGAAAATTCCGCCCTGCAAATCGGTGAAGAGGCGGACCGCCGTGTAGGCAATGCCCGAGGCGATGGCGATCAGCATGATGCCGGGCAGGAGGTAGTTCACATAGTTGGAAGTCCCGGTGCGGATGGCGCCCCCAAAAACGTAGACGAACAGCAGCATCAAAGCGATCGGTGTGATCGCGGTGGTGATGATGGTGTCCATGCTTCGGAAGATGTGCCGCATGGAACGGCCGGTCAGTACCGCGGTGTCCATCACAAAATGCGTGCTCATGACCTGTCCTTCACTGATTCGCCATGTCCCACCAGCGTAAGGAAGATGTCCTCGAGGCTGGGTTGCTTTTCGACATACTCCACCGTGGCCGGCGGAAGGAGGCGCTTGAGTTCCGCCAACGTTCCATTGGCGATGATCCGGACGCCGTGCAGGATGGCGATTCTGTCCGCGAGGTTCTCCGCCTCGTCAAGGTACTGGGTGGTGAGGAGCACGGTAGTGCCTTGGCTGGCGAGGTTCCTGACGATGTCCCACACTTCCAGCCTGGCCTCGGGATCGAGCCCCGTGGTGGGCTCATCGAGGAAGATGACCCGAGGTTCGCCGACCAGGCTCATGGCAATATCCAGCCGACGGCGCATGCCGCCTGAGTAGGTTGCGACCTTCCGCGCCCCCGCGTCTGTGAGTCCGAACCGCCCAAGCAACTGGTCTGCGGCTTGTTGCGGGTGCTCCAGATGCCGCAACCTTGCCACCAGCACCAGGTTCTCCCTGCCTGTGAGGATCTCGTCGACGGCAGCGAACTGTCCGGTCAGGCTGATGACTTCGCGAACCTTATGAGGCTGGGCGCCGACGTCGAAGCCCTCGACGGCGGCTTTCCCGCCGTCCGCTGCGAGCAGCGTGGACAAGATCCTCACCAGCGTGGTCTTCCCTGCTCCATTGGAGCCCAACAACGCGAAGATGCTCCCGCGTGGAACGTCGAAATCGACGCCTCGAAGAACATCGGTGTCCTTGAAGGACTTCCGGACGCCCTCCACAACAATTGCCGGGGCCGAAGCTGGAAGGGTCATGACTCACTCCTCCTTCTTTTTGGCGTCTTCCACGGCCTTGGTGAGCCGTTCGCGTTCCTTGTCGATCCAGCGCTTCCCCCCGTATGCCTGGGCGAAGGTTTCAGCGAACTCGATGGGGTCCTCCCCGACAATCCCGCCGATGGGTGCGCCGTCGATCGCTGCACGTTCCCAGAGATCGGCGAGGTCCGTGAACATCTGGACCATGGTCCCGCCCTCGGTCACGCCGCCGTAGTACATCAGGTACCGGTTGTATGCAGCGGCGACGGTCCGGTACGGCTCGGGGAGCGCGTCCATCCGGGATTTCGCCTGCTTGTACTGCTTCTTTTGTTCGAGTGATCCGGTGACCGTTTCGATCCATTTCGCCGTCATGTCAGTTCCCTCCCTTGCGGAGTTCTTCGAGCCGTTCGGACAAGAAGCTCCACGTGTTCCAAAATTCCTTGAGTTCGTTCTCGCCCTTGGTGTTGAGCGTGTACACCTTGCGGGGCGGACCTTTTTCCGACGGACGCTTCTCGACGTCCACCAGGCCCTTCTGCTCGATCCGGACCAGCAGGGCATACACGGTGCCTTCGGCGATATCGGTGAAGCCCCGGGCCCGCAATTTGGTGGTTATTTCGTATCCGTACGCGGCTTGTCCGGTGAGGAGGGCCAGAACGACGCCCTCCAGCGTCCCCTTGAGCATCTCCGTCATTTGCTTTCCCATGGGAGACCTCTCGCTACTCAGTGTTACTAGCTACCAGTACATAGTAAGACTGAGTAGCGGTACTTAGCAATACTGAGTTATGAACCATGGCAAGCTTGTGGGGTGAGTACCCGCCCTGCCGACCCCTCCGCCCTGATGAGTACCGTCGTCGGGCCTGGACCTTTCATACTGCGCCGCGCCGCCAAGGCGGACCTGCCCGCGATCCTGCGCCTGCTTGCGGACGACCAGTTGGGCTCGTCACGCGAATGTCCTGAAGAGCTGGCGCCGTATGAGGCGGCTTTTGACGCGATCGACGGCGACCCGGCCCACCTCCTGGTGGTCGGCGAGCTGGAGGGGGTTGTTGCTGCCACTTTCCAAATCAGCTACCTCCCGGGCCTGTCCCGCCGGGGCTCCTGGCGCTCGCAGATTGAAGCCGTGCGGGTCTCCGGCGGGCTCCGCGGCCAGGGCGTCGGCGCCCTCATGATGGAGTGGGCCATTGAGCAGGCGCGGGAGCGTGGCTGTTCGCTGGTTCAATTGACCACCGATAAGTCGCGGACGTCGGCCCATCGCTTCTACGAGCGACTGGGCTTCGTGGCAAGCCGTGGCAAGCCATGAGGGCATGAAGCTCACGCTCTAGCCTCCGCTCACCCAATCAGGGGACGCTAAACGTCCCAACGAGCACCCATTGCGACGGGCGCTGTCCCATGGGTGGACCCGCACCCTTGACTCTTAGGTACCCTAACTATTAGGATACCTAAATATGACGAAAGCTTTCGATCCCGCGCTCCTCGACTTGGCGCAGGAATTCCGTGAGACCCTGCGCCTGGGCGTATACATGTTCCGCCGGCTGGACCCTGAAGGGGAGCTCACGGCTGCGCAGCTCAGCCTGCTGGCCATGATTTCCGACGGCGGCCTCCGCGTCGGAGACGTCGCCCGGAACCTTGGAATCAAGGTCCCCAGCGCCACCGAACAAATCATCAAGCTTGAGCGCGCAGGCCTCGTCAGCAGGCAGCCGGACCCCGATGACTCCCGGGCCGTGCAGGTCGCCATCACCCAGGCCGGCATGACCGCCGTCGACTCTGCCAACCAGCGCAGGAACGAGCTGGTAGCCACGCTGTTGCAGGAACTCAGCGACGACGAACTTGGGCACCTGACGGCGGCGCTGCCCGTGATCACAAAGATCAACAACGCTTTCCAGAACTAATCCGAAAGGGGCACACCACATGTCACGCCAGTTGGCTGACGCCTCAACGAGCGCCGAAAACACTTTGGAAGCCGAGAAGGTTTCTTTCCTCAAACAGCCCAAGGCAGTGTGGGCAACGGCCCTCGCCGCAGTATTCGCCTTCATGGGTATCGGCCTTGTTGACCCCATTCTTCCCGCGATCGCCGAAAACCTGGACGCCTCCACCAGCGAAGTGTCCCTTCTGTTCACCAGCTACTTCCTGGTGACGGCCGTGGCCATGCTCATTAGCGGCTACGTGTCCTCGCGGATCGGCGGCAAGAAAACGCTGCTGATTGGCCTCGCGGTGATCGTGGCGTTCGCTTCCCTGTCCGGACTCTCCGGCAGTGTGGAGCAGCTGGTGGGCTTCCGTGCCGGCTGGGGACTGGGTAATGCGTTGTTCGTGGCCACGGCGTTGGCGGTGATCGTTGGCGTTGCCAGCGGTGGAACCGGAACGGCGATCATCCTCTACGAGGCAGCCCTGGGCCTGGGCATCTCGCTCGGACCACTGCTGGGTGCCTTGTTGGGTGGCTGGCAGTGGCGTGCCCCCTTCTTTGGCACCGCGGTCTTGATGGCTGCCGCTTTCATCGCCCTGATCGCTTTGCTGCCCAAGACCCCTGCCCCTGCCAAGAAAGCGCGGCTGCGGGATCCGCTCCTTGCGCTCGGTCATAAGGGTCTCAGCACCACCGCCGCCAGTGCGCTGTTCTACAACTACGGCTTCTTCACCATCCTGGCCTTCACCCCGTTCATCCTTGGCATGGACGCGTACGGCATCGGGGGAGTGTTCTTCGGCTGGGGCGTTGCTGTTGCAGTGTTCTCGGTTTTTGTGGCCCCGGTCCTGCAGAATCGCCTCGGTGCGGTCAAGGTCCTCACCGGAACGCTGTTCTTCCTCATGCTCGACCTGATCGGGCTGGGACTGGCCGCGGGGCACTCGGCGCCGGCCGTCGTCGTGCTTGTCATCGCTGCCGGCGCCCTGCTGGGCGTCAACAATACGATCTACACCGAACTGGCCATGGGTGTTTCCGATTCACCGCGACCCGTTGCCTCCGCCGGGTACAACTTTGTCCGCTGGATGGGCGGCGCACTGGCGCCGTTCGCGGCCGCGCAGCTCGGCGAACATTTCGGTCCCCAGGTGCCGTTCTTCGCCGGCGCCGTGGCCATGGTGTTCGCCATCCTGGTGGCGTTCGGCGGGCGCAAATACCTGAAGGCCCACGAACCCCACCTGGTCCAGCACCCAACTAAGTAGCAGCAGTGCGCGTTTTGAGCCGTCAAAACGCGCACTTTTGCGACCTACTTGGGCTGGTCGGCCGTGGGCAGCGGTGTTACGGGGACGCCCTTGGGCACGAAGAGCGTTTCTGCCTGCTCAAGGGACATGCCGTTGGTCTCCGGCACCTTGAACATGACAAAGAAGAACGACGCCGCAGCGAACGCTGCGTACATGGCGTACGTCAGCGGAAGCGAGGCTGCCGCCATGACAGGAAAACTCAGCGTGATGGCGAAGTTGGCAATCCACTGCGCTGCCGCGGCCAGCCCAAGGGCGCGTGCGCGGATGCGTGAAGGGAAGATCTCGCCCAACAGGACCCACACGAGGGGGCCCCAGGAAGCTCCGAAGCTGATCACGAAGACGTTAGCCGCCACCAACGCAGCCGGACCCCAGCCGCCCGGTAGGGAAATGGCCGTGCCGGTTCCGGTAGCCGAGGAAAACGCGACCGCCATGACCCCAAGGGACACGGCCATGCCAATGGAACCCGTCAGCAGGATCGGGCGACGACCCACACGGTCCACCAAGGCGATGGCCACCAAGGTGACCAGGATGTTGGTGACCGAAGTTGCCACTGAGATGGTCAGCGAGTCCTTCTCTTGGAAGCCGACTGCCTTCCACAGCGTGGTGGAGTAGTAGAAGATCACGTTGATGCCCACGAACTGCTGCAACACGGACAAGATGATGCCGATCCAAACCACGGGCTGCAATCCGAATGCCTTGCCGCGCAGGGAGCCCTTCTTGCTGGAGAGTTCGTCTTCCTGGATTCCCTCGCGGATCTCGCGGATGTGGCGTTCGATGTCTTCGCCGGGCATGATGGCGTCGAAGACCTTGCGGGCTTCCTTGTCCTTGCCGTTGAGCACAAGGAATCGCGGGGACTCCGGCAAGCGGTAGGCGATCAGGCCATAGACGGCGGCCGGCAGAGCGCAGGCAATGAACATCCAGCGCCAAGCCTCGATGCCCAGCCAGAAGTCGTTGGCGGCGCTGCCCGCGGAGTTGGCCAGCAGTGCGTCGGACAGGAGCGCGGCGAAAATACCGGTGGTGATGGCCAGCTGTTGGAGTGAGGCCAGACGGCCACGTACGTGGCGGGGCGAAATCTCCGAAATGTAGGCGGGAGCGATCACCGATGCCAGGCCGATGCCAAGGCCGCCCACGAGGCGCCAGAAGATAAGGTCCCAGACGCTGAACGCCAGGCCCGTTCCAAGTGAGCTCACCAGGAAGAGGATGGCGCCGATCTTCATGGCCGGGATACGGCCATAGCGGTCGGCGACTTTGCCGGCCAAATAAGCACCCAAGGCGCATCCAAGCAGGGCGATGGCAACCGCAAAACCGGTCACGGCCTCGCTCAGAACGAACTCATCCTTCATGGCATCGACGGCCCCGTTCACAACGGACGAGTCGAAGCCGAACAGGAATCCGCCGACAGCTCCCGCGACCGCCAGGCCGACCACCTTTCGGGAGACTGGTGGGGTGCCTTCAGCGCTGGAGTTGGACATGGTTCTCCCTTGGGACTTGTGGTTGGGATTCACGGTGCAGTCGTCATCGGCTTGACCGACGGGGACGCCGGTGCACACGCGCTACACAGTGTGGCACGTCATATCGGGCAAGTTCCAGTCACAAGGAAAGGATGACATGCATTCACTAAGTGAATACATGTCATCCTTTTTGGGTCTTCAGGCGTTAATTCCCCCTCTGAAGTGGGCTTTTGACCCTACTTGCGTCAATGAAATGAACACAAGGAGTGGTCGGGCCCATGAATCAAAGAAGTAGGCCTAGTGGGCCGGGGCTGCTTCCTTGGCGGCCGACTTGGGGTCGGTGAGCTTCTTGTTGGGCAGGGCGAAGCTGATCAGGAACGCGATGACCATCAGGCCCGCCGCCGTCAGCATGACCACGTCAATTGCTTGCGCGAACCCCTCAGTGATGGGCCTGGTGAGGGTGCTGTTGGCGGCGTGGACCCAACTGGTGTCATTGAGGGAGTCGTTGCTTGCGCCGTTCTTGAAGAATTCGAACAGCTTGGCGTTGGCGGGGTCGCCGGCAACGGCAGGGTCATTCATCACGGCTTGGTAATCGGGGTTGGAGACCGCGGTCTTCATGCCATCGGCGATCTTGTCGGCGGCCAGGCTGAAGAGCAGGGAGATGAAGACGGCAGTGCCGACGGCTCCGCCCATGGAGCGGAAGAATGCTGCGGTGGAGGTTCCCACGCCCATGTCCTTTGGTGGCACGGAGACCTGCATGGCGAGTGTCAGGGGCTGCATGCAAAAGCCCAGACCGACGCCGAAGAACACGGCGATCAGGCCCGGTACCCAGAGTCCGGTGTCGACGCCCAGGACCAGGCCCATGGCCAGGGCGGCGCCTGCCAGGATGGCCGTCCCCATGATGGGGAAGACCCGGTAGACGCCGGAGGACGAGATGGTACGGCCGGCACTGATGGACCCGAACAGGATGCCGACGGTGAAAGTGATCATCATGAGACCGGCTTCGGTGGGGGTGAGGCCCTTGACCAGCTGCAGGTACATGGGGAGCATCGCGATGGCACCGAACATTCCGATGCCAATGATGAAGTTCAGCAGCGAGGAGAGCCCGAAGGTGGCGTTGCTGAACAGTCGGAGCGGGATGAGTGCGTAGTCGCCGGCCTTCTTTTCGACGAACAGGAAGGCTCCGATGCCCACCACGCCGAGTCCGTAGCAGAGCCAGGAGGCGCCCGAGGCCCAACCCCAGGTGCGGCCTTGCTCGGCGACCAGAAGCAACGGCACGATTCCCAGGGTGATGGTGGCAGCACCCCAGTAGTCGATCTTCTGCTTCACATGCCGGGCCGGCAGGTGCAGGAACATGTAGACCACAACCAGCGCGGCAAGGCCGATGGGGAGGTTGATGAAAAAAACCCAGCGCCAACCGTCAAAACCGAGGATGTTGCTTGCACCGGCCAGGGCGCCGCCGATCACCGGCCCCAGGACCGAGGAAATGCCGAATACGGACATGAAGTAGCCCTGGTACTTGGCCCGGTCCTTCAGAGCAACGATGTCTCCGATGATCGTGAGAGCCAGGGCCATGAGGCCGCCTGCTCCAAGGCCTTGCACGCCCCGGGCCATTGCGAGCTCAGTCATGGAATGGACCGAACCCGCATACAGCGACCCTGCCAGGAAGATCGCAATGGCAACCAGATACAGCGGGCGTCGGCCAAAGATGTCGCTGAGTTTGCCGTACAGGGGAGTGCTGACGGTGGATGTGATGAGGTAGGCGGTAGTTGCCCACGCTTGGAGGGACAGTCCATCAAGATCGTTGGCGATGGTGTAGATGGACGTCGACACAATGGTCTGATCCAGCGAGGACAGGAACAGGCCGAGCATGAGTCCCACCATGACGGTGAGGGTCTGACGGTGGGTCAGCACCTCGCCGGCGGCCCTGGCTGAGGCGGATTTGGACATGTGGTTCTCCAAGGAAGCAGAAGGAAATCGGGAAGCGACAGATAGTTGCTTTCAGTAACTATCCTAATCCCTGTTTGATTCCCGAAAGAATTGCCGGACGGAACCGTGAATCCTTAGCGCTCCACCAGGATGCCGTCGGGATCGCTGTACACCATGACGCCGGGCTGGATCCGGACATGGTCGATGACGATCTCAACGTCGACTTCTCCTACGCCGGTCTTGGCGCTCTTTTTGGGGTTGCTCCCCAAGGCCTTGATGCCAAGGGACAAAGTTGCCAGCGCTTCACGGTCCCTGACTGCCCCGTTGATGATGACGCCGGCCCATCCGTTGGCCACGGCGCTCGCCGCAATCAGGTCTCCCATGAGGGCGGTACGCAATGAACCTTGGCCGTCGACAACCAGGACGGCGCCTTCACCGGGAGTAGCAAGCACGGTCTTGACGAGTGCATTGTCCTCAAAGCACCGGATAGTCCGGGCCGGTCCGCTGAAGTGCGATTCACCGCCGAAGTTTTGAAACTGTACAGAGATGGATTCCAGTTCCTCGCCGCGCTCGTCGTAGAGATCGGCCGTGTTCAGATGCTCGCTCAAGGTTTCTCCTTCCGGGTGTGATGCCACACTAACGCTGGAATCGCACGGGCGGCACGGTTGACCGGATCTATGTGGATATAACCGGCGCGAAGGGTTTGGCGCCCTCCGCCCGCGCTAGGCTGAAGCCAAACATTTTAAACAGGGGGGAACCTGCCATGAGTTTGTCCGACCTTCCGGGGCCGGTCCCCGACCCTTTGATCGGAGCGCCAAGAACGACGACGGCACTCGCCGAGCCCGTGGAACGCGTCCGGGGATTGTGGGTCACCGGGGTGGTGCTGGTCAACCTTGGCATCAACGCCGCTTTCTTCGGTCCTCTCCAGGTTCTGCTGGGGCAACAGGCGGAGCATTTCAACGCTGCGGAGAAGGAAGCAATCCTGGCTTTGGTGACCGGGTGCGGTGCCGCGGTTTCCTTGGTTGCCAACCCGCTCTTCGGCGCTTTCAGTGACCGGACAACCTCCCGCTACGGCCGACGTGTTCCCTGGGTCCTGATGGGGGCGATCCTTGCCGCTGCGGCTTTGGTCGCACTGGCCGGTGCCCCCAATGTTGCCGTCATGACCTTGCTGTGGTGCCTTGTGCAGGCCGGGGCGAACGCCATGTACGCCGCGATTTTCGCCGCTGTCCCGGACAGGGTTCCCGTTCCACAACGGGGAACAGTGGGCGGTTTGGCCGCTATGGGCCAGACGGTCGGCATTCTGGTTGGCGCGGTGATTGCCGCCGTCGTTGCCGGCAACTTCGCCGCAGGATACTGGGTGTGCGCGGCAGCGCTGCTGGCCAGCATAGTGCTTTATCTCTTCAAGAGCGACGATCAGCCCCTGCCTGCCGGAGAGCGTCCCGCGTTCAGGCTGCTTGGATTCCTTCGGGGCTTCTGGGTCTCGCCCAAACGCTACCCGGACTTCGCCTGGGCTTGGCTGACAAGGTTCCTTGTGAGCACAGGCAATCACATGGTGACGATCTACTTGCTCTTTTTCCTGGGGGACGCGGTACGCCTGGAGGAGACCGAAGACATCAAACCCGAAGTCGGTGTTCTTGTGGTGACCGGCCTGTACGCGGTCACCGTGATCATTACCAGTGTTGTGGGTGGAAGACTCAGTGACAGGATGGGCAAGCGGAAGCCCTTGGTAATTGCTTCATCCGTCATCATCGCAATGGCCTCGCTGATCCTCGCTTTCGCACCTACGTGGGTCGGGGCGATTTCCGGTGCCTTGGTGCTGGGGATCGGCTTTGGAGCCTACCTGGCAGTCGACTTCGCGCTGATCACCCAGGTCCTCCCCGCAGCCCTCGACCGCGGAAAGGACCTTGGCGTCGTCAATATTGCCAACTCACTGCCGCAGGTACTGGCGCCGGCAATCGCCTATCTTTTCGTCAAGAACCTTGGCGGCTACGTCTCGCTGTACGTGGCCGCAGCAGTGATCGGGCTCTTGGGGGCCGTCTTTGTGGTGAAAATCAAGAGCGTGGCCTAGAAAACAGCCGTGAAGCCACCCCATCCCCAACCGACCACGGCGGAACCCTTCCAGCGGAAGCCGGCAATACCCCAGTGGCTGAAGTCGGATGTGTCGCCGAAGTACATCGTGAGCCTTCCGCTGCGGTCGATTCCGTAAATGTCCGAATCCCCGTCGCCGTTGAAGTCTCCGGCCATTCCGAATCGCACCACCGAATCCCACCCACGGCCGATTGTGCCCGCGTAACTTCCAGGCAGACCATACTCTTCGAAGTATCCGTTGCGGTTCGACGTCCGGGCTTGCAGGTCTCCCCAGAACGTCCTCGACAAAGTCACCACGCTCGAATAGTCGAAGAAGTGGCCGGCTCCCACGGAGTCCATGTCTTGCCACCCTTGACCTATCCAGCGGGGCGGGAGCCAGCCCCCGTGGCCATTGCCCGGGTACAGGAAGAGACTGCCTGCAGAGTCCACCGCGAGGATGTCATTGCTTCCGTCGCCGTTGAAGTCGCCGGCGGCGCTAATTTCCTTGAAACCTTGCCAGCCCTGGCCCACCTGCAGTGCCTTCTTCCAGCCGCCGGATCCGTTGCCCTGATAGAGGAAGAGACGCCCCTGCCCATCCCTCGCTAAAACGTCCACGGTTCCGTCACCGTCAAAGTCGCCGGGTGAGACCAGAAGGTTAAAGCTGTTCCAACCCCAGCCGATGACTTGGGGTGCCTGCCAGTTGCCGTGTCCGTCGGTGGGGTACAGCAACAAACGGCCGAAGGAATCGCGCGCAAATATGTCCAGTGTGCCATCGCCGTTGAATCCCCTGGCCCGTGGCGCTGCCGCGACCCGGAGCGGATGGGAGGCTTGAACAGTTAAGGACGACTCGGCGTCGTAAGTCACTGTCAGGTTGGCGGCGACCACTCGTCCCAAGTCGGCGGCCGTAGCCCGGTACGTGATGCCGTTGGCCCCCGGGATGACCACGCCGTCCCGGGTCCAGAAGTAGGAAATGGCGGGTGTTCCGCCTGCCGGCGACACGTAGGCGAACGTCGCCTTGATATCGACTTTCAGGAGCCCGCCTACCGTTGGATCCCCTACGAGTCTCGGTGCGGTGGAGACATAGACGTAACGGGTAGGTACGGCCGCGGAAGGCACGGCAGCCTGGGCAGGCACGCCGGAAACCAGGAGACTGCAGGCAAGGGCGGAGGCGGCAACGAGCATCGAGAGCCGGCGTCGCCGTAGGCCCGCGAAAATGAAAGATTTCAAGTTTTTCCTCAGGGACTAAGGTGTGGGATGTTCAGTGGAGCGAATGGGAGGCATGCGCCTAGAAAACAGCCGTGAATTCGTCCCAGCCCCAACCCACGACGCCGGAACCCTTCCAGCCGCCCGCGTTGTTGCCGTAGTACATGCGCATTTGCCCGGCGGTGTCGATGCCCCAGACGTCGTTCACGCCGTCGCCATCGAAGTCGCCCACGCCGCCCAGCTTGGTGATGGCGTTCCAGCCCTGCCCTATGACCCGGCTTGTGGTCCATCCGCCTGAACCGTTGCCGCCGTAGAAGACGAGGTTTCCTGCGGAGTTCCTGGCCAGGACGTCGGGTTTGCGGTCTCCGTCGAAGTCGCCGGGGGAGAAGATCGCGGTCATGCCGTTCCATCCCCAACCCACGGTCGACGCAGCCAGGAAGCCGCCGTAGCCATTGCCCGGATAGAGGACCAGTTCGCCGTTTGTCTTGCGGGCCAGGAGGTCGTTGTTGCCGTCGCCGTTGAAGTCCCCTGCGGCGAAGATCGAATTGAAGATTCCCCAGCCCCAACCGATTTGTTGGCGGGGGTTCCAGCCTCCGTACCACGTGCCTGGGTACAGGAAGAGGGAGCCGGCAGCATCGCGGGCAATGACGTCGTTCTCGCCGTCATTGTTGAAGTCGCCCGCCGCGATCATCGTGTTGAAGATGTTCCAGCCGGACCCGACCTCGTAGGCCTGCTTCCAGGTACCGTTTCCTCCGGTGGGGAACAGCCCGAGCCGGCCCCAGGAATCACGGATCAGCAGGCTCAATGTGAAAGGGTCCCAGTAGTTGTCACGGTAGAACCCGCTGGTGTGGGGACGATCGAGGCTGACTGTGGAGGAGTAGTTGAAGTCCAGGGCATCCAACGGAACGGCCGCTGTTCCGGAGCTCGGAAGGTTGTCCGGGTTGTAGTTCAGGGATCCGTCACGCCAGTACACGATGACGTGGCCGGCCTCGGTCTGAATTTCCACGTACTGGGCACGGTAGCTGCCCGGCGCGGCTCCCGGCGCGAAGAAGACCTCGAACGTGTACGTGGAGTCCGTTGGGTTGTAGGAACCCCGGGTCACCTCGCGGTGGACCGTGCCCGTCGCTGTGTTCCGGAAGGCGACGTAAACGTCTGCGATCGGTGCTGAGGCCTTGAGGGTGATCCGTGACTGGGCATGGCCGCCGGCACCGATGGACGTTGGGGTGGTGGATACTGCTACCGG
The DNA here is from genome assembly GCF_030264015.1 of Paenarthrobacter sp. R1. NCBI lineage: Bacteria > Bacillati > Actinomycetota > Actinomycetes > Micrococcales > Micrococcaceae > Paenarthrobacter > Paenarthrobacter sp. R1. The sequence goes on along the minus strand of NZ_CP127115.1, from coordinate 1,830,436 downwards.
GACGGGAGCGAACGCGTCGTCGGCCAGCGCTGCAGGTGCCGAGCCCAAGCCGCTGATAAGAAGAAAAAACGTGACGAATACAGCGAGCCAGGTGCGCGCACGGCGCGCAGGAGTGATCCCCATTGTTCCCCCAAGTCAGGCTGGTTGCAGATAACCGAGCCGGTGTAAGTGACTTGAGGGTACATCGGGATAGCCGGCGTCTGGGAATTTCCTGGGAACATTTCCAGGCTTAAAGCAAGTCAAACCCCAAAACCAACCGAAATCGGTTTAGAACACCGGGTTGAAAGCGCCCCAACCCCAGCCGATGACGCCCGAGCCGTTCCACCCGCCGTCGCCGTTGCCGTAGTAAGCCAACAACTGGCCGGAACCGTCCACTGCGAACACGTCCACATTGCCGTTGGCGTCGATGTCTCCTGCTGCGGCGATGGCGGACATGCCGCCCCAGCCCCAGCCGATGGTTGCTGAGCCGCGCCAACCTCCGGCGCCGTTGCCGGCGTAGAGACGCAGGTTGCCGGAAGTATCGCGGGCCAGGATGTCGACGTCGTGGTCACCGTTGAAGTCGCCGGGGGTGATGATCTGGTTGAGGATGTTCCACCCGGTGCCCACCAAGGAGCGGTTAAGCCAACCGCCCTGCCCGTTGCCTGGGTAGAGGTACAGGTTTCCGGTGGTATCCCTGGCGAGGACGTCGTTAACGCCGTCGCCGTTGAAATCGCCGGGAGAGACGATCGACGTGAAGCCGTTCCAGCCGCTGCCGATTTGGCGACCGGCTACGAAGCCGCCGCTACCTGTGCCTTCGTAGAGGAACAGCCGGCCTGCCGAGTCCTTGGCGAGGACGTCGTTGGCGCCGTTACCGCTGAAGTCGCCGGGCGAGAACACTGTGTCGAAGCCGTTCCAGCCGGGGCCAATAATGCGCGCCGGTTCCCAGGCGTTGTTGATCCGGGGATAGAGCATGAGCGTTCCGTCGGTGCGGCGTGCGAGCAGCTCGAAGGCGCCGCGGCCTGTGAAGCCGTTGGCCCGGTTGGACGCTGAAACAGGCGGGGTCTCCTCGCTGGACACCTGCTGGCCCCCGCACCCGTTCTGGCTGGCTACAAGGTGTGCCGCAATGGTTTTGCCCTGGTCCTCTTCAGTGAGGACGTAGTTTGGCCACTGCCTGGAGGAGATGACACCGTCGCGGGTCCAGTAGATGCTGTAGTCGGGACCGGCCGCGAGGCCGCAGCCCATGTACGAGCCCTGTTCGATCTCCACAGTGAGTGTTGATCCGACGAACGGCGCTCCGTGGACCACCGGCTGGTCGGGTTCCGCGGCGGCCATGGCAGGCGCCGGTGCGAAAGTGACTGCGGCGACGATTGCGGCCGCAATTCCCGCCACCGCCCGGCGCACGCCGAACGTAGGGCGTGATGAAGCGCTCATGGTGTCCTCCCCAGACTTATGCCCTTATATGATACCGCTGCTGGGAATCACCTAGAAGATCGCTGTGAAACCACCCCAGCCGCTGCCGACGACTTCCGAACCCCGCCACCCGGTCCGGCCGTCGCTGTAATAGACCACCAGGCGTCCTTGCGGATCCACGCCGTAGACGTCCGGGGAGCCGTCCCTGTCGAAATCTCCGGCGGCACCCACCGACTTCAGGGCGCTCCATCCGACGCCGATCAGCCAGGACCGCGCCCAACCGCCTGCGCCGTTGCCGCCGTAGAAGTAGAGGTAGCCGTTGCGGTCGCGCGCCAGGACATCGGTTTTGCCGTCGCCGTTGAAATCGCCGGGTGTGAGGAGGGCGTCCATCACCTGCCAGCCCTGCCCGACGGCGGTCCGCGCCAACCAGCCCCCGGAGCCGTTGCCCGGGTAGAGATAAAGGGCGCCACCGGGTTCGCGGGCGAGGATGTCATTGGTGCCGTCCCCGTTGAAGTCCCCGGGGCTGACGATGGAGTCGAAGATGTTCCAGCCCTTGCCGATGGTTTGGGCGGGTTTCCACCCTCCCGTGCCGTCGCCGGCGTAAAGGTAGAGGGTTCCTGCGGTGTCCCGCGCAAGGACGTCCGACTTGCCGTCGCCGTTGAAGTCGCCGGGGGAGAGGACGGCGTTGAAGCCCTGCCAACCCCAGCCGACGGTCCGTGCAGGGTCCCACGCTTTGCCTGTGCGACCGTAGAGTGACAACGTGCCGTCGCTGCCCCGCGCCAGAAGTTCGAAGGCCCGGCCGGTGAATCCCCTGGCCCGGTTCACGGCTCCCACGGGTGCTGTTTCGTTGCTGTGCAGGGTTTCGCCGGAGCATGAGTTTTTGCTTGCGGTAAGGTGCGCGGCCATCCGCCCGCCGGTGTCGTCCTGCTGCAGCACATAGTTTCGGCCGGTTTCGCCGGCTACCAGGAATCCGTCGCGGGTCCAGTAGATGGTGAAGTCCGGTCCCTTGCCGCCCCCGCATCCATAGAAGGTGTAGGGGCCGATCTCGGTGGTCAGCGTCTTCCCCACAAAAGGTTCACCTTGTACCACCGGGTCCGGTCCATTGCTGGGCGCCGCCGACGCCGGCAGGGGAGTAAGTGCCATGGCCGCCGCAGCTGCGGTCACTACCGCAGCCGCCATCCGGCGTCGTAATTTCCCCATGTGTGTGCCTTCCGCGCGAGACTGAAACCTCCCAGAAGTTTAGGGTGCCGCGCCGCGAATACCGGGAACGGCATGCTGTGCCGGTGCTCGAGGGACTTTCAGGAAACGGTCAAGAAGCTCCCGTATCATTGATGCGGTCGGTCAGCAGGGGCCCCTCGCTCCAGTCCGCCGCGTCCTTGCCAGCTTCCCAGGAAATCGTCGGAGATGTCTGCAGCAAATTCACTGGAACCGTACTCCCTGGACCTGACCACAGGGCTTCCCCGCATGGCTGCCGCGCCCACTACCCCGCGGCAGTTGTTGCGTTACGCCCGCATCCTCAGGACGGCGGCGGGCTTCGCCCAGCGCCAGTTCGACACCCTGAGCCTTTCCGACGTTGCTGCCCGTGCAGACGTGCCCCTGGGCACTCTCTACCGTTACTTCCCTTCCACCGCGCACCTTATGTTGGCGGTGTACCGGCAGCAGTTGCGGGAATTGCGCGACGGCGTCCGGCAGCGGCAGGGGAACAGCCACGCCCTTGCGGGCCTGATGATGGAGATTTTCCATCTGCGGGTCATGCAGCCGGGTGTGGAACACTGCCTGATCCGCCCCGCAGGAAAGGACAGCGACACAGCCCAGCTGCTGCGGGAGATTGATGCCCTGTCCGAAGAAGTGGTGAACTCACTGAGCAAGGACCCGGGCAAGGACCCCGTGAAGGCGCGCATCCTGTTGCATCTGGTGAGTGGTCTGGTCCAGGCCGTGCGGTGCCGGCGGTTGTCGTTGTTCGAAGCGGAGAAGGACCTCAAGAAGGCCTGCAGCCTCGTAGCCGGTGAGTGAGCATGCCTAGGGCAGCCAAGGTGCCGCACCCCGGTCCTTCGTACTGGTCTAGACCTCCAGGGGCTAAAAGGGCCGGTTTTCGCATGACCTGAATCACATTTTGTACTGCAAAAACGTTTTACTCTCGAATCGTCTCTTTAGGTATTGAATCTACCTCTCCCCGCAGTTCCCTAGGCTGGAATAACCGAAGCGGCTAGCAGCCCAAATCTTCAGACTCACCGCCGGGCCAGCCACCATTGGCCCGAACCCGCAGTTCTGTCCCTGCCATTCACCACGCCGTGGGTCCACGGCTAGCCTGAGGAGACAAAGACGTGTCCACTGAGACCATTTCACCTGACAACACCACCGCCCTTGTACTGACCGAAGAGGAAATCTTCAAGGCCCACGAAGGCGGAAAGCTGACCGTATCCAGCACGGTCCCCCTCAATGACAAGCGCGATCTTTCCATCGCGTACACCCCCGGCGTCGCCGAGGTCAGCCGCGCCATCCATGCAGATCCGAAGCTGGCCCGCACCCACACCTGGGCCGAGCGCCTTGTAGTTGTGGTCAGCGACGGCACGGCAGTCCTTGGCCTGGGCAACATCGGCGCAAGCGCCTCCCTGCCGGTCATGGAAGGCAAGTCCGCACTGTTCAAGACCTTCGGCGATCTGGATTCCATCCCGCTGGTCCTCAACACCACGGACGTTGACGAGATCATTGAAACCCTGGTCCGCCTCCGCCCGAGCTTCGGCGCGGTCAACCTCGAGGACATCTCCGCTCCCCGCTGCTTCGAGCTGGAAGAGCGCCTCATCGAGGCCCTCGACTGCCCCGTCATGCACGATGACCAGCACGGCACCGCCGTCGTGGTCCTCGCCGCATTGACCAACGCAGCAAAGGTGACCAACCGCGAGATCGAAAACCTCAAGGTTGTTGTGTCCGGCGCAGGCGCGGCGGGCATCGCCATCGCCGAGATCCTCCTGGCCGTGGGTGTCAAGGACGTCATCCTGCTCGACTCCAAGGGCGTCATCAACGCAGAGCGCGCCGACCTCGTTGCCGATGCCGGCAGCGTCAAGGCACGCTTCGCCCAGCGCACCAACCCGCGCGGTGTTACCGGCGGACCGGGCGAAGCACTCACCGGCGCGGACGTCTTCGTGGGTGTCTCCTCCTCCAAGCTGGCCGAGGAACACCTGAAGCTCATGAACGACCAGTCGATCGTGTTCGCCCTTTCCAACCCGGACCCGGAGGTCCTGCCTGAGGTCGCACGCCAGCACGCAGCTGTTGTAGCCACCGGCCGCAGCGACTTCCCGAACCAGATCAACAACGTCCTGGCCTTCCCGGGTATCTTCCGCGGAGCCCTGGACGCCGGTGCACGCCGCATCACCTCTGAGATGAAGATCGCGGCAGCCCGGGCCATCGCCCAGCTTGCCGAAGAGGACCTTTCCGCCGACTACATCGTGCCGAGCCCGCTTGATGCCCGCGTGGCACCTGCCGTCACCGCGGCTGTAGCGGCTGCCGTCACCAAGTAGCGGCCACCGCTGTACCAACCACGACGGCGACGCCCCCCTCACGGGGAGCGTCGCCGTCGTTTTGCTAAGGCAGCTCGTGCCCGGTCCGGCGTGGCGGGCCGGACCGCAGGGTGCCACCTAGACTGGGCCCATGAATGCCGAAGTGATTGTGACCATCCTGTGCGGCCTTGCCATTGCCGTGGGCGTCGCCGGAGTGATCATCCCGATCCTGCCCGGCAGCATCCTCATCGGAGTGAGTTTGCTGGCTTGGGCCATCTGGGGTGGAGCAGGGACGCTTGGCTGGGTGATCTTCGCCATCGGCATGGTGTTTGTGGTGGCCGGGATGGCTGCCAGTGCGGTGCTGACCGGCAGGAAGCTGATGCAACACGGCATCCCCAACAGATCAGTGCTGGCCGGTGTCGTGGTGGGCGTCGTGGGCATGTTCGTCATCCCCGTGGTGGGGCTCTTTGTGGGATTTGCGCTGGGTTTGCTGCTGAGCGAGGTGGCACGCACCCGCGATCTGCGGACCGCCGCGCGCACCAGCCTGGCTGCCCTCAAGGCCACCGGCATCGGTATCCTCGTGGAGTTCGGACTGGCGTGTGCGGCGGCCAGCACATGGGTGATCGGTGTGTGGATCAACGCGGTCAACGGTTAAACACCGGCGCCGAGTTGGCACTTAATGACAATTGCGAGGCGCAACATTGTCATCAAATGCCAACTCGGCGGAGGCTTTAGGGGAGCGCGGGCTCCGGGTTGCGCACCTGGGCCGGGCGGAACGTGGCACCGGCCCCGGGGAACGTTGGAACATCGATGCGGGCGTGCGTGTGGATCTCCTGCACCGTTGACGCCGTGTGCCCGGCGATCTCGGCCAACGTTGTGACCCACATGCCGTCCAGGTCCTTCACCCGTTCGATCAGCTGTTCCAAGGCTACGGCGCGGGAGGGCCGGCCGGAGATGAAGGGGTGGTTGGTCAGGACGAAGCAGCTGCCCTGCGAGTGGTGGGCCTGGGCTTCGAGGGTCCACATTTCCAACGCCTTGGCGGGGCTCTCGATGACTCCGCTGCCCGTGACGCCAGGGTAGAAGGCGTATTGTTCCCAATCGTCCAGGGCCCAGTCGACGGGGATCTCCACGATGTCACGGGAGTCACCGTCGGCGACGGCCATGCGGTAGGGGGCATCGCCGTCGAGCAGGCTGGAATCGTAGAGGAAGCCGCGGTCGGCCAGCAGCGCCGGCGACTGCCAGTTCAACTCCCACCAGGGTGCCCGGTACCCCACCGGGCGTATGCCGGCAACCTTGTGGAGCGCGTCCAATCCACGGTCCAGGTAGCTGGCTTCAGTGGCGGCGTCGATTCCCTGCATGGGCTCGTGAAGGTAGCCGTGGTGGCCGATTTCATGGCCGGCGTCGGCAATCCGGCGCACGACGTCGGGGTAACTCTCGGCCGTGAATCCCGGGATGAAGAACGTTCCCTTGATGTCCTGCCGCTCCAGGATTTGCAGGATCCGCGGGACAGCGATCTTGGGGCCGTAGGACTGGTGGCTCATGAGGGACATGCGGCGGGTGCTGGTGGGGTCGTGCGCGATGGTGCAGGACTCGGCATCAACATCGAAGGTGAAAGATGCTGCTGCCCTGAAGCCTTCCGGCCAGCTGATGGGATGGAGTGAGTCCGCGAAGGCGGGCTTGTTCATGGGATCGATCCTTACTTGGCCGGCGCTTGTGCGGCGGGTTCGTGGGCGGGAGCCGGTGCCGGCTGCGTTACCGAGATGTGGTTGGACTCAGCGAGGAGAAACCTTTTGTGGACCCGGGGGCCAAGGATGGCGTAGCAGGCCGCGCTGGTGAGTCCACCGGCCAACCAGGACAGGTCCCAGCCGCCCAAGGCGACGGCGATCGGCCCCTGCATGACGGGAATCAGCCCGTACATGAACAGCCAGGTGGAGAAGATGCCTGCCAGGAGGGACACGACGCCGGCCCAGTTGACCACCGGGAGGCGCGGCGTGTTTACGCCGTCGAACAGGCGTTCCACCTTGGCGGGCCAGCGCCTGTCCAGCCAGAAGTAGTGGACCAGCATGATGCCGCCCCAGGCTGCAACCCAGGCCACGAGGCCGATCAGCCACGCATCGAGAACAGCTGCGAAGTCCTCTTGGAAGATGAAGAAGATGACGGCGATCAGGGAGAAGACGCCGACGAACAGGTTGAGTTTGCGCCGGTTGATGTTGATGTCCAGGGCCTGGGTGGCCACGGAGAACGTGTAGATGTTCAGGATGTTCGTGGCGATGGGCCCGTGCAGGACCATGAGGAGCACCGGAAGGGTGAGGACGCCGAAGTTCTGCACGATCAGCTTGCCGGGATCCACTTCCCCGCTGTTGGTCGCAAGGCTTGCACCGAGGACACCGAGCCAGACCACCGGAATGAACTGGCCCAGCACGGACGCCAGGTAGACCTTGCGCTTGGGGACCGAGGTGCTGACGAACCGCGAGTAGTCAGCGGCGTACGTGAACCACGTGATGCCCCAGCCAATGCCGATGGCGGTCATGACGGCGCTCATAGCTGCAATGCGCTCGGAGCCCTGGAGGATGTTGCCGGCCGGACCCGCGTAGCCCCAGTCGATCTTCATGCCGAACCACGCCACGGCGGACATCACTGCCAGGATGATGATGGTGGGAGGAACGGTCCATTTTTCGAACGCTGCAATGGCTTTGTAGCCAAACCAGGCGATCGCCACCTGCGCGGCCATTATGGCAGTGGCTACCCCGATCTTCCACGCATAGTTGGGAGCGTCCGGATCCACCCAGCCGAGGGTGCCGAAGAGCGCCATCACCAGGTCCAGGATGATCCAGGTGTTCACAGCGCACCAGCCGATGACAAGGAGTGCCTGGATGGCTGCGGGAAGGTAGTTGCCGCGCCGTCCGAATGCTGCACGTGCCAGGACCATGCCGGTAGCCCCGGTCTTTTGGCCCAGCAGGACGAAGCAGCCGAAGAGGAGCATGCCGATCAGGTTTCCCAGCACCAGGACAGTGACGGTGTCTGCGAAGCCGAGGCCCAGATGGATACCGAGTGCGCCCAGCACCCAGTTGATGGGAGCCAGGTTGGCGCCCGCCCAGATCCAGAATTGTCCGGATACTTTGCGGGTGCGGTCCGACTCGGGAATTGGTTGAAGCCAGGCTTCGCTGTCGTGGGCCGGCGCCGTTGCCGGGCCCGACTGCGGACCACCCGTCTGTGCTTGAGAGAGGTTGTCTTGCATGGGGAGAGCCTCCGTTTATGAAAGGGACCCTCTAAGGCTATGTGCGCCAAGTCACAGCAACAAGATACTATGTGTCATGAAGAGATAGATCCTAATTGACGGAGTGTCATGTCCATCCTCCTCGGCGAAGCATTGAGTACCAACAGCCTGAAAGAGGCCGATCCCCGGCTGCTCACGGACGTCCCCGGCGCGCTATCCAGGCCTGTCCGATGGGTCCATTCCAGCGAAGTCCTGGATATCGCTCCGCTGCTCAGGGGCGGTGAACTCCTCCTGAGCGGCGGCCAGGCGCTCGCCGGCGTGGACAGTGAGCGGCGGAGCGCCTACGTCGCTGAACTTGCTGCCCGCCGGATTGCGGCGCTGGCGCTGGAAACAGGTCCGGCCCTCCCCGAAATTCCGGCCGCCATGCTGGAGGACGCCCAGGCCTTGGGACTCCCCATCATTGAGCTGCGCCGTCAGACGCCCTTTGTTGGAATCATGCAGGAAATCAACTCCCTGCTGGTGAGCGAGTCCGTGGAGCACCTGCAACTGGGAGACCAGGCGAGCCACGCCATGGCAGCAGAGCTCGCGCACGGGGCCGGTTTGGACCAGTTGCTCGCCGTGCTGGCAGAAAAGACCGGCGTCGGCGCCCGGTTGGTGTCGCCGTCGGGCTTGACCCTCGGGGCCGCGGGCCCCGCGGCAGAGGAAGGCGGCAGCGTTACCGTAGTGGACGTGCCGGTTCGCGGCGTCCTTGCCGCCCGGCTGGAGCTGGAAGTGCCCGACGGCGGAGACAGCGGCCTCGCGCGGGTGGCGGGGGAGAGGTCGGTGGACATCCTCGGCCTTGCCCTCATGCAGCGAATGCCCCCGGGTTTGAAGGAGATGGCCGGGCTCGAACTGATGAGGGCCATCAATTCCGGCAGCCAGCCGTGGCAGCTTCACCAATTGGGCCCTGCCTCGGGGTTCCCCGTTGACGGTGCCGTAGCCGCCGTCGTTGTCCGCTCGGCAGGGTCGGGGCACCTGCGTGCCGCGGTCGATGCCGCCCTGGCTCGCTGCGTTCGGCACAGCGCCAGCTACGCCAACAACGCTGAGCTGATTGCGCTGGCGGCCCTGCCGGAAGATGTGGCCGGTGCACGTGCCGGGTTGCTGGAAGCGCTCCGGTCCTTGGAACTGCCAACCGGCGCTGCTGTTGCTGTAGGGCCTGCGGGAAAGGGGATCGACCAGGCCTCCTGGTCATTGGCCGAGGCGCGGCTGACTCTCGATATGCCGCTCGGAATGGGGGGTGTGCTTGATGCGGAGGCGTTCGCCGTTGAGCGTCTGGCGCACGGAGCACTCGGCGCGGAGGTTCGTGAAAGGTTTGTGGCGCAGCAACTCGGCGGCGTGCTGGAACACGACCGGTTGAGGAAGTCGGCGCTGCTGCGGACGCTGACTGTGTGGCTGGATTCGGGATGCAACACCGCACAAGCGGCCAGGGAACTCCACTTGGAGCGGCAGTCCATGCACCAAAGGCTGCAGCGCATCTTTGAACTCTGCGGTGGCGATCCGAGGGGGACGGGCCGGCTGGCGGGGCTGCATCTGGCGACGAGGTTGGCCCGGCTCTAACCATCCTTAAACACCGAATCGCGGGACCACTACCCCGGTCGCCGGAAAAGAACGGCGAAGAGGCAGCGGACCCGCGAAGTCGGCCCGCAGAAGGGGAGGGCAAGGACTACTTCAACACAATCGTCCTGTTCCCATTCAGGATGATCCGCCCTTCGCAGTGCCAACGAACGGCGTTGCTCAGAGCCTTGCACTCCGTGTCACGACCGGCCGCTACGAGGTCTTCCGGTCCGAACGTGTGGTCCACCTCCACAACCTGCTGCGAGATGATCGGTCCTTCGTCGAGCTCGCCGTTGACGTAGTGCGCGGTAGCGCCCACGGTCTTGACGCCTCGTGCATAAGCCTGGTGATACGGCTTGGCGCCCTTGAAGCTCGGAAGGAACGAATGGTGGATGTTGATGGCCCGGCCGTCCAGCTTCCGGGCAAGATCGTCGCTGAGGACCTGCATATAGCGGGCAAGCACCACAAGCTCAACGTCGAGTTCGTCGATGATGTCCAGCAGGCGGGCCTCGGCGGCGGGCTTGGTGGCGGCCGTGACGGGAACGTGGAAGTACGGAATCCCGTGCCATTCAGCGAGTCCCTGGTGGTCCAGGTGGTTGGACACCACGCCCACCACGTCAATGGGAAGCTCACCGATCCGTGCCCTGAACAAGAGGTCGTTCAGGCAGTGCCCGAACTTGGAGACCATGATCAGCACTTTGCGCTTGTAGCCCTGCCGCTCCAATTGCCAGTTCATGCCGTACTTCTCGCCAACGGGAGCGAAGGAGGCCCGCAGGGTGTCCACGGTGGTGTCGTCGCCGTCGGACGCAAAATGCACGCGCATGAAGAAGTGCCCTTCGGCGCGGTCGCCGAATTGCTTGTTGTCGATGATGTCGCAGCCGTGCTCCAGCAGGAATCCGGAGACCGCGTGCACAATGCCGGGACCTTCCGGGCAGTCCAGCGTGAGCACGTGCTCCACCGACGTCCCGGAAGACACAGCGGCAGAAGGTTCAGTTTGAATGGCAGTCATTGCTAGCACTCCACTACGTTGACGGCGAGTCCTCCACGGGAGGTCTCCTTGTATTTGGATTTCATGTCGGCGCCGGTTTCCCGCATGGTCTTGATGGCCTTGTCCAGGGAGACCTTGTGGCTGCCGTCGCCATGGAGCGCGAGGCGTGCGGCGTTGATGGCCTTGACGCTCGCGATCGCATTGCGTTCAATGCACGGAATCTGCACCAGCCCGCCCACGGGATCGCAGGTCAGGCCAAGGTTGTGTTCAATGCCCACTTCCGCGGCGTTTTCCACCTGCCTCGGCGTTCCGCCCAGGACTTCGCAGAGCCCTGCGGCCGCCATGGAGCAGGCAGAACCCACCTCGCCCTGGCAACCAACCTCGGCGCCGGAAATGGAGGCGTTGATCTTGAACAGGATCCCGACGGCGGCCGCCGCCAGCAGGAACCGCACGACGCCGTCGTCGTCTGCTCCCGGAACGAACTTGGTGTAATAGTGCAGCACCGCCGGCACAATCCCGGCTGCACCGTTGGTGGGTGCGGTGACGATCCTGCCACCGGCCGCGTTCTCTTCATTGACGGCCAAGGCGAACAGGTTCACCCATTCCATGGCCAGCAACGGATCGCTGCTGTTGGCTGCCTCGGCGTCCGCAAGCTTCTTGAACAACGACGGCGCCCGTCGCCTAACGCTCAAACCGCCCGGCAGGATGCCCTCGGCAGAGCAGCCGTTGTCCACGCATTCGCGCATGACTGCCCAGATGCGCAGGAGGCGTTCACGCAGTTCCTCCTCCGAGCGCCACACCAGCTCATTGGCCAGCATGATGTCGGAGATGGACTTGCCCTCGCGTTCACAGATGGCAAGGAGCTCGTCGCCGGTGGTGAAGGGATAGGGCAGGACCGTGGTGTCCGGCACGATCTTTTCCGTGCCGGTGACGTCGCCGTCCACCACAAAGCCGCCGCCGATCGAGTAGTAGCTGCGCTCCCGCAGCACCGTGCCTGTGTGGTCCAAGGCGCGGAAGGTCATGCCGTTGGGGTGCGCCGGGAGGGACTTGCGGCGGTGCAGGACCACGTCCTCGTCCCAGTTGAAGTCCACCCGGTGGCTGCCGCCCAGGCGCAGCTCGGCATCCAGTGCAGCAGCTGCCACTTGGTCATCTGCGGTGCGGGTATCCACGGTTTCGGGGGAGTGGCCCTGAAGCCCCAGAACCACGGCCTTGTCCGAGCCGTGCCCCCGGCCGGTGGCGCCCAGCGAGCCAAAGAGCTCTGCTTGGACGCGCACCGTTGCCGGAAGTTGGCCGGACGAAACAAGGCCGTCCGTGAACTGCTTAGCCGCCCGCATCGGGCCCACCGTGTGTGACGACGAGGGCCCGATGCCGACGGAAAACAGGTCAAGCACGCTCAGTGCCATTACGGAACCTCAGGCGACGCGTACTCCCGCATTGAATCGAGGAGCCAGCGGCCCAGGAAGTCGGCGAACGACGCCCGGGGGAAGATCCGGAACGTCTGGTCGTCGGTCTTCCAGAGAACCACCGGGATGTGCCCGATTTCCGTGGACAGGGCAGTGCCTGCCTTCAGGACGCGGGGGTGGAGGTCCAGTGCGCAGCTCTTCTCGAGGACTGCGCGGGCACGGCTGCCGGAGAGTTCGAACGTGGTGCGGTTGGCGGAGAGGTCCACCACCTGGCCGGAGTCGCTGCCCAGGGCCGCGGTCAGATCGGAGACCAGGGAGCCGCCGAAGGAGTCGTGGGACTCCTCGGGAGCAACCACAAGGAACTCAGTCGGGCCGAGCCACAAGGTGCTGATGGCACCCGAGCCCGTCACCTCGCCGCAAGCGGCAGGCAAGCCGCCGGTGATCGCGGCAACCCGGGAACCGGCGTCGGACGTCTTGTTGACACGGACACCCACCTGGGTCTGGTAGGGAATTTCCTTGAGCGTGACCTTGCCGGCCACCGAACCGGCAGCGAAGGCCTCTGCGAGGTGCTGCGCCGGGCTGCGGCGGGCCTCACGAACGCGGCCTGCATTTACGGGTTGTGCGGGTGTTGCTGTCTCAGCCATCTTTGCGGGTCCCTTCAGCATCGAAAAGTACGGTTTCGCCAACAACCACGTCCACCAGCTGGTCTCCGACGGAAGCCTGGAGGGTTTCGCCGATGCGGTTGCGGCCGTTTTGGATCAGGGCCAGGCCGAACGAACGGCCCAACGCGGCACTGTGGTAGCTGGAGGTCACGAAGCCTTCCATGGGAACGGGACCGTAGGCCGGGTTGACCGCGATGCCCTTCTCAACAAGCTGGGTGCCCTCGGGAAGCTTCAACGAGTGGTCGGCAGGCAGGACGCTCACCAGGTGCTTGCGGTCCTCGCGCTTGGAGTCCGCGCGGAGGTAGGAACGCTTGCCGATGAAGTCCTTGGCCTTGGAGACGATCCACTCCATGCCGGCATCCTGCGGGGTGACCGTGCCGTCGGTGTCCTGGCCGACGATCGGGTAACCCTTCTCGGCGCGGAGGACGTGCATGGTTTCCGTGCCGTACGGGGTGATGTTGAACTCGGCACCCGCGGCAGCGACTGCTTCCCAGGTGTTGAGCCCGTACCAGGAGGGAACGTTGATTTCGTAGGCCAGTTCACCGGAGAAGGAGATCCGGCAGACGCGGGCCTGCACGCCGGAGGCCAGCGTGGTCTCGCGGAACGTCATGAACGGGAAGTTTTCGGCTTCCAGTCCGCCGTTCTCCGCCAGCTGCGGGGCCACCTTGGCGATGACTTCGCGCGACTTGGGACCGACCACCGCGATGGTGCTCCACTGCTCCGTGACGGAGGTGAAAACAACATCGAGTTCCGGCCATTCCGTCTGGTGCCACTCTTCCAGCCAGTCCAGCACCTTGGCTGCGCCGCTGGTAGTGGTGGTCATGAAGTAGGTGTCCTCATCCAGGCGGAGGGTCACGCCGTCGTCGAAGATCATGCCGTCAAGGGTGCACATGACGCCGTAGCGGGCCGAACCCGGAGCGAGCTTCTTGAACGCGTTGGTGTAGACGCGGTTCAGGAATTCGCCGGCGTCCTTGCCGCGGATCTCGATCTTGCCCAGGGTGGTGGCATCCATGAAACCGACGGAGTCGCGGACTGCTGCGCATTCACGGAGAACCGCGGTGTCCATGTCTTCGCCGTCCTGCGGGTAGTACCAGGGGCGCTTCCACTGTCCGACGTCTTCGAACAGGGCGCCTTGGGCAACGTGCCACGGGTGGATGGAGGTGACGCGGGCGGGATCGAACAGCTCGCCGCGCTGGCGGCCGGCCAGGGCTGCGAAGGCCACCGGGGTGAACGGCGCGCGGTACGCGGTGGTACCGATTTCGCCGATGCCCGGAACAGCGTCAGCGCCGCCGTGCTTGAGGGCCGCGGCGATCACGCCGATCGCGTTGACGCCGGAGGTCTTGCCCTGGTCGTTGGCGGTGCTGATGGAGGTGTACCGCTTCACGTGCTCTACCGAACGCATGCCGGCGCCGGTGGAACGGAGGACATCCGCCACGGACTGGTCGCGCTGGAAGTCGACGAAGTGGTTGTGCCACTCGCCCGGTTCACCCGTCTGGCCCGGAACCAGCCACAGCTGGCGGGTCGGGGCGGACGCGGTCGGTGCCGTGAGTTCGGACGGCGTGGTTGCCGATTCGAAGCCAGCTGCGATCGACGCCGCCGCGCCGGCGGAGATACCCTCAGCCAGGCAGTCCTGCAGTTCGTAGCTGCCGCGGCCTGCGCCCACAACCTGCTGGTCGCGGACCACGCTGGAGGGGATGAAGGCCGCGAGGTCGTCGTCCCAACGCAGTTTGCCCTGGCGCTGGCTGTGGAGGTGGACCACCGGGCTCCAGCCACCGGAAACAGCGAGGACATCGGCGGCGATCTGCTCGACGCCCGAGGTGAGTTCGCCGTCGTCGTTGATGCTGCGGACGGTCACGCCGTTCAGGCGACCGGCCTCATCCGCGCTGGTATCGGCAACTGCGCTGCCGATCAGGACGCGGAGGCCGGATTCGACGGCGGCTGCGGCCTTTTCGCTGATCTGCGGACGGGCGTCGACGACGGCGGCAACCGGAATGCCTGCTGCCTTCAGGTCCGCGGCGAGCAGGTAGGCGGAGTCGTTGGTGGTGCTGATGACGACGCGCTGGCCGACTGCGACGGCGTAGCGGTTCAGGTAGGTGCGGACGGCGGAAGCGAGCATGATGCCAGGACGGTCGTTGTTCTCGAACACCAGGGGACGCTCGTGGGCGCCCGGTGCCAGGACCGCCTGTTCAGCACGGATGTGCCAAATACGCGTGCGGGAAACTCCGGGGGCTGCCGGGACGGTGAGGTGGTCCGTGCGGTTCTGGGCTGCGATGAAGTAGTTCGAGTCGTAGGAACCGAAGGCGGTGGTGCGGTGCAGGACCGTGCACTCCTCGGCGGAAACCAGTTCGGCTTCAACGTCTGCGATCCATTCGAGGGCCGGCTTGCCTTCGATTTCTTCGGCGAGTCCCTCCGCCGTGGAGGCAGAGAGCAAGGAGCCACCGAGTTCGGGCTGGTCGTCGATCAGGATGACCCTTGCGCCGGTGCGGACGGCTTCGCGTGCTGCAGCCAAACCTGCAACACCGCCACCGACCACCAGGACGTCGGTGTGGACGTACTTCTTGTCGTATTCGGCTTTGTCCTCGGCCGGGTCCAACTTGCCCAAACCGGAGAGGAGTTCGATGTTCTGTCCGTCCACCAGGGAAACCGCCGTGGCCGGGAGCATGGACTCGGCAACGTGGCCGGGGAAGCGGGGTGCGATCTTGACCAGCGCGTTGGGCTCCTCGACGCCTGCAGCCATGATGCCGCGGGGACGGGCCTCATAGAGGGAGTTGCCGGCGTTGATGTGGCCGTTGGCCAGGAGGGCCGAGGCGATCGTGTCGCCGGGGTGGCCAACGAATTCCTGGCCATCCACGGTGAACCGCCAGGTGATGCTGCGGTCGATGCGGCCGCCGGTGGCGAGGCGGGCGTTCTTGCTGCTCACTTCCGGGCTCCTTCCGGGGAGGTTGTAGTGGTGGGGGCGCCGGGGGCGAGGCCCGGAGTGCCGGCCTGGCCTTGAGCTGATTGGGCTGCTGCCTTGGAGCCCGGGAGCTCCGGCCGCGGTGAGCCCATCGCGTAGATGGAGTGGATGTCGTAGCTCACGGTGTCGCGCAGCATATTGAACCACTGCCGGCAACCGGTGCTGTGGACCCAGCGTTCGGCAAAAGTGCCTTTGGTGTTTTCGCGGTAGAACAGGTATTCAGCCCATTCCCGGTCCGTGAGGTCGTTCGGGTTTTCGGGGTAGGGCACGTGTGCCTGTCCGCCGTAGTGGAATTCGGTTTCGTCGCGTGGCCCGCAGTTGGGGCATGAGATGAGGAGCATGTCTGTGCCTTCCTAGTGGGCCACGGCTGCGGCGCCGTGTTCGTCGATAAGGGCACCGGTCTCGAAGCGTTCCAGTGCGAAGGGCTTGTTGAGCTTGTGCGGTGCCCCCGTTGCGATGGTGTGGGCGAAAGTCAGGCCCGCTGCCGGGGTGCCCTTGAAGCCGCCGGTTCCCCAGCCGCAGTTGACGAACATGTTCTCCACCGGAGTGAGGCCCACGATCGGGGAAGCGTCCAGCGTGGTGTCCACGATGCCGCCCCAGGTACGGAGCACGTGAGCCCGGGCGAAGATCGGGAACAGCTCCACGGCTGCCGCCATCTGCTCTTCGATCACATGGAAGGAGCCGCGCTGTCCGTAGCCGTTGTAGGAGTCGACGCCGGCACCCATCACCAGTTCACCCTTGTGGGCCTGGGAGACGTACACGTGGACGTGGTTGGACATGACCACCGTGGGGTGGACGGGTTCGTGCAGTTCCGACACCAGTGCCTGCAGCGGGTGGGACTGGATGGGAAGGCGGAAGCCTGCCATCTCTGCCAGTACGGAGCTGTGGCCGGCGGCGCAGAGGCCCACCTTTTCAGTGTTGATAGTGCCGCGCGTGGTCTTGACGCCGGTGACGCGGTCGCCGTCCTTGATGAAGCCGGTGACTTCACAGTTCTGGATGATGTCAACGCCCATTTCGTCGCACTTGCGGGCGAATGCCCAGGCAACGTGGTCGTGCTTGGCGATGCCGGCACGCGGCTGGTAGGTGGCGCCCATGACCGGGTAGCGGATGTTGTCGCTCGTGTTCAGGATGGGGCAGAGTTCCTTGACCTGGTCCGGTTCCAGCCATTCGGCGTCCACGCCGTTGAGGCGGTTGGCGCCCACGCGGCGCATGCTCTCGCGGACGTCACCCAGGGTGTGCGCGAGGTTCATCACGCCGCGCTGGCTGAACAGGAAGTCGTACTCGAGTTCCTCGGGAAGGATTTCCCAGAGCTTGAGGGCGTGCTCGTAAATGGCAGCGCTCTCGTCCCAGAGGTAGTTGGAGCGGATAATGGTGGTGTTGCGGGCCATGTTGCCGCCGGCGAGCCAGCCCTTTTCCAGGATGGCAATGTTGGTCATGCCATGGTTTTTAGCCAGGAAGTAGGCGGTGGCCAGGCCGTGCCCGCCGCCGCCGACGATCACTGCGTCGTACGACTTTTTGGGTTCCGGGTTGCGCCAGAGGAAGTCAGGGTGTTCGGGGAGGTGGTCGACACTCACTGGGCTGCTCCAATCATTTCTGCTTCGAGTACGGATTCGGCGCCATTCCTGTTGTTGGAAAGGTGCGGATACAGGGGGAACTTTTCCGCCAGCGCGGTGACGCGGGTACGGAGTTCGACGGCGGTCCGGTCATCCAAGGTGCCGGTGCCGGCCGAGGCGATCAACGCCGTCGCAATAATGTCTGCAACTTCGGTGAACTCTTCGGCGCCGAAACCGCGGGCGGCCAATGCCGGGGTGCCGACGCGGAGTCCCGAGGAGACCATCGGCGGACGGGGGTCGAAAGGAACTGCGTTGCGGTTGACCGTGATGCCGATGCGGTGCAGGGCATCTTCGCCCTGCTGGCCGTTGAGTTCGGAGTTGCGAAGGTCAACCAGGACCAGGTGGACGTCGGTGCCACCGCTGACGACGGAGATGCCGGCGGCTGCAACGTCTTCCTTGAGGAGGCGCTCGGCCAGGATCTTGGAGCCTTCGAGGACGCGTTCCTGGCGTTCCTTGAACTCAGGCTCTGCTGCGAACTTGAAGGCGACGGCCTTGGCGGCGATGACGTGCTCCAGCGGTCCACCCTGCTGTCCGGGGAACACTGCGGAGTTGACCTTCTTCGCGATGTCGGCGTCGTTGGTGAGGATGACGCCGCCGCGGGGTCCGCCGAGGGTCTTGTGCGTGGTGCTGGTGACGATGTGTGCGTGGGGGACCGGGCTCGGGTGCAGTCCTGCTGCCACCAGGCCGGCGAAGTGGGCCATGTCCACCATGAGGTAGGCGCCAACGGAGTCGGCGATGCGGCGGAACTCCGCGAAGTCCAACTGGCGGGAGTAGGCGGACCAGCCGGCAACGATCAGCTGCGGCTTGTTCTCGAGTGCAAGGCGCTCCACCTCTGCCATGTCGATGGTGTGGGTGTCTTCCCGCACGCTGTATGGAACGACGTTGTAGAGCTTGCCGGAGAAGTTGATCCGCATGCCGTGGGTAAGGTGTCCGCCGTGCGCGAGGTTGAGGCCCATGATGGTGTCGCCCGGCGTGATCAGCGCGTGCATGGCAGCGGCGTTGGCCTGGGCGCCGGAGTGCGGCTGTACATTGGCGAATCCGGCTCCGAAGAGCGACTTCAGGCGGTCAATGGCCAGCTGTTCGATCACATCAACGTGTTCGCAGCCGCCGTAGTAGCGCTTGCCGGGATAGCCTTCGGCGTACTTGTTGGTGAGCACCGAGCCCTGTGCCTCCATGACGGCGGTGGGGGCGAAGTTCTCTGAAGCGATCATCTCCAGCGTGGACTGCTGGCGGATGAGTTCCTGGGCGATCGCCTGATCAACCTCCGGGTCCGCTTGGGCGAGCGAGCGGATCAGCGGTTCAACCATGGTGTTCTCCTTAGAAGTACTTGTAGTTGCTGACTGTTAGTCAACTAATATATTAGAACTGATGCCATGGTATGTTGGAGATCACATAGTCGTCAACAGGTCCGCGGCAATTCGTCCAGCAGACTGGGAAATACGACCACGGGGAGTAGGCCATGAGCACAGCTTTGGAAGCACTGGAATCCGCTCCGCAGGGGGCATCCCTCGCGGAGAATGCCTACCTGCTCCTGCGCGACAGGCTCATCATGCTGGACATCAAACCGGGCGATCCCATCAATGACGGCCAGATCGCGGCCGAGCTCGGAATTGGCCGCACGCCCGTACGCGAGGCAATCAAGAGGCTTGAGAGCGACCACCTCGTGGTGTCCTACCCCCGCCGTGGCACGTTTGCCACCGGTGTGGACATCACCCAGCTCGCGGAAGTCTCCGAGATCCGTGAGTTGTTGGAGCCATTGGCCTCGCGCAAAGCGGCGCGGATGGCCAGCCCTGCCATGCGGGACGAGTTGCGCGCCGTGGCCGCGGCCATCCGTGACCTCGAAGGCCAGGACGCCTCCTCCAAGGAACTCATGCGCTACGACATCCAGGTGCACCGGCTCATCTACAAGGCCTCGGCCAACGCCCACCTTGAGGACGTCCTGATCCGGTACGACAACCTCGCCACCCGTATCTGGTGCCACATGCTGGAAAAGATGCCCTCGGTTTCCGGGCACATCTCCGAGCATGCCGAGCTCCTGACTGCCATAGCCGACGGCGACGAAGAACTCGCTGCCAAACTGGCCATGCACCATGTGGTGAGCTTCGAAGAGACCATCCGCAAGGTCCTCTAACCCACCCCTCTATCACCTCCCGCCCCTCTATCACGTCCCACCCCTTTTGCCGGCTTGCTCTATCACGTCCCACCCTTTTTGCCGGCTTGCTCTATCACCTGGCTGTACCCCCGCGCCGCGGGATCTGAACTTCTCGTGGGGCTGCGTACCGCCACGACCCACATTGGGCCGTCCTGCCCGCAGGTTCCCCCAATTTTCCGGCGTGTCACCGTCCGGCGCCTTCAATGTGGGTCGTGACGGAACGGGCCGGCGGCACTGTTACTTCCTGCCGCCGTCGTCGTCCGACGCTCTATCACGTCCCACCCTTTTTGCCGGATTGCTCTATCACCTGGCTGTATCCCCCGGGTCGCGGGTGATCTGAACTTCTCGTGGGGCTGCGTACCGCCACGACCCACATTCGGCCGTCCTCCCCGCAGGTTCCCCCAAATTTCCGGCGTGTCGGCGTCCCCTGTCCTCAAAGTGGGTCGTGGCGGAACGGGCCGGCGGCACTGTTACTTCCTGCCGCCGTCGTCGTCCGACGCGCTATCACGTCCCGCCCTTTTTGCCGGCTTGCTCTATCACCTGGCTGTACCCCCGGGCCGCGGGATCTGAACTTCTCTTGGGGCTGCGTACCGCCACGACCCACATTCGGCCGTCCTCCCCGCAGGTTCCCCCAAATTTCCGGCGTGTCGGCGTCCTCTGTCCTCAAAGTGGGTCGTCGCGGCACAAAACGATTGCACCCCACCGCCCCGTCACGCCAGGCCTGCTCTCTCGGTCTGGCGTAGGGCTCGACAGTCGGCCTCTACCCTTCCTGGCAGCTGCGTCCTGAACATTGGCAAGCAGCGGGGCGAAACGGCCGTGACTCCGAGGCATGACTTGTGGTTGCCAACCTGGTCGGCTTTGGCCTCAGCCCCTCGTTGCCCGGCGCTCTCCACTAGTTGTTTACCGCCGCCAGGGTTCCGGGATGTGAGAGAGGAAGGTCCAAAAAGGGGGTGGGATGTGAGAGAGTGGGGTTAGCCTCTGTTGGTGGACACCTGAAGTAGCGGGATCCTGGGATTCTGCGGGAAGGTGTTCTTGTGAGCACGACACGACGTAAATTCACTCCGGAGTATCGGCGGGAGGCTGCACGGCTCGTTATCGATACCGGCAGGCCGGTAGCGCCGGTGGCTAGGGAACTCGGGCTTGGAGAGCAGATGTTGGGCCGGTGGGTGGCTCAGGAACGGGCACGTCTGGCGGCCCCGGAAGAGGTCGCGGCGGCCGAGACAGAGAAGTCGGAGTTGGAGCGGTTGCGCCGGGAAAACGCGCAGTTGCGGATGGATAACGAGTTCCTGGGAAAAGCCGCAGCCTTCTTCGCCTCCAAGCAGCAGAATCGGAATGCTTCGAACTGATGGAGGCCGAGAAGGCTAACTACTCGATCCAGCGGATGGCCAGACTGCTGGGCGTGTCACGATCGGGGTTTTACGCTTGGCGGCGGAGGACCTCCGTGAGGTCACTGCGGACGGTGGTCCGGGCTGAACTGGATGCAAAAGTCCGGCGGGTTCATCAGGATTCGACCGGAGTCTATGGGGCGCCGCGGGTCCGGGCAGCGCTGGCCAGGAACGGGACCGGCGTTGACCGGAAGACCGTCGCGGCCTCGATGCGTCGGCAGGGTCTGGAAGGGATCTCGCCGCGCCGGTTCCGGCCCGTGGCCCCGATCGGTGAGGGGCGGGTCCATTCGATCCCGGATCTGGTGGCCAGGAAATGGGACACCGGTGTGCTGGACGCGGTCTGGATCTCGGATATCACTTATCTTCGTACCGGTGAGGGCTGGGTGTACTTGTGCGCAGTCAGGGACGGTTGCTCGAGGCGGGTGATCGGCTGGGCAATGGACTCTACCCAGTCCAGCGCTCTGGTCGAACGGGCCCTGCGCATGGCCTTCATTCTGCGCGGCGGCGGCCCGGCCGGGGTCGTCTTCCACGCCGACCGGGGCACCCAGTACACCTCCACCCAGCTCAATGACGTCTGTACCGGGCTTGGTATCCGCCAGTCCGTTGGGAGGACGGGCGTGTGTTGGGACAACGCGATGCAGGAATCGTTCTGGTCCACCCTGAAAGCGGAGTTCTACGACCGGCGCCGGTGGGCAACCAGACAGGACGCCATCCGGGCCACCGGCCGCTGGATCGAGGAGTTCTATAACCGCACCCGCCTCCATTCAGCACTGGGCTATAACACCCCCGTGGAGCACGAACTGCTGCTCACCACGGACCAACCTCAGCCGGCACAAGCCGCCTGACCAACTGTCCACAGCTTGCGGGCAACCCCAAGAGGAAGGTCCAAAAAGGGGGTGGGGTGTGAGAGAGGAAGGTCCAAAAAGGGGGTGGGGTGTGAGAGAGGAAGGTCCAAAAAGGGGGTGGGATGTGAGAGAGGAAGGTCCAAAAAGGGGGTGGGGTGTGAGAGAGGAAGACCAAAAAGGCGGTGGGATGTGAGAGAGCGTTCGGGGATGGCGGGAGATATTGGAGGCATTTATGCCCAGCGTGCGCCTTTCGGTGCAACTACGTTGATACAAGTGCAACAACAGCAGTCGAGGGAGATTGGGGGCACTCTCCTGCCCGTCGTCGATGGAACGTAGCGACGACATTTCTCGGACAGTTCACGGGCAGAAAAAATTCACCCTTGACCGTGGTCCCGCCCACACTTAGTCTGGTGCAACAGCGTTGCGTTCAATGCAACCCAATCAACTTGGTGGAACATGAGTAACGAATCCAACCCGGTGGCGGACGTATCGGAAGACCTGTCCAACGGCGGACAGGGAACCACACCCGCCCCCAAAATTTCGGTTAGCAAGGACACTCGACGTCGCGTGGTCACGGCTAGCTTCATCGGCAACTTCGTCGAATGGTTCGACTACGCCGTCTACGGCTACCTTGCCGGAATCATCTCGACCGTCTTCTTCCCGGAGTCCGATCGTCAGACAGCACTCCTGGCAACGTTCGGCGTCTTTGCGATCTCCTTCTTTGTGCGACCCATTGGTGGTTTCATCTGGGGCCACATCGGGGACAGGATCGGACGCAAGCAGGCGTTGTCCCTGTCCATCCTGCTGATGTCGGTTGCTACTTTCTGCATTGCACTGATCCCGGGATACGCAACCATCGGCGTCATGGCGCCGATCCTGCTCCTGCTGGTCAGGGTTGTGCAGGGATTCTCGGCAGCAGGCGAATATGCAGGAGCCTCCGCATTCCTGGTGGAGTACGCGCCCGCACATCGGCGCGGACTCTATGCCGCCGTCGTACCTGCAAGCACCGCGGCGGGACTGCTGCTGGGGTCGCTTCTGGCCGCGCTGCTGACCTCCGTGATGAGCGCGGAGCAGCTCAACGAATGGGGCTGGCGCCTTCCCTTCCTCCTGGCAGCGCCCATGGGCCTGATCGGCCGGTACATCCGGACGAAACTGGAGGATACGCCCGCCTTCCGCGAGCTCGCCGAGACAGACCACGCAGTCAAGGCCCCGGCATTTGCGATGTTCAGGACCTACCGCAAGCAGCTCGTCATCGCTACTGGAGCGGTCTTGCTGAATGCCGTCGGCTTTTACGTCATCCTCAGCTACATGCCCACGTACCTCTCGGAGGAATTGGGATTCGGTGCGGCGGAATCGTTCCTCGCAACCACGATTGCCCTGGCCAGCTACATCGGCTTCATCTTCCTCACGGGCATTGCTTCGGACAGGTTCGGCCGGAAGAAGATGCTCATCATCGCAGCGGTGCTGTTCAGCGTCCTGACGGTCCCGGCTTTCATGCTGCTGGACTCCGGAAGCTTCGCGGTGATTGTTTTCGTCCAGATCCTCCTCGGCGGCATGCTCACCCTGAACGACGGAACCCTGCCCAGCTTCCTGGCGGAACTCTTCCCCACAAAGGTTCGCTACACCGGGTTCGCGGTTAGCTTCAACCTCTCCAACGCCCTGTTCGGTGGCACGGCCCCGTTCATGGCTACCCTCCTCATTGGCATGACACACAACCAGCTGGCACCCGGCTGGTACCTGGTCGCCGCCTCCCTTGTTTCCCTCATCGCAGTCCTCTTCGCCGCAGAGACTTCCCGCAAGCCCCTGCAGCAGGACTGAAACAACCACACCCCATTGAAAGGAAAGAATCATGACCATCACGCAGAACGAGGCTGTCAACGACGTCGCCAAGCTCGAGCGCCTCAAGGTCCTCAACAACGGTGAGAAAGTGTCGCTGACCTTCTCCGACGCCGAGTTCGAGCGCCGTCTCGCCGGACTCCGCAGCATCATGGCAGAAAAGGACCTCGACGCCGTCGTCCTCACCAGCTACCACTCCATCAAGTACTACTCCGACTTCCTCTTCACCTACTTCGGCCGTTCTTACGGGATGGTGGTCACCAAGGATGACACCGTCACCATCACGGCAAATATCGACGCCGGCATGCCTTGGCGCCGCAGCTACGGCGAGAACCTCGTGTACACGGACTGGCGCCGCGACAACTACATCCACGCCATCCAGGAAGTCCTGCGCACCCGCGGCATCAAGCCGCGCCGCATCGGCGTCGAAGATGACTCCTTGCCGCTGGACAACCGCAACAAGATCCAAGCGGCGTTCGCCGATGCAACGCTGGTGGATGTTGCCCAGGCTGCGATGCGTCAGCGCATGATCAAGTCCACCGAGGAAATCGAGGTCATCAAGCACGGCGCCCGCATCGGCGACCTTGGCGGCGAGGCCATCCGCAACGCCATCACGGCCGGAATCACGGAGTACGAAGTCGCTTTGATCGGCACCGAAGCCATGGTCCACGAGATCGCCCGGACGTTCCCGAACTCCGAAATCCGCGATACGTGGGTGTGGTTCCAGTCCGGCATCAACACCGACGGCGCCCACAACTGGGCAACCACCCGCAAGATCCAGGAACACGACATCCTGTCCTTGAACTGCTTCCCGATGACCAGCGGCTACTACACGGCGCTAGAGCGGACCCTGTTCTACGGTGAGCCCGATGCCCGTTCGCTGGAGCTGTGGAACATCAACGTCGAGGTCCACAAGCGTGGCCTGGAACTCATCAAGCCCGGCGCCGTTTGCAAGGACATCGCTGCCGAACTGAACGAGATCTACGTCAGCCACGGACTCCTCGCGAACCGGACCTTCGGTTACGGTCACTCCTTCGGTGTGCTGAGCCACTACTACGGGCGTGAGGCCGGGCTGGAACTCCGTGAGGACATCGAGACTGTGCTGGAGCCGGGCATGGTGGTCTCGATGGAACCGATGATCACAGTGCTGGACGGCCAGCCCGGTGCCGGCGGTTACCGCGAGCACGACATCCTGGTTGTGGGCGAGGACGGCGCGGAGAACATCACCAAGTTCCCGTTCGGCCCCGAGTACAACATCATCGGAGCCTAGCGTGGTGCGGCCGGCGGACGCAGTGCACGGCGTCCGCCGGCCGTCCCGGCCCAGTGCCGGGCAAACCGGTACCGGTTCAACCGCTGCAGCGAAATATAGTGAGACCCATGACTCCCACCGAATCCACCGAGACTCCTGACGGCAGCAACACTAACGGCGACGGCAAAGGCACGTCGGTCATCGTTAACGCCATTGCCGTGCTGAAGAGTTTCAGCGCCGAGGAACCTTTGCTCGGAGTCACTGAGATTGCCGGCCGCGTCGGACTGCATAAGAGCACCGTTTCGCGGATACTGGCCACTTTGGAGCAAGAGGGTTTGGTAGAGCGCGACGTCGATTCGCGCAGGTTCCGCTTGGGGCTGGGAATGATCGCCATGGCGGGCCCCCTCCTGGCGGAACTCGAAGAGCGGCGCGTGGCCTATCCCGTCCTCCGCGAGTTGACCGAGCGGACAGGCGAGACCAGCGCACTCATGGTGTGGAACGGCGTCGAATCCATGTGCGTGGAGCAGATCCCGAGCCGGCACCAGGTGAAACACCTTGCCCCGCTGGGGGCGCGCTACAGCGAAGCGTTGAGTTCCTCGGTCCAGGTGTTCCTCGCCGCCGAGGACCAGGACCGCGTCCGGAGTCTCCTCCGCAGCGGTTCGGTCACACTGCCCAGCCTGGATGCCGACGCCGTTGAGTCGTACCTCCGGCGTCTGGAGGAAACATCGAAGCGCGGATGGGCCGTCAATTTTGGGGAAACCTCCATCGAGGAGGTTGGGGTTGCCTCGCCCGTTTACGATCACCGCGGCGACATCGTGGCTTCGGTGCTGATCCCGGCCCCGAAGTTCCGCGTCTCGCAGGACACCCTCAACAGTCTCGGAGAAGCCTGCGCGGATGCGGCGGCCAAGGTGACGTCGCGCCTGGGTGGGCGCCCTCCCGCCTGACGTGGCCCCAGGCCACCGTCGAGATGGCAAATGATGACAGTCCGAGGCCGCAACATACCTATTAACTGCCATCTCGGCGTGAGGGCCAACTACTTGACCTGCGCCGTTCTCCTTCCTAGGGTGTTGTGAGAAAACGTTTTCTTGCCCTTGCTTGTCCATGCCGGAGTGCCTCAGGCGCTCCCGGACTGGGTCACATTGTTGTGCCCAGGGAAGGATCATCCATGCAGAGAACCCACAAGAGAGAACGCCTGCGAAGGGTCGGCGTGGCCACCCTGGCTACAGCGCTGGGCCTGGCGTCGCTGACGGCGTTGGGAAGTCCAGCCGTAGCCGCTCCCGCGAACAAGCCCGGTTCAACGGACAGCCCGGCCTGCTCCAGCGCCAGTGTCCAGCTCAGCGCCGCCACCGGCATCGCCCCGCAGAACCTTTGCGTTCCCGCCGAAGCGACGGAGCACAATAAGACCTTGCTCGTCTGGAACAAGCCAGGTGTATACGACGACGTGGTGGACTATCGCGTCTATATCAACGGTCAACCGCTGGGCACGGCCGAGGAAAATGCGAAGACCCATTCTCCAGCCCAGGACTACATTGATGCTTTCCGGGCTGCGGACCGGGACGGGTTCCATGCGAAAACCGTGGCCCACAACTTCACGGTCACGGGGCTGGCGCCACGGACCACCTACCAGTTCAGCGTCACCGGCATCAGGAAAGACGGAACCGAGACCCCTTCGAGTGGTCCGATCACGGTGACCACCACTCCCGAACGCCACCGCGTGAACATCGCGCACCCCGCCTACAAGGCCGTGGGTGACGGTCAGACCCTCAACACCAAGGCAATTCAGAAGGCAATCGATACCTGCCGGACGCCGGGCTGCACGGTGGTGGTTCCAGCGGGCACCTTTAAAACGGGTGCCCTGTTCCTGCATTCGGATATGACGCTGGAACTGGCAGAAGGCGCACGGCTCTTGGGTTCGGACAGGCCGGAGGATTACCCGCTGGAAAAGGGCTATTACCTCTATCCCGTCCCCGACCCCGCTCCCGAAGAAACCGAATACCGGAACTTCCGCAGGCCGCCGTCGCTCCTTAACGTCCTGCCGGCAGACAATGGGCGTTCGGCAGAAGGCCGTGAGCCGGGAGCTGTCGCGAAGAACGTTCGCATTACCGGCAAGGGCGTCGTGGACGGCAACGGGTGGAAGCGGACCGCGGAGGGCTCCATCACGGACGAAGCGGGAAATGTGCTTCCGCAGTACGTTGCCAGTTCGGCCGGCAAGGTTCTGGATGACGGTCTCCTCGCCGCGGCCCAATTCCGCAATGCCAAGGAACACCCGGAGTTCCTGACGGGAGTGGTCAATAAGCCGGAAACGCTGGAGGATTCCGTGCTTTACGGCCAGTACCGCTCAAGCCTGATGACCTTCATGGGCGTGGAAGGCCTTTACCTTGAGGGAATCACGGCCGATAACCCGGCCTTCCACGGCGTGATGATCCTGGACGGCCAAAACACTACGGTGAACGGGATGCGCCACACGACGTACAACACCAACAACGGCGACGGTTTGGAATTCGGTGGCACCAGCAACGGCATGGTGCTCAACAACTTCTTCGACACCGGGGATGACCAAGTCAACTTTGCTGCCGGACAGGGAAAATACGGCGCACAAGGACGGCCCAGCGAGGACGTCTGGATCTTCAACAACTACATGCGCATGGGGCATGGCGGAGTTGCCGTAGGTTCCAACACGGCGGCGTGGGTTCAGCGCGTCCTTGCCGAGGATAACGTCATGTACAAGGTGGAGACCGGCGGACTGCGCATGAAGAGCACCTCGGACATGGCAGGCGGCGGACGGGATTTCCTGTTCCGTGATACGGCCATGGCCTGCATGGGGAGCAGCGCGTTCATCATGACGCTCAGCTACAACCAGTCGCCGTCGGGGTACGTCGCAGCAGATTCTGCGACTTTCAAAAACGTGAAGGTCAAGAATGTGTCTGTGGACGGCAACAACTCACCCACGTGCGGCATGGCCGTCTCCGACAGCAAGCCGGTGATCGACATCCAGGCGGGGCCTGCCCTGGGTGAAGGGACGGCCACGCTCAGCGGGTTCACCTTCCAGGATGTGGTGTTCCGGAACGTTAATCCCACCAACATCAAGGGCCTCACGGATTCCGCGTTCGACGGGGTGACGTTCCACAGCGTCCGGAACAACGCCAACCCCTGGCGCTTTGACGGCTACTCCACCGGGAACACGTTCACGAATGTGAGCCCGTCCGTCAAGTGATGCCGGGCTGGCACTTAGTGACGCACAACAGGACGGCGGCCGCCCCGAAAAGGAAGCGGCCGCCGTCGTGATTGTTGCGGTATTGATTAATGAGGAATGCGCTACATTGCCTTCCTTGAGGTGGTCTCATCCATAGCGTCCCTGCCCAACCACGCGCCCAAGCCAATCATGGCCACGCCAAGCACAAAGTGCAGCCAGTTGTCGGCGGTGTTGAACGGAACAAAGTTGGCAGCGGTTTCCTGGTTGATGACCAGGCCGTAGATCCAAAGGACGATGTACACGGCACCGCCACCCAGGAGGAACAGGCGAGCCATGCGGCCTGTCCTCGCCATGGCCAGGCCGGCCGCGCCAAACAGCAAATGGACGATGTTATGGAGTATTGAAACTTGGAATATTCCAAACAACATGGCGCCTGATTCATGTCCGGCAAAGGTCATGGCGCCGTAATTGGTGGTGATTCCCGGGATGAACCCAAGAACGCCTACCAGCAGAAATACAATGCCAACGCCCAAGGCGGTGTTGTGGAGCGTTAAACCCATCGCATGGTGATGTGCTGGGTGCGAAGCGGTGGTCATAAGTCCTCCCTATTCACGCTGTTTTCCGGCTCTTCTCATGGAGAGCCGGCCCGCGGCAAGGGGTGTCGGAAAACCTTGCCGACGCCGCCATAATACTCCTGAAATGCCGCTGATAGCAGGGGAAAGGGCAGTTCAGCGCCGGTTAGCATTGGTTAATGACTCAAGGCCCCAACGGAGGATTTGTTTCGATTTTCCACGACACCCGTGACGTCACTCCATTCCGTGAGGGACAGATCCGAACTCCCGTGCGCGGATTGACCGACGGGCTTGGCGGAGCCCTGTCCGGAGTGTTGATCGGCCGGAACGCAGCCAGGCTCTCGGTGAGCGGCGATGCGCCGCGGTTGAAGTTCCTGGCATCCAGGCAGTCGCGGCTGATGCACGACGCGGTTTTCGGCTCATCCGACCCGGACCGCCTGCTCTCCCTTGCCCGTGAGTTCCCGGGGTGGGCGGGTCTTTGCTATGTCATGTCCGGCTTGCTGGTTTACAAGCACGGTGGATACCTGCGGGCGTCGGAACTGCTGCAACGGGGCCTGGCAACAAGGATCGACGACGACGCCAGCCAGTTCTCTGCCCAGTACCTGGGGCGAGTGGTCGCCCGGGTTGAGGTTGCCGAACGCGTTGAAGTCCCGGTTTTGTTCAGCGAGGAGTCAGTGTTCCTTGCCCTGTCACATTGCCTGCGGGAGATGGGAATGATGGAGGCGGCGCTCGAAGCCGTGGTGAGCCTGCCGCCGTCGTTGCCTTCTGCGCTGGCCCGCTGCACGGCGGCTTTTGCGCTGGGACGCTACCGCGACGTGGTGATCTGGACCAACGGCTTGCTGAATACTGATGACCTGTCTGCCGCGCTGTTGCTGATCCGCGCCCGGGCGCAGCGAGCCCGCGGAGACTTCGATTCCGCCCAAAACGCCCTCAAGGAGGTTCTGCGCCGCAAGAAGACCAGCTTGGCCCTCCGTAATGATGCCCTCACGGACAGGGCCCTGCTTGCGCTGGACCAAGGACGTTTCACGTTGACTCCGCGGTCCCGGCGGCCTGCGCCGCCGGCTGAGTTGGAGTCTTTGGAAGTCATCCGCAAAGACGCTGAGATGCGCCGGCTGTGGGAGAACGACTTCAGGCAGCTGGGCGGCGAATAAACACGGCGTCATTGGGTATGAGCGCTTGGACGAAGTGCTCGCAGCCTGAAAGCGGCTAGATGTGCGTGGCCACCAGCGGAATGATCTGTTCCGCCAACAGCACCACGCCCAACCCCACCATGATGATGCCGCTGGTGAGGGTCACAACCCGCGCAGCGCCGGGCCTCGAGGCAAGCAGTTTCCGTGAGGTCAGCGCCACGCCCGTGTAGACCAGCCCTGCCATCACCACGAACGTCATCCCCAGCAAGCCGGACTGCACGGGCACGGGAAGCGACGCGTCGGGACTGACGAACTGCGGAACCAGCGCAACGAAGAACAGCAGGCCCTTCGGGTTGATGCCGCTGGTTCCTACGCCCTGCAGGAAAGTGCGGAGCTGGTTTCCGGAATGTACGACGCCGGCATCCGCACTAAAGCTCGCACCTCGCCACGAGCGGATGGTTGAGGCGCCAAGCCACAGCAGGTAGGCGGCGCCGGCAACAGTGAGCCAACTCAGGAGGCCCGGAACGCCTGCCAAAAGTGCCGCCAGGCCAGCCGCCATGAGCAATGTGTGAATGACGTAGCCCCCGCAGAGCCCCGCTACGGCAGGGACGAAGCTGCGCTGCCGGAGGCCTGCCGAAATGGAATAGGCCCAATCCACGCCGGGGGTGCAAGCCAGGCTGACAGACACCAGCAGGAAGGCGAAGAACAGCTGCGGATTCAAGGTTCTCTCCAGGGTTTGTTGGTAGGAAAACTCTAGGGAAAATCGCTTGAGAAGTGCTCGCCAATTTCGCCCGGATCGCTGCCCTTCGGGTAAGATTTTTGCGTGATTGACGGAATCGACAGAAGTATTTTGCGGCACCTCAAAGAAGACGGAAGGATTACTGCCACCGCGCTGGCCTCCAAGGTCGGCCTGACTGTCGCTCCGTGCCACCGGAGGCTCCGCGACTTGGAGCAGTCCGGCGTGATCCGCGGTTACCGCGCAGACATCGACCCCGCCGCCGTCGGGCTTGGTTTTGAAGCGATTGTCTTCGTGACCCTCCGCCAGGCGGACAGGGCAACCATGGCGGCTTTCGAGGCCCGGGTGGCTGCCAGCCCCAACATTGTCGAAGCGCAACGACTGTTCGGTTCGCCCGATTACCTGCTGAAAGTCATTGCCGCGGACCTGCCCGCGTATCAGCGCTTCTACGACGACGAGTTGGCCGCACTTCCGGCGGTGGAGCGTTTGAACTCGACGTTGGTTATGAAGAACCTCAAAACAAACACGGGACCACCGGTCTGAGTCGGTCCTGGAGCGGGGCTATTCCTGGAGCAGGCCGGTGGTGCGGTAAGGGATCACTTCGCGGAGGAACATGCTGGTGGATGTCCTGACGATCCCGGGGCAGAGCCGGATCTCCTCGGAAACCCGGTAGAGATCGTCCGGGCTTTTCGCCACCACCCTGATGATGAGGTCGGTATCGCCGGCTGGAGCATGGCATTCCAGGACTTCCGGGATCTTCCGCAGGGCGGCGATGGCCTCGTTGAGGTGGCTTTGGTCCAGTTCGGCGCTGACTGCAGCGGCGACGCCCCTGCCGAGGGCGGAAGGAAGCACGCGGCTGCTGTTGGCGCGCAAGGCCCCGGCCGCCGTCATGCGTTCCAAACGGGTTTGAACCGTGCCCCGGGCAAGGTTCAGCTTCTGCGCCAGCACCATGATGGGCATGCGGGGATCATCGTCCAAGGCGGCGATGATCCGGCGGTCGGTGGCGTCGAGTTCCTGCAAAGTGACTACTCCCTGTCGGTTCTTCACGGTGATACTGGTCAGATCGACTAATCATCCTAGACTCTGTTGCACCAACTGTATGCTTCCTGCTGAAATTGTGACAACGAAGCGGAACGAGGCCATCGCCGGATCCCGCAGGCACCAGGCAGCCCGGTACACCACCCGGAATCCTGCAAAAGCATCCCGCAAGGAAGCAGCCGCTGATTGACTCTTGTTCACGCATTGTCATTCCGCACAACATGCCCGCATGGGCACCACAGTAAGAGCCCCTGAGCCACCGAATCGTTGCGGTAGCTGAGGGGCTCTTGTGTTGTCCGTGGCGCGCCTTGGCGGTGGTGGAGCCATCCTGGCCGAACCACGCCGCATAGGCTTGGACCATGACTTCCGCAGGACGCTTTGCCCCCAGCCCTTCCGGGGAACTCCACGTGGGCAACCTGCGGACCGCTATCCTCGCCTGGCTCTTCGCCAAGGGCAGCGGCCGGGACTTCCTGCTGCGCGTTGAGGACCTGGACAGGGCGCGCTCAGGCGCCGAGGCCGTGCAACTCCGCGACCTGGCGGCCGTGGGCGTGCGGTGGGACGCCGCCGTCGTGCGCCAAACCGACCGCGTGACGCTCTATGCGGACGCGATTGCGCAGTTGACGGCCCAAGACCGCACGTATGAGTGCTTCTGCACGCGGCGCGAAATCCAGGAAGCACCGTCGGCGCCGCACTCCCCGCAGGGCGCCTACCCGGGAACGTGCCGGCGGTTGTCGCACGCCGAACGGGAGATCCGGCGGGCCACCCGTCCCGCCGCCATCCGGCTCATGGCAGACGTCACCGAGTGGGCTGTGGAGGACCAGTTGCACGGCCAGTACCGGGGAGTCGTGGACGACTTTGTGTTGCGCCGCAACGACGGCGTCACGGCCTACAACCTCGCCGTGGTGGTGGACGATGCAGCCCAGGGCATCGACCAGGTGGTGCGCGGCGACGACCTCCTCCCTTCAACGCCCCGGCAGGCTTATTTGGCTACCCTCCTGGGCCTCCCGGTCCCCGAATACGCGCATGTTCCGTTGGTTGTTAATCACGACGGCGCCAGGCTGGCAAAGCGCGACGGTGCCGTCACGCTGGGGGACCTCGCCGCCGTCGGGGTTTCTGCCGATGCCGTGCGGGACCTTCTGCTGGGGTCGCTCGGATTGCCCGCGGGATCCTTGGAATCCGCCCTGCCTTTCTTTGAGCCGGCGAAGCTCCCGCGGGACCCGTGGGTGTGGAAAAACCCCGTGCCGGAGATGCCCGCCCGTTAGGCTGGCAGGATGCATTCACAGGTGATCGCCCCCGGATTCGAATACGTCGCAGAGCTCTTTGGCAGCTTCCTGGAACAGGATCCGGAGTACTCCGCGCAGGTCGCCGCCTACCATCGCGGCGTCAAGGTCCTTGACCTCAGCGGGGGACCGCACATCCGGGCCGATTCCGTGACCGGCGTCTTCTCCTGTTCCAAAGGCATGGGTGGCTTGGTGATGGCCCTGCTCGTCCAGGACGGTTTGCTGGACCTCGACGCTGAAGTGGTGAAGTACTGGCCGGAGTTCGGCGTCGAAGGCAAGGAAAGCGTCACGGTGGCGCAGCTGCTTTCGCACCAGGCCGGGCTTTTAGGCGTGGAGGGCGGGCTGACCATGGAAGAGGTCAACGACTCCGGGCTGGCCGCGGCAAAACTCGCCAAGCTGCCTCCCTTGTGGAAGCCGGGTGCGGCGTTCGGCTATCACGCCCTGACAATCGGGGTCTTCATGGAGGAACTCTGCCGCAGGATCACCGGTTCCACCCTGCAGGCCATCTTCGAGGAGCGGATCAGGTCGGTTGCAGACGCGCACTTCTACCTGGGCCTGCCCGCCGAAGAGGAAGGCCGGTTCGCGCCCTTCCGTTGGGTCGCCGACCCCTCAATGCCGTGGGTTGACCCGGCAAGCCACTTCGGGCTGACCGTCAACGCGACTGCCGGGGACCTCCTGGACCTGCCCAACATCCGGGAAGTCCGCGCGGCAGGACTGAGCTCCGCAGCAGGGGTTGCCAGCGCGGACGGAATGGCACGGATCTATGCGCTTGCGCTGACGGGCCTGTCTGGTTCCGCTGAGCCGGCTTCGGGCGGCGCTGATTCTACAGCCAGTGCTTCGGCCGTCCCGCCCCTGCTCACCGAGGAGACCATCCGGGCGGTGTCCGCCGAGCGGGTCTTCGGAATCGACCGGGTGTTTGGAGAGACAGGATGCTTTGGCACTGTATTCATGAAGTCACACAACCGGATGCCTTTCGGCAGCCACCGTGCCTTCGGCCATGACGGTGCCAGTGCCTCCCTCGGATACGCAGATCCCGTGTACGAACTCGGCTTTGGCTACGTGCCCCAGCAGGCTGAACCAGGAGGTGTGGGCTGCCGGAACTTCCTGCTCAGCTCGGCGGTGCGCCAGGCGATCGCGGCGCTGTAGTCCTACCCCGTCAAGCCCGGCCCATACAAAGGATGAACACCATGACCATGACCTACAAGGGCACCACGGCCCTGATTACCGGTGCAAGCTCGGGGCTCGGTGCCGAATTCGCAACCCGCTTTGCGGCCCGAGGGGCCAACCTGATCCTCGTTGCCCGGCGTGCTGATCGATTGGAAGAGCTGGCCAGGGAGCTGCGTGCCGAACACGGGGTCTCCGTCACGGTTCTGGCCATGGACCTGAGCAGGGCAGACGTGGGCCGCGAGCTGGCCGCCGCGCTGTCCACCCGAGGGATCGCGGTTGACACCCTGATCAACAACGCAGGCTTTGGTACCCGGGGGCCGTTCGCCCAGGAGGATCCCGATGTTGTTGCCTCCGAAATCGCTGTAAACATCTCAGCCTTGGTGGACATCACCAGGGCATTTCTTCCTGGCATGCTGTCCTCCGCCAAAGGCGCGCTGGTGAACGTTGCCAGCACTGCGGCCTTCCAACCCGTCCCCGGCATGGCAGTCTATGGCGCCACCAAGGCCTTCGTCCTGAGTTTCACCGAGGCCATTGCCCATGAAACGAAGGGAACCGGACTCCGGGTCCTAAGTCTGTGCCCAGGAGCCACCCTTACCGAGTTTTTTGAGGTCCTGGGCAGCGAGTCGGCAGCAGTCGGAATCATGCAGACGCCTGAACAAGTGGTTGAAACCGCCCTCAAGGCACTGGGTGGGAAGGCCACTCCGGCCAGCGTGGTGTCAGGCCTGACCAACCGCATTGCCGCGGGGCTGGCCCAGCGCCTGCCCCGCGCCCTCACCGTGGCCATCGCCGCCCGCGCTGTGCAGGACTAGCCCTCCCGCTGTGCACCGCGGTAGTGCCGGGTTCGTGGGAATGCGTCAGGATCGCCGTTCGTCTACGCACGAAGGGGCAGGCTTCCAGCGAACTGGGCGCAGCGAACTCGGCGAACTGGGCCTGGCTAGACCCGCCCCAGCACATCGATGTCTTCGAGGAACTCCTGGTACACCTGTTCGCTGACGGTGGTCCGGGTGTCGGCGATCGCGTCGAGGTAGTCCTGCGTGACGGGTCCCTTCCGGCCCTGTGAAGCAGTGCTGCCTTTCGAGGGCGAGCCGGCGGCAGCAGCGTCGTCGTACACGGCTTTTTCCAGGGCGCGCTGGGAGGCGCTCCGCGCAGCGAACTCGATGTCCGCGGGTGAGAAGCCCTCGGTTCGCTCAACCAACAGCGGAATATCCACGTTGTCCACCACAGTTGCCGGAATGAAACGCTGCCACATGGCTTCGCGGGCATGGACGTCCGGAAGGCCGATGGGGATGACGTAGTCGAAGCGGCCGTGACGTAGGAAAGCCGTGTCCAGGGCGCGGATGAAGTTGGTGGCGCAGACCAGGAGGCGGCCGGGCTGTTCGCGGAAGGCCGGGATGATCTTCAAGAGCTCGTTGGTGACGCCCTGCAACGGCGACGGCGGATCGCCGGCACGCTGGGAGGCGATTTCCTCCACTTCGTCGATGAAGACCACAGCGTGTTCCAGCTCTGCGATCTCAAGGAAGGTTTCCCGCAGCGCACCCGCCAGGCCCTTGGGGTCGGAGGCGAGCCGGGAAGGGAAGACCTCTACGAACGGCCACTCCAGCCGTGAGGCGATGGCCTTCGCAAATGTGGTCTTGCCGGTGCCGGGAGGGCCGAACAACACCACGGCGCGTGGGGGTACTACTCCGTATTCATCGGCGAGGTCGGCTTCGGCCAGCGGAAGGACGAGGCGGCGTTCCAGCAGTTCCTTCTCGCGCTTCATGCCCGCCACGTTTTCCCACAGATCCCGGGCCAGGATCCGGCCTCCGAGCAGGCTGAGCGGCTCCAATTCCTGCCGCTGGACGGGGATGGTCCGCTCGAAGTAGCGCAGGTTCTTCTTCACCACGAAGCCGCGGCCAAGGAACGCCTCCACCCGGGTTTCGGTTTCGGGCATGAGTGCCGAGAGCTTGTTCAGGCCGTGCGGTGCCATGCGGTTCTCGACGGCGGACAGCAACGAGGTGCCGATCCCGCGGCCGCGGAACTCCGGCAGGGTGGCGAGGAAGACGATCCAGCCTTGATCATGCGCGGCGCGTCCGACGGCGGCTCCCACCACTTCGTCGCCCTGCACGGCAACAACCGCGTGGTCCTTCTCGCAGGAGGCCAGTACTTCGGAGAGTGCGTATACCGGCTCGACGCCGTTGGCCTTCAGCGATTCCCACAAATGCAGGATGCCGTCCAGGTCCGAGGAGTGAAAGTCCCTGATGCGCCAATTCGTCATGCCTGCTCCTGAGTCCGCAAAGTGGGGTCGCCGTTGATTCCTTGGAGTCGAGCATAGGCGAACCCGGCAGGCGGGACGTTGCGCGGCGGTTGCGTTACGTACCCGCCGTTGGGGTCAAGAGCTAGGCGTTCGCGAGCGATGCACCTGCCCGTTTGCCCGCACCTGCCCGCTTGCCCGTGCCCGCACGGTAGTACTCCTGGCGCTGGACGCCCAGGCCGTCGATCTCAAGCTCGATCACGTCGCCGGGCTGGATGAAGGGGAACCGGCCGGACAATGCCACGCCCTCAGGGGTTCCCGTGATGATCACGTCGCCGGCCTCCAGCACCATGTACTGGCTGAGGTGGTGGACGATCGTGGGGGCATCGAAGACCATGTCCGAGGTGTTGGAGTCCTGCCGGATCTCGCCGTTTACGCGCGTGCGCAACCCAAGGTTGGCGGTATCGACGTCGGACGCGGGTACCAGCCACGGACCCAATGGCGTGGAACCCGGGAGCGTCTTGCCCTTGGTCCACTGCCCGGCGGGGCCGTTCATCTGGAAATCGCGCTCGGAAAGGTCGTTCGCTACGGCGTAGCCGGCAATGTATTCCGCCGCCTCCTCAACAGAGGAGACGTAGGAGGCTTCCTTGCCGATCACGATTGCGAGTTCCACTTCCCAGTCGTACTTTTCCGACGTCGGGGGGATGGGGGCCGCGTCGAAAGGCCCGCTGATGGTGTTGGCCGGCTTGAGGAACGCCACCGGGACCTCGGGCGGCGTGACTCCTGATTCAGCGGCATGGGCCGCGTAGTTCAGTCCGATCGCGATGACGTTGGCCGGCCGGGTAACGGGGGCGCCGATCCGCAGGCCGTCGGCGGAGATCTCCTCGAGTTGGCCGGCGTCCAGGGCTTCGCGCGTGCGGGCGATGCCGTCCGAGGCGAGGAAGCCGCCGTCGAGGTCTTTGGTGAGGGACGTCAGGCTGAAGTACTTTTCCCCCTGTGCGTCCTGGGCAATGACAACAGGTTGTTCGTTTCCGGCCGCTCCCAGCCTGGCGAATTTCAAGGTCATGGCTTCCTCCGTTTTCGGTACTGACATCCGCAACCCAGTGTGCTGTGTCGGCCCGGCAATCCTTAAATGTGACCCGGCCGGGCTCCCGCTACCCGGCCTCCCGCTAAAGGGTCCGCCGGAGCCGCTTCTCCAGATTGCTGATGTGGACCGTGACCAGTGCCTTCACGAGTTCGGCATCGCCCCGCTCCAGGGCGTCGACGATCGTCCTGTGGTCATCCAACGCCCGAGTTACCGCCTTGTCCCTGGTGACGTCCTGCCAGATGCGGGCCCGTATGGTGCTGCTGTAAAGGGCTTCCACGAGGCTGCCGAGGTAGTCGTTTCCGGCTGCTTGCGCGATGACGCCGTGGAACGTCAGGTCATGGGCAACCAATTCCTCCACGGAGCTGTATTCGTCCACTATCTTCAAGCTGTCGCGCAGTCTGGCGATGTCCGGCGCAGTTATTTTTCCTGCGGCCAAATGGGCCGTGGCGGGCTCCAGGATACGTCGGACCTCGAAGAGTTCAAGGACCGAACGATCCTGGTGCAGGTCCACCACGAAGGCGACGGCCTCGTTGAGCAATTTGGCGTCGAGGCTGGTCACATAGGTTCCGTCGCCGCGGCGGACGTCGAGGACGCGGGTGAGTTCCAGTGCTTTGACGGCTTCCCTCAGGGAACTCCGTGAAAGCCCGAGCCGTTCGCTGAGTTCCTTCTCGGGAGGAAGCCGGTCGCCGGCTTTGAGTTCGCCCTGGATCAGCATGTCCTTGATTTTGCCGATCGCCTCATCTGTCACAGCCATGGACCCAATATTAGGTGCCAGTGATCCGACGTCTGCACTCAACTAGGTCGCAATTGTGCGCGTTTTCAGCGGTCAAAACGTGCACTAATGCGACCTACTTGGGGGCGTTAACTCACGACGGCGGCACCCGGCTTCCGCTGTTACGGAACCCGGGTGCCGCCGTCGGGCACTCAGTTGCTAGGCGTCTTTGCCCGGAAACGGCCGGTTGGCGACCACGGGAGCACTGCCGGTGTAGCCGTCACGGGTGGCAGCAATCTCGTGGATCTGCTTGCGGCAGAGGAACCAGCCCCAGACCATGAGGGCGCAGGCGATGGCCGTGACCAGCATGGTGAGCGGCGATTCGATGAACACCATCACCAAGACGCCGGCCAGGAAGAGCAGGGACAGGTAGCCCGTGTAGGGGGCTCCAAACATCCGGAACGATGGACGTTTGAGCCAGCCCTTGTCCGCCCAGCGCTTCAACTGCATCTGGCAAAGGACGATCGTCGCCCAGGTGACAATGATGCCCACGGAAGCCACGTTGAGGACGATCTCGAAGGCCTGGGCCGGGACGAGGTAGTTCAACGGGACGCCGAGCAGGGAGACGCCGGCCGTGATGGCAATGCCGCCGTAGGGAACGCCGGCCTTGTTCATGCGCTGGGCGAACTTCGGAGCCGAACCGTTGACGGACATCGACCGGAGGATACGGCCCGT
This sequence comes from Paenarthrobacter sp. R1, assembly GCF_030264015.1. Lineage (NCBI taxonomy): Bacteria > Bacillati > Actinomycetota > Actinomycetes > Micrococcales > Micrococcaceae > Paenarthrobacter > Paenarthrobacter sp. R1. The sequence goes on along the minus strand of NZ_CP127115.1, from coordinate 1,791,771 downwards.
TGAGTAGAGGCCGGCGTTGAGCGAAGACAAAGCGGCCGTCAGGACCACGAGGTTCATGATGACATCGACGCCCTGGACGCCGATGGATCCGAAGAAGGTCACGAACGGGCTGACGCCCTTTTCGTAGGAGGTGTACGGCAGGAGCAGAGCCAGCAGGATCACGGAGCCGACGTAGAAGACAGCGATGCGGAAGACCACGGAGTTGATGGCCTTGGGCATGATCTTCTCCGGGTTCTCGGTCTCGCCGGCCGCGGTTCCCACCAGTTCAATGGAGGCGTAGGCGAACAGCACACCCTGCATGAGGATGATCATCGGGAGCAGTCCGTTGGGGAAGATGCCGCCGTTGTCGGTGATGAGGCTGAATCCGACTTCCTGGCCTTCCACCGGGGTGCCGAAGATGACGAAGTAGGTGCCCACCAGGAGGAAGGCCACCAGAGCTGCCACCTTGATCAGCGCGAACCAGAACTCCATCTCGCCGAAGACCTTCACGGAAACCAGGTTCAGGCTGAGGACCACAACCAAGGCGATGAGAGCCCAGGCCCACTGCGGGACGGCACCCATCCACGGGACGTATTTGCCGAAGAAGTTCATGTAGAGGGCCGCTGCCGTGATGTCCACAATGGTGGTGGTGGCCCAGTTGATCCAGTAGAACCAGCCGGAGACGAACGCGGCCTTCTCGCCGTAGAATTCGCGGGCGTAGGAGACGAAAGAGCCCGACGACGGGCGGTGCAGTACCAGCTCGCCCAGCGCTCGCAGGATGAGGAAGGCAAAGAAGCCGCATACTGCGTAAGCGATGACCAGAGACGGGCCCGCGGCGTTGAGGCGGCCGCCGGCTCCGAGGAACAGGCCGGTACCGATGGCGCCGCCGATCGCGATCATCTGGATTTGGCGGGGCTTCAGGTCCTTGTGGTAGCCCTTGTCTTCCTTGTGGAGGGCTTGTTCGCTGGCATGCGCTTGGAGCGGGACCGTGTGGTCCGTGATGGGGTTGGTCATGGGAATCCTTACGGGTGTCCTTTAGGTGTACTGCACGTGCCCTGTACGGGGTTTTTGGGCGCGCGCAATTCCTTATGTGGGTGCCTCATCGGGCAGGACGGCTTTGGGGCCGTTGGGCTGGAGGGCCTACTTGCTCAGGTTTGCCAGGCGTTCGGGGCTGAGCAGTTCCTCGAGTTGGGTTGCGGTGAGCAAGCCGTGTTCGAGGACAAGCTCTGCCACGCCTTTGCCCGTGGCCAGGGCTTCCTTGGCGATTGCTGTGGCTGAGGCGTATCCGATGTGCGGGTTCAGTGCCGTGACGAGACCGATCGACTGCTCCACGGTAAGCCGAAGCCGTTCGGTGTTTGCGGTGATGCCCCGGACGCAGCGGGCCGTCAAAGTGCGGCACGCTGCTTCGAGATGGGAAATGCTCTTGTGCAGGCTGTGCACAATGATCGGTTCGAAGGCATTCAGCTGGAGCTGGCCTGCCTCCGCGGCCATGGTGACGGTGACATCGTTGCCGATGACCTCGTATGCGACCTGGCTGACTACTTCCGGGATCACCGGGTTGATCTTGCCGGGCATGATCGAGGAGCCGGACTGGACAGCCGGCAGGTTGATCTCGCCCAATCCCGCACGCGGCCCGGAGGACAGCAGGCGGAGGTCGTTGCAAATCTTGGACAGCTTCACGGCGACGCGCTTGAGCACGCCTGAAAGGTGGACGAACGCGCCTACGTCCTGCGTAGCTTCGATGAGGTCCGCTGCTGTCAAAAGGGGAAGGCCGGTTACTTCGGCGAGGTGCCGGCACGCGGCATCGGCGTATCCTGCAGGGGCGTTCAGTCCCGTGCCGATGGCCGTGGCACCCAGATTGATCTCGTGGATCAGCATGTGGGACTCATCCAGGCGGGCGCGGTCCTCGCCGATCGTCACGGCGTAGCCGCCGAATTCCTGGCCCAGGGTCATGGGAACAGCGTCCTGGAGCTGCGTGCGGCCCATCTTTACGACGGTGCGGAACTCGCGGCCTTTCTCAGCGAAAGCCACTTCAAGTTCTTCCAGTGCTTCCAGGAGTTCCTTGACGGAGAAGATCGTGGCGAGGTTGACCGCCGTCGGGTAGACGTCGTTGGTGGACTGGCTCAGGTTGACGTGGTCGTTGGGGTGGAGCTTGGAGTAATCACCCTTGGGGTGGCCCAGGATTTCCAAGGCGCGGTTGGCGATGACCTCGTTGGCGTTCATGTTGGAGCTGGTCCCGGCTCCGCCTTGGATCACATCCACCATGAACTGTTCGTGGAGCTTGCCGTCCATGATGTCCTGGCATGCCTGGTCGATCGCGTTGGCACGTTCGGTGTCCAGCAGGCCCAGTTCATGGTTGGTCCGTGCAGCGGCCTGCTTGACTGCCGCGAGGCCACGGACCAAGTGCTTGTTGGTGGAAAGCGGCTGACCCGTGATGGGGAAGTTTTCGATGGCGCGCAGGGTATGAACGCCCCAGTAAGCGTCTGCGGGAACATCGCGGTCGCCCAGAAGGTCGTGCTCGGAACGGAGAGGGATCGCCTGATCGACGGTGGTCATAGCTGTCCTTTAGTTTGTGGTGAAAATGTGTCCTGCACGGAGCTCGCCGACCGGAAGGCCGCCACCCAGCACGGGTGGGCTCTGCAGCGTGTCCAAATTGCCGCCGTCGAGCCCCAGACGACGAAGCACCTCAAGGGTGATGGGCATGCGGGCGCGGTCCCCGCCGTCGGAAATCTTCACGGCCACGGCCCGGCCGTCGGCGAGGCCGACCAGCTGCAGGCCCTCAAAACCGTCCTTGGCGAGCAGGCCCGGGACCGCACGCATCAGCGCGGTGACATCGCGACCCTCGCCGGCCACCATATCCGGGTGACGGCGCATCGCGTGGGCGACTTTGCCTTCGTTTGTTTGCTCGTCCGCTGAAGCGAGGCGGCCGTAGGCGCGGGCCATCGCGTGCAGCGAGTGGGCGAACAGGGGAGTGCCGCAGCCATCGGTACTGACCGCGGCTGCGTCCTCGCCGGTGAGTTCAGTGATGGTGTCCCGCACCAGGACCTGCAGCGGGTGTTCGGGATGCAGGTAGCCCTCAACCGGCCAGCCGTTGATGACACAAACCGAGGCCATGGAGGCGTGCTTGCCAGAGCAATTCTGTGCCAGCCGGGTGGGGCCGTTGCCCTCGCGGAGCCATTGGTTGCGTTCGTTGAATCCGTAGGGGAGGTCCGTGCTGTTGGCCAAGGCGGCTTCGGTCAGTCCGTGGATTTTGAGGATTTCCGCTGCGCCGTCACGGTGGTCCTTGCCTCCCGAATGGCTGGCTGCCGTCAAAGCCAGAAGCCGTTCCGGGATGTCCAAGCCGGCCTTGAGGAGCGCCACGGCTTGAAGCGGCTTCAGGCTCGACCGCGGGTACATCGGCGCATCCGGTTCCCCGGCTTCCAGGGCCGTGCTGCCGTCCGCATTCAGTGCCACCAGCGAGCCGTAGTGGATGCTCTCCACCAGTCCGTCGCGGGTCTGCTCAACCAGCGGGACGTGGCGGGTGGCTTGCTTGACCATTTCCATGGTTTCCTTTGTCATTTGCTGAGGATCGTCTCGAGTGCCACGCTGACGGCCTGCAGGTGCTCGGCCATGGCTTTGCTGGCGCCCTGTGAGTCACCTTCCTCTATGGCGTTCAGGATGGCTACGTGTTCTTCATCGGAACGGTGTTGCCGGTCAGCGACGAGGTTCAGGGTCTCGGACTGGTGGGCGAGGGCGTCGCGGATGTCCTGCACGACGCTCGCGAACACACGGTTGCCGCTGGCGCGTGCGACGGCGGAGTGGAAGGTCGCGTCAAGGTTCACCCACGCTTCGGGGTCGTTTTCGTTGAGCATCTCCTGGACGATGTCCTTGAGGTGCTCAAGTTCCTCTTCAGTGCGCCTTTCGGCAGCAAGCCCTGCCGCGGGGATCTCGATGTGGGGACGGGCTTCATTGAGATCGCGTGCGCTGTACTGGCCCAAGGTAAGGTCATTAGCAACCTTGTTTGCCACCACGAACGTGCCCTTGCCGGTCTTGGTGGTGGTGAGGCCCAGCGTGTTGCAGGACCGGAGTGCTTCGCGGATCACGGAGCGGCTGACGCCATACTGTGCTGCCAGCGTTGCTTCGGAGCTGAGCTTGGTGCCGATATCAAACTGTCCGCCCTCGATTGCCCTCCTGAGTGCGGCGAACACCGCTTCTGCCGCTGAAATACGGGAGATAGGAGTGGGCGTCGAGCGGCTTGTGCTCGCACCATGCTGTCCGGCTGTCCGGCTGTCTGACAGGTTCACGATATTGAATATGGCACGGGTCACAAGGGGCTGTCAACGCTGAAAGGATTGCTTCACGCCTTGGTGGTTGGGGTGGTGTCAGTTCCGGTTGAGGCCGTGTATCCGAGTCATCAAGGCGGCCTTGTAGTGCGATTCCGCCGCGTTGACCTCGGTGGAAGGCGTGCTCGGCCCGAAAACACGGAGAAGGCTGAAGAGAAAGTGGCGGGCATGGTCTGTCTTGGCACCCGTGGTACTGCCGACGCTCTCTACGGCTAGCTCCCTGAGGGCCACGTTGCCGCCGTGACCATCCCGGGCATAGGCCGTCCATCGCCCGAGGATTCGCTCAGAACCGTCTGCCTTGCCGACGTATTGTTTGCCATTGCTGGAGTCGGTGATGAGGTAGATGCCCTGAACTTCAGCCAGTGCTGCGCGCCAATCCGAGTAGCGGGAATCATCCACCAGCTCCCGCAGCTGGTGAAAGGTGAGCAGGACCCCGTCGAAGCCCGGAAACGGGACCTTATCGCGGTCGGCAATCTCGATCACCTGCATACGCCGGGCGCTTGCTGACTGCGCACTGCGGTGCCAACTCCGCGGGTTATCCCAATCGACGACCAGTCGGTCCTTGAGCGTAGCCAGGAAGTTGCTCGGCCGGAGGTCGAAGTATCGGCAATCTTGGGTACGCTCCTCTTCCAACTCGCCGTGATTTTCGAATGCGCCCCACAGCCGCGAGCGATTCTTGCCATCGGCGATGAAAATGACCCACACTTGGCCGGGCTGAGCGGGGAAGCGGCGCGGGGAGACGTCCTGCTCACGCGTGTAGGCATGAACCTTCTGCACGGTCAGATCCTCGAAGCCGCGAAGGGCAGATTCGTCATTGGCCCTGAAAGAGTGGCGGATGACGTGGATTTGCTCCAGTTGAATCGGCGGATCATGCTCCGCGCCAACGCCGGCCAAAACGTGGGCGAGAGTTAGGGACTGCTGCTGGTCCACTGCCCCCAATGCAGTTCTCTCCAATCAGTCGCCTCGCTGTACTGGATTAGTCAATCATGAGGGAGTGAATGCTCAGTTCTATTTCCGCGCGGCCGTCACAACCAGAGGCAGCAAACGTACCCTGGCAGTTACCTCTTCAGCGATGTCCGGCAAGGATCCCAGCTCCCGCAGCAATTCTTCCTTGGCGGCGTCAAATGCATCGATCATTTGCTCGCAGTAGTGCACAACAACGCTTTCTGCGGCATCGCTGGGGACGCCAAATTGCGCGCCTGTGGCGACCAGCATTTGTTTGCTGATTCTTTGCAAGCGGTACTCGCCCTTCACGCTCATCGCTAAATTGATGCTGGATTCGCCGTCCCAATAGGGGGCGTACGTAGCGAGGTCGTAGAGCGGCGCAAACCGGACTTCCTCGCCGTGGAGTAGCAGCGAATAGTTCTTCGCATGGGCGTCTGTACAGCCGGCCACCGTATTGAAGACGAAAGCCCGATATAACGACTCGCCTGCCGCTCTGCGGTCTGCTTCGAGCGGGAACGACCTGACGAGGGAGGCCATGTCGCCGGCGCCCGGACCGCCGTCGCGATGCTGGTATTTCTTGGCGGGCGAGACGCTGAGGGCCTGGCAGAAGTCTTCTTGATGCAGGCGGCGCCAGGTTCCGTCTAGGACGTGGCGGTCATAGCGACGCGTGACGAAAACGTCCCATCCACCGATCCGTTTGAGCTCGGAGTCCGCTACCTCGAGCCCTAGGAAAGCAGCGGCGCGCATCGTCAATTGTTCGACGACATCCAAACGGCTGAAGCTGCCCGCCGCGGGTTTGAGGATGTGCGTCGTAGGGGTGGCATCCGCGGGAACCGCCCACGTGCCATCCGGGAGTTGGTGGAGAGCGATCTTCGGTTGTGCTCCGGCCAAGCTGAAGCGTCCCGCCGCATCATCGTAGGGAGTGCCGTCTTCGTACTCCGTCACCACGTGGTCCAGCATCGCGGCCACCTCAGAGTCGGAGACCGGTGTTACAGAGGTCCTCTGGAACTTGCCATCGGATGATTCCGCTCCCGGTGGCAGGAATTGCAGCGCGCCCGCGACGTCCGCGCCGATGTGTTCAAGAACTGCAAAAGGGTTCGCTGGTGAGACCCTGAATCGCCTGGCGATTGTCTGCAGGGCGCCCTCGCTGTCCGGAAGCAGGCCTTGAAGGAAGGGCAAAACGGCGCGCTTCTTGTGCGATCTCGCAGCCAGCGGCATGGAAAGGGACAGTGGTGTTGCGTCACGGCGCGCCTGATATTCGGGGAGGTAGTCGAACACCAGGTTCCCTGAGGCGGACTGCTCCACTCGTCCGCAGAGCGTCCCATCCATGAAGACATCGAGTGCGCGGGTACTCACCATCGAACATCGCCCGTCTCGCTGTCCCGGATTGCGAGCTCGAACCCCAGTGCTTGGAATACGTCCATGAACTTGGATGTCTCCACAGTGGCCTTGCCGGATTCGAGGTCGATGAGGAAGGTTCGCGAGACGTTTGCCCGTCGCGCCAACTCGGCTTGCGACCAGCCGCGTTCTTCCCTCAGTTCCCGGACCAATGGTCCGGCTTCCCGCACGGTCCTCAACGAGCTCTCCTGTCGCCGTACGGCAACTTCTTCAATTGTCGCCGTACGCCGACTTTAGCATTTGTTGCCGTACGGCAACAGGAATCTGGGCTTCACGACAAAGAAAGCCTGGCACCGCCCTGCGGGCAGTGCCAGGCTTTTGCGCTCCTGCTTCATCAGCAGGGGCGCCAGGTTTTTCCGCCGGGTGCGTAGCAGCGGGGTCCGGTGTAACCCGGATATGGGTTTGATGGAGCAGCCGGCTGCGGAGCTACATACTTCGGAGCAGGTGGAACATACGGTTGCGGCGCCGGAATGTTCCGCAAGCGTTCAGCTTCCGCTGCGGCGGCTGCCGCTCGGGCCTGTTCCGCGGCGGCAGCTTCGTCAGCCGCCTTCTTAGCTGCGGCTGCTGCTTCCTCGGCGGCCTTCTTCTCCGCCGCTGCCTTGGCTTCAGCGGCTTTGCGCTCTTCCTCAGCCTTTTTCTCAGCTGCGGCCAGCGTTTTCTGCTGCTCCTTGACCTGGTTCAGCGTGGTGTCGGCGCGGGTAATCCGGTCTGACAATGCCTTGAGTTTTGAGGCAGCTTCTCCAGTGGAGTACGCCGCCCAGATGATGGAATGCTCGGAGTCCCTCTCTGCAGACAAGAGGTCATGGGCGGCCTTGGCGGCGACGAGCGCCGAAGCCCATGTCGACGCGGATGCACCAGCGGCTGATGAAGTCGTTGCCGGGGCGGCCTCCTCAGCGGATGCCAGCGCCTCTGAAGCAGCTGCCACCTTGGCCGGAAGCGTGCATTCTATGGATTCCGCGAAAAGTCCCTCCCCGGCTTTACGCGCTTCGTCGTGGGCAGCCTGTACCGGAGGCAGGAATTTGCGGTTTTCGCCTACAACCATTGGGACGCCGAGTCCTTTTCTGGCGATCTCAGCATTGACCAATTGATTGGAAGCGTTGAAGACACCAGCCAAAGTCCTGCCGTACTTGTCGTGCCGCTCGACGTCGAACTCGAGCCGAACCTTGCTTCCAGCGGGCAGCGCTTGTTTGAGGTATTCCGAAGCCTCCGGACCCAGGCACTCCGTCGGTTTGTTTGGGTCCTTTGTCTCCGGTGTATTCACGTTCAGTAGGCGGATGGTCTGGTCGTTGTTGTTGATCGAGACGACTACGGTGTCGCCGTCGACCACCCGCACAACAGTTCCGGAGTCCGCGTTTGCTGCCGCAGCAGCGATGAGAGAACCGGCGACGAGCGCTGCGGCGGCAGTCGATCCGATGAGCAGCTTACGCATGACGCCCCCTGCTCTGGCTGAAGGGTTGCTCGGAGCGTGGGCAAGTAATTATGCCGTCTGTTTGGGCGCGCAAATAGTCCCCCTATTTTGCGTTTGAGTCGAGTGAGGAAAGCTCAGCGTACTTGACGGTGCAACTTATTGCTGAACGTGCAAGCGGACGTCGAAGTTTGTGTCCTGCAGACCTACAAGCGTGCCCATTCTCAGCGCATAATGGCTGGCATGACTGCCCCTCAGTCCCGTGACACGTCGGAGCTTCCTCGCGTCACCGTGGAGGTGCCCGTGTTGAGCATCGGTGCCGGTCCTACGGATTACGAGGACCTGGGTCGCCACGTTGACGCGCTGAGGAAGCCGGGCAGCCTGCATATGACTCTCCTGCACATCGGCATACTGGAGCGCTTGGCTGCCGACATCTTCGCCTGGACCAAGGGGCGGATGCCTGCGGAAAGGGCGGCACTGGAGATAGCCACCTGGCTTCGTGAACTTCCTGTGCTCGACGGTTTCCTGGGCAAGTCAGACACCATCCTTACCTTGGGCGGTGGACGTATCAGCAGTCTGGAGGTCGTGGTTCCGCAGGCAGTGCATGACTACCAGACCTTGTTGCTTCAAGGGCTGCATGTGCTTCTTGACGACCTGGGCTTGGACTATATCGATGACTTCATTCTCAGCTCGCCGGCGCTTGGTTACCGGTCACCCCACTGGATACCGCATGTGGCGGTGGGCAAGGCACGTGCGAAACATCAAGAGCCCATTAAGATAGAAACGCTGGCTTTGGAATTCGGAACATCCCGAATACGGAACGAGATGTCCCTCCCGTCCGTTGTCTAGAGCGACCATGACTCCCATCACCGAGGAAACTCAATGCAACCCCGCGCCCTTTTCCGAACTGTTGCCTTCGCCGAAGCCGTCACTTGGACTCTTCTTCTGATCGCGCTTTTCCTTAAGTACGTCACCAAGACGACTGATGCAGCGGTGAGCATTGCAGGTGGTGTCCACGGATTCGTTTTCCTCTGTTACGCCTTCATTGCCGCGTTCACGTGGGTCAACCAGAAATGGAAGGCCCGCACCGGGCTCGTGGCCATCGTGTCGGCTGTCATTCCGTATGCCACCATCCCCGTCGAAAAGTCACTTGATCGCAGAGGCCTCCTTGCCGGACATTGGCGCCTTGCCGCTGGACGCGAGGAACCGATGGGTGCTGTGGAGAAAATTCAGGCCTGGATCTTGGCTAAGCCGATCCTTGCCGCAGTAGTGGTGTTGGTCGGCGTGGCTGCTGTATTTAGCTTCCTTTTGTACATGGGGCCGCCGGATACGTGGTTCTCGTAGGGCACGTTCGCCGCTGACCAGGTCCTGTCAGTATTCCCCGGCCAACTTCTGGGCAGCGAGCTGGCGGATCCATCCGGGAGTCTCTTTGCCCAGCCGACGATCGCAAACCAAACGAAGCCGTGCTGCCGCAATCTGGACACTGCGATCATATGAAACGGGTGAACGCTTCCTGTAAAAGGGGGAAGGGTTCTGCTCTGCTGGGGTGGACTCCGCCTGCTGCTCTTGGTACTTCACGGTAAACCTCCTGGTTATCGCAGCACGTTTGCCTCGTCGGCGTTCCGCTTGACGGAGTCCCCGGACCGTTATCTGCTTGCACAGGGTTAGTGGCCGAAGGACTCGGGTCGTGACGGGCGGAGCGGCCTTAGAAGGTCAAACAAGGTCCTCGTCTGTGCCTTGGCTGTGCCGTTGCGACCTTCTTTGATGCCCGGGTGTGCGTTTTTCCTTCGAGTTGGGTGGGTTTTGCCGTCGATGTGGGTGGTGGCGGTGCGGCTGTGTTTCTGGTGCCCGGGTTGGTGGTTTTAGTCGTTGGTGCCGGGGCAGCCCCAGGAGTGGGGGTTTTGTTCGCAGGTGTCGGCGACGAGTGCTCTTTGTGTTTTCCAGACGTGGATTGTTTTGGCCGGTGTGGTGATGTTCAGGGTTCCGTTGATGGGCAGGGGTGGGCCGTTGTTGACGGAATAGGTGCCGGTGAAGCTGGTGGTGATGGTGGCGGGGTAGTTGCCGGTTTGGGTGTAGCTGTGGCTGGTGCGGGTTTCGGTGGTGAGCCATTCGGTGTCGGGGATGGCGTAGCCGGCCGCGGGGGTGGGGCCAACGGTGGTGCCGTCGCCGTAGTTGTAGGTGTAGCTGGCCGGGGTGGCCATGAGGTGGATGGCTTGGCCGAGGATGGTGACGTCGAAGGCCTGTTCGGTGGCGGTGGTGTAGAAGTTGGTGGGTCCGCCTTTGAGGGTGTGGGGGAAGGGCTGGACTTGGAGGGTTCCGGGATTGACGGGGAGTTGGCGGAAGTCGTTAAGGATGCGGGCTGCGATGTCGGCCAGGACGTTTTGGGGTTGGGGGTCGTAGAGGCAGGTGGGTCCGGTGATTGCCGGGTAGTCCGTCCACACCGGATTCGGGATCGACTTAGGTGCCTGCCGCCAGATCACGGGTGTGCCTTCTTCTCCGCCTGCTGATTTCGCCGGGCATTCCATGGTCAGGCACCCCTTGTCAGGAGTGTCCGTTCCACCGGAGCGACAGTGGGTATCGGCCATGTACTGATTGGGGTCTTCGGCTGCTCCGCCTGTTCTGTCTGAGTTTCCCACCCCCCGGTTAGATCTTCCCGTGGCCGGGTCGAACTGCCATACGGCTCCAAGAAACACTGAACCTTCTTGGAATCCTGCATTGAGATCAGGGGGCGTCGGGCCCCGGGCCCCCTGCGCAGGGGCCTGCATGTCGTTGGTGGCCGCATGAAAGATAGCAATAATCATCACGACCGCGGCCAAGAGTACCCGCCGACTCACCGGATGATGCCCGTATCCAAAGTCATCCAAGCGTCATTTCGGAAATCGGCGAAGAAAGCGACGGCATCATTGGTTGCAGCAGTAAGTTCTCGGTGCTCCGTGCCGTCTGCGGCAAAGTAGTGGATCTCGGTCTGAATGAGTTGTACCTGTGCCTGCTGACTATTCGATGAGGAGTCCCACCGAACGTCCACCACAGGGGTCTGAAGGATTCCTCCGGTCACCCAGGACCCGTCTTCATAGCTCTTGGATACTGCTCCACCAAGATGACCGCAAAGAGTGCATTGTGGGGACGAGAGGCCAGCCACACGAGTAGTATCACCGGTTTGGTAGGCGTAGCTCAGCAGCTGAAACCAGTACCGAATGAACGCCTCCAGCCCTTCCTTCGAGTTTTCCTTCGCCAGCTCGGGCATGACGGGCACCGGTACGTTCTCGGCCTTGCCCTTCGCATCAGCGGGCTTGTACACCCCCGGATTCCCGGAGGAGGGACTCGGGGAAACGGAAGGCGAGGCACTTGCTGCGGGAGGCGAGGACGTGGTTCCCGTAACCGCGCCTGGAACCGGCGGCGAGCCAGGGTCTTGGCATGAACTCAAGAGCACAAGCGCAGAAACCGTGAGAGCGACGGAACGGAAATGGGCAGGCGAAAGATCAAACAAAAAGCGTGGCAATGTACAGACTCCCCAGCGACTGTTGTGGCGTAGTGCTGGCCAGTCTAAGCAGGGGGTTCGCGCTGGTTCGAGCCGGTAAGACCCATCTGTGGATAACTGCACCGGGAAGAATTTGCTGGATCATTGCGCGGCCAAGGCGCCAAAACCACAGAATCCAGAGGGCCCACAGAAGCGCACCACTGAATGATCCAGCAAAATTCAGCCGGGTCCGGAAGGCTATCCCCGCAGCTTGTCCATATCCCGGCGGTCCTTCTTGGTCGGCCGGCCGGCGCCGCGGTCGCGTTGGGGCAGGCCCAGCTGGGGGAGGACAGGACGCGGGGGAGTGTGGTCGGTGTAGCAATGCGATGCAGCCTCGGCGCCCACACGCTTGGCAATGAGTCGCCGAACTTCAAAAACGCGTTCCCACCCGGATTCGCGGACCCGGATGGTGTCTCCCACAATCACAGTCTGCGACGCCTTCACGGGGTTGCCGTTAAGGCGGACATGCCCGGCCCGGCAAGCTGCCGTCGCGGCGGAACGGGTTTTGTAGGCTCGGATCGCCCACAACCAGGCGTCGACGCGGACGGCGGCCGGGGCGGAAGACTGGCTACTCATGATGCAGTCGAGTCTAGCGAAAGCGGTTACGGCGGAGAGTCGTGTGTTCGCCGCAAACGTACGTTGACCGCTGCAAGGCGACAGCGAACAAGCAGGTTTCCCGCGAATTCGGCGGAAGGGAAGAGTCGTTCCCGCGAACTCGGCGGAAGGGAAGAAGGCGGGAGGGCGCCCACCCGCGAAACACCCCCTACCGAACCGTCACCTCCACCCGCTGCGCCATGTTGTTCCCTATGCCCTGGTAATTCCACACTTGTTCCGTGGGCTGGAGGGCACCGGACGAGTCCATGGCGCGGCATCGCAGCACGTGATCACCCTTGTTCGCCACCCACACCATGGACCACGAGCGCCAGGCAAAGTCCCCAACGGGCGGATCGAGGTGCGCAGGCATCCACGTTCCATCGATACCCACTTCCACGCGCTCCACGTCGCCATGCCCGGACCACGCGCGCCCGTGAAGCATCACCGGTCCGGCATCCACTACCCGGCGACGGGTGAAGAAATCGGGAATCCCCGGCGGCACCATCAAAGACCGCACCCGAATATGGGTCACGGGCAGCCCCGGCCCGTCGGGTCCTTGGAGGTAGTGGTAGGCAACAGCTTGCTGGTACCCCATAAACCTGGTTGTCACAGCTTCAATGGACGTCAGCCACTTCACGCTCGCCATTCCGTACCATCCGGGGACCAGCAGCCGGAGCGGGAAGCCGTGCTGCAACGGGAGCGGTTGGCCGTTCATGGCGTACACCAGCATCACCTCGGGGTGCATGGCCTCCTCAATGGTCAGGCTCCGCGCATACGGCTCTTCGACGCCGCCTTGGATGCCGCTGTCAGCGCCGGTGAAGACAAGTTCGACGGCGTCACTCGCCAACCCGGCCTCCTCCAGCAGGGGTGCCAGGGGAGTTCCGGTCCACTCCGCCGTGCCGACGGCACCGAGGACCCACGGCTGGCTGAGTGGCCGGGGTTGCAGGAGCGATCGCCCGTTTCCCGCGCATTCGAGCGTGACGGGCATGGTGACGGCGGGACGGGCTTTGAGGTCGTCGAGGCTGAGCTCCAGGGAGTCTGCAACAGCCCCGCCCAGCCGCAACCGCCACGTCTCAAGCGAAACGTGCGGAATGTCGAAGTGGATCAGCAAGTAGTGCAGTCCCGCGGGGGTGAGATCGTCGTGCAACGCTTCAAGCGGCATCGAGTGGTTCCGGCCGGCGAGTTGGAGTTCTTCGTGGGTGAGTGGGCCTTGGGTCGGTTGGCCCGGGGTGGCGGCAAGGCCGCGTTCAATATGGGGTGTGGACATGGCGGGCGGCGTTCTACTGGAACCGACGCTGCGGATGTGCCGCAGCACTTAGGTCAAGGATCACGCCGCGCCGGAACCGCCGTCAATAGGACGTTGCAAGGCCTACCGGCGTCGAAGTTCCGGATACTCCAGGTGCGGCGCCACGGTGCCGGCATCCCGCTCGAGGAAGTTCACGGCGGGGGCAACAATATCGTCGATCTCGTCCAGGATGGCTTCGCTGAGTACGACGTCAGCGGCCTTGAGGTAATCAGTAAGATGCTCCTCGGTCCGTGGCCCGATGATGACGCTGGTGACCGCGGGGTGGTTCATGGCGAATGCCACGGCCAGTTGGATCAAGGAGATGCCGTAGCGGGCAGCGACCCGGCCCAAGGCATCGGCCGCGTGCAGCTTCGCTTGGTTGAAGGGCGCGGTCACGTCGAAGCGGCCCGGGACAGCCGAGAAGCGCGAACTTTCAGGCTGACCGCCACCCACCCGGTACCCGCCGGCGAGCCAGCCGCCGTCGAGCGGTCCGTAACTCAAAACCCCGACGCCGTACTGCTGGGTGATGGGGAAAACGTCCCGTTCATTGGCACGCACCAGGAGCGAATACGGAACCTGGTCCACGACTGGGGGCGTGAGGTGGTTGGTGTTGGCAATCCACTGTGCCTCCACCAGTTGCGCGGGACTGAACACAGAGGTGCCGTAGTAAAGGATCTTGCCCTGCCGGATGAGGTCGTTGAGGGCAGTGATGGTTTCCAACAGGTCGGTGTTGTAGTCCGGGCGATGTGCTTGGTAAAGGTCGATCCTGTCCGTATCCAAACGACGCAGGCTGTTTTCCACTGCCCTGACGATCCAGCGCCGCGAGTTGCCGGCGTGGGCCGGATTGGAACCCATCTGGCCGTGAAACTTGGTGGCGAGGAAGACTTCGTCGCGACGGCCGTGGATGGCCTGGCCCACCACGTTTTCGGCCTCGCCCTGGGAGTAGATATCCGCGGTGTCGATGCTGGTGATCCCGGCATCGAGGGCTGCTTTGATGATGCGGATACTGTCCGCAGGACCGGTGGGGGCGGTTCCTGTCCCGAAGTTCAATGTGCCAAGGGTGAGGGGGCTGATCAGGGCGCCGGTGCGTCCAAGCGTCCGTAGCTCGTTGAGGCTCATGTCGGCTTCCTGTGGTGGGGGAGGTGTCCCGTCGAGGCTACACAGCGCTGCCGGACGCAGAAACGCAAGTGGTAGAACTTCTTCGTTTTTCGTCTTGGGAAGTAACGGAAGGGGCCTTACTGCGAGACATTTCTTGACACCGGGCAATACAAACGACTTCCGGATCCACAAACGTGGAGGTTACCGGGAACGCATGAATCATGGGGAAAGAGGTTCAATCGACGCGCAAAGGGGACAGATCAAATGACACGGACAACGGTGGATGAAACAGCAGCGATCAAGGCTGCCTTTGCCCGGTTCCCGTCCGGTGTGGCTGCGTTCAGTGCAATGGTCGACTTCACGCCCGAGGCCTTGGTGGCATCGTCCTTTACAGTTGGCGTTTCCTTGGAGCCTCCGCTGGTGATGTTTGCCGTGCAGAACTCCTCCACCACGTGGCCCAGGCTTCGGCAGGCAGCCCGGCTCGGTGTATCCGTGCTTGCCGAGGGGCAGGAAGCTGCGTGCCTCCAGCTTTCCTCCAAGACCCGCGACCGTTTTGACGGCGTGGCCCACAGCGTCACCGACTCGGGGGCTGTGCTGATCGACGGTGCCGTGCTGGGTTTCGAGTGCGAAGTCGTGTCAGAGATTCCGGCGGGGGATCACGCGATCGTGGTCCTTGAGGTCAAGTCCACCACCGTCAACCATGATTCCGAGCCACTCATCTACCACGGGGCATCGTTCCGCCAGCTGGCGGCCTGACCCCGCCTAGGAGTTGCGGCTGGCACCGCTCAAGGAACCCTTGCGCACTTGGCCCGGGGACTTCCCTTTGGCGGTGTTCTTGGGCCCCTGCTTGTTGGCAAGGGGCTTAAGTGCGGCCGGTTGGACTGGTTTTGCGGGTTCAGCCTTCTTGGCAGGGTCTGCTGGCCCGGGCGCTGTTCCTGCGTCCGGGGAAGGACCATTTCCCGACGACGGTTTGGCCGGCGATCCCGACTCTCCCACCTCGCGGACTGTCACCTTGATGGCCGGGGGCTGTTCAGCCTTGGCCCGGGCAGCCGCCCGCTGGTCAGCTTCAGCCACGGCCTCGGCCCAGCCCTTCGCCAGGACGGGCGGTTCCTTGCCTGCGGCCACGACGAGGGGATGGTGGTTGGTCTGGGTGTCCATCATTGACTTCCAGGTGCCGTCCTTGACGGAGGCAGCCGCCCCTGCGACCCGGCGTCGGGCTTCTCCAAGGAGGTCCCGCTTCGGTTGAGCCGGGGCAGGCGGCGTTTCAACCACTACCGGGGGTGCGGAAGGTACAGGCGGAGCGGCAACAGCGGCTGCGGCAACGGCGGCCACGTGACCGGTAGCGGGCTCGTTCAGCGGTAGGTCAGCAGCAGGCAGGACGCCGGAACCAACCGGGGCGGATGAGCCCTCCGGCCGCTGGGGGAGGTGGACGATCGGCGTCGTTTCCTTCTTGGGGAAGATGCCGAAAAGCGCAAGGATGATGATCGACAGCAGACGCCCGATACCGGCCACCACAAGCGTGATGATGATGACGAATCCCAGACCCAGGAACATGAGGACTGCCATCCCCAACGTCCCCAGGTAGGTCAGGTTGATGGCGAGCGTTGTCGGATCCTCCACGTAGCCTCCCCTGGCTTTGCGTTTTGATGCCTGCGGTCTCCCCCGCTTGCACCTCTAGCCTACGGTCCGGCACCGACGGAATCACGCCCGGCTCAGCACTCCGGCGGGGTTGTTTCGAAGCTGTTATACGGCGTGGGAAAATATGTTGCGCAGCTCTCATTTACGGCCTCGGAAAGGGGCATTTTGACGCCCGATCTCACCCGTCTCCGCAACGGCGCTTGCCCGTGCCTGTCCGGGGATCCATACGACCAGTGCTGTGGCCGTTTCCACCGCTCGGAAGCCGACGCGCCAACTGCCGAACAGCTCATGCGCTCGCGGTATTCGGCCTTCGTCGTTTTGGACCCCGAATACCTTCTGCGCACGTGGCATTCGAGCACGCGGCCGGACACCATGGACCTGGATCCGGACATGGAATGGCGGCGGTTGGACATTCTCGGAACCACGGCCGGCGGACCTTTGGACGCGCGGGGCACGGTGGAGTTCGCAGCCCACTACAGGCACGACGGCGAACGCGGAGTCCAGCGCGAACTCAGCCGTTTTGTGCGTGAGGACAAGCGTTGGTACTACGTGGACGGTGACGTCCGCTAACGCACCGGAAAGCTACCTGTACTTGCGGTGCAGGCTCTCCTTGGCGGAGGGGCCGGGGGAGGCGTCGGCGATCCACGGCCCTGTTCCTTCAGACTGGTCCAGGATGCCGGCCTCAAGCCAGGCGTAATCCCCGGTGAGGACCTTGCGCGAAAGGTCGCGGTCGGCGTCGTCGGTGTTGCGCCAGAGCTGGTCGAAGTATTCGTCCACCCGCACGCGGGCCTGTTCGCAGTAGGCCTCTGCCAGTTCAAAAGCTGCTGCGGCATGCTCGGGCCGGGTGTGCAGCAGGTTCTCAGCCCGCGAGCAACACGCGGCCATCGCGAACAGCTCGGCTCCGATGTCCACGATCCTGCCAAGGAACGCTTGTTTGTGCTCGAGCTTCGCCTGCCAACGGCCCATGCCGTAGAAGGTCTGCCGTGCCAGCCGGCGGGACGAACGCTCCACGAAACGCAGTTGCTTGCCCAGCCGCCCAAAGTCCGAGTAGGACCTCGGGTCCATTCCCGCCCCGGCCACCAGCTTCGGCAGCCAGCGCGCGTAGAAACCGGAAGCCCCGACGGCGGCCTTCGCTTTGTCCTGCAGGCTCGCATCCAGCGAGGCGAGGTCGCCCGCTGCCGCGAGGTGCGCGTCCACGGCCTCGCGGGCGATGAGGAGCTTCATGATCTCGCTGGAACCCTCGAAGATGCGGTTGATCCTCAGGTCACGGAGGAGCTGCTCCGCTGCCACCGCGCGCTCGCCGCGGGCCTCCAGGGAGTCGGCGGTTTCAAACCCTCGGCCGCCGCGGATTTGTACGAGTTCGTCGGCAATCCTGCAGCTCAGCTCGGTCGACCACAACTTGGCCAGTGCGGCTTCGATCCGGATATCCCGGGCGCCGGCGTCGGCCATTTCGGCGGACAGCTCGAAGACTGCCTCCAAAGCGAAGGTCGTGGCGGCGATGAAGGCGATCTTCTTGCTGACGGCCTCGTGCTGTCCCACCGGGCGGCCCCACTGGGTGCGGGCGTTGGACCACTCGCGGGCAATCTTCAGGCTCCACTTTCCGGCAGCAACGCACAGGCCGGGGATGGAGAGGCGGCCCGTGTTGAGGGTGGTCAGGGCAATCTTCAAACCCTGGCCTTCGCGCCCCAGCCTGTTGGCCGCCGGGACACGTACCTGATGGAAGCGGGTGACGCCGTTCTCGATCCCGCGCAGGCCCATGAAGGTGTTCCGGTTTTCCACGGTGATGCCAGGAGAATCCATCTCCACGACGAACGCGGAGATGCCGCCCTTGTGGGTGGTGCCGTCCGCATCCGTATGTTCAGGGACGCGGGCCATGACCACAACGAGCTCGGCTATCACGCCGTTGGTGGTCCAGAGCTTCACGCCGTCCACAACGTAAGACCCGCCGTCGTCGGACAGGACCGCGGTGGCGCCCATGCGCGCGGGGTCGCTGCCGACGTCGGGCTCTGTTAACAGGAAAGCGGTAATCGCGCCCGCGGCGCATCGGGGCAGGTACTCGCGCTTCTGCTCGTCCGTGCCGAACACCTTCACGGGCTCGGGGACGCCGATGGACTGATGGGCGGAGA
The DNA here is from genome assembly GCF_030264015.1 of Paenarthrobacter sp. R1. Lineage (NCBI taxonomy): Bacteria > Bacillati > Actinomycetota > Actinomycetes > Micrococcales > Micrococcaceae > Paenarthrobacter > Paenarthrobacter sp. R1. The sequence goes on along the minus strand of NZ_CP127115.1, from coordinate 1,773,464 downwards.
TCAGGGCGCCCAAGGTGGGATGGACCGAACCCACCAAGGCCAAAGCGCGGCCGTAGTAAACCAGCGACAATCCCAGGCCGCCGTACTCACGCGGGATCTTCATGCCGAAGACGCCCAGCTCGGCCAGTCCTGTGAGGTATTCGTCCGGGATCTTCGCATCGCGTTCGATCACGCGTCCGGACATGGTCCTGCAGAAGGCCTCGAGCTTGGCCATGAACTCTTCGCCGCGCTCAACATCCTCTGCCTTGGCCTCGGGCCAGGGATGGATCAGGCTGAGGTCGAAGCTGCCCAGGTACAGGCCCTTGGCGAAGCTGGGACGGTTCCATTCGGTTTCCCGCGCGGCTTCGGCGACGGCACGGGCCTCCTCTGCGGAGGCGTTGACGCTTGCTGCGGAGAGACTGTTGTCAGTGGCGGACGTCATGGGATAACTCCTCTAACCGGTTGTGCCGGATGGAGCCAGGGTCCGCCTCGGGTGCGAACCCTTCAGCTGTCCCTCAATGCTACCCGCGGGTAGCTACCCGTACCAGTGGATACCTGCGGCTGGAATTCGGCCGGGATGTCCACTTGGCCGGCATGGTGGACCAGCCGGTCCCAGGCGAAGTTGATGCCATGGATCAGTCCGCCAAGGACAGCCTTGATGGCATACCAGGCCATGCCCATGACGCCGATGAGAACAATTGTTGCTATTGCCGCCGCCGCGATGAAAGCGACCAGAAGTGCAGCGAACGCCAGCGTTCCAATGAACACGTAAGTGGCGGTTTCCAGCGTCGTAAAGTCGAAATCCACAGTTCCCCCTATGCGACAGTGCGTGGGTAGACGCGGCGTTGCCGGCGTCGATGATCTGACCTTAGGGGCGGCGGGGGCCCGCGGCCAGCATGGAAACGGTGTTGATACGGGATCGAAACCCTACCCTGTGGTAGGTCACGGAAAGGGCACGACGGCGGCACGCACGCGGGTGCCCACCCGGCGCCCCACCCCCGCGCCCACCCCCGCGCCCACCCGGGTGCCCCCCAAGTAAGTCGCACTTGTGCGCGTTATCAGCGTTCTAAACGTGCTCTGCTGCGACTTAGTTGGGTGCGGACGCTCTGCGTTAACCTTGTACGGGGCAGTTTTCGCTGCCAGCCAGGTTTCGCAGCAGCTGAAGGAGAGTAGTTGTCCCGTTCAGCCATGTCCTCCGCCGACGCCATCAGTGCCCGGCTGAGGGACCTCGAACAGCTCACCAAAGGGCCGGCCTGGACGTTGACGCGTTCGGCGCCGTGGGTCATCGCGGTGCTCCAAGCCTCCTTCACCCGCACCCGGCCGCAGCTTCCGCTCGAAGAGTTCCATGCCGACGTCGACGCTTTCCTTGAGCAGCTCCGCCGCCAGGACCCAGCGCTCGGCGGGCAGCTGAACGGCAAAGCTTTCGGCGACGAGTGGACCCGAAAACAGTTCCTCACCCGTCGTAACCAGTCCGGCCAGATCGTCTACGAAGTCACCGAAGCCGCAGCCCGCGTGCTCGCCTTCCTCGACAGCCTGTCCAGTGAACGCTCAACGCTCAACGGCTCCCGGCTGGGCACCCTGCTCGGCGATGTGGAGAAACTCGCCAACGAGACCAACCCGGACCAGAGCGCCCGCCTTGAAGCCCTCGAGGAGGAGATCCAGGAGCGTCAACAACTGGTGGAGGACATCAGTTCCGGTGAATTCGACGGGCTCCTGGACGATGAGGAAGCGGTGGAGGCCGCCGGCAACATTCTGGACCTCGCGGCCAGCCTGCCCGCCGACTACAAGAAGATGCGTGACCGCATTGAGGAACTAGTGGGTGAACTCCGGAACCAGATCATTGAAGAGTCGCTCAGCAAGGGTGCCACCATGGCCCAAGTGCTCGAAGCGGACAAGCGGCTGAGGCAGAGCCCCGAGGGTCGTACCTTCCGTTCATTCACGGCGTTCCTCGAAGACCCGCAGCAGCAATTGCGTTTCCGCTCAGCCATCGGCGAGGTCCTGAGCAGGCAGTTCGCAGACGATCTCACCCACGAGGACCGGGAAACCCTGAAGAACCTCGTCGCCGAGCTCCGGACGCAGCACAGCGAGATCCAGCGGATCTACGGCAAGCTGTCGGAAAGCCTCAACACGTATATCCAGAGTGACGATGTCCGCCAGTCGGTCACGCTCCGCAAGGTGCTCGCCGAGGCCGAGCAGGCAATCCGTTCCATGCCATACGAGCGGGACCGTCCGGGCCTTGTCCCCGGGCCCGTCCTCTACAACGCGGGCTTCGAGTCGCTGGCCATGGTCAAGCTCTTCGACCCCGACGAGTTCGCCACGCCACCCCGTCTGGCGGACCCCATCGCTTTCACCGACTCGGACCGCGTCAAGTCCGCCCGCACCGGAAAGGCAAGGCCCGACGTCGTCCGTGCCGCCATGGCAGGGTCCGCAACCCTGGGCGAGGCGTGGGAAAACCTTCCCGCTGAGGAACGGCACATCAACACCGTCCGTTCCCTCCTGTCCATGGCCTTGCAGACCGGCGCCGCCTTTGACCGGGCCGCCTGGGAGCACATCGACTTCGAACAAATCGACGGCAGCATCCGCACGGCATATCTGCCCGTCGTCACGCTGAATGAGGATTCTGATGACTGAGGAAATCACGACGACGGAACTCGCCGCGACGGATAACCCCACCATGGATGGTGGCCGGGAAGATGGTGGCCGGGAAGAGGTGGAGACGCACACCGCGGATCCGTTCCGTGTGTCCCCGAGGGATACGTTCGTTGACGGTGCAGCTCTCTTCCCCGGGGATACCGGCGTCCTGCCCATGAAAGTCCGCCACGCCCTGGTCAAACTGCTGAAAGGGCCGTACATCGACGGCGGCCGCGACGAGAAGCTCTGGACCACGCTCCTGGATAACCAACTGATCCTTCGGAGCCGGTTGTCGGAACTCTTCCTGACGCTCCAGCTGGACCACGACCGCAAGATCGCGGTCCTGCGCCCGGTGGATCCGGAGATCATCGGGGCAAGCTCCCGGTCCAGCATCCTCCGCCAACAGCGCGCCCTCAGCCGGGTGGAAACCATCGTCCTGCTGCGGCTTCGCCTGCTCCTGGACCGCCATGTCACGGCCCAGACGGATCCGACCGTAACGCGCGAGGAGATCTCCGACCTGGTAGCGAACTACACCCCGGCCGGCCAGCAGGATGCCTTGCGGGACTCCGACGTCGTGAACCGCACCATCACCAAACTCCTGGCCCGCCAACTGCTCCTGGCCACCCCCCTGGACGACACCTACACCATCAGCAACGCACTCCCGCTGGCCCTCCCCTTCGAAAACATCGGCGACATTCCGGCCCACATCGAAGCCCTGGTGGCAGTAGCAGCCGACGAATCCGGCACCGAACCGCTGCTTGACTTGGACCCCGATTCACATCAAACCAGCCCCTCAGATGACGACATGGACGACGACACGGATGACGACGGACCCGCTGCGGTGAGTTCCGCCGCGGACTCAACCGACGCCGAAGGGACCACGAAGTGACGATCGCAAGCATGCTCCCGTTGGGCGAACAGACGAACCCGGGCCAGATGCGCCTTGCCCTCGTCCAGGTGGTCAACTGGGGCACCTTCCATGGCGCCCACACCATGCACGTGGACCGCAACGGCACGCTCCTCACGGGTAATTCCGGCGTCGGCAAATCGACGCTCTTTGACGCGATGCTCCGAGTATTTGATGCCCGTCCGCGTTCCAACGAGGCCGCGGCCCAGCGGTCCGGCGGTGCTGTGGAGGACAAGAGGACCACCTTCACCTACATGCGCGGCAAGGTCGGTGATAAGGCGGTCGGCGACAGCTCGGCCAGTGCCTTCCAGCGGCCTGGTGCCACCTGGTCCGCCGTCGCACTCACGTTTGATAACGCAGCCGGCACCAAGGTGACGATTTCCGCACTGTTCGACCTGCCCAAGAACGGCACCGAATCGAGCGTCGGCCGGTTCTATGTGATCGACAGCAAGCCTTTGGATCTTGAAGCGATCGAGGGGATCGCGCAGAAGCGGTTCACCAAGGGCGCGCTGGAGTCGATCTTCCCCGAGGGGCAGGTCTTCGACGTCCATAAGGCTTTTGCCGAGCGGTTCCGCCGGCTTCTGGGCATCAATTCGGACCAGGCGCTGCCCTTGCTCCGCGTCATCCAGGCAGGCAAGGGCCTGGGCGGCAGCGTCAACACCTTCTTCCGCGACCAAGTGCTCGACGCTCCTGCGACGCTTGCCGCCGCGGACGATGTGGTTGAGGAATTCAGCAACCTGATGTCCATCCGCCAGCGGTTGGAAGACGTCCGGCAGCAGCGCGACCAGTTGGCACCGGTTCCCGGCCTCAACAAGGAATACGCGCAGGCGTTGCTGGATGCCAACCGGCTCCGTGAGCTGACGGGCGAGGAATTTGAGGCGTACAAACAGCAGCTCGCGGTTTCCGTGCATGCCAAGACCTTGGCCAGGTTCAGGGAATTGGCCCAGCAGAAAGCGCAGGAACTCGCGGCGGAGCGGACCATCCGGGACGCGCTCGCCAAGGAACTGCGGGAGCTGGAGTCCGACTACAACAACCGCGGCGGCAACGCGATCTCTGCCATTGAGCAGTCGCTGGAGAACGCCCGCGTCGGCCTGAAGCTGCGGCAGCAGGTGGAGGAGTCTGCCAGGAAGGCGTTGTCCGATGCCGGGCTGAACCTGGAATGGTCGGCTGAAGGTTGGGACCAGGCCCATGAGCAGGCCGCAGCGCGGTCGGCATCCTTGCAGGACGACTCGGAGTCCCTCAAGGAACTCCGTTTTGAGGCGTTCGATGCCCACGCCACCAAGAAGCGCGAGCTCGCAGCGGCCCAGCAGGAGTTGTTGTCGCTGCGTTCGCGCAAGTCCCTCCTGCCGCCGTCGAGCATTGAAAACCGGGCTGCGATAGCTGCGGCCACTGGCGTACCCGAGGAACGGATGCCGTTCGCGGGCGAGCTCATCGATCTCGCGGAGGGCCAGGAGCAGTGGCGTCCAGCCGCCGAACGCGCGCTCCGCAACCTCGCAACCACTCTGCTGGTCCCGGGTGAGTACTTCGCGGCCGTAACCCGCTACCTGAATGACAACACCATCCGCGGAGCCCTTCGCGCCGTGGATGTTTCCAAGCCGCTTGCAGGCGGCGCACTTGCTGTGGAGGACGTGTCCGACGGCGATCTCTTGACTAAGTTGAGCATCCTCACGTCGGGGGCCAATGCAGAGGCGGGGGAGTGGGTCCGTGAACGGATCGCCGTGGACTTCGCCTACCCGTGTGTCGAGGACCCGGACGAGCTGGCTTCGCTGGACAAGGGACTGAGCCTGGGCGGCGTGGTCAAGCGCAACCGGCACACCGTGGAGAAGGACGATCGCTTCACGAGCCGCCAGGACTACGTTCTCGGTTTCGACAACGCGTCCAAGTTGGAGCTGGTGGCGGCCCGCGTCGGTGAGCTCGAGAACGAGTTGGCCAAAGCTGCGGAACTGGCACAGAGCCGGGAAGATTCGCATCAGGGAATGGCCCGTCAGTTGGAAGCCCTCCGCCGGGTTGCCGAGGATGAGCGTCCTTGGGAGCAGGTTTCAGCAGCAGTTGCCGGGGAGGAATTGACGCGAATCGAACAGCGCCTTGCCGACGCCTTGGCCGCGCAGGCCGATCTTGAGCCGTTGCGGGCAAACATTGAGGCGGTGCGTGAGAAGCACCAATCCTCCACAGGTGCCGCGGCCGTCCTGCAGAGCGAATACAAGGCGCTCGACCATCAGATGACCACGGCTGACGGGCTGTTGGACGCGGCGAGGCTGAAGCTTGAGCAAGCACCGCCGTCGAGCTCCACCGTCACGGCGCTTGAGCCGTATTTTGCCGGCGCTGCCGACGTCACCCAGCTGTACGAGCTGGATAACCTGGCCAACAGCGTCCGCAACAAGCTGCTTGATGAATTGCACGTAGCCGAGTCCCGGGGGCAAGCAACGGCGGAGCGGTTGACCCGGATTTTCGAGGCGTTCGTGCGTGAATGGGGCAGTGCCATCAGCGCCGATCATGGCACGTCGATCGGCGCCGCCGGTGATTTCGAAGCCCGGTACCATGCGATCGTGAGCGACGGCTTGCCCGCACAGGAAGCGGAATTCCGTTTGTTCTTCAACCAGCGCACGCATGAATCGTTCAGTACGCTGCTGCACCTCCTTGATGAGGAACGCCGCAGCATCACCAGCCGCATCCTGCCGCTGAACGGGATCCTTTCCCAGGTCAATTTCCACGAAGGCAGCTACCTGGAACTGGACATCAAGCAGACACTTCCTGCCACTGCCAAGCAGTTCAAGGACGCGATCCAGAACGCGCTCAAGGCCAAGCACGCACGCCCGTCCCGGGGAGCCGCGCCGTCCGAGGTGGATGAGGACGCCGAGCTCACTGCCCGTTACAAGTCACTGGAAACCCTGGTGAAGCGGCTCGGCTCGCAGACCCCCGAGGACCGGCGCTGGCGTTCCGAGGTCCTCGATGTTCGCGGGCACCTCTTCATCCAGTGCAAGGAGCACCGCGAGGTGGCCGGAGCGTCAGGCAGGAAGAAGACGGAAGTCTTCATGCATGCGGACACCGGCTCCATGTCCGGCGGCGAGCGTCAGCGATTCACCGCCTTCATCATGGCGGCTGCCCTGAGTTACCAGCTGGGCATCGCCGAGCAGGGTTTCACGACGTACGGCACCGTGATGATGGACGAGGCGTTTGTCCTGGCGTCCGAGGAATTCGCCGGGGCGGGCATCAAGGCGCTCCACGAATTTGGGTTCCAGTTGCTGTTGGCTGCCCCGGAGAACGTCATCGACCTGTCACGCCACCTCGGCTCCGTCACGGAAATCCTCCGCGACAAGCGCACCAACCGTAGCGGCGTGCTGACCGCGCCCGTCATTTCGGGACGTGGCGAGCCCGGAGCGTGGCGTTCGGAAGCCAACCCTGTGGACATCGTCCTCCGCTGACGGCCCCGCCGCCGTCTCCCAACTGACTGGCAGCAGGGGTTGTTCTGAGCACTCATAGCAACCCCTACTGCCAGTCACATTGGCCTACTTGCCCCGTACCCTGCTCAGGAATTGGGCCGTGCGGAATTCCAGGCCTGCGATCTGTTTGAGCACCACGGCAGCCGGGTCCGGGTTGATCTCGTTGACCGGCGGCTCCTTGCGGACGTTGGCACTGCAACCGAATTCCGCGCAGATCAACGTCCCCACCGTGTTGCCGTCCTTGCCGGACTGACCCGCCCTCTTGGCAACCCACAGGTAAACGTCATCTTTGGAAAAGACGTCCCGGCACAATTCGCACAGGACTGCACGGTTCTTGCCGGAGCCGCCTTCCGGAGCGCGGAGCAGGACGCCCGTCAGCTTTCCTTCATACGGCACAACCAGGTACCCCCGTTGGGGCATCTTCTCGTCCCGCCAACCGAGGAACTCCAGGGTTTCCCATTCGATCGATTCGAAGTTGCGGGGAAGATTCAGTTTGGCAGCTTCTGATCGGCTGGCATTGATGAACGATGATCGGATTTGTTGGGCAGTGATTTTCTGCATGGCGAAGCTTCCTTTGAAAAATTACGACGTCGGCAGCGCACCTGGCGCTGCGTCATGGCACGTTAGGCGCGGGGGTCGTCTCTGTGGAGCACAAGGGCACGCCGAAGAAGCCAACAGTGGCGTTGGATCTTGGTGCTTGCGGTGCTACTTGGACGATGCCGGCGCGTGGGGGTGTGCCAAGCAGGCCAAAGCGGCCACCTCGCCAACCATGGCTGCGGCAACTGATGCAGTGCGCACGCTCATTCCCCTCGTAATTTTTCCTGGAAGCGGTAGTCCGCTGCCGATATCCTCCCAAATCTCCGCGGGAGCTGTCCACCGGGAGGGGATGTGGCAGAGGGATTCCCGTACGTGGGTGGGATGTGGCAGAGGGATGCCGAAAAAGGGAGGGGATGTGGCAGAGGGATGCCGGAAGGATTACGCGACAGAAACGTTTCGTAATTATTTGAAGGATAGGCTAGCCTTACTTAGGTTCGCATAACTTACCTAAGGAGTCCCGTGGCTTCCCTTCTTCCACGCCGCGCCCTGCTGAAGACTGCAGGTTCAGCGACGGTCGCATTGGCCGCTGTCGCACTTACCCTTTCCGGTTGCTCCACCGGTCCCGCCAACTCGGCGCCGGCATCATCGGAAGCAGCATCGTCGGCTTTCCCCGTCACCATCAAGCACGCCTTCGGTGAGACCACCATCAAGGAACAGCCCCAGCGGGTCGTCACCATTTCGTGGGTCAACGATGACATTGCGATCGCCCTCGGCGTCGTCCCTGTCGGTGTCCCCAAGAACGAGTGGGGCAACAATGACAAGGGCTCAACTCCGTGGAAGGACGAAGCCCTGGAGAAGGCCGGCGCCGGCTTTGGCTCCGATAAAGCTCCCGTCCAGTTCTCCGAGGCTGACGGCATCAACTTCACTGAAATCGCCAAGCTCAGCCCGGACGTCATTCTCGGCGCGTACTCCGGCCTCGAAGAAGCCGACTACAAGAAGCTTTCCGAAATCGCCCCTGTAGTTGCCTACCCGGAGTTGGCTTACGGTACGCCGTGGCAGGAGAGCACCACCATGATCGGCAAGGCGCTGGGCAAGGAAGCCGAGGCCAAGAAGCTGGTTGAAGACACCGAGGCCACCATTAAGGACAAGGTGTCCAAGTACCCGCAGATCAAGGACAAGACCTTCATTTACGGCAACCTCGAGCCCGCCAAGGGCGATGGCGTGAACGTATACACCGCAATCGACAACCGCCCCCGGTTCCTCTCCGACATCGGAATGAAGCTGGCACCCGTGGTCACTGAGAACACCAAGACCAACAAGGACTTCTTCATCCCTTGGTCCGCAGAGAAGGCCAACGAGCTCGACTCTGACATCTTCGTCACCTGGGTTCCGGATGCCACCACCGCTGAGGCCATCAAGACTGATCCGCTGCTGGGCCAGATCCCTGCCATCAAGAGCGGCGCGCTGGTTGCCGACTCGGACAACACCCTGACGCTGTCCATCTCTGCCTCTTCCCCGTTGAGCCTGCCGTGGGCGCTGGATACATTCCTGCCCCAGCTGGGTAAAGCAGCGGACGCAGCAGGCAAGTAAGTCCAGTGAAGTTGAGCACGACGACGGCGGCTCCCGTGGAGCGGGTTGGTGGCACTTCGGCGCCTGGTAACCAGCGAGGGATCGCTCCCGGCAGCAACGCGACCGCTCCAAACGGTCCGCGAATGGCAGGCAAGCGCACCGCCTTGCTGCTGCTCGCCGTCGTCGTGCTTGCTGCTGCGTGCGCCGCGTCTTTGGCGATCGGCGCACGCGGGCTTCCCCTTTCAACCATTTGGGAAGCTGTCACCACCTTCAATCCGCAGGACGGCGACCACGCCGTGGTCATCGCCCGGATTCCGCGTACGGTGCTGGGCCTGCTGGCGGGGGCCGCTTTGGGCCTGGCCGGCGCTGCCATGCAGGGCGTTGCCCGCAACCCGTTGGCCGATCCCGGCATCCTGGGCCTCAACGCCGGTGCTGCACTGGCGGTGGTAGTGGGCATCTACGTCTTTGGCATCACGTCGCTGACCGGCTACATCTGGTTCGCTTTCGTCGGAGCCGCAGCGGCCGCCGTCGTGGTCTACGCCATCGCCTCCCGCGGCCGTGATGGTGCGACGCCGGTCAAGCTCGCCCTGGCAGGCGCGGCGCTGAGTGCCGGGTTGTTTTCGCTGATGAACGTCATCCTGGTCTCCAGCCAGGACACCCTGGACCGCTTCCGTTTCTGGCAGGTGGGCAGCATCGGCGGTCGTGACTGGTCGGTTCTCCTTCCGGCACTGCCGTTCCTGCTCATCGGTGCTTTGGTGGTGGTGGCGGGCGGGCGTGTCCTGAACGGCCTGGCCTTGGGAGATGACGTCGCACGCGGACTCGGCCAGAACGTTGGCCTTTCGCGCGGAATCATCGGACTGGGAATCGTTTTGCTGTGCGGGTCGGCCACGGCCCTGGCCGGTCCCATCGGGTTCCTGGGCCTCGTTGTGCCGCATGCCATCCGATCACTGACCGGGCCGGACTACCGCTGGATCCTGCCGTTCTCCATGGTGTCCGCACCCATCCTGCTCATCGCCGCCGACGTCATTGGCCGTGTCATCCTTCTTCCGGGTGAAGTCCCCGCAGGCATCATGACCGCCTTGGTGGGCGCACCCGTCTTTGTCTGGCTCATCCGCCGGGGCAAGGCGGCCGGACTATGAGGACACTCCACAAGCTCCCCACCGAGTTGGCAGTTAATGCCAATCCTTCGCCCAAACACCCTCATCAATTGTCATTTCGGCGGGTCCGGAGCCGCACGTTCGTCCTTGCCCTCGCGCTGCTGGTGATGTTTGCGGTGTACGTGCTCCTGGGCAGCTACACGGTGACGATCCCCGACTTCTTCACGATCGTCATCAACCACCTCACCGGCGGCGAAAAGATCCCCGGCGCCAGCTTCATCGTCATGGAACACAAACTGCCGCGTGCAGCGGTGGGTACATTGATCGGCGTCGCGTTCGGCCTTGCGGGCGCCCTGTTCCAGACCATGCTCCGGAACCCCCTCGCCAGCCCGGACATCATCGGCATCAGCTACGGGGCGAGCGCCGCCGCTGTCACGGCGATCGTGATCTTCGGAGCCTCGGGTGCCGTGGTATCCGCGGCGGCCTTGGGCGGGGCGCTCGGCGTGGCTGCCATCATCTACGCCATCTCACGGAGTGCGGGAAATGGCGGCGGCAACCGAGGCAATGCGGCAGGCAACCGCCTCATCCTCGCAGGGGTGGGCATCGCCGCCGCACTGCACGCCGTAGTGAACTTCCTGATGACCCGCGCGGACATTCGCACGGCAGCGGACGCACTCGTTTGGCTTAACGGATCCCTTAATTCCGCCAATTGGGAACGCGCCGGAATCCTGGCCGCGGCCTTGCTGGTGCTCATTCCGGCAGCGATGTTCCTCTCCGGCCCCCTGCGCATGCTGGAACTCGGCGATGATGCCGCAGCAGGGCTCGGAATCAGGGTCAACGCCACCCGGCTGGGACTTGTGGTCACCGCCGTCGCGCTGTCCGCCGTCGCAACCGCAGCCGCAGGTCCCGTAGCGTTCGTTGCTTTCCTGGCCGGACCGATTTCCCGCCGCTTCGTCCGCAAGCCCAGCCTTCCGGCGTCGGCCCTCACAGGTGCGCTGATTGTGCTCGCGGCCGACTTCTTCGCCTCCAACATCGCACCGTTGATCCTCGATGGAACCGTCCTGCCGGTGGGCGTCATTTCCGGCGCACTCGGTGCACCGTTCCTCCTGTGGCTCCTCGTCACGTCGAACCGAAAGGAAGCCTGACATGGCCCTCCTTAATGCCAAGGACCTGACGCTCCAGTATGAGCAGCGCAAGGTGGTGGAAGGACTTTCCACGGAGATTCCCGAAGGTAAAGTGACCATGATCGTCGGGGCGAATGCCTGCGGCAAGTCCACTCTGCTGCGGGGGCTGTCACGGCTCCTGAAGCCGGCCGGTGGCGCCGTCACCCTGGACGGCAAGGACATCCACTCCCGTCCCGCCCGCGAACTTGCCCGCACGCTCGGCCTGCTGCCCCAGCACCCCACCGCTCCTGACGGCATCACCGTCCGGGACCTCGTGGGACGTGGCCGGTACCCGCACCAAGGCCTCTTCCGCAGTTGGAGCGCCAACGACGACGCCGCAGTGCAGCGCGCGCTCGAGGCGACCGCAACGCTGGAGCTCGCAGAACGCTGCGTCGACGAACTGTCCGGCGGCCAGCGCCAACGCGTGTGGATCGCCATGGCGCTGGCCCAGGAGACCGAAGTCCTGCTGCTCGACGAGCCCACCACCTACCTGGACCTCGCCCATCAAGTGGAAGTCCTGGACCTGGTGACCGACCTCAACCGCACCCGCAGTACCACCGTGGCGATCGTGCTGCACGACCTCAACCTCGCTGCACGCTATGCGGACCACGTGATCGCCATGAAGGGCGGGTGCATCGTGGCCGAAGGTCCCGCCTCCGCGGTGGTCACCGAGGAACTGGTGCACACCGTTTTTGGCCTGGACTCCCGTGTGGTCCAGGACCCCATCTCCGGCACACCCCTGATCGTTCCGATCGGACGCCATCACGCCCAGCCCGCTACAACCAACCAACTGGAGATCGCCTCATGAGTGCACACCCCACCCAGGCCACAGCGAGTGCCGTGGAGCCGATGACGCTGGCGTTCGATGTCACGGTCAGCGCTGTTCAGGAACTCAGCCCCAACTTCCGGCGCATCACGTTCGGCGGCTACTCCCTGCGCAAGTTTGGCGTAGCCGGGGACACCCTGGATCTCCGCGTGAAACTGATGATCCCGTCCATGGACGCAGCGGGACAACCGATCCCGTTGCCCGAATTCACCATGGAAGAGGCCGGCTGGTACCAGGAATGGCTGGCCATGGACCCCGCTGTCCGTGGTTCGATGCGCACCTACACCGTCCGCTCGGAGCGCCTTGATGCCGTGTACCCGGAGATCGACATTGACTTCGTCATGCACTTTGACGATTCCGGCCATGGCGGGCCAGCCGCAAACTGGGCCTTGGCCGCCAAACCGGGGGACACCCTCACCATCATCGGCCCCAACAACCGGGCCGCCCAGTGCACCACGGCCGGCGCGTACGGAGGCATCGAGTGGCGGCCGGGCCTCGCCCAGCGTGTCCTCCTCGCCGGCGACGAAACAGCAGTCCCGGCCATCAGCGCGATCCTCGAAAGCCTTCCGGCCGACATCACCGGGCATGCTTTCCTTGAAGTGCCCTCTGCCGCGGACTTCCAGGAGATCAGCACGCCGGCAAATGTCGAGATCACCTGGCTCGCCCGCGGCGCATCCATCGGACGCTCGCGTCCCCACGGGGAACTCCTCAAAGCGGCCGTCGCCAAGGCTGTTCCCGTTCCCGGCTGGGTGGGTTTGAAGGGCGCCGAAACCGCCGCCGGTCCCGAGCCGGAGGAGGTCAACGTGGACCAGGACATCCTGTGGGAAACCCCGCAAAGACTGGATGCCGCGGCCATCGAAGCAACCAAGAACCCCACGCTGCCGGCCGGTGCGTTGCCCTTCTACGCCTGGATTGCGGGGGAAGCGTTCGTGATCAAGGAAATGCGGAGGTACCTGGTGCGCGACGTCGGCATTGACCGTAAGCAGGTAGCTTTCATGGGCTACTGGCGGCGCGGCAAAGCCGAAGGCTGACCCTCTGTCACATCCCGCGCGTTGTGGGGCGTTCCTCTGTCAGGTCCCGCGCGTTTTCCGGCGTTCCTCTGTCAGGAATCCAGCAGGTTCTCGTAGCCGTCCGCCACGGTGGTGGCGTTGAATTCGATGATTTCAAAATCCGCCACTCCGTTGCTGTAGAACGGGTCCTTCGCCAGGGATTCATCCAAAGTTGCCCTGTCCACGTTGGAGAGCAGGACTCCGCCAACTGCCGGGACGCGACGTCCGGACGCTACGAACACACCGCCGTCGAACGATTCCTTAAGCCAGGCCATATGGCCTGGCCGGTGGAAGTCCACAATCTCGTCGGGAACCCTGTAGGTCAGTGACACAACAAACATGCCGTCAGCCTACCGTTTCGGGACTGCGCGGACGGGGGAGGTGACGGATTCTCCTAAGATTGAAGCCATGACTGAACCGCGCTGGCTTAACGCTGAGGAACGCCGGGCTTGGCTGGCCCTCCTGAGCATCAACACCCTTCTTCCGTCAGCGTTGGACACGCAGCTGCAGTCCGCCGGAAAGCTGTCCCTTTTCGATTACAACGTTTTGGCCATGCTCTCCGAGGCTGAGGGCCGCTACCTTCCGATGAGCGAACTCGCTGCCCGCACGAGTGCTTCTTTGTCCCGCCTTTCACACGTGGTGACCAAACTGCAGAAGCGCGGCTGGGTTGAGCGCGAGGCGCACCCCGGTGATGCCCGGGTAACTGTTGCCCACCTGACAGAGGCGGGGATGGACACCATCGTTTCGCTGGCGCCCGGACACGTTGAATCTGTCCGCACGCTGATGCTGGACTCGCTGACCCCCGACGACGTGGCGGACCTGGCGCGCATCGGTGAGAAGATCGTGGCCCGGCTCGACAACAACCACTGGATCCTCCGCGATTCCTAGCAGCCTGCCGGCTTTGTTGGGCCGAGCCTTCGGGTGGCAGACTGGCGGCATGGATTTTTCTGCCCGTTATGTTGCCCTTGGAGACTCCTTCACCGAGGGCGTCGGAGACGCTGACTCCTCGCGCCCCAACGGAGTGCGCGGATGGGCCGACATCATGGCCGGTCAGCTGGCCCAGAGCAATGAGGGCTTCGGGTACGCCAATCTCGCTATCCGCGGCAAGAAACTGCGCCAGATCATGGCAGAGCAGGTGGATGCCGCCGTCGAACTTAAACCCACGTTGGTGACCCTGTACGCAGGGGCGAACGACATCCTGCGTCCCAAGATCGACATTGACTCGCTTTTGCAGGATTACGACGCCGGAATCGCCAAGTTAAGCGCGACGGGCGCAACAGTGGTTCTCTTCACGGGCTTCGATGCCAAGGGTTCCAAGGTCTTCGGCGCCATGCGCGGGCGCACGGCGATCTACAACGAACTGGTTCGCGAAATTGCCGAAAACCACGGGGCCCTGCTGGTGGACTACTGGCGATTCGACGAATACGACGACTGGCGCATGTGGGACACGGACCGCATGCACATGTCCACTGCCGGTCACCTGAACATGGCCAAAAGAGTGCTTGATGTCCTTGAACACGAGCACGTCATCGACGTTCCGGAACCCGCGCCGCAGCGGCTGCTCAGCCGTGCCGAAACATTGCGTGAAAACGCCCGGTGGGTTCGTGAGTTCGCTACGCCCTGGGTTGTCCGGCGGGTTCGGGGAACGTCGTCCGGCGACGGGCTGAGCCCCAAGTACCCTGCGCTGGTCCGGCCTGATTGGTCTTAATTTGGTGCTGCCCGTAGAATAGTTAGGCGCTAGGTAGTGCGGAGCGTGTGCAATTGCTCCGGTTGGCGGTAAATGTTGGTCTGACCAGCATCCCGTGGGCCGGTAGTTAGGGGCTCAAGTTGCGTGCATCCCTGTATTCGCCCAGTATCCCAGGATCTGAAGCAGTGATTTTCACTGCCCTGTTCTGAGGCCAACCTTCTTCGCCGCGTTACTGCGGAATCCATCGGGCTGGTTCGGACTGGACGCGGACGCTGCCTGTCGCACGGTACTGCAGGAAGACCCTGCACGCCGTTACATTCAAACTTTGGAGGAGAGTCATGGCAGCACACTGCCAAGTGACCGGAGCCGAGCCGGGCTTTGGACACAGCATTTCGCACTCGCACCGCCGCAACAAGCGCCGGTTCGATCCGAACATTCAGAAGAAGCGTTACTGGGTTCCTTCCCTGCGCCGCAACGTCACCCTGACGCTGTCCGCAAAGGGCATCAAGGTAATTGACGCTCGCGGCATCGACGCGGTCGTCGCCGACATCCTGGCACGAGGAGTGAAGCTCTAATGGCAAAGGACAAGGACGTACGTCCCATCATCAAGCTGAAGTCCACTGCGGGCACCGGCTACACCTACGTGACGCGCAAGAACCGTCGTAACGACCCCGACCGTCTGGTCCTGAAGAAGTACGACCCCAAGATCCGCCAGCACGTCGAATTCCGAGAGGAGCGCTAAACACATGGCTAAGAAGTCCAAGATTGCTCGTAACGAGCAGCGCAAGGTCATCGTTGAGCGCTACGCTGCCAAGCGCCTCGAGCTGAAGAAGACCCTGGTTGACCCCAACGCGTCTGACGAAGCCCGCGAAGCTGCACGCCTCGGCCTGCAGAAGCTGCCCCGCAACGCCTCCCCGATCCGTCTGCGTAACCGCGACCAGATCGACGGCCGTCCCCGCGGCACCTTCCAGAAGTTCGGTATCTCCCGCGTTCGCTTCCGCGACATGGCTCACAAGGGTGAGCTGCCGGGTATCACCAAGTCTTCCTGGTAAGCACCAAGCTCGTCCAAAGAGGCCGGTAACCGTCATGGTTGCCGGCCTCTTTGGCGTTTAAGCGGCGGTTTAGGGGTTGCTCTATCACGTCCCGCCGGGTTTCCCCGGGTTGCTCTATCACGTCCTGTCGGGTTTCCCGGGTTGCTCTATCACGTCCTGTCGGGTTTCCCGGGTTGCTCTATCACCGGGCGTTCAGGGCCGGGGTAGGTGATGGGCTTCACATGGGTGCAATCTCGCTGTGCGAGGCTGTTTTCACGCCGCTTCCCTTGTGTTCCAGGGGTTTTGGAGGGGTCTCGGTGCCGATTTGTTTCGGGGGTTGGGGGTGTGTAAAGTTATTCGAGTTGCCGCCGCTGATGCGGGTTTGACGGTGACTTTCTCCCTTTCAAATGGCCGGTTTCCGGTGGTGCTTTGGTGCGCTGTTGGTGCTGGTGGGGGGTTCCGGGCTGGTTTGCTTTGTGTGGCTGGTTCGGGTAAGTTTGAAAAGTTGCTCCGGAGCGATCTGCTGGCCGTTGTGGTTGGTGGTGGTACTGCTTTGGATTAGTGACCTGTTGTTTGAGAACTCAATAGTGTGCCAAGTTTGTTGATACCGATTGTTTTTTGATTGGTTGAATTTTTGCCGGGCCATTGCGCACCCCCGTGTGTGGTGGTTTGGTTTTCAGCTGGTTTCAGATTTGCAGCTGCTTCTTGCCGTGATTTCCGGTGGGGGTGGTTGTGTTTCGTTTTTTGTTTTTGAACGGAGAGTTTGATCCTGGCTCAGGATGAACGCTGGCGGCGTGCTTAACACATGCAAGTCGAACGATGATCCGGTGCTTGCGCCGGGGATTAGTGGCGAACGGGTGAGTAACACGTGAGTAACCTGCCCTTGACTCTGGGATAAGCCTGGGAAACTGGGTCTAATACCGGATATGACTCCTCATCGCATGGTGGGGGGTGGAAAGCTTTTTGTGGTTTTGGATGGACTCGCGGCCTATCAGCTTGTTGGTGGGGTAATGGCCTACCAAGGCGACGACGGGTAGCCGGCCTGAGAGGGTGACCGGCCACACTGGGACTGAGACACGGCCCAGACTCCTACGGGAGGCAGCAGTGGGGAATATTGCACAATGGGCGAAAGCCTGATGCAGCGACGCCGCGTGAGGGATGACGGCCTTCGGGTTGTAAACCTCTTTCAGTAGGGAAGAAGCCCTCTTTGGGGGTGACGGTACTTGCAGAAGAAGCGCCGGCTAACTACGTGCCAGCAGCCGCGGTAATACGTAGGGCGCAAGCGTTATCCGGAATTATTGGGCGTAAAGAGCTCGTAGGCGGTTTGTCGCGTCTGCTGTGAAAGACCGGGGCTCAACTCCGGTTCTGCAGTGGGTACGGGCAGACTAGAGTGCAGTAGGGGAGACTGGAATTCCTGGTGTAGCGGTGAAATGCGCAGATATCAGGAGGAACACCGATGGCGAAGGCAGGTCTCTGGGCTGTAACTGACGCTGAGGAGCGAAAGCATGGGGAGCGAACAGGATTAGATACCCTGGTAGTCCATGCCGTAAACGTTGGGCACTAGGTGTGGGGGACATTCCACGTTTTCCGCGCCGTAGCTAACGCATTAAGTGCCCCGCCTGGGGAGTACGGCCGCAAGGCTAAAACTCAAAGGAATTGACGGGGGCCCGCACAAGCGGCGGAGCATGCGGATTAATTCGATGCAACGCGAAGAACCTTACCAAGGCTTGACATGGACCGGAAAGACCTGGAAACAGGTGCCCCGCTTGCGGCCGGTTTACAGGTGGTGCATGGTTGTCGTCAGCTCGTGTCGTGAGATGTTGGGTTAAGTCCCGCAACGAGCGCAACCCTCGTTCTATGTTGCCAGCGGTTCGGCCGGGGACTCATAGGAGACTGCCGGGGTCAACTCGGAGGAAGGTGGGGACGACGTCAAATCATCATGCCCCTTATGTCTTGGGCTTCACGCATGCTACAATGGCCGGTACAAAGGGTTGCGATACTGTGAGGTGGAGCTAATCCCAAAAAGCCGGTCTCAGTTCGGATTGGGGTCTGCAACTCGACCCCATGAAGTCGGAGTCGCTAGTAATCGCAGATCAGCAACGCTGCGGTGAATACGTTCCCGGGCCTTGTACACACCGCCCGTCAAGTCACGAAAGTTGGTAACACCCGAAGCCGGTGGCCTAACCCTTGTGGGGGGAGCCGTCGAAGGTGGGACCGGCGATTGGGACTAAGTCGTAACAAGGTAGCCGTACCGGAAGGTGCGGCTGGATCACCTCCTTTCTAAGGAGCTGCTAACGGCGTCCGGGTCTGCCTGCATGGGCGGGTTCCGGGGTTGTCAGTGTTGCCCATTGCGCAGGCGTCTGTTCTGCGGTGGGTGCTCATGGGTGGAATATCAGCAAATCAAGTTTTTTGGCATGGCCTGTTGGTGGTGGTGTCCTGGCGTGAGTACGGCGGCCCTCTTTTCGCACTTTTGTGTGTGGGGGGGGTTGTTGGGAAAGCGGTCCGGGGTGTTGGTTGCCGGGTTGTGTTTGGCGCACTGTTGGGTCCTGAGGCAACAGGGCCTTTTTGCAGCAATGCAGGGAATCCTTGGTGTTTCTTGTTGTTCCTGCGGCCGGCACCCCCTCGTGTTTGTGTGGGGTGGGTGTGGTTGACGGGGTTGTTGTTTGAGAACTACATAGTGGACGCGAGCATCTGGACACATGGTCCTGCACTCTTTTTGGGGGTGTGGGTTGTGTGTTCTAGCAATTTCTTTGATGAATGAACCTGGCCCTTTTGTGGTCGTGGTTCTCTCGAATTGATTGAGTGCATCAGCCGCGGCCTGTTTGGGTTGTGGTTTTGTGTGGTCAAGTTTTTAAGGGCGCACGGTGGATGCCTTGGCATTAGGAGCCGAAGAAGGACGTAGGAATCTGCGATAAGCCTGGGGGAGTTGATAACCGAGCGGTGATCCCAGGATGTCCGAATGGGGAAACCCCGCACAACGCTGCAAGGTGATTGTGTGACCCGTGCCTGAATTCATAGGGTGCGTGGGGGGAACGCGGGGAAGTGAAACATCTCAGTACCCGCAGGAAGAGAAAACAAGAGTGATTCCGTTAGTAGTGGCGAGCGAACGCGGATGAGGCTAAACCGTTCCATGTGTGATAGCCGGCGGGCGTTGCGTGGGCGGGGTTGTGGGACTTTCCGTGCTGGTTCTGCCGGACCGGTGGGGTGTGGGTGCGCGTATAGGTGAACGGTCTTGAAAGGCCGGCCAGAGAGGGTGTGAGTCCCGTAACCGTAATGTGTGGCACCGCCTTTGGAGAGGATCCCAAGTAGCACGGGGCCCGAGAAATCCCGTGTGAATCTGTCAGGACCACCTGATAAGCCTAAATACTTCCTAATGACCGATAGCGGACCAGTACCGTGAGGGAAAGGTGAAAAGTACCCCGGGAGGGGAGTGAAACAGTACCTGAAACCGTGTGCTTACAATCCGTCAGAGCATCTGCAGCCCTTCGGGGTTGTATGGGTGTGATGGCGTGCCTTTTGAAGAATGAGCCTGCGAGTTAGTGTTACGTCGCGAGGTTAACCCGTGTGGGGAAGCCGTAGCGAAAGCGAGTCTGAACAGGGCGTGTTCAGTGGCGTGATCTAGACCCGAAGCGGAGTGATCTACCCATGGCCAGGTTGAAGCGACGGTAAGACGTCGTGGAGGACCGAACCCACTTCAGTTGAAAATGGAGGGGATGAGCTGTGGGTAGGGGTGAAAGGCCAATCAAACTCCGTGATAGCTGGTTCTCCCCGAAATGCATTTAGGTGCAGCGTTGCGTGTTTCTTGCCGGAGGTAGAGCTACTGGATGGCCGATGGGCCCTACAAGGTTACTGACGTCAGCCAAACTCCGAATGCCGGTAAGTCAGAGCGCAGCAGTGAGACTGTGGGGGATAAGCTTCATAGTCGAGAGGGAAACAGCCCAGACCACCAACTAAGGCCCCTAAGCGTGTGCTAAGTGGGAAAGGATGTGGAGTTGCTTAGACAACCAGGAGGTTGGCTTAGAAGCAGCCATCCTTGAAAGAGTGCGTAATAGCTCACTGGTCAAGTGATTCCGCGCCGACAATGTAGCGGGGCTCAAGTACACCGCCGAAGTTGTGGCATTCACGCATTACCCTAGCCTTCGTGGTTCAGGGGTGTGGATGGGTAGGGGAGCGTCGTGTGGGCGGTGAAGTCGCGGTGTAAACCAGCGGTGGAGCCTACACGAGTGAGAATGCAGGCATGAGTAGCGAAAGACGGGTGAGAAACCCGTCCGCCGAATGATCAAGGGTTCCAGGGTCAAGCTAATCTGCCCTGGGTAAGTCGGGACCTAAGGCGAGGCCGACAGGCGTAGTCGATGGACAACGGGTTGATATTCCCGTACCGGCGAAAAACCGCCCATGTTGAACGGGGGATACTAACCACCGCCGGTCTTTCTTGTTGCGCCACTTGTGGTGTGATGGTTGGGCTGGTGCTGGGACCTGATCCCGGGAGGCAAGCGTATTAACAGGTGTGACGCAGGAAGGTAGCCGGGCCGGGCGATGGTAGCCCCGGTCCAAGGATGTAGGGTCAGGGATAGGCAAATCCGTTCCTGTGTGTTTCGAGCACGATCCTGAGATCTGATGGGACTCCCGCATGGGGGGATCCGGTGATCCTATGCTGCCTAGAAAAGCATCGACGCGAGGTTTTAGCCGCCCGTACCCCAAACCGACACAGGTGATCAGGTAGAGAATACCAAGGCGATCGAGAGAATTATGGTTAAGGAACTCGGCAAAATGCCCCCGTAACTTCGGGAGAAGGGGGGCCTGCCCCGTGATACAGACTTGCTTTGTGGAGCGGGTGTGGGCCGCAGAGACCAGGGGGAAGCGACTGTTTACTAAAAACACAGGTCCGTGCGAAGTCGCAAGACGATGTATACGGACTGACTCCTGCCCGGTGCTGGAAGGTTAAGAGGACCGGTTAGCCCCTTTGCGGGCGAAGCTGGGAATTTAAGCCCCAGTAAACGGCGGTGGTAACTATAACCATCCTAAGGTAGCGAAATTCCTTGTCGGGTAAGTTCCGACCTGCACGAATGGAGTAACGACTTCCCCGCTGTCTCAACCATAAACTCGGCGAAATTGCAGTACGAGTAAAGATGCTCGTTACGCGCAGCAGGACGGAAAGACCCCGAGACCTTTACTATAGTTTGGTATTGGTGTTCGGAGTGGCTTGTGTAGGATAGGTGGGAGACGTTGAAACCCGGACGCCAGTTCGGGTGGAGTCATCGTTGAAATACCACTCTGGTCACTTTGGACATCTAACTTCGGCCCGTGATCCGGGTCAGGGACAGTGCCTGATGGGTAGTTTAACTGGGGCGGTTGCCTCCTAAAAAGTAACGGAGGCGCCCAAAGGTTCCCTCAGCCTGGTTGGCAATCAGGTGTCGAGTGTAAGTGCACAAGGGAGCTTGACTGTGAGAGAGACATCTCAAGCAGGGACGAAAGTCGGGACTAGTGATCCGGCGGTACATTGTGGAATGGCCGTCGCTCAACGGATAAAAGGTACCTCGGGGATAACAGGCTGATCTTGCCCAAGAGTCCATATCGACGGCATGGTTTGGCACCTCGATGTCGGCTCGTCGCATCCTGGGGCTGGAGTAGGTCCCAAGGGTTGGGCTGTTCGCCCATTAAAGCGGTACGCGAGCTGGGTTTAGAACGTCGTGAGACAGTTCGGTCCCTATCCGCTGCGCGCGCAGGAAATTTGAGAAGGGCTGTCCTTAGTACGAGAGGACCGGGACGGACGAACCTCTGGTGTGTCAGTTGTACTGCCAAGTGCACCGCTGATTAGCTACGTTCGGATGGGATAACCGCTGAAAGCATCTAAGCGGGAAGCTCGCTTCAAGATGAGATTTCCAAACACATTATGTGTGAGAGGCCCCCAGCCAGACCACTGGGTTGATAGGCCGGATGTGGAAGCGAGGACTAAAGACTCGTGAAGCTGACCGGTACTAATAGGCCAACAACTTACACCACACACAACACACTGCACGCGTCCACTATGTGGTTCCCAACCAACAACCCGGGAACAACAACACAACAACACAACTAAACAAGCACCACAGTTGTAACCACACACACTTCCCACCCCCACACAGGGGGGACGGGTAACAAGGTTACGGCGGTCATAGCGTGGGGGAAACGCCCGGTCCCATTCCGAACCCGGAAGCTAAGACCCACAGCGCCGATGGTACTGCACCCGGGAGGGTGTGGGAGAGTAGGACACCGCCGGACAACCATTAGGTCGAGACCCCCCAACCCACACGGGTCGGGGGGTCTCCCACATCAACCACCAAAACACCACGGGTAGAGTCACAGGATGCATCTCAGCAGAATCCTGGACCTGAATTTGCAGCCTGCGGGCGCAGCTCGGCTCGCAATCCGGCCTTTGGCTTTGGCTGACGCTGCATTGCTAGCGGATGCCTATACGCGGAACGCCAGCCATCTGGCCCCGTGGGAGCCTCTGCGTGAGGATTTGTTTTTCACCGTCCAAGGTCAACGCACTTCCATTCTTGGAAAGTTGGCGCAGTTCGAATCGGGTACTGAGGTGCCGTGGGTCATCCTTGCAGGAGAACGCGTCGTGGGCACAGTCACGTTGACAGGCATTGTTCGAGGCCCCTTCCAGAATGCCCATGTGGGGTACTGGGTTGACCGGACCCTGACGGGGCAGGGCGTGGCAGGGGCTGCGCTCAAGGCCGTTCTGGAAATGGCAGGCGAAGGTCTGGGTCTTCATCGTGTTCAGGCGGCAGTCCTTGGCAACAACGGTCCTTCCAGGGCGGTCCTCAAACGGGCAGGCTTTAAGGAGATCGGGCTGGCACGGTCCTATTTGAAGATCGCCGGCCGCTGGCAGGATCACATTCTGTATCAACGTATTCTGCCTTGACGGCCCGGCAGCAGGGTCCTATTTGTGGGCCGTAGGGTACGGCATGAAGCGTTCTGAGCTCCAAAAACCCCGAAAAACCGGTGATTCGGTCAAAAAAGCGCGGAAACACGCGGAATTTGCTGGCCAACAGTGTCCAAGCTGGTAAGTTTTCGAGCAGTGGCTTGCTCGCGTTCCGCTTGCCGGCTCAAAAACGTATTAGTCCAGGAGGACGTAAATGGCTAAGAACCGTAGTGAACTCGTTGCAGAGGTAGCAGGCAAGGCCGGCACCAGCCAGGCAGCCGTCAACTCCGTGCTCGATGCACTGTTCGAAGTTTTCGAGACTTCTGTTGCTGCAGGCGAGAAGATCACCATCCCGGGCTGGCTCGCAGTTGAGCGCACCGACCGCGCAGCACGCACCGGCCGTAACCCGCAGACCGGCGAAACGATCCAGATCGCAGCCGGCCACAGCGTCAAGCTGACCGCAGGCTCCAAGCTGAAGGCTGCTGTCGCCAAGAAGAAGTAGTCAAACACTTCGGCGAACGCCCGGAAGGGGTGGCAACGTAAGGTTGCCACCCCTTCTGCTTTTAAGTGGTGCTTATCCCACTTCCCCTCCCCAGAGGCTTCCCGATTCGCAGCCCGGGGGTGGGTGTCGGACAATGGATAGGTGCCATTAGCCAGAAGCTCCGCCACTGTCCCTTCGCCGAATCCCAAACCGGGAGCGCGGGAAGGCGCCTCAGGCGTGGGCATTTCCGTACCGTGGCAACTGGCTGGTCTGGCAATCATGCTTTTGGCCCTCGCCGCGGCACTCATCTTCTCCGGCGCGGCAGCCGCTCGCCAGGTCTCGGATCCTGGAGCCTTGGTGCGCTGGGGACTTCCTGTGGCCAAAGCACTTCACAACGTCTCCGTGGCAGCCGTCATCGGTGGCCTGATTTTTGCGGTGGGCGTCCTGCCGAAGAGCATCAAGCCGTCCAGGTCACGAGCACGCGACGAGGTCGAGCCGCCTGAGCACCCCGCATTTACCCGTGCGCTGGCTGTAGCCGCGGGTGCAGGAGCGCTGTGGACGCTTTCGGCTGTAGCTGTCTTGGTTCTGACATACGCTGACGTTGCTGGCCAAGGTATCTCGGGGGACGCGGAGTTCACCCGTGCGCTGGTTTACTTCATGACTGACATCGAAACCGGCAAGGCATGGCTCGCGGTGACCATCATCGCTGCCGTAGCCACAACCGCACTTTTTGGAGTGCGGTCACTGACTGGACTGGCGTTCACGCTACTTCTAGCGCTCGTCGGCTTGGTCCCTCCAGCCCTCATTGGCCACTCCTCCAGCTCCAGCGACCATGAGGGCGCCATCAACTCGCTGGGACTGCACTTGGTAGGTGTTACCACCTGGGTGGGTGGCATCATCATGCTCGCTGTCCTGTCCGGCCTGCTGACGGGTCAGCGAAGCAACGCGAGCACAGACATCACTGAGCCGACGCTTCGACGTTTTTCCTCGCTCGCCGGCTTCGCTTTCGTCTTGGTGTTCGCATCAGGTGTCATCAACGCCGCCATCCGCGTGACCAGCCCGGGTGATCTCTTCGGTTCGCCTTACGGCCAACTGATCATCGCGAAGGCGCTGGCCACGCTGGTGCTCGGGGGCATTGGCTTCATGCATCGGCAGTGGGTAATACCCCAGTTGGGGAAGGGCACCATGTCCGCCCGCCGGGTGCTGTGGCAACTGGTCTTGGTGGAGCTACTGGTGATGGGCGCGACGTCGGGACTCGCCGTTGCGCTTGGACGTTCCGCCCCGCCGCAGCCCACCACGTATTCGCCTGATGCTTCTCCCGCATTCATCCTGTCCGGCTACGAGGTACCGCCGGAGCTTACTCCCGAGCGGTGGCTGACAGAGTGGCGCTTCGACTGGCTGTGGGTAGGTGTGGCGCTCTTTGGTGCTGTTTCCTACATCATGGGCGTCCTCAAGCTGCGCAGACGGGGTGACAGCTGGCCTGTATTGCGCACCATCCCCTGGTTGGTTGGACTGGTTGTCCTCACCTATATAACTTCCGGTCCGCCAGCCGTCTATGGGCGCGTGTTGTTCTCCGCGCACATGGTGGACCACATGGCACTGACCATGGTTGCCCCGATCTTCCTTGTCCTCGGGGCCCCTGTGACGTTGGCCCTTCGCGCGCTTCCTTCCCGTGGAGAGGGAGCGCATGGCTCGAGGGGCCTGCGCGAGTGGCTGCTGTTGTTCGTCCACTCAAAGTTCTCCCAAGTGGTTACGCACCCCCTTTTCGCTGCCGCAAATTTCGCCGGCTCCATTGTGCTGTTCTACTACTCGGATCTTTTCGGCTTCGCCATGCGCGAGCACGTGGGCCATGAGCTCATGAACCTCCACTTCCTCCTCACCGGTTACATCTTTGTTCTGAGCATGATTGGCAGCGACCCCCTTCCTCGGCGGGCGCCTTACCCCATGCGACTGCTACTGCTCCTTGCGACCATGGGCTTTCACGCCTTCTTCGGTGTGGCGATCATGGGCGGCACGGGTCTTCTGGCCGCCGATTACTTCGGCAACCTCGGCCGCACGTGGGGACCGTCGGCTATCGCAGACCAGCAGTTGGGCGGTGCCGTTGCCTGGGGCATTGGAGAAGTTCCGACGCTTCTGGTGGCCATCGGTGTGGCTGTCATGTGGTCACGTTCCGACGCGCGGGAGACGAAACGGGTAGACCGTGCAGCCGACAGGAATAACGACGCCGATCTCAGTGCTTACAACGATATGTTTGCCCGGCTCGCCGAACGGGACGCAAAGTTGTCCGACCGCCGTACTCCCGCGGCCAGCCAAGGTAGCGAGGCCACTATGGGCAAGGGAATGAGCAGTGGCAATGATGGGCAGCGAGGCAAGCAATCCGCGCCCATTGAAGACGCACCCGGGCACAACGAACCAAACACCAAGCTGGAAGGACGCTGATGAGCGAAACCGTACGCACCCAACTGCGGGTCCGGGCCTCCGAACTGGAGGGCCGCGGCTGGCTCAACACAGGCGGCAAGTCCTTGGACTTGGAATCCCTGCGCGGCAAGATCGTGTTGCTGGACTTCTGGACGTTCTGCTGCATCAACTGCCTGCACGTCCTGGATGAGCTTCGGCCATTGGAGGAGAAGTACTCCGACGTTCTTGTAACAGTGGGCGTGCATTCGCCGAAGTTCGAACACGAAGCCGATCCCGTTGCCTTGGCGTCAGCCGTTGAACGGTATGAGATCCACCATCCGGTCCTGGATGACCCGGAGCTGGCCACCTGGAAGGCGTACACCGCACGTGCGTGGCCGACCCTCGTGGTGATCGACCCCGAGGGCTACATTGTGGCCCACCTTTCGGGAGAGGGACACGCAGGGGGGCTTGGCGTCCTCCTGGAGGAACTCGTCGCTGAGCACGAGGCCAAGGGCACGCTCCACCGCGGCAACGGACCATACGTGGCGCCCGAGCCGACGTCGGGCACCCTGCGGTTCCCTGGCAAGGCCACCCAACTTGGGAACGGCAACTACCTTGTTGTCGATTCCGGTCACCATCGTTTGGTTGAGTTGCGCCCCGATTTCGAGACCGTAGACAGGCTTATTGGATCCGGAACCAAAGGCCATGCCGACGGCACTGGGGACGTTGCGCAATTCAATGAGCCGCAGGGCGTGGCAGTGCTGCCTGCTGAGCTGGCAACCGCAGTCGGATATGACGTGGTGGTTGCGGACACGGTCAACCACCGTCTCCGGGGTGTTGATCTTGGCACCGGAGAAGTCAGGACTGTGGCCGGAAACGGCATTCAACGACTGCTCGACGCCGGCCCGGCCCGGGTTACGGAGTCCGGCGCCGGTGAATGGTCCGAACCCCGTAATGAACACCACGACGGCGGCCCGGCGGACTTTGCCGCCGATGCAGTGGACGTGGGGGTACTTGGGCTCGGGACCGGCGTTTCCTTGTCTTCGCCCTGGGACGTTGCCTGGAGCGAGAAGCTGCAGCGGGTTGTGATTGCCATGGCCGGCACGCACCAGATTTTTGCTTTCGAACCGAAGTCGGGCGAAGTGTCGATCCTTGCAGGATCCGGGCTTGAAGGTTTGCTGGATGGCCCCGCGGAAGAGGCTTGGTTCGCGCAGCCGTCCGGTTTGGTGATCGACCAGGATCAGAACATTTGGGTAGCGGACTCGGAAACCTCCGCGCTCCGGCGTTTGGTAGTGGGCGATTCCGGCGTGACCGTGGAGACCGCGATCGGCAAGGGCCTCTTTGACTTCGGGTTCAGGGACGGCGAGGCAGCCGAGGCACGCTTGCAGCATCCTCTGGGTGTGACGGTCCTGCCGGATGGCTCCATAGCGATCGCTGACACCTACAACGGTGCCGTTCGCCGGTATGACCCCACGAGCACCAACGTGTCCACCTTGGCACGTGGCCTGGCCGAGCCAAGCGATGTAGTAGTGGTCAACCACGAGGACGGCGAACCTTTGCTGGTGGTGGTTGAGTCGAACAAGCACCAGCTTGTCCTGGTACCGATCCCCAAGGAAGCCCAGCAGGTAGATGAGGGCGCGTCGCAGACGCACCGGCCCAAGAGCCCTGTTGCCCCAGGGCACTTGGAGCTCACAGTGCGGTTCACGGCTCCAACGGGGCAGAAGCTCGACGATCGTTGGGGTGATCCGACGCAGCTGAAGATCTCCTCTACTCCGCCGGAACTGCTTGTCTCCGGTGGCGGTACGTCGGTGGGGCTCCTGCGTACCCTCGAATTGTCTTCGGACGTGCCTGAGGGCGTCTTGCACATCACTGCTCGAGCGGCCGCTTGTGACGGACCCGAAACGGAGGACGGCGAGATCCCGGATCACGCAGCCTGCCATCTGTATCAGCAGGACTGGGGAATCCCCGTGGTCCTGGAAGCTGACGGCGACTCGGAGCTTGTGCTGGACCTCCGCGGAATGGACTAACCGCGAGGGCACGCGTCGGCGGCTGGAAGAACAGCCGCTGGCGCGGTCAGCGGCGCCACCTGCACCGACGCCACCCACACTGGCGCAGGACGCGATACCCGGCCTCTAGAAGCTCAGCAGGGGCGTGACGGTCACTGTGTTGCCGTCCGTATCCAGCTGGGTGGTAAAGCTGAAGTCGTGTTCAACGTTGAGATCGTTGACGTAGCCCGTGAAGAGGTTGATTTCCCGGGCTGTCAGCCGGGCTTTGCCGTTGAGGGGGGCCACTACCCACTTGCCGCCGAACGGTTCGATAGTGATCTTCGGGTATTCCGTGATTTCCCATTTGATGGTCCCGTCTACCACGCGGGCGTTGCTGGCGTGATAGAAGGGGCAGTCCGGCTGGAGTCGCTGCTGCTCAGTCGCCTCTGCGGCACAGGTGTCCAGGAATTCGCGGACCTTGCCTGCCACGGCTTCATCCATGGACTTGGTGGACCGGGTTTGCAGGTTCAGCGGGGCCGTTCCGCCGTCGCGGTTTGAGACGAGGGCAGACGTTGGAGGAGCTTCAAAGAAAGTGCCGTTGAGGCTGGCCTCGTACTTGCCGGGATAGAAGACGGCAAACGTGTTGTGCCCGTTGGGCATATTGACCGGCACTCCATTAAGGGCTGCCTCGCTGGCGTTCACCACGGTCACCTCGATGGTGGGTAACGTGGTGGGGACGAAGGCCCATTTGCCGAAAAACAGCCACTGGGTACCAGTGCGTTCCAGCAGGAACTCGCTATGGAGGCGGCTGCCGTCCAACGAGTAGTCCACCGGTACAGCGACCCGGTTTCCGCCACGGGATTGCGCGTTGCCGATCTTGATATCCGACAATGCGGATGCCGCGGTTTGCAGGGCTGTGCCGTCCAGCATGGCGGCGTTGGCCTTCGGGACCTTCGCGCGCAGCAGACCAAGGGCCTGTTCGCCCTCGCCCTTCTGCAGGGCCTCAAAGTATTCCCGTACAGGCTGCTGCGGGCTCGCCACGGACTGGCTTACCAGGTTGATGCACACCACGGCGCCGGCGGCAGCAAGCATCAGACCGAGCAGCCATCCGGCTGCGGTCTTGACCAACGCTTGACTCACCTGCACGCCCTTTACGTTACCCGCCGCCGCGCGATTAGCTGCGCAGCAAGACCGTAAGGTGACTTAGCAAGATCCTCAAAGAAATCCACGACGGCGGTACGTTGCCCCACCAGACCGGCCACCCGCCGTCGGGCCCTGACCCGCCCGAACCGGTCACCCGCCGTCGTTACGACGCAGGACAACAAGCCCTAACGGCGACGACGCTTGGACGACGTACCGAAGACGCCCCGGATCAGGTCGCGTCCCAGCTGTGTCCCCATAGAACGGACCATGCTCTTTAGTCCGCCACCCAACGCGCCGCCAAGCGCACCGGCCAGGTCACCAAACATGCCGGTGTCCTGCTGGGACGTTCCTGGCGCGGAGGGTGCAGGAGGCTCGGGGTAGGACGGTGAAGGCGAAGGGGCGGGGCGGGAACTGGGGCGGCCGAGGATTTCCTCCTCGATGCGCCGGGCTTCGGCGTCGATGTCGGCTTGGGAGGGCACGGACCCACCCGATGCTTCCGAGGCGCTATCCAAAGACGGCCCTGGCGCGCCCCCCGAAGCCGGAGAGCCTGTGGGCACTGGCGCCGCCCCACTCAGTTTCTCGTACGCCGAGACGTTGTCCACGGCGGTGCCATACTTGGCCAACAGCGATGAAGCCCCAACCGTACTGCGGATGAGGTCCTCGGCGCTGGGACCCATGACTGACTCGGGTGCGCGGAGCCTGGTCAGGGCCACGGGCGTGGGTGCGCCCTTCTCATTCATCACGGTGATGACTGCCTCGCCGATTCCCGCGGAGGTGAGGGTTTCTTCGAGGTCGTAGTCGCTGACGGGGAACGTGGACACCGTGGCCTTCAGGGCCTTGGCGTCTTCCGGGGTGAAGGCGCGCAACGCATGCTGCACACGGTTGGCCAACTGTCCCAACACGTCTGCGGGTACGTCCTTGGGGGTCTGGGTGACGAAGAAAATGCCGACGCCCTTGGAACGGATGAGCCTGACTGTTGTGGTGATCGCCTCAAGGAAGGCCTTGGAAGCATCGTTGAACAGCAGGTGCGCCTCGTCCAGGAAGAACACGAGCTTGGGCTTGTCCAGGTCGCCGGCTTCGGGAAGGTCTTCGAAGAGGTCGGCGAGCAGCCACATGAGGAACGTAGAGAAGAGAAGCGGCTTGGTCTGCAGGGTGGGCAGTTCGAGGCAGCTGATGACGCCGCGGCCGTCGGGGGCTGTGCGGAGGAGTTCGGCTGTGTCGAACTCGGGTTCGCCGAAGAACTTCTCCATGCCCTGCGCTTCCAGGGACACCAGCTCGCGCAGGATGACGCCGGCCGTGGCCTTGGACAGCCCGCCCAACTCGGCCAGCTGGGGCTTGCCTTCATCCGAGGTGAGGAACTGGATGACGGCCCGCAGGTCCTTGAG
This sequence comes from Paenarthrobacter sp. R1, assembly GCF_030264015.1. Taxonomy (NCBI): domain Bacteria; kingdom Bacillati; phylum Actinomycetota; class Actinomycetes; order Micrococcales; family Micrococcaceae; genus Paenarthrobacter; species Paenarthrobacter sp. R1. Next base: position 1,743,247 of record NZ_CP127115.1, on the reverse strand, counting down.
GTCGATGAGTTCGAGGTTGTTCTTGTCGGCGAAGTGGAAGATCAGCTGGAGGCTGGATTCCTGGGTGTCGTTCAGGTCCATGATGCGCGAGAGCAGGATAGGCCCGAAAGAGGTAATGGTGGCCCGCACGGGAATGCCGTTGCCGTCACCGCCCAGCGACAGGAACTCAACGGGAAAGTTCTTTGCCGACCAGTCCTGCCCAAGGGCCGACGTCCGGGCGCTCAGCTTCTCGCTGGCCGTTGCCGGCGTCGCCAGTCCCGAGAGGTCGCCCTTGATGTCAGCGAGGAAAACCGGAACACCCGCCGTCGACAGTTGCTCCGCAATCATGTGGAGCGTGACGGTCTTGCCTGTGCCGGTGGCGCCGGCCACCAGCCCGTGACGGTTCATCATCGCTAACGGAAGGCGGACCTGCGCTTCCTTGTGGACTTCACCGTCCACGATTGCGGCACCCAGCTCGATGGTGGCACCTTGCAGGGTGTACCCCTGCTGGATGGTGGCGAGTTTTTCGGCAGTGGTTTTCGTGGCCATGCGGATAGCTTAGCGGTGCGCCACAAGATCCTTGCTGAAGGCCAAATGCTTGATTTCCTCGGGATCCGCTGCGAGATCGAAGAGGGCGGTGTAGCCCGTGGCGAGGTACAGGTTCCTGGCTTCGGGCTGGCGCGGCCCGGTAGTCAGGTAGAGCTTGGTGTAGCCACGGCGCAGGGCTTCAGCTTCCAACTCGGCCAGCACGCGGCGGGCCAGGCCACGCCGTCGGTGCGCCGAGTGGGTCCAGATGCGCTTCAGCTCGGCGGTGTCGGCGTCGTAGCGGCGGAACGCTCCACCGGCTACGGATTCGCCGTCTTCCTGGATGATGATCAGCGCCCCGTGCGGTGCGGCGAATTCCTCCGCCGGGTACCTGCTGAGTTCCTCGGAGGCTCCCTTGCTGCTGAACAGGTCCCCGTAGCGGGTGTCATATTCGACGGCGAGCTCATCCAGGAGCGGCCGGACGCGGGGATCGTCCATGGCGAGGCTGAGGACGGAAAGGCCCGACGTCGGCAGGGTTGGCGGTGCGGTCATGGCTTACCTTTCGTGGTGGGCACCCAAGTAGGTGACAGTTGTGCGCGTTTTGCGGGCTCAGAACGCGCATTAATGCGACCTAGTTGGGAGGGACGGGAGGGACGGAAGGGGGGTGGCCAGCGTGTGAAGGATGCGGCGGGCCAGGGCGTCGTTCTCGCGGAACGGCGCCGCGTTGGTGTTCGGCCGGGCAAACGCACCTGCGCCCCAGCCTGACGTCCATGGACCCACTGCAAACAACCCATGCTGTGGTGTTCCAACAGGAGAAAGGACCTCATGATTTCCGGAGACCAGAAGTTTCCCTGTCGAATGCGCACCGTCCAAGGTGAGCAGCCTCTGTTCGGTGCCCAGTCCGGCGTCGTGCAGGTTCAGGAGGGCAGGGTTCGCGGAACGCTCCACTGAGGTGTACTACTGATGTGAGACACAGTTTGAAAGGATTGTGCTCATGTCTGCTCGACCTACCTATTCCGATGAGTTCAAGGCCGATGCCGTCGCTTTGGCGGCGTCTTCGGGGCGTCCGTTGCCTGCCGTTGCTGCTGATCTCGGGATCTCGTTGACTGCTCTGAAGCGGTGGATTCGGTTGGCCCGTGAGGCTGATCAGGAAAGCGGTGGCAAGCCCGATGACCCGGTAGATCCGGTGAAATTCAAAGCCATGGAGGCCCGGCTGCGGGAGCTCGAGCGGGAGAATGATTTCCTGAAAAAAGTTTCGGCGTTCTTCGCCAAAGAACAGCGGTAGAAGATCTCTACCGCGTTGTTCAGGAGGAGAACGCCGACTTTCCAGTGGCATGGATGTGCCGGCAGTTGGGGCTTCCACGGGCCTCGTACTACCGGTGGCGGGACGCTGAGGAGACACCGACCGCGGCCCGTCACCGGGACCTGACGGACCAGGTGAGGACCGTCTTCGATTCCTCTGACGGGATCTTCGGTCACCGCATGGTGCATACCAAACTTGTTGCCGCCGGCATCGAGGTGTCGGTGGGCACCGTGGCGGGGATCATGGCTGAGAACGGATGGGCGGCAAAGCGGATGCGCGCCTTCAAGCGCACCACCATAGCCTCGGATCCGGACAAGGTCTTCGCGGACCTCATCGGCCGGGACTTCACGGCAGATGCCCCGGGCACCCGTTTGGTGGGCGATATTACCTACTTGCGGACCGGTGAGGGCTGGCTGTATCTGGCCACCGTCATTGACCTGTGCACCAGGATGGTCGTCGGTTGGGCCATGGCGGACCACATGCGCGCCTCGTTGGTTACCGGGGCCCTGAGGATGGCCAGAGACCGCGGCCACCTGACCCCGAACGCCATCTTTCACAGCGATCGCGGCACGCAGTACACGTCCCGCGAAATGGGCGCCTGGTGCGCCGGAAACAAGATACGCCAATCGATGGGCGCTACCGGGGTGTGTTGGGACAATGCCGTAGCCGAATCGCTGTTCTCATCGCTGAAAAACGAGTTCTACCATCACCACAGCTTCGAGACCCGCCAGGACGCCAGACGGGCCACGATGCGCTATATCGAAGTGTTCTACAACCGCTGGCGGCCTCACACCAACAACAAGGGTCTCCCGCCGGCGACGGCAATGGCCAACTTCACAACCAACAGCCAGCCCCTGCCCGCTGCTGCCTGACCGAAAAGAAACTACCCGGCTGTCTCACATCCTTGACACACCTCACACGGAGGCCGAAGGCAGGCGTGCCTCGATGTACGCGGAGGCCTCCACCAGGACCGGTGACTGGAAGGATCCGGCAACAAAGCGGCCGGTTGGTTCGTCGGCGCGGACCCACATGCCCGGTCCCAGGAATTGCAGGTACCCGGCCCGGTGCAAGGCAAGCATTTCCTGCAGTCGGTGTGCCGGAGGGCCGGAATCGACGAAGCTGAAGAAGCCGTGCCACCAGCCGTGGATTGCCTGCTGCGATCGGGCGTTGAGCCGTTCCTGCGGCACCAGGCGGCCCAAGTCCATGTAGACGAACAGCAGGGCCATGAACAGGGCAAGCGTCTCCGAATGGTCGAGGCTGGTCCGCAGTGCCAGGTCGCGTTGGATGTAGGCGGCCACGGACCGCTGCACCGCCTCATGGGAATCGAACGCGCAACCGCTGAAGGGCTGGTCCAGCGACTCAAGGTCCAGGCGCACGGCGGGATCCGGGACGGCAGAGGCCACAAGCTGCTCCCGCCCGGAGCTATACCAGTCGAGGGCATCGAAGGGCGCCTCGAAGTCCGCCCAAGCGCCACGAACCCGCTCAGGGTAGCCGGTGAACAGTTCACGGTAATAGGCGTAGCCCGCATCCTTGGCGATGAGCGGCCAGAGGTGGGTACGGAAGTCGAGCTCGTCGTGTTCGGCCAGCAACGCTTCAACAGCAGCAGCCGTGAAGTACCGCGGCCGCTCCACCGGACTGCGCAACGACGAGGAGATTTTGGAATGGTAGGGCACACCCCGGCGTGAACCGGCCCAGACCCGTGGCTCGGCGCCCGAAGGCACATATTCGAGGACGCCGTCGGGCCTTTCCTCGAAGCGGCCGCCGCGGCCCTCGAACAACAGCACCAACAGGTCCACGAAGGCCAGCCCCATCCCGGAGACGATGACGTCCTGGCCGGCTTCAATGGGGGAGTAGTCCACATCCGTTGTGTACGACGGCGGCGCGTAGTAGCCGCCGTGCGCGGCCGCGAATCCGGCCAGCCGGGTCGCTTCCGGATGCGCCTGCGAATCGGTGTGGCCCAGGGCGTACACCACGACGTCGGCACGCACCTCGGCGCCGGAGGCCAACCGCACGAGGTGCGTACCGGCGTCGGGATGCCCGGGCAGCGGCCCCGCGGCCCGTTCGACGGCGGTGGCCACATCGCGGTGGACGGTGACGGTGACGTCCGGCCCGAGCGAGGAAACCGCCCGGCGGAAGAACCACTCGAGGTACTTGCTTTGGAGTTGCCTCGTGGGGAACGACGCGGGGGTCAGGGAACGGAGCTGTTCCAGGATGTGCTGCTCGAAGACCGGCACATCACGGATACTGCCGTCCAGTACGCCGGCTGCCCAGGTGGCGAGGGCCGGGCCGTCCAGCGGCGGTCCGTCACAGGCCACGGAAGAGTCGGTGAACATTGTGACGTCGGCGGCCGTGGAGTTCATCAGCAGGCCGGGATCCTGGTGATAACGCCAGATGCGTCCTGAGCCAGGTTCATGAGGCTCAACGACGTGGATCTGCAGGGGGCCTTCGAACAAGGCGGGACGGCTGGCCGCCAGCCTTTCCAACACGCCGGCCGTGCGCGGGCCGCCGCCAATAAAGACGATGGCGGGAACTCGTGACGGCATGCGGTCTCCTGATCTGCGGTGGTTGGTAAGGCCAATGTAGGGAGCCTGTGGTGCCCGGGTCGAGGCGCCGGTAACCGCCGTTCACCACGCGTCATTCAGCGTTAACCGAGGAAAACAAAACGACTCAAATGGCTCCGGCTGAACTCATTGATGACGCCGAAAGAAGCCTTTTGAAGCCGCAATAAGTCCCGTGAAGAAGTACAAAAATCCGAATTGCCGGTGGATAAATTCCGCCCCTAGATTTGCAGCAATCCGATAGGCAAATCCCAACTGAAATGAGGTGGCGCATGAGTGCAGCCGCACCGCCCGCCACGGCGGACGAGGCCCTTCGGCCCGCCGTCGACTACTCCGACTACAAGCTGGTCCCGGCAAAGCATCCGTGGCGCTGGGTGGGCACCGTGGCGGTCGCCCTGGGCGTCACCGCCATAGCGTGGTCCCTGCTGACCAACCCGCGCTGGGAATGGGGAGTGGTTGCCCAATGGTTCACTGCCCAGTCCGTGGTGGCAGGGTTGGTGGAAACCCTCAAGCTGACCGCCATCTCCGGCATCCTTGGCTTCGTTCTCGGGTTCATCCTCGCCTTGATGCGCCTCTCATCCTCACCGCTGCTGGTCTCCGTATCCTGGACGTTCTCCTGGATCTTCCGATCCACTCCGCTCCTGGTCCAGCTACTCCTTTGGTACAACCTCGGCTACCTCTACGAGAAGATCAGCCTGGGCATCCCGTTCACGGATGTCCGCTTCTTCGAAGCCCAGACCACCACGTTGGTCAGCCAGTTCGCGGCAGCCGTCCTAGGCCTCACCCTGAACCAGGCGGCCTACTCCGCCGAAATCATCCGCGGCGGCATCCTGTCCGTCGACCAAGGCCAACTGGAAGCCGCAGCCGCCTTGGGCATCCCGGCCTGGAAGCGTTCCACCAGGATCGTCCTCCCGCAGGCAATGCGGGCCATCCTGCCCACGGCCTTCAACGAGATCATCGGCCTGGTCAAGGGAACGTCGATCGTCTACGTCCTGGCCTACTCCGAGCTGTTCTACACGGTGCAGGTGATCTACAACCGGACCCAACAGGTGCTGCCCCTGCTCCTTGTGGCAACGCTCTGGTACGTGGTGATTACTTCCGTGCTCAGCATCTTCCAGTACTACGTGGAACGGCACTTCTCCAAGGGCGCACTGCGGAACCTGCCGCTCACGCCGCTGCAAAAGGCCCGCAAGTTCTTCGCCAGCCACGCTCCCGCCTCTCCCAGCAAGGACGCCCGATGAGCATCATCACCGCACGCAAAGAATCGACGACGGCGGCAACACCTGCCGCTGCCGGCCCGGCCAGCACGGTGGCCACCAAAGGACAGGTGGACATCCACAACATTCGGAAGTCCTTCGGCAACACCGAAGTGCTCCAAGGTGTTTCACTGTCCGTGCCGCCTGGCGGAGTGACAGTGATCGTCGGCCCGTCCGGCTCCGGTAAGTCCACGCTGCTGCGGACCATCAACCACTTGGAAAAGGTTGACGGCGGCTTCATCACCATCGACGGTGAATTGGTGGGCTACCAGGCCCGGGGGAACAAGCTGCACGAGCTGCGCGGGAAGGACATCCTCAAACAACGCACCAACGTTGGCATGGTGTTCCAGAACTTCAACCTGTTTCCCCACCTAACGGCCTTGGAAAACGTGGCCGAAGCGCCGATCGTGGCACAGAAGCGCTCCAAAGCCGAGGCCCGGAAGCGCGGGCTGGAACTCCTGGACCGTGTGGGTTTGAAGGACAGGGCCGACGCGTATCCCCGCCAGCTTTCCGGAGGCCAGCAGCAGCGTGTTGCGATCGCCCGGGCGCTCGCGCTCGAACCGAAGATCCTGCTCTTCGACGAGCCCACCTCCGCATTGGACCCCGAACTCGTCAACGAGGTCCTGGACGTCATCCGCGAACTGGCCACGTCCGGCACCACGTTGATCGTGGTCACGCACGAGATGGGATTCGCCCGGGACGTAGCGGACACCGTGGTGTTCATTGACCAAGGCCGGATCATCGAGTCCGGCGCCCCGCAGGACATCTTCAGCAACCCACGCGAAGAACGCACCCGCAGTTTCTTCTCCAAAGTCATCGAACCCGCCTTCAACATCTAGGAATCTCCCCAATGCTTCGCACCACCACAGCCAAATTCCTGGCACTCGCCGTCCTCCCCGCCGTCGTACTTCCGGCGCTCGCCGGGTGCTCCGATCCTGGAGCGTCGGCAGCCAAGCCCGAATCCGAAACCGCCAAGAACGGCGTCGTCTACAACACCTCAGTGGAGCAGAACCGCATCCGCGTTGAGAAAGATGCCACCGCCGCGGCCACCGTCCCGGCAGCCATTTCCAAGGACGGCAAGCTGACGGTTGCCACAACCGCGGGGTCCGTCCCGTTGTCCTTCCACGCCACGGACGACAAGACCCCGATCGGCGTGGAGATCGATCTCGCACAGCTGGTGGCAGACAAACTGGGACTCGAGCTGGACCTGCAGGTGACATCGTGGGAGAACTGGCCGCTCAAGACCCAGTCCGGCGATTTCGAAGCCGTCTTCTCCAACGTGGGCATCAACGCCGCCCGGGTGAAGCTGTTCGACTTCTCCACATACAGGGCCGCTTACATGGGCTTCGAAGCGAAGAAGAGCGCCAGCTACGACATCAAGGGTACCGACGACATTTCCGGCTTGAAGGTTTCCGTGGGCTCGGGCACCAACCAGGAAAAGATCCTCCTGGCCTGGAACAAGGAACTCGAGGAGAAGGGCAAAGCCCCTGCCACCCTGCAGTACTACTCCTCGGACGCAGACACCATCCTTGCGCTCTCCTCAGGACGCACCGACCTGAACCTCGCCCCTTACCCGTCCGTGACCTACCGCGAGAACACCCGGGACGACCTCAAACTGGTGGGCAAGGTCAACGCCGGCTGGCCGTCCGAAACCCTGGTTGCCGCGACGACGTTGAAGGGCAACGGCTTGGCGCCCGCCATCACCGACGCCTTGAACTCCACCATCAAGGACGGCTCCTACGCGAAGGTCCTGGAACGCTGGGGCCTCTCCGAAGAAGCAGTGCCGGAGTCCAAAACCGTCTCGGAAACAAGCTTCGGCAAATAGACCCTACGAACGTCAGGACCAGAAGTGAGTACCCAAGATAACAAGGCCGGTTTCCTGGCCATAGAGCTTGACGGCGCCGGCTGGGACGGAGGCGCGTTCGGCAGCCTCGCCGGGGCGGTCCTCGCCGTCGAGGCGGCCGGATTCCATGTGGCAACCTTCAAGGACGCTCCGGAGCCGGGCCGGACGAACGCCCTGCAGCGTGCCGCCTACGCAGGGCCTGTCACGCGGACCCTCGCACTGGCCCCGGAAGTGGACACCGTTTACACCGAGCCGTTCCACATCGCCACGCAGCTTGCGAGCTTGGACTACGTCTCCGGCGGCCGTGCCGGATGGATCGTCACCGCAGCCGAGTCACCCGCGGCCGCTGCCGCCGTCGGGCGTTCCGCAGTCAGAGGCAACGCGCTGGTCCACGAGGCCGCTGCGTCCATTGAGGTCGGGCGCCGTCTCTGGGACTCCTGGGAAGACGACGCGGTGATCAGGGACGTTGCCACCGGACGCTACATCGACGTCGACAAGCTGCACTACGTGGACTTCGAAACCCCGGCCGATTTCGCGGGCACACCGTATTCCGTCAAGGGCCCCTCCATCATCCCCAGGCCGCTGCAGGGCCAGCTTCCCGTGCTGGCATCGGCGTCGCTGGTTGGCGGCGGTGTTCCGGTGGAATCTGTTGACGCAGTGCTGGTCACGGCTCCCACGTCCGAACTGCTGGTGGCCGGGGTTCGCGACGCGCGGGAACGCCTTGGGGCGGTGGCTGTGGTGGCCGAACTCGGCGTCGTCCTTGATTCCCGCGGTGAGCCGGCTGCTGCGCGGGCAGTGCCGGAAACCGGCCGCGCGCAATTTGCAGGCACCGCCGCGGAACTCACCGGGTACCTTCACGGACTGCTGTTGGAGGCCGACGGCGTTCGGCTGCACCCGGGCGACCTGGCGCGGGAACTCGATGAACTCTCCCGGCTGGTCCTGCCGGAACTCCGCCACCGGGGTTCGCTGCGTGCTCCGGTCCAGGACGGCACCTTCCGCGGGTTGCTGGGCTTGGAACGGCCCGCAAACCGCTACTCGACCTCAACCACCGCCAGCGCTGCTGCTGGAAAGTAAGGGAACAGCATGACACGGGATATCTTCAAGCCCAGCGGCCGGATCCAGTTCGGCATCTTCTTCCAAGGCGTCAACTCCGGCACGATCTGGAAGGCCGCCGAATCCGGTTCGCAGACCGATTTCGAATCCTTCCGCAGGATCGTTCAGACCGCCGAACGGGGAAAGTTCGCGGCGTTCTTCCTTGGGGAAGGCCTGCGGCTGCGGGAGCACTTGGGGCGTCCGCACGCCCTCGATGTGGTGGGCCGGCCGGATGCGCAGACCATGCTCGCGGCTTTGGCTTCGGTGACCACCAACATCGGCCTGGTTGCCACGCAGAACACCACCTACAACGATCCCGCAGACCTGGCGCACAGGCTGTCCTCGCTGGACCTGATCTCCGGGGGCCGCGCTGCGTGGAACGTCGTCACGACGGACAACGCCTGGACGGGCGCCAACTTCCGCCGGGGCGGATACCTGGACCACGCGGACCGGTACAGGCATGCTGAAGCGTTCGTGGAGACCGCCAAACGCATCTGGGATTCGTGGGAGACGCCGTCCGGTCCCGCGCACCGTGTCCTTCACCAGGGGCAGCACTACACTGTGGACGTCACACCGCGGTTGCCGCGTAGTCCGCAGTACCGTCCGGTGCTCTTCCAAGCCGGTGATTCACCCGAGGGCCGCGATTTCGCTGCACGCCAAGCAGACGTGATCTTCTCTGCGCACCCTAAATTCGACGATGCCGTGGAATTCCGCCGGGACATTGTTTCCCGCTCAGTGGCTGCCGGCCGCGGCGCCAACGCGGTCCGGATCATGCCGGCCAGCGAGTTCATCCTCGCCGCTACAGACCAGGAGGCACGGGAGAAGAAGGACTGGGTGCGGAGCCTCCAGATCGGTCCGCAGCAGGCCATTGCCTATCTGGAACAGTTCTGGGGACGTGAGCTTTCCGCGTACGATCCGGACGGCCCGCTGCCTGACATTGATCCCGTGGTGGAAGAGACCTCGGAAACCCGCGGCAGCGGCTTCCATGGCGCCAAGGCCCGCCAGTTGGCGGATCAGTGGCGTGCGGAAGCCAAGGACAAGGGCCTATCCATCCGCCAGTTCGTCACGTCCAGGACGGCTCGGATCGACTCCACCTTTACCGGCTCGTACAACGCGGTGGCCGATCACCTGGCCCAATACGCGCGGGTTGGAGCGGTGGACGGTTTCAATATCTCCCCCTGGCTCATCCCCACCGGCCTGGATGACATCGTGAACCACCTGGTCCCGGAGCTCCAGGAACGCGGCGTCTACCCCACGGAGTACCGCGGCAGCACCCTGCGGGAGAACCTTGGGTTGGAAACGCCGGTTCGTTTGAGCCAGCAGGTGAGCGTCTGATGAAGAGCCTGCTTGATTTTGCTGGATCATTCTTCGGGCGTCTGGGCGGAACCGGTTATTGGCGCGGTGTTGCCCCGGCGGATGCCCGAATGATCCAGCAAAATTGTGCGGCCTCCTCACAGGGCACCGTTCGGCTGGAACTGGCCGTGTGGGAGCAGCCCCTGTAGCTTCCCTTGGCTCGTTCGGCTCGCTGAGAGGAGTTCGGCTCGCTGAGAGGAGTTCGGCTCGCTCAGAGGAGTTCGCGGAACACGTTCCACCCTGCCCCGACCGGGCCGTAAGGCCCCCAGAGGACCCCGGTTGATGCGCCGGTGGAGTAGGTCATGAGATCCCCGTTGCCGTTGACAGCGAACAAGTTGTTGTACTGCTGGTGTCCGAAACTGCCCAGCCCTGCAATATCGGAAAAGGCACCCCAACCGCCGCTGAGCATTGCCGAGGACTCCCAGCCACCCGTGCCGTCGGCCCGGTAGATGGAGAGGTATCCATTGCGGTCCCGGGCGAAGACCTCCACGGGACCGTCCCCGTTCATGTCACCGCCGGTGATGATCTTGTCCATGATCTGCCAGCCTTGGCCCACCTTGCTGCGGGGTTTCCAGCCGCCGGCTCCGTCGCCGGGGTAAAGATAAAGGTCGCCGGCAGCATCGCGGGCCAGGACGTCGTTGTAACCGTCCCCGTCAAAATCTCCAGGACCAACAATCGAGTCGAAGATGTTCCAGCCTTGACCAACCTGGCGGCGGTCAAGCCAGCCCCCGTTGCCATCGCCCGGGTAGAGATACAGGTTGCCTGCGGCGTCGGTTGCGAGGAGGTCGTTGTAGCCGTCGCCGTCAAAGTCACCCGGCGAGAACACGATTCCCATAGCGTCCCAGCCCTGGCCTGTCTGGCGGGGTTCGTCCCACTCTCCGAAGTACCGCGGGCAGGCACCCTCGCAACTGCCGGGAACGTATGTATACGTCCGGGGGTAGAGGATCAACCTGCCATCCGCCGTGCGCCCGAGGGGTTCGAAGTTCCCGCGTCCCGTCCAACCCATGGCCCTCGAGGATGCCTTGACCGGTGCCGTGCCGGGGCTCACCCGCGTGGCATCAGGGCAATTGGGTTCTTCGGGCGTTGAAGGGTGGACCCTGAGCGAAATCCGGTGACCGAAGTCCGCCGGGGTGAGCTGAAGGACTTCGCCCTGACGTTCGGGCGGTAGGGGTACCCCGTCCTGGAGCCACTCCGCCCTGTACCCGTTGGGGGTGGTGCCGTCCGGGTTCTTGCAGCCCGCATAGTCGTAGTCGTATTGCTTCCGCAGCTCCGCGCCGACGTAGGGGACTCCGTCGATGACTGCCGTGGGGCCAACTGAAGGGGTCTGAACGTCAGGTGCGGACGTTACTTTCGGTGCTGCCGTCGCTGGGGGCGCACCCATCAGGGCCACACCTACCGCCAGTGCCGTTGCTGCGTATGCTGCCTTGCGCGTGCCAAAGATCCCCATTGTTTCCCCCCGGAAGCCAGCATCGATAGTGCGTGGGTCTCTGCTGAGGCTACCTCACTCGCGGGGATCTTGGGCAGGTTCCTTACCTCTGGGCGGGGACTCCGCCGAATATTGCGTGGACTGATGAATAACTGGAGGGCCGCATCCGCGATGCCCGCGGTCCCGATCGTAGGATGAGACCCAACGAAAGGGGCAGTCGGATGGTCACTCGCGAACAGGTTGAGGAAGCGTATTCCCGGACGGCCGCTTGGGTCCGCCACACCCCGATGGCGGCGAGCGGCAATGAAGGGACGTACCCGCTGTGGTTTAAGTGTGAGTACATGCAGCACACGGGTTCGTTCAAGGCCCGTGGTGCTTTCAACAGGCTGCTCACTGCCCGGGAGAACGGGGAGCTCAACCCCGAGGTCGGGGTGGTTGTTGCCTCCGGCGGCAATGCGGGCCTGGCAAATGCCTACGCCGCTGCGAAGTTGGGTGTTCCCGCCACGGTGTTCGTCCCGGAGTCCGCTCCCGCCAACAAGGTCCACAAGCTGTACGCAATCGGAGCAAGGGTGGTTCAAGGCGGATCCGAATATGCCGAGGCTTATGCTGCGGCGGTCGCCTTCGCTGCAGAAAGCGGCGCCGTTTACTGCCATGCCTATGACCAGCCGGAGATTGTGGCGGGCGCCGGTGGTGTGGGCCTTGAAGTGATGGAGCAACTGCCCGACGTCGACACCATCCTCGTCGCTGTCGGCGGCGGCGGGTTGATGGGTGGCATAGCGGCCTCTACCGAGGGGCGGGCCCGGGTTGTAGGAGTTGAGCCGGAAACAGTGCCTACACTCCATAGCGCATTGGCACACGGCGAGCCCGTGGACGTACCGGTTTCAGGCATTGCAGCCGATTCCCTGGGTGCCCGCAGGCTGGGGGAGATCGGCTTCGGGGTTGCCCGCAGGACGGGCGTGCAGAGCGTGCTGGTCACGGACCAGTACATCATCGAGGCCCGCCGCAGGCTATGGGAAGGGCATCGAATCGTCGTTGAGCATGGGGCAGCGGCTGCGTACGCGGCCCTGCTCTCCGGGGCTTATGCCCCGGGCGCTGGTGAGAAGGTCGCCGTCGTGCTGTGCGGAGCGAACACGGATCCGGCGCATTTCTAGCCCGGTCTCTCTTAGTTGGCCGCTTCGCTGAGGTCCGCGAGTGCTTGACGGAGGCGGGTGCCGGCGTCGTCAGCCACTTCCTTGACCGTTGGGGCGTCGCTGAGTTGGACCATGGTTTGCGGGTCGATGGCCTCGACCGTGGTGGTGTCTGCGTCCTTGGCGCGGCGCACCACGACGTTGCACGGGAGCAATGCCCCCATCTGAGGCTCTGCGGCGAGGGCGCGGCTGGCCAGGGCGGGGTTGCAGGCGCCGAGAATGACATAGTCCCCGACGGCGTCGGCGGCTTCGGCTCCGAGCTTCTTCTCGAAGGTGGCGCGGACGTCGATTTCGGTCAGGATTCCGAAGCCCTGCTCAGCCAGGGCGTCCCGGGTCTTCTCGACAACATCAGTCCAGGGGAGGGCAACGGTCGCGGCGAGGGTGTACGTCATGGTTCTCCTTGGGTAGGGCCGGGCAGGGGATTGTCGGAAGGAAGGGTTCAGGCCAGGGAGAGGAAGAGTTTCTCCAGGTCCTTGGTGTCCATGCTTGCGTCCTTTTGGACGATGCACTGCTCCAATCCGGTGGCGATGATGGCGAAGCCCGCGCGGTCCAATGCCTTGGATACTGCCGCCAGTTGGGTGACGACGTCCTTGCAGTCCCGGCCTTCTTCGAGCATCCGGGTGACGGCCGCGAGCTGGCCTTGGGCGCGCTTTAGCCGGTTGATGACGGGGGTCAGTTCGGTGGGATTCAGTTCCATGGGTACTCCAAAGTAATGCGGTTTCTTGGACCCAGCCTATACCCCCTAGGGTGTTTTGACTACCCCGGGGGGTATCTGTAATACTCGGTGGGGTATTCACCTGTTCACTCGAATCGAGAGGCCATTCATGACTTCCCCTTCCACGGCATCCGCTGTTACCGCCCTTGCTCCTGAGGCGCTGCAGTCCTGGATCAAGGAGCATCAGGACCTCGTGGTCATCGACGTCCGCTCCGCTGCCGAATTTGAGTCCATGCACATCCGCGGCTCCTACAACGTGCCTCTGTCGCTGCTGTCCGAGCACACCGACGAGCTCGCCGCCCGGCTTGGCTCCCGGGTGGTCCTGGTCTGCCAGTCCGGCGTCCGCGCCGAGCAGGCCCGCCAGCGCCTTGCCAAGTCCGGGATTGACACCGCGTACGTCCTCACGGGCGGGGCTCCGGGGTACGCCGCCGCCGGCGGCGACGTGGTCAAGGGCAAGGACCGCTGGGACCTTGAACGCCAGGTGCGCCTGGTGGCCGGCTCCCTGGTGGTGCTGGGCCTGGCCGGCGGTAAGTTCATTTCTCCCAAGATCCGGACCCTCGCGGGCGTTATCGGCACCGGGCTGACCTTCTCTGCTGCGACCAACACCTGCGCCATGGGCAAGGCCATCTCCGCGATGCCGTGGAACAAGGCCGCCAAGGAGCCCACCCGCGAAAGCGCCATCCTGGCCCTGCCCGCCGCCGGCAGCAAGAGCACGGAAGCCGCAGCCTGATGAGCCTCACCCTGCTCCTGGTCCTGGCCCTGTCGGTGGTCATCGGGCTCTCGCTGGGAGTCCTGGGCGGTGGCGGGTCGATCCTGACCGTGCCCATCCTGGTCTACGTGGCGGGATTCGAGGCCAAGGAAGCCATCGCGGCGTCCCTGTTCGTCGTCGGCGTTACTTCGGTGGTCAGCGTGATCAGCCACGCCCGCAAGGGCAGGGTGATGTGGCGGACCGGACTGATCTTCGGTGCCGCCGGCATGGCGGGTGCGTTTGTTGGCGGCCTCCTCGGCGGTCACATCCCTGGCCAGATCCTGCTCATCGCCTTCGCCATCATGATGGTGGCCACCTCGCTGGCCATGCTGCGTGGGCGGAAGAAAAAGAACGACGGCGGAGCGGCGCCTGTCAAGCACGAGTTGCCCCTTGGCAGGGTGCTGCTGGACGGCGCCGTCGTCGGTCTCGTGACCGGCCTGGTCGGCGCGGGCGGCGGTTTCCTCGTGGTGCCGGCGCTGGCGCTGCTGGGTGGCCTGCCGATGGCGGTGGCCGTGGGAACGTCCCTGGTGGTCATTGCCATGAAGTCCTTTGCAGGCCTCGCGGGCTACCTCACTACCGTCCAGCTGGACTGGGGCATCACCCTCGGGGTGACCGTCGCGGCCATCGTGGGCTCATTGATCGGCGCCAAACTCGCCGGGCGCATCCCGGAGTCGGCCCTGCGCAAGGCTTTCGGCTGGTTCGTCCTGGCCATGGGTACCTTCGTCCTGATCCAGCAGGCCCCCGCCGGAATGCAGTGGCCCATCGCCGCCGGTGTCGCGGGGCTCACCGCGGTAACCGCAGGCATCTGTTGGTTCTTCGTGAGCTCCTGCCCGCTCCGGAACCGCGGCCGCCGCAGTACCGATGTCCCGTCGCCCGTCTGACCCGGGCACCACAGAAAGGAATTGCCATGGGACTTTTCGATTCCCTCAAGAAGGCCTTCAGCAAGCCCTACCAAACCATTTCCGTGGCCCAGGCCGAGGAACTCCTGGGCTCTGGAGCCACGCTGATCGACGTCCGTTCCGCCCAGGAGTGGCGGACCGGCCGTGCGCCGCAGGCCAAGCACGTCCCCCTGGACCGGCTGCAGACCAGCACCACCGGCATCAACAGGAACAAGCCCGTGATTGCAGTCTGCGCCTCCGGAGTGCGCTCCGCCTCCGCCGCCCGGCTCCTCGCAGCCCAGGGCTACCAGGCCTACTCGGTACGCGGCGGGATGGCCGCCTGGCGCCAAGCCGGCGAACCCGTCCGCTAGGCAAATACCACCCCCAAACCGCCAGCCGCCAACCACTTCAAAGGAGAACCATCATGGCTGAAATCACCATCACCGAAGCCGAGCAGCGCCGCGCCAGTGCCCGGATCCTCGACGTCCGCGAGGACTTCGAAGTCGCCGAGGGCATGATCCCCGGCGCCCTGCACATTCCCATGGGGCAGTTGCAGGCCCGCCTGGGCGAGCTTGACCCTGCCGTCCCCGTGATCGCCGTTTGCCGCAGCGGCAACCGCAGCGCCGCCGTCGCCGATGCCCTCAACGGCGCCGGTTACAAAGCAGACACCATGGCAGGCGGCATGAGCGCCTGGACCCGCGCAGGACTTCCCACCACCTAAACCCCTGACCCGGCAGCGGCACCAGCCAACCGGGCGCAACCAAACCTCCCGAAGGGACACCAGGCCATGGCCACCATTGACATCACCCAACACACATTTGCCCAAGCCCTGGAGAGCAGCGAGATCGTCTTCGTTGACTTTTGGGCAGCCTGGTGCGGCCCGTGCCGCATGTTTGCCCCCACCTACGGCGCCGCCGCCGAACGCCACCCGGACATCACCTTCGCCAAGGTAGACACAGAAGCCGAACAGGCCCTCGCCGCCGCGGCAAACATCACGTCCATCCCCACCCTCATGGCTTTCAAGGACAAAACCCTCGTCTTCTCCCAGCCGGGCGCCCTCAACGCGACGGGACTCGAGGAAGTCATCCAGGCCGTGAAGAACCTGGACATGGACAAAGCCCGCGCCGAAGCCGGCCGTCAGCACGCCTGATCCAGGTTCCGGAAAACCGGCCGCCGGCACCTGCCAAACCCAACGAAGCGCCAGGCCTCCTGCGCCTGGCGCCAGGGCCCTCCTGCAGGATACCCCAGGGGGTATCTGTACTGAATGTAGGCCCCAACATCCCCTTTCACTTGAAGGAGAGCACCCCATGCTTATCGAGCGCATTTATGACGAAGACCTTGCCCAGGCCAGCTACCTGATCGGCTGCCAGGCCAAAGGCGAAGCGATCGTCGTGGACGGTCGCCGCGACATCGCCGTTTACCAGGACCTGGCCGCGAAGAACGGCATGAAGATCGTGGCAGTCACCGAGACCCACATCCACGCCGATTACCTCTCCGGCACCCGCGAGCTGGCTGCCGCCACCGGAGCAAAGATCTATGTCTCCGGCGAAGGCGGCCCGGACTGGCAGTACCAGTTCGACGGTGAACGGCTCTACGACGGGGACACCATCACCCTGGGCAACATCAGCATCAAGGCCGTGCACACCCCCGGGCACACCCCGGAGCACCTGTCCTTCCTGGTCACCGACGGCGCGTTCAGCGACCAGCCCGGTTACCTGCTCTCCGGTGACTTCGTCTTCTCCGGAGACCTGGGCCGGCCGGACCTGCTGGATGAAGCAGCCGGCGGCGTTGACACCCGCTTCGAGGGCGCCAAGCAGCTCTTCGCCAGCCTGCGCGATAAGTTCCTGACTCTGCCGGACTACGTTCAGGTCCACCCCGCGCACGGCGCCGGAAGCGCCTGCGGCAAAGCACTCGGGGCCATCCCGTCCTCCACGGTTGGTTACGAACGGCTCTACGCCTGGTGGGGTCCCTACCTGGCAGCCGACGACGAGCAGGGCTTCATCGACGAACTCCTCGACGGCCAACCCGACGCACACGCCTACTTCGGCCGCATGAAGCGCGAAAACCGTGAAGGCCCTGTGGTCATGGGTGAACGCACCCCACTGCCGGAGCTCTCCACCGGGACCGTCGCAGCAGGCCTGGCCGAGGACACCTTGACCTTCATCGACACCCGTTCCAACGGCGAAGTCCACGAGGGAACCGTGGCCCGATCGCTGAATGTCCCTGCCGGCAAGTCCGTGGCCAGCTACGGTGCCTGGGTGGTGAACCCGGAAACTGACAAGAACCCGCTGGTGCTCCTCGCCGCAGACCAGGAGCAGGCGATGGACCTGTGGGACCACTTGGTACGCGTGGGCATCGACAACGTGGCGGGCTACCTCACCAGCATTGACGGGCTGCCCACCACCACCCCGAAGCTGATCCAGCCTGAGGAACTCGAAGGTTTCGACGCTGCCATGGTCCTGGACGTCCGCAACAAGACTGAGTACGCCGCCGGGCACGTCCCGGGCTCGTACCAGCTCAGCGGCGGCCGTGTCATGTGGCACCTGGACGAACTGCCCGCCAACGGCACGATCGTCAGCTACTGCCAGTCCGGCGTCCGGAACTCCGTCGCCGCCAGCGCCCTGCGCCGTGCCGGGTACGACGTCGTCGAACTCGACGGCAGCTACGCAGCCTGGAACTCCTGGAAGAACAGCGTCCCCGCCGTCTAACCACCCCCAAGCCGCCCGGGCAGGTCCCCCCTCCTGTCCGGGCCCCGCCCGGGTACGCTTCCCCCAAGCGTGCCCGGGCACCCTTTTGCCCGCACACCGGATTTGGAGCACCCCGCGCATGGCCAGCGACATCCCAAAGTACGATGCGCCCTCTCCACGAACCGTACTGGGCTTACGGGAGAACTTGCCGCAGTTCATGTTGCTGGTGGCCGTCAATGCCCTCGTAGGCGGGACCTTGGGCCAGGAACGCACCGTGCTGCCCCTTCTCGCCGCACAGGAATTCCACCTGGACCAGTACACCGGCGGGCTGACCTACATCCTGGCCTTCGGCTTGTCCAAGGCCGTAACGAACTACTTTGCCGGCACGCTCTCTGACAGGTATGGCCGCAGACCTGTCCTCGTCGCCGGCTGGCTGGTGGCGGTCCCCGTTCCGATTCTTCTCATTGCCGGCCCGTCCTGGTCCTGGATCGTAGCGGCCAACGTGCTGCTGGGCATCAGCCAAGGGCTCACCTGGTCCACCGCCGTCATCATGAAAATGGACCTGGTGGGCTCCAAGCAGCGTGGACTGGCCATGGGCTTCAACGAGGCCGCAGGCTACCTCGGCGTGGCCGGCACTGCACTCGCCACAGGCTATCTGGCCACCGCCTACGGCCTGCGTCCAGCCCCCTTCCTGCTCGGGGCCGCCTTCATCGCCCTGGGCCTGGGCCTGACGGTGCTCGCCGTGAAGGAAACCCACCACCACGTAAAAACGGAAGCTGCCCGTCACGTCGCTACTCAATCACGGGCCCACGGCAGCCTGACCACCGGGCAGGTGTTTACCCTGACCAGTTTCAAGGACCGCTCCCTGTCCGCAGCCAGCCAGGCCGGACTGGTGAACAACCTCAACGACGGCTTGGCCTGGGGTCTCTTCCCCGTCCTGTTCGCTGGCGCCGGGCTGAACCTTGGGCAAATTGGCATCCTGGCCGCCGCTTACCCGGCCGCCTGGGGTTTGGCACAACTGGTCACCGGTGCGGCTTCAGACCGCGGCGGCCGCAAATGGTTCATTACGGCCGGCATGCTGGTTCAGTCCGTGGCCTTAGGAATCTTCGCCTTCGCCCACGACTTCGGACCCTGGCTTGCCGCAGCCATTATTTTGGGCCTCGGTACCGCATTGGTGTACCCAACACTGTTGGCCGCCATCGGCGACGTTGCCCACCCCATCTGGCGGGCGCGCTCCGTAGGGGTGTACCGGTTATGGCGCGACGGCGGGTTCGCCGTTGGTGCCCTCCTGTCAGGAGTGCTCGCGGACCTTTACGGCATCCCCGCAGCAGTCGCCGTCGTCGCAGCGATCACCGCGGCTTCCGGCGCAGTGGTGGCCGTGCGGATGCGCAACAATGACCATCTGCGGGACGCATCGACGTCCTAGAGGCAGGTCCTGGAGGCGAGGTCAGGCTATCCCCGTGGTGCCCAGCAGCAGGCCAACAGCGTAGGTGAAGGCCATGGCAAGGGCGCCGCCGATGACCAGGCGCAACGTGGCCTTCCGCTTCGAGCTGCCACCGATCCTGGCGCTGACCGTGCCGGTGATGGCCAAAGCCACCACCACGGCCACAAACGTCAACGGGATCCGGACCTCGGCCGGCAGGAGGAGGATGGCCAGCAGCGGAAGCACTGCGCCAACGGTGAAGGCAATTGCCGAGGCGAAGGCCGCATGCCAGGCATTGACTACCTCTGCCTCGTCGATCTTCAGTTCAGCCTCCAGGTGGGCGCCCAAGGCATCATGCTCGGTGAGTTCGCGGGCTACCGTCCGCGCGGTGGCTTCGCTGAGGCCCTTGGCCTGGTAGATGGAGGCAAGCTCCGCCAGTTCGCCTTCGGGATCGTCACGGAGTTCCTTCCGTTCCTTCTCAATCAAGGCCCGCTGGCTGTCGCTTTGGCTGCTGACGGAGACGTACTCGCCAAGGGCCATGGAAACGGCCCCGCCCACGACGGCGGCCGTGCCGGCTACCAGGATGGGGGTGACATCGTTGGTAACACCCGCGACGCCCACAACCGTGGCGGCCACGGACACGATGCCGTCGTTGGCTCCGAGGACGCCTGCGCGCAGCCAGTTCAAGCGTGCCGCGATGCTGTCATTGTGCGGTTCGTTGGGGTGCTGCTTCAGCAACTCAGTCATAGTGAACAGTAAAACACCGGTGGCTACTGCCGGCCACGTAGGTTTGCATACCCTTCACAGGTCCTGGAACCACCGTGCCCTGCTACTTCTTGGGCAGGCCTGCCGGGTTCAGTTCCGAAGCCGGGATGGCTTCGGAGGAAAGGCCCCAACGCTCGAGAATCCTGCCGTAGTTGCCGTCCTTGATCAGCTTGTTCAGGGCGCTCTGGGCGGCTACCGCCAAACCGTTGCCCTTCTTGGTGGTGAAGGCGATCTCCGCTTTCAGGGGCCAGCCGCCTTCAACCGTTCCTACCTGCTTGGTCTTGCCGTCCTGCGCAGCCTTGTAGGCCGCTGAGGCGTTGGGGCCGAACGTGAGGTCCGCACGGCCTGACTGGAGGGCAAGCTGGGAGGCGGAGTCGTCGTCGTAATACTGGAAATCAACGGGCTTCAGTCCGTTCTTCTTGTTCTCCTCGTCCCAGCGGACCAAGATGGCTTCCTGGTTGGTACCGGAACCCACGATGATGCGTTTTCCGGCTACGTCCTTGGCTTCCTTGACCTGGGAGATGTCCGAATCGCTCTTGGCGTAGAACCCCAGGAGGTCATTGCGGTAGGTGGCGAAGTCAAACTTCTCCTTGCGGGCCTCAGTGACTGTCACGTTGGAAAGCACGGCCTCGTACTTGCCCGACTCCACGCCCAGCGGCCAATCGGCCCACGCCACCGGCAGGACTTCCACCTCAAGGCCCAAGGTCCCGCCCACGGCGTACGCGATATCCACCTCGCTGCCGATGAGGGTCTTGTTGTCGGACGCGAAAAGACTCAGGGGAGGGGTTCCGCCGGTAGTCACCACCGTGAGCTTGCCGTCAGCCTTAATGGCATCGGGAACCTGTGCAGCGGCTGCAGAATCCACGTCAACTTTGATCCGGTCCTGTACCGGCGAGAGGTTGAACTGCTTGGCAGTGGCGCTCGCCGAAGCGGAGCCGGAACCGGTTGCCGCCGTCGCGCCGGGATCCGAGCAGGCCGCGAGGCCCAAGAGAGCAGTGACTGCCAGCGCCACGGTGACGCCGGTCTTGGTTGTGAATCGTGCCATGAGTACCCCTTGGGTGAAGTTCGATGCGTACTTGTCGCTGCCACTATCCGGTAGGGCGCAAAGAGCGGTCAAAGCGCTATGAAACGCGGAGATACAGGGGGTCACAGCCGGTAATCACGCGTCCCGCCCGGTCACAAAGCGGGGGTGGTTGGGTCCCCGGAGAGCAGTCCAGTGTTTGTGTGAGTTTCGTGTCCGAGAATGGACACAGGAGGTAATTCACGAATCATGGCACGCAGACACACCCCGGAGCAGGTCATCGCCAAGGTCCGGCAGGGCCAAAAGATGCTCAACGATGGCCGTCCGATGGTCGAGGTCGTCAAGGAGCTCCAGGTCACCGAGGCGACTTGGTACCGCTGGCTGAACCAGTACGGGTCTGAGAAGAACGCCGAAGCGTCCAAGCGGACCAAGGAGCTGGAGAAGGAGAACGCCCGGCTCAAGCGGTTGCTGGCGGAGAAGGAACTGGCGATCGACATCCTGAACGAGGTGGCGAAGGGAAAATTCTGAGCCCCGAACCACGTCGCCGTGCCGTGCGCATGGCGACGGAGAAGTTCGGGGCATCCGAACGCTTCGCCTGCAAGGTCTTGGGGCAGAACCGGTCCGCGTTCCGCAAAAAGAAACCCGACATGGGCTTCGAAGAGGCGCAGCTCCGCTCGGAGCTGCGTGCCATCGCAATGAAGCACCCGGCGTGGGGCTGGCGGAAGGCCCGCTGGCACCTGCTGGCCCAGCCGGCGTGGGACGGGGTAGCGCTGAACAGGAAGCGCATCCGCAGGCTCTGGCGCGACGAAGGCCTGACCTGCAAACCCAGAGCCCGGAAGAAGCGCCGCACCGGGCCCGGCGCCGGGGAACAGAAACGCCTCACAGCCCAGTATCCGATGCACGTGGTCAGCTTCGACTTCCAATCCGACGTGACCTCCTGCGGCCGGCACATCCGGTTCCTCAACGTCATCGATGAATACACCCGCACGGCGCTGGCCGTCATCCCGCGAAGGTCGTTCAAAGCCACTGACGTGGTCGCGGTGCTGGAGAACATCATCGCCGAAACCGGCACCGCACCGACATACCTCAGGTGTGACAACGGCCCCGAATTCACCGCCGCCGCACTGATCGACTGGTGCGATACCGCCGGAGTCGACACCGCCTTCATCGACCCGGGCTCACCTTGGCAGAACGGCTTCATCGAATCCTTCAACGCCCAATTCAGAAGGGAACAACTCTCCGGAGAGATCATGGACACCATGGCCGAAGCGAAGTATTTGGCCGAGGAATGGAAGACTATCTACAATCATGAACGGCCCCACGGATCCCTGGACGGCACGACGCCGAAACGCTACTGGGAAACCTGGACGCAAGAAAACCAATTAGCTACCGCATAGACGCTGGACTGCTAACGGGGGCCCAATCAGGGGATTTTGGACGCTTTGGAGAACCGCGACGTAACTCACAGAAATAAGGCGGGCAACGCCGTCGTTGTCGCTTAAGTGCCCGCCAACGGGCCGACGCGAACCACTCCGAAAGGCCGGTACCCCTGTGACTGTTCCTCTTTCCATCCTCGACCTGGCAACCATCGGGAAGGGCCAGACAGTGGCGGAAAGCCTCGCGGGCAGTGTGGCCATGGCGCAGAAGGCGGAAGAGCTGGGATATCGCCGGGTTTGGTACGCCGAACACCACAACATGTCCGCCATCGCCTCATCCGCCACCAGCGTGCTGATCGCCCACGTGGCAGCGCACACCAACAGCATTCGGTTGGGGGCAGGCGGCATCATGCTGCCCAACCATTCGCCGCTGACCATCGCCGAACAATTCGGGACGCTGGAAACACTCCACCCGGGCCGCATCGACCTCGGCCTGGGCCGTGCTCCGGGCAGCGACCAAAACACCATGCGTGCTTTGCGGCGCGATCACATGTCTGCCGACTCGTTCCCGCAGGACGTCCTGGAACTTCAGGGTTACCTCACGGGTCCTACCCGGATCCAAGGCGTGGAGGCGACTCCGGGCAAGGGAACCAACGTGCCGCTGTACATTCTGGGCTCCTCGCTTTTCGGTGCGCAGCTGGCTGCCCGGCTGGGACTGCCGTACGCGTTCGCTTCACACTTTGCGCCCGCCGCCCTGCGCGACGCAGTGGCTATCTACCACCGCGACTTCAAGCCCTCCGAGCAACTGTCCGAGCCCTACGTCATTGCCGGCGTCAACGTGACAGCGGCTGACACCAACGCAGAAGCCCAGGCAATCCACCTCGCCGTGAAGCGTGCCAGGGTGGCGCTGTTTTTTGGCGGCGGACGCGAGTTCACGGACGACGAGGCGGATATGGTCCTTGACTCCCCGCAGGGGCAGCACATCGCCCAGATGATGAAGTTCTCCGCCGTGGGAACCCCCGACGTTGTGCGGGAATACCTGGACGAATTCGCCAAGCATGCGGATGCGGATGAACTGATCGTTGCGCACCAGAGCGTGGGGACTCAGGAGCGGCTGCGGTCGGTCGAGTTGGTGGCCGAGGTGGCGGGTCTGGTCCCGGCCTAGGACCTCCTTTTACACATACGCAATTACAGAGCTATACGAGGGAAACCCTTCGGGCGGAAACTATTCCTATCCACTCCGGAAGGAACCGCCATGCCGACGCCGTTGAACCAGTCAGTTGCCGATTCGGCGCTCTTGATGAACTCGTTGCCGCTTGGTTTACTCCGTTCGTTTGTCCGTCCCCAGGAGGACCAAGGGATCACCCCGGAGTTGATGGCTGACCTCAAAGTCCTGTCCAGGGTTCCGGGCCTTTTGGTGGCCTGCAATTACGGCGGCACGCTGTGTGAGGCCGAAGGCGTTTCCAATGAGACGTTGCCCTTGGACAGCGCGGCCGTGGCACTGCGTGCGCTGGCGGCGCTTCCCAACACGCATGCAGGCATCATCTCCGGGCGGTCATTGCGGGACCTGGCCGCCGTTTCCCGGTTGCCGGCGGAGGTGCATTTGGTGGGGTCCCATGGAGTCGAATTCGACATGGGATTCGCCTACGGGCAATCCCTTGCCACCGAAAACCTGCTGCATGAGGTGGCTACGGCGTTGAGTGAGGCCGTTGGCTTCGAGAAGGGCGTCAGCATAGTCCGCAAACCCGTAGGCGTGGCGGTCCGCACCCGCCCCGCCACGCAGGATGTGGTGGAACGCGTAACGTACAAGGCGCAGCACATTGCCATCCAGTACGGCCTCTACTTCATCGTCGACGGCACCGTCCTGGACCTCACGGTGGAAGAACCTGCCAAGGGCAAGGCACTTGAACAGCTCCGATCCCGTTTGGGCGTTACAGCCGCTCTCTACGCCGGGGACGCCGAGAGCGACGAACGGGCGCTCGCCACGCTGCGCGGACCGGACCTTGGCTTGCACGTCGGGCCGGGAGATACGACGGCGGCACACACCATTCCGGACCCCGAAGCCTTCGCGAGGGTGCTGGCTTTGTTGTTCGAACTGCGGCGGTCGTGGCTCTTTGGTGAGGACGCCGTTGGTTTGGAGCGGCACTCGATGATTGGGAACGGCACCTCCACGGCGCTGCTCACCCCGGACGCGAAGGTCTGCTGGATGAGTCACCCGCTGCCCGATTCCGGGTCCTTGTTCGCACACATCCTCGGTGGCGAGCCGGCAGGTCACTTCAGCATCGAGCCCGTGAAACCCTCTGCGGTCCTCGCGCAGCGCTACGTGGACAACACCATGATCGTGGAGACCCGCTGGGCCGATGTCACCGTGACCGACTACCTCGAACCGGCACCGGACGGCATCAC
This sequence comes from Paenarthrobacter sp. R1, assembly GCF_030264015.1. NCBI lineage: Bacteria > Bacillati > Actinomycetota > Actinomycetes > Micrococcales > Micrococcaceae > Paenarthrobacter > Paenarthrobacter sp. R1. The sequence continues at coordinate 1,718,706 of NZ_CP127115.1, read as the reverse complement.
CAGCCTGGTCAGGGTCCTGTCCGGAAACGGCACGGCCAGGGTGGTCTTCGCCCCCCGCCCGGACTACGCCAGCGCTCCCTTCAACATGGAGATCCGCGGCGATGAGATCCACGTTGTGGGCACCTCGGATCCCATCATCCTGTCCGCGCCGGGCGTTGAGTTCACCATCACCAGTGACAGCCGGCACGCAACTGCCACCGCGGAGGTATATCTGGGGTCCGGGCCGGTTGTGCTCAATTTGCGCTGCGGTGATACAGAATCCGCCCCTCCGGATCCGGACGGAGAACCGGCCAGGCGCGCCGCCGTCGGGCAGTCCTCCAGGGAGTGGGTCAAATCGCTCCGGTTGCCGGCCATTAAGACTTCACTGGTGAGACGCTCGGCGCTCGTTCTGAAGTCCTTGGTCCACCAGCCCACCGGGGCTGTCCTTGCCGCGCCCACCACGTCGCTTCCGGAGGGGATCGGCGGCACGCGGAACTGGGACTACCGCTACTGCTGGCTCCGTGATGCCTCTATGACCGTGAATGCGTTGGTGGGCCTCGGGTCCACGGAGGAAGCGGAGGGCTTCCTCGGCTGGTTGGGGCGGATCCTGGAGAACGCCCCGGGGCCCGAATGGCTGCACCCGTTGTACTCGGTGACGGGGGCGCCGCTTTCCACCGAAGCAATTGTGGACAGCCTGCCGGGGTATGCCGGTTCGCGCCCGGTCAGGATCGGCAACGCGGCTGACCACCAGGTTCAGTTGGACGTCTTCGGTCCCATTGCGGAACTGATCCATGACCTGGCGGAACGGCGGGGTTTCCTGCCGGATGACCACTGGTTCCTCATGGAGCAGATGGCCCACGCCGTCATCGCCCGATGGCACGAGCCGGACCATGGAATCTGGGAGGCCCGCAAACCGCCCCGGCACCATGTCTACAGCAAGGTCATGTGTTGGGTCACCCTGGATCGTGCTGTCCGCACGGCGGGTTTGCATGGTCGGATGCCGCATGCCGATTGGGCGGGAACCGCTGAGACCATCCGTGATGAAGTCCTGCGGGAAGGGTGGGATTCTTCCGTTGCGTCCTACACGGTGGCCTATGACAGCCCCGACCTGGACGCCGCAGTGCTGCACATTGGATTGTCCGGCCTGCTGGATGTCCGCGACCAGCGCTTCCTGGATACGGTCACCGCAGTGGAACGGGAACTGCGCGTGGGGCCCACAGTCTTCCGGTACAGGTACGACGACGGCCTGCCGGGCTTGGAGGGTGGCTTCCACATCTGTACGACGTGGCTGATCGAGGCCTACCTCGCAGTGGGCCGTTTGGACGATGCCTTGGAGCTCTTCAACCGCCTGGTCGCCTTGTTCGGTCCAACGGGATTGTTGCCGGAGGAATACGATCCCGGCACGGAGACCCACCTTGGCAACCACCCCCAGGCCTATTCGCATCTGGGATTTATCCGCTGCGCCCAACTCCTGGAGCTCAATTTGGCGAAGGCGGACGTCGAGTAGCCCATCCAGGTCGCAGTTGTGCGCGTTTACACGCCGCTAAACGCGCACAATTGCGATCCAGTTGGGGACTAGGCGAGCAACAACGCCACTGCGATCATCGCGGGGACAGCCACGATGGTTGTGAGCAGGACGGTGTCCTTCGCTACCGTGATGCCCGCTTGGTATCGGTTGGCGGCAACGAACACGTTCTGTGCTGTCGGCAGGGCAGAGGTCACCACCACCGCGAACAGCGCGTGCCCGTCCATGTTCAAGGCGAAGCGGGCAAACACATACGCGATCAGGGGATGCACCAGCAGCTTGAACGCACTGGCCAGCAGGGTGTCCAAGCGCCGGCCCCCGGAGTTTTGCAGCGGCTTGGAACCGTTCAGGCTCATACCGAAAGCCATCAACATGGCCGGAATCGCCGCCCCGCCAATCAAGTGGATCGGCTCGAGGATCAGTTGGGGGACTTGAAAGCCGGTACCAGCCACCACAAGGCCCAATGCGGATCCCACGATTATCGGATTCCTGACGATCATCAGGACGAACCGCAGGGGAGTGGTGCGATGGTTGCTGGTGCTCGCATCCAACGCCATCAAATACATGGGCGTGAAAAATGCCAGTTGGAAGATGAGCAACGGCGCCACATAGCTGGCGTCGCCCAGGACAAACACGGAAATGGGAATGCCAAGGTTTGCCGAGTTGGCCAAAGACGAACTCATCGAGGACATGAGCGATTCAGGAAGGCTGCGCTTCAGCCAGAACTTCGCAATCAGGAAAAACAAGAGACCCGTGATGGTCGCTCCCACTGCCGTCACCAGCAGCGGCGCGGCGAAGACCTCGTGAAGCTTGGCTTTGCTCAACGTTTCGAACAGCAAGGCAGGGCTGGCGACGAAGAACGTCAGCGAACTGAGCACGGATCTCGCGTTGTCACCGAGGATGTTTCGGCGCCCCACGAACATTCCCACCAGGATGATGGCCCACACCACGAAGAACCCGGACAAGACTCCGATCATGGCAGGGGACAGGCTGCGTAAATGTGGATCACGCCTTCAGCCTAATCAGATTTATTCACGAGTAAGCGTTTTCAGTGCTGAGGTCCGTTATCCGGACGCACGCACTCGAGGGCCCACTCACGCGCGCAGACGCCGACGGCGGCACTCAGGGTGAGTGCCGCCGTCGAGGTTTGGTTTGTGGCTGGTTCAGCTAAGGTGAGCCGCGTTGTTCAAGGCATGCGGGGGCCGCATCAGTCCGGGTGTGTGGGCCTCGGCGGGATCGTTGCCGAGCTGCAGGATCTGGTTTTCCTTCCCCACGTGAACCACCTTGGGCTCGTAGGACCTGGCTTCTTCAGTAGTCATCTCCGCATAAGTGATGAGGATGACGAGGTCGCCCACATGGACCTGATGGGCTGCGGCACCGTTGATGCCGATGACCCCTGATCCGCGCTCGCCGGCGATGGTGTACGTCTCCAGGCGGGCACCGTTGGTGATATCCACGATGGACACGAGTTCGCCGGGAAGAATGTCGGCGGCGTCCAGGAGATCCAGATCGACGGTGACCGACCCGACGTAGTGGAGATCGGCGTGGGTCACCGTGGCACGGTGAATCTTGGACTTGAACATTGTGCGGATCATAATGCGTTCAGTTTAGCGCGGGGGCTTCACGGCCGCTGTGACGTAGGAGACGTTCGAGGTCAGTGATCTGCGCTCGCGGTGCATGAACCGCTGGGCGGCATGAATTACGGGGAAATGGGTGGTCGGCGCAGGGCCCGGGCGGCGGCAATTGCCTCTTCGGCGACAATTTCGTAATTTTCAGTGGGGGCGCTCAGTGTCACTGAATGCTCGCCATACTTTTGAAAAGCCAGTTGCACCAATTCGGCAGCATCATCAATGCCCATGGCCAACACCAAATGCCCAAGGTCCTCGATGTCCTTGGCTCGCTCCGCCGCTATCTTCATTGCAGCCAGGGTGGGCAAGTCGGCGAGTCTCACCGCCGAAGAGGTTCCTTTCGGACCAACAATCCATTGGGCGTCGTCAGGAAGGAACGCTGCTGCGCGGTTGTTCAACCACTTTGGGGGCAACCCGTACTCTTGGGACATGTCTGCAGCTACTGCATCCACCACACCGCTGGGGGTGTATTGGGCATCGACGTCGGTGGTTGCGCGATCAAGAAGACCGTGGAGTAGGAGCGCGGCCCCGCCAATGATTTGGATGTCCAACGAGACGCCACGGGATGCGAGGCGGGCCTCTAGCTCCTGGAGCAACCTAACCACGTCTGAACGTCGAAACTCACTCAATGCACTCACACCGTCGCCAAGTCCCGCTCGCGGATCCATACGTTCATTGCAGCGATCTCATACGGAGTTTCACGACGAATGAGCTCCTTCATTCGTTCGCTGACCGGATGGAGCTTCTCGGCCAGGAACACGGGTTGCGTTGCCGCCTTGGCGTTCTTCGCCCATTTGGGCGCTGGGGTGCCGGTCTTAGCTGCTACCCACCGAGTGACTGCGCCAAGTGCGGTGCAGTAGGCATCGTCCGCGAAGGAGGGTGCATTTGGCATGAGCGCTCGTCCGGCTGAGAGTGAGGAAGCAGCGTATTCACCCAGCAAGCGAATGGCATAGTGAAAGTCGCCCTCATTAATTGTCTTTGTAAAGTCTTCGGCGAATTCGTGGGCACGGTTGTCGTCCAAGGTTATGCTCAGGCCAAGGATTTTCATGGTCTTCAGGACCAGGCCAAAAGATGCCCCACCCTTGCCCCCCTCCAGATCGACCACAAACTTACGGGAAGTGCCGATTGCGTCAGCCAAATCCTGTTGGGTGTAGCCGTAAGCCTTTCGTCGCTCGCGAATTGCATGGCCAATAGACTCAACACTCATGTCCATGACTTCATTATGACACCTTTCGGTTACATTCTTCAGTGCGGGCCTGTGCTGGAACGTGAGGAACTCTGAACGATCCGGGCCTCCACGGGCTCGTACCTCACCAGTTCCGTCCCTGACGCAACAAGCGCCCGCAATTCCGTCAACCCGCCGATCACCACGCCGGCGGCGCGGGCTTGGACCAGCACGTTGCCCAGGGCCGTGGCCTCAACCGGCCCGGCGACCACCGGCCTGCCCGTGGCATTCGCTGTCAGTTGGCAGAGCAGCCTGTTTTGCGATCCGCCACCCACCACGTGCACCACGCCGGCGGTACGGCCGGTGAGGCGCTCGGCGTCGTTGAGGGTCCGGGCGTAACCTGCGGCAAGGCTGTCCATGATGCAACGCACGACGGCGGCCGGACGGTCGGGGAGAACGTCACCGTTGTGCCGCACGGCTGAGCGGATGCGTTCGGGCATGTTGTCCGGCGCGGTGAAAGCGGGGTCTTCGGCATTGATCTGCGGTCCGCCAGGAGGCAGGGCGGCAGCCGCGTCCAGCAGTGCGGGGAGTGATTGGGCGAATCCCTGGGCTGCCCAGGTGCGCTGGCACTCGCTCAGTAGCCAGAGCCCGCCCACGTTTCGCAGGTACCTGATGGTCCCGTCGACTCCACGTTCGTTGGTGAAGTTCGCGGCCCGGCTTTCTTTGGAGAGCACGGGGTGCTTCAGCTCCAGGCCCACCAGGGACCACGTTCCGGAGGAGATATAGGCGAACTCTTCCTGCTCTACAGGGACTGCGGCAACAGCCGAGGCGGTGTCATGCGAGCCCACGGCAACCACGGGGGTACCGGAAGGCATGCCCAGCTGTGAGGCGATGTCCGGCCGCAGGGTTCCGTAAGATTCGCCCGGCTGGATCAGTGGCGGGAAGATGTCCCGCGGAAGCCCCAGTACATCCAGGAATTCCGTGGCCCATTCCTCCGTCACCGCATCAAACATCCCGGTGGTGGAGGCATTCGTTGCCTCGGTCCGACGCTGCCCGGTCAGCAGGAAAGCGATCAGGTCCGGGATGAGCAGTGCCTGCACACCGTCGAGGGAGGGCTCTGCAGCCAGTTGGTAGATGGTGTTGAACTGCAGGAACTGCAGGCCAGTGGTGGCGTACTGCTGCTCCGGTGGAATGAGCGCGTGCACGCGCGCCACGGCAGACCGGCTTCGCTCGTCCCGGTAGCTGTACGGTGGGGCGATCAGTTTCCCGGAAGCGTCCACCAGCCCGTAGTCCACGGCCCAGGTGTCGATTCCGATGCTTTGGATCCGCTCGCCGTTTCCGGCTGCCACAGTCGCGGCCGCGCGGAGGCCTGCAAGTACCTCCGCGAAGAGGGCGTCGAAATCCCAGCGGAGTCCGCCGTCGAGTTCCACCACTCCGTTGGGGAAACGGTGCACGGTCTCCAGCGTCGCGCCTGTGGAGGGGCAGACGCGGCCCAGCATGACGCGGCCGGAGGACGCGCCGATATCGACGGCGGCGAACACACCGGAGGTGGGCCGCCCGCCGTCGATATCGCCAAATGCAGTGCTCATCGGAGGAACGCTGCTGCGACGCCGGCGTCCACGGGAATGTGCAGGCCGGTGGTGTGGGAGAGTTCGTTGCTGGTGAGCACGGCTGCGGCGTTGGCCACGTGTTCGGGGAGGACTTCGCGCTTGAGGAGGGTGCGCTGGGCGTAGTACTCGCCCAGCTTTTCCTCGTCCACGCCGTAGACCGCTGCGCGTTTGGCGCCCCAGCCGCCGGCGAAGATGCCGGAGCCGCGGACCACGCCGTCGGGGTTGATGCCGTTGACGCGGATGCCGTGGTCGCCCAGCTCTGCAGCGAGGAGCCGGACCTGGTGGGCTTGGTCGGCTTTGGTGGCGGAGTAGGCGATGTTGTTGGGTCCGGCGAACACGGAGTTCTTGGAGGAGATGTAGATGATGTCTCCGCCCAGGCCCTGGTCAATCATGACCTTCGCTGCGGCCTTGGAGACGAGGAACGATCCCTTGGCCATGACGTTGTGCTGCAGGTCCCAGTCCTTCTCGGTGGTTTCGAGCAGCGGCTTGGAAATGGACAGGCCGGCGTTGTTGACCACCAGGTCCAGGCCACCGAAGGCGAGCACGGCTTCGGCGATGGCGGCGTTGATCTGGGCTTCGTTGGTCACGTCGGCCTGGACGCCGATGGCGACGTCGGGACCGCCCAGTTCCTCGGCGACGGCTTGGGCGTTCTCAAGGTTCAGGTCGGCAATCACTACGCACGCGCCGTCGGACGCCAATCGGGTGGCGATCGCCTTCCCGATGCCGGAAGCCGCGCCGGTGACCAGTGCGATGCGGGTCGCGTGGGACTTGGGCTTGGGCATCCGGGCGAGCTTGGCTTCCTCCAGTGCCCAGTACTCGATGCGGAACTTCTCGGATTCCTCGATCGGGTCGTAGCTGGAGATCGCCTCGGCGCCGCGCATGACGTTGATGGCGTTGAGATAGAACTCCCCGGCCACGCGGGCGGTCTGCTTGTCCTTACCGAAGGAGAACATACCCACCCCGGGGATGAGCACGATCGCCGGGTCCGCGCCGCGCAACGCAGGTGAATCAGCGTCGGCGTGCCGGTCGTAGTACGCCTGGTAATCCTCGCGGTATTCAGCGTGCAGTTCCTTCAGGCGGGCCACGGACTCTTCGATGGACGCGTCCGCGGGCAGGTCCAGGATGAGGGGCTTGACCTTGGTCCGGAGGAAGTGGTCCGGGCAGGACGTGCCGAGTGCGCCGAGGCGTGGATGCTCGGTGGAGGCGAGGAAGTCAAGCACGACGGCGTCATCGCTGAAGTGCCCCAGCTGCGGTTTGTCCGTGGAGGCCAGGCCGCGGATCACGGGGGCCAGGGCCGCCGCCTTGGCGCGGCGCTCCTTCTCCGGCAGGGCGCCGTAGCCGGGGAGGGCGGGGCCGAATGGCTCGGCTTTGCCGTTCTCTGCGATGTACTTCTCGGCCTGGTCGATGATCCAGAGGGAGTTCGCTTCGGCTTCTTCGCTGGTGGCGCCCCAGGCGGTGATGCCGTGGCCGCCCAGGATGGTGCCGACGGCCTGCGGGTTGGCTTCCTTGATCGCGGCGATGTCCAAACCGAGCTGGAATCCAGGCCGTCGCCAGGGAACCCACACCACCTTGTCGCCGAAGATCTTCGACGTCAGCGCCTCACCGTCCACCGCCGTCGCAATGGCGATGCCCGAGTCCGGATGCAGGTGGTCAACGTGGGCTGCGTCCACGAGGCCGTGCATGGCGGTATCGATCGACGGTGCTGCGCCGCCCTTGCCGTGCAGGCAGTAATCGAACGCGGCCACCATCTCGTCTTCACGCTCGACGCCGGGGTAAACGGACTTGAGCGCCTGGAGCCGGTCGAGCCGGAGTACTGCGAGGTTTTCGGCCTTCAGGGTGCCCAGGTCGCCGCCGGAGCCCTTAACCCAGAGGAGTTCAACGTCCTGGCCGGTCACGGGGTCCTTCTCGAAACCCTTGGCCGAGGTGTTGCCGCCGGCGAAGTTGGTGTTCCGCTTGTCCGCGCCGAGGCGGTTGGAACGGGTGATCAGGTCTTCAACAGTCTTGTTCATGGCTACTTATGCGCCCCATCCGGCTTGCTGGCCGCCTGCGCGGTCCTCGTTGATCTTCTTCTGGTAGCCGCTGGCCTTGTAGGCAGCGATCGGGTCGGCGGGCAGGCCGCGGGATTCACGCCACTCGGCAAGGGCCTGACGGACATCGGTGTAGAAGGCATCGTTGAAGATGCTGTTGGCTGCCAGGACATCCCCGGCACGCTGCGCCTCGTTCAGCGCTGCGGTGTCCACCAGCAGGGCGCGGGCAGTCATTTCCTGCACGTTGAGCACCGAGCGGATCTGGCCCGGGATCTTCTCTTCCAGGTTGTGGCACTGGTCCAGCATCAACGCGACACCGGAATCCTTCCCGAAGCCGCCGCCACGGATGACCTCGTGCATGATGCGGAAGAGCTGGAACGGATCAGCCGCGCCCACAATGAGATCGTCATCGGCGTAGAAGCGGGAGTTGAAGTCGAACGAGCCCAGCTTGCCCAGGCGCAGGAGCTGCATCACGATGAACTCGATGTTGGTCCCCGGGGCGTGGTGGCCGGTGTCCAGGCACACGAACGCCTTCTCACCCAGGGCCAGGGTCTGCGCGTACGAGGTACCCCAGTCCGGAACATCGGTGTGGTAGAAAGCCGGTTCGAAGAACTTGTACTCCAACACCAGGCGCTGCTCATCACCCAGGGCGGCGTAGATTTCCTGAAGCGAGTCGGCCAAGCGGTCCTGACGGCCCCGCATGTCGTCCTGGCCAGGGTAGTTGGTGCCATCGGCCAGCCAGATCTTCAGATCCTTTGACCCGGTGGCGTGCATGATCTGGATGCACTCCAAGTGGTGCTCGATGGCCCTGCGGCGTACGGCCTCGTTGGACGAGGTCAGGGAGCCGAACTTGTACTCGTCATCCTGGAACGTGTTGGAGTTGATGGTGCCCAGGCCAATCCCCAGGTCCTCTGCATACGAACGCAAAGCGGAGTAATCGTCCACCTTGTCCCACGGGATGTACAGCGCAACAGTGGGCGCCAGGCCCGTAAGCTCGTGAACCTTGGCGGCGTCGGCGATCTTTTCCTGCACGGTGCGCGGGGTCCCCGGGGTGCCGAAGACCTTGAACCGGGTCCCCGAATTTCCGTAGGCCCAGGACGGCACTTCGATGGCCAGTTCTCCCAAGCGGCCCAGGGCCGATTCCGTGGTGTTCATGCTTCTTCCTTCTGGTGGGTGCTGTGACTGGCCGCAGCCAGTTGGTCTTCAAGGTTGAAAACTTCGTCGAGGATTTCGAATCCCTCATCCGGCGGTACGTCGCTGTTCGCGAAGAGGGTTGCCATGTCGGCTTGCCAACGGGCGTTGACCTCGGTGAGGGCCATGCGGGCCTGAGCGTCCGCGTAGTCCTCGCATTCCAGGTAGCCGATGAGCTGCCCGTCCGGAGCAAGGAACAGTGAGTAGTTGTTCCATCCGGCGTCCTTCAATGCGCGAAGCATCTCCGGCCAGACAGCTGCGTGCCGGCGCCTGTACTCATCCATCAGTTCGGGCTGAACTGAGGAGCGGAAACATACCCTCATCTGCGGTTCTCCGGGGTTACTCGGTTTTGAATCGTTTCATTTGTTACGATTCAAATTACCCTCGCAAGGAAGGGGGTGTCAAGGGCGTTCATATAGCCGGACAAGACGACGGGGGAGACCGGAAAGCATGTCCCAAACAGCCAGCATCAAAGATGTTGCCATCCACGCCAAGGTTGCCGTGGGCACCGTGTCCAACGTGCTGAATTACCCGGACCGGGTCTCGCAGCGGACCAAGGAGCGCGTTCTCAAATCCATTGCCGAGCTCGGATTCGTGCGCAATGACGCTGCACGCCAGTTGCGCGCCGGCCAGAGCCGAACCATCGGCTTGGTGGTCCTCGATGTCGGCAACCCCTTCTTCTCTTCAGTGGCCCGGGCCGCCGAAGATGCGGCCACCGCGCTCGGAAGCGTGGTCCTGGTGGGGGACAGTGGCCAAGACGCTGCCCGCGAAGCCCACTACATGGACCTCTTCCAGGAACAGCGCGTCCAAGGACTCCTGATCTCACCCGTAGGGGACGTCACGGCCCGGATCGATACCTTGCGGGAACGTGGCGTGCCCACGGTGCTGGTGGATCAACTCGCCGACAGCGATCGCTGCAGCTCAGTCTCCGTCGATGATGAGGAAGGCGGTTACCTGGCCGCCCGGCACCTGCTGGACATCGGCCGCCGTCGTCTGGCTTTTGTTGGTACCCCGTCCATCCGCCAGGTGGCCCACCGACTCAAGGGCGCGCAGCGTGCGGTCGCCAAAGAATCCGATGCGTCCATGGAGGTACTGGATTCTGCCGGCCAGACCGTCCTTGCCGGGCGCCAGGTGGGCAACAGCCTGGTGGAGCGCTCGCCGGAGGAACGTCCTGAAGCCGTCTTCTGCTCCAACGACCTCCTTGCCCTTGGCGTCATGCAGTCACTGACCATGCTGCGAACGGTGAGAATCCCCGAAGACATCGCCTTGATCGGTTACGACGACATCGACTTCGCCGTCTCCGCCGTCGTGCCCTTGTCCTCCATCCGGCAGCCCACCGAGGCGCTGGGCCGGACCGCCGTCGAGCTTCTCGCCGAAGAGCAGGAGAGCGGCGGAGCCAAGCACCGCGCCGTCGTCTTCACGCCCGAACTCGTGGTGCGCCAAAGTACCGCCGGCTCCCCCAAGTAGGTAGCATTTGTGCGCGTTCTGAACGTTCAAAACGCGCACAAATGCGACCCAGTTGGGTTTACAGGGAGTAGATGCTCCAGGACGCGGAGTGGGTTGCGCCCGGTTCCAGACGGATCAGGTCCGTGCCGCTGTTGAAGGCATCCGGCGGGCACGTCATGGGCTCCACTGCCAGTCCGATCCGGTTGGGCGGAGCCGGCTTGTCCGCCGTGTGAATCTGCAGCCACGGGCAGCGTTCGTCCCACGCCATTCCGACGCCGGCGCCCGCCGGGTCCCGTAGCGACAGGCGCGCCGACCCGCCGTCGAACGCTATGTCCGTGAACGCGTGGTCGATCTCGGTGGTGCCGATTGCACGTGGGGAGCGGAAGTCGAACTCATGACCTTCCACAGACGCCAGTTCAATGGGGAGGAGCCGGTCCGGCGTCACCTCAAGGAACGTGGCTGCGGGGACTTCGAGGATCCATTCGTTCAGTGGCGATCTGCCGGCCACCAGGTACGGATGCGGACACACGCCGAAGGGAGCTGCGGACTCCCCGATGTTCGCGGCGCGGACCGTGCTGTGCAGCCCGTTTTCATCCAGGGCGTACTGCGCCGTGAGTTCCAGCACGAAGGGGTAGCCCTCGCTTGGTCCCACCACACACGTCAGCGTGACCGAACCGGCGTCGTGCTCCTTCGCAGTCCAGTCGAGCGGAAAGGCGAGGCCATGCAAAGAAGCGCCACGCTCGGGTTCATTGACGGGGAGCTGGTGGGTGACGCCGTCGAAGGTGTACTGGCCGTCTTCGATCCTGTTGGGCCACGGCGCGGCGATGATGCCCCGGTAATCGGGGATGGGCCCCCCTTCCGGGAACTGAACCACCAAGTCCCGGCCGTGGAACTGCAGCACCCGCAAGGCCGCAGCGTGTTCCGTCACTACGGCCTTGTAACCGCCGGCTTCAAGGGTGAATTCCGTGCTCACAGGCCGCCTGCCAGTTTGTAGTAGGCCGCGTTCCAAGCGAGTTCCTTCTTGAACTGTTTGATGGTGGTGCTTTCGTCGATGGTGAGGAGTTCGGTTTGGGCGATTTCGGCGAAGTCCTCGAACACGTCCATACCTACCTGCGTGGACAATACCGTGTGGTGCGCCGCTCCGGCGGTGAGCCACGCGGCGGCCGAGGTGGCGAAGTCCGGCTTGGGTTCCCAGAGCGCGCGGGCCACCGGCAGGTGGGGCAGCGGCTGGTCAAGGTCGACGACGTTCACAGCGTTCGCGACCAGGCGGAACCTGTCGCGCATGTCGGACAGCGCAACGACGACGCCGGACGAGGCATCGGTGTCGAACACCATCCGGACGGGGTCCTCCTTGCCGCCAATACCAAGCGGGTGGATCTCCACACGCGGCTTTTTCGCGGTCAGGGACGGGCAGACTTCAAGCATGTGGGCGCCGAGGATCTTTTCGCTGCCCGGTTCCAGGTGGTAGGTGTAGTCCTCCATCAGCGAGGCACCGCCGGGAAGCCCGGATCCCATGACCTTTGCGGCGCGGACCAGGATGGCGGTCTTCCAGTCGCCCTCGGCCCCGAACCCGTAGCCGTCGGCCATGAGCCGTTGCACTGCCATGCCGGGGAGTTGGCGGAGTTCGCCCAGATCCTCGAACGAGGTGGTGAACGCGGCCGAGCCGTTGGCCTCAAGGAAGCTCCGGAGGCCCAGCTCGATCCGGGCGCTGTAGCGGAGGGACTCGTGGCGGGCGCCACCGGCTTTCAGCTCGTCAGCCACCTCGTAAAGGTGCTCGTACTCGGCAACCAGGGCGTCGACGTCGGACTCTTCCGCGGTGTGGACAGCGTCGGCGAGTTCGTTGACAGACCAGGTGTTGACCGAGACACCGAAGCGGAGTTCGGCCTCGGTCTTGTCTCCCTCGGTAACGGCGACGTTGCGCATGTTGTCGCCGAACCTCGTCAGCTTCAGGTTCCGGACCGCCGCCCAACCGGCGGAGGCGCGCTGCCACGCGGCCACCTGGCGCGCGACCTCCGGGTTGGAGACATGCCCGACGACGGTCTTCCGCGGCACGCCGAGGCGGGACTGGATGTACCCGAATTCGCGGTCCCCGTGGGCTGCCTGGTTGAGGTTCATGAAGTCGAAATCGATGTCCGCCCACGGCAGGTCCCGATTGGCCTGGGTGTGCAGGTGCAGGAGCGGTTTGCGGAGGGCGTCCAGGCCTTGGATCCACATTTTGGCCGGGCTGAACGTGTGCATCCACGCGGTCACGCCGATCACGGAATCGTCCGAGTTGGCTTCAAGGGCTATGCGGCGGATGGCGTCCGAATCGGTGAGGACGGGCTTCCACACGAGCTTGACCGGTACGTTGCTGTTGGCGTTGAGGGCCTCGGCAATCTCCTGGGACTGGGCTGCAACCTGCTTGAGGACGTCCTCGCCGTAGAGGTGCTGACTGCCGGTCAGGAACCAGACTTCGAACTGGTCGAGGGATGTGCTGTTGGCCGATGTGTTGTGGGGCATGAGTTCTCCTGAAGTTTGGGGTGGGCCTGGTTCAGCGGCCGTAGACGTTCTGGTAGCGGTCGAACAGGGAGGCGATCTTGGCTTCATCAATCGGCAGCGGCTCGCCAAGTTGGCGCGAAACGTGGACGGTCTTGGCCACTTCTTCGCACATCACGGCTGCCTTCACCGCCGCACGGGCGTCCTTGCCGATAGTGAAGGGCCCGTGGTTCTGCATGAGCACTGCAGGGGAGTTTGAGTGCTTGAGCGTTTCCACGATCCCGTGTCCGATCGAGTCGTCACCGATCAGCGCAAACGGCCCCACGGGGATCGGGCCGCCGAATTCGTCCCCCATCATGGTCAGCACGCAGGGGATGTCCTCTCCGCGGGCAGCCCACGCCGTGGCGTAGGTGGAATGCGTGTGGACCACCCCGCCCACCTCGGGCATGTTCCGGTACACGTAAGCATGTGCAGCGGTATCGGAGGACGGCGACAGGGCCGGATTGTGCCAAGAGATGGTTTGGCCGGTGCCGGTGGTGATGCTGTCGACCGGCACGCCATGGAGGTCGGTGACCACCATTTGTTCAGGGGTTAGGTCGTCATAGGAAACGCCGGACGGTTTAATGACCATGAGCTCGTGGCCGGGGATCCTGCCCGAGACGTTGCCGGCCGTCCACACCACCAGTTGGTAGCGGGTCAGTTCGGCGTGCAGCCTGCAGACTTCTTGCCGGACTGCGGCGATGGTGTCCTGGAGGGAGCTCATGCGGTGGCACCTTCCAGTGCTTGGCTTGCTTGGGACGCGGCGTTCGACGGCGGTGCGTCGCCGGCCATCGCTGATGCGCTTCCCTTGGACGCCGCTTTCCGCTGGATGGCCTTGAGCCGATGCATCACGTCGTTGGTGCCGCGACCGAAGTAGTCGTGGAGGGTCCGGTACTCGTTGAACAGTGCCTGGTAGGCCGCGACGTTTTCAGGGATGGGCGTGTACACGGCACCCGGGGCTGCAGCCATGGCCGCGGCGGCTTCGCGGATGTCCTTGTACTTGCCCGCAGCCACTGCAGCGTGGATGGCCGAGCCCAGCGCCGGGCCTTGTTCCGAACCGATCGTGGAGAGCTGCAGACCCGTGACGTCGGCGTAGATCTGCATGAGGAGCTTGTTCTTGAGGAGCCCGCCTGCCACGATGAACTCCTTTACCGGAACGCCGGAGTCGCGGAAGGCGTCCACGATCGTCCGGGTGCCGAATGCCGTGGCCTCGAGCAGCGCCCGGTAGGTGTCCTCCGGTTTGGTGGCCAACGTTTGGCCCACAACAACGCCGGAAAGTTCGTGATCCACCAGCACCGAGCGGTTACCGGAGTGCCAGTCCAACGCAATCAGGCCGTGCTGGCCGATTTCCTGCTTTTCTGCGAGTTCGGTCAAGTACTCGTGGACGCTGACGCCTTGAGCCGAGGCAGCTTGGTGGTATTCCGGTGGAACGCCGTTCTTGGTGAACCAGCCGAAGATGTCCCCCACACCGGACTGCCCGGCTTCGTAACCCCACAGCCCGTCCACGATTCCGCCGTCGACCACTCCGCACATGCCGGGGACCTCACGCAAGGTGTCCCCGTTCATAACGTGGCACGTCGATGTGCCCATGATGGCCACCAACTGGCCAGGTTCGACCGCGTTCGCCGCAGGGGCGCAGACATGGGCATCCACATTGCCAACAGCCACGGCGATCCCGGCCGGCAATCCGGTCCAGGCTGCAGCTTCCTCCGTCAAGGTTCCCGCCGCTTCGCCGAGGCGCCCGATGCGGTGGGCGAGCTTGTCGTCAACGAAGTCCCCGAACTGCGGGTTGAGTGCCGTGAGGAAGTCTTTGGACGGGTATTGCCCGTCCTGGAGAATGCCCTTGTACCCGGCTGTGCAGGCGTTCCGAACGTACGTGCCGCACAGCTGCCAGACGATCCAATCCGCCGCTTCCACCCACTGGTCCATCGCAGCGTAGATCTCGGGGTCTTCCTCAAGCAGCTGAAGGCCCTTGGCGAATTCCCATTCGGAGGAGATCAACCCGCCGTAGCGGGGCAGCCACGCTTCCGTCCGCTCTTCCGCAAGCTGGTTAATGCGGTCCGCCTGGGGCTGCGCGGCATGGTGACGCCAGAGCTTGACGTAGGCATGCGGCCGGTCAGCGAAGCGGTCCAGTTCGTTCAGCGGAGTGCCGTCCGCCGTCGTCGGGACCATGGTGCAGGCCGTGAAGTCAGTGGCGATGCCCACGACGTTCTCTGGATCGATGCCCGCGTCGGCGACGGCGGCGGGGACTGCGTTGCGCAGGACGTCGCGGTAGTCGTTGGGAACCTGGAGGGCCCAATCGGCGGGGAGGCGCTCGCCGGTAGCGGGGAGTACCTCGGACACCACGGCATGCGGATACTCGAACACGCCACTGCCGAGTTCCAGCCCGTCCGAGACGCGGACTACTACCGCGCGTCCGGACAGCGTCCCGAAATCGACGCCGATGACGTACTGCTGATCCAAGGGTGAGTTTTCTACGGGGTTCATGGGATTCTCCATCCGGCTGGCCAAGGCCTCGTTGCCGGGGGTCGGGTGAAGTGGGGAGGGGTGAAGGGGCGGACAAAGGGTCTGCTGCAATTGTTAGCGCTAACAACAAGCAAGTCAAGCCCCCCACTCACCGCCGCCCCCAACTGAGTCGCAGCAGTGCGCGTTTTCACGGCTTGTCATGTCTCATGACCTTGTAGACACTTCATGTCTCATGACCTTGTAGACACTTCATGTCTCATGACTTCGTGGACGGTTGTTGTCTCACGACTGTGTGGACACTTCGTCTTGGGACTTTGTTTGTCGGCCTCTGCGGGGCGGGTACTTTGTTCGTTTCTTGCGGGTGCCTTGTGGGTCTGCGACGACTCCTGAGGGTTTTCCGTTGCCGACGTAGGTGGTTCCGTGCGGAGGTCTGGGGTGAGTGATGATCTCGGTGCCTTGTGCTCCGAAGAACATGATGGTGGTGTCGTCGTAGATGATGTGCACGGTGGTGCCGGTGTGTTCTTTGCCCATTTTGAAGTGGGTTCCTAGGATCGTCACGGACCCGTTCCGGTTCACTGTTCGGTGCGCGCTTTGCCTGTCCGTTGCGGGCGTGACTTGCTCAGGAACGGTTGGCGGGGGCGTTTTCGGGGTGGCGTTCCAGGCCTCATAGGGCGTCGTTCCCGCGGGTAGGCCTTGATGTTCGCGTTCGTTGTTGTAGTAGAGATCGAAAGCGTCGACCTGCAGTTGCAGGGCAGCCATTGAAGGGGCCGGGAGTTGCCTGTGCAGGTATCGGTGCAGGGTTTGGTGGAAGCGTTCGTTCTTGCCTTGGGTGGTGGGTTTGTAGGGTTTGCCCGTTATCGGTTCGATGCCTTTGGCTTTGAGGAACTCCACGAGGGCCCCGGTGCGGCCGCGGCGGGTGGGATTCAGTGCCGAGCCGTTGTCGGAAAGGAACTTCTGCGGTGCTCCGTGGCGTTCGATGGCCTGGGTAACGACGGCGATTGCGGCGGCGCTGGTTTCGCCGGGTGCGACCAGGGAAGCCAGCGCCAAACGCGAATGATCATCGATGAGTTGGAAGATGGCTACCTTCTTGCCGCTGGCGAGCTGCCATTCGGTCGAGTCGATTTGCCAGCACGCGTTGGGTTGCGGATAGACGAACCTTTTGTAGGCGCTTCGAGGCTTCTTCCGCGGTTCGGGCATCACGACACCGGCCCGGGAAAAGATCCTGGCCACGGTGGCACGCGAGGGCGGTGTGAAGCCTTGTCGTGAGAGCTTCGCGATGACAGAAAGCGGACCGTGGTCCTGCCCGCTCTCCTGCAGTTCCGCCCGGGTACCGAGCAGCAACTCGATCATCGCCTGTGGGGTCAGGGCCGGCATGGTTCTTGGAATCGTGGGCTTTTTCTCCAATGCCTTCACCGGCCCCACCTCGGCAGCCGCCGCCCGGACCCGGTAGAACCAGGCCCGGGAGACATTGTGCTTCCTGCAGAACGCAGTAACCGCGCCTCTGGGCGAATCCTCGGACCACGTTGCCACAGCATGCCGGATCTTGATGTCCGGTTGGGGTTTGCTCATGCATAGCAGCAAACCCGCAAGCTAAGTGTCCACGATGTCCTGAGACAGAGTGTCTACGAAGTCATGAGACAGAACTGTCTATTAAGTCATGAGACTCCACACGCGTTTTCACGGCTCAAAACGCGCAGTGCTGCGACTCAGTTGGGAGGGGCGGAGGTGGTCTTGCGCGCCACCAGACGGGGCGCCACGGCTGCGGCAGTGACGCCCGGGCCGTCCTCCACCAGGTGGAGCATGAGATCGATGCAACGCTGCCCGAGTTCCTCGAAGTCCTGGGCGACGGTTGTGAGCGGCGGGATGAAATACGCGGCTTCAGGTTGGTCGTCAAAGCCCACCACGCTGATGTCCTCCGGGACCCGCACCCCGGCTTCGTGGAAAGCACGCAAGACGCCCAGGGCCATTTGGTCATTGGCTACGAACAACGCCGTCACAGTGCGGTCGGCGGCGATCCTGAGGCCTTCGCGATAGCCGCATTCGGCACTCCAGTCGCCTTCGATCAACTCCGCCGGCTCCAGCCCGGCCCCCTGCAGGGCCTCCTGCCACCCTTCGATGCGGGCGGCTGCGTCAATCCAGTCAGTGGGGCCGGAGAGGTGCCCTATCCTGCGGTGCCCGAGTTCAATGAGGTGCTGGACCGCGAGCCGGGCCCCCTCACGCTGATCGACGGCGGCGCCGCTCAACTCTTCGTCCCCCACGGCACCTACGGCTACCAAGGGCACTTGGCTTGTGACTTGGTGCAACACCTCGAACGTCCCCGGGTGCGGGACGATCACCACGATGCCGTCCACGCCCTGGTCCATGAAGTGCGCCACTGCGTCCTTGATGGTTTCCGGTGTCACGTCCCGCAGCCCGGCGACGCTGACGAAGTACCCGGCGTCCCGCGCCGCCTGCTGTACTCCAAGCAGGGTACGCGACGGACCGTATTGGCCCATTTCGCTCCCGAGCACACCAATGGTCTGGGACCGGCGTGTCACCAAGCTGCGGGCAGCGGTGTTCCGCCGGTACCCGAGCTCGGTGATCGCCTGCTCGACGCGCTCTTTGGTTTTTGCGCTGACGTTCGGATGGTTGTTCAGGACCCGGGAAACTGTCTGGTGGGAGACGCCGGCCACGCGGGCGACGTCTTCCATGACCGGAGGCCGACTGGGGGCGGATTGTTCGGGGCTCACCCTGTCACGATAGAGCACCGGCAACGCCGATCAGTGGTTGGCTGCCTTCGCGGCGTAATGACGGTACCTGGCCAGGAACTCCGGGTCCGGGGAACCGGCGGCAACGTTGGTTCCCTCCATCTCCCAGTCCGGAAGCGATCCGGTGAGGACTCCGGCGGCCTGACGTGCTGCGCCGTCGGCGACGTACTCTCCCGGTTCCGGCACGGACACGGGCAGCCCGAACGCCGCGGCGGCCACCTGCTGCACGGCCTCGGATTGCGCGCCTCCGCCCACCAGGATGATCCGCCGGGCGGCCACGCCTTGCGCCTGAAGCGCCGCAAGGCCGTCGGCCAGCGAACACAGGACACCCTCGACGGCGGCGCGCGCCAGGTTCGCGGGCGTGTAATTGGACACCGTGAGCCCATGAAGGGAGCCGGTGGCATTGGGAAGGTTCGGAGTGCGTTCACCCTGGAAATAAGGAATGAGCGTCAGGCCGCCGGCACCCTCCGGAGCGGACAACGCCAGCCGGCCCAGTTCGGCAAGGTCAACCCCGAGCAACGATGCGGTGGCATCGAAGATCCTGGTGGCGTTGAGGGTACAGGCGAGGGGGAGGTAGTTGCCTGTGGCGTCGGCGAACCCCGCCACCAGGCCTCTGGCGTCCTTGGCCGGAACATCGGATACGGCAAAGACTGTCCCGGAGGTGCCGATCGACACCACGACATCTCCGACGGCGGCGCTGACGCCGAGTCCCGCTGCGGCGTTGTCCCCGGCGCCGGGTCCGATCAGGGCGCCGGCGGGAGTTTTGCCGCCCGCTTCCAGTGGTCCAAGGACTACGGGCAGCAGGGGCACATGACCCAGCGTGTTCTCAAGGACCTGCGGCAGGAATTCATTGCGTTCGGTGGAGAAGTAGCCTGTCCCGGAAGCATCGGAGCGGTCTGTGCGGAGCAGGCGCAGCGGCTCGGGGCCCGATCCCGGACCGTGGCCGGCAAGCCGCCACGACAACCAGTCATGCGGCAGGCAAACCGCAGCGGTGCGTCGGGCGTTTTCCGGCTCGTTGCGTGCAAGCCAGCGCAGCTTGGTGGCTGTCAGGGATGCTACCGGGACAGTGCCGGTGAGCGCGGCCCACTGCGCTGCGCCGCCAGCCGGATCTCCTTCGCCTGCCTCCATAACCATGGCTTCGGCGTCGGGAGCGGAGCGCGTGTCATTCCACAGAAGCGCCGGCCGCACCACCTCGCCGGACTCGTCGAGGCACACCATGCCGTGTTGCTGGCCGCCTACGGAAACGGCATCGACGTCGTCCAATCCGCCCGCTTGGGCGATGGCTTCCTGCAGCGCGTTCCACCAATGGTCGGGGTGGACTTCGGTGCCTTCCGGGTGGGCTGCGCGGCCCTGGCGCACCAGGGCGCCGGTTGCTGCGTCCCTGATGACTACCTTGCAGGACTGGGTGGAACTGTCGATCCCGGCGACGAGGGGCATAACTCTCTTATCTTTCGTGTAAACGGATCGGGTGCGGTGGCCGGCCCGGGGTCAAAGCCGGACCGGCCACCGCAACTTCACGATGGAATGAATCAGCGGGCGCCGAGGAGGTGCTCGATGGCCAGCTGGTTCAGCCTGATGAAGGCGAAGGAGCGCTCCGCGGCCTTGTTGGCGTCGAACGACTCGAAGGCTGATGCGTCAGCCAGGAGGTCCGCGGTGGTCTCGCCGGCGGCCAGGGTGGATTCGCCGAGTTCGAACACGCCGGAGGTTGCGAGTGCTTCCTGGACTTCGGGGTCCGCGCGGAAGGCAACGGCACGTTCCTTGAGGAGCAGGTACATGGCCATGTTGGACTTGGCCGACTCCCAGACGCCGTCGTAACCGTCGGTGCGTGAGGGCTTGTAGTCGAAGTGGCGCGGACCGTCGTACTTGGGTCCGCCGTTCGGGAAGCCGTTCTCCAGGAGGTCGACGGTGAAGAAGGCGCTGGTGAGGTCGCCGTGGCCGAACACCAGGTCCTGGTCGTACTTGATGCCGCGCTGGCCGTTGAGATCAATGTGGAAGAGCTTGCCGGCCCACAGTGCCTGGGCGATTCCGTGGGTGAAGTTCAGGCCTGCCATTTGCTCGTGGCCGGTCTCCGGGTTGAGGCCGACAATGTCGCCGTGTTCCAGCTGGGCAATAAATGCCAGGGCGTGGCCTACGGTCGGGAGGAAAATGTCGCCCCTGGGCTCGTTCGGCTTGGGCTCCAGTGCGATGCGCAGGCCATAGCCCTTCTCCTTGATGTAGCCCGCAGCGGTGTCGACGCCTTCCTTCATGCGGTCCAGTGCTGCGGAAAGGTCCTTTGAGCCGTCATACTCGCTGCCTTCGCGGCCGCCCCACATGACGAACGTTTCTGCGCCGAGCTCAGCGGCAAGATCGATGTTCCTCAGGACCTTGCTCAGGGCGTAGCGGCGGATGGATCGGTCGTTGGACGTGAAGCCGCCGTCCTTGAAGACCGGGTGGCTGAACAGGTTGGTGGTGACCATGGGCGCCTTGAGGCCCGTTTCTGCGAGGGCGCCCTTGAAGTTCTTGAGGATGAGGTCGCGTTCGGACGCGGTGGCGTCGAACGGGACCAGATCGTTGTCATGGAACGTAATGCCATAGGCGCCAAGCTCACTCAGCTTGTGGACGGCTTCCACCGGGTCCAGCGCCTCGCGGGTGGGAACACCGAAGGGATCATTGCCGGTCCAGCCAACAGTCCAGAGGCCAAAGGTGAAACGGTCCTGGGGTGTGGGTTGCGGGGACATTCTTGCTCCTTTGCAATGCGTGGACGGAGGCACCTGAGAAAAGCACTCCAATTAGTTTTCAATCTGAACTATATGGATGATGATGGATCATGGTCAATGGAATCCGACAAGAAACTTTCAAGCCGCGAGGAAGTCCCATGCCAGTGAATGAGAACGCCGCGCCCGGGCGGGTGGGTGACGTCCGCCGTCGTAATCTTTCACTGGTCCTGGACTCCATAGCCCGGACGGGAGACGCCAAGCCAAGCCGGGCGCAGCTGGCTGCGGCAACCGGCCTCACCAAGGCGGCCGTGTCCAGCCTGGTTGCGGAGTTGGTGGAATCCGGGCTCGTTTCCGAGGTGGGCCTCTACAGGGACGGCGAACGCGGCCGGCCAGGCCAGGGCCTGGAGCTCAGCCCCAGGCGGGGCGTGGTGGGCATGGAAATCAACGTGGATTACCTCGCGGTGGGGCTGGTGGACCTCGGGGGAAACCTCCGCTTCACCACCACTGTGGAGTCGCATAACCGTGGTCTTAAACCCGGCGAGGTCATGGCCAAGCTCGCAGAACTTGCCGGCGAGGCGAAGGGCGCCGCGGCTGCCGGGGACATAGCCATCCTGGGAGGCGGGCTTGCCGTTCCGGGCCTCGTGGATGAGGCCCGCAGTGTTGTCCTGTCCGCTCCCAACCTGCATTGGGAGCATGAGCAATTGAACGTGGACGCGCTGCTGGGTGATGTGCCGCTGGGTGTCCGCTTGTCCAATGAGGCCAACAGCGCTGCCTTGGGCGAGCTTTGGTACGGGGCAGGCCAGCCCGATTTCCTCTACGTCTCCGGCGAAGTAGGCGTAGGTGGCGGCGTCATCATCGGCTCCGAGCTCTACACGGGCCCCGGCGGTTCGGCCGGGGAGCTCGGCCATATTGTGGTGCACCCGGAGGGGTCCGGATGTTCCTGCGGCGGCGTGGGATGCCTGGAAACTTTCGCGGGCCAGGAGGCTGTGTTCGAGGCTGCCGGGATTGCCCCCGGTCCACTCTCCGGACGGACGGCAGCTTTGCTGGCCGCCTTGGCGGACAAGGAGCCGCGCGCCGTCAAAGCAGTGGACGACGCCGGAAAGTACTTGGGCGTCGCGCTCGCCTCATCAGCCCGGTTGATGGATATTGAAGCCGTGGTCCTGGGCGGTCACTTCGCCGAACTCGCCGAGTGGCTGCGTCCCGCGGTGTTGGCCAGCGTGGAGCGCCACGCCCCGGGCCTGGTGCGCCCCGAAGATCTCAAGGTGTCCGGACTCAAGCACGCCGGTACCTTGCTTGGCGCTGCCGGGCAGGTGATCCGCTCCGTCATCGCGTCGCCGCTGGGCCTGGTGGTGACGGACCGCACCGCCTAGGTGTACTAACCCGGTAGGTTGGTGACACGGCTGGCTGGGGAGGCGCCTTTGAGTGCCGTGTGTGGCCTGCTGCGATTGTAGTGCTCGATGAAGTCCTGGTAACAGGCTTGGCGTTCGGCTTCTGAGGTGTAGGGCCGGGCGTAGGCCCATTCCTCCAAGAGGATGCGGTTGAAGCGTTCTACTTTGCCGTTGGTCTGGGGCCGGTAGGGCCTGGTGCGTTTGTGTCGGATGCCTGCATCCGTCAGGGTCTGGGCAAAGAGGCGGGACCTGTAGCAGGAGCCATTGTCGGTCAGGACCCGTTGGATCTTCACGCCGTGCGCGGCGAACGCTGCGATCGCGTTACGCATGAAGGCCGCGGCGGTCTCTTTGGTCTCATCGGGAAGGATCTCGGAGTAGACGTACCGGGAGTGGTCATCGACGGCGTGATGGATGAACGTGTAACCGCGCAGCAGGCCGCGTCCTCGGGAAACGCCCTCGGCCGAGTTCCGGGTTCGTTTGTTCGCCTCACCGGCCGGTCTTCCCACGCTCCGGTGGCCTCCGCCCTCAGGGATCCGGCCGAGCTTCTTCACATCAACGTGGATCATCTCTCCAGGCCACGCGTACTCATAGCGGCGGGCGTGTTCGCGACGGATCCTGATCCCCGTGGAACGGTCCGTGAAGCGAAGCGGAGGGCAGTGATAGCGGTGCAGGATCCGGTGGACTGTGGAGATGTTCAGATGCAGGTGGTAGGCGATCCGTGCTGGCCCCCACCGCCTGGAGGTCCGAAGGCCCACGACCCGATGTTCTGTCCGCACGGAACTGCGGTGCGGACAGCTCAGGGGCCGGCTGGGACGATCCAGCATGCCCGCTTCCCCGCATTCGACGTAACGTCTCGCCCACCGGGCAGCGGTCGGGACAGAGACATTGAACCGCTCAGCGGCTAGACGCAATGGCAAGTGACCATCGACCACACACCGGGCCAGCTTCAACCGACCGGCAGGGGCAAGGATCGCGTTAGAGTGGGACACGAGGACCTCCTGGTATCTGTGTTTGCTCTCGACAAGCTCCACATAACACCCGGAGGTCCTCTTTACTTCGTCAATTCCAGCCCCGTGTCATCAACCTGCCGGGACAGTACACCTAGGGCGGACTGTGAAAGCCGGCCCGTGGGCGCCGGCCTGATTGGGGCAACGGACTTCCCTTGTGATAATCAGCATGCTTAGTATTGTTGGGTCAGTTGTTCGCGCAAGCTATCCCCCACGGACAGGTGCCTCATGAGTACTAACGAAACTGAAAAGACCAGCACCGCGAAGGCAGCTACTGCCCCTTCTCCCGAGGACTCCCGGAAGCCGGACAGTCCCAATGACCTTGTGAAGCCCACCTGGACGTACATTGCCAAGCGCACGCTGCGTGAGTTCACCAAGGACCAGTGCCCCGACGCGGCCGCGGGTTTGACCTACTACGCGGTCCTTTCCATGTTCCCGGCGCTGCTCGCCCTGGTTTCCCTGATCGGTATCTTTGGCGATGCCGGGAAGACGACCGGGGCGCTCCTGGACATCGTCCAGCAATTCGCGCCGGGGCCGGGCGTCGAGGCCATGCGCCAGCCCATCGAAGAGCTGACTAAGTCCAACACCGCAGGTTTGGCCCTGGTCTTCGGTATTTTGGTGGCCTTGTGGTCAGCTTCCGGCTACACCACGGCCTTTAGCCGGGCCATGAACCGAGTCTACGAGGTGGACGAAGGCCGCGGCTTCGTCAAGCTGCGCGGCACCATGCTCGCCGTGACCGTCGTGGCCGTGGTTGGCGCTGCCCTGGTGGCGGCCATGCTTGTCCTCAGCGGCCCGGTGGCTGAAGCAGTGGGCGGGGCCATCGGTATGTCGGAGACGTTCCTGACCATTTGGAACATTGCCAAGTGGCCGGTCCTGATCCTGATCGTCGTCGCCATCATCGCGGTGCTCTACTACTTCACTCCCAACGTGAAGCAGCCCAAGTTCCGCTGGATGAGCATGGGCTCCCTGATCGCCCTGGTGATCTTTGCCCTGGCCTCGCTCGGCTTTGGGTTCTACGTTGCCAACTTCAGCAACTACAACAAGACCTATGGCGCCCTTGCGGGTGTGATCATCATGCTGCTGTGGCTCTGGATCCTGAACATGTCCCTCCTGTTTGGTGCAGAGTTCGACGCCGAGATGGAGCGGGGCCGTCAGTTGCAGGGCGGCATCGAAGCTGAAGAGACCATTCAACTGCCTCCGCGCGACACCAAGAAGAGCGACAAGATGCAGGAAAAGGAAGACGAGTTGGTCCGCAGCGGTGAGGAAATCCGTGAAGTCCACGGCAAGGGAGAAAGCGGGCGGAGCTCCTAGGACCCTGGACCTGCCGGGGGCACAAACAAAAGCGGATCCCTGCCGTGACCTTGGCAGGGATCCGCTCGTTTGGCTGTGATCCGCCAGGGATTCCCGACCTGACGGATCACAAGTCTCAGGCGTACGGAAGCACGAGCTCCGCGTAGCGCTCCTTCATGGTTTCCAGGACCTTGTCCCCGTCCGCATCCCAAATCTCCTGGTTGAAGATCTCCACCTCGATGTCACCCGTGTATCCGGCGTCCCTGACCCAGGTGCCGATGGTCGCGAAGTCGATGACGCCGTCGCCCATCATTCCGCGCGACAGCAGCGCATCGGCGGCAATCGGCAGGTTGAAGTCGCACACCTGGTAGGAAGCAATGCGGTTTTCGCGGCCGGCGCGTTCGATCTGCGCCTTCAGTTCCGGATCCCACCAGACATGGAAGGTGTCGACGGCGACGCCCACGGCCCTGGCGTCGTAGGGCGCGGCAAGATCCAAGGCCTGGCCGAGGGTGGAAATGAGTGCCCGGTCCGCTGCGTACATGGGGTGCAGGGGTTCCAGCACCAGGCGCACGCCGTTTTCCGAGGCGAAGGGAACCAGTTCCTCGAGCCGGTCCGCGACGCGCTGGCGGGCAGCCACAACATCCTTCTCCTTGGGTGCGAGTCCGCCGACCACCAGGAACAGCTCCCGGGTATCCAGCGCCACGGCCTCGCGGACAGCCTCAAAGTTGTCGGCAAGTGCTGCTGCCTGGCCCTCGGGATCGGCTGCCGTGAGGAAACCGCCGCGGCACAGTGATGAGACCCGAAGGCCGGCGTCCTTGATCAGCTTGGCTGCCTTGTCCAGGCCCGCTTCCGCAACGCGGTCACGCCAAGGGCCGATGGCCGGGATGCCCGCCCGTGCGCAACCGTCGACTGCTTCCGCGAGCGTCCACTTCTTGGTGGTGGCGCTGTTGAGGGAAAGACGCGAGAAGTCGCTCATGCGGCCACCCCGTTGATCCGCAGGTAATCGGACATACGGAAAGCTGCCAGCGACGGGTCCTTCAAGAGCCCGGCCTTGTCTGCCAGCTCGAAGGTCTTCGAGAGGTGCAGCACGGAACGGCCGGAGTGCAGTCCGCCCACCATCTGGAAGCCGGGCTGTCTGCCGTTGAGCCAGGACAGGAAGGCGATTCCGGTCTTGTAGTAGAACGTCGGTGCGCTGAAGATGTGCTTTCCCAGCTCACGCGTCGAATCAAGGATGGCGCGCCCCTCTGCACCGTTGCCGGCGTCGTACTTCTGGAGGGCGACCGACGCGGCCGGATAGATGGCCGCGAAGATGCCCAGCAGCGCGTCCGAGTGGTGGGTGGCGTCGCCGTCGATCAGTTCCGGGTAGTTGAAGTCGTCGCCCGTGTAGAGGCGCACGCCTTCCGGAAGGGCTGCGCGGAGGCCAACCTCATGGGAAGCATCCAGCAGGGAAACCTTCACGCCGTCCACCTTGTCCGCGTGTTCACGGATCAGGCTGAGGAACGTGTCGGTAGCCACGGAAACGTCGTCCGATCCCCAATAGCCGGCCAGTGCGGGATCGAACATGGTGCCCAACCAGTGCAGGATGACCGGCTGTTCGACTTCCTGGAGGAGCGTGGAGTAGACGTGCAGGTAATCGTCCGCGCTGGTGGCCACTTTGGCCAGCGCGCGGGATGCCATCAGGATCACCTTGGGACCGGCTTCGCTGACGACGGCGATCTGCTCGCGGTAGGCCTCGATCACGGCTTTGATGCCGGCTGCGCCGTCCGGGAGGGCTGCTATGTCCAGCTGATCGGTGCCCGCACCGCAGGAAACGAGGTCACGCACGGACTTTCCGGCGATTGCGGCGTTGTTGCCGCCCACCACCGAGGCGGCCTCGGCTCCGGTGCGCTTGATCAGTTGCTGGGTTGCGGCCCAGTCCAGGCCCATGCCGCGTTGAGCGGTGTCCATGGCATCGGCAACGCCCAGGCCGTAGGACCATAGTTCATGCCGGTAGGCGAGCGTGGCTTCCCAGTCGAGCTGGGCCGGGGCGCCGGGGGTGTTGTCAGCAGCGACCTCGGGGATGACGTGGGCTGCGGCATAAGCGCGCCGTGCGGTCAGGGGAGCAGCGGGTTTGGCCCATGTGGTGGCCGCCTGAAGGCGGTATTCGCGGGTACCGCCGTCGTCGGTGGGGAGGATAAGGGACGTCATTAGAGGCTGATCTCCGGGATGTCGATGGTGCGGCGCTCGGCCGAGGACTGAAGGCCGAGTTCGGCCAGCTGCACTCCGCGGGCCGCGGAAAGCAGGCCGAAACGGTGCTCACGGCCGGCGACGACGTCGCGCAGGAATTCTTCCCACTGCAACTTGAAGCCGTTGTCCAGGTCGGCGTTGGCGGGAACTTCCTGCCACTGGTCGCGGAAGGACTCGGTGACGGGCAGGTCCGGGTTCCAGACGGGCTTGGGGGTGTGGGCGCGCTGCTGCGCGACGCACTTGTTCAGGCCGGCGACGGCGGAGCCGTGCGTGCCGTCGATCTGGAACTCGACCAGTTCGTCGCGGTACACGCGCACGGCCCAGGAAGAGTTGATCTGGCCGATGACGTCGTCGCCGCCCGGGGTCTCCAGCTCGAAGATGCCGTAGGAAGCGTCATCAGCCGTTGCCTTGTACTCCTTGCCGGCTTCGTCCCAGCGGGTGGGGATGTGCGTGGCTGTCTTGGCGTTGACGCTCTTGACCTTGCCGATGATGCCTTCAAGGACGTAGTTCCAGTGGCAGAACATGTCCGTGGTCATTCCACCGCCGTCTTCCTTGCGGTAGTTCCAGGACGGGCGCTGTGCCGCCTGAACGTCACCTTCAAAGACCCAGTAGCCGAACTCGCCGCGGATGGAGAGGATGCGGCCAAAGAACCCTTCATCAACCAGGCGGCGCAGCTTCACCAGTCCCGGGAGGTACAGCTTGTCGTGGACGACGCCTGCGGTGACGCCGGCTTCCTTGCCGATCCTGGCCAGTTCGATGGCTTCTTCAAGCGTCTCGGCCGTGGGCTTTTCAGTGAAGGTGTGCTTGCCGGCCTGCATGGCCTTCTTCAGTGTGGCTGCGCGGAGGCTGGTCATGGAGGCATCGAAGATGATGTCCACGGTGGGATCGTTGATCACGGCATCGAGGTCCGTTGTCCACTCGGAAACCTTGTGCAGCTCGGCGAGTTCACGGATCTTGGCTTCGTTTCGGCCCACAAGGATGGGCTCCACCTGGACCTTGGTGCCGTCCTCCAGGGTGAAGCCGCCCGCGTCACGAATGGGGAGGATGGAACGCAGCAAGTGCTGGCGGTATCCCATTCGGCCGGTGATGCCGTTCATGGCGATGCGGATCGTCTTTGTTTCGAAGCCCATGTTTTCTCCAAGTGCCTAAAGTTGCCTGCCGCGACGGTGCGGGCAGTGGATGTCTGCAGGATGGGAAAGCGCATTCCCACTGAATCGATGATGCCTTATGGCGTGGCTGCTTGGCAAGCGCTTTCCCGGAATTGGAGGAATGCTGCCATAATTTCCCTAGCGCCAGTCCCGGGTGCACGCAGAGAAGGAGGGCCGTTGTGGCCGCCAGCACACTGAGCGAAGTAGCGCGCCTGGCAGGGGTTTCCCTGGCAACGGCATCGCGCGTCCTGAATGGATCCTCCCGCAAGCCGGCAGAGGACATCGCCGACCGGGTCCGCCAGGCTGCGGACAAGCTCGGTTATGTCCCCAACGCGCAGGCCCAGGCGCTGGCCAAGTCCAGCTCGGGTTTGATCGGCCTCATCGTGCACGACATCGCCGACCCCTATTTCTCGGCGATTGCCCGAGGAGTACAGGGTGCGGCCCGCGAGCAAAACCGCATGGTCCTGTTGGCCAGCACCTCCGGATCGCCCGCAGAAGAACGTGAAGCCGTGGCCGCGTTTGCGGCGCGGCGGGCTGATTCGATCGTGATCGCCGGTTCACGCTCTGCCCGGGACGAAGACGCTCTGGCCAATGCCGGGCTCGCCGCGGAATTGGACCGCTATTGCCGCAACGGTGGCCATGTAGGGGTGGTCGGCCATCCAGTGGTGGGTGCTTCAACAACCGAGGGCTACCGCGTAGTGGAGGTACCCAACGAAGAACTCGCTGCCGATCTGGCCCGGGAACTTGCAGACTCCCACGACGCTGGGTTCGTGGTGGTGGCGGGACCGGAAGGGCTCTTTACCTCGGACGACCGTGTCCGCGGATTCCAGCGTGGACTTGCGGAAGCCGGCAGGCCTGCCGCCGAGGTTATCCGGACCGGCTTCAACCGTGCAGGTGGTTACGACGCCGGGCTGGCGTTGGCCGAACGGATCACCTCAGCCAAGGACCGCCTCTGCATTTTCGCTGTCAACGACGTCATGGCCATTGGCGTTACCGCGGCCCTCCGTTCCAAGGGGGTATGGATCCCGAGGGACGCCACCATTGCCGGGTTCGACGACATTGAAACCCTCCGCGACTTCCGTCCGGCCCTGTCCACCGTGTTCCTGCCGTTGGAGGAGATCGGCCGCCTGGCTGCCGGAGCAACGGAAGGCGGCTCTGTCACGGGGTCCGTCAAGCTTCGACGCAGTACTGAGGTCCCTGCCGGCGACCCCGCCTGAGGTCGGCCGGGCGATGCTTTTCGCCGCGTTCGCCGGAAACCTGCAGTGACACCCCAAGCTTTCCCACGAACCGCAGCGTTGCGGCGAACTCGGCGGCTGTGCCCGGTTTTCAACAGGCGCCTGAGCCGGATTGGGTCCGAATGGAGCGCGTCGATAGCATGAAAAATGCCACCCGATCGGGTGGCATTTTCTCAATCTCTTTTATCTCCGAGCGTAGGCTTTCGCCCTCAAAACCCGAAGCGTGTACGCAAGACACTACCGAGATAGGCGGGTCCGGTCAATTGCAGTACGCCGAGATACGCAGGGCCATCACCCCTGCCCGACTGACAGCTTTTGACCGTGCGGCGCAAAGCAGAGGCGCCAGCCACGATGACGCCATCAACTTGTACGAGTGGAACGCCGAGCTGGCTTCGGCACTGCTGCTGCCGTTGCACTTGTTTGAGGTAGTGCTTCGGAACGCCATCCACGAAGCACTTACGCGGACGTACCTGGAGAGATGGCCCTGGGACAACCGTTTTTTGTACAGCGTCCCCCAAAAGCACGGGCGCTACGAGCCTCGCAGGGATGTTCAGCAGGCAGCTTCCCGGAACCCCACAACAGGCAAAGTTATCCCAGAGCTCAAGTTCGTATTCTGGGAACAAATGCTTTCCAGCCGGTACGACACAGCGATCTGGAATCCTTTGCTGACCACGGTGTTCCCGAACGTGCCCGAAAGCGAAGGAACATCGGCCGCTGTACGAGGGTTAGCCCGGGACGTGGGCGTGGTCCGTGGCATAAGGAACCGGGTGGCACATCATGAGCCGATTTTCTCCCAGAACATAGACCGCGTCATGGACGCCATCCAGAGAATATCGGCATGCAGATCTCACGATGTCGGCAATTGGGTTAAGGCGTCCCACCGAGTGACCGAGGTTCAGGGCCAGTGTCCATCCTGGTATGCCGGCTCGGCGGCTGTGCCCGGGCTTAGTCCTCGCCGAGGGCGATGCTGTGCAGGAACGTGGCGTCGTTGAGCACGTTTTCCGGGAGGTCGTCCGCGACGAATTCGATCATTACGTCCATGTCTTTCCCATTGCCCCTCAGCACATCGGAGACTGCCTGCCACAGCTGCTTCCGTGACCGCAGGGGTTGGCGTTCAGCTTCCGGACCCCAGGAGAAGCAATGGACGCCCACCACGTGGGGCAGGACCTTGTGGAGCGACTCCAGGGCTTGTTGATCGGAAAGCCCGACGGCGGGCTGCCAGTAAGTGCCCACGTTGCCTTGGCCGACGCGATCCAAGAGGTCAAGGGTGGCCTCGGGGGAGTCGGTGAGGGTGTTGGCGTGGTACTCAAAAGCGATGGAGATTCCGCGTTCGGCAGCGAGCCCTGCAACCCGCCGGGCATCACGGATGACGGCGTCCCGGAGTTCGGCGTCCGCGTCGGCTGAGCCCGACCCGCCTGCCCAGATCCGGATCCTCGGTGCGCCCAGGATCTCCGCAAGCTTGAGCTCCTGCTCGAAGTCCCCGAACGAGCCCGCGCGATAGTAGGAGCCGAGGGAAAGCGCGGTCAGGCCGGCTTCCTCCGAGGCCTCCCGGGCCTTCTCCGCGGAAGCGGTATCGGTGACATGCGCATCCGTTCCCCACTCGATGCCCGCCAGTCCCGCCTCGGAGGCAACGCTGACCACCTCTTCGATACTTGCGGAGCGGAGCGTGACGGAACAGATGCCGGGCGTGAGGTCCGCCAGCGTAGTGAGGTCGATCATCGGCCAAGATTACCGGGAATGCGCTTACCGGGATAGGCCTGACTGCTATGTGGACTTGTTCAGCGTTCTGCCCATGATCGCCTGGGTCAGTGCATCAATGACTTCTGCGTTGGCCAAGGGATTCCGGATCAACGTGAAGTCGACGTCCCCCACCGGTGGCAGCCCGAAGCGTTGGGTGATGACTTTCAGGTCTTCCGGAACCAGGGAAGCGGGCATGACGGCTACTCCGATGCCGGCCCGCACCGCTGCGAGGACGCCGCTGATCTGCTTGGTGCTGCACGTGATACGCCAGGTCCGGCCTGCCGCCTCCAACGCGTCAATCGCAAGCTTCCGGCTCAGGCTCGGAGCGGGGTAGGCGATCAGCGGTACCGGAGCACCCGGTTCCAGGACAGTCTGCTCAAGGCCCACCCAGGCGAAGTTGTCATGCCGGACCACCGTCCCGTCCTTGGCGCCTGCCACCCATTTGACGAACACCAGATCCAGTTGCCCGGCGTTGAGGCGCTTGTACAGCTGGTCGCTCTGGCTCACCGTGAGTTCCAGGTTGATCTGCGGGTAAAGCTGCCTGAACTCGCGGAGGATACGGGGCAGGCCGGTGATGGCCAGGTCGTCAGCGGTTCCGAAGCGCAGGCGGCCCCTCATCGCCGAGCCTGAAAAATATCGGGCAGCGGAGTCGTGTGCTGCCAGGATGTTGCGTGCAAACCCGGCCATGGCGTCACCGTTGTCGGTCAGTCGGACTTCGCGGGTATCCCTGGCCACCAGCACGCGCTTCGCGGCGGTCTCAAGCTTGCGGACGTGCTGGCTCACGGTGGGTTGCGCCAGGCCCAAGCGTTCTGCGGCCTTGGTGAAGCTCAGCGTTTCCGCCACGGCGAGGAAAGAACGGAGCTGGACAGGTTCAAACACGGAACTCCTCGAGGCCTGGCGGAAGGCGGAGTGGCGGACGCCCCATTGCGATCCGCAATCTTAGTTATCACCGCAATACGCTTCCACAATTACTGTTGGCAACCCTAGCGTTAATGGCATTCCACTAAAACCCCTGATCCGAGGACTTCCTTTGGCACCCCCTCCGCCTTCTGCGGCAAACGTCAGCCAGCCCGTCGTCGATTCCCTCTCCGCTGGTCCCATGCCGGTCACGAACCAGCCGGGCACAAACAAGCCGGACACCGCCACCCAGCCACTCGCCGTCGTGAGCGAGAAACTGCCCTGGCGGCACACATTCATTTCACTGAAGGTTCCCAACTTCCGGATCTTCGCCATCGGCCACTTCATTGCCGTCATCGCTGTGTGGATGCAGCGCATCGCGCAGGACTGGATGGTGCTTCAACTCTCCGGCTCCGTCACCGCCGTCGGAATAACCGTGGCCCTGCAGTTCCTGCCGTCGCTGTTCCTGGGACCGTGGGGCGGGATGATTGCCGACCGCTTCGCTAAACGGAAGATCCTGATCATCTGCCAGTCCGCGGCCGCGATCCTGGCGGCAGCGCTGGCGGCCCTCTCCCTGACGCGCGTGGTGGAGGTGTGGCACGTCTACGTGATCGCGCTCCTGTTGGGCTTCGTGACCGTGCTGGACCAGCCCGCACGCCAAGTGTTCGTCAACGAGCTGGTCGGTCCCAAGTACTTGCGCAACGCCATCAGCGTGAACTCCACAACGTTCCAATTGGGCGGGCTGATTGGTCCGGCCCTGGCAGGCTGGCTCCTGACCGCCGTCGGAGCCGGTTGGGCCTTCGCCGGGAACGCCGTGGCGTGCTGTTCCACGGCGACCATGCTCTTCATCCTGCGCAAGGATCAGCTCCACATCAGCCAGCCCACGCCCCGCCGGAAGGGCATGCTGCGCGAAGGACTGAACTACGCGCTCAGCAAGCCGACCATCTACTGGCCGTGGTTGATGGCCGGGTTCGTGGCGGTTTTCGCGATGAGCCTGCCCGTGCTGCTGGCCGCGTTCGCGGACCACGTGTACGACGCCGGTGCCGGAGGCTACGGCCTGCTGAACGCCATGGTTGCGCTCGGTGCGCTGACGGGGGCAGTGGCGTCAGCGCGCCGTCGCCAGCTCCGGCTGCGTTCGGTGGTGGTATCCGCGGGCCTCTACGGACTGATGCTGGTCCTGTCGGCGGCTATGCCCTCCATGGTGTGGTTCTGCGTGGCCATGGTCCTTGCAGGGTTCTGGTGCCTCATGTTCCTGACTGCCGCCAACCAAATGGTCCAGACAAGTTCGAACATGGGCATCCGGGGTCGCGTCATGAGCCTCTACCTGGTGGTGCTCATTGGCGGCCAGGCAATTGGCGGTCCGGTGATGGGCTGGCTCGCCGAACACCTCGGGCCGCAGCTGGGCATCCTGATAGCAGGCGGCGTTCCGGCAACGGCAGCCGCGGTGGTCGCCGTCGTCCTCGCCCGCCGGTCCTCCCTGCAGCTGAAAGTGGACCTGCGCGACCGTCGCCGCGTGGTGCGGATCGTGGAGAGGACACAGACCGCCTGAGGCCTGGCCGGCGTCGGTGGATTACCGTGCCGCTTCAGCCGGTGCTTCCCGGGTTGCCGGCCGGCCATGCGTGACCCGGTGACTGACCCTGTCCGCGGTGTCGACGACGCGGGGGAGATGCTCCACAGGCTCCATATAGAAGCGGGCGCTGTTGATGGCATGCTCTTCCACACCGAAGATCACTACACCCGTCAGCTCGTGGGGTGTTCCGTCGCGCCAGGCACCCTGCATGTGCAGTTCCGTCCACACCTGGTCTGCGGAAACACTGTGCGAGACCATGCGGACCTTGATGTCCGGAACTCCGGTGAAGAGCTGCTCCCAGTTGCTGCGGATAGTGTCGCGGCCCGTGAATCCGCGGGTGGGGTGGGCCGGGGTTTCGTTGACGTAGCCCGGAGCGAAGCACTCCGCCAGGCTTTCCAGATCGTGTTTGTTCGTGGCTTCCAACAGGCGGTGGATGACGGCGAGCGGACCCGCCCCAGCATCGTCGGTGAGAGTCATGGGGGACCTCCCGGGTAGGTGATGTACCTACGATTTTAGGCTCGGGGCGGCACAAGAAAAGACCCCTTGCCCGTGGAACCACAGGCAAGGGGTCTTCGTCTGAGCGGGCGACGGGAATCGAACCCGCGTATCGAGCTTGGGAAGCTAGCGCTCTACCATTGAGCTACGCCCGCATTCGTCCCGGTTGGTGACCGGAGCGAATCCCAGCTTAGCGCAGTTCACGAGCTGTTCCGGACAGAAGCGCGAGCTACTTGAAGAGCTTCAGGCTGTTCCACCCGGAGCCGACCTGTGCATACGTCGTCCACTGCCCGCGGCCCAGTCCGTAGTTGTACAGGTTGCCTTCCATGGTCTGGGCCGTGATGCCCCGCGTTCCCGCGCCTGTCAGACCAAAGCTCGGCGTCAGAACCCGCATGTATTGCCACCCGGTGCCGACCGTCATCGCCGGCCCGTAAAAACCGGCCCAGCCATCACCGCGATAGTTGATGAGTGCTCCCGATGACCTGCGGGCAATGATGTCGTTGGCGCCATCGCCCTCCCAGTCGGCCATGGTGAGTTCGAGGCCGTTCCACCCCGTGCCGATGACCTGCGGGCCGCTGAGTGCTCCACCGAACGTGTTGGGGTAATAGCGCAGGACGCCGTCGGGGAAGTATCCAACCACGGAAGGCCGGGGATGGGCGTGCGACCACTTGCCCACGGTGATGGTCATGCGGTCCCAACCGCCGTTGCCCACCACAACCTGCCCGGCGAAGCCACCTCCGGGAAGTCCCCGGTAGACGCCCAGGACACCGTTGTTCCACTGGGCCAGGATGTCGTACACACCGTCAATGTCCCAGTCCACCACGAAGCCTTGTTTCAGCCCCGTCCAGCCCGAGCCGATCTGAACCGGCGCCGCGTAGCTGCCCACCGCCGTCGCCGGGTAACGCAGCAAGCGGCCGGAAGAATCGGCAGCCACCAGGTCCGCTCCGGACTTGATGCTGGCGGCAGCGGCCGGGTTGCCCGCAAAGTACTGCTCCATGGTGGCGTAGCCGCGGCGGTTCATGTCCGTCGCCAGTGCCACTCCCACGTACCGCAAATGCCACGGTTCGTAGCTGTAGCCCGTGGTTCCGGTGTAGCCGTTGGGGTAGCGCACTATGAAACCGTACTTGTGCGCGTTGGCAGCCACCCACCGTCCGGCCACGGTGTCCCCGAAACACGTGCTCAGGCCGCAGGAACCGTTCTGGTTGCCGACGTCCACCGCCAGGCCGGTCTGGTGCTCGCTGTAGCCCGGCCTCGCGGAAATGGTGTCCGCATATGCCTGGCCGTAGATGCTGACGTAGTAGGCATAGACCTGCTGCTGTTGGGCGTAGGACCGGTAGCCGCTCACGATCGACAGCCCGCCCGTGCCCGCGTCCGCTGCCCCTTGGAACAGGCCGTTCAGCCACGCCGCTGCTTCGGCCCTTAGGTACTGCCCTGAGCCGCGCGCATTGATGAGGTCACCCGGCGCGTAGCTTGCGGGGTTCAGCGGACGGGACTTGTTCACCAGCACGGAGAAACTCGCGGGGTCGCTGATGGGGTCCACGCTTGGCAGCGGGTTCACGGTGGCGGGCAGGGCGGCCTTGGCAACCGACGACGGCGGTGCGGCGTTGGGCATTGCACCCACCCGCGCCGGGGTCATGTGGGCTGCACTTGCCGATGCGGCGGCCGTTGCGTCTGCCGGTGCGGCGACTGCTGCGCTGCCCGCCACCACGGCGAGGCCGGCAGCCAGCCCGACCAGCCGTCGTCGTACTATTGCCGCCCGAGCGCGGTGATCGTGAAGCTGCATGTTTCCCCCAACATCTATTTTTGCCAGCGGCACGCACTCTACCGCGCCCCGGGGTGCCATGTCAGGTAACCATTCGATCAAGGCTCGCCCGAGTGCGTGTTGGAGGCAGGTCCGGCTGATTATTCTGAAGGTGTTAGCTGCAGTGTATGGGGAACCGGGCTACGACCATTCGACCGTACGCCGAAAGAAGTTTCCGTGGCACTCGCAGCCTATGAAGTGGTGATCAACAGGGACGCCATGACCGTTTACGGGTTCCTCATGGATGGCCTTAACAATTCCCTCTGGCGTTCCGGCGTGCGCAGCATTTCGCTGCAATCAGGGGAGCGCGGCCAAAAAGGTGCCGTGTACCAGCAGACGCTGACAGGCCCCGGCGGCCGGTCGATCGCCGCAGACTTCCGGATCACTGACGCGCGGCCCGGAGCGGAAGTCCGTTTCGAAGTCATCGCCGGACCCGCACGCCCCACGGGCGGC
The DNA here is from genome assembly GCF_030264015.1 of Paenarthrobacter sp. R1. NCBI lineage: Bacteria > Bacillati > Actinomycetota > Actinomycetes > Micrococcales > Micrococcaceae > Paenarthrobacter > Paenarthrobacter sp. R1. The sequence goes on along the minus strand of NZ_CP127115.1, from coordinate 1,682,462 downwards.
TACTACCTCAGCACCGAGGGGGCTGCAACGCGCCTACGGTTTGCCCTCGAATACCACCCCAAAGGCCTGCAAAAGCTGATGGTTGGCATGGTCCAAAAAACCATGGAGGCCGAGGTTGCACAGCTGGAACAGCTTAAGGCAGTGATCGAATCGCGCCCTGCCGCCTGACGTTCGTTGCCGGCCCGGCCCCGGCTGGCTGCGCCGGTCTGCTACTGCGCAGGCTTGCTACTGCGCCAGTTTGAAGCCGGTCCAGCCGCCGCCCACGGACACTGGCGTTGTGAGTCGTCCCGAGGTGAGGTCCCAGTACTCCAGAACGCCGTTCGTGCCCAAGCCCGCGACGCCCGTGCTGCCGGGCCCGTCCACTCCCTGAAGGGAACGCAAGCCGGTGTAGTCGGTCCAGGCCGCACCGACAATCGGCCGTGCTTCCTGGCGCGGAGTGGCCAGCCCGCTGCCGCGGTACAGGCGAAGGTAACCGCTGGCCTCCACCGTGAGCAGGTCCTGGAAACCATCGGCGTTGTAGTCCACCATGCTGAGCCGCACCGCAGGATTGCCTGTGGCGATGGCGGCCTGGCTTCGGATGTACGTCATGCCGGAGTTCTTGTAGAGCCACAACCCGCCCGAACCGTCCATGGCCACGATCTGGGGCAGGCGGTTGGTCGCGCACCACTGACCCACCGCGAGGGTCAGCGATTGCCACCCATGGCCCAGGACGCCGGGCGAGCCGAACCCGCCCGAAGCCCTGCCGGGGTACACCAGGAGCTGTCCATCCGTCCGCTGGGCGATGAGGTCGAACACCCCGTCACGGTCCCAGTCCGAAACGAAGAGTTCCTTGAGCCCGGTGAAACCCTGGGCGATCTTCCGGGCCGCACCGTACTTGGCGTTGCCCAGGGAGGGGTACGAGTACACCGAACCGTCGGCTGCGACAGACACGAGGTCCGCTCCGCTGCGGATGGCGGCTGACTTCAGGTCCACCGTGGGCGGCTGGTATTTATCGCCGGGTTCGCAGGCGGCCACCGGATCAGCCGGAGGGGTGACCGTTCCCGGAGGCGTGCCTGTTCCGCCCGGTTTGGTCACCGTCCCCGACGGCAACGTGGTGTAGCCGAAGAAGTTGACCACGCCCCACATGGTGAAGCGGTTGGGCGTGGTCTGCCAGTTACCGTCGGTGTACGTGATGCCGATGCCGATCACGTTGAACCGGGGATCCCTCAATACGGCATCGTGGCCGGGAGAACCCTTCCACCACTCCACCAACTGTGCGGCGTCGCGGTCCCAACGGACGGCGATCACCTCGCCGGCACCGTTGTTTGGGTTCAAGGCGCGGGGATCCGTCCAGAAGTTGGCCCTGTGCTGGATCACTTCCCGGCTGGCAATGTTGTTGGACCACTCCTGCGCGAGGCCTGCCACGGTTGCGTGGTACTTCACCGGGGCCAGGCCGAGGGAAGCCCGGTAGCTGTTGATGGAGTTGAAAACAGTGAGGATCGCGGCCGAATTACTGTCGGGAAGCAGAGCGAGGGCGCCGTTGTCAGCGTTGGCGTCGCCGCTGGGGGTCTTGCCGGGGAACGGTGTTGGAGCGCTTGTCTGAGTTGTGGCTGTGCCGGTCGGCGTCGGCGTCGGCGTTGGAGTTGCGCTGGGTCCCGTTGCCTTGGTGGGGGTCGGGGTGGCGGTGGGCTTGGGTGACGGAATGGCTGTTGCCGACGGGCTGGCCGTTGCAGTGGGCGCTGCTGTTGGGGCCACCGTGGCGGTGGGCTTGGGTGACGGGGTCACCGTTGCGGTGGGCGCTGCCGACGGCGGCGCGGAAGGTCCGGGTCCAGCGGCGGGTGCAGTCGGCGTCGGGACTGCGGACGCGGACGGTTCGCTCGGTGCCGGTCCAGAGGCACCCGCCCCTGCGCTCTCTGATGGCGTGCCAACCGTGCCCGGGGCGTCCGGACCCCATGACGGTCCGATCGTCGGCACCGGCGGCGGACTCTCAATGGTCGGCTCGACGGCGACTGGCCGGGTTGGCCCTGCAGGTGCCGGAATCGATCCCGGGTCCGTCGCCGGGGTGGACGTGGAATCCCCGCCAACCGCGGGCGTGTCCACCGCAGGTGAGGGTGCCGGCGTCGTACTTGGTTCGGGAGCCTGGAAAGCGGAAGGTGCGCTGCTGGAGGGGGTGGTCCCGCCCCCCGGCGTGGATTCCGTCGCCGGAAGCAGCTGGCTGGATCCGACTATGACCAATGCCACTGTTCCGGCCACGACCATAGCCGCGGGCGCTGCCCATTTCCCCACAATTACCCCGCGAATGCTCGTTGCCCCCAAACCACGGGCGCGGCTTAACTTGTCCGGGAACTATCGTCCCACGGGAGCCGGAACAATCAATACTGTATTTTTGATGCTGTGCTGATCTCTGACCGCGATATTCGTGCCGAAATTGACTCCCAACGGATTGTCCTTGAACCGTACGATCCCGCGATGGTTCAGCCGTCTTCCGTGGACGTGCGGATTGATCGCTTTTTCCGGCTGTTCGACAACCACAAATACGCCCACATCGACCCCGCCGAGGAGCAGCCCGAGCTGACCCGCCTGGTGGAGGTCGAGGGCGACGAGCCGTTCATCCTGCACCCGGGTGAATTCGTCCTCGGTTCCACGTATGAAACCGTGAGCCTTCCGGATGACATCGCGGCGCGGCTGGAGGGAAAGTCCTCCCTCGGCCGGCTTGGTCTTTTGACCCACTCCACCGCCGGGTTCATTGACCCGGGATTCTCCGGCCACGTCACGCTGGAGCTGTCCAACGTGGCAACCCTGCCCATCAAGCTCTGGCCCGGGATGAAGATCGGCCAGTTGTGCTTCTTCCGGCTCACGTCGGCAGCGGAGCACCCCTATGGGTCCGGCGAGTACGGCAACCGCTACCAAGGCCAGCGTGGCCCGACCGCCAGCCGCAGCCACCTGAACTTCCACAGGACGTCCATTTAGCTGTTCCCGCCCGCCGAGGGGTTAGCTCCCGGCGCTTAGGTGGGGGCTTAGTGCCGGGAACTCACCCCTCGGTGGAGGGATCTGGCCGGGACTGCTCCTCCACACTGTGGGTAACCCGTTCGGGGCCCATCTGAGGCGCCTTTGTCGTGCCAAAAATGGTTCATGAGGAAACCTGCGGCCCTGCCTTTCGACATCCAAGGACGTTCGTTCACGTTGTCCCAGCAGAGGGATGCAGGCGTTCCCGAGCACCGAGCGTGGGCCAGTGACTTGCTGGTTCCCAGCCGGGGCATCCGGGTTCCGTGGGGCCAAACCCAGGACATCCGGCACACAGCACGCGTTCTGACGTCGGTCTGTGAGGGGACCGTTTGTGTTCGTGAAACTGCTGCCAAGTTGTGGCTGTGTCCGTTGCCATTGACCACCCAGCGCAGCTTCCTGGTGCACCTGTCCCGGCGTGATGGAACGCACCGGCCGCAACGGCGTGGAGTCCGCGGGCATCGGATGGTCCTGCCCGACGCGGATGTTTGCGAGCTGGACGGCGTGCAGCTGACCACCCCGGCGCGTACGTGGTTGGACCTGGCAAACGTCCTGCCGTTGGAAGACCTGGTGGCGGCGGCCGACCATTTTGTCTGCAGCCAGACCAGGAGTTTTGGACACAACCGCACCGCCCTGTGTTCGCTCGCCGACTTGGCTGCGCAGATCGAAGCAAACGCCGGTCAGCGGGGAATTCGCAAGGCCCGGGCTGCTTTGGAACTCGCGAGGGTAGGTGCCGATTCCGTGCCCGAGACCAAGCTTCGCCTGGCCCTGGGCCGTGCATTCCTCCCCGAACCGGTGCTCAGTTATGTGGTGTGCACTCCGGAGGGGCGGGAAATAGCGTGGCCCGACCTCGCCTTTCGGGAGTTCAGGGTGGCTGCCCATTACGACGGCGGACATCACCTGACTGCCGAGCAGAAAGAATCCGATATTCGCCGGGACGAAGCCCTGGCCGAAAACGGATGGACATCCATAACGGTGACGGCACAGCACATCCGGTCCGGTGGCTATGATGCCGCGGCAAGACGTGTACGGGATGCCCTGATCCGCAAAGGGTGGTCCCCGAGGGGTTAGTTCTCGGGGTTTAGGTGAGGGCTTAGTGCCGAGAACTCACCCCTCGGTGAGGGAGGGCTTAGACGGGGGTGGGCTCGGTTCTCCGGGGAGGAGCCTTGGGGCTCTTGCGGATCATCTTGACCAAGGGCTCCACGAACCGGGCCGCGAGTGGGCCCAGGATGGCCATAATGAGCACGTAAGCCGTTGCGAGAGCCGCGAGCTCGCCTGGAACGGCGCCGGACGCAAGGGCAAGCCCGGCAATGACGATCGAGAATTCGCCGCGGGCAATCAAGGCCGCCCCTGCCCTGAAACGACCGGGAACTGCGATACCCGCGCGCTTGGCTGCCCAGACGCCGGTAACCACCTTGGTTGCGGCTGTGAGGATCGCCAGGACAAGCGCCCAGCCGAGGACCGGCGGAATAGATGCCGGATCGGTGTTGAGCCCGAACGCTACGAAGAAAATGGCCGCGAAAAGGTCCCGCAGGGGTTCCAGGATGCGGGTGGCGTTGTGGGCGGTTGCGCCGGAGATGGCGATGCCCAGCATGAAGGCACCCACTGCGGCCGAGACCTGCAGCGCTGAGGCCAAACCCGCAACCAGGAGCGCCAGGCCGAGGACGTTGAGCAGGAACACCTCGGAGTTCTCGCTGTGGATCGCCTTCGACACCCGATGTCCGTGCCGCAGCGCCACCACCAGGACCACCGTGACAACAGCCAGTGCTATGCCCACGGTCTGCAGCCCGCCGAGGAAGCCGACGCCGGCAAGGATGGCGGTGAGGATCGGGAGGTAGACGGCCATGGCGAGGTCCTCGAAAACAAGGATCGACAACACCACGGGTGTTTCACGGTTACCGATCCGGCCAAGGTCCGTAATGACCTTCGCGGCGATGCCCGAGGACGAAATGTAGGTGACGCCGCCCATCACGATTGCCCCCACCAGTCCCCAACCAAGGAGCATGGCGATGCCCGCGCCGGGGATGAAGTTGAGGACAAGGTCCATAATTCCGGCTTGCCATGAGCGCTTGAGTCCGGTGACCAGTTCGGAAGCGGTGTATTCCAGCCCGAGCATCAGCAGGAGCAGGATCACCCCGATCTCGCCGGACAGGTGCGCGAACTCATGCAGGCCATCCAAATCCACCAGTCCGCCTGCCCCAAAGGCCAGTCCGCCAACCAAGTACAGCGGAATCGGGGACATGCCGATCCTGCCGGCCAACCTGGCAAGCAGGCCCAGGCAGAAGACTACGGCGCCCAGTTCCACCAGGGTCACTGCTAAAGGATCCATGCGGGTCAGCCGTTACGGAAGATGGCGGCGGCCAGGTCAAGGCCTTCCTGCGTGCCGACCGCTACGAGCAAATCACCGGGATGAAGGACGTCTTCGGGTGACGGTGACGGGATCACCTCGCCTTCGCGCATGAGGGCGACGATGGAAACCCCGCTCCGCGTCCTGATCTGTGCCTTCCCCATGGGCTGGTTGGCGAAGGGGGAACTGGACTTGATGGAGAACTGCCGGGTGATGATGCCCGGGAGTTCCTTGTGATCTTCCGCAAGCCGCATGGCAATGTGCTGTCCGCCAAGGAGGTTGCCCAAGGTTGCAGCTTCATCGGCCGTCAGCGGGATGGAAGCCTGGCAAGTGTCAGGATCGTCCCATGTGGAAACGAAAAGTTCGGTCTCACCCTCACGGTGCTCAACCACGCCGATGCGACGACCCGACGCTGTGACGAAGTCCTTGCGGACACCGAGGCCCGGGAGTTCGGTCTCTTCCACGTTCATCTCTCAACCTTAACTCTGTAGAAAATCTTCGATAGTCCGCTTGGGAGCGGCATTCGTGCCCGGTTCCCGCCGGGCCTTTATTTGCTGGGGACCACGGCAATCGCGGTCTTGCTCGGCGGCTTCACCGGCAGGATCACCAGCAGGCCTGCCAGCAGGACCACCATGATCCCGAGGATGCCCCAACGTTGGGCCCCACCTTCTTCAACAAACGGAGCGGCGATTGTGATGCACAAGGTGAAAAGACTGGGAGCGAGGAAGCTGACAGCCCGACCCGTAGTGGCGTAAAGACCAAAAAGTTCGCCCGATTCGCCCTCCGGAGCCAGCCTGGCAAGGTAAGCCCGGGATGACGATTGCGCCGGTCCTACGAACAGGCAGAGGAGGAGTCCGAAAACCCAGAAGGTGGTGGAGCCGGCCCATTGGTATCCGAAGAAATCATAGTCCCCGTTGCCGAGGACCAGGATGACCGTTCCGGCGATGAGCAACCCGATCAACGACAGGACGATGACGGCCTTGGGCCCGATCCTGTCATCCAGGAAGCCGCCCACGATGGCGCCGGCGGCTGCGACCACGTTGCCGAAGATTGCGAAGAAGATGACGTCCTTCAGTTCAAAGCCGAACGTGCCTGCGGCAATCACCCCGCCAAAGGTGAAGACGGCGGCCAGCCCGTCCCGGAAGATCGCGCTGGAGAGAAGGAAGAAGATCGTGTGCGGGCTGGTGCGGTAAATGGCTGCGATACGCCGCAGCAGCAAGCGATATGAAGCGAAGAAGCCCAGCGAGGCAGTGTCCTTGCGAATCCGCACTTCGGGCACCGTCAAGAGGACCGGCAGGGCAAAGACAAAGAACCACAACGCCGAGAAGACGGCCACCAGGCGGATATTAAGGGAGTCTTCCGTGGACGAACCGAACCACTCGAAAGACGGCTGGACAAACAGTTGCAGGACCAGCAGGAGGGCGACAATCCCGCCGAGGTACCCCATGCCCCACCCGAAGCCACTGACCTTGCCGATGTTCCTGGGCGTGGAGATCTGGGCGAGCATCGCGTTGTAGTTGACCCCTGCGAATTCGAAGAAGACATTCCCCAGCGCGATCAGGCTGACGCCCAGCAGAAGGAAACCCGGTTCCGGGAACACGAAGAAACACAACGCGGTCAGAACTGCCGTCGCTGCAGTGTTGACGCCCAGCCAGAGCTTCCGGCGCCCTCCGGCATCCGAGCGTTGGCCGGTGACCGGGGCAAGGAGGGCAATGGCGAGGCCGGCGACGGCCAGGGCGGTGCCAAGGGCAGCAGATGCAGTATCTTCCCCGCCGAAAGCATTCGATGTGAGGTACACGGTGAACACGAAAGTGGTCATCACGGCGTTGAACGCAGCCGAACCCCAGTCCCATGCAGCCCACGCCAGTATTTGGCCTTTCTTGGAAGAGGCAGGACCCGAGGCAAGCTCGGACGACGGTGGGGAAGTTTCGGGAACTGCAGCCGCGTTCATAGCCTGAATGCTATCCGGAGCAGGGGAAAAACTGTCGGTTCGCCTTGATAAACTAGACAGACTGAACCCAACGTATGTACCGCCTGCTCCAACTTTTGATAATTCATTCCTGACTTTGCGGAGACACCTTTGATCACAGTTCTCGCCATCACCTTTGTAGCGGCAACTGTGGCGCCCTTGATATTCAGCAAACTCGGTAGGAACGCCTTTTATGCCTTGGCCGCCATACCTGCCGGCGCGTTCATTTGGCTGGTCCTTCAGCATGACGCTGTATATTCCGCCGGCGGCATAGAAGAGATTGTCCCCTGGATTCCGGACCTGAAACTGGAATTCGCGTTCAGGATGGACGCCCTGTCCTGGGTGATGTCGCTGTTGATCCTTGGCGTGGGCACGCTGGTGCTGGTTTATTGCGCGCGGTACTTCAAGAATTCAGACCACAGTCTTGGCGGATTCGGTGCCCAACTGCTGGCTTTTGCAGGCGCGATGTTCGGTTTGGTGACGTCCGATGACCTGCTGATGCTGTTCATCTTCTGGGAACTGACCACCATCCTCTCCTACCTCCTGATCGGCTACGCGCGGACCAGGCTGGCAGCCCGCCGCTCGGCCCTGCAGGCATTGATGGTCACCACCGCAGGCGGGCTGGCGATGCTCGTGGGCCTCATCATCCTCGGCCAGGCAGCCGGAACCTACCGGATCTCGGCGATCCTCGAGCAAGCCGGGGAGCTCGTGGGCGGCCCCATGCAGGATGCCGTGACCGCCGCCGTCGTGCTTGTCCTGGTTGGTGCCATCACCAAATCGGCCCTCGTCCCGTTCCACTTCTGGCTGCCCGGCGCCATGGCGGCGCCCACGCCCGTGAGCGCATACCTGCACGCAGCGGCGATGGTGAAGGCCGGCATCTACATCGTTGCCAGGCTCGCCCCCGGTTTCGCCGAGTCCGCGTTCTGGCTGCCTGTGGTCCTCGGACTGGGCCTGGCAACCATGCTCATTGGTGGCTACCGGGCGCTGCGCCAGACCGACATCAAGCTCATCCTTGCCTACGGCACCGTCAGCCAGCTCGGCTTCCTGACCATGGTGGTTGGCCTCGGCCGCCCGGACGCGGCTCTGGCGGGCCTCGCACTGTTGCTGGCCCATGGTTTGTTCAAGGCAACGTTGTTCCTGGTGGTGGGCATCATCGACCACCAGTCGGGCACGCGAGACATCCGCAAGCTATCCGGTGTTTTCCGCTCCTCCCGGGCTTTGGGGGTGGTGGCGGCCATCGCCGCGGCATCGATGGCCGGCGTGCCGCCGTTGGCCGGGTTCGTGGCCAAGGAGTCGGTGTTCGAGACGTTCGTGCACTACGCCACCGAGCCCGATGCGCCGGCCTGGGGCATCTGGATCCTGGTGGGGCTGGTGATCGGCTCCATCCTCACATTCGCTTACAGCGCGCGGTTCATGTGGGGGGCATTCGCCACGAAGCCCGGCATTGAACGCACCCCGTTCAAAGCCATCAAGCCTGCTTTCCTCGCGGCCCCTGCCATCCTTGCCGCGCTGTCAATCGCCTACGGCGTCTGGCCGGTGCCCGTGGACGCTTGGATCCAGCCCTACGCCGCGCTCTTCGCAGGCAAGGAAAACGCCGTCGACGCCGGACACCTGGCTTTGTGGCATGGCGTCACTCCCGCTTTGGGACTGACAGCACTGACCTTCGCGGTGGGCGCGGCGATGTTCTACGGCCGCAACTTCGTGTCCCGGGCACAGGCATTTGTCCCTGACTGGGTGGATGGCGACCGCGCCTACCAGCACACCATCGGCGCGTTGGACGACGTCGCGGTCTGGATCACCGGCCGCACGCAGCGTGGTTCCCTGTACTTCTACCTGACGGTCATCCTCAGTGTCGCTTTCGCGGTTCCCCTGACAGCACTGCTCGTTTCCAACAAGCCGTTGCCCGGCAACGTGTACTTCATCGATCCCAATTCGCCGCTCCAGCTGATTGTGGGAATCGGCATTGTGGTGGGTGCGCTTGCGGCCGTCCGGGCCAACAAACGTTTCCTCGCCGTACTCATGGTGTCCGTCACCGGTTACGGGATCGCCCTGGTCTTCGCCCTCCAAGGCGCTCCTGACCTCGCCTTGACCCAGATGCTCGTGGAAACAATCGTCCTGGTTGCTTTCGTGCTGGCCATGCGAAGCCTTCCTGCAGAGCTGAGGGACCGCACCGGCGGCAGGCTGCGGGTTATCCGCGTCATTATCGGTGCAGCCTTCGGCGCCACCATGATCTTCGTTGCCATGTTCGCGATGGGTGCGCGGGTAGCCACGCCGGTCTCCCTGGAGTTCCCGAAGCTTGCCTACGAAGGCGGCGGGGGACTGAACGTCGTCAACGTGACCCTCGTGGACATCCGGGCATGGGACACGTTCGGTGAGATCTCGGTGCTGGCCGTTGCAGCCACCGGTGTGGCCAGCTTGATCTTCGTGCGCAGCCGGGGCGACCGGATCCGCACGTCAGCGGCAGTACCCGAAGGCAGTGTGGGCCGGCGGGTGGAGCGCGATTCCCGCGACAGTGCCACGCTGGCCGTCGCCCGGAAGTTCAGCGACGTGACACGCGATGCCTGGCTTGTGGCAGGCCGTACCCTGGCCCCCGAGCGCAGGTCCATCATCTTCGAAGTTGTCACCAGGTTGATCTTCCACTCCATGATTGTCTTCTCGATCTACCTGCTTTTGGCCGGGCACAACCTGCCGGGCGGCGGTTTTGCGGGAGGCCTGACAGCAGGCCTGGCCCTCACCATTCGTTATCTGGCCGGCGGCCGGTTCGAACTCAGTGAGGCAGCGACAGTCAGCGCCGGAACACTCCTGGGAACTGGCTTGGCCACGGCGGCTGCGTCCGGCGTCGTACCGCTGTTCCTTGGCGGCCAGGTGTTCCAGAGCGCCATCATCGAGTTCTGGCTCCCGGTGTTCGGGGACGTCAAGTTCGTCACCTCCACCATCTTCGATATCGGCGTGTACGTCGTGGTGGTGGGCCTGGCCCTGGACGTGCTCCGCAGCCTTGGTGCCGAGATCGACGAGCACTTTGAAGGAAAGGGAGCCCCCATCGCCGAGGAAGACGCCGCCGAGACCGCCTCTGCAGGGAAGGGCAACGCATGAGCATCAACCTGACCTTGCTGATCGTCATGGGCGTTCTCTACGCCTGCGGGATCTACCTCATCCTGGAACGCAGCCTCACGCGCGTCCTGCTGGGCCTGATGCTGCTGGCAAATGCCACCAACATCCTCATCCTCGCGACCGGCGGCTACGCGGGCCTGGCTCCCTTGTACAGCAAAGAGACAGATCCGGGGGCCTACAACGACCCCCTGCCGCAGGCTTTGATCCTGACGTCGATCGTCATCTCCTTCGCCGTCACGGCTTTCATGCTCGGCATCATCTACCGCACCTGGGCCCTGGCACGGCAAGACGAAATCCAGGATGACGTTGAAGACCGCCGCGTGGCCAAAACACCCAGCTACGACGCTGAAGACGATGCAATCGTTCCCTTGGAAACCTCGGAGTTCGCCATTACGCCGTCCACCCCCGAGGAACGCCTGGATCCGGAAGAAACCGAAACCCCCAAAACGGCAAAGAGCCGGGAAGGAGGCAGCGCGTGAATCTCGCTAACCTGTCACCGCTTGCTGTCCTTCTCCCCATCCTGGGCGCTGCACTGGCGTTCGTCTTGATCCGGCACACTGCGGCGCAGCGTGCCGTCAGCATCGGGATCCTGAGCCTCACACTGATTCTGGAATCCTTCCTCCTCTTCTCCGTGTGGAACGGCGGCACGACGTCCGTCACGCTGGGCGGTTGGCTGCCTCCGTGGGGCGTGGTCCTGGTGGTGGACCAGTTCTCCTCACTCATGCTGGTGGTCTCCACGGTGGTGAGCCTCGCGGTTTTGATTTACGCAACCGGCCAGGGCATGGCCGACGGCGATCAGGAAGCTCCCGTCTCGATCTTCCACCCCACCTACTTGATCCTCGTGGCCGGCGTGTCCAATGCCTTCCTCACCGGTGATCTCTTCAACCTCTACGTGGGCTTCGAGATCCTCCTGACCGCGAGCTACGTACTGATGACCCTGGGAGGTACCGGACCACGCATCCGCGCCGGCGTCACCTACGTGGTGGTCTCGGTTGTCTCCTCGGTCCTGTTCCTGATCGCCATCGCCATGATTTACGGCGCCACCGGCACCATCACCATGGCGGACCTGGCCATCAAACTGGCCGAGCTGGATCAGGGGACCCAGAACCTCCTGCACGTGATGCTCCTGGTAGCCTTCGGGATCAAAGCAGCCGTCTTCCCGCTGTCCTTCTGGCTGCCGGACTCCTACCCGACGGCCCCGGCACCGGTCACGGCAGTCTTCGCAGGCTTGCTGACCAAAGTGGGCGTGTACGCCATGGTCCGGACGGAGACGCTCCTCTTCCCGGGGGACACGCTCAACACCCCGCTTATGGTGGTGGCCCTGCTGACGATGGTGGTGGGCATCCTCGGTGCCCTGGCACAGAGCGACATCAAACGTCTGCTCTCCTTCACCTTGGTCAGCCACATCGGTTACATGGTGTTCGGCTTGGCGGTGTCGTCCGTGACGGGGCTGGGAGCGGCAGTCTTCTACGTGGCCCACCACATCACGGTGCAGACAAGCCTGTTCCTGGTAACGGGCCTCATTGAACGTCGCGGCGGATCGTCGTCGATCGACAGGTTGGGCGGACTGGCCAAACTCTCCCCGCTGCTGGCCGTGCTGTTCTTTTTACCGGCCATGAACCTTGCAGGCATTCCGCCCTTCTCAGGGTTCCTGGGCAAACTCGGCCTTCTGCAGGCCGGTGTGGATCTGGGAACACCGCTGGCCATAACGCTTGTAGTGGGCGGGGTTGTCACAAGCCTCTTGACGCTGCTGGCGATTGCCCGCGTCTGGAACAGGGCCTTCTGGCGCAAGCCCGAGGACGCTGACTTCCCGGACCCCGTCCTTCAGTCTCCCGGCAGCGTCGGAGTCCTCCCGCGAAGCATGGTGGGTTCCACCGCAGCGCTGGTGGTCTTCGGAGTGGCACTGACAGTCTTCGCCGGACCGCTCTTCAACCTCGCCGGCGGCTCTGCGGAAATCATGCTGGACCGGGGTGCGTACATCCACTCCGTGCTGGGTGACACCGCTCCCGTGCCCGCGCAGGCGCAGCCGGGTGATGCCAAATGAGCCGTAAACCCATATCCTTCCGGACCGAATTGCCGCTGCTGGTCTGGCTGGTCATCGTGTGGGGTGCCCTCTGGCGGGACTTCAGCCCGGGCAATCTGCTGTTCGGCGCGTTGATCGCGATCATTGTGGCCAAGCTGTTCTACCTTCCGCCCGTGGAACTCAGCGGGCGGTTCAACGTGCTCCGGGCATTCCGCTTCGCCCTCATGTTCCTCGGCAAAGTGGCGGCAGCGAGCTTCCTGGTCCTCTACTTGGCCGTGGTCAAAGGGCCCAGCGTGCGCAGTGCCATCGTCGCTGTTCCGTTGCGGAGCCATTCCGACCTCATGGTGACGGCCACCGGCCACGTCATTTCGCTGATTCCGGGCTCGCTGGTGGTGGAAGTGGACCGCTCCACGTCCACCCTGTACCTGCACGCCCTGAACATGAAAACCGAAGAGGACATCCAGAAGATCCGCCGGGAGGTCCAGGACATCGAAGCCGGGCTGATCCGGATCATGGGAACACGTGAAGAACTGGACGCGCTGCAGGCCGAGCAGCACCCAGGTGTGAAAGGGGCAGCGCTGTGAAAGAACTTGTACTGGTGCTAACGGCGGCAATCCTGAGCCTGGCTGCTGCCGGGGCCATCATCCGGATCGCCATCGGCCCGTCGCTCCTGGACCGCGTGCTGGCATCGGACGTACTGCTGGCCATCCTGGGCGCGGCGCTGGCTATCGACATGGCCGTGAACCGCCACTTGAACAACCTCATGCTGCTGGTTGCCCTGGCCGTTATTGGATTCATCGGATCCGTAACGGTTGCCCGCTTCGTGGCCGACAGAAGGGGTCAAAGCAATGAGTCCTGATGCAACGGGCATGGACGCAGTCATTGATGGCGTGACCGCCGTCTTTCTGGTGGTGGGCGCGCTGATGTCCCTGGGTGCTGCTATTGGCTTGCTGCGTTTTCCCGACCTGATGAGCCGCATGCACGCCGCCACCAAGCCCCAGGTCCTGGGTTTGTTCCTGATGCTGGCTGCCATAGGCCTGCAGATGAGGACGTGGTGGGTGTGGCCGGTCCTGCTGGTGGCCTGGATCTTCCAACTGCTCACCGCTCCAGTCTCCGCGCACATGGTGGGCCGCTCCGCGTACCGCACCAAGCACGGACACCGGGAACTGCTGACCAAGGATGAACTGGAAGCAGTGGTCCAGCGGGCAGCCGAAAGCCAGAAGGAGAACTGACACGCGTTCCTGCGTTTCAGGAACGCGTGCCAGGAAACCGGAAGCTCCTAGATGATGTCCTGGGACTTCGCGAACCGGGCAATGGCACGCTGGGTTCCGCGGCTGGTGAGCACCTGGATGAGCGTGCTGACGAAAGCCGATACCAACGCGAAGGTCAGGGCTGAGCGGAGGCTCGTCTCGACGTCGTCGTGGCCTGTGGGCGGCTTGTGGCCTGTGGCCTTTTCCCAACCCTTGTTCACCAATTTGGTGCCAAGGAAACCCGCGCCGAGGCTCACACCGGCACCCAGAAGCTTGAAGAAGAAGTTCATGACCTCAGCCTAGCGTCACGGCGGTGGGGGCCGCGTTTTACTGCTTGTTCCCGCATTCCTTCAGGAACGCAGCCATGGAGCCCGGAGGTGACACGACGGGCCGCACCTGATGCTCGGCCTGCCACACGGCCTCCACACTGTGGAACTCCGAGATCTCCTTGAGCAGGAAGTACGTTGGGGGCATGAGCTGAAGCTTGCCCTCTGCCTCGGCCGCCAGGATGCCTTCCACCGGCATCCAGAGTGACTGCCAGGCCTCCGTGGTTTGGTGCTGCGGCTCGGCTCCGGGGGCGGGCCTGGCCACGTAGAAGTAGGTGTCGAAGCGCTTGGGCATGTCCGTGGGCGTCACCCAGTTGGCCCAGGGGCGGAGCTGGGAGGCGTCGAGGGTCAGCCCTGCTTCCTCGAACACTTCACGGATGGCAGCCGCCAGCACCGTGCCTGCTTGCGCATGCGGGTCGGAGGCCGCGATCGAGCTCATCGCCCAGTCGGCCGCATGCCTTTCCAGCAGTTCGGAGGAGTAGTCCCAGCCCTCCGCGTCCGAGGCATCGACGCGACCGCCGGGGAACACCACCATGCCGGCGGCAAAGTCCATGGAAGAGACCCTGTGCTGGACAAAGGCTTCCAGTCCCGCCGACGCATCCCGAAGCAGGATCACGCTGGCGGCAAGGCGGGGTTCGGCCACGGGGGTGTCCTTGGCTGGCTGTTCTGTCATGGGATGGGCGCCCCTCTTGCTGCTGTGAATCCGGTGTGCTGAATCTGCTGGCCCCATTCTCTCAGGTGTGCGGCACAGCCGGTCGCGGCTGTGCGCCCGTGAAACAGCAAAAAGGTTTATGACCGGGCCCATAACCCGGCGCACCCCTTCCGGTGTAAACTGGGCACGCCCACAAGGGCAGATTGATAACGACAGGGGAGCGCCGCCGTCGAACCTGCAGGCATGCAGGAGACGCGAGGGCGCTGAGAGTGCGGACAGCCGCAGACCCTCGAACCTGATCCGGTTAGTACCGGCGCAAGGGAGTCGAGCTTCTCAGAGTGTCCGGAACCGGATGGCAGCAGGCCACCGGGAATACCGGGGAGCACTTTCCCCTCCTGTAACCTCAGGAGGCTAAGAATGACCACGTCAAGCGTGAAGAAGGCCGGCAACAGCTGGCGCGTTGTAGACATTGTGGTGGCGGCGCTGATTGCCATCGCAGGCGGAGTGATCTTCTGGGCCTGGTCCCAGGGCGCCGCACTCGTATCCGTTCCCATGAATGCTGCTTATCCGCCCCTCACCGGCCTGATCGCCGGTGGGTGGATGATCCCGGCCGTACTGGGCATGCTCATCATCCGCAAACCGGGAGCAGCGCTGTTCTGCGAAGCGGTCGCAGCAACGGGTGAGCTCATCATGGGGTCCCAGTACGGCACCACGGTCCTGATCTCCGGCATCCTGCAGGGCCTCGGAGCGGAACTGATCTTCGCTGCTTTCCGCTACAAGAAGTTCAACCTCCCGGTGGCCCTCCTCGCGGGTGCCGGGGCAGGACTGTTCTGCGGCCTTAACGATTCCTTCATGCCGTGGGGCTGGAACATCGCCTACGAAGCCGTCGACAAGCTGGCCTACATCGCCTTCACCACCGTTTCGGGTGCAATCATCGCCGGGGCACTGTCCTGGGTGGCCACCCGCGGGCTCGCGTCCACGGGCGTCTTGAGCTCCTTCGCTTCCCGGAAAGCCGCGTCAGAGCCAGTCTTCAACTGATGGGACCGGCACAGGTACGGCCCGCCGCCATCTCCGCCAACGGCTGGGGCTGGCGGCATTCCGGCCGGACGGTACCAGCCATCCAGGGGCTGGACCTGCAGATCGAACCCGGGGAACGGGTTCTGCTGCTGGGGCCGTCCGGCGGCGGAAAATCGACGTTCCTGCACGCCCTGGCCGGGGTGTTGGGTGATGAGGAAGACGACGCGGACGAGACCGGTTCCCTCCTCATCGACGGTGCGGCACCTCGCGAACAGCGGGGCCGGGCCGGGCTCATGCAGCAGGACCCGGAAACGCAAGTAGTCCTGTCGCGCGTGGGCGACGACGTCGCTTTTGGAGCTGAGAACCTTGCCGTGCCCCGGGACGACATTTGGGCCCGGGTCCATGAAGCGCTCGACGACGTCGGGTTGCGTACCGCTGCCGGCGACGGCCTCGCGATGGACCATCCGACGGCGGCTCTTTCCGGCGGACAGAAGCAGCGCCTGGCGCTGGCCGGGATTCTGGCGATGCGGCCGGGGCTGGTCCTGCTCGATGAACCAACGGCGAACCTGGACCCGGCAGGCGTGCTGGAAGTCCGGGACGCAGTTCGCCGCTGCCTTGAAAAGACCGGTGCCACGCTGGTTGTGGTGGAACACCGGGTGTCCGTATGGAAGGACCTGGTTGACCGCATAGTGGTCCTCCAACCGGGCGCGGCCGGTGGCGGAGTGCTGTTGGACGGCCCTCCCGATCAGGTGCTCGCCGAAGCCCGGAGCATGCTCATCACAGCCGGAGTCTGGGTCCCGGGATATGTGCCCCGTACCCGCACCAGGACCACCGCTGAGGGGCCGGCGGAGTTGCTCCTCGCAGCAGAACACGTGGCCGTTTCCCGCGAAAAGCCGCGGCGGAGGGGTTTCAAGAGCATCCCGCCCATCCCGGTCCAGGCCGGTGTGTCTGCCCAGGTTCGGGCAGGACGGGCGTTGACCATCACTGGCCCCAACGGCGCAGGGAAGTCCACCTTTGCGCTCACGATGGCCGGCCTTCTGGCGCCGGTGGCAGGAAAGGTCTCTGCCGCCGTCGAGCTTTCCGAGGGCGCCGGAATCGATCCCTTCAAATGGAAGGCGGATCAACTGATTTCCCGGATCGGGACGGTGTTCCAGGAGCCTGAGCATCAGTTCGTCACGGGCAAAGTGATGGATGAGTTGATGTTTGGGCCCCGGCACCTCGGCAGGGGTGAGGAGCGGGTGGACGAACTCCTGGAGAGGCTCCGTTTGACGCACTTGGTGGACGCGAATCCCTACACGCTGTCCGGCGGCGAGAAGCGGCGGCTTTCCGTCGCGACCGTCCTGGCCGCCCACCCACAGGTCCTGGTGCTTGATGAGCCTACCTTCGGGCAGGATGCCAACACCTGGGCGGAACTCGCGTCGTTCCTGTCCGAGTTGCTGGACCAGGGCACGGCCGTTGTGTCCGTCACCCACGACGAGGAATTCAGCGCAGTGCTGGGCGGCATGGAGTTGCGGCTGGACCCGGCCACAGAAGCTGCCAGGCAGGAAGCGGGTGCCGCATGAGGGATGCGCTAAGCCTCACCGGAAACAACGCGGTGCTGACCAAGGCCAACCCCCTGGCGAAGTTCGTCGCCGTCTTCCTGATTTCGATGGTCCTGGCCTTGTCCATCGACTGGGTATCGGCATCGATCGCCCTTGCCGCCGAACTCGCACTGTTCCCGCTGGCCGGGCTGACCTTGCGGCTCTTGTGGGTGCGGGCGTGGCCGCTCATCGTCGCAGCCGCAATTGGCGGGTGGAGCACGGCGATTGTCGCTGCGGACAGCGGGGCCGTACTGCTCGACGTCGGACTGTGGTCCATCAGCGAAGGTTCCCTTGAGTTGGGGCTGGGTTTCATGCTCCGCGGCTTGGCGATCGCCCTCCCGGCGATCCTCCTGATGACCTGCACGGACCCCACCGACCTTGCCGACGCGCTGGCTCAGAAGGCCCGCCTCCCGCACCGGTTCGTGTTGGGATCGTTGGCTGCGATGCGGCTTGTGGGGCTGATGGCGGAGGAATGGCAAACCATTGGCATGGCCCGGCGCGCCCGCGGCGTGGGATCGCAGGGAAACCCGGTGCAGCGGCTCAAAGCGACCCTTGGTCAGAGCTTCGGGCTGCTGGTCCAAGCTGTCCGGCGGGCGTCGCGGCTGGCTGTGACCATGGAGGCCCGGGGCTTCGGAGGAGCGCAGCGCACGTGGGCCCGGGAGTCCACCTATTCAATGCTGGACGTTTGGGTCTTGCTGGGAGGGGTGCTGATTGCCGCCGCGGCTGTGTTGGCCGCCTTGGGCGCAGGCACGTGGAGCTTCGTCTGGCGCTAGGGGTTCAGCGAGTGGATTGCTCCGCTTGGATTTGTTCGAAGCCGGCCCGCGTGAGGAAGCCGAACTGGGCTTCCTTTTCTTCGAGCTGGATGATCGGACCCAGCTCGAAGCAGGTCGCCTCCAGCCGTCGAAGCGCCTTGGCGTTCCTGGCATCGGGCTCCACTATGATCCGGTCCTTTCCGGGCACCGAGAACATGTACTTGATGAGGGACGTCGCAAGCCGCGGGGTGAAGTGCGGAATCGGCCGCGTCGCGGGAGCGAGCAGCAGGTGCATGCCGATGTCCTCCTCGCGCGCAGGGTAGGCCTCACCCACGGGATCGTGCAGCGGCTCGTACGTCTGGAACAAAGCCAGCGGCTCCCCGTCCAGGATCACCAGGAAGGCATGGTGCGTGTCCAGGGAGTCCAGGAACTCGTAGATTCCCTGGACTTCCTCGCGTGATTTTTCGGTCATGCCCCAGAACCTTGCCCTTGGCTGCGAGACCCACTGGTGGACCAATTCGATGTCTTCCGAAGGAATGAGCGGGACAATCCGCAACGAACCCCAGCCCGGGAGTTCTTCTGCGTAGATGGTCTGGCGGACGGCAAAGTCCTCTGTTGAGGTGGTCATTCATTCTCCATTTGGTTTGTGTGTGGCGTGCGTGCCGGAAGCAGCTGTCAGCGCGTTTCGTTGCGAAGACGGCCCCAATCCGTGATCACGGGAATGAGTTCACCCTCGGCCCAGAGGGGGAGTTGGTCGGCAAAATGGGGGCTGTCCGGTCTGCCGGAGGCGCCGAAAGGGACCACCCAGCGGCTGTTGCTTCGCTCGGCAAGGTCCCAGACATAACGGGCGACAGGTCCCCGGAAGCTGCGGTCGTCAACACCGGGAAGGCTCTCCGTGCAGAGGACGCATCCGGTGTCCCCGCTGAGCGCACGTGTTGGTGCCGAACCGGTGAGGTCTCCGGGTAGCACATGGACCGCCAGAAGCTGATGCCGGTCACCCCACGTGCCGCGGTTCTTGCTTGAATCCTCCAAGGCCCTATCCTGCGCCGCATCCTCAAGGGCCGCAGCAGCCTCAACAGGCACCGATATCCCCAGTTCGCCGGCGCGGACCGTCAGGGTTTCGAGCGCGAAACCCACCCGGGAACCTATGGAGAGCCACGGTCCGAACAAGGGCGAAAATCCCGTCGGCCCGGCAAGGGCAGATAAGGCAGGATGCCTGACCATCCTTTGGACGAGGGCACCCCGCCACGCTGCGAAGCACGCCGCCAGATGGCTCCCGGCGTCCATCCGACCGTCCCATTCGAGAAGCCTGGCATGGAGGGACGACGCCTCCGGGGAAAGATCATCTGCATCGAGGGCCGCCAAGAGTTTCCGGAAGTGTGGCCACGGCCCCAGGTACGTGTCCGAGTGAATGGCCCGCATGTGGTCCGCCGTCAAGGGTTCCGAGGCGGCCTCCAAGAGCTCGCGGATCTTCCGCGCCCGGTGTTCCGGAGCGAACTCCAAGGCTACGGAGTCTCCACCGCCAGCTGCGCGATCGTTGGCGCTGACGGCGAAACGGCGGACCTCGGTGCGGGGAAGAGCCACGTACTGCTTGTCCCATCCGTGACGGGAAGAGAAGCCCGGAACAGGCAAGCGACGGTTTGCAGGATTGCGTTGCGGAACCAGGCCGGCCACGAATTGTCGTACGGAGCCATGGACGTCTGCTGTTATGACACTGTTGACGGGTTCCACCCATGAATCGAATGCAGCCTCCACATCTGCCACGCTCCGGCTCCGCAACAGCGGAAGGAGGGATTCGAAACCCAGCCGCCCTTCAACCGACGCGGGGAAGCGCAAACTCAGCGCGCCGCCGTCGGGCGTTTGTGAAATAACGGGACCGCGGGGCGTCTGGAGGACTTCCACGCGGACCGGCTCGCCGCCCCGCACGGTGATGGTTTCGACGCCGGCCTCAACGACCTCCCAACCCTTGGGGCCCCGCGCGAGCACCCGCTCGGCGGAGGCCCTACGGCCGGGGAGCCGGCGGAGGTGTTCTTCAAAGAGATCCTGGTAGTCGGCCATGGCATTGGTGATGGCCCAGGCGGTGTGACCTGTGTGCGCAAAATGCGGCAGCCCGGGGATACCAGGGAAAGCGAACCCGACGGCGTCGAACTCCGGGCAAGCCAGGCGCACCTGCTGGTACACGCCGGGCAGTTCCATGAGGCGATGGGGGTCGCCGGCCACCAGCGGAAGCCCGCTTTCAGTGACGGATCCATGTGCAGCCCACGCGTTGCTGCCCGACCATACCGGTGCCTCGATGCTGAACAGGTCCACTGCCTTGGCGCCAAGGGTACGGGCAACGTGGGCGCGGAACAGCTTGTTGGGAAAGGTGGAGAACAGGATGTGGTGAACGAGGAAAACTCCCAGCGGGGTCCAGGGATTCCACGGTTCGGCCGCAGCGCCGGCCCGGTCGAATTCCGCGCCGCTCCGCAGGCCGTCCGCCAAAGCCTGGTTCACGCCGTCCACATATTTCCCACACCAGCGGCGGGTGGCCTCGTCCAACCCTTCAAAACAGCGCTGCGCAGTATGGTCCAGTCGGGCCTGCCGGGCGAAACGGTCCCACTCAAGGACCGCGGATCCCAGGAGCTCGGCCGTCCGTCCTTCGGAGCGCCAGCGTTCCAGTTCGATCTGCCAGGACCTGTCCGCTGCCGCATTGAAGCCTTGGAGGAAGGCCAGGTCATCGGCACTGTCAGCCCACAGGTGGGGGATGCCCCACTCGTCCCGGTAGATCCCGGAACCTTCTGCGGGCGGGTTGTACGTCGACGCTGGCGTCATAGTTCGGGGACTGCTTTCGAGCTTAGGTTAGGCTTACTTAAGTTCAAGATAGGCGGTGCGGCCGCCTTCTCAAAATCCCTGCCATTCATGAAGGAGTGTTGCTTGAAGCGGAGCTGGGAAGGCATCGTCCTCAAAGCGATGGGTGCCAAGGACTTCATGTTGGAGGTCATCGGGCGGGAAGAAATCAGCCCTGACTTCCTCCGCGTCAACGTCAAAGACGGTGGGCTGCTGATGGACTCCGAGCTGCACCCCACCATGTGGATCAGGCTGTGGTTCGACGACGGCGGAAAGGGTCATCAGCGCGCCTACACCCTGGTGGATCCGGATGTGCGGGCCGGAACTTTCAGCATGGACTTCGCCATGCACGCAGGTATCGCGGCCGACTGGGCCCGTACGGTGCAGCCCGGCGCCACCATCGAAGCGACCGTCCAAGGCAGCGCCTTCAATTTCCCGCAGCCGGCGCGGCGCCTTTGGATCGTTGGCGATCCCGCCTCGATCCCGGCCATCAACTCGCTCTTGGACGCACGTTCCGACGTGGGATCCACGGCGCCGGCGCACCTTTGGCTGGAATTCCAGCACGACGCCGATCCTTCCCTTGAGGTCCGGACGACGCCAAGCGATGCTGTTACCTGGATTCCCCGCAAGCGTGACGGAGCGGCCCTGGCGGAAGAAGTCTGCTCGTCGCTGACTGCAGAAGCCGTTTCGCCAGAGGAGGACTTTTTCTGGGTTGCCTGCGAGGCCTCCAGTGCGCGCGCCATTGCCAAACACCTGCGCAAGGTGGTGGGAGTGGATAGACTGCGGATCGACGTCCTTGGGTACTGGAAGGCCTGACCCCCGCACCTTGGCCGACAGTCCGCCGTCGAGCTTTATATCGCACCGCCCGGGTATGGTGTGACCTTAACCGCTGAATCGGCGTTTTGTGCGGGCCTTCTAACTCACTTGTGATATTTCTTGGGTTATGACCCAACCTACTGCCGAACACGTTGGCCTTCTGCTTCGCGACGCCCGCAGCGAGAAGGGCTGGACCCAAGGACAGCTGGCCGCCGAGCTGGGAACCAGCCAGAGCGCCGTGGCCCGCATGGAGCAGGGCAAACAGAACCTGAGCCTTCGAATGATTGAACGGCTTGAGGCCATCTTTGGCCGTTCCATCGTCAAGGTGGGCCGTCCCCAGATGACCCACCTAAGGGTTGAAGGCGGGCGGACGTTATCCGGTGCCGTTGACGTCAACAGCAGCAAGAATGCCGGCGTGGCCCTGCTGTGTGCCAGCCTGATCAACCGGGGAACCACCACCCTGCGCCGTTTGGCAAGGATTGAAGAGGTCAACCGGATCGTCGAGGTCCTGACGTCCATCGGCGTCGAGTGCACGTGGCTTAATAACAGCGATCTGCGCATCCGCCGTCCCGAAGTGCTGGATCTCGGCACCATGGACGTCGATGCAGCGCGCCGGACCCGCAGTGTCATCATGCTGTTGGGACCGCTCCTGGACGAGACCGACGAATACCTGCTGCCGTATGCCGGTGGCTGCGATCTGGGGACCCGCACCGTTGAGCCCCACATGCAGGCGCTGCGCGAATTCGGGCTGAGGGTCGAGGCGAAGTCCGGGTTCTACTCCGTAGCAGCCCCGCCGGCCGACGGCGAAGACCGCTCGTTCGTGCTGACGGAACGCGGCGATACCGTGACCGAGAACGCCATCATGGCTGCCGCGCACCGTGAGGGCACCACCGTTATCCGCAATGCCAGCCCCAACTACATGGTCCAGGACCTGTGCTTCTACCTGCAGGGCCTGGGCGTGGGGATCGAAGGCATTGGCACCACCACGCTGCGCATCACCGGCCGGTCCAGCATCGACGTGGACATCGAGTACTTCCCCTCCGAGGACCCCATCGAGGCGATGTCCCTTATCACTGCCGGCATCGTCACCAACTCCGAGGTGACCATCCGGAGGGTGCCCATCGAGTTCATGGAGATCGAGTTGGCCACCTTGCAGCAGATGGGCCAGGAGCTGGAGATTTCCGGCGAATACAAGGCACGCAACGGACGTACCCGTTTGGTGGACGTCACCACCAAGCCATCCGAGCTCCGCGCCCCGCAGGACAAGATCCACCCCATGCCGTTCCCGGGGCTGAACATCGACAACCTGCCCTTCTTCGCCGTGATCGCCGGCAATGCAGAGGGCCAGACCATGATCCACGACTGGGTCTACGAGAACCGCGCCATCTACCTGACCGAGCTCAACAAGCTCGGCGCCCAGGTCCAGCTCCTGGATCCGCACCGGATCTACGTCAACGGCCCCACCAAGTGGCGTGCCGCCGAGATTGGCTGCCCTCCGGCCCTCCGTCCGGCGGCGTGCCTGCTCCTTGCGATGCTTGCCGCCCGCGGAACGTCGGAGCTCCGCAACATCTATGTCATTGAACGTGGCTATGAGGACCTCGCCGAGCGGCTGAACACCATCGGCGCCAAGGTGGAGTACTTCCAGGACTAGGCCGGTCCCTCAAATTTGCTGGATCATTCCGGCCTCGGCCCTCGGGGACCCTGCCATTCCGGGGCTTCGCCTGCGGTCAGGTGCGAATGATCCAGCAAATTTCTGCTCGTCCACCCAAATGGCGGGGTCTTCCCCTGGCCAGGAAGCCCCGGATTTCCGCCATGACGTGCTCCGGCGAGTTCCAGATCTGCTCCGGGGCGTACTTCCACGGAGGCAAGGGGAAGACTGGCCTCCGGACCGAAGCGGAGACCGCCGTGCCGCACGAAGCCGTGCCCTCTGCCGTGCCTGGTGGCTAAGTGAAGCTTTGCCGGTGTGGTCTTGAGCCAGAGACCGTACCTGAGGGCTGCGCTGGCACATGTCAGGTAGCCGTTGTTGGAAACCGCCTTAAGGACAGCAGGGTCAGCCGACGGTATGGCCCACAGACCATGCCTGGGCTGATAGGCACCTGCGAGCTTGCGGATATCGGCGGGGGTGTACCCGTTGGCCCGGAGCAGCCCGATCTTGGCGACTCCGCCCACCGATGTGAGGAATTCAAGCGCATCCATAGGGCCAGCAAGCCACGATCGACGCCCCGCCAGGAGTGGGCGGGGGCCTTATGTGGATAGCCCGACGAGAAATTTGCTGGATCACTCCGGCCTTGGCCCTCGGGACCCCGCCATTTTCGGGGCTTCGCCTACGGTCCGGTACGAATGATCCAGCAAAATTGACGGACCAGGTGGCGGCGGGGTTTGCGGCCGCGGCTATCGTGGGGCGCAAAATGGAGCATGCGTACTTTCGGGGTGGAGGAGGAGCTGCTCATCGTCGATCCCGTGACGGGTCAACCTCTGGCCCTCGCGGATGCGTTGATCAGCGGAAGAGGGCAACAGGACGGGACTTCCGAGGGCGACGGTTCAGGGCTCAGCCACGAACTAAAGCTGGAACAGATCGAGACCCAGACCCGGCCCTGCCATAGCTACGACGAATTGCTGCATCAGATCAGGCGGGGCCGGGCCTTGGCAGACCAGGCCGCCCGCAAGCACGGGGCCCGCGTAGCCGCACTTGCCACTTCGCCCCTCGCTTCCACCCCGCACACGACGCCCAACCCCAGGTACGCGGAGATGCTGGAGCGTTTTGGACTCACGGCGTACGAACAGCTGACGTGCGGCTTCCACGTGCACACCTCGTTGGAATCGCCTGAGGAAGGCGTCGTAGTCCTGGACCACATCCGGGACAAGCTCGCTGTCCTGACCGCCATCAGCGCCAATTCTCCCTACTGGCGCGGACAGGCCACCGGCTTTGACAGCTACCGGACCCAGGCCTGGAACCGCTGGCCAACGTCCGGGCCGTCCGCTGTGTTCGGTTCCCTGACCTCCTATCGGCGTATGGTCAAGCGGCTGTTGGAGACGGGCGTGCTGCTGGATGAGGGCATGATCTACTTTGACGCCCGCCTCTCCCGGGACCACCCCACAGTGGAGGTCCGGGTTGCCGACGTCTGCCTGCGTTCGGAGGATGCGGCCTTGATTGCCGTGCTGGTGCGGGCTTTGGTGGAGACGGCCACCCGGGAGATGCTCGACGGCGTTGAACCCGCCTCGGTGCCGACGGCGTTGTTGCGCATGGCCAGTTTCCAAGCCAGCAACATGGGTTTGCGCGGTGACCTTCTTGACTTTGGCGAATTCCGTCCCGAACCGGCCACAAGCGTGGTGTGGGCGTTGATGGAGTACTTGACCCCCGTGTTGGCCGAGCAGGGCGAACTGGAACTGGTGAAAGCAGGCTTAGCGGACATCCTGAAGCGCGGAAACGGCGCCCATCAGCAACGGGAAGCTGCGGCACGCTTCAACAGCCGCCAACGGGATGGCCAAAGCCCCGCAGGGAGTCCGCCCAGTGTAGAGGCGTTGGGTGCCGTGGTGGGGCATGCCGTCAAAGTCACCGTCTCCGGCACACCGGGAGGTGCCATCAAGGATCCCGATCCCGTGCTGGCACGCGTCCGCCGGGCCTAGGAACTCCGCACTACGGGACCTCAGCCAACCGCGGGAACTCAGCACTGCGGGAACTCAACCAACCGCGGGGTCGCCCGCGGGAGGCTCCGGATCCCACACCATCAGGTACCCTCCCACAGTCGCCTCCGTAACGTAGAAGACGAACGGCGGAATGTCCTTGGCCTTGAGCAGGATGCCGGCGAAAAGTACCGCAGCACTGCTGGCCGTCAGCCCCACCCAGCGCTCTGCCGGCGATCGCAGCAAGCCGGTGCCGAGGGCGGCCAGGCCGGCGATGTGCAGCCATGAGTAGCCCAGGAACGGAACATTCGAGCCGCGACGATACGCAAACCGTTCAAGGTCCGACGCCCTCCGGGACAGGCTGTACACAAACAGCGGAGCTCCGGCCAGGAGCGCCGCAGCCGAGGCCTCTACCCAGTGCTTGGCCTTGGCGTCAGGCATGGCCCGTGCCAAGGCGGCGAATCCAATCGGCACGGCCGCGGTCCCGGCTGCGGCCACGTGGTGGCCGGTCACCCATCCCCGCTCACCCCGCAGAAGCAGCCTCAAACGCTCGGCCGGATCGTGGGTGGTATAGACGCGGGGCACCGGAGATATTCCCGCCAGCCACACGACCGAACCCGCAACAATGACAGCCCCCGCGCGGCGGTATGGATGCCTCATGGCATGAGATTAGACCTGTTTGAGGGCCTTCTCCAGATCCAGGATGAGGTCGTTGACGTCCTCGAGCCCAACGGACAACCGGACCACGCCGTCGGAGAGCCCGATGGCTGCACGGCCTTCGGGTCCCATGGCCCTGTGGGTGGTGGTAGCCGGGTGGGTAATGAGCGACTTCGAGTCGCCCAGGTTGTTGGAGATGTCGATGACCCGCAACCCGTCGAGCAAAGCGAACGCGGCTTCCTTGGCGGAGCGGCCGGACGACGGCGAAAGCTCGAACGTCAACACGGTACCGCCGGCCTTCATCTGCTTGGCGGCCAGCTCATACTGCGGGTGGGATGTGAGCAAGGGGTATTTGACCCAGTTGATCGCAGGCTGATCTTCCAGCCATTCGGCAATCTTCAGCGCAGAGGCGGAACTGTGGTTCACCCGCAGGCCCATGGTCTCCAGGCCCTTGGTCAGCACCCACGCGTTGAACGCGGACAATGACGGCCCGGTGTGCCGCATGAGTTGCTTGACCGGGCCTTCGATGAACTCCTTGGTGCCCAGGATCGCGCCGCCCAGTACGCGGCCTTGGCCGTCGATGTGCTTCGTGCCGGAGTACACAATGACGTCGGCGCCGAGCTCGCCGCAGCGCTGGAGCAGGGGAGTGGCAAAGACGTTGTCCACCACCACTGTTGCCCCGGCGGCGTGCGCGAGCTCGCTGACGGCTGCGATGTCCACGATCTCCTGCATCGGGTTGGAGGGGGACTCGAAGAACACCGCGGTGGTGGGCTCGGAGAGGGCAGCGCGCCACTGGTCCAGGTCGGGGCCGTCTACGAACACGGTCTCCACGCCCCACCGCGGCAGGATCTCGTTGAGGATCACGAAGCAGGAGCCAAAGAGCGAGCGGGCGGCAACCACCCGGTCGCCGGCGCCCAGCAAGGCACCAAGGGCGGTGAAGACTGCGGACATGCCCGACGCCGTCGCGAAGCAGGCTTCGGTGCCTTCAAGGAGACGCAGCCGCTCCTGGAAGGTGGCAACGGAGGGGTTGCCGTAGCGGGAGTAGACGAAGCGTTCGTCTTCCCCGGTGAAGGCGCGCTCGGCAGCTGCCGCCGACTCGTAGACAAAGCCGGAGTTGAGGAAGACGGGCTCCGCCGTTTCCTGGAAATTGGTGCGGTCAAGGCCACCGCGAACGGCTTGGGTGTCTGGATTCCAGCCGGCGGCGTCAGGGTTGAAAGTCACTTCTTATTCGTTTCCAAGGTTGGTTGGCAGGCCGCGGTTTTTCCAGCCGTTGACGGTCCGTTCGCCGTAACGGTCCGGTTCACCTTCGAAGCCTTCGAGGACGTTGTAGGCGGTGAAACCTGCCTGGGTTGCGGCGATGGCCGCAGCAATGGAGCGCTGGCCGGACCGGCAAAGGAACACAAGCTCAACGCCGTCTCCCTCGGGTGCCTGTTGCTGCAGGTCTTCGATGAAGCGGGAGTTCGGGACGCCGCCTGCAAGGTTCCACTGGATGAACAGGGGATCGTTTTCCGTGGCCTTGGTGTCGGGGATGCCGATGTGGGCCCACTCGCCCTCGGTGCGGACGTCCACCAGGATGGCACCGTCCTGCAGCTTCGCCCAGGCATCCTGCGGGGTCAGGTCTCCGGCGTAGCTCATGCGTGGCCCTCGAATGCTGCCTCGTCCTCGTAGTTCTCCAGCTCATCCACGGCATTGGCCACGGCGGCATCCGCGCTGGCGACGGCGGCAGGCAACACCACTGCCTGTGCCACGATGACGTCCGTTCCGTTGAAGGTGGCCGACGGGCTGCCATGCAGGACGTAGCCTTCAGCGAGGGCGTTGCTGATCCGTTCGCAGAAGTCCCGGGTGTCCGGGCCCGTGATCAAACGGTAGGAAAGTCTCTCTTCGATGGGTTCAGGCATTAATGTGCTCCTCAGTCACGCTTGCAGTTCGAAGTGTCGAATACGCCGAGTAGTCACCTGAGGCACCCCGCCGCGGGAGAGGGTTGCCGACCAGCAAGTCAGGGCTTGGCGCTGGTACTCATTACTCAAGAAGAAAATAACATCCGCGGCCGTTGCGACGCATGTGGCGGGTGTCCCGCCGTCGTCATGTTGCGTAACCGGACCGGCCGCCGGGACTGGACCATTTAAGACGTCACGGGAGCATAATTGACGCAATACGACCCCCTGTAACTTCGCATGAAATCAGGTCGCGGTGAACGGACAGAGCAGTTCTACACTCAAGCCCATGCTGCATTTCGGATGGTTCGTGGGCCATGGATTCGGTGTCCAGGGCTGGGGGACTCCCGGCTACAGCCTTGGCTATGACTGGAAGAAGCCTGCGCTCTACCAGGAGGCGGTCAGGGCTTTTGAACGGTCGGGGCTGGACCTGTTCATCATCGAAGATTCACTCACCGTCCCGGACACGTACGGCGGCACCGCGGAAGTGTCGCTCGCGCACGCGTCCTTCGCTCCGAAGCACGATCCCTTGGCCCTGGTGCCGTACCTGCTGTCCGCGACGGAACACCTCGGCATTGTGCCCACCATCAGCGCGTCCTTCTACCCGCCTTTCACCGCGGCCAGGCTCCTTGCCACCCTGCAGCATTTCTCCGAGGGCCAACTCGGCTGGAACGTGGTGACCTCCGGCAGCGACCTCGCCGCGCAGAATTACGGACTGGACCAGCAGATCGAGCACGACCTGCGTTACGAGAAGGCGGAGGAATTCGTCGACGTCGTCCGGCGGCTTTGGCGGAGCTGGGAACCGGACGCCGTGCTGGAGGACGTGGAGGCAGGCCGGTTTGCGGACCACACCAAAGTCCATCCCATCAACCACGACGGGCAGTTTTTCAAGGTCCGGGGTCCGCTGAATACGGCACCCCTTCCCGAGGAACCGGTGTTGGTTCAGGCCGGCGCATCGCCGAGGGGCAAAGCGTTCGCGGGCGGCCACGCCGACGTCGCCATCGCCCTGGCCCGCGGGGTAGACGGGATGAAGGCCTACCGCGATTCCATCCGTGCCGAAGCCGCCAATGCCGGGCGGAATCCCGACGACGTCAAGGTACTTTTTGTCCTCAAGCCCACCGTGGTGGGGTCTGCTGCGGAGGGGGAGGAACTGCGGGCACGGCGCAAGGAACTGACCCAGCGCGACATCGACAGCCAGCTCAACTCGATCTCCTACCTTTCGGTGATCGACTTCAAGCAATTCGACCTCGATCAGCCCCTCCCCGAGCTGAGCACCAACAGTAACCAAGGAACGCTGGAACACTTCGCCAAAGCTGCTCCTCCCGGGTCCACGCTGCGGCAGATCCTGCAGGCCCGCAGCGGCGGCGCCGGTGATTCGATCATCGGGACCGCCGGAGAGATCGCCGACTACCTAGAGGAGACGGGCGAGGCCGTGGGCGGTGACGGCTTCCTGTTTTCCGGGTTCGTCGATCCGGTGACGGTGCATGGGGTCCTGGACAAACTGACTCCCGAACTTCGTCGCCGCGGCCTGCTGAGGAAAAGCTATGGCAACGGCGGTTTCCGGCAGAATCTCCTGGATTTCTGACCATGTTTCCGGAGTCGAAGGTGCTGCTGATCGGGACGGCGCCAGTGCATGCAGAAAGCATCGCCATGGCGGCGGCGGACGACTCCTGCCACGTGAAACTCAACCATGATGCCCTGACTTTGATCGGCCGTTCACGGGAAGTCGTGGAGCACGTGGCGGCCTCCGGCGAGCGGGTTTACGGCCTCAACACCCTCCTGGGGTCCGGCCGCGATACCGCTGTTGAGGAAGGCTCCATCCTTGCCTACCAAGTGCAGGTGGTCAGGTACCACAACAGCGGGGTGGGACCCTACCTGAGCCGCGCCGAAGCACGTGCCGTGATCCTCGCCCGCCTGGTCGGATTCAGTCGCGGCGGCTCCGGCGTCCGGCCCGAAACAGCCCGCTTCTACGCCGACCTCCTGAACCGTGGCGTCCACCCCGCCATCCCGGCCGAAGGTTCGGTGGGCTCTTCCGACCTCACCCAACTGGCCGCCGTCGCCGCCGTCGCGATCGGTGAGGGAGAAGCGCTTGACGCGTCCGGCGTCCTGGTGCCCGGCGCCAAGGCCCTCGCGGACGCCGGACTTCAGCCCCTCACGCTCCACGCCGGTGAGGCCTTGGCCCTCGTCAGCGCCAATGCCTATTCGGTAGGTGCCGGCACCCTCGCCTTGCTGAGGTTGCGGCATGTGGCCCGGCTTGCGGACGTCGCGCTCGCCCTCTCCCTGGAAACCATCGCAAGGTACGACGGCGGCGGCGACCTCAGCCCCTTCTCGCCGGCTATCCAATCGGCCAAGGCCGTGGACGGCCAACGGGAATCGGCCGCCGCCGTCCGCCGCCTGTTGAGCGGCGGGTGGCTGGAAGATGTACGGCCGGAAGTTTCCGTGCAGGACCCCCTGTCCTTCAGGGCTGCGCCTCAGACGCACGGGGCGTTCAGGGCCTCGGTGGGGCAGTTGGCGGCAGCGTTGGACGTGGAATTGAACGGCAGGGGTGACAATCCGCTGGTGGACCTCGAATCGGGGCAGATGGTCTCCGGGGGCAACTTCCAGCCGATGCAGCTGGCGTTGGCCTTCGAGGGCTTGCGCTTGGCGCTCGCCCACGTGGGCATTCCGAGTGAACGCAGGATCGCCAAGCTCTACCCGCCGCAGCGTGCCATCCGGGCGAAGCATCTTGCCGCCGCGGCCGGGTCCGGCCTGGTGCAGGAAGAGTTGCCGGGGCTGCTGTGGTACTCGGCGGCCGGGCTCCTCGCCGAACTGAAATTCCTGGCAGCGCCGGCCACCCTTGGCGCACCCACCTTGTCCGCCGACGTCGAAGACCATTCAACCCTCGCGCCGCTCGCCCTGCAGCAACTGGTGAAATCCGTGGACGCCGTGGAGAAGCTGCTCGCCATTGAGGCCCTGACGGCGTCCTATCTGCTGCTCGAAGCGGGAGCTGCGCAGCCGCTGGGCAAGGGGACCGCCGCCGTCGTTGGCCGCCTTGCCGACGTCCTTGCAGACCGGCCGTCCGCCCCGGAACTGGTGGAGCACGCGCGGCGGGAGCTTCGGATTGTTGTTGACGGACTCCGGCAAGGTGGAAACGAATGGTGACGACGGCACATCGGAAGCACGGCGCGCATGCTGCAACGGTCCCTCCCGATGCGTTGGACGCCTCCGTGCTGGAGAGGGTAGGGAACACCCCGCTGGTGAAGCTCGAAGCCCTGGGCCGCGGGTTGGGCAGCAGCATCCACATTAAGCTTGAGTCGGAGAATCCCGGCGGATCCATCAAGGACCGGACGGCCTTGAGCATGGTCCGGGCAGCCGAACGGTCCGGCGAGTTGAAGCCCGGGGCCACCATCGTGGAGAGTACGTCGGGCAATACGGGGATCGGCCTCGCGCTGATCGGGCGGCTCACCGGGCATCCGGTGGTGGTGGTCACCGGCGACACCATTTCCTCGGAAAAACTCGCCGCCTTGCACAGCTACGGTGCGCGGGTGATCCTGACCGATTGGAGTGCGCCGTCCGAATCCCCGGAGAACGCCCGGGCCGTGGCTGCACGCGTTGTGGAGGGGACCCCCGGAGCTTGGCGTCCCATGCAGTTCGACAACCCGGCCAACCCCCTGGCGCATTACCGGACCACGGGACCGGAAATCTGGGAACAGACCGGGGGCGCCGTAACCCACTTCGTGGCGGGCATCGGCACTGGCGGGACCATCAGCGGCAACGGGCGGTACTTGAAGGAACGGGTGGCGAAGGAGCGGCCGGGCGGGCACGTAGAAGTGGTGGGCGCCGATCCCTACGGCTCCGCCTACAGCGGTGGCCATCCCGGCGAAATCCTGGTGGATGGCGTGGGGAACTCATGGCCGGCCGCGGAGTGGCCCAAGATCTTCGACCGCTCGATCGTTGACCGATTCCTCCGCATCCCCAACGACGAGGTCTACACAGTGGTGCACCGGCTTCTTGACGAAGAGGGCCTGTCCTTGGGGCCGTCGTCGGGACTCACTGTGGCAGCGGCCTTGCGGGTGGCCAGGGCGGCGCCCCATGGTTCGGTGGTGGTGGCGATAGCCCCCGACGCCGGCACGAACTACCTCAGCAAAGCCTTCAACCCGCAGTGGCTGGCTGAGAACCACATCCGCCTCGCGGTGGACATCGTCCCCGGCGAGTGATCCCTCTATCACGTCCCGCCGGGTTTTGGGCGGCGCTCTATCACGTCCCGTTGCGCTAGGCTCCAAGCATGCCCGAACAGGAGACAACGCCGCGCCTCGCCGGCTATCTGGACAAGCAACAGCCGGACCTCTACGCCACGTTGACGCACTACTCGCAGCAGTTAGTGGATGAAGCCGACCGGGTGGGGATTCCGCGGAAGACCTTGGAACTCATCAACTACCTGTGTTCGCAAATCAACGGATGCGCGTTTTGCCTGGACCTTCATCAACGGCGGGCCTTGAAGTACGGAGAGACGGAGCAGCGGTTGTCCCTGGTTGCCGTCTACAGGGAAGTGGGGCTGTTCGAGGCCGCAGAGGTCCTGGCCATGAAGATTGCCGAGCAGATCACCCGAATGAGCACCTCCAGGCCCAGCGCCGAGCTCTTCGCTGAAGCCCGGGAGCACTATTCGGACGAGCAGATCAGCGTGATTTGCATGGCAGCAATCGGCATCAATGCCTTCAACAGGCTGTCCATACTGAGCGAGCATCCGGTCCGGGTGGCCAAGAAGTAGCTGTCCAGGCGTACCTCCACGACCCTCTTTGGGCTCACTAGGCGCCGCTAGGCCGGGTTTTCCCGGCGTGTTGGGCCTCCGCCGTCTCAAAGTGGGTGGTGGCGGCACACCCTGCCGAGGCTTCGAGGGCTTTTAGATAGAGATTTGCAGACGAAAGCAGCCCCCGTGCAACCAATGAAGGTTGCTCGGGGGCTGCCCTGGTTCCAAATGAGGTCAGGAGCCTACAGAGGCCTTGCCCTCGACCGCTCGGGGGAGCCGCCGGCGTCGTCCGTACTTGAAGTAGAAGACGGCGTAGCAAGCACCAACGAACGGGATGCCGAACAGCAGCGCTGCAACCTGGTTGGGATCGAAGGCGATGCCCACCAGGGACACAACGCACAGCGCAAACGCGAGGATTGGTACCAGCGGGAACAGCGGAGCGCGGTAGGGGAGCGAGGAGAGGTCGCCGCCGTTCCGTACGAAGGTCCGCCGGTAAACGAAGTGCGAGGCCACGATGGACATCCAAACGCCCACGGTTGCGAAGCCCGCAACAGAGACCAACACAAGGTAAACAGTGGCGGGTGCCACGACGCTGCTGATCAACGATGCCAGCCCGCCCAGCATGCTGACGCAGAGTGCGACCATGGGGATACCGCGCTTGGTGAGTTTTCGGAACGCCTTGGGCGCATGGCCCTCGTCGGCGAGGGAGAACAGCATCCGCGCACAGGAGAAGAGGCCGCAGTTGCCGGCGGACAACAACGCTGTGATGATCACGAAGTTCATGATGTCCGCAGCGAACGGGATGCCGAGCATGGAGAACACCGTCACGAACGGGCTTTCGTCAACGCTGACCTTCTCGTAAGGGATGGTTGCTGCGATGACCAGAATCGCCCCGACAAAGAAGATCATGAGCCGGATGACCGTGGTGCGCATGGCCTTGGGGATGTTCTTGCCCGGATCCTCGGTTTCACCCGCAGCCACACCGATCAGTTCCGAACCGGAGAAGGCATAGAACACGGCCAGGCACGTTACAAAAACGCCGGTGAAGCCGTTGGGGAACAAGCCTTGGGAGGTGGTGAAGTTCTCCGTCAATGACGGGTAATCGCCCTGCGCCAGCGGGTGGAAGCCCAGCAAAGCGGCGCCGCCCAGGATGATCAGGCCGACGACGGCGGCAACCTTGATCAGCGCGAACCAGAACTCCGATTCGCCAAAGACACGCGATGAAATCGCATTGAGGGTGAAGAGGACGGCGGCGAAGATGAAGCACCAGATCCAGACGTCGACGTCCGGGAACCAGCGCTGCATGAGCAACCCGGCTGCTGTGAACTCCGATCCCAGGGCCACCGCCCAGCAGAGCCAATACAACCAGGCAGTGGCGAAACCGGTGGCGGGCCCAATGGTCCGCGCTGCATAAATGTGGAACGCGCCTGAGACGGGGAACGCAACGGCGAGCTCCCCGAGGCAGGCCATGACCAGGTAGACCACCACGGCGCCGACGAGGAAAGCGATGACGGCTCCCAGTGGTCCTGCGGTGGCGATGGTGTAACCCGAGCTGACAAACAGGCCCGAACCGATGACGCCGCCCATGGCGATCATCACCAGGTGGCGGGCACCCATGGAACGGCGAAGGCCTTCGGCGGAAGACCCTCGATCCGATGCATCAACGTCTGAAGGCCTTCTGTCCGACGACGCGTCGGTGGCCGATCCCTCGGCATGTGTTGGGGAGCTGAGTCCCATATTCCCTCCGGAAAGTTAGCCGGCAAACTCTAAAAGGTGGTGCAAGGAGGAGGTGATCCAACTAACACGAGAACAAGGTTCATCACAGGACGAAGCCCCATTTCAAGGAGGCTAAGGAAGCCGATTGGACGCGAAGGAGCGCAAAGCCTGAGCTTAAGAGTTTCTAATCAGAGCGTCATCAGAGCGATTACTTCACTTGCTGTCTGTTAGGTTCCTTGCGGGCAGCTTCCGTGCAGGCGCCTGGACCCAGGGTGCACCCCCGCTGCACCCAAGGCGCACGTCCAGGACGTGTTCCTATTCGATGCCCGCGAAAAGCTGGTTCAACTCAGCGGTCAGCTGCTTGCGGACTGCGGGCGAGCCGATTTCCTGGCCATTGATGTGGTTGACGGGCGCGATCAAGCGAATGCTCGAAATCAACCAGACAGCATCAGCATCAAAGAGGTCCTGAGGCACCAGCGGACCGTAGCCGAGCTCCCAGCCCGCTGCCTTGGCCGCCGCAAAAAGGGCGCCTTGGGACGTGCCGGGCAGGATGCCGCTGTCCAGTTGGGGCGTGATCAGGCGCCGGACCGTCTTGACGGAACCTTCGCCGTCGTCCACCGTCTCCAGGTGGGCCAGCAGCACCGTGGAGGTAGGCCCTTCAAGGACGCGGCCGTCGGTGGACGTGAAGATGGCGTCGTCCGCCCCCTGCTTGTGCGCGTAACGCAGCGCGGCCATGTTCACGGCGTAGGACAGCGTCTTGGCGCCCAGCAGCAGCCAAGGCGCCCGTTCGCCGGCCTCGGTGTCGAAACCGCGGTCAAGAAGTACGACGTCGATGCCCGTCTCGCGCTGCCGGCGACTGCCCGCGGGTGAGGGCGAAGCCTGGACCCAGCACGTGGGCGTTGCGGCGCCTTCGACGCCGCGGGTCACCAGGAGCTTGACGACGACTTCGTCTTCCTCGGGCGTTGGAGCAGGGTAGTTCGTGCGGAATTGAGCGAGGGCGGTATCGATGGCGCTGCGCCAGGCATCCTGCCCCGGAATGGCCAGATCGAGTGCCGCTGCGGAACTGCCCAAGCGGTTCAGGTGCGCCTGTACCTTGCGAGGCCTGCCTTGGACGGCGAGCAGGGATTCAAAGACTCCGTCACCGCGTGTGGCACCCAGATCCGTGGCCATGAGCTGCGGCTGGCTGGAATCGGCCACCCTGCCGTTCGGGTAGGCAGGATCAAGGAAAACGAGGACCGTTGGCGCGGGAGAAGTCATGATCCCAGCTTAGTGGCGCCCGGCAACGCGCACGGCGGATAGGCTGTGGTCACCGTTAGTTCATGAACCGTGGGGGTTTGTCGAATGCTTTTCCCTTTTCCGCTGGGCCCTGAATGGACGTGGCTTTTGGGCGTTTGGGTCATTGCGGAAGTCATCATGCGCATTGTCCTCCTGGGCATCATTCCCGGTAATCGCCGCCCCACCACGGCCATGGCCTGGCTGCTGGCCGTCTTCCTGATTCCTTCCGTGGGCTTCGTCCTGTTCCTGCTGTTCGGCAACTTCAAGCTCTCCAAACGCCGGAGGGAACAGCAGGAAGCGGTCAACCACAGGGTCCGGTCCGTCACGTCCGATCTGTCCGACCCCACGAGCGAGTACTCCGGCCCGGAATGGGTCCGTTCGGCCGGCGAGCTTAACCACCGGCTGGGTTCCTTGCCCATGGTTGACGGAAACAAAGTGGAACTCATCCCGGGCTACGAAGAGTCCATCAAGGCCATGACAGAGGCCATCCGCGGGGCCAAGAGCTACATCAACGCCGAGTTCTACATCATGAGCAGCGACTACGTGACTGATGAACTGCTGACCGAACTGGAGAACGCCACGGAACGCGGCGTCACTGTCCGGTTGCTCTTTGACCACATTGGCACGCTCCGCATCAAGGGTTACCGGCGGTTGAAGCGCAGGCTCAAAGCGAGCAAGATCCAGTGGCGGCCCATGCTTCCCCTGCTACCCATCCACGGGCAGTGGCGTCGCCCCGATCTCCGTAACCACCGCAAGATCCTGGTGATCGACGGCTTGCTGGCTTTCACCGGTTCGCAGAACCTGATTGAGCCGTCCTACAACAACCCCAAGCATCGCAAGGTGGGTCGGAAATGGGTGGAGCTCATGGCCCGCCTCGAAGGTCCGATCGTTCCGACCCTCAACGTCGTCTTCGCCACCGACTGGCTCAGCGAGACCGACGAATCCCTTGAAGACCAGTTGCGCCTTCCGGAGCAGTCGAATCCAGGACGCGTCACGGCCCAGGTGGTGCCGAGCGGTCCGGGGTTCTCAACGGAGAACAACCTTCGCCTGTTCAACACGCTGATCTATTCGGCACAGCACCGGATCTCCATTTGCAGCCCGTACTTCGTCCCTGACGATTCACTGCTCTACGCCATCACCACTGCTGCCCAACGGGGAGTTGACGTGGAGTTGTTTGTCTCGGAAAAGGGCGATCAGTTCCTGGTCCACCACGCCCAACGGTCCTACTACGAAGCACTCCTGGGCGCGGGGGTCCGCATCTACCTGTACCGGGCTCCGTACGTCCTCCACGCCAAGCACTTCACGATCGACGACGAAGTGGCGGTGCTCGGTTCCAGCAACATGGACATGCGCTCCTTCTCCTTGAACATGGAGGTCTCGGTGATGCTCCTGGGCGCCGACACCGTGAACCTCATGCGGGCCGTGGAGTCCACGTATCGCGAGGTTTCCCGTGAGCTTACCCTCGAGGATTGGGTGCACAGACCCCCTCTTGCCAAGTATGTGGACAACGTGGCCCGGCTGACGGCCACCCTCCAGTAAAAGGGCCCCGAAACGGCTCAAACGAAGCAGCCAACGGAACGCCCACGGAGGCTCAGGACGGGAATGTCGCTCCAAGGGTCGACAGAACACCGAAGGCCTTCGTGCGGATCTCGTCGTACTCGTCATCCGGCGTCGAGTCCGCAGTAACCGCCCCGCCGACCCCCAGGCTGAGCGTTCGTCCGCCGCCGCCGTCGGGGTTTATCACCAACGTGCGGATGACGACCGCCAGGTCCGTAGCGGCGTTCATCGAAAAGTAGCCGATGGCGCCGGAGTAGACGCCGCGCGGGCCTGCTTCCAAGCGGTCCAGGATGTCCATGGTGCTGATCTTCGGCGCCCCGGTCATGGAACCGGCCGGGAAGGCGGCAGCCACGGCCTCTGCCCGCGGTGCCCCGGGCCGCAGGTGGGCGTCCACGGTGCTGACCATTTGGTGGACGGTGGCGTAACTTTCGATCGCGCACAGCCTGCTCACCGTTACCGAGCCCGGCACCGCGAAGTGGTTGAGGTCGTTGCGGAGCAGGTCCACGATCATGATGTTCTCGGCGCGGTCTTTCAACGAGGTCTCAAGATCGTGCCGCAGCCGGATGTCCTCGGCGTCATCTGCCGAACGACGGCGCGTGCCCTTGATGGGTTCGGCCCGCATCCCGCCGTCGGAGGTGATCCGCAGGAAGCGTTCCGGAGACGTACTGGCAATCGCCAAGCCGCCGAACCGCAGGTAGCTCGCGAACGGGGCGGGGTTCCGGCGACGCAGGGCTTGGTAGCTTTGCCACGGGTCGAGTTCCCCCGCGGGGGCCTCGAGCGTGGTGGTGAGGCAGACCTCGTAGGAGTTTCCCTCGCTGATTTCGTGCTGCGCCTCGGTGATTTTGCGCTTGTAGTCGGTGGCCGAATCCCTGCAGGCGAACTCCGGGGAAGCGGCCGCAACGGCTTGCCCGGTGGTATCGATGGGGACACCCACGGCGCGGCGGCCGGAAACCGGGAGGCCGGAAACCGGGCGGACCGTTGCCGGGTGCACGGCAGGGTGTGCGTCAGCTGCCCCCACGGCGGCGCGGGCAACGCTGAACCATTCGTCGGCGTCGGGCGCTTCCAAAACGAGCAGCCAGACGGCGTGCTCGCGGTGGTCCAGAACCAGCGCCCGCCCGGCGAAGACCAGCGCCGCGTCCGGGGTAGCGGAGCTGACGTCGTTGCCGCCGGTTTCCCGCTTGAGCTCGTAACCGAGGTACCCCAGCCAGCCCAGCGTGAACTGGCCGTCGTATCCCTCGGGAGAGCGCACTGCCCGGCGGCCCCACACCGAGTCCAGCCAGCGGAAGAAGGGGCCGGAGCTGCGCACGGTGGCCGAGCCGGTCGTCACCCACGTAGTCCCTGAGGAGTGGCGGACAGACTGGCCGAAGGTCCCGCCGTCGTCGGCCATGATGCTGAACCGGCTGCGGGCGGCGGCCTGGGTTCCGCCGGTGATGGCGGTGTCGGCGTTGGAAGAATCGAGCCACACGGCATTCGTTGACGATCCGTAAACGTCCTGGAAGAGGGCTTCGGCGTCGGGCGCCGCGTCGATCCGTTCCGCCCGAAGCTGCAGGCCGCGTCGCGCGCTCAGCTCGGGCGAGAGCACGGCGGCCAGCGGTGCAAGGTACGTCATGGCCTGCAGCACGTGCGCGGGGGCGCTGCCGTCGGCGGGATTCTGCACGCGGATGTCCGCCGCTTCCGTCACAGGGTCAACGGCCAGCCACTCTTCTTCCTGCTGCGCCCAGGCGTCCCAGTACGGCTCGTAGCTCCCGCCGTCGCGCGCAAGGGCCCGACGACGGCGGTCCTCACCTGATGCTTCCACCCAGACGACGGCGTCGAGCATGCCGCGGGCGGCTTGGGCTGCCGCGCCGACGCCTTCAACAATAACGATTTCCGCGGGGAGCGTGACCTGGGTACGACCGTCGTAGTGCTTTTCCCAGTCCCAGCTGATCCATTCCGCGGGTTTGCCGTCGCGCAGCGGAGCAAGCACCGTTGCCACATAGCGCTCAATGCCGCTTGCCAGCCCGTTCCAGCCGGGGTAGATGTCTTCCAGATGGAACAGGGAAACTTTGTGGTGCTCCCGAAGGCGGGCGGCCAGTTCAACGGCGAGGGTGGTCTTGCCTGCGCCTGACCTCCCGTCGACAGCAATAATCACGGGGGCAGGGGTCATGACATAGAGGTTACCTGCTGGTGGTCCTCTGACCCGTCCAGCCGACCTGCTCCTTCGCGTTCGGCGATAGCCGCCTTGACGTGCTGCACGATTCCCGGGACCGCTGCCCTGATGAGGATCCACGTGTTGTCGAAGTCCGTATGGCCGCCGTACCAAGGGTCCTCGATGCCTTGGTCGAGGGAGCTGCGGCCGGCCATTGCGGGGTCGAAGCTGCGGAGCATGCGGACCCTGCCCAGTGCTTCCTTGTCCGGAGCGCCTTCCTGGAGCCAGCCGAAGTGGTCGACGTCCAGTGCCAGGATAAGGTCCCTCTCAATGAACCATTCGCGCCGCCATTCCCGTGCGATGTGGTCCTCCGACGCGATGTGCTGGGCCATCAGGACACGGGCCGCGCGGGGATCGATGGGGTGTCCCACCTCGTATCCCGTCGTCCCTGCGGAGTCCACCTCAACGAGGTGGCCGAGCCCTTCCGCTTTGAAGGCTTCGGTGAGCATGAGGGCTGCCATGGGCGAGCGGCAGATGTTCCCGGTGCAGACCGTAATGATGCGGTATGGGCTCGACGTTGAGTACATGGTGCAAGCATGATTCATGTCGCCCCGACTTGGCTAGTGGATTACTCGAATCACGTGTCACTTTCTGTGTCGAATTTGTCATATTCGGTGACTGGAGCTCGAAAATGCTCGGCCCGGCCTAACCCATGTAGGTCGCATTTGTGCGCGTTTTGAGGGCTCTAAACGCGCACAAATGCGACCTAGTTGGGAAATGGCTGGGCGGCTTGTACCTGCTCGAGGGTGGGGTACGCAGCTTGCGTGCCCTTCTTTGTCGCAGCCAGCGCAGCTGCCACCGAGGCAAACGACGCAGCCGCCACCAACGAATCGCCGGCGGCCAGACGCGCAGCCACGGCACCCGTGAAGGCGTCCCCGGCGCCGGTCGTATCCACGGCCGAGACCTGCGTTGGAGCAATGCGGGTCAGCTGCCCGCCCAGGGCCAGCGAATCCAGCACCACAGAACCCTGCGCGCCCAGGGTCACGAGCACCCGCTGCAGGCCCCGGTCCGCAAAGCGGCTCCGCACGGGCTCCCAGGCTTCCACTGCAGCGTCCGGATCCGGGATGCCGGCCTCCGAGCCCAGGAACAGTGCGGCCTCGTGGGCGTTCACCAGCAGGACGTCCGCCAATCCGGCCAACAACTCAGGCACCTCAGCGTAAGGCGACAGGTTCAGCAGTACCGCTGCTCCGGCGTCGTGCCCGGCTTGTGCGGCGGCTACCACGGTGTCGATGCCCACCTCCAGGCAGAGGCAGACGACGGCGGCGTCGCGGAACGCGTCGAAGTCCACGTCCGCGGGGGCGAGGGTGCCGTTGGCGCCAGCGGAGATGATGATGCTGTTCTCGCCGCGCGCGTCCACGGAGATCACCGCCACGCCGGTGGCCGTGTCGCAGCGCCGGACGCGGGAGACATCCACGCCGGCACCCGCGGTGGACTCGAGGAGCATCGTCCCGTTGGCGTCGTCGCCGACGGCACCGATCAGCGTCACATTCCCGCCGAGCTTGCTGGCCGCGACGGCCTGGTTGGCGCTCTTGCCGCCGGGATTCACCGCGAAGCCGTTGCCATGCACGGTCTCTCCCGGCTGGGGGAGGCGCTCGGTGTAGATGGTGAGGTCCGCATTGAGCGAACCCACGACGACGATCCCGGACCTGCTCATGCTGCTACCTCTTCGTGTTCGGCTACTTCGGCGTCGACGGGCTTGGGGATCAGCAGCGATGCGGCGAACGCGGCGAAGGTGATGGCAAAACCAACGACGACGACGGTCAGGTAGGACCCCTTCGCGTCACCCAGCGCTGAGGTAGCCACCAGGACTGCGGGAAGGACCAGGAAGCTGAGTCCGGCGCCGAGGTTGAAGGCCCCGGCGTTCATGCCCGGAAGGAAGCCCGGGTTGCCTTGCGGGGAGAGCACCACGCCCAGTCCGTTCAGCATGATGTTGACCGTACCGGCGTACATGATGCCCAGCAAGGCCGTGCCGACGATCATCATCGGCAGGTTGTTGAGGCCGAACAAGGCGATGATGGCCAAGGCCACGAGGCTGCCGACGAGGCCGATGCGAAGCACCTTTGTGTAGCCCAGGACCGGAGCCAGCCGGCCGCTGATCGGCCCGAAAAGCCAACCGAGCAGGGCGTACGGGGTAAGGATGATGAGCGACATCTCGGTGGGTCCCACGCCGAAACCCGGGTCTGCGGCCTGGACGTACGCCGGGACGATTCCGTTGATCACCGCGAAGATACCGGTCATGGTGAGCGTCGTGGTCAGCAGGGGAGCCCACGTGGA
Organism: Paenarthrobacter sp. R1; assembly: GCF_030264015.1. Lineage (NCBI taxonomy): Bacteria > Bacillati > Actinomycetota > Actinomycetes > Micrococcales > Micrococcaceae > Paenarthrobacter > Paenarthrobacter sp. R1. The sequence continues at coordinate 1,640,860 of NZ_CP127115.1, read as the reverse complement.
GCGCTGCCGCAGGTGCACGGTTTCCACCATCGGCTGCTTGGCGCGCTTCTCCACGGTCCAGAAGGCGAAGAACGCGACGGCGGCGACCACGGTCAGCACGACGGCGAAGGTAAGGGTTCCGGCGTCGAAGGCGGTGGCGAGTTTGGCGCCCTCGTTCAGCGCGGTCAGCAGGGCACCGACGGCGATGACGATGAAGAACACGCCGAGCCAGTCCATGGTGGTGCCGGCGGCGGGCTTGCTCTCATTGGCCAGGAAGGCAATCAGGAAAGTCGCCACGATGGCCAGGGCTACCATGAGCCAGAAGATGCTGCGGAATCCGAAGTTCTCCGCGAAGTAGCCGCCTACGAACGAGTCAACGCCCGCAACGCCACCGTTGACCGCGGTGATGAGGCCCATGAGTGCGCCGTACTTGCGGTTGTTGCTCACGGCCGAGCGAAGCATGATGAGGCACAGCGGAACGGTCGGGCCGCTGACGCCTTGGATGATGCGGCCAACGAACAGCCAGGTGACATCCGGGGCCAAGGCCGCAATGACCGAGCCCACGGCCATGAGGAGCATCATGCCGAGGAGGATCTTCTTGCGGCCCACGATGTCGCTGAGGCGGGGCAGGAACAAGGAGAAGAGGGCTGCAGCCGTGAAGAACCAGGTCTGCGACAGGCCGATGGTTGCCTGGTCGGTCTGAAGTTCGTTGCCCATGGTCACCAGCGCCGGGCTGAGCATGGACGCGTTGAGCTGGAAGGCCACGCAGGCTGCGAGCAGGGCAACCATGAGGGCTGTGACGTTGTTGCGGGTGGCGGTTGGGGTGGTCATCACTTTGCCTCTCCAGCCAGCACGGCCTCGGCAGTTTCGGCGACCAGCGCATCTGCGGAAGCGCCGCCGTCGTGCGTTGGTTCGCCAATCCGTTCAATCGCATCGATGACCAAATCCCAGAACTTGCCGTGGTCCAGGTCAACGGCAACGGATGTGTGGCAGTCCTCCGGAGCGGGCGCGCGGAAGTCGGCCACCGTCATGCCGAGCGTGAGCTTGCCCTGCAGTTCGATGTCTACGGGAACCTTGCGGGTGGTCATGACGGTGGGGTCGATGACGTAGGCAACGGCGCAGGGATCGTGCACCGGCGGGAAGTCGAAGCCTTGGGCATCCTTGTAGGTCTTCTTGAAGAATTCCATGAGCTCCAGGACGAACGTGGCAGGCTTGGTGCCGATCCTGGCGATCCGCTGGACGACCTCATCGGTAGCCAACGCCTGGTGCGTCAGGTCGAGGCCCACCATGACCACCGGCCATTTCTCGTTGAACACGATGTGTGCCGCTTCGGGGTCGATGATGATGTTGAATTCCGCCACCGCGCTCCAGTTGCCCACGTGGTAGCCGCCGCCCATCAGGACCACTTCCTTGACGCGCTCCACAATGCGCGGTTCCTTGCGGGCGGCCATGGCGATGTTGGTCAAACCAGCGGTGGGGACCAGCGTTACCGTTCCGGGCTCGTGCGCCATGACGGTTTCGATGATGAGGTCGACGGCGTGGCGCGGGTCCAGCTCGATCGCGGACTCGGGCTGTTCCGGGCCGTCCATGCCGGTTTCGCCGTGGATGCTCGGTGCGGTTTCGATGGTGCGGACCAAGGGGCGGTCGCATCCTGCGGCGAACGGGACGCCGGTGATGCCTGCGATCGTGGCAACCGAAAGTGCGTTCCGCGTGACTTTCTCGAGTGTCTGGTTGCCTACCACCGTGGTGACGGCCAGCAGCTCGATGTCCGGGTTGCCGTGAGCCAGCAGCAATGCCACTGCATCGTCATGGCCGGGGTCGCAGTCAAGAATGATCTTTTTGCGGGCTGTTATTTCCACGTCTCTCTCCACGTCATTGGGGCCTGTCCGTTGACCATGCCCCGTGACGGGGCGGCGCAGTGCCGGACAGGGTGCTCGGCATTCACGGGGAATCATGGCACTCATTGAGGGTTTACGTCAAACGCTTAACGTTTCGAGCGTCAAGCGCTTGATGCCATACGGGACAAGAATTGCCCGGATCACGGCTAGGATCGATGCATGGACAGCCACCAACAGACCCGCACGCGCGCGCCCCGCGTGACGGCTGCGATGGTGGCGGCCAAGGCAGGGGTTTCGACGGCGACCGTCTCCCTGGTTGCCAACGGCAAGACCCAAGGGCGGGTCTCCGAGGAGAACATTTCCAGGGTCCGGACTGCGATAGCTGAGCTCGGTTACGTGGTGGACAGCATCGGCAGCTCCTTGGCACGCGGTGTCAGTTCGATCGTCATCCTCGTGACGCCGGACGTGTCCAACCCCTTCTTCGCCAACGTGATTGCCGGCGTCCGCGAATCGTTGGGTGCCCAATACCAGCTGCTGCTCTCCGTGACCGACGCCGGGGAGTCACCCCAGGCTGACGACGTCCGTAAGCTGCTGGCCCTCCGACCCGCCGGACTGCTGGTCGGCGCTCCCAGCGCCGAGTTCCTGGAAGACCTTTCCGCCGGCGGTCCGCTGGTCCTGCTCGACGCCCCCGGGCTGGATTCCTGGGCGCCGTCAGTCAACCTGGATGTTGCCCAAGGCGCCCGTGAACTGGCGCGCCACCTCGCGTCATCCGGGCACACCCGGGCCGCCTATGTAGACGGCATCACGGGGACAGAGACATTCAAACTGCGCCGTGAAGCGTTTCTTGAGGAAGCTTCCCGCTGCGGGCTCACTGTCTCAGCGGACCACATCATCAGTACGTCCATCGACGTCGGTGAGGCCGCCGCTGCTTTCGCCGAAGCCTGGCCCTCCTGGCAGCGCGAGGGAGTTACCGCCGTCGTATGCGGCACCGACACCCACGCCTATGGCGTGCTGCAGGAGGCCCGTGTGGAAGGTATCCGGATCCCGGAGGAAGTGGCCGTGGCCGGCTTCGATGACCTCCCGTATTCCGCCACAAGCAACCCGTCGCTCACCAGCGTGCACCTGCCCGCGACGGACCTGGGGCGGAAAGCGGGCGAGCAGTTGCGGGCGCTGATGGAGGGGCTGGCCCTGACGGAAGCGCACGTGACGTTGGAGAGTTCGCTGGTGGTCAGGGGATCCACTGTTCCCGCGTAGCCGGAGTTAGTGGATCACTGCCAGCAGGACGCCAACCAGGACGAAGAGGCAGCCGAAGACGCGGTTCAGGATCTTCTGCCCGTGGGCGTTATGGGTAAAGCGCTGGAATGACCTCGCGGCGAGGGCAAAGAAGAACCACATGACCATGATGTCGATGACGATCACCGTGGCCGTCAGCACGACGTATTGCTGGAGCAGGGGCTCATTCGGCCGGATGAACTGCGGCATGAAAGCCAGGAAGAACACGATCGCCTTGGGGTTGAGCAGGTTCACCCAGATGCCGCGCTGGAACATGGACAGCGCGGGTTCGTTCTTCTTCTCCTCGACGGATTCCTTGTCCAGGTCCGGCTTGTGAAGGAACTGCCGGATTCCCAAATAGACGAGGTAGGCCGCCCCCGCGTAACGGATGATGTTGAAGATCAGCGGCGAATTGGACACCAGGACGCCAACGCCCAGCGCCACGATCACAATGTGGATGACCAGTGCCACTTGCTGGCCGAGGATGCCCCAAATGGAGCGGCGGAAGCCCGAGTTGAGCGAGTTGCTCATGGTGAAGATCGCCCCGGCGCCGGGAGTGAAACTGATCAGGGTGCCGGCACCAACCAAGGCCAGCCAAAGGGAAAATTGCACCAGATCAGCTTATGGTGCTTTGGCCGGGCGAGTGAGGCAGACTAATGCCGTGACCGGAATCCCGTGGGTCCTGCACGTCGATCTCGACCAGTTCATTGCAGCGGTCGAGGTACTTCGACGGCCCGAACTCGCCGGGAAGCCCCTTATCGTGGGAGGTCGAGGGGATCCGGGCGAGCGGGCTGTGGTGTCCACGGCGTCCTACGAGGCCAGGAAGTTTGGAGTAGGTTCGGGCATGCCGTTGCGCATTGCCGCCCGGAAAGTGCCCGACGCGATCATCCTCCCTGTTGACCAGGAGGCATACCTCGCCGCCTCCGAGGTCGTGATGGCCACCCTCCGGAATCAGCCCGGCGCCACGGTGCAGGTGCTGGGCTGGGATGAGGCCTTCGTCGGGGTGACCACCGATGACCCTGACGGCTACGCCAGGCAGATCCAGCAGGAGGTCCTCAAGAACACCCAATTGCACTGCAGCGTGGGCATCGGCGATACCTTGGTCCGCGCGAAGAATGCCACGGACTTCGGTAAACCGGCTGGCATCTTTCGCTTGACGGAGCAGAATTGGCTCGAGGTCATGGGGGATCGGCCCACGCGGGATTTGTGGGGAATTGGACCCAAGATTTCCAAGAGGCTCGCGGATCATGGCATTAACACAGTTAATGAACTGGCCGCTGTGGACCCGTCCAGCCTCGTGGAAGAATTCGGTCCGAAAATGGGCCCTTGGTACGCACAACTCGGCAGGGGTGAAGGTTCCAGCGAAGTTGACGATACCCCTTGGGTTGCCCGGGCGCACGGCCGGGAAACCACGTTCCAGCAGGACCTGACCGAGCCCGCTCAAATCAGCGAAGCCATCAAGGAACTTGCCGCCAGGGTTTTGGAAGACGTCGCAGCTGAGGGCCGGCCTGTGGTCGGGCTGACGCTCAAGGTCCGCTACAAACCGTTCTTCACCAAGACCTATGCACGGAAAATCCCCGAAACCTTCGACCGCGCCGAGGTCCTCGCCCAGGCCCTGGACCTGACCTCCAAGATGGAACCCGACCGGCCTATCCGCCTGCTGGGGTTGCGCGCCGAAATGGCCATGCCGGACGACGCCCGGAAGGGCCACCCGCCAACCCGCAGCGGCTGGTGAAGCCGGCGACGCTAAAGCACGACGCCGGCCTGCCGCCTACCAGCGCGGGTGTCATTCTCCAATAGCCTGAAGTCTGCCTCCAGAGCCATTAGCCATCAGCTCGGGATTAAACTCGACATATTTCGCGTCATGAACCGAAGGTTTGTGTTTCGAGGTCGTTCTCGCTTTGCCCGCGCGTGGTCGAAAGAATTAATCGTGGAAATTCAGCGAGATCGTTGATAACTTCCTTCATCAGTACTAGTCTCAGAACGGGGTTCCCACCATAACGATGGAGGGAAAATGAAAACTTCAACGTCAAAGCTGAAACCTTTCGCACTGCCTATAGTGGCGTGCTGCCTGAGTGTTTTACTAATGTTTCTGGCGCCAGCAGCGGACGCCTCATGGAATTATCGTTACTTCGATGGCGAAAGCTTTGCGAACAGTCTCTGGCGAAGTGCAACCGGCACTGACTCGGGTGGTCGTGTCTACACGGGCATGGGCGTGGCGGGGTACGGCTTTAGTAACTATCAGTACACGGCAAGCTACGACGGCGCTACGGGTTATTGGATCTCTTCTGCATCTGGCGATACGGGTAGTTGGACAAATAATTGGTCAACATTGCACTACAGCGCCTTTCAAGAGTGCTGGTGCAATTCAAACTACTCTAATCCAGGACAGCCTGCGATGACATGTGAGCAATTCCGTGATTGATGGCAAAGAAGACTTCTAAGGAGAAAACCATGAAAAGATTTTCCAAGGTGCTTTCACTAGCTTGCGTCCCGGTGGCAGGCCTGGCCATAGGCGCGTCACCCGCTATGGCTCAACAGATCACCTCTCTGGATACACCGGTGCTGGTCCCCGCGCTGGCTTTCCCTCAGGGTTTGCAGGACAAGGAAATCGCAAGGTCTATACCGGGGCAGGCTGCCGTCGACCCCGCCAGTCTTCGTCTTCTCGGAGAGGACACAAATGGCAAATATTCCGTTGCACAAGCAGAGGGCGGAACGCAGATATGCATCATCGTTCAACTGCGCGGTGTTGGCTCTGTAGGGGGATCTTCGTGCACAACGAAAGAGCAGTTCGCCCTTTCAGGCGTAAGAGTGGGCGTTCAGGAGAACGGAGGGCGGGCTGTCGTCACGCATCTCCTGCCCGCGGATGTGGATGCAACTCCCATTAAAGCCAACTCGAATTTGACCGGGAAGTTTGTAAGCAATCTCGTGGTTCAACCGAATGCTTCCCCCGGGTCAGGACAAGTTGAACTTGACCGTCTAAAAAGCAGCGCCAAGTTCAATTATTCCGCTTTGCCGTTGGCTTTTAAGTAGCAATTGGATGCAGCATTCGAAGACTTCACTAGCTGTGGTTCCAATTTTGTCATTCGCCGTTGTGCTGGCAGCCGGATATCTCGCCCTGCAATCAGAGGGCATGCTCAACGGGTATCTCTTTGACTTCACCGGCACACCTGCAGTATCTATTGCCAAGCGGTTTCCTTGGGAACTTCACGTAGCTACTATCTTAGTGTGCTTCTCGGCTACCGTCGGCTATCGAAGGCTTGCGGTCAGTGTTCGCCTAAAGGCACTCGTGTTCGTCACCTTGGTGTTGGCCTCGGTTCTCTCGATTCTGCTCTATGAAACAATCCACACAACGAGGACCAATTTATTCGCCATGGCTTTTGTTGATGGAGGCGTTTCGCCCATGACGCTGGGACTGATTGCGGCCGTCGCCTCGGACTCAATCCATAGTCGACGAGGACGAGCCCGCGGCTCGCCATAGGACATCTGTGGCGGCGACCGACTGGTGGCGCCGCCACAGCTGACGCCTACCAGCGCGGGTGGATCGCTTCGCGGAAGTAGCGGTCATAGATGTCCCGGACGCCATCAAAAAGGCTGCCTTCCAGCGAGACGGAGCCCGCCTCAGCGTTCGCGCGGGCCTGCGACGCCGACCGGGCACCCGGAATGACTGAACTGACGCCGTCTTGGGCAATCACCCAGGCGAGGGCCGCCTGTGCGGTGGTGACGCCGTCGGGAACCAACTGGCTGAACTCCTGCGCTGCCCTGACGCCGGTGGCGAAGTCGACGCCGGAGAAGGTTTCACCGACGTCGAATGCTGCGCCGGTGCGGTTGTAGTTCCGGTGGTCGTTCTCCGGGAATGTTGTTTCCGCGGTGTATTTCCCGGACAGGAGGCCGGACGCCAGCGGAACCCGTGCAATGATGCCGACCCCTGCCTCCTTGGCGGCGGGCAATACTTCGTCCAGGGGCTTGAGCCGGAAGGCGTTGAGGACGATCTGCACGGTGGCGGTGTTGCCGCGCTTGATGGCTTCGAGGGCTTCATCGGTACGTTCAACGCTGACGCCGTAATTGCGGATGACGCCTTCGCTGACCAAGGTATCCAGGGCGTCGTACACTTCGGAGTTGCTGTACACGGCTGTCGGTGGGCAGTGCAGTTGGACCAGGTCCAGGGTGTCCTGCTGGAGGTTGCGGCGGGACCGGTCGGTCCATTCGCGGAAGTTGGCCAACGTGTAGTTCTCCGGCACTTGGTCGACGCGTCGGCCCATCTTGGTAGCCACGGTGATACTAAGGTCCGGGTTGCTGCGCAGGAACCGGCCGATGAGTTGCTCGCTGCGGCCATCGCCGTACACGTCCGCGGTGTCGAAGAAGGTGACGCCGGCGTCGACGGATGCCTCAAGCACCGCCAAGGCGTCCTCTTCTGTAACGGATCCCCAGTCGGCCCCAAGTTGCCAGGTGCCCAGCCCCACGGTTGAGACGTTCCGGCCGGTCTTGCCAAGTATGCGCTGTTCCATGGTTTCGACTATATGGTGTTTGTGAGCGCTATCACCAAGTGCCCCGCGAATCCAGATCCGCCACTTTGCCCATGAGGTACCGCCTTTCCTGGAGGCTTCCCGTCTTACCGGCGGCGGCCACGTACGCGGAACGGGCTTCCCGGAACGAACCGGAAAGTTCCAGTAGATGCCCCCGTACCGAGTCCAGCCGGTGCGACTTCCCCAGTGAGGAGCCCAGTCCGTCCAGCACGGCCAGCCCCGCGGCAGGTCCGCTGACGCGTGCAACGGCAACGGCCCGGTTGAGGGTCACCACGGGACTCGGGGCCAACCCCTCAAGCACCGTGTAGAGGGCAAGGATCTGCGGCCAATCGGTTTCCGCGTCGGACGCTGCTTCGGCGTGGACGGCGGCGATTGCGGCCTGGAGTTGGTACGGCCCCGGTGCCCCGCGCCCCGGCCCACCGCGACCGAGGACCGAGGACAGCAAGGCGATGCCCTCCCCGATCTGCCCGCAGTTCCACAAGCTGCGGTCCTGATCCGCCAACGGCACGGGCATTCCGTCCGGCAAAGTCCGCGCCGCGCGCCGGGAATCCGTGAGCAGCATCAGTGAGAGCAGCCCACTTGCCTCCGGCTCGTCCGGAAGGGATTCCAGCAGCAGCCGCGTCAAGCGGATGGCTTCCGTCGTGAGGTCCTCGCGTTGCAGCGAGTCACCCGAGCTTGCCGCGTAGCCTTCGTTGAAGATCAAGTAGAGGACGTGAAGTACGACGCCGAGCCTGGCGTTCCGCTCCGCCGTCGCCGGTTGCTCGAACCTGGCGCCCGCCTTCCGGATCGCCTGCTTCGCGCGGCTGATGCGCTGTCCCATGGTGGCTTCCGGGACGAGGAACGCGGAGGCGATTTCCGCCGTCGTGAGTCCTCCTACTGCCCGGAGCGTCAAGGCGAGTTGCGACGGTGCGGAGAGAGCCGGGTGGCAGCAGAGAAACATGAGCGTGAGGGTGTCATCGGCTTCGGAAACGGGGTCCGGCAGGGAGGTGTTGGGCGGCTCCATGGCCGCTGCCTGCTCTTCCCTGCCCCGGCGGGCGCTCTCGCTGCGCCAAGCATCGATCAACCGGCGGTTGGCCACGGAGAGCAACCAGGCTTTCGGGTTGTCCGGAAGTCCGGAGGGCCACCGCAGGGCAGCCTCGATGAGTGCCTCCTGGGTGGCATCCTCGCAGGCGTCGAACTGGCCGTGCCTGCGGACAAGCGCGCCAAGGACCTGCGGCGCGAGGGTGCGCAGCAGGTCCTCAAGGTGGCTCTTCTCCGGTGGCCCGGCCATAGGCTAGACCTCCGGCGGGCCGTCCGGGATGGCGCGGAGTTCAACCACTTGCGCGTACTTGACGATGCTGGAGCAGATCTCCACGGCCCGCTCCTCGCTGGCGACGTCCACCACCCAGTACCCGATCAGGGACTCCTTTGCCTCGGCGTAGGGGCCGTCCGTGGTGATGACGCCGTCCGGGGTCTGCTTGACCAGCTTGGCGGTGCTTCCGTCTGCCAGTCCGGCGTTGAACACAAGTTCACCGGAATCACGAAGATCCTTGTCGATCTGGATCATGAAACCGATCATTTCCTTGACCCACTCCGGATCAGCGGTCTCCATCATGCCCTCGGCGGAACCGAACATCATGATCATGTACTTCATCTCTGAACTCCTTGGTGAGGGGCTCCCTGTGTGGGGGCCTTCACTCATAGGTCGGAACTGATACCGGATTTTCTACGTGGTTCGGCAAACTTTTTTACGCCCGGGCTATGACTTCGCCGTTGGGGATGAGGAAGTAGCCGTCCTCGGTGGCTCCCCAACGATGCCAGCCCGCTGCAATGCGGGCAAGGTCGGCCTCGTTGGCGAAGCCGTATTCAAGAGCCTGCTCGGCGAAGGCCGAATGCAACACGCGTTCGCTCCAGACCCTGGATTGCCACGCGCGTTGCTGGGCCGTGGCGTAGAGCCAGTTGCTGCTGCTTGGCGAAACCTGTCCGAACCCGGCCTGCTGCGCCCACGAGACCAAGCGGCGTCCGGCGTCGGGCTCGGCGCCGTTGCGGCGGGCGATCTTCTGGTAGAGCTCCATCCATTCGTCCAATTCGGGGACTTCCGGGTACCAGCTCATGCCGTGGAAGTCGGCGTCGCGAACCGCGACGATGGCCCCCGCCTTTGCGACCCGCCGCATTTCGCGCAGCGCTGCCACGGGGTCGGTCAGGTGCTGGAGGACCTGGTGGGCGTGGACGAGGTCGAACGACTCATCCTCGAATTCGAGGTCGTAGATATTGCCGGTGCGGAACTCGACGTTGTCCACGCCGCGGTCCTTCGCCAGCTCGGCGGCCTGGTTGATGACATCGGGTGAGCGGTCCAGCCCGATCACGTGCCCGGGGGCGACCAGCCGCGCGAAGTCGCACGTGATGCTGCCCGGTCCGCAACCGACGTCGAGCACGGCCGTTCCGGGCGTCAGGTGAGGTATGACGAACGCGGCCGAATTCTCGGCGGTCCGTGAGGCGTGGGCCCGGACAACCGACTCGTGGTGTCCGTGGGTGTAGACATCTTCTGGCTGCTGCTCGTTCATAGGGAAACGCTACAGCTTGCCCACTGAACTAGGTCGCAATTGTGCGCGTTTTCAGCGGTCAAAACGCGCACAATTGCGACCTAGTTGGGTTCGGGGTGGGGCGGTTTGGTGGGTTCGGGGTGGGGTGGGTGGGTTGCTTCGTGGCGCGCTGCGATGGTGGCCTCCACCATGTCCGTCATGAAGCGCTGCACCAACTCCAACTCTTCAGGAGTGTAGGCTCCCATCGCTTTGCCCATCCGCAGGGCGAGGGGAAGGAACATGGCGCTGCCATCCTGGTAGGCCTTGGGGGTCATGTGGAGCTGGACCTGCCGGCGGTCGGAGCCCAGGCGCTCGCGGGTCAGGTGGCCGGACGCATGGAGCCGGTCCACCAGCGCCGTGGTGGCAGGCGAGCTCAGCCGCAACTCGCTGCGGAGGACCCCGGGGGTTACTACGCGGCCTGCTGCCGAGTGGCGCATGATCACGGCCAGGGCGTTGAGGTCGGTGCGGTGCATCTCCTTTCGCCCTCCGGCAGCGTCCACGTAGTGGTTGGCCTCGAGGGTGAAATCCTGCAGCACGCGCACGAGGTCCTGCGTCAGCCCGCCCTGAGGCGGCCCGCCGGACGGGGGCGGGTCCGGTTGCGTCCCGGGCCCGGGCGGCCCGCCGGGCATGGCCCCGGGTTGCGGGCGCTCCGTGGCCTCGTCAGCACTCTGGGGGTGTTCGGCCCAAGTCTCAGCCATGCTCACCCTCCTGCTTTCATGATTGCCGCCCTCCGGATACTACTCCCGCTCCGGACCCACGAGGTATTTCCGAATCAGAGGATTGGAATAGTTCCACCATGGAGATACTCTATTGTCTAATAAATAGTAGACCCCGCCCACCCCTCCCTGGAAGAAGGACTCATGACATCGAAGGTGCCTTTCTGGCTCAGATGGTTAGTGCCCGTGGTGCTTGTCATCACGTGGCTCGGCATCGCGGGCATTGGTGGACCGACGTTCGGCCGGATCAGCGAAGTCTCCTCGAACGATCAAGCATCGTTCCTGCCTGCAAGCGCTGAAGCGACAGCTGCAGCGGAGTGGCAAGCCAAGTTCCGCGACTCCGAGGAAATTCCCGGCGTCGTCATCATCGAAAACGATTCAGCCTTCACACCCGCACAGCTCGGCGAAGCAGCCAAGCTGAAGGCCGACATTGAGGCACTCAAGCTGGGCAGCGCCGTCGTGGGCCCTATCCCGTCGGAAGACGGCAAGGCTGTCCAGTTCATCGTCCCCATTGCGTCCTCGGATGAGCTGCGCGAGAAGGTCAAGGAGCTCCGCGACGTGGTCCAGCCCGGCGCGCCCGATGGCATGCAGGCCTTCGTGACCGGACCCGCCGGACTCACGGCGGACCTCGTGAACGCCTTCGGCGGCATCGACGGCATCCTTCTCCTGGTGGCCCTCGGTGCGGTGTTCATCATCCTGCTTCTGGTGTACCGCTCAGTGGTCCTGCCGATCGCCGTGCTGCTGACCTCGGTCTTTGCGCTGTCAGCAGCCATCCTGTTGGTCTTCGGCATGGCAAAGGCCGGCTGGATCCAGCTCAACGGCCAGAGCCAAGGCATCCTCTCCATCCTGGTGATCGGCGCGGCAACCGACTACGCGCTCCTCTACGTTGCCCGGTTCCGTGAGGCGCTGACCCACACCACCAACCGAACGCAAGCAGTTCTCACCGCGTGGAAGGCGTCGTTCGAACCGATCCTGGCCTCCGGCGCAACCGTCATCATCGCTCTGCTCTGCCTCCTCTTCTCCGACCTGAACTCGAACAAGGGCCTTGGGCCTGTGGCGGCGGCCGGTATCGTATGCGCCCTCCTGGCGGCACTGACCCTCCTTCCTGCTTTCATGGCTTTGCTGGGCCGCGCGGCCTTCTGGCCTTTCCGGCCCAAGCTACTGCCCGACGACGAACGCGAACCTGAGCTGGTCACCGGACTTGAGGGGCAAAAGGGTCTGTGGCGCCGTGTGGGTTCGCTGGTTTCCAAACGGCCGCGCATCGTATGGGTCGCCTCCGTCCTGCTCCTTGCGGTCGCTTCGATCGGCATTACGCAGTTGAAAGCCAACGGTGTTCCGCAGACCGACGTCATCCTGGCCAAGTCCGACGCCGTTGACGGCCAGGCAGCACTGGCGAGGCACTTCGACGCCGGCAGCGGCAGCCCCGCCGTCGTGGTGGTTTCCGAAGGCAGCGCCCGGCAGGTGCTGGACAAGGTCAAGGCAACCAGCGGCGTCAGCGACGCCTACCTCCTGGCCGAAGGCAACATTCCCGTTACCGGCGCTCCGGGAGCGCCGGCTGACCCGGCCGTCCGCGACGGGCGGGTACTCATCAACGCGACCCTCAGCTCCGCGGCGGACTCGCTCGAGGCGGAAGAGACCGTCAAGGAACTGCGGACGTCACTGAAGGAAGTGGATTCCGAAGCGCTGGTGGGCGGCATCACGGCTACCGCCCTGGACACCAACACCACCGCCCAGCGGGACCTGGTGGTGATCATTCCGATCGTGCTGGTGGTCATCCTCTTCATCCTGATGCTCCTGCTCAGGTCCGTGGTGGCCCCCGTGCTGCTGGTGTTGTCCGTAGTGCTGTCCTACGGCGCGGCGATGGGCGTCTCCGCATGGGTCTTCAACGGGATCTTCGGATTCGCGGGTGCCGACGCCACGGTGCCGCTGTTCGGCTTCGTGTTCCTGGTGGCGCTCGGCGTGGACTACAACATCTTCCTGATGAGCCGCGTGCGCGAGGAATCGCTCAAGCACGGCACCCGTCCGGGCATCCTCCGCGGCCTCGGCGTCACCGGTGGTGTCATCACTTCGGCAGGCGTGGTCCTGGCAGCCACGTTCGCGGCCCTCGGTGTCATCCCCATCATGTTCCTGGTTCAGCTAGCGTTCATTGTTGCCTTCGGCGTGCTGCTGGATACCGTCCTGGTGCGCTCGCTGCTGGTCCCCGCCCTCGCCTATGACATCGGAGACAAGGTCTGGTGGCCGAGCAAGCTAAGCCGTGGCAGCTCCCGGTCGCGCGTCCAGGCAAGCGAGCAGGACAAAGCGCCTGTGAGCGGATAACCCTTGATTGCTTGGCGGGTACTTGTTGCACTTGATGGGTACCCGCCGAGCCAAGGAGATTTTGTGAGCACGCAACAGCTGATCATCATAGGGTCCGGCCCCGCCGGCTACACCGCAGCAATCTACGCCGCCCGCGCGGGCCTCAAGCCCTTGGTCCTGGCCGGTTCCGTGACGGCAGGCGGGGCCCTCATGAACACCACCGAAGTGGAGAATTTCCCGGGGTTCCCCGAGGGCATCCAAGGCCCGGAGCTGATGGATGGCCTCCAAGCGCAGGCGGAAAAGTTCGGCGCTGAAATAGTGTTCGACGACGTCACCTCCGTGTCACTGCAGGGTCACCTTAAGTCGGTGGTCACCGGGGCAGGGGAGACCCACGAAGCTCCGGCCGTCATCCTTGCCACCGGGTCGGCCTATAAGGAACTCGGTCTCCCGGAAGAGAAGAAACTCAGCGGCCATGGAGTGTCCTGGTGTGCCACGTGCGACGGCTTCTTCTTCCGCGAGCAGGACATCATTGTGGTGGGCGGCGGCGACTCCGCCATGGAGGAAGCAACCTTCCTGACGCGGTTCGGGAAGTCCGTGACCGTGGTGGTGCGAAAAGGCGAGCTGCGTGCCTCCCGCATCATGGCCCAGCGGGCGAAAGACAATCCAAAGATCCGCTTCGCGTGGAATTCGGCAGTGACGGCCATCCATGGCGATTCCAAGGTCACGGGCGTAACCCTCACGGATACGCGGACCGGTGAAACCCGCGAGCAAGCGGCAACCGGGATCTTCGTTGCGATCGGGCACTTGCCCCGCACGGAGCTCGTGGCCGGCCAGGTTGAGCTCGACGCCGAGGGCTACATCAAGGTGGATTCGCCTACCACATGCACCAACCTGTCCGGGGTCTTTGCATGCGGCGACGCCGTGGACCACCGGTACCGCCAAGCGATCACCGCCGCGGGCACCGGCTGCGCGGCCGCGTTGGATGCTGAACGGTACCTCGCAGCGCTGGACGACGTGGACAGCATTGCCACGGCATTGGTGGAGGAACCGACGCACTTCTAGGTGCTGACGAATCAGCGAGGTTTGTAGACATCTGCGCGGTGCTGAATTCGATGGACATAGAGCACGTGGTCCTCGATGTCGAGGGTGAACAACACGCGGTAATCACCTCGGCGGGCGGTGCGCATGCCAAGAAGTTCATTGGTCAGGGGTTTGCTGAGGCGGTGTGGGTTGCCTGCCAGGGCCCCGGTTATGAACTCCACTATGGCGGAGGCGGCCTTTTCGGGAAGCCGATGAAATGTTTTCAGTGCCGGACTTGTGACCTGAATGTTCCACGGCTCGCCCTCCAAGCTGGAATTGCTCACCGGGGAGGCAGTCCGAATTCACGGCGCAGGTCATCGCCGCTTACTGTGTTGCCCTCTGCGATATCGCGGCGAGCCTGTGCAAGATCCTCACGTAGGCCCGGTTGGGACAGCCAGTGGATGGTTTCCTGAAGTGATTCCAGGTCATCCGCAGACATGAGGACGGCCGACGGGTGTCCGTGGCGAGTGATCTGAATGATTTCGTGTGTGGTGTCTGCTTCTTCGACCAAGGCCGAGAGTTTGTCCTTGGCCTCGCTGAGGGGAACCGTCTTCATGACCCAATTCTAGCCAATTATCAGGCTAATAACTAGCCTAATATTTGGCTTGCACCCGCGGTCTCTGTGCTCTTTGCGCGGTACGCGTCTGCCGGGTAGACGCCAAGGACCCGGACCTCGGTGGTGAAGAACTCGAGTTCCTCCAGGGCCCGCCGCAACCTCGCGTCTTCCGGATGGCCTTCGACGTCGGAGATGAACATGGTGGCCGTGAACTCGTTACCCACCATGTAGCTCTCGAGCCGTGTCATGTTGAGGCCGTTGGTCGCAAATCCACCCAGTGCTTTGTACAGCGCGGACGGAACGTTGCGGACGCGGAACACGAATGTGGTGATAGCCGGGCCGGGAAGCTCCGCCTTTGTGGGAAGGGCAGTCTCCCGCGCCAGCACTACGAAGCGGGTGGTGTTGGTGGGATCATCTTCGACTCCCGAGGCCAGCACCTCCAGTCCGTACAGCCCGGCAGCAAGCGGCGGGGCCAGGGATAACTTGCGGGGATCGTTCCAGTCCCGCACCTCGCGGGCCGAACCGGCGGTGTCACCGGCGATAACAGGCTTCAGTCCGGCTTCCCTGATGATCTTCCGGCACTGGCCCAAGGCGTGGATGTGGCTGTGGACTTCCGTTGCCCCTTCGATGGTGGCGCCGGGGATTCCCAACAGGTCAAAACGGATAGGCAGGAAGTACTCGCCCACAATCTGCAGGCTGGATTGTGGAAGGAGGATATGGATGTCCGCCACGCGCCCGGCAATGGAGTTCTCGATCGGGATCATGGCCAGGTCCACGTCGCCGTTGGATACCAACTCAAAAACATCCTCGAAGCTGGCGCAGGGCACGCTCTCGTATCCGGGGTACATTTCCTTGCAAGCGAGATCGGAATTGGCTCCCGGTTCGCCTTGGTACGCAATCTTCTGGGCCATGGTGCTCATGGTTTCACGCGAGGCATAGGGCTGCGCAAAAGCGTCCACCTTATGGCCGGTCCGTAGCGAGAGCTGGTGCTCAGTATGCCAAGTCGAGGCCGAAGTGCTTCTGCAGCTCTTCCAGGCCGAAATCAGTCACCTTAAGCGCCCGGACGAGCCAGCTTCCGCTACCTGCGGGTATGCCCCACAATCAGTCTTGTGACTCTCGCATCCCTCGCTGCTTTCGCCGGGCTTTGCCTGGTGCTGTCCGTAACTCCGGGCCCTGACACCTTCCTGGTGCTGCGCATCGCTTTGAACAGGCCGAGCGCTGGGATCGCTGCCGCTGCCGGCTCGGCGGGCGCGGCGATCGTCTGGGCAGCGCTGGTAGGCGTCGGTCTCGCCGCGATCCTTGAGCAGTCAGCCGAGCTGTTCCGGTGGATCAAGATCGCCGGTGGCCTCTACCTGCTGTACCTCGGCATTTCCTCCTTCATCAAGTCCCGTAAAGCCGCCAAAGCCGGCATATCGGGGGACGGCCAGGACGCACCCCTTCCGTACAGCAGGCTCTCCGCTGTGGGTGCCGGGGCGTTGTCGACGTTGCTCAACCCCAAAGTGGGCCTGTTCTACCTGGCCGTGGTCCCGCAGTTCATCCCCCACGGCGGAGACACCATGGGAACGTCCCTCATCCTGGGCGTCACGGTGGCCGTCATTGCCTTCGCCTACCTTTCCATGGTGGCCGTGGTGGCGTTCAAGGCCATGCGGTGGCTCAAACGCCCCAAGGTGAACACTGTGGTTGAACGGGCCAGCAGTGGAATCATCGCGGGATTGGGCGTGGGCGTAGTGGCATCGGGGGCTAGCAGCTAGCCCTGCATCCCCTTGTAACTGGAACGCGCGGTGCCACAATTGACCCATGACCGCAGCGTGGTCGATTCGTGGAGGATTCCGCAGTGGGCCGGATCCCGGTGCGCTGCGCCGTCCGTTCTTCATCGCCGCCGTCGTCGTATTTGCGTTGGTGATCCTCACCGAAGTGGGCATGTCGCTGGTACTGGGCCAAACCGCCGTCGAACCTGTTTCTGCCGATGAGGCAGGGAGGCTGGGCGTCCCGCTGGATGTCTTCCTGAAAACGCAAAGGGCCGACGCCGATCCGCCCGGTACCGGCATAGGTTTCCTCGCGTTTTTGGACGGCTTGCTGCTGTTCACGGTGGTGATGCTCGGACTGAGCCTGATCATGGACCTGCGCGCCTACGGGCGGATCCAAGGCATCGTGACCCTGGTGGTGACGTTCCTCTGGGTGATCGCAGCTTTCCTCACCGCGATGCTGGCCCTGGCCAAGCTGTTCCTGATGATCGGGCTGTTTGTGGCCACACCGTTCGGAACACTGGCCTACCTGGCGCTCTGGGGAAGCTTCCCCAAGGGGCAGGCCGCAGCCATCCTGGGCCTTCTGTTGCTCCTGAAGATCGTTTTCGCCGTCCTGCTGATCCTGAGCCAGCCGAAGTTCTTCAAGATCACGGGGCTGGTGTTGCTGCTGGCACTCTCCGTGCTGCTGCAGGTGATCCTTGGGGTGATCCACGGCTTCCTGCCAGGGCCGCTGGTGTCCATAGGGGACCAGTTTTGGGCACTCATCACCGTGGTTGTTGCCCTGGTGTGGGCCGTGGTGATGCTGATTGCCTCCATCCCGGCGATCATCAATGCTCTCCGGGTGAGTGGCTCGGTGGGGGACTAGGCCCCGGAAGTCGAGCTCGCCGGGTTCGCGGGAAGCCTGCGCTTTCGCAGGGAGGCTTGGCCCTCGCCCGCACGTTTCCCGCGAAGCCGCGAGCCAGCGTTAGAGACAAGCCCTTGTAGAGTCGAGAGCGTGCGAGCAGTGATTTTTGACGACGTCCGAAGCCAACCCCACGTAAGGGAAGTTGCCGTCCCCGAAGCGCCTGACGGCGGTGTTGTGGTCAAGGTCGTGGCCACGGGAATGTGCCGCAGCGACTGGCACGCCTGGGCGGGACACGACGACATCGCCCTTCCGCACGTTCCGGGCCACGAACTCGCAGGGGTGATCGCCGCCGTCGGGCATGGCGTGACGCGCTGGAAGGCCGGCGACCGCGTCACCGTCCCGTTCGTCTGCGGTTGCGGCACCTGCGAATGGTGCCTCGCCGGGGACGCACAGGTTTGCCCGGACCAGCAGCAACCCGGGTTCACTCATTGGGGATCGTTCGCCGAGTATGTGGCCCTGCACGCTGCGGACAGCAACCTGGTTGCCATTCCTGACGGTGTTGAATTTACGACGGCGGCAAGCCTCGGCTGCCGCTTCGCCACCGCATACCGGGCCCTCGCTGCCCGGGCAAAGGTGAAGAGCGGAGAATGGGTAACGGTCGTTGGTGCCGGGGGTGTAGGCCTGAGCGCTGTGATGATTGCCAAGGCGCTGGGGGCACGGGTGGTGGCGGTGGACCGTAACCCGGAAGCGCTCGCCGTGGCGGCCCGCGTGGGTGCCGACCATACCGTGCTGGCTGACGGGACGGACATTCCCGAAGCCGTCAACCGGCTGACCGGTGGTGGCAGCCACGTGGCAATTGACGCCGTCGGAAGTGAACAGACGTGCGCCGACGCGATCCTTAGCCTTCGCCGGCGGGGACGGCACGTGCAGATCGGCTTGTTGCCTTCCATCAACGGGCACCCGCGCGTCCCGATGGATCGGGTGATCGGCTGGGAGCTTGACCTGTTGGGCAGCCACGGCATGGCAGCGGTGGACTACCCGGGCATGATGGCGCTCATCGAGCAGGGCGCGTTGCAGCCGCAGATGCTCATTGAACGGACAATCGGCCTGGAGGAAGCGGCGGCCCTTTTGCCGACCTTCGACACAGCGACCGTGGCCGGGATGACCATGATCGACCCGGCGCGCTAATTGCCCCCATCTGGCCCAACTGGGTCGCAGCACCGCGCGTTTTGAGCCGTCAAAACGCGCACAAATGCGACCTACTTGGGCTAGTCGGCGGGGCGGTTGCGGTACGCGGCGAGGAAGTGCGAGATCCGGCGGACGGCTTCCTCGATGTCCTCGACTGCAGGAAGGATCACGAACCGGAAGTGGTCCGGGGTGGGCCAGTTGAAGGCCGTGCCGTGGGAGATCAGGATCTTCTGTTCCTGCAGGAGCTGGAGGACGAACTTCTCGTCGGAGTCGATCGGGTAGATCTCCG
Organism: Paenarthrobacter sp. R1; assembly: GCF_030264015.1. NCBI lineage: Bacteria > Bacillati > Actinomycetota > Actinomycetes > Micrococcales > Micrococcaceae > Paenarthrobacter > Paenarthrobacter sp. R1. The sequence continues at coordinate 1,621,971 of NZ_CP127115.1, read as the reverse complement.
GGTCCAGCCGGGGAAAGAGATACATGGCGCCGGCGGCGGGAACGCAGGAGACCCCGGGAATGGCCGTCAACAGCTTCCATGCAAGATCGCGTTGTTCCCGCAAGCGGCCACCGGGACGGATCAGGGCCTCAATGCTCTGGTAACCGCCGAGGCAGGTCTGGATGGCATGCTGCGCGGGAACGTTGGAACACAAGCGCAGGGAAGCCAGCAGTTCCAAGGACTCCCGGTAGGCGGCGGTCGCGGCGAGGGGCCCGGTCACCGCTACCCAGCCGGCACGGTAGCCGGGCATCCGGTAGGCCTTGGACAGTCCGCTGAACGTCAGCACGCAAATGTCGTCCGCAATGGAAGCCGTGTGGATGTGCGGGGCGTCGACGTACCGGATCTTCTCGTAGATCTCGTCGGAAAACAGCACAAGATCGTGCTTCCGGGCGAGCGCCGCGAACTGGTCCAGGATGTGCCGGGGGTAGACGGCGCCGGTGGGGTTGTTCGGGTTGATGATCACGATTCCGCGGGTGCGCGGGGTGATTTTGGCTTCGACGTCGGCCATGTTCGGCCACCACTGTTCGTCCTCGTCGCAGAGGTAGTGGACGGCTTTGCCGCCCGTGAGCGTGACGGCGGCGGTCCAGAGCGGGTAGTCAGGCGCCGGTACCAGGATCTCGTCGCCGTTCTCCATGAAGGCCTGGAGGGTCATGGAGATGAGCTCGCTAACCCCGTTGCCGATGAAGATGTCTTCCACGCCGATGTTCATCAATCCGCGCGTTTGGTAGTACTGCGAGATGGCTGTGCGGGCGGAGAAAATGCCCTTGGACTCGCTGTAGCCCTGGGCTCCGCGGATGTGGTGGATCATGTCCACCACCACGGACTCCGGCGCTTCGAGTCCGAACGGGGCGGTGTCTCCGAGGTTCATCTTGAGGATGCGGTGCCCTTCGGCTTCCATGACCTTGGCGGCCTGGAGGATAGGACCACGGAGTTCGTACCGGACGTTCTGGAGTTTGCTGGAGTGCTGCATCGGGCGCATGGTTGATCTTTTCATGTCGCAAGGCCAAGCGAGTAAAAACGCCTCAAGGTTGCAGCCTCTGGACGCAGAACTGCGGATTGGTCTTGCAGATGTTGGGCAGGGGGTCCAGGACGATGATTGACCGTGGCTCGGTCCGCACCAGGACCAGGGCGTTGACGTTGACCTTGGTACCGACGTCGGGATTCACGCCCACCACCACGCAGGGCCGGAAGAGCGGCTCAAACGCGGAACCGAAGCATTGCGAGCCCTGGGTGAAGTCCAGCTGGATTTTCGCAGCCTGGAACGCAGTCTTGGCGTCCTCGATCCGCTTGCCCAGGACGTCCGGCACTGTGGGGCGCGCAGGAATGGCGACCTCGATGTTGACGGTGCTGCCGCGGCCTGCGGTTTCGCCGCCATTCGGGGTCTGCTTGACCACGGTGCCTTCGGTCTCGGCGCTTTCCACCTGGCTGCTGCCGACCTTGAACCCGGCATCCGTGAGGATCTTCACCGCTTCGGCCTCCGGTTTGGCCTTCACGTCCGGGACGTTGGCGTCCTTGAAGATGAAGAACAGGATTGCGCCGACGATCGCCAGGAGCACCACCCCGCCGATGATCACCCACAACCACGGGAACGGTTGCGGCGGCTTGGGTGCCTCGGCCGCCGGCACCTTGAGGGTGACCACATGCGCCTGGTCGGCGTAGTCCTCGGGAGCGTCATCCGCGGAATAGGCGATCAACTTCACGGGGTAGTTCCCTGCCGTTGCACCTGTGGTGTCGAAGTTGACCACGTACTGTTCGGTGGCGCCGGCGGCTATGGTCCGGAGCGGGTTGGGGATGGTGGTGTACGTCTTCGACGGCGGATTGGTCACCTGCCCGGGGAAGGCGCCCAGGACCACGCGCTCGGCTTCGGGCGAGCCGTTGGTGACTGACGCCGTGAGTGATCCTTTGCCGTCCTTGAGAACAACATCGGGGGAGCTCAGCGTCATGGTGATAGTGGTCATGGCATAACTCCTCTGTGGACGGTTGCGAGGGTAGTCAGGGTCATTTCAGCCTCCGGGTTCCAGCAACTGGAGCGCACAGGCGCCGATCAGCCGGCAGGTGATGCCCAGCTCTCCGCCCGAGGTCCCAAAAGTCAGGTCCACGGTCTTCCCGGGCCCGGACTCCTGCTGGGCGCGGGTCCCTTGCAGGAAGAGGGTCACCGTGACGGGCTGTTGGGGAGCCAGCCTGGCCCGCTTGGTGGGTGGCCCGAAGTAGAACAGCCCGCCGCCGAAATCTTTCACCGCCAGCACGCATCCTCCGTTGACCACCAGCTGGGCGTCCGACACCGTGCAGGAACCAGCCGTGACGGTGAAGTCCGCTGCGGTAAGCCGTGCGCCGCCGCCCGCTCCCGAGATGCCTGCCTGCCAGTCCGGGGCGGCATTGTTGTTACCGCCGCCGCAGCTGACACCGAACACCAGCACCAAGACGGCGATCACCCCGCAGGCGATCACCACCAGGATCGGCGTCCGGTTCTCCTCGTTCATCGCGGGCAACCGTTCATCCAACGTCACCCGGTTCCGGCAGCAGTACCAGCTGGTCCGTAACGTGCGCCGGCTTCATGCCTTTGACGATCCGGCCCACCAGATCAAGGTGCCCGGCGGCGTCCGCAGGCACCAGCACCTTGATGTGGAACTCACCTGGGACGGATTCGACGGCGAACCCGGGGACGCCCGTCGCAAGGTGCAGGAACCGGGTGAGCCCATCCACTGTGCCGCGCCGGGACGAGAGGTCCGCCGCGGCGGCGATGAGGTCCCGCTGCCTCGCGACGGGAATGGTGCCGGGACGTGTACTGTCCGCTGTGGCCGTGCCGGGATCGGGCAGCGTCAACCAGTCCAGGTCCACCCAGTGCGAGAGGAATGGAATCAACGACGCCGGTGCGCGCCTTGGGTCCGGAACGGTGTGGATGCGGTCCAGGACTTCCCGGACGGGCCCCTGCATATCCTCGGCCACGGCCATGAGTGCCCGCATGGCAGGGCTCGTGTCCGCGGCTACCTGGAACACCTCCGGGAGGACCTTGAGGAGCCTGGACCCCGACGGTTTCACGGGATCATCCATGGCCATGGACCACCTCAATCCGGTGGTCTCCGGAACAGAACAACCACGTGTCCGGCAACGTCACCACATCCGCCACCACACGGCGTGTGCAGCTCGCCCAGGACACGGCGTTGTCCGTGCTGCGGTATACGCCCTTGGGCCCGGCTGCAAGCACCATGGCCGCTCCGCCGGGGCCAACAGCGCCCGAAACAGACCGCACGGGCTCAAAGCGGGTCCGGTCACGCAGGGGCAGGTTGCAGTTCACATCGGGGACGCTCCACTGCGCCGAGGCCTGTCCCAGCTGCAACCGGAGAACCCCGCCGCTTTGGGTGGCAGCGTAGGCGGCGTTGCCCATGACATGCACGCCCCAGCAGCTGCCGCCGGTCCAACCTGCACTGAACTGCTCCCAGGACTCCATGAACTGCTGGTCGAAGTCAGTCCTGCCCAGTTCATCAATCTTCAGCCGGAGGCAACCCGTCCCTGTGCCCTCAGGAACCGCGCGCCCCACCCACACGTAGCTTGCGCCGCCGTCGTACTGGACCGTCAGGCAGCGGATGTCCTCCCCGGCTGCCTTGACCTGTTTGAAGCTTCCGGCGGTTCCGGCGTCCGGGGAGAGCCACACGCCCGCCGACGCCTCGGCCGCCACCACCACGCCCGTCCTGCCGCGGATATCCACCAGGGCGTCCACGGCGTAGAAGCCGCGGTCCGGCTGGCTGGTGTCCACCACGTTCTGGACCGGGATGGCTCCTTCCGTAACGGGCAGTTCGTACAGGCCGCGCTCGCCGGCCAGGAGCAGCAGGGGCTCGCCTTGGCGGTCCACCCAGCACAGGTCTGCCACCACAAAGCCGAGCTCCGCGGCCTTCCGCCATGACTCGCCAAGGTCCTCGCTGATGTAGATCCGGGAGCCCGTGCCCGTGACGGTGCTGACCGCCACCATGCCGGGGTGGCGTTCGGGTCCGGCCCGGCCGGGTGCGGGGGAGCGGAAAGGTGCAATGGAACGGACGGTTTCGTCGTCCCCGTCGGCGAAGTCGGCGCACGCCTCCCAGCCGTCAGCGGCGTTCGTGGTCCGGAACAACGTCCCGTCCTGGCCCACGAACCACGTATTGTCCTGGCCCTCGGCCTGCACCAGTCCCACCGCATCGGTGTCCGGTACCTTGTCCACTTCCAGCCGGACGCGGTCAACGTACTGGACCCCGGGCTCGGCTTCCTCCATGGCCCGGTAGAGGTTGGAAACGCGCAACGGCTTGCCGAAGCCCGAACCGTAGGATGACGCATCGGAGCCCAAAGGACTGATGCTTTCTGACAAGCGGCCCACGATCCGGTTCTTCACAGCCTGGGCGTCCTCGTCGGGACGGACCACGATCCGTGCATCAACCAGCACCTGCTTGTAGAGCCCCCACCGCACCACCGGTTCGGCGCCAACGGTGGATCGCCTGCGAAGATACGCTTCCACTTCGGAGCGCACCTCTTCCCGCGACTGGGCTTCGAGATCCGCGGCGCGCACCGGACTGTGCCCGGGGCCGCGACCGGCGGGGACAAACGGCACCAGCACAATCTCCACTTCCCCCGGACGCGCGAACGCCCACAGGTCCCTCCGCGTGAAGGCCCGCGCCCGCGCCACCCCGCCGTGGCGGCGTGCCAAAACCTCATAGTCGCGAACGGTCACCGCACGGTCACGCGCTTGGAAATCCTGCGGCGCGCGGCGAAGGGCGTTCTCCAACGACTCCCCGTCGCGGCCTCCCGTGGCAGGCTCCGGATTGGTCACCTTGGCCCCCGGCACCGGCGTCCGAAGCACCGTCAACTGCCCGGCCCCGACGTTGCCCGACGCGCCGCCGCCGCTGCGGTACCAGGCCCGGACCTCTGCTCCCGGACCGGGGACCAGCGACGGGTCCGACCTCCCGGCCGACTCCTCGTCCCACCACGCGAACATCACGACGCCGGCACTGCGGTCGATCCGCACCGGCACCTCCCCGGGGCCCGCGTCGGCGAACGCCTCCACCTCCTGGCAATAACGGAAGGGTTTGCCGTCCACCAGCACCGCCTCGCCGCTGGCAAGCCGCGTCCCCGGTGGAACCTCGACGGCGATTGCCAGGCCGGCGCCGGAAACGATCGGTGCATTGGGGATCACCATGCTCTGGCCCGGCCTGCCTGTTCCCGTACCGATCGGGATGGCGTCGTACATGGTGACGTCGGCTGCGGCGACCAGGACGCTCGCCTGGCCGGACGCCAGAGTGGCTGCCGCCGTCGTCGTGAATAACGGCTGTGATGTCCCCGGCACGCCGGGCGGGCAGCTGACCTGGGTGCCGCGCGGGATCCGGATCTCCTCGTCGGCATTCGCCGCGGACGCGCGGCTGAACTCCAACACCGTCTCAGCGCAGGACGGCGGATAAAGGGCCGTGCCGAGGAGGTTCAGGTAGACGGCGTAGAGCTTGTCCGGGACCCGGTTCACCCGGTACATGAGGGTATCGGTGAGGTACGCGAAGGCCTCCACGATGGTGATCCCGGGGTCGTGCACGGAAAGGTCAGTCCACTCGGGCGCTACCTGCCTGATGCGCTCGCGGGCCCCTGCCACAAGGTCGGAAAAATCGCGGTCGTCGAGGTTGGGGACGGGGATGCTCACGCCACACCTCCGGATTCGACGGGAAGGGCTATGACAATCTGGTCCTCCATGTGCGAGGTGCGGACCCGGTACTTGAGCCGCACCTCAAGGACCTCGGGAGCCTCCGGAGACCGCGAGGCATCCAGGGAAAGGACCGTGATCCTGCGCTCCCACTGCTCAACCGCCCTGGCCACATAGTGGATCGCCAGCCCGGCCGTGGTGTCGTCAGCCGGCGCGAAAGCCAAGCGGAACAGATGGCAGCCGTAGGTGGGACGGTTCACGCGTTCGCCGGGCCGGGTGCTCAAGAGGAGCAGGAGGGCCTGGCGGATGGAGGCGGCGTCGGTCACCGTGGCGAGCCGTCCCGCCGGAGTGATCCTCAAGCCTGGAGGCCCCGCCGCGGCGTCAAAGTCGGGGTGGATGAAAGCCGCTGATTTGTAGCGCGGGGTGCTCATCGTCCGCGGCTTCCCATGATCCGGCTCATGATCCGGCCCCCACCAGCGTCTGGCCCGGCCGGCGGACCGTGTACTTGACCGCGCCCGGAGGGGTCCCGTCCGTGAAACCCTCCACAGTGTCCAGGCACACGGCCTTGCCGCCGATCCTGATGAAAGCCGAATAGCCCCTGATCACCGGCAAGGTCTTCCGGCAGGGCTTGATGTTGATGCTGATATGCGGGCACATGGAGATGTCCCGGCCCTGCGGATCCGTTGCCACCAGGACGGGAGAACCCGTGACCCGCACCCACTCCTGCGACGGCACGTTCTCCACCTTGCCGTCGTGTCCGCACCGGAGGATGGCTTCTTTGACCAGGACCTTCATGCCGCCTCCATGCTCAGGCTTCCTCGAAATCCACAGACTTGGCCCTGATCTTCATGGCCCTGCCCGGAGCTTCCAGAACAAGGTCCGTCGCGGCGGAAATCCGGAGCTCGTCCGGTCCCAAATGCACCGATGAGCCGTGCCCGTCCGTGAAGCTGACCGTGCGCGCACCGCCGTCGAGCATGATCTGTTGGCCGTCCGCGCTGCGGAACGTATAGCGGCTCTCGCGGGGCGTATTCACGTGATGGTCCGGCGGCTGTTGGGCGCCGTAGAGCCCGCCCAGGACGATTGCCTGGGCGGGGTCGCTCGCCGGGAGCAGAACCAGGACGTGGTCGCCGGGGGCAGGGGGCGCCACCATTCCCTTGCCGGGGCCCGCGGCCGCCATGAGGACAGGTGCCCACGGGGTTTCCAGGTCCGGATAGGCAGGCAGCCGGACCCGGACCCTGGCGCGGGCCTCGGGATCGTTGGTGTCCGCGATGGCTCCAAGGGTGAAAACATCCGGCCTGCGTTCGGGGACGGGAGAGGACGGCCTGGTGGTCAGCGTGGTTTCGTAGCCGGTGCCGTCCAGCCTGTGTGCTGCGCTCGCGATCAAGTATGTACCCTCAACGGACGCCGATACCCCGGTGATCCGGACCCGGCCACCCGCCCTGAGCTTCGGGTTGCCCTCCGCGATGAAAACACCCGACACCTGGCCTGCGATCCTGGCATCCAGCTCAGCCTGCGCAAGTCCGGCCGCGAGCGCCGGCGAGTCGAAGAGCTCGTTGTCCCGGATGACGTCGCCACCTGCGCCTACGCTGGCCAGGCCCGGGTCTGCGGTGACGTGGGCTTTGGAGTCGCTGGTGCTGGTTTCTGCTTGGTGGAGGGAAGCATCCTCCGCACGCCAGCCGTGAGTTGTTGCGCCGGCATAGGCGGGCTCCTGGCTGACCTCGATCTCGGCCGAGTGGAGCGTGGAGCCAAGCGTCAGTTCCAAGGGTTCGCCTTCGCCGTCGAGCCCCACGAGCTTCAGGTTGCCGTCATGGGCGACGGGGTAGGCGCCGACCCTGGCGCTTTGTTCAACCAGCAGGCTCAGGTCCGTGCGGGCGCACTGGTAGACGTGGCCCAGCCGCTGATTACCGCCCACCACGCTCAGGCCGGTGCCTTCGCAGAGGGTTTTGGCCAGTGTTGCGAGGTCGGTGTCCTCGTGGAGCCGCGTGTATTGGCGTTTCCTCAGCCGGTGCAAGGCATCATAGGCGCGGATGCGGATTTCCTGGCCAAGGTCGGCCCCGTAGCCGTACTCCACCACGGTCACTTCGCCGGCGAACAGCGCCGTCCGTTGGCCGCCCAGCTCCACCCGGAGCGCGTCCCCGGGTGCGGGGTCAACCCCGCCGCGCGCCGCAGCAGTGCGTCCCGGGCCGGGGCGCCAGGAAATGAGGCATTGGGCCGGCCTCGCCAGGGAACTGAGGACATTGACGGAGACGATCGCTGCCGTTTCCGCCGTGGTGAGGCGTCGCCGGCCCAGGGTGACGATCAGCTCGGGAAGTCCTTGGAGTTGCCTCATGACGCCTCGCCCATGGGTGGGACGGCCAGGGGGCCGTTGAAGTGCGCGGGATCATCCACGTTGTTGTATTCAAGGAGCAGTTTCCAGAGCAGGGGCGTCCCGAATGCTTCAATGGACAAGCGTCCCAACTCGGCCGGCGGCACCTCGGGAAGGAGCCCGCCGTCGGGAGTCAGTGCGTCCCGGTCTGTGCTGCCGTCGCCGGTGACCGGCAAGGTATCCACCGGCGGTGCGGTCAGGTCCACGGGAGGAAGCCTCCGGGCGAGTTCGTAGTTCTCCCCGCCTTCCTCGTCCGCGGCTTGGCCGACGCGGACGAACACCATCCGCATCCAGGAACGGAGGGGCGAACCGTCCGGGGCGAAGCGGTCAAAGCGCTCCGCCACTTCCGTCACGATGCCCGGCACGTTCCACGCGCGGCCCCACACGAACCGGACCGACGGCGGCCGGCGCTGGCGTTCCACTTCGGCGCTGTTTTCCGCGAGCGCCCAGATGGGGCGGGTCATTTGGCGGACGTCCTGGACGTGGAGCGACGCCGGCGCGAGGTCGACGTCGAAGAGGAGATCCAGCCGCAACTCGGTGTGGCCGCCGCCTGTGAAGAGGAGGGGATCGTCGGCCAGGCCGGTGCCGCTCAGCTTGCCGCCCGCGCTTCTTCGGGGCTCAACACCGGCGGAGCGTTGCATCACCACCGTTTCCGGGTTGAGGAGGCAGCCCAAGTGTTCCCCGGTGTCCTCGATCAGGAAAGCGACCCGTTCCATGTCAGAGCGCTCCGTGTTCCTGGTCAATCCGGGTCTGCCGGGCCATGGCACTGGTCAGGGTTGCCCCGTCCACAGGTGCTGACCGGGAAGGACGGCGAACGAGTTCCGGCCACACCCCGGGAAGTGCCGGAGCCGGGGTGTGCGCGTTGGCATGGGCGCGGGTCTGCCGGGGTTGGCTGCGTTGTGGGACCCGCTGTGCGCGCTTTGTTGGTTCGTTGGGACGCAGAGCGGGCCCCGCACCGGGTGTGCTTGTGGGTGCTTGGAGTGTTTCAGGGTGGGAGGGCGCGCGAAGCCTAAGGGTTGGGGTTCGTTGTGGGGCCTGCTGTGCGCGCTTTGTTGGTTCGTTGGGGCGGAGAGTGGGCCCCGCAGGGGGTGTGGGTTCCTGTTGTGGGGCCTGCCGTGCGCTCCTAGTTGGTCTGTTGGGGCGCAGAGTGGGCTCCGCGCCGGGTGTGCTTCTTGGCGCTTGGGGTCTTTCAGGTTGGAAGGGTGTACGAAGCCGCAGGACGGGGGTTCGTTGTGGTGCCTGCTGTGCGCTTTCCGGGTGCTCGTCAGTACGCGGAGCGGGCCCGGCAACGGGTGTGGGTTCCTGTTGTGCGCTTTCCGGGTGCTCGTAAGCACGCAGACTGGGCTCCGCAACGGGTGTGCTTGTTGGTGCTTGGGGTCTTTCAGGTTGGGAGGGCGTACGAAGCTTTAGGGTTGGGGTTCGCCGTGGGGCCTGCTGTGCGCGCCACAGTCGCGGGATAGCACGCTGAGCGGGACCGGCAACGGGTTGTTCGGCGGTGGGCTCAACGTGTGGTGCCCGCAGTGCGCGCCAAAGTCGCGGGGTAGCACGCAGAACGGGCCCCACAACGGGGTTGGGAGCTGCGGGGTTGGGAGCTGCGGAGTTGAGACCCATCCGCTTGGGCGCGGCGGAAGGTGCCAACCCGGCGTTCCGCAGCAACGCAACCCAATGCTCGGGTGCGTCCGCCAGGTCAAAGGCGCGTTCCGCCGTCGTCGTCTCAAGAGTCGTACTTTCAAAACCCGCGACGCCGGAGCCGCCGCCTGGTTCCACCCACGCCGCTGCCCGGCGCAGGCGCCCGGCCAAGGCCCGCCGCCAGGAAGCCCGGGCGCCCGAGGGGACGTCAGGCGACGGGAGCGCGGGCATCGTCGAGCTCCAGGCGGTCGTAGGCGATGCTCAGGGTCTCGATGGCGAGGTCCTTGCCGAGGGCGTCCAGCGGTGCGCCGAACCAGTCGCAGGGCCAGGCTCCCAGCAGGTTCCAGCGCCGCACTTCCGTGGAACCCGCGTCGTTCAGCATGGCGATGGAGACGTTGCGCCGCTCGACCGTCCCGTTCACGGCCTTGAACAGCCACTGGAGCATCTCGGTGGAATCGGTGAGCCCGTATTTCAACGTCACCGGGGTGTATTCCACTTGGCCCGGGATGACGCGCACGGTGCTGTTTTCGCCGCCGGAACGGTACAGGATGCGGCCGATCTTGAGGCCCAGGCCCTCCACTTTGGTGAAGTGGCCCTGCACCACTCCTTGGATGACCAGCTTGAAATTGTAGGCCCGGTACGGGTCCACCACGTTGCCCGGTTGCGCTGCAGGTGTTGGGGTGCTCATGTCAGGCTCCTCCGCTCTCTGTTTCGCTGGTGTTGTCCGCGGATTGCATGAGCTTGAAGATCACGAATTCCGCCGGCTTCACGGGTGCGATGCCGATCAGCGTGACCACTTGCCCGGCGTCGCGGACTTCGGGAGGGTTGGTTTCCTCGTCGCACTTCACAAAGAACGCCTGTTGAGGGGTAGTGCCCAGCAGCGCTCCATCCCGCCAAACGTTCGTGAGGAACGCCCCGATGTCGCGTCGGATGGACTTCCACAGGGTGTGGTCGTTGGGTTCGAACACCACCCAGCGGGTCCCGTCCGCCACGGATTCCTTGATCATGTTGGTCAGGCGCCGGACGTTGATGTACCGGTACTCGCTGGCCTCGGGAGCCTTGGTCCGCGCGCCCCAGACCCGGATTCCTTCGCCGGGGAAGTATCGGATGCAGTTCACGCCGGCAGGGTTCAGGACCTCCTGCTCACCGCGGCTGACGCGCCGCACCAGGTCGATTGCGCCTTGGATCGGCTCGTTGGCGGGCGCCTTATGGACGCCGCGGGTCGCGTCCACGCGCGCCCACACCCCCGCGATATGGCCCGACGGCGGTTGGGTTACCTTCTTGCCGGAGACCGGATCGATCATCACGATCCATGGGTAGTACAACGCCGTATAGCCGCCGGGGGACTGGGGTGCGCCGAGGTCCTGTTGTTCTCCGGCTTCCGTGCTAGCCACACCCGGTCCGTCCCGGCCGTCCGGCTTGTTAGAACCATCCGGCTTCTCAGCACCATCCGGCTCGTCGCCATCCTCCGGTTCATCGGGCCCGGTGTCCGCCGAATCTTCGGCCCGGGCATCCGGGGTCCCGGGAACCCCGGAGGTCGCCGCCCGGGTGAGCGCACCGACGTCGTCCACTTTCTCCACGGTGTCCAGGATCGCCATCCGGTCCTGGCGGAGCGGATGTTCCACGTGGGCCTGCAGCGCTGCGTACGCCTCGGCGGTGGCGTAGCCCGGGGCGGCGACTATGGAGAGGTCGTCCACGGCTTCGAAGAGGGTCAGCCCGGTGGGCGCCGAGGCGGTTCCGGTCAGGCTGCCGCCCGGGCCGATGTTCACTACGTAGCAACGGCTTCCTCCGTTGGAGAAGAAGCCGTACACAGCGTTGGAGAGCGGGGTACCCGCCGTCGCGGTCCCGACGTATTGGTCCACGAATTGCGTCCAGTTATCCAGGACGCGGAGCTCATCGACCAAGGCGTCGTTGTCCGGAGCCAGGCCGACGAATCCGGCGATGCTGGTGTTCACCTGTCCTATTGCGCGTGCCCCGCTGGGGACTTCCTGTACGTAAACGCCTGGCGCCTGGTAATTCGCCATGGTGCGCTCCCTTCCCTACCCGCACATGGGCGGGTTCAGGTCCACCGGATGATGACCGGCAGGCTGCTGGTGCTGGCCGAGACTTCCCGTTCGGTGCCGTGGACCGCAACGGCGAAGTGCTGGAGTTCGTCCGCCGAGGCCAGGACCTCAAAGTGGCCGGTCGCATCACTGACGACCGCCGTGGCGGAGGAATGGGCGTGGATGTAGGCGTCGGGGATGCCTTTGTTGTGGACGTCCACCAGGCGTCCTTGGATTCTGCGGGCGACTCCGGTCTTGGCCACGAGCGGTTCCAGGACCGGCGGGCCGGACGGTTCTTCGAAGCGAAGGGGTACCGGGATGCGCACCAGGAAGCCGAGCCCGTCGCGGATGCTTTCCTGGTACTCGCCGGGCCGGTATTCGTTGCTGGAAACAATCGAGTACTGGCTGTGGCGTTCCACGGACAAAAGCAGTTGCTCCATGTTGTCCAGTTGTTCCGGGCCGTGGCATTCCACCGCGACCCGCAGCTCCAGGTCCAACACGGGACCGTCGCGGCGCGAACGGCCAACCCTGTCGAGGGCGACGGCGTGGACAGTCACGGGAGCTTCGGGAGGGGAATCGGCGCCGTGGGGGGAGTCGTCGTCGAACCTTACGCGTTGGGGAGCGACGGCGTCGGAAAGGACTCCGAGAAGGTCGGACAGCGACGAACGCACATAGCCCACGGCAGAACCCCAGCTGGAAGGTGATCCACAAACGTAACTGGGAATAGGGTACTCCCGCAGTTGCCCGTAGTCACTGGGGAAACAGGGGTAACTCCATTCGTTTGAAGAGTCGCATGGGAGGGGTCCGGGCCGGTGCCGGCAACTGCCAACCGGGACAGGTGCCGGCACCGCGCCGGGAATCAGGCCAGGCCGGGCACGCGGTCGTTGATGGTGAAGGATTTTCTGGTACTCACAGGGGCTCCGGGCTTGGTGACGTAGTCCAGGACGCGGAAGTCTGCCGTCATGGAGTCCTTGGTAATTCGGGTGTTCACGTATCCGCGGTTGTCGTTGTAGAACTTCAAGTGCGGGTTCCATGCCATGGTTGCGTCCGTGGTGGATCCCGAACCGTCTCCCGTGGAGGTGATGGAGCTGCACACGAGTTCGGAACCGACAACCGGCGACTCCGGATCCTTATAGTCCACTTTCAGGTCCGTGGCCCAGTGCCGGTGCACGTCGCCGGTAAGTACGACGGCGTTACGGACCTTCGCGTCAACCCAGCCTTGGGTGATACGCCGGCGGGAGGCGGCGTAACCGTCCCAGCCGTCCATGGAAACGTCGTCGATGTCGGGAGCCTTGTTGCGGTCGCGCTCGGCGAAGAAGACCTGCTGGCCAAGGATGTCCCACCGCTGGGTGGAGTTCCTGAAACCGTCCAGCAGCCATTTTTCCTGTTCGGCTCCCGTGATGGTCCGGTTCTCGTCTAGGCCGTGTTGATCAAGTCGCTTTTGATCCAGATCAGGGTGGTGGCGAGGCTGATGGCGGCTCGGTAGCTGCGGGCGGTCTTGTCTGATCGCATGGCGATGCCGCGCCACTGTTTGAGCTTGTTGAAGGAGCGTTCGACGACGTTGCGGCCGCGGTAGCGGAGCTTCTGCTCGTCGCCGAAGTCGATCGGGCGTCCCGGCTTCTTGCGGCGGTGAGCGATCTGGTCGTCACGCTCCGGGATGGTCGCGGCGATCCCTCGCTGACGCAGCCAGGCACGGTTCGTCTTCGACGGGTAGCCCTTGTCGGCGAGGACTCGATCTGGTCGCGTTCGTGGTCTTCCGACGCCTGGGCGGGGGACACGGATGTGTTCGAGGGTGGTCGCCAGCATCGTGGTGTCGTTGATGTTGCCGCCGGTGAGCACCCATCCCAGCGGCCGCCCCTTGCCATCGGCGACCAGGTGAATCTTGCAGGTCAACCCGCCACGGGACCGGCCAATCGCGTGGTCAGGCGGCTCGAACCACGGATTCTTGTGATTCGGTGGAGCCCCCTGTGTCCCGGGCGAGGGTCGCACCGTGCTGATGCACGCGGGTGATCGTGGAGTCGATCGACACCACCCAATCGAGCCGGCCCGCCGCGTCGGACTGCCGCTGCACCTCGGCGAGCAGCCTGTCCCAGGTGCCGTCGTGCGCCCACCGGGTGAACCGCTTATAGACCGAGTTCCACTTCCCGAACCGCTCCGGCAGATCACGCCACGGCGCACCCGTCCGGTACTTCCACGCCATCCCCTCAACCGCGAGACGATGATCCGTCCACGGCCGCGACCTCCCCGTCACCGTCGGCATCAACGGCTCCAGAACGGTCCACACCTCGTCAGAGACCTCGCGACGCGTCATCCCTCAAGACTCGCCCATCGACCACCGAAACCACTTGATCAACACGGCCTAGGCGTTCGGCCACATTCTTGCGCCAGCCGTCGCCGGCGAGCTGGTCGTCGCGGTACTGCCGTGTGTCCATCATGTGGAAGTTGGCCAGTTGGCCCCATTGGATGGTGCGGTAGATCTTCATGTCGAAGCCGGCCGGGAGCGAGGAAGGGCGCAGCGGCATGTTCTCGTAGTACGCCTGGAAGGCAGCTGCACGGCGTTGCCGGAAGTGTTCAGTGGTGTCGTTGAGCTGGGCAGGGTCGCTGTTTTCCGGGATCTCGTCCGCCCAGTTGTTGTCCACTTCATGGTCGTCCCAGACCACCAGCCACGGTGCGATGGCGTGGGCTGCCTGGAGGTCGGCGTCGGCTTTGTACTGCGCGTGGCGCTGGCGGTAGCCTGCCAGGCTGACAGTTTCCGGGCCTTCATGGTCGCGCGGGTTGCCGCCGCCGATCACATAGCTGTCCTTCTTGTATTCGTACAGGTAGTCGCCCAAGTGGAGTACCAGGTCCGGGTGGTCCTCAGCCAGGCGCTTGTAGGCCGTGAAGTAGCCGTGCTCGTACTGGGCGCAGCTTGCGAAGGCCATGGCCAGGGCTGCGGGAATCTCCCCGGGCGCGGGGCTGGTCATCGTGCGGCCGGTGTCGCTCAGGTGGCGGCCGGTGCGGAACCGGTAGAAGTATTCGCGGCCGGGTTTGAGGCCTTTGAGTTCCACGTGCACCGAGTGGGCGGACTCGATCCGGGCCTGTTCGACGCCGCGGGCTACTACCCGGCGCATGTGCGGGTCCTCTGCCACTTCCCAGGCCACCGCAACGTTGCGGGACGGCATGCCGCCCAGGCCGTCTTCGGCCACGGGGTTGGCGGCCAGCCGGGTCCAGATGACGAAGCCGTCCGGCCACGGCTCCCCGGAAGCTACGCCGAGCGTGAAGGGATCGGTGCGGAGTCCGGCGTCGTCTGCTGTTGAAACGGCGACGGCGGTGTGCGGCAAGGCGGCAATCAAACCGGCCCCGAGGCCGGCGGATATGAGGGATCTGCGGGTGATGTTCTCCATGCCCTCGACGCTAGGAAGCCTTAGTTGACAGGCGCCGAGAGTGGTGTGAACTGCCGGTTAATTGTGTGACAAAAAGCGTTAACTCGCTGCTCTGTCCTAGGCGGGGTGCTGGTCGCACGAACTGCTGCACCGAATCAGGACGTAAGCCCCTATGCGGCAGATGGGCATGGTCGGGAAGCTGGGTGTATGCACGTTGACAGTGTCAGATCAGGACGCCGCACCATCACCGCGCGGGTGCTGGCGGTGGCCGCGACAGTCCTGGTCGGAATTCCCTTGGCGGCGCCCATCTTTCTTGCGGCGATCTTCTTCGTGAGGTCCGGCGGCTTTCATCTTGACTTCCTCATGCCCGGGGAACTCTTCGTGGTGGTCCTTGGCGGAGGTGTGGTCCTGTTTGCCTCCAGCCTGGTTTCGCGGCAACGACGCAACCTCACCGGATGGCTGGTGTTGGCGGTGGGGGTCCTGTTCGTCGTCAGTATGATCCTGGCGATATCCACGGGCCTGGCCTCGGGAGAGACGCCGGCAGAGGGCTGGCCGCTTGCCATTGTGCTTGGATCCTACGGTCTCTACCTAGTGGCGGTGGTCGCCCTCTTCGTGGAGGGTGTGGGGCTTTGCCGCCGCCTGTTCGCTGCGGCTCCCGCCTTCAACTTTCCACATGCGGGAATTGGGGGCGGCTTGGCCGGACCAAAGAGCGACCGCTCATAGGCCCCTCCAAGGTTCCTTGTTTGGGGACGCGATGGGTTCTCATGCCATTGAACGGTTGCGGGTGCGCTGACAGTGCCACTTCATTCGCAGCCCACAACTTCAGGTGCAACACTGGCCCGTCGCGCCGCGAACGGCCATCCTGTCAGTCCGCCAGGGAACAGCATGCAGGCTGTCCCCTGGCGGTGCGGCAGCTTCCTCGAGAGCCGGTAGACCGTGTCAGACCTCCAGCGCGTCGTCGTGGAAGCGACGCAGGGGCTTGCCGGCCGTTTCGCGGATGAAGATTGAGGCGACCCCCAGGGCGATGACAGCAACAACCGTGACGTAGATGGCCGGGGCCAGCGAATTTCCGGTGGTCGCCACCAACCAAGTAGCCAGGTAGGGTGCGGTTCCACCGAAAATCGCGTACGTGACGTTGTAGCTCAGTCCGGAGGCCGTGTAACGCACGTCCGTGGAAAACATCTCGGACAGCAGCACCGAGGTCACCACGTTGGCGGACACCGCGCCCAGGGCGATCAGCGCCTGGCTGGCCACGGCACTGCCCAAGGTCCCAAGCTCGGCCAGCATGTACGCGGGGATGGTCATCACTGTCAGCAGGACCGCGGCCATCTGCATCATGCGACGTCGGCCGATCCGGTCCGATAACCGCCCCATGACAGGAGCGAGTGCCGTGGCGAACAGGAGTGCGACAAGGCTGGAGAGCAGGGCCAGGCTCTGATCCAGTCCCACCACCCGGGTGAGGAACGTGGACATATAGGTGGAGAAGATGTAGAAGGACAGAGCCGTCAGCATGACAAACCCGCCAAGCCTGAGCATCTGGGGCCACTGACTGCCAACAACTGCACCCAGGCTCAATTTCGGGCGGTCGGCTGAGTCTTTGACCATGGCCTCGAACTCGGGTGACTCGTGAAGCTTGGAGCGGATGTAGAACGCGACCAAGCCCATGGGGATGGACAACAGGAACAATGCACGCCATCCCCAGTCGCCCATGGCCTCGGCCGGCAACATGAAGCTGAACAGTGCCCCGAGGCCGGCGGCCAACGCAAAGGAAGCGAAGGTGGCCATGGACATCGCGCTGGAGTAGCGGTTGCGCCGGTGGTCCGGGCTGTGTTCCACGGTGTAAATGGTGGCGCCGGCGTACTCACCGCCGGCAGATAGGCCTTGGATGCAACGCGCGATAGCCAGAAGGACCGCGGCCCAGATCCCGATCGTTTCATAGCTGGGGATGAGGCCGATGGCCGCCGTCGATCCGGACATCAGCAACACCGTAAGGATCAAAGTCTGTTTCCGCCCGAGCCGGTCGCCCAGCCTCCCGAAGATGATCCCGCCTAGCGGACGCATAGCGAAGGCGACGGCGAAGATGGCAAAAGTCTCCAGCAGTCCGGTCAGCGGGTCGCCGGATGCGAAGAAGGTGGCAGCGATGTGGGTGGCCATGTAGCCGTAGATCGCGAAGTCGAACCATTCGACAACGGTGCCGGCGAAGGAGGCCCCCACAACCTTTCGGAGGTGCCCGGCACTCACTTTGTGGAGTTCGGGTACGTGGTCTCGATCAATGCTTGGACGGTCGGCCATGGATTTATTGTCCGCGGTAGAGGGCATGGGTTTTCTCGTTTCAGTTGACCTCAGTGGCGGTGCGCCACTTCAGGTGAGAGTGATCCGTTTCACAACATGTTGCTCGTATAGCAATTTAGACCCGCATAGAGCAACAAACAACCCCCTAGGTGGACATTTTTAGATCCAAGTCTTTTGTGGAATTTCCGGGCTCCAGGTGACCGCGGTCAGAGCGTGATTCTTGCGCAAGGCATTTCGGCCGGCCTCTAGCGCTCTGCAGTTTCGTGCGTTACTGTAGCCAACACAGCAACTTAGTTGCTAGGAAAGAAACATCTATACGAGTGAGGAAAGAGAACCATGACAGTAGAGACACAGACGGCAAGCGACATCGAAGCCCGCCTCGCAGCAGTGCTCCAGGAGGCATTCGAGGCAGGCACCGATATCTACAACGAGCGGGGATTCAAGCGTCGGATCGGCTACGGCAACCGCCCGGCTGTTATCCACATCGATCTGGCGAACGCCTGGACCCGCCCGGGCCACCCGTTCAGCTGCCCGGGCATGGAGGAGATCATCCCGAACGTTCAGCGGATCAACGAAGCTGCACGGGCCAAGGGTGTTCCTGTCTTCTACACCACAAACGTCTACCGCAACCGGGATGCCACCTCGGGGACTAACGACATGGGTCTGTGGTACTCGAAGATCCCTGTGGAGACCCTTCCGGCGGACTCCTACTGGGCCCAGATCGACGACCGCATTGCGCCGGCGGAAGGCGAGGTTGTGATCGAGAAGAATCGCGCGTCTGCATTCCCGGGTACCAACCTCGAGCTGTTCCTGACGTCCAACCGCATCGACACCCTGATCGTCACCGGCGCGACAGCGGCCGGGTGCGTACGCCACACCGTTGAAGACGCGATCGCGAAGGGGTTCCGCCCCATCATTGCCAGGGAAACCATCGGCGACCGCGTTCCGGGCGTCGTGCAATGGAACCTTTACGACATCGACAACAAGTTCGGTGACGTTGAATCGACGGACTCTGTGGTGGATTATCTGAACGGTCTCCCGCAGTTCGAGGACACGGTTCCGAAGACCCTTTCGGACCCCCAGCCCGAAGTGGCTGCCCCCGCGGACCCCGCCTAAGCCGTTTCACCTTTGCTGATACACCTGCGGGCGGAATCCCCGTATTGACCTGAAAGCCGGCACCCCTGCTGGGTGTCGGCTTTCCAGGTTAGTTAAGTGCTGAGGAAACGTGGCGTCCCTTGTGGGCGAGGTCGCTCAAGGAACTTTTGCTGCATCAGCCCGGAAGAGAAGCAGACCAGCCCAGGCGGATGGAAATTTCCGATGCCGCCTGTTGCGCGGCCTGAACAAGAGAGTCCTTGACCCCTTCTTTCTGCACCCTCGAACGAGGGGCAGAGACAGTAATGCAGCCCACCGCCTTGCCGCGGTAGTCCCGAACCGGAGCGGAGACCCCAAACTCCTCTTCGGCGGACAGGCCATCGTTGACGGCATACGCTTGATGGGCAACTTCCTTCAGATGGGTGGCGATGTCCTCCGGCAGGCCGTCATCTTTGGCGCGCAGTATCCTTCCGGAATCAACGAGGTCAGCGGCCAGTGCCGGCGGCAGTTCCGCCAGAAAAACCCTTACCGATGAACTTTCGAATTTGTTGTACCGAGTCCCGATCCAGGCGGTGTGTTTAACCTGGTGCGGACTGGCCACCTGCTCCACCACGATGGCCTCGGCGCCGTTCCACACGGAGATGGCGCTTGTCTCGTTGGTGTTTGCGGTGAGTTGTTCCAAATAGGGGACTGCGGCACGCCTCACGTCCAAGTCCGCCAGAAGCGGTCCGGACAACGCAAGTAGCCCCAGCCCCAGCCGATACCGGCCCGTCTCCTCATCCCGCTGGACGTAGCCTGCATCTGTAAGGCCGCTCAGAATGCGCGAAACCGTGCTCTTGTGGAGGCCTACGCGTTGGGCCACCTCTGTCACACCCAGAACCGGATTCTGAACCGAAAAGGCTTCCAGTACAGCAAGACCATTTAGCAGCGACGCCGCAGCGCCCTGGACTTGGCTGTTGTCCTGTTTCGGCCTGCCTGCCATGCGTATCCCTTCGCCGTGTCAATGCCCCGCGCTTTTGGCCCATCATATGCCGCGTGCGCATCAGACCGCGGCCACGGTGTGCTTCCACCATTGCACGGTCGCTGCCGCCGCCTCAGGGAGCGGCGTCGGTTCCAGGCCAAGAAGGCGTTGGCTCTCCGCCGAGTCCATCACGAACGGCCGCTCGAACTGATAGAGCATCTCCGCCACCTCCCGCATGTCTTTGGACACCAGGCCAGCGCCCCGAACAACCCAACCAGGAATGGCCGTTACTTTCGGCGCCGGCAGTCCCGCTGCCGTGGCGTAGGCGGTTGCGAGCCCGCGCTGGGTCAGTGCCGGATTGGTGGGGGCGTGCAGCACGCTGTTCCACAGATCGGGACGCCGGGCTGCCGCAATCATGGCCGCCGCCAGGTCCGGCACATAAGTGAAGGAGTGCAGCTGGTCGGCACTGCCCACCACTTGGACAGTCTTTCCTTTGAGAACCAGGGGCACCATGCGTTCACCCGCGTGTGCCATCCTGACCCGGGGCCCAAAAAAGTCCCCCGCCACCACGCTCACAGTTTTTGCGGCGTGAGCCTCCCGAGCCTTGAGCAGTTGCGTACGGATGCCGCGTTTGCCTCCGCTCGCCTCGCGGGCCCCGGCCTCTGTCATGTCGCGGTCCGGCTCGCTGTAGGAGTACAGGCTTTCGGGAAAGACGACGACGACGCCCGCGGCTGCCGCTGCATCCATCACCACCTGCTCGGCGTGGGGGAGCTCGGCCTCCCAGGCGGATGCGGAGTACTTGGACCCGTGAATGCAGTGGAAGATCGCCTCTGCGCCCCGGACCGCCTCGGTGAGCCGCGAGGGGTCTGAAACGTCAACTCTCATCCGCTGGATCAACGCATGATCGGGTCCGCTGCCGGAACGCGTCAGGACGCGGACTTCATGGCCTTGGTCTGCCAGTTGCTCTGCGATGGCCGAGCCGACGGGTCCTGCTCCTGTAACGACGTACACGGTGCCTCTTTCCTTGTAATGGTGATTGAGAGAGCACTGCTCTCTCAATCAAAGTTCGGGCAGTGGTCCGCAATTGTCAAGAGCAGTGCTCTCTTTTGCTATCTCCGCTCTTGTTTATGGCAAGCTATCCCCATGCCCGAGAAACCGAAGCAGCCCACCCCGCGGGAGCGAGCCCGTGCCCGGACCATTGCGGACATCGTTCAACTGGGCCGGCAGCACCTCGCGACCCACGGGGCCGCCGCACTGTCCCTCAGGGCGGTTGCCCGGGATTTGGGCGTCGTTTCTTCGGCTGTGTACAGGTACGTCGAAGGCCGGGATGAGCTTTTGACCTTGCTGCTGATCGATGCCTACAACGAACTCGGTGACGAGGTGGATGCGGCAGTCCTTGCCGTCCCGGGTGATGACTTCGCCGCGCAATTCCGGGCGTTGGGCACTGCCGTCCGAGCATGGGCGCTCCGGGAACCTGCCAGCTATGCGCTGCTGTTCGGCAGCCCCGTGCCCGGCTACCAGGCTCCGGGCGAGCGCACCACCGGCCCCGGCACCCGCGTCATCGTCACCCTGGTGGGAATATTCGACGCCGCCTACCGCGCGGGTGCGCTGGACGCGGAGGTGGCTCCCGCCGTCGTCATGCCTCCCAAGCTGGCCGCAGACCTGGCCGGTATCCGCACGGACATGGGGCTGGCTGCGCCCGATGCGTCGCTGGCGAGGGGCGTGCTGGTGTGGACCTCGCTGTTTGGGGCGGTGAGCTTTGAGGTGTTCGGTCAGTACGGGGCAGATACCTTTAGCGCGCGGGACGAACTGTTCGATCATCAGCTTGCAGTACTCCAGGCAGTCGCCGGGCTGTAGGGAGCGGAAGTAGAGTATTCGGATGGCTCGTGGTTTGGCTGACATTGGAGCCGAGGGTGTACTCCTCGCGGGGGCCGGCCGTGCCATCCTGCTTCAGGTTGCGGACCCGCGCATTGGCCACGGCGTGGCGGCGCACAGCAATTTTGTTGACCGGCCGCAGGACCGGCTCGTGGCAACGCTGACCTATGTTTACGCGATTGTCTATGGCACCGACAGCCAGGTTGTGGCAGTGCGCCGCGCTGTCAACCGCGCGCACGCGCCGGTGCGCAAGCCTGCTGATGGTAGTTCCGCCGGTTACAACGCCTTCGACGCGTCGTCCCAATTGTGGGTGGTGGCTACGCTCTACAACACCGCAGTCACTGTCTACCAACATGTACTGGGGTCGATCGATGACCACACGGCTGACCGCATGTACCGGGACTATGCCCGGATCGGGACTGCTCTGCAGTTGCCGCGGGAGATGTGGCCGGCGGATCGTGCCGCTTTCGCCGAATACTGGAACCGGCAGGTTGCCTCCTTGCAGCCCGATGAAGCGGCACGGAAGATAGCCCGCGACTTGCTGTACCCCTCGCGCGGTCCCGTGCTCATGCGTCCCCTGATGCCGTTGGCCCGGCTGTTGACTGTGGGGATGTTGCCGGAACACGTCCGCGAAGGGTTCGGCCTTGAATGGGGTCCGGCCCACGCCCGCCGGTTCCAGCGGACCATGCGGTTGCTGGGGCAGGTCTATCCCAGGCTGCCCCGCCGGATCCGGCACTGGCCAAAGAACTACTGCCTGGGCAAGCTGCAGCCCCCGCCCGCCCGGTTCCGGGGCACGACCCGGAATGCGTAGTTCGACGTCGGTGGAAGCGTCCATCGACCGCCTCGCCCACCGCTACCTGGACAGGGTGGTTTCGCGCGGCGGGGCGGGAGGCGTTTGGCAAGCGCGGCTAACGGAGTTCGTGGTGTTCGGGCTCAAGCAGGCGTGGGCGTGCGTCTTTGGTGCCCTGCTGCTCGCCGTCATCATTGCGGTCCGCCTCTGGTACCCCTCCGGTGCCGCGTTGGCGAGCAACGACTTCCTCACCCTTTCGGCAGTCGCAATCCAAGTGCTGATGGTCGTTTTTCGTCTGGAAACGCTCCGCGAGCTTCGGGTGATCGTGCTTTTCCACGTGGTGGGCACGGTCATGGAACTGTTCAAGACGGATGTGGGCTCCTGGGCTTATGAAGCTGACGGGGTGCTCAGGATCGGCGCCGTGCCGTTGTTCAGCGGCTTCATGTACGCAGCAGTCGGGTCCTACATGGTGCGGGTGTTCTGGTTGTTCGATCTGCGCTTCGACCGCTACCCGCGCCGTTGGATCACTGCGCTCGTGGCCGCGGGCATCTACGTCAATTTCTTCTCGCACCACTTCATCCTGGACTTCCGCTGGGTGCTGCTGGCCGCCGTCGTACTTGTCTACGGCCGGTGCGTGATGCACTTCCGGGTCTTCCGGAAGCGGTTCCGGATGCCCATCCTGCTCGCGTTCCTGCTGGTGGCCCTGTTTATTTGGTTCGCCGAGAACATCGGCACCTGGTCCCGGGCCTGGCTGTACCCGAATCAGCTGGAGGGGTGGCAGGCGGTGTCCATTGACAAGCTGCTCGCGTGGTTCCTGCTCATGATCATCTCCGTGGTGCTGGTGGCGTGGGTGTACAAGCCGGAGCCTCCGGAAGGTTCCCACGGCAGCCCATCGGCAGTTCACGCTGGGCGAAATGAGGCCTGAAGCCCGCGTAATTTCGCGGTTTTTCGCAAGTCGTGGGTCAAAGTTGAGCGTAGTTGGCTCAACTTTGGATTGACATCGTTCCGAGGCTGAGTACAGTTGAGTGCAGAACGCTCAACTAGCCGATTGTTGAGTGGTTCCCCGAACAACACAACCGCTGCCGCGGAGGATGCTGCCGGGCGCGATCATCAACATCGGCCATTGAAAGGAAACAAGATATGTCACGTGCAGTAGGTATCGACCTCGGAACCACCAACTCCGTGGTTTCTGTCCTTGAAGGCGGCGAGCCCACGGTCATCGCCAACGCTGAAGGCGGCCGCACCACGCCGTCCGTCGTCGCGTTCTCCAAGTCCGGCGAGGTCCTGGTCGGCGAGATCGCCAAGCGCCAGGCCGTCAACAACATCGACCGCACCATCGCTTCGGTCAAGCGCCACATGGGCACCGACTGGACCAAGGCGATCGATGACAAGAAGTACACGCCGCAGGAAATCTCCGCGCGTATCCTCATGAAGCTCAAGAACGACGCCGAAAGCTACTTGGGCGAAAAGGTCACCGACGCTGTGATCACCGTTCCGGCATACTTCAACGACGCCGAGCGCCAGTCCACCAAGGAAGCCGGCGAAATCGCAGGCCTCAACGTCCTCCGCATCGTCAACGAGCCCACCGCGGCTGCTTTGGCTTACGGCCTGGACAAGGGCAAGGAAGACGAACTCATCCTGGTCTTCGACCTCGGTGGCGGTACGTTCGACGTTTCCCTTCTCGAGGTTGGCAAGGACGAAGACAACTTCTCCACCATCCAGGTCCGCGCAACCGCAGGTGACAACCGCCTCGGCGGCGACGACTGGGACAACCGCGTTGTCGAGTGGCTCCTGGGCCAGCTCAAGGTCAAGGGCATCGACCTCTCCAAGGACAAGATTGCCCTCCAGCGTCTCCGCGAAGCTGCAGAGCAGGCCAAGAAGGAACTGTCCTCCTCCACCAGCACCAACATCTCGCTCCAGTACCTGTCCGTCACCCCCGACGGTCCGGTCCACCTGGACGAGCAGCTGACCCGTGCCAAGTTCCAGGACCTCACCAAGGACCTGCTGGACCGCACCAAGAAGCCGTTCCACGACGTCATCGCTGAAGCCGGTATCAAGGTTTCCGACATCGACCACATCGTCCTCGTCGGTGGTTCCACCCGTATGCCTGCCGTCTCCGAGCTCGTCAAGGAACTCGCCGGTGGCAAGGAACCCAACAAGGGCGTCAACCCGGACGAGGTCGTGGCCGTAGGTGCCGCACTCCAAGCCGGTGTCCTGAAGGGCGAGCGTAAGGACGTCCTCCTCATCGACGTCACCCCGCTGTCCCTCGGCATCGAAACCAAGGGTGGCGTGATGACCCACCTGATCGAGCGCAACACCGCAATCCCCACCAAGCGTTCGGAGACCTTCACCACCGCGGACGACAACCAGCCGTCCGTAGCCATCCAGGTCTTCCAGGGCGAGCGTGAATTCACCCGCGACAACAAGCCGCTGGGCACGTTCGAGCTGACGGGCATCGCTCCGGCGCCCCGTGGCGTTCCCCAGGTTGAGGTCACCTTCGACATCGACGCCAACGGCATCGTCCACGTCTCCGCGAAGGACAAGGGCACCGGCAAGGAACAGTCCATGACCATCACCGGTGGCACGGCCCTTTCCAAGGAAGACATCGACCGCATGGTCCGTGAAGCCGAGGAGCACGCAGCCGAGGACAAGGCACGCCGCGAAGCCACGGATACCCGTAACTCCGCTGAACAGCTCGCCTACTCGGTGGAGAAGCTGCTCTCCGAAAACGAGGACAAGCTGCCTGAGGAGGTCAAGACCGAGGTGAAGGCCGACGTCGACTCCCTCAAGTCCGCGCTGGAAGGCACCGACGACGCCGCAGTCAAGACGGCGTTCGAGAAGCTCCAGGCATCCCAGACCAAGCTCGGCGAAGCCATCTACTCGCAGGCAGCTGCAGCTGATGCTCCGGGTGCAGGCGCAGAGG
Source organism: Paenarthrobacter sp. R1 (assembly GCF_030264015.1). NCBI lineage: Bacteria > Bacillati > Actinomycetota > Actinomycetes > Micrococcales > Micrococcaceae > Paenarthrobacter > Paenarthrobacter sp. R1. The sequence goes on along the minus strand of NZ_CP127115.1, from coordinate 1,596,951 downwards.
GTGCCCCGGCAGGTTCCGGTTCGGCCGATGAAGACATCGTTGATGCCGAAATCATCGACGAAGACGAAGCGAAGAAGTAGCCATGCCCCATCACGGCAACGAAGCAGAGCACTCTGAAGGCAACGAGCAGCGTAAACCTGTCATCCGGGACAACCGCAAGGTTGACCCGGAGACAGGGGCGGCCCGCCACCCTGAAGGCGAAGCGAAGGCAGCGCCCACTGACGGCGACGCCCTCTCCCAGGCCGAGGAAATCCTCAACGGGGTTGAGGTTCCAGCCGAAGAGTCGGTAGCCCCCGGTGCTGCAGCCGAGGCCCAGGCAGCGGAACTCCGCAACGACCTCCTCCGCCTGCAGGCTGAGTACGTCAACTACCGCAAGCGCGTTGAACGCGACCGCGCCGTAGCAGGAGAGATGGCCGTCATCGGCGTCCTCAACTCGCTCCTTCCGGTGCTGGACGACGTCGACGCCGCCCGCCAGCACGGTGACCTCGAAGACGGCCCCTTCGCCGCCATCGCCACCAAGCTGGAGAATGCGCTGAAGACGTACGGACTGGAACGCATCGCGGAAACGGGCGTCGAATTCGACCCCACCATCCACGAAGCCCTCATCCAGCAGCCCGGCGAGGACATCGAAGTGGACACGGTCAGCCAGGTGCTGCGCACCGGATACCGCTCCGGCGAGCGTGTTTTGCGTGCAGCCCAAGTGATTGTGGCTGTACCCGCGTAACAACTCATCGAGATGGCAGTTCGTGACAGTGTTTGAGATGAACATTGGCATGAACTGCCATCTCGTTACCAACGAAAGGAAACGCTCTTGGCCAGCCAGGACTGGGTTGAAAAGGATTTTTACGCGATCCTTGGTATCGCCAAGGACGCCTCCGACGCCGATATCAAAAAGGCTTACCGCAAGCTTGCCCGGCAGTACCATCCGGATACCAACGCCGGGGATGCTGCCGCGGAGAAGCGGTTCAAGGACATCTCCGAGGCTTACTCGGTGCTGTCGAGTCCTGAAGACCGGCAGCAGTATGACGCCATTCGCGCCATGGGTGGCGGGGCACGCTTTGCCCCGGGTGCCGGGCGCGGGGGTGCCGGTGCCAACGGCGGGTTCGAAGACCTCTTCGGTGGCCTGTTCGGCGGCGGCGCACGGCAGTCTCCCGGAGCAGGCGGTATTCCGCCGGAGTTCGCCGACCTGTTCGGTGGCGGTTTCGGTGGGGGTCCTGCCGGATTCCAGCGCGCACCGCAAAAGGGATCGGACCGCACTGCAACGACCTCCATCTCCTTTGCCGGTTCCATCAAGGGCACCACGGTCAGCCTGCGTGAGAGCAACGGCAACGTCATTGACGTCAAGATTCCGGCCGGCATCAAGGACGGCCAGAAGGTCCGACAGCGCGGCAAGGGCAACGCAGGCCCGGCCGGCAACGGTGACCTCATCATCACCGTCAACGTGAAGCCCCACGACTTTTTCCAGCGCGACGGCGACAACATCCGCATCCATGTGCCTGTCACCTTCGCGGAAGCGGCGCTGGGCGCCACCATTGAGGTTCCAACGCTCGACGGCGACACCGTCAAGTTGCGCGTCCCGGCGGGCACACCCTCCGGCCGGACCCTTCGGGTGAAGGGCCGCGGTGTGAAGACGTCCAAGGTGACCGGCGATTTGCTGGTGACCATCGACGTCGCCGTTCCGCAGAACCTGAGCAAGGAAGCGGAAGAGGCTGTGAAGGCGTTTGCTGCAGCCACCACTGATGCGAACCCGCGGCGGGACCTGGCCTCGAAGGCCCGGTTGTAAGGAGGCGGTCATGGCAATGGACGTCAACCAGCCGATCTTTGTCATCTCCGTCGCCGCGGAGCTTGCCGACATGCATCCGCAGACGTTGCGCCAGTACGACCGCCTGGGCATCGTTTCCCCCAGCCGTGCTCCGGGCAAGTCCCGGCGTTACTCCCAAAAGGACGTTGACAAGCTCCGGGAGGTCCAGCGCCTCTCGCAGTCGGGTGTCTCCTTGGAAGGCATCAAGCGCATCATGGAGCTCGAGAACCAGGTGGCTGCGTTGCAGTTCAAGGTTGCCGAACTGACGGAAGAGCTGTCACGCCGGCGCAGCCCCTTGGAAGCCCGGATCTTCGCGGCGGGCGCCGGAGGCGACGTCGTCAGCCTTGCCCGCGGGCAGCGACCCCGCCCGCGTTCGCAGGCTGTTGTGGTGTGGCGGCCGCGTCCGGGGGATAAGCAGCGGTGAGCGCTGATTAGCCAGCTTCGGTGTCAGCACACTCAGCCGCCCACGGTATCCGCGTGCCGGTGCACCACCTTCCACTGTCCGTCTTCGCGCCGATACACCTGGGTAGCCCGCAGCACGTAGCTGCGGGCCTCGCCGTTAACGGACGTTGAGGTGTGTTCCAGGCCGACGGTGTAGGCCATGTCGCCCACGACGTCGTAGCTCTGGAGCTCGAACTCGTAGGACACACAGTCTGAGAAGCTCTCGCCCAAATGCGTGAAAAGGTCGTGCAGGGCGAGCTGTCCCAAGGCATTCCGCCAAGCACCCATCACGCTCACTGGTTCTTTGCGCGACCAGACGGCCCTGCGGGGTTCTGGATCGCCGTTATGCAGGGCCTGTTCGGCGTGCCGAAGATCGGACGTTACCCAGGCCAGGAAATCTTCACGATCGGTCATACCGACAGTATGCGCCTGGGTGGCGCTGATGTGACGGGCTGTGGTGGACCGACTGTGTGCGCCCAGCCGGTTGCCTCAGAGGCCCGTTCGGTTCCAGCTGACAACTACCCGGGCCGCGCCTTCCTCCGTCCGCTCGACGTTCGTCACGATTTCCGCGTCTGTGGCGCCCATGTTCCGGATCTGCCGGCGGTAATCCTCGATGTGGGCCTGCAAGGATTCCTCGGTCCACTCGCCAGGACGCATCCGGGTCGAGATCTCTACCGGTTCAGTCCGTGGGAGCAGCACGTCCGGCGTGTTGGTGCCCACAGGTTCCGTCGCCGCCCGTTTACCCGGTTGGCTGTTGCCGGCAGGGACAGCCGCCCGCCGTGCAAAGATGCCCCCTGCCACACCGGCAACGAGGGCCGTGAGGATCAGCCATGCAGCCCGCCCACGCTTGGGTCGTGTTGCTTGTGCAGTGTTGTTCCGGATTCTTGCAGTTCGTCGTGCCATGGGAAGAAGTGCCTTCCAGTTGGTTGTCCGTACGCGTGCTGGGAACTACCCCTTCAGGGTGCCACAGTCAGCTCCGGTCATGCACTGCGGGAGCTTCAGCCTGGACCTGCCCAGTGGCTAGTACCCCGGATTCGGCAGATAATGAAGGCAAGGTACGGCAAGCAGTGCCCGCGCCCGGCAAGAGGGCTCCAGCGTCAGAAACGGGAGCCGTAGGTGAGGTAGATTCCGATGTCGTTGTCGGATGAAGAACGCAGGAGTTTGGAAGAACTCGAACGGGGCCTGGCCGCGTCGGACCCCGACTTGGACCTGCAGTTGAAGTCAGGCCGCCTGCGGGGGACGGCGGCCAGGACGGTCATGGGCGTGCTGGGTGTCCTTGCCGGATTCGCCTTGATCATCACCGGGATCGCCACGCAGATCCTGATTGTGGGTGTCGCGGGATTCCTCGTAGCGGGTGCGGGGGCTTATGTGCTGTTGAGCAGGCTGGTATTTCGTCGGCGCCTCCGCCGGGACGACGGTGGGGACCGGAACGACCAGACCGGTCCCAAGCGGCTCTGGCCGGACTAGTTCGTGCCCTCTTGTGACGAAGCCGCGTGGTTGGCCGCCGTCTCCGAAGCGGAAACGGGCGTGGGTTCTCCTTGAGGGAGCAGCGTCCGCCAGAGGAAAACGGCACCAGCGGAAAGACCTGCTGCGGCAATGAACGTCAACCACAAACCTCGGCGCGAAGGAGTCCTTCCCGCTGACCCCCTGCGACGATCAGCAAGGGCCTGAGTGGCCCGTTTGACCGCCTTGTCCGCTGCACGGCGGGCTTTCCGCGCCGTCCTGCGGTTGCCGGTGAGCGTCATCATCACTCCCTGCACAACGGACGGCACGTCGGCGTGGTTGATGCGGGAGAGGGCCCAGCCCACCACTGCATCGGACTGCGAGGCCTTCCCGTCAGCAGCGTGCCTGACCCACTCGCCTGCGAGCTCCTGGGCTGCGGAAATGACGGTCTGCGGCTTGTGCATGAGGACTCCTGGGAGAGGGATGTGCTTCGACGGCCAGCCTACGCCGCCAACTCCTTCAGGAACAGGTGACTCTGCGCGCGCAGCTTAGTCGCGGATTACCGAAGCCAACTCGACCGGGTTTTCAAGCCCTTCCCAGGTTCCCGTGAGGGCCAGCTCGGTGTGAAGTTCCGGTGCCGCGGCAGTGTTGACAGCGGCATCGACGGCGACTTCCACTACGCGGTTTACTTTCAGGCGGAGGCTTCCCGCGTCAATGATGGTCACACCGCTTCCCGATACCGGCGCCGAAGCGCTCAAGGCGGGCAGGCCGCCGTCGAGCATTCCCGTTCCTTGCACCGAAACTGTGCTCGGGCGGGGCTGGGACTCGCCGTCCACGAACTGTTCGGCCTCTTTCTGCCCGGTGAGGATGGCAGTGGCCAGCGCTTTGATGTAGACGGGGTCGGCGCAGGCGTCGTAGACCCAGCGCTTCCCAAGGACGGAGTGGTCCATGGTGCCGATCAGCCAGTCGTTCGCACCGGCCAGCTCGTAGCCGCGGTAGCTGAGGGGAACCTGGTAGATGCGGTCGCCGGCTGAGACGACGTGGGTTTCGATTCCGACTTCACCGGCGGGATCGTCAAAGCGGTAGGCGCCCACCAGCTCCGGTTCGCCCTCCTGGATGAACCACGGCTGCTTCGGCAGGTAGTCAGCGATGAGCTCGAGCTTGCTGGGGGACAGGGTTGCCTTGTGAATGATCGCCATGCCACCCAGCCTAGGGCAGCACCGGTCAGGTCTCTAAGTTGTCCCGATGCGCAGGCATTGCGGGGCTCTGATTACAATCGAAGGGACGTCGACCATTGAGGGAATCATGAAGAAACTCACCACTGTCCTGATCGCTGCCGGGCTGCTTGCCTCGGCCTCCGCCTGCTCAGCACCGCAGCTGACCACCGCGCAGACCTGCGACAGGATGGCCGCCGCCGCTTCCGGGCTCACCCAGGAATCGAACAAGACGGCAACCAACCGCGTGGCCAACGCCATCCGTCCCATCCAGGCCGTGGCTTCCGAGGAGATGAAGCCCGTGGTGACCTCCATCCTGGATTTCCTCGACGAGCAGGCCAAGTCCGATCCCGATGAAGCCAAGCTCGGCGAGCTGACCACCGCCTACCAGGAAGCCGGCACCAAGTACGGCGAACTCTGCCGCGGCGCCCAGTAGCCGGCACCCCTTCCGGACGCTCTCTCACATAACGGCCCCTTTTCGCGTTTCCTCTCTCACTCGATGACAGAGGAAACGCCGAATCGGGGCCATAAGTGAGAGAGCGTTTCTTGTGGGTAGGCTTTCCCGATGAACCAGGCAGCAGCACGTTTCCTCGAAGCCTACGACGCCCAGCTCCGCACGGATGCGGAGATACCGGGGGCGCTCACTGTCCATGGACACGGCCCCCTTCTACTCGCTACTTTCGTGGGTGGCCGCGGCTTCATTACGTACCGTGATCTGGGCGGGGCGGATCACCAAGGCATCCAGGCCTTAGTGGCCGAGGCACTCAACTTTTTCAGGAGCCAGCCTCACATCACCAACGTTGAGTGGAAATCCAGGGGACACGATCATGCCCCGGGACTGCATGATGCCCTGCTCGCCAGCGGTTTTGCGGCTGACGAGCCCGAATCGATCATGATCGGGGAGGCACGGACGCTCAGTGCGGAGGTGCCAGTGCCCGACGGCGTGAGGTTGCGTCGCGTAATTGACGAACCTGACGTTCGGGCCATGAGCGCCATGCAGGATGGAGTTTTCGGGGGACCGGTGTCGAAGGAACGAGCCGACGAACTGCTGCACCGCCTTTCCTTGGACGACAGCATCGAGCTGTGGGTCGCTGAAGCCGAGGGCCGGATGGTCAGCGCCGGACGGTTGGAACCCGTTCCCGGTACGGACTTTGCCGGAATGTGGGGCGGAGCCACCCTCCCGGAGTGGCGAGGCCGCGGGATCTACCGGGCCCTCACTGCGCGACGTGCACAGTCGGCCCATGCCCGTGGAAAGACGCTCATCAACAGCGACTCGACGGAGTTTTCACGTCCGATTCTGGAGCGTTCGGGCTTGATCAAAGTCTCGACCACCACTCCGTACCGGTGGGTGCGGGGCTGAGGTGCTCAATAATCGCGATTTGCCAGACGACGGTTGAGCCGGTCGACCTCGTCCAAGACTTCCGTTGCCGCCCAAGCGCGATTTCGCTGCGACTGGGTGATCAGGGAGAGTACTCCGGCGTCTGTCAGCCGGTCAAGGACCCTATAAACAGAGCGCTCGTCGATCCCCGCGGCATACGCGGCACTGTGCGCCTCAAAGACAGGGCGTTCCAAGAGCCAAGTCAGAATCCTTTCGTCGGCCGAACCCTTGCGGGGACGAACGACCTCTGTCCATGCTGCAGGCAGCGCGTCCAGTGCGGTAACGGATTCGCGCGCAGCATCCGCAGCACGAACTGACGACTTGGCTAGATAGAGCACGAAAGGATCGACATCCCCGTCGCGGTAGTTGTTCAATAACGCGAAGTAGGTTTCGACGTCAGCCACCATTGCGGAGGCAACTGGGGTCACAGTGTTCCTGGTTAGTCCCCGTCGACGCGAGACGGCCCCAATCAGGGCCCTGCCGATGCGGCCGTTGCCGTCAGTAAACGGGTGGATGGATTCAAAATGTGCATGCGCAATGGCTGCCTGTGCCATGATCGGGATGTCTTTGCGCTGACAGAAGGCCATGAGGTCGTCCATGAGTTCCCGGACCATCCCGGGTGGGGGAGGAACGTGGACTGCTCCTCGCGGGGAATAATCGCTGCCCCCGATCCAGTTCTGCACCTCGCGGAATGAGCCGGCGTTGTGTCCGTCCAGCGGGTCATCCTTCATCAATGTCCTGTGTGCTTTGAGAAGCGACTCCATCCGGACTTCACCTTCTACCCCGGCGTCGTTGATCATGCTCTGCACAGCCTCGGCGGCGGCTACCATCGACTTGGCCTGATCGGATGCTTTCAGACCGGCTAGTGCCCGCGCGTAGTCGTTGCGATTCGCGTCGACGTGTTCGATCTTCGACGAGGACACTGCCTCACTCCGCAGGAGGAAGTCGCTGATTGCCGCCATGCGGGACCCTGCCGTGACATCCAGCGATGCAATGGCAGCGGCTGCCTCTTCGAGAGCTAGAACGGTCTCCCGGCTCGGCTCGAACCCCAGATTCGCAATGTGCGGAGGAAGCGATACCTCAACTTCGGTAAACATCCTGTCTTCGCGGGGCGGACGCCCGGAAGATTTCCACGGCATGACGCGCCTCCCGTGCGCTGGCCAACCTCCCATCACCCCTCCTAACAGTGATTTAGATGCCTGTTATTCGCATTTTACAGTTTAAATGCGAATAAGCGCTCATTTAGGCACTCTTTTTGATCCACGGCAGAAGCTATGTATAGATGTATACAAGTACACTTCACTCCTACTTTGGCGGCAGCATGGCAGAATCACGGCTTCGGAACACCGGGGCGAACCTCGTCTACACCGAGCTCAAGCGGCAGATCCTCGATCTGGAGTTGAAGCCCGGGACCCGTATCTTCGAGCCCGCGATGGCTGCAGCACTGCAGGTCAGCCGGACCCCACTGAGAGAAGCGATCAGGAGACTCATTTCGGAGAGCCTTCTTGAGCAACAGCCAACTGGCGGCGTCCTGGTTCCGTTGCTTGATGAGAAGGCGGTCTCCGAGCTGTATGACGTCAGGGCTGCCCTTGAGTCATTGATGGCCCGCGAAGCCTGCGCCAAGGCCACCACCGAACACATCGAAAAACTACGGGGAATCCTGGACCGAAACGCAGCCATGGTCGGATTCGCGGATGAGGCCATGAGGCATGGAGTGACCCTCCACGCCACCATTGCAGACATCGCCGGCAACTCCTGGGCACTTCGATTCCACGAGCAGATTGCCAGCCACGTTGAGCGGTACCGGTACTTCACCAACAACTCACCGGAACGTCGGGAGGAGGCCTTGGCGGACCACCGGGCACTGGTGGAAGCCTTGGCGGCCAAGGACCCGGAGCGTGCGGCGAAGATCGCCTTCGATCACGTCATTGGAGCCCGTGACGAGACTCTGCGTGTCATCGCAGACAAGGGACTCGACGCCGAATGATCGGCGAACTGGGGCGGCGCTCGTCAACTGCTCTCCTCCTTCACTCGGCACTGATTCAGGCCATCACTTTCCTGGTGAGGCCGGCTGCAACGTACCGGGCCCTGGAACTCGACGTTCCCGCCTTCGCGCTCGGTGTGCTGGCCGCCAGCTACGCGGTCTTTCCGTTGTTGCTGGCCCTTCCCATCGGAAATCTGGTGGACCGCCTTGGCGAGCGTCGGCTGATGGCCGCGGGCTCCGCCGTCGTGCTTTCCTGCTCGGTGTTCCTGCTGCTGTGGGGGTCGTCCGTGGCCGCGCTGATCGCGGGAACAGCGCTCCTGGGCGCGGGCCAGCTTGCGTGCGTGGTGGGGCAGCAAGCCGTGGTGGCGAACAACGCTGCCTCGTCCCGTCTCGACTCTGCTTTCGGTTACCTGACCTTCGCGGCGTCCTTGGGCCAGGCCTTGGGGCCACTGGCTATCTCGTTGGTCGGTGGTCAATCAGTGCGGCCCGACACCCACTCGATCTTCCTCTTGGCCGCCGGCATGGGACTCGTGCTGTTCGGGACGACGTTCCTGGTCTCATCACGGGTCAGCGGTGGAAAACGGTCCACCCGCAGCGGCGGAGCTCCCCGCGGAAGCGCCTTCTCCCTGTTACGCGTGCCAGGTGTGGCGCGGGCGCTGGCCACCAGTGCAACAGTGCTGGCCGTCGTCGACCTCACCGTGGTCTACCTCCCCGCGCTCGGTGCCGAGCGCGGACTCACCGCCGCCACAGTCGGCCTGATGCTGACGGTCCGGGCAGTCTTTTCCATGGTTTCCAGGCTCGGCTTGGGACGGGTGTCCCGCAGGCTCGGGCGACTGAAACTCCTTGTTCTGAGTCTCGCGGTTTCGACTCTCGCCTTGGCTGTGGCGGCGATCCCCATGCCGGAGTGGTTGCTCTTTGTGGTCATGGCGTTCCTAGGTTTGGGACTGGGAATCGGCCAGCCGCTCACCATGTCCTGGCTCTCCGCGCAAGCTCCGGAAGGGCAACGCGGGAGGGCCCTGGCCCTGCGATTGGCGGGTAACAGGGTGGGTCAGGTTGTCCTGCCAAGTGCCATCGGAGTGGTGGCTGTGGGCTTGGGCGCCTCCGGAGTGTTCCTGGCATCGGCCGTCGCTGTGGGAGGGACGATGCTCCTGCTGCGCGGAGTGCGCCTGGACGACTGACCCGCCCGGACATCTGACTGGCAGTAGTGGTTGCCAAAAGGGCTGGGAACAACCGCTAATGCCAGTCAGTTGGGAGTTATTCCGCAAACAGCGCAGCGAGGTCCTCTGCCGTCAACGAGCCGCCGGCCAAGGCGTCACCTTCCATCACGTCCGCGAAAAGTTGCGACTTCCTGGCCTTCAACGCCATAACCTTTTCCTCGATGGTGTCCTTTGCAACCAGCCGGTAGACCATGACGTTCCTGGCTTGGCCGATCCGGTGCGTGCGGTCCACGGCCTGGGCTTCGGATGCCGGATTCCACCACGGATCCAGAAGGAAGACGTAGTCCGCCTCGGTCAGGTTGAGGCCGAATCCACCGGCCTTCAGCGAAATCAGGAAGACGGGAGCGGTCCCGTTCTTGAACTCGCTCACCACGTCCCCGCGGTTGCGGGTGCTGCCGTCGAGGTAGCAGTATTCAATGCCTTCGGCGTCCATGCGTTCCCGAACCTTGCCCAGGAACCCGGTGAACTGGCTGAAGATCAGCGTCCTGTGGCCCTCGGAGATGATGTCTTCGAGCTGTTCGAACAGGACATCCAGCTTGGACGACCGCACAGCGGACATGGAGGAGTCCACCAGTGAGGCGTCCAGGCTGAGCTGCCGAAGCAACGTCAGCGACTGGAAGATCGTGAAGCGGTTCTTGTTCACATCGTCGATCAAACCGAGGATCTTCTGCCGCTCCCGCTGCAAATGGGTTTGGTAGACCTTTTGGTGGCGCGGGTTGAGCACCACCTCCAGCACCTGCTCCTGCTTTGGCGGAAGGTCCTGGATAACCTGCTCTTTGGTGCGCCGCATCATGAGCGGACGGACCCGACGCCGGAGCTTGCCCAGCTGCGCCGAGTCGCCGTTCTTCTCCACCGGCTTCTGGTAGTTCTCGGCGAACCTCTTGGGACTGGGGAACAACCCCGGCGCAACGATCGACGTCAGGGCCCAAAACTCCATCAGGTTGTTCTCCAACGGGGTGCCCGTGATGGCCAGCTTGAAGCGCGCAGGCAGCTTGCGTGCGCACTGGTAGGCCTTGGACTGGTGGTTCTTCACGAATTGGGCCTCGTCCAGCATGAGCCCGGCCCATTGGAAGTATGCGTAGGCCTCGTAATCGATGCGGAACAGCGCATAGGAGGTAATAACGACGTCGGCACCCGCCAAAGCTTCCGACGGCAACAGGCCACTCTTGGCAAAGGTTTCCGAAACCGTCCGAACCGTCAGGCCGGGCGCGAACCTCTGTGCTTCCAAGGCCCAGTTGCTGACGACGCTCGTCGGCGCGACCACCAGGAACGGGGCCCTGTCCCTGCCTTCGGAAGTAGCCAGCTCCTGCGCCGCGCAGATCAGCGCCAGCGCCTGGACGGTTTTGCCGAGGCCCATGTCATCGGCGAGGACGCCGCCCAGGCTGTGCTTGTAAAGGAAGCTCAGCCAGTTGAACCCTTCCAGCTGATACGGACGCAGCTCAGCGTTAAGGCCGGCCGGCAGCGGCAGTCCGGTGACGCCGTCGTCGAGCAGTCCACCAACGGACTCCCGCCACGCCGCCGCTTGTTCGTCCACGATCCCAAGCTGTGCGAGTTCGTCCCACAGCCCTACCTGGAACCGGCTGATCTGCAGGGTTCCGTCTTTGTTGTCCGGGTTGTCCTGCAACGAACGGGCCTCGTCGATGAGCTCGCGGAGCTGGTGGAGCTCGGGCAGATCGAGGGAAAAGTGTGCGCCGCTGGGCAGCAGCATGCGGGTCTGCCCGGCAGCGAGCGCCGAGAAAACGGCGGCGAAGGATACCGGTTCACCCTCGAGCGTGATGACGATCCCGAGGTCGAACCAGTCTCCGCTCGCGGTCTCCTTGGTGGAGATCGACACGACAGGCGCTTCTTCGGCCTCCCGGTAATCGGCAATGTCACCGGAGGTTTCCACCACGACGTCGGGCAGTTGCCTGAGTGCCGGCAGCACCTCTTCGGTGAACGCCAGGGTGTCCAGGCCACTCAGTTCAGCGGTAGCAGTGAGCCGGGGCGCACCCCAACCCCCTGTTGAGGATTCCGCGAGGGCAGGGACGATCTCCCACGGGTGCCCCAGCGATTCGAGGATGCGTGCCTCCGCGGCGTCGTCCCGGTAGCCGCGATCGTCCGGGTGCCGCCAGAGGGGTTGGGCCGTCACCAAGGTTCCCGACGTGTAGTGCCACTCCCAGTGGAGCCGGACCTTGTGGTCGTTGCCGTAGTTGGCCAGCAGGGACAACGTCGGCACGGCAAGCGTCGGCAGCTCCACTGATTCGTCGGCTGCTTGGACAGGCGTGGACTGACGGAGCTTGGGGTAGAAGGACGTGAGGAAGCGGCCCTCGTCCTCGGCCGGAATCTCCAACGTGGAACCCTCGGTCACGAACTCCAGCAATTCATCGCTGAGGCTCCCCCCAAGCGGTGCAAGGGTGATCAGGTTCTTCTGCTGCGGCGCTCCGGGCAAAGTGTCGGCGCCGGATTGCGTATAGAAGATCCCGTTGGCTGGCTTTCCCACAAAGCCAACAGTGGCCGGATCAACGGCTTCCCCGTCCACGGTGACTGACGGGGAGAGCCGCAGGCCGCCGTCGGGCTTTCCGTCAACGGAACCTTCCGATCCTGTCCTGGCCAGGCTCAAACCCACGACGGCGGCCTCGGACTCGACGCGGACAGGCTCAGTCCCAGCGGTGTGGATCAGCGGGATTCCGGCTTTCCTGGCTTCCTCAAGGAGTGACCAGAGGTTCTTGCCGGCGAAGTCGTTCAAACTGAGCCACATTGCGCCGGAGGGCTGGTGCCGTCCGCTGGGGGAACCGTGGGCTGCCATGAACGTTTGGAGCCACTCCACCTGGGCCTCGTTGAATTCGCGGCGGAAACTGATGTAGCTGAGGTTGTTCCACGATACGTCGCCGCGGATCCATTTGCCCTTCGCACCCATCATCATGGGGCGGGCCTTGAGTTGCCTTACGCTCCTTGCAGGGTCGCGGCGGCCTGTGTAGGAGAAGTGCGCGGCAGGTTCTTCCACTTCGAACTGCAAAGCGAGCTGGATACCGGCGGGATTGGCGGGTACTCCAGGCTTGGTGATCAGCCTGTTGAGGGCAAGTTCCCATGCCGGGCGCTTGGTGGTCTGGATGGGGTTCGCCGTTTGCATTCCGGGGGCCTGGGCAAGGAGCTGGGCTCGAATGGTGGGGTGGTCCTCCGCCGTGAAGAGCAGGGCTGCGACGTGCTTGCAATCCTTCCGGACCGGGCAGCTGCAGATGCCCACGGTGCAGCTCCAGCCGCTCGGTTTTCGCACCAGCTTTGCCGACGTGGAGTAGGGCTGCACTCCGTTGCCCCGGACTTTGCCGAGGAGGAGCCCGGTGGCTGAGTCGAAGGTGATCCCGTTGACCCGGCTTCCCATGGCATAGGCCAGCCCCGCCGCGAGGGAGCGGTCGTTAATGGCAGGTGTTTGTATGGCCAGTTCCCAATTGTCATCGGGGTGGGATGGCATGCAGGCGACTACTTTCGGAAGGAGGTTATCTGCCCAATCTTAGTCAGCCTGCTGCGGCTCCCAAACTTGAGCCGCCGGGTTCGCGGGAACGTCCCCTCGCAGCCGCCGGGTTCGCGGGAACGCTATGGGTTCGCATGGAAGCTTGGGGCGCGGCGGCAGGCTTCCGGCGATCTCGGGAGCCGCGGGTGGGCGATAGGTAAAGCGTGCCGCGGAGCTCGGCGTCGTTCCCGCAGCTTTGGTGCATCCCGCCGGGTTCGCGGGTACGATGCCCAGACGCTGTAAGTTTGCGGGGCATTCGCACCGTTGGCGTCTACTTTCCACATAGCGACGACCAGGCCTACTGCCGACTTGGAGGCCCGGCGATGCTGAAGCGATGCAACCAACATCAAGTGTGACCACTCAGTCGACCCTCCGCACCGCACCTCAACGAGGCTACTTGTGGCGCACGGACGAGCTGCTTCGCCTGGGCTACAACAGCCGAAGCATCAAGTACCTCTTGGATTCAGGCGAGCTGCGTCGAATGCGGTACGGATGCTACATGAGCGCCGGCAAGTGGGACTCCATGGGACCACGAAGTCAGGCCCTTGCGCGGATCATGGCCCATGCTCACGGAACCCTGACGACTTCGACGGGCGGTTTGGTCTACAGCCATCTATCGGCGGCACGACTCCATGGCCTGTTCTTGTGGGGTGTGGACCAAAAAGTCCACGTCCTGCACCCGGTTCGACCGTCCTCGGGTCGATGGGGCAAGGACGTCCGGGGTCATACTGAAGCGCTGGCCGAGACTGAGATCGTGACGGTGAGAGGCCTGCGGGTCACGTCGCTTGAGCGCACAATGTTCGACTGTGCCAGGATGCTCAGCTATCCGAAGGCGTTGGTCATCATGGACCATGGTCTGCGGCTTGGGGCAGATCGGAATGTGCTCGCCTCAATGGGCGCAGCGTCCGCGGGAAAGCGCGGGATCCGTATTTTTCGCAAGGCCCTTGAGAATGCCGATCCTAGGTCCGAATCCGCAGGCGAGACGCTGAGCCGGGAGTTGATGCAGCGGTTACGCGTCAAACCACCGGAACCCCAATTCCGCGTGAAGACCCGGGTAGGAAACCACCGCTTGGACTTCGCATGGGAGGAAGAAAAACTGGCCTTGGAATTCGACGGGAAAACCAAGTACTTCGACTACAAACCAACCGACGAGGTCATCTTTGAAGAAAGGCGACGCGAGAAGGCGCTCATGGAGGACGGCTGGAGGTTCATCCGGATCGAGTGGAAGGACCTGTTCCAAGAGCGGACCTTCAAAGAACGAATCCTTCGAACGCTCAGGTCGCGCAGGTAAGGGGGTGGTCGCGCGGGTTCGTGGGAAACGTGCATGGGCGCAGGGAAGCTTGCAGCGGTTCGGCACGCTTCCCGCGAACAGCAGGGGTGGTCGCTCGGGTTCGTGGGAAACGTGCATAACAGCAGGGGTGGTCGCTCGGGTTCGTGGGAAACGTGCATGGGCGCAGGGAACGTTGCAGCGGTTCGGCACGCTTCCGGCGAACTCGGCGATCGGCGATCGGTGAGGGGATGCGGCAGGGCACTCAGTAGCCTGAACCAGCAGCGCCCTTGATCATCTCTCCGCCGGGGCTCACCAGGTACCAGACGTTGTTCACACCCTGGCCCGCAACATCACCGGGGGCCTTGTCCTGGGCGTAGTAGTACAGGGGCATGCCGTTCAGCGTGACCTGCTTCTTCCCGTCGGGCGTGGCGATGGTTCCCACAGTGCCGGTGACGCCATCAACCTTGGGCGCGTCCGCCGTCGTCGTAAATACGGGCCAGGCGGCAAGGCATGCATCCACGCAGGCGCTCTTGCCGGAGTCCTTGACGTCCTTCGTGAAGAAGTAGAGGCTCATTCCTTTGCCATCCACCACGATCGGGCCGGCGCTGGAGGACGCCACTTTCATCTCCGCGTCTGCCTCTGCTGTGCTGGGAGCGGACACGGATGACGACGCCGGCGGTGCAGAGGACGTGGACGTGCCCGGACTGCCGGCGCATCCTCCCAAGGCCACCGCGAGGACCACAGCACCAAGTCCAAAGCTGAATCTATTCTTCATCACTGGCTCCCTTGACGGGCCGGCCGGAGTGGGCCGGCGCTAACCCTAAGACGCCGCCGGGGGAAGAATGGTTCATGGTGAACCGTGTGCCGGGAAAAGGCGTCGTATGGGGTGGGATCGAAGGAGGTGGCTATGCCGTTGGACGAGGACGTGGTGGCAGCGATCTACCGCGACCACGGCACAGCCCTGAAGCGTTTTGTGCTCAGTTGCACCCCGGATGCGCACCTGGCTGACGACGTTGTGCAGGAAACCATCCTGAAAGTGTGGCAGCACGCCCCGCACATCACGGGAAGCCTGCGAAGCTACCTTTTCAGGACCGCGCGGAACGTGATCATCGACAACTACCGGAAGGCCCAGCGCAGGCCCGCGGAGGCAGAGGAGCACGAACTTCCGGACCACGTCGCCACCGAGCGCGTGGACGAGCTCTTGAACCGTGTGCTCATGGAGGAAGCGCTTTTGCGGCTCAGCCACGAACACCGTGAAGTCTTGGTGGCCCTGCACTACCAGCGGTACACGGTCACCGAGGCGGCGCTGCACCTGAACATCCCCGTGGGCACTGTTAAGTCCCGGGCTTTTTATGCAGTGAAAGCCCTCCGAACGATTCTTGACGAAATGGGGGTGGAAAAATGAACGCCGATTCCGTCCACCAGTTGCTGGGCGCCTACCTGCTGGGTGGCCTTGAGCCGGATGAGGCACGCGCGTTCGAGGACCACCTCGCCGCTTGCGCGGACTGCCGCGGCGAGCTGGAGGAGCTCGAAAGCCTTCCCGCGTTGCTCGACGCCGTCCCCGCCGCTGATGCAGTCGCCCTCACCGTTGCGGGCGGAAGCCAGCCGTTGGCGCCGTTGGAGACTGTCCCGCCGTCGCTCCTGGTTGATCTCTCCACCCGCAGGCGGAAATCACGACGGCGGTGGGCAGCCGTTGTTGGGGCTGTCGCCGCCGCGTGCCTGGCCTTGGGATTCCTGTCGGGTCCTTTGCTGAACCAGCCACCGAAACCTGACGCCACGTATTCCGTTCAGTCGGGCGATGGCCTGCAGCTGACGGTTGGCATGGTCAAGAAGACCTGGGGCACGGAGTTGGCTGTTGAGGGGCGGAGCATGCCGCTGGAAGGGACGCTCTATCTGTGGGTCAAGGGGCGCGACGGCGCTGAGGAACGCACGTGCGGGTGGACGGCGACGCCCAGCGGACGCATCAAGATCACCGGCGCCACTCCTGTCCAGCTGACCGGCATCGCGGGTGTTGAGCTCAGGGACGATTCGGACAAGACGGTGGCGTCAATCTCCGTGCCGTGATGCTGCTTGCAGTTCGGCCACGAGGGCGGGGTCCTCGCATGCCCTCGCGAAGGCCTCGATCCGACGCTCAATTTCGCGGCCCAACACCCATGTCCCGATTTTTTCGGCGATACGCGCCAGCCAGCCGGGCCTGCAGGAGAACGTGTATTTCCACACCGCGCGGGTGCCCCCGGGCTCCGGAGTGAACCGCCACCCGCCTCCGAAGGTGCCGAAGAACCAGGGGCCGGCCACCATGGTCATTCCTACGTTTCGTGGGGGATTGTAGGAAACGTACTCGGTCACCATGGTCAGCTTCATCCGGGAGACGGTGCGCGTGCGGACCCCTTTGCCCGGCTTCGTGGCGCCGTCAACGAACGATTGTGCCGAGATGAACGGGTCCCATGTGAGCCTGAATGCGCCTGTGGTCTGGGAGAGGGCGAAGGTGGTCTCCGGATCCAGGCGGATGAACCGTTCTGCGCGTACCTGCGGCATATCAGCCCGCTTGTCCGGATCCGAGTACCAAGATCACCATGAAGGCCACCCCGAAGACGTTGACCGCCATGATGGAGAGCCCAACGATGCCCGTGATTCTCCCGGCGTTCATGCGGCCTGCCCGGAACACGGCAATCAGTCCGCAGACCACGGCCACAATCGCCAAGGCAACAGCCAACGCGGCGAAGGCCAAAGCTCCGATCCACCACGCATCGTTGCCCTCGTTGAAGCGGCTCATGGCAGAAGCCACCGCAGCGATGCCCAGCGGAACACTGACCACGGCCGCCACCGGCGAGAGCACGGCAGCCACGATGCTGGTAATGCCGGCCCCCAACCCCCGCGTCCCCGGTCGGGGTGGCTGCTGGTGGTATTCGAGTGGTGGTTGGTAGCTCATGGTTCCCCCGGAGTCCGTGGACTAGATCTTGCGGTAGGTGAGGTCGAAGATCATGCGCCCGGCCTCGTGGGCTTTGTTCTCGAAGCTGGTGCGGATCCGGCCGTCGAACCGGGGAGCCCAGCCGCCGACCTCGTCCACGCCCTGGTTGGGGCCGGTGTGCTCGGTGCTGACGGGTGCGCGGCCCTCTTTGACGGGGGCGCCGCCAACAACGGATTCGACGCCGGATTGCCAGACTTGCGTCAACGGGCTCTCCTCGCCGCTGCGCTCGCCTTCGTGCATGTTCTCGAACTCCGTGGAACCTGCAAGGACTTCCCGAACGTGGATGGCGTAGTTGGACCAGTCGGTGGCAATCCGCCAGTAGCCACCCTTCTTGAGGGCCTTGGCCGCGACGGATGCGAAAGCCGGCTGGATGAGCCGGCGCTTGTGGTGCCGGGCCTTGTGCCAGGGATCCGGGAAGAATACCCAGAGTTCGCTGACTGAGCCCGCGGGCAGCATGGACTCCAGGACCTCGGGTGCGTTGGCTTCCACCACGCGCACGTTGGTCAGCCCGCGGCTGTTGATCTTGATGATGGTGTTGGCCAGGCCGGGGGTGTAGACCTCAACGGCAAGGAAGTCCTTTTCCGGGTTCTGCTCGGCAGCATGGACCACTGCATCGCCCAAACCGGAGCCGATCTCCACGATCAGGGGGGCCTTGCGTCCAAACACGGCCTCGGCGTCAAAAACGTAGTCCGGGTGCACGGACGTGTTGGCCACATGACGGGGGACCTGCACAGCCCAGCGTTCGGCATGTTCTTCCCAGGCTGCCTGGCGGCGGCCCTGGAGGCGCGTACCTCGACGCACAAAGCTGACCGGACGGCCGCCGTATGTGCCAAAGGAAGCTTGGCTGCCGGGGGTGATGGGGCGCGGGGTATCTGGGGTCTCACTCATGTCCCTTCCAGAATACTTGGCCGTCCAAAACCGGGTCACAGTCGGTCCCACAGGGGCAGCAGTAAACAGCCCTGACAGAATAGGACGTGTGACCTCCTCCCAGAAGCCTGCCTCCGCAGAGAGCCGAACCAAGAAGCGCACAGAGAAGTCCGAAGAGAAACGCCCCTTGCCCGAGATCGCCGTCGACGCTGAGATCGACGAAGACCCGGCCCCGGCTCCCACCCAGCTCAAAGGCAAGCGGGCGCTGGCTTATCTTGCGGTCTGCCTGATCCTCATCGGCCTCAACTTGAGGACCGTCTTCTCCAGCTTCTCCGCGGTGCTGCCGGAAGTAACGTCCGACGCCGGTCTGCCGGGTTGGTCTGTTGTGGTGCTGACTACTGTGCCGGTGACGTTGCTGGGTGTCTTCGCACCTACGGCACCCGTCCTGGCGAGAAGGTTCGGAGCAGAGAGGGTGTTGCTGGGTGCGATGGCCGTCCTTACTGCAGGGCTCCTGCTGAGGCCGGCCGAGCTCCCCGGCGCAGGCCACCTGCCCGTCTTGCTGGTGGGAACAGCGGCGTGCGGTGCAGCCATCGCGCTTTGCAACGTGCTGCTTCCGGGCGTGGTGAAGAGGGATTTCCCGCACCGTCTCGGCTTGATGGGCGGCCTGTACACCACGGCGATCTGTGCCTCCGCAGCACTTGGAGCGGGGTTCACGTATCCGGTCTTTACGGCAACCGGCCACTGGACATCGGCGCTGTGGTTCTGGGCGGTGCCGGCCGCCGTCGTACTTTTGCTCTTCCTGCCGCCGGCCATCAGGCAGCACCCCGTACGGCACCAGCACCTCAAGGGCGGGGTGAATGTGTGGAGATCCGCGGTGGCGTGGCAGGTGACGGCGTTCATGGTGCTGCAGGCGATGATGTCGTTCAGCGTGTTCGCGTGGCTGGCGCCGATCCTGCGTGACCGCGGTGTGGACGGCGGCACGGCGGGCCTGATCGTCTCGGTGTCGATTGTGCTGCAGATGCTGGGGTCGTTGTTCGCCCCGGCGCTCGCTGCCCGGCTCAAGGACCAGCGGGTCATCAACATGGTGGTGGCGCTCATGACGGGCGGCGGCTTCGCCCTGAGCATCTTTGGGCCCACTGAGTTGATCTGGGTGTGGACGGGGTTGCTCGGGCTCGGCCAAGGGTCACTGACTGCCGTGGCGCTGACCATGATCATGCTCCGTACCCGGGACGCCCACACGGCAGCGCACCTTTCCGGAATGATGCAGGGGGTGGGCTACGGGGTGGGTTCCACAGGGACGCTGATGGTTGGCCAGCTCCACCAGGCAACGGGTGGCTTCGCCGCGGCGGGGGTCCTGTTCCTGGTGGTCGGCTTGCTGGCGGCGTTCTTCGGATTCAGGGCGGGCCGGAACCGCTTCGTCTAACCCAACTGAGTCGCAGCAGTGCGCGTTTTGAACGTTCAAAACGTGCTCTGCTGCGACCCAGTTGGGAGGGGTCAGGCGGTCAGGTCCTTGCCCTTGGTTTCGGGGATCAGGAAGGCGAACAGGATACCCACCAGCAGCAGGATCACGGCGTAAACGTTGAACAGGTACGCCTGGCCGATCGTTCCCAGCCACGTCTGCAGGTAAGGGGCGGTGCCGCCGAACACGGCCACGCAGATCGAGTAGGGAACGCCCACGCCGACGGTCCGGATGTGGGTCGGGAAGAGCTCCGCGTAGACGGCGGGGACGATCGCGGCGCTGCCGGCGATGAAGAACAGCATCACGGACATGGACACGGTCAGCTGCCACGGAGAATCCTTCAGCAGCCAGGTCATGGGGAAGTGGAACAGCGCGGCGCCGGCGGAGGACATGATGAGGACGGGCTTCCGGCCGATCCGGTCAGACAGGCGACCCCAGAACGGCAAGGCTGCAATGAACACCACATTGGCGATCACGCCTGCCCACAACGCAGCACCGCGGTCCATCTTGAGGGCCGTCGCTGCGTAGCTCGGTGCCACGACACCCCAGATGTAGTACACCACCGTGAGGCCCACGGTGAGCCCGATGACCTGCAGGGCCTGCTTGCGGTACTTCACGATCTGCGGCCACATCGGGGCGCGCTTTTCCTTGGGGGACTCGGCCTCGAAAGCCTCGGTTTCCTTCATCTTGGCCCGCATGAACAAGGCATAAACGCCCAGGGCGCCACCGATGAGGAACGGGATACGCCAACCCCACGCGCTCATGTCTTCCTTGCTGAGCACAGCGGTCAGGACGGCGCCGAGCAACGTGCCTGCAAGGATCCCGGCCGTGCCGGAGGTGTAAATGAGGGTGGCCCAGAAGCCGCGCTTTTCCTTGGGCGCCATCTCCGAAAGGTACGTTTGCGACGACGGCAGCTCGCCACCGTGGGCCAGGCCCTGGATGAGGCGGGCCACCAGGAGCATCACGGATGCGAAGGCGCCGACGGACTCGAACGTGGGGGCCACGCCGATCAACATGCTGCCGATGGCGCCGAGGGCCACGGCAACAGTCATTGACGTTTTGCGTCCAATCCGGTCGCCTATCCAGCCGAACACGAACCCGCCGAACGGCCGGGCTACGAATCCGACGGCGAAGATCGCCAGCGTGGACAGCACGGCAGAGGTGGGGTCGGCCGCGCTGAACAACGCGCTCGCGATGAAGGGCGAGAACGTGGCGTAAATAGCCCAGTCGTACCATTCAACGGCGTTGCCGATGCCGGTACCCACAAGGGTGCGGACGTGCGACTTGTGGACCTTGATGTCGGCAGGGGTTCCAACAGTGGTTGTCATCTGGTTCTCCAGGAGTCAGTTGGCGGCGAGCGCGGCGATGCGGGACACGGCCAGTTCGGCGTAAAGCGCGGCACCGTCGGTGAGGACGCCGTCGTCGAACGTTGCGTAAGGGGAGTGGTTGAAGGGCGACGTCGAGGGATCGGCGCCGGGGGCAACGGCACTGAGTCCCACGAAGGTTCCGGGGACCTCGGCCAGCACGCGGGAGAAGTCCTCGGAGCCGCTGAGCGGGGTGGCCATCCGGGTGAGGCGGGAGTCTCCGAACATGCCGGCAATGACTTTCTCGGCGGTGTTCGTTTCGTCCTCGTCGTTGATGGTGAGCGGGTACTCCTCCTGGTAGTCCACGTCCACCTCCAATCCGTGTGCTGCGGCGATGCCTTTGAGCAACCGGGGAACTGCTTCCATCATCTTCTGCCTGGACGCTTCGGAGAAGGTCCGGATGGTGGCTTCGATGCGTGCGGTTTCCGGGATGACGTTCCGTTTGGTCCCTGCGTGCAACACCCCGACGGTGAGGACCACGGGATCGAACATGTTGAACTGGCGGGTGACCATGACCTGCAGGGCCGTGACCATTTCCGCCGCGGCAGTGACGGGGTCCTTGGCGGAATGCGGGGCCGACCCGTGGCCGCCCGCGCCGAGGACCGTGACCACCAGCCCGTCGGAGGAACTGAGCATCACGCCGTCCTTCGTGACGAACTGCCCGTGCGGCTCCAGCGAGGAGAACACGTGCATTCCGTAGGCGGTGTCCGCCCGGCGCCCGGCAGCGTCGAGGACGCCTTCGTTGATCATGTAGCTGGCACCGTCGAATCCTTCTTCGCCCGGCTGGAACATGAGGACCACGTCTCCAGCGATTTGGTGGCGGCGTTCGGCCAGGAGGGTTGCGGCTCCGGCGAGCATGGAGGTGTGGAGGTCGTGGCCGCAGGCGTGCATGGCTCCGTCCACCCGGGAGGTATAGTCCACGCCGGTTGTTTCCTGGACTGGCAATCCATCCATGTCGGCGCGCAGGAGCACCACCGGCTTCCGGGCCGAAGCGTGGGCCGCACCGCCCCGCAGGACTGCGGTGACCGACGTCGTGTCCTTGCCCAGCGTGATCTCGTACGGAAGTCCGTCCAGCGCTTGGAGTACTTTTTCCTGGGTGCGGGGGAGATGCAGTCCGATCTCCGGTTCGCGGTGCAGTTGGTGCCGGAGTCGGACGATGTCTTCGCGGAGTTCCTGGGCGTCGGCGGCGATGGTCATGCGGGGTCTCCTGTGGTTTGTTCGGCTTGCGCTTCTCTTAGATCATTCTGCGGTGATGCACCTCACAAGGCCCGAAAGATCAGGAAATATGCATGGCATGTGTGAAAGGTGCAGGATTCATGCAAGCGGGAGAGAATTGGGGACATGGAACTCAGTGAGGAAGACCTGCGCCTCATCAACGCCCTGCAGATTTCACCCAGGATCAGCTGGTCCGACGCCGGCGACGTCCTGGGCGTCCATGCCACCACCCTGGCCGCCCGTTGGGACCGGCTCAAAGCCCAAGGTGCTGCGTGGACGACCGCCCACTTGATGGGTGACCCCAAGAACATGTGCCTGGCGATGGTGGACGTCGATTGCGACATGGATCTTCGGCCCGACGTCACCGCGGCCCTCGCCCGGTTGCCCGAGGTGATCACCGTGGAGGAGGCGGCCAGCAACCGGGACCTCACCCTGACCGTCATCACGCAGGACCTGGATCACTTCAGTACCGGTTTGCTGCCCCGGCTCAAGGAAGTCCGGGGCCTCACCAAGTACCACACGTCCCTGTGCACCAGGATCCATACAAGTGGCTACGCCTGGCGGCTTAACGTCCTCACCAAGGCTGAACAGCAGGCATTGCGCGCAATGGCCGGTCCCGAGTCGGCTAACCCGCCCGCACCGGACGCCATTGTTGTGCCGCTGCCCGAAAGCCACCTGGCACTCATCCCCTTCCTGGCCCGCGACGGCCGTGCCACAGCCGCGGAAATTGCCCGGGCCCTGGGCCGCCACCCGGCCACTGTCCAGCGCCAACTCACCCGCGTGCTCGGCAGCCGCATGCTCTCCTTCCGCTGCGAGATCGCACAGAAATTCTCCGGCTACCCCGTGACCGTGCAGTGGTTCGCCAACGTCCCGGCCGGCCAGCACGAAGCCGCGGCCACGGAATTGCGGGCCATCCGGAACGTGCGGTTCCTGGCCTCAACCACGGGGCGGACCAACTTCACCATGATCATGTGGCTGCGCACCCTGGCCGAAGTGATGGAGATGGAACTTGCCATCCAGCAGCGGATCCCGGGGATCGAACTGGAGGAGAGCGTCGTCATGCTGAACACCGCCAAGCGGGTGGGCTGGATGCTCAACCCGGACTCCACGTGCACCGGAACCGTGGTGCCACCCTTCGGCGAGCTGCTCCCGGCGAGCGCTTAGGGCTTCCTCGTAGCCCGAAGGACGGTATCCATGATGGTGGCAGGGTTGCCATCCGGGTCTTCGAGGGTCCGCTGGCTCTGTTGCAAAGATTGGCGGCAGTCAGAGGTAGGCTGTCGCTCTGCGCCGATCAGGCGGCTGCTGCGAAATGGTGGTTGAGCATGCCCATGGCCTCCGTCAGCGCCGAGGGCCCAATGCCAAAAGCTCTCTCCACAAGGCGCACCTCGCCCCTGATGCCGGGCTGCAGGCACCAGGGGCGAGCCTGTCCTTTGCGCAGGGCTCGCATGACTTCGAATCCCTTGATCGTGGCATAGGCCGTGGGGATCGATTTGAAACCGCGCACCGGCTTGATCAGTATCTTGAGCTTTCCGTGATCGGCCTCGATCACGTTATTGAGATACTTCACCTGCCGGTGGGCCGTCTCCCGGTCCAGCTTTCCTTCGCGCTTCAATTCGGTGATCGCTGCACCATAGCTCGGCGCTTTGTCGGTATTGAGCGTGGCAGGCTTTTCCCAGTGCTTCAGGCCTCGCAGGGCCTTGCCCAGGAACCGCTTCGCTGCCTTGGCGCTGCGGGTCGGCGACAGGTAGAAATCGATCGTGTCGCCCCGCTTGTCGACTGCCCGGTACAGGTAGGTCCACTTGCCCCGCACCTTGACGTAGGTTTCATCCAGGCGCCAGCTCGGATCAAAGCCACGCCGCCAGAACCAGCGCAGCCGCTTCTCCATCTCCGGGGCGTAGCACTGGACCCAGCGATAGATCGTCGTATGGTCGACCGAAATGCCGCGTTCCGCCAGCATTTCCTCAAGGTCGCGATAGCTGATCGGATAGCGACAATACCAGCGCACCGCCCACAGGATCACATCACCCTGGAAATGGCGCCACTTGAAATCCGTCATCGTTCCGTCCGTCCAATCTCCGCCAAGCATGCTCAAGCTTCACGATTTTTGCAACAGAGCCCTCGCCGCCGCACGGCGCGTCGGCGAACCCGACACCGAGGAGGTGATCGAACCCGACCTCCGAGCCCTCACCGCATAACCCCGAACACGAGGGATCACACGATCACCGATACACCCCGTCCGCGGCCTTGACCATCTGGCACGGATACGGATCTTGCGCCCAGCTCGGTTTAGCGACTGTGACATGAGTCGAGACGACGTGGCACCGCGAAGGCGAGAGTCCCACCTGGTTTGGTGGTTGGCTTCCCTCGTTAGCAGGCGTTCTGCGGCTGCTGCCCCAGCACGTTCAGCTCGCCTAACTAAATCTCGCGTTGAACACGAGATCGCCAGTAGACACTGACCGATCTGTTCATCTATCATAAACGTGATCAGTGTAGATTCATGCTGGCCGAAGATGATGGACGCGACATACTGCAGTTTCAAAGGAGAGAATGAAGATGGGATCGCCAGCCTGGACAACCGTGCCCGTAGATGTATCCGGTCCTGATTCAAGGATCTCGCAGCCGGATGCCGATCTAATGAAAAAAGCGCGGTCGCTATACCCTCTCGTTCGAGAACACGCGCTGGACAGCGATCGGGATCGCCGCGTGTCACAGGTTGTGATCGACAAGATGGAGGAGCTCGACCTATTCCAGGTTTGCACCCCGCGTCGGTACGGCGGATTCCAGGCGAACTTCCGGACCCTCTTCGACCTGACGGCGGAAATCGCGCGGGGAGACGGCGGGACTGCCTGGGCGTTCGGGTTGCTCAACTCCAATGCGTGGGACGTCGGCACCTACTCGCGACAGGCCCAGGATGAGATTTGGGGTGCCAACCCTCGCGCACGGATTACAACAGCGACCCGCCCGGCTGCCGGTCCTACTGCGTCGGCACGTCGGGTCGATGGGGGCTATCTAATCAGTGGCCGCTGGCCATATGCCTCGGGCTCGCTTCACGCGCAGTGGGCGGAGCTAGGGTTCGACGTCGAGATCGACGGTGAAACAGTGTGGATGATGACACTCCTGCCAATCAACGAAGTTACTGTCGAAGACACTTGGTACGTCGCCGGCATGCGCGGCTCGGGAAGCAACACGATCGTTGGCAGAGATCTCTTCGCGCCAGACTATCGAACTCAGACGTTCGTAGACCTGATGGAGGGTAACTACGCATCGGAGTTCGTCGACGAGGTTGAGTATCTCACGCCTCTCGCCCCCAACCACACCCTGATCCTCGTTGCGGCACAGATCGGCCTTGCGCAGGCAGCCCTCGACTTCGCCCTCGAAATCCTCCCCCAACGAGGTGTCACCAAAACGAAGTATCGAAAGGGAAGCGAAGCACCCTCCAACCAGATCGCAGTTGCCGAGGCTGCGAACGCGATCGACGTAGCACGCATGCTGGCTAAACGCGCGTGCTACGACATCGACGCGGCGGCAGTATTCAATGGCGGCGCCATCGATCTACCTACTCGCGCGCGAATTCGGATGGACACCGCATCTATCGCGGTGCAGTGTCGTGAGGCGATCGAGAGATTGTTGACCGCTGTGGGTTCGGCAGCATTCGCCTCAACAAGCCCGCTCCAGCAGATCTGGCGCGACGCAGGAACAGCGAGCCGTCATGCAATGGTCAACGTGGGTGTCTCAAAGGAGTGCTATGGAAGAACTCTCTTGGGCGACGAAGAATTCGTGATCGCAATCTGACATTCGCGTGTCTCTGAGAGGAAATAAGATGCAGAATACAGTTGGCGATCTACCCGGTTTTCGCCCGGGAGAGTGGGTTCTTGATCCCGATCACAGCGAAGTCGGATTCACTGTTCGGCACATGATGGTGTCGAAGGTGCGTGGCTCGTTCGGTGTGAAATCCGCTAGCCTGATAGCAACCGAAGACCCGCTTGTCTTCTCCCTCACGGCAACAGTCGACGCGGCGTCTGTCAACACGAATCTCGAAGCTCGCGACCTTCATCTTCGATCCGCGGAATTCCTCGATGTGGAAAACTTCCCAACCATCCAGTTTGAATCAAAGAGCGCAAGCCTTAGTAGCGACTGCTATATAGTCAATGGTGATCTGACCATCCGTGGCGTCACACGGTCTGTCGCCTTCAAGGTCGAATTCGGTGGATTCGGGCCTGACACGGACGGGCGGTATCGGGCTGGAGCATCCGCGGTGGCGACGATCAATCGAGAGGATTTCGGCCTCACCTGGAACGCAACTATCGAGACGGGTGGGCTGGTTGTAGGCAAGGAAGTGACCATCCTCCTTGAGCTCGAGGGATTCCTTTTGGAAGATTGATGACTACCACGGCTTAGCCTCGATCCACCGATGAACCTCGGTGGCGCGGTTCGTCGCGGGGGGCGCGCGGTGATGTGTTGAGGGCAGGGCTGAGTTCCGGGCATCGCATCCCGGTCGTCCACTGGGTTGTCGATCGTGCCGTGCGCGGCGATGGTCAGGTGGCTACCGATGGCGGTGGCGCGTGGGTGACGGCGAACAGTCGCGCGAACGCTGCTTCCCAGGGCCAGGTGCTCGGGAGGTGCAGTGTGATGCGGCGCGCGGAGCGCGCCAGCCGCGCCGGCACCGTGACGAGGGTGCGGCGGATGGTCGCGGTTGTCGCTTTCGCGAGCCGTCCGGCCCGGTCGGCGATGATCCCGGCGGCGCGGGTGAGGTTGAATGCGATCACGGCGAGCACGAGCCAGGCGCTGTTCGCGGTGAACACTCCGGACGGGAGGTGCGCGAGCGGGCCGGCTTTGAGGTCGGCGTGGACTTGCTCGATGATCGCGTGACCGCGGTGGGTCTTGTCTGCGACCACCGTGCCGATCGCGTTCTTCGCTGTGGTGGTGAAGAACGCGTGATGCCGGAAGACGTCGAACAGCGTCGGCTGCTCCACCCGCGTCGGGCCCAGGTCGGGGATGCGCCGGACCACGAGCCGGCCCTCGATGCGTTCGGCCTTCTTCCTCGACCGGAACGCGGTGAACGGGACCTCGGCGACCTCGGCTTTGGAGATCCACCGCCCGGTGGATTCGTCGCGGATCGCGTTCGGGTACTCGATCATCTCCCACGCATCCTCGGCGATGGTGGCGATCGCGGCTTTCACGGCCGGGTCCATCCGGACGGTGACCGACACGTCCGCGCCGGCGGTGATGGCGGTGCCGATGGTGGCGTGGCCGTAGAACGCGGAGTCCGCCCGCAGCAGCGGCCGCGCCCCGTTCCCGAGGCTCATCCGGCGCAGAGTCGCCAGGGCGTCGCCGACGATCCTCGCGGCACCCTTCGGAGACCCGGTCTTGCCCTGTCGGAGCCGCTGACCGAGGATCACCGGCGCCGACGATGACGTCGACGCTGTCGCGATCAGGGCGTTCAAGCCGCGCACGCCGGAGTACCCGAACCCCGCGCCCTGCTTCTGATACCCGTGCACCTCGATGATCGTGTCATCCAGATCCACCATCACCCGCTCCCCGTCTCGGAGCCGCAGAAGCGGCGTCTGACCGGCGAGGTTCTGAACGACGCGAGAGGAGACGGCGTCGAGCTGGCGGACGTGCCCGAAGGTGAACTCGCGCAGGAACGATCCCAGCGTCGACGGCGCATACGCCCGGTGAAACAGGCGGCCCATCCCGCCGTGGCGCAGCACGTTCATGTCGTCGATCGAGTCCGCCCCGGCGACCATCCCCGCCACCAGCGCCATCACCTTCGAACCGGCGTTGGAGCCCTTGTCCGTCGGCACGGTCAACCGCGCCTGCGCGAGCCGATCCACCCCCGCGTGCTGCGCGAGCCGGAGCATCGGGACCAGACCCGCGGCCGACACCAGATTCGGATCGTCGAAGACCGCGGACACCGCGGCCGGGGCGTGCTTGAATTGCATCTACGAGATGCCTCTCGGATCGGGCGAATAGGACCTTAGACAAGCTCTATTCTTCCTGATCAGAGGGGCATTTCCGTGTCACGGCACCCGCTCAGAACCCCGCCGCACCGGTGGATCGAGGCTTAACCACGTCGGGGCAGACGGACGGCTGATCGCCTTCGGCGTCGAGGGCACCGGCTCCTATGGTGTTGGGCTTGCCCGCTTCCTTCGCCGCCACGGCACCACGGTTCGTGAGGTTCACCGCCCACCGCGCCGCGGGGAGCGTCGCATGTCTGGCAAGAGCGACACTGTCGATGCCGAGCACACCGCCCGCCAAGTGCTTTCGGGCATGACGATGGCGCAGCCGAAGACCGCGGACGGCGAGATCGAAGCGCTGCGGTTGATCAAGATCGCCCGCGATACTGCGGTGAAATCGCGGACCACGGCGATGATCACGCTCAAAGCGACCCTCGTCACCGCGAGCGACGAACTCCGCGCCGAACTCGAGCACCTGACCGATTTCAAGCTCGTCGCCGCATGCGCGCAACTCCCGTCAAACACCTCGCTGACCGACCCGGAAGCAGCGATGCGGCACGTTCTCGGATCGCTGGCACGACGCTGGTTCGACCTCCACGAGGAAGTGAAGATCCACAGCCGGCACCTCAAGAAGCAGACCAGAGCTATCGCGCCACGCCTGGTCGAAGCCGTCGGGATCGGCCTCGACATCGCCGCCGAGATGCTCATCACCGCGGGCGACAACAGCACGCGCATCCACTCCGAGGCCGCGTTCGCGAAGATGTGTGGTGCGTGTCCCATCCCCGCCGGATCGGGCAAGACGAACGGTCGCCATCGCTTGAATCGTGGCGGTAACAGGCAGGCCAACGCCGCGCTTTATCGTGTCGTGATCGTGCGGATGCGATGGCACCAGCCAACGATCGATTACGTCACTCGACGCACTGCGGAGGGACTCTCGAAGCGGGAGATCATTCGATGCCTCAAGCGCTACCTCGCCCGCGAGATCTACCACCTGCTGCCGCCTCCGGACAGCGCGGCCACACGAGGAGAAATCGCGCTCACGTCTGCCGCCTGACAGACTTGCGAAATATAGGAGCATCAACGCGATGGCCGAGGCCGTCAACGGGCTTTATAAGACCGAACTGATCCGCCGCTGCGGCCCGTGGCGCACGGTCGAGCAGGTCGAACTCGCGACGCTCGAGTACGTGTGGTGGTGGAACAACCAGCGCCTCCACGGAGAGCTCGACATGCGCGCCCCTGCCGACGTTGAGGCCGACTACTACGCTGGCCTCGACACACCCTTGGGAACACCCGCCTCCCAAGCCGCCCGATGACGTCTAATGAGTTTCGTTCCGCTCTGTTGTGCGAATCTGGCCCCGTAGAGAGAGCCTTACGTCCATGCCTCGTCAGTACTCACCCCAGTTCCGTGAGCGCGTGCTCGCGCTTGTTCACGACGGCCGCGACGCAGGAGAGCTGGCCGCAGAGTTGCGGATCTCGGCAGCGACGATCTATCGATGGCGCCAGGAGCGCATCGATGCTGGCGATATCCCTGGCGTCGACAGCACGCTGACCGCGGAGCTGACTGATGCGCGCCGTCGAATCCGGGAGCTTGAAGAAGAGCTCTCCGCCACTCGTCTTGCCGCGTCAATATTGAAGGACGAGAGGATCCGCCCAAAAGGCGGTTCCCGGTCGTCGCGGCCCTGACCGGGCAGGGCATCAGCATCGCAACCGCTTGCCGCGTGCTCCGCGTCACCGACCGCGGCCACCGGGCAGGCGCGACAGACCGATGAGCCAGCGCACGATCTGCCACGAGATGCTCGCCGAGACGATCGCGAACATCCACCGCGCCTCCCGCGGCTGCTACGGCGCCCGCCGTGTGCACGCCGAACTCGGGCACGGGCGGAAATCCGCGTCGGCCGGGACCAGGTGGCGCGGGTGATGGCACGCACGGGCTTGCGCGGGCTGGCCGGCACCCGCAAACGGTATGTAAATCGCGAACATCTCGTAACGACCGAGGATCTGGTCAACCGCAACTTCACCGCGACCGCTCCTAACCAGCTGTGGTGCACGGACATCACCGAGCACCCCACCCGCGAAGGGAAGATCTACTGCTGCTGTGTCATCGACGTCTACTCGCGCAAGGTCGTCGGCTGGGCGATCGACATGCGCCAGACGGCTCTGTTGCAAAGATTGGCGGCAGTCAGAGGTAGGCTGTCGCTCTGCGCCGATCAGGCGGCTGCTGCGAAATGGTGGTTGAGCATGCCCATGGCCTCCGTCAGCGCCGAGGGCCCAATGCCAAAAGCTCTCTCCACAAGGCGCACCTCGCCCCTGATGCCGGGCTGCAGGCACCAGGGGCGAGCCTGTCCTTTGCGCAGGGCTCGCATGACTTCGAATCCCTTGATCGTGGCATAGGCCGTGGGGATCGATTTGAAACCGCGCACCGGCTTGATCAGTATCTTGAGCTTTCCGTGATCGGCCTCGATCACGTTATTGAGATACTTCACCTGCCGGTGGGCCGTCTCCCGGTCCAGCTTTCCTTCGCGCTTCAATTCGGTGATCGCTGCACCATAGCTCGGCGCTTTGTCGGTATTGAGCGTGGCAGGCTTTTCCCAGTGCTTCAGGCCTCGCAGGGCCTTGCCCAGGAACCGCTTCGCTGCCTTGGCGCTGCGGGTCGGCGACAGGTAGAAATCGATCGTGTCGCCCCGCTTGTCGACTGCCCGGTACAGGTAGGTCCACTTGCCCCGCACCTTGACGTAGGTTTCATCCAGGCGCCAGCTCGGATCAAAGCCACGCCGCCAGAACCAGCGCAGCCGCTTCTCCATCTCCGGGGCGTAGCACTGGACCCAGCGATAGATCGTCGTATGGTCGACCGAAATGCCGCGTTCCGCCAGCATTTCCTCAAGGTCGCGATAGCTGATCGGATAGCGACAATACCAGCGCACCGCCCACAGGATCACATCACCCTGGAAATGGCGCCACTTGAAATCCGTCATCGTTCCGTCCGTCCAATCTCCGCCAAGCATGCTCAAGCTTCACGATTTTTGCAACAGAGCCCGACTGCGAGCTGCGCGACGAGCACCTCGCCGGCGACCACTACATCGTGGTCGGCGAGGTGAAAGAGCTCAGCCCGGTCGACTGGCATCGTGGCGAGCCGCTCCTCTTCTTCAAGGGCGGGTACCGCAACCTGCAGCGCCGCGACTGGTGGCTCCACCGCAAGCTCGTCATCGACGAGTAGGCTGACGACGCCAAGAAGGCCTCGTGGAAGAGCGCGAACCAGAGCGGATCCGATTCACGGATGCCGCGAGCTACCGCACCGTGCGATCGGGACGAACCGATATCGACCCGCGCGAGATGCGCGACAGCATGGGCCACTACGCCTCCGGCATCACCATCATCACCGGCTACGACGACAGCGGGCCGATCGGCTTCACCTGCCAGTCGTTCTACAGCGTCTCCCTCGAGCCGCCGCTCGTCTCGTTCAGCGTCATGACCACCTCGGGCAGCTATCCACGCCTCCGCGCGACCGGCAGATTCTGCGTCAACGTGCTGGCGCACAACCAGTCCGACCTCTCGAACCAGTTCGCGCGGCGCGCCTCCGACAAGTGGGCAGGGGTCGGGTGGGGGCCCAGCGCCGCCGGCAACCCCGTGCTCGACGACACCCTGCTGTGGGTGGACTGCGAGACCGTCGCGGAGTACGAGGCGGGCGACCACTACATCGTCGTCGGCGCCGTCAACGAGATCAGTCCGCTGGGCTGGCACAGCGGTGACCCGCTCGTCTTCTTCAAGGGCAACTACCGACACCTGCGCTCTCACGAACGACCGGTGCGTGCCTGGTTCGTCGACGAAGAAGGCTACTGACCCGGCAGACGACGAGCGAGGGGTGACGGATGCCGCGGCATCCGTCACCCCTCGTCTCACGGTCTATGCGGCCGCGCGCCGGTGAGACGCGACCGCCCTGCCTCAGGGGCGCTCGTCCACCGCGGACGCGACGCTCTCCTGTGCCACCGGGTCTGAGCCGGCCGCAGCGATCGGCGAGGCCTCCGCGTCCTTCGGCAGCCGGATGAGGGCGATGGCGCCCGCACCCAGGAGGAGCAGGACGGCGAAGAACAGGTACAGCCCCGACGCAGTCCACCCGCCGTCCAGAAGGACGCCCGCCATGATCGGAGCGAGGATGGCTCCCACGCGGCCGATCGCAACGACCCACCCCACTGCGGTCGTGCGCACCGCGGCGGGGTAAGAGGCGGATGCGAGCGCGTACAGGCCCGACGCAATTGCGTTGAGCAGTGCTCCGACGATCGTGGCCACCACGAGCGCGCCGGCGGACCCCCCGAGCGTCACGCTCATGGCGACCAGGGAGAGAGCCGCACAGGCGACGGTAACGGCGGCGAGCCAGCGGAGCCGGAACTTCAGCGCGAGCAGGCCGAACAGCAGCGCGCCCGCCGCGCCGCCGAGGTTCAGCAGCGTCCCGCCCGTGATTCCCTGCTGCGCGGACTGACTGGTCTGCTCGAGAAGCCGCGGGGTCCAGCTCGTGGCGAAGTAGAACCCTGCGTTGAAGACGAAGAAGACGAATCCGAGGAGAGCGGAGCGGATCCCGTTGCGCCCCGTGAAGATCGCTCCCTTGACCGTGTCGTCCTTACGGTGCTCCACCGCGGGCAGCTCGGCGATCGGCGCGATACGCATCCATTGCAGAGTCTTGTTGACGCGGGCGAGCGCGTTCTTCGGGCGTCGCACGAGCAGGTAATCGATCGACTCGGGCATCGCAAAGAGCACGACGAGGAAGAGGACGAACGTGATGCCGGCGCCGACGGTGAAGCTCGCGCGCCAGCCGTAGGCGGCGAGGGCGCCGGCGATGAGCCCGCCGATCACGCCGCCCAGCGGGAGCCCGATCGTGTAGATCGCGAGCATCGTGGTGCGACGTCGTTGCGGCGAGAACTCCGCGACGACCACGGGCAGGCTCGCCGCGAGCCCGCCGATGCCGAGACCGGTGAGCACACGCCAGATGCCGAGTTGCACGAAGCTCGTGGAGAACGACGCGAGCAGCATCGCGATCGCCACGAGAAGGAGGCACCCCAGGGTCTGCATACGGCGCCCGATTCGGTCGGCGAGCGGTGCGAGGAACGCCGATCCGAATGCCATACCGAACAGGGCGGCGCTCAGCAAAATCCCGACCTCGGAGCCGCTGAGCGACCACTCCTGAGCGACGCCGGAGGCGCTGAACGCCATGATGAGAAGGTCGAAGCCCTCGGCCAGCACGATGGCCAGGCAGATGACGACGACCAGGACTTGATACGCGCTCATCGGAGCGCGGTCGATCGATTCCCGTACGGATGTCACGGATTCCTCCTAGGGGTGTGCAAGTCGTGCCTCGACGTCGAGACGACTCCCGTCCGCATCGTCGCGGAACAAGGATTCATCATACGGCTCTGTTGGGCTCTGTTGCAAAGATTGGCGGCAGTCAGAGGTAGGCTGTCGCTCTGCGCCGATCAGGCGGCTGCTGCGAAATGGTGGTTGAGCATGCCCATGGCCTCCGTCAGCGCCGAGGGCCCAATGCCAAAAGCTCTCTCCACAAGGCGCACCTCGCCCCTGATGCCGGGCTGCAGGCACCAGGGGCGAGCCTGTCCTTTGCGCAGGGCTCGCATGACTTCGAATCCCTTGATCGTGGCATAGGCCGTGGGGATCGATTTGAAACCGCGCACCGGCTTGATCAGTATCTTGAGCTTTCCGTGATCGGCCTCGATCACGTTATTGAGATACTTCACCTGCCGGTGGGCCGTCTCCCGGTCCAGCTTTCCTTCGCGCTTCAATTCGGTGATCGCTGCACCATAGCTCGGCGCTTTGTCGGTATTGAGCGTGGCAGGCTTTTCCCAGTGCTTCAGGCCTCGCAGGGCCTTGCCCAGGAACCGCTTCGCTGCCTTGGCGCTGCGGGTCGGCGACAGGTAGAAATCGATCGTGTCGCCCCGCTTGTCGACTGCCCGGTACAGGTAGGTCCACTTGCCCCGCACCTTGACGTAGGTTTCATCCAGGCGCCAGCTCGGATCAAAGCCACGCCGCCAGAACCAGCGCAGCCGCTTCTCCATCTCCGGGGCGTAGCACTGGACCCAGCGATAGATCGTCGTATGGTCGACCGAAATGCCGCGTTCCGCCAGCATTTCCTCAAGGTCGCGATAGCTGATCGGATAGCGACAATACCAGCGCACCGCCCACAGGATCACATCACCCTGGAAATGGCGCCACTTGAAATCCGTCATCGTTCCGTCCGTCCAATCTCCGCCAAGCATGCTCAAGCTTCACGATTTTTGCAACAGAGCCGTCGCGACTGCGAAATTTCGCGAGGGTTTCCGAGAAGGTGATTGCGCTTCGCAGATCTCCAGGCGCGTGGGTGCGGACGTAGTCAGCGCCATTGCCGATCGCGTGAAGTTCCGCCGCAAGGCTCGCTGGACCCAGATCCTTTACAGGAAGGCCAACGGTGGCGCCCAAGAAGGATTTCCGCGACACCGAGACCAATAGCGGAAGCCCCAACGCCGACTTCAGCTTTTGAAGGTTCGACAGCACGTGCAGCGATGTTTCCGGTGCGGGGCTCAAGAAAAATCCCATCCCCGGATCGAGGATGAGCCGGTCGGCAGCGACCCCGCTCCGTCGCAAGGCGGAAACCCGCGCCTCGAAGAACCGCACAATCTCGTCGAGCGCGTCTTCGGGTCGAAGGTGACCGGTGCGGGTGGCGATGCCATCCCGCTGCGCTGAGTGCATAACCACCAGCCTGCAGTCCGCCTCAGCAATATCGGGATAGAGCGCAGGGTCAGGAAATCCTTGGATATCGTTCAGGTAGCCCACGCCGCGCTTGAGCGCATAGCGCTGGGTTTCCGGTTGGAAGCTGTCGATTGAAACACGGTGCATCTGATCGGACAGGGCGTCTAAGAGCGGCGCAATACGTCTGATCTCATCGGCCGGCGATACAGGCCTCGCGTCCGGATGGCTGGCGGCCGGTCCGACATCCACGACGTCTGATCCGACTCGCAGCATTTCGATCGCCGCGGTGACAGCGCCGGCGGGGTCTAGCCGCCGGCTCTCATCGAAGAAGGAGTCCTCGGTGAGATTCAGAATGCCGAACACCGTCACCCTGCTGCGTAACATCGTTGCTGCTCCATAACATCAAACATCGACCCACGGCGTAACGCGCTTGCTGCTTGGATGCCCGAGGCATAGACTGTACAAAAAAACAGTCATAACAAGCCATGAAAACCGCCACTGCGCCGTTACCACCGCTGCGTTCGGTCAAGGTTCTGGACCAGTTGCGTGAGCGCATACGCTACTTGCATTACAGCTTACGAACCGAACAGGCTTATGTCCACTGGGCGGTCCCTGTAGGTGCGGACGTGTTCTAAGCCGGGTGCTTCGTCGACGAGGGCGGCGATCTCCGCGTGTCGCCACCTGGCGGCGGCGGCGCCGATGAGGATGCGCCAGAGCACCGCTGAGGCGTCCCCGGCTGCAGCGTCTTCGCGTAGCGCGGCCGCGCTACGCGCGGTGAGTTCGCGGCGTGGGCCGGGCAGGTAGAGCCGTCCGTGCTCGTCGAGAGGAATCGGCCGCTTGGGGTCGATCCTGCCCGTAGGCTCGGCGTCGTCGACGAGCTGGGCCAGGGCCTCGACGACGGCGCGGACCTGAGCCGCGGTGGTCGTGGGCGTGGTGAGCGCGTGCAGCTCGCCGCGGAGCACGGTCGAGCGGCCGCCGTCGCGGTGCGGCGCGCCTGGTGGGCGCACACAACCTGTATCGGGGTTGCTGAGCGGCGATGTGTCGAGCGTGGGGCACAGGTGGCGCGTGAGACGGGCCAGAGTGGCGATCGTCTCCTGGTCGACGCTCTCGGCCAGGGCGACCCACACGTGCCGACCTTGGGAGGGGCCGGACTCGCAGATCACGTGCGCGATGCCAGCATCTGTGAGGAGGCCCGCGATCACGTCGGCGTCACGCGCCGCCGCTGCAGCCGAGCCGTCCGTCTTGGCGTCGAGGTCGAAGCCGAGCAGCCGGAACCGGCGATCAGTGCCAGCCAGGTAGACCGCCCACGGGCGAGTCGGCTCGTCACCGTCGACGAGCTGGTGGCCGGTGTAGCGATTCACGACCTCGCCGTAGGCGTCGACGGCCGCCACACGCACGCTCGGTCGAGGGCTGAGGGCGCGCGTCAGCGACCACGACGCGCCAGGGGCGTCGCTATATGCATCGTGGGTCGGGCGCGCTATGATGGCACCAATCTCCTAGACCTAGGACATGACACGGCCCCGGCCTTGTCGGCCGGTTTCGGATATTCGCCTCGATCTACCGCGTCGCCAAACTCAGAAGATCAGGCACTCAGCTTCGGCCCCCGTCTCGTAAGAGGCGGGGGCTCGCTCGTTCTATGCGGCTGGAATAGGCAGCTCCTCATTCCGTTGGAAGCGGCCGCGGTCTACGAACGCGGGAACGCCGTCGCGATCAAGAGGCATAGCCAGGAGGATCACTTCAAGTGCGGCCGCCTGGGAGATGCCGAGGGCGTCGGCGGTGTCGACAACGATTTGCTTCGCGGGCTCGACAACCGGCGCGAAGATCACGGGGTTGCCGACAGCCGACCCGCGGCGCCGGCGTGCTCTCTCTGCCATGCGACTAACGCTAGAGCTAGCGTCAACGCTCGGTGGGAAGGTCCACCGCGTGTCGTGCCCGATCGCTGACGGATTGCCTCGATCGCGCAGGCGACCAAGCTCATGGACAGCACTCTTGCGGGGCATGCCGCTGGGCGCTGCTGCTTCAGAGTTCACCGATCGCGTCGCCGAGGCGCATCCACATTTCAGACACGACGTCTTGATTGACCGTGTACCAGACGGTCTGCCCCTGACGAGGCTGCGCTGGGTTGGTCTGCAATGCACCGGAGTCCACAAGCACTCTGAGCGCTTTGGCGACAGCGGGGTAGCCGACGCCGAGGGCTGCGGCGATCTCACCGCGACGAGAGGGGCCGTGCCGACGCACGTAGCCGATGATGTTCGCGCGCAACATGTTTCCGAGGGCAGCGATGGGGTCCTCCACGTAGTCGCTCTCGCTGGTGCGCAGGTAGCGGGGCATGGGTTCATCATGCCTGACGGGTGAGTAACCAAACCAGCTCCGAATATGTTTGCTATTCACATCTCAGGTGAATAGTTATAGGGTAAAGCCATGTTCAGTCATGCGCTAGTCCCCCCGGGAATCCCGGCCTGGGGGAGCGCGCGCGGTGCTGGAATCCGCGTGTCCACCGTTCGGGGGACACGCACGGGTGGAAGTGTCCACGCGTTGAAATGGGATTCCGAGAGCGTCCTAGTCCGCAGGTATTCTGCACCGGACGAAGTGAACCCGGTACAGAAAGTGCCGCAGGCACAGGACGGAGTCACCTGATGACTGAACGGTCTTCCCGCACACTGGTGTTCGGCAGCATCGTGGGTGGTGTCGTGCTCCTGATCGCGGTGATCGCGATCATCGTCTCGTCGGTGTCGCGGGGCGCTGACCCGGGCCCGTCGGGCGCGGGCAGCCCTTCTGGGGGCTCTGTTGCAAAAATCGTGAAGCTTGAGCATGCTTGGCGGAGATTGGACGGACGGAACGATGACGGATTTCAAGTGGCGCCATTTCCAGGGTGATGTGATCCTGTGGGCGGTGCGCTGGTATTGTCGCTATCCGATCAGCTATCGCGACCTTGAGGAAATGCTGGCGGAACGCGGCATTTCGGTCGACCATACGACGATCTATCGCTGGGTCCAGTGCTACGCCCCGGAGATGGAGAAGCGGCTGCGCTGGTTCTGGCGGCGTGGCTTTGATCCGAGCTGGCGCCTGGATGAAACCTACGTCAAGGTGCGGGGCAAGTGGACCTACCTGTACCGGGCAGTCGACAAGCGGGGCGACACGATCGATTTCTACCTGTCGCCGACCCGCAGCGCCAAGGCAGCGAAGCGGTTCCTGGGCAAGGCCCTGCGAGGCCTGAAGCACTGGGAAAAGCCTGCCACGCTCAATACCGACAAAGCGCCGAGCTATGGTGCAGCGATCACCGAATTGAAGCGCGAAGGAAAGCTGGACCGGGAGACGGCCCACCGGCAGGTGAAGTATCTCAATAACGTGATCGAGGCCGATCACGGAAAGCTCAAGATACTGATCAAGCCGGTGCGCGGTTTCAAATCGATCCCCACGGCCTATGCCACGATCAAGGGATTCGAAGTCATGCGAGCCCTGCGCAAAGGACAGGCTCGCCCCTGGTGCCTGCAGCCCGGCATCAGGGGCGAGGTGCGCCTTGTGGAGAGAGCTTTTGGCATTGGGCCCTCGGCGCTGACGGAGGCCATGGGCATGCTCAACCACCATTTCGCAGCAGCCGCCTGATCGGCGCAGAGCGACAGCCTACCTCTGACTGCCGCCAATCTTTGCAACAGAGCCGGTCCGCTCGCGGCTGGTGAGAACCCCAACCGACCACGGCCCGTGTTCCAAGCCCAGTTCCTCCGCGAGTTCTTCGGGTGTGTAGAACATGTCCGTCTCGTGGTGCCGGCTCCATGGCGCCAGCCCGTGCGGGTGGTGCCCGACCACCAGCAGCGTTCCTCCCGGAGCTACTGCGGCGGCAGCCTTCGACGCCGAGTCCCGCCAGGGCAGTAGGGGAGAGTGCAGGAACTGGGCTGAGACAAGGTCGAAGACAGGCTCGGGTGTCCACTCCGCGAGGTCCTGTTGCTGCCAGTTGACGCTCTCTTGAAGTCCGGCTTCCCTGGCATGCCCGGCTGCACGTTCAAGCGCGACAGCCGATACATCCATCGCGGTGACCTTCCATCCGTGCTTCGCGAGCCAGATGGCATCCGCACCCTCGCCGCAGCCGAGGTCCAGCGCAGTTCCCGGCTCCATGCCCGTGATCTCTGCGACCAGTTGGGGATTCGGGTTCCCGCTCCAAATCTTCGGGCGTTCCCGGTACATCCCGTCCCACATGTCCACGGCGTTGTCCGCATCCTCGTGGAGGTCCAGGCGGCCCTGTTGGTCGCCGCCTTGGCGAGCCCCGCCGTCGTGATGATGCGCGTGCTGGCGGGTTCCGCCGTCGTGAGTGTGTTCAGTCATGATTCAAGCGTGCCGTCCGCCGCAGACCCGACGCAACACCTGTTGCTGTTCCAGCAAACCCCGCCCAACTAACTGGCAGCAGCGGTTGTTTTGAGGGCTAAGAACAACCCCTAATGCCAGTCAGATGGGTGCATTCCACCGCTGGGCGCCCGCCCCGGATGCGCCGAGTTCGTCCGACGGGTTCTGCAACGTGCACGATTTCAGGCTCAGGCAACCACAACCGATGCATCCGTCCAGATCGTTCCTGAGGTGCTGCAGGGCGGCGATGCGCTCGTCGAGTTCCTGCCGCCAGCGCAACGAGAGCCTGGTCCAGTCGCGCTTGGTGGGTGTACGGCTGTTGGGCAGGGATTCCAATGCCTCGCGGATGTCCCTCAACGGCAGCCCCACCCGCTGGGACGTCTTGATGAACGCCACGCGGCGCAGCGTCTCGCGGGCGTAACGCCGCTGGTTGCCTGGCGTGCGTTCGGCGCTGATGAGGCCGTTGCGTTCATAGAAATGAAGGGCCGACGGCGACACTCCACTCCGCTCGGAAAGCTCGCCGATGGTCAGGGGCCTGTGTCCGGATACCTTCGACATGACTGAACCTCCACGTGCCCGGCGGGGCGTTGACCTCAACAATAGTTGAAGTTCTAGGGTAGCGTGCATGACCCCTGACACCTCAACGGCCGGTATCCTGCGCCGTCCATACCTCCTGGCCACCGTGGGCACCTGCGCGTTGGTGTTCCTGAGCGCCTTTGAGTCCCTCGCCGTCACCACCGTGATGCCGGTGGTCAGCCGGGACCTGAACGGAGCCGGCCTGTATGCACTGGCCTTCGCCGGTCCGCTGGCTACAGGCGTGATGGGCATGGTGGGTGCCGGGAACTGGTCCGACCGCAAGGGCCCGAAGGCTCCTCTCTACGCATCGGTGGCGATGTTCGTGGTGGGACTCCTGATCGCAGGAACTGCCGGCACCATGGAAATGCTGGTGCTCGGCCGTCTGGTCCAGGGCCTTGGTGGCGGGGCAGTGACTGTGGCGCTGTACGTCCTGGTCGCGCGGATCTACCCACCCGTCCTGCACCCCAAG
Source organism: Paenarthrobacter sp. R1 (assembly GCF_030264015.1). Classification (NCBI taxonomy): domain Bacteria; kingdom Bacillati; phylum Actinomycetota; class Actinomycetes; order Micrococcales; family Micrococcaceae; genus Paenarthrobacter; species Paenarthrobacter sp. R1. The sequence goes on along the minus strand of NZ_CP127115.1, from coordinate 1,556,777 downwards.
ATCTTCGCGGCCTTCGCCGCTTCCTGGGTGATTCCGTCCCTGATCGGTCCTTTCGCGGCGGGGGTGGTGGCGGAGCTGAGCAGTTGGCACTGGGTCTTCCTGGGAGTTGTTGGGCTGGTCATTCCGGCCTTGGCCATGGTGGTTCCGGCGATGCGCGGGCTGGCTTCTCCGGAACGCGGTACCGAGGCCCCATCCGGCGCGGATGCACCCACCGTCCCATGGGCTTTCGGGCGCATGGCGTGGGCTGCGCTCGCGGCCGTGGCCGTTCTTGGACTGAACCTGTCCGGCGGGGTGCCGGGCGTCGGCGCGGTGATTGCCGCCGTCGCACTTGTCACGGCGCTCGTGGCTGTCCGTCCGCTGGTCCCGCGGGGAACCCTCACAGCGCACCGGGGGTTGCCGAGCGTCATCCTGTCCCGTGGGCTGGCGTCGGCTGCCTTCTTCGGTGCCGAGGTGTACCTGCCCTACATGCTGACGGAGCGCTATGACTTCAGCCCGACCTTTGCGGGCCTGACCCTGACCGGATCAGCGCTGGCGTGGGCCGGGGCGTCCGCTGTGCAAGGACGGCTCGGGTCCCGGCTGGCTGATGCCTTGGCTGTACAGATTGGCGCCATCCTGGTGTTGGGGGCCATCGTTTTGGCGCTTGTCACGTCCGCGCTGGCGCTGCCGGCGGCCATAGCAATTGTTGGCTGGCTCTTCGCGGGCTTCGGCATGGGCCTGATGTACCCGCGGCTCAGCGTCATGACCCTGGCGCTGTCCTCGCCGGATAACCAAGGCTTCAACAGTGCCGCCATGTCCATCTCCGACTCCCTGGGCGGTGCGCTGGCCCTCGCCGCAACGGGCCTCGTCTTTGCCGCCTTCACGAACGTCGGGCCCTTTGCGGCGGTCTTTGCACTGACGGCGGTCATCGGCGTCGTCGGTGTTGTGGTGGCACCGCGCGTCGCGGCCCGGCCGGGTGGTTCCGCCGCACCCAACGCCCGCGGAGCCCGCGACGGCCAAGCCGACTTCTCGCTCACCCAGCCCAAGTAGGTCGCATTTGTGCGCGTTTTCAGGGCTCAGAACGCGCGGTGCTGCGACCCAGTTGGGGGCCCGATGCAAGGAGAAACGTCCACCGCTGCTAGAATGGGATCACTTGATGTGCGGTGACGCCCTGAAGCAGGTGGCCTGACAGGCTGCGCGGCGGGGCATTTTTCATGTGAGAGGCACATCCTGCGTCGATGAACGCGTTCCATTTGGTCCCGGCCAGCGCTCCTGCAGCGAACCGGTAGACCACCTGACTTTTCCTCGGCGAACCCCTGGCCCAACCGGCGTCGGGGGCCGATGTCCGCCACAGGACACCGCCCGAAAGACATGAAGTACATGACTACTTTTGCTGCCCTTGGCACGCCCAAGGCAATTGTCGAATCCCTCGCTGCAACCGGCATCGAAGAGGCATTCCCCATCCAGGTCAAGACCCTGCCGGACACGCTGGCCGGTCGCGACGTCCTGGGCCGCGGCCGCACCGGCTCCGGCAAGACCATCGCATTCGCCATCCCGCTCGTTGCCCGACTGGCCGAGCGCGAGGCAGGCTACTTCCGCAAGCCGGGCCGTCCCATGGGCCTGGTCCTTGCGCCGACCCGCGAGCTCGCAACCCAGATCAACGCCACCGTCGAGCCGATGGCCAAGGCCATGGGCCTGAACACCACCGTGATCTACGGCGGCATCTCCCAGGCGCGCCAGGAGAAGGCGCTGCGTGCCGGCGTCGATATTGTCATCGCCTGCCCGGGCCGCCTCGAGGACCTGATCCGCCAGCGGATCCTCACGCTTGAAGCGGTTGAGGTCACCGTCCTGGACGAGGCAGACCACATGGCCGACCTCGGATTCCTCCCCGTGGTCAAGAAGCTCATGGACATGACCCCCAAGCAGGGTCAGCGCCTCCTCTTCTCGGCGACGCTGGACAACGGTGTTGACAAGCTGGTCAACCGTTACCTGTCCAACCCGCTGACGCACTCCGTAGACGATCCCCAGGCCGCGGTCACCACCATGGAACACCACGTCCTGGTGGTCAACGACCAGACCGTCAAGAAGCAGCTCATTGTGGAACTGGCGTCCGGCGCAGGCCGCCGCGTCCTCTTCATGCGGACCAAGCACCATGCCCGCAAGCTGGCCAAGACCCTCACGGACGCCGGCATTCCCGCGGTGGACCTGCACGGAAACCTGTCGCAGAACGCCCGTGACCGGAACCTCGCCGAGTTCTCCAGCGGTGAGGTGCGCGTCCTCGTGGCCACCGACGTCGCCGCCCGCGGTGTGCACGTGGACGACGTCGAACTGGTCATCCACGTGGATCCGCCCACAGAGCACAAGGCCTACCTGCACCGTTCCGGCCGTACGGCCCGCGCGGGTTCGGACGGTACCGTCGTTACGCTGACGCTCCCCGAGCAGCAGCAGGACGTCAAGAAGCTCATGCGGGCTGCCGGCGTCGACGTCTCGTTTGAGCGCGTCACCGCCAACTCTCCGCTGGTGGCTGAGCTCGTGGGGGATGTAGCGGACAAGGTTGACCCCCGCACCCGCGCTGCACTCCTGGCAGCCAAGCTCCCGCAGCAGGGCGGCGGGACGTCCAACGGCGCCAATGCCCAGCGCAAGCGCGCACGGCGTTCCGGCCAGGCTACGCCCACTGCAGGCGGTCGCGGCGGGCGCGGCGGACGCGGCAAGGTTTCGGCCGAGCCGGTTCGCACGGACCTCAGCCGTGCGGAGCGTCGGGCAGCAATGAACGACGACGTCGCCCGCGGCTCACGCGGTCGCGGCAAGGCAGGTGCCTCGCACCGTAACGACGTTCCCGGCTCGCAGGGTCAAAGCGGCCGCAGTGGTCGCCCCGCAACCGGCCAGCGTGCATCCGGCGGACAGCGGTCGGCCTCGGCTCCGCGAACCGCTTCTGCCACCACGACGCGCAGCAGCGGAAACAAGGCCGTGTGGTCCTCGAACACCGGCGGCACCTCGGGTGGATCCTTCGGCGCGGGTAATTCCGGCCGTGGGGGTTCCGGCTCAGGTCGACCGGCGCGCAGCGGTCCCCGCCGTGCGTCTGCCCCGGCGTCTAACGAGCGCCGCGGCCGCTAAGATCCCTCACGCTGTGAGGCCCGCTCTGCGCTCTATTCCGTGGGTTTAGGGCGCAAAGCAGGCCCCGCAAGTCTGGCCCGCGAGGTTACCAGCCCTGCGAGGTTACCAGCCCCGGGCGCGCCACTCCTCCAAGTGGGGGCGCTCGGCGCCGAGCGTGGTAGGCAAGCCATGTCCGGGATGCACTACGGTGTCATCCGGGTACGCGTCGAAGAGCCGTTCCGTGACGTCATTCAACAGTGACGTGAAGCGTGCGGGATCGTTCTGGGTGTTGCCCACGCCGCCCGGAAACAGCGAGTCTCCACTGAAAATGTGGGCCGGTCCGTCCGGGTCCTGGTACACGAAAGCGATCGAGCCAGGGGTGTGTCCCCGAAGGTGGATTGCACGGACCTCGAAGTCGTCAAACTGCTCAACGTCGCCGTGGCTAAGCCGCACATCCACGGGAACAGGCAACGCGTCGGCGTCGTCCGTTCCTGCGGAAGTGGTAGCACCGTTGGCTGCCACCAGCTCCGCCAAGGCACGCACGTGGTCCCAGTGTTGGTGGGTGGTTGCGATCCTCAGCAGCTTGGTGGGCTTAGGCGTATCCGCGGCGGAGTCGGCCAGGAGTTGCTGGATGGCCGGGAAGTCGTCGGCAGCATCGATCAACAACTGCGCACCTGTTGCCTTGGACGTCAGCAGGTACACGTTGTTGTTCATCTCGCTCACGGAGATGCTGCGAATAGTGACGTCGCGGGTTGAGTGAATTAGCGAATCCATCTGCTCAGCCTACGTCGTTGGGTTTGCGGCCTTGGTGACACGGCTGCCTGTTCCCCTGGTCTTGCCCTTGGGTTTGCCCTTGGTTTAGCCCTCCCGACAGCTCCGCCATGACCTCCACGGTTTCCACAATCGGAACGCGGAGGTCATGGCGGTGCTTGCGGGGTTTCGGCTTGCGGGGCGCTACCTGTCGGCTTCAACTTCCCCGATTCGACGACTCGCTGCGTATTAGACGGTAGGACACGTCTAACGTGCAGCGGGTCGTCGAATTCGGCGAAGAGTGCTGCGGGTCGGACTACTCGGCGCTGGTGGCGGCCTTGTCAGCCGGCTGGTCTGCGGGGAGGGCCTTCAAGCCCGCAGCACAGCCCACGATTCCCGCGATGAAGAGCAGCTTCAACGGACTCGCCGGCTCGACACCCGTGACCATGGCCCAGCCAACGGTCAGTGCTGCACCGATCCCCACCCACACGGCATAGGCCGTGCCCAAGGGGATGCGCTTCACGGCGATGCCCAGGCCGAGCATGCTCAAGGTTGCGGTGACCGCGAATACCAGCGTTGGAATGAGTTCCGTGAAGCCATTGGAGAGCCCCAGGGCTGTTGCCCACACGGCTTCCAGGACGGCGGAGGCGAGGAGGACCAGCCAGGACACTCCGAGCCTTGCCTTGCGTTTGGCGGTGGTGGGGGTACCCATGGCTACGCCACCACCTTCAAGCCGACCACGCACAAACCGATGCCGGCGAGCAGCAGGAGACGGGCCGGCGTCGGGCGTTCGACTTTGGTGACCATGGCGTAAGCCGAGGTCAGCACGACGCCCACGCCAACCCACACAGCGTAGGCCGTGCCCGTGGGAATTGACTGCATGGCAATGGCCAGGCCGCCGGTACTCGCGATCACGGAGACCAGGAAAACGATGCTGGGGACAGGCTTTCGGAAGCCCTTGGAACGGTGGAGTGCGGCGGCCCAAACGGCCTCGAGCGCACCGGACAGAATAAGAATCAGCCACGACATGACATTTCCTTTGGCCAGTCTTGTCGCGCACCGGGTACTGAACCGTCGTCCGGAGGTTCCAGAGCGGAACCTTGATTGAAGGCTAGCAAGTCCCGCGGAGGGTGGCCACTTCCGGTGGCCAAGCTCACCAGTTCGACGCTGGCAGCCTGGCGGGGCTGCTCCCCGGGCCGGCTGCTCCCGGGCGGGGATCAGGCCCGGTCGATGGAAACGACCGCCACGAATCCGCGGCCCGAGATCTCGGGGCTCGCGACGTCGGAACCCACCACGGCGTCGTACCTGGCCAGTTCAACGGGTTCGCCGGGGCTGGCCGGCGGGGCGTCGGCGTCGGGGGTTTCCGCAACGCCCTGCGTCACGGTCGCCTTGCCTTCAAGAAGGATGGCGAGCTGGCCCTCGAACACCGGGTGCGGGCGCTTCTTGGAAATCTCGACGATTGACGTGTACCCCTTGAACGCCCCCGTCCGGGCTATGACGTTGAGGTCGCGGATGTCGCCGGTAGGCAAGGTTGCCGATGACGCCGCGTCCCCTGAGAACCGGAACGGGCGGTACTTCTCCAGCGGATGTTCGGCGCCGTCCACTGTCAGGAGGAGGAGTTCGCCGTCGATCAGGGTAATGACGCGTTCCATGCCGGGGAAAGCGGAAAAGTCCCCGGCTTTGGAAACGTCCGCGATGCTGACCCGCCAGTCCCACGAACCGTCCTGGGCTGAGGCCGCTTTGGGGTGGCTGGCGAGTTCGCGGGTGATCCCGCCGCCGTTGCGCCACGGCTCGGGATGGGTGTCGGCAAAGCGGATGATTTCCATCAGTCCAGCCTAGTAGTTCGGCGTTGCACTGCAGCGCTTGCTAACGTCATAAGAGTTGGTTTTGCACGCAACGTCTGGAGGCACGGCATGTTCGTCAAAGTGTGTGGTTTAAGCACGCCCGAATCCGTGCAAGAGGCCGTCGACTCCGGTGCGGACGCCGTTGGCTTCGTGCTGACCGCCAGTCCCCGCGAGGTCACGCCCGAGCAGGTCCACGTGCTGCTTCCGCTGGTTCCGGAGGGCGTGCATGCGGTCGGCGTCTTCCGCCACGAAACCGCAGCCGACGCCGTGGCCATCGCCCGTAAAGCCGGTCTCACCTGGGTTCAGCTGCACGGTCACCGGACTGCCGACGACGTCAAAACAGTGCACGACGCCGGCATGCGGCTCATCAGGGCAGCCACCATGGGTGCCTCTGTGGAAGAGTTCGGTGATCTGGGCGAGGACCTGTTCTTGATCGATGCCGCCGTTCCGGGCTCGGGCGAGGCTTGGGATTACGAGTCCGTACAGGAGAAAGGCCTCGACGACCGGAAATGGTTGCTCGCCGGAGGGCTCGAACCGGGCAACGTGGCGTTCGCCGCAACGGCTGCCGGTGCTTGGGGCGTTGATGTTTCCTCGGGCGTAGAGGCGTCCCGTGGGGTGAAGGACCTGGCGAAGATCCGCGCGTTCGTGGAAGCCGCCAAAGCCTAAAGGTTCCCCTCCCCGGCGTTCCTCTGTCACGTCCCGTGGGGTTTTTGGTGTTCCTCTGTCACGTCCCGTCGGGTTTCCGCGGATGTTTTCCCAACGCACGTCCGCTGGCTAGGCGAGCACCGCATCCAGCTTGTCGAATGACGTGCCCCAGCCGTCCTTCGTCATCTCCACCCACTCCTCCGACGCGAACGGTCCCTGCGTCAGGTGCATCCGGGTGCGGCTGCCGCCCAGGTCTTCGAACTCAAGATGCATTTCTTCATACTCGTGGTCCGAGTCCGGGGCGGCTTTAGCCTTCGCAACCAGAAGGCCCGGAGCATCCAACTCGGTGATGACGGCCTCGATGGGCGCTTCCTGCCGGCCGTTCTCATCCGTCCAGACCATGACAACCTGCCATATTCCACCAACCTTGGGCTCCACGACGATTTTTTCGCGAGGGGCATCTACGTCCACTGGGCCGAACCACTTAGTGAGTTGGTCCGGCTCCATCCAAGCCCCGAATACTTGCTCGCGAGGGGCGTCAAAGTCTCGGGTCAGGGTCAAAGTGTGCTGTGCCGTGCTCATGGGGCTCCCTTGGTAAGTAAATCGACTGATGGCCAAAGATGCTGTTGTCTGACCGAGTCTAGGCTTACGACCGGCAAAAACCGACGGCGTGCTGATGAACTGCCCCGGAAGAGTGGCAGAGGGATGGCGAAAAGGGGGTGGGATGTGGCAGAGGGATCGCGGAAGTGGGGTGGGATGTGAGAGAAGAACGCCGGAAAGGGGGTGGGATGTGAGAGAGGGTTGCAGGGCGGAAGTCAGGGACGATTCAGGGCATACCCCGGGTTATTTTGTCGGCCGTTCAATGGAGAATGGACCCTATGAAAACGCTGCTCAACATCATTTGGCTGGTCTTCGGTGGCTTTTGGTTGGCTTTGGGCTACTTCGCGGCAGGACTCATCTGCTGCGTGCTCATTGTGACTATCCCTTGGGGCATCGCGTCGTTCCGCATTGGCTTCTACTGCCTGTGGCCCTTCGGCCAGATGGTGGTGGAGAAGCCAGGTGGAAGCGGCGTCTTCGCCCTCCTTGGCAATGTGATCTGGCTGCTGGTGGCCGGCATCTGGATCGCGATCGGTCACGTCGTGACTGCCGTTGCCATGGCCATCACCATCGTCGGCATCCCGTTGGCCATCGCCAACCTCAAGCTGATCCCGGTATCGCTCATGCCACTGGGTAAGCAGATCGTTCCGACCGACAGGCCGTTCGTCAGCACCTACCGCTGAGGGTTACCCAGCGCAATGGGTTAGGAGCCGGAGACCTCTCCGGTCCGCACATCGAACCGGAACTGCCGCTCCACACGGAACTTCCCGCCGTCGGCCTCCGCTACGAAGGTGAGTTCCACCGTGCCCGAGCACAGGTCGGATTCCGTCACTGTGTAGCTCGGGGTGAAGTACAGCGAATGCTCACCGGGCAGCAGGTCGACGGCGGGAAACTCCTGCCAGTGCGGCCCATGAAGCACGACGCCGGAAAGCGGTTGGGTGCCGGCGTTCCGGATGCGCCCGGTGAAAGCCAGGATGTCACCTGCCTTGTAGCCGGGAATGATGGGGCCGTAGTTCAGGTCCTGTGCTTCGCGGGTGCCCAGGATTTGATCCCCGTCCGCGTAGCCTTGGCCGATTTCCTTCCACGTCTGGACGTCCCACTCGCCGTCGCTGTTGGAGGGGATCACGTGGAATTCCCCGGCGTTCTGCCATACTTCGGGCCGTCCCGGGGTGATCGAGCGCAGTTCCATGTCGAAGGACAATGGGCCGGCTTCCCCACGGTGCACGGGTGCCTCCGGAAGGCGGGGGGAGGCCAACTGGCGGGTGAGTTGTTCCGCCGGCACCGAGGCAAAGACGATCTCGCGATACCCTTGCCGTTCATACAGCACGCCGATATTCCCGTCCGGCAACCGCGTCGCCGTGGAGTAGGCAGAACTGCCCGCGCACAGCATGAGCTTCGCAGGCCACGTGGCACCGTTGTCCGGGGAGAGGCTCAACACTGTGTTGCGGCGCAGGTGCGGATCCTGGTTATTGGTGGCAATCAGCCAGCTGCCCGAAGCCGAACCGGACGCCGAGCCCGAAGCCGAACTGGACGCCGAACCGTCGCCAGAGCCCGTCTTCGGGTCCGCGAGTGCGTCAACAATCGGCGCCCCGTCGAAACGTGCCAGGGAGCCGTTGTCACTGGGGTCCGGCAGTTCGGGAACGGGCAGCAGTGAACTCCAGGTCTGGCCGCCGTCGTTGGAGATGGCAGCCAGCCGCGACGGAGTGGCCCTTGAGTGCAGCAGCAGCCGGCCATCGGACAGGCACACTACCTTGTTTTCATTGGGCCCAACTCCGGCCGGGCCGGGCCCGATCAGCCCGCCCAGCGTCCACGTCCCGCCGTGATCGTCGCTGTAGGCGGAGGCGGCCCTGATTTCGCCGTTTATCAGCAGTACGTATTGCTGGACCAGACGTCCCGCATACGGGCCTGTGTGGACTTGAATTCCTTGGCCGGCTGAGGCGAAGAGCCCGGTGGTTCCAGCGTGAACGGGCTTGAGCATCGCGGTGAGCCGCCTGTGCTGCCAGGTGCCGCCGTCGTCGTCGGAGAAGCTGACATCCGCGTGCTGGATGTCGTCCTCGGGTTCCAAGCCGGACGACGCTTCGAAGAAGCCGGCGTGCGTTCCTGCCGCGTGGAACATGAAGATCCGGCCGGTTTCTGCGTCCACCAACAGGCTCGGGTCACCGTAACCGTCCAAGCCCGAACCGGTGCGGACCACGTGTTGCCCGGTCCACGAAGCGCCGTTGTCGAAGCTGCGGCGGAGCAGGAGGTCGATGGTGTTGGGGAGGTCGTCGAGGTTTGGCCTGCCGTCGTAGGCGGCGAGGATGGTGCCCCGCGTGCTGACGGCGAGGGCAGGAATCCGGTATTGACGGTACCCGCCTACGCCTCGAACGGCGAGCACATGCTCCACAGTGGGCCGTGCTTGCGGGATTGACGGAGGGAGGTAGGAGGTCACACCTCCTAGTTTAGGCCCAAACCAGCGCCGACAACTCGGCCGCGAGGTTGCGGCGGGCTGCCTCCAGCCATAACGCCTTCGCGCGGTCTCCGTGGAACAGCGGGTCCAAGGCCAGCAGGTGGCGCACGACGGCGGCCCGCCCCGTCGCGAAGTCGTCGTCACTGATGTGGGCGTAGTCTTCGCGGACGGCCGCGACGTACTTGGCATAGGACTGTTCGTCGCCACCGAGGACGGAGAGGTCCGCATCGCACAACAGTGCTCCGGCATGATCGCCGGGTTCCGGATTGTGCTTGTCCGTGAGCCGCACAAGACGGGCTACTTCCGCGACGTCCTCCGGGGAAAGTCCGGCCTCGGTCAAGCGGTCCTCAGCCAGTTGCGCGGAGGCCTCCTCATCCTGTCCGGCGACTCCTTCGTAAACAGCATCGTGAAACCACGCCGCCAAGGACACTGTCCTGGCAGGGAGCGCCGGCTCGGTGAGGACGTCCAGGGCCTCAAGGACAGCCAGCAGGTGGGTGCGGCCGTGGTATTTCCGGGTGTCCTCGCCCCAGCGTTCCAGCAACTCGAGGCCCAGCTCCTCGTGGCCGGGGTAGATGGTGTTCCAGTGCTTCATCAAGGGAACTGTGAGGGCCTTGTTCCGGTCCCGGGCGGGAATCCTGAGTCCGCTGGCAAGGAGTTTCCGGACCAGGACACGTGCCTCCACCGGAATGGCTCCCGCTTTGACGAGGTCGTCGTAGAGGCGCTCGGGTACGTCGTAGTGGTCGCCGTCGAAAGCCCGTTCGGGAACCCCCGCTGCCGAAGCGAACGCATGCAGCTCATCCAGGGACTTATCGGAGATCAAGTGGGAGAAGACGGTCCCGTGCGCGGGCCACAGGGGCGGATCGACGTATACGGCCATGGGCACAGTGTAGTCCCGGTTCAGCCTTGGCAAAGGCGGCGCGATCCTTCCCAGTTGCCGGTCGTCAGGGCGTGTCTACCGCCGAACCACCGCCCCGGAATCGCGGGCTTCGCTGCCCGTGGTATTCACGGCAACTGGGAAGGAGCCTGGGGTCAGCGCTCGGCCGGCAGGATGTTCTGGTTGCCCCTGAAGACGTTGTCGGGATCGAATTGGGCTTTGACCTTGGAGAGCCGCCTGTAGTTCTGCTCCCCGTAGGCCGCCATGATCCGGTCCTGCCCTTCGTCGCCGATGAAGTTGAGCCACACGCCGCCGGTGGTATGCGGGGCAATGTCTTGCCGGAACTGCTTCACCCAATCCTTCGCTTCCTGCCATCCTTCCCGCGTCTCGGCCAAGCCAAAGGGGTGGCTCACCCACGCTGCGCTGCGATGCTGCAAGGGCGTGTTGGCCGCAGCAGGACCGCCCACCGCGCCACCCCAACGCCCCACCAGCTGCTGCGAATTGGGCCCGGGGAGCCGTTGTGCCGAGTCCACCAGGATGTCCAGGGCTTCGTCGCTGAGGTGATCGTGATAGTCGGCGCTCCAGTAGTTGTAGTGGTCCGGCGGATCATCGATCATGCACTGGAAATCCGCGTAGTTCATGGCGTCAATAAGGTCCACGGAAGGGCCCAGCTCCTTGAATGGCCTTGCGTGCTCTTCGCCCTCCTCGGCGTTCCCCGCGTACAGGTAAGCCATGCCAACGGCCAGCTTGCCCACCATGTCCGGGGGTACAAAATCCTCGGACGGGGCTGTCAGGTAGACCAGGGCTGTGCCCACCTCATCGGGTGCGCTGAGTGCCAGGTCCCGGTAGGCGCGGGAGATCTCCGGTGCGGCTTCCCCGGGGAAGAGGGCCAGCCCGGCCGTCACCGTGGGACCAAGGTCGTGGAGTTGGAACGTGAAGGAAGTTGCCACGCCGAAGTTTCCGCCGCCGCCGTGCAACGCCCAGAACAGCTCGGGGTTTTCCGTGGCGCTCGCGGTCACCAGGTCCCCGGAGGCGGTTACCAAATCCACGGAGAGCAGATTGTCGCAGGAGAACCCGTAGGACCGTTCCAGCCAACCCGAACCTCCGCCCAACGTGAAGCCGGAGACGCCCGTGGTGGACGCCCTGCCACCGGTTACCGCCAGCCCGTGTTGCTGGGTGGCGCGATCGAATTCGCCCCATGTGACACCGCCGCCGACCTTGGCCGTCTTCGCTTCCGGGTCCACGTGGATGGATTTCATGGGCCGGACGTCAACTACCAGGCCGTCGTCGTTCGTGGACATGCCGGCCACTGAATGCCCGCCCGACCTGACGGCGACATCCAGATTGTGTGTCCTGGCGTGGTGGAGGGCTTCGGCCACCTCGCCGGGAGAGGAGCAACGGGCAATGACAGCCGGCCGTCGGTCGATCATTGCGTTGAAGAGTTTTCGGGTTTCGTCATAGTCCGGATCTTCCGGACGAATCCATTCCATGTGGACGCTCCTTCGCGCCTAAGACTCTCTCCCTAGAACAGGGTACGGCGGCGCATCGTGGCGGGCCATGGGTAATGCTTACGGAAGTACGACGGCGGTGCGCACCTCCTGCCACCGGGCGCACCCGGTGTTGTGGGTGCGTCGTGCGGGAAAGGACGCGGCGTGAGCCCAAAAGGGTGCGTGCAGCGGAAACGGGTGCGCCCAGGCAGCCCGGCACCAACGCCGGGTCACATGACGTAGTGCGGCACTCCGAGCCGCAGAGAACCGCAAATGCGACTATATACTTCCCATATGCCGCAAATACGGATCTCCGAAGCAGCCCGTTTCCTGGGAGTCAGCGATGACACCGTCCGGCGTTGGACGGAAAACGGGACCCTCACGGCGCAGAAGGATCCCTCGGGCAGGCTCGCTGTTGACGGGTTGGAGCTCGCCAAACTGGCAAGGGACCAATCACACCTTCAAGACGATCCTTCACGTGCAGGGAGCTCGGCCCGCAACCGCTTTGTGGGCCTGGTCACCGGAATCACCACGGACAAGGTCATGGCCCAAGTGGAGCTGCAGTGCGGCCCGTTCCGCGTGGTGTCCCTCATGAGCAGTGAAGCCGTCCGGGAGCTGGGACTCGAGCTCGGCTCCGTCGCCACCGCAGTGGTGAAAGCGACCACCGTGATCATCGAAGCACCTCAGGGAAAGAGCATCATATGAACCCCCGCAGTCTCCTCAGCGCGTTGCTCGGTGCGGGGGTCCTTGCCGTGGCAGTGACAGGCTGTGCTCCGGCAAATCCAGCCGCCTCGGGGGAGGGGCCTTCCGGAACAGTCACCGTCTTTGCTGCGGCGTCCCTCAAATCAACCTTCACCCAGCTGGCCCGCGACTTCGAGGCCAAGAACCCCGGAATCAAGGTCACCCTGAACTTCGCCGGTTCCTCCGACCTCGCCACGCAGATATCCCAAGGAGCGCCTGCGGACGTTTTCGCATCGGCGGACACCCGGAACATGACCAGGCTTGCCGATGCCAACCTCCTGGACGAAGCACCCAGGAACTTCGCAACCAACGTCCTGGAGATCGTGGTTCCGCCGTCCAATCCGGCAAACATCAGTTCGTTCCCGGACTTGGGTAAACCGGGCGTCAAAGTTGTGGTCTGTGCACCACAGGTCCCTTGCGGCGCCGCCACGCAGGTGGTGGAGAAGGCTGCAGACACCGCTCTGACCCCGGTCAGCGAGGAGTCCTCGGTCACCGATGTCCTGGGCAAAGTCATCAGCCAGGAAGCGGATGCCGGACTGGTCTATGTCACGGACGTCAAAACAGCCGGGAGCAAGGTCAAGGGGATCCCGTTCCCGGAGTCGGCACAGGCCGTAACCACGTATCCCATTGCCACAGTAGGTTCGGCCAGGAACAAGGAACTCGCTGAGGCATTCATGGACCTGGTGACCGGTAGCGAAGGCCGGAAGGTACTGAACGATGCCGGCTTCGGCACCCCGTAAGAACGCACCATGGCGCTGAAGACACCCATGAAACGACGCGGCGGACACGGCTACACCGGCGTCCCTGCCTGGGTCTATGCCCTCGCAGTGGTTGGAGCGGCCTTCATTTTGCTGCCGCTCCTGGCGATTGTGGCCAAGGTGAATTGGGCGCAGTTCTTCCCGCTCATCACGTCGGAATCGTCGTTGACGGCGCTGGGGCTGAGCCTGCGGACGTCGGCGGCAAGCACTGTTCTTTGCGTGCTGCTCGGGGTGCCGTTGGCCCTGGTCCTGGCGCGGAGTCCGTTTCCCGGTCAGCGTCTCCTGCGCGCGTTCGTCCTGTTGCCGCTGGTGCTGCCGCCCGTCGTCGGGGGTATCGCCTTGCTTTACACCTTCGGCAGGCAGGGGTTGCTCGGGAAGTCGTTGGAGCTGGCTGGTGTCCAGGTCGCTTTCTCCACCACCGCCGTCGTGCTTGCCCAGACGTTTGTTGCGCTTCCGTTCCTGGTGGTGAGCCTGGAAGGCGCCCTTCGCACGGCCGGGAGTAAGTACGAGGCGGTCGCGGCAACCCTTGGAGCCGGTCCGGGTACCGTCCTTCGGCGGGTGACCGTGCCGCTGGTGCTGCCGGGCCTGGCCTCGGGAGCGGTCCTGTCCTTCGCGCGCAGCCTCGGTGAATTCGGCGCCACCCTCACGTTCGCCGGAAGCCTGCAAGGAGTCACCCGTACCCTGCCCCTTGAGATCTACCTCCAGCGCGAAACCGACGCCGACGCCGCCGTCGCCCTGTCCCTGGTGTTGGTTGCCGTGGCCATCGCCGTGGTCGGGCTGAGCTACGGAGGCCGCAGGGCCGGAATCCGCACCGGAAACCGCGCAGAATCAGGGGCCACGAAATGACCTTTGAGCTGTCCGCACGCCTCGCCGCCCGCAACTTCGACATGTCCCTCACCCTTGCCGAGGGCCAAACCGTCGCCGTCCTGGGCCCCAACGGCGCAGGCAAATCCACGTTGCTCAACATCACGGCAGGCTTGGTTCGCCCGGACTCCGGCACGGCACGGATAGGCGGCAGGCCGCTTTTCACGCTCGACGGCGGCACCCACCAGTGGAGCGCCCCCCACCACCGCGGCATAGCCCTTCTGGCACAGGAAGCGTTGCTCTTTCCCCACCTGAGCGTCCTGGACAACGTAGCCTTCGGCCCGCGAAGCACGGGGAGTTCCCAACGCAAGGCACGCGAAGCGGCCCGCCACTGGCTCTCCGAAGTGGACGCGCTCGAGCTCCCGGACCGGAAGCCGGCGCAGCTCTCAGGAGGCCAGGCCCAAAGGGTGGCGGTTGCCAGGGCGCTTGCCGCCGAGCCCGAGCTGCTGCTCCTGGATGAACCGATGGCCGCCCTGGATATCCACGCAGCTCCCATGCTGCGGCGGGTACTGAAACGCGTCCTGGAGGGCCGCAAAGCCATCATCGTCACCCACGATGTCCTTGACGCCTACATGCTCGCCGACAGGGTGATCGTCGTCGAGGGCGGCCGCATTGCCGAGGAAGGCCCCACGCGCCAGGTCCTTGAACGCCCCCGCAGCCATTTCGCCGCAGGACTCGCCGGGCTCAATATCGTCACCGGGTCCATCACCGAGGAAGGAATCACGACGCCGGATGGTCGGCTTTTCGCAGGACAACACGATCCCGAGTGGTCACCCGGGCCCGGCCAGGCAGGCGTGGCGGCCTTTCCGCCGTCGGCCGTTTCCGTCTTCCTGGGCGATGTGCATGGAAGCCCCCGCAACTCTTTCCCGGTGACCATCACCGACTTGGAGCGGCACGGCGGCCAGGTCCGTGTGCATGCACGGGGCGGGGAAGCGGGCACCCTCTCCGCAGACGTCACCCCGGCGGCATCGGCCGATCTGGGGTTGGCTCCGGGGATGGAGGTCCGGTTCGTGGTGAAGTCGGCCCTGGTGTCCATCTACCCGGCCTGACACCTAGTCCTTGTACATGCGCTCCGCGTAGGAGGGGCCGTAGTAGGACTCCAAGTCTTCGAGGGGCGTATCGGGCTGGACGTAGGCCTTGGAGAGCATGGCCATACTCGGCAGGCCCCCGGAATCCCAGGAGTCCGGCTCCCACAGCCCGCTCCGCATGAACGCTTTGCCGCAATGGGTGAAAACCTCGTCTACGGCGACCACAATGGCGACGCGGGGCCGGTGTCCCTTGACCACCATCCGGTCGAAGAAGTCGCCATCGCTGACCAGCTGCGCCTGACCGTTGATGCGGAGGGTGTCCGTCCGGCCCGGGACGATGGAAAGGACTCCCACGTGCGGGTTCTCCAGGATGTTGCGGAATCCGAAGGCGAGCTTGTTGCCCGGCCGCTCAGGGATGGCGATGGTGCGCTTGTCCAAGACCTCGATGAAGCCCGCGGGATCGCCCTTCGGTGAGGCATCGACGCGACCCCGGGCGTCCGCCGTCGAGATGAGGCAGAAGGGGCTGGCCGCGAGCCATTGCCGGTCGAATTCGCTGAGCTCGCTGCGGACTTTCCGTCGGACCCGATCCAGGGGTTGACCGATCAGTTGTTCCAGTTCGTCTGCGCCGCCGATGGGTTTCATGGACTCAGCCTAGTTTCCCCGGTGCCCGCGTGGGGCTGGCGCACCCTGCTGCGGTCGATTGGGGGACGCACCCTTTTCCTCCATTCGCGCCCGTTGGTACGTGTGCGCCGTGCGCGAACGGGTGCGGGGCTTCGCCGGAACGGATGCGCCGGGCGGGTACGGGCGCGGGAGTGGACCGACTTGGTCCACGTCCAACCGGGACGGCTCTGGACAGCAGTTTCGCCGTGGGCAAACATGGAACACAGTGGACCAAATCGAAAGTTGAGCGTAGTACACTCAACTTTGAAAGCACTGGTACTACTCCAGAAAGGGAGCTCTCTTTGGACGCCAAATTCACCACCAAGAGCCAGGAGGCCCTTTCTGCGGCCGCCATGAATGCCTCGACTGCCGGCAATCCGCAGTTGGAACCGGCTCATCTCCTCAAGGCGCTCATGGATCAGCGGGAGGGCGTTGCCGTGGCACTGCTGCGCGCCACCGGCGCTGACCCGGATGCCGTGAGTGTTCAGGCAAGTTCAGCCATCAAGGCATTGCCGTCCACGTCGGGAAGTTCGGTCCAGCAGGCCCAGCTGTCGCGTCAGGCCATGCAGGCGATCCAGGCTGCCCAGGCTGAGGCGGACAAGCTGGGAGATTCCTTCGTCTCCACAGAGCACCTGCTCCTGGGGCTCTCGGCCGGCAGTGACGCCGTCGGGAAGTTAATGCGCGACGCCGGTGCCTCCCATGAAGCGCTGCTCGCCGCCCTGCCGGGTGTCCGGGGCGATCGCAAGGTCGATTCGCCGGATCCTGAGAACACCTTCCAGGCCTTGGAGAAGTTCGGTACCGACCTCACTGCCGTGGCACGCTCGGGCAAGCTTGACCCCGTGATCGGCCGTGACAGCGAGATCCGGCGCGTGGTTCAGGTCCTGAGCCGCCGTACCAAGAACAACCCTGTTCTGATCGGTGAGCCCGGCGTAGGCAAGACCGCCGTCGTCGAAGGCCTTGCCCAGCGCATGGTGGCAGGCGACGTGCCGGAAAGCCTCCGCGGGAAGACCCTCATTGCACTGGACCTTGCCTCCATGGTGGCCGGCGCCAAGTACCGCGGTGAGTTCGAAGAGCGGTTGAAGGCCGTGCTGGAGGAGATCAAGAACTCCAACGGGCAGATCGTCACGTTCATCGATGAGATCCACACCGTTGTTGGCGCCGGTGCCACAGGCGAGAGCGCCATGGACGCAGGCAACATGCTCAAGCCGATGCTGGCGCGCGGTGAGCTGCGCCTGATTGGTGCAACCACCCTGGACGAGTTCCGCGAGAACATCGAAAAGGACCCCGCACTGGAACGCCGTTTCCAGCAGGTGTATGTGGGTGAGCCCAGCGTGGAGGACACCATCGGCATCCTCCGTGGACTGAAGGAACGCTACGAGGCCCACCACAAGGTAGCCATCGCGGACTCCGCCCTGGTGGCAGCTGCCACGCTGTCGAACCGGTATATCTCGGGCCGGCAGTTGCCGGACAAGGCAATCGACCTCGTGGATGAAGCCGCCTCGCGCCTTCGCATGGAGATCGACTCCGCTCCGGAAGAAATCGACCAGCTGCGTCGTGCCGTGGACCGCCTGACCATGGAAGAGCTGGCCCTGCAGGGTGAAACGGATCCCGCATCGGTTGAGCGTTTGGCTGCCCTTCGGGCTGACATGGCGGACAAGAAGGAGGCACTCAGTGCGCTGAATGCGCGGTGGGAAGCCGAGAAGGCCGGCCTGAACCGGGTTGGTGACCTGAAGGCCAAGATCGACGAGCTGCGTTCGGCTGCCGAGAAGCACCAGCGCGAAGGCGACCTCGAGTCGGCGTCGAGGATTCTCTACGGTGAGCTGCCTGCCTTGGAACGCGAGCTCAACGCTGCTGCCGAAGAAGAATCGGCGAGGGGCGCCAAGCCCGAGCTGATGGTGGCGGAGGAAGTCGGTGCCGACGACATCGCCGAGGTCATCTCCGCATGGACGGGCATCCCCGCGGGACGCATGCTCCAAGGCGAATCACAAAAGCTGCTCCACATGGAGGAGGAGCTCGGCAAGCGCCTGATCGGTCAGTCGAAGGCCGTGCAGGCGGTTTCGGACGCCGTGCGCCGTGCCCGGGCCGGGATCAGCGATCCCAACCGTCCCACGGGTTCGTTCATGTTCCTCGGTCCCACCGGCGTCGGCAAGACCGAACTGGCCAAGGCCTTGGCGGATTTCCTCTTCGATGACGAACGGGCCATGATCCGGATCGACATGTCCGAGTACAGCGAGAAGCACTCCGTCGCCCGTTTGGTCGGTGCCCCTCCGGGATACGTCGGCTACGAGGAAGGCGGCCAGCTTACTGAAGCCGTGCGGCGCCGCCCGTACTCGGTGGTCCTGCTGGACGAGGTTGAGAAGGCCCACCCTGAGGTCTTCGACATCCTCCTGCAGGTGCTCGACGACGGTCGCCTCACCGACGGCCAAGGCCGCACCGTTGGCTTCCGGAACACCATCCTGGTGCTGACCTCCAACGCGGGCAGCCAGTTCATGGTGGACTCGTCCATGGATGCGAAAGCGAAGCGGGACGCCGTCATGGCCGTGGTGCAGGCATCCTTCAAGCCGGAGTTCCTGAACCGCCTGGACGAGATCGTCCTCTTCGACCCGCTGTCGGTCGAAGAGCTCGCCCGGATTGTGGAACTGCACGTCGCCGAACTCACCAAGCGCCTCTACGAGCGGCGGCTCACGCTCGAGGTCACGGACGGCGCCCGCGCCTGGCTCGCAATGTCCGGCTACGATCCCGCCTACGGTGCCCGGCCGCTCCGCCGCCTGGTGCAGCGCGAGATCGGTGACCGCCTCGCCAAGGAAATCCTTGCCGGGGAGATCAGCGACGGCGACACCGTCCTGGTGGACACCGCCGCCGACGTCGACGCCCTCACCATCGAGGGCCTTGAGGAGATGGGAAACTCCGACGGCGGCTGGTCGGCAGGGACGGGGCTTTCGGTCCGTCGGAAGCAGCCGTCGCTGGAAAAGTAGGCCGGCCAGAGACTGGCAGGGCTAAAGAGCTGACGGTGCTGGAAAGCTGACAGGTCTGGAGGTGGAGGGGTGACGCTGTTGGAGGGGTAGCCGTGAGGCTACTTCTCCAACAGGTCCTCCTTAATGGTGCTGCCCGGGCTCACCACAATGAAGCAGTCCACCCGCCGGTCCCCGCGGTCCCAACTGCTGGGACTCGGGTACACATTCTGCTGCAACAGATTGGTGTACTCGTTGGCAGCGTCATTGAGCTTGATGCCCTTGCAGACTTCCCGGCCCTTGTCGCGCAGTGCATTGGTTCCCGGGAAGGAATCATCCGTAGGGTAAGTGAAAGCCGCGCCCAGTTGGGCTGTGTGTTCAGTGTCGCAAGCCACCGCGCGGGCCTTGGATGCGTTGGGGTCGAAGTCCGCAAAGCAGTCCCCGATCTGGAAATCCTTGGCGTCCGTGTCGCGGGGGAGGGGTCCCAGGGTGGCCGACGGCGTGGGCGAAGCGACCGTAGGTTCGGGGCGGGTTCCCAGCAGGTTCAGCAGCACCCAGATGACGACGCCGATGAGGACCAAGGCCCCCGCCACGATTCCCCCGATGACCAGGCGCTGGCGCTTGACCGGATCACCTTGTGGCGGCGGCTGCTCCGCGTAGCCGGGCTGCTGCGGATCGATTGGCTGTGCGGGGTAGCCGGGCTGCGGGTTGTCCGGCTGCGCATCGATTGGCTCTGCCGGGTGGCCGGGCTGCTGCGGATCGTTTGGCCCACCCATTGGCGCCGGCTGTCCCATTGGCGCCGACTGTGGCGGCGGGGGTGGAAGGTCAGGCTTCGGCGGCACATTCGGGGCAGGCGGCACCTGCTCCTTGCCTGGTTCCGCTGCCGACTCGTCACGGGGTGGAGTGTTGTCCTGAGTCATTCGGGTGGTGTGCCTTCCTGATCTGACGCCGCATTGAGGCAGACTCTACCCAATTTTCGTTCCCTTGTGAGGTGCTGCGGCCGGCCTGGGGGTCAGGCACGGCTCTGAGGTGGCACACAGGCACCCCTGAAACCATGTAATCTAGACATACGACAAATTGACCAAACATTCCGGGGCCTCACCGATAGCCAAAGGTGACCACCTCCGGTCCAAGTACAAAAGGGGGTCACGCCATGGGGCGCGGCCGTCAAAAGGCAAAAGCTACCAAGCAGGCTCGGGACATCAAGTACTACTCCCCGAACACCGACTACTCGGCACTTGAGCGTGAGCTCACGCGCCCATCTAGTCGTGCCAAGAGCCACTTCCAGGAGGATCCTCCGGAGCCGGATTACTCGGCTTACGAGGACAAGTACGCGGAAGATGATGACGACGAGGTAGACACCCGCCGTCTCGGCTAGCTGTCGCAACACAACAGGTGCCTTCAGGCACTGAGTTGCGTACCGCCGTCGTACATCAAGGTTGTCGTGCATCCACGGATGCCGAAGATCTCCCAAGAAGGCCCGCAGGGCATGCCGAACATGGGCAGACCCTGCGGGTCCTTCTTGCGTTCACCCAAAACCTTGCGTTCACCCACAACCTTGCGATCACCCACAACGTCGAGCGTCCTTGAACGCATCAAGGCCCGCCCTGCGTCCCCCCGTGGGAGGCGCGCAAGGGCGGGCCCTGAACGTTGCGAGGCTACCGGCCCACAACGTCGCCGGTGCGGTTGTCCGTGGTGCGGCGGCTGAGTCCGAAGCCGAGGCCCAGCATGCCAATGCCCAGGATCAGGTGCAGCCAGTTGTCGGCGTTGTTGAGCGGCACAAAGTTGGCCGTCGAATCCTGGCCGATGAGCAGACCGTAGATCCAGAGCACCAGGTAGATGATGCCGCCACCGACGAGGTAGTTGCGGGCTTGGCCGGGTGTTTTGGCCATCAGCAAGCCGGCTGCGCCGAAGAGCAAGTGGACGATGTTGTGCAGGATTGAGACCTGGAAGATTCCCAGTAGGAGCGCTTCGGAGGTGTGTCCGGCGAACTGCATGGTGTCGTAATTGGAGGTGATTCCGGGGATGAAGCCCAGAATGCCGACCAGAAGGAAAACTGCTCCAACAATTTGTGCTGCTCGCTGGATGGTTGTTCGGGTCCGGGCGGGGTGGTTCGTGGCTGTCATGGTTTCTCCTCAGTGAGTGTGGGTGCGTAGTCCTGAGTTCTTTCCCTGCACCCCAGACGCTACCATAAGGTTCCTTAGTATTAGGGGTCCGTAATGGAGACGTTATCCTCACACGCGGACAGCGGAAGCGGCGCGGCTCCTGCGTTGTGGGGAGCACAACCGGGGATACTGGGTTGAGGGGGGCCACGTTCTCGGAAAGGACAGCCATGCCGGAAGTTGATCGGTACAAGCAGGGGACTCCGTGTTGGGTGGACCTGTCTTCCACCGACATCGAAGTCTCCAAGAAGTTTTACCGGGAACTTTTTGGGTGGGAACTTGAAGCCATGGACGTGGGCCGGGGCCTGACCTACTACATGGCCAGGCTGAAGGGCCGGTACGTCGCCGGAATGATGCAGCAGCTGCCCGATGCGCCTCCGGGCATGCCCTCCTATTGGGCGAACTACCTTGCTGTGGACTCGGTAGACGCGGCAGCCGAGCGTGCGGTGGCCGCGGGAGGAACCGTCGTCGTCGCCCCGGATTCTGTCCCGAACGGCAGCGGAAGGATGTTCTTTGCCGCCGACCCCACGGGCGCGCAAATCGGCTTCTGGGAGGCCGGAACGCACTTGGGCTCAGGCATTATCAATGAGCCCGGAACCATGATCTGGAATGAACTCCAAACCAATGACGTCCCCAAGGCCGTGGCGTTCTACGAAGCGGTCACCGGTTGCACAAGCAGCACAGGCCCGGCAGGAGACCAACGGGAATACACCAGTCTCCTGGTCGAAGGCCGGCCGGTTGCCGGGGCCCTCAAGGTGCCCATCGAAGGACTCCTCCCGTTCTGGATGACCTATTTCAACGTGGAGGACGTGGACCAGGCACTGCAACAGGCCGTCGACCTTGGCGGGCACGTCATCGCTCCGGCGTTCGATGTTCCCGCAATCGGGCGCATGGCTGTGCTCATGGATCCCGCCGGAGCGGCGTTCAGCATCATGTCAGGACTCCCGGCATGACGTCCCGGACCCACTACGCCCACGGGGAGCCGTGCTGGGCGGATCTTCAGACGAGGGATGTTGGGGCGGCCAAGGACTTCTACGGTGCGTTGTTTGGCTGGACCTTCCAGGACCTGCCCACGCCCGATGGCCGCCGCTACGCTCAGGCGTTCCTGGGCCGGGACCTTGTGGCGGTCATAGCTCCGCAGAATCCACGGCAGGAAGCTGCGGGAACATCCGGGCAGTGGAATATCTACTTCGCTGCCACGGACGCGGAGGAGATCGGTGAGGACGCCGTCCATGCCGGCGGCAAGCTCGAATTCGGGCCGGAGCAGGTCGCCGACACCGGTGTCCTTGCGTTCGTGGCTCCGCCCGGAGGCGGCACCACGGGCATCTGGCAGCCGGGCACGCACCGCGGGAGCCACCGCTTCAACGAACACGGCGCCTTCGCGTGGGCGGAACTCCTGACTCCCCGGCCGCAAGCCGCCGTCGCATTCTTCCAAGAGCTTTTCGGTCATGACGTTACGGAATACCCGCAGGACGACGGCGGCAGCTACTCGACGCTGATCGTCAACGGTAACGAGGTGGCAGGGATTGTCCCTGCCGAAGATGGCGATGAGGCCGGCTGGCAGGTCTACTTCGGGGTCTCGGACGTGACAAAGGCCGTGGACACCGTGATCGCCGCCGGAGCGACCGTGCTGGTGGAGCCCGAGGACCAACCCGAAGAGGGCTGCCTAGCCACCATCATGGATCCCCAAGGCGGCGTACTGGGCTTGATCCAGGTCCTCCCTAGTTGGGGGAACGCGGAGCGGCCCGGCAGTTCGAAAACTGCCGGGCCGCCCTGTGTGTGAGGCGATAAGCCGCTTAGGCGTAGGCGTTCACCAAACGGACAGCGCCGCCGTCGACGCCCTTTGCGCCCTGTACGTAATCCGGGCCGGTCTTGTCGATCGAATCCGAGTTCTCTGCAACCGTGCCCATGACCCAGGAGGGGAGTCCGCGCTCGTTGAGGCGGGCGACTGCGGCGTCGGCAGCTTCCGGAGAAACGATCGCAACCATTCCGACGCCGAGGTTCAGCGTGCGCTCGAGGTCGGCCAGCGGGACGTTGCCCAGCTCGGAAACGAGCTTGAAGATCGCGGGAAGTTCCCACATGGCGCGGTCAACCGTGGCAACAAGGCCCTGCGGAAGAACGCGGGCCAGGTTGGCGGCGAGGCCGCCACCGGTGACGTGGCTGAAGCCGTGGACAGCCGCCCCTGCCGTCACCGGAAAGGTGCGGGCCAGGTCCAGGCAGTCGGCTGCGTAGACGCGGGTCGGCTCCAGGAGCTCCTCGCCCAAGGTGCGGCCGAGCTCGGAAACCTGGCGGTCCAGTGCCCAGCCTGCGTGGTTGATGACGCGGCGGACCAGCGAGTAGCCGTTGGAGTGGAGGCCGGAGGAGGCCATGCCGATCACTACGTCCCCGGCGCGGACGCGGTCCGGGCCGAGCAGGGCGTCGGCTTCGACGACGCCGGTTGCGGCGCCTGCGACGTCGTATTCGTGCTCGCCCAGCAGGCCCGGGTGCTCGGCGGTTTCGCCGCCCACCAGTGCCGTGCCGGCAACGGAGCAGGCGGAAGCGATGCCGCGGACGATGTCAGCGATACGCTCGGGGACAACCTTGCCGCATGCGATGTAGTCGGTCATGTAGAGGGGTTCTGCACCCACCACCACGATGTCGTCCACAACCATGCCCACGAGGTCGTAACCGATGGTGTCGTGGATGTCCATGGCCTGCGCGATGGCGACCTTGGTGCCTACGCCGTCGGTGGACGTGGCCAGCAGCGGCTTCTTGTAGGTCAGCAGCTTGGAGACGTCATACAGGCCGGCAAAACCGCCGACGCCGCCAATCACCGAGGCGTTGTGGGTCGCCTTGACGGCGTCCTTCATGAGCTCGACTGCGCGGTCTCCCGCTTCGACGTCGACACCCGCCGAAGCGTAGGTGATGCCGGAGGCGTTCTCAGGGGTTCCGGCAGGGGATGCGGAGGTCATACGGACTCTTTCTTGTCGGCGTCGGTCAAACGATCAGCGTCGGTCAGGAGGTTCTCGAATTCGGCATCCGGTCCCGGGTCGCAGCCGGTGGCACCCGATTTCTCGGCGGGATCCTCGGTGGAGGCCGGATCGGTGGCAGCTTCGGCAGTGGGCTCAGCAGGCGCAAGCCCGCCAAGATCGGTGCGTTCCAGCAGGTTCTTGCCCAGCTTGTCCGCGTGCGGCAGCTCGATGGGGTACCTGCCGGTGAAGCAGGCCGTGCAGAGGCGTTCGCGGGGCTGTTGTGTTGCCCCGATCATGCCGTCCTCGGAAATGTATGCCAATGAGTCCGCGCCGATAGCCTGCGAGATCTCATCGATGGTGGCTCCGTTGGCGATCAATTCTGCGCGGGAGGCGAAGTCGATGCCGTAGAAGCAAGGCCACTGGACGGGCGGGGAGGAAATCTTGACGTGGACTTCCTTGGCGCCGGCCTCGCGCAGCATCCGGACGATGGCACGCTGCGTGTTGCCACGGACGATCGAGTCGTCGACCACCACGACGCGCTTGCCGCGAATCACCGATTCCAAGGCGTTGAGCTTGAGGCGGATGCCCAGTTGGCGCAGGGTCTGCGAAGGCTGGATGAACGTGCGGCCCACGTAGGCGTTCTTCACGAAGCCGTGCGCGAACGGGATGCCGGACTGTTCGGCGTAGCCAACCGCTGCCGGGGTGCCGGACTCGGGGACGGGAATGACGATGTCCGCCTCGTGCGTGTTCTCGCGGGCCAGCTGGCGGCCCATTTCAACACGGGACTCGTACACCGAGCGGCCTGCGATGGCGGCGTCGGGGCGGGCCAGATAGACGTACTCGAAGACACAGCCGGCCGGGGTGGCCTCCGCGAAGCGCTGGGAACGAACGCCGTCCTCGTCGATCGCGATGAACTCACCGGGCTCGATCTCACGGATGAAGCTCGCACCAACAGTGGCCAGGCCGGACTGTTCCGAGGCCACAACCCAGCCCCGGTCCAAACGGCCAAGGCAGAGGGGACGGATTCCGTACGTGTCACGCGCAGCGTAGAGGGTGCCTTCATCCATGAAGACGAAGCAGAAGCCGCCCTTGATCTTGGGGAGCAGCTCCAAAGCGGTCTGCTCCAGGGTCTTGCCCTCTTCGCCTTCCAGCAAAGCCGTCACCAAGGCGGTGTCCGAGGTGTTGCCCTGCTTCATTTCACCGGTCAGTTGGCCGTCGTTGCGCTGCAGGATCATTTCCCGGAGCTCAGCGGTGTTGGTCAGGTTGCCGTTGTGAGCCAAGGCCACCGTGCCCGTTGCGGTTGCGCCCAGGGTGGGCTGCGCGTTGGCCCAGTGACTGGCACCCGTGGTGGAGTACCGGCAGTGTCCCACTGCGAGGTGCCCGGTGAGGGTATTGAGGGTTGTCTCGTCGAAGACCTGGGACACAAGGCCCATGTCCTTGTAGACATTGATGCGCTTGCCGTCACTGGTAGCAATACCAGCCGACTCTTGTCCGCGGTGCTGCAGCGCATACAGCCCGTAATAGGTAAGTTTTGCTACCTCTTCGCCAGGAGCCCACACCCCGAAGACGCCGCAAGCGTCCTGGGGGCCCTTTTCGCCGGGAAGAAGATCATGAGAAAGTTTTCCGTCGCCACGTGCCACTGGTCGATTGTCTCATGTTGCGGCCGTGGTAAGTTCCCGCTCCGGTTTTGTGACCACGCGGCCGGGCCTGTTTCCTTGCGCGATCAGGCGATTTGTCCGCCAAATGCGGCGCGTGTCACAGTGGCTCCCCATGAAAAGGTGCCCTGGCTGCGTCCCTTAGCGGTCGCCGTCGTGCTCTGGTCCTTCGTCCGGAACCGAGTCCGGAACGGCTTCCACCACAGCCCGCTCTGAGCGCTTGACGCTGAGGCGGTCGAGGATGAGCGCGAGGATGGAGAAGAGGATCACGCCGCCGCCGGCGCAGGCCACGAGGAAGAATCCGAAGACCGTGGGGGCGTCGAATTCGGGATCGGCGGGGCGGCTGAAAGCGATGATGGCGGCGACGATTGCACCGAGGATTGCTCCGAGGACCATGAAGGGGACGAACTTTGGTGCCCGGCGGACCGTGACGTCGCGGCGGGCGGGTGATTCGTTGCTGGGGGTGGGGTTGGTGTCCTCGGAAGCCATGCCTTCCAGCCTACCGTTCCTCGCCGAAGTGACAGTTAATGCCCATGTTTGCGGGAAACATGGGCATTAACTGTCAACTCGGCGCCGGGTCAGCTGCCGCGATACGTGGAGAATGCGAACGGGCTCAGGAGCAGCGGCACGTGGTAGTGCTCGCCGGCGTCGGAGACCGTGAAGTTCAGGTCCACTTCCGGGAAGAACGTCTCAATGCCCAGGCCGTCGTAGTAGGCGCCCGTGGCGAAATTGAGGCGGTACGCCCCGCCCGGAATGCGTTCCGGTCCGAGGTCCTTGATGCGGCCATCAGCATCGGTTTGGCCCTTGCCGACCAGCGTCCAGTTCTCACCTTCGCGGACGTAGAGTACGACGGCGACACCCGCCGCCGGGCGGCCGGAACCGGTGTCGAGGATGTGCGTTGTTACCTGTGAAACGCTCATGCGTTGGCTCCTTCGCTGACGAGTCCGGAGAGGCGCAGCAGTGCGATCTCGCGGAGTTGCTCAGCCACAATTGTGTCTTCTTGTTCAGGGGTGTGGGTGAGGCGCTCCTGCAGTGAGGACAGGATTTCCTTGGCGCTGCGTCCCGCCGCGCGGATCAGGAAGACCCTGCCGAACTTTTCCTCGTAGGCGCGGTTCCCTTCCGCCAGCGCGGCTGCTGTGCCGTCGTCGTTGGGGTCCACGCCGGCTTGCTCGGACCGGGACATGGCCGCTTCGGTTGTTTGCGCCTTGGGCCGCTCGCCGATCCTGGGGTGGTGGGCAAGGGCGGATTCGACCTCTTGGGGGCTGAACGGATCCGCGGCCTGGTTCGCCGTGCGGAGCAGTTCGTCGACCCTCGCGAAGGGGCGGGCGTCGACGATTGTTTCCACCCAGCGGCTGATATCCAGGCAGGGGGTCAGGGCCTTGATGGCCTCGTCGCGTCCAACACTGTTGAATACTGCAAGCTCCATGCTTGTGTCATCCTCGTGTTAATGCTGGCATCCATGGTGTGGGCTATGCGGAACTCCGGCTTGTTGGGCAGGAGGAAGCTGTGCTGCTTCAAGCTTCCGCATCATGGAACTGTTATTTCAGCATACGTAATAAGTGAAGCTGAGTTCTTGGCCCGGTGTCAAGACGCTGCCTCTTGGTGGTGCCGCGTCCTCACCGTGAGATAGAGGCGGTGAGCCATGATGACCAGCGACAGCCACGCGATGCCCAGCGCCCACGCGGCCAGCACGTCGGTAAGCCAATGATGGCCCAAATAGACGCGGCTCAATCCCATGGTCAGCGAGAAGACGGATGCGATCACGATCGTCAGTATGCGTGCCCTCTTGCTCTTCAAGCGCAGGATGACCAGGTATGCCACGATTCCGGCGATCACGATCGAGTTCAATGAGTGCCCGCTGGGGAATGACGGCGAGTGTTCAAACGGAGGAATGGCGTCGCTGAGGTCCGGGCGGGTCCTGCCGAAGAGGGGCTTCCCGGCGACTGTCAGGAGCAAGGAGCCAAGTCCGGCGGCCAACATCAGGATGACCGGCGTCCACGACTTCCGCTTGGTGGCCAAGAAGATCATGATGCCAACGGCGATCAACGGCATTCCCACCGTTCCGCCGACGTTTGTGTAGGCCGTGGTGGCTGCATCCAAGGCGGGGGACCGGAAGGACTTCGCCGCGTCGAGGACAGGATGGTCCAGGCCGGCCACGCCGTCCGCTTCGGTCACTGATTCGTAGACCTCGCCGAAAGTGACAACCAGGGCAACGGAGATGAGGAGTCCGATGACCAGGGTGATGACCAGTGCGGCATACGGGCCGAGGAACGTCGTGATGCGCTGGGCCGTGGCAGCCATGAGTTGACCGACCGGGCTTTTCCACCGCGTCAGGTCCTGCCCGGCCACATAACGGTCTTGCCGGACTTCTCCGCGCACGCCGTGGTCCTGCGACTCTCGTCCCTCAGTGGTCATCTTCGTCCTCTTCGGCTCGGCGGGGGTGGACTTGATAATAGTGAGTAACCTTATCATTTGTGGCCGGTGCGGGACCGCGCGCCGCGCTTCAGGGCGCCTGCTGCTCGCTCCACGCAACCGGCTGCGGCAGAATGGCCATCAACTGCGTTGAAGGAGTTGCTCCATGCCCCAGATCCTGACTTCCAGATTCCTGTTCGGCCCCGGTCCGAGCAACTGCTACCCGGAAGCGATGGCCGCTCTTTCCTGGCCCGTGCTGGGGCATCTGGACCCTGTCTTCATCGAGCGCCTCGACCGGGTCTGCGAGGGTCTCCGTACGGTCTGGGGAACCTCGAACGCCCGGACCCTGCCGTTGAGCGCCACGGGTTCGGGCGGCATGGAGGCGGCGTTCGTGAATACCGTGTCCGACGGCGACGTGGCAGTGATTGCGGTGAACGGACTCTTCGGTGCCCGCATGTGCGAGGTGGCCCGGCGTTGCGGTGCCACCGTGGTCAGGGTGGACCATGAGTGGGGCCAGCCTGTGGATGCTGACCGGGTGTTGTCCGCCCACCCCCACCCGAAAGTCATCGCGGCTGTGCATGCGGAGACTTCCGTGGGGGTTCAGTCCGACATCGCCGCCCTCGGGGCAGGCAAAGGAGACGCGCTCCTGATTACCGACGCTGTCACGTCCATCGGCGGCCTTGAGCTTTTGGCAGACGACTGGGGCATCGACGTCGGATATGCCGGGACCCAGAAATGCCTCGGCGTGCCGCCGGGCCTCTCCCCGTTCACGGTCTCGGACCGCGCCTTCGAACGTCGCGTCAAGGACCCGCGCTCCTGGTACCTGGAAATCGGGTTGCTCGGCGGTTACGTAGGAGCCGCATCCGGATCGAGGACATACCATCACACGGCGCCGGTGACCATGATCGCCGGTCTCGAAGCGGCGCTGGACCGCATCCTCGCCGAGGGGCTCGACGTCGTGCAGGCCCGCCACCGCGCTGCCGGGACCGCGCTCCAGGAAGGTTTGCAGGAGATGGGCCTCGAGCTCTTCGCCGCCGAAGGAGCCCGGCTGCCGAGCCTCACCACTGTCAAAGTGCCCGACGGCGTCAACTCGGCTGCCGTCCGCGCTTACCTTTTGGAGCACTTCAGCATGGAAATCGGCGCGGGTGTTGGTGAATACACGGACACCGTCTGGCGGATCGGCATGATGGGCCCCAACGCCAACAGCGCATCAGTAACGTTGGTGCTCGGCGCACTGAAAGAGGCGATGGCGAAGGCGTCAGTGTAGGGATCTGATAGAGCATCCCCCAACTACCGTTGCTCTATCACATCCCGACGGGTTTTTCCGGTTCCTCTATCACCTCACGGGGTGAGCTGACCGGCGTCGTACGCCAAAACCGCGGAGGCGGGTGTTCCGCCGTCGGCCGGCTGAATCGACACGATCCTCAAGGTTCCGGCACCCGGCAATGCGGTCGACTGGCCCTCCCGGAACGCCTGCTTGCGCTCCTGTTCGCCGGTCCGGATCCAAAACTGGATGGCGGGTTTCCCATCCGCGACACCGATCTTCACGACGCCCACCTTCACGCCATCGAATGTGGGTTGCGTCCCTTGCTTGACTGTTACGAGCTGTTCCACGGCCATCCCTACTTGGTGTCCACGGAGTACACGGAATCAAAGTTTTCCTTGTACTCGTCCTCGGTCAGTTCCAGTGTCCCGGCTTTCTTGTCGTCGTCCCCGCTCATGTACCCTCCGGAAGGTCCCCAAGGGTTGGCCAGGACGATCACTTTCTCGCCGTCGTCGTTCGTTTTTACGTCCACCACAACGTATGCGTGGTTGGGAACGACGTCGGTGCGGTTGACTTCCTCGGACTCCCAGAACCAGTCGAAGTCGTCATCCTTGACGTCCTCGGTTCCCACCGAGACCGCCTGACCGGAAGCGAGCTTTTCCTCGATGGAGCCAAGGTCGAGTTCCCCGTCCTTGTCCGCGGAACGGCCGGTCATGAGCTCCATGGCGTCGTTACTGAAACCGCCGTCGATGTCATCGTAGGAGCCGCCCAGGTGCTCGGCGGCCGCGCGTTCGTAAATGGACAACCAGTTGGGTTGGCCGTCAGCGCCGCGGACGCCGCCCTCGGTGGACTTGGCCTCCACCGTGACTTCCACCGGTTCGCCATCCTCGTACAGTGTGACCACCCAGTGGGTTGGCGGGTCGCCGACCGGCCGCATGTGCGATTCGAGGAACTCGTCCAGTTTGCCTTGCTGTTCCAAGGTTTGCGCCACGGACCCGATGCCGGCCAGCAGCCAGCAGTCGCCGATTTGTCCTTGGTTGATGTCGCCGGGATCCCCGGCGTCCGGGTCCTTGCGCACGTCGCCGGGGACATCGACGTCGGGCCTGTCCGGATCGAGGGGACCGGGGTCGCCGGGCGGGTTGGAGTCGCCCCTGCTGGAGTCGCCGGATCCGGTGGAAGCGGCGCTGGACTTGTCCTGCTGGTCCGCGTTCCGTTCCAGTTCCTTGGACTGTGCTTGGAGGGTGGTGGCCGTCCGGTGGAGCATCGGCCGGTGTTCGGTATCCCACGCCTGACGGAACTGGATCGCATCACGGCCGTCCCACGGAGCTGAGGCGATGAGTTGCCCGAGTTCCTTGGACAGCGCGTTCATTGTGTCCGAGTGCCGGGCCATGGTCTTGGCCAGTGCCCTTAACTGCTGGATATCGGCACCGTAGAATCCCGGCATCGCGTCCCCCTCGTGAATGTCTTCAAAGATGTGTGGCCGACGTCAAGCAGCGGTTGGCCACGGTCACGGTATCCCGGCCCCGTGGGGTGGGTCGATGGCTAGAAGTTCCCTTGGCCCGCCGGTTTAGTCGATCAGGATTTCAGTGGGGCTGCAGCTGGCTGAGTTCACAGGAACCGTGATGCGCAGGTAGGCCGGCCCCTTGGCCTCGATGCTTACGGTGGCACCTGCTGCGTCCGTGCTGCGCGCGACCAGCCAGCCTCCAGGGACGTCGTCCGTGCCCCCGAACGCCGGGAACCCGTACTTCCCCAGGACGGGGTCGCCCGCTGCGAAGACATCCTCGAAGTTTCGCGACGCCTCCACAATGTCCGCGCTGCTCTTCATGCTCGCCGGTTGGAGGATGCACCGGCCGTCGTTTGATTTAGCCAGGGTGGCGGCTTTGTCCGTACTCCACGTGATGCCGGGCAGCTTCTGTTCCAAGGCAGCGGCCAGATCGGTGCGAAGGGAATCGTATTTGGCGTAGCTCTCTGCCACGGAGGCGGGCTTTTGGGTGGGGGTCGCTGTTGGTGTTGCCGTTGGCGTGCCGCTTGTTGGGCCGTTCGGGGTTTGGGTGCACGCGGACAGCGCGAGGACACAGGCCACGGTCCACGTGCTCAGCCTGGCGGTGGTCTTTGGCATTCTTCCCCCAGTTTCGGTTTTGCTTACGCGCGCGTGGAAGCACGACGGCGGCAGTCACCGCATGGTTTCACACTTGCCGTGCGTCCGGCCATGGGGAGAAGGCCCCCTGCGCGGGAAGTGATAGAGCGTCGGGGGAAAGGGGGTGGGAGGTGATAGAGGGGCGGGGGAAAAGGGTGGGAGGTGATAGAGGGGCGGGGGAAAAGGGTGGGAGGTGATAGAGGGGCGGGGGAAAGGGGGTGGGATGTGATAGAGGGTCAGGTGTCGCGGGTGAGGATCCAGGTGTTGGTGCCGTCCTGGCGTTCGAATGTCACGGTTGTCACCAGGGCTTCGATCAAGGCAAGGCCACGCCCGGACTCGGCATCGGAACCGGGCATGGAGGCCTGCATGTCCCCGGCAAACGGCTCGCGGGCGTTCCGTGCACTGACCCGGGCAACCAATCGTGCCGGCCATACGCTGATCTCGACGTCGATCTCCACCGGTTTCTCTGCCACCGGAACCGCATGCTGGACCACGTTGGCGGCGGCCTCGATCACGGCGGTGGCAAAAGTCATCCGGTCCATGTCCGGGACGAAGTTCGCGTCCTCCCACAAGGAATCCAGTTCGCCGTGGATGGCCTCGATGGCTTCCTCGTTGGACGGGCCGTGAAAGCCGCGGCGGGCGATGACGTCAGTCATTGCCGAACGCTGCCTCGGCGGTGGGATAGGCAGTGAGGACACGGTCCATGTTGGTCAGTTCCAGGACCATCTTCACCTGCGGCTGGACGCCTGCGATCCGGAGGTCTCCACCGGCCTGCCGGGTGGCCTTGAGGCAGCCGATCAGTGCGCCAAGCCCGGACGAGTCCATGAAGTCAGTGCCGGCCAGGTTGACCACCACGCGGCTGGAACCGCCGGCAACAACCGCGTTCACCATCTCGCGGAGCTTCGGGGCGGCCACCATGTTCAGACGGCCAACGCTTTTGACCTCCGCGTAGGTGTCCTTGACTTCGTAGCTAAACTGCATCTGCCTTCCTTTCTTCGGAACTTTCAGGCACAAAACCCTTGTACAAAACTGCTTTGACCAGAACGCTCAGGACCACCAGGTCGAACGCCACCCAGGCGACATTCACCAACGTTCCAAGCGGCTCGGCCAGACCGGTCAACAACCGTGCAACGCCCACCACCAAGGCAATGGCCAGCAGCACGGCCACAATGATCTGCGGACGGATGAGGCTCCAACTTGGCCCGCCACTCTGGCGTGCCTTGGGGGTGACCGCGAACCCGAGAGGACGGCCGAACCAAACGTTCCGCGCCGCCGTCGTACATGCCTTGATCCACGTGGGGAACAACGCGAGGCTGTACTGCTGGCCGCGCCACGTGGGGATCCCGTGCCCTGCCACCACGAAAAGCAGCTGGTTGACCACCATGAACGGGATGAAGCGGATGAAGAAGTCGAAGCTGAGGCTGGTGACCGGGAGGACGCCGAGCGTGAGGTAAATGATGGGCGCTGCGAAGTACACGACGGCGGCGAATCCGCTGAGGTAGCTCCACATCGTTGAGAAGTACATCAAGCGCTGGCCCCACGTGAGTTTCCGCTGCACCAACGGATTCTCGCGGAGGAGGACCTGGATGGTTCCCTGGGCCCAGCGGAGGCGTTGGGTGAGCATGGTCTTGATGTCCTCGGGAGCCAGTCCGTTGGCGAGGATCTCATGGTGGTAGACGCTCTTCCACCCGAGTCCGTGCAGGCGCATCGCCGTGGCCATGTCCTCGGTGACGGAGATCGTGGCCAGCGGCATGACCGGCTGGGCTTCGTCGCTGCGTTCCACGGAGATGGCGTCCAGGACCGCATGGACGGACTCCAGGGCACCGAGCGGCGACCAGTCGCGGCCGGACATACGGTCGACGGCGTCACTCGCCACGGTGGTCACGCCGCCTTCGCCGACGTGGGCCAGTTCCATGGCCGCGATTTCCTCAAGGTCGGCCTGCAACGCAGAGAAATCGGCTGCGACGAGGGTCCGCACGGCGTCGTCAACCTTGCGGCGGACCCGGTACGTGATCTCGCTGAGGGACACCCGGGCCTCGAGATCCTGCTGGGCGGCGGTGGTTGCGGCCTCCACCTCGTTGAGCATCTGTTCCACCAAGGGGTTCGCGGCCTCCGGGGAGCGGCGGGCCTTTTTGATCGCTTGCCTGGAAGCCGCCAAAGCGCGCTTGATGCTTTGTTCCGTGGCCTTGACGTAGCCCACCAGGCCCAGCTGCATGAGGGCTTCCCGGCGGAGGATGGCGTTGGAACCGCAGAAGAACGCTGCGTTCCAGCCATCCTTGCCCTGCTGGATGGGTCCGTAGAAGAGGGGTGCCTGGCTGCCCAGAGGATCGTCGGCGGGGACATTGACGAAGTACTGCGGAGTCTGGACCAGGGCAACGCGATCGTCGTTGAAGTAGCCCAGCGTCTTGTCCAGGATGTCCGGCTCGGGGATCTGGTCGGCGTCGAGGATCAACAGGTACTCGCCCGAGGTGAGCATCAGCGCGTTGTTCAGGTTCCCCGCCTTGGCGTGCCGCGGCATGTCGGGCGTCCAGTCCGCGGTCCGCGTTACGTAACCGATGCCGTTGGCTTCGGCGAGTTCACGCATCTCAGGCCGGTTGCCGTCGTCGAGGATCCAGGTGCTGTGCGGCCAGCGGATCTCCTTGGCCGCCAGGGCGGTGGTCATCACCAGGTCCAGAGGCTCGTTGTACGTGGTGATGAAAACGTCCACCGTGGCATCCGCGGGCGGCGCCTTGCGGATCTTCAGGTTCCACACCGTCAAGCCGAACAGCATCACATCAATGAGGCTGTACGTCTCCGCAACCACCAGCGGAACGGCAATCCACCACGCCTCCCAGTTCAGCGAAGCCAGCCACCGCCAGGCAACGTAGTTCACGCCAAGAATGACGGTGAGGACAACGATCAAACGGGTCCAGAAACGAGTCACAATCCCCCCTGTGTGGCTTTACAGTCCGGCCGGCAGCGGTGCAGGTTTTCGTCGAACAACGACGGCGGTCACGTCATCTTCCGCTGTGGCGGCCGGGGCCAGGTTCAGCAGCGCAGCGCACACGTCCTCCGACGTCGACTCGGCCCGTACCGCCTTCTCCACGTTGCGGACGAAGTCTTCGAGCGAATCATGGGCGTCCAGCACGCCGTCGCTGACGATCACCAGCGAGTCACCCGGCTCGAGCGTGAGCTCGGCCGCAGGCCAGGTTTGACCCTCAAGGATTCCAACGGGCGGCCCTGCCGAGACGAGCCGGTGTGCGGATCCCTCAGCCGGAACGTACAGGCCAAGCCCGTGTCCGGCGTCGATATAACTGAGCCTGCCCGAGGCGCTGTCCAGGCGTGCGTGGAACATGGTCACGAACGAACCCGACTGGTCCAGATCCGACGCGATGGTGGCGCTCGCGGAGGAGAATGCGGCGTCGATGGCTGGCGTTTCCGCAACGGAACGCATCACGGCACGCACCGTCGCGGCGATGAGGGCGGCTCCCATTCCCTTGCCCATGGCGTCCGCGAACGTGAGGTGGACGCCGTCGGGGGTTTGGTACCAGTCGTAGAAGTCCCCGCCAACGCTGCGCGACGGCCGGAAGGCACCGGCGACGTCGAAGTCCTCCAGACGGACCTTCTCTTGCGGCAGCAGGCTCTGCTGCACGACGGCGGCGCGCGCCAGTTCGTCGGTTTGGCGCGGGTCTTCCGCGGGCTGGGCGGGGGTGCGGGCCCGGCGGAAGAGGGCACGGATGCGGGCCTGGAGTTCCTTGGGGCTAAAAGGCTTGATGAGGTAGTCGTCCGCGCCGGTGTCCAGGCCCGTGAGCCGGTCCAATTCATCAGCGCGTGCCGTGAGCATCAGGATGTAGGCGTCGGAGAATTCCCGGAGGCGGCGGCAGACTTCCATGCCGTCGAAGTCGGGGAGGTTGATGTCCAGGGTGACCAGTTCGGCGTTGGTGTTCTTGACTGCTTCGACGCCGGTGGACCCATCTGCGGCTTCCGTGACGATGAAATCCAGCTGCTCAAGGACAACAACGAGGAGGCCGCGGATATCCTCATCATCTTCAATGACGACGGCATGACGCTGGGGCGCAGGTGAGACCATGGCTCCATTAACTAATGCTGCTGACTTTTTGTCACGTTTGGTCAAGCAACATGAACGCCCGCTCACTTTCGTGTGAGCGGGCGTTACAAGAATTGTGTAGTTAGGTGAAAGAGCGTCCGCCGAAAACCGGCGGGATGTGGGAGAGGAACCGCCGAAAACCGGTGGGATGTGAGAGAGGGTTAGACGCCCAGCTCTTCGCGGAGGGCCTGGACGTGGCCCTGTGCGCTCACCTGGTACTGGGCCAGCTTCACCTTGGCGTCGCCGTCGAGGACAACGGTGGAGCGGACGATTCCTTCAACGATCTCGCCGTTGACCAGCTTCTCGCCCCAGGCGCCGTAGGCCAGGGCAACGGAGTGGTCTTCGTCTGAGAGCAGCGGGAAGGTCAGCTCGAAGTCGCCGGAGAAAGACGACAGTGCTTCCTGGGCGTCGGGGGAGATGCCGATGACGTCGTAGCCCTTGCCCTGAAGGCTGGCCAGGTTGTCGCGGAAGTCGCAGGCCTCGGTGGTGCAGCCGGGGGTGGCGGCTTTCGGGTAGAAGTAAACGATGACGTTGCGTCCGCGGTAGTCGGACAGCGAGACCTTGTTGCCGTCGGCGTCGAGAAGCGCAAAATCCGGTGCCTGCGTTCCGACGAGGAGTTTCTGGGCCATAGCGATCCTTTACATTCAACCGGCGGTTGCCGGCAATTTCACACTGACGCGTAGCCAGCAATGGTCATTCAGGGCGGACTGTCAGGACAGTTGTGCCTCTGGACAGAACAGCGTCGCTAGATGCTGTATTCCGCAGGTCCGCGCACGGTGGCATATGGGCCAGGCACGAACTGGTAGCCGCCACCACGGACGGTGGCAACCGTATAACGGGCGGAGCCGAGCTTCCGCCGCACCCTTCCAACATAAACGTCGATCGAGCGAAAAGCCGCGCCGGGGAGGTCAAATGACTCCAGGAAGCGTTGCAATTCTTCACGTCCGATTGCCCGCGAGCAGTTCACCACCAGGTAGCGCAGCAGCTTGTATTCCATGCCAGTAAAGGCAACGGGCTTGCCGTCAAGGAGCACTACTTCAGCAGCGAGGTCGATTGCAAGCTGGCTGCGCCGGGCTGCCAACGTTACGGGCTCGACGGCGGTGCTGCCGCCCTCGGAGGGGTGGTCGCCGCCGTCGGATTCTGCCGTGGCGCGGGCGGCGGCGAGAGCCTCGGCCAGCGCCATCGAACCCGACTGTGGAGGGTGGTTACCGGCGTCGGCGGCTTCCTGCGGAGTGCCGCCCCAGGAAGTGTCGCCGACGCCGGAGTGTTCTGCCCCGATGGCGGGCCAGATGCGGACTTCCGCCTCCGGAGCAAGTTTCATGGCCCGGGCCAGCACAAGGCGCGCTGCCCGGTCCCAAATTTCAGGGTCTACGGGATCGCCCTCGGCCGGGTTGACCCAAAGGGCAAGGCCCCGTGCACTCAGACCCGTAGCGTTCTGGCCTTGCTGCCGCGCAGTTCCCGGACGGGCGGAGGCTGGACGTCCCGTGATGGGTCGTCCGGCTCCCTGGCGTCCGGGGTACCGTGCCGGCGGCGGGCCGTAGGCCTGTACTGCCATGGCGATATGTCCTAAACGTTGCCGCGGCGGATCAGCTTTCCGCCCGGGTTCTGGAAGTCGATCTCCGAGCCGCGCAGGAAGGTCTTGCGGACCACGCCGGAGAGCGGGCGGCCGTCGTACGGAGTGATCGGGTTCTTGTGCTTGAGCTTCTTCACGTCCACCACGAACGCGTCATCGTGGGCGAAGATGCTGAAGTCGGCGTCGTAGCCGAGGGCGAGCTGGCCCTTGTTGTGCAGGCGGGCCAGGGCAGCAGGCTTCTCGGACATCCAGGCCACAACCTGTTCCAGGGAGATGCCACGGTGCCGTGCTTCGGTCCAGATCAGGGACAGGCCCAGCTGGAGGGAGGAGACGCCGCCCCAGGCAACGGCGAAGTCGCCGTTTTCCAGGTCCTTGAGGTCAAGGGTGGAGGGGGAGTGGTCCGAGACGATGCAGTCGATGGTGCCGTCCTGCAGGCCCTTCCAGAGGAGCTCGCGGTTGGAGGCTTCACGGATGGGCGGGCAGCACTTGTACGCGGTGGCGCCGTCCGGGATTTCCTCGGCCATGAGGGTCAGGTAGTGCGGGCACGTCTCAACGGTGAGGTTGACGCCGTCGCGCTTTGCCGACGCGATCATGGGCAGCGCGTCGGACGAGGAGAGGTGCAGGATGTGGGCGCGTGCGCCGGTCCAGCGTGCGCGCTCGATGACCTCGGCGATGGCCTTGTTCTCGGCACCGCGGGGGCGGGAGGCGAGGAAGGTTTCGTAGTGGTCGCCGCCGGGGTGCGGGGCGCGGTCGATCGCGTGGGAGTCCTCGGCATGGACGATCATGAGGGAGTCGAAGGACTTAAGTTCCTTCATGTCCTCTTCCATCTCATCCGCGTCCAGGTGCGGGAATTCGTCCACGCCGGAGTGGAGGAGGAAGCACTTGAAGCCGAAAACGCCTTCGTCGTGGAGCGGGCGGAGGTCCGACTTGTTGCCGGGGATGGCGCCGCCCCAGAATCCGACGTCAACGAACGCCTGGTCCTTGGCCACCACGCGCTTCTGCTCCAGGCCGTCCACGCTGGTGGTGGGCGGGATGCTGTTGAGCGGCATGTCGATGATGGTGGTGACGCCGCCGGCTGCGGCTGCACGGGTGGCGGAGGCGAAGCCTTCCCACTCGGTGCGGCCGGGCTCGTTGACGTGGACGTGGGTGTCCACCAGGCCGGGGATGAGGGTCTCGTCGTCTGCGAGGTGGATGACCTCGGCGCCCGTCAGGCCGTTGCCCAGCGGTTCGATGGCGACGATCACGCCGTCACGGATGCCCACTTCGCGGGGTGCAATGCCGGCGGTGGTGAGGATGCGCCGGCCCCGGATGACGAGGTCGTAAGCGCCGATTGCTTCAGACATTGAGGTACTCCTTATTGTCGGGGTTGCCGGTCCGTTCCGCCACGTACACGCCTATGTGCTTCCCTAATTGTTCAAGCAACGGACCTGCTTCAGCGATACATTTTTGGACGTTGTTTTCCATGTGTGTCAGGGCGTGGACCGTGTGGAATCCGGCATTGGTGAGTTGCTCCGCACTCAGGGTAGTCCGGCCGCAGACTGCGATCACCGGTATTCCGGCTTTCGCGGCCGCGCGGGAGACGCCCATGGGGGTCTTGCCCAGGAGGCTTTGTTCGTCCAGGCTGCCTTCGCCGGTGATCACCAGGTCGGCGCCCTTCAGTTTGTTTTCCAGCTCAGTGAACTCAAGTACGACGTCGATGCCCGGCCGGCGCTCAGCCTTCAGTGCCGCGATGGCAATGTAGCCAACGCCGCCTGCTGCTCCGGCGCCTTCTGCTTTGGCTGCGTACTTGGCGTGTTGCCCGGTTGTGGCTGCGAGGACGTCGACGAAGTGGCTGAGTGCCGCGTCGAGCGAGGTGACGTCGTCCGGCGTCGCGCCCTTCTGCGGACCGAAGATGGCTGGTGCTCCGCTGGCCCCCAAAAGGGGATTGTCGACGTCGGACGCCAACACGAACTCCGTTGCCTCAACGCGGACGTCGAAGTTGGAGAAGTCGATGCTGTTCAGCTGTGCCAAGGCGGCACCGCCGCCGGGAAGCTCGTTGCCGTTCTCATCCAGGAACACTGCGCCGAGGCCCTGCAGGACTCCAGCGCCGGCGTCGGTGTTGGCGCTGCCGCCCACACCCAGGATGATCTTGCGGCAGCCGAGGTCCAGCGCGGCGCGGATGAGTTCGCCCGTGCCGATGCTGGTTGCGGTTTTCGCTGTCTCAGATGTTGGGCCGTCCGGGAGGAGGGCGAGACCGGAAGCTGCCGCCATTTCGATGACAGCTTCCTGGTCCCGCACCGCGAAGTCGGCCTTCACTGGTTCGCCGAGCGGGCCGGTGACCGTGGTGGTCCGGCGGGTGAAGCCGGAGCCGATGGCGGCGTCGATGGTTCCTTCGCCACCGTCGGCCACCGGAATGCGTGTTGCTTCAAAGCCGTTGTGCCCGTATCCCGCCAGCAGTCCTGTTGCCAGGTGCTCGGCGACGTCAGGCGCGGACAGCGAGCCCTTGAATTTGTCCGGGGCGATGACAACACGCATTCCGGTGCCTCCCTTCTTTTACTGTTACTTACGCTTTGGTCAGGATCGCGGTGGGTGCGTCCGCCGCGGTCTCTGCCAGCTCTTCGAACTCGTTCACGCCGTTGATCTCAACGCCCATGGAGATGTTGGTGATCTTTTCCAGGATCACTTCAACAACCACGGGAACCTTGAACTCGCCCATCAGAGCCTTGGCCTTGTCGAAAGCGGCAGGCAGGTCGTTCGGGTCCTCAACGCGGATGGCCTTGACGCCCAAGCCCTCGGCAACCTTGATGTGGTCCACGCCGTAGCCGTTGGTCTCCGGGGAGTTGATGTTCTCGAAGGCCAGGGAAACGTTCTGTTCCATGTTGAAGCCGCGCTGGCTCTGACGGATCAGGCCCAGGTAGCTGTTGTTCACCACAACGTGGATGTACGGCAGGTTGAACTGCGCGCCTACGGCCAGTTCCTCGATCATGAACTGGAAGTCGTAGTCACCGGACAGGGCAACAACTGTGGCGTCCGGGGTTCCACGAACAACGCCCAGGGCTGCCGGAGCGGTCCAACCCAGCGGGCCGGCCTGGCCTGCGTTGATCCACTTGCGGGCACCGAACACGTGCAGCATCTGTGCGCCGGCGATCTGCGACAGGCCAATGGTGGACACGTAGGTGGTGTCGCGGCCGAAGGCCTTGTTCATCTCCTGGTACACGCGCTGCGGCTTGATGGGCACGTTGTCGAAGTTGGTCTTGCGGTGCAGGGAGCCCTTGCGCTCCTGGCACTCGGCAACCCAACCCGAGTAGTCCGGCAGGGTCTTGGCTGCCTGGCGTTCGCGTGCCAGCTCGATCAAGCCATCCAGCGCCGCACCGGCGTCGGACGCGATGCCCAAGTCCGGGGAGAAAACGCGACCGATCTGCGTCGGCTCGATGTCGATGTGCACGAACTTGCGGCCAGCCGTGTAGGTGTCCAGGCCGCCAGTGTGGCGGTTGGCCCAACGGTTGCCGATGCCGATCACGAAGTCGCTCTGCAGGAAGGTCTCGTTGCCGTAGCGGTGCGAGGTCTGCAGGCCAACCATGCCGGCCATCAGCTGGTGGTCGTCCGGGATGGCGCCCCAGCCCATCAGCGTGGGGATAACCGGAACGTTCAGGATCTCGGCCAGCTCAACCAGCTGGGCGGAAGCGCCGGCGTTGATGATGCCGCCACCGGCAACGATCAGCGGGTGCTGGGATGCGGTCAGCAGGTCCAGTGCCTTTTCCAGCTGCTTGCGGGAAGCCTTGGGCTTCTCGATGGGCAGGGGCTCGTAGGCGTCGATGTCGAACTCGATCTCGGCCATCTGAACGTCGATGGGCAGGTCCAACAGAACCGGGCCCGGACGACCCGAACGCATCAGCTGGAAGGCCTTCTGGAAGGCGCCCGGAACCTGGCCCGGCTCCAGGATGGTCATGGCGAACTTGGTCAACGGCTTGGCGATGGACTCGATGTCCACAGCCTGGAAGTCTTCCTTGTGCAGCTTGGCAACCGGAGCCTGGCCGGTGATGCAGAGCATGGGGATGGAATCAGCCTGGGCTGCGTACAGGCCGGTGATCATGTCCGTGCCAGCGGGGCCCGACGTGCCGATGCAGATGCCGATGTTGCCATCAGCTGCGCGGCTGTAGCCGTCAGCCATGTGGCTGGCGCCTTCAACGTGGCGGGCCAGCGTATGGCGGATGCCGCCGTGAGCGCGCATTGCTGAGTAGAAGGGGTTGATCGCTGCGCCGGGCAGACCGAAAGCTTCGGTTGCGCCTTCCTTTTCCAGGATGGCTACGGCCGCGTCAACGGTGCGCATCTTTGCCATGGTGTACTCCTTGTTTTTTGCCCTGACGGGCGAAGTCTGTGGTGTTTTTGGGTGTGGTGAGGGAGCCGCCGTCGTTTAAGTACGACGGCGGGTTCCCTGCTGTGTTGCTTATTGGCGCCTTAGCGCCGGGCTGCTACTTGCGGCCGCTGAGCTGGAGGACCTGCTTGAAGAGGCCCGAGTGGTCGAGGCCGCCGTCGCCCTGGTTGACGGTTGCGGCGACGAGCTGGGCGACGACTGCGCCGAGCGGGACAGCGACGTTGGCTTCGCGGGCTGCGGAGGTGACGATGCCGAGGTCCTTGTGGTGGAGGGCCAGGCGGAAGCCGGGGTCGAAGTTGCGGTCGAGCATCTTCTGACCCTTCTGGTCGAGGACCTTGGAGCCGGCCAAGCCGCCGCCCAGGACCTTCAGTGCTGCGTCGGTGTCTACCCCGTAGGCCTCGAGGAAGGCGATGGCCTCGCCGAGGACCTGGATGTTGACGGCTACGATCAGCTGGTTTGCTGCCTTGACGGTCTGACCGGAGCCGGACGGGCCGACGTGGACGATGGTCTTGCCCACTGCGTTGAGGACATCCTGTGCTGCCTCGAAGTCAGCTGCCTCGCCGCCGACCATGATGGAGAGGACGGCGTCGATGGCGCCCTGTTCGCCACCTGATACGGGAGCGTCGAGCGGGCGGATGCCGGCTGCTACTGCGTCGTCCGAGAGGCGCTTGGCGACGTCCGGGCGGATGCTGGATGCGTCGATCCAGAGGGTGCCCTTCTTCGCGTTGGCGAAGACGCCGTCCTTGCCGCTGACTACGCCCTCAACATCGGGGGAGTCCGGGACCATGGTGATGACGACGTCGGCGTCCTTGACTGCGTCCGCGATGCTGGTGGCACCCTGCCCGCCCTCGGAGACGAGCTTGTCGATCTTGTCCTGGCTGCGGTTGAAACCGGTGACCGTGTGGCCGGCCTTGACGAGGTTGATGGCCATGGGAAGGCCCATGATTC
This sequence comes from Paenarthrobacter sp. R1, assembly GCF_030264015.1. NCBI lineage: Bacteria > Bacillati > Actinomycetota > Actinomycetes > Micrococcales > Micrococcaceae > Paenarthrobacter > Paenarthrobacter sp. R1. Next base: position 1,514,517 of record NZ_CP127115.1, on the reverse strand, counting down.
CGAGTCCGATGACTGCAACGTTGCTCATTGTGGTTCTCTTTCTGAAAGTCTTTTTAGCTCAGGTGTGCTGGATGCTTAGTTGGCGTTGGCGCGCTGGCGGATGGCCCAGCTGAAGGCCGTTTCCTGCGGTTCCTTGTACTCGAGGCCGATGTAGCCGTCGTAGCCGAGTTCGCGGCTGCGGGCGATCCATTCGCCGAGGGGGAGTGTGCCGGTTCCGGGAGCGCCGCGGCCGGGGTTGTCGGCGATTTGGATGTGGCCGAAGTCCTTGGCGTGGTTCTCGATGACGGATTCGACGTCGTCGCCGTTGACTGCCAGATGGTAGAAGTCGGCGAGGAGCTTGATGTTCTGTGCGCCGGATTCTGCCTTGACGCGGGCGATGACCTTGAGTGCGTCTTCGGCGGTAAGGAGCGGGTACTTGGGTGCGCCGCTGACCGGTTCGAGGAGGACGGTGCCGCCGATGCGGGCGACGCCTTCGGCTGCTGCGGCGAGGTTCTTTGCTGCGAGTTCGTCCTGCTCTTCAGGGGTGAACTCGTCCTGGCGGTTGCCGTAGAGGGCGTTGAAGGCCTTGCAGCCGAGGCGCTCACCGATGCCGACTACGACGTCGATGTTGTCCTTGAAGTCGGAGCAACGTCCCTTCCAGGAAACCAGGCCGCGGTCTCCGCCGGGCATGTTGCCGGCGTTGAAGTTCAGGCCCGTGAGCTGAACGCCGGCATCCTTGATGGCTGTTTCAAACTCTGTTGTCTCTTTGTCGGTGGGAACCGAAGTGGCGAAGGGCCACCAGAACTCGACGGCGTCAAAACCGGCTGCCTTCGCGGCGGCGGGGCGCTCGAGCAAGGGCAGCTCCGTCAGGAGGATGGAGCAGTTCACTGTGTACGTCATCGTAGGTCCTTCCGAGGAGGGGCTTTGATCCATCTTCCGGGGTTGCTTGGCTTGGCCTGCTGGTTCTTGGCTTCGTTTCCGCTTTGTGGAATTTAGATTCTGCTTTATGAAAAGTTTAGGTAAGGTGGGGGTGGGAGTCAAGGGGGTGGGTTGGGGAGGTGGGGTTTGGGATACTAAAGTGCCTGCGGGTATGCCTTAGCTGCGCATAAAGTGGCGCGCGGAACGTCCCTTTCCCCGGCCAAGAACCGTCGCGTTTCAATGGGACAGCGGCCTCCACTACGGATAACGACGTTGAAGACCCGCGGTCAAGCCACTCCAGTTGGTCGAATCCGATGCGCAGAGTCGGAATCGATTAGTTCTTTCGGGACATATACATGCTGAAGTGGTTAGCAGCCAGTCCACCTGCCACGGCTGGACCGGGATGCCATTGGCGCGTTGAAATGGACGAGGGCATCGACGTCGCGGAACCGCTCGCGCAACGTGCTCCGCGACGCCGACGGAGTGCCAACTGGCTTGAAATGACTAGGTCCATCCCCGGGCACCTGGAATACCCGCGCCGGGTGCAGAAGCTGAAAAGGTGGAACGGTAAACCATTCATGCTGCCGAGATATCCCTGAAGCGGCAACCCAACTAAGACGTCTCGACGAAGACTGCGGCGGGAGGGCCCAGCTTCGAACCACAGACGAGTCGAGAGCCTCTGCATGGGGCTAAACGTTATGGAGGAAGAACAGGGTGTAAGTCCTACCACTGCTGCATGCCCCTGGAAACCCTATCGCGGGCTCTTCCCACCTAAACACAAGCTTTGGGCGGAGCATAGTCTGTTCGAAGCTTCGATCAATCGCTGGCTTCGCCAACTTCGGTGGACTCAGCGGGACTTTGTTTTCCTGTCCTTAACGGGAACGGCGTATCCGATTGTGGATCGCGCTGAATCGGGCAGGTAGGTTCGAGAAGACCATAGACTTGGGACGACGGCAACGGCCGCCCCACGTATTGATGAGCGAGCCATATGCTTGTCACCGACTTCGGCGCAGACCTCACCAGAGTAGGTTCAGGTCGCTACGGAAGTCACCTTCATAACTGTTAGAACAGACGCTGACTCTATGCTAACGAACAGTCTCTCGACATCGAGGAAACCTAGACTGCCGCCGTTGGTGTTAGCAGTTTACTTTTTGGGAGACGCTTCCCGAGGTGTGGTGCGGGACGGAACAGAGCTTACTTGTACCTGACTGGCTCTCTTGGAAGACGTGAACCTACCCGTCAAAGCGCTGCGATTGCCAGCCGCGGTGAGCCGGTACACACCTTTGCTTAGTTCCTGCACTGCAGTCTTGTCCGTGGACTTCATCGTGGTTCCTCCAATCAATAACACTGTACATCCAGTGGCTGACATTTACCTGACAACCTTCGGCGACGGAACCCTAAGGGGGATGGGTATCAAAGAGCGCTAAGTCTGTCTGACCAGTCTCCTGCAATTATGCCTAGCGCTGAGAGCCAGGCATCAAGCAGAGAAGCCTCCGGTGGTTCAGACAGAGCCGCAGTGATTGCAGCGTAGGTGAATGCAGGACCGCCGTCTCGCTCTACTGTGATTGGAAGCGCAATCACGTGTTTCCAACGGCGAACGCTGTCAGATAGCTCGTTCAAATCCTCCGCCATGACCTCGTTGCTTCCCAGGCACTTGCCGACAATCCAAGGACTATCGTGGCCTGTTGGAACCTTGCGCAGCGAACCCGGATCCTTGTAGATCCGATCTGGAGCGGACCAACGAACCGCTGAACTGTCCCCGTCGCAAAGCCAAAGCACAAGATTCGCGGGAGCCCCGACGGCGTTTATGAGATCCTCAAGATGACTCTCAAGGATAGCTGAGTGTTGGATCTGAAGTGCTTCGAAATCGGCAAGGCAACTCTCCCATAGGTTCCGCGAACGCTGGCGGGGCGGCAGATAGTCGGTTGCTTCGAGATGCGGGAGTTCCTTCAGCGCTTGGGCTGCATCGGCGTAGTCTTGGGTAATAACTGGCTGCACTCCGATTGCGACCCACTGCTGCTCCAAGGCTTCTTGGACCTTCTCAAACTGGGTCTTATTAAGTCCAAGGCCTTGCCGTGCCAGGAAAACGACCACCCGGTCCTTTGTGGCAGTACTTAGACCGTGAAGCCACGAGCGAATGTCTGCGTCCCGGTATGACGTTCCCGCGAGAATCAAGGGCCCTCGTTGAAGTGCGTTGTCCAAAGCAGTCGCCTGCCACGGATGCTGTTCCACGACCAGCGCACTGAACTCGGATAACGTTAGGACAATATCCTTCGCTTCCCGGGTGATGGGATCCAAGGCACCGTGAAGATGATGGACCTCAAAGTCGGAAGGTTTACCCCGCGGCATCCCCTTCGTGCGCGTAAATAGCGATACCGTTTTGCCGACTTCGTCAGCAACCTCTTCGATTGCCCGCTCAATCAGTAAGTCAAAGTTCAGCGTGAAAAGTTCAACGGCACCCGGGGGGTGCTGAAGTGCAAGCGCCGCGGCGGCGAGATGCAATGCCCCTGGCTCTGGCTCATCCACCGAGCCGCCGTAAAGCGCATCGATGAGTGTGTCATCCCACTTTGCAGATGAGGACTTCGCTGCCTCGGCAGCGAGGGCAGGATCCTGAGCCGCCAAAAACGCCGTGGCTGTTTGGTCATCATCGATGGCGCCGCTAAGGATGAGAAGACGTTTCGAGAGTGAATTCCAGTCTGGCAGTCCGACTCCAGCAGAAGCGCCAGCGCCTAGCAGGATCGAAAAATGATCCTTAGTATCGAGGTCCCTAAGGACGCTCATCACTTGATTGTCGATGTCCGCTCCGCTCACTGGCCCAGTATTCCAGAACGTAGAGAGCTGGTAGGCACACCGCGACCGTGGACTACAGGCGGAGAAGCGAACCGAAACCGTGATTGCATAACTTTTTATGCGCATGAGAACAAAAAATATTCGTTGAAGTCAATATTTACTCGTGATAGTGTGCATCATATTGATGAATCCTCCCTCGTATGTTAGAGAGTGAACGTGGAGAACTTTCCTACCGTCCTAGCGATTTGCCGTACGGCCATGCGGTCGCCGAGTCAGACATTGACACGAAACATTGGCAAGCTCCGAGATGCCCTGACGGAACAGGGGAACGCGGATCAGGCGGATGCACTTTCGCGCGTGCTCACAGCTAAGAAAGCAACAGATTCGCTGGCGCCCACGCGGGTTGTACTAGCGTCCGCTGACACTGAACGCATGTCACGGTCCGTTCAACCCCCAGTCGACAAGGAGTCAGGCGCGCCGCTGGCGACGACGCTGTTTCCAGGAGAATTCGAGCGGGGAATGGAACCGATTCTCGACGCCCCGCTTAGCAAGGCGATTGAGGCGCTGGTCGCTGAATGGCAGAGCGCATCTATGCTCATCGACGCGGGTATCCGCCCTCCCTTGAACCTGCTACTCTACGGGGCCCCAGGCACCGGAAAAACGGCGCTCGCCAAGGTCATAGCTGACCGCATGGGCGTCCCGCTGGTGACGGCACGCTTGGATGGCTTGATTTCGTCATTTTTGGGAACGACCGCCAGAAATATTGCAAACCTATTCGAGTTCGCAAATCGATATGAGTGCATCCTGCTTTTGGATGAGTTTGATGCGGTAGCGAAGATCCGCGATGACCCACATGAACTGGGTGAAATAAAGCGAGTTGTTAACACCTTGCTTCAATGCCTGGATGATCGTCGGGATCGAGGCTTCACAATCGCCATCACCAACCACGAACATCTACTTGATGCGGCAATATGGCGGCGCTTCGATGCACGTGTAGCAATCCCTCGACCCGGAATAGATTCCAGACGCCAGATGATATCCCGATTCCTTAACGGTGTGGCTGCGGAGGAAGTTGATATCGACTTTCTGGCTTGGCTCACTGAAAACAAGACTGGCGCAGAGATCGAAACTCTCTGTAACTCCGTCAAGAGACATCTCGTTATGAATGCGGTTGGTAGAGACTCACTTCTCGAAGCTTTGAAAGTCAACTCTCTACTTAGTGCCGACCCTGCGGATTCTCCCCGACAGGCATTGTTCGTTGATGGCGCGGAGGGACTTGCTCGACAGTTGAGCACTGACTTGGAGATAAAGTTCACTCAGGAGTCCCTCGCTCGGCTCTTTAACACTACTCAATCGACGATCAGTCGTTGGACACGGAAGTAGGTGAATTGTGGCTCATAACCCAATTCAGATAGTCCTGAACAGTGGCAACTTTGTGGACGACCAGCAGATAAATCCCGGTGGTTCTAAGACTGATTTCTACGCCGAACGTGATGAGCAGTTTGCCGTCCACAAAGCTGATCTAATCAGCCAGTTCGCTGCGACGAAGGCATCCATTGCCTCGTCAGGGCGTTCTGCCGGCTTCGCACGGGTTGAACTCAGGACTGCAGCCCTTGCCAAATCTCACAGGCCAACGCAAATACTTCTCAAGGCGGATGCCACGCCCATTCAAGGGGTGTCCGATTTTGGTGAGCTTTTGGTCGAGCTCACGCCGGCCGCCGTAGATACCGTGATCAACAACGTTTCTAAGGCTGAACCGGAAACACGTCGAAAACTAGACCGGAATGGAAAGTTAAAACCCAATCCGAGCCGTCTCCGGAGTGAAGTCGGCGCCGTGGCGAAGGTAACCCCCTATGGTCCCAGCGATCGACGAGACTTTTCGCTAGACGCAGCTGCCAGTTGGTTGAGCGACCCTCGTTCAGGCGGATACCTTCTGATCCAGATGTTCATCCCTGTGACGCAAAAGGACCATGCCAGCGACGATCGACAGGCCCGGGAGATGGTCGTATTCCAGCGCCGCCTGCTCGAAGTCCACCCTTCCTTGTTGCTAACTGAAGCTAGCGATTGGTGGAGTGAAAGAGGTTTCCTCCGTTTAGGCATGGATTCCCAGGGAGCATCACGTTCCTCGGAGGTCTTAAGGGATGTTATAGCGGTTCTCGACAGCGAACCCTACGTACGTAAGGTCTGGCTCCCTCCGATCATTGAACAAACGCGTGTTGTTACGTCGCCAAGTGAGTCGAATGGCGCGCCCTACTTCGTACCACCGCGTACCGACGCAAATTATCCGATTATTGGCATTGTGGATACTGGCGTGTCGGATATAGATGCTTTGGCGCCCTGGGTAGTTGGACGTGTAGTTGCCGGTGATCCAGAGTCGAGGGACACGAGTCACGGGACATTTATTGGAGGTTTGGTTGCAGACGCTGGATTTTTAAACACCCAACCAGAGGTGGCTGAGAGCGCATGCAGAATTTTCGATTTGGGCCTACACATCACGGATGAACAATCATGGGCTGAAGCCTATCCTAATGGGTTTATGGATTTTCTGGAGCAGCTCGACTTTGAGGTAGAGGAGGCGAGTAAGTCAGGCGTTCGGGTCTTCAACATGTCTTTGGTTTTAAATGAACTTGTTCGGAATGATACATACAGTCCATTTGCTGCTCGACTCGACGATATTGCGGATAAACATGATGTCGTGTTCGTCGTGTCAGCTGGAAACCTCTCTGAACCTTTGTTTCGATCGCCGTGGCCGCTTAAGGCGGACCAAGCCCTGGAAATGTTGGCCAACTACCCTTACCCAGGTGCCGATCGTCTTCATCAGCCAGCGGACAGCATTAGATCAATTGTTGTTGGAGCATTAGATCCTCGCCGGGATACCTCCGTCCAGCTCGTCCCGAGTATTTACACTCGACGTGGCCCGGGTCTAGCGATGGGGAGCAAACCCGATCTCTGTCATCTGGGTGGCGCTGCAGACAGCACTAACCAATTGCAATCTTTTGATGCCACAGGACTCGTGGTTTCTGGCTGCGGCACCAGCTACGCAGCACCTTTCGTCGCGAAAACGCTCGGACATATAGAACACAAAATTTCTGGCGCAGTTAAGCGTGAGACGTTGACGGCATTGGCCGTGCATGGTGCCGTTGCCCCCTTGCATATGGAGCATGCAAAGCTTGCGCACGTGGCTAGGGATTTTGTGGGGTTTGGCATACCGCAGACTTCCGATCAGATCCTCCTGACTGATGACCATTCAATAACTCTTGTATTCGAATCGCAGCTCAAGACCAAGAAGGCTCTAACCTTCGATTTCCAATGGCCGCAAGCGCTTGTCCGGCAGGGCGGGAAGTGCGCCGGAGCAGCCACGCTTACGTTGGTCTACAGGCCGCCTCTCGACATGAAATACGGAAGTGAGACCGTGCGCGTAAATCTAGAGGCCTATCTGAGGCAAGAGAAGCTCGATATCGATACTGGGGAGCTCTCATATGAAGGCTTCTTCAAATCGAGGGGATCATCCGGTCTTGAACGCGAGAGGGTAAGGGAAGGCCAGAAATGGGGATCCGTGAAAAAATGGTCACGGAAAACCCAAAAGGCCGGTGTTGGAACCTCGTCGCAATTCCGGCTGGTCATTGAGCCGCTGTCTAGGAGTGGGTTTGCCATACCGGAAGAAGGGATTCCTTTCGCTGCCATTCTCTCGATTACCGACCCATGGGGCGAAGCCCCCGTATTCAATCAGATGCGAAGGTCTCTCCAAGCCAGAGACGTAACTATTGCTGACATCAGAACCGCGGCACAGATTAGGCCGAGAGTGGGGGAGTAGACGATAGATTGGCACACCTCGGAGACTATTCATTCCTGATTTCACTTCCTGCACCCGAGATCCGGCAGAAGTGTTCCTTGGTGCGCACTGCGTTTTGATGAATCCAAATGTGCAGCGGCTTTGCACATGGAAAGCGCTGGGCAAGTCTGGCCTTCAGCGAGTTGTGCCCGCCCAGTTGAACGTGGGCGTGGTTCGCTCTGAATTACGTGGAAACAGCGATGTTCTTACAACTACTGCCTATGAAGCTGGACAGCTGCTGGGCCTTGCATGCAGCAGATACTCAAATCGCGACCCAGAGCGATGAATCGTGGGATGGCCGTGTGCCGACAGATGTCGTGTGTCATCTTCCTCCATGGGTTCAGGGCCCCGGTCGCCAGTCGGAGTGTTTAGTTAGTTTTTAGGAGCATTCGGGAGTGTCTTCCGCCGGAGACCGGTGTACCTCCAGGTTGGCAACGGCTTCGTCGGCAGCTGGGTGTTCTAAATCAGGATTTGCTGAGGTCCGCCGCAGCCTGATCAACCGTTAGGGGCACATTGTCACGGACCCTGACTAGCCGAGCAATAGTGGTTTAGGGATGGTTGTAGGACGCACGTATGATCCCTGAATGGATTTGATTGTCTGTGGTGAAGCGCTCTGGATATCTTGCGGCACATGGGTCGCAATGTGGAATGGTTCGATTGAGGCGTTGGTAGGTGCCGCGGTTGCTGCCTTCGCCATCGTCAAGACGATCAGAACTCAACGAAATCTGTTTCAGATACAGCTGTCGCAGAACTATACGGCGACTCAGCTTGCAGATCATCGGCGGAAAGTTGAGCTGAACAAGCAACTGGAGGCACAACGCGAGGACGTCGCTTTGCAGCTTGCGGTCCAAGCGGCTGAGGCTTCCCGGCAGCGAGAACGTGAGGCCATAACAGCTCTCGTTTCCGTCGGTAACGCATTCGTGAAGCAATTCGAACATGGACGTGAGGCCATCGAAGAGCTAGTCCTGCAGGCTGACGCCGCAGTTGTACGGTGGCGCATGGAATTGAACCACCGCGACCTGGCTGAAGAAATCTGGTCTTGGCCTCATTTTCTTGGAACCCTTGCTCTGCGTTTAGCCGATATGTTGAAACCCGATGCTTGTGAAGATCCTGAAGGTTTCCTTGCAGCCTTCGATCGCCTGAACGATGCAGCGGCCGAGTTGTTGCACGTAGCGTTGTCGTGGCCTTCAGCGGCACCTGAATATCGCAATGAACTGGTGGCAGCACTGGTCGCGGCGCGCCAGGGTTACGAAACCGCTTCACCAGAACCGGCAATAGCCTAGGCGGGAGGAAAAAGCTCATCGAGTAGGGAAGTTGTTGACAGGGCACCAAGGGCAGGCAGAGTTCAACAAACCCGAAAGGATGAGAGCAAGCCGGCCCAACGCTTCCAGCTATGCTGAGGAATGCCGCGGGCACGGCAGTGGCGTGGCGGCAAGGACCATCGTCACTGCCCGCGAAAGGACAATCGAATGGCTCGGCCGACAGTTCAAGACGTCGCCAGGACTGCGGGTGTATCCGTGGGGACGGTGTCGCGCGTCTTGAACGGGAGCCCGGCTGTTAGCGAGGCGGCCAAGGAAAAGGTCAACGCCGCCATTAAGGAGCTCAGCTACCGCCCTCTAGCCTCGGCGCGAGACCTAAGAAGAGACCGAACCATGCGCGTCCTCGCCCTAGCCAAGAACCTCGACTCCCTCGTGATCAGCGAAGTCTTCCGCGGAGTAGGCGATGCCGCCGCGGACTCCGGCTACGTCAGCCTCATCGCAGCAACCGATGGAGACCTCGATCGCGAGCAGCAGCTAGTGGACATGCTGAGGAATGGCTCCGTGGACGGCTTGGTGATCTTCTCGCCAACAATGCCGGACGACGACGTGAACACTGTCGCGGAGCAAATGAGCGTTGTCCAGGTGTGTGAAATCGTCGACGCCGAGGCGGCATTCGGGGTGTCCATCGATGACCGCCAGGCAGCCTACGACATCACCAAACACCTGATCGACACCGGCGCCAAGAAGCTGGCCATGCTCGCCCATAGGGGAGCCCGCTCTGGCCGGCTGCGCGAGGAAGGCTTCCGCCAAGCACTCCAGGAAGCAGGCTTGGAAGAAGGTCAGATCCTGCTCGGCGAAGGAAACTTCGGGTTCCATGCCGGCCGAAATCTCACGAAGAAGCTCCTGGAAGCAAAAGAGCTTCCGGACGCAGTCTTCTGCGGAACCGACGTAGTCGCCGCCGGCTGCGTCCGTGAGCTCACCGACGCTGGCCTAAAGGTTCCGGACGACATTGCCGTAGCCGGTTTCGACGACTCGGCCCAAGCAGAAATGTGCGTCCCAGAGCTAACCACGGTCCGCCAACCCGCCTACGAAATGGGCCGAGTCGCCTTCGCTGAACTCCTGGAGCGGATGACCGTCGAGGGCTCACATCGCAAGGGAAGAACCTTCCTTCCACACGAACTCGTCATCCGGGACTCCACGAAATAAAAGGGTTGACAGCCCCGAGCAACCACTGTCACACTACTTTGGAATCGATTCCACGGCCGCAAGGCCGATTCTTTTGGAAATATTTGGAATCGATTCCACGGATCAATAAGAACCACCGGCAAAGAAGCCACCCTCAGCACGCGGGACAGTCAAAACGCGCACTGAACGCCACCCACCCACAGCCACCAAAGGAGCCACTTGTGGACTTGAACCGACCTGCTTTCCCGCTCCAGAGCCAGAACAACGCCGCAACACCTCGAAACCGAAAAGCAATGGCAGCGACCGCAATAGCCGCAGCCCTCCTCCTCAGCGCGTGCGGCGGGGGAGCAGCACCCCAAGGTGCGGAACAAGCGGCAGCTGCCGATCCGGCGTCGGGCGCTAATGCCAGCGGCGCCGTCAACATCTGCGGCGTCAAGGATGCGAGCGGTATCTACAAGGGCACAGCGGAGGCGTTCACCAAGGCGAACGGCAAGGTCACGGCCAAGTACACCGAGATCGGCGCCACCACGGATGAGGCCCGCACGCAGATTGTGCAGCGGCTCGAAGGTAAATCCACCGAGTGCGACCTCTTCCTCACTGACGTCATCTGGACTTCAGAGTTCGCCTCCCAGGGCTGGCTGCTGGACCAGACCAAGCTGGTAGAGGCCAACAAGGACCGTCTCATTCCCTCCACTGTCGAAACCACCAAGTACCAGGACAAGTACTGGGCCTCGCCGTTCTTCACCAACGCCGGGTTGATCTACTACCAGAAGGACAAGGTTGCCAAGCCCGAGTCCTGGCAGCAGCTCTACGCGGAAGCCGCCAAGGCCCCGGGCAACGGCTACGTCTACCAGGGCAAGCAGTACGAAGGCCTCACGGTGAACTTCCTCGAAATGCTTTACAGCGCGGGCGGCGAAGTCCTCAACGACCAGGGCGACGTCAAGATCGACTCCCAGGAAACCCGCGACGTCCTCAACTTCATGAGCGACGGCCTTAAGAACGGCTCAGCCGACCGTGCCGTCCTCACCTACAACGAAGACCCGGCCCGCCTCGCCTACGAGTCCGGCGACTTCGGATACCAGCGCAACTGGCCGCACGTGTACCGGTTGCTGAACGCGACACCGCTGGCGTCCAGCTTCGGCGTCGCGCCGCTGCCGGCATGGGAAGGCGGCAAGGCCTCCGGTGTGCTCGGCGGCTGGAACCTGGCGATCTCGGCCCACTCCACCAACCAGTCCGGGGCTGTCGCGTTCATCGACTTCGCCACCACCCCGGACTGGCAGAAGCACGTGGCCATGGACTACTCGCAGGCCCCGGTCAACGAGGCTGCCTACTCTGACCCGGCGGTCCTGCAGAAGATGCCGTTTGCCACGGAACTCCTCGCCTCGGTGAAGGGTGCCAAGCCGCGCCCGATCTCTCCGGTCTACCCGCAGATCTCGCAGGCCATCTACAAGAACGTCTACGCCGTACTCTCCGGCACCGCCTCCACCGAGGACGCCGTGAAGAAGATGGCCGACGAAATCACCACCGCCAAGGCGAGCTTCTAGTCATGGCCACCAAGACCCTCCAACCGGAAAGCCCGCCAAGCGCCCCAAGCGCACCAAGAACAAACGCCCGCGACCGTGCCGAACGCCGCCTCGCCTTCCGGATGACCGCACCGTCGCTTATCCTGATGGCCCTCGTGGCGGCGGTCCCGATCGGCTACGCAATCTGGCTCTCGCTGAACCAGTACAGCGTTCGCACCGCGGGCCTCTCACGGTTCGTCGGCCTGGATAACTACGTCGCCGCCCTGACCAGCCAAGAGTGGTGGGCCGCGTTTGGGCAGACCTTCACCTTCGCAGCCTTCTCGGTCACCTTGGAGCTGATCCTCGGGACGGCCGTGGCGCTACTGCTCAACCTGGCGTTCAAGGGCCGCGCCCTTCTGCGCACGGTGGTCCTCCTGCCGTACGCGATCGTCACCGTAGTCAGCGCCATCACGTGGCAGACGATGTTCCAGCCCGACCTCGGCCTGGTCACCAACGTCCTCTCCTCCTTGGGACTGCCGGGCGGCGACGTCGTCTGGCTGGGCGAGCACGGCTACGCAATGGCCGTGATCGTCATGGCCGACGTATGGAAGACCACACCGTTCGCGGCGCTCATCATCCTGGCCGGCCTGCAGGTCATCTCCGCCGAAACGTACGAGGCCGCGGAACTCGACGGTGCCAGCAAGTGGCAGACCTTCGTCCACATCACCTTGCCGCTGTTGCGTCCGGCAATCGTCCTCGCCGCGATCTTCCGCACCATGGACGCCCTCCGCGTCTTCGACCTGCCGTTCGTCCTCACCCGCGGCGCCAACGGCACCGAGTCCATGTCCATGCTCGCCTACGGCGAACTCCGCGAAAACCGGCTGGTGGGCGAAGGCTCGGCGCTGTCCATCCTGACCTTCCTCACCGTCATGGTGGTCTCGGTCATCTACATCCGCTTCGGCGGCGGCAACATTCGCGACGTCGCTAAGGAGGAGCAATGAGCACGCTGACAGCCGAACGCACGACGGCGGCACCCGCCACCGGGCGCAAGGCACCGAAGCGTCGGCTCAGGGGTGAAGCGAAACTCCATCCTTTGGTGTGGGTGTTCGTGGTGGCGGTCATGGGCTTCTCGCTCATCCCGTTCTACTGGCTGGTCAACACGTCCCTAAAGAAGGGTGCGAGCCTGTCCCAAGGCGAGCTCTTCCCGAGCCAGCCGACCCTGGAGAACTACCTGGTGGTCTTCCAGAACCCCGAGTTCCTCCTGGCCTTGCGCAACTCGGTGATCATCGCCGTCGTCACTACAACGGTGGCGCTGGTGTTCGCGTCCTTCGCCGCGTATGCGCTGGCGCGGCTCAAGATGCGCCGTAAGGGAATGATCCTGACGCTCATCCTCTCGGTGACCACGTTCCCGGCCATCGCGATCGCGGCTCCCATGTTCTCCATCTGGCGCGAAGTCGGCTTGTACGACACTCTCCTGGGCCTCATCATCCCGAAGCTGACGTTCGCGTTGCCGCTGGCGATCTACACGCTGACATCGTTCTTCAAGGAGATCCCGCGCGAGCTGGAGGAATCCGCGTACATGGATGGTGCCACGCCGTTTGTCGCGTTCCGCAAGGTCATCCTGCCGCTCGCTGTCCCCGGCCTGGCAACCACCGCGATCCTGGTCTTCATCTCGGTCTGGAACGAATTTCTCCTCGCCGTCACGCTGACAACGTCGCCGGAATCCCGCCCGGTCCCTGTGGCGATCGCGTTCTTCAGCGGCACCAGCGAGTTCGACCAGCCGCTCGGCACCATCAGCGCCGCGTCGGTGATCATCACCGTCCCGCTCGTGATCCTCGTACTGCTGTGCCAGAAGCGCATCGTCTCAGGCATGACGGCCGGCGCCGTCAAAGGCTAACCCCAAACCGCACAAAGAACCCCAGAAAGAACAGGAACAACGTGAGCATTCAGCAGCAGGCCCCATCCGCAACCCTCAAAGTGGGAGTTGTGGGCATCGGTTGGGCCGGCCAGCAGCACCTCAAGGCGTACAACAACATTGAGGGCGTCGAAATCGTGGCCGTCGCCGGGATGGAAGCCGACCTCCTCGCCCAGCTGAAGGACGAATACAACATCCCCCATGCCCTCACCCGGTGGGAGGACATGATCGAGCTCGAAGACCTCGACGCCGTCAGCATCGCCGTGCCCACCTTCCTGCACGCGCCGATCGCCATCGCTTCGCTCGAGCGGGGACTGCATGTGCTGAGCGAGAAGCCAATCGCGCGCAACGCCGTCGAAGGTCAAGCGATGGTGGACGCCGCCCGCAAGGCGGGACGTGTCCTGGACGTTGCGTTCAACCACCGCCGCCGCGGCGACATCCAGGCGCTCAAGCAAGTGATCGACGACGGGACGCTGGGCCGCCCGTACTACGCCAAAGCGTCGTGGCTTCGCCGCCAAGGCATTCCCATGCTCGGCAGTTGGTTCACCAACCCGGCGCTCGCCGGAGGCGGACCGCTGGCTGACATCGGCGTGCACGTGCTGGACTACGCGCTGCACCTGTTGGGCGAGCCGAAGGTCCTGGCGGTTTCCGCCTCGACGCATTCGGAGCTAGGTCCACGTGGCCTCGGCGGCAACGCGCGGTATACGGCGTCGAACTCCAGCCACAAGTTCGAGGTGGAGGACTTCGCCTCCGCGTTCATCCGCCTCGAAGGCGGCGGCACGCTGATTCTTGAAGCGGGTTGGGCCGCGTACCGCGACGAACGGGACCTGATGGACTTCACGGTTTACGGGACCGACGGCGGAGCGGACTTGCGCTCGGTGGGCGCCTCCGAGAACCCCGTCGCAGATGTGCACATCTTCACCGAGAAGGATGGCGAGAACGCCGACTTCGAAGTGGTGGCCGAACCCGGGCGAGCCCACCAGGCCGTCGTCGAAGATTTTGTTGCTGCCGTGCGTGGCGGCGAGACGGTGTGGGGAAGCCACGACGGCTCCCTCGCCCTCAGCCGTGCGCTGGTGCTCGATGCCTGCTACAAGTCCGCCCTGGAACAACGCGAAGTGAGCCTCTGATATGTACGACAAGAAACTGAAGGTAGTTGTCTGGAATGAAGGCGTCCACGAGGCGCGCAACGAGCCCGCCACCATCGGCGAAATGTATCCGGAAGGAATCCACGGCGCCATCGCGGCGGGACTCCGCGGCTTCTACCCCGACTCGGAAATCTCAACGGCAACCCTCGCCGATCCCGAACACGGACTCTCCGAAGAGGTGCTGGAGCAGACCGACGTGCTGCTGTGGTGGGGGCACATTGCCCACGACCAGGTTGCTGACGAGGTAGTTGAACGAGTGCAACGCCATGTGCTCGGTGGCATGGGCCTGATCGTGCTTCACTCCGGGCACTTCTCGAAGATCTTCACGCGTTTGTTGGGAACCACATGCTCTTTGAAGTGGCGCAACGAGGGCGAACGGGAGCTGGTGTGGACAGTCAAGCCTTCGCACCCGATCGCGGCCGGCATTGAAAGCCCTCTCCTGATTCCGCAGCAGGAAATGTACGGGGAGCTCTTCGATATTCCGGAACCCGACGACCTGATTTTCATCAGTTCCTTTGAAGGGGGAGAAGTGTTTCGCTCCGGAGTGACATTCTCGCGGGGCAAGGGACGCATCTTCTACTTCAGCCCGGGCGATCAGGAATACCCGGTGTACCACCAGCCGCAGATCCAGAAAGTGATCGCCAACGGTGTTTCCTGGGCGGCTCAGCCTGGTGTCTTCCGCGAGGCACCCGACGTTTCCAACCCGGCCCGGGGCTGGTTCGAGGCCTAGGCCTTTCCGTACTCACTTCAAAGGAGCAGCAACATGAGCACCTCCCTTCCCGCCGGGCGTCCCTTGGTGACTGGCCGTCCCTTGGGCGTGGCCGCCATCGGGTACGCCTTCATGGGCAAGGCCCACTCCAATGCGTGGCGGAACGTGGCCAGTTTCTTTGAGGTCCCGGCCTTCGAACAGAAAGTGCTGGTTGGCCGGGACGCGGTCCAGGTTGCTTTTGCGGCGGGTAAGTACGGGTGGTCGGAGTCGGCCACCGACTGGCGTTCGGTGATTGAGCGCGACGACATCGACATCGTGGACATCTGCGCACCGGGTTGGATGCACGCCGAGATCGCTATCGCCGCGCTGGAAGCGGGTAAGCACGTGCTCGTGGAGAAGCCGCTGGCCAACACTGTGGATGAGGCCGAGCTGATGGCTTCCGCAGCAGCTTCAGCCCAGGCCCGGGGTGTCCAGTCGATGGTCGGGTTCAACTATCGGCGGGTTCCGGCGCTGGCGTTGGCCCGGGAGTTGATTGCCGAAGGGCGTCTTGGAACTGTGCGGCACGTCCGTGCCGCTTACCTGCAGGACTGGCTGTCCGACGTCGAGTCCCCCATGAGTTGGCGGCTCCGGAAAGAGACGGCCGGCTCCGGCGCCTTGGGGGATATCGCCTCCCACGCGATCGACCAGGTCCAGTTCCTGACCGGTCAGGCCGTGACCGAGGTGACCGGGCGGCTGAGGACTTTCGTTCCCGAGCGCCCGGGCCCCGACGGCATGGAGAAGGTGACAGTAGACGACGCCGCATGGGTCACTTTGGGCCTTGCCGGCGGCCTCAGCGCGTCGGTGGAAGCGTCACGGGTGGCTACCGGACAGAAGAACTCGCTCAAGATTGAAATCTATGGGTCTTTGGGTTCTTTGACCTTCGATCTGGAGAACCTGAACGAGCTCGGCTTCCTGGACGCCACGCTTCCGGTTCGCGAGCAAGGTTTCCGCCGGATCCTGGTGAACGAACTGGAGCATCCGTACTTGGAAGCGTGGTGGCCACAAGGGCACATCATTGGCTGGGAGCACACCTTCACCCACCAGATCCGGGACTTCCTTTGCGCGATCCGGGATGGTGAGGCGCCGTCGCCGTCGTTCGACGACGGGCTGCAGGTTCAGCGGGTGCTGGCTGCGGTGGAGGAATCGGCTGCGAGGAGGAGCATGGTGACGGGAGTTCCGTCTGGCTGCGCATCACCATCACTCTCGATCTGACTGAGCCGAAAGGGTCATTCAGTGTCCCTTCTGGGATGCCGTGCTGGTCAGGGGGCCCGGCCGGGTCCGTTGTCGGGGTGGTTTGGGTTCTGCATCCACGGTGTGGGTGGAATGGCTGCTGGTGGGCCGGCCGGTGCCTGGGCGTAGGCTGCGGGTTGGCGTTGCTTGCGCATGTTCATGATCAGCAGTACGGCCATGCCGACTACGGCCAGAACGAGCACTGCGACGATGGCGATCAGCCACAGGGGGATCCCGGGCGCATCTTGTGTGGTGCTGGTGGGCGCATCGGCGGCCGCTGCCGGCGTCGCGGACGCGGTTGTGGCCTCGGCTAGTTTGACGCCGTTGGAGGTCAGGAAGTCGCGGAGGGTTTGGGTGTCGGTGATGTAGTTCGCTTGCCCTGATCCGCGGGCAACGTAGGCGGAGTTGATGCCGATGACTTCCCCGTCCTCGTTCACCGAGGGGCCGCCTGACATGCCGGGTGTAATGTCGGTGTCGATTTCCGTGCGCGGAACACCCTGGGTTGAGTAGCTGCGTGAGCTGACAGCCCCGGATCGGTAGGACGGCTTTTGCCGTTCAACGTCCGAGGTTGAACCGACGAGGTCGGGGAATCCGACGGACGTGACTTTTTCACGAACTTTCGGTGCCTCAGCACCCAGCGCCAGCGCGGGGGTATCTTTCATGTCGGCAATCCGCAACAGCGCATTGTCGCCTTTCTCGAAGCCTTGCTTGGCGATGAGCTGGGCCGTGATGGCCGTTTTCCCGCTGAGCAGACCACCGTCGATGCCCGAGGGCTGGTCGACCTTGATGAGAGGGTCCGCCAGTGACAAGGGCCAGTCGACGTTTTCGGGTTTCACCCCGGTGAGGCCTTGCTCGTCAATGACTTTGGCGTAAATGCTGGTGTAGAGGGCGTCATCGGCGTCGACGCAATGCCCGGCCGTGGCCACGTGCCCGGTCGTGCTGACAAACCAGCCGGTGCAGAGAGTGACCAGCGTGGTCTTGTAAGTCTCCGTGGTTCCGTCTTTGAAGGGAACCTGCACTGTTGCCGACCACGCTGTATCGACCCACACAATGGATTTGTCGATCGTGTCGGAGTTGACCTCCGCCGTGGCCGGTGCGGCTGCCAGCAGCGGGATCGACAGTGCGGCGGCGAGGGCCAGCGGAGCGGTGTGCTTTTTCTGTGCTTTCCAGGAGGTGCGGGGTGTTTTCATTGAGGGCTTCCTGATGTTCGAATGCTCTGAAATTGTGTGCACCCCAGCCCGTATGTGGAGTGTAGATGAGACTTCCCGGAGGAACCATGCCTCGGAGGTACTCGATTTTGCCCGGGTCCACTACTTGCCCGGGAGGGCCGCTTACCTGCTGGATCGGAGTTGCTACCACGTCTTCTATATGCGGGCGTTCGCCGCGGCCTGCGCCTGCGCGTTAGCGATATGGACGATGGCGGAATGGGCAGCCTTCTATTCGAAAGCGCAAAGCCAGACCGGAGTTACGGACGTACTCTTTCAGAAGGTTGGTACAACGATGAGGATGGTTTTCCTGTCCTGGTTGCGATCAACCTCGACACGGAAAACGAGATATTCGAACTCGACAGCTGGAAAGTCGACTTCTCCCCTCGCGGCCGGATGCCAGAGTCCGCAGCTGAGATCGTTTTCGATCCCACTGAGCTGCAGCAGAGCGGGTATCCCGGGCCGGAGCACATAAACGTCCGTCAGCATGACTCCTAAATCCTGGAGCTCGTGATGCATGGCATCTGAGGGGGTTCTTGGTGGTAGGTTCGCCTCATGATTTCCGAGGACGCCGCATGGGTCACTTTGGGCCGTACCGGCGGCCTCAGCGCGTCGGTGGAAGCGTCACGGGTTGCTGCCGGACAGAAGAAGTCGTTCAAGATTGAAATCTATGGGTCTTTGGGTTCTTTGACCTTCGATCTGGAGAACCTGAACGAGCTCGGCTTCCTGGACGCCACGCTTCCGGTGCGCGAGCAAGGTTTCCGCCGGATCCTAGTGAACGAACCTGAACATCCGTACCTCGAAGGGTGGTGGCCCCAAGGGCACATCATTCGTTGGGAGCACACCTTCACCCACCAGATCCGGGACTTCCTTTGCGACCATTCTGACGTTTTCGCCGCCTCACCGGGCGGTGTTTCCGGGCTGGCAACCGAGCGGCTCCAGATAAGACATCACCAATGACCAGTCAGGCCCATGAGGGCTCCGCAACACCTCAAGACCCCACTACCCGAGACGAGAGCTGCGTCACGTTTCGGGGCGTGCAAACACTAAGACACTGTTAGGGGCAGCAACAAAGCAGTCCCAACTGTTTAAGTGGGGGGTCCAAATGAACAAGAAATCCAGCATTCGCAGTGCCGTTGCGACGACGGCGACACTGCTGTTGGCTACCTCGGGTGTTGCTATCGGCAGCGCCCCTGCACAGGCGGCCTACGACTGCCAGTACACAATGTGTTTGTGGCATGACACGAATTACTGGGGTTACAAGGTTAGCTACAGCGGGTCCGTTAGTTACGTCGGCGCTGCCATGAACGATCAAGCGAGTTCCGTGGACAGCCGGTCCTCCAGGGTCTCCACCCTGTACGCCGACGCGACTGGTCTGGAACATGGCTGCAGCTAGCCCCCGGCGAAGACGTCGGGTATCTCACCAATTATGGTGTGCCGAACAACTGGCCCTACACCTACTCGGATATCATCTCGAGCCTGTCGATGTAGATAAGGCACTGCCGTCCATTGGTGCCCGAACTCTCGGATACACGCAGTCCGAGAATCCGGGCACCAAGTCTTCTTCAATCTGGAAGAGAAAACATGCAGCGACGTCAACTCCTGGCCCTGACCATCGTTTTTACAGCTTCTCTGCAGGGATGTGGTATTAGCTCATCGGAATCGGATATAAACCTCAAGCCGACAAAAGCCACGGCCCTATTGCGTTCAGATATCGAATCTATTGTGTATCCACTTGACAAATATTCAGTTTCTACGGACGAGTTGAACATCATCGAACGAGCTGGAAGCATCAAGATTCAAGAGTGCATGTCTGAAAATGGTTATCCGATTGACCTCATTGGCACTTTCAAAGACAGAATCTCCTCTGCGGAACGTCCCTACGGCATCTGGCTGATGGACACTGCCCAGCAGTTTGCTTATGGGCGCCCGGAACAGGATCTCGGCGCCCCGCAGTTGGAAAGCAAGACACCTGAGTTCAACCACCAGTGGGATTCGTGCCTGAGGGAAGCCATCCCCTCAAGCGACTATGGCGCCGATCGGAACGCCCTGACCATCCAACTGGCTGGAAAAGCGAATTCCGCCGCAAGGAAGGATCCGCAGACTGTGAAACTTATTGAAAAATGGAAATCCTGCCTTCAGTCGCACGGCGGATCGTTCGACGGCACTGATCCTTGGAGCCCAGTCGAGGCAATGGGTGATAAGGAAACAGCTATTCGCATCGCAGTCTCGGACGTGCAGTGCAAGGAGGATATGAACTTCGTTCAGCAGATGGCTGACATCGAATCCTCCTACCAAGCGACCCTGATTAAGGAAAACGAAGCTGGATTGCTGGCCCAGCGTCAAACAATCGAAGAAACACTCAAAGGGGCCACTGAGGTTGTCACTACTTTCTCCGGACGATAGGACCATCGTGTCGGACCGCCCCGGAGTCACCAAGCACGACGCTGCTCCGCCGGTCGACTCGCTGCGACGAATCTTGCACCCCGCAAGGGTCTGGACGTTCTTGGTGATTGTGGTCATGCTGCTCGCTGGCGCGTTTTGGGCTGGCACGTTGGTCAAAGCCCCGAGTGAAGCCGCCCTGAACAATGCCCAGCAATCTGTTCCTGTCACATTCCCCGTATCTATGAAAGTGGTGGACAAGCAACTGGCGCTAAAGGGTGTAGTTGTCCAAGGTCAGGCCACGGCAGTGAACCCGCTGGCGTCTCCAGCCGCTGGGTCTCCAGCCGCTGGCCGGCCAGTCGTCACCAAGCCAGGACCAGGAGCAGGCACGGAAGTGACGCCCGGTTCCTTCCTCGGCGCCATCGGTGGACGGCCGATTTTCCTACTACCGGACTATGTACCATTTTATCGTGACCTCGAAATCGGCGATGCCGGAGATGATGTCGCACAACTGCAGAAAGCTCTTCGGGAAATGGGCTTCAACGCCGTCACCGCAACAGGGAAGTTCGACTCAGTTTCGCGTGATGCCGTAAAGCAGATCTACAAGGGTGATGGCCTTGAGCCCCCTGACAAGCCCGGATTTCGCTGGCAGGACTTTTGGCAGATTCCCGGTAATAAAGGCGTGGTGACGAGTTCCGCTGTTCAGGCATCGTTGATCAACGACACCACGCCGCTCGTAGTGATTCAAACGGCACCGAATGTGATCGTGGCGCGGGCCTCAGTTGTTGACGCGGATGCCCTTATTGTCGGTGACAAAGTTCGCATTTCAATTGGTGGCCAGTCCATAGAGAGCGACGTCCTGTCCGTTGGGGCTTTCACCGAAAAGGTGGGACCCGCCGGGGAAGGTCCTGGAAAGGATGTCACCATATCAGTGCCACGAGAAGGATCGGTCTGGCTGACTCCGGAGAAAGTCGTCAGTGTTCAACGCACAGCAGTTCCCGAACCGAAGCTCGCCGTTCCGCTGGTCGCAATCCAACACGACGCAGTCGGTTCCTTCATCGAGATCGAATTACTTGGAACTGCGACTCAAGAAGCCCCAAGATTCCAAAGGATTGAGGTGTACTACTGATGTGAGACACAGTTTGAAAGGATTGTGCTCATGTCTGCTCGACCTACCTATTCCGATGAGTTCAAGGCCGATGCCGTCGCTTTGGCGGCGTCTTCGGGGCGTCCGTTGCCTGCCGTTGCTGCTGATCTCGGGATCTCGTTGACTGCTCTGAAGCGGTGGATTCGGTTGGCCCGTGAGGCTGATCAGGAAAGCGGTGGCAAGCCCGATGACCCGGTAGATCCGGTGAAATTCAAAGCCATGGAGGCCCGGCTGCGGGAGCTCGAGCGGGAGAATGATTTCCTGAAAAAAGTTTCGGCGTTCTTCGCCAAAGAACAGCGGTAGAAGATCTCTACCGCGTTGTTCAGGAGGAGAACGCCGACTTTCCAGTGGCATGGATGTGCCGGCAGTTGGGGCTTCCACGGGCCTCGTACTACCGGTGGCGGGACGCTGAGGAGACACCGACCGCGGCCCGTCACCGGGACCTGACGGACCAGGTGAGGACCGTCTTCGATTCCTCTGACGGGATCTTCGGTCACCGCATGGTGCATACCAAACTTGTTGCCGCCGGCATCGAGGTGTCGGTGGGCACCGTGGCGGGGATCATGGCTGAGAACGGATGGGCGGCAAAGCGGATGCGCGCCTTCAAGCGCACCACCATAGCCTCGGATCCGGACAAGGTCTTCGCGGACCTCATCGGCCGGGACTTCACGGCAGATGCCCCGGGCACCCGTTTGGTGGGCGATATTACCTACTTGCGGACCGGTGAGGGCTGGCTGTATCTGGCCACCGTCATTGACCTGTGCACCAGGATGGTCGTCGGTTGGGCCATGGCGGACCACATGCGCGCCTCGTTGGTTACCGGGGCCCTGAGGATGGCCAGAGACCGCGGCCACCTGACCCCGAACGCCATCTTTCACAGCGATCGCGGCACGCAGTACACGTCCCGCGAAATGGGCGCCTGGTGCGCCGGAAACAAGATACGCCAATCGATGGGCGCTACCGGGGTGTGTTGGGACAATGCCGTAGCCGAATCGCTGTTCTCATCGCTGAAAAACGAGTTCTACCATCACCACAGCTTCGAGACCCGCCAAGACGCCAGACGGGCCACGATGCGCTATATCGAAGTGTTCTACAACCGCTGGAGGCCTCACACCAACAACAAGGGTCTCCCGCCAGCGACGGCAATGGCCAACTTCACAACCAACAGCCAGCCCCTGCCCGCTGCTGCCTGACCGAAAAGAAACTACCCGGCTGTCTCACATCCTTGACACACCTCAGATCGACATCAGAGTATCGACCCAAGCGGCAGGTTGGGCTGCTGTTGATTCAAGTAGCCCGCTGACCGTTGGTCAACGGGTCCGAGTACCATGACACACATCGGCCCCATGATTGTCATGAAAGCAGCGGGTCTACAGCGCGTCTTCGAGGGAGAAGTTCTGACTGTAGCGCTGCAAGAAGCCAGCTTCACAGTCCGCGCCGGTGAGTTTGTTGCGATCGTAGGGCCTTCCGGATCAGGAAAAAGCACGCTTCTCAACGTTCTGGGGCTTTTGGACAGGCCCACCAAGGGCAGTTATGAGGTTGCCGGACATACGGCTGAGTTGTTGACCGAACATCAACGAAATGACTTGCGGTCAAAAACGATCGGATTCGTCTTCCAAAATTCCTATGTCCTGCCCCATGAGCCTGCAGGGCTGAACGCCGCGCTCGCGTTGCGAATCCAAGGCGTACCTATGTCTCAGCGTACCGCTATGATCTCAAAGGTGATGCTGCAGTTCGGGCTGTCCGACAGGGTGCACGTTCAAGGTCGTTTTCTATCGGGTGGCGAACGCCAGCGGCTGGCAATCGCCCGCGCAATGGCGACCGACCCTCGAATCTTGCTAGCGGATGAACCGACCGGCAACTTGGACTCGGCAAACACCTCGATCGTAATCAGCGACCTCCGCGACATGGCTCGTCGCGGTGTAGCTGTAGTAGTTATTACCCACGACGAGAAGGTTGCCGCCGCTGCTGATCGCCGTCTTTCTCTAATAGACGGCGTGCTCAGTGACGCAACCGTAGACGACGATGTGCTCGCAGATGATGCCTTGGTCCATCACCTCGAAGCAGAAAGCGATTCAACAAGGTCCGGCTCCTGCTTGCTACGCCTGTTCGAGTCCCTTAGCGACGGTCTCAATTCCCTCTCCGCCAAGCCCTTCAGAACGGCCTTGTTACTCATGGCCTTCCTCCTTGGTGCCGGGGGCCTAGTTACGGCTACTGGGCTTACACAAACTACGTCTGCCCAAGTAGCGGAAAGGCTCGATCTCGCTGCGTTGGACGAAATACGGTTCTCTGACAGTCGGCTCCCGGCTGGCATGCTGCCAACTATCGCTGACCGCGAAGCCACTTATGATGCCGTTGACGCTCTAGAGGGAGTTGAGCGCGTGGGACTAACATCTCTAATCGCTCCCGCGGACGCTCCAATTTCACGCTCAAGTTCCTCAACCACCTTCTTCAACGGCCCTATAGAGGTCGCCGACGCCAACAGGCTGGAGATCCTTGACGCAAGGCTGACCCCTATTACGGCGGTGGCTAATTTGTCGGCCTACCCGGATATGCCAGCAGCCGTGATTGGGGCGAAGGCTGCTGCAGTAATAGGGATTGAGAGGGCTGCGCCAGGTGTCGTTATTTGGGTTAGAGGAAGCCCGGTCCCCGTTTTGGCAGTCATTGAGAGCAGTGAACGGGACCCCGCAGCCGAAGACAAAGTCTTTTTGAATCCGACAGCCGCCTCAAGTATCAAGAACTTGCAACCTACATACGTTGCCAGAACCAAACCGGGCTATCCAGCGCCCTTGAGCGACGCTCTTCCCTTGGTCTTGAGTCCGGATAACCCTGGCTCAATCAACGTCCAGACAATAGCCGATCTGAGAAATTTGAAGACGGGCGTTAGCAGTGAACTCGGGCTGATGGTGGGCCTCATATCAGTGGTTCTCCTGGTCTTGGCTTCACTGACCGCGGCGACGGCCATGTACTTGTCCGTTCAAGCCCGCTCCGGAGAAGTAGCTCTTCGGCGTGCTCTCGGCGCCAGCAAATGGTCGATTGCACGCATGTTTATTTTCGAAGGAATCGCTGTGGGCTTTGCAGGAGGGCTGGCCGGGAGTGTGCTAGGCATTGGCGCAGTTATTGCCATATCAGCCGTCAGTGGGTGGTCGCCCGTTATAACTCCCTTCATGCCCGTCATCGGTATGGGCGTTGGGGCGCTGACCGGAGCTGTTTCAGCGACGTACCCTGCCCTTGTGGCGGCTCACTCTGATCCAGCAATAGCTTTGCGAAGCTAGCGCTTTCCTACGATCATCTAAGCAACCCGCCACTTCCGGCCACCACCGCGAACACGTCCGTCTTTTCTGGTCTTCTACTCCCAGTGGAGACATCGAAAAGTTGCGCTCCAAGGCGAACGAGACCCATCCACATTAAGACAATTCATTGGATGAAAACCTCACAACCACGTAAAGTCCCCTGGATGGGGAAGACAAAACCGGGCCGCACCGCTCTGGCGATTGCCGCCGTCGTACTTGCTGCTCTGGCGGGTTGCGCCGAAGCGCCGGCCACAACCACGCCAAGCAGCGGCAGTCCTACGCCAACGGCAGCCTGCCCGACCACCGGGACGGAGCCCCAGCAAGCCAATTGCATCGCCTACGACGGCGACACCGCCATGGCCCAGAACGAGATGTATCGGCAGCGGCGGAAGCTCACCCCTGAGATGCTGACGCAGCTTAACCAGCACGTCGAGCCCGCAAGAAAGGCGCTCGCGGCAGTACCCCGGCCGGTCACCGGCGACGACGTCGAAGCGGCGCTGACCAGTATCGACCTGACGGACATACGAACCGACGACGGCGGAAAGGGCGTCAGGTTTGGTGCGGCGGTCCGCAGCGGCGGCTGCATCTACGGTTTCATGCCGAACGACGGAGAACCGGAGTTGGCGACCGGTGGCCCCATCATGGACGGTGGTTGCCTGGAGATGATCGGCCACTAGACCGGGCCAAAACCCACCACCTAGACCACCCGCTTCCACCACCTAGATCGGCCCGTCCACCACCTAATTTGCTCCGGATCACCACCTAATTTGGTTCCGCCCGATCGTGGAGCCCGTCCACGCCCATAGTGTCCTTTTCAGGAACGAGCCCGTCCGGGTCGCTCCAGCGGAACATGGACAACTATTGGGGGTTGGAATTGGCGCTGAGTCAGCAACAAGCCATCGCGGCGGCTGTAGATCAATGGGTTACAGGAATTCCGGGACGGATCCCGGGCCACACCGTATTCGTGGAAAACGCGGGGCATTCTTCCTATGCGAAGGAGATCGCAGAGGACGGCTCGGTGGTCCTGGTGATTGATGGCGACGCCGACGATCCGGACCTGGTCACCGTCAAGGGCCGTTATGACGAGTCAGGCGAAGAACTCCTGGTGGACGGATCCCTGAGCATCGAAATTCAGGACTACCTGGCCGTCCCGTTCATCAGCCTTGTGGGTCCTACAGTCATTCGCTTCGCAGGCCAGGATGACTGGCAGTCGTTCTTCGACGACGCCGATGAAGCCCGCAGCTCCGGCCACTTTGTCCGCCAACTCACCGAAGTCAACGCGGTACTGTCTGAGCGTGCCCTGCTTGCCGGGCACGGAAACGCAGACTCGACGCTGGCCAGGATCCACATCACCGCCAACGGGACCATCCTCAACGGGCCCAGTGGAACCGTGATCGGCTGGGTCGGCGATGAACTGCAGGACATCCGGGCCAGAGCGATGCCGCTCAAGCCCGAGTCCTCGATAGCCTCCCTGACCCACGCCCCTGAGGTCGTGGCGGCCCTCAACAACAGACCATGGGTTCCGCGCTACTTGGCCGCGCTGGATGCGTGGAAGTTCATCGGTCCAGAGCAACGCGCTGGCACCCGCCTGGTGGGCTTCGGGTTGAGTCTGTACGGTGCCCCCGACAGCCACGGCCTTCCGCTGCCCAATGCTCCTTTCATCCTGGAACGGGAGGGGGAATACAAGCTTCTTGATACCACCGCCGGGAGGGTCTTCACCATCGGCCGGGACGCTGCCGTCCTCATTGAAGCCATCTCCAACCTGAGGGGCGTGGAGGCTGCCGCAGGCGTCGCCGCAGTCTCCATGGGCATACCCCCGGAGCTCGCGAAATCATCGGCGGAAGCCGTCGTGGAGCAGCTGGGCCACCTCGGAATCGATCTCCTGGGCGGCCACTGATGACCCGAACAAGCCTTCCCCTCTGGGTGCCCTTGGTGGAGCAGCGGGACTTCAATCCTGACACCCATACGGCAGTAGCCGCCGACGGCGTTCACGTCACCTTTAGGGACGGCCAACGCCGGCTTTGCGCGAAAAGCGGGCTCTGGAACGCCAACCTGGGATTTGGAAACCGGGCGATCGCCAAAGCAGTGGCCGCAGCACTGGAGAGTGCGTCCTACCTGCCGCTGTTCCGCAGCGCACACACCCACGCCATTGAGGCCGCCGAAGCACTGCTGCAGCTTCCGGCACACCCCTTTGGGAAAGTCATTTTCTCAACCTCCGGAAGTGCCGCCAACGATGCCGTCATGAAGCTGGCCAGGCAGTACTGCATATTGATCGGTGAACCCGAGCGGAAACTGATTGTCGGCTTGAGAGGCAGCTACCACGGTCTGACGTATGGCAGCCAGGGCCTCAGCGGGGACGATCTTGGGCAGCCCCTCTATGGCGTGGACACCCGCAACATCCGCCACATCAGGTTTGATGACGGCGGAGCCGAGCTGGAGAACCTGATGCGTCGGGAGGGCCACCGTGTGGCAGCCGTTGTAGTAGAACCTGTGCTTGGCTCCGGAGCCGAGGCCGTACCCGCAGACTTCATCACGGCCCTCCTTGCACACAGGGAGGAACGGGGCTTCCTGCTGGTGGCCGACGAGGTAGCGACGGGTTTCGGCCGGATACACTCCTGGTTCGTTACGGACGAATGGCCGGAAGCGCCGGATGTCATCGTCACATCAAAAGGCCTCACCAACGGGACCAGTGCCTGTGCTGCACTCCTGGTGGGCACCAAAGTCACGGAGACGTTTGACCACACCGGAACGGTCTTCGTCCACGGTGAAACCCAAGCCGGCACACCTGCCGCCTGCGCAGCGATTCTTGCCACGATTGGGGAAATGGCATGGGTGGGCCATGAAAGGCTCACCCGCAACGTCAGCGTGGGGCTCTATGAACTGATTCGAGACCTCCAGGGCATCGACGGAGTTGGCGAATCAACCGGCCGTGGATGCATGCGGGGCCTCAAGCTGTACTCGGACACCGGGGTGCCGCTCCACACACGTGCGACGCTCGCCGTCGTAAATCGCATCCATGGCGCTGGCGCCATTGTGCAGCCTGGCCCCGGACGCATCCAGCTCCTTCCGGCCCTGACCTATACGGAGGAGGACTTCCAGGAGCTCCACGCTGCTATCGCGCAAGGAATCCTTGAAGCTCGCAGGGACGGGGTCTTCGCATGATCGCAGATAGAACGTGGAAGACACGTTGCGTCATCCTGGGGTCCGGAATGAGCCCTAAATACGTGGGTTCATTGACCCGCGGACGTGTCGGATTGGTGGTCGACGCAGCGCTCGCCGCGCATCAAAGCACGTTGTTGGAAGGTGACCTCCGGGGAGTGGCTGTCCTGGCACTGGATGCAGTTCCCGTCAATGTAGTGACGCTGCGTGAGGTGGTGGGGTTCATCCAGGAACACCGGCTGGACACAGTGGTGGCGCTGGGCGGCGGATCAATTATGGACGCGGCCAAGCTCGCAGCCATGTTCTCCGCCGACCCAAGCCTGGCCATTTTCGTGGAACGCCACGTCAAGCGCTCCGGACTCTTGGTGCTGCCGCCCGTTCCCTACACAAGCAAACGACCTAAAACCGTTCTCCTCCCGTCCACAGTGGGAACCGGCGCGGAAGCCAGCGCGGTTGCGTGCCTGGACACCGTCGTCGGGCGCCGCCTGCTGGCGTCACCCCAGCTGGCCGGAGACGTAGCAGTGCTCGACGCCGGCCACCTCGCCACCCTGCCGCGGAGCCTGGTACTGGAAGGACTATTGGAAGCCTTCCTGCGTGTGGCCGGAACCATGGCGGGGAGCACGGCCAGCATGTTCGACGACGACGGTCACCACCTCCTGGCGCGGATCGTTCGCTTAGGGGAACAACTGAGGAAAGAGGACTCGCCCGAGGATCGCCTGCTTGCTGCCCGGCTGAGTATGGAAACCCACACCGGCTGGTCGTTGACGGGACGCAACCCATACGGCGCCAAGCATTGGTACGTGGCCAACGAACTGGCCTACCTGACCGGCGCCCGGAAGATGGCTGCAACCGCGCCACTGATTGCGCCCATCTGGGAGGAAATCGAGCGGGGCAATTTCCCGTGGGGTGACGCCGACCGGCTTCGCAGGCTTTGGTCGGCGGCAAACAGCGAAGAAGCCTTCGACGTGCGTCCCTCCAAAGGTATTGCCGAACTCATTCACCAGTGGGACATCCCGAGGTTGAGCGGCTGCAGCGAAGGAACCATCAAGGATGCCTCCACTGCCGCCGTCCGTAACTGGGGCGGAGTGCTCCCCATGCTTCGCGGCATTGGCGCGGTCCAAATCCAACACGTCCTGCGCGCAGCTCTCACCTGAGCCGCGCCCCACTGCTTACCGCTCGGCACCTGCGGTAAGGCACTACCCACCGGCAAGGGAAAGGAGGTGACTACATGATCAGCACTGCACACAGGCCCTTGGATCTTGGGATTCAGGAGCTGGAAACCATCGCTGTACCGGATGACTGGAGCGAAAGGATCCACGGCATCACCGTTGGCCTGGCCATCATCACCATCACCGTCGGCATCACCTGAGATCCCGTCAACTCAGCTGGCACCCCGTCCAACAAGCACAGAAGGAGGTGAACATGCAGAAGCAACTCAATCTTTCCATCCAAGAGCTTGAGGCCTTGGACACCCCTGACTTCAACAACTGGTTTATCGGCGTATCCCAGGGAGTGGCCCTGGGACTCATCGCCGTCGGCATCACCTAGCCAATGGCGACTTCATTAGCCGCAAGCAACAGAAAGGAGGCAGGCATGACACTTCAACTCCAGGTCGAAGAACTCGAGAACCTCGACACCCCGGATGAAACCCCCTGGTACATGCGCGTTGGTGACGTGATCATCATCGCCGGCGTCGTCGTCGCAATCGCGACGACCTAGCCACCCCCAAGCCGCGCACGCGGGTGGTTTCCTTCCTCGACTGCCCGCGTGCGCTCCCACCACCTGCCCAAGGACACTCTGATGAACCCCGCTCCTGACAAAACCGCAGACGCCATCCTTCGCATCCTTGGACATATGGACCCGCCTGAGGACCTTTACAGCGTCTCCGGCTCGCGCCTCTATGACCAGATCACCGAGAACGACCTCACGGAACTGCCTGAAATCCAAGCCGCCGCACGCAGGACCACGGGCCCCATTCTGGAACTGGCGGCCGGATCAGGGCGCATCACGCGTGCCCTGTTGCCGCTGGGACGTCCGGTCACCGCCGTCGACTCCTCTCCGGAGATGCTGGAGATGCTCCGCGCGAAAATCCGTACCATGGCCTTCAACCCGCGGCAGGCGGAGGTGGAACTGCTGAACGGTGACATGTCCCGGTTGGAGTTCGACGGCGGTTACGGTTGCGTCGTGCTCGGTGCCAGTTCCGTGACTCTCCTGGACAGGGAAGAACGCAGACAATTATTCCGGGCGGTCCGCACCGCGATGAGTCCCGGTGGCCGTTTCCTGCTCACAGTCCTCAACGCGGACAGTCACCAAGGCGCGGCACACTACGACGGCGAACCAACAGTTTCGGCCCTGGGGGAGGACGCCTTCCTGATCACCGCAGAAAGCAGGGACGCCGTCAACGGCTCCCGCCGCGTGACCATGATTCATGTTCGCTTCAACGAAGGCGGGACCTATCGGTCATCCGCGTACGCAAGCGACGTCGCCTTTGTCAGCAACGCGTTGATCGAGGAAGAAATCCTGGGTGAGGGCCTGAAGGTCCTTGAACGCAGGCCCGTCCGCATCGCCAACCCGAATCCCGCGTTGAAAGACATCGAGCTTTGGGTGTGTGGACTGTGAACCTGGACCCCATACTGACCCTCGACCCCGCGCTGGGGCTGGTCTCCGAGTCCACGGTGTACCCGCCCAACGACGTCGGACTCTGGCGGACCGTGGCGATGCTCGCCAACGGCGAGATCACCGAACAAGGGTTCGCCTCCGCCGTCGGGGCTTTCGATGTCAGCCGACGGCGGTCGCTGATGAGGGGCGCCGGCGAGGCCGTGGAGCGTTACGCGTTGGTGCCTGCGTCAGCCGATGCCGATCATCTGCACGTGCAGAACGACGTTGGGCGGCGGATCGACTTTATTACCGGAGGGCTGGGCCGCGCTTCAGCGCTTGCCTGTGATCTTCCTTGGTACCGCGCTACGAATCTGCTCACCGGGGGAGAGTCCCGGGTTCCGGGTCCGGTTGTTGATTATTGCCCCGGCGCTTCCACGGTCTCCGAATGGGACCGGTTGTTTGACCCCTCGCCCAACGGTGCTGCTTCGGGGCCTTCCCAGTCCTTCGCCCAGGCATCCGGCCTGGCGGAGGTCATTGAGCGGGATGCGTTCCTGACTTCCTGGTACTCCGGGGCGCCCCTCCAGAAGATAGATATTCGCAGCCTGCCGGAATCACCCATGGCCAGGAACTTCGCGGAGCTGACGGAAGCAGCGTTGGCCCAGGGCGTGGTGTTCACCCTGGCCCTTGTCCCGACCGCGGCACCCCTGGTGGTTGCTGCCTGCTTCGTCATCGGCGTCAACGAATCAGCTCCCTTCGGGGCAGTCGGACTCAAAGCGGCCGCCGGTCCAGGTTCAGCGCTGCTGGGAGCCATGCAGGAGGGATTGCAGATACGGGAGCTGTTCCTGTCGAGACGCCCTTCATCTGACGCCGGCGGTTCGGTCACCGATGACGCCTCGCGTGCGGACTTTTGGAATGCCGCTTCAGCAGTTGCACGGCTGGAGGAATGGGTCGGTTCCTTTCCGCTGACTCCGATTCCTGAAGGGTTCGACGTGTCCGAGGTTAGCGACCTGGCGACGTACTTTGCCGGCCGGAACATCAGCCCTCAATGGGTGGACTTGTCCCATAGGCTGCCTGCCGCCATCAGGAACCACGGTTGGCATACGGGCAAAGTGGTGTGTCCCGGTGCCGTGCAACTGTCCATGGACGAAACCAAAAGTTTGGCCCCACAGCGGCCAGGTTTCGTCCGCTCGCAAACCATGCCTCATCCGCTGATATGAGGGACGCAAGGAATCGCACCACGGCCGCGCCACAGTGGCCGGTCCGGCTGGTGTCCCATGCTTCCATTGAGCCACCCGTAGACAACGCCGGCCCATGGATTGTGGCCCTCGACGGAGTGCCGAGGGCACGGATCTCGCAGGACGTGGCGTCTGTGCTCAAGGAACTGGACGGTGAAAAGGACGCCGGTCAGATAGCACTGACGTTGGGTGCTCCCTGGACTGCGTCTGATGTGGGAAGCGTGGTGGAGCGAGTTGCGCCGACCGGAATTTTCGACGCCGGATCACGGAGAAACGCACCGCGAAGAGTCCAGTTCCGTGCCCCTCTGACAGTTCAACTGACGCTGTTCGATCCAAGCAGCGTGCTCCTTGCCCTCCATCCCGTTGTGACGTTCCTGCTCCGCAGGGGGTCGTTGGCGCTGCTGGCCATCTCCCTTCTGGGCGGACTCCTCGTGGTGAGCTCTACCGGGACGGACATTGTGAGGCTTTTTTCGTCACCGCTTCCCCTGGCAACGTACCTTGGCGTGGCGGCAGCAATGTTTGCCTCGACCCTGCTCCATGAGCTCGGCCACGGCTTGGCGCTGTCCTACTTTGGGGGCAAACCCCGACGCATCGGCATCATGCTCTTCTACCTGTCTCCGGCGTTCTTCTGCGATGTCACCGATGGCTGGCGGCTCGCCTCCAGGAAACAACGCGTGATGGTGGCCCTGGCCGGTCCTTTGGTTCACGTTGGATTGGGTAGCTTGGCGCTGTGTGGCCAGGCCTTCATGGCAACTTCTCCGCTCAAGGATGGCCTGCTCCTCTACGGAGTGCTTTGTTATACGGTCGCCGTTCTAAACCTCTTCCCGTTCATCAAACTGGACGGATACGTGGCCCTGATGTCGGCACTGGACATACCCCATCTGCGTCGTATGTCTCTGGCTGCTGCCGAGGAAATCGTGGGCCGCTTCGCTCTTGGCACCACCGTGAAAGTGCCGCGCCCCGGCTTCCTCGCGCTCTTCGGACTAGCCAGTTTCGCCGCTGGAATCTTCTTTGTGGTGGTCGGTTTCCAACGCCTTGTTCCGGTCTTCCTGCAGTTCGGAATGGCGGGTCATGCAGCGGTGGCCTTGCTCATCGGACTCCTGGCAATACTGGCGGTCAAGGGCATCGTCCGGTTCTTCCGAACTGCCGCCGCGAATGGCAGCACCCTTTGGCGTCGGACCTTGGCCTTGCTCCTTGGCGTTGGTTTGACGTCGGCCGTGCTCGCCACCGTCCCCGTTTCATCTGTTCAAGCAGCGGGGTATTCGTTGGAAGCAGGGCAGTTGAGCATCGTTTTTCCCAAGGACTCAAAGTTACCGTCGATCGAAGCCGGGGACAGGGTCAGCCTGCAGGCGCAAGGAACAGTAGTCCACACAGAACTGGGCCTGGCCACTGTAGGTTCGCTGCCGCCGTCGGAAGCCAACGCCCCACTGGAGAGCATTGCGCCGGTGACCCTGCCGGGCATAACCGTTCCAGTCATTGCCTACGACGCCGAGATCCGGGCTGCGCATGCTGACCTGCCCGCCCATGGTCGCGCCGAGGTGACCAGCAACGTCAGAACCACCTTGGGGGAGTACCTCTGGAATGCAGTGACGTCATCTCCCCTGTGGCCGGGGAACGCGGGGAAGGAAAACAGATGACAATTCATGCGAGTTTTCACGGATTCACCAAATGGCGTGGAACGCAGCTTGCTGTCGAGGACCTCACCTTCGATGTTCCCGCCGGCTGTGTCGTGGGGCTGATCGGCCCCAATGGCGCCGGAAAGAGCACTGCGCTCGCAGGACTCACGGGCCTTCTGGATCCGACATCCGGCAATGCCAAGGTGTTCGGTACCGACTATCGCTCGCTGGACAGGCCGGCCCGCAGAATCGGCGTCAATTTGGACGGAATGGACGTGGAAGACGGACTGACCGGCCGGCGCCACCTCCGTATCTGCCAGATGGCCGCCGGGGTTGGCAAGGAGGACGTGGAACGCGTCCTTGCCCAAGTGGACCTGACGGCGCAGGCCAACAGGAAGGTCAAGGACTACTCACTGGGCATGAAGCAGCGGCTGGGGATCGCTTCGGCATTGATTGGCAACCCGGAACTCTTGGTATTGGACGAACCGGCAAACGGATTGGACCCCGAAGGTATCCACTGGCTGCGAGGGTTCCTCAGGGACTTTGCTTCCACTGGTGGGAGCGTCCTTGTCTCAAGCCATCAGCTGCTGGAACTGGAGCAAGTTGCCGACGAGGTAGTGGTCCTGAAACGGCGGATGTTGTTTCAGGGATCCCTCGACGAGGCAAAACGTGTGGGGAACGGAAGCCTTGAGGCTGCCTACTTCAGGATCCTGGAGGGTGCGCCGTGATGGGCATGCTGCGTTCGGAGCTGTTGAGGTTTTTCAGTGGCTATTCTTTTGTGGGCGTACTAGGTTTCAGCATCCTTATTCCGTGGTTCGTCAGCAACTTCCTCGGCTGGCCGAGCACCGCTGGTGGCCTGACCGTCGTTGAGAACGCCCGGATCTTCTGGGCTTTGGCGGCAACCATGGCGATAGTGAGTGTCTTCGCGGGTAGCTACGTAGTGTCACGGGAGGCCTATTACGGAACACTCAAGCGCAGTGTGGTGATGTGCGGCCTGACCCGGCTGGTGCTGATCAAGTACGCTGCTGCCGTTGCTGTGGCACTGATCGTTGCGTTGGCGGGGACTGGACTGTGGGCAGCGAGCCTGATGCTGTGGTCCATACCCGAAGCCCGGGCAGGAGTGCTGGTTCCCGATGCCTGGCGGTTTCTTCCGGGCGTCCTGCTTGCCTCGGTACTCGGTGGGGTATGGGGTTGTTCGCTTGGCTGGATCATCCGTCACTACTACGCCACCACGGTAGCGGCGATGTTGGTCCCGTTAGCCGTGGAATTACCCCTGCTGGCAAATTCCACCGAGGTGGCCCGCTGGCTTCCTTCCGGTGCCTTGGCCGGGATCAGCTCGGTGCCGTTCGAGGGCTTATTGCCGCCCATTCAAGCGTCCTTGGTCTTCCTGGCGTGGATTGCCCTTTCGGGCGTTGGCGCGGTGTTGGTACTCGGCCGGAAGGAGCTCTGAGTGTTTCCTCTGGGATCCGTCTTGTCCGCTGAGCTCAGCAGACCCTGGCTGTGGCGGGGCGCGGGTATCGCTGCCCTCATTGCGGTGGGCCTGATTGCCATACCCATCGTTTCCAGCCTGGCACATGAGGTACGTGTCGGTCAGCTGGGTGCTGCCCTTCTGGGACCGGCGCTGTCGGTGATGCTCACGGTCGGGGCGGTGCTGGGATCCTTCGCCTTTACGGCTGATTTCCGTCACGGTTCCTTGCACCGGAGGGTCCTCCTGTTCAGCCGAGCACCGATTTTTGCATCCCGGGCAGCTTCCACATTTCTTGCATCGATGCTCGCGGGCGGCACAGTAGGAACAGTGCTGGTGCTCATCATGCTCCTGCTCGGCGGACACCCAACCAGCTTCTTTGCGGCCGGGGCGTTTGCGGGCGTCGCTGCTGTGGGTTCCATGTGGGGCTTTGCCGTCGGATCCCTTGTCCGTGATCATCTGGTGGCATTCTTCGTGGTCCCGTTGACTCTTGCCCTCCCCGAGTTCCTTGCTGGTGCGGGAATAACCACCGGATTCTTCTTCCCGGTGCTGACATCGGAGTGGTCCACCAGCGTTGCAGAAGGACGCATCAACTCCATGCCGCTCCTGGGGTCGCTGTGCTGGCTGGTGCTGTTGCTCGGCTCCGCCGGGGCCGTT
Source organism: Paenarthrobacter sp. R1 (assembly GCF_030264015.1). Lineage (NCBI taxonomy): Bacteria > Bacillati > Actinomycetota > Actinomycetes > Micrococcales > Micrococcaceae > Paenarthrobacter > Paenarthrobacter sp. R1. The sequence continues at coordinate 1,479,257 of NZ_CP127115.1, read as the reverse complement.
TTCTCCCACCGCGACCTTCGCTAGACCCCATCTGCCGCTGGACCTAAGCCGCGAAAGGAACGAACCATGAATCACACATCACTCGTATGGCTCATGCTGGCCCTACTCTTGGGCGCTTATGCCGTGTACGCCCTTTTCTCCAATCAAAGCGGCTCGGTGTGGCCGTTACTGACGGGGGTCATCTGCTCTCTGGGCGCTCTTGGAGCACTATGGCGTTCACGGGAGGAAGCCAGAGCGGACCGTGAATAGGCCTGCCCTGGCTTCCCGGGTTTCAACCTGTAGGACTACTTGGACTTCGGGCCCTTCCCGTGGCCATTCGACGGCTGGTCACCGGACGAAACCACCATGGCCGATCCACCACCCCGCCGCTCCGGCTCCGCCACGGCAACGAGCTTGCCGTCTTCACGGAACTCGATGGCCGTGGCAGCACCAATCTCGGCTGCGGATGTGAAGGCGTCTCCGGCCGGGACCAGTTCGTGGCCAAGGGCGGTGAGCTGGGATCCGTAACTCTGTATGAATGCCGGTTCGGCTGTCACCGTTGCCGTGTTTCGTTGGGCTGCCCGGGGAGCTGCCAGGGCTTCCGAAATGTCCATGCCCAAATCGACCCGGTTCAATATCGTCTGAAGCACGGTGGTGATGATCGTTGAACCACCCGGCGAACCGAGGGCCAGGAACGGCTTGCCCTCAGCCAGGATGATGGTGGGCGACATCGATGACCGTGGCCGCTTGCCTGGTTCAATGCGGTTCGGGTCCTCGGGGTCGTAGACCGTGCTGAAGTCCGTCAACTCGTTGTTCAGCAGGAATCCCCGGCCCGGAACAACAATGCCCGATCCTCCTGTTTGCTCGATTGTCAGCGTGTACTCCACCACGTTGCCCCACTTGTCAGCGACCGTCAGGTTGGTGGTGGAGATGTTCTCGGTGTCCGTCTCATCAGCGAGCGGCGCAGCGGAAGCCGGGCACGCGCCGTCGTAATTCTCTACGTCCCCGGGTTTTACAGGCTTTGTTGCCGCCGCCGTCGGGTTGATCAGGCAAGAGCGTTCCTTGCCGAAGGCCGGGTCCAGCAGGGCGTCCGTTGGAACATCAACGAACGCTGGATCACCCACGTAGGCACCACGGTCGGCGAACGCCAAGGCGCTCGCCTCAAAGTAATGGTGCAGCGCATCCGTGGGCTGCATCTCGCTGAGATTGAACGGCTCAAGAATGTTCAGCGCCTCGCCGACTGTGGTGCCACCGCTGCTTGACGGTGCCATGCCGTAGACGTCGTAACCCCGGTACTTCATGTGCGTCGGGTCCTGGTTCAGGACTTTGTAGTCGGCCAGGTCCTGGGTAGTCATGAAACCAACAGGCACAGGCAGGGTGGGTTCCCCTACCTTGGGCGGCGCCTGGACCGTGGCAGCGATTTCCTCAGCCAGCGGGCCGTTATAGAACGCGCTTGTCCCCTCCTTGGCAAGCAGGCGGTATGTTGCCGCCAGCTCGGGGTTCTTGAAGATACTTCCGACGGCGGGAGACTCACCGCCGGGGAGGAAGAGTTGCTGTGTGGAGGTGAAGTTGCTGAACCGTGCCTTGTTGTCCTCGGTCTGCTGACGGAAAGTCTCATCCACCACGAAGCCACGGTTGGCGACCTTGATGGCCGGTTTCAGGGCCTCGTCCAGGCCCAAGGTTCCCCACCGTTCCAAAGCGCGTTCCCATGTAGCCGCAGTACCTGGGACGCCAACAGAGACGCCGCTGGTGACCAGATCCGGCGTGAATTTGTAGGGCTCGCCGGTAGCAGGATTGATGAACGCATCATGGGGCATTGCCGCAGGTGCCGTTTCGCGGCCGTCTATGGTTCCGACTTCACCGGTCTTGGCGTCGTAGTAGACGAAGTAGCCGCCACCGCCGATGCCGGCGCTGTAGGGCTCAGTTACGCCGAGGGTGGCAGCAGCAGCGACCGCTGCGTCGGCCGCGTTGCCGCCCCGCTTCAATACTTCGATGGCCGCTGCGGATGCCTCCGGATCCACCGTGCTGACGGCGCCGCCGTAGCCCGTGGCCGTGGGGTTCTTTTCGGTCTGCCGGGGGTCCGCGAAAGCCGGACTGGCCACTGCTGCGCTGCTTACACTAAGTGCCAACGCGGCAATGGCCGCGGCAAACTGACGTCTCTTAAGTCTCATGGTGTCTCCCAGAAATTACCCAGAGTTTGTTGAGGGTTGGCGGTCCGGCCACCCTACTCCGGGGCTTCGGGAGGGACAACGGTTGACTCCCGGCTGGTCAGGGGCTAAGTGAGGGGCCCTTTCCAGAACCCGGAAAGCCCGCTGGCCAAGCTTTTTCCTTGTTCAAAGCCTGCCACCGCTGCGGCCGGACGGAGGGAGAAATCCATGGCGTTGGCACCGAACAGATGTTCCGACTCAACGGCGGGGAGAATCGTCTCCACTTGGTTGCCGCCGGCTCGCAGAACCTCGATGTGGGAGGCGAGGTCCTGCTTCCACGCTTCAGGAGTCCGGGTTCGACCACCGAAAGGCGACAGGACCAGCACTCTCCTGAAACCAGCCGCAAGGTCCGCATTTTCAGCGTTGGAGCGGTAGCCGCCGTCGATATAGTCTGCGCTGCCGATCCTGTATGCGAAGCCGCTGGCGCAACTGGCTGCGACGGCGTCAACCAGGTCCACCCCGCTGTTGTTGCCGAAGCCGACAGGTTCGCCGGTGCCTGCATCAACGGCTGTGATGAGGATTTGCTGTTGCGGCCATTCCTGCCGGGGAAGTCTGGCCGCTACCGTTGCGCGCCATCGTTCCTGTGTGGAAGGGGCCAACGCGGCTTGCAGTTCGAGCGCCGCAGCGCCCATCCGGCGTCGCATGTCTGCAGGATCCGCGGAAGAGGCGATGATCCGGGCAGTCCGTTCCATGTGGTCAGATACGTCCCTGCCCTTGGCGGGCGCGGGACGGAGATTGGCGGGCGCGGGACGGGGATCGGCAGGCGCCGACGTCCGGCTGGTGGGAGCTTGAACGGTTGCGGCATACAACTCAGCGATAGGAGCGCCACTGATTTGGGCGGCAGCGGTTGAGCCGGCCGATGTGCCGATGGTGAGGTCGGCGTTGGTGACATCGAGGCCCGCGTCCGCCAGACCGGCGATGACGCCGATCAACCAGGCATTGCCGGTGGAACCTCCGCCACCGAGCACCAAGGCCCGGGCACGCGTGATGTCTTGGGAAAGCGTTGTGTTCATGGGAGAGTCCTTCACGAAAGAGGATTGGCGCTCCCGGTGGCGACTACTTGCGTCGCGGAATCGTGGGCTGCGGGGGAGCGCCCATTGCGGATACTGCGTACATGGGTCTCACCTCCTGCTTGGTTCTCACGATCATGGGAATGCTAGCACTGCCGGGCTGGGAGCGGGGAGTGGGCGTGGGACGCGAACATCACATCGAGCCGACAGTGCACAAATATATTCCGCGCGGGGAAGTATTTTGTATACACAAAAGACTTCCCCTCGCGGTAGTCTTCTGTCTATGGTGTCGACCTATCTCACAACCGCAGAAGTCGCTGAACGTCTTCACGTGAGCCAGCGGCAGGTGCGCAATATGGTGAGCCAAGGTCATCTGAAGACGCTGCGGGGTGGTGGATTACTACTCATCAGCAGTGATTCGTTGAACCGGGCTCTTCATAGACCGCGGGGGACCGGTCGAGCATGGAGCTCCAAGACAGCCTGGGCGGCAATAGCGCTCCTGAGCGGTGAGGCGGCGCCATGGTTGAATCCCCACGAGCGCTACCGCTTGCGAACATCGTTGCAGGGCCGCAGCGTCGAGGATGTCATGGTTGCGGCCCGGAAACGGGCAACGGTCAGAACGTTTCGGGCGACGACGGAAGCTGTTGGGAAGTTGCAGGAACACGTGCTGCCTACAGGCGGAGCGGCAATGCGGGCAGCCGGTATGGGGGCTGTGTTCGGTCTCGCCGGTGGCGACGGTTTTTTGGACGGTTACGTTCCGGTGGGTACGGCAGACGAAATGACCGCGGCGTTCCACATGGAGGAATCAGAGGACGGCAATGTCACGCTACGGGAGATCGACTTTGAAGAGGGACTCCGCAACGGAGTTCCTGTAGCTGCCATTGCCCTGGATTTGGCTGAGTCAATGGCAACACGGGAGCAGTCAGCCGGTAGGAGAGTCCTGCGGAAACTCTTGGAAGACTACGCAATCCGTGGCTGGCCGCCTTCACGCAGATGTACCTCAACAGGGTTTCCTGCGGACAGTACCAAACTAACCGCTGCCAACCTCGCCCGCTAAACCACCAGCCGCAGCGGCCGCTGCCCTGCCTGCACTGTGATTTCCTGCCCCCATGAGGCGATCAGGCGGTCATCTTCCATGCCGTCGCCGAACACCACCAGTTGGTCCGATGCGACGGTGATGCGGAGGACTTCGCCGGCTTGCAGGAGGCCTTCAGTGAGGGAAGCTCCCGTAACGGGCGACGGCCAGGCTTCGCGGACAAACCACGCAAGCGTCGGGTCAGTCGGTGCGGGCAGGGCCCTGCCGCCGCGTTCCAGTGCGATTGAGGCGCACCAGCCGGTGGCTCCGGTGCCGGTGGAGACGATCAATCCCGATGAGGACTGCCGCTCGGTTTGACCACCGGAACTTGTAAAACTTGGCGCCGTCAACTGGTACCTGGCGGACTGGTGGGAGGTGTGCCCCACGAAAATCTCGTTGAGCGCCGAAAGCTGCTGCCCGTCGTCGAGCGTTGCCGTCACGGTGGTGAGGTCCAGGCAGCGCAGGCGGTTCGGGTCGCCGGCGCGGATCATGGCCGCTGCCGCCGCGGGCGTGTGCCGCACCAGGACGCCGGGATTGGCTCCAGGCTCCGGATCCACGCCGATGACCGGTTGCCCGGAAAGGTACTTGGCGGCATTGGCCACCAGACCGTCCTGGCCCACGGCCACGATGATGTCCTCTGCTGTCAGGAGGAAACGGCTGAGGTCGGCCCGCTCCACTTCGGCTTGCCGCCATTCGGCCGGGACCGCTCCCCGCACGGTGGCGAGGGCTGCGGTGAGGTGGTCGTGGCGCTGCTGAACTTCTTCGAGGCTTCGGCCACGGGTCCGGAGGAAGAACTCAGCCTGTCCGCGGGTCGAGTGGCGGTCCAGGAGTTCCTGGAGTTCGGTACGCCTGTGGACGATGACGATGCGTGGAGTTGCCATGGTCTGATCCTTACTTGGCGGCCGGTGCCGGCGCTTGTCCGTTCTGATCCTTGAACAGTCCGGCCAGGGCTCCGCTGAGGAGGTCCGGGGTGATGGTCAAGTTGCCGATGTTTGGCAGCGAACCGGCTGCGTCCCGCAGGGCGAGGGCAAGCAGCGTGGACTGTTCCATGCCCCGGTAGACCTCCATGGTGGCAGCTTCACGTGCGGCAGCTGCTTCACCCACCAGCCGGATCTGGTTGGCTTCGGCCGCAGCGCCGATGCCCTTGCGCTCGGCCGAACCCTGGGCCTCGATGAGGCCGGCTGCGGCCTTTTCCTCCGCTGCCCGACGGGCGTTAACGCCCTCCTGCGCCACGAGGTTCTCGCGCCGAACGGCCAGTTCGATTTGGCTGGCCATCTCGTTTTCGGAGATGGTGCGTTCACGTTCGACGGCGACCGCGCGCCTTTCGTAGACAGCCCGGTCCGCTTCGGCTTGCAGCTGCTCGCGGACCGGCGTCTGCAAGGCACGTTCGACGTCGGACTCGGGCCGGACTGCCAGGACCTGCACCCCGAGGATTTCGATGCCGGTGGATTGCAGCCGGGCGTCTGCGCGGAGGGCTTCGGTGAGCACTATCCGCAGCTGGCTGACGCCGCGTTCCAAGGCTTCGGCCAAGGTGGTGGCGGCAATCTGGTCGATCGCGTGGCTCTGGCAGAGCTGCCCGATGATGGTGGAGACCTGCTCGCGTCCCGTTGCCGGCGCGGACCCCGGTGTTTGCAGGCCAAAGTCGAGCCGAGTCGACACCGCCACAGGATCCACGAACCGGTAGGTGACGTTGGCCTGCACTGTGACGTCCTGGTGGTCCCGGGTGATGGCGTGGAAGAGGGTGGGGAGTTCCTGGTCGTCCACCGGCACTTCGCTGAGCACGGAATTCACGGGCCGGAACCAGAACGCCTGGCCCACTCCTTGGTGCTTCACCGCGCCCTTTTGCAGGTGCACGACGTAGCCGGTGGGGCTGCCGAGGAAGTGGCTGATCCAGGGGTATCGCTTGATGGTTGCCATGATGCTCCTTGATTTGAAGAGTTATCGTCTATCTGACGATAACCACACTCTAGGGCGCTGGAACTATTAATGTCAACATGACGATAAATGCCGTAGGATTGCCGCATGACACAAGCTGTTCCAGCACCCGCGAGCTTCCCCGTCGCGGTGGACATCGTTGCCCTTACCGTCCGCGGCGGTGAGCTCTGCGTCCTCCTCATCACCCGCCTCATCGAGCCCTTCCGCGGGCGGCTCGCCCTCCCCGGTGGTTTCGTCCTGCCCGGCGAGGACCTCGTGGAAGCAGCGATCCGCGAACTGGGCGAGGAAACCGGCGTCGAACGTTTGCCAGGCTATTTGGAGCAGTTGGCGAGCTACGGCCCCAAGGGTCGTGACCCCCGTGGCGACGTCCTCACCGTGGCGCACCTTCTGCTGGCGCCCGACTTTCCCGTCCTGTCCGCCGGCAGCGACGCCGAGCAAGCGGCGTGGTATCCGGTGGAACGCGTGGCCAATGGCGAGGTGGATTTGGCCTTCGACCACGCGCAGATCCTGGAAGATGCCGTGGAGCGGGCCAGGGCCAAGTTGGAGTACTCGCCTTTGGGCGCCGCGTTCTGCGGCGAAGAGTTCACCATCGCCCAATTGCGCGCTGTCTACGAGGCCGTTTGGGGGACCCGCCTGGACCCGCGAAACTTCCATCGCAAGGCCACCGGCACGCCCGGCTTCCTTGAGGACACAGGGCGCATGACCGCGGGCGATGCGGGCAGGCCGGCGGCACTCTTCAGGCTCGCGGAGGAGGCGCGTTCGACGGCGGGGCACCCCACCCGGGCGGTGCTGAACCCGCCGTTGATGCGCCCGAGGGTGTAGGCGGGGAAACGCATTGACAGGGTGATCCGCCTCGAAAAATGTTCGGCATCAAATCACTTCGCCAAAACACAAAGCGTGCTTATTATGAAGCTGTGCACGTGCTTCCCGTAGTGGTTGCTCTGTTTGAACCATAGCCATTATGGGTAGGTACGGAATAAGGAGAACATTCTCCGTTGGTGCCCGTTGGTATGGGGTGGGACTTCATTTGGGGTCCCGGCGGATGCCTTCCTAACTGGACAGAAATTTGTTTGAAGGGATGCGTAGCTACATGAACACACTATTGATCATCGCCGGAGTCATTGCGATCATCCTGCTGCTGGTGGGTGGATTCAACCAGGCCCTTAGTTTCCTGCTGTGGGTAGGAATTATCCTTCTTGTTCTTGCCCTCATTGGATGGGTTTTGGGACGGGGGCGGTCGCGCGTATGACCTCGGACCCAGTGGAATCTGGGGGCCTTAGCCACATCCATGACGGAGTAACAACCCCTGGCCATCCGATCCCGCGGGATCTCGGAACACCCCTCGCCAGCGCGCAAGTGCCGGCGGACGGTGGGGCCGGGGGAGATCCGGACGACGCTGCCGACGCCGGAGCGAACAAGTCTGCGACTCCGCCGGGACCGGCTGAGGAAAAAGATGCAAAGACTGCGGACGACCGCAGCTTAACTACTGAACCTAATCCGACGGATTGATCGGGGCTTCGAAGCCGTGGGTGGATAATCGCCCACGGCTTCGCCCATAATCCGCCCGGTTCCGGGTTTATCCATTCTTTTGATTGAGGTGGAAAATGCGTATCGGATCAATTCTCGGGCTGATCGTAGTGGTGTGGTTGGTCATCGGTGCAATAGCTGCGGGGCAGCGGGGATATTACAACGCGCCACCGGCGCAGTGCTCACAGTTCGCCACGATCGCCCTCAACATTGTTGCCGGACCGCTGAATTACACGGGGCTTGATCCGCAAGGTGGATGCGAGGTGCCGCAGCCGTCGTGAGCTGCTTGTGGAAGCATGCTTTCAAGGTGCTCCTGACATTCGCGTTGCTGGTCGGAGTCGTTTCCAGTTGCTCGGAAAGCCCCTCGACGCAGGCCCTTGAGGGGCCAATGAAAGACGCCTCCGCTGCTGCCAGGACAACGGCCATGGCCGTGGAGTTGCGACTCAAGGGCCACACGACGGCGGCGGCCGGCTCAACTGCGGCTGACGACATGCTGAAGCAAGTCGACTCGGCTACCAAGGACGTCCAAGGCACGTCTGCCAGTAACGGAGATGACCAGGACCTCCGGGATGACGTTCTTGCCGCTTTCGCAACAATTTCCCGTGCGTTGATCCACGCCCGTGATGCCCTGGCGGCGCCGCAAGGCGGCCCGGAAGAGGGCAGGATCGGAAGCGACCCATCCCACTTGATGCCCGTGCTCGATGAATTGCACAGGGCCTCGGACCAGCTCGACGCCCTCATGACCAAGGCCGGCATACAGTGAAACGGCTCCTCGGTGTTGCACTCGGCATCCTGACAGCGATCGGGGGCTTCGTCGACATCGGGGATTTGGTCACCAATGCCGTGGTGGGCTCGCGCTTTGGGCTCTCGCTGGCGTGGGTGGTGCTTGTGGGAGTAGTAGGAATCTGCCTCTTTGCCAACATGTCCGGCCGGGTCGCTGCGGTGTCGGGAAGGGCCACATTCGAAGTGATCCGGGAACGGATGGGAGCCCGCGCCGGGCTGGCGAACCTCGGTGCTTCCTTCCTCATCAACCTCATGACGGTCACTGCCGAAATAGGCGGCATTGCCCTGGCCCTGCAATTGGCAAGCGGCGTTGCCTATCTCTTGTGGGTTCCCGTGGCTTTGCTGGCTGTGTGGCTGGTGATCTGGTGGGTGAAGTTCAAGATCATGGAGAACGTGACGGGCCTGGTGGGCCTCTCACTGGTGGTCTTCGCAGTGGCTTTATTCCTCCTCAAGCCGGACTGGGGTGCCTTGGCATCGCAGATCTTTACCCCCTCTGTTTCCCACGAAGAGAAGGCCGGAACGTACTGGTACTACGCCATTGCCCTCTTCGGTGCGGCCATGACCCCGTATGAGGTTTTCTTCTTCTCTTCGGGTGCCGTGGAAGAAAAGTGGAAGGTGAAAGACCTGGCGCAATCGCGGCTTAATGTCCTGCTGGGCTTCCCGCTTGGCGGTTTCCTTTCGCTCGCAATCGCCGGGTGCGCCGCCGTCGTTCTTCTCCCCGCCGGCATCAGCGTAACGACGCTGTCGCAGGTGGCTGTGCCGGTAGCGCAAGCGGGCGGGCAAATCGCTTTGGCCGTCCTGATTGTGGGCATCGTGGCGGCAACGTTCGGAGCGGCATTGGAGACGACACTTTCCAGCGGCTACACCTTGGCGCAGTACTTCGGCTGGTCGTGGGGGAAGTTCCGGCGTCCGGCGCAAGCAGCCCGGTTCCACATGTCCATGATCGTGGTGCTGCTGGCGGGAGTGGCGGTGCTGATGACAGGGGTCGATCCGATCCTGGTGACGGAATACTCGGTGGTCTTCTCGGCCATTGCCCTCCCGCTGACGTACCTGCCCATCCTGATCGTGGCAAATGACCCCCAGTACATGGGCGAACACGTCAATAAGCGGCCGGTGAATATTGCCGGAATGGTCTATCTGGTCATCATCCTGGTGGCGTCGATTGCGGCGATTCCCCTCATGATTGCCACGGGAGCGGGGGCGTAATGGCAAAGAACCGAGGGCTGGATACGAGCCGTTTGAAGCCGCCGCCCGTTCCCGCCGGGCTGGTCCTTGACGCCCGGCTGCACCTGCTGGACCGCCAGGTTCTGGACGTCGACGACGTACCCGTCACCACTGTGGACGACATTGAGTTGAGCGGCCCCGAACCGGACCAGCCGATCCCGCCGGGTACCGACCCGCCGCATATCACTGCGCTGCTGACAGGGCCGGTGCTGGGTACGCGGATCTTTGGCGGCAGGCCGCCGTCGAGCCGGCTGATCCGTATCCCGTGGGATGTTGTGTCAGGCGTGGGGACCGTCATCTCCGTGGGGGTCCGCTCGGATTCCCTGGACGCATCGTGGGTGGAGCGCTGGCTGCGGAACCACGTCATTGGCCGCATTCCGGGAGGCCGCCATGATCCTGACTGACATGCTGGGAATTGACGTGCTGGACAGCAGCGGAAAACGGCTCGGCGAGGTGTCGGACGTCCGTTTCGCGCTGGATGCTGCTCCCGGCCCGCTGCTGAGCAAGGCGCGCTTGGTGGGCATTATTGTCAGTCCCCGCACGGCGTCGTCGTTCCTGGGATTCGAGCGGCAGAACCTCACCCAGCCTTGGCCCATAGCCCAACTGCTCCGGTGGCGGCACCGCGGTTCGTTCCTGGTGCTGTGGGAGGACATTGCGCTGATGGGGCCGAAGTCAGTGCGGCTGCGGTCCGACTTCACCCCGTACGAATCCGGCCTGACACGGTAGCCGATGACGCAAAGAAGTAATAAGTTTACTGACTAAGACCTTCCGGCATGGACAAACAGCTAAGTATGCTTATAAATTCGAAGTGTTCCATTAACCGTTGGAAAGGACAGGTCTCATGGACAGTCAGAACGCCACACCTGAAGAAGAAGTAGGCGGCTACGGCACCCCGACGGCAGAGCAGGAAGCTGGCGGAGGACAGGCCCAGCCCCGTGTAGAAGAAGACCTGAGCGACGCCGGTTTGAGCCAGGACAGCCCCGACGGCGAGACCTACGCAACCGGCGCCCCGAACCTCAGCCACTTGGATCCGGAAGATTCGGACAGCTCCGGCGAACCGGGCGCAGGCCGTTTCGGCGGGACAGATGAGCAGTCCCTCCAGGAACAGAACCTGCAACCCGACGCAGAGGACCTGCCGGACGGCAGCGGCACCGACCTTCCCCAGGAGCAGGCGCCGAACGACGACGACCAAGAAGACTTCAACGCAGGCTAAGCCCCGGACGCACAAGGCACGCGACCACGAGGCACGCGACCGCAAGGCACCCCGCATTCGACGGAAAAGAAGGAGCAAAATCCATGGCTACCGTCAACAAATCAATTGAAGTAGATGTCCCTGTTTCCGTGGCCTACAACCAGTGGACCCAGTTTGAGAGCTTCCCGGAGTTCATGAACGGTGTGGAAGCCGTGCGGCAGATCGATGACACGGCACTGCACTTCTCCACCAATGTGGGAGGCGTGAAGCGCGACTACAACGCCCAGATCATTGACCAGGTTCCGGACTCCCTGGTGAGCTGGGCCAGCGTGGACGGCCCCCGCAACGGCGGCTCGGTGACCTTCGAACCGCTCGACGCCGGCAGGACCCGCGTCAACGTGGAAATCGTGTGGGAACCGGACACGCTCGCCGAAAAGGCAGGGTCAGCCGTTGGAGCCGACAGTCTGCGCGTTGGCGCGGACCTGGACAAATTCAAGAAGTTCATCGAAGCCCAAGGGCACGAAACCGGTGGTTGGCGTGGCACCATCTCCGGCGGGGATGTAGATGAAGCCGGAGGACCGCTGGTCTGATGCAGCGCGGTGAAGGCCGGCCGGCGATCCGGCCGGCCTTCACCGTTGCGGGCAACATCTACGGCAGCAGGAGGTATTTGGACCATGGCCAAGTCCACTGTGGAAGTGGAGCGGAAGTACGACGTCGAACCGTCAACGCCGCTGCCCGACCTGACAGCCATCGACGGCGTCTCCAGGGTAGGCGAACCGGTGACGCACCGGCTTGAGGCCGTCTATTTCGACACCAAAGACCTCGCCCTCGCCTCCTACGGGATAACGCTCCGCCGTCGTACCGGAGGACCCGACGCCGGATGGCACCTTAAGCTGCCCAAGGGACCCGGGCGGCGCACGGAAATACATGCTGCGTTGGGCCGGCCGGAGATCGTCCCGGATGACATCCTGGCCAGGGTCCTTGCCTACACCCGTGGCCATGCCGTGGCACCCGTGGCCACTTTGAACACCAGCCGCACCAGCATCGGCCTGTACGCGGAAGACGGCAGGGCGATTGCCGAGTTCGTCGATGACCACGTCGAGGCCGAGGTGTCTTTCAACGATTCCACCGCCCGCACGTGGCGTGAGTGGGAACTGGAGCTGAACCACAATCCGGGCGACGACGCCGCGGCAGCACTTTTTGAAGCTGCCGCCGGGATACTTACGAATACCGGCGCGCGCCCCAGCCAACGCACGTCCAAACTCGCAACAGCGCTGGCCGGATACCTGCCCCGTACCAAGGGGAGTGGCCGCGAGGTCCCCGAGCGTAAGGGACCGGCCGTTGTGCCCGTCCTCAACTACCTTGACCAGCAAGTGGCCAGGATGCTCCGGCGGGATGCCCAGGTCAGGATGAACGCCGATGATTCCGTCCACCAGCTGCGGTCCGTCACCCGGCGGATCCGGTCAATCCTCCACAGCTACCGCAAGTTCTTCAAAGCCGGCCCGGTGGACGAGTTGGAAGCGGGCTTGAAATCGCTCGCCCGGACCCTGGGCCGGTACAGGGACGCCGAGGTGCTCCATCGGCGGCTGCGGGAATCGCTGGATGAATTGCCGGGAAGGCTTGTGCTGGGCCCCTTGGCGGCAGAGCTGGATGAACGCATGAAGGTTCGCAAGGACACTGCCCTGACGGCCATTCGATCCCGGCTGGACAGTCCTGGATACTTCCGGCTGCTGGACCAATTGGAGGCCTTCGTCGAGGAGCCTCCGGTCGCGCCCGAGGTCATGCCCGGTGCAGGCAAGGCAACGGCCAAGCGCGTCAATAAGGCTGCCAAACGCCTCGCCGAACGCCACGACGCTGCCGTTGCCGCCGCCGTCGGGCCTTCCCGTGACAAGGCCTTCCACGAAGTCCGGAAGGCAGCCAAGAAGTTGCGCTTTGCGGCTGCGGCGGCAGAAAGCATCCACGGCAAGCAGGCATCGAAGATCGCTGACATGGCCCACCGGATTCAGACCATCTTGGGTGAACACCAGGACAGTGCCGTAGCCCGGGCTGAACTGTTGAAGCTCGGCTCCGCTCCCGGCATGGGCAACGCCGCATTTACCTACGGAGTTCTCCACGCCAGGGAACGGACGGCAGCGGACGCGGTCCAGCAGGAGTATCTCCGGCTGGGAAAGAAAGTCCGCAAACTCAGGATCACTTAGGAAATAGCCCTCAAGAAAAGGTTCTTGAGGGCTATTTACCTACTTTTTGAGGAACGCCAGAAGGGCTTCGTTGATTTCTGCTCCGTGCGTCCACAGGAAACCGTGCGGCGCCCCCTCGATTTCCACGTATTCGGCACTGGGAAGTGCATCCTTGAATCGGCGGCCGGTGACATCGATGGGCAGGATATTGTCCGCAGTGCCGTGAACGATCAAAGCGGGGACATCGATTGTGGGGATATCCGCGCGGAAATCAGTGAGCCACGTGGGCTGTGCGGCAACTGATGCGAATGCACCCGAATTTGCTGCCAGGTTCCAGCTCGCATCGACCAATTCCTGGCTGAGGCGGTCGGTGCCCAGGAAGGTGTCGCTGTTGTAGAAGTTCTTGAAGAAATCCGTGAAGAAGGCGTAGCGATCAGCCTCGACGGCCTGGGCGAGGCCATCGAAGACATCCTGCGGGACGCCATCCGGATTGTCGTCGGTCTTCAAGAGGAACGGTTCCAGGGAGCCGAGGAACACAGCCTTGGCCACGCGGCCTGAACCGTAGGTGCTGATGTAGCGGGCAACCTCGCCGGTTCCCATGGAGAACCCCACCAGCACGGCGTCGTTGAGGTCGAGGGTTTCCAGGACCGCTTTGAGGTCAGCTGCGAAGGTGTCGTAGTCGTAGCCGACCGTGGGCTTGCTGGACTTCCCGAAGCCGCGGCGGTCATAGGTGATCACCCTGTAGCCGGCGTCAAGGAGGGCCGCTGTCTGCTTCTCCCACGAGGATCCGTCCAAGGGATAGCCGTGGATCAGCACCACAGGCTGCCCCGCCCCGTGGTCCTCGTAGTAGAGCTCAATCTCAGTGCTGTTTTCGTTTCCGACGGTGATGTAAGCCAAAACTTCGGTCCCTTCATAGCGGTTCTGGGGTGGAACGCTTCCAGCCTACTGAATACCCCCTAGTTGCCCCCAGCAACCAGACGTAAACTGGCCTTCGGTTTACCCCCGGACGCTGGAGATCCCATGCTGTGGAAGGTCCTTGTTCGTTTCCTCCGGCCGCACCAGCGGCTGCTGGTCGCCGTCGTCGTTTTCCAGCTGGCGCAGTCCATCGCCTCGCTGTACCTGCCCACGCTCAACGCCGACATCATCGACCAAGGCGTCGCCACAGGCGACACCGGATACATCCTGACCATGGGCGCGGTCATGCTGCTGATTACCCTGCTGCAGATCGCCTGCGCCGTGATTGCGGTGTACTTCGGCGCGAAGGCGGCAATGAGCCTGGGCCGCGACCTCCGGGATGCGATCTTCGGCAGGGTGGGGGAGTTCTCGGAGCAAGAGGTCAGCCGCTTTGGCGCGGCGTCCCTCATCACCCGCTCCACCAACGACGTCCAGCAGGTCCAGCAGTTGGTCCTCATGTCCTGCACCCTGATGGTCGCGGCGCCGATGCTGAGTATCGGCGGGGTGATCATGGCGGTTCGGCAAGATGCGCAACTGTCGTGGTTGATCGCCGTGGCGGTGCCGGTGCTGCTGGTTTGCGTAGGGCTGATCGTGACCCGGATGGTTCCGCTGTTCCGCAAAATGCAGGTCCGGATCGACGCCGTGAACAGGGTGCTCCGTGAGCAACTGACCGGTATCCGCGTGGTGCGGGCCTTCGTGCGGGAGGACATGGAATCGCTGCGGTTCGGCAAAGCGAACGACGACGTCACGGACGTTGCGCTGCGGGCCGGCCGGCTGATGGCGCTCATGTTCCCTGTGGTCATGCTGGTCATGAACATTTCCAGTGTGGCGGTGATCTGGTTCGGGTCGTTCCGGATCGAGGACGGCTCCATGCAGGTGGGCACTCTGATTGCGTTCCTGAGCTACCTTATGCAAATCCTCATGTCCGTCATGATGGCCACGTTCATGGCCGTGATGATCCCGCGTGCTTCCGTCTCAGCCGACCGCATCGGCGAGGTGCTGGGGACCGACTCAAGCGTCCAGCCGCCGTCGAACCCTGTGTCCCTCACCGGCCGCCGCAGGGGCGAGCTGGAAATGCGCGACGTCGGATTCGCCTACCCGGGTGCCGAACAGCCCGTCCTCAGCGGGGTGTCCTTCACCGCCCGGGCCGGCCAGACCACGGCGATCATCGGCAGCACCGGGGCAGGCAAGACCACCCTCGTGAACCTCATGCCGCGACTCTTCGACGCCACCTCGGGATCCGTCCGGATGGACGGCGTGGACGTCCGGGAACTGCAACCCGACCACCTGTGGGGGCACATCGGGTTGGTGCCGCAAAAGCCCTACCTGTTCTCCGGAACCGTCCGCAGCAACCTGCTTTACGGCAAACCGGACGCCACCGACGACGAACTGTGGCAGGCCCTCGCCGTCGCCCAAGCCCGCGACTTTGTTGAGGAAATGGACGGCGGGCTGGACGCGCCGATCTCCCAGGGCGGGACCAACGTATCCGGCGGTCAGCGGCAACGGCTCGCCATCGCCCGGGCACTGGTCAAACAGCCAGAACTCTACATCTTTGACGATTCGTTCTCGTCCCTGGATACGGCAACGGACGCCAGGCTGCGCCGCGCCCTCAAACAGCACACCCAGGGCGCCACGCTGGTGATCATCGCCCAGCGCGTGTCCAGCATCGCGGATGCTGACCGGATACTAGTGCTCGACGACGGCAGGATCGTTGGGCAGGGAACGCACGATGAGTTGTTGGAGACTTCCGAAACGTACCGGGAAATCGTGGCCTCCCAACTCGCAGCGGAGGAGGCGGCATGAGTACAGCTGTCCGCGGTCCGCAGCGTCCCCCGATGGGGCCGGGCAGGGGCGGGCCGTTCGCCGGCATGAACGTCCCGGCCGAGAAGGCGTCCAACTTCGGCGCCTCCGCCAAGCGCCTGCTGGGAACCCTGCATCCCGAACGGGTCTGGCTTGCCCTGGTCCTGATGTTCGCCGTTGTCAGCGTGGCCCTGAACGTCATTGGCCCACGGCTGCTTGGCGAAGGCACCAACCTGATCTTTGCCGGCGTCGTCTCCAAGGAACTGCCCGCCGGCGTTTCCAAAGAAGCCGTGATCGCAGGGCTACGCGCCGCCGGCGAGAACACTAAGGCCGACATGCTCAGCGCCATGCCCCTGACACCCGGCGTCGGCATCGACTTCGGCGCGCTGTCCTCGGTACTGCTCTGGACGCTCGTGCTGTATGTCCTGGCCGCGGCGTTCGGTTGGATCCAGGCGTACATCCTCAACGGCGTCGTCCAAAGGACCGTCTACCGGCTGCGCGAACGGATCGAAGCGAAAATCCACAGGCTGCCGCTGAAGTACTTCGACAAAATCCAGCGCGGCGAGCTCCTCAGCCGGGTGACCAACGACGTCGACAACATCTCCCAAAGCCTCCAACAATCCATCAGCCAAGTAGTCTCCTCCCTGCTGACCGTGCTGGGGGTGCTGGTGATGATGTTCATCCTTTCCCCGCTGCTGGCGCTGATTGCCCTCATCACTATTCCCCTGACCCTCGGGATTACTGTGTTGATCGCCAAGCGTTCCCAAAAGCTCTTCGTGGCCCAGTGGAAGAACACCGGCGAACTCAACGGCCACATTGAGGAGACCTACACCGGACACGCTTTGGTGAAGGTGTTCGGCCGGCAGGACGAGGTACAGCAGAAGTTCCGGGACAAGAATTCCGAGCTCTTCCAGGCAAGTTTCGGTGCCCAGTTCGTCAGCGGTCTGATCATGCCCGCCATGACGTTCATTGGAAACCTCGTCTACGTGGCCATTGCCGTGGTGGGTGGCCTGCAGGTGGCCTCCGGCGGAATGCAGCTCGGCGACGTCCAGGCATTCATCCAATACTCGCGGCAATTCACCATGCCGCTCGCGCAGCTCGGGTCCATGGCGAACATGCTGCAATCCGGTGTGGCCTCAGCCGAACGCGTTTTCGAATTGCTCGATGAAGAGGAAGAATCGCCCGAGCCTCTTGGTTCTGCTTCCGGTCCGGGACGGGGCCGGCTCGTGTTCGAGAACGTCTCCTTCAGCTACTCGCCGGACAAGCCTCTCATCACCGGGCTCAACCTGGTGGCCGAGCCGGGGCAAAGCATCGCCATTGTTGGGCCTACAGGTGCGGGCAAGACAACATTGGTGAACCTCATGATGCGCTTCTACGAGCTCGACGGCGGCAGGATTACCCTGGACGGCGTGGACATCTCCACCATGTCCCGGCAGGAACTGCGCTCGCGGATGGGCATGGTGCTGCAGGATACGTGGCTGTTCGGCGGGACAATCCGGGACAACATTGCCTATGGCCGGCCCGATGCTTCGGAAGCATCGATCGTGGAGGCTGCGCAGGCCACCTATGTTGACCGCTTTGTGCGCTCGCTGCCCGAGGGGTACAACACCCTGTTGGACGATGAGGGCAGCAACGTCTCGGCAGGGGAGAAGCAGTTGCTCACCATCGCCCGGGCCTT
The DNA here is from genome assembly GCF_030264015.1 of Paenarthrobacter sp. R1. Lineage (NCBI taxonomy): Bacteria > Bacillati > Actinomycetota > Actinomycetes > Micrococcales > Micrococcaceae > Paenarthrobacter > Paenarthrobacter sp. R1. The sequence continues at coordinate 1,461,716 of NZ_CP127115.1, read as the reverse complement.
CCTGTCACGCCCTTCAGTGCTGATCCTGGATGAGGCAACAAGTTCCGTGGACACCCGTACCGAGGTGTTGGTCCAGAAGGCCATGAATGCCCTGCGCTCGGACCGCACCAGCTTTGTCATCGCGCACAGGCTCTCCACGATCCGGGACGCCGACCTCATCCTGGTCATGGAGTCCGGGCAGATCGTGGAGCAGGGGACCCACTCGGAGCTTCTTTCCGCCGGTGGCGCATACTCCCGCCTCTACGAAGCCCAGTTCGCGGCGCCGGCAGCGGAGGTGTGAGGCGCAGATTCCTGGCTAGGGCAGCCGGGCCGGCCGCAGCACGGAAGCTTCCCCGGCGCGGGCCGGGTTCAGGGGGACAGGGCTGACCAGGGTGGCGGGCCCACGGTGGAGGAACCCGCCGGAGATCACTTGGCACCTTACTCCGCCCCTTCCGCGCATGGCTTTGTGGGCGCCGGGAGCCAACATCTGGTCCATCCACGCGCAGGGGTGGGCGGGGCGGCCGGCTCTCAAACGGACGGAATCCTTGCCCGACTCGAGGACAAATTCGTGGCCCAGCAGGGGTGCCAGCTCGGCGCCGCGGATCACCACATTCCGCCGGGTCAGCAGGGGATCAAACGGGCCGGAATCGAGTTCCGCAGCAATAGCCTCGAGCGCCTCGACCGCGAACACAGTCTTTGCCAAAGAAACGGTCTCCAACAACGCCCTTGCCTGCAACAAGCTCCGCAGTCGGTGCATCGGTGGTCGGAACATCTGCGGCGCCCTCCCGTGCCCTGCCAAAGTAGGCATGCGCGGGCGACACCAAAAGGTGAAGCACGTCGACGTCGTACCTGTACTCAGCGGTCATCCCTTAACGCTAGCCGCCGCGCAGACCCTTCCGGCCGCTGCACCGATAAAGTGTCACGGTGAACTTTGCTGCGGCCCCTGACGGAACCGAACTGGCGTGGACGGAGTCCGGCGGCGGGGAGCCATTGCTGTTGATCGCCGGTCAGGCGACGGCCATGGACGGTTGGGGCCCGACGGCGGACCTGCTGTCCCGCTCTTACCGCGTGATCCGCTTCGATCACCGTGGGGTTGGCCGCAGCGGGCAAGGGCAAGCTGATCGCTATTCCACCCGTTTGCTCGCCGCCGATGCGGTTGCTGTACTGGACGCCGCCGGGGTGGAGACTGCGCACGTATATGGGCACTCCATGGGTGGCCGGATAGGGCAGTGGCTCGCCATCGACTTCCCTGAGCGGGTGAGGACGTTGATCCTGGCTGCGAGCAGTGGAGGACGATCAACGGATCCGGGGATGCGGGCGGACGCGGCGGCCATGGCGGCCCTGGTGAGTGGCGACCTGGCACGGCTGGCCCCTTTGTTCTTCGACGCGGAGTGGGCTGCGGACCACCCCGAAGCTGTACAAACGTTCTTCACGTCCAGGGCCTCGGCCTGGGCAAAGTCGCGTCACTTCAGGGCCAGCCGTGAGCATGACGCGTGGTCGGAGCTGGGTTCCATCCTGGCTCCGACGTTGATTCTCCACGGGACGGAGGACCCGTTGACGCCGCTGCCGAACGCCGTTGCGCTCCGGCGACACGTCCGGGCTTCAGTGCTGGTCCGCGTCCCGGGGGCAGGGCACGGCCTCCACCTGGACCACCCCGAAACCGTTGACTGGATCCAGGAGTTCACAACAAGGAAGAGCCGATAGCAGGAAGGCGTTTCGTTTATTTCGTTTAGCGACTAAGCTTGCTTGGGTACCTGCCCAACCTAGGAGGACGCGCGATGACCGTTGAGCCGGCAACTCCGGCGTATCCGCACGGAAGCGATGCTGAGCTGGCCCGTGACGCATTGAAGGTCCTGCGGAGGGCCGTGGGCTCGCACACTGACCCGCGCCAGCCGGTTGAGATGACAGTGGCTGACGGTGGGCACCTGGAGATGCCCGGACCTGCAGCCGAACTGATGATTCGAATTCTGGGAAAGATGGCGGCCGGGCAAGGAGTCACCGTCATCCCGATGAATGCCGAACTGACGACTCAGCAAGCTGCGGATCTGCTCAACGTATCGCGTCCCTATTTGGTCCGGTTACTGGAATCAGGTCAGATCGAGTTCCGTAAGGTAGGCACACACCGCCGCGTGATGGCGGAGTCACTCTACGATTACAAACGCCGGGCTTTGGTGGCCCAGAAGGACGCTGCGGACGAGTTATCGGCGCTGGGACAGGAAATGGGGCTCATTTAGGTGGTCTTCACGGTCGTCTACGATGCCAATGTCCTTTACCCAAGCGCATTACGGGACCTCTTGGTGCGAGTAGCGCAGAGTGGCTTGGTGCAGGCCCGCTGGACGGAAGTCATCCTGGACGAGACTTTTCGAAACCTTAAAGCCAATAGACCTGACCTTGACGGTTCCAAGCTGGACCGCACGCGAAAACTGATGTGTGATGCCGTTCCGGACTGCCTTGTAACCAACTACGAACCACTGGAACAGATGTTTGCAGCGTCTCCGGATGCAGGCGATGCCCATGTGATGGCTGCGGCAATGAAGGCGCAAGCCCAGGTCATCGTCACGAAGAATTTGAAGCACTTCCCAGTCGGGCTCCTGGAACCCTGGGGCATTGAGGCCAAGCACCCGGACGATTTCCTCATGGATCAGTTCTATTTGGACGCTGTGGAACTACACGTCGCGGTGCGGAATATGTCCGAAGCTTTCCGGAACCCTCCGTTGGACGTCAATGATGTTTTGAGACGGCTTGAGATCGAGGGCCTACCGCAGATTCCGGCGGCGTTGAGACGCTGATCAAGCATTGAGGTGCGCAACCAGGGCATCCACAATGGGCAGCTGACCCTTGACCAGCTTGGTGCGTGCTGTTGCCTCGTCGATCCATTGGGCGTCGTCGATCTCGGGGAACTCCTTGATGGAACCGGAGCCTTTGGGCCATTCCATGGGGAAGGTGTTGCTCACCACTTCCTCCGGCTGGAAAGCCGGGGCCTCCGCAGCGAAGGCTGTGATGAGTTTGCCGGAGGGTTGCCGGAAGATACCCAGCAGGTGGTACTCCGCGTCCGGCGGGGGTGACCCGATCTCCTCCGTGAACTCGCGCCGGGCAGCAACCAACGGGTCTTCGTCGTCTGCGAATTCACCCTTCGGGATGGACCAGGCGTGCTGGTCCTTGCGGGCCCAGAAAGGGCCGCCCATGTGGGCAATCCAGAGTTCCAAGCCATTCTCCGCGGACCGCCTGTAAAGCAGGATCCCTGCGCTTCGGATACTGATGCGTCCTCCCTGGACAAGCTGTGCCTCGAAGTCCAAGGCTACTCCACGGCTTGGTCACCGGCCGGGCGCAAAACCGGCGACGTCGTAGGGAAACTTGCAGGGTGTTTGGCACGTTTCCAGCGAACTCGCGGAGCAACAAAAAAGCGGACGACGCCGGTGGGTACCGGAGTCGTCCGCTTTCTGGTGTGTCTGGACTGCTTAGCGGTTAAGGCTGACCGTGAAGGTCTTGGGTCCGCTGAGGGTCACGGAGATACCGCAGTTCTCCGCAGCGGCGCGGGGGGTGAGATCCCGGATTGCGGCTTCGATGGTGTGGTCGATTGCCGAGTTATCCCAGATTTTAAGCGAGATGGAGTCAGTATGTGTCGTCATTGTCAGTACTTTCACTCAGGCTTTTAACAGCCCCAAGCCTCTTCGCCCGGGGCCGCATCCTCGTCGGTGAGGATCGCTGATTCAGCTTGTTGGGAACGCGTTCCCTCATTCATGGTTCATGGTGGCTGCCCTGAATGACAAGCAAATCCGCCCAAGTGTGACCGATTACACGTTGCTCTTTACTCTGTGTAACCGGTGCTCCCGCTCCGTTCCCGCCAGCGCTCCACCTCGGCCCGCGTTGCTTCTTCAACGGCGTCGTAGGCATACAGGGCGTCCGCTCCCAACAACAGGAAGGCGGGCGTCTCTTCGGCTTCAACGGCGTCGATGATTACCTGCGCAGCCTTGTCCGGGTCGCCTGGCTGGGTACCGTGAACGGTGTCGTTTTCCTTGCGGCGCTTTCCGGCGGTATCAGCATAGTCATCGATGGCCTCCGCGGACTGCGTCAGGGAACGCCCGGCAAAGTCCGTGCGGAATCCGCCCGGCTCCACCGCTGTGACCGAGATTCCCAGCGGCGCCAGCTCCTTCTGCATTGACCCCGAGATGCCTTCCAGCGCGGCCTTGGATGCGGCGTAGTAACCGGAACCGGGAGGGCAAATCCGGGCGCCGATGGAGGAGATGTTCACAATGGCCCCGGACCGCCGTGCACGCATGCCGGGAAGCACCGCTTTGATCATGGATACGGGGCCGAACACGTTGGTGTCGAAAAGGGCCCTGACATCCTCCCCATCGCCCTCTTCGACGGCCGCACGGTAACCGTATCCGGCGTTATTGACCAGCACATCAACGCCGCCGAACCGGTCCTCCGCCTTCTTCACGGCATTGGCAACCTGGGTGGCGTCGGTGACATCGAGCCCCACGGCGAGGGCCGTCGTCGGGAATCCAGTGGTGAGGTCCTGCAGGGTTGCGGTGTCACGTGCGGTGACCACCGCGTTGTGGCCCTTCTCGAGCACGGCTTTCGCCAAGGCCCGGCCGAGGCCTGTTGAGCAACCGGTAATAAGCCAGGTAGTCATGAGGTTCCTTTGAAGTCGTGACGAAGAGATGCCGCCCCGGGCGATGGCCGGGGCGGCATTCCACGTGCTGCTAGTGCTGTCCGAGTGCTCCGCCGAGGGGCGGCACGGCACCCGGGCCTTTCCTGCCTTCGGGGCCTGTGGCGTCCTCGCTGGTGTCGCCGTCCAGTACGCCTGCCCCTGATTCGTCGTCGTCCGTGCGTTCGGCTTCGCTGCGCGTATCGCTCTCAGCCGTGCCGTCGGAATCGCCGTCGAGGTCGTCCGCCAGTCCGTTGGTTTGGTCGAACGGATGGGTGATTGGGTTCAGAGTGTCTTCGCTTGCGGTGGTGCGTTCCGTATCCTTCTCGGTCACAGTGTCCTCCTGGCTCGCTCGGAATTTGTCAGCATACTTACGATATCCGGATTCCCGGATGCGGACCAGAGGCAATGCCGGATCGCCTTCAGGGTGAATGCCAACAAAAGTGAACATCAAGAATCGAAAACTCCCAGTAATTTCCAGTCAAAGCCTTGACCAGGATGTGGAGCGCTGTAAACATAGACGGCGGAAAGCGTTTTCACTTCACATCTACGTAGCAGTTGATGTCGCTATGAGCGCTGAGAACGGCATCATGTGCGACCCGGCTGCGTGCGCATCCTCGGATCACGCCACTCATGGAAAGGGATAACCCGGCATAAAAGTGAAACGTTCCAAACACGGGCGGCGGACCCTCCGCTGTCCAGCATCAAAGGAGATGTTCTTTGGCTTACCCCTCGAAATGTTCCTCCCGCAAACCACTCGTTCCCCTCACGGCCATGGCCACCCTCGCCGCGGCAGCCCTGGCCTTCACTGGTGTGCCCCTCGCGCAAGCGGCAACCACCCAAACAGCGCCAGGCAACGCACCCGCCGTCGTCAGCGCGAAGAAGGACCAAACGCCCAAGCGGCAGGTGGAAAACCTGGACCGTGCGCCGGTGGCGGTCCTGACTGACCAAGGCGTGAGTGTCAGTTGGCGCATGCTGGGCCTGGACAAAGACAGCATCGGGTTCCAAGTGCTGCGCGACGGCGTCAACATCACGCCCGAACCCATCCGCAATTCAACCTTCTTCGTGGATCCTGCGGGAACGGCCACCTCAAGCTACGTCATTAAGACGGTGGGCAATGGCCAAGGCCAGGACAAACTGACCGAGGCTGTCACGCCGCTGGCCCAAAACTACCTCGCCATCAAGCTGGACAAGCCGGCGGACGGCGTCACCCCCGACGGCAAGGCTTACACCTACTCGGCCAACGACGCCACCGTGGCGGACCTCGACGGTGACGGCAAGTATGAGGTCATCCAGACATGGTCGCCCTCCAACGCGAAGGACAATTCGCAGTCCGGCTACACGGGCAACGTCTATGTGGACGCCTACAAGCTGGACAGCACCAAGCTGTGGCGGATCGACCTCGGCCGCAACATTCGCGCCGGGGCGCACTACACGCAGGTCCTGGCGTACGACTTCGACGGCGACGGCAAGGCCGAGGTTTCGCTCAAGACGGCGGATGGCACCACGGATGCTTCAGGCACAGTGATCGGCGACGCCAACGCCGACTACCGCAACAGCGCCGGCTACGTGCTGGCCGGCCCGGAGTTCCTCACGGTGTTCAAGGGCGGGACGGGAACCATCCTGGACACTGTCGCTTATGAGCCTGAGCGCGGCTTGGTGGCCAGCTGGGGCGATAACTACGGCAACCGCGTGGATCGTTTCCTGGCAGCCGTCGCGTACCTGGACGGCGAGCACCCGTCCATGATGTTCAGCCGCGGCTACTACACCCGTACGGTGCTGGTGACTTATGACCTGGTTGACGGCAAGCTCGTGAAGCGCTGGACCTTCGATTCCAACGTGGCGGGCGACCAATACAAGGGCCAGGGCAATCACAACCTATCCGTGGCTGACGTTGACCAGGACGGCAAGGACGAGTTCGTCTTCGGTTCCATGACCATCGACGACAATGGCCAGCCCCTCTACAACACCAAGCTCGGCCACGGCGACGCGATCCACACGGGCGATCTGGATCCCTCGCGGCCCGGCCTGGAAACCTTCGCCGTCCACGAGAGCATGAGCCAGAGCGGCAACCGTGGCGCCACGTTCCGGGACGCTGCCACCGGCGAGGTGCTGTGGAGCATCCCGGCCACCAAGGACACCGGGCGTGGAGCTGCGGGCGACATCGATCCCCGCTATGAAGGGGCCGAAGGATGGGCCGTAGGCGGGACGGCGGCGTGGGATTCTCCGCGGGGCCAGTTGATGTCCGCCAAGGGCGAGCTGATCGCGGAGAATATCCCCGCCGCGAACTTCCTTGCCTGGTGGGATGGCGACCTGCTGCGTGAAATCGTGGACCACGACTACGACGCCACCGTGTCCCGCGGCGTCCCCACTATCTCCAAGTGGAACTGGGAAACCGAGACCAGCGATCGCTTGCTGACCGCCGATGGCGCCCGCAGCAACAACACCACCAAGGGCAACCCGTCCATCCAGGCGGACATCCTGGGTGATTGGCGCGAGGAAATCGCCTGGCCGTCCACGGACAGCACGGAGCTGCGGATCTACACCACCACGGCTCCCACCGAGGTTCGCCTGCGGACCCTGATGCACGACACCGTGTACCGAACGGCGGTCGCCCGCGAGAACGTGGCGTACAACCAGCCGCCGCACCCGAGCTTCTTTGTGGGTGAGGGCATGCAGCCTCCGGCAGCACCCGCCGTCGTCTATACCGGCAAGAAGTAAGCGCCAACAACAAAGCCGCCCGCCCCCGAAAGGAGGCGGGCGGCTTTGTTGTGTGCGGCGACCGGTGGTTTCGTGGCACCGGACGTACGACGCCGGAGCCTCCAGCGGCGGGTGGAGAACCGCCGCGTCGGGCTACTGCTGCGAGGCTGCCGCCGGCAGGTGCCCGCCGATGAGGGCCAGGTTCTGGATGGCGGCCAGGCCAAACTGGGCGGTGTCATTGGTGGACACCGTGGGCGCCTCATCAACGGGTTGGAGGACATACGGGGGCTTGATCGTCTTCAGGGTGAACGCCTCGGCATGGTTCAGGTTTTCGCCGCCGACGCTGAAGCTGGACCAGGCCGATGCGGCCAGCTCAGGCGAACCAAGCCGGGCTGCTGCGTAGGCCGTGAGGCGGCTGTGGGCCTGCGTCAGGTAGATGCCGTCCAACGCATGGCCCACCTCGGCGGCCTGCTCTTCGGGTGAAGCCAGGAACAGCCGGCAATACTGCAGCCAGGCCTCCTCGAACCCATCGTCCGGCACCAGGCTGATGAGCTCGCTGCAGATCTCCACCAAACCGAACACCGCACTCAGGTGGGAGACCCTGATGACCTCGCGTCCGGCGTCGAACCTTCCTGCATCCAGGTCATACAGTGCCTCACCCGTGAGGAAGCCGTACTTGAGGGCACCGATGTCAGCCATGGTGCCCAACAGGCGGTCGCGTGAGCGGGGGTTGCCGGTGCGTTCCCAATCGGTGAGCCAGGTGGCCGCGAGCGAGCCCCAGTCGGTACCCAGCCCAACGCCCAGCGAACCGCGGTCCGGGCGGTAGGTATCGGCATCGGGGCGAACCTTGCGGACCGGGTCCAGGCCAAGGAAGTTCTGGTCGCTGTCCACGAGTTCGGTGAGGAGATCCCCCGTCCGTTCGTCGGCCGTCAGGTAGTAGTAGAACCGGCGATAGGCAGGGTTGCTGATCCGCAATTGCTTGGCGCTGCAGCCCCAATGCTGGACGTTGTGCCGCGAACCAAGTCCGCGCCAGGGGCCAAGATGGTAAACGTCCACCTCGCCGGTGTGCCGGGTCATGGCCTCGGCGAAACGGAACACATCGGCGCGGCCGGAGCGGAGGTACATGTACCAAAGCCACAAGTCGGGGGAGAGCTCTGAGTTGTCCCACGCATAGCCGCCGACGTCGTAGCGCCAGACGTGCCGGTCCGAATCGTAGGTGTGCATGACGTCGCCGTAATTCCAGAAACCGTACCACCGGCGCTGCTCCTGCTGGCCGCGGTAGAAGTCGAAGAGGAAGTCCAGCTTGTCTTCGAGTTCCGCGCGGAGAGGCGTGCTGCGATCCACCGGCGTCCAGTCGCCGAAGACGCCCGCGCTGTGGAGGTACTGGGCCGAGGGTTGCAGGACCGGTGGCCGGGAGGCGTACGCAGCATCGGCTGCCAGTGATTCGACCGGGGGAGTGGAGTCGTAGGCGAAGAGCGTGAGCTCGTGCGTCCTTGCTATCCCTTGTGCATTGCCGAAGCCGGGCTCGTAGTCCTCGTACGTGATTTCCAGGCCTTCGAGTTGCTCTTCGAAGGTGTCCTGGCCCAGGCCGTCGTGGTAGAAGCGCAGGTCCATGGGTTGGGCTTCGGGGGAATAGAGCCACGCCGTGACGCTGGGTTCGGCCGTAGCGGCGCCGCGGATGTCCAACTGCCCGGGGTGCGATTGCCAGAAGTCCCGCACCCCTATCCCGAAACCGCCGCCGACGTCGCTCAGCGAGCAGAAACCGGCGGACCGGGTGCCGCCCGAGATCCCCACCCAGCCATGCCCGGCGGCGGTCCGTTTGCGGAGCTCGAAGCCGTCGGCGGACAACTGCGTGAGGGTGAAGTCGTTCCACGCGGGAATCAGGTGCAGGCGCTCGGAGACCTCCGGATTCCACTGCTCCAGCGGCGGCGTGGGTTCCCCGCCGAGCTGGGCTTTCCGCACTTCGGCGCCCGGATCGCGGCGAAGGCCCGTCAGTCCGCGGACGGCCTCCACCAGGAACCCGCCGTCCGCCCCGGCAAGCCGTACGTGCCGATCGTGCAGTTCGCTGGCCAAGGGGACCGTGAACCGCACGCCCAGGCCGGCCAGGAAGTCTTTTTCAACATTTCCGTCCCACACGAACGAGTGCACCATGCGCACGCTCCGGGCGCCGGCGAGGAAGTAGAAACGAACAGTGAAGGGGAGCCATTCCCGCCGTGGCGACTGTGGACTATCCGAACGATGCCGGCCGTCCAGCCGCACCACAGCCCGCACGGGCCCGCTCTGTTCCACCGTCGCCGACTCGAGGTGGCCCGTGAATCCTTCCCTGCTCGTGCTGCCGGCGCCCTCGGCAATCCCGTCCTGCAGCATGCTTACCAGTTGTGCGTCCCGGGCCACCACCGAGCCGTCCCGCGTCAGGCTTCGGAACAGCCGGTCGCCGGTGCGCGCCAGAAGCATGTCCATTGTTCCTGTGGAGACTGTGATGGTTTCCGCCGTTTCGGTGACCACCACCTGCGGTTCACGTACGACGGCGGCTGCCGGACCGGCGTCGTGCGCTTGCGTTCCGTCCGCCTCGCCGGAAGGAAGCTGCACTGAGTAGCTGGTGGAGGGGTTGTCCGTGGCGCCGATGGCGAGTCCGGCCCACTTGAGGGAGCCGTCGGGCCAGGTAGCCAAGGGCCAGGCCTGGGAGGGGGTGGCGGTGCCGTCCGCGTCGACGACGGACAGGGCATCGGCGTCGTGGACTGTTCCGCGCTGGAAGGGCATTCCCCAAGTGGAGCCACCGCTGAGCGTGGCGGGGGGTGCGCCGTCGATCCACGTGACCGGGGCGTGCTGTGTCATGGAATTTCACCTCAAGGGTCTTGGAAAGCGCTTTCTTTGTGACGTTTCAAAAACCGTACTCCGATGTGATGGGGGTCGCAAGGGCGGGGTGCCGCTACTAACCGCAGGGGCGTATGGTTGAAGTCTCCGCCGCCTCTTTCGAATGGACCAGCGTCATGGCGCGACTGATCATTATGGGACCTCCCGGTTCGGGCAAGGGAACACAGGCTGAACACATCGCCAAGCACTTCTCCGTGCCCGCGATTTCAACGGGCGATCTCTTCAGGGCCCATGTCCGCGACGGGACCAGCCTTGGTGCGGAGGCCGGACGCTACATGGACCGTGGCGAGTTCGTGCCGGACCACGTCACCACGGCGATGCTGAGTCAGCGCCTGGAAGATGACGACGCCGGTGCGGGTTTCCTGCTGGACGGGTACCCGAGGACCGTGGCCCAGGTGGGATCGCTTGACGCGCTGCTCGGTACGCGGCACCAGGTGCTGGAAGCCGTCCTGGCCCTCACGGTTTCCGACGACGAATTGCTGGAACGGATGCTCCTGCGGGCCAAGGAGCAGGGCCGCAGCGACGATACCGGTCCCGTCATCAAGCGGCGGCTGGAGCTGTACCGGGAGCAGACCCGGCCCGTCATCAGTGCCTATGAACAGCGCGGGATTCTCCTGACCGTGGAGGGTTCAGGGCAGAGGGAGATGATCACGGCAGCAGCCATCGCCGCAGTGGAGTCGGTGATCCGGCACTAGGGGCGTACTAGGCGATATCCGCGGTGACAGGCGCCAGTTCGCCGAGGGTCCGCAGGTAGGTGGCGAATCCCTGGGGTGCCCGGGCTGTTGTCCGGGACGACGTGACCACCCTGTTGGCGTCCGTCGATCTGATCACGAATCCCTGCCGTGACAACCGCGTGGCCAGAATCCGGTCCTCGTGTGCCTGCAACTTCGGAAACCCGCCCACGGCCAGGTACGCGGACGCGCGGACGCCGAAGTTGGCTCCGTAAATGTGCGGGTGGTCCTCCCGGAAAGGATGCAGCTCAAGCCAGCGGCGAAGGATCCCCGGGTCTGCGGTGCGGGAATCCGGTTCGACTGAGCCCAGGACGACGTCCACCCCGGCGTTGGCCAACTCCACCTGCCGGATCAGCCAGTTTGTTGGCACCCTGGAGTCCGCATCAGTGTTGGCCAGCCAGACCGTGTCCGGATTGGTGCCGCGCTCCGCCTCGAGGTCGGCCAGCGCGGCCATCACGCCGGCTGCGCGGCTGGCTCCCGTGCTTCGGGCCCGGGTCTCAATCATGCGGACCCTGGCGTCGGCGGTGGCATGGGCCCTGACGATATCGCGGGAACCGTCGGTGCAACTGTCCAGAACTACCGTGATGCTGACGGACACCTGTGGTCCTTGCGCGGTTCCTGCCTCGGCGGCCGAGTCCTCGGCCCTCCGGGCATCGGCCGCTTGGACCTCGCGACGTAGATTCCCGGCACTCAGGGCGTCGGCCGCATGGCGGATGGCACTCAGGGCGGGGCCGAGTTCCTCTTCTTCGTTATGCGCGGGCACGACTACCGCAACGTGCCGGATTGCCCGCCCTGTCACGCCGCACCGCCCGGGGCGACGAGCACTTCCAGGAGGAAGTCCTTCTCCCGGTACAGTCCCCGGCTTGGCCAGTCGAGCACGCGGCGGGCGGTTCTGTGGACGGTTTCTCCGTCCAATGTCCAGCCGGAGATCGGGTGGCGCCAGTGGCACAGGATCAGCGTGCCGCCGGGCCGCATGGAGTCCTTGACGCGGTGCAGCATCCCATCGAGTTCATCCGGGCTGAGGTAGTACCCCATCTCTGACACCACTACCAGGTCAAAGGTTCCGGAGGGCCATTCCGACGGCACGGTCAGGTGCCCGGTGCCCGCATGGCCTATGCCGGACAAGCGTCGGGCGGCTTGGGCAAGGGCCGTACTGCTCGCATCCACGGCCAGGAACCGCTCGCATCGCGGGGCAAGTTCGGCGCTGAGGACCCCGATCGAGCAGCCGATTTCCAGTCCGGATTCGTACCTCTCTTCCGGCAGCGCCGCGAGTGTAAGGGCCCGCTTGCGGCGTTCATACCAACCCAAGGCGTAGTCCCACGGGTCCTCTTCGCGGGCATGAACGGCGTCGAAGATTGACTCGGCGTCGCGGGCTGTGTTCGATCCTCCGGCTGGAGGGGTCCACGCGAAGGTCTCCCAGCTCCGCGAGAAGTGTTCCAGGAACGTAGGGGACAGCAGGGTTTCGTCGCCGGGTTCCTGGGAGAGTGGCTGCGTTTGGGATGCGTGGGAGTGCATGGCCTGCGCTTTGGCCCGGCGTTCGTCAGGGCCCAGCGGCAACCGCACCCACGATTCCCATGTGCCGTCTTCCGGCCCGGCCCAGAGCCAGTACCAAATGGGGTACTCGAGCAGCCCGTAGCCTTCTGCTTCCGCGATCCGGGCCGCGGTGCTTCCGAGGGCATCGTGGTCGGTATGTCCGTCCGAGCGGTAGGGGGCAACCAGGACCACCCTGTCGGCCGGGGCGCCGGACCCGGCCACTTCCCGGCGGATGGCGGCGGCAACGCTATCAACGTGTGCGGCCACGCGACCATCCGGAACCTCCACGAACCGCCACTTGGCGCTGGGAGCCAGCCCGGACACAGCCTCTCCGAACTCAGTGAGCCTGACGGCGGCAAGCTGTTCCGGCGTCGTGGTTGTGGATTCCGGATGTGATGCCTCGCCTGCTGTGCACAGCAGCAGGCGGACGGTGGCACCCAGCGCGTGGAGCCTGGCCAGGAGGCCGCCGGCGCCCAGCGATTCGTCGTCGGGATGGGCTGCCAGGACGACGAACGTCATGCTGGCGAGCTCCTCGGCACCCAAGGGCAGTTCCGGGAGCTCACGAACGCCGCTGGCATCCCAGTCAGCCTCGGAGGTGCCCGCGTCGTTGTGGGTGAAGGTCACCATTCGCGGTCCCCTTGCAGGGCGCGGGCGCCGAGCTGCGCGTCGTCCCGCATGGCGTGGTGCTGGCGGACGTAGAGGGACAGGTCCGCCATGCGTTTTCCGTACGCCTCATTGAAGGCCAGCGGGCCCGGGCCCAGGTTTTGGTTCACCAGGGTTTGGATGCGTTCGACGGCGGCGGCAACGGTTCCGCGGACCCGGAGCGCCCCGCTCCACGTGCTGGAAAAGGCGTCGGGTTCGAAGGCGTCGATGCGTTCGGCTGCACGCGCGAGCGATGCGGTGGCGGAGTTGATGGTGCGGTCGATGTCGCCGAGGTGGGCCAGCGCGACTTGGTCAGCCGCCCGCCCCTTGTCCGCGGACCTGGCCAAGGATTCGGCAAAGTCGCGTGCCAAAGCAATGGCACCGCCGAGCCAGCACGCCGCCACGCCCATGCCGCCCCACGCGAATCCCGGCCGCTGATGGTACCAACCCGGACCCTCGATGATGGTGGCCGGAACCCTGTTGAAATGTACTGGGCCGCTGGGGATTTCCCGTAGTCCGCGGCTGGTCCACGCCGGCTCCCCGCAAGTGACGCCGGGGTCCCTAAGATCGACGGCGAAGGCCGCACGACCCTTTTCTCCGGGCAGGTGCGCTGTGATGACTGCCCCGTCCAGTTGCGCGGCGAGGGAGCACCAGGGTTTATCGCCTTCCAGGACGTAGCCGCCGTCGCTATCTTTCTTGGCCTCCAGTTTTTGCCCCGGGCCCTCGGCAGCGAAAACACCCCATGCGCCGGCTGGTTGGTCGTGCCCGGCCTGGGCGAGGATATGCAGGGCATCGAGGTGGGGTTCCAGGATCCGCCCCGCCGCGACATCCACTGCCGTGACCGAGGCCAGGAGCTCCCACAGTTTGCCGGTGCTGCCCTGACCCGGGTGCGGGGCAGTCCGTCCGATGTCCTTCGCGATGTCCAGCAGGGCAGGGACATCGCCTATGTGGGTGTGCACGGCGTCGAGCGTGGGCTGCAGGGCTTGGAGCTGCACCGGTTCCGAGCTGATCAGCACTGGTTGGAATTCGGTGGTTTCGCCCATAGATGCCTCCAAGCTGCCGATTGGCCGTTTTCCGGTTCCCACCAACCTACCCTAAGGAGCCTTACTTTTGGGTCCGAGCCTTTAGCCCCGGTCCGTCGGGTCCTGAACCTGGCGGGTTGCGAACGCAATCGTACGACGGCGGGTGCTCAACGACTTCCGGGGAGGCAAAAGTTCCCGCTTGTCGCTGCATGAAGCCGCCGATTCACTAATTTTGTCAACTCTGTCACAAAACCTTGTCACAAGGCGTGACAGTTTTCCTACGCTGGGGTCGTCAACTCCCCGAGCCAAGGAACATCCCATGCATCCAACCCTCAAGTCCAAAACGTCACTCAACGACGCCCACAGCCCGCCAGGACAGAAAAGGCTCCGATTTCCAGCCAGCCTGGGCGCTGATCTCCCGGCCTCGCTGGTCGTCTTCCTGGTGGCACTCCCGCTGTCCCTCGGCATCGCCGCAGCGTCTGGCGCGCCGATCATGGCCGGCCTCATCGCCGCGGCTGTCGGCGGAATTGTGGCCGGCAGCCTTGGCGGCTCCGTCCTCCAGGTAAGCGGGCCGGCAGCAGGCCTGACGGTGGTGGTCGCCGGGCTCATCGCCGAGTTCGGGTGGCAGGTGACGTGCGCAATCACCGCTGCTGCCGGCGTCGTGCAGTTGCTCCTGGGGCTGAGCCGCGTGGGGCGCGCTGCGCTGGCGGTCTCCCCGGTGGTGGTCAAAGCCATGCTCGCGGGGATTGGAATCACCATCATCCTGCAGCAACTCCACGTGCTCCTGGGCGGGCAGGCGGGGGACTCCGCAGTCGACAACCTGGCAGGCCTGCCGGCCGCCATCACGCGGGTCGAGCTGCACTCCGCGTTGCTCGGGCTGGCGGTCGTGGCGGTCCTGATCGCGTGGAAGTACCTCCCCGCAGCGGTGCGGAAAGTGCCTGGACCCCTGGCGGCCGTCGTTGCTGTGACTGCGGTGTCCGTGGCGGTGGCGCCCGGCGTGGAGCGGGTCAGTTTCAGCGGCTCCCTGTTCGACGCCGTGGCGTTGCCGGTACTGCCGGACGGCAATTGGTTGTCCGTCGGCATGGCGGTCATGACCGTGGCGTTGATCGCGAGCATCGAGTCGTTGCTGTCCGCGGTGGCCGTTGACAAGATGCACACCGGACCCCGCGCCAACCTCAACCGTGAACTGGTGGGGCAAGGCTCAGCCAACATGGTGTCCGGCATGCTGGGTGGCCTCCCGGTCACCGGCGTGATCGTCCGCAGTGCCACGAACGTGGAAGCCGGCGGCAAGAGCCGTGCCTCCGCGATCCTGCACGGGGTGTGGGTGCTCCTCTTCTCGGCCCTGTTTGCGGGCATCATCCAGCTCATTCCCCTGTCCGTGCTCGCGGGCTTGCTGCTGGTGATCGGTGCCAAGCTCGTGAAGATCGCCGACATCAAGACCAGCCTCCGCACGGGCGACCTCCTGGTGTACTCCGTGACGTTGGTATGTGTTGTGGCGTTGAACCTCCTGGAGGGCGTCATCATCGGCCTCGCGCTGGCCGCCGTGTGCGTCCTGTGGAGGGTTCTCCGTGCACAGATCCACGTCCACCAGCCCGTGCTCGACGGCCAGCCGTGGCGGCTCACCATTGCAGGGTCTTGCAGCTTTTTTGCCCTTCCGCGGCTCAACCGGGTGCTCCACTCCGTGCCCGCCGGCCAGGACGCACTGGTGGAACTCAACGCCGACTACCTGGACCATGCCTTCCGCGAAGCGCTCACCGCATGGCAGGCGCAGCAGCGCAGCACCGGGGCCACCGTCACCATCGAAGAACACGGAACCACGGCTTTCACCGATGCCGCCCACAGCGCACCGCAGCGCCAGGACCTGCGTGAGTTTCCGCTCCCGCCGCGATCGTCCTGGCAGCCTGCTGCGCCGGCCGATCAAACAGCGGACGACGACGGACACGATCACCCGCCACTGCGGTCAATCCTCCTGGGCATCGACAAATACCATCGCCGCTACGCCGACAAAGTCCGGCCACTGGTCCAGGACCTCACCGAGGAACAGAACCCTGACACCCTGTTCATTGCCTGCGTCGATTCGCGCGTCAATCCCAACCTCATCACCAGCAGTGGACCCGGCGACCTCCTGACCCTCCGGAACATCGGCAACGTGGTCTGCCGCGATGATGACGAGGCTTCGATTGATTCAGTCATGGCCTTCGCCGTCAAAGGGTTGGCCGTGGACTCGATCGTGGTGTGCGGGCACTCGAATTGCGGGGCGATGAAGGCTGTCCTGGCGGATGCCGAGGGCCCCGCGCCTGCGTTGGGTTCGGGCTTTAATGCGTGGCTGGACCATGCCCGGCCGGCCTACCGTTCACTGGTTGATGGCCATCCTATTGCCTTGGCGGCAGCTGCTGAGGGGTTCAACCGCGTGGATCAGCTCAGCATGGTGAACGTGGCCGTGCAGTTGCGCAAACTTCACGACCATCCCGTGACCGGACCCGCGTTGGCCTCCGGGCAGGTGCAGGCCACGGGGCTGTTCTATGACATCTGCACCGCCCGCGTCATTCTGGTGACGGCGGAAGGCATTGAGCAGCTGGATCCGAGTATGGCTGTCAACTAGTCCGTCTCCACCGATACCTGTGCCGCCACGACCCACTTTGAGCCAGGGGTGCCTCCAACACGCCGCATTTCCGGCGGCTTCGGGGCCTCCCGCTGGCCAAAGTGGGTCGTGGCGGAACACGGATTCCATGTTTCACCACCGACGCATTGGGGAATACTGGGAAGTAGACCACGATTCCTGCTGTTACGGACGATCGTGAGAGGCGGTGGTGCCATGGGCGACCACAACAACAGGCGGAGACTGGAACGTGCTGCCGAACTCCGGGCGGGCCGAGGTTCCGTGGGCGATGCCCGGGAACGGGCTGAACTGGACGCGGATAACGCGCTGAGGGAGAAACGCCGCAAGGTCAACGAGGCTGCACGCGCCGACTATCTTGTCCGCGAAGCGATGTCCCAAGGGAAGTTCGACAACCTTAAGTACGCCGGAAAACCGATTCCCGGCCTCGGCAAGGGCTACGACCCCGACTGGTGGGTGAAGGGTCTCATCCAACGCGAACAGATCAGCGGCCTTGGTCCTCCCGCGATTCTGCTGCGCACCGAAGACGCGGAACTGGAGGCCAAGCTGGACCAGTTCCTCATGGAGAAACAAGTCCGGGAGACGCTGGAGGACTTCAACAAGCGCGTCATCGAAGCCCGCCGCCAATTGCAGGGCGGGCCGCCCGTGATTACCAAGCTGCGGGACGTTGAGTTGGAAGTGGAACGGTGGCGGGAACGGCGTGCTGCTTCCGCCCCGCAGCAACCTGAACCCGAACCGCCGTCGAAACGTTCCTGGTGGCAGCGGCTCTGGAACGGCGGGGACTAAACGTAGCTGTCTTCCCGGGACTCCACACCGGGTGCCGGCTCGGGCTTGCGCTTGAGCAAGGAGGCGAGGTGAGCCTGCTGCTGCCGGAAGTGGCCGTGGGCGGTGAGGCCAAACTCGTAGGCAGTCTCAGCGTGCTGGGTGAGGTCCACGCCGGTGACTTCGTGTTCGTGGGTGACGCGGAAGCCGATGGTCTTGTGGATCGCCCGCCCGATGACCAGCGTGCCTAGGCCCGAGAGGATGATGGTCACCAGTACCGCCACACCCTGGGCGACGAGTTGTTGGAAGCCGCCACCGTAGAAGAGGCCTCCGGCAGACCCATCGAGGGGAAGCGCGATGAACCCGAGGGACAGCGTTCCAATAACGCCGGCACCGAAGTGCACGCCCACCACGTCCAGTGAATCGTCAAAGCCGAGTTTGTACTTGAGGTCCACGAACACCGCACAGGCCGCGCCGGCCACCAGGCC
This sequence comes from Paenarthrobacter sp. R1, assembly GCF_030264015.1. NCBI lineage: Bacteria > Bacillati > Actinomycetota > Actinomycetes > Micrococcales > Micrococcaceae > Paenarthrobacter > Paenarthrobacter sp. R1. The sequence continues at coordinate 1,443,714 of NZ_CP127115.1, read as the reverse complement.
CAAACCGACGGCGGCGAGCGGGCTGATGTTGGCGCACGACGGCGTGATGGCCACCAGGCCTGCAACCACGCCTGAGGCGGCGCCCAGGGAAGTGGGGTGTCCGTGCCGGACTTTTTCGACCACCAGCCAGCTGAGCATCGCGGCAGCCGGCGTGACCAGGGTGTTGACCCAGATGAGGCCCGCCTGTTCGGCGGTGGTCGCGGCACCGCCGTTGAAACCGAACCAGCCGAACCACAGAATGGCGGCCCCGATCATGATGAACGGAACGTTGTGCGGCCGGTGGTTGGGGTCCTTTGCGAAGCCGTGACGCTTTCCCACGATCAAAGCGAGGACAAAAGCTGCGGTTCCGGAACTGACCTCGACCACCGCACCACCGGCGAAGTCGATCACTTGTCCGAAGATGCTGGTCAGGGCGCCGTCTGCGCTCATGAGGCCACCGCCCCACACCATGTACGCCAAGGGGCAGTAGACAACTGTCACCCAGATCGGCACGAACACGGCCCATGCGCCGAACTTGGCCCGGTCGGCGATGGCTCCGCTGATGAGTGCGACCGTGATGATCGCGAACGTTGCAGCGAAGCCGGCCTTGATGAGGTCCGGGGATCCGATGAGGTCCTGGAGGCCGAAGTGCGCGAATGGGTTTCCGAACAGGCCCAGGAAACCGTCGCCGGTGGTCATGGAGTAACCCCAAAGGACCCACACCACGCCCACGATGCCAGCGGAGATGAAGCTCATCATGATCATGTTGAGGGCAGCCTTGGCGCGCGTCATTCCGCCGTAGAACAGGCCGAGGCCCGGGGTCATGAAAAGCACCATTGCCGACGCCAGCATCAGCCAGACGTGTTGCGCAGAGATCTCCATCTGCGTTCCCTTCTGATCAAACCTGTCCGAAAACCGGGCCTCGGAAGTCGGGCCCTTGCTAACCCCCGATCAATATTCGGTGAGCTATGTTTCCGGTTCAGAAGAGCTAAGTTGCGGCTAAGTTACAGAAATCCCGCCTTCGTGAAGATCGCGTGACCGGCATGTTTCGGAGATGTTAACGGCGGATCTCCCTGCCCCCGGCCGGGTACCCGCCACGCCTGCCGGCGATCATGATGGCCAGCGCGATGGCCGTGGGCAGGGCCGCGGCCAGCGGAATCCACTGCGCCCCCGCGGTGGTGAGGGCAACGGCCCCGTATCCCGCACCCACGGCGATGCCCAGTTGGATGGTCACTACCGTGATCCCATTGGCTGCGTCTTTGTGTTCCCCGCCGGCCCGCAGGATCGCCGCCTGGTTGTAGATGCCCTGCGCGCCGAACGCTGCGCCCCACACCGCCATCAAAACGAAAACCCCCGCGGCCGTGGTGCCCAGGAACGGCATGAGCGCGAACACCAGAAGGAGAAGCCCGACGGCGGTCATCACCGAGCGCCGTGGGTAGGAGTCTGCGGTCAGGCCGGCAATCCAAATGCCCACCAGCCCCGAGACACCCACTACGGAGAGGGATATGCCGGTGAACGCTTCGGGCAGTCCCGAGGAAAGGAGGAACGGGGCAATGTAAGTGAAGATCGCGAAATGGGCCAGCAACAACAACGGCCAGGCGATGGCCACGGCAATGACGCCCGGCAACTTGAGGGCAGCCCGCAAAGAGGGTGCTTTGTGGCTTCCCGGATCCTTCACTGCAGGCAGTACCCAAGACGCCAGGAAGGCCAAAAGGACTCCAACGCCGGCAAGGACTACGAACGAAGCCCGCCACGTCAGGACGGTGCCCATCAGCGTTCCAATCGGCGCTCCGACGGCCAAGGCGATGCTGTTGCCGCTGAACACCACGGCCATGGCTTTCCCCATGGAGTGTGCAGGAACAATCCGCGCAATGTACGGGGCCATGGTGGACCACAGCATGCCGTGGGCGATGCCGCCCAGAAGCCGTGCACCCACCGCGACGGCGAGGGTCGGGCTCAGTGCCAACAGCACGTTGCTGAGTGCGAACGCGAGCACGGTCCCGAGCAACAGGGTTTTTCGGGGAACGCGGCCGGCCAGGAGACGCGACAAGGGAAGAGCCGTGAAGACGATGATCGCGGCGTATGCTGCCGTGAGCGAGCCAACGGCCGACTCTTCCACACCAAGGTCCCGGCTGATCTGCGGCAGCAAACCCGATGGCAGCAGCTCGGTTGTGACGGCCGTGAACCCGGCGGCTGCGAGGACCAGGAGGGCGGACCAAGGTATTTTGCCGGGGCGCGTTGCGGACGCGGGGTGCGTGCCGGACGCAGGGCGCGCTCCGGACACAGCGAGCTGCGGCGTGCCGCGAGCCGCCGTCGTTTCCTGTGACAGTGGCTCTTGGGTGTCCTTGATGTCCTCGGTCGTCTGGCTTTCAACTGCGGACGGGTCTTGCTTCAATATGGCTCCTCAACAATGGATCGCACCCGGGGCGTTAGCGCGAACAATGTCAAAGCTACGCAATACTGACGCGCTGAGGGAGTGTCTGTCAGACACCCCCTCAGCGGCCCGCACTCCTGCGCAACACGCTTGGAAACAACCAGCGCCCTCCCGCAGACTGGGCCTGTGAAGCCATTCCTCTTGCTAGCAACCCGCGCCGAAGACCACGCAGCCGACGACGAGTACCAGGCCTACCTGCGCTACTGCGGCCTCGATGAGCGGGAGCTGGTCCGCGTCAGGCTGGAAGCAGGGCCCCTGCCGCCCATCGACCTCGATGACTACTCCGGGGTGATTGTTGGTGGCAGCCCGTACACCTCCAGCGACCCTGTGGAGGAAAAGAGCGCGGCTCAGATCCGTGTGGAGGGTGAGCTCTCACGTTTGCTGGACCGCATCGTCGCCGACGACTTCCCGTTTTTTGGCGCGTGCTACGGGGTGGGAACGTTGGGTGTCCACCAGGGCGCCACCATCGACCGCCAATTCGGGGAACCTGTTGGGCCAACCCGGATCACGTTGACGGAGGACGGTGAACAGGACCCCTTGTTGAAGGGCCTCCCGCGAACCTTCGAGGCGTTCGTTGGCCACAAGGAAGCCTGCAGCCAACTTCCCGGTCACGCCGTCTTGCTGGCCAGCTCCCCGGCTTGCCCGGTGCACATGTTCCGCATCAAAGAGAACCTGTACGCCACGCAATTCCACCCGGAGCTTGACGTGGACGGCCTCACCACACGCATCACGATCTACAAGGATGCCGGATACTTCCCGCCGCACCAGGCCGACGAACTCATCCGGACAGCACGCCAGCACCCCGTCACCGAGCCCATGCAGATCCTTAGGAACTTCGCGGAACGCTTCGCCCGCTGACATGCCCGACGGCGGGAGGCCGCCGTCGTGCGCCGGCTTGCTTGACCCTAGCGCCCGGTGGGTCGCGGTACGGCCGGCGCGGTGGCGACCGGCGGGGGTGGGGGAGCCGGCGGGTTGAAGGCGCCGCTTGGGTAGAGCGCGGTGGCTTCCATCATGTAATTGGCCCATTGGGGTCCGGCGATCATGTAGCCGTCCAAGGACTTGTAGAACTTGCCGTTGATGGTGACGTTCTGCCCTGCCCGCTGCTGCCCCGCGGTGGTGTCTCCGAAGAAGGAAGCCGTGGCCAGTCGCGTGGTGTACCCGGCGATCCAAGTGGCCCCGTTGTTGTTGGAGGTGCCGGTCTTGGCCGCAACAGGGACCTGGTTCTGGACCTTGGGATTGATGTAGACGCCGGAACCGATCTTGAGGACATCCTGCAACACTGCAGTCACGCCCCGCGCTACCGAGGGTTTCACGGCATCCCGGCATTCGGTCTTCTGGGCATCGTAGTTCCGGCCCTGGACATCGGTGATCTCGGTGATGGCGATCGGCTTGCAGTAACGGCCGTCATTGGCGAAGGTGGCGTAGGCATTCGCCAGGACCAGTGGAGCAACACCGATGGAGCCCAGCAGATTTCCGATCTGGTGCATGTTGACGGGTGCGTTGTCCAAGCCGCTGTGCAGTCCGACAGTATCCACCATGCGCTGGATGCCGCAGAAATCGAGCTGGGCTGCCGTGGCGAACGTTGCGGTGTTGATGGAGTTGTAGAGGCCGTAGTTGATGGGCATGGGACGGTAGTAGCCGGCATCGTTGTTTTGGAGGTCGTCATCGGCGCCGAGGTTCTGGGCTTTCTGGGCGCTGCTGTACCCGCCAAGGACTTTGCCGCAGCTGGAACGCCAGGGGAAGCCCACCGGGTAAACCCTGCGTGAGGCATCAACGACGGCCGTGGGATTCTTCCCCTCGTTCAACCACTCGGCGTAGATGAACGGCTTCATGGTGGATCCGGGTTGGAAGCCGCCCGCGCCGTTGAGGTCGTAGCCGTTCTCATCCTTGGCGTCGACGTTGAAGTTCAGTTGGGTGTCGAACTTGCCGGGCTCCGGAACGAACACCGTGTTTTGGGCCATCGCCAAAATCCTGCCTGTTCCCGGTTCAACCGTGGTCAAGGCGGCACCCCACTTGTCCGGATTGTCTCCGGCCGAAGCGTCCACCTGTGCCTGCGCTGCTGTCTGCAGGCGGGTGTCAAGGGTGGTGGTGATGGTGAGCCCGCCCCTGTACAGGAGGCGCTCGCGGTCGGCGAAGGTGGCCCCATAGGCTTCATTGTTGAGGATGAGGTGGGAGACGTAATCGCAGAAGTACGTGGCGATCGCGGCTCCGGCGCAGCCTTGAAGGGATGGCGTGATCTTCAATTCCACAGGCGTGGCCACTGCGGCGTCATGCTCCGCCTGGCTGATCATGCTCTGCTCCAGCATCCGGTCCAGGACCAGGTTTCGCCGGGCAATGGCAGCGTTCGGGTCCACAGTGGGGTCGTAGATGCTGGGGCCGTTCACCAACCCGGCCAACATCGCAGCCTGGGGAAGGTTCAAGTCCTTGGCTGAGGTGCTGAAGAAGTACCGTGATGCTGCCTCAATGCCGTACGCGTTCCGGTTGAAGAACACGATGTTCAGGTAGCCCTCAAGGATCTGGTCCTTGGTAAACCTCTTCTCCAACTCCAAGGCAAGCTTCACCTCCCGGAGCTTGTCGCCCATTGATTTCTGTCCGCTGAGGACCACGTCCTCGGGCCGCCCGTCAGACAGACGGGACTCGTTGAGGACGTTAGTGACGTATTGCTGGGTCAGCGTCGACGCCCCTTGCCGTGTGCCCTTGGTCAGGTTGGAAGTCAACGCCCGCATGATGCCCTGAGCATCGACGCCGGCGTGCTGGTAATAGCGGCTGTCTTCAATGGCCACAATCGCCTGCCGGATGAACGGCGACATCTGGTCCAAGGGGACCTTGACGCGGTTCTCTGCGTAGAATGTGGCGATCGGCGTTCCGTCGGAGGCTACTACCTTGCTGGACAACGACGGCGATTCAACGTCCAGTTGGCTGGGAAGGCTTTGATAGAACCCAATGGATCCACCCACGGTGCTGCTGGTGAATGCCACCACGGGAACTATGAGCCCTGAGATGAGCACGCCGCAGAGGAAACTAACAAAGAAGAAGCCGAAAAGCCTGAACAGGAACCTGCCCAAACCGATGCTCTGACCCTTGTTCCGCGCCATTTTCCTGCCGTTCCGTCCGGAGTCCAGGCTGAAAAGTAGCTACAGAATACGTCGGCTCCTGCAATGGTTCCATGGCCGGGGCAGTCAATTTATGTCCCAATCAGGACTCAATCCAGGGGCAGCGTCACACTGACGGAGGTTCCGCGTCCAACTTCGGAGGAGATGTCCAGGATGCCGCCTGCATCGTGTACCGCCAAGGACATGAGCAACAGCCCGAAGCCGTGCCGGCGTCCACTCGGCGCAGCGTGGATTTCAAAGCCCTTGCCGTTGTCACGGACGGTGAGTTGGATGCCGTGGTAGACCGCGTTGAGCTTGACGGTCAGTTCGCTGGCACCGGCGTAATTGAGGGTGTTGCTGAAGGTCTCCTGGGCCACGTGATACAGCAGTCCCGCAGATGCCGAGGAAATCTCAATGCCGTGATGGGGGATCTCCCAACTCACCTGTACACCGGAGCGGCGCAAAGGCTCGGCCAGCCGGTCGATGCACCCCGCAACGCCCAGCGCGTGGAAGTCCACCGGGTGCTGGTCCTGGATGATGCCTTTGACGGTCATCACCTCTGCTTGAGCTTCTGCCTGATCCATCATTCCCCCACGTCCTTGTGTCCTTGCTGGAAATTCGTAGCCGAAGCCTCCGTGGATGCTTCGCCTGCAACCAGAGTCACGCCGGATCATCAAGGATCGGGTTCGTTTGGCTCAATTTCCCATCAAGTTTCAGTGGGCCGGGATTATTCTGCTGGATCATTCCATGTCTGCCTTGGCGGATGCGCGGGATGGCGCAGTCAGCCCTGTGCTGAATGCCGAATGATTCAGCAGAAATGCGCTCGCTAGCTGTGGCCGTCCGCTTCGAGTGCAGCTTGCTCGATGCTGAATCTGTGTGCGGCCCATTCCTCGGAGTTACGCCCGGAAATGTTGGGGTCGTTGGGCCCTTGACCCGCAGAACCATCGATGAGTTCCCGGATGATGTCAGCGTGGCCCGCATGCCGGGCAGTTTCCACGCACATGTGGACCAGGATTTGGTGGAGAGTCACCTTCTTCTTGTCCTCGGACCACCAAGGCACAACGCCGGGCGCATCGAGGGGTAGTGACTCGATGGTTTCGTCGCTGCGCTTGGCGGAGAAGTGGTGCAGGTCGATGATGTCCTGCAGGCTTTCATTAGCCGGGACCCACATGTCGGCATCGGGTTCGGCGGTGTCCGCATACCACGGGAGATCCCTTCCGTTGGGGCGTCCGAAGGTCTCCCCGAAGTACCCCAGTTCTACGCTGGCCACGTGTTTAACCAGCCCCAGGAGGTTGGTGCCGGTGGGAGTCATGGGCCTTCGGGCATCGTATTCGCTCAAGCCCTCTACCTTTCCGAGCAGGTCGGCCCGACGGGTGCGCAGGTAATGAAGCAACGTTGCTTTGTCATCCATGCGAGCACTCTACCGATTCTAAAGGTCCGCGGCTCCGCCCCCGAACCCCGAGCGTGGGTGTGCCGTGTGTCGGTGTGCCGTGTTCGCCGCAAGCCTGCGCTTTCGCCCGCAACGGTGCTCCTGTTTCGCCGCTTTCCCGCGGTTTCGCGGCTTTCCGGCGAGCCGGGGCCTCGACGGCCCTAACCGCGGCGTGCCACAGTAAACCATGGCCACGGAGGAGGACGTAAGAGGAATATGCCTGGGCCTGCCCGGAGTCACCGAGCGCTCCAGCTGGGGTCAGCCGGCATGGTTCGCGAAGACGCTGATGGCCCGGATCTGGGAAGAAGGAGTGGTGACGGTAAAGACGGGGGAACGTGAAGCGCTCGCCGCCATGGACCCGGACAAGTTCTACTGGACGCCGCATCACGACCGTTCCCCCAACCTGATCCTCATCCGCCTGGACAAGATCGACGTCGATGAAGTGACCGAGCTCCTCCAGGAGTCCTACCGGATCGCCGGCGCAACCAAGAACTAGGGGTGTCGTCCCGGTTGCCCGCGAATCCGCCGGAAGACAACGAAATCGTTGGAACGGCACCCGTGTTTCGCAGCTTTGGCGTGGTTTCGACTCCTTCCCCCAACGTGAGCCGGTCAGAGCGGGGGTTAGGCTAGCGGGCATGGGGGACAACAACACACCTGGGGAACACCACTCACCGCACCCTGCACGCAAATTCCGGGCCGCCGTCGTGCCTTTGCTGGGACTGATCACTGTGGCTGTGGGGGTCGCGGTGGCGTGGACCAGCCTGAACGCGGAGGTGGGTTGGTTCGCCTACGCGCCCCTCAGCAATGAGGTGTTCGTGGGAAACAACGGGTCATTCCTGAGCAACGAAACACAGCTCGGCGTGGCCATCTCAGTAGTCGGCCTGCTGGCGCTTTCCTTCTGGGCGGGGCTGGCCATCGGCCGGCGGCGCTGAAACGGCCCGAAAACGACGAAATCGCCGGAACGTTCCCTGCGAAAGGACAGCGTTCCGGCGATCTCGAGCCAACCAAAGCTACGTGAGCTTCACCTGGCGGTTCATGTCCTTGTACAGCAGGTACCGGAACTCGCCCGGTCCGCCGGCGTAGCAAGCCTGCGGGCAGAACGCGCGCAGCCACATGAAGTCGCCGGCCTCAACCTCAACCCAGTCGTTGTTGAGCAGGTACATGGCCTTGCCCTCGAGGACGTACAGGCCGTGCTCCATAACGTGGGTCTCCGGGAAGGGGATCACGCCGCCGGGCTGGAAAGTGACGATGTTGACCTGCATGTCGTGCGCGAGGTCGCTGGAGTCCGTGAAACGAGTGGTCTTCCAGACGTCGTTGGTGTCGGGCATGGACGTCGGCTCAACGTCCTTCTCATTGGTCACGAACGACTTGGCTTCGTAGCCCTCGAGCCGTTCGTACGCCTTGCGGATCCAGTGGTAGGAAACGATGTCGTTGGAAACGTTCTCCACGCCCCACTCCGCACCTGCAGCGAGGTACGCGTAGCCGCCCTCTTCGAGGTGGTGCAGTTCGCCGTCGAGCGTCAGGTTGAGCTGGCCCTTGGTCACGAAAATGACGCCCTCAACACCGGCTTCGAACTCGGCCTTGGGAGCACCGCCGCCGGGTGCGATCTCCACGATCAGCTGCGAGAACGTGGTGGCGAACCCGGAAATCGGCCGGGCGATGATCCAGGACCGCGTGTTGGTGAAGCCGGGCAGGTTGCTGGTGACGATGTCCGTGAGGACGCCCTTGGGGATCACGGTGTACGCCTCGGTGACGATTGCCCGTTCCGTGGTCAGGTGGGTCTGCGGCGGCAAACCACCGGTCGGGTAGTAGTAGTTGCCCATCAGGGTGCTCCTAATCAGTGCGAAGTTGGTTGTGCGAGCCGCGGGTGCGCCAGTGCGGTCAGCTGTGAAAGTTCGACGCCGGCAAGCGCCTTGACCTCGTCGGTCCCCACTGCGCCGCACTGGACGCCGCGGAGGACGAACCCGGCCAGGGCACGGGCGGTGGCGGGCTCGTCCATGACGCCGCCTTCGGTCCGCTCGACATAGTTGCGCAACCGCAGTGCCGCTGCGGGGAGGCCTTCGCGGTAGAAAGCGTACGACGCCGAGAAACGGCTGGGCAGCTGGGCGGCATGGAGATCCCACCCTTGGTAGTAGCCGTTTTCCAGGGAACGGCGTACCAGCCGGCCGTGGAGTTTCCAGGCGTCTTCCACGGCATCGCCCACGGGGATGATGTTGGTGGAACCGTCGGAGAGGCGGATGCCCGTACCGGCCACTGCGAGCTGCATGACTTCCTTGGCGAAGTCGGCCACCGGGTGCTCCATGGACTGGTATTCGGCGGAGATCCCCAAGGAGGCGCTGTAGTCGTATGTGCCGTAGTGGAGGGCGCTGATGCGGCCGGGCACCACGTGCGGGAGCTGTGCCACGGGCGAGGTTCCGTCGGCACCGAGGATGAGCTGCGGGGTTTCCACCTGCACTTCGAAGCGGAGCCGGCCTGCGGGGAGTCCGTGGACTTCCTCGAGGCGGGACACTGCGTAATCCATGGCCTGGACCTGGGCCACAGTGGTGACCTTCGGCAGGGTGAGGATCAGGCCCTCGGGAAGCTCGCCGGCCGAGGCAAGCGTGGACACGAACAGGTCCAACGTCTTCAAACCACGGGCACGCGTCGCAGCTTCGAAGCACTTGAAACGGATGCCGATGAACGGCGGTGCCGTGCCGGCCGCGACTGCTGCGGAAACAGCCTTGGCGGCAGCAACGACGTCGGCGTCTTCTGTTTCGTCGCCGCGGTCACCGTAGCCGTCCTCGAAGTCCAGGCGCAGGTCCTCGATGGGCTCAGAAGCGAGCTTGGCCGAAACCCGGGCGGCAACAGCAGCCGCGAGTTCCGGTTCCTGGCCCAGCAACCGGCCGAGCTTTTCGAGACCGCCGTGTGCTTCCGCCGTCGCGAGTGCCTGGGCACCCCAATCGGCAGCGAAGGTGGACGTGAAGCGGTCGGCGGGGACGTAGACCGTGTGGATGGGCTGGCGCGAGCCGTCGTCGCCGGGGTAGTTGCGGTCAAGCAACTGGTCCGTGGCGGCGAGCCGGGACTCGATATGTTCCAGGTCCGATGCGGAGAATGAACCCATCTCAGCCCACCAGCTCATACGCGGGCGTGGTGAGGAAGTCCGTGTACTCGTCGGAGAGGCAGATTTCCTCGATCAGCTTGGAGGCCGGCTCGTAGTACTTGGTGAAGTTCTCGTCACCGAACTCGATGCGAAGGCGTTCGGTCTCTTCGCCGAGGATGCGGGTGACCAGTTCGCGGGTCACGGTGTTGCCGGTGTCCGCGAGGATGGACTTGTTGCGCAGCTGCTGCCACACCTGCGAACGGGAGATTTCCGCCGTCGCAGCGTCTTCCATGAGGTTGTGGATGGCCACGGCGCCACTGCCGGAAATCCAGACGCCGGTGTAGGCGACGGCGACGTACAGGTTCAGGCGCAGCCCGGCCTCTGTGACGGTACCGCCGGCTGAAGCGACGTCGATCAGCTGTTCGGCGGTGACGTTCACCTCGGGGCGCTGCTTGTCGATCTGGTTCTTCTTGCCGCCGTTTTCCGGATCGCCGAGCACGGAGTCGAACACCTCGCGGCACGTGGAGACCAGGTCCGGGTGGGCAACCCAGGATCCGTCGAAGCCGTCGTTTGCTTCGCGGGTCTTGTCGGCGCGGACCTTCTCGAAGGCCGCGGCGGTGACGTCGGGCTGCTTGCGGTTGGGGATCACTGCGGCCATGCCGCCCATGGCGAAGGCGCCGCGCTTGTGGCAGGTCTTGACCAGGAGCTCGGTGTAGGCGCGCATGAACGGGGCGGTCATGGCGACGGTGGCGCGGTCCGGGAGGACGAACTCTTCGCCGGCATCACGGAAGTACTTGATGATGCTGAAGAGGTAGTCCCAGCGGCCGGCGTTCAAACCGGAGGCGTGGTGGCGCAGTTCGTAGAGGATCTCGTCCATCTCGAAGGCGGCAGGGATGGTTTCGATCAGCACCGTGGCACGGATGCTGCCCTGCGGGATGTCGAGGTAGTCCTGGGCAAAGACGAAGACGTCGTTCCAGAGGCGTGCCTCCAGGTGGCTCTCCATCTTGGGCAGGTAGTAGTACGGGCCGTGGCCGTTCTGGAGCAGCTGCTTGGCGATGTGGAAGAAATGCAGGCCGAAGTCCACCAAGCCACCCACAGTGGGTTCGCCGTCGATCAGCAGGTGGCTCTCCTCCATGTGCCAGCCGCGGGGACGTGCCACGACCACCGCAAGGGGAGCGTCCGTGCGCAGGCGGTATTCCTTGCCCTCGGGGGAGGTGAAGCTCAGGGTGCCCCGGGCTGCGTCACGGAGGTTGAGGATGGCGTCGATGACGTTGGGCCATGTGGGAGTGCTGGCGTCCTCGAGGTCGGCGAGCCAGACCTTGGCGCCGGAGTTCAGGGCGTTGATGGCCATCTTGGCCGGGGTGGCCGGGCCGGTCATTTCAACACGGCGGTCCTGCAAAGCCGCAGGAGCCTCGGCGACCTTCCAGTCGCCGTCGCGAATCTCCCGGGTCTCCGGGAGGAAGTCCAGGCGGCTGGTCTCGGCAACCTGCTGACGCTTGGCCTTACGGGCCTGGAGGAGTTCGTTGCGGGTACCTGCGAAGCGCTTGTGCAGTTCCTCGATGAAGCCCAGTGCCTCGGGAGTGAGGATTTCCTCGGCGCGATCGATCGGCCGGGGATCGGTGACTGTGATAGCCATGTGAGCGGATTCCTTTGTCTAGTGCGCTGGTGCTAGCTGGCGGCGTTTTCCTGGGCGGCTGCGGCGACCGCAGCAGCAACCTCGGCGGCAACATGGGGATCGAAGACGCTGGGGATAATGTAGCTCGCGTTGAGCTCGTCGTCAGCCACGCGGTTGGCGATGGCTTCGGCTGCAGCTACCAGCATGTTCGGCGTGATGTCCGATGCTCCGGCGTCGAGCAGGCCGCGGAAGAAGCCGGGGAACGCCAGGACGTTGTTGATCTGGTTGGGGAAGTCGCTGCGGCCCGTTGCCACGACTGCTGCGTGCTTGGACGCGATGCCCGGATCTATTTCCGGGGTGGGGTTGGCCATGGCGAACACGATTGCGTTCTCTGCCATGGAAGCCACCTGCTCCTCGCCGATCACGTGCGGTGCGCTGACGCCGATGAACACGTCGGCACCCTTGAGGGCTTCGTGGAGGGTGCCGGAGAAGCCCTCTTCGTTGGTGTTCGCGGCGATCCAGCTGCGGTGCTCGTCGTCGTACTTTTCGCCAGAGTGGATGGCGCCGGAGCGGCCGGCGGCGACGATGTGCTGTGCGCCCTGTGCCTTGAGGAGCTGGATGATGGCGGAGCCGGCTGCGCCGACGCCGGAGACCACGATCTTGACCTCGGACAGCTTCTTGTCCACGACGCGCAGGGCGTTGACCAGGGCGGCGAGTGTAACGATTGCCGTGCCGTGCTGGTCATCGTGGAAGACCGGGATGTCCAGTTCGTCGCGGAGGCGCTTTTCGATCTCGAAGCAACGCGGTGCGGCGATGTCTTCGAGGTTGATGCCGCCGTAAACCGGTGCCATGGCCTTGGCGATCTTGATGATCTCTTCCGTGTCCTGGGTGTCCAGGCAGACCGGCCAGGCGTCCACGTTGGCGAACTGCTTGAAGAGGGCGGCCTTGCCTTCCATGACCGGAAGGGCGGCGGCGGGGCCGATGTTACCCAGGCCCAGCACGGCCGAGCCGTCGGTGAGGACGGCAATGGTGTTGCGCTTGACCGTGAGGTTGCGGGCAGCGGCAGGGTCCTCGGCGATCGCGAGGCAGACACGTGCGACGCCGGGAGTGTAGGCGCGGGAGAGGTCGTCGCGGTTGCGCAGGGCTACTTTGGGGACGACTTCGAGCTTGCCGCCGAGGTGCATCAGGAAGGTGCGGTCGGAAACATGCTGGACGGAAACGCCGTCGAGGGCGTTCAGGGCATCCTTGACGCGGGCTGCGTGGGCATCGTCCGTGGTGTTGCAGGTGACGTCGACGACGATCGTCTCGTGGTGGGATTCCGTGACGTCCAGCGCGGTGATTGCGGCACCGGCGGCGCCAACTGCGGCAGCCAGTTCGCTCGTCGCGGTGAAGCTCGACGGCGCGGAGACGCGCAGGGTGATCGAGTTACCGGGGCTCGGGTTCGCCATTGAAATTCCTCCTGTTGGGCCCGTTCGAGGGCCGCCGTTCAAAATCGAATGTTTTCGTATTATGGATATTATTATCTGCAAAGTGGAAATACAACCCCTTCGCGGGTCATCTTTGGTCTCGTCGCCAAGGTGTCCGCTGTGCTGTATCTTGGGTGTTCTAAGCAATTCTTTTCACGATGCGGATAAGAGTTGTCGGAATCTGAGTCATTGGAGACAAGGGAATGGCTGAAAAAGCCTCCGGAGGCGTGCAGTCCGTCGAGCGCGTCTTTGAACTGTTGGAACTGATCACCGATGCAGGCGGGGATGTCACGCTCAGCGAGCTGTCGTCGTCCACGGACCTGCCCCTGCCCACCATCCATCGCCTCCTGCGCACCTTGGTGGCCCTTGGCTACATCCGCCAACTGCCCAACCGGCGCTACGCCCTTGGGCCGCGGCTCATCCGGCTCGGCGAGGGTGCCAGCAAGCAGCTCGGCGCCGTGGCGCGTCCCCAGCTCAAGAACCTCGTTGAACGTCTCGGCGAGACCTCCAACATGGCGGTCCTCGACTCGGACATGGTGATCTACGTGGCCCAGGTTCCGTCCATGCACTCCATGCGCATGTTCACCGAGGTCGGCCGCCGCGCCCACACGCACGACACCGGCGTGGGCAAGGCCATCCTGGCGCAACTGGACGACGAGCAGGTCCGCGGCATCGTGGCCCGCACCGGCATGCCTACCCCTACGGCCAAGAGCATCGGAGACATCGACTCCCTGCTGGCAGACCTCAAGCTCATCCGTGAACGCGGCTACTCCATTGACGAGGAGGAGCAGGAACTCGGCGTCCGCTGCTTTGCCATGGCCGTCCCGAACGCTCCCACACCCACGGCGATCTCCGTTTCCGGTCCCATCACCCGTGTGGACCAAAGCTTCGCCGACCGCGCGGTACCCATGCTCCGTGAAGCAGCCCTGGCGATCTCCGCGGAGCTCAACCAAAACTAACCACCGAGTTGGCATTTGATGGCAATGTTTCCTGGAAACATTGCCATCTTTTGTTGTCTCGACGCCCCGGACGTGTGCCGCCATCCCGCCCGGGTGTGTGCCGCCGTCGTACATTCCACGCGACGCGACAAAAGACGACAGCCTCCACACGGGACGCTGCCGTCTTCTGCCGGTGCCGGGAGCTAGTGCTCCGAGGCGCTGTTGGTCTTGATGGGGACTTCATTGCCGTCGGCGTCGATCAGCTTGCCGTTCTCGAAACGGTCGCCTTCGTTGAGGCACTTGATGTCCTCATTGGTGATGATCCGCTCCGTCCCGGCCACGAACACCGACTGGTTGTCCGTGTTGCCGGCCTTGAAGTGGTTGAACAGGATGTTCAGGATGATGGCCATGACTGCCGCCGAGCTGATGCCCGAGTGGAAGATCGTCGAGAACCAGGTGGGGAACTGGTCGTAGAACTTCGGCGCAGCGATGGGGATCATGCCGAAGCCGATCGAAGCCGCAACGATGATCAGGTTCATGTTGTTCTTGTACTCGACCTTGGCGAGGGTGCGGATACCGCTGGCGGCAACCGTTCCAAAGAGTACGACGCCGGCGCCGCCCAGGACGGGCGTCGGAACCGCTGCGACAACACGGCCAAGGATCGGCAGGAGGCCCAGGATCACCAGGATGAGGCCGCCGGCGCTGACGACGAAGCGGCTCTTGATGCCCGTGATGGCCACCAGGCCGACGTTCTGGGCGAAGGCGCTCTGGGTGAAGGAGTTGAACAGCGGAGAGATGGCACTGGAGAGCATGTCGGCGCGCAGGCCGTTGCCGATCCGGCGGGAATCGACCTTGGTGTCAACGATCTCGCCCACAGCGATGATGTCCGCGGAGGTTTCGGTCAGGGTCACCAGGATGACGATCAGCATTGAGATGATCGCAGCGATTTCAAACGTGGGAGCACCGAAAGCGAACGGGGTGGGGAAGGCGACGATGTCGCCCTGGCCAACCTTGGAGAAGTCTGCCATGCCGGAAACGGTGGCGATGATAGTGCCGATGACCATGGCCAGCAGGATGGACAGGCGGGAGATAGCGGCGTTGCCCACCTTGCTGAGGAGCAACACGACGCCCATGGTTGCAGCCGCGAGGCCGATGTTTGCCATGCTGCCGTAGTTGTCTGCCTTGGCGTTGCCGCCCATGGCCCAGTTCGCGGCCACCGGCATGAGAGTCAAACCGATGGTGGTGATCACCGTGCCGGTAACTACCGGCGGGAAGAACTTGATGATCTTTGAAAACAGGGGAGTGATGGCAAGGCCTATCAGCGAGGCCACGATGACCGACCCGAAGACTGCCTGGATCCCGCCGCCGCCTTGGACAATCGCCACCATGGTGGAGACGCCGGCGAAAGAGACGCCCTGGACCAAGGGAAGCTGCGAACCGAACCACGGAATGCCGACGGTCTGAAGGATGGTGGCAAGGCCGCCCACAAAGAGGCAGGCAGCGATCAGGAGGCCGATGTCCTGGGAGGACATGCCGGCTGCGGCACCAATGATCAACGGCGGGGCGATGATGCCGCCGTACATGGTGAGTACGTGCTGGAAGCCGTACGCGAACGTGCTTCCGATGGGCAGCCGCTGGTCCTCGGGACGCTGCGACTTATGCGCGGTGGGATTCGCGGAGCGGGATTTCTTCTTGATGTTCATGGCAGACTCTCTGGGTTCATGGCAGACGTCTTCGTCTGGCTAACTGTGTCTGGCTAACAAAATCTGGGGTTTCCTGGGGTCGGGTTTGTGTACAGGTGCTGCCGGTATGGAGGGGTGCCTCAAGGGCAGGACCTGTACACAAACTCCGGATTGGTTCGGCATTGTTGCCGGGGTCGGCTTGGTTGCCGTGGTCGGCTTCGTGCCGTGCCCGGTTTGGGCCGGTGGGTTTAGCAGAAGCCGGCGATGCCCATCCAAGCGAGCGGTGCGGCGGTGGTGTTGTCGCGCTGGACGGTTGCTTCGATGAGGCCGTACGGGCGGTCGGCGGCGAAGAAGACCTCGTTGGGGTTGTCCTGTCCGAACGGGCTCAGATCAACCAGGAAGTGGTGCTTGTTCGGCATGGAGAACTTGATCTCGTCAACCTCGCTGTGTGCTTCGAGGACCTTCTTGCCCATGTCGAAGAGGGTCTGCTGCAGTGCGTGCGAGTAGTTCTCGGTGAAGCCTTCCAGGAGGAGGGCCTTGATGTCCTCGTAGCTCTTGTTGAAGTCGGTTGCTCCGGCGTCGAGGTTGGTGTTGTAGCGCCAGCGGGCCGATACATCCGTTGCGAGGATGCGGTCCGTGGTTTCGGGGAGGGTGGTGTACTTGTCGCGCGGGTAGCCGACGAAGCCGGACTGCGTGGTCTTCAGGACGGTCAGGTCCTTGAGGCCGGAAATAATGTGCGTGGTTGCGCCATCGCGGACGACGACGGCGGTACGCACCTCTTGTCCGTTGCGGACGAAGCTGTGGTCGTGTCCCTGGCCGTGGGCCTGGATGCGCTCCCATGCGTAGGACTCAGCTTCCCAGCGGCCACCCGTAACCCAGGAGAACTCGCCGGTGAAGTGGTCGGCAAGACGCAGCAGGAACGCTTCCGGAGAGCCGATGCCGTCACGGGCGAAGGCGTACACGGTGTTCTTCTGGGTGTCGGTTGCCACCACATGGCCGTTGTCGCCTTCGAGGTGGGCTGCCTGGAAATCACCGCGGAGCTGCGAGGTGACGTTCAGGTCTTCGATCTGGTGGCGGTCGGTATCCCGGGTGACCTTGACGACGCGGACTTCTGCTTTGCCGTACTGGTTTTCGCCGAGGACGATGTTGTTGCTCATGGTCATATCCCAACTTCTGTGAGGTGGAACGTACGTTCCATCAATGAAATTAAGTGAGTGTTTCCACTCCGTTTCCGGTGGAGCCGACCCAACAAAAAAGAGCCGGCATCCATGGATGCCAGCTCATTACGACCCTGCCTGCTGCTCTCAGGTTACGTGACCTACGCCACGAACTCATTCGAGAGTAGCCCATGGTCTGCCCGCTGTACATGGGTTCCGGGGGATCGTTGTGAATCTTCCGAATGTGACCGGAGCAACTTTCCGTGATCACTGGAGGGGTCTTGACGGGTGTTCTCCGGATTCCCTAGACTTTCCACATATCAATAAAAAGTTTCCAAAATACGGAAACCTTGGATGCTGAAAGAGGAGGATCAGATGGACTCGAAGGATACGGGCAAGGTCGTAGAATTTCCGGCACCGGGTCAGGAGCTGTACCTGCCCTTCGGCGCCACGGATCCGGATTTCTACATTCCGGCCGACTGTGACCGCAAGAGCGGCGGGTTCTCCCGTTGGCTCAGGGCGCTCCCTGTCTTCGGCCGGCAGCGTCCCTGATTTTCTCCGTCCTCAGCGACACGGTTACCTTTCCTCGCCAGCATGGACGGGGAGTCCTGCCGCTGCGGGATTGTCAGGGGTGGACTCTGCGCAACAGAGCCAACGGAGCGGGCGGTACCTGGGGAGGTGCCGCCCGCTTTGTCATGCCTGCCCCACCCCCGCCCGGGTTCCCTCCCGCTCGCCCCGCCCTCCTTCGCCCCCGCCCCTCGCCCGTTTCGACGACTCGCTGCGTATTAGACGACTCCTGCCGTCTAATACGCGGGTAGTCGTCGAAGCCGGGATTTCCACATAGGGCACGTTGAGCCTTCGCTGCTGGAGCGGACTCCAAGACGCTTGTGGAATGACTGGAAAGAAGCAGCGGGAGCTCCCTGCGGGCATGAACCTATGGCGGACCAATGAGCTGGAAGGTGCAGGGTTCAGCGCCCGAACTATTGCCGCCCTGGTCCGGTCCGGTGAGCTGGTCAGGCTCAGGCGCGGTTGCTATATCCGGGGAAGCACTTGGGTGGCGCAAAAGCCGGTTGTCAGAAGCCGTCAACTGATTGCTGCCCATGCCCATGGGACACTTTCGACGTCGGAGGGCAGGATGGTTTACAGCCACACCTCCGCTGCACGCCTGCATCGGCTCTTTCTCTGGAATGTTGACGATCGAGTGCACATCACCCAGGCCAAGACGCCGTCCCGGGTTTCACACGGCAGGGACGTTGTGCCGCACACTGGGAGCCTTAAGGCGGATGAGTTGGTCACCATTGATGGACTTCCCTGTACATCTCTGGAGCGCACGGTAGTGGATTGCTGCCTGACGTTGAGCTATGGGCAAGCCCTGATCATCATGGACCATGCTCTTCGCTTAGGCGCAAGCACGGGCAAACTGTGGGAGATGTGCCGCTCATTGGCAGGACGAAAGGGTGTGCTGACTCTGCGGCGGGTGCTTGAGAATGCTGACGCGAAATCTGAGTCGCCCGGCGAAACCTTGACCCGGGACATCCTGCAAAGGCTCGGCATCGAAACGCCTGAGCTGCAGGTTGCAGTGGCTACCTCCGAAGGGCTGCATCGGATAGACCTCGCGTGGAGAAAGAAGATGGTTGCCCTGGAATTCGACGGCAAGGTTAAGTACTTCGACTATGCGCCAACCGACGAGGTCATATATAGGGAGAGGCAACGGGAGAAGGCCCTGATGGAGCAAGGCTGGCTGTTCATCCGCATCCAGTGGAGGGACTTGTTCAACGAGCAGGCCCTGAAGATGCGGGTACTCAAGGCCCTTGGTATCACCAGTTAGACGACTCGCTGCGTGTTAGACGGTAGGAAGCGTCTAACACGCAGCGAGTCGTCGAAACGGGCGTCGGGCCCGCACGACACGCGCAGCCGGACCTACCCCGCGATCAGCTTCCGGGCTGCGGCCGAGTGCTCCGCGATCAGCCCGGCCACATCCAGATCGGGAATCGCGCCGTCAACAACCCGCCAGGACCCGCCCACCATCACCCGGTCGGCCCGGTCCGCGCCGCAAAGGAGCAGTGCTGCCACAGGATCGTGGCTCCCGGAGAAGCGCAGGGAATCGAGCTTGAACATGGCGAGGTCGGCCTGCATTCCCGGAGCCAACTGCCCGATGTCCGAGCGGCCAAGAACGGCGGCGGATCCTCGGGTCGCCCAGCCGAGCGCGCGGGACACGGGGACCGAGGCGCCGTATCGGAGCCGCTGCAGGTACAGGGCCTGGCGCGCCTCGAGGATCATGTTCGACGCATCGTTGGAGGCAGAACCGTCAACCGCCAGGCCCACTGGAACCCCGGCCGCCTCAAGTTCCAGCACCCGCGCGGTGCCGGACGCCAGCCGCATGTTCGACGTCGGGCAATGCGCGACGGCGGTTCCGGCGGCTCCCAGCCGGGCGATCTCCTCGTCGTTGAAATGGATGCCGTGTCCCAGCCAGGTCCGTGATCCGAGCCAACCGACGGATTCCAGGTAATCAACGGTCCGGAGGCCGAACATGGAGCGGCAGAAGTCCTCCTCGTCGATGGTTTCGGCGAGGTGTGTGTGCAGCCGGACATCGTACTGTTCGGCCATGACCGCGGACTCGGCCATGATTTCCTTGGTCACGGAGAAGGGCGAGCAAGGGGCTAGGGCGATCTGCACGGATGCCCCGGCGCCGGTCTGGTGATACTCACGGATGAGTCGTTCGCTGTCCGCGAGGATCGCCTCCGGTGACTGGACGGTGGTTTGGGGCGGCAGGCCGCCGTCGTCCTCTCCCAAGGTCATGGACCCGCGGGTCAGGGTGGCCCGCATGCCCATGGACCGCACTGCGGAGACTTCAATGTCAATCGCGCCTTCCATGCCGTCCGGGAAGAGGTAGTGGTGGTCGGCGGCGGTGGTGCAGCCGGACAACAGCAGTTCGGCAAGTGCTACCTGCACGGCGAGTTCCAGGCTGCGCGGGGTGAGCCGTGCCCAGACGGGGTAGAGGTTTTGCAGCCACGGGAAAAGGGGAGCGTTGGCCACTGGTCCCCAGGCGCGGGTGAGCGTTTGGTAGAAGTGGTGGTGCGTGTTGATCAGGCCCGGCAGGACGACGTGCGCGGAGGCGTCGAACTCGGTGCAGGGAACCGAAGGGCGGCCTCCGGCGGGCACTAGTTCCACGATGGTGCCGGAATCGGAAACCACCAATCCGTTGCCGGCGTCGAGGTCGTTGGCGGTGAAGATTCCGAGTGGGTTTTTGATCCACAGCATGAAGGGTTCCTTGTCTGGTCGGCGTTTCTGCGTTCCAGCTCAGTTAGGCCCTGTCTGCTGATCCAGGTTCCGGGCGTCACGTCAGCTCCGGTCCCGCCAGAGTAAGATTTCCGACGGCGGCAGTCAACGTCCGTGGGAGCGTCGCCGGTCATATCCGGCGTCAACCGCACTCCAAAGGCAAATTTCACAAGACGAAAAACTTTTTTCAAAAAACGTATGGCGCGGCTCACAGCGTGGGTGTTACGCTCTATCTGCCAAAGGCGGGCACCCGGATCCCGGGAAGCTATCTACCAGGCGCAACTTAACCTTCATCGCACATGCTGAAGCCTGGTAACCAAGCACTGGAGCTCTCTTTTCCGGCGCGCCCCCGACAGGTCACCCGGCTTCCCAGCACTAAGGAAGTCGCAACATGAGTACAACCGTCACGGCCGAACAATTCCTGGCCACATCCATTGAGCTGGCAACGGCCAATGTCCTCAACAGTGGAGGCCCTTTCGGCGCCGTCATTGTTACCGCGGACGGACAAGCCTTCCATGGCGTCAACCGCGTGACCGCCTCGAACGATCCCACCGCCCACGCAGAAGTAACGGCCATCCGCAACGCCTGCAGCGAACTGGGAACCTTCGACCTGAGCGGAGCAACCCTCTACACCAGCTGCGAGCCGTGCCCCATGTGCCTGGCATCCGCACTCTGGGCCCGCATTGACCGCGTGTTCTTCGCGGCCGACCGCCATGACGCCGCGTCCGTCGGCTTCGATGACGCGGTCTTCTACGAGTACTTCGAGAATGACAACCGGGACGAGCTGATGCCGGTATCCAAGTTGGAACTGGGCGACCCCCAGGCTCCGGCGGTCCTCCAGCCGTTCACCACATGGAACACCCTCGATTCCAGGATTGACTACTAGGGCCCGGTGGCTGACATGGAAATCCTGGATACCGCAGACATGCAAAATACCGCTGAAAAGCAGACCGCCGCTGAGAAGCAGGCTGCGCTCCTCCCCAACGGGGACAAGGGCGCAGGGCACGCAGCGGCACACGCAACCACCGCACCCGGAGCAGGCAACGGCAAGAAGCCGCCGAACTTCCTGGACAAGTTCTTCGAGATCTCCAAGCGCGGATCCACGCTCGCCCGGGAATTCCGCGGCGGCCTGGTCACCTTCTTCACCATGGCGTACATCGTCATCCTCAACCCCCTCATCCTGGGCGGCTTCACCGCCGACAACGCTCCCACGGATGTTGCCGGCGGCTGGCTGTCGGCAGCGCAAGTAGGTGCTGTCACGGGCCTCACGGCCGGCGTCATGACCATCGTCTTCGGCCTCGTAGCCAACCTGCCCTTCGGTCTCGCAGCGGGCCTTGGCATCAACTCCTTCCTGGCCGTCGCCGTCATCCAGGAGGTGACGTGGCCCGAAGCCATGGGCCTGGTGGTCATCAACGGCGTCCTGATTGTCCTCTTCGGCGCCACGGGCGCACGGACGGCGATCTTCAAGGCAGTACCCAAGGAACTCAAGGCCGCCATCACCGTTGGCATCGGCCTGTTCATCGCCTTCATCGGCTTCGTCGACTCCGGCTTTGTCCGTCCCACGAAGGGCGGCCCGCCGGTCCAGCTCGGCAACGATGGGTCCATCACGTCCATCCCCACCCTCGTTTTCATCGTCGGATTGCTGGTCATGGGTATCCTCGTGGCACGCAAGATCCAGGGCGGCCTGCTGATCGGCATCGTCGCAACAACCGTCCTCGCCGCTGTTGCCGAGGCCGTGTTCCGGATCGGTCCCGGCAGCGCTGACAACCCCGGCGGCTGGCACCTCAACACCCCGGTGCTCTCCGGCCAGCTGGTGTCAGTCCCGGACCTGAGCCTCGTGGGCCAGTTCGATCTCTTCGGTTCGTTCGCACGGATCGGCGGCCTGGCTGCCACCATGCTGGTCTTCACCCTGGTGTTCACCAACTTCTTCGACGCCATGGGCACCATGACCGGCCTGGCCAAGAGCGCCGGCGTGGCACACAAGGACGGAACGTTCCCCAAGCTGAAGTCCGCCTTCATTGTTGAAGGCATGGGCGCAGTGGTGGGCGGCGCAACGTCCGGTTCGTCCAACACGGTCTACATCGACTCCGCAGCGGGCATCGGCGAAGGCGCCCGCACCGGCCTGGCTTCCGTGGTCACCGGCGCGTTGTTCCTGGGATCGATGTTCTTCACCCCGCTCACCTCGGTGGTTCCGCTGGAAGTTGCAGCTGCTGCCCTGGTGGTTGTGGGCGCGATGATGATGGCCCAGATCCGTGAAATCAAGTTCACCAAGTTCGCCATTGCACTCCCGGCGTTCCTGACAATCGTCACCATGCCACTGACCTACTCGATCGCCAACGGCATCGGCGTCGGATTCATCTCCTTCGCAGTGGTCAACGCGGCGTCCGGCAAAGCCAAGAAAGTGCATCCACTCATGTGGGTGGTCACGGCCGGCTTCGTCATCTACTTCGCCCGCGGCCCGATCAATGCGCTGATGGGCATCTGACCGGGGCGGCAAACCCCGTGCCGGCGGGCAAACCGGCACCCGAAACGGCGTTGAATCCGCTCCCACCGCACGAATAGGCGTCAGCCGTCCTCCCTTATGAGGGAAGGTCCCTTCCACAGCAGGGCACCTGATTAAGGGACGACGGCGGGCGGCGGCCGGGAGCCGATGCTCCGCCATGGAGCGCGCAGCTCCATCGAGTGGGGCAGGGAGATGAAGCCCTGCCCCACTCCACCAAAACCATTGAACTTAGTCAGCGCGACTATCCTCAGCCACCATCCCGAATGAGAATTGAGGCAAGATCGCGCACTGCCCCGGCCGGGCCACCCTGCCGGGACACCTGGAAAAGGACGTGTAGCCATGCTGGATCTGATGCCTTCACTGGGCAGCTGGCGGCCGGCGGTCTCCGGCCAACGGTGCGCTGTGGCAACGATTGTTGGAACCGGCGGCTCGGTTCCGCGGCCCTTGGGGACGTCCATGATGGTCTCGGAAACCGGCGAGATCCTGGGCAGCCTGTCCGGCGGATGCGTGGAAGGGGCCGTGGTTGAAGCGGCGTTGGAAGCAATGCGCGACGGCGGCCCGCGCCTTGAGTCGTTCGGCTACAGTGCGGAGGACGCTTTCGAGGTGGGGCTTACCTGTGGAGGGGAACTGGAAGTCCATATCCAACCCCTCGCGGACGGGCTCTCATCGCTGGCGGACGAATCCACCGCAGCCCGCAACGGCCAGGCCCCAAGCCCCTTGGCACTCATCCGCAGGCTGGACGGCGCAGGGGGAGTCGTCGTCGTGCATGATCCTGTGCGCTTCCGCGCGATGGAGTCCACTGAACTCGCCAAGCTGGTGGGGGACCACCCCGCAACGCTCTTCGCAGCGGCTGCCCAGGTGGAGCCACTGCTTCAAGGCGGCCGCGCCGGTTTGGTGCGGCTGGCCCCGCCCGAGGGTTGCATCGACGGTTGGGTCACGCTGGACCGCTGGGAGGCTCCCCGTGATGAACCGGAACCCCAACCCATCACGCTGTTTGTTGAAAGCCGACTGCCGGCGGCCCGCATGCTGGTGTTCGGAGCCAACGACTTTGGTGCCGCGCTGCTGCCGGCCGGGCAACTCCTGGGCTACGAGGTCACCTTGTGCGACGCACGCCCCGCCTTCGCGCAGCAAAGCCGCTTCGCCGGGGCGGACCAGGTGATCACGGAATGGCCCCACCGCTACCTGGAGAACGAAGCAGAAGCCGGACGCATCGACGCCCGCACCGTGGTCTGCATCCTGACCCACGACCCCAAATTTGATCTTCCCCTGCTGGAAACAGCGCTCAGCCTGAACCTCGCCTACGTGGGGGCCATGGGTTCGCGGCGAAGCCACCGGCAGCGCACTGATGCGCTGCTGGAGAGGGGCACGCCCGCCGGGACCTTGGAACGGCTGCATTCGCCCATCGGGCTGGAGTTGGGCGCCGTCACGCCTGCCGAGGTGGCCGTATCCATCACTGCGGAAATCGTCGCATCGCGGGGAAGCCTGCACGGGGTTGGAGCTTTCCGCTCTCTCAAAGACACTTCCGGTCCAATTCATGCCGGGACCGGCACCCAAGACTCTCTGACCGAGGAGGACTCATGGACATGAACACCATAGAGGCCGTGGTACCCACCACGGATCCGGCCCAGTGGCGGGAAGGGGATGCCTGGCTGGCCGGCGGGACGGTCCTCTTCTCCTACGGAAGCACCGTCCTGCAGCGGCTCCTCGACCTCGGCAATGCCGGCTGGCCCGCCATCACCGTCACCGATGAAGGCATTGAACTCGCCGCCACCTGCACGGTGGCTGAACTGTACGCCTTGCCGGAGTCGGATCAAGCGGCCCACCGCGAATGGCCCGGCCTGGCCCTGGTGCGTCCCAGCTGCGACTCGTTCGTGGCGTCCTTCAAGATCTGGAACATGTCCACCGTGGGCGGCAACCTTTGCACCTCCCTGCCCGCCGGTCCCATGATCTCGCTGTGCGCCGGCCTGGACGGCATGGCCACCATCCTCAGCCCCGACGGCACCAGCCGCAACGTTCCAGTTGCCGATTTCGTCACGGGGGAGATGGAGAACGTCCTGGCCCCGGGTGAGCTGCTGCGGAGCATCCACCTTCCTGCCGAGGCGCTCTCGGCG
The DNA here is from genome assembly GCF_030264015.1 of Paenarthrobacter sp. R1. NCBI lineage: Bacteria > Bacillati > Actinomycetota > Actinomycetes > Micrococcales > Micrococcaceae > Paenarthrobacter > Paenarthrobacter sp. R1. The sequence continues at coordinate 1,418,950 of NZ_CP127115.1, read as the reverse complement.
CGGGTGGCGTTCCGTCGTCTTTCCCTGAGCAACCTCGGCCGTTCCGGGGTGCTGCTGATCGGCCGGCTGGATCCCGTCTTTGGCCTCGTCATCACCGTCACGGCGTCCACCAAGCGGCCCGTGCAGCTGCGGTTCCCCGCCGATCAGGTTCCCGACGCCGCGGCCCTGGCTGCCGCCGTCGAGCATTCCATCCCCCTCGACCTGTACCACGACGACATCCACGGGCTCCCCGCATGGCGGCGTGACATGACCTTCCGGCTCGCAGAGGAAATCCGGGCCGAGTTGCTGGACGAATCCATGACCGTGTCCGGCGACTTCTGGCCCCCGCACGCCACCTCGCCGCAGCCGTCCACGCAACCCGAAACGTCAGGCACCCAGAAGGAGGCCTCCCATGGCAATTGAGATCAACGGCGCTGCCTCGCAGGCCACACCCCGCCCCGGCCAGTGCCTCCGCACCTTCCTCCGCGAGCAAGGCAACTTCGGCGTCAAGAAGGGTTGCGACGGCGGTGACTGCGGGGCCTGCACCGTCCACGTCGACGGCACGCCCGTCCACAGTTGCATCTACCCGGCCGTCCGTGCCGAAGGAAAAGCCGTCACCACCATCGAAGGTCTCGCCACGGCCGACGGACTTCACCCCGTGCAGGAACAGTTCCTCGAGGCGCAAGGCTTCCAGTGCGGCTTCTGCACCGCCGGGATGATGATGACCGCTGCAACCTTCGACGACGAACAGCGCGCCAACCTGCCGCGGAACCTCAAGGGCAACCTCTGCCGGTGCACCGGGTACCGCTCCATTGCGGACGCGGTCTGCGGCCACGGTCCAGACGCGCACGGTCCGGACGCGCACGGTCCAGACGCGCACGGTCCGGACGCGCACGACGCCGGAGCTGACGTTTCCGGCGCACAGTCACCCGCCGCCGTCGAACCTAAGAGCGGTCAGCTGGGCGACAACGTGCCCGCACCCGCCGGCCCGGCCGTGGTCACCGGAACCGCGAGGTATGCCCTTGATGTTCCAGCGGACCAGCTGCCCGGCCTGCTCCATCTCAAGCTGGTCCGTTCACCGCACCCGCACGCACGCATCGTGTCCATCAACAAGGCGCCTGCGCTCGCCGTGCCGGGGGTCGTGGCCGTGTTCACTCATGAAGACGCCCCGCAGCAACTCTTCTCCACCGCCCAGCACGAGCACTACACGGACGATCCCGACGACACCCGCGTCCTGGATAACGTGGTGCGCTTCATCGGGCAGCGGGTTGCCGCCGTCGTAGCGGAATCGGTGGGCGCAGCCGAGGCAGGTGCCCGTGCGCTGGAAGTGGAATACGAGCTCCTGGACGCGGTGTTCACGCCCCTGGAAGCCATCCTTCCCGGTGCTCCCGTCATCCATGGTGACAAAGACGCGGTGGCTACGCGGATCGCCCGGCCCCTGGACAACGTAGTGGCTGAAGTCCACGCGGAGCTCGGCAGCGTGGAGGAGGGTTTTGCGGCCGCTGACTTCGTCCATGAACACACCTACCGGACGCAGCGTGTTCAGCACGTTGCCATGGAAACCCACTCGGCCATCGCGTGGCTTGACGAGGACGGCCGGCTGATGGTCCGCTCCTCCAGCCAGGTTCCGTTCCTGGTCAAGCGAACCCTGGTCCGGCTGTTCGACCTTCCGGAGGAGTCGGTCCGCGTGGTGGCAGGACGCGTCGGCGGCGGCTTCGGGGGCAAGCAGGAAGTGTTGACCGAGGACCTCGTGGCACTTGCGGCGCTGGCCCTCAAACGCCCGGTGCAGTTGGAATTCACCCGGACCGAGCAGTTCATGGCCACCACTACCCGGCACCCCTTCACCATCAAGCTCAAGGCGGGAGCCAACCGCGACGGTTACCTCACGGCCTTGCAGCTGGATGTCATCACCAACACCGGCGCCTACGGAAACCACGCTCCGGGGGTCATGTTCCACGGCTGCGGCGAATCCCTGGCCGTGTACAAGTGCGTCAACAAGAAGGTCGATGCGCAGGCGGTGTATACCAACACGGTTCCTGCAGGTGCCTTCCGCGGCTATGGCCTCAGCCAGATGATCTTCGCGATCGAGTCCGCCATTGATGAGCTTGCAGTCGGAATCGGCATGGACCCGCTGGATTTCCGGCTCAAGAACATGCTCCGGCCCGGCGACCACATGCTCTCCACCACCCCCGAACCCGAAGAAGATGTGCATTACGGCAGCTACGGCCTGGACCAATGCGTGTCACTTGTCCGGGACGCCCTTGACCGCGGCAAGGAACGTTACCGCGCCGCGGGCCTGGATGACCTCGGCCCGGAATGGGTCACCGGCGAAGGCGCGGCACTGTCCATGATCGACACCGTCCCGCCGTGCGGCCACTTCGCCCACACCCGGGTGAGCCTCGAAGCGGACGGCAGGTTCGCCGTCGACGTCGGAACTGCGGAATTCGGGAACGGCACCACAACCGTGCATGCGCAGCTGGCTGCCACCGCGTTGGGGACCTCCGCCTACGCCATTCAGGTGCGGCAGTCGGACACGGACCTGGTGGAGCACGACACCGGCGCCTTCGGTTCGGCAGGGACAGTGGTGGCCGGAAAGGCGACCCTCGCGGCCGCGCTCGAACTCGCCACCCGGATCCAGACCGTCGCCGCATCGCTCACGGGCGTGCCGTTGGCGGATTGCCGCCTGGTGGACGGAGCCGTGGAGTGCGGCGACCGTTCGGTGCCGATGAAGGAAATTTACGACGCCGCCCGCCTCCAAGGCGTCCGCCTCGCCACCGACGGCAACTGGGGAGGCACGCCGCGTTCGGTTGCCTTCAACGTCCACGGATTCAGGGTTGCCGTGAACACCGGAACGGGAGAGCTGCGGATCCTGCAGAGCGTCCAGGCCGCCGACGCCGGCGTCGTGGTCAACCCGCGCCAATGCCGGGGGCAGATCGAGGGCGGTATTGCGCAGGCCTTGGGTGCCACGCTGTATGAAGAGGTCAAAGTTGACGACTCCGGGCACGTGACCACGGACATCCTGCGGCAGTACCACATCCCGTCCTTCGCGGACGTGCCCCGGAGCGAGGTCTACTTCGCCAAGACCAATGACTCCACGGGGCCGCTCGGCGCCAAGTCCATGAGCGAGAGTCCGTTCAACCCCGTGGCACCGGCGTTGGCCAACGCGATCCGGAACGCGACCGGGGTGCGCTTCGGCGAACTCCCCATCGCGCGGGACAAGATCTACCTCGCCCTCCGCGACCGCACCCTGGTACCCAACTAACCAACCCCACCCCGCCCCGCCCAGCACCCAACTAGGTCGCAGTAGTGCGCGTTTAGACCCGTCAAAACGCGCACTATTGCGACCTACTTGGGTTAAAACGGGGGAGCGGGTGCGGGCTAAAGAGGGGTGCGGATCAGGCTTCGAGCAGGTGCAGCTGGTCCTTGGTATCCAGGTCCTCGCCGGAGCAGAGGTCGCTGCAATCCACCAGGTCCACCAGACCCGGGTGCGCCTTGAGGAAGGACCGCGCCCCCGTGTCACCTTTCGCCGCTTCCGCGGCTTGCTCGCGGAGCCCGACGTCGATGATCAGCGGGTGCCGACGCTTCAGGTGGCCCGCATCATCGGGGTAGGCCGCCGCAGTGATCCGGCCGGGACGGTGGGCGCCCAGTAACCTGCTGACCGCCGTCGGGGTCAGTCCGGGCTGGTCCACCAGAGCCACCAGGATGCTGTTGTTGGGGTTGGCGGCCTCGATGCCGGTGCGGAACGAGCCCGCCATTCCCTTGGCCCAATCGGCGTTTTCCACCACCGTGTAGCGATCCAGGTCGGTGTTCTTCCGGATGTTGGCCGCCTCGGCACCGAGCACCACCACCACCTCGCGGCACCCGCCGTCATACAGGGTTTCGGCCAGCACTTCCACCAGGGTGCGCCCCCGGAAGGGGAGCAGTGCTTTGGGGCCGCGGCCCAGACGGGTGCCTGCCCCGGCCGCCAACAGGACGCCGGTGATCTGTGATGAGCCGGAGTGAGTCATATCCTCACCATACGCGCGGCATTCGACGGGGTCTCTAGGTCCATGCAGGCTTTTGAGGGTTATCTACCGGAATTGGTTGAAAAACTACTGGCGGGTAGGGCTTTTGGCGCCTTCGCGGGCCTATTAGGGTCTGAAGGGAATTGTTCAAATCAGCTCTGATGCAATGACGCGTGGAGGACAAACAAAGATGGCGGGCAGTTTCGAAATTCTCAAGGCCGGACCCAGCACCTTCCGGTTCCGGCTCACGGCCGACGACGGCACCGTTGTGGCAGTGTCGCCACAGTTTCCCAACCTGAAGGCGGTTGTAGCCGGGATCAATGCAGTCCGCGAAAATGCGGCCACCGGGTTTGTGGTGGATCGGCGCAGCTTGCGAACGTAGGTCCTGTTGGAACAAAAAAGCGGCGGCAGTGTTCATGAAGAACACTGCCGCCGCTTTTTGTTGATGCAAGGTTTAGGCGTCGCCGCCTGCGCCTCCGGTGGTGCCGGCGTTGACGTCGAGCAGTTTGTAGCGGTCAATCGCGTACGACGGCGCGCCCTCCTCAACCTCGCCCCTCGCCGCCAGCATCTGCAGGGTTTTGGTGACGATGGAGTGGGTGTCGTTTTTGAAGTAGCGGCGGGCGGCTTGGCGGGTGTCGGAGAAGCCGAAGCCGTCTGCTCCGAGGGAGGCGAAGTCGTTGGGGATGTATTGGCGGATTTGGTCGGGGATGGCTTTCATGTAGTCGGACACGGCGATGACGGGTCCGTTGTGGCCGTGGAGTTGTTTGGTGATGAAGGGGGTGGGTGTTTCCTGGCCGGGGTTGAGGAAGGCGTGTTCTTCGGCGGCGAGTCCGTCGCGTCGGAGTTCGTTCCAGGAGGTTACTGACCAGACGGCCGCGGCGACGCCCCAGTCTTCGTTGAGGATGCGGGCGGCTTCCAGGGCCCAGGGCACGGAGACGCCGGAGGCGAGGATTTGTGCGGTGGGCCGGTTGGTGTCCCCTTCGGGTGCGGGGGCGAGTTGGTAGATGCCTTTGAGGAGTCCGTTGATGTCCAGGTCGGCGGGTTCGGCCGGTTGGGTGATGGGCTCGTTGTAGACGGTGAGGTAGTACATGACGTTTTGATCTGACGCAGTTTTTATTCCTTGCGTGCTGTCATCGCCGTACATTTGTTCGAGTCCGTGGCGGATGATGTGGCCGATTTCGTAGCCGTAGGCGGGGTCGTAGGTGCGCACGGCGGGGTTGGTGGAGGCGAGCAGGGGGGAGTGTCCGTCGGCGTGTTGGAGTCCTTCGCCGGTGAGGGTGGTTCGTCCTGCGGTGGCGCCGATGATGAAGCCGCGGGTCATTTGGTCTGCTGCGGCCCAGAAGGAGTCTCCGGTGCGTTGGAAGCCGAACATGGAGTAGAAGACGTAGATCGGGACCAGGGGTTCGCCGTGGGTGGCGTAGGAGGTTCCGGCGGCGGTGAATGCTGCGACGGCTCCGGCTTCGTTGATGCCGGGGTGGATCAGTTGTCCGGCGGGGGATTCTTTGTAGGCCAGGACGAGGTCGCGGTCCACGGAGAGGTAGTTCTGGCCTTTGGGGTTGTAGATTTTCGCGGTCGGGAAGAACGCGTCCATGCCGAAGGTGCGTGATTCGTCCGGGACGACCGGGACGAGGCGGTGGCCGAAGTTTTTATCGCGCATGAGGTCTTTGAGCAGGCGCACGAAGGCCATGGTGGTCGCGGCTTGTTGTTTCCCGGATCCGCGTTTGGCGATGTCGTAGGATTTGGCTTCGGGCAGGGTCACGGGGGTGTGGCCGGGGCGGCGTTCGGGCAGGAATCCGCCCAGTGCTTTGCGGCGTTCCATGAGGTACTGGATTTCCGGGGCGTCCATGCCGGGGTGGTAGTACGGGGGCCGGTAGAGGTCCGCGTCGAGTTGTTCGTCGCTGATCGGGATGCGCAGGTGGTCACGGAAGGCTTTGAGGTCTTCCATGGTCAGTTTCTTCATTTGGTGGGTCGCGTTGCGGCCCTCGAAGTGCGGGCCCAGGCCGTAGCCCTTGACGGTTTTGGCCAGGATGACGGTGGGTTTGCCCTTGAACTCGGTCGCTGCCTTGTACGCGGCGTAGACCTTGCGGTAGTCATGGCCGCCGCGTTTGAGGTTCCAGATCTGTTCATCGCTCAGGTCCGCGACCATGTCCTTGGTCTGCGGGGTGCGGCCGAAGAAGTGTTCGCGGACGAACCCGCCGGATTCGGCCTTGTAGGTCTGGTAGTCCCCGTCGGCGGTTTCGTTCATGAGTTTGACCAGCGCACCGTCGTGGTCCGCTTCCAGGAGGGAGTCCCATTCCCGGCCCCAGACGACCTTGATCACGTTCCAGCCCGCGCCGCGGAAGAACGCTTCGAGTTCCTGCATGATCTTGCCGTTGCCGCGCACCGGCCCGTCCAGGCGCTGGAGGTTGCAGTTGATCACGAAGTTCAGGTTGTCCAGGTTCTCGTTCGCTGCCAGCTGCAGCAAACCCCGCGATTCGGGCTCGTCCATTTCCCCGTCACCAAGGAACGCCCAGACCTGCTGGTCGGAGGTGTCCTTGATCCCGCGGTTATGCAGGTACCGGTTGGACTGGGCCTGGTAGATCGCGTTCATCGGGCCGATACCCATCGACACGGTCGGGAATTCCCAGAACCCCGGCATCAGGCGCGGGTGCGGGTAGGAAGACAGGGCATGGCCTTCCTTGGACTTCTCCTGCCGGAACCCGTCCAGATCCTCCTCGCTCAACCGCCCTTCCATGAACGCACGCGCGTACATGCCCGGGGACGCGTGGCCCTGGAAGAACACCTGGTCCCCGCCCGAAGGATGGTCCTTGCCGCGGAAGAAGTGATTGAAACCCACCTCATACAACGTCGCCGCGCCCGCGTACGTGGAAATATGCCCGCCCACCCCGATATCGGAGCGCTGCGCCCGGTGAACCATCACCGCCGCGTTCCACCGCATATACGCCCGGTACCGGCGCTCGAACTCCTCATTACCCGGGAACTCAGCCTCCTGATCCACCGGAATCGTGTTCACGTAATCAGTAGTGGTCACCATCGGAACACCCACGCTCCGGGCACCGGCACGCTGGAGCAACGAACGCATAATGAACTGCGCACGCTCAGTACCCTGCTCAGCGATCAACGCATCAAGGGACTCAATCCACTCCGCAGTCTCTTCCGGATCACGATCAGGCAGCTGGGCAGTCAACCCGCTGAGGATGTGTGAGGTCTCTTCTCCTGCAGCCACGTCCAACCTCTCTTCATTGAATGTCTGGGCGCTTGCTCTGTGGGGGCGCTCAAGGAATTTCGTATTGTGAGAATAAAATTCTGCAATTCGAGATTACGCACGCGTGGTGGGCGGCGTCAATACGGATTGCTGGACCGATACAGTCAACTCCTCCGCCCCCGGCCAATCAACAGAATGTGACCCGACAGACAGTCGACCCCTTGACCGCGCGTGATGTAGGTCATAAAGTGTTTTCACTATTCAATAACTAGTTTCCACCTGACGGAAACAGTACGAAGTGGAGATCCACGATGCAGACGACTTCATCAGTCGGCGTCACTGGAGCTCCGGAAGAAGACGCACATAAAGGTGGAGGACACCTTCCTTCCGTTGGAAATACGGAACTCTGCGCCATAGCTTCCGAAGCATCAGGCCGTACCATCAGCCCCAGCCTCTACAACATCGACCTCGCACCCACCAAGGTGGAGGGCCGTAAGTGGACCAGCTACAGCATCTTTACCCTCTGGGCCAACGACGTCCACAGCCTGGGTAATTACGCCTTCGCCATTGGCCTCTTCTCCTTGGGCCTTGGCGGCTGGCAAATCCTCGTTGCGCTGGGAATCGGGGCAGTGCTGCTCTTTGCCCTGCTCAACTTCTCCGGCTTCATGGGGCAGAAAACCGGTGTTCCTTTCCCGGTCATGAGCCGTATCAGCTTTGGCATTCGGGGAGCCCAGCTCGCCAGCCTGGTCCGTGGCGCCGTTGCTGTCGCCTGGTTCGGCATCCAGACGTACCTCGCTTCAGTGGTCCTGCGCGTCCTGCTGGTAGCTGTGGCACCCGGGCTCAAGGACCTGGACAGCAATTCCATCCTCGGCCTCTCCACCTTGGGCTGGCTCTCCTTCGTTGCACTGTGGATCGTCCAGCTGGTCATCGTGAGCTTTGGCATGGAAATGATCCGCAAGTACGAGGCCTTCGCCGGGCCCATCATCCTGGTCACCATGGCCGCCATCGCCGTGTGGGTCTTTGTCGAGGCCGGCGGTGCCATCCAGTGGTCCGGCATCAAGGGCCTTGAAGGTACGGAGATGTGGCTGACCATCTTCGCCGGCGGTGCCCTCTGGGTGTCCATCTACGGCACGTTCGTCCTGAACTTCTGCGACTTCACGAGGTCTTCCACGTCCAAGAAGTCGATCGTCAAGGGCAACTTCTGGGGCATTCCCATCAACATGCTGGTCTTCGGCGCAATCGTCGTGGTCATGGCCGGCGGACAGTACAAGATCAACGGAACGGTGATCGAAAGCCCCTCGGACATCGTCCAGAGCATCCCGAACACGCTCCTCCTGGTCCTGGCTTGCCTTGCACTGCTGATCCTGACCATCGCAGTGAACCTGATGGCAAACTTCGTGGCTCCGGTCTACGCACTGACCAACCTGTTCCCGCGGCACCTGAACTTCCGCAAGGCGGCCTGGGTCAGCGGCACCATCGGCCTGGTCATCCTTCCGTGGAACCTGTACAACAACCCGATCGTCATCGTGTACTTCCTCGGTGGCCTTGGCGCCCTGCTCGGTCCGTTGTTCGGCGTCGTGATGGCCGACTACTGGCTGGTCCGCCGCGGCAAGGTCAACGTCCCCGAGCTTTACACCGAAGACCCGAAGGGTGCGTACTTCTACAAGCGCGGCGTCAACCCCCGGGCCATCATCGCCATGATCCCGGCCGCAGGGCTGGCCATCGCCATCGCTTTCATTCCGGGCCTGGCCGCGGCCGCGCCGTTTGCCTGGTTCATCGGAGCGGGCGTCGGAGCGCTGACGTACTTCGCTGTGGCTGACAAGAAACAGGCACACCTTGACGTCTCCGGCGAGCCGATCGCCGTCGCAAGCACCCACTAGAAGCAAAACCAAGGCGCTGCCCGTCCTCCCGGTTCCGGACCACGGTCCCACCGGTCGCAGGGCGGGCGCTGCCCGTTGAGAGGAAAAACCATGCGCATTCTTGTTGCGAACGTGAACACCACGCAGTCCATGACCGATTCCATCGCCGCCCAGGCCCGCGCTGCTGCCGCGCCGGGTACGGAGATCGTCGGGATCACCCCGCGGTTCGGCGCCGATTCCTGCGAGGGCAACTTCGAGAGCTACCTTGCCGCGATCGCCGTCATGGATGCAGTGGTCAACTACCCCGAGCCTTTCGATGCCGTGATCCAGGCAGGCTACGGTGAACACGGGCGCGAGGGCCTGCAGGAACTCCTCGATGTCCCCGTAGTGGACATCACCGAGGCAGCAGCCAGCACGGCCATGTTCCTCGGTCACAAGTACTCGGTGGTCACTACCCTGGACAGGGCGGTTCCGCTGATTGAGGACCGTCTCAAACTGGCCGGCCTGGACGCCCGCTGTGCTTCCGTCCGTGCCAGCGGTATGGCGGTCCTGGAGTTGGAGGCGTACCCGGAGCGCGCCGTCGAGGCGATCGTAGGGCAGGCTGAAGAAGCCGTGGGCAAGGATCACGCCGAGGTGATCGTCCTGGGCTGCGGCGGAATGGCAGGCCTTGACGAGCAGATCCGCCAGCGCACCGGCGTTCCCGTGGTGGACGGGGTAGCCTCCGCCGTCACTATCGCCGAGTCCCTGGTCCGCTTGGGCCTGACCACTTCCAAGGTGCGCACCTTCGCCACGCCGCGTCCCAAGACTGTCATAGGCTGGCCCATAACCCAGGCAGCCCGGACTGCTGCACGCTAGGCGACCACCCGAAAGGCATCCATATGACTGACCCAAGCCTGCCCGCAGACCCGAGGGTCGCCGTCGTCACCGGGGCCGGTTCCGGTATTGGCCGCGCAGTTGCCCGGCTCATGCTGTCCGAGGGTTACCGGGTGGCGCTGGCAGGGCGGCGCGAGGCTCAGCTGCTGGAAACAGCGGACGGCCACCCGGACGCGCTGGCGGTCCCGTGCGACGTTACAGTGCCCGACGACGTTGCGCGCCTTTTCGAACAGGTGCGGCAACGCTGGGGACGGGTTGATGTGCTGTTCAACAATGCCGGCATCTTCGGGCCGGCAGGCGACGTGGGGGACCTGGACATCGCGGAGTGGGAGGCCACGCTGCGGGTCAACGTGACTGGCTCCATGCTGTGTGCCGCCGAGGCCGTCCGGACCATGAAGGCACAGGAGCCACAGGGCGGCCGGATCATCAACAACGGATCCATCTCCGCGCATTCACCCAGGCCCAGGTCTGTTGCGTATACCGTCACCAAGCACGCGATGACCGGCCTGACCAAGAGCATCGAGCTGGACGGCCGCGACTTTGGCATCACCTGCGGACAGATAGACATCGGCAACACCCGCACGGAGATCATGGACACCATTGGCGTTGGTTCCGGTGCCCTCCAAGCCGATGGGTCCCGCAAAGTCGAGCCGATGTTTCCTGTGGATGATGCGGCCCGCGCCGTGCTGATGATGGCCAACATGCCGCCGTCGGCCAGTGTGGGATCCGTGGTGGTGACCGCCGCCGGCATGCCGTTCATCGGCCGCGGCTAGGAGTTTCCCGCCTGGCGCCCAAGGTGCGCGTACCGCCCCGACCAACATTGAGCCCAAGAAGCCCCCGACAAGCCGGAATTTCCGGCGTGTCGGGGGCTTCCTGCCGTCAAAGTGGGTCGTGGCCGCACGCCGCAATGGCATACCAAACTAGATGTTACTTCCGTATTATGGAAAATTAATTTCCCCTTGCGGAATGATGTGAGCAGGATTACATTGAAAACATCCCCCAAATGAGGGGCCTGTTCCCAAACTGATTGGTTCAGATCAATGAAGATCCCAGACTCTGCGGCGCTGAAGGCGAGTTCGGCTCCGCGGAAGAAGAAGCCCCTGTATAGGTCGCTCTTCTTCCAAATCCTGATCGCCGTCGTCGCAGGTGTACTCATCGGCCACTTTTGGCCGACCATCGGGTCCACCCTCCGGCCGTTGGGCGATGGTTTCATTCAACTCATCAAGATGATCATTGCCCCGCTGATCTTCCTCGTGATCGTCACGGGTGTCTCAGCGGTCGGCGACGTCAAGGCGGTCGGAAGGGTCGGGGTCAAAGCACTCCTGTACTTCACCGGCGCCACCCTTTTCGCCCTCGTCTTCGGACTCATCGTAGGTAACATCGTCCAGCCGGGTGCCGGCCTGAACATCGATCCCGCGACGCTGTCCCAGGACGCCCTCAACGCCGAGACAGGCAACGCGCCGCCCAAGGATGCCGCAGCCTGAAGTACACCCGCGAAGAATTCCTGCTGGCACTCGGAACCGCCTCCACGGAGGCCGTCATGCCGCGCATCATGACCAAGCTGACCAACGCCGGCTGCTCTCGGGCCACCACCGGCCTGGTGGTCCCCACGGGTTACTCCTTCAACCTTGACGGCGCCGCGATCTACCTTTCCATCTCACTGCTGTTCCTGGCGCAGGCGTTCGGGCACAACCTGGACCTCGGCCAGCAGCTCGCGGCGCTCGGTGTGCTGCTGCTGACCTCCAAGGGCATGGCAGGAGTTCCGGGTTCATCGTTCCTGGCCCTCTCGGCAACCGCCGCAGCCCTGGGCATCTTCCCGGTTGCCGGCGTCGCACTCCTCCTCGGTGCGGACCGCCTCATGGACTCCATGTGCGTTGTGGTGAACCTGCTCGGCAACTGCGTGGCGACCTTCGTGGTGGCCAAGTGGGAAGGTCAATTCGACCGCAGCGTCATGCTCCGTGCTTTCAAGGGCGAGATCACCAACGAGGATTCGGCCATCATGCTCGGCAAGGAAGACGTCTACGAGGAGCAGGAACTGCAGCGGATCACCGGCGGCCAGAACCCGTCGCCCAAATTCCGTGGCGGTCCCACCCCCGACAACATTCCACAGTTCGAAATGAGCAAGAAGGGCCAGTCCGAAACCCCGGTCTGTCCCGACTGACTCCAAACAGCCGCGCGATGCCCCCAAGACCCGGTCTTGGGGGCATCGCTTGTTTCCGCCGGCTATCGGGTTTGTGCCTAGAGCGGCAGGAGCGTTGAAAGGTCCGCGCGCAGGCCGGAAGCTGCCACACGCCCGGCGGCAACGGCCTCTCCCCACGTGGTCCGTCCGGTCACCAGTTCAAGCCAGGTGGCGCCGTCGGTCTCGATGACGTTCGGGGGAGTGCCCCGCGTGTGCCGCGGACCCTCCACGCACTGCGTCACGCCGAACGGCGGTACACGGACCTCCACCGAATTACCCGGCGCGCGTGCGGTGACTTCCTCCAGCGAGTAGCGGACCGCCATCGCTATGACGGAGCGCGACGGCGGGGTCCCGGCTCCGTCGCCGCCGGAACCTTCCCGGGGCCCGACGGCGGACTGCCAGGCTTCCAGCGCGGCGCGGCCCTCGTTGATGTCGACGCGGCGTCGTGCAACTGCCATGAACTTCTCCTAAACCTGCGTATCAGTCTTAGTCGAGCAACGCGGACACGGCATTGCCCAGCCGGATCCTGCCTACTTGCCGTCCGCCGCCGAGGACGGGTTCCACCACGCGCTCCAGCACGTTGGAGACCGCCGGGATGTCCACGGCGCCGCTCACGGCAAGGAGCGTCAGGCCTACCAGCGACGTGGCCCGAAGGTTCCCGTCCAGCACTTTGACGGCCACGGTCGCGCCGGTGTCCGTGGCGAGGACCAGCACGCCTTCCGCGCCGATCTTGGCCAGGACTCCCAGCTCTTCCATGACGGTGGTATTCGCTTCGCCCCGGCCTTGCACGGCCCACGGGTAGTCCAGCATGGACGTGGCGATGGTGGCGGCCCGGGCATTCGAAGCCGGGTTCCCGGGCGATTGGGCCAAGCGCGAGTAGGCCCGGGCCAAGCCGGTCAAGGAGATCGCCGCAACGGGTGCGCCGCAGCCGTCGATGCCCAGATGCGCAATCCGCTGGTCGGCGTACTCCTCGATCACGGCGCGCACTTGCTGCTGCAGGGGGTGGTTCGGCTCGAGGTAGCTGCGGAGGTCCCAGCCGTTTTCCACGCACGCCCAGAGGAAAGCTGCGTGCTTGCCCGAGCAGTTGAAGGCGAGCTTCGACTGGCCCCGCTCGGTCCGGACCAGCCAGTTCCTTGCGGTCTCGTCCTGGGGCCAGGCTGCGGGGCACTGGAGCTGGTCTTCCTTCAGCCCGGCCGCTTTCAGCATGCCTTCAACCACGTCCATGTGATCGAGGGAGCCGTTGTGGCTGGCGCAGGCGAGGGCCACCTGTGCACCGCGGAGCGGGACGCCGGACTGCATGGCGGCGAGGGCCTGGAACGGCTTGAGGGTTGAGCGGGCCATGACGGGGGCGTCGATGTCGCCGAGGCTCGTAACCACATTCCCGTCTCCGGACAGGACCACCGCGGAACCGATGTGCCGGGACTCGATGAAGCCGCTGCGTTCGATCACTGCAAGTTCGACGGCGGACTCAACGGTGAACGTTTCATGGGAACTCAGTGGCATGTGCCCAGTCTAGGTGTACTGTCCCGGCAGGTTGATGACACGGGGCTGGAATTGACGAAGTAAAGAGGACCTCCGGGTGTTATGTGGAGCTTGTCGAGAGCAAACACAGATACCAGGAGGTCCTCGTGTCCCACTCTAACGCGATCCTTGCCCCTGCCGGTCGGTTGAAGCTGGCCCGGTGTGTGGTCGATGGTCACTTGCCATTGCGTCTAGCCGCTGAGCGGTTCAATGTCTCTGTCCCGACCGCTGCCCGGTGGGCGAGACGTTACGTCGAATGCGGGGAAGCGGGCATGCTGGATCGTCCCAGCCGGCCCCTGAGCTGTCCGCACCGCAGTTCCGTGCGGACAGAACATCGGGTCGTGGGCCTTCGGACCTCCAGGCGGTGGGGGCCAGCACGGATCGCCTACCACCTGCATCTGAACATCTCCACAGTCCACCGGATCCTGCACCGCTATCACTGCCCTCCGCTTCGCTTCACGGACCGTTCCACGGGGATCAGGATCCGTCGCGAACACGCCCGCCGCTATGAGTACGCGTGGCCTGGAGAGATGATCCACGTTGATGTGAAGAAGCTCGGCCGGATCCCTGAGGGCGGAGGCCACCGGAGCGTGGGAAGACCGGCCGGTGAGGCGAACAAACGAACCCGGAACTCGGCCGAGGGCGTTTCCCGAGGACGCGGCCTGCTGCGCGGTTACACGTTCATCCATCACGCCGTCGATGACCACTCCCGGTACGTCTACTCCGAGATCCTTCCCGATGAGACCAAAGAGACCGCCGCGGCCTTCATGCGTAACGCGATCGCAGCGTTCGCCGCGCACGGCGTGAAGATCCAACGGGTCCTGACCGACAATGGCTCCTGCTACAGGTCCCGCCTCTTTGCCCAGACCCTGACGGATGCAGGCATCCGACACAAACGCACCAGGCCCTACCGGCCCCAGACCAACGGCAAAGTAGAACGCTTCAACCGCATCCTCTTGGAGGAATGGGCCTACGCCCGGCCCTACACCTCAGAAGCCGAACGCCAAGCCTGTTACCAGGACTTCATCGAGCACTACAATCGCAGCAGGCCACACACGGCACTCAAAGGCGCCTCCCCAGCCAGCCGTGTCACCAACCTACCGGGTTAGTACATCTAGGCGGCGCGGGACGCCGGGAGCGGGTCATCCCTGCCGGGTCCAACCTGCCGGGTCATGCACGCAGGGTCATCCTTGCCGGTCATCCTTGCCCAGGGGGCTGACACACCTTAGGACTCGCACGCCTTCACAAAGTACCCTTGAAGACTGTGAAGGTACTCGTCATTGGCCCAGGCGGCCGCGAACACGCCATTGTCCGCTCCCTGCTTGAAGATCCCAACGTCTCCGAGGTCCACGCGGCGCCCGGAAACGCAGGCATCAGCAAACTGGTTCCCACCCACGCGATCGACGGGAACAGCCCGGAAGCCGTGTCCGCCCTTGCCACCAAGCTCGGCGTGGACCTGGTAGTGGTTGGTCCGGAAGCTCCCCTCGCTGCCGGTGTTTCCGACGCCGTCCGTGAGGCAGGCATTCCCGTTTTCGGTCCTGGCAAGGAAGCCGCCCAGCTTGAGGCATCCAAGGCTTTTGCGAAGCAGATCATGGCCGAGGCCGGCGTGCCGACCGCCATGGCCCGGGTTGCCGAGAACGCCGAAGAAGCCGCCGACGCGCTGGACACCTTGGGTGCTCCCTACGTTGTGAAGGACGACGGACTGGCTGCCGGCAAGGGCGTTGTTGTCACCCGTGACCGCGACGAAGCCCTGGCCCACGCGCAGGCCTGCTTCGACGCCGGCGGAACCGTGGTGATCGAGGAGTTCCTCGACGGCCCCGAGGTATCCCTGTTTGTTCTTTGCGACGGCCGCAACACCGTCCCGTTGTCCCCGGCGCAGGACTTCAAGCGCATCTTCGACAACGACGAAGGCCCCAACACCGGCGGCATGGGCGCCTACACCCCGCTGGAGTGGGCACCGGAAGGCCTCGTCCAGGAAGTCATCGACCGCGTCGCCCAACCCACCGTGGACGAGATGGCCCGCCGTGGCACGCCTTTCATCGGGGTCCTGTACTGCGGCCTCGCGTTGACCTCCCGCGGCACCCGCGTCATCGAGTTCAACGTCCGCTTCGGCGATCCGGAGACCCAGGCCGTCCTTGCCCGCCTCAAGACGCCGCTCGGTGCGCTGCTGCTGGCAGCTGCCAAGGGCGAACTGGACACGGCAGAAGAGCTGCGCTGGTCCAAGGACACGGCGGTCGCCGTCGTCGTGGCCGCCGAGAACTACCCGGACACGCCCCGCACGGGCGACCGCATCCGCGGCCTCAAGAAGGTTGACGAGCTGGACGGCGTCCACGTCATCCACGCCGGCACCAAGCTGGACGACGACGGCAAGGTGGTCTCGGCCGGCGGCCGCGTCGTGGCCGTTGTTGCGCTCGGTTCCGACCTGGTGGACGCGCGCGAAAAAGCGTACGACGGCGTGGAGCTGATTCAGCTCGAAGGCGCACAGTTCCGTACGGATATTGCAGGCAAGGCCGCCCGCGGGGAAATCCACGTACCGTACGGCGCCACCGGAAGCATCCCGAAAGTGCAGGCCTGAGCCATGACTGATTCCCTTCCCACCGGCGGCCTTGAGACGGAGGCTTTGCAGCTTCCCGGCTGGACGCACGTGTACTCCGGCAAGGTCCGCGACCTCTACGTTCCCGCCGATGAGTCCATTAACGAGAAGTTCGGGCAGGAGTGCGTCCTGGTGGTGGCCAGCGACCGGATTAGCGCCTACGACCATGTGCTCAGCAGCGAGATCCCGGACAAGGGCCGCGTGCTGACGCAGTTGAGCCTGTGGTGGTTCGATCAGCTGGGTGTTGAGCACCATGTGCTTGCTTCCACCGTTGAAGGCGGTGTTCCGGCGGAGGTTGAGGGCCGGGCCATGATCTGCAAGAAGCTGGACATGTTCCCTGTGGAGTGCATCGCCCGCGGGTACCTGACCGGTTCCGGGCTGGCCGAGTACAAGGAATCGGGCACGGTGTGCGACATTCCGCTGCCCGAGGGCCTGGTTGACGGGTCCCGCCTGAAGAAAGCGCTGTTCACGCCGTCGGCCAAGGCCGAGGTGGGCGAGCATGACGAGAACATCACGTACGACGACGTTGTGGCCATGGTTGGCGACGACATCGCTGCACGCTTGAGCGAGCTCACCCTGAAGATCTACACCCGCGCCGAGGAGATCGCCCATGAGCGCGGCATCATCCTGGCGGACACCAAGGTGGAGTTCGGTATTGACGCTGCTACTGGGATCATCACCTTGGGCGACGAAGTCCTGACTCCGGATTCTTCACGGTTCTGGGACGCGTCCACGTACGCGCCGGGTAAGTCGCAGCCGTCCTATGACAAGCAGTACGTCCGCGACTGGCTGACCTCCGCGGAATCCGGGTGGGACAAGTCCTCGGACACCCCTCCGCCGGCACTGCCTGCCGAGGTTGTGGAGCGCACCCGCGCCCGCTACGTCGAAGCGTACGAGAAACTGACGGGCCGCACCTTCGCGTAACCCCGCCCAACTGACTGGCAGTAGGGGTTGTTCTGAGCGCTCAGAGCAACCCCTACTGCCAGTCAGTTGGCGCTTAAACGGCTTTCGGGTGTGTTGCGGCGGCGCGGCGTTCGGCCAAGCGGATTTCCAGGACCGCGTCCATGGCCTGCTGGACACGGTCTGAGGCACCCGCCGCGCTGAAGTCGTGCTGTGCTTCCTCCAGGAAGTGAAGCGCCTCGGCGGTTTCGCCCGCAGCCTTCAACGACTTGCCGAGCAGAAGTGAGACTTCGCCGGCAGTGTGCCGGGCCAGGACCTTGCGGTCCTCGTAAATCTCCCGCAGTTTGTCGACGGCGGCAGGAATATCACCGGTCAGGTACAGCCAGCGCGCACGGATGAAAGCGACTTCGAGCTGGTCGGTCTTGTTGCCGCCCACAATGGACAGGGCCAACTCGGCCCGCTCGATGGCGGACAACGTCTCCGGCTCAACGATTCCGGAGGACAGCCGGACTGCGGCGGAGGCCTTGTTGAAGCGCGCCCACAGTTCGATGTCGTTGGCGGGGGAGAGGAGCTTGGCGGCCCGTTCGTGGTGCTTGATGCCCTCTGCGTAATCGTGGCGCATGAAGGCGACGTTGCCCACCACCCAGGCCACCTCGCCGGCGAGCTGGGACATGGAGTGCTCATCCATGTGCTCGATCATCGCAAGGCAGTACTCCCACGCCTCATCCAGTTTTCCGCTCTCAGCCATTGCACCGATCAACGCCCGGTGGGCGCCGATGATCAGCGTGGATCCCTTGGGCAGCTGACTGGAGAGTTCAACTGCCTTCTTGGCATGCTCGACGGCGGTGGCTAGTTGGCCTTGACCGTGGCACACAGCAGCAAGCATCTGCCAGGCGCGCACTCCCAAGCCTGCGGACTCGGTGGCCATAGGGTGTTCCAGCAGGTGTTCGACAATCTGCTGGCATTCCTTCAGCAGGCCCTGCTTCATGACGCACTCGGCCTGCATGTAGGTCATGTTCCACCAAGCGCTGTTGTTCTTGGCTTCCAGGGCGATCTGCGCTGCCGTTGCTGCATGACTGGCGGCTAATTGGTAGTCGCGGAGGTCCCAGGCCTGCCGGGCGTAAAGACCGGCCAGGACGTACTCGGCGTCACTGACTGAAACGGGCTGGCTCCAGGCCTCCAAGGCCTTAGGTGCCAATTCCAAGCGCCGGGCGAGTTCCTCGATGACCTCTTGGGTGGGCTCGCGCCGTCCGGTTTCAAGCAGGGAGATGTAGCTCGGGGAGTACAGGTTCTTACCCAGCTCGGCCTGGGTCAGACCGCGTTCCAGCCGTTCGGCACGTAGTTTCTCGCCGAATCCGTTTCCCACGGGTTCCTCCCTCCGGTGTCTTTCGACCCAAACCTTGACAGTGTCTGTGGAAAACATTTTACAATGTATGTCAACAGGGACCGCGCAATTTCCGTAACGAATCCGACTCGCATTGGGGAACAATATGTTCAAGAAACTCGCCGCCTCGGTGGCACTGGCAGGCGCGCTTGCGTTCACGGTTGCGGCTCCCGCAGTCGTCTCCGCGGCTTCGACCGTTGAATCCGACACTTCGCTCAGTGCCATTGGCAACTGGCCTGATCCGATGCGCGCAAGCGTAGCGGCACCCACCAAGACAACGGAGACGACGTACACCACCTCGTCCATCGGCAACTGGCCGGATCCGATGTAATTAATCATTCGACTGGAACCCCGGAGCATCACGAGCAGCTCCGGGGTTTCTTTTTGCGTTTTATGCGTGGACAGCCCGGCGGCGCAACCGTGAGTCTCGTGCCTTGAGACAAGGCCCCGGGCTCAACTTAAAACAAAAAAGGCGCCGACTTCTCGACGCCATTTTCGTGTTTGGTCGAGATCCTAGGATGTTACTCGAACCGGGCCAGCTTCAAGATAGATCAGATGACGACCATCGCTGCTGCCATGAAAAGGATGGACTCGGGTCAGTCCAAGCCGCGCCCGCCACAGCCAGTCCGCAAGATCCAGCGATACCGGCTCACGGATCGCTTCACAGCTGACGAGCTCAATCGGCTGGTCGCTCGATACCAAGCCGGCGAAATGAGTACGGCTCTTGCTCGCGAACAGGGTATCGCCAAGTCGACCTTCTTGCGACTGCTCGCGGAGCATGGCGTCGGTACCAGACCTCGCGGCCTGACGCCAGCCAAAGAGAAAGAGATTCTTCGGCTCCGGAGGCAGGGGATGATCATCCGTGAGATCGCCAAGCGAGTCGGGTGCAGTTACGACACCGCCAGACTGTTTCTCTTGGCGAAGGGCTCGGACTAGCTTCTGCTCTTGTTGTCTTCGTCCTGCTCTTCGCGTGCCATCTCGACCAGGGCCTTGAGTAGCTTGTTCAGGTCTGGCTTTGGTCGGACGACGCCGTAGACAACGACCGGGCCGCCACGTCGAGCTGGCACCTTATTCTGCTTTCGTCCTTCGGCGGATGCCTGTTGTTTCGTTTGTCGCTGTGTATGCTGAGCGACGGCATGTTCGATCCGCCGATACAGCTTGCCGCTGACGTGGCGAAGTTGTGGATGATCGCGCTGGATTATGTGGAGGTGATTGCGGAACTGCTTGAGCGTCAGTTCTTCACTTGGCCGGTAGAAGGTATGGATCTTCCACTGTTCGGTGGCTGACAGGACTGCCAAGCAGGTCTGTTTGCTTGGATCCGTCCAAGCCGTTCGTAAGAACAAGTGACGGTTGTACTGTTCGCGTTGGGTGACTCGTGGCATGGTGCCTCGCTTTCTCGCTCACTAAGGAGTGGGCGAGGGTGTCCGAGTCTCATCCAGCGCAGAGGCGAAGGGAAGCGCTAGATATTTTTCAGATGATCGACGTACCCGTCCAAAGCGTCCGCGATGTCGGCATCATCTTTGAATATGTCGTACACCCCGAAGTTCGGCAGGATATCGAAGCCCGTGAACTTGTAGTTCGAGGTGATGTGAAGCAGAAGGTCATCCGTACCTTTTCCTTCGAACAGGACGCCGTCCGCATTGTTGAAGGATTCCTTGGGTGCGTTCCAGGTGGCGGCTACCATGAACTTCTTGCCCTGCATGTGGCCGCCCGTTCCGTACTGGCGGCTCGGATCGCTGCGGGTGCGACCATCGTTGTCGAGCAGGGTCTTGGAGTGGAGGCCGTTATTGAAGACTTCATCGACATACTTCTTGTAGATCCATGGTGCTGAAAACCAGTTAATGGGTTGATTGGGCCCCCGTTAGCAGTCCAGCGTCTATGCGGTAGCTAATTGGTTTTCTTGCGTCCAGGTTTCCCAGTAGCGTTTCGGCGTCGTGCCGTCCAGGGATCCGTGGGGCCGTTCATGATTGTAGATAGTCTTCCATTCCTCGGCCAAATACTTCGCTTCGGCCATGGTGTCCATGATCTCTCCGGAGAGTTGTTCCCTTCTGAATTGGGCGTTGAAGGATTCGATGAAGCCGTTCTGCCAAGGTGAGCCCGGGTCGATGAAGGCGGTGTCGACTCCGGCGGTATCGCACCAGTCGATCAGTGCGGCGGCGGTGAATTCGGGGCCGTTGTCACACCTGAGGTATGTCGGTGCGGTGCCGGTTTCGGCGATGATGTTCTCCAGCACCGCGACCACGTCAGTGGCTTTGAACGACCTTCGCGGGATGACGGCCAGCGCCGTGCGGGTGTATTCATCGATGACGTTGAGGAACCGGATGTGCCGGCCGCAGGAGGTCACGTCGGATTGGAAGTCGAAGCTGACCACGTGCATCGGATACTGGGCTGTGAGGCGTTTCTGTTCCCCGGCGCCGGGCCCGGTGCGGCGCTTCTTCCGGGCTCTGGGTTTGCAGGTCAGGCCTTCGTCGCGCCAGAGCCTGCGGATGCGCTTCCTGTTCAGCGCTACCCCGTCCCACGCCGGCTGGGCCAGCAGGTGCCAGCGGGCCTTCCGCCAGCCCCACGCCGGGTGCTTCATTGCGATGGCACGCAGCTCCGAGCGGAGCTGCGCCTCTTCGAAGCCCATGTCGGGTTTCTTTTTGCGGAACGCGGACCGGTTCTGCCCCAAGACCTTGCAGGCGAAGCGTTCGGATGCCCCGAACTTCTCCGTCGCCATGCGCACGGCACGGCGACGTGGTTCGGGGCTCAGAATTTTCCCTTCGCCACCTCGTTCAGGATGTCGATCGCCAGTTCCTTCTCCGCCAGCAACCGCTTGAGCCGGGCGTTCTCCTTCTCCAGCTCCTTGGTCCGCTTGGACGCTTCGGCGTTCTTCTCAGACCCGTACTGGTTCAGCCAGCGGTACCAAGTCGCCTCGGTGACCTGGAGCTCCTTGACGACCTCGACCATCGGACGGCCATCGTTGAGCATCTTTTGGCCCTGCCGGACCTTGGCGATGACCTGCTCCGGGGTGTGTCTGCGTGCCATGATTCGTGAATTACCTCCTGTGTCCATTCTCGGACACGAAACTCACACAAACACTGGACTGCTCTCCGGGGACCCAACCAGGGTGTCTGGAGGATCACCAGATCGGCATCAACGTGCTTTTGCACTTCTTCTTGCGGGTCGTAGCCACGTTCGATATATGTCTCGGTGACGGTGTGTCCAGTATCGGTATAAAAAGACTTTGCGATGTCGGTCATGGTGCTATTGAGGGTGCCTTCTGACCATCCGGGATAGTTCAGATGAGCATCAATAAGTAGAACATTCATGTGTGATGAATTCCTTTCGAGTGTGGCAGGCCACGTTAGATAGTAGTTCGAGATTCTTTAACTTCTTTTGCTATAGCGATCGCCTTTTCGCTAACCTTGGCTGCCTGGTCCAGGTCTTTGTTCTGCACGGCTCGCCAGTAGTCGGCTTTGGTTTGCAGGTAGTGCCGGCGAAGCTTGAGGTTGCGCTCCTCTTCGGCCAGTCTGCGGTTCTGCTCATCGAGTAGCTTGATCTGGTCCGGTGCCGCACCTTCGCCGCGTTCGACGTTGCTAAGGTATTCCTTCATATCGTCAATCGACATGCCGGTGGCACTAAGGCAGGCAATAGACACAATGTAATTAATGTCATCTTCGCTATAGACACGGTATTTGCTGCTTGCATCTCTCGTGACGTGGGGGATCAATCCAATTGTCTCGTAGTAGCGCAGTGTACTGTCTGTTAGGCCACTTAATACCGCGGCTTCTTTGATCGTATAGCTTTGTTTTCGATCAATCTGAGTACTCATATATTTAGTTTAAAAGGTTCAAGTACTTCAAGGCAAGAGATTGCCAGCGGTGTAGCGTATCCCACAACACCTGCGGTACCTCCAACAGGGGGGAGGGTGTCGTGATGACTGCGTCGAAGGACCGTACCGGAGCCAAGGCACCTTAGAGGTCTCACTCGAACCAAATAACAGGGGTCGGTGACTGCCTGGCTATTGCTACGAAACCGTACCGCAGGCACGAAAAAGGTCGCTGAATTGCTTCAGCGACCTCTGTTTTCGATTGACAAATATTGAGAATGATTCTCAAATTGGTCGAGATCCTAGGACACTACTCGAACCGGGCCAGCTTCAAGATAGACAAGTTCAACATCATCCGCCACGCCCTGGATCGTATCGATGCAGCTGAGCTCCGTCGTCCTCCGGCCAAGAAGCCTCGTCCCACGCAGCGCTACCGTCTGGCGGATCGCTTTACGCCTGAAGAACTTAATCACCTCGTTACTCGCTACCAAGCAGGCGAACCAAGTACGGCACTGGCTCGTGAGAGCGGTATCGCTAAGTCAACCTTCCTACGCCTCCTCGCCGAGCGTGGCGTTGACACCAGGCCGCGCGGCCTCACCCCAGCCAAAGAGAAGGAGATCCTTCGGCTGCGCAAGCATGGGATGGTTATTCGAGATATCGCCAAGCGCGTTGGCTGTAGCTACGACACTGCCCGCCTGTTTCTATTAGCCAGTGACAGGACTTGAGTTTGCCCTAGGTACATGATTAGTCAGTGCGCATGGGGTGAGGCTGCTAGTTGGTGTCATCGCTCGGCATTCAGCGCCTCAGCTATTCCGTAAGCATTGACCTCTGATAACTGGTCAATGATGTCAAGGCAGCGTCCTCGCCGCTCCGCGTCACCTTGCCGGTATACGCGCAAGACACTAACGACGATGGGCTGCGCGAGCGCGCTGTGAGAGGTACGGATATCCCCAACTTCTGCGCCAGCGATCTTAAGAGCGCGCTCGCAAGCAAGCAGGACAAGTTCCGGGTCGATTGTCTCGACGGGCTCAAGTTCCATGATCAGATCGTCGAAGTGCGCTTCGAAAGCCTCGCTTGATACAAAGCCTTTAACGAGTTTTGATACGGTCGATGGCCGCTGAGTCGCGAGATAGCGTATCGTGCTGGAGGATTGCTCCCGGACTAACTTGTCTGGATCATTGAAAAGCGAAATCAGGAGGTCGGCCGACTCTTCTGGGTTGGCTGCGAATCTTTCAGCTGCGCCGCGACGAGCATCGACTGGTAGTTCACCGACCTCTTGGGGTACACCCGTAGGCAGCGAGTCGCGGTACGAAAGTAGTGCCCAGAGGCGGCCAGCCCTCAACGCCACATGACCAGGCCCTTCAAGGCCTCGCGTGAGGAACTGCCCGAAGCGCTCGGGTTCTCGGACTAATAGGTACGACATGAGTCGTTCGACGTTGCGGGTGTCGTACAGTTCGATGTCTGCGTCGAGCAGCGCTTCACCCAGGTCATAGGCGCGCTCCGGTTCATGGTTCATAAGTGCCAGCACGGCTTCGGCTGTTTGCGATCGCACACCTAAGTTGGAATCAACCGCGAGTGTCTCTACGACGGGCCGGAGTATGTTGAGATAGTCGGCTGACTGGAAGAGTATCGCCGCCGCGGCGCGAGCCACATGGCCCCTTGTGCTGTTCAGGCCAGCCATATCAATGTCGCCACCGAAGTAGTTATCGCCAGTGCCTGTTTCGGTTCTTGCCCATTCACGATCAGGGTCAGGGTCGTCGATGTACATAGTGAGGAGTGTCACCATGCGCTCGGAGACTGGTTTTCCCTGTTGCGCGGCCGTACATATTGCCTGGCCAACATGCGAGGCGTAGGTGCGTTGAGCATGCTCGCAGAGGTCCGCCAAAAGGTCGGTTTCAATCTTCGGGGCCACGGCGCGAATTACGGCATCCATTGCATGAGGACTTACGCTGTCATCAAAACCGAGCGCGAGCTTAGCGAATCGCTCGGGTTCTCGCTCCGCTTGTTGTCCTAGCGTCTGCGCAAGCTGGTGCGCGCCTCCAACTGGTTGGTCGCCGCGCCAGTCGGTCTTGTCCGAGGTGTACTTCTGCAGCGCGCTCATCCATTGTTTGTCTGACATTACCTGAGCTGCAGCGTCTGGGATTGGCGAGGCGACAGCGCCTCCTGTTACGCCTCTCGGGGCGACTGACGGCTGAATCGCTGGGAAGCGTCGCTGCAGTTCGAGCAGTTGCTGTCGACCGGCCTCTGACATGCGGGAAGAGTCGAGAGCGGAGAGTAGTCGCAGCCGAGTGCCTGCTATATATCCTGGCCTCTCTGGCTCTGGCGCGTGTGTCAGGACGAGGACCTCCAGGCGAGAGAACAGTTCTTCGCTGCATTCGCCGGACCAGCGGTTGATGAGCGATCGGCTAGCCCAGCTGGTGTTATCCACGTAGCCAAGTTCGAAGTTCCGCGTATCACTTGTGAGCCAATCGATCGCCTTGTCGGCTGGACCTCGCTCTGTCAGTGCGATGCACGCGAGGAAGCGCAGTTCCTCGCTTTCGAAGCTGCTTAGCCGTTCGATATAGTCGTCGCAAAGATCCGGCGCCGTCTTCGCTAGCGCAATGAGGGCCGTCCGAACACCGTCGAAGATCTTGTCATCGACGGTATAGGCAGAGCCGCGGTTCCGGAAGGCCCAGCGAGAACCCATGGGAAGGTAACCTTTGACTTGTCGCTGGTTTGCTAGTGCCACCACCTCTACGAAGCTCAGCACATTAGCTAGATAGTCTTGGGGCGCTTTAGTACTGATTTGCGCGATAACTTGATCACTCGGGGAATGCTCTGGTAGCTGACCCGTTTCAAACGGGTCGTCAGATCCTTCGGCCTGGGCTCGGGTAAGGCCTCGGTTGAGGTATGCACCGATGAATCGGGCTGCAGCGGAGAGGTCATCTCGAGCGAGTCCGAAGACTATGGACCAAAAGTCACTATTCACGGCGATAGGCCCCCTTGCATCATCAAGGTCGCCTCGCTCTAGTAGCTCGATAGCCAGTTCGACTGACTCAGGTTTCAAGGACCACTCGACCATAGACTTGAGCCGCAAACGCCACTCGTCACTCGCACCCATGTACGGACGCACAAGCTCAACGACACGCGCAGGATGGTCGCGGGCAATGAAGCGAAGGTGGCTGAAAGCTCTGTCGGTTTTCGACGGGTCGTTGAGCCATTCAGACCATTTTCCGAGAGCGTCTGCTGCTGCGAACCATGAGGGCCGGTTCAGGATGCCAAGAATTCTCCATGCGATTCTGCTATCGCTCCACGCTAGTTCGTCAAGAGCGAGCCAGTCATCGGTAGTACCTTCTACTTGCTCGAGGACGTCAACGACGACCTCCTTCAGGTGTGAGCGAACTTTGGTGGACCCGAGCAATTGCTGCACCGTGTGACGGAACTTTTCTTTGTCGGTTGCAGCAAAGTGTTCCAAAATCTGCCGAACCTGCGCGCGTCGAAACAGATGCTGCCCAGATCCAACCACGAAATCGAGAAGGCTCTCATCGGCTGCTACGAACCTTCGAGCGAACAGATAGTCGAAATATGACTCATGGAAGAATGAGAGGATGCCTTGATCGTTGATAGAGAGGACATCAGCGGACTCAAGGGCATGGACCTCGTCGCGGGGGAACAAGTCCAGGATGGGGGCTGGTGCCGACAGACGCTCATTCTCGTTCATGTATCTAACGAGCGTGTCCATAATCGCCGCCCACTGCAGGTGGCCGACGGACAGCTCGATCGACTGGCGGACCTCATCTGTATACCGATCATAAAGGCGTTGCAGGCTTGGATAGACCTCTTGCCGCGCAGCTGCTGACAATCGCAGGAAGATGCTGAGATGTAGAGGAGTTCGGAGGAGTTCGATTGTCACATCAGACCCAGGGACCGGGATGTTGCACTCGGTCAGCTTTGCCTTTACGTCATCGGCGCTTAGTTTGTCGACGTGGATGCGGTTCGCGGTTGTGGCGTCACAAAACCGTGCGAAGCGCGGATCGGATTCGAGATCAACAGTACGCACGACGAGGAGCACCTTGATATTAGGCGCGGACGCAACTTCATCTAGTACCTCAGCGATGGCGTCGTAAACTTCTGTGATTCGTCCGCTGTACGTTCCGACTGCATCGAGCTGATCAATAATTAGGAGTCCCGGACTTCCGTCGGCAACGCCAGCTAAGACAATGCCAGGGGAGTTATCTCCTAGGCCAAGCTGATCTCCAAGTTTGGTGGAGGTTGCTGCGGATGGCTTGACTACGCTCATGTTAGCCGCGGCCACCCACCAGCCGGACGTTTGCAGCTCAGCAGCGATTGCTGCTGCGATGGTTGATTTGCCATATCCTGCGCTGCCGTCCAGAACGACTAGCTGCTTGCCAGCCTTGTCAGTGAGGCAGTCGCGCAGTTTATCGAGGTGCGCCGATTGCACAAGGCCGATGCTCGGCCGGCTGGCATTAACATGACGAGCATGGCGTTCGACTGTCTTGCGGAGATTGTTGATAAAAGAGGCATCTCCCGCCAAGTGGCGACGGTGGAACCCTTTCGACTCGAGGTGTGTCCAGATTTGGGGAGCCGTGAGCTGCTCGTGCATATGGTCGTCGCAGAAGTTTCGGACTTCGCCAAGGACAACCTCCGGGGCGTCCGAGAACAGGATTCGGAATTCCAACGCCACAAGCTGGCGTAGGTTTTCAAATGGATACGGCTCGACGTAGATCGACCGTAGAGCAACATATGCTTCGTCGGGTGTGATCCCCCAAATTGTGGCGAGCTTCAAGAAATCAGCGTCATCGGCGCTGCTTAGGGCGGTTCTAAACTCAACTGAACTATCACAGTCCCGGCTGCGCTGAGCCAATGTATCGAAGGGCATGGATTCGGTTGAGACGATGAGTTTGAATCGCCGACCTGCCTGGACCTGTGTGAGTGCACCCGCTAGGACGCCCTCGCTTTTGAGCTTGTTGATCGTCCAATTTCCTGCGCGAAGCTTGACCTGCTCGCCCCACGTGACGCCCGCGCGATCGACTTCAAATTCGATTCCTTCGCCACCGACACCGGGCGGCTCCAGTCGCAGTCGGCTCGCGCTACCAGTAAGGAGGTCGGCTACTACTCGAGCCGTCCACCAGTGTTCATACCGGTTACCTTCTTTGTCGGCAGCTCCGCCTGGTAGCGCTGTCATAATCCCGTCATTTCTCCTTTAGGCAGGATGAAGTTAATCGCGAAAGATTCGCACTGCCCGGCTATACCTGAAGAGTCATGCCGAGGAGCATTGTGACCGGAGCAGCTAAAAACCATAAAGGTGATGCCTTGCACCGAACGCGGCCGATCCGCCTTCGAGGAGGTCCTCTGCGAGCTGGCGGATGGTGGGGTTATCCAGAGAGCCAATTCCGTTAGTTACCGGCTGACCTTTCCGACCACTCCCTTCGAGGGCGATCACGAGCTCAGCATCCCCAAGCACAGGGATGTTTGCGTTGTGTGTGCTCAGAATGATTTGCCGCTGACCCTTAAGGCCGCGAAGCCGCTTCACAACGCCGCTGAAGACAAAGCGGTTGTCTAGGTCATCCTCAGGCTGATCGATAACGAGAGGGGCAGAACTGGCGCCCAGCAGCAACAACAGCAGTGCGGTTGCTCTCTGCCCTTTAGACAAGTCTTCCAGCTTTCGGTATTCGCGCGGATCACCCTCATTCGAGACGTCGAGGAATACGTCCGCGGCAAGGCCGACGGTTGTCTCCTCAAGTTGGCGGAACAGGGATTCACCAGCCGCAATCAGGTTTGTGGCCTGCGCTCCCCGAATGCCGAACTTCTCTTCGAGCGACTCTCGACCCAGTCGTGCGGAATCGGCGAGGGCCGAGGGCGCGAACCCGTCAGAGTCGATCGCCGACATAATTGTTGTTCGACCACCACTCACGTGAGAAGAAATTAGCTGTTTGATGTGATCACGGTGTGGTGACTCAACTGGCCTCACGTTGACCGTGCCATCCGTAGCAGCATTGGCCTCCCTTATGGCTTGACGCAAGCGTTGCGCCTTCGCACGTTGGGCAATCTGGAGTTCGCCGAGAATTTCCGTGCGCTCTTGCTTGAGGGTACGAATCTTGCCTTGATGGGTAGTCCGAGCGGGTGCCTTTTGTCTTAGCGTATGAAGTGCTCTTGAGGTTGCAACAAACTCCCCAGGATCGTTGCCGTCATCCTTTAGCTTTCGCAGGGTCTCCGCAGTAGATTCTCGGACTCCGTCGGTCTCAGTTGTCCATGTGGCCTGTATTCTGCTTGCTTCCAGTCGTGCCGCTTCGACAGCCTGGCCAATGGATGCAAGGGACGCTTCAACAGTTTTAGCTGCAGCTTCCAGTGCAGTTGAAAGTTCGGCGAGGGTTTCCGCTCTCGGCGACTCTTTGAGGCCTTCCAGCTCAGCCCGGAGATCGCCCGGGATGTCCTCGTTGGTAATCGTCTGCAGTGACGCAGCCAAGTTGTCGATACGCAGTGTGGTTGCTGCGATGATGGCTTCATCTTTCTGAAGTAACTGTTGATCAGTCAGCTTCTCGCCCAGCGCAGATTCGGTGAAGATCCGCATCTGTTCTTCGAGACGAGGCAGATCGGCTAGTTCGCCATCAAGCCGGGCCAAGTCCGCCTCTGCTGTGGCCAGCTGGGTGCGGTTCTGTTCCAGCCGAAGTTGTACATCCGATTCGTCTTCATTCTGAGTGTCCGGCCCTGCGAACCGCTGCACCATCGCGGCAACGTTATCTTTGTCGTGGGCCAGTTCCGCCAATTCATGCTGGCCGAATACTTCGATTGCACCAATAACGTCCTTGGCGCTCAACTGAGAGACTGCTCCAGCTGAATCTCGGACGATTGGAGCCTGATCGACTGTTCGCGTTACCTCATATGTTTCGAGGGAAGGCCCAACGCCGTTAACGGTCACGGCGACAGTTGCGCCGGGTCCAAGTACATTCCTCACCATTGACTGGTGGTCTTTCTTCGCCTCGGGCCCTAGCGGGTCCAGATCGAGAACGAAGCGAATACTTTCAATCACAGTGGACTTTCCAGTCCCACGTCCTCCGATCAATGTCGTCAACTCGTCTGACAGATCCAGAGATACGCCGTCCAGGAAGCCGCCCTCCCAGGAAATTTTTCCGAGGACAGTACGGGGTGCCGTGGATGGGTCCACGAGGCTGATGCGGGTTCCCGGCGTACGGACTGCGAGTTTGAGGCTGGCCAGTTCGCAGGCGCTGAGCTTGAACCAGCTGCTCGCTCCTGTTGTCGCGAGTGTATCTGGGTGACAAATGTCGTCTGCGTGAATTTTTGCGAGTTCGTGAGGGCGGGCGTAGGGGGTGGTGCCGGCAAAAATAGCTTCTTGATCTATCCCATCAGCCACGTCAGGTGTGATGCCAATGGCGTGAAGGCAGGGGTGTTGAATCATCTTGACCAGTGGATTCCCGGAACGACCGGTGAGCATACCGCTATTCGCGACGTTGGCGTGGGCTGGAATGACCAAGGCACCAGCTTCAGTCATGGACTGCATAATCTCGGCGTAGGGCCGCCCAGTAGTCCCGTTGGGGCACGAGGGCGCCACTCCACACTGTCCGATGGCAGCATTGATTGTTGAGGGTGGGGTATTCCGCTCAAATAAGACGAGGAGGTGGATACCTTCCGATGAATTAGCCTCGAATCCGGGAAGGACGGCGATGCCAGCAGCCTCCGCATCGCGCGCGAGCCCAAGTGCCGAGTCCACGCACCAATGATCAGTGATAGCAATCATGCTTATGCTGAGGTCTTGCAGTGTCTGGATCAGTGCAGCATTGTAGCTTTGCTCGTCTGAGAATTTGGTCGAAGGTGAGTTCCGTCCGTGGTAGCTATACGGATTGACCTGCAGTGCTGCACGTATCCATTTTGCGGACTCGATAGGGCCAGTTTCTGTCATTATTCCCCCAAATTTCCTTGTTTACGTTGTTATCAGCCCGACCAGTGGGTCTCCGGGTTGGCTGCGATCTAGTTGCTTCCACTTGAAGACAGGCCAAAGAACCGCTCGAAGAAAGCACCTAGCTTGTCAAGCACACGTTGCTTCTTCTCGCCATGGCCGCCTTTAGCTGAGAACCGGGAGACCGGAGGCAGGACTTTTGTGATAGCCGTGCCTGTGGTCTGGATGCTGCCGTCACGGAAGGCGGTTTCGACAAATACCCGCGTTTCCTCTGGCCGAAGGCCCTCCGATTCGATGATTGCCTCGAGTTCAGCTTCTTTACGACCCGCAATGAAGGCCCGCCACTCCTCATCAACCTCGCCTTTCGCGGAGACTGAGTCAACGAAGGCCTCGATGAGATCCTTCTTGTTGCGCAGACTTGGGCTGGCATCAACGGCGCGGGAAATTTCAGCACGAATTTCTTTGTCGTCGCCGTCGCCGCGCTCGTTGCGATACTTCTGCACGAGCATGAGGATGTAGTCAACGTTGATTTCGACCTGCTTGATGAGTTCAATCTCGAAGACAACATCGTCCTTGATCGACTCCTTGTCTGCATCCTTGTCGCGGCGGAACTCGGCGTAGAGGTCGAGATAGACGCTGCGGTAGTCCTGGCCTTGTCGGTCCGTCAGGATCTCTTGTCCAGTGAAATCATCAAAGGAGGTGAGGATGTTCTGAAGGCGAAGAATTGAGCCAAAGAGGGCAATGAAAGCCTTCTGCGCTGCTTCGCCAACGATTGGCGTACCGAGCGGGAAGTCCTCCAGGAGCTCGCTGACCTTCTCTCCATATTCGGCGTAGTACTCGCCGTATGGCTTGAGGAGAACGATGCCCCTCGCGTCCTTGTTGCCGAATAGGGCAATAGCGTCATTGGTCTCTTCCTCAAGATCCCGGAAGCTGACGATGTTGCCGTATGTCTTCACTGAGTTGAGGATGCGGTTGGTGCGTGAGTAGGCCTGGATGAGGCCGTGAGCGCGAAGATTCTTGTCGACGAACAACGTGTTCATGGTCGTCGCATCGAATCCCGTGAGGAACATATTGACGACAATGACGACGTCGATCTCGCGCTGCTTCAGGCGCTGCGAGAGGTCCTTGTAGTAGTTCTGGAACTTATCGGCGGACGTGTCGAAGCTGGTTCCAAACATGCCGTTGTAGTCCTGGATCGCATTTTCCAGGAAGTCGCGGGACGAGCTGTCGAGGGCACCTGTTTCGAATCCTTCCTCGTCCAGAGCTCCATCTTCGACAGCTTCGTTGGCTGCGTAGGAGTAGATCAGACCGACCTTGAGGCGACGATCGGGCGTCAAATCCTGCTGCTGTAGCGCGAACTGCTGGTAATACCGTTTGGCAGCGTCAATAGATGCTGTGGCAAACAAAGCATTGAAGCCATGGAGGCGCTTGCCAGCGAGGGAGTAGCGTTCCGCTCGCTTGGTTTTTTGATCGAAGTGTTCCAGCACGTAGGCCGTGACCTGCCGCAGACGCTCGGGAGCAAGCAATGCCTGCTCCGTATCGATAGCGGATACTTGTTTGTCCGTGATGCCCTCAGGCAGCTTGATCGTGTTGACGTAGTCGATACGGAACGGAAGGACATTCTTGTCGGTGATGGCGTCGACGATCGTGTAGGTGTGAAGCTTATCGCCAAATGCCTGCTCGGTGGTCTTCAAATGCGGATTCCCGCCGCTACCTGAGTTGGCAGCAAAAATCGGCGTACCTGTGAACCCGAAGAGGTTGTAGCGCTTGAACGCCTTGGTGATTGCGGTGTGCATGTCGCCGAACTGTGAACGGTGGCATTCGTCAAAGATGATCACGATATGGCCGGAGTAGATCTCGTGACCGGCGTTGGACTTGATGAATGTGGCGAGTTTTTGGATGGTCGTGATGATGATCCGCGCTTGCGGGTCTTCGAGCTGTTTCTTTAGAACTGACGTCGAGGTGTTCGAGTTGGCAGCGCCCTTCTCGAAGCGGTCGTACTCACGCATGGTCTGGTAGTCGAGGTCCTTGCGGTCGACCACGAACAGTACCTTGTTGACACTCGGCAGTTTTGAGGCCAGTTGCGCCGTTTTGAAACTCGTGAGGGTCTTACCCGACCCGGTGGTGTGCCAGACATAACCGCCAGCAGCCACAGAACCGAGTTGTTTGTAATTGGTGGAGATGTCGATCTTCTGAAGGATCCGCTCGGTAGCCACGATCTGGTACGGCCGCATGACGAGCAGCATGCCGTCAGCGGTCAGAACGCAGTACTTCGTCAGGATGTTGAGGAGCGCATGCTTAGCAAAGAATGTTTTTGCGAATGCTGTCAGGTCCTGGATGGGCTTATTCTGAGCGTCAGCCCACCATGAAGTGAACTCGAATGAGTTCGATGTCTTGCGTGCCTTCTTCAAGCCGGCGGCGTCGGCAAGGTGCTGTCGTCGCGTGGTGTTGGAGTAGTACTTCGTCAGGGTCCCGTTGCTGATTACGAACAGCTGGACGTACTCAAACAGGCCCGAGCCAGCCCAGAAGCTGTCGCGCTGGTAGCGGTCGATCTGATTGAAAGCCTCGCGGATATCAACCCCGCGGCGCTTCAGCTCAATATGTACCATCGGGAGACCGTTAACGAGAACGGTGACGTCATAGCGTGTGGCGTGAGAAGCGCCTCCTTCGCCATTTCCGATCTCATATTGGTTGATGACCTGTAGCCGGTTGTTGTGGATGTTGGCTTTATCGATGAGGAGGATGTTTTTCGTTGAGCCATCATCGCGCCGGAGAAGCTGAACGTGGTCTTCCTGAATGCGTAGGGTCTTTTCGGCGATGCCGTCGTTTGCTCCTACGATCCGCTCCGTAAAGAATCGGTTCCATTCGGCATCACTAAACTTAATGGAGTTGAGTACCTCGATTTGCACTCGGAGATTCGCAATTAACTCTGGCTCGCTCGTGACAGACAAGTACTCATACGCCTGCGACTGCAAAAGCTTAACGAGTTCGCGCTCTAGGTCGGCTTCAGATTGATATGTGCCTTCGCCCGGACCATCGGGTACGTATTCAGCGACCACCGTGCTTTCGCTACTGACTGCAATCGGGTCATACTTTCTAGCCGTAGCTTCAGTCATGCCGCAATCTCCTTGAACGTAAGAACCCGCTCGCGGTAGTACTCATACTGCTTTCGGCGCCCGGCTATTTCCGCTGGAAGGTTCGTACCGAGATCGTTCACTAACGAACTGAGCCTATCGAGGATCGATACGATTCGTTCTTGTTCACTGACCGGTGGGAGGGGGATTGCAATCTTTGCAAGGCTTTTCGCGGATACGTCGATCACCTTTGTGCCCGAAGCATATTTTCGTTTGGCGACTGCAAATTCAGCCGTCTGGAAGTAGTAGGCAAGGTACTTGGGATTTTGTTGGTGCTTGATAACAGTGGCATGGCCACCCGTGACAGCTTGCTCTTGTCCAAGCCAAGCAACAGCCTTGCTAACATCTTCGATATTTTCGCTTGTATTTGTGATTACAAGGTCGCCCGGCTCTACTTTGGCAAGCTTGGCCGCGCTTTCGGGAGACACAAAGGACATCGTCTCTGTAGCCGAGGTGCCGTAATAGGTGTAGATCTGCCCGTAGTGGATAGCCCTCACGCCTGAGTCGGTGAAATCCGTCTTCGGCATGCCGTTGCCACGGACAAGAGTAGCGAACTCGCCTAGTGGCAGCTTTGGCGTGTCCGAACCAGGAGACGCTATAAGAGTGTCGCGGTAGTGCGCATACTGTTTGCGGCGAGCTTCCAGTTCCGATTCGAGCTCCGATTCCAGTTCGGATTCAAGTGATGCAAATGCATCAAGGAGGCTCACAATTTCCTGTTGAACCGCAACCGGCGGAACGGGGAGCCGAAATGCGAAAAGTTTGGCACTTTCAATCGACGAGACTGATCCGCCAGTCTTGCGGGCAAACCGAAGGATTTCTTGTCCTCGTGAGCGTAACTGATGAAGGAGATACACCGGCAAAATGTCATCTCGGGGCACGACTGCCTTCATATCCTGATTGAGCGCGGCAGGAACGGGGACGAATGCCGTCGGTAGAATTCGATCCAGTATGCTAGAACGAACAACAATGGCGATTGAATTGGCCGGTACGAGTTTGGTTGCAGATCCCAGTACCGCAGCCTCGGTGATGTAGTCGACGGTTGAGTCAATGACTGACCTGCCGCTCATATCTTTCGGCGAGATCCAGGGTATGGTGCCGTTCTCCCAGTAGTCTGTTCGAGCTTTCGAAGGTGTGCCACCTCCAAACCATTCCCCAACACTTGATAGCGGCTCGTAGCGGACGCCTTCGGGGCAGAGCTCTTGGATAAGCTTGTCGATTCGATTCACAGAGAGCCCTCCAGGTTGGCGATGATCTCATCTATGGCTGTTCGAAGCTCCTGCTGGCGTGCGACGCCCTGAACGATGCTCGCATTTAGTTCGGTGATGTTGGTTTCTTCACGCGTATCCAATTGCTCTACATAGGAGGTGACGGCGATATTGTAGCCATTCGCAGCAATCTCTTGGTTCGTGACAAGCTGCGTGAAATGTTCGATGTCTCCGCGTGCGACGAATCCTTCGAGAATTTTCTGTTGATTCTCTTCGGTTAGCTTATTCTTGTTTCCGCCTCGCACAAACTCTGCCGACGCATCGATAAAGAGGACTGCATTGTCCTTTTTAGATTTCTTCAGAACAATGATGCAAGTCGCAATTGTTGTGCCGAAGAATAGGTCAGGCGGGAGCTGAATCACGGCATCGACATAGTTGTTGTCGATGAGGTACTTGCGTATCTTCTGCTCCGCACCGGCTCTGTAAAGCACTCCAGGGAACTCGACGATCGCGGCAGTCCCGTTCACGGCGAGCCAAGACAAGATGTGCATTGTAAAGGCTAGGTCGGCTTTGGATTTGGGTGCTAGAACACCCGCAGGAGCGAAGCGAGGGTCGTTGATGAGAAGTGGGTTCGAATCGCCATCCCACCTAATCGAGTAGGGAGGATTGGAGACAATCGCTTCGAAAGGCTCGTCGCCCCAGTGCGCCGGATCGATCAGAGTATCGCCATGGGCTATGTCGAACTTTTCATAGTTGATGTCATGCAGGAACATGTTGATACGTGCAAGGTTGTAGGTAGTCAGGTTGATTTCTTGACCGTAAAACCCTTGGCGGACATTTTCTTTGCCCAGAACCTTAGCGAACTTAAGAAGTAGCGAGCCCGAGCCACAAGCTGGGTCATAGACCTTATTTACAGCGGTCTTGCCAATGACGGTCAGGCGGGCAAGTAGCTCAGATACCTCTTGAGGGGTGTAGTACTCACCACCAGATTTGCCGGCTGCAGACGCATACATCTGCATGAGGTACTCGTATGCATCACCGAAAGCGTCGATGGTGTGGTCGGCAAAGTTACCCAAGTTGAGGTCACCAATAGCATCAAGGAGCTTTGCGAGCTTTTCGTTTCGCTTTGCTACTGAATGTCTGAGGTGTGTCAAGGATGTGAGACAGCCGGGTAGTTTCTTTTCGGTCAGGCAGCAGCGGGCAGGGGCTGGCTGTTGGTTGTGAAGTTGGCCATTGCCGTCGCTGGCGGGAGACCCTTGTTGTTGGTGTGAGGCCTCCAGCGGTTGTAGAACACTTCGATATAGCGCATCGTGGCCCGTCTGGCGTCTTGGCGGGTCTCGAAGCTGTGGTGATGGTAGAACTCGTTTTTCAGCGATGAGAACAGCGATTCGGCTACGGCATTGTCCCAACACACCCCGGTAGCGCCCATCGATTGGCGTATCTTGTTTCCGGCGCACCAGGCGCCCATTTCGCGGGACGTGTACTGCGTGCCGCGATCGCTGTGAAAGATGGCGTTCGGGGTCAGGTGGCCGCGGTCTCTGGCCATCCTCAGGGCCCCGGTAACCAACGAGGCGCGCATGTGGTCCGCCATGGCCCAACCGACGACCATCCTGGTGCACAGGTCAATGACGGTGGCCAGATACAGCCAGCCCTCACCGGTCCGCAAGTAGGTAATATCGCCCACCAAACGGGTGCCCGGGGCATCTGCCGTGAAGTCCCGGCCGATGAGGTCCGCGAAGACCTTGTCCGGATCCGAGGCTATGGTGGTGCGCTTGAAGGCGCGCATCCGCTTTGCCGCCCATCCGTTCTCAGCCATGATCCCCGCCACGGTGCCCACCGACACCTCGATGCCGGCGGCAACAAGTTTGGTATGCACCATGCGGTGACCGAAGATCCCGTCAGAGGAATCGAAGACGGTCCTCACCTGGTCCGTCAGGTCCCGGTGACGGGCCGCGGTCGGTGTCTCCTCAGCGTCCCGCCACCGGTAGTACGAGGCCCGTGGAAGCCCCAACTGCCGGCACATCCATGCCACTGGAAAGTCGGCGTTCTCCTCCTGAACAACGCGGTAGAGATCTTCTACCGCTGTTCTTTGGCGAAGAACGCCGAAACTTTTTTCAGGAAATCATTCTCCCGCTCGAGCTCCCGCAGCCGGGCCTCCATGGCTTTGAATTTCACCGGATCTACCGGGTCATCGGGCTTGCCACCGCTTTCCTGATCAGCCTCACGGGCCAACCGAATCCACCGCTTCAGAGCAGTCAACGAGATCCCGAGATCAGCAGCAACGGCAGGCAACGGACGCCCCGAAGACGCCGCCAAAGCGACGGCATCGGCCTTGAACTCATCGGAATAGGTAGGTCGAGCAGACATGAGCACAATCCTTTCAAACTGTGTCTCACATCAGTAGTACACCTCAGTCCGAGCTTGCCTGAGTTGACGTCGAGATCGTCAAATAGACCCTTTAGGTCGTCTTCCGAGTCTGTCCCAACCGCTGAACTCTCAATGTGCTTGAAGACCCGTTCTAGTGTCTCGTTGAGGTTCTCGTCTTTGCTGGCACGCTTGCGCACGTTCTCAAAAAGTTCTGACGGGAGGATATAGACGCCTTTCTCGGCAACTGTCTCCTTCCGTCCGAACTCGGCATCAGTATCGGAAAGCTTCGCATAGTCGAAATTGACATCGCCAGCCTGGCGCTCGTTTTCATTGAGGTATGCCGTCAGGTTTTCGGAGATGTAGCGATAGAAAAGGATGCCAAGCACATAGCTCTTGAAGTCCCAGCCGTCAACGCTCCCGCGCAGGTCGTTAGCGATACGCCAGATGGTCTTGTGTAGCTCCGCGCGCTGCGCTTCCTTGGTGGTTCCGGCCATGGTTGTGTCTGTACTCCTTGCGCGTGTGCGCTTACGATCCCCTGAGGTTGAACTCTCAACTTAGCAGTGAGTACCGACAAATCTGGGTAGCGGTACGCCGTGTGCTGTTCAGGCGGAGCGTCGCGACCCGAGAGCTTTGCTCTCACAGGGGGCGACATCTGTTCTGATTTTAACCTGAATTGGCTTTTTCGTAAATCACTTGCATTAGTGGTGAAAGTTAATTGGACTTTATTCTTTATCGCCTATCGGCTTCCGATTTTTGGACACAAATTCGACTCGTCGGACATCTATCCGCGCTGAACTCTTGCGTTCAACACTCACGGTTGCAAATAGGTCAGGGTTTACGAAGTGGGCACCGAGCATCCAGCTCACCCATACGGGCATGATCCAATGAATGTCGATGCTTGCAATTGGCTCATCGTCTTCCGGTTGAGACAAGTCGAGCGGGACGTTGAGGGTCTCGTATGCCCGGAGCATGTCGCGGAGTTTCGATTCTCCAAGAGCGAAGGGAAGGTCCTGCATCTCACCGTCGACAAATACCTTTGGTCGGCGATATGACATACCCTCCGGTACTTCGATCGCGATGCCAACCGAAAATAGGCTCCGCGTCTCGTCCTCCACCTGGGCTGCATACACGTTCCCGAGCGGACGGTCGTATAGATACCCGTCGCGGATTATTTCGCTTAGCTGAATGGCACCCCTATCACTACGGCGGAGGATCGTCCGCTCCGTCACAAAGCGCTTTCGCGAGCATTCCACAAGTCGCTGATCGAGGTTATCTCCAGCGGTATTCATTCCGCTTGACTCGAAGAACGCACGGATCGTGCCGTCATCGCCATCATCGTGAACGGTTGCCAGGTTCATCAGGACATCGAACGCCTGCTCCATGCTGCCGTGCCCGACAAAGTCCATCAGCTGGTAGAGGCCAGACAGTCGCTGCTGGGTGAGCGGGCCTGGGCCACGCCGAAACGAACGCAGCTCCTTGTGGAGCTCCTCACGAAGCGGGTCATCGACCATCAGCTATTCCGTCTTCCGCCAAAGCACTGCCCGAGTTGGTGTCAGTTTAGTGTCAGTGACGTCGGCGCTGCGCGCCCTTCATGCTGGATGTACCGCTCCCGATCAAGGAGAGCGAACCCCGCATTTCTAACCAGGAAGGTAAACCAATGTCTGAGCTTATCCCTCGCCCCAGTGGCAAAATCTCACCCTTCAGCGCTCCCGAAGGCTTCTCTCGCTCCGAGGGTAAGTCGCTACTGCGGCGTCAGAACGCCGAGGTGGCCAACGGGCTCGTCACGGCGGCGCGCGTTCAGGCTGCCGGCTTTGTCGCCGCTACAGGTATGCATCTGACCAGCATGCTCAGCCGCGAGGCCGAGTTTCAGGCGAACGGCGACCCGCGGGCATCCGAGCGGCTGAACTACATTGCTGATTCCTTCGCCGAGTATGCGGCGTGGGAAGTGCGCCGGTTCCAGCGGTAGGGGTGCGGCCGTGAAGCACGAATTTGTAAGCCTCCTGAGGCCGATCGGGGCTCCGGAGCCTCAAGTTCTCCAGAACGAGGCTGCTGTCCGTCTGTTTATAGGACGAGTCGCGGCCCTGGTCGACGAACTGGACGGTGCGGCGAGAGGAGCGGCCTCATGCGCACCAGCGACAGCGCGGCATTTGCGGCTGGTGTCGCAGCAGATATCCGCCATGGCACTGACCGCGCTTGAGACGTGGCCGAAGCAGCCACAACGGCCATGACTCCGATCCTTTGGATTGCCATCCTGATCACCTGCGCGGCCTCAATTGGCGTTGCCTACCTCGTCGCAGCTGACTTCTGGCGTGACCGGTCTCCATCCTCGCGGGATCGCGTCGCCAACATCCACAGGGAAGCCCACGATGCCGCTGGGCGACTCACGGCGCTGTATCACCAAGCGCTCAAGGACATGCGCCGCCACTAGAGCGAGCGGCTCGTCCTAGCCTCATTTACTTTGAACATACCTCGAGGAAGGGGTTATCTGTCATGCCCGAAACCTTTAAGCCGTCTGAACTCGTGGATGCCCAGCGACGCCTGAGTGACTACGTTCTTGATCAGGCCCACCAGATTGAGCAGCGCCTGTTCTTCGGGTGGGAGCCGGCTTATGACGCTCCCGAGAAGTACAGGGAGCTGTGTGAGGCGTTCGCTGTTTCGCACAGGGAAGGCCGCCCGCTGCCCGTTTCCAACGAGAACAGCAGCAGCGTCGTGTTTGGCTCACCGGACGTCAATATGGCATACCGCTACGTCCACGACGTCGCCCACGTTGAGCAGGGGCTGAGCTTCTCCTCGCCGGATGAGTTCACACTGGCCCGCTGGCTGATGCGACGCTTTGAGCGCGCCGGATTTAGTCGTGACGATCTGGAATGGCACCTTTTTGAGGCAGATGCGGTCGGCCAGGTTGTGTTCTACGCCGTCACCAAGCAGTACGTGGGGGACCAGCTGCAGTTCGCGCTGGACTGTGTGCGCCATGGTCTGAACACCGGCATTTACCTCGAAATGGAGCGCCAGCAGTGAGCGTCGATCCGACCCCTCGGTCCTGGTTTGACCGGGCCATCGGAGCCTGTATGTCCGTGCTGTTGGCGGTGATTGCCCTGTACTGCGCCACGCAGGTGCTGCAGTCGATTCTGCCGTTCCTGGTTGTCTGCGTCGGTGTGGCGTCGATCATTTGGGCGGTCTGGGCAGTCATTCAGTACCGGCATAATCGGTACTAATTCCGTTGCCACTAATCCCTATTAGAGCTCTTCCAATCGGTGTTGTGGTTTGCGCTAAAATCGTTGAACGTTCAACTTATTGAACGCATACTAAACCTCAGACATCGTTCAATTTGTTGAACGGTGGCGGCAAACCACAACACCGCAGGAAGGAGGGGAACAACTATGTCCATGAAAAGTAAGCCAAGCCGGAGGCGCACGACGACGTCACATCGGGACGGCAAGATCATCGTTCGAGGCGTGCAACGTGATCGTCCTGATCTTCGGAAACTGAGCCGCGCTGTTATTGCCATGACTCAAGCCGAGTCTGAACGGGAAGCGCAGATCCAGCACGAGAAGGAAAGCGCCGAGCGTCGCCCGGAGGACACTGCTGATGAGTAGTCCTGAATCCGTCCTCAGACAGCTGGTGTGGCAGGAGATCCACTGGCCGCGTCCGCTTGAGGATGAGCAAGCTATCAACCTGCTGCGCCTATGGAGCGCGCAAAGTCACGCCCCGCAAATTATCTTGGAGGCCCGGGCTACCCGCCGTGGCATCCGTTACCTTGTTGGTTCTCAGCGTCGGCATGCCTCGGCTATCCGCCGCGACATCGAACGCCTTGTCGCTGGAACCATCGTGGTGGCCGATGATGGCGAACGGCTACCGGCGCAAGCTGTTCGTCGAGTGCGCGTCAACACGCCTGTCCAATCACTAGAGCCTCGATCTGCGGAGGGCTCGACACGCTCTCTCCTGGCGAGTCTGGCGGCCGTCCAAGGCGACGAGAGGTTGGTGATCCAGATTATCCTCGGGCCGAGGTACGCACCGCAGCTGACGCCTCGGACCATCCCGCAGGTCGACCAGGGCATCGCTTCCATGGTGCTTCGTGGCATCCAGCCGGAGCAGCGCCGCGGTGTTTCCCGTGGCGTTGAAAACAAGCAAGGTGAGCATGGCTTTGCGAGCTATGTCCGTATTGGCGTCAGCGCCAAAGAGGAGGACCGCCGCCGAACGCTTATTGGTGGCGTAGTCAGCGCTTTTCGCTCCATGGTGGCGCCAGGACTTCGTTTTCAGGTGGATTTTGACCATATCCAGAAGCTCAACCACCCGAGTTCTGAGTGGCCGCGCTTCGCCTTCGGGCAGCGCCTTTCAGCCGTCGAGGTCGGCATGCTTAGCGCCTGGCCAATTGGTGAGGGGCCCGTGGCTTATCCGGGTCAACCACCCGCACATCCGAGGCAGATTCGACCTTCCTTCGCGGCGTCATCAGTGGATCGCATTATCGCCTCGGCAACGGCGCCCGGCTCAACAGATGTCCGGCTAGGTTTATCGCCCGCCGATAGCTGCCACCATGTTTGGGCTATGGGACCGACTGGGGTGGGTAAGAGCTCAATGCTTTTATCGCTGATCGTCGATGACATGGCCGCGGGGCGCAGCTGCGTTGTGATCGAACCGAAGGATCTCATTCGCGACGTCCTCAAGCATGTACCTGCCGACCGTCAAGACGACGTTGTTGTGCTCGACCCGCTCGACAGTGAGCCGGTCGGCATCAATCCGCTTGACGGCCACGGCCGCAGCCCCGCGCTTGTCGCCGATCAACTGTTCGGCACCTTCCACGCGCTCTACGGTGATCAGCTCGGTCCGCGCAGCTCTGACATCCTGCGTCACTCACTCCTGGCGCTGGCTCAGCGCAAGGACGCAAGCCTAGCCATGTTGCCGATTTTGCTCAACAACAAGAAGTTCCGGCAGTCAGTCACGCAGCATATCGCTGGCGGCGACCCGTTCTCGGCCGGGCCATTTTGGCACTGGTATGAGCAGCTGTCGCCTGAGGCAAGTGGCCAGGTCACCGCGCCGCTCATGAACAAGCTGCGCCCGCTCTTAGACCCGCACCTGCGCCATGTCCTCGCACAGCCGACGCCCCGCTTTAACGTCCGTCAGGTACTGACCCAGCGGAAGATTCTGCTCGTGCCGCTTCAGAAAGGAGTGCTGGGGCCCGAATCTGCCCAGCTACTAGGGGCTATGGTGGTTGCTGAACTTTGGCAGGCCATACAGGAACGTGCCAGCCTTCCGACGAGCGATCGCCATCCAGTCATGGTCTACCTCGACGAGGTCCAGGAGTACCTTCGACTGCCGACTGACATCGGTGATGCGCTGGCCACCTCCCGGGGCCTTGGCGCTGCCTTCCACGTGGCGCACCAGTACTTAGATCAGCTGCCCTCAAGCATGCGCACCGCATTTGAAGCCAATTGCCGCTCTCGCGTTTTCTTCCAACTTGCCGCACGTGACGCCAAGGCTGCCGCTGCAATGGCTCCCGGACTAGAACCGGAAGATTTCATGGCGTTGCCGGCACGTCACATTTACGCTCAGCTCGTTCGTGGTGGCGCGGTGACTGACTGGGCGTCCGGAGCCACGCTCACCGTGCCGAAGCCCACGTCGTCTTCCGGCACGATCCGGGCGCGCAGTCGCAAGCAGTTCGGTCAGTCCACGGAGGCTATCGAGCAGGGGCTCCGGAGTGTCCTTAATCCATCAGCAGAGAACGAGGCGACCAGTGGACGGCGCAGAAGGAGCCAGCCATGACGTCAAAAGATGCACTACCGGTCGGCTACCCGTTCGCGTCACAGCCGGAAGAGGCATCGTCGCAGGTCGACGGCGACTCGCTGCCGTTAGTGGCGCCGAATAATGGTGCTTCCGCTAGCACCAAGTCGGATGCAGCCCCGCGTGCCACCCAGCGTCGTCTGCGTGCCATCGAAGCTCGACTCAGTGACCGCGACCATGCCGTTCTGGCGTCTGTCGAGCGCTTCCGGTTCCTGACTGCCGAACACATAGAAGCGTTGCATTTCAACGACCATGCTTCGGCAGAATCAGGCGGGCGAACCTGTCGCCGCGTCCTGGTCCGACTGCGCCGAGAACATGTTTTGGGTGTCCTCAATCGTCGAGTCGGGGGCGTTCGGGCTGGCTCCCAGGGGCTGGTGTACTTCGTCGACACAGCCGGGCAACGTCTCCAGCAGCAAGGGAGTTCCAGCCGTCGGGGCCGACGCTTCCCGGAACCATCGGCGCGCTTCTTGGATCACACGCTAGCAATTGCTGACGTGGCAGTCGGCATCAAAGCTGCGGCCGAGGCGTTAGGCGCGGAGGTAGTGCAGGTGGCACCGGAGAAGGAGGCTCGCCGCACCTTCATCGACCGTCTCGGCGGCACGCAGGTGCTGCGCCCCGACCTCTACGTTGAGCTGGCTGCCCGACCCGGCGACGAGGATGTCCAAGCCTTCTTCGTGGAAATCGACCTGGGTCATGAAAGCCTACCGACGGTGTTGCGGAAGTGTCAGCAGTACGAGGCGTATTACCAAACCGGTATCGAGCAGCGTGACTTCGGTGGCTTTCCCCGCGTGGTCTGGGTGATGGGCGCCTATCGTCCCGACATTGCCGAGCGACGTCGCCAAACACTGCAGGCCGCACTGACGCGAGGTGTCAGGCTCACGCCGGAGCTTTACCGCGTGACTGCAGCGGAGGAGGTGGCGGCGCAGCTGGTCCAGGAGGTTCGCCATGGGTGAATCGGTCAATGTTCTGCATGTCGGCGATGCCCTGGAGGAGCTGCGCAAGCTTCCGTCGGACTCAGTTGATATGTGTCTGACGAGTCCGCCGTACTTCCGGCTGCGTGATTACGGCGCGCGCGGACAACTTGGACTGGAGGCAAACGTCGATTCCTGGGCCGAGGCCATCCGGCTGATTGCTGGCGAGGTTCGCCGTGTGCTGGTGCCGACGGGCACGTTCTGGCTCAACCTCGGTGATACTTACGCCAACCACCCGCGCCAGGGGGCGCCATCGAAAAGTCTGCTGCTGGCTCCCGAGCGCGTCGCCCAGCTGTTGCAGCAGGACGG
Organism: Paenarthrobacter sp. R1; assembly: GCF_030264015.1. Taxonomy (NCBI): domain Bacteria; kingdom Bacillati; phylum Actinomycetota; class Actinomycetes; order Micrococcales; family Micrococcaceae; genus Paenarthrobacter; species Paenarthrobacter sp. R1. The sequence goes on along the minus strand of NZ_CP127115.1, from coordinate 1,374,966 downwards.
CTGGATAGTGCGGAATAAGATCATCTGGGCCAAGCCCAACCCTATGCCGAGCAGTGTGGGGGACCGGCTGACGGCCACTCATGAGGTCATCTACTTGTTTGCCAAGCAGGGGCGCTACCACTTCGATCTCGACGCCATTCGGAGACCACACCGTTCGCGTCCCGGTAAGCCACCTCGCCCGGCAACTCGTCGCCCGGGTAAAGAACGGTGGCGCGGGCCGAACGCCGACTCGATAACCGGCCTCGCAGCCATGAAAGCGCTGGGTAGCGTGGGGCATCCGCTTGGCAAGAATCCCGGTGACGTGTGGACGATCGCCACGGCCGCAGGTAAGGGAAGCCATCATGCCGCGTTTCCTGAGTCACTCGCTAAGCAGTGCATCCAGGCTGGCGCTCCTGAGGCTCGTTGTGCAACCTGCCGCGCCCCGTGGCGGCGCCCGATTCGCCGGCTTGGCGCAACAGCCACGCGGTTGGCTCTTCAGGCAACCTGTGGGCATGCTGGCGAACCTGAGCCCGGTATCGTCCTAGACCCATTCATGGGGAGTGGCTCGACGGCGGTCGTCGCCGAAGCTTTAGGGCGGCACTGGGTGGGGATTGAGCTCAACCCAACGTTTGCCCAGGAAGCGCGGGCTCGCATTGCCGCAGCGCGCCCACGATCACCGCCTCGGGTGTAGTTCGGTCGACACCTCATCGGTGCACCGCGGCTGGTGACGAGGATTCCAACCCGGAATCTCGCCGGTCGCGCACACCGAGGAGTTGTCATGACGACACCCATCACTGGCGGCGATCGCCAGAACCCGGCAGGAATCAAAACTCTTGCCATCCGGCTCGAACCGGACGTCCACACCCAACTGACGCTGATTGCTCAGTTGCGGAACAGCACGATCACTGACGAGATCAGAAAGGCCCTGATGGCACACATTGATGGCATCAAGGGCAGCGCCGATCTCGCGTCGCAGGCGGAATCCGCTATGGCGGAGATCGAGCGCGAAGCTGCTGCTCGCCGTGAAGCGATCGCGCAGTTGTTTGGTAGCGATCCGGAGGCGACCAAAACTCGCCCGGCTCGGGGACGGTAGTTCGAGACCATCGGCAGGGGCAGCGTGAGCCGCGCTCGAAGGAGCGCCTCCGCTGTCCTTGCCGGACATCCAACGGCTAATGAAAGGAGGAAATATGAATCACGAACCTCAACCTGAGTCCAGTCCGGAACGGGAGAAGCGCACGAGCCCGTCTATATACGTTGCATCGATGGCTGACTACAACAATGGGCGACTACTTGGCGCTTGGATAGACGCCACCATAGGTGCCGACGCCATTTATGAGCAGATCCAGGCCATGCTGGCGCGGTCGGGTGAACCCGCGCCGGAAGAATGGGCGATCCATGACTACGAAGGCTTCGGCAGTAAACAGCTCGGCGAATTCGAACGAATTGAAGAAGTCGCCGCGCTAGCCGAAGGCATCGCCAAGTACGGCCCTGCCTTCGCCGCGTGGGTGGACTACTCCGGTTTGGATGCCGAAGATTGGCACTATTTCGAGGCGGCCTACTTGGGTGAATATCCCACGCTCACGGCATACGCTGAACAGATCATCGATGACATGGGTTGGCAGCAAGAAGTTGATGCGCTCCTGCCTGAGTCACTGAAGCCGTACGCCAGGATTGACGCCGAAGCGATGGGGGAAGACTTGCGGCTCGGGGGCGAAATATACGTGCTCGAATCAGACTCTGGAGTCTACGTCTTCAATAGTCGCATTTGACCACCTGAATAATTAGGAAGTCCTTCCTTTCTTGACGAAATTTCTGTTGTGGAATTCGCTTAAATCGTTGAACGAATTGAACGGGCGATTCATAATACAAACAGAAATTGGAGATAGAAGAAATGCAGGAAAAAGATATACAAGGCTTGGCTGAAACCATCAGAACGCAGCGTCAGAAGCTCGGCCTTTCAGCCAGTGAGGTTGCCCGTCAGGCAGGCGTGGCCAAAGGGACTATCACGCGGCTGGAGCTCGGGCAGATTGCCAATCCTCGCATGGATAACCTGCGCGCCATCGCCGACGTTCTCCAGCTTCCGCTCACCGACATCCTGGCTGAGTCGAGTCTGCTGCGCGGCTCCGACCTACCGACGCTCAGTCCCTATCTCCGGACGAAGTTCAAAGATATGCCCGACAGTGCAGTTCGTGAAATTGAAGACCACTTCCGTGACGTTGCCGCCCGGCATGGCATCGATATAAATTCCGGCCCAGCCCCAGGCGAGGACGAATAACCAACGACTTCTCAGAAAGGAGAAAGCCATGACCAACGAACATATTTCTACATATATCGAGCGGAGCGTCCTGGCTACTCTCCGAGGCCTCATTCCTAACCGCGAGGTCCGTTCCCAGGAGGAGGCTAAGCGGGTCGCCGAACACCAAGCCATCCGACTCCTTGAGCTCCAGCGCATTGAGTCTGGTCCGGTGCCTGTTGAATTCATTGCTGATCTGCCAAAGATTGAAATCGAGATCGTAGACGCTCCCGTCTCAGGCGCCAGCTTCTGGAACGGCACCACCTGGATCATTCAGCTCAACAAGCATGAACCCTACTGCCGCCAGCGGTTCACCCTGGCTCACGAGTACAAGCACATCATCGACCACAACCGTGCCGACGCGCTGTACATCGGCAGTCGTGATGCCACCCCATCCGAACAGGCCGAGCAAGCTGCCGACTACTTTGCCGGCTGCCTGCTGGTTCCCAAGAAGCTACTGAAGCGCGCATACTACGGCGGTATGCAGCGTACGGCTGATCTCGCCGACTACTTCCAAGTTTCCGAGGCCGCGATGACCGTACGCCTGCGCCAGACGGGCATAGTTGAACCTGCGCCGCGCTGCACCCCACAAAGCACCCCATTCTCCCGTTCATGGCAGTACCGCATGAATCGCCGCACCCAAATACAAGGAGTTTGACGATGACGATTGAAGAAGTCGAAGCACTGAGACCGCGTAAGGCAGTTCTGTACCTGCGCGTCTCAAGTAAGAAGCAGACGCAGACTGCCAGTGATATCGATAAGGATGGCAATTCCATCGCCACGCAGCGTGACATCTGCGAACAGAAGGCCGAAGCCGTCAACGCGGACATCATCGAGGAGTTCGTCGAGCCGGGCGTTTCCGCTCAGACCATCGAGAAGCGCCCGGTGTTTCAGGCCCTTCTCCGGTTCCTGCAAAATAACCGCGACGTTGACTACGTGATCGTCTACGCCCGCTCGCGTGCCTTCCGTAATTTCACCGACGCAGCAATTACGCGGCGTCATCTCGATAAGCTCGGCGTGCGCCTACTGTCTGCTCGTGAGGACTTTGGCGAAGGTACCTACGCCGTCGCGATGGAAGCCGTCACCGACATCATGAACCAGGTACAGAACCAGCTGAGCGGTGAAGATATCAGTATCAAGATGCGCAACAAAGCGATCAATGGCGGCACGCTTGGTAAGGCTCGGCTCGGATACCTCAATATCCGCAAGGACATCGACGGGCGCATGATCAACAGTGTGGGGCTCGACGAGGTCAGGGCACCGCTCGTCCTTAAGGCCTTCGAGCTGTACGCCACCAACCTCTATTCAATCGAACAGCTGGAAGCGACCATGGCGGATCTCGGCCTAACCAATCGCCAGACCGCACGGTTCCCTGAAGGTCCTGTCTCGGCCAGCAAGCTGCATCAGATGCTGAAGGACCCGTATTACGTCGGGTACGTCGTCTACAAGGGCGACGCCTATCCCGGACGGCATGAGCCAATCATTGGCCAAGACTTGTTCGATCAAGTGCAAGATATTTTGAACTCCCGGAGTGGTGCCGGATCGCGTGACCGTATCCACAACCACTTCCTCAAGGGCATGCTCTACTGCGGCAAGTGCTTCAAGCTCGGCCGACAGAGCCGCGTCATCTACACGGAGGTAAAGGGGAGAGGCGGCACCCCTCACGAATACTTCTTTTGCCGAGCTCGTCAGGAGGGCGAGTGCGACCTTCCGTATCTGCCGGCCTACCTGGTCGAGGACAGTGTGGCCGACTCTTACGGCCGACTCGTTCTCGACGAGGACTTCAAGCGGGATGTGCGCAGGCGACTGAAAGAGGCTCTCCTAGGTGAGCAGAAGGACATCAAGGAGATGTATGCGCGCTACACCAATCAACTGAAGGAAATCGAAGCCAAGGAGAGTCGTCTCGTCGACGTTGCTGCTGACGGCATCCTGCCTGTATCGAAGGTTCGCGAGAAGATGCACGAGCTGCGTGTGCAACGTTCCCGTATTGAAGATAGTCTCGCCAATATCGGCGAAGAGATTGCCGTTGGTGGCCAGCTGCTGACCAATGCGCTCGATCAGCTTGCCGACCCGAAGGCGTACTACGAGAAGGCGACGGATAAGGTTCGGCGGCTCCTCAACGAATCCTTCTTCTTGCGATTCTTTGTCCATCACGACGGCGCAGTGGGAGCGGATCTCAACGAACCCTTTGACGACATCTTCGCCGCCCAGATCGCCTTTCGCGCGTCCAAAACGCCGCAGGCGGTATCTGGTCCAGGATCGTCCCGATCGTCCCAAATTGGGCCGTTTTTGGACGATTCAGGCGTACTTGCCGCACAATTCCGGGGAACCAAAAATGGCGCCGATTTCTCGACGCCATCTCTGTTGTTCAAACTAAAGTCGGTCTATTCAAACCATGGTTCGAATAAAGCGACTCTGGTCGGGATGACAGGATTTGAACCTGCGACCTCTTCGTCCCGAACGAAGCGCGCTACCAAGCTGCGCTACATCCCGATCCGCTGCGAAAGCAACTGTTAAAGAATAGCTGACTCGGTGCGGGATGCGAAATCGGGGGAGCGGTGTTGCTCGTCACAACAACACCGTGAGCCCCACCCCTTGACGCTAGACCAGGGAATCCCGCCAAGCCCCGTGCAGGCGGGCGAACCTGCCGCCGCCGGAGATCAATTCCGCGGGTGTCCCGTCCTCAACGATCCGTCCGTCGTGGACCACCAGCACACGTTCCGCAGTCTCCACGGTGGAAAGACGGTGGGCAATGATGATCGCAGTCCGTCCCGCGCTGCCCCCGGATACTCCTTCCAGCAGGTTGGCCAATCCCTGCTGGACCATCCGCTCGGAAGGGATATCCAGGGAGGAGGTTGCCTCATCCAGGATCAGGACTGCCGGCGCCGCGAGGAAGGCCCGGGCGAAGCCTATGAGCTGGCGCTGCCCGGAGGATACGCGTCCGCCCCGCTTGTTCACATCGGTGTCGTAGCCGTCAGGCAGGCCCATGATGAACTCGTGGGCTCCCACTGCCCGTGCCGCTGCTTCAATCTCGGCGCGGGACGCTTCCGGGCGTCCCAGGGCAATGTTGTCCGCCACCGAGCCACTGAAGAGGAAAGCTTCCTGGGTGACCATGACCACTGCCCGCCGAAGATCGGTGGTGGACAGATCGCACAGATCGACGCCGTCCAGCGTGATGGACCCGGAAGAGACGTCATAGAAACGCGCTATGAGCTTGGCCAGCGTTGACTTGCCGGCGCCCGTCTGCCCCACCAGCGCCACGGTCTGTCCGGCAGGAATGTGCAGGTCAAGCCGTGGAACCACAATGCTGCCGTCGTTGTAGCCGAACTCCACGCCGTTGAAGTCGATCTCGCCGCGCGGCTGCTTCAACGCCACCGGGTTCTTGGGCGGACGAACGGTGGGAACTTCCTCGAGCAACCCGGACACCTTTTCCAGGGCAGCCTGCGCACTTTGGAAGGAGTTGTAGAACATGGCCATCTGGTCCACGGGTTGGAAGAAGCGCTTAGTGGACAGGATGAGGGCCAGCAGGACACCCACCGCCAGATCCCCGCTGAGAACCCGGAAGCCTCCGAACAACAGAACTACAGCCACGCAGACGTTACCGATCAGCACCAGGCCGGGCTGCAGGACACCGTTCAGGAAGATCGACCGGACCGTGACCTTGCGGTAGTCCTCGGCCACCTCGCCGTACTGTTCGGCGTTCTCCCGCTCCTTGCGGAAAGCCTTGACCGCACGGATGCCGGTCATGGTCTCCACGAAGTGGACGATCAGCCGTGCCGACACGACGCGGGATTCCCGGAAGGCGATCTGGGAACGAATCTGGTACCAGCGGGCCAGGAAGAACATGGGCACCCCTGCAGCCAGGACGATCAGTCCGCTTCGCCAGTCCAAAGCGAAGATGGTGACCGCGGTGAAGATCATGAACAGCAGGCCGGATGCCAGTGAGCTGACGCCCGAGTCCAGGAGCTCGCGGAGAGCCTCCAGGTCCGAGGTCTGCCTGGCGATGATGCGCCCGGAAGTGTATTTCTCGTGGAATTCGAGGCTCAGCCGCTGAGTGTGGCGGAACACCCGGACCCGGAGATCCAACAGCATCGCCTGGCTCAAGCGTGCCGTGGAGGTGACGTACAACGCCGTCATTCCGGCAGTTGCCACAGCCGCGGCGATATACAGAACGCCCACCAGAACCAGCGGACCGTTGTCGCCGGACTGCAACGCGGGGAGTGCGTGGTCGATGCCAAAAGCGATGAGTGCCGGCCCCGCAACGCGGGTGAGCTGCGAAACCACCACCATCACGATCGTCAACCAAAAACGCAGCCGGACCGGACGTATCAGGGAGGCAAGCAAAGCGAGGGACCGCCGTCGTACGGTTTTGCTGTCAGCTTTGGAGAGAAGGGTGTTGTCCTCGTTGGCCGTTCCAAAAGTCGTGGCACTCACCGGCGGGCCTCCTCTGCGTCCTCGAGATCGTGCAGTTCGCTGTCCAGGTCCTTGGGCCCGGTGTCCAGGCTCGCGATGACGTAGCGGTAGTGGGCGTTGTTGGCCAGGAGTTCGGTATGGGTTCCGACGGCGGTGATTGTTCCGTTTTCGAGCAAGGCCACGCGGTCCGCCAACGCTACCGTGGACGGCCTGTGCGCAACGATGAGCGTCGTGGTGTCGTGGAGGACATCGCGAAGCCGCGCTTCCACGCGTTCCTCGGTGTTGACGTCCAAGGCGGACAGGGGGTCATCCAACACCAGGACCTTCGGCTTGGCTGCGATGGCACGGGCCAGGGCGATCCTTTGCCGCTGGCCACCGGAGAGGCTCAGCCCTTCCTCTCCGATCAAGGTGTCCACGCCGTCCGGCAATGAATAGGCGAACTGTGCCTGGGCGACGTCAAGTGCTTCGTCGAGGGCTGCATCCGAGGGGTCGGGCGCGCCCAGCAGGACGTTGTCCCGGACGGAACTGGAGAAGAGCGTGGTGTCCTCGAACGCCACTGCCACAATCCTCCGGAGTTCTTGGAGGTCGAAATCGCGCACGTCCACGCCGTCGATGGTCACAGCTCCTTCGGTCACGTCGTAGAGGCGCGGAACCAGCTGCAGCATGGCGCTCTTTCCGCTTCCCGTGATGCCCACGAGGGCCATGGTTTCGCCGGGGCGGATGTCCAGGGTGACGTCGCGCAGGAGCGTCCCGCCGTCGTCGAACCCGAAGCCTGCGTGCTCAAAGCGCAAGGCGCCCCTGACCACGGAAGGGGTGGCGGGCTGGTCCGGGGACGTGATGGTGTTGACCGTGTCCATGACCTCGAAGTGGCGGTCAAGCGCGGTTTTGGCGGTCAGCGCCATCGCCAGAAGCATGCCCGAGAATTCCACGGGAGTCGCCACGACCGCCGCGGTGGCGAAGAAGGCCACGAGCGCTCCAATGCTCAGCTGGCCTGAAGCAGCCAGCATGATGCCGACTACCAGTCCAACACCCAGGGCAAGTTCGGGCAGGAGGGTGACTACCAGCGTGAAGCCGGCCTGTTGCTTGGCTTTGGCGATCTCCGTCTGGCGAAGTTCCTCGGCCTGTCCATTGAAGTTCTCCAGCGCTTCCCGGCTGCGGCCGAACGCCTTGAGGACGCGGATGCCATGGACCGACTCTTCCACTGTGGTGGCAAGGTCGCCGGCCTGGTCCTGGCTGAGCCGCGTGACCAGGCTGAAGCGGCGGCGGAAACGGAACGAGTTGACCATGATCGGGACGGCAGCGGCCAGGAAGATCAACGCCAACTGCCAGCTCATGGAGAACATGACGCCCACGCCAATGATCACCGTGAGCGTCGTGACCACCAGCATGATGGCGCCGAATGCCATCCAGCGGCGGAGGAAGCTGAGGTCCGTCATGGCCCGCGAGAGCAGTTGCCCCGAACCCCAGCGATCATGGAAGGCAACCGTGAGCTGCTGCAAGTGCCCGTACAGGGACACCCTCATCTTCGTCTCGACCGTGGTCGCAGGGTTGATCACGAACTGACGGCGCAGCGCCACCAGTCCCGCTTCGCCCACGCCAAGCGCAAGAATCACGACGGCGGCAGTCCAGACGGCGCCCGGGTTGCCGTCGGGTTCAAGGGAGTTATTGACCAGTACCCGGAGCACCTGCGGGATGGCCAGTGCGACGACACTGGCAAGCAAGGCACACAACAGGCCCATGAAAAGCCGGGGGAGGATAGGCCGCACATGGGGGTATAGCCGGCCGACGGAGGTAAAGAACGACGTTTGCTTGGACATGCCCGCTTCTCAACAGCTGGATCTTCAGGTGGTGCGGAGGTAGTTTCCCGTAGCAACAACCCTATGTCATGCCGTGATTCGTTTCACAGGATGGCGCGACGCCGTTGGAATGATGGTCCCAGTTATTGGGCTTTGTAATGCCGCAGCTGGTTCAGTTGCGGGCCGTAAGGGTCAACAGGACCGCTTCCGGGCGGCACGCGATGCGGACCGGGGCGAAGCGGGAGGTTCCGATGCCGCCGGAGACGTTCACCGGCGTCGTGAATCCATCGCTTTCCCAATCGTGGAGGCCGCGGGCGCGCCACGTGGGGAGGTCGCAATTGGACACGAGCGCACCGTAGCCGGGGATGCAGATCTGGCCGCCGTGAGTGTGCCCGGCGAGGATGAGGTCTGCCTCCGCTTCGGTGAAGCGGTCAAGGACGCGTTGGTAGGGTGCGTGGATGACCCCAACCCTCAGATGGGGGCGGGCATCCTGGTTGACCGTGCCGCGGGGCCAGCCGGCGAAACGGTCACGCTTCAAGTGCGGATCATCAACACCGGAGAAGTCGAACCGCAGTCCGTCGATGACCACCGATTGTGCCCGGTTGGTCAGTTCGATCCACCCGCCCATGCCGAAGGCCGTGCGGAGCTTGGGCCAGTCGAGCTTGATGGGGTCTTGCTTGGGCTTTGACGGTCCACGGAAGTAGCCGGCCGGATTCTTCATGCGGGGCGCGTAATAGTCGTTGGAACCCGGCACAAAGACGCCCGGGAATTCCATCAGGGGACGGAGCGCCTCCACCAAGGGATCTATTGCCTTCTGGTGGCTCAGGTTGTCACCGGTATTGACCACGAGGTCCGGTTTGAGGTCTGCCAGAGACCGCAGCCACTGCGCCTTTTTGTCTTGTCCCGGGACGAAGTGGATGTCGCTCAGGTGCAGGACGCGGAGTGGTCCAAAGTCCTCGGGCAGAATGGGCAGCGTCTCCCGCCTGAGCTCGAACTGGTCCTTTTCCCACCAGCCGTAGGCGGCAGCTGCTGCGCCGGCTGTTGCTCCGATTGCTGTGGTTACGGCGAAACCGCGCCCGATAACGCGGACGCGGTTTGCCAGGGAATCACGGAAAGTCACTAGTCAGTCCTTGCCGGGGCCGTTGTTATTGCCGTTTCCACCGTTGTTCCCGTTATTGCCACTATTGCCGCTGTTGCCGCCGTTGGACGGGGCTTGGCTGTTCTGTGTGTTGGGCGCCGGTGTGTTGTTGCGCTGCGGTGCTCCGCCGCCCATGAGGTTGGATGGCGGTGCCGGGAACGGGTTGGTTCCATACGCAGGTGCTACCGCCAGCATGAAGTTGGTGAACTGCGGACCGGCGATCATGTAACCGTCAATGGACTGGTAGAACTTGCCGTTGACGGTGATGTTACGGCCTGGGCGGAGCTGGTCACCCAAGGGATCGCCGAACCAAGAGGCCGTGGCCAGCCCCGTGGTGTAACCCACAACCCACGTGGAGCCGTTGGAGTCGTTGGTACCGGTCTTTGCGGCGACGGGGAAATTGTTCTTCGTGCTGAGCGCCGGGCGGATCAAGGAACCGGAGCCGGCATTCAGTACTTCCTGCATCGCGTAAGCCACGCCGCGTGCAACTTCCGGCTTCACAGCGTCCTTGCAGTTGGACGACTGCGCCGGAAGATCTGCTCCGGTCTGGTCCTTCACGGAGGTGATGGCGATTGGTTCGCAGTACTTGCCGTCAGCGGCGAATGTCGCAAAGGCACTTGCCATCGTCAGCGGTGCCGTCTGCGTCGCACCGATCAGGTTGGACAGCGTGGTCATGGTGACCTTGGGGTTCGGATCCGTGATCTTGCCGGTTTCCTTGTCCCGCGCGGGCAGACCGCCATGGATTCCCACAGCGTCAACAATCTTCTGAATCCCACAGAGGTCCACCTGTGCCGCTGAAGCGAACGTGGCGGTGTTGATGGAGTTCATGAGGCCGTAAAGGACGGTCATGTTGCGGTAGTAGCCCTCATCGGAGTTCTGGAGATCGAACGTGCCGTTGGTGGCGTCATACCAGCCAACGGTCGGCGTTTCACAGGTGTTCTTCCACGGGAAGTTTTGTGGATACCGGCGCTGCGCTGCATTGACCGTCTGGTTCATGGACTTGCCTTCGTTCAACCATTCGGCGAACGTAAACGGCTTCATCGTCGAGCCGGGCTGGAAGCCACCGATGCCGTTCAGGTCGTTGCCCTTGGCGTCCATGACGTCCACGTTGAAGTTCTGGGTTTGATCGAACTTGCCCTCTTGCGGGAGCCACACGGTGTTCTGGGCCATGCTCACGATCTGGCCGGTGCCCGGCTGTACGGAGACGATCGACGCGCCCCACTTGTCCGGGTTGGCGCCGGCCGTACCATCCACCTGCTGCTGTGCCACAGCCTGGGCCGTGGGGTCGAGGGTGGTCTGGATGGTGAGGCCGCCGCGCATGATGCGCTTCTCGCGATCGTCGGAAGTTTCGCCGTAGGCGGGGTTGTTCAAGAGAAGGTGGAGCACGTAGTCACAGAAGTACGGAGCCATGGTGGCGTAGGCGCAACCCTGGCGGGCCGGGGTGACCTTGGTGGTGACAGGAGTGGCCACAGCCTCGTCGTACTCTGCCTGGGTGATCTTGCCCTGGTTGACCATGGCGGCCAGCACCAGGTCGCGGCGCTTCTTGGAGTTGTCCGGGTTGCTGATCGGATCAAAGGCCGAGGGGCTGTTGACCAGGCCTGCAAGCAGGGCTGCCTGCGGCAGCGTCAGGTCCTTCGCGCTGGTGCTGAAGAAGAACTTGGAAGCGGCTTCGATGCCGTAAGCGTCACGGTTGAAGAAGACAATGTTGAGGTATCCCTCAAGGATCTGCTCCTTGGAGAACTTCTTCTCCAAGGCGATCGCGAGCTTCATTTCACGCAGCTTGTCCCCAACGCCCTTGTTAAGGCCGTTGAGCTTGACGTCTTCTTCCTTGCCGGAAGCCACCAGTGACTCGTTGATGACGTTGTTGACGTACTGCTGGGTGATGGTGGACGCACCCTGCTTGTTACCGCGGGCCGTGCTCACCAGCGCGCGCATGATGCCCGTGGTGTCGATGCCGCCGTGCTCATAAAAACGGCTGTCCTCGATCGCGATGACAGCGTCCTTGATGAAGGGGCTCATCTGGTCGAGGGGGACCTTCGTCCGGTTCTCCGCGTAGATCGACGCAATGGGCGATCCGTCCTTGGCCAGAATCGTGGTGTTCTGGCTCGGCGGGTCCACTTGGAGCTCCGCCGGAAGCGTGTCAAAGAACTGGATGGAACCACTGGCGGCACTGCCGGAGACGGCGGCGGCCGGGACCAAGAGGCCCGCCACCAAGACGCCACAAATTGCACTCACGCCAAGGAAACCTAGAATCTTTCCGAGGGTGGTGGCAGTGTCGAATATGGGGTTCTTGCGAGTCACCATGTTTTCCACTTTACCGGCAAGGGCTAGGCTTTCTGTCATGACCAAATGGGAGTACGCCACGATTCCGCTCATAATCCATGCCACGAAGCAGATCCTGGACCAGTGGGGCGAGGACGGCTGGGAGCTTGTACAGGTCGTCGGTGGCCCCGATGGCAAAGGACTTGTCGCATACCTTAAAAGGGAGAAGCAGTAACAATGACTACCCCCGCAGAAACCACCTCTGCCGCGGAATCGGGCGCTCCGACGTCCGCCGTCGAACAGCGCCTCGCGGAGCTCGGACTGACCCTTCCCGAGGTCGCCGCTCCGGTTGCTGCCTACGTTCCGGCCGTCGTGTCCGGCAGCTACGTCTACACCTCCGGCCAGCTGCCCTTTATTAACGGCAAACTCGAAGCTACGGGCAAGGTCTCCACAGGCGAACTCGGCACGTCCGATGAGCCCACCGTCGATCCCGAGGACGCCAAGCGTTACGCCGCCGTATGCGCGATCAACGCCCTCGCAGCAGTGAAGAGCGTCATCGGCGACCTCGACCGCGTTACCCGGATCGTCAAAGTTGTTGGCTTCGTCTCATCCGATCCCACGTTCACCGGCCAGCCCGGTGTCATCAACGGCGCTTCCGAACTCCTGGGCCAGGTATTCGGCGACGCCGGCATCCACGCCCGTTCCGCCGTCGGCGTTGCCGTATTGCCGCTTGACTCGCCTGTCGAGGTCGAGCTCATCGCTGAATTCAGCTAAGGAACCGGTTCACCCAAGTGCCTCAGCTTGCCCGTCGCCTGTTTGTCCTGCCTCCTGAACTCGAAGGAGCGGCAGAGAACTGGCTTCACCTTGGCGAGCGGACCCCCAGGACCGCCCGCTACGCATCATCCGTTGTCCTGCTGCGTGATTCGCCCACCGGCTTGGAGACGTGGCTTGGTTACAGGCCCGGCTCCTCGCCGTTGGGCGTTCTCGCGTTCCCCGGCGGTTCGCTTGAACCCTCCGACGACGAACCCGTCGGTTGGTTGGGCCCGTCGCCCCAGCACTGGGCCGAGCAGATGGGGACGGACGACGTCGGACTCGCCCGCCGTCACGTGGTGGGCGCCATCAGGGAGCTCTTCGAAGAGACCGGCGTTCTGTTGGCAGGCCCTGACGCTGCCTCCACGGTGGAGTCGAACTCCACCGTGGAATGGATGAAGGCCCGCGAGGCCGTTGCCGCCCAGGAGAAATCCTTCACAGAAGTCCTGGCGAAGCGCGGACTGTCCGTGCGCACCGACCTCCTCAAACCCCTGGTCAATTGGCTCAGCCCCGACTTCGCGCACTCACGCTTCAACACGCGCTATTTCGCGGCCACTGTTCCCGTCAACCAGCAGCCGAGCATCCTGGGCAGCAAGGGCGTATGGGGCCGATGGGTCAATGCTGCCGAGGCTATTGCCCTCAGGGACACCTCCGCCTTGGGTGATGAAGTGGCACAGGAAAACACCGTCGGCCACAAGCTCGGCGAGCTGCTGGTTCCCGGGTCTGAGATCATGCTCGAGAAAATGGCCCACGCCAACGGCTGCATCGCTTACCTGAGCTACAAGCGGAAGGCGCATGTCTACCAGCCCCGGCTCGTGGACGAGGGCGGGCAGCTCATGCTCGAGGTTGAAGCCGCAAGGACCGTCCCGGGCGAACCCCAGCGCGAACGCTGACCCTCTATCACTTCCCGCCCGTTTTCCGGCGTCCCTCTGTCACGTCCCGCCCATTTTCGGGCGTTCCTCTCTCACGAAAAAGGCCGCCCCGGTGATCACCGGAGCGGCCTCTTTGCGAAGGGGGTTTAGCGGGAGCGCTGACGCAGGCGCTGCATGTCGAGAATAACGACGGCGCGCGCTTCCAACCGCAGCCAACCGCGCTGGACGAATTCGGCCAGGGCCTTGTTGACAGTTTCGCGGGATGCGCCGACCAGCTGGGCCAGTTCTTCCTGCGTCAGTTCGTGGGCGACCAGCACGCCGTCGGTCGCAGGGCGGCCGAAGCGGTCGGCGAGGTCCAGGAGGGCCTTCGCTACGCGGCCGGGGACGTCGGAGAAGACGAGGTCGGACAGGGAATCGTTGGTGCGGCGCAGGCGGCGCGCCAAGGCCTGCAGCAGCTGGGCCGACACCTCAGGGCGGGTGCGGAGCAGTGCGTTGAGGCTCTCGTTCTTCAGGCCGGCGAGGCGGGTCTCCGAGACAGCGGTTGCCGTAGCGGTGCGGGGGCTCGGATCGAACAGGGCCATCTCGCCGAAGAGTTCACCGGGGCCGAGGATCGCCAGCAGCGACTCACGGCCGTCGGGGGAAGTGCGGCCGAGCTTTACCTTGCCGGACACAATGAAGTAGAGCTGGTCACCCTGGTCTCCTTCGCGGAACACCGACGCCCCGCGGGAAAGATCCACCTCGGTGAGTTCGTCTGTCAGCAAGCGGAATGCATCGTCGTCAAGGGTGGCGAAGAGGGGTGCGCGGCGCAATACCTCGATGTCCATGAAGTCTCCTGAGAATAAAGTTTCGGTCGTGGCGCTTCAGCCATTGTTTCAGAATTTTTAGCGTTCTGTGACGTACTTGGCACGTGAAACGCTGAAATCACGCGGATTCCGTTGCCCGATCGCCCTGTTTCAGGCCACAACTGAACCCGGACCGAGCCCGCTCCGTGACCGGGCTAACGGTTTACTGTCAGGGTCCCCCTCTAGAATTGGCGCTACCCGGCTATGAGGAGCACTTGGTGTTTGGCTTGACCATTTTGGACTTTGCATTGATTTTCATGCTCTTGTCCTACCTGATCTATGGCCTTCGCAATGGCTTCCTGGTGACCCTCGGCGGGATCGCGGGATTCATCGTTGGTGCAATCGCGGCCTTCATCGCGGTCCCGCTGGTCAGCGGCTGGGTGAGTGACAGCGCGTGGAGGCTTACCGCCACAGTGGCTGCCGCCGTCGTACTTATTGCTTTGGGCCATGGACTCGGAACCATGATCGGGCGACGGGTCCGTCACGTGGTGCGGCTTAAGCCGCTGCACGCTGTGGACCGCCTGGTGGGCGGTGCGGTAAGCCTCGTGGTCGCCGCGCTGGTCATGTCCATGTTGGCCTTCAGCATCAGTTCCCTCGGTGTGCCCTTCGTCTCACAGCAGCTGGCGCAATCCAGGGTGATCCGGTACATCGATTCACTGACGCCAACGCCCGTCAAAGCCACCATGGCGCAACTGCGGTCCACGGTGATCGGCGATGGCATTCCCAAACTGATCGAGGGCTTCGGCTCCACCACACCGGCCAAAATCCCCAACGAGTCCACCGATACCCCTGCCCTCAACCAGGCTGCACAATCCGTGCTGAAGATCGCCGGCACAGCCTTCCAATGCGGCCAGAACCAGACGGGTTCCGGCTTCGTGGTGTCACCGGAGCGCGTGGTCACCAACGCGCACGTCGTTGCCGGCGTGTCGCAACCGGTGGTGGAAGTGCCCGACGGCGGTGCGCTGCCGGGACGGGTGGTCTACTTCGACCCCCGGCGGGACATTGCCGTGTTGGCTGTGGACGGACTCGCCGCTTCGCCGCTGCCGTTGAGCGGGGACCTGCCTGACGGCAGTCCCGCAGCGTTCGCCGGTTACCCGCACGGCGGGCCGTTCCAGTCCAAACCCGCCACTGTGGAAGGGATCTCGACGATCCTGGTTCCGGACATTTACGGCAGCAACCCGTCACCTGAGCTGGTCTATAAGCTGGCGGGCGACGTCCAGCCGGGCAACTCGGGCGGGCCTTTGCTCACGACGCAGGGGCAGGTGGCTGGCCTCATCTTTGCCAAAACAACAACCAATGCTGCCCTCGGTTTCGCGCTGACCATGCAGGACGTCCAGCCGGTAGCGGCGCAGGCTCCCGGATTGAGCGCCCCGGTGGAGTCAGGCCAGTGCACGCGCAAGTAATAACCGCTGCCTGACCTGCCCCCGTCCGCGTGATGTGCCCCCACATTCGCGATGCTCTCTCACATAATGAGCGTTTTTTGCCAACGCTCGTTCACCTAATGGCCCTGATTCCCAGACGCTCTTTCACCCCTATAGATTGAGAGTCATGACTGAAGCCACTCCCGCCTCTGAACCCGGACGCGGCACCATTCTTGTTGTCAACGGCCCCAACTTGAACCTATTGGGTACGCGTGAGCCCGAGAAGTACGGGACCTCCACATTGGCGGACGTTGAACGACTGGCCTTGTCCGCCGCCGAATCGCACGGGTTCACGGTGGATTGCGTCCAGTCGAACCATGAAGGCGATCTCTTGGACGCAATCCACGCCGCCCGCGGAACGGCGGTTGGCATCGTGATTAATGCGGGGGCGTTCACTCACACGTCCGTGGCGCTTCGCGACGCCTTGGCAGCTGTCCAGCTCCCCGCCGTCGAGGTGCACATCACCAACGTCCACCAGCGGGAGGAATTCCGCCACCACTCATACCTGTCCGGCGTGTGCAATGCGATCATTGTTGGTGCCGGTGTACTCGGGTACAAGCTGGCCGTCGACTATCTGGCCGACACGCTCTGACGGTTGGGATGTGATAGGGCGTCGGGCCCAGCGCGTTGGGATGTGATAGAACGTCGGGCCCAACGCGTTGGGATGTGATAGGGCGTCGCGTCCAACGCGTCGGGATGTGATAGAGCGTCGGGCCCAACGCGTTGGGATGTGATAGGGGATCACAGGGCGGTGATGCGGAGGAGGACCGCGTGTTCAGGGTGCAAAACGGGCATCGGCAGCCCGACCTCCCCGAGAAACCGCCCGGAAGCTTCCGCGCCGGAGGCCAGCCATTGCACCGGCTGGGCTTCGATGACCGTGTGGCTGTAATCGGGGTCTTCCGGCGTGGGGAACAGCAGCTCCACACGGTAGCCACGGTCCGAATCGAGCCCTGGGAGTGAAACGCGGCCCACCTGTTCGGCGAACGACGTCCGCGTCTTGACCACCGCAAACAGCGCCGCAGTGGCACCGGCCGGGATACCGCCGTCGTACTCCGACGCGACCACGCCATGCACCATGAGGGACTCATCGTGGGAGTCGGCGCGCACCATTCGTCCACTGTGGATGAGGTCCCGGTGCGCCTTGTACAACGCGATGAACCGCTTGAGTTCCTCGCGCTCGGCTCCCCTGACCGCGCGGACATCCCACTCCATGCCGAAATGGCCGAAGAGTGCGGTGATCGCGCGGAAGGAAAGATCGTGTGTCCGGGCGGTGGTGTGCGACGTCGTGGGACCGATGTGGCTGCCGACCAGCTCCGGGGGGACCACCATGCCTGTCCAGCGCTGGATGGTTTGGCGCTCCAGCGCGTCGTTGCAATCCGATGCCCAGATCCGGTCTGTCCGCTCCAGGATCCCCAAGTCCACGCGGGCGCCGCCGGACGAGCAGCTCTCAATCTCCACCTCCGGGTGCGCAGCACGCAAGGCGTCGAAGAGTCGGTATGCGGCGAGGGTCTGCTCATGGACCGAAGCGCGCCCCGCATGTCCGTGTTCGAGCAGGTCGCGGTTTTGGTCCCATTTGAGGTAGCTGATGTCGTTCTCCCGCAGCAGGGCGTCGATCCGATCGTAGACGTACTGCCAGGCTTCCGGGTTGACGAGGTCCATGACGTGCTGGTGCCTCCACTCGAGCGGGAGCCGGCCGCCCTCCTTGTAGGACGCAACCGAGGGGCCAACAATCCACTCGGGATGGGCGCGCGCGACGTCCGAATCAAGGTTGACCATCTCCGGTTCCACCCACAGCCCGAACTCCATGCCGCGGGACGTCACCGCCTGGATGAGCGGTGTCAGCCCCTTGGGCCACACCGTTTCATCCACGTACCAGTCGCCCAGCCCGGCATGGTCATCACGGCGGCCACGGAACCAGCCGTCGTCCAGCACAAAGCGTTCCACGCCCAAATCAGCGGCTGACTCCGCGAGTTCCAGCAGGGTGTCCAGATTGTGGTCAAAGTAGACCGCTTCCCAGGTGTTCAAGACCACCGGGCGCGGGCCCGACACGTGGTGCGGCCGGGACCGGAACCAGCTGTAGAAGGCTTCAGTGATGCCGTCGAGGCCACGGTCCGAGTAGGCGGCGTACAGGGCGGGAGATGTGTAGCTTTCGCCGGGTTGCAGCACCACTTCGGCGGCGCCCAGCAACTCGGAGCCGCCGATCATGGTGCGCCCGTCGGCCGCGCTGTCCGCAAATTGTTCATGGTTGCCGCTCCACGCGAGATGCGTGGCCCAAACCTTGCCGTGCCGGTTGCCGAAACCTGCCGTCCCGGCGGCGAATAGCAGGGACGAATCATGCCCGGTGCGCCCGTGCCGTCCCGTTCTGACCCACGTTCCCTGCTGGAGGGGGCGGCGCTGCGGGTGGCGCTCCCGGCACCAGCGTCCGGTCAGGTCCAAAAGTTCGACGGCGTCCGGCGCCACCGGGAGAACGGTTGCCAATTCGTCCACCTGGAACGGCGACGTTCCGTCATTCCGTAGTTCGTGCCGCAGTTCCAGCAGCCCGCCCGGATGGAGGGTGAGGTTGCTGGTGACGGTGATCCCGGCGTCGGGGTCTGACTGAATAACGACGGCGGTACTGCCGTCCGTCGTCGCACTCAGCACGCGGAGGCGCACCGAAAAATCAAAGCCGGGTACGCCGTCTATGACGCGCTGTCCCCTGAGGCCCGGGCGGCCTTGCCAAGAGGAGGAAGCCTGGGGGAGCAGCCCTGCCGGTACGTTCGTGTCAGCCGCGGACGGCGGAACGGGCTCGTTGAGGATGGAAAGGTCGGGGAGTGAGTCGCCGAGGTCGGCTCCCCAGTGGGTAATCTCGGCCTCTCCGCGGTGCGTGCTGATGACCAGGCTGGTGCCGGCGGAACGGAGGTGGAGCGGGTGCATGGAATGAGTCGCTTTCAGATAAGGGGTGCGGAGCCCGTTGTGCGCGCCGTCCTGGGAGTCAATGCGCGCAGAACGGGCCCCGCAAAAGGGGCTTTACTTGAAGAGATCGTTGACCTGGTTGTTGGCTTCCGTGAGCGATGAAGCGGGCTTCTTGCCCGAAAGCACGGCGTCCATGGCGGGCTTCATGATGCCGTCCACCTTTGCTGCTTTGTCTGCAATCGGGAAGAGGAAGGTGGTGCCGTCCTTGACGTGAGTGGTGAAAGCGGACACGTCGATGCCCTTGTCGGCGAAGGCCTTGGCGGCGATCTCGGCGGAGCTGCTGATTGCCGGGAACACCACGGCCTTGCCCGCGACGACGTCCTGGCAGGCTGCTGAGCCGAGGTATTCAGCCCACTTGACGCTCGCTGCCGGGTTCTTGGTGCCGGCCCAGACGGAGTCCGCCAAGCCGTTGAACATGGAAGCGCGCTGGCCGTTGGGGCCCTTGGGCGTAGGAGCAATGGCGGTCTCAATGCCCTTGTAGGTCTTGTACTGCCCGATCAGCCAGTCGCCGTTGGAGTTGATGGCGGCCTTTCCGGCGCCGAAGCTGTCCGGCATGCTCGCACCCACGGTGGTTTCCAGCTTGGGCATGTAACCCTTTTCCGTCAGCCCGGCCCACCAGGTGATGGTCTCCTGGAAGCGGGGGTCGTCGTAGTTGAACTTGCTTCCCCAAGGGTTCTTGTCCGTAGCAGTCCATCCGGTGGTGGCGGTGAGGAAGCTCCATTCAGTCTGGCCTTGGCCTGCGCCGCTGCCGGTGAGTCCCAAGCCGTACGTGGCTACATTGTCCTTGTCGAAGCCGGGTTCGTCGCCGCGCTTGCCGTTTTTGTCCACCGTCAGCTTGGCAATGACTTTCTCGTAGCTGCCGCCGTCCTTGGGGTTCCAGTCAAGGTTGGCCATCTGTTCGGCCGGGATGCCTGCGGCGTCGGTCATTGCCTTGTTGTAGAACAGGCCCACGGTGTCCCAGTCTTTGGGAAGGCCGTAACGCTTGCCGTCCTGGCCAACCCACAGTTCCGGAAGCCCGGCGGTGTAGGCGTCCAGATTGATGCCGTCCTTTTCCACCGCTTCGTCCAAAGGCAGCAACTGCTTCTTGGCCGCGAATTCCGGGTATTTGGAGAGGTGGTTGGTAAAGACGTCCGGTGCCGTTCCGGCTACAAAGCCGTTGGTCAACGTGGTCCAGTAGTCGTCCCACCCGCGCTGGGTGATCTTGACCTTGATATCCGGGTTGGCTTTGGTGAAGTCATCGGCGCACTGTTGGTAGGCGGGAAGCTGGTTGGCGTCCCAAAGCCAGTAGTTGATTTCGCCGTTTGCCGCGGAGCCGGAATCGGAGCCACCGCAGGCGGACATCGTCAGGGCAAGGGCGGCGGCTGCAGCTGCGACGCCAAGGGGTTTCTTCATGACAGGCCTTTCAGGAGTGTTCTTGCGGTTTATTTGATTCCGGAGAATCCGATGGAGTTCACAACCTTCTTGCCGAAGGCGATGAACAGGATGAAGATCGGCAGCGCGGCCACGAGGGTTCCGGCCATGAGCCCGGACCAATCCAGGGCGCCTTGCGGGGATTGTGATTTGAAGACGCTCAGGCCGACAGTGAGTACCCGGACGCTTTCGTCCTGGCCAACCAGGAGAGGCCAGAAGTATTCGTTCCACTGACCGATGAAGGTGAGCAGCGCCAGGGTGGCGATGGGGGCTGCGGCGTTGGGAAGCACAATCTGGAAGAAGATCCTCAGGTGCTTGGCGCCGTCGAGCATGGCCGCTTCCTCCACCTCGCGGGACATGCCCAGGAAGAACTGGCGGAGGAAGAAGATCGCAAACGGCGTCATGAACAGGAACGGGAGGGTCATGCCGGCCATGGTGTTGAGTAGCCCGAGGTTCTTGATCATGAGGAAATTGGGCAGGGCGGTGAAGATGGGCGGGACCATCATGGTGGTGAGGAACAGGCCGAAGACCTTGTTCCGTCCGGGCCAGCGAAGCCGGGCGAAGGCGTAGGCGGCCATCGCGCTGAAGAACACCTGCGCCACCGTGGTGACCGTGGCAAAGACGATCGAGTTCCTCAGGTAAAGCCAGAAGTTGATGGCGGCGCCGGAGCCGCCTTCGGCGATCGCTTCCTCGGTGGTTTGAAGGCCAAGGACCCGTTTGAAGGCGCCCCAGCTGAACTCGGCGGGGAGGAGGTTGCCCGAGTTGGAGGCTAGGGCGCCGTTGCTGGAAAGTGCCGTGCGCAGCATCCAGTAGAAAGGGGCAATGGTCACGGCGACGGCGACGGCGACCAGCACCCACGCGCCGATGCGGCGCCAATTCAGGGGCTTCTTCCGGGACGGCGTGCGGGTTTCAGGCAGGATTGAGCTTGTCATTGCGGTTCCTTAGTCCAGGTCCGATTCGTTGCCCTTGAGGAACTTCATCTGGATGAAGGCCACCAGGGCGAGAATGATGAACAGGATGACGGACAGTGCGGAGGCGTAGCCGAAGTCCGACTCGCCGAAGGCTTTTTGGTAGATGTACATCTGGATCACGCGGGAGGCGTTGACGGGCCCGCCGTTGGTGGTGACGGCCACGGTGTCGAAGACCTGGAACGATCCGATGACAGTGACCACCAGCACCAGAACCAGCACGGGCCGGAGCAGGGGCATGGTGATGCTCCAGAACGTCCGGGTGGGTGAGGCGCCGTCGAGGTTTGCTACCTCGTACAGGTGGTTGGGAATGGACTGTAGGCCGGCAAAGATCAACAGCGCCGTGTAGCCCATGTGCCGCCACACATTCACGAAGGCGATGGTGGGAATGGCCCACTGTTCGCTGCCGAAGAAAGCCACCCGGGGGAGTCCGATCCAGCTCATGACTTCATTGACGATGCCCAGTTGGTAGTCCAGCATCCAGAACCACACAAGTGCCACGATGACGTTGGCTACCAGGAACGGCAGCAGCAGGGCGCCACGGATGAAAGTGGATTTCGCTACCCGGTGCATCAGCAGCGCGAGACCCAGCGCGATGACGGTCTGGAATCCGATGTTGAGCGCCACGTACTGGAGGGTGACTCCCATGGCGTTCCAGAACAGTTCGTCCTGGAAGAGTGCCGAGTAGTTCTTAGTCCCGATCCACGTCGGCTCACCCAGGATGCTGTATTCCGTGAAGCTGAGGTAGATGCCGCGGATGGTGGGGACCAGGAAGAAGGCCACGAAGCCAACCATCGCCGGAAGGATGAAGAGGATTGCGATCCGAAGGTCGCCGAGGCGGCTGGTAATGCTGCGTTTGACGGGTGCGTTCCCGGGCCCCTGCTTGCGTCCGGAGCGCTTGGCTGCGCTGGCCGGAGGCTTGGTGAGTGTGGTCATCGTCGACACTTCCTGACTGTGATGCGGGTAACAACGCTGCTGAATCTACACGAGTAGAAACTTGTTAAGCAAGGTCTTGCCTAGTTTATTGATGTGATAAGCCTCCTTAGTTGACTCGAGTAGATAGTGGTGGGAGACTCGCATCACGCCCTTCTACGGGCGCCTCAATCCCAGGCAACGCAGCTCAGGAGGGCAAAATGTCGTTTTCGATTGGTGTCTTGGGCGTCGGCCAGTTCGGCGGCCAATTCGCGCACTTGTTCAAGCTCCACCCCGGTGTCAGCGCGGTCTACGCGGTGGATGAACGCCCCGAGAGGGCGCTGGCCGCCCGGGAGCAATGGAGCTTGGACGGCACCATGGCCTCCTTCAACGAACTGCTGGCCTCCGACGTCGATGCGGTCGCTATCTTTACCCAGCGATGGACGCATGGCCTTTTGGTTGAACGGGCGCTGCGCGCCGGAAAGCACGTCTACTCCGCCGTGCCGATGGCCGTTTCCGAGGAAGAAATCGAGCGCATCATCACCGCCGTCCGGGAAACCAAGCTCGTCTACATGATGGGTGAAACGAGTTATTACAACCCCGCCACGGTCTTCGCCAGGAAACAGCAGGAAGCCGGAAAGTTCGGCCGCATTTTCTACACCGAGGGGGACTACGTCCATGACATGGACCTTGGTTTCTATGAGGCCTACCAGTACAGCGGCGGCGAGCGTTGGAAAGAGACCGCCAGCTACCCGCCCATGCTGTATCCCACCCACGCAATCGGCGGGGTTCTGGGTGCTGTCCCCGGCCATGCGGTCAGCGTCAGTTGCATCGGTATCAAGGACCACCGGAACGACGGGGTCTTCGACAAGGACGTGAGCATGTTCACCAACGACTTTTCCAACGCAACGGCCCTGTTCGAAATGAACGACGGCGGTGCGATGCGCACCAATGAGATGCGCCGGGTGGGGTATCCCTCCCACATCCGGGAGTCACGGTTCCGCTATTTCGGCACCGAGGCAAGCTTCGAACAGCTCGCGACCACCACACTGTGGCAGGACAAACAGGGCGTCACCGATGTCTCGGACCAGGTTGAAACGAAACCCTCCATGTCACCTGACGATCCCACCCTGGCTGGCGTGGCCCCTGAACTTCGGGGCGCTTTCATCTCCGGCCTTGCGCCCGTCCACGAGCCGGCCCGGCTTCCGCAGGAGTTCCTCGGTGCCCCCAACGGCCACGAGGGCAGCCATCAGTTCCTCGTGGACGACTTCGTCACTGCCGTCAACAAGAACCAGCTGCCACCCGTCAATGCCTGGGTTGCTGCGCGGTATACCCTTCCCGGCATCGTGGCGCACCAGTCCGCGTTGCGCGGAGGCGAGCGCCTTCCCATCACGGACTTCGGCGACGCTCCTGCGATGTAGCTAGCATTTACCCCATGACCTCTGCTGTACAAACCCCGCGCGGCCCTGTGACCCGCAAGGACGTGGCCCGGTACGCCGGGGTGAGTACCGCCGTCGTGAGTTACGTTGTGAACGGCGGTCCCAAGAACGTGGCGCCGGCCACCGAAGCCAAGGTGCGGGACGCCATCCGAATCCTCGGATACCGGCCCAACGCGGCTGCGCGGGCGTTGAAGCTGGGGTCGAGCGAGACTATCGGCGTGGTGGTTCCGGACAACACGAACCCGTTTTTTACCCATCTGGCGCATGCCGTGGAAGAAGCTGCCGCCGCGCTGGGCTACGGCATGGTGCTCGCCAACTCGAACGGCAGCCTGACCCGTGAACGCAAAAACATCCACACCTTGGCGGCGCGGCAGGTGGACGGGGTTTTCCTGGCAAGCTGTGTTTTCGACCCGGACCTGACGGACCTGGAGGCCACCGACATTCCGTCGGTGCTGCTGAACAACCTGGGTTCGCCTCCCGGTTTCAGTAGCGTCGGAGTGGATTTGGAAGCAGGTGCCCGTGCTGCCGTGGAGCATTTGATCGGCCACGGCCACACCAGCATCGGCCTGGCGATCGGCACCAATACCGGCAATCAATTGGACGGGCGTGAGGCTGGCTGGCTGGCCGCGTTGCGTGCGGCAGGGCTGCCCGACGGACCGCTGATACACGGGGAATTCAGCAGGCCCGGCGGCTACGAGGTGGGCAAGCGGTTCCTGGCCATGGCCAACCGGCCAACGGCGATCTTTGCCAGCAGTGACATGCAGGCTATCGGCATACTGCGCGCATTCCACGAAGCCGGCGTGCGGGTTCCCGCGGACATCGCGCTGGTCTCCTTCGACGGTTCCCTCGACGCCGAGTACAGCTGGCCGGCGCTGACCACCGTTTCGCAACCCATCGAGGCAATGGCCGAGGCCGCGGTCCGGTCACTCGTGGGCGCGAACCGTGCGGAGGAGCTCCAGCACCACATCCTGCCCACCGAACTGATCATCCGGCAGTCCTGCGGTTGCCCCTAGCTTCCTCTCTCACGTCCCACCCCCTTCCCGGGCGGTCCTCTGTCACATCATCACCCGTTGAGGGCTTCCCTCTATCACTCCTCTCAAGGAAGTGATAGAGGGTCGGCCTGAACGCTGCGGAAAGTGATAGAGCGTCGGTAGGGGAGGCCGGCTACGAATCCACGCTGGCGTAGCGCGCCGGGCGGGACAGCACCCGGTTGATCTGTGCCGTACCGGCAGCAACGGCCAGCCGCACCAAGAGGAAGCCGACGGCGAACACCGAGCCTATGGTCAGGAAGACCACCGGCCGGGTCAGCAATGTCGGGCCCGCCAACGGCAGCACCAAGGCACCAGCTGCCGTCGCCGAGATACCCGCCACCAGAAGCAGCGGTGACATCACGGCCCTGACCCGCGCACTCACCATGAGCTTGCGGGGCATGCCCACTCGGTCCAGGGCAACCAAAATGGCCGCCCTGTCCAACACCGAGGACGCCTGGTTGACCCCGGCCGAGCAGGCAACCATCAGAAAGCTACCCAGCAAGGTGATCATGACGCCGGTGTTGATATCCCGGACCAAGAGTGTGGTTTCGTCCGCGGCCCCACTGCCCATGGAGTCCGCCACGGCCATCCCGACCCCCACAAACACGCCTACGAAGCTCGTCATGGCGACGCCGCCTACTTGGCGCCACGATTCCTTCGGGTTATCCAGCACGGTCCGTGCCGCGAGAAGCTGTTCGGGCTGTCTGGCGCGCTTCAGCTGCGACATCGCCTGCAACTTCAGAACCCAGGGCCCCATCAGATTGAGGGCCAGCAACGCCATGCCGAAACATCCGGCCATCACGCCGAGGATCACGATGAACGTGCCAAAACTGCTGAGCATGCCCATGGCCACCACTCCGGCAACCACCACCAGAACCGCCACGAGTCCGCGAACCCAGTGGGCCCCGTAGGTCGTTTGCCGTGTTCGTACGCCCAACGGAGTCACCACCACTTTCCGCAGCCCGAGCGCCGCGCTGACCGCGGCAATGAGGCAGACGGCAAGGACGCAAGCCAGAATCGACGGGATCGACAACCATGCATGAGTGCCGATTGCCTGTCCCCTGAACTGGATCAACCCGAGGAACGGTGCCACAACGGCGTACAGCGACGCCCCGGCCAAGGCCCCTACAGCGGCCAGGACGGTGGACTCGATGACTGTCATCCAGACCACGGTGGCGCTGTTCGCCCCAAGCAGCCGCAGGGACGCCAGCCGGTCATCCCGACGGCGGGCGGCAAGGCGGGCAGCCGACCCGCCCAAGGTCAGCAGCGGGATAACAAGGAGGACCATTGCGACGACGGCCAACGCTTGGTAAGTGCCTGCGAGACCGTCCGTCCAAGTCCAGAAAACCTGCGAGCCCGCCGCAACGGTAAGCAGCAGCGCAGTGACGGTTCCAAACGCAAGGACCGGCAGTCCGGTCTCGTGAAGGCCCGAATCACGGATATTGCCCTTGCTGCGCGCAATGTACGGCGTCAGCCGGAGAGCCATGCTGAGGCTAGACATTGAAGGCACCCTTGAAGTTGTAGTTGCCGGAAGCTGCAGTGCTGCCCAATCCCGCGCTGTCCGCAATGATCCGACCGTCCCACAGCTCCACTACACGCCCGCAGCGTTCGGCGACATTGGGATCGTGCGTCACCACCAACAACGTGCGCCCGTTGGCGGCCACGGAGCGAAGCAGCACGTCGAGTACCTCGCTGGATGTCGCAGAGTCCAAAGCTCCAGTGGGTTCATCCGCGAAAACCACCCGGGCTCCTGTCACCTGTGCCCGCGCGATCGCCACCCGCTGCACTTGGCCGCCGGACAATTCGCCGAGGCGACGCCTCTCCTTGCCCGCCAATCCCAAGGCGGCCAACCACTCGGCGGCACGCGACTCAGATGTGCGCCGGTCCGTGCCAGCAAGCATGAGCGGGAGAGCGACGTTTTCCACGGCGGTCAATTCCGGTAGCAGCATGCCCTGCTGGAAGACGAATCCGAACTCCTCGCGGCGGAGCTTGGACAACTCAGCGTCGGACAAGGTGCGCAAATCGAGCGCGCCCGCCTGCCGCCCCAAGGTGACCGAACCGGCGTCGGGCCTCAAAATTCCGGCGAGGCAGTGCAGAAGGGTGGTCTTCCCCGAACCGGACGGCCCGATGATCGCGATCGACTCGCCCGCCTGCGCGGTGAAGTCAACGTGGTCAAGGGCGACGCCGCCGGGGTAGTGCTTGGTGAGTTGCTGGGCGTGGAGGATGGCGTTCATGATTCCAGCATCCCCAAGCCCGGGGTTCCGGGGCATCAGTCCGCCGGCTGAACTCCGTCGTCGGGCCTCCACCCGCGGTATGAGACCCATCCAGGTCGCAGCTGAGCGCGTTGTGAAGGCTCAGAACGCGCACAAATGCGACCTAGTTGGGTGCGCCGGCGATCCGGAGCTTGGCCACATTCTCGGCCAGCACCTTGCGGGCATCGTCACCGAGCAGGGAGTCGGTGATAAGTTCGTCCGCCTCCTCAAGGGCAGCTATGGAAGCGATGCCTACAACACCCCATTTGCTGTGGTCGGCCAGGACCACGGTGCTGCGGGCCGATGCCATGAAGGCCCGGTTGGTTTCGGCTTCAAGCAGGTTGGGCGTGGTGAAGCCGGCCTGCGCATCCATGCCGTGCACGCCGAGGAACAGCGCGTCCAAATGCAGCTGCTTCAGCGATGACGTTGCGATCGGGCCTACCAGGGCATCCGACGGCGTGCGCTCGCCGCCGATCAGAATCACTGTGGAGCCGAACCGTCCCGGACCGGACGACGCGCCGTGGTGGAACAGATCCGCAATCCGGACAGAGTTGGTCACCACCGTGATGCGAGGGCCGTGGACGAGCTCCTGGGCCAGCGCCCACGTGGTTGTCCCGGCGCTGAGCCCGACGGCCATGCCCTCGTGCACCAGTGTGGCCGCCTCAACGGCAATGGCATGCTTCTCGGACATCAGCCGGGTGGACTTCAGTTCAAAGCCGGGTTCGTGGGTGCCCGCATCTCCGGGAAGCTTGGCGCCGCCATGGATGCGCTCAACACGCCCGGTTTCTTCCAGGGCTTCAATGTCCCGACGGACCGTCATGGGGGAAACGCCCAACAACTGGGCCAGATCCGAGACACGCACCACGCGTTCGCGTTGCACGGCTTCGAGGATGGCGGAGTGGCGTGCTGCCTGAAGCATCAGGGCCTTTCTTGGGGGGCCTCGAGGGAGGGAGTCGTCTGGCTACAGTCTAGGGCGGGTTCCGTTGGCTGAGTGCACAGAACGACGACGGCGCCGCTCACCTGGTGTGGTGGGCGGCGCCGTGGTTCCCGGCAGGGAAGGGACGTTACTTGCGCAGCGACTCGGCGATATGGTTCATGATCGAGGGGTCGGCCAGGGTGGTGGCGTCTCCGGTGTCGCGGCCTTCTGCGATGTCCTTGAGGAGGCGGCGGACGATCTTGCCGGAGCGGGTCTTGGGCAGTTCCGGCACGATGAGCAGTTGCTTGGGCTTGGCGATGGGACCGATTTCCTTGCCCACGTGGTTGCGCAGTTCCAGCACGGTTTCGTCGCCCTTGTTGGTGGCGTCACCGCGAAGGATGACGAACGCGACGACGGCCTGTCCGGTGGTGTCGTCCGCGGCACCGACCACGGCTGCTTCAGCAACAGCGGGGTGGGAGACCAAGGCCGATTCGATTTCGGTGGTGGAGAGACGGTGGCCGGAGACGTTCATGACGTCATCCACGCGGCCCAGCAGCCAGACGTCGCCGTCTTCGTCCTTCTTGGCGCCGTCCCCCGCGAAGTACATGGCTTCGAACCGGGACCAGTAGGTGTCCTTGAACCGTTCCGGGTCGCCCCAGATGCCGCGGAGCATGGAGGGCCACGGTTCGCGGACCACGAGGTAGCCGCCCTCGCCGTTGGCCACCGAGGCGCCGTTTTCGTCCACGACGTCCACGGCGATGCCGGGCAGGGGAACCTGGGCGGAGCCGGGTTTGGTGGAGGTGACCCCGGGAAGCGGGGCGATCATCTGGGCACCGGTTTCGGTTTGCCACCAGGTGTCCACGATCGGGGCTGGATTGGCTTTCTTGCCGCCGTTGCCGCCGATGACCTCGCGGTACCACATCCAGGCTTCGGGGTTGATGGGTTCGCCCACGGAGCCCAGGACCCGGATGGCGGAGAGATCGTACTTGGCAGGGATCTCGCGTCCCCACTTCATGAACGTACGGATGGCCGTGGGGGCGGTGTAGAGGATGGAGACCTTGTACTTTTCGGCGATTTCCCACCAGCGGCCCTGGTGCGGGGAGTCCGGGGTGCCTTCGTACATGAGCTGGGTGGCGCCGTTGATAAGCGGGGCGTAGGTTACGTACGAATGCCCGGTGACCCAGCCGACGTCGGCGGTGCACCAGTACACGTCCGTTTCCGGGTGCAGATCGAATACGGCCCTGTGCGTGTAGGCGGTCTGGGTCAGGTAGCCGCCGGTGGTGTGCAGGATGCCCTTGGGCTTGCCCGTGGTGCCGGAGGTGTAAAGGATGAACAGCGGGTGCTCGGAATCGTGCCCGACGGCGGTGTGCTCGCTGGGTGCCTTATCAACCGTTTCGGACCACCAGAGGTCGCGGCCGTCCACCCAGTTGACGTCTTCGCCGTTGCGCTTAACCACAACCACGTTGTTCACTGAGTGGCCGTCGCCGTTTTCCATAGCAGAGAGTGCTTCGTCCACGGCGGGCTTGAGCGGGGAGGGCTTGCCGCGGCGGTACGTGCCGTCGGCGGTGACCACGAGCTTGGCCTCGGCGTCCTCGATCCTGGACCGCAAAGCATCAGCGGAGAACCCTCCGAAGACCACGGAGTGGACCGCGCCGATCCGGGCGCAGGCAAGCATGGTGATGACGGCCTCGGGAATCATCGGCAGGTACACGGCCACCCGGTCGCCCTTGGCAACGCCCAGGGACTCGAAAGCGTTCGCGGCTTTCTTCACCTCTTCGGTGAGCTCCGCGTACGTGTACGTGCGGGTATCGCCCGGTTCGCCCTCGAAGTAGATCGCTACCCGGTCGCCCAGGCCATTCTCCACGTGCCGGTCCAGGGCGTTGTAAGCGGCATTGACCTCCCCGCCAACGAACCACTTTGCAAACGGCGGGTTGGACCAATCCAGCGCCTGATCGAAGTCCTTGCTCCACGTCAGAAGCTCACGCGCCTTATTCGCCCAGAACGCAGGCCGGTCCGCATCAGCTTTAGCGTACTCATCAGCCGAAACCACCGCATTCGCCGCGAACTCCGCAGACGGCGCAAACTTACGGTTCTCCTGAAGCAGGTTTTCAAGGGCATCCTGGCGGGTCTGGCCCCCGGCGGCCGAAGGTGCTGCGGTTGCCGTTGATCCGGTGGTGTCCTGGGACATGTGAACCTCATCATTCATCGCGATCTAAGCCGCAACCGCCGTCCGCGGGGTCCCGCACAAGCCGTTTTCCGGCGTCGTACTGGCCCTGGGCGGGGGCTGCAGCGCTGTCCGCCATCAACACTATCCCTTTCGAGAGGTCCTACGTGTGCGTCATCACAAATGCGTCAGTGAGCGGTAAGAATTTGGCGCCGAATGGCGCGTTGGGTGGCTGGGAACCGCTTTCATGACGACGACGGCGTTACTCGTTTCGCTGGTCGCGGGCCACGCATTCCTGCGCCCATCCGTAAGTAGCCTTTGAGTTTGCTGAGGGCGAAGCCGGAGGACCGTTTTTGGCTAGGTCAGTGTCTGTGGGGTGGCATAGGCTGAATAAGTCTTGGGGACGCCAGAGGCGTGTCAGGTTGGGCTGCGGAATGCCGCGGAACAGCCGGTCCGGACTGCCCAGGACGACGCCGCACGAAGGAGATTAGATGAACCAGCTGAGACCAGGCCCGCACGACTCGCAATCCTCGGGAACGGACACCAACGCTGGAACGGCCACACCTGACAGCACGGCAACCACGTCCGGGGCAGCCGGCAAGTTTGAAGCCGTCGCCGGTCCGTTCACGGTCAGGGACTTGACGGTCTTTGGTTCCGTCCTGTTGATGTTCATTGCGTCGCTGCTTCCCATGTTTGGCGGTCGCTACAACCTGTGGAACCTGGGCAACCTGTTCTTCCTCTTGTTGGGGGTCATCCTTCCGCTGGTGGTTGCCGCACTTTTTGTGGCACGTCGCCTCCAGCCCGGCACCAACATCCGCATCGGCTCCCTGTCCATTGACCAGTTCGCCTCAGTCACCGCTGCCTTTGCCTTGCCCCTGTTTTTCCTGACGATCGCGGACTCCTTTAACGGCAGCGTTTTGCTGGGCCTCGTGGGCTCCGTGGGCCTGCTTGCCGCCACGGTCCTTGGGCCGCACCTTCCCTTCCTCTCGGTCGACTTCAAGGGCCGTGCCGAAACACCAGCGCACGTCGTGGCCCGGCAAGCCGCTGTTACCATCCGCAAACCGGCTGCGCCCAAGGCACCGAAGGTGCCCAAGGACGGCAAGTCCGGTGTTGGCCCGGCAGTCCCCGGATTCACCGGTTCGGCCTCGGCTTCGGGTGCGCAGGCCCCTGTTCCGCAGCAGACGCCTGTTGCGCAGCAGACCGGGAGCCAGCAGCCTTCCGCCCACACGCCTGCGACCCACTCTGCGCCGGCGACGCAAGCAGCGCCGAGGACCGCAGACCAGTCCGCGCGGGGCCCGCAGCAAGGTGCGCAGGAACCTGCCTCCCGGGAGCCCGGCAATTCCTCCGCAGCCCTCGGAACCGCGGCCGGTACTCCCGCCGCTGCAGCCCAAGGCGGCGATCAGCCTGCAGCTGCCCAGCGGGGAACCGCCCAGCCTGCAGCTGCCCAGCCGGGAACCGCCCAGCCTGCAGCCGGCCAACCGTCAGCCGCCGAACCGTCAGCCACCCAGCCGGCGGCCGCCCAACCGGGAACCACCCAGCCGGGAGCCGCCCAGGAAGCAGCTGCGCAGCAGGCAGCATCCCGACAGGCTGCGGCCGAACAGGTCGGCCAGCCGGCCGCCCAGCAGCAATCCAATGAACGTCCATGGGCAGCGACCATGGCGACGCCGATCGTTTCGTCCGACACCCGGACCGTCAGCGACTCCATCGGCGCAACAGTGGATCCCGCGAGCCGACCCGACGAGTCCCAGGACGCGCCGCACTACGAGGCTTTCTGGTTCGCCGTAGCCCAGCCGCGAACGGCCTATGACCAGAGGACCGGCGCTCCTGCGTTCGTCATTCAACCCGGTGGTTGGGTGTTGGCTCTCGAGGACCGCGGCCATGAGTTCCTGGTGCAGGACACCGACGGCAAGCTTGGGGTCCTCAGGGAGCTCAGCAACATCGAACGCGGTTAGCAGGACGCCGTGGCCATCACTGACGCTGGTTCCCCGCTCGCGCTCAAGCGCCGCGCACGCAAGATCAACAGGGTGCTCGCGGAGAAGTATCCGTACGCACATGCCGAGCTGGACTTCCGCAACCCCTTTGAGCTTGTGGTGGCCACGGTCCTTTCTGCCCAAACCACGGATGTCCTGGTAAATCAGGTCACCAAGATCCTGTTTGCCCGCTACCCGGACGCCCGTTCCATGGCGGAAGCAGACCCCGTCGAACTTGAGACCATCCTGCAACCCACGGGGTTCTTCCGTGCCAAGGCCCGGAACGTCCTCGCCCTATGCAACCGGCTGGTGGACGAGTTCGACGGGCAGGTCCCCGGCCGCCTGGAGGATCTGGTAACCCTGCCCGGCGTTGGCCGGAAGACTGCCAACGTGGTCCTGGGCAATGCCTTCGGAGTCCCCGGTATCACGGTGGATACCCACTTCGGCCGCCTGGCAAGGCGGTTCGGGTGGACCGCATCGGAGGATCCGGTCAAGGTTGAGTTCGACGTTGCAGAGTTGTTCGAGCCGCGCGATTGGACCATGTTGTCCCACCGTGTGGTGTTCCACGGCCGGAGGATCTGCCACGCGAAGAAACCGGCTTGCGGGGCGTGCCCGGTGGCGAGCTTGTGCCCTAGCTACGGTGACGGCGAAACAGATCCGGTCAAAGCCGCGAAGCTGCTTAAATACGAGTTGGCGCCCGGCAACGATGCATTGCTGGAGCAGTTGCTGGCAGAAACACACCGGGCCGCCGAGATCCGGATGGAGTCCCAGAGGAGGCCCGTTGACGGCGTTTGAGGATTTGTCAGCGCTGGTTGCCCGTTTCGAGGATGGTGGGCAAAGCCACGCCGGGCAGTGGGCCAAGCTGCCGGTCAGCGCCGAGACGAACAGGCCTGCGGCGGTGTTGATGCTCTTTGGAAAGCTGGACGATGTCCCGGCCGAATCGGATCGTCCCATTGCACCGGCAGACCTCGATGTCCTCCTTTTGGAACGGGCACATACCTTGGACGACCATCCAGGCCAAGTGGCTTTCCCGGGTGGCAGCGTGGACCCCGAGGATGAATCAGTGGTTGCTGCCGCCCTCCGGGAAGCCGTTGAGGAGACCGGACTGGACGTCGCAGGAGTACGTGTTCTGGGAGTGATCCCGGAGTTGGGCATCACGCGCAGCAACTTCCGGGTCACTCCCGTTGTGGCCTGGTGGGACTCCCCGTCACCGGTGGGTGTAGTGGATTACGCCGAATCCGCGCAGGTGTTCCGCGTTCCTGTCCGGGACTTGCTGGATCCCGCCAACCGGGTGACGGCCACCATCAGCCGCATGGGACGCACCTTCACCAGTCCTGGTTTCACGGTGAACGGCGTCCTGGTCTGGGGGTTCACGGGCATGGTCCTCAGCGGGCTGTTCGATGAGCTCGGCTGGACCGTGCCTTGGGACGAAGGCAAGCTTTACGACGTCGATCTCTGACGCTTGCCAACCCTGCCCCTGGCAGTCCCACGGCTATGTCAGGCTGCCTCCCGGGCAGTGCTTGAACGGTCCACGATCAGTCCCGTTGCTGCGTTTTCGCGTACCGCGTGGATGCCTTCCACGACGCCCTTCAGGTGCTTGTATGCGGGCGATTCCGCCACCACGGTTCCGTCCGCTGCCGTAAGGCGGAAGCGGTACGCGCCGTCGTCGTCCCGAACAATTACGAATCTGCCAGCCATCGCTGATCCCCCTTGTCAAAATGCGTCTTTGCATACGTTGAGTGACCTTGTGTTGCAGGCCACACAAGAGACCGTATCCAGAAGCGGCGAGGAATTAAAGTTACTTCCGAGTACCCGTCATTGGGGTGGTCATGGTCCATCACAAAGCGTCTTATGACTGGTCCTGGAGCCGAACGGCGGGTATTGCGCCGTCAGATGAAAGCACGGCTCCCGGTGCGGGAACAGGTGTTTCCAGCAGGGTCCGGCTGTACTCCCTCTCTGCTTCTTCCAAGCGCCGTGCTTCCATGTGGCGAAGCTGGTCCAGGTCCGATGCGTCAATTCCCCGGTCCACGGCGAGGGTGTCCATCCACGCCAGGCTCGCAACGGCGTCGTGGTGTTCTCCGAGAACCCGCTGGAGGGCAACGGCCGGCTGAAGGATGAGTAGGGAACCGGGACCGAGCGCCCCGGCAACGGCCTCCAGGGCATAACGGAGTCTTTTGACGTCCTTCCGGGCGTCGTGGAGGAGTTCATTTCGTGCGGAGCCGGAGCGGGATTTCTCTGCTTCGGCGATTCGCTGCTGCATCACCTCCCACTGACGGTGCAGGCAGGCGATGGCTTGCCCGTCGGTGGGCCCATTCGGCCCCGTTCCGTGAGACGGGAGGCCAGCAAAATCCGTTATCGCCCTGCTGGCACGTAGATCGCCGGCAACGTGACGGGCGATGCTGTTGCTCCGCTCCACCAGACCCTCGACGGCGGTGCGGAGGACCTCTGCCGACCGCCACGGCACCGGGGCGTCCAACCACAGCTTCACGCGCTGGGCCAGGACAAACAGGTCCCGCGCCTCACCCAGGGACGTCGCAAGCCACCTGATTCCGTGGCGCGCCTCCGGCGGGGCAGGGGGCAGGAAGATGCCAAAGCAGGAAATCCCGGACCGCAGCCGCCGCAAGGCGAGGCGGGCGCTGTGGACAGCTTCCTGGTCGGCCGCCGAAATGAGGGGCATGGAACGCTGCACCTCGGCGATCTGAAAGGCGAGGTAGGCGTCCAGGGATTCGCGGACTTCCGAAGCCATGCAGCCAGTTTCCATCCGTGATGCGGCGGGCTACAAGGCCGGGGCTACTTCGCTTTGTCGTAGGAGTCGACGACGGCGATGCTCACCGGGAACTCCACGGGAATCCGGCCGAACATGAGTTCCTTGGCGGCATCGGCTGCTTCCCGGATAGCCTCCACGCACGCCTCCACCGCATCGTCCGCGGCATGGACCATCACTTCGTCGTGCAGGAAAAAGACGAGTTCACCCGAGGGACGTCCTTCTGCCCTGAAGGTTCGCAACCGGCGTCGTAATTCCGCCAGCCAGCACGCAGCCCACTCAGCCGCGGAACCTTGCACCACGAAGTTTCGGGTGAAGCGTCCGCGCGAGCGTGCGATGGTGTCTGCCCGCCGCTGTTCCTCGGCGGTGGTGGACTGCTGGCTGCGCAACCAACCGAGGGAAGGCGCGGGACTGCTGCGACCCAGCCGGGTGGTCACCGTACGCCCCGCCTCGCCTTCGCGCGCCGCCTGCTCAACGAAGCCGACAGCACGCGGATACGTGCGGGCAAGCTGGGGCATCAAACGGCCGGATTCACCCGTGGTGGCTCCGTATATTGCGCCCAGAAGCGCCACCTTGGCTTTTTGGCGGTCGCCGCCGAACCCCTGCGCGGCGATGCCCGCATACAGGTCCTTGTCCCGCGCGGCCTCCGCCATCTTCGTGTCCTGCGCCAAGGCCACCAGAACCCTCGGTTCCAGCTGGGATGCGTCGGCGACAATGAGCTTGTGTCCGGGTTCTGCATGGACGGCCGCACGGATGTTCCTGGGAATTTGCAGGGCTCCGCCGCCCCGCGACGCCCAACGGCCGGAGACGACGCCGCCAACTACGTACTCGGGATGGAAGCGTCCGTCGCGAACCCAGGTATCCAGCCAGGTCCAGCCATTGGCGGTGTGGAGGCGGGACAGTTGCTTGTACGCCAGCAGCGGTTGGATGGCGGGGTGGCCGGACTGCTGGAGTTCCCACTTGCGGGTGCTTTTGACCTCGATGCCGTTGCGGTGCAGGGCCCGCATGAGGTCCTGGGGCGAATCCGGGTTCAACGCGGGCGAATTGAGCATGTGCCGTAACTCGTTGCACAGCGCCTCAAGCGCGGGTGGCCGGTGGCCCAGCGGAGGCCGCGGGCCAAGGGCTTCGGTGAGGATCTGCTCATGCAGTTCCTCGCGCCATGGAACGCCGGCGTGCTGCATTTCGACGGCGATGATCGCGCCTGCCGATTCTGCGGCGAGGAGCAGCTGCAGCCGCTTGGATAGATCAGCATCATCGACGTCCGCTAGGGCGGCCTGCTGGGCGGCGAACTCGTTCCGCAACTCAACCACGCCCGCCACAACGGGTTTGATGTCCTCGAAGAGGGCCCCTTGCGTACTTGGCGGGGGCGGCGGTTGCAGGGCCCTGGCAGGGGTTGTGTCGTCATCCTGGACGAGCTTTTCAGCGTTCTTCGCGTACTCCGTGTGGGCGGTCAGGGCGGAATTGGCGAGGATCGATCCGCACAGCGCCAAGTCATGGCAGCGCTCCAGTTCAACACCCCGGGCCAGCAGTTCGGGGTACCAATCCTGGGCGCGGCTCCACACCCAGCGGGGCCGCTGCAGTTCCAGTTCACGTACGACGCCGGGCAGCTCACCTTTGGTGACGGGGCGCGCATCGGATGTGGGCTTTCCGGAAGGGGAAATCCTCTGAATAGCTGCGCCGTCCTGGTGGGCGGCGAGCAACAAATACATGGAGTCCATTCTGCCTTGCGGCGCGGGACGCGTTGTACGCGCAGGGCCTGTAAAGCCCGGGTGACTGTTCCTCCACAGCCTCGGGGTCCCGGGCTTGTCCACATACGCCCGGTCAAGCCTTACTTCCCGGCCCGGACACAAGCGAGGCTGGCTTCCATGGGCAGAAGACAACAACGGCCACGACCACCACACAGTGAAGCCTCAGGGGACCCCTGGATACCGCCTGCCGCCGCTGACATCCTGCTCATTTCAGCCGACCCATACCTGCAGGATGAAGCCGTGCGCATCGTGGCTGCGTCCGGCGGGAGGCTGCGCACGGTCGAACGGGTGGAAGAGGCGCTTTCGGGATGGGACACGGCCGATGTTCTGATCGTAGGCAGTGACGTCAGGGAGACGCCGCCACGCAGGCGAGCCCCGGCAGTCCTGTTGGGCCGGTCCGCCGAAGCCGAAGAATTGTGGAGGCTGGCAGCGGTCCTGGGAGCAGAGCGTGTTGCGGCGCTGCCGGAGGCCGCGGCATGGCTTGCCGAGCACCTGAGCCTGGCCAGCGCCCCGGAGCCCGGCGGAACCATGGTGGGGGTGGTCGGTGGGAGGGGAGGATCCGGCGCCACGACTGCAGCCATCTGGTTGGCCCATGCCGC
The DNA here is from genome assembly GCF_030264015.1 of Paenarthrobacter sp. R1. NCBI lineage: Bacteria > Bacillati > Actinomycetota > Actinomycetes > Micrococcales > Micrococcaceae > Paenarthrobacter > Paenarthrobacter sp. R1. Next base: position 1,338,015 of record NZ_CP127115.1, on the reverse strand, counting down.
GGCCAACCATGGCGTCGCTACCCTATTGGTGGACGGTGACCCGTGGGGAGGCGGGGTGGAACTGGCTGTCAGCGACCAGTCCCTGCCGGGACTGAGGTGGCCGGACTTCGCCGCGACAAGGGGCAGCATCGATCCCGGCCAGTTCAGGGACTCCCTGCCCACGGCTGGAGGCTTCGCGTTTTTGTCCTGGCCCGGTAGGCGCGAGCCGTTCGAAAGCACGGATCCGGCCTCCGCATCTGCCGTTCTCGATGCGGCCCGCCGGGCATTCGAACTGACTGTCATTGACATTGCCCGGAACCAGGAAGGATTGCAGGCGTTCGCCTGGGACTGTGACCGGATACTGCTTCTCACCACAACGCACCTGAAATCCGCCGTCGCAACCGCAAGGGTCCTCAACGAGGTGCCACCTACCGACACAGGGCTGCTTGTCCGCGCCGCTGGATCGGACCCAACAGACCCTCACCTTGTGGCCGATGCCCTGGGAATTCCGCTGGCAGGAGTGGTACCGGACCTCCGTGGTGTAGGGGCCGGGACGGAGCAGGGACGCCTCCTGGAACTTGGACGGCGCCGGCCCGTCAGGCGGTTTGCCGAGGCGGCACTTGGATTGAACGGTGGCGACCGGTGAACCGAAGGGACAACCGCGGACGGGAACACCGACGTCTTGACGCGGTCCTTCTCGAGACAGTTCGGGAGTCGGTGCTGGCAGGACGCGGCCCCGTCACCCCTTCCACCGTGGCAGCAGCTGTCCAAGCCAGCGGCAAGCTCCTTGGCACAGCAGGGGCTTTGGAAGCGGCCGAGACGATCAACGCCGAACTCAACGGCCTGGGTCCGCTGCAGCCCCTGGTCCGCGATCCAGCGGTCACCGACATCTTCGTCAACGCGCCCGACTCCGTCTGGTTGGACAGGGGCAGCGGTTTGGAGCGCTCGGCCGTCAGGTTCGACACAGAAGCCCAAGTACGGTCACTTGCCTCACGTTTGGTAGCCGCTGGCGGGCGTCGCTTGGACGACGGCTCACCCTGCGTGGACGTTCGCCTCAGCGGTGGCTACCGGGTGCATGCAGTGCTCCCGCCCATCTCCACCGTTGGCACCCTGCTCTCCATCCGTATTCGGCGGGAAGAAACATTCACCATCACCGAATTGCGGGCAGGAGGAATGTTCTGCGAAGAGATAGAGGACGTTCTCAGGGCGATCATCAGGCACCGCCTCAGCTTCCTCGTCAGCGGCTCCACAGGCTCGGGGAAGACCACCCTTCTGTCCAGCTTGCTGGGCCTCAGCGATCCCTCCGAACGACTTGTCCTGATCGAAGACGCAGCCGAACTCAACCCCGTCCACCCCCACGTGGTGACCCTTGAGTCCAGGCATGGAAACCTTGAAGGGGGCGGCGCGCTGGATCTTGGTGAATTGGTGCGGCAGGCTCTCCGGATGCGGCCGGACCGGCTGATCGTGGGCGAATGCAGGGGAGCGGAGGTCCGTGAACTTCTGACCGCGCTGAACACCGGTCACACGGGCGGGGGCGGGACCATCCATGCCAATACGGCCCAGGCGGTCCCTGCACGGTTGATCGCATTGGGCGCGCTAGCAGGGTTGAGCGCGGAGGCCGTGCGGTTGCAGGTCGCCAGTGCCTTGGATCTGGTGATCCACGTGGAGCGTTCGCAGACGGGCCGAAGAGTCTCCTCACTTGGCATCGTGAGCGACGCTGGTGTCAGCCAGACCGTGGTGCCTGCACTGACGTTGACGGACAGCGGCCTGGCCCGCGGTCCGGGCTGGCCGCTGCTGGCAGCACGCTTGGCCCTCGGCGCTGATGCATGAGTACCGCGTTCGTCGTCGTGTTCGCCACTGTTGCTGTGCTTCTCCACTTCCGGGGAGCTTATGCAGCCACACGGCGGATACGACGCCGTCTTGACCCTGGCGATGGAACGCCACCCGGGCCGGGCGTGCCAGCAACCGGGCGGGCGCAACGTGCAGGACTTTCCGGCCGTTTTAGGGGCGCCGTTGCCGAACGAACCCCGTCAGTGTCCATGGTGGTCCTGGTGCAGCAGCTCGCTGCCCTTCTCCGTGGCGGACGGGCGCCCCTGCAGATGTGGGACGAGCTGTGGCGCGTGCATACATCGATGCCCCGTGGCACGGGAGTACCTGGGCGCCGATCCTCCCGCGATGGAAGGCAAAGCGCTGTATCCGTAGTCTCCGGCGAATCTTTGGAGATACTGGCCGCGGCCCGTGCAGTAGCAGCAGTGGGCAGTTCCCCGGCCCAAGCAATTAGGAGCGCGTGTGCCCGGGTGTATCCCGTGCGCGGTAGCAAGGAACGGCGGGTTTGGATTGAGTTGGCCGCGTGCCTCGACATCGCGGAGATCAGCGGGTGTCCGCTCGCCGGGCTATTGGCGCGCTTTGCTGCCCAGCTGGAAGCGGAAGAGGACGCCGAGGCTGCCCGGCAGACTGCCTTGGCGGGACCCAAGGCAACCGTCCGGCTCCTGTCGTGGCTCCCCGTCTTTGGGCTGTTGCTCGGGATGGCCCTGGGAGTGGATCCCGTGGGGATCCTGCTGGGTAACGTCATGGGCACGGCGACGTTCGTCTCGGGGCTGGTGCTGACCATGGCAGGCCGCCTGTGGTCGGCGCGCTTGGTTGCGGCGGCGGGGGCTGATTGATGTCCGGTATGTCCCTGTTGGTGCTTGCGGGCCTGCTTCTGGCAGTCGTGGTGGGCTTCGGGAAACGTCGACGGCCGCGTGCGGAGTTCCGCAGACGACTGAGTCTCACCGGCGCCGGGCATCCGGCAACGCCGCACACCAGGAACTCTGAAATTTCCGTGGGTCATGCCGCGCCGCTTCACGAGAGCGCAGCGGACGGTTTGCGCGATCCCGCTATGATGCTCGAGCTGATGGCCTCGATGCTGGACTCCGGGGCAGGAATCGGGCGGGCCTTGGAACTCATTGCACGGAGTGCCACCACTCCTGTTCGCGACTCCCTGAGGCCTGTGGTGGCCGCGTTGTTCTTGGGAACGGACTGGGAAACAGCGTGGAGTACACCTGGCCGCCAACCTCCCGAAGTGGCCCGTATACGTGACGCGTTGGCTTTCGCAGCACTTACCGGTGCGCCCTCGGCATCGATCCTGTATGCCCAGGCCGCCCGGGAACGCCGTGAGCAGTTCCGTGCTGCAGAGAAACGCGCGGCCGCCCTGGGGGTCAAACTCGTTATTCCCCTTGGCCTGTGCTCGCTTCCGGCCTTCATTTGCCTCGGGGTGGTGCCCGTCCTCATCGCCATGCTTCCCCCGGGTTGAGGCTCACACTGCTCCTCCACAGAAGGTGCAGGCAGTGGGTTTTCCACTTGAACGAACGGGGATCTTCAAAGGTAATCCGCGGACCGGAAGAGTCGTCTTACCGGAATCTTCCGGATCTACGAGAGGAATGTCTTGACCATCATCACCAGCTCTTCGCCAGCTCGTCGAACGCATCGGCGTCAGGGCCGTTTTGTCTTTGGGGCCTTTACGGCCAGACGAGGTGCCAGGAATTCGCAGGCAGAGGGGGAGGCACGTCGGAAGCCCCTGCCGCAGGCAGCCGGGGAAGCTCGTCGGCCGTTGGCACAGACGACCGGCGCCAGCCCGTCCCTCGCCTCGCAAGCGCCGCACATCCCGCAAGCGCAGCACATCCCGCAAGCGCAGCACATCCCGGAAGGCGTGCCTTCCCTACAGGTGGCGTCATCGGCCGGAACTTCACGGATCGGAACTTCACCGGCCGGAACGTCATCGGCTGGAACGTCACCGGCCGGACGTTCCCTGGTCAGCAGGATGCGCAGGCGGGTCATGGCCGGTGAAGCGGGGATGGCTACGGCCGAATACGCCATCGCTACCCTCGCTGCCGTTGGACTCGCCGGGCTGCTGGTGGTGCTCCTGCGCAGCGATGAAGTTCGTGGGTTCCTGCTCAACCTGATTCGAACCGCGCTCTCTTTGCCATGAGGCAACACCTCCGGGCCCGGTTGGCCGGCAGGGATGACGTGGACGGCAGGGAATCCGGAGCCGTGACGGCCGAATTGGCGGTGACCTTGCCCGCGGTGATCCTGCTGTTGGCCTTTCTGTTGGCCGCGGGTGCAGCAGGTATCACCCAGCTGCGTCTGGAGGAAGCTGCGCGCGCCGGCGCTCGGGCCCTGGCCCGCGGAGAAACCGAGGGGGAGGTGCAAGGGATCGTCCAGCGCATCGGTGGAGAGGAAGCAAGCGTGCACGTGGGAAGCGACGGAGACTGGTTTTCCGTTACCGCCACCGCCCGGGCAGGGGGAGCGGTCGGCCCACTGATTCCGTGGGATCTGAGTGCTACGGCCATAGCTCGCCAAGAGGTACCGGGAAAGTGAGACGTACCTCCGGAATGACCCGAAGGGCAGGTACGGGTTCAGAGAAATGTTGTGAAGCGTTCCTCGCTGAGCGCGGATCCGGAACAATCTTGTCCCTTGGCCTCGTCGCAGTCCTGGGCGCGCTGCTGGCGGGACTGCTGCTGTTGGCCCAGGCCGGCGTCATGGCTTCACGGGCGGCAACAGCTGCGGACCTATCGGCTCTTGCGGCCGCCGATGCCGCTCGCGGGCTGACCAGCGGAGAACCGTGTTCCGTCGCATCGGCTGTCGCGGCGGAGCACGGTGCCCGTACTACTCGTTGCGGGACATTGGGGGAAGGGATCGTCGAGGTCAGTACGGAGCTGCTGCAACCGTTCCTGTTTGGCCAAGCCACTGGACGGGCACGGGCCGGACCGCCGCCCTAGCGTCTGCGGGGCTGCGGCTCTGGCACGGGTAGGACCGCGGAGGGTAGGACGGGCACGGGAGCACCGGATCAGACGGCTTGCTTCAGCAGGACATCCAGAAGTGTGATGGCGGCTGCCTTGTCCAGCGGGTTGTTCTTGTTCCCGCATTTGGGGGACTGCACACAGGACGGGCAGCCGGCGTCGCACTCGCAGGCGGCAATGGCATCCCGTGTGGCGCTGAGCCAGGTTTTGGCCTTCTCGAAGCCGCGCTCCGCAAAGCCTGCTCCTCCGGGGTGCCCGTCGTAGACGAAGATGGTGGGCAGCCCGGTGTCAGCATGCAGCGCCGTGGAGACGCCTCCAATGTCCCATCGATCACTGGACGCGACCAATGGCAGGAGCCCGATCGCAGCATGTTCCGCGGCGTGCAAGGCTCCCGGGAACTGGGCTTCAACCAGGCCGGCATTGTTCAGGGACCGGTTTTCGACAACAAACCACACGGCCTTGGTGAAGAGTTCCCTGGCTCCAAGGTCCAACGGTTCTTCACCGAGGATTTCGTTGGAGATCAAGGCCTTGCGTTGGAAGGACACCACTTGCGTGGTCACTTTGACTTCCCCGAAGTGTGCGGTGACATCGCCCCATTGGACGGACCGGTTCGTATCCAGCACCTCGATCTGGGTGACGTCCCTTGCCGTCGTGTAGAAATCGGGGTTCACCCGCCGGACCATGACGCAATGATCGCCCTCGTTGAGCTCCTCCACGAGGTAGCTTTCGCCTTGATGGACATAGATCGCGCCGGTGTGGGCCTGGTAGTGCGTCTGTGGCGAATCCATGGTGCCCAGGAGGGAGCCGGTTTCGGCATCCACGATGCTCACGGGGCCGCCACCGTCGGCCCGGAGATTGACCATTCCGGCGGCGCTTTCCGAATGCGTCCAGAACCAACCGGCAGGGCGCTTCCTGAGGTAACCCTGCATGACCAGCCGGTCGAGGAGTCCCTCAGCGCTGGGCCCGAACAGATCAAGTTCGGCCGGTCCAATGGGCAATTCCGCGGCAGCGGCACACAGATGGGGGCCGAGGACGTATGGATTTCCGGGATCAAAGACCGTGGCCTCCACCGATACGTCGAAGATGGCCTGGGGGTGGTTCACGAGGTAGGTATCCAAGGGATCGTCGCTGGCCACGAACGCAGCCAAGGCGTCCTGCCCGGCGCGTCCCGCGCGCCCGATCTGTTGGAAAAGCGATGCCCTGGTGCCCGGCCATCCTGCAACGAGCACGGCGTCGAGGCCGGAGATGTCGATTCCCAGTTCCAGTGCCGAGGTACTGGAGACGCCCAGCAATTGACCCGACCGCAGCGCTTGCTCCAGGGCCCGGCGTTCCTCCGGCAAATAGCCCGAACGGTAGGCCGCCACCCGTGCAGGCAGGCTCGGGTCCACCTCGTCCAACAGCCGCTTGGTGATCGAGGCGATGGACTCAGCGCCGCGGCGGGACTTGATGAAGGCGATGGTACGGACGCGGGACGAAACAAGGTTGGCCAGGATATCTGCGGTTTCGGCCACTGCCGTCCGCCGCTGTTTGGCGCCGTTCTCGCCCTTGAGTTCGGTCAGGGCCGGCTCCCAGAAGGCTACCGTTGTGGAACCGTGCGGAGAGCAGTCCTCCGAAATTTCCCGGGCGGGGGCTCCGATGAGCCTGCCGAAGGACACGCCGGGGTCCGACGCCGTTGCGGATGCGGCGATGAAGACGGGCTCGGGAAAGGACGTACCTGCGCCGTAATAAGCGCAGACCCTCCGCAACCGCCTCATCAAGTTGGCGACGTGGGAACCGAACACCCCGCGGTAGCTGTGGGCCTCGTCCACAATGACGTAGCGCAGCCTACGGAAGAACTTGGCCCACCACTCGTGGTTGGGCAGGATGCCGAAGTGCAGCATGTCGGGGTTGGCGAGGATCAGGTTGGCATGATCACGGATCCAGCGCCGGGACGACTGGTCTGTGTCGCCGTCGTAGGTTTCTGCGCGGACCGTCGGCAAGCGCAACGAGCGCACGGCAGCGAGCTGATCGGCGGCCAAAGCCTTGGTGGGGGACAGATACAAAGCCACGGCGCCGTCGTCGTGGAGTTTGCCGGGTTCGGACAGGACCCGGAGCTCAGACCTGTGGATCGCATCCAAAGCGGGCAGTTGGTAGGCGAGGGACTTCCCGGAGGCGGTGCCCGTGGCGATGACCACGTGTTGGCCGGAGTGGGCCAGACCCGCTGCCTGCACCTGGTGCCGGTACGGTTCCTGGATTCCCAGGCCTTGGTAGGCGGCAACGATGTCCGGATGCACCCATTCGGGCCACGGCTCGTTGACGGCTTTGCGCGCCGGGATGGTGTGGACGTGGCGAAGTTGCTCCGGATCGGTTGTCCGGCTCAGCAAGGGGATCAGGGATGGTGTGGCCACCAACCCATTCTGTCATTCCGCGGAAAGGTCCGATCCTCCAGAGCTTCCCACGGACATCATGAGGACGTGGCACACCACGTCCCAACCGAGGTGGGAGTAGAGCTTCTGCCCGTCCAACGAAGCCAGCAGCAGCCCGTTCTCGACGTCGTGCGAGAAAGCCTGGGCGGCCAGTGCCTTCATGATGAAAGTTCCCAAACCGCGCCGCTGGAAGGCGGGCTCCGTGACGATCTTGTCGAACACCGCTGTGCCGTTCACCACGTAAACCCGGCCGCTCGCGGCCACCTGCTCACCGGAATGGACCACGGCGTAGTGCACGCCATTGGACTCGCTGGTGGCCAGTTCAAGATCATCGTCGGGAAGCCAGGGATCTTCGGCATCCTGGGTCTCCATGTCCACGATCATCATGGTCTGGGAAGCGGAGTTGACGTTGAGTCCGTGTTGTTCGGCAAGGTACTTGTACCGTTGAACGTCGTTGGTCAGGATCGTCAGGATCCGGGTCTCTGCTTCTGCGGTTTTCGCAGCCAGTGCAGCGAATTCCTCGTCGGAAGGGTCATGGGCAAAGTACTCCCAGTCACCTGTCTTGTCGGCGCGCAGCGCGGCAGGAAAACGGCCCTCTTGCCGTGATTCGTAGCCCCGGCAGCCGGTCCACCCGGCTACCCAGACTTCCAAGAGGTGTGCGATGTCTTCAACCAAGGCGTCTGGACTCATGTAGAGAGAGTATGCCAGCGCTCCGGGAAGCAACAGAGCCGGTTCTGCCCGCTAGCGGGTGCTTATGAAATTGTGACTTCGCCGCGGGATTCTAATACACCAAGTAACCTTTAACGGTGGCTTTGAACCGGAATGTGTTCTCTAACCTTGCATCCCAGTAACGGAGCGGGTCAATGGTGCTGCAAAATGATTTACGGGACGCTTACGGGACTATTTGAAAGTACCTCCGCAGCCCCCACTGGCGTAGGATTGCCGGCGTGGAAGTAACCCTGACTATTGAGAACGGCGAGGGCGAACAGGGGCATGTGTCCGCCGTGGGCGCCGACTACACGGCCGCGCTCACCAGAGCACAAGCACTCATCCCTGAAGGCTGCAAAGCCATAACCATCCGCACAGACAACTACTAGAGACGACGAAAGGCCCCCACCCATCCGAAGATGAGCGGGGGCCATATGTTCTACTGCTGCGCGAGGGCGTCTAGGAACTCCTTGTCTTCCCCAACGATACGCATCATCAAGTCAAATGCGGCATCGTCGTCAAGATAAGTCGTACCGTCCTCATCTACCTGCCTTTGGGCATTGGCATATGTGGTCAGTCGGTGCTTTGGCATTCCGGTTTCCTTACCTTGTGGCACTCATTGCGTCGCGGAAGGTCAGCGCCTTGAGGTCGCCTGCTGTCACCTTGGATGCTATCCAGTCCAAGAATGAAGTGAGTTCTGCCGTGGTCAGCTTTCCGGCGTCGTTCAAGAACTGCGGATGCAGGCGCACAATCTGGATGCCCTGTTTAGTTATCGCGTTCTGGACGGCGGTTTGAACGCCCACGGTTGAAGCGTCATTGTCAATCCATAGTCCCGCGGCCCCGATGCTGTTCACGCCAATAGGCAGGGTGCCTGTGTCGAGTAGCCCGGTGACCGCTCCGTGGCAGGCGAGGATTTTCCGGCCCGCCTCGGTTGACCAGTACAGGGTTTTATCGGCGGTGACGGTGAAGTCGCCGAAGACGTTGCCGGGGTGTACCCACGTGTCGATGGTCTGCCCGAGCTGCGTTTCCAATTCAACTCGGGACGAACGAATTTCAGTCTCAAACTGGGCGCTCGTAGTACCGCCAACATGGTTGTAGGAGTGGTTTGCCGGCTCCACCAGCCCGGTAGCAGCCCACGACTGGATATCAGCGTATGTAGCGCCGCTATTCTGGGCGTCTGCCATTTGCCCAGGGTTTAGACCGATGGTAACCGGAATGTTGCGGGCTTGAAGTAGAGGCCAGATGGTTGACTTGAAGTTGGTAAGCCCGTGGTCCAACACCAAGACAACAACGCCGGGTGCGGTGACACGGTTGAATCTGCGACGGCGCATGTCGTTTTCGCGCATGAGGTGTTCATACGCGCCAGTGTCTACCGCTGGTGTTGCCGCTGCTTGGTTGTCCAACCTGTTCCATGCCGTCCAGTTGCCGGATACGTCCGAGGACACCCGCCAATAGACTGCCGCGTTGACCCCGTAGACAGTGTACCGTTGGACGGCGATCACGGCGCCGAAGGTGCGGAGGTTCTCTAGTACGCCAGGGAACGCGGCGGGGAGATTGGTGGTGTTGTTGACAGCGGTGGTGTTGTTGACCGTGAACACGCCGGGGGTTGTGAAAGTGTTCAGATCCACTGGTGATGCGGTAGGGATGTTCCCTCGAAGGAACGCCTCTCCGAGCTCCCACCAGCGATCCCACGTTGTTGTTGATTGACGGAACCGCACCCAGACGCCCGTATTTGGTGACGCGCCGCCTTTTGTGCCGAACGTAGTGTATCGCTGGTACCCGACAGACGTGGACGGCAGGAACGTTTCCAACACTCCGGGGTAGAGGACCGGGAGGTTGATGAGGGTGTTAGCTACGGCCCCGGATGTGATGGTGTGGTAGCCGGTTGTTTGTAGCGTGTTTACGTCGGTACCGTTAGCCGGTGTGCCGAGGTTCTTGAGTGCGGCGGCGACGCCTGTCTCCGTAGCGGCGATCCTGCCGTCTTGTGTGGAGGCGTTCCAGTTCGCGGCGCTGTATGAGGCGCCGGAAGTAAAGTCCACCTTCGCTGACACAATGTCACCGTTTGGTGCAATGACGCGCTGCCCAGCGACGTAGGCGGTCGATGCTTTCCAGACGGGGATGAGGCCTGCCGTGTTCTGCGCCATGGTCGCTGCTGAGTCCACAACCGTAGGGTCGTTGGCGATATAAGCGGAAACGTGCGGCGGAACTTCCGCGGCTACCTGTGTGGACACGGTCGCTGGGGTTGCGTAGGTCGCGGCGGCTTCCGTTTTGTCCAGCTTCGTCGTTTCAACGGACTTGGCAGCGTACTTAGTGCCGAGCGCGGCGCTGGTTGCACTGCCAGCGTCGTTGATCCTTGCGGCGGTGACGTTGTCGATCACGTCCGGGATGGTGGGCGTTACGTCGAGGATTCCCAAGGGTTTCTCCTAGCTGCTGACCGTGATGTCCGGGCGGTTGGTGATGGCCCCGTTGCTGCTGTCACGGGTCACTGCGGGCTGGGTGTAAGTGCGCGTTGGTGAACCGACGCGGGTAATCGTGTACGAGTTGATAGCTCCCGGCCACGTGACTGATGCCGTGCCTGAGTACACCCCGGCTACCCCGTCAGGCCATTTGACTTGCGCCGAGATGGGAGCCCCGTTCGTGTCACGGGTGATGGCGCCAGAGAATAGGGCCTCGGGAGTACGGGCGAGGGCGAGCAATGCCGCTTCGAGGTCGTTCTCGAGGTCATTCAACCGGGCGGAGGATAGTGGCGTGTTGCCGATAACCCCGTCATTCCATGTGCGGCGTGCCATGCTAAACGTCCCATCCGTGAGCCCGCGCGGCGGCGGTAAGTTTGTCGATCTGTGTTTGCTGGGCTTTCACTACGGGTAGGAGTGCGACGCCCAATAGGTCGTACCGGACGCCGTCCACAACCCCGCCGTAATAGGTGACGATTTCGGGGAGGGTGAGCGCGACTTCCTCAGCGATCAGCCCGAACTCGTTTTTCGCGCCGTCTATCTTCTGTTCCGGGCCGATGAGCCGGTTACCGTCCGAGTCTTCCGGGTAGCGGAACGTAGCTTTGCGGTCGTAACGGACAGGTCGGAGAGCCAGGACGTTCTCCGGGTCTACCGGGTGGGTGACGATGTTTTCCTTGTACCGTTCCGATGAGACGTTCCTGCCGAAGTGGAACCCGCCATCATTACCCACCCACACCGCGTAAAACTCGGTCCCGGCGACGTTGTTAGTCCACCCGTACTGCGACCCGTCAGCCTGCGGCACCGTCCCACTGGTGATGTCAGCGCCAACATGCGTGTGAGCTGACGGAGTGAACGTCGATGGCTTTCCGGATACGGCGTCCCATGTGGTGGTCTGGTTGCCAAGGCGAACCCACGTCGAACCAACCAGCACCTCAACCCCATACTCGGTAGGGGCGGTTTCGATCAGCGACCCGAATCGGGCAACCGGTGTTGTCCCGGCTGCGTCGTAGGCGACGAAAGTGCCCGTGGCCGGGTCAACACTGACACCAACGGTCCCGTCCGGGCGTTTGAATTGCATGAGCCCGTTGACAAGGATTCCGTCAGGGATAACCCCGATTCCCGCGGTGGCGAGAATGTTCGCTGGACCGTACTCGCGCAGCAACCGTTCAAAATCAGCGAGCTTCCTTGCGATCCAGTCATCCCCCGTGAACTGGGCGCCTAGCTGTCCAGGCTGCGGCATTTAGATACCCCCGATGGATGTCACGTCAATAAGTGGCTGGATGGTGTCCGCGTCCATGCGCCAACCGACGCAGCGGCCCGTTCCGTAAATCCCGTCAGGCCACGCTGGTCCGGTGAGGTCGAATCCAATGTCATCCCCGATAAACCAGTCCTTGCCGAGGCGCGGCGCCTCCGGACGGTTAGCTGTAATTTCCAAACCGAGGCCGCCGTCTTTCATCGCAGCAAGGGCGCGATCAGCGTGCGCGTCAAGGGTAGCTATGTCCGTGATAGACGTCGACGGGGACCACCGGTACTCAAACGCGGGGCGCATGTCCGCCGCGTTCGCTTTCTGCGACGACTGCGGGCGGGCATCATCAACACCAGACGAAACAGCAATGACACGGTTAGCGCCCAACTGGGAAGTGTACGACTCGCCCAGCTCAGCCGTGGTAACCGAACCGGGCAGGTAAAACTGCGCCGCAGGTTTCAAACCGGCCGGCGCGGACTTGCCGATACGGTTACCCACATAAAAGACGGGTGTGATGAGGTTATTGACGTTCTCCCACCCGACAGTCCATTCAGGACCGCCAATAACCCCAGCCAGGTCGCCGAGCACCGAGTACACGGTTTTGTCCTCGACGGCTTTGTAGGCGCGGTCCCGTGCGGTGCCGTTGCTGCCAACTACCTGGACCCGGATAGCGATGCCAGCCATGGCGGCTGTTGCAACGTAGGACTCGATAAGGTCTTTCGCGATCAGGTTTTGTGCCGTGCCGGTATAGGTTCGGTTCCCCACGAAACGCCGGTCAAAGTACGCTTCCGGGGTTGCTAGGGAGAGCTCGACCTGACCTGCATGGTTGGTGCGCCGGTCGATGACCATGCCACCCCACAGCGGGGTAGCTCCGTCGTCATCGAGGCACACGATCCACACGGCGCCGGGCCGGGTCGCTTGCCGCCAGTTCGGCGGGGCGGACAGTGCCGGGAGGGACGCGGTTTGTGTTTCGTAGCGCATCATCGTGCACCCGAACATGCCGCGCATGTCGAGTTCGGGGAGGTCCGCGATCATTTGGCCGTTGTTGACGTTCACGGCAACCCAAGACAAAGTCACGCGGACCCTCCCGATTAAGTTGTTATGCTTCGTGCTTGCCCTCGTAGGCGGGCGTTTTTGCGGAGCCGAGGACGGCCCGGACCAGCCATGCGGGCAGGAGTGGTTCCAGCCAGCGCCAGAGCGCGTACCACGCGGCGATAATCACTGCCCCGAGAATGGGGACCAGAACGTCAGCCTGCGACAGCAAGAGCTCACGCAGTGGCTCCAACACGGGGGCTACGGAGAGCAGCCACCCGATCAGGGAACCCCATAGTGCGGGTACGACGGTGCGGAGAATGGAGGTCAGCATTTAGGCCTTCTTGGTGTTCTCTTCCACCCGGCCAAGGGATGCCTTGACGGTGGTGAAGTTGTCGTGGATGAGGTCCTTGAGGGGCTTACCCTCAGGCATGGACGTTCCACCGTTGAACAGTGCGTCGTAGATGGCGTTGAGTTTGCGGCGGTCTTCGTCGTTCATTTCGTCCTCCTGGACGGTGTTCGGGGATGCTGCGCCATTGAGAACGTCAGCGGTGTATTTGAAGAACCGGGACCAGTCGAAGTTCACGCCTGGATCGGAACGGGAAATGCCAGAGTCGCCATGCGCGGCGAACCCGGGAACGCGGGCACGGGCCTGCGCCCCAGTGATGCGGCGCAGCGGGACATGAATGTCCTTCGACGCCATGTAATTGATGAAGTCCGCGGCCATGAGCGCAAGGTTCCGGTAGAAGCCTTCCTCGACATCGGCGGGCATGTTGCCCCAGTCCGTTGTCTTGCACGCAGCGGAGATACCAACGGCCCAGTTGTTCGTCTCGGAGTCCTGCCACGTCTCCCACTCCCACGGGTAGTAGGCGGCTATGTCCTGCCAGTCGCAGGCGCGGTGGTAGCACCCATAGTCAGTGCGGGAGCGAACCAGGTTGGTGAGCGCGTCAACACCGCCACGCCAGTTCCCCTCGGACGTGTGCACGATGCACGTGCCTGACAGCTTCGCCCCGCCCCGACGCGGGAACGTTCCCTGTGGGGTGTATGGGTTTGGGCCGTCAACCAGAATGTAGCCGCTTGTCATGGTGTTCCTCCGGGAGGGTTGACGTTGATGGTGGTGGTTGGGGGTGGGCACTGTGCAAGGTGGTCCTCAAGCTGCTTATGCTGCTTGTCAACGGCGTCCCGCAAAGACTTCCCACTGTTCGGGAACAGCTCATGCCGGATGGTTTCCAGGAGCTCGTCCTGCCGGTCCATGCGCTCGAATAAGCCGGGAATCTCTTTCTGCCCGGATTTCTTGTCTTCGGGGACGCCGTTGATGCGGTCAAGGAACCGGCCCCACTTCCGCAGGGACGGGCCTACCCTCCATAGGAAGAGCCCCACAAGGAGAATCGCGACCAGCCACGGGGCGACGGGGATCAGGTCAGTTATCCATTGAGGGATCATGTGGTCGGCCAGCTGGTTCCGTCGCAGATGATGAACGTGGACGCGGCAGCGACAGACGAAAACGCGGTAGGCGTCTCGAACGTCACCGCGCCGGCAGGAGTCACGTACAGCCGCCCCCAGCCGCCCATAGCCGTAGAGGTAGGTACGATGATCATCTTGTTAGTCATCGGACGGTAACCAGACGGCACCGCCCCAAGGGTGTACTGAGTATTTGCGAGCATCGTGAGCGTGCCTGTAGCTCGCTGCCAGGCACCTTCGAAGATCACGTCACCATCCGAGTTCTGCGTGACCTGCGGCGCCGCGTACCCGGCCCCCAACGGGGCGTATAGCGAATCCAATGTCACCGAGGCGCGCCCACCAACCCAGCGGGAGCCGTTGTAACGGAGCACCCGGTCAAGGTCAAGCCGGTCGATACGCAGGCCCTCATACGCGGTAAGCGTGGCCTGTTCCGCCGCGTCCGCGACAGGCTGAATACCGCCCGCAGCAACAAACCGCGCTGTGTTCAGAACAGCAGTAGGAGAACCACCGCCAGCGACCGGGACCGTGATTGTCCCAACAAGGAACGACCGCGCCGGCAAGTCAGGCGCGACAGGGGTCGCGGAGGGCGTCCCCGCAAGATACAACACAGGCGCCGTGAGCGCGCCAGAACCGTCACCAGCGCTCGAATCGTTCACCTGAATGTAAACGATGTCCTTACGGGCGTAGGTAGCATCCGCAGCCGTCACCGACCCCGACACGTTCTGGTCAGAGGCCCAACGATACGAACCCTGGACCGAGGACGCGTTAGGCGTGATAACAGCAGAACACGGCCCCAACGTCCACGTCGTAGAAGTCGCCGTCAGGATGCCCGAGCCCGTACCTACACGGAATCCCGGCACGGCACGCATCGAGAACCCCGACCCGCCCCCATACAGGGGCGCGTTCGCTTGGCGCTCATTTGACGCCGAATAAGTAGGGGCGCCACCACTGGCGTCCATTGGTTGGCAAGTAATAGTCATGGGTTAGCTCCAAGAGGGCTTCGTAGTGACCGTCAGTTGGGCGGTAGCGCTGTACGCGGCAGCGCTGAACGCAATGTCGTTATCGCCAGGGTCAAGGGAGAACCAGCCGCGGGAAGTCACGTAGCCGGCGCGTGCTGCTTGGCCTTGGGCGAGGACTTCACGGCGGTCCATGTCCACAGTCACGAACTCACCCGAGGTGAGTGCGAGGGAGGTGGCGAACGTGAGGGCTTGTTTCTTGCCGATGTGTGTTACCGTCCACCCGCCTGCGGGGATTGGCCCGTCAACGCGGAGCCACACAGGCGCTTGGGTGTTGCCGGTGTTGGTGAGCCTGACAACGCCCGTCTCGGAAACACCCGTGTACGTGATCGGGTACGTTGCGGGGTACGTGCGCCCGCCAGAGCTCGACGGCAACGGGGTTGATACCGTGATCAGGTCCCCGAACTTCCGCGGGTCCTTCGCGACAACCTGGATGCTGAACGAGGCCTGCCGGTTATTGAACCGGTTCACGAAAATCTCGCCCTGACGCTGCGCTAAAACGTGCCGGATATAGCCCGTCTCGGAAACAATCATCGTGAACTGATCCAACGTCACCGACGCCGACAACAGGTCAAGCGCCGCGGACAACAGTTCCGGGGACTCCGTCAAGATGAGCCCTTCGATGACCATGACCCGGTGCTCGTAGAACGCTTCCGAAGCGGTGGAGCCGTGGCCCCGCGCCCGCTGCGTGAAAACCGCAGTGGACCCAGGACCACCCCACCCGTCAAACCGTTTCACTATCCACCGGGAACCGTTCTCATCGATCGCGTTGAGCAGCAAGTCACCGATAGCGATCGGGGAGAGGTTGAACTCTTGTTCGGTGGTACCGGGGTATAGGAGCCGGGACGGGTACGTTATCGGGCTTGGGTAAGGCACCCGTCCTCCTTAGACAGCACGCGCGGCCAGCACACGGGCGGTGGTGTACGCCGTTGATACCGGGTTCCCGGACGTGTCATTGATGATGAATGTGTTGCCACCCTCAGGGAGCTTCCCGGTTTCGTTGGCGTGCAGGAGCTTGTCCGCGCCGATGGAGTCCACGGAGGATTTCTTGATGACAATCTCGCCGGGGGTTAGCATCGCCGGGACCGTGTCCGTGCCGATCGGTTTGAACTGCGGGAACCCGCCCGTGGCGAGGTAGTTGACCATGCCGCCGTTGGCGTATGTTCCCATCCGCCCGGAACCGGAAGCGGCGCCGTTCAGGTCGGGCATTTCGGATCGGGTGACGATGGCGTTGATGCGCACTTCACGGTTACGGGTCAGCGCGGCGAGCTGTTGCTCTGCGAACGCCGTGTCTACCGTGATTTTCGTTGGCGGCACGCTGGCCGGAATCTTCATGATGGAGTCGATGTAGCGGGTGACCGCGTCGCGGTTCTGCCCGTTCGCCACCGCGTTATCGATGATCGCCTGCCGCTGCGCTATAAGCTTCTGGCGGGCCTGTTCCGAGCTGCCCGTCATCGTGCCGAACGCCTCAGCGGAAAGCTGAGCGGACGACACAAGCTGTAGCAGGTTCCCGCGGTTCGTGACCGCAGCCTCACTGTTGCCCTCAAGGGCGGTACCGTTCGACTTGATGGTTTGCGTGGTCGAGATGAGCTGACGCTCGAACGAGTTCTGTGCCTGCTCAAACGAGAGCGACTTACCAGCCAGCAAATCAAGCTGCATTTTCAGCAACCCGCCAGCGTCGTTCTGCAACTGCATCTGCAACGTTGTCGCCGCCAACTGGTCAGCGGTCTTCCGCTCCGCTTCCTCAGCACCAGCCAAAGCCGCTACGTTGGTGCCGAGCATGCCCGCCATCATCGTCAGCTTCCCGGCCTGCGCGTCCAACGTCGTGCCGGTCTGGCCCTTCGCTTCGTTGAACCGCTTCTCGTACTCGACAGCCTGATTCAAGGCGCTGTTCTGGTTGCCGATTTCATCCCGAACAGACTTCACCGACGCCTGCACATCCTTGTTGATGCGCATCTGCTCGACGTTGATACCACCCATTTCCAGCTGGGTGCTGTTCACGTCCTTCGCTTTGGCGTCATAGTCATCCAAGACGCGGGTCAGTTCCCCTTGCGCGTCCTTGTTACCAAGCGCCGCCTGGGTCAGGGTTTCAAGGTTGATGCCGAGTTTCTTAGCCGCGTCAGCGGCCTGCGACTTAGCGATCTGCTCCGCTGTGTGCGCGCGGACGTTCTCAGCGATGATGCCGTTGTCCCGTTGCAGGGCGGCGGTGTAACCCATGGTCGCCGCGGTCGCGTCCTTGGTGGAAGCAGCGGAGCCAACCATGACACCGATGAGCGCGCCAACGCCAGCGACCACAAGCCCGATGGGGCCGAGGGACAGGTTCAGCATGAGCCCGAAAGACTGGATGATGGGGATGAGCGCTGACCACGTAGCGAACGCGGCATAAGCGCCAAGCGCGCCGGAAACCAGCAAGGTAAGAACCTCAGTAGGGATCCCGTCAAGAATGTCGCCGATGACCTTGAGGGTGGTCAAACCGACGCTACCCAGGGGCGCGAGAGCGGCGAGAAGGTTACTAACACCGCGCACCAAAGATTCGATGGTTGCCATGACCTGGGGCATGACCGCTAGGGCGTAGTCCCCGAAGGAGCGGAGCCCGTTGCTTTGCCCGATGGTAGCGAACCGTGCGGACAGGTCGCCGAGGTACCCGGCGAAACCACGCATAACAGGATCCAAAGTGGTGAACATGCCAAGCATGCCAGTCAGGCCGTTCGCTGCGACGTTACCCGTGACGCGGGAGAAGTCGCCCATCTGCCGGTTCAGGGACGGCATGTAAGCGTTCAGGGTGTTAGCTGACCGGTTGAACCCCTCAAGGGTCCCTTCGGCGCTTGTCGCGGCGAGGCCTTTGAACTGGTCTTTGATCTGCTCGACACCAGCGGCGTACTGGTTGCCGACAGGCCCGCCCTTTTTCATTTCCTCGTTGACGCCAACAATGGCGAGGACACCGGCTACGCCGAGCGCGCCAAGAGCTGCGGCGCCGGCAGCGGCTACCCCGGCGATGGGGACGGCTGCGGGGGCGAGCATCGCCAGAGCGGAGTACAGGAGGTGGATGGACCCGCCAGCCTGCTTCGCGGTCGAATCTACTTTACGGTTCGACTCGGACGTTTTTTCTTTAGCGGCGGTGTCTTGCTTTGTGGCCTCGGTGGAGCGTTTCGTCCACTCGGTGAAGTCCATCTTCGGTTTGATGGACTCTTTGTCAGCGAGGGTCTGCCCGATGATGACGGCGCGAGCCTGAGTCCGCATACGGGCAAGCGCAGCGGAAGACGCCGAAACCTTCTTCTCAGCCACCTCCACGGCGGCGAGCTCCGCAACAGCCTGCCTCGTGCCAGCCGTCTCAACACGGATCTTCGGATTAGCCCTACCCAGAGAATGGGCGCGCGTCTCAGCCTGCGCGAGCTCCCGGATCCAATCAGACGAATCAATCTTGAGATTCGCTACGATTGTGCCGACATTCGTGGACTCAGACACCGGGCGCCCTTTCCTGGGTGGGTTGGTTGTAAACCCGACAAATCAGCGTCGAGTCATCGGTAAGCAGCCCGGACAGTCGCCGCACGAACCACGCCCATGACCGGGACCGCATGACCTCGTGAAGGTCAATGCCGAGGTACCGGTTGAAGGAGTAATCGACCAGATCCCATTTGGAGAGGATCGCGTCCCAGGTGGGGGCGTTGGTGTTTACTTCTTCCGGTATTTCGTAGTATTCGTAGGCTCCGGTGAGGGGGTCTTTGCTGCCTCTGCCGTAGCTTTCGAGGTCAAAGCCTCCGCGACTTCCACCGCTGCTTGTAGGGCTTTTGGGTCGATGCCCTGCTCCCAGATCAGTTCGGCGGCGGGGCGACCGGACTGCCAGTCTGCGAGGGCGACGAACGCGGCGCGGGCGATGACTTCGGGGCTGACAGCGTCGGCGGTCATCTCATCGAACGCATCACCCAAGAGGAAGGCGTAGAACTCCGGGTCGGTCATGGACTCGTCAGTGTCGGGGTTCATGACCTTGTGAAGGTGGATGCCCTGCTCAATGGTCAGGGTCGGGAGTGTGTACCGTTTGCCCTTGATGGGGAGGACGATGGGGCCAACGATGTCGGTGAAGTCGCGGAAAGACAAAGGGGGTGCTCCTGCTCATGAAAGTTTGGGGGGTGCTCATGGGTGCGGCCCCACCCGGTTGGTATGCACAGGTGGGGCCGCGATCAAAGGGGCGTGGCTGCTAAGAGCCCCGCGTGTACGCGAGGGCTGCGGATGCGCCCGTAGCGTTGGTGACGGTGATGTCCGCAGCGCCGGCAGTGCCGGTGGGGACGGTCGCGACAATGACAGCGTCGGATACGATGCTGTAGTTGGTCGCGTTCGTCGCGCCGAACTTCACGCCAGCCGCGCCGGTCACACTGGTGAAGTACGCGCCGGTGATCGTCACGAGAGCACCAGCCGCGGCGCCGGACGGGGTAGCGGACACAAGCTGCGGGACCGGCGTGGTGACCGTGACATCAGCGACAGTCGCGAGTGCACCGTCCCCCTTGAACTCGACAGTGACCTCGTCAAGGTCAGCTACGCCGGTCTTCGAACGGTTGTAGGACACAATCGCGCGGCCCTGCACAGCTTCCTTGCCCGTGTCACGCAGGTACCAGCGCACGTAGAGGCGCTGAGCGTCACCGAACACAAGCTGAGTGGCCTTGCACAAGGCGAGGCCGGCGTCGAGGACACCAGCGGTGCGACGCACAAGGGCCTTCACGCTGGCGGTCCAAGACTTCATCGTGGTTTCGGAAACTGACCAGCCGTCCGTGTCATACGCGGATGCGTCTTGGTCGTTGTTCGCGACGTTGGGGTTGAAGTCGTTGACGCCGTTGATCTGCACCCATGTGATGCCGTCAGTGGATACGTCTACCCGGTATTTCCGGGCGAGGTCGTTGGACAATTGGTGCTCCTATGGGGCTGGTCGGTTCGTGGTGGGTGGCAGGTCAACGTCGGCGTAGAAGTTGATTGACACTTCCCACCGTTTGGAGTCGTCTTTGCCGTTCGGGATGGTTGATTGGTGCAGGATTTGGTTTGCGTGGCAGGTGCCGTAGGTGCGGTGTTCCTGCCCGTGGAGCAGGTTGTAAACCTGGTCGCGGATCCCGTCAGGGTCGAGGGGCTGGCCGGGGTTCCCGCGGATCCTGACCTGTAGGGCGATGAGGGACAATGGCACGTGCGGGTTGTCGTCAGCGCCGGGGGAGTAGGTGTTGAGGACGATCACCCGGTTAGGGGTGGTGGGCATGTCCTTGAACACGATCCCGGTTTCCCCCGCAAGGTAAGGCGTGTCAAGCCGGTAGGTGCCTATGCCCGCGTCGTGCAACTGTTGGGCGATGCCGGTGAGGAAGTCCGTACTGAACGTCACAGGGCTTTCCTCACTTCGTTAGCGACAATCTCAAGCACCACGGGTTTCTCCGTGTGCATGGGCTGTTCGAGGTATTTCGCTTGGCCCTTTTCGTGCCGCCACGTAAGTTCTTCGTGCTGCCGGCGCGCGTAGGGTCCGTCATAGGTGATGGTCGCTTCGTCGCCGTTCACGGTGACAGTGGCGGATCCGACGAGGCGCCCGGTTTCCTCTGGGGTTAGTGGGGCGGCGACGCCTCGGACGTGTTCCATGCCTTTCGCGGCGCCGAGCGGGGCGGCTGTTGCCGCTGCCTCAGCGACCTTGCCCAAGTCCAGGTGGAATGACCAGTCAATCGACACGAGGCCCCCTTTAGGTCAGGTCGATTTCGAGGTGGTCCGGTAGGTCAAGCGCGCCAGAGGTGTAGTTCGCGACACCGATCACGAACGCCGTGCGCCCGTCGATCGTGACCTTGGAATCGGGGGTGAACTTGGGCAGGTGCGCGTTGTCGCAGGCGAACATTGAGGATGAGACGACCTCTTGCCCGTTCTTGTCCCTGACGATGCGGCGTTTGTCTTCCAACCACCCAGGCACCGTCACGGGGGCGGCGAACACGTCACCCATCGCGCCCGTGCCCGTGAGGGTCTGGACAGTGAGGGTGTGCACGTAGAAGTCGTCAAGGTCACCCACGTTGAACTCCTGAGGGTGTGACGCCTGCCTGTTGGAGGATCATGTGCGCCTCAGCGCAGAGTGTGACGGCTGCGGCGCGCTTAGCTTGGAAAGCGTTTACCGAGCCGGATACCGCCGTGTCGTACTCCACCCTGCCCGAGCCGAGGCTCTTACCCCGGACAGGCGCCGTGGTGCTGATGCCACCCGCGACCGGGTCAACCCCGGCGCCAACCCAGTACGCGACCTGCGCGCACGTGGCATCCCTGAATGCCTCCAACACCGTCGCGTCGGACGGCAACCCGGCATCATCCACGCCATACACTGACGCGACCGTAGCGGACGTGATCAGCATCGACGCGGAGCGAAGCAACTGAGTAGCATTAGCCGGCGCGGCCTGCCCAGTCCATTCCGTCAGGGCGGTCGCGTCTGCATAAACCAGAACCAATGTGTGCCGCCTTCCAACGGGGGCAGAGGGGCAGCAACCATGAGTTACTGCCCCTCCAAGTGGGTGCTAGACCTTCAGGCCCTTGAGCAGGCCGTGGGACCGCTCGGAACCGTATTCGAGGCCGATTTCGCCGTAGATCTGCACATCGTCGGATGCGCCGGTCTTGGCGAGGGCTTCCTCGAAGAACACGCCCTTGCCGGGGGTGTTCAGGAACACCGGGCGGAGCTGACCCATGGTCACAGCCGCGATGGAATCCTGCGGCATGTTGCGTTCCAGCATCAGGCCGAAGTCACCGAAGTCGGTCACGATCCGGTCAACCGCGACACCAGCGATACGCTCCCCGGCGTTGATCAGGCCGTGAGCCTGACCGTAAGCGGACGCGTAAGCCTTCGTGATGGCGAGCTTCTGGGACGAGTTCACGAGCAGGACGGGCATGCCGTTGAGGCCGCCGTTGTCGTAGATGCCCTGGATGAAGGTGTTGACATCATCGACAGCAAGCGCCGCGGTGGACGGGCGGTGCAGGGCAATGTTGGAGGCTGTGCCGAGGGTGATCGGGGCGCCGCCAGCGGTCAGGGCGACCTTGAACGAAACCGTGGTGGAGACATTCACGACGTAGTACACGCGGCCCGCGACGATGCCCGTGGCAACGTCGGTGTTGTCGAACACGACCTTGTCGCCGTTGGACAGGGCGTGGGTCACTGTGATGGTGTCCGTAGCGGACGTGGCACCCGTGTAGGAGACGCCGGACTTGTCCGTCTTGTTCGTCACGATCGCCTCAAGAATGCCGCGGGTCTGGCGCGGGGTGGCGTTCGTGGTGGGGTTGGCGTACTTGCCGTTGATGAACGACCAGTTCACGTCCAGGGCGATGGACTTGATGGCCTGCTGAACCTGCCAGTCCAGTTCGTTGCTGATCGGGTTGGACCCGTCAACGCCACGGTATGGGGCGGAGCTCGGGGTGGTGACCTGACCGGACGTGGCCTGCTTCGTGTACGAAACAGACACCTTTTCCTGGTGGATCTGCGCGACGTTGCGGACGTTGGAGCGGACGCGGCCTTCAGCGCCGGGTGCGGTGGCACCTTCAACGCGGACGCGGGTCTGCTGGTTCGGGTCGCGCAGGTCGTAGGTCTGCCATTCGAACTCAACGGACGAGGTCTGTCCGCCGCCGGTCAGACCGCCGATGGCGGACAGGAACGGGGTTTCGTCGGGGGTCAGGGCGAACAGTTCGCCGTGGTAGTTGGGGAGGTTGAATGTGGTACCGATACCGGTGATGCCGGACATGCGGGCTCCTTCTTAGGGGCTTAGTTGGTGTATGCCTTTTGGCGTTTCAGCTTGATTGCCAGTGCGTGGTCGCCTGCTTTTTCGGCGGCGGCGATCCTCGCGTCAATGCCGACTGTTTCCCCGGTTCCACCGGCAAAATCGGCCCCACCAGCGCCGGGAGCCGGTGCGCCTGCCTTGAGCTTGGGGTTGTTCTTGGCGGCGTTCGTTGCCGCTTCCTTGACTGCTTCGCCGAATTTCGGGTCGGCGGGGTCGAGGTCTTTGATGGCGCGTTCGAACGCGCGGGAGTCCGTGACGGCTGCGGGGTCTACGCCGAGTTCGGCGGCGTTGCGCCAGACGATGAGTTCGGCGGACGTGTCACGGGCTGCGGCGCGGGCGTTGTCGCGTTCCTGGGCGTTGGTCGCGGCGGCGTCCTGCGCTGCTTTGAGGGGGTCCTCAACTTCGTCGCTGATGCCGAGTGCTTTGAGTGCTGCCTTGACTTTGGCGTCGGCTGCGTCCTTAGCTTTCTGCGCCTCGGTGCGGAGGTTGGTGACGTACTCTTCGTCGTAGGTCTTCGCCTCCGCGGCGGTCGCCTGCTCAGCGGCGGTCGTGGTTGTCTCGGCTGCCGTCGTTTCGGCGGCGGTTGCCTCGGTTGTCGTTTCGGTTGTGTCGCTCATTACGGGGGCCTCCTGGGCTGTCGTTAGTTGGTACTGCGGGTATCGGGTACTCGTTCACGTGCGGGACGGCGCAACAGGCCAGTCTCAGCAGTGAACTCGCGGATACGTGCCTGTATCTCGCGTGCACGGCGACGGGCTGCTGCCCTGTCGGTGTCCGTTAGTGCCGCGCTTTCAGCGGTCTTCGCGGCACGCACGAGCCGTTCAAGGTGACGGAGTTTCTGGGTTTCCTTGAACCGTTCCGTAGCCTCAGCGATTTCCTCCGGGGTTCGCGTCACAAGCTTTGTGACGCCAGGGAAGTAGGCGATGAGGGTGTGTTTGCAGTTCGGGTGCTGCAACCCGGCTGCGCGGGCCTCCGCCACTGTCCCGGCGACCTGGAACGCGACACGCCCCTTGCCGGTCGCGTCGTCCTCCATGTACCTGCCGGCGCCCTTACGGGAAAGGATCCGGCCCTCCCATGGCAAACAAAGCTTGCAGGGGAACCCGGTGGGGGCGACAGTCCAATACCGGATACCAAGGGAGGTCATGCGGTCTTGGTGGGACTCGTTGTACGCGCGGATCGCTGCGGTTCGGGTCGCCATTTCCACGTAGGTGGAGAGGGTCCAGTCACGGCCCGCTGAATCGCGGAACCCGGTAACGCCGCCGTCAGTGAGCTCGCGCCACGCTTCCCGCTGCGCTTCCTGCGGGGTGCCGCCAACGACCAAGCCGATAGATGCTTTCGCGGTGGCTGCTTGGTACGCGTCAGCACTGAACCGGTTGATGCGCTGGTTAGCGGCGGTGAGCCTGTCCGTCAGGTCGCGGGCGATGTGCTGCGCGGCGTTTAGCCCATGCGGGGTTACCTGCATGCCATTGGCGCGGGTGTAGCGCTCCCGTAAAGCTGGGTGGTTCGTGAGGGCTTCACGCACTTCGCGGAGCGCGGCGGTGCTGCCCCGGCGTGCCGCTTCAACAGCGACACCCTGGGACAGTGCACCAACCTCCAACCCGAGCCGGGTAGCAATGGACCGTGCGAGGGCCTGCAAAGCGGCGTACAGGGACCGTTGAGCCTGTGGCGAGTCATCGCCTAGGTGTTGGGCGATGATCGCCGCTGACCCGGCGATGAGTTCCTGCTCCGCTTCAGCGTACTTACTGACCAGCGCCGCTGTTGCTACCTCGATCGTTACCGGTAGGCTGTCCACCGGTTCCGGTTGGGGTTGCGCCATCGTTTACCACCGTTCCGAACGTCGCCGGGTCGGGGAAGACCGACTTTTCTTGCTGGATCTTCCCGGCCTCGATGCTGATCTGCGTCTCATCCCAGTCCGGGTGCAGGATCAGCAACCGGGTTTCGATCGACGCGGACTCAGCCTGCTTGAGCAGGTTCACCGTCGCCGCCAACGCTTCAAGCGGGGTCTGTACCGCATCAGCGAACGCGACCGTCACAGGGGCGGCGGAAAGGTTCGTGCCGAACAGTGCGGCGTCCATGGCGAGGGCTTTGAACAGGATGCGTTCCAGTGCCGGGGTGGCGGCGCGGATCTTCCGGTCACGGGTCAGGTATGAGCGGCGTTCCTTCGCGGTCACCTCAGTCGCGGTCTTATCCCCGCCTGTGGCGTCTTTCTCGCCGAACGTCTGCGAACTGTAACCGGCTGTGCGGATGATGACCGCGAGCAGCGCAGCGGCCATCTCAAGGTGCTCGGTCACACGGATGTCGAACTGGACTTTCTCGATCGCGAGTTTCGAGTCAGCCGCGGCGCCGGGGGAGGCCAGAACTTCTGAGATGATCGCCCGGTCGTTATCGAACGCGGCGCCCTTACCGGGGCCGAGGTCGTTCATCATGTAGGACGGGACGACGAGGCGGGCTTTGCCGAGCTCAAGTTCCCGCATCAACGACGAGTACACGCGGTCCAGGGCGTCGAGGAATGATTCGATGCCGTCAAGGTCGCTGCGTCCTAGGTAGGCGCCGTGTGGGTCGGTGCGCCATTTCCGGGTGGGGGTCATGTTGGGGACGTACTCGACGGCGAGGCCGGGGGTTTGGGTGCTGATGACCGAGTTGGCGTCAACCACGTCAGCGAGGTGCTTCGTCGCGGCGGACTCGGTCAGCGGGATCCGGGTGCCGATGTCCGTGGCGGAGCCTTGGTAAAGGGCCTGCTCGATGACACCGATACCGAAACTGTTGATTGAGTGGTGTTCGAGGTGGCGGGTGAACACCGTGCCCTCAACGTCCACGACGCGCCAGAACGTCACCTCAACCAACCTGCCGTACCGGAACACCGGTAAAGCGCCGTCAGCGTCCACCTTCGTGAGGAACACGTGTTTGTAGAGGCTGTCATCCCATGTTGCGCGGAGGTACGAACCGCCAAGCGCTGCGGCGACTTCAGCGGAGGCGACGAGGGTCTGGTCGAACCCCGCCCCGGTGATCAGGTCAAGACGGTCCTGCACTGCCTTGTTCTTGCCCTTGCTGTCTTCCACGGTGAACGTGGGCGGCTCGGAGTAGAGCAGGTCAGCGGACACTTGGCACAGGTCCGACGCGAGCGGTACATGCAGTTTCGTGACGCCGGCTTCCCCGTCGCTGCCCTTGGGGGTCCAGAACCAGTCAGCGACCCGGTTGAGCAGGCCGCGTCGTACACCGGCTGGGCCGGGGGTGCCGTTCGCGGAGTAGGCGGTGCGGAGCATGGCAATGTCATTTGCATACCATGCTGACCAGATCGCAAAGTCTTCGTGGATGTGGGCAACGTTATGCGGGGGCCATGCGGCGCCGTTGGCAGGCAGAGCCAAAATGGCCTCCTAAAAGTATTACTGGACACTAGCGGACACGAAAGGTACTATAAGGACATGGCAAAACGCATATCATCCGACGCGCCCTTGACCCCGCCGCTAAGTTGCCCTCCAAGACGATGACGAAGGAAGTTACTTGCGTCCTCGAAGTTGATCAGGAATCTGACAGCGCCTATATCAGGCTGCAAAACTTCACCGTTGCTCAAACCGTGGAAGTCTCTACTGACGTGCGAGTTGACCTCGATGATGCGGGGCGAATCTGTGGCATTGAGATAACGTCTCTTAATTCCCACTCCGCGCTTGCGAGAGTCATTGAAACGCTTTTTGCCGATTCCATGCATGAGCAAGCACGGAGAAAGGCAGCAGAAGGGCACTATTCGGCAGAAGTCGAGGCAATCATGAGTAAACCAACCATGAGTGTCGATGAATTGGCTACGATCTTAGGCGTAGGGCGCCGGCAGGCTTACGACGCTGTCAGGCAGGGAACGATACCGTCAATCCGTCTGGGCAAGAGGATCCTCATCAGCACCCGCATCGTAGAGAGCATCCTCTCTAGCGAGCCTGCTTCGGACTGAGAAGGCGAGGTTGATGCGCTCACGGAGAGTGAGCGCATCAACCCATTCAGGCCGCAGCATGCCGTCTGCTAGGGCAAGTAGGTAATCCCTGTGGTATTCGCCAACCATCTGCCCCGCGACTGTGGCCTTTGAGATGGCAGATTTGAACGCCTCAGTGTCATCGGTAACCCTGTCACCCGTGGCGCCGTGGTCTTGGACGTTGATGTATATAGGCGCCATGCCAATGCTCCTTGGTACGATTGGGGGATGAGGAAACTTGTGGGGGTGGTCACGGTGTTGTTGCTCGTGGCCGGGTGTTCCGCTGCTACGGGCGAGGCGGGGTTCGTTGACCGCGTCAAGAACGCCGTTAGGGAGCCCGCGGGCGGTGACTACGGTTCACTGGTGCAGGTCGGTCGTGACGTGTGCGCGTCGAAAGACACAGCAGCGGACACCACCAAACAATGGGCCGATGCGGGGTTCCGCGAGGATGAGGCCCGCGCGATTGTCACCGCAGCCGTTGAGACGCTATGCCCCGACCGGAAACCCTGGCTTGACGGGCACTAACCCGCTGGGTGGTTCAGGTATGGGCGCCAGTTCGTTTCCGTGGACGTAACCACGTACCTAAGGGCATCGACGCTATGGTCATTTACCTTGAGCGGCTTGTCCTCGCCGTTCTCCGTAGCCTTCGGATCCCACGCGTACTCGGACATTTCACCGATCAGGCCCGTGCACTTGTCCGACACCCGCAACCTGCCACTGTCAAGGACTGATGCGACGGTTTGGATGCCGTACAGCACTTCGTTGTTCGCGGGAAACATGTTCACGATGCCCTGTGACGCCATTTCCACCCGTAGCGAGGCTGCGGAGGGGTCGTGGATCAACCATTCGGGCATGGGCCTAGTGCCGTCAGGGAGTGTGAGGCCGTCGAGCCATTTGGTGATGCCCTCTACTATGGCGCCGTTGGTGAGGTTGATCTTGTCGGCGCGGGAGTCGTGCCGCCATTCGTCGATTGCGTAGAGGCGGTAGTCTTCGCCGAGGCCGAGCAGGATCGCGCTGGTGGCGTTCGTGGTGCCGTAGTCGATGCCGAGCCCGAGGATGCGCTGCATGCGGGGAAGGTCGGCGTACTTCACAATGTGTGACTCGGCTGACCACATGTCGTAGATCGCGCCCTCAGCGTTCGTCCACTCACCCTTGATCATGCGGTCGTAGAACACGCCCGAGTAAGACGCCTTCATGTCACGCATGTAGTCCGCCGTCAACGATGGGTTGTCGTCCATGGTGAAGTGGAAGACTTGCATGTTCTTCTGGCGGGCTTGCAGGATCCACTCCGTACGGAGCCAGTGACGCGTTGATCCTGGGTTCGTGGTCGCGAGTAGCCGGGGCGGGTTGGGGGTGCGGAGACGGGAGACAAGCATCTCCCAGAACCCCGTGGTGTTGTCCTTACCGCGCGGCAACAGCGTGGCCTCATCCACGTAGGCGAGTTCGATCGTGGAGCCGCGGATCTTTTCCTCAGAGCGGGCGTCGTTCGCCCCAACGAGGTGCACGGTCTTCCCGAGGATGATCGCGACACCGGAACCTTTGGTGTGTTGGATCGCGCCGGCAGCGAGCCCGTATAGGCGTGCGTCCATGAGTGGCTCAAGGATGTTCCGCTCAATGGTTTGCAGGGTTTTGCCGATGATTACTATGAGGCCGGTGCCCTCGGTTTTTTTGATCGCGATGAGGAACGCGAACAAGCTAGCGATGGTCTTACCAGCGGAGACGGCCCCGACCCATAGGCTGATCTTGACAGGGGGTACGTCGTCGCTGATTTGGGTGGCGCGAACGATGGAGTTGATTTGCTTTTGGGACAGGGGCGCGGTCACTCGGCGGGTCCATCACTGGTCGGGTTGAACGCTTGCGCGAGGCCGTTGATGAGCTTGTCCATGACGGAATCAACCTCGGCGGTCTGGTTGCCGTCTTCCTTGGGTGCGAGGCGGGCGATCGTGCCCGCGTGGGACGCCAGGGATGAGGCGTTGGAGCGCTTATCGTTGGGTGGGATGAAGTCGAGTTCCGCGACATCCTCGCCGCCGCCTGTGGACCGCAGCACGGTCTTCCACGTCTTGTTACCGCGCTGCACTTCGCGTATCTCAGCTGCGTCATGCTCGGCGATACCGATCACGTCCAAACGCAGGGCGCTGATGCGTTCCTGCGCGGACAGGACGTTCTTCTCGATCGCGGCTTTCTGGTCCGTGGAGTCGTACCTCATCCCGTTCCGGGTCATCCATTGCCCAACAGTGGACTTAGCCTTGTTCAGGTGCGCTGCGATGTCACGGTGTGAGTCGCCGCGTTCGTAGGCTTCTTTGATGTAGGCCTTGTCCGCGTCGGATAGTGCCGGTGGTCGTCGGGTCGCCAACTGGCACCTCCTGGATGCGCTCGGCGGTGGTTACGTGGCGTGGTTCCACCCTTTGGTTTCGTAGAACAAGGCCCAGTCTTTGGGGGTGGGTAGCCATGGGCGTGGGGCTTGGAGGCCTGCGGCGGTGATGGCTGTTTGGGCTAGGGCTGAGCAGGTGGTGGGTCCCCGGTTCGCAAGCCACCGCTGCACGGCTGGTGGCGTGTCTGTGCGGGTGATGGCCGCGATGGCGTGGGCTGCGCAGGCGAGGTAGTCGTACCGGACACCGATGCTGTATTCGGCGATACCGGCGATCAAATGGGCTTGCCGGTCGGTCAGCACGTATTGGGACCATGTCACATGCTGGTAGTCGCTGATGAGCCGGCGCCTCGTGCCACCAGGTTCGGCGCTGATGCATTGGACCTCGGATGTGGCGATGATGACGTGGGAGGTGTCTGAGCGGGTGACCCATTCGATGATGCGGGAGATGGGGTGCCGTGACTTACGCACGAGTCCTACCTGACCGGTGAGTGTCATGTTGCCCTCTTGCATCTGTGGCACCGTGTGCGGGTGGTGGGCGGGAAAACGCCGAGCTCGCAGATGGTGTAGACCTTGAACGTGGTGACGCTGGGTGACGCGCAGGTGGGGCACCAAACCCCTTGTGCGGTTACCTCGGCGTGGAGGGTCAGTAGGATCGCCATGAGGTTTCCCGCTTACCTAGCCGGCGTATCCTGCGCCGGAAGGGGCGTTTGCTGGCGCCTTGCACGCATCTGTCGCAGTTTGGGCTGGGGCAGCGTGTCCATCCGTGGCGGCGTTCGGTTCGGGACATGCGCGCCCTCCTAGTGCCATGTGCGGAGCCAGCGGCGGGGCCGATACAACACCAACCAGTAAGGCCTCATCGTTCCATGTGCTGAAGTGCCCGCTGCAGCAACCCCAGTTGGCTGTGGTACGGGATCCCGTCATTGCCGAGGAACCAGTACGAGGTGTGTTCCACGTCATCGGAGATGGCGGCAGCGGCGACGAGATGCCAGTCTGTCAGGTACTCGATGGAGTTCCCTTCGGCGGCGTTCTCGTCGGCGATGTGCGCGGCTATGGCGTCTTGCACAGCCTGCTTCGTCGCCTCGCTCATGGCTTACCCCCGTTGTTGATCAACGGCTTAGCCCACCATGCTCGGCGTACGAAACCGCACTTGCAGCGGTTGTAGCGCGCTTCCCAGTCCACCGTCATTGAGCAGCCACGCTTACTCATGGCGTTCCTAGGCTGAGGTCGTCGTGGGCGAGTAGGGCTTTGAGGTCTGCGCGGGCGAGGTCATCGACGCTGACCCATCCGGGGCAGGTGCAGTCGTTCCCTTGCGACCCGTCACCGCCACAGTCGCCACAAGTAGTACGTGGTGGATTGTCACTCATCGTGCGCTCCTGGTTTGCGTGGCGTCCTGTAGCTTCTTGGTGCCGCGTACCCAGTGGCCGCAGGTGCATTGGTACATGCGGTAGCGCTGCACGTTTGCGTATGAGGTGCCTGCCCGGAATTTGGACAGGTCTTTGTTGCCGCACACTGGGCAACCCCATTCCTCGCCCGTGAACATGCTGAGGTGCGGGTGGTTCGGGATCCAAGCCCGCAAACGGTCGTAGAGCTTCTCGGTGAGTACCACGTCTTGCATGTTGTACTTCCGCATGGTGTCCCATGCTTTGTCGTCACCGGCCATGCATTTGACCCAGAGTTCGTGGCCTATGTGGCTGGTTTTCTTGCCGAGGCCGATCTGTTGGGCGACGTGGTCGAGTTTCCCTGACGAGAACTTGAACTGCTTTCGGACGGTGAGTAGGAGGTCCACGTTCTTGTACGGTGCGGGCGGGTTCAAGCCGGCGAGGATGAATTCGCGGTTGAGGTGTTTCATGTCGAACCCGGCACTGTTGTAACCGACGATGAGGTCAGCTTCTGACACGAGCGCGTGGATCTTGTGGATCATCTCTTTGTGGCCGTTGTGATGGTCGCTGTAGAACAGGACTTCTTTGTCCCCGTACCATTTCGCGGCGACGCTGATGACTTTGGCTGTGTCCTGTAGCTGGGACAGGGACACGTTCTGATTGAACAGTGACCAGACATGCGCGAGGTTTGGGGAGTTCTCAATATCGAGGGTGAGGATGCGGACCTGTTGGACCGCTGCGGGCGCTATCTTCGGCGCGAGGCGTTTGGCGAGGTCACCCATTTAGAGCCACCCGCATGAGCAATCTGATTTGCGGTGGCGGCGTACGGCGTGTTCGGACATGGGGTGTCCGGCTTCGGTGAAGTCGCGTGCGATGTCGGTGTTGCTTTTGGTGGAGTTGAGCAGGTTGTGGATGGCTTCCTGGTCTTGCGGGTCGCCTTCGTTAATGATGCGGCTGAACATGCAGCCTTTGTTTCTGCTCATGGTTTTACTCCCTTGCTCATGGGGTTGAGGGTGATGGACAGGTACTAGATCGCATCGCGGTTCGTGTTGTTGACCGATGGGGTTCGCTGTCCTCGTGGGAGCAGCAGGAATCGAACCTGCCGTGGACTGATTTACAGTCAGCCCTGTCACCTTGACTCTTCTACTCCCGTTGCCATTCGCCACGCGTCCGTGGCTCCGGTGATGACTCACCGCCCCGCGCTGTACCGTGTAGGCGCTACAGGGACTAACAAGCGCCACAATGGGCGCTGTGCCCTACCGCCGAAGCAACAGGGGTTGAGCAGGGCATTGAGGGATCGAACCCCAATTGGCGGGTTTGGAAGCCGCTGTCTTGCCATTAGACGAATGCCCCGATGGACCCCGAAAGCTCATGTTCAATCGGGGCTATTTAGTTGTCCGGTCCCGATTGCGGGGTTTCCGGTGGTTTGGTCCTGTGGTGTGGCAGCGCAAGGCATGCGCCACGTCTCAGATGAGCGGCTGAGGGAAGGCGTTCACCACACCACAGGGGCTTTTAGCGGGTTCCAGGCGGATAAACGCCGAACCCTTGCGAAGGCTTTGAATCGTTGATGCCAAGGGTGATGGGAATCTCGATAGTCCCAATCTCTTTGGGTTCGTCCGCGCCAACTTGAATGAGGACCTTCGCGAGGATGCTCTTTACTGCAGCGGCCATGGGTTGCTCATTTCTTGAGGTTGGTTAGCTCGGTGGCCTCGGGCGGTTGGATGTGCTGTTGCAGGAATCGTGTTTCATCCAGGAGGTGGAGGACGTTGCAGCGAAGCTTGATGATCGGCATCGTTTCGCGCGAATGGTGAGCGCAAAAGAACAGCTCACCGCTGTCAGGGTAGCCGGCTTCGTTTAGGCCGGTTTCGATGATGACGTGCACGTACGCTCGTGATCCGCAAGCATCGCAGCGGTGGAGGGCGTTCAGCGTGGGTTTGTGCATATCAGCGGCCATCGCAGCGCCCCGTCCGGCAAAAGGAAAACCCCCGACGTTTGCGGGGGTTTCCGAGGTATGAATATTTCAGGCTAAAACGATAGTAGGACGAAACACTGCAACTTGTCAATACTTCTTGCACTAAGTTGCGGGAACTTCGTCAAAATGCGGTGCAAGGGCGAATCGGTAGACGGTGTTTTGGATGTCGAAGTGCTCATCCCAGCTAGCTTCTGGGTAGTCATCGCCAGAGGAAAGTTCATTGTACTGGCATTGATACCTGCGGGCGTTGAGCTTGTGGTACTCGGCCATGAGTTCAGCGTCAGTGAATCGTTTGTCGTTCATGCCGGTTGCGAGGGCTTCGGGCATCCATTGGCCTTTGTACCGGACAACGTCTTGCGCCCACTCGGACCGTGGGTGGTAGGTAAGGAACCCGCACTGGACTTCCGCGCTCATCGGTGGACCCCGCAAGCTGTACAGTGCCCGATGGTGTGGCGTTGGTGGGAGATGCAGAGTCGCCGGCGTTTGACCAGGATGCGTGTCACGAGCCGAACAGCCTCCCTCATGCGGCTTTTCCTTCGATCTCGATAATGTGATCGATGGCAAGTTTCAACGGTGGGGAAACATCCTCGTACGGGATGCCTTCGCCGCGGAACTTCTCCGCTAGGGTGTCACGTCGGCGGTTCAACTCCATCTCAGCCTCTTGCGCTGCTGCTGCTTTCTCGGCCTCCCGGTATTGCCAAACGGCGAGGTGTTCGAGGGCTGTTTCGCGTGGGTGGTCATCGTCGCCGGCCCAGCAGTCGCCGTTGATTTCGATGCCTTCGCTGCTGCATCCACAGTTGCCAACTGTGGGCAGATCTGCGCGTCGGATGAACAGGTATTCGGTCTCTATCGCCATGGCTGCGGCTTTGTCTTGGCGCCTGGGTTGCCCGTCTGGTCGTGTTCCGAGTTCTTTATCGGCGGCGGTTGCGATGAGTTGGGCGAGTCGGTTCGTTTCGTTGTTCATGGGTTCCCTTTGCGCTATTGCTGCGCCGTCGAAGTATTAGGGTTGCTGGGTTGGAATCCGAGACGGTACACGCCACCGTCATCGTCATCTATGGATCCACGCCCGTATCCTGCGTGCATTTCTGGTTTGGTGGTGTAGGAGTGGGCGTGTTCGGCTTGTGACGCGCCTGCACCTTCTGGTTCAGGTTCGGCGGTTTCGCTCATGGCTTTGGCGGATGCTTCAAGCCATTCGCAGACCGCGTTGTAGAGTCGCCTCATGGTGCGCTGACTTTGTACTTGCCGGTGATGGCGCTTCGGGGCATTGGCACCCGATAGGTTCCGTCGCCTAGTGGGATGAAGCTGCGGATCCGTTGGCGGATGGTTGCGGCGTTGTATCCGGCTTTGATGCGGGCTGCTTTGGGGTTTGCCTCCCAGCCGCCCACGAAAACAAACTGATCGGGTCGCAGGTCGAGCGTGTTGATGGTGTACCCGTCGTGGACGTAGATGTGCTCGAACCACTTGTGCCCATTCCGGTCGCACCATGAGTTGTACGCCCAACGATTCGCCGCGATCACATACTTAGGGCTCATTCAACTACCGCCCATCCGTTGCCGTCGTCCATGACAAGGGTGGCGGGCGCGTCCATTTGGGCGAGGTTGAGTTGACGGCGCGCTTCGGCCTCGGAATCGTAGACCCAGACGCCATCCCAGCGAGTCGCAACACCCCAACGCGGGCTCATGCTGTTCTTCCTTCGAGTGGTGTCCGGCGTGCGGCGTGGTAGAGGTCGAGTACGTCGTTGAGGCGGTATGCGGGTGGGATTGGTTGGCCTGTTTCGTTGGTGGCTGGGTTTGCGCGTTCCAGCTTGTCCCGTTGCGCCCATTTGCGGATCCGGTCGGCGGTAACCTGAATCCCGTACTCCGGCGTGGAGAGTTTCCTGCTGAGGTCGGTGGGTGTGCCGATGTAGTTGCCGTAGTGCTTGCGTGCGAAGTCCCGCCAAGCAACCACCTCATACGTGGCCGAACACGTCCCACAGCGTGCTTCGGGTTGGCCTTTGACCGCGTACAGGTCCGTGTCGCATTCCGCGCATCTGCCGGCGAACACCTTGGGCTCGCGGCGTGTGCGGGCGTTGTCCAAACCGTTTGTGTGCTCCACCACGGCTTTGTAGAAGTCGAGGCCCCATAACTGTGCGACGATCCAGGGGGCACGGGCGTACAGGTAATTGGTCAGGCTGTGCACGTCCCGGCCTGTCAACCCTTCCCCGGTTTCCATGGCTATCCTGAGCGCCCGATCCATCAGCAGGCGGTGCGCGGCTGCTTTTTTGTCGATGAGGTCCACGTCCACGGGTAACGGCGCGTGCTCCTGCGAACCGGTCGAGGTGCGGTGCCCGTACGACGCAACCATGGAGCCCCTGCCGATGTTCACCGCAGCCACCACCTGATCCAACACCGTCAACGCCCGCTCAAGCTGCTCCACCGTGACCGTCACGCCGCCACCTCCCAATCTGGTACTTCGCGATACACAAGGCGAGCGAGGCCTTCCTTGCGGCGGTTCATGCTCTCAACCATGTCCCTAGCCTCTTGCTCGGTGATGAGCCTGTAGTTCTGTGTCGTCACCACGCGGTCATAGTCGCCGTCAAGGAACGTCTTGTACTGGCACGCCCACTGAACTATCACGCGTCACACTTGAGAGCAGCAACGATGATCTTGACGGCGGCGTGTGCTGCGTTGGCGTCCAACTGCACGAAGCTGTCAGGCCTGCCACCGAATGGCAGCTTGACCCACGAGACTTCCCTTGCTGCCCGTTCTATGGCTTCGTCGGAGAACATCACCGCATCAGCAGCGGCAAGGAGGGTTGCGAGCGGGTCAGGCTGGGCGGTGGTCATGATGCTGGCTCATACAGCACATTCGCTGGCAGGTATGGTGCGTGCCAGTGCCCAGCTCCAGAACTTACGGCTGGCGTAACGCGCCGCCATCCAATAGGGGCATTTGTCACCTTGGTGCAAGAGGCGCCGAACGAGTCGAGCACCACAGACCCAATAGCAAGTTCACTTAGCTCTCCGATAGTGGCGATCTCTCTAGCCGCCGTGCTTTTGGATGCGAACAGAGCGCCAGCCACGAACGCACGGCGTTCACTTTCTGCCACCCCCCAGTCATCAACTGGCTCTTGATTGAATTCGTCCCAATCGCCCTTGTAGCGGGAAGAAGCTTCTTCGCTAGCGGCGGTCAAGACCGCATGTTCCTGGCTCATAGTGTTGCCTCGATGTCTTTTGCGATGGAAGGCGTTGACGGTGTTGGATCATAAGGGAACTCGCGTCGATAGGCTACACGCGCCGCATGAACTGCTTCCTCGGGGACGTTCACGTTCTCATTCACAGAAGAACTCCTTCGTTGATTGCTTTGGTCATGCCGCCTGTGCCGGGGAAGATGTCCGTCATGGTGTCACCTTCTTGATAGCCCATGAGGTCGAGGATCCAGCGGTTGAACTTATGGGGTTTCGCGCCCGTGAATCCTCGCTTGAGGGTGATGGGTTCGGATAGGTGGTCGCGTCCGATTGGGTCACCTTCGCGGCGAGGCAAGGCGCGGCGGAAGATGACAGGCTCCCAGGTGTATGCGATGGGCACGTTGCGTTTGAATGCCGCGAATGGCTTGACCCATGACGCCACTCGGACACCTTCGAGTTCGAGCACTGGCGCAAGCCACCCCAGATCGCGAGCGGTGCAGCTGTATGCCCAGCCGTCGTAGTCCCTGTCCAGAGTCGTCAGCAGGTCGAGGTGTGTTTGCTTCTCGTCCCAGATATGAGATTCGGGGTGGTCGTAGAAGTGCGAGCACCCGAGGTAGGGCGGGTCTGCGTAGGCGAACTTGCGAGGCTCATCCTTCTGCATATTCGGCCTGCCATGCTTTGAGGTGTTCAGGTGCTGGACCTGCGTACCAGAAGCCGTCTTCTGCTATGTGTCCGCAGCCGTCGCAGGTCCCGCCGCAGTCATCTGCGTGCCAAACTTCCTGGCTCATCGGTTGTCCTTGTCTTGTTCGTGTTCGCAGTGTTCGAGTGTGAGGTGGTGGAGTAGTTCAGGGATGTCGTATCGTCCGGTGCCGCGCATTTGGTCGAGTGCGTAGCGGGCCTTCGCAAGCTGACGCGCAGCCTCACACATTAGGGTTGTCCTTACGGGCATGATGTTGTGCATTATGGTCAGCGGCCATCGTTGGAAGGTAATCGGCGTAGCTGGACGTTTCAAACGTCCAGCCCCATTCGATCCCGCAGGCGAGGCATTCGACCATAAGGCGCGGTTGCCCATCGTCGTAGCTGGGCGGGACGTAGGGAACGATAACAGCGCTCATGCTTCTTCCCTGAGCGCGGACTCAATGGACTTGCGGAGGATGTTTGCGACGGCACCGGCAGAAGCGTTCAGGTTGTCAGATGAAGACGGGTTGACCTTCTCCACTGCGTCAAGGTTGAGGCACCATTCCTCCACGGCTTTCACGGCGGCGAGTAGGCGGGCGGTGTCCGTGGGGGATGCGGCGATGAAGTCAGCATCCTCTTTGCACCCGGTATGTATCTCAACAGCAAGCCAGGGTTCGTCCTCGTCGGCGGTTGGGTTATGGAAAGCATCGTTCGCGACGCACCACATTGGGCGGGGAGGCCATTCGCCCTCGTTTGCGTCGTACGTCTCCCATGGCCCCGGTGTCGCCGCGTCCAGGCGTTCCTGGATTGGTTCGAGCAGGGCAGGGATACCGGGGGTGGTCATGCTGTCACCTCCCAAGGGCCAGCGGGAACCTCGGCAACCAGCTTGGGTGTCCGCCGCCAGAGCATAGTGTTGCTGCCGTCGCAGTCCGCCGAGACGGTGAACTCGTGGGTGCCGTCATTGGATAGAGTGTCAAGGAACTCCGGCTCAAGTTTCCGGTAACCAGCGGCAAGGATCGCGTCAGCGGTTTCGTTGGGGCTGTGGTGTCGCCAGTCGTCAGCGTCTATGTCGTAGATGAGTGCGGCCAGTTCGTCGCGTTCGGTGCTCACAGGTCACCCTCCCAATCAACTTCGCGGCCTGTGGACTCAACTGCAAGCCCAATGGATTCAAGGACGCCGTACGGGTCTGACCATGACCCGCCGTCATTCGGGGTCACAAGCTGCGCTATACGATCCAGCGCGTCTGATTCTGGTGTGCTCATCGTTTTGGCTCCTGTGTGAGGATTTGGTGGAGTTGTTGGGGTGGGAGGTTCCGCAGCTTCGACGCCAACACGGGCGGGATGGTGGCGAGCGGGTCAGGGGCGGTCATGCTCGGACTCGCTCAATGCCGCCGCATTCCAATACTCCGATGTCTGGGTATTGCTCCCATGCCATGTCGTAAGCAGCTTCAAGTGCTACATCCTCGTTAGCTGCCTTGACCGTGAAGGTGTCTAGCAAGACCATCCCGTCTTCCGGGTTGCCATAATGCTCAATCGCCACGCGGAACAACTTCTTCATGGTCCGTTCTCCAAGTCTTTTGCGATGGTGTGTGCGGTGAGTTTGAGTTCCCTGACGAGGCCCCATTGTGCGCCTTCGTCTAGGCCGTCGATGAGTTCGAACAGGTGGTTCAGGTTGTGATGCTCAGGATGGGTTGGCATCACGCGGCACTCCCTACGAATCCGTGCTGCCGGAAACCCAGCAGAGGCCCGTAGACATTAGCTAGCTCAAGGAGAATGTCAGCGTGGCACGGTTGGCTAATTGGACACCGGCACACAAGATCCTTACCTCGCAGCGCGGGAAGGTTCTCCAAGAAAACCTGACGGTCAGCGTACGGAGTACCGATGAACGATTCATGCCCACCCGGCGCAACCCACGTCCAGCCGATTCCAGGCTTCCGGCGCCACACGAGCGGCATCGTCAGCCATTGCTTGAAGTGATCAGATACCAACTGACGGGATCCAGTTGACCAACC
Organism: Paenarthrobacter sp. R1; assembly: GCF_030264015.1. NCBI lineage: Bacteria > Bacillati > Actinomycetota > Actinomycetes > Micrococcales > Micrococcaceae > Paenarthrobacter > Paenarthrobacter sp. R1. The sequence goes on along the minus strand of NZ_CP127115.1, from coordinate 1,299,652 downwards.
TTGCGGAGTGCCAAATGGGTTGTTGAACTTCGACCGAGGACCAACCCAAACGGCGTCTTTGCTTGGCTTCCATTCCTCGGTGCGTTGTATTCGCTTCGGGCTCATGATGTTCGCCGGCTTCCATGCTCCGGGGCGGGCCGCTCATAACCCGCCTGATGCACACCAGTTTACACCAAAACCCGCAAGAAAGTGCAACACTTCACGAACTTTTACCCGGTCGTTTCCCGCTAAGCAAAGCCACCAAATCATCGACCGTCATGAACACAACCTGCCGGCCAGGATCCGTTGTCCCACGACGCTTAGCCACCACCACACCCGCGATCGCGTTAGGCAGGTTCAGGCGCTCGATTTCGACCTCAGTGAGCCAAGTGCCCACGAGGAAACGCCCGCCGTAATCCTTGAACTCAACCGCCACGGGGAGCTCGTTGAACGTCTCCACATTCGCCGCATCACCCCTGTCCTTACCCCCATACAGCGGCATCTTCTCGATAAACCGGGACACGTGAACCCGCAAATAATCCGTGACGCTCCTGGCATGCCGGCTACCCGCAGCCTTCGCACTAGACCTCGACCTAACCACACAAACCACCCCCACAAGCCACAGACGCCGATCTCCCAGCCTCACACGCGCGCCCCGTAAAGATGGACGCCCCCGCATATTCCAGCGTCTTAGCAAGCGCTTTCCAATTGTTTTTCATGTTGTGCGTTCTTTCAGGGTTGTTTCACGTTGTTGTTTTCCGGCTTCGAGTAGGGCTTGCCAGCGTTGTGGGTCGCGTCTGCGGAGCGGGATTTGGTCGGATGGTTTGGCTGGTGTGGCGGTGAGTGCGCGCTGCTTGGCCGTGTATGACGCGACGAGTTGTCGTGCTCTTGTGGCTATTTCGGAGGGTTTGGGGGCTGTTGGGTAGAGCCGGAAGTGTTCCATGGCTGCGGCTTTTGCGGCCCGCACGTTGGTGTTCTTGAGTGCGTGGTGCCAGACTTCGCGGGCGCCTTCTTCATACATGACCCTTGGGTCAATTTTCGCGAGCCAGTCAGTGAACGCGATGGTTTCCTGGGGTTCCATGGGGTCGCCTTACTGTTCGATCATGAATGGTTCGGTGTCGTTGGCTTGGAGTTGTCGGAGCATCCGTTGTGATGCTGCTTCCACACGTTGGGCGTGGGTGGTTGGGCCGGTGTTCCTTGGCGGTAAGGGTTCGTCATCCCAACAGCCGTTGTTCAACCATGTCGCCGGGAGCTTCGTGAATTGTCCTTCACGGTTAGGGTCGGCTGCGTATCGTTCAGCGCCGGCGACCAACACCTCATGCGAGGCTTTCGACCGGGCCTTGATGTAGGCTTTCTCGGCTGCTGCCCTGGCTTCTTTCCTTGGGTAGGCCATATACCAATCCATGAAGTCGTCCGGTCCCACCGGACAAGTCTTTTCTATCCTCTGTTCCTCTGTTCCTCTGTTCCTCTGTTCCCCTGTTCCAGGCGCGAGGGTTACGGGAGGGCTCGCGACACTCTCGCGAATTTCGGATTGTTTGTAGTCGAAAGTCCCGTCAGGACGCGGATTTCTGCCCTTTCCGGGCTTGTCGATGCGTTGGGTTGTCTCCCACCAGGAGATGTATAACAACTGGTCGCCGTTGGCCTCGTATCGGTGCACTAAACCGGCTTGGTGGAGCTGGGAAATGGCTTCGGTAACCCTCGCGACAGTCTCGCGAGGGTTACTGAACATGTCGCGAGGAAATACGTCGGTAACGATGAGTTCGATGTCGTCCACGCCCACGCCGTTGTCATCCACATAGGACTCAAGGCCCTTCAGAACGAGGCGCGCGTCCCAGGACACGGACGCGATGCGGCGTGACTTCCAGAATTCCGGCTTGGTGCTGCGGATCCTCATGTGCGGCGCCTCCTTTGTGCTTGTTGTTCGCGTTGTTGGCGCATGGTTTGTTTGCGTGCGGTGTCCGCTTGTTTACGCTGCTGCCGGCGCTCACGATCAGACGCCGCGGTCATGCGGCGTCTTCCATTGCTGCTAGTGCTGGGATGATGGCGGGGTAGGCGTCAACGATGAGTTGCGCGGCGTTGACGTAGGTGCTGGTCTTGTTGACGTTGTAACGGTCCATGAGGATAGCCAGCGTGTAGACGGCCACTTGCTCAGGGGTGTCGCCGTCTTGGCTCATGTCTGGGCGGGTGGTTGCCTCGCACATCAGTTCCGTGCGGAGGTCTTCCATGATTCGGTGCTTCATGATGCCGAACGCCTGGTCAACGCTTCCGTGGCGTCCCGCGCATCCCTTCCGGTGGCATTCGGGCCACTCAAACTCAACCGCAGACCGGCTCACCTTCGTATCAGCTACGGTCGCGAGGACACGGCGGATAAGCGCTTCATCAACTTCCCGGCTCATGCTTCGCCCCCGAACACAACAACCTCGGGCGACGGTTTACCTTCGGCCTCGTTAGCTTTGCTGAACAGGTGAGCGGCGATAGCCCGGGCTTGCTTCGGTGTCATCTGGATGTACTGGTCATCCGGCAGACGCAGAAACACGTCACCTCCAACAACGCTGACTTTGGTGCGGTACGTTTCGCTCATGCTGCGATGTCCTTTGCGTATCCGTGGTGGTTGGGGTTGTCTATGAGGTCTTCGTCCCAGGCGAGGGGTGGGAGCCATCCGTTGATTTGGGCGATGGCGCGGGCGCGGGTGGCCGCACGTGACGGTACCGGGTTTGGGGTCATTTGGAGCCGGGTGAAGACATCAGCTATTGCTTGGGCCGTTTCAGCGCGAATGTACTTTTGCTTGAGTACGTGCCTTGGCTTGTCCGGGTGGATGCCGGCAAGTTTGGCTTGTTCTTCGAGTGGGTAGCCGATTGCTGCGAGGGCTTGGACGCGTCGGATAGTCCCGGTTGCGTTGGTTTTTCCTTCGGGTTTGGTTCGGTCTTCGGAGGTGACTTTGAGGATGGATTCGGAAGTGTGGTTGATGATTGTTTTCTGGCCGTCGAGGATGCGCGAGATGGTTTGGTGTGCGTTGGCTGAGTGGTGAGCGATTTCGGCTTTTGTCATGCCTTGTTTGAGTAAGCTTCGGATGTGTTTGCGGGCCGCTGCTGCGGGTACTTTGTGGGGGCGTGGGCGCCCGTATGCTTCGAGGCGGCGGTGTCGGTCGCGTTTCTGGGTGGCGTCATCGGTGCATGGGGTGCAGCGGCATGCGTGGGTGAGGTAGTTGTTGCGGGTGCCGTGGTAGTGCCGTGTCCTGGGGCAGTGGCAGTTGGTGTTGGGGTTCAATTGTTTTCCTCGAATCTGATGGCGAGGTCTGGGCGGTTGTGGCGTCGTAGCCAGCGGGCGAGTGTTTGTTCGTGTTTGTAGCCGGCGACTGTCATGGCGGTGTGGCTTGATTGGCCTTGGGCGAATTGCCATTCGATTTCTTCGATCAGGTGTGCGGGTTTCATGCTGCTTTGCTGCTTTCCCACTGTTCGGCTTCGGCGGTGGCCGCTTCGAGTCGTTTGCGTGCCCAGTGTTTGACGAGGTTGTTCTTTGCGCGTTGCCGTTCGCGGTTGCGGTCCTGCCTGGTTGGGTAGTCGCGGTCTAGTTGAGCGAGGCCGAAATCGTAGGCTTGTTCGCGGATTGCTTTGGCTTGTTTTTCGGCGGTTTTGATGATGGCTTGTGCGCGGTGGAGTGCTTCGATTTCGTTGCGTACGCCTTCGAGTCGGCGTGCTAGTCGGGCTCGTTCCATTTGTGCTTCGCGGAACGTTTTGACGAGGTTTTGTTCTTTCTTTCGGCTGGCGCCGAATGTGTATGTGGTGCTCATGGTTTGTCCTTGCTCAAGGGGGTTGGTGCGGGCGCCGGAGTGTTGCCGGCGCCCGCGTGGTGAGTCGTGGTGAGTTTGGTTAGAAAGCGGGGTCTGCGGTTGGCCCGTTGCCCCAGCCGCCCGCGCTTGCTGCGGGCGTGGCCCAGGGGTCATCCTGCGGGGCCTGCTGGGAGCGGGGCTGTTGTGCCTGCTGGGGCTCGGCCTTCGCCAGCTTGCGCACCGTCTGGAGGTTCAGGACAGGCTTGGACTTCTTCTCGCCGTCCTTCTCCCACTGCTGCGTTTCGAGGCGCCCGACAACGTACACCTGTTCACCTTGGGACAGGGTTTCCGCGAGACGTTCGGCGGCGTGCTCCCATGCCTGGGCGTCTGCGTAAAAGGTCTTGGTTGTGACCCATTTGCGTTGCTGTTCGTCGTATTTGGAATCGTTGAACGCGAGCCGCATGGAGAGGACGGCTTTGCCTGACTGCGTGTAACGGAGCTCCGGCGCGTTGATGATTCCGGCGATATCGGTGATGGTGGGGATGCTCATTAGGCTGCTTCCGTTTCGAGGGTGGTTGCGTATTTTTCGAGGTTTGCCGGGGTGGTGTAGATGGTGATTGCCTTTGTCATGCAGCTTTCTTGGTTCGGAGTGGGCTACGAGTCCAGTGCCACGATCCGTGTTGGCATTGGTAGTAGCGGACTGGTTCCCCGCCTCGCGCGGCCCATACTTGGGCGTGTACGAGGCGGGATTCCTCAAGAGTTGAGGATTGGACTTTCCCGCAGGCGCAACGGTTACGCGGCATCGGGGGTGGCGTCGTTTAGGAGGTCGATGATCCTGGTGGCCTCCGCTTTGGTGATGTCGCGGCGGGACACGAGTTGCCTGCCGATGATGGACTCGATGTAGTCCTTCTGGGCCGACGTGCCGTCATCGGTGAATCCGTTCTGCGCGAGCAGGGCGAACATCATCTTGGATTGGGGTTCGGTGATGAGTTCGACGGCGGGTTCGTCCACGATTTCGGCGGGTTCATCGTCGGCGGGCGCGGGAAGGTCTGTTGGGGCTTCGATCGGCGTGACAGGCTTGCGGGACCGGGTTTGCTTGGGCTTCGGTTCCGGGGCTGGTTCGGGTGCCGGCGCCGGGGCGGGGTGCTGGTTATCAGCCTGCGCCATTTCCTCCGCGGTGTAGATGCCTGACAGATCTTGCGGGAAGGCCTTGCGGAGAGCCAACGCCTCGGCGCACTTGGCGATCATGATCGCGCCCTTGGAGGACCACATCTGGGTATAGCTGCCGTCCTTGTTAGTTCCGGCGTACTCGCTAAAGAGGGCTACGGCGGAGAACCGTTCGCCGCCGCGGAGGACGGTAACCTTGGCTGCTGCGGGTGCGCTCTTGGACAGCCACACGTCACGCCACTGTCCGTCTTCGCCGCACCAGAGGGTGTCCTCGTAGCCAAACTGTTCGTTACGGCGGTCGGCAGCACGGCGAGCGATGAGTCGGTAACCGTCGATGCCGGTTTGAATCGTCTGCTTGACGCCCTGCTTGGTCCAACGCCCGATCATGTATATCTGGCGGGCGAACGGATCCAGGCCTGTTCGTACTGCTTGGTGGAAGAACACGGCGAGGTCTTCGCGGGTTGCGTTCTCTACCCCGAGATGCCGGAGGACTGCTACCTGGGGCTGGGTGAATTCGGATTGGCCGTCCTGGATAGTCAGGGCGGTGCTTTGGTGGCGGATTGCTAGGGTGCTCATTGTGTTCTCCTAGTTATGCGGCTGCGCTGAGGGGTGCGGCCATGGGTTCGGGGATCAGGTCACGCTCACGGGTGGTGTAGTAGGTGTACGCGGCGGCGCGGAACATGGCGTAGTGCCGGTCGATCGCTTCGGGGTTGGGCGCGAGTAGGTAGAGGTTGGTGCCGAGGGGAGCGTCACCGTAGCGGGCGTTCTCACCTTCCCGGTCCATGGGGGTCACATGCGCGACGTAGGTGGCGACAATCTCCGGCAGCTCGTGTTCGGTTTCCCCGTCCGCGTCCGTCGTGTAGAAGTCAGCCTTCGAATACGCCGCAGTCTGCAACTTCGTCTCCCCGTACACGCCCTTCGCGGTCTTGAGGTCGATCATCACGACCTTGTCCCCGTGGAGTTTCGGGATGCGGGCCAGGAGGTCGAACCTGCCGGCGACGTTCTTGCCGGGGTAGATGTTGCGGATGCCGACGTTGCATTCGGAGAGGACGGGTTCGACGCCGAAACGGTCAAGGAAGTCAAGGTACCCGTCAATGTATCCGGCGAGCTCATCATCGAAGGTGATGTCTTCGCCGTTGTGGAGTGCTTCGGCGAGGGCGTGGACGGCGGTTCCGCGTTCGGCTGCTTTGTCGCGTACGTCCCATGGTGCTTTGCGGATGGTGTCGTATGGGGCGCCGGGGTTGTCTATTGCGTATTGGGCGGCTTGGTTTGCGGCCCAGTAGGGGAGTGCTGGTTTGGGGATGGCGCCGCCGAGGATGGTGGTGACGCTGGTGGGGCGTTTGCCGTCGAGTGTGTAGCGGTGTCCTTCGTGGCTGAATTTGAGGCTCATTCGGGGTCCTGTTCGAGGTTGAGGGAGTGGATGGTGGCTTGGATGGCTTGGGCGCGTTGCTCGCGCTCGTACTGCTCTTGGGTGGTCATTCGATGTCCTCGCGGGGGAGTGGGTCGGTGGTGGGTCGGCAGTCGCAGCCGGGGTTTCCGCATTGGGTGAAGGTGTCCGGTGTTGCCCATGCCTCGTCCGGGTCCAACGGGTCCGACTTGCGGGGCTTCACAGTCCTGCCGCCTTGTTCACAAGTTGCATGTATGAGTTGCTGAGCTTGTGCCCGGCTCCCTCAATGCGCCTCACTGCTGCGGTGTCGAAGTAGCAGGAATCGAAGATCTTTCGCCAGTCATTGGTGTTGTCGATGAGGACGTACTTTCCATAGCGGTCCTGCACTAGGTAGTGCCAGGTATCCCCGCGTTTAGTGACGTATCCCTTGGCTTTCATGCCACGTCTCCGAAGATCATTTCCTCAAGGGCGGGGGCGAGTCGCTTGACCCTGCGGCGGGCGAGGTGCGCGTCAGGTACGGGTGCGATGCGGTTGAGCAGGGATTGGCGCATGGGGTCGAAGATCGCGGTCGGGGTGTAGGTGGTGTTCAGTGCGGGGAGGTTCAGGGCGGACATTGGGTGCTCCTAACGGGTAATCGGGGCGAGGATGGTGACGTGATCTTTTGCCTCATACCTTGCGAGGCAGTTGAAGCAGACGACGTTGCTGTTGGTTAGGACCGCTGCGACCATCCATGCGCAGTAGGCCTTGATTACGTTCACACCGCATTCGCACTGGACGCGCGCATAGTGGGTGGCTGGTCCGTCTGCATGCAGATCATGGCTGCAGGACTCGCATGCCAGTTCTTCGAACTCCCCGACCAGAACCTCAAGGTCCGTCACGGTTTCGATGCCTGCTTGGACGGTCATTGCCGGCGCCCTTCCATGAACGTGTCCCAGATGGCGAGTGCATAGGCGAACAGGAAAACAAGGATCCCAGCGCAGGCCGTGAACCCGATGGATGCGCAGAGGTAGATGAGAACAAGTTCCGGGCTCATGCCGCGTCCAGTTCCGTGTAGTCGCCGGCAGCGGCCTTGGATGCGATGCCGATGGCCCTGTCGCGGTCGAAGTACGTGCGGATTTTGAGTCCATGTTCCGGGTGCTTGACGGATACTCGCCACGCTCCGGGGAAGTTGGGGCTCTGGTAGACGAACGGCTTCTCTGGGTTGGTGCGGTGGTGCTGGAAGTGGCAGACGAGGCCGTGCGCGTCCGGGCAGTTGGGGGTGTGCTTGCTCATTGTTCGCCTTTCCTGACGCTGTCTGCGTCGTCTTCTAGTCGGGTTTGTTGTTGGGCTTCGTCGTCTTCGCGCTGCATGTAGTAGAAGCAGTCACGCGGTTCGGTCCAGTCGTAGGATTTGCCGGTTTTCATGATTCCTCCGAGAACTTAGATTCGAGGTCGCGCATCTCGGCCTCATTAGCTTTGAAGCGGTCGATGTCGTTCTGCCGTGGGGCGCTACCTGCCGCGACTGCTTTAGCGATCTGGTAGGCCATGGTGTCCCGGCGCTGTTTGGCTTTCTGCCACAGCTCGAACGTGTTGCTCATGCCGCGACCGCCGTAACAGTGGTGACCGGGCCGTGCTCGGTGATGGTGACCGATGTTACGTAACCGGGTCGTGCGCCGAGTTCTTGTTCGATCCCTTGGAGGATCGAAGGGTCACGCCGAAGGTCTGACGTGAGGACGGAGAAGGTGTGCTTGCTCATTTGAGTGTTCGTTTCTTTAGTTCTTCGGTTAGTACGTGGATTGCGTCGTGGAGCCCGGCAGCTTTGTGGACCGCTTTGGGCTCTTGGTTGCCCGCTAACTGAGTCACGTCAATGCCGAACAGGTCAGCTAATGCGAGTGCCTCGTGCAGTAAGACAGGGCGTTCACCTTTTTCGGTGCGGGCGACTGTTACTTGATAGAAGTTCGTCCATCCGGCTTCGTTCATGCGGCGGGCGAGGTAGCTCTGTGACCAGCCCATCTGGGCGCGGAGGTCTGCTATGCGCGCCCCGACTTGGATGTTTCCCGCTCTTGCATCCATGGCCTATGCGGCGTTCGGGTCAAGGATGCGGGGTTCAAGGCCGAGCGCATCGACAAGGCGGGGGATCCGATTTGCTGGGAGAGGCCGCCCGCCTCGTTCGTATCCGGCGAGGGTTGTTCGGTCGCAGCCGATGAAGCTCGCCAGATCTTCCTGGCTAAGGCGTTTGTGATCGCGGGCGAGGGCGATGATGCGCCCAATACGCACGTCGTCAATGTTCGTGATCTTCGCGACGGGTGTCCGCTTCTTAGTCAAGGGGTGCTCCTAACTTTCGTTTGCTCATTTCGCCTCTCCTGCTCATTTGGAGGGCGTAAAGCAAGACTATGCAACAACATGCCACTACGTCAACAGTCTTGGTGCAACAACTTGCAAAACAAGTGTTTCCGCAGGTCAGAAGGGGGTTGTTCTTTCCGGGCGGATGGTGATGTTGCAAGAAAACTTACGCAAGAGGGCAGAAAAAAAGTTTTGGTGTTGCATCAAAAGCTGCGCAACCATGAAAGGGCGATACCGAGTAGCCCAATGAGCGGGGCCACCGGTATTCACGTAGGAATGAGCCCCAAGACACGTACCTGCACCCCTTGGCTGGCAGGTAGCAACCGAAGGACAGTAAGCGCATGAGCGACGAGAAGAACTCGAAAAACACGCAAGGCCTCGCCTTGTGGATCAGCATGGCCCTATCCAGGAAAGGCCTCAGCCCGGACCACTTCGCCGCTGACCACCTGACCGGCTCCGCCAAGCGATCCTTCTACAACTGGTCAGCCGGCAGAAACGCGCCACAAAAGTCCAAGCACCCCGAAATTGAAGCTGCGCTTGGCTGGAAGTCCGGGGCAATCGATCGAATCCTGCGGGATGAGTTCGTGACTGAACAAGACGTGTTCTTAGCGGACGAGGATAAGGCTGCAAAGCGGGCCTCTGAACTGTCCACGGATGAACTACTCACGGAGCTCACCCGCCGCATGAAGGCGGCTGAGGCGATTGCTGAACAGTATGAAGCTAACGTGATCAAGATCGACGCGACCCTCCATGAAGGCAAGTCCGACAGTAAGCCTGCTGATAAGCAAAATCATGGGACCGTTACCGCTTTGGGCACGCGACGCAAGGCGCCACAGTACCAAGCGGCACGGACGGAAATACCAAGTGATAGTCCACTAGACGACTCAGACGAGTAACGTAACTCGACACGCCGCGAGGGTTTGTAAAACCGGCATATTAATCGTTCCATTTCCCTAGCGGCCCTGCTGGGGGGTGGCGGTTAGAGGCTTTAGGGGCGTGTCGAGTGCGCGGAGTTGTGTACGAAGAACTCAGCGGTGGGGTGCTGGGGTACTACGACCATGAAGATGGTTTGATCAGGGTTGATCCGCGGAAACCGCGGCGCAAGAGGCATGTGACGATCGTTCATGAAGCGTTCCACCGGACGCTAAGGCACGGGGAAGACGCCATGCCGAAACGGGTGTCCAGGGAGATTGTCGTTGAGCGGATGACGGCTCTGTACTTCATCAGTTTCCGTGATTTGTTGGATGCGTTCGTGCAGTGCGGGTCGGTGGATGAGATGGCCCGGTTTCTGAACGTTGATAACGGGCTGATCTACGCCCGCTGGTTGGCGCTGACGCAGGCGGAGCAAACCATCCTGAATGTGTGCGGGCGGGCGTGTATCGGGATCGATTACCGGGAGCCTACCCGTGCGGATCTTACCGTCGTCGCTTGACACGCATGAGATAATGGGTGTATAAGAGGGGGTTTTAATGCCACGACCACAACTAGGCATTGGCGAATACGGCACCATCGGCTACAGCCGCGACGGAACCAAACACGTCGCCATGGCCCGCTACCGCGACACGGACGGCGAGACGCGCCGCGTGAAAGCCGTAGGCACATCCAAAAGCGCAGCAGCCGCCGCACTCCGGGAAAAGTTCAAAGAACGCGCCCGCAGGGGCGGTGAAGACGACATCACGTCAGAGTCAACCATCGCGGAACTCGCTGACAGGTACCTTGCCGAGAAGCTGGCCGAGGACCTCGCGCCGAACACGATCCACAACAACCGGCGCTCCATGGAGAACCACATCAAACCCAAGCTCGGGAAACTCCGCCTCCGTGAAGCGTCCCCGCAGCGCATCTCGAAGTTCATTTCGGGCGTGACCGTGTCGAACGGCCCGGGTACGGCGCTCATGGTCCGGTCTGTCCTGTCCGGGATGTTCGCCGCCGCCGCCCGCTGGGACGCAGTCCCATCAAACCCGGTAGCGTACACCAAGCCGCCGAAGCTGGAACAGAAACCCATCCGGGCGCTCAGCCTGGACGAGCTTGTACGCATGCGTGAGCTCGCCTCCGAGGTCTTCGCACCTTTCACCCTTGAGCAGCGTTTGGAGCGGGCAGGAGGCGACGTGCGGCGTCTGGGAGGGCAGAACAGGTCACGTACCACCCTCGATATCATTGACTTCCTCATCGGCACCGGTTGCCGCCCCGCCGAGGCCCCCGGTCTAGCGTGGGAGGACGTGCACTTGGACGATGAACTTCCGTGGGTGAAGATCCACAAGCAGATCGTCATGGTCCCCGGCGAGGGCCTGCTCAGGACCCCCACCAAGGAACGGGACGTGCGCGACCTCCGCTTGCCTGGGTTCGTCGTGGACATGCTACGCAGGCGCCGCGCCGAGCACCCGGACGCGGTCATGGTATTTCCCTCCGAACGTGGGGGCGGGTACCGGTCACCAAGGAACATCGCCACAGCGTTCCAAAAGGCGTTCGCCGGCACCGAGTTCTCATGGATGACCCCCAAGACCCTACGCAAGACCGTCGCCACCCTGATCGATGGGCAAGCCGGGTCGGCGCAGGCAGCGCAGCAGCTCGGGCACAAGTCCGACACGATGACCCGCCGCCACTACATCGAACCGTCACGCCTACCCATCGACTCAGGCTCTGTACTTGAGTTGTTCCAGCAGGAATCGGTATAGGGTGTATTGACAGGGTGTATATACACCCTGTAGCTTTGTCTTATCGGAAACAACGAAAGGGCAAGGCAAGTGAGTAAGGTTCAGGAACTTCAGGTAGTTACCATCGCAGGCGCCGACTACACCGTTGAGGACTGGTCCGGGATGACGATGCTCATCTCCGCAAAGGGAACCGCCTACTGCATCGAAGAAGGCATCTCGCAGCCGATTTCGTTTCCTGGTGGCACGCCGCTCCGCAAGCGCGGAAACCCGGTGCGTGTCATGAATGTAGGCGGCTTCATCGAAGAAGTAAAGAAGTGAGCCCGTTCGAACAAGCGGCCCCCTGGGATGAGGGCCGCACTACCGCCCCGCTCCCAACGCTACCGGGGATGGCTCCTGGCATAGTCGCTGTCCGGGATGGGCAGCGGGGCAGGCTCTACACGCTTCAATGCATGAAGTGCTTCGCGACTGAAGAGCCGGAACGTCTAACTGCAATGACGATCCACTTCCATGCGCGCTCAGGGGACGGTAACCCGCGCCTTTGCCGGGAATGCCGAGTTGCCACCTACCCCGACTGCACGTGCGATTACTGCCGCCACGATCGAACTGGAAGTGAGTACTGAAATGGCACTAAGCCTGTCCTGCCTTCTTGGGTTTCACAACTGGGGGCCACTGTTTCTCAATCGGTGCAACATCTGCGGGAAGATATCGAAATGAGTAAGGGAACCAAAGTCCGTACGGTGCGTATCGATGACGCACTGTGGGACGCAGCCCAAGCCAAAGCCGCAGAGCAGGGTGAGAACCTGAGCGAGATAATCAGGGGAGCGTTAACGGAATACGTGTCTACGGGACTGAAACGGGACACAATGACCACGGGCCGAAAACATGCGGACAAAACAGCCAGTATTGTTGCAAGTGCTTGCAACACCAAAACGAGTTAGATCGGAAAGACCCTGAAAGACAAGACCTGCACTTGCACGTTCCTTCACAAGCCTGTTCTGAACCGAATTGTACTTTTTTACGGCTTTACTCCGATCGCCGACCCGGATGCAGTGCGCCTATGGCAGCGCGCCCTCTGCGAGAAACTGGGCCTTACCGGCCGCATCCTGATCTCCAAGGACGGCATCAACGCAACTGTCGGCGGTGAGCTCAACAACATGAAGCAGTACGTCAAAACCACGCGTGAGTACAAGGGTTTCCACGATATCGACTTCAAATGGTCCGACGGCGGCGCTGACGACTTTCCGCGGCTCAGCGTCAAGGTCCGCGATGAGATTGTCTCCTTCGGCGCACCGGGCGAGTTGAAAGTGGACGAGAACGGCGTTGTGGGTGGCGGCAAGCACCTGCAGCCCGAGGAGCTGCACGCCCTGCTGGACAGCAAGAAGGCCGACGGCGAGGACGTTGTTTTCTTTGACGGCCGCAACGCGTTCGAGGCTCAGATCGGCAAGTTCAAGGATGCGGTGGTCCCGGACGTCGCCACAACGCACGACTTCATCAAGGAACTGGACTCGGGGAAGTACGACGACCTCAAAGATAAGCCTGTAGTTACGTACTGCACCGGCGGGATTCGTTGCGAAGTTCTCTCCAGCCTGATGGTCAACCGGGGATTCAAGGAGGTCTACCAATTGGACGGCGGAATCGTCCGGTACGGAGAGACCTTCAAGGACAACGGTCTTTGGGAGGGCTCGCTGTACGTCTTCGACAAGCGCATGCATGTGGAGTTCAGCGACGACGCCAAGACCATCGGCTCGTGTGTCCGGTGCTCGGCGCCCACCAACAAGTTCGAGAACTGCTCCAACCCAAGCTGCCGTACGTTGACGCTTTACTGCGCGGATTGCGCTTCGGATCCGGCAACCTTGAGGTGTCCGGACGGCTGCGAAGCCGCCTGACCGCCGTCGGGCGCCGAACCAAAGGCGGCTACCCGCCCAAGGCGGCTGACCCGCTAAAGCCGGCTGACCCGGTACGCGAAGTTGGCATCGGACCTCGTTCCAACAGTGATGTCCAGGACCGCATCAGCCTCGAGTTGCACGACGCTCACGCGGGCATTTGCGCACCCAAGGGTCAGATCCACCAAATCCGATTCACCAAGCGCCACTTTGAAGGAGACCCTGCGGGTGCCGCGGCAGGCCAACGTCACCGCGTACGTGCCGCCGGGCAGTTGAACCGTTTGTTCCGTCCGTGATTCTCCTGGCTCAAGGTAGCCGCTGCTTGAGTAGAAAGACCGTCCCTGGGATTCGGGCAGTGCCGCTTGCGCCCACTCTTTCAGGGCTTCACCGGTCACTGTCGATTCCAAGGCCGGATCCGGAGGAAGCACTACGTTCCTGCCCGCGGAGGTCGTGGAATCAGCTTCGGCCCGACCAGGTTCCTCATAGGTGTACTCGCACCCCGTCAGCGCCGTGACCACTCCAAGCAGAAGCACGACGGCGGAACCCGCCAACCGTCGCGGTCCCACGGAGCCAGCCGCCTTGCCGCCCATGTTCTGACTTTACGCTTGCGCGCCGGCTCTCCATAGAGCCGGTTGTTGGTTCGATGGAGGCGGAGTTCAGCTCGTCGCGGGCGCCAGTTGGTAGGCGTAGATCAATGGCGCGTCGACGCTGCTCGTGGAGATGATGACCGCCCCCGTGGCCGGGATCTTGATCTTCACGGTTTCACGGCTGCCGTTGCAGGCAGCGCCGGCGTCGGCGATCTGCTGTCCGCCCGTGGATACCACGAAGAAGGCTTTTCCTCCGCCGTCACAGGCCATGGTGAGGGTGTACTGGCCGGCAGCAACGTTCTGAGCATCCTTCACGATCGGGTCCCGGTCCAGGATCTTTCCCGAGTCCTCCAACACAATGCCGGACGCGGCGGGCAGTGCGTCCTTCTTCCAGGCGGACACATCGGCGCGGGAGATGTCCACCGGCTGCTGGCATGCGGTGGCTGCCAGCAGGAAGCCGGCGGCAGTGAGAACCATGCCGGCACGGCGGACTGTGGAGGAGAAATTGAGCATGGTTCCACGCTACCGGTTTCCCCGCGGGAGTCTTTCCACATAGCGCATCCACGGTGAACCGGCAGGGCAACCCCGACCATAGACTGGCAACGTGAACCCATCCACATCAGTGTTTTCCTCAGGCAATACCCCCGATGCTCCCCGCAGTGACCAACCGGCGCTCCTGGCTGCCCTTGCAGACGCGTTCAAGTCAGTGAATTACACGCTCGACGGCGTTGCGGACCTTCTGGGGCCATCAGCCTATGCGGCGCTGGGCAGGGACCAGATCATCCCGGCCCTTTTGGCCACGGAACGGACGTCGGGTTCGGACCAGGCCGGGCTGCGGGGGTTAACCGTCCTGGTGCGGCTCTGGCTTCTTGCGGTTCCGCAGGCTGTTGCGGACGTTGATGCCGCCCTGCCAGGTCCAAGTGCCAACGGGCTCGCCGAGCTCGGGCTCGTCTCCATCGCGGACGGGGTTGTTACCGCCGCCGTCGATGTCCGTCCTTATGGATGGGACGCTAATCCGGACGGCAGCGGCGGAGCGGAACTGTGGGTGGCGAGTGACCTGGCGGCCCACCAGCAGCCGGGCGTGCTGCGGCACGACCACGTCCTGGGAATCGGCCAGGCTTCCACAACGCTGGTGCAGACCACCATTAGGCCGCATGCCAAGCGTGCCCTGGACCTGGGTACCGGTTGCGGAATCCAGACCTTCCACCTGCTCCACCATTGTGAGCACGTCACGGCAACAGACATTTCGGAAAGGGCCCTGGCCTTCACGAGGTTCAATCTCGTCCTCAACGCCGCAGTTTTGGAAGTGGATCCAAACAACCTCGAAGCCCGCATCAGCTTGAGGCTCGGTTCCCTCCTGGAACCGGTGGAAGGCGAACGATTCGACCTCGTAGTCTCCAACCCGCCCTTCGTCATCACTCCCCGCACCAAGGGCGAATCCGCAGCAGACCAGTTCACCTACAGGGATGGCGGTTTGCCGGGCGACCAGATCGTCTCTTCCTTGGTGAAGTCCCTCGGCAGCGTCCTTGAGCCAGGCGGAACCGCCCAAATGCTGGGCAACTGGGAGATCACCGCTGGTGCGCAGTGGAAGGACCGGCCTGCGTCCTGGCTCGAGGGTTCCGGACTGGACGTCTGGTTCATCCAACGCGAGCAGGTGGGGCCCGAACAGTACGCCGAGACCTGGCTCCAGGACGCATCCGAGTCCCGGGACCCGAACCACTACAAGGAGGCCTACGCTGCCTACCTTGAGGACTTTGCCTCCCGGAATGTGGAGGGCATTGGTTTCGGCATGATCTGGTTGCGTCGGCCGGCCGGAAGTCAGGGCACCATCAGCCGGTTCGAGGAAATCACCTACCCCATCGAGCAACCCATTGGCCCCCACTTGGGCGCGGCCATCGCGAGGGCGGACTGGCTGTCGGCCAACCAGTTGAACGAGGCCCATTTGCTGGTGGCCGAGGACGTCACCGAGGAGAGGCATCAACGGCCGGGCGCTGAGCACCCCGGAGTGATTCTGCTGCGGCAGGGGGCAGGCCTCCGCAGGACCAACCTGCTGAGCAGCGAACTAGCCGGCTTCGTCTCTGCCTGCGACGGTGACCTCAGCGTCAACCAGATCATCACGGCACTGGAAGCTCTCCTGGGCGGGGAAGAGGGATTCGACGCCGAAGCCTTCACGTCCACGCTCTTCCATGAGGTGGGCAATCTGGTCCTGGACGGATTCCTCGTGCCGGACGAGCCGGGCAAATCTCCATGACGCACGCAGATCCACGGAGGTCATTCCCCGGTGCCGGCACCCGCCCTCCCTCAGTACCCCCACGTGGCGCTGATCTCCCTGGACGTGACGCTGATTACACTGATGAAGTGATTGCGAAGAATCAGGAGACCGGGGTAGCGGGCGAACCGGCGGGCAGTGGACGTAACGAGCAAAAAGTTGAGATCACCGATCCCAAAGCCATCCGCGCCTTGGCGCACGCGGCGAGGTTGGAAGTCATCTCGGAACTTTATGCCACGCAGGTAAGCCACACGGCCACGGAACTTGCTGCCAGGACGGGCCTGACTCCCAGCGCCATGAGCTACCACCTCCGCGCACTCCAGAAGTGGGGGATCGTTGTTCCGGCCGAGAACGCAGGCGACGCCCGCGAACGTCGGTGGAAGGCGGCAGGGAAGGACTTCACCATTTCCGGCGGCAGCGTCGCCAGCCCGGAGATCGCGGTTGTCGATCTGGAACTCGATGCGTTCAGGCGGAGGGCGTCCGCTTTTGCCAAGGCCAGAGGCGAACGGCGGCAACGCGGTGAGACTGCGGAGGAACCGGCATCGGTGCTCCTGTCCAGCAACCTGCTGTATTTGACCAACCAGCAGCGTAAGGAACTTTCGGACAGAATCCGTGAAATTCTCAGGGAGTACGAGCTCGAGGATCCCACCCGGATTCCGCAAGATGCTGAACGTGTTGCTACGTTATGGTCGATGATTCCGGACGATCGGTCAGCGCCCGGGAACTAGGATTCAGGAGCCAGCCACCAACCGGCATCCTGGAAGGGCGGATTGACCGGCCCAAACGCAGGATTCTGCAAACTATGGTGAACTAGGCCAATATGGGCACCAGCCCAAATACACATTTTTTCTGTAGGAGCACCGTGCCCAGCAAGGCAAAAACCGGCAAGAAACTCGTGATCGTGGAGTCTCCGGCCAAGAGCAAGACCATCGCCAAGTACCTTGGCGAAGGCTTCATCGTCGAGGCTTCCATTGGTCACATCCGTGACCTTCCGCAGCCGTCCGACCTCCCTGCAGAACTCAAGAAGACCTCGCTGGGCAAGTTCGCTGTTGACGTTGAGCACGACTTCAAGCCGTACTACGTCGTCTCCCCGGACAAGAAGAAAAAGGTCGCCGAACTCAAGGCCCAGCTGAAAGACGCCGACGCGCTTTACCTCGCAACCGACGGGGACCGCGAAGGCGAAGCCATCGCGTGGCACCTCCTTGAGGTCCTGAAGCCCAAAGTTCCGGTCTACCGCATGACCTTCGGTGAAATCACCAAGGAAGCAATCCACCGCGCGATGGACAACCTGCGCGACGTGGACACGGCCCTCGTTGATGCGCAGGAAACCCGACGGATCCTGGACAGGCTGTACGGCTACGAAATATCGCCTGTGCTGTGGCGCAAGGTTGCCCGCGGCCTTTCCGCAGGACGCGTGCAGTCCGTGGTGACCCGGATGGTGGTTGACCGTGAACGTGAGCGCATGGCGTTCAAGGCCGCTTCCTACTGGGACCTGACGGGCCAATTCGGCGCCGAGTCGGGCTCCTTCAAGGCCAAGCTTGCTGCCGTCGACGGCTCCAAGGTTGCCACCGGCCGCGATTTCAATGACGACGGCCAGCTGGTCTCCTCGAACGTGGTCCACCTCAACGAGGAACTAGCCACCTCCCTTGCTGCCGGCCTGGAGAACGCGGACTTCAAGGTCCGCTCCGTGGACACCAAGCCGTACACCCGCCGTCCCGCCGCCCCGTTCACCACTTCCACGCTGCAGCAGGAAGCCGGCCGTAAGCTCAGGTTCTCCTCCAAGAGCACCATGCAGGTTGCGCAGCGCCTCTATGAAAACGGCTACATCACCTATATGCGTACGGACTCCTCGGCGTTGAGCGACGAGGCCGTCACGGCCGCGCGTCGCCAGGCTGCTGAGCTCTACGGTCCCGAATTCGTGCCGCAGAGTCCGCGGATCTACGCGAACAAGGCCGCGAACGCCCAGGAAGCGCACGAGGCTATCCGCCCGGCCGGTGACTCCTTCCGCACCCCGGCCCAGGTGGCCAAGCAGCTCAGCGGAGACGAGTTCCGGCTGTACGAACTCATTTGGAAGCGCACCGTGGCCTCCCAGATGGCAGATGCCAAGGGCTCCACGGCAACCATCCGCCTTGGCGCAGTTGCAGCGGACGGCCGGGACGCCGAGTTCTCTGCTTCCGGTACCGTGATCACCTTCCCCGGCTTCCTTGCCGCCTATGAGGAAGGCAAGGACGAGGGCCGCGGCGATGACGACTCGGACGACGCCCGCCGCCTGCCGAACGTGGCCAAGGACGATTCCCTTACCGCCTCGGATATTGTTGCGGTTGGCCACGAGACATCTCCGCCGCCGAGGTACACCGAAGCGTCATTGACCGCTGAACTGGAAAAGCGAGGCATTGGACGCCCGTCTACCTACGCTTCGACCATTTCCACCATCCAGGACCGCGGCTACGTCCGCAAACAAGGTTCCGCGCTGGTACCCAGCTGGATCGCCTTCTCTGTGATCCGCCTGCTGGAACAGCACTTCACCGACTATGTGGACTACGAATTCACCGCTGACATGGAAGGCGACCTGGACAAGATCGCCAACGGGCAAGCGGTGGGCGCAGCATGGCTGAAGCACTTCTACTACGGAGAAGATGCCGATCCCGGCCTGTTGAGCATCGTCAACAACCTCGGCGAGATCGACGCCCGCGAGATCAACTCCGTGCCGATCGCAGACGGCATCACGCTGCGGGTGGGTAAGTTCGGCCCGTACCTTGAGAGCACCATCCCCACGGTCGATGAGAAAACCGGGGAGGTCGTGGAGTCCGCGCGGGCCAATGTTCCCGAGGAACTGGCCCCGGATGAGCTGACGGCCGCCAAGGCCATCGAGCTCATGGAAACGGCGGCACCCGAGGAACGGGTCCTGGGAACAGATCCGCACACCGGGCACACAGTTGTAGCCAAGAACGGCCGCTACGGCGCTTACGTCACCGAGATCATCCCGGAAATGACGGAAGAACAGCTCGCCAATCAGCCGGTTGAGTATTACAAGAACGGCAAGCCGAAGCCGCCCAAGAAGCCTGTGAAGGTCAAGCCCCGCACCGGCTCGCTGTTCAAGTCCATGTCCGTGGACACCGTCACGCTGGACGAAGCTTTGCAGCTGATGAGCCTGCCACGGGTCCTCGGCGAGGACGCGGAAGGCAACCCCATCACCGTGCAGAACGGCCGCTTTGGGCCTTACCTGAAGAAGGGGACGGACTCGCGCTCCATTGGTTCGGAGGAGGAAATCTTCACGATCACCCTGGAGCAGGCGCTGGAGATCTATTCGCAGCCCAAGCAGCGTGGCGCGCGTGCAGCGGTCCCGCCGCTGGCTGAGTTCGGTCCCGATCCCGTGTCGGAAAAGAACATCGTGGTGAAGGAAGGCCGCTTCGGCCCCTACATCACTGACGGCGTCACCAACATTACGGTTCCGCGTTCCACGTCCTTGGAAGAGCTCACCAGGGAACGGGCCATCGAGCTGCTCGCCGAGAAGCGCGCCAAGGGCCCGGTGAAACGGACCACCCGCAAGGCACCGGCCCGCAAGGCAGCGGCGAAGAAATAGCACTGCGTCGGGACGCATGGCGATGATCGCACTTTGCGTCCCGGCCGCCATCATGGTCGAGTAGAACCATGACTGAACAGACTGCCGCCCCGGACAACCAACCATTGAATGATCTTGAGGCGAAGCTTGCTTTGGCCGAGCAGCCGGATGCGAATCCGGTGGATGTCATCCTCGCCTTCCTGAACAACGAGGTCTACCTGGTCAGCTCCGAAGCCGTAGACGGTCCGGATTCCTCCGTGGAACCCTTGGTGCTGTCCAACGCGGACAACCAGCCGGTCCTGGCTGTCTTCAGCCACCCGAGCCGTGTGGATGCCCGCTTCCTCGAAGCGGCCCCGAACGTGCTGGGTACCATGGGCTCGGCCATCCTCGCGAACATCGGCGACGAACTGGGCCTGGTCATCAACCCTGGAAGCGAACACGGCTTCGAGATCGATCCTGAAGGCATCGCCAATATCCGCCGTGATTTCAAGCGGGCGGACGAAGTCGACGAGACTGCAGAGTAAAAGGGCCTCAGAGTCGGACGAAACGTGCCCGCGAGTTGCTTCCCGGGCTCCGATTCGGTGAATAATGGCAGAATGCGTCTTGGCGTTCTCGACATCGGGTCAAACACCGTCCACTTGCTGCTGGTCGATGCCCATCCCGGCGCGCGTCCGGTGGCTTTCGCCTCCCATAAGCGTCCGTTGTCGCTGGTGCAATACCTGGACGGCGACGGAAACATCAGTGATGAGGGCCAGCACGAGCTGATCGAATTTGTCCTTGAGGCGTGGGAGTTCGCTGCCCGCCACAAGGCCGAGGATCTGTTGGCCTTTTGTACCTCGGCCATTCGCGAGGCCACCAACGGTGCCGAGGTCCTGGCCAGGGTCAAGCACGAAACCACCGTGACGCTGCAGGAACTCACCGGGAGCGAAGAAGCGTCCATGACGTTCTTCGCCGTGCGCCGCTGGTACGGCTGGGGGGCCGGGCCCATCCTGGACCTGGACATAGGCGGCGGCTCGTTCGAAATGGCCTACGGCACTGACGAGCTTCCCGAGTTCGCCACGTCCGTCCCCTTGGGCGCAAGCCGGCTCACCCGGGACTGGCTGCATGAGGACCCGCCCACGGCCAAGAGCGTCAAGGAACTGCGCCGGTACATCCGCTCGACCCTGAAACCGGTGGTGCGCGAATTCCAGGAACTCGGCCGGGCCAACCTCGTGGCGGGGACGTCCAAGACTTTCCGGTCCCTGGCACGTATTGCGGGTGCCGCGCCGAGCGCCGCAGGCCCGTACGTCAAACGCGAGCTCCATGCGGCGGACCTCGGCCTCTGGGCACAGCGGATCTCCGCCATGACCGTGGCGGATCGCCTGTACCTCCCGGGAGTTTCCGACGCCCGGGCCCGCCAGCTGCTCGCCGGAGCGCTGGTCGCCGAGGCTGCACTGGAGCTTTTCGAGTTCCCCAAAATGGAGATCTGCCCGTGGGCGCTGCGGGAGGGCCTGATCCTCCGCCGGCTGGACCAGTTGGTGTTCGAGGAAGCCCTCGAACCGGCCCCGCATGTGGGCAAGCGCAAGAAAGACAAGTCCAAAAAGAAGAAGAAGGCCAAGGAAAGCGAAGAGCACACGGACACAGACAAGCACTTGGAAACGGCCGGGCAAGCAGATGCCGACGGTCCCGCGCACCCGGTAGAGGGCCTGCCGGTACAGCTCGGCGCGCCGGTCTCCGACACGGCACCGGCCATGACGGCAAGGGGGGTGGCTTCCTAGGATGACTACCGACGTCGAACCTTCAGAGAACCATCGCCGGATTCCGGTGGCGCTGTCCAGCGCATCCGTTTACCCGCTCAGCGTCCACGACGCCTTCGCCGTGGCCCAGGACCTCGGTTATGACGGCGTGGAGGTCATGGTCACCAACAATGCCGTGAGCCAAAACCCCGGTGCGCTCATCCAGCTAAGCCACCGCTACAACCAGGAAATCGTGTCCATCCACGCACCCACGCTGTTGTTGACGCAACAGGTTTGGGGCACCGCCTGGAACAAGATTGAGCGTTCCTGCCAGATGGCCAAGGAGGTGGGTTGCGACACCGTGGTGGTGCACCCGCCTTTCCGGTGGCAGTCCAACTACGCCGAAAACTTCGTTGAAGGCGTCCGTGAGATCTCGGCAATGTACCAAGTGCACATCGCCGTTGAAAACATGTACCCGTGGCGCGTCCGGGGACGTGAAGCGGTGGCTTACCTGCCGCACTGGGACCCTATGGAGGGGGATTACGACGCCGTCACGTGGGACTTCTCGCATGCGGCCACTGCCGGGGCCAACAGTTTGGAGGCCGTGAAGGCCTTGGGCAGCAAACTGCGGCACGTCCATCTCACGGATGGTTCAGGCTCGGGCAAAGACGAACACCTGGTCCCGGGAACAGGAACCCAGCAGTGCGCCGGTGTCCTTCAACATCTTGCCTCCAACGGGTTCACAGGCGCGGTGGTGGCCGAGATTTCCACCCGTAAGGCCAAGGTCACCGGGGAGCGTGAGGAGATGCTCGCTGAGACGTTGCGCTTCGCACGCCAGCACCTCGCTGCCCCGGTCCGCAGCCTGGAGGGGTAGCGCCGGCTTCGGCAAGGCCCGGGACCCGGACATAAAACCTGGGCCCGGGCTTTGGCGTGCTTACAGCGGAAGCCTTTGCCTCGCGTTTTGTCCCATAACCCCGCTTAAAAGCGAAAGCACCGGCGGCCGAATCGGGAAATGGGGGAAAACCCGTCCCGGCCACCGGTGCTGCTGGCGGACATCCCCATGCCCGCCTCATCACTCGCACCCTCAATGAGGTAAGAACCAACTTACGGACCAACCTTGGGTGGGGCCTGCAATAATCTTGGGAACTTGCTGTGAATCCCTCAGTGCGGACTCCGTTCGACCCCTCCGCAGGGGAACTGCCATGATGGACCAATGAGCAACCGAATCGCATTCCTTGGCTGTGGATCAATGAACGAGGCAATTCTCACCGGCATCCTTGCTGCCGGGACCGCCCCTTCGGACATCGTCGCCACGGTGCGGCGGGCCGAGCGGGCGGAGGAGCTGGCCGAGCGGCACCGGGTTACCGCTATTGCAGGCGAAGAGGAACCGGACAACAACAAGCTGGCCACCAAGGGTTCCAGCATGGTTATCCTGGGCGTCAAGCCTGTGGGCATCACGGACCTCGCCCGGGAAATCAGCCCGGCGCTGGCGAAGGATACTGTGGTGGTCAGCGTTGCTGCCGCGGTTTCCATTGCCCAGCTTGAGGCGGCCCTCCCGGACGGCCAGCCGGTGATCCGCACTATGCCGAACACTCCCTCCAAGTTGGGCCGGGGCGTCATTTCAGTGTCGCCCGGAACGCACTGCACGGCTGTGCAGCTCGAGTCAGCCAAGGCTGCGTTCGCAGGAGCCGGCAAGGTTGTGGAGATTCCTGAGGAGCAGGTGGACGCCCTGTCCGCGATCAGCGGTTCGGGTCCCGCTTATGCGTTCTATCTGGCCGAGGCCATGGCCGCCGCCGGTGTTGAGCTCGGTCTGGACGAGGAATTGTCCGTCATGCTTGCGCGCGAGACCGTAGCCGGGGCCGGCTTCATGCTCGCTGAACCGGGTGCGGATCCGAGCGCACTCCGCAAGGCAGTCACCAGCCCGAACGGCACCACCGAACGCGCCATTGCCGCGTTCGACGACGGCGGGCTGCCCAAGATCATTGCCGAAGGCGCCCGGGCTGCCGCAGCGAGGGCAGCTGAGATCACCAAGGAGCTTGGCTGACCGCCAAGGCGGCGCCGCACCGCTAAGCCCGCGCCGAACCGCCAAGGCCGCGCCGCTAAGGCCGCGCCGCGAAGCGCTCCAACAAGTCCACGTGTCCGGATACGATCAGCATGTCGTGTCCGGACACTTTGGTTTCCGGCCGGGCATACGTGAAGTCCTCGCCCGGAGTCTTCACGCCAACGATCGTCACGCCGTACTTTGAGCGGACCTTGGATTCCTCCAGCGTGAAGCCCACGGTTTCCTTGGGCGGGTACATCTTGACGATTGCGTAGTCGTCGTCGAACTCTATGAAGTCCAGCATGCGCCCGGACACGAGGTGCGCTGCGCGGACGCCGGCATCGGCTTCGGGGTAGATGACGTGGTTGGCACCGATGCGGCTGAGGATCTTCCCGTGCGAGGGCGTGATGGCCTTGACCCACAAGTGCTGGATTCCGAGGTCCACCAGGTTCACTGTGATCAACACGGAGGATTCGATCGATGTACCGACGCCCACCACGGCGGAGCTGAATTCCTGCGCACCGAGCTGGCGGAGGGCGTCGATGTTGGTGGCATCGGCTTCCACGACGTGGGTCAGCGCCGGTGCCCACTTCTGGACAAGGCCACGGTCACGTTCGATCGCAAGGACCTCCCGGCCTTGTTTCACCAGTTGCTCGGCGGTTGCCGAACCGAAACGCCCGAGTCCGATCACCAGGACAGGCGCGTTGTGGGCGGGGCGATTGGCCGCCCCTTGGATGCTAGCCAATGATTGGCCTCTCTTCCGGGTAGTGGTACAGCTGGCTGCGCTGGCGCAGGGCCAGGCCCGCAGCAAGGGTAACGGTGCCGACGCGGCCCGCGAACATCAACGCTGTCAGGACGTAAACGCCCGACGGCGGCAGTTCGGCACTGAGGTTGGTGCTCAGTCCAACGGTGGCAAAGGCGGAAATGGTTTCAAACAGCACCCGGTCCAGAGAAGCTCCGCTGATGGACAACAGCAGGAAAGCAGCCACGGAGACGAGCGTTGCTCCGGCCACGATGACGGAGATGGCTACCCGCATGGTGCCTTGGGGGATGGTTCGGCCGTAGACCTTGACGTCTGCGTCACCGCGCGCTTCGGCAACGATTGCCAGGAACATGACGGCGATGGTGGTCACCTTGATTCCGCCCGCGGTGGACGCCGAACCGCCGCCGGCGAACATCAGGGCATCCGTGAGCAGCATGGTGGTGGATTCCATGTGGTTCTGGTCCACCAGGTTGAATCCACCGGACCGGGTCATCACCGAGGCGAAGAGTGAGTGGATGATCTTGTCCCCAAGGCTCATGTGCCCGATGGTCCGCAGGTTGTCCCACTCCATCAATGCCCAGAGGACTGTTCCCGCCGCCAGCAGGATGAAGGACACCTGGATGGTGAGCTTGGTGTGCAGGTTCCATTTCTTCCAGTTCAAGCCGTTTTGCTGCAGCACCATGACCACGGGAAAGCCGAGGCTGCCCAGGAATACCCCCAGCATCAGGGGTACGAGGATCCACAGATCGGTCTCGTAGGGAACGATTCCGTCCGAGTGCGGAGTGAAGCCGGCGTTGTTGAAGGCTGAGATGGAGTAGAAGACACCGTGCCACACCGATTGCCAGAACGGCTCACCCAGCAGCATGAACCGTGGCACCAGGACCAGGGCCAAGGCACCCTCGATGACCACCGAGGTCACGATCACGATCCGGAGCAGGGTACCCACTTCGCCGAGCCTGCCGGCGTTGTTCATGGCTTCCTGCGCGATGAGCTTTCCACGGACACCAAGCCGTTTGCTCACCATGAGGGCCAGCAGCGACGCCAGCGTGAGCGTACCGAGGCCGCCCACGAAGATGCCGATCAGGATGACGAGCTGCCCGAAGAAAGACCAGTGGGTGGCAGTGGAAACAACCGTCAACCCGGTAACGCAGACGCTGGAAACCGCGGTAAACATGGCTTGGTGGAGGGGAGTGGGCTCCCCGGAGGCAGAAGACGCCGGAAGTGACAGTAGCCCGGTGAAAAGCAGGATGACCAAGGAGAAGGCCACCAGCGCCAGGCGGGCCGGGGAGGTGTTGGCGATGTTGTCGATAAAGTCGCGCGCACGCGTGAAAATCCACAAGCCTTCGCGTTCCGGCTGGCCGGGTTGCCAGTTGGCCGGGGTAGTTGACCGCGACTGGCTTTGAGACATGGCGCTCTTCCTCAAGTGAACATACTTTCCCTGAGTAGTAAACCACTATTCGCCCGCCGTAACCGGGCGAAGCGGCGGGACGCCCTCAGGTAGCCTGTTCTGGATGAATGACACGCTTGGAACGTCTGCTTCCAGCATCACCCGCTCCGCACTGCCAACGACGGTGGTGTGGGACTCTGCCATGACCGCGTACAACTTCGGGCCTACCCACCCGATGGCACCGCAGCGGCTTGAGCTGACAGCAAGACTTGCTGAAACGCTGGGCCTGTTCGACCACAAGCATGTGGCGATGGAACCGCCCAGGATAGCCACCGACGTCGAACTTTGCTCGGTCCATAGCGCCGCCTATGTGGAAGCGGTGCGGAAGGTCAGTGATGACCCTTTCACTCCGGATGAAGGACGCGGGCTCGGGACCGAAGACGACCCGGCGTTCGCCGGAATGCACGAGGCCAGCGCGCGACTGGCCGGAGGTTCGCTGGTGGCGGCGGACGCGATTCTGTCCGGGGCCGCCGTGCGGGCCGTCAACTTCAGCGGCGGGATGCACCATGCCGCCCGCGAACGGGCCAGCGGCTTCTGCATCTATAACGACGTCGCGATGGCCATCCAGAGGCTGCTCGACAACGGCGTGCAGCGGGTGGTGAGCATCGACGTCGACGCCCACCACGGCGACGGGACCCAGAGCCTGTTTTGGGACGATCCGCGCGTCATGACCATTTCCTTGCACGAGTCGGGCCTCACCATGTTCCCCGGAACAGGTTTCGCCAATGAGACCGGTGGCCCGAATGCCCCGGGCACGGCAGTGAACGTGGCCGTTCCGGCGTTCACGGGCGACGCCGCGTGGCTTCGGGCGTTCTACGCAGTGGTTCCGCAGATCGTGGGCGCTTTCCAGCCCGAGGTCATTGTGAGCCAGCACGGTTGCGACTCCCACCGGCTGGATCCATTGACGCACCTCAACCTCAGCGTGGACGCCCAGCGGGAGGCCGCAAGCGCGATCGGAAGCCTCGCGGCCAGGTACTGCGATAACCGGTGGATAGCCACCGGGGGCGGCGGGTACGAGGTTGTGAACGTTGTTCCGCGCGCGTGGACCCACTTGATCGGAATGGTGACGCAGCGTCCCGTTCCCCTGGCCAAGCCCGTGCCCGCATCGTGGCGCACCTATGTCAGCGAGAAGTACGGGGTGTCCGCGCCGGAAAGCATGGGCGACGACGTCGATATCTGGTGGCGCTCCTGGGAAGTGGGCTATGACCCTGCCGATCCCGTGGACCGGACTGTCATCGCCACGCGCAAGGAGATCTTTCCGTTGTACGGCCTGGACCCCTGGTTCGACTGAGCGTTTGCGGCTAGGCGTCCGACTTTTCGGTCTGGAACACCACCCCTGCAGCCCCCACCAGCCAGCCGAGCAATGACAAGGCGAAAGCTCCGATGAGGTCCGTTGAAGCCTGGCCTTTGAAGAGCCACAGCACCAGGACCAGCATGCCCATGGTCATGTAGGTCATGATCGCGAAGATCACCCGTCCGGAGAGCCGGGTGGCCACCTGTGCAGGGTTCACCAGCGGCCCGTTCCCGTCCGCCCCGGCGTTGTCCCTTTTGACCTCCGAGATGGTGAACCCCAACGCCGAAGCGGTGAGGGAACTCAGCGACGTGGCCAGGACTCCGGCGGCCGTCACCAACGCTCCGTTGAGTTCGGGTGCCTCGGCCTGGCCGGTCGGAACCCACGTGCCCACCCGGATGAGCACCGTGGTCCACACCAGGACAAACAGCGCCAGGAACGCCGCAGCGATGATGTTGAAGATATGCCGGCGGAAGAAGTCAGCCATAGCAATGCACCCCGTGCAGTTGGCGGTCGGGGCCTGGGAGCCCGGACGGACCGTGAAAACGTTGTAGCACCGGGTCATTGCGCGGTCAACGGGGAGGGCGGTGACGCCGCAGGAAACAGGGATGCCAATTGACGTATATGTCGCTAGGGTGGGAGGCATGGTGACTGACGACGTATTTGCCGTCATAGCTGAGGCAACCAGGCGCGAGATCCTGGTTTCCCTCCGCTCTGGGGATAAGGCTGTAGGCGAACTGGTGGAAGAACTGGCTGCGAGCCAGCCCACTATCTCCAAGCACCTGAAAGTCTTGCGTGAAGCGGACCTTGTCAGCATGCGCGCGCAGGGCCAGAAGCGTTACTACACCCTGAACCCCAAGCCCCTGGCCGGCGTGGCCAGCTGGCTGGAAACGTTCGACGTCGGACCCGCGGCTCCCGTCGCCGTCGTACCTTCTGCGGGGGAGAAAGCGGCAGTGGCTGCCGAGGTGGCCGAAGCTCCCGCCGCAGCCGAACTGACAGCGGTGCCCCAAGCGTTGAGTCCGGCCGTCACGGTTCAGGCCGGCGAGGCTCCGGTCTCGGTGGAGCTTCAGACCGATGACACTGTTCCGCAGCAAATTGGCCGCACGGTGGGCCGGGCCGCCACCAAGGCAGCCGACCTGCTTGCGAACCTGCCCACCCTGCCTAAGTTCGGGCGGAAGCGCTAGCCCGCAATCTAACGTGATCCTTCTCACATTGTGAGGTTTTGTTCACCTTCTGATCCTTTACATTTCAAGGATTTTCCACGGTTGTGTTAACTCGCGTTCCTCGGTCACATCCGACCCGGGTGGAGATCCTACCTTTGATGGTGAAACCATGAGTGCGACTTACTGTCTTGCCGCCGCCCGTGGCACTGAAGGGATTGGAAGACGCAATGGATTCAAGGCTCGAAGCCGTCCGGGACACCGTACTTGCTCGCAATCCGGGTGAGAAGGAGTTCCACCAAGCCGTGACCGAGGTTTTCGAAAGCCTCGGCCCGGTCCACGACAGGCACCCCGAGTTCCTTGAGGGTGCGGTCCTGGAGCGCCTCTGCGAGCCTGAACGCCAGATCATCTTCCGCGTCCCGTGGACTGACGACTCCGGCCGTGTACACGTCAACCGTGGCTTCCGGGTGGAGTTCAACTCGGCCCTCGGCCCGTACAAGGGGGGTCTCCGTTTCCACCCGTCCGTGTACCTGGGAATCGTGAAGTTCCTGGGCTTCGAGCAGATCTTCAAGAACGCCCTGACCGGCATGCCGATCGGTGGCGGCAAGGGCGGATCCGACTTTGACCCCCGTGGCCGCAGCGATGCGGAAATCATGCGTTTCTGCCAGTCCTTCATGACCGAGCTGTACCGGCACATCGGAGAATACACTGACGTCCCCGCGGGCGACATCGGCGTGGGCGGCCGCGAAATCGGCTACCTCTTTGGCCAGTACAAGCGGATCACCAACCGGTATGAGTCCGGTGTGCTCACCGGAAAGGGCATCTCCTGGGGCGGATCGCTGGTCCGCCCGGAGGCCACCGGCTACGGCACCGTGATCTTCGCGCAGGAAATGCTGAAGACCCGCGGAACCTCCTTCGACGGCCAGCGCGTTGTGGTCTCGGGTTCGGGCAATGTTGCCATCCACGCGATCGCCAAGGCCCAGGCGCTTGGCGCAACTGTGGTGGCGTGCTCCGATTCGGCCGGCTACATCGTGGACGATTCCGGCATCGACGTCGAACTCCTGCGCCAGATCAAGGAAGTGGAGCGCGCACGCCTCACGGAGTACGCGGCCCGGCGCCCCGGCTCGAGCTACGTTGCCGGCGGTAGCGTGTGGGACGTCAACGGCACTGTTGCCCTGCCCTGCGCCACCCAGAACGAGCTGGACGGCAACGCCGCCGCAAAGCTGGTCAGCAATGGCCTGCTCGCCGTGGCCGAAGGTGCCAACATGCCTTCCACCCAGAAGGCCGTGTCCGTCTTCCAGGAGGCCGGCATCCTGTTCGGGCCGGGCAAGGCTGCCAACGCCGGCGGCGTGGCAACCTCGGCCCTGGAAATGCAGCAGAACGCCAGCCGCGATTCGTGGTCGTTCGAGCACACCGAGGAAAGACTCACCGAAATCATGGTGGGCATCCACGACCGCTGCGCCGAGACGGCCGAGGAATACGGCGCGCCCGGTAACTACGTAGTGGGCGCGAACATCGGTGGTTTCGTCAAGGTTGCCGACGCGATGCTCGCCCAGGGCCTGATCTAATTCCAACTGAGTAGCAGTAGAGCGCGTTCTGAACCCTCAGAACGCGCTCTACTGCTACTTGGATGGGTTAGCGTACCTGGACGGGTCAGCGCTGGAGCAGCCGCACGTGCTCCGGGTTCAGCTCCGAAACCTTGCTGACGCCCAGCAGGGCCATGGTGCGGGTCATGTCCTTCTCCAGGATCTGGATGGTGCGGTCCACGCCCTCGCGGCCCCCGGCCATGAGTCCGTACAGGTAGGCGCGGCCGATCAAAGCGAAGTCCGCGCCAAGGGCAAGTGCTGCCACGATGTCGGCTCCGCTCATGATGCCTGTGTCCAGGACGACCGCGGCGTCGCTGTTGTCCGCTTCCAGGGCAGAGGTCACCTCCGGCAGCAAGTGGAACGGAATCGGTGCCCGGTCCAGTTGGCGTCCGCCGTGGTTGGACAGGACGATCCCGTCTGCGCCATGGTCCACGACGCGCCGGGCGTCCTCCACTGTCTGGATGCCCTTGACCACGAGCTTGCCCTTCCACGTTTCGCGGAGCCAGTCGAGGTCCTCGTAGGTCAGTGTGGGATCGAACATCGAGTTGATCAGGTCGGCCACCGTGCCCGTGTAGCGGGACAGTGAGGCGAAGGTCAGCGGTTCGTGCGTGAGGAAGTTGAACCACCAGGCCGGCCGGTAGGACGCGTCCAGCACCGTCTTCAAGGTCAGGGCCGGCGGGATGGTCATGCCGTTGCGGACATCGCGGAGCCGGGCGCCGGCCACTGCCGTGTCCACTGTGACCATCAAGGTGTCATTGCCTGCCTTGGCAGCGCGCTCGATCAGCTCGAGCGAGCGGTCCCGGTCCGTCCACAAGTACAGCTGGAACCAGTTCCGGCCGTTCGGTGCAGCCGCTGCAACGTCTTCGATCGATGCCGTGCCCATGGTGGACAGCGTGTACGGGATCCCGGCGGCTTCAGCTGCCTGGGAGCCGGCGTACTCGCCTTCGGACTGCATCATACGGGTAAACCCGGTGGGGGCGATGCCGAACGGAAGCTTCGACTCCTGCCCAAGGATGTCTGTGCGCAGGTCGATCTTCGACACATTGCGCAGGATCCCGGGACGGAACTCGATGTCCTGGAACGCCTGGCGTGCCCTGCGAAGCGTGATTTCCTCTTCGGCCGCACCGTCCGTGTAATCGAAGGGCGCCTGGGGTGTCCGCCGCTTGGCGATGTCGCGGAGTTCCCAGATGGTGTTGGCCCGCTTGAGGCGGGCGGCCTTGCTGAATTCGGGCTTCTTGAACTGCATCAGCGGCGCGAGGTCGGCCACTTTGGGGACGCGGCGCTTCAGCGCGGGAGGCTGTACGACGGCGGGGGCCGGCTGGGGTGCGCGGCTGACGTTCTGGTCGCTGCCGGCATTGGCGGGGGCGGCCGTGAGCTTGGGATCGAGGGTGTTTGTCACTTCGGTTCTCCCTGGTGGTGGTGTGGTCTAACCACACTGTAGGCCATGTGGACAGACCACATCAACTACTATTCGACTATGCGAACGCACCAACTTGTCCTGGAATGGATCGAGAACCAACTCGCCAGCGGAGAACTGGCACTCGGCGGCCGGCTCCCCGGCGAGCGGGCCATGGCCGAGCAATTGCAGGTCTCCCGCACGTCCGTCCGTGAAGCCGTGCGGATCCTGGAAGCCATGGGGGTGGTCCGCGCCGGCGTGGGGTCCGGAAAGGACGCAGGCACCATCGTGATCGCTGAACCGGGGTCGGCGTTGGGGTCCACCCTTCGCCTGCACGTGGCCACCAGGCACCTGCCGGTCCCGGACATCGTGGAAACGAGGGTGCTCCTGGAATCCTGGGCAGCGGAGCGGGCCCGGCCGGGGGTAGCGGCACTCGACGACGCCGCGGAGCTTCTCGAGCAAATGGAGAACGCCCCGGACGTCGACACTTTCCTGGCCCTGGACTCCCGGTTCCACGTCGCCCTGGCTGAGGCGGCGGGCAACGCCGTCGTCAGTGCCATGATGGCGTCCCTGCGCGGCGCCATAGAAAACTACGCCGGCGAACTGACAGGAAACCTGCCCGATTGGAACGCCACTTCGGCGCGGCTTCGGGCGGAGCACCGCGCCATCCTTGAGGCGGTCAACGCGAACGACGGCGGCCGGGCAGCGGAGCTGGTGGCCGCGCACATCAGGGGCTTCTACGCGGAGGCAGGTGTGGGCTCGGCGCCCTCACCGAAGTGACAGTTTTACCCGGTGGGATTGCTCTTAACTGCCAACCCGCGGGGCAGGAGTGGGCGTGAGTGCAGGGGCCGCGGTGCTTTTGCGGATTTCAATCCGGGGCTCGAACTCATCCTGCGGTTGGCTGAGGGCTTCGGCCGATTGCTGGATCTGTTCGCGCATGCGCCGCCAGGCAAGGCTGCCGAGTTCGTTGATGGGCACAGCGGCCGTTGTGAGCGGGGGAGTGGTGTACTTGGCGAACGGGATGTCGTCGAAGCCGGTGACCGAGATGTCTTCCGGGACCCGGATGCCGCGTTCGTGCAGGCCGCTGAGCAAGCCCATGGCGACGAGGTCGTTGAATGCCAGAATGCCGGTAGCGCCGCTGGCGATGATGGCGTCCGTGGACTCGTGTCCGGAATCGAAGTTGGAACCGCCGTGGAGCATCTGCAGCTCGATTTCCGGGTGTTCCCTCCGGAACTTGTCCAGGCCCACCAGGCGCTGCCGGTTCGATGCGCTGTGTTCGGGACCGGAAAGGAAGGCCAGGCGCTTGTGCCCCAGTGAAACCAGGTGTTTGGCCAGCTCCTGGATGCCTTCCCCGTAGTCGACGCTCAGGCTGGGGGTATTGGTGGTGATGGTGGTCCGGTTGATGAGGACCAGGGGATGGAGCGTGGGAGCCAACTCTTCGAGTTCGGCATCCGCCATGCGTGGCGCGCAAAGAACAACTCCGTCGCAGCGCCGGCGTGCTTCTCCGGCCAGGATGGCTTCTTCGCTGGTTACTTCGGATGAATCGGCGATCAGGACTCTGTAACCGTCCTGGGCTGCTGCGATGCTGAGTCCGCGCAGGATGGCTTGGAAGGTCGGGTTGGCAAGGTCGGGCACCACGATGCCGATGGTATCGGTCTTTC
The DNA here is from genome assembly GCF_030264015.1 of Paenarthrobacter sp. R1. Classification (NCBI taxonomy): domain Bacteria; kingdom Bacillati; phylum Actinomycetota; class Actinomycetes; order Micrococcales; family Micrococcaceae; genus Paenarthrobacter; species Paenarthrobacter sp. R1. Next base: position 1,267,017 of record NZ_CP127115.1, on the reverse strand, counting down.
CCAGTGCCAGGCTTCGGCCAACGGGGTTCGGCTGGTACTTCAATTCCGCTGCCGCAGCACGGACCCGCTCTGCGATTCCGGGGTCCACTGCTGCGTTGCCGTTCATGACGCGCGACACGGTGGCGTGGGAGACGCCTGCCTTTTCCGCGACGTCGGCAATGCCAACGCGCCTGTTGGTATTCCTGCGTGCCATGGTGCCCCTTCCGGTTGGCCGACCGCGTGCTGCTCCGTCCTTGGAGCGATGGTTGACGCGACCGCCAGTGTCTTGATACAAAGCTTATAACGCTCTGAGAAAACGCTTTCTCATGATTCTTCCCAGATCAAGCCGGGCCGTCAAGCGGTTCATTCCTGCCTTTGGAAAGGGGCATTTCCCCATGGTCAACGTCGACACCGCCGAGACCCAACCAGTCGCTGCTGCGGCATCCCCGAACACCTCCGCCCACCGGACCAGGATCGCCCTCATCGGCACCGGTGGCCGCTCCGAAATGTACATCAGGGCCATCTACGGCCAGCACTCCGACGTGGCAGAACTCGTGGCGTTGTCCGACGTCAACCCGGGCCGTGTGGACTTCTACCAGGACCTTATCCAGGAGCTCGGCGCGCCGGCTCCGGTAGCATCCTTCGAGCCCGCCCGGCTCACGGAGTTCATCCAGGCCAACGGCATCGAGCGCGTCATCGTCACCACGCCTGACTACACGCATGCGGACTACATCGTCGAAGCGCTCGAGGCCGGTGCCGACGTCGTGGTTGAAAAGCCGCTCACCATTGATGTTGAAGGCTGCCGCCGCATCACCACCGCAGTGGCCGAAACCGGCCGCAACGTGGTGGTGACGTTCAACTACCGTTACTCGCCCCGCAACTCAGCGCTCAAGGAAATCATCCAGAGCGGCGTGATCGGCAAAGTGACGTCCATCGACTTCAGCTGGGTGCTGGACACCGTGCATGGCGCCGACTACTTCCGCCGCTGGCACCGCGATAAGAAGAACTCCGGCGGCCTCCTCATCCACAAGGCCTCCCACCACTTCGACCTCGTGAACTGGTGGATCGACGATGTCCCCGAGCGCGTCTTTGCCTCCGGCGGCCTTCGCTTCTACGGGGACAAGAACGCCAGCGAGCGCGGCCTCGGTGCCCGTCCGGAGCGCGGAACCGTGGACGGCCTGGAACGCGATCCCTTCCGTTTGGACCTCCGCGACGACGAACGGCTGAAGGCGCTGTACTACGACAACGAAAAGTTCGATGGGTACCGCCGTGACCAGGACGTGTTCACCGACGGCATCACCATCGAGGACAATCTTGCGCTGGTGGTGGACTACCAGGGCGGTCCGACCCTGAGCTATTCCCTGAATGCGCACAGCCCCTGGGAGGGCTACCGGGTGAGCGTCAACGGAACCGAGGGCCGCGCCGAGCTCGAAGTGGTAGAGCGCGCCGCCGTCGAATTCAGCACCGACAAGAAGACCGTGGTGGACCCGAGCGCTACCCCGGTTGAGGAGGAAGACGCGGTCCGGCGTAACGGGGAGCGCCTGGTGGTCCAGCCCCACTGGGAGCCCGCCTATGAAGTCCCGATCATCAATGGAGAGGGCGGCCACGGCGGCGGCGACAACCTGCTCCTCTCCGACCTTTTCAACGGACCCGGCGTGGACCCTTTGGGCCGACCGTCCGGCTACATCGATGGGCTCCGCTCCGTCTCGGTTGGCATTGCCGGCAACCAGTCCCTCGAAACCGACCTTCCTGTCCGCATCAGCGAGCTTGGCCTCGGGGCCGACCTCAGCCGCGGCCAGGGCTAAAGCTTCTTTGACAACAAGGACTAACCAATGAGCAGGATTTTCGTCACCGGCGGTTCCGGCCGGCTTGGCCGCAGCGTCGTCGCCGGACTCGCGGCCGCCGGACATGAGGTGTTTTCGGTCGACCGGGACGCCATCCCCGCAGAGCAGTTGCCCGCCGGCGCAGTGCAGTACACCGCCGACCTTCTGGCGCCGGGGGAAGCCGAACGGCTGATTCGCGAGACGGCGCCGGACGCTGTCATCCACCTCGCGGCCATCGCTGTCCCCTTTAGCGCTCCTGAGGACGTCATCTTCAGCACCAACACGCGGCTCGCGTTCGCCGTCATCAGCGCAGCAACAGAAGTTGGCGTTCGCCGGATCGTCACGGCCAGCAGCCCCACCGCCTTGGGCTACGGCTGCCCGGAAGGCTGGCTGCCGCCGTCGTTCCCGCTGGACGAAAACACGCCGGCAACACCCTGGAACGCGTACGCGCTGTCCAAGCTGATCGCCGAGCAAACAATCCGGATGTTTGCCGCCGCCCAGGGGGACAAGATCCGCTACGCGGCGTTCCGCCCCTGCTACGTCATTTCGCCCGAGGAGTGGGAGGGCGCGTTGACGCAGCAAGGCCACACGGTACGCGAGCGGTTGGCGGATCCGTCGCTGTCCGCTCCCGCACTGTTCAACTACGTTGACGCGAGGGATGTTGCTGATTTCCTGGATGTGCTCCTGGCGAAGATGGATTCCATTCCGAACGGGCAGACGTTCTTCGTGGGGGCCAAGGATGCCTTGGCTGCCGCGCCACTGTCGGAGCTGCTGCCGCAGTTCCTGCCCGGCAGCGGCCCGCTCACGGAACACCTCACGGGGACCAGTCCAGCGTTCTCCATCGAGAAGGCACGCACCCTTCTGGGCTGGGAACCGAAGCGGAGCTGGCGCACCGAACTCACCCCGCCTTTTGACGGCGCAGACACAGCAGTACTCAAGGACGAGAACAACCGCGGGCTTGTGCCTGCGGGCGCAACCAGCAAGGAGACAGCATGAATTTCGACGGCGTACTTTTCTTCCCCGTCACACCCTTCGCCGAAGACGGCTCAGTTGATGTGGAGCTTTTGAAGGAACACATCGGTTCACGGCTGCCGTTCGGTCCGGGCGGTGTGTTCCCAGCATGCGGCACGGGCGAATTCCATGCCCTTTCCCTCGATGAGATCCGCACCGTGGTGACTGCCGCCGTCGAGGTCGTTGCCGGCGCGGTTCCGGTCGTCGCCGGTGCGGGAGGCCCGCTGGGCCACGCGATCGCCGCTGCGAAGGTGGCCGGGGAAGCCGGCGCCGACGCACTCCTGGTGTTGCCTCCGTACCTGGTCTCCGGGCCGACGGACGGCGTAGTGGCTTACGTTGAGGCCGTCGCCGCTGCCAGCAGCCTTCCCGTCATTGTCTACCACCGCGGCACGGCGAAGTTCACCGCGGCAGCCATGACCCGCCTGACCGCCAACCCCAAGGTGGTGGGCTTCAAGGACGGGATCGGCGACGTTGGGCTTGCCCAGGAAATCGTGTCTGCCATCAACGCCAGCGGCCGCAAGGACTTCGCACTGTTCAACGGACTCCTCACCGCGGAACTCACCCAGGGCGCTTACCGGGGACTGGGCATCCCGCTGTACTCCTCGGCTGCGTTTGCCATGGCTCCGGAGATTGCCAAGGCCTACTATGACGCCTACGTCGCCGGCGACGAAGACCGCCGCAATGCGTTGCTTGAGGGGTTCTACGCACCCCTGGTCCGGCTCCGCGACCAGACCCCAGGCTTTGGTGTCTCCCTCATCAAGGCCGGACTCCGCCTCGCCGGGCTTCCCGTTGGTTCCGTCCGCCCGCCGCTGGTTGATCCCACCGAAGAGCAGCTGCTGGAGCTCAAGGCGATCCTGGCCAAGGGTCACGAGCTGGCCGGCAGCTGATGACTGCGAGGATCACCGGGCTCTCCACGCGGCTTATCACCGTTCCGCTGCTGCGCAGCTGGGGAACCGAGGCGCCGGAGAACCACGTGATTGTCACCGAACTGTCCACGGACGACGGCGGCACGGGCCACGGTTTCTCCTGGACACCTTCCATTGGTCCCCACGCGGTAAAGGCCCTCCTGGACCACGACATTGCTCCCTTTATTTCCGGTGTGGAAGCCAACCCGGAAATCGTGTGGGACCAGTTGTGGAAACGGCTCCACGAAGCCGGCGGGGGAGGGCTGACCACCATCGCGATGGCCGGCGTGGACCTCGCCCTGTGGGACCTCCTGGCACGGCAATCCGGCACCTCCATCACCGGGTTCCTTGGCCAGAGGCAGGAATCCGTAGAGGTTTACGGCTCCGGGGTGAACCTGCACTACACGCTGGAGCAGTTGGTGGAGCAGGCCCAACGGTGGGTGGCGGCCGGACACAACGCAGTCAAGATCAAGGTTGGCAAGCCCGAGCTGCGGGAGGACGCCGAACGGGTGGCTGCTGTCCGGGAAGTGATCGGCCCGGACCGCCTGCTCATGATCGACGCCAACCAACGGTGGGACCTGGCCCATACCTTCAGGGCCTTGGATGCCCTGGCCGGCTATGGCCTGGAATGGCTGGAGGAACCGATCCGTGCAGACGATCTTTGGGCCTACCGGAGGCTGCGCAAGCACTCGCCGGTGCCCATAGCCTTGGGGGAGAACGTCCACACGATCTATCGCTTCAGGGATTTCATCGAGGCAGAAGCCGTGGACATCATCCAGCCGAACATTGTCCGCGTGGGCGGCATTACCCCGTTCCGGAGGATCGTCGAACTAGCCCGGGCCAACAGCATCAGGGTTGCCCCGCACCTTCTGCCCGAGTTGTCCGGCCAAATGGCACTGACCATGGCAGAAGCGGTGAAGGTCGAAGACGTCGAGGATGCTTCGTTCGCACAATTGGGCATCCTGGCCGGATCATCGCCCATCCATATCCGCAACAGCAGGCTCAGTTCCGGGGGGCGTCCCGGGCTCGGCTTCGATTTCGGTTCCATGACGCCCGCAAGCGAGAGCTCCGAAAACAAAGGAATGCACATTGAGTACAGCAACTCTTGACCTGACGGCGGTCACGCAAGCAGCGGCAGCCGCCGCCAAAGTGACCGCAGCAGCTTCCGACGCCGAACGCGCCACCTGGTTGACCGCCGTCGCCGACGCGCTGGACGCGAACGTGAACGAACTCGTGGCCATTGCCGATTCCGAAACCAGCCTCGGCACAGTCCGCCTGGCGGGGGAAGTGGCGCGGACCAGCGGGCAGCTGCGGTTGTTCGCCAAGGTGATCACCGAGGGCTCGTACCTCGAAGCGGTCATTGACCATGCCGATCCGGGCGCCACCCCGCCCAAGCCAGACCTGCGCCGCATCCTCAGGCCGGTTGGCCCCGTAGCCGTGTTCTCGGCCTCGAACTTTCCGTTCGCGTTCTCCGTGGTAGGCGGAGACACCGCCTCAGCGCTCGCCGTCGGCTGCCCCGTGATCGTGAAGGCCCACTCCGGGCACCTTCGCCTCTCCGAGCGGACCGCGGAAATCGTCAGCGAGGCGCTCGTGGGAGCAGGCGCGCCGGAGGGTATCTTCGCGCTGGTCAGCGGACGGGAAGCCGGCACTGCCCTGGTCCAGGATCCCGCCATCAAGGCCGTCGGCTTCACGGGTTCCATTCCCGGCGGGCGCGCACTGTTCGACCTCGCTGTTTCGCGCCCGGACCCCATTCCGTTCTACGGGGAACTGGGCAGCCTGAACCCCGTGGTCATCACGGAAGCGGCAGTGGCCGAACGGGGCGAGGAACTCGCCGCGGGCCTTGGAAGTTCCTTCACCATGGGTGCCGGCCAGTTCTGCACCAAACCGGGACTCGTCTTCATCCCAGCCGGCACCGACTTCGCCGCGCACCTGGCCGAAGCCAGCAAGGACAAGCCCGCAGCAGCGATGCTGACCGAACGCATCGCGGAAGCGTTCCCGCACGGGCTGCGGGGCGTCGCCGAGTTGCCCGGCGTCACGCTGGTCAGCGGAACCGCTGAGCAGGATGCGCTTGCCGACGGCGCCGCCCCCGTGGTTTTCGCGACCACCGCGGCGAACGTGGTGGAGCGGCCGGAGGAGCTGCTGGAGGAGTGCTTCGGCCCCACCACGCTGCTCATCGAGTACGCCAACCAGGATGAGTTGTCGCAGGCCCTCGCCAAGGTACCCGGCAGCCTGACCGCCACTGTCCACTCCCAGCCGGGCGAGGACATCTCCGCTTTGGTGGAGCAACTGAGTGAACTCGCCGGGCGTGTGCTGTTCGCGGGGTGGCCTACCGGCGTCGCGGTGAACTGGGCCCAGCAGCACGGGGGCCCCTACCCGGCCACCACCTCCCTCTTCACCTCGGTGGGAGCCACGGCTGTGCGCCGGTTCCAGCGGCCTGTTGCCTACCAGGACGCTCCCGAAAGCATCCTGCACCCCGCCCTGCACGAGTCCAACCCGCTGGGTATCCCGCGCCGGGTGGACGGCGTGCTCCAGCTTGGCTAAAGCACCCAACTGAATCGCAGTTAAGCGCGTTTTCAGCCGTCAGAACGCGCTTAACTGCTACTTACTTGGGCGGGGGAACACAAAAGGTGGCGGGCCACCTTTCCGGTGACCCGCCGCTTTTGCGTTGTCGCGTTGGGTGCCTACGGGCGCAACGTCAACGGACGACCGCGGCCGTCCACTTCAGTTGTGGGCCACCGCTCGTCCACGGTGAGGATCTGCAACCCGCTGTCAGTGAGCAGCACCGTGTCCTCGATCTTCACCCCGGGGCCCGAGGGGTTCCACGTAAAGGGCTGGTTCAGCACGATGGTGTCCGTCACCGCGGAGGTGACCCGTGGATCCCGGCCGGCGTAGCCCGCGGGGCCGCCCTGGTGGTGCAGCGTCCACTGCTCGGGTCCGAAGCCGTGACGTTCGTAGGCCTGCTGGATCTCCGTGAAAACCTCATTCAGCCGTACCCCGGGGACAGTCGCGCGGAAGATATCTGCCTCAACTGCGGCGATTCGGGCCTCTGCGTCCAACTCCGCAGGGCTGCCGGCGTCGAAGGCCACCCACCGGGTCACATTGGCCACCAGGCCATCACGTCGAGCGCAGACCACGGCCATCGCCCGCCGCCCGATGGGGGAATGGGTGGCCAGAGGGTGCCGGAAATCGCTTCGCCCGGCACCGTTGCAGAGCAGGACCAACGGCTCGGCACCCGCGGCCACCACGCGGGCAGCGAGGCGGGAAACGAGTTCAAACTCCGTGGTGTCAGGGGTCGCTTCGCCCAGGACATCAGTCATCGCTGCGGCGGCATCGGCAGACAAGGCAGCGTAGCGGGCTGCCTCCGCAGGGAGGAGTTGCTGCCGGGCAGCCCGCAATTCCGCGGTGACGTCTCCTTCCAGCAGCGGGTTCCCGTCCGGGGCCAGGCCGGCGGCTGTGGCGTGCAGCGGTCCGTGCCAAGGAACGGTATGCAGGCTCACGTCCGCGGGCAGTTCCTCGGCAGCGATCCGTCCTGCTTCATTATTGAACGTGACCAAGTGGTCGCCCGTCCGGTCAACCAGCAGGGCGGCGATGGGGTCACCGGCCAGGCTGATGTGCACCCGGCTGCCATCCAGGTACCAGGTCAGGGCGGTGTTGCTTGTCAGCAGCAGGGCGTCCCGGCCGGAGGCGTCGAGGATGTCCAGGACGCGGCGGCGTTTGATGGCACGGTCGGCGGCGTTGCCGGGTGCCGTGCGGGACGCGGTAATGGTGCGGGTGGTCTGCGTTTGAGCGGTCATGCCGTTTCCCCCAAAGTTGCGATGAGTTGGTCAATGTCTTGTGAAGCCAGGAAGCCGTCGGCGATCAGGACCGAGACGGTGCGGTGGATGGGCTTGCCGGGTTCCACGGCCACGGGGGATTCCCAGGCAAGGGAGAGCCCCACGCCCGGGTAGCCCGAGTGCCGGACGAACCAGGGGTCGGGAGCCTGCGGGGACGCCCGGAACACGAGCGTTGCCGGGTGGCCCAGAGATTCAGCGCCATGCACGCCTGCCGGACTTCCGGCGTCGAACGTTCCCGACCAGGCCAGCCACGGCGCAACGCTGCCATGGACGGCATCCTCACCCCGCGCGTCAGCAGTCCAGATGGTGGCGTCCGCAACCTTGGGCAGGCGCCAGAAGAATCCACCGTAGCCGCCTTGCGGCCTGCCGTTCGAACCCGGGCTGCCCAGCAGCACCGTCCCGTCCGTGGCCGTCTGAAGCGTGAAGTCCAGCGTCAGTTGCCAGATGGACTGCCCGACGGCGGACCAGCGCCACTCGCGCTGCTCGCCGATCAGACGCGTGCCGTCCGGGCCAACCCAGCTCAACTGTTCCAACCGCCTGCCGTCGCCGTGGTCAACCGATTCGGTGACGATCCGGCCATGATCCTTGCGCCAGACGTAGGCGCCGGCGTCACGGGTGTACGTGCGGCCGCCCCAGAAATTGATGCCGTTCACGTCCTGCACGGCTACTCCCGCGCCGAGATGCCAGACGTGGTCCGCCGGGACGTGATCGGTCACCACCGTGCCCGCCAGGGTGCTGACGGGATGCAGGTAGGGCCGCGGCGATGACGTGGGCCGGATGCTGCTGCCGTCCTGGAAGACGGCCACCGTGGTTCCATCAATGCTTGCGGCAGGACGGGTTGCGGGGGACGCCCACGGGGCACCGAGCTCGGCAAAGGTTGCCTGCCCGAGTGCGGCGCGCCGGATCCACGACCCGATGTCGTGGACAACAGCGTGGGCATCATCGCCTTCACCCACCCAGGTGACGTGGGCCGGGTCGATGAGCCGCGGCGCCTCGGCGGTCCGGATGGCCTCCAGCACCGCCACGTAGGCCCCGGTTTTGGCGAGGGGACTGAGCAGGTCCTCCTCGGAGCGGGCTGTGATGAGGTTCTCCAGCAAGTCCGTCCGGGCGAAGTCCTGGATCCTTGTTCCCTCCGGAGACGTGATCTCCACGCGGTCCTCGGTGTAGGAGAACGTGAGTTGTCCCAGCGTTCCGTACACCGTGACGGCGGGGGCAGTCTGCACGGGCGCGCAGAGGGTCAGGGCGCACGTGAGCACGGTCCCGGCGGTGGCCACCCGGACCACCGTGGTGTCGTCGCTCTCGGTGTCGTTTGCCCTGTAGAGGTCGGTGTCCACGGACCGGACATCGGTCACCGTCTCCGCTCCGGCGAGGCGCAGCCCCGTCGCAACCGCATGGGCGAGTGCGTTGGTCGCAACGCCATCCACCACGTCCACTCCGTCCAGGCGGCGCTTTCCTGCCCAGCGGGAGCGCTTGAAATAGGCCTTGGTGCGCAGCCATTCCCCCGTGGTGCTGATGCCCCGTACCTCGCCGATCGCGCCCGTTTCCACGAGGTTCCGGATTGCAGGCACGGCGTGCGAACCCAGGCTCTGGAAACCCACTTGCACAAGCTTTCCCGCCGCACGCGCTGCGGCCAGGACTTCTTCGTAATGCGCCATGGACGCCACGGGAGGCTTCTCGAGGTAGACATTCGCGCCGGCCGCCAGGGCTTTGAGGGCCAAGGGGGCGTGGGTTTGGATGGGGGTGGAAATGATGACGACGTCGGGTGTCATGTCAGTGCCGTAAGCGGCCAGGAGGGCCTCGAGCGAGTCAAAGACGTCCACTCCTGCGGGGAGCCGGCCATCGGCCGGCGGCACGGGATCGGCCACCGCCACGAGTTCCAGTTTGCCTGCCGAGCTCAGGCGGGCGATGTTGTCGAGGTGCCGTTCGCCGAAGCCGTGCACGCCCACCAACGCGATGCGGGGGAGGCGGCCGGGAGTCAGCGATGGTTCGGGCACGGTAGCGGGCAGGGTCATGGGGCCGTCCTAGCGGGATCAGTTGAAGGTGGGGTGGCATGGGGTCGTTTTTCGCGCAGCCCGGACGCGAGGAAAGCGGCAGCCTCGTCCTGCATGGCCGGGGTAAACACATGGGGCTCGTCCCAGAAGGTGCCGGTGTACCTGCCGGGCAGATGGTGGGAGAGGTACGAGTGCGCGTCTCGCATCCCCTGCTCGGGAAAGAGGCCGTCCCGAAGCGCATACTGCGCCAATACGGACTCGGCCCGGGACCGGAGCGCGATGTCCGGCCACTCGCCCAGCTCCGCCAACCCGGGGGAGTGCAGCAGCCAGGAGTGGGCGTCCAGGTAGGCGGGCAGGAGCGAGGCAAAGGTGGTCATCATGCATGTGACGACGTAGCTGCGCACCAGCGGGCTGAGGCCGGCGAGGATCAAGGCCCGGCCGCCTCCGCCGGAGAACCCGATGCACCCCAGCCGCTCCGGATCCACTCCGGGAAGGCCGGCCAGCACATGGAGCGCGGAAAGGTCGTCGTGGGCCACGGTCCCGGCCACAGTGGTACCCATGAGGGCAGCGGCTTTGGCTACCGTTTCCTCGTGCGCCGCGGCCGCCTCGTTATACCGTTCTGCCGGTGAAGGTACGACGCCGGCCTCCCGCCACAGTGCCTCCTGTCCGGCAACGGCGTGCGCCGTTCGGTAGGGGAGCGGGTCAAGGGTGAAACCGCGGCTGCCCCACATGAAGGCATCGTGGGCCAGGACCGCGAAGCCCTGCTGGGCGAGCCAGGTTGCCAGCGGACGTCCCCCGTACAATGTCGTCCGCAAGCCCGCTGGCACGGGGCCGGGCTGATGCGCGGAGGAGGTTCCGCCGTCGGGCATTGCCACCAGCCGTTCGGCACCGTGGGATTTGATGCCGCCGTGGCAGTGCAGGGCAAGGACCCCGGGCAGGGGGCCCGAAGGTCCGGCGGGGCGCACGAACCACGCGGCGGTCCGGGGTCCAAAACCGGTCTGCCAGCCAAGGAGCGAGGTGACCACGCCGTCGTGTTCCACTTCCCGGTGCACCGTGTAATCGAGGTTCCCGCTGACGGCGGGGACGCCCAACGTCAGGGCAAGCTGCCGGGCTGCCGGCGAACTTCCCTCGAAGCCTGTACCCGGACCGGTGTTGCGCGCGGCGTAGTCCGGCCAATCTTCGTACCCGGCGATTGCGCCGGGGCGTTCCGCCGTTTCAGTCACCGGCATGGTGACGGGCCCTGGGGAACTGGGTTGATAGGAAACAATGGGAGTCCTGCTTCGCTGGGCGGAGGGTGTGCGAAACCGCACGCCGAGCTTCTTCAGCGTGGGGAAAACTTTGCATTGGCGCTACTAAGAAAACGCTTTCTCAAAAATTAGCAAAAGGCTGTACATGGGTCAAGAAAACGTTTACTTTGGTACGGAGCCGCTGAACGTCGGGATCGAAATCCCGGAAAATCAGAGGGCAGCGCCGGTTTTCTCCGGCGGTCCCGGAAGGCAGCAAGTCCCAGCACGAATTCCGTGGCAGGCCACGATGACCAAAGGAGACCACATGGCCGAAAAGCATCACCCTGAGGCGCCGTCGGGCGTTCAGGGTCTCGCAGGGAGGACGCAATGAGCGCGATTGGTGAACTCTCATCGATGACCCGACGCAAGGGTCCCATGACAAAGGAAGAGAAGAAGGCGAACGGCCGCGACAACAAGGCCGCCTACATCTTCCTTCTGCCCTGGTTGCTTGGCCTGGCGGTCATCACTGTTGGCCCCATGTTGATGTCGCTCTACCTGTCCTTCACGGACTACAACCTCTTGCAGCCGCCGGCCTGGGTTGGCTTGGACAACTTCGCCCGCATGTTCGGCGATGCGCGGCTCCATAACTCCCTGCGGGTCACCTTCACTTACGTCCTGGTGGGTGTTCCCCTGCAGCTGGCCGTGGCGCTGCTGATTGCGCTGGTCCTGGACAAGGGGCTGCGTGGTCTCCCGTTCTACCGCTCCATCTTCTACTTGCCCTCGCTCCTGGGTGGCTCGGTGGCCGTTGCCATCCTGTGGAAGCAGATCTTCGGCACCACCGGCCTGGTCAACCAGGTCCTTGCCATGATCGGCATCGAAGGCCCGGGCTGGATCTCTGACCCCAACACCGCACTAGGTTCGATCATCCTGCTGCACGTGTGGACCTTCGGCAGCCCCATGATCATCTTCCTGGCCGGCCTTCGGCAGATTCCGAACATGTACTACGAGGCTGCCGAAGTTGACGGTGCCACCACCATGCAGAAGTTCTGGCGGATCACCATTCCCATGCTGAGCCCGATCATCTTCTTCAACCTCGTGCTCCAGATCATTGGATCCTTCCAGTCGTTCACGCAGGCGTTCATCGTCTCCGGTGGCAATGGCGGTCCGTCGGACTCCACCATGTTCTTCACGCTGTACCTGTACCAGAAGGGCTTTGGCCAGTTCGACATGGGCTACGCCTCAGCGATGGCCTGGTTCCTGCTGGTCATCATCGGTGCCTTCACGGCCATCAACTTCATCGCTTCAAAGTATTGGGTGTTCTACGATGACTAAAACTCAGACCCTGCCTCCCGCATCCGGTTCTTCCGCCGACAAGCCCGGCAAGACCCCGCGCCGCCGTGAATCACCCGGAGGCCTTGCCTTCAGCCGGAGCGCACGCGTCAAAGGACTCATCAAGCACGCCATCCTGATCCTGGTGGGTGGCATCATGATCTACCCGCTGCTGTGGATGGTGGTCTCCTCCCTGCGGCCCAACGACCTCATCTTCCGCGAGCCCGGCCTCTGGCTGCAGAACCTGGAGATGAGCAACTACACGGACGGTTGGTCTGCGCTGACTCACCCGTTCGGCCACTACATGGTCAACTCGGCGATCGTGGTGCTGGGCTCGATCATCGGCAACCTGATTTCGTGCTCCATGGCGGCGTACGCGTTCGCAAGGCTTCAGTTCACGGGCAAGAAGCTCTTCTTCGGCATCATGTTGTTGACCATCATGCTGCCGTTCCACGTGGTGATCGTTCCGCAGTACATCCTGTTCTCCCAGATCGGATGGGTGAACACGTTCTGGCCGCTCATCGTTCCCAAGCTGCTGGCAACGGACGCGTTCTTCGTCTTCCTGATGGTCCAGTTCATCCGCGGTATTCCGAAGGAGCTTGACGAGGCTGCCAGGATCGACGGCGCCGGTCACCCGAGGATCTTCCTCCGCGTCATCCTTCCCTTGATGGTCCCGGCCCTGGCCACCACCACCATCTTCACGTTCATCTGGACGTGGAACGACTTCTTCAGCGCGCTGATCTACCTGACGGATCCGGACATGTTCACGGTTCCTGTTGCCCTCCGCGCGTTCGTGGACTCGCAGTCCGCCACCAGCTGGGGATCGCTGTTCGCGATGTCCATCGTGTCCCTGCTTCCCGTTTTCCTGGTGTTCCTGTTCGGCCAGCGGTTCCTGATCAAAGGCATCGCCACCACGGGCATCAAGTAGACCAATCAGGCGCCCCGCCTGCGGGGAGGGACCGGTATGCGCCGGCTCCTCCCATGCAATCCAGCCAGCAAGAAATACTTGTCACACAAGCTTGTGACTTGTATCATAAATTCAATGAGAAAACGCTTTCTCACCACAGTGGATCAAAGAGGATCGGAGACTACAGTGCCGTTATTTCCAAAGGGTGGAGCAGTCGCCCGCGCAGCATCGCCGGAGACGCGCGCGCAGGAGCCCAAGGCCAGGAAGTCCGGGCGCAAACTTCGCGCCTCCGCCATTATCGCAGCCACGGCGGCAGCCGTCCTGGCCCTCAGCGCCTGTGGTGGAGGGTCGGAGGCCAAGAGTGCCGACGGCAAGGTGGAGCTTCGCTTCTCCTGGTGGGGAGGGGACAAGCGCGCACAGCTGACCCAGGAAGCCATCAAGGCCTTCGAAGCGGAGAACCCGAATATCACCATCAAGGCTGAATACGGCGACTGGTCCGGCTACTGGGACAAGCTCGCCACGCAGGTGGCGGCCAACGACGCCCCGGACATCATCCAGATGGACGAAAAGTACATCACCGAATACTCCAGCCGTGGCGCGTTGCTTGACCTCTCCAAGTACCAGATCGATACTTCCAAGCTCGATGAAGCGGCCCTGAATGCGGGCAAGGGTCCCAAGGGCCTCACCGGCATTGCCGCCGGCATCAACGCAGCAACCATCCTCGCGAACCCGGCCGTTTTCAAGGCCGCCGGCGTGGAGCTCCCGGATGACAAGACCTGGACCTGGGATGACTTCGAGCGCATCGCCGCCGAGGTTACCGAGAAGTCCCCCAAGGGCACCTACGGTGCAGCAGCCTACGGCACTGACGAAGCGTCGCTCGGCGTGTGGCTGCGCCAAAACGGCAAGTCCCTCTACACCGAAGACGGCAAGCTCGGCTTCGAGCCGTCCGACATCGCCGGCTACTGGGACAACCTGAAGAAGTTGAGCGAGAAGAAGGCTGTACCGTCGGCGTCGGAAATCATCGAAGCTGAAGCCGCACCGCTGGACCAGAGCGGACTGGCAACCGGCAAGAACGGCATGGCCTTCTGGTGGTCCAACCAGCTGCCTGCCTTGGAGAAGGCTTCCGGCGGCGAGCTGGAGATCCTCCGCTTCCCGTCCAAGACCGGCAGGGCTGAGGATGTTGGGCTCTGGTACAAGGCTTCACAGTTCTGGTCTGCCTCATCGCGGACCAAGCACCCCGAAGAGGCCGCCAAGTTCATCGACTTCCTGACCAACAACGTCAAGGCCGGCGAGATCCTCCTGGCTGACCGCGGTGTGTACCCGAACTCGGATGTCCGCGAGGCGATCAAGACCAAGCTGGCTCCCGCGGACACCAAGGTGGTGGACTTCATCAGCGAGATCCAGCCGGAGCTCGGTGAAGCTCCCGCCGCTCCGCCGAAGGGCGCCGGTGCCATCCAGGAGATCATCAAGCGCTACACCTCAGAGGTCCTGTTCAACAGGCTCTCCACCGAGGAAGCGGGCAAGAAGGCTTCGGATGAAATGAAGTCCGCGATCGGGGCCTAGCTCCACCGCATCCCTCAGCGCACTTCCCTCAGCGCCCCGGGTGAATCGTAAAGATTCGCCCGGGGCGCTTTCGCGTCCCCAGCCCCAACCAGGTCGCATTAGAGCGCGTTGAGAACGTTCAGAACGCGCCCTGCTGCGACCTGCTTGGGTCAGTCTTCGGCAATGACAGCCACGGCTCCGGCAGGCACAACGCCCGTGAAGCGCTGGCCGCCCAGCAGCTCCACGCCGTCGGACTTCACCGCCACGTCCTCCCGGCTGTGGTTGATGGCGAACAGGAAGTTGCGGCCGTCCGCGGAGCGGCGGCGGACAAGCTCGACGGCGGCAGAAGCTTCCGCTGCCGAGGTCACCTTTGCCTCCTCCAGCAAGCGCGCGGTGAGTGCATCGACGCCGTCCGCATCCGGGAGGGTCGCGAGGTACCACGCCGAGCCGGCGCCCGTGGCCCGGCGGGTCACGGCAGGTACGCCCTCGAGCGGGTAGTGCGTGAACGTGGAAAGGACCTCGGTGGCTTCGAGCGCCTGTACCTGTTCGCTCCACACCGAGCCGGCAGTTCCATCGCTCAAGGTCACCGGCGTGCCGGGGAAGAGCGGGTGGAACTCCTCGGTCCGGATTCCCAGCAGTTCCCGGAACGCGCCCGGGTAGCCGCCCAACCGGATGTGATCGCGTTCGTCCACGATCCCGCTGAAGTAGCTGATGAGGACGGTTGCTCCGTCGCTTGCTGCGGCGGCGACGGACCCGGCGGCTTCGTCCGTAACCGAGTACAGCGTGCAAACGAGGATGAGGTCGTAACCGCCCAGGTCCGCGGAGGGGTGGACAAAGTCGACGGTCACGCCGCGGAGGTACAGGGCGCGGTGGAATGCCCGCATTGTGTCTAGGTATTTGACGCCTTGGCTGGGGTGCGAGTCGAGCTCGGAAGCCCACCAGGCCTCGTAATCGAAGACGATGGCAACGCGCGAATCAACGCGCGAACCCTTGACCGGCTCCAGTCTGCGCAGGGCGTCCCCGAGGTCCACCACGTTGCGCCAGACCTGGGTGTTGCGGCCGCCGTGCGGCACCATGGCCGAGTGGAATTTCTCCGAACCGGCCTTGCTTTGGCGCCATTGGAAGAACATGACGGCGTCCGCTCCGCGCGCGACGTGGGCCAGTGAGTTGCGCAGCATTTCGCCGGGCATCTTGGGTTGGTTGTAAGGCTGCCAGTTCACGGCCGACGTCGAATGTTCCATGAGGATCCATGGGTTGCCGCCGGCGACGCCGCGGGTCAGGTCGGCGCTGAAGGCGAGTTCGATTTCCCGTTCGGGATCGGCGGCCACCAGGTAGTGGTCGTTGGCGATGACATCCATGTCCTTGGCCCAGTCGAAGTAGTCCAGGGTTTTGGTTGCGCTGGCGACCATGAAGTTGGTGGTTGCCGGGACATCGGGGGTGACCTCGCGCAGTACTGCCAGCAGCTCGCGGTAGTAGTCCATGAAGGCCCGGGAGTTGAAGCGTGCGAAGTCCAGTTGCTGGCCCGGGTTGAGCGTGGTGGGGGCCAGGCCCGGCGGGATGATCTCGTCGAAGGATGCATAGTGCTGGGACCAGAAGGCTGTGCCCCACGCTTCGTTCAACGCATCAATGCTGCCGTAGCGGCGCTCAAGCCACAGGCGGAAAGCGGCTGCATCCTCTTCGCCGTAGAACTCGCCGACGTGGCAGCCGAGTTCGTTGTCGACGTGCCACAGTGCCAGCACCGGGTGGTCCTTGTAGCGTTCGGCGATGACCCGCGTCATGGTTGTGGCGTACCGGCGGTACACCGACGACGACGGCGAGTAGTGCCGTCGCGAGCCCCGTTCCAGCCGGGTTCCTTCCGCAGTGACGGGAAGGATTTCGGGATGCTTGCGGGCAAGCCATGCCGGGGGAGATGCGGTGGCGGTGGCCAGGGCCACCTTGATGCCCGCGCCGTGGAGATTGTCCAGGACATCATCGAGCCAGGCGAAGTCGTAATTGCCTTCGCTTGGCTCAAGGAGGCCCCAGGAAAAGATGGCAACGCTCAGCAGGTTGACGCCGGCCTCTTTCATCAGATCGATGTCTTCGAGCCGGACGTGTTCGGGCCACTGTTCGGGGTTGTAGTCACCGCCGTATCCAAGCCCGCGGATGCTGCTCCAAACGGACGGACCGCGTGGTGTTTCAGGTGAAAGCAAGGGGACTCCTTCGTCGATTCTGCGGTGGTGGCAGGGATATGCGGGGCATGGTGCGGCCGGAAACCTGAAAACCACCCTTCTTGGAAAACGCTTGCCCAGATCTCCGATTGGGGCTATTGTATCGTTTCAGAAAGAGTGTAAGCGAGATCACTGCCACGTTGGACGGATCACATGGGGCTTGCACCGACTGAGCAAGGAGGCTCTCATGATCAACAGAAGGAATTTCCTCACCACGGTGGCCATGGGCGCGGCATCGGCTGCGTTCCTCGCCGCCTGCGGGCAGTCTTCGTCGGCGGGACAGACCGGTTCTGCCGAGAATCCGGTGACCATCACCTACACGTGGTGGGGCAACGACGACCGTGCGGAGCGCACCCGCAAGGCCATAGCGCTGTTCGAGTCCAAGAACCCGGACATCAAGGTCAACGGCAACTTCACCGACTTCAACGGGTACTGGCAAAAGCGTGCCACGGAAGCCGCAGGCGGCGGTTTGCCGGACGTCATGCAGTGGGATTTGTCCTACCTGCGCGACTACGGCCAGCGCAACCAGCTCCTGGACCTCAGCACGGTCAAGATCAACACCGACGCCTTTGACAAGTCCCTTCTTCCCTCCGGGCAGATCCGCGGCAAGACCTTCGGCATCCCCACCAGCACCAACGCCTTCGCCGTCTACTACGACCCCGCAAAGCTCAAGTCCCTGGGCATCGCGGAACCGGACGGCAGCTGGAACTACAAGGAATTCAACGCCTTCCTCACGGAGGTCGGCTCCAAGGGCAACGGCACGCTGTTCGGTGGTACCGACTACACAGGGGTGTGGTGGAACTTCAACATCTGGCTGCGTCAGAACAACATCCAGGCCTTCACCGATGAAGGCAAACTGGGCTTCTCCAAGGACGACCTGAAGAAGTGGTGGAACCTGGCCGCCGACCTCCGCGGCACCGGGGCCATTGTGGGCGAGGACAAGGTGACCCAGTTGCTGCCGAAGTCTCCCTTTGGCTCCAATGTCACGGCAACCGAGGTCACGTGGGACAACTTCATGGCCGGATACCTCGCTGACAGCGGCGCCAAGGAACTGAAACTGGTTCCTGTCCCGTCGGACGATCCGGACAACCTGGGGCTCTTCCTCAAGCCCTCCATGCTCATGGTTGCCAGCGCGAAGACCAAGTACAAGGACGCAGCCGCCCGCTTCATCGACTTCATGGTCAACGACCCCGAGGTGGGGCAGATCTTCAAGACCTCCCGCGGTGTTCCGGCGTCGAAGACCCAGCGCGACGGCACCACGTTCGAAGGCACGGACAAGCTGGTGGTGGATTACGAGAAGTCCATCGAGAAGTACCTCAAAGATGCTCCCGAGCCGCCGATCGTCGGTTTCGGCACCTTGGAGACTTCCTTCAAGCGCATCAGTTCTGAACTGAACTACGGCAAGCTGACCGTGGACAGTGCCGCAGACGCGTGGTTCAAGGAAGCCGAAGACCTCATCAAGCAGAACGCCTGATACAGGCTTTCCCCAACCAACGGACGTAACTCGTGACTCAAAGCCCAACCCTGAGCAGGCGCCCCCGGACGTCCGCCGCCCCGCAACCGCGCAAGTCGCGGCGGCGCGGCGCGGATGCCCGCGCCGGCTACACGTTCCTTTTGCCCTGGTTGCTCGGATTCATCGCCCTCACCGTAGGGCCCATGATTTCCTCGCTCTACCTCTCCTTTACCAACTACAACCTCTTCGAAGCTCCCAAGTGGATAGGTTTTGACAATTACGCCACCCTTTTCCAGGACGAGCGCTTCCTGCAATCGGTGGGAGTGACCCTGAGCTACGTGGTCTTCGGTACCCCGTTGAAGCTCGCAGCCGCTTTGGCGATCGCCATGCTGCTCAACAGCAAGCGCAAGGGCCAGGGCTTCTACCGTTCAGCGTTCTACGCTCCCTCCCTGATCGGCGCGTCGGTCTCGATCGCCATCGTCTGGAAAGCCATGTTCGGTGACTCGGGACCCGTGGATCAGGGGTTGTCCTTCTTCGGGATCAACCTGGGCGGCTGGGTGGGCAACCCTTCCATGACGATGCCCATGATGATCCTGCTCACCGTCTGGCAGTTCGGTGCTCCGATGGTTATCTTCCTGGCCGGCCTCAAGCAGATCCCGGCGGATCTCTATGAGGCAGCGTCCATGGACGGTGCCGGGCCGGTGCGGAAGTTCTTCAACATCACTTGGCCCATGCTGTCGCCGGTGATCTTCTTCAACCTGCTGATGGAAACCATCCACGCGTTCCAGATCTTCGCCTCGGCCTACATCATCTCCAACGGTGAAGGCGGGCCTGCCGGCTCCACCCTCTTCTACACGCTCTACCTTTACCTGCGCGGCTTCAGCGATTTCCGGATGGGCTACGCTTCGGCGATGGCCTGGCTCCTGGTGATCGTGGTCGGCGTGATCACGCTGATCTTCTTCAAGACGTCCAAGCAGTGGGTCCACTACAGCGGTGATTCAAAATGACAACAACGGCAACTCCCATGCAGTCGGCACCTGCGCCCGCACCGGCTCCCGCCTACAACCCAAAGTCGGAATCCGGAACGGCAAAGCGCGTCAAGAGCATCATCTTCCACGTTGTCGCCCTGGCGCTGGTAGCGATCGTGCTGTATCCGGCTTTGTGGATGATTGCCTCATCCTTCAAGCCCAATTCGGAGATCGGCGGCGGCAACACAGCCCTGTGGTCCGCCAACTTCAGCTTCGACAACTTCATCACCGCCATGGACGGGATCGGCGGGGTCAGCACGCTGACGTTCTTCACCAACTCGTTGGTCCTGGCCGTCGGGGCGGTGGTGGGGACCATCCTCTCCGCCAGTGTTTCCGCCTACGCGTTCGCCCGGATCAACTTCCCGGGGCGCGGCTTGTTCTTCGGCATGATGATTGCCACCCTTCTGCTGCCCTTCCACGTGGTGATCATTCCGCAGTACATCGTGTTCCAGCAGCTGGGACTGGTGGATACGTACGTGCCGTTGCTGATCGGCAAGTTCCTCGCAGCCGATGCCTTCTTCGTCTTCCTGATGGTGCAGTTCATGCGGAACCTGCCTGCTGAACTGGACGAAGCAGCGCGCATCGACGGTGCCGGGCATGTGCGGATCTTCGGCTCGATCATGCTCCCGCTGATGAAGCCGGCACTGATTTCCACGTCCATCTTCTCCTTCATCTGGAGCTGGAACGACTTCCTGGGTCCGCTGCTGTACCTCAACACCCCGGAAAAGTATCCGCTCCCGCTCGCCTTGCGGTTGTTCGTGGACCAGACACAGTCCTCCGACTACGGCGCAATGATTGCCATGTCGGTCCTCGCCCTGCTGCCGGTGCTGGTGTTCTTCCTGATCTTCCAGCGCTACATCGTCGAAGGCGTTTCAACCCAAGGCCTCAAGGGCTAGGAGAAGGCACATGAGCATCATGGACACCACTGGACAGTCTTCGGACAAGCCGGGCATCCCGGTCAACCGCTTTGCCCTCTTTTCCGAAGCCATCCTCGCCGGCGTCATAGTGCTCCTGTTGTCCCTGCCGTTGGTGACGTTGCCCGCGGCCTATGCTGCCGGCGTCGCGCACCTCGAGAGGCACCTCAGCGGCAGGGACGATTCCCTCAAAACCCTGTGGCGGAACTTCCGCCTGGCACTGCCCGGCAGTTGGAAGTTCGGGATCACGACGGCGGCAGCCGGCGTCGTGATTGTCCTGAACCTGCTGCTTGCACTGGTGGGGCAACTGCCGGGACGCTCGCTGATCCTGCCGGCGACAGTCGCGCTGGCCGCCGTGGGCGCCGTCCTGCTGCTGAGGATCGCCGCGGGTTGGAGCGGCCGGGAAGAGATTGCAGGCCGGGACCGCTGGGCAGCCGCGTACTCGAACGCCAAGGAAGAAATGCTGCGCGACTGGTCGGGCACGCTGTTGCTGCTTGCAGCGATGGGCATGGCCGTGGTGTTCGTGTGGATGCTTCAGGCGCTCTTTGTGATTGTTCCCGGAACGCTGGTCCTCGCCGCAGCCGCCATCAAGATCCGATCCCGCTCATAGGAGCTGACCCCAGCCTTGCCGCCGCGCCCGTTTTCCCAGCGCTTCACTTCCCGACGTCCTGCTCCAGCCCCTCCTGATCCGGAGACGTGGCACTACCCGCTCCGGCAGCACAACTACCGCATCTTCGTTGCACTGACGCTGGCCGGCAGCGGCGGCGTCTGGATGCAGCGGCTCGCGCAGGATTGGCTGGTCCTGCAACTGACCGGAAGCCCCGCAGCGGTGGGGCTGGCCGTGGCACTCCAATTCCTGCCCATGCTGGTGGTGGGTCCGCTCAGCGGCGTGCTGGTGGATCTCTTTCCCAAACGCCGGATCCTGTTGGCCTGCCAATCGGTGGCAACGGTGCTGGCAGCGGGACTGGCCGCTTGGAGCGCAACCGGCGGAACCGACGTCGGGGTTGTCTACGCCAGCTGCATCATCCTTGGCGTCACCACCGCCATCGACGGGCCTGCGCGGCAGGTCTTCGTCAACGAGGTAGTCGGGGACCGGGGCCTGCCCGCAGCGATCGGGCTCAACAGCGCCATAGGACAACTCGGCGCAATGCTGGGGCCCGCCCTTGCCGGCGTCGTGATCGCCCAGGCCGGACCGGCGGCGGCGTTTGCGGCCAATGCCGGTATTGGGGTCGCGGTCCTGGCCATGATCGTGGCGATCCGTCCGGCAGAGTTGCACCATGGTGCCGACAACCACAACCCGCTCCCGCGCACCAACGGCCGGCGGCAGATCCTGGCCGGCTTCCATTTCGTGTGTGCCCGTCCGCCGCTCCTCCTCACCATGATCCTGGCCGGGCTGATGGGTGCTTTCGGGATGAACGGGCCCGTGGTGCTGGCCGCGTTCGCTGACCGGGTATGGCACAGCGGCCCCGCGGGTTTCGGCCTCTTCAACACGGTCAGCGCCTTGGGAGCGTTGACGGGGGCGTTGCTGGCTACACGGATCAAACGCTTCGGCCGCAAGGGAATCGTGGCCAGCGCCGGGCTGTTCGGCCTGTCCCAGTTGCTGGTGGCCTTGATGCCCACCCAGGAATCATTCGTTGTGATGCTGGTGGTGGTGGGCTTTATGACCCTGCTGTTCCTGACAAGTGCCGCTACTGCGGTGCAACTTGAGGCAGGATCACACGTCCGGGGCAGGGTGCTGGCACTGTACTTTCCCCTCCTGCTGGGTGGGCATGCCGTGGGCGGCTTGCTGGCCGGATGGCTGACGGAGGAGTTCGGCGTTCGCACCGGATTGGTGGTCACGGGCGCATTGGGGATGGCCTCCGCTGCGGTGGTTGCCGTGTTGCTGCGCAGGCGCTCGCGAGCCTAGGCGACCAAGCCTTCGATCTCCTCTGGCGTGAGCGTTCCATCGCTGATCCAGACTGTGATGGTGCGGCTCAGGCTCTGGCCTGCAGCGAGGTCCACCGGTGAATCCCAAGCCAAGGCTGAACCCACCGCCGGGTATTGGTTGAGGCGCACGAACCACGGATCCGTGGACTCGGCGGGCGCGCCGAACACCAGAGTCGCCGGGCCGCCGTCGAAATCCCCGGTCCACGCCAGCCACGGCGCCACCGTACCGTGCACGTCAGGTTCGCCCTCGGCTGTGGAGGAGAAGACGCGGGCCGAACCGTTGGCGGGCAACCGCCAGAAGAAGCCGCCGTAGCCACTGCCGGTTGCGCCATGCGAGCCCGGGCTGCCCAAGGAGCAATCAACGACGCCGGTCAGCTCGGTCCGGATGTCCAGTCGCCACGTGCGGTGGTCAATGGAAGTACGTTCGAAGCTCCGCACTTCCCGGAGGAGAGCGGAACCGTCGGCGCCGATCCATTGCAGGTCCAGCGTGGTCTTGCCCGGTCCTCGATCGATGCTTTGGAAGGCGATCCGGCCGTGGTCCTCGAGGTCCACGTACCTGCCGGCGCTGCGACGGTAGCTGCGGCCGCCCCAGAAATTGGTGCCATTGACGTCCTGGAGGGCGAACCCGGCACCGAGATGCCACGCGTGGTCCACGGGCATGTGGTCGGTAACAACTGTTCCCGCGAGCGTGGAGACCGGGTGCAGGTAGGGCCGCGGTGAGAGCTCGTTCCAGAGCGTTGAACCGCGTTGCAGGGACGCCTCCGGGGAATCCGTGAAGAGCGGCTCTGTGCCGGTCGAATCCCGACAGGCCCAGGAGACCCCGAGCTCGGAGAACGTGGCGTGGGCTTTTGTGGCCCGTTCCAGGATCTCTTCGATCCCGGGAAGTACCGCGTGGGCCTGTTGGCCCGTTCCCACCCAGTTCACTGCATCGGACGGGATGGCGGTCGGTGGTTCAGCTGTTCGGACGGCTTCCAGGACCTTCATGAAGGCGCCGCTGTGATCCAGCGGGCTCAGGAGCGGGGTGCCTTCGGAAAGATGGCTCAGGAGGTTCTCCGTCAGGTCGTCCCGTCCGAACTCCCGTGTTGCTTCGCCGGCCTCGGTGCGGACGGTCACGCGGTCCTCGGTGTAGTGGAACACCGCCGTTCCTTCAGTGCCGTGCAGTTTGACGTACGGTTCCACCGATTCTGAAGCGCAGAGCGTCAGGGCACAGGTGATCGGCAGCCCCTGGACGGTGCGCATGCGGATCACGGAGGTGTCGTCGGCTTCTATGTCGTTGGCCCGGTAAAGATCGGTATCCACCGATTGGAGGTCGGCTGCGGTGCGGGCCCCTGCGATCCGCAGTGCCGTGGCAATGGCGTGGGCCAACGGGTTGGTTGCCACGCCATCCACCACGTCCACGCCATCCAGGCTACGTTTTCCGGCCCATCGTGACCGGGCGTAGTAGGCCCGGTCGCGCACCCAGCGGCCTGTAGCCGATATCCCTTTGAGCCTGCCGATTGAGGGGAAGTCTGCGGTTGCTTCACCCTTGGCGAGCTGCTCCAGCGCCTTGAGGGCGTGGGAGCCAAGGCTCTGGAAGCCGATCTGGACACTCTTGCCGGCTTTCCCGGCAGCCTCCTGCAGGTGGAGGAAGTCCTTCATGGAAGCAACGGGAGGTTTCTCAAGGTAGAGGTGGGCCGAGGAAGCCAGCACGGACAAAGCAAGTGGTGCATGGGTCTGGATGGGGGTGGCAACAATAACCACGTCCGGCCTGTGGTCCGCAGCCAGGAGAGCGTCCAGGTCCGGATAGACAGCCGTTGTGCCGGGCAGGGTGCCTGCGGCGGGCGGGTTGGGGTCGGCCACGGCAACGAGGTCCACCAGTTTTTCGCCGCTGAGCCGTGCCAGGTTGTGCAGGTGGTGTTCGCCGAATCCGTGGACGCCAACCAGTGCAACCCGGGTGCTTCCGGAGGAGGCGGGGGACACCTTCACGGACGAGTTTGGCGAATCGGTTGACGGCGTGCCCATGGGTCTCCTCTGGCGTTTCACAACAGCCGGCTGGACGAGGGGCGGATGACGCCATCGTCACGTCCGGAGTTGGTTCGGGCCTTCAGGTTATCGCCTCGGTGCCGGCTGCGGCAAGCGCTTTCCCGCAGGCGACCCTTGGAGCTGCGCTGAAGCGACCTAGAAGATGTAACGATTCAAACAAGCCCTTGACCGGCATAGCGGGACGCGGCTAGATTGCCTGAAACCGTTTACTTTGTGATGCCGCACACGCGGCTGCCAATTCTGCAACGATGGAGAAAGGGGGGAGTTCCATGCCGTCTGGCGGACTCGGATTCCGGGCTTACGCCTTCTTCGACACACTCCTCTGGATCGCCTGCCTCAACATTTTCTGGACCACCTTCACCCTTCTGGGCGGGGTGGTGCTGGGTGTAGGTCCAAGCACAGCGGCTGCGCACATCCTGGTGCGCGACCGGGTTCGAGGAAACGCGGCGCCGCTGCTGAAGCGATTTGCGCGCGAGTACTTCAAGAACTTCCTCAAAGGGAATCTGCTGGGCGTTCCGGTGCTGTTGGTTGCCGTTGCCTTGTTCCTGAACTGGAGCTACTTCTCGGCCGGCTGGGACCTTGGATCGCAGGTGGCATCCATGGCCGTTCTCCTGCTGGTCCTGTTCGCTGCGGGCGCCCTCTGCCACCTCTTCCCGATGTTTGCCCGCTACGAGCTGACCATTCCCCAGTACTTCCTGATGTCTTCGCGCTTCGCCATGCGCCACCTGGCCGGGACGGCCATCCTGCTCTTTATGACGGTGGCCGCCGCGTTCGCGTGCCGCCAGGTTCCGGGGCTCATTCCGTTCTTCGGGGTCGGCGCCTGGCTGTACGTCACGGGCTGGTTGTGCGACCGCTTCTTCACAGCCAATGACGACGCCGTTGCCCAGGGAAGCGCGGCCGCTGATGGTGCCGCTGAGGTGCTGGCGCCGCCGGCCGCTTCCGGAGCAGCGTCACGTGTGACCGCTGCCCGGCCGGCTCTTGTTGCCACCGCCACCGCCGTGCCGGCAAACAAGGAGGCCAGCCTTGCGTGACCTTGGTCCCGAAGTGCCGGTAATGCGGCCTGATTTGCACCGGGCCCTCGATGTCGCGTCTTGGGATGCCGTGGGTGCAGCTCCCTCGCCTGTCCCGCCTGGGCAAGCCATCCCCGGCCGGTCGCCAGGAGGGGATCTGAACACTCTGTCCGGCTCTGGCGGCGACATTAATGAAACGTATCAAATTTTGGTGAGTACGCAGCTGTGGACCATCAAACGGTTCCACGGCGGCCGAAGCCTGGAACTCCCGACGGACACCAACCCCGAAGAAGTGGAAAAGGAACATCATGAACCGTAGAAGATCAACGCTCGCAGCCGCCGTCGTTGTTTCCGTCGCACTGGCGCTGACCGCATGCGGCGGGGGTGAGCCCCAAGCCGCCGACATGAAGAGCATCAGCATCATGGCGCCATTCCTTGAGGCGCAGCCGCCTTCCTCCGACGGGGCTGTACAGAAGAAGCTCGAAGAGATGACCGGCAAGGACATCACTATCTCGTGGGCACCGAATGCCTCGTACGAAGACAAGATGAACATCACCCTGGCTTCCTCGGACATTCCACAGGTGCTGGTGGTCCAGAGCAAGTCCCCGGGCTTCGTGAAGAACGCCGAGGCCGGGGCGTTCTGGGACTTGACGGACAAGCTCAAGGATTACCCCAACCTCAAGACCACCTTCCCTGAAGTCCAACAGAACGCAAGCGTCAACGGAAAGGTGTACGGGGTGTTCCGGGCCCGCAACCCGATCCGCGCGGCCGTGATGTTCCGGCAGGACTGGCTGGACAAAGTCGGCATGAAGGCTCCTGAAACGGTGGAAGACCTTTACAAAGTTGCCAAGGCCTTCACCGAACAGGATCCGGATGGCAACGGCCAGAATGACACCTACGGAATCACCATCCCCAAATGGGGATCGCTGGGCACCAACAGCCCCTACGACCTGATGGAAACCTGGTTTGGCGCAGGCAACCGCTGGACGGAACGGGACGGCAAGCTGGTCCCGAGCTTCGAAACGGACGAATTCCTCGAAGCCGACCGGTTCATCAAGAAGATGGTGGACGAGAAACTCATCAACCCGGATTTCGCCACCTTCGATCCCACCAAGTGGAACGAGCCGTTCTTCAACGGCAAGGGCGGAATCATCGTCGACGTCGACTCCCGGGTCAGCGTGCTGATCAACCTTTTCAAGCAGGCCAACCCTGCTGACTTCCAGAACAAAGTGGGCTTCGTGGGAAGCCTGAAGGGCCCGGACGGAGAACTGCACGCCCACCCCACGGACGGCTACTCGGGATTCCTGGCCATCCCCAAGTCCAGCGTCCGCACGGAAGCTGAGCTGGATAACGTCCTGAAGTTCCTGGACACCATGAACAGCAAGGAAGCGGCCGTGCTGTTGAACAACGGCATCGAAGGCGTCAACTTCACGGTCCAGGACAACCTCGCTGCCAAGATCACGCCGGAGACTCCGGAAGGCAAAGAAATCAACACCGACGTCAAGAGCTACTCACAGCTTGGCACCAACGTCACCGGCAACAACTTCTACGACGTCAAGCAGGCCTCCGAGTACGAACAAAAAGTGTTCGAAGACCGCCAGAACGTGATGGCCGAGGACCTCAAGAGCGCCGTCTACAACCCGGCCGCGGCCTTCGTCTCGCCAACCTACGTTGCCAAGGGCGCCCAGCTGGACAACATCGTTGCCGACGCCCGCATCAAGTACCTCGCCGGCCAGATCGATGAGCAGGGCCTGAAGGACGCCATCAAGCTGTGGAACACCAGCGGCGGTGACAAGGTCAAGGAAGAAATCAACAAGCTCTGGCAGGAAAACAAGAAGTGACAGCGCCCGTCGTTGAGACCAAAGCTCCGGAGCGGGCGGCCACGCAGCCGCCCGCCCCGGCGCGGCGGCGCGGTTTTGCCGTCCACTTCGCCCACTACAAGTGGCTCTACCTGCTCCTGCTCCCGGGGCTCCTGTACTTTGCGATCTTCCGGTACGGACCCATGTACGGGGTGTCCATCGCCTTCAAGGACTACGTTCCTTTCCTCGGCGTCAACGGCAGCCCCTGGGTGGGAACGCAGCATTTCCAGGACTTCTTCGCGAACCCTGACTTTCCCCGGCTGCTCGGCAACACGCTGATCCTTGCCTTCCTCAACCTGGGCATCGCGTTCCCGCTGACCATCGTGCTGGCGCTGCTGCTCAACGAAGTCCGGCTCAGCATCCTCAAGCGCACCGTCCAGACGCTCGTCTACATTCCGCACTTCCTGTCCTGGACCATCGTCGCGTCCCTGAGTTTCCTGTTGTTCGCGCTGGACATCGGCCCGCTCTTCCAGTTCGTCAACGGACTCTTCGGCACCAACGTGGACATCCTCTCCGATCCCAACTGGTTCCGGCCGCTGATCGTGCTCCAGGAAATCTGGAAGAACACCGGCTGGGGAACCATTATTTTCCTCGCCGCGCTGGCAACCGTTGACCAGGACCAGTACGAGGCCGCAATCATCGACGGCGCCGGCCGCTTCCGGCGTGTTTGGCACATCACCCTTCCCGGCATCCGGTCCACGGTGATCGTGATGCTCATCCTGGCCATCGGACAGATGCTCAACACCGGCTTCGAGCAGATCTACCTCATGACCAACGCACTCAACCGCAGTGTGGCCGATGTCTTCGATACCTACGTCTACTTTGTTGGCATCACCCAAGGCGCCTACAGCTATAGCACCGCCGTCGGGCTTTTCAAGTCGCTGGTGGGCATCGTGCTGATCTTCGGCACCAACTGGCTCTCAAAACGCTTCAACCAGAGCGGACTGTTCTAATGAAGATTCACAACACCCGAGGCGGGCGGATCTTCGACGCCGCCAACTACGTTTTCCTGTCCCTGGTGGGGATCGTCACCCTGCTGCCGTTCGTGTACGTCCTTGCCGGATCGTTCGCCTCCGAAGCGGAAATCACCAGGCGGCCGTTCTTCATCTGGCCTGAACAGTTCACGCTCGGTTCCTACGAGTACATCTTCTCCACGCCTGCGTTCACCAAGGCCCTGCTCACCACGGTGCTCGTGACCCTGGTGGGCACCCTGATCCAGCTCCTGCTGACGGTGACCATGGCCTACCCGCTGGCCAAGCGCGGACTCCGGGGCCGGAAGCTGATCCTTTCCCTGGTGGTCTTTGCCATGGTCTTCTCCGGCGGAATGATCCCCACCTTCCTTCTGGTCAAGGACCTCGGCCTCCTGAACACATACTGGGCGTTGATCCTGCCGGCAGCCATCAACCCGTTCAGCCTGATCATCATCAAGAACTTCTTCCAGGAGCTACCCGGAGAACTGGAGGAGTCCGCCAAGATGGACGGCGCTACGGAGATTGGAATTCTCTGGCGCATCCTGCTGCCGTTGTCCAAGCCCGTGCTGGCCACGTTTGCCCTGTTCTACGCCGTCGGGATCTGGAACGACTTCATGTCTCCGTTGCTGTACCTCAGCGACAACAGTATGTGGACCCTGCAGATGTACCTCCGGCAAGTGACGGCAGCGTCGGACCTCCTGGGTACCGGCAATGTGGACCCCACCTACATCCCGCCCGAGCAAGGCGTGAAATTCGCGGTGATCGTTGTGGCCACCCTGCCCATCCTGATCTTCTATCCCTTCCTCCAGAAGCACTTCGCCAAGGGAATGCTGATCGGCTCAGTGAAGGGCTGAGGCTCACAAGCTCACAAGGCTCACACCAAAGGACAACCATGAAAATCCTCCTCGCGGGCGACTCCACAGTGGCGGCCTGCCCAAGTTACGAATACCCCATGAGCGGTTGGGGCGCCCACCTTGCGCCCGAAACCTTCTGGTGGGCGGCCGTGCACAACTACGCCAAGGGCGGCGCCACTACGGAGTCGTTCCGCGAGGAAGGCCTCTGGCACCAGCTTCTCCATCAGACGGTCCAAGGCGACGTGGTCCTGATCCAGTTCGGACACAACGACCAGAAGCGCGCCCACCTCGCCGCCCGGACAGGCTACGCGGGGAACCTCCGGCGCATGGTTGCCGAGGTGCGTTCCAAGGGCGGGATTCCGATTTTGTGTACCCCGGTGGAACGCCGGCATTTCGACGGCGGCGCCCTTCAGGAGACGCTCGGTGAGTATCCCGCCGTCGTGCGTGAACTCGGAGGCGGGCTGGGACTGGACGTCATCGACCTGAACCGCTGGACCCGCGCACTGTACCTGGAATTGGGGGAGGAGGGTTCCACGGAGCTGTTCTTCCACTTCGCACCCGGGGAGCATGCGCATTGGGTTGGCGGCCTCGAGGACAACACGCACTTTCATGAGAAGGGTGCGCGGTTGATCGCGGCTCACGTGGCGGGCGAACTGGAAACGCTCGGGTTTGGTCTGCCGGTGTCGTTGAGCGCAGGGGTGCAGGCTTGAGCGTCGCTACTGTTTACGGGAACAAGCTCAGGGGACCCGACGACGTTGCCGACTGGATCGCCGAGGGGCCGGTCCGGTTGGAAACATACGACGACGGTCCAGGCGACGACGGCGGTGCAGGCGACGACGGCGGGCCGGCGCTGCTGCTTTCGGGCGCGCTTGATCCTGAAGTCCGCGGCGACCATGCCCACTGGACGCTGTGGTGTCCCCGCGAATTGCCGGACCACGTCCGCATCACGTGGGAGTTCAAGCCGATCGAAGAACCGGGCTTGGCGATGGTGTTCTTTGCGGCCCGCGGCCACGGTGGCGAAGACCTGTTCTCCTCGGCCCTCACTCCGCGCACCGGGTTCTATCCGCAGTACCACTCCGGCGACATCGACGCCCTTCATATCTCCTACTTCCGGCACAAGTACGCTTCCGAGCGCGCGTTCCGCACCTGCAACCTCCGGAAGAGCGCCGGATTCGAACTCGTGGCGCAGGGAGCCGATCCGCTCCCGCCGGCCGAGGATGCGGATGGCTTCTACCGCATGGAAGTGGTCAAGGACGGGCCGGAGGTCCTTTTCTCCATCAACGGTTTGTCCTTGTTCGCATGGTCGGACCCGGCGGCCGTGCCCTTGGGCGGAGGCTACTTCGGGATCCGCCAGATGGCTCCGCTCCGGGCCGCCTACCGGAACCTGATGGTCGGGCCCCTAAGTGACGGAGACCACGCTGCCATGACGTAGGATGTCCTCAACTGCGCTACCACCAACCCCTCTCTCCTTGGAACGGACCATGCCTCTTTTCGACCTTCCCCTCGAACAGCTCCGCGACTACACCTCCAGCGCCGTCCAGCCGGCCGACCTCCAACCGTTCTGGGACCGGACCATTGAGGAAGCGCGCCAATTTTCCCTCGATGCCACCTTCGAGCCCGTCGACAACTACCTCGCCGTCATCGACACCTTTGACGTCACCTTCTCCGGCTTCGGCGGCCACCGGATCAAGGGCTGGCTGCACCTCCCCGCACACCTCCAGCCCGGGCAGCGCCTGCCCGTTGTGGTTGAGTTCATCGGCTACTCGGGTGGCCGGGGGCTGGCCAACCAGAACACACGCTGGGCGCAGGCCGGATACGCGCACTTCATCATGGACTCGCGCGGCCAGGGCTACGGCGGCGTTTCCGGCGATACCCCGGATCCGCATTCCTCTGCTGGGGACGTGGCCTATGCCGGCCTGATGACCCGCGGCATCCGGCACCAGGATGACTACTACTTCCGCCGTGTCTATGTTGACGCCTTCCGTGCCGTCGAAGCGGCACAGAGCCATCCCGCCGTCGACCCTTCCAAAGTGGTGCTGACGGGCATCAGCCAGGGCGGCGGCATCACCGTGGCCACCGCGGGGCTGGCAGCGGGAAGGCTCGACGGCGTTATCGCCGCCATGCCCGACGTCCCGTTCCTGCAGGACTTCCCGCGGGCCATCGACATTACTCCCCGCGGACCGTACCCGGAGATCGCCTCCTTCCTCGGCCGGCACCGGGACCGCTACGAGGCCATGCTCGCCGTGCTGAACTACTTCGACGGCGTGCACTTGGGGAGGGCCGCCACCGTTCCGGCCCTCTTCTCCGCCGCCCAAATGGACGACATTTGCCCGCCGTCCACTGTTTTTGCCGGCTACAACAACTACGGCCTTACCGGCGGTACCCCGGAAAAGGACATTGAGGTCTACCGTTTCAACAACCACGAGGGCGGGCAGGAACACCACTGGATCAAGCAGTTGCAGTTCCTGCGCAAACTTTTGTCATCATGACGGACGCGATTTGCCGGGGTTGATTCGCCGCGGTTATGGTGTGGCTATGACTAAGCGTTGGTATGCGTATTTTTCGTTGGCTCTGGAGGGGCCCGCGTCTAACTGACACGCATCCAACTTTCCTTCAGAGCCAACAGGGCAGAGATGATTCTCTGCCCTTCGCCATATCCGGCGGGTTCTGAAAAGGGGCCCGCTCCGCCACCGGAACAGGACCCAGAAAATGACCAGCATCGCCCACGAAACCGCTGCAGCCGCCCACCCCGTTGATGCCCTTGGCGCCGCGCAGCCCGCCACCTCCAACCTTCGGGTGGCCCGTTTCGAGCCCCTTCCGGCACCCCAGGACATCATCGCGGAGTTGCCGCTGGACGCCCGCTCGGCTGCCGTCGTCGACCGTGGCCGCGACGAAGTACGCGCCGTCATGGACGGCGTCGACGACCGGCTGCTGGTGATCGTGGGCCCCTGCTCCATCCATGACCCCAAGGCAGGCCTCGAATACGCCCGGCGGCTGGTCAGCCAGGCCGAGAAGCACAAGGAAGACCTGCTGATCGTCATGCGGACCTACTTCGAAAAGCCGCGCACCACCGTGGGGTGGAAGGGCCTCATCAACGATCCCCACCTGGACGGCAGCCATGACATCGCCTCCGGCCTCCGCGCCGCCCGCGGCTTCCTGAAACAGGTCACTTCCTTGGGGTTGCCCACCGCCACGGAGTTCCTGGAACCCATCAGCCCGCAGTACATGGCTGACCTGGTTTCCTGGGGTGCCATCGGCGCGCGGACCACCGAAAGCCAGATCCACCGCCAGCTCGCCTCCGGACTGTCCATGCCCATCGGCTTCAAGAACGGTACCGACGGCGACCTCCAGGTAGCCATCGACGCTTGCGGCGCCGCTGCCGCCGAACAGGCCTTCCTGGGAATCGACGACGACGGCCGGGCGGCTTTGGTGGCAACCGCTGGAAACCCGGACACGCACGTGATTCTCCGCGGCGGACGCAAGGGCCCCAACTACTCGCAGGATGACGTGGCCCATGCCTCGGAAAAGCTCTCTTCGAAGGGCCTGAACCCCCGGCTGATCGTCGACGCAAGCCACGCCAACAGCGGGAAGAGCCACCACCGCCAGGCCGAAGTGGCGCTGGAGATCGGCGCCCAGCTGGAATCCGATCCGGCCACCCCCATCGCCGGCGTCATGCTGGAAAGCTTCCTGGTTGGCGGAGCGCAGAACCTGGACGTCGCCAAGCAGCTCGCGGGGGAACAGGACCTCGTCTACGGCCAGAGCGTCACGGATGCTTGCATGGAGTGGGACGTTACTGCTTCCGTTCTGGAGCAGCTGGCGGCCTCGGCCCGGAAGCGTCGGCTGGCGTCGGGGGAGTAGGCGGGAAGTACAGTCCCACTTTTCCCAAAGTGCTTTCACATTGGCACCATCAGCCTCTAGAGTATCTAGACATGGTTGTTTGATGGCTCAGCATCGGCACACCGTTCTGCTGGGGGTGTCCTATTGTCTGAGAGCAAAGGAATATGGGAAATGTCCGCGGAGACTAACTTCTCGAACGCGCGTTTCATGACGGTGGCCGAAGTGGCCGACGTCCTGCGCGTTTCCAAAATGACCGTGTACCGCTTGGTTCACTCCGGAGAAATGCCGGCCGTCAGGTTCGGCCGTTCTTTCCGTGTCCCCGAGGAGGCCGTCGCACAGTACCTGAAAGGTGCTGTTGTGGACGGGCAAACCGAGACCGCCTGAGTGCCGATTGTCCGCACAGCGGGCCGTGGTCATCGGGTACCTCTGCGAAGCGGTACCCTGTTAAGGAACGTTTTACGTCATTGTAAGAATCTGTCAGTTGTACTGTCTGCTGCTTTGTCCGCGGATCCGTTCCAACAGACAGGACCTTCATCTAGTTTGTAAGGAACTTTCGTGGGTTCAGTTATTAAGAAGCGCCGCAAGCGTATGGCCAAGAAGAAGCACCGCAAGCTGCTTCGCAAGACTCGCCACCAGCGCCGCAATAAGAAGTAGAAATACTTCATCAAGCGTGAATGCCCGTTGCCTCCAAGGTAACGGGCATTTCTGCATCCCCGCCCCTCCTGCATCCCTCTATCACCTCCCGCGCCCTTTAGGGTGCCCCTCTATCACCTCCCGCCGGTTTCGGGGCGTTCCTCTATCACCTCCCGCCGGTTGTGGGGGGTGTTCCTCTATCACCTCCCGCCGGTTGTGGGGGGTGTTCCTCTATCACGTTCCGCCGGTTTCGGGGCGTCCATCTATCACCCCCGGGCAAAGCCGGACTCGACCGAAGGGTCCATCCACGCCGTCCGCAGTGCCTTTTTGATCTGCTTCGTTGCAGAGACGAAGTCTTCTCCCGCGTCGTCTTTGTCGAATACCAAAACGGTCCATCCGGCCGCCCGAAAGGCTTTATCCCTGCGCATATCGCTGAGGATCTGTTCCTCCTCAAGGTGATGGCCGCCGTCGTACTGTATGGCGAGCCGGCGGGCCCTGAAGCCCAGGTCGGTAGTCGGCGAGAAGGGATCCCCTACCCGAAGTTTCACTTGGAGTTCAGGCTCCGGGAGGCCAGCATCGAGCATGGCGAGCCGAAGCCGCGTTTCCGGTGCCGAATCAGCGCCGACGCGCAAAAGCTCGAGGGCCTCACGCGCGCGGACGACGCCCTGCCTTCTGCGGTGACGGTCCAGCAGTGTGCGCAGTTCAGCGAGGGTTGTGTATGGAGCAGTTCGTCCTTCCAACTCCGGCCTCGGCACGCGTATGAGCTGATCTCCAACGCAGATGAGGTCGTATAACGGTAGTTGTGTGGCCAAGTCGAGCCACGTCCTCGAACGCGTGGTCATCCGAATTCCCTGCGTCTCTTCGACTTCACCGTCAAAGGCCAACACAGTATGTCCGACCACTCCTTTGCGGCGCACAGGCGGAAGCTTCCTGGGTTTGCTGAGGTGCAGTTCGTTGGAATCTGACAACCACGGCGGAAGGAAAAGTCCCTGTAATCTTGCGGCAGTAACGTGTGAAATCCATGCGCCCGGGCTGGCGGCGGACAACGACCGCGCTGCCGCTGCAAGGTCGAAATCCCACTCCACCGGTCGATAGAGGCCCCTGCTGACAGGATCGATGTCAGCTCGCCGCCATAGCTCGGTCTGTTGTAACCCCGCAGCTTTGGCTTCATTCAATGTAAAGGGCGCGTAAGGCAGTCTAGGGCTGATGAGAGAAGGCTTTTCCATAAAGGCATTGTTGCCGGAAAGCCTCGATGCCCGCAGAAGTTATCCACAGGTCGGCGGTCGATCTGACCGGGTGATAGAGGAAGCCGGAAAACCGGGCGGGAAGTGATAGAGGAGGCCGGAAAACCGGGCGGGAAGTGATAGAGGATCAGCGGGGGGTGCGGAAGCGGCTGAATCCCCGCCACAATCCATAAACAGCCCCACCCACCGTAGCGGCTTTGAGGCCGAGGGTCGCCGCGCGGCGACCGGAGCGGAAGTCGTAGACCGGCCAGTTGTTCTCGCGGGCGTGCTTGCGAAGCCGGGAATCAGGATTGATCACCACGGGATGGCCCACCATGGTGAGGAGGGGGATGTCATTGGCGGAGTCGCTGTAGGCCCAGCAGTGCTCCAAATCCAGGCCTTCCCTTTCAGCGACCAGGCTGACGGCGACTGCTTTGGCCGGACCATGCAGAATGTCGCCCACCAAACGCCCGGTATACATACCGTCCTCGATCTCACCGACGGTACCCAAAGCGCCGGTCAGCCCAAGCCTGGTGGATATCACTGTGGCAACTTCGATAGGAGTTGCAGTAACCAGCCAGACGGGTCGACCAATTCGAAGATGCTGCTCCGCCAAGGCCTTGGTGCCGGGCCAAATCCTGGACTCGATCATTTCGTCGTAGACCTCTTCGCCAAGTGCTTTGATGTCATCGACAGTGATTCCTGCGGCGAGCGTTAAGGCCGAGTCCCGGACGGCATGGACATCATCCAGGTTTTCGCCGCGCAATACGAACTTGAACTGTTTCCAGGCGAACCCCGCCGCCTGGGACAGCGTGAAGGCCCTTCGTTCGTACATTTTCCGGGCCACATGGAAGAGGCTTGCGCCCTTCATCAAGGTGTTGTCCACGTCGAAGAAAGCAGCCTCACCGGTATTCGACTGCGCTAGGGCAGCCGCGGCTATGGCGGCGTTATTCTCCTCGGGCATGCATTGAGTCTAGTCAATTGCCGCCGCCCCTCGCTGGGAGGCGCGTTCACGCCGCCCCGCGGGTGGGATGTGGGAGAGGGATGGTCGGGTGGGGGTGGGATGTGGGAGAGGGATGGTCGGGTGGGGGTGGGATGTGGCAGAGGGATGGTCGGGTGGGGGTGGGATGTGGCAGAGGGATGGTCGGGTGGGGGTGGGATGTGGGAGAGGGATGGTGGGAAGGGGGTGGGATGTGGCAGAGGGATGGGCTGGACGGGGGTTAACGTGGAGGCATGGCTACTCCCGACGTCGTCCTCCTCACCAAAGCTGACTGCCACCTCTGCACGGCGGCCCGCGCCGCCGTCGAACGCGTGACCTCCGGGCTCGGAGTGGCGTGGACGGAGCAACGGATCGAGGATGATCCTGAGCTGCAGCAGAAGTACGCGGAGGAGATCCCGGTGGTCCTGGTGGACGGCGTGCAGCGGGATTTTTGGACCATCGACGAACAGCGGTTGATGCGGATTCTCAAGAAGGCCCTGGCGGCCTGAGCGGCAGCAACCGGGAGGTAACGGCTTTTGTTGAGCGTGGCCGGGGGCCATAGAGTTGAACAACAAAGTGACGCAATGGAGAAAACCGTGACTGCGCTGGAACCGTCCCCTGAAGCAACAACGGGGGACCATGAATCTGCCACGAAGCAGATCCCGCCCGCGGCTGTGGCCCGGATGACCCTCTACTTGCGCGCGCTGAACTCGCTTCTGGCTGAAGGCGTGGAGCGGGTCTCTTCGGAGGCCTTGGCTGAGGCTTCCGGTGTCAGCTCCTCCACCCTCCGCAAGGACCTGTCCTACGTGGGGTCTTACGGCACCCGGGGGGTGGGCTACGAGGTGCAGAATCTCAGCCGCCACATCGCCGCTGCCATGGGGCTGACGCACGACTGGAAGGTCGCGATTGTTGGTGCCGGTAACCTCGGCAAGGCGCTGGCCCGGTACGGAGGGTTCGAGTCCCGTGGCTTCGATGTTGTTGCCATTTTCGACGCCGATCCCATGGTGATCGGCAACGAGGTGGGCTGGCTGCGGGTCAGCGATGCCGCCGAGCTGGAACGCGTCTTGGAGCGGACCCACGCCAACATGGTGGTGTTGGCGCTCCCTGCAACAGTCGCCCAGCAAGTCTGCGACCGGGTTATCGCCGCGGGGATCCGTAGCATCCTGAGCTTCGCACCCGTGCTCCTTCAGGTCCCGCCGCACGTCAATCTGCGGAAAGTCGACATGGCCACCGAGCTGCAGATCCTGGCGTACCACGCACAACGGGCACAGACTCCGGGCGAGGCCGTTTAGCCCGCCGGGTCCGTGCCCGTCGTTGAAAGTTCACGGCCTCTGACCGTGAAGTGATGGCCTAGCGGCCGTAAGGGTTCTGGTACGGGTTGCCGAAGGCCTGCTGCTTACGGAAGTAGGGAGCAGTAGCCGGCAGGTAAAGCAACACCATCGCGGCAACGCCGAGCAGGATGGTGATGGTGCCCACGCCGATCTGGGTCAGGCCGAGAAGCGAAATCGCAGCGAAGACCGTGCCCAGGATGCGGGCCCAGTTCTTGCCCTTGCGGATCTTGAAGGCGACCAAGGCATACAGCCCGGCCATGATGAGCGAAATGATGACCACGAACGTGATGGCAACGCCAACGATGCTGCTCACCGAGATTTCGCTTCCG
This sequence comes from Paenarthrobacter sp. R1, assembly GCF_030264015.1. Taxonomy (NCBI): domain Bacteria; kingdom Bacillati; phylum Actinomycetota; class Actinomycetes; order Micrococcales; family Micrococcaceae; genus Paenarthrobacter; species Paenarthrobacter sp. R1. Next base: position 1,229,895 of record NZ_CP127115.1, on the reverse strand, counting down.
CTGGTGCCCTGCGCATCAAGGGCGTCCTGAATCATGGACTGGCCTTCGCTGGAGTTCAGCAGGGCGATGGTTATGGGGATGGAGATCAGGGTCAGGATGCCGGCAGCAAGGATCATCCAGAAGGAAACGTTGACCAGTTGGGGGACGCCGCTGGGACCGGGCTGCTGGCTGGGCCAGTTGGTGTCCTGCCCGTACTGCGGAGCAGCTTGGCCGTAAGGCGAACCCTGCTGCCCATACTGGGGAGCCTGCTGCCCGTACTGCGGTGCCTGTTGACCATACTGTGGGGCTTGCTGGCCATACTGCGGCGTCTGCTGACCGTACTGGGGAGCCGCCGGCTGCCCGTACTGCGGCGCCTGCGGCTGGGACTGCTGGCCGTACTGCGGTGTTGAGGGCTGGGACCCCTGCTGCTCGGGGCCGGAGTCGCCCGGGTTCGAGGGCGGGTAGGGAGGGTTGCTCATGGCATTCCTTTGCTTGTTCGACTGCTGGTACGGCTACCGGGGTCCACAAAATACCCTGCCCCCAGCATGGTTCTGAATCCACCGTACCCCGACCGTTTGGCGGTGGGGACGAGCACACGCTGGAATTTCCCGCGTGTGGATAAATCATCATGTGGGCGTACAAAGACCGCGGGAAATACGCCTTCGTGATGAAGGCCGCGGACCCCAATAAGGGCCGCGGCCTTCCGCGCTTGAGCAACGCCCGACGGCGGAGCATCGGTTTGGTCAGGCAGTGCCCTTGACTGCCTTGAACCAAAGTTGCGAGTTGGGAAGCCACATGAGGACAACGGCTACGGCGCTGACAAGGAAGCCGAACCAGTTGCTGCCCAGCCCGGTGCTTGGACCGCCCATGTTGATGGATCCGAAGATGGCGCGCACCAGTGACACGGCGGCAATGGCGGTGAGCGCCAGGCGCGCCCATTCCTTGCCTTCCTTCATCTTCATGGCCAGCACCACTTGGGCTGCGGCCACGGCGAGGCTCACGAGGAGCAGTACCAGTGCTACGGCTGCCAGGGCCGGAATGAAGGCGAAGGCCGCGATGATGGCGAAAAGTCCGATCAGCCCGAACAGCAACCCAACCAGGCCCGAGATCACCCAGATGAAATAGGACACTTTCAGCTCGGTGGGCAGGCCTTGGGTCTTGAACATGCCGGAGAAGCCACCCTGGGGGAGGACATCGTTGAAGCTCCGGGGACCGTCGGTGGGCATTTCGAAGTGGAACCCGCCGGGCTGGCCCGCAGCAGGCTGCGAATACTGGCCCGGCTGTGAATACTGGCCGGGCTGGGACTGCTGACCCGGAGACTGATAACCCGGGGGCGGCTGGTAGCCCTGGGGAGGTTGGTAGCCCTGCGGAGGCTGGTAACCCGCAGGAGGAACATTGCCGGGCTGCGGAGGCTGGGCGCCGGGCTGCTGTGGCTGTGGTGCTTCGTCTGGGTTACTCATGGCATCACTCTAGACCGCAGGGTGTACGAAACATAGGAAATTCCGGACCAACGATTTGGGTAGATACGCGCAGGTCAGCCAGCTATTGGCCCGGCGAGTTCCGAGCATGCGGAAACGGCGCCTCCGCCCAGCCCCGTGGGGGCTCACCTGATGCGGTGAGGGGGAGACGCCGTTCCGTGGAAAAGCGGGGAAATCAGGCAGCGGCCGGTGCGATGAAGGCGAGTTCGAGGTTGATGGCAACCTTGTCGCTGACCAGGACGCCGCCGGCCTCGAGCACGGCGTTCCACGTGAGGCCGAAGTCCTTGCGGCTGATGGTGGTTTCGCCGGAGACGCCGGCGCGGGTGTTGCCGAACGGATCTACGGCCACGCCGTTGAACTCGGTCTCGATGGCAACTTCCTTGGTGACACCCTTGATGGTGAGATCGCCCACAAGGTCGAAGCCGTCTCCGTTGGCCTTGACGTGGCGGGAGACGAAGGTGATCTCCGGGAACTTCTCCACGTCGAAGAAGTCCTCGCCCTTGACGTGGGCGTCGCGGTTGGCGTCACCGGAGTCGAAGCTGGCGGTCTGGATGGTGGCGGTCACCTTGGAGTCCGTGAGGGTTTCGCCGACCTCCAGGGTGGCGGACGCGTCCTTGAACTGGCCGCGAACCTTGCTGATACCGGCGTGACGTACGGTGAAAGCGATCTCGCTGTGGGAGTTGTCGAGGGTCCAAGTGCCGGTGGTGACGTTGGCGGGGAGGGTCATCATGGTGTTGCTCCTGTGTGGTGGAAGGGATAGTGCTTACCCGGCTGAACCTGATTACTTGAAGCATCAACCGAGCTTCGTATCCAGTATAAACATGCATATGCATCTTTTATTCCGCCTCGCCGGAACATTTTTGGAAAACTTTGAGTTCTACTAGCGGTAGAAGATTTCAGATCGCTCCGTATCTTTGAGAAACTGGTAAACATGCCCCACGCAACTGTCCATCTGCTCCGCCATGGCGAAGTCCATAATCCCGATGGCGTCCTGTATGGTCGGCTGCCCGAATTCCACCTCTCCGAACGGGGCAGGGACATGGCCCGCATGCTTGCCGAGCACTTCACGGCGCGTGCAGGAAACGGCGCGAAGATCGTCCATCTGGTGGCCTCGCCACTGACGCGCGCCCAGGAAACTGCCATGCCCACGGCGGAAGCACTTGGCCTGGAGATCACTACCGACCCGCGCATCATCGAGGCGGAGAACCACTTCGAGGGGCTCCACCCGACCAAGAGCGAGTTCCTGAAGCCCAAGCACTGGTACTACTTCCGCAATCCGTTGCGGCCTTCCTGGGGCGAACCGTACAAGGAACAGGCGGCCCGCGTGTTCGCCGCGGTCCAGGATGCCCGCCTGAAGGCCCTTGAACTGGGCGGTGAGGGAGCAGAAGCAATCCTCGTCAGCCACCAGCTGCCCATCTGGGCTACCCGCCTGTCCGCGGAGGGCCGGCCGTTGGCCCACGACCCCCGGAAGCGTGAATGCACCCTGACGTCATTGACGTCGTTGGTGTTTGACGAAGACGGCAAGATCCTCCGCGTCGAGTACAGCGAGCCCGCGGCAGTCCTGCTGCCCGGTGCTGCCAGCACCCCGGGGGCATGAAAGCGAATCATGGATAAGAAGAACCTCACGCGCCGCAGTGCGCTCGCTGCCGGCGGCGTCCTCCTGGCAGGGCTCACCATGGGCCTCTCTGCCTGTGCCCAGGAGGATTCCCTTGCCGAACAGGCGCGCAAAGGCGACAACAAGAACTACGTTGCAGGCGACGGCTCCGTGACCGAGTTTGCCAAGGCTGACCGCAGTGCACCTGTGGCGCTCAAGGGAACCCTCTTTGACGGAACGGCCGTAACCCCGGACGTCCTCAAGGGAAAAGTCACGGTGCTGAACTTCTGGTTCGCCGCCTGCGCGCCCTGCCGGGTGGAGGCGCCGCAGCTCGAAGCCCTGCACCAGGAGTACAAGGACCAGGGCGTCCAGTTCTTCGGGGTCAACCTGCGTGACGAAAAAGCCACGGCCGAAGCGTTCGACAAGACCTTCAACATCACCTACCCGAGCTTCAACGACAAGGACGGGGCGGTCCTGCTCTCCGTCTCCGGCATTGTTCCACCCGGCGCCGTACCCACCACCCTGGTGCTGGACAAGGACGGCAAAGTTGCCTCCCGTGTGCTGGGCGAGATCGAAAAGAGCACGCTCAAGGCCCTGATCGCTTCAGCCGTGGCCGAGTAGTCCCATGAACAGTCCCTTCGCCGAAACCATCCTGAACGGATCGTTGCTGCTGGCCGTGCCGGTGGCTCTTTTGGCGGGCCTTGTCTCCTTTCTTTCCCCGTGCGTGCTGCCGCTCGTCCCGGGTTACCTTGGCTACGTCACCGGGCTGACCGGCGTCGACCTCCAACGGCAGCGGCGGGGCCGCATGCTGGCCGGGATCGGCCTGTTCGTGCTGGGCTTTTCGGTCATCTTCGTGCTCCTGGGCGGGGCGTTCGGCCAGCTGGGCACAGTGCTCACCGGCAGCCAAAACGCTTGGATCACCCAGCTCCTGGGGGTCCTGGTGATCATCATGGGCGTAGTGTTCATGGGCGGCTTCTCCTGGTTGCAGCGCGACGCGAAGATCCACGCCAAACCTCCCGCCGGCCTGTGGGGTGCTCCGTTGCTTGGGCTGACGTTCGGCCTGGGGTGGGCTCCGTGCATCGGGCCGACCTATTCGGCCGTGCAGCTGTTGAGCCTTTCCGGGGGATCGTCCGCGGCGAAGGGTGCGCTGCTCGCCTTCGTTTACAGCCTGGGACTGGGGGTGCCGTTCCTGTTGATCGCGCTGGCCGTCCGGCGTGGCATGGGCGTGATGTCCTTCTTCCGCAAGCACCGCCTGGCCATCCAGCGGATCGGCGGCGGCATCCTGATTTTGCTTGGCATTCTCATGGCCACAGGAGTGTGGGGTCATTGGGTGACTGAGTTGCAGTACTGGTTCCAAACCGACGTGAAGTTGCCGATCTGATGAGCGAGTCCGTGAAATCCACCAAGAAGTCTCCCGCCGAAGGACCTGACGCAGGCAAGCTCCAGCAAGCAAAGTCGGACGCCGCGCTGCCCACGTTGGGTGTTGGCGGCATGCTCCGTTGGGCCTGGACGCAGCTCACCAGCATGCGCACGGCCCTGTTCCTGCTGCTCCTGCTTGCGGTTGCCGCAGTGCCCGGATCGCTGTTCCCGCAACGGCCCGCGAACCCCGCAGTGGTGACCGACTGGATCAAGAACAACCCGACGTCGGGCCCGTTCCTGGATGCTGTGCAGATGTTCGACGTCTACTCCTCGGCGTGGTTCTCGGCCATCTACCTGCTGTTGTTCATTTCGCTGATCGGTTGCGTCACGCCCCGGGCCATTGCGCACTACAAGGCCATGAAGTCCCAGCCCCCGCGTACGCCCAAGCGCCTGTCGCGGCTTCCGGAGTACGGCACGCTGGTGTTGGCCGCCGACGCCGGGATCCCGGCGTCGAAGGCCATCACCGATGCCGCCGGGGTTCTGAAGAAGCGCGGCTACCGCGTTGAGGTCAGGGACGCCGACGGCGATCTGCCGAGCCTGGGCGCCGAGCGCGGCTTCATGAAGGAAGTGGGAAACCTGATTTTCCACACGTCGCTGATCGGCGTGCTGGTGTCAGTGGCCATCGGCGGGCTGTTCGGCTACAGCGGTCAGCGCATCCTTGTGGAGGGCGACACGTTCGTCAACACCCTGGTGGGCTACGACCAGTTCTCCCCGGGCACCAACTTCCAGAGCGGCTGGCTGCAGCCGTACTCGGTCCGCCTGGACAAATTCCAAGCGACTTTTGACAGGGAATCGCCCCGGAAGACCGGCCAGCCGATCGACTACACGGCCGAGGTGACCACCAAGGAAAACACGGACGCTCCCGAGAAGAAGGAGATCCTCAAGGTCAACGACCCCATCTCCCTGGGCGGCACCAGCATGTACCTCACGGGTAACGGCTACGCTCCCGTGGTCACGGTCCGGGACGGCGAGGGGAATGTAGCGTTCCAAGGCCCGGTTACTGCCAAGGTCCAGGGCGACAACTACTACTCTTCGGTGGTCATCAAGGTTCCGGACGGCAAGCCGGACCAGTTGGGCTTCAACGGCTTCTTCCTGCCCACCGCGTTCGAAACGGAAGAAGGGATCTCCTTCAGTGCCGATCCCGCCCTGGCCAACCCCCAGCTCACCCTCGACTCGTACTACGGCGATCTGGGACTGGACAATGGTGTTCCCCAGAACGTCTTCGAGCTTGACGTCAGCGACCTCACCCAGTTGAACGGACGCAAGCTCGAGGCCGGCGGCATCACGCTTGTCCTGGGCCAGACCGCAACGCTCCCGGAGGGCAAGGGAAGCATCACTTTCGACAGCGTCAAGAAGTACGTCGGTGTGGACATCCACCACAACCCGGGCCAGCTGTACGCGCTGATTTTCGGCCTTCTGGCCGTTGCCGGCCTGGTGACCTCGCTTTACATCAGCCGCCGCCGCGTGTGGGTCCGGACCGGAACCCACCAGGACGGCCGCACCATGATCGAGTACGGCCTCCTGGCCCGCGGCGAAGACCACCGCCTGGCCGGCGAAGCAGCGGCCATCAGGGAACTCCTGGCCAACGAATGGCAGATATCCCCGCACCCCAGTGACACTCCCGACACCGTCTCTTCCACAACCCAGAAGGACCAGTAATGCCCGCTATCAACGAAACCCTGGGCCAGTACAGTGAGCTCTTCATGCTGTTGGCCGCCGGCACATACACTATTGCGTTCCTTGCTTTCCTCTGGGACCTGGCCAAGAGCAGCAAGACCCTGCGTGCCGTTGACCTGAAGGCGGCAGCGGGTTCGACGACGCAAAAGGTTGCCGTTGCGGCCGGCCGAATCGGCTTGGGTGCCTCCGACGCCGCAGGGCCGGCGGACCGTGGCGAGCGTCCGACGTCGGGCCCTACCGTTGCTGAGTCGACGGCAGCGGGCGACATGAAGTACGCAGGCGAACGCCGGGCTGCCGCCCGGGTGGGCGTAGCACTGACCGTCCTGGGTGTCCTCATCCACGGTGCCGGCGTCCTCACGCGTGCGCTGGGTGCCGGCCGCGTGCCGTGGGGCAACATGTACGAGTTCCTCACCACGGGTGCTTTCGTGGCGGTGGCGGTCTTCCTTATCGCGCTGATCCGCAGGGACCTCCGCTTCCTGGGCACGTTCGTGGTTGGCCTGGGCATCATCATGCTCGTTGCCGCGTCCGTGGCTTTCTGGACTCCCGTGGGCCACCTCGTTCCCGCGTTGCAGAGCTACTGGCTGATCATCCATGTGTCCATTGCGGTGCTGTCCTCTGCGCTGTTCACCCTGACGTTCGCGATGTCCGCGCTGCAGCTGCTCCAGTCCTACCGCCAGAAGAACCTGGCCGCAGGCCGCGCGGACAACCTGGCGTTCCTGCGCGTGGTCCCCAACGCCTTGAGCCTGGAGAACCTTTCCTACCGGATCAACACCGTGGCCTTTGTCGGCTGGACCTTCACCCTGATGTTCGGTGCCATCTGGGCCGAAAAGGCGTGGGGCCGTTTCTGGGGCTGGGACCCCAAGGAAGTGTGGACGTTCGTCATCTGGGTGGTCTACGCCGGCTACCTCCACGCCAGGGCAACCCGCGGCTGGACCGGAACGCGTGCTGCATGGTTGTCGATCGTGGGCTACGCCTGTGTGATCATCAACTTCACGCTGGTGAACACGGTCTTCAACGGCCTGCACTCGTACTCAGGCCTCTAAAGCCGTACCGCCCTGCCGGCCGAATGTTGGCCGGCAAAGCCGCGACCATGGCCTGATCTGGGCTTTCTCCATCGAGTCGACTATCAGTTGAAGAAAGCTCCAAGGAAGCTGTGAAAAGTGCTTTTGCCCGCCGCCGGGCAAGTGCTACCTTGTGTGAACCCCGCCTGTGAAGAAGACCGCATGCGCCATGCCCATGTTCTTTTCGAGGTAACTATGAGCTATGTTCTCGCCATTGACGTCGGGACGAGTTTTACCGCGGCAGCCATTTACAAGGAGGGGCAAGGTACCAACCTTGCCCCCGAGATACTCCCGTTGGGTTTGCACGGCAGTGCTGTGCCCTCGGTGCTCTACTATGCCGACGACGGCAGGGTACTGGTGGGCGAAGCCGCCGAGCGCCGGGGCCTGGACGACCCCCGGCGGATGGTCCGGGAATTCAAGAGACGCATTGGGGACTCCGTCCCGATCGCCGTCGGGGAAGCCTGGATGGCGCCCGAAGACGTTTATGCCACGATGGCCCGCTGGGTGGTGGACAAGGCCCGGGAGCGCGAAGGCGGTCCGGCGGATTCAGTAGTCATGACCCACCCGGCTGCTTGGGGCCAGCATCGGACATCCACGGTCCTTGCAGCCCTGAATATGGCCGGACTTCCGGAAGTCACGCTGATCAGCGAACCGGAGGCCGCAGCACTCCATTACGCGTCCCAAACCCGTGTGGAGGATGGCAGCACCATTGCCGTCTACGACCTCGGCGGTGGCACCTTCGACACCGCTGTGCTCCGCAAGGCAGGAGCAGGACGCTTTGAACTACTGGGCCATCCCGATGGCATTGAAACCCTTGGCGGCGCCGATTTCGACGCCGCTGTTTTGCGTCACGTTGTGACTCACCTAGGCGAAGCCGTCACGGGCCTGGCGCCCGAGGACCCTGCAACGCTCGCCGCACTCTCGCGCTTACGCCGTGAGTGCCGGGAAGCCAAGGAAGCACTGTCCCTGGACAGCGAAGCAAGCATCTCCGTCTCCCTCCCGGGAACCCAACAGTCCGTCCGCCTGGTCCGCGCCGAGTTTGAGGCGATGATCGAACCCCACATCCGTGACACCCTGGATGCCTTGGAACGCAGCTTGGCTGAGGTCCGGTTGCAGCCGGAGGACTTGAGCGTGGTGCTGCTCATTGGCGGTTCGTCCCGGGTGCCGCTGGTTGCTGAACTGATCTCGGTTGAACTGGAGCGGCCCATCGCCGTGGACGCCGATCCCAAAGCCTCCATTTGCCTGGGTGCCGCGCTTTCGCTGAAGGGCACCCCCGACGCCGAAGCCGCTGCGCTTGCGGCTGTGTCTGTGGCCCCCGCCCAGGAACAACGCGAGGTGCCGCTGGAAACAGTGCCGCGCCCCGACGTCGTGCGTGGACGCCCGGAGCTGGCTGCGCTGAAGGCCGCGGCAGCGGGCGGAGCCAAAGCAGGCCGACACGCTCCGCGTTCGCGCGTCCGCATGGCCGCGGCTGCTGCGGCGGCCGCCACCGTCCTGACCGTGGTGACCGCGACGGCGGCGCAAAGCCCGGACGTGCAGGCGCTCTTCGGCTCACAGGCCGCGGACGTGATGCGCGACGGCGGTGCCCAGGCAAGCGGCGCTCAACCAGCCGGTGCGCAAGGCGGAGCCCAAGCGAAGGGTCAGGCCAGCGGCGGCGGGGCCGTTCCTCCTGCCGCCAAGGCCGGAACAGGACTGGACGCAAGCGCCAAGGGCGCCGCTGCCAGAACGTCCGCTGGCACCGGTCAGGGCGCGAAGAAGTCCACCACCGGCCCAGGTGCCGGCAGCGCCGGAACGGGCAGCGGCACTGCGGCCGGCGCGACCAGCGGCAACGCGGGCGGAACCACGACGCCGGGGACCACCACACCGGGCAGCGGCACGGGAACTGCCACTCCGGGGACGTCAACGCCGTCGTCGCCCCCTGCCTCGGAACCGGGTGGTGCAGCCAGTGGTCCAACCCCGACCACCCCACCGACGCAGCCTCCTGTGACGGACCCGACGCAGCCGCCCGTGACGGACCCGACGCAGCCTCCTGTGACGGACCCGACGCAGCCGCCACCCACCACAACGCCCGAACCGGACCCCGTGGTCCCCACGCCCGAGCCCACCGTCCAAGCGCCGGAACCCCCTCCAGTGACGCAGGACCCAGCGCCGACGGAACCGACAACGGAACCGTCCGTGGCGCCTGTTCCACCTGCAACGAGCCCGAGCCAAGAACCCGCACCGTCCCCGGAGGTGTAGGCATGAGGGGCCAGGGAAACGCGGAAGCACCCTCGGAAGCAAAATCCCGCCCGGCGGCTGCCACGCTGCCGTCGGACGGGACCAAGCTGCCTTCGGACGGGACCACGCAGCTGGCTGCGGCGACCTCATCGGCGTCGACCGCCTTGCCGGGCGGGACCGCGGCGGTACGGGAGTTGCTCCTGGCGTTGTCCGCGGGATTCACCCTGCCATCGCCGCTTCCGGACAACCTGGAAGGACGCAGCGATCTTCCCGGGATCATTGATTCGGCGATCGATGCACAGCTCCTGATGCCTGACGGATCTGTAGTGGGCACGGTGCGGCATGCCCTGCTCACCAGCACTCCAGTCCCAACCATCCACGCCCTGCAACGGGAATTGGTGGATAAGTTGGCTGCAGAGGGCAGACCCTTGGGGGAGTTGGCCCGTGACCTGGCCAGGGGCGGGCTGCAGGACTCTCGCGTGGCAGCCGAACTGGAGGAAGCCGCGGACAACGTGCTGGAGACCGAGCCCGCCATGGCCGCAGCTCTCTACGCGGAGTCGGTGCTGGCTGGCGCCAAGGAAATGCCGAAAGCGGCCTGCCGGGCCCAGGCCGCAGCGGGCATCGGTGATCTGGACTCGGCCGGCCGTTTGATAGACCGGCTGCTCGCGCTGCCGGAACCGCCGGACGTCCGGCGGGGAGTGGACGTTGCCGCCTCGGTGTGGGCCCAGCGGGGCATGATGTCCCGAAGCGCCGATACCTACTCGTGGCTGGGGCCTGGGAAGACGGCTGCCTCGGCGCCCCTGGCAGCAATTGCCATGATCGGCTCCGGAGACACTGCCGGAGCGGAGGCCATGGTGGCCGACGGCGGTTCGCGCCGGTCCCCGACCCACTTGGCGGTGGCGTTATCCCTGGCAAGCGACGGCCTGCGCCAGACCCTGGGCCAAAAGCCGCACTTGGGGTTACCGTCCTTGATCAGGGCCTCGGACATGATGAACGCCGCGGGCACAGCCATTCCCCTCCCGGAGGCACCGGCAGTGCTGGCGGCCTTGTGCGCCCTGCACAGCGGAGAGACCGCGGTGGCCGCTTCCGTGCTCAAGGCAGCAGTTGCCGCCGGTCAGGGCGGAGACTCGATGCGGCCCCGCCTGTACCTGTTGCAGGCCTGGTGTGCCATGCAGCAGGACAACACGGACGATGCCCGCCTGGCCATCAATGAAGCGAACAAAGCCAATCACTGGGCCTTGGCGCCCCGGGAGGAATTCCTCCTGGCGGCCCTTGAACTGGGTTTGGCGCGCCGCGGCGGAGAAGTCCACGAGCTGGTTTTGGCATGGGACAGGGCGCGGGAAGCCATGATGCATGTTTCCGTTGACCTGTTCAGCCTCCTGCCGTGGGGCGAGGTGCTTGTTGCCGCTGCACGTTTACGGGAATCACATCGGGTTTCGCACTACCTGCACGGGGCCTGGGACTTGCTGGAGCGGCTCGGGAATCCGCCGCTGTGGTCGGTCCCTCTGCACTGGGCAGCCGTCCAGGCTGCGTTGCTAAGCGAGAGTCCCACAGACCTTGCACCACATGCAGCGGCCTTGGTCAGGGCTTCGGAGCATAGCCACTACGCGGGTGTGCTTGCCGCCGGAGGCAAAGCCTGGGTATCGGTCCTGGCCGGCAGGTTCGCCGCGGCCGACGTCGAAACGGCCGCCCGTGGGTTGGCCGCCGTCGGAATGCCGTGGGAAGGGGCGCGCCTGGCCGGGCATGCGGCCGCGCGTGCCGATGAACGCCGGGACATGGTCAAGCTTCTGGCCTGTGCCCGGGACATCCACCCGCAGGGTGGCCACGCACCCGCGGAGGCTCATGAGGAATCTCCCGCCTCCACCGCGCCGGCGCCCGAGCCGAACGGCTTGAGTGCCCGCGAAATCGAGGTGGCAAGACTCATGTTGGAGGGAAAGACCTACCGCGAAATCGGTGAGGCCATCTACATTTCGCCCCGCACCGCCGAACACCACGTGGCCAGGATGCGGCGCCGGTTAGGGGCCGAAAACCGCTCTGAGCTGCTGGTTCGCTTGCGGATCGCGCTGGGGGAGGGGCACCCGCCCGGGGAGTGAACCCCTGTGCCCCTAACGGAGCCCGGCCGAAATCCCCTAATGGTGGGGTGCCGGATAGGGGGACCGGACCCGATGCCCCGGGCATCCCCCCGGCCATACGTTGAATGCAAGCCCGGCAAAGGCGCCGGGCGTTTTCCATCACCACAGAATTTGAGGGAGCGTTCCAATGCCAACACTCGCACAACAGCTCGTACAGTTCCTGATGAGCCTGTTCAACAACCCCGATGCAGCCGATGAGTTCGTCCGCAACCCCGAAGCTGCGTTGTCAGCCGCAGGGCTGCGGGACGTTTCCTGCGCTGATGTGGATGCCGCCCGGCCCGTAGTCCTGGACTACGCACCCATCAACGCCCGTGCCTCCTTCGACCGTGAGTACAACACCGGCGGCAACCACGCCTCAACCGGTGGTGGCGGCGAGCACCACGCTCCCGGCGGCGGTGGCAACACCGGCGGCTGGGGCGGCCGCGACGATGATCACGACGGCGGACACGGCCACGGCGGTGGCGGCGGCTGGGGTGGCCGTGACGATGACGACCACGACGGCGGACACGGCGGTGGCGGCGGCTGGGGCGGCCATGATGACGACGACCACGACGGCGGACACGGCCACGGCGGTGGCGGCGGACACAACGGCGGCGACTGGGACGATCACGCCCATGCAGTCCAGCAGTTGGTCCACGTGGTGAACAACTACTCCTACACCACCAACATCGACGACCGCGACACCATCACGGACCAGTCCGTGAACCAGAACATCTGGGCCGACGGCGACGTCACCCAGCTGTTCAACCAGGACGCAGTCATCGCATCGGGTGACGGAGCGATTGCCGCCGGCGACGACGTCGAGGACTCGGGCAACACCACAACCACCACGACCACCACCACAACCACCAACAACACCGACGACCACTCGCTGAACATCACCAACGGTTCCGGCGAAGTGAACGTCGGCAACACCGAACTGGATGTGGAGATCGAGGATTCGTTCAACGACAACTCGGATCATTCGGTGACGAAGGACTCCTACAACACGGACAACTCCACCCACACGGACGATTCGTACAACACGGACCTGGACGTGGATGTGGAGATCGAGGACTCCTTCAACACGGACAACTCCACGCACACGGACAATTCGAACAATTCGGTGAACGTCACGGACTCGTTCAACGAGACGGACAACTCCACCGAACTCGAAGTGGGAGACGTGGACGTGGAGGTCATCAACGACTCCATCGTGGTCCAGGACAACGAGCTGGAAGTTAACAACTCCACAGAGTACGACGTGGAAGACGTCCAGCTCAACTACGATTCCACGGTGATCCAGGACAACGAGGTCGAACTCGAGTACACCAACGTTGAGGACAACACGGTCATTGCCGACAACGAACTCGACGTCGAATACAACGACATCGACGACTCGCTGGTGGTAGCCAAGAACGATGTGGAAATCGACTAATACCGGGAGCCAACCGGTTTAGAGGCCAGCAAGGAAAGGCCCCGGCAGTGCCCGGCAGGCGGGAAACCACCTGCCGGGCACTTTCGCCGGACATTCACATACTTGAGGTCGTAAACAAAGGATCAGCTGTGACGGAAACCGAACGCATGGCCACGTTGGTGGAACAGGGCATGGAATTGGTGGGGGCAGGGGAGAGGAACGACCTTCGACGCCGGCTGGAGCAGACCCGGCGTCGTTTGCTTGACCCCAGCGTCCGCGTGATCGTGGTGGGCGAGTTCAAGCAGGGCAAGAGCCAGCTCATCAATGCCTTGGTCAACGCTCCGGTGTGTCCGGTGGACGATGACGTCGCCACCTCCGTGCCCACCGTGGTGAAGCACGGGGACGCGCCATCGGCCTCGGTGTTGGTGGCCAAGGGCCCGCAAGTACCGGAACAGGACCCTGCCACCCACGCTGTACCCGCCGGAAGTGATCAGCTGGAACGCCGGCCGGTCAACATCAACGAACTTGCCGCCTACGTTTCGGAAGCCGGCAACCCCGGAAACGCCAAGAACCTTGCGGCAGCCGAAGTCGCGCTGCCCCGCCAACTCCTCGCAGGCGGACTGACCCTGGTGGATTCTCCCGGCGTGGGCGGCCTCGGTTCCAGCCACACGCTCACCACCCTCACCGCCTTGCCGTCGGCGCACGCAGTGCTCTTCGTCTCCGACGCCTCCCAGGAATACACCGAACCCGAAATCCGGTTCCTTCGCCAGGCCATGCGCGTCAGCCCGAACGTCCTCGCAGCGCTCACCAAGACCGACCTGTATCCCAGCTGGCGGCAGATCGAGGCGCTCGACCGGCAGCACTTGTCCGAGGTAGGGCCCGGAATTCCCCTGTTCCCCGTATCCTCGGAGCTCAGGCTGCAGGCTGCGCGCTTGAAGGATAAGGAGCTCAACGACGAGTCAGGCTTCCCGGCGCTCATCACGTCGCTTCGCAACGACGTCGTGGGCAAAGCCGCCACGCTCCGGCGTCGTTCTGTGGCGCAGGACCTGCTGACCGTCACCGAACACCTCAGGCTCTCCCTCCAATCCGAACTGTCAGCGCTGGAGAACCCCGAAGGCACCCCACAGATGATTGCCGACCTGCAAGCCGCCAAACAGGAAGCCGACGCGCTCAGGAAACGCTCCTCCCGCTGGCAGACCACCCTCAACGACGGAATCGGCGATCTCATAGCGGACATGGAGTACGACCTCAGGGACAGGCTCCGGCGCATCCAACGCGAAGCCGAGACCGCCATCGACCAAGGCGACCCGGGGCCGGCATGGGATCAATTCACCGTCTGGCTGGAGCAAAGCACGGCTGCTGCCATCTCCGACACCTTTATTTGGACCAGCGAGCGCTCCCAGTGGCTTGCCCTCCAAGTCGCCGAACACTTCTCCGAGGAAGTGGTCGCGCTGCCCCTGACCAACGTCGCAGACACGGGCGGGGTCCTGGATCCGGTCGGCGAAATGCCCACCATGGAAGACGGGCGCCTGGGACCGCTCCAGAAACTCCTCATCGGCATGCGCGGCTCGTACGGCGGGGTGCTGATGTTCGGCCTGCTAACGGGCATCTTCGGCATGGCCCTGATCAACCCGCTGTCCGTCGGGGCAGGGCTCATGCTCGGCAGGAAGGCCTACCGCGAGGAGAAGGAAGCACGGCTCAAACGGCGCCAGGCCGAAGCGAAGACGCTGGTCCGGAAGCAAATCGACGACATCGTCTTCCAAGTGGGAAAGCAGCTGAAAGACCGCTTAAGGATGGTGCAGCGCGAAACCCGGGACCACTTCACCGAGATCGCTGACGAACACCACCGTTCCCTCACCGATTCCGTGGCCGCCGCGCAAAAGGCCGCCGCCACCTACGCGGTGGAACGCGACCTGCGCATGAAGGAGATCCGGACCCAGCTCAAGACGGTGGACGCCCTGCACCAGGCAGCTACGCAGCTGCAAGGAAGTGCCGTCGACGCGAGGCACCCCGCACCGGAGAAGCGGCCGGCCGCACCTGAACAGCAGCAGGCTTCCCAAGCCACCGCGGTGCGGGCCGGATGAATGGTCAGGTGGTAGCCGAAGCCGCAGTGTTGCTGCAGCAGGCCAGGCAGATTTACGACGGCGACGCCCGGGCGCTCGCGGTCATCGACGACCTGGCGGACCGCCTGGACGGGCCGCTGCGCATTGCGGTGGCCGGCATGGTGAAGGCCGGTAAGTCCACGTTGCTCAACGCAGTCATCGGCGAGGAGATCGCACCCACCGACGCCGGTGAATGCACACGCATAGTTACTTGGTACCGGTACGGAGCAACACCCCGTGTGACGCTCCACCCCCTTGCGGGCGAGCCCCGCACCTTGCCGGTCACCAGGGAAGACGGCCGGCTGGTCTTTCAATTGGGGGACATCCAGGCGGAAGATGTTGACCGCCTGGTGGTTGACTGGCCGGCCGCCAGCCTCAGGGACCTCACCCTGATAGATACTCCCGGCATTGCCTCCCTCTCCCAGGACGTCTCCGGACGGTCAACGGCATTCCTTCTTCCGGAGAACGCGCCGTCGTCTGCCGATGCCGTCATTTATTTGATGAGGCACCTGCACGCCTCGGACGTGCGTTTCCTCGAGTCATTCAAGGACAACGCTGCCGGGAAGTCCGGGACCGTCAACGCCTTGGCCGTGCTCTCGCGAGCGGACGAGATCGGAGCGGGCCGGATCGACTCCCTGATCTCGGCCGCTGTGATCGCCGACCGCTACAGCCGGGACCAGAACCTCAAGCCCTTGGCCCTGGGCGTCGTCCCGGTGGCAGGCCTCCTGGCCCAAAGCTCCAGAACCATGCGTCAAACCGACTTTGAGGTCATGGTTGCCTTGGCCGGAATGGACAAGGCCCAACGCGACAAAACCCTGCTGTCCGTGGACCGTTTTGTCCGTTCACCGGAACCCGCCGGTGTGGAACAAGGCGCCAAGGCTTCCCTGGTTGCGCGGTTTGGGTTGTTCGGGATCCGGCTCGGGGTGGCGCTGATCAATGGCGGCATCAGCGACCCCACCAACCTGGCCCACGAGCTTGCCCGGCGCAGCGGCTTGGGCCAACTCCTTCAAACGGTCGCCGCGCTCTTCCAGACGCGGGCCGAGGCCCTCAAGGCCAGGGCCGCCGTCGTGGGTTTGGAAGCTTTGCTCCGCACTGCCGGGACGGCCGGCGCAGCAGCGAGCGGGGATGCCGCCCGGCTGCTCACGGCCATGGAACGGTTGCAGGCGGGCGCGCACGAATTCCGGGAACTGAAGCTGCTGGCAAAGCTGAGGACCGAAGGCGCGGGCCTCACTCCGGAGCTCGCCACCGAAGCCGAACGGCTGGTGGGTGGCCGCGGGACCCTGCCGGCTCACCGGCTGGGAGTCGCACAGGACGCGGACGACGACGCCATCAGCGAGGCTGCGCGGGCGAGCCTGAACCGTTGGCGGCTGATCGCAGAGAACCCGCTCACCGAGCCGTCAGCCCTGGATGCTTGCCGGGTGGTGATCCGCAGCTGCGAAGGGATGCTGGCGGCTATTCCGGCTGCTGCTCCCGCCCGCTCCTGAGCCACGCCGTTGTGGCGGGGAGGAAGAGCAGGATCAGTCCGGCCGCGGCCAAAATGTATTGGGCGGCCAGCAGCACGGTGGCCAGGACACCGTCGGAACCCGGCGCAACGACGAAGTCCGAGATGATCACGGTGACCACGGCGTGAAGCAGGACCAAGGGTGCCAGCGCCCATCGCGCCCAGCTCCTGCGCTTGAAGATAATCGCCAGGAGGACGGCCTCCATGGCGATCACCAGCGCCAGCATGCCCAGGCTTCCCAGGAAAACGACGGCGGTGGCGCCCTCCAGTGACTCAGCGTCACCAGCCGGGACCATGCCTTCGATGACGCCCTTGAGCCGTTCGAAATGGGAGTTCCTGCCGAGGAAATCCGTCACGATCAACGCTGCTCCGGCAACGAAGCTTGCCACCCACAAGGAGCGCGACACCTTGGCCGGACCAGGTGCCTCCGTAGCAACGGCTATGGGCGGTGGTGCGGAGAGCGTTACACCGGGACGTGGCGGAGGCGCTGGTGTGGCCATATTACCTACTTCAGCTCGTCGGTATCATGGGGGTCCGGCTCGCCATGCTTGGCCTCACCGGTAGCAAAACCTTTGCCCTTGGGCCCGCCCGTTCCCTCCGGGCCCTTGGAATCCTTGAGCTTGCGCTCCTTGGCGTCGAGCTCGGCCTTGAGCTTCTTCAGCCGTTCTTCTTCTGCCTGGTTCCGCCGGCGGAGTTCGAGGTTGCGGAGGAACTCGGGATCGTCGTCGGGGGCCGTGGGGTAGCGGCGGACGGGTTGTGCCGAAGGCTTGCCGTAGGGGCGGCCGAAGATAAACCAGAGAATGGCGCCAAGCACAGGCAAGACGCTCATGACCACGATCCAGGCCGGTTTGGAAATCCCGCGGGTGGCGTGGCGGTCCGTACGGATGACATCCACAAGGGCGTACACGAAGACAACAAGGACGACGACGACGCCAACAACCCGGAGCATGCACCAAGTCTAGTCGCCCGGAGCGGTTCGCTGGATCCCCTCCAAAGGCTGTGATCAGAGTGCAATGAATCGGGCGGCTAAACTTGAAGGGTGGCTTTCCTGAAGTATTCCTTGATCCGCTTGGCGCTGTTCGTGCCTCTGTTCGTCCTTTTCCTGTTTTTGGGGACCGGAGTGTTCCTGGCAGTGATCTTTGCCGGGCTGATCGCCTTTGCCATCAGCTACCTGTTCTTCCAGAAGCAGCGTGACGAGGCCACGGCGGCCATGCGTGAACGTTTCTCCGGGCGTGCCAAACCCATGCGCACTGCGGGCGAAGTGGACGATGCCGCTGCCGAGGATGGCCTGGTGGAGCAGAACCCGGACGTATCCATCAACACGGACAAGCGGCCCAACGCCTAAATCCGGGTGAGGATCAGTCCGAGCGAGAACAGCAGGCTGTAGCCGAGGTTGATCAGGCCGGTCTGCTTGAGCACCGGAATGAGGCTCTT
Organism: Paenarthrobacter sp. R1; assembly: GCF_030264015.1. Lineage (NCBI taxonomy): Bacteria > Bacillati > Actinomycetota > Actinomycetes > Micrococcales > Micrococcaceae > Paenarthrobacter > Paenarthrobacter sp. R1. The sequence continues at coordinate 1,211,908 of NZ_CP127115.1, read as the reverse complement.
GCGCTTCTTGCCGTTGATCATGAGCCAGGCCGGCATGAGGCAAGCGGGGATCAGCAGCAGCACAATCAGCATCCACGGCTTGGTGGGTGCCAGCACGATGACCAGCAGGATCGCCACACCGAGCATCAGCACGTAGCTTTCGCGGGCGTGGCGGTCACCCAGCCGGACAGCCAGGGTGCGCTTGCCGGCGGCGGTATCCGTGGGAATGTCCCGCACGTTGTTGGCCATCAGCAGGGCGCACGCAATCAGGCCGGTTCCGATCGCACCTACGACGGCGGCGAGGCTCACCTGCCCTGCCTGGGTGTAGGTGGTTCCGAGCGTAGCCACGAGCCCGAAGAACACGAAGACGAACACATCGCCCAGGCCCATGTAGCCATAGGGGTTCTTGCCCCCGGTGTAGCCCCAGGCGGCCAGGACGCAGCCGATGCCCACCAGGATCAGCCACCACGCCTGGGTGATGATCACCAGGATCAAACCGCACAGCATGGCCAGCCCGAACAGCCCGAACGCGGCCCACTTCACCTGCTCAGGCTTAGCAACGCCGGAACCTACCAGGCGCAGCGGCCCCACGCGTTCCTCGTCGGTGCCGCGGATGCCGTCGGAGTAGTCGTTGGCGTAGTTCACGCCGACTTGGAGCAGCAGAGCCACAAGTGCGGCGAGGATGGCGTTCGGCAGCCGGAAAGCCTGGAGTTCATACGCCGCCGCGGAGCCGATCAGGACCGGCGCGATCGCCGCGGGCAGTGTTCGGAGCCTGGCTCCTTGAATCCATTGTGCAGCTGTCGCCACGTGCAGTACCTCGTGTGTTTCGCTTTGATCTTCGGTAGGGACGAATCTGTCCTATTGTCCCTGATGCAGCCGGTTGAGCTGTTCGGTCATGGCCATCCGGTCCGGTTTCCCGTTCGGCAGCATGAGCAGTTTCTTCTCCACCAGCACTGTTTTGGGGCTGAGGACTCCCAGGGCTGACTCGCGGCGGCCAGTGAAGCCCTTGATGCCGGCGGGCGTCGGATCCTCCATGGCTACATACGCTGCCACCGCCTGGCCCCACTCGCGCGAGGGGACGCCGGCCACGAAAGCTGCCGTGACGCCGTCGAGCTCTTCGAGCTTGCTTTGGATGTACGCGGCGGAGGCCTTGACGCCTCCGGTGATGATGACGTCGTCGGCGCGGCCCAGCACGGTGAGCTTGCCGTCGTCGGAGAGTTCGCCGAGGTCGCCGGTGACGTACCAGCGGACGCCGTCCTCCTCGAAGAACGCCGCATTACTGGGCTGGGGGGCGTCCAGGTAACCGGCCGCCACCGTTTCGCCGCCCAGCAGGATGCGCCCTTCAAGTTCGCCGGTGCCGATCCGGACCTCGACGCCGTCCAGGGGCTCGCCGTCGTACACGCACCCGCCGCATGTCTCGGCGGAGCCGTAGGTGGTGACCACCTTCAAGCCCTCACTGTGGGCGGTCGCGAGCAGTTCGGCGGAAGCGGGGGCGCCACCCAAAAGGATGGCGTTGAAACGGCGCAGCGCGGCCAGGGTTTCAGGGCCGGGGGAGTCGAGCAGGCGCTGCAGCTGGGTGGGCACCAACGACGTGAAGCGGACCTTGTCCGTCAGCTCCTGCGCGGCGGCCGTGAACGCCTCCGGGGTGAAGCCGTTGGACAGGTCCATCGCCCACGGCCTGGTGCCCGCATACAGCGAACGCACCAGCACCTGCACTCCGGCAACGTACTGGAGCGGAAGTGCCAGCAGCCACTGGCCCTCGGCGCGCAGCGTGATGGCCGTGCCCACGGACGACGCCGCGAGTGCATCGATCGTAAGGACGGTCGCCTTGGGTGTCCCGGTGGAGCCCGAGGTGCGGACCACCACGGCAGCGTCCTCGACGCCGGTTTCCACGGGTACCGCGCTCGGCCGGCCGTCCGCGTCGGTGACGATTTCGACGGCGGGGCCCTCGCCATGGAGGGCAGCGGACAGGGCCTTCAGGATGGGATCGATGTCCATGCCGGTCCTAGAAGTAGTAGGGGAAGTTGGACCAGTCGGGGTCGCGTTTCTGCAGGAAGGCTTCCTTGCCTTCCACGGCCTCGTCCGTCATGTAGGCCAGGCGGGTGGCTTCACCGGCGAAGACCTGCTGGCCTGCCAGTCCGTCGTCGGCCAGGTTGAATGCGAACTTGAGCATGCGGATGGCCTGCGGGGACTGGCGGGCGATGTCCGCAGCGTACTCCAGGGCTACTTCTTCCAGCCGTTCGTGGTCCACCGCCTCATTGACCGCGCCCATGCGCACCATATCCTCGGCGGAGTATTCGCGGGCCAGGAAGAAGATCTCGCGCGCGGCTTTCTGGCCGATCTGGCGGGCCAGCAGCGCTGAGCCGTATCCGGCGTCGAAACTTCCTACCGTGGCGTCCGTCTGCTTGAACTTGCCGTGCTGGCGGGAGGCGATGGTGAGGTCGCTGACCACGTGGAGCGAGTGGCCGCCGCCGGCCGCCCAACCGTTGACGACGGCGATCACCACCTTGGGCATGGTGCGCATGAGGCGCTGGACTTCAAGGATGTGGAGCCGGCCGGCGCGGGCGGGGTCAATGCTTTCTTGCGTTTCACCTTCTGCATAGCGGTAACCGTCCCGGCCGCGGATCCGCTGGTCGCCGCCGGAACAGAACGAGTGTCCGCCGTCCTTGGGGGAGGGGCCGTTGCCGGTGAGCAGCACCGTTGCCACGTCGGGGGTCATGCGGGCGTGGTCCATGGCCCGGTACAGCTCATCGACGGTGCCCGGGCGGAACGCGTTGCGGACTTCGGGCCTGTTGAAGGCGATCCGGACGGTGGGGAGGTCCCTGATTCCGTCAGCCGTGCGCTCAACCTGCCGGTGGTACGTCATGTCCTTGAAGTCGTCGAAGCCGGAAACGGTGCGCCAGCGTGAGGGGTCAAAGACGTCGGAAACCTTGGCAGGGAGATCGTTGTTCACAGTCCGAGTCTAGTAACGCTCCTCAGCTGATGCAGAACTCGTTGCCTTCGGGGTCGGCCATGGTGTGCCACTCGTGCGGCCCCTGGCTGGCGGTCCACAGATGGGTGGCACCGCGCGCTTCCAGTTCCTTGCGGACCACGTCCTTGTCCCGGCCGTCCAGGCGCACGTCCCAGTGCACCCGGTTCTTGACGCTCTTCGGGTTCGGGTCCGTCTGGAAGAGGATCCGCCGGCCGGTCTTGGGATCCTTGTCCTCGGCCGGAACGATCGCGCAGCCTTCGGCCCACACCAGCTTGCCGTTGTGCGTGATGGTTTGGTCCTCGGTTGCATAGCCCTTCCGGATCATGGACCGGATGAAGTCCTCGTCCTGCGGCTCGACCGTCCATTCGAGGGTCTCGGCCCACCAATCGGCGAGCTCGTGCGGGTTCTTGCAGTCCACTACCACCTGGATGTTGAGTGTCATGTGCTCCAAGCTAATCCCGCTGCGGGTGGCCGGGTAGGACTTTGCGGTCACCTTCCGTCCGGGTTCCCCCAACTGGGTCGCATTTGTGCGCGTTTTCAGGGCTCAAAACGTGCACAAATGCGACCTGGTTGGGTGGTTTGGGGGTGCGGTCAGTTGGTGAGGAGTTCCGCGGGGATTGCGTAGATCAGCACCACGGCGAGGAGGTTCTTGGTCGCATGGACGAAGTAGGCGAACATGAGGTTCTTGCCCGTCCAGACGTAGACGCCCACCAGGACCACGGCCATGCCAAGGTACGGCGCCAGCGCAGACAACTCCAGGCCCTCGCGTCCGATTGTGTGGATCGATGCGAACACCACGGTGGAGATGGCGCAGCACACCCAGATGTTGACGTACTTGGACAATTTCCCGATCAACAAATGCCTGAAGAGGTATTCCTCGACGAACGGCCCCACCAGCACCAGTAACGGAACCATCAGCCAAGCGGGCACCTGCTGCAGCAGGCCTTGGATCCCCAGTTGGTTCTCGGAACTCTGCGCGGTCCCCAGCGCGGCCACCAGGAGCGCGGTGAGGATCAGCATCGCCACCACCGCCAACGGCACCATGCCCAGCGTGAACCACGGCCGCGTGCCCAGGATTTTGAGGTCGCGACCGGCCACCCGCCAGGCAGAGGCTACGGCGAAAAGCCCGACGGCGGCATAGAAGACCGCGTTGACCGCGTAGGACGCTGTGGCCGGCTCGGGAAACAGCTGAAGCATCAGCCGCTCGACGGACGCGCCGAAGAACGTGAAGTACAGGGTAAAGCCCACGTATGCGGCAACGGCGGCAGCGTCCAAGGCATTGAACCTGTAGAGCCTTGTCTGCGTGGAAATTGTGCCCATATGAACAGCCTAGCTTTGCCGCCCGCAACCGGGGGCCGCTACAATTTTCGGTATGCCTAACTTTCCGTTTCGGCTCGCCAAAGTTGTCCGCCGTTTCGTTGCTTTCCTGGCCTCCATTGCCGTGGTGCTGGGGCTCTCGGCCTGCGGTGGCAACTCCACTGCGAGCAACTCAGACAAGCCCGTTGTGCTCACCACCTTCACGGTCCTTGCAGATATTGCAAAGAACGTCGCCGGAGACAAACTGCAGGTGGAATCCATCACCAAGGCAGGCGCGGAAATCCACGGCTACGAGCCCACGCCCGGGGACATCCGCAAGGCGGCGCAAGCGGACCTCATTCTGGATAACGGGTTGAACCTGGAAGCCTGGTTCGCGCAGTTCGTCGAAGGCCTGGACGTTCCCCACGCCGTAGTCAGCGAGGGCGTGAAAGTCATGGACATTGGCGAAGACAGCTACCGCGGCAAGCCCAACCCGCATGCCTGGATGTCGCCGGACAACGTCCAGATCTACGCAAACAACATGGCCAAGGCCTTTGCCGGCCTGGCGCCGGAGCACGCCTCCGAATTCGAAGCCAACGCCAAGGCATACAACTCCCGGCTGCAGGAAGTGAAAGACGAGATGGTGTCCAAGCTGTCCGTCCTGCCGGAAAACCACCGGGCACTGGTCACCTGCGAAGGGGCGTTCTCCTACCTGGCCCGGGACGCCGGCCTCAAAGAGGTCTACATCTGGGCCGTAAACGCTGAACAGCAAGCCACGCCGCAGCAAATCGCCCGGGCAATCGGGTTCGTCAAGGACAACCAGGTGCCCGCAGTCTTCTGCGAATCAACCGTGTCCGATGCACCCATGCAGCAAGTGGTGGGAGCCACCGGAGCGAAGTTCGGCGGAGTGCTGTACGTAGATTCACTGTCTGAAGCGGACGGCCCCGTGCCCACGTACCTGGACCTGATCCGGCACGACGCCAAGATCATCACCGAGGCCCTCACGGGAGGAACGGCATGAGCAGCCCGGCTATTGCTGTTGAAAACGTCACCGTCCACTACGGCGAGGTGCTCGCGCTGGACTCGGCATCGCTGACCCTGGAACGCTCCCGCATTTGCGGCCTCGTGGGCATGAACGGCTCGGGAAAGTCCACGCTGTTCAAGACCATCATGGGCATGGTCAAGCCGGACACCGAGCGGGTCCTGGTCAACGGCCACCCGCCGGCAAAGATCCGCAAAGAGGCGGGCATCGGTTACGTTCCACAAAGCGAAGAAGTGGACTGGGCCTTCCCGTTGTCCGTCCGCGACGTAGTGATGATGGGCCGCTACGGGCATCTGGGTTTCACGCGCCGGCCCCGCAAAGCCGACCGCGACGCCGTCGAGCACGCCTTGGAACGCGTGGAACTGGCTGACTTTGCCGACCGCCAAATCGGGCAACTGTCCGGCGGGCAGAAGAAACGCGCCTTCGTGGCCCGGGGCATTGCCCAGGACGCCACCATGATGCTGCTCGATGAACCGTTCGCCGGGGTGGACAAACGCTCCGAGGCCACCATCACCCGGCTGCTCAAGGAATTGGCCGCCGATGGCGCCACCATCCTGGTCTCCACCCACGATCTCCATGCGCTCCCGCAACTCTGCGACGAAGCAGTCCTCCTCATGCGCAAAGTACTGATGCACGGAAGTCCGGACGTGGTGCTGCAACCGGAAAACCTGGCCATGGCTTTCGGCCTCGACGTCATGAACAGGGGCTGAGATGGAATTCCTGCTCGAACCCCTCAGCTACGACTTCATGGTCCGTGCCCTCGCCACCACGGCCATCGCCGCAGTGGTGTGCGCCGTGCTCAGCTGCTGGCTGGTCCTCATCGGCTGGTCCCTCATGGGTGACGCCGTGTCCCATGCGGTGCTTCCCGGCGTCGTGCTGGCCTACATCGTGGGTGCGCCGTTCGCGCTGGGCGCTTTGGTGTTCGCGCTCTTGGCGGTGACCCTCATCGGCGTTGTGCGGAACACCAGCCGGGTCAAGGAGGATGCGGCGATCGGGATCGTCTTCACCTCACTCTTTGCCTTTGGCCTGGTGCTGATTTCCGTGACGCCCAGCCAAACCGACCTGAACCACATCATCTTCGGCAACCTGCTGGGCGTAAGCGTCCCGGACCTGATCCAAGTGGTCATTCTCGGGGCCGTCGCCTTCGCTATTTTGATCCTCAAGAGGCGGGACCTGACGCTCTACGCCTTCGACCCCACGCACGCCCACGCAATCGGCCTCTCGCCACGGCTGCTGGGCGCCCTCCTGCTGGGATTGCTCGCCCTGACCTCTGTGGTTGCGTTGCAGACCGTCGGCGTCGTCCTGGTGGTGGCGATGCTCATCATTCCCGGCTCCACGGCCTACCTGCTGACGGACCGTTTCAACCGGATGCTGGTCATTGCCCCCGTGATCTCCGTGGTGTGCTCCGTGGCGGGCATCTACCTGAGCTACTACCTGGACACCGCCTCGGGTGCCATGGTGGTGGTCACCCAAGGTGCGGTGTTCGCCGTCGTGTACTTGTTCAGTCCGCGGCAGGGGCTCATCGGAACCCGGCTCGCGAAAGCCCGGCGGAAGCGGGCACTGGCGGTCTAAGGCCTTGACGCGCCCGCTTCCCAGCGGGCAGTCTGGACCGATGAAGTCTTGAGAGCAGCCACTATCCGGCTGCATCCCCCGTACACCCATGGCCACCTGCCTGCTACGGACTCGCGAGGACACCTCATGACTGACCACCTGCACCTTTCCGGCGTCTCCCACGGCTACGGGGACCGCCAACTTTTTGATGCCGTCCACCTGGTGATCCCCCACGGCGAGCATGTTGCCGTCGTGGGCGAGAACGGTGCCGGTAAATCCACGCTGCTCCGCCTTCTGGCCGGGGTCGAAACGCCCGACGACGGCGAAGCGGGCTTCTCCGGCAACCCCGCCTACCGCGTGGGTTACCTCGCGCAGACACACGGGATGGCGGAGTCGCTGACCGTGGGGGACGCCATCGACGCCTCCCTTGGTGCGCTCCGTTCCCTCGAAGCGCACATTGCCGAACTGGAACGCGGACTGTCCGAGGCCGACACGGAGACGCTTGAGCTCTACGGCAGCCTGCAAACCGAATACCAGCTCCGCGAAGGGTACGCCGCCGAATCCCGGGTGGAAGCAGCGCTGGACAAGCTGGGGCTGGGAGGCGTGGACCGCCGTCGAACGCTTGGCTCCCTGTCCGGCGGCGAGCAAGAGCGGGTGGCGCTCGCCTGCCTGCTCGCCGACCCCGCAGAAGCCCTGCTCCTGGACGAGCCCACCAACCACCTCGACGCCACCGGCACCGCCTGGTTGGAGTCCCGGCTGGTTGCGCACCGGGGGACCGTGGTGGTTGTCTCCCACGACCGTGTCCTGCTGAAGAAAGTTGCCAGCACCATCATTGAGGTGGATGCTGATCGTCGCTCCGTGAACCGTTACGGAAACGGCTACGACGGCTACCTTCGCGAGAAAGCTGCCGAACGCGCCCGCTGGGTCCAACAGTACGAAGGCTGGGTGGACGCCATCGCCGCCGAACGGCTCCAAGCGGCCACCGTGGCGGACCGCATGGGCTACGGGCGCAGGCGGGACAAGGACAAGATGGCCTTCAGCTTCAAGAGCGGCACCTGGCAACGGGCGGCTGCGAGCAAAGTCCGCAACGCCCAGGAGCGGCTCCGGAGGCTCGAGGAAAACCCGGTAGACCGGCCGCCCGTACCTCTGAAGCTTGCCGCTCCCTTGGGCTCGGTGGCCGTGGACGTCTCCGAGCCGGCACTGGAAGCCCGCGGCGTCAGCGTTCCGGGCCGCCTCCAGCCCACCGACCTGCGGGTGGAAGCCGGGCAGAAGGTCCTCATCACCGGCCCCAACGGTGCCGGCAAATCCACCCTGCTATCCGTTCTGGCCGGTGTCCTGGAACCAGCTTCCGGTTCCGTGGCTGCACCAGGCAGGGTCGGCTACCTGCAGCAGGAACTCGACGTGCCTTCCCGCCCGGAGCTGCGCCTGCTCCCGGCCTTTGCCGCCGGGCTGGGCGGCACCATCGATGACCATGCCGAGGACCTGTTGCGGCTGGGGCTGTTCCGTCCCGCGGAGTTCCATGTGCCGGTTGGAGGGCTCTCGGCCGGGCAGCAACGCCGGCTTGCCCTCGCCCGGATCCTGCTGGGCGGCTACGACACCATGATCGTGGACGAACCCACCAACCATCTGGCTCCCGTGTTGGTGGAGCAGTTGGAGGCGGCGCTCGCAACCTTTTCGGGGACCGTGGTGATCGTGAGCCACGACCGTGCGTTGGGTGAGTGGTTCGACCGGTGCGCGGCAGGTGCGGGTGGCGCCGGTGCGGCCGGAACGTGGGTCCGGTACGGCATGCGGGACGGCGGGTTGTTGTAGTGGTTCCTGCCCTGCTCAGGAGCCCATTTGTTGCCTTCGTCACGGGTGCCGCGTCACATGCCGTAAGATAGACGGGTTGCGCGAACGTTCGACGTTCTGCGGTCCACGTCACAGAACGGGATTCCCAAAGGGGAAATCTCCGAATTTCCTGTGCCTAAACCGCCCGTGCTCCGGCACCGGGCGCAGCCCCCTACAGCAAGACCCCAACCCACAAGGAAACAGCTGTGCCGCAAAGTACCCCCACAGACCTCAAGCCCACGGCCCCATCCACGGCCGCAGGCTCCACCCTCAGCGCAGAGGGTTACCAGAAGACGCTCAGCCGCCGTCACGTGACCATGATTGCCATGGGCGGCGCGATCGGCGTTGGCCTGTTCATGGGCGCAGGTGGCCGTTTGGCTTCCACCGGCCCGGCTCTGATCTTCTCCTACGCCATTGCCGGCGTCATCGCCTACCTCCTGATGCGCGCCTTGGGCGAACTCATCATGTACCGCCAGACCTCGGGCTCGTTCGTGAGCTACGCCGGTGAAATGTTCGGCAAGAAAGGCGCGTACCTGTCCGGTTGGATGTACTTCATCAACTGGGCCATGACCGGCATCGCGGAACTGATCGCGATCGGCCTCTACTTCCAGTTCTTCTTCCCGAATGTTCCGGTTGAACTCTCCGCCATCGCAGCGCTGGTGCTGCTGGTGGCCGTGAATCTGTTCAGCGTCAAGGCCTTCGGTGAATTCGAATTCTGGGCTTCCTGCCTCAAGGTCGCCGCGATCGTGATCTTCCTGGCTGTGGGCACCTTCATGGTGGTCACCAACGCACAAGTGGGCGACGGCAACGCTTCCGTAGCCAACCTCTTCCACTCCGACGGCGGGATGTTCCCCAATGGCGGCCTGGTGATGATCCTCGTCCTGAACGCCGTGATCTTCGCCTACAACGCAATCGAGCTCGTGGGCATCACCGCAGGTGAGATGGAGAATCCGGAACGTGAAGTTCCCAAGGCGATCCGCGCCGTCGTCTTCCGCATTGTGGTCTTCTACGTCGGTTCCGTGACCCTGTTGGCCATGCTCCTCCCGTCCGACCAGTACGTAGCCGGCACGTCGCCGTTCGTCACCGTGTTCGGTCAGATGGGCCTGGGCTGGATGGGCGATGTGATGAACATGATCGTCATCACCGCAGCGCTTTCTTCCTGCAACTCCGGCCTGTACTCGATCGGCCGCATCTTCCGCACCATGGCCAACAACGGGCACGCTCCGCAGTGGCTGACCCGGATGTCCTCCCGTCACGTGCCGTTTGCGGCCATCCTGGCAATCGGCGGCGTGTACTTGGTGGGCATCCTCCTGAACATCTGGCTGGGTGGTTCGCACGCGTTCGACCTCGCGCTGAACACCGCTTCCATTGGCGTGATTTTCACATGGGGTTCGATCTTCGCGAGCCAGATCGCGCTGCGCAAGAAGCGCGGTAACGTGTCCTCCCTGCCCATGCCGGGCTCGCCCTGGACCAGCTGGATCGGCCTCGTGGCGCTGCTGGCCATTACGGTCCTGATCGGCTTCGACACCGTCACGGACAAGACCACCGGCGACGTCTTCCTGCTGGGCCTCTGGACCTTGGCCACCATTCCGTTCTTCGCAGTGGTGCTGTGGCTCGGTTGGCAGAAGGTCAAGAACAACCAGCCCAAGAGCGAGCTGTTCTCCTAAGCAACTGACTGGCAATAGGGGTTGCTCCGGAGCCTCAGAACAACCCCTATTGCCAGCTACTTGGGCGTCCACCCGCGCTCCTGCATCGCGGCCAGCACCTTGGACACAGCAGACCTTGCGTCGTTGCCCATGTGCCGTTTGGATATCCGCACCAAGTGCCAGCCCGCACGGCTGTAGTCTTCCTCGCGCTCTATGTCCCGGACAATCTGCGCGGGCTCTGAATGCCCCTCGCCTTCGTACTCAACGGCGACGCGCTGTTCGCGGTAGCCAAGATCGGGTTCACGTACGACGCCGAAACCCAGTTCCGTGGGATGGTTGAGTTCCGGTTCGGGCAGCCCGGCCAGCTCAAGTGCCAGCCGGAGTCGCGTCTCGGGCGCTGAATCGGCGCCAACCCTGGCCTGTTCCAAAGCCAGGCGCGCCTTGCGGATTCCGGGTGTTCCCTTGTGCCGGTCAAGCATCTCTTCCAGCTCCTCACGTGTGCAGTACGGTTCGCTTCGGTCCTCGAAGGCTGGCCTCGGCCTCCTGAGCAGATGATCGGCCACGACTGTGATTTCATCGATGGTCATCCGTCGGGCGCAGTCGAGCCATGTGCGGGGACGGGTGGTGATGAGCAGTCCATTGAGGTTGGTGATTTCATCGTCGAAGAACTGGCCCACATGCCCTTTGACTCCCTTGCGCCGCGGGATGGCCATGGTGTCCGGGCGTGAGATGTGGATGGTGGTTTCATGGCTGCCGGGCAGGAAGCCCGGAAACGCCCACAAGACAAATGCCGTGGCGTGCGAGGCCGCCGAAAAGGGAGTGATCACCGTGAAAGGCCTAACGATCTTCGGCAGCCCGACTTCACCGTTCGGAGGGGCCCGGATGCCCCTGCTTGGTGCCCCAAGCGCGCGGTGCCTCCAGCGCTGACGCGAGACGCCGGCGTCGAGCGCTTCCTGCCATGTGAACGGAACTGACGACAGGGCTTCCGGCAGTGGTTGGGGGAGTCGCATCTCCTCATGCTGGCAAACCTTCCGTCAGCGCGGGACGTTATCCACAGCCTTCGCGCACGGAAGCCCAACTGACTGGCAATAGGGGTTGCTCTGGAGCCTCAGAACAACCCCTATTGCCAGTCAGTTGGGAGTGTCAGTGCCCGGGTCTAGGCTCGATGTATGGAACACACCACCACGCTGACCCAGCACATCAATGCGAGCCCGGAGAAGGTTTGGGCGGTCGTCTCTGACATTCCCGGTTCTGCCGCCACGCTGTCCGGCATCGATTCCGTCCAGATGCTCAGCGAGGGCCCGTACGGCGAAGGAACCCGCTGGAAAGAGACCCGCACCATGTTGGGCAAGCAGGAAACCGTGGAAATGTGGGTCGCGGAAGCCGATCCTCCGCGGAGCACAACGGTCAAGGCACACCAGGGCGGTGCCGCCTACACCACGCGCTTCAACCTTGCCGGGCGCGACGCCGGAACGGACCTTACGGTGACCTTCGGGGCAGAGGTCCTGAAGCCGACTTTCTTGAGCAAGGTGGGCATGGCCCTCTTCGGCAAGCTCGGCATGAGCTTCACGCGCAAGGCGTTGGGCAAGGACCTTGCCGAGATCGCTGCCAAGGCGGAGTCGCTCTGATGCCGGCCGGCAAAGTTGCCGCACCCAAGGTCCCGCCGGTGCGGCTGGATGAACTGCGCGACGACGACGCCCCGGACTTCCAGCGCGGGGAACGGTATGACGGTATCCGCTTCACCCGGGCCTCCGCGGACGGGGAAGAGCTGAGCGGGGCGGACTTCATCGAATGTGAATTCAACGGCGTCTCCTTCAATGAAGCCCAGCTACGGGGAGCAACCTTCCGCGACTGCATCTTAGCCGAGCCGTTCGCCCCGGTTTTCCCGGCTGCGAGGACATCATGGCAGGACGTGGAGATCACCAATCCCAGGTGGGGCTCGGCCGAACTTTATGAGGGAAGTTGGCGCTCCGTCCGAATCGACGGCGGCAAGCTGGACTTCGTGAACCTGCGCGGCTCCAAGCTGGTGGACGTCCAGATCTCCGACTGCATCATCAATGAGCTGGACCTGGGCGGGGTCACGGGAACCCGGGTGGCCTTGAAGAACTGCACCATCGGAACATTGGACGTCACCGGGGCCAGGTTCAAGGATGTTGACCTTCGCACTTCGGAGTTCCGCGGGATCAACGGGTTGGCCGGCCTGACCGGGGCGGTCATTGATGACTACCAGTTGAGTTTGATGGCTCCTTTGCTCGCCAGTCACCTTGGAATCCGTGTGATTTAGGGAGGTGTGAGGACCGTCATCTGTTGACCGGCCGCGCCGGCCGTGTAATCTTTATAGAACGAACGGTCGGTATATTATTCCGTGCCGGCCCCTTTCACTTCGCGAAGGATGTTCTCATGGTCGAGGCTTTTCTTGTTGGTGGCGCACGGACGCCGGTCGGACGCTATGGTGGGGCACTTTCCTCTGTCCGGCCCGACGACCTCGCCGCCCTGGTGGTCCGGGAAGCAGTGGAACGCGCCGGCGTCGACCCCGACTCCATTGATGAGGTAATCCTCGGCAACGCCAACGGCGCAGGCGAGGAAAACCGCAACGTGGCCCGCATGGCCACCATCCTTGCCGGACTTCCCCTCCACATCCCGGGCATTACGGTCAACCGGCTCTGCGCTTCAGGCCTCAGTGCGATCATCATGGCCAGCCAAATGATCAAGTCGGGGGCTGCGGACATCGTGGTTGCCGGTGGCGTTGAATCCATGAGCCGTGCCCCCTGGGTCCAGGAAAAGCCCGCGACGGCCTTCGCCAAGCCGGGCCAGATTTTCGATACCTCCATCGGCTGGCGCTTTGCGAACCCGCGCTTCACCAAGGGTGATCTTTCCCGCGACGGCAAGATGACGTACTCAATGCCGGAGACCGCGGAAGAGGTCGGGCGCGTGGACAACATCTCGCGTGAGGACGCCGACGCTTTCGCCGTCCGCTCCCACGAGCGTGCGCTGGCAGCTATTGCCGGCGGCCGTTTCAAGGAGGAGATCGTCCCGGTGACGGTCAAGACGCGCAAGTCCGAGACCGTCGTCGACACTGACGAAGGCCCCCGCGAAGGCACCACCATGGACGTCCTGGCCGGGCTGCGTCCCGTGGTCCCGGGCGGTTCGATCGTGACCGCAGGCAACTCCTCCACCCTCAACGACGGCGCCTCGGCCATCATCGTTGCCTCCGAGGCCGCCATCAAGAAGTTCGGCCTGACGCCGCGTGCCCGCATTATTGACGGTGCCTCCGCCGGCTGCGAACCGGAGATCATGGGCATCGGTCCCGTACCCGCCACTCAGAAAGTCCTCGCCCGCACCGGCCTTTCCGTGGAGCAGCTCGGCGCAGTGGAGCTCAACGAGGCCTTCGCCACGCAGTCGCTGGCGAGCATGCGCCGCCTCGGCCTGGATCCGGACATCGTCAATAACGACGGCGGTGCCATCAGTTTGGGCCACCCGCTCGGTTCCAGCGGCTCGCGTATTGCGATTACTTTGCTGGGCCGCATGGAGCGCGAGCTTGCCTCCCAGACCGGGCCGAAGCTTGGCCTGGCCACGATGTGCATCGGCGTCGGCCAAGGTACGGCAATGTTGTTGGAAGGCGTGTAATGGCCCTGAACCAGGAAGACTTCAGCACCCTCCTGCTCGAAGAACGCGAGGACCGGCTCACCGTCCTCCTGAACCGCCCGGAAGTCCGCAACGCGATCGACCAGAAGATGGTGGATGAGCTTCACGCGGTCTGCGCCGAGCTGGAAAAGAATCCCAAGATCCTGATCATCGCCGGAACCGACGGAGTCTATGCCTCCGGCGCGGACATTGGCCAGCTGCGCGAACGGCGCCGGGACGATGCCCTCCAAGGCATCAACTCCACCATTTTCGCCCGGATCGCCAAGCTGCCCATGCCCGTCATCGCCGCGCTTGACGGCTATTGCCTGGGTGGGGGAGCCGAGCTGGCCTATGCCGCCGACTTCCGCATCGGCACTCCGAATGTGCGCATCGGCAACCCGGAAACGGGTCTTGGCATCCTCGCCGCGGCAGGTGCCACGTGGCGGTTGAAGGAATTGGTGGGCGAACCGAAGGCGAAGGAGATCCTCCTGGCCGGTACGGTGCTCCGCGCCGAAGAGGCATTGCGGATCAACCTCATCACCGAGATCCACGAGGCCCCGGAGCTCATGGACGCAGCCCACAAACTGGCGGACCGCATCGGCCGGCAAGACCCCCTGGCTGTGCGGATCACCAAGTCGGTCTTCCACGCACCGGCCGAAGCACACCCCCTGATCGACACCCTGGCCCAAGGGATCCTGTTCGAATCCCAGGCCAAGTTCGATCGGATGCAGGCCTTCCTGGATAAGAAGTCCGCCAAGGCCAACGACGCCACCTCTCAGGACAGGAACCGGAAATGACAACAGCACCCGCCATCCCGAACGTCGTCGGAGTCCTGGGCGGTGGCCGCATGGGCGCAGGTATTGCCCATGCCTTCCTCATCAAGGGTGCCACCGTCGTCGTGGTGGAACGTGACCACGAGGCCGCTGCCGGTGCGCACAACCGCGTGGCCGAGGCCGTAGCGAAGTCCGCTGCCCGGGGCACCCTCACGGACTCGCCGGAAGAGGTCCTCGCCCGGTTCAGCACTTCCACGGACTACGAGTCCTTCATTCACTGTGGTTTGGTGGTGGAGGCCGTTCCCGAGGACTACGACCTCAAAGTCACGGCGCTGCGGTCCGTTGAGGAGCACCTGTCCGCGGATGCCTTCCTGGCCTCCAACACGTCCTCCCTCTCCGTGACCGGACTGGGCCAGGAACTCCGCCGTCCCGCCAACTTCGTGGGCCTGCACTTCTTCAACCCCGTGCCGGCGTCCACCCTCATCGAAGTGGTCCTCGGCAAGGAAACCTCGCCCGAGCTTGCTGCCGCGGCGAAAAGCTGGACCGAGGCACTTGGCAAGACCGCCGTCGTCGTCAATGACGCCCCCGGGTTCGCGTCCTCGCGGCTGGGCGTGGCAATCGCACTCGAAGCGATGCGGATGGTCGAAGAAGGCGTGGCGTCCGCGGAGGACATCGACGCCGCCATGGTGCTTGGCTACAAGCACCCCACCGGCCCGCTGAAGACCACGGACATTGTTGGCCTGGACGTCAGGTTGGGGATCGCCGAGTACCTGCACTCCACCCTCGGTGACCGTTTTGCACCGCCGCAGATCCTTCGGGACAAGGTGGCGCGCGGGGAGTTGGGGCGCAAGAGCGGCAAGGGCTTCTTCGACTGGACGGACTAGCCCGGGCCCACCCAACTGAGTCGCAGTTGTGCACGTTTAGAGCGTTCTAAACGCGCCCAACTGCGACCTGGTTGGGTCCGTTAGGCTGACCGGGTGACTGCGATTGAACCGATCACCCTTAAGGGCCACTTTGTAACCCTCGAGCCCCTTGACGCCGCCCATCACGACGGTCTTGTGGAGGCCGCCCGCGACGGCGAACTCTGGAAGCTCTGGTACACGTCCGTGCCAACTCCGGAGGGCATGGCCGCCGACATCGATCGGCGTCTTGCCCTCCAGGCAGTGGGTTCCATGCTGCCGTTCGCGACGCGGCTGAACAGTACCGGCAAGCTCATCGGCATGACGACGTACATGAACATTGACGCCGACACTCCGCGCGTCGAGATCGGGTCCACCTGGAACGCGGCCTCAGCCCACGGAACGGGCACCAACCCTGATTCCAAGCTCCTGCTGCTCCGGCACGCTTTTGAAACGTTGGGATGCCCCGCGGTCGAGTTCCGCACGCACTGGCTGAACCACCAGTCCCGTGAGGCGATCGCGCGCCTTGGGGCCAGGCAGGACGGCGTTTTGCGGAACCACTCCCGCAGCAAGGACGGCGCCCTTCGCGACACAGTGGTGTTCTCCATCGTCGAACACGAATGGCCGGCGGTCAGGAACGGCCTGGAGTACCGGCTCTCCAAGCACCTGGCCCCGAGGGGTTAGCTCTCAGGCCTAAACACGCGCCAAAGCCGCGAGATCTCACCCTTCGGCACGGCTAGCATGGCTTCCATGGATGGGAACGCCGCGGCAGGCCGCTTACAGGCCGTCGATTGGGACGGTGCGGTCAATGCTTGGCGCATTGCCGGGGACGTGTACCGGATGGGGCGCCACGAGTGGGTAACGGAGGCCGGCTGGCGCCAAATGTACGACGACGGCGTCCGCACCGTGATCGACCTCCGCGCCTCCCGCGAGCGGCGGCAACGCGACACCGATCCCCAGGTGCCGGACGACGCGAAGGCGCGGATCGCCGTCGTGCATTGCCCCACGGAAGACCCGGACCACAGCGACTTCGGCACCACCTTTGGCCCCTACCTCAAGGAGCCCGGACAGTACGCGGAGTACCTGGCAATGTTCGGGGACAAGATTGCCCGCGTGTTCAAAGCGATCGCTGCGTCTCCGGGCAAGGTGGTGGTGCATTGCTCGGCAGGGCGGGACCGGAGCGGCATGATCGCACTGATATTGCAGCGGCTAGCCGGCATTGAGGACGGAGAGATCCTGCGCGGCTACGAGCTTGCGGCCCGCGGTATCAATGAACGCCACCGGACCCACGGTGCGCCGCATGCCCATGATCCCTACCTTCCGGACCGGGATTTGGAAGAGCTGTTGGAGCGGCGGAGGGATGCCCTGCGCCGGTTCCTGGGCGAGCTGGACGCGCGCGCATACCTTGCGGGGCATGGCGTAACGGATCAGGAAATTTCCGACCTTGTTGCGAAGCTCCATCCCCGGCCCCAGCGCGCTGCTAGCATGCAGGATTGATCAACATCCCCAACTGAATGGACGAGCCATGACCGCCCGCATCACCATCGTGACCCGCACCAAGAGCAGGCCGGTCTTCCTGGCCCGCGCGTTGGACGACATCTTTGCCCAGACTTTCCAGGATTTCGAGTTGGTCATCGTCAACGACGGCGGCGACCCGGCCGCCGTCGAACATCTCACCTCGCAGCGGTCGCAAGCTGAGCAGGCGCGTATCACCACGCTTCACCATGCTGAGTCTGTGGGGATGGAAGCGGCGTCGAATGCGGGAATCAAGGCCGGCACCGGCGAGTTTGTGGTGATCCATGATGACGATGATTTTTGGGCGCCCACTTTCCTGGAGCGCACCGTGGAGTATTTGGATGACCCGGCGCATGCCTCGGACGCGGGAGTCATGGTGCGGACGGAAATTGTCATCGAGGAGATTGCAGACGGCAGGATCGAGCCTGTCCGGCGTGAGATTTTCTGGGCGGACCTGCGTCAGATCACCCTTGCGGACATGCTCCGGATCAACCGAGCCGTACCCATTTCCTTCCTGTACCGCAGGAGTCTCCACGACGCCGTCGGCTATTACAACGAGGATCTTCCGGTGGTGGGGGACTGGGAATTCCACCTGCGCGTGCTGAGCCATTCACGCGTCGGATTCATCGACGGGGAACCGCTGGCGTTTTGGTCGCAGCGGCCGGAATCGGATGGGCATGACGGCAACAGCATTTTTGCCAAGGCGGCGGAGCATGCCCGTTACGATGCCCTGGTCCGTGACGATCATCTGCGGAACGAGGTTGCCCAGGGCGGCATGGGGACGGTGCTCTATTTGTCCCGCGTGCTGGCCGAACAGGAGGAACTCATCCGGGCACAGGAGCGGCGGCTCGATGAGACCGTTGCCAAGCTGGACCAGGTCCTGGGGCGGCTTGATGCCCTGAACCAGACGATCATTACCCGGACCAGCGTGGGCGAGTTCCTGAAGAAACCGCTGCTGTTGGCACGGAAGCTGGGCAGCCGGAGCTGATCCTTCTCTCACATCCCGCCGGGTTTTGGGCGTCCCTCTCTCACATCCCGCCGGGTTTTGGGCGTCCCTCTCTCACATCCCGCCGGGTTTTGGGAATCCTTCTATCACAATGCGCGCAAATTCCCGCTGTACTCTCCGGGCCATTCATGTAGTCTGTATATATTACCGAACGGCCGGTCAGTAATGTTGGTCCATCCGACATTCGACCGTGCCGCTTTCATGTGCCTCGGAAGGACCCGTCGACGATGACCACTACAGCAGTCGCCCCGGAAACCACAGACGTTGCCACCGTCCCCAGCTACGTTCAGGACGCGTGGTGGACCCCGGCGCCCGAAGCCAAGACCGTGCCCGTGCGGGATGCCAGCACCGGCGAAGTCCTGGCCAACGTGAGCACCGACGGCCTGGACCTTGCCGCCGTCGTGAACTACGGACGCACCACGGGCCAGGCGGAACTCGGCAAACTGACGTTCCACCAGCGCGCCCTCAAGCTCAAGGAGCTGGCCCAGTACCTGAACGGCCGCCGCGAAGAGCTCTACGCCCAGTCCTCGCAGTCCGGCGCCACCAAGATCGACAACATGATCGACATCGACGGCGGCATCGGCGTGCTCTTCACATTCGGTTCCAAGGGCCGGCGTGAACTGCCCAACTCGCAGGTGATCGTGGACGGTCCCATGGAGGTCCTGTCCAAGGACGGTTCGTTCGCCGGCGAGCACATCTATACCCGCATTCCCGGCGTAGCCGTCCAGATCAACGCTTTCAACTTCCCGGTCTGGGGGATGCTGGAGAAGTTCGCGCCGTCCTTCCTCGCCGGCGTGCCAACCATCGTCAAGCCGGCGACGCCCACGGGCTATGTCGCCGCCGCTGCCGTGAAGGCCATCGTGGAATCCGGCATCCTTCCCGCAGGTTCGCTCCAGCTGATCTCCGGTTCTGCCCGCACGCTCCTGGACGAACTCGATTACCGCGACCTCGTGTCTTTCACCGGTTCCGCCGCAACGGCCAAGTCGCTGAAATCGCACCCTAACGTGGTGCAGGGCGGCGTCCGCTTCACCTCGGAGACGGACTCGCTGAACGCGGCCATCCTCGGCCCCGACGCCGTCCCCGGCACCCCCGAGTTCGACGCTTTCGTCAAGGCCGTCGTCACCGAGATGACCGTCAAGGCGGGCCAGAAGTGCACCGCCATCCGCCGCGTGCTCGTCCCCAAGGAGTTGACCTCCGAGGTCGCCGCAGCCATCGGCGCCCGCATCAACGAACGCGTTGTGGTCGGTGACCCGCGCGCCGAAGGCGTCACCATGGGCGCCCTCGCCTCGCTGGAGCAGCTCGCCGATGTTCGCGCGGCCGTCCAGTCAATGCTCGACGCCGGCGGTGAGCTTGCGTACGGAAGCCTCGACTCGCCGTCGGTCACCTCCGTCGGCGGCACCGTCGGCGTAGTGGAGGACGGCGCCTTCATGGCTCCGGTGCTCCTCAGCTGGGCTGACGCGGAAGCCGAAGAAGTCCACTCCCTCGAAGCCTTCGGACCCGTCTCCTCAGTGCTTGGCTACACCGACCTCGCCGACGCCGTGCGCCTCGCCGCCCGCGGTTCCGGCTCGCTGGTGGCCTCCGTGTGCACCAACGATCCCGCAGTGGCCCGCGAACTGGTTACCGGCATCGCAGCCCACCACGGCCGTGTCCACATGCTCAACCGCGAAGACGCACGCTCGTCCACCGGTCACGGTTCCCCCGTTCCGCACCTTGTCCACGGCGGCCCCGGCCGCGCAGGCGGCGGCGAAGAACTGGGCGGTATCCGCTCTGTGCTGCACCACATGCAGCGCACGGCCATCCAGGGTTCGCCGAACATGCTCACCGCCGTCACCGGCCAGTGGCACACCGGTGCCGACCGGAACTTCACCATCGAAACCGAGGGTGAGCACCCCTTCCGCAAGCACTTGTCTACCCTGCGGATCGGCGACGCTGTTCGTTCCGAGCTCCGCGAGGTCACGCTGGAGGACATCACGGCCTTCGCAAACTCCACCGGTGATACCTTCTACGCGCACACCAACCAGGAAGCCGCCGAGGCCAACCCCTTCTTCCCGGGCATCGTGGCCCACGGCTACCTGCTCCTGAGCTGGGCTGCGGGTCTGTTCGTGGAGCCGGCTCCGGGTCCCGTCCTGGCCAACTACGGCCTGGAGAACCTGCGCTTCATCACGCCGGTTGCCGCGGGCGACTCCATCCGGGTGACCCTGACCGCCAAGAAGATCACGCCGCGTGAAACGGACGAGTACGGCGAGGTTGCCTGGGATGCAGTCCTAACCAACCAGAACGACGACATCGTAGCCACCTACGACGTCCTCACCCTCGTGGAGAAGTAACCCTCTAGCACTTCCCGCCGGGTTTGAGGGGTTGCTCTATCGCTTCCCGCCGGGTTTGAGGGGTTGCTCTATCACTTCCCACCGGGTTTGAGGGGTTTGCTCTATCACTTCCCACCGCGAACGACGAAACGCTCTCCCAACAAGGAGAGCGTTTCGTCGTTAATCTTTATAGCTGGTATTCGGCCTGCTGCCCGAGCGTTTCGTGGATGCAGAGGATGTTGTTCTCCGTGTCCATAAACCAAGCGCATTTCTCGGCTTCAGTAGTGCAAATATGGTTTTCCGTCTTGAGGCCGGGCTCGTCATAGTCCTGGAATGAAACGCCCCTGGCTTCCATTTCAGCGACCAATCGCTCGATGTCGCGGACCTCAAAACTCAGTGCGGTATGGCTTGAGTGCATGCCATCCGTGATGGGCAGCAACTGCAGCATCGCGCCGCCGTCGTTGCCGAACAAATCATTTCCGTCCCAGGTTTTCCCACGGTGTGGCAGGCCGAGCTTTTCCGTGTAAAAAGCGTGCGCGCGGCTCATGTCATCGACGGGCAGGACAGTTGTGGCTGTGTTGAGGGCTAGTTGCATGATGGCCACCTCCTACGCTGAAAATCCTACGCTCGCAACGGCTCCGGAGACCTTACAAATTTCTGTCGCGTCCGGGGCGGGTCGGGAAGTGATAGAGGGACGCCGGGAAAGGGGCGGGAGGTGATAGAGGGGCGCCGGGAAGGGGGCGGGAAGTGATAGAGGGACGCCGGGAAAGGGGCGGGAGGTGATAGAGGGACGCCGGGAAAGGGGCGGGAGGTGATAGAGGGTCAGGCGGCGGCGTGGAGGCCGTCGAAAGCCATGGTGATCACGTCGTCCGCAAGCTTCTCCGGGGACAGCGAGCCGCCGGGCTTGTACCACTCCACGATCGAGTTGATGGTGCCGAACAGGAGCCTTGTGACCGTGCGGGGATCGATGTCCTGCCGCAGCGAACCGTCCTCGCGCGCAGCCGAGATGAGCGCAGCCACCTTATGGTCAAAGGCACGACGGCGTTCCAAGGCGTCGCGCTCAATGTCGGTGTTCCCGCGCAGGCGCAGGAGCAACGTGACGAAGGGGAGCCGTTCCACGAGCACTGCAATGGTTTGCCGCAGCACGAATTCCAAGCGGGCGTCGGCGGGGCCGGTCATGGCCTCGGGTTGCTCCAGGATGGCCTCCAGGCCGCCGAGGGCGTGGTCCAAGGCAAGCTTCAGGAGGTCGCCCTTGGAGGGGACGTGGTGGTAGATGGCCGACTTCGAGATTCCAAGGTTTTCGGCCAGGATGCCCATGGACGTTGCGTCGTACCCGTGGCGGTTGAAGACGTCGACGGCGATGCGGAGCACCGACTGCTGGTCGTAACCGGGCCGTCCGCGCTTGGAGGTTGTCTCAGTTGGCATGGTGGCATTTTCTCACGATCAGTGGGCGGACCTGTCAAACCGAAGACGCCCCGTGAAGTACACGGGGCGTCACCGGGAAGACTAGGCCTTGGGGCGAAGGTCGTAGATGCGGCGGAGCTTGCCGTTGGAGCGTTCAAGCGAACCGGGCTCAACGACGTCCACTACGCACGATGACCCGACGTGAATCTTGATCTGCTCGCGCAAGGCGTGTGCCGCCGTCGTGCCTGCTTCAACCGGAACGTTCTCGCGGCGCTCGATCCGCACCGTCAGGGAGTCCATGCGCTTGCCTTCGGGCCGCGTGAGCTCGAGCTGGAAGTGCGGGCTGAGCTCCGGAATCCTCAAAGCGATTTCCTCGATCTGGGACGGGAACAGGTTCACGCCGCGGAGGATGATCATGTCGTCGCTGCGGCCGGTGATGCGTCCCATGCGGCGGTGGGCCGGACGGGCCGTACCGGGGAGCAGGCGCGTGAGGTCTTTGGTGCGGTACCGGATGATCGGCAGCGCTTCCTTGGTCAGGGACGTGAAGACGAGCTCGCCCGGTTCGCCGTCACCCAGGACGCGCGTGTGGTCGAACGGGTCGATGATTTCGGGGCGGAAGTGGTCTTCCCAGATGTGGCAGCCGTCCTGGGTTTCCACGGCTTCGCCGGCGACGCCGGGGCCCATGACCTCGGAGAGCCCGTAGATGTCGCAGGCCTTGATGTCCATGGTGACTTCGAGCTCGCGGCGCATCTCCTCGGTCCACGGCTCGGCACCGAGGACGGCGTACTTGAGCGACGTCGACTTGGGGTCGATGCCCTGTTGGGCCATGGCGTCGGCGATGGTCAGCAAGTACGTGGGCGTGGCCAGGATGGCATCCGGCTCGAAGTCCTGGATGAGCTGGATCTGGCGCTCGGTCTGGCCGCCGGACATGGGAATGACGGTGCAGCCGAGGGCTTCGGCGCCGGCGTGTGCGCCGAGACCGCCCGTGAACAGGCCGTAGCCGTAAGCGTTGTGGACCTTCATGCCGGGGCGCACGCCCGAGGCACGCAGCGAGCGGGCAACCAGCGTAGCCCAGCTGGCGAGGTCGTTCTTGGTGTAGCCCACCACGGTGGGGCGGCCGGTGGTGCCGGAGCTCGCGTGGATGCGGGCAACCTGGTCCTGCGGGACGGCGAACATGCCGAACGGGTACTCCAGGCGGAGGTCTTCCTTGGTGGTGAAGGGGAACTTGCCAAGATCGCCCAGTTCGCGCAGATCGCTGGGGTGGACGCCGGCTTCGTCGAACTTGCGCTTGTAGAGCGGCACGCGGTCGTAGGCGTAGGCGACAGTGTGCTGGAGGCGGCTGAGCTGCAGGGCCTCGAGCTCGTCGCGGGAGATGGTTTCCTCGCGGTCCAGTCCGGGAACAGCGGTTGCCTCCGGGGTGGCTGTTGCGGCGACGGTGTTCTGTGTCATGGCTTCCTACTTCTTGGAGATGGTGCGGCTGCGGCCACGGAACTCTGCAATGAGTTCGCCGGGTTCGGTGATGGTGGGGGAGGAGGACTCGTCAGCCGCGTAGAGCTGGATGTCGTACAGGCCGCTGCGGCCCGTTGTGGCACGGCGGTTGGCGACGGCGGTGATCACCTGGCCTTCGAAGGCCGGCTTGATGAAGTTGATGTCGACGCCGGATGCAACCGTGATGGTGGCGGCCTCCTCGGGCGTCGGGCTGGCCGGGTTGCAGGCCAGCGCGAAGGCGGTGTCACCGAAGGCGAAGATCATTCCGCCGTGTGCCATGCCGAAGCCGTTGAGCATTTCCTGGCGGAGCTTCATCCTGATGGTGGCGTGTCCGTCGTCGACCTTGAGGACCTCGATGCCCATCCATTCGGACGCATAGTCGTTCGTCAGGATGTGGTGCGAAGCACCGGAGAGGGTTGTTTCAACCATGCGTCATTGCCTCCAGCTTTATTTACCGAATGTTCATTAGGTAATCCCAGATCGCGCCACGTGTCAAGACTGGACAAAGCTCCAGGGCCTGAACTGGACATCCTTTCGGACCGGCACTGTAGCCTCGAAGACATGCCCGATATCGCGCTCCCGATCATCACCAAACGCCTCATCTTGCGGCGCTTCGAGGCCGAGGACCTGGAACGCTTCCACGCCTACCAGTCCCTCCCCGACACGGCGCGGTTCCTTTTGCGTCCGCCCCTGAGCAAGACCAAAGCCATGGAGGTGCTGGGGCGCTACGCGAACTTCGAATTCAAGCAGGAGGGCGACTGGGTCTGCCTGGCGATCGAGCGGCAGGATGAGCCTGGGCTGCTGGGCGAGGTGGTGCTCAAGTGGTTGGAAGGGCCGGGGCAGGCAGAGGTTGGCTGGATCCTGCATCCTGATGCGAGGGGCCAGGGAATCGCCACGGAAGCCGCGGAAGCCGTGCTGGACCTGGCCTTCGGACTCCTTGCCTTCCATCGCGTCGACGCCAAGCTGGACGCCCTCAACCACGGTTCGGCGGCAATCTGCAAGCGTATTGGCATGCGGCTGGAGGCGTCCCTCGTGGACATCTGGCACTACAAGGGGCAATGGGCCACCGAGAACATCTACGCGATCCTCGACTCCGAGTGGCGTGCACGGCGGAACGGCGAATAGCCCCAAGCCGGCAACCAGCCCCCAAGCCGGCAACCACGCCGGCAGCCGGCAACCAAGCCGGCAGGCCGCCGTCGTGCTCCTAGTCCGCCACCGGCCAGGTCTTGTGGTGCCTGAGCTGCTCAGTGAGTACTTCCTCCGAGAGCGGCCTGCTGAAGTAGTACCCCTGCCCGCTGGTGCAGCCGATGCCGAGCAGGTACCGGGCCTGGTCTTCGGTCTCGATGCCCTCCCACACGGCGCCAAGTCCGCAGGCACGGATGAGTTGCAGAACGGCCGCCAGCAGCGCGGGTTGGGCGGGATCGCTGCCGAGCGCGGAGAGCAGCGAACGGTCCACCTTGACGGCGTGGACGGGCAGGCGGCGGAGGTAGTCGATGGACGAGTAGCCGGTGCCGAAGTCGTCGATCTCCATGCCGACGCCGAGCCGTTCCAGGCTGCTGAGGGTGTACCGGTCGAGGTCGTTGCCTTGGATGACGGCGCTCTCGGTCAGCTCCAGGACCAGCAGCGTGGGGTCGAGCTTGGCTGTGGACAGCGCGTCCCGGACGTCCTCCACGAATTCGAGCCGCTGCAGGTCCGCGGCGGAGACGTTGATGCGCATGTTGAAGTTGTGGTGCGCTGTCAGGGGATCGTTGCGCCAGCGCTGCAACTGCTCGACGGCGGTGCACAGCACCCAGCCGCCCAGTTCGGAGATGAGACCCGTTTCCTCGGCGATGGGAATGAACTCGTCCGGCATCACCATGCCGCGCGTGGGATGGTTCCAGCGGACCAGGGCTTCCACGCCCTCGATTTCGCGGGTGTCCAACCGGACGATGGGTTGGTAGAACAGCACCAGCTGGTTGCCGGCGATGGCTTCCTTGAGCTCGTTGACCAGCTGGTTCCTCAGCTGCCGGGCATGCAGCATGGCCGGTTGGAATGACTTGAGGCGGCCGCGGCCCTCGGCTTTGGACTCGTACATGGCGATGTCCGCTTCCATCATGATTTCCTGGGCGCTCTGCCCGGGTGCGGCCATGCGAAGGCCCATGCTCGCTCCGCAGCGCACGTGGTGTCCCTCGATTTCCAGGATGCCGTCGACGGCGGCAAGCACCCGGTTGCCGATCGATGCGGCAATCGCCGGGGTCACGTCGTGCAGGAGGATGGCGAATTCGTCCCCTCCCATGCGGGCGACGATGTCTTCGTCCCGCACTGCGCCGGTGATGCGCCCGGCCACTGTTTCGAGGACCTTGTCGCCGATGGTGTGGCCCAGGGAGTCGTTGATGCCTTTGAAGCCGTCCATGTCCAGCAGGAGGATGGCCGGGCGCTGCCCCTGTGCGGCGGCTTTCTCCTGGGCGTCGGTGAGGGCCGTGGTGAACGCTGAACGGTTGCTGAGGCCGGTGAGGGAATCCGTCATGGCCATGTGCTGCATCTCGCGGTGCGCCTCGTGCAATTGCCGCGTTCGAGCGGCGACCCGCTGCTCCAGTTCCGCGTAGGCGATCTGCAGGTCTTCGGCCAGGAGGTTGGTGCCCATGATGACGGCGTCGATCTCGTCCCGGGCGTCCGAGACTTCCATCCGGGCGTCAAGGTCGCCGGCAGCAAGCCTGACGATTCCGTCCAGGAGCTTGCCCAGCCGTGGGTCCTTCCCGGCTATTGAGTCCTCCTGCGGCACCTGGTCACCCCCTGTGTTGGCCGCCCCGATCTTTCGCAGCACTGCCAACATTATCGCGGAGGTAGTCATGCACGGCAGAACTGCGCTCGGGCAGGGCTGATTGGTCGAAGAGACTCGCGGACTTATCGAACACCGCCTCGGCATCGTCCAGCCGGGCCAGTGCCAGCAGGGTCCTGCCGAGGAGGAAGTGTGCTTCGGCGGCTGTCTGGGTGGCAAGGATGGAGGATTGTGCGCAGAGCGGCTCGAGGATGGCCAGGGCTTCCTGCATGTCCTGGTTGAGGTAGTTCCAGCGGGCGCGGACCAGAGACATCTCCAAGTGGTCCCGCTCGGAGCCGCCCACAATGTCTGTGGCCATCTCCGCCCGCTCGATGCAGCGCAGGGTGGCAGAGTCCAGGAGCTTGGCCTGAAGCCGCATCTCCGCCGAGGCCCGGTTGAACCGCGCCCACAGGTCCACGTCCTTGGAGGGGGACAGGCGTTCGGCCGCGAGGTCGTGGTACATCCCGCCGTCGGCAACCCTGTCCGCCAGGAACGCGACGTTGCCGATGACCCAATAGCCCTTGCCTGCAGTGTCTTCGTCAACATCGGCCAGCAGGGTTTCCAGCTGCAGGCATTCGCGCCAGGCGTCCTCAAGCAGCCTGCTTTCGGCCAACGCCGCGATGAGTGCGCGCTGGGCGAGGATCTGGACGTGCAGCAGATCGGGGTCGCCGGCGGCCAGCTTTGCGGAGTCCGAGGCCATGGCAGCAGCCTCGGCCAGGCGGCCCAGTCCCTGGAAGGCGACGGCCACCATGGTCCCGGCCTTCGCGCCGCGCTCGGAGGAGGTGGATGTGAGTTGGTGGTTGTTCAGCTCGGTTGCGAGCCGCAGGTATTCTTCGATGCTGCCTTGGTCCCGGCGGCATTCTGCTTGGAGGTAGAGCATTTCCCACCACGTGTCGTCATCCCCGGCGGCAGCGGCCAGGTCAGCGGCGTCACCGGCGAGCTCGAAAGCCTCGTCGAATTTTCGCTCTTTCCATTTGGCACGTGCATTGAGCCCTGCTACAACGTGTGATGCCAGGTGGGGACTCTGCATAAACCCATTATCCATGTCATTAGCATTGAAAAGCTCGTATAGTTTGCCCCGTGACATTGTTCAAGTCACACTCTCAAATTCGCATCAGAACGAAAGGGCACAGCGGATGAAGAAATTTGCGGCAACCCTGCTCATGGCGGCAGTCCTGGCAGTTACAGGATTCGCTGCTCCGGCTAACGCCGAGCCGTCGCAGGACTCCACGGCAATCGGCTGGTGGCCGAACAGCGTCACCACCAAGACAAACACCACCAGCATCGGATGGTGGCCGAACTAAATTGGGGGGACGCCTGAAAAGGCCCCATGACGCAATTTGATGCCCCGGGTTGTTACCCGGGGCATCTGTTTTGTTTCGATATGTGTCGCGGATTAGTGACCCTCGCCGTCAGGACCGGCCGGAGTGCTTGACTGCGCTGTCACACGCCGAAGCGGGGGTAAAAACCGACGACGGCGACACCCGCCTGTTGCTTACGGCCCGCCGACAGGGAGCTCAATGGACACCGTGGTCCCTGCCCCCAGGGTGGAATCAAGGTTCAGCCGCCCCATGTGCCTGCTGATGATGTCGTGCGCGATCGCCAGGCCCAGCCCGCTGCCGGGTACGGCCGCCGATGTTGCGTTTGATGCCCGGTAGAAGCGGGTGAAGATGTGGGGCAGGTCGTGTTCAGGGATGCCAAGGCCCGTGTCCGCCACGCGCACCAGTGCCGCGTGTCCGCCGTCGTTCGTTTCCTCCAGGACGCTGGTAATCCCGACCCGGCCACCCTCCGGGGTGAACTTGATGGCGTTGGCCACGATGTTGGTGAAGACCTGCTCGAGTTTGGCTTCGTCGGCGGTGACCTCGATGTCTTCGGAGGCTTCAACGTAGGAGATGTCCACGTGCCGGGACTCAGCCAGGGGCCGGAGCGTGGCGACAACAACCTGCAGCAGTTTGTCCACATCCACGGGTTTGAGGTCCAAGTTGCTGCCGTCCTGCATGGAGACCGTCAGCATGTCTTCAATCAGCCGCCGCAGCCGGTCCGAGTTCCGGGCAATGACGTCCAGCATCTTCTTGATGCCGTCGGGGACCGGGCCGCCTGAGCCGTCGCGGATCATGTCCAGGTAGGCGGTGATGGACGTCAGGGGAGTCCGGAGTTCGTGGTTGACGGTGGCCAGGAAGTCCGTCTTGGCCTTGTCCAGCTGCCTCAGCTGCTGCAGGACCCGTTGCTGGGCGCTGATGAGGTGGCCCTGGATGAGTCCGTGGGCAACGTTCCCGGCCACGTGCTGCATCAGTGAGAGTTCGGGGCGGGTCCAGTCATGGATCCGGTTCTCGGTGCACAGGAGGACCACGCCCAGCGCCGAGGCGCCTTCGCCAACAGGGAGGATGACCGTGGAGACGGGCTGCAGTTCCGGAGACCATTCGCGCAGGGCCTGGGTGATCCTGGAATCGGGCTCCTCGCGGTGGTCCAGGACTGTCATAGCGTCCGCTTCGGTCCACAGGCGGTTGGATAGCTCTGCGATGGCGTTCTCGCTGTTGCCGAGCTTGGCGGGAAGCTGTTTGGTGCCCGGGGCGTTCCACTGTGCCCGGATGGAGGGGACGCGCTCGTCACGGAAGGTGGCGAACCAGACGTGGTCCACGCCCAACGCTTCGCCGAAACCCCGGACTACGTGGTCGGCAATGAGCTGGGGGTCGTTGGTTTCACGGATCGCGGCGGACACGTTGCGCAGGCTTTCCCGCAGGGCCTCCATGTGGTTGCGCGAGCGGGAGCGTTCCCTGGACCTGCCGATGAGGGTGTTGACCCTGTGAACCAGCTCGTCCGG
Source organism: Paenarthrobacter sp. R1 (assembly GCF_030264015.1). Taxonomy (NCBI): domain Bacteria; kingdom Bacillati; phylum Actinomycetota; class Actinomycetes; order Micrococcales; family Micrococcaceae; genus Paenarthrobacter; species Paenarthrobacter sp. R1. The sequence goes on along the minus strand of NZ_CP127115.1, from coordinate 1,182,963 downwards.
ACGGACGGGGTTGATGACGTAATCCACCACCCGCCACGCTTCTGCTTCCTCGAGGTCCACGGAATCCCCGGCGTTCAGCAGCAGCAGGACGGGGATCCCGGGACTGCGCAGTCCGTGGGCGAGGGCGTTCTCCACCACCACGATCGAGGGGTGGTTGTGTTCGAGGCTGATGGCCAGTGAATCAGGGTTTGAAGCAGGGAAAACCTGGAAGCCGGCACCGGTGAGGGCGGCCGACGTCGTCGTCAACCGTTCCACGTCCGAATCCAGCACCACGGCCGTGAGCGGAACGTGCTGTACTTCGGCTCCGTTGTGAACCACTGAGCCCCTTCCGTTACAACTTTTGTTCCACGGTTTTACCAGATGTTGCACACCTTATCAGCGCATCCGCAGGTCACGGCCCGGCATGGCCAAATGGGTCGCGTCACGCCTCTTTACATTGGGCACGCGCTCGGCAAGTGTTGGTGTGTCGGGGGAGAAACCAGCGGTGCCCCGGTTACGAAACGTCGAGGAGCACGGTGGAGCAGGCAGCAGCATCCCAGGATTACCAGCCGGTTGATTTTGAACTTGAGTTGGAGGAACCGGGCATTCTCCGGCTGACGTGGCCCCGGGGAGCGAGCATCAAGGAACGGGACGCCCAGCGCGCCATGGACCGCGTGAACGAAATTTGCGGCAAGGACCGGCATCCGATGATCGTGGACATGGCCACCACCAACGATGTCACCCGCGGCGCCCGGTCCGTCTTCGCGAAACCGTGCCAGGCCTCGCGCATCGCATTGTGGGGGTCGTCGCCGGTGGACAGGGTAATCGCCAATTTTTTCATCGGCATCATGAAGCCCCCGTGCCCCACCAAATTTTTCACGGACGAAACAGAAGCCCTCAACTGGCTGATCAACGCGTAGGCGCCCATATATTGGAAGGATGCTGACTGCTTTCCGCAAGTACCTGCTGGTTCCGCGCCTCATCAGGCTGTCCTCCGGGGCGCCCAAGGACCCGCAGACCGCATGGGACCAATACTGGGGCAAGGTACGTTCCACGGGAGCCGACGGCGATGTCCTCTGGGATTCAGGCAACAGCCATGAGGCCGAGAGCTACCTGCCCAAACTTGCCTTGCTGGATGCGGACCTTCCGTTGGTGGACGTCGGCTGCGGCAACGGCAGCTTCACCCGCCACTTCGCCCCGCATTTCCCGCACGCTGTGGGCGTGGACTACTCGGCAAACGCCGTTGAGCGGGCGCGGCGCGAATCGCAGGAGTGCCCGACGACGTCGTTCGCCGTTGCGGACCTCACGGCACCCGGCGCGTGGCGAACCGTAGGGACGGCGCTGGAAGAGGCGGGCTTCAGCGGAGACGCCAACGTGTTCATCCGCGGCGTGCTCCATGTTCTGGACCGGAAGGGCCGGGCTGCTTTGGCAGCGAACTTGCTGCCGGTCGTGGGCCGGCGTGGCACGGTGTTCCTCGCGGAAACCAACTTCCGCGGCACGCCCGTGGACTACGTCAGCCACCTTGGCGCGACGCGGCATTCCATTCCCGCGCCGCTGGAGTGGGCCATCCGTGGCCTTCCCATGCCCGGGCGCTTCGGTGCCGCTCAACGGCGCAAGGCGTTTCCGCCGTCGGACTGGGACCTGGTGGAGGAGGGGGCGGCGAACATCGAAACCCGGCCACTCAGCAACCCCGGGCGCCCGGACGTCATTCCCGGTTATTTCGCCATCCTCCGCCCCCACCAACCCAACTAGGTCGCATTTGTGCGCGTTTTGACGGCTCTAAACGCGCACAAATGCGACCCAGTTGGGTGCCGGGGAGACTTACTTGAGGCCGGCGCCGGGGAGGAGTTCCGTCGCGCCGAGGGAGTCCGCCACGAACGCGTAGTCCCACGCACGCTCACGCCACTGGACGTACCTGCCGGAGGCTCCGCCGTGCCCGCCATCCATCTCGATCTTCATCACGATCGGCTCTGAACCCGTTGACGTCGACCGCAGCGCCTGCACCCACTTGGCCGGCTCCACGTACAGCACGCGGGTGTCGTTGAAAGAGGTCACAGCAGCGATCTTCGGGTAAGCCACGGACCGCACGTTTTCATACGGTGTGTAGGACTTCATGTACGCGTAGGCCTGGGGGTCCGTGATCGGGTTGCCCCATTCTTCCCATTCCAGCGCGGACAGCGGGAGGTCCGGATCCAGGATGGTGGTCAACGCATCCACGAACGGCACCTGGGCCACCACGGCCGCGTACTTCTCCGGCGCCATGTTCGCGACGGCGCCCATGAGAAGGCCGCCCGCCGAGCCACCCATTGCGGCAATGCGGTCAGGGGCAACCCAACCGGAGGCAGCCAGCCAATCCGTGGCCGCGATGAAGTCTGTGAACGTGTTCTTCTTGGTGAGTTTCTTGCCGTCGTCGTACCAGTGCCGGCCCAGCTCTCCACCACCGCGGATGTGCGCAATCACCATGACGATCCCGCGGTCCAGCAGGGACAACCGGGCCACGCCGAATCCGGGATCCATGCTCACCTCGTACGAACCGTACCCGTACACCAAGCCGGCGCCCGTCCCGTCCTGCTTGACCGAAACGTGCCGCAGCACGGACAGCGGGACCAGGGTGCCGTCGTCGGCGGTTGCCCACTCACGGGTGGCGACGTAGTCGGCGGCCGAGTAGCCGCCCAGCACGGGGCTTTCCTTGCGCAGCAGCAGTTCACCGGCGGGAGCATCAGCCGTGGGCAGCACAAAGTCGTAAACCCGCGACGGCGTGAAGTAGGACGTGTAGCCGATCCGGATGACCGGAGCGTTGTAGTCGGAGCCGGAGACGCCCGCAGTGTAGAGCTCCTCGTCGAATTCCGGCTCCACCGGGGCAGCCTGCTGCGGCGTCCCCAGCCCGGCGAGCGGCAGGACCTGCACGCGTTCAATGGTGTCCTTCCGGATGGACAGCACCAGGTGCGTGGCGGTCACGCCGGCGCCGTTGACGCGCACGTCGTCTGAATGTTCGACGACGGTACGCCAGTCCTGCTCGGACAGCGGCTTGGCCAGTTCTTCAGGATCAACCAGGCTCACCATGGAGTTGATGGCGTCCTTGTTGTGGGTGAGCAGGATGGTCTCGCGACCGTCCAGGAGGAAGGGCTCGGCCTCGTAGAGAAGGCGCTCGTCACGGGAGATGACGGTGGTCAGCCCGGCGTCGTAGTCGTCGAAGCGGAGCAGACGGGTTTCGCTGTACTCCGAGCAACCGATGCTGAGCACAAGGTGGCGCCTGTCAGAGGCGAGGTCGAAGCCCAACCACATGGCGACGTCGTCCTCCTGGTACACCACCTCATCCTCGGTGACGGGCGTCCCCAGGACGTGGGCCTTCACCTGGTAGGGGCGCCAGGATTCGTCCACCACCGTGTAGAAGAGGCGGGTTCCGTCGGGGGAGAAGGCCACGCCGTAGAAGACGTTCTCGATCACGTCCGGGAGGAGTTCGCCGGTGCGGAGGTCCTTGATGCGCAGCGTGAAGCGTTCGTCGCCGGCGTTGTCCACGGCGTAGGCGTAGAGGTTGCCGTCGATGGTGACGGCGGCACCGCCAACGCTGAAGAAGGGCTTGCCCTCGGCCTCGACGTTGCCGTCCAGGAGGATCTCCTCGCCGGCAAGGGAAACACCGGGTTCAACCGACGGCGGAGTCCAGTCCGCCACGCGGTCTCCCGTGTCCTGGGCGCGGACGCGGCACTGGATGGTGTATTCCTTGCCCTCCACGGAACGGCTGTAGTACCACCACCCGTCCTTGCGGCTGGGCACGGACAGGTCGGTTTCCTGGGTGCGGCCCTTGATCTCCTGGAAGATCGCTTCGCGCAACGGCTCCTGGTGTGCGGTCACAGCTTCCTGGTAGGCGTTCTCAGCCTTGAGGTGTTCAACCACCTCCGGGGATTCCTTGTCCCGGAGCCACTCGTAGTTGTCCACGAAGACGTCGCCGTGGTGTTCGCGACGGGTGGGGACACGCTTGGCAACAGGGGGTTGGGGTGAGGAAGCCGGGGCAGGAGCAGGCGCGGAAGAAGTGTGGCTCATGTGGCCACTCTATCGCCCAAGTAACTGGCAGTAGGGGTTGTTCCCAGCGCTCAGAACAACCCCTGCTGCCAGTCAGTTGGGGAAGGAACTACGGCTCGCTACCGTCACCCGGTTCCGGCCGGATGCCTTGGCTGCGTACAGGGCGAGGTCGGCATCCTTGAGGAGCTGCTCTGTGCCCGAACGGTGCCCCTCGGCATAGGAAGCCACTCCGGCGCTGATGGTGAGGACGCCGTCAGGATCACCCGTGTGCTCGATCTGCAGCGCGTGCACCGCCGAACGGATGCGCTCCATGACACCCTCCGCGCCGTCCGCGTCCTGCCCGTGCAGGAGCAGCAGGAACTCCTCGCCGCCAAACCTGTAAACGCCGTCGGTCTCCCGCACCGCCCCGGCAAGCGTCGAGGCGATGGCCACCAGCGCCGCATCACCGGCAGGGTGCCCGTACAGATCGTTGTAACTCTTGAAGTTGTCCACATCCACCATCGCCAAGCAGAAATCGTGGGGCTCGGTCCGGTCCTGCAGCTCCGCGAGATCCTCGGTGAGCTTGAGCCTGTTGTGCAGCTTGGTGAGGGGATCCGTGCGTGCCTGCTCGGTGAGCGCCGAACGGTAACGCGCGAGGTCCGCGTGCAGCGAGGTGATCCGTTGCGCGGCCAGCAGCCTGATCCGCAGGTTGAACGGGTCCAACGGCTTGGTGACGTAGTCGTCCGCCCCTGCCTCCATGCCGGCCAGCACATCATCCCGGGAACCGTGCGAGGTCACAAGGATCAGGTAGGTGTAGGAGTCATCCTCCGACTCCCGGATGGCCCGGCACAGGTCCAGGCCGTTCAAACCCGGCATCATCAGGTCCGTCACTACAGCCCCGGGCTGGTGCACCTGATACAGCTCCCAGGCTTCGTCGCCGTCCACCGCCACCACGCAATCGTGCCCGGCCTGCTCCACGGCGGCTTTGGTGATCATCCGGGAAATCAGGTCATCGTCCGCGATCAGGACTTTCATGGGGCTCCCAACAACGTGCGCCCAAGCTCGTCTTCCGCCCGGGCCAATTCTGCTTTCAATTCCTCAAACACGCGACGACCCACCGGATCCAACGGGGCCGAGCCGGACCCGCCCAGCTGTTCCAACCGCTTGGACAACGCCGACGCCCCCACAGCACCAATGCTGCCCGCGGCACCGGCCAGCTTGTGCGCGGCTGATCGGAGAGCGCCGGCGTCATTGGTGGCCAGGGCCTGGTCCAGGACGCCGAGCGCCCGGCCCGCCTCATCCCGGAAGGCCGCGACGGCGTCGGGCAGCAGCCCGGGGCCGAGCTTGCGCAGCATTTGCACACGGTCCGGGTCAATGGCCGGAGCGGCGCTCGCCGGGGATGTAGCGCCCGCCTGAGATGTAGCGCTCGCTTGGGATGTGGCGCTCGACGGCGTTGCTGCCGCCGGCTGCTGCGGGTCGCCGGCCAAGGCCTGCGGCACCCACTTGGCCAGGGTCTGCCCGAGCGTGTCCACGTCCACGGGCTTGCTGATGTAGTCGTCCATGCCCGCGGCGAAACAGCGCTCGCGGTCCTCATCCAAGGCCCCGGCAGTCATGGCGATGATGGGAACGCGTCGGCCGGCGGCGTCGCGGGCCCTGATGGTGCGGGTTGCTTCGAATCCGTCCATGACCGGCATGTGGCAGTCCATGAGGATGGCTGCGTAGTCCTGGGTGAGGGTGGCAGCAACGGCTTGTTCGCCGTCGTCGACGATGTCCACTTCGTAACCCAAACGGTTCGCCATGCCGCGGGCCACCAGCTGGTTGACCTCGTTGTCTTCGGCCACCAGGAGCCTGCCAAGGCTCCCGGCCGCCGGCCTGGGAGAAGCGGCCTTCGCGGGTGCCGGGCCTGGAGTCTTCCCGGCAATGAGCCGGAGCAGCCGGTTGTAGAACTCGGAGCTCCGGACCGGCTTGGTGAGGTATTCGCGGATGCCTGCGGAGGTGAGTTCGGCTTTCTCCACGCCCATGGTGGAGGTCAGCAGGATGATGCCCGGAGCGTGTGTGCCGTTGCCTTCCGACGTGAGTTGGCGGGCGAGCTGCAGCCCGTTGGTGTCCGGCATGCACATGTCCACCACCGCGAGGTCGTATGGCGCTTTAGCCTTGGCGGCGGCGCGGTACTCGTATAAGGCGCTTCCGGCATCCGGCACAGCCACCGGGACCATGCCCCAACTGGCCAGCTGGTTCTCCAGGACGAGGCGGTTGGTGGAGTTGTCGTCCACGACCAGGACCCGGCGGCCTGCCAACGACGCCGGAACCGCCGCGGTGTCCGCGGGGACGGGGCCGATCGGCAGCTCCAGATCGAACCAGAACCGGCTGCCGGCGCCCTCCTCACTGGTCAAGCCGATTTCACCGCCCATGACTTCCGTGAGCCGCCGGGAAATCGCCAAGCCGAGGCCGGTGCCACCGTAACGTCGCGTGGTGGACGCATCCGCCTGGGCGAAGGATTCGAAAAGCCGTTGGTGGTCCGCTTCGCTGATGCCGATTCCGGTGTCCCGGACTTGGAAGCGCAGGGACGCTTTACCGTCGTGCTCCTCCAAGAGGGACACCTGGATCTCCACCTCACCGGAGGGGGTGAACTTCACGGCGTTGGAGGCAAGGTTCAGCAGGATCTGGCGGATGCGTCCGGAGTCGCCCATGAGCCGTGACGGGACGTCCGGATGGCAGTAGGAGATGAGTTCCAGGTCCTTGCTCTGCGCCGCTTCGGCAACGAGTCCGGCCACCTCTTCCACCAGTGCCCGCGGATCGAACGCGGTGACGTCCAGGTCCACTTTGCCGGCTTCCAGCTTGGAGAAATCAAGGATGTCGTTGATGAGGGTGAGGAGGACCTCTCCGGCACCTTTCACGCCCTGTGCGTATTGGCGTTGGGCTTCGTTCAACTCGGTGTCCATCAGGAGGGACGTCAGCCCGATGACGGCGTTGAGCGGCGTGCGGATCTCGTGGCTCATGGTGGCGAGGAACTCGGACTTCAAGCGGCTGGCTTCCAACGCCGTCTCACGTGCACACAAGAGCTCGGCTTCGGCGGCCCTGCGTTCGGTGATGTCCCGGGAGATGGTGGCGGCGCCCCTGATCCCCGTGGCACTGCGGACAGGGGACATCGTGATGGAGACGGGAACAAGCGTCCCGTCCGAACGCCGCCGGGTGGATTCGTAGTTCTGCACTGTGCCTTGCGCTGCCGTGATGGCGAGGGCCTCGGCTTCCTCCTGGCGGAGTTCGGCGGGGATGAAGAAATCGCTCTTCCTGCCGATGGTTTCCGACGCTGGATAGCCGTAGATGCGCTCGGCGCCCGGGTTCCAGCTGGTGATGGTGCCGTCAGGGTCCTTGCCGATAATCGCGTCGCCGGAGGAGTTGACGATCGCCCCCAGCCCTTCCAGTTCGGCGGTGCGTTCGGCAACTTTGCTTTCGAGCTCGCTGGTCAGCGTGACGTTCTCGACGACGATCAGTACTTGGCGCACGATGACGAACACAATGGTTACCAAACCTGTGATCACCAGGATGGGTTCATAGCCGATCGCCCTGCTTCTGGAGAAGAACACAGCACTGAAAACCGGTAGGTAGGGGAGTAGTTCCAGCATCGCCGCGTAGGCGCGGCCGTCTTTGCGGACCTTGTCCGAGGCAGGAACAAGCGGGCTGAGGCCAATCAACAGGAACGCCAGCACCCAACCGAACGCCAAGGGTGAGCCCGTGACGCCGGTGATGCCCTCAAGGGTGAAGCGCACATACGCCAGGTCCGTGATGGCGAGGACCCAAAAGCCGATACCCAGGCAAAGCCAAGGCAGCCGCCTTCCACGCGCCGCCCGCATTGTCAGGACGATGACCACCGTCACCATGAACACGTCCGCGATGGGGTACGCCATCTGGGTGATGTGGGCAAAGGAGTCCCGGCCCAGCGTCCCCGCCAACGGCCCCAGAACCGAGCTCCATGCGATGAAGAACGTGGCGCTCGCCACGACGCCCGAATCCAGGACGGTCCGCTTGATCGAGAGCCGGCGGCTCTGCCCTCTCAGCAGCAGCGTCAGGCCAATCGAGGCAGGCAGCGCGTACCAGATGAAGCCAACGTCGGCGAAGGAGGGGAAGGGATAGTCATGGTTGAGGGTGATGCCGTTGACGGTCCAAATCAGTTGGCCGGCGGTCCACAAAGCAAGTCCGGCAACAACAAACCACCGGCCCGCAACGTGGTCCCGGCGCCTCAGGGCCGCCAGTGTGTGGGCAGTGAGGGCAGTCAGCGCGGCCGTCAGAATGGCCAGGTCGCCCAATAACTGTGAGGCGGGTGAACCCATGCCGCTGGCCAGGCCGGCTGCCAGTAGAACGAAACATAAACCCGCGGCAATCGAGAAGATACGGATATTTTGTCCGGATTTTCTGCGCGACGGCAGAACTCCTTGCTTCACTCCCGCCACTGAACCCCTGCCTTCGACCGTGGCCCCACCCAAAAGCGAACAATGCGCGTACAGTCCGTTGCGCTGTGGTGATCATACGTGGGTGGGCCAGCTTCTTGTGGGAATATGCGTCAAGATGTTCCCGCCTACTTGGGTGTTGGCGTTCCCTGCAGCAACTTGGCTAGCTCAGCGTTGGACAGCTTGGCCCACGCTGTCTCGGAGGACCCCTGCAATGCCGCCTCCGGGCTTTGAGTTTGCACCCACCATTTGGCCTCGAACACGTATGGGCCAAACATCACGCGATCGCCCTTCTTGTACACGGTTTCGGCCGACCATACAGGGTAGGTGCCGGCAGGAGCTGTGACCTCTGGTTGCGGGCGATCCCCCGGGAGGACGGGGCCGATCAGCTGCCAGGGAGCTGCCGTGCCGGCAGCTACGGGGTTGTTGGGGACATCGTTCTTGGTCCACCACTTCGCTTCATACACATTGCCGTGCCACACTGTGCGGTCCGACTTTACGTAGGCGTTGGTAGGTGACCAGATGGGGTACGGGCTGGTGGCGGGATCGTCGACGACGGGCGCTGCGGTTGTAGTGGTTGTCGGCTCCGGAGCGGGTGACGTTGCGGTGCTGACGGAATCCCGTTCCGCGCCAAGGATGCTCGAGAACAAGCCACCTGACTGCGCCACGCCGCTGCAGGCATCTGAGACCACCGTCAGCGTGGGGTAGTTCGGTCCGCATTCGACATCCCTGTTCAGGGACCACATGGACATACGCCCTACGCCTTTGCTTTCCGCGAAGTCGTGCAGGCCCTCCGCGTCGGCGACGGTGAAGACGTCGGCCACAATGTCATTTTGGCCGATCATGGGGGTAAGGCCGATCTTGCGCCACAGGGTTTGCGCACCAAGGTCTTGGTTGACCGACGAATAGATTTCTCCCAGTTGGGAGTGGGTTGCCTCTGCTGCGGCAATTGACGCCTGCAGCATGGTTTGCCCTGCGACGCGGCTGGCACCGTAGTCCATGGTCATGACGTTGACGCCCGCAAGGTCGACGCCGGCTGACAGCATCTGCTTGACGGCGGATGTCCCCTCGGCCGTCAGTCCCGTAGGAGCCACAGGGAGCGTCAACCATACGGAGAGGTCCTGGGCGTTTTCCCGGCGTTCCTTCTGGAGTTCGCTGATCACTTTGGCCTGCCGCGTGAGTGCATCGACGTCGGATAGTGCGGCTCCTTCGATATCCAGGTCGATGGACGTCAACTCGTATCGGTCCACTACTTGTGCATAAGCGGCCTTTAGCCGGGCGGCGTCCCTGCATGCCGTCGCCAGTTCCTTGTTCGACAAACCGCCGAACGAGACGGCTACGCTGCCTCCGGCCTGGCGCAACCTTGCAATACGGCGATCCAGGTCCAGGTCTTCCCCTGCCGCATCAAGGCTGTAGAACGTACCCCACGACGGCGTGCAGCCATCCTTCGGGTCGGCGACGATGAACGAGAGGACCACTGATTTGGTGCTCGCCGTCGATGCCTGCTCGAAGGCATACCTCGGGGTCGCCGTGACGTCGACATACCCCGCGAAAGTGGATGGTGAAGCAGCGGCGGCCCGGGCATCGGAATAGTTGTGCCACGTGGTGATGCCGGCAGCTACCAGCCCTCCAATGACGAGCGATAAAACGGAGAGCCGAAGGATGGACAGTTTCCGTCCAGGGAAGTATTTCGACATGGATCACCCAACGTTGACACTGAAGTTTGATGCGAAGCAGGGGCAAATGAATACCGTGAGGTTCCTAATAAGACCTCGATTGTCAAGCCTTAAAGACAGGAATCGACACGGCGCAAACCTCCATTAGTATAAGGGGTAAATCGATGTGACTTGACAAACGGACGATCACGTCTTTCCGGATAGCTGGCCTTGGCCTTGCATGCAATCTGATGGGGAACTATGACGGACCAACTGGTGGATTCACCTGACCTTGTGCCTAATTCGGGCACGGCTATCGATGAGCCATCGGAGGCTAAGGGGCGCAAACGCCAATGGGGATCGGAGCGCCGTTCCGAGCCGCTCCCGATTGTTCACCCAAAGCCTTCCGCCCGGAAGATCGTGCTGGGCCGGCTTGCCATTTTGGTCACTGTGGGCGCGTGGATGTATTACGTCGTTTCCACCATCATCCGCGAGTTCATTAATAACCCGAATCCTGGTTTCCGTTTCACCATCGAGTCCGTTTCCTATGTGGTGGTAGTAACTTTCCTGACGTTCTCGGCCCTGATGTACCTGATGGCCAGGCAGGGCGCCCTCTACCGCTTCAGGGAACACCGCAGGGTCCCGCGGGGTGAACTGGACAATCACTTTGCCGATTACCAGCACGGCATCACGGTGCTCGTACCTTCTTACGCCGAAGAGCCGGGGGTAGTGAGGGCCACGTTGTGGTCGGCAGCCCTGCAGGAATTCCCTGACTTGCGTGTGGTTCTGCTGCTGGACGATCCGCCCAACCCCACTGACCCGGAAAAGGCCCGGCGTCTTGATGAGACAAGGGCGTTGGCCGGCCAGATTGAGAGGGCGCTATCTGCACCAGCTGCCCGGGCCAACAGTGCCTTGGCGGCTTACCGCGCCCGCAGGAACGGGCCGGTCGATCCGGCTGCCGGCAGTGCGTCTCCTGCAACCAAGAAGACAGGGAAGCAAAAGGGCGCACAACAAAAGCTCCGGGACCTCGATGAGCTGGACTTGCTCATTGCCGAATACGAGGCTGCAGCCGAATGGTTGGAAGCCATGGCGGAGGCAGAGTCAGTCCACGACCATGTGGACGAGTTCTTTGTGGACCTTGTGATCATGGGCCTGGCGCGCGAATTGCGCTTGGTGCTCCTGGCCCTGACATCGGCAAAGGCCCAGGGAGCCCTGCCCGCACCTGAGCGAATGGAGCAGCTGTACCTCAGGCTCACATGGATATTCAATGGCCGCTTGGAGTCGTTCGAGCGCAAGCGTTATGCGAGCCTTTCCCATGAAGCCAACAAGGCCATGAACCTGAATGCCTACATTTCCCTCATGGGTCAGCGTTGGCGGAAGGAAGAAGCGGGCGGAGCCACATTGCTGCGTCCTGCTACTACGCCGCATGAAGATGACCTTGTGGTACCGGACAGCACCTATTTGCTGACCCTTGACGCCGATTCCCTGCTGCTCCGGGATTATTGCCTCCGATTGGTGTATTTTCTCGAATCGGCAGGAAATGAACGTGTAGCTGTAACCCAAACTCCTTATTCGTCGTTCCGTGGAGCTCCAACGCGAATTGAGCGAATTGCGGGCGCCACAACAGATATCCAACACATCCTCCACCAAGGAATGTCCTATTACGGGGCAACTTTTTGGGTGGGAGCCAACGCCATTATCCGCAAACGCGCGTTGGAAGACATCGTGGAAGTGGAGACGGTTGGCGGCTTCGAGGTGCGTACCTACATCCAGGACCGCACTGTCATTGAAGATACGGAGTCGAGCATCGACTTGGGCGCCCACGGGTGGACCTTGGTCAATTATCCGGAGCGCTTGAGCTACAGCGCTACACCGCCGGATTTTGGTTCCCTGGTAGTGCAGCGGCGGCGCTGGGCCAATGGAGGCTTGCTGATCCTGCCCAAGCTGTGGAACCAACTGTCGCAGCGGCGACTCCAACGCGAGAGGATCCTCATTCGGGAAGTCCTCTTGAGGGTGAACTACATGGCCTCTATCTGCTGGGCCAGTTTTGGGCTCCTGTTCCTGCTGGCCTATCCCTATGACAGTCGCTTGCTCAGCCCTGCTGTGTTTGTTGCCGCACTTCCGTACTTCCTCTGCATGGGATCCGATCTTCGCGACTGCGGGCACCGGTTCAGTGACATCTTCAGGATTTACGGTTTCAACCTCATCCTCTTGCCGGTGAACCTGGCCGGCGTGCTCAAGTCGTTGCAGCAGGGCCTGACGGGGGACAAGATTCCGTTCGTCCGCACGCCCAAGGTCAAGAACCGCACCGCAGCCCCGGCCATCTACGTCCTGATCCCATACCTCATTGTTGCCTTTTCCGTGTTGACCATCTGGCGGGACTGGCAGCAGGGAAACTGGGGCAATGTTGCGTTCGCTACGCTGAATGCGGTGCTGGCCATGACGTGTATCCAGGCCTACATAGGGCTCTGGAACTCGGTGGTGGATATCTCCTTGGGTGCACTCAACTGGCTTTACGTCAGTCCGAAGTCGAAAGCAGGCAAGGAGCCGGTGGTGGTCCCCAAGTCGGCGGAGGAAGTGGATTGGGAGTCGATCCTGTATCACGGTGACCGCAGGCTCAACCGAGACCTCCGCGGCGGAACTGATCGTCGTCGCCGCATCTCACTGCGATAGCCTTCCAGCAGCCCGGGCCCGGCACATGCCGGTCCCGGGCTTTTTCGTGCCCGCTGACGAAAATTTGCTGGATCATTCGGTCCGGCACGGGCTGGTTCCTTGGATTCCCGGGCTTCGCCTCAGCCAAGCCGCGGATGATCCAGCAAATTCAGGGCGAGCCCCACGAAGGCGGCCAAAAGCTTGACTGAAAACCTCCCCTCCGCATATTCTGAACGAACGGTCGGTAATTTATTAGGAGCAACCATGGCAACGCAGAATCTGCAGTCTGTGCCCGTTGAGCTGTCCCCGGAGGAGCAGGAACGGGAGGCGGCTGGTCAGGCGTACTTTGACCGCATTATCTCGGAGGACTCGCGCATTGAACCGCGGGACTGGATGCCGGCGGCTTACCGCAAGACTTTGCTGCGCCAGATCTCGCAGCACGCGCACTCGGAAATCATCGGCATGCAGCCGGAAGCCAACTGGATCACCAGGGCACCGAGCCTGAAGCGCAAGTCCATCCTCATGGCCAAGGTCCAGGACGAAGCCGGCCACGGCCTCTACCTGTACTCGGCTGCCGAGACCCTGGGCCAGTCCCGGGACAAGATGACGGAGGACCTCATTGCGGGCAAGGCCCGGTACTCGTCCATCTTCAATTACCCCACGCTTTCCTGGGCGGACATGGGTGCTATCGGCTGGCTGGTTGACGGCGCAGCCATCTGCAACCAGGTTCCCCTCTGCCGTGCATCCTACGGTCCTTACGGCCGCGCAATGGTGCGCATCTGTAAGGAAGAGTCCTTCCACCAACGCCAGGGTTTCGAGATCCTGCTGGAACTCTCCAACGGAACGCCGGCGCAGAAGCAGATGGCACAGGACGCCGTGAACCGCTGGTACGCGCCGTCGCTGATGATGTTCGGCCCGCCGGATGACGATTCACCCAACTCCAAGCAGTCCATGGCGTGGAACATCAAGCGGTTCAGCAATGACGAGCTGCGCAGCCGGTTCGTCGGCATGATGGTGGAGCAGGTCAAGGTCCTCGGCCTGACCCTCCCGGACAAGGACATCCGTTTCAACGAAGAAACCAAGAAGTGGGAACACGGACCCCTGGACTGGAATGAGTTCAAGGAAGTCCTGGCCGGCCGCGGTCCCTGCAACTCGCAGCGCATTGAGCGCCGCCGTGAGGCACACGAAAACGGTGCCTGGGTTCGGGAAGCTGCCGCAGCCTACGCCCGCAAGCAAGCACAGAAGGAACACGCAGCATGAGCAACCAGCAGCCTGAAGAAACCCCCTGGTCCCTCTGGGAGGTCTTTGTCCGGTCCAGCCGCGGCCTGTCCCACGTGCATGCAGGTTCCTTGCACGCACCGGATGCCGCCATGGCCCTCCGCAACGCCCGCGATCTGTACACCCGCCGCAACGAGGGCGTGTCCATCTGGGTTGTTCCGGCTGAGGCAATTGCCGCCAGCGATCCCGATTCCAAGGGCTCGTTCTTCGAATCCCCGCAGGGCAAGGATTACCGCCATGCGACGTACTACACCAAGAGTGAAGGCGTGAAGCACCTGTGACTGACAAAGCAACTGACTTCGCCATCGAAGGCCACGGCGATATCTCCGTGGGCGTCTCGGGTGCGGGTGCGTCCGGTGACGGTTCGGCCAGTGCCACCCGTATCACCCCGGGCAATGCACTGCGTCCCGAGGACATCGCCCTTGAGGTCCGCCGCGGGGAAGTAAAGCCCAGCGAAGATGTGGCCGAGTACGCGCTGCGCCTGGGTGATGACGGGCTGATCCTCGCCCAGCGCCTGGGCCACTGGATTTCCCGCGCTCCCGAGCTCGAGGAAGACATCGCGCTTGGCAACATCGCACTGGACCAGTTGGGCCACGCACGGTCCTTCCTGACTTATGCCGGTGCCGCTTGGGACAAGTCGGAAGACGACCTCGCGTACTTCCGCCGCGAGCACGAGTTCCGTTCGGCGCACCTCTTCGAGCAGCCCAACGGCGACTTCGCTGTGACCATCGCACGCCAGTTCATTGTGAGCTTCTACCAGTACCAGCTCTACACGGCGCTCACCGCGTCCACGGATGCCACCATCGCAGCCATTTCCGCGAAGGCCGTGAAAGAAGTTGACTACCACCGCGACCACAGCGCCCAGTGGGTGCTGCGCCTGGCCGGTGGCACGGATGAGTCGCGCGAGCGCATGATCAAGGGCCTGACCCTCGTGTGGCCGTACGTTGACGAACTCTTCGAAGACGATGAGCTCACCACGCGCCTGGCCGAAGCCGGCGTGGCGGTCCAGCCGTCCAGCCTGCGTGCAGAGTTCGACCGCCTGGCCGGGGAGATCCTGGCCGAGGCCGAGCTGGAGATCCCGGCTGTTCCGCAGGCTCCGGGGGGCGGCCGTCGCGGCAAGCACTCCGAGCACATGGGCTACATCCTGGCCGAGATGCAGGTCCTGGCCCGCGAACACCCCGGCGCGAGCTGGTGACCATCATGGCCACGGTAAGCACCTTGACCGCCGCGGAACAGCAGGCGTGGGACATCGCGTCCACCGTCTGCGATCCGGAGATCCCGGTCCTCACCATTGAGGACTTGGGGATCCTGCGCGGCGTGCGCGTTGTCGAGTCGTCGGATGCAGCCGCTTCGGAAGACGGGCACGACGGCGGCCCGGCGGCTTCCGCCGTCGAGGTCACCATCACGCCCACGTACTCGGGCTGCCCGGCCATGGACGCCATTGGCGATGACCTGCGGAAGGCTTTCGAGAAGGAAGGCTACGCGAAGGTCGACATCAACCTGGTCCTGTCCCCGGCATGGACCACTGACTGGATGACCGAGGCCGGCAAGGCGAAGCTTGAGGAATACGGCATTGCGCCGCCGTCGGGCCGGTCCGCTGCCGGTGGCCATTCCGGTCCCATCCGTTTGAACCTGGCTGTGAAATGCCCGCAGTGTTCATCGCTGAACACCAAGGAACTCACCCGCTTCGGTTCCACGTCCTGCAAGGCACTGTTTGTCTGCCAGGACTGCAAGGAACCGTTCGACTACTTCAAAGTCTTGTAAGGAAGAGCATGACCACCGAAACCCAGACGGCCAGCCGCCGTCGTGCGTCTTTCCACAACCTGACCGTCTCGGAAGTCCGGCGCCTTACGGACGACGCAATCGAGGTCACGTTTGCGGTTCCCGTCGAGCTGGCAGGCCAGTACGACTACCTGCCCGGCCAGTACGTTGCCCTCCGCACGTCGCTGCCGGGCGCGGACGGTGAGCTGCACGAGGTTCGCCGCAGCTACTCGATCTGCGCCGAACCGCGCACGTTTGGCGACGGCAGCAGCGAGATCCGCGTGGCCATCAAGAAGGACCTTGGCGGCATTTTCTCCACGTGGGCCAATGCCGAGCTGAAGGCCGGGGACACCCTGGACGTCATGAGCCCGCAGGGTGCGTTCATTTCGCGGCACGGCAAGGACGGCGCGTCCGTGCAGCACAACGTGATGAACTCCATGAACCACCCGGAGGAATTGGCGGGGGAGCCGGGCAACTTCGTGGCCATCGCGGCGGGGTCGGGCATCACACCGGTCATCGCGATTGCGCGCACGCTGCTGGCCGCCAACCCAGAGACCACGTTCGATCTTATTTACGCCAACAAGGCCGCCATGGACGTCATGTTCTTGGAAGAGCTGGCGGACCTGAAGGACAAGTACCCCACCCGCCTGGCGCTTCACCACGTCCTGTCCCGCGAGCAGCGCATTGCGCCGCTGATGACGGGCCGCATCGATTCGGAGAAGTTGCAGGCGTTGCTGTCCTCCGCCATCCATGCCGAGGATGTGGACGAATGGTTCCTGTGCGGGCCGTTCGAACTGGTCCAGTTGTGCCGTGACACCCTTGCCGCACGCGGCGTGGAGCCGGAGCATGTGCGCTTCGAGCTGTTCACCACGGGCCGCCCGGACCGTCCTGAAGGCAACGCCGGCCGCCCGGTTGTGGAGGACGAGTCGCAGGAGACTTACAAGATCACCTTCAAGCTGGACGGCCTCACCGGCGACGTCGCCAGCCCCACCCACGCCCGGGAATCCATCCTCAACGCAGCTTTGCGCGTCCGCCCGGACGTTCCGTTCGCTTGCGCCGGCGGCGTGTGCGGCACCTGCCGCGCCAAGGTGGTTACGGGTACCGTGACCATGGATGAGAACTACGCCCTTGAGCAGGACGAGCTGGACAAGGGCTACGTCCTCACCTGCCAGGCCCACCCCACCAGCGAAGAAGTTACCGTCGACTTCGACGTCTAAGGAGTCCCCATGATCGAGCTCTCCATTGCCAACGGCATCGCCGAAATCGTCCTCAATGCCCCGCAGAAGCTGAACTCGCTGGACGAGGACGCGCTGGCCGAGTTGGGCAAAGCGTACGACGACGCTGCTGCCGCCGCCGAACGCGGTGAAGTCCGGGCGCTGCTGCTTCGCGGAGAGGGCCGGGCCTTCTGCGCGGGGCGCGACATCGCCGGCGTGACACCCGAAACCGATGACGCCCAAGCCTATCTGGGCGGATTGGTGGAGCCGTTGCTGAAGAAGATGGCCGCGTTCCCCGCACCTACGTTCGCAGCTGCGCACGGGGCGTGCCTGGGCGTCGGACTCGGCCTGCTGCTGGCCACGGACGTGGTGTACGTGGCAGAGAATGCCAAGTTCGGGTCTCCCTTCGCCAAGCTCGGCGCCACGCTGGATTCCGGCGGGCACTGGTACTTCGCCGAGCGCCTGGGCATGCACCGCACGCTGGACCTGATCTACACTGCGGACCTCATTTCCGGGACCGAAGCCGTGGCACAGGGCATGTTCAGCCGGGCCATGCCGGATGACGCTCTGCTGCCTACTACCCGGTCCATCGTGGAGCGCGTGGCTTCCGGTGCGACTCAGGCGTTCGTCGCATCCAAGGAGTTGGTGGCCCACATCCGCGATCAGCGCCTTGGCCTGTGGGAGTCCATGGCCGAGGAGAACACGGAGCAGGCACGCCTGTGCAAGACCGATGACTATGCCGAGGGATTCCGGGCGTTCCAGGAGAAGCGGGCGCCTGTTTTCAAGGGGTAGTTCCTGGTCCGTAGTGGCAGAATGTACGTGAAAGGTCAGCATCGGGCCGCTCGGAACCAGCATCCATTCGCCATGTCAGGACGTGAGATGAAGAAAGTCAGGTACACCCCAGGGCTTACGGATGCCCTGCGGGAAAAAGTGCGTTCATCCGCGAACTCAATGAGCGGCCAAAAGCGGCATATCCCTGGAAAACCGATTCGCGTTCCAATAAGTGTTATTGCCGATCAGGTGAGCGCCTCCATGGCGATAGAGGGCAGGGGACTGGTTTCCAAGCTGACCGTCGGACAAACTGTGGCTTCCAAAAAATTGGTCAATGACGTTGTTGCCCGCGCGGCAGCCCGTCGTGGCAGGAGCCGAGACGTCCCGGAAGCATGAGCCCCAACTATGGGAGTACTCCTGTCGACCCTGAGGAAGCGATGGCCTTCGTGGAGGGTGTCGCTTTCGATACTAAAGAGGATGTTTACCGAGCGGAGGCAGAGGGCATTTCAGCCGTCGAATCAGAAATACTGACGGCTATCGCGGACGGCGCCGTTTCGGCAATCGACCTCTGCGATTACGAAACGTTCCTTCAAATGCACGAGGCATGTTACTCGGGCATCTGGAAGTGGGCAGGGAAGATCAGGACGAGGGAAGTCTCTATTGGAGTCGCCCCTGAGGTGATCAGGCAGAGGCTGCCCGAGGAATTGGGAAACATTGCCTATTGGGTCGAGCATGATGTTGACCCGTTCTGGACAGCCATGGCAGCACACCACCGACTCGTCATGGTCCATCCTTTTGTGGACGGCAACGGTCGGCTCACCCGCCTGTGTGCCGATCTTCTGCTCTACAGCTTGACGTCGCGCTACCTATTCGATTGGGAACCAGTCGTTGACTCTGATGCCTACTTCGAAGCGCTCCGGGAAGCAGATCGGACCATGAGCCCGGATGCCTTGCTGAAAATTGTCGGGCTGATCGACCTAGGGGACTAAGTAACACCTGTGGAACGCGGGAACCCCCTCGCAGGGTTCTCCAAGGTCCGTCCGCCTACGATGGTCAGCATGAAAACCGTCCGTGAGGCCCGCTCTGTTGCCGTGGTGATCAATGCGGCTTCACGTCGTGGGGCCGCAGCCGCGACGTCTGCCGTCGATCTCCTGAAGCAGGCCGGCGTGCCGGTTTCCGCGGTCCATGCGGTGACCTCGGGTGCGGAGCTGACGGGTGTGCTCGATCGCGTGGCAGCGGAGCAGCATGACCTGGTGGTTGTGGGCGGCGGCGACGGCACGGTGAGCTACGCTGCAGGGCTGCTTGCCGGAACTGACACGGTGCTGGGAGTGCTCCCGCTGGGGACGGCCAATGATCTTGCCCGGACACTCGAGATTCCCAACGGCCTCGCAGAAGCCTGTGCCGTCATTTCCGACGGCAAGGTAGTGGACATCGACCTCGGCCGGGCGAACGGGCAGCCGTTCCTCAACGTGGCTTCCGTTGGTCTCTCCGTAGGTGTCACCCAAGCGCTCAGCCCTGGGCTCAAACGACGGATCGGTCCCTTGGCGTACGGCGTCGCCACCGTTCAGGCCTATGCCCGGCACCGGCCGTTCCGTGCCCGGCTGGAGTTCCCGGACGGCGACCACCCAACGTTGGAACTAGAGGACCTGCTCCAAGTCGCAGTGGGAAACGGCAGGCATTACGGTGGCGGCAACACTGTTTCACCGATGGCCGGGATCGATGACCACACCCTGGATATCTACGCCATCCTCGCTGCACCGCTGAGGGAACACGTGAAGATTGCGCGGCTCCTGAAGGATGGCAGCTTCGTGGAGCATGACCGCGTGTACCACCTGGAGACCCGGAACGTCCGGCTGGTCACCCATCCGTCCATGCCGGTAAACCTCGACGGCGAGATCGCCACGGAATCGCCGACGGACTTCGCGGTCCAGCGCAACGCAGTCCATGTGGTGGTTCCGCAGGGGAGTACGGGGGCTACGTTCGAGGGACCGTCCGGTTAAGAACTTTGAGGTTTCCCGCCTTATGTGCCTTTAGAGAATCGCCGTCATCCCGTTCCAGCCCGAGCCAACCTTCGTGGCTGTTGGCCAGGCCCAGGCGCCTTTACCCGCGTAGAGCCACAGTTCGCCGGCGGAATTCCGGGCGAGGATATCTGCCCTCCCATCGCCGTTGAAATCACCGGGTCCAACAAGGGAGTCCATGACGTTCCACCCTTGGCCGATGGCCTGGCGGGAGAGCCAGCTGCCGTATCCGCTGGACGGGTAGAGCCAAAGGGTCCCGGCGCTGTCCCGGGCCACCAGGTCCGAGGTGCCGTCGTTGTTGAAATCACCCGCACCGGTGATCTCGGACATACCGTTCCAGCCGGAACCCGCCCATGTTCGGGGCAGCCAGCCGCCCTTGCCATCACCGTGGTAAACCCACAAGGCGCCGTCCCGGGCCCGGGCAACGATGTCCGCGAATCCATCGCCTCGGAAGTCAATGGCTTCGATTGCGCTCATGCCTTCCCAGCCACTGCCAACCTGCACGCGGGGCAGCCAGCCGCCCGAGCCATTTCCGGGATAGAGCCACAAGATCCCGCCACCATCGCGGGCCAAAACATCGGCTTTGCCGTCACCGTTGAAATCGCCCGGAGCCACAAGTGCTGTCATGATGTTCCAGCCCTGACCAACCTGCACGCGGGGCAACCAGCCGCCCGTGCCGTTGCCCGGGTACAGCCAGAGCAGGCCGGAAGCGTCCCTGGCCAGGATGTCGGCTTTGCCGTCACCGTTGAAATCGTTCTTGAGGGGCTGATCGAGGTTTCCATCGATAACCGCCACTGAAGCAGATCCGTTGTTGGCAATGAAAACCCTGTTGCTGGACGGATTGACAGCTGCTGCGTTGGGTTCCATCCCGGTGTAGACCGCTGTGCTTG
Organism: Paenarthrobacter sp. R1; assembly: GCF_030264015.1. Taxonomy (NCBI): domain Bacteria; kingdom Bacillati; phylum Actinomycetota; class Actinomycetes; order Micrococcales; family Micrococcaceae; genus Paenarthrobacter; species Paenarthrobacter sp. R1. The sequence continues at coordinate 1,162,298 of NZ_CP127115.1, read as the reverse complement.
TGTTGTCCCCGCCGTCGATGACGGCGGTTCCCCTGCCGTTCATGGTTGCGTAGATCTTGTTGTTCGACGGGTTGACCACAATCGTCCGAACACGGGTGGCAGTGGACACGTTCGCGGTCTCGCGCATGGTGGCACCGTCCACCACTCGAACGGATCCTTCTACGGAATTAGTGGCAGTGCCTACGTAGATTCTGTCCGTGACGGAGTTGACGGCCAATTGGTAAATCGAACTGCTGAACCCCAGCGACCTCGTGATCGTGTCGGTGCTGCCGGAGATGGACATCAAGTTGTCCTTGTTAGCGACGTAGATCTTGTTGAGCTTGGGATTGACGGCGATATCGATCACCCCGCCGGCTCCCACGATCGGGCTGATCTTCCCGCTGCCGTCAAGCACCTTTACCGTTCCTGCTGAGCGCAGGTAGGTCTTGTCCGTAGTGGTGTTGACGGCTATTTCCTGGACGCCCCCAGTGAGGGGAACGGCAGTAGCCGTGTTGGTGGCACCGTCGATAACGGTGAGTCCGTTCCCCGTGCCTACATACACCTTGTTGGTCTTTTCATTCACGGCCAGGGCGTCCGCGGTTGCCCCGATTGACACCACTGCCGCCGCGTTTGTTGCTCCGTCAATCACCGCCAGGGACTGGGCGTCGCTAGCGTAGAGCTTGTTAGTCGCGGAATTCACTGCGAGTCGCGACGAGTAGTCGCGGGGCTGGTAGATCCGTCCTCCGCCTGGCACGCCCCCACGCACGCTGAAAATGCCCTCGATGGTGGACACGTAGGCCGTATCCGTGGAGGTGTTTACTGCGATTCCCCCAGGGTTGTCACCAACCGGGTCAACTTTTACCACCGAGTCGGCCGTTGCAGGAGCGGCGTTGCTGCCTGCTAGAAGCATCACTGTCAACGCGCCACATGTGGCGGTAGCCCTTGCCGTCCGTCGTCGTTGGTTCAACCCGCCGAGCGCGCGCGAACCATCAGTCAAGGCGATCATGTTTCCCCCAAAAGTAGTGACGCCGGAGCGTCGTCAGCAGCAGTCTATAGCCGTTCCGGCCATTAGGCTGGACCAATGATTACGGCCAGGGACCGGACTCCCAGACTTGGACGGCGTGTGCTCATGGCAGCCTTCGGCGTCTACCTCGTGGCTCTAGCCTTGGTGGTATTTCTCCCGTCGAAGGAAGCCAGCACCGTTACCGGCTTCGTCGGCGTCATCGCTGAATGGCTTGCTGCATTGGGCCTTCCCTTCGAAGAAGCAGCCGTTGGGGTGGAGTTCGTTTCCAACATCGTCATGTTCGTCCCGTTCGGTTTGCTGGCCACTTTCCTTTGGCCGGACGGTTGGAACTGGTGGCGGATGCTGCTTCTCGGCGCGGCCACGTCCACGTTCATCGAGGTCACGCAGCTGATCATCCCGGGGCGTGTCACAGCCCTATCAGATGTCATTGCCAACTCGGCGGGCGCGCTTATAGGTGCCGTTGTCGCCAGGCAGGTCTACCGGGGTTCCGAACATTAGAGGTGCTCGCAGGGGATCAGTACAAACGCCAAACCCCGGCGTCCGCTAAGCGGGCCGGGGTTTGCGGGGTAGTTGTTGCTGAGATTGACAGGGGGCTAGTTGCCTTTTTCCAGAGCGTGAGCGGTGACGTACGCGCCCAGTTGGTCCTTGGAAAGTGCCTCCGCAATGTCAGAGATGGCTTGGTTGTCGGCCACCACGATTGATTGGCCATCCGGGGAGCTGCCAGTCCCGAGGGTCGGGAGGGTGAACATGACGGTGTCGTTGGCCCGGAGGTCCTTCATCCCAACGGCAAGACTTCCAATAGCCCCAGCGTCAAAGCCCTTGTCCACGCTGACGAACGGGGACATGGCCGAGACCATGTTGTTGACGGTCACGGGGTTCGTGAGGGTGTCCCTCGCGATGATCTTGCTGATCATGGACTTGAGGTAAGCCTGCTGGTTACGGACTCGCTGGTAGTCGCCGTCGCTGAAGGACTTGCGTTCACGAACGAAGGCCAAGGCTTCGTCGCCGTTAAGTGTCAACTTTCCGGCATCGTAGAAATGTCCCTTCATGGGTCCTGAAGCTGGAGCGAATGGGATCTTGTTGTTTACTTCCACGCCGCCGAGGGCGTCGGTGAGGCCCTTGAAGCCTTCAAAGTCGACCATGGCAACGTGGTCAATGCGTTGCTTGAACAGCGATTCGACGGTCTGGACAACAAGAGGAACGCCTCCGTAGGTAAGGGCGGAGTTGATCTTGGACTGCCCCCTGCCGGGGATGTCCACCCAGAGGTCACGCATCAGTGAGACGGCGTACACGTTTTTGCGGTCGGCAGGGATATGTACCAACATCAGCGTGTCCGAGCGCTGGTCAGTGGATGCGTCGGTTTCCAAGTCAACCTGATCGGTTCCGCGGCTGTCGCTGCCCATGACCAGGATGTTCATGGCCGCCGTACCGTTGACCGGCTCAGCCTTTTGGGGTCGCGTTGACTCCTCGGGGAATGCCGCGTCAATCTTGGTGGTCCCGTTGTTGAAAGTCTGTGCAAGGTTGAAAAGGTACAGGCCACACACAAGTCCAATGACCACCACGGCGGCTGCGAAGCCCAGCAGGACGTTACGGGCGGTCTTGTTACCACCCTTTTGGCGTCGGGGGCGTGAGTCCGCCGAGGGGTTTTCGGTATCAGTAGGGAGCGTCATTTGTTCCTTGATGTTGGCAACAGCAGAGATGATTCTAGCAATTTTGTGATATCGGGTTATCCGACGGCTGCTTTCGCAGGCGTTGGATGCACTGTTTCCGTTGAAGATCCCCGCTCGTTGGAGACCGAAATCTGGTAGGCGGTGTCCGTGGGTGGGGCCGCTTTTCCAAGGTCGATCGTCACCGATTGGAGTTGCGGATTGAGACCTTGTTCTCTACCAAAGGATGCCTTGACCACTGCCGGTTGGCCGGTGGTGCGATGCTTGTCGCCCTTTTTGTCGATGAATTCCAGGGCATAGGAAATCCCTTCCAGATTGAAGCCGGTTACCTTGACCGCGCCGCCATTGACCACATCACTTGAGATATCCGTAATGAGGGGAGTGGCCAACCCCTTCTGGAGATCTTCCCTCAGTGGCTGATTCGTACCCGAGCAGGTGAAGTAGGGGTCCCACATGAAGGAGATGATCTTTCTGGTAGATCCCATTTGCTGGAGTTGGCGATCAACCCTGTCTATCGTTGTTTGCCCGCGCAAGCTTTGCTCGCAGGGATTTGCTTCCGTGGCGGGCGCCATGCCTTCCAAGTTGGCCCACAGTTCTGCCTGGGTGCCCTTGACTCCTTCTGCAGCCGCATCGAAGTATTCGCTGTTCGGTGCGGCGTACTTGCTCCCCCACGTTCCCCGGCCAACAATGCTGGCCGCAAAACTGTCCACCTTGCCCCCGGCTTCAGTAGCTCTGTAGGCCGCGCCCTTGCCGGTTCCCATTCCGTCTTGGATGGCTATGGACAGTTGCAGCCCGCTTGCAGTCCCGGCGAGTTTTCGAGCACCCCTGCGGGCGTCCGCTGGCGTGATGGCCGCGGAACTCCTCCGCGATTCAATGTAGGGGCTCACAATCGCGGACCGGTCAGGAAGCACGCGATGAATGGCTTTGTTCTGCATTGCGTAGAGCGACACCACGGGATCGAAGAAGGTGTTGTCCGTGACAGGCATCTCAAAGTGGTGATAAAAGCCCGCGAGGCCTGCCACGTCATTAAGATCGGCCTGGTAGCGAAGGAATCGTTCGGTAAACAGCTGGAGTGTGTTCTGGTAGCTGAGGTCGGGCAGGTACTCAAAATCTGTCCGTTTGGTGGGCGCCGGCAATCCGGCGTAGAACTTCATGTTCAACTTGGTTGCGGCTGAAGCCACTGAAATGGTGGGATCTGCCGCCGTTGAGGGACTGCCGCCTGCCACAACCAGGTCATAGACGCCGTCTTTGGCTGTGCAACCGCCATTGTTGGAAGGGAAAACCATCACAGTGTAGGTCCTGCCAGGTACCTCAACGAGTCGGTCATTCGGGCACTGGAGCGCAGGTTTGCCCCATTGGCCTCCATCCGAGAAGGTGAAGTACCGGCCGATTTTGAGCTTGGAGCCAATAACTTCCCCGCAGTTCTCGCCATTGATCTTGCAGTCCGTGGGGAGCGTCGCCAGTGTGGCGGGGGATAGCACCGAGCCGAACGTGATGACGGTGTCGCCGCCGACCGACTTGATCTCTTCCAGTTTTTTCTGGTTCCTGGCATCAGAAGGGGCTGAGTAGATGAAGTATCCGCTGATGGGGTAGTGCGGTAGTTGAACTGCTTGTGGGGCCTCGGCCTGCTCCGCGGGTGGGCCTTCAGGAGGGGTATGCCCACTCAATCCGTTGACGACCAGGAACACCGCGAGAATGGAAGCCAAGGAACCAGCGGCCAACCACCACCTGAAAGGACGCCTGTTCCTGCTGTAATCGCTGGTAGGGGGCATGCGTCCTTCGGTCTCCAGATCTTCGGAAAGTTGGTCGCGATATCAGCGGAAACAAGTTAAAAACTATGCTTCGCCCAGGCAGCAATAGCGCGGGCTTTTAGCGGGCTAGAGGGATCCCCGCTGAGTCGGGATCTAATCCATACGATAAACTAACCCGGAGTGCCTTCATGAATCGGGTGATTCCCGGCCGCCTGTCTCAGTGGTCGGTCCAGTTTGGCGCCGCAAAACGAGCTAGGTCAGAACTACAGGGGGAACGTTGAGCACCGGAATCAGGCGTGTTCGAGCCGCAGGGTTGGCTTTGCTGGTCGCTTCCTTGGGCTTCTTGGGTACCCACCCGGCATTGGCTACGGAGACCAACCCAGTTCCTGGCCCTTCGGACTCCCAGAGCCCGGCACCTGAACCGACCTTCCCCGAGGTGGTTCTTCCGCCTCTCACAGATCCCGTTCCCGTAGAGCCTCAGCCGGAGCCCAGCACAGACCCGGTACCCCCAGTCCCAAATGTTCCGGCTCCAGCAGAGCCCGTTCCAGCCCCCGTGGTGCCTCCTGCCGGTGAGCCTGCTCAGCCACCGCCCGTAGCACCAGGCGTCCCCGAGGTTCCCCAAGGTCCGCCGGCACCAGGGCCCGCAACTCCTGAGCCGGAGAACTACATCGTCGAGCCCCTTGTCCCCACCGAGGAAACCAGTTCGGCTCCCGCTGTGACCACGCCGGCTCCGACGCAGTCGCCCACGAAGGCAGCAACGGCGCCCCTGGTGGCAAGCGCGGAGGTGGCGGGCCCCCTGAAAGCTGCCTTGGCTCCTGTCGCAGAGAACAATCCTTTCGTTCAGGCTTTGACTGTCGCTGTGCTTCTGCTCTTGGGCGCAGCCTACTTCCGTGCACTTCGTTCCAAAGGGATGCCCCGACCCCGTCTCAACGGCAAGTAGCCCATGAGTAGTTCCCGAACAGGGGACGGCAGTCTGAGCAACGATGTGCCGAATCCTCCGCGCCTTATGGTGCTCACACACTCTTACTGGCCGGAGCACAGCCCTCCGCAACGTAGGTGGTCATCACTGACCCGTGAGTTCATCGGGGCTGGCTGGGACGTCGAAGTAGTGACGCCGGTGGCTCACTACCCGAACGGCCGCCGCGATCTTCCCCGCCGTCATGCAGGTTATGCCTTCGGCCGGCAATCAGGCCCGCACGGCGAACGGATAAGGCGCGTCCCATACCTGAGGCACTTGGGCAGGTCTCCTGTGGCTCGTCTTGTTGACCAGCTATTTTCAGCGATCCTGTCTGTCCCGGTCGGCTTGGGCGGAAAGAAACCGGACGCCATTCTTGCGACGGCACCCAGCCTTCCAACCCTGGCAACGGGATATGTTCTTTCCCGGTTCCGCAGGGTGCCCCTCATCGTCGAAATGCGGGATGCCTGGCCGGACCTCGCCCGGGATGCTCGCCTGGTGCAAGGCAGCGTGAAGAGCCTCGTAGAGCGGGCCGTCGAGTTTGTGCAGCATCGGGCGGACATGGTTGTCACCGTCACTGAGGGGTTTGCCCAAACGCTGCGCGACAGGGGTCTTCGGAACGTTGTTACGGTAAGCAACGGCTTGGACCTGCATACGGTTCCGTTTTTGGACCCTCCTGCTTTGGAGCGGGATGTCTTCCACGCCCTGTATTTGGGCAACCACGGCAAGAGTCAGCGTCTGGATATCCTTATCCGCGCCAGTGCCCTGTTAGGCGAGGGCTTCCATCTCACGTTGGTGGGAAGTGGAACCAACCGGCAACAGCTTGTGAAGCTTGCCCGGGAACTCGACGCTCCTGTCTCTTTCTTCCCCCCACTTCATGGACCCGCGGTGCTTGAGAAGTACAGTGAGGCCGATACCTGCATCGTGTCATTGCGCGACGACTGGAAATCTTTCGAGACCACCGTCCCGTCCAAGACTTACGAAGTGCTGGCTGTGGGCCGCCACGTAACAGCGATCGTCAAGGGCGAAGCCAAACGGATTGTTGAAGACGCCCGGGGCGGCGACGTGGTAGGCGCGAGCCCGGAAGCTGTTGCCCAGCTTTGGCGTGAGCTGTCCCAGGACCGCGGACGGTTGGCTGCCGGGCGAAGCGGCCGTGAATGGGTCAAAAACAACGCCGACTATGCTGAGCTGGCCCGCCAGTACATGGGAAACATTGCCAGTCTGCTTGGCCGTGACTCCTGCATCCCAAGCCGGGAGAAGATTTCATGAGCATCTTGAGGAATGTGAGGCTTGCCGCCACCACCATCGCGGATCACCTGACTGAGGCTCCTTTCGTTCTGGCGCTTCAGATACTTAGGCGTTTGCCTTCGACTATCGTGCGGCCAGCCGCGTCCGGACTGGCGTCTCTCGCTCCGCAGTCCAGCAGTGCTGCCCTCTTGCTCGCCAGCCATGCTGCCGGTGACGACGCCGGGTTGGAGCGCCGCTTCGAAAATGCCTTGAGGCGTGGCCCTACTCCAGAGCACGCGCGCAAAGCAGCCGAAGTGGCTCTTGCCGCCGGCCGGACCGAGTGGGCGGACAGGTTCCTTTCCCGCGCAACTGAGAGTACACAGCTCGCGGCGACCACCGCACGGCGTAGATGGTACGACGGCGACATGACGTCCGCCGTCGACGTCTTGCGAGGGCAGCCCGGAAACGCCTCCAAGCAGCGTCAACGGCTCGAATCTGAGCTCCGGGTCTTTCAGGGCTGGCGGCCATCCTTGGCCAGCACCAGCATGCAGCCGGAACCACGTCGGGTCCTTCACCTCCTGACGAATTCCGTGCCTCATACGGGAAGCGGTTACGCCCGACGCAGCCACTCGATCCTCAGCGCCCAGGCGCGGGAGGGGTGGGAACCTTTGGCGGTGACACGTCTGGCGTACCCGGTTCAGATCGGTGTTCTGAATGCGCGCGACACGGACGTTGTGGACGGTGTCCGGTACCAACGGCTGCTGCCTGAAACCATGGCGAAATCGATGGACGGACGCCTACAGCAGCAGGCCGAGGAACTTCTCCAAGTGGCCCGCGAGTTCCGCCCCAGCGTCATTCACACCACCACGCACTTCGTCAACGGTTTGGTAGCACGTGAAGTCGCCAGCGCACTGGGAATTCCCTGGGTTTATGAGGTCCGCGGCCAGCTGGCTGATACTTGGGCGTCGACGCGGGACCCAGAGGCAAAGAGCAGCGAGAGGTACCGGCTTTTCACCGAGCGGGAAGCGGACGTCATGCGGAGTGCTGACCTGGTGGTCACGCTTGGCGAGTCGATGAAGCGCAACATTCTCGCGGCAGGAGTCCCTGAAGAGCGAATCCTGCTCTCTCCCAATGCCGTGGGCGGCGCCTACCTTGATGAACCACTAACTCATGCGGAGGCCCGCAGCGCCTTGGGGCTTGATTCGGATGCCCTGTACATCGGAACCATAAGCAGCTTGGTGGATTACGAAGGCCTTGAGGATCTGGTCACATCATTTGCTTTGCTGGCGCCGCGACTGCCAAAGTTGAAGCTGATTGTAGTGGGTGGCGGGACGGCTGCGCCGGCCCTCCGCGATCAAGTCAGACGGCTGGGCCTTATAGATAGCGTCCTTTTCCCAGGACGGGTCCCCGCTGACAAAGCACAACTTTTTCATCAGGCACTCGACGTTTTCGTTGTGCCCCGGAAGGACCTGTCCGTGACCCGTTCCGTTACGCCGCTGAAGCCTGTTGAAGCTCTTGCTTCGGCGCGGCCCGTGGTGGCCAGCCGCTTGGACGCGTTGCAGGAGATAGTGCACGACGGCGTCAACGGGCGGCTAGGCGAGCCTTCGGATCCGGTGGGGCTGGCTGAGGTGTTGTTCGAGATGCTTGAGGACGACGGCATGCGCCGGCGGCTGGGCGCAGCAGGCAGACAGCATGTCTTGGCGACGCGAACTTGGGAAGCGAATGCGAAGGCGTGCGTGCAGGCTTATGAAGTTTTGGCGTCTAACCATACGAGGAGGGCCAGCTGATGTCGGCTAAGAAGGCAGTCATGCCGGAGCCAGCAGTGGTGCAGCCGTTGGCTGTCGACATGCGGCGATTAACGCGCGTAGGAGCTCGACCGAAGTTCTTGGACTACTTGGTCCAGCTTTGGGATTTCCGCGAGTTCATTTTCTACGATGCCCGGGCCAGGGTACAGAGCGGTACCCGCCGGGACCGTCTGGGTAGTGCTTGGTTGCTGTTGAACCCGATCTTCAATGGGCTCACCTATTACGTGATTTTCGGCCTGCTGCTTCAAACCGGTAATGGCATCGAGAACTACGTAGGCTACTTGGTGATTGGAATCTTCGTCTTCCAAGGCACTTCGGGTGCGATCACCAGCGGCGCGAGGTCAATCCACAGCAACAAAGCGGTTGTCCAAGCTTTTAACTTTCCCAGGGCAACACTTCCCATTGGAGTGAACATTCGGGAAATGATGTCGAATGTTCCCTTGATTCTTGCGATGCTCTTGATTATTACGCTGGTGCCGCCGGTGGAAGAAATAAGCTGGCTATGGCTAATGATTCTGCCCGCACTTGCGCTTCAGTCCATCTTCAATCTGGGTATCGGGCTTATCCTGGCGAGGATTATCTCCCGGGTCCACGATGCGACTCACCTTTTGCCCTTTTTCATGAGGGCTTGGATGTACGGATCCGCGATTTTCTACTCGTACGAACGTTTTGTCACTCACCCAGAACTATTGGCATTGTTGAAGCTGAATCCGCTGTTCAACGTCATCGACATAATTCGCAACTGTGTGCTCTATGCTCAGCCACCGGCGTGGCAGTCATGGGCAATTCTTGCTGTATGGGCCCTTGGGGCACTCCTGGTGGGCATGGTCTTCTTCTGGCAGGGGGAAGAATCTTATGGTCGTAGCTGAACAGGTTTTGGATGTTGAGGGGCACCCCTGCGTAGTGGTGGATCGGGCAGCCATGGAGTACCGGGTCGTGACGTCAGACGCCGAGGCTGTCACCCAGGAACGCCGGGACATAAGTTTTTTTAGGAGACTAACTCGGCGGCCGAACACTGTCACCGTACGCGCCTTGCATGAATTGTCCCTTGTCGTCGAGCGCGGTGAATCAGTGGGAATCATCGGGCGAAATGGTTCTGGTAAGAGCACTCTCATGAAGCTGATTTGTGGACAGGTGCGTCCCTCATCGGGCGCCGTGTTCGCTTCAAGCACCCCGATTATGTTGGGAGTTAATGCCGCGCTAGTCGGCGATCTATCAGGTCAGCAGAACGTAATCCTGGGCTGTCTTGCCATGGGGATGAGCAGCCGTGAGGTGAAGGAAAAATTTACGAGTATCGTAGAGCTTTCCGGCCTGAGGGACTCGATCCACCTTCCCATGAAGTCCTACTCCTCGGGTATGGCATCTAGGCTCCGATTCGCGATCGCTGCGAGTATCGATCCTGAGATTCTGCTGGTGGATGAAGCACTGAATACCGGTGACGCCCAGTTTGGGGATAGAAGCAAACGTCGCATGGACCAACTGCGCGAACAGGCAGGGTGTGTCTTCATCGTGAGCCATTCGCTGGACACGATCACCAATATGTGTAGCCGCGTCGTGTGGCTAGACATGGGGCACATGATCATGGACGGCGACCCGGCGGAAACTGTCAAGGCCTACCAAGATTTCACGGGCAATTTAGCCAAGGGTAACGGCATAACCGCCGCCAGAATCCGGGACGAAGCACGGGCCAATCTTCAGATGACAGAAGTACTGGCCAGAAGCAAAATGCGTAGGAGCCGAGCATGATCCATACGGTTGAGAACTTGCGGAAGGCCGCTTGGCATTTTCGTTCAGGGGGGCTTACCCAGCTCCGGACGTGGCACAAGCGACAACGCGCCTTATCGGCGACAAGGACGTCTAGAAAAAACGTCAGTGCCCGTAATGCAACGCCAAAAGTGGGCGCAGAGAAACGCCAGCTGACATTTCCACCCTTTGACTACCCCAGAGTTGTCGCCCGTAGAAGTGACCTGACGGTTGCGGTGATCTTGGACAACTTCTCGGCCAAGGCCTTCTCGTACGAGTGGAACTTGGTGTTCCTGTCTAAGGACCGTTGGCGCGAGCAACTGGAGGAGACTCGTGTCGACCTCTTATTCGTCGAGTCTGCGTGGGAAGGTAATGACGGTTCCTGGCGCTATCAGCTGACTGGAACTAGCGGTCCGAAACCAGAGTTCCTGAATCTAATGCACTGGTGCCGGGAAAACGGTCTTCCCACGGTCTTTTGGAACAAGGAAGATCCACCGCATTTCGAGGACTTTCTGCCGGCGGCGCGTGAGTTTGACGTCGTTCTTACTTCGGACGAGAATAAGCTCCCGGCCTACAGAGAAGCGCTGGGGCACAATCGCATTGACGTCCTGCCGTTTGCTGCTCAGCCCGCCATTCATAATCCTGTGCGCCCTAAAGGCGGGAGGCATTCACGCGACGTAGCGTTCGCGGGTATGTATTTTGCGCACAAGTATCCTGAGCGGCGCGAACAGATGCAGGTACTGCTCGATGGTGCAATGGAGGGCTCGGACAGGGTCAAACATGGCCTCGAAATTTTCTCCAGGCAGCTTGGCGGCAACCCTGATTACCAATTCCCAGCTCCGTATGATTCTCGGGTTGTGGGTTCGCTGAGCTACGACCAGATGTTGTCCGCGTATAAGGCCTACAAAGTCTTCCTGAACGTCAACTCTGTCATTGACTCTCCGAGCATGTGCGCACGTCGAATCTTCGAAATCACCGCGTCCGGCACCCCTGTTGTCACGATGCCGAGTCCCGCTTTACCCAGGTTTTTTCCGGCAAATGAGATTCATAGCGTAGAGACTAAAGATGAAGCGGCCAACACCATTAGGTCGCTGATGAGGAGTCCGGAGCTCAATGACCGGTCGGTGCATAGGGCGCAACGCCGCATTTGGGCCGAGCATACCTACGCCCACCGGGCCGAGAAAGTGGTTGGGTTGGCGCTTCCGCACCGCGTCCGACCGGTGCAGCCCGAGCTTGTTAGCGCTTTGGTATCAACGATTCGGCCTCACCAGCTGGAGCATATCTTCCGCACAATTGGGTCGCAGCGGGGCGTGGAAGTTGAACTGGTCCTACTGACGCACGGCTTCAAACCCAGTTGGTGGAAGATTTGGAACTTGCGGCAGAAGTACGGTGTGGCGCAGGTGAAGCTTCTTCAGGCTCCACGGACGCTCAGCCTGGGGGCTTGCCTGAATCTCTGTGTAGTTGAATCAAGCGGAGCGATCCTCACGAAGATGGATGACGATGACTACTACGGTCCGCATTATCTTCGTGACCAGGTAAATGCCTTAATGTTTTCCGGCGCCGACGTGGTCGGGAAACTGGCCCACTATATGTATATTCAGGGCCGGAACGTCTCGATACAGAGGTTCAAAGGCATGGAACACCGCTTTCACCACATGGTCATCGGATCAACCATCATGGCGAAAAGGTCTGTCTTCGATCGGCACCGCTTTCCGGAGCTCGGGCGTGGTGAGGATACAGCCTTCCTACGCTCAGTTAGCGATGCGGGGGGCAAAATTTACGCCTCCGACCGATATAACTACTTCGTCCACAGGTCGGGTTCCGGCCACACATGGACTGCTTCCGACGATCAGCTCCTTTCCACGGGAGACGTCGAGTTCTGGGGCAACCCGGTAGAGCATGTCACTGTCTAACTTAAACAACAGAAATGTGGGGAGCATTTTGAATACCATAAATCGCGTAGCTGTCATCGGGCTTGGCTACATTGGCCTTCCAACGGCCGCCATTCTGGCAACGAACGGCATTGAAGTTATAGGCGTCGATGTCAGTGAGCGCACGGTCAACGCCGTCAACGCGGGCGAGGTCCCGTTTGTTGAACCCGACCTAGGTGTTCACGTGTCCGGGGCTGTAAGCCAGGGCCACCTCAAAGCCACGACTTCCACTCCGCAGGCCGAAGCCTATATAGTCGCCGTGCCGACTCCCTTTAAGGAGGACCGTTCCGCGGACCTCAGCTACATTGAATCAGCCGCGCGCGGTATCGCACCGCAGTTGAAGGGGGGCGAGCTACTGATCCTTGAATCAACTTCTCCTCCCGGGGCCACTGAACACATGGCGAGGTACATACTAGACCTCCGTCCTGATCTCAGCCTTGACGGTTCAGAGTCTCGTCCCGCCATCCTCGTTGCTCACTGCCCTGAACGCGTCTTGCCCGGTAGGGTGATGATCGAGCTGGTCACTAACGACCGCATCGTAGGTGGCATGACTCCAGAGGCAGCTGAGGCTGCTAAGCATCTGTATTCGGTCTTCTGCCAAGGCGAGATTCTGACGACGGACGCCGTTACTGCCGAGATGGCGAAGCTGGTCGAGGACTCCTACCGCGATGTCAACATAGCGTTCGCAAACGAGTTGTCTGTCATCAGCGACAAGCTCGGGATTAACGTATGGGAGCTCATCCGCCTTGCCAACCACCATCCGCGGGTTAATATCCTGCAGCCAGGACCTGGCGTGGGAGGGCACTGCATCGCAGTTGATCCTTGGTTCATCGTTGCGGCCGCTCCCACGGAGTCCCGGTTGATCCGCACGGCTCGGGAAGTAAATGACGCGAAGCCTGACTGGGTGATTGCTCAGGCGACCACGGCTCTCGCTGGCCTCCCAGACACCGCTGAATTGTCCGTTCTTGGTCTGGCGTTCAAGGCCAATATAGACGACCTTCGCGAGTCTCCGGCAATAGAAATCACTCTGCAACTGGCCGATGTCCTGCCTGGCCGCCGTCTTAACGTTGCAGAGCCTCACATTGAAGCGTTGCCGGGAAAGCTTGCCAACCGCCGGAACGTGGAACTCGTATCGGTGCAAGAATCGATCATGCGTTCTGATGTAGTGCTCGTTTTGGTAGATCACGACGCGGTCAAAGATATCGATCCAGAACTATTGGATGGCAAGAGGGTGATCGACACTCGCGGTTCGTTCGACAAACGGATATCCACGCTCGCAGGTAGCCGCGAAGGATGAGCCCTACCGAGATTGTCGTCGACGGCAGTGTCTATCGTCTTTCCCTTCCAGACGCAGAGACGGATTACATTCAGAAGACCATAGCTTCATCGCAGCGCCCATATGAGGAGGCGATGCTGATTGACATGGGCGAAGGATTAAAACCCGGCGACCTCGTCCTGGACGTGGGCGCAAACTGTGGAAACCATACCCTCTATCTAAGTTGCGTTGTCGGGGCCGAAGTGCACGCATTTGAACCCGACCCTGAACTTTGCGATGTCATACGAACTAATGTGGCATTAAACGAAGTAGATGACCTTGTTGAAGTTCATCAGGTCGGCGTTGGCGACGTCGAGGGCTTCGGGCGGATAGTCCAGACCGCAGAAAACAACAGAGGGGCGCAGCGCCTGGAGAGGACAAATTCCCGGGAAGGCGGTGCCAAGATTATTCGCTTAGATACGATGGATTTTGGTAAGCCCGTTAGAGTCCTCAAAGTGGACGTGGAGGGCATGGAAATAAATGTGCTCAATGGGGCTAGAGACCTGATCGAGAGAGATCGGCCTGAAATCTACGTGGAATGTCAAGGACGCCAAGACTTTGAGATGATTCATACGTGGATGACACAACTCGAGTACCGTTATGTGTCAACGTTCAATGCAACTCCAACCCACCGATTCAGCTTTGCCACATCGTCAGTTGAGCGAGGGCGGTTTGAGCAAATCGTCAAACAGCAGATTTCTGCTTCGTATTATGATCATAAGCTTATTTTGCAGCTCCGAAAAAGCTTAAGTGAAGCGAGCATGAAATACCGTGAGGTAAGTGCTCAACTATCTCCCCTGAACGAACAAATACGCCTGTCGAAAAAGGTGGAAGATTATCGAGCGAACCTTATAAAGAAGCTAGAATCAGATCTCCTCTCTTCTAATGAACGAGAGCAAAGGCTTGAATCTGTCGTTTCTGAGCTTCAACTCCAAATCTCAGCTTCGCTTGCTCAGCAGACTGAGCTAAGCACCGAGAAAAGCGAGCTGCACGGGCGAGCGGAGACATTGGCAGCGGAGTTGCAGGATCTACGCGAGAATTTGCGCCTGGAGCGCGGCCGCGCCGTGGCTGCCGAAAAGCAAGTACTAGAGTTGACGGGTAGGGTTTCTAGGCTTGACGCGCAAGCGTCACTACAATCGGGCCTCCACGATGAAGAGCGACGGTCGTGGCAGCAGGAAGTCGAAAGCACGGAAGCAGACCTTGCCAAATTACGTCGTCACGCCACGCTGAGTTTGGCTAGGGCTCGTTTGTCCTTGCGTCGGGAGAAGGCACTAGCCTCCGAGCTGACGCAAGTTTCTAGTCGCCTCGCAGAAGGCGAAACTTCCCTTGCTGAGGCCAGGCACCAGGTCGGAGCAGTACAGGCTCGTCTTGTAAAAGAAACGGGGATGGTGTCGAGACTTCAGCGCGCCTTAGAAGGTTCAAACCGCGAGAAACAAGTGCTCCAGGACGCTCTAGCTGCTGGCAAGAAGGAAAACTCTACTCTTAGTGTTCAACTACAGGCCCAAAAGCGACAGCTGTGCGAAGCAGAGAAATCACACTTAGCCGAAATCGAACGACTCCAGGTTGCCTTGGAGTTAGCCGAACACAAGTTGCGAGATCTGCGTGCCAGTGTCACGTACAGACTGGGACGATCACTACGAGACGCTTTGAAGTCCCCCCGCAACTTGGGAACGCTACCCCTGCACTTGGGGCGTTTGGCTAGAGAGCACCGAGGCCGCCAGCAAGAGGACGATGTGGCGGTTGGTGAGATCGCCGCCCGTGAAGATGCTCCGAACCTTGATGTGGACGGTTCGGCGCCGTTTGTGAACGGCGCAGCGGAACTGCGTACTAAACGCTGGCTGCCCGATGGCGATTCTTCTGCAGCTCTGCAGTTGTCAGCAAGCGCTAGCCGAACCGGAGTCAGGATTGCGGCGATCATGGACGAATTCACGGTGCAATCCTTCGCTCCTGAATGCGAGCTGCTTGAACTAAGTGTGGACAACTACCTCTCCGAACTGGAAACATTTTCTCCGGCTCTTGTCTTTCTCGAGTCGGCATGGCGCGGCAAGGGGGATGCCTGGGGAAACAAAGTTGCGCAAACGGCTGCTGAGATACGCGAGATAGTTGCGTGGGCAAGCGCAAGAAACATTCCTGTGGTTCTATGGAATAAGGAGGACCCGGTACATTATTCAACTTTCTTGAATACGGCGAAGCTAGCGGATGTTGTCTTCACAACAGACATCGATTGTGTTCAGCGCTATAAAGCTGACCTCGGCCACGGTAGAGTTCATTTCTTGCCTTTCGCATGTCAGCCAGTGCTGCATAACCCGATAGAAACGTTCCAACGAAGCGAAGGGATTTGCTTTGCTGGCGCGTATTACAGACGGTACCCCGAACGAACCCGTGATCTAGAGTCTTTCATGTCGGAAATCCCGAGCTTTGTCCCTTTGGACATTTTTGATCGCAACTTCGGAAAGTCCGATGAGCAGTATCAGTTTCCGGCTGAATATCGGAGCCACATAGTTGGAACGTTGAAGAGTTCGGAAATTGATCTTGCTTACAAGGGATATGATTATGCTATTAATCTCAACTCCGTCAAAGAGTCGCAATCCATGTTTGCTCGCCGCGTTTATGAACTCCTGGCTTCGAATACGACTGTAGTGAGTAATTATTCACGCGGCGTACAGCTACTCTTTGGCGATATCACACATGTATCCGACAGCGGTCACCAAATTGTAAAAGCACTATCCTCAGAAGACGCATGGACCGCGCGACGACGAAAACTCGCAGGTCTCAGAAAGGTCATGCGTGAACATACATACAGTCACAGACTAAATTACATTTTAGACAAGGTTGGCTTGGAGCATGTATCCATTGTTCGACCGAAAATCACAGTCTTCGCCCTTGTTAGCAGCCACGACCAAGTTGCTCGGGTGAAGGTAGGGGTTGATTGTCAGACTGACGTTGACGTCATCCTCCGTTTATATACCGAGGATGCTGGGTGGTTAAAGGGTGAACATACCGCCGACGGGGTCAAGATAGAGCATATTTCTTCCATATCGGACCAGCCACTGAGTAACCTTATTTCGACTGGAAATTTTGCTGCCATCATGCATCCGGATGATTACTATGGACCGAATTACCTGTTGGACCTGTCTCTGGCAGGGCGGTATTCGAACGCAGCGGTCGTGGGCAAGTCCTCTCACTTCCGTGCAAAAGGCCGAATTCTGCGATTAAAGACGGGAGCATCCGCATATACGGCGGTGGGCAGTCTTCCTGCACATTCAAGCCTCGTCCTCAAGCCGAGCGAACTGTCCAGTCCCCTGGACCGGCTACTGCGAATGCGGAGACGCGCATATTTCGATCATAAAAGCATGATGGAAGCAGAAGTTTTCGACTATTGCCGTGGTGGCTACAGATTAGCTCCGGCGGCATTGCCGGAAGTGTCCAGCGGTGAAATCGATGAGGGGCTGCGCCTCGAAGAAATCGTTGCCGCAGGCGATAGCATTGAGGTGTCGAACGGAGGCGGGGAAACCGAAAGGGTCATCACCGGCGCTGAATTGGCCGGGATGTTTATCACTAGGTCTCGGCCGGGGTTGAAGACCATGGTTGAGGGTGATGTGTGGGCATTCGAATCGACCATGGCGGACGGCGTCCATGACTATATCTATGCCGCGGAATTGCTAGACCTTTCTTCTCTGATTGTGGATGATGAGCTCAAATTCCATGTGGAGACGGAGCCTGGTCTAAACCTGCAAGTTGCTATGATTTATTACGATGAGTCTGGAACCAAAATATCTGGACACGTCCGGCCGTCTAACCAGAACCATGTTATGAGTATTCCGAACAATGCCGCGAGTTTGAAGGTCGGCATTCGCGTGTCTGGGGCCGGCGCATGCTCGTTCCGGAGGATTATCTGGGCGCATAAGGACGTCGATCCTGTGTTCATTGCCTGTCGAGCGGACAACCTCGTAATAACGAACAGATACCCGGCTTATGGTGATCTCTACAAAAATGCGTTTGTTCACAGCAGGGCTCTTCGTTATGCAGAGTCTGGTGTTCCAACCGAGGTCTTTGTACTCGATGAGAATTCACCTCTGCGCTTCCGCGAGTTCGAGGGAATGACTGTAATTACTGGATCTTGTGCAGCACTTGAATCTGTACTTGCTGATGGGCGACATCAATCGATCTCGGTTCACTTCCTGAACGAGGAAATGTGGAAGGCTGTGAGTAATCTTGCCCACCGACCGCATGTGGCAATTTGGGCTCACGGTGCGGACATTCAGAAGTGGTCTCGACGTCGCTTTCTTTATTCTACGCAGGAACAGATTGAAAAGGCGAAGATCTCGAGCGAGCAGCGGTTGGCCCTTTGGCGGCGGGTAATCTCTGAAGCGCAGGAGAACGTCACTCTAGTATTCGTCTCGAGGTGGTTAATGGACACGGCTTTAGAGGACTTGGCGCTTGAAAGTGGTCCGCCGAGGTCTGCGGTCATTCCTAACCCCGTCGACACATCAAAATTTAGCTATCACAACAAGCCTGTTGAATTGCGAATGAGGTTCCTTTCCATAAGGCCGTACGCCTCTTCGGTTTATGCGAATGATTTGACGGTCGAAGCAATATTGTTGCTTTCAGCGACAGAAGAGTTCAGTCGCATGGAGTTCAGGCTCGTGGGCGACGGTCCCTTATTTGATGATCTAACTCAGCCCTTACAGCAGTTTTCGAATGTTATTCTGGATAAGCGTTTCTTGAACCAAGATGAAATCTCTGCGATGCATAAGCAATACGGGGTATTTCTTTGTCCTTCAAGGATGGATACGCACGGGGTGTCTAGGGACGAAGCGATGGCATCGGGACTCGTTCCAATCACGACCCGAGTCGCAGCGATTCCCGAGTTCGTGGATGATAATTGTGCTGAGTTGGTGGAGCCCGAGAACGCTCAAGCTATCGCCGACGCCATCCTGCGGTTGGCGCGTTCAAAGCGTTTGTTCTCAGCGAAGTCTCGTGAAGCGGCAAAGCGCGTGCGAAGACAATCGTCCGCAACGAATGTTATCCCACAAGAACTGAAAGTTCTTGGTCGCTAGTTGTGTCTACTGAATGGGGTTTCTTCGCGGAGGTCAGGAGTTGACTTCGTGTTGTCAGAGACAAAGGTGTCCTTGGTTCTGCTGGTATGAATGTCCTGCGCATTCAGCCTAGAACACATCCGCATACAGTGCTCTAGCTAAGGCTGCCACGACCGAACCAGCATCCTTTTGACCTTGTCCGACCAGGCATTAGGGCTCTTTGCGGATCGTCGTGAAGCGGGATTTCATGTTGTGAGAGCTGAGGGGCTCGTAGCCTGGCTGTGATGTCGTTCCTTACGCAGTCATTACAGCCAGGAGCTACGAGCCTTAAGCGAGCCTACTTGTCAACGCCACGAGGCCACCATGGCCATCTCTAATCTGCCCGTCCACCGTGCCACGATTCCGAGAGAGGCCCCCGGGCAGTGGCAGATCATTGTCGATGCCATCACCGGAACTGGTTGCCCATCGCGTTGACTGATGAGGGCCGCTGACACGGCCCTCTGGGTTCGTGGACGCCCGGTCGAGAAAGCCGAACGGCCGAAAGGAACCAACTGTGGCGTACGGTCTGCCGGGTGGTGGAGGGAGATCGAAGTCAGCATCGTCACCGGGGCGACTACGGCGAAACTAGGAGCAAACAACACCGCAATCAAATACATAAATAGGACAGGCCGGGGATTCACCAACGGACGCAATTACAAAACGATATCCTGTTGCGCAATGCCGCCAGAACAGCGGCACGAATAGCCACACGGCAGAATATTCACCATGAACCGTGAAGAACCGTCAATGCTCGCAGTCCTGGATGTGATGAATGCGTGGGGAGCGTTCATCACGGCACGTCAGCGAGAACCGTAGGTATGAGTCCCCGGGGGACTAAACTAGGCTAACGTGTTCAGGGCTGCTCTGAGGGCATGGAGCTTGGCATCCCCGCTCCCCACAGGCATAACGCAGAACTGATCTCTTACGGACATAACGTTCGTGATGGACAGATCATGGCCAGCTTGATGGACCATCCTTATACCAGCTTCAAAGCAGTTCTGGTCAATCCACCATTGTTTCGAGCCGGGCCGAGCTACGCTGTCGGCAGCCGATGCGATATATCCCGCGACAGTCTTCGCGGACTCAGTTGTATTGAAAATAGCAAATCCGCCGGTATATTTCTCCCACGGTGCTACGCCACCGCCGAGAATTCGAGAACAGATATCTGTGTTCTGGTTCGCGGCGAGCAGGCCGCTAAGCGGCTTAGTTATCACCGTGTCAAGGTCTAGCACTACGACGGGGACATCTAGACTCCTGAGGAGTGGATAGACCGTGGAGAATCTAACTAGTGATGCAACCGGGCCGATGTTCTCGCCGACCTCGACGCGGAAGGGGTTGAGAATAACGCTTTTAGCGCCCCACTCTCCCAGCAATTCCTCAATTTCATCAGGCTTATCTGTGACAACGGAGAGGTACATCACCGCTTCATCAGCACAACTTAAGGAGAACGACTTGACGAGATACTCGGCATATTTTCGGAAGTAGATATCGTCGCAGGACGCGCTGACTACATACCGTGCTTGCGATGGCAATTCCTGGCTTACTTCGATATCAACACCCAGGAGACGGACCGGACTAGGATCCGACGATAAAGACTCGGGCCCTGACGTTACGACCGTAGACACGGGGATAGCAATATAAGGTTCGAATCCTTGGGCTTTGTTGGCGCGGAAGGCTTCTATCAATTGGCAATAGCGATCAAAGTCCCCGGACTCATAGGCACAAAGTGACTGGAAAATTAAACCAACATTAGCTATATCAGGATCAGTTGTCGAGTTGATCAATTCATCCACTAGCTTGGATGCATCACCGGAATTATTGTTGTAGAGCAGACCTCGACACGCGTAGATGAAAGACTCGAGCGTTTCCTTTCGGGCCATTCCCTCCAGCGCGCAATCCAGTATTTCTTGGTTGAAGGAGTTAGTCCACAACTTGATCAAGCTGCAGAGTCGGCGGTATGGCCAATCGGCAGAGTTGTTGATGCTGGCCGCTGCGTAGAGGTCCCTCTTGGCAGAAAGATAAAGTGCTTTCTCGGCCTCGTCCCGAATGAACTTAATTTGCTCAATGCTTTTTACGGCCGAATCAATTAGCTCCTGATAGGACCTATCATCTTTCGGCTGTTCCATTGTGCTTGCAACACCATGGGCCGTAGGTGCTGCCTGGTTGAGTGCAGCCCTAACAAGCTGCGCACCTCGGGACGTGGGCAGCGGTTTGTGGCCTATGTCCTCGGAAACTATGTGCAGTTCATTATCGTAGAAAAATTCAACGGCGCTCTTTAGTGACCCTAATTCACTGAGAAACTCACTTTGTTCCTGAAAGCCCGTGTCTGCCCGGTTTGTTACTATTTTGAACCGAGGCACGACTCGTCGCTCTTCGAATCGGTCGAAAACGCTCACTCGCTCGGGGTGTTCTCGATAAAAAGTCTCTAGTTCCTGATTTATCACGTGACGCTCGAGTGAGCGGATGGCACCCCTAATCGGGTACCGTCTCATGTCTAGTTGTGGCACTTCGGCAACTGCCATGGCGCCCTGAAGCTCAGCACCCAACATCAACGCGCCAAAGCCCCCCATTGAGGAGCCGTAGAGTACAAGGTCTTCATTCTCAAGTTCGAGTGAGGAGCTAATGATCTCGATGTGCCGTGCCATTGCGCCAATAGCGTCCTCTTCCGGGGACATGAACCAGGCAGCACGGATCTCCGGCGAGGAGTAGAGTGCCGGGTCACTTAGAGCAAGGATGTGGCAGTCTGGAAAGTGAGCGAACCAGGACCACCTATGAAAAACAGGGTTCTGCTGAGGAATGGCACTGGGCTGTGCTGAGGGGAGCAGGCAGATCAATTTTTTGGCGTCACGTCTGAAGTACCCGAAGGAATCAATGGTTAGCCCAGCAGTAGTCACTTGGGATATCTGGTACTGGGTCTCGTTCTCAAATGCTCCCTCAACAATGGCCTGCAAAGTAATCGGGGTGGGATTCAGTTCGCGCGTCAAGGTTTCCTGCTTCTTTGTACTGGTCGCTACCGCCTGCCCTGGGGGTCTGTCGTCCTTGCGTGCCATTGTCAAGGAATCCAGCTCGAAGGGAATGCAGCACCAATTTAGTTATGAGGGGTGTACGTGCAGATGATGTCTTATGTGGCAATGAGCGTGTTGCCGAATTCCCTAAGACGTGTTCCGACGCCCAACAGCTCGGCTACAGCCGCGACTGTCCGCTCTGCAGCTTTCCCGTCGCCGTATGGGTTAACGGCGTTCGCCATCGCATCAAACGCGTCCTGCTGGTTCAGGAGGCGGTCGACCTGTTTGACGATGGTTTCTTCGTCGGTTCCGATTAGTGCAACTGTTCCAGCGTGTACTGCTTCCGGCCGTTCAGTGTTGTCACGCATCACTAGAACGGGTTTGCCCAGGCTCGGAGCTTCTTCCTGAACTCCGCCGGAGTCAGTGAGGACGATGTGGGCCATCGAAAGCATGCGTGTGAACTCACCGTAGGCCAAGGGTTCCGTCACCACGACGTTCTCTTTGCCTTCCAACGCAGGCAGAACTGCTTCGCGTACCACCGGGTTTTTGTGTGCCGGCAGCACGATAACCAGGTCAGGCTCAGCTTCGGCAATTCGTGCCAGCGCACGGCCCACTCCGCGCATTGCGTCGCCTTGGTTCTCACGACGGTGGGTCGTCACCAGAAGGATCCGCCGGCCGCTGGCAGCGAGATCTTCAAGCTGTGGATCGCTGAACGGGATCTCCTTGTCCACAGTGGTGAGCAGGGCATCAATAACCGAATTACCGGTGACTACGATGTCCTCTTCTGCGATACCTTCCGCAAGCAGGTTGGCTTTGCTGGTGCTTGTCGGTGCCAAGTGGAGGCTGGCGATCTGGCTTGTGATTTTGCGGTTGGCCTCTTCGGGGAACGGCGAGAAAAGGTCACCGCTTCGGAGACCAGCCTCAACGTGGACCACCGGGATGCCGTGGTAGAAGGCGGCAATGGCGCCGGCTGTGGAAGTGGTGGTGTCACCTTGGACAATGACGGCGTCCGGCTTCTTTTCCGCGAAGAGCTTGTCCAGGCCGTCGATGGTCCGGGTCATGATGGCGGACAGGGACTGCCGCGGCTGGAGGATGTTCAGGTCATGATCCGGTTCGATGCCGAAGAGTTCATTAACTTGGTCAAGCATCTCGCGGTGCTGACCCGTAACCGTCACAATGCAGTCGAAATCAGCAGACTCTTGGAAGGCACTGACAATCGGAGCCATCTTGATAGCTTCGGGACGGGTGCCGAAGATTGGCATGACGCTGGGCATGGATTTCCCCCGGAAGTGACGTTGAGTGACTTCCCGATGCTATCTCACAGCCACTGTTGCTTCTGAATCGTGTGAATCTGAGATGGAGCGTTACTGACCAAATATCAAGGTCAGGGCCAGAATGGGAATGCTCACTGAGACAAGGATCACGATGACTAGGGCTATGCGGCGTTTTCGCTGTAGCGCAGCCTCTTCCGTCAGGCCATTGTGTTCATCACGCCGCGCAGGCGGCGTTCGTTCCTTATTCCGTTGAGCAATTGAAGGGCTCGGGCGGTCGTCTACGTGAATCTCCGCCTGGGCTGCTGGGGGCACGCGGCTCCGAGCCGTGGCTCCGGTCATCAAGGAGGCGGGAATTTCAGCCCGGAGACGACGCTTGCGGAGGTGCCGCGGAGCTGGCAGTACGGCTGCCGTTTGCCGGATTTCGTCCGTCACGTCGCACTCCTCAGCTATGGCGAATCAATCAGTACCATCACCAATTCTTGCACCAGAGCTATTGGTCGCGACAATCTCGGGTGCTGCTGGTGGCCCCGCGTGCGGCGCCACCAGCAGCACGAGCGTTACCCGCGATCGGAGTACAGGGCGTCGTTCTTGACGCCCGATCCATTCACGACGTCGATGAAATAATGCTTACCGATTCCCAGCGAGGTGTTGCCCAACTTAGCGGTGACGGACTCCAAGAGTGGGTTGATGCCGAGCTGCTTGCCGTAGGACGGGTTGTAGTTCGATGCGGTGACGGTCTTGTCTTGCACCCAGCCGTTGGTGTCCGTCCACTGAACCCTGATCGTGCCGCCGCTGAGGTTGTGGCCGGTGACCAGAACATCGCCGTTCCCGTAGAAGATGGAATCAGTGATGAGAGGCGTCGTACCGCCCGCCTTGAGCCGATCAAGCATGGGGGTCCACGTTCCTGTGCAGGTGAAGTACGGATCCCACATGAATGAGATGACCTTCACCGGGGTGTTTCCCAGTTGTTGCACCTGCTTGTCGATTCTTGCCTTAGTGGTCTGTCCACGGGTGCTGTTGTCACAAGGGTTCTGGGAGGTTAACGGAGCCATGCCCTCCAGGTTTGCCCACAGCTGGGCGTTCGTTCCGCGTACGCCTTCGGACAACGCCCAGAAGTAATCCCTGGTTGGTGCCAAGTACTTGCTGCCCCAGGAGCCGCTGCCGACTATTGACGCCGCAAACGAGTCGACATTGTTGTTGCTCTCGCTTGAGAAGAACGATCCGCCCTTGCCGGTGCCCATTCCATCCTGCACTGCAATAGCCATTTTGACGCCGTTTGAGGTCTTGGCGATCTTGTTGGCCGCATTGCGGGCCTGGCTGACCGTCACCCGACCCGAGAACGCCGACCGTGAGTCAATGTAGGGACTGACCACTGCTGTCCGCCCTGGTTGGTATTGGGCAATCCTGGAATTCTGCATCCGGTACAGGCTGAGCACGGGTTCCCACACCGCCCCGTCACTCAGCGGCATCTCCGTGTGGTGGTAGAAGCCCGCCAGCCCTGGCACGTTGTTCACGTTTGATTGATAGATCAGGAACCGCGCAGTGAAGAGCGACAATGTGGCTTGGTAGGACAGATCCGGGAGGTAGGTGACGTCAGTGCGATTGATGGGAGCAGGGAGGCCTGCGTAGTACTTCATGCCCAAATCAGTGGCCGCTTTCCCGACAGACACAGAAAGGGAATTGGTTCCGCCGTTGATGACCACAACGTCGTAGGTTCCGCTCGGTGAATTGCATCCACTGCCTTCGACCGGCAAAACCATGATCGTGTAGACAACAGAGCCAGCCGTGACTGTCTTGTCCCTGGCACAAATGAAAGACTTTGCACCCCACGAGCTGCCATCTGAATAGGTGAAATATCTCTTCACCTTCACTCCCGAGGCTGCGGCCGTAGCGCAATTGACTCCGGAGATCTTGCAGTCGGTTGGAATGCTCGAAAGAGTAGCTGGTTTCAAACGGGAACCGAAGGTGATGACGGTGTCTCCGCCAACGGACTTGATGTCAGTGAGTTTTTTGGTGTTGACCGCGTCGCTGGTGCTTCCATAGATGAAGTAACCGCTGATCGGATACACAGGGGTAACGGCTGCGCGCGCCGGCTGGCCGTGAAGGAAACCTAGGAGAAGGGCAGCCGCCGCCAAGGCGGCAGCGATGAAGTGACGGGCTCTTGGAGACGGAGGGCTGAACGACTCGGCTCTATAAACGGCCACGGCGGATCCTTGGACTCGTAGGGCTGAGACCTTGGACCTATGGCAAAAGAATGACTGCAGGGGCGGCAATACTCAATGGTTTTACCGGATCCTTCAAGGTCCGGAAAAACTACTCGAAAGCCTGTGAATATTTGACTTCGCCTTCCAACCCGGTCAGGACGACATGACAAGACCGGTCACCGCATTCAGCGTCCCGAGTCACACTCCGGCTGCATCCAGACGTCCAACAACCCGCCCGTTTCCACCACAAAACGGTCCAACCAAGCCCCGGCCGTCATGTCCGGTTCGGAGCCCACCATCTGCACATCCGCGGCCACGCATTGGTGCATCAGGGTGCCGGCGCGCATCACGTGATAATCGGAGGTGACCACCGTGATGGACGTCCAGCCGTACTTCGCAGCGAGGCCCGCGACGGCGTCCGCCTCACCCCGCGTGTTCAACGGCTCCGGGCGGAAGCATAGGAGGTCCGGATCTCCTTGGCTCTCGCGGCACAAAGCGTCGCCCTCAAGGTTGCCGGACAGCCCGGTGGTGGACACCACCAGCACGGGGATGTCCAAGGCCTCCTGAAGGTTCTGGGCAACAGGCAAGCGCTCACGGCTCAGGCCGCCCAGCACCACAATTGCATCAGTGCGATGCGGGGACACTTGGGGAGGGTTGGCGAAGAACTGGATCGCCAAAAGCAGCCAGAGAACAAAAGCCGCAGCAGCCGCCATAAGAACCCGCGTTAAGACACGGGGCAGCGCGGCTGTTTTTGTGGGCACGGGGACAGTTTATGGTTCCGCGGGCAAGGCGCCCGCCATGAACGAAACCTACCTGGTATCCACGTCCTCAAAAACAAGGAAAGTCTGCGTATCCAGCACGCCATCCATGGACTGAAGTTGGTCGAAGATCACACGGCGCAGGTGAATGTTGTCCGTCGCCCGGACCAGGAGAATCACATCGAAGTCACCGCCCACCAAAGCGATGTGGTACACCTCCGGGATAGCGCGCAACTGCTCCTTGAGCTCACGCCAGGAGTGCTGCTGCACCTTCAGCGTGACGTAGGCGGAGGATCTCAAGCCGGCCTTGATCGGATCCACCAAGGCCGTGAACTTGGTGATCACCCCTTCGCCGGTGAGCCGGGCAAGGCGGGAATAGGCGTGGGCCCGGCTGATGTGGACGTTTTCCGCTACTTGGGTGATGGACATGCGCCCGTCCGTGGTCAGCTCCCGGATGATGTCCCGGTCCACGCTGTCCAGGGGAACGGCGGTCTGCTCCGCCTCGGCCTCACTCATGGCACTCCAATTCGTCTACAACAGCGGCTCGTTACCCAGCTCACATTTACAATTCGTCTTTCAGAATAGCCCTTCTTGACAAGCTGTTCCATGATTCCGTCCAAAGCTGGATACGAAACATCCCGGAGGAACATACTGGAAGCACATAGTGCCCAGAGAAGGACGGACCAATGACGATCCATGCAGACCGCCCTGTGACGGAAACGGCGGTGGAAGACCAGGCTGCTGACGTACGGAGGAAATTCGGCATCAGCGTCGAGGATTACATGCTTCCCGCCCGTCACCAGATCCAGATGGTGAACCCCGACGGAACCCTCCGCTCCAAAGAGGAGCAGGGCACCGAACCCGGCCACGAGTACCCCACCCCGGACGATGCCGAACTGCTGGCAGCTTACGAGCGCCTCGTCGTCGGGCGTCGAGTCAACGACCAGAACTCCGCGCTGGTCCGGCAGGGCCGCATGGCCGTCTATCCCTCAAGCCACGGCCAGGAAGCCTGCCAGGTGGCAGCTGCCATGTGCCTCAGGGAAGGTGACTGGCTGTTCCCGACCTACCGTGACGCCGTCGCCGTCATGACCCGCGGCGTTGACCCCGTGGAAGTCATGACCATCTTCCGCGGCGACTGGCACGGCGGCTACGACCCCAAGGAACACAACGTCGGCATCCAGTGCACGCCGCTCACAACCCAGCTGCTGCACGCCGTGGGTGTTGCGCACGCTGCGAAGCTGCGCGGCGAGAACACGGTAGTCATGGCGATGTGCGGTGACGGCGCCACCAGCGAAGGCGACTTCCACGAAGCCCTCAACTTCGCGGCAGTCTTCCACCTGCCTGTGATCTTCTTCGTGCAGAACAACAAGTACGCCATCTCCGTCCCGTTGAGCCACCAGTCCGTGGCGCCGTCGCTGGCGCACAAAGCAGTCGGTTACGGCATGGCCGGTGAACGCGTGGACGGCAACGACCTCGTTGCACTGCTCGCCGTCATGGACCGTGCCGTGAAGCTCGCCCGCGAAGGTTCGGGGCCGCTGCTCATCGAAGCGCACACCTACCGCATGCAGGCACACACCAACGCCGACGACGCCACCCGCTACCGCCCGGAAAGCGAAGTTGCCGAGTGGCAGGCCAAGGACCCGCTGACCCGTATGAAGGCCTACCTGACGGACAAGGGCCTCTTGGATGACGACGCCAACAGCCGCATCGCCGATCACGCCGAAGCTGTGGCAACCCAGCTCCGGGAGGGACTGGGCGAGGACGTCCCCGTCCAGCCGATGGACCTCTTCAAGTACGTCTTCTCCAAGCCAACGCCGCAGCTCAAGGAGCAGTCCGAGCTGCTCGCTGACGAACTCGCCCGCGAGGAGGGTGCAAAATGACTGTGACTACCTCTGCCAACGGAAACGTCAGCGCCGCCACGGCCAGCGCGGCAGCTTCCGCCGCTGCAACTGCCGAAGCCGCCGGTCCGCAGTCCATCACCATGGCAAAGGCGCTCAACACTGCCATGGCCGATGCCATGCGTGCCGACTCCTCCGTCCTCGTCTTCGGTGAGGACGTCGGAAGGCTCGGCGGCGTCTTCCGCATCACGGACGGCCTCATGGCCGAATTCGGCGAAGAACGCTGCTTCGATACTCCGCTGGCCGAATCCGGCATCGTCGGCATGGCAGTGGGCATGGCCATCAACGGCATGCGGCCCGTCATCGAAATGCAGTTCGACGCCTTCGCCTACCCGGCCTTCGAACAGATCGTCAGCCACGTGGCTAAAATGCACAACCGCACCAAGGGCAAGCTCAAGATGCCCATGGTCATCCGGGTGCCCTACGCCGGCGGCATCGGGGGAGTGGAGCACCACTGTGATTCCTCCGAGTCCTACTACGCCCACACGGCCGGGCTGAAGGTCTACACCCCCGCCACCGTCGCCGACGGTTACCGGATGCTGCGGGAAGCCATCGACTCCGATGATCCCGTGATGTTCATGGAGCCCAAGAAGCTCTACTGGTCCAAGGACCTTGTGGACCTGGATGCGCTCAGGGCAGAGCACGACGCCGGAACCTCCACCGAGGGCCGCGCCGCCGTCGCGCGTCCCGGCACTGACGCGACGCTGATCGCCTACGGCCCGTCGGTCCCCACCGCGCTCGCCGCCGCTGCGGCCGCCGCCGAAGAGGGCCGGTCCCTGGAAGTCATCGACGTCCGCACCATTGTTCCTTTCGATGACGAGACCGTCTGCGCGTCAGTACGCAAGACAGGACGCGCCGTCGTGATCGCTGAAGCGCACGGCTTCGCCTCCGTATCCTCCGAGATCGTGGCCCGCGTGCAGGAACGGGCGTTCCACTACCTGGCCGCGCCCATCCGACGCGTCACCGGCTTCGATGTTCCGTTCCCGTCTCCCAAGTTGGAGCACTACTACCTGCCCAGTGTCGACCGAATCCTCGACGCCGTAGACGACCTTCAGTGGGAGGACTGACCATGAGCTCAGAACTGCAAGTGTTCCGCCTGCCGGACCTCGGCGAAGGCCTTACCGAGGCCGAGCTCGTGAACTGGCTGGTTGCCGTTGGTGACCAGATCAAGGTGGACCAGCCGATCGCCGAAGTCGAAACCGCCAAATCCATGGTTGAGGTGCCCTCGCCGTACGCGGGCACGGTTGCCGAGCTGCACGGCCAAGCAGGCGAAACGCTCGACGTCGGCAAGCCGCTGATCTCGATCGCCCCCGTGGGTGCCACTCCGGCTGAGCCCAAAGCGCCCGCTGCGACGGACGACGCCGTCTCCACCGGTGTTGTCACCGACGCTGAGGCATCCGCCGCTGCCGAGACGTACCGGACTGAGGAGAAGGCCGGTTCCGGCAACGTCCTCATCGGGTACGGGACGCCCGGTGGCGTGACCGGAGGCCGCACCCGTCCGCGGAAGGGGAGCGTCGCCGTCGTTGATGCTGCTCCTCCTGTTGCTGCCCCGGGGGCCTCTGTTGCCGCTCCGGAAGCTCCCATGGAACCGGCCGTTGCCGGGACGCGCATCCCCGGAAAGCTCAGCGCCGTGATCTCGCCGTTGGTCCGGAAGATGGCACGTGACCACGGGGTATCGCTGGATGCCATCAACGGTTCAGGCGCCAGCGGGCTGATCATGCGCCGTGATGTTGAGGCCGCTATTTCTGCCCCCGAGGCATCGGCCGCACCTTCGGCTCCTGCCCAGGCTCCCGCCGAGGCTGCTGCGCCGGCTGCAGCTTCAGGTGACCTTGATGGGCGTACAGGGCTCGCCGTTTCCGCCCGCACCCCGGTGCGCGGCGTGCGGAAGGCCGTCGCCGCCAACATGACCAAGAGCCGCACGGAGATCCCGGAAGCAACGGTATGGGTAGACGTGGATGCCACCGCGCTGCTGGACATGCGTGCAGAGCTGAAGAAGCGCTCGCCGCACGATACCCCCGGGCTGTTGGCATTCATCGCTCGTTTTGTCACGGCTGGGTTAAAAAAGTATCCGGCGCTCAACACGCGCTTTGAGACCGGGACTGACGGGTCCCAGGAGATCGTCGGGTTCGACGGCATCAACCTCGGCTTCGCGGCACAGACCGATCGGGGATTGGTTGTACCGTCCGTCCGCAACGCGCATCAGCTCAGCGCCCGCGAACTGGACGCAGAGATCAGGCGACTCACCGCCGTCGCGCGTGAGGGGAAGGCGACGCCCACCGAACTCGGCTCGGGCACTTTCACCCTGAACAACTACGGTGTGTTCGGCGTTGACGGCTCCGCGGCCATCATCAACTACCCCGAGGTGGCGATGCTCGGCGTGGGCCGGATCATCGACAAGCCCTGGGTGGTAAACGGTGAGCTTGCCGTCCGGAAGGTCACCGAGCTGACGCTCGCGTTCGACCACCGGGTCTGCGATGGAGAGACGGCCGCCGGCTTCCTCCGCTACGTGGCGGACTGCATCGAGAACCCGGGCGGCGCGCTCGCGGATATGTAGTTCAGGACCTCGTTTCTAAGAAGGACCCCGGCACATTGTCGGGGTCCTTCTGATTGTGACTTCGGGTGAGTCCCGGAGCCTTGTCATAAATCTCCATCGACTGGAGATGGTGGATTTTCTGCTTACAATTCGGTGGGGGTCAGCTGGTGGTCTCCAGTCTGCCCGCGATCCGCCGCCATGGTTGGTCGCGCTGTCCCGAGGATGCCGAATCATGGTTACGAGCCCCGCCAAGCAATCACTGAGATTTACGGGGATGGCCACGGCCACGCTCCTTTTGGCGGGCGGGTTGGCCAGCGGGTTTGCTGTTCAGCCGGCGATGGCCGATGACGGAGACATTCTTCCGGCCGCACCGCAGGCGCTGCAGCCTGCCGACGAGGTGAAGACCGACCAATTCATCGTTGGTATCAAAGACAACACCGTTCAAGCGGTCAAAGCCGCAGTGGAAGAAGCCGCGGGCAATGCGGCATCAAAACTAGGTGTCGCCGCAAAGGGCCTCCGGGACACGGCCACCGGCGGGCACGTCGTCAAGCTCGATGAGCCGCTCTCGGCAGTCGAAGCCGAGAAGTTCGTGCAATCCCTGCGGCTTGATCCGGACGTCGCCTATGCCGAGCCGGACGCGGTCATGCAGATCGCTGCTGCACCGAATGACACGTACTTCAACGAACAGTGGAACCTGTGGGAGAGCCCGGGCGGGATCCGCGCTACAGGTGCCTGGGACTACACCCGCGGCGAGGGCGTTGTAGTCGCCGTAGTGGATACCGGCATCACGCAGCACCCCGATCTGGATGCCAACGTACTCCCGGGGTACGACATGATCGCCAACGCAGCCGACGCGCGCGACGGGAACGGCCGGGATCCCGATCCCACTGACATGGGTGACTGGGCTCCGGCGGATGAATGCGCGGTAGACAGCCCGGCCGAAAAATCTTCCTGGCACGGCACTCACGTGGCGGGAACCATTGCAGCGGCGGGAAATAACAGCCGCGGCGTCACTGGCGTGGCTCCCGGAGCGAAGATCCTTCCCGTCAGGGCGATGTCCTTCTGCGGCGGCTACACATCCGATATTGCCGATTCCATCGTCTGGGCTGCCGGTGGCGTGGTGACGGGCGTACCGGTCAACCCCAATCCGGCTAAGGTCATCAACCTCAGCGTTGCAGGCGCCAGCGCCTGTTCCGCCACCTACCAAAACGCAATTAACTTCGCCCACAACTCAGGAGCGGCCGTGGTGGCGGCGGTTGGAAACTCCAACAAGTCTGCCGCCGATTTCAGTCCTGCAAACTGCCAAAACGTCATCGCAGTCGCAGCCAGCGACAGGGCCGGAGCCCGGACGTACTACTCCAACTACGGAAGCAACGTAGACGTTACGGCGCCCGGCGGCGACATGAGAACGGACCCCTTGAGCGGGATTCTGTCCACCTACAACACGGGCACCACCGGGAAGGCGGAGCCCGCCTACGCGTTCGTGCAGGGAACCTCCATGGCAGCCCCTCACGTGTCCGGTGTGGCCGCTCTCCTGATCTCCGCGCAAGGAGGCTCCCTGGCTCCGGCTACTTTGGAGCAGCAACTCAAAGACAATGCCCGGCCCCTTCCCGGCGGTTGCACCGGAGGATGTGGAGCCGGGCTGGTGGATGCCGCGGCAGCCCTGATTGCCTACGATGGCAACCCTCCGGTGGCTCCTTCGCCGGCCACCAAGATCACCGACTTCAACGGCGACGGCAAAGCTGATGTCATCGCCCGTGATTCCAAGGGCGCGTTGTGGCTGTACCCGGGGAACGGTTCCGGTGGTTGGCTTGCTGCCAGGCAGATCGGTTCGGGCTGGAACGTCATGTCCGCCATTGAAGCTCCCGGTGATTTCAACGGAGATGGTAAAGCCGATGTCATCGCCCGCGACGGTAACGGCGTCCTCTGGCTGTACCCGGGCAATGGTAGCGGTGGCTGGCTTGCCGCCAAGCAGATCGGCTGGGGGTGGAATGTCATGACTGCCATCGACGGCCCGGGCGACTTCAACGGTGACGGCAACGCCGACGTCCTGGCACGAAACTCGTCCGGAGGGCTTCTGCTGTACCCGGGAAACGGGGCCGGCGGCTGGCTCGCAGCCAAGCAAATTGGCTGGGGCTGGGATGTCATGACGGCCATTGAAGGGCCGGGGGACTTCAACGGCGATGGCCAGATGGACGTGCTTGCACGGAATGCTTCCGGCAACTTGTTCCTTTACGAGGGCTACGGTTCGAACGGATTCTTCCGCTCATACCAGGTCGGTTCGGGCTGGAACATCATGAACGCCATCCTGTAGATCGCAAGGTCCGGGGGTGTCCGTTCCGCGATCTCCCAGCTTCGCGCGGGTAGAGTAGAGGCCTGAACATCGCCGGATTTGCATGGATACGGAGAACTCATTGTCAGCTTGGCTAGAACTCGGACCGGACCACTACGTCTTGGAAACCGAGGGGTCCTTACTCAATACCGGACTAGTGGTGGGCTCCGAGCTCGCCATGGTGATCGACACGGGTTGCGGGCCACGCCAAGGGCGCGAGATCCTCGCAGCAGTTCGTGAAAAGACCCAGCTTCCGCTGGTTGTGGTGAACACCCACGCACACTATGACCACTTCTTCGGTAACGCAGTTTTCGCGGACGACGGCGTCACAGAGTTCTGGGCGCACGCCAACTGTGCGGCAACCATCGAGAAAGACGGCGATCTTCAACGTCGTTTCGTCGCCACCAACGAGCCGGAGATGGCTGCGGGGGAGGGCGACGCCGTCGAGATCGTTGTCCCCAATGCGATTGTCCGCGACCAGCCTGTACTGGTGGACCTGGGCGGAATCACCGCCACCCTGTTCTACCTCGGCCGGGCGCACACCGATGGCGACCTCCTGGTGGGCACCAACTCGACCCTGTTCGTCGGAGACTTGGTGGAGCAGGGGGCGCACCCGTCCTTCGAGGATTCCTACCCCGAGGAATGGGCAGATGTGCTGCGGCACATTTCAGCTCTGCGCCACCGTTATGAGCACTTGGTCCCAGGCCACGGAAAGCCCGCGAGCGACGAGTTCGTGAAGACCATGGCCAACACCATGAGCACCGCTGTCCGGCAGGCGACGCAATCCATCCGGGACATGCCCGCCGACGCCACCAAGGCAATCCCCGTGCTGCCCTATGGGCCGGAACAATCCCGCTGGTTCATCAAGCGGCTCCAGGAGACCCAAGCGGAGGGGCGCGCAGCCGGTGGCTCACTTGCGTCTGCAGATTTCGGGCCGGAGAAAACGGGCTTCTACCCGTCGTAAGCAAAGGTTACTTACAAAAACTTCGCCTTAAACCCCCAAAAACCATGGACTAGCAGGCTGAGCCGGTCCTAGGATGAAGTCGACCATCGGTTTGCGACTACCTGGGGGGTGTCGAGATGAAGGCCATACACGCGTTCCCGCGTGCTGCTCGGATTCTCCGCTCCGTCATGATCGCAGGAGCCGGCGCTGCCGCTTGGGTGGCACTCTCCACTAGCGCAGCCAGTGCCGATACGGGCAACTCCGGCTCACTCCTGGGCGAACTGAAATCCTCAGTGACCTCCACCGTGTCGTCTGCCGGAGGCAGTGTCTCCGCGCAGCTGGACAAAACGCTGTCCGCGACAACAGGTGCGGTAAAGAGCAGCGGAGCAGCCGTCAGCGGCGTTGTGTCGCCGAAGTCGACGCCTCCAACAGTCAGCGTTCCGGTGCCCGACCTTCCTTTGCCGGCGGCCATCAAGCCCGCGGTACCCACCCGGGTCGCTGTGCCTGTTCCCGCTGTGACACCCGTGGTTGAACAGGTGGTTGCCTCTGCAGACAACGTCGTGAGCACCCTGCCGGTGGTCAACGAAGTTGTTTCGCCGGGCACCCTCGGCACAGTAGTGGATTCAACCGTTACGCCCGTGACGGGAACGGTGGATGACGCCGTCGGAGAACTGGTACCGACGGTCAACGAGGTTGTGACGCCCATAGGCTTGGCACCGGTTACGGACGTAGCTTCGCCCGTTGTGCAGCCGATCGTGGACGTCGTGGACACCGTGGTTCCGCCGGTCGACGGCGTGATTCCGCCCGTTGACGGAGTCATTCCTCCAGTGACGGGACAAGGTCCGGCGCTTCCTGCTCTCCCCGGGACAGGCGGTTCCGACGCGCCTTTGACCCCGGCGGGTCCTGAGGGAACCGCCCCGGTACCACCCGCCGTCGTACTTCCTTCCGCCGCTGAAACGGCAAGCCCTGTAGCCCCGGAAGCGGGCAATGCCGGGCAAAGCGACACCTCGTTCCTTGCCGGAGGCTCAGCTGTTCCAAGTCTTCTGCGGTTCCCGCTGACCTCCTCATGGAACCAGGCAGCCGTGTCCGGCGGGACGAGCGCATCCGTACCTGCCGCCGTCGGCGGTGGTGTCCCGGGTGACCTTCCGACCGGCCCTGAGAGTACCCCTGTTTCCGGTGCCACAGCCGGCTCGGGAACTTCCTCCAACGGCCCTCCGAACCAGGCAGCGGCGGTCCTCGCCGGCAGCCTCATCATCCCTGCGAGCCTTATCTCCGGCTTCGCATCCGCAGGCGACCAGCAGCATCCCAAGCCGGTGTCTTTTGATCCCGGCTCATCTCCTGACTAGTTCCCCCACCGCGCCGTTGCTGCGAGCACGGCAGACGGGACATCGGACCATCCGGCAATCGGGCGGTCTCTGGGAACAAAGACCTTCAGGAGAAGATCACAATGAATGCAACATTCCGCAGGTGCCTCATTGGCACATGCTTTGCCGGGGGCCTGATCGCCGTCGGTGCTACAGCTGCAAATGCCGCCGATACGAGCGGCCAGGACGGAGTCCTTTCCGGAACACAAGTGGTGGCTCCGGTAACGGCCCCCATCAACGTGGAATCAACCGCTTTGGGCCTTTTGGGAGACTCGTCCGCGACGTCGACTGCTCCGGCTGCCGCTCCGGCACAAGGCGCATCGACGAGCCCCACCACCGACGGTTCGTCGTCAGTGGCCTCGGGGACACAGATTGTCGCTCCGGTTACGGCGCCCATAAACCTGGGCCCGTCATCAGTGGGTCTGCTGGGGGGCTCCACTGCGACGGGCCCAGCTACAACTGCCGCTCCGGCCCCCACAGGGCAGGCAGCGAGCACCAGCGGGTCGGATGGCATTGCCTCCGGCACGCAGATAGTTGCTCCGGTGACGGTCCCCGTGACTGTCGGTTCAACATCGGCGGGTCTGTTGGGGGACTCATCGGCGTCTACAACACCCGCTGCAACAACGGCTGCGCCGGCCCAAGCGCCAGCGCAGGCAACGACGTCGGGAGATGGCAGCATCGCGTCCGGCGCTCAGGTAGTGGCTCCGATATCGGTCCCTGTTAATGTCGGGGCCACTGCCGTGGGTGTTGGCGGCGATTCTTCCGCTACTACCGGCGGTACGTCGGCGGCTCCGGAGGGTTCGGCTCCTGCGGCGCCGGGTGCGACGACGAGTGGTTCTGATGGTGTTGCTTCCGGAACCCAGGTGGTTACGCCGATCACTGCGCCGGTGACTGTTGGTTCGGTTTCGGCCGGTGTGCTGGGCGACGTGGCCGTTACTGCCGGCGGTACGTCGGCAGGTTCCGCACCTGCTGCGCCGGGCACGAACGGAACAACGTCCGGAGACAACGGGCTGCTGTCGGGAACGCAGGTCATCGTTCCGATCACCGCCCCGGTGACCCTTGGATCGACTTCGGTAGGCATTGGTGGGGAATCCGTTGGAACGGTAACGCCGCCGGTTGTGAACCCTCCGGTAGTTGAGCCTCCTGTGGTTGAACCGCCTGTTGTGAACCCTCCGGTCGTCGAACCGCCTGTTGTGAACCCGCCTGTTGATACTCCACCGACCACCGGCGGTCCCAGCACCGGCGTTCCCGGCACTGACGGCCCCTCAACCGGAGGTGGCAGCACCGGTGGAGTCGACACTGTAATCACAACCCCCGGTCTCGACACCGGTATCTCAGGCGCTACAGCCGGTTTCAACGACACTATGGCGGGCACGGCGACTGTAGCCTCCGCCAGCACCAAGGGTGCGATGGGCGCAGGGTCAACTGCCGCCGTCGTAAGTTCCGCCGGACTGGCAGCCACGGGGCTGAACCAGAGCTTCATCCTCTGGGCCGTTGGACTGGCTTTGCTCGGCCTGGTGCTCACTGTGGCGGGTCGCATGAAGACCGTAGCGCTCCGTCGCTAACGCGGGGCTAGAGGGATAGTTGTTGCGGTCCCGGTCTCCGGGACCGCAACAACCGCGCTGCTAGGTCGTCGTGACTTCATCCGACCTGTAGGAGGTTATTAGAGGGTCACTTGCCCCTTCGATATGGATCTCTACCGTTACCCGGTCCTTATGACACTCAATGACTTTCGCATCGAAGGTGCGCTTTCCGAACGGGACTTTGACCGAGCTGCCCAAGGTGAAGGCTTGGTTGGCCGCATGGGTCTTGCTCTTCGCGCTACCAGAGCGCCCGCGTGTTACTGACATGTCGCGTTTATCCTCCTCACCAAGGTGCATTGCCGGTCAATGTCTTTAAGTATGCTCCAACCACTTTGTCCATGGCGGAAGCCAAACCGTTGAGGTGCGGTCCTAGGATGAAGGGGATGACAAGCACCCGAGCAGACCAAAACTTCAGCCTTCGCAGCGTGGCCCTCCCGGCCTTCGGGCCGGCCCTGCTGTTCTGTATCGGTGAAGGGGCTGTGCTGCCGGTCATTGCCCTTTCAGCGCGGGACCTGGGTGCTTCCGTTGCTGTCTCGGCATTGATCGTCACGTTGATCGGTCTTGGATCGTGGCTCTTCAACATCCCGGCCTCGATCATCACCATCAAGTTTGGTGAACGCTGGGCCATTGTCGGAGCAGGTGCGGCAGGGGCCTTGGCGCTGGGGGCAGCTGCTTTTGCACCCCAGTTTGAGCACGGTATCTGGTTGCTCGCGGCGGCGATGACGTTGGTGGGCATGTGTTCCAGCGTCTTCAACCTTGCCCGGCAGAAGTACCTCACCGAGGCCGTGCCCGTCATGTACCGTGCCCGGGCACTTTCGACGCTGGGCGGGGTCACCAGGATCGGCATCTTCATCGGCCCGTTCATCGGTGCTGCCGTCATGCAGTTCGCCGGAATCAGCGGAGCCTACTGGGTGGGCTTTGCCGGGATGATGGCGGCCGCAGCGTTATCGCTGACCATCCCGGAGCTCGTGGCTCCCGGAACGTCCGACGGCGGCCCGGTACCACCGGCGTCGACGCTCCGGCAGGTTGCCGCGTCCCATGCCGCGGTGTTCCTGTCCGTGGGATTCGGCATACTGCTGCTCAGCGCACTGCGGGCATCACGGCAGGTGGTTATCCCGCTATGGGCTGACCACTTGGGGATGGATGCGACGCACGCCTCGCTGATCTTCGGGTTGTCCGGCGCGATCGACATGCTGGTGTTCTACCCGGCGGGAAAGCTGATGGACCGCAAGGGCCGGCAATGGGTGGCCGTCCCGTCCACCGTGATCATGGGCGCTGCACTGGTCCTGATCCCGTTCACGGGCGCATTTGTTCCGCTGCTCCTGGTGGCACTCTTGATCGGCTTCGGCAACGGCATCAGCTCCGGGCTGATCATGACTTTGGGAGCCGACTTCTCACCGGACAACGGGCGGAGCCATTTCCTGGGGATCTGGCGCTTCATCGCTGACGCGGGGGCAACCGGTGGCCCCGTGCTGCTCTCAGGGCTGACGGCCGCCGTATCCCTCGCAGCCGGGGTGTGGGCGACCGGTTTGTTGGGCTTTGCCGCGGCGATCGTTTTCGCCATTGCCGTACCCCGGTTGAAACACCGCAGGAACTATTAGAGAGCGGCTGCAGATCCACCTCTCGGTAGACCTGCAGCCGCCCGGGACTGGGTAGGTAGGAAGGCTAGCGGACTGCCTTGCTGCCCCTGAACTCCATGCTCAGCTTTCCGCCCTTGCCGTTGGCCGTACCGTTGACCGCGGACTGCGTCATGGCGAACGTCAACGTAGCATGGGCAACGGCGTCCGCCATTTGCTCCAGAACAGCTGTGTTGATGTTGTCGATGTCATCGCAGGCCTGGTGATAACAGGGGTCGTAGGCAACACCGGCCGTGCCACCATAGACGGCAGCTTGCTCGGCAGTCTTTATCTCCTCGGCACCGGTAAACAGACCACCGGCAGGAATGCCGTTCTCGATGAACCCGAAGTAGTCCGAACGTCCGTCAAACTCCGTAGGTTCGGTAGCCAACCCTTGCGAAGCGAAGTAGTCCAGGAAGGTCTTTTCGATCTGCGCGGAACCGTTGGGACCGGCCGTACCGAGCTGCTTGCCGTCACCGTCGTAAACAAAGCGGACGGGGTTCGGCGAGGCAACCATGTCGAAGTTCAGGTTCAAGGCATGGTTTTTCAGGTCTGCCTTGCTGAGCTGCGCCACGTAGTAGTCGGAACCGATCAGGCCGTCCTCCTCACCGCTCCACCAAGCAAACCTGACCCTGTTTTCGGGGGTGATGCCCAGCTTGGAGAACTGCAGGGCAGTCTCCAGGATGGTTGCCGAGCCGGAGCCGTTGTCATTGATGCCGGGGCCTTCGGCAACAGAGTCCAGGTGTGCGCCCACCAGCACGGTGCGGTCAGTCCGGCCCGTGGTGTCGGCCAGGACGTTGAAGGTTTTTATCGGCTCAGTGTCGCCGGAAACCATAACCCGTGCGGTGGCTCCCGGTAGTCCGGCCAGTTCCTCACCAACGGCAAAGCTCGTGCCTACCGTCGGGATGGTTACCTCCGGGTTACCCGCAGTCGGAGCACCCAAGGTCCCGTCAACCCTGTCCAGCCGGTCATCGGCGTCGCCCTGATTGAAGATGATGACCGCCGAGGCTCCGGCAGCTTGGGCGTTCACGGCCTTGGTGTTGAAGGGACAGGTGCCGCGCTGGATGAGGGCGATATTCCCCGCTGTAAAGCCTGCGAAGTCAGCAGCTTCACAACCGCTGGTGGAAGCACGGTCACCGGACAAGTTGATATCTACTGCCGTTACGGTGCCGCTGACATCTCCGAAACCCGAGTAGGACATGGCCGCGAACTCGTCTGCCGTGTACGTGCGGGGTGTTGGTGTCAGCCGTTCGAAGGCCTCGCCGGTGAGGTTGAATTTCACGTAATCAAAGTATTGCCGTTGCGGGGTGTAACCGGCCGCCCTCAGTTGGGACTCGATGTACTCGGCAGAAGCCTCGTGGCCGGAGGAACCTGCAGTGCGGTTGCCGTCGTTGGCCTCCGCGATGGCCTGTAGCTGCTCAAGGTGATCGACGATTGCGCCTGCCGAGACAGCATCCCGTAACGCTTGTGTGTCCGTGGCTGTGGCAGCCAGTGCCGGCGGCGTCAGCGCGACAGAAAGAAGGGCCGACGTTGCCGCTCCGGCAGCGAGGACCCTGAACTTTTTCCTGGTTAGCAGATGGTGCGTTGTGTGCATTTCATGCATCTCCCTGATCGGACCCGGTATCTGGTGGCCGGGCGCGGTAGCGCAGAATCTACTACTCGGAAGTAATACGGTGAAGCCTTGTTATATTCAGCCGGATAGGCAAGGGGCGGAATTTGTAGCGACGCCCAACCACCCGCCGTCGTGCTTTATCGCTTCCGCGCCGCCATGCCGAACAGCCAGATGCTGCCCAGCGATACCCGGCTGAGGCACCGCAGGAATTACTGAGCTTTGTTGGAGGTGTCACAGAGTTCGAGCAGGCCAGACAGCCGCAGCTAGACTACCGGGGTGCCAGAAAACCAAGCCCCTGAAACCGCCGAGTCCTTTACCTACGCGGATCTTCGAGGGTTCCTGTCCGCGGATGAAATCCCTGCCGGCCAAATTGAAATCCAGTACCAGGGGCTTCCACTGGAAATCCTGAACATTCCTGCTGAATCAGACACCACGCTCGTTTGCCTCCATGGAGCGGCAGAGAAGGACGTGCGTTTGCCGTGGTTCCTGGGCAAGGGGGTCACGGCAGGACTCCCAGTGAACAAGATCTTTATCTCGGATCCAAGCCTTCGAAAATCGAAGGACTTCAACATCGGTTGGTATGCGGGTTCAAAGCAGCAGCCGGACCTCCAGGAAATTCTCGCGGATGTTATTCGGCGGATCGTGAGGGAAACCGGTGGGTACAACGTAGTGTTCTTCGGCAGCTCGGCCGGCGGATACGCCAGTCTGGCACTGTCCAGGTTCTTCCCCACGTCCCTGGCGCTCGCAATCAATCCCCAGACCTCGATCTCGCGCTTCTATCCTGGTGCGGTGGGGCGTTACATGACAGAAGCGTGGGAAATGCCTGACACGGAGATGACTGCGCTCCCGGCTTCCGTGGCTCACAACCTGATCCCTGCTTATTCGGCGGGCTTCGATCACACGGTTGCCTTGGTACAGAACGCTAAGGACTGGTTCCACATCCAAAACCATCAACTACCCTTCGTGGACGCGGTGGGCGGCTCACCCAATCTGCACATGCTGATGGACCGCTGGGGCCCGGACACTGGGGATGGGCACACGCCTCCGCCCAAGGAACTGGTGCGTGCATGGTTCGAAGAGCTGGCCACTTGCCACGGCGATTGGGCTTCCGGGTTGGCCGCTGCCGGGTTCCAGTCGGAAACAACGCCGCCGGACGTAAAACGACGTGTGATAGATACAGCTCCGCCGAAGTCAGAGAAACCCTAGGCACCGATATCAACAGATAGAACTTGTGTCGCTCACACCCATCAACCGTGATGCCATGGCGGCCTTCCTCTACCGGATGCCCTAGCCTGAGGGCGCCGGCGTAGGGTTCGGCGCCGGAACTGTAGAACACCAAAGACGATGGCAACGATCCCCATGATGCCCAACGCCCATAACCGTAAGCTGCTGTGGCCGATCAGCAATTGACTGGCAGCCGTCACGCTGGCAACAACGCCGAAGGCGAGCAGTAGCCACCAGGGGCGTCTCATGTCTGCGTACTCATCGCTTCCTCGCCGCCATGCCGAACAGCCAGATGCTGCCCAGCGCGGAGAGGTAGCCGGCGAGCACAATAAACGCAGTGCCGGCCCAGAAGTAGTCCACGGTGCTGTCCGTACTGAGCCCGGGCATGACTTGGAGCAGTGAGTACGCGGCAACGGCGCCTGCGGCCAGCACGGCGAAAACGGTGAGCATCACCCACAGCCGGGAGGACGCCCAGTGCTCTCCGTAACCACGCCACAGGTTCCATTGGTTTCCGCTGCGGAGGATCAGCCACCCGGCCGGGAGCATGACTGCGCCCACCACGAGGAAGGCCGCTACCACGTCGGCGGGACGGTGCCACTGGTTGATGAGCGTTGAAACGCCGGTGGCCACCGCGAACGTGCTGCCAAGGAAGCCGGCGAGGGGGCGCCAGCGCGGCGAAACCATGAGGAATACCGCGGCGGCGGCTGACGCGGCCAAAGTAGTGTGCCCTGAGGGGAGCGAGTTCAGCTCCAGCGTCTGGACGCCACGGTCCGGACGGTCCGGGATCAGGAACTTCAGCACCTGGGTTGCGACGTTGGCCGCTATGCAGGCCGCGACGGCGATGCCCGCGGCTGTCCAGCGCTGCCGGGCGACTGTCACGAACAAAACCACGACGGCGGCAATGACCAGGGAAGTGACTGGCAGCGCGTCCAGGAATCCCGTGGAGGCCTTGCCCGCCGAGCCGCTGAGTTCCTTCGCCTCGACCAGGGCTGACTCGTCGATGAACTGCCCCATGGTGGTGCGGACAAAGAAGTAGTACGTAGCGAATAAACCGACCATGCACGCGACGGTCAGCAGGCAGAACAAGAAGCCCGTGCCCGCGCCTGCTGCACGCTCCTTGAGTGGCCGTTTGCTCGACCTTCCGCCTACCCGGAACTGCTGGGAACTCATTGTTCCTACATTGCCATAATTCGCTGGATGCCTCATGTGAGCCGCACACGCGCCGCGGGGGCGATGGTGAGATTCAAGCAACTTTCCTGTGACGCTTGACACGTGTTAGGTGGCGGGTCTACAGTTCCTAACACGTGTTAGGAAGGGAAATTCAGAATGCCGGGAACCAATGGGCCTTTGCGTCAATTCACACGCAGGACAGCCCTCACAGCCCTCGGTGCCGGGATTGTTGGAGTGACGGCGGCGTCGTGGCCGCGACTCACGGGAACAGACATCCCCGGCCGGGGAGACAACAGCCTCAGCATCGCCATCATGGGCACCGCCGCGGACGCCGCAGCCCGCCAGAAAGTCATTGACGCCTTCGCCAAGGTCCACCCCGAGATCAAAGTCAAAGTCCAGGCCATCCAAGCCGTGGACTGGAAGGACTTCTTCACCAAGATCCTCACCATGGTGGCCGCAGGCACCCCGCCGGACGTTGTGTACGTGGCAACCGAAGGCGCCCAGCTTTTCGCCGAGAAGCTCGCCCACCCCTTGGACGACTACCTTCGTCGCGACGCCGCGGACATGAAGGAATACTTCGAGGACGTCCACCCCAGCCTGGTGGAAGCGTTCATGTACAAGGGCAGCCTGTTCCAGCTTCCCATCGACTGGAACGCAGCCAACATGTACTACAACACTGCGTCCCTGCGCGCGGCCGGGCTGGAACGCCCCGCCGAGGACTGGACCCACACGGACTTCCGCGCCACCCTCGCGGCGATGAAGAAGGCCAAACCGGCCGACTTCACGCCGTACTACTGGACCAACCGGCTCTTCGGCGGAGTGGTCCCGTGGCTCTACGCCAATGACACCAGCTTCCTCAAGGAAACAAAGTCCGGCGGCGGGGAATGGCTGTGGGACGGCTTCTACGGCAACGATCCCTCCCGCAGCCTCCGTTCCGGCGGCTACCAATGGCTCGAGCCCAACGCCGATGACCCCCGCGTCTTCGAATCCTTCGACTACCTCCGCGGACTGGTCAAGGACGGCCTCGGCGTCCGGCCCGAAGAAGGCGGCGGAAGCTCGCTGATCGGTCTCTTCGCCTCCAACCGCATAGGTACGACGCCGGCGGGCGGCTATTGGGTGCAAGGCCTCCACGAGGCGGGGATGACCGAGGACGGATTCGACGTCCAGTTCTTCCCCAAATGGCGGACCCAGCGGCACCAGTTCGGCACGGCCGGCTACGCGATCATGAAGACCGCCAAGGACAAGGACGCCGCTTGGGAATGGGTGAAGTTCAGCGCCAGCCTCGAAGCCATGCAGATCATTTTCCCGACGCCCAACACCACCCCGGCCCGCCGGTCCATGGCCAACCAGCAGCTCTACGCCGGCACAGGACCCCGCCACTGGAACGTCTTCTACGACACCCTGGACAAGTTCCCCACCACTGGCCCCATCCCGGCACCTCCCCAGCAGGCCGCCGTCGAGACCGCCCTCATGAAGAACGTATCCCTGGCTGTCAGCGGGGACGAGCGGCAACTCAAACAAGCACTCGAATCCATGCAACGCGATCTTGAACTGGCCTTGAGGAGGCAGCCATGAGCACTGTCACCCGTACCCCTACGGGCAATGCCCGGGCGTCGGCCCCCGGAAGCGGTCCAGCCTCCAAACGGAGCCGGGTCCAGCAACGGTGGCTTCCGTGGGCCTTCCTTGCCCCAACCATCGTTGGCATGGGCCTGTTCACCCTCCTGCCGATCGTGGCCTCCATAGCGCTCGCGTTCTTCCGCTGGGACATCATCTCGGCCCCGACGTTCGTGGGTTTCGATAACTTCGCCGAGGTTGTCCAGGACCCCACGGTCCGGGTGTCCTTCCTCAACACCATCGTGTTCGTCGTGGTGGCAGTGGCCCTCCAACTGGGGTTGGCGTTGGGCCTGGCGGTCATGGTCCAGGAAAAGCTCCCGGCCTGGCTCCGGGTCTTCTTCCGGTCGGCGTTCTTCTTCCCGCTGATCCTGTCCGCGGCGTCGGTCTCCATCTTCATGCGCTACCTGTTCAACGAGCAGTTCGGCGTAGTGAACTGGTTGCTTTCGCTGATCGGCATCCCCGCGGTTCCGTGGCTGACGACGCCAGGCGGGTCTGCCGCCGTCGTGATTCTTGTCTACGTGTGGCAGAACTTCGGGTTCTCTTTCCTGCTGTTCATCGGCGGCCTCGCCTCGATTCCGGTGGAAACCTACGAGGCCGCGTCCCTGGACGGTGCCACCGGTTGGCGCAAGCACTGGTACGTCACCTTGCCGCTCCTGAGCCCCACCACGCTGGTGGCTTCCGTGATGGCGATCATCAACGCCCTCCAAGTCTTCGATCAGCCCTACGTGCTCACCCGGGGCGGTCCCGGCGACTCCACCCGGACAGCCGTGATGGTGATC
The DNA here is from genome assembly GCF_030264015.1 of Paenarthrobacter sp. R1. Taxonomy (NCBI): domain Bacteria; kingdom Bacillati; phylum Actinomycetota; class Actinomycetes; order Micrococcales; family Micrococcaceae; genus Paenarthrobacter; species Paenarthrobacter sp. R1. Next base: position 1,117,914 of record NZ_CP127115.1, on the reverse strand, counting down.
TTCGAGTCCGCGTTCCAGCGGCTCGAGTTCGGCCAGGCCTCGGCGATCGGCGTGATCCTCACCCTGATCATCATGGCCATCACGGCCCTGCAGTTCCGGCTCAGCAAACGATTCGTCTTCTACCAGTAAGGCCAGCCATGACCACCATTTCTGAACGTGTTGAAAGCACGGCCCGGCCTGTCCTGCGGAAGAAGCGCGACTGGTCCGTAGCCTGGCGGATCGTCGCCCTCCTGATCGCGTCCGTTTTTGTCCTGGGTCCCGTGCTCTGGACGCTGTCCACCTCGCTGCGGCCGCCGTCGGAATCCTTCAAACTGCCGCCCGCCTTCCTGCCGCTCAACCCGGACTTCACCTCCTACAGCCAGGTTTTCAAGCAGCTGAACATTCTGGGGCTGGTGCTGAACAGTGCGCTGGTGACCGGACTGATCGCCATCGGCCAGATGGTCACGGCAGCCTTGGCAGGGTACGCCTTCGCGCACCTTCGCTTCCGGGGACGTGGAGCGCTGTTCTCGATTGTGCTGGCCACCATGATGGTGCCGGCGCAGGTGACGATCGTTCCCGTGTTCATGCTGATCCGCGGCGTAGGCCTGTCGGACACGCTGCTCGCGCTGATCCTTCCGGCCATCCCGACGGCGTTCGGCACGTTCCTGATGCGGCAGTACTTCATGGGACTCCCGGCTGACCTCGCTGAAGCGGCAGCGATCGACGGCGCCTCACCCTGGCGGACGTTCCGTTCCGTGTACGCGCCGCTGGCGATGCCGGGCCTGGCGATCGTGGGCATTCTGGCCTTCAACTTCCACTGGAACGAGTTCTTCCGGCCGCTCATCATGACCATCTCCGAGCAAAACTTCACGCTCCCGCTCGGCCTGGTCTCGCTCCAAGGCAACCTCGGCACGGGAAGCATCTCCGTGGTGCTGGCCGGTGTTGTCCTCTCCATGATTCCCGCGCTGGTGGTGTTCATGTTCGGGCAGCGTGCGCTGCAGGACGGACTCACCGCAGGTACGGGCAAATAACCTCCACCTTGTGAAAGGCATTCCAATGACGGACCTTGCTCTTGTTTCTTCCCTCGCCCGTGCGGCTACGCACCCCGACCCGGCGTTCCCGCGCTTCCACCCGCGTCCGGCACAAGGCTGGATCAACGATCCCAACGGCGTCAGCTACATCGACGGCAAGTACCACGTCTTCTTCCAGTACAACCCGGACTCCGCCCGCCACCGCCTGATCCAGTGGGGACACGTCAGCTCCGCAGACCTGGTGCAGTGGGAAGAACACCCCGTTGCGTTGGTTCCCCAAGCCGGCGGGCCGGACTCGGCCGGATGCTGGACCGGCGTAGTCACGCTGGATGACGGAGTTCCCACGGCTGCGTACTCGGGCGTACAGGATCACGGAGGCCACTCGCAGGTAGTGATCGCCCGCGGCTCTTCCGACCTTGTTTCCTGGAACCAGGACGGCCACGTTGCTGCCTCCATGCCCACGGACCCCATGGTGACGGCCGTCCGGGATCCTTTCATCTTCCGCTTCAACGGCGCGCGCTACGCCGTCCAAGGCGCAGGTCTGGCCGACGGGCGGGCGGCATTGCTGCTCTACTCCGTGGAAGACTTGGAGCACTGGGAGTACAAAGGGATCTGGTTGACCTCCTCCGACCCCGTGGCCGCGATGCACGCACCGGCAGAGATCTGGGAGTGCCCGCAACTGGTGGAGGTGCCCGTTGCCGGCGGCGGTTCAACGTGGGTCATGATGTTCTCCCTCTGGCTCTCCGGCGACGACCACGAGCACGCCAACGGCGTGGGGCACCTGATCGGCTCCCTTTCCGCGGATCCGGAAACCGGGCTGCCCGTGTTTACTGCCGCTACGGGTGGCAAGTCCGATCTGGGACGCGACTTCTACGCGCCGCAGATCGTGCAGCTCGCATACAGCTCCCCGGCTGCTACCTCTGCTGCGTCCTCGGCTGCTGCCTTTGCTTCTGCCTTGATGTGGGGCTGGGCCAACGAAGGTCCCGGACGCGACGGCCGCCGGGGCCGCACCCAGGAAGAAATCGACGACGCCGGATGGTCGGGCGTGCTGACGCACCCGCGCCTTCTGTCTGTGGCTGATGGAGCGCTGGTTGTTGCTCCCGTGCCGGAGGTTTCGGCGTACCGGGGTGCTGCCGTGGCTTCTGACGCTTCGGGCTCAGTGGATGTTCCGGCGTTTGCAGAGGTGGGTGTCACGGGTTCCGGTCCCGTCTCCCTGCGGCTCGGGTCCGGCGCGGATGAGCAGCCTGTGTACTCCGGAGCGGTTGCCGCAGGGGAGGAGTTGCGGATCTTCATCGACGCCTCGCTGGTGGAGGTGTACCGCTCCGGATCCGTGGCAACCACACTCCGGGCGTACCCCTTGGCCGGGGAGGCATGGACGCTGGATCTTCCCGCCGGTGCCACCGCCGATGTGTGGAAACTGACCCTGCCTCGTTAGGCCATGTCGGTTGTGGGGCCCGCAAGTACCCAACTAGGTCGCATTAGTGCGCGTTTAGAAAGCTCAAAGCGCTCACAACTGCGACCTAGTTGGGTAAAGCGCGTGGGGTTCAGCGGGGTTCGGGACCAGTCGACTCGCGCAAGACCAAGCGGCAGGGGACCATCGTCTCAACGGTGGGCTCCGCCGTCGTGGTTTTACCGTCCTCGATGGCGTCCAGCAACCTGGTCATCGCTTCGCGGCCAATCTCGCGCAGGGGGAGGGCCATGGTGGTGAGGGCGGGGACCATGGTGTTGGCGATGCGGTGTTCGTCGTCGTAACCCATCACGGAGAGGTCGCCCGGGATGCTGAGGCCAAGGCGCGCGGCGGCGAGGACCACCCCGACGGCCAGCCTGTCGTTCGCGCACATGATGGCCGTGGGCCGCTCAGCCGGGACCACGCCGTCGAGCAATCGCATCGCTCCCTTGTAACCGTCGTCAATATCCCAGCCGGCGTGCGCTATCCGCGCCTCGGTGACCGGGAGCTGCGTGGAGGCGAAGGCCTCCCGGTAGCCCTCGATGCGGAGGGGCGAGGCGGGAGAATCCTCGGAACCGGCAAGGAAAGCGATGTCGCGGTGGCCGAACTGAATCAGATGCTCCGTGGCCTCGCGTCCGCCGGTGACTTCATCCGGGATGACGTGATGGAGGCGTGGCCGGGGATGGGCGTCGTAGCAATTGGCAAGGACAGACGGCACGCGCTCCATGCCCGGCGGAACTTCCAACGGTTTCAAGCCCACGGTCACGTACATCAAGCCGTCAACCTGCCGGTCGAGGAGCGTCTCGATCGCTCCCGCATCCCGGGCTGTATCGCGCTCGGTATCCATGACCACCGTGACAAAACCGCGGCTGCGGGCGACGTCGTCCGCGCCGCCGATGATGTTGCCGTCGAAGGGGCTGACCACCACTTCATCGGACAGGATCCCGATCACCCGCGAACGCTGGTTCCGCAGGCTAAGGGCGATCGCGTTGGGGGAGTAGTTCAGCTCCTGCGCCGCCAAACGGATGCGTTCCTGGCTTTCCTTGGCAACGTTTCCGTCGCCCCTGCCGTTGAGCACAAGGGAAACCGCGCTCCTGGACACCCCCGCCCTTTTGGCGACGTCCAGTGCGGTTGCCTTGCGGTTCATCGGGGTCCTTCCGTTCTTGCCTCGATTAGCAGTCTATCTAACGCGTGTGAGGCTGCGGACGTCGCCCGTCCCGTGTTTATGCGTTGACCGAGTAGCCGATCTGCGAGTAGAGCTGCGTCATGAAGTTGGAGAACCAGATGGCGGCAACGATGAAGGAGACCACTATCGTTCCGATGAGGACCCAGATTGGAGCCAAACCGCGGCCCGGAGCCACCTTCCGGACAATGACGGACCGGCCAATGACATAGACGGTTCCGCTCAGGAAGCACCAGGCCCAGTGGAAAGGCCGGACCACCCCGGAGCGGGAAAGGCGCTGGTAATCCAGATAGGCCAGGAAGACACTCACGCCCCACACCAGGAAGCTTGAGATCTGCATCAGGAAGAAGCCCGGGGTGTACATGGACGTGGGGTCAAAAGTGGTCCCTTGCCGGGTGTTCAAATACCGGAACTCGGGCTGCCACGTCAGCAACAGGAAGATTGCCACAAGCGGCAACAGAACAATGGCCCATATGAAGGGGTTGTAAACCGGGGTCTCGTTGCTGATCAGCGGCCGCTGGACAGGCATATACTGCGCTGATCCCGGAGCCACATTCTGGGTCCACTGCACCCCGTCCCACCAGCGCATCTGCTGGGGCTGTGAAGGATCCGGGTACCAACCCGGAGGAGTTGCTGAGCTGTTGAAACCCTGAGTCATGAGTCCCCCTTTTTAAGTGTCGAATCGAGGATATCGCGGTTGCGTCCTCTCGCTTCACAAGCAGTTCTCCACATTGACGGCAAGTCGGTGTATGCATGGATCATGACCTTCTTCGAGCCCGCTTCCGAGCCACCGGAACGGTTTCATCAGTCCGCTCCGCCACGCCCGGGCTGGGCGGGACCGCCGTCTGACGAACTGCCCGGCGTGGTGCACATCGGCGGGTTCATCTACGGCGACGACCGCATGGTGGTGGCCCTGAAATCCGCGGACGTCTACTCAACAGGTTGCGTTCTGGAATTCGTCTGGACGGCCCGCCGCGGCGGCAAGACAGGAAGCGAGTGGCGGGACACCATGGACCAGGCGTTCATCCCGCCGGGATCGCCGGTAGCCGCTGCATCCGGGCTGATGGTGGGAGTCGGATACGGGGACGGACGCAAGGCCCTCGCTTCAAGGCCGGGTCCCGCACTGTCCGAGGGGGACGAGGTGGAAGGTCCGGTCTTGTCGGTGCTGGGCGGCGGGGGAGCCGGCGGCAACGACGAGCAAGTCCACGGGACCGCCAGATACTGGCTCTGGCCGCTCCCCCTTGAAGCCGGCACAAAAGTGGTGGTGAAGTGGGATGGGCTCCGGATGCCCGAAAGCTCATTCAACCTTCCGCACGAGCGCTTGATTGCGGCGGTAGGCGACGTCCGGAAATTCTGGGTGGAGTAGTTCTCCACATAGCCTGGTTTGGCCGCCTCAAGGCCAAAAACCCGCCGGTACAGTGGCACTATGCTCCCTTCGCTTGAAGAATTACAGGAATCTGCCCGCGTTGTTTCGCTGCCCATGCGGGTCAAGTTCCGCGGCATTATGCAGCGGGAGACGCTCCTTCTGAAGGGACCTCTTGGGTGGGGCGAATTCTGTCCCTTTCCCGAATACGGGGACGACGAATCCTCCCGGTGGCTCGCTGCCGCCCTGGAAGCCGGCTGGCAGGGCTTCCCGCCGGCCCTGCGGGACACCATTCCGGTGAACGCCACCGTCCCGGCCGTTTCCGCTGACCGGGTATCGGACGTGCTGGCCCGGTTCGGACGCGTGGACGCGGTGAAGGTCAAAGTGGCAGAACGCGGGCAGGACGTGGCGGAGGACATCGCCAGGGTCACCGCAGTTCGTGAAGCGTTGCCCGATGCTTCCATCCGGGTGGACGCGAACGGCGGTTGGGATGTTGGTCAGGCCGTCGGCGCGTTGGGCAGGCTCTCGGCTGTTGGGCTCGAATACGCCGAACAGCCTGTCCCCTCCATTGAAGGCTTGGCAGAGGTACGGCGCCGTCTTGCAGCAACGGGAATTCCCGTGCCCATCGCTGCCGACGAAAGCGTCCGCAAGGAAGAGGACCCCCTTCGGGTAGCAAAGGCCGGCGCTGCCGACCTCATAGTGGTCAAAGTAGCGCCGCTTGGGGGAGTCGCACGCGCCCTGGACATCGTCGCCCATGCCGGCCTGCCCGCCGTCGTCAGCTCCGCCCTGGATACCTCGGTTGGAATCCGCGCCGGGCTCGCGCTCGCAGCCGCACTGCCAACGCTGCCCTACGCCTGCGGCCTCGGCACGGTTTCCTTGTTCGCCTCGGACATAACGTTGGACCCCTTGGTAGCCGACGACGGCGCCATCCGCCTCCGCGAGGCAGTCGCCGATCCCGGGCTGCTGGAGCAGTACGCAGCTACCGGGGAACGCCGGGACTGGTGGTTGGACCGCCTGGGCCGGGTCCATGCAGTCCTGGAGGCGGCCCCCGGCAATCTGTTCACCAAGCCTTAACCGGAATGTCCTTCCAGCGTTGGGTTCCGCTGAAAGGCTCAGCGGGAACCTCGTACAAGTCTGGAAGGTCCCCATGTCTGAAACAACCCGTCGCACGTTCCCGCTGTTGCCCATGCTCGGCCACACGAAGGGAAAGCGGAGCGCGGTCACCTGTGCCCTCAAGTGCGACAACGCTTGTGCTGGCGATGTCTGCAACACCAGCTCCAACGGTTACTTCCGTGACATCGCCTCAACCGCCATGTCCCGCCGCGCCGCCCTTGGCCTGGGCGCCGCCGGGGCGCTCGCCGTCGTACTTGGCGGAACGGGTACCGACGCCGCCGTGGCTGACTCCGGCAGCGGACTTTCCGACGCCGTAAAGAAGGGATTCGGCAAGTCCAAACTCACGTTTGCACCCATCAAACCCGTGGACGCCGCGGTTGATGCATTTACCGTGCCGGAAGGTTTCGAGTGGAGGCCGATCATCCGCTGGGGCGATCCGCTGTTCGCTGATTCACCGGCCTTCGATCTCAACAACCAGACCGCCGCCGCCCAGGCCCGCCAGTTCGGTTACAACAACGACTACACGGATATCCTCCCGATCCCGGGCTCCAAGGACCGCCGGGCAGTCCTGTTCACCAACCACGAGTACACCAATGAGAACCTCATGCTGCCCGTCGGCTTTGACGCGGCAGAAGCGCGGGCTATCGGCCGTGCCGCCCACGGCCTGGCTGTTGTGGAGCTCGAGCGGAAGAACAAGAACAAGCCGTGGAACTACGTCAAGGGCGCACCCCTCAACCGTCGTTTCCTGACGGACACTATCTATGAACTTACTGGTCCCGCGGCTGGCACCAACCTGGTCACCACCATCGATGACCCCGCAGGCCGGTGGATCAAGGGAACCCTGGGCAACTGCTCCGGAGGCACCACCCCGTGGGGCACTATCTTGTCCGGTGAAGAAAACTTCAACGGGTACTTCGCAGCGCCGGGATCCTCGGCAGAGGACAAGCGCTACGGCCTGGCCGCGAAGCCCACCACGCGTCAGTGGGAACTCGACGAACCCCGTTTCGATACCCGGAACCCCGGCTACGCCAACGAGTCCAACCGCTTCGGCTGGATAGTGGAAGTTGATCCTTTCGACCCCTCGTCCACCCCCAAGAAGCACTCCGCCATGGGCCGTTTCAAACACGAAGGCGCCAACGTGATCGTCGCCCCCGACGGCCGCGTGGTGGCTTACATGGGCGACGACGAGCGCTTCGACTACCTCTACAAGTTCGTGTCCAAGGGTTTCTATAAGCCCGGCGACTCAGCCGATGCGCGCAAGAACAACATGAACCTGTTGTCCGAAGGTGACCTGTACGTTGCCCGGTTCACGGGCGATTCCCCGGCCTCGGAGATCGACGGTACCGGCAAACTTCCCGCCGATGGTGCCTTTGACGGCTCCGGTGAATGGCTCCCGTTGGTCGTGAACGGGCAGTCAGCTGTGCCGGGCATGTCCGTGGCCGAGGTACTTGTGTACACCCGTCTCGCGGCAGACAAGGTAGGCCCCACCAAGATGGACCGTTGCGAAGACGTGGAACCGAACCCGCTGACCGGCAAGGTCTATGTTGCCTGCACCAACAACTCGGACCGCGGAAAGACCGGCAAGGAAGGTGCCACGGAGGTCAACCCGCGCACACTGAACCGTGACGGTCACATCGTGGAAATCACCGAGGCTCCGGGCCAGACCGGCACGGCATTCAATTGGACCCTCCTGTTGGTTGCCGGCGATCCCGCAGCGAACGGGTCCACGTACTTCTCGGGCTTCCCGGCAGACAAGGTCTCGCCGATCTCCTGCCCGGACAACGTGGCCTTCGACTCCGTGGGCAACCTCTGGATTTCCACCGACGGTGCACCATCGGTGATCGGCTACAACGACGGCCTGTTCAAGGTCACCCTCGACGGACCGGAGCGTGGAAAGGTGGAGCAGTTCCTCTCTGTCCCGCGCGACGCCGAGACCTGTGGCCCGATCATCCACGACGACGAGCGGACAGTGTTCGTAGCCGTCCAGCACCCCGGCGAAGACGGCACATTCGCGGCCCCCAACTCGCTGTTCCCGGACTACGTCGGTGCCGGATCCACCCCGGCGCCCGGTGCGGCCCGCGCCCCGCGACCCTCGATCGTCCAAGTGTCCCGCAAGTAGCCCCGGGTGATAGAGCGTTTCGAATACGGCGTTGTTATGTGATAGAGCGTCCATCAATTCCGTTGCTCTGTCACTTCCCGTCGGGTTTTGCCGGTTGCTCTTCCACATCCCGCCGGGTTTAACGGTTTCCTCTCGCACCGCGACAGGAGAACCGCGCCCATAGACTGGAACGGTGACTTCGCAGATCTCCCTGACCTCCCTTGGCGCCGCCCGGATCGCTGTAACGGCACTGCTCGACGGCGGTGTGCGGCACGTGGTGGTGGCGCCAGGTTCGCGCTCGGCACCGATGGCCTACGCCCTCGCCGAAGCCGAAGCCGCAGGGAGGGTCCACCTGCACGTCAGGATCGACGAGCGCGATGCCGGGTTCACGGGATTGGGCCTCGCCTTATCGACCGAAGCCCCCGCCGCCGTACTGACGACATCGGGGACCGCCGTCGGAAACCTCCTTCCTGCGGTGATGGAAGCGAACCATGCGGCCGTGCCGCTGATTGTCATATCGGCAGACCGGCCGGCGGAATTGCACGGAACCGGGGCCAACCAGACCACCACCCAACTGGACCTCTTCGGCGATCACGTACGGTTCGCCGTCGACGTCGCTGCGGGTGACAACCCGCAGCGCGCGGTGGCCACGGCCCTGTACGCGGCCACGGGCGCGTTGGAAGACACCCCGCCCGGTCCGGTCCAGGTGAACCTCGCCTTCCGCGACCCCCTGGTGCCGGAGGCGGGCGACGCCCTCCCGACCGCGGCGGGTCACGGACTCTTCCATTACGACGCCGGTCCGCAGGCGCTTGATCTTCCCGAAGCATCCGCCGGGCTTCCGGAGCGGCGCACGGTGGTGCTTGCAGGGCACGACGCCGGTCCCGTCGCCGAAGCTTTCGCGCGGGCCCACGGGTTGCCGTTACTGGCGGAGCCATCCTCGAATGCGCGGTTCGGGCCGAACTCCGTGGGCCCGTACCGGCTGCTGCTTGAGCACTTCGGTCCGGAATCGCCGGCGCCCATTGAGCGCGTCGTGCTGTTCGGCCGGCCCACGCTGTCCCGGCCCGTGGGCGCACTCTTGGCGCGCGAAGGCGTGGAATCGGTGATTTACCAGCCTGTTCCCGTCGCCTGGTACCAGGAAGGACGCCGAAGGGAAGCGCCGGTGGAAACGCTGCCCGGCTTGGGCGAATTCGCAGGCAGGGGCTCCTCGGAATGGCTTGATTCCTGGCTGCTGGCCGGTGCCGCAGCCCAGCACGCCCTTGACGGTGTGCTGGCCGAAGGAGCGGCCGCCACAGGGCCGTCGATCGGCGCAACTGTGTGGAAGCACGCCCGCGGAAAACTGGTGCTCGGCTCCTCCAACGGCATCCGCGACGTGGACCTTGCCGGTCAACCGCACCCCGACCCCATCGCAACGGTCTACGCCAACCGCGGACTCGCCGGCATCGATGGAACCTTGGCAACAGCCACCGGAATTGCCCTCGGCAGCGGACGCGAAACCACCGTCCTCCTGGGCGACGTCACCTTCCTCCACGACGTCGGCGGCCTGCTTCTGGGCAAGGGCGAACCGACTCCGGACCTTCGCATCGTGGTCCTCAACGACGCCGGCGGGGCCATCTTCGGGCTGCTCGAACACGGGGCAGTCGAGGACTCAGGCGCCTACGGCACCGCCGTCGAACGCCTTTTCGGCACCCCGCACGCAGTGGACCTTTCGGCGCTCGCGGCGGCTTACGGCGTCGGGCATCAAGCGGTGAGTACGACGGCGGAACTTGCCGAAGCGCTGAAGGCGCCGCTCAAGGGACGCAGCATTGTGGAAGTCCGCGCAGACCGGGTGGGACTGCGCGGACTTCATGCCCGGATCAAGGACGCTGTCTCGGCTGCGGTCGGTAAGGTGCTCGCTGCCTGAGGAACGCCCGAAACCCGTCGGGATGTGACAGAGGAACGCCCGAAACCCGTCGGGATGTGAGAGAGGAACGGAGGGGTTAGTCCTCTTCGACGCCGATGTGCGTGGGATCCAGGACGCGGCGCAGGAATTCCTTGGTCCGCGGCTGGGTGGGGGCGCTGATGACCTTCTCGGCCGGGCCTTCCTCCACCACGACGCCACCGTCCATGAACACGACGCGATCGGCGACTTCGCGGGCAAAGCCCATCTCGTGCGTGACCACCAGCATGGTCATTCCTTCCTGGGCCAGCTTGCGCATGACGGCCAGGACGTCGCCAACGGTCTCCGGGTCCAGCGCGGAGGTGGGCTCGTCGAAGAGCATCAGCTGCGGGTCCATGGACAGGGCGCGGGCGATGGCCACGCGCTGCTGCTGCCCGCCGGAGAGCTGGTCCGGGTAGCGCTCGGCGAGGTGTCCCAGGCCCACGCGTTCCAGGTTCCGCCGGGCTACCTCGCCTGCTTCTGCCTTGGAACGCTTGAGGACCTTGATCTGGGACACGGTGCAGTTGTCCAGGACGCTCAAGTGCGGGAAGAGGTTGAAGTGCTGGAACACCATTCCCACGCTTTGGCGCATGCGGTTGAGGTCGACGTCGGGATCGGTCGCCTCGAACTTGCCCACGTTGATGACGCCTGCGTTGGGCTGCTCAAGGAGGTTGACGCAGCGCAGCAGGGTGGACTTGCCGGAACCGGAGGGCCCGATCAGGCACACCACCTGGCCCGGTTCGACGGACAGCGAGATGCCCTTGAGGACCTCGTTGCTGCCGTAGGACTTGCGGAGGTCCTTGATGGTCACGCCCGCAGCGTGGACTGTAGCGGAGTTAGTCATGACGGTCCTGCCTATCGCTTGGTCCGCGCGGAGCGGCTTTCGAACTTCCGTGCCAGGAGGCTCAAGGGGATGGTGATGATCAGGTAGAAGGCACCTGCCACAAGCAGCGGCGTCAGGCCGGCGCCGAGGCTGGAGATACCGTCGCGGCCGAACTTGGTCAGTTCGTACTGCGATGCAGTCAGGCCCAGTACGTAGATCAGCGACGAGTCCTTGGTGAGCAGGATGATCTCGTTGGTCAACGGCGGGAGGACGATCTTGAACGCCTGGGGGATGACGATCGTGACCATCGCGCGCCAGTGCGGCATACCCAGCGATCGGGCGGCCTCCATCTGGCCCTTGGGCACGGCCTGCAGGCCTGCGCGGAGTGTTTCAGCGATGTAGGCCGCGGCCACCATGCCCAGGGAGACCATGACGATCACGTTGACGTCCCACTGGATTCCGAAGGCCAGCGGAACACCGTAACCGAAGGCGATGAAGACCAGCAGCGCGGGGACGCCGCGGAAGAACTCGATGTAGCCCGTGGCGATCCAGCGGTACAGCGGGAAGGAGGAGAGCTTCATCAGGGCCAGCAGAAGGCCGCCGGAGAGGCCGACTATGAAGCCGAGGGCCGTGTAGATAAGGGTGTTCTTGAGGCCGATCAGGAAGATGCCCGGGAACATCGGGCCGATCTTGGCGAAGTTGAAGACGCTGTTTCCCACCGTCTTCCAGTCCACGGCAAGGATCACGGCGGCCAGGACCACTACGAAGATTCCGGCCTGGACGTACAGACTGACTTTGGCGCGTTGACGTGCAGTCATTGCCATGGTGTTCTCACATTCATGTTGCGCAGTTGGGGCCCCGTACGAGCTGTCCTTTGCTGAACATCATCGGTACGGGGCCCCGCTTGCGTGGATCTTTAGGAGCCGGGGCTCGGAACTACTTGGCGGCCTCGCCGAACCAGGTGGTCTTGAACTTTTCGAGTGTGCCGTCGTCCGTGATGCGCTTCAGGGTCTTGTTCACGGCGTCGCCCATGGCGGTGTTGCCCTTCTTGTAGGCAATGCCGAGCTTCTCGCCGGTGGCGTAGTCTTCAACGCGCTTGAGGTTGGACTCGTCCTTGATGGCGTAGCCAAGCACGGACTGGTTGCCGACGGCGGCGTCGATGGTGCCTGCCTTGAGGGCCTGGACCAGGAGGCCGGAGTCTTCGAACTGCTGGGCGTCGAGGCCCTTGTCCTTGGCGTACTGGGCGCCGGTGGTTGCCTGCTGGACGCCCACCTTCTTGCCCTTTGCGCCGTCCAGGTTGGTGATTCCGGAGGAGGAGGAAGCCACGAGGGTCAGGTCGTCATCCATGTACGGCTCGGAGAAGTCCATGACGTTCTTGCGGACATCGGTGATGGAAACCGAGGAGATGGAGACGTCGCAGCCGGCCAGTGCGGTTCCGGTTTCGATTGCTTCGAAGGAGCTGTCCACCACGTTGAGTTCTGCGTTGAGGTCCTTGGCGAGCTCTGCGGCGATGTCCATGTCGAAGCCGACGTTCTTGCCGTCCTTCTGGAATTCAAACGGCTCGTAAGGAATGTCCGAACACACCGTGAGCTTGCCGGCGTTGATGAGCTGGGGGCCCGAACCCGAGGAAGCGGCCGGAGTGGACGAGCCACCACAAGCGGTCAGGGCAAGGGCGCCTGCTGCGAGAACGGCTGCCACCTTGGTGCCGGACAGAACCGAACGGGAGATCTGCATGTTTTTTACCTTTTGTTGCAGTGGATGCTGAACTGAGTCGGTTTTAGTGTAGCGCCGAACATGAGATGTGCATCACAGGAAACGAAGTTTCACTATTAGATAACCAGTTTAGCCAAGATACAAGTATCCTTACAGACCCTGTGTCCGGGATACCGGATTTACCGCCGGATACCCAGAGCTTCCAGCATGGGCCGGAACTTCGCCCACGTCTCAGCAAGCTCGGCCTCGGGCTGGGAACCCTCCACGATCCCGCACCCTGCGAACAGGCGAACAGTATTAGCGTCTTCAATCACTGCCCCGCGCAGGGCGATGCCCCATTCGCCGTTCCCGGCGGCGTCGAGCCAGCCGACCGGTCCGGCGTACGGGCCGCGGTCCAGGTGCTCGAGTTTGCGGATCAAAGCTCCGGCAACCTGGGTGGGCGTTCCGCACACTGCGGCGGTGGGGTGCAGCGCATTGATGAGGGCCAGGCAGGTGGGCACGTGCCCCTCGATATCGGCCAGCTCCGCCTTCACGTCCGAGGCCAGGTGCCACACGTTGGGCAGCTCCAGGATGAACGGCTCGCTGTGGGAGTTCATGGCCTCGGAAAAGGGTGCCAGCTGCCGGGTCAGGGAATCGATGGCAATCTCGTGCTCGTGCCGCTGCTTCTCAGAACCGGCCAGGACGCGCTCGGCATACTCCATGGGGGAGCCCTCGACGCCCTCGGCATCCCGACGGTCCAAGGTCCCGGCGAGTACGCGGGCCTGGGCGGTTCGGCCCTCCACCTGGATCAACATCTCCGGCGTCGCCCCCACCAAACCGTCAACGCCGTACGTCCAGCATTCCCGGTACCTGGCCGCGAGCTGGCGAAGCACCTCAGCCGCGCTGACGCCGTCCGGCAAGTTCGCAACGACGTCGCGCGCCAGCACCAGCTTCTCCAGCTTGCCGGCGCGGATTTCCTCCACCCCGTTGGTGACGGCCTCCATCCACGCGGCCTCGCTCAAGGAACCGCGGCCAAGCGAGCCCCGCGAACCGTTGAGCGCAGCAACCTCGGGCGAGGGCCCGACGTCGGACCCTCCCGCAGCGGGCTCGTCACCGCTGGCGTCGGACACCCAGCTTTCCAGGGCCGCCAGCACGCCCGCCTCGGTGAGGGGCGCGTCGTCGAACGTCAGCTGCGTGGCCCAGGCCCGGCCGTCACGCATGCCGACCACAAGTTCGGGGAGGATGAGGCGCGAAACGTGCGGAGACGTCTTGGAGAAAGCGAACGAGCCGAAGGCGACCGGACCCGTACCAGGAAGCTCCACCTGGTCTGTGATATCGGCCTCAAGAATCAAATGCCGCCACCACATATCGGCCTCGAGGAAACGGTCAGGGCCGGTGGCGTTGAACCGGGTCAGCTCGCCATAGCCCACCAGCCCGGCTTCGCGGCGTGACCAGCAAAGCACGTCATCGCGCACCAAAAACGACGGCAGCCCCCCTGAGGATGAATCAACATCGAGGGGGACTGTCAAAGTACGCAGAGTGCTGGTCATGATGGAACTACAGTACTCCCGGCCGCAAGCTGAACCCGCGCCGTCTTCTACAGCGCAGCAAACTCCGCGGAATGTCTGAGACAATTGCAGGGTGAACCGAGCATCCTTGGAAAAGCGTCCGGACGAAGTTGCGACGATGTTTGATGATGTCGCCCCAAAATACGACGTCGTCAATGATGTCCTCTCCATGGGGCAGACCCGTCGGTGGCGCCGGATCGTGGTGGATGCCATGGACGTCAAGGCAGGCCAGCGGGTCCTGGATCTCGCGGCTGGAACGGGCACCTCAAGCGAGCCCTACGCAGACGCCGGTGTGGACGTCGTCGCCTGCGACTTCTCCCTGGGGATGCTCAAAGTAGGCAAGCGCCGCCGCCCGGACATCGACTTCATCGCCGGGGATGCCACCAACCTCCCGTTCGCGGACAACAGCTTTGACGCCTCCACCATTTCCTTTGGCCTGCGCAACGTCGTGGAGCCGCGCAAGGCCTTGGAAGAGATGCTCAGGGTCACCAAGCCCGGCGGACGCCTGGTCATCGCCGAGTTCTCCCAGCCGGTCATTCCGCTGTGGCGCACCATGTACACCGAATACCTCATGCGCGCACTCCCGGCGATCGCCACCAAGGTCTCCTCCAACCCGGACGCCTACGTCTACCTGGCCGAGTCCATCCGCGCCTGGCCGGACCAGGACCACCTGGCCCAGTGGCTCGCCGACGCCGGCTGGACGGACATCACCTACCGCAACCTCAGTGGCGGCATCGTTGCCGTGCACCGCGCGCAGAAGCCGGCGGAGCACCGGGAAAGCGTGCCGGTCGCGAAGCTGCGCCGCCAGATCAAACCCCGCCGTACAGGCGCACAGTCCGGCTAAGTTGCTGATTTAGGACAACGTGAAAGTACTCATAGTTGGCGCGGGTCCCGCCGGGTCCACCGCCGCGTATTACCTCGCCCAGGCAGGCATCGACGTCACGGTGCTCGAAAAAACGGCTTTCCCCCGGGAAAAGGTGTGCGGCGACGGGCTCACGCCGCGCGCTGTCCGTGAGATCCAGAAGCTGGGACTCCCGCATTCCGAGGACGCCGGTTGGCGGCGGAACAAGGGCCTTCGACTCATTGCCGGCGGCCGCACCATCGAGCTGCCCTGGCCCGAGGTCTCCGATTTCCCCACCTACGGCCTGATCCGTACCCGGCTGGGCTTCGACGAATCCCTCGCCCGGCACGCGGAGTCCGCGGGCGCCGTCGTGCTTGAACGCCACAGCGTCACCAGCGCACTGCAGGACGACGACGGCCGGGTTATCGGCGCGCGCGCCGCCGTCCTGGACGAGTCCGGACGGAAGACGGGTGAGACGCGCGACTTCCTTGCCGACGTCGTACTGGCCGCGGACGGCAACTCGACGCGGACCGCAGTGTCCCTTGGAATGCACAAGCGCGACGACCGGCCCTTGGGCGTGGCCGTGCGCACCTATTTCACCTCGCCGCGCCATGACGACGACTGGATGGAAGGGTGGCTGGAGCTGCCCGGCAAGTCCGGAAAGCCGCTGCCCGGGTACGGTTGGGTCTTCGGCGTCGGCGACGGCACGTCCAACGTGGGCCTCGGGATCCTGAATTCGTCCAAGGAATTCGGCAAGCTCGACTACAAGCAGGTCCTGCGCGAATGGACCGCCGGGATGCCTGCCGAGTGGGGCTTCACCCCGGAGAACCAAGTGGGGGAGATCCGCGGTGCCGCGCTGCCCATGGTCTTCAACCGCACCCCGCACTACTCGCCCGGCCTGCTCCTGCTGGGGGACGCCGGCGGAATGGTTTCCCCCTTCAACGGTGAGGGCATTTCCTACGCCATGGAGTCGGCGCGGTTCGCCGCCGGGTTCCTGGTGGATTGTTCGTCCCGTTCCGCTTCTGCTGCTTGGTCAACGCACGACGCCGACGCGCACCTGTCGCGGTACGCGGACTACGTCCGGGACCAGTGGGGTTCGCACTTCACGCTCGGAAGGGCGTTTGCCTTCCTGATCGGCAAGCCTGCCGTGATGAAGCTGGCCCTGCGCACGGGCATGCCCATTCCTGTGCTGATGCGCTTTGTGGTTCGCCTGCTGGCAAACCTGACCGATTCGTCGGCGAAGGGTTTCGAGGACCGTGTGATCCGGGTGCTCGAAATGCTTGTTCCGCCGACATCCAACACTTCACCTGCCCTTGCTCGCAAGGCGGCAGGGTCTGACACCGCGGTTTCCGCACCAACTAGTTAGGGTTAATCCGTGACGAACTCTGCCGAACACAGCTGGACGCATGCCGGGCACGGCTTGCCGCAGACTGTTGAGCCCGCTCCCAACACCACCGCGATCGCCACCGGACTCCAGCTGCCCGCAGGTTTTGCCGCCATCGCAGGTGATCCCGAGCTGGGGCCCGCCATCACCACCAACCTTGCCCGGGTTGAGAAGAAGCTTCGCGAGGCCATCTCCAATTCCGATCCCTTGGCTGACGCGACGTCGCGCCACCTGGTGGAAGCGGGCGGCAAGCGCATCCGCCCCTTGTTGACCCTGCTGTGCGCGCATCTCGGCGATGCTTCGCGCCCCGAAGTGGTCCAGGCCGCCGTCGTAGTTGAATTGACCCACCTGGCCACCCTGTACCACGACGACGTCATGGACTCCGCACCCTTCCGGCGCGGTGCCCCCACGGCCCACGAAGTCTGGGGCAACTCCGTGGCCATCCTCACCGGTGACCTCATCTTCGCCCGTGCATCAATCCTGGTTTCCGAGCTGGGTTCGCGTGCACTTGGTATCCAGGCCCGCACCTTCGAACGCCTGTGCCTCGGCCAGCTCCACGAAACCGTTGGTCCCCGCGAGGACGAGGACGCCGTTGAACATTACCTCTCCGTCATCGCAGACAAGACCGGCTCGCTTGTTGCCGCGTCGGGGCAGCTCGGGGCGATCTTCGCCGGCGCTGACGCTGCGTTTGAAGATGTGCTGGTGGAATACGGCGAGAAGGTTGGCGTTGCCTTCCAGTTGGCCGACGACGTCATCGATGTCACCGGCGTGAAGGTCAAGTCCGGAAAGTCCCCGGGCACCGACCTCCGGGAAGGCGTGCCCACGTTGCCGGTCCTGCTGCTGCGTCGTGATGCTGCAGCCGGCGATGCCTCGGCCAGCGCCCTGCTGGAACTGGTGGACGGTGACCTGTCTTCCGACGCCGCCTTGGCCGACGCGGTTGCCGGCCTGCGCGAACACCCTGTCACTGCGGAGTCCTGGAAGATCGCCCGCGACTGGTCCGACCAAGCCATCGCCGCCCTGGCGCCGCTGCCGGAGGGTGTTGTGAAAGCGTCCCTGACCAACTTTGCGCACGCCGTGGTGGACCGTAGCAGCTAGGTTTTTTGTGTTCCCGGCAGGCACCTGACCCTTATGGGGAGGGTGCCTGCTTTTTTGTTGGCCGGGATGCCAGCTGGTTTGCTGGCTTGGATTTGTGGCCGGCTTTTGTTGGGCGGGCCGCCACGACCAACTTTGGTCTTGAAGAGGAACGCTCGGCCCCGTTTATGCGGCGTGTCCTGCATTTGCGGGTTCAAAGTGGGTGGCGGCGGCACGCATCCCTTTGCGAGGAACAGGCTCAAACGGAATGGCCCCGGCTCGCTGCAACGTTACGAGTCATACGCTGCACCGAACCGGGACCACAATCTCCGTTCGCATCAGACCCACCGGAGGCATTTAGTGGATCCGTGAATAGCTTATGACAACCCTGTCATATTTGCAACTTAGATGGTCAATGATTTTTTCCCAGGTGTGCAGCGGTTTACAGACCCCAAACTCAGTGCCCCGACTGCGGACCGGGAGGGTTATCCACATAGCCCACTTTGTGCCCGCGAGGCTCCTTCGGCGGACCTGACCATGGCCATATGGACATCGTCGATTTTCTCCGCAGCCGACATGGGGTTGCGACTACCAAAACCCTGTACACCGCTGGCTTTAGCCGTCGAGCCTTGGCCAAGGCAGTCGGATCCGGCCGGGTCGCCAGACTGCACCGCGGTGTGTACGTGTCCAAGGGCGCCGATCCGGACGTTGTGGCTGCGTTCCGTGCCAACGGTAAGCTGACGTGCGTTTCGGCGGCCCGCTTCTACGGGCTCTGGACCCTTCATGATGTCGCGGACCTGCATCTCAGCTGCGGCACGGGGTTGGCCCGGCGCCGCATAGTTCACCACGGCCAGTGCATCCATCCGGATCATCCCTATCTGCCGGTGGCTGGAGTTGCCGATGTACTGCTCCATGCACTGAGGTGCAGGCCGGAGCTCGAAGCCTTGGTCATGGTGCAGGCTGCTGTCAGCCAAGCACTTCTGGGCCCGGACTTTCTTCGGAGCAAACTGCCTGGCAATAGGAACGGACGGCTGAGGGCCATAGTGGATCTGGTTCTGCCAAGGGCGGACTCGCTTCTGGAAGTGCTGGCCCACACACACTTCACACGGGCCGGCCTTGAGGTTCAGATGCATGTGGATGTCCCCGGCGTGGGTGAAGTTGACTGCTTGATCGAGGATTGCCTGATCGTCGAATTGGACGGCGAGACACATTTCGAGGCGAAGCAGGTCAAAAAAGACCATTACCGGGACAACGCCTCCATCCGGGGCGGACGGCTGAGCCTGCACTATTACTACGCGGACGTGGTCTATCACCCGCAGCGGATGGTGGACGAAGTCCTCGAGGTGCTGGCGAACAGGGAAGCAGGTCGCTTCGGACCCTTCCGCTACATAGCCGGGCCGCCGCCGTCGTGATTGAAACCAGACGACTGGGCCCCGCAATAAGGCCCCGACTGCGTGCCGCCACCACCAACTTTGGAACGGCGGGCTCCCCGAAACCCGCTTGGGACGGCGTGTCGCTGGGCATCGCGGCTCAAAGTGGGTCGTGGCGGCCCGCCGCCCCCGGCAAACCGGCAAACAGCCAAGCAAAGCCAAACAAAAGACAGCCCCCGCCAACCACAAAGGCTGCGTGGGCGCCGGGGGCCGGGAAGAAAGGAAGCTGGGAAGCCCTAGTCTTCGTCGTTGAAGGCCCAATCGAACATGTCGAAGACGAACTCGGAGAAGGTGCCTTCCTCGCTCTTCCACTGGCCGCGGGCGTTGTTGCGGCGGTAGACGATGGGGTCCGGGATGCCGAGGTCCGCCACGCGGAAGCCCCAGGTGAACTGTTCGTCCTCGTCCTCAAGGAACATGAGGAAGCCCTCGTCATCAACTTCAAGTTCCTCGGGGTCCCAGAAGTAGTGGTAGGCCTCCATGAGGTCCTCGCAGCCACCCAAAGCAAGGTAGAACTCGCGGAGAACCAAGGGGATGGTGAAGGAGTGCTCGGACAGGGCGTCGTCCAATTCCTCAGGCGTCAGGCCGTCTTCTTCCTGCCATTCATCCTCGAGATACTTTGGGACCAGCGCGCGGAACTTCTCGAGGAACATGTCAGTCATGCTCCCATCCTAGCTAATCCCGGACCCCGGAATTTCCGCCGGATCCGGCCCCCGCGCGGTGCCATCCGCGGACCGCCAGCGGCACGTACCAGCCGCGTCGCCAGGCCGTCACCCGGAAGGCAAAAACGACGGCGGCAATCACGCCGGCGATCAGCCCGCTGAAGACGCCGAGGTGCCAGGCCAAGGTGGTCAAACCAGCCCCGACAAACGCGGGTAAGGCGTAGATATCGCGGTTGTCGAACAGGGTGGGGATCTCGTTGGCGGTGATGTCGCGCAGAAGCCCGCCGCCGACGGCCGTGGTCACGCCCAGGAGGATGCAGGTCACCGGGTTCATGCCCGCAGTGATGGCCTTCAACGTTCCGGTGATGCAAAACAAACCCAGCCCGGCGGCGTCGAACAGTATCAGCAGCGACGTGAAGCGTTGGACCGAGGAGAAAAGGAAATAGACCAGACCGGCAGCCAGCAGGGGCGGGGCCAGATAGGCGGGGTTGGTGAAAGCGACAGGGGGAGCGGTGTTGAGAATGACGTCGCGGATGACGCCGCCGCCCAGGGCCGCAATGGAGGCGAGCAACACCGAACCGAGCACGTCGAACTGTTTCCGCGCCGCCAGCAGCGACCCGGAGACGGCGAAGAAGAACACGCCCACGAGGTCGAGCCAGAGAAGAACAATGTCAATGGAAATCAACTGAACGGGTTCTTTCTTGAGCGGGCTTCTCAACAGGTGCTGGCTCAACGTTACGCTAGCTCCCATGAACAGCCCCGTCTTGATCGCCTGTGCCCATGGAACCCGCAACGCAGAAGGGCAGGCAGCCATCCGCAAAGTCATGGCTGACATCGAAGATCTGCGTCCGGGGCTGCAGGTCCTTGAGGCGTACGTCGATGTCCAGGAGCCGGAGCTGTCCGGGGTGGTGGAGGGCCTGCCCGAGGGGACGGCCGCCGTCGTCGTGCCTCTTTTGCTCTCCACCGGTTTCCATATCAAGGTGGACGTCCCCAAAGCGATCAAGAGCCGTCCCGAAGTAGTGGCCGCCAGGCCGCTGGGTCCGGACCCCCGGCTGGCCGAACTGTTGGCCAAGCACCTGCGCGCTGCGGGCCTGCAGGACCGCGACGGCGTCCTGCTGGCTGCCGCTGGATCGTCACTTCCGGATGGGTCGGTGGACTCGGAAGAGCAGGCGCGCCTGCTGGCTGAACTGCTGCCGAACAAAGTCCGGGTGGCCTATGGCGCCAGCGCAGAACCGAACGTGCCCGACGGCGTCGCATCCTTGCGTGCCGAACTCTCGCAGGACGGTGGCCGGGTCTTCATCGCGTCCTACTTGCTGGCAACCGGGTATTTCCACGACCAGTTGTTCAAGGCCGGCGCCGATGTTGTGACTGCTCCGCTGCTGCCGTCGCCGGTCCTGGCCGAGATTGCGCTGGAACGGTACGACGCGGTGCTGGCGGGCCGCTGAAGTCCTCCCGCGGCCGGCAGAGCGAACCTGCACAGGAACCCCTCTTGGACAAGGCCGCAGCGGTGTTCATGACGAAGTGTTTCCTTAGGTGACTCAACATTTCCCGACCTTTGCTGGCGAAATCGGGCCACCCCTAACCTCGAAATATGACAGATACAGCTGTAGTCGGTGCGCCCACGGACACCGCCAAGCGCCCGGCACGCTCCCGCCCTGCCGCAAAGCCCCACGGCCAGTGGAAGGTTGACGGCACCACGCCCCTCAACGCCAACGAAACCTGGAAGCAGGAAGACAACGGGCTGAACGTCCGTGAGCGCATTGAGTCTGTCTACGCCAAAGAAGGCTTCGACTCGATCGACGGCACGGACCTCCACGGCCGCTTCCGTTGGTGGGGCCTCTACACGCAGCGCAAGCCCGGGATCGACGGCGGCAAGACGGCAACGCTGGAACCGCACGAGCTCGAAGACAAGTACTTCATGTTGCGCGTGCGCATCGACGGCGGTGCCCTGACAACCGAGCAACTGCGCATCATCGGCCAGATCTCTGTGGACTTTGCCCGCGGCTCGGCCGATCTCACTGACCGCCAGAACATCCAGCTCCACTGGATCCGCGTGGAGGACGTCCCGGAAATCTGGCGTCGCCTGGAGTCCGTTGGCCTTTCCACGACTGAGGCTTGCGGCGACGTTCCGCGCGTCATCCTGGGTTCCCCGGTGGCCGGAATCGCCAAAGACGAGATCATCGACCCCACACCGCTGATCCACGAACTCTCCGAGCGCTTCATCGGCGACCCGGAACTGGCCAACCTGCCGCGCAAATACAAGACGGCCATCACGGGCCACCCGTCCCAGGACGTGGTCCACGAGATCAACGACTTCGCCCTGGTTGGCGTCGTCCACCCTGAGCTGGGCGCCGGTTACGACCTTTGGGTTGGCGGCGGCCTTTCCACCAACCCGCGCCTGGCTGAGCGCTTGGGAGTGTTCGTTTCTGCTGATGTTGCAGCCGAAGTGTGGCTGGGCGTCACCAGCATCTTCCGGGACTACGGCTACCGCCGCATGCGCACCAAGGCCCGCCTGAAGTTCCTCTTGAATGACTGGGGCCCTGCCAAGTTCCGCCAGATCCTCGAAGACGAATACCTCGGCTTCAAGCTCCCGGACGGCCCGGCTGCGCCCAAGCCGAGCGCACCCGGCGACCACATCGGCGTACACGAGCAGAAGGACGGAAAGTTCTTCATCGGCGTCACGCCCACGGTTGGCCGCATGTCCGGTGAATCGTTGGTCAAGCTGGCTGACACCCTGGAGCAGCACGGCACGTACCGACTGCGCACCACTCCGCACCAGAAGCTGGTGATCCTGGACGTCACCAAGGAGCAGGTGGAGCCGCTGATCGCTGAACTGGACACACTGGGCCTCTCCGCGCGTCCCTCCGTGTTCCGCCGCGGCACCATCGCCTGCACGGGCATCGAGTTCTGCAAGCTGGCCATCGTGGAAACCAAGGTCACCGCCGCTACCGCCATCGCCGAGCTGGAACGCCGCCTGGCCGACCTCGTGGAGACCAAGCAGCTGCCGCAGGCACTGTCCCTCCACATCAACGGCTGCCCGAACTCGTGCGCCCGCATCCAGACCGCTGACATCGGCCTCAAGGGCATGATGCTGCCAACGCCCGACGGCGACCCCACCCCGGGTTTCCAGGTCCACCTCGGTGGCGGGCTGGCCAACAACGAGCGTGAGGAAGCCGGCTTGGGCCGTACCGTCCGCGGCCTCAAGGTCACGGTCGATGACCTGCCCGACTACGTGGAGCGTGTGGTCCGTAAGTTCGTCGCCGTCGGCGCCGAGGGCCAGACCTTCGCCGAATGGGCCCACTCCGCCGACGAAGGAGACCTGCAATGACCTTGGCCCTCAAGCGCTCCAACGAAGAGCTCAAGGCACTGGCCGAAGCCGGCGCCGCAGAGCTTGGTTGGAACCCTTCATCTGCCGACGTCATCGCCTGGGTTGCGCGGAACTTCGAGCTGCCGGCCATCACGGTTGCCTGCTCCATGGCCGACGCCGTACTTCCGGCTTTGGTCGCAGACCAACTGCCCGGCGTCGACGTCTTGTTCCTGGAGACCGGCTACCACTTCAAGGAGACCTACCAGACCCGGGCCGAGGTTGCCGCCAACCTGCGCGTTAACGTGGTGGACGTGCTCCCGGAACACACCGTGGAAGAGCAGGACACTTTGCTTGGCAAGGACCTCTTCGCCCGCGATCCCGGCCAGTGCTGCTCGCTCCGCAAGGTCCAGCCCCTCCGCCGTTCGTTGGCAGGCTACGAAGTGTGGTTCACCGGTGTCCGCCGCGACGAAGGACCCACCCGCACCAACACCCCGGTGGTCACATGGGACGAAGGCTTCGGCCTGGTCAAGGTGAACCCGATGGTCGACTGGAGCTTCGATCAGTTGGTGGAGTATTCCGAGGACAACATCCTTCCCGTCAACCCCCTCCTGAGCCAGGGCTACCCGTCCATCGGCTGCCAGCCCTGCACCCGCAAAGTGGCCCCGGGCGAAGACCCCCGCGCAGGCCGCTGGGCAGGATCCGACAAGACAGAATGCGGACTACACACATGAGCACTTACGCAACAACGGACGCCTACGCAGCAGATGCCGCCCCCGCCCCTTCGCCGCGCGGCATCCGTCCTGCGGACGATGCGCGCGGCTACGACAGGCCCGATGCCACTCCCGGGGCGGCATCTGCTGCTACGGCTCTGCAGTCGGAGCGGTTGAGCAGCCTGGACACCCTTGAATCGGAAGCGATTCATATCATTCGCGAGGTCGTGGCCGAGTTCGAGAAGCCTGCCCTGCTGTTCTCCGGCGGCAAGGACTCGGTGGTCATGCTGCACCTGGCCACCAAGGCTTTCTGGCCGGGCAAGGTTCCTTTCCCCGTGCTGCACGTGGATACGGGGCACAACTTCCCGGAGGTCCTCGACTTCCGGGACCGTACCGTGGAGCGCCTGGGCCTGAAGCTCGTGGTCGGTTCCGTGCAGGAGTTCATTGACCGCGGCGAATTGGCCGAGCGTGCTGATGGAACCCGCAACCCGCTGCAGACCGTTCCGCTGCTGGACGCCATCCAGAAGAACAAGTTCGACGCCGTGTTCGGTGGCGGACGCCGCGACGAGGACAAGGCCCGGGCCAAGGAACGCATCCTGAGCCTGCGTGACGAGTTCGGCCAGTGGGATCCGCGCAACCAGCGTCCCGAGCTGTGGAACCTGTACAACGGCCGCCACACCGTGGGCCAGCACGTGCGCGCGTTCCCCATCAGCAACTGGACCGAACTGGACATCTGGCGCTACATCGAACGCGAGAACATCGAGCTCCCCGGCCTGTACTACGCCCACGAGCGCGAGGTCTTCGCCCGCGACGGCATGTGGCGCGCAGTCGGTGAAGTTTCCCAGCCGCTCCCGCACGAGGAAGTCATCACCAAGACGGTCCGTTACCGCACGGTGGGCGACATGTCCTGCACAGGTGCCGTCGAGTCCGACGCGTTCACCGTGGCCGACGTCGTTGTTGAAGTCGCTGCCTCCACCCTGACCGAACGTGGCGCCACCCGCGCAGATGACCGCATCTCCGAGGCAGCCATGGAAGACCGCAAGAAGGACGGCTACTTCTAAATGAGCACCGAAACAGCATCCCTCATCGCCGCCACAGACGGCCTGGAGTCCGCTCCACTGCCGTCAACGCTCTTCCGTTTCGCCACTGCCGGATCGGTCGACGACGGCAAGTCCACTTTGGTGGGCCGCCTCCTCCACGATTCCAAGGCGATCCTTGCCGACCAGCTCGACGCCGTTGCCCGCACCTCCGCGGACCGCGGCTTCGGCGGGGACAAGGGCGGCATCGACCTGGCCCTCCTGACGGACGGCCTGCGTGCCGAGCGTGAGCAGGGCATCACCATCGACGTTGCCTACCGCTACTTCGCCACCGACCGCCGCAGCTTCATCCTCGCGGACTGCCCCGGCCACGTTCAGTACACCAAGAACACGGTGACGGGCGCGTCCACTGCGGATGCCGTCGTCGTACTCATCGACGCCCGCAAGGGTGTCCTGGAGCAGACCCGCCGGCACCTGTCCGTGCTGCAGTTGCTGCGCGTGGCGCACGTAATCGTGGCCGTCAACAAGATCGACCTGGTGGACTTCAGCGAGCAGGTGTTCCGTGACATCGAGGCCGACGTCCGCAAGGTAGCCCAGGAACTCGGCCTTGGTTCCGACGGCGTCTCCGACCTGCTTGTGGTGCCCGTGTCGGCGCTCGACGGCGACAACGTCGTGGACCGCTCGGAGCGCACGCCCTGGTACAACGGACCTGCGTTGCTGGAGGTCCTCGAGACTCTTCCTGCCGCCGATGAACTCGAAGCCGAACTGGAGAGCTTCCGCTTTCCCGTGCAGCTGGTCATCCGTCCGCAGGGTGCGCTGGCACCGGACGCCGTAGCTGCCGGGCTGGACGTCGAGGCATACCGGGACTACCGCGCCTACGCCGGCCAGATCACCGAAGGTTCGGTCAAGGTGGGCGACGAAGTCACCGTCCTGACTCCCGGCCACGAACCGCGGACCACCACGGTTGTGGGGATCGACTTTGCCGGCCGGTCCTTGGAGGAAGCAGCTGCCCCGCAGTCCGTTGCCCTTCGCCTGGCCGACGAACTGGACGTCGCCCGCGGCGACACCATTGCCGCGGCAGGCACGGTCCGCGAAGCCTCCGCAGATCTCTATTCGTCCCTGTGCTGGCTCTCGCCCAAGCCGCTGCGCGAAGGCCAGAAGGTCCTCGTCAAGCACGGCACCCGCACGGTGCAGGCCTTGGTCCGTACGGTGTCCGGGAAGCTGGACCTCGCCACGTTCAAGGTGGAACCGGCGTCGAGCCTGGAACTCAACGACATCGGCCACGCCCAGTTGCGTCTCGCCGCTGCGCTGCCCTTGGAGAACTACCTCCACCACAGGCGCACGGGCGCGTTCCTGGTGATCGACCCCATCGACGGCAACACCCTTGCCGCCGGCCTGGTCAAGGACCACCCGGGCGACCACGAAGACGAACGTTACGTCATCTAGGGACACACACAGTCACAAAACCGCAGCTTGTTCGCGGAACCCCACGCCGTACGGCGGGAGTCCCCGGACAAGCTGCGGTTTTCTATTGCGGGAGTACGCATGCCGGAAAACACCACCCTCAGCACGCTGTTGGCTGCCGGTGGGAACCTGATCCTGGACGGCGCCCTGGCCACCGAATTGGAGGCCCACGGCTGCGACTTGGAGGACGCTCTCTGGTCCGCCAAGGTCCTGTTCGAACAGCCCCACCTGATCAAGCAGGTCCACCGCGATTACTTCGACGCCGGTGCCTCCGTGGCGATCACGGCCAGCTACCAGGCGACACCACAGGGGTTTGCCCAGCGGGGCTTGTCGGTGGAGGAGTCAATCGAACTCGTAGCGCGGAGCGTCCGTCTGGCCGATGAGGCCCGGCAGGAGTACCTCGCAGCCAACCCCGGTTCCCGACCTTTGCTGGTCGCCGGCTCGGTGGGACCCTACGGTGCATACCTGGCCGATGGTTCGGAGTACCGCGGCGATTACACGCTCTCCGCCGCGGCATTCCGGGATTTTCACCGGGCACGGATCGCTGCCCTGGTTGAAGCCGGGGTGGATTTCCTGGCGTGCGAGACGTTGCCGTCGTTCGCCGAGGCTGAGGCGCTGCTGGACTTGGTGGTGGAGTTCGACGTCGAAGCCTGGTTTACGTTCACGCTGCGGGACAGCGCCCGCATCAGTGACGGAACGCCTCTTGCGGATGTGGCTGCGCTGCTCCGCGCGGAACCGCGCGTTGCCGCCGTCGGATTTAACTGCGTACCGCTGGATTTGGTGACGGCTGCACTCGGAAGCCTTCGCAAAGCAACCGGTTCTCCGCTGGTGGCGTACCCGAATTCGGGCGAGGTCTACGACGCCGTGACCAAAACCTGGGGACCGGCTGAGGGCGGTGCCCAGGCGCTGACCTTGGCCGGGAACGCATCTGATTGGCGGGAACAAGGGGCGCGTCTCATAGGTGGGTGCTGCCGCACAACCCCGCGCGACATCGCACGCCTTGCCGCCAATATGACGTCACGTGAACCTTCATGAACCTTGATTTCTACGGGATTGAAGCGGAAATATCACTGTCCCTACTGTGAACTCATGACCACTTCGGAACGGTCCTTCCTTGCCTTCGACGGGCGATGTTAGGGGCCCGATCTTCGCGCCGAACCGCATCCCCAAAACTTCCAAGGACCCCACCCAATGGCTAACACCCCTGAGTCACAGAAACCGACGTCCGGCACCAAACGTATTGTTGCGGGACAAAAGCAGCCCAAAGCGAAGCGCCGCCGTGTGCTGGAAATCGGATTGGCTGCCGGCCTCGTCCTGCTGATCGGCGCAGGTGCTGCCGTGGCATCCGTTGTTTCGAACAACAACCAGGCCGCACCCGTTCCCTCCGCGACGCCCGCCGCAGAACTTAAGCTCGGCTACTTCAGCAACGTCACCCACGCCCCGGCACTGGTAGGTACCAGCAAGGGCATCATCGCCAAGGAACTCGGCGAGACCAAGCTCAGCACCCAGGTCTTCAACGCCGGACCCGCAGCGATCGAGGCACTCAACGCCGGCGCGATCGACGCCACCTACATCGGTCCGAACCCCGCCATCAACTCGTTCGTCAAGAGCAACGGCGAATCCGTCAGCATCATCGCGGGAGCCGCAGCCGGCGGCGCGCAGCTGGTGGTCAAACCGGAGATCAACTCCGCCGCGGACCTCAAGGGCAAGATCCTTGCGTCCCCGCAGCTTGGCGGAACGCAGGACGTCGCACTGCGCGCCTGGTTGCTGGACCAGGGCTTCAAGACCAACACTGACGGCAGCGGCGACGTCAACATCAACCCCACCGAGAACGCCCAGTCCCTGAAGCTCTTCCAGGATGGAAAGCTCGACGGCGCGTGGTTGCCTGAGCCGTGGGCCTCCCGTCTGGTGCTCGAAGCCGGGGCGAAGGTCCTGGTTGACGAGAAGGACCTGTGGGAGAAGGGCGACTTCACCACCACCATCCTGATCGTGAACAAGAAGTTCGCGGCTGAGCACCCGGAGACGGTCAAGGCTTTGTTGAAGGGCCACGTCGAATCCGTGAACTGGTTGAACACCGCCTCAGCCGAAGAGAAGGCGTCCACCATCAACGCAGTCCTCAAGGACACCGCGGGCAAGCCGCTTCCGGCGAACGTGATCACCCGGGCCCTGCAGAACATCAAGTTCACCACCGACCCCCTGGCCGGTACCTACAAGAAGCTCCTCGATGACGGGGTCAAGGCCGGCACCACCAAGGAAGCCGACATCAACGGCATCTTCGATCTCCGCGCCCTGAACGAGGTGGAGGGTAAGAAAACCTCCGCCGCCGGACTCGGACAAGACTAAGCGCCACCAGGCCGGTTCGCTCCCGCACACAGGGAGCGGGCCGGCTTCAGCTACATCCACCACAGCAACAAACGAAGGACGGGACCATGCCAGTAGTACTGGAGAACCTGGGCAAACGCTTCGGCGACGGGGCTCCCGTCCTGGATGACGTCAACGCCACCATCGCCCAAGGCGAGTTCGTCGCGCTCCTCGGTGCGTCCGGCTGCGGCAAGTCCACCCTGCTGAACATCATTGCGGGACTGGAGCATCCGACGTCGGGCGCTTTGGAGGTGCCCAGCGACGGCGCGGCCTTCATGTTCCAGGACTCGGCGCTGTTTCCGTGGCTGACCGCCCGCGGCAACATAGAACTCGCGCTGCAGTTGGCGGACAAGTCTTCCAGCAAAGCCAGCCGGCGAGCCCGCGCCACCGAGCTCCTTGAGTTGGTGCACCTGGGTGGTGCCGGGGACAAGCGGCCGCACGAGCTGTCCGGTGGCATGCGGCAACGGGTTGCTCTGGCACGCTCACTGGCACAGGACCGGCAGGTATTGCTGATGGATGAGCCGTTCGCCGCCCTCGATGCGATTACCCGCGACCTCCTCCACGACGAGCTGGAGCGCATCTGGAAGGAAACCGGACGCACCATCATCTTCGTCACGCACAACGTTCGTGAAGCCGTACGCCTGGGGCAGCGCGTCCTTCTCCTGTCCTCGCGGCCGGGCCGGGTTGTTGCTGAATGGGCCGTCACGGAAGAACACCGCACCGACGCCGGCCGGGCCGGGGAGCTGACCGGCGTCATTACCCGACGACTTCGCGAGGAGATCCGCCGCCATGCCAAGTAACCAGACCACTGAAGAGCGGACCCTCCCCGTGACTGATTCCAACCACATCACGTCCCCGTCCCTCAAAGGGAACCCCTCGGAACTCCGGGACCTCGAAGCCGGCCTGGACAACCTCCAGTCGGACACCTCCCGCAAGGCAGGAATCGACTGGAAGCGCGTCCTCCTTCCCGTCGCTGCCCTCGTGTTCCTCATCCTCGCCTGGCAGTTCTACGTTTCGCTGGAGTTCAAGCGGCGGGACCTGGTTCCCGGACCCGTGGACGTCTTCAACCAGTTCCTCACGCTGTGGGGGGACGGCAAGCTCCAGGAATCGGTATGGACGTCATTGCAGCGCGGTGTTGTCGGGTTCCTCATCTCGGTTGTCATTGCTACTCCGGTGGGGCTGATCCTCGCGCAGGTAGCTCCTTTGCGCCGCGCTTTCGGCCCCCTCATTTCCGGCCTGCAGGTACTGCCGTCCGTGGCGTGGGTTCCGGCAGCCATCATCTGGTTCGGCCTCACTGACGCAACGGTGTACTTCGTGGTGTTCATGGGCGCGATCCCGTCCATCATCAACGGGCTGATCTCCGGTGTGGACCAGATCCCGCCGCAATACCGCAGCGTCGGCACCGTGCTGGGTGCCAACCGCCTGCAGATGGCATTGCAGATCGTCCTTCCGGCGGCTCTCCCGGGCTACATCGGTGGTTTGAAGCAGGGGTGGGCGTTCTCGTGGCGTTCCCTCATGGCCGCTGAGATCATCGCTGTAGGGGGCACCATCGGCTTCGGGCTTGGCTCTTTGCTGGACCAGGGCCGGGTGTTGTCCGACATGACCGTGGTGATGTCCGCGATCCTGCTGATCCTTTTCGTGGGAATCCTGATCGAGCTCCTGGTCTTCGGGCCCATCGAGAAACGCCTCCTGCAGCGCCGGGGGCTCCTGGCCGGCAGCTCCCGGTAGCTATACCGCGCCTCCGCGGCGTGTGGGGCGTCCCTCTGTCACTTCCCGCCCGTTGAGCTCTGCCGCGTCCATTTGCGCCGGATGCTCCCGTTCCAGCTCGACGCACCCCTTCTTCGCGGGGAGCGCACCAGTTCGCGCCGGTCGCCCCCGAGGTTACGGGTGCGACCGGAGGAAACGGTTGCGGCGCCGACCCTTCCCGCCGAGCCTTCCGCCGCCGTCGTGCGTCAACCTAAGCAGCCCGACGGTAGTGCAGGGCGACAACTCCGTTGCTGAGCGGCTCCGCCGAGACCAATTCGAGGCGGCGGGTTCCGGGCAATCCGTCCTGGAAGAGGGTTGGACCGTGGCCGGTGATCATAGGTTGAAGCAGGAATCTGTACTCATCTATCAGGTCCAGCCGGTCCAGCTCAGTGGCGAGTTTGCAGCTGCCGACCAGCACGCCGTCGGGAGTCCGGTCCTTAAGTTCCTGCACGGCCCCTTGTAGTTCGCCGGTCAGTTGGTGGCTGTTGGTCCATGGGAAGTCGGTGCGTGTTGCCGAGACGACGTACTTCGGCTTGCCTTCCAGCGTGACGGCCCAATCCCGGATGGCCGGGGGAGCCTCCACTTCGCCCCGGGCGACCGCAGGCCAGTAGGCCTCCATCAATTCGTAGGTGGTTCGGCCCCAGAGCATGGCGCCGTTCTCCTCGAGAAGCCGGGTGAAGTAGGCATGAGTTTCGTCATCCGCGATGCCCTCCCGGTGGTCGATGCAACCGTCCAGAGTGACATTCATGCTGAAGGTTAGGAGCCCCATTGGCTGATTCTAGCCCCCCGGCCCCCAGGCACTGGCCTTTCCACTCTTGACGCCTTACTTGCATTTTGCAAGTATGGGCCGCATGAGCCTCTTCATCACCTGCCCCGTCGAAGACGTCGAGCGCGCAACTGCCTTTTACACCGCCCTTGGCTGGACCTTTAACCCCGAGATGTCGGACCACAACGTGTCATGCTTCGCGATTGCGCCGGAGCAATACGTCATGCTCGGCAGCCGCGAAATGTACGCCAGCGTCGGCGGCTCCGAGGAACTGATCGGCGGACCCGGGACGCCTTCCAAGGTCACGGTCTCGTTCGACCTTGGCAGCCGTGAAGCAGTCGACGAGTTGGTCGAGCGCGCCCGCGCCGCCGGCGGGCGGATCGGTGACACTGACGACTACCCGTTCATGTACCAGCGCCAGTTTGATGACCCTGACGGCTACCACTACTCGCCGTTTTGGATGAAGCCCGACGCCGATACGACTGAGTGAGCGATCTGGCCGGGGCGCTGGAACTTGTTGGAGCACGGTGGGCCCTGCTCATCGTGGAGCGGCTGCTCGACGGGCCGCAACGTTACGGGGACCTGCAGCGCGATCTTGGAATACCGACGAACATTCTCGCTACCCGCCTGCGCGAGCTCGAAGCGGCCGGAGTATTACTGCGCCTGCCGCTTCGGCACAACACCCGGGCCTACGCGCTGACCGATCGCGGACTTGCCTTGCGCGAGGCAATCGTGGCACTGGGACGCTGGGGCAGCGAGGAGCCCAAAGCCGAACGGTGACTACGCGGCTCTTTACCCAGTACGTCCCGGGCAGGACACTGATTGAGTGAAAATCCATGATTGGTGGCCCCGGGTCAGCCCCGCAACCCGAAACTGGCTGATCGCGCACAACGGGGAACCCCTGACCCCGCTGGTGACCAGCGAGATCATGTCCGCAACAGGAGGCGCCACGGAACCCGGGTGGTGGGCCGGCGACTCAACAGACGGACCCCACCTGACCGACGGCGCGGTGGACTGGATCGAAGCCATCGCCAACGGGGAGGATCCTCCGCCGGTCGCTGAGTAATGCCGCTCTCGAAAAGGGCCACACGCTCTATCACATACCAACCCCTTCCCGGCTTTCCTCAATCACCTGGTGAGAGAGGGATGCGATAAAGGGGGCGTTATGTGAGAGAGGGATGGGAAAAAGGGGGCGTTATGTGATAAAGGGACGGGGCGCGGGCTGGGTGGAATGACCAGGCGCAGCCCGGCGTTGTGCTCGACATGCACAAGAAACGGATCGGGTTCCTCTCCTTCGGCCACTGGGCCCGCGTACCGGGTTCCCGCGTTCCCACCGCAGGCGAGGCGCTGAAGCAGGGAATTGAACTCGCGGTCGCCGCCGAGGAGGCAGGCATCGACGGCGCTTTCTTCCGAGTGCACCACTTCGCCCGGCAGCAGGCCTCGCCCTTCCCGCTTCTGAGCGCCATTGCGGCACGCACCAGCCGGATCGAGATCGGCACCGGGGTGATTGATATGCGCTACGAGAACCCTCTTTACATGGCCGAGGAGGCTGCCGCCGCGGACCTCATCAGCGACGGCCGCCTGCAGCTCGGAGTGAGCCGCGGTTCACCCGAGCCCGCCCTCAACGGTGCCGCCAATTTTGGCTATGTCCCGGCCGACGGCGAAGACAGCAGTGACATGGCGCGGCGGCATACGGCATTGTTCCGCAAGGCCATCGCAGGACACGGGGTAGCCCAAGCGGATCCGCACTACGCCGGGGGAGCCACCGGGCTGTTGCCCATCCAGCCACAGTCGCCCGGGCTTCCGCAGCGGATATGGTGGGGCGCCGGCACGCGCAAGACGGCGGTCTGGGCGGCGGAACAGGGCAT
Source organism: Paenarthrobacter sp. R1 (assembly GCF_030264015.1). Lineage (NCBI taxonomy): Bacteria > Bacillati > Actinomycetota > Actinomycetes > Micrococcales > Micrococcaceae > Paenarthrobacter > Paenarthrobacter sp. R1. Next base: position 1,085,058 of record NZ_CP127115.1, on the reverse strand, counting down.
GAACCTGATGAGCTCAACACTGCTGACCGAAGATACGGGTGTTCCCTTCGACCAACTCCAGGCCGAACAGATCCGGATGTTCCGCGAGGCCTGGGCTTCCGCCGGCCACGACTTCGAACCGCGGGTCTCTGTGAGCCGCAGCGTGATCCCCATCGTTGACGCCGAGGACAACCACTACTTCGGGCTCCGTGCACAGGCGGACCGCGAAGATCAGGTGGGCATTCTGGACGGTGCGTTGTCCCGCTTTGGCAAGAGCTACATCGGCGAACCGGAGCAACTGGCGGAAGAGCTCGCCCAGGACGCTGCGGTGCAGTCCGCCGACACCCTGCTGCTCACGGTTCCAAACCAGCTGGGTGTGGAATACAACGCCAGGCTCCTGAGCAATGTCGCGAAGCACATTGCGCCTGCTATCGGCTGGACGCCTGCGGTCATGGGGGCTTAGCCCTGAACGCCGGTAGAGTTGCTGGCTGTGCGCTCCCGAGGGAACACCTCAGGCGCATCTGTATGCCCCTTCAATGAGGAGGGGGCTGACCAAGGCAGCCCTCAGCTCGGCGCAGTGGAACCGAACCAGTTCGGGATCTCACTGGTCATCAGGGAAGGTGAGGTCTTCTCAGCCGGGGATGCCCATGTGGAGTTCTCCATCCAAAGCATCTCCAAGGTCTTTGCCCTGGCCTTGGTGCTATCCAACGACGGCGATGGCATTTGGAAGCGCGTTTTCCGTGAGCCGTCCGGCAACCCCTTCAATTCACTTGTTCAGCTCGAGAGCGGGAACGGCATACCCCGCAACCCGTTCATCAACGCGGGAGCCATTGTCGTCACGGACAGGTTGCTGAGCCTGACCGGGAACGCTGCAGGAGCAGTGCGGGAGCTGATGCGGCGGGAATCCGGGAACGCCTCGGTAGATACGGACCACCGCGTGGCGGCATCCGAGCTCGGCAGGGGACACAGGAACGCTTCCTTGGCCCGCTTCCTGGCATCCAATGGACTTGGCGCCGACGGAACGCTGGTGCTCTCGCCGGCCCAGACCAAACGGGTCAATGCGGTCATGCTGACGTGCGGTACCTATGACGCGGCGGGTGAGTTCGCTTACCGCGTCGGCCTGCCGGGCAAGAGCGGCGTCGGCGGCGGCATCGTGGCCGTGGTTCCCAACAAGTGTGCAATCAGTGTGTGGAGCCCAGGCCTGGGGAGGTCCGGGAACTCAGTGGCAGGTGTGGCTGCACTGGATGAATTCACTACCCGTACCGGCTGGTCGGTGTTCTAGGACGCTGTTTGTGACGCCGCATTACCCAGCGTTACCGGGTGTGTCCGGGCCTTTGAAGCGTGTTACGGCGCCGCCCTACAGTTTTTTCATGGCAATACAGGACATCTACCCCACCGCGCTGCGCCTTCTCGGCCGCCCGGTGCTGGTTGTGGGCGGCGGGCCCGTCGCGGCACGCCGCGCCAAGGGACTGCTCGACGCCGGCGCGAAAGTTACGGTGGTCGCTCCCGTTGCCTCCGAAAAACTCCGCGCCCTGGTGGATTCCGGGCTGCTCGCTTGGGAGCCCCGCGAGTACCGCACTGAAGACCTCGACGGCGTCTGGTTCGTTCAGACTGCAACGGGGACTGCCGCTGTGGACACCCGGGTAGCCGCCGACGCCGAGGCGCAGCGCATTTGGTGCGTCAACGCTTCCGACCACGAAGCTTCCGCTGCATGGACCCCGGCCGTGGCCGAGGTGGACGACGTCAAGATCGCCATCAACGCCGGGGGAGACCCGCGCCGTGCAATGGCCCTGCGCGACGCCGTTGCCACCGCCTTGGAAACGGGCGATCTTCCCCTGCGCCGCCACCGCAAGCCCGAAGACAAGGGTTCCGTAGCCCTGATTGGCGGCGGACCTGGCGACTCGGGACTCATCACAGTCCGCGGTCGGCGCCTCCTGGGCCAGGCCGACGTCGTGGTTGCTGATCGTCTTGGACCGCGCGAGCTGCTGAAGGAGCTTGCCCCCGACGTCCGCATTATTGAGGTCGGCAAAACACCGGGCCACCATCCGGTTCCACAGTTGGAGATCAACCGCATCCTCGTCGAGGAGGCCTTGAAGGGCAACCGGGTGGTCCGCCTCAAAGGCGGTGACCCCTATGTCCTGGGGCGCGGCGGTGAGGAAGCAGAATTCTGCCGGCAGAACGGCGTCGGGGTTGAAGTGGTGTCCGGCGTAACCTCCGCGATCTCCGTTCCCGCTGCCGCCGGTATTCCGGTCACGCACCGCGGACTGGCCAAGGGCTTCAGCGTCGTGACCGGTCATGAAGAGCTGTCCGAAGTCCCCGCACGCCCGGACCATACTGTGGTGTTGCTCATGGGAGTGGCGCAATTGCGTGATTCTGCGGCGGCGCTGGCTGCCTCGGGTCTGCCTTTGGACACTCCAGTAGGTATCGTAGAAAAGGGCTATTTGCCGGAACAGCGCGTCACGATCGGCACGCTGGGTACCATCGCCGACCAAGCGGAAGCCGTGGGCGTGGCTAATCCAGCGGTCATTGTCATCGGCGATGTTGTCCGCGTCAGCCCCTTCGCCCCGGAACATTTCAAGACCGCTGACTACAGCACCATTACCCCCAACCGTCCCCGCGTCCGCACCAACTAGCCCCCGGCCCAACCAGGTAGCACTTAAGCACGTTTTGAGCCCTCAAAACGCGCACAATTGCGACTCAGTTGGGTGGACAGAGAAGAAGGAACACAGCCGTGTCAATTAGCACCCCCGTAGGTTCTGCGGACCGTCCGCTTCGCGTCGCCGTCATCGGCTCCGGCCCGGCCGGCGTGTACGCAGCTGACATCCTGACCAAGAGCGAGGCCGTCAAGAGCGGCGAACTCAACGTCAGCATTGACCTCTTTGACCGTTACCCCGCCCCGTACGGCCTCATCCGCTACGGCGTTGCACCGGACCACCCCCGCATCAAGGGCATCGTCAATGCCCTCCACAAGGTGCTGGACCGCGGCGACATCCGCTTCTTCGGCAACGTTGACTACGGCACTGACCTCTCCATCGAGGACCTGCGCAAGCACTACGACGCCGTCATCTTCGCCACGGGCGCCATCAAGGACGCGGACCTGAATATCCCGGGCATCGAGCTGGAGGGCTCGTTCGGCGGCGCCGACTTCGTTTCCTGGTACGACGGCCACCCGGACGTTCCCCGCGAATGGCCGCTGGACGCCAAGGAAATCGCCGTCCTCGGAAACGGCAACGTGGCCCTGGACGTGGCCCGCGTCCTCTCCAAGCACGCTGACGACCTCCTGGTCACCGAAATCCCTGACAACGTCTACGCGGGCCTAAAGAATTCCCCGGTCACGGACGTTCACGTCTTCGGCCGCCGTGGCCCGGCGCAGGTGAAGTTCACCCCGCTGGAACTGCGTGAACTGTCGCACTCCAAGGACGTGGACATCATCCTCTACGCCGAAGACTTCGAGTTCGACGAAGAGTCCGACCGCCAGATCCAGACGAACAACCAGACCAAGACCATGGTTGGAACGCTCACCAACTGGATCGCCGAGCAGCCCGAGGACCTCTCCGAGCTCACGGCTTCCCGCCGCCTCCACCTGCACTTCCTGCACAGCCCGGTGGAGATTGTCGATTCCCCGGATACTCCGGGCAAGGTTGCCGGCATCAAGTTCGAGCGCACCGAGCTGGACGGCACGGGCAACGCCCGCGGCACCGGCGAGTTCATCGACTACCCGGTCCAGGCCGTGTACCGCGCCATCGGCTACTTCGGTTCCGCCCTGCCGGACGTCGAGTTCGACCACAAGAAGGGCGTCATCACCAACGACGGCGGCCGCGTGTTGGACGCTGACGGCCAGCACGTTCCGGGCCTCTACGCCACGGGTTGGATCAAGCGTGGTCCTGTGGGCCTCATCGGCCACACCAAGGGTGACGCCCTGGAAACGGTCACCTACCTGCTCGAGGACCGGGAAAACCTGCCGCTCGCCGAGGTTCCCGAAGCCGACGCAGTGGTGGAACTCCTGGAGGCCCGCGACGTGAAGTTCACCAGCTGGGAAGGCTGGCTGGCACTGGATGCCCACGAGCTCGCCCTCGGCACAGCAGCCACCGAAGCCGGCGGTTCGCACGGTGTGGAGGTTACTCGTGAGCGCATCAAGGTTGTGCCGCGCGAGGACATGGTGGACATTTCCCGCGACGGTGTTTCCGCGCAGGTCTGAAGCACAGGTTCAGCGCAGTTCTGAAGCTCGCTGATTCAGCGGGGCCGCTCTGGTTGAGTGGCCCCGCTGTTGGCTATAAGTCCCGCTTAAAGCCCTCCCAACGCACCGCGGCGGTACCCTGAATCATGGACGTCGTCGTCATCGAAACGCCCCAGTTGGGTGACCGCACCTACCTCGTCCACGACGGCTCAGTTGCGTTGGTGATCGACCCCCAGCGCGACACCGACCGCGTGGAGGAAGCCGCGCGCACAGCGGGTGTCCGTATCACGCATGTGGCCGAAACCCACCTCCACAACGATTACGTCACCGGAGGCCTGGTCCTCGCCGGGAAGCTCGGGGCCGAGTACCTGGTCAACGCCGCAGACAACGTTTCCTTCAACCGTTCTCCGGTCTCCGACGGGCACGTGCTGCAGGTGGGCAGGCTCACCGTGCGCGTGGTTGCGACGCCGGGGCACACGCACACGCACCTGGCGTACGTGGTGCGGGAGGACACGCACGACGGCGGCATGGAGGCCGTGTTTTCCGGCGGCAGCTTACTTTATGGCTCGGTGGGGCGGACGGACCTCGTCTCTCCCGAGGACACCGCGACCTTGGCCCACGCTCAGTACTCGTCGGTGCGGAAACTGGTGTCATCAGCTGCTCCGGAGGCTGCGCTGTATCCAACCCATGGTTTTGGATCGTTCTGCTCCATTGGACCGGCGAGCCGTGCGAATGCCTCCACCCTCGCGGAGCAGTCCGCCTCCAACCATGCCCTGACGGACCCGAGCGAGGAACATTTTGTGGCCGAGCTCCTGGAGAACATCACCGCCTACCCTGCCTACTACGCCCACATGAGCCCGCTCAATGCTGCGGGTCCGGGTCCTGCGGATTTGAGTGTTCCGGACTCGGTGGACCCGGAAGAACTCGGCCGACGGCTCGGCTCGGGGGAGTGGGTGGTGGATCTCCGGCACCGGATAGCCTTCGCAGACGACCACTTGAACGGCAGCGTGGGCTTCGAATACGGGAACGGCTCCAACTTCACCAGCTATCTCGGCTGGGTAATCCCGTGGGAACAGCCCTTGACGCTTCTGGGATCACGCACCGAGGTCGAAAAGGCGATCCGCGATCTGGCGAGGATCGGCATCGACAGCCCGGATGCCGCCGTCGGGCTTGAGGGGGACGCGGGCAACGGGCTCAGCAGACTTGCCCCGGGCGTCCCGCACTCTTCCTATCCGCATGGCGACTGGTCCGTGTTGTTGAGGGAGAGGCAGCCGGGGGACCTGGTCCTGGATGTGCGCAGGCCGGACGAATACAAGGCGTCGCACGTGGATGGTGCCATCAACGTCCCGGTGTATGAGCTGCTGCGGCGGATGGATGGATTGCCGCAGGCCAGGATCTGGGTGCATTGTGCCACGGGGTACCGGGCAAGCGTTGCCGCGAGCTTGTTGGACCGGGCGGGCCGCGACGTGGTGCTGGTTGATGCCAAGTATCGTGATGCTGCGGCGGCAGGAGTCCCGCTCAGCCGGCAGGATTCAGTCTGACGGGCTCTTGTCAGCGCAGAAGTCCAGGTTCCGGTAGACGGTAGCTACAGCGCCCTCCGGATCCCGGGCTTCGATGGCCTCAACCAGTTGGTCGTGGCCTTCGGTGGGCAGACCGTTGAAACCGTCGTTGCGCTGCTGGCGGAGGAGATCGTTGTGGAACACGCCCCCGAACGACGCGTACAACTGATGAAGCAGCGGATTGCCGGAAGCCTTGGCCACGCACTCGTGGAATTCCCAGTCGGCGCGGGCCCACGCGGCGTAATCCCCGGAGTTCCAGGAATCATGCCGGACGGACAGGAGCCGGCGCATCTCGGCGATGTCCCCGGCAGTGGCGTGCTTGGTTGCCAGCCGGGCCGCTTGGGTGTCCAGGCCGAGCCGGACTTCCACGATGTGTTCCTGCGTGTGCTCGCGGTAGATCCGCTGGGCAGCACCGAGGATCTCGCTGTTGGCCCGCACGTAGGTGCCGTCGCCGCGGCGGACTTCCAGCATGCCGGTGTGGGCCAGCGCCTTGATGGCTTCGCGCAGTGTTCCGCGGGAGACACCCAGGGTGGCCATGAGCTCAGGTTCGGCGGGGATCCGCTCCTGCAAGGGCCATTCGCCGGACTTGATCATGTCCCGCAGCTTGGCGGTAACCTCGTCGGCGAGGACCGGTCGGTGCGACGGGGTGAGGGTCATGCCGTCCTCGCTTGGGTCTTGGTGGTTCGCTTGCTCGTCAACATGTGGCTGGTGACCATGAGACCCAGCGCCACCAGGGACAGCAGGCTCATCGGCAATACCCAACCGCCGGTCACGCTGTGGAGGAGCCCCATCCCGAACGGTCCGATTGCCGCTATCAAGTATCCCAAAGACTGGGCGATGGTGGAGAGCGCGGTGGTTTCCGCCGTCGAACGGCCGCTCCGGCTGATAATCACCAAAACCAGCGGGAAGATGCCCAACCCGAATCCGAACAGGACCGCGGGAATCACAGCCAACGACGTCGGCAGCCACACCATGGCGGCGATGGCCAACAGGGTAGAGCTGCTGGCCGTATACAAGGCAGGCCGCAGCATTCCGGGCCGGGAGCCGAAGGCAAGCAGGATCATGCCCGACGCCACGGAAACCAGCTGCATGACGCCGAACTGCACGCCGCTCTCCGAAGCGCTGAGGCCCTGGGACGTCAACATGTACGCAAACCAGCTCATGACGGCGTAGGCCAGGAAGGCCTGGAACGTGAAGATGGCGGTGATGAGGATGCCCAGCCGGGTGCGGAGCAGGGGAAGCATGGGCACGCGCGGCTGATCGGTCTTGGTGGAGTTGCGGTGGTTGTGCAGGACCACGGGCAGGAATCCGAGCAGGGCAGCCACGCCGAGGAGGCCCCACGCGGCAAGGCCCATGGACGGCGACCCGAGCTGCTGGGCCAGGGGAACGCTGATGACGGCGGCAAAAGTGGCACCGCCGGACATGGTGAACGTATAGAGGCCCGTCATCATGGAAGTCCGGTCCGAGTAGTGTTCGCGGATCAGGGACGGCATGGCCACGTTGCAGACGGCCAGGCCGGACATCGCGAGCACTGTGCCCCCAAGGAGCGCGCCCGTGAACGGCACGGCACGGACCAGGAGACCGGCGGCAAGGAGTGCCAGCGCAATGAAGATAGCCTTTTCCACGCCAACGCGCCGGGTGAGCCACGACGTTCCGAGACCCGCCACGGCAAAGCAGAGCAGCGGAATGGAGGGAAGGATGGAGGCCACAAGGGCGCCGTATCCGAGGACGTGCTGCAGGTCATGGAAGAGCGCGGCGGCGCTGGTAATGCCGGCCCGAAGGTTGAGCCCGATGAGCACGACGGCGATGATCCCGAGTACGACGACGACCCTGGACTTCGGCGCGCTGCCCTGCTTGGAAGCGGCAGCGGCGGGGGAGATCGTAGGGATGTTTCCTGTCGTTGTCGTAATCGGTGTCGTCGCCATATTTAAAGGTTAGACGTTTGACGTCTAACGTAAAGAGTTCTGTGGTGAAACTCTCCTGCGAGGAAAAGCGAGCTGCGGAACCGCCGTCGTTCTTCCTACCGCGGGTTGCGGGCACCCAGCCGCTGCACCGCGAGGGCCAGCCACAACTGAACGCGGTCCTGCGTCTGCGAGGGGTCGTACCCCGTCAGCTCGGTGATCTGGGCAAGGCGGTAGCGCACGGTATTGCGGTGCAGGGTCAGCGCCTCGGCAACAGCCGCAACCGAGCCGTTGTGGTTCAGGTAGCTCTCGAGCGTGGCCACGAGTTCAGAGCCGTGGGCGGCGTCGAACTTCCGCAGGGGAGTGAGCGACTCACTTGCCATGTCAGCCAAGGGGACATCTTCGCTGGCCAGCAGGAGCGAGGTGAGACTCAGGCGCTCCGGCTCATTGACCGGCAAGCCGTGCGCCACGGCATCGCGCGCTTCGAAGTAGCTCCAGCGCAGGCCGTTCGGCTTCGTGTATGCCCCGCCGATGCCGATCACGGCGTGGATCCCCGCCTCCTGCAAGTGGTCGCTGAGGCTCTTCGCGAGTGCGGTGGCCGAGCTGCCGTCGTCGCTGATCACGGTCACCAGGTCCTTGCCGACGACGGCGCTGACGCCACCTTCCAGGGACTGGGGCAGGGAAATGGAGACCAGTTGTTTGTGATGGGCCGTGGATTCAGCAACCAGCACCACGTTCTTCCGCGTGCTGTTGATGCCCACCCCCGCCAGGCGCCGTGCTGCCTCAATGGTGTCCAGGGTTCCATGGATGACGTCATCCAGCACCTGCCCGGCCATGGCACGCTGGGCCTGGCGTTGCTTGACCATGTTGTTCAGTTCAACGCTGATGAGGTTCTGGGCGTAGCTGACGATCCCGGAATCGATGAAGGGCTGACGCAGCCACAGCGTGCAGGCATCCCGGCGGCCGGTGGGGATCGGGTACGACGCCCACCCTTCGGCCGTCGGCGCCGGCTTCCCGGGGACGCTGTTGTAGAGCTGGGCACTGAACTGGGTGAGGACCACATCCGTGCGCAGCATGCTGCCCAGTTGCTTCAACAGCTCGGCGAGGCCGCCACCGGTGAGCAGCGCCCGGGCAAGGATCTGGTGCCCGGCAAGCAGCCGTTCGAGGTTGGAGTAGTGGTCCGCCGAATGGGACTCGGCAACCAGCTTGCCGATGGCGATGAACGGGATCTCGTAGGGGACCTCCACCAAGGGCAGTCCCCAACGGTTGGCTTCCGCGATGAGGGGCTCGGGAACGGACTCGTGGGTGAGACCCGTGCCGAAACCGATGCCTACGGCGCCCGCCCGCTGGACCTGGCGCACAAAGCGGCGCTGGTCGGCCGCACTCTTGAGCCGCAGGCCCGTGGTGAGCACCAGTTCCCCGCCGCTGAGGAAACGCTGCGGGTCTTCAAGCTCCGTCACGGCCACCCAGCTGATGTCCTGGTTCCACGTGGTTTCCGCCAGCCCTGTTTTGCGGAGTTTCAGGGAGGGTACAGCAACGAGTGAAGCGAGGGTGATGGCCATGCTGAAAGGATAACCCGGCGCTGGTCAAGCGCACTAAGCGCCTGCGTCGTCTGTGTGCAGTTGGCTATTCCTTGGTGCACCCCTCTGGAATAGGCTCTGATCAGCTAAAAAGCCATGCCAACACACCGAAAGAGGGTTGCACACCGTGGTTCAAACCTTGCAGAACTTCATCAACGGCGAGTTCGTCACGCCGTCAGGTACGGGTCTCCTGGACATCGTCAACCCCGCCACCGGGGACGTCGTGGCCAAGTCTCCCGTCGGTGCAGGCAGATGTTGACGCTGCCATGTCCGCAGCCAGCGAGGCTTTCAAGACCTGGAAGCACGTCACACCGGGACAGCGCCAGCTCATGCTGCTGAAGCTGGCCGACGCCATCGAGGCCAACAGCGACGAACTCGTCGAAGCCCAGCACCGCAACACCGGACAGGTCCGTTCCCTCATCGCGTCCGAGGAAGTTGCTGCCGGCGCCGACCAGCTGCGCTTTTTCGCCGGTGCAGCACGACTCCTTGAAGGCAAGTCCGCCGGTGAGTACTTCGAGGGCCACACCTCCTATGTGCGCCGCGAGCCCATTGGCGTCGTAGCCCAGGTTGCTCCGTGGAACTACCCGTTCCTCATGGCCATCTGGAAGATCGGCCCCGCCCTGGCCGCAGGCAACACGGTAGTCCTGAAGCCCTCCGATACCACCCCTGAATCCACCCTGGTCCTGGCACGCCTGGCAGGGGAGATCTTCCCGGCCGGCGTCCTCAACGTGGTCCTCGGCACCGGTGAGACCGGCGCGATGATGGTGGAGCACAAGGTTCCCGGACTGGTGTCCATCACCGGTTCCGTCCGCGCAGGCATTGCCGTGGCCAGCGGCGCCGCGAAGGGCCTCAAGCGCGCGCACCTGGAACTGGGCGGCAAGGCCCCGGCCATCGTCTTCAAGGACGCCGACATCAAGAAGAGCGCCGCGGCCATCGCGGAATTCGCCTTCTTCAACGCCGGGCAGGACTGCACGGCCATCACCCGCGTGCTCATCGAAGACGAGATCCACGACGACATGGTTGCCGCCCTGGTGGAACACACCAAGACCCTTCAGACCGGCTCGCAGAACGACGAAGACAACTACTTCGGCCCGCTCAACAACGTCAACCACTTCAACGCCGTGACCTCCGTGGTGGAGAACCTCCCGGCGCACTGCAGGATCGAAACCGGCGGACACCGCGCAGGTGAGAAGGGCTTCTTCTTCGAGCCCACCATCATCTCCGGGGCCAAGCAGAGCGATGACATCGTCCAGAAGGAAACGTTCGGGCCCGTCATCACAGTCCAGAAGTTCAGCTCCGAAGCCGAAGCCCTCGAACTGGCCAACGACGTCGAATACGCCCTGGCTTCCAGCGTCTGGACCACCGACCACGGCACGGCCATGCGCATGAGCCGCGACCTCGACTTCGGCGCCGTGTGGATCAACACCCACATCCTCCTGACCGCAGAGATGCCGCACGGTGGCTTCAAGCAGTCCGGTTACGGCAAGGACCTCTCCATGTACGGCGTGGAGGACTACACCCGCATCAAGCACGTCATGAGTGCACTCGACGCATAAGTCAGCCGCCCGGCCCCCACTCTCCAACCTCGCTCCGCACCGGCCTGCAACCCTGCCGGCGCGCGCCGCAATCAACAAAGAAGGACATTCCCATGACCGCAACTGCGAACGAACTCTCGTACCGCATCGAGCAGAAGCGCAACATCAACGGCACGTTCCCCGGACCCAAGTCGCAGGCACTGGCTGAGCGCCGCTCCGCCGTCGTTGCTGCCGGTGTGGCTTCCGGCGTTCCTGTCTACGTAGAAGACGCCGACGGCGGCATCATCCGCGACGTCGACGGCAACTCTTTCGTCGACCTCGGCTCGGGCATCGCCGTCACCAGCGTCGGCGCTTCCGATCCCGCCGTCGTCGCCGCTGTCCAGGAAGCCGCCGCGCACTTCACGCACACCTGTTTCATGGTGACGCCGTACGAAGGCTACGTCGCCGTCGCCGAGCAGCTGAACCGCCTCACCCCGGGCAACCACGCCAAGCGCACCGTGCTCTTCAACTCCGGCGCGGAAGCCGTGGAGAACGCCATCAAGGTTGCCCGCCTGGCCACCGGCCGCGACGCCGTCGTTGCTTTCGACCACGCCTACCACGGCCGCACCAACCTGACCATGGCACTGACCGCCAAGGCCATGCCGTACAAGACCAACTTCGGACCGTTCGCGCCCGAGGTCTACCGCATGCCCATGAGCTACCCGTTCCGTGAAGAGAACCCGGAGATCACGGGTGCTGAGGCTGCCAAGCGCGCCATCACCGCGATCGAGAAGCAGATTGGCGGCGACCAGGTTGCCGCAATCATCATCGAACCCATCCAGGGTGAGGGCGGCTTCATCGTCCCGGCCGAAGGCTTCCTGCCGGCGCTGTCCGCATGGGCCAAGGAAAAGGGCATTGTTTTCATCGCCGATGAGGTCCAGTCCGGTTTCTGCCGCACCGGTGAATGGTTCGCCGTCAACCACGAGGGGGTTGTTCCGGACATCATCACCATGGCCAAGGGCATCGCCGGTGGCATGCCGCTGTCCGCGATCACCGGCCGCGCTGACCTGCTCGACGCCGTCCACCCGGGCGGCCTCGGCGGTACCTACGGTGGAAACCCGGTTGCGTGTGCAGCAGCACTGGCAGCAATCACCACCATGGAGGAGCACGATCTCAACGGCCGTGCCCGCCACATCGAGGAACTCGCCCTGGGCAAGCTCCGCGAACTGGCCTCCGAAACGTCCGTGGTGGGCGACATCCGTGGCCGCGGCGCAATGCTGGCCATCGAGCTTGTTCAGCCCGGCTCCAAGGAACCGAACGCTGAGCTCACCAAGGCTGTTGCCGCCGCTTGCCTCAAGGAAGGCGTCATCATCCTGACCTGCGGTACCTACGGTAACGTCATCCGCCTGCTCCCGCCGCTGGTGATCAGCGATGACCTGCTGCTGGACGGCCTGGAAGTACTCGCGAACGCCGTCAAGGCCAACGCATAAGGTCTGTTTTCTACAAAAAAGCAGGGCCGGGGAGCTGGAATACACCCCGGCCCTGCTTTTTCGTGTCTGCCGCGTTCGCCGTGTTCGTCGTGTTCGCCGCAACGCTGCTTGTTCGTAGGGAAGGCTCCCGCGACTCCGCACGTTTCCCGCGAACCCGGGCACCTGTCCGCCGACGTCGTGGGAAGCCTGCTTGTTCGTAGGGAAGGCTCCGGCGACGCAGCAGGTTTGCAGCGAACACGGCGCAAACCCGGCGCAGCGAACTCCGCTACACCTCCGCGAGCCGGGCCTTTTTCCGCAGCGCCGAGTTTTTCCGGGCGGTCCGGAGCATGTCGATGGTCAGCAGGATCAGGGCCAGCCAGACCACGCAGAAGCCGATCCACCGGGCCGTGGTCATGGCTTCGTTGAACACTGTCAGTGCCACGATGAACTGCAGAACCGGGGCAAAGTACTGCAGCAGGCCGATGGTGGTCATGGGCAGGCGGCGTGCTGAGGCACCGAAGAACAGCAGCGGTACAGCAGTGATGATGCCCGAAGCGAGAATGAGCCAGAAGTGTGCGGGTCCTTCGGTGGTGAGCGTTGCCATCCCCGTGGCCCCGAGGACCACCATGGTAATGGCCGCGAACGGTGCCAGTACCACTGTTTCGACCGAAAGGCTGGTCAGGGCGTCCACCCGTGGTCCTACCCTCTTTTTCACGAAGCCGTACAGGCCGAAGCTGAAAGCCAGCAGGAGCGCAATCCACGGCAGTTGGCCATAGGAGAAAGTCAGCACACCCACCGCAACGAAGCCGATGCCCACAGCGGCCCACTGGAGCGGACGCAGCTTTTCCTTCAACACGAAGACGCCCAGCAGCACGGAAACCAGCGGGTTGATGAAGTATCCGAGGGACGTCTCCACGGCGTGGCCGGTAGTGACGCCGAAGGTGTAGGTGAGCCAGTTGATGGCAATGAGGGCGGCGGCCAAGGCCAGGGGCCCCATGATGGTGCGGTCCTTCATCGCCGAGCCGAAGACCCGCCAGGCCCGGGTGATGGTGATCAGAAGGGCGCAGAAAACCAGGGACCATACCACCCGGTTGGCCACGATCTCAATGGCTCCCGCAGGCTGCAGGACAAAGAAGTAGAGGGGGAGCAGGCCCCACAAGCCGTACGCGCCGATGCCGAACAGCACACCCGTGGTGGTTTCGCTCCGAACCGGCTTAGCCACGGTTCCGCCGCCGCTACCGCCGGTGCCGGCACCGTCGCTCCCGGGTGCCGTCGTCGTGGGCTGGGTTGAAGCGGTGGAGGCTGCGGAGATCTGCTCGGGTGTGGACACAATGTGCCCAACATCCCTGCCGCCTGCAATATTCCGCAATATAGACAGCGAATTGAGGAAATCCTGTGACTCCTGCCATATGGGCGGGCGCGGGTAAGGTCGGTATCTAGAATTGGAAACCTGCGTCCCAACAATGGCGTGGCTTACTGCTTCGGAAGGGCAAACGGTGTCTGACTCAGCCGCAACCATCCCCAATCGTCCGCTTCGCGTTGCGATCGTCGGCGCAGGTCCGGCAGGTGTGTACGCCGCGGACATCCTGACCAAGTCCAACGAGGTCAAGGACGGCCACATCGAGGTCAGCATTGATCTTTTTGAGGCCTACCCCGCTCCCTATGGATTGATCCGGTACGGCGTTGCACCGGACCACCCCCGCATCAAGGGGATCGTGAACGCCCTGCACAAGGTGTTGGACCGCGGCGACATCCGCTTCCTGGGCAACGTGACGTACGGCAAGGACCTGACCCTCCACGACTTCCGGGCTTTCTACGACGCGGTGATCTTCTCCACGGGAGCCATCAAGGACGCGGACCTGAACATCCCGGGCATCGAGCTTGAGGGTTCCTTCGGGGGAGCGGACTTTGTCTCCTGGTACGACGGCCACCCGGACGTCCCCCGCGAATGGCCCCTCGAAGCCAAGGAAATTGCCGTGATCGGCAACGGCAACGTGGCCTTGGACGTAGCGCGGATGCTGGCCAAGCATCCCGAGGAACTGCTGGTGACGGAGATTCCGGACAACGTGTACCAGGGCCTGAAGGCGTCGCCGGTGACGGACGTCCACGTGTTCGGCCGCCGTGGTCCTGCGCAAGTGAAGTTCACCCCGTTGGAGTTGCGTGAGCTCTCCCATTGCAAGGACGTGGACATCGTCCTGTATCCCGAGGACTTCGAGTTCGATGAAGCTTCCGACCAGGCCATCCGGACCAACAACCAGATCAAGACCATGGTCAACACGATGACCAACTGGTTGGTGGAGGAGCACGCGGAATCGGAGGAGCCCTCCTCCCGCCGCCTCCACTTGCACTTCCTGCACAGCCCGGTGGAGATCCTCGATTCCCCGGAGACCCCCGGCAAGGTAGCCGCCATCAAGTTCGAACGCATGGAGCTGGACGGTACCGGCAATGCCAAGGGCACCGGGGAGTTCCTCGAGTACCCGGTCCAGGCGGTGTACCGGGCCATCGGGTATCACGGTTCGCCGCTGGATGAGCTGCCGTACGACGCCCGCCGCGGCGTCATTCCGAACGACGGCGGCCGCGTCCTTGACGCCGACGGCAAGCCCGTCCCGGGAATCTACGCCACGGGCTGGATCAAGCGCGGGCCGGTAGGCCTGATCGGGCACACCAAGGGCGACGCCCTGGAGACCATCGGCTGCCTCCTGGAGGACCGGCTCAACCTCCCGCCGGCGGAGAACCCCGATCCGCAGGCGATCATCGATCTCCTCGAAGAACGCGGCATCGAGTACACCACATGGGAGGGCTGGAACCGGCTCGACGCCCATGAGGCCTCCCTCGGCGCTGCCTGGACCGCGGACGGTGCCAAGGACGGGGCAGGTGCAGGCGACGGAATTGTCCGTGAGCGCATCAAGGTTGTTCCGCGCGAAGAAATGATCCGGATCTCCCGCGGCTGAGCTGTACTTGCCGCGGCAGAGCCGGGTCTCCCGCGGCTGAGCTGTACTTCCCGCGGCAGAGCCGGGTCTCCCATGCCGGAGCTCATGCCCCGCCCGGGCTTCCCGGCGGTACCCAAAGCAGGGACGCCACACTAGACTGGCGCGTACCGTCCGCTGTTTGTGCTGTTTGTCCTGCCGCCAGGAGTTCAATGAGGAACCCGATCCATCCGCCGCTTCCGGGCTCGGATGCCGCCCAACTCCTGCAGCGCCGTGCCTTGAGCGGTCACGAGCACTTGGACGGGGTGGCGTTCGGCGTCGACCATGTCCCGGGGCTTCGCAGGCTGGTCCGTGAGTCGTGGCAGCGTTCTGCCCAGTTGAAAGCGAACCCCGATGCGGCTGAAGCTCCGCTTGCCATGGACAGTGACGAGTTGGAGGATTACCGGCGCCAGCACCCGCTCGCCACCATCATGCCGGTGATCCGCAAGCTCCTCATCCAGCCAAGCCATGAGAGCGGCTTGCTGGTCGCGGTGGGAGACGAGGTCGGCCGCCTCTTGTGGGTGGATGGCGACCCCGTGATGCAGCGGCGCGCGGAGGGCATGATGTTCGTGGCCGGTTCGGACTGGTCCGAGGCCTCGGTGGGGACCAGCGCCCCGGGGACCGCACTGGCCCTTGACCGCAGCATCCAGATTTCCGGGGCTGAGCACTTCAAGCGTTCCGTGCATCCGTGGAGCTGCACGGCTGTCCCGTTCCACGATCCCGATTCCGGTGCCCTGCTGGGGGTCGTCGACATCACCGGCACCGAGGCGGCTGTTGCTCCCCACACGCTCTCGCTGGTGGAGGCCACCGTGGCCGCAGCCCAGGCGCAGTTGCGGATCGAACGTCTCCAACTCGCCGCTGCGGCCTTCGAAAGACCACGACGCCGGAGCTCACCCTCGGGTGCCGCGGTCACCGGCGGAGGGGTCAGGGACAGGAACACGCTGTACCGCAACAGCCTGCAACTGCTGGGCAGGGACCAGGCGTTGTTGAGTCTCGGTGGCAGGAGCGTCACGCTGTCGGCGCGGCACAGCGAAATCCTGGCGATCCTCGGAAACCACCCGGAAGGGCTGAGCGCCGACGAATTGTGCGCGCGCCTCTACCCGGGCGAGGGATCGGCCGTGACGCTGCGCGCGGAGATGGTCCGGTTGCGCAAGGTGGTGCAGGAACTGAGCCCTGAAGCTGTTCCCGAATCCCGTCCGTACCGGCTTCCCGTTGAGCTTCTGCCTGATTCGGACCAGGTCCTGAGCTGCCTGCAACGCGGCGCACACCGCATCGCCCTGGAAATTTACAAAGGTGCCCTTCTTCCGCGTTCGGAGGCTCCCGGCGTCGTTCAGTTGCGCGAGCGCGTTTCGCACTTGCTGCGCGAGGCGCTGCTTACCGACGGCAGCGTGGATTCGCTCCTGAAGTACGCCGCGTTGCCGGAGGCAAAGTACGACGCCGACCTCCGCCTTGCGATCCTGAGGCTCCTGCCGCCGCGCTCGCCAAAGCGGGCTGCGATCGTGGCAGACCTTGAACGGCTTGAGGATGAACTCGGCGCGTGACCTGGACCACATAGTTGCAACGTTGCTGCAACCTTCCCGCTCCTAGGCTCGGACCAATGGCAACAGCCACTGATTCGCAGCAAAGGAGCTAGCAATGACTGTTTATGCACAGCCAGGTGCCGAAGGTTCGAAGGTTACCTTCAAGGACCGGTACGAGAACTGGATTGGCGGGGAATGGGTTGCCCCGGTCAAGGGTGGCTACTTCGAGAACATCACTCCGGTGACGGGCAAGGCTTTCTGCGAGGTTGCGCGGGGTACGGCCGAGGACATCGAGCTGGCATTGGATGCCGCACATAAGGCGGCGCCGTCCTGGGGCAAGACCTCAGCTGCCGAACGCGCAGCCATCCTGAACAAGATCGCGGACCGCATTGACGAGAACGTCGAGCTTCTGGCCGTCGCTGAAACCTGGGATAACGGCAAGCCCATCCGCGAAACCCTCAACGCGGACATTCCCTTGGCTGCCGACCACTTCCGCTACTTCGCCTCCGCCATCCGCGCCCAGGAAGGCCACCTGTCCCAGCTCGATGACGACACCACCGCCTACCACTTCAAGGAGCCGCTGGGTGTCGTGGGACAGATCATCCCCTGGAACTTCCCCATCCTCATGGCCGTGTGGAAGCTCGCTCCCGCGCTGGCTGCCGGCAACGCCGTGGTGCTCAAGCCCGCCGAGCAGACGCCGAGTTCCATCCTGGTCCTGATCGAACTCATCGGTGACCTGCTGCCCGCGGGTGTGGTGAATGTGGTCAACGGCTTCGGCGTGGAGGCGGGCAAGCCGCTCGCTTCCAGCTCCAGGATCCGGAAGATCGCGTTTACCGGCGAGACCACTACGGGCCGGTTGATCAGCCAGTACGCCTCCAACAACCTCATCCCCGTCACGCTGGAACTTGGCGGCAAGAGCCCGAACATTTTCTTCGACGATGTCGCCGCCCAGAACGACGCTTTCTATGACAAAGCACAGGAAGGCTTCACGCTCTTCGCTTTCAACCAGGGCGAGGTATGCACCTGCCCCTCCCGCGCCCTGGTGCAGGAGGGCATATATGACACCTTCCTGGCCGACGTCATCGCCCGCACCAACAAGATCATCCAGGGCAACCCGCTGGACACCGACACGCAGGTCGGCGCGCAGGCTTCCAACGACCAGTTGGAGAAGATTCGCTCCTACATCGACATTGGAAAGCAGGAAGGAGCCAAGGTCCTCACCGATGGCGCCCGGGCCGAACTGTCCGGGGACCTGGCCGGCGGCTACTACGTCCAGCCCACCATCTTCGAAGGCCACAACCGGATGCGGATCTTCCAGGAGGAGATCTTCGGTCCCGTGGTGTCCGTGACCAAGTTCAGCGACTACAACGATGCGATCGGCATTGCCAACGACACCCTCTACGGCCTCGGTGCCGGGGTGTGGTCGCGCAACGGCAACGTCGCCTACCGCGCCGGGCGGGAAATCCAGGCAGGACGTGTGTGGGTGAACAATTACCACGCCTACCCGGCCGGCGCGGCCTTCGGCGGGTACAAGTCATCCGGCATCGGCCGTGAGAACCATGCCATGATGCTCGACCACTACCAGCAAACCAAGAACCTGCTGGTCAGCTACAACGAGAACAAGCTCGGCTTCTTCTAGACAACCAAGCGCGGAAGGTGCCCTCAAGGACGTTTCCTTCGGGGCACCTGCCGCGCCTACGTGGCATCACCAGGAGGTTTCAATGGCCAGCGTGGAAGCATCGAGCACGATTCCGGGAGAGGACTTCCCGCGGGTGTCGCTCACGGAAGAGTCCGTAGCGCTTTTGCGGAAACTGTGGGAGCAGCACGGACCCCTCATGTTCCACCAGTCCGGTGGTTGCTGCGACGGGTCGGCACCCATGTGCTACCCGGCCGGTGAGTTCCTGACCGGTGACTCGGACATTCTCTTGGGCAGGTTCCGCATCTGGCCGGGAGACGATGAGCAGCCCCTTGAGTTCTGGATGTCCAAGGAGCAGTTCAACTATTGGTCACACACGCACCTCACGGTGGACGTCGTGACCGGCCGGGGGAGCGGCTTTTCGGTGGAAGCGCCGGAGGGGAAGAGGTTCCTGATCCGGTCCATGATCATGGACTGGGATGTGCGGGTGTCTGACAGCTAACGAGGCACGGTGTGGTGGAGGCCACGTTCCGGGTAACTGCAGCAACATCTGCCCCAGTGGTATAGGTGGCGTCTCATTATTTGGGACAAATATGGCCGTCCATTGGCCGGACCCTATCCTTGATAGGTCCTATACCACCCCCATCCAGAATGTGGCATCTTTATGAACATTTTCAGGACCAAGCCGGTCGAGCAGTCGATTGCCGACGCTGACGAACCCGGTCGCAAGCTTAAGCGCAGCCTCAGCACCTGGGACCTGATGATCATGGGTGTTGCTGTCGCTGTTGGCGCCGGCATCTTCTCCGTCGGTGCGAAGGCCGCAGCGAACTTCGCCGGCCCCGCCGTCACCATCTCCTTTGTGGTCGCAGCCATCACCTGCGCCCTCGCCATCATGTGCTACGCGGAATTCGCCACGGCAATCCCGGTGGCCGGCTCCGCCTACGTCTTCACCTACGCCACCATGGGCGAGGTCCTTGCCTGGATTATCGGCTGGAACCTCATCCTTGAACTGTTCACGGCGGCGGCAGTCATCGCCAAGTACTGGGGCATCTACCTCAGCACCGTCTTCGGGCTCATGGGCGTGGAACTCCCGCCCTCCATCCCGCTGGGTGGGGTGGAACTCTACTGGGGCGCCTTCCTGATCGTCGCGATCTTCACCGTGCTGCTGGTGCTGGGGACAAAGCTGTCCGCACGCGTCGGCAACATCTTCACGCTCATCAAGATCGGCGTGGTCCTGTTCGTGATCGTCGTGGGCTTCACCTACGTGAAGTTCTCCAACTACACCCCGTTTGTCCCGGCCTCCGAACCGACCGGTGGTTCCGGCGTGGCAGACGTCATGAAGCAGTCCTTCTTCGGCTTCCTGACCGGCGCTGCACCGGCCCAGTACGGCACGCTGGGCGTGTTCGCCGGCGCAGCCCTGGTGTTCTTCGCCTTCATCGGCTTCGATGTGGTGGCCACCTCCGCCGAAGAGGTCAAGAACCCGCAGAAGACCTTGCCCCGCGGTATCTTCGGTGGCTTGGCGCTGGTGACGCTCCTTTACATCCTGGTGTCCCTGGCACTGACCGGCATGGTGTCGTACACCCAGCTGGCGGAAGTGAAGAACCCGACGTTGACCACCGCCTTCGAAGCTGTGGGCAACACGGATGCCGCCAAGGTGATCGCGTTCGGCTCGCTGATCGGCCTCACCACGGTGATCATGGTTCTGCTCATGGGCCTGGCCCGCGTTGTGCTGGCCATGAGCCGCGACGGCCTGCTTCCGCGGGCACTGTCGAAGACCAGCGACAAGCACGCTACCCCTGCCCGCCTGCAGATTATCTGCGGTGCTGCAGTGGCCGTGGTGGCCGGCGTGACCAAGGTTGACCTCCTCGAAGAGATGATCAACATCGGAACGCTCTCCGCGTTCGTCATGGTGAGCCTTGGCATCCTGGTGCTCCGCAAGAAGCGTCCGGACCTGAAGCCCTCGTTCCGGGTGCCGTTCGGCAAGGTCCTGCCGTGGGTCTCGGCAATCCTCTGCCTCTACCTGATGACCAACCTGGCCGTGGAAACCTGGCTCTTCTTCGCGATCTGGCTCGTAGTGGGCATCATCATCTACTTCTCTTACGGGCAGCGCCACTCCCGCCTCAATGAGAAGTTCGCCGCAGCCAAAGCCTCGATCGATAACAAGCCCGGCGATGAGGACACGTTCACCAAGGTTTAGCCCTCGGTGGGGCGGCACATGCTGCCGACGCGGCCCAGCGCGTCCTCGATGGCGCTGACACATGCGCCCGGAATCTGAATGGTTCCGGGCGCATCCCTGTTTCCGGACACGATGGCAAACTGCCGCACCGTTACGGCGCCGCGTGCTCGCCCACCCATTCCACCAGCGGCTGCAAGTCCCGCCACCGGGCAGTGATCTCCTGCACGGCTCCCGGTGTGGACAGCCACGCCGGCTGGCCAAGATCGAGGGCTGCAGACAACGATTTATGTTTCAGCAGTTCTGCCCGCGGGTGGTCCTTATCGAAACCCCGGGGAACCGTCTTGAGTGTTTCGCCCTCAATGGAGAACCCCGCGGCGGCAAGGGCATCGACGATCCGCTCCAGTTCACTGCCGCTGGCCGGCGCGTCCACCGCAGCGCGGTAACGGGCCAATTGCGCCGGACTGTGCGCAAAGAACCCGCCGCTGACGCGAAACCCGTCCGCGCTGACCTGGACGTAATAGCCAACGCGTTCATGGCGGGCTGCAAACCCGCCCTGAGCCGTCTTGTAAGGCGACTTGTCCTGCGAAAAACGGACGTCGCGGTTGGGCCGGAAGACCTTCGCCGGCCCGAACTCCGGTTCCAACTCCGCAAGGAGGGCTGTCAGCGGCTCCCGCACCCCGGCGTCGTACGCGCTTTTGTGCTCCAGCCACCACTCACGGTTGTTGTTCTCTTCAAGTTCTTCGTAGAAGCGGAAAGCGGCCGTGGGGATCCCTTGGAATGTGCTCATATAAGGATCCTATGGACGGCGCTGCACGGGCAGCCACGACCGGACGATGCTATGTGGAAAAGAAAATCACCCCGCCGCGGACGAACCGCGACGGGGTGATCCGGGTAAAACCGAAACGCTTAGAGCTTGTTGGCTGCTTCTGCGTCGGAGGCGCCCTGGCCTGCGCCGAGGTTGGCGCGCAGCTTGGCGCCGAGGTCGGCGTCAACGTTGGTCCAGTACTGGATGGCGCGTTCCTTGATGTCGGCGCTCTTCACGCCGCCGACTGCACCGGTGATGGTGTCCAGGAAGCGTGCCTTGGCAGCCTCGTCGTACACCTCGCGGTAGAGGGTGCCTGCCTGGCCGAAGTCGTCGTCCTCAGCGTGCAGGGAGTGGGCGGAGAGGGTGAGCTCGCCGTCGTTCTCCCAGCCACCTGCGGGGGAAGCCGGCTCAACGGCAGCCGGGCCGCCAACGGTGTTCGGTGCGTAAACCGGGGTGGTCGGGGCGTTGAAGAGGTAACGTCCCTGGCCGTCCTGGCTGTAGTTGTGAACCGGGCTCTTGGGCTGGTTCACCGGGATCTGTGCGTGGTTGGTGCCAACGCGGTAGCGGTGTGCGTCAGCGTAGGAGAAGATGCGGGCCTGCAGCATCTTGTCCGGGGAAGCAGCAATGCCCGGAACGAAGTTCGACGGCGCGAAGGTGGCCTGCTCGATCTGCGCGAAGTAGTTCTCCGGGTTCTTGTTCAGCTCCATGGTGCCCACGTGGATCAGCGGGTAGTCAGCGTGCGGCCACACCTTGGTGAGGTCGAACGGGTTGAAGCGGTAGGTCTTGGCGTCCTCGTAAGGCATGACCTGGACGTGCAGTTCCCAGGACGGGAAGTTGCCGGCTTCGATGTTCTCGTAGAGGTCGCGGATGTAGAAGTCTGCATCCGAACCGGCCAGTGCCTCGGCCTGCTCGCCCGTGATGGAGTTGACGCCCTGGTTGGACTTGAAGTGGTACTTCACCCAGAAGCGCTCGCCTGCGGCGTTGATCCACTGGTAGGTGTGCGAGCCGTAGCCCTGCATTTCACGCCATGAAGCCGGAAGACCGCGGTCACCCATGAGCCAGGTGACCTGGTGGGCGGACTCGGGGGAGAGGGTCCAGAAGTCCCACTGCATGTCAGCGTCACGCAGGTGGCTGCCCGGGAGGCGCTTCTGGGAGTGGATGAAGTCCGGGAACTTGATGCCGTCGCGGATGAAGAACACCGGGGTGTTGTTGCCGACGAGGTCGTAGTTGCCCTCGGAGGTGTAGAACTTCACGGCGAAACCGCGGGGATCGCGCCAGGTGTCAGGAGAACCGTTTTCGCCGGCAACGGAGGAGAAGCGGATCAGCATGTCCGTCTCGGCGCCCGGCTGGAGGAAGGCTGCCTTGGTGTACTTGGAAACGTCCGACGTGGTCTTGAACGTACCGAATGCGCCGCCGCCCTTGGCGTGGACAACACGCTCCGGGACGCGCTCGCGGTTGAACTGTGCGAGCTTTTCCACCAGGTAGTGGTCGGTCAGGATGATGGCACCGTCTGCGCCGACGGACTTGGAGTGCGCGTCAGAGGTAACGGGGGCACCAGACTGTGTTGTGGAAATGGCAGTCATCGTTCTCCTATTTCTTGGTTACTGGTAGTACGGGAAGCTGTTGTTTGGCTTGGCAGTCCTGGCAGATCCCCTGGTACAGGACATCTGCGATCTGGATGGTCATCGGCTTGGTGTGTTCGTCCCAATGCGGAGTGAGGCACGGTGCGTGTCCCACGGCGCAATCCACGTCCTCCACCTTGCCGCAGCTGATACAGACGGCGTGATGGTGATTGTCGCCCACCCTGGTTTCGTACAGCGCCGGGGAGTGCGGGGGTTCGAAACGCCGCAGCATCTGCAAGTCCGTGAGATCGCTGAGCACCACGTAAACCGACTGCGCCGTCAGTTCCGGTAGCTCCTCACGGGCGGCAGCGAGAATACCCTCTGCCGGGGAGTGCGGATGATGCTGGACCGCGGCCAATACTGCCAGCCGCTGTTTGGTCACGCGCCGTCCATGGGAACGCAGGGCGGCTGCCCATGCGTCCTGGTCGGCTGTGTGATCGATCATGCATCCATTAAAGCATTTATTTTGAGAAGTTCACAATAAGGCGAGGTTAACTTCCGGGAACGTGAACAAAGCCGGGAGGGGGCTCTCCGTTTCGGCGCCCGAACGCCCCACCGCATGAATCCGGAGCGAGCCATCATCGCTGGCGGCTTCCACCGCAACGCAACTGAAGCCGCTCATTCCGCCGGGCAGCGGCAAGGCGCCCAAAGTTGCGGCGATGGCCACCATGTCGGCGGGTTGCAGTTCGGCGATCTCCCGGGCGCTGCCGGGCGGTTCGATCACGCAGTGGGGTTGGGCTGCGTCCAAGGACACCAGCCGCGGGCCCTCCTCGGGATCGCGTACGACGCCGGAACCCGGCTCCCGCGAATGCGGGCCGGTTGGGCGCGGGGCAGGGTGGGCGCCAGGCGTTTCATGGGCATCAGACAAGGGGCCCGATTCAAAGAACCTGATGGATTGCCGCAATTCCATATCCACGGCTTCCAGCGCGTGCTCCGGTTCTGCCACGCGTCGGTGGGAGGGCAGCGACAGCTGGCGTCCCGGCGTCGTGGTTTCACCCTCCCAGCGCGCAAACAGATGGAACGTCGGCGTCGAGGACTCCGCAACCGGTTCTCCCACCGCGGAACCGAGCGGATGCCAACGGTGGGCAAACATCACGGCACACCTCCCGGCGCCCAGGACGTCCTGCAGTGCAGCACGGGCGAGGTGATGGCAGTGGAGCCAGTCGGCCGCCGAGGCCTCGTTGAATTCCGTGGAGGGGTCGGACAAGCGGATCAGGATATGTCCGGCAGTCAACGGGTGCCGTGGCCGGGCCAGTTCCCAAATACCGGAGCGGAACAGCAACTGCCGTGATAGCACCATGGTGGACTCCTTCCCCCGGGTGAGCCTACCAAGCGCCTCGTCCCCAGGGGAGACGCCATGCGAGATGCCGTGTTCCGGCACTGTCTGCGTGACTGGTTAGGGTTACACCGTGGCAAAACTCCTGGCAGACATCACTCCCCTGAAAGAGAGCCCGGCTTTCCGGCGGCTGTGGCTGGGAGCATCGGTGGCTGCCATCGGCACCCAACTCACGCTGGTGGCCGTCAGCCTGGAGGTCTACCGCCTCACCCAGGAAAGCTTCTACGTAGGGTTGCTGGGGATCTTCGCCCTGGTGCCGCTGGTCATTGCCGGGCTGTACGGAGGATCGGTGTCCGACGCCTACGATCGCCGCAAAGTGGCCCTCGCGGCATCCCTGGTCTTGTGGGCAACCACTGCCGGCCTGGCGTTGCAGGCGTGGCTGGAAGTCGGCAACATCTGGCTGCTCTACGCCCTGGTGGCCGTGCAAAGCGGTGCGCAGGGGATCAACGGCCCGGCCCGCAGCGCCATCATTCCCCTCCTGGTCCGGAAGGACCTGCTCCCGGCCGCAAACGCCTTGAACATGCTGACCTTCGGGTTGTCCATGACCGCGGGCCCGCTGTTGGCAGGTGTCCTGGTGGCAACCATCGGCTTCGGCTGGACGTACACCATTGACGTTGTCAGTTTCACCTTCGCTTTGTGGGGACTCTTCAAACTTCCGCCCCTGCCGCCGTCCAAGGAAGCCCTGCGCCCCGGGCTCCGCTCGGTGTTGGAAGGCTTCCGGTTCCTGGGTACCCGGCCCAACGTCCGGATGACATTCATCATCGACCTCATCGCCATGATCTGTGCCCAACCGCGGGCTTTGATGCCCGCCATCGGAGCGGTCATGATCGGCGGCGGCGAAACCACCGTAGGCGTCCTGCTTGCAGCTACGGCAGTCGGTGCGTTCCTGGCAGGGCTGTTCTCAGGGCCGCTGGGAAGGGTCCGGCGGCAGGGGGTTGCGGTGGTGGCGTCCGTGGCGGGGTGGGGTGCTTCCATTGCAGCGTTCGGCGGTGTGGTCCTGTTGGCAGGGGATTCCGGGCGCGATGGAGTGACGCTGTGGCTGATCCCCGCTGCGGCATGCTGTGCGCTCGCAGGGATCTCGGACTCCGTCAGCGCCGTCTTCCGGACCACCATCCTCCAAGCAGCCACACCGGACCACCTTCGCGGAAGGCTGCAGGGCGTCTTCATTGTGGTGGTTGCCGGCGGTCCACGCGTAGGCGACATGCTGGCCGGCGGAGTCACCCGGTTCCTCAGTGAAGGGGGAGTGCTGCTCATTGGCGGCGTCCTGTGCATGGTCCTTGCGTGGGGTGCTGCCCGGCTGCAACCAGGCTTTGTGGCGTACGACGCCAAGCACCCGCTACCGTAGCCCGAGCAGCCCGGCGGTTGGTGCGGGCCGTACGGAACATGCCAACCGGCGTCGGCGTTTATCACTACAGAACATCAACAAACGGGCGACGAAAGCGAAAGAACAACCGTGCACAAACACAACAATGGACTCAAAACCGCAGCACTCTTTGGTGTCCTGTGGGCTGTGCTGTTGGCTTTGGGCGCCCTCATCGGCGCTGGCACCCGCAGTTCGGCGCCCATCTGGATCATGGCACTGGTCGGCGTGGCCACCACGGCCTACGGCTACTGGAACAGCGACAAGATCGCCATCAGGTCCATGGCCGCCTACCCCGTCACCGAAGCCCAGGCGCCGCAGCTGTACCAGATAGTGCGGGAACTCTCCGTGCGGGCCAACCAGCCCATGCCACGGATCTTTGTTTCGCCGACCATGACACCCAACGCCTTCGCGACGGGCCGCAATCCAAAGAATGCCGCTGTGTGCTGCACCGAGGGCATCCTCCGCATGCTGGATGCCCGGGAGCTGAGGGGCGTCCTGGGCCATGAGCTCATGCACGTCTACAACCGGGACATCCTCACATCCTCGGTGGCCGCCGCTGTGGCGGGCGTGATCACGTCCGTGGGCCAGATGCTGCTGTTCTTTGGCGGTGGAGACCGCCGTAACGCGAACCCGATCGCGACGATCGCCATGGCGTTGCTGGCGCCCTTCGCAGCGTCCCTGATCCAGATGGCCATTTCGCGGACCCGGGAATACGACGCCGACGAGGACGGTGCCGAGCTGACCGGAGACCCCCTGGCGCTCGCGTCGGCGCTGCGCAAGATCGAATCCGGGGTGACGCAATTGCCGCTGCCCCAGGACCAGCGCTTGGTGAACGCCTCGCACCTCATGATCGCCAACCCCTTCCGGGGCGGAGGAATGCGGCGGATGTTCTCCACGCATCCGCCCATGGCTGAGCGGATTGCGCGACTGGAGCGAATGGCCGGGCGGCCGCTGGGCTAAGTTCCCTTTCGGGTTGGCCGTAGACGCTGGGCAGCCTTAAAACCACTGCGCAGCCTTAAACAGGGAAAGCCGGGGCCCCTTGCCCCGGCTTTCCCTGTTTACTGCGTGAGCTGCAGAAGTACTAGCTGCGGAAGTTCACAAACTGCAGGTCGGCTTCCTCGAAGTTCTTGAGGATCGCCATCGTGGCCTGCAGGTCATCACGGGACTTGGAGGTCACGCGGAGTTCGTCGCCCTGGATCTGGGACTTGACGGACTTGGGCGCTTCGTCGCGGATGATCTTGTTGATCTTCTTGGCGATGTCCTGCGCGATGCCTTCCTTGATGGTGCACTCAAGGCGGAATTCCTTGCCCGACGGGTAAGGCTCGCCCTGCTCAAGGGACTTGAGCGAGATGCCGCGCTTGATGAGCTTGGACTGGAAGACGTCCAGGACGGCCATGACGCGGTCTTCGGAGTTGGCCTTCATGAGGATCTTCTCGCCGCTGAAATCGATCTCCGCGCCGACGCCCTTGAAGTCGTACCGCTGGGCGATTTCCTTCTGGGACTGGTTGAGCGCGTTGGCGACCTCCTGCTTGTCCACCTTGCTGACGACGTCGAATGTTGATTCGCCTGCCATGACTCTCCTTAGGTTGGGGGCCCGGTAAGGGCGGTTTGCCTGCCAATAAGCCTAGTACGTATGCGGGATGTTGGAGCCGGGAAACCCTTTCACAGTTCGCTCACAGCACACGCCCGGTGGGAACCGAGCAAGCTGCCCGAGAGTTGTACCTGTTGGTTAAGCCACCCGGAGGTAAGCATGAACAGCAAGGCCGTCCACTACGTCAGCAAGTCCGCTTCGGCTGCGGCCGGTTCCATCGGAACTGCGGCGGTTGCAGCAGCCAGTGCCGTTGCAGCGGCGGCCGTTGCAGCCTCGATCGTCCTGAGCCCCGTACCGGATGCTACGGCCCGTATGGACGGTGTCCGCGCGGACTTGCAGAAGGCGGTCGAACTGAACCAGATCACGGCCGAACAGGCGGCCCGGTTCGAGGCCAAACTCGCTGGACGGATCCTCGGGGAAGCCTGATAAACCAAGGGAATCCGGTCTGTTGGTTCCCGATTAGATTCTTGGCCGGAAGTTCTGTAAGGTTGTCTCTGCCTTCGGTTACCGGATCGAAAAGAAACGGTCTTCCGGAAGTGATCTTCTTTCGAAGTTCGGCAGATTACCCGAGCGGCCAAAGGGGGCTGACTGTAAATCAGCTGGCACTGCCTACGGGGGTTCGAATCCCTCATCTGCCACCCAACGGGAAATCCCCGGAACCACTGGTTCCGGGGATTTTTTGTTGCCCCAGGGGGGTTCCGTCGGGGCCTAAGTGGCGACTACGCGGGCCACCAAGCTCAGCGGCTCTCCGAGATCTTCCGGAGTTCCGCGATCTCAAGCCGCAGGGCAGCGATTTCGGTCACCAGGTCAGCCACCTCAGCGCGGACAGGTTCCTCGGCAGCGGCTGCTCGCTCTCCGGCGGCGGCTGCGACGTCCTCGGCGTTCTCCTCGATACGCTGAACGAGCCACGAAGCGATGGACGCCGTCACGATACCGAGGACGGCGATGCCACTCATCATGAGGGCTGCGGCGACGATCCTGCCGATGGGAGTCACCGGGTAGAGGTCTCCGTAGCCAACGGTGGTGATGGTGGTGACAGCCCACCACGCGGCGTCGCCGAAGGTCAGGATCTTGGCGTCAGGGGCGTTCTGCTCTACGTCCAGCACGGCGAGCGCGCCGACGAGGATGAGCATGGCCGCCGCGCCGGCAACATAGGTGGCCACCCGGCCGCGGAGGGTTTCACCAACGGTGCGCTGCAGGACGGACAGGAGGGTTACCAGCCGCAGCAGCCGGAGGGGCCTGAAGAAGGGGAGCACCACGATCAGGAGTTCGTGGAGGTTCCACAGGAACCATCGCACTCGGTCTTCGGCCAGCCAGAGGTTCACGACGTAGTCAAGCGCGAAGATGCCCCAGGTGATCCACAGGATTACCTCGAAGGGGAGGGTCGCAGCACCATTGACGCGACCGATGACCTGCCAGGCGTAGGCGGTGAGGAAGATCAGTGCCGTGGCCATGAGGGGCCACTCGACGAGGTCCCGGTATCGCGCTTGTGTCATACGGGAATACTAGTCAGCATGGGCAGTTCCGCCCGGAATGAACTCCATCAGGCTGCGGTGGTCTCCAGCCAGTAGCCGTCCAAGTGGTGAATCAGTTGCCGCCCCAGCCCGCCCTTAAGCTGGATCCACAAAGTGCTGCGATCATCGGTCATGCCGTCAATGGTTCCTTCAATGCGGTTTCCCCTGGCATCGCGGAGGGCGACCTCCTGGTGCGCGTCCAGATGCGGCCAAAGTTCGCCGGCGGTTCTGGTTTGGTCGTTCAATAGGGTCTCCTCGAATTGCTGAATGGTCACAGGGTTTGTCGTTATTCTGCATGCTTTCGGTAAACCGGCGGTAAACGTATGTGCAATCGATGGACATAAAGCCGGCAGCAGAAGGGCGTCCATCATGCGGTCGGCCCCCACACGGCAAGTTACTCATGGGTAACATGGACCCATGCACCTGCTTCTCCGCACCATCATGCTGCTCTTCACGTCCGCCAAAAGGTCCCCGCTCTCTGCTTGGGGTACGTCCTCGCTGCCCATGCGTGTCCTGCCCACCGACATCGATATCGCCTTGCACGTCAACAACGGCATGTACTTCTCGTTGATGGACCTCGGCAGGTTCGACCTCATGGTCCGCAGCGGAACGTGGCGCAAGATGCGCAGGAAGGGATGGAGCCCGGTGGTGTCAGGGGAGACCATCTCCTTCCGGAAATCCCTGCAGCTCTGGCAGCGCTACACCATCGAAACCCGCATCATCGGTTTGGACTCACGGGCCATTTACCTAGAGCAGCGCATGGTGGCAGACGGCGAAATCTACGCCCGCGCCCACATTGCCACCCGTTTCGTAGCCAAAGGCAAGCCGGTCAGCCAGGAAGAAATCATCGCCGAGTTCGGAGAGCCACCGGCAGTTGTTGAACTGCCCGACTGGATCCACGAATGGCGGGAAAACAACGCCCTTCCGGGTGCCCGTCGGCCCGCTCCACACGTCTGGCACTAGAACCCGCGTCCAGGTGCCGACGTTCTCTCGTGCAGGTGCTAGACCCCCACATCCCGGCGCTGCAGGGCCGCCGCGCCCACGGCGACCAATCCTGCGGAGATGGCCAGCAGCCATGCGGCAACTCCCCAGTCGGCCCCGTTGGCCACCGGCGAGTTGCTGTAGGCCCAGTGGTAGGGCGAGAAGTTCAGCAGCCATTCAACGTTTGAACTTTGCCGGCCCACGGCGTTGAAGACATACCCGAGGACGGCAACGGCCGCACCCCCCGCAATCCCGTAGACCTTCCGCCCGGTCATCGCCCCCACGCAGAGGGCGGTGGTGCCGGTCAGCAGGGCAAGTCCGGCGAACAGCACCACGGCCCCGGTGAGATGCCCGACGTCGATATCCAGTTTGGCGGGTTCGTTCAGAACCAGCACCAGGGCGAAAACCAGCAAGGACAGAGCGGCAACGCGGACCACCAGGGCGGCAGCACGTTCGAGCACCACTTGGGCGCGGGTCACGCTGTGCGCAAGCGTCAGTTCCAGCAGGCCGGATTCTTCGTCGCCGCCCACGGCCCCCGCACCCCAACTTACGGACGCCATGGACATGAGCAGGAACCCGATCAATCCGAACAAGGTGGCCTGGGTGTATCCGGGGCCGGAGGCGATCTGGTCGTAATTGAGGGCCTTGGTCATGCCTTCGGGGAGCGCGTCGATCATCTGCTGCATCTGCTCGCTGCCCCCGATCGACGGGTAGAGCGGCAGATACAGCATGATCGCGCCGGCGAGTCCCAGGGCCCACGCGAGGGTGGAGCGCCAGGAGTCCGTCAAGGCCTTGGTGAAAAGCGGCAGCGGCTTAGACATGGCGCACTTCGTTCCGGGCCGGCGCGGGCGAAGCTTCGGTGTATAGAGTCAACACGGCTTCCTCCAGGTCCGGCTCATCAAGGACCAGGTCCGTCAGGTTGATCCGGGCCAGTTCCCGCACCAGCGGCTGGACATTGCCGGACAGGGTGGCGGTGGCTTCCAAGGCTCCGGCCGAATCCCCGGGCACGTCGCGGATTGCCACATTGGCAACGCCCGGCACCCTGGCCAGCAGCGCGCCGACGTCGTGCGCTTCAGCTCCGGCCACCCGGAACCTTAGCTTCCGGAGGGCGGCATCCCGCAACGCTTCCACCGTGGAGGTGGTGACGATGCCGCCGTCCCGGAGTATCGCCACCGAGTCCGCTGCCTGCTGGACCTCGCTGAGCACATGGGAGCTGAGGAAGACGGTGCCTCCCTCGGCTACGGCCTCCCGGACCATTGCGTGGACCTCCTGCTGGACCAGCGGGTCCAGGCCGCTGGTGGGCTCGTCCAGGATGAGCAGCTCGGGCCGGTGCATGAACGCCTGGAGCAAGCCCAGTTTCTGCTTGTTGCCTTTGGACAGTTTGCGGGTCTGCCGGTCGAGGTCCAGGTTGAGCCGGTCGGCGAGTGCGTCCACGTGCCGGGAATCCACGGGGCCACTGATCGCTGAGAAGTGTTCCACCACCCGGCGTCCGGTTGTCCGGTTTTCCAGGTGCAGCTCTCCGGGCAGGTAGCCGATCCTTCGGCGCAGTGCAGGGCCGCCGTAGCGCGGGTCTTCGCCGAGCACGGAGATGGTACCTGCGCTGGGGCGGATGATGTCCAGCAGGCAGCGCATGGTGGTGGTTTTCCCGGCACCGTTGGGGCCGATGACTCCGAACACCGTGCCGGCGTCGATCGTGAAGTCCAGGCCGTGGAGGACTTCGTGGTGGCCGAACTTCTTACGCAACCCCTGGACGACTATCGCGTGGTTCACGGGGCATGCTCCCTTCAGGTTTGCGGGTTTGCAGGACTTCGCGGGCGGCATCGAGGAAACGGGTATCGGCGTACAGGCCGTGGGTGTAGATGTCCAACGCGGCAAGCGTGAGTTTCCTGAGCATTTCCGGCCCGATTCCGTGCGGCCCGGTAACGGGGGCGCCCAGGGCCCGGGACGCATGGCGGCCCAGCATCAGGAGGGACAGGCTGTTGGAAGCGATGACGACGGCGACAGCCCGGAGGTCGTCAACCTCGCGGATGGTGCCGGCTTGGATTCCGGAACGGAGGATGTCCTCGGTTTGGCTGACGACGGCATCGAAAAAGGCATCGCCGGCCTCGGACTCGTCGCTCAGCGTCCGGCGTATATAGGTGATTTCGCTGGCGTAGTGGTCCGGATGGTCCAGGTAGTCCTGGATGAGGAGCCGCGTGGCGTCAGGATCCGTTTTTTCCTTGCCCTGCCCTGCCGTTTGGCGCAGCACGTGCTGGTCGCAGGCTTCCCGGAGGGCGGCTTTGCTGCCGAAGTGGTGGATGACCAGGCCCGGGCTGACTCCTGCCTGGGCGGCTACCGAGCGGATGGTGGCGCGGGAGAATCCGTCCCGTCCGAAGAGGACGATCGCTGCGTCCCGGATACGCGCCCGGGTGGTCAAGTCATCCGCGACTGAACGCATGTTCCACATGTTAAACAGCTGTTTAGTGGCAAACAAGATGCGGAAAATAACGATGTGGCAGCATCGGCCGCGTCGTGTGGCGCGTCGAATCCGCCGTCGAAGATACTTGCCTGACTGTTTCCGTTCAGGGAAGCAGGGACAAAACATCCCGCAAGGGTTTTTCATGGGGTAGCGGTATGCGTTTTTCAGGGTCTCAGCCAGGCGGATTTGGAGCTAAATCCTCCGTCGCGGCAATGGTGTGTTTCGTGCTGGCCTGCCTGTTCGGTGCCTCATCCGCGGCGCAGGCGGCCCCCGCCCGGGTTCCCCTTGCCACACCTACGGTCGGCGGAGCGATCGGCCACCTTTACAACACCAGTTCCTGGGCACGCAGTGTGCTCCTTCGCCCCACATCCGCGGAAGAGTGCACGGCGTCCGGATGTATCCAGCGGTTCGCCGGGGGAGACATCGCCTGGTCGGCACGGACGGGTGCGCGCGTGGTGGTCAACGGACCCGTCAGGACTGCGTGGTGGGATAGCGCAGGCCCGGACGGTTACCACGGATACCCCACCACGGACACCGCCATCGGGTTGCGCAACGGTGGTTCCAAGCAACTGTTCGAACGCGGCGCCATCACATCCTCACCGAGCCTCGGTGCCCAGCGCACGACGGGCGCCATCCACATGGCCTGGCTCAGGACGGGCTCGGAAAACGGATACTTGGGCTACCCCGTCACGGGAGAACGTACGGGACTGCCCGACGGCGGCGTGTACCAAGCGTTCGAGCGCGGCTTCATCGTGTGGTCGCCGGGCACTGGAGCACATCCTTCCATGGGTGCCATCCGTGAGCGCTGGCGGCAGTCCGGGCTGGAGCGCGGAGAACTTGGCTACCCCACCTCCGATGAATCCCTCGGACTCCGCAACGGGGGCGCCGCGCAGCAGTACCAGCGCGGGACCATCGTGTGGTCGCCCGGCACAGGCGCCAAGATCCTCACCGGTGCCATCAGGAACTACTGGTCTGCCACCGGAGGCCAGAACGGGGCACTGGGATACCCCGTCAGTGAGGAATACCGGCAGTCCACGTTCGTATACCAACAGTTCCAAGGCGGAACCGTGTACTGGTCTGCGGCTACGGGCGCCCATTCCACCACCCATGGGGACATCCATAACCGCTACGTTTCCCTGGGCGGAGCGGCCGGGACCCTCGGACTGCCCTTGACTGACAAGCTTCCACGCGCCGGTGGCCTGGTCCAGCAGTTCGTCAACGGCTGGCTCGTGTGGGGTCCGGCCACCGGAGCCCGGATCGTCGGCCACCCAACATACAAAGTGTGGTCGCTAAACCCGGGTGATTTCGGCTGGCCATTGAAGGACACATGGACGGACGCGCGTGGTGCCCACGTTGCGTTCCAGAACCTCGAAACCATCTGGAATGACGCCACCGGGGAGCTGTATTCGGCTGAAGCCGTGGACGCGTCCACGGTGGTGTTCCTGGGGGACTCCCAACTGGACCTGGATTCCTGGGGTGAACAGGGTGCGCGCGCCAGGGGGTATACCCGGCAGGTGGTCCGCAGCATCGGGGGAATGGGTTACGTTTCCAGCAGCCCACTGGTGGGCGGCTCGGGGACGGATGCTTTGATCGGGGACCGGATCCTGTTGCCGCAAGGCAATCCCGGCCTGGTGGTGGTGACGCTGGGCGGTAACGACGCCAGGATTTTCGCCTCCGATGCCGCCATCCTCTCCCAGGCAAACCGTCTGTGGGACGAACTCCGCCGCAAGTACCCGCGCAGCACCATCCTGGTCAACGGGGTGCTGTCGCGTTACGACGGCAGCCACTTCCAGCGCCGATGGGTGGACGGCCTCCTGACCCGCGAAGCCGCACTGCGGGGTTGGCCGCGCGTCTCGATGGCAGGGACGGCGACCATTGCAGGCGCTGACGCCAATTACCTGGATGGCGTGCACCTGAACCAGACGGGCCACAACAAGGTGGCACCGCTATACGCCTCGGCCTTGAAGCTCGTACTGGGCAAGTAGGCCCGTTTATTCCCCGTGACGCGGGAAGCGAACAGGGGCCGGCTCCACGGGACATCGCGTGCGGGGTCGCGTACCGTGGAAGCATGGCTACAGTTGACATCACTGGAGAACAGTTCGCATCGACCATTGAGGGCAATGACATTGTCCTGGTGGATTTCTGGGCCGAATGGTGTGGCCCGTGCCGCCAGTTCGCGCCCGTCTACAAGGCGTCGTCGGACAAGCACTCCGACGTCTTCTTCGCAAAGGTGGATACCGAAGCTGAGCAGCAGCTCGCCGCCGAAGCCGGAATCACGTCCATTCCCACCCTGATGGCTTTCCGTGAGAAGGTCCTGGTGTTCTCGCAGCCGGGCGCCCTCAACGGTCCGCAGCTGGAGCAGGTCATCGAGGCCGTGAAGGGCCTGGATATGGAAGAAGTCCACGCCCACGTTGCCAAGCAGCGCGCCGCCCAGGCCGAGGAAAACTAGGCCCCACGTTCACGAACAGCGGGAAATGCATCGAGGTCGCCGGAAATTTCCGGCGACCTCGATGCATTTCAGCGAAAGTGGGGGTCAGAGGCGTTCGAGCTGGATCGGCTCGGCCAACAGCGCGCTCAGTGACTCGTTCAAATCCTGGACGGCAGTTCCCTTGGAGTGCTTGTCCAGCAGTTCCTCGGACTCCCATCGCTCAGTCAGCACGAGCTTTTCTTCAGTTGCTTCGGTCAGTTCGTAACGGATGCAGCCGGGCTCGTTGACTACCTCGTCAATCGCGATCTCAAGGGCGAGCTTCACGCGGAAAAATTCGCCTTCGTTGGGGATGAACGTGGCTTTCAGGTCGATGGGTTCACTCATGCGTCCCACCCTACCGGGAGGATGCGCTCACCTTGCGCTGTTTACGGCTCTGTTGCGGCGGGGGCTTGGAGCAGGCTTTGTACCAGTGGAAGCGACGGCTCAATGGGCGCGGTGGTCCTGGACAGTCATCCGCGGGCCGAACGTGGGCTTGCGGAAACCGCTCAGGTACAGCATGCGTACCAGCCGTTGCCTGTGACCCTGCCACGGCTCCAGGAGTTGGAGCATTCCGGCGTCATCGGTCTTGCGGCCGGTCAGGGCGTATCCGACGTAAGCCGCCAAGTGGTAGTCCCCTACGGAGATGGAATCCGGGCAGCCATGGGTACGTTGCACCACTTCGGCCGCCGTCCAGACCCCGATGCCGGGAATCGTCTGCAGTTTGGCTCCGGCTTCCGTCGCGTCCAGCCCGGCCAGGCGTTCAAGTGCGACGGCGGACTGCAGCGCCCGCATCACGGTTGCCGAACGCTGCGGGCCTACTCCCGCTTTGTGCCATTCCCACGAAGGCACGGCCAACCATTGCCGCGCAGTGGGTGGAACAAGCAGGCCTTGCGGGGCCACGCGACCGGGGGCTTTGGTTCCGTAACGGTACATCAAATACCTGTAGCCGCGTCTGGCCTCCAAGGTGGTGACCTTTTGTTCGAGGATGGTGGGCACCAGCGAGTCAACCATCCGCCCGGTGGACGGCAGGCGCACAGCCAGGTTCCGGCGTCGTGATTCAGTCACCAGCCGCGGAAGGGTGGAATGGAAAGCGGGTTCGTCGAAGGCGGACCAGTCGTCCCCGGCACCCAACAACCGGGGGACGCCGGCGATCGCTGCTTCAGCGCCCGGGCCCCAGGCCTGCGCATCGACGAATGAATCCGCGCCCAAACCCCCGGCCGAGAGCCGCAAAGTCACCGGCCCGGACGCCGTGGTGAAGGCAAGCCAGAAGCCGCTGGGGTGGACGGCGAAAGAAGGGTCTCCGTTGCCGCGCTGGAGCGGAAACAGCGTCTGGTCGAGGCGGTATGCGGCACCCGGATGCCACCTCAGCGATGCGTCCGCCGCGGCCGCGACGAGCGGCGGGGCTTCTGCAATGGTCATGTTTTCATGGTCCCACGACCCGCTGACATTTCGCTCCACGGGGCCTTACAGTCGTTGTCCGCCGAGGCTAGACTCCGTGATGTGGCGCGGGTGGGCCGCGCCCCAAATCCTCAAAAGACAAGGAGCACGGACCATGGGCGGAGTTGTGCATTTTGAGATTCCCACGGAGGACAGGGAACGGGCGAACTCGTTCTATGCAAGTGCTTTCGGCTGGAACCTGAGCCCCATGCAGGGGATGGACTACACCATCGCCCTCACTGCTGAATCAGACGAACAGACCGGGGCACCCAAGGAGTCCGGCGTCATCAACGGAGCGCTGTTTTCCCGCACCGACACCCTGAAGAGCCCCATTCTTACCATCGACGTTGATGACATCGACGCCGCGCTGGCCCACGTGGAACAGTCCGGCGGTTCCGTGGTCCAGGGCAAGGACGCCGTGCCCGGAATGGGGTACTACGCGTACTTCAAAGACACCGAGGGCAACATCCTGGGGGTCTGGCAGACAGACGCGTCGGCCGGAAGCTGAGCGCGGAGGCTTCGTGGGCGTTGCCCGGTCCGGCGGTGCAGCGGGCAGACGGTAACTTTGTACCTATGAAGTACGCCCAGTCCGTGTTGGACCTCATCGGCAATACGCCCCTCATCAAGCTCAACCACGTGGTGGAAGGCATCAAAGCCACCGTCCTGGTGAAGCTTGAATACATCAACCCGGGCGGCTCCATCAAGGACCGCATCGCCGTGAAGATGATTGAGGATGCCGAGAAGGACGGCCGGTTGAAGCCGGGCGGCACCATCGTGGAACCGACGTCCGGGAACACCGGTGTGGGCCTTGCGCTGGTAGCCCAGCAGAAGGGCTACAAATGCATCTTCGTCGTCCCGGACAAGGTGGGCGAGGACAAGCGTGCCGTCCTCCAGGCCTATGGCGCCGAGGTCGTGGTGACGCCAACCGCCGTCGCCCCTGACAGCCCGCAGAGCTACTACGGCGTGTCCGACCGCCTGGTGCGGGAGATCCCGGGCGCTTTCAAGCCCGACCAGTTCTCCAACCCGGCCGCGCCCGGCAGCCACTTCGAATCCACCGGCCCGGAGATCTGGCGGGACACCGACGGCCGCGTGACCCACGTGGTGATCGGTGCAGGAACCGGCGGCACCATCACGGGTACCGGGCGGTACCTCAAGAAGGTTTCGGCGGACCGTCCGCAGTCCGAGGGCGGCCCGGTCAGGATCATCGGCGCAGACCCGGAAGGCTCGGTCTACTCAGGCGGAACGGGCCGTCCCTACTTCGTCGAAGGCGTTGGCGAGGACATGTGGCCGGACAACTACGACCGTTCCGTCCCGGACGAGGTCATTGCCGTCTCCGACGCCGACTCGTTCGCCATGACCCGGCGCCTGGCCCGTGAGGAGGGCCTCCTTGTGGGCGGTTCCTCCGGCATGGCGGTGGTGGCGGCGCTGCAGGCAGCCAAGGACCTGGACGAATCCGCCGTCGTAGTGGTCATCCTTCCCGACTCCGGGCGCGGCTACCTGGCCAAGATCTTCAATGACCAGTGGATGCGCTCCTACGGCTTCCTGTCCGGCGGCGAAGAAGCCTCGGTGGGCGAAGTCCTCAAGTCAAAGACGGGGGAAATGCCGGACCTGGTCCACATCCACCCGAACGAGACCGTCCGCGACGTCATCAACATCATGAACGAGTTCGGTGTCTCCCATATCCCGGTCCTGTCACAGGAACCACCCGTAGTGATGGGCGAAGTGCTGGGTGCCGTGGACGAACGCAGCCTCACCAGCAAACTGTTCCGCGGCGAGGCCAAACTCACGGACAAGATCTCCGAACACATGGGCGATCGGCTGCCCGTCATCGGATCCCTCGAAACCATTTCCGCCGCGCGCGAGCTGCTGTCCGACGTCGACACCGTGATGGTGACGTTCGTCGGGGCTCCGGTGGGAATCCTCACCCGCCACGACCTCCTGGCCTACCTGAGCAACTAGCGCCGATCCCCAGCACTGTCGCCGATCCCAGCACTGACAAAGGAGCTTCCATGTCTGCCAACAACACTGCAGGTTTCAATACCCGTGCCGTCCACGCCGGGCAGGAATTCGAGCCTCGCACCGGTGCCGTGGTGCCGCCGCTGCACTTCAGCACCACCTACGCCCAGGACGGCATCGGCGGACTGCGCTCCGGTTACGAGTACGGCCGCGGCGGCAACCCCACCCGCGACGCGCTGCAGGAGCAGCTGGCCGCCCTCGAAGGCGGAACTGCCGCTTTCTCCTTCGGCTCGGGACTCGCCGCCGAAGATTCGCTGATCCGCGCCATCGCCCGTCCGGGCGACCACATCGTGCTGGGCAATGACGCCTACGGCGGGACGTACCGGCTCATCAACCGGGTGCTCGGCGACTGGGGGATCGGCAACACCCCCGTGGACATGTCGGACCTTGACGCTGTAGCCCGCGCCGTGGCCACGAACAAGACGCGCATCGTGTGGGTGGAAACGCCGTCCAACCCGATGATGAAGATCACGGACATCGCGGCGCTCGCCGAGGTAGCCCACGACGCCGGGGCCCTCCTGGTAGTGGACAACACCTTCGCGTCTCCCTACTTGCAGACGCCGCTGGCCCTGGGGGCCGACGTCGTGGTCCACTCCACCACCAAGTACATCGGTGGCCACTCCGACGTCGTCGGCGGTGCAATCGTGGTGAAGGATGCTGACCTGGCGGAGAAGATCGGTTTCATCCAGTTCGCCGTCGGTGCGGTCTCCGGGCCGATGGATGCTTTCCTGACGACACGCGGGCTCAAGACCCTTGGTGTCCGCATGGACCGCCACAGCGAGAACGGGCAGGCTGTGGCCGAGTGGTTGCTGCAGCGTCCCGAGGTTGAGGCTGTGCTGTACCCGGGGCTCCCGGACCACCCGGGCCATGACCTCGCAGCCAAGCAGATGAAGAAGTTCGGCGGCATGGTGTCCGTGCAGTTCAAGGGCGGTGAGGCAGCTGCGCGCAAGGTGGCTGAATCAACGTCCGTCTTCACGCTGGCCGAATCCCTGGGCGGCATCGAGTCCCTCATGAACTACCCGTCGGAAATGACGCACGCCTCAGTGAAGGGCACGGAACTGGCAGTACCGGTGAACCTCCTGCGTCTGTCCTGCGGCATCGAGGATGCCGAGGACCTGATTGCCGACCTTGAACAAGCCTTCGCCAAGATCAGCAACGGCTAGGGTCGTGTCGGCAACAACAAAACCCGTGGTCTCCTCAACGCGGCGCGGATGGATCCTCACCAGCGCAGCCGCTTTCACGCTTGCCGTCGCCATATGGTTCCTCTACACCGATTACGAGCCGTTCCTGAATGACTTCGAGGTCTATTACTACGGCGGTGGCAAGGTCCTTGAGGGCGGAGATCTCTACGCAGTCCGCGACGGCCTGCCGTTCACCTATCCGCCGTTCGCCGCGCTGTTATTCACGGGTTTGGCCGCTTTGGGCTTCTTCGGTGGCAGCCTCGTCTTCATCCTCGCGGCGTTGCTGGGGGCGGCTACTGTGGCAGCATGGCTGGCCCGGCACTACTTCTTCGGCCTCACTTCATGGCGGGTGGCGTTCGCGGACTATCGGTTCCGGACCACTGCGTTGCTGGGAACGGGAGCTATCCTGCTGCTGGGTCCATGGCGGGACACTTTCGTCTTCGGACAGATCAACATCGTCCTGATGGGAGTCATCCTTACCGACTTCGCCTTGCACGGAAAAGCCCGGGCAGGTTTGATCCGGTGGCCGGCCGGCTTGTTGATCGGCATGGCTGCGGGCGTGAAGCTCACGCCCCTGGCGTTCGGGCTCTACTTCCTGGTGCGGAGGGATTTCAAGGCGCTGGCCTGGATGGCGGCCGGGTTCTTCGGCTCGATTGCCTTCGCGTGGGCCATCCTGCCGCAGGCGTCAGTGGCCTTCTGGACCAAGATCCTGCCTGACACCGGGCGGATCGGGGG
Organism: Paenarthrobacter sp. R1; assembly: GCF_030264015.1. NCBI lineage: Bacteria > Bacillati > Actinomycetota > Actinomycetes > Micrococcales > Micrococcaceae > Paenarthrobacter > Paenarthrobacter sp. R1. Next base: position 1,045,075 of record NZ_CP127115.1, on the reverse strand, counting down.
ACCGGGTTATGTGGACAACCTCTCCTTGAAAGGGCTCCTCCTTCACTTCGGCATGCCGGACTCGTCCATGACCAGCCTTGTGTGGCTGGCGCTCTCCCTGGCACTGACCGTCCTCGCCGCCTTGATCATCAAGTGGGCAGTGGCCGTGGAGGAGAACTTCATTGCCGTCTCCACCACCGCCATCCTCATGCTCCTGATCAGCCCTGTTTCCTGGTCGCACCACTGGGTTTGGGTTGCCGTGGCGCTGCCGAGCATGGCCTTCGCCATGCACAGGGTCCCGTCAAGGAGTGGTCGCATGAGGATCGCCGGCTGGGTCATTGTGGTCTTCTCGACTATCGCCTTCTACATGACGCCCAAGAACCTGGCGGTCTGGGCCGGCGCTGCCGAATGGGGCAAGGATCCGCAAACGCAATGGCAGCTGATGGTCTCCAGCCTCGGCGTGGCCTGCGGGATCGCGATGCTGGTCTACTGGGCTTTCGCCTACCATCCTGCCCGGGCTGGACTGAGGAACGCGGCTGCTCCCGCCGTCGGAAAGCAATAGCCTAGCTTTCTTTAGAAAAGTCAGCTACATTTCTGCTCATGCCATTGCGTTCTGACTGGTCTGCCCGGTCCTGTAGCCTTGCCCGCGGCCTCGATGTGCTCGGCGATCCTTGGGGAAGCCTCGTCCTGCGCGAGGTCTTCTTCGGAAACGGCCGGTACGACGCCATCAAGAAACGCCTCGAAGTAGCGGACAACGTCCTCAGCAAGCGGCTGGCCTCGTTCGTGGAGGCCGGCATCCTTGCCCAGCGCCCCTACAAGGACGGCAACCGGACCAGGCAGGAATACGTCCTCACGCCCAAAGGCGAGGACACCCTTCCGGTCCTGAACGCGATCATCATCTGGGCCGAGAAGCATATGGATGCCCCGGACGAGGTCTCGCACATGCGCGTCATCCACACCGGCTGCGGCAAACCGACCTCCTCAGCCGACACGTGCACCCAGTGCGGCGCCCGCCTCACAGCCGCCAATACCAGCTGGCACAGCCTCAAGCGCAGCGACGGCCCGGTATCCCTCGCCGTCGCCCCCGACAACGCGCATGTGGCCCCTGAAGACGTGAAAGAGATCCGAGCATGACCGCTCCCGACACGACCAAGACCGTTCCCACCGGCAGACGCCGCCGCCTGCACCCCGCGTGGATCGTCGCCGCGGTTGCGTTCCTAGCCTTGGTGGGGGCGGCGGGCTTCCGGGCTGCGCCCGGGGTGCTGATGGTGCCGCTGCAGCAGGAGTTCGGCTGGTCCACCACGGTCCTGTCCTTGGCCGTGAGCATCAACCTGGTGCTCTTTGGCCTGACCGCGCCCTTCGCAGCCGCGCTCATGGAACGCTTCGGAATCCGCAAAGTCACGGCGATCGCGCTGTGCCTCATTGGATTGGGCTCGGCGCTGACGGTCTTCGTGAACCAGTCCTGGCAGATCCTCCTCACCTGGGGCCTGCTGATCGGTCTGGGCACGGGATCCATGGCGCTCGTCTTTGCCGCCACCATCGCCAATACGTGGTTTGCCAGGAGCCGGGGCCTGGTGATCGGCATCCTGACTGCGGGCAGTGCCGCCGGGCAGTTGGTCTTCCTGCCCTTCATTGCCTTGCTGGCGCAGGACCCCGGGTGGCGCGGGGCCTCGCTGCTGATTGCCGCAGGCGCGCTGGCGGTGGTGCCGCTGGTACTGCGGTGGCTGCGGAACTCACCCGCCGACGTCGGGGTGTTGCCTTACGGGGCTGAGCAAGAGTCCGCAGAAAGTACGACGCCGGTCCCCGCCCCCGCGGCGAGCGCTGCGGTCCCGGTGGACTCGCCGAATGCTGCCGTCCGTGCGCTCCAGGTCCTCAAACGGGCCAGCAAAGTCCGCACGTTTTGGGCGTTGGCTGCCGGCTTCGCCATCTGCGGAGCAACCACCAACGGTTTGATTGGAACGCACTTCATTCCGTCAGCGCACGACCACGGGATGCCCGAGACCACAGCGGCAGGCCTGTTGGCCGTCGTCGGAATCTTCGACATCGTGGGAACCATCGCGTCGGGGTGGCTGACCGACCGTTTCAACCCGCGGGTCCTGTTGGCCGTCTACTACCAGTTCCGTGGAATCGGGCTGCTGGTGCTGCCGCTCCTGCTGGGCTCAACGGTGGAGCCGAGCATGATCATCTTCGTGGTGGTCTACGGCCTTGACTGGGTGGCCACCGTGCCCCCGACGGCGGCCATCTGCCGGCAGGTGTTCGGGGCAGACGGTTCCGTGGTGTTCGGTTGGGTGTTCGCCGCGCACCAACTGGGCGCAGCAGTGGCGGCCTTGCTGGCCGGCTACATCCGGGACGCCACCGGGCACTACAACTACGCCTGGCTGGGGGCGGCCGCGATGTGCACGGTGGCAGCGGTGATCAGCGCGACGATCCGGAAGGATGCTGCGCGGAAGGAACCCGCGGCTGTTTGACCGGGCTGCGGGGCCGCCCTGCGTTCTTCAAAGAACGCAGGGCGGCCCCCGCAATGCCTAGCGGGACGCCTCCGAGATGCGGAAGACCAGCGTCCTCGCCTCCGGCCGCAGCATGAAATCGGGCCACACATCAGGTCCGCAGGCCCGCGAGCCGAGCCCGTGCTGGGCGGCGTCCAGGTAGAGGTAGCTTTCCTCGCCGGGCGGCAGCTCGTGGGGGTGGGCGGCTGCCGAGACCTGCTGGGCCGTGTGCCGGGACAAGGTGAAGCCCGGCAGGCGGCCGCGTGAATCGGCTACTGCTTCAAGCTCCAGCCACGGGGAGCCGGACTGCTGCAGCTCCAGGCGCCGGACCGCAGAGCGATGGCCTGTTTCCTGCGGCTTGGCGTAGGCGACGGACAACTCCCCGATGCCAGCACGGTAACTTCCCACCAAGGCCGAATGGAGGCTGTCAGGGTAGGACTCCCGTGGTCCTGCCCCGAACCAGGCGGCACCGTCAACGGTTCCGGGCAGATCGAACCGGACTCCCACCCTGGGCCACACCAGATCCCACCCCGAACTTGGCTCGATGTCCAGGCGCAGCCAGAGACCGTCGTCCGCCAGTTGCCACTCTTCGGCAACGGACACCCAGTGGGCACTATTGGCCGCGGCATACTTGGTCCGGACCTGGACGCGGGCCTTGCCCGCTGCTGCAGACTCAACCCTGCCTACCAGTCGGTCCAGGCCCTCCGCACGCCACATGGCCTCCATCGAAGGGGCCGGGACGCCGTTGCCGTTGTTGGACCATGGGTCTGCGAGGTCGTAGCTTCCGCGGCCCGCTCCGGCGTCGTTGTCCGTCGGTGCGCGCCACAGCTCAAGGCGGGGTCCCGAGACCGCCAGCCCGGCCAGTTCAACCAGGCTGCCATGGTCAAAGCGGGCAGGCCCCACGGAGAAGCTGCCGGCCATGGCGGCCGCGGAGAGGGAAGCAGCCGGAAGGGGCCGCGGCGTGGACGGACGTTTGAACGTGCCGCCGAGTTCCACCTGTGCAGCCGAGATGACGTGCCCGGCCTCGGCCCATTCGGTGTCCTTGCGCAGTACCACCTCGGCCGTGAACCACTGTTCTCCCTCGTCCGCGGAGATAGGTTCCGGAAGATCAAAGCGTGCTGATTCGCCCGGTGCCAGCGGGGTGCCCGTGGCGGAAACAACGTCGAACTCGCCCGAGGAGGTCAGCTTGCCGTCCGTCTCACACCGCCATCGGATGACGACGTCGGACGCGTCAGCCGAGTGCCGCACATTGGCGAGCGTCAGGACCCGGCCAGGGCCGCCGTCGTGCTTTTCCGGGGAGAAGCCCAAACGGAGGGGAGCCACAATCTGCTTGTACTCGAAGAGCCCCGGGCTGGGCGTGGAATCGGACAGGACCATTCCGTCCATCACGAAGTTGCCGTCGTGGACCACCTCGCCGAAATCGCCGCCGTAGGCGAAAAACTCCGTTCCGTCGGCTGCCCGGGTGCGGATTCCATGATCCCGCCACTCCCAGACGAAGCCGCCGTGCAAACGCGGATACCGGTCCACCAGGTCCTCGTACTGGTCGATCGCGCCGGGGCCGTTGCCCATGGCGTGGACGTATTCGCACAGGATGAAAGGCTTGGTGCGCTGGCCGGCGGACTCGGCGGCGGAACATCCCAGCAACAGGGACCCGGCGTCGTCCCGGCCAATGGATTCGGTCTCCGGAACGGATGAGTACATCCGCGAGTAGACGTCCGTGTAAGCGCCGGTGTAGTCACCCTCATAGTGGACCGGCCGGCTGGTGTCCCGGGCATGGGTCCACGCGGACATGGCTGCGAGGTTGGAGCCGGTGCCGGACTCGTTCCCCAAGGACCACATGATGATCGAGGCGTGGTTCTTGTCCCGCTCAACCGTGCGCTCCATCCTGTCCACAAGGGCTTCGCGCCACGCGGGATCGTCACTGGGATTACCTGCCCAGCCCTGCGCTTCAAAGCCGTGCGTTTCAAGATCACACTCCAGGACCACCCAAAAACCCAACTCATCCGCAAGATCCAGGAGGCGCGGATGGGGCGGGTAGTGGCTGGTACGGATGGCGTTGACGTTGAACCGCTTCATCATGGCCAGGTCCTCGCGGGCGAACGCCTCATCGAACACCCGGCCCCTGTCCGGATGGGTCTCGTGGCGGTTCACCCCGTGGAACACCACCCGGCGGCCGTTGACCAGGAAACGGTCGCCGCGGATCTCCACCGTGCGGAAACCCAAACGGAGGGAAACCGTCTCCGCCCCGCTGCTGACGGTGGCCGAATAGAGCCGCGGCACCTCTGCCGACCAGGGTTCGACGGCGGCGATCACCACAGGGGCGACGTCGGCCGGGGAGTCCCACAGGACATCGACGTCCAGCTCAGGCACGCTCAGGCGGATCGGGAAAGCCTCACTGGCAGCGACGATTTCCGGGTCGATTGTTCCCCCGCTGTCCGCCCGGTAACCGGTGCGGAGCCAGACGTCGTCGATGCCGCCGTGGGGCCTCGCCTGCAGTGTGACATCCCGGAAAATGCCCGGCATCCACCATTGGTCCTGGTCCTCCACGTAGCTTGCTGCCGACCACTGGTGGACCCGGACAGCGATCAGGTTGGTCCCTGCGCGCACCGCCTCCGTGACATCGAATTCCTGCGCAAGCCGGCTTCCGGTGCCAACTCCGATCTCTGCCCCGTTGATCCACACTTTGTAGCGGGACTCGACGCCGTCGAAGCGAAGGACAATGCGTTGGGCATCGTTCCAGTCCTCGGGGATCTCAAAGGACTTCCGGTAGTCGCCGGTGGGATTCGCATCCGGAACGAACGGCGGATCGATGGGGAAGGGGAACTGCACGTTGGTGTAGATGGGCCGTCCGTAGCGGCCGTCACCTTCAAGGACCCAGTGCGCGGGAACCGCGATCTTGTCCCACGTTGAATCGTCCAGCTCTTCGGCTGCTACGCCTGCCTGATCCTCGCCTTGCGGAAGGACACCCCTGCCGCCCGGGGTACCCGGAGCCCCGGGCAGAAGGCGGAAACGCCACTGCCCGTTCAGTGACAGTGTTGGTGCGTCGGTATGCAGCCACGAGCGGGCGGGCAGCCGACGACCGGATCCGGGGCCGGTATCCGTGACGTAGCCAGCGACTGGGGAATGGGTCATTACTTGACGGCTCCTTCTGTCAGCCCGCCGCGCCAGTAGCGCTGCAGGACAACCATTGCGATGCTGAGCGGGATGATGGACAGCAGCACCCCGCCGGTGGTCAGTTCGTAGAATTCGGGCAGGCGGTCCACTTGGCTCAGCCAGTTGTTCAGGCCGAGCGTGATGGGATACAGCTCTGAATCGGACAACATGACCAGTGGCAGGAAGTAGTTGTTCCAGATGCCTACCAGCTGGAACAGGAAGACAGTGACCAAAGCCGGAGTCAGTACTTTGAGGCCGATCGTATGGAAGATCCGCAGCTCACCTGCCCCATCGATCCTGGCCGCCTCGATCAGTGCCGTGTCCACGGTGGCTTCGGCGTAGATCCGGCACAGGAAAAGGCCAAACGGTGAGACCAGGGAGGGCAGCAGGACACTCCAGTACGTGTTGGCCAGTCCCATTTGGCTGAAGAGCAGGAACAGCGGCAGGGCAGTGGCCGTTCCGGGCACCAGGACTCCGCCGAGGATGGTGCCGAACACCAGGTTCCGCCCGCGGAATTGGTACTTGGCCAGGGCGTAGCCGCCCGCCGCGGCGAAGTAGGTGGCCAGGAGCGCGCCCACTCCAGCGTAGATGGCCGAGTTCAGGAACCAGCGGCCAAAGATGCCGTCGTCATAACTGAGGACTTTGGAGAGATTTTCGGTCAGGGCGAAGGTGGGGGCGAACCAGAATCCGTTGGTGGAGAAGAGGTCTGCGGTGGACTTGGTGGACGCTACGAATACCCAGTACACGGGGATCAGGAAGTACAGGGCGGCCACTACCAGGATCGCCGTGACGATGATGGTGGATGAACGACGGCGGCCTGCCGTGCGGTCCGTGCCGGTGGCCGGCCGCTTGGCCGCCTGCCGTGGCGGTGCCGACGGTGTTTTGCTGGTGGTTGCTGTGGTCATGAGGACTTCCTGTTCGTGAATGCGAGGAAGGCGAAGGACAAGGTAAAGGCCGCGACGGCGATGATGACGGACTGCGCTGCGGCGACGTTGTAGTCGTTGTAGGCGAACGCGGTGGTGTAGGCGCTCAAGTTGGGTGTGTATTGGCTGTCAATTGCCGGCGCGACTGTTTTCAGGACCTGGGCCTCGGCGAACAGCTGGAGGGTACCGATGATGGAGAAAACGGTGGTCAGGACCAGTGCGGGGCGGATCAGGGGAAGCTGGATGCTCCGCGCGACCCGCCAACTGGAAGCACCGTCCACTTTTGCCGCCTCGTAGAGCTCACCGGGGATCGCCTTCAATTGGGCCACGATGATCAGCATGTTGTACCCGGTGTAGCTCCAGGTGACGATGTTTGCGATGGACCACAGGACGCTGTTGGCGCCGAGGAAATCCGGGGTTATGCCAACGATCTTTGCGGCATCGAACAGGGGGCTGAGTCCCGGGACGTAGAGGAAGGACCAGAGGATGGTGGCAATGACGCCGGGAACGCCATAGGGCAGGAAGTAGGCCGCGCGGAAGAAACCGGGCCAGCGGGCTGACGCGGATTCGAGCAGCAAAGCCAGGAAGGTGCAGAGGACGATCATCACCGGCACCTGGACGACGCCGAAGAGCAGCATGCGGCCAATTGAGGCTATGAAAGCGCCATCGCCCAATGCCAGGGCATAGTTCGAGAACCCTGCGAACCCGCTGGTGACACCGGCTTCGCCGAAGAGGCCGCTGCGGGTGACCTTGGTAAAGCTTGAGCCGATGGCGGCCAGGATGGGCAGTACGAAAGTCAGGGCAAAGAGAGCCAGGAAGGGAGCCAGGAGGAGCCAAGGTGCCCTGGCCGCCGCGCCGTTCCGGCCGTTCCGGGGCCTGTCTGTCCCTCTGCGTTCGGCTGTGGGGGCAGTACGGGTGGTCGTCATGCCGCTTCCTTCCGGATGGTGAGGCCTTTGTTCTTGAAGACCGTGATGATCTGCTGTTCGGCGGCAACTACTGAATCCACCAGGCTGGTTCCGAACGCCTTCTTGCGGAATCCGTCGCTGAGGATGTTGAAGGGCTGCTGGGTGACCGGCCACCAGGACCATTCGGTGTTCTGCTGCCGGGTGGCCGGTACGAAGACTTCCTCGTTGTACCGCTGGCCGCCGAAGAAGGCCGAAGGCTTTTGTCGATCAGTTCCGATGAACTCCGGGTTCGGTGACCACCCGATGCCGCTGTTCTTGATCTCGGCGTCGATTCCTTCTTTGGACGTGGTGAGCCATACCGCGAATTCAAGGGCTTCCTTGGGGTGCTTGCTGTTGGCCAGGACTGCCGCCGTGGAACCCCCGAGGTAGCTGGACCCGTATCCGTCGCCGCCCCACGTGGGCATGGGGGCCACCCGCCATTTTCCGGAGGCTCCGCTGACCCCCTCAATGAGGGCGTCTCCCCAGCTTCCGGTGACGGTGGAGGCGATTTTTCCTTTGGCTGCCGCGGCGAACCATGCCGGCGAAAAGGCGCCGTAGGCCGTGTTGACGATGTCGTCGTCGATGGCCCTGTCGAAAAAGCGGGCAGTGTTGAGGGTGGCCTCATCGGTCATGTTGATGACCCAGCCGTCTGTTTCCGGCCGCAGCCAGACGGCCCCGGCCTGTGCTGCATAGGAAGCGAACGGTGAGGCGTCGCTGATCGGGAAGCAGTCAATGTAGACATCCTTGGCCCGGAGCTCCTTGCCGATCCATGCCCAGTCGTCCCAGCTTCTTGGCAGGGCCCCGCCGACGGCTTCCAGCACAGCAGGCTGGTAGAACAAGGCCATGGGGCCGGAGTCCTGGGGAATGCCGTAGACTCCGCCGGCATAACTCACCTGGTTCCAGAGGGTCTTGTCGTAAAGATGCGCGTGTTCCTGCGCGCCATAGCGGGACAGATCCACGAGTCCGTTCACCAGGAGGAACTCAGGAATGGACCGCAGTTCCACCTGCGCCAAGTCGGGGCCGCCGCCTGCGGCAAGCGCTGAGTACAGCTTTTGGTATCCACCCGAGTTTCCGCCGGGAATCCAGACCACCTCCACCTGTATCCCGGGGTTCTGCGCATTCCAAATGTCTGCGACCTTCTGAAAGTCCTTGAGCCAGGCCCAGTAGGTGAGCTTCACCGGTCCGTTCGCGGGCGGGATGGTGGCCGCTGAGTTGACGGACTGTGTGCCGGGGGTAGCGCAGCCTGCCATCAGCCCCATGGCGGCAGCCCCGAGGCCGGTGCCCAGCAGTTGTCTTCGCGTGAGAAGGGTCATGTGCCTTCACCTCTTTGTGTCGGTTCCTGAGGCCGTTGAGCGTTCAAGGAAGCTCATCCGACGGCCGAGTGTGACCACGCTAACACAAATTTCGAGTATCTACTCGAAATTCAAAAGGTATGACTTTGCCGCTGTACACTGGCTAGCCATGACCACCAAGGACGGCAACCGTGCGGGACGACGCGGCCCCTATGCCAAATCGGAAGCGCGGCGGCGCGCAATTCTGGATGCTGCCCACGCGGTTTTTGCCTCCCGCGGTTACCGGGGAGGGTCGCTGCAGGACGTCGCGGACCAAGCCGGGATGAGCCAGACCAGTTTGCTGCACTATTTCCCGTCGAAGAGCGACCTGCTCATGGCCGTGTTGGCCCGCCGCGACGAGATTACGGAGACAGCGAACCCGGCAGACATGGCCGAAGGCCTCGCCGAAGTGGTCTTCAGGACCGCCAAGTACAACGAGGACATTCCGGGGGTCATCGAGCTCTATACGGTGCTGTGCGCGGAGTCCCTGACAGAAGGCCACCCGGGCCGGGAGTACTTCGCTGACCGTTTTGCCCGGCTTCGGCAAAGCTATGCGAGGCGGTTTACGGAACTCCAGTCCGAAGGGAAGCTGCGGCCCGGCGTCGATCCGCAGCAGGCAGCCACGTCACTGGTAGGTCTCTGGGATGGCCTGCAAACGCAGTGGTTGCTGGCTCCGGACGAGGTTGACGTGGCCGGGAGCCTCCGCGGCTTCTTCGACCTGGTGACGCTGCCATAGGGAGCGCCTGAAGCGCCCGCCGAAGTCAGGAGACAGGGGTGCCCGGGGTTACTCCCCGCGGACAATCCCCATATCTGCGTGCTCCTTGGTGAAATAGGCGCGTGTGGAGGGAGCGAAGCGGCACACCACAGCCAGGACCACTCCGAGGGCCAACAGCAACACCCCGCTCACAAACGCGCCGCCAATGCCGAAGATCTGCGTGTCCCCGTAGGCCGGATCCCACATCTGGACGGCGGAGACGAAGAACGCAACCGTCAGTGTTACGCCGCCAAGGAACGGGAAGATCCCGCGGAACCAGAGGTTGCGGGCCGAGTCCCGCAAGGTGGCGCGGAAGAACCACACGCAGGCGAACCCGGTCAGGGCGTAGTAGAAAGCGATGAAAAGGCTGATGGCACTGATGGAGTCGGCCAGCAGGTCTTCGCTCAGGAAACTCATGGCCACGTAGTAGGCCGCGGCCGCGATTCCCATGACCAAGGTGGAGAAGCCGGGGGTCTGGAAGCGTTCGTGCACTTTGCCGAATCGGGCGGGGAGGGCGCCGTGGACACCCATGGACAGCGTTCCGCGGGCCGTGGGAAGGATGGTGGTCTGCGTAGAAGATAGAACCGACGCAAGAACGGCCAGCACAATCAGCCAACCCCACGGCCCCAGCACAACGTCCTTCATGGCCAGGAAGACGTCATCCTGGTTGGCCTCGTTGCCCAAGCCGATGCCGTCCGTGCCGATCGTTGCGTACATCATCACCAGCAGCGCCACGGAGACGTAGATGGCCATCAGGACCAGGGCCGAGATCACTGCACCGCGCCCGGGAGTCTTGGTCGGATTCTCCGTTTCCTCATTCAAAGCCAGGCACGTATCCCAGCCCCAGTAGATGAACAGGGCCAGCAGGACGCCGTGGACCACGGCACCGGGATCATTGAACGCGCCCACCGGGTTGAACCATTCGAAGGTGAATGCCTGGCCTTCCGGCGCTCCGCCGGCCACCCGGACGATGATCGCCAGCGCAAAAATGCCCAGCGAAATGTACTGGATGTAGGTCAGGGTCCTCTGCACATGCTCGCCAAGGCGGATGCCGCGGTGGTTCACGAACGTCATGAACGCGATGAAAAGAACCCCCGTGGCGGTGACCAACCACTTGTTGCCGGCCAGGGAACCATCGCCCACCAACATCCATAGGTAGGACCCCGCAACTTGGGCAAGGTTGGCCAGGACCACAACGCCGGCCAAGGCAACGCCCCAGCCGCCCAGCCATCCGGCCCACGGACCGAACGCCTTCCGCGCCCAGATGAAGGTGGTGCCGCAGTCGGGCAACGCACTGTTCAGCTCGCGGAAGGCGTAGGCGATGAACAGGACAGGGATGAATCCCAGGACCAAAATCAGCGGGGTGTAGTTACCGTTGACGGCGACGATCAGGCCCAGGGTCGCGGCCAGCGAATAGACGGGCGCTGTGGAGGCAAGCCCCAACATGACGGAGTCGCCCAGGTCCAGGATTCCTGCCCGCAGGCCTTTGGACGGGACGACGGCGGTGCCGTTACCGCCCGTGCTGCCACCCGGCGTCGAGGTTTCTGTGCTCATAGTACGGCTCCATAAGGGGAAGTCGGAGGGGCACCCTGGGGTGCGGGTGCGTCGATGGTGTTGGGGACAAAACGGCAGAAGTAGTCCGTGATGGGTCCGTCTGATTCACGGATACCGCAGCCCACGGACTCGCCATCCACTACCCAGAGGCCCAGCACTGGATGGTTTCCGTCGAAGTCAGGGAGTTGATGGTACTGCTGGTAGCACCAGCCCTCACGTCCGTAGCCGCCGTCCTGCGCAATGTCGATGCCGGGCGCGTGGATCTTGATGTTGTCGCCTTCGCGGCCGTGCAGGGGCTTGGCCACCCATTCCTTGAGTGGACCGGGATCGCCCAAGTAGGCCGGAAGGAGGTTCTCGTGTCCGGGGTAGAGATGCCACAGGGCCGCCAGAAGGGCCTTGTTGGAGAACAGCATCTTCCAGGCCGGCTCGATCCATCGCGGGTTATGGGCGCGGGTCAGCAGGCGATGCCCGAAGGGTTCCTTCATCATCAGTTCCCACGGATACAACTTGAAGATGGTGCTGATCATGAAGTTGTCCAGGTCCACGAAGCGGTTGAGGTTCGGGTCCCAGCCAATGTCCGACATGTTGATGCCGATGGTGGTCCATCCGCCCTGGCTCGCCACGTCCCGCATGTAGGCCGCAGTCATCCAGTCCTCACCGGACTCCTCCGCCTCCGAATGGGCCACGTGCAAGGTGCTCATTCCCGTGCGGAACTGCAGCTTCTGCCACTGCCGGATGAGTGCCTCATGGATGCCGTTCCACTGGTCCTTGTCCGGGAAGGCGTCCTGCAACCAGAACCACTGCGCCACGGATGCTTCGATCAGGCCGGTTGGAGTGTCGGCGTTGTATTCCAGCATTTTGGCCGGGCCGCCCTGGCCGTCATAGATGAAATCGAAGCGGCCGTAGATGTCCATGTCTCCGGCTTGGAGTGATTCGGCCGCAAGCTCCAAGGCCTGCATCCCGATTCCGATGTCTCCCATCGCGCCCGTGGCCAGGTACTTCGCGGCCTCCAGGCACATGGCGTGCATGTCCTCGGCCGTCTTCTCGAGGGTTTCCACCTCGTCCATGGTGAATTCGTAGTAGGCCGATTCGTTCCAGTATTCGATCTTCCGGCCATCGGGCATGGTGGTGGTGGAGAAGACCAGGCCCTGCTCTTCGATCTTGTTCTTCCAGTCGGGCCGGGGTGTTGAGGGCAACCGCCGCACGCCTAGCCCCCCGAGCTTCCGCTTTTGGAGCTGCTGCCGAAGCCGCCGCGGCTGACCGTGCCGCCCTTGGTGCTGTAACCCTTGGAGGTTTTGGCTCCCTGCGGGGCTGTCTTGGTGTAGCTCGGGTACGAACTCCGGTTCTGCCCCACGGCCGGCACGGAAGCGCCCCGGGAGTAGAAGTACCAGGCATAGACGCCCGAGCTGCGGCCTGCCGAGCTGCTGTTGTTGCACTGGTCGTCGTTGACGCGCTCGCCGGTTTCCTCGTTGAAGCAAACCTGTGCGTAATCGGCTTCAGCCTCGTTGCTGGCGACGATTGCCGTAATGGTGCCGGCCAGGAGCGCGGTAACGCCCAAACCTACGACGACGGTGCGGCGCTGGGAGCGCTTCTTCCTCGCCGCTTCCCGGTGTGCTTCGCGTTCGCGTTCCTTCTCGAACGGGTTGACGACGGGCAGGAAACCACCCGGGGCGTCCTGGTTCCGGCCCTGTCCGGGTTTGCCCTGATTGGGCTTACCCTGACCGGGCTTGCCCTGTGGGGACTTGCCCTGCCGGGGCTGTCCTTGGCCGGTGGTGTCCTGCGGGGGCTGCGCCAGGCCGGGATGCAGCTCCGGCTTGGGTACTTGCCACGGCGGCGGCTTTGGCTGATTCCTGCCGGTACCGGGATCGCCGTTACCGCGCCCGTCGCCGGCGTTGGGGCCGGTGCCGTCAGGGCTGTCTTGCGGGTCCATGTGTATCCCCCTGGATAGACCGTTGGAGTGTCCGGCGAGGACCGGAGCGGAATGCTGAAAGCAAGCCTAGTCCCTGCGTCCGTCACTGGCATTCCTGACATCCGGGTGTGGGTAGAACTACCCGTCCCTTCACCCGCGGTGGTGGCTGAACGCCCCAAAACCAAGCCAGCCGCCGTCGTTATTCACTGCGCCGCCCTACCGCGCACCGCTATTTACTGCGCACCGCCTTGACCTGGTCCACCATGCGGTGCCGCCACGACCCACTTTGGGGGGAAAAGGGCTGCTGGGGGCCCTTGGAACGGCGTGTCTCCGGGTTTCGCCGCGCAAAGTGGGTCGTGGCGGTACGTCGGCAGGGCGCAACACAACGCATGGAAAAAGCGTCCCCGGTCCCGACGGCGCTGCACAGGGTGTCCAAAAGCGTGACTTCCGTAGACTGTTCCCCATGAAAACTGCTTCCGTTCTTGCTGTTTGCCGCGTGCACCAGTTGTTGCCGGACCTCGAAGGCGGCGTTGGGGTGACGGCGATCGACAAACGTCCTGTGGACGGACCGGTCAAAGTTCACAAACTGGGTGTCCACGGGGACGTACAGGCCAGCCGGAAGCACCATGGGGGAGAAGACCAGGCCCTCTACGCGTACTCCCAGGACGACGCCGACTACTGGTCGGGAGAGCTTGGACGGGACATTGCCCCGGGGACTTTCGGCGAAAACCTGCGCGTGGCAGGCATCGAAACCACGGGAGCCGTCATCGGGGAACGATGGAAGATCGGCCTGGACCTGGAAATGGAAGTGACCTCGCCCAGGGTCCCTTGCGCCACCTTCCAACGCGTGCTGAAGGAACCCGGGTGGGTAAAGCGGTTCACCGAGGCCGGCCGTGTGGGCACCTACCTGAGGGTCATCAAGACTGGCACCGTGTCCGCAGGCGACTACATACACCGCACGTTTGTACCCCGGCACGGAATCACCGTGGGCCAGTGGTTCAGCGAGCCCACCCCGGAGATGGTCCAGGCCCTGCTCGACGCCGAGGCTGACGGGGAGATCCGGTTGCAGGACGATTACCACAAGGAGTTCGCGAAAGTCCTGCGACGCAACGGACTCTAGGGACCCTTGGACAGCCCGCTCCGGGCAAGGCGGAGGGGGAGTGTGCGCAAGCTCTCACGCCCGCAGGCCCTTCACGGGTCGCGGAGTGGCTGCCGCGTACCCTACACTGGATATATCCCCCACTCCGGAATTCCCTTTTTCCTGCCCAATTCTTGAGGCAGGACTGGTAAGTGTTGGGGCCCGCAAACTGTGTGCGGGCATTTTCATAGGGAGCGCCGGCTAAAGAAAACGCTGTACAGACTGCTGGGATAGCAGCCAAGAGATGCAGCGCGAAGTCCTGCCATGGGATTGCGACAGCGCCGGACTTCTGCGAGAGCAGGGCACCCTTGCTTGGCTTTCGCGTGTACTGCGGCCAAGCCCAACCGGGCCGCGCCGACTGCCCCTATGGATGAGGAATTTCCCCCTAATGCCAGACACTCTCAACGAGAACCTCGACGCCGCCACTGAATCTGCCGAAGCAGCAGTGACCACCGCTGACGCTGCCGAAACCGCCGAAACGCAGCCGGCCGCCGTCGAGACCCCCGCTTCCGCTCCCGCCGCAGAGTCCGCTCCCGCAGCAGAAGACGAGGAAGAGGGCGTTCGTTTCACCGACCTCGGCCTTGACGGTCGCGTGCTCGCAGCCCTTCAGGACGTCGGCTACGAGAAGCCGTCGCCGATCCAGGCTGCCACCATTCCGCTGCTGCTCGAAGGCCGCGACGTCGTCGGACTGGCCCAGACCGGTACCGGCAAGACTGCAGCATTCGCTGTTCCCGCCCTTTCCCGCCTGGCTGAGCTGCACGACCTCAACGGCCCCTCACGCAAGACCCAGGCCCTGGTCCTGGCCCCGACGCGTGAACTCGCCCTCCAGGTTGCTGAAGCCTTCACCTCCTACGCCAAGCACATGGACGACTTCACCGTGCTGCCCGTCTACGGTGGTTCGGCCTACGGTCCCCAGCTCGCAGGCCTTCGCCGCGGTGCCCAGGTTGTTGTGGGCACGCCGGGCCGCGTGATCGACCACATCTCCAAGGGTTCCTTGGACCTTTCCGAACTCCAGTACCTGGTGCTGGATGAAGCCGACGAGATGCTGCGCATGGGCTTTGCCGATGACGTGGAGCAGATCTTCCAGGAGACCCCGGAAACCCGCCAGGTTGCCCTGTTCTCCGCGACCATGCCCGGCCAGATCCGACGCATGTCCAAGCAGTACCTGAACAACCCGGCGGAAATCTCGGTCAAGTCCAAGACCTCCACGGGTTCCAACATCCGCCAGCGCTACCTGCAGGTCATGGGCCCGCACAAGCTGGACGCGATGACCCGCATCCTCGAGGTTGAAGAATTCGACGGCGTTATCGCCTTCGTGCGGACCAAGATGGCTACCGAGGACCTCGCCGACAAACTGAAGGCCCGCGGTTTCCAGGCCGCCGCCATCAACGGCGACATTCCCCAGCAGCAGCGTGAACGCACCGTTGACGCCTTGCGTGAGGGCCGCATCGACATCCTGGTGGCTACCGACGTCGCCGCCCGTGGCCTCGATGTGGAGCGCATCAGCCACGTGGTGAACTACGACATCCCGCACGACACTGAGTCCTACGTCCACCGCATCGGCCGTACCGGTCGCGCAGGACGCAGCGGTGACGCCATCCTCTTCATGACGCCGCGCGAGAAGTACCTGCTGCGTGCCATCGAGAAGGCGACCCGCCAGCCTGTCGAGCAGATGCACCTGCCCACGGCCGAGACGGTCAACTCGCTGCGCCTGGGCAAGTTCGCCGAGCGCATCACGGAGACCCTCGAGTCCGAGGACGTCTCGCTGTTCCGCGACCTGATTGCCTCCTACGAAGAAGAGCACAAGGTCCCGGCCGCAGAGATCGCTGCAGCGCTGGCAGTCATGGCACAGGGCGGCCAGCCGCTCCTGGTCAAGGACCTTCCCGCTGCACCGGAATTCCAGAAGCGCGAGCGTTCCAAGGACGGCTTCAACTCCCGCGGCCCCTCCCGCACCCTCACCGAGGGCAACGCGACCTACCGGATCGCGGTTGGACGCCGTCAGCGCGTGATGCCCGGTTCCATCGTGGGCGCCATTGCCAACGAGGGCGGTATCTCGTCCTCGCAGATCGGTGGCATCGACATCCGCTCGGACCACTCCCTGGTTGAACTGCCTGCAGACCTCAGCCCGGAGCAGCTGCGCGCCCTGTCCCGCACCCGCATCGGCGGCGAACTGATCCACCTCGAGCTGGACACGGGACGCAAGCCGAACCGTGACGGAGACCGTGGTGGCCGTGGCGGCAACTTCAAGGGCAACGGCGGCTTCAAGAAGGAGTTCCGCCGGCACGACGGCGAGCGTTCCTCCGCTGACCGCGGCGGACGCTCCTACAGCGAGCGTACGTCCGGTAGCTACGGTGACCGTGACCGCGGCCAGTCCGGCGGCTCCCGTTTCGGCGGCCATGGTGACGGCGCCCGCAAGCCCCGCGGCGGCGGCGAAGGCGGCCACCGCGATTTCAACCGCAAGGGCAAGTGGTAAGCACTACTGAATGATCCAAGGGTCGGCTTTCGAGCCGGCCCTTGGTCGTTTAAGGTGGTCCTCCAACGCCCGCACACGGGTTCACAGCCGGCAGGCCCGCGCTTACGATCGAGCCATGGGATTCCTGGATAACGTGAAAAAGAACCTCGGCCTTGGAAGGAAAGATCACGGCGGGAAAGATCACGGCGGGAAGGATCACGGCGGGGAGGCATCGGCCGGGCGCCAAGCGGCAGAGGATAGTGCCGCCGTCGAGGTTTCCGCCTCGGACGGCGAAGCAGCCGAAGCCGCGGCAGCCCAGGCCACAGAGCAGCAGGAGGCAGCGAACCGGGCTGCGGCGGAGCAAGCGCATCAGGCGGGCGTGGAACCGCAGGATCCGGAAGTCCGCCCGGAGGCCCGGGAAACGGCTGCTACGGCCGCAGCGGAGGCGGGACAACAAGGGCCGGTGGCACCGCAGGTCACAGAGGTTGTGGTGGAGCCCGGGGACACCATGCGGGGGATCGCAGCGCAGTTCGGCGTGGACCTCGGAGCACTGATCGCGACCAACAGTGATACCGTCCCCAACCCGGACGCAATCTACCCCGGGCAGGTCCTTCGCTTGCCCTGAAAAAGGTGAATTGAGAGCAGGAAAATCGCGCGTCCGCAAATTGTGTCGACGCCGTTTTTCCCTGTCTTTGCGCCGATTTGGAGCTTCGGAAAACCTCCGGTAGAGTATTTACTCGTTGCCCCCCTAGCTCAGTGGTAGAGCGCGTTCTTGGTAAGAACGAGGTCACCGGATCGATTCCGGTGGGGGGCTCTGGATGAGGGCCTGCGTCAAGGCGGTTTGACCGGCTTGACGCAGGCTTTTCTCATCCGTGGCGGTGTAGCTCAGTTGGTTAGAGCGCACGACTCATAATCGTGAGGTCGGGAGATCGAGCCTCCCCACCGCTACAAAAAGCAAGGCCCCGCAGATTCGTCTGCGGGGCCTTTTTGTTTCCCCCCGCACGCCCCTGCCCTGTTGTGGGACAGAATGGGTCCATGAGCCGAATTGCGATCATTGGCGGCCACGGAAAAGTGGCCCTGCACCTGTCCCGAATTCTTAGTGGGGAAGGTCACGATGTCACGTCCTTCATCCGGAATCCCGAGCATGTGGCTGATGTCACTGCCACGGGAGCTTCCGCGGAGGTGTTGGACGTCGAAAACTCGACGACGGCGGAACTCGCCAAGGCGCTCGGGGGCCATGACGCCGTTGTCTGGTCCGCCGGGGCCGGTGGGGGAAACCCTTCGCGCACGTACGCCGTGGATCGGGATGCTGCCATCCGCTCCATGGATGCTGCCGCTGAAGCCGGCGTCAGGCGCTACGTGATGGTGTCCTACTTCGGTGCGGGCAAGGACCATGGCGTTCCCGAGGACAATTCGTTCTTCGCCTACGCGGAGGCGAAGTCCGCAGCTGACGAGTACCTCAGGAACACCGGGCTGGACTGGACGGTGCTGGGGCCCGGAGCGCTGACCGAAGATGCTCCAACGGGGCTGATCGAGGTGAATCCGGCGAATCCGGGCGACGGCACGCAGACCTCCCGGGCGAACGTTGCGCTGGTAGCTGCTGCTGTCCTGGAGTTGCCGGAAACCATTGGCAGGACCATTCCCTTCAGGGACGGGACCGTGGACGTAGTGGACGCCCTCACTGCGGAGTGATGCGGTTCCCCGGGATATGTTTGTAAGGGCCTTCTCGCTGTACGTGCCGTACAGAAGCAGGAGCAGAAGCCTCTACGAACACCTGGGGAAAGCGGGACTATGGATCAGTTGGCACTCATTGTCGGGTTGTTGCTTGCAACGGTGATCGCGGTAGGCCTTGGCGATCGGTTGCGGCTTCCGTATCCGGTGTTGATGTTGCTGCTGGCCGTTGCCCTGACTTTCATCCCGGGCTTTCCCGAGTTCGAGATTTCGCCGGAACTGATCCTTCCCATCTTCCTGCCGCCGTTGCTGTTCGCCACGGCCCAGAAGAGTTCCTGGGCTGTATTCCGCGTCCGGTGGCGGACCCTGCTGCTGATGGCCGTGGCATTGGTGGTGGTCTCCACCGCCGTGGTGGCGGGGGCGGCCTGGCTCATGATCCCCGGCATCGGGATTCCGGCCGCGATCGCCCTCGGCGCCATGGTTGCACCGCCTGACCCGGTAGCCGTGGAATCGGTGGCAGGGCGCGTGCACATGCCGCGACGCCTGATCACTGTGCTCCAGAGCGAGGGCCTCTTCAACGACGCCGCAGCCATCGTCATTTTCCAGGCAGCGGTTGCCGCCACCTTGGCCGGCAGCGAGGTGGGGCCCAACGTCATCATCCAGTTCGTGGTCGGCGCGGCCCTGGCAGTGGTGATCGGCATCGCCATGGGCTGGCTGACCAAGTTCATCACCAAGCTCGTCACGTCGATGGTCGCCCGCAGCGCGGTCACGCTGGTGGTCCCATTCGCTGCCTACATCCTCGCCGAGGAGCTGCACGCCTCCGGTGTGGTGGCCGTCGTCGTGACTGCCCTGGAACTGCAGCGCCACTCCAGGCCGCAGGACGCTGCCGAACGCATTACCCGCCGTGCTTTCTGGGACGTGGTGGAGCTGCTGGCCACCGGCCTCGCCTTCGGCCTGGTGGGCTTGGAAATCCGGCACGTGATCCGCGATGAGGGAACAGCCATCTTCGGCATGATCGGAATGGCGGTGGTGATTTGCGTGCTCGTGTTTGTGGTGCGGTACCTCTGGCTCGGACTGCTCGCCATGACCGCCAACCGTCGGCGCAACGTCCTGCAGCCCACCACTGCCAAGGAAGTCCTGATCCTGACGTGGTGCGGCATGCGCGGCCTGGCCACCCTGGCCCTTGCCCTGGCACTTCCGCTGACCCTGCCCGACGGCAGCGACTTCCCGGCCCGCCACGAGATCCTGGTGATTGTCTGCGCGGTCCTGTTGGCCACCCTGGTCTTGCCCGGACTCACCCTCCCGTGGCTGATGCGGGTGCTCAATGCCACGGAGGACGGCTCGCATGAGAAAGACGCTGCACGCCTGCTGGCCAAACGTGCCCAGTCGGCAGCGGTAGCGGCACTGAAGGACCATGACCTCATGAAGGAGCTTCCGCCGGAGAAGGTGGCACTCGTGAAGGACAAGATGCGCAGGCTGCACGCGGAACTGCTGGACGGCACGCTGAAGAACGAGTCGACGGCGGAGAAGCGCGAGCGGGGCCGTGAACTTGCGATTGCGGTGCAGACCATTGCGCTGGATGCCGCGAGGCAGGAAGTGGTGGACGCCCGCAACGAGCCCGGGACGGATCCCGAGATCGCAGACCGCGTGTTGCGGCAGCTTGACCTCCGCACCATGTCCATGCCGGAGTAGGCGCCAGTTGCCGAAGGAGTCAGGACGCTCTCTTCGGCAATGATGCGGGGGAGAGATCCAGGGCGTGCTCTTCGACGTAGTCCAAGGCGTGGCGGATGGCTCCCAGCGACACGATGCCTTCCCCGAGCGTGGAGGTGGCCAGCCGCGGGGGAGTGAAGGTGAACTCCGAAAGTTCCTTCGTGATGGTAGGCAGCAGTACTTCTGCGGAGGCTGCTACTCCTCCAGCCAACACCACCAATTCCGGGTTGGCCAGCGTGCTGATGGCTCCGATGACCTTGGCCATGCGGAGCGCAACGCTGTCCAGGGCGTCGACGGCGGCCTGGTCGCCTTGTGCTGCGGCCTCGAAGACCATCTCGGCCGTCAAGTCTTCAGGTTCTCCGGCGCAGAGCTCCAGCATGATGGTGTCCTGTTGGCGCTCGATCGCTTGCCGGCCTGCCGATACCGCTGAATGCGCTATGCCGTAGGTGCTGCCGACGCCATCGACGTTGTTGAGGAATCCCAATTCGCCAAAGCCGCCCGATTGGCCGTGCAGGAGGCGGCCCGATTCCAGGATGCCGGAACCCAGGCGATCTCCGGCGAGCATGACTATAAGGTGGTCCACGCCCTGCGCTGTGCCCTGCCACCTCTCGGCGAGGGCTGCGAGGTTGGCATCGTTTTCCAGCAGAACGTGCCAGCCGTGCCGTTCCGAGACGATCCTGCGGACATCGAAGGACTGCCAGAACTCCTGGACGGTGAGCACTTCGCCGTCCCTGTTCACGGGGGCCGCTACGCCGACGGAGACTGCCAGGACCGATTCTGCCGGGACACCGGCCTTTTCCAACGCGTCGGCAGCGATCTTGTCCAGGACGTCTGCCCGCTCTGCCGCGGAGACGTTGTAGGTGCGGAACGGCATGGTCACCTGGGACAGCGGGGTTCCGGCCATGTCGGCGACGATCGTGGTGATCTTGTTGGCGCCGATGTCGATTCCCAACACGCTCGCGGCGCCGTCATCGAAGACAAACCGCCTGGCGGGCCGTCCCTTGACGTAGTCCCCGGCCCCGCGTTGGTTCTCCAACTCCTGCAGCCAGCCAAGGCGGACAAGCTCGTCACATATCGAGATAACTGTTGCCCGTGAAAGGCCAGTCCTGGCCATGAGTTCCGTGCCGGTGACGATGCCGGCCCCGCGCATGGCTTTGAGCATGGCACCGGCGTTGACCCTGCGTACCAGTTGTGTTGATGGTGCCGTTTCACCAAGCATGTTGCTCCCCGCTATCCCGGCCGTCCCTGAGGCAGAAGGATCGACCGCTCTAAATTTAGTACATAAATTTAGACTTCGCCCTGTTGCGATCCCGGGCTTGACGATGTGGCGGTGCTCACAGAATACTTACGCAGGGTCATAAATTTATCTCCTATCTAAATTTCCCGGGCAGTGCTGCGCGCCATTGCCCTGACGGACTTCAGCAGTGGGGGCCGTTCGACGAAAGGACTACGTGTCTGTGAAAGTGGCACGCTCAAAACGCTTCGCGGCCATGGGCTTGGGGCTGGCTTTGTTGGCCGGGCTGCTCTCGGGCTGCGCCGGTTCCCAGGAAAAGGAAACCGTCCGGTTCACGTTCAGCAAGCGTGAAGCCATAGGTTTCATGACCAAACTCGTGGAAGACTACAACGCTTCTCAGGACGACACCGAGGTGGTGCTGGATACTTCCGGCGTCGACGTCGTCTCCGCCAGCTTCGTCCGCGGAAACCCGCCGGACATCGCCCTGGCAAACTACAACATGGAATCCGCGCGCTTCGTCCAGCGCGGAGCCCTCAGCGATTTGTCCGGTACCGGCGCGGCCTCCCGCATCCGGGGAGACCTCCAGCCGTTGATGGACCAGTACGGGGTGTACCCGGGCAGGACCAGTGCCTTGCCGTATTCGGTCATGGCTTCGTCCGTGATCTACAACAAGGAGATCTTCGCCGCCCACAACCTCGAGGTCCCCAAGACCTGGACGGAGCTGATCGCCGTCTGCGACAAGCTCAAAGCCGCCGGCGTGACTCCGTTCTACGCCACGTGGAAGGACGACTGGACGATTGCCCAGGGCTGGTTCGACTATTCGGTGGGTGGCCAGCTGGACACCCTCGATTTCTTTGAGAAGCTGGCCGAGGCCGGTACTGAGGTAGGGCCCGGTTCGGAAGCTTCATTCCGGAAGGACTTCGAACCCCCGGTGGAGAAGATGCTCACTTTGGCCGGCAAGTACGTCAATAAGGATGCGGCCAGCAGGGCATACGGCGATGGCAACCTGGCCTTCTCGCAGGGCAAAGCCGCCATGTACCTCCAAGGCCCCTGGGCGTTCAGCGAGGTGGCCAAGACCGCTCCGGACCTGCAGCTGGGTACGTTCCCGCTGCCCATGACGGAAGACCCCAAGGACCTGCGCGTCCGCGTCAACGTGGACCTTGCGGCATGGATCCCCGAGGCCTCCAAGCATAAGGAAGCTGCGCGTGAATTCCTTGAGTACTTGTACCGGCCGGAGGTGATCGAGGCCTACAACGCATCCCAGTTGGGTTTCACGCCCACGGAGGACGCTTCCGGTACCCCTGACCCCCGCATTGAGGGCATGGTGCCCTACTACCAGAACGCGCAGGTCTACCAGGGCCCGTCGGTGCTGGTGCCCAAGACGATTCCGATCATGAACTACACGCAGGCGCTCGTGTTTGGCGCAGACCCTGCATCCACCCTCAGCACACTCGACGCCGATTGGGCACGCCTGGCCTTCCGCCAGTAGCGCAGACACAGGGAGCCACACACTATGTCCGTCACCAGCACAACCGTGCCATCAAAAACGCCGGAGCAGGGCCGCCCGGACCGGAACCGGTCAACCGGGAGCCGTCCAGCCCCGCGCCGCGGCCGCCGGGTGGAGCCGATTTTCTATCTGTTCCTCCTGCCGAGCCTTGTTCTCTTCACGCTCGCCATCACCGTTCCCGGAATCGTTGGAATCTTCTTTAGTTTCACGAATTCGATCGGGATCGGGGACTGGGAGTTCGTGGGCCTGACCAACTACATCGCGATCTTCAGCGACCCCGCCATCCTGCAGAGCTACCTGTTTACCTTCGGGTTCTCAATCGTCACGGTGATCGCCGTGAATGTGATTGCGTTCCTGTTGGCTGTCGGGCTTACTTCGCGGATCCGCATGAAATCGGCGCTGCGGACCATCTTTGTCATCCCGATGGTGGTTTCGGGCATCATCATCGCGTACGTGTTCAATTTCCTCTTCTCCAACTCCCTTCCGTCGCTGGGTACTGCGGCCGGAATTCCGTGGCTTGAGAACAGCCTCCTGGCCAATCCGGACCTCGCCTGGATTGCGGTGGTAGTGGTCACGGCGTGGCAGGCCGTCCCGGGATCACTGCTTATTTACATCGCCGGACTCGTGGCAGTGCCGGGGGACGTCTACGAAGCTGCGGAACTGGACGGTGCCGGGAAAGTGCAACAGCTCTGGAGGATCACCCTGCCCCTCGTTGCCGGATACGTGGTGATCAACGTGATCCTTGGATTCAAGGGCTTCCTCAATGCCTACGACATCATCGTGGGCCTGACCAACGGCGGGCCGGGCACGTCAACCCGGAGCATCGCCATGACAGTCATCACCGGCTTCAACGGCGGCGACTACGCCTACCAGATGGCCAACGCCACGATCTTCTTCCTGGTGGCTGTCGTTATTTCTCTTGTACAGCTTTCGCTGACCCGCGGACGGAGTGCCCTCTGATGAACAAGCAAGCTACCAGGCCGGAACGCGTTAATTGGTCGGCGACCACTGTTCTTGTCCTCTGCTCGGTCACGGTCCTGCTTCCGCTCTACGTGACCATTTCCATGGCCCTCAAGACGCAAGGGCAGGCGGTGGACGGTAATGCTTTCTCCCTGCCCGCGCCCTTCAGCATGGAGGGTTTCGTCCAGGCATGGAACCTGACCAACTTCCCTGTCGGGGCGGCAATGTCCCTCCTTGTCACCGCCGGGACGGTTGTGGCCACCATCGTCCTGGCTGCCTTCGCTTCCTATGCGATTGTCCGTAACTGGGATCGCCGGTTGTTCCGGTACTCGTTCTACTACCTGCTGGCAGCAATGTTCATTCCCTTCCCCGTGGTGGCATTGCCGCAGATCCAGTTGACCGGCCGCCTGGGCCTGGACAATCCGTTCGGCGTTATCCTGCTGGCAACCATGTTCCAGCTGAGCTTCAGCGTGCTGCTCTTTACGGCGTTCCTGCGTTCCATTCCCATGGAACTGGAAGAAAGCGCCAGGATTGACGGAGCCACCACGTGGCAGACGTTCTGGAAGCTGATCTTCCCGCTGCTTGCCCCCATGAGCGCCACGGTGGGAATCTTCGCCTTCCTGTACGCCTGGAACGACTTCATGATGCCGTCGCTGATCATTTCCGACCCCGCCCTGCAGACCCTGCCGGTAAGGCAGAACCTGTTCCAGACGCAGTTCAGCAACAACTACCACGTCTCCTTCGCCTCGTACCTGATGGCCATGGCGCCGGCAATCGTCGCGTACTTGTTCACCCAGCGTTGGGTCATGGCAGGCGTCACCCAGGGTGCCGTGAAGGGCTGACCCGCCGGGCTGTTGACCTCCTGAGCCAGCCGTCAGATACTGGTCAAGGAACTAAATTTAGAATCTAAATCAAAGGAGTTTCGTGAGCACCTCCGCCACCAAGGCAAATTTGTCCCTCTCCGAACGCATGGCCGATCCCAAATGGTGGCGCCAGGCGGCGGTCTATCAGATCTACCCGCGGAGTTTCTACGACGAAAACGGTGACGGGCTGGGTGACCTCAAGGGCATCACGGCCAAGGTTCCGTACCTGAAGGAACTCGGCGTTGATGCCGTGTGGCTGAGCCCGTTCTACCCGTCGGCACTCGCCGACGGCGGCTACGACGTCGACGACTACCGCGACGTCGACCCCAAGCTGGGCACGCTGGCGGACTTTGACGAGATGGCGGCTGCGCTGCATGAAGCCGGCATCAAGATTGTGGTGGACATCGTTCCCAACCACTCCTCGGACCGCCACGAATGGTTCAAGGAAGCCCTTGCTTCGCCGAAGGGTTCTGCTGCCCGCGACCGCTACATCTTCCGCGACGGCAAAGGCGAGAACGGCGAACTGCCGCCGTCGGACTGGGATTCCGTGTTTGGCGGCCCCATCTGGGAACGCATCACCGAACCCGACGGCACTCCCGGCCAGTGGTACATGCATATCTTCGCCAAGGAACAGCCTGACTTTAACTGGGAGAACCCGGAAATCCGCGAGGACTTCCTGAAGACCCTGCGCTTCTGGTCCGACCGCGGCGTGGACGGCTTCCGCATCGACGTCGCCCACGGCATGGCCAAGGACCTGTCCGAGCCCATGCCCATGAAGGATGACCTCCTCGCACGGGCCCACGGCACAGACGGCTTCATTGACGGCTCCCACCCCTTCTGGGACCGCGACGAAGTCCACGAGGTCTACGCCGAGTGGCGCAAACTCTTCAACGAATACAACCCGCCCCGCACCGCCGTTGCCGAGGCATGGGTCCACGAGTCACGCCGTGCCCGCTATGCCAGCCCCGAGGGCCTGGGCCAGGCCTTCAACTTTGACCTGTTGCAGTCGGACTTTGACGCCGAATCTTTCAAGCAGATCATCACGGACAACCTGGTCCACGCCAAGGAGTCCGGCGCGTCCTCCACCTGGGTGTTCTCCAACCACGACGTCGTCCGCCACGCCACCCGCTATGGCCTCCCCAAGGGCGGTTCCGTGGCCCAGGGAACCAACGCGGCCCAGGACGTGACCGGCAGCAAGCCCAAGGGCCAGGACGGCAAGGGCTGGCTGCTGGCCGGTGCGCCGCAGGAAGAACTGGACGTTGAACTCGGCCTGCGCCGTGCCCGTGCCGCATCGCTCCTGCTCCTGGCTCTGCCGGGCTCTGCCTACCTGTACCAGGGCGAGGAATTGGGCTTGCGTGAAGTGACGGAAATTCCGGACTCCGAACGTCAGGACCCGTCATTCTTCCGCAACAAGGGCGTTGAAATCGGCCGGGATGGTTGCCGTGTGCCGTTGCCGTGGACCCCTGAAGGCCCGTCCTTCGGTTTCGGGGCGGGCAAGGCACACCTGCCCCAGCCGGAGTGGTTCAAGGATTACGCGGTATCCATCCAGGAAGGCGTCGAAGGCTCCACGCTTGAGCTTTACCGCAAGGCCTTGGGCCTCCGCCGCCAGCTGCAGACCGATGAAGAGCTCGAGTGGGTGGAGACCGGTAACCCGGAGGTGCTGCACTTCAGCCGCCCCGGCGGTTGGGAGACGGTGACCAACTTCGGCACTGAAGCCTTCGAGCTTCCGGCCGGGACCGTCGTCGTCAGCAGCGGCCCGTTGGAGGACGGCAAGCTGCCGGCCGACACCACCGCGTGGGTAGTCCGCGACGCCTAGTCTGCGGCGCTGACACAACTACATGGATAACGTGAACGGGCGGGGACGCCTCATCTATGGCTGCATGGGACTCGGCGGGTCCTGGGATATCAACCACTACGGTGCTGCGGAAATCGACCAGGCCGCCGCGGTGATTGAATCGGCGCGGGGAATCGGCATCGGCTTGTTCGACCACGCTGATATCTACCGCCGGGGTAAGTCCGAAGCTGTTTTTGGGGAAGTCCTCGTCCGTTCCCCCGGTCTGCGGGAGAAGATCCGGTTGCAGACCAAATGCGGTATCAGGCTGGCAGAAGGAGGCCGGGACGGCCACTACGACCTCAGTCGCGAAGCCATCCTGGAACGGGTCAACGGGAGCCTGCAACGGCTCCAAACGGACTACGTGGACGTGCTGCTCCTGCACCGTCCGGATCCCCTCATGGACGCGCGCGAGGTGGCGGACGCCGTCGGGCAGTTAATGGCCGAAGGCAAGGTGCGGCACGTGGGTGTATCCAACATGTCCGGCGCCCAGATCGCGTACCTGCAGGACCGGCTGCAGACGCCCATCGTGGCGAACCAGCTGGAGATGAGCCTGCTGCGCCGGGACTGGCTGGAAAGCACGGTGCTGGTGAACCATCCCGAAGGGCGGGAGAACAGTTTTCCGCACGGGACGCTTGAGCTGTGCATGGACAGGGGCATCGAACTCCAGGCCTATGGTTCGTTGGCGCAGGGCCGGTATACGGGAGCGGGTGCCGACTCACCGGCAGAAGCTGCGGCGTCGGAGATGCTGGTCCGCCTGGCGGCGGAGAAGAACACTACTCCTGAATCAGTGCTGCTTGCGTGGCTCATGAAGCATCCGGCAAGGATTTCGCCGGTGGTGGGGACCACCAACCTTTCGCGGATCGGTGCATGTGCGGATGCCGTTGCCGTAGCCGGCAGCATGACCCGCGCCGAATGGTACGGGCTGTGGATCACGGCCCGCGGCTCGAACCTCCCCTAAAACAGCAGCCCCTAGGACAGCCCGGCCACCACGGAGTACGTGCTCGAGTCGCCTTGGATCGGCTGGCTCTGCCTGCCGTCCGTGCCCACCGGGATGTCCCCGGCAATGGTCACGCGGTTCAGTTTGCGGGGCTGCCCGTCGTAGTTGTCCGGTGCGTAGTGCTGGGTGATCCGGTTGTCGAACAACACCACTTGGTTGGGCTCCCAATTCACCCGGAACACGTTCTCCGGACGGGTGACGTAGGCCTGCAGGAGCCGGATGATGTCCTTCGATTCGGTGTTGGACAGACCCACGATCCGCAGACGCTGCGCGAAGCCCCCAATGAACAATCCGCGCTCGCCGGTCAAGGGGTGGACCCGAACCACCGGGTGGGCAGTCTCGAACTTCAGCCGCGTGAATTCCTTGCGGCGTTCCTCGGCGTTGGTGTGCTCCAGGTTCTTTGGAACGGAGTAGTCGTAGTCGTTGGTGTGGATGGCCCAGAGGGTGTCCGCGAAGTTCCGAAGTTCGTCCGGGAGGTCGCGGTAGGCTCCGGCGGAGGACGCGATCAGGGTCTCGCCGCCATAGGCCGGCAGGTCGATGCTGCGAAGGGTGGAGGCCTGGGGCGGGTTCACCACGAACGTGACGTCGGTGTGCCAGTTGTTCGCGGAGCCGTTCTCGCTGTCCACCGGAAGGACGTTCTCTTCACCCTCCACGGACGCCACGGTGGGGTGTGCCTTGGTGAGCGGACCGAAGTGGGAAGCGAACTTCACCTGGGCTTCGTCCGTCAGGATGTTCGCCTCACGGAAGACGAGCGCCTTGTGTTCGTTGAGGGCAGCACGGATCTGCGCCACGGTGTCCGCGCTCAGATCTCCGGAGATGTCCAGGCCCCGGATTTCGGCCCCGATTCGGGCTCCAAGCTTCCGGAACTCAAGTTTGGTTTCGGTAATGACGGTCATTTGTTTTCCTTACTTTCGATGTGGTGTGTGGCGGGTGCCACGATGGAAAAATCAGGAAGCGGCTGAACCCACGGCGGTGCGCCAGCGGGAGAAGTGCCGCTCCAAGGCGACCAGCAGGAAGTTCACGGCAAGCCCCAGCAGGGACACCGTGAGGATCCCGGCATACATGTCAGGGATGAGGAAGCTGCTTTGGGCGTTGACGATCAGGTACCCGAGGCCTGCCTTGGCGCCCACCATCTCGGCGGCGATCAGGACCAGGATGGAGGCCGTGCCTGCCATGCGGATGCCCGTGAAGATGGTGGGAACCGCGGAGGGCAGGATGACTTTCTGGAACAAGCGGAAGCTGCCCAACCCCAAGGAACGCGCGGCCCGGATAAGGAGTGGATCCACGGTTTTCACGCCGGCGATCGTGTTGAGCAGCACGGGGAAGAACGCGGCGTAGGCCACGATGCTGATCTTCGACTCTTCGCCGATGCCCAGCAGGAGAGTGAACACCGGGAGCAACGCCAAGGCAGCGGTGTTGCGGAACAGCTCCAGCAAGGGGTTGAGCACCGAATTCAGCCGCCCGTACCAGGCGATCAACAGCCCCAGCGCAACACCGGCCACCAACGCAGCACCGAAACCTGCAACAGACCTTGTGAGGCTCGCAGTGATGTGCCCTTGGATGGTTCCGGCCTCGAACAACCTGGCCCAGGCAGCCAGGACTTCGTGCAGCGGGGGAAGGAAGACCTTGGTGGACGGGCTGGCCAGGTACGTCGGGCCCAGCTCCCAGAGCGCCAGGAAGGCAAGGACGGCAGTGGACTTCCACACGACCGAACCGGCAGCGTTGGCGAGACGCCGCCCGGCCGATGGTTCCGGCGTCGTACGGGCTGCTGCAGGATGGGCCGCAGCGGAAGGCTCGACGGCGGCAGCCGGCCCGGGTGCGGACGTTGCCGTTTGTTGTTCTTGAGTGAGGGTGGTGGTCATCAGGCCGCACTCCTTTCAGTAGCAGTGGCGGGTTCGTCCGGTGCGCTGCCGTCGGGCAGGATCTTGCGGTGCCCGGCGTCCTGCGCTCGCCGGACCTCGTCGTGGAGCAGTGTCCAGACCTGGTGCCGGTGCTCAACGAACGCAGGGTTGGACCTGACGTCCTGGTCCCCGTCGCGGTCCGGGATAGTGATCTCCACGATTTCCTTGAGCCGGCCCGGACGGGCACTGAGCACGGCGACGCGTTGGCCCAGGTACACGGCCTCGTCGATTCCATGGGTAATGAACACGATGGTCTTGCCTGTTGCCTTCCAGATCCGCAGGAGTTCGTCCTGCAGCTGTTCACGGGTCTGGGCGTCCAACGCGGCGAACGGTTCGTCCATCAGCAGCACGTCCGGTTCGTAGGCAAGGCTCCGCGCAATCGCCACGCGTTGCTTCATCCCGCCGGAGAGCTCGTGCGGAAAACGGTCTTCGAAGCCGGCCAAGCCCACCAGGGCCAGGTATTCCTTGGCCTTGGCCGCCCGTTCGCGCCGGTTCAGCTTCCTGCCGTCCGGCCCGGGGCCTTCCAATCCGATGGAAACGTTCGCCGATGCTGTCCGCCATGGAAAGAGGGCGTATTGCTGGAACACCACTGCGCGGTCCTTGCCGGGTCCCGTCACGGGTTGGCCGTCCACCAGGACCTCGCCGGAGGTCGGGGTGGAGAGGCCCGCAAGCAGGTCCAGCAAAGTGGTCTTGCCCGAACCGCTGGGTCCCACCAACGTGAGGAACTCGCCGTCGCGGACGTCGAGGTTGAGCGAGTCGATGGCCGTGAGCCGTGTGGCCGGGCCACCCTTGCTTGCCCTGACGGTGAATTCCTTGCTGACGTTGCGCAAGCTGATTTTGGCTGTCATGGCTATCCCTTCTTCGCAGTGCTTGTAGTCGCAGTGTCCGCGGAGCCACCGGCGAGCCCGTTGTAGTCGTTGGTGTAGTACTTGGACGGCGTGAGATCGCCCTTCACGATTCCCGAAGAATTCAGCCAGGCTTCCCACTTGGTGAAGTCCGAATCCTTGATCACACCGGCGTCGGGAACACCGGGGCTCTTCCAGAACTTCAGGTTGGCCGTACTCTCGTTGCGGCCCCGGCCCTCGATGATCTTGGCGAACCGGGCTATGACCTCCTCACGTGGCGTTTCAGCTGCCCATTTGATGGCCTTGGCAACACCTGTGGTGAAGGTGCGTGTGGTGTCCGGATTCTTCTGGATGAAGTCGGTGCGGAAGACGATCTGGCCGCCGGCGAACGTGCCGAACAGTTCCACATCGCTGAACAGGGAGCGGAGGCCGCCTGCTTCGATGGCGCGGTCCTGAAGGACGCCGCCGAGCGTTCCAACGTCCACCTGCCCGCGGCGGATCGCTTCTTCCGTGTCATTTGGGGCCAAAGGCACCAATTGGACCTGCTTGATCTCGTCCTGGTTGAGTCCGTTCTTCGTCAGCCAGGTATTGATCACGGCCTCGTGGTGGGCTCCGAGGGTATTGACGGCCACCTTCTTTCCGATCAGGTCCTTGGGACCCTTGATGTCGCTGTCGGCTTTGACGTAGTACCCGCTGAAGGTTTTCTGGTCGGAGCCGTAGTAGTTGGTGACGGCCTTGACGGGGGAGCCCGCTTCGATGAGTTTGACCACCGCGCCGGAGAACGCGCCGCCGAAGTCCGTCTGGTTGGTGGCGGCGGACTGGATGTCCTGCGGGCCGCTGGTGGTGTTGCCCACCCAGTTGAGCTTGATGTCACCCAGATAGCCCAAGTCCGCTGCCAGTTCCGGGAAGGTCACGTTGTTCGCCGAACCTTGGTAGCGAAGTTCCTTGACTTGGGCGGACGGGTCGGCCGGACCGGCTTCGGCTGAACCGCCGCAGCCGGAGACCGTCAGGGCTAGTACGACGGCGGCCGCGACGCTCAGCAGGGGCAGTTGCAGTTTCATGGGAGCTACTTTCGGGAGTTGGTGTTCGGTGTTCGGGGGGCCGGAGGCTTCACCGGCTTGGGAACGATGTAAGCCCATGTGGCGGGTGGTAGGAAAGCGCGGCGGTAACCGCGGTAAACCCGGGGAAACAACAGGCAACGAGGCGAAATACCGGGCCTTGGGTGGCAACGAATGGACACATACTTCGCTGTGTTGATCCCTTTGACGGGAGTGTTCCGTCCGGTGACGAAGAACTATCCGGCGGGCCGCACTTGACTGGCGCGGACCGCCGTCGAACGCCCATACTGTGGGACCCCACAGTCATAACGGGTTTAGTTCGTATTGATCCTCACAAGCGGACTGATTTCTTCGTCGCCCGGGCCGCAGGACGGATACGGTAGATACATGACCTCTAGCATCGCCGCCGAATCAGTTCGGCCCACCCGTAACATCCCTGCCGATATCGCCCGTTCCTGGCTCCTCGTGAATGCCATGAAGACGGAACTTTTCGACGAATCCGCAGGCTCACGGGCAGATGCCATCATCCTCGACATTGAGGATGCCGTTGACCCCTCGCAGAAGGACACCGCCCGCGAGAACGTCGTCAACTGGTTGACTGCCGGCGGTCAGGCATGGGTCCGCATCAATGACGCCACCAGCCCTTTCTGGGCCGATGACCTCGCCGGGCTGCGCGGCACCCCGGGCTTGCTCGGTGTCATGCTGGCCAAGACGGAATCCGCCGACCAGGTGACCGAGTCTTTCCACCGGATGGACGGCAAGACCCCGGTCATTCCGCTGGTTGAGTCCGCCCTCGGCATCGAGGAAGCCAACCACATCGCCCGCGCCCAGGGTGCCTTCCGCCTGGCCTTCGGCTCCGGTGACTTCCGCCGCGACACCGGCATGGCAGCAACCCCGGAAGCCATGGCCTACCCGAGGGCCAAGCTCGTGGTGGCCAGCCGCGTCGGCAATCTTCCGGGTCCCATCGACGGTCCCACTGTGGGCACCAACCACCCCATCCTGCGCGAGCAAACCGGCATCACGGTCACCATGGGCATGACCGGCAAGCTCTGCCTGGCCATCGACCAGACCACGGTCATCAACGAGGTCATCAGCCCCACGCCGTCGGACGTCGCCTGGGCGACCGACTTCATGAACGATTTCGAGGCCAACGGCCGCGTCATCCGCGACGGCTCCGACCTGCCGCGCCTGGGCCGTGCCGAGAAGATCATGAAGCTCGCGGTCGCTTTCGGGGTCCAGCCTTCCCTCTAGGGGTATTTCTTCGCCGAGGGGTTGGATCCCGGCACTAACCGCGGGCTTTACTCGTGGGAACCAACCCTTCGGCGAAGCCCTGCAAGGCGCCCGGTAGACTTGGATGGTGCTGAACGAATTCTGGGCCAACGCCTCCACCGGGTACAAAGTGCTGGTTTTCAGCGCCATGGGACTCATTGCGGCAGGCGTCATCCTGTCCATCGCCGCAAACACCTCGGGCAACCAAGGACTCGCCATGGCATCCCTGGGCGTCATCGGCCTGGGCCTGGTACTCCACGTCACCGGACTCGTGATCCGCGGCCAGCAGATCCGCAAGAGCTACAAGAAATAGCCTTCTTCACAGGGTGGTGCCCACACCTGTCTCCGTGCGTCCGCCCGATAGGGTTGGACCATGAGTATCAATCCGGACCTGCAGGGCCGCAGCTACCCTGCCGCAGAGGTTTACGACGTCGGCCGTGAGAAAATCCGCGAGTTCGCCAAGGCAGTAAAGGCCACCCACCAGGCGCACTTCGACGTCGAAACGGCGCGGGCCCTGGGCCATCGCGACCTCGTGGCGCCTCCCACGTTTGCCATCATCATTGCCCAGCGTGCTGACGCGCAGCTGGTTGAGGATCCCGAAGCCGGGATCGATTTCTCCCGCGTTGTCCACGCAGACCAGCGCTTCACGCACCATCGCCCGATCGTCGCCGGGGACCGTCTGGTAGCCGAGCTGCACGTCGACGGCGTACGCGCCATGGGAGGCGGCGCCATGATCACCACGCGTTCGGAAATCTTTGCCCTGGCCGACGGTGACAGCCGTGAAAAGGTCGCAACCACCACCTCGTCCATCCTGGTCCGGGGAGAGGGACAGTAACCATGAGCCCCGTTTTCGCAGACCTGGCAGTCGGCCAGGAAATTGGCAACCGCACCATCGAAGTCACCCGCCAGGACCTGGTCAAATACGCAGGTGCTTCCGGAGACTTCAACCCCATCCATTGGAACGAGGCATTCGCCACGTCAGTGGAACTTCCCGGCGTCATCGCCCACGGCATGTTCACCATGGGTGCAGCGGTACAGCTGGTCAGCGACTGGGCAGGCGATCCCGCCGCCGTCGCTGACTACCAGACCCGCTTCACCAAGCCGGTGCTGGTGACCGACACCACGGGAACGGATGAGCCCGGAGCGGTCATCCAGGTGACCGGCGCGGTGGGTGCGCTCGACGCCGAGGCGGGTACCGCCCGCATTGACCTCACCGTGGTGGCCGCCGGCCAGAAGGTCCTCATGAAGTCGCAGGCAGTGGTCAAGCTCTCCTAGGTATTGCAGGGACCGGGTCTCTGCCGCGTGCTTGCGGCGGAGCCCCGGCCCAAACCCCGATAGGCTTGATGGGTGACCCAGACGCTGCTTTCCGAATTGACCACAGCTGCCGTGGGCGGCCCCGCCGGCACCTTTGTGGAGGCACGTACCGAGGCGGAAATCATCGACGCCGTCCGCTCGGCTGACGCCGCGGGGGAGAAGCTCCTCATCATCGGCGGCGGATCCAATCTATTGATCTCCGACGACGGCTACCCCGGTACAGTCCTCAAAATCTCTTCCGAGGGCTTCACAGTCAACGCCGAGGACAGCTGCGGGGGAGTCTCCGTGGTGGTCCAGGCAGGACACAACTGGGATGCCTTGGTTGAACACGCCGTGAAGCACGCCTGGTCCGGCCTGGAAGCGCTCTCCGGGATTCCCGGCGCAACGGGAGCCACCCCGGTCCAAAACGTAGGAGCCTACGGTGCTGATGTTTCGCAGACCATTGCTGCCGTACGAACGTGGGACCGGGAAAGCAACGCAGTCCGCACCTTCACCAACTCCGAGCTCACGTTCGGCTACCGTGACTCCATCCTGAAGCAGACCACTGTGGAGGGTTCGCCGCGGTTCGTGGTCCTCACGGTTGAATTCCAACTGCCGCTGGGCAGGATGAGCGCCCCCATCCGCTACGCCGAACTTGCTCGCGTGCTCGGGGTCGAGGTGGGCAAACGGGCGTATTCCAACGATGTCCGGCGGGAGGTGCTCAGGCTGCGTGCGTCCAAGGGCATGGTGCTGGACGCCGACGATCGCGACACCTACTCAACGGGTTCGTTCTTCACTAATCCGATCGTGTCCATGGAACAGGCCGAGGCGTTGCCTGCGGACGCCCCCAGGTACCCGGCAGGATCCGACGGGTTGGTGAAACTGTCCGCCGCCTGGTTGATTGACCGTGCAGGATTCGGCAAGGGCTACGGGCTGGAGGAGTCCAGTGTTTCCGGGGGCAGGGCATCGCTGTCCACCAAGCACACCTTGGCCATCACCAACCGTGGCTCCGCCTCGGCTGCGGACATGGCGGCCATTGCGCGCGAGGTGCGTTCCGGCGTCGTGGATCGCTTTGGGATTGAACTGCATCCCGAACCGCTGCTGATCGGCGTTTCGCTGTAGCTTCCGGCCCTGGTCAGCGCGTCAGCGCGTCCGGCGCTCCGCGATGGGCAGCACTTTGTTCAGCAGCAGGAACGTCAGCCCGCAGCTGACAGAACCCAGCAGGAAGATCTGGCTGAACGCGATGCTCTGCGGCGACGGTCCGCTGGGCAGGAAAAGGCCCGCGGTGGCAAAGCCCACCAATCCGAGCATCATCACTATGGATCCCAGCAGGAAACTGCGCACCTGTGCCGCTGCGGCCGGATAGAACCACGGCTCGGGCGCGTCGCCGTCCCGTGGTGAGACGGGCTGGAGGAGGGCTGCGACGCCGAGCAGCAGCGCGGCCAGGGCTGTTGCCACGATTCCGGCGAGCTGGATGCTTTGCATTGAGGGTGAAAGCCGTACTCCCGTGCCTACGGCAACGATCAGTCCGGCCACCAAACCGACGCCGCTGCAGCACCAGCCGGCGGCAGCCAACCGGCGGCTGAGTGGCCGCACCAGCGGAGCCAGATCACCAAAGAGCATGTAGCAATCCTAGGCAACGCGTCTGGTAGGCGGCTGGGAGGCAGGGCAATGTTCGCTGTGGTCGGCTTTAGGATGGAGCATGCCTATCGGGAAGCGGAGCCCCACACCTGCCGTGATCGGCCGTCTGCGGCTCGCCAACCAGGGTCTGTTGGGCGGGAAGCGTGCTTCTGTTCCCGAGGCCGTCCGGTGGATGACTGCCATGCAAGCCCAGGATCTGGGTCATGCGCTGTGGGCGGTTGGCCAGAGGGTGGCGGGACCGGGAGCCTCCGAGGTCCGGGCGGCGCTGGACGCCGGGACCGTGGT
Organism: Paenarthrobacter sp. R1; assembly: GCF_030264015.1. Classification (NCBI taxonomy): domain Bacteria; kingdom Bacillati; phylum Actinomycetota; class Actinomycetes; order Micrococcales; family Micrococcaceae; genus Paenarthrobacter; species Paenarthrobacter sp. R1. The sequence goes on along the minus strand of NZ_CP127115.1, from coordinate 1,009,384 downwards.
CCGGTCCTGGCCGATGCGCGGTACGTTGCATTTGGTGGCGCCGGAGGACCTGCGGTGGATGCTGGGAATCACCAGCGGGCGGCTCCTGCAGTCACTGCGGACCAGGCACCGTGAACTGAACATCACACCGGATGACATCAGTCATGCCCGCGACGTGGCTTTGGAGACCATTGCCACCCTGTCGAGGGACACTGAGGCAGCAGGCGTCAGCCGGGAGCAGCTATTCGCGGCGTTCGAGGAAGCGGGCCAGGTCACCAAAGCCCAACGGGGCATCCACCTCATAGCTTGTTTGTGCCAGGAGGCGTCACTGGTCCAGGGGCCCATGGCCGGAAGCAAAGGCAATGCGGGGGTGCAGCAGTTGTTTGTCCCTTTCGACCAGTGGATCAGGGACTCACGTGCCGTGGATCGCGAGCCCGGCATCGCCGAATGGTTCCTCCGCTACATCCACAGCCATGGCCCGGCCACTGTCCGCGACTTCGCGTGGTGGACCCAGGTGCCGCTCAGCGAGGCCCGGGCGGCGCTGAGCGCCGTCCAGAATCAATTGGTGGAGCTGCCGTTCGGGGATGCAAGCTACTGGATGTCGCAGGAGACGGCTGCAATGCTCGACGACGGCGTTCCCGGCGCCCGCTCGGTGCTGGCCCTCCCCGGGTTTGACGAATTCCTGCTCGGTTACCAGGACCGGAGCCTGGTGCTCGCTCCTGAGTATGCCGAACTTGTAGTGCCCGGCAAGAACGGGGTCTTCAAACGGATCATCGTTGCCGGGGGTGGCGTGGTGGGGACGTGGGCCAGGACGGGAACAGGGAAGTCAGCCGGAGTGGTCCCGGAACCGTTCACGGGAACACTTGGACCGTCTGCGGAACGGTCCTTCCTGGCGCAGGCCCGTGCCTACCTGAAGTTCATGGAGAGCTGACCCCGGGTACGCGCCGGTTCCCTTAAACGGAAAACCCGCCCTTCCCTCGCCGTGAAGCAAGGGAAAAGCGGGTTCCGGAACGGGAAAGCCTAGAGCTTGCCCGTCACGATGTTCAGCATGCGGCGCAGCGGTTCGGCCGCACCCCACAGGAGCTGGTCGCCCACGGTGAAGGCGCTGATGTATTCCGGGCCCATTTCGAGCTTGCGGATACGGCCAACCGGGATGTCCAGCGTGCCGGACGCTGCCACGGGGGTCAGCTCGGCCATGGAGGCTTCCTTGGTGTTGGGCACAACCTTGGCCCACTCGTTGTCCTTGGCCAGGAGGTTCTCGATCTCCGTGACGGACAGGTCCTCGCGGAGCTTGAGGGTCAGGGCCTGCGAGTGCGAACGCATCGCACCAATGCGGACACACAGCCCGTCCATGGCGATGTGCTCCTTGCCTGCGGTGCCCTTGCCGGTACCGAGGATCTTGTTGGTCTCGACGCCGGCCTTCCATTCTTCCTTGGACTGGCCGTTGCCGAGGTCGGCATCAATCCATGGAATCAGGGAGCCGGCCAGCGGGACACCGAACTGGGTGGCGTCAACGCCGGTGCGCTGGGTAGCCAGGACCTTGCGGTCGATCTCAAGGATGGCGGAAGCGGGGTCCTCGAGTTCGCTGCTGACCTCGTTGTTGAGCGTGCCGAACTGGTTCAGGAGCTCGCGCATGTGGCGGGCGCCGCCACCGGAAGCGGCCTGGTACGTCATGGACGTACCCCACTCCACGAGGTTGTTCTTGAACAGCCCGCCGAGGCCCATCAGCATGCAGGAAACCGTGCAGTTGCCGCCGATGAAGTCCTTCACGCCGCCGGAGAGCCCGGCATCGATGACGTCGCGGTTGATCGGATCCAGCACGATGATCGAATCGTCGTTCATGCGGAGGGTGGAGGCGGCGTCGATCCAGAGGCCGTCCCAGCCACGTCTGCGGAGTTCGCCGTGGACCTGCTTGGTGTAGTCGCCGCCCTGTGCGGTGACAATAATCGGCAGCTTGGCAAGCGTCTCAATATCGAACGCATCCTCGAGCTTGCCGGCCCCATCAGCGAACGACGGGGCGGCACCTCCTGCGTTCGAGGTGGAGAAAAATACCGGGTTGATGTTGGCGAAGTCGTTCTCTTCCTGCATGCGGTGCATCAGGACGGAGCCGACCATGCCACGCCAACCGACCAGTCCTACGGACGGATTAGCTGCTGTAGTCATTGAACCAGTCTAAACTTTCGACGCCGCCTGACGCTGTTGGTTACATCACCCGCACAACGTACGACGGCGGACCCAGGGACGGCGCCGGGCGGGCCGGCGGCGGTGCTAGCGTCCGGCGTCGTAATCCTGCAGGCCGTTACCCTCCGCGAGGGCAGCTTTGCGCGCGCGAAGGGCGAAGAACGCACCGAAGGCGAAGACCTGGGTCACCACCACCAGGACGATGATTCCGGCGATCTTGTTGCCGCCCAGGATCATGGTCAGCCCAACGATCGCTGACAGCAGCGCAAGGAGGGGCAACAGCATGTACCCCAGGACGAAGAGGGTTTCAGGTTTCTTGAGTATTGCCTGCATGATCCGGTTCCTAGCTTTCGGTCCGGCGCCACGACGTGAACCGGTATTTGGTGCCGTTTTTCGCCGTGTACCAATCCTCGTGAGGGGCTACGGAGTCGAACGTCCAGTCCTCGCCAAGTTCGGGGGCGAAGGTGTCGCCTTCGAGTTCGGCGTCAATGATGGTGATGACCGCAAGGTTGGCGATGCCCATCGATTGTTCGAAAATTTCCCCGCCGCCGATGATCCAGACCTTCTGGCCACCCGGCGCGAACTGGGACTCAAGCAGGGCTGCGTCCAGGGAGGAAACCACGACGGCGCCTTCCGCCCCGGGCGTCGAGGCCCAGTCCTGGTTGCGGGTCACCACGATGTTGGTGCGCCCGGGCAGCGGCCGGTACTTGTCCGGGAAGGACTCCCAGGTCTTCCGGCCCATGATCACGGGGTGCCCCGTTGTCAGTTGGCTGAAGTGCTTGAGGTCCTCGGGCAAGTGCCACGGCATACTGCCGTCCTTGCCGATGACGCCGGCTTTGGTCTGTGCCCAGATCATGCCGATCCCGGTCATGGATGCTGCAGTTTCCCGGGTGAAAATGAGGCCGGGAAGTTGCGCGTTGGTCTCTTCGGAGGGAGTGCTCATACGGCGATCGGTGCCTTGATAGTGGGGTGGTGGCGGTAGTCGACAACCTCGAAGTCCTCAAGGGTGTAGTCGAAGATGGAGTCGGGCTTGCGCAGGATCTTCAGCTGCGGGTAGGCGTACGGCTCCCGGCTGAGCTGCTCGGCCACCTGGTCCACGTGGTTGTCATAAACGTGGACGTCGCCGCCGGTCCAGATGAACTCGCCGGGTTCCAGATCTAGCTGCTGGGCCACCATTCGAGTGAGCAGCGCGTACGAAGCAATGTTGAAGGGCACTCCCAGGAAGGTGTCCGCCGAACGCTGGTACAGCTGGCAGGACAACTTGCCGTCAGCAACGTAGAACTGGAAGAACGCGTGGCACGGAGGCAGGGCCATGTCCTTGAGCTCGGAAACGTTCCATGCCGACACGATGTGCCTGCGGGAATCCGGGTTGTTGTGCAGGCTCTTCATGACCTCGGAAATCTGGTCAATGTGCCCGCCGTCGGGTGTAGGCCAACTGCGCCACTGGACGCCGTACACCGGTCCGAGCTCACCGTCGGCGTCTGCCCACTCATCCCAGATGGTGACGCCCTGGTCCTGCATCCACTTCACGTTGGAGTCTCCGCGAAGGAACCACAGGAGCTCCACTGCCACGGACTTGAAGTGCACCCTCTTGGTGGTGATCAGCGGGAAGCTTGTGGCCAGGTCGAAGCGCAACTGGCGCCCGAACACGCTCCGCGTCCCCGTCCCGGTGCGGTCCGATTTGTGCGTGCCATTGGCCATGACATCGCGCAGAAGGTCTTCATAAGGGGTGGGAATGCTCACGGATCAAGCTTACTAGTCGTCGAACGGCTTGAATTGCTCCACGGAGACCACCTTGCGCTCGCTGCCACGGGCCACATGGCAGACGATGACCTCCCCGGGCGAGAGGTACGGGTCCGCGCCGGGGAGCCTGCTGCGCAGATCATCGCCCATGTGTCGGCCCAATTGCTTGAGTACGGTCGGCAAGGCGGGACGGTGCGTGCACAGGGCCACGGGCACTTGCTTGTCGAACAGGGCCTCCACGGCGGCAGCCGTCTTCTTGGGCGAGCGTTCGTGGTTGTGCTCCGTCAGCGCCTCCACGAGCTTCACCTTGGCTTTGCTCGCTTTGGCATACGGGGCAATCGTTGCCACGCATCGCACCCATGGGCTGGTCACGACGCGCTGCGGCTTCCACCCCTGCAGGAGCCGTTGCACAGCCACTGCTTGCCGTTTCCCGGTGGCTGCCAAGGGGCGGTCGCCTTCGGCCTTGGTCCAGGAAGACCTCGGTTTGGCTTTGGCGTGCCGGACCAGGACCAATGGCCATGTGTCCAGTTCGCCCCTGGTATGGGCCTTCTCCAGATACTCCAAGGGCGCCACGTCAGAGGGGTTGCTCAGGTATTTGGCGGCCCTGTCCGGCGCGCACCACATGACGCTGTCCACCTCTTTGCCGTCGGGCCGGAGCTGCTCACCGTTGACCCGCATGGCCCAGTAGTGCACCACTTTGAGGCCAGCGTTGACGTGGTAATGAATGGGCGGCAAGGGGATTCCAAGCGTTGCCTCGAGCCCGATCTCTTCCCGGACCTCCCGGACCGCACACTCGGGAACCGTCTCGCCGTCGTCGATCTTGCCCTTGGGCCAGGACCAATCGTCGTACCGCGGCCGGTGGATGAGCAGCACCTCCAAGGCGCCTTTCTTGATACGCCACGGGATCGCGCCAGCCGCGACGACGGCCACGGGTTCCCCCGGGTGGTCGGTCTGGTCGGCCACAGGTGTGTCGCTGTTCAAGTTGTTCCTTACCGCCGTGCTGCTGCCCGCTGGCGGGAGCGGGAGGCCAAGAGCCAGGACTGCATATCCAGGAGGGGCTCGCCCTTCTCATCAAGGTGATGCCGGGTCCAATGACCTTCATTATCCAAGTGCCAACTGGCGGTGGAGTCGTCCATGTAGCGGCGCATCAAGTCAAGGACCGTGTTCACGTCCTCCCGGCTGGCCAACTGGACCAGTGCCTCAACCCGGCGGTCCAGGTTGCGGTGCATCATGTCGGCAGAGCCGATGTACACCACGGGTTCTCCACCGTTGGCGAAGGCGAACACCCGGGAGTGCTCAAGGAACCGTCCCAGGATGGAGCGCACCGTGATGTTTTCGCTGAGGCCGGGCACACCCGGCCGCAGGGAGCAGATGCCGCGCACCACGACGTCCACCTTCACTCCGGCCTGGGATGCGCGGTACAGGGCATCGATGATGGCTTCGTCCACCATCGAGTTGACCTTGATCTGGACACGTGCGGCCACACCGTTGCGCGCATTGCGGATTTCTGTTTCGATCCGGTCAATCAGTCCTGAACGCACTGAGCGCGGCGCAACGAGCAGCCGCTTGAACGTGGACTTGGGGGCGTATCCGGAGAGCTGGTTGAACAGCTTGGAGAGGTCCTCGCCCACTTGTTCGTTTGAGGTCAGCAGGCCGAGGTCCTCGTAGTAGCGCGCCGTCCTGGGATGGTAGTTGCCGGTACCGATGTGGCAGTACCTGCGGAGGCCGTCCACTTCCTGCCGCACCACCAGTGACAGCTTGCAGTGGGTCTTCAGGCCCACGATGCCGTACACCACGTGGACGCCGGCCTGCTCCAGCTTGCGGGCCCAGGAGATGTTGGCCTGTTCGTCGAAGCGGGCCTTGATCTCCACCAGGGCCAGGACCTGCTTGCCCGCTTCGGCGGCGTCGATCAAGGCATCCACGATCGGGGAATCGCCGGAGGTGCGGTACAGCGTCTGCTTGATCGCCTGGACCTTCGGGTCCGCGGCGGCTTGCTCGAGGAAGGCCTGGACCGAGGTGGAGAAGGAGTCGTACGGGTGGTGGAGCAGGATGTCCCGCCGCCTCATGGCAGCAAAGACGTTGGCCGCCTTGGACGTCTCCGATTCGTTGAGGTACCGCGAGGTGTGCGGCACGTGCTTGGGGTAGTGCAGATCCGGGCGGTCAATGCCAGCGATGACGGAAAGCCCGCGAAGGTCCAGCGGAGCGGGTACCGAGTAGACCTCGGACTCGTCCACGCCAAGCTCGCGGACCAGCAAGGCCCTGACGTTCGGGTTGATATCGGTGGTGACTTCCAACCGGACGGGCGGACCGAACCGGCGGCGCAGGAGTTCCTTCTCCAGCGCCTGCAGGAGGTTCTCGGCGTCGTCCTCTTCCACCTCGACGTCCTCGTTGCGGGTGACGCGGAAGGTGTGGTGCTCCAAAACTTCCATGCCCGGGAAGAGCGTGTCCAAGTGGACGGCGATCAGTTCTTCGAGGGCGATGAACCGGGCCACCCTGCCCGAGATGGCGCCGGCGCGGGGACCATCCACGGAGATCAGCCGCGGCAGCTGGTCCGGAACCTTCACGCGGGCGAACAGCTCTTTGTCGCTGATCGGGTTGCTGACGATCACCGCCAGGTTCAGGGACAGGCCGGAGATGTAGGGGAACGGGTGCGCCGGGTCCACTGCGAGCGGCGTGAGGATGGGGAAGACCTTCTCCTGGAACAGGGCGCTGAGGCGGTGGCGCGCCTCCTCGTCGAGTTCGTTCCAGTGCATGACGTGGATGTGCTCGAAGGCCAAAGCCGGACGGATCTGCTCGGCAAATACCCGGGCATGCCGTTCCTGCAGTTTGTGGGCTTCCTCGCCGATCTGTTCCAGTACCTCAATCGGGCTCAACCCGGCAGGGGAGGGGACGGCCAGGCCGGTGGCGATACGGCGCTTGAGGCCGGCCACCCGGACCATGAAGAACTCGTCAAGGTTGGAAGCAAAAATGGAGAGGAAGTTGACGCGCTCCAGGAGGTAAAGATCGGGATCCTCAGCCAACTCCAGAACGCGGGAGTTGAAAGCCAGCCAGCTGAGCTCGCGGTCCAGGAACCGGTCCGGCGAAATATCACCCTCCGGTTCCAGGTTGGGCGCAAACTCGGGGATGTCTATCCGGTCCTGCGTGGCCCGGGACGCGGGCACCTCGGATGAGCCGAAGCGCGCGGGCAGCGTTGCGCCCTTGGAGGTAGGTCCGGCGGTACCGACGGGGTCCGGCTGCATGGGTTTCTCCTAAGCTCAGGACTGGGTTTCCTCCCACATTACAAGCAATTGGGCGACCCGATTCCAAGATGTCCATGCCCGGTCCCGTGTCCGGACCGCACAGGCTAATTACCGGGCAAAGGCCCGTACATGACGTCGGTGTCCCACCGGACGAAGCCAAGTTTCCGGTAGAGGGCCACAGCGGCCTCATTGTCAGCGTCGACGTACAGCATGACAGCGTGGAGGCCCTTCTCCTGCAGGTGCCGGATGCCGGCTACGGTCAGGGCCTTGCCCAAGCCCGAACCCTGCGCGTCCGGCGTCACCCCCACCACGTACACTTCGCCGATGGCCGGATGGGGACCTTGCTTCGGGTGCACCTTGGTCCAGTGGTAACCCAGCAACGTGCCGTCGGCGTCGACCGCCAGGAGGAAGCCTTCGGGATCGAACCAGGCCTCTTCCTCCCTGGCCTTCAGATCGGCCAGGGTCATGGAGCCCTGCTCCGGGTGGTGGGCGAAGGCGGCCCGGTTGGCGGCCAGCCAGGCTTGCTCGTCCTGGCCCGGCACAAAGGCGCGCAGGGTGACGCCGGGCGGCAGGGCGGCGTCGGGCAGCGAAGACGAAGATGACATCAAGCGCATCTTCCGCAGTTCGCGGACCGGACCGTAGCCAAACCGGGAGGCAAGTTCGGCAGCGGCCTCATGGTTGCCATGCGACCAAGCCGTCAACCCGTCGAATCCACGCTTCTCCTGCAAGGCAGCCAACAACCGTCCCGCGACGCCGCGGTTGCGGTAGCTAGGGTGGACGGCCAGTTCCAGCACTCCGGTACCGTCCGGCGATTCAATGACGACGGCGATCCCGGCCAGGTCTTCGGCGGTGGCAGGGTCCGAGTCCTCGTCGGGGGCGTAGAGCGCCAGGGACAGCACCCGGTGTGCACCGCCGTCGGAGCCGCGCAGTGTCACCAGCGTCTGTTCGGAGAGCGGCGGATTTCCATCCGACTCGGCAGCAGCAGCACCCAAGGTGCTGAAATCCTTGAACAGCTCGGCATCCAAAGCGCCGTCAACGAACAGTACAGGCCAGTTCTCAGGGTGCGCGTGACTCATGATGCAAGGCTATACGCCAAGGCGGGACCGTGCGATTTGAAGTGTCCGCCAATCGGGGGTAGCTTAGGTAACTCGTTCGGCTTTGAAAGCCGGATACGAGGGGGATCCACCAGTGGGGTGGCTTCGATACGTTCGACCCGTATGTCCTCCACAACAGCACACAGAGAGGGCCGGGAATCAGCTGATTCCCGGCCCTCTCTGCTATGCATTTATGTTTCCTTGGAGCCCTACGCTTCCGACAGCTCGTCATCCGGAAGCCGCACCAGGGTCAACCGGTAGCCCACGTTGCGGACCGTGCTGATGAGGTTCTCGTGGTCCACTCCCAATTTCGCCCGGAGACGACGGATGTGGACGTCCACGGTCCGCGTTCCGCCGTAGTAGTCGTAACCCCAGACCTCGGTCAGCAGCTGCTGGCGGGTAAAAACGCGTCCCGGGTGCTGCGCCAGGTACTTGAGGAGTTCGAATTCCTTGAAGGTCAGGTTCAGTGGCTGGCCGCCTACGCGGGCCGTGTAACTCGCTTCATCAATGACGACGCCGGCTGCGCGGATCTCCGTTTGGGTTTCCTCTTCGCCCGGTACAGCGCGCGCCATGGCCAAGCGGATACGGGCCTCCACCTCGGCCGGGCCGGCAGAATCCAGGACGATGTCATCCACCGACCATGCCGAGGACACGGCAGCCATGCCGCCCTCCGTGAGGATCAGCATCAGGGGAGCGCTCAGTCCGGTTGCCTTCAGCAACTGGGTCAGGGAACGTGCGCCTACAAGGTCCTTGCGGGCGTCGAGGAACACGATGTCCGTGGGGTCCGTCTCCAACAAGGCTGTAGGTTCTGCCGGGAGGATGTGCACGCGGTGGTTCAGCAACTCCAAGGCAGGCAGGATGTCCACCGAAGATCCGGTGCTGTTCGTCAGGAGCAGGATGTGCGACATAGTTCCTCCAATGGGCTGTGCGCGCATCATCGGGCGTCGAAACCGGAGTTTCACCGGCCGGTCACGGCGGCAAGACCGCCCTGGCCGTTGTAACGGGGTCAGGGCAAATCAGTGCGCCGTTGAAGTCTGAGTATACCCACCGGCGCCTTTCCAGTCAGGGATTCGTGACGGCCGGAAGCGGGAATTACGACATAAAGGGCCGCCATAAGGCAGGATTGTCGAGAGGTCGTAAGACGCATCGAATTGAGGTCGGGCACACAGTGAAGTCTTGGAGCATCGGGGTATTCGGACTCGTGGCGCTCGCAGCCATCGTGGCCAGCACCTTCGTATCCCGGGAAGCCATGGTGGGCGTCGGCGTCGCCGCGTCGGCCGTTGTGGGGTTCGGCTGGCCGCATTTCCTGGCCGTGCCCGCCAAGAAAACGCTGGCGGCGGTCATCGGCTTGGCCGGTGCAGGCTCGGCCGTCACCGCCGCCTACCTTCCCGCCCCGGGTTTCCTTGACGGCACACCGGCTTTCATCGCCTTGGGCGTCATGGCGGTTTTCATCATCCAGCTCGTCAGGGGGACAGGGCAGGCCCAACGCCTTGAGTCCACCCTGGGCTGCAGCGCGGGTGTGCTGCTCAACTGCCTTGGTGCGGGGTGGATCGCCGGAGCAAGGTTCAACGGCGTCAAGGAGATGGTCCTTGTGGCCGGGCTCTCCGCCGCCGTGGCGTTGCTGGTGGGGATCATCAGGTGGCCGGACCGCATCGTCGCACCCCTGGGCATCGTCATGGCCGGACTCATGGCACCCCTGGCCGGCCTGGTTTTCTCGGATATCGCGGTACTACCTGCTGCTTTGGTGGGCGTGGCGACGGGCTCGGTGCTGGTCTGCTTCCGGCGAATGGTCACGCTTCGGCGCGGACGCCTGACTCTGCCGGCGGCGCTGGGCATGGGCGTTGCGCCCGTGTGGGCGATCGGAACCCTGGCGTACTTCATAGACAAACTACTCATCTACTAACGGTTAGGATGGCATCATGTCTGTTCTCGCATTTGAAATCTTCTTCCTTGTCCTCCTCGGCATTGCCAGCATCGCCATGGCCTGGTTCGCTGGTTTCGTCGTTTACCGTCTTTTCAAGGGCCAGAAGTAGCCTGTCCCTCCCTGCAGTCCAACTGAGGTAGTCGTTGTGCCTATTGAGATCCCGACCGACCTGACCCCTGAACTTGTTCCCCTTTCCTGGCTCATTGGCGAGTGGGAAGGACGCGGCCGCCTTGGCACCGGGGACGAGGACTCGGAGCATTTCGTCCAGCACGTATCCTTCACCCACAACGGGCTGCCCTACCTGCAGTACCGGGCTGAGAGCTGGATCAGCGATGACGCGGGCGCAAAGTTGCGCCCGCTGACCGTGGAGACCGGCTTTTGGGCTTTGGAACGCAAGCTCCAGGAGGGCGACGGCGGTCCCGGGCTGATTCCCGCGGACATCGTGCCCGTGCTCAAGACCGCTGACGATGTTGAAGAACGCCGCAACAAGGACGGCGGGTTCGATCTCGCCGTCTCCATTTCGCACCCCGGTGGAATTACCGAGTTGTACTACGGCCAAATCAAAGGGCCGCAGATCCAGCTCACCACCGACATGGTGATGCGCGGCGGCCACTCCAAGGAATACACGGCGGCAACCCGCATTTTCGGCCTCGTTGACGGCAACCTCCTCTGGCGCTGGGATGTAGCTGCCAACGGAAAAGCCCTTGAAGCCCACGCCTCGGCATTCCTCCATAAGGTGTCCTGACGCCGGCGCGAGCCTTCACTGAACGTTCCATCAGCACAAGCAAAAGGAGCAGTTAGTGAACAGCAGCCTCAAGCCCAGTGGCTACGAGGGCCTCAAAGCCGTGTTCTTCAACGGAACCTTGAAGCCCTCGCCGCAGGTCAGCAATACCGACGGCCTGATCCGGATCAGCCGGGACATCATGGAGAAGCAGGGCGTTGCCACTCAGCTCATCCGCACCGTGGACCACGACATCGCCAGCGGTGTCTACCCGGACATGCGCGAACACGGTTGGGAGCACGACGAATGGCCGGAGATCTATCCGGCGGTCGCCGAGGCAGACATCGTCGTGGTGGCGGGCCCCATCTGGCTTGGCGACAACTCGTCCCAGACCAAGAAGCTGATCGAGCGGCTCTACGCACACTCGGGCCAGCTCAACGGCAAGGGACAGTGGGCGTTCTACCCCAAGGTGGGCGGCTGCCTCATTACCGGCAACGAGGACGGCATCAAGCATTGCTCCATGAACGTCCTGTACAGCCTCCAACACATCGGCTTTACCATCCCGCCGCAAGCTGACGCGGGCTGGATCGGACCGGTGGGGCCGGGGCCCAGCTATCTGGATGAAGGGTCCGGCGGGCCGGAGAGTGATTTCACCAACAGGAACACCACCTTCATGACGTGGAACCTACTCCACATGGCCAAACTGTTGAGGGACGCCGGAGGTATTCCTGCCTATGGCAATCTTCCGGAAGAGTGGAAGGCCGGCACCCGCTTTGACTTCGAGAACCCCGAATATCGATGACCGGCATACCCTGTGCCAACGTCCGTGGGGAATACCCCCGAACCTGAAGGACTTCTACTTCATATGACATACAAGAGCCCTCTGCTGTCGCGCCCTGGAGCCGTCGAGGATACCGGACTGGATGCCGGCGTCGCGGCCCATTATGGCGAGCCGTTGCGCGAGCAGCGCGCCCTGGCAAACGGTACCGCCGTCGTCGATCTTTCCCACCGCGGTGTGGTGACCGTGACCGGACCCGATCGGCTGAGCTGGCTCAACACTTTGTCTTCGCAACAGTTGACCAATTTGCAACCGCAGGTTGCCAGTGAACTCCTCCTGCTGAGCGTCCAAGGGCGCATCGAATTCGATGCGCGGGTTATCGACGACGGCGGCACCACCTGGCTGATCGTCGAAACGGCCGAGGCCGCCCCGTTGGCGGAGTGGCTGAACAAGATGAAGTTCATGCTTCGCGTGGAAATCGCCGATGTTTCGGAGCAATGGGCGGTGATCGGCTCCACCAAGCCGGTGGAGCGGCTGTCCGGGCGGTTGGTATGGGAGGACCCCTGGCCGCACGTGGGCCCGGGCGGCTACTCGTACAGCCTGGTCCCGGAGGAGTCGCATCCCGGCCTGGAACGTCCGTGGTTCGAATATCTTGTCCCGGCCGCCGAACTCGAGTCCGCCGTGGAGGGCCTGCCTTTGGCTGGCGCCATGGCTGCAAATGCGCTGCGCATCGCGGCGTGGCGTCCACGCCTCGGGGCGGAGACGGATGACAAGACGATTCCCCACGAACTGGACCTGATCCGTACTTCGGTCCACTTGAACAAGGGCTGCTACAAGGGCCAGGAAACCATTGCGCGGGTCCACAACCTTGGCCACCCGCCGCGGCGCCTCGTCTTCCTTCAGTTGGACGGTTCGCAGCACACCCTTCCTGCCGTCGGCAGTGTTGTATTTGCTGGTGACCGCAAGGTGGGTACGCTGACATCGGTGGCGCAGCACTTCGAAATGGGCCCCGTAGCGCTGGCAGTGATCAAGCGCTCGGTTTCGGCAAGCGAACCGTTGACGGTGATGGATGGCGACGAGCCGTACGTCGCGGCCCAGGAAGTGATCGTCGCCCCCGACGCCGGACAGGTAGTCGGGCGCCAGACCGGATTCCTGAAGGGACCCCACAGATGACCCAGCCCACCGGCCACGACGCCGCAGCCAAGCCCTCCAGCGAGGCCGACGATGAAGCAGTGGCACTGGCACACACGCTTTTCGACGCAGCCCGGGAAGGAAATTCCGCGTTGCTGCGCGGCTATCTCGATGCTGGTGCTCCTGCAACCCTGACCAATGCCGCCGGAGACTCCTTGCTGATGCTTGCGGCCTATCACGGGCACGAGGAGACGGTTCAACTCCTGGTTCACCACGGCGCAGACGTCAATTCGGCCAACGACCGTGGCCAGACCCCGCTCGCCGGAGCTGTCTTCAAGGGCTATACCGGCGTTGCCCGGGCCCTGCTTGACGCTGGAGCGGACCCGGACTCCGGAACGCCGAGTGCCCGGGACGCGGCCAAGATGTTTGCCCGGACGGAGATTCTGGAGCTTCTGGGCTAGGGCCTGATCGACCGATAACCCTGTTGCCCCAAGCAACAGGGTTTTTTGGTAGCGCAATACTCTACGTGGAATAATTGCCATGGAGTATTGGCACAGGGGTATTCAAAGGAGGGCGTCACGATGGTCCAGTCCGGGAAACTGACAGCGCTGGGCGTCGCGTCCCTGGCGTTGCTCGCCGAGGGGCCCATGCACCCCTATGAGATGTACCAGGTGTTGATGGCCCGCCATGAGGACCGGCTGGTGAAGGTGCGCCCCGGCACGCTCTATCACGCTGTCCGGCGCTTGGAGGAGGCCGGTTTGGTGGAGGCCGTCGGGACCGACCGCGAGGGGAACCGCCCTGAGCGGACTACTTACAGGATCTCGGCGGCCGGGCACGAGGCGCTCGATGTGCGCCTCCGGGAGATGCTGGCGAAACCCGTCAACGAATACCCGGTCTTTCCGCACGCCATTGCCGAGGCGCACCACCTCCCCGCCGAGGCCGTCATCGAACTTCTTGGCCAGCGGGTGGACGCGCTCCAGGCCGGCCTGGATTTCCTCCTGCATGCTGAGCGGGTTGTCACAGCCAAAGGCCTCGATCGCAAGTACTGGATCGATGTCATGTATCAACAACAAATGCTTCGAACGGAGATCTCGTGGATCCACGGGCTCCTACGGGAGTTGCGCAGTGGTGAGCTGCCTTGGGACGACCCCCAAGCAACCCCGTCCGAACTTTCCAACAAACCAAAGGAATCCCTTGGAAAACGTAGCTAAGCCGTGGCCGGCCCTGTGGTCACTCGTGGTGGGATTCTTCATGATCCTGATCGACACCACCATCGTGTCGGTCGCCAACCCCCGGATCATGGAGGGCCTCAATACTGACATCAATGCGGTCATCTGGGTAACCAGCGCCTACCTCCTGGCCTATGCAGTGCCGTTGCTGATCACCGGCAGGATGGGTGACCGCTTCGGTCCAAAGAACCTGTACCTGATAGGTCTGGTTGTCTTCACGCTGGCATCGCTGTGGTGCGGATTCTCGCAGGACATCGGCATGCTCATCGCCGCCCGCGCCGTCCAGGGACTGGGCGCTGCCATGATGACGCCGCAGACCATGGCCGTCATCACCCGGATCTTCCCGCCTGACCGCCGCGGCGCGGCCATGGGACTGTGGGGAGCCACCGCGGGCATGGCCGTGTTGGTGGGACCGATCCTCGGCGGCGTCCTGGTGGACGGCCTCGGCTGGGAGTGGATCTTCTTTGTCAACGTGCCCATCGGCGTCGTTGCCTTCATCCTGGTCACCCGCTTCGTCCCGACGCTGACCACCCACACCCACAAGTTCGATATCCCGGGCGTGGTGTTGTCCGCGGCCGGCATGTTCCTGCTCGTCTTTGGCATCCAGGAAGGCCAAACCTACGATTGGGGCACCATCAACGGCGTCGTCAGTGTCTGGGGCCTGATCATTGCCGGTGTGGTGGTGCTGGCGCTGTTCGTCGTCTGGCAACAGATACTTGAACGTCGCGGCGGTGAACCGTTGCTGCCCCTGGGCCTGTTCCGCGACCGGAACTTCTCCCTTGGAAACAGCACCATCATGGCCGTTGGCTTCACGGTTACCGCGTTTCCCCTGCCCACCATCTTCTACTACCAGGTGGTCCGTGGGCTGACGCCAACGCAGTCGGCCCTCCTGATGATCCCGATGGCTGTTATTTCGGGTGGGCTCGCGCCGTTCGTGGGAAAGCTGATCGACCGTGCCAATCCCCGCTGGTTCGCCGTGTTCGGCTTGGTCTGCCTGTCCGCCGCACTTTTCTGGACCGCTGCCTTGCTGACACCGGACACTCCGATCTGGGTCTTCCTGCTTCCCAGCGCCTTGCAGGGTGTAGCGAACGCCTTCATGTGGGGGCCGATCTCCAATGCCACCACCCGTAACCTTCCGCCGCGCCAGGCGGGAGCGGGTTCCGGCGTCTTCAATACCACCCGCCAGATCGGTGCGGTCCTGGGGTCGGCCGCCGTCGCGGCGCTGATCCAGGCGCGCCTTGCTGCAGAGCTGCCGTCCAGCGGGGCGGGGGCACCGGTCAATGAGGCATCCATGTCCGGGGCACTTCCGGAGGCCCTGCATGCAGGATTCTCGACGGCGATGAGCCAGTCGACGCTGTTGCCGGCAATCGCCGTCCTGGTGGGAGCAGTGTTGGCTGCCTTCTATGCCAAGCCGAAATCGGTGGACGGCTGGGGCGGGGGAGCACCGGTCCCTGAGGGGCAGGCTGCGGAGCGGTCCAGCAAGTAAACGGGCAGGGCCCTACGCGAGCAGGACGCCCGCGTGGAGCCCGCCGGTGGTAAAGCCGATGCTGCGTGCCATGGCAAGCGCGCCGCTGTTGCTGACATCCGCCTTCCACTGGAGCGTCAGGCCGGCGGCCAGGGCCTCGTGCGCGGCAATCGAGGCAGCAAGCGTACCGAGGCCCCGGCGCCGCCATTCAGGGGCAACCAAAACACCCATATTGGCAAGGAGCCCTTCCCATTCGGAATAGGCTCCGCACGCCAAAGGCACCGGGCTTTCCGCATCCGGGTGCATGATGGTGAATCGGTGTTCCAAGGTCTGCAGCCCTACCTCGTTGACGTCATCGGGAGGACACAGCTGTTCCAGTCCGATCGCTTCCGGATTGCCCCGGGAAACGGTCACGTCCTCGCCCGGTTGTTTCAAGGGAAGGTCGTCGGCGAAAAAGAGGGCGGAGGAACCCAAACCGTGTCCTCCGTGGGAGCGCGTCAGGGTCAGCAGGGTGACGTGCTGGGCGAGGTCGACGTCGGGAATGTCCGCCGCCGCGTCGAGCGCCCATTGCGGCCCTACCAGGGCCGATACGCCGAACAAGCGCAGGAAAACCACGGATCGTGCCGATTCGTCCGCCTTGGAAATCCTGCACGCGGGATCGCCGGGATCCGCGGAGGCTGCTGCGACGCGGGCTGAGGCGTCCGCAAAGGAGTGGTCACCAAGCCCCAAATGGCGAGCCCACGCCAGCTGGATAATGGCAGCGGACGTGGGCTCAAGGGTCATGGGTTCAGCCTAGCCGACTAACCAAACAACACTGACGCTTCGTCGTAGCGGTGCTGCGGCACGGTCTTGAGCTTGCCGAGGGCTTCCTCAAAACCAACATGGGAGATGTCCGTGCCCTTGAGCGCAACCATGGTTCCCCAGCGGCCGTCCACCACGGAGTCGATCGCTGCCATGCCCAGGCGCGTGGCGAGGACGCGGTCATAAGCGGTGGGAACGCCGCCGCGCTGGATGTGGCCGAGGATGGTCGCACGGGTCTCGATGCCCGTGCGCGCCTCGAGCTCGGGTGCCAGCTGGTCCGCGATGCCTCCCAGCCGGGGACGGCCAAAGGTATCCAGGCCGCGTTCGGAGTGCGGGGATTCCATGTGATCGGGCACGAACCCTTCCGCCACCACCACCAAAGGTGCGCGACCGCGGTCATGGGCCAGTTGGACCCACTCGGCGATCTGTTCGATGCTCACCTTCTGTTCGGGGATAAGGATGGCGTGGGCGCCGGACGCCATGCCGGAGTGGAGGGCAATCCAGCCAACGTGGCGGCCCATCACTTCCGCAATCATGCAGCGGTGGTGGGATTCACCCGTGGTGCGCAGGCGGTCGATCGCCTCCGTGGCGATTTCCACGGCAGTGTCGAAACCAAAGGTGTAGTCCGTCGCGTCGAGATCGTTATCCACGGTCTTCGGGACGCCGACGATCTTCAAACCGGCGTCAGTGAGGCGTTTGGCTGCTGCCAGGGTGCCCTCGCCGCCGATCGCGATGATGGCATCGATGCCCAGCCGTTCCATGTGGGCCTTGATGACCTCCGGACCGCCGCCGTTCTCGAAGGGGTTGGTGCGGGAAGTGCCCAGGATGGTGCCGCCCTGCTTGGCGATACCGCGGACCATGGTGCGGGGGATGTCAATGACGTCACCTTCCACCACACCACGCCAGCCGTCCCGGAAGCCCACGAACTCCTGGCCGTGGATTGCGATGCCTTTGAGGACCGCTCCACGGATCACTGCGTTGAGGCCGGGGCAGTCGCCGCCGCTGGTAAGAATGCCAATTTTCATGTTTGCTCACTCATGGCTTGGAGGAATACTTGCCGAGCGCCACGCTGAGCTCCCCACGATTGTAGTCGTGGATGTGGGGTGGGACACAAACGGTTACATTCCACTCACGGCGTGCGGTATTGGAAACACTCCCGAAAACACGATGAATCGCCCCGCATCCGGCAGGACGATTCTTCGTATTCAATGAGGTGTTGCGGAGCCCGCTAAGTGCGCTTTCCGTCTTTGTCCCGGCCGGCTGGCCGGGGTACTACCGGGAACGCTGGCTGATGAACGATTCCAGCGCGATCCGGTTCTGTTGGTCCGGAAGGATCAGCCACGCGAGGATGTAGAAAATGATGGCCGGTCCGGGCAAGAGGCAGAACAACAGGAATCCCACCCGGACGTACGCTACGTCCACATTGAGCTTCGCTGCGATGCCTCCACAGACGCCGGCCAACCAACGCTGCGGGCCGCGCTTCAGGCCGAAGCCCCTGACGATGCTGAAGAACTTGTCCATGGTTACAGCCTTCCTTGTTGGTGCTGCTTTGTCACTTGCTTCGACCCCCGTCCGGCAGCCACGAGGCCGCCGACTACCAGCGCGGCGCCGGCCCCGATCATCAGGCCGATCAACACGTAGGTTCCGTCCAGGACGATCCAGCCCATGGTGGAAACCAGGAGCAGGGCGGCCAGGGCGATCACAATCAACCCCCACACCACGGTGCCGATGCGCGCTTGCTTGGGTTCGTCGTCGTTCTGTTCAATCCGGTAGGTGGGCTCCAAATGCGGCGTCAGCGGAATCTCCTCCAACCGGGGCCGCGCGATCGGCTCGGTGGGACGTGTTTCCTGGGGGAGAGCCTCTTTGGGGAGCGGCCCGGCGGGGCGGGCGTCACCTGGTTGGTTGGTGCTCATGTCAGTTTCCTTCCTTGATGGTCACGTTGCTGAACGTGCCATCGATCTCCACCACGAGGTTCGCTCCGGGTTTGTCCGTGTTGTACGTCGAGCGGTCGTCCTCGAACCGCCCGCCGCGGTCGGCGCCGCGCTCGTTGAGGTTCCCGAACGTCATATCCGCCCGGACTTCCACCGGAACGTTGTCCGGAATGATGACGGTGATGTTGCTGGCAGTTGCATCCACCGGGACAGTGACTTCCGTGGTGAGCGGCGGCGTCAGGTTCATTTCGCTCAGGTCCACGGTGCCGTTCGCGGCAGTGATGTTCAGCCCCTGCCGGGCCTGGTCAATGCTGACCGGAGCCCAATTGACCTCTTGGAAGCCAAGGCGGTCTCCGTTGCGCGGGATGACGTTGAAAATACCGCCGACCACCAAGGCCACGACGGCCAGGAATCCCAGAAAACCTGAAGTCCGTCCGCGCAAGCCAGCCACCAAAATGCCCAGGCCGAGGATGGCCGCACCCACGGCCCACACCACGGAGTCCGCTGCGTTACCCAGGTTGATGACGTTGGCGACGTCCAGGGCCTTCAAGGTTCCGCCGGCCAGGAGGGCCGTTCCGGCACTGACTGCCACGATTGCGGCACCTGGTCCCTTGGCCTTTTGCCGAGGGGGCTTGGGCGGCTGTACCTGCCCGGAGCCATAGGGCGGCTGACCATAGGGTGGCTGCCCGTAGGCGCCGGAGCCGCGGGGAGGACGGGGGCCCGACGGACTGTAGGGGCCCACCGGCGTCGATGAGCTGCCCGGTCCGTACACCGGTACACCCGTGTTGGCTCCGGCGGGCGCCTGGGAAGAAGAAGCACCGTAGGTGCTGCCTGCGGGCCCACCCGTCGACGCCGGGGTTGCGGTGCCGGCCGCCGGGGCCGCGGGTGCGCCGAAGTTTTGCCGGTTCATGGGAGGTTCGCCTTTCTGGCTGTTGTTGCGCTGGACCAGGTAATAGATGAGGTACGCGATGCCGCCCACCCAGAACAGCGTCCAGAAAAGACCCGGAAGTCCGTCCCAACCCCAGCCCCAAAAGCCGCGTCCCAGGCTCGGCAGGCCGATGATCGAGGTTGCCAGTGCGCCGGTCATGCCGCCGGACCATCGGCCGGCAGCCGCTTCCTGCACGTGGATACGGCCGTCAGGTTCCGGCAGCAGCGCCCACGCAAGGCCGTAGAGCAGGACGCCCACTCCGGCGAAGAGCGCCAAGACAATGAAGATGCCCCGGACAATCAAGGGATCGATGCCGAACCGGTGCGCCACTCCGCTTGCGACGCCGCCGATCCAGCGGTCCGGGCCGCGGCGGATGCCTTGGTTGCGGATCCAGTCAAAGAAGTTCTGCTGGGAAGTCCAGCTGCCGGGACCGGCGTTGCCCGTGGCGTACGGGCGTGCGGAAGGCTCCTCGGCCGGGCCGGATCCGGCGGCACCGCCGGGGGCGTTGTTGCCCGGACGCCCGGCATCGGCAGGGGTTCCGGAATCCTCGGGATTCATGCTGTTCGCGTTCATACTTCGATCCTGCCGCCTGGCCCGTTCCGTCCTCTATTGGGGGATACCCTGAATGATCCCTGAGGGACCCCCGAAGCGCCGCCGTTACGGGCCCGGGGAGCCCCGATCCGTGTTTGGATTGGTACATGGATACCGCTTTGGAACGCCCCGCGCTGGTCCGCAGCAGCGACCGCATGATCGCGGGAGTCTGCAGCGGACTCGCCGGACACTTGGGCTGGCCGGTGAAGTATGTCCGGCTGGCCATGGTCCTCGCCAGCTTCGCCGGCGGTGCGGGCATGGCCTTCTACGCGTGGCTGTGGATCATGGTTCCCACGGCGGATGAGAACGCCCGGCGCAACGCCAAGCGGCCGGCGTCGCCCATCGCTCCCGCGGTGAGCCGCCCGTCCGCCGGTCCCGCCACAAACTACGACGCCGGGTCCCTCACCGGGCGTGGGACAGGCGCCCCCGGCAACGTCGCCGGAGCCTCCGGTGATGCCCCCTCCGGTGCCGATCGAGCAACTCCGCCGTCCGGGGAGTGGGGGAGCGTCGGTGCAAGTCCCGTGGCGCCGTGGTTCACATTCCGGAAGATCCAGTACGGCAAGGAAATTCTTCTTGGGGTAGGGCTGCTGCTGGTGGCCGCCATCCTGATTGCCCAACAACTGGGTGTCGACGTGCCGCTGGGAACCCTGATCCCGGCCGCAGCAATCCTTGGCGGCGCCTCCATCGCGTGGATGCAGCTGGATGAGACCCGCCGGGCCGGATTGGTGGACAAGACGAAAGCCGATCAGGCAGGCGGATGGGTTCGCCTTGCGGCCGGGCTCGCGCTGGTGGTGGCAGGGGTCCTGGTGATGGTGTCCGGCTCGGGCTCGTGGGAGCAGACGTGGCTTGCCCTGCTTGCCTCCGTGGCGGTCCTTGGGGGAGTCGTGTTGGTCCTGCTGCCGTGGGGTTTGAAGTTCTGGAAGGACCTCGAAGCCGAACGCGCCGGGCGTGTCCGCGAAACTGAACGTGCCGAAATCGCCGCGCACCTCCACGATTCCGTCCTGCAAACCTTGGCGCTCATCCAGCGCCGGGCGGGTTCGGAGCAGGACGTTGTCCGGCTGGCCCGGGCACAGGAACGTGAACTGCGTAGTTGGCTGTTCAGCGATTCCACCAAGGAAGCCGGGCTGCTCGCAGAGCGGGTCAAGGCCGTTGCGGCGGAGGTGGAAGACGCTCTGGGCAATCCCGTGGAAGTGGTGACCGTAGGCGATACGGAGATGACCGAGCGGCACGAGGCACTGGTCCAAGCTGCCCGTGAGGCCATGTTGAACGCGTCCCGCCACGGCGGAGGCACAGTGTCTGTCTACCTTGAATGCACCGCCGGAAACACCGAGGTCTTCATTAAGGACCGGGGGCCGGGATTCGATCCCGACGCCGTGCCCGAGGACCGCATGGGCGTCAAGGAGTCCATCATCGGGCGCATGAGGAGGCACGGCGGCACAGCGGCCATCATCAGCAGCGGCAACGGAACGGAAGTCCGGTTGGCGCTGCCCGCCATGGAGGCGGAGAACAACGAACCAAGGAACGGAGAGGTCCGGCAATGAACAGCCCTGCCCAGCCCGGCGCGCGGAGCGTGCGCGTGGTGATCGTGGACGACCACACCATTTTCCGCTCAGGTCTCAAAGCTGACCTGGACGAGCGCATGGACGTTGTGGGGGAGGCCGGCACGGTTGAACAAGCCATCGCCGTGATTGCCGAAACCCGCCCCGAAGTGGTGCTGCTGGACGTCCACCTGCCCGGGGGCTTGGGCGGTGGAGGCAGGGAGGTCATTGCGGGTTCGGCTGCGCTCCTCAAGACGACGAGCTTCCTGGCCCTGAGCGTTTCCGACGCCGCCGAGGACGTGGTGGCCGTGATCCGCGCGGGCGCCCGCGGGTACGTTACCAAAACCATCTCCGGTGCCGAGATCTCCGACGCCGTCATCAGGGTTGCCGATGGCGACGCCGTCTTCTCGCCGCGGCTGGCCGGGTTTGTCCTTGATGCCTTTGGAACTGCGCCGGCCGACATTGCCGACGACGAACTGGACAAGCTCTCCGCCCGCGAGCTCGAAGTCATGCGGCTCATCGCCCGGGGATACAGCTACAAAGAGGTGGCCAAGGAGCTCTTCATCTCCATCAAGACGGTGGAAACCCATGTCTCCGCGGTCCTCCGCAAGCTCCAGCTGTCAAACCGCCACGAGCTCACCAAGTGGGCTGCCGAACGCCGCCTCCTCTAACCCCTCCCCAACGCTCTCCCACATCCCACCCGTGTTTCCCCAGCCATCTTCCACATCCCACGCCTTAAACTGAAACGCTCTTCCACCATCAGCGGTGGAAGAGCGTTTCAGTTCAGGGGCGGGGTTACTTGGCCTTGCCGAGGAACTCCTGGAGCCGGCGGACGCCTTCGGCGAGGTCGTCGTCACCGAGCGCGTAGGACAACCGGACGTAACCCGAGGGGCCGAAGGCCTCACCGGGAACCACTGCGACCTCAACCTCGTCGAGGATCAGCGCGGCCAGTTCCGCGGACGTCGAGGGACGCACGGGGCCGTTGGCCGTGTCAAATTCCTTACCCAGCAGCCCGCGGACGTCTGCGTAGACGTAGAACGCGCCGGTCGGCGTCGGGCATTCAACGCCCTCAATCGCGTTCAGGCCGGCCACAATCGCCTTGCGGCGGCGGTCGAAGGCAACCTTCATCTCGTCGACGGCGGTCAAGGGGCCGGTAAGTGCCGCGGCTGCGGCCACCTGCATGATGTTGCTGACGTTGGACGTGGCATGGGACTGCAGGTTGGTCGCGGCCTTGATGACGTCGGCGGGGCCGATCATCCAGCCCACGCGCCATCCGGTCATGGCGTAGGTCTTGGCAACACCGTTCAGGATGACCACGCGGTCGCCCAGTTCAGGAGCCGCAGTGGCGATGGAGGTGAATTCCACGCCGTCGTAGGTGAGGTGTTCGTAGATCTCGTCCGTGACAACCCAGAGGCCCTTGGAGGCGGCCCACTTGCCGATCTCTGCTACCTGCTCCGGGCTGTAGACGGCGCCCGTGGGGTTGGACGGGGAAACGAACAGGAGGATCTTGGTCTTGTCCGTGACGGCGGCCTCAAGCTGCTCAATAGTCACCAGGTAGCCTTGCTCCGGTCCTGCGAAGACCTCTACCGGGACGCCGCCGGCGAGCCTGATGGCCTCCGGGTAGGTGGTCCAGAACGGGGAGGGGATGATGACCTCGTCGCCCGGATCAACCAGCGTGGCAAACGTGTTGTAGACAGCCTGCTTGCCGCCGTTGGTCACAAGGACCTGGGACGGGTCGACTTTGTAGCCGGAATCGCGCAGCGTCTTGTCCGCGATGGCTTTCTTGAGCTCGGGCAGTCCGGAAGCGGGGGAGTACCGGTGGTACTTCGGCTGGCCGGCAGCTTCAATGGCGGCCTTCACGATGTAGTCCGGGGTGGGAAAATCGGGTTCTCCGGCTCCGAAACCGATGACGGGGCGGCCCGCGGCCTTCAACGCCTTGGCCTTGGCATCAACGGCAAGGGTGGCGGACTCGGCAATGGCGGAGATTCGTTGTGAAATGCGGGCGGCAGGTGTTCCGGCAGACATCTAAGTACCATTCTTCGCAGGCAGCACGTGGGCTGGATGATGGGATTCGACGTAAACTACCTTATGCTGTTCTGCGGAGCTCCCGGGGGACTGCTGGAGTTTGTGACTGATGTTGCTGGTCACAAGCCCGGACGGCCCTGGAGCCCCGAATCGAGCCGGTTCGACTATCGCGGATTTCTTGCGTAGACTGGTTCACCGGTGTTGAAAAGCACCACAGGCTGAAGTGCGGCCTGAAACATGGATTCAATCCATAGGGTAGTGGCGCAATTGGTAGCGCAGCGGTCTCCAAAACCGCAGGTTGCAGGTTCGAGTCCTGTCTGCCCTGCGCAGGCTGTTCCGGCGGAAACGCCGGAGCACGCGCAGCAACCATGGCTCTGATCAGGGCCGGGTCTAACGACTTTGCAAGGTGAGTGAGGATCAGGTGACCGAAACAGCTGCAAGCAGCTCAAAGGGCCGCCCCGCCAAGAAAGCCGATTCCGGCTTTTTTGCCCGAATTGCACTCTTCGTCCGCCAGGTTATCGGCGAACTGAAGAAGGTCGTTGCTCCAACCCGCAAAGAACTGATCAACTACACGCTCGTGGTGCTGGTGTTCGTCGCCATCATGATGCTCATCGTGACCCTCCTGGACCTTGCTTTTGGTACCGGAGTCAGCTGGGTCTTCGGAGGATCAGGCGCCACGGACCGCTAAGCGGATCTGTCCGCAAACTGCGTAAACCCTGGTTTCAGGGATTTTGCGGGGTTTGCGGAATTGAGCCATTTAAATAGGCATGTTAGGCAATGAGGAAGCAGGAGACCAAGTGTCTGAGCAGGAGCTCGAGGTAAACGAGACTGAGCTGGACGGGACCGCAGAGAATGCGGCCGTAACCGCAGACGAGTCCGAGGTTGATTCCGCTGCGCCCGAAACTGCCGACGTCGACGAATCCGAAGACGCTGACGTGGACGACGAGTCCACTTCCGAGGTAGACGAAGAAGACGATTCGGAAGAGGGCGTCTCCTTGGAATCTGCCGCTGCCGCCGCCCCGGCTGATCCGGCCGAGGAATTCAAGGCC
The DNA here is from genome assembly GCF_030264015.1 of Paenarthrobacter sp. R1. NCBI lineage: Bacteria > Bacillati > Actinomycetota > Actinomycetes > Micrococcales > Micrococcaceae > Paenarthrobacter > Paenarthrobacter sp. R1. The sequence continues at coordinate 985,037 of NZ_CP127115.1, read as the reverse complement.
AAGCTGCGCCGCCAGGAAGGTGACTGGTACGTCATCCACTCCTACGCAGGCTACGAGAACCGCGTGAAGGCCAACCTCGAGACCCGCATCCAGACCCTGGACATGGAAGATTACATCTTCGAGATCCAGGTTCCGATGGAAGAAGTCGTCGAGATCAAGAACGCGCAGCGCAAGGTCATCAACCGCGTACGCATTCCCGGATACGTGCTGGTCCGCATGGACCTGACCGACGCTTCCTGGGGCGCCGTCCGCCACACCCCCGGTGTCACGGGCTTCGTGGGTAACGCCCACAACCCCGTTCCGCTCCGCCTTGACGAGGTCTTCTCCATGCTTGCCCCGGTCTTCGAAGAAGAACAGGCTGAGAAGGGCAAGCCGGTCAACAAGCAGCAGCAGGCTCCGGTGGCCGTGGACTTCGAAGTCGGCGAGTCCGTCATCGTCAAGGAGGGCCCGTTCGAAACCCTTCCGGCAACGATCTCCGAGATCAAGCCCGAGTCCCAGACCCTCGTGGTGCTGGTCTCCATCTTCGAGCGCGAAACCCCGGTTACGCTTGCATTCAACCAGGTCACCAAGATCTAGCTGATACACAGATTTCGCTCCCGGCCGCCTGCTTAGCGGCTTGGTAGCGGCCGGTCGCCTTGCCATGGCGGCCACCAACCTGGGACGCGCTCCTGTGCCCCAGGAAGCTATTGAGAGAAGGACCCTACATTGGCTCCCAAGAAGAAGGTCACCGGCCTCATCAAGTTGCAGATCCAGGCAGGTGCCGCTAACCCGGCTCCGCCGATCGGTCCTGCGCTTGGCCAGCACGGTGTCAACATCATGGAATTCTGCAAGGCGTACAACGCTGCTACGGAATCCCAGCGCGGAAACGTCATTCCGGTGGAAATCACGGTCTACGAAGACCGCTCCTTCACCTTCATCACCAAGACCCCGCCGGCTGCAGAGCTCATCAAGAAGGCTGCAGGCGTCGCCAAGGGTTCGGCTACCCCGCACACCGTCAAGGTTGCCAAGCTGACCCAGGCACAGGTCGAGGAAATTGCTTCCACCAAGATGGAAGACCTCAACGCCAACGACATCGCGGCTGCTGCCAAGATCATCGCCGGCACTGCCCGCTCCATGGGCATCACCGTCGAATAGTCGAGGAATGAACGTACGGTGAGGGCTGAGGAACGAGGCACTCGCCGGAAGTGAGTCCCGGAGACTTTCGACCATTAGGTACCGTCGAGGGCTAATTACAGCCTTCACCCGCCGGGAAACCGGCAACCGAACATAGAAATGTCGCAGGATCCTTTGCCGGATCCACGACTGTGGCAGGGCCCAGCGCGGTCCGAAGACCACAACTGCACAAGGAGAAACAAGCAGCATGGCAAAGCGCAGCAAAGCATATGAGGCAGCCGTAGCCAAGATCGAGGCAGGCAAGGCCTACGCCCCGTTCGAGGCAATCACCCTGGCAAAGGAAACCAACCCGTCGAAGTTCGACGCAACGGTTGAGGTTGCTTTCCGCCTCGGCGTTGACCCCCGCAAGGCAGACCAGATGGTCCGCGGCACGGTCAACCTCCCCCACGGCACCGGCAAGACCGCCCGTGTCCTGGTTTTCGCAACCGGTGACAAGGCTGAGGCAGCAATCGCAGCCGGCGCCGACTTCGTTGGCTCCGATGACCTGATCGAAAAGATCGCCGGCGGCTGGACCGACTTCGACGCAGCCGTTGCCACCCCTGACCTCATGGGCAAGGTTGGCCGCCTCGGTAAGGTCCTCGGCCCGCGTAACCTCATGCCGAACCCGAAGACCGGCACGGTTACCCCGGATGTCACCAAGGCTGTCAACGACATCAAGGGTGGCAAGATCGACTTCCGCGTCGACAAGCACTCGAACCTGCACTTCATCATCGGCAAGGTTTCCTTCGACGCCACCAAGCTGGCCGAGAACTACGCCGCCGCACTGGAAGAGGTTCTTCGCCTGAAGCCGTCCGCTTCCAAGGGCCGCTACATCCAGAAGGCCACCGTTGCCACCACGTTCGGCCCGGGTATCTCCGTTGACCCGAACGTCACCAAGGTTCTCATCGAGGCGTAAGCATTCGACGAGCATCGGCTCTGAAAGGACCGTCCGGCATTGCCGGGCGGTCCTTTCCGCATTCCTGCCCGGTGCGACGGAGGGCCCGACTTCGGTGTCCCGGGCGGGGTCTTGTACCGCCTGACCGCGGACCCTAGGCTGTGGGGCGTGACATCGTCGAACCTTATGAACAGCGGCGAATTAAGCAACGCGGGACCAACCGTGGAGCGGATCAACGCCCCGGACGGTCCCGGGGCGCGCATCACTCCGGACTTCAGGGCCTTCCATGAACTTGGCGTACGCCACGAACTGGCCCTGTGGGGCACTGCGGACCGGGCCGCCACCCTTGAGGAGGACATAGCCTTCTGGCGGGGAAACGAATACGAAGAACGTCACGTCTACGTGGCACGTCTCGAGGGGCGGATTGTCGGCTGCGGCACGTTGACGCTTCCCTTGAGTGAAAATACGACGACGGCGGGCGTACACGTCCTGGTGGACGCACCTTTTCGTCGCCGCGGTTTCGGGTCGGTGATCCTGGGGGTATTGGAGGGCGTGGCCCAAGACCGTGGCCGGAGCTCCTTCGACGGTTACTGCGGTGAGCCAATCGCGCCCGTGCTGGCGGGCGTGCCTCTGTTGGAAGCCGCATCGGGCAGCGGCGGTGTGCCCCGGGACAGCGCCTCAACCCGCTTCGCCGTTCACTGCGGCTACTCGCTGGAACAGGTGGAGACCAACAGCAGCCTGGCGCTGCCCTTTGACGCGACGCACATCGACGCCCTGGAGGCGGACGCCCGGTCCCGTTCCACGGCTTACAGTGTCATCACGTGGTCGGATCGTTGCCCGGATGAGTTTGTTGAAGCCTATGCGCGGCTCAAGAGCCTTATGAGCACGGAAGTTCCCATCGCCGGACTCGGGTGGGAAGGCGAAGCATGGGATGCGGCAAGGGTGCGGCAGGAAGAAGCCACCTGGCGTGCGGGCGGTTTGGACGCAGTGGTTTCCGTCGCCCGGCACAACGACTCAGGGGAACTGGCTGCCTATACCGCGCTGGTTCATCGGGAGGCCATGCCGGCGGTGATTTTCCAGGAGGACACCCTCGTGGACCCGGCCCATCGGGGACACCGTTTGGGAATGCTGGTGAAAATTGCCAACCTGCGCAAAGCAGTGCTGGCCTGGCCTGCAGGTACGTCCGTCATGACATGGAATGCCAGTGAAAACCAGCATATGCTGGCCATTAATATCGCCTTGGGATTCAAACCTTCCGGCTTTGAAGGCGAATGGCAGAAACGGTTGGTATGACTTTAGAAGAGGCGAAGACCGTCGAGGTTGAGCAGGCATGGGTTCCCGACAACCTGGACAGCCCGGACGCCAAGGACTTCCTCGACGCGGTCGAGGTTGCCCGGCGGGTGCGGATGCAGACCTGGGGGAGTGACGACCTCGCCTACACGCCGCTGGAGAAAATGCTGGAGTTCTCCGATCCCTACGAACGCCAGATCATCCTGGTCGCCAAAGTGGATGGCAAAATTGTAGGAACCATAGACATCGCCTTGCCGTTGGCTGACAACATCGACCTGGCCGAATTCACCTTGGATGTCCTGCCCGAATACCAGCGCAGGGGCGTGGGCCGCCACCTCCTCGAAGCCGCGGAACAGCTCGCCCGGGCAGAGGGCCGCACCATGGTCCTGGTGGACACCAACCACCCGGCAACGTCCCTGACCGAGATTCCGGAAGACCAGCTCATTCCCGGCACCGGGCCTGGCTTCGTTCCTGTCAGCAGCCGTGAGGTGGACTTCGCACAGCGGGCGGGCTATACGCTGCAGCACATCGAGCAGTTCAGCTCATGTGTCCTTCCGCTGGATTCCAAGCTGGTGGCGGATCTCCAGGCCGAAGCCGAGGAAGCCAACGCCGGCCGCTACGCGTTGCACCACTGGACTGACCGCTGCCCTGAGCGGTTGCTCGAGGGCGTGGCGGAGCTGGAGAACGCTGCCGGCGAAGTGGTCCACGGCGAGGACGAGGCCGACGAGCCGGCCGGGGCGGACACCGGCATGGTCTTCGACGCTGCGGTATTGCGGGAAACGGAAGACGCAGCCATGGCGCAGGGAAGGCGGACGGTTGTTACCGCCGTCGAGCATGTTGCCACCGGGAAGCTGGTAGGCCTGACCACCATCAGCGTTCTGGCCCACCGCCAGGACGTCGTCTTCCAGGATGACACCTTGGTCCTGCAGGAGCACCGGGGGAACAAGCTGGGGCTCCTGATCAAGGTGGCCAACATGGAACGCCTGAGTGAGCAGTTCCCGGACGCCAGGGTGATCTACACGTGGAACGCGCCGGAGAACCGCTACCTCCTGACGGTCAACAAGCAGTTGGGATTCACGACGGCGGGAGTCACCGGACTGTGGCAAAAGGAACTGCCGCGCCGCTCGGCCGGGGCGACCACATCGGACTAGGGGGCCGATTTGGAGTTCGCATGCCGTCTCCCGTAACCTTGAATTACCAAAGACCGTCGGTTGATGGGAATCCACCCTTTCGAGCAAAGCTCAGCTCTGTAGCTACGCCCGTGAGAACAAGGTGAATTTCTTGACGAAGGACCCTGACATAGGGCGGCCAACGCAGGTGAACGAGTTGAGTCTCCACAGTAAAGCTGTGTTGAGCCAAGCCCCGTGCATCTGCGCGGGGCGTTTTTAGTTTTAGCTCTCGTGAGCGGGGACCCGGAAGACCGGCTTTATTCCCCGGAAGGAGGGTTATGACAACGCCTAGCAAGGTCTCCGCAGTTGCAGAGATCACCAACGATTTCAAGGAATCGACTGCGGCTGTCCTGACCGAATACCGTGGGCTCTCTGTTGCGCAGCTCAAGGAACTCCGTGTTGCTCTCGGCCAGGACACCAAGTTCTCGGTCGTCAAGAACACCCTGAGCGCCATTGCAGCCAAGGAAGCTGGTGTCGATGCATTCGACGGCCAGCTCGCCGGCCCCACTGCGATCGCCTTCATCAAGGGCGACGCCGTTGCTGCTGCAAAGAGCCTGACGGACTTTGCCAAGGCCAACAAGCAGCTGGTCATCAAGACCGGCCTGTTCGAAGGCAAGGCACTGGACGCTGAGGGTGTCGCCGCACTGGCTGCCCTCGAGTCCCGCGAGTTCCAGCTTGCACGTGTTGCCGGTGTCCTCAAGGCTCCTGCATCCGCTGCTGCACGCATCATCGATGCCCTGCGCCTCAAGCTTGAAGAAGAGGGCGGCGCTCCTGCACCGGCCGCTGAAGAAGCACCGGCTGAAGAGGCTGCAACCGAGGAAGCTCCGGCTGCTGAAGAAGCACCGGCTGCTGCCGAAGCTGCAACCGAAGAGAACTAAGTTCTCCCCCCAATCAAACTCCGGTGCACGGAACGGCAAGGTCCGGACCAGCACCACCTAATGGAAGGACGCCACCATGGCGAAGCTCAGCAACGAAGAGCTCATTGAAGCTTTCAAGGAACTGACCATCATCGAGCTCTCCGAGTTCGTCAAGCTCTTCGAAGAGACCTTCGAAGTTACTGCTGCTGCTGTTGCAGTTGCAGGCCCCGCCGGCGGCGGCGCCGGTGCTGAAGCTGCTGAAGAGAAGACCGAATTCGACGTCATCCTCGAAGCAGCCGGCGACAAGAAGATCGCAGTGATCAAGGAAGTTCGCGCCATCACCTCCCTCGGCCTCAAGGAAGCCAAGGACCTGGTTGACGGTGCACCGAAGGCTGTTCTCGAAGGCGCCACCAAGGAAGCCGCAGAGAAGGCAAAGGCTCAGCTCGAAGAAGCTGGCGCAACGGTTACCCTCAAGTAACTCGTTCTGCTTTGGGAAGCCCCGTCCGGTTCGCCGGACGGGGCTTTCTGCTGTTAAAGCACCCAACCAGGTCGCATTAGTGCGCGTTTTGAGGGCTCAGAACGCGCACAGATGCGACCTAGTTGGGTTCGCTGATGTCTGCCACGATTGCGTTCAGCGCCGCCGTCAGCGCGTCGGCATCCACGAAGGCGCTGCGCCCGTGCGCACCGGCCCCCATCGAGATCCGGCGGCCCGCGATCGAGGCGTCAGCATAGACGGGCCAGGCGTTCGTGCTGCCCAGCGGAGTGATGGTCCCGCGTTCGTAGCCGGTGGCTTCCTGCGCTACGTCCGCAGCCGGCAGCGAGAGTTTGTTGACCCCCACCAAGGCACGCAGCTTCGGCCAGGAGATCTGCCGGTCTCCGGGAATGAGCGCGAAAAGGAACGTGCCGTCCCTGTGTTTGACCACGAGGGACTTCACGATGTCAGCGGGAGTGATTCCGAGGATGCTCGCCGCTTCTTCCAGGCTGCGGGCTGCCGGACGTTCGACGACGTCCACGTCCAGTCCGCGGGCGGCGGCATCATCCAGGAACCGTTGGGCGCCGTTGGCGTGGGCCATGGTCCGGACCTCCCTTAGTCGCGGTACAGGAGGAGGGCTTCGCCTTGGCCTCCGCCGCCGCACAAGGATACGGCGGCCTTGCCGGTTCCCCTCCGTCGGAGCTCATGCGCCGCGTGCAGGGCCAGGCGGGCTCCGGAGGCGCCGATGGGGTGGCCCAGGGCAATCGCTCCACCGTGGATGTTGCACTTTTCCAAGGGGTATTGGAGGTCCTTGAGGGACTGGACGGCAACGGACCCGAAGGCCTCATTGATCTCTATGAAATCCAGGTCTTCGGCAGCCCAGCCGGCCTTCTTCAGAGCCTGTGCAATGGCGTTGGAAGGCTGCGAGTGCAGGGAATTGTCCGGTCCGGCCACCTGCCCCGGCTTGCCCACGACGGCAAGGTATTCGAGGCCGTTGTCCTTGGCGAAGCGGCGACTGGTCAACACCAGCGCGGAGGCGCCGTCGGACAGGGGAGAGGAGTTGCCGGCAGTAATGGTTCCGTCCGTGGCGAAGGCTGCCTTGAGCGGGGCGAGCGTTTCCAGCGTGGTGTTGGGCCGGATCCCCTCATCCGAGGTCAGCACCACGGGATCTCCCTTGCGCTGCTTGACGCTGAGGGGCGCAATTTCGACGTCGAAGATTCCTGCCTCCGCTGCGGCGGCGGCGCGTTGGTGGGAAGCCGCGGCCACCTCGTCCTGGGCACGCCGGTCAATGCCGAGCGTTACGTTCTTGGATTCCGTGGATAGTCCCATCGACTGCCCGTCAAAAGCATCCGTCAGGCCGTCGTGCGCGGCGACGTCCAAGGCCTGGACGGCTCCGTAGGTCCAGCCCTGGCGTGAACCGGGGAGGAGGTGCGGGGCACGCGTCATGGACTCCTGTCCGCCGGCCACAACTACCGTGGCATCTCCGGCGCGGATCATCCGGGCAGCGTCGATGACCGCCGTGAGCCCGGACAGGCAGACCTTGTTGATGGTTACGGCCGGGATATTCCAGCCAACGCCTGCGGCTATGGCGCTCTGCCTGGCGGGGTTCTGGCCGGCGCCTGCCTGCAATACCTGTCCCATAATGACGGTGTCCACCTGCTCGGCCTTGACACCGCTCGCCGCCAGGGCGCCCGTGATCGCATGGGCACCAAGTTCGACGGCGGTGAAGCCCGCCAGCTGCCCGTTGAGGCGGCCCTGCGGGGTCCGGGAACCTGCAAGGATGACAACGTCATTGTCGTCGGAGTTTGTCATGGTCTCTCTTCCGGTCCGGTTGTATTACGTCCTAGGCTATCGCGCGGCGGGCTCTCCGGTACCCGGCTTGGAAAGGCACTCTTCCGGAAGACCTGCCCGGGGCCGTGGAGCGCCTTCGCTTTGATGCCTGCAGCAACGGTGCTTGCAATCCCGGACGATCTGGGGTAGACAGAAAGGCTACTTTGCCGTATCGTAGATATTTGCGTCTTCCCTGTTAACCTTCAGCCTTCATATAGCGGTGGGCTTTACATCTCAGCTGCGTCAATCGGCATGCCGTCCAAGGCGTGCATTTACCTTTTGCGGGGCTGGGTCCGGGTCATATAGCGGAACCGGATTAAGTATGCCGCGGAGAACTCCGCGGGATGCAAACGGGGGAGATCTGAAAACGCCTGAAGGTCTGTGGAAGGATCCCTCTTGGTCGCCTCGAGCACCTCTAATAACGAAACCGCTAACACGGCAAGCACCGATGGTGCCACCCGCCGCCTCTCATTCGCAAAGATTCACGAACCGCTGGATGTTCCGAATCTTCTCGCCCTGCAGACAGACAGCTTTGACTGGCTGGTCGGAAACGAACGCTGGCAGGCGCGGGTAGCGAAGGCTGTCGAGGAGGGCGACCTCAGCGTCGCCACCACCTCCGGACTTGCCGACATCTTTGAAGAGATCTCCCCGATCGAGGACTTCCAGGGCACCATGTCCCTGAGCTTCTCCGAGCCGGAGTTCGCTGATCCGAAGTACACCATGGCCGAATGCAAAGACCGTGACGCCACCTACTCGGCTCCCTTGTACGTCAAGGCCGAGTTCATGAACAACAACACGGGCGAAATCAAGCAGCAGACCGTGTTCATGGGCGACTTCCCGCTCATGACCGAAAAGGGAACATTCGTCGTCAACGGCACCGAGCGTGTTGTTGTTTCCCAGTTGGTCCGTTCGCCCGGCGCGTACTTCGAGCGCGCTGCAGACAAGACCAGTGACAAGGACATCTTCACCGCGAAGATCATCCCGTCCCGTGGTGCTTGGTTCGAGCTCGAAATCGACAAGCGCGACCAGGTCGGTGTTCGCCTCGACCGTAAGCGCAAGCAGTCCGTTACCGTCCTCCTGAAGGCCCTTGGCTGGACCGAAGGCCAGATCCTCGAAGAGTTCGGCCAGTACGACTCCATGCGTGCAACGCTGGAGAAGGACGCCACCGAGACCCGCGAAGACGCCCTGCTGGACATCTACCGCAAGCTGCGTCCGGGCGAGCCGCCCACAGTCGAGGCTGCCCAGTCCCTGCTGGACAACCTGTACTTCAACCCCAAGCGCTACGATCTGGCCAAGGTTGGCCGTTACAAGATCAACCGCAAGCTGGGCATCGACCGCTCCCTTGGTGACAAGGAAGCTTCGGTCCTGCACGTTGAAGACATCGTCGCCATGATCAAGTTCCTCGTTGCGCTGCACGCCGGCGAGAAGACCATCATGGGCAAGCGCGACGGCGAAGACCACGAGCTCCGCGTCGAGATCGACGACATCGACCACTTCGGCAACCGCCGCATCCGCGCCGTTGGCGAACTGATCGAAAACCAGGTCCGCACCGGCCTGTCCCGCATGGAGCGCGTCGTCCGCGAACGCATGACCACGCAGGATGTCGAAGCCATCACGCCGCAGACCCTGATCAACATCCGCCCGGTTGTTGCAGCCATCAAGGAGTTCTTCGGAACCTCCCAGCTGTCGCAGTTCATGGACCAGAACAACCCGCTGTCGGGTTTGACCCACAAGCGCCGCCTGTCGGCCCTTGGCCCGGGTGGTCTGTCCCGTGACCGCGCAGGCATGGAAGTCCGTGACGTTCACCCGTCCCACTACGGACGTATGTGCCCCATCGAAACTCCTGAAGGCCCGAACATCGGCCTGATCGGTTCGTTGGCTTCCTACGGCCGCATCAACCCGTTCGGCTTCATCGAAACCCCGTACCGCAAGGTCACTAACGGGGTTGTTTCCGACGACGTCGAATACCTCACCGCAGATGACGAGGCCGAGGTCCTGATCGCACAGGCCAACGCTCCGCTGGATGCAGACAAGCGCTTCTCCGAAGAGACCGTTCTTGTCCGTGCCCGTGGTGGTGGAGGCGAGCCCGTGCTGGTTCCGGCCGAGGATGTCCAGTACATGGACGTTTCCCCGCGCCAGATGGTGTCCGTGGCAACGGCCCTGATCCCGTTCCTCGAGCACGACGACGCCAACCGCGCACTCATGGGTGCCAACATGCAGCGCCAGGCTGTGCCGCTGGTCCGTTCCGAGGCTCCGTTCGTGGGCACCGGCATGGAGCGCGCCGCAGCTGTTGACGCCGGAGACGTTGTCATCGCCAAGAAGGCCGGTGTGGTAACCGAGGTTTCCGCCGAGCTGGTTGTCATGCTCAATGACGACGGCACGGAAACCAACTACCGCATCAACAAGTTCGCCCGCTCCAACCAGGGCAACTGCTACAACCACCGCGTCCTGGTCAACGAAGGCCAGCGCCTGGAAGTCGGCGGCATCATCGCTGACGGCCCGGCAACGGACCAGGGTGAACTTGCCCTCGGCAAGAACCTGCTCGTGGCATTCATGTCATGGGAAGGCCACAACTTCGAGGACGCCATCATCCTGTCCCAGCGCATCGTCGCTGAAGACGTTCTGTCCTCCATCCACATCGAGGAGCACGAGATCGACGCCCGCGACACCAAGCTTGGTGCCGAGGAAATCACCCGTGACATCCCCAACGTGTCCGAGGAAGTCCTGGCAGGCCTGGACGAGCGCGGCATCATCCACATCGGTGCCGAGGTTGAAGCAGGCGACATCCTGGTCGGAAAGGTCACCCCGAAGGGTGAAACCGAACTGACTCCGGAAGAGCGCCTCCTCCGCGCGATCTTCGGTGAGAAGTCCCGCGAAGTCCGCGACACCTCGCTGAAGGTTCCCCACGGCGAGTCCGGTACGGTCATCGGCGTGCGCGTCTTCGACCGCGACAACGACGACGAACTGCCCCCGGGCGTGAACCAGCTGGTCCGCGTCTACGTTGCAGCCAAGCGTAAGATCACCGACGGTGACAAGCTCGCCGGCCGCCACGGCAACAAGGGTGTTATCTCCAAGATCCTCCCGGTCGAGGACATGCCCTTCCTCGCAGACGGTACCCCGGTGGACATCGTCCTGAACCCGCTTGGTGTTCCAGGCCGTATGAACGTTGGCCAGGTCCTGGAAACCCACCTCGGTTGGGTTGCCAAGACCGGTTGGAAGATCGAAGGCGAGCCGGAGTGGGTCAAGAACCTCCCGAACCTGCCTCGTGAGACCGGCCAGACCACCGTTGCCACCCCGGTGTTCGACGGCGCCCGCGAAGAGGAAATTACGGGCCTGCTTGACTCCACCAACGTGACCCGCGACGGCGACCGCCTGATCGACTCCTCCGGCAAGACGCGTCTGTTCGACGGCCGCTCCGGCGAGCCGTTCCCGGACCCGATCTCCGTCGGTTACATGTACATCCTGAAGCTCCACCACCTGGTGGACGACAAGATCCACGCGCGTTCCACCGGCCCGTACTCCATGATCACGCAGCAGCCGCTGGGTGGTAAGGCACAGTTCGGTGGCCAGCGCTTCGGTGAAATGGAAGTGTGGGCGCTCGAAGCTTACGGCGCCGCTTACACCCTTCAGGAACTCCTCACGATCAAGTCGGATGACATCCACGGCCGCGTGAAGGTCTACGAAGCCATCGTCAAGGGCGAGAACATCCCCGAGCCTGGCGTTCCCGAGTCCTTCAAGGTCTTGATCAAGGAAATGCAGTCGTTGTGCCTGAACGTGGAAGTTCTTTCCACCGACGGAACCACGATCGAAATGCGTGACTCTGATGACGCAGTCTTCACGGCTGCGGAAGAACTGGGCATCGATCTGTCTCGCGCAGAGCCCAGTTCCGTAGAAGAGGTCTAGCAGCCGCTCCGGCGGGTGGTGCCAGCACCGCCCGCCGGGCAGCTCCCTCTTTCCGTAACCAAGACTTCAGAATTTAGAGAACAAGAGAGAACAGGGACCATATGTCCAGCGAATCCTCCTTCGGCCTCATGCAGATCGGCCTCGCCACCGCGGAAGACATCCGTGGCTGGTCTTACGGTGAGGTCAAGAAGCCGGAAACCATCAACTACCGCACTCTCAAGCCTGAGAAGGACGGTCTTTTCTGCGAGAAGATCTTCGGACCTTCCCGTGACTGGGAATGCTACTGCGGCAAGTACAAGCGCGTCCGCTTCAAGGGCATCATCTGTGAGCGTTGTGGCGTTGAAGTCACCCGCGCCAAGGTGCGCCGTGAGCGCATGGGCCACATCGAGCTCGCCGCTCCCGTCACCCACATCTGGTACTTCAAGGGCGTTCCGTCGCGCCTTGGCTACCTTCTGGACCTGGCTCCGAAGGACCTCGAGAAGGTCATCTACTTCGCTGCCTACATGATCACCAGCGTTGACGAGGAAAACCGCCACGCTGAACTGCCGAACCTCCAGGTCGAGCACGACCTCGAGAAGAAGCAGCTGATCGACAACCGCGACAGCGACATCGCCCAGATCGCCCGCGACCTTGAAGACGAGCTTGCCCGTCTTGAGGGCGAGGGTGCCAAGGGTGCGGACAAGAAGAAGGCCCGCGACTCCGCGGACCGCCAGATGGCGAACGTCCGCAAGCGCGCCGACGCCGACATCGAGCGCCTTGAGCAGGTCTGGGACCGCTTCAAGAACCTCAAGGTCGCCGACCTCGAAGGTGACGAGGGCCTGTACCGCGAACTGCGTGACCGTTACGGCATGTACTTCGAGGGCTCCATGGGTGCCGAAGCCATCAAGAAGCGTCTTGAGACCTTCGACATGCAGGCTGAGGCTGAGTCCTTGCGCGATATCATCCAGAACGGCAAGGGCCAGCGCAAGACCCGCGCCCTGAAGCGCCTCAAGGTTGTCAACGCGTTCCTCACCACGAACAACAGCCCGCTCGGCATGGTTCTCGACGCCGTCCCGGTGATCCCGCCGGAACTGCGCCCGATGGTCCAGCTGGACGGTGGCCGCTTCGCGACCTCCGACCTCAACGACCTCTACCGCCGTGTGATCAACCGAAACAACCGCCTCAAGCGCCTGCTTGACCTCGGTGCTCCGGAGATCATCGTCAACAACGAGAAGCGCATGCTTCAGGAAGCTGTTGACAGCCTCTTCGACAACGGCCGTCGTGGCCGTCCCGTCACTGGCCCGGGCAACCGTCCGCTGAAGTCCCTGAGCGACATGCTCAAGGGCAAGCAGGGCCGTTTCCGCCAGAACCTGCTCGGTAAGCGTGTTGACTACTCCGGCCGTTCGGTCATCGTCGTCGGCCCGCAGCTGAAGCTGCACCAGTGCGGCCTGCCGAAGCAGATGGCCCTGGAGCTCTTCAAGCCGTTCGTGATGAAGCGCCTGGTTGACCTCAACCACGCACAGAACATCAAGTCGGCAAAGCGCATGGTTGAGCGTTACCGTCCGCAGGTCTGGGACGTGCTGGAAGAGATCATCACCGAACACCCGGTGCTGCTCAACCGTGCACCTACCCTGCACCGCCTTGGTATCCAGGCCTTCGAACCGCAGCTTGTTGAAGGTAAGGCAATCCAGCTTCACCCGCTGGTTTGTGGCGCCTTCAACGCTGACTTCGACGGCGACCAGATGGCAGTCCACCTGCCGCTGAGCCCGGAAGCCCAGGCCGAAGCCCGCATCCTGATGCTGTCCTCGAATAACATCCTGAAGCCGTCCGATGGCCGCCCGGTCACCCTGCCTTCGCAGGATATGATTATCGGCCTGTACCACCTGACCACCAAGCGCGTCGGCTCTGCCGGCGAGGGCCGCGTGTTCTCCTCGGTGTCGGAAGCCATCATGGCCTACGATGCCCGTGAACTGCACCTGAACTCCCAGGTGAAGATCCGTCTGGAGAACTTCGTTCCCTACGCAGGTTGGGAAGCTCCGGAAGGTTGGGAGCCCGGTCAGCCGGCTCTCGTTGAAACCTCCCTCGGCCAGGTCATCTTCAACCAGACCCTGCCTGAGGACTACCCCTGGGTTGAGGCTGTTGCGGACAAGGGCGAACTGTCCCGGATCGTCAACGACCTCGCAGAGCGCTACCCGAAGGTTGTTACTGCGGCAACGCTGGACAACCTGAAGGACGCCGGTTTCTACTGGGCTACCCGCTCGGGCGTCACCGTGGCCATCTCCGACATCGAAGTTCCGGACACCAAGCCGGGCATCCTTGCCGGTTACGAGAACATGGCTGCCAAGATCCAGGGCCAGTACGACAAGGGCCTGATCGACGACGACGAGCGTCGCCAGGAACTGATCGAGATCTGGAACAAGGCAACCAACGAGATCGCCCAGGCGATGCGTGACAGCCTGTCCCCGATGAACACCATCAACCGCATGGTGTCCTCCGGTGCACGTGGTAACTGGATGCAGGTCCGCCAGATCGCGGGTATCCGTGGTCTTGTGGCCAACCCGAAGGGTGAAATCATCCCGCGTCCGATCAAGTCCTCCTACCGTGAGGGCCTGTCGGTGCTGGAATACTTCATCGCCACGCACGGTGCCCGTAAGGGTCTGGCCGATACCGCTCTCCGTACCGCCAACTCGGGTTACCTGACCCGTCGTCTGGTGGACGTCTCGCAGGACGTCATCGTCCGCGAAGAGGACTGTGGAACCGAGCGCGGCCTGGTCACGCCGATCGCAGTTCCGGACTCCAACGGCGAGTTGGTCCTGGACGAGAACGTCGAGAACAGCGCCTACGCACGGACGCTGGCTGTCGACGTCGTCGATGCCCAGGGCAACGTCCTGGCACCGGCCGGCACCGACTGCGGCGACGTCGTGATCGGCCAGCTGCTCGCAGCCGGCATCACCGAGGTCAAGGTCCGTTCCGTTCTCACCTGTGAGTCCAAGGTCGGCACTTGTGCCCTGTGCTACGGCCGTTCGCTGGCAACCGGCAAGACCGTGGACATCGGAGAGGCCGTCGGCATCATCGCCGCACAGTCGATTGGTGAGCCCGGTACCCAGCTGACCATGCGTACGTTCCACACCGGTGGTGCTGTATCCGCAGGTGGTGGCGACGACATCACCCAGGGTCTGCCCCGTATCCAGGAACTGTTCGAAGCCCGTACTCCGAAGGGTGTGGCACCGATTGCGGAAGCAGCCGGACGCATCACCATCGAAGAGTCCGAGCGCCAGATGCGCCTGGTGATCACTCCGGACGACGGTTCCGAAGAGATCGCCTACCCGGTACTGCGCCGGTCCCGCCTCCTCATCGAAGACGGCGACCACGTCAGTGTCGGCCAGAAGCTGATCAACGGTCCGGTGGACCCGAAGCAGGTTCTGCGCATCATGGGTCCGCGTGCAGCACAGAAGTTCCTTGTGGACGAAGTGCAGGGCGTTTACCGCAGCCAGGGTATTGGTATCCACGACAAGCACGTCGAGGTTATCGTCCGCCAGATGCTGCGCCGCGTTACGGTCATCGAGTCCGGCGACTCCGACCTCCTGCCGGGTGAACTGGCAGAGCGCACGCGCTTCGAGGAAGAGAACCGCCGCGTCGTGTCCGAGGGCAAGGCACCGGCTTCCGGCCGTCCGGAGCTCATGGGTATCACCAAGGCTTCCTTGGCCACCGAGTCCTGGCTGTCCGCAGCTTCCTTCCAGGAGACCACCCGCGTCCTGACGCAGGCGGCCATGGAAGGCAAGAGCGATCCGCTGCTCGGCCTCAAGGAAAACGTCATCATCGGTAAGCTCATCCCGGCTGGTACGGGTCTGCCGCGCTACACGCAGGTCACTGTGGAGCCGACGGAAGAAGCAAAGGCAAGCCTGTTCACGGGCCCCAGCGCTTTCACCGACTTCTCCTATGACGCCCTGGGTGGGGACGGTGCCCCCGAGTTCCACGCCATCCCGCTGGATGACTACGACCTCGGCAACGACTTCCGCTGATTGCAGCGTTAGTCATTGACTGAACGCCGGGCCCCGCATTCTTCGGAGTGCGGGGCCCGGCGCGTTAACGGCCACTCCGCCGCAGCCCGGGGGAGCGGAGGACGACGGCGGCACCCGGCTGCCGCCGTCGTCCTCCATACACCCGATTAAGGCGGGAGATCAAGCCGTGCTAGACTTTATGTAATTGTTCTGTGTGGCAGTGGATGAAGGCCGCCGCAGCATCATTTTGGTTTTGTTCTCATGGTGTTGGGTGTGGAGTCTGTTTCCGGGTTGCGGGCAACTTGCGCAACGAATGCCGCACTTTTGCACGCCTACCGGAAGTTCCGGCCGGCCGCATGAGCAACGCCAAAGTTCCCACATGTGCACCGGCTGGCGCCTGTGCGTGGGGGCAGAGATCAAACAACGGAGAACACGAAAGTGCCTACGATTAACCAGCTGGTCCGCAAGGGCCGCACGCCGAAGGTCTCCAAGACCAAGGCTCCCGCGCTGAAGGGCAGCCCGATGCGCCGCGGCGTTTGCACCCGCGTCTACACCACCACTCCGAAGAAGCCGAACTCGGCCCTTCGTAAGGTCGCACGTGTGCGCCTCAACGGTGGCGTGGAAGTTACCGCCTACATCCCCGGTGTTGGCCACAACCTGCAGGAGCACTCCATCGTGCTCGTCCGTGGTGGTCGTGTGAAGGACCTCCCGGGTGTCCGCTACAAGATCGTCCGCGGCGCCCTCGACACCCAGGGTGTCAAGAACCGCAAGCAGGCCCGCAGCCGCTACGGCGCAAAGATGGAGAAGAAGTAATATGCCTCGCAAGGGTCCGGCCCCGAAGCGGCCGCTCGTTTCAGATCCCGTCTACGGCTCCCCGTTGGTCACCCAGCTGATCAACAAGGTCCTGATTGACGGCAAGAAGTCCACCGCCGAGCGCATCGTTTACGGTGCACTCGAAGGTGCCCGCGCCAAGACGGGCGGCGACCCCGTCGCAGCCCTGAAGAAGGCCATGGACAACGTCAAGCCTTCCCTGGAAGTGCGTTCCCGCCGTGTTGGTGGCGCCACCTACCAGGTTCCGGTTGAGGTCAAGCCGGGTCGCTCCACCGCCCTCGCACTGCGTTGGCTCGTGGGCTACTCCAAGGCCCGCCGCGAAAAGACGATGACCGAGCGCCTCCAGAACGAAATCCTGGATGCCTCGAACGGTCTCGGTGCCGCTGTCAAGCGTCGCGAAGACACCCACAAGATGGCCGAGTCCAACAAGGCCTTCGCACACTACCGCTGGTAAAACTTCCCGGACGCCGCCGGCTCCACCGAGCCGGCGGCGGACGTGCAGTCCATCCGAAAGGGAGACCCCGTGGCACAGGACGTGCTTACCGACCTTAACAAGGTCCGCAATATCGGCATCATGGCCCACATCGATGCCGGCAAGACCACCACTACCGAGCGCATCCTGTTCTACACGGGTGTGAACCACAAGATCGGCGAAACGCACGACGGCGCTTCGACGACCGACTGGATGGAACAGGAAAAGGAACGCGGCATCACCATCACGTCCGCGGCCGTGACCTGTTTCTGGAACAAGAACCAGATCAACATCATCGACACCCCGGGCCACGTGGACTTCACGGTTGAGGTTGAGCGCTCCCTGCGCGTCCTCGACGGTGCAGTTGCAGTGTTCGACGGCAAGGAAGGCGTGGAGCCGCAGTCCGAGACTGTTTGGCGCCAGGCTGACAAGTACAACGTTCCGCGTATCTGCTTCGTCAACAAGATGGACAAGCTGGGCGCTGACTTCTACTTCACCGTAGACACCATCATCTCCCGCCTCGGTGCCAAGCCGCTGGTCATGCAGCTGCCGATCGGCTCCGAGAACGACTTCGTTGGCGTCGTCGACCTCCTTGAAATGCGCGCACTGGTTTGGCCGGGCGACGCCAAGGGCGACGTGACCATGGGTGCTTCCTACGAGGTCCAGGAAATTCCTGCGGACCTCAAGGAAAAGGCCGAGGAATACCGCGCACAGCTCGTTGAGACTGTTGCCGAGGCTTCCGAGGAACTCATGGAGAAGTACCTCGAAGGTGAAGAACTCACCCTCGAAGAGCTCAAGGCCGGCATCCGCAAGATGACCATCAACTCCGAGCTCTACCCGGTCTTCTGTGGTTCTGCCTTCAAGAACCGCGGTGTCCAGCCGATGCTCGACGCCGTCGTGGACTTCCTGCCGAACCCGCTCGACGTTCCTGCGATGATCGGTCACGATCCCCGTGACGAAGAGAAGGAACTGACCCGTAAGCCTTCCGCTGACGAGCCGTTCTCCGCTCTTGCGTTCAAGATTGCTGCCCACCCGTTCTTCGGCCAGCTCACCTTCATCCGCGTGTACTCCGGTCACGTTGATTCCGGTGCGCAGGTGGTCAACTCCACCAAGGGCAAGAAGGAACGTATCGGCAAGCTCTTCCAGATGCACGCCAACAAGGAAATGCCTGTTGAGGGCGCTACCGCCGGCCACATCTACGCTGCGATCGGCCTGAAGGACACCACCACCGGTGACACCCTCTGCGATCCCGCAAACCAGATCGTCCTCGAGTCCATGAGCTTCCCGGAGCCCGTGATCTCTGTTGCGATCGAGCCGAACACCAAGGGTGACCAGGAGAAGCTCTCCACGGCTATCCAGAAGCTCTCCGCTGAGGACCCGACCTTCCAGGTCTCCCTCAACGAAGAAACCGGCCAGACTGTTATCGCGGGTATGGGTGAACTCCACCTCGACATCCTCGTTGACCGTATGCGCCGCGAATTCAAGGTTGAGGCCAACGTCGGCAAGCCGCAGGTTGCTTACCGCGAAACCATCAAGCGCGCTGTGGAGAAGGTTGACTTCACCCACAAGAAGCAGACTGGTGGTTCGGGTCAGTTCGCAAAGGTCCAGGTCTCCTTCGAGCCCCTGGAAACCACGGACGGTACCTTCTACGAGTTCGAAAACAAGGTCACCGGTGGCCGTATTCCGCGTGAATACATCCCCTCCGTTGACGCTGGTATCCAGGACGCCATGCAGTTCGGTATCCTGGCCGGCTACCCGATGGTGGGCGTCAAGGCGATCCTGCTCGACGGTGCTTACCACGATGTCGACTCCTCTGAAATGGCGTTCAAGATCGCCGGCTCCCAGGTGTTCAAGGAGGGTGCCCGCAAGGCCAACCCTGTCTTGCTCGAACCCCTGATGGCCGTCGAGGTCCGTACCCCTGAGGAATACATGGGTGACGTGATCGGCGACCTCAACTCCCGCCGTGGCATGATCCAGTCCATGGAAGATGCTGCAGGCGTGAAGGTTGTTCGTGCGAACGTTCCGCTGTCCGAAATGTTCGGCTACATCGGCGACCTGCGGTCCAAGACCCAGGGCCGTGCTGTGTACTCGATGACGTTCGACAGCTACGCGGAGGTCCCGAAGGCAGTAGCCGACGAGATCATCCAGAAGACCCGCGGCGAGTAATCACCCGGTAGCGGATGCAATTCCGGTAACCGGGAAGGCATCTCAGCGCGAGTGGCGGGGCCACGGCGAAGGTCGTGGCCCGGCCCCCTGCGCGAACAGACTCCAGGAACTAGTATTGGTTCCTGAATCTGAAATTTCACCAAAACCAAGCCCCCAAGTAGACTTGCTAGAGTTTCTGCCGCGAAAAGCGCGGCCGAGGAGCACGTCACTTGAAATCGTTCTAGGAGGAACCTGTGGCAAAGGCAAAGTTCGAGCGGACTAAGCCGCACGTCAACATCGGCACCATTGGTCACGTTGACCACGGTAAGACGACGCTGACTGCCGCCATTTCCAAGGTGCTGTACGACCAGTACCCGGATCTCAACGAGCAGCGCGACTTCGCGTCCATCGACTCTGCTCCGGAAGAGCGCCAGCGCGGTATTACCATCAACATCTCCCACGTGGAGTACCAGACCGAGAAGCGTCACTACGCACACGTTGACGCCCCGGGTCACGCTGACTACATCAAGAACATGATCACCGGTGCTGCCCAGATGGACGGCGCAATCCTCGTGGTTGCTGCAACCGATGGTCCGATGGCTCAGACCCGTGAGCACGTTCTGCTCGCCCGCCAGGTTGGTGTTCCCTACCTGCTGGTCGCACTGAACAAGTCCGACATGGTCGAGGACGAGGAACTCCTCGACCTCGTTGAAATGGAAGTTCGTGAGCTCCTGAGCTCGCAGGGCTTCGACGGTGACGACGCTCCTGTCGTTCGCGTTTCCGGTCTGAAGGCTCTGGAAGGCGACCCGGTTTGGGTCAAGTCCGTCCAGGACCTGATGGCAGCTGTCGACGAGTCCGTTCCGGACCCCGTACGTGACCGCGACAAGCCGTTCCTGATGCCGATTGAGGACGTCTTCACCATCACCGGCCGTGGCACCGTTGTTACGGGCCGCGCCGAGCGTGGCACCCTCGCCATCAACTCCGAGGTCGAGATCGTTGGCATCCGCCCGATCCAGAAGACCACGGTTACCGGTATCGAGATGTTCCACAAGCAGCTCGACGAAGCATGGGCCGGCGAGAACTGTGGCCTGCTGCTCCGTGGCCTCAAGCGCGACGATGTCGAGCGTGGCCAGGTTGTCGTCAAGCCGGGTTCCATCACCCCGCACACCGACTTCGAGGCAAACGTCTACATCCTTTCCAAGGACGAAGGCGGACGTCACAACCCGTTCTACTCGAACTACCGCCCGCAGTTCTACTTCCGTACGACGGACGTTACCGGCGTTATCACCCTGCCTGAGGGCACGGAAATGGTTATGCCCGGCGACAACACTGAGATGACCGTTGAGCTCATCCAGCCGATCGCTATGGAAGAGGGCCTCGGCTTCGCTATCCGTGAAGGCGGCCGCACCGTTGGTTCGGGACGTGTTACCAAGATCATCAAGTAGTTTCTGCTTGTCGATCGGGCGAGTCTCCGGCTGACGGAGGTTACCCACAGAAGAACCCCATCGCTTCGGCGGTGGGGTTCTTCTTTGTTATGATTTCTCTATCGAATGGATAAACCGGGCGGTCTGCCCGGACTCACCTTTGGAGTTGCCGTGCTGGGGTTCCTGACCGTCGTCGTCTTGCTGTTCCTTGCCGGCCTTAGCGCCGGGGCCTACGCCCTCGGTGTGGCTCGGGGCCGCTGTGTTGCAGGCTCACGGAGCGGTGCGGCGAGGGACGACGATGATGCTTACCGTGCGGCATACCTCGCGGGGCATCTGGCTGGCTGGCAAGACGCCGTAGCCAAGACGGCGCAAGCGAAGCAGGGCGAGGCAGCCCTTCCGCAGACTGTCCAGCCGACAGCGGCTGCTGCGCCATCGGTCGTGACGCAAGCTGCCCCTGTGCGTCCGGCCCCCGAGCGTCCTGCCCCTGAGCGTCCTGCGGCACCGCGCCCGGTTCACGGATCCCCGGTGCAGGGCTACTCGGTCTACGAGCCGCTGCGTCCGGCTGCAGGGTTCGCTCCGCCCCAGGGTGCCGCGCCGCAACGCGTAGTTCTTCCAGCCCCCATACCCAAAGCTCCCGGAGGTCCCGGGCAGATGCAGCCGCCACCGCAAGCTGCGCCGCCCTGGCAGGGTGAGACTCCCCAAGAGGCTGCTCAGCGCAAAGAGAAGCGCGACCGGCAAAACATCAACATCACCCTCTATGTGGCGAGCCTCCTCTTGGTCGCGGCCGGGGCACTTTTTGTGGGTACGAGCCTGCCTGAGTCCCTTCGTTTTGTTGCCATTTGGCTTATCACGGTGCTCTTCTATGCCGCAGGACTCGTGCTTCACCCACGCGTTCCGCGTCTCCGCCCCGCGGCAATGGCCTTCACCGGAACAGGCTTGGCACTGGTCCCTGTTACCGGCCTGGCCATGTACAGCTTCGCTTTGCACAACGGGCCCCTCGCGTGGCTGGTGACGTCTGTCCTCGGCACGATTGCCTACGTCTATGCGGCGATCCGCTTGGATAACAAGGTCCTGGCAGCCCTCTCGCTCAGCTTTGTGGTTTCCACGGCGTGGTCAGGTGTTTCGGTGCTGGGTGGGGCCCTCGTGTGGTACTTCACGGCCCTGATTGGCGTCGCCGTTTTGTTGACCCTGGCAGCCATCTTGCGCCCGCGGTGGATTCCGCCGCTCTACATACGTCCACTGATGGCGCTGCATCCGTTTGTGGTTCCTGCGGTGGGTGTAGCCGCCACGTTGACTCCCAACCTCATGGCCAAGGGGGAGTACTCCCTTGTGATGGCGATGTGCGGCGCCTATTTCGCTGTCATGCTGTGGGTTCCTGACCTGAAGTTCCGAACGTTGTACTTCTACGCCGCCAGGGCAGCGTTCTCCCTCGCCATCATCGCCGTGGTGTGGGATGTCACGGGAGAGGTCAGCCAGGCTTTGCTGGCAGCGGTCCTATGCCTCGGGATTCAGGCTCTCATTCTGGCTTTCGCCGGGCAGCGGATATCTCCAAAGACGTGGTGGACGGACGCTGTCTCATGCCTGGGCCTGCAGCTCGTGGTGGCCCTTGTCCTCGCGATCGTGCTCGCATTCAGTACCTCGGAACTACCCGCGTACACGGCCTTCTACGTCGTCTTGGCAACCTCAATGCCCCTGGGGTGGAAGCTACGCGGGGGAGTGGCTTTTGCCCCGGCAGCCGTCGTTGCCGCCGCCTCGGCCCTGGCCCCCATGCTGGGCGCGTGGCCACTCTTCGCGATGTTCGCTTCCTCGGGCCTGTTTTGGTTCGGCCTGGCGCTGCGAGCCCAGGGTGTGTACCGCAAGACGCTTGTGCTTTCCGGGCGGATTGCCCTTAGCCTCGCAGTTCCCTTCCTCATCACCGCGCTTTACCCGGAACGTCCGGACGCTGCCGCCCTAACAACTCTTGCATTGGTTGTAGTGTGCGCGGCCCAGCAAGTACTTGGCGCTGCGTTCGAGCGCTGGGGGGTTGGTCTGCTGGCCCCGCAAATCAGCGCCTTGGCGTTTGGCGGCGTGGGCATCACCGCTCTGGTGGTCCTTACCGTCCTGGACAAAGCGCCCGGCCATCCGGTCGTGGCGGCAGGAGTGCTCGCGGTCCTGGCGGGCGGTCTTATGGCCGGCATGCTCGCGTTTCCCCCTGTATCTCCGGCGGGCAGGGCGAGCCGGGCGGGCAGCGGGGCGCCGGAGTCATGGCGCCCGAACGGGATGGAGTTCCTGGCACCTGCCGCTGGCATGGTCTCCGCGGTAGTTGGTGCTGCGGTGGTTTCCCGGGGGATCGGGAACTTTGCGCTGCTGGCCCTTGCTATGTACTTCGTTGTCACTGCCTTGCGCCTTCCCGGATCCATGCATCGCCAGTGCTACTGGTGGCTCGCGCGGGCTACCGCCACAGTGCTGGCTGCTTCGGCCTACGTGGATCTCTCCAGTGCGGGCTACGCACTTTCCGTGGGCGGCGAGGAGGCAACGCCCGCAACGGTCATCGTCTGGGTGCTCGGCGCGCAATTGGTGGCGGTATTGGCGGTAGGCCGCAAGGCGATGTCCTTGAGCCTGCTGATGGTTGATGCGGGCGTGTTGTTGGCCTTGATGTCGATCGCCACCGCCGCCCTGAGGTTCCCCGTGGTGCTGCATTCTTCACCGCACGACGGGTGGCAGCCCGGAGCCGCAGCCATCATCACCGCAGCGGGGGCTCTCGTCGCCGCCGTCATGCTGCGCAAGCACCGTGTGGCATGGCTATTGGCTCCTGCCGCCATGCACCTTTTGGTTGTTCGCGGGCACAATGTCCGCGATGTTGAAATCCTGCTGGGGCTCTTTACCGCCTACGCAGGCTTCATGGTTGGGCTGACGCGCGAAGCACGATTGCGCGGAGCCTATCTCCTGGCAGGCCGGGTGCTTTTCACGGCCTTCGCGACGATTGTGGTCGCTGACGCCGCCGAATCCGCAGCAGCTGCTTCATTGGCACTGGCCGGTCTCGTCTTCATCCAGATCGCACTGCATCCCATCGTCCGGCGGCGTTTCGACGGCTCGCCGCTGCTGAAGGAAGCCTTGTGGGCGGGGCTCGTTGTCCAGCTGCTGCTTCCGTGCTGGTACCTTTGGGCCTGGGATTTCGACGGCGGTGGACGCTGGGTGGTTCTGTGCGAACTGACCCTGGCCATCGTTGCAGCAGCACTCGTATGGCGGGACCAGCGCCATGCAGCGGCGTTGTATGCCGGAGTGGTTGCCGTGGCCGGGGTGGTTGTAGGCGCCGGTCCCGCGTTGACCTTTCCCTCGGGTACTTGGCTGCACCAGGCCGTCCTCAGTGAACTCCACGTGCCGGCCGTACTCTTGGGCCTGGCTGCTGGCCTCACTGCGCTAAGGGTCTTCCTCGGCCGCTTGAGTACAAGCCCCGCCCGCCCGCAGCTGAAGTGGTCCTGGTTCGCCAGCGCGTTGTTCTTCGCATCGGTGGCCGGCATCTTCTCGGTCGATGCCAGCCGCATCCTTACGGGTCTGGCCGTCCTGACCGTGGCCCTCGTCTTCTATGCAGGTTCGCATCTGGAGGACCGTCCCCGTTTCTACGCCGCGGCCGCGTCCACAACACTGGTGGGGGCGGTAACGGGCGTCGAGGGTTGGCTGAACGAATCCGGAGCTACTACGGCATTTACCGGCGCGTGGCCTGACCTCTTGCCTTGGCTCGTCGGAGGAGTTGGGACGGGCTTGATCCTCTACGTATGGCGGCTGCTGGGAGGGCCGGCCATCACGGCCGAGCCGTGGAGGCGCTACTCGCTCTCAGCGACAACCGGGGCCGGGCTTCTGGCCACGGCCATCCTTGGGCTGGTGCATGACGAAACCGCCTTCACCGGTGCATTCCTGACGGCGGCGGCCGCTGTCCTCCTGGTGGTGGAAATTCCCGTTGGGAAGCACCTGGCCGCCGAGGTGGGAACCGTGGTGGTTGTTGTGGCCTTCCAGCGGGCGGTGATCTTTGTGGACAGCACCAGGCCGGATTGGTTCTGGGCTGCCCAGTGGTTCGTTGTGGCCGGCGCAGTTTTAGCAGGCCTGCGCTACAACCAGAAGCAGCGCGCGGCCGGGCGGTCGAGGTTGGGGATGGCTTCCGGTGTCCTGTCCCTCAGTTCTTTGGCAACCATCTTCGCTGGGACACCGTCGCAACAGATCTACGTTCTGGCGGTGCACGCGGTCCTCCTCGGGGCCGGGCTGTTGCTGTCCGAGCGGCTATTCGTCGGCTGGGGTGCCGTGGGCGTGGCAGCGAGCGTGATGTGGGCCCTGCGTTCGTATGCTTTTGCGATGCTGGCACTTGTTGCCATAGTGCTGATCGTCCTGGCTGTCTGGCGTCTGAACAGTCGGCCCCAAGAGCCGGGCGTGGTTGGCCCGAAGGGCGGGGAGCACACGCACGACCGAGTCGGATAGTGTTGCTCCCAAAGAGAGGATCACCATGGAATTCCTGATTTTTCTGGTCGTTATCGCAGCCATCGCCGGCTCTGTTGTGTGGGGCCGGAAGTACTTCCGGCACGAAATCGACCGGGCGAAGCGGATCAACCGGGCCAACAAAAACAAATAGCACTCGGGCGGCAAAGCGTTTTACGCTCACGGGCAGAGGTTTTAACCCGCTTGGACTACAGCTGTTGTTCGCGGCGGCGCGCCCGTTCCAAGGACCGCAGCCAGTAGAACGACTCTTTGGGCGTTCGTTCCAAGGTGTCGAAGTCCACGTGAACCAAGCCGAAACGCTGCGAATAACCCGCGGCCCACTCAAAGTTGTCCATCAACGTCCACACGTAGTAGCCGCGGAGGTCGATTCCCTCCGCGTCCCCGCCCGGGCCTGTTGCCGTTAGCGCATGGCCCAGGTGCTCAGCCAGGTACGTAATCCTGTTGGTGTCCTGGAGCGGGCTGGTCACGTGGTCGGGCTCGGGGAAGCTTGCACCGCCTTCCGTGATGTAAATGGGTGGAAGTGCCTCCCCGTACCTCTGCTGCATTTCCTGCAAAAGGGTGGTCAACTGATCCGGCGCCTCGGGCCATCCGAATCCGGTGGTCTCATATTCGTCGTATACCGCAAGATGGAACGGCACGTTCACCATCTCTTGTGCAGCTCCAGTCGGGATTTCGGCAGGACCGGAGCCGGACGCAACCTTGAGCGGGTAGTAGTAGTTGAGGCCGTAGAAGTCCAACGGCTGGCTAATGGTCTTCAAGTCGTCATCCTGCACCGGGCCCAAGGAACGGAACAGTGGCGAAAGGGCCAGCGGCGGCTTCGGGTATTCGCCCAGGAGGATGGCGTCGGCATAGATGCGGTTGAGGATCATGTCGAGGGCATCGGACATGAGCCGATCGGAAAGTTTGTTGCTGGCCGGCCGAACGGGCGAATGCATGTTGGAAATGCCGATCTGTCCGGAAACGCCGGCAGCCCGCAGTGCCTGAACCGCGAGCCCGTGGCCAAGCAACTGGTGATGGGCTGCCGGGAGGCAATCGAACAGAAGCTGGTTGCCGGGGGAGTGGGCGCCCAGTGCGTACCCCTGCAAGGTCACCGAGACAGGCTCATTCACGGTTACCCAAGAATCCACCCGGTCGCCGTACCGCTCGGCAACGATCGCGCTGTACTCGGCAAAGCGATGGGCGGTCTCACGGTTCAGCCAGCCGCCGGCATGTTCCAAGGGAAGCGGCGTGTCCCAGTGGTACACGGTCACCATGGGAGAGATCCCGGCGGCCAGCAGCTTGTCGATCAGCCGGTCGTAGAACTCAAGGCCACGGGGATTGACGGCGCCCTTCCCCTCCGGCTGGATCCTCGGCCACGACAAGGAGAACCGGTAGGAATCGACGCCGAGCTCCTGCATCAGGGCGATGTCTTCGTCTGCACGGTTGTAATGGTCGCAAGCGATCGCGGGAGAGCCGCCGTCGACGATTGTTCCCGGCTTCTCCGCGAAGGCGTCCCATCCTGCAGGGCCCCGGCCATCCGCAGTCAAGCTGCCTTCGATCTGGAAGGCTGCGGTCGCGACGCCCAAGGTGAAACCGGGGCGGAGGCGTGCCGCCAAATCCTCTACGGAACCCGTATCCTGGACAGTCATGCATTTATCATCCATAGCTGCTGCCGCCACTGGCAATGGGCCGCGAGCCCTCGATTAGCCTTTGGTCCATATTTCCGGCATACTGGATGAGTTGTTCAAGCGCTTCTTCGTGTCCCGATTCGGATAATGCCGGATGTCAGGGTCCAAGCTGAAGCCCAAACATAACCCTGAACCCCATGGAATGCGGTCGAGTTTGCGTGAAAATCGCGACACGCCCGACCGCGGGGGTCGGTGCGCCGGCAGGTTGAGGAACCCGGAGTTTCCGGATTCAGCTTGTGCGGCGTGTGGTGGTACAACCTCAAACGCTTCGGCGGCCACATCAACAGGTAAGTAAACAGAGCAGCCCTAACTAGAGCAGCACTAGCTGAAAGAGAGTCAGGCGACATGGCGGGACAAAAAATCCGCATCCGGCTGAAGTCATATGACCACGAGGTCATTGATGTTTCAGCGCGGAAGATCGTTGAGACGGTCACGCGCGCAGGCGCAACGGTAGTCGGCCCGGTGCCGCTGCCGACGGAGAAGAACGTTTACTGCGTTATTCGCTCTCCGCACAAGTACAAGGACAGCCGTGAGCACTTCGAAATGCGTACTCACAAGCGTCTGATCGACATCATCGACCCCACGCCGAAGGCCGTTGACTCGCTTATGCGTCTCGACCTGCCTGCAGACGTGAACATCGAAATCAAGCTCTAGGGAGGTGCTGAGAGACTATGACCGCAACCCGTAACGTGAAGGGCCTGCTGGGCACGAAGCTCGGCATGACCCAGGTCTGGGACGAGAACAACAAGCTCATCCCGGTAACTGTTGTCCAGGCTGACTCCAACGTCATCACCCAGCTGCGCAACGCAGAGGCCGATGGCTACGTCGCCGTACAGATCGGCTACGGCCAGATCGACCCCCGCAAGGTCACCAAGCCGCTGGCTGGTCACTTTGAGAAGGCCGGCGTAACTCCTCGCCGCCACGTCGTCGAACTGCGTACCGCAGACGCCGCATCCTACGAGCTGGGCCAGGAGCTCTCTGTTGAGATCTTCGAAGCCGGCCAGAAGATCGACGTCGTCGGCACCTCCAAGGGTAAGGGCTTTGCCGGTGTTATGAAGCGTCACGGCTTCTCCGGTGTCGGCGCTTCCCACGGTGCCCACAAGAACCACCGTAAGCCTGGCTCCATCGGTGGCGCATCCACCCCGAGCCGCGTCTTCAAGGGTCTGAAAATGGCCGGCCGCATGGGCGCCGTACGTCACACCACCCTGAACCTCACCGTTCACGCTGTTGACGTCGAGAAGTCGCTGCTCCTTATCAAGGGTGCCGTCCCCGGTGCCCGCGGCCAGGTCGTACTCGTACGTTCCGCCGTGAAGGGAGCCTAGTTAAATGACTAGCACTGTCAAGGTAGACCTGCCTGCAGAGATCTTCGACGTCCAGACCAACGTGCCCCTGCTGCACCAGGTCGTCGTCGCACAGCTCGCTGCTGCGCGCCAGGGTACCCACAAGACCAAGACCCGCGCCGAGGTTTCCGGTGCAGGTCGCAAGCCGTTCAAGCAGAAGGGCACCGGTCGCGCCCGTCAGGGTTCCATCCGTGCTCCCCACATGACCGGCGGTGGCATCGTCCACGGTCCGACCCCGCGCGACTACAGCCAGCGCACCCCCAAGAAGATGAAGGCTGCTGCTCTCCGTGGCGCCCTCTCTGACCGCGCCCGCAACGGCCGCATCCACGTTATTGAAGCCCTGGTTGCCGGCACCAAGCCGTCCGCCAAGGAAGCACTGGCGTCGCTGCGTGCAGTCTCCGAGCGCAAGAACCTGCTCGTCGTAATCGAGCGCGCCGAAGACGTTGCTGCACTGTCCGTGCGCAACCTCGCAGATGTTCACGTTCTGTACGCAGACCAGCTGAACACCTACGACGTGCTCATCTCCGACGACGTGGTCTTCACCAAGGCTGCTTTCGACGCGTTCGTCGCTGACAAGGCAAAGAACGAGGAGGCCTCCAAGTGAGCGTAACCACCATCAAGGACCCGCGCGACGTCGTGCTTGCACCCGTCGTTTCGGAAAAGAGCTACGGTCTGATCGACGAAGGCAAGTACACCTTCCTGGTGGACCCCCGCTCGAACAAGACCGAGATCAAGCTGGCCGTGGAGAAGATCTTCTCCGTCAAGGTCGAATCGATCAACACCATCAACCGTGCCGGTAAGCGCAAGCGCACCAAATTCGGCTGGGGACAGCGCAAGAGCACCAAGCGTGCCATTGTCACCCTCAAAGAAGGCACAATCGACATCTTCGGCGGTCCGCTCGCGTAGCGGAGACCACTTTAACGAGGAATTAAATTATGGGAATCCGTAAATACAAGCCGACTACCCCGGGCCGTCGTGGCTCGAGCGTAGCCGACTTTGCTGAAATCACGCGGTCGACTCCGGAAAAGTCGTTGCTGCGTCCGCTGCACAAGACCGGCGGCCGTAACAACACCGGTAAGATCACCACCCGTCACAAGGGTGGCGGACACAAGCGCCAGTACCGTCTGATCGACTTCCGTCGTCACGACAAGGACGGCATCAACGCCCGCGTTGCCGAAATCGAGTACGATCCGAACCGCACGGCTCGCATCGCCCTCCTGCACTATGTTGATGGCACCAAGCGTTACATCATCGCTCCGAACAAGCTGTCCCAGGGTGACTTCGTCGAGGCTGGCCCCGACGCTGACATCAAGCCGGGCAACAACCTGCCGCTGCGCAACATCCCCGTCGGTACCGTGATCCACGCAGTTGAACTGCGTCCGGGTGGCGGCGCCAAGATGGCCCGCTCCGCAGGTGCTTCGGTCCAGCTCGTCGCCAAGGAAGGCCGTTTCGCCCAGCTGCGTCTGCCCTCCGGTGAAATCCGCAACGTTGACGTGCGCTGCCGCGCAACCGTCGGCGAGGTCGGCAACGCCGAGCAGTCGAACATCAACTGGGGCAAGGCCGGCCGTATGCGCTGGAAGGGCGTTCGCCCGACCGTCCGTGGTGTAGCCATGAACCCGGTTGACCACCCGCACGGTGGTGGTGAAGGTAAGACTTCCGGTGGTCGCCACCCGGTCAACCCGAACGGCAAGCCCGAGGGCCGTACCCGCCGCCCGAACAAAGAGAGCGACAAGCTTATTGTTCGTCGCCGCCGTACTGGCAAGAACAAGCGATAGGAGCCTGGACACATGCCACGCAGCCTGAAAAAAGGTCCTTTCGTTGACCAGCACCTCTTTGTGAAGGTCGCACGGGAAAACGAAAAGGGCACCAAGAACGTCATCAAGACCTGGTCCCGTCGTTCGATGATCATCCCCGACATGCTCGGGCACACGATCGCCGTACACGACGGCCGCAAGCACATCCCGGTGTTTGTCACTGAGTCGATGGTCGGGCACAAGCTCGGCGAATTCGCTCCTACGCGGACTTTCCGCGGCCATGTTAAGGACGACCGTAAGGGCAAGCGCCGCTAGGCGCCTGACCTTACGTCTTAGACGAGAGAAGGAAAGCAATGGAAGCCAAGGCAATTGCGCGTCACATCCGCGTAACGCCTATGAAGGCCCGGCGCGTCGTCAACCTTGTTCGTGGCAAGCAAGCGAATGAGGCTCTGGCAATTCTGAAGTTTGCCCCCCAGGCAGCTTCGGAGCCGGTATTCAAGGTACTTCAGTCGGCAATGGCCAACGCCCGCGTTCTCGCGGACCGCGATGGCGTTGCATTCGACGACAGCGACCTCTTCATCAGCGAAGCATTCGTTGATGAGGGCCCGACCATGAAGCGGTTCCAGCCGCGTGCCCAGGGCCGCGCCTACCGCATCAAGAAGCGGACCAGCCACATCACCGTGGTCGTCGCAACCCCGGAGAAAGAGGAGGCTCGCTAAGTGGGACAGAAAGTAAACCCGCACGGGTTCCGACTCGGCATCACCACCGACCACGTTTCGCACTGGTTTGCTGACAGCAACAAGCCGGGACAGCGCTACAAGGACTTCGTCCGCGAGGACATCAAGATCCGTCAGCTCATGTCCACCGGCATGGAGCGCGCCGGCATCGCCAAGGTCGAGATCGAGCGCACCCGTGACCGCGTCCGCGTGGACATCCACACGGCACGTCCGGGCATCGTCATCGGCCGCCGCGGCGCTGAAGCAGACCGCATCCGCGGCGAGCTCGAGAAGCTCACCGGCAAGCAGGTCCAGCTGAACATCCTCGAGGTCAAGAACCCCGAGATCGAAGCACAGCTTGTTGCCCAGGGCATCGCTGAGCAGCTGACTTCCCGCGTGGCATTCCGCCGTGCAATGAAGAAGGCCATGCAGTCCGCACAGCGCGCAGGTGCCAAGGGCATCCGTGTTGCTTGCTCGGGCCGTCTGGGCGGCGCAGAAATGTCCCGCTCGGAGTTCTACCGCGAAGGCCGTGTGCCCCTGCACACCCTCCGCGCGAACATCGACTACGGCTTCTACGAAGCCAAGACCACCTTCGGCCGCATTGGCGTGAAGGTTTGGATCTACAAGGGTGACGTCACCGCCAAGGAACTGGCTCAGCAGGCAGCTGCTGCTCCGTCCCGCGGCCGTGGAGGAGACCGTCCGGGCCGCCCGGGTGGCGACCGCCGTCGTCGTAACGACCGTCCGGCAGCCGAGGCAGCACCTGCTGCCGTTGAAGCACCGGCCGCTGAAGCTGCTGCTCCTGCAGCAGAAGGAGGACAGGCTTAAATGCTTATCCCACGTCGAGTCAAGCACCGTAAGCAGCACCACCCGGGTCGTTCCGGCGCTGCTACGGGCGGCACCAAGGTCACTTTCGGTGAGTACGGCATCCAGGCCCTGAGCCCGGCATACGTCACCAACCGTCAGATCGAGTCCGCTCGTATCGCAATGACCCGCCACATCAAGCGTGGCGGCAAGGTCTGGATCAACATCTACCCGGACCGTCCGCTGACGAAGAAGCCTGCTGAAACCCGTATGGGTTCCGGTAAGGGTTCTCCGGAATGGTGGGTCGCAAACGTCAAGCCGGGCCGGGTTCTGTTCGAACTCTCCGGTGTCAATGAAGAGGTAGCTCGCGAGGCCCTGCGCCTGGCAATCCACAAGCTGCCGTTGAAGGCACGCATTGTGCGTCGCGAAGGTGGTGAATAGAAATGGCAGTAGGGTCGAAGGATCTCGCACCCGCACAGCTGGACGGTTTCGACAACGAGCGTCTCGTTGAAGAACTCCGCAAGTCCAAGGAAGAGCTGTTCAACCTGCGTTTCCAGTCCGCCACCGGCCAGCTGGAGAACCACGGTCGTCTGCGCGCGGTAAAGAAGGACATCGCACGCATCTACACCGTTCTTCGTGAGCGCGAGCTGGGCATTCGTGCCGAGGTTGCCGCACCGGTTGTGGAAGCCAAGGAAGAAAAGAAGTCCAAGAAGGCTGCCAAGGCTGAAACGGCCGAGGTTGAAGCTGGAGAGGATGCCAAGTGAGCGAGAAGGAAAACGTGACGGAAGCAGCAGCCAGCGCTGAGCAGCAGCGCGGTTACCGTAAGACGCGTCGCGGCTACGTAGTCTCCGACAAGATGGAAAAGACCATCGTTGTTGAGGTTGAAGACCGCGTGAAGCACGCTCTTTACGGCAAGGTTATTCGCCGCACCTCGAAGATCAAGGCTCACGACGAGCAGAACACCGCCGGCATCGGCGACCTCGTTCTGATCGCCGAGACCCGCCCGCTGTCCGCTACCAAGCGGTTCCGCCTGGTGGAGATCCTCGAGAAGGCCAAGTAAATCCGACGCCGGACAACGTCCGGTTGGGCTTACTGGAAGGGCCCGCGTTCCGTTTGGAGCGCGGGCCCTTCCGCTGTTCCGGCCAGTTATGGTATGGCTGCTGAACGTGCTAAGATTTTGAGTTTGTATGGCGCCATTTGCGCGTCATCAACCACCTCGTAAACAATCGTGCCGCTGCATACTGCCCCGCGCAGAGTTTTCTGCAAGGGAAGCTGATGCTCGTGGCACGGGCGTTTAGGCCTGTTCTGGCAAAATCCAGGCAGGTCCAGAGACACCCCGATCAACCGTTCCGCAAGGCTCATTCCGTATGCATGTTTTCGGTCTGAGAACCGGCGCGACGCAAGGAGTAAAAATTGATTCAGCAGGAGTCGCGACTGAAGGTCGCCGACAACACGGGTGCTAAGGAAATCCTTACCATTCGCGTTCTCGGTGGATCCGGCCGTCGCTACGCAGGCATCGGCGACGTCATCGTCGCAACCGTCAAGGACGCTATCCCTGGCGGCAACGTAAAGAAGGGTGACGTCGTCAAGGCTGTCATCGTTCGTACCAAGAAGGAACGCCGCCGTGCGGATGGTTCCTACATCAAGTTTGATGAGAACGCAGCTGTGATCCTGAAGAACGACGGTGACCCCCGCGGCACCCGTATCTTCGGCCCGGTTGGTCGTGAACTTCGCGACAAGAAGTTCATGAAGATCGTTTCGCTGGCCCCGGAGGTGCTCTAGTCCATGGCTAAGATCAAGAAGGGTGACCTCGTTCAGGTCATCACCGGCGCGAAGCAGGAACGCGGCGGCGACCGCGGCAAGCAGGGCAAGGTCCTGCGCGTATTCCCTGACACCAACCGCGTGCTGGTAGAAGGAATCAACCGCGTCACCAAGCACACCAAGGTCGGACAGTCGCAGCGCGGCACCAAGACCGGTGGCATCGAGGTTGTTGAAGCCCCGATCCACATTTCAAACGTCGCTCTGGTAGACCCGACCACCAAGAAGCCGACCCGCGTTGGTTTCCGTCTCGACACCGTTGAGAAGGACGGCCGTACCAAGACCGTTCGTATCCGCGTGTCCAAGGCCACCGGGAAGGACATCTAATGAGCGAGACCACTGTCGCAACCAAGATCGTTCCTCGTCTGAAGACGAAGTACGCAGAGACCATCAAGAAGTCCCTGCAGGACGAGTTCAACTACGCGAACGTCAACCAGGTTCCCCGTCTGGTGAAGGTCGTTGTGAACATGGGTGTTGGAGATGCCGCCAAGGACTCCAAGCTGATCGACGGCGCTGTCCGCGACCTCACCCTCATCACCGGCCAGAAGCCGCAGGTAACCAAGGCCCGCAAGTCGATCGCACAGTTCAAGCTGCGCGAAGGCATGCCGATCGGTGCACACGCAACCCTGCGTGGCGACCGCATGTGGGAATTCGTGGACCGTCTGGTATCGCTGGCCCTGCCGCGTATCCGTGACTTCCGCGGCCTCAACGGCAAGCAGTTCGATGGCAACGGCAACTACACCTTCGGTCTGACCGAGCAGGTTATGTTCCACGAAATCGACCAGGACTCCATTGACCGCGTTCGCGGTATGGACATCACGGTCGTCACCACCGCCAAGACCGACGACGAAGGCCGCGCGCTGCTCAAGGCGCTTGGTTTCCCGTTCAAGACTGAAAACTAACTACGTATCAGGTCCGGCCGCGCCGACCCGCAAGGGCAGCGCAGCGGAAACCGTTACGAGGAAGGGCTATAGCCCACAATGACTATGACAGATCCTGTCGCAGACATGCTTACGCGTCTGCGCAATGCAAACTCGGCATACCACGACACCGTGTCCATGCCGTACAGCAAGCTGAAGGCACGCGTTGCCGACATCCTGAAGGCAGAAGGCTTCATCGCTGACTGGAAGGAAGAGGACGCAGAGGTTGGCAAGAAGCTGACCATCAGCCTGAAGTTCGGACCGAACCGCGAGCGTTCGATCGCCGGTGTCCGCCGCATCTCCAAGCCGGGTCTCCGCGTTTACGCGAAGTCCACCAACCTGCCTCACGTGCTGGGTGGCCTGGGTATCGCAATCCTGTCCACCTCTTCCGGCCTCCTGACTGACAAGCAGGCCGGCAAGAAGGGCGTGGGCGGCGAAGTCCTCGCGTACGTCTGGTAACGGGAAAGGAAGAGAATAATGTCACGTATTGGACGTCTCCCCATCACCGTTCCTGCCGGCGTTGAGGTCAAGCTCGATGGCTCCGTCATCAGCGTCAAGGGTGCCAAGGGCGAGCTGAGCCACACTGTTGCCAGCCCGATCGAGGTTTCCCTCGAAGAGAACACTCTCACGGTCACCCGCCCGAACGACGAGCGCAACTCGCGTTCGCTGCACGGCCTGACCCGCACCCTGATCGCCAACATGATCCAGGGCGTTACCGAGGGCTACGAGAAGAAGCTTGAAATCGTTGGTACCGGTTACCGCGTTCAGGCCAAGGGTTCTGACCTGGAGTTCGCTCTCGGCTACAGCCACCCTGTCAACGTCTCGGCACCTGAGGGCATCACCTTCGCTGTGGAGGGCCCCACCAAGCTCTCTGTTTCGGGTATCAACAAGCAGCAGGTGGGCGAGGTTGCTGCCAACATTCGCAAGCTGCGCAAGCCTGACCCCTACAAGGGCAAGGGTGTCCGTTACGCCGGCGAAGTCATCCGCCGCAAGGTCGGAAAGGCTGGTAAGTAAACCATGGCCATCGCAATTAACAAGAAGCGTTCGAACAAGAGCAAGTCTGCTGCACGCAGCCGTCGCCAGCTTCGTATCCGCAAGCGCATCGCCGGTACGGCCGTACGTCCTCGTCTGGTCGTCAACCGTTCGGCACGTCACGTATTCGTTCAGGTTGTCGATGACAGCAAGGGCGTAACCGTGGCTTCGGCTTCCACCCTGGAAGCTGACCTGCGTGCACTCGAAGGCGACAAGACTGCCAAGGCCAAGCGCGTTGGCGAGCTCGTTGCAGAGCGCGCAAAGGCTGCAGGCATCGAAGCTGTTGTCTTCGACCGTGGCGGTAACAAGTACCACGGCCGCATCGCCGCCGTCGCTGACGGTGCTCGCGAAGGTGGGCTGGCACTGTGACCGCTGAAAACAACGAAAAGGACATTCAGGTGACTGAAGCTGTAGCTGCTGAAGCAACTGAGACCGCACCCGCTACCGACGACCGCCGCGGCGGACGTCGTGGTGAGCGCGGCGAGCGTGGCCAGGGCCGCGGCGACCGTGGTGGCCGTGGTGGCCGCGACGGCGGTCGCGACGCTGAGAAGAGCCAGTTCGTAGAGCGTGTTGTAACCATCAACCGCGTTGCCAAGGTCGTCAAGGGTGGTCGTCGCTTCAGCTTCACCGCTCTCGTCGTCGTCGGTGACGGTAACGGCATGGTTGGCGTCGGCTACGGCAAGGCCAAGGAAGTTCCCGCTGCTATCGCCAAGGGCGTTGAAGAGGCCAAGAAGTCCTTCTTCCGCGTTCCCCGCGTTGGCAACACCATCCCGCACCGCGTGCAGGGTGAGGCTGCTGCAGGCGTTGTCCTGCTGCGTCCGGCTTCCGCCGGTACCGGTGTTATCGCCGGTGGTCCGGTCCGTGCGGTACTGGAGTGCGTGGGTATCCACGACATCCTCTCCAAGTCGCTCGGTTCCTCCAACGCGATCAACATCGTTCACGCGACCGTTGACGCCCTGAAGCAGCTCGAAGAGCCCGCTTCCGTGGCTGCCCGCCGTGGCCTGCCGCTGGACGAGGTTGCTCCGGTTGCCCTGGTGCGTGCGCTCCAGAACCAGAAGGCAGGTGTCTAGTCATGGCTAAGAACCTGACTCCTTCCGACGCCAAGTTGGAAATCACCCAGATCAAGGGCGTCATTGGCGCCAAGCAGAACCAGCGCGACACCCTTCGGTCCCTCGGCCTCAAGCGCATCGGACACACCGTTGTCCGTACCGCTGACGCCGTGACCGTTGGCATGCTCAACACGGTTCCGCACCTCGTGAATGTAGAGGAGGCGAAGTAATGGCCGAGAACGAGACCGCTGAAAAGCAGAACGCTCTGAAGGTCCACCACCTGCGTCCTGCCCCCGGTGCCAAGACTTCCAAGACCCGTGTTGGTCGTGGTGAAGGCTCCAAGGGTAAGACTGCCGGTCGCGGTACCAAGGGTACGAAGGCCCGCTACCAGGTCAAGGCTGGCTTTGCCGGCGGCCAGTTGCCGCTGCACATGCGCCTGCCGAAGCTGCGCGGCTTCAAGAACCCGTTCCGGGTTGAGTTCCAGGTTGTCAACCTGGAGAAGCTCAACGAGCTGTTCCCGGAAGGTGGCGCTGTCACCGTTGAGTCCCTGGTTGAGAAGGGTGCCGTTCGTAAGAACCAGCCCGTGAAGGTGCTGGGCACCGGCGACATCACCGTCAAGGTTGACGTCACCGCCCACGCTTTCTCTTCCAGCGCTGCTGACAAGATCGCTGCAGCAGGCGGAAGCACCACGGTTCTCTAAGACCCCGTGGGGCTCTTGCCCGCAGTAAGAAAAAATCCCGGTACGCGGGGCCTGAGGCCCTGTGTACCGGGATTTTTTTGTTGGTTGTGGACTCTCGATTATTCTGACGGCGTCCGTAGCAGCTAGACTCGATTGTTGGGTTTCCTTAACCCCATCTACATCCTTGTACCTTTACCTCAGGAGGACGCTTGCTAAGCGCATTCGGCCGGGCGTTTCGGACGCCCGATTTGCGACGCAAGTTGTTGTTCACGCTGGGAATCATCACAATCTTCCGCTTGGGAGCTTTCATCCCCTCGCCTGGTGTGAACTACCAGAATGTCCAGCAATGCTTAGACACCGGTGACACCTCGCAGGGCATCTACCAGCTGGTGAACCTGTTCAGCGGCGGTGCCTTGCTGCAGGTTTCCATCTTTGCGCTCGGTATTATGCCGTACATTACGGCGAGCATCATCGTTCAGCTGCTTCGGGTGGTCATTCCCCGGTTCCAGCAGTTGTACGAGGAAGGTTCCTCCGGCCAATCGAAACTGACGCAGTACACCCGGTATCTCACCATCGCGCTGGGTCTGCTCAATGCCACCACCCTGGTATCCCTGGCCCGTTCCGGCCAGTTGCTGCCCGGCTGCAACCTGCCGATCATCCCTGATGAGAGCATCATCACCACGATCCTCATCATCATCACGTTGACCGCAGGCACCGGACTCATCATGTGGATGGGCGAGCTCGTGACGGAGAAGGGCGTGGGCAACGGCATGTCGCTGCTCATCTTCACCTCGATCGCTGCAGGCTTCCCGCAGTCGCTGGGTGCCATCTGGACCGCGCAGGGCCCCGGAACCTTCTTCATCGTCCTTGCCATCGGCCTGGTCACGGTGGCGCTGGTGGTGTTCGTCGAACAGTCCCAGAGGCGCGTCCCGGTGCAATACGCCAAGCGCATGATTGGCCGCCGCACTGTCGGCGGGACCAGCACCTACATTCCCATCAAGGTGAACATGGCCGGCGTCGTGCCCGTCATCTTCGCGTCCTCCATGCTGTACCTGCCTGGTCTGATTGCACAGTTCAACCAGCCGCAGGCGGGAGAGCAGATGGCCCCCTGGGTTGAGTGGATCAACAACAACCTCACCAAGGGCGACCACCCCATCTACATGGCTCTCTACTTCGCCATGATCGTTTTTTTCACCTACTTCTACGTGGCCATCACCTTCAACCCTGAAGAAGTGTCGGACAACATGAAGAAGTACGGGGGATTCATTCCGGGCATCCGGGCGGGTAAACCGACCGCGGATTATCTGCAGTACGTGCTTTCCAGGATTACTTTGCCGGGAGCTCTTTACCTGGGCTTCGTGGCACTCATTCCGCTGGTTGCACTCGTCCTGATCAACGCCAACCAGAACTTCCCGTTCGGTGGCACCTCAATCCTGATCATGGTGGGTGTGGGCTTGGAAACCGTGAAGCAGATTGATGCGCAGCTACAACAACGTCACTATGAAGGGCTTTTGCGATGACGAGAATGCTGATCATTGGACCTCCGGGTTCGGGCAAGGGTACGCAGGCTGAACGGATTTCCGCGCGGCTCGGCGTAGTCGCCATCTCCACTGGCGACATTTTCCGTGCCAACGTCAAGGGAGAGACCCCCCTTGGCCTGGAGGCCAAGAAGTACATGGACGCCGGTGACTTCGTACCGGACAGCGTCACCAACAAGATGGTTCGGGACCGTCTGAGCGAGAGCGACGTCGAGAACGGCTTCCTCCTGGACGGCTACCCCCGCACCACGGCACAGGTGGACTACCTGGACAACATCCTCGCCGAGACCCAGCAGGAGCTCGACGTCGTGCTCCAGCTGACTGCCGACGACGAGGAACTGGTCAGCCGCCTCCTCGGCCGTGCCAAGGAGACCGGCCGGTCTGACGACAATGAAGCCGTCATCCGCCACCGCCTCGACCTCTACCACGAGCAGACTGAGGCCGTCGTGGCCAAGTACGCCGAGCGCGGCATCCTGACCCAGGTTGACGGCATTGGTGGAATCGACGAGGTCACTGACCGCGTCCTGACCGCCATTGAAGCTGCCAAGGCTGTCTAGCACTTTCTCCACATAGCCGGTGTTCCGGCTCATGTGCCAAAGGGTGTGTCCCGTACGATGAGTGCGGGACACACCCTTTTTCCTTTTCATGGCCGTCTTTGGGGGAAGCGCATGCACACAGTCATGTCCGGCAGGAGCCGGATTGCGGGTCTGGAAGTCTATGTGCCTCCTGCACGTCTTGACACGAATGCCGTCGAGCAGCGCATTGTCGAGTCGAGCCCGGGCTTCCGGATTCCCAAGGGTTTGATTTCCCGCGTCACAGGCATACGGTCCCGTAGTGTGATGGCCGAGTCGGAGCAGGCATCAGATCTTGCCGTCAACGCAGCAGCCAAGGTCCTGGCCAGTTGCGGGCTCCAGGCCCCGGATGTTGACCTTCTGGTGTTTGCCTCCGCGAGCCAGGACATGGTGGAGCCCGCAACAGCCCATATTGCCGCCGCAAAGCTTGGGCTCAGCTGCCCGGTGATGGACGTCAAGAACGCCTGCAACAGTTTCCTGAACGGACTGGAAGTGGCTGATTCCCTGATTGCCTCCCGCCGTTACGGTCGGGTTCTGGTGGTGACGGGGGAGTCGCCCTCGCGGGCGGTCCGGTGGTCGGTTCCTGATTTCGCGACTTTCGCGTCCAGCTTCCCCGGTTACACCATGAGCGACGGCGGCGCGGCCGTCCTGCTCGAAGCTTCCGAAGGCGCTATTGCTGACAGTGAGGCTTCAAGCCCGGCAGCCGAGGGCATTCTTGGCATGGCCTTCACTGCAAAGAGCATCCACTGGCCGGTCGGGACCTTGGCCGCCGGTGGATCTGCGTTTCCCCGGGACCCCGAAGCCAGCTATTTCACCATGGACGGGGAGAAGCTGAAGGACGCCTTCCTGGACTTGGGCTCCGATGTCCTGGGAGAGACCTTGGAGGCCCTCAAGCTGAACTGGCAAGACTTCGCGGTGGTCTGTGTCCACCAAGTCAGCGCGCCCTACCGGGAGATCTTTGCAGAGCGTGCGGGAGTGCCGCGCGACCTGTTGGTCCCGGCAGTGGAAGAGTTCGGCAACTTGGCCTCCGTTAGTCTTCCGTTGCAGTTGAAGCTCGCCTTGGATGGTGGACGATGTGGTCCGGGAGACCTGGTTGCCCTGGTAGGCCTGGCCGGCGGCGTCAGCCTGGGCATCGCGGTGGTGCGGCTATGAACCGCTCGTCAGCAGGAGCCGGAACAGGGTTGCACAGCGATTCCGCTACCAGGCCGCTGTGCATCGCAGTGCCGATGCTCAACGAAGAGAAGCTTGTCCGCCAGGCCTTGGATTCGCTCGCTGCGCAGGTCTATCAGGACTTCACGGTGGTTGTGGTTGATAACGGATCCACCGACGCCAGCTGCGCCATCGTGGAAGCCTTCGCCGGTGAGCACCCTGTCATGGACATCAGGCTGATCCATGAAACGGAGAAGGGCACAGGCGCAGCTGCCGATACGGGCATGCGGTTCGGAGTCGAACACGGTGCCACATGGTTGGCCCGCACGGACGCGGATTGCCTTGCTGCCAAGGATTGGACGGCCCGGATCATGGCGGCCTTCCACGATGGCTTGGAACTGATTGCCGGGCAGCTGATTCCCCGGCAGGACGAAGGCATCACTGCGCGGGATCGTCGTTTGATGCTGGTGGCCGTCGAGGTTGCGTCTTTCTTCGGAAAGATCAGGCCCGGCAACAAGGGAGAGGGCTATTTGGGCCCCTACCAAATGCTTCCGGGCTGCAACATGGCGATCACCGCGGATATGTATCACCGCTCCGGGGGATTCCCGCGGACCAGGATCGAGGACCTCCACGAGGACAGGGCACTGTCCAACCGCGTCCGGAAGTTGACACGCAATTACGGGCTGCGGAGGGACGTCGTGGTCTACGGGTCCTCCCGGCGGGTCAAAGCGTGGGGCTTGAAGAACACGCTGGCTTGGTACGCGGACCACCGTTACCGTCCCGAGCACGTGGACATTCGGTAGCCATGTCAGTTGCAACCGCTGAACGCTGGGAACGGCGCGTCCACCTCGGAGCGCATCCCTTGCTGTACCCGACCATCCGATCGCTGGGCGCCGTGAAACCGGTGATGAGGATCCCGGGGCTGGGTGTCCTGGTCAGCGAAGCACGGTTGGTGCGCGATGTGCTGTTGGACGGTGAGCGCTTCGTCAAGAACGGGCCCTCTGCCTCCGGAGGTCTTTGGACACCGGTCGTCGGCCCGAAGGCACTGGTCAACATGGACGGTGCAGAGCATCGCGAGCTAAGGCGGAAGCTCGCTGACTTGTTCACTCCGGCCTCGGTGGCGGAAATCGTCCAGCCGGCATCCGTTGCGTTGAAGGCCCGCGTTGAGCATGACCTGGACGGGCCGGGACGGGTGGACCTGGTGGACTGCGTCAAGGAACTGGCGGGCGGCGTCATCTCACGGTTGCTGGGCGTTCCGGAACATACTCCGGGCAGACTGCCGAACAAGGAACTCTTCGATTTAGGGTCCTCCATCTCATCCTTGGTTCGTTTAGGTCGCCCAACCCTGACGCCGGAGCAGGCTGCCAAGGGGAGGGCCGCCGTCGAGGTTCTCGCAGGACCTGCCCGAAGCGCCTACCGCGACGGAGACCCTGCAACCTTCCCGGGTCGGCTCCGCGGGCTGGGCATGAGCGAAGACGAAGCGATGGGCATCATCAGTGCCTTCGTGATGGTGGGAACGGAAACGCTCGTGTCATTCGTGCCCCGGCTGGTGGCGTTGCTTGCCGATACCGGACGCATTGAGGAACTGGTTGCGGACAGGTCGGGGATGGGGGCAGCCGTGAACGAGTCGTTGAGGTTCACGGTGCCGTCGCCCATGATGCTGCGAAACGCCGTTGCCCCCGGGAACATCGGAGGAACGGTTGTGCGCAGCGGGGACCGGATCCTGTTGTCCACCATCCATGCTGCCAAGAGCCTGGGTGGTTTCAACCCGGGGGAACCCATCCCGGCGCAAGCGCGCCAGTTGTGGTTCGGGGCAGGACCACATTTCTGTATCGGCATGCCGCTGGCCATGGCTGAGATCACTGCAACGTTGGAGGTTCTCCTGGACAGATTTGCGCAGAGGCCGTGGGTCATCGCCTCCCGGGTCGTCAGCACGCGTGTGCTGATTCCGGGCTACCGGAAGCTGGAGCTCGCCAATGCCCTCTGAAATCACCGGCGGGCAGGACAGCCCTGACCTCATTGCCGCCGTCTACGCGGCGGCTGAACGTGTCCCGGACAATCCCGCCATCACAGCTCCGGGCAGGACCAGGCGTCGGCCCGGCGGCAAGGTGTCAGTGAGGCCCGGTCCAACCATCACCTACAGGCAGCTGATGGAAGGCATCGAAGCTACGTCGGTGCGCCTGCAGGCCGACGGCTTTGGCAAGGGTGAAAGGATGCTCTTCTCGGTAAGGCCGAGTCCGGCCGCGTTCATCCTCGCGTTGGGTGCCGTCCGGGCCGGTGGGTCGGTGGTGTTCATTGACCCCGGCATCGGTCCTTCGTTGTTCCGGGACAGGGCGGAGCTGGCCGCGCCGGGTTGGGCGGCTGCCGAATCGCTTCTCTACGCAGTGAGTACCAGGAGTCCCCTCCGCCCCCTGGCGCGTCGGCGTGGCCTGCTCCTGCCGGATTACGGCGCGATGGACGTCCGCCACTACTATTCGGGACCTTGGATGCCGGGGGTGCCCCGGGGAGCTACCCCGGTGAAGACGCTGAGACGACCCCTGACTACTGGCACCACCCAGGGACAGCCCGGGCACCATCCCGCCCAGGAAGCGGTGATCATCTTCACCTCCGGAACCACGGGAGCACCGAAGGGTGTTGTCCATACGCGCGGTTCCTTGGCTGCCGGTTTTCAGCAGTTGAGCACCAAGTGCACCTTCAGCGACGGGGACCGTATCCATTCGGAGCAGCTCATGATGGGCCTGCCGGCCCTGATCGCCGGGGCTCACTGGACCATGCCCTCGTACGGCTTTTCGGCGCACATCGACCCCCTTCGGTTGGCCGGCGAACTTGGGCCGGTCGCCGGGAAAAGGTCAACGTACGACGGCGCCACTCACCTTTTCCTGGTGCCGTCGCAGCTGGCGCCCATCCTCGACGGGATTGAGCGTGGGGAGGTCACGCTTCCGAAGACCTTGGGAACTGTGATGTTGGGAGCGGCCCCCGTTCTGGCACCTTTCCTGGAGCGGGCCATGCGGGTCTTGCCCGATGTGGACTTCAAGCTCATTTACGGAATGACCGAGCTTCTGCCCATAGCCATAGCGGACGGCAGGGAGAAGCTTGCCTTCGCCTCGGGAGCTGACGCCGGGCACCTCACCCAGGATGGTCGTGGTGAGGGCGACTTCCTCGGGGAACCGCTGCCCGCCGTCGAAATCCGCCTCGGTGAGGACCACGAACTGTTCGCCCGCGGGCCCAACATGTGCCACGGCTATTTGGGCCAGGACCCAATGATCGAACACGCGACGGGAGACTTGGTGAGGCTCGACTACGGGGCGGGGGCACGGGGCGCGCCCATCAGCTCGGGGGCACGGGGTGCGTCCACCAGCTCCGGGGCGCGGCCACGGCTGGTGATGATCGGACGCAAGAAGGACATGATCATCCGGGGCAAGACCAACATCTACCCCGCTCTGTATGAACCCGTCATCGCCGGCGTGGCGGGTGTCGCTGAAGCGGCGATGGTAGGAGTTCCGGACGGCATCGGTGACGAGTCGGTGTGGCTGGCGGTTGTGCCGCGGGCCGGTCAGTCGGCGGCGGCCCTGAAGGCCCGGCTCGGGCAGGAGCTACCGCGACTCATCGACGAATCGGCACTCCCGGACCGCATCGAAGTCCTGGACAATATGCCGGTCAGCGGGCGGCACCGGAAGCCGGATCGTGAAGCGCTCAGGCAGCAGTTCGGAGCGGTTACAGACGCAGCGGCCCTGGTGGGCCCGGCATGAAGATCGCCGTCACGGGTGCCACGGGTTTCGTCGGAAGAGCGATCGCCCGGGCCGCTGAAGACAAGGGATGGGACGTTGTAAGGTTCGCGCGTCGCCGGGACCCGGGCTACGCATACTGGGACCTCGCGGACCGTCCGCCAGCGCGCCTGCCGGAGGTTGACGCCGTCGTGCATGCTGGTGCCCACGTCGCGGACTGGGGCGACCCCCGGATCTTTCACCGGGTCAATGTCCTGGGGACGCGGGCCCTCAGCGAGGCCTATGCGCGGACGCGCCTGGTCCATATCTCAAGTTCCAGCGTCTACCCGTGGTGCGAGTCCTGCGTGAACCGCGTTGAGGAAGAGGTCGCGTCCAAGCACCTGAACGCCTACGGGCGCAGCAAGGCGCTGGCCG
Organism: Paenarthrobacter sp. R1; assembly: GCF_030264015.1. NCBI lineage: Bacteria > Bacillati > Actinomycetota > Actinomycetes > Micrococcales > Micrococcaceae > Paenarthrobacter > Paenarthrobacter sp. R1. The sequence goes on along the minus strand of NZ_CP127115.1, from coordinate 940,976 downwards.
ACATCGAAGCACGCAAGCACGGCAACGCCTTGTCCCTCCGGCCACACGGAGTCTACGGCCAAGGCGACCGGACGCTGTTGCCACGGCTCATCGGCAACATCCGGCGCGGACGGCTCCTCAGCGTCGGCGGTCCCACCGTGAGGCATCAACTGACGCATATCGACAACCTGACCACCGCCGCGCTCGCAGCCTGCGGGTCCGAACTCCGCGGTGCCGTAAATGTGGCCGATGCGGAGCCTGTGGAGCTCGGTTCAATACTGCGTGAGGTCCTTGACGTGACGGGCCACCCGCACACGGGCATCCGATATATTCCGGGGGCCGTGGCGATGGCCGTGGCCGGCTTTTCCGAAGCTGCTGCCATGGCAACGGGGACTCCGCCGCGGCTGACCCGCTATGCCGTGAGCCAACTCGGGCGGGAGCGGACCTATTGCTTGGACAGGCTTCGCGAGGGGCTTGGGGTCGAACCAATTTCGACCACGCTCTCGGATGCGCGAAAATGGTTGGAGCACGGGGCCTGATCGGCGCTCGTGGGAACATCCAGAGGAGAACATGGCGTTCGGTCAGCCCCGCATTGAATACAAGTCCAACCAGCAGATGCGCAAGATGCACGAGGCAGGACTGGTCCTCAGCCGCGCCCTTGACGCAGCGGTTGCAGCAGCCAAGGCAGGTGTCACCACCAAGGACCTCGACGACGTCTTTGCTGCCGTCCTGAACGATGCCGGCGCCAAGTCCAACTTCCTCGGATACCACGGCTTCCCGGCAACCATCTGCACCTCGGTCAACGAGGAAGTCGTCCACGGAATCCCCGGCAACAGGGTCCTGGAAGACGGGGACATCATCTCGATCGACGGCGGCTGCATCGTGGACGGATGGCACTCGGACTCGGCCCGCACCGTAATCGTTGGAACCGCTGACCCCGAGGACCAGCGGCTTTCCGATGTCACCGAGGCCGCCATGTGGCACGGCATCGCCGGTCTGGCCAAGGGCAAGTTCGTGGGCGACATCGGCAATGCGATCGATGACTACGTGTCCTCAGTGCCGGGCAAGCCCCTCGGGATCCTTGAGGATTACGTCGGCCACGGGATTGGTTCCGAGATGCACATGGCCCCGGATGTCCTGAACTACCGCACCAGCCACCGTGGCCCTAAGATCCGGCCCGGCCTGTGCCTGGCCATCGAACCGATGCTGGTGCGCGGAGGCATTGAAACGGCGACCCTGGATGACGACTGGACCGTAGTCACCACCGACGGCAAGCGCTCGTGCCAGTGGGAGCACTCCGTTGCCGTCCATGAAAAGGGCATTTGGGTCCTGTCCTCACCGGACGGCGGGGCAGCCAACCTTGCGCCGCTCGGCGTCGTGCCGGTACCCATCCCCTGACCTTCCCTGCTGGTGTCAACCGGCCTGGCGTTGCCATAACAAAGAGTCAAAAGGAAGTGCGGGGCTGCCCATGCAGCCCCGCACTTCCTTTTCCCAAGGGTTTCAGCCCTTCAGCTTGGGCTTGACGTCCTTTGTGTAGATGCCCTCGAGCGTCTTCTTCAACTCGGTCATCGTTGCTTTGACGTCACCCTGCTGGGTGAGGATCTTGGCTGCCGCCTTGGCCATTTCCTGGTCGGCGCCGGGAAGGAACACCCGGGCGTTGTCCTGGACACGGGTAACGGCGAGCTGGTCCATGGCCGTTTTGATCTGCGGCGTGGCGGCCAGGACAGCTGACATGTCGGCGGACAGGCGCGTGGGCATGTAACCCGTTGCCGCCGAGAAGGCGGCCGTGTTTTCCGGCTCCGTCATGAACTTGAGGAACGTCGCGGCGGCGAGCTGCTCCTCTTTGCTGATACCGCTCGGGATGCCCAGCCCGGCGCCACCGGTAGGGCAGACTCCGGTGGTTGCCTCGGGACCGCCCGGCAGGAAGCCGACTCCCACGTTGAACTTCGCTGCTTTCAGGACGCCCAGCAGGGAGCCCGTGGAGGAAATGGTTGCCGAGGTGATGCCGGCGGCGAAGTCGTCCGCGGCCTCCTTGGAGGAAACGCCTGCCCAACCGTCCTTGTAGATCGAGTCCTGGGCCCACTGCAGAGCGGCAACCGACTTGTCTGAATCGCACGTGATCTCCCAGTCCTTGGACCAGTTGCCGCCCCAGCCCCAGAGGTTGTTCTGCAAGGTCCAGCCCGCGTAGCCGGCCAGCGCGGGATAAATGTAGGCGTACTGCGCGCCGGAGGAGGCTTTCAGTTTGGGAGCCCACTCGGCGAATTCCTGCCACGTCGCCGGAGCCCGGTCGGGAAGGCCTGCGGCCTTGAAGTGGTCTTTGTTGTAGTAGAAAAGCGGGGTGGAGCGGCCGTATGGCAGGGCCCACTGCTGGTTGTCGTACTTGTAGTCGTCAACCAGGGACTTCTGGAAGTCGTCGAGCTGGATGTCCAGGTGCTTCACCAGATTGTCGATCGGGATGATGCTGCCGTTGGAGAAGTAGCGGAACCACCACACATCGGAGAGGACAACCAAGCCGGGAAGTCCGGTCTTGGCGGCTTGGGACGTCTGGAACTTCTGCGCAATTTCCTCATAGTTGGCGCCTGCGGTCACCAGGTTCACCTTGATGTCGGGGAACTTTGCCTGGAACTTGCTGATGATGGCCTTTTCTACGTCCTGGGACTTGCCCGGGTGGTTGGTCCAGAAATCGAACGAGGCGGCCGGCTTGACGTTGGTGAAGTCGACGGCAGCAGATTCGACGGCGGTCCCCGGACCCGCGGTGGATGGCCCGCCGCAGGCAGTTAATGCCGCGGCCCCGGCACCCAGGCCTGCGAGGCCAAGGAAATGCCGACGGTCAAGGTTGGTGCGCATGGTGCTTCCTCTCACTTACTTTCTACGATGCGAATTGGTGTGGCTGGAGAATGTCAGCCTGTGACGCTGCCTTGGGTGAGGCCAGCGACGATGTAGCGCTGCAGTGCGGCGAAAACCAGCAGGATGGGGACGATCACCAGAACGGCGCCCGCCATGAGGATTCCCCAGCCGGCGCCGTTTCCTTCGGAGTTTTGGAGCAGGGTGAGGCCTACCGGCAGCGTCATGGTTTCCGGTCGATCGGTGATGATGAGTGGCCAGATGTAGTCATTCCATTCACTGACCACGGTCACCAGGGCAACGGTGGCCACAGAGGGCAGGGATACCGGAACGATGATTTGCCACAGCCGCCGCCAATGCCCGGCGCCGTCGATTTCTGCGGCTTCAAGGATGGACGGCGGAAGGGTCAGGAAGTGCTGGCGGAGAAGGAACGTTCCGAACGCCGTTCCCAGGCCCGGAAGGATGATGCCCCACAGGGTGTTCTTTCCGCCCATGCCTGCGACCAGGATGTAGTTGGGCAGGATGGACACTTGGGCCGGGACCATTAGGGCCACCAGGATCAGCACGAAGATCACGTTCTTGAACGGGAACCGGACGAACACCAGGGCGTAGGCAGTCAGGATGGCAAGGACCACCTTGATGGTGGAGCCGACGGTGGTAACGACCAGGCTGTTGGCGAAGAACTGCGCAAAGGGGACCGTGGTCATTGCCGTGGCGTAGTTCTCCAGGTTCAACGAGTCCGGAAGGATCTTCAGGTCGGTTGTGACGATCTCGCCGGGTTGCTTGAAGGAGCTGAGCACCATCCACAACAGGGGCAGGAACACCACCAACGTGGTGAGGACCAGCGGGACGTAGCCGGCGGCGAGCGTTTGGATTAGGTTCGTCCTGGACAACGGCCGGGGCACGGGCTGCGGCTGGTCGGGCTGCGGATCGTGGCACTGCGGTTCGTTGGAAGGCACGACGACGGCGGGAGACTGGGCGCTCATGAGTAGTGGACCTTTCGCTCAACGAAGCGCAGTTGGAGGACCGTAATGACCAGGAGGACGGCGAAGAGCACCACGGAGATTGCTGCCGAGTAGCCGGCCCGGTTGTAGGCACCGAACGCCTGGAGGTAGGCCTCGTAAATCAAAGTGCTGGTCCCGTTTCCGAGTGGCGTCATGATGCGGATCAGGTCGAAGGCCTGCAGGGAACTGAGCATGGTGGTGATCAGCAGGAAGAACGTGGTGGGGGACAGCAGGGGAACTGAGATGTTGAAGAACCGGCGCACGTTGTTGGCGCCGTCCAGGGCAGCGGCTTCCATGACGTCCCGTGGCAGGGACTGCAGCCCGGCGAGGTAGACCACGGCGCAGTAGCCCAGGTTCTTCCACACGTAGACGATCATGACCATCACCAATGACAACTGCGGATCGTTCATCCACTGCGGGCTCTGTTGCCCCAGGCCGCGGAGGATCCACGCCAGGACGCCATAGCCGGGGTCGAAGATGAAAAGCCATACCAATCCGACGCCGACGCCGGAGAGCACGTACGGTGCGAAGACCACCGACCGGGCAAACGTGGTGCCCCTGACTTTGGAATTCAGCGCCAGAGCGACAAGCAGCCCCAGGACCATGGAGCCACCCACTGTGACGACCGTGAAGACCGCCGTGGTGCCCAGGACCTTCGGCGCGTCCTCGCCGGTGAAAAACGTGACGTAGTTCTGCAGGCCCACCACTGTGGCCGAGGCCGAACCGAGCGTCCAGTCCAGCGTGGAGTAGTAGATGTTGTTGATGAGCGGCCAGTAGGTGAAGGTGGCGATCAGGGCCAGGTTCGGCAATGCCATGGCAAGGAATACGACGAAATCCTTGCGGCTGCGGCCGGACCAGTTGGTTACGAGTCGGGTAGTCATGGATCACTTACGTTGTGAGGCGAATTTTTAGTGCCGGGCCCGGACCGGGGCGGCGGAGACAGCCCTAGCTCACCACAGCGAATAGCCCGCAGTGAGCCAAACGGGGACATTCAAGCGATAGTTGGCTAACTTTTACGGGCCTGTTTACGGATAGTTCCCTCAGTGTTCTTACGTGAGGTCGGGCTACCAGTTGGAGCGCGGCGGTGCGGGTGGAGAATGGAGCCATGGGTCAGATAACCGACGTTCCCGGCATCCGCGTAGGGCAGGTACAAAAGATCGGCGACGGGTGGCTGACCGGCGTGACTGTGGTTCTTCCGCCTCCGGGAACCGTGGGTTCGGTGGACGTGCGTGGTGATGGACCCGGCACGCACGAGACTGACGCCTTGGATCCCACCACACTCGTGCCCACAGTGGATGCCGTAGTCCTCACCGGTGGGAGCGCGTTCGGGCTGGTGTCGGCGCATGGGGCGCAGCGTTGGTGCGAGGAACAAGGGAGGGGATTCTCCGTCCCGGGCACCGTGGTGCCAATCGTTCCCGCCGCGGCGATCTTCGACCTCGGGCGCGGCGGTGACGTCCATGCCCGGCCCGACGCGGACATGGGCTACCAGGCAGCTGCCGCAGCTTTCGCCTCGGGCGACCATGCCGGCGTCGGGCGTGGAAATGTTGGCGCCGGCACCGGAGCCGTAGTTGCCCGCGGACAGTACAAAGGCGGCGTGGGGACGGCGTCGATCACGCTGGATGGGGGAGTCGTGGTTGGTGCCTTGGCGGTGGTCAATGCTTTGGGCGCGCCGGTGGGGGCAGGCCCGGTTGTGCAGGGCCACCAGGGCGGGCTGAACACCACGCTCGTCGTCATTGCGACGAATGCGGTCCTGGACGTCGCCGAGTGCAAGCGGACAGCCAACAGCGGACATGCCGGGCTCGCGCGCGCCGTGGACCCCTCCCACACCCTCGCCGACGGCGACACTGTGTTCGCGCTGGCGACCGGCGCCGTCGGGCTTGACCGCAGTACCGAACAGGCGCGGCAGGTTTCGCTGATCACGCTGCAAAGCGCAGCGGCGGAAGCTGTCCGGCTGGCAGTCCTTGATGGCATCCTTGCGGCCGAAGGCATCACGACGGCGGCCGGCACCTTCCCCGCGTACCGCGCCGCCGGGGAGTGACGCGCCGGAGTTGTTGCGCTACCATGGCGGATTTAACTTTCCCGCCTTTGTGGCGTAAAGTTGTCTGTTGGTTGTCTGTACAGCCACGCCCTTTTTGGTGTGGTGGTTCGAAGAAGACCAAAGCAAACAAAAAACGTCCGCTGGATCGCCGGTGCCTAACCGGAGGACTGCGGCAAACAACAGTTAGCGGAGGATATGGCCAAGAAGGACGGGGTCATTGAGATCGAGGGCGTTGTGACTGAGGCGCTGCCCAACGCGATGTTTCGTGTTGAGCTCACCAACAAGCACGTCGTTCTCGCACACATCTCTGGGAAGATGCGTCAGCACTACATTCGAATCCTCCCCGAGGACCGCGTAGTGGTGGAGCTGAGCCCATACGACCTCACACGTGGTCGTATCGTCTACCGCTACAAGTAAATTGCTGGGCGACTGAGGCTATGCCTGGGCCGCTCCAGCAGATCAACTGCAAAACACGCAAAGGAACGCCATGAAGGTCAAGCCGAGCGTCAAGCAGATCTGCGACAAGTGCAAAGTGATCCGCCGTAACGGCCGGGTCATGGTGATCTGCGAGAACCCGCGCCACAAGCAGCGCCAGGGCTAATTCCCCCAAGGGAATCAGCGCCCGCGAGGGCAAACCTGGGTTGCTACCCACGCAAGTAAATAAAGGCAGCACAAGCTGAGCCGGGACGCTTTACAGAGCCCGGACAGCGTACCCCCGGTCGGAGGCTGGGGCCGCACTGACAGTGCGGGTGTACTGCCTACGACCTCCGGTTTATTCAAGGAGTACCGCCACTATGGCTCGTCTCGCTGGCGTAGACATTCCCCGCGAAAAGCGGTTGGAAATTGCGCTTACTTACATCTACGGCGTGGGCAAGACCCGTGCACACGAAACCCTGGCTGCCACCGGCATCAGCCCTGACGTCCGCGTCAAGGACCTGACCGACGCCGAGCTGGTCCAGCTGCGTGACTACATTGAAGGCAACTACAAGGTTGAGGGTGACCTTCGCCGCGAGGTAGCCGCTGACATCCGCCGCAAGGTTGAGATCGGCAGCTACGAAGGCCTGCGCCACCGCAAGGGCCTGCCCGTACGCGGTCAGCGTACGAAGACCAACGCTCGTACCCGCAAGGGACCGAAGCGCACCGTCGCCGGCAAGAAGAAGGCCGGACGTTAATCCCTCGGGATTGACCTGGTTTTCCCCCGATAACTTTCTGTAGGAGAAATAATGCCCCCGAAGACTCGTGGAGCGGTTCGTAAGCCGCGTCGCAAGGATAAGAAGAATATTGCGCTTGGACAGGCGCACATCAAGAGCACCTTCAACAACACCATCGTGTCCATCACGGACCCGACCGGTGCTGTGATCTCCTGGGCTTCCGCCGGTGAGGTTGGATTCAAGGGCTCCCGTAAGTCCACCCCGTTCGCCGCCCAGATGGCTGCTGAAGCTGCTGCAAAGCGCGCTCAGGAGCACGGTCTGCGCAAGGTTGACGTTTTCGTCAAGGGCCCGGGTTCGGGACGCGAAACCGCAATCCGTTCGCTTCAGGCTGCTGGCCTCGAGGTTGGCTCCATCCAGGACGTCACCCCCAGCGCCCACAACGGTTGCCGCCCGCCGAAGCGCCGCCGCGTCTAATTAGGTTGCACCTGCCTGACGGCCGGGCCTGCTTGTGAATCCACAAGCATGGTCCGGCTGGTCAGGCTGGAAACCGAAGCCGATTTCCACCACCTGTGTTGCGTCATATAGCGGATGCTCGCCGAAAGGAAACCTAAGTGCTCATTGCACAGCGCCCCACCCTGTCCGAAGAAGTTGTAGCCGAGAACCGCTCCCGTTTCATTATTGAACCGCTGGAGCCGGGCTTCGGTTACACCCTCGGAAACTCCCTCCGCCGTACCCTGCTCTCCTCCATCCCCGGTGCTGCTGTAACCAGCATCCGGATCGATGGCGTGCTGCACGAGTTCACCACGGTTCCGGGTGTCAAGGAAGATGTCACCGAGATCATCCTGAACATCAAGAACCTTTCGGTTTCCTCCGAGCACGATGAGCCGGTTGTTGCGTACCTGCGCAAGCAGGGCCCCGGAGTCGTCACCGCCGCGGACATCGCTCCGCCGGCCGGCGTCGAATTCCACAACCCGGATCTGCACATTGCCACTCTGAACTCGAAGGGCAAGTTCGAACTCGAACTGACCATCGAGCGCGGCCGTGGCTACGTTTCGGCAGCTCAGAACAAGTCCGGCGATTCCGAGATCGGCCGTATCCCGGTCGATTCGATCTACTCGCCTGTCTTGAAGGTAACTTTCCGCGTGGAAGCTACCCGTGTTGAGCAGCGCACCGACTTCGACAAGCTCATTGTCGACGTCGAGACCAAGCAGGCTATCGCTCCGCGTGACGCTGTTGCTTCTGCAGGCACCACCCTGGTGGAACTGTTCGGTCTGGCCCGTGAGCTGAACACCGCAGCTGAAGGTATCGAGATTGGCCCGTCGCCGACTGACGCTGCCCTGGCAGCTGACATGGCTCTGCCGATCGAGGATCTGGACCTCACGGTCCGTTCCTACAACTGCCTCAAGCGTGAGGGCATCCACACCGTGGGTGAACTCGTTGCCCGCTCCGAGGCTGACCTGATGGACATCCGTAACTTCGGTGCGAAGTCCATTGACGAGGTCAAGGCAAAGCTCGTCGAACTGGGTCTGTCCCTCAAGGATTCCCCTCCCGGTTTCGATCTCGCAGCCCGCGCCGCAGCCATCGAAGAGGACGACGCCGCGTTCAGCGACGACGAGCTCTAAAAAGCAGATCTTGGTCGACGGGTCCAGTGATGGACCCGGCCGGCTTACACAACAGGAGAAATAACTATGCCTACCCCCACTAAGGGTCCGCGCCTCGGAGGCGGCCCGGCTCACGAGCGCCTGATGCTCGCGAACCTGGCAGCAGCGCTCTTCGAGCACAAGCGCATCACCACCACGGTTACCAAGGCCAAGCGCCTCAAGCCGTACGCAGAGCGTCTGGTCACCTTCGCCAAGCGTGGCGACCTCGCTTCCCGCCGCCGTGTCCTCGGCCTGATCAGCGACAAGGGCATCGTCCACGAGCTGTTCACTGACATCGCCGGCGCTGTTGCCAACCGTGACGGTGGCTACACCCGTATCACCAAGATCGGCAACCGCAAGGGCGACAACGCTCCCATGGCTGTCATCGAACTGGTTCTCGAGCCCGTTTCCCCCAAGCAGGCTGTAGTTGCTGAAGCAACCGCTGCCGCTGCCAAGGCCGCTCCGGCTGCCGAAGCTCCTGCTGAGGAAGAGGTTGTTGAGACCGAAGCTGCTGAGGCCCCCGAGGCTGAAGAGGCTCCGGCCGCTGAAGCTGCCGAGACTGAAGAAGCTCAGACCGAAGAGGCTCCGGCCGATGAGGACAAGAAGTAAATTTCAGTAGACTTGAGTCTATGAACGAACAAAAACCCGCTGCCCCCGTTTCGGAGGGCGGCGGGTTTTTGCGTATCCGGATGGACCTGTCCTACGACGGTGGACCGTTTAGCGGATGGGCGGTCCAGCCCGGGCTGCTGACAGTCCAGGGCGCGCTGGAGGAGGCACTGGCCCTCCTGGTGCGCAGGCCCGTGCGGGTCACGGTGGCCGGGCGCACGGACGCAGGTGTCCACGCCCGCGGACAAGTAGTTCACATCGACTTCACATCCGCCGAGTGGTTGGGTTTGACCCGCGGTCACGACGTCGATCCCGCGGTTTCGCTGCGGCGCCGCCTTCGCGGTGCGTTGAGCCGCGTGCTCGGGGATCTCACAGGTGCGATTGAAGTGCACGACGCCGGTCTGGCGCCTTCCGGCTTCGATGCCCGTTTTTCTGCCTTGTGGCGCCGTTATAGTTACCGGGTTGCTGACGGAACCCAACGTTGGGATCCGGTGCTGAGAGGGATCACGTTGTGGCACAAGGCTCCGCTGGATGTTGACCTCATGAATTCCGGTGCGTCGCTGTTGCTGGGGTTGCAGGACTTTCGCTCCTACTGCAAGCCGCGCGAGGGAGCTACTACCATCCGCGAGCTGCAACAGTTCTCCTTCTCACGGGGTGCGGACGGCGTCATCGTTGCCACGGTGCGGGCCGATGCTTTCTGCCACAACATGGTGCGGTCCCTTGTGGGATCCACGTTGCGCGTGGGGGAGGGACTTGAGCCTCCGGCATGGCTGCACGAACGCCTTTTGGAGCGGGCGCGTGATCCGAAGTCCTTGCTCGCTGCGCCGCACCCGTTGGTTCTCGAAGAAGTCGCCTACCCCTCGGATGACGAGCTGCTTGCGCGGGCTGAGCTGACACGGGCCAGGCGGGAGTAGTTCCTTCGTTGCCGTTTCCTGGGCCTGGGCGTTGGAGGACCCCCTCCCGGCTCTGGGTACCGGAAGGGGGCCATGGTGACCGCCCGTGGTCTGGGATCCGCGGACGGCCGGTCTATGGGAGGTGCCTCACAACCTCACATGAAGACTTGGACGATCTTGAGGACGGCGGGCCCCAGAAGAATGATGAAAAGTACCGGGAAGATGCAGAACAGCAGGGGAAAAAGCACTTTCACTGGCAGCTTCATGGCACGCTCTTCTGCGTTCTGTCGGCGCTTCACGCGTGCCTGCTTTGCTTGGGCACGCAGGACATTCGCGATGCCGATACCGTACTTATCTGCTTGTACGACAGCGAGGACGAAACTGCGGACGTCCGGGACCGTACAGCGCTCAGCCAGCGCGGCGTAGGCTTCGGGGCGCGGACGGCCAACTTGAATGTCTTGGAGTGTCCTCATGAGTTCATGTGCCAGAGGCCCGGCACCTTCGGTCGAGGCCCTTTCAATAGCTCCTTCAAAACCTAGACCTGCTTCTACAGAAATCAGCATCTGGTCCAAGGTGTTAGGGAACTCCAGTTGGATGGCCTCTTGCCTCTTGATCCCGGTGTTGTAAATCAGCAGATCCGGGATGAAATACAAGAACGCAGTGAGGAAGATTGTGAAGCAGATGCTGAGTGGCCCAGGTCCAGCGAAAATGAGGAGCAGGCCAAAAACAGCGCCACACACGGCCAAAACTGGTTTGAGGGCAATCAGTTTTGTCAGCGGCATGGACTTCGGGCGGCCGGCGAGGGCCAGCCATCGGTCCAGCTTGGCCTCGTAACTGCCTGGGGTCAGTTTCCGCGCCACACCGAGCAGCAGCGGTGGCCGCTGGATAGTAACGCCGGCACCTTGGGCAAAACCTGAACCCAGGTTGGTGTGTATGGCGACGATGCCTTTGCGGTCAATGGTGGCAAGGCTCCACATAAAATAGCTGAGCGGTAACACAATGACGGCGATGATCAGCCACGCAATGAATGACATGTCATTCTCCTAGAACTTGATCTTCACGGTGCGGCTCATCCAGAAGCCGCCAAGAACGAACAGGATGGCGCTGGCGACCAGCATCGCAATGCCCCAAACATTGGTCACAAAAATGGCCATGTACTTCGCATTCATGACGGTCAGAAGGAGGCCTACACCCACCGGTAGAGCCATGAGGATGTAGGCTGACATCTTGCCTTCGGCGCTGAGAGCCTTGACGTGCGCTTTGATCTCGCCGCGTTCGCGGATAGTCCCGGCGACTTGCTCAAGGACCTCCGCGAGGTCGCCACCGACCTCGCGGTTGATCTGGATGGCCTGGCCGATCCACCGGAAATCCTCGCTCTTCATACGCGCAGCGCAGTCCTCGATGGCTTGGCGCGGATCCTTGCCAACACGGACCTCATTGACAATCCGACTGAGTTCCTCCGAAGTGGGAGCTTGGGCTTCCTGTGCCGCCGCCTCCAAGGACCGCATGATGCTATGGCCGACCCGAAGGCCGCCGATCAACATCTGGATGGTGTCTGTTAGCTGGGCATCAAATCTTGTCCTGCGCCTGTCAGTCTTTAAGACGAGGACCAGCTTTGCCGCGAAGGGGGTGCAAAGGGCCAGCAGCAAGCCTAGGACCAGGTTGCCCAAGAAGGTGCCGAGAGCCCCCGACAGAACAGTGGCAATGACCACCAGCACGGTGAAGTCGGCGGGAGCCTGCTTCACTCCGGCCTTGTAGAGGACATCCCGGTTGAAGGGTCCACCAGAGCGGCCGATGGCAGTGTCGACGAGCTGCACGGCGGACTGGGACACCCTGCCTACCGCCGACTCGTCCTGCAGTGCCCCATTGCGCCGACGCGAAAGAGGAATTCTTCCATTGCGCGGCTTGAGGACCACCACGACCACCACAAACAGGGCGGCGACGCACATTCCCAGCGCGGCGTAAAACACGATGGGGGAGTCCACGGCTATCGCCTCCCCACGGGAGCGGCGGCGATTCCGAACACGGACGGCGAGACGTGGATGCCAAGTTCAGTAAAGCGGTCCAGGAATCGTGGCCTGATACCAGTTGGCAGAGCCCTGCCCAGGAACCGTCCTTGGGCGTCAAGCCCCGCCGAGTAGTCGAAGAGGAAGGCATCCTGGAGTGTGACCACGTCGCCTTCCATCCCCTGAACCTCGGTGACATGGGTGACCCGGCGTGTGCCGTCCCGCAAGCGCGTCACCTGCACAATCAGGTCTACGGCGGATGACACTTGTTCCCGGATGGCACGGAGGGGGAGGTCCATACCTGCCATGAGGACCAGCGTCTCGAGCCTTGCGATCGCGTCCCGGGGAGAATTGGCGTGGACTGTGGATAGCGAGCCATCATGGCCGGTGTTCATAGCCTGGAGCATGTCCAGGGATTCGCCGCCGCGGACCTCGCCGACGATGATGCGGTCAGGTCGCATACGCAGCGAATTCCGCACCAGGTCCCGGATAGTTACTGCACCCTTGCCTTCGATGTTGGGCGGACGGCTTTCCAAGCGCACCACGTGCTGTTGCTGGAGCTGGAGCTCCACCGCATCCTCGATGGTGACGATCCGGTCCGACTCCGGAATGAAGGAGGACAGGACGTTGAGAAGCGTCGTCTTGCCGGTACCGGTACCGCCGGACACGATAACGTTCAACCTTGCCAGCACGCAGGCACTGAGCAGTTCCGCCATCTCGTGGCTCATGGAGCCCCATTCGATCAGGTTTCTCACTGTAAGCGGCACCTGGCTGAACTTCCTGATGGTCAACGAAGGGCCATTGACTGCAAGGGGTGGGATGATCGCGTTAACACGCGAACCATCTTCCAAGCGGGCGTCCACGAGTGGCGAGGACTCGTCGATTCGTCGTCCCACTTTGGAAACGATTCGCTCGATGACCTTGCGTAGGTGGTCGTCGGAACTGAACTGCAGGTCAGTGAGAGCCAAGTGACCATGGCGTTCAACGTAGATCTGGTCAAACCGGTTAACCATGACTTCAGTTACTGACGGATCTTCCAGAAGCCGCTGGAGTGGCCCGTATCCCATGACCTCGTCCGAAATTTCGCGGATCAATCGCCGGCGTTCTTCCGGTGAAAGCGGTACCTGCTCGTCATCGATGAACGTGGAGAGTTCATCTACGGCGAAGGACCGGAGGTCTTCTTCCGAGGCCGAAGCGTCGCTGATCCGGGTGCCCATCCGTTCGAACAGTGCCGACGCTGCCCTTTGCTTCAACCCGGCCAAGGCGTCCACGACAGGGGCCGCGGGTGCCCCGCCCAGCATAGGCGCCGCAGGAGCCGGCATGACCAGGGCCGGAGCAGTTGGCTGTTCGCCTGCCGAAACGTTGTCGCGTTCGACAGAAGCCTGCACCGCTGCCAGCGGATTATTGTTTGACAACCTCTCTGACAACTTCACGAGACCACCACCCTTCTATGCAGTTTGTTCTGGGGCGCGGCGGCCAAACGTGGATCGAACCGCTCCACCAGTTTTTTGAGACCCTTGAATGCTGCGTCCCGCGTATTTCCTTGCAGGACGGGAACTCCCCGGTTGGTTGAGAAGGGAAGGTTCCGGGAGCGTGGGATAACTGTGTCGATCGGAACGCCGATGGTAGCCTCGACGTCCTGAACAGACAGCCCGCTCTTCCTGTCGGCGAAATTGAGAACCGTATGCCTGCCCTGCGGCAGAAGTTGCAGTTCCTTGAGGACACTGAAGGACTTGCGCAATCCGCGAATGCTGGGCACATCCATGCCGCACACCCACACCCCATCGGTAGCCAACTCCAACGTGGCAAGGCAATGTTCACCGAGCCCCGGAGCAGTGTCGACCACCACGTACTTAAACTCCGTTGCCAACTGGTTGATCAGCCTAGTGACATGTTCTGCGGTGATGTAGTCCGACTCTGAGGGCTTCCGTGGTGCGCATAGGGCGTAGATTCCGGCCGGATGGACGGTGAGGAACGCTTTGAGGACCATGGAGTCCTGCGCAGCGGGACCATGCACGGCTTCCGTGATGGAATGTTCGGGCTCCAGCAACAATCCGGAAGCCACGTCACCGAATTGCAGGTCAAGGTCAACGATGACGACTCCCATCGGCGCCACTGCGCCGAGCCCGACAGCCAGATTGGTAGCTACTGTCGTTTTCCCCACCCCGCCTTTGGGCGACATGACAGCGATGACCCTACCCCGGTCTTGACCGGATTCCGCCGCGGGTTGCATTCCGCGGCGTCTGCTGGCCGCTGCCAGGCAGGCACGCTCCAACAGCACTCGCAGCTCGTTGACCTCGATTTCAGGAGACACGATGTCGCGGATGCCGGCATGCATGGCCCGGAGAACGATATCCGGGTCAGTTACAGAGACAAGCAACAGGCTGATCTCCGGGTACTGGAGGTCAAAGACGGTGGCCAGTTTGAGGGCATCGTCCGGATTGACTCCTGGACCCAGGATCATCACTTCCGGCGGCGCACCTGTCAGCTGCTTGAAGACATCGTCGGTGCTCCCCTGCAAAACCTCGGGGGAGAGGGTTTGCAGGTCACCGTGCAAAGCTCCTGAGATGGCCTGGCGAACCCGCCCTTCGAAGTCACGGACAGCCGTGACGGCTACGAACCGGGTCATTTCAACACGCCTCCCAAGGTGGTGACGGGGGGTTCGCTCGTTGCCGTCTTATCAGTTTGCTTGGACAGGTAGAGTGTTCCGAACTCTGCTCCGAAGACCATCTTGGCCGCATTGGCGTCACTGAGGGCCACGGTGACGTAGGCCGAACCATTGGGCAATGCAACGCTGCCGTCGCTATTGGCGGACTTCTTTTCGGTATCTGGTGCGGCCTGTTGGACGGCAGTCACCAGTACATCGTGGTAGAGCAACTTGGTGTACTGCTTCCAGCTCTTAACATCCGCTGGAAGGTCAACGCCAGCCGGCACCTCCCCGTCGAGTTTGAAAGATGCGAAGACTGTGATCTTGTCGCCCGCTTCCAGGCGTCCGCCCAGGATACGTTCCGGTGCCAGAATGAAGGTTTGCTCCTGCAAACCGTCAGGTACCGGAACCGTGCCGGGAGCCAAATCCTTGGGGCTGACCAGCTTGACACCCAGCAATTGTTCGCCAGGTTGGAGGTCAACGGAGGTGACTTTCCCGTTCTGGTCGCCCAAGGCATTGATGGTGCCCGGAGCGACGGCAGTCTGAGGAAGTGTTTCGGTCTTGACTTTGGAACCTAGGTCCTCGGCCTTGGTACCGGCCGGGATGCGTTCCTTGGCTACGAGAACGGTGACGGGATCGAGCCCTTGCTGCGCCCGCTTGTCGGCTCCCTGAACGTAGGTGACCAACAAGACGGTGCCTATGACTGCTAATAGCAGTGCCGCAATGCCTCCCAGTAGGCGTGCTTTCACTTTTTACTCCTTTGAATTTGTGTTGCGAAATTGAGTAGCGTTGCTACTCCGTGAGATAGACGACAGAGGCACCGTAATTTGTAGTACCGCCTGTCGGCTGCATACCCTCGTCGAGACTTACGAATCGGGTGAAGTACCCCTGAAGCCCACGGCAGTTTCCATTGCAACTGGGAGCAAGAGGGTCCACAACGGCCCCAGAGCCGCTGAACTTATAACCGGTCACCTGGAATGCAGCGAAGCCGATCAGGGTGTATTTCGCATTGCTTCCGTTTCCGGTAGCTGAGTTGAATAGTGGTATCAGAGCAGGCTCGCTCATGATGTTTGCCAGTGCTGCGTTGCAACCTGCTGCATTAGGAAAGTGGTTTCCTGGCTGTCCGTTGACAGTCGCGTTTAGGGAGATTTCCGTGGAACAGCCTGCGTCGGTGACCAGCCATCCGAACCCTCCTGGCTGATAACCGTTTTGGGCTGCGCATCCGGGCACTGTAGGCGTGTTTTCGTCATAGCGCAGAAGAAGGTGTGTGGGTATCGGATCACCCGTGAAATTACCGGTGGAGTTCAGCGATGCCAATTGCGTCGGCGACAGGTACTTCTTGAAGACGCACTCGCTGACAGTCCACGGAAGAGTGCTCGCTTTGGAAGGAGCCCCCCACTGTGCCTCCGCGACGGCGTTCACTGGAGTCGTGTCAAAGCCGAGGATTCGGGCAAAGTAAAGGGAGAAGCTGTCCTGGCCGGCTGTATCCCTAGCGTTCGTAGCTACGCGGACTGTGGAGCTTGCCGGGAAAGTAACGCTTGCCCCCGACGCGTTGTCGTTGGCATTGCTGTTGGCAAACTGGTTGCCCGTGGCTGAACTATCGCCGCAACTGCCGTTGGCGCAGTCTGTGGCGATCGCAAGAGCTGCCGCGTCTGCCCCGTTCTGCAGTTGGGCCTTCTCGGCATACAGCGCGCCAACGTCAACAGCCAGGGCTGCGAAGCCAAGAAGCACCACCATCATTCCGGCCACCAGGATGGCGGCGGCGCCACGTTCGTTGGGTTCATCTGCAGGGCGGCGAAGGCGCCGCGTTAGTAGCCTCTTTAGCCGCCGCATCGCATGACTCCTACGCCTTGCATGTTGAGTGGGAAGATGCCCCGAGCCCCAAAAAAGCCAGCGTCGAGGAACCCGGACATTGAAGGCAGAGAGACGTTGGTTGTCACGGTCACATTGGAGCCGGGAGCACAACCGGCGGCATTATCAGTGACGGTGACCCCCAGCCCGCTGAGCGAGGGAGCTGCCGCCAGAGCTTTGCCGGAGACGTTCAGGCCACCTTCTTGGTAATGGACGGCCGCGTAGCGGGCACCCTCTCGGGCTGCCTCCGTCAGCGACACCTGGACGTTCAGTGCACGCCCAAATTCAATAACGCCTATCAAGATCAGCAGTAGTACAGGCAAGAGGAGTGCCATTTCCACGGCTACTGCGCCGCGCTCGTTCTTTTTCGGTTTCATGACCGTCTCCCAGACCCAGAATGACGAGAAGGTTTGTGCTTTAAAGAAAACGGTTGGCTGCGGCGGCGACGGGTGTCGCCATCGCAGCCAACCGCTCCTTCGACCTAAAGCGCGGCCGCGACGTCGAGGAAGAGCTGGTTGATGGCGGGACCAAGGATCAGGAGGCCGGCGACCACCACAATGGCAATCAGGGAGACCATGAGGCCGTACTCAACCATCGTGGCGCCCTTCTCTTCCTTGGTGAGGCGGGTCTTGACGCCGGCGATGAACGAGGTGACGGAGAGCATAAGAGCAGACATTGGAAAATCCTTCCCAGATAATGATTTGTGAAATGATGGGTTTCAGTTATAGGTCCGCAAATTATGTGAATTTGCTACGTCCTCCGAACTACCCCCGTATTTCCTTTAGCGGTCCGGAATTCGATGTCTCAAGAATTCCCCAGGGGCATGGCAAGGAACAATGCGTAGTCGTACTCGATTTATTGGCGCGCCAATATCCGCTCACACGTAGGGTCCCGGGGGAGTACTCAGTTTTGGCACGGAAACAGCCATGGGACTACTTGGAAAGCTCAGGAGACTTAGGTTTTTCCGGGCGGAACCGGCCGCTGCCCAACGGGAAGAGAAGAGCTAAGGACGTACTACTGGAGCACCAGCACGACGCCCAGGGCAGCTGCAACCATAGCGGGGCCGTGGGCCGTTTCGGCCGGTTTTTCCGCGGATCTCAGCCGTAACATCAGCACCGTGAGCACCCCGCCCACCACGAACCCCAGTAGTCCGCCGAAGAGTACTTGCTTCCAACCCAAGTACCCCAAGTACAGTCCAAGCGGAGCTGCGAGCTTCACATCGCCCATTCCGAGGCTGCGCGGCGAAATAATTCCCAAAATCAGGTAGCCGGCGAACAAAACCAGCCCTCCGAGGAGGGCTCTGAGCAGCTCCGGCCACCCCGGTGAGAGCGCGGAAGAGACCCCCAGGAGTACCAAGCCGCCCCCCAGAAGACTCAGAACAAGGCCGTTCGGCAGTAAATGGAGGGCAAAATCAATTCGGGAAAGCTGCACTCCAAGAAGGGCCAATAAAAGAAAGGCCGGCAGCTCCGGGGAAATACCAAAACGCCACCCCAGCAAGCCGAACAGCAGCGCGGTGACTGCCGCCGTCGTGATCCGTACCCTTAGAGAGGGAAGCCCGCCGAGCCGGGGGAGCGACCGGGCGATGAGCAGCTCACTCAAGGGACTCAACAGCAGGCCGCCCAGGGCGAGCAGGAGCGGCAGGGTAAGTCCGTCGGTCATGAGCCCTCCTTAAAGGCAGCCGGCCCCAAGGCGCGGTCACCCCATTTTGACCCGGACATACCGTTGAAGGTATTGTTTATAGTCGTTGTGCGTGTCCTATCTCGATGACACATGCCCACTTGGGGATCCAGTTGCAGGGTCAGTAACCCGGGTGGCATTTCGAGACTTTGGGATGACTGGTCTATAGAGCCCTCACCTCTGCTCCGGTAACGCATACAGAGTAGGTGCACGTCTTATTGCGTGTCCCAAAACATGAACGCCAGAACAAGAACGAGGCAAAACCGTGCGTACGTACACCCCGAAGCCCGGCGATATCAACCGCCAGTGGCACGTCATTGACGCCACCGATGTTGTCCTTGGTCGTCTTGCCAGCCAGACCGCAACACTGCTGCGCGGAAAGCACAAGCCGACCTTTGCGTCCCACATGGACATGGGCGACTTCGTCATCATCATCAACGCTGAAAAGGTCGCCCTCACCGGCGCCAAGCTGGAGCAGAAGCGCGCATACCGCCACTCCGGTTACCCGGGCGGCCTGACCTCCGTCAACTACGCAGAACTGCTGGAGAAGAACCCGGTTCGCGCTGTTGAGAAGGCCATCAAGGGCATGCTCCCCAAGAACTCCCTTGCAGCCCAGCAGCTGGGCAAGCTCAAGGTCTACGCAGGCCCGGAGCACCCGCACGCTGCACAGCAGCCGAAGACTTTCGAAATCACCCAGGTCGCCCAGTAGTCCTGGCCACCAAACAACTTTTTATTCAAGGAGAACCGTGGCTCAGAACGAAGAACTGACCGCCGAAGCCGTCGAGGCTGAGGAAAACCTCACCAGCTACACCTCTGAAAGCGCACCCGCCGAGGACGCGCCCAAGAAGGAGCGCCCCGCACTGACCGTTGCCGGTGCAGCTGTTGGCCGTCGCAAGGAAGCCGTTGCACGCGTTCGCGTTGTTCCGGGTTCCGGCAAGTGGACCATCAACGGCCGCGAGCTGGCCAACTACTTCCCGAACAAGCTGCACCAGCAGGATGTCAACGAACCGTTCCGCGTTCTTGACCTCGAAGGTGCTTACGACGTCATCGCCCGTATCCACGGCGGTGGCCCCTCCGGCCAGGCTGGCGCACTGCGTCTCGGCATTGCTCGTTCCTTGAACGAGATCGACGTCGAGAACAACCGCCCCACCCTCAAGAAGGCTGGCTTCCTCACTCGTGACGCCCGCGTCATCGAGCGTAAGAAGGCCGGTCTCAAGAAGGCACGTAAGGCTCAGCAGTACTCCAAGCGCTAAATTGCGTTTCGCCCCCTCGCGGGGCACGGAAGCCCGTTTCCACTATTTGGTGGGGCGGGCTTCCGTCGTTTAACGTGCGGAAACCGCGGCGGGCGTGACGCTCCCGTACGCGCCGTGAACGGGTGCCGGGCCGCCGTCGTCTAAACTTGACCCGATGTCTAGATTATTTGGAACAGATGGCGTGCGCGGTCTCGCGAACGGATTGCTTACCGCGGAGCTGGCTATGCAGCTCGCCCAGGCCGCCACCGTCGTACTCGGCCATGACCGCACAACCGACGGTAAGCGGCCGCGCGCCGTCGTCGCCAGGGACCCCCGGGCCAGCGGTGAATTCCTCGCCGCGGCCGTCGAAGCCGGGCTTTCGAGCTCCGGCGTGGACGTCTACGACGCCGGTGTGCTGCCCACTCCCGCCGCCGCTTACTTGGTGGCAGACCTCGACGCCGACTTCGGCGTGATGCTGTCGGCCTCCCACAACCCGGCGCCGGACAACGGCATTAAGTTCTTTGCCCGGGGCGGACAGAAGCTCCCCGACGAGGTGGAAGATGCCATCGAGGCGCAGCTCGGCAAGGAGCCGCAGCGCCCCGTGGGTGGCGACGTTGGCCGCATCCAGCGTTTCTCCGACGCCGAAGACCGCTACATCGTCCATCTCCTCCGCACTCTGCCCAAGCGTTTGGACGGCCTCAAAGTAGTCCTGGACTGCGCGCACGGTGCGGCCAGCGGTTGCTCGCCGCAGGTATTCAAGGACGCAGGTGCCGATGTGGTTGTCATCGGCGCCGAGCCTGACGGCCTCAACATCAACGACGGCGTCGGCTCCACGCACCTTGGCCCGCTCAAGGAAGCGGTGGTTCAGCACGGTGCGGACCTCGGAATCGCCCACGACGGCGACGCCGACCGTTGCCTTGCCGTGGACCACGCCGGTAACGAGGTGGATGGCGACCAGATCATGGCCATCCTGGCGTTGGCCCTGAACAAGGCCGGCAAGCTCAAGGACAACATCCTGGTTGCCACCGTGATGAGCAACCTTGGACTGAAGATCGCCCTTCGCGACGCCGGCATCACCATCCGTGAAACCGCCGTTGGAGACCGCTACGTCCTCGAGGAGATGCGCGACGGCGGCTACAACCTGGGCGGCGAACAGTCCGGCCACGTGATCTTCTCCGACTACGCCACCACGGGCGACGGTGTCCTGACCGGTCTCCAGCTGGCTGCCCAAGTGGCGCTCACCGGACGCAGCCTGCAGGAACTCGCTACCGCGATGACCAAGCTTCCGCAGCTCATGATCAACGTCAAGGGCGTGGACAAGGCCCGCGCCGGAACCGATGAGGGCGTGGCAGCTGCCGTTGCCGCCGCTACTGAGGAACTCGGCGAGACTGGCCGTGTATTGCTCCGTCCTTCCGGCACGGAAGCGCTGGTGCGCGTCATGGTTGAAGCTGCGGACATGGAAACCGCTGAGCGCATCTGCACCGGCCTGGCTGCCGTGGTCAAGGAACGTTTGGCAGTGTCTACCGAGCTGGCTGTCTGAGGCTCTGACTTTACGAAAGCGGCCCGCCCTCGGAAAGGGGAGCGGGCCGCGTTCGTTAAAGCGGGGGCAGCCCGCCGCTGGATCTCACAGGTAGTCCGGCGCGGCCTCCAGGCCAAAGTACTCCTCCAAGGTGGCAATGCCGCCCGTGGCCATGGCCGTGGCTGCCTCCACGCCGATGTACCTCAGGTGCCATGACTCGTAGAAGTAGCCGGTGATCTCGTGGAACATCCACGGATAGCGGACCACGAAGCCGAACTTGTATGCGTTCGCTTTGGCCCATACTGCGGCAGGCTGTTCCGCGAAACATGGCTGGAAGCTGCATGCTCCACCGCCGTCGGAGATGTCGAAGGACCAGCCGGTTTGGTGTTCGGAGAAGCCCGGCCTGGCCGACGCACGGTCCGCAGCTGCCTGGCCGCTGCCGGCGACGTAGCCGTTGTAGGTGGCCACTTGGGTGGAATAGGACCGGTAGCCGGAGGCCAAGGCCATGATGACGCCCTCCGCTGCCGCCGCGCCGAACATCTTTTCTGCGGCAGCCGCTGTCGTAGTGTTCAGCAGGCTCGCTTCGCCGCTGACGGCGAGCCGCACGGCGGGCTGCACCAGATCGGCGGGCACGTAGTTTTGCGGGTTCAGGGGACGGTGCTTGTTGACCACCACCCAGGGGCTGGCGGGGTCGGTGAGTGAGTACTGCGTAGCGGCAGCGCCCGACGGCGACGGACTGGATGCAGCTGACGTTGGAGTGCTGGTGGCCGCTGCCGCAGGAGTCACTTCCGGAGCGGGGGTAGTGGCGGCTGCTGAGGGAGTGCCGGTTGGCGCGTCAGCCGCAGCGGGGGAGGGCGTGGACGTCTCAGGGGTGCAGGCGGAGAGGGCGATGAGACCGGCGCCGGCGGTCAACAGCCCCGTGAATGCCCGCCTGCTGGGCTGCCCTGTGCTTCCCACGGGCGTCATACCTTCCGCAGAAGCATGCGCCGGATGGAGTGGTCCGCATCCTTGGTGAGCACCAGCTGGGCGCGCCCCCGGGTGGGGAGGACGTTCTCTTCGAGGTTGGGTTCGTTGATCCGCTTCCAGATGCCACGGGCGGTTGACTCGGCGTCCTCGTCAGACAGGGTGGCGTAGCGGTGGAAGTAGGACTCCGGCTGGGCGAAGGCCGTGGTGCGGAGCTTGCGGAACCGGTCTACGTACCATTCCTCGATGTAGGAGGTCTTGGCGTCGACGTAGATGGAGAAATCGAAGAAGTCGCTCAGGGCCAGGCCCTGCTTCCCGTCGATGCGGGGGCGTGCGGGCGCCAACACGTTGAGGCCTTCCACAATCAGGACGTCGGGCCGGCGGACCACCACTTCCTTGCCCGGCACGATGTCGTAGGTGACGTGCGAGTACCAAGGCGCCCGCACTTCCTCGGCGCCGCCCTTGACGGCGGACACGAAGCGTAACAGCGCACGCCGGTCATAGGACTCGGGGAACCCTTTCCGCTCGAGCAGATGGCGCCGCTTCAGCTCGGCCAAGGGATAGAGGAATCCATCGGTGGTGATGAGTTCCACATTCGGGGTCCCGGGCCAGCGGCGGAGCATCTCGCGGAGCACACGGGCGATGGTGGACTTGCCCACCGCGACGGATCCGGCCACGCCGATCACGAAGGGCGTGCGCAGTGTTTGTTCGCCAAGGAAGGTAGTGGTGGCTGCGTGCAGCTGGTGCGAGGCCTCCACGTAGAGGTGCAGGAGGCGGGAAAGCGGGAGATACACCTCCCGTACTTCCTTCATATCAAGGGGGTCGCCGAGGCCGCGGAGGCGGAAGATGTCCTCTTCGTTGAGGGGCTGCTCCATCTGGGCCGCAAGCCGGGACCAGGTCTGCCGGTCCAGCTCAACAAAGGGAGAAGCGCCGTCGCCATTTGCTTCGGTGCGTTGCAAAGTCACGCTCTCGATTCTGCCCTCCGCAGGGCTGATCAGGAAATGCGCGACGGGCAGCGATGGCCGGAGTCGTGATCCGTGTCTCACCAGTCAGGCGAGGAGAGGGGATGTCCCACGTCAGTTGTTTGACTGAGCCGGTAGGCTTGACCTCATGTGTGGAATCGTAGGCTATGTTGGCAATTCGTCTCGTAAGGCAGCTGAGCACAGCGCCCTTGACGTCGTTGTGGAGGGGCTGCGTCGTCTTGAGTACCGCGGCTACGACTCCGCTGGCGTCGCAGTAGTGGCTGACGGGACCATCTCGTCCCGGAAAAAGTCCGGAAAGCTGAGCAACCTGGTCAGCGAACTTGAAGCAAACCCGGTCCCGGAATCCCTGACCGGCATTGGCCACACCCGTTGGGCCACCCACGGCGGACCCACCGACCGTAACGCCCACCCCCATCTCTCCGACGGTGGCCGCCTGGCGTTGATCCACAACGGCATCATCGAAAACTTCGCCGAACTCAAGCAGGAACTCCTCGCCAAGGGCGTCACCTTCGAATCCGAAACGGACACCGAAGTTGCTGCCGCCCTGCTGGGCGATATCTTCCGTTCCGCGAATGGCGACGGCGGTGACCTCACCGCTGCGATGCGCCTGGCATGCCAGCGCCTCGAAGGAGCCTTCACGCTTCTGGCCGTTCACGCCGACCAGCCCGACGTCGTCGTTGCTGCCCGCCGTAACTCCCCGCTCGTGGTGGGCCTCGGCGACGGTGAGAACTTCCTCGGTTCGGATGTCTCCGGCTTCATCGACTACACCCGCCGTGCAGTCGAACTCGGCCAGGACCAGATCGTCACCATCACCGCCGACTCCGTGGAGATCACCGACTTCTTCGGCGCTCCGGCCGAGGGCAAGGAATACCACGTTGACTGGGATCCTGCTTCCGCGGAAAAGGGCGGCTTCAACTCCTTCATGGAGAAGGAAATCCACGATCAGCCCGACGCCGTAGGCCAGACCCTGCTGGGCCGTTCGGACCTGAACGGCAAGCTGACCCTGGATGAACTCCGTATCGATCCCGAGCTGCTCAAGCAGGTCAACAAGATCATCGTCCTCGCCTGCGGTACTGCTGCATACGCCGGCCTCGTGGCCAAGTACGCAATCGAGAACTGGTGCCGGATCCCCACCGAGGTTGAGCTCGCCCACGAGTTCCGTTACCGCGATCCGATCGTGGACGCCAACACCCTGGTGGTCTCCATCAGCCAGTCCGGTGAGACCATGGACACCCTCATGGCCGTCCGCTACGCCCGCGAACAGGGCGCCAAGACGATCTCCATCTGCAACACCAACGGATCAACCATCCCGCGTGAATCCGACGCCGTGCTGTACACGCACGCCGGCCCGGAAATCGCCGTGGCTTCCACCAAGGCGTTCCTGGCTCAGATCACCGCCGCCTACCTCCTTGGCCTCTACCTGGCGCAGTTGCGTGGCAACATCTTCAGCGGCCAGATCAAGGATGTCCTGGCGGACCTCGGCAAGATTCCTGCCAAGATCCAGCAGATCCTGGACGGCTCCGGCCCGTTGCGCGAACTTGCCCGCAGCATGAAGGACGAGAAGTCCGTGCTGTTCCTCGGCCGTCACGTCGGCTACCCGGTGGCATTGGAAGGCGCCTTGAAGCTCAAGGAAATCGCCTACATCCACGCCGAAGGCTTTGCCGCCGGTGAACTCAAGCACGGTCCGATCGCCCTGATCGACGACGGCCAGCCCGTCTTCGTCGTGGTGCCGTCCCCGCGTGGCCGCGATTCCCTGCACTCCAAGGTGGTCAGCAACATCCAGGAAGTCCGTGCACGTGGTGCCCGCACCCTGGTTATTGCCGAGGAAGGCGACGAGTCGGTCAAGGACTACGCAGAGCACGTGTTCTACGTACCGGAGACCCCCACGCTGCTCATGCCGCTGCTCACCACGGTTCCGCTGCAGATCTTCGCAGCAGAGCTTGCAGGAGCGAAGGGCTACGACGTCGACCAGCCGCGTAACCTCGCCAAGAGCGTGACCGTAGAATAACCGCATGATTGTTGGCATTGGCGTAGACGTCGTAGACATCGAGCGGTTCGGACGGCAGCTGGAGCGGACACCGGGACTAAGGGACCGTTTGTTCGTGCCCGCGGAGAGGGAACTCAACACGCGTTCCCTGGCTGCCCGGTTTGCCGCGAAGGAAGCGGTGGCAAAGGTCCTGGGCGCTCCTGCAGGTATGAACTGGCAGGACTGCTGGATCGGCCTTGATGAGAACGGCCCCACCGTGCAGGTGAAGGGAACGGTTCTGGCCGTTGCCGAAGCCAAGGGCGTCAAGCGTTGGCACCTGTCCATGAGCCACGACGGCGGCATCGCCACGGCCACGGTCCTGGCCGAGGGCTAGGGCAGGCACAACAGAACAATGATCAGCGCCTTCACCGGACAACAGATCAGGAACGCGGAACAACCGCTCCTGGACTCCGGTGAGGGCGCTGTTCTCATGCAGCGGGCAGCCTATGGCCTGGCGCAGGAAGTTGTCCGCGAAGTCCGGAAAAGGCGCAAGCTCACCGGTGCCAGCGTTACCGTGCTGGCCGGCAAGGGAAACAACGGTGGCGACGGCCTGTTCGCTGCCTCCATGCTGGCGCGCCGGGGAATGCGAACGACGGCGGTACTCGCCGCGGACGCGGCCCATCCGGAAGGGCTGGCTGCGTTTGAAGCTGCGGGTGGCCGGGTGCTCCACCTGGAATCCGGCGACCCCGAAGAGCTGGCCGTCGTGGCTGCCGGAAGCGACGTCGTCATCGATGCCCTGCTCGGGACAGGTGCCCGGGGTGGGCTGCGCGGTGCCGCTGCGGAGTTGGTTGCCTGCCTGCAGGAGCTCGGTCCCGCGTGCGTGGTGGCCTGTGATGTTCCCAGCGGCGTTGACGCCAACTCGGGCGAAGTGCACTGGCCGGTCCTGGAGGCCGATGTCACGGTCACATTCGGTGGTATCAAGGCCGGACTGCTGGCCGATCCCGGCGAAGGCTGTGCGGGCCGCGTGGTGCTGGTGGACATCGGCATCGAGCACCTGTTGGCCGCACCGGAACTGCGCCGGCTGACCGCCAAGGACGCAGCGCTCTTGCTGCCCCGGCCTACCCGCCGCTCCCAGAAGTACTCCAGGGGAGTGCTGGGTGTGGTGGCCGGTTCGGAGCGATACGTGGGGGCGGCCGAATTGTGCGTGCATGCGGCCGCCGTCTCCGGTGTGGGCATGGTCCGTTACCAAGGGCCGGAGGCTGCTGCCCGCCAAGTCCTGGCCCGTACCCCGGAATCGCTGTGGGAAAGCGATGAACCCGGCCGCGTGCAAGCGTGGCTGATCGGACCCGGCGTGGACGGGAATGAGCAACAGGACCGCGCCCGCAAGGCGTTTCGGTCCGCCTTGGACGCCGGGCTGCCGGTGGTGGTCGACGCCGGCGCCCTGAGCCTCCTCCCGGAGCGTTGTCCTGCGAACTGGATTCTTACCCCGCATGCCGGTGAGCTCGCTACCCTGCTTGGCTCCTTGCATGCGGCCGGGGAGGTGGCTGTGACCCGTGAGGACGTCGAGTCCAGGCCGCTCCATTTTGTCCGCCTGGCTGCCCAACAAACCGGGGTCACAGTGCTCCTGAAGGGTGCCTCCACACTGGTGGCGTCGCCGTCGGGCGTTGTTTTCAGCCAGTCCGAGGGGACGCCTTGGATGGCCACCGCGGGAAGCGGGGACGTCCTGGCGGGGGTGCTGGGATCGTTGATGGCCCAGTCCGCTGAGGCACTGACGGACGACGATGGCGCTTACGCAGCCTTGGGGCTGGCAGTGGAGGACCGCTGGGCTGCTGTGGCGGCAGTTGCGGCTACCGTTCATGGCCGTGCCGGCACCGCAGCGTCGCGGGTTTTTGACGGGGGGCCCCTTACTGCCTCGGCGATCATGGGGGCTGTACCCCACGTTCTGGGTTCGCTCAGCGCGGAATGCGACTCGAGAAAACGGTAAGGTTACTGTCTTGTCGTAGGTCATGAGTAGGCTTGCAGCAGTTGTTCGCATCATCCAAGAGGAGAACGCATGGAAGTCTGGCCTGGATCGGCTTATCCGCTCGGCGCCACGTTTGACGGCACGGGCACCAACTTTGCTTTGTTCAGCGAAAGGGCTGAGCGGGTGGAACTATGCCTCTTCGATGACGACGGCGTGGAAGAGCGCGTCGAAGTCACGGAAGTGGACGGCTATGTGTGGCACTGCTACCTTCCGCAGGCACAGCCAGGGCAGAAGTACGGCTACCGGGTGCACGGTCCTTATGATCCCGATGCAGGATTGCGGTTCAACCCGAACAAGCTCCTGCTGGACCCGTATGCCAAGGCAGTCCACCGGCAGATTGACTGGGACCCGGCGTTGTTCTCCTACAACCTTGGAGACCCTGATTCCCGCAATGACGACGATTCCGCTCCCCACATGATGCTGGGCGTGGTCATTAACCCGTTCTTCGACTGGGACGGAGACAAGCTTCCGCGCATCCCGTACCACAAGTCGGTCATCTACGAAGCCCACGTCAAGGGCCTCACCCAGCTGCATCCCGAGGTACCCGAAGAGCAGCGCGGTACCTATGCCGGCGTCGCCCATCCGGCAGTCATTTCCCACCTGCAGAAGCTCGGGATCACAGCCATCGAGCTGATGCCGGTGCACCAGTTCGTGAATGACGGCATCCTGCAGGACAAGGGCCTGAACAACTACTGGGGCTACAACACCATTGGCTTCTTCGCCCCGCACAACAGCTACAGCTCCAAGGGCGATACCGGCCAGCAGGTCCAGGACTTCAAAGCGATGGTCCGTGCCCTGCACACCGCAGGCATTGAGGTCATCCTCGACGTCGTGTACAACCACACGGCCGAAGGCAACCACCTGGGGCCCACGCTGTCCTTCAAGGGCATCGACAACTCGGCCTACTACCGCCTGGTGGAGGACGACCAGAAGTACTACATGGACTACACCGGTACAGGGAACTCCCTGAATGTCCGGCACCCGCACTCGCTCCAGCTGCTCATGGACTCCCTGCGCTACTGGGTCACGGAGATGCACGTCGACGGTTTCCGTTTTGACCTCGCCTCCACGCTTGCCCGCGAGTTCTATGACGTGGACAAGCTCTCCACGTTCTTCGAACTCATTCAGCAGGACCCGGTAGTGTCCCAGGTCAAGCTCATCGCGGAGCCGTGGGACGTTGGCCCGGGTGGCTACCAGGTGGGCAACTTCCCGCCACAGTGGACGGAATGGAACGGCAAGTACCGGGACACCGTCCGCGACTTCTGGCGGGGCGAGCCGTCCACCCTGGGTGAATTTGCCTCGCGCCTCACAGGCTCGGCCGACCTGTACGAGCACTCCGGCCGCCGGCCCTATGCCTCCATCAACTTTGTCACCGCCCATGACGGCTTCACCTTGATGGACCTCGTTTCCTACAACGAGAAGCACAATGACGCCAATGGTGAGGACAACAACGACGGCGAATCCCACAACCGCTCCTGGAACTGTGGCGTCGAAGGACCCACGGATGATCCCACGGTGCTCGGCTTGCGTGCCCGCCAGCAACGGAACTTCATTGCTTCCCTGTTCCTGTCCCAGGGTGTCCCCATGCTCCTGCACGGCGACGAACTTGGCCGCACCCAGCAGGGCAACAACAACGGTTACTGCCAGGACTCCGAGCTCACGTGGATCGACTGGGAAAACGTCGACCAACCGCTGATCGAGTTCACCGCTGCAGTCAGCGCCCTCCGCGCCAAGCACCCGAGCCTCCGGCGGAGCCGCTTCTTTGACGGACGCCCGGCGATCCGTGGCGAGGGCGAACGCCTTCCGGACATCGTGTGGCTGGATAAGGACGGCGGCACCATGGCTCCCGAAGACTGGGACGCCGCCTTGGGCCGGTCCGTGGGAGTCTTCCTGAACGGCGACGGCATCCGCGGCCAGGACAACCAGGGCCGACGGATCACCGACGTCAACTTCCTGCTGTACTTCAACGCGGACGTGGATGAGGTGGGCTTCAGGATCCCGTCCGAAGAATACGCCCCCGCCTGGGACGTCATGATCGACACCGGCGCTGAAGGCGCCGTGGCCGACGTCGTCAAGCCGGAGCAGATCCTCATGGTCGCCGGAAAGTCGCTCGTGGTCCTCCGCGCCCACACCGCGCCCGAGGTCGAGCCGGACCACTCCGTGGCTGCTTCGCTGGCGGCACTGACCCAGACCAGCACGCCTGAGACCGCTTCGATCACGGCGCCGGCGGTGTCGTCCTTGGCTCTGGATTACAAGGATGACGACGCCGGCAGCGAGGCTACCGACGCCGAAGCTACCGAAGCTACCGAAGCTCCGGAGGCGGAAGAGGACGCAGAAGGGGACAAGGCATGAGGACGCCGGTCTCCACGTACAGGCTCCAGATCCGCCCAAGCTTCACGCTTCAGGACGCGGCCAAGCTGACCGGCTACCTGCACAACCTTGGTATCGACTGGGTGTACGTCTCGCCGATCCTCACGGCGGAGGAGGGCTCGGACCACGGTTATGACGTGACCGATCCCTCCACCGTGGATCCCTCACGTGGGGGACCGGAGGGTTTGGCTGCCTTGTCCAAGGCCGCCCGTGAGCAGGGGCTCGGTGTCCTGGCGGACATCGTGCCCAACCACATGGGTGTCGCAACACCGGGACAGAACCCCTGGTGGTGGGACCTGCTCAAGGAAGGCCGTAAGTCCAAGTACGCCGAGGCTTTCGACGTCGACTGGGACTTCGGCGGCGGCAAGATCCGTATCCCGGTGCTGGGCAGCGATGACGATGTTGACCAGCTCAAACTGGCCGACGGTGAACTCCATTATTACGATCACCGCTTCCCGCTCGCCGAGGGCAGCTTCAACGACGGCGATACCCCGCAGGAAGTCCATTCCCGCCAGCACTATGAACTGGTGGGCTGGCGTCGTGCGGATGCCGAACTGAACTACCGTCGCTTCTTCGCCGTCAACTCCCTGGCCGGCGTTCGAGTGGAGGTCCCCTGGGTCTTTGACGAGTCCCATGAGGAAATTGTGCGGTGGTTCCGCGAGGGCCTGGTGGACGGTCTGCGGATCGACCACCCCGACGGCTTGGCGGATCCCGAGGGCTACCTGGTCCGGCTTCGCGAAGCTACCGGTGGGGCCTACTTGCTGATCGAGAAGATCCTGGAACCAGGGGAGAAGCTCCCGGAGACGTTCCAATGCGAGGGAACTACGGGCTACGACGCCTTGGCGGACGTGGACCGCCTGTTCGTGGATCCGGCTGCGGAGGAGTACTTGAACTCCCTGGATGCCCGCCTGCGCGATGAAGCCGAACCCGCGGATTACCACGTGATGATCCACGGCACCAAGAGGCGGATCGCGGACGGCATCCTGCGTTCGGAGATCCTTCGCTTGTCCCGGTTGGTTCCCGAATCCAGCGCCTTGCCCCGCTTGGACGTCGCTGACGCCCTGGCTGAGATCATTTGCTGGTTCCCCATCTACCGCTCCTACCTTCCGTACGGGCGGGAGGTCCTTGAGGAAGCCATCGCCAACGCGGCCTCCCACCGCCCCGAGTTGAGGTCGGTCCTTGAGGGACTCCAGCCCCTTCTGCTGGATACCTCGGGAGAACTGGCGCGCCGCTTCCAGCAGACATCCGGCATGGTGATGGCCAAGGGAGTGGAGGACACTGCGTTCTTCCGCTACACCCGTCTGGGCACCCTGACGGAGGTCGGAGCGGACCCGACGGAGTTCGCCATTGCTCCGGAGGAGTTCCACGAACGCATGGTGCGCCGCCAAGCCGAGCTTCCTTTGTCCATGACCACCCTCAGCACCCACGACACCAAGCGCAGCGAGGATGCAAGGGCCCGAATCACGGTTATCGCGGAATCGGTCCCGGAGTGGGAGCTGTTCCTGGGCACCGTGCAGGAACTGGCTCCCATTCCGGACGGCCCCCTCGCCGCGCTCATCTGGCAGGCCATCGCCGGAGCATGGCCTGCGGACCGCGGAAGGCTGCAGTCCTACGCGCTGAAAGCCGCCCGGGAGGCCGGCAATTCCACTAACTGGACCGATCCGGACCAGGAGTTTGAGCGGCACTTGGCTGCCGCCGTCGACGCCGTCTTTGACGTCCCTGAGGTGGAAGCTGCGCTGGAGAACTTCGTCGCCGAGCTGGAACCGTACGGTACTTCGAACTCGTTGTCGGCCAAGATTGTCCAGCTGACGATGCCGGGTGTGCCGGACGCTTACCAGGGCACGGAATTCCGGGACGGATCACTCACCGACCCGGACAACCGGCGCCCGGTGGACTTCGACGCCCGGATCAGTGCGCTCGCCGAGCTCGACGCAGGCGCCCAACCTGAGTACACGGAGGAAGCCGCAAAGCTGTTGGTGGTCTCCCGGGCGCTGAGGCTGCGCCGGGACCGTCCGGAACTGTTCGGCGGTTACCGTCCGGTGCCTGTCCAAGGTTCGGCTGCTGCCCACGCAGTGGCGTTCGACCGTGGAGACGCGAAGCCCGGCGCCCTCACGGTTGCCACGCGCTTGCCCAAGCGCCTGGCCCGCGACGGTGGTTGGCGGGGCACGTCCATCGACCTGCCTGGCAGCTACAAGGACGAGCTCACCGGCTCTACCTACCAGGCAGGCTCCGTTGAGTTGGGCACACTGCTGGACCAGTACCCCGTGGCGCTGCTGGTACCGGTCGACTGAGTCTGCAACGCTCCGCTGTCCACGCCTGGGCGCTGCTCACGCGTGGACAGCGTGTTTGAACTGAACCAAGTGTTTGAACGAATGACAGGGGGCATGATGCTGGAACACGCAGCCGGGAAAGACCTTTTTGATGTTTGGGCGCCGAACGCAGATTCGGTGAAGCTGCTCGCGGACGGCCGCGAGTACGCCATGGAGCAAAACCACGACGGCGGTGCGCGCGGTTGGTGGCGTGCCCCCGCGGGCGTCCCCACGGCTGACAACACCGCCTACGGTTACCTGGTGGACGGCGAGGGCCCTTTTCCGGACCCGCGCTCCAGGAGGCAGCCGGACGGCGTCCATGGGCTGTCGGCGACCTTTGATGCCTCCGGCCACCAGTGGAAGGACCAGGACTGGAAAGGGCGGAAACTCCAGGGGGCTGTGATCTACGAACTGCACCTTGGGACATTCACGCCCGAAGGGACGCTGGAAGCTGCTGCCGGAAAGTTGGACTACCTGGTGGACCTGGGTGTCGACTTCATCGAGCTGTTGCCCGTCAACGCGTTCAACGGTGTCCATAACTGGGGCTACGACGGCGTCCTCTGGTACGCCGTCCACGAGGCATACGGTGGACCTGCCGCTTACCAGCAGTTCGTAGACGCAGCCCATCAGGCCGGGCTCGGAGTCATCCAGGACGTGGTCTACAACCACCTCGGCCCCAGCGGCAACTACCTGCCCAAGTTCGGGCCGTACCTGAAGTCCGGTGAGGGGAACACCTGGGGTGACTCAGTCAACCTCGACGGTCCCGGCTCGGACGATGTCCGCCGGTACATCCTGGAGAACGCCGCCATGTGGCTGCGTGACTATCACGTGGATGGACTGAGGCTGGACGCCGTTCACGCCCTGAAGGATGAACGGGCCGTGCACATCCTTGAAGAGTTCGGGGCGCTGGGTGACAAGGTCGAATCCGAAACAGGGATTCCCCGGACCATGATCGCTGAATCGGACCTCAACAATCCGCGCCTCATCTATCCGCGCAGCGTCAACGGGTACGGCTTGGAAGGCCAGTGGAGCGACGACTTCCACCACGCCCTCCACGTCAACCTCAGCGGGGAAACCACCGGCTACTATTCGGACTTCGATTCCCTCGCCGTCCTTGCGAAGGTACTGGAACACGGATTCCTGCACGACGGCAGCTACTCCAGCTTCCGGGAACGCCACCATGGGCGGCCCATCCGGCAGGACCTGGCCCACCCTTCAGCCCTGGTGGTCTGCTTGCAGAACCACGACCAAATCGGGAACCGCGCCACGGGGGACCGCCTCACATCGTCCCTCTCCGACGGGAAGCTGGCGATCGGAGCGGTGGTCACCATGACCTCACCCTTCACCCCGATGCTTTTCATGGGCGAAGAGTTTGCCGCATCCACGCCATGGCAGTTCTTCACCTCCCACCCCGAACCGGATCTCGGCAAGGCGACGGCCGAAGGAAGGATCAAGGAATTCGAACGGATGGGTTGGGACCCGGACGTGGTACCCGATCCCCAGGACCCGGAAACCTTCCAACGTTCCAAACTGAAATGGGAGGAAGCCGGCCAGGGCAACCATGCGCGGCTCCTGCAGCTCTACCGGGATTTGGCACGGCTGCGCCGTGAAACTCCGGAACTGACCGACGGAGGTTTTGCCGAGACCACCGTGGAATACGACGACGACGAGCACTGGCTGCAGTTCTCCCGCGGCAAGGTACGCGTCGTCTGCAACTTCGGCAGCGAAGCTCTGGAGACTGCGCTCGAAGGTACCCTGCTCTTGGCAACCGAACCCGAAGCGGTGATCGCCGACGGTTCGTTGACCCTCCCGGGTGAGAGCGCCGCCGTCGTACGCGTCAACTAAGCCGAGTGGCCCAGGCAGGTGACGGCGCCCACATTCCGGACGGCGCCGTCACTGTCCGGCCTCCGGTGGCAGGATGGTACGTATGACTTATTCGGCTGCGGAGAACCGTTACGAAACCATGCCCTACCGCCGCGTTGGACGGAGTGGATTGAAGCTTCCGGCCATCTCGCTGGGCTTGTGGCACAACTTCGGTGACGACACACGTTTTGACGAGCAGCGCGCCATCCTGCGCCGCGCCTTCGACCTGGGCGTTAACCACTTCGACCTCGCCAACAACTACGGACCGCCGGACGGTTCCGCGGAGACCAACTTCGGTCGGCACCTCAAAGAGGACTTCAAACCGTACCGGGACGAACTGGTCATCTCCACCAAGGCCGGTTACTACATGTGGCCCGGGCCCTATGGTGAATGGGGATCCCGGAAGTACCTGATCTCCAGCCTGGACCAATCCCTGCAGCGCATGGGCTTGGAATACGTGGACATCTTCTACAGCCACCGCCCGGACCCGGAGACGCCCCTTGAAGAAACCATGGGCGCCCTGGATTACGCCGTTCGCTCCGGCAAGGCGCTGTACGCAGGCATCTCCTCCTACACGCCGGAGCAGACCCTTGAGGCGGCCCGCATCCTGAAGGAACTTGGCACACCCTTGCTGATTCACCAGCCCAGCTATTCCATGCTGAACCGCTGGACCGAGGACGGCTCGCCGAACCTCTACGAAGCACTGGACCAGGTGGGCGCCGGTTCCATCGCCTTCTCACCCTTGGCGCAAGGCATGCTGACCAACCGCTACCTCAACGGAGTGCCTGCAGATTCCCGGGCGGCGAAGGAGCGCTTCCTTTCCGAGTCGTCGCTGACCGAGGAACGGCTGGACAGGGTGCGGGGCCTGAACGCCATCGCCGAAGGCCGCGATCAGACGCTTGCCCAGATGGCCATTGCCTGGATCCTCCGCGATCAGCCGAAGGGTTCACCGGTGACCTCCGCACTTGTCGGTGCGTCCAGCGTTGCGCAACTCGAGGACACCCTGAGCGCCATCAACAACCTTGGGTTCACTGACGACGAGCTCACCGCAATCGACGAGTTCGCCGTCGAATCGGACATCAACCGCTGGGCGCAAAAGTAACCTGCCGCCCGCTTTGCTCTCTCACATCCCGTCGCGTTTGGCGCGTTGCTCTGCCACATCCCGTCGCGTTTGGGGGACGACGTTCGTCGCTGACATATTGCGAGGGGGGGCTGCCGGGAACAAAAAGGGCTCCTCGGGTGTTGGTTACAATGCAAAGTGGGCGCCGAGCGGCGCCGTGCCTGTAAGCCGCCCTCCGGGCTCAGTCGGATGGTGCTTGGCACCTGAGGTTTCCCCAAAGGAGTTCCGTGTCTTCACATCCGATTCGTGTTGCCATTGTCGGCGTAGGTAACTGCGCCGCATCGCTGGTCCAGGGTGTCCAGTACTACCGCGACGCCGACCCCAAAGCAACGATTCCGGGTCTGATGCACGTTGAGTTCGGTCCGTACCACGTCAACGATGTCCAGTTCGTCGCCGCTTTCGACGTCGACAGCAAGAAGGTCGGGCTGGACCTCGCCGATGCCATCGGTGCGAGCGAAAACAACACCATCAAGATCGCCGATGTCCCGGCTACGGGCGTCGAGGTCCAGCGCGGCCACACGCTCGACGGCCTTGGCCGCTACTACCGCGAAACCATCGTGGAGGCACCCGAAGAAGCTGTCGACGTCGTCGCTGCCCTTCGCGAAGCCAAAGCGGATGTCATGGTCTGCTACCTGCCCGTCGGTTCGGACCAGGCCGCCAAGTTCTACGCCCAGTGCGCCATCGACGCCGGTGTTGCCTTCGTGAACGCCCTGCCCGTCTTCATTGCCGGTACCAAGGAGTGGGCTGACAAGTTCACCGAGGCCGGTATTCCGATTGTTGGCGACGACATCAAGAGCCAGATCGGTGCCACTATCACGCACCGCGTCATGGCCAAGCTGTTCGAAGACCGTGGCGTTACCCTGGACCGCACGTACCAGCTGAACGTCGGCGGCAACATGGACTTCAAGAACATGCTCGAGCGTGACCGCCTTGAATCCAAGAAGATCTCCAAGACGCAGGCCGTCACCTCGAACGTTGAAGCTGAGCTGCATGCGGACGACGTCCACATCGGCCCGTCGGACTACGTCGCGTGGCTTGATGACCGCAAATGGGCTTTTGTCCGCCTTGAGGGCCGCAACTTCGGTGACGCGCCCGTTTCCCTTGAATACAAGCTCGAGGTGTGGGATTCCCCGAACTCCGCAGGCGTCATCATCGACGCCATTCGTGCCGCCAAGATCGGTTTGGACCGCGGCATCGGCGGCCCGCTGCTCTCCGCGTCGAGCTACTTCATGAAGTCCCCGCCGGAGCAGTTCAACGACGACGTCGCACGCGAGAAGGTGGAAGCCTTCATCCGCGGCGACATCGAACGCTAAACAGCAAAACCCCGGTTCTTCTGACGCCCCCGCACTGTGTGCGGGGGCGTCATTTGTTTCCGCGTGTTCGCGTGGGATGTGGAAGAGGACCGCGGGAAAGGCGATGGGATGTGGAAGAGGAACGCGGGAAAGGGCCCGGGATGTGGAAGAGGAACGCGGGAAAGGGGGTGGGATGTGGAAGAGGAACGCCGGAAAGGGGGTGGGATGTGGAAGGGGATCAGAAAAGGCCTGTGGGGTTGCCGTCCTCGTCCACGTTCATCCGAATCGCCGCCGGTTCCTTGGGCAGGCCTGGCATAGTCATGACTGCACCGGTCAGCGCCACGATGAAGCCCGCACCGGTCTTGGGAATGAGCTCCCGCACATGCACCCGGAATCCCTTCGGCGCTCCGAGCTGGGACGCGTCGTCCGTAAACGAGTACTGGGTCTTGGCCATGCAGACGGGCAGGCCGCCCCAGCCGTTCTTCTCGATCTCCGCCAGCCGCCGCAGCGCCGGGACCGAGAATTCGACGCCGTCCGCACCGTAAATTTCCTGCACAATGGTCCGGATCTTGTCCTCGACCGGCATTTCGAGCGGGTACAGGTGGTGGAAGTTCGACGGCGCGTCCACCGCGGCTGCCACCTTCGCCGCCAGTTCGTCCCCGCCGTCGCCTCCGCCGCCCCGGCCCCACACATCGGCGACGGCGGCCTGCACGCCTTCCGCAGCGCACCAGGCCAGGAGCCAGTCAAGCTCCTCGGGAGTGTCGGTGCCGAACTTGTTGATGGCCACCACGGGCGAAATACCAAACTTGGCGACGTTTCCAACGTGCCGTTTCAGGTTGCCGACGCCGGCGGCCACCGCCTCCACGTTCGGCACGCCTAATTCCTCCTTGGGGACACCGCCCTGCATCTTCAGGGCGCGGATGGTGGCCACAATCACGACGGCGGACGGGGCCACGTCCGCGATCCGGGACTTGATATCCATGTACTTCTCCGCACCAAGGTCCGCACCGAACCCAGCTTCCGTCACCACGACGTCTGCCAGTTGCTGGGCGGTACGCGTGGCGATGAGTGAGTTGCAGCCGTGCGCGATGTTGGCGAAGGGACCGCCGTGGACCAGGGCCGGCGTGCCCGCGATTGTTTGGACGAGGTTTGGCTTGATGGCGTCTTTGAGGAGCAGGGTCAGGGCACCTTCAACGCCGAGGTCGGCCACGGTGACGGGCTTGCGCTCATAGGTGTAGCCGAACGTGATCCTGCCCAGCCTGGTACGGAGGTCGTCGAGGTCCGAGGAGAGGCAGAAGACGGCCATGATCTCGGACGCCACGGTGATGTCGAAACCATCCTGCCGGGGTACGCCTTGGGCCGGGCCGCCGAGGCCGATGACGATTTCCCGCAGTGAGCGGTCGTTCATGTCCAGGACGCGTTTGAACGTCATCCGGCGAGGGTCGATGCCCAATTGGTTGCCCTGGTAGATGTGGTTGTCCACGAGCGCCATGAGGGCGTTGTTGGCCGAGGTGATGGCGTGGAAGTCCCCGGTGAAATGGAGGTTGATGTCGTCCATGGGGAGGACCTGGGAGTAACCGCCGCCGGTGGCGCCGCCCTTCATCCCCAGGATGGGTCCAAGGGAGGGTTCCCGGAGCGCAATCATCACCTTGTGCCCGGCACGTGCCAGGGAATCGGCCAGTCCCACGGTGGTGGTGGATTTCCCCTCCCCGGCAGGCGTGGGGGACATGGCGGAAACCAGGACGACTTTGCCCGCGGGCTTGCCGCCCGGCAGGCGCAAGTGGGCGGGATTTATTTTGGCTTTGTACGGGCCGTAAAGCTCCAGGGCGTCAGCGTTGATCCCGGCACGTTCGGCAATTTCCGTAATGGGCTTGATGCCGGCCCGGCGGGCAATCTCAAGATCCGACAAGACTTTGTTTTCAGACATCGTTGTCCTTCGACTGGGTGCTTACGCTGTGCCCGTCAATCTATCAGCACACCCACGCGGACCCTCGGAAGGAGCCACTCAGGCCAGGCTCCCGGTAGCCGGAACCAGCAGCCCGGCCACGGACTCCCGGTAGCTTTCC
This sequence comes from Paenarthrobacter sp. R1, assembly GCF_030264015.1. Taxonomy (NCBI): domain Bacteria; kingdom Bacillati; phylum Actinomycetota; class Actinomycetes; order Micrococcales; family Micrococcaceae; genus Paenarthrobacter; species Paenarthrobacter sp. R1. The sequence goes on along the minus strand of NZ_CP127115.1, from coordinate 902,934 downwards.
AATGTGATGGCCGCCGTCCGCTGCCAGCCAAAGGACTCGGCATATGTCGCCGCGGCCCGGCCCATATCTTCACGGGTCCGGACGTCGTCGTAGAGGTCCTCCAAGGCATCTGCCCAGTCGGAAGGGTCATGGCCGTCCACCAGGATCCCCGTGCGGCCATCCGACACAGCCCGTGTCAGCCCGCCGACGTTGGTGGCGATGACCGGAGTACCGCACGCCTGTGCTTCCAAGGCCACCAGGCCGAAGGACTCGCTGAAGGAAGGCATTACCACGACGTCGGCGGACCGGAACCAGCCTGCGAGTTCGGGCGCCACTACGGGCGGCCTGTGGGTGACCACATCGCTGAGCCCGGCTTCTTCGATGATCTTGGTCAGGTCGAAGTCCTTGGCCCCGCTCAACGATCCGAGGATGGTCAGTTCAAGGTTGATGTCCGGGCGGCGCTGACGAAGGAGGCCGGCGGCCTTCACGAACACCTGGGGTCCCTTAAGCCGCTGGATCCGCCCGGCGAACACAAGGTGGAAGGTGTCCGGGCCGACGTCGTGTTCCCTGCGGGCCTTGCGCCGGAAGGAGGGCGTGAAAACCCGCAGATCCACTCCGGGCGGTGCCACGTCGATGCGGTCGATGTCAGCGCCGTAGTGTGCCACCAGCTCCTGCGCCTCAGCCGGGGTGTTGGCAATCAGCCGGGTGGCGCCGTCGACGATCCTCTGCTCACCTTCCTCCCGGCGGCGGGGTTCGCGGCGCTCGCCGGACTCAAGGACGAGGTTTTTGACCTTGGCCATGGTGTGCATGGTGTGGACCAGGGGCAGCCGCCAGCGTTCGGACAACTCAAGGCCCGCAACCCCGGAAACCCAATAGTGCGAATGGATGACGTCGTAACGGCCGTGGGGTTGCTGGTGACGGATGCGGTCGATCTCATCCACCATCTGGTGCAACAGGGCGGGAAGCTCTTCCTTGGGCAGTTTGCGGCGCGGGCCGGCCATCACGTTGTGGACGCAGACTCCCGGCCCGGGATGTTCGACGGCGGGCTGCCCGGCAGTGGTGGCACGGGTGAAGATCTCCACCTCAACGCCCATCTCGGCCAGCGCCATGGCCAGGGCCCGCACATAGACGTTCATGCCACCGGCATCACCTGCGCCCGGCTGTTCCATGGGGGAGGTGTGCAGCGACAGGAACGCGACGCGGCGGATCATTGGCACCGCTCACCTCCTGCCCTGATGAATTGAGGGAATTCCCTGCAGAAAACACTACTCCTGCGGCGATCCTGCCGGAGGCACGCCAAACTGCTAGCCTGTCCGCTGTGAGCCACGACGATTCTTTTGAAATCCGCCCCGCAACCCCTGATGACTGGCCCGGCATTTGGTCGGTCATGGAACCGGTCATCCGTGAGGGCGAAACGTTCACGTGGGACCGGGACACCGATGAAGAAGCAGCCAAAGCCAAGTGGATGAAGGCAGCCCCGGGCCAGACGTTCGTGGCGGTCCGGGAAGACGGTACGGTCCTGGGGACCGGTGAATTCCATCCCAACCAGGCCGGCGGCGGCAGCCATGTGGCTAACGCGGGGTACATGGTGGGCGCCAAGCATTCCGGCCAAGGGGTGGCACGCGCCCTGTGCTCCTACTCCCTGAAGGAAGCGAAGGCCGCCGGTTTCCGCTCCATGCAGTTCAACGCGGTGGTGGAAAGCAACGTCAGGGCTGTGTGGCTCTGGCAGTCCATGGGTTTCCGCATCCTGGCCACCGTCCCCGATGCCTTCGAGCACCCGGAGATCGGCTACGTCGGCCTGCACGTGATGTACCAGGAGCTTTAGCGCCCCCGCCAGAGCCCCGCGAGTTCAGGGAAGCCCGCCTCATACCCGTCAAGGAGGCGGCGGCCCAGCTCCTCGGAACCCACCAAGGGATGCGCGGCGAACGCCTGCACGGCGGCTTCCCGGTCACCCTCCACCACGGCGGTGATCGTGAGCCTTTCCACTTCCTTGATGTGGCGCATCAAGGTGAGGAAAGGCCCTCCGGGACGGTCCTGCGGGAGCGGCAGGGCGCCGTCGGACGTCACCTCGCAGGGAACCTCGACGACGGCGTCCGCAGGCAAACCGGGCACCGCCACCTCGGCCGGGGGAGCCCACGGGACAGCTGCCACGGGCGAGTTGGGAACGTTGAGGATCAACTGGGTGGTCATGGAAGCTGCAGAACCGGGGAAGAGGGCGCGCATGAGAGACAACGCAACGCGTTCGTAGCCGCCCCCGGCCAGGTCCTGCTCGTCCCTTTGCTCGCCCTTGGTCCGTGATTCCGCGAGGTAGCCTTCCTCCCTGGACCGGCGGGCTTCTTCCCACGACGCGTAGGCGTTGGCCGGGCCTGCCAGCGCTGTGTAGAGGGCCTGCTGCTGGTCATGGATCGATGCTCCGCGGGTGCTCGCTTGGCGGCGGATCCCGTCGATGGCCTGCTGGGTGTCGTAATAGTAGTAGAGGTATTCGTTCGGAAGGCAGCCGAGCAATTCCAGGGTGTGCTGCCCGAAGAGCCGGCCTTCCTCAATTGACGCCAACGCTGCGGGGTCGGCAAGGAGGCCGGGGAGCAGGTCCCGTCCTTCCGGTGCCAGGCGGTAAAGCCAACCCAGGTGGTTGAGCCCGTAGTAGCCCACGCCGTCGAGCCTTCCGTCCGGCAACGCATGGCCTGCGGCCGCCGCCGCGCGCTTGACCAATCCACCGGCGGAATCGCAGATTCCGATCACTTTCCGTCCGAGCACCGGCACCAACGCCTCGGTCACCATCCCGGCAGGATTGGTGAAGTTGATCAGCCACGCGTCCGGGCTGTTCAGGCGCATGGCGCGGGCAAGTTCGAGCATCCTCGGGATGGTCCTGAGGGCGTAGGAAATCCCGCCTGCGCCCGTGGTCTCCTGCCCCAGGAGGCCGAGGTCCAGCGGGACACGTTCATCGATGATCCGGCCGGCCGTACCGCCTGGGCGGATGGCGGCGAAAACCACGTCGGTGCCCGTCAATGCAGCGCCAAGGTCTGTGGAAACCACGACGGCGGGCGGCGCGCCGTCCGCAACCGGCATGTCCCGGAGGACGGCTTCAACAGCCGCCAGGCGGGACGGATCGACGTCGTAGAGCACCAACTCGTCCACCACATCCGCGAAAGGACCCAAGCACAAGGCGCGGTAGATGAGGGGAACCCGGAATCCGCCGCCGCCGGCGATCATGAGCCGCATGATTCGAGTCTATGCAGCCCGGAGGGTGCAGCGTAGTGTGCCGTGCATGGATGCAATGCCACAGCGTCGCTTCGATCCCCTTGCCGCTGTAAGGCCCGACGGCGACCACCAGTGCGATCTACTTCTTACCGGGACTGTTTTCCAGGACATAATTTTCACCGGCCTTCCGCATTCCCCGGAACCGGGCACTGAAGTGTGGAGCGAAGGGATGGGCAGTTGTCCCGGGGGAGTGGCCAACCAGGCGATTGCCGCGGCAAGGCTGGGTTTGCGGACCAGCCTCGCGGCCACTTTCGGTGACGACGGCTACGGGGATTACAACTGGCAGATCCTCGAATCCCAGGAACACGTGGACCTTTCGCTCTCACGCAGGATCCCGGGCTGGCACTCTCCGGTGACGGTGTCCATGTGCGTCAACCAGGACAGGTCCATGGTCACCCACGGCCATCCCGCCCCCGTCAATGCCTCGGAGATGATCGGCAAACCGCCCAAGGCGCTCGCGGCCGTCGCGGATCTCGGCGAGGAGCTGGAACCGTGGATGCTCACAGCGAAGGAAAGCGGCACCAAACTTTTCGGGGTTGTCGGCTGGGACCCCAGCGGTGAATGGTCCCACCGCAGGCTGGAGCAACTGGAACACTTCCACGCGTTCCTCCCCAACGCGCCCGAGGCCATGGCCTTCACCGGCAAAGCCGATCCCTGGGCTGCCCTGTATTCCCTGGCGGACCGCGTTCCCGTGGCCGTGGTGACTCTTGGAGCGCAAGGGGCCATGGCGGTGGACTCCGAAACGGGCGAGGAAGAATGGGTGCCTTCCCTGCCGGTGCCGGCGTCCGACCCCACCGGAGCAGGTGATTGCTTCGATGCGGCCTTCATCGTAGGAAGCCTTGCCGGGTGGAAGCTCGGGGACCGCTTGCGGTTCGCCAACCTGTGCGCCTCGCTGGCAGTGCAGCAGGTGGGCGGGTCCCTCGCGGCGCCCGGATGGGGTGACATCGCCGACTGGTGGCAGCGCGCCAACGCACGGAAGGAACGCCAAACGAGCCAATGGCTCAGGCGGTTCGCCTTCCTGGAGCCGATTGTCAAGGACATCCCCGCCGAAGCGCAGCGCCGGGCCCGGGCGACCATTGCGCACCTGTCCGACGCGCAGTAGCGGCGGGCCCGCCAACCCTCCCGCAGTTAACGGCAGTTCACTGGCGCCACTAGAATCTCTAGGGTGACTTACGAAGCAGCTGCAGACATCGGAATCGGGTCGAAACCATCAATCGCCAAAACAGCGGTGCTTGAGCGCTCCGCCGTGATCGACCTCGAAGCCGTGCGGCACAACGTTCGTCAGTTCGCCGGAATCGCTTCCCCGGCCAACGTCATGGCCGTCGTGAAGGCCGATGCTTACGGGCACGGCGCGGTGCAGGTTGCCCGCGCAGCACTGGAAGCAGGCGCCACCTGGCTTGGGGTTGCCCATATTTCCGAGGCGTTGGCCCTGCGGGCAGCCGGCCTCGATGCCCCCATGCTGGCTTGGCTGCACACGCGGGAAAGCAACTTCCAAGCCGCGGTGGCCGCCGGCATCGACGTCGGGGTCTCCGGTTGGGAGCTGGACGCGGTGGTCGCGGCGGCCCGTGAGCAGGAACGTCCCGCCAGGGTCCACCTAAAGATCGATACCGGCCTTGGCCGCAACGGCTGCCCCATAGCCGACTGGGACCAGTTGGTGGGCCAGGCCATGGAGTACCAGGACGAAGGGCTCCTGCGCGTCGTGGGCATCTTCTCGCATCTGGCCGTAGCCGATGAACCGCAGCGGCCGGAGACGGACCAGCAACTGGCCGTCTTCCGGGAAGCAATCGCCATTGCCGAGGACGCCGGCGTGGATACGGAAGTCCGCCACATCGCCAATACTCCGGCCACCCTGTCACGTCCCGATTCACACTTCGACCTGGTCCGCGTCGGGCTGGGTATTTACGGACTCTCACCGTTCCAAGGTGCCACTTCCGCCGAGCTTGGCCTCCGCCCGGCCATGACGGTCCGCACCCTTGTTTCCAACTGCAAGACGGTCCCTGAGGGCCAAGGCGTGTCCTACGGACTGAACTACCACACCGCCGGCCGTACCACGCTGGGCCTCATCCCCCTGGGGTACGCGGACGGTGTTCCGCGGGTGGCCACCGGCGGGCCGATCCGCGTCAACGGCATCACGTACCCGGTGGTGGGCAGGATCGCCATGGACCAGATGGTGATCGACTTCGGGCCGCTGACGCCTGAGCAAGCAGCCGACCTCAAGGGCGCTGAGGCGGTCATGTTCGGTGAAGGCACCGACGACGGTCCCACCGCGGACGATTGGGGCCGCGCCGCAGGCACCATCAACTACGAGATCGTGACCCGCATCAGCCCCCGCGTTCCGCGCACCTACGTCAATGAGTCCGCTGGCGGGCCAGCGGCCGGGGCTGAATCAGCTGCCGGCTCGGTCCGGCCCAGTGAGGCGGCGGCAAAGGCAGCCTCGCTGTGAACCAACCGCAATGGGAACACCGCTTCAACGTCACGACGGCGGAGCAGACACACGCGCTCGCCGCAGCTCTGGGCGGGGTACTGGAAGCAGGAGATCTCCTGGTCCTCACCGGTGAACTGGGTGCGGGCAAGACAACGTTCACCCAGGGCCTCGGCGAGGGGCTGGGTGTCCGGGCGGGCATCATCTCGCCCACTTTCGTCCTGGTGCGCATCCATCCCAATCTTCCGGACGGCCCCCGGCCCGGCGGTCCGGACCTGGTCCACGTGGACGCCTACCGCCTTGAGTCTGCGGCCGAAATCGATGACATTGACCTCGAAAACACCATGGATACGTCCGTGACGGTGGTGGAGTGGGGCCGCGACCGGGTGGAGCATCTTGCCGAAAGCCGGCTGGACGTGGAACTGCACCGGGCCGTAGGCGGCGAATCCACGACGGAAACCGACACTCCCCGGCAGGACGACGTCCTTGACTTCGATACCGAGGAGGACGACGAGCCACGCACCATCGTTTTCCGCGGCTACGGTCCCCGCTGGGCGGAAGTACCGGACGTCCTGGAAACCGCGCTGACAGGGGGAAACAACTGATGCTGATCCTGGCCATAGACACTTCCGCCGTCGCCAGCGCCGCACTCATTTCCGATGAAGCCTTGGAAACCGTGGTGGATTCCTTCGTCACCGAGGATACCCGCAGCCATGCGGAAGTCCTGGCGCCCGGGATCGGGCAGCTCCTGGCACGCGCCGGCATCACGGGTGCGGACATCGATGCCATCGTCACCGGCGTCGGCCCCGGTCCTTTCACGGGCCTGCGCTCCGGCATCGCGACGGCCCGCACACTGTCTTTCGTCTGGAACAAGCCGCTGTACGGGCAGATGAGCCTGGACGCCATCGCCTTGGAGGTGGCCGGATCCACGTCCGCCGTGCCGGAATTCCTGGTGGCCACGGATGCCCGGCGCAAAGAGGTTTACTGGGCGCACTACACCCTGGCTGACGGCCAACTTCCCCACCTGGTGGATGGTCCCCATGTGGGCTTCGCGGCCCAACTGCCGGACCTTCCCGTGTTCGGCGCCGGAGCCGGCTTGTACTCTGAGGTCCTGGACGCCAACGAAGACTTCGCTGCGACGCAGCCGGACGCCGCTTCCTTGGGACAGTTCGCCTTGGCGAAGCTCGCCGCGGGGGAGACCCTGCTGGATTCGACACCCCTTTACCTGCGCGAGTCCGATGCCCAGGTGCCTGGACCCCGGAAGCGGGCCTTGTGATGAAGCTGTCTCCCAACCTCGAACGTGCCGGCATCTCCCTCCGGGACATGACAGACGCCGACGTGCCCGCAGTGGAGGTCCTGGAACGCAGGCTGTTTCCGATCGATGCCTGGCCGCTGCAGATGTTCTTCGATGAGCTGTCCCAGCCCGAAACACGCCGTTATGTGGTGGCAGAGTCCGCGGGTGAAATCATCGCCTACGCGGGTTTGATGTGCATTGAGCCCATCGCGGACATCCAGACGATCGCCGTCGTGCCTGAATGCGAAGGCAAGGGCATCGGCTCAGCGATCCTCACCGAACTCATCGACGAAGCGCGGCGCCGCCAAGCCGCTGATGTATTGCTGGAGGTCCGTGCAGACAACCCGCGCGCGCAACAGCTGTACCGCCGCTTCGGTTTCGAACAGATCCATATCCGCCCGCGCTACTACCGGGATGGCACCGATGCCTTGATCATGCGGCTGCCACTGAATGTTGCCGGGTCCACAGAAGGAGCAGAGGCGTGAGCGCCGTACTTCCCAACGCCGCATCCCCCAAGGAACCACTGGTCCTGGGCATCGAGTCCTCCTGCGACGAGACCGGCGTCGGCATTGTGCGGGGGACGACGCTGCTGACCAATACGGTCTCCTCTTCCATGGACGAACATGTCCGCTTCGGCGGAGTCATTCCGGAAATCGCCTCGCGGGCGCACCTGGACGCCTTCGTCCCGACGCTGCAGGAATCGCTGCAGGAAGCGGGAGTGACCCTGGAGGACATCGACGCGATTGCCGTCACGTCCGGGCCCGGCCTGGCCGGAGCCCTCATGGTGGGCGTCTGCGCGGCCAAGGCGCTCGCAGTAGCCACCGGCAAGCCGCTTTACGCGATCAACCACTTGGTGGCGCATGTGGGCGTCGGCCTTCTGGATGCAAAGCACGACGCCGGTGCTGCCGCAGGCCTGGGTGCCGGGCAACTGCCGGAGAACCTCGGTGCCCTCCTGGTCTCCGGAGGACACACGGAGATCCTCCGGATCCGGAGCATCACCGATGACGTTGAACTCCTGGGTTCCACGATCGATGACGCCGCAGGGGAGGCTTACGACAAGGTTGCCCGCATTCTTGGCCTGGGCTATCCGGGTGGTCCGGCCATCGACAAGCTGGCACGCCAAGGGAACCCGAAAGCCATCCGCTTCCCGCGCGGCCTGACCCAGCCCAAGTACATGGGCACCGCCGAGGAAAAAGGTCCGCACCGCTATGACTGGTCGTTCAGCGGCCTCAAAACGGCTGTGGCGCGCTGCGTGGAGCAGTTCGAAGCCCGCGGTGAAGAGGTTCCAGTGGCGGACATCGCGGCGGCTTTCCAAGAGGCTGTTGTGGACGTTATTACGTCCAAAGCCGTCCTGGCCTGCAAGGAGCATGGCATCACCGACCTCTTGCTGGGAGGCGGCGTCGCCGCCAACTCCCGGCTCCGCGAACTGACCGGACAGCGGTGTGCTTCGGCCGGGATCAAGCTGCACGTCCCGCCGCTGAACCTGTGCACGGACAACGGTGCCATGGTTGCTGCCCTCGGGGCTCAGCTCATCATGGGAGGGATAGCCCCCAGCGGGGTGGCGTTTGCGCCCGATTCCTCCATGCCCGTCACCACGGTGTCGGTCCCGGCCTGAGCCCGAGCTAACCGGTGCCCCGACCTGCCCGGTGCGGGATCAGGCGTCGGGGCCCTTGCGCATCTGTTGGACGAGGTCCATCACCACGGCCTGCAGATCGCCATTGTGTTCGGCGGCCACACGGCGCTGGCGCTGGTAGCTGGCACCCCGCTCAATGATTTTGGCAACGTCGGCGAGTTCCTCCGAGCAGCCCAGCTCGGCGGCAATCGGCTCAAGCCGTGCCAGGGTTTCGGTGAGGTGCTCGGTGACGGGTTTCTCGTTGCCTTCGGCGTCCAGGATGATGATGGCTTCCATGCCGTACCGGGCTGCACGCCACTTGTTCTCCTGCACGTGCCACGGCGGCATGGTGGGAATAGTGCCCCCTGCGTCCAGGATTCCGGAAAACTCGTGGACCAGGCACTGCGTCAGGGCGGCGATGGCGCCGACTTCCTCCAGCGTTGCCAGGCCATCGCAAATGCGCATCTCGATAGTTCCGAGCGCCGCCACAGGCCTGATGTCCCAGCGGATCTCCGAAATGGCGTCGATGACACCAGTGGTGAACATGTCCTGCACATAGGACTCGTAGGCCTCCCAGGACTGGAACTGGAAGGGCAGCCCGGCGGTGGGCAACTGCTGGAACATCAGGGCCCGCTGGGACGCGTACCCTGTTTCTTCGCCGGACCAGTAGGGGCTGGAGGCCGAAAGAGCCTGGAAGTGCGGGAAGTAGTTGACCAGTCCATCTAGAATCGGAAGGACCTTGTCCCGGCGGTCGATGCCGACGTGGACATGGACGCCGTAGATCACCATCTGGCGCCCCCACCACTGGGTACGCTCGATCAACTTGGCGTAGCGCTCCTTGTCCGTCACCGGTTGGAGGAGGGGAGGGCTGAAGGGGTGGCTTCCGGCGCAGAAAACCTCAACGCCCATGGAATCCGTGACCTCGCGGACCGCTGCCAGCGAACGGCTGAGGTCTTCTTTGGCTTCTTTGACCGTGTTGCAGACGCCGGTGACCAGTTCGACTGTGTTGAGGAGCAGTTCCCGCTTGATATGGGGGTGCTCGTCGTCCTCGTTGAGGTCCGGATGATTGGCGGCAACGCCCCTGAGGACGTCGTTCGCGACCGAGACGAGTTCTCCTGTGCGTGCGCTGACGAGCCCCAGCTCCCATTCCACACCCAGCGTCGATTGCCTGGATGGCGCAAACTCTATATGCACGTAGTCCCCTCGTTGTTTTGTCATTTCGGCCGGACGCCGCCCCGCTGCGGGGCCGCCAGCGGTCGGATCAAGTCTAGTGCAGCCCAAGGCGCCGGACGGGCGAAGGGTAATGACTTTCCGCTTCTTGCTATTGAGAACAATTCTCAATTACGCTGGCTTTCATGCACATCACAGTCCTTAGCTCACTAGACACCCATTGCCGCGACTCTGCTGCTGCCCGGCTCGGCCGCACCCACGGCAACTCGGCGGTAGTCCTCCACGACCTCCTGGACGGGTCGCTCGTGCTGCGGAGGGTTTACCGGGGCGGCCAACTCTTTGAGCGGGAAACCACGGTTCTTGAGCACGGCTGCCTCAGCTGCACCGTCCGACTGGATGTGGTTCCGACCGCGGAGCGGCTCGCTTCCTGCGGGTTCGACCAAGTAGTCCTGGGACTCCCGCCGGGAGTCGCTGCAGCCATGGCGGCAGCCGAACTGAAGCAGGCCCTGGATGGTCGCATGGTCATCGACAACGCGGTGCTGGCAGTCGACCCCGCGGAGCTCGAGGACCACATGTGGGACCGGCACACCCTGTATGAATCCGGCTTCACCGCAATGCCCGAAGACGACCGGACCAGCGGTGAGTTCCTCATCGGAGAATTGGGCCACGTGGACTCCGTCATGCTGTTTCCGGGCCTCAGTGCCGGGCTGAGCGGTGAAACGCGGATTGACAGCGCGCATTGGCGGGCCGGCACCGAACTCGTTGGGCAGCTGGCGCCGCATGCTGCCGTCATTGGCTCCGCTGATAAGTTCACGCCGGGATGCTACGACCATGTCGAGGCAATCGCCCGGACCAGGCCCGGCGTGGTTCGCCGTCCACCGGACGATGCCACGGGGACGTTCAGCACCGTCCTCCACGCTCTGTCCAAGCCACTCCATCCGGGCCGTTTTCGTGAAGCCCTGCCGCAGCTGGCCGCCGGCACCCACTGGATGCGGGGCCGCCTTTGGATTGCCTCGGCCGCCAACATCCGGATCACAGTTCAGGGGATAGGCCCTCGCGTTTGGCTGGAAAGCACAGGGCCCTGGTCAGTCGAGGCGGCCGCACAGGCAAAGCCGCACACCGGCGTCGACATGGTCCTTGACGGTCACGCCCACCACGGCGACCGCGGAACCGTGCTGGCCCTAACCGGACGGTCGGAAGACGTGAACGCACAGGAAATCAGGCAGCTGTTGGATGGCTGCCAGCTGACCGAGGCGGAGATGGAGGCCCAACCCGCGGCGTGGGATGACCCGTTTGAGCTCAGCAAAGCCCTCTAGCCCTACAACACAAAGGAGAACATCAATGAAAGTCCGCAACTCGCTCCGTGCCTTGAAGAAGATTCCCGGAGCCCAGATCGTGCGGCGGCGCGGACGCACCTTCGTGATCAACAAGCAGAACCCGCGTATGAAGGCCCGGCAAGGCTAGCCGGGGCCACGGGGCGGGCCGGCGTTCATAAATATGACTTAGTGGTCCGCCCGCCCTGTCCGGGCTGTTTAATGGATGCATGCCCATCCTCAACAAAGACATGTCCCTGTGCATCTCGTTGGCTGCGCGACCCAGCAACATCGGGACCAGGTTCCATAACTATCTCTATGACCAGTTGGGCCTGAACTTCGTTTACAAAGCCTTTGCCCCCGCCGACATCACCATGGCGGTCGCGGGCATCCGCGGACTTCCCATCCGTGGAGCCGCAGTCTCCATGCCCTACAAGGAGCAGGTCATTGACCTGGTGGACGTCATGGACCCCTCAGCGAAGGCCATCGACTCCGTCAACACGATCGTGAACAATGACGGCGTCCTCACCGCCTACAACACCGACTACATTGCCATCGCGCGGCTCCTGAAGGACCACGAGGTGCCGACCAGCCACTCAGTATTGCTCCGGGGCGCGGGCGGGATGGCCAAAGCTGTGGCCGCCGCCCTCCGTGACGCCGGGTTCACCGACGTGACCATCGTGGCGCGCAACGAAACCACGGGCAGGGCGCTCGCAGCGCTGTATGGCTTTACGTGGCAGGACGACGTGAACGAATCCACAGCGGACCTCATTATCAACGTCACGCCGCTGGGCATGGCCGGTGCGGACGAGACTGCCCAGTCCTTCGACGACTCCACCATTGCAGCGGCGAAGATGGTGTTCGACGTCGTCGCCTTACCGTCTGAGACTCCGCTGATCGCTGCGGCGCGCCAGGCCGGCAAGCCCGTCATCACGGGAGCGGAAGTGATTGCCATCCAGGCGGAAGAACAGTTCGTTCTGTACACGGGCGTCCGTCCCACTCCCGAACAGGTCCGCGAAGCGTCGGTGTTTTCGCGGCGCCAAGCCTAAGGTCGGGCCCCGGGGCCCTCCCGCCAGCGCCCCGGGCCTGTGTCAGGCGCTGACCGGCTCCACGACGACGGCCACCCTCTCCTCCCCGATCCGGGTGAGGACCAGGGTGGCTGTCTTGGGTTTTCCGGCTTTCCCGGCAGGTTTGCCAGGCAGGAGTTGCTTGCGGAGCTCTTCCGGCGTGACCGCTGTTCCGCGCTTCTTGATGTCCAGTACGCCGATTCCGTTCGCTTTTACCCAGGCCTTGAGGGCTTTGACGTTGTATGGCATGACGTCCAGCACCCGGTAGGCGCGGGCGAAGGGCGTGTCGCGCAGCTCCGGCGCGCAGATGTAGGCAATGTGCTCGTCCACCAAGTGGCCGTTCAGCATTCCTGCCACATCCGCGACGAGGCCCGCCCGGATCACTGCGCCGTCCGGCTCGTACAGGAATCCCTCCACGGGCCCGACGGCGGCTGCCGGGCCGCCGTCGAAATCCTCACCGCTGGTGATCTCCGCAGCGCCCTGGGGGCCGATCACCAGGGCCGCCCGACGGACACCGGGCCGCGCCACTGCGTTGAACCACAGCGTTACCTCGGTGACGTCGCCACCTACGGACACCCACTGCGCTTCGCAGCCTGCGGGAACTGATTCGTGGGGCATGCCCGGACCCATCTTGACGCCGACGGCGCGTCCCGTGGCGGCAAGGCCTTCCACGAACGACAACGGCGGAGAGAAGGCTTCCGGGTCCCAGATCCGCTTGGTTCCGGAGGTGGACGTGGTGCGCCGTGCCGGATCAAGCCACACCCCGTCCACGCCGTCCAGGTCAACGGAGGTGGCATCGGAATGAAGGACCTTGGCGTGGGGGAACGGCATGAGGTTGATAGTGGCGCACGCGGCTGTGGTCTCGTCCATTTCAACGGCGGTGACGTTGATGTCCATGGAGGCCATTGCCATGGAATCGGCGCCCAATCCACAACCCAGGTCAGCTACGTGCAAAATCCCGGCCTTGGCGAAACGTTCGGCGTGACGTGCCGCAACGTTGAGCCTGGTGGCTTGTTCCAGGCCGGCCTGGGTGAAGAGCATCTGCCGGGCGAACTCTCCGAACTTTGCCTCCGCGCGGGTCCTGAGGCGGGATTGGGTAAGGACCGCGGCGACCAGCTCTGCCGGGTGCCCGGCCTTGCGCAGTTCCTGGTTCACTGCCATGGCGTCGGCCTCTTTGTAGGGCCCTAACGAGGCGAGAAGCTCCCATCCTTCGGTAGTCAGCAACGGCGCGAGGTGGTCCTGGGGAGCGTGGGGCATGCCATCCAGCCTAACGTTTATGACCTGCGGGCCGGGACCGGCCAGATCATCCGGATAGGGTTGTTTTCATGGAAGACACCGCAACCCCGCAGCCCTCCGACACCAACAATCCGGACGACCACAGTTCCGCCCGTTCCGGAGCCGAAGAGCATAGCCCCGGCCGGTCGCTTTCTACTTACGCCCGCCCGGCGTTGATCGCCGGCGTCGTCATCGCCGTCGTCTGCGTGGCGCTGTTGATCGTTATTTTCGCCTTGGATGCCTTCAACGCAGCTGCCTATTCCGTCTCCGGAAAAAACATTGGCGACGCGACGGACGAGGCCCGCGATATCCGCGAACTCCACAGCGGCGCCCGTGCAGGGGGAATCATCGGTTTGGTGATCTCCGGCGTCGTAGCTGTCGGCGCCGGCGTCGTGCTCTACCTGAACCGCGGAACAGCGGGCGGCAACGACGACGATGACTACGATCTCGAGGACCTCCGGGAGCAGTAATCCGGGTTCACCCATGACGAAATGCTGGCACTCACCTTGACCGAGTGCTAACGCCTTACATAGAGTCTTGTTAGCACTCTCCCCGTGAGGGTGCTAACCACTACCGCCAGGTACGCTGCCGGCACCGCGACGACGGTTGCACGCCTCGGCACCCTTGTTCTTAGTCCATGAATCAGCTCATGAAAAGGAGAGATCCGAGTGTCGGTCTCGATTAAGCCTCTTGAGGATCGTATTGTTGTTCGCCCGCTCGAAGCAGAGCAGACCACGGCTTCCGGCCTGGTCATTCCGGACTCCGCACAGGAGAAGCCGCAGGAAGGCGAAGTTGTTGCAATCGGCCCCGGCCGCTTCGATGACAACGGCAACCGCGTGCCGGTTGACGTAGCTGTTGGCGACGTCGTTATCTACTCCAAGTACGGTGGAACCGAAGTCAAGACCGGTGGCAACGAGTACCTCGTTCTGTCCGCCCGCGACGTCCTCGCGATCGTCGTAAAGTAACTTCCTGGAATCCCGCGCTGCAGGCCCGCTTGGAATATCTTCCAGCCGCCTGCGGTGCGGGTTTTCCGTTCTGAAAGGACACAACCATGGCAAAGCAGCTTGCGTTTAACGACGCTGCCCGCCGGTCCCTCGAGGCCGGTATCGACAAGCTCGCCAACACCGTCAAGGTGACGCTTGGTCCCCGCGGCCGCAACGTCGTCCTGGACAAGAAGTGGGGCGCCCCCACGATCACCAACGACGGCGTGACGATCGCCCGCGAAGTTGAGCTGGACGACCCCTACGAGAACCTTGGCGCACAGCTTGCCAAGGAAGTCGCCACCAAGACCAACGATGTTGCCGGTGACGGTACCACCACCGCCACCGTGCTTGCACAGGCCCTGGTCAAGGAAGGCCTGCGCAACGTTGCAGCCGGCGCCGCACCGGGCGAAATCAAGCGCGGCATCGAGGTTTCCGTCGAGGCCGTTGCCGCCCGCCTGCTGGAGAACGCCCGCGAAGTCGAAGGCACCCAGGTTGCCAACGTCGCTGCCATCTCCGCGCAGAGCGAAGAGGTTGGCGAACTGCTGGCGGAGGCCTTCGGCAAGGTGGGCAAGGATGGTGTCATCACCATCGAAGAGTCTTCCACCACCCAGACCGAACTCGTCCTCACCGAAGGCATGCAGTTCGACAAGGGCTACCTTTCCCCGTACTTCGTCACCGACGCAGAACGCCAGGAAGCCGTCCTCGAAGACGCCCTGATCCTGATCAACCAGGGCAAGATCTCCTCGCTGCAGGAATTCCTGCCGCTGCTGGAGAAGGCGCTGCAGGCCTCCAAGCCGCTCTTCATCATCGCCGAGGACATCGAGGGCGAAGCCCTGTCCACGCTGATCGTCAACCGCATCCGCGGCACGCTCAACGTTGTTGCCGTCAAGGCTCCCGGCTTCGGCGACCGCCGCAAGGCCATGCTGCAGGACATCGCCACCCTCACCGGTGCGCAGGTTGTTTCCCCGGACCTGGGCCTGAGCCTGGACACCGTTGGCCTGGAGGTGCTGGGTACGGCCCGCCGTATCACCGTCACCAAGGACCACACCACCATCGTTGACGGCGCCGGAACCGAGCAGGACGTTGCGGACCGCGTTGCCCAGCTCCGTGCTGAGCTCGCCCGCACCGACTCCGACTGGGACCGCGAGAAGCTGCAGGAACGCCTGGCCAAGCTGGCCGGCGGCATCGGCGTCATCAAGGTTGGCGCTGCTACCGAAGTCGAGCTCAAGGAAAAGAAGCACCGCATCGAGGACGCTGTTTCCTCTACGCGTGCCGCCCTTGAAGAAGGCATCGTTTCCGGCGGTGGCTCGGCCCTCATCCACGCCCTCAAGGCCGTGGACGAGGACCCGGCCGTCAAGGCACTCGAAGGCGACGCCGCCGCTGCGGTTGGCATCGTCCGCCGTGCACTGACCCAGCCGCTGCGCTGGATTGCCCAGAACGCAGGCTTTGACGGCTACGTTGTGGTTGCCAAGGTTTCCGAGCTCGAGGCGAACCACGGCTTCAACGCCAAGTCCGGCGAGTACGAGGACCTGACGGCTGCCGGCATCATCGACCCCGTCAAGGTCACCCGCTCTGCCCTCCGCAACGCCGCTTCGATCGCTGCCCTGGTTCTCACCACCGAGACCCTGGTTGCCGAGAAGCCGGCCGAGGAAGAAGACGCACACGCAGGCCACCAGCACTAGGCTGCCTGCCCCAAAGAGCCCCGGTCACGCCCAGTGGCCGGGGCTTTTTGCTGCCTCGCCGCGGCTGCAAACCGTCCCTCTATCACCTCCCGCCCGCTTTCGGGCGTCCCCCTATCACCTCCCGCCCGCTTTCGGGCGTCCCCCTATCACCTCCCGGTCCCGGCCGACGTCATTGGTGCGGAAGCCCGGCAACCGGCTGATTCTTTGCGTGGAATGCGTCACATTGCGGTCGGTAATCTTGACTAAGTATCCTTATTATCGTTTTGCCTCGTCACAGCAGTGTTGGTCCTCCGGGCGCAGCCCCGGCACGGTCCCGATCCTTAGTGCAAGGTGCGCTGATTGGCGTTCCCCGGCGCCTCCGGGCAAGCCACTTGACTGGGTCGCATGCTCCAAACCGCATATGATGGAACCTTTGCAAAATAGCCCCTGAGGAATCGCCTAACGTGTCTGCATCAACGATCCAACAGCCCGCCCGTCCCGACAGGCGGGCTCATGGACCCGTTGCCAAGTCAAAGTTCCGCCCGGAAATACAGGGTCTCCGTTCGCTCGCGGTCCTCATGGTGGTCAGCTACCACATCTGGATCGGCCGCGTCTCCGGCGGTGTGGATGTTTTCCTGCTGATCTCGGCGTTCCTCATGACGCTCCAGTTCACCGGGCGCTACAAGCAGCGCCGTCCCATGGACTTGGTCAGGCACTGGCTGCACCTGTTCCGGCGCCTGCTGCCGGCCGTCGTCGTCGTTCTGCTTGGCACCTTGGCCGCCACCTTTGTGTTCCTGCCGCCCACGCGGTGGGTGGAAGTGGTGAACCAAGGCTGGGCGTCGTTGTTCTATTTTGAGAACTGGCTGCTCCAGACGCTGGCGGTCAATTACTACGCAACAGACCACAGCCTCGCCAGTCCGCTCCAGCACTTCTGGTCGCTGTCCATCCAAGGGCAGGTTTTCATCCTGTGGCCGGCCATTTTCGCCGCTGTGGCAGTGGTGTGCCGGAAGTTCCAGCTCCGTTACCGGGCGTCGTTGGCCTACGTGTTCGCGCTGATCTTCATCGCTTCGCTGACGTACTCCATCATCTTCACCGCGAACAACCAGGCAGTGGCCTACTTCGATACGTTCGCCCGGCTATGGGAATTTGCCTTGGGAACCTTGGTTGCCTTGATCCTGCCTGCCCTGGACTTCTCCAAACCCGTCCGTGTGGTGATGGGTTGGGTGGGGGTCGCCGCCATGCTCAGTTGCGGCATCCTCCTGCAGGTGCAGACGGCATTCCCGGGCTTCGTCGCACTGTGGCCAACCCTTGCCGCCGTTGCCGTCATCGCGGCAGGCCAAACGGGCAGCCGCCTCGGCGTGGACCGCATCCTGAGCTCAAAGTTCCTCGTCCGCCTGGGGGACAATTCCTACGGGCTGTATCTGTGGCATTGGCCCATCCTGGTGATCTACCTGGCGTGGAGCGGCAAGGACCACGCCGGTTGGTTGTCCGGCTCGGCGATCATTGCCCTTGCTTTGGGCCTGGCATTCCTTACCACCAAGTACGTGGAGAAGCCGTTCCGCGAATGGAAGTGGCCGGAGGTGAGGCGGCGCCGCGCTGCCATCTCCATCGCTGTGTGCCTGGCAGTTGCCAGCGCTCCGATGGTGGGCTTCCAGTACAAGCAGTACCTTGACCAAAAAGCCGCTGAAACCCAGGCCTTCAATGACAATCCCGGCGCTCACGCGTTGCTTCCGGATTACGTCGATCTGGTGAGCGACGGAGCCAGGACCCTGCCCACGGCCGAGCAGTTGCCGGAGGATTGGGCCCGCCTGAACGGCACGTGCGAGGGCGCCGACAAACCCGAGGACAAGCTCCTCGCGGAGAACTGCCAGCAAAACGATGTTGGCGATGACGCCGTGAAGAACATTGTGGTGCTGGGGGATTCCCATTCGCAGCAATGGCTTGCGGCGCTTGGCCCCATGGCTGAAGCGCATCGCTGGAAGGTGACGGCACTCCTCCTGGGCGGCTGCCATTTCATGCCGGAAAACCCGGACGCGGAGGACCAGTGCAACGAGTTCAACTCTGCGGCATTCCGCTACGTGGCGTCCCAGACTCCGGACGCGGTGTTCATGGTGGGCACCATGGCGTCCCCGTCGTCCCCGGATGAAAAGCTTGTTTATGGTTTCGACCAGACCGTCACCAACCTCAACGACCTCGGCATCCAGGTGGTGGCCGTCCGCGACAACCCCCGGTACGACTACAACGTGACCGAGTGCGCCCTCGCCAAGGGCGTGGACAGCGCCGAGTGCAAGTCGGACCAGCCCGATGTCCTTGCACCAACCAGTCCGTTCGCCCAAGTACAGGGGACCTTCGGTAACGCCGCGTTCCTGGACATGACCGATTTCCTGTGTGACGGCACCACATGCCCCAGCGTCATCGGCAACGTGTTCGTCTACCTTGACGACAACCACTTGTCCCGGACTTACGTCAAGAGCATGGGCGATATGTTCTCCGAGAGGTGGTTTGCCGCGACTGGATGGGCGCAATGACGGAACAGACAATAAGCACGACGGCGGAGTGCACCTTCCGCCCGGAGGTCCAGGGCCTGCGGGCCCTGGCCGTGTTGATGGTCGCCACGTACCACATCTGGCTCGGCCGGGTGTCGGGCGGGGTGGACGTATTCCTGCTCATCTCGGCATTCCTGCTGACGCTGTCCTTCACCAGGAAACTTGAAGGTGGCAGGCCCCTGCGCCTGCTGCAGCACTGGCTGCACGTGTTCAAGCGCTTGCTGCCCGCCGTCGTCGTTGTGCTGCTGGGAGTCCTCACTGCCACGTGGGCGTTTGTTCCGCAGAGCCGCTGGCCGGACGTTCTGGCGGAGGCCTGGGCCTCTTTGCTGTACCGGCAGAACTGGCAACTGGCTGATTCCGCGGTGGACTACTATGCGCAGAACCATTCAGGCGCCAGCCCCCTCCAGCATTTCTGGTCTTTGTCCATCCAAGGGCAGGTCTTCATCCTGTGGCCGTTGATCTTCGCCGCCGTGGCCCTGCTGCAGCCCTTCCTTGCCAAGGTTTTGCCCGGCAGGAAGGCAGTGGGCCACCGGTCTCTGCTCCTGATGGCGTTCGGGGCCGTCTTCGTGGCGTCGCTGGTGTACTCCATCGACCAGACGGCCAACAACCAAAGCTACGCCTACTTCGACACCCGCACCCGGCTGTGGGAATTCGCGCTGGGATCCTTGCTCGCTCTGGCGTTGCCGTACCTGAAACCGGGTCGCAAGCTCCGCGTGGTCCTCGGCTGGGGCGGCCTGGCTGCCATGCTCTCCTGCGGACTGGTGCTCACGGTTGACCGTTCGTTCCCCGGCTTTGTTGCCCTGTGGCCCACCCTGGCCGCGGCCGCAGTGATCGTGGCAGGGCAAAGCGGAAGCAGGATCGGAGCCGACCGCTTCCTTGCCTCCCGCCCGCTGGTCATGGTGGGGGACAACTCCTACGCCTTGTACCTGTGGCACTGGCCGGTCCTGGTGTTCTTCCTCCTGGTGACGGAAACCGCCACGCCCAACCTGCTGCAAGGACTGGCCATCATGGCCGTTTCCATGATCCTGGCGGTGGCCACCACCCGGTTCGTGGAACGTCCCATGCGCCGCTGGGAGTGGCCCAACGTGCGTTCCTGGCGTGCCGCCGTCGTGATTGCTTCCTGCGGTGCCCTGCTCGCGCTTCCTGTCACCGCCTGGCAGGGTGCCATCTCGGCTGAGGGGGCGGCGATCGCCGACCAGCCCATGGAGCTGACCCCGGGTGCCGCTGCGCTGGCACCGGACAAAGCCGGGCAGCCGACTCCCGAAGCGAAGATCATCCCGGCGCCGGCCGCCATGAAGGATGAGTGGGCGGACATCGACGGCCTCTGCACCGGCGATAACGTCCCGTCGGATCCTCTGCTGGAGGGCTGCCTCCAGAACGATCCGCCGGAAGTCACCACCAAAAAGATCGTGGTCCTGGGTGACTCGCACGCGCAGCAGTACATGGCGGCACTGGGCCCGATCGCCAAAGCGCATGGCTGGGAAGTCGTGACGCTCCTGAAAGGCAATTGCCGGTTCGGCGCGGAATCCACAGAACGGCCGGACGACTGCAATGCGTTCAACAAAGCCAGCGCGGACTACGTCCTGGAACACAAGCCTGATGCCGTGTTCACGGTGGCATCCCTGACCCACGTCACTGAACCGTTTGAAACAGAGGTCCCGGGCTACCTGGAAGGCATCAAGCCCTTTACCGATGCCGGAATCGACGTCGTGGGTGTTCGGGACAATCCGCGCTTCAGCATCAACATGCCGGAGTGTGTCCAGAAGAAGGGGCCGGATTCCCCCGACTGCAACGCGCCATTGGAGCACTCGTTGGCGGCGTCCTCGCCATTGGACGACTACGCGGGCAAGGTGGACGGGCTGTACCTGGTGGACATGAGCGATTTCATTTGCGCGCAGGGTACGTGTCCGGCCGTGGTGGGCAATGTGTACGTCTACAAGGACGACAACCACCTCACCAAAACCTATGTGCAGAGCATGATTCCCATGTTCGAAGAAAGGCTGCTGGCCGCGACGGGTTGGGCTACTTCCCGGTAGCCATGGGTGCCCTCCGCGGTTGAAATGCACGACGGCGGCCTGCCGCCAGTGCCGTTGCTCACACTCAGCTGCCGCGGAATATGGCGATCGCCGCGGAGGTTCTAGTATTTATCCAACACTTCTGCACAGGCCAGTCCCGTAATGACGGGCTGGTCATCAGTTGCAACCCCTACCACTTCCAGTCCCCAAACCCAGGTAAGAGGCGCACTCATGACCCAGCCCGAACACGATCCCTTTGGCTTCGTAGGCCTCACCTACGACGACGTCCTGCTGCTGCCCGGCCACACGAACGTCATCCCGTCCGAGGCCGACACGTCCTCGCGCATCTCCAAGCGCATCACGGTCCAGACGCCCTTGCTCTCGGCAGCCATGGACACCGTGACCGAGTCCCGCATGGCCATCGCCATGGCGCGCCAGGGCGGCCTCGGTGTTGTCCACCGCAACCTGTCCATCGATGACCAGGCAGAGCATGTGGACCGCGTGAAGCGCAGCGAATCCGGCATGATCACCAACCCCGTGACCATCGGCCCCGAGGCAACGCTGCTGGAACTTGATGAGCTGTGCGCCCGTTACCGCGTCTCCGGCCTTCCCGTGGTGGACACCGACGGCCGTCTCCTGGGCATCGTGACCAACCGCGACACCCGCTTCGTTCCCGAATCGGATTTCCCGCTGCGCAGCGTCAGCGACGTCATGACCAAGATGCCGCTGGTCACCGGCCACGTCGGGATCAGCCGCGAGGAAGCTTCGCACAAGCTGGCCACCAACAAGATTGAAAAGCTGCCGCTCGTGGATGACCAGGGCCGGTTGAAGGGCCTCATCACCACCAAGGACTTCACCAAGGCCGAGCAGTACCCGCTGGCCACCAAGGACGATGAGGGCCGCCTGCGTGTCGGTGCGGCCATCGGCTTCTTCGGTGACGGCTGGGAGCGCGCCATGAAGCTCATCGACGCCGGCGTGGATGCGTTGTTCGTGGACACCGCGAACGGCCACTCCCAGGGCGTGCTGGACATGATTGCCCGGCTCAAGTCCGATCCCGTTGCCGCGCACGTTGACATCATTGGCGGCCAGGCAGCCACCCGTGAGGGAGCCCAGGCTCTGATCGACGCCGGTGCCGACGGCATCAAGGTGGGTGTCGGTCCCGGTTCCATCTGCACCACCCGCGTGGTGGCCGGTGTTGGCGTTCCGCAGATCTCTGCCATCTACGAATCCGCGAAGGCCGCGATTCCGGCTGGCGTTCCGCTGATCGCCGACGGCGGCCTCCAGTACTCCGGCGACATCGGCAAGGCGCTGGTTGCCGGCGCCGACACCGTGATGCTCGGTTCCCTGCTGGCCGGTTGTGAAGAGTCTCCTGGCGATCTCATTTTCGTCAACGGCAAGCAGTTCAAAAGCTACCGCGGCATGGGCTCCCTGGGGGCCATGCAGTCCCGCGGCAAGAACACGTCCTACTCCAAGGACCGTTACTTCCAGGCCGACGTTTCCGGTGACGACAAGCTCATCCCGGAAGGCATCGAAGGCCGCGTTGCCTACCGTGGGCCCCTGGCTTCGGTGGCGTACCAGTTGGTCGGCGGCCTGCGCCAGACCATGTTCTACACGGGCGCACCCACCATCCCGGAGCTGAAGGCGCGCGGCAAGTTTGTCCGCATCACCGCTGCAGGCCTGAAGGAATCGCACCCGCACGACATCCAGATGACGGTGGAAGCGCCGAACTACTCCCGCTGATTCCCTGCAGGATTGACGCGATCGAAGACTCCCCGTGGTGTTCCACGGGGAGTCTTTGCGTCCGGGCATGTTCCGCGGGCAACCGCGGTCCCTTCGCGGCTGGTGCCTTGGTGTCAGAGGGGAGGAATAGGCTGGGCGTATGTCAGAAAACCCAGGTGGCCCGGGCCGCGACCGGCCTATGCATCCGGAGTCCGTCCGGGTGACCAAGGCGCCGCCCCGGAAGCTGGCACTCCGGCCGTATGCACGCGCCGTCGGGCAGGTCCTGAAGGTCAGCTTCAAGGCCTCGCCCGCCGCCGTCATCATGAAGGTGGCCGGCTCGCTGATTTCAGCCACGCTGCCGCTGGTGACAACATACTTCGCTGCGTTGACCACAACGGCGCTGGCGGCCGGCTACGCAGGAGACCCCGACGCCGGTCCGCGCGCCATCCTGTACGTCGTCATCACGGCGGCGTTGGGACTGTTCTGGGGCGGCTTCAGCAGCGTTGACCGCTACATCCAGCAGCTCATGAGTTTCCGGGTAGGCGCAATCGTCGGCGACATGATGTATGAGCGCTTCCTTGCCTTGGAATTCTGGCGTTACGACGACAAGGAAACGGTAGACCTCTACGATCGTGCCAAGCGGTTCTCCGACTCCTATGCCCGCGTCCTTGACCGCATTGCCGCGATCTTCACGCAATTGGTTTCCGTTATCCTCGCCGTCGGAGCCTTGTTCCTGGTGAGCTGGTGGATTGCGGTGATCGTCCTGGTGGCGATCGTGCCCAGTGTCTATCTGCAGTTCAAACTTTCGCGTGAACAGATCGCCCACTGGAACACGCAGGTCGACTCCCGGCGGCAGCGCCGCATGATCGAACAGAACCTCCTGAGGCCGCAACACATTGCCGAGATGCGCCTCTACGGGATCGTGGGGTACCTTATGGGCCTCCGGTCGAGGTTGCGAGACGCGGACGAGCGCCGGCGCCTCGATTTCCAGAAGCGCTACATCCCCAAGCAATTGGCGGCCGACGCACTCCAGTACGGCGCCGAGGTGGTCTCGCTCATCTGGGTGGTCGGGCAGATCATTGCCAGGGCGCAGCCCGTGGGCCAGTTCCTCTACGTTCAGCAGATCGTGAGCCGGGCCCTGTCCACGGCCAACAACCTGGTGTCCTCGCTCAGCTCCATCGACGAAGACCTCGCCAACCTCAAGGACTACGAGCTCTTCATGACGCTGCCGGTGCCCACCGGCCACGAACCGCCGCTCCTGAAATCCCCGCAAACCGTGGAAATGAAGGACATCCGCTTCAGCTACACCGGCAGCGATATTGAAGTCATCAAGGGCATCTCGCTCACCATCAAAGCCGGGCAACACATCGCGATCGTGGGGGAGAACGGTGCTGGAAAGTCCACGCTGATCCGGATCCTGGCCGGGCTGTACCGGCCGGACTCAGGCCAGGTACTGCTCGACGGCGTCGACCTCGCCACCGTTGACGTGACCAGTTGGCACCGCCATCTGGCCGTGTTGAGCCAGGAGTTCCTCAAATACGAGTTCGCCACGGCCGCTGACAACATCTACCTGGGGGACGTCCAGCAACCCCGGGACGATCAGCGGATCAGGCGCGCGGCATCTGATGCTGAGGCCATGGACTTCATCAACAAGCTTCCCAACGGCTTGGACAACCACGTCAGCAACTGGATGGAGGATCCGCGCGGACGCAAGGGGAGCGGGCTGTCGGGTGGCCAATGGCAGCGCCTCGCCATGGCACGCAACTTCTACCGCGACGCATCCTTCATGGTGATGGACGAGCCCACCTCGGCCATCGATGCCCTGGCCGAGCACCGCATCTTCTCGCGGCTTTTCGCCGACCGCAGCAGTACCATCATCGCCATCAGCCACCGCCTGGCCACCATCGAGAAGGCTGACGTCGTCTACATGCTCGAGGACGGCCGGATCGCGGAGCAGGGAACGCATAAGGAACTTGTTGCGCTGCGTGGCCGGTACTTCCGGATGTTCGAGTCCCAGCTGTCAGTGGATGAGACCAGTCGGGCGGCTCCAGAGGCTTAGAGCGGTGGAAAACCGCGCGGCGTGCCGGGCGGTGCCTGGTTGCCGGAGGGGTCCAGTAGAGTTGTAGCCGTGACTTATGAGATTGAGATTGGCCGTGGCAAGCGTGGGCGTCGAGCCTACTCCCTGGATGACATCGCGATCGTTCCGAACCGACGGACGCGTGACCCGAAGGACGTCTCGGTCTCCTGGCAGATTGACGCCTACAAGTTCGACATGCCGGTGATTGCCGCTCCCATGGACTCCGTCATGTCCCCTGAAACGGCCATTGCCCTTGGCCGGCTGGGTGGCCTTGGCGTCCTTGACCTTGAAGGCTTGTGGACCCGTTACGAGGACCCGCAAAAGGTCCTCGACGAAATTGCCGGCTTGGCCGACGAAACCAGCAGCCCCGCTGTCACGCGGCGCATGCAGGACCTCTACCAGGCTCCCGTGCAGCCCGAACTCATCAGCTCCAGGCTCGCCGAGATCCGCGCAGCGGGAGTAACGGTTGCTGGTTCACTCACGCCGCAGCGCACCCAGGAGCACTACAAGACCGTGGTGGCTGCCGGCGTCGACATCTTCGTCATCCGCGGCACCACAGTCTCGGCTGAGCATGTCTCCAAGAACCACGAGCCCCTGAACCTCAAGCAGTTCATTTACGAGCTCGACGTTCCCGTGATCGTGGGCGGCGCGGCCGGCTACACCCCGGCGCTGCACCTTATGCGCACGGGCGCTGCCGGCGTCCTGGTCGGTTTTGGCGGCGGTGCGACGACCACCACCCGGCGTGCGCTTGGTATCCACTCGCCCATGGCCTCAGCCATCTCCGATGTTGCTGCCGCCCGGCGGGACTACATGGACGAATCCGGCGGACGGTACGTCCACGTCATCGCCGACGGCGGCATGGGCAGCTCCGGGGACATCGTCAAGGCGATCGCCATGGGCGCCGACGCCGTGATGCTCGGCAGCGCGCTGGCACGTGCCGAAGAGGCCCCCGGCCGCGGCTGGCACTGGGGTCCGGAAGCACACCACCTTGAATCACCGCGTGGGGATCGCGTCAACGTGGGAACCGTCGGTCCGCTGGAGGAAGTCCTGTTCGGACCGGGTCACCACACCAACGGCACGTCCAACCTCATCGGAGCACTCCGCCGGTCCATGGCCACCACGGGCTACTCGGACTTGAAGGAGTTCCAGCGCGTGGATGTTGTGGTTTCGCCCTACGAAGGCAACTGATTTCCTGACGTGAAACGCCCCTGCTGGTCCCGGTCTTTACGGGGACCTGCAGGGGCTTTTTTCGTTGCCCGGGGAAGTTCTCCCCATCGCGTTGTGTTGCCCCCGCACGTAGTCTGGCAGCCGAAGAACTATTGCTGTCATGAATCGGGGGAAGTATGGCGCCGGGAATCTACGGGGCAGACATTACACAACTGAGGTCTCTGTCAAAGGTGATGGGAACATCGGGGAACACGCTGGCCAACCTCGAGCTCAACATCAACGGGATTGTGGCTTCGGCCGCCTGGAAGGGCGCGGACGGCGATCGGTTCCGGGCTGACTGGTCAAGCAAGATGCGGCCCATGCTGCACAAGGCCAGCGAGTCCCTGCGAATCCAGGCAAAGGCCCTCCTGGTCCAGGCGGATGAACAGGAGCAGGCCAGCCAGACAGGCTCCGGAACGTCGCCCGGCCAGGGCCCGACGCCGGCTCAGCCTTCCACGCCCTTCACCCCCGTGGTGGATGCCAACGGCAACACTGTCTACCAGTCCTTGAACTTTGCGGCTTCCGGCAGCGGCTTCATTGCTGATGTCCTCCTGAACAGGATGGCCCAAGGCGGCCTCCTGTCCCGGATGCCGTGGAGCGTCCTCGGTGCACAGTACGGGCAGATGCCGGGCGTGGGCTATGTGAGGGGCACCCAGCTGCTCAATGGCCTGTCCATGGTGGGCCGCGCCGCCGGTGTCCTGAGCGTTGTAGGCGGCGTTGCCCAGTTCGCCGACGGGTACATGCGCGGCGATGGATATGCCATGGCCGATGGTGGCATCACCACGGTCCTGGCCGCCGGCAGCTTCGTGCCCGTGGTGGGTCCCTTCTTTGCCGGGGCAAGCCTGGCCTGGGCGGGAATGGGGTTCCTCGCCAAGGGGCTCGGCTATGGATCCACCTCGGAAATGGTGGTGGACGGGGCCAAAGCCGTGGCCGGCGCAGTAGAGGACGGAGCCCAAGCCATTGCGGACGGAGCCAAGAAGGTGTGGGGCTGGCTCGGTGGTTGACCGGCAGTCCTGGGATAGCGTTGTACAGACGAACAACATGAGGATGGCATGACACAGACAGCAAACGTGGACACACTGCGACTGACCGATCACGAACTCCTGGCGTTGCTTGCCATGAACCCCACGCCCGCCGCGGAAAGATCCCGGGAGCTGTTCCGCCTTGCAGGCGTGAACCACCAGGACGTGCTGGAGCAGGCGGGAATCACCACCCTCCTTGTGCGTGGCCTGGCGGAGGTTGCCGGCGAGGACATCGTTCCCGTGGACAAGGGAGCCATTGTGGCTGCCGTGGTCTCTACCGCAGACGAGTGGCTGGAGATGGCTTTGGTGACGCCCACCAGCGACCATGTGCTGTTCATTGCGGGTTCTGAGCAAGGCGCCGTCCTGCTGAACCTCAGCCGTTACGGGGTTCATGAGATCCAGCCGGTTGATTCGCGCTCAGGGATGCTGTCACTGGGTGTTGCGATCGCCAAGCAATACTTGGTGGACGGCCCTGACGGACTACCCGCAGCCGCGATGATCAAGCACCACCGGGCCGGGGGTGAGCCTTTGGTCGCCAACCTCAAGGCCGGTGAAGACGGCAGTTGGACACTTGCTGAGGGCGACGGCGACAATCCGCCTACCCGTCCGGTGCCCGCAACGGAGGCCCTCGCTTCCTTCGAGGCCGCGCTGACCTTCGCATGAGTCAACAGTTCCACTCTCCAGGGCACCATTCCAGGCAATACCCCCTGGATTACTGGCTGTCCCGTGATGTCGCCCGGGCCACCCCGGAAGGCACGCAGTCGGTATTGCGAAACATGGCCTGGAACCAAGGCCAGTGGCGTGGCCTCGCCGTCGCTTGTGGCGGAAGCGGGGCCGCGCTGCTGGCGGCAGCACTGCTCATCCTGATCCTCGGTGGCCCGGCCGTCGGGATAGTCCTGTTCGCTGTGGCCGGGCTCGGCCTCCTCGGCGGTGCCGTGCTTGCGTTGCAAAAGCTGCGCGGCGTGCCCCGTATCAAAGCCGTGATGCAGTCCAGGGCGCCCGGAAAATTTTCCTCCGGGCTCGGGCTGGCCGCCTTCCTGGCCGTGGTGTTTGGCATCGGGCTGTTCCCGGTTGTGGCCCCGTTGCTTCAAGGAGGACCACTCCAAGTCCTCGCGTTCGTGGCGGCCTACGCGTTGATGCTGGTGGTCGTTGTGAGCCTGTTCGCGGTCCCTGCCTTCTTCTCCGAACACGCACGCGAGCACTTCCGCAGGCGCATCGACGCCGATCTGCAACTGCGCCGATACCTGGAAGAAATGGCCCTCACGTGGCAGGACACCCAGGGCGGCAGGGCATTCGGCCCGCTGTAGGGACCGGCGCGCCCAAGGATCTCCGGGAAACCGGCACTGCCGCGGGCGGCGGCCAACCAGTAGGGTAGTGGACTACCAGCTGTTGCGTTTGAGGAGGAGTCCGATGAGCAATATCGCAGGCGGTTCGCAGGTGAATTCTGCGGGAGCCCTAAGCCCCGAGTCCCGTGCCGCATCCATTGAAGCGTTGAAGGCCACTGCTGAGGCAGGCAAGGAACTGGACATCCTGATTGTCGGCGGAGGCGTCGTGGGCGCCGGCGCCGCGCTTGATGCAGTGACCCGTGGCTTGACGGTGGGCATCGTCGAGGCGCGCGACTGGTCATCGGGCACGTCGTCGCGATCCTCCAAACTCATCCACGGCGGCTTGCGGTACCTTGAGATGCTGGATTTCGCCTTAGTGCAGGAAGCGCTCCAGGAACGCGGGCTCCTGATCCAGACCATTGCACCGCACTTGGTCCGCCCCGTGCCGTTCCTGTACCCGCTGACGCGGCGCTTCGTCGAGCGGCCCTACGTCGGCGCCGGCATCATGCTCTATGACACCCTGGGCCTCACCTCCGGCCACAGCCGTGGCGTGCCGATGCACCGGCACCTCACCAAGCGCGGCACTCTTCGTGCAGCTCCCAGCCTCAAGGACGACGCGTTCGTGGGATCCATCCGCTACTACGACGCGCAGGTGGATGACGCGCGATTGGTGGTCAACGTCGTCCGGACCGCCGCGCACTACGGAGCCCATGCTGCCAACCGGCTACGCGTGGTGGACTTCCTCCGCGAGGGTGAGCGCGTGGTCGGCGCCAAGCTTGAGAACCAGGAGGACGGCGAGGTTTTCGAAGTCCGGGCCAAGCAAGTGGTCAATGCCACGGGCGTCTGGACGGACGAGACCCAGGCCATGGTCACCGATCGCGGCCAGCTCAAGGTCCGGGCATCCAAGGGGATCCACCTGGTGGTTCCCCGCGACCGTTTCCAATCAACCGTGGGTCTCATCCTGCGCACGGAAAAGTCGGTCCTTTTCGTTATCCCCTGGGGTCGCCACTGGATCATCGGCACCACTGACACCGACTGGACGCTGGATAAAGCGCACCCCGCAGCTTCCAGCAAGGACATCGATTACGTCCTGGAGCACGTCAACCGTGTCCTGAAACGCCCGTTGACCCGTGAGGATGTGGAGGGCGTCTATGCCGGGCTCCGGCCGCTCCTCGCAGGGGACAACGACTCGACGGCAAAGTTGTCGCGGGAGCACGTCGTGGCGCATCCGGTTCCAGGGCTCGTGGTGGTTGCCGGCGGTAAGTACACCACGTACCGGGTCATGGCCAAGGACGCCGTGGACGAGGCCACCCGGGCCATGGACGAGCGCGTCCCGCCGAGTTGCACGGATACCATTCCGCTGCTCGGAGCCGAAGGCTTCAAGGCAGCGTGGAACCGGCGCGCACGTTCAGCGGAGGAAGCCGGAGTCCACGTGGCACGGGTGGAGCACCTGCTGAACCGTTACGGCTCCATGACAGCCGAGATACTGGATCTCATTGCGCGGCAACCGGAATTGGCGGAGCCGCTGCCCGGCGCGGACGATTACCTGGCAGCCGAAGTGGTCTACGCAACCACCCACGAAGGCGCCCGGCATGTACACGATGTCCTGACGCGCCGGACCCGGATATCCATCGAAGCCTGGGACCGGGGTGTGTCCGCCGTTCCGGTAGTCGCTAAGCTGATGGGAGAAATCCTCGGCTGGAGCGACACCCAGCGCGAAAGCGAAATCAAGCATTACTTGGCAAGGGTTGAAGCCGAAAGGCTCAGCCAGGAGCAGCCGGACGACGAGTCAGCGGATGCGGCCCGCATGGGAGTCGATGACATCATTCCCCTTCGCTGACATTCGCTTGGCTCCGCCGGGGGACTCCGGCCGGGAGGCCGCATCTGGAGGGAACAGGACTTGGCAGAACCACTTGACCGGTATGACGCGGAACTCACAACGCCGCAGACCGTCATTCTTGAACTCGTTGCCGAGGACAAGAATGACGCTGCGGCACAGTTGGCCGGAAAGCTTTACGAAGCAGGCAGGATTACGGACCTTGACGGGTTCCTGAAGCAGGTTCAGTCGCGTGAACACCAGCTGGCCACCGGCCTTCCCGGCGGGATCGGACTTCCGCATGCGCGCAGCGAGTTCGTGGACCGGATCTCCATCGCCGTTGGCGTCACCAAGTTCGGGCACGCCCTGGACTTCGGTGCCACCGACGGTCCCGCCACCGTCATCCTCCTGATCGCCACCCCTGCAAGTTCCTTCTCCGACCATTTGGAAGTCCTTGCCACGTTGGCGAGGTCACTGTCCAAGGAGTCATTCCGGGAATCCTTGCGCCGGGCCCACGACACCGAAGTCATCGCAGAGCTCATCAACTCCTCCCTGGTGTTCTTCGACCACTGACCCCGTTTCGTTGTTCTACAGCCGGACGAAGTACGGTTAAGGGGTGTTGAAAACTGCGTTGAAACCCCGCTGGATCGCAGGATTGGTCTTTGCGCTCCTGCTCTCCGGGGTTTTTGTGCTGCTCAGCCAGTGGCAGCTCAGCCGTTCAGCACAGCACGAACCGGCCACACCGTCCTCCATCGAGGAAGTCAAACCCCTGGTGGACGTCCTGAAGCCGGGGCAGTTCTTCCCCGGTTCGGTGGAAGACCAGATGGTCACAGCCAGCGGCAGCTATGATCCGGGCAAGCAGGTGCTCGTCGAAGGCAGGCTGTACGACAACCGCAAGGGCTACTGGATCGTTACGGCCTTCGCCGTGGATAACGCTCCCAAGCTCAGCGGAGCAGCGGCCTCACCCCAAACCTGGATACCTGTCGCACGCGGTTGGGTGGCCGAACCCGACCAAGCCGGACCGCCGCCGTCGGGCCCCCTGACGTTGACCGGCCGCCTGCTGGCCTCTGAAGCACCACTGCCCAATGTCGACGCCGGTCCAGGCCGGGCATCGGCGGTTTCCGTCGCGGAGCTCATCAACAAATGGGACGTTTCCAGCTACCCCGGATTCGTCGCAGCCACCGCTGAATCGACGCCTACGGGCCCGGTTCCGGCGAACGAGGCCGTGAAGGCCCTGAACATCCCGGCCCAGCCGCCTGCCACGCAGATCAACTGGTTGAACTTGTTCTACTCGGTTGAGTGGGTGGTGTTCGCAGGCTTCGCCCTGTACATCTGGTGGCGCATGGTCGCCGATGACTACCGTCGGGACCTCGAGGGCGACGAGTTCGACGGTGGCGACTTTGACGACGACTTCGACGACGGCGGCCCTCACCACAGCGGCGAAGCGCACCACAGCGACGAACCGGCCGTCCAGGAATCCCAGCACTCTGAACCAGAACATAAGGTACAGCCATGATTGAACCCAAACCGGCCATCCAGCCCGAACAGTCCGGACCCAAGCCCAAGAAGCGGCGGTTCGGCGGAACCGAAGCGCAGATCCGTTCGGCCCTGAAGTTCTACAAAGTGATGGCTTACCTCACCGGTGCCATGCTTCTCCTGCTGTGCGCAGAGCTGGTGGCCCGCTACGCCTTCGGTGTCTCGCTGTTCGCCGGCGGGACAAACGCCGTGACCGGCCAGCCGTTCGGTTTCGGATTCGCCCAGTCTGAACCGAAGGGCGTCATCGGCGGATTCAACATTTCCACCACGGTGCTGATCGTCCACGGCTGGATGTACGTGGTGTACCTGGTTTCCAACTTCCGGCTGTGGTCGCTCATGCGATGGCCGTTCTCCAAGCTGATCCTGTTGGCGCTGGGCGGCGTGGTCCCGCTCCTGTCCTTCATTGTGGAGAAGAAGTTCCACGCGCAGGTCGAGGCGGAACTTGCGGCCAACCCGAAAGCGTCAAAGCGGTACTGAAAACGTCGTCCGTCCGCCGGGTGGTGTGAGATCGCTTACGGTGGGCCCGTTTTAGGCTCTATTTGACCGTCGGGGGCGTTCCCCGGCGTGCGCCGGGGCGGCCGGGCAAAGTAGTCTTGTTTGGTGACTACTCCCACCGCCCCCCAGACTTCCCAGAAGCCGGTGCTGGTTGTTGACTACGGTGCCCAGTACGCGCAGCTGATTGCCCGCCGCGTCCGCGAAGCAAATGTGTATTCGGAAATTGTTCCGCACACCTTCACCACCGAGCAGCTTCTGGCCAAGAACCCGGCAGCCATCATCCTCTCCGGCGGACCGTCCAGCGTGTACGCGGATGGTGCCCCCAAGGTTGACGCTGACCTCTTCGACGCCGGCGTTCCGGTTTTTGGCATCTGCTACGGCTTCCAGGCCATGGCGAACGCACTGGGCGGAAAGGTAGCCCGCACGGGCCTGCGGGAGTACGGCGCAACCGAAGCGCTGCTGGTGGGCGATGCCCGCTCCATCCTTGACGGCGTTCCCGCCACCCAGAACACCTGGATGAGCCACGGTGACTCCGTCCACGAGGCCCCGGAAGGCTTCGAGGTCCTCGCAACCACTGAGGGCGCCCCCGTTGCAGCGTTTGCCAATGACCAGAAGCGCCTTTACGGCGTGCAGTGGCACCCCGAGGTCAAGCACTCCGTCCTGGGGCAGCACGTCCTGGAGAACTTCCTCTTCAAGGGTGCGGGCCTGACGCCCAACTGGACCACCGGCAACATCCTCGAAGAGCAGGTGGAACGCATCCGCCAGCAGATCGGGGACTCGAAGGTCATTTGCGGCCTTTCCGGCGGCGTCGATTCCGCTGTGGCCGCAGCCTTGGTCCAGCGTGCCGTGGGGGACCAGCTGACCTGTGTCTTCGTTGACCACGGTCTGCTGCGTGAAGGTGAAGCCGAGCAGGTGGAGCGCGACTTCGTTGCAGCCACGGGCGTCAACCTCTACGTTGCCAACGAACAAGAGCGTTTCCTCAACGCACTGGCCGGGGTCAGTGATCCGGAGACCAAGCGCAAGATCATCGGCCGTGAGTTCATCCGGGCCTTCGAAGAAGCGGAACGGGCCATCATTGCCCAGGCCGCGGCCGAGGGTGAGAAGATCAAGTTCCTCGTGCAGGGCACCCTGTACCCGGACGTCGTCGAATCCGGCGGTGGTGAGGGCGCAGCCAACATCAAGAGCCACCACAACGTTGGCGGGCTCCCGGAGGACCTGCAGTTCGAGCTCGTTGAGCCGCTGCGCGCCCTCTTCAAGGACGAGGTACGCGCCGTTGGCGCACAGCTCGGCCTGCCCCAGGAAATCGTTGGCCGCCAGCCGTTCCCCGGC
The DNA here is from genome assembly GCF_030264015.1 of Paenarthrobacter sp. R1. Taxonomy (NCBI): domain Bacteria; kingdom Bacillati; phylum Actinomycetota; class Actinomycetes; order Micrococcales; family Micrococcaceae; genus Paenarthrobacter; species Paenarthrobacter sp. R1. The sequence goes on along the minus strand of NZ_CP127115.1, from coordinate 869,814 downwards.
CCCGGCCTGGGGATCCGGATCGTCGGCGAAGTCAACAAGGAACGGCTTGACCTCCTCCGCAAGGCCGACGCCATTGCCCGCGCCGAGCTGACCGCTGCCGGCCTGGACAACGACGTTTGGCAGATGCCGGTGGTGCTGCTCGCAGACGTCCGCAGCGTTGGCGTGCAGGGCGACGGCCGGACCTACGGCCACCCCATTGTCCTGCGCCCGGTGTCCTCCGAGGACGCCATGACGGCAGACTGGTCGCGCTTGCCGTATGACCTTCTGGCACGTATCTCCAACCGCATCACCAACGAGGTGGATGGCGTCAACCGCGTAGTGCTGGACGTGACCAGCAAGCCGCCGGGAACCATCGAGTGGGAATAGCATCGTAAATGGCCGGTCTCCTTTTCGGAGGCCGGCCATTGCGTTATCCAGGGGCCGGCCCGAATGTGGCGGCACCCACGAATTGTGGTCGATTTTTTCCCCGGCCAGTGTCGTGAAGCGGGCTTGCAGGGTATTCCCGCTACCCTCGAAAGTATGCCGGTATGGTCCAAGGCGTCTAAAGCTAGTACAGAAAAGAAGGCAGAAGTTGTGTCAGTAAGTCAAGGCCACGAGGACGGCTCCGAAGAGCTCCGGAAATGGCTGTCCGGACTTAAGCCCGTTACTGGTGCGGACACGATGCTGCGTTTCGTCAAGACGCCCGAAGGCGCCATTGATCTCAGCAACGCCCATCCATCCGGACTGGCGCAGTTGTTGGCGGGGCGCAGAACGCGCCTGTCCACGCTGATCCGGGACAGGCAGCAATACATTGTTGCAGCCCGTGCCGCCCGGAACATCCGCTCAAAGATCTTCGAGCTGGGCAACGACCGCGGCATTGAGGCAGGCTATCTGTCGGCCGGCACTGTGGTGTGGACATCGGCCGTCGGTGGGAAGCCGCAGCGCGTTTCGGCTCCCGTGATGCTGACGTCCATTGCACTCACTGTTCGTCCGGGCGAGGACGACTTCGAACTGCAGTTGACCGAACAGGCCCGCATCAATCCGGCCCTGGTGCGCCATCTCAAGAATGTTCACGGCATCGTCTTCGACGTCAACGCTGTGGCACGCATGGCCTACAACACCGCGCGGCTGGATCCCCAACCGGTCCTCGACCGCCTTGCCACGCTCGTACAGCCCATCCACGGCGCCGAGGTGGAGTTCAACCTCTTGGTCACCACATTGGCCGACCTTTCGGGCAATCTCGATGATCCGTGGATCAACATGAACAACCCCATCGTCGCCGCGCTGGCAGCGGTCGCCAATGGTGCCGATATTGAACCGGAGCCCATCAAGGCCGGGCGTTTCCCCAGCTTGGATGATCGCGATCCCGCCGATGAGCTTCTGCTGTTGGATGCCGATACCGACCAGCAGTACGTCGTGGATGCGGTCCGGGCCGGTGACTCCCTGGTGGTCAGCACGCCTCCCGGCAGCGGCCAAACCCAGACCGCCATCAACGCGATCGGCGCCCTGGTCAGCGAAGGCAAGTCCGTGCTGGTGGTTGGCGAACGTCAATCCAGTGTTGCGGGCCTGTCTGCACATTTGGAGTCCCTCGGTCTGGATTCCATGCTTTTCCGGCCCGGCAACGGCACCACGCCGCAGCAATTGAAGGGCCAGTTGGTCCGTGCAATCATGCGGAACGAGAAAGCCCTGGAGCCGCAGCTCGGCAACCTGCATGCCACGTTGACCGGCCACCGGCATGCCCTGGTGGACCATGTTGCCTCGCTGCACAACGTCCGTGAACGGTGGGGGTGCTCCCCATACCAGGCCATGCAGTCGCTGGCCGAGCTGACGTCCATCCACCCGGCACCGTCCACCACCGTTCGACTCAAGCGCAGCGTGCTGGACAACATTAAGGACCGCGAGGAGCTGGCTGGCCGTTTGCGCCGCGCCGCGGAACTTGGCAGCTTCAGCCGGGCATCGACGTCGAGCCCCTGGTACGGGGCCCGGCTCCTCACCCGCAAGGAAACCGAAGAGGCCCGGCAGCTGGCCCAAGTGGCGGAAGAGAAGCTTCCTGTTCTCCGGGAGCGCATGAAGCAACTGGCGGACCACGCAGAGATCCGCCTGGGCGATACCTTCGCTGAGTGGGGCACGCAGCTGGAACTGCTGATCGCGGTGCGCGAGAGCCTGGACAAGTTCACCCCGGATATTTTCGACCGTCCGGTCCATGACCTGATCTCGGCCACGGCCACCTCGGCCTGGCGGCGGGAACGCAACATCGAGATGCCCTCCATGCAACGTTCCAGGCTGCGCCGTGTGGCCAAGGAATACGTTCGTCCCGGCGTCCACATAGCTGATCTGCACAGCTCGCTGGTCCTCGTTCAGGAGCAGCGTGCGCTGTGGGCTGGCTACGCCACAACGCAGAGGCATCCCGCTGTACCGTCGGGTCTTGCGGATCTGGGCGCGCTTTACCGTGAATTGGAAGGCGAACTGCAGCGTTTGGGGGAGGCGTTGAAGTACACCTCCGATGGCGGCTCCCTGCACAAGACGCCCTATGAAGAGCTGATGGAGCGGTTGGAGCGTTTGGTGGCAGATACCGCCACCTTGGAGACACTGCCCGAACGTACCCTCCTCATCGAACAGATGCGCGAGCACGGCCTGGGTGAGCTCCTGGCAGACCTCGCTGCGCGCGAGGTGCCCGCCGAATCCGTGGCCGCTGAGCTGGATCTGGCCTGGTGGCAGTCCGCTCTGGAAGCCATGATCAGCGGGGACGATTACCTGGCTATGTCCGACGGCGACTCCTTGCGCAAGCTGGAAGCCGAGTTCCGCCTCGCCGACCAGGCGCACATTGCCAGCGGGGCCGCCCGATTGCGGTGGCAGCTCGCGTCCAAGTGGCGCCAGGGGATCGTGGAACATCGTCGCCAAGCCGAACTTCTTCGTGATTTGCTCAAGGACGGCAGGGTTACCTTGCCTGCCCTGAGCGCGCAGGCGCCGGACCTGGTTCCGCGCTTGGTCCCGGTCTGGTCGGTCAGCCCCTACCTTCTCACCGGGGTTCTTCCGGCCGAGCAGAAGTTCGATGCCGTCGTGATCATCGACGCCGAATCGACGTCCCTCCAAGCGGTGCTCCCGGCTATTGCCCGGGCCCGTCAGGTGGTGGCTTTCGGTGACGCGAAGATCGCCAATGCGCGCACGTTCAGTGTGGCCGTGGAACCTCCGGTTGCGGGGGTAGCCAGCCACGAAGCCGTGGACAGCGCCTTCAAGGCACTGGCACGGATTCTGCCAACGTGGCAATTGAACTGGGTCTACCGTGCGGTGGACGAGGACCTGGTCCTGCAGCTGAGCAAGAACTATTACGACGGCGGACTTCGGCGGCTCCCGGACGGCAGCTCCGTAACGGGCCTGGACCGCTCCATTGTGGTGGAGTACATTCCTGACGGCACCGGCCTGCCGGGAGCCGACCATGAGGGTGTTGAATCCGTCGCAGCCGAGGTGAACCGGGTAGTTGACCTGGTCTTCGAACACGCCCGCCTGCGGCCCCGCACCTCGTTGGCTGTTGTGACGGCCAGCCTTCGCCACGCGGCCCGGATCGGTGAGGCCATCAGGTTGCAGTTGCCCAACCACCCGCTGCTTCAGACCTTCTTCGGGGCCGGTCCGGAGTCCTTCCGGGTGGTTGACCTGGAGCGGGCGCAGGGCCTTGTGCGGGATCACGTGATCTTCTCGCTCGGCTATGGCCGCACGCCGCACGGCCGGGCACTGCACTCCTTCGGTCCGTTGTCCACTGAGGGTGGGCGGAACCGCTTCGCGTTGGCCATGACCCGGGCCAGGCGCTCGATGCACGTCCTGAGCTGCTTCCGCCCGGAGGACCTGGACCTGGACCGGCTTTCGCATGGTGCGGTTGATTTCTACGAACTGCTGGACCGCGAGCTTTCGGGTAACAGCAATCTGGGTACACCCGCTTCCCGCGCGGTGGCCAGCGAACAGGCCCTGGGTGAAGATCCGCTGGTTGCCGACCTGGGTGAGAGATTGCGGGCGAGGGGAGCCCGGGTTTGGCATCTCTACGATGGCGTCCTGGATATTGCCGCAGCCGCCGATCCCGTGCACACCATCGGCAGGGAAGGCGCGGAGATTCCTACCCCCGTGGCCATTGAGTCGGATGGTACGGAACGGTACCGCCGGATGAGCGTCCGTGAGCGCAGCAGGCTCCGCCCGCAGTTGCTTGAGCGGATGGGATGGCGCTACATGTCCTTGTGGACCATCGAGGTTTTCACCGATCCCTCCTCCTGTGCCGATCGGATCGGCTCCTACTTGGGGCTCGAAAACCACGTTCCTCAGCCGGCGACTGCGCCCCACCATGGTTTCCTGGACATGGATGTAGAACAATTGGACTTGCGTGATTTCCAGCCCTCCTACGTTCGCTCATCACCGGCAGCTCCGGTGGGCGTTGCGTCAGGGGCAGGAACCGGTGACGGGAAAGAAGCGACCGTGAACCCGGCTGAACCCGGCGCTAAGAGCCAGGATGTGGCCAAAGCCAAGGGCAGCGACGAATCCGGAAGCGGCGAGTCCGGAAGCAAGGGGAGTACCGACGGGATGGCCCAGGCAACGGACGATGATGAAGGCAACGCAGACGCTGCCGGCATGACGGAAAGCACGGAAAAGGAAGAACCGGAAGTGGATAGTGAGGCACCCGAGGACGCCAAGGGAAAGCGTGCTGCGGCTAAGCCCGCTGCTGAAGGCGTCCTGCCGAATAAGGCGGCCGAAGATGATCCGCGCCGATGGGGTGACGAACCCGGCTATGACCATGACCAGTGGCTGAAGGAGCAGAAGCCCCCGCACTGGGGCTGACGCTCATTCTGCAGTGTCCGGTGGGCCGGATTGGGGTCCATGCACCAACATAAAGAAAAGCTTGCCGTGCGTTGAAGCGCCGGCAAGCTTTTCTGCTTGCTGGGGGTCTGCGGCTACCACTACCAACCCGTCCGCTTCGGATGTGCCCGGCCATTGGCCGGGGGCATCGCCTTGGGCTGAGGTCCACAGCACAGGAACGGCCCCTGCCAGCACGTCATGGCGTGGGGAAGATGCGGATGCCTCGCTGGCCGAGAGGATGACCGAGATGAGCTGCCCGGGCGAGAGTAAGCGAATTGATGCCGGGTCGGCCATTCGGAGCGGGACGGCGGCCGACCCCGGCGGTGCACCGGTGAGCAATCCCGGACCCAGGAAGCTGGTCTCGGTGGGGATTTGGCCTTTGGCCAGTGGTGCAGCGAGTTGGCGGCCTTGAAGACGTGCAGGGTCCTCGATGGCTCCGGGGAAGGAAGCGCTTCGGGGTATGCCGGCGGTGATGAAGTCTGCTTCAGAGACGCTGGCGCCGACCGGGAGGTCCCTGGCCGAAACCACTATGCTGACCTGTTGCTCGGGAACTGGAGTAAGTTGCTGGACGGCGATTCCGGTGGCCAGGCAGAGCAGCAGGGCCACTGTCAGGCGCCGATGCCTGGCTCCGAAGGAAGCGGCGGTGGCTGTCCAGTGCTGCCCGTGACCGCTTGGGTCTGTTGTACGGGTGGTGCCCTGATGGCGCCGGGTCCCGAAGGGCGTTTGCCTGGTGCGGAAGCGCGGTGCGGAGGGTGGCTTGAGTGGCATATGGCCACGCTAGCCAAGGGGTCCGGCCGCAGGGGAGCGGCCGGAAGCCCTATGTGGATAAAGCGATCAGCTGGCGGCGGCAGCAGGCGCAGGAGTCGCAGCGGGTGCCGGGGTCGCGGGAGCCGAAGGAGCGGCCGAAACCGTGCTTCCCTTGGAATCGCGGGAATCCGTGCGGTAGAACCCTGAGCCCTTGAAAACGACGCCGACGCTGTTGAACTTCTTGCGAAGCGCACCCTTGCACTCCGGGCACTCCGTCAGGGAACTGTCCGAAAAAGACTGCACTATGTCAAAGGCATGGTTGCAGTCTTTGCAGGCGTATGCGTAAGTGGGCACTGAATTCCTCCTTCAGAACAAAGTTCAGGTCCGGCGGCGGCGAGGGGAGGACTACCTCCCTTAGCAGTCGCAGGGCCTGAGTGCCAATTCTATCATCCCGTGGATTCCGCCGGTCGACCGGTCGTTATCTGTGCGGGATACCACGGCATATAACTACCGGCCGAGCCGGACAATTCCCGAGGGCGTCAGAACTTCCGTAACCGGCTGGTCAAAAGCCTCGGCGGGAATCGCACCGGACGGCAACACGTCGTCGTCGTACGTCACCGCTATGGTGCGCGGCCGCTGCGCCGAATCCTTGAGGCCCTGGAGGAAGCGGTCATAGTATCCGCCGCCCTGGCCGATCCTGTTGCCATCGCCGTCAACGGCAGTCGCGGGCATGAAGATGCCTGCCGCATCCGCTCCTGCCACCGCACTGGTAAGCCTCTCGCCCTCGGGCTCATCGATGGGGGCGTAGGAGGACCTCACGAAGGTGGTTTCCGGCGTCCATTCCACCCAGCTCATCGTGCGCCCGGGCTCGCAGACGGGCAACAGGATCCTGTGCCCCTCTTGATGGAGGGCCTCAATCAATGGCAGGGTGGGCGGCTCGAAGGCCACGCCCAAGTAGACGGTAAAGGTGGCCGGGGACCCGCCTGAGACGTCCTTTGCCCAACTCACCCCGTGCCGTGCCAGCGCCTCTCCGGCCGCGGCAATTTGTTCCGGCGTGCGGTTTCGCCGCTGCAGCCGTCGGGCGCTGCGGATTTCTTCCTTGGATTCCATGTCCGTCCGTTTCGTCGAAGTGGTCCGGCGGGCCGGGCAGCGCTGCCCTTGCCGGACGTGAACGTCAACAGATTGTGCACACCCGCACGGCGGGGGTTTACCTTTTGACGTGATCCTTCCGTTAGATTAGTCCGGTGACTCACCATAACAATGCTGTCCGTAAGGCCGTCATCCCCGCAGCGGGTCTCGGTACCAGGTTCCTTCCTGCCACGAAGGCAATGCCGAAGGAAATGCTGCCCGTAGTTGACAAGCCCGCCATCCAGTATGTGGTCGAAGAAGCAGTCAAGGTCGGCTTGCACGACGTCCTCATGATCACCGGCCGCAGCAAGCGTGCCCTGGAGGATCACTTCGACCGTGTGCCGGCGCTTGAAGCCACGCTTGCGGAGAAGGGGGACACCACCAAGCTGGAGGCGATCCAGTCCGCCACCAACCTCGGGGACATCCACTACGTCCGCCAAGGCGATCCCAACGGTTTGGGCCATGCTGTGCTCCGTGCAAAGCAGCATGTGGGGCACGAGCCCTTTGCCGTGCTCCTCGGTGACGACCTCATCGATCCCAAGGACGACCTCCTGAGCGAAATGATCGCCGTGCAGCAGAAGACCGGCGGCTCTGTAGTTGCCCTGATCGAGGTGGAGCCCTCCAAGATCAGCGCCTACGGTTGTGCCGACGTCGAGGAAAACGACGAAGACGGCTACGTACGCATCAAGCAGCTCGTTGAGAAGCCGTCCCCGGAAGAAGCACCCTCCAACCTGGCCGTCATTGGCCGGTACGTCCTGCACCCGGCAGTGTTCGATGTCCTGGAAAACACCGCTCCCGGTCGCGGCGGCGAGATCCAGTTGACCGACGCCCTTGAGGTCCTGGCCCGTGGAGAAGGCGAAGGATCCGGCGTCTATGGCGTGGTCTTCCGCGGCCGCCGTTATGACACCGGGGACAAGCTGAGCTACCTCAAAGCCTGCATCGAGCTTGCTTGCGAGCGTGAAGACCTCGGTCCCGAGCTTCGCGAGTGGCTGCCGGACTTCACGGCTTCCCTGCCCAAGTAACTGCGGTGTACGGCTCTGCCATCTGGCCGGTAACGCTGGAAAGCGGAGACCTCGTACTTCGGCCAATCCGGTACCGCGACAAGCGGGAGTGGTCCGAGGTCCGCTCGCGGAACAGTGAATGGCTCGCGCCGTGGGAGGCATCCAATCCGGCTCCGGGCGGACGGCTCCCAAGCTACCGCCAGATGGTGGCGTCACTTAATGACCAGGCGAGGCAGGCTACCGCACTGCCTTTCCTGATCACCGAAAGGACTCCCGGTTTCCGCGAGCCGCGCATCGTGGGACAGCTGACCGTCTCCTCGATCGTTTGGGGATCGGCGATGATGGCCACGCTGGGGTACTGGGTGGACAAGGACCGCGCCGGGCGCGGGATTGCCCCAACGGCGGTGGCTATGGCTACGGATCATTGTTTCCGCGCGCTCGGATTGCACCGGATGGAGATCAACATCCGTCCAGAGAACGGGCCCAGCCTGCGCGTGGTGGAAAAGCTCGGATTCCGGGACGAGGGCTACCGGCAGAGGTACTTGCACATCAATGGTGAATGGGCGGACCACCGGTCCTTCGCGCTGACGTCCGAGGAAGTGCCGCAGGGACTTCTGCGAGGTTGGCTGGAACGAAGAACGGGCAGGTCATAGGCCGTTTTTCCCGTTCGCGGCCATCATTTGGGGACTCGCAAGCGACACACCGCAGGCAATGCCGCAGCACCTGACGATTTGCTTCTACGGTTTTGAATGTGGACTTCCCTCTCAGCAGCTCAGTGATACTCGTTGTCACTGTTGCGCTGTGGATGGTGTGGGTGGCGCCCTATGTTCTTCGGAGCAAACGGACGCAGGTCCAAACGGCCACCGTGCCGGGTGAGGTATTCGAGGACAAGCCAGACGAAACGCAGGCAGGGGTGGTCTTTACCGTGGCACCTCAGCAGGAGAAACCGATGGAGACCATGCACAGCAAAGCACAGGCGTCGCCCCAGGAATCCCGTGTGGCTAAGTCGTCTCCCCGGGCTACGCCCAACACGCCGTTTACCATCCGCTACGCAAGGTTGACCCTTGCCCTGGCCGGTTTGATATTGCTGGTCACTGCCGCCGTCTCGGGGGTGTTCACCCTCTTCGGCCAAGGCTCCTTCTGGTTGCCTTTGGTGTCGTTCATCGGTGCCGTCCTGGCCGTGGTCGTCTTGCGGAAGCTGGCCCTGCGTGATCTCCGTGAACGGCGCGCCCGCCGCGCGGCACAGGCCACGCGGATTCCCACGCCGGCCAGGTACCTGCCCAAGGAGCCCATTAGCGAGGCCAAGGAAACTCCCGTTTTTGATGCGGAAGCGGACAAACCGGAAACGCCACGGCTTTCTGCCTTGGAACTCCGGCAAGCGGCACTTGCAGTTGCCGTGGCAGCAGGTGATAAGTCGGCAGAAACGTCCGCCGGGAACGAGGGAACTCCCTGGGAACCGGTTGAGATCCCCAAACCCACGTACGTGGGCGCGGCCAAGGCGAACCGTCCCGCCCCTGAGCCCTTGGACCTGCCTGAGGCCCCCAAGCCGGTGGGCAAGCCTGTGCTCAAGCAGGGTGCCGTCCAGCAGGAGGCTGCAGGGCCGGCCCGTACCGCCGTCAAGGGACAGAGCGCCCTGAGCAACCTCGACGACGTCCTTCAACGCCGGCGCGCCTAGGCCGATGGCGGTTCTTTGCGTTGCGGGCGGAACCGGTCAGGTTGGTCGCGAAGTCGTTCGGCTCGCCTTGGCAGCAGGCCACACCGTCAGGGTGTTGAGCCGCCACGTGCCGTCCCCTGGATCGTCCACGCATCACGACGGCGCCACCTACTTCGCGGGTGACGTCACCACCGGTGTTGGCTTGGATGCCGCAGTGGCGGGTGCCGACGTCGTGATCGACTGCTTGGAGGGGCAATTCGGCAAGGCCCGGAAGCAGTTCGCCGACGGCGGTGCCCGGCTTGCTCAGGCAGCGCGCGATGCCGGGGCGGGCAGGGCCGTGGTGTTGTCGATCATTAATTGCGATCGCAGCACGTATCCCTACTACGTATCCAAAGCTTCAAAGGAGCGGGCCTACGCCGACTCCGGGCTGGAGAGCGTAGTGGTGCGGGCCACCCAGTTCCACAGCCTGGTGGCCATGGTCTTTGGAGCCGGTTCCCGTTTGGGACTGATCCCTGTCTTCAAGGGCGCGAGGTTCCAGACCATCTCCCCGGCGGATGCGGCCAAGGCAGCGCTGGAAGCAGCGGAGGGGCCGGGGCAGGGGGCGGGTCATCACGTGCGGACTGTCGGCGGGCCGGAAGTGCTCAGCATGCAGGAGTTGGCGGTATCTTGGAAGGCAGCCACTGGCTCGCGGGGCAAGCTCATCCACGTACCGCTGCCCGGAGCGATGGGCCGTTACTTGCGGGCGGGCTTGAACCTGGTGCCGGAGCAGAAGTACGGCCGGGAGACGTTCGTGTCGTGGTTGGAAAACGGTCGGAAAACTTTATAGCCTAGGGACACTGGCCGCGCCGCAAGGGCGCAGGTTCGGGGGCTATAGCTCAGTTGGTAGAGCGCTTCGTTCGCATCGAAGAGGTCAGGAGTTCGAATCTCCTTAGCTCCACACATTTTCTCCATCCCGTGGCGATCAAGCCCGGATTCTTCGTCTTATGGCTCCAGCGGTTCTCAGGCTGCCTTAACGAACGCTCCCGGCCTGGGCTAGCCTTGGCCGCATGTCCTTCGTAAAACACTTCGACCACGTCGGCATCACCGTTGCTGACCTCGATGGAGCCATAGCCTTCTTTGAAAGCCTGGGCCTTGGACTTGAGGGCCGCATGCACATGGAGGGTGAATTCGTTGACACCGTGATCGGCATCCCCGGATCCCGCAGCGAGATTGCCACTCTGCGGGCTCCTGACGGCGGAACGGGTGTGGAACTGTCCTCGTTTACCCACCCCGGGCACGAACCCGGTTCGCCCGCGGCCATGTCCAACCATCTGGGGTTGCGAAACGTCGCATTCGAGGTGAACCACCTTGATGCCGCCATTGAACGCGTGGGTTCGGCTGGCTATGGACTCATCGGCGGCGTTGGCCGGTATGAGGACATGTGGCGCATGGCCTACATACGGGGTCCTGAAGGAGTCATCGTGGCGCTGGCGGAAAGAATCGATCAGGGCTGATGAGCCATTGTCCCTCTAATGCCCCGGGTATAGCGTTAGCTATCGTTCAGTATCGTTCGCGATCTTCCGAGGTGGGCATCATGCGTGATTCATTCCCCGCAAGCGGGTTCATGGGAAACAATTTCGACGGCGTATGGCAAGCGGTGGAGGACTTCAAGTCCCGCTTTGAAAAGCGGGCAGGAAGCCGGGCGGGCCGCGGCGAACTGCGGACGGCCATCCTCGCGCTTCTGGCCGAGCGGCCCATGCATGGCTATCAAATCATCCGGGAAATCGAGGAGCGCAGCGGCGGTAACTGGAAGCCCAGCGCGGGCTCCGTGTATCCGACACTGCAGTTGCTGGCTGATGAGGGTTTCGTCAGTGCCGAGGAATCCAACGGCCGCAAGATTTATTCACTGACCGAGGCCGGCCGGGAGGACGTCGACAACGCTGAAACTTCGTCGCTGTGGGGCAGCGGGGCGGAGGGCGGGCCCGGGTTCGGGGCGTTGCCCAAGGCCGGCATGGAATTGGCCCAGGCTGCGGCCCAGGTTGGTCGTTCCGGCACTCCCAAGCAGGTTCAGGAAGCTATTGCCGTCCTGGAAGACGCCAGACGCCGGATCTACACCATCCTCGCCCGGGACTGAGGGGGTGGCATCGGTTAGGGGAAGCCGGTCTGTCCAGTCGCCCGGTTTCGGGAACACGCGTGCCCGGTATCGCCGTATCCTGCGTTTCGCGGCGTGGCACCTCGCTGTTACGTGGTGGTTCGAGCTTGCGTTGCCCCGGCTTGGCTTGCGGAGGATTCCGGAACGCAACCGGGCGCGGAGAATGCAGCAGTTCGCCCGGCGGTTCCATGTGCTGGCTGTGGAACTTGGTGGCCTGATGATCAAGGTGGGGCAGTTTATGTCTTCCAGGCTGGATGTCCTTCCGCCCGAGATCACAAAGGAACTCGAAGGGCTGCAGGACGAGGTGCCGGCTGTTCCGTTCGATGAGATCAAGGCACTGGCGGAGGCTGAGCTGGGGACGCCACTGGAGGCGGTCTTTGCCTCCATTGACGAGGTCCCCCTTGCTGCGGCTTCGCTGGGGCAGGCCCACCGTGCTGAACTTCGTGCCGCCGATCGGGAGGACACCGGGCTGGGCAGCGTCGTCTTCAAGGTCCAGCGGCCCGGTATCGACAAGATCGTGGACGTGGACCTCGCCGCATTGCGGAAGGTGGGTGGCTGGCTAAGCCGGATCCGCCTGGTAGCCAGCCGTGCCGACGTTCCCGCGATCATCAAGGAATTCGCCCAAACCAGCCTTGAGGAAATCGACTACCTGAATGAGGCAGCCAACCTCGAGCATTTTGCCGCGGATTTCGCAGGCGATGGCCGGGTGGCTGTCCCGGGCGTGGTGTGGGAGCGGACGTCGCGCCGGGTACTCACGCTGGAGGATGTCACAGCCATCAAGATCACCGACGCGAACGGGCTCCGTTCCGCCGGAATCGACCCTGCGGAAGTCGCACCCGTATTTGCATCGGTCATGTTCGACCAGCTGTTCACCAACGGCTTCTTTCACGCAGATCCGCATCCGGGCAACATCTTCGTTACCCCTGCCGGCGATACGGCGGCAGAACACCCTTGGAAACTGACCTTCATCGACTTCGGAATGATGGGGCAGGTGCCTCCGAAGACACGCGGCGGCCTGCGGAAGCTGCTGATTGCGGCGGCCGCGAGGGACGGGAAAGGACTGGTGGCCGCCATTAGCGATATTGGTGTACTGGTTCCATCCGCAGATACCCGTGCTCTGGAACGGGCCATGACGCAGCTGTTCGCACGCTTTGGCGGTATGGGGTTTGCCGAGCTGCGTGAGGTGGATCCACGGGAATTCCGCGAGTTTGCCGTGGAGTTTGGAGACGTTGTTCGTTCCTTGCCCTTCCAGCTGCCGGAGAATTTCCTCCTTGTCATCCGCGCCATGTCCCTGACCTCCGGGGTTTGCAGCTCCCTTGATCCGAGGTTCAACCTCTGGGATTCCGTGGAACCCTACGCCGCCGGCTTGCTGCGTGAGGAGCGCGGCAACTTCGCCCGGGACGCGGCCTCGCAGGCGCTTGAGATCGCAACGGTGGCCGTCGGCCTCCCCAAGCGTCTGGATGCCGTCCTCACCCGTCTGAATGAAGGTGCCGTGGAGGTGGCCGATCCGCGGGTGGAGCGGCAGTTGGCGAGGCTTGTCCGTCTTGGCCAACGCGGTGTTGCTGCTCTGGTTTTCAGTGCCCTGCTGCTCGCCGGAGCCCTGGTGCGGGCAGCGGACAGCGGGCTTGGCAACGTCCTGATGATCCTTTCTGTCCTGCCTTTGCTCTTCGTCCTGAAGCCGCCGCGTCCCTGACAGCGGGTCCTGCAAAGCGCCGTAGACTTTCCCTGTGACCGAGACCCCTGCAGCGCGTAACGAGCCAAGGCTTGGGATGTCAGGCCCGGTTGTGGTGGGCGTCGTTCCCGGGCAGAGCGCGCAGGTTCTCGATGCCGCCGCGGACCTTGCTGCTGCGGCGGGCCTTGACCTAAGTTGCGTTTTTGTCGATGTCACGGCCTACCGCGTGGACGGTCCGGCGGGGCGGCGGCTGGCTCCCATAGACCCCGACGGCGTTGATGACACCGCAGGCCTGCTGCCGGAGTCCTTGGAGAAGATTCTTGCTGCTGTGCTCAGGGGCAAGGGTGTCACGTGGTCCATGGAATGGTTGTCCGGCGAACCGGCCCACGCGCTGGCACAACACGCCAAGGCGATCGGTGCCTCCCTGATCGTCGTCGGCGCGAGGGAGCGGAAACCAGGTTCGGCCATCAAGGAGTTCGCAGGTGGGTCCGTCGCGCGGCACCTGGTGCACCTGCAGGATCGGCCGGTCGTGGTGGTGCCCGTGCCCCCGGACAACATGGACCGACTGACGGGACCGGGGGAGTGACCCGGCCGGTCCACCTCAATTGGAGGTTTGTGGGTCTCGTGGCTGCCGGAGGAGTGCTGGGCGCCCTGAGCCGTTACGGGCTGGGGCTGGTCATCCCCTCACCCGACAGGTGGCCGCTGCCTACGCTGATCATCAACATTACGGGGGCTTTGGCACTGGGCGCCCTGTTGGAGGGACTGTCCAGGAGAGGGCCCGACGCCGGTCGTCGCCGTGTCCTGCGCCTCGCCTTGGGCACGGGTTTCCTTGGTGCTTACACCACGTACAGCACCTTGGCGCTGGATACAGTGCATCTGATGACCTCCGCTGACCTGGCCGGAGCTGTGTGGTACGCGGGGGCCACCGTTGTTGGCGGCGCCGCGGCGACTATCGCGGGCATCTGGTTCGCCGCCAGGCAGCATCGCAGGTCCCTGGCCCGTGGACGCCCAGGGGATGGCACGGTGGAGCCATGACGGTGGTTTTCCTTGCGCTCGCCGGCGGCGTGGGCGCGGCGGTGAGGTTCATTGTGGACGGCCTGATCCGGAGCAGGCTGCGCACGGCGCTGCCGTGGGCCACCATCCTGATCAACGTTTCCGGGTCCTTGGTCCTGGGGTTCGTGGGCGGGCTGGTGGTGCGCGGCCACGCTCCGGATTCGCTGCAGCTGGTTCTTGGTACCGGTTTCCTGGGTGGTTACACCACGTTCAGCACGGCCAGCGTTGAGACGATCAGGCTGGTGCAGAGCGGGCGCACGGGGTTGGCCTTGACCAATGCCGTGGGATCTTTGGTGGCGAGCGTAGGGGCGGCCGCTGTGGGCTTATGGATTGCGTTCGCCTTGCCCTGAAAAGTGTGGCGACGCGGTTGTAGGATCAGGCCATGGCTAAGAATAGATTCACTGAGTTGTTGTCCGCCCAGGTCGCCAATGAGTTCGCGGCCTCGCAGCAGTACATCGCCGTGGCCGTGTACTTCGATGGAGAGGACCTGCCGCAATTGGCGCGCCATTTCTACCGCCAGGCTTTGGAAGAACGCAATCACGCCATGATGATGGTCCAGTACATGCTGGACAGGAACCTGCGCGTGGAGATCCCGGGCGTAGCACCGGTGCGCAACAATTTCGCCAATGCTAGGGAACCGATCGAGTTGGCCCTGCAGCAAGAAAAGGAAGTGACCCGGAACATCGAGGAAATGTTCCGGGCGGCCCGTGCAGAGGGTGACGCCCTCGGTGAGCAGTTCATGCTGTGGTTCCTGAAAGAGCAGGTCGAAGAAGTGGCATCGATGACGACGCTGCTGAACATCACCGAGCGTGCCGAGAACCTGTTCGACATTGAGAACTACGTGGCTCGCGAGGCCGTGGGCGACGGCGGGCACGACTCCGGAGCGCCATCAGCGGCAGGCGGTGCCCTCTAGCCGAGGGTACGTCAGAGCCACCCCTTGCGCTTGAAGATCACGTACATCAGCAGCGCCGAGCCAACCATGAACGCCAACGCCATGGGGTAACCGAAATCCCAATGCAGTTCCGGCATGACGTCGAAGTTCATGCCGTAGACGCCGGCCACAAACGACGGGGCGAAGAAGATCGCAGCCCAGGATGAGATCTTCTTGACCTGCTCGTTTTGGGCGGCGCTGGCTTCGTTCTGACGGTTCGCCGTGAGAGTGCCATCCAGCGTGAGGGCGTTCTGCAGGATGTCCCGGAAAGAGTTGGCCCGGGAAATAAGGTGCTGGGCATGGTCTTCGACGTCGCGCAGGGAGCGCTGAAGTTCAATGTCCACGCCGTACTTTTCGAACCCCTTTTCCAGGAGCGTCATCATTTCGGGCAGTGGGTGGATGGCACGCTGGAACTGGATGACTTCACGGGCAAGTTCATAGATGCGGCGCGAGACCTTGGTGTCGCCGCTGAAGAGTTGGTCCTCGATTTCGTCGATGTCGTTCTCGAGGCCGGCGACTACCGGGCCATAGTCATCCACCACCTGGTCCACGAGGGCGTACAGCACTGCTTCCGGCCCGTGCCTGAGGAGGTCGGGCCTGCCCTCCAAGCGTTTGCGGACCTGCGCGACGCCCGCCGTTTCGGCGTGCCGGATGGTCACCACGAAGTTCGGTCCGGTGAAGACGTGCAACTCCCCGAACTCCACGGTTTCGGTGTGGTCCACATACCTCGCAGGACGAAGCACGGTGAAGAGGTTGTGGTCGTACCTCTCCAGTTTGGGGCGCTGGTGCGCGGACACAGCGTCCTCCACGGCCAACTCATGGAGCCCGAATTCCGCGGCGACGCCCGCCATCTCCTCTTGCGTTGGACGGTAGAGCCCAATCCAGGCCATGCCGCCGTGCCGGGCAAGTGTTTCGAAGGTCTGCTCCAGGCTCGCGGGGGTGGCGGTGCGGACACCGTCCACATAGACGGCGTTATCGATGATGGTCACTGGTGGAACGCTACTGGATGGCTCCGATGATGGCACCCGCGATGGCCAGGGCCAGCACGTCATGACCGGAGTCGATCAAGGTCACAGCGGACGGCCGACCGGCAAAACCGTTGTGGATCACGTGGCCGCCTGCCCGGAAGATCAGGCCGATGATGATGCCGAGGAAGGCTCCACCCCAGAAGGTGTTCGCGTCCAAGGCGCTGATGAACACTGCCAGGAGAATGCTCGTGATGGCCGAAGCCAACATCATGGGGAGCCAGATGCCCGCTCCGCCTTCGATGTTCTTCAGGTCGTCTTCGGTCTTGCCGATGGCTTCCATCCACTTGCGTCCCAAAACCGCCGGCATGTACCAGACGAACCCAACCACCATGCTGGAAATGAAGGCCAGAAGCACGGCGAGCCAGTTGATGTCGGAAATGTGTGAAAGCCAGTCCATACCCAAAATCTTAGGTCCCGGAACCGTTCTGTACGTGGTCCTGCCGGCCGCGTGTTGGGGCTGCCATCCGGCTGATCAAGGGTTCAGTGCGGTAGGGGATATGGGTGTGCAGGGCAAGGACAGTCTCCGTGCGGATGACGCCCTTGGTGCGGAGCACGGATCGAAGCGCCGACTGGAGGTTGTGGGTGTCTGTTGCCACTACCCGGCACCAAAGGTCGCCTCGTCCGGAGATCTCGTGAACCTCCAAGACCTGGGGGATGAGGCGCAAGGCTCCGATCACGCCGTCGAGTTCTCGGTGTGTCACTTCGATGGTCACGAAGGCAACCACGTCATAGCCGACCTTCTCGAGGTCCACTTCACGGCCTGCGGCCTGCAGCACGCCGGAACGCAACAGCCTCTTGACCCTGCTCTGCGCCGTGTTCCTGGCGATGCCGAGGGTGTCGCTGAGCTCTGCTATCTGGATGCGGGGGTCCTTGATGAGCTCCAGCAGGATCCGCAGATCCATGGGGTCCAGGCTGTTCAAATGATCACTCCGGCTCACTTGGGTCCTAATACTTTGATGTTTTCGCTCAATCTTCTCACCCAAGCACTTCTTTACGCTCAGTGATGCGACATCCTGTTGCCACCCATGAACACACTTGGCCGCAGGCCCTCCCACAAGGAGGCGGTGGGGCCACGAAGCGATGAAGGCATGTAATGACTGTCTTGAGCGAGCTCCGCATGCGTCCGGCCACAGCCGTCCGCTGGAGCTGGAATGCCGGAACCACGGCACGGCTGGTCCTGTCCGGAGTGGTGATCTTCACCTTGCTGGTGGGCGCCAACCTGGCCACTCCGCTGTATCCGTTGTTGCAGGCACAGATGGGATTGTCTTCCCTCGACGTGACGGTCGCTTTTTCAAGCTACGTGCTGGCGCTGATCCTCGTCCTCATGGTTGCCGGCCACTGGTCGGATCACATCGGACGCCGCGCTGCCCTGGTGCTGGCTGTCCTGGTGGGGCTTCTTGGCGGCATCATCTTCGCCAACGCGGACGGCCTTCCCGCACTCTCGGTGGGCCGCGCGCTCCAAGGCGTGGCGGTTGGGCTGGCAACCGGCGCCAGTTCGGCGGCGCTGCGGGAGTTGTTGCCGCACCGGCCTGATTGGGCGTCCCGGTTCACCCTGCTCTCCTCGGCCGGAGGAGTGGCGGCAGGCCCGTTCATCGGCGGTCTGCTCTCCCTCCTGCCCGACCCCACCCGCACGCCCTATTACATCCACACCGCAGTCCTGCTTGCTGCGCTTTTGCCGCTGTGGCTGCTCAAGGCACGGCCCGCCATTGCACCCGCCCCGGGCAAGCCGGCTTTCAAGGTCCTTGCTCCCAGGCGTCCTGCCGTTTCCCGGGCTGCCCGGGGTGCCTTCTGGATGGCTTCCTCGGTGGGCTTCCTGAGCTTCGCGGTCTTCGGATTTTGCCTTTCCCTGGCGCCCGGCTACTTTGCGGGCATTGTGCAAGCGGACTCGCGGCCGCTCATCGGCTTGCTCGCCGGCCTCACTCTGGGCGTCTCGGCGATGAGCCAGTTGGTGGGCGTCCGGGGAAGGTACCTGGTTCCCGTGGCTCTGGCCCTGTTAGGTGTGTCGGTTGGGCTGCTGGGGGCCGCTGCGGCCTGGTCCAGCCCGGTTCTGTTGGTGCTGGTCAGCATCACGGCGGGAGCCAGCCAGGGCGTTGCGTTCCGGCAGGTGTTCAACGACGTCGCAGGCAAGGTGGAAAGCGCCCGCCACGCGCAGGTCATCAGTACCGTCTACGTCATCACCTATATGGGCAGCGCCGTCCCGGTGATTGGGCTGGGACTCGCCGTCACGGCCGTAGGCCTCCAGGCCGCCGTCGTGGGTTTCACGGTCCTGTGCGGGGTGGCGGCGCTGCTGCTCGCCGCCGTTTCGCTGCGGGTTGCCCGGAAGGGCTAACGACGCCGGTCGCGCACGTGGGCGGCCCGGTCCAGCCGTGCTTACCCGGGGAGCGGACCCCGATTGCCCGGGATGTGCTGGAAAACCATGGTTGTTTCCGTATGGCCCACTACGGGGTCGGTGGCCAGATTGTCCAGAAGCCAGTTGCGGAGATCGTCCGTATTGGCGACGGCGATGTGCAGCAGGTAGTCGACGGAACCCGTGGTGTGGAACGTGGAAATCACTGCCGGCAGCTTGGGCACACGGGCGGTAAAGCGGTCGATCTGATCGCGGTCGTGGGCGCGGAGGCGCACGGCGATGAGTGCTTGGACCGAACGGCCGATTGCGGGCAGGCTCAGCACGGCCTCGAACCCTTCGATGATGCCGCGCTCTGACAAAGCCCGGGTCCGCATCAGCGCCGTGGAAGGGGCTATGCCCACCAGTTCGGCCAGTTGTTTGTTGGAGATGCGGGCGTCCTCCACCAGGGCGGCAAGGATTCGCTCGTCGATAGCGTCCAGCGGCTCCGCGTTACCCGGGCTGGATCGAACATTCTTCGCGGCGCTGCTCACTTGTCCTCCTGAAATTGCCGTTTGTTCATCATAACGGTGAATTCCCTGCAACTAAGCGGTTGCCGCTCTCTCGAGGCGCCTGGTGGAGAGCCGCTGCAGCGGTTCGCTGGCCACCATGAGGATCAACGGCAGATTGCCGAGGCCGGGAGCGATGAGGGCAACGATCAGCGCCAGGAAGAAGAGGCCTGCCACAATGGCCCCGGAACGGATTCCGGCCGCGGACTCCACGCGGTCCATGGTGTGGAGGTCCGGGTGGCGGCGCAAGTGCAGGCGGGCGGTCAGGAGCATGACACTGGTGGCCAGCAAGGTGCCGATGTAGACCAGTGGTTGGGCCCAGTCCGGATGCATCTGTGTTGACAGGGCAGTGGCCACCGGCATCCAGACGATGGTAAACATCCACCCCACGGTCAGCCAGAGCAAACCGGAATCCACGCGGCGCACTACCCGGAAGAGACGGTGGTGGTGAACCCAGAAAACTGCGATCAGAAGGAAGCTCAGAGCGAAGCCCAGCAACGCAAACCGCTCACGGTCGAACCATTCGGCGGTAGTTCCTTCCTCATCGGCGAGGTCGCCCACGCTCTCCATGAGCGGGAGGATCAGCAACGTCAGGGCAATCGCCACAACAGCGTCGGTAAATGCCTGAAGCCGCTCCGGCGAGGACAGTTCCCGGGGCCTGGTGACCTGTGCCATGAGACTGATTGTAGGGGGTTCCGCGCCGAAACCAGCCTGTCATTAGCCCTGGGGAACCGTTCGGTGAACCACCGCGGTGACAACCGCCGTCGTGACGGCCAGGGCGGTCACGGCCAACGCCAAAGCCGTCCAGCCATAGGCCTGGAAGGCGAGCCCGCCCGCCCATCCGATGATGCTCGAGCCCATGTAGTAGGAGAGGTTATACAGCGAAGCAGCCTGTGCCCGGCCTTTCGTGGCGATCGCCCCTGTCCATCCTGACCCAACGCTGTGCGCGGCAAAGAAGCCACCGGTAAAGACCACGAGTCCGGCCAAGGTGGCCACGAGGTTATCGAAAAGAGTCAGGGCAAGCCCGGCGCACATCACGCCGATGCCGGCCAGGAGCACGTTGCGGCGACCAAACCGCGTCGTCAGTCCCGCTCCCCACCGTGACGTCACCGTGCCTGAGAGATAGGCCAGGAAAATGAGGCTGACCAGCGTCGCTGGAAGATTGAACGGTTCGGCATGCAGGCGGAAGCCCAGGTAGTTGTAGACCGCCACAAAACCGCCCATGAGCAGGAAGGCCTGAAGGTAGAGGGCGAAGAGCTTGGGGT
This sequence comes from Paenarthrobacter sp. R1, assembly GCF_030264015.1. Lineage (NCBI taxonomy): Bacteria > Bacillati > Actinomycetota > Actinomycetes > Micrococcales > Micrococcaceae > Paenarthrobacter > Paenarthrobacter sp. R1. The sequence continues at coordinate 849,497 of NZ_CP127115.1, read as the reverse complement.
TGGTTGCGTGCACGCTCAAGGTGCGCCACGCGCCCCGAAGGCCTTGGACAGGAGCCGGTGTGAAGCGCCGCTGTTTGGGGACCAAGAGCAGGAAGAGGACTGCTGACAACGTGGCCAGCACGGCCACCGCGAGCGCAGCCGCCCGCCACCCCCACAGCTCGCCCACGGGCCCGGCCACCAGCCGTCCGGCCAATCCGCCCAGGGTTGTTCCGGCCACGTAGCTGCCGGCGGCGAGGGCCGTGTGGATTTTGGTGACTTCCTCGTTCAAGTAGGCGATGGCAATTGCGGGAATTCCTCCCAATGCCATGCCCTCCAGCGCCCGCAGGCCCAGAAGGACCGGAACGGTGGGTGCGAGTGGAACCAGCAGTCCAAGGATGGTGGCGGCGCCGATTCCGATTGCCATGGCGCGGACCCGGCCGATGCGGTCGGCGAGGAAAGACCAAGGGAGGACGGTGACGGCCAGGCCCACGGTGGCCAGGGAGATGCTGAGTGCCGCGTCGGCAGCGGAGATGCGGAGGTCAGCGGCCATAAGGGGCAGGACTGCTTGGGTGGAATACAGCTGGGCGAACGTGGCTACACCTGCCATTGCCAGGGCCGCCAGGATCCGGCGGTAGCCACTGGAGCCTTTGGGGTGGCCGTCCCAGGTATCGGTTGCGGCAGTGGTGTCAGGTGCTTTTGTCACCGTTTCAGGTTATGCCCCGCCGAGGAAGTCCTTGACGACGTCGGTTGCTGAGCCGGTCCGGGCGGTCCGCCAACCGGTTCCGGCCCACAGATTGAGGCGGTGCGGGTCGCCGGCGGCCGACGCGGAGGCACGCACGGGTGCTGTCAGGTGGTGGATGGCCGGATACCCAACAGGTGCGTTGGCGTGATCGCGGACGAAGTCGTTCACCAAGGAACGCGCCAGGCGGCCGGTGAACGCACGCGTCATGGCAGTCTCCCTGAATTGCGCATCGCCCAAGGCGTCTTTGTGGGTTTGCCGGGCACCGCTTTCCTCGGTCCGGACCAGGGCGGTGCCAACCTGAACTGCCGAAGCGCCTGCAGCGAGAGCTTCCCTGAGGGCCTCGCCGTCGGTGATGGCGCCTGCGGCTATCAAGGGAAGCTCGACGGCGGATCGCACCTGGGTGAGGAGCGCCGCCGTCGTTCCTGGTGCGGTGGCGCTCCCGGCACCGCGCGGGAGGAAGGCGGTGGTGTGGCCTCCTGCCGAACTGTGCTGGACGGCCAGCGCGTCCGGGCCTTCTTCAGCGGCCGCCCGGGCCTCTTCGACGGTGGTCACGCTGGTGATCACGACGCTCCCTGCCTTCTGCAAGGCTTTGACCACGGAGGTGCCGGGGAGCCCGAAGGCGAAGCTGACGTATTCAACCGGATCTGCCAGAAGAGCGTCGATCTTTTCCTGCCATGCGTCGTCGTCATCCAGGCGCAGCGGGGGCAAGGTCACTGAGTAGCGCTCGGCGTCAGGTTGCAGTTCCGCCCGGTAGGCCTCCAGCTGTGCCAGGACTGCGGGGCCGGGGTGGAGTTGGCCGGGGTCGGGCACAAAGACGTTCATGCCGAAGCGGAGGCCTTCGGACCGGGCGGCGGCAATCTCCGCCACCATGGCCTGGGGACTCTTGTAACCGGCCGCCAGGAAGCCCAGGCCGCCTCCTTCCTGGACAGCGCGGACCAGTGCCGTGGTGGATGTTCCGCCGGCCATGGGTGCCGCGATGAAGGGAGTGTCGAACAAGGGCATGGCGGTTTCTCCTAGGGGCGCTCCAAGCTAGTCTTTCACGGTGAACAATCTTGACTCCGCAAGCCATTCCCCTTCCAACTCCTCCTCTGGCCTGGCCGCCCCGGCCCGCACGGTGATCGGGCTGGACATTGGCGGCACCAAGACACGCGGCGTCAGGTTCCAGGACGGCGTTCCCGTCCGGGATGAGAGTGCAGGGAGCTCCAACGTCCAGAACGTCACCCGGGAACAGGCGAAGGCCAACCTGGCCGAATTGTTCGCGAAGATCGGCGGGGGCGCCGTGGAGGAGGTCTACGCAGGATCCGGCGGGATTGACACTGATGAAGACGCCAAGGCGCTCGCGGATCTCATAGCGCCCCATGTGCCGGGTGCCCGGATCACGGTGGTGCACGATTCGCGGCTCCTGCTGGCAGCCGGTGGAGCGAGTACGGGCGTGGCTGTCATTGCGGGCACCGGTTCGGCTGCCTGGGGCCGGAACCAGGCCGGCGAGGAAGCCCGTGCCGGTGGGTGGGGCTATTTGTTGGGGGACGAGGGCAGCGGTTACTGGTTGGGCAGGGAAGCCGTACGCCACAGCCTGAGGCGCATGAACCAGGGCCTGGAGCCTGACGCGTTGAGCCAGGCGTTGTTGGACTCCTGCGGCGTTGATGATCCGGGAAAGCTGATCGCCCTTTTCCACTCCCCGGACACTGGTCGCCGGTATTGGGCGCAGCAGGCCCGGCTTGTTGTGGAGGCGGCCGCCGCAGGCGATGAAACCAGCCAACGGTTGCTCGTCCAAGCGGGCAACGACCTCGCGGACCTTGCCGCCCAAGCCGTGCGTCAACTGGGCCTGGACGGACCGGTGATCCTCGGCAGCGGCTTGGGGATGAACGTGGTGCCAATCCAGGAGGCGTTCAAGGCCCGTTTGGCTGAACGCGGCATCACGGACGTCCGGATCCTGGATCAAGACCCCGTGTTCGGCGTGCCACGGCTCGTGGCCGAACAGCGCGGCTGACGGTCAGCGCCAGCGGGCGTCGGTCATTCCTGCGGGCCCCTGGTGCGCGGCTTCAGCCTGACTCCCGGCAAGGGCGGAGCGGGAATCCGGCCCGCTTCGGGCCCGGCATCCGGTCCGTGGCCGCGGACCAGCCCGAAGCGCGCGGTGGCGGCAGCGTTGTCGTCGAGCAATCCCTGCGCCTCCCATTCTTCGCGGGCTTTTTCCACTTCGTCGTGGGTTCTGCCCACAAAGTTCCACCACATCAGCAGATCCTCGCCGAAGGGCTCGCCGCCCAGCAGCATGAAGCGGGTGTCCGGTTCGGCCTCCACCCGCAGTTCGTTCCGTCCGGCGCCCAGGTAGGCCAGTGGCCCGGCGGTGACGTTCACGCCGTCGATCACCAGCTGCCCGTCAAGGACCAGGACCGCGTGCTCAAATTCAGGCCGCAGCGGCAATGCCAGCGCGCCCGAGCCCGTGATGTCAGCACCAACAATGGGGCTGAACATGGTGGCAGGGGAGAGCACTCCGCCGAATTCGCCCACCATTACGGTGGCGGTGAAACCCTCGCCGTTGACCACGGGCAAATCCCGGTGCTGCTCAAAGGACGGTTCGCGGTGCCGGTGTGCGTCGGGGAGGGCTACCCACAGCTGCAGTCCTCGGGACATCGGAATTTCTTCCTGCGTTGCAGGAAGGACCGAGAACTCCGAATGCGAGATGCCGTTTCCCGCGGTCATGATGTTCAATTCGCCCGGCTTGACCACCACGTCGCTGCCAACGCTGTCGCGGTGCCGCACTGCTCCCTCCAAGGGCCACGTGACCGTCTGGAGCCCACAGTGGGGGTGGGGGAGGACGCTCATGGCGACGCGGTCCGGCCCGAAGCTGTCAAGGAAGCACCAGGCACCCACCGTGGGCAGTCCCCGTTGCGGCAGCGTGCGGTAGACGTTCATCGCCCGCACGCCGCCGAGCGGCACTTCACGTTCCGGCCACAGCTGCACACACGGGCCCTGTCCTTCGACTGCGGCGGGACATACCTGCTCTGTGGGGGCCGGTTCCAGGTTGGTCATCTCATCACCTGTGCATAAATGTTGGAATTTGAGCTAATCTGTTCAGCGTGAGCAAAGCCCTCCTGAGCTACCACGACGCCGTGCTCTACCGTTCGGGTGAACCGTATCGCATCCTCGCTGGAGCCATCCACTACTTCCGTGTCCATCCCGAGCTGTGGCGGGACCGGCTCCGCCGCCTCAAAGCCATGGGAGCCAACACGGTTGACACCTACGTCGCGTGGAACTTCCATCAGCCAAAGAAGGACCAGGCCCCGGATTTCACGGGCTGGCGGGATTTGGGACGCTTCATCGATACCGCCGCCCGGGAAGGCCTGGACGTCATTGTCCGGCCCGGCCCCTACATTTGCGCCGAATGGGACAACGGCGGCTTCCCGGCGTGGCTGACCGGCATGCCCGGGATCGGGCTGCGGTGCATGGACCCGGACTTCACGGAGGCTGTGGAGGAGTGGTTTGACCATCTGCTACCCATTGTTGCCTCCCGGCAGGCATCGCAGGGAGGGCCTGTGGTTGCGGTGCAGATCGAGAACGAATACGGCAGTTACGGGGACGACCACGACTACCTGCGGTGGAACCGCCAAGCGCTCCAGGCGCGCGGCATCACTGAGCTGCTCTTTACGGCAGACGGAGGCACGGACTACTTCCTCGACGGCGGCTCGATCGAGGGTACGTGGGCCGCGGCTACGTTGGGGAGCCGCGGTGATGAAGCCATCGAAACGTGGAAGCGGCGGCGGCCGGGAGAACCTTTCTTCACGGTGGAATTTTGGGGTGGATGGTTTGACCATTGGGGCGAGCACCATCACCGGCGGGACCCCGAAGAAGCGGCCGCCGAGGCTCGCCGCATCCTCGAGCCTGGTGGTTCCCTCTGCGTTTACATGGCCCACGGAGGAACAAACTTCGGCCTGGGCTCCGGCAGCAACCATGACGGCCGCCTGCTCCAACCCACGGTCACAAGTTACGACTCCGACGCTCCGATCGCCGAGGACGGCAGCCTCACACCGAAGTTCCATGCCTTCCGGCGGGAGTTCCACCGGGCGCAGGGAATCCAGGACCTCCCCGAGCTGCCTGCCGATCTTCTGACCCCGCCTCCGGTTCTCCCCGCCCGCACGCTGACGCTCTCGGAAGGCCAGGACCTGTGGGAGTCGGCCCGCGGTTCCGGCAAACCGGTCACCAGCGTCAGGCCGCTCAGCTTCGAGGAGCTGGGGCTCGACGGCGGCATGGTGCTTTACGAGGCAACGGCGATCCTCCCGGGCCGACCGGGCGCTCCTGCGGAAAGCCGCATCAGGATTTCCGGGCTGAACGATCGCGCGTACCTCCGGGTCGATGGCCGTTACGTGGGGGTCCTGGATGACGTCACGGGCACTGAAGGAATTGCCGTCACCGGAGAGGGTGCCCCGGCCAAACTGGAAATCCTCGTCGAGAACCTGGGCCGCATCAACTACGGTCCTTTGACGGGGCACGGCAAGGGCATCCTGGGCGGCGTCCTGATCAACCAGCGCTATACATTCCATTGGACGCAGACCCCTGTTGCGTTGGCCGATTGGACGCAGGAGAACCTTCAGGGTCTTGCCGAAGCCTCCTTTGAAGTATCCGAGCCGGCGGATACCCATATTGCCCTTCCGCAGTCCACCAAGGGATTCATCTGGCTCAACGGTTTCCTCCTTGGCCGTTTCTGGAACAAAGGCCCGCAAGCAGCGCTGTATGCACCGGCCCCTTTGCTGAGGGCTGGCCTCAACAGCATCAGGGTCCTCGAATTGGAGAAGGCGGGGAACGTCGTCGAACTCCGGGAAAAACCGGACCTGGGGCCGGCCGAGGCAGGTCCCATAGCCGCGGCCGAGCTGGACTGATGCTGAACATCCCGGCTCGACCCAAAGCTGGAAAGCCCGCGCCAATCGGGTCCTGAGGTCTCGTCAGGACCTCCGAAGCTGGCTATCCTGAACCCTGTTGCCAATTGTTTGGACACTGACGGCTGCTAAGAGGCCGGTCCTGATGCCGAGGAGGTGGATTTGATGACTGCCATAGTACTGCGCGCCCCGCTCACAGTCGCGGCGCATCATCACACCACCACCCACGTCCCGGCATCCACCTGCCAGAGCTAGGTCTGCCGGGCCTCACAAGAGGCACTGAATTGCATACTTACGCTTCATCAAGCGACCGCTCCATTACTGAAAACAGCGCGGCTGTAAACAGCGCAGCTCCGCCGGATCATGGCCCCATCGAATACGGTTTCACTCCCGCCACGTCCGGGCATTTCCGGGACAACCCCGTTCCGGAGAAGGGAGGTTGCACGCCCGGCCGGATCGTGAGGCTGGACAGGAACCGAGTCCTTGTCGCATCCAGCGAGGGCCTGCTGCGCCTGCCGTACCCCTCCCACGGGCCTGCCCCTGCCACGGGCGACTGGGTCTGGCTGGGCCGTAACACGGCAGGTGAGCCCGCCGTCGTCGCGATCCTCCCGCGCCTGTCGGCACTCAGCCGCAAACGCGCCTTCGAGTCCTCCTCCGAGGAGCAGGTCCTCGGGGCAAACATCGACATCGTGGCGGTAGTGGTCCCCATGGACCGTCCACTGACCCACAACCGGCTCGAACGAACCCTCGTAGCCGCTTGGGATTCAGGGGCAACGCCGCTGGTGGTCATCACCAAGGCGGACCTTGCCAACATCGCAGACGACGTCGTGGGGGAAGTGCTGCTGCAGGCAGCCGGCGTGGACGTTGTCACCACCTCGGCGGAACAGGGCGACGGCATCGACGAGCTCCTGAGGCACATCCCGGCGGGGGCGACCCTCGTGATGTTGGGACCCTCCGGTGCCGGTAAATCCACGCTCATCAACGCGCTCACGGGGAGCCGGCAGCAGGCCACGGGTGCAGTACGCGCCGGCGACGGCAAGGGCAGGCACACCACGACGTCCCGTGAACTGGTTCCCCTCCCCGGCGGAGCCGTGCTGATGGACACGCCCGGAGTCCGCGGCTTCGGCCTCTTTGATGCTGACGACGGCATGGAAGAGATGTTCGGCGATCTGGAAGAGCTCTTTGAACAATGCAGGTTCTCTGATTGCTCCCACCAGGCAGAGCCTGGCTGTGCTGTGCTGGAGGCCCTGGCCGTCGGTTCCCTGGACCAGCGGAGGTGGGACAGCTACCTGAAACTGCAACGAGAATTGGCCGCACTCAACCGGAAGCACGACGCTGCCGCGCGTCGTGCCTACCAGCGGGAATGGCACCAGAAAGTGGTGTCGGCCGAACGAGGGCAACGCGCCGCCGAAAGGTACCGCCATGATCGGGCTGAGGAGAGGTCGGCCAGGAAGGGAAAGCGCCGGAAGCGGTGACGATTATTGCCGATTCATTACGGAATACGTGGCGCCGCTGACATCGCAAGGCCCGCTGGCTACTCTGGGGGAAGATCGGCTTTACAGCCAAAGTCAGTGTGCTTATGATCATTTGGCTCTACCGTCCGAGGATGTCGACTTACAGATAGGTAAGCCCAGGTATGGCTGAAGCCATGATTGAGTTCCAGAGCGTGACCAAGCGGTACCAGGGGGGACAGCCGGCGGTTGACGATCTGACCATGTCCATCGACAAAGGCGCCATCACAGTCTTCGTCGGTCCCTCGGGCTGCGGCAAGACCACCTCGCTCCGGATGATCAACCGCATGGTGGAGCCCACTTCAGGCTCCATCACGGTGGACGGCAAAGACGTTTCCCAGGTTCCGGCGGCGCAACTCCGCCGCTCCATGGGCTACGTCATGCAGTCAGCAGGCCTGCTTCCCCACCGATCCGTCCTGGACAACATCGCCACGGTTCCCCGGCTCAACGGCGTGCCCAAGGCAGCGGCGCGGAAACGCGCCGCTGAACTGCTCGACGTCGTCGGGCTGGCTTCCAGCCTCGGCAAACGGTACCCGTCACAGTTGTCCGGCGGGCAGCAGCAGCGCGTTGGCGTAGCCCGTGCGCTCGCCGCCGATCCACCGGTCCTCCTCATGGACGAACCTTTCAGCGCCGTGGATCCGGTGGTCCGCGACGAGCTCCAGCAGGAACTGCTGAGACTGCAGCGGGAGTTGGCCAAGACCATCGTGTTCGTCACCCACGACATCGATGAGGCGACCGTCCTGGGGGACAAGGTGGCGGTCTTTGCCGTGGGCGGAAAGCTGGCCCAGTACTCGGCACCTGAAGAGATCCTCCGGGCACCTGCCAACGACTTCGTTGCCTCCTTCGTGGGCAGGGACCGGGGCTTCCGGCACCTCGCCTTCAACGCTGCCGACTCCGTGCAACTGCACCCCGTCACTATGGTGAGTGTCTCCGACGGGCACCACGCCGGCCGCGAATCGGGGGAGTGGGCGCTGGTGGTGGATCAGGATTCCCGGCCTCTGGGTTGGTCATCGCCCCGCGACGGCGCCGGCATCATTCCCGGGGGTTCGCTGTTCCGCAAGGGGGACACGCTGCGCCGGGCTTTGGATGCGGCACTGTCCTCGCCGTCGGGGTTGGGCGTCGCAGTGGACGACGACGGCAGGGTTGCCGGAGTCCTCAAGGCGCCGGAAGTCCTTGCCCTCATCGAGGAAGTCCGCCGCCACCGCGAGGACGCCACCTGATGGAGTGGTTCATCGCGAACAGCGCAATGGTGTTCGGCCTCGCGGGACAGCACCTGGTCCTGGCGGTCGTTCCCATGGTCCTTGGACTGTTGATCTCCATCCCACTGGCCCAATTGGCCTGCCGCAACCGTACGCTGCGGTCCGTGGTGGCCACAGCCACGTCCCTGCTTTACACCATTCCGTCCTTGGCGCTGTTCATCATCCTGCCAACCATCCTCGGCACCCGGATCCTCGATCCCCTCAACGTCGTTGTGGCGTTGACTATCTATGCCGTGGCACTCCTGGTCAGGGCAGCCATGGATGCCTTCGATTCCGTGGACGACGACCTCCGGAACGCGGCCGTCGCCATGGGTTTCAAGCCTTTGGCCCGTTTCTTCCAGGTGGACCTTCCGTTGTCCCTGCCGGTCCTGTTCGCCGGCCTTCGCGTCGTTTCGGTCAGCAACATTTCGCTGGTGAGCGTAGCCGCCCTGCTGGGAGTGGGGAACCTGGGAATCCTGTTCACGGACGGCCTCCAGCGCACCTTCGTGACTGAGGTTGTTGTTGGCATCATCGCCATCCTGGTGCTGGCCTTGGTGATGGACGGAATCCTGGTGGTCCTGGAACGCGTCCTGACGCCGTGGACCCGGGCATCGGGAACGGGCGGCCGCCCGGCCACCCAGGCGTCAGTCACCGAACCAAAGGCAGGGACCGCCGTCGTCAGCCGTCCGGAACCGGGGGCGTCGGCATGAGCAACGTCTTCACCGACACCGTGGCCTGGTTGGCCGATCCACTCCATTGGAGCGGCAGCGGCGGTATCCCCGTCCGCCTGGCCGAGCATCTGCAGTACAGCGGGCTGGTCTTGCTGATTGCAGCTGCCATCTCCATTCCGGTGGGACTCTTCATCGGCCACACCGGACGCGGGCGCGTCGTAGCCGTAGCCGTGGCAGGCGCCTTGCGGGCCTTGCCCACCCTGGGTCTGCTGGTGCTGTTCGCACTGCTGGCCGGCAGCGGACTGATGCCTCCCGTGTGGGCCCTGGTGATCCTCACCGTTCCGCCGTTGCTCGCCGGTACGTACGCAGGCATTTCCAGCGTTGACCGTTCAGTAGTGGACGGGGCGCGTGCCATGGGCATGACCGAACTCCAGATCCTGTTCAAGGTGGAGGTGCCCAACGGGCTGCAGGTGATGTTCGGCGGTATCCGAACAGCTGTGTTGCAGGTGATCGCCACAGTGTCGGTGGTCGCCTACCTGCCCCTGGGCGGCCTTGGCCGCTACTTGTTCGACGGGCTGGTCCTGCAGGACTTCCCGCGCATGCTTGCCGGTTCCTTCCTCATCGCGGCCCTCGCGATCGCCGTGGACCTCATCCTCGCCGCCGTTCAACGCCTGGCCCTGTCACCGGGGCTCACCCTCGATTCACGCGGAAGCCACAAGGCAACCGCCGATTCCACAGCCACAGCTCCCGCAGGGGCTGCCGTTCAAGGAGGTACACCATGAAACACACCAACCCCACGTCCCTTACACGCCGGGGCCTCGGCGGCCTGGCAGCCGGCCTCGGTGTGGCACTTGCGCTGAGCGCATGCGGTGGCGGCACCCCCTTGGATTCGCCCTCCACCTCGGCAGGTACCGGGTCTGCGGACTCCGGGGCTCCGCTGGTGGTAGGCTCGGCCGACTTCCCTGAAAGCCAGGTCATCGGTGAGATCTACGCCGGCGCGCTCAACGCAGCCGGCGTCACAGCCAGCACCAAGCCCAACATCGGCTCGCGGGAGATCTACTTCAAGGCCGTCCAGGACGGCTCGGTGGACATTGTTCCGGACTATTCCGGCAACCTCCTGTCCTACGTGGACACCGAGGCCACCGAAGTTTCGGCCGAAGACGTCTACAAGGCCCTTCCGGGGAAGCTGCCCGAGGGGCTGGCCGTCCTTGAACCGGCGAAGGCCGAGTCCAAGGACGCAATGGTGGTCACCAAGGCTACGGCAGAAAAGTACCAGTTGAAGTCCATCGAGGACCTCGCCAAGGTGTGCAAGGACTTCACCATGGCAGCGCCGGCCACTTTCGAGACACGCGCTTACGGCTTCCCCGGTTTGAAGAAGAACTACAACTGCGAACTGAAGGGCCTGCAGCCCTTCAACGACGGCGGCGGCAACCTGACGCTCCAGGCACTCCTGGAAGACAAGGTGCAGGTGGCCGACATCTACACCACCACCCCGTCCATCGCCGACAACGACCTCGTGGTCCTCGAAGATCCGAAGAACAACTTCAAGGCCCAGCAGGTCCTCCCGCTCTACAACAAGTCCAAGATGACGGACAAGGCGAAGGAAGCGCTCAACAACGTTTCCAAGATCCTCACCACCGAGGACCTGATCAACCTGAACCGCTCCGTCAGTGGCGACCAGAAGCAGAGCGCCAAGGATGCTGCCGCCGCATGGCTGAAGGACAAGGGCATCGTCAAGTAGCACTTGGGTGAAACCGCGTACGACGGCGGTGACGGACCCGCGGGGGTCTGTCACCGCCGTCGGTCTATCTGTGAGTGATGTCTCAACGGAAGCGCATGACCCCTGTGGCATATTTGAGGGATGGCGAATTTCAAGCAGTCCACCAAGCTTCATAATGTCCTCTACGACATCCGTGGACCGATTCTTCAGGCCGCCCAGCAAATGGAGGCGGAGGGTCACAGGATCCTCAAACTGAACATCGGAAACCCGGCACCCTTTGGGTTTGAAGCGCCTGACGCCATCTTGGTGGACATGATCCGCCACCTTCCCAATGCCCAGGGCTACAGTGACTCCCGCGGTATCTTCTCCGCCCGTACGGCGGTGTCGCAGTACTACCAGACGCGCGGCATCCAGAACATCCATGTGGATGATATCTACCTGGGCAACGGGGTCAGCGAACTCATCACCATGTCCCTCATGGCGTTGCTCGAGGACGGCGACGAAGTCCTCATCCCCACCCCGGACTACCCCTTGTGGACGGCGTCCGTCTCTTTGGCAGGCGGCCGTCCCGTCCACTACCTGACCGACGAAGAATCGGGATGGCAGCCGGATCTTGATGACATGGAATCGAAGATCACGCCACGCACCAAGGGCATCGTCGTCATCAATCCCAACAACCCCACGGGAGCGGTCTACCCCGAAGAGACCCTGAAGAAGATTGTCGCCCTGGCCGAAAAGCACGGGCTGGTGATTTTCGCCGACGAGATCTACGAGAAGATCCTGTACGAAGACGCCGTCCACGTGAACCTGGCGGGCCTGACCGGCGATGACGTGCTGTGCCTGACGTTCAGCGGACTGTCCAAGGCGTACCGCGTCTGTGGCTACCGGGCCGGCTGGATGGCTATCTCCGGCCCCAAGAAGGACGCCGCGGACTACCTTGAAGGCATCAACCTCCTGGCGAACATGCGCCTGTGCGCGAACGTTCCGGCCCAGCACGCCATCCAAACGGCGCTCGGTGGCTACCAGAGCATCAACGACCTCATCCTCCCCGGCGGCAGGCTCCTTGAGCAGCGCAACAAAGCCCACGACCTCTTGAACGCCATTCCGGGTGTGAGCACGCAGCAAGCCAGGGGAGCCCTCTACCTGTTCCCCAAGCTGGACCCGGAAGTTTACCACATCAGGGACGACGAGAAGTTTGTCCTGGACCTCTTGAGGGAACAGAAGATCCTTGTCTCGCACGGCAGGGCGTTCAACTGGGTGCGCCCTGACCACTTCCGCATGGTGACGCTGCCCAACGTCAAGGACATCGAGGAAGCAATCGGCCGCATGGCGGACTTCCTGTCGAGGTATCCGGGCAACTAGCCTGAATCCCAGGGCGCCACGGGGGCGTCGTCCGGCAGAAAGGCTAGCCATGGTTGCAGTTGAGTTCGCCAAGAGTCCCGCAGAAACGCTGAAGGTCGATTCGGGGTTTACGCTCGCTAGCGTGGATCCCGAATCGACGCCCGGCTACACAGGCAACAAGGTTGACGGGAAGGCTTTGCTGGGTGCGCAGGACGACAGGCTGGCTGAGCTTCAGGAACAGCTGTTTGCCGAAGGTAAGTTCGGCAGCGACAAACGCCTGCTGTTGATCCTTCAAGCCATGGATACCGCAGGTAAGGGCGGGATCGTCAGCCACGTCGTCGGCGCCATGGATCCCCAAGGCGTCCACCTCACGGCGTTCAAAGCGCCCACGGATGAGGAAAAAGCCCACGATTTCCTGTGGCGGATCGAGAAGCAGGTTCCGGCCGCGGGCATGGTGGGCGTCTTCGACCGCTCCCAGTATGAGGACGTCCTCATCCACCGCGTCCATGCTTGGGCCGACGCCAAGGAGCTGGAGCGGCGGTACGCAGCCATCAACGATTTCGAAGCCAGGCTTACCGAACAAGGCACCACGATCGTCAAGGTCATGCTCAACATCAGTAAGGACGAACAGAAGGAGCGTTTGATCGCCCGGCTCGACGATCCCAGCAAGCACTGGAAGTACAGCCGTGGCGACCTCACCGAGCGGGCCCATTGGGATGACTACATGAAGGCGTACGAGGCTGCCTTTGCGGAAACCTCTACGGACACAGCTCCGTGGCACGTAGTTCCTGCCAACAAGAAGTGGTACGCACGGATCGCTGTCCAGGAGTTGCTGTTGGAGGCACTGCGGGGGATGTCGTTGGATTGGCCCAAGGCAGAATTCGACGTTGCCGCAGAGCGAGCGCTCGTGGCGGAATCCTAAGCTTTGCGGGTTACTCCGGGGCGTTGCCCGGTTCACGGGCAGCCGCCAAGCGCTTCCGTGCTCCTTCGAGCCACTCCTCGCAGCGCTTGGCCAGGGCCTCTCCGCGCTCCCACAACGCCAGGGACTCCTCGAGGCTTGCTCCGCCTGCCTCGAGCCGCCCAACGACGGCCACCAGTTGTTCCCGTGCCTCTTCGTAGCTCAGCCCGTCCAAGGCATCAGGTGTTTGGCTGCTGTTCTCGGTCATTGAAATCCTCTTGTTTAGTGCTGCTGCCAGCGGGTGAGTGGGCGTGCCCGGCGGCTTTTTCGTGTGCCTGATGCGCCCGGCGTTCGGCTATCGTTCGGCTATCGTTCGGCAATTTCGGCATGGCCGGCGGACGTGGCACGGAACCTGCCGTCTGCTACCCGGATCGAGAGGGGCGTGTCCTCGGGTACCTGTTCCGGGCTGGTGACCACGGTGTGCCCTGCCTGATCCTCACCGATGATCTGCACTACGGCATAACCCCGGTCAAGGGTCTTTTGCGGAGACAGTGCACGCACCTGGGCGCGCAGGTGGTGCACCTGGTCAAGGGCACGCACTACCGCCGAGTTCACGGCAGTGTGGGACCTCTGCCTAAGTCGCGCAACCTCGTCGGCGCGGACATCCACCAGCGTATCCGGGGCTGCCAGGACCGGACGCGACCTTAGCGCGTGCAGCCTGTCGGTTTCCCGATCCACCATCCTTCCGATGCTGCGCCTCAGGTGGTCGCGTGCCTGCCGCACGGCCGCGAGTTCCTCTGAAACGTCCGGCACAATCCGCTTTGCCGCGTCGGTTGGCGTCGACGCCCGGAGGTCGGCAACGTCATCAAGGATCGGACGGTCGGCCTCGTGGCCAATGGCGCTTACCACCGGCGTGGTTGCTGCGGCCACGGCCCGGATGAGGTCCTCGTTGCTGAATGGCAGGAGGTCTTCAAGTGCTCCGCCGCCCCTGGCCATGACGATGACATCGACGTGCGGGTCCGCATCCAGTTTCCGGAGCGCCCCGATGATCTGCGATACGGCGGTGTTGCCTTGGACCGCGACTTCGCGGACATCGAACTCCACGGCGGGCCAGCGAAGCGCAGCGTTCCGCAGGACGTCTTTCTTGGCGTCCGAATCCCGGCCTGTGATGAGGCCGATCCGGTGGGGGAGGAGCGGTAGCTTGCGTTTCCGGGATTCAGCGAAGAGGCCCTCGGCAGCCAGCGCCTGGCGTAGCCGTTCGATCCTGGCGAGAAGATCGCCCAGGCCCACCGGCCGGATGTCCTTGACGGACATGTTGAGCCGTCCGGTCTTGACCCAGAAGTCTGCCTTCACCAAGGCCACCACGCGGGAGCCCCGTTCCAAGGGAGTCCGCTGGCGGTCCAGGACTGTGGACCACACGGAGGCGGGCAGGGAGATTTCGTCGTCGATGTCCCGCAAGGTGAGGAAGGCGTTGCCTCCGCGGCGGTTCATTTCAATAACCTGGCCCTCGATCCAGGCTGCAGGTGCGCGCTCAATGTGGGCTTTGAGCTTGCGGGACAACAGTTGGAGCGGCCACGGATTGTCCGGGCTGGTCTCCGCAGCAGTACCGGGCAGGGTCGATTCGGGTCTGGCTTCAGCTGACATCAGTGATCCGTGCGTTGTCCTGCATGTGTTTGTCCTCGCTAGCGCTGCTGTTGCCGTTGCCGGCGCCTTCCAACTCTATCCATAGCCTCAACCCCGGGTCCGACATTTTTCCCCGTATGTGGACAGCCTAGGATGGTGGCACTGCCCCCGAACCTCAAGGATGACTGTGCGTACCTTTGTTTCTGCAGTCGGAGTGATCCTTGCGTTGTTGCTGACAGCAGTGGCTGTACCGGCAGCGTGGGTGGACACCAACGTGGTCAAGGAAGATGGCTTCGTACGGATGGCTGCGGCGCTGGGGAACGATCCCGGCTTCCAGGAACGGCTCGCCGCTGCCGCAGCCGGCACCTTTGAATCGTCTGTCTCGCTTCCGGAACCCGTCCGAAACCTTGCTGCCGGAGCCATCAAGGATGCCGCGTCCGGCATGCAATCCTGGAGCGACTACCCGCAGGCCTGGGAGGAGACCGCGAGGAACAGCCACCGCCTGAACTTCGGCACCATCAAGGCGGAGGAGGCGCAGTCACCAACGGCGCTGCAGTTGGATATTGCTCCGCTGGTGCGGCTGATCCGGGATCACTTTGCCTCCTCCACGGGCATCCGGTTGGACGTGCCCGAACAGAGCGTCGTAACTCTCGGCCAACCCGCGCAGCGGCAGGTCATTGAGCGTGTTTCTGCGTTTGTCCCGCTGTGGTGGATGGCCGCCGTCGGTGCCGTACTTTCCGCCTTGCTTGCCCTCGCCGCAGCGCGGCGACGCGCGGTGGTCCTGATCTTCCTGGGGCTGGGCGGGCTGGCATTGGCTGCAGTGTGGACGACGACGACGGACATCGCCGTCCGTGCTGCGGAAAACCTCTCCAGCGGCAACAGTGTGGCGGAACTCTTCAAGGAGGAGTTTCTCGCCTCGGCCAGATCCGGCTTCGGGGAATGGATTGCGGCGAGCATATGGGCCTCTGGCGGAATGCTGGCGTTGAGTGTCATTGCGTGGCTTCTCACAGGGAGAGGACGGTCACGTTCTGCGGACCGGTCCGGCACTGGCCGGTAACATTGAAGGATGACCAGCACAGCAGTTTCTATTCCGATGCCCACGGTGCCCCGCAGACGTCGATCTCCTGAAGAGGTGCTGGCTGCCGCCCCGGTTACGGGAACCAAGAAAGTCCTGCTGGCAGCTCCCCGCGGTTACTGTGCCGGCGTGGACCGGGCCGTCATCGCGGTGGAGAAAGCGCTGGAGCACTACGGTCCGCCCGTCTATGTACGGAAGCAGATCGTGCACAACGTGCATGTTGTTACCTCCCTCGAAGAAAAGGGCGCCATCTTCGTTGACGAGACGGACGAGGTACCCGAGGGTGCCCTGGTCATTTTCTCGGCGCATGGCGTGTCTCCGGCCGTTGTTCAATCCGCAGAGGACCGCGGCCTGCGGACCATCGATGCCACGTGCCCGCTGGTTACCAAGGTCCACCGTGAAGCAGTTCGCTTCGCGAAGGAGGACTACGACATCCTGCTGATCGGCCACGACGGCCACGAGGAAGTCGAAGGAACCGCCGGCGAAGCCCCGGAACACATCCAGATCATCAACGGCCCGCACGAGGTCGGCAAGGTGACTGTCCGCGACCCCGAAAAGACCATCTGGCTCTCCCAGACAACCTTGAGTGTTGACGAGACCATGGAGACCGTGCGGATGCTCAAAGAGCGGTTCCCCACCCTCCAGGATCCGCCCAGTGACGATATTTGCTACGCCACCACCAACCGCCAGGTAGCCATCAAGAAGATCGCTCCCCAGGCTGACTTGGTGATCGTGGTTGGTTCGGCCAACTCCTCCAACTCCGTCCGCCTCGTCGAGGTAGCCCTTGAATACGGGGCCAAAGCGTCCTACCGGGTGGACTTCGCCAATGAGGTGGACGAAAGCTGGTTCGAAGGCGTGGCCACGGTGGGCGTGACTTCAGGGGCATCCGTTCCCGAGGTCCTGGTCCAGGACGTGCTCCGGCTTTTGGCCGACTATGGCTACGGCGAGGTTCAGGAAGTTGTCACGGCAGAGGAAGACCTCCTTTTCTCGCTGCCCAAGGAACTTCGCGCAACGCTCAAGCAAGCCGGCGACGTCAGCCGTGCCTTGGGCGGACGGGGCAACCGCCCCACGTCCTAACGTTTCGTGATCGTCAACGGCCCGGTTGCTTATGCCCTGTCAGGTCCTCAGGCGGCAGACTCCCTGCTTGCATCTGCGTCGATGCCCCTGTCGCTCGGCTCTACAGCGAGGAGTTCGGGTGCTGCGAGGGAGCGCGGGACCACTTCCACCGAAGCAGGTGAGGTGAGGCCGGCGTCATCCATGGTGTTGAGCTTGCGCGCGGTCGGAAGAACCCGGGCTTCAAGCGTGCCAACCATCGCGTTGTAGCGGTCCACGGACGTCTTCAGTGAGCTGCCCAGCTTGCCGACATTTTCCCCCAAGGTGCCCATGCGCTCGTAAAGCTGCTTGGCCAGCTCGAAGAGCTCGTGCGCGCTGTCCGTGAGGACGTCCTGGCGCCAGGTGAACGCCACCGACTTGAGGACTGCCAAGAGCGTTCCGGGCGATGCCAGGACGACGTTCTTGGAGAGCGCATGCTCCAGGAGCCCGGCGTCCGCTTCCAGAGCCGAGGCGAGGATCGACTCCGCCGGCAGGAAACAGATCACTAACTCGGGGGAGTTGCCCGGGATGTCCCAGTACTTCTTTGCCGCCAAGGCGTCAATGTGGGCCTTGAGGGCCTTCGCATGCTGGGCCAGAAGACTCTTGGAATCCTGACGGGCCTGGTCCGTGACTGATTCTCCCAGGGCACCCTCTCCGTGGATCTGTTCCTGCGCCGCGAGGTACGACCCAAGAGGTACCTTGGCGTCCACCACCAGTTGCTTGCTGCCCGGCAACTGGACCACGAGGTCGGGCCGCAGCGTGTTCTCACTCCGCCCGGAATGGACTTGCTCGTAGAAGTCGACGTGGCGCATCATTCCGGAGGCCTCAACCACGCGGCGGAGCTGGACTTCGCCCCACTGGCCACGGGCACTGTTGGAACGGAGAGCCGAGGCCAGCGCATGCGTCGACCTCAGGAGTTGCTCGTCGGAAAGGCGGGCATCCTGCAACTGCTGGGCGAGTTGGCCGTACTGCTCCACGCGGTCGCGCTCCAGCAGTGAGACCTGCTGCTGGACGGCTGTCAGCTTCTCCGCAACCGGGGCCAGGGCGCGCAGCACGCTGCCGTCCGAGTTCCTGGATTCGCTGAGCTCGCGGTTCTGTGCGAACAGAAGGCGACGTTCGGCGTCGGCGGCTGCGTACTGGGCGGTCACCTCCGAGAGGCGCGCCGAAACGGCGTCGAAATCCGCTTCCAATCCCGCACCCCGGCGACGGAAGACAACGTACGCGATACCAAGTCCCAGTGCTGCTCCGATCAGCAGCATCAACAAGGCCAGAACCAATCCAAATCCATCCATGCAGTAACCCTGTCACAGGGGTACGACAGTTTTAGTGCAGGGCCCTGCCGGGGTGTCCCAACCCGGAGGGAGCTGAATCGGAACGGTGTGCGCTAGCGGGTAGAATCAATGCTCGTGGCTCTTACTATTGGCATCGTCGGACTGCCCAACGTCGGCAAATCAACCCTCTTCAACGCACTGACCCGGAACCAGGTTCTTGCAGCGAACTACCCGTTCGCAACCATCGAACCAAACGTCGGCGTCGTGAACCTGCCGGACCCGCGTCTGCAAAAGCTGGCTGAAATCTTCGGTTCCCAGCGGCAGCTGCCGGCAACCGTGTCCTTCGTCGACATCGCGGGCATCGTCAAGGGCGCCTCCGAGGGCGAAGGCCTGGGCAACCAGTTCCTGGCGAACATCCGCGAAGCCGAGGCCATCGCCCAGGTCATCCGGGTGTTCGACGATCCCGACGTTGTCCACGTTGACGGCAAGGTTGATCCGCGTTCGGATATGGAAACCATCAACACCGAACTGATCCTGGCCGATCTGCAGACGATCGAAAAAGCCATCCCGCGCATCGAAAAAGAAATCAAGATCAAGAAGCGCGAGGCTGCCGAGCTCAACGCCATCAAGGCCGCCCAGGCGGTGCTGGAGCGTGGGGACACCATTTTCTCCTCGATCAAGAGCGACAAGCTGGAGCTGGAGTACCTGAAGGAGCTCAGCCTCCTCACAGCCAAACCGTTCATCTACGTCTTCAACGCAGATGAAGGCATCCTGGGCAGCGCGGAGAAGCAGGTAGAACTACGCGCCATGGTTGCTCCCGCCGACTGCATCTTCCTTGACGCCAAGCTGGAGGCGGACCTCGTTGAACTTGACGAGGAAGAAGCCCGCGAGATGCTGGAAATGAATGGCCAGACCGAGTCCGGCCTTGACCAGCTCGCCCGCGTTGGCTTCCACACTCTTGGCCTGCAGACGTACCTCACCGCAGGACCCAAGGAAACGCGTGCCTGGACCATCCGCCAAGGTGACACCGCCCCGCAGGCTGCCGGCGTCATCCACACCGATTTCCAGCGCGGCTTCATCAAGGCCGAAGTCGTCTCCTTTGACGACCTCGTCGATGCCGGCTCCATGGCCGAGGCCAAGTCCCGCGGCAAGGTCCGGATCGAAGGCAAGGACTATGTCATGTCCGACGGCGACGTGGTGGAGTTCCGTCACGGAATCACCTCTGCCAACCAGGGCAAAAAATGAACCCATCTCCAAGTGCGGATGGGGGCGAGCGTGACCTTGGAGTAGCCGATCTTGAAATGATCCTCGAAGAGATCGAAGCTGCAAACGCTTCTGGCGAACCGTCGAAGCCAACGTCTTCGCGACTTCGAATTGATGCTGTCCGGATTCGAAACTTCAAAAAAATTGAAGACACCCGTATCGAGCTTGGCCCTATCACCTATCTTGTGGGCGGAAACAACTCCGGCAAGAGCAGCGTTCTTCAAGCAATTCACACCGCTGTTAGCTGTGCACAGGCTTCGGTGGAACTCGGCCAGCGAGTAGTGGCTGAAGCGAGTCTTCGCTACTCTCCAGTAGCGGAGTTTTCTCTGCTTGGGCATGGAGCCCCCTACGGAAACCGAAGCCTGGGCCAACGCGGCGTGGTCGACTTCGAAGGAGTTGCCGCTGACAGCTCTGTGGGCTCCGAGTATCGAATTGAGATGTACAAGGCTCGAAACCACAATAACGTGGGCGTCGATCGGTCGGGAACATCGGCCGGGTTCGGTCAGGTCGTCAGCGATCCCAAGAAGCTTTTTAGCGTCTACGTTCCGGGGTTGGCCGGGGTGCCGCATCGCGAGGAAATGAGCGGCTATGCGGCGGTGTTCCGGAAGGCCGCCAGTGGTGACGCCAACTTGGTGTTCCGCAACACCATTCGGCTGCTGGCTGAGCGCTCGTTGCTAGAGGAGCTTCAGCGCCTTCTTGAATCGGTGTTGAAGGCCCCCGTGTCATTTCGAGTAGAGTTTGACCCCGACCGTGACCTCTATGTCGACGTTCGCCTTGCGACCGGGGAGGTGGCTCCGAAGGACCATTTGCCTGTGGATCTCTGGGGCACCGGTATTTTGCAGGTCACGCAAATCTTTGCCTACGTTCTTCTCTTCAAGCCGGCTCTCCTCCTCGTCGACGAGCCTGATAGCCATCTGCATCCATCCCGTCAGAAGGCGCTGGGTGCTGCCCTCGAGCGCGTGGCCAAAGAGTTTGAATGCAAAGTCATAGTCAGCACGCATAGCCGTCACCTGATCACCGGTGCGTCGGATAGCGTGAAGGTCGTGTGGATGAAGGACGGGAAGGTCGAGTCGGATAGCCAGAAGGAACTGACGGCGTTGCTTATGGACCTCGGTGCGCTCGATCAGCTGGACTTATCAAGTCGAGTTATCCTTTGCACTGAAGATGAGGATCCATGGGCGTTGCAACTCGCACTGAAGCAAGCCGGTTGTACGGATAGTGACGTGAAAGTTGCGTCTTTCAACAATGTCTTTGCTGCAGAAGCTTTTCGTGAGATGGCGGAACTGATGGTGGAGACCCCCGGGTCATCATTCATCGAGATCGCGACTTTCTGACCGACTCTGAGCTGGCCGAGTGGTCCAAGGTGTTCACTGACCGGGACATCGAAGTATTCTGTCCAACCCTGTGCGATACGGAGGCTTACCACGCAACTGTGGAGCACATTGCCTCCGTGACAGGGCTCGCGGAGCCGGATGCAGCGACCATCCGCAATGAGGTGATCGGGGCATGGCTTCCTGAACTGCGCAAGAAGCACCGTGATAAGCGCCGGACAGTGAATAGGACTTATCTCGATGGGGGTGCCCCTCGGACCGACGAGATTTGGCCAGATGGCGCTGACCCGAACGAAGAAGTGCTGTACGGAAAGTTGTTGCTTACGCAGACTGAAAAGCGTTTGCGCGAGAAAAGGCACCTTCCGGGCAACGAGTCGTTGTCAAACCACGCAAGTGCTCGACTAGTGGGCGAGTTGCGGGCGCACCTGGATGGGGAACAGTGAGCGGGGGAGTTCCGTCACGGCGTGACTTCCTCCCGGCAGAAAAAGAAGTGAAGCACTGTGGCTAACGAGCGCATAACGGAAGACTTGGTCGAGGCACACCTCCGCGACCTGGGCTACTACGATGACCCAGACGAGACGGTAGTCGAGAAGCAGCAATCGGTCGTTCAGGACATCCGAAAGGGCCTCTCGAGAGCGTCGAAGACCGGCAAGGGCAAGGCCGCCGGCTA
Source organism: Paenarthrobacter sp. R1 (assembly GCF_030264015.1). Taxonomy (NCBI): domain Bacteria; kingdom Bacillati; phylum Actinomycetota; class Actinomycetes; order Micrococcales; family Micrococcaceae; genus Paenarthrobacter; species Paenarthrobacter sp. R1. The sequence continues at coordinate 828,201 of NZ_CP127115.1, read as the reverse complement.
TCCCGAGTTCATCGTCACTGCCCCCGGCACGCCGGACATGGTGGTGTTGATCGAGTGCAAGGCCGATGTCAAGCAGCACGAATCCGCGAATCGCGATCTGCCGAGGGACTTCGCCGTCGACGGCGTCCTCCACTACGCCAGGTATCTGTCGCCCGCCTACACGGTCATCTCGATCGCTGTGTCCGGCACGCCTCAGGCGAACGAGTGGTCGTTCTTCGTCACGCCGAAGGGTTCGTCTCAGGAACAGGACCTCGTCTCGCGTACCGGTGCGCCGGTCACCGCCATGATCGGCCTGAGCGACCTGATCGCCGGCGCGTCGTTCGACCCGCGTGTCCAGCGCCAGCGCGAGCGCGACCTCATCGCCTTCTCCATGGAGATGCACGAGTTCATGCGCGACGAGGCTGAGCTCGAGGAGAAAGAGAAGCCGCTTGCGGTCGCCGGGACGCTGATCGCGCTCAAGGACCAGATCTTCGCGAAGACATACGACTCGTACCCCGCGAGCGAGCTCCCGGAGTTCTGGATCCAGTCGATCAAGCGGGTCATTCGCGAGGCGAAGCTGCCGGTCGCGAAGCTCGAGAACATGACTCAGCCGTTCACCGGCATCCAAGTGCATCCCGAGCTGCGCAAGCCGACCAAGGGCTACCCCAAGGGCCTGCTGAATGAGATCGTAACGATGCTCGCCGAGAAGGTGATGCCGTTCCTGACGATCTACCACGACTTCGACGTCGTCGGCGCGTTCTACGGCGAGTTCCTGAAGTACACCGGCGGCGACGGCAAGGGCCTCGGCATTGTCCTGACGCCTCGTCACATCACCGAGCTGTTCGGCCTGATCGCCAACGTCAGCAAGGACGACAAGGTCCTCGACATCTGCGCCGGCACTGGCGGCTTCCTGATCTCGTCGATGGTCCAGATGATCAAGACGGCCACGACCGAGGCCGAGGTCACCGACATCAAGCAGAATCGCCTGATCGGCATCGAGCAGAACCCGAGCATGTACGCCCTCGGCGCGTCAAACATGATCCTGCGCGGTGACGGCAAGGCGAACCTGTACCAGGGCTCGTGCTTCGACACCGCGATCACCAAGGGCGCGAAGGCGCATAAGGCCAACATCGGCATGGTCAACCCGCCCTACGCGAAGTCGAAGGAGGACCTGCACGAGCTGCGATTCGTCGAGCAGATGCTCGATAGCCTGGAAAAAGGCGGGACCGGCATCGCGATCGTGCCCGTCTCATGCGCTACAGCGTCGAGCACCCACAAGAAGAACCTGCTGAAGAAGCACACGCTTGAGGCGGTCATGTCGATGCCGCCGGAGGTGTTCTACCCGGTTGGCGTCATCACCTGCATCATGGTGTTCACTGCTGGCGTTCCTCACGGGAAGTCGGACCGGAAGACCTGGTTCGGCTACTGGCGCGACGACACCTTCATCAAGGTCAAGAACCTCGGTCGAGTGGACCGGAACCACACCTGGCCGGACGTGCGCGACCGTTGGATCGAGATGTACCGCAACCGCGAGGTCCACCCCGGCCAGGCTGTGATGCAGAAGGTCGGTTCCGACGCCGAGTGGGTTGCCGAAGCGTACATGGAAACTGACTACTCGCGCCTCGAGCGCTCGCACTTGGAGAAGGTTTTGCTCGACCACGCCCTCTTCGTGCTTCGGGGCGAAGTCGACCCTGGCGAGAGTGACGACGAGTGAAGCGTCTCGAAGAGGTCTTCGATCTTCGGTACGGGCACTCGCTCGAGCTGAACGCGTTGCAGAGGGTCGCGGCCCCTGACGGCGTGAACTTCGCTTCTCGGGCCATGGGCAACAACGGAATCACGGCGCGAGTCCTGACCACGGCGACTCCCGGAGCCCCTGGGGAGATCACCGTGGCGCTTGGGGGCAATGGGGTGCTGTCGTCCTTCGTGCAGCCAGAGCCGTTCGTGTGCGGCCGGGATGTCATGATCCTGACGGCCAAGGACCCGACCATGACCACGGTCGAGAAGCTCTGGTGGTGCAGGTGCATTTGGGAGAACCGCCACAAGTTCTCCTACGGACGCGGTGCCGGCGGCCAATACCGGTAGCGATGGCCAGCTGTGAGCTGATTTCAATTGCTGAGTCGCGGGACAGTTTACGGATCTCAGTAGCCTGGGTCGCCTTGTTGGTCCGCTTGAACGTGTTGTGGGTGGCAAACAAAGTTACGCCACCACCAATGAGGGCGCCGAAGAGTGGCGAGAGCATCTTGAAGATTTCGTCGGCATTCAAACTGGGTTCCTTGTCTGGAGAGGGTCTACGTTCTGCAGACGCAAGGACGCTACCCGGTCATTGGGGTTGCCCGAGCAGCGTCAATCAAGTTTACAGCTCGCCAGTCGCCCAAGGGTCTCCTTGAGGCACGGTTATCCGCAGCCCCCTACGGACGCCTCACAAAACTATCGAGGCGATCCCACGCATGGGTCTAGTTGTTCAGAGCGACCATGCGAAATGCACCGTTCCTGAAGCAGATTTACTGACCTGGAAACAGTAGAGCGCTGATTCGCGTCGAGCAATTCTCGGGAGCTATCAGCGTAAAGTGATGATCATCAGCATCCTTTGAATTTCAGTAAAAGAATCTCATCGAGAAATGCTTGCGTAGTTTTTAGAATGACCTTATGCTCCGAGAACGGTACAAGCCTAACCTTTGGAGGGCTTGAGGAGGCTTGTGGTCCCGCGTTTACCCAATGGACATTAGCTTCCACTCGAATCATTTAGCTTGGGGGATTTATGAGGAAGCTGCGATCGCTCGTGAGCATTGCTGTCGTCGCGCTGGCAGCAATGACTGTGTCGTCGTGCGGTACGGGAGGAACGCCGGCCGCAGGTTCCGAGCCGTCCTTGTCGGCGTCGCCCTCAAGCGAGTGCGCGAAATTTTTGCCCGATGCACCTTGCGGGAAGTTCAAAAGTGCAGCTGGCACGGCTGCTGGCCAACCCATTTCATGGGTGAGCGGCGGGCAAGTGACGGTGGAGTTGGATCGAGTTGGCCAGGAAACCTACCTGACGGCTGTTCTTCCGTGTGGACCCGTGAACACGGCCGTCACTATTGACGGCTCAAACATGACACTCTCCGGGAAGCTCGCAGTCGGCGCATCCGGATGCGTTGACCCTGCAAAAGGTGAACAGCAGACCTGGGCCCTCAACTTCCTTCAGGATGGCGTTCAACTCAACTACACGAACGGTGCGTTGACGTGGACGAGAGGCCAGGATTCCTTGGCTTTCGGCGCGGTCTGAACCGTTCCTGGCTCTGGAATTAGAGCGCACTACGCGGCTCGCGCATAATCTCGCGGCCGGACCCATTCACTTTGTCGTAGAACGATTCATCAAACATGGGCCGATACTGCATCGGCCCACTATCATGACGGGGGATTCATTGAAGAAAGCACTACGTATTGCAGCAGGTACGTTCCTCTTGATGCTCGGTATTGTCAGCCCCGCGGTGGCTGCGTCGGATGCCCCGGTCACACCTCCGGGCGAAGACGCCATCGAGGAATACTCCAAGAACGTCGGAGTCGACTTTTTGGAAAAGCAGAAAAAGCTCTCTGAATTCAAATACTGGATCACGCAGGTCCCTGGGATCTACGACGCTGGTTACGTTGAACAGGTCAACGACGCAGAAAGCCTTTCCGTCAAAGCCTTGTGGAAGGGCCTATCTCCGCTTCGCGAAACCGTCGCCAACGAAGGGCGGAAGCGAGGCATCATGGTGACGTTCTCCGAGCGTCCCTACTCGGTCCCTGAGATCGATGCAGCGGCTGAAGCCCTCATCAAGAATGACAAGGCCTTTGAACCGCTGGGATTCAAGATAGCTTCCATAGGAGGCGTTGGCGATGATGCCGGTGAAATAGCAATCGCGGATACGCCCTCAAGAATGAAAACGGCCTGCTGGCGTCACCTGAGCGGGTTGCTGTGGAGAACCTGGCACGCGACATTACCAAGTTGCCTATCCAAGTCATTGATGGAGTCCAGTCCCGTCCCGCCACTCGCATGAATGACTACAATCCCTTCAACGCAGGTGCCTACATACTCAACAGCAACCAAACAGCTTGCACAACCGGTTTTGCGCTGAAAGCCAGGACGGGACCGGGCGTGTGGACCAATACGGCCCGCCACTGTGAAGGAAGTGGCTGGTGGACTGCCCGCGACAATACCGGATCCTCAGCCGGAATGCAGTGGTGGGATACTCCCGACGGCCAGGCCGCCATGCTGTCCGAGGGCGGAAGCAAATGGATGTTTGACGGCGCGTGGAACAACTCGGCAGGCTATTCCAAACCCGTTGCCGGCTTCCACGATCTCTCATTGGGCGACTGGGTCTGCACAAGCGGCGGAAACTCTGGCGTGCATTGCAATATCAGTGTCTTGTACACGAATTTTCGATGGAATGATGGGTACGGCTACGCCTCTCAAATCGAGGGCTACCAGACAGTGGACGGTCAGCGCGCGGCAATCCAGGGGGATAGCGGTGGGCCCGTACTTGTACCGTACGGCAATGGCAGCGTCGGCGCTGCCGGCATGATCCAGGCCGTCGCCGGCCCCCTCTATAACTACGGCAATTGCGGCAGCGTTAGGGACGGTGGGGCGAACTACTGCAGTCGGTACGTTTGGTTCACGTCAACGCGCACGATTGCCAACAGCGCGGGCATGGACCTGGTGACCTGGTAGTTCACGCTCCGCGCCTCAAGCTGATGGCTACTTTTGTAACTGATGGATGCGGCATGCGAGGTAGAGCTTGATGCAGCGGCGTATTTTCTTTTCTCACAGCGCCATGGGCCCCCGTCGGAACCGAATTGCACAGCAATTGTTTGGTACTTGTGGATTGCTTCGGGTGTTATTGTCACGGAGTCGTCCTCTTCTGTTTCAGCGTGAGGGTAATTTGGGCAGAGGAACCACTGGGTAGTAGCCGGTGGGCAACTAAGCGCGGTGGATCCCAGGCTCTCAAGGAGAAGGTTTCCGTCTGTTCATATTGCCGGGAAGAGGAGAGACAGTGGAATTGACAATTGGTCGACGGGCTTTGATGGCCGGCGGTGGGCTCGCGCTGGCAGCAGGCGCAGCTTTTGCGGGCACTACGCCAGCGGCAGCGGCGACAGCTGTGACGAAGAATGCCAAGCGGGTCTACTACGCGTCGGATTATGGAATCTTCCCCCGGGCGACCATGCCGTTGGTGAACTTGCCTGTAAGTCCCACCGATCCTACGATCCGAAGGTACAGCGCGGGCAAGGAAGGTAAGCCGAACGTCCAGGCGATCGGCGCGCCCGACACCGAGGCAGTTGACCAGTCTGACGAGATCAATGCGTTTCTCCAGCAGATAGCGACTCTGGGTGGGGGTATTGCCATTTTCGAGGGCGATACAAATCAACTTGTGGGCTACGGCGTGAAGAAGCCCATCGTCATGTTGACCGAAGTTGCCATATGGGGATTGGGGTGGAACAAGACGACCTTCATGCTGATCGACGGCGCGAATTGTTCTGTCTTCGTGAATAAGCCGAAAACCAACTATCACGATGTTCGGGACTTGAGAATCAACGGCAATCGTTGGGGCCAGACTTTCCCGGACGCGCTGAAGTTTTCGGGACCAGGAGTCGATCTTTCGAGTGACCGCCACCCGGCAAACCCTGACAACTGGCAGTACAACTCCCACGGCATACTGCTCGTCCCCGACTACACGGCGCCCAATGCAGGCCCTTATGGCGATACGTACTCCAACTTCGAGAACATCTTCGTGGTGAACCCTTATGGCAGTGCGGCCATGACGAACAAGGTCGGCGGCGAGATTCGTTTTCGCAACGCCGTCTCCATGAATGCCGGCGGGAACGGTTTCACCGCAGGTTACGACACCTATCTCAGTGAAGTGACCGTTGCCAATTCCGAGTACGACGGATTTCTGCAGCAGAGCGGTTCGACCCGATTCACCAACACCAAAGCCTTTTGGTGCGGCCAGGTACTTGATCGGTGGCAGGTCGGCGGCGGTGCGGTAAAGATGCGTCGAGCGTCGATTGGTTACAAGATCGTCAATGGCTGCTGCGAATTCTCGTCGGCTGAAGCTCAGAACTGTGGTGGTGAAGGCTTTTGGCTCCAGGACGCAGAGAGTGTCAACGGGCAGCTCTCTTCGATCGCGAACAATATGATCGCGGACACGGCCGCGATCTCCAATCCTGATGGATGGGGCCCGGTTCCCAACAATTATGCAAACGACGCTGCGTGGAATAGTGGTCCTTCTTCACCCAAACCTGCGCCGGGAGACCATCCCGGAGTGAGGTTGAAGGGTAAGTCCAAGTACAACAATCTCTCCATCACATCGCGGACTGCGGGTCCACAGGCCGGAGTGGGCCTGGGGCAGCAGGCGTATGCGCTGGGTATTGACTACTTTGGTGGTGCAAAGGAGAACAACATCTCCGTGACGCACTCCGATGGGTACAATGGGCAGCGCGCCAAAGGGATATTGACACCTGAAACGCCCCATAGTGCAATTCCGCACAACTGGATCCTGGCCAATGGCAAACCGTTGAGCGACGCAGTCCGCAAGGCGCCCCCGACCATCGACGAGATTGATGCCGCGGGCACGTACATCATGATGGGTTCGGGTTACACCTACAACCCTTTCCCGGGCGGAATAGTCAGAATTACATGTGTGGAACTCGACAATCACTTCGCGCTCGAAGCAGTTCGACTCGATGCATCTGGTGCCCCGTTCACGAACATCAAATACAACGACGGGCTTGGTTGGCGGGGTTGGGTCCAGCAAAGCCGGGCGTAGGCATCTCTCGTCAGAATCGTTGTTCATTGACTATAGGTGAGAAGTGCAGTCGTTCATTGGCGCTTTGCGGTGCAGCCGTCTAGGCTCATGAATGATGCCCGGCCTTGTCCCACTTGCGAAGCTATTACGGAACCACACAGCTATGAGCCACGAATGCGGTCCTACGGTGCTGGGGGCGAACAAGGGCAGCTGCCGGCGGAACAGCCTTCGCATGCTAGCCAGTTCGGGCTATACCTCTGCTCGGCCGGGCATGAGTTTCGAGTAGAGATACCAAAGACGTAGGCAGGACCTGCGAAGCACCAGTCTCCTGACGTTAGGCCCGGTGCTCTCGACAACGGCAGATCCAGCGATCCGGTTCCATGACCAAGACGTTCCACTAGGTGTAGTTCCCATGGAGGTTGTGAACAGCGTGGCGTGATGTAAAAGGCGAAAGCCTCCGGTATCGATTTGGGTTACCACACTCATCTCGACGCCAGGAGGCTCTCGTTGTCCTACGTTACCCATGCCAACGCCGATCTGACACCTAAGGCCAGGGCGAAGCTGGCCCGTTTGGTCGTTGAGGAGGGCTGGACGTTGCGCCGGGCCGCGGAACGTTTTCAATGCTCACCAGCGACGGCCAAGAAGTGGGTGGACCGCTACAGGGTCCGTGGTGAGGACGGCATGGCTGACGCGTCCTCCCGCCCGCGGCGGAGCCCGAAACGCACCCCCGTACGCACCGAACGCCGCATTGTGGGGTTGAGGTTCAATCGGCGGTGGGGACCGCACCGGATAGCGGCCCACCTGGGCTTGGCCCGCTCCACCGTCGGCAAGGTCCTGACCCGGTACCGGATGCCCCGGCTGGCCTGCCTGGATCAGGGCACCGGTCTGCCCGTTCGCACACCTGCACCGCAGCGCTACGAGCACGAGAACCCCGGAGACCTGATCCACGTGGACATCAAGAAGCTTGGGCGCATCCCCGACGGCGGCGGACACCGCGCCCTCGGACGCGCCAAGGGGCAGCGGAACCGCCGTGCCGGGACCGGTTATGCCTACCTGCATCATGCCGTCGATGACCACACCCGGCTCGCGTACTCCGAAATCCTCAACGACGAAAAGAAGGACGGCCGCCGCCTTCTGGCTGCGAGCCGCCGCATTCTTCGCCGCCCACGGCATCACCGTCAAAGCGGTGCTCACGGACAACGGGTCCTGCTACCGCTCCCGGACCTTCGCAGCAGCCCTGGGACCGCACCTCAAACACCGGCGCACCCGCCCCTACCGACCCCAAACCAACGGCAAGGTGGAACGCTTCAACCGCACCCTCGCCACCGAATGGGCCTACGCCCGCCCCTACACCTCAGAAACCGAGCGCGCCGCCACCTACCCGGCATGGCTCCACCATTACAATCATCACCGAACCCATACCGGCATCGGAGGCAAAACCCCCATCAGCCGCGTTCACAACCTCAGTGGGAATTACAACTAGGTACCATGGCGCCATGTACGACTTCTCGCCCACCGCGGACCGGATTTTGCATCCCCAGTCAATCCACTGCCCAACGGACATGAATAAGGCGCGTCGGGAGAAGGGCATCTACGGTTGGCTGTTTACACCTGGGAGCCTGCCGGTACCGGACGCGCCATATGCACATACCGACGGTTTTGAGCTCATGTATGTCGGCATTGCCCCAAAAAGGCCCAGCACCAACGGGAAAGAAAGTGCTAGTCGGCTTCGCTCCCGCCTAAGGACTCATTCAAGAGGAGAGGCTTCTCGGTCTACGTTGCGGCTGACCCTCGGCGTCCTACTAGCCGAGGAACTAGGCCTCTCTCTTGGCCTACACAAAGGGCGCTTGAACTGGGGGGAGGATGGCGAAGCCCGATTGACCCGGTGGATCAACACCAACGCTCGACTCACCTGGGTGGAGAACCCGACGCCGTGGGTTTTCGAGGACGAGCTGCTCGCGCACGCGCCATTGGCCCTCAATATCGATGGAAGGACGGACGCGTTCTCACAGGAGTTGAAGGACCGTAGAACCATGGCGCGTAGCACTGCCCGTATTGCCCACGGAAGCGTATGAGTCTTCGATGCCAAACTGGCCCGTGGATTCTGGATCCGAGCTAGTGCTCATTGTAGAAGGCCAGTGTGGCAGCGCTGGCCAACCCGCTCGGGACCCCCTCGTCAGCGAGAATACATCCGGCGGAAAACACAATGGCCATGGTGGCGAGACGATGCGCCTCCAAGTCGCGGTCGATATGAGGAGGCTTGCCCACGCCCATCGTGACATCGCCCTCAGCCGGCGCATAGCGACCCGCCAAGAACGCCGTAGCGTGTGCCCAAGTCGAGTCCTCACGCCACAGGCGGTAAATCACCCCGAGGTTTTGTTCCGTGGCCATGACGGCTTCAGTTAGATTCTTCACCTGTTCTCGCATGGCCTTCTCATTTGAGGCGTCCAGGACGAATTCCTCCATCGCGGCGATGTCGATATCAGAGGTGATGCCCATCGATTGCATATGGGTGTGTGTCGTCTTTTCCGTCGAACGCCCATGGGCCAGCATCGCGTCTGCGGCCTTCTCACGTTCTGATCGAGCTATGCCCGCGAACCAGAGCAACCGCACAGCCAGTTCCCAGAACGCGCGCCGGTTGGGAGCGGTGGCGTGCCCCATCTCCCCTTTCGTAAGCATGGCGATGACCCGGCTCTGTTCGAAGGCTGCACGCATCCAGCCGACCGCAAACTGATTGACACGGGACAGGGGCACTTCACTGAGATCAACCGCGAGAACAGCATCCGCCGAACGAAGGGCGAAGTCGGCGTTCACCAGGTACGCGGGACGCGCATGCTGTGCCCGTCGGCGTTTCTTCGATCTTCTCCCGCGCATGTCATCACTGTATCTGCGGCGCGGCGCACCGCTGACCGGCGTCACTGGGACGACGAGCTGCCACCACTAATGTGAGGTGCTGCGGCAGGCACTCACCCATCGAGAGTGTCTTCTCGCTAAGCTCTTGAACCATAGGCAGGTCGGCCGTTTCCGCTGAGGTGATCGTGAAAACGACAGCCAATATGCGAGAGGTTATTTGACATCGGAACGTGGTGGAGTTCCGCTTCAACGTCTAAGCCCCTGCCTGCTCACTGCCATCGAGGATGCCGACCCGGCTGACCAGCCGGGTCGGCATTGACTCACGGCCACCGATAGAGTCGGATCGATGACTAGTGAACAGTATGCTTCCGATCTGCCTGCGCTGACCTTGTCCACACTGGATCCCGACCACTCCGGAGATGGCTTTGTCCAGGTTCGTGGCGCCCGGGAAAACAACCTGCGCAACGTGGACGTTGACGTGCCTCGCGACGCCATCGTGGCGTTTACCGGCGTGTCAGGCTCAGGGAAGTCGTCGTTGGCCTTCGGTACCATCTATGCCGAAGCCCAGCGCCGGTACTTCGAATCTGTCGCGCCGTACGCACGCCGGCTCATCCAGCAGGGGCACAACCCAAAGGTGGAGCAGATCACGGGCCTGCCGCCCGCCGTCGCGCTTCAGCAGCGCCGCGGTACAGCTACGGCCCGGTCCACGGTTGGCACTGTCACTACGCTGTCCAACTCGCTGCGCATGCTTTTCTCGCGCGCCGGCAGCTACCCGGAAGGTTCCGGTCAGCTGGACTCGGATGCCTTCTCCCCGAACACCGCGGCAGGTGCCTGCCCGGAATGCCATGGCTTGGGCGTCGCGCACACCGTCAGTGAAAACTCCCTTGTCCCTGACCCTTCCCTCAGCATTCGCGAGGGCGCCATTGCCGCCTGGCCCGGCGCATGGCAGGGCAAGAACCTGCGCGATATCCTGGCCCACCTCGGCTACGACATCGAAACCCCGTGGCGGAAGCTACCCAAGAAGGACCGTGACTGGATCCTTTTCACGGAAGAGCAGCCGGTGGTGGAGGTGACGCCGCAACGCGACCGTGTCGCCAAGCCGTACAAGGGCCGGTTCTGGAGCGCCCGGAGCTACGTGCTGCACACTTTGGCAGACTCCAAAAGCTCCGCCATGCGCGACCGCGTGCTGCGCTTCATGCAGACGGGACCGTGCCCGCGCTGTGCCGGCAGCGGGCTCAGGGCGGAAGCCTTGGCTGTTAATTTTGCCGGAAAGACCATCGCCGAGCTGAACGCCTTGTCCATGACCGAGCTGGCGGAGGTAATCCGGCCCACCACGGAACTGACGGCAGCCGGTACCGCTTCCCGCAAGCAGTCTTCAGGCGAAGGCAGTGAGGTGGCTGTCGCCATCACCCGGGACCTGTTGATGCGGATCACTGTGCTGTTGGATTTGGGGCTGGGTTACCTTGCCTTGGGCCGTTCCACGCCCACGCTCTCCCCGGGAGAGATGCAGCGCCTCAGGATTGCCACCCAGCTCCGCTCCGGGTTATTCGGTGTGATCTACGTGCTTGACGAGCCCTCCGCCGGTCTCCACCCCGCCGACGCCGAACCCTTGCTCGCGGTCCTGGACCGACTCAAGTCATCAGGCAATTCCGTGTTCGTGGTGGAGCACAACATGGATCTGGTAAGCCGCGCGGACTGGTTGGTGGATGTGGGTCCGCGCGCCGGTGAAGGAGGAGGCGAGGTGCTCTACAGCGGCCCGGTAGCCGGCCTCGACGAGGTCCCCGAATCCGTGACGAGGCCCTTCTTGTTCCCGAATGGTTCCGATGGAACGGTCGACGGCGGTTCGGTCGCAGATTTTGCCCGCAGCAGAGGTACCCGCCGGGAACCGGTTGGTTGGCTGGAACTCCGGGACATCAGCCGGCATAACCTGCGCAAACTCGACGCCGACTTTCCGCTGGGGGTGCTGACCGCGGTGACCGGCGTGTCCGGCTCAGGCAAGTCGACCCTGGTCAGCCAGGTTCTGGCCGGGATGGTGGGTGCTCAATTGCGTCCGGACGCCGATGCTCTTGGGGAACCGGCGTCGGAGGAGCACGGCACTGAGGCCGGGAACCCCGCCGAAGCGCTGACAGGAAAATGCGTCTCGGGGCTGGGGCAGTTGGACCGGCTTGTAAAGGTGGACCAGAAACCGATCGGCCGTACTCCGCGCTCCAACCTCGCGACGTATACGGGACTCTTCGACGCCGTTCGGAAGGAATTCGCCGCCACGGACGAAGCCCGCGCCCGCGGCTTCGACGCCGGACGGTTTTCCTTCAACGTGGCCGGAGGCCGCTGTGAGACCTGTCAGGGCGAAGGGTTCGTGGCCGTTGAACTGCTGTTCCTGCCCGGAAGCTACGGGCCCTGCCCGGAGTGCCACGGCACGCGGTACAAGCCGGAAACGCTGGAAGTCAGTTACCGCGGCAAAAACATCGCCGAGGTCCTCGCCATGACGGTGGACGCCGCCGCAAAGTTCCTTGCAGACGTGCCTGCCGCCGCGCGCAGCCTCCAGACCCTGCGCGAGGTAGGTTTGGGCTACCTGAGATTGGGCCAGCCCGCCACCGAACTCTCCGGTGGAGAGGCCCAGCGCATCAAGCTCGCTACCGAACTGCAGCGGGCCCAGCGTGGCCACACCCTCTATGTGCTGGATGAGCCCACCACAGGATTGCACCCCTCAGATGTCCAGCTTCTGATGGCGCAGCTGCACCGGCTGGTCGATGCCGGCAACACAGTGATCGTGGTCGAACACGACATGGATGTGGTGGCCGGCGCTGACTGGGTGATCGACCTGGGCCCCGCGGGAGGCGACGCCGGCGGCCGGATCATCGCCACCGGAACGCCGGTTGAGGTGGCGCGCTCCGCTGAGAGCCGGACGGCGCCGTATTTGGCAGCGGCACTGCGGGGCCAACCCTGAAAAGACATACAAGTGAGGCATGGTATCCGCGTTATTCACATACGGCAGCTTGGCCGCCCTGAGAGCCCAAAACTGTCGTGATACTTGCTGAATGGGAATCAGATACTACGCGTACGCATTCGACAGCGAGAACACGGAACAGGTGCTAATGGACCCCTTGGGCTTCGTTTCGAGAGATCCGTTGGCCGACGCTTGGGGTATGGAACCGGGTGCCACCATAGGCTATCCGACCTTCAAGCAATCAACGCCTGAACGGGACATGCTTTACCTGGACAAGGCCTGGCGGCAGTTGCAGTGGCTGACGGGGCCCTCAGCAGAGGGTAGGGACGCCCGACCCGCTTTCCGGATGTTCGAAGGTGAAGTGACTATGCACCACGACGGGTGGGAGTCATGGATCCGAGCCCTGACCCCAGCCGAAATGGTAGCCATTGCAGAAGACCTGGAAACCATCTCGGAGGACACGATGAGGGTGCAGGGCACCACCACTTCCTGCGCCCTTTCGGACTCCGACGCTGAGTATGCCATTCCCTATCTTCGACGGGCCCGGACTTTCGTGCGGGCCCTCGCTGACGAAGGACGAGGCATGGTGTACCTGATCGGGTAAGAACACCGCCCGGGCAATGTTGGTTGCGGGGATTACCGTGGCGCCGGGTCACCGGAGACACTGGGCATATCAAGCGATATTATGAAGGACATGGGCAACGTGGTGCGTGAGCTTCGGGAAGCAGCAGGGCTTAGCCAAGCTGAGCTCGCTCTACGCTCCGGTGTAGCTCAACCCAACATAGCTGCATATGAAACGGGCCGACGCAGGGCTTCGGCTTCCATGCTGCAAAGGTTGCGGGCGGCTGCTCAGCCCCTGCCGCATGATGCACTTGCGAATCATCGCCATGAATTGGCCGATTTGGCATCTCGATACGGGCTAAGCAACGTCCGTGTCTTTGGCTCAGCAGCCCGTGGCACTGACCGCCCCGGCAGTGATCTCGATGTCCTCGTCACACGGTCGCCTGGGGTAGGGCTCTTGACCATAGCTGCCTTTGCTGCAGCTGCAAGTGAGTTATTGGGCGTTGGGGTGGACGTTGTCACCGACGGGGGACTGCGCCCGGACCATGAGATTCTGACCACGGCAATCGCGGTATGACTGAACGGGACGTCGCTGCCTTGAGGGAGATCGTTAGGCTCTGCGGGATTGGTGCCGATCTGGTAAACCGTGGCCACGATTGGTATGTCGGAGATCCCGACAATGTTCCGGGGCTGGCAGCAGAGTCGCTGGTTATCAAAATAGGGGAGAACGTCGCCCGGCTAAGCTCCGCTACTACGAGCGAACATCCAGATGTGCCCTGGTACTTGATCAAAAGGATGAGAGACCGGCTGGCACACCATTATGAAGGCACCGACTACGAGGCGGTATGGGACACCTTGGCTTCAGATCTTCCTGTGATAGTCAGATACATCGAATCAATCGAATACTGACGTTCCTGAATCCCTGACGTCCTAGCGACGCTGCGGGGGGAGTGGGCAGAGCAAGCCCCGGTCCGGTTGATTCGTTAGCTGGACCGGGGCTTCTTTATGTCCAAAATCACCCCTGTCCTGCTGTCAGACAGCGAATGTTACCACCGGGTAGTCTTTGACTTGAAATCCTTGGCAAATTAGGCAAGTAGAGGTTGCGGAAAGGTTACAGTTTGGTTGGTTTGTTCCAACATCTGGACGCAATGTGGGTAGGCTTACACTCACATGTAGGCAACGTCACAGTAGGAATCTGTGCCCGCGCCTGGGGAGAACCTGGTTTCTCCCTGCCCAACTCCACGACTCATAGGAGGCGGAATGCGTTTCTCGCGCACTTCCAAAGCTCTAGGCATTGCGGCGATCGTCGCTCTCGCCGTAACCGGTTGCGGCGGCGGCTCCGGCAGCAACACGGACAGCTCTGCCGCGAGTGATCCCAACAAGGTCATCACCGCATACAGCAACGAACCGCAGAACCCGCTGCTCCCCGCAAACACCAATGAGGTGTACGGTGGCCGCGTCGTCGAGCTCCTCTTTGAGGGCCTGCGCGCGTACGACCCCAGCGGCAAGCCGGTCAACGCACTGGCAGAATCCATTGAAACCACGGATTCCCAGAACTGGACCATCAAGGTCAAGTCCGGCGCCAAATTCACCAACGGGGAAGCCATCACGGCCAAGACCTTCGTTGACTCCTGGAACTTTGCTGCGCTGAGCACCAACCTCCAGAACAACGGCTTCTTCTTCGAATCCATCGAGGGCTACGCCGATGTCAGCGCGGTCAACGAGACCACCGGCGCTGACGGCAAGAAGACCTCCACCCCGGCTCCGACCGCACAGACCATGTCCGGCCTCGCTGCCAAGGATGACCAGACCATCACGGTCAAGCTCTCCCAGCCGGAAGCTGACTGGTCCCTCCGCTTGGGTTACTCCGCCTTCTACCCGCTTCCCTCCGAAGCCCTGAAGGACCCGAAGAAGTTCGGCGAGAACCCGGTCGGCAACGGCCCGTACAAGTTCGAGAAGGAAGGTGCCTGGGTACACGACCAGTCCATCTCCCTGGTCAAGAACCCTGACTACACCGGTCCGCGTGCTGCCAAGAACGGTGGCGTGACCTTCAAGTTCTACACGGATCCGGGCCCGGCATACACGGACCTGCAGGCTGACAACCTCGACGTCACCGACGTCCTGCCGTCCAACGCCCTGAAGACCTACACCACGGACTTCCAGGACCGTAACTCCACCAAGCCGGTGGCCAACAACTCCACGCTGAACATCCCGGGTTACAACAAGAACTTCCAGGGCGAAGCCGGCAAGCTGCGCCGCCAGGCGCTGTCCCACGCGATCAACCGCGACGAGATCACCAAGGTGATCTTCAACGGCACCCGCACCCCGGCAACCGAGTACACCGCTCCGGTGCTTGACGGATATTCCGATTCCATCAAGGGCAACGATGTCCTGAAGTTCGATGTCCAGAAGGCCAAGGATCTGTGGGCAGAGGCTGAGAAGATCCAGCCGTACGATTCCTCCAAGCCGCTCCAGATCGCTTCCAACACCGATGGTGGCAACAAGGAATGGATCGACGCCGTAGCCAACGGTTTCAAGAACAACCTCGGCATCGAAGCTGAAATCCAGCCCTTCGCGAAGTTCGCTGAAGTCCTGGACCTGCGCAAGTCCCAGTCCCTGCCGGGTCTGACCCGCGCCGGCTGGCAGGGCGACTACCCGTCGCTCTACAACTTCCTCGGCCCGGTCTGGGCAACCAACGCTTCCTCCAACTACGAGAAGTACTCGAACCCCGAGTTCGACAAGCTCCTCAAGGAGGGCCTGGGTGCCAAGACTCCTGAAGAAGCAAACGCCAAGTTCAACCAGGCACAGGAGATCCTGTTCCAGGACCTCCCCGGCCTGCCGCTGTGGTACCTGAACCGTCCGATCGTGTGGAGCAACAACGTCGTATCAGCTGAGACTGGCTGGAACGGCGGCATCCTCTACTACAACATCGAGGCCAAGTAATCCTCAGGATCTGAACTTGCCGTGAGGCATTGGGGCCCGGCCATGGCGCCGGGCCCCAATTGCTTGCCTCGGCAGGAAGGCAAACATGACACACCAACACCCGTCCAGAGAAAGGGGGGTGAACCGTGGTCCGCTACATTCTGCGTAGGCTCCTCCAGGTGATTCCCGTCTTCCTGGGAACCACGCTCCTTGTCTACTACATGGTGTTCGCGCTGCCCGGTGATCCCATCGCGGCCCTCTTCGGCGAACGCCAGCCGCCGCAGAGCGTCATCGACGCACTCCGCGCGCAGTACAACCTGGACCAGCCGTTCTGGGTCCAGTACGGAATCTTCCTGAAGAACCTCTTCACCTTCAACCTCGGCGTTGACTTCACGCAGCAGCCCATCGCGGCAGCATTGGGCCGGGCTTTCCCGGTCACTGCCATGCTGGCCATTGAAGCCCTGATCATCCAGGCCGTCTTCGGCATCGCCTTCGGTGTCTTCGCCGGTCTCCGCAAAGGCAAGCTGTTCGACTCCACCGTCCTGGTGGCATCCCTCATCGTGATCGCTGTCCCGACGTTCGTGCTCGGCTTCGTCTTCCAGTTGGTTTTTGGTGTCCAGCTGGGATGGGCGAAACCAACGGTCGGCGCCAACGCGGACTGGGGCAACCTGATCCTGCCTGCAGTCGTACTGGGGCTCGTCTCCTTTGCCTACGTGCTGCGCCTCACCCGGGCATCCGTCAGTGAGAACATGAACGCCGACTACGTCCGCACTGCCACTGCCAAGGGCCTCTCGCGTCCGCGCGTGGTCATGGCGCACATCCTGCGGAACTCCCTGATCCCCGTGGTGACCTACCTGGGTGCGAACCTCGGCGGCCTCATGGGCGGCGCGATCGTCACCGAAGGCATTTTCAACGTCCCCGGCGTGGGCAACAAGCTGTTCCAAGCAATCCAGCGCAGCGAAGGTCCCACCATTGTGGCCATCGTCAGCGTCCTGGTCCTTGTGTTTGTGGTGACCAACCTCCTGGTTGACCTCCTGTACGCCTGGCTCGATCCGAGGATCCGTTATGAGTAGTAATACCGAACACTTCGTAGCCCCGGTGGAGGAAACTCCGCTGCTGGCCACCGACACCGTCAAGACGGAACAGGCACCCCTCAGCCTGTGGGCCGATGCGTGGCGCAAGCTGCGCAGGCGTCCGATGTTCATCATCTCGGCGTTGCTCATCCTGCTGTTGGTGGTCGTGGCGCTCTTCCCGGGCCTGTTCACCAACGTTGAACCGAACAACGACTGCCAGCTGGCCAACTCCGAGGGCGGCCCGACGGCGGGACATCCCTTGGGCTTCACGCTGCAAGGTTGCGACGTCTACTCACGCGTGATCCACGGAACGCAGGCTTCCTTGTCCGTGGGCATCCTGTCCGTGCTTTGCGTCATCATCATCGGCGTTACGCTGGGCGCCCTTGCCGGCTACTACGGTGGCTGGTTGGATGCCGTGCTGGCCCGCCTCGGCGATATTTTCTTCGCACTGCCGATCATCCTTGGTGCGCTGGTCATCACCCAGCTGCCGCTGTTCCGCGAGAACCGGAGTGTGTGGACGGTGGTCCTCACGATATCCCTGCTGGCCTGGCCGCAGATGGCCCGCATCACCCGCGGTGCCGTCATCGAGGTACGCAATGCGGACTTCGTGACTGCTGCCCGGTCTTTGGGTGTTTCCAAGTTCGGCGCGCTGGTCAAGCACGCACTTCCCAACGCCCTGGCGCCGGTGATCGTCCTGGCCACCCTTGAGCTCGGCGTCTTCATCGTCCTTGAAGCCACGTTGTCCTTCCTGGGTGTCGGTCTTCCCACGAGTGTCATGTCGTGGGGTAACGACATCTCGGCAGCCAACGCCTCCATCCGCACCAACCCGGGCATCCTGTTGTACCCGGCTGCGGCCTTGTCCATCACCGTCCTGAGCTTCATTATGCTTGGCGACGCCGTCCGCGATGCTCTTGATCCCAAGAGCCGACAGCGCTAAGGAGGCCATCATGACTTCTGCCAACATCAGCATTGATGAAGCAACGGCCCCGGCACAGCCGCTCCTTGAGATCAAGGATCTTGCCATCACGTTCAAGACCGGGTCCGGTGAGGTGAAGGCGGTCAAGAACGCCCACCTGACCATCATGCCGGGCGAGACAGTCGCCATTGTGGGGGAGTCCGGTTCAGGCAAATCGACGACGGCGCTTGCCGCCATTGGCCTGTTGCCGAACAACGGCCGCGTCTCCGGTGGGCAGATCCTCCTGGAGGGGGAGGACATTGCCCACGCGTCGGAAAAGCGGATGATCGAGTTGCGTGGCAGCCACATCGGCATGGTTCCGCAGGATCCGATGTCCAACCTGAACCCCGTCTGGAAGATCGGGTACCAGGTCCGCGAGACGCTCAAAGCGAACGGACGTCCGGATGGTCCGGATGACGTTGCACGGGCGTTGGCCGAAGCCGGCCTGCCGGACGCTGCCCGCCGTGCAAAGCAGTACCCGCACGAGTTCTCCGGCGGTATGCGCCAGCGTGCGCTGATCGCCATCGGCTTGAGCTGCCAGCCCAAGCTCCTGATCGCCGACGAGCCCACGTCCGCGTTGGACGTAACGGTCCAGCGCAAGATTCTGGACCACCTGGAAACCATGACGGCGGAGCTTGGCACGTCTGTGCTGCTCATTACGCACGACCTTGGCCTGGCTGCCGAGCGCGCGGACAAAGTAGTGGTCATGTACCAGGGCAACGTGGTGGAAGCGGGTCCTTCGCTGGAACTGCTCCGGAACCCGCAGCACCCCTACACGCGCCGCCTTGTTGAGTCGGCGCCGTCCCTGGCCTCCCGCCGCATTCAGGTTGCCAAGGAGCAGGGGGTCGAGGCCGAGGATCTGCTGGCGCCGACGGATGCTGCCAAGGAAAAGGCTGCGGACGACGTCCTGCAGATCAAGGACCTCCGCAAGGTCTACAAGCTGCGCCAAGGGTTGGGCAAGGCGTCGGACTTCGCAGCCGTGGACGGAGTGAGCTTCAACGTCAAGCGCGGCACCACCACGGCGATCGTGGGCGAGTCCGGTTCGGGCAAGTCCACTGTGGCCAAGATGGTCCTGCAGTTGGAGAGCCCCACGGACGGGCAGATTCTCTTCGATGGTGTTGATACAGCGGGGTTGAAGGGCAAGGAGCTGTTCAAGTTCCGGCGCCGCGTGCAGCCGATCTTCCAGGACCCCTACGGTTCGCTGGATCCGATGTACAACATCTACCGGACCATCGAGGAGCCGCTGCGCGTCCACAAGATCGGCAATGCGGCAAGCCGCGAGAAGAAGGTCCGGGAGCTGCTGGACCAGGTCGCCTTGCCGCAGACCACCATGCAGCGTTACCCGAACGAGCTCTCCGGCGGCCAGCGCCAGCGTATTGCGATCGCGCGTGCCCTGGCCTTGGATCCCGAGGTCATCATCTGTGACGAGGCTGTTTCCGCACTGGACGTCCTGGTCCAGGCGCAGGTGCTCAATCTCCTCGCTGAACTTCAGGACAACCTCGGCCTGACGTACCTGTTCATCACGCACGACCTCGCGGTGGTCCGCCAGATCGCCGATCACGTCTGCGTCATGGAAAAGGGCAAGCTGGTAGAGACGGGAAGGACCGACGACGTCTTCGACAACCCGCAGCAGGCCTACACGCAGGCCCTGCTGGATGCGATCCCGGGCGGCTCGCTGCTGCTGCCCCCGGCGGTGGCATAACCGGCGTCGTACTTCCGGTCAGTAGAGCAACGCAAAAGCCGGTGGTCCCCGAAAGGGAACCACCGGCTTTGCCGTTTAAGGGACAAATTACGACGTCGGTTGCGGCGCGGCATCGCTGTCCGGCCGCGGAGCCAGCCCGAGGGCAGCAAGCTGGCCCGCCAAGACCTTGCCCAGCTTCTCGTGGCCGGACGGTTTGATGTGGACGCTGTCCTGCAGGTCCTTCGCCGCGTCGTAGCGCGTGAGCCAGTCGCCGGTGCTGACGAACGGAATGTTGTTCTTAGCAGCAACCCTGCCGAGGAGGGCATCCACTTCCGTCCGCCGTCCGCCGCCGTTGGCAGCCCCTTTGGCCAGGGTGCCGATCATGGCCATCCTCGAGCCGGGGTACCGCTTCTTCAGCACCGCCAGGAGCCGTTCGGCGTTGGAAGCGATCTGCGCGTCCGTAGCTTTCTGGGCGGCGTCATTGCCGCCGCCTTGGATGACGATCAGCGGCGGGCTCCCGTAGGGGAGCACCCAGTCACCACGCTGGAGGGCGTCAATGTAGTTACCGGTCTTGTCGTTGGCGGCCACGAAGCCGGTGCCGCCCATCCCTGCCACGTACAGCTTGTAGCCGAGGGCAGCGATGCCGCGTTGTGGCCACGAGTCCTTGGGCTGGGACTGGGAGTCGCCAATGAGGACAGCCGTGTGGCGGACGTCGGCCAGGACGATTTCGTTCCGGTTGTTCGCTGGGTTCCTGTAGAGGGAGCCTGCGGGCAGGTTCGGAGCGGGGGATTCCGGAGTTACGTTCCGGGGTTTTTCCGCGGCGGCCGTCGCTGCCGCTGCGGGCGCGGCTGAGCGTGAGGTGGCGGCAGGGGATGGCTGGCTTGTTCCGCAGCCGGCCGCCAGAACGCCTACGGCGATCAACGGTGCGAGCATGCGGAACACGGCCGAAGCTTTTCGCATCGATTTTCTCCGAAGGGCACTGGTTCCTGCAGACATCATGGGGCACGGCGCGAAGAAAATCCAGCATCTTGATTGAACATTTAGCAAACGCTGCGGCGGCGTGAGCAGGGGCACATCCGGGCCCCTGAAGTATTGCTTTTTAGGCCCTCTAATGCGTGTGCGTTTAGAATAGCCATAGGTGCCCTGTGTCCCGGGGTCTTTTCGTTGTGTATTCCGGTCAGGAAGATCAGGTTTGCGCGCGGATTACAACAGCTGACTTCACCACTGAAACGAGTCATAAACGCATGTCTGAAACTACCGTTAATACTGCGTCGCGGAGCGATCTGCGCAACGTCGCGATCGTTGCACACGTTGACCACGGCAAGACCACCCTGGTCGATGCCATGCTCAAGCAGACCAACTCCTTCGCCTCCCACGGCGAGGTTGAGGACCGCGTCATGGATTCCGGTGACCTGGAGCGCGAAAAGGGCATCACCATCCTCGCCAAGAACACCACGGTTGCCTACAACGGCCCGTCCTCCAATGGCGAGACCATCACCATCAACGTCATCGACACCCCCGGCCACGCCGACTTCGGTGGCGAAGTTGAGCGCGGGCTCTCGATGGTTGACGGCGTCGTGCTGCTGGTCGACTCTTCCGAAGGTCCCCTTCCGCAGACCCGCTTCGTCCTCCGCAAGGCACTGGCTGCCCACCTGCCGGTGATCCTCCTGGTCAACAAGACCGACCGCCCCGACGCCCGTATCGACGAGGTTGTGCACGAGTCCATGGACCTCCTCCTGGGCCTGGCCTCCGATCTCGCCGACGAAGTTCCGGACCTGGACCTGGACAAGGTCCTGGAAGTTCCGGTCGTTTACGCAGCAGCCAAGGTCGGCCGCGCATCCCTCGAACAGCCGGCCAATGGCTCGGCTCCGGAGAACGAGGACCTTGAGCCCCTGTTCAAGACGATCATCGAGCACATTCCGGCCCCGACGTACAACCCGGAAGGCGTGCTGCAGGCACACGTGACCAACCTGGACGCCTCCCCGTTCCTTGGTCGCCTCGCCCTGCTCCGCATCTACAACGGCACCCTCCGCAAGGGCCAGCAGGTTGCGTGGGCCCGCCAGAACGGCGAGCTGAAGACCGTCAAGATCACCGAGCTCCTGGCCACCAAGGCACTGGAGCGCGTACCGGCTGAATCCGCAGGACCCGGCGAGATCGTTGCCGTCGCGGGCATTGAAGACATCACCATCGGTGAGACGCTCACCGACCTGGAAAACCCGCAGCCGCTGCCCCTGATCAAGGTGGACGATCCCGCGATCTCCATGACGATCGGTATCAACACCTCGCCGTTGGCCGGCAAGGTCAAGGGTGCCAAGGTCACCGCGCGCCAGGTGAAGGACCGCCTGGACAAGGAACTGATCGGTAACGTCTCCATCAAGGTGCTCCCCACCGAGCGTCCCGACGCCTGGGAAGTCCAGGGCCGTGGCGAGCTCGCGCTGGCCATCCTCGTTGAGCAGATGCGTCGTGAAGGCTTCGAACTCACCGTCGGCAAGCCGCAGGTAGTCACCAAGACCATCGACGGCAAGCTGCACGAGCCGATGGAACACATGACCATCGACGTGCCTGAAGAGTACCTGGGTGCCGTAACGCAGCTCATGGCTGCCCGCAAGGGTCGCATGACCAACATGGCCAACCACGGCACCGGCTGGTGCCGCATGGAATTCATCGTTCCCGCCCGTGGCCTTATCGGCTTCCGTACCCGGTTCCTCACGGACACCCGTGGTGCCGGTATCGCGGCTTCCATTTCCGAGGGCTACGAGCCGTGGGCCGGCCCGATCGAATACCGTACCAACGGTTCGATGATCGCCGACCGCGCCGGTGTTGTGACTCCGTTCGCCATGATCAACCTCCAAGAGCGCGGTTCCTTCTTCGTGAAGCCCACCTCCGAGGTCTACGAAGGCATGATCGTCGGCGAGAACTCCCGCGCCGACGACATGGATGTGAACATCACCAAGGAAAAGAAGCTCACCAACATGCGTGCGGCTTCTTCGGATTCCTTCGAGAACCTGACCCCGCCGCGTGAGCTCACCCTGGAAGAGTCGCTCGAGTTCGCCCGCGAGGACGAGTGCGTTGAGGTCACCCCGGAGGACATCCGCATCCGCAAGGTGATCCTGGACTCGAACGAGCGCGCGAAGGCCAACCGCGCCCGCGCCCGCGCATAGTCGCCGCAGGGAACCGAATCTCTGCATGAAGAGGGGAGCCGCCAGTACAGCCCGCAGCATTGCTGCAGCCGTACTGGCGGCTCTTTTCGTGTCCCTTGCGGGCACGGCCCTGCACCGGCAGACGGTATCCGTGGCCGGCGTCGAACTTCCCTGGGGCATTTGTGCCGCGCTGCTGTTGCTGGCTTCCGTACAGCTGTGGCTGGCGGCATGGCGCCGTTCGGTTGTCCCGACGGCGGTGGCCGGCATTGTGACCTACGCTGCGGTGGGGGTGCTGTCCTCGGGCGGTCCCGCCAAGCAATTGGTCCTGGCGGACGTCGCGGGAAACGTCTGGGTCTACGGCATCGCCGGCGTGACGTTCATCATGCTCTTGGTCGCCAGCCGTCTTCGCGCCCGGTGGAATGCCGCCGTCGACGTTGCGTCAACGGCAAGGGAAGACTGAACCTCTCAGCGCACGGTCGGCTGACGCCGCGGCGGAGGGGGCGGTACCTGCTTGGCTGCGATCACCAATTCCAAGGGAATTTCGACATCGGACGTCCGGGTCCGCACGGTGCAGCTGGTTTCGCCGGCCTCCAGCAAGTAGCCCAGTGCATCCGTGAGGCCGTCGGCAATCCTGTAGCGCACCACTACCCGTGTACCGGGCTCGGCTGTCTGGAGGAATTGAACGGGCGGCAGCGTTTGGGTCACCGATTCATACTATGACGCGGGCTAGGTTGGCGTCGCGGCACTGATGGATAATAGGTTGGAAGTTCAGTGCCCGGCATATTGTCGGGAGTATTACCCGGCCTGTTGCCGGGACAAACCGTTGAGAGGTCTGGGACGTGACGTACGTAATCGCGCAGCCGTGTGTGGATGTCAAGGACAAGGCGTGCATCGAAGAATGCCCTGTTGACTGCATTTACGAAGGTGAGCGTTCCCTCTACATTCACCCCGACGAATGCGTCGACTGTGGTGCCTGCGAGCCCGTGTGCCCGGTGGAAGCCATCTACTACGAGGATGACACCCCGGAAGAGTGGGCCGACTACTACAAGGCCAACGTCGAATTCTTTGACGACCTTGGCTCTCCGGGCGGTGCTGCGAAGATCGGGAACACCGGCAAGGACCACCCGTTCATTGCCGCCCTGCCGCCGCAGAACCAAGACCACTAGAGGTGGCTGCGCCCTTGATTTCCGCGGCGCCCGCGTTCGGCCTTAACCTTCCCGATTACCCGTGGGAGGCCATGGCGCCGTATGTTGCGACCGCTTCGAAGCACCCTGACGGAGTAGTCAACCTCTCCATCGGAACTCCCGTGGATCCCACGCCGGGCCTCATCCGTGAGGCCTTGGCGTCGGCATCGGATGCCCACGGTTATCCCACTGTCCACGGCACTGCACCGCTGCGCCAGGCTGTGGTGGATTGGTTCGCCAGCCGTCGTGGCGTCCCCGGCCTGCACCCCCGCGACGTGATGCCTACTGTGGGTTCCAAGGAACTGGTCGCCTGGCTTCCCTTCCTCCTGGGTCTGGGAAGCGGCGATGTGGTGGTGCGCCCCACGGTGGCTTACCCGACCTACGACATCGGTGCCACGCTTGCCGGAGCCACGGCCGTTGCCGCGGATGACCTTGACGAACTTGATGCCGCCACCCGCGCCAAGGTGCGGTTGGTCTGGATCAACTCGCCGGGCAACCCGACGGGCAGCGTCAGGGACGTCGAATCCATGCGGCGAATCGTCGCCCAGGCCCGGGAAAACGGCGCTGTGGTGGCATCGGACGAATGCTATGCGGAACTGGGCTGGGGTGCTTGGGACGCCCAACGCGGGGGAGAACCGGTACCCAGTGTGCTGGACCCGCGCGTTACTGGTGGTTCCACTGACGGGCTGCTGAGTGTGTACTCCCTGAGCAAGCAATCCAACCTGGCCGGCTACCGGGCCGCGTTCGTGGCCGGCGACGCCGCCATCATGGCGAACCTGGTTAACAGCCGTAAGCATGCCGGAATGATTGTGCCCTACCCGGTGCAGGAAGCCATGCGGGTGGCATTGGGCGACGCCGACCATGTCCTGGCGCAGAAGGACCTCTACAGGAGCCGCCGCGAGAGGCTGGTTCCGGCGCTGGAGAAGTTTGGACTGACCATTCACGACTCCGACGCGGGACTCTACTTGTGGTCGACGGCCGGAGAAGCCACGTGGGATACCGTGGCACGGTTCGCCGGGCTGGGCATCGTGGTGGGACCAGGCGTGTTCTATGGCGAGGCGGGCAGCGGCTTCGTTCGCGTGGCGTTGACTGGCACGGACGAACGAATCGACGCGGCTGTGAAGAGGTTGAACTCGGTCGCATAACGAAGCTGTGACTTGCGGCACAATTAGCGTGTTTCCGCCAGTAATCGTTGGGCTTGGATTAGTTCCCGACGGTTACTGGCGGTAGCTTTTTAATTGACTATCAATGGTGGCCTTCAATAAGAAAGCACTCCGGCCGTTGGAGTCCTGCAACAGCAGGGCAGAACACGGCGTCACCAGAAGTTGATTGGACAAGCGTTCTATAGAGGCCCAGAGGCCTCGTGAAGGGGACTCCATGACTGAGACCACCAGCGCGACACTGCGCCATGCCGGCGGCGAACTTGAACTGCCGCGCATCAAGGTTGTAGAAGGAAACGAAGGCTATGACGTTTCCAAGCTGCTGAAGCAGACGGGCGCCGTTGCCTATGACCCCGGCTTCATGAACACCGCAGCTACCACATCGGCCATCACGTACATTGACGGTGACGCAGGCATCCTGCGCTACCGCGGGTACCCCATTGAGCAGCTCGCACAGCACTCGAACTTCCTGGAAGTTTCCTACCTGCTGATCTACGGCAACCTGCCGACCCCCACCGAACTGGAAGAGTTCGATCAGCGCATCCGTCGCCACACCCTGCTGCACGAGGAGCTGAAGGGCTTCTTCGGCGGCTTCCCGCGCGACGCCCACCCGATGCCGGTGCTGTCCTCGGCTGTTTCCGCGCTGTCCACCTTCTACCAGGACTCGCTGGATCCGTTCAACGCCGAACACGTGGAAGTTTCCACCATCCGGCTCATGGCCAAGCTTCCGGTGATCGCTGCCTACGCCCACAAGAAGTCCATCGGCCAGCCCATGCTGTACCCGGACAACTCCATGAACCTCGTGGAGAACTTCCTGCGCCTGAGCTTCGGCCTCCCGGCTGAGCAGTACGAGCTCGACCCCGTTGTGGTCAAGGCTTTGGATCTCCTGCTCATCCTGCACGCCGACCACGAGCAGAACTGCTCCACGTCCACGGTGCGCCTGGTGGGTTCGTCCAACGCAAACCTCTTCGCCTCCGTTTCGGCAGGCATCAACGCACTCTTCGGCCCTGCCCACGGCGGTGCCAACGAGGCCGTGCTGAAGATGCTCCGCCAGATCCAGGCCGAGGGCATCAAGCCTGAGGACTACATGGAGAAGGTCAAGAACAAGGAAGACGGCGTCCGCCTCATGGGCTTCGGGCACCGTGTCTACAAGAACTACGACCCCCGTGCGAAGATCATCAAGGCCACGGCCCACGAGGTCCTCAGCAAGCTCGGCGGTAACGACGAACTGCTGGACATCGCCATGCGCCTGGAAGAAAAGGCCCTCGCGGACGACTACTTTATCCAGCGCAAGCTGTACCCGAACGTCGACTTCTACACCGGCCTCATCTACAAGGCCATGGGCTTCCCGGAGAAGATGTTCACCGTTCTCTTCGCCATCGGACGCCTCCCGGGCTGGATTGCCCAGTGGCGTGAGATGATCAACGATCCCCAGACCAAGATCGGCCGTCCGCGACAGCTCTACACGGGGGAGCCGGAGCGCAACTACCCGGCCAACTGATAGTGCAGCAGAGCCAATAACGACGGCGGCCGCCCACCTCGCGCGAGGTGGGCGGCCGCCGTCGTTGGTCACCGAAGAGGTGCCCGCCTAGGCTTGGGCCGCGGCAGGCTCGGTGGCGTTGTATCCGTACGGGTTGTTCTTCTGCCAGCGCCAGTGGTCTTCGCACATCTGGTCCACGGTCTTGGTAGTGGACCAGCCAAGGTCTGCCAAAGCGGAGGAAGCGTCGGCCCAGAAGGCAGGTAGGTCTCCTGCGCGGCGTCCCGTGATCTCGTAGGGGATGGGCCGGCCCACGGCTTTCTCGAACGAGCGGAGGACTTCCAGCACCGAGGATCCTTTGCCCGAACCGAGGTTCCAGCGGCGGACGCCCTGGCGGGACGCGATGTAGTTCAATGCGGCCACGTGCCCCTCCGCGAGGTCAACCACGTGGATGTAGTCACGCTGGGCGGTGCCGTCAGGGGTGTCGTAGTCGCCGCCGAAGACCATGAGCTTCTCGCGGCGGCCTACGGCAACCTGGGCAATGAACGGAACGAGGTTATTCGGGATGCCCTGCGGGTCTTCGCCGATCCGGCCCGAGGGATGGGCGCCCACCGGGTTGAAATAGCGCAGCAGTGCTATATGCCAGCGGTCATCGGCGTTGCCAAGATCGGAGAGGATGTCCTCGATCTGTTCCTTGGTGCGGCCGTACGGATTGTTGGCGCCGATCTCCATCTTCTCGATGTAGGGGATCGGGTTGTGTTCGCCATAGACAGTTGCCGAGGAGCTGAAAACGATCGATCGGACGTTGTGCTTGTCCATGACGCGGAGAAGGTTCAGCGTGCCCACGATGTTGTTGTAGTAGTAGGCCAAGGGCTCCTGGACTGATTCGCCCACTGCCTTCAGGCCCGCGAAGTGGATGACCGCGTCGATGTCGTGCTGGCCGAAGACCGCCTCGACGGCCGGCTCGTCCACCAGGTCCACCTCGTGGAAGGCGGCGGTTTTGCCTGTCAGTTCAGACACCCGCCGCAGCGACTCTTCGCTGGAGTTCACGAGGTTGTCGAGAACGACGACGTCGTGGCCGGCTTCCTGGAGGGACAAAACGGTGTGCGAACCGATATAGCCGGTGCCGCCCGTGACAAGAATTTTCATGGTGTCTACGCTATCGGAAATCGGAGCCACGCCGCTCAGTGTTGAGCGTGGTGGAAGCACATTCGTGCTAGAAAATACTGGTGCCCAAAATTGTTGATGCCGAAGTCCGGCGCCAGGAAGTTGTCCAAGCCGTATTTCGCATCATTGCCAGCGACGGCTTGCATAGGGCATCACTCCGCGAGGTGGCCGATGAAGCGGGGCTCGCCGTCGGATCGGTCCGCCACTATTTCGCCAGCAGCGATGAACTCCTGGTGTACTCCTTCGCCTCCGTTGTGGACCGGATTGTTGCCCGCCTGGAAGCGGCTCTGGCGCTGGTAGAAGATAGTGAGGGCGCTGAACACCACAATGCCGTTCTGAACCTCCTGGGTCAGCTCCTGCCCTTGGATGAGGAATCGGCCGTGGACGCCTGCGTATGGATGGCTTTCCGGCAGGCAGCGCGGATCACCCCGGTGTTGGCCCCCGAAGCCGAACGCAGCCACCGTTCGGTCGCCGCCGTCATCGGCCGGTTGATGGTGCTGTTGCGTCCACAGGACGTCGACAACCCGCAGGCGCTGGTGACGGAAGCGGAACGCCTCCTGGCCACTGTGGACGGATTATGCATGCATACGCTGTTGCAGCCTGAATGGATGACCGCGGCCATGTGCAGCGACGTCCTGGAAGCACACCTCCAAACCCTTCAGGCGGCTTCGGCCCGGGCCTAACCCCGGAAGCCGTGCCCCCGGGCCGTTACCCCCGGGGCCCTTCAGGAATAGACTGGGACATGTCGGGAACCCTGTCCAAGGGAGGAATTCGGATGCATGAGTCAGGCGGCCCGGGATGGCGCATCACCATGGACACGTCAGGGCCGATGCTCATCGCCTTGTACTTGCGGGACGTAGCCGGACTCGACGGCGTCGGAAAGCCGATGCTGGCCCACGCCGCTCCCAAGATCCGCCAAGCCGACCATAGCCACCTCACCTCGGACGTGGGAGGTATCAGCGCGCTGAAAACCGAATGGGAAGCGTGGTGGGAGAAGCTCGTCAAGTCCTATCCCGAACCGGCCCAGGAGCTTACTCCACCCAGTTTCAAGGCCTTCGGCAACTCACCGGCCCTACAAAGGGTGTTGCAGGCGCACTTTGGAGCTGCACTGGCCTGGGCCACGGACAGGATCGACGAATACGCGGATCTCGAAGCGGCCCGCGAAGCCAACGGAGTCACCAACGTCCTCAACGAGCTGGTGGAGGACCGGCTCCTGGAAGTGGGGCGGAGCTCGCGCGACTTCGACCTCACCATCATCGAGCTTCCGCTGACTGAGCCACGGGCCTGGTACCTGGAGCCGAGCACGATCTTCATGAGCCATAGGCTCCTGTCCCAGCCGGATGTGTTCCGCAGCTACGTCCAGCCGGTGGTGGAGCTTCTTGCCTAGGCCTGCTGCCTGAACCTGTCGCCTAGGTGGTGGGGGCTGACACCGTGATGGTCACACCGTCCGATGCCGCCGCAGAGTCGGTCCAGCCTTTGCGCTGTTCCCTGTTCCAGGTCCGGCCGGCCGCATCAACCTGGGTAATCGACAGTGCCTTGGCATTGGCCACGGCCCAATGGGCCACAGCCCACGCCTGCGGGCCCGTCACCTCAAGGCGCACCGACCGTCCCTCGACGCCGGCCACTTGGGTGCCGAACGCCGTCGTGAGTTCATCCACGACGGCGGCAGGGTCACCGGCCGCTTCCGGCATCCTCAACTCGCAGTCCAACGCTGCTTCGGAATGACCCGTCAGGGCAGAAGCGAAGGCACGTCCCATGGGTTCATGCTGGGCATACGCGCGCGGGAAGGCCGACCTCTGGACTGCCTGCGCCGCCTGCGTGATTTCCATGCTTTCGTAGTCGGGAATCTTCACCAGCCCGTCATAGAAAGCATTCGCGGCGTAGGTGGGATCCATGACCTGGGCTTCGGTTCCCCAGCCTTGGGATGGCCTCTGTTGGAACAGTCCGCGGGAATCCGGGCCGGCCTCATCCCCATAGTTGATATTCCGCAGGCGTGACTCCTGCATCGCCGTTGCCAGGGCAATGCTGGCCGCGCGCGGAGGCAGACCACGGCGGACGGCCACAGCCGTAATGAGCGCCGTGTTCGCGGTTTGGTCTGTGGCGAGTTCGAAGCTGGCTGAGCCCACCACAGCGACGCAGCGCTCCGAGACCAGTGTCTCGGAGCGCTGCAGCACGGCGACTATGGCGTAAACGGCGCCGGCCACCAAGGCCAAGGCCAGCACCATGACGATGATGCGGCGCAAACGGCGCACAGTTGGTCTCCTGCTAGTTGGCGTGCAAAGCCTCGTTCAATTCCACGGTCTGGCCCTTGCGGGGCAGGACCTCGACGCCACCGGTGGTGGAGTTGCGGCGGAACAGGAGGTTGGGGACACCGGAAAGCTCCACGGCCTTAATGATCTGGCTGGTGTCCTCGCCGTTCTCGTCCTTGGGGCCCGGCACGCGGACCCGCGTGCCGGCGGTCACGTAGAGGCCCGCCTCCACCACGGAGTCGTCACCGATGCTGATGCCTACACCCGAGTTGGCGCCCAACAGGACCCTCTCGCCCAGGGCGATCTTCTCCTTGCCGCCACCGGACAGCGTGCCCATGATGGACGCGCCGCCACCGACGTCGGTGCCGTCGCCGGCCACTACGCCTGCGGAGATACGGCCTTCGACCATGGACGTGCCCAGGGTGCCGGCGTTGAAGTTGACGAAGCCTTCGTGCATCACAGTGGTGCCTTCGGCAAGGTGGGCACCCAGGCGGACACGGTCGGCGTCGGCGATGCGAACGCCGGTGGGGACGACGTAGTCCACCATGCGGGGGAACTTGTCCACGCCGTAGACCACCACGTTGCCGCGCTTGCGCAGGCGTGCGCGCGTCAGCTCGAAGCCTTCCACGGCGGCCGGACCGAAGTTGGTCCACACAACGTTGGGGAGCTTGCCGAAGATACCGTCCAGGTTGATGCTGTTCGGCTTGACCAAGCGGTGTGAAAGCAGGTGCAGACGGAGGTAGGCGTCAGCCGTGTCGGCCGGGGCAGCGTCCAAGTCGATCTGGGCGAACACCACCTTCTGCTCGGTGCCGCGATCGGCGTCCTTGCCGTCCTCGGCGAGGGCAGTCAGTGCAGGGTCGGCGTTGTCGACGTCCCTCAGGGTGTCGGCTGCTACGCCCAACGCGGGGGAGGGGTACCAGACATCCAGTACGGTTGCTTCCCCGGAGGCCGAGGTAGCGATCGTGGCAAGGCCGAATCCGTAAGCTGATCGGTCGCTAACGGACGCGGTTACGGGCACAGCGGAAGAAGCAGTTTCAGTCATGGCCCCAAGTTTAGCTACCGGGCGCGGTGCGGCTGAAACCCGTTCCAAGGACTGGAGTCGTATTCGCTGTCCCTGCTGCGCGGTGCCGAGCAGTTAAGGTGGAGGGGTGACCCTGAACTCCGCACCTGCCCTCCTCGACCTGCGCCAGGACGTCGCTTTACTGACTTCGGCCATTATTGATATCAACAGCGTCTCCGGCAACGAGACCGAACTGGCCGATGCGGTCGAAGCCGCCCTGCGCGCCCTGCCCCAGTACACAGTGGTGCGCGACGGCGACGCCATCATTGCCCGAACGGAGCTGGGCCGCCCGGAGCGCGTCATCCTCGCAGGCCACTTGGACACCGTCCCGCTTCCCACGGTCCCCGGTTCGCTGGGAACCGTGCCTGCAACCTGGGAGTCGGGGGTCCCCGGCGAAGGCATACTCTTCGGCCGCGGCACCACGGATATGAAGGGCGGGGTTGCCGTGCAGCTCGCCTTGGCGGCAACACTGTTCGACGGCGGCCGGGAACCTGACCGGGACGTCACGTTTGTTTTCTACGACCACGAGGAAGTGGAGGCCGTCAAGAGCGGCCTTGGCCGGTTGGTACGGAACCACGGCGACCTGCTGGACGGCGACTTCGCCATCCTCCTGGAACCCACCCACGGCACGGTGGAAGGTGGCTGCAACGGCACCAGCCGCTTCGAAGCAACCACGCTGGGAGAAACGGCGCATTCGGCCCGCGCGTGGATGGGCAGCAACGCCATCCATGCTGCAGCTCCCATCCTTGCCCGGCTGGCTGCCTATGAACCGCGCACCATCAACGTGGACGGTCTCGACTATAGGGAAAGCCTCAACGCCGTGAAGATCAACGGCGGAACGGCCGGAAACGTCATCCCGGACCGCTGCGTGGTGGAGATCAACTACCGTTTTGCGCCGGACAAGACTCCGGATGAAGCCGAAGCCCACGTGCGGGAACTGCTTGAAGGCTTCGAGGTCGTCCGTACCGACGCCGCAGCTGGTGCGCGTCCCGGCCTGAACCACCCCGCCGCAGCGTCCTTCGTGGCCGCAGTGGGAGCCGAGCCGAAGCCCAAATACGGCTGGACCGACGTCGCGCGCTTCAGTGAGTTGGGCATCCCGGCGGTGAACTTCGGACCCGGAGACCCGCTGCTGGCGCACAAGGACAATGAACACGTCGACGCCGATGCCATCCGTGAGTGCCTGCGTGCCCTGAGGACGTGGCTGGGTCAGTAGCCCCGACGCAAAAGAAGAGGTCCGCAGCCCCAGGGCTGCGGACCTCTTCTTGTTCTCTGGTGCCCTTTACTTCTTGCCCGGCCCCTCGACGGAATCGTCGGCGACGGGATCGTTGCCGCCCACGATGAGGCCTGTCCGGAGGCTGGGTGCTGCCACACCGCCCGCGGCCTTCTTGGAGCCGCGGCGTTCGATCCAGATCGCGATCCGGGAGACCGTGAGGTTGATCAGGATGTAAATCGCAGCGCCCACGAAGAACGCGGGGAACAGGAAGTCCGGACCCAGGAAGTCAGCCATGATCTGGATCTTCCGGAGCAGTTCCTCGTAGCCCACGATGTAGCCGAGCGACGTGTCCTTCAGGAGCACGACGAGCTGCGCCACCAAGGACGGCAACATGCGGCGTACAGCCTGCGGGAATTCGATAATCATGCGCGACTGGAAGCTGCGCAGGCCGATGGCCAGGCCGGCTTCACGTTGGCCCTTGGGCAGCGACTGGATGCCTGCACGCAGGATCTCGGCGAAGATGGCGGCGTTGTAGAGCACCAGGCCCACAACCACCGCTTGGAACTGTCCGGTGGCGAACACCAGCAGGACGAACAACATCATGAGGACGACCGGCATGCCGCGGAGGAACTCGAGGACCACCTGCGTCGGAATCCGAACCCACGGGATCAATGAGATTCTCAGGAGGCAGAGCGCAATTCCCAGCGGAAAGGCAATGATCGCTGCCACGGCCGCCGCGGTCAGCGTGGAGATGATGCCCTGGCCGATCAGGTTCCAGACATCCGGCGCCATGGGACCGTAGAAGATTTCCCAGCGGTCGGCGTCGAAAATGCCCTGCTGCGCAAGCGTGATGACGGCGATGGCCAGCACGCCAAGGATCAGGACGATCCCGGCCGCCGAACCGATGAGCGAGTAGAGGCGGGCCTTGGGCCCCGGGACGTCGTAAAGGACCGAGGTCATCGGGCAATCGCCACCTTTCGTTCAACAAAGTGCGCCAGGAGGCCCAAAGGAACCGTGATGAGGAGGTAGAAGAACGCCACCCCGAGCAGGATCCAAAGGACCTGGTTGCCGTAGTCATTGGAGAGCTGGCGGCCGTAGCCGAACAACTCGAGGACGAAGAAGGCGCCGGCAACCGAAGAGTTCTTGACCAAGGCGATCAGGATGTTGATCAAGGGCGGAACCACGGTGCGGACAGCCTGGGGCAGGACGATGAAGCCCAAAACCTGGGTGAAGGTCATGCCGACGCTTCGGGCTGCTTCTGCCTGTCCCACCGGAACACTGTTAACGCCGGAACGGACGGCTTCGGCGATGAAGGCGGCCGTGTAGCTGCTCAGTGCGATGATTGCGGCGACTTCGAATTGGTCGAACTTCACTCCCAGCCTGGGGAGGACGATTGCGGAGAAGAAGAAGATGATCGTCAGTGGCGTGTTCCGGGCGACTTCCACGTAGAACATGCTGAAGCCGCGGAGCGCAGCAACGGGCGAGACCCTCATGGCCGCGAGGATGGTTCCTACGACGAGGGCGATGATTCCTGAGATGACGGAGAGGTAGAGGGTGCGGAGAAATCCGTCCCAGTATTGGGGGAGGCTTGCTATGACGGCGTCCATGGCTTCCTTTTGCTGCAGCTGATCACGGAACAGGGTCCTGGTTCAGGAACTGCCGCCGTCCCATGGGAGGGACGGCGGCAGCTGCTGGACTGACTGCTAGTAGCGGTCGACGGCCGGAAGCTCAGGTGCGGTCTTGATGACCTTGCCTGCCGTAGCTTCCCAAGCCTTCTTGTAGTCGCCGTCCTTCTGGATGGCTTCAAGCTGGTCGTTGATCCAGTTGCGGAAAACCGTGTCGTCCTTCTTCAGGCCGATGCCGTAAGGCTCCTTGGTGAAGGTTTCATCCGAGGCGAGCTTGAAGGCATCCGGTTCCTTGTCCACGTAACCGGCCAGGATGACGTTGTCGGTGGTCACGGCGACAACCTGCTTGTTGCGCAGCGGCTCGAGGCAAGCGGTGTAGGTAGCGGCCGGAACAACTTCAGCACCGTACTTTTCGGCGATGGTCTTGGCAGGGGTGGAACCAGTGACGGAGCAGACCTTCTTGCCCTTGACGTCCTCCGGCTTGGTGATGGAGTTGTCGTCCTTGTTGACCAGCAGTGCCTGGCCGGCTTCGTAGTACGGGCCAGCGAAGGAGACCTTTTCCTTGCGGGCGTCGTTGATGGTGTACGTGGCGATGACCAGGTCAACGCGGCCCTGCTCGATGAACGATTCGCGGTTCTGCGAAACGGTCTCGACCCATTCGATCTTGTCTGCCGGGATGCCCAGCTTGGCGGCGATTGCCTTGCCGATTTCAACGTCGAAACCGACCGGCTTGCCGTCAAGGCCCTTCTGGCCGAAGAGCGGCTGGTCGAACTTGGTACCGATGGTGATCTTCTGTGCCTTGTTGAGCTTCTCCATGGTGGTGCCTGCTTCGAAGCTCGCAGACGCTACGGGGGGAGTCGTCGAGCTCCCGCCGCCACCGCAGGCGCTCAGCGAGAGGGCAAGCGCAGCCGATGCGGCAACCAGGAGTGACTTCCTCCGGGTAATCAGAGACTTCATGACGTTCCTTTCAGTGGATGGCCGGTGTACGGCCGGGGGTGCGATTCCTGGTGGCCAGGGTGAAGGCCGTCAGGAGCTAGTGGGTCAGGAGTTTGGACAGGAAGTCCTTGGCCCGGTTGCTCTGCGGGTTCGTGAAGAATTCCTCAGGCTTGGCGTCTTCGACGATCTGTCCGTCCGCCATGAACACAACGCGGTCGGCTGCCTTGCGCGCGAAGCCCATCTCGTGGGTGACCACGATCATCGTCATGCCTTCCTTGGCCAACTGGATCATGACATCGAGGACCTCGTTGATCATTTCCGGATCGAGCGCGGAGGTGGGCTCATCGAAGAGCATCACCTTGGGCTTCATCGCCAGGGCCCGGGCGATGGCCACACGCTGCTGCTGGCCGCCGGAGAGCTGCGCAGGAAGCTTCGGTGCCTGATGCCCGACGCCGACGCGCTCCAGGAGGGCCATGGCTTCGCGTTCGGCCGTACCCTTCGCGACGCCCTTGACTTTGATGGGACCCAGCGTGACGTTCTCGAGGATCGTCTTGTGGGCGAAGAGGTTGAAGGACTGGAAGACCATGCCGACGTCGGCACGGAGGTGGGCCAGTTCCTTGCCCTCTTCGGGGAGCTTCTTTCCGTCGATCGAGATCTCGCCGTCGTCGATCGTTTCCAAACGGTTGATGGCACGGCACAACGTGGACTTACCGGAGCCGGAGGGTCCGATGACCACTACAACTTCACCCTTCTTGACCTGAAGGTTGATGTCTTTGAGGACGTGCAATTGACCGTAATGCTTGTTGACGCTGTTCAGGGAGACGAGCGCATCGCCGGGCACTTGAGTAGTCATAGCTTGAATCTAGCGAACTACGCAGCAATTATGACCACGATCACGGCAACTTCTTTGAGATCGTGACTGAACAGAAACCTGTTTTTCAGCCGGATATGAGACTGCAATGCGAGCTTGTGCGCCAAGTGCGGATACTCGCATTCTTAGGCGTTAGCCTTGGGCAATGAGTATCAGCCAGCATCCAGTTCCCAACCCCGACGCCAACGGCCGAGGGGGGAGCAACGCGGCGCTTCCTTCCGCGGCAGCGCCGGCCAAGCATAAAGGCCCCCTGGAACTGCGGCGTAAACAGGCAGATACCGGAATGTCGGACCAGCACCTGCTGGATACAAGCGGCGCCGGACAGTTCATCCATACCGACCCCTGGCGGGTACTGCGCATCCAAAGCGAGTTCGTAGAGGGCTTTGGGGCTTTGGCCGACATCGGGCCCGCTGTCAGTGTCTTTGGTTCCGCCCGCACCAAGCCGGGCACAGAGTTCTACGAGATGGCAGTGGACGTGGGACGCAAGCTGGCCGAAGCCGGCGTAGCCGTCATCACGGGCGGTGGCCCGGGTTCCATGGAAGCTGCCAACAAAGGAGCCGTGGAGGGCAACGGCGTTTCCGTCGGTTTGGGGATCGAGCTGCCGTTCGAACAGGGGCTGAATCCTTGGGTGGACCTCGGCATCAACTTCAGGTATTTCTTCGCCCGGAAGACGATGTTCGTCAAGTACGCCCAAGGCTTCGTAGTGCTTCCGGGCGGCCTGGGAACCCTCGATGAGCTGTTCGAGGCCATGGTGCTGGTCCAGACGCGCAAAGTGACCTCATTCCCGATCGTCCTTTTGGGTGTCCGGTTCTGGGGCCCGATGATCGAGTGGATCCGTGACACGCTGGTGGCCGAGGGCATGGTGTCGGAAAAGGACCTTGACCTGATCCAGTTGGTGGATGACCCCGCAGACGCGGTACACCGTGTGCTTCACGGCGAACCCCTGCCCACGCCGACGGGGGAGCAACGCCCGGAGTAGGCAACTGCTTCTGGCACGATGGTGCTGTGAGCTCTTTTCTGGTATTTTTCGCGATCGTCCTCGTCGGGGCAGCTCTGTATTTCGGAGCCGGAATCGTCCGGGGCCGCCCGATGGGAGCCGGCTTGGACGAACCAACCCCCAACCTGCCGCCCGTCCTCCTGCCGGAGCAAGCGGGCGCAGCCGACGTGGACAACGTTCGTTTTGGGCTCGGCCTTCGCGGATACCGGATGGACCAGGTAGACCAGGTCCTGGACCAACTAAGGGACCAGTTGCTGGAAAAGGACCGCGAAATTGGGCGACTGCGGGATCAGCTGAAGTCGCAGGCCGAGGGTGGCGAAAACCTGAGGGCCACGCAGTGAACAACCAGGTTCCCTCCCGGGCAGCCGGAACCCCGGCGGCCACGGAGGGAGCAACGAAGCACCTCGCAGGCGCAGTTGTCCGGGCAGGAGCCGCGATGGCGGCGTGGCCTTGGTGGCTCCGGGTTTCCTTGGTTTTCGTCGCCGCGCGGCTCGTCAGTGCCGCCATCTTCATGGCAGCAGCCATCCATCAGGGAACCAACCCATGGTTTCCCCCGGCCCCCGACTACTGGAACTTCATCACCATTTGGGACGGACGCTGGTACCAACGGGCGGCGGAGGATGGCTACCCGGCCACCTTGCCCGTCGACCAAAACGGCGTCGTCAAAGAAAACGCCTGGGCCTTTTACGCGCTCTTCCCCTTCCTGGGCAGGGGCCTGAGCGCAATAACCGGGCTCGGGACGCTCCAGTCCTTGACTGCGATCGCCATGGTGGCCGGGTTGGGTGCTGCCCTGGTGATCTTCAAGCTCTTCCGGGAAGTGACCGGTCGACGCACTGCGATGTGGGGCGTCGTCTTTGTTTCGACCTTCCCGGTCTCGCCCATCCTCCAGGTTCCGTACGCTGAGTCCCTCAATCTCCTGCTGCTGGCGTCATCGTTGCTCCTGGTGGTACGGCGTCACTACCTTGCCGCTGTTCCGGTGGTGCTGTTGATGTGTTTTTCCCGACCAACCGGCGTTCCGTTCGCTGCGATGGTGGGCCTCCTCCTGGTATGGCACCTCTGGCGGCGCTTCGGCCCCGCCCGTGAGGTGGGCGGCGCCGTCGCCACACCGAAGCTGTTGTCCTTGGCAGCGTTGGTGGTGACTACTGGCACCGGCGCATTGGCCTGGCCCATTATCGCGTGGGCTGTCACCGGGGACCCGACCGCCTACACGCGCACGGAGACGGCATGGCGAGGGGACGACCTGGTTCCTTTTAAGCCTTGGTTCGATGCCGGGCGAATGTTGTTCGGGCCGGTTCTCGGCGTCTTGGCCCCCTTCGTCTTCGCCGGACTGTTCGTCCTTGTGATGATTTCAAAGCCGGTCCGTGCCCTGGGGACCGAACTGAGGTTGTGGTGCGCGGCTTACATGGGCTACTTGCTGGTCTTCCTCCACCCGCAGACCAGTACATTCAGGATGCTCCTGCCGCTCTTTCCGCTGGCGCTTGGCGCTGCGCTGCTCTCCAGATCGAAGGCATACCGGGGCACGGTGGTGCTCATGTTCCTCCTCCTCCAAATCGTCTGGGTGGTGTGGCTGTGGGCATGGGCGCAATTGCCCGGTGGCGGCGACTATCCTCCGTAAGGCATTCCATTGATTCGCTACGGGCGGGTAAGTACGGGATAATGGAATACAAGCAAGGACAAAAGCACATATTGTGCCCGGCCAAGGCGGCCTCCCAAGCGTTGCCGCCGGCTGCAATTGCGACGCGGATCCAGCCCGGCCGGGTTGGGCGTGACTTGGGACAAATGGAGGGGATTTTCCTAATGGCGGCTATGAAACCACGTACTGGCGACGGCCCTATGGAAGTGACCAAAGAGGGCCGCAGCTTGATTATGCGCGTGCCGCTTGAAGGTGGCGGGCGGTTGGTGGTGGAGCTGAATGCCGCAGAGGCCCAAAACCTCAAGGAGTGCCTGGTAGGCGTCACCGAATAGAAACGTTTAGGAGCAGCGCCCGGCCGACACCGGGCGCTGCTTTTGGGTTTAAGGCCCGGACCGGATCCGAGGTCTTTTATTCATTGCCTAAAAGAAATTCCTATTTTTTGACCGCTACCAGCAGGCCGTCTCCGGTGGGCAGCATTGCCGAAACCAGGCGGTCGTCCTCGCGAATACTTTTACCTACCTGCCGGAGAACCGTGGTGGTGGCATCGCGGGCTGCGGGATTGGAGACCCGGTCCTTATCCAAGGCATCATTGACTACAAGCGTTCCCTTGGATTTGAGCAACCGTATTCCTTGCTCGACGTATTTAGGGAAGTTTGCTTTGTCTGCGTCAATAAAAACCAGGTCATAGGCATTGTCCGTCAGGCGGGGCAATACGTCTGCCGCCCGCCCGGAGATGGTGCGGATCCGGTTCGCCGGGGAGCCTGACTCCAGATACGCCTGCCGCGCCGCCTTGAGGTGTTCGACATCCAGGTCGATGGTGGTCAGTACGGCTTGGCGTCCCAAGCCGCGCAACAGGCAGACGCCGGAAACGCCGGCTCCTGCACCGACTTCCACCACGGTCTGGGCTTTGGAAGCAGCAGCCAGAACGGTCAGAACCGCGCCCACGCCTTGGCTGACGGGGGTTACACCGAGTTCGAAGGACCGCTCGCGGGCGCGCAACAAGACCTCGTCCTCAGCAGGCAGGTTCTCTGCGTAGGACCAGCTGGTTGACTTGTCGGCGCTCATGAAGGGTTCGCTTTCCGCGTGTAGGGGATTTACCTCCAGACTACTGTGTTCGCGCACGCTACTCCGGCGTTCGGCCCCGTGCCTGCGTGTGTTCTCTACGGCACCGGCGGAACCGGTGTTATGCCGTCCGGGAAAAAGCTGCTGCAGTCAGGAAATTCCCAGAAATTCTTGGGATGATAGTGGTCCGGTCATCCACGCGGCGGCCGGCACCGGAAAGGTGAACCACAGTTTGAGGGGAGTGGACGATGCCGGCATCGAATGCTGCGCCAGTCCAAATATCGGAGAGCCACGAGGCTGCGACTGACTGGGTCATGCCCAGCTGGGAGGAAGTGGTTGCCAACCACTCCGCCAAGGTTTATCGCCTCGCGTACCGCCTGACAGGCAACAAGTTCGACGCCGAGGACCTCACCCAAGAGGTCTTCGTCCGCGTCTTCCGTTCGCTGGAGAACTTCAAGCCCGGAACCCTCGATGGCTGGTTGCACCGCATCACCACCAACCTCTTCCTGGACCAGGCCCGGCGTAAGAGCCGTATCCGCTTCGACGCCTTGGCCGAGGACGCCGAGTCCCGCCTTCCCGGCCGTGAACCTGGCCCCGAGCAGAGCTACGAGCACAACAATCTTGACCTCGACGTCCAGCGCGCCCTGGAGGAACTGCCGCCGGACTTCCGGGCCGCCGTCGTTCTTTGTGATCTTGAGGGCCTTTCGTATGACGAGGTCGCAGAAGCTCTTGGCGTGAAACTGGGCACTGTCCGCTCCCGCATCCACCGGGGCCGCACCATGCTTCGCGAGAAGCTCGCACACCGCGACCCCCGCTCGGCAGCCGCGCGCAAGCCACGTCTGAAAATGCCCCGGATCGCCGGCATTCTCTAGGAAGTCAATGCCTCGTCGGAAATTCCTGCCGGGTCCGCCGCCCCGGTCCAAAGCGGGCGGCCTGCGCCACACGCGTCATCCGGAGCACGTTGAGCTGTGTCCTGAGTGCCGGTCCGCAGTGCACCGTGAGCGGCAGTATCTGGAGCGCCTTCGCGGTGCGGCGGTCCCCGAAGCCAGCCCTGACCTGACCCGGCGGCTGCTCCAGCAGACCCAGTTGCTTGCGGACCAAACCGCCACCGCCGACCCGCTCGTAAGGCGCACTTCATGGCGCAGCATCAGGACCGCCGGAATAGCTGCCGGGACTCTTGCCGTGAGCGCCGGCGCCTTGGCCTTGGCCGCCTACACCGTGGCTGGAGACGCGGTTTACGATGCCGGAGCGGTCCGTAACGCCGGCGCGTCGTCGATGGCAGCGATGCTCGGAGGCCCTACGGAACGTGCCGCGTCCGGTCCCGTCCCGGAGTCGGGCCGCGTCCTCGGTCCGTCCGAGCTGGACTCGTTGCGTTCCCAAGGCTGGGCATGCCCCGAACTGTCAGGGATGGGGTTTCAGGTGGTTTCAGCCGAGGTGACCCGGCACAACGGCCATCCTGCCGTGGAGATCCGTCTGGAAAACGGGACCCATCACGCGACGGTCATGGAAGAGCACTTGCCGGTCCCGAACGCGTCGGCTGCTGCAGGCGCCACTTCCGCGCAATTGTCACTCAGCCAGGGCAACCCGTGGAAAGCCGTGTACCGCACGTCGGCCGCCGTGCTGAGCTACTCGTCCGACTTGCCTGCGGAGAAAGCAGACGACGCCGTTCCTGAACTGGTCCGCGCCGCCGACTCGATGGCTCACCAAGCAGCCAGTGGAACCTCCGAAACCTGGTTGGAACGGCTGCTCCGGGGGTTGCGCACCCTCATTCATCCCGCTGGTTTATGAGCGGGTTCACAGACAGGGTA
Source organism: Paenarthrobacter sp. R1 (assembly GCF_030264015.1). NCBI lineage: Bacteria > Bacillati > Actinomycetota > Actinomycetes > Micrococcales > Micrococcaceae > Paenarthrobacter > Paenarthrobacter sp. R1. The sequence continues at coordinate 786,893 of NZ_CP127115.1, read as the reverse complement.
ATCTTCGTAACGTGTTTGGAATCAACGGCCCGGAGTTCATAGTCCTCTTGATCATCGGCGTACTCATCATCGGACCGAGCCGTTTGCCCGAATACACGCAGAAGCTCGCCAACCTGGTCAAGGAAGTACGCCGGATGGCGTCCGGTGCCCGGGAACAGATCAAGGAAGAAGTCGGCATCGACATCGATGACGTCGACTGGAAGAAATACGATCCCCGCCAGTACGATCCCCGGCGCATCATCAAGGATGCCCTCTTTGAAGACGACACTAAACCGGTCAGCGCCGGAGCCCCCGCGGCCGGAGCTGCCGCAGCTGCTGCGACCGTTGCTTCGGCAGCACCCGCGAGGGCCCAGGCTCCGTCACGCGTGATCGAACGCCTCGCTCCCGGCGAACCTGCTCCGTTCGACACCGAGGCTACCTAGGAACAGGAAGCTCCCGCTGCTACCGGGGCTGGATCCCCAGCGGCATCCCCGCCAATCCCCGTGGCCGGGTGGCAAGCTTTGCGGCGATCGCCTTCATGGCCTGGCCCGCAGCGGTCTCCCGCGTGGACAAGACCACGGGCTTGCCGGCATCCCCGCCCTCACGCAGTTCGATGTCCAAAGGTATCTGTCCCAGCAGGGGAACTTCCGCCCCCACAGCGCTGCTGAGCCGCTCGGCGAGGACCTCCCCGCCGCCGCTTCCGAACAATTCCATCCGGCCGCCGTCGGGCATTTCCAGGAAGGACATGTTCTCGATGACGCCGGCCACTTTTTGTCCGGTCTGGGTGGCGATGGTCCCGGCACGTTCGGCCACATCCGCGGCGGCAGACTGGGGCGTGGTGACCACCAGGATCTCGGCGTTGGGCAAGAGTTGCGCCACGGAAATGGCAATGTCTCCGGTGCCCGGCGGCAGATCCAGGAAGAGCGCATCCAAGTCCCCAAAATAGACGTCCGTGAGGAACTGCTCCAAAGCGCGGTGCAGCATGGGACCCCGCCAGGCAACGGGCTGGTTGCCGGCGACGAACATCCCAATGGAGATGACTTTCACGCCGTAGGCCACCGGGGGAAGAATCATGTCGTCCACTTGGGTGGGTTTCTGCGTGATGCCCATGAGCGCCGGGACGGAGAACCCATGGACGTCCGCGTCCACGATGCCCACGCGCAAGCCTTGGGCCGCCAAGGCACTGGCAAGGTTCACGGTGACAGAGGACTTGCCAACGCCGCCCTTTCCGCTGGCCACGGCGTAGACCTTCGTCAGCGATTCGGGCTTGGTGAAGGGGATACCGCGCTGGCCGCCGGGACCCCGGAGCTGTTCCTTGAGGGCGTCGCGCTGTTCCGGCGTCATGACCTTCAGCTCCACGTCCACGGCCTTAACCCCGGGAACCTGTGACAACGCCGCCGTGGCATCTGCCGTGATTGTCTCGCGGAGCGGGCATCCCGCAATGGTCAAGAGGACAACAAGCTGAACGGTTCCGTCATCACCGGCTGCTACCGACTCCACCATGCCCAGTTCCGTGATGGGGCGCCGCAGTTCAGGGTCGATGACGGTCGCCAGGGCAGCTTGCAGCGCCTCAGTGGCGGGGGTGCTCATGGGGTCAGGCTCGGCTTTCGGGATCGGACGTCGATGGTTTGGGGCTGGACTGCGATGGAGCATTCCGCCGGGGCCGGACCTTCGGCAGCTGCTGCGTGCGCGGACCACGGGACTTGTCCCGCTTTTCCTTCAGCTTTTCCTTCACCCGTTCACTTGCCGACTCGCCCTCCTCCGACGCTGCTTCGCCGTCCCGGAGTTCCTCCTGGGCATCGATGATGTCCTCCAAGAGGCTGCGCAGCTCCGCGCGGACGTAATCGCGGGTAGCCACTTCACGCAGGGCGATGCGCAGAGAGGCCAGTTCCCGGGTGAGGTACTCGGTGTCGGAGAGGTTCCGTTCGGCCCGCTGGCGGTCCTGCTGGAGGGATACGCGGTCCCGGTCATCCTGCCGGTTCTGGGCAAGGAGCAGGAGCGGAGCGGCGTAGGAAGCCTGGAGGGACAGCATGAGCGTCAGGAGCGTGAAGCCCAGTTCCACCCGGTCGAACTGCCATTCAGTGGGCGCGAAGGTGTTCCACGCCAGCCAGAAGACACAGAAGATGGTCATGTAAAGAAGGAACTGCGGTGTGCCCATGAAGCGGGCAAAGCCCTCCGTCGCGATCCCGAAAGCGTCCGGGTTGGGGGAGAACTTGGGGAGGATGCGTTTCCTGCCGCTGAGCGGAGTGTCGAGGCTGCTTGCCATCCGGTCCGAGGACTTGGTTGAACGTGTGGCGGTGTTATCAGCCAATGCGGCCTCCAAGTTTCCTTATAGGGGCGTCGTCCTCGTGGGCGCGCCAATCATCCGGCAACAGGTGATCCAGCACGTCATCAACAGTCACCGCCCCCACAAGGCGGCCATCGTCGTCGACGACGGGAAGGGAGTTCAGGTTGTACGTGGCCAACGTCCGGGCTACTTCACTGATGTGGGCCTGGTCCGAAAGGGGTTCCAGGTTCTTGTCCACGAGGTTCCCCAGTGGCTCCGGAGGCGGGAAGCGCAGCAGCTGCTGGATGTGGACCACACCAAGGAACCGGCCGGTGGGAGTCTCCAGCGGCGGACGCGTGATGAAGATGGACGAGGCCAGCGCAGGCGAAAGTTCTTCGCGCCTGACGTGCGCGAGGGCCTCGGCGACCGTGGCTTCGGGCGGCAGGATGACGGGAACGGGGGTCATCAGACCGCCGGCAGTGTCTTCGTCATATTCCAGCAGGCGGCGGACGTCTTCTGCTTCCTGGGGTTCCATCAGCTGCAGGAGTTCCTCTGCCTGGGCCGTGGGGAGTTCCGCCAAAAGGTCGGCGGCGTCGTCCGGATCCATTTCCTCGAGGACGTCGGCAGCGCGTTCCAGGTCCAGTGCGGAAAGGATCTCCACCTGGTCGTCTTCCGGGAGCTCCTGGAGGACATCGGCGAGCCGTTCGTCCTGCAGCTCGCTGGCCACCTCGAAGCGGCGTTTGTCGCTCATCTCCTGGAGCGCTTCTGCGAAGTCGGCCGGTTTGAGGTCTTCGTGCGTTGCCACGAACTGCGTTGCCGCCTGCGGTTCGGTGCGGGCACCGGTGACGGCGTCTGCCCAGTCGATGATCAGCGTTTCGTTTCGCCGCAGCCGGCTCAGGGGAGACAACGAGTGGCCGCGGCGTACAAACAGCTTGCTCACGAACCAGTCCTTGGACCGGTGCTGGTCCATGGCGATGTCCTCGATGGTGGCGTCCCCGCTGCCGTCGGCCAAGGTGACCCTTCGATCGAACATTTCGGCCACCACCAGGGTTTCCGCCCCGCGTTGTTCGAAGCGACGCAGGTTCACCAGGCCGGTGCAAATGATCTGCGTCTGGTCGATGGACGTGATCCGGGTCATCGGAACGAACACGCGCTTTTTGCCGGGAACTTCAACAACAATGCCCACAACATGCGGAGCTCCGCGGGTGCCCCGGGAGAGCACAACGACGTCCCGCAAGCGGCCAAGACGATCGCCCATGGGGTCGAAGACGTCCAAGCCGAGCAGGCGCGCAACAAAGACGCGTGAGGGATGTGTGCTCATATTTACAGGCTACCGAGTCTGCTCTCTTTTAGCTGAATTCCAGCTCCTGCACATCTCCATGCGACACAATGGGGCTATGTCTAACATTTTTGGTGGTCCAAAAGCCGTCGAAGAAGCCCGGAGCGTCCCGCAAGGTGACACCGTAGGCTCCTACACTTCCTATTTGGATGCCCAGAAGGCGGTGGACTACCTCGCAGACCAGCAGTTCCCCGTGCAGCTGGTATCCATCGTTGGCAACGACCTCAAAATGGTGGAGCGCGTCACGGGCAGGCTCAGCTACCCGCGGGTTGCCCTGTCAGGTGCCCTGAGCGGCATGTGGTTCGGCCTCTTCGTTGGCGTCATGCTGTCCTTCTTCACGCCGGGCGGCGGTCCGTTCTCCATCATCACCTCGGTGCTCATGGGCGCGGCCTTCTTCATGTTGTTCGGCATTGTCACCTATGCCACCCAGCGGGGTAAGCGTGACTTCACGTCCACCAGCCAGGTGGTGGCCACCAACTATGACGTCATTGTGGCTTTCGAGGCTGCCAACGAGGCCCGGCGCCTGCTCCAGCAGTTGCCCATGAATCCGGCGCAGGCCGCAGGACAGGGACAGGGCTACGCTTCGCGCCAGGAACCGTCCCAGCCGTTCCAGCAGCCGGGCCAGGCCCCGGAACGCCCATCCACCTGGAACGACCCCTATGGCCAGCGCGCCCCGCAGCCCGGGGAACCTGAACCGCGTCCTGCGCAGCCCGCCCCGGCGCCTGCACCGTCATCAGCACGGTACCCGGACCTGCCGGACGGACGTCCCCAGTACGGCATCAGGGTTCCCGAAGGGCAACCGCAGCAGGGCCAACAGCCCCAGCAGAGCCAGCAGTCCCGGCACAGCCACCAGGGCAGCGCCGACAATGGCAGGCCGCAGCCAGACCAGAACCAAGCCGGCCAAGAGTCACCTGAAGCCTCCGAGCACGACGCCGGCAGGCAGTAAGCAGGCAGGCAGGCAGTAGCAGGCGGGCAATATTAAAGCGAAGGGGCCACCGGGATTATCCCGGTGGCCCCTTCGGCTTTCTTCCACGCCGGGAACTAGCCCTCCTGGTAGATTCCCGCCATCCAGGCCTCGACGTCGTCGGCCTTTCGGGGGAGGGCGGCGCTCAGGTTCACCGGGCCATCCGCCGTCATGAGGATGTCGTCCTCGATCCGTACACCGATGCCGCGGTATTCAGCCGGGATGGCGAGGTCCTCGGCCTTGAAGTACAGGCCGGGTTCGATCGTGAAGACCATGCCCTCGGCGAGCTCACCATCCAGGTAAAGTTCCCGCTTGGCCTGGGCGCAGTCATGGACGTCCAAGCCCAGGTGGTGGCTGGTACCGTGCGGCATCCAGCGGCGGTGCTGCTGGCCTTCGGGACTGATGGCTTCCTCCACGGAAACCGGCAGCAGGCCCCACTCGGCCAGGCGCTCGGCGAGCACCGTGGTGGCTGCCGTATGGATCTCGCGGAACTTCACTCCCGGACGGGCAGCGGCGAAACCGGCGTCGGCGGCGTCGAGCACTGCTTCGTAGATCTTCCGCTGGATGTCGGTGAACTTGCCGTTCGCCGGCAGGGTGCGGGTGACATCGGCGGTGTAGAGGGAGTCAGCTTCCACGCCCGCGTCGAGCAGGAGCAGATCGCCGGCGTCGACCGTTCCCGTGTTGCGGTTCCAGTGCAGCACTGTGGCGTTGTTCCCTGAAGCTGCGATGGTGTCGTAGCCCAGTTCGTTGCCTTCTTCGCGCGCCTTGGCAAAGAACGCGCCTTCCACGACGCGTTCGCCGCGTTTGTGGGTCAGGGCGCGGGGAAGTGCACGGACGACGTCGGCGAAACCTTCCACGGTGGCCGCGACGGCGATCCGCATCTGCTCCACCTCCCATTCGTCCTTGATGAGGCGGAGTTCTGAAAGGGCTTCGCTGAGCTTCTCGTCCAAGGCATCGAGCTCGCCCAGGTCAAGGTTCTCGGGGTCCTTGGCCGTGTTGTAGCGGGCCGTGTCCACCAGGGCGTCGATGTTCTCGTCCACCTTGCGCACCAGGCGGATGGAAATGCCGCCGATCTCCGGTGCGCCGACGTTCTTGGTGATGGCCACTTCAAGTTCGGAAATGTGGGCTGTGGGCAGCCCCAAGCGGGCCTCGAACTCGGCGAGCGTCGGCCGGGGGCCGATCCAGAACTCACCGGCACGGGAATCAGCGTAGAACTGTTCGGTGTCCCTGCCCGCCAGCGGACGGAAGTAGAGCGTCGCGGTGTGGTGGCCGCCGTCGTCGCCCTTGCCCTCTGCCACCGGCTCAAGGATGAGGACGGCATCCGGCTCGTGGTCCAGGCCAAGGCCGGTGAGGTGGGCGAAGCCCGAATGCGGGCGGAAGCGGTAGTCGCAGTCGTTGGAGCGGACCTTCAACGGACCGGCCGGGATAACAAGCCGTTCGCCTTTGAACTTCTCGGAAATGGCACGACGGCGGCGGGCGGCGTGGTCCGCGACGGCGTCACGCGCAGGGGTCACCTGGGGGGCCGGCGCCCAATTGCTGGCCATGAACGCCTTGAAGGCATCGGACGTGGGCCGCTGCGAGCGGTTGTTGACGCGCTCTTGCAGTGGCTGGGACTCAGCGGAGTCCATGTGCTGGGAGTTTTTGGCATCATTCACCGTTACATCGTCCCACCAGTTCCAAGAGGAGGCCAACGGCTGCGCCATGGCGCGGCCAACGCCTGTTCCGTGATGCGGCCACCGCCTGTTCCGTGGGGAGGCCCACGGCGCAACACGCTGAACAAGCCGGCATCCCATAGGCTGGGAAAGTGAGGATTGACCTGCATACGCACTCGAATGTTTCCGACGGTACCGAAACCCCGGCCGAGGTGATCCGGTCAGCTGCCAAGGCCGGATTGGACGCCGTGGCACTGACGGATCACGACTCCACCGACGGTTGGGACCAGGCGGCGGAAGCGGCAATCCACCATGGCCTCGCGTTCGTCCCCGGCATGGAAATCTCGTGCCGCACGGACAAAGGCATCAGCGTTCACCTGCTCAGCTATCTCCACGACCCCACCCACCCCGGCCTGCTGGAGGAAATCAACAAGTCCAGGGACGCCAGGCTCACCCGTGCCGAGCGCATGGTCACCCTCCTCTCCGAGGATTACCCGTTGACCTGGGACGACGTCATCCACCATGTAGCTCCGGGCGCTACGGTGGGTCGGCCGCATATAGCCGATGCCCTGGTGGCCGCCGGGGTGGTTGCCGACCGGTCTGAGGCCTTCAACAGCATCCTCACCTCGCATTCGCGCTATTTCATCCAGCACTACGCACCTGACCCGGCACTCGCCGTCGGGCTTGTCAGGGCCGCGGGCGGCGTGCCCGTGTTCGCCCATCCCGTTGCGTCTTCGCGTGGCCGCATCGTGGGGGACAAGACGTACCGGGAGATGATCGACGCCGGGCTGTTGGGCCTGGAAATCGATCACCGCGACAATCCGGAAGAAGGACGGAAGTTCCTCCGCGACCTTGCAGCCGAACACGGCCTGCTGATCACCGGGTCCTCCGACTACCACGGCACCGGCAAACCCAACCTGCTGGGCGAGAACCTCACTGATCCGGCCGTCCTGGAAAGGATCGAGGAGCGGGGCACGGGAAGCACTGTGGTCCGCTGATGGACCTGCAGTTGCTGGCGTCCGTGATCGTCACCTTGTTCGTCATCATGGACCCGCCCGGAACCGTGCCGATCTTCATGTCCCTGACGGCACAGATGAGCGCCAAGGACAGGAACCGTTCAGCCCTGCAGGCGCTGCTGGTGGCCACCGGCGTCATCGTCGTGTTCGCGATCTTCGGCCAGTCCATCCTCAACTACATGCACATTTCCCTGGCTGCTTTGCAGGGAGCGGGAGGACTCCTGCTGGTGCTGATCGCCCTGCAGCTGCTGACCGGCAGCACCAGCGGGGAGGAGAACGCCGCCAAGTACAAGAACGTGGCGTTTGTGCCTTTGGGGACGCCGTTAATGGCTGGCCCCGGCGCCATCGTGGCAGTCATGGTGTTCGTGCAGCAGTCCACTGAGCTGTCCGAATACCTGGCTGTGGGCGCGGGGATTGCTGCCGTGCTCGTTTCGCTCTACCTCGCCATGCGCTTCGCCGGAGTCGTTCAACGCGTGCTGGGCGAGAACGGCGTGGAACTCGTGACGAGGATTGCCGGTCTGCTGCTGTCAGCTATTGCCGTGCAGATGATCGCCGACGCTGTGCAGGCTTTCGTTAAGGGCGCCGCCTGACCCGTCAAGGGAGCCGCCTGATCCGTCAGGGGAAGCAGGAGGGCCGTGGAAGACCGCTTTGGTCCCCAGCCGCTTGCGCATGACCTCGATCGCCTGTTCGTTCTGATCCACGCACACGAACTTCCTACCGAGTTTGCCGGCAACAGCGCCGAGCGTTCCGGAGCCGGCGAAGAAGTCCAGGCACCAGTCACCCTTGCGGCTTGAAGCTGTCACTACCCTGCGGATGAGCCCCTCGGGTTTCTGCGTGGGGTAGCCGGTTTTCTCGCGGCCCGTGGGGGAGACGATGGTGTGCCACCAGACGTCGGTCGGCAACTTGCCGCGCTCGCGTTTTGCGGGCGTCACCAGCCCCGGCGCCATGTACGGCTCCCGGTCCACTTCCTCGTTGTCGAAGTGGTACTTGGCCGGGTTCTTCACGTACACAAGTATGTTGTCGTGTTTGGTGGGCCAGCGGTTTTTGGCCCTCGCGCCGTAGTCGTAGGCCCATATGATCTCGTTGAGGAAGCACTCGCGGCCAAAAATGGCGTCGAGCATGACCTTGGCGTAGTGCACCTCGCGGTAGTCCAGGTGCAGGTACAGTGTGCCGTCATCGGCCAGGAGCCGCCACGCTTCCACCAGCTTTGGTTCCAAGAAGGACCAGTAGTCGCTGAAGGCGTCGTCGTAGCTGTGCAGGGCGCCCTTGATGGTGTCATAGGAACGGCCTTTGAAGCCCACCCGGTCACCGTCACCGTCCGCGTTGCGGACCATGCGCGTTTCCTGGCGCCGCTGGACCCGCCCGGTGTTGAACGGGGGATCCACGTAGATGAGTGTGAAGGCGCCGTCCGGCAGCGTGGGAAGGAACGATGCGTTGTCCGCATGTACCACCAGGTTGCTGCCGTCCGGCGCCCAAACAGTTTCAGCCATCGCCGTCCGGTTAGGCCTCGGTGGTGGCAGGCGTGGTGCCTGCGGCCTCGCCGGAAACTACCTCGCCGTTGCGACGACGGGTGCGGGTGCGGCGGGTACGCGCCGGCTTCTCCGATGCACCCTCGGCGGACTCGCGGGGAGCAGCGGTCGCGGTGCCCTCTGCATCGGAGGTACGACGGCGGCGCGTGCGGTTGCGTCCGCCCTCGCCCTTGGAGCCGGCGGAGTCTGCGGACTTTCCGTCACGGGTGCGGCCACCATCGCGACCGGATCCGCCCTGGCGGCCTCCGCTGCGCGAGCGGGAGTTCTTCTTGCCCGTCTCGCCCAGGTCCTCCAGGACCTCGGCGTCCACGCCTGCCAACATCCGCTTGTTGCGGGGCAACCGCCCCTTGGTGCCCTCGGGGATGTCGAGGTCGGTGTAGAGGTGCGGGGAGGAGGAATAGGTTTCAACCGGTTCGGGGACGTTGAGTCCCAGTGCCTTGTTGATCAGCGCCCAGCGGGGTACGTCGTCCCAGTCCACGAACGTCACGGCCGTACCCTTGTTTCCGGCACGGCCGGTGCGGCCTACGCGGTGCAGGTAGATTTTTTCGTCTTCGACGCACTGGTAGTTGATGACGTGGGTGACGTCCTCGACGTCGATGCCGCGGGCGGCAACGTCGGTTGCGACGAGCACGTCCACCTTGTTGTTGCGGAAGGCACGCAGCGCCTGTTCGCGGGCTCCCTGGCCCAGGTCACCGTGGATGGCCGCTGCTGCGAAGCCGCGGTCCACGAGTTCCTCGGACACCTTCGCGGCGGTGCGCTTGGTTTTGGTGAAGATGATGGTGCGGCCACGGTCCTTGGCCTGCAGGATCCGGGCAACGACTTCAGTCTTGTCCATGCTGTGGGCACGGTAGATGAGCTGGCGGATATCGCGCTTGGTCAGGCCCTCGTCATTGGGGTCCGCAGCGCGGATGTGCGTGGGCTGGGTCATGTACCGGCGGGCCATGGCGATGACCGGGCCGGGCATGGTGGCCGAGAAGAGCAGCGTCTGGCGGACCGGGGGAGTGCCGGCGATGAGGGTCTCGACGTCCGGCAGGAAGCCGAGGTCGAGCATCTCGTCGGCCTCATCGAGGACTACCATCTTGACGTTCTTGAGGCTTAGGTGGCGCTGCTTGTACAGGTCGATCAGGCGTCCGGGGGTGCCCACCACGATCTCCACGCCCTTCTGGAGGGCATCGATCTGCGGTTCGTAGGCACGTCCGCCGTAGATGGTGGCAATGCGGGCGTTGCGCTTGCGCGAAGCCGTCTGGAGGTCGTTGGCCACCTGGACTGCAAGCTCGCGGGTCGGGACGATGATCAGCGCCTGGGGTGCACCCTGGACGGCAAGTTTGGCGTATCCGGCGTCGTCGCGGCCTTCGATCCGCTGGAGTACCGGAATGCCGAAGCCCAGGGTCTTGCCCGTTCCGGTCTTCGCTTGGCCGATGATGTCATGGCCGCTCAGGGCCACGGGAAGCGTCATGGCCTGGATCGGGAACGGGTGCGTAATTCCGGCGTCGGCGAGGGACTCGACGATGTCCGCGCGGACGTCGAAGTCGGCGAAGGACTTCTCTTCGATCTCGTGGGGGGTCTCGTCCGAGGTGATCGTTTCCTCGGGTTCGATGGTCTCGGTTCCGGTGGAGTCCGTCAGGACTTCATGGGTGTGCAATTCACTCACAGGGAGTTTCCTTATTCATTTGGGCAGGCGCTGCATGCTCAACGGCGGCAAAGCTGTACCGGAGCACGAACTGGCGCAAGCATTTCCAGTGGAAGCCGATCGCGGGCTATCTAAGTACTGGCACTGGGGACCAGCGGGCACATCTCAAGATCGCGTAGGGGCGGGCTTGTTGAGTTCAAAAATTAACTGAATCAACGACCGGGCATCCATTACTACTGTCCCAGTCTATCCTGTGCCGGACAAAAACCCCGTTGCGCCGAAATCCCTGAGGCCCATAGCGGCCCGACACCGCGGATTCCCTGGCCCACTAGGTGTCATTCGGCCAGTTCGAACCTGATCACCCGGCCGGTGATGTCGGCCTTCACCAGGCGCACGCGCACCTGGGTTCCGGACACCAGCTCACCATCGCATCGGGCAGTGACGGCAGGTTCGGCGATCTGCACGGTGCCGTAGGGGCCATTGCCGTTGCCGTTCCCGTTGGACGGCTTGGACCCGGAAATCACCACGGCGTCGAATACCTGACCTACGTGGTTTGCCGCGAGCGCGGCTTCCACGGTGTCCAGGGCCATTCGCTCCAAGCGGCCTGCCAATGAGTCGGAAGCAGCCATGATCCCGGGCAGGTCAGGCAGCGCTTCCCGTGCCCAGGCGGGGATCTCCCGGCCGTTGCTGAGGGCTTCGCAGATCACCAGGACAAAGCGGTCAATGAGCCTGCGGAGTGGAGCAGTGGTGTGCGCGTACGGGGCCCCGATGGCGGACTGGACAACGTTCTCCGGTACCTCACCGTCGAACGGGGTGTACCCGGCGCCCCGGAACAGCATGCCGGCGGAGTGGAGGATGGCCAATTGCTTCGGATCCGAACCATCGAGGGTCCGGAGGTACTCGCCGTAGCTGATGTCGCCGTCCCACGGTTTTCCGAGGGCCTGGGTTTGGCGCTTGAAGTGCAGTAAGGAGCGCTCATCAGGGGCCGGCATGGTCCGCAGGATGCCCACCTTGCCGTCGAGCATCAATTGGGCCGCAGCCATTCCGGTCATCAGGGACATCTGGGCGTTCCAGTCCTCGATCGGCAGCGAGGGAGCAGCCACGATCCGGTAGTCGCCGTCGGTGACCTGGACGATCTCCTGTTCGGGCATGTTCAGGCTCGCCCCGCCGCGTTTGCGCTCGAGTTCGACCCGCTTCAGGCCCACTTCCTTCAGGAGCATGAGGGCCTCGGGGGCGGTTCCCGCATCGATCTGCTTCTGTGCACCCTTGTAGCTGAGCTTTGCACGGCTGCGAACGGTGGCCCGCTCCACGGACATGGAGACCACTTCCGCGTTGTGGTCGAGGTCGAAGTCCCACACGAAGGCGCTGCATTCCTGCTCTGCCAGGAGGCTCCCGGCTTGCTCGCTGATGACCTCCGGATGCAGCGGGACCCTTCCGTCCGGTGCGTAGAACGTTTGCCCGCGCCGCCGCGTTTCGGCGTCCAAGGCTCCGCCGGGGGCCACGAAGGACGGCACGTCGGCAATTGCGTACAGGACCTTGTAACCGGCATCGTTCCGCTGAATGAACAGCGCTTGGTCCAGGTCGGTGGAAGTCGCGGGGTCTATGGTCACGAACGGCACGTCCAGCAGGCTGCGGGGCGGCAATTGCAGGTTTTGAACCGCCTGGCGCGCTTCATGCTCGGCGTCGGCAGGGTAGTCGCCGGGTAGTTCCAGCTCGCTCCTCAAGGCAGCCAGGGAGGCAGCGAGCCGGTCGGAAGAATCGTCGACGTTGGGCGCTATCCGATGATGTGACACGAAAGTCAGACTAGCCCGAAAACGGCGGATAGTCTTGGACCATGGGCACGTCCACTCCTGGCGGAATTCCCGCGGACGTTCTCCCGGCAGAGCTGCTGGGAGCCATGGCCTATGGCGAATTGTCAGCGTTCGGGCGGTTGTCCGCGGACTCCCGCTTCGCCCCTACCCTCCGGGACCGGGCTACCTTTGCCAAGATCGCGGTCGGTGCATTCGGCAACTATGCGTTGATCAGCGGCCGGCTTACCGAGATGGGGCGGGACCCCGAAGACGCCATGCTTCGCTTCCAGCCGTCGTTCGATCACTTCCACGAACGCACCCCGCCAGGGGACTGGTACGAGTCTGTTCTGAAGGCGTACATCATCGACACGGTGTCCTCGGACTTCTACAGGACGGTGTCCGCCTTCCTGGATGCCGGGACACAGCAATTCGTCCGGAAAGTCGCTTCTGCGGACCAAGCCACCGAGGCGTTGCGCATCCTCCTCATGCGGGCCCTGAGGGACGATCCCAGGTTGGCTTCGCGCCTTGCCCTATGGGGCCGAAGGCTGGTGGGTGAGGCCCTCACCCAGGTGCAACGGGTGGCGTTGGAGCACCCGGACCTGCGTGCCGTACTTCATGACGGACAGGCCAAGGCGGAGGTACGCCGGTTGACGGCGGAACTCGCCGATCACCACGGCCGCCGGATGACGGGCCTCGGACTGGCTGCCTAGGCGTCCAGGGCTTCGAGCAGCGCCTTGGCCGCCGCCGTAGGGTCTTCTGCTTCGGTGATGGCGCGGACTACGACGATGCGGCTGGCTCCTGCCGCAACCACCTGCTCCACATTCGAAAGATCGATCCCGCCAATGGCAAACCAGGGAAGGGCGGATCCTGCGCGTTCCACAGCTTCGGTGGCATATGTGACCAAGCCCAGGCCCACTGGCGTCCGGCCCGGTTTGGTGGGTGTGGGCCAGAGGGGACCGACGCAGAAGTAGTCCAGTCCTTCGCTGCCCGACGAAGCCGCAATGGCCGCGTTCACCTGATCAGGCCCATGCGTGGAAAGACCTATGGCAGCGGTGTCCCCGAGCAGCTGCCGGGCCACGGGCAGCGGGAGGTCCTTTTGGCCCACGTGGAACACGGGAGTCCCGGAAACACGGGCGATATCAGCCCGGTCGTTGACCGCCCACAGCTTGGAATGCCGGGCGGCAGCTTTGTTCAGGACCTCGAGCAACTCCAGTTCCTCGGCGGCCTCAAGGGTCTTGTCTCGGAGCTGGATGATGTCCACGCCGCCTTCGAACGCGGCGTCCACAAAGTCTTCGAAATCGCCTTGCCGCCGGCGGGCATCGGTGCACAGGTAGAGGCGGGCGTCGGTGAGGAGATCAGGCTGGGTCATGGAAACCAGAGTAGTTCCTCTAAACTGGGCACGTACTGCGGGAGCCGTGACAGCGTCATATGACCGTCCGGCTGAGAGGGCTTCAGAGCCGACCGCTTGACCTGATCCGGCTAATACCGGCGTAGGGAAGGAAACCAATGGCAGAAGCCATCCAAGCAGACGTTGCCGTCATCGGCGCAGGCGTAGTCGGCCTGGGCATAGCCCACCGGATCCGGGCCACAGGCCGTTCCGTGGCCCTCATCGATCCGAACCCCGTCAGTGGAGCAACCTTTGCAGCGGCCGGGATGCTGGCCCCCGTGAGCGAACTCCACTACCAGGAAGAAGATCTCCTGGAACTGATGCTCGAATCGTCCAGGTTGTGGCCAACGTTCGTGTCCGGATTGTCCGGTACCGGCGTCACCACCGGCTACAGCACGACGTCGACGCTCGCGGTGGGTGCCGATGCCGCCGATCGACGGGCGCTCGCCGATCTGCGCTCCGTGCAACAGGCGGCGGGGCTCACAGTGGAGCCGTTGATGCTGCGGGACGCGCGGCAGCGCGAGCCGCTGCTCAGCCCCGGAATTTCATGCGCTTTCGATATCCCGGCCGACCACCAAGTGGACCCCCGCCGGCTGGCGGAGTGCATACTCGCCGGATTGGCCGCGCACACCCCGTGGGATGCCACATGGGTCCCGGGCGCGAGCAGCGGGTTCCAGCTGGCAGCGGAAGCCCGGCGGCTGCTGTGGGAGGGTAACCGCGTTGTGGGCGCTGAACTCTCCACCGGCCAAGTGGTAGCGGCAAGGGAAACGGTGCTGGCCAATGGCTTGGCGGCTGCGGCGACCGGCGGACTTCCTGAGGACCTGCACCTGCCGCTCAGGCCGGTTTACGGAGACATCCTCAGGCTCCGGGTACCGGAGGACCTGCGCCCGTTGCTGACCTCCACGGTCCGCGGAATGGTGCGGGGAGTGCCGGTGTACATCGTGCCCCGCGAGGACGGGACCGTGGTGATCGGGGCAACCCAACGCGAGGACGGGCTCTCGACGGGATCGAATGCGGTGTCTGCCGGCGGCGTGTACCAGCTGCTTCGGGACGCCCAGGTCCTGGTCCCCGCAGTCGGTGAGCTGGAGCTCATCGAAGTGACAGCCCGTGCACGGCCGGGCACCCCTGACAACGCTCCGCTCCTGGGGCGGGTGGGCGCGGCGGACGGCGCCGTCCGGGGCCTGATCATAGCCACGGGCTTCTTCCGCCACGGCGTACTCCTGACCCCCATGGCCGCACAGATCGTGGCCGGCTTGCTCGACGGTTCCGCGGATGACCGGTGGGTCCGGTTCCGTCCGGATCGTTTTTCTCCGCAAGGCGCCCTCGCCCGTCCCCGCATTCCAACACCATCCATCGCTTCCACCAAGGAAACAGCATGAACATCACACTCAATGGCGCCCGGCACACCGTGGCCGATGGCGCATCCGTCAGCACCCTGGTCACGTCCGTTACCGGCCGCGCCCTCGACCCGAGCGGACAGGCGGCCGACGGCGGCAAGCTGGGTGTCGCCGTCGCGCGCAATGCGGAGGTGGTCCCGCGTAGCCAGTGGGCAGCAACGAACCTCGCCGACGGCGATGAACTCGAACTCGTTACCGCAGTCCAGGGAGGCTGACCATGACCATCCTCAACACCGAAACCACTACTGACACGCTGGAAATCGACGGGGTCGCCTTCAGTTCGCGGCTCATCATGGGCACCGGTGGCGCGCCGAGCCTGGACGGTTTGGGGGCGGCCCTGGTGGCTTCCGGCACGGAGCTCACCACGGTGGCCATGCGCCGCTACTCGCCGGCCGAGACGGGCTCGCTGTTCCAACTGCTGGTGGACAACAACATCCGGGTGCTGCCCAACACGGCAGGTTGTTTCACTGCCAAGGACGCTGTGCTCACCGCGGAGCTGGCCCGCGAGGCGCTGGAGACCGATTGGGTGAAGCTGGAAGTCATCGCGGACGAACACACGCTGTTGCCGGACGCGGTTGAACTCGTCGACGCCACTGAACAACTGGTCAATCGGGGTTTCAAAGTCTTCGCATACACCAACGACGACCCCGTGTTGGCACTGCGACTGGAAAACCTCGGCGCCACTGCGGTCATGCCCCTCGGAGCACCGATCGGGACCGGTCTGGGCATCCTCAACCCGCACAACATTGAAGTCATTGTGTCCCGTGCCTCCGTGCCTGTTGTCCTGGACGCAGGCATCGGAACTGCTTCCGATGCGGCACTGGCCATGGAGCTCGGTTGCGACGCTGTCCTCCTGGCCACAGCGGTGACGCGTGCCCAGAACCCTGTCCAGATGGGTGAGGCATTCATGCACGCCGTCAAGGCAGGCAGGCTGGCCAGGCTGGCAGGCCGCATTCCACGGAGGGAACACGCGCTGGCATCATCGGCGATGGAGGGCCGGGCAGAGTTCCTCTGAGCCTGTACCAACCTGCGACGGCAGGTACTGCTGACAACTGTGGCCACCACCCCATGCGGGTGGTGGCCACAGTTCTTAGTCGCCCGGTTGAGCCGGGAAGGTGCTACAGACGGAGTGCTTTGGTGAGCGCTTCAGTGTCCCGCAGGGTCCGGGTCCTGCCAAGGAACACCGCGACGCCTGCCGCAGCTGCCGTGCCAAGGACGATCGGCAAGACCCATGGAATCCAGGTCAGCCCCGGCTGGTAGCCGAAGCCGGCCGCAATGAAGGCGATCCAGCTGAGGGCCCCGACTCCGAGGGATACTCCCGCGGGGACGGCAATGCCGTACTTGCCATGCCGTTTGTCGTTTGCCCACACCAGGAAGCCGGTGGCGACGGTTACGAACACCATCACGACGAGGGAAAGCATGGGGTCTCCTTAGCGTTGCGGGCGTTCTGGATTAGAGTGCGCCGAAGCCCACGCGACGAACTTCCTCAGCGCCGATCTCGACGTAGCCCAGGGCACCGCCCGGAACAATGACCTGACGGCCCTTATCATCGGTGAGGCGCAATTCCGAGCCCTTGGACAGGGCGTCTGAAACAAGCTTGCCTACGGCCTCGGCATCGAGCGAGGATTCGAGCACAATTTCGCGGCCAACGTTCTGAATGCCGATCTTTACTTCCACAACAAGGCCTCCAAGCCAATCAACGTTTTAGGTCAGTCCCTTATTTGTAGCCTAGGACTCTTTGGGGAATCGACTGATTCCGCGCCAAGCTAAACGATAGATCAGATCACTGGCCACATCGAGGTCAAGGTTTCCATCCGTTTCCAGCCAGTACCGGGCGCTGACCTGCGCCATTCCCGCGAGGCCGCGGCCCAGCAACTGAGCTTCAAGGGGCGGCAGCTTGGTGTCTTCGGCGATCACATGGGCTACTGCGTCCGCAAACGTCTTGTTGAACGTCTCCAGGCGTGAGCTGACGTCGGGATCGTTGATGAGGTCCGATTCGAAGACGAGGCGGTGGGCCTGGTCGTCATCGGCAATGAACTTGTAATAGGCGCGCATTACCGCCTTGACGCGTTCCTTGTTGTCCGTGGTGGAGTTCAGCGCGCTGAGCATCAGTTCCGTCAGTGCGGCCAGATGGCTGTCCAGCAACGCCATGTAGAGGTCCCGTTTGGAGGGAAAGTGCTGGTAGAGGACCGGTTTGCTGACGTGGGCGGTTTCGGCGATCTCATCCATGGCTGCTCCATGGAAGCCATTGGAAACGAAAACCTCCAATGCCGCGTTCAGTAATTGTGCCCGGCGCTCGTCCCGCGGCAACCTTGCTGAGCGGGTGGAACCGGACCGTTCCTGCTTTGCTGCCCCATCGTTTGCCCGTGCGCCGTCAGCCACAGTCTGCCGCCTTTCCTTTGCAGTTATGACCACTGTACCGGTGGGTAATATGACCGGGCGGCATCGGCAGGCATACATTGGGGTATGGCCTCAATTCTTGCTGCCCCCACTGCGCCCGCGGTCCTGCCGCCACTCGTTGAACCGGCCGACGGACTGACGCCGGCCGAGGTGGAACGGTACTCCCGGCATCTCATCATTCCCGAAATCGGCGCGGTGGGCCAACGCAGGCTTAAGAATGCGAAAGTCCTTGTCATAGGTGCCGGTGGCCTGGGATCTCCGGCGCTTTTGTACCTGGCCGCGGCCGGCGTCGGGACTCTGGGCATTGTGGACGATGACACCGTTGACTTGAGCAACCTCCAGCGCCAGGTGATCCACGGTGTTCACGATGTGGGCACACCCAAGATCGAGTCCGCGCGCAAGGCCATCGCCGAGCTCAATCCGCTGGTCACCATAGTGCTGCACAACCAGCGGCTGGATGCGTCCAACGCGCTGGAGCTTTTTGCGGGCTATGACCTCATCCTCGACGGTGCGGACAACTTCGCCACGCGCTACCTGGTCAACGATGCCGCAGCGATCCTCGGCAAGCCGTACGTCTGGGGCTCCATCTTCCGTTTTGACGGCCAGGTCAGCGTGTTCTGGGCAGAACACGGCCCCACCTACCGCGACCTGTACCCCGAAGCCCCCCCCGCCGGCTCGGTGCCCTCCTGCGGCGAGGGCGGTGTCTTCGGCATGCTGTGCGCCGCAGTGGGCTCGCTGATGGTGACCGAGGCAGTGAAGCTGATTACCGGCGTCGGGCGTTCCCTGCTGGGGCGGGTTGCCCTTTTCGACGCGTTGGGCGGCAGCTGGCGCGAAATCAAGGTGTCCAGGGATCCCGAAGCCCAACCCATCACGGAACTGACGGACTACGAGGCATTCTGCGGGGTTACGCCGCCGGCCCCTACCGACGGCGAACATACCGTCACAGCCAAGGAACTCGCCGCGATGCTGGCCGAACGTGCAGCGGGGCAGCGCGATTTTGACCTGGTGGACGTGAGGGAATCAGGCGAGTACAGCATCGTGAATATCGATGGCTCCGTGTTGATTCCGCAGGGAAGGATCCTGGCCGGTGAGGCTTGGGTTGACCTGCCGCAGAACCGGGACATCGTGTTCCACTGCAAGGCAGGGACGCGTTCGGCCGCAGTGCTGGAGGCCGCACGGAAGGCGGGGTACACGCGGGTCAGCCATCTCGACGGCGGTATCCTCGCCTGGGTGCGGGATGTGGAACCGGAGAAGCCCGTCTACTGACATGTAGGCAGAAACAGCCGCCTACCGGTTGCGGTGGGCGGCAGCAGGGTTCAACTGGCGAACTTGCGCTAGGCGCTTTCGGAGCGAAGCTGCTGGTGGTCTACCGGGCACTCCGCTGCGGGAGCTGCCTGGGGCTGCTCCACCTGGATACCGTAGAGCGCATCCAACGCTGCCACGTAGTCTTCCTGACGGCCGTCGGAGGCCAGTTCGCGGGCACGTACGGTGGGGATGTGCAGCAGCTGCTTCACCATCCGGCGAAGGGCGAATTCGACCTCCTCGGCCGCTGCAGTGCACCCGTGCCGGGCGCGGACTTTTTCCATTTCGGAGTCGAGGACGTTCATGGTGTGGCGTCGCAGGGCAACGATGGCCGAATCCACCGAGCGCGATTCGCGCTCTGATTCGAAAGCCGTGGCGGCGCCGCTGACGATCGCACTGGCCTGGGACAGCGACTCGGCCTGCTCCTGCGGCGCAGCCAGGCGGACTGATTCGAGGGTAAGGAGTTCCACGCCGTCGAGTTCGCCGACGGCGGGATCGAAGTCGTGGGTCAGTGCAAGGTCGATCGCAATCAACGGCTTTCCCGAATTGGTCCTGACGCGGGCGAGATCCTCTGCCTCAACCCGGTTGTCGGAGCCGCTGCAGCCGATCATCACGTCGGCGGCTGCCACGGCCCCGGGAAGCGAATCGGCGTCGAGGGCTGTTCCGCCGCGGGTGGCAACGAATGTTTCCGCGCGGCCGGAGGAGGAATAGACGGAGATGTCCGAGCAGCCCCGTTCGCGCAGCAGGGACATGGTGGCTCCCGCATAGGCGCCGGTACCGAAGATCACTACCTTCTTGGTGGACCAGTCCGGATTGTCCGAAAGATCGGTGGCCAGGTCCAGTGCCACGGAGACAATGGAAAGGCCACGGGAACCCAGTGCCGTCTGCGCGCCAACGTCCTTGGCGGTCTTGGAAGCCGCTTGGAAGAGCCGGACCAGCCCCGGACTTGCGGTGCCTTCCTGCTGTGCGGTGATCAGGGCGCGGCGGACCTGCCCCGCGATCTCACGTTCGCCCACGACGGCGGAATCCAACCCGGCGCTCACTGCGAAGAGGTGGCGTGTTACGTCCGGACCCGCGTGGGTGTTGAAGGAACGCGACACGAGTTGCTCATTGAGTCCACTGAGTTCGCTGATCTGGGAAACCAGGGCGGAGCGGGCGGCTTCGACGTCGGCGCCGTTTGCTGTTTCGCCATAGATCTCGTAGCGGTTGCACGTTGCCAGGACCACGGCTCCGGAGACGACCGGTGAGCCCGTCAGGGCGGTGGAGGCCAGCTCGGAGGAACCGTTGCTCAACTGAGCGACGGTTTCGAGGTCGATGTCGGCGTGTGTAGCCACCAATGAGAAAAGAACCACAGCAAACCAATCATAGCTTTTTCGTAGCGCGGTAGAACAACGTGCCGCCGTGGCAATGACCACCAGCTGGAGTGATCCCTGCCACATGGGTATGGCGGCGGGTGGAACGTGACAGCCTGTCGTTATCTTTTGCACCGGATTTTCGGCACAATCGAAGGCATGACTTCTAGCGCGGCACCCTCCAACAATACGGCCATCAATGCCCCGGCAGGCAAGCTTGGGCCGGGCCACCCCCTCAATGATGGCCGCACTGCGGACTCGCCGCTGATCACCGCCTACCGCGGCGGTACGCCTTCGCGCAGGCCCGTCTGGTTCATGCGTCAGGCCGGCCGTTCCCTGCCCGAGTACCTCAAGGTGCGTGAGGGCGTTGCCATGCTCGATTCATGCCTGCGTCCTGAACTCGCCGCAGAGATCACGCTGCAGCCTGTGCGTCGCCATGATGTAGACGCCGGTATCTTCTTCTCCGACATCGTCATTCCCCTCAAGCTCGCCGGCGTCGGGGTGGACATCGTTCCCGGTGTCGGGCCGGTGTTGGACAAGCCGGTACGGACTGCCGACGACGTAGCCGCGCTGCCCGAGTTGACCTGGGAAGCGCTGGAGCCCATCCGCGAAGCCGTCCGCCTCACGGTGGCAGAGCTTGGCAAGACCCCGCTCATCGGCTTTGCCGGCGCGCCCTTCACCCTGGCTGCCTACATGGTGGAAGGCCGTCCTTCCCGGGACCATCTGGGCCCCCGGACCATGATGCACGCAGACCCTGAAACCTGGACGGCGTTGGCCAACTGGGCTGCCGACGCCTCGGGCCTTTTCCTGCAGGCTCAGTTGGAAGCCGGCGCGTCGGCCGGCCAGCTCTTCGATTCCTGGGCGGGTTCCCTCGGCCTGGCTGATTACACCAGGTTCGTGGCGCCGGCATCCTCGCGGGCCCTCAGCCACGTTCGCGGACTGGGTGCGCCGTTGGTGCATTTCGGTACCGGCACCTCCGAGCTCCTGGTGGCCATGCGGGATGTCGGCGTGGATGTCGTCGGCGTCGACTACCGCCTGCCGCTGGACGAGGCCAACCGCCGGTTGGGCGGAAGCGTGCCGTTGCAGGGCAACATCGACCCCGCGCTCCTTTCTGCTCCCTGGGAGGTGTTGGAGGCCCATGTCCGGGAAGTCATCGCAGCCGGTTCCGCGGCACCCGGACATGTAGTGAACCTCGGCCATGGTGTTCCGCCCGAGACGGATCCCACCGTGTTGACCCGGGTTGTTGAACTCATCCACTCCATCCCCTCGGAGTAGTCGTCGTGCGCTCGCGAGGTGCCGCGCCCCAAAGCCCCACGGCGGTGGTTGTAGGCGGCGGCGTCTCAGGCCTGGTGGCCGCCCGCGAACTGGCGATGGCGGGCATCGCCGTGACGGTTCTCGAGGCTTCGGAGTCCTGGGGTGGCTGTGTGGGAAGCCACGTCGTGGCAGGTCTGTCCCTTGACAGTGGGGCTGAGTCATTCGCTACCCGCTCTTCCGCTGTTGCCGACCTGGTCCGGGAGCTGGGAATCGGCGGGCAGATCGTCGCACCGCGGCCCGGGGGAGCATGGGTGCAATTGCCCGAGGGCGCCAGGGAACTTCCGAAAACCGGAATCCTGGGCATCCCGGCCAACCCGTGGGACCCCGAGGTCCGGCGCTCGCTGGGCTTCCTTGGTGCCCTGCGCGCATCCATGGACCGGATCCTGCCGGCCGGGCTCGGCACCTCTGCCGAGCTGACGAGCGTTTCCCAATTGGTCCGGACGAGAATGGGCAAGCGGGTCCTTGAGCGCCTGGTGGAGCCCGTGGTGGGCGGCGTCCATTCGGCCGACCCGGCCCTGTTGGACGTTGACATGGTGGCGCCCGGGCTTCGCGATGGCGTCCTCGCCAACGGCTCGCTTGCCGCTGCCGTCGCAGCACAACGAAAGGCTGCGCGCGGTGCGGGGTCCGCGCCTGCCAAAGCCGGCTCCGCCGTCGCGGGGCTGAAGGGCGGCATGCACACCTTGATCGGAGCCCTGGTCAAGGACCTGCAGGACCGCGGGGTAGTGTTGCTGACCCACCAGCGGGTGGACGGCATACGCAAGGCCGGAACCGGTTGGCAGGTTTCGGCTGGTGATTCCACGTACGACGCCGGGCGGCTGGTGGTTGCGCTCGACGGCCCGGCCGCCGTCGGACTGCTTGCGGACTCGGTGCCGGCGCTGGCTGGACTCCGCCCGGAAGCAGGCCCTCTGGTCAGCCTGGTGACGCTGGTGGTGGATCTTCCCGAATTGGACAGCCGGCCGCGCGGTACCGGAATCCTCGTTGCCCCCCAAACTCCGGGAATCAGGGCCAAGGCCCTGACGCACGCCACTTCCAAGTGGGATTGGCTTGCCGGGGAAGCCGGTCCCGGCACCCACGTGGTCCGCCTTTCCTACGGACGGCTGGTCGGCGTGGATGGCTCTGACGGGCAGGCTGCATCGGTCATGGACGACCAGTCCCTGCTTTCGGCTGCAGTGGAAGACGCCTCGAACCTCCTCACGGTTCCCATCACCCGTGCGGACGTCGTGGACTGGGACGTCGTGCGATGGGAAGGTGCCCTGCCGTTTGCCGCCGTGGGTCACAAACAGCGCGTGGCCGAGGTTCGCCGGGTCTGCGGGGCCGTGGAGGGCCTGGCTGTCGTGGGGGGATGGCTGGGCGGGAACGGCCTTGCTGCCGTGGTTGCCGACACCCGGACCCAAGCGAAGAAGCTGGCCCACGACGCCGCCAGTATGTGATTTGCGTCACTTCTACGTCTTGTAGAACTGATCCGTTTCGACTTAGGGGCCAGCACGGGGCAAACTTGAACCATGAGCCACACTTCCGCCGAATCTGTCACTAAAACTGCCGAAAACGAAGAACAGTTTTTTACGCTGTGGACCGTTTTCAAGCGCTCTGCCGACGTCTTGCGCAGCGGCGAAGCTGCCCAGGAATTTGAAGCCCTGACCGGGAAACTGGCTGCCGACGGCGTGACGGTGCGGGGGTGCTATGACGTGTCCGCCATGCGTGCCGACGCTGACATCATGGTGTGGTTGCATGGCTCCAAGCCCGAAGACCTGCAGTCCGCTGTCCGCGCCATCCGCCGGAGCAAGCTCTTCGCAGGAACGGAAATAGTTTGGTCGGCCATGGGCGTCCACCGCGAAGCCGAGTTCGCCAAGAACCACGTGCCTGCCTATGCCCGTGGCGTCGAGCCCAGCACCTGGCTCTGCGTCTACCCGTTCGTCCGCTCCTACGAGTGGTACATCCTGCCGGCTGAAGAGCGCGGCAAGATGCTGCGGGACCACGGCCTCCTGGGCCGGGACTTCCCCCAGGTCATTTCCAACACCGTGTCATCCTTTGCCTTGGGTGACTGGGAGTGGATCCTCGGCCTCGAGGCACCTGAGCTCGTGGACCTCGTGGACCTGATGCGCCACCTGCGCGCCACCGAGGCCCGCAACCATGTTCGTGAAGAAATTCCGTTCTACACCGGGCGCCGGGTCACCGCCGCTGAGATTGCAAAGGTCCTTGCATGAGCACTTTCCCCATCTCCACTGAACCGAACCAGGTGACCGAGCGCGGCAGGCTGGAGCCGAAGAATTACGACGCCGTGCTGCTGGCCTCCTTCGGTGGTCCGGAAGGCCAGGAAGACGTCATCCCGTTCCTTCGGAATGTGACCAGGGGCCGGGGCATCCCTGACGAACGCCTTGAAGAGGTATCGCACCACTACCGCGCCTTTGGCGGTATCAGCCCCATTAACCAGCAGAACCGTGAGCTCAAAGCCGCCATTGAGGGTGAGCTCGCCCGCCGCGGCATCGAGTTGCCTGTGCTGTGGGGCAACCGTAACTGGGACCCGTACATCGCGCCGGTTTTGCAGGACGCCTACGACGCCGGCCACCGCCGCATCCTGATGCTCACCACCAGCATCTACTCCTGTTACTCCAGCTGCCGCCAATACCGCGAGGACATCGGCATCGCGCTGACGGAAACGGGTTTGGACGGCAAGCTGGAAGTGGACAAGATCCGCCAATACTTCGACCACCCCGGCGTAGTGCAGCCGTTCCTGGAAGGAACCGCGGCCGGACTGGAAGAGATCCGCGGGAAGCTCGTTGCCGCAGGCGAAACGGACCCGGACTCCAAGATCCGTGTCCTGTTCGCAACCCACTCCATCCCTACCCGGGACGCCGAGGCTGCAGGCCGGTCCGTGGACGAACCCCGCGAATTTGCCGAAGGTTCCGCCTACGCAGCCCAGCACCTCGCCAACGCCAAGGCCATCATGGACCAGGTGGCACCGGACGTTGCCTGGGACCTCGTGTACCAGTCGCGTTCCGGAGCGCCGCACATTCCGTGGTTGGAACCGGACATCAATGACCACCTTGAAGCGATCGCGCCCGAGGGCGTCCGCGGTGTGGTGATCGTGCCGCTTGGATTCGTGAGCGACCATATGGAGGTCGCCTGGGACCTCGACACCGAGGCGCTGGAGACGTGCGGAAACCTCGGAATCGAGGCTACCCGGGTCCCGACCCCCGGCACCCACGCGGCATTTGTCTCCGGCCTGGTGGACCTGATCTGCGAACGCACCGTGGAGAACAACATCTCCGAGCGGCCGCACGTGACGGACCTCGGCCCGTGGTACGACGTATGCCGCCCGAACTGCTGCGAGAACTTCAGGGGTGCCAAGCCCGTGATAGCCGAGAAAGGCGCCACTGTCGGTAGCGGACATGACCCCTACCCGGTGCCGGAGGGCAGCAAGTGAGCGTCCGCATCGGGACCAGGGCCAGCAAACTGGCCCTCACCCAGACCCAGCAGACGGCGGACCGGTTGGCCGCCGTCGGGGGCTTTCCCGTGGAACTGGTCCACATCAGGACCGAAGGTGATGTCCGGACGGGTTCGCTGTCCCAGATGGGCGGCACGGGCGTGTTCGTAGCAGCGCTCCGTGATTCCTTGCTGGCAGAAACCTGCGACGTCGCCGTGCACTCCTTGAAGGACCTGCCGACAGGCGCCGAACCCGGTCTGACCATCGCGGCAACGCCCAAGCGCGTGGACGTCCGGGATGTGTTGTGTGCCCGCAACGGCCTGACCCTTGCCGAACTGCCGGGCGGGGCGAAGATCGGCACGGGCTCCCCGCGCCGCGCGGCTCAATTGCGTGCCGCCCGTCCCGACATCGAGGTCCTGGATATCCGCGGAAACGTCGATACCCGCCTTGGCCGCGTCCCGGGGCTGCCCGGCAACGCTACGGACGACGTCGTGGAAGGCAAGTCCAACGACCTCGACGCCGTAGTCCTGGCCGCCGCCGGCCTTGAGCGCATGGGCCGGCTGGACACCGTCACCGAATACTTCGAAACGTCAGTGATGCTCCCCGCTCCCGGGCAAGGAGCGCTTGCCATCGAATGCCGGACATCCGATGCGCCGCAACGGGACCAGACCGGTGGGGGAGAAGGAGTGCTTGCCCAGGCCCTAAGCGCACTCAACGACGACGACACCCGGCTTGCGGTGACTGCAGAGCGTGCTGTGCTGGCCAGGCTCGAGGCAGGCTGCGCAGCCCCCGTGGGTGCCTACGCGTTCCGGAAAGGCAGCATGCTGCACCTTGAAGCAGTGGTGTGCGCCGTGGATGGGACCCGGACAGTCAGGGAAAAGAAGGCCACGGACGGGCTGACGGAAGTTGGAGCCACCCTGCTCGGCATCGAAGTGGCAGAGCAGTTGCTCGCCGCCGGCGCCGCGGAGATCGCGGACCTTGCCGCTTCCTGACCAGCCGGACTTCCACGCCCTGCAGGGCCGCCGCATCCTGATCACCAGGAGCGCGGACAGGGCCCGGCCCCTTGCTGCCATTCTGCACGGCAAGGGAGCGGAAGCCTTGGTGCTCCCGCTCATCGACTTTGAGCGGGTCGAGGACCAGGGGCCGATGGACGCCGCTTTGGATGAACTCCAGGGCGGCTCCTTCGATTGGCTGGTCATCAGCAGCGTCACAACCATCCGCGTACTGATTGAAAAGGCCGCCGAACGGGGAATCCAGCCCCGCCAATTGGTACCCGGGACTACCCGGGTTGCCGCTGTCGGTACTTCATCCCGGAGCGTCCTTGAGGCACTGGGAATCGCCGTGGACCTGGCCCCGGTAGGCCAGCAGTCCGCCGAAGGCCTGGTGTCTCTGTGGGCCGCTGGCGGGGACCGTGCGTTCCTGCCCCAGGCGGACATCGCCGCTCGCACCTTGGCCGAGGGGCTGCGGGCAAAAGGTGCGACCGTATCCGTTGTCATTGCCTATCACACGGTCGACTACCCGGCCCGGCCGGAACGGCGCCTTGCCGGTGAACTGCCGCCCGCCGTCGTGGCCTCCGGCCAGGAAGCCGGCCGTGAAGTGACCGTCCAGGATGTACGCGCCGCGCTCGACCACGGCACGCTCGACGCCGTTGTGGCCGCCTCACCCAGCGGCGCAAAGCGCATCGCCGGCAACCTCCTGCCGCTGGGAAAGTGCCGCCTTGTGGCCATTGGACGCCCCACCGCCGCGGAAGCAGCGCGGCTCGGCCTGACAGTTGCGGCCACAGCCCAGGAACCTACCCCGGACGGCATCGCGACCGCCTTGGAATCCGTATTCGCCAATGAAGGGAACACAAGATGAGCTTTCCGAACCACCGTCCACGCCGCCTGCGCACGACACCGGCCATGCGACGCCTCACCGCAGAGAACCGCCTGGCGCCCGCAGACCTGATCCTGCCCGCTTTCATTCGCGAGGGCCTGACGGAGCCAAGCCCCATCACTTCCATGCCCGGCGTCGTCCAGCACACCACGGACACGCTCAAGCGTGCGGCTGCGGAGGCTGTGGAACTGGGCGTTGGCGGCATCATGCTGTTCGGAGTTCCCGAGGTTCGCGATGCCCGGGGGACCGCGTCTTTGGACCCCGAGGGCGTCCTGAACAAGGCCATCCGCGATGTCAAAGCAGAAGTGGGTGATCACCTCGTGATCATGGGAGACGTCTGCCTCGACGAATTCACCGACCACGGGCACTGCGGAGTCCTGGACTCCAATGGTTACGTCGACAACGACGCCACCCTGGAAATCTACGGCCAGATGGCCGTGGCCCAAGCCGAGGCGGGTGCGCACGTGCTGGGGCCCTCGGGCATGATGGATGGCCAGATTGCCGTCATCCGCCAGGCCTTGGAGGAATCCGGGCACAAGAACACGGCCGTGCTGGCCTACGCCGCAAAATACGCTTCGGCTTTTTACGGCCCGTTCCGTGAAGCCGTGGATTCCCAGTTGCAGGGCGACCGCCGGACCTACCAGATGGACGCTGCCAACCGCCGCGAAGCGATCCTGGAAGTGGAACTGGACCTCGAAGAGGGGGCTGACATGGTCATGGTCAAGCCCGCCATGAGCTACCTCGACATCCTGGCCGACGTCGCGGCGATGAGTCCGGTCCCGGTCTCCGCCTACCAAATCTCGGGCGAATACGCCATGATCGAAGCGGCTGCCGCGAACGGTTGGATCGATCGTCGGGGTGCCATCACGGAGTCCGTCCTGGGTATCAAACGGGCAGGTGCCGATACCATCCTCACCTACTGGGCCTCCGAACTCGCAGGCTGGCTTAAGGAGTCCTGATGACCCCTGTATCGTCCGATCCCACGGCCCCTGTGGGTCCCGGGGAGATCCTGCTCGGCCTCAATACTTTCGGAGACGCGGGGCTGGATGCCGACGGGAACCCCAAGGAACACGCGCAAGTCCTGCGCGACTTGCTGGAAGAAGCAAAACTGGCGGACGCCGTCGGAATCCACGCCTTTGGTGTCGGGGAGCACCACCGCCGCGATTTTGCGGTATCCGCGCCCGAAGTGTTCCTCGGCGCCGCTGCCGCCGTGACCTCACGGATCCGGCTGGGAACTGCGGTGACGGTCCTGAGCTCCGATGACCCCATCAGGGTTTTCCAGCGCTTCGCTACCGTTGATGCGTTGTCCAACGGGCGTGCCGAGGTGATGCTGGGCAGGGGATCCTTTGTGGAATCCTTCCCCCTTTTCGGCCTGGACCTGGCTGACTACGAGGTGTTGTTCGAGGAGAAACTGGACCTGTTCCACAAGGTCCGGGCCCAGAAGCCCGTTCACTGGGAAGGCCGGACAAGGCCCAACGTCAACGGGCTGCAGGTTTACCCTCGGCTCCAGCACCACCTGTTGCCCGCCTGGATCGGCGTAGGCGGGACACCGGAATCCGTGCTGCGGTGTGCGGAGTACGGATACCCCATTATTTTCGCCATCATCGGGGGAGAGCCCCGACGATTCGCGCCCCTGGTCAATCTCTACCGGGAGGCGATGGGGAAGTACGGGCACCCCATGCGCCAGATCGCCACGCACTCACCGGGCTACATCGCCGAAACTGATGAAGCCGCGCGCGAAGAACTCTTTCCGCATTGGTTGGAGCAGCGCAACCGGATAGGATCCGAGCGCGGCTGGGGTCCGGGTAACCGCGGCGAGTTCGAGGCCATGTGCGGTCTGCAAGGTGCCCTCTACGTGGGCTCACCCGAGACAGTAGCCCGGAAGATAGCCCTCCTCAAACGGAACCTCGGGGTTGACCGCTTCGATCTCAAATACAGCAACGGAACGCTGCCGCACGGGTCCATGATGCGTTGCATCGAGCTCTACGGCACCGAGGTGGCCCCGCGCGTGGCGGAGCTCCTCGCCGAACAGGCCTAAGCAAGCGTCATAGCGGCGCTGGAATCACTGGAAGAATAGGAACCATGACCTCAAACACCCCTGTGTCCGACCAACTGTTCGATCGGGCCCAATCCCTGATGCCCGGTGGTGTCAATTCGCCTGTTCGTGCGTTCGGTTCAGTGGGCGGTACACCGAAGTTCATGGTCTCCGCCAAGGGTGCCTACCTCACCGATGCTGACGGCCGCGATTACGTGGACCTCGTCTGCTCCTGGGGCCCGGCCCTCCTGGGCCACGCCCACCCCGCCGTCCTCGAGGCTGTCCACGCGGCAGTTGACCGGGGCCTCTCTTTCGGCGCGTCCACTCCGGACGAAGCCAACCTTGCCGCACTGGTTAAAGAGCGCGTTTCCGCCGTGGAACGGATCCGGATGGTTTCCACGGGCACGGAAGCCACGATGACAGCAGTCCGGCTCGCCCGCGGCTTCACCGGCCGGAACCTCATCATCAAGTTCGCCGGCTGCTACCACGGCCACCTCGACGGTTTGCTTGCGTCCGCAGGTTCGGGCGTTGCCACCCTTGCACTTCCGGGCTCCGCCGGAGTGACGGCAGCGGCGGCCGCCGAAACCATGGTCTTGCCCTACAACGATCTGGCCGCCGTGGAAGAGGCTTTCGCCGCCCACGGCAAGGACATCGCTGCGGTCATCACGGAAGCAGCGCCGGCCAACATGGGCGTTGTCACCCCGGGAGAGGGCTTCAACGCAGGCCTCTCCCGGATCACCAAGGAACACGGCGCACTGCTCATCCTTGACGAGGTGCTGACCGGATTCCGTACGGGCTACGCCGGCTACTGGGGTTTGACCGGCCAGCAGGAAGGCTGGGCTCCGGACCTGCTGACTTTCGGAAAGGTGATTGGCGGTGGAATGCCGACGGCGGCCCTCGGCGGCCGTGCCGACGTCATGGACTACCTGGCCCCGGTGGGACCGGTGTACCAGGCGGGAACGCTGTCCGGGAATCCCGTTGCCATGGCCGCAGGTGTCGCCACCCTGACGCACGCCACGCAGGAGGTCTACGCGCACGTCGATGCCCGGTCCTTGGAACTCTCCGCTGCCCTGTCGTCCGCCTTGGACGCCGAGGGCGTGGACCACTCCATCCAGCGCGCCGGAAACCTGTTCTCGGTGGCCTTTGGCACGTCAGCCAACGGTGTGCACAACTATCAGGACGCCCAGGCCCAGGAAGCATTCCGGTACGCCCCGTTCTTCCACTCCATGCTGGACTCCGGCGTCTACCTTCCGCCGTCCGTCTACGAAGCATGGTTCCTCTCCGCAGCCCACGACGACGCTGCCTTGAACCGGATCTACGACGCACTGCCGGCAGCAGCCAAGGCCGCCGCCGGAGCAACCGCCTGAGGGCCGGCGCCAACCACCGGCGCCCCATCGGCTTCCATGATGCTGATGGGGCGCTGTTTGCTTAACGGGGGTAGTGTCGTAGGGAACCCAACCCCAACGAATCCACGGTTTACCATGCGCACCACCACGTCCTTTGCCTTCCCCAGCAAGTCCGTCACGGCTGTCAGCAAGACCGTCATGGCTCTTGGTCTCACCGCAGTTCTGGCAACCGGGTGCTCCAACAGCGGAGCTCCCGGGTCCGCCACCCCGACAGCCCCGCACTCAAGCCCCGCTCCGCCGTCGGCGTCCTCCCCGCCGGCCGCGACGCAAAGTCCTGGCACCGCCTCAGCCTCAAGGGACGCGGGGCCCAGCTTGAGCGCTGCGCCGCCTACTTCGGCCGCACCTGCTGATACTGCGTCCCAACAATTGTCCCGGCTCAGCCTGGATCAGCGGGTTGGCCAGTTGTTCATGGTCGCGGCCAAGGCAACGGGCGCGGATCCGGGCACCATGACGGCCCTGACTACCTACCACACAGGAAATGTCTATCTGAGCGGCCGCAGCAAAGCAGGCTCCGAGGCAACGGCCAAGGTCGTGGCCTCCCTGACCGGAACCGTCAGCCCGGGCACCACCGGGAACCTTCCGCTGTTCGTCGGGACGGACCAAGAGGGCGGCAACGTGCAGGTCCTTTCCGGTCCCGGATTCACAACCATTCCTGCGGCAACAGCACAGGCCGGGCTGGGCGGAACCCGGTTACGTTCCGAGGCAGCCGTGTGGGGTAAGGAACTGCGGAGCGCAGGTGTCAACGTGAACCTCGCGCCGGTTCTGGACACCGTTGCCAGCCCGGAGTTCGCACCGTCCAACGGCCCTATCGGACGGTTCCAGCGTCAGTACGGCTATTCACCCGGAACGGTGTCCGAACTGGGTAACGCCTTCGCCTTGGGCATGGCCGACGCAGGCGTGGCACCGGTGGTGAAGCATTTCCCGGGCTTGGGGAGGGTAGTGCCCAACACGGACGTCAGCAAGGACGTGCGGGATAAGGAAACAACCCGGACCGATCCCGCCTTGGCGCCTTTCCGTGCGGCTATCAGGAATGGAACCCGCTGGGTCATGCTCTCCAACGCGTACTACGACAAGATTGACCCCGCCACCATTGCTCCGTTCTCGCCCGTGATCACGTCAATGCTCCGCGAGGACCTGGCATTCGACGGGATCATTGTCTCAGATGACCTGTGCAGTGCCGCCCAACTGGAACCCTGGGGGAGTGCTGACCGGGCGCTGAACTTCTTCGGGGCCGGGGGAACCATGATGGTCTGCGCGGACCCTTCCCGGATCCCTGCCATGCACCAGGCCGTCGTCGACAAGGCGCAGTCGGATCCTGCCTTCATGCGGAAGATCGACGATGCAGTCCTGACGATTTTGCGGGTCAAAGCCGCGTCAGCCCTTTAGAGCGGGCGCGTCTTAAAGGCCCATCCCGGTCTTCGTGGAAGCCAGGGGATCCACGGAGACCAGGACCCAAGAGGAAAGCCCCGTTTTGCTCCGCTGGTTAGCGGAACAAAACGGGGCTTTTCACTCAGCGGCGGCCCGGGATGGCGGCCGTGAGGGAACGTGCCTTAGAGGACGTCCGAAAGGAATCCTTGCAGCCGTTCGGTGCGGGGGCTGGTGAACAGTTCCTCCGGAGGACCGGACTCCACCACCACACCGGCGTCCATGAAGGTCACCGTGTCCGAGACGTTCCTTGAGAAACCCATCTCGTGCGTGACCACAACCATGGTCATGCCGCCTTTGGCCAAGTCCGTCATCAGGGCCAGGACGCCCTTGACGAGCTCCGGGTCCAAAGCCGATGTTGCTTCGTCGAAGAACATGACTTCCGGCTTCATGGCCAGTGCGCGGGCAATAGCCACGCGCTGCTGCTGTCCACCGGAGAGATTGGCCGGCCGGACGTCCGCTTTGTGCTTCAGTCCCACCAGATCGAGTTGGGCAAGGGCCTCCTCGCGGGCCTGGTCCTTGGACATGCCGCGCAGCTTGCGCAGGGCCAGCGTCACGTTCTCCGCAACTGTCTTGTGCGGGAACAGGTTGAACTGCTGGAACACCATGCCGATGCGGCGCCGGAGCTCATCCGGGTTGTCCTTCAGTACCGACTTGCCGTCCAGGAGGATGTCCCCCTGGTCGGGTTCGATGAGCCGGTTCATGACTCTGAGGAGGGTGGACTTGCCGGAACCGGAAGGACCGATCACGGATGCCGTGGTGCCCTGCGGAACGTGCAGGTCGATGCCCCTCAGGACATGGTTGCTGCCGAAGGAAAGGTGAATGTTCTTGGCCGTCAATGACCCCGAAGTGAACTCGCTCATGCCTGGGCTCCCTTTCCGACGACTGCCGCGGCATCGTCCGGTTCTTTCTTCTCAGGGCGTCCTGAGCGCATCCTGGCGTCGATCCAGTTCACGAAGTGCGTCAGCGGAATGGTCAACGCGAGGTAGAACACGGCCGCAGCGACGTATGGCGACAGGTTTCCTGTGTTCGCCGCTGCGTCCTTGCCGATCTGGAAGATTTCGCGTTCCGAGGCCAGAAGACCCAAGAGGAACACCAGCGAGGATTCCTTGATCAGTGCAATGAACTGGTTCACCAGCGCCGGAAGCACGCGGCGGATACCTTGGGGTACCACCACGAGCCGCATGGAAGCGCCGTAGCCAAAGCCAAGGGCGCGGGAGGCTTCCAGCTGGCCCTTGTCAACGCTCTGGATGCCCGATCGGAAAATTTCACCGATGTAGGCGCCGGACATCAAGGACAACGCAGCGATTGCCATGGGGTACGGGCTGGTGGAGCCGGTCAGTTCCCGGATGATGGGTCCGAAGCCGAACCCGATCACCAGGATGGTCAGCACCGGGGGCAGGCCGCGGAGGATGTCCGTGTACACACGGGCAATCCACCGGGCCACAGGGTTCCGGGAAATCCCCATCAGTGCAAGGGCCATGCCCAGCACCGTCCCGATGATCCCCGAGATGATTGCCAAAACGAGGGTATTCGGCAGGCCTACGGCGAACATCTTGGGAATGACTTCGCCCATCGCCTCCCAGTCAAGGAAGGTGTCTGCGAGTTGCTTGAGGATATCCATGGAACCCCCGGGTTACTTGGCGGGAATCTGGACGGCCTTGCTGCCCGGCTTCCAGCCCTGCGGGGTCTGCTCGGCCGCCGTCGGACGGTCCTCGTACCATTCGGCAGTGAGCTTGGTCCACGTGCCGTCAGCGATGACAGCGTCCAGGCCGGCGTTCAGCGCGTCGATGAGGGGCTGGTTGTCCTTGTTCACGGCGTACGCGGTGAAGTTCTGGGTGTTGACAACCTTTTCGGCGATCTTGGTGTTGTCGCCTTCCTTTACCTGGCCGGTGGCCTGCTGCGAGGGGGCAACCCAAGCATCGATCTGGCCGTTCTTCACGTTGCCGTAGACAGTGTTGTAGTCAGGGAAACGGACGGGCTCAAGCTTGAGGGTGTTGGTGACGTAGTCATCCTGCACGGTGCCCTGGACGACGCCGATCCGGACGCCTTCCTTGAGGTCGGCGAACCCGGTGACCTTGGCGTCATTCTTGGTCACGACCGCCATGTAGCCGAAGTCGTAGCCATTGGTGAAGCCGACCGTCTTGCGGCGGGCGTCCGTGGTGGAGATCGAGGAGGATCCGACGTCGAACTGCTTGTTCGCTACCTGCGACAGGAGTGCGGAGAAGTCGGTGGAAGCGAACTCGACCTTCAGGCCCAGCTTGTCGCCGACCGCGCGCAGGAGCTCATTGTCATAGCCGGTGAATTTGCCGGAGCCATCGATGAAGATGTTCGGCGGAGCGTCGCTGAGCGTGCCGACGCGGAGGGTACCTTCGGTGATGAGGCCAAGCTTCGACTTATCGATCTGGTCGATCGGAGTGACATCCGCGGTGGTGTATTTGTCCAGCGTCTGCTGGTCGCTGCCCGCGAGTGCATCCGTCGCTGAGCTGCTCGACTCTGAGGTTCCTCCGCCGCAGGCCGCGAGGGAGATCACCAGGGCTGCTGCAACGGGAGCAGCAGCGAGCCACTTGGGCGCTTTGAATTTCATCAAGAAATCACTTTCATCGAAGGTCACGTCAGACGTTTGTGGTGGGCGGGGAACGTAACAGCACTAGGTTTCCGGCTGTCCTAGCAGACTTCGACCCGCCAAACTTAATTATGTCACCAACGCCCGGAGGCCTTTTGAATCGAACAGGTGACCGATGTGGCCTTCAAATGCCGAATTATCGGAGGGCGTGGGGCATACCCAGCCCTCTAGCGTTCCGTCGGTAGCAGGGCTTGGGAAATCAGTGGGCGCATCATGGCCCACAAAGGAGTTCCCTGAATTCCTGTGAGTTGCATCGCACTCCGTCGCAGGCCGGCAGGGTGGAGGTCAGAAACCTCCGCGGCTGGCATCCTCCGGAGGGAGCACCGGCCACTGGCCTTCGATGACTGCAGCAGGCTTGCTCCGGCGGAGGTATTCCTGGAAGTCGGCAGCCTGGGAAGCTGCCCAGTCCACCTGCAAATGATGCAACTGGGATGCAGGCATGTGCAACTTGGGAAACTTTCCCGCCATGGCGTCCAAGACGCGAAGGGTGGCCAGCGCATCCGCAGCAGAAGTGTGGGCGTTGTCCAGAAGGACACCGTACTCTTCGCAAAGGGCTGTCAGCGTCCGCTTTCCCTTGCGGTACCGGTCCACCTGCTTGTTCATAATGTAGGGGTCCAGGACAGGGAAACGGGTGAGCTGCGGCACGCCGTGCCTGGCCGACTCTGCCGCAAGCACCGTAAAGTCGTAACTGGCGTTGAAAGCGATGACGGGCGTGCCGTCATCGAAAAGACCCTGGAGGACGCCTGCGACCTCGCGCGTCACGTCAGCCGCCGGACGGCCTTCGGCCCGGGCCTTGGCTGTGGTGACGCCGTGGACCTCGCTTGCTTCCAGGGGAATCTCAACACCGGGGTCAGCGAGCCATTCATGTTCCTGGACCAACTCGCCGCGGGAGTCCACAACCGTGATTGACGCCGTGACTATCCGGGCGGAGCGGGAATTCTTTCCGGTGGTCTCGAGGTCGAAGGCAGCACGGGGAAGGGTATTCCAGGAACTCATGGTTTCAAGCTACCGGCCGGCACCGACACTATTGGGAGCGACACTCTGCAGCTACGCTGATCACATGCGGATGGAGTATGTAACTGCGGTGCTCGCCGTTGTTGACCTCATCCCGTCGGGCGCCGCGGTGTCCTATGGCGACGTTGCGGAGCTCCTTGGCTCCGGCGGACCGAGGCAGGTCGGCTCCGT
This sequence comes from Paenarthrobacter sp. R1, assembly GCF_030264015.1. Lineage (NCBI taxonomy): Bacteria > Bacillati > Actinomycetota > Actinomycetes > Micrococcales > Micrococcaceae > Paenarthrobacter > Paenarthrobacter sp. R1. The sequence continues at coordinate 751,600 of NZ_CP127115.1, read as the reverse complement.
GATGAGCCACTATGGCAGCGCTGTTCCTTGGTGGCGCGTCCTCCGTGCCAGCGGCGAAGCGCCGCCCGGGCATGAAGCCGAAGCATTGCGGCACTACCTCCAGGAAGAGACGCCGCTCCACGGTGCGTATGACGCTTTCCTGCGAACGGGGGAGGGGCGCTGGAGGGTGGACCTGGTGTCTGCCCGTTGGGCACCTTCGGACGAGGAATTTGACCAACTGGATGTGATCTCCGACCAGTTGGAGCGTCAGCTCCATATTTTGTCAGTGCCCGATGATGAAATGACTGTGTGACCGTAACTGCCGCCAAGAAACGCCAAGCCCCGGCCGCGCTGCGCCTGCTCCCTCCGAAGGAAACGCATTACGCGGCACCCGTGTTGTCGCCGGACCAGGAAGCAGTCGTGACCCTTGGGCAGGGCAGCGGCCCGGTTCTGATCCCTGGCGGGCCGGGCACGGGCAAGTCCACTGTCCTGGTTGAATCGGCCGTACGCCGCGTCACCGGGGGCGGAGTGGATCCGGAGAATATCCTTATCCTTGCTCCGGGCCGCCACGCCGCAGCTGCTTTGCGGGACACCTTCACAGGGCGGTTGGACAGGAGCTTGAGTACGACGCCGGCACGCACCTGGGCGTCGTACGCTTTCGATGTCATCCGGCGTGCCAAGGCAGAAGGCGTCCTGCCGCTGCCGCGGCCACCCAAACTGCTTTCCGGACCTGAGCAGGACCTCATCATCAAGGAACTGTTGGAGGGCCACACCGCGCCGGGCTTCGAGTTGCCGTGGCCTGAAGACCTGTCGGCGGCTCTGTCCACCCGGGGTTTCCGGCACGAGATCCGTCAATTGTTCGACCGTATTATCGAATCCGGACGCACGGCCGAGGACCTGGTGGCGCTGGCGTGGGAATGCGGGCGGCCGGACTGGATGGCTGCGGCCGAACTCTACCGTGAGTACAGGGACGTCCTGGACCTGCGTATGCCGGAGGCCTTCGATCCCGCCGGAATTCTTACCACGGCCCGCCAGATCTTCCAGGATTCGCCGGCCTTCCTGGCAGCCGAACGGGAACGGCTTCAATTGATCCTGGTTGATGATGCGCAGGAATCAAACCCGGCCATCTTTGAACTGTTGGCAGACATTGCCGAGGGCAAGGACGTCCTGGTCACATACTCGCCGGACACCGTAGTCCAGGGTTTCCGAGGCGCGCGCCCGGACTTGGTGGCGGACCTTCCATCCCTGCTGCGGGGCGGGCGGGAGGAAGATGTCCTCGTCCGCCCGTTGTCAGTCACGCATCGCCACGCCCCGCAGGTCGCCGAGGCGTGGACCAGGGTGGCGTCACGGATTTCGCAACGTGCGGGCGGACAGCTGGCCCGTGTTTTAGCGCAGCCGGAAGTACTAGCGCAGCCGGATGTTCCAGCGCAGCCGGAAACAGGCAAGCCGCGCAACGGCCATTCCGTCCCCGGCGTGCAGGGTACGGCTGAGGGCCACATACTGCCCTCTTCCGTCCACGAGATGCGCTACATAGCGCAGCGCATCCTCCTGGCGCAGCTACGGGAGGGCCGGGAACTCAGCGAGATCGCCGTCATCGTCCGCAACGGTGGCCAGATTTCCCAATTGGAGCGGTACCTGAGCGGCCAGGGAATTCCCGTCCGCGTTCCCGTTGCCGACTCCGCAGTCCGGGACGAGGTAGCAGTTCGGCCCCTGCTGGAGGCTTTCGCGGTCGTCCTCGATCCGGAGAAACTCACACCGGAAACCGCAGTCTCCCTCCTGACCTCGCGGATTGGTGGCGCATCGGCCATTGAACTGCGCAGGCTGCGGCAATCTCTGCGGCGCGAGGAGCTCCAGGGAGGCGGAGGCAGGTCCAGCGATGCCCTCCTGGTAGAAGCGCTCCTGCAGCCTGGTGCCCTTGCAACCCTGGGTATCGAGGGAAGCGCTGCACGGAGGCTTTCCCGAATGCTTGCGGCCGGCTCCGCAGCTGCGAATGAGCCCGGGGCCAATGCCGAGTCGGTCCTCTGGGCGCTGTGGAACGCCACCGGACTGGCGTCACGGTGGGCGGAAGCAGCCCTCGAAGGCGGCAATGCGGGTGCGCGGGCCGACCGCGACCTTGATGCGATGATGGCCCTGTTCCATACGGCCGAACGCTACGTGGACCAGCTGCCGGGCTCCGGGCCCGAGCAATTCCTGGAGTACCTGCTGAACCAGGAACTTCCCATGGACACCCTGGCGGCGCGGGCACAACTGGAAGAGTGCGTCGAACTGATGACGCCCGCCAGCGCGGCAGGCCGGGAGTGGCCCGTCGTCATAGTTGCCGGGCTCCAGGAAGGGGTCTGGCCCAACACCCGGCTTCGCGGTGAGTTGCTGGGAAGCACCCTGTTCGCCGATGCCGTAGAGCATGGCGTGGAATACGCGCTGGGGCGCGGACCACTGAGCCGCCTGAGGGACATCCGTTATGACGAGCTGCGTAGTTTTTCCACGGCGGTTTCGCGGGCCCGCGAGGTGCTGATCTGCACGGCGGTATCGTCCGAGGACGAACAGCCCTCCTCATTCCTGGACTATGCGGCACCTTTGCCGCAGGGGGAGTACCAGCGGGAGTACACCCCCGTGGACCGGCCCATGACGCTGCGTGCGTTGGTTGCCGAGCTCCGTCAGCATGCACAGTCCGGAGAGCCGGCAGCTCCGGGAGAACCCGATGTCGCGGCCGTTGCAGCGCGTGTGCTTGCCCGCCTCGCCATGGCCGAACCGCCCGTTCCAGGAGCCCACCCGGACTCCTGGTGGGGGTTGGCGCCCCTAAGTTCGGAGGCCGCCATCGTACCGCCCGGCGGAACGGTCAGCGTGTCGCCGTCCAAGGTGGAGACCGTTCACAAGTCGCCTCTTGATTGGTTTGTCCAGGCCGCCGGCGGAGAAGCAGCAACGGACTTTGCCCGAAGCCTGGGGACCCTGGTCCACGGCATTGCCCAGGAGTTGCCGGAGGCCTCGGGAGCCGAGTATGTTGCCGAACTCGTCAAGCGCTGGCCCACCTTGGGCATGAAGGACAACTGGGAAGGCAAGCTCGATTTCCAGCGTGCTGAACTGATGGTCCGCAAGCTGGCCCAGTACGTAGTGGAGATGCGCAGCGAAGGCCGAAGCCTGTTGGCAGTGGAACACGATTTCGAAGTCCGCCTCCCGGACCTCGAACACGGCGAGTCCGGAACCGACGACGGCGCCCGCCACGCAGTCCTGCGCGGACAGGTGGACCGCTTGGAAATTGATGCCGAAGGGAGATTGGTGATCGTGGACCTCAAAACCGGCAAGCGCCAGCCCGGCAAGGCGGACGTTGCCCGCCACCCGCAGCTCGGGGCTTACCAGGTCGCCGTCCTCGAAGGGGCATTTGAGGATGCCGGCGTGGTTGGACCGAATGTCGACGCCGGCTCCTCCACGGATGCTGCATCCGCCCGCGCCCCGGGGGGCGCCGCCCTCGCCCAGTTGGGAACCAAGACCAAAACGCCCGTCATTCAACAACAGGATGCGCTGGAGGAAGAGGACAATTGGGCTGGGCCCCTTGTCAACGAAGCCGCACGTTTGATGGCAGGAGCAACATTCGAAGCCCGGCACGATCCCGGCAAGAGCGGGTTCGGCGGACACGGCTGCCGCCTGCCCGATGTTTGCCCGTTGTGTGCCAGAGGAAAGCAGGTCACGGAATGACGATCGATCTTCTGGACGGGATGGGCACAACTGCTGCAACCGATCCCCGCTCCCATGAACCGCTCCCGGTCCGGTTTACGCCTTCTGAGCTTGCGGGCATCCTTGGCGAGAAGAACAGGCCAACTCCGGAACAAGCAAGCATCATTGAATCCCCGCTGACTCCCCGGCTGGTCATCGCCGGCGCGGGTTCCGGCAAGACCGCCACCATGGCGGACCGGGTGGTGTGGCTGGTCGCCAACGGCTGGGTGCGTCCTGAAGAGGTTCTGGGGGTTACGTTTACCCGCAAGGCTGCCGGTGAGTTGGCCAGCCGGATCCGGGCCAAGCTCGCTACGCTTCAACGCATTGCTGCCGAAGATGATGGCCGGCTTGGCTTTCCGGAGAGCCTGGCCAACGCCGACGACCTCGAGCCCAAGGTATCCACCTACCACTCGTATGCGAGCAGCATCGTGTCCGATTACGGATTGCGCCTGGGCATCGAACGGGACGTCGTCCTGCTGGGGAGCGCCCAGTCGTGGCAATTGGCCAGCCAGACCGTTGAGGCTTACGACGGTACCTTCGAGCATTTCACGGCCGCTAAGTCCACTCTTGTCAATGCCGTCATCCAGCTCGCGGGTGAATGTGCCGAGCATCTCCGGGAGCCGGACGCGGTGCGGGAATGGATCCTGGAAAAGGTCGGGGTCCTGACCCGGTTGCCTTACGTTGCCGGTTCCAAAAAGAATCCAACCCAAGGCGCCTTGGACATGGCAGCGATGCTGCGCACGCGGGCCAGCGTGGCTGATATGGTGGTCCGCTACCAGGAAGCCAAACGGCAAAGGGGCGTCCTGGACTTCGGGGACCTCGTAGCGCTGGCCGCGCGGATTGCCCGCGATATTCCGTTGGCAGCGGCCACTGAACGGGCACGGTACAAGGTGGTCCTCCTTGACGAGTTCCAGGACACCTCACACGCCCAATTGGTGCTCTTCTCCCGGCTTTTCGGGGACGGCCATGCCGTGACTGCCGTGGGCGATCCCAACCAGTCCATTTACGGGTTCCGGGGAGCTTCGGCCGGGCAGTTGTTCCATTTCGTGCACGAGTTCCCGGTCCGCCTCACAGCCCCGGCACGCGGAGAGCCTGGCTTGGCTCCGGCGCCCACCTCCTACCTCACTACTGCGTGGCGGAACGGCCGGAACATCCTCACGGCTGCCAACACCATTGCCGCACCGTTGAATCAGGAAGCCTCCAAAGACGGCCCGGCCGGTGACCGCACCAGATCCGGCGGAGTGCAGGTGCCGCCGTTGGTCCCCAGCCCGGCGGCGGTGGAGGGCGCTGTCGTCATGGGCCGTTTCCAGACGGACGAACAGGAGGCCGCAGCCCTGGCCAGGGATGTCCGCCGGTACCAGCGAACCATCTTTGAGGAGGAGAAAGACGGAACGCCGGTCAGGCCCACCATGGCCGTACTTTGCCGGCGTCGAGCCCAGATGGAGTGCCTGCGCCGGGAGTTCGAGGTCCAGGGCATCGATTACCAGATCGTGGGCCTCGGAGGCCTGCTTGATACGCCGGAGATCGTGGACCTGGTGGCTACGCTCCGCGTACTGGCCGATCCCGGACGCTCCGATGCATTGATGCGGTTGTTGGCGGGGGCACGCTGGCGGATCGGTCCGGCAGACCTCATGGCATTCAGTGACTGGTCACGCTACCTGGCGCGTCGCCGGTCAAGCCCCGGGGTGCAGACGGCCTTCCCTGATGACCATGAGGATCCGCAGGCCGTCGTGGTGGAAAGCGATCTCACGGACTCGGCCAGTCTCGTCGAGGCCCTGGACTACCTGCCTCAGGCCGGGTGGACCTCGGCGCAGGGAAGGACCATCAGCGGGGAGGCCCTGGGCCGCCTCGCAAAGCTGTCCGCGGAGTTGCGTGTGCTGCGCAGCTACATCGGTGACGACCTCACGACGCTTTTGGGTGAGGTGGAACGGGCCATGCTCCTGGACATCGAAGTAGCGGCCAAGCCGGGTGTCAGCATTCATCAGGCCCGGCGCAACCTGGACGCGTTCCAGGACGCCGCCGCAGGATTCCTGCAGACGTCGCAGCGGATCGATCTGCTGGCTTTCCTGTCGTGGTTGGAAGCCGCGGCCTCGGAGGAAGGCGGCTTGGATGCAGCTCCCGTAGAGGCGAACCGGGAAGCGATACAGCTGCTGACAGTCCATGCTTCCAAGGGCCTGGAGTGGGACGTGGTCTTCGTGCCGGGCCTGAATTCCGGGTCTTTCCCCAGCAACCGTGACTCGCGCTGGAGCAGTGGCTCGTCCGCCCTGCCGTGGCCGCTGCGGGGGGACCACGCGGACCTTCCACAGTGGGATCTTGACCAGCCTGACCAGAAGGGATGGCTCGACGCAGAGAAGGCCTTCAAAGCCGACGTTCAACACCATGGCGAGGCCGAGGAGCGGCGCCTCGCCTATGTTGCCTACACGCGGGCAAAGTTTGTGCTGTGGGTCTCAAGCGCCGCCTGGAACGGTTCCAGGGCGGGTATTGCAGAGATGTCGCCCTTCTTATCGGAATTGGCCCAACTCGCAGACCACGGCGCAGCGGGGATCCACCCGGAATCAGTGTCCGAGGAAGCACTGCCGCAGTCGAGTCCGCTGACAACCACAGTTGAGGTAGCGCTCTTTCCTTACGATCCCTTGGAAGGGCCGTCGGATCCCCGTAGTGGCAACCGCCTGCGGCTGGCCCCCGGTCGTCGTGCGGCAATGGACAGGGCAGCGGAACTGGTTCGCGGGTTCATCGGGGATCACGGGTCAGAGCCACCCTTGCCACAGGAAAACACGGCGGCGCACGGGCGGTTCCTGCGCTGGTCGGAAGAAGCTGCACTTCTGCTCGCGCGCCATGGCCGGCACTCTTCGGAGCAAGCCGTCCATCTGCCCAGCCATATCTCGGCCTCGCTGTTTGTCGACTTGGGAACCGATCCCGCGGCAGTTCTGGCACAGTTGCGCAGACCGGTGCCACGGGAACCGGGAATGTCCGCGCGGAAGGGAACTGCCTTCCACGCTTGGGTGGAAGAGTACTTCGGAACCACCGGAATGTTGGACCTCGACGAGGCCCCGGGAGCGGACGCCCACATCGACGACGCCTACGGGCTCAAGGAAATGGCTGAGGCGTTCAAACAGTCTGAGTGGGCACACAGGGCACCTGCCTTCGTGGAAGTACCCGTGGAGACGAAGATCGGGGACGTCGTGGTCCGCGGCAGGATCGATGCCGTCTTCCGCGACGCAGACGGCCGCTGGCATTTGATTGACTGGAAAACGGGTCGGCGCCCCTCAGGAAAGCAATTGGAGGCACGGGCGGTCCAGTTGGCTGTTTACCGCCTGGCCTGGGCGAGGCTCCAGCAGGTTCCGCTGGAGGATGTCAGCGCTGCCTTTTATTACGTCGCTGAGGACGCCGTTGTGCGTCCGCATGACCTCGGAACGGCTGAAGAGCTTGAAGGCATCATCGCCAAGGCCCTGCTCCACAACGGTGGCGGGAGAGGGCAATAATCGTGGCGGTGGGGCTCAGGCCCTGTCCGCTGCGTGCACCGGCGCCAGCTTGACGACGTTGATGGCCGTAGTGGAGGTGTCTTCCTTCTCCGAGGTCCCGGTGGCAGGCCCTGCTGCGACAACGGGGATTGTCCCCGTGGCATCGGGGTCCTGTTCGGACTCGACGTCCCCGGCACCGGATGAAGCGGCCTCTGCTTCGGCGTCAGGGATGGCCGCCACACTCACGGCGGGAAGCGCCGGTCCCTGCAGCTGAGCGGCCCCTGCACCTGTCCCGGCGTCCGCCGGAGCAGCGGCGTCCACGCGCTCGTCCGTGGTGCCTTCCTCGGCGCGGGCTGCTTCATCCTTCCGTGCTTGCTCTTCGATGTCATCGGCGAGCGACCGCAGCATGGATTCGGCTTCCGCCGTCATGTCCTGGTGCCCGACGGCCATCGCCTTGACCAAGTACTGCGCTAGCGCGAATTCGGCCAGGAGAGCTGCCCGCCGAAGCAGGTGGGGATCAGGATTCTCGCGGCGGACCTGCGTGTACCGGGCCAGAACCGCATCAATGAACGATGCCTCATTGGAAGCAACCAACCAGGCGAAGTCGTCGGCGGGGTCGCCGATGCGGAGGTCGGTCCACCCGGTGACAGCAGTGACGGCGTCGTGCTGCACCATGAGGTTGTCTTCGTGGAGATCGCCGTGCACCACCGAGGTATTGAACCGCCACAGTGCCACGTCTTCGAGCGCATGTTCCCAACGCCGCAGGAGGACGGCCGGAATCTTTCCCGTCGTCGCCGCCTGGTCCAGTTCGTTGAGTTTGCGTTGCCGGAACTCATTGGCCGAATAGCTGGGGAGGTCGGCATTGGTGACCAGCGCCAAGGGAAGATCGTGGATCGCCGCAAGTGCCGAACCGATCTCGCGTGCCAGGTCCGGACTGCCTTCGGAGAGTTCCTCGATGGAGAGGGTGGAACCCTGCAAATGGGCATAAACGAAGGTCGTGAGGTCGCCTTGGCGGACCGTCCCTGCCACGGTAGGCACATGGAACGGCAGCTCGGCCCGGATGGCAGGCGCGAAAGCGCGCAGGATCATGAACTCCGTCTCGAGCCGTGTGCTGGCCTCCGGGTGGCGCGGACACCTGACGCGCCAGCGCTTGCCCTCGCCATCCATCAGCAACACGGAGTCGAAGTCGGCGTCGTCAGGGGAGGGGGCTGTGGCCGTCGGCGCCAGCCCGGGCACCGCCGCGGTTGCAATGGCGGCCAATTCAAGCGGTGTTCTTCTCACGTCTTCAACGGTAGATTGAGTCGCGCCCATGGCCATGATGCACTGCGGCGAGTCTCCAGATCTTCCGGAAATCAAGGACGAATCGGGGCCGTACGGGGCCTCCGTCCGTCGGGCGTCCACATCGGGATGCTTGAAATGTTATTTGTCGGTGCGAGTCAGTACGGTAGATACATGAGCTATACGGAGTCTCCAGCCCTGGCCAACCACCTTATGGACACTGTTCTTCCGGTCCGCCCTGCCCTGGTGGATCGCGGCTCCGCAGCACGGCTCAAGCCGGGAATGGTGGAGGAGCTTATTGCCTCGGGGACGGCCAAGGCCATAGTGATTTCACAACGCCAAGCCTTGGTAAACGGCCAAGGCTTGTGGTTCGGCGATGCCCTCACTCTGTGGCAGGGGTTGAACCAGTCCGGGCCGGGGAACGTCCTCCCGATCTACCTGGGCACCACCTTGGGCCCGTCGTCGGTTCCGGAAGGCACCCCCGTTGTCCTCTTCTCCGTGCGTGAACAGTTGACCCTCGGTTCACTGGCTCCGGCGGATACGCAGTGGGCAGGTTTCCGGGATGTCGCGGGGCGGCTGGATGCAAGCGACACCGCGCTTTTTGTTGAGGCCAGTGCCATCAGCAACTGGCATGCCACGCATACGCATTGTCCGCAGTGCGGCACACCTACCGACGTTGAGGCCGGCGGTTGGGTCAGGCGTTGCCCCGCCGATAACTCGGAACACTACCCGCGCACGGATCCGGCGATCATTGTCACGGTGGTCGGGCCTGATGGCCGCTTGCTCCTGGGCGGTGGCGGTCCGGCGGATGCAAAGAACTATTCAACCTTGGCCGGTTTCGTTGAACCGGGTGAGTCGTTGGAACAGGCAGTCGTCCGGGAGATCGGCGAAGAGGTTGGCGTCCGGGTCACCGCCTGCCAGTACCTGGGTTCGCAGTCATGGCCGTTTCCGGCGTCCTTGATGCTGGGGTTCACTGCCACCACGGACGACGCCGTTGCCCGGCCCGACGGCGTTGAGGTTACCCGCGCCCGGTGGTTCAGTCGCGAAGAACTGCAGGATGCCGTGCTGCGTGGCGAGATCACCATTTCCACGCGGCTGTCCATTGCCCGTTCCCTGATAGAGCACTGGTACGGCGGAGTGATCGAAGACCTCCAACCGTGATCGAAGGAATGACGCCGGCCGACGGGACACTTGAGGCCAGAATCCTTGGCGGCCTGGACGAGGAACAACGCGAGGTAGCCAGCACCCTGACGGGGCCGATCTGTGTCCTGGCCGGTGCCGGCACCGGCAAGACCCGTGCCATTACGCACCGCATCGCGTATGGGGTGCATTCGGGCGTGTACTCACCACAGCGGCTGCTGGCTGTCACCTTCACCGCCCGCGCTGCTGCTGAAATGCGCAGCAGGCTCAGGGACCTTGGCGTACCCAACGTGCAGGCACGCACGTTCCACGCTGCGGCGCTGCGGCAGCTTCAGTTCTTCTGGCCACAAGCCATCGGGGGCACGCTGCCCAGCCTCCTCGACCACAAGGCGAACATGATTGCGGAGGCCTCCCGCCGCCTTCGCCTGACCACCGACCGCGCATCCATCAGGGACCTCGCCGCGGAAATCGAATGGGCGAAGGTCTCCATGCTGACGCCAGCCAATTACCTGGAAAACGCGCAGGGCCGCGGTACTCCTGGCGGCTTGGACCTCACGGCCGTCTCGCGCGTGTTCCAGGCCTATGAGGACATCAAAACGGACCGGAACGTCATTGACTTCGAGGACGTCCTGCTGATTACCGTTGGGATCCTGCAGGAAGATCCCAAGGTGGCCGCTACGGTGCGGGAGCAATACCGCCACTTCGTGGTGGATGAGTACCAGGACGTCTCACCGCTGCAACAACGGCTTCTGGATCTCTGGCTCGGCGAACGCGACGAACTGTGCGTGGTGGGCGATGCCAGCCAGACCATCTACTCCTTCACCGGTGCTTCCCCCCAACACCTCCTGGGTTTCAAGGCGCGGTACCCCAAAGCCACGGTGGTCAAGCTCATCCGCGACTACCGGTCAACGCCCCAAGTGGTCAAGCTGGCCAATGACCTCCTTGGCTCGCGCCGGAGCGGCGGCCCTGCGGCCGATGCAGCCTGGGCGCCGCCGCTCAAACTTGTTGCCCAGCGGCCTGTAGGACCCGATCCCCGGTTCGTGGAGTGCCCTGACGACGAGGCAGAAGCAGCAGTCGTGGCAGGGAAGATCCAGGAGCTGCTCAACGCCGGAGTCAAGGCCAGCGAGATCGCTATCCTGTTCCGGACCAACGGCCAATCCGAAGCCTATGAACAAGCGTTGGCCTCGGCAGGAATCGGCTATCAACTCCGCGGCGGAGAGCGGTTCTTTGCACGCAAGGAAGTCCGTGACGCCATCCTCCAGTTGAGGGCGGCTACCCGGGCAGTGGCGGAGGGCCCGCAGGAGACCCTCGGCCAAGTTGTGCGGGACATCATCGCTTCCCTGGGTTATACGGAGAATGCCCCGCACAGCGGCGGGGCGTTGCGCGAACGGTGGGAGTCCTTGGCGGCGCTGGTGGCATTGGCGGATGAGCTTTCCGCCACCAGGGGAGAGAGCTTCACCCTCGCTGAGTTTGTCAATGAGCTCCAGGAACGTTCCGTGGCCCAACACGCTCCCACGGTGCAGGGCGTTACCCTTGCCTCCCTGCATGCCGCGAAAGGCCTGGAATGGGATGCCGTTTTCCTGGTAGGGCTTAGTGAAGGCCTCATGCCCATTTCTTTTGCCGATTCACCCGAGGACGTGGACGAGGAACGCCGGCTGCTGTATGTCGGGATCACCCGGGCCCGCGAACACCTCAACCTGTCCTGGTCCACTGCCCGGACGCCCGGCGGCAGGGCAAACCGCAAGCCGTCGCGGTTCCTTGACGGCCTTCGTCCTGACTCGGTGGCAACCGCCAACGCCCGGAGCAGCGCCGGTAAGCCGCGGCGAAAAGCGGCTGCCCCGGCGTCGTGCAGGGTTTGCGGCAGCATGCTTGCAACCGGGGCGGAACGGAAGGTCGGACGCTGCAACCAGTGCCCGCCGTCGTACGAGGAACAGACCTTCGAAGCATTGCGCCAGTGGCGCCGCGAGGAGGCACAATCAGCCGATGTGCCTGCATACGTCGTCTTCACCGACGCCACCTTGACAGCTATCGCCGAGGCCCGGCCCGGGTCCTTGGAGCAGTTGGCCGGGCTGGCAGGCGTGGGGCCATCAAAGCTGGAGCGGTATGGGGAAGCAGTACTGCAGGTTATTGAACAGAGTTCCGGACACTGATGGCTGACGACATCCCGCTGCGCACAGAGGAAGGCGCCCCGGTGCTCGTGAGGCGCTCCGCACGTCGGCGAAGGACCGTAGCGGCGTTCTGGGAAGACGGCAATGCAGTGGTGGCCATTCCCGCCTCCTTCAGCAAAGCCCAGGAACGTGAGTGGGTGCGCCGCATGCTGGCCAAGTTGAAGACGCAGGGGGAGCGCCGTGCGGGCGGCTCGGGTAAACGCCGTCCGGCCACCGATGAGGCGCTTGCCCAGCAGGCGGACTATCTATCCCGGACCTACCTGGACGGCAGGGCAGTCCCGACGTCGGTCCGCTGGGTTACCAACCAGAACTCCCGGTGGGGATCGGCGACGCCGGCCGATGGAACCATCCGCCTTTCCCACAAGTTGCAGCCCATGCCCCAGTGGGTCATCGATTACGTCCTTCTTCACGAGCTGGCGCACCTCCTGGTGGCCGGGCACACGGCGGATTTCTGGCGTCTCCTGGAGGCCTATCCGCAAACCCAGCAAGCCAAGGGTTTTCTCGAAGGAGTCGCCTTTGCCACCTCGCGTGGCTTGAACCCGGAGTGATCTAAAGAGCCCCGACGCCGGACAAACAAAAAGCAGTGGCCGCCTACGCAGGGCGGCCACTGCCGTAGCTGTTGGCTCAGGGGTTTCTTCGCGGAGCCGTTACTTCGTTGGTCCGGATTCGGAGTCCGGGTCTCCATCCTCAGGGGCCTTGGGCTCGTCCGGGGCCGCGGCATCATCCGGGGTGTCGTAGCCGCCGCTGAGCAGTTTCTGCAGGGCATCGTCCACTTCGCTGTCGCTTGCCTCAGCAAGCCGGCGCCGTTCGGAGAACCCGTTGGGATCGTCCAGGTCCTCGCCTGTGGGCAGGAGGTCCGGGTGGTGCCAGATGGCGTCCCGGCCCTCTATGCCGCGCTCTTGCTTGAGGGTTGCCCACAGTGTTGCGGCATCCCGAAGACGCCGGGGCCGCAGCTCCAGCCCCACAAGGGAAGAGAAGGCGTGTTCGGCAGGGCCGCCGGTTGCGCGGCGTCGCCGAACCATCTCGCGCAGCGCCGTCGCTGAAGGCAGGACCTTCTCTGTGGCCTCGGCGGTGAGCTCGTCCACCCAGCCCTCGACCAACGCCAGTGCGGTTTCCAGTTTCTCCAGGGCTGCCGTCTGCGCCGGGGTCCGTTCGGGAGTGAAGACGCCTTGCGACAGGGCTTCCTGGATACCCTCCGGGTTGCTCGGATCCAAGTCCCTGGCGAGGTCTTCGACCCGGGACATGTCAATGTGGATGCCGCGGGCGTAGGCCTCGATGGCCCCCAAGAGGTGTCCGCGAAGCCACGGTACCTGGACGAAGAGCCTGGCGTGGGCAGCTTCGCGGACGGCGAGGAATAGCCGGATGTCGTTCTCCGGCAGGCTCAGTCCTTCGCCGAACTTCGCTACGTTGGCAGGCAGGAGCGCCATTTCCAGGTCCGCCAAAGGAACGCCGATGTCCGTTGAGCTGACGACTTCGGCGGAGAGCGCGCCGATTGCCTGTCCAAGCTGCATGCCGAAGATCGCTCCACCCATGTTCTGCAGCATCGAGGAAGCGCCGCCCATCATCGACTTCATTTCCTCGGGCATTTGCTGGCTGAGGGCGTTCGACAGGGCGTTTGCGACGCTGTTGGCAACAGGTTCCGTAAGGCGCTTCCACGTCCCCAACGTCGCCTCGACCCATTCGGCACGGGACCACGCGCGGCCGATCAGTCCGGTTGAGGGAAGGTCGGTCACAGGATCCAGCCACAGTTCCGCCAGTCGAAGGGCTTCATCGATCTCGCGCGCCTGCTGGGAGTTCACCGACGGATCGCCGCCGGCAGCCGCCACCCGCCGGGCATTATCGTGGGCGAGTTGCCAGTTGACAGGACCGTCAGAGGTGGAACTCATCATGGCCTGGACCTGTGCGAACATCTGCTGCAGCAGGTTGGGGTCGTTGGGCAGCCCGGCGGCCTTTGCCAGTTCGGCCGGATCGATGTTTCCCATTCCCTGGCCGCCCATCAGGTTCTGCAGCATTTCCGCTAGCGGATCCTTGGGGGTTTCGTCGTCGTTTGACGGATTGCTGGGGTTTGAAGACATGGTGCCGCCGATCGTCGAACTGGCTGGTGATCACTTTCACCGTACCGCGCGCCGGAGGGGCTGTCTGCCTGCGTGGTGCGCCGTTCGCTGTAGGCAAAGAGGCCTTCCGGGTTTACGAACGCGTAGTGTGGATGCTTGGTATGTTCCCTCTGCCGCCGTAGCGGCAGGAGAGAAAATTGGCCGTCAGGCAGTGGCGGCATAGAGAGGCACCAATGCTTACTTCGCCCAGCCCCGAAGGTTCGGTTGACCCGCGTCAAACGCCCGATGCCGATCCCACGTCCGCGGCGCCCGCGCCTCCGGGCGGCTCCAGCCGATACATGATGATGGTTGTTTCGGGCCTGGTTGCGCTGGGCCTCGGTTTGGGAGCCGCTGCCCTTCCGGTTCCTTACGTGGTGGAGTCCGCAGGCCCGACGTTCAATACCCTTGGCCAGGACGGCGATAAACCTGTCATCACGGTGTCCGGCCATGAAACCTACCCGGCCAAAGGTAACCTCGATCTGACCACTGTCCTGATGGCCGGTGGTCCGAAGAGCCCGGCAAGCATCTACGATCTTTTCCGTGCGTGGCTGGATAAATCGAAGGCTGTCTATCCGGAAGAACTGATTTATCCCAAGGGCACCACCGCGGAACAAACCGTTCAGCAGGGCGAGATCGCCATGGAGACTTCGCAGGAGAATGCTGTTGCTGCGGCACTGCGTGAGCTGGACATTCCCTTTGAGCAACGGTTGACGGTCGCGGGGCTCTCTGACGGGTCTCCTTCATCAGGCAAACTGCAGGAGGGTGATCGCCTCCTTGCCATCAATGGCAAAGCCATCACGTCCATGAGCGTGGTCCAGGCCGAACTCTCCGCCGGGGCCGGGGCGCCGGTGGTCGTCGGGATAGACAGGAACGGATCCACGACGTCGGTCACGGTGACGCCAACCAAGAATGCCAGCGACCGTTACGTCCTGGGAGTTCTGCTGTCCAGCGATTTCACCTTCCCTTTCGACGTGAAGATTTCCCTGGACAACGTGGGTGGCCCCAGCGCGGGCATGATGTTCGCACTGGGCATCGTCGACACCCTTACTCCCGGTGACCTCACCGGCGGCCGGCATGTGGCCGGAACCGGCACCATCACTGCGGACGGGGCTGTTGGGCCCATCGGGGGAGTAGCGCAGAAGATGATCGGGGCCAGGCAGCATGGAGCGACGATGTTCCTCGCCCCCGCAGCGAACTGTGCAGACGTCGTGGGAAACGTCCCGGATGGTCTTCAAGTGGTGAAGGTGGAGACCTTGGCGGATGCCAAGGCCGCCGTGGAGCGGCTCGGCTCGGGCCAGGACACATCGGGCCTCCCCACCTGCGCAAACAACTAGACTGGCCGTGGAACTTAGCTCCGCCGCCACTCGTGGCATATATGACGGCTTCACCTGCACCCAGCTGGGACGGCCGTCGAACACCCGCATACCGACTTTCAACTGACGACCAATGAGGTACAGAGTTTGTCCCGTCCCGCCAGCTCCAGCCCACCCGGAAGATCGCCGCTGAGACGAGGTGCCCTGACCCCGACGCTCATTGTCGTGGCCGTGGCGGTCGTCGGGTTCATTTTCTTCGCCAATGTGTGGACAGATGTCCTGTGGTACCAGCAGTTGGGCTTCTTCGAGGTCTACATCCGCGAGAACCTCGCCAGGATCATCACGTTCATCGTCGGCTTTGCCATGATGTTCGCCGCCGTCTTCTTCGCAATCCGGATCGCCTACCGGTCCAGGCCGGTGTATGCCCCGGATGCCGAAGCCCGCGACAACCTCAACCGCTACCAGGCGCAGCTGGAACCTGTGCGCCGGGTCGTCATGGTCGGCCTGCCTATCCTTTTTGGGCTCTTCGCCGGCAGCGCTGCCGCCAGCCAGTGGCAGAAGATTCTTCTGTTCTTCAACCAGGAACCCTTCGGACAGGCGGATCCCCTATTCAACCTTGACATCAGCTTCTACCTGATGTCATTGCCCTTCCTTGGCTTCGTCACGGGATTCCTGATCAGCATCGCGGTGGTTGCCGGTATTGCCGGCATCCTGACCCATTACCTTTACGGCAGCATCCGGCTCATGGAGCGCGGGGTCTTCACCAGCCGTGCAGCCCAGATCCACATCGCCGTCACCGGCGCACTGTTCCTGCTGCTGCTTGGTGTCAACTTCTGGCTGGACCGTTACACGACGGTTCAGAGTGCCTCCGGCCGCTGGGCCGGTGCGCTCTACACGGACGTCAACGCCGTGGTGCCAACCAAGGCCATCCTGGCCGTGGCGGCAGGCCTGGTAGCTATCCTGTTCATCGTCGCCGCAGTCATCGGCCGTTGGCGCCTGCCGGTCATCGGCACCGCCATGCTGATCATCACCGCGATCCTGGCCGGCGGCGTCTACCCCTGGGTGATCCAGCAGTTCCAGGTACGCCCGTCGGAGAACACGCTGGAACGGGAATTCATTTCCCGCAACATCAATATGACCCGTTCCGCCTACGGTCTGGACAAGATCGAGGTATCGGCCTACAACGCCACGACGACGGCGCAGAGCGGTGCGCTTGCCAAGGACGCCCAAACGGCCGCGAACATCCGCCTCCTGGACCCCAACCTTGTGTCCTCGGCGTTCTCCCAGCTGGAACAGTACCGTCCGTATTACCAGTTCCCGCAGACGTTGAACGTCGACCGTTACACGGTGGACGGAAAGGTTCAGGACACGGTGATTGCCGTGCGCGAACTCAACCCTGATGGTCTGAGCGCCAACCAGCAAACCTGGGTGAACCGGCACATCGTCTACACCCACGGTTACGGCGTAGTAGCGGCCAAGGGCAACAAGTTCACGGTCGACGGCAAGCCGGAGTTCCTGCAGTCCGGTATCCCGTCCAGTGGTGTCCTCGGCAACGACACTTCCTACCAGCCGCGCATCTATTTCGGCGAGAATTCGCCTGAATACTCCATTGTGGGCGCTCCGGAGGGATCACCCCACCGTGAGCAGGACCGGCCGGCCGGGCGTGAAGGCACCGGGGAAACCCAGTACACCTTCACTGGAAACGGCGGACCGAATGTTGGCAACTGGCTTAACCGGATTCTCTACTCCATCAAGTTCCAGTCCTCGGACCTGCTTCTGTCCGACGGCGTCAACGAGAAATCCCAGATCCTGTACGACCGCAACCCGCGCGAACGTGTAGAGAAGCTGGCGCCTTACCTCACGGTGGACGGCAATGCCTACCCGGCTGTGGTGGATGGTCGCGTGAAGTGGATCGTGGACGGTTACACCACGAGCCAGTACTTCCCGTACTCCCAGCCGCAGCAACTGCAGAACGCCACCGCTGACTCCCAAACGACTGCCGGACGAACGGTTGCCTTGCCAAACAGCTCGGTCAACTACATCCGTAACTCGGTCAAGGCGACTGTTGATGCCTACGACGGCTCGGTGACTCTCTACGCATGGGATGAACAGGATCCGCTCCTGAAGGCATGGCAGAAGGTCTTCCCGACCACGCTGAAGCCGTACACGGAGATGTCCGGTGACCTTATGAGCCACGTCCGCTACCCGGAGGACCTGTTCAAGGTCCAGCGTGAACTCCTGGGCCGTTACCACGTGACCGACGCTGACAGCTTCTACCAGAACAACGATGCCTGGAGCGTTCCGAACGATCCCACGGTCTCGGAGCCGGTCAAGCAGCCGCCGTTCTACATGTCGCTGCAAATGCCCGATCAGGACAAGCCAGCGTTCCAGCTCACCTCGTCCTTCATTCCGCAGACCGTCAACGGAAATGCGAGGAACATCCTGTATGGCTTCCTGGCTGCTGATTCCGACGCCGGCAACGTCAAGGGTGTGAAGGCGGACAGCTACGGCAAGTTGAGGCTGTTGCAACTTCCCACTGACACGCAGGTGCCGGGCCCCGGCCAGGCGCAGAACAAGTTCAACTCCGATCCCACCGTGTCCCAGGCATTGAACCTCCTGCGACAAGGAGCCTCGGATGTATTGAACGGCAACCTGCTGACGCTCCCCGTGGGCGGTGGCCTGCTGTATGTGCAGCCGGTCTACCTGAAGTCGACGGGTGAGACGTCGTACCCGACGCTGCAGCGCGTCCTGGTGGCCTTCGGCGACAAGATCGGCTTCGCGCCAACGCTGGATGAGGCGCTGGACCAATTGTTCGGCGGCAATTCCGGTGCGAAGGCCGGGGACTCCGATAACAATGGCCAGACTCCTGCGACTCCGCCGGGTACCACCACGCCTGAGGCTCCGGCGGACGCCAAGGCCGAACTCAAGGCGGCACTGGATGAAGCCAACA
This sequence comes from Paenarthrobacter sp. R1, assembly GCF_030264015.1. Lineage (NCBI taxonomy): Bacteria > Bacillati > Actinomycetota > Actinomycetes > Micrococcales > Micrococcaceae > Paenarthrobacter > Paenarthrobacter sp. R1. The sequence goes on along the minus strand of NZ_CP127115.1, from coordinate 733,510 downwards.
AGGCCATCACGGACGGCCAGGCCGCTCTCGCCAAGGGCGACTTCGCCGCTTACGGAACCCAGCAGACCAAGTTGTCGGAGGCCTTGAAGAAGGCACTCGACGCCGAGGCCAGGCTGGGAGCAACTCCCGCACCTTCGGCGACGCCCAGCGCTACGCCGTCGCCCTCCCCAAGTAGCTAGTCCGTATAGCAAGGCCGGTGCCCGCTCCCACCAGGAGCGGGCACCGCTTTTTAAGGAAGCCTGTGCCGATTCTTAAGGAAGCCTGTGCCGAAGCGTTTACAGGAGACTGGCGCTGGGCTCCCGGTCAGGGGAGACGCACATCACGGCTCCAGGATTTGGACTGCCGGTCCGCGGACGGTAATGTTGTTGGTGCGACGCGGGGTGGAGCAGTTCGGTAGCTCGCTGGGCTCATAACCCAGAGGTCACAGGTTCAAATCCTGTCCCCGCAACTGGAGAAGAAAGTCCGGATCAGTTTTACTGATCCGGACTTTCTGTTTTCCCTGGGGGTTTTTTGGACCCCATGTTTGGGGTTAGCGGCCCGCATATTTTCATGAACCCCGAATTATTTTGTGACCGCATATTTTTCGCGGACCCAGATCCGCGACGTGATCTCGGGCACTCCGGGGCTATATGGTCATCAGCACCCTGCCGCTTAGGGTATTGTTGTTTCAGCGACGCGGGGTGGAGCAGTTCGGTAGCTCGCTGGGCTCATAACCCAGAGGTCACAGGTTCAAATCCTGTCCCCGCAACTGGAGAAAAGATCCGGATCAGTAATCACTGGTCCGGATCTTTTGTTTATGCGTGTCCAGCACCGTCCCGATGCGGTGCTAGCATCGATTCCCGAACAGCTGGGCACGCCGATCGCCGGGAAGGGCCAATGGTCGAAGAAGACTTCACACAAAAGCTTGAGGGCCAGGTCCTGGAGCGGAACAGTCCCGTGGCCGTGTACCAACAGGTGGCCGATGTCCTGGCGGACCACGTCAGCCGCCTGGAGCCGGGTGCGAGGATTCCCACGGAGGAGTCGCTGATGGAAGAGTACGGAATCAGCCGGACCACCGTCAGGAAGGCCATGGAAACCCTCGTAGCCAAGGGGCTCCTTGTGCGCCGCCAGGGCAAGGGAACATTCGTCATGGCGCAGCGCCCTGCCCGCATGCTCAACCGGCTGGCCCCCTTCATGGAGACCTTCACGGCTGCCGGGATGAAAACGGTCAAGGGGTTGATCGAGTACAAGTGGATGGAAAAAGACAACACGGTCCCTGCCAAGCTCGTTTCCGCGGACAACCTTGTCCTGGTCATCCGCCGTTCCTACTCCAGTGGAGGATGGCCCTACGCCATAGCGGAAATCTTCATCCCGTCCCATATCGGCCGGCACATCAGCCTTGCTGACGCAGAACGGAACTCCATCTACCAGGTGATCCAGGACAGGACCTTGAAACCCCTGCAACGGGCCGAGATCACCGTGACCATGCACGCACCGCCCGAGCACCTTGCTGACGCCCTGAATGTGCGGGAGTTCCCGGTAGTGCCGCGGCTTGAGAGGACCACCCTGGGTGCCGATGACGAAGTCCTGGAGTGCACTGTGACGTACTTCCATCCCAACGGTTTTGAGATCCGGGCCGAGGTGGCCACCGAAGCGGCCCCGGCCCGGCCCACGACGGACCCGGCAGCGTTTCCGGTTCCCTGAGCACGCGCGGCGGGTAGGGAGCCCAATCATCCCGGCGTTAAGCAAAACTGGCCGGCCCTTAGAGGACCGGCCAGTTACTCGACTCAGTGATCAGTGACCCGAGGCAGTGATCAGAGCTTGTCGAAATCTGCTTCGTCGATGGTTACACCGCTGGAGGCGGGGGCGCCGCTTCCAATGGCAGGCTTGCTGCCACCGGACTTGAGGGCTGCCAGGCGTGCTTCAATCTCAGTCTGCTCTCCCAGATCTTCGAGCTGGTTGAACTGTGCGTCGAGGCTGGAGGCAGCCAGTTCCTGCTGACCGAGGACCTTGGCCTCCTCGCGGCGGATCTTCTCTTCGAAACGGCCCACTTCGCTGGTGGGGTCCATGATGTCGATGCTCTTGAGGGCGTCGTGGACCTGGGACTGTGCGGCTGCGGTTTTGGAACGGGCTACCAACTCGTTGCGCTTGGCGGTGAGCTGGTTCAGCTTGTTCTTCATCTGGTCAAGGCCGCTCTTGAGCTTGTCCACCACCTCGGTCTGCGAAGCGATGCTCGGCTCCGCTGCCTTGGCCTCGGACTCGGCTGCCATCTGGCGCTGGATGGCAACCTTGGCGAGGTTGTCAAACTTCTCGGCATCCACGGTGTCACCGGAAGCGCGGTATTCGTCGGCCTTGCGGGAGGCGGCCAGCGCCTTGTTGCCCCAGTCCTGGGCGTTCTTGACGTCCTCGTTGTAGTCGGCCTGCAGCATCCGGAGATTGCCGATGGTTTGTGCCACTGCGGACTCGGCCTCGGCAATATTGTTCGTGTAGTCGCGGACCATCTGGTCCAGCATTTTCTGCGGATCCTCAGCCTGGTCCAGCAAAGAGTTGATGTTTGCCTTGGCGAGCTGTGCGATCCGACCGAAAATGGACTGCTTAACCATGGTGTTGCCTTTCGTCCTGCTCAGTGGAAGCCACTGAAATCAGTGATCAGTTGTTGTACCGCTTAGGTGAATGGGGCCAGGGGCCCACCTGGTTCGTGGTGGCGGGAACCAGTTTGTGTTGCCTAGAAGCTGCCGGAGTCGCCTCCGCCGAAGTCGCCTCCGCCGCCCCATCCGCCGCCGGAGTCGCCACCGAAGAAGCCTCCTCCGCCGCCGTCGCTGTGGCCACCGCCCCATCCGCCGCCTCCGCCGTTGAGGATGGAGTTGATCAGGATGCCACCCAGGATGGCGCCGCCAAGTCCGCCGCCGCCTCCGCCGCCTCCGAACATGCCGCCACGGCCGTAGCCCTGGTCGGCGTAGCCGAAGTGGTCGACGTCGGCCTGTGCCAACTGTGCCGCCTGCGCCGCGAGCGAGTGTGCCTGCTGTGCGTAGGTCAGTGCAGTGACGGGATCATTGCGGGAGATGGACAATGCGTAATCCAGGTTCCGTTGGGCCTCTGCCAGCCGGGTGCGTGCCTCGGTGCCGACCCCACCGCGGCGTGCGGTGATGTAGTCGCTGGTTGCACTGATCTGGGCTTGGGCAGCCATGATGGTCTGCTGCAACGAGGACTGTGCGCGGCGCGCCTGTTCCTGTTGGTCCCGGATGCCGGAGAGGGCCTGGTCCAGGGCCTGATGCGCCGTTTCCACCCGCGTCAGGGTTGCGATGGGATCGATCTTTCCGCTGCTGATTTCATTCTTGACCTGCGCCAGGGCTGCTTCAACGCCAGCTACCGGTCCGGCGAGCTCGGGGTGCTGTCCGGACTGGATCATTGCCCTTGCCTGCGCCAGGTCCTGGCTGGTTTCGGCCACGGCGCTTTCGAGCGAGTTCCGGGCTTCGTCCAGGCTGCCGGCGGTCTTGGAGATCGCGTCGATCAGCACGTTGGTCTGATGAAGGCTCTCTTCGGCGGCGCGCACCGCAACAGCAGCAAGGCTGTTTTCGCCGGAAGCGAGTTTCTCCTGGGCTGTTGCCGCCGCGTTCTGGACGAACGCGAGCCGCTCCTTGGCCTGCAGGATGTTGTCGGAAACCTGCGCCGACGCGGAGTCCGCGTACTTTGTCCGAAGAGCCTCGAGAGACTGTTCGGCGCTGGCAATTCGTGCGTCCGCTTCCCGTGCCCCGTTCGTTACTGCCGCGAGTGCCTGGGGAGCGTTCTTCTCCAGTTCGCGAAGTGAATCGAAATCGGCTTTCTGGTCACGGAGGGAGGCCAGCGCGGCCTCGGAACGACGGATGATCTCGCCGAGCCAGCTCCGCTGCTGTTCCTCGGTGTCGGGGATATGGTCGTCGAGCTGCTGCTGCAGCTTGAACGACTCCGTCATGTGGTTCTTGGCTTCCTGCAAGGCCTTGCTGAAGTTGCCGATGGCTGCATCGCCATACTGTGCCTGCGCAAAACCGAGTTCCTGCTCGCTGGACTTGATGGCGTCATCCGCCTCGATCAGCAGCGATCCGCTCTTTTGGCGAAGCTCGGGGATGCTGAGGCCTGCCAAGGGGTCCAGCTGCCCGCTCTGGGGCCCATGGCCGGCGTCGGAAGACTGGCCGGCCTTTTTGCGCCGATTCCGCAGGTACAGGTAGGTTCCAGCACCGGCGACGGCCACAGCGCCGACTCCCACCAGGACGCCGGCGCCGCTGTTGCCACTGGGAACGGTGCCGCTTCCGCCGCCGGCGGCGTCGCCGATGGCGGCTGCGGTGTCAATGGCTGCCTGGGCGTAGTCCTTCTTGCCGCCGGCAAGGTTCGCGACAATGGCATTCTGTGTGATGTTGGTGCGCTTGGAGTAGATAGAGCTCTGGGAATTCGGGGCGAAGTAGTACTGGCCGGCAGTCGATATCGCCAGGATGACGTCCGCCTTGCCCATCTGCTTCTTCTCGGCCACGGCCTCGCCCCAGGCCTTGGGATCGGAGGGGTTCTCGAAGGAGTTAACCGTCACCACGTAGAGGTTGTACTTGTGGTCCTTGAGCGTCTTCTGAATGGCGTCCTGGACCTCGCCCTTCCGGCTGCCAAGGACGTTGGCGTCATCGACGATGTTTGTGCCGGATGGAATGGTGACCGGGTCCGCAGCCCAGGCCGAGCCGGCCGGGAGGGCCAGCACTCCAGCCACGCCAATCACGGCGAGTACACGTTTCACTATTGACCGCATGTGCAACCCTTCAGCACGTCTGCGACTGGAACAGGGCGAACCAATCGTCACAGAATGCTCAGCGCCCCCACGCATGGTGTAAAGCCGCAGGTCGCTGTGGCAATTCCTCTTGATTCTATGGTGCACCCCATACCCCGTCCACAGGGCTGAATATGCCACCAGCGAAATACAGGAGAAACCCCGAAGTTCCGCGCGTTGAAGCCTTCAGCGCCGGTGGGGACAGCGTGTTCCCGGGAAGGAAAGTGGCCTTTCAGTAAGCTCCCAGCAAACGTCCGAAATTGTTCCAGTCAACGGGTCCATAGTTGAGGTAGGTCAGAACGAAAGGACACCCCCATGACGGAGAACCCAGCTCAGGGAAATGCACCGGAGAACCGCGAGCCTTCGGCGCCACGGGACGGTACGGGCACTTCCGATGCCAACCCCACCCGGCAGCAACCCGCAGCCGGCTCCGGCTACGGAGCTCCTGCCCAGCCCACTGCCCCCTTGCCGGCGTTCCAGCCGGGCGCCGAGGGAGGCCGCCCCGCCGCCGGCCCGCAGTTCGCCCAGCCCCAATACGGACAGGCTCAGCACGGCCAGCCCCAAACGAGCCAGTCACAGCACAGTCAACCCCAACACGGCCAAGCGCAGCCCGGAGGCTACCAGCATTCGGACCGGGCCCCGTACGGCGGAGGCTACCCAGCTACCGGGCAACGGCCCGAGTACCCCCAGCGCCACCCGTTCTACGGCGCACAGTCCACCGGCGGCCACGACCCAAACAGCAGCCACGCACAGCAGGGCCAAGGCAGTTACCACGCCCCTGGCCAGCAGCCCTCCGGGAAAACGAAGGCCAAGCCGGTCTTCGGCGTCGGGACGCTGGTTGCCAGCATCCTGGCAGCGGGCCTCGTGGGCGGCGGAGTGGTGGCTGGTACCAGTGCGCTGATGGATGAGCCTGCCACGGCGTCCTCCAGCAGCGGCCAGTCCAGCACCCTGATCGTGAACAACAAGGACGACGTCAACGTCATTACGGCTGCTGCCGCAAAGGCGTCACCCAGCGTTGTCACCATCAAGGCCACCAGCGGTAATGAAGGTGGCACGGGCTCAGGCATCATCATTGATGACCAGGGCCACATCCTGACCAACACCCATGTGGTGACGCTGGACGGCGCTACGTCCAACGCCGCGATCGAAGTTCGTACCAGTGACGGCAAGGTCATGAAGGCCACGATCGTGGGCACTGACCCGCTGTCCGATCTCGCGGTCATCAAGGTATCCGACGCCTCCGGGCTGGTGCCGGCCACGCTGGGTGATTCCTCCAAGATCAACGTGGGGGACACCGCCGTCGCGATCGGTTCGCCGCTTGGACTCACCGGCACGGTGACCGACGGTATTGTCTCAACGCTCAACCGGACCATCAGCGTTGCCTCTTCCGCCGTTCCCGAGGACGGGCCGGACAACAGCCAGGGCAACGACGAGGGCTTCCAGTTCGCTCCGCCGAACGGCGGCCAGAGCCAGCGCTCGGCGAACGAGGGATCGATTGCCATCAACGTGATCCAGACGGACGCCGCCATCAATCCGGGCAACTCCGGCGGCGCCTTGGTCAACAGCAAGGGCGAGATCATCGGCGTCAACGTCGCCATCGCCTCGGCTGGCAGCGGCAATTCCGATTCTTCGACCGGCAACATCGGTGTTGGGTTCAGTGTGCCGATCAACCACGCGAAGCGGATTGCCCAGGAAATCATCGACAACGGGAAGGCCAGCCACGGACAGTTTGGCGTGTCGGTCAGGTCAAAGTCGTCCACGGGCGGCAATTCCGGTTTCTCGGTGGGCGCAGAAGTCGCTTCAGTGACCGCGGACTCGGCGGCCGCCAAGGCCGGCATCAAGGTAGGGGACGTCGTCACCAAGTTCGGCGACTACGCCATCAGCGACCCCAACCAGCTGACTGCCGCCGTCCGCGAACAGCCGGCCGGTGCCAAGGTCAAGGTCACCATCGAACGCAACGGCCAGTCACAGGAAGTCGACGTTACGCTCGACGCCGCCAAGTAGGCCGGGCCCAACGTAAAGCTGGACCCAACGTAAAGTACGACGGCGGGGGCACCTGCGGTTGGCAACCAACCCATGGTGCCCTCCCGCTCCGGGCGTCGGCCGCGGGCGAGGACCGATCCTGAAACAGGAGTTAACCCCGCAATGGTTTTTTGCGGGCAATATGCTTAGCTAGGGGGAGCCCACGCGTTTGGGCGTTTCACGGCCACGTTTACTGCGGTTGGCCGTCCACAAGCATGGAAGGCTGCTTCGAAGACAGTGGAAGAGACATTGAAGATTGTCGTTCTGGTCAAGCACGTCCCGGACGCCCAGTTCGACCGGCACATCACAGGACCGGGCAACACCACGGACCGTGACGAAAGTATCTTGTCCGAACTGGATGAATACGCCCTCGAGGCCGCGCTGCAACTTGCTGAGGAACGCGGCGGCGCCAAGGCCGGCAACGAGGTCATCGCACTGAGCATGGGGCCCTCCGGGGCCGTGAACTCCGTCAAGAAGTCGCTGCAGATCGGTGCCTACTCCGGAGTGCACCTGAGCGATGACGCCTTGGCAGGATCCGACGCCGCTGCCACGTCCTTGGCCCTTGCCGCCGCCATCCGCCACATCTCCTCCGACGGACGTCCCGTGGACCTGGTCCTGACGGGCATGGCTTCCACGGACGGGGAGACGTCCTTGGTTCCCGCGCAGCTGGCCGAGCGCCTCGGCCTCCCGCAGCTCACCTTCGCCTCCACATTGGAGGTCAACGGCCGCACTGCCGTGGCACGCCGGGATGCGGGGACGCACTCGGAAACAGTGGAAGCGCAGCTGCCCGCGCTCGTCTCTGTCACCGATCAGATCAACGAGCCCCGGTACCCCAACTTCAAGGGCATCCTGGCCGCCAAGAAGAAGAAGATCGCGTCCCTGACGCTGGCCGACGTTGGAGTTGATGCCTCCCAGGTGGGTCTCGCCGGATCCTGGACCGTGGTGGAAACGGCAGAGGCCCGGCCGCCGCGGACAGCAGGCACCATCATCAATGACGAAGGCGACGCCGGCATCAAGCTGGTCGACTTCCTGGCCGCACAGAAGCTGCTCTAAGAGGACTGCACACATGGCAAACGCACTTGTTTTCATTGACAACCCGGGAGCATCGCTCAAGAAGAGCAGCCTGGAACTCCTGACTCTCGCCCGCCAGCTGGGGGAGACCGCCGTGGCGGTCAACGGTGAACTGAACGACGACGCCGCGGCGACCCTGGGCGCCTATGGCGTCACTGCCGTGTACCAGCCGTCGTCGAACGATCTGGGCGATTACCTTGTGGGGCCCAAGGCCGCTTACCTTGCCGCCGCTGTGGCGGCTTCGGGAGCAACCCGCGTGCTCCTCGAAAACTCGCCCGAGGGCAAGGAGATCGCCGGGCGGCTGGGCATCAAGCTCAGCGCCGGAGTCATCACGGATGTTGTTGGCGTGGAAGCCGATGGGACAGCCCATAAGTCTGTCCTGGCCGGCTCCTACAACACCTCCGCCAAGGCCACGACGCCAGTTGCCGTGCTGACTGTCAAGGCGAACTTGATTGAACCGCAGCCTGCAGATACCGCTACCACGCCGGAGGTTGCCAAGGTGGAAGTTCCGGCCGACGCTACCGCGGCGGCAGCGCGCATCTCATCCCGCGAGGCCAAGCCTGCCTCCGGCCGTCCGGACCTGAGCGAGGCCCGGATCGTGGTGGCAGGTGGCCGCGGTGTTGATGGCGACTTCGGACCGCTGGAGGAACTGGCGGACGTCCTGGGGGCTGCCGTTGGCGCTTCACGAGCCGCAACGGATGCCGGTTGGATCGGCCACGACGCCCAAGTGGGCCAGACCGGCGTCACCGTCTCGCCACAGCTCTACATCTCTGCGGGTATCTCCGGAGCGATCCAGCAGAAGGCCGGCATGCAGACCTCCAAGGTAATCGTGGCCATCAACAAGGATGCCGAATCTCCGGTGTTCGAGATCGCCGACTTCGGGATCGTTGGAGACCTCTTCAAGGTCCTGCCCCAGGCTACAGCCGAGATCAAGAAGCGGAAGGGCTAGTTCCTTGGCTTTTGACGTTTCGTCATCGAAGAGCCCGTTCAATGCCTCCACGGAGCGCGTTGAGCGGGTGCTTTGTTTTACTGCCCACCCGGATGACATCGACTTCGGAGCTGCCGGCACCATTGCTGCCTGGACCGCTGCGGGCGTCCAGGTAAGTTACTGCATCATGACCGACGGTGACGCGGGCGGGTTTGATCCCGTGGACCGTGAGCGCATCATTGAGCTCCGGGCCGAGGAACAACGGCACGCGGCTTCCCTGGTAGGAGTGCAGGATATCCACTACCTGCATGAGCGGGACGGGTACTTGGAGCCGACACACGAGGTCATCAGGCGGGTGGTGGAACTGATCCGCCGGATCCGTCCCCAGATTGTCCTGACGATGCACCCTGAACGGAACTGGGACCGGATCCAGAAGAGCCACCCCGACCATCTGGCAGCGGGCGAGGCCGTGACACGGGCAATCTATCCTGCGGTAGAGAACCCGTTCGCCTACCCGGAACTCGCCGAGGCCGGCCTAGAGGCTTACAAGCTGCCCTGGCTATGGTTCATTTCCAGCCCCGGATCGCTGGAAAACCACTTTGTTGACGTCACGGACCACGTGGACTCGAAGCTGGCGGCCATCCGGATCCATGCGAGCCAGCATCCCGACGTGGCGCACATGGAACGCGTGGTGCGGAACAACCTGATCGCGAACGGAGGACGCGCGGGCTTCCCTGAAGGCCGGAGTGCTGAGGCGTTCCACGTGGTGGCTGTCAACGGAAACAGCACCATAGCAGGGTTCTGATATTGCCCTGATGTAACCCCTGCCATATGCTTGACCTCGGTTAAATCATATTTATTTGAGGAAGGCGGACTTTGATGGCGAAGACTGCACAACAGCCCGTTCTGGTGATCATGGGGGTCTCCGGTTCCGGCAAGTCGACGGTAGCGGGCGTGCTCGCAGGCAAGCTTGGCTGGGACCTGGCCGAGGGCGACGACCTGCATCCGGAAGCAAATGTGGCAAAGATGCACGCGGGACAGGCGCTCACTGACGAGGACCGCTGGCCGTGGCTCGGCACCATCGCGGACTGGATCAAAGCGCACACTGCCGCAGGCACTCCGGCCATCATTACGTGCTCCGCCCTGAAGAAGAAGTACCGGGACGTCCTCCGGGGCGAGGGCGTGGTCTTCGTGTTCCTGCAAGGCAGCAAGGACAGGATCTCGGACCGGCTTGCTTCCCGGCACGGTCATTTCATGCCGACGTCCCTCCTTGAATCGCAGTTCGAAGCGCTCGAAGAACCGACCGAGGACGAGAACTACGTTTCGCTGTGTGTTTCGGCCTCGCCCGCCGAAGAGGCGGACGAGGTCATCGAACGCCTTGGTCTCCACCCGGTTGGCGCCGGCGCGGGCTGACGCGGGCGGGTGCCTGCAATCAAGCGGAGCCGAGCGGTACCACCAGGACCGGGTCGCTGGTGGGGGCCTGCGATCCGCCGGTGGGCTCCACCGTAATTGCCACGGAAGACGCCGCGGAAAGTCCCTTCACCACAGCAGGCTTTGAGAGGGTTTCGGCATCCATGGTGCCTTGCGGGACAGGAGCCGAACCGTCCTTGGGGAGGGTCCACAGCTGATACACCTTGCCTGATGGGGCAGGGGCTACGCCGTCCATAAGGACCACGAAGGAGTCTTTCGCAGACGACGCCGAGATGGTGGCGGTGCCGCCGCCGGGAACGTCGGCCGTCTTCTTCTGCACGTCCTGGGCTTGGAGGACCTGGGCGACGGGATCGTTCTGGCCTGCCATGTAGCCGCCGATGCCGACGCCGGCCACGGCGATGACAGCTGCGGCTGCAGCTCCGATCAACCAGCCACGGGCACCCCCAAGGCGACGTCTTTCGGCGCGTTTGGTCCGTGCTTCGTCAAGATCCGCGACGGCGGCCGGTGCTGCAGGTTTGTCAACCACCACAGCTGCGCCCGGCCCTTGTTCGGCGTCAACTCCCTGGGCGCGGGGCTCGTGGGCGATCTTTTCCATCAAGTCGTGGAACAGGCGGGCCGGGGGCTCTTCTTCGGCGGTAAAACTGATGGCCAATGTTTCCCGGGCCTGCCGGACGCGCTCAAGGAACTCAGGTCCTTCGGGAGCGTCCTTGATGTAGTCATCGATCAAAGCACGTTCGGAATCCGTAACAGCGTCCAAGGCATAGAGTTCTGCCAACTCCAGGACACGGCCTTCGGCCAGGTCGGTTGCGATGTCGTTCGCGAACATTTTGCGGATGAATCCTCCACTGCTTTCGCTCAAGTCAGCCCACCCCCAAGCACGTCTTGAGGCGCAGGAGGCCGTCCCGGATCCGGGACTTGATGGTCGGCACGGCTGCGCCGAGTTTTTCTGCGACTTCCCGATACGTGAGGCCGCCGTAATAGGCCAACCGGACAGACTCCTGCTGGGTTTCGGTCAGTGTTCCCAGGCAGCGGCTCACAGCTTCGGCTTCGAGGTTGGTTCCAACTTCCTCGGCCACGACGTCATGGTCGGGATCCTGGCTTGCCGCACTGTATCTGGCTTCGCGGTCCGAGGCGGCCTGGACTGCCCGGACGCGGTCAATGGCCCGGCGGTGGGCGATGGTCATCAACCAGGCCATGGGGCTTCCCGCCGAGGAATCGAACTTGGCAGCGCCCTGCCACACCTGCATGAAAACTTCCTGGGTGGCATCCTCGCTGAGGTCCGGGTCGATCAGGACGCGTTTGGCCATCCCGTAAACGCGTCGGGAGGTGAGCCGGTAGAAATCCGCAAAGGCCTGCTGGTCGCCGTTGGCAACCAACTCAAGCAAACCGGCCAACTGCGAACCCACGTCAGTTGCCGGGGCGGTTTCAAAAACCGGGGGAGCGGGGTTGTTGGGGGTGTCCATCACGTTCAAGCATATGTTGTCCAAGGGCTGACGTGCAGGCCAACCGGGCCCCGATACTGTCGCTGGAACAGTGCGTGGCGGCATGCCCCTCTCCAGCGTACTCACATGCGTCTCCTTCCCGGCCTTCGGCGGCTTTTTCCCGCATCAGGTATTCGGAGCCGCAGCCGGTCCGGATGGCTACAGTTTGGCTCCGGCGAAGCCGTTCTGGCGCCATGCCTCGAACACGGCGATGGACGCTGCGTTGGCCAGGTTGAGCGAGCGCAGGGAAGGAAGCATGGGCAGCCGGACGCGTGCGGTGACGTGCGGGTCCTGCTTCAACCACTCAGGCAAGCCGACGGATTCGGGCCCGAAGAGCAGTACGTCGCCCTCTTGGTACGCGATATCCGTGTAGGTTGTGTCGCCGTCGGACGTGAATGCGAAGACACGTTGCGGCTGGAGTGCAGCCCAAGCGGCGTCAATGTCCTGATGAACGGTCACGACGGCGAGGTCATGGTAATCGAGGCCGGCACGGCGAAGTTTTGCGTCCGAGAAGTCGAAGCCCAGCGGCTCAACCAGGTGGAGCTCAGCGCCGGTGATGGCGGCAAGGCGGATGGCATTTCCGGTATTGCCGGGAATTTCGGGAGTGTGGAAGAGGATGCGGAACACCGTCCCATCCTAGCGATGCCGGGAGCGGCTGCAGGTCAGTGCATGCCCCGCAGCAAGCGTGCCAGGACCGGCACAACCACGGTGTTCGGCGCCGGCCCGGAACTGAGGAACTGCTTGAGCCCCCGGGCCAGGCCTGCACCGTTGACTATTTCTACTCCGCCTCCGGAACGGGATTTGCCGTAGTGGTCGATCACGGGCTCGTGCAGATTGCCGTCGGGGCTGTGCAGGACAACCCACCCGGTGACGTTGAGCTCGGGAAAAAGGTCCTGCATGTGCCTGACGATGTGGGCCAGTTGCGGGGGAGCGATGGAGCGGCCGCCGTGGCGCAACGATTGGCCGTCCCAGGCATAGGCACCCTTGGGGAGCAGCATCGAGCCGACCAGGGCGAGCCGGTATCCGGACAGCACCGCGTGGTCAATGTGGTTGTTGTCCGACGGGGACCGCAGCCCGTTGATGAGCCTGGCCGCAGGAATAGCTGACAGGACCTGTTTGCTGATGAGCTGGACTGTCCGCGTTTCCCGCTGGATACGGGCTTCTGCCCCGAAGATGCCCCGCCTGCGGGGCATGCCATGCACTTGCTGCACGGCCTCTGCCCGGGAAATGAGGGGAACTTCGTTGGGGTCATCGAACGCGGGAACGTACACCGGGGCGTCCCCGGCGGTGTTGCGGGGGGACTGCGGGCGCCTGACTCCTGCGGAAGTGGCGGACCCGCTGGCAGGTCCCTCGTAAGCTGCTGCTCCGGAACGGCCCGGGGCCGGGGTATTGGCGGCGTACCTGCGGTCGTACTCCGCCCGGCGGCGCGGGTCGATCAGGGTTTCGTAGGCCAAGGTAACCCGGCGGAAGATCTCAGCGTCTCCGCCATGGTCCGGGTGTGCCTTCCTGGCGGCCTTGCGGTAGGCCTGTTTGATCTCCTTGTCCGTCGCGGTGACGGACACGCGAAGGACCTGGTAATGCGAACTGTTGCCCTCGGCCAAGCACAGGCCCTTCTCTAGTCTGGTGCGTCCCTCCTTGCATCCACAGAGGAGGGGCGCGGTTCGGCCAGTTTATCCAGCCAACAGTTGAACGTTCGCAGCGGTGGCTCTGGTTCCCGGCAGGGCGGCTAGACTCAGTCGGGCAGGACAGCGAGTGAGGAGCAACAGTGGTACGCAATGTTCGACGACGGCTGCTTGGCTTGGGTGCCGTGGCATCAGCCGCAGTCCTCGGCGCCTGTAGCGTCAACGTACCTGACCCGGCCGCTCCGAAGCCGTCGCCGGTGGAATCCACGTTATCGACACCGACTATTACGCCCGGCCACGATGCAGCTGCTGTCGCGGCGAAGGATCTGCCGTTGAGCGCCGGGGCCAGCCTGGTACCGGGGGATCCGGTGACCATGGAGTCCAAGTTGCAGGAAGTCCCGGGATGGTCGTTGGTCCATGCAGCAAAGCAGGGCGAGGACGAATATAAGAAGTCCGATGGCTGCGTGGCGGTCACCCGCGTCTCGATCAATCAAGGGCCCCTTGTCGAAGCCGGAAACGACGAGGCCTCCACAAAGGCCGTGTTCCAGTACATGAATCCCGCGATCGACCCCGGCCGGCTGACGCCGGTGACACTTCGTTGGGGGCAGGATACGGACAAGCCGCTGAGGAAAGTGGAACTGCTGGCGCTGGAATCCTCAGCGGCAAATGGTGGTGCTTCCGCAGTGGTTTTGGGTCGGCTGTTCAGCGGCCCGGCCGCGTCCGTTTACGTGTCCATCACGTGCCCCGATGACGCCGCCCTGGCCAAGGCGAGGGCCGACGTCGAATCCGGCGTGGTACTGGTACCACCCGCCTGAGCACCTGCCGGACTACTTCCCGTGCCTTGAAGCAAGCCGGTTCAAGGCCAGGGCGCCAACCAGGAGGCCGAAGTCCCGCAGGGCGACGTCGAAGAAGCTGCCCAACACCAGCAGGTTGACGATGATCCCCAGAAGCCACAAGGCCACAATGACCGAGCCTATCCGTGGCCGCAGGGCGACGATGATGCCGGCAATGACCTCGATGATGCCCACGCCATACATGAAGGTCTGGGCCGGAACCGGGATGACGGTGGTCGCCGCGGGCGCCAGATAGGCGGTCCAGTCCGTGAGCAGGTTGGTGAACTTGTCCAAGCCGAACAGGATGGGCGCCACCGTAAAGATGGTGCGCAGCAGGACGAACGCCTGACGGGATGTGCGGTCCTCCAACACCGTGGTGGTGGAGACGGCGTGTGCAGTTGAAGGTTTCATGGCGATGCTCTCTTTCTATAAATAGGTATCTTGATTTTAGAATCGCCGGGATGATTAATCAACGAATGTTGTTTTTAGAGATAGTCTTGAACCATGAGCAAGCAAAAGGCACCGTGGCTCGGCAGGATTGCGGCGCTGGCTTCCATGGACGACGTGAACCGCCGTGCCCTCTTCAGGTATGTTGGCGACGCGGGCGATGCAGTGGGGCGGGACCAGGCGGCCGAAGCACTGGGTATCCCGCGCAGTACCGCGTCCTTCCACCTGGATCGATTGGTCCGTGACGGAGTGCTGCAGGTTGAGTTCCGGAAAACCTCGGCCAAAAGTGGTCCGGGTTCCGGGCGGCCTTCGAAGTTGTACCGGACGGCCGTGGATGAAGTGGGCGCTTCGGTTCCGGACCGGCACTATGACCTTGCCGGGGACGTCATGGCGCGTGCCATCTCCACATCTCTTGGCAACGGCGGGTCCGTTGCGGAGGCCCTTGAAGCGGCTGCCCACGGCAGGGGACGCGAATCCGGACGGCCCGGAGAATTTTCAGCCGTCCTGGCCGATCTTGGGTACGAACCCGTGGAGGACGGCAGCGGTGGATACAGGCTGCTCAATTGTCCGTTTCACCGGCTGTCCCGCGACCATGCGGAGGTGGTGTGTGCCATGAACGGAGCGTTGCTCAAGGGGGCAGCGGAGTCGTCCGGGCTGCCGGCTGACTCCGTGGTGCCCGATCCGGGGCCCGGCCACTGCTGCGCCCGCATCACCGCAGCTCGATAGAATTGCAGGGTGCCCGTATACCTTGACCACGCCGCCACCACCAGCATGTCGGCCGAAGCGCTCGCCGTCATGACCCGCGAACTTGCCCGGACGGGAAATCCTTCCTCCCTGCACAGTGCGGGACGCCGGGCGCGACGGACGGTGGAAGAGGCCCGTGAAACGCTTGCCGCTGCCGCGGGTGCGCATCCTTCCGAAGTCATCTTCACCTCCGGCGGTACGGAGGCCGACAACCTGGCCGTCAAGGGCTTGTATTGGTCCCGGCGGGACGCGGACCCGAAGCGGACACGGATACTCTGCTCCGCCATCGAGCATCACGCCGTCATGGACGCGGTGGAATGGCTCGAGCGGCACGAAGGTGCCGAGGTTGCCTGGCTTCCTGTTGACGCTCAAGGCGTGGTCCGGTTGGACGCCGTTGAGAGCGAAATTGAGCGTGATCCCGGCTCTGTGGCCTTGGTGACCGTCATGTGGGCCAACAACGAGGTAGGGTCCATCCAGCCCATCCCGGACGTCGTCCGGCTGGCGGCCCGCCACGGAATTCCGGTTCATGCGGATGCCGTCCAGGCTTTCGGCGCCGTGCCTTTGGACTTCCGCTCCTCCGGCCTGGCGGCCATGTCGGTCTCCGGCCACAAGATCGGCGGACCCGTAGGTGTGGGCGCCCTTTTCCTGGGCCGGGCCGTCTCCCTGACGCCCGTGCAGC
The DNA here is from genome assembly GCF_030264015.1 of Paenarthrobacter sp. R1. Classification (NCBI taxonomy): domain Bacteria; kingdom Bacillati; phylum Actinomycetota; class Actinomycetes; order Micrococcales; family Micrococcaceae; genus Paenarthrobacter; species Paenarthrobacter sp. R1. The sequence continues at coordinate 717,487 of NZ_CP127115.1, read as the reverse complement.
ATGGCGGCGGCCAGGAGCGCGACGTGCGCTCAGGGACGCTGGACACCCCGGCCATTGCGGCCTTCGCTGCTGCCGCTGAGGCCGCCGTCGCCAATCTGGACGGCGAAGCCGGGCGGCTCGGCTCGTTGCGTGACCGCCTCATTGCCGGCGTGCAGAAGGCAATTCCTGAGGCAGTGCTGCGCGGCGCTCCGGCTCAAGCTCGCTTGCCCGGCAATGCCCACTTCACGTTCCCCGGCTGCGAAGGTGATTCGTTGCTGTTCCTGCTTGACCTGGCCGGAGTCGAGTCCTCCACCGGTTCTGCCTGCACCGCGGGAGTTCCCCGGCCCTCCCATGTCCTGCTCGCCATGGGCTTGGACGAAGACACCGCGCGGGGCGCTCAGCGGTTCACTCTGGGCCATTCGTCCACAGACGCTGACGTGGAAGCCCTATTGAAAGCACTGCCGGATGCGTACGCGCGGGCACGCCAGGCGGGTATGGCCGGCCATGAATCGAGCATCCAGACGGCCGCCACCGAAGCCCGGAACGGTATCCGGGCCTAGCTTGCGCGGTCTGCGGATGGGTTGCGGGACCTCCTGCTATGCAGCAGCCGCAAACTCCTCCAAGGGGTTGGCCGGATCCAGGAGTCGCGATACGTCTACGGGGACGCGCCCTGAAATCAACGCCTTGATCGGTTTCTGGACCCGCCTCTGGTTAACGCTCATCCCTGCCACCACCTGACCCGTGCCGCCCTGGGCGTTCCGGATCCAGAATGCGGTAAAGCTCCCGTCCTCCATTGAGCCCCTGATGGCGGGCTCGATGCCGGTAGTGAGTGACGGAAAACCGGAGTATTCCATGCTGAGGGTGAACTGGTCCGTATAGAAGTACGGGACCGCGTCGAGGACGGCGTCCTGGCCCAGCATGGATTTGGCCGCCACCTTTCCCCCGTTGAGGGCGTTGGCCCAGTGCTCGCTGCGGTGGTGCTCACCGGTAAAGGGGTGCAGCGCATTGGCTACGTCTCCGGCTGCGAGGACGTCCGGTGCGCTGGTGCGCAGTGAGGCATCCACTACGACGCCGTTGCGCACCTCAAGGCCCGCCGCTTCGGCCAGTGCCGTGTCGGGAGCGACGCCGACGGCGATGATCGCCAGGTCCGCTGGAATCTCAGCCCCGGTGTTGGTGGTGACGGACGAGGCGTGCCCGCCGCGTCCTTCGATGGAAACCGCACTGGCCGACAGATGGAATCTGACTCCGTTGTCTTCGTGCAGACCCCGGAAGTAGGTGCCCAGTTCGGGGCCGATGGCTGTGCTCAGCGGGATGTCCTCCAGGCCAAGCAGGGTGACCTCGTTGCCGTAGCTCCGTGCCGCCGCCGCGAGTTCCATGCCGATCCATCCTGAACCGATCATGACCACCCGCCGTCCGCCTTGCTCCAGGAGCGAACGCAAGCGGATGCTGTCGTCGAAGGTCCGGAACGTCATCACGCCTTCAAGTTCCGAGCCGGGGAGGGGGATGCGCCGGGGTTGGGCTCCTGTTGCCAGCAGCAACTTGGCGTACTGCCGGAGGCTCCCGTCGTCCAGGGCGACCGAGTGCTCCCTGGTATCAATGGCTGTCGCGGAAGTGCCCGTGAGGAGTTCCACGCCGTTTTCCACGTACCACTGCGAGGGCATGACCGGCACCGATTCCTCATCGGCCTTTCCCAGGAGGAACTCTTTGGAGAGCGGAGGGCGGAGGTAGGGAATCCGGGGCTCGGCCGCAAGGAGGGTTATGGGTCCTTCGAACCCTTCAGTGCGCAGTGTCTTGGCGGCGGTAGCGCCAGCCAGGCCTCCGCCGGCTATGACCATTGGTTCAGTTGCCATGTCAACTCCGATTCTAAAACTGGTCTCTTTGACTTTAGAAGCGTCGGGGACGGCAGTCAAGGAAAACTGTCCGCTCAAATGAATCGGCTAGAATAGATGGGCGCGCCGACTGATCTGAGCCGGATCCGTGCCACCAATCCCCATCACAGAAAGCCAGCATGCGAGTACTTGCAGCAATGAGCGGCGGAGTTGACTCCGCTGTAGCAGCCGCCCGGGCAGTTGAGGCCGGGCATGACGTCGTCGGAGTCCATCTGGCGTTGTCGCGCATGCCTGGAACCCTCCGGACGGGAAGCCGTGGCTGCTGCACCATCGAGGACTCCCGCGATGCCTGGCGCGCCTGCGATGTCCTGGGGATCCCGTACTACGTCTGGGACTTCTCGGAACGCTTCAAGGAAGACGTCGTCCAGGACTTCATTGATGAGTATGCGGCAGGTCGGACGCCGAACCCCTGCATGCGCTGCAACGAACGCATCAAGTTCGCTGCGCTCCTTGAAAAGGCCATCGCCCTGGGCTTTGATGCCGTGTGCACCGGCCATTATGCCAAGGTCATTGAGGATGCGGACGGCAACCGGGAGTTGCATCGTGCCGCGGACTGGGCAAAGGACCAGAGCTACGTCCTGGGCGTCCTTACCCATGAGCAGTTGAAGCATTCCATGTTCCCCCTGGCTGACACCCCCTCCAAGGCCGAGGTGCGGGCCGAAGCGGAACGGCGCGGCCTTTCCGTGGCCAACAAGCCGGACAGCCACGATATCTGCTTCATCTCCGACGGCGACACCCGGGGCTGGCTTGCCGAAAAAATCGAGATGACCACCGGAGACATCGTTGATGAAACCGGCAAGAAGGTCGGCGAGCACCCGGGGGCCAACGCCTTCACAGTAGGGCAGCGCCGTGGTTTGAAGCTGGGTACCCCGGCAGCCGACGGCAAGCCACGGTTCGTCCTTGAAATCCGTCCCAAGGAAAACAAGGTTGTGGTTGGCCCGGAGGCGTTGCTGGCCATCGATGAGATCCGGGGGATCAAGGTGTCGTGGGCAGGCCTGCCGATCGCGGAGGTCGCGACAGGCGAGCAGTTCCCGTGCCACGCCCAGGTCAGGGCCCACGGTGATCCGGTTCCGGCAACGGCCCGGGTCGAGTCGGTCCAGGACGATGCCGGTGTTGAACGGACTGAACTTGTGGTCACCTTGACCGATTCCTTGCGCGGAGTCGCGCCCGGGCAGACGGTGGTCCTGTACCAGGGCAGCCGCGTTCTCGGACAGGCAACCATCGACGTCGCCCGCTCACTGCAGAGGGCCGCCCTCTAGCTGGTTGCCTGACAGGCGGGCGGACGCCCATACTTGCCTCAGCAGCGTATCCGCTGCGGTGGGGTCCGCAATGGGGACGGCGATGGCGGTGGCATTTCCGAAGAAGAGCCCTGGTGACATCAAGGCGGGGCAGACGGTCTCAGTGACCGTCCTCGCGGAAGGGCCCATAGGCGCAGCGGGATCGCCGCCGCTGACCGCCCAGGTCAGGATACCCGTAGAACGTCTTCGCCGCGGTCCGACAGGCAATCGCTACGCCGTCCACATCCGTAAATGGCGGGGCACGACCGTTTCCCCGGTGACCCTGACCAGCAAAGGCGATCCATGGCAGCTGTTGTCCCAGCCTCCGCCGTCGGACCTTCGCGAACTCCTGGATGACACCCGCTTCCTGGCCCAGCACGTTTACGGGGTGGCCATGCACACCCTGGATATTTTCGAGACCACCTTGGGCCGTCGCATGCCGTGGAACCCGGAGGGCAGGCTGATCCTCAAGGCCCGGGACCTGGTCACGGCAACAGACACCGGCTACGAGCGCGGGAGCAACACCATCCGCTTCGGTTCCGTTGACCGTATGGGTTACAAGGTGCCCACGGCCCTCTACCGGGACATCGTGGCCCACGAGGTGACCCACGCGATCCTCGACGGGTTCAGGCCGGCCTGGGCGGACCAACTGGCTACGTTGGAGCAGCTGGCCATGCACGAGGCCTTGGCCGACCTGGTGGCAATATTGTCCGTTTTCTCTTCCCGGGACATCGTGTACCGCCAGCTGGAGGCAGCTGCCGGAGGCTTCGAAGCGGGCCAAGCGGTGGATGATGCCTTATTGCTGCGCTCGCTGTTCGACTTTGCCCGTGACCTGTTCGCGCGCGGGCCGTTGCGGGAGCCGTTTGTCGGCGCAGTTCCGGAGAATTGGCAGCAGTTCCCGGAGCCCCATGCGAGGGGAGCCGTCGTAGTGGGGGCCGTGCTCCGTGCCGTGCAGAAATTGTGGTCCGAGCGGAACAACCGTTTCGGGGAAGCGCAGAGCCTGCACCAAAAAGCGGAGTCCGGTTCTATTGTTGCCACGAGGGTATTGCGGATGGTGATCAGGGGGCTCTCCTATATGCCTCCCGTTGACGTCGGGTGGCGTGACCTACTGCGCGGGATCATCGCGGCGGACCTGGACATGGTGCCCGAGGACCTGCATGGTTACCGCGAAGCGCTGCAGGCCGAGTTTTCGGCCATCGGCATCCGGCGGGTGTCGTTGAACAACATCAGCGGCGTGGAGAATTACCAAGGGCTCCGGTATCCCGTCAGGCTTTCCGCGCTGGGCTCCGACCCCCAGGAAGTGCAGCGTTTCGTCTGGGAAAATCCGAGGCTCCTGGACGCGGCCCGCTTGGAGCGCCGAACTCCGTTGAGTTCCACCCGCGTCCGGACATCGGAAAGGGTCTCTCCGGACGGGTTCATTGTCTCCGAAATCGGCGCCTCGTTCATCCAGACTGTGCGGATGAGCAGGCGCGAAGCATTCGTCCGGCTTGGCCTCAAAACGCGCAGGGAGTATGTGGACATCCGCGGGGGAGGGCTGCTGAGGTTCGACGCCGGCGGGCGCCTCGTCTATGCGGCCCTGAAGCCGGTCATGGACAGGGAACGGCAGGGGCTGCTGTTCGGCTCGGACGAGGAACACGACATCGAGGAAGCCGCTTCCTCCGGAGTCAAGGCCAAGTTCCACTCCACTGGAGAGTAGGCGTCACCGGGAAAACAAGCGCTGGACGGACCTTCGTGAACCGATGTCTGCCCTCCTGCGGCCTGCCCCCAACGTCAGCTTCCCCACGCTGCCTTGCGGGCCGCCGTCGTGCCTTCCAGTTGCGCCACCTGGTCAAAGCCCCCCGCTTTCAGCGCTTTGCTGACGAGTTTGAGGAGGTCTGCACGTCCCAGCGAGCCGTCACTCTGGAGCGACCTTGCCAGATGGTAGGTGAAGGCACCGTTATACCGGCCGTCGAAGTAGGCATCGGCGGCTGTTTGGTCGGACCTGCAAGCTGCCATCAGCACGGGTTTTGAGTGCTTGGCCGCCTTGACCATGTCCCTGAGCGTCCGGACGTCGCTGTTTTCCGAGGCGATGACGGCCCTGGGCGTGGGTGCCGGCAGGAAGCGCGGGCGCCTGCCGGGCAGCAGGTCCAGGGACTTAAGCCCGGTTCCGCTGTGACAGGTATCAAGGATGACGTCCATGAGGACCCCATCGGGCAGGCGTTCAAAAATTGCCGACAGTTCATCGTCGGAGATCACTGTGTCAGGATCCCAGGCATCGCCGGCATTGTTGATGTCGTAGCAGGCGAAGGCCTCATCAAGGCGGTCGGGCTCGTCGCCGCTGGTGTCGGGTATCTGGGTTCCATGGCTGGAGAACGTCAAGACGATGTGGTCTGCGGTCCCGTCCACAGCCTTGTCGACCAGTTGCGAGAGTTCGGCCATGACATTCTTCTTGGTGGCTTTCGCATCCCGGAGGACTACGACTTCCTTCGGGGGAAAACCGTACGCGGAGCCCAAAAGGCCGGACAGATCCTCGGCGTCGTTGACGCAGCCTTGGAGCCAGCTTGATTGGGGCAGGAATTTGAACTGGTTGATGCCTATGCAGAGGGCTGCCTTGCTCATGGGCCAAAGATATTCCCGGGGCGGGAGCCAGGCAATGGTCCCCGCCCTTCCACCTGAGCTACTCGCAGGTAAATTTTGTATCTCGAATCACAAAATTGCCGCTTTTTCGGGTGGGAAGTCTGATTGAATCGTGGAATCAAGAGTGCGCTCCGTCACATTCATCCCTTGGTGGGGCGCCCAATCCATCGAACAGAAGGTTCACAGATGGCAATGAACAAGAAGGCCCTGCATGGCGTTATCGCGCTCGCGGGCGTTTCCGCGCTCGCACTCACTGCATGCACAGGGCCCTCGGGCGGAGGATCTTCTTCCGCGCCGGCGGCAGCCGGACCCATCGCTTATGGCACTACGGACAAAGTCACCTCCTTGGATCCCGCAGGCTCCTACGACAACGGTTCATTCATGGTGATGAACCAGATCTATTCGTTCCTGCTCAACTCCAAACCCGGCGGGGCGGAGCCCGAGCCGGACCTTGCGGAGTCCTCATCCTTTACGGCGCCCACCGAGTACACCGTCAAGCTCAAGCCCAACCTGAAATGGGCCAACGGGCACACCCTCGACTCGAAGGACGTCAAGTTCTCCTTCGACCGGCAGGTGGCGATTGCCGATCCCGCGGGTCCGTCATCTTTGCTGACCAACATCGAGAGCGTCACGGCCCCCGATGCGAACACCGTGGTCTTCAAACTGAAGCTCGCCAACGACCAGACCTTTGCGCAGATCCTGAGCAGCCCCGCCGCGCCGATTGTGGACGACGAAGTCTTCCCGGCAGGCGCTGTGCTTCCTGATGAGGACATCATCAAAGCCAAGGCTTTCCATGGGCAGTACACGATTGACAGCTACAAGAAGAACGAATTGGTGAGTTTCAAGGCTTTCCCGGACTACCAAGGAGTCCTCGGGAAACCGGCCAATGACGAGGCGACCATCAAGTACTACGCCAGCCCCACCAACCTGAAGCTGGATATCCAGCAGGGCAACATCGATGTCGCCTTCCGGAGCCTGAGCGCCACAGACGTCGACGACCTCAAGAAGGACTCCAAGGTCAAGGTAGTCACCGGCCCGGGTGGCGAAATCCGCTACATCACCTTCAACTTCGACACCATGCCTTTCGGCACCAAAGCCGCCGACGCCGACCCCGCCAAGGCCACAGCGGTCCGCCAGGCAATCGCACACCTCGTTGACCGGGAGGCCATTGCCGACCAGGTCTACAAGGGCACCTACCTCCCGCTCTACTCGAACGTCCCCAACGGTTTCCTCGGGGCAAACCAGTCCTTCAAGGATGCTTACGGCGAGGACGGCAAGCCCAGCCTGGACAAGGCCAAGAAGGTGCTTGCCGATGCCGGGATCACCGAGAAGGTGGCACTCAACCTGCAGTACAACCCGGACCACTACGGCGGATCCTCGGGTGACGAATACGCGATGGTCAAGGAACAACTCGAGAAGTCCGGGCTCTTTACCGTCAACCTGCAGTCCACCGAGTGGGTCACGTACAGCAAGGCAAGCCGCGCCGACGAGTACCCCCTGTTCCAGTTCGGCTGGTTCCCCGACTTCAGCGATGCTGACAACTACCTGACGCCGTTCTTCCCCGAGGGCGGGTTCCTCAAGAACCACTACAACAACCCCACGGTGAACGAACTGATCAGCAAGCAGCTCACGGAGGCCGACAAGACAAAGCGCGAGAAGGACATCCAAGAGGTCCAAAACGCTTTGGCGAAGGATATTTCCACGCTGCCACTGCTTCAGGGCGCCCAGGTGGCCATCGCCGGAAGCGGCGTCAACGGCGTCGACAAGACGTTGGACGCTTCCTTCAAGTTCCGCCTCGGAACCGTGTCCAAGTAACCACGCCTCTGCGCTGGGAAGGGGGCGGGACACTTATCCGGTGTCCCGCCCCCTTTGCTGAGCCACCTTCTCCTCGAAGCCCGGCAGGCGCTCCAGCCAAACTCCGCTGAACCAAAGCAGGAATCGCAGGTAGCAAATGACAACACTCGTTGACGTGCCTGACGCCGAACCCGGCGTCGTCACACCCAAAAGCAAATCCAGGTCCGGGGGAGGACTTGGCAGATACATCGTGGTCAGGTTCTTCCTGATCATCCCCACGGTCTTCATCCTGGTGACCCTGGTCTTCTTCCTCATGCGGGTCATCGGCGACCCCATCACCGCTGCCCAAGGTGGGCGGCTCCCACCGGACGTCCTCGCACAGCGTATCCATGAGGCCGGCTACGACAGGCCGGTGTTGGTCCAATACTTCGAGTATCTTGGCCAGCTGATCACCGGAAACTTCGGCACTACCATTACCGATCGCCGTCCCGTGGTCGAGGTACTTTTCACCTTCGGCGCGGCCACCTTGGAATTGAGCATCAACGCCCTGGTCGTGGCCCTCGCTGTCGGCATTCCGTTCGGACTCATCGCGGCCCAGCATCGGGACAAGGCTTCGGACGCGGTCCTGCGGCTCTTCGCGATCCTCTGCTACGCCACGCCCGTCTTCTTCTCGGGCCTTCTCCTCAAACTGACGTTTTCGGTATGGCTCGGCTGGTTCCCGGTGGCGGGCAGGGCCTCCACCCGGACCGAGTTGGCCATGAGCAACCTTGCAGCGCCATCGGGCATCTATTGGCTTGATGCGATCAGGAGCGGAAACTTCACGGCACTGGGCGACATCGTTTCCCACGCCGTACTCCCGGCCATCGCCTTGGGTTTGTTGACCGCCGGTGTGTTCCTCCGCCTGGTGCGGACGAACGTCATCGGAACGCTGGGCAAGGACTACGTCGAAGCCGGGCGTTCACGGGGTGTCAGCGAGTACCGACTGGTCACCAAGCACGCCTACAAGCCCGCGTTGATCCCCATCATTACGGTCATGGGCCTGCAGATCGCGCTCATGCTCGGCGGCGCCATCCTCACCGAAACCACCTTCGAGTGGAAGGGCCTCGGGTACCAGCTGGTGCAGTACCTGAACGCCCGCGACTTCGTAGCCGTCCAGGGCATCGTGGTGCTCTTGGCCGTGATCGTTGCCGTCACCAACTTCATTGTCGACATTATTGCGGCCCTCATCGACCCGCGAGTGAGGTACTGACCTTGAGTACTCCTGAACTTACTGCGCCCAAACAACCGCTCCTGATGCGGCTGCCCGTGGTATCCCACCTGCGTAAGAGCGTCGGCCTCCAACGGGGGATGCTGATTGCCGGTGTCATCCTGAGCGGCCTCTTTGTGCTGACCAGCATCTTCGCCCCCTTGCTGGCCCCCTATGGCTATTCGCAACTCAGTGATGATTCCGGTTCGTTCCCCACCCAGCAGGCACCGAGTGCCAAGCACCTGTGGGGCACCACCGTGGGAGGCTATGACGTCCTTTCACGAGTGGTGTGGGGATCGCAGACCGCTGTGACCGTGATCGTGGTCTCCGTAGCGATGTCTCTGTTCCTTGGGGTGGCCCTTGGGCTGCTGAGCGGCTACTTCGGAGGCTGGCTGGACAGGATCCTGGTGGTGGTGGCTGACGCCATCTACGCTTTCCCCACGCTCTTGCTGGCCATTGTGGTCTCCATTGTGATCAGCCGTGGCCAGTCCAGCTTCTGGGGCGGCATCTTCTCCTGCGCCTTCGCCATCACGGTGGTGTTCGTACCGCAGTACTTCCGGGTGATCCGGGCCGAAACCATTCGCCTGAAAGCCGAGCCGTTTGTGGAGTCGGCCAAGGTGCTGGGGGCCTCCAGCCTGCGGATCATCAGCCGTCACATCTTCAAGAACGCCACCCGGACGCTGCCGCTCATGTTCACCCTCAATGCCTCGGAGGCGATTCTTACCCTGGCCGGCCTTGGCTTCCTGGGCTTTGGCATCGAACCCACTTCGGCTGCTGAATGGGGCTTCGACCTCAACAAGGCCTTGGCGGACACCTCCTCCGGCATCTGGTGGACGGGTGTCTTCCCAGGCTTGGCCATCGTCCTGACAGTGCTTGGACTGACCCTGGTGGGCGAAAGCATCAATGACCTCAACGACCCCCGGATCCGGAGCCGCAAACGGGCCGGCGCCACCAAACCCAACGGTGCACAGTCCGGCACAACCGGGACCGCACCGGCGGAAGGACCCACGCCATGAGCATCAACCTCGGAGAAGTCCAGGACCACGCACCGCAAAGGGAACCGGTCCTGTCCATTGAGAAACTGCAGGTCACCTTTGCTACGGACGGCGGCGACGTCCGGGCGGTCAAAGATGTGAGCCTGGACGTGAGAGCCGGCGAAGTACTTGCCATTGTGGGCGAGTCAGGATCGGGCAAGACCGTCACGGCCAAGACCATTCTTGGGTTGCTTCCCGAAACAGCCATCAGTTCCGGCGCTGTCCTCATCAAGGGCAACAACGTGATCAGCCTCGGCACATCAGCCCTGCGCCGTATCCGCGGACGCGACGTTGCCATGGTCTTCCAGGAGCCTTCCACGGCACTGAATCCGGTCTTTACGGTGGGGTGGCAGATTGCCGAGGGCATCCGGGCCCACAGTACCGACGGGCACCGGGTTTCCGCCAAGGAAGCAAAGGCGCGTGCCACGGAGGCGCTGCGGAAGGTCGGAATCCCCGACCCGGAGACGAGGGTTGACTACTACCCGCATCAGTTTTCGGGCGGACAGAAGCAGCGTGTGGTCATCGCAGCTGCCCTGGCGTTGAACCCCGGGCTGATCGTGGCGGATGAGCCGACCACCGCGTTGGACGTGACCGTCCAAGCCGAAATCCTGCAGCTCCTGCGCGATCTGCGGGACAACTACGGCACCTCGATCGTCCTCATCACCCACAACATGGGAGTGGTGGCCGATCTCGCCGACCGTGTGGTGGTGATGTACCAAGGGGATGTGGTGGAGGAGGCGCCTTCCAAGGTGCTGTTCGCGGAACCCAAAGAGGAGTACACCCGGAAGCTCCTGGCCGCCGTACCCCACCTCGGGCGGAACTCAGCATCCGAGGGAGCCCGGGGACGCTTGCACCAGGACGGCAAGGTCCTGGTTGAGGCGAAGAACCTGGTGATCGAGTATCCCGGACGGTTTGGCAAGCACGGCTTCAAGGCCGTCGATGACGTCAGCTTCACGGTGTCCGAGAACGAAGTCTTTGGCTTGGTAGGCGAGTCGGGGTCCGGCAAATCCACCATCGGTCGGGCCATTGCGGGCCTGACCAGGGTAACCGGGGGCAGCCTGAAGGTCCTCGGCTACGAGATGCTCGACTTCAAGGAGCGCACTTTCCGCCCCCTCAGGAAGGACATCGGCTTCGTCTTCCAGGACCCCGCAGCCTCGTTCAACCCCCACTTGACCATTGGGGAATGCGTCGCGGAACCACTGATGATCCATACCAAGCCAAGCGCTGCCGAGGCGCGCAAGCGGGTAGGTGAGTTGCTCGAATCAGTCCAGTTGCCGGCGTCGTACGCGCAGCGGTACCCGCACGAGTTGTCCGGCGGCCAGCGGCAGCGTGCCTCCCTGGCCCGGTCCCTCGCGCTGAATCCGCGACTGCTCATTGCCGACGAACCTACCTCGGCCTTGGACGTCTCGGTCCAGGCGAAAGTGCTGGACCTCTTCAAGGACATCCAGGAGGAATACGGGTTCGCGGCGCTGTTCATCAGCCACGACCTGGCAGTGGTTGATATGTTGTCGCATTGGGTGGGGGTGCTTTACAAAGGCAAGCTGGTTGAACAGGGGATTGGCAACCACGTCATGGGCTCGCCGCAGCACGACTACACCAAGCGGCTGATCGCCTCGCTGCCGGTGCCGGACCCGGAGGAACAGGCCCGACGGCGGGAGGCCCACCGCGCGCTGCTGGGCGGAGCGACCCCGGGGTAACAACAACGCGGGGCCAAGTGCCACACCCTAGACTGGGAGGCATGACCGAGCAGAACAATGTCCTTCCTGATGACTCCGAATCCTTCGACCCGGCAGCGAGTTCCCTGTCCGGACAAGTGGACCGGGCCATCATGGACGAACTGTTGTCCATCCGCTCCAGCATCGACAACATCGATGCCACGCTCGTGTTCCTGCTCGCCGAGCGGTTCAAGGCCACCCAGAAGGTAGGCATCCTCAAAGCCACGCATAAGCTGCCGGCGGGTGATCCGGGACGGGAAGCCGCCCAGATCGCCCGCTTGCGGCGCTTGGCCGAGGACGCGCACCTTGATCCGGCGTTCGCCGAGAAGTTCCTCAACTTCATCATCAGCGAGGTCATCAGGCATCACGAGGCCATCGCCGAGAACCACCAGACCACCAACCAGCAGGCCTAGGCGTGGCAGAAGTACAGCAACACCGGACCAGCGCAACCGCACTGGGACCGTGGCCGGCGAACGACCCCGGTGAAGCGCTCCGCACCATCCGCGGAGAACTCGGGGACCCGCACGTGCCGTTCCTCCCCGAATTGCCGGACCGGGGCGTCGGCTCGGACCCTATCGGCCGGACGGGGAGCTTGCTGGTTGAGCTCGCGATCGACATCCAGCCACACGGCTGGCGGCTGGTGGACCGCCCGGGAAAGGACCTCCAGCGGGCGCGGTCGGCGCTGGCCTCCGACGTCAATGTGCTGGCCGACGTGGCGGGGGCCGAAGAGAATCCTGCGTCCGCAATCAAGATCCAGTTCGTGGGGCCGCTGAGCCTGGCAGCCGGACTTTACCTCCACAATGGCGAGCGGGCCCTGTTGGATTTCGGTGCGCGGAGGGATATCGCGGAGTCGCTCGCAGCAGGGGTGGCCGATCACCTTGGACGTATTCGTGCGGCCGTTCCTGGCGCAGAAATCGTGGTCCAACTGGATGAGCCGGACATCGCAGCCGTCATGGGCGGGACCATTCCCACCGCCAGCGGGTACCGAACCCTCAGGTCCATTGACGGCGAAGAAGTCACCGCTGCATGGCGGCTGGTCATCGAGGCGATCAAGGCAGCCGGGGCAGTAGAGACCGTCATTTCGGTGCCGGAGATCGAAGCGCCGTTTGAACGGATCATCACTGCCGGGGCTGACGGGATCGCCGTGCCGCTCAAGGCTTTGACCACACGCCAATGGGAACAGCTGGCCGCTGCCGTCGAAGCCGGGAAACGCCTGTGGGCCGGGGCTCTTGGCACGGAGAAGCCGTTGCCGAGGACGGCCGAAGTGGTGGACAGCATTTGGCGGCCTTGGCATCAGCTGGGTCTCCCGGCCGCCGGATTGTCCGGGCTGCGCGTCACGCCCGCCACGGGCCTGGCGCACCTGAAACCTGCCGAAGCGCAGGCGGTCCTCACCAAACTGACACACGTTGCCGACGGACTGGACCAACTGGCCCTCGGCTAGGACGGGAACAACCGGCCCACGGTTTGGGCTGGACCGACTGGCCCGCGGCCAGGTTGTCACCGGCCCGGGATCAGATTCGCTCAGATGCGCTGTTCCCAGCGATCCGGTTCAGCGTACCGGGGCAGCGACTGTCCGGCGGCGCTGCCGGGCAAGTAGGGAACCAGCCGGTAGTCGAACCGGCCGGCGTAAACCAGGACGAGGCCTACCTGGGGTTGGATCACCTTCACCTGGATGCGGTGTTTGCCCTCTTCGGCGTCCCACCACTGTTCGGCATACGCGCGGGCATCCAACGCGCTGGGCAGGGGGATCCGAAGTGGTCCCAGGAACAGCCGGCTGTTTTGTGAAACTCCGCGGAGCTTTCCGTCCGGGGTGACAGAGACCTCGAGGTCGGTGACAAGCCGCCGGTACCTGCCCACGTGGTCCACCAGCCGGTGGGCCCCGGCTTCAGGGATCGCGCTGGTGGTGTCATGAAACAACCGCGTTCCCGAGGGAAAGAAGATCTCTCGCCGTGCTGTCAGCGCGGCACGGTTGAAGGGGTCCACATGGGCGTGGTTTTCGATCCGGAAGGGAATGCCCTCGCCGTACTCCGGGAAGAACGCTTCCTCGCCGGTAGTCAGCGACAGGAAGGGGCGCAACCATTTTTGGCGGCAGCCCACAACATCGAAAACACCCTGTCCTACTCCGTAGTGGCCCGATCCCGCGGAAAGGGAGAAATAGTCCTGAAGCTCCGGAGCCAGCTGTTCGAAGGCATCGCCCAGGGCCAGTTTGTAGATGGGTTGATTCATTGTGCAGTCAGTCCTTCCTAGAGTCGGCCGGCGGCTTTGAGCCGGATGTAGGCATCGGCGAGCATGGGCGGCAGCTCGAGCGGGTGCGCATCAACTACTTCAGCCCCAAGTTGGCGCAGCTGGTTTGAAACGGCAGCCCGTTCCAAGAGGGCCCGTTCAGCTGCGGCGGCGCGGAAAACCTGGCTCGCCGTCGTGCGTTCTTCCTTCATCGCGTCCAAAAGCGGATCACGCACGGATGCCACCACCACCACATGCTGCGTGGCCAGCCGGGCCACCAAGGGCAGGAGGCCCTCCTCGGGGGCACCGCCGTCGAGCGCGGTCAAGAGCACCACCAGGGAGCGATGCGCCGAGACGGCCCGCACCTGGCCGGGTATCTGTTGCCAATCGAGCTCGATGAGTTCGGCGTCCAGCGGTGCCATGGCCTGGACGAGCTGCCCCAACAGGTTCCCCTTCGACGCCGATTCGACCCGGGCGCGCAGCCGCCGGTCATACGCGAGGAAGTCCACCCGGTCGCCGCCCCGTTCAGCCAGGACGGCCAGCAGCAGCGCCGCTTCGATGCCCGTATCAAGCCTGGGCTCATCAGCGATCCGCGCTGCAGCTGTGCGTGAGGTGTCCAGCACGATCACCACCCGCCGGTCCCGCTCCGGACGCCACGTGCGAACCACCACGGAGGTACGCCGGGCTGTGGCCCGCCAATCGATGGATCGGACGTCGTCGCCGCGCACATAGTCCCGCAGGGAGTCGAATTCGGTTCCAGCGCCACGGATCTGGACGGCTGCCCGGCCGTCCAGCTCCCGAAGTTTGCGGAGTTTGGAGGGCAGATGGCGTTTGGAATGGAACGGCGGAAGGACCCTCAGCTTGCCGGGCAGGGGACGGGTCCGTTGCCGGGCGGCGAGCCCCAAGGGGCCAAGGGAACGGATGGTCACGTGCGGCGATTCCAAGTCTCCCCGCCGGCTCGGGCACAACGTCACGGACATTCGACGGCGTTCAGCCGGCGGAACTGCCAGCGACTGGACGGCATTGGCCGCACCTGCCGAGGGTTGCCAGGCATCCCTGACCACGGCGCGGAGCCTGCGCCGGCTTCCGTTAGTCACCGTCAGCGTGGCAGTGACGCTGCTTTCAAGAGTCACATTGGGTGGCTGGCGCCGCTCCAACGTCACTTTGGCCGGTGACGCAGCCAGGACCAGATCGATGACCAGGAAGAGCAGGAGCGCTCCGGTAACGAGCAGCACTGTTGTCCATGCAGGAAAGAGCACCAAGGGAGCCAGCGCGGCGAACGCCAACAGGACAAAACGGCCCGTGATTGCCATTCAGGACGTCCTGGTCATCGGGGCACCGGCACGGAGGCCAGGATGCTGCCCAACACATCATCGACCTTGATACCGTCCATCTGGGCCTCAGGCCGCAACCCCACACGGTGCCGGAGGCACGGCAGGGACAACGCCTTGACGTCATCCGGCGTGACGAACGTCCGGTTCGACAGCCAAGCCCACGCCTTTGCGGAGTTGAGCAAAGCGGTGGCGCCACGGGGCGAGACGCCCAGCTGGAAGGATGGAGCCGATCGGGTGGCGCGGACAACGTCCACGATGTAGGCGAGGATCTCGGGAGCAACGGAAACCGCCGCCACCGCCTCGCGCGCACGGGCAAGCTCGGCGGCTCCCGCCACCGGACGCACTCCGGCCGCGCCGAGGTCGCGAGGATCAAAGCCCGCCGCGTGCCGGCGAATCACCTCAATTTCCTCCATCCGGTCCGGTAACGGCATGGTGAGTTTCAAAAGGAAACGGTCCAACTGGGCCTCGGGGAGGGGATACGTTCCTTCGTACTCCACCGGGTTCTGGGTGGCAGCCACGATGAAGGGTTCGGGCAACCGCCTGGAGACCCCGTCCACGGAAACCTGCCGTTCTTCCATGGCTTCCAGGAGGGAGGCCTGGGTCTTGGGCGGAGTCCTGTTGATCTCGTCGGCGAGGAGGATGTTGGTGAACACCGGACCCTCCCTGAAGGAGAACTCCGAAGAGTGGGAATCGTAGACCAGGGATCCGGTGACATCGCCCGGCATCAGGTCCGGCGTGAACTGGACACGCTTGGTCTCCAGGCTCAAAGCGGTGGAGAGCGCCCTCACCAGCAGGGTCTTGGCCACCCCGGGGACGCCCTCCAGCAAGACGTGGCCGTCACACAGCAGGGCGATGAGCATGCCTGTGACAGTCGGGTCCTGGCCTACGACGGCCTTGCCCACTTCACGACGGACATTCAACAAGGCTTCCCGTGCAGGATCTTCCCGATGGCCTTGGTGCGGGTGCTCCGGGGCGACGGCCGGGGAACCACCCGCTGTAACCGCGTTGTCCGGGTACGCGCCGGTAGTTTCCGCGTAGCTGCTCGGCTGGTTGTTCATCGGCCCATGGCCTCCTGTTCGATTTGTTCCATGCGCTGGGCCCATTGGACCAGGTGTCCTTCAGTCTCCGGATGGGTGCTGAGCAGCAATGCTTGCATCTCCGGTACCGGCCTGCCGAGGCGATACGCCAAGGCATCAACAACCGCATCGGGGGTGGCGTCAGCTCCCAGCTTGAAATGCCTGGCCAGCCTGGTGAGGGTGCCGGCACGCAGGGTGTCCGCAGCGAGCCGCAAAGCCCGTGAGTCCTGGTAAAGGCGCGCCCTGCCTTCGGCTGTCTCAGCCGCTTTCACGACGACCGGCAGGGGCTCAAAAACCAAGGGCCCCAACCGGCGTGCCCGCCACGCAATGGCAAGCAACGCCACAAACCCAAGCCACGGTCCGGCAACGGCCACCCACGGGGGGGCAAGCTCGCTGAGGGTTGGGGCCGAACGATCTGCTTGGATATCGGCCACGGAGGGCAAGTACCAGACCAGCTTCTGCGTGGTACCCAGCGTACGAATCGCCAGGGCGGCGTTCCCTTGATCGGCGAGGTGTTGGTTGTCCAGCAGGTCGGTGCTGCCCAAGACCACGAGCCTGCCCCCTTCGACCGCCGCATACAGTCCCGGTCCGCCGTCACGGATCGGATAGCAGACGGCGGGACCGGAATACACTGCGCCCCGCGCTGCGACTGGACCGGCAGCCTGCGCATCTTCCACTCCGCAGGCGGGATTCAACGTCGTTATGTCCTCAGGGACCACGCCGCCCGGACGGATATCGGCATCGAGGGCGCGCAGAACGGTCAGGCGGGGAGAAACCACCGTCATCCGGTTGGCGGAGTCCCGCAGCCCGGACAGCTGTTCGCCGTCGAGGAAACCCCGGGGATCATAGAGCAGCAAGCTTGCGTCCGGATCGCGTTCCAGCGCGGCTGTGGTCTCCTCCAGGGTGTCGGTGCTGGTGACGTCCACCCCGTGCTGGCTGAGGATTTCAGCCACGGCCATGGCACCTCCCGGACCGGGGTTGTTGGCGGACAACCGCCTGGAGTCCTGGGCGGCTGCTTGCCGATCCACCACCAGGTAGGTGACGAGCCCGGCGAAGAGCAAAGCCAGGATGATCCACAGTGTGTTTCTCCGGAACCACTGTCCGGCCCGGGGGTGCCGGTCGCGGTGTTGCGGCTTATTGGGCTCGGTCGCGGGTTCTCCCGTCCGGGCTTCGGCCAGGGTTTCCGTGCGGCTCATCGAGGCACCGCGAATCCTGTGGCCGCAGGTGCGCCAAACTCCGGTGCCATGCCAAGAAGCTCGGAATCAACGGCGCATACGGCCTCAAAATCGGCTCTGTGCGCAGGCATTCCGCCGTAGAGGACGGCGTCGAAGCTTCTTGCCGCATCCGTCAGGCGCAGCCTTGCGATAGGGAAGACCCCGCCCAGTTGCGCGGCTGCTTCATCGGCCGTGCGGCCGGGCCTCGCCTCAATGATGTCGCGTTCCTCCGAGGACCGGACCACAGCGCGGAACTGTTCGACGACGGCGGCCCGCCAGTCGCCGTCGTCCGCGGCAGCCGCCGCCCGTTGCCGGTATACCGCAGCGTCCACCACCGGCTCATCGCCGAAGACGTCGGGAACAGGTTTCCTGCGACGCGCGTTCAGCCTGGGACGGACCACGATGACGGCCACCACAATGAGCGCAATGGCCAGGGCGATGATGACGGGAACGGCGATTCCGTTGCCCGGCGACCCGGAGTCGCTGCCAAGGGAAGCCAGCCAGTCCAGGAAATCCTGCCATACCTGCTCCAGCCAGCTTGGCTGCGCGTCCGGGTATTTGGGCTTGGACAGTTCTTCCTCCGCCCATCGCCGTGCTTCGTTCCGGTCCGGACTCACCGGTGGTTCCAAGACAGCGATTGCACTGGGAATCCGCAGGAAAGCTCCCGTCATGCCGACGGCCACCCGGCACTTCTCCCTCGCGGGGCACCGGGAATCCCGTCAGGGTCGGCGCCGGACTCCATGAGCCTCATCAACTCGACGTCCAGTCCTTCCCGGCGCATCCGCAGGTCCATATAGATCAGGGCGGAGACGGAAGTCTGGAAGGCGAAGGTTATGGAACCTACCAGCGTTGAAACGACCGTGGAGATAATCGTGGTTACCAGCAGGGCCGAACTCATGGAAGCGAAATCCGGATGCGGCGAGACCACCGAGCCGACCGCGCCCGAAGCCAACTGCACCGGGATCTGGACGACGTAGCCGATAACCCCAACCAAGAGGTTCACGACGATCGTGATGCCGAAAATCCGCCACCAGCTGTTCTTGGTCAACTGCCAGGAGCGCAGCAGGCCCTGGTAGATTCCCACCCGCTCAACCACGATCGCCGCCGGTGCGAACATGAGCTTGATGGCGATCCAGAGGTACAGGACAAACGCCCCAAGCCACAAAGGAATGACCAAAGCAAAAGCGGCAGGGCCCAAATTCATCAGCAGCACCACGGCAATGCCGGCGACGGCTGCCATAGCCAGGAGTGCTGCGAAGGTCAGCAGGGCAGCCA
Source organism: Paenarthrobacter sp. R1 (assembly GCF_030264015.1). Lineage (NCBI taxonomy): Bacteria > Bacillati > Actinomycetota > Actinomycetes > Micrococcales > Micrococcaceae > Paenarthrobacter > Paenarthrobacter sp. R1. The sequence goes on along the minus strand of NZ_CP127115.1, from coordinate 698,815 downwards.
CGCCCAGCAACGGCCAAATCCGTGGGGCGGCCAGCTTCCACATGGCCTTGAAGCCTGTCCTCCGGTTCAGCACCGACCGGGATACCGGGACCACCAGCACGCCTTGGAGTACTGACCCCAGGAATGCCATGAGCATGGTGATGCCAAGCGCCCCGGCCATCATCCCGATGAAAGGGCCAAGGAGGCCGTCCAGTTCGGCACGTGATTCCACGGTATCCAGCGAATCGACCGCTTGGAGCAAGCCCAAGGAAACGGCCCCCAGAAGGGTCTGGCTGATGGCTTGGACGATCAACGCTGAACCGACCATGGCCGCGGCATTGCGGCGGATGGTCTGGAACGCGCCGTCGAGTATTTCCCCGAACTGCAGCGGACGCAACGGGATGATGCCTGGTTTGGGAGGTGCTACATATAGGGGTTGTCCATAGGGTGGCTGTCCGGGGGGCATGCCCGGCTGCGGCCAACCCGTTGGCGGCTGGGCCGGCCAAGGCTGTTGTCCGGCCGCCGGCTGGTGTGCCGGCGGGGATACCGGGGGAGTGGGCCACACCGGGGTGCCTCCCCACTGCGGCTGGGCACCCCAACCCGGCTGGGCACCCCAACCCGGCTGGGCACCGGCAGGTGGCTGCTGGCCGTGCTCTGGTTGTGACACGAATTCCTCCCCATCAGACCCGGCCCGCCGCTTATCGACGTCCCCCAAACGGACCTTCGGACCCCAGCCTATAGTCACGGCGCCATACCTCCTAGCATGACCTTCCGGCCTTTCGTGGCGGCCCTGTTGAAGGCTTTGCAGTACGGTGGAAGAGGCCTGTGGGGCGCCATGCCGTGCGCCCGCCCAGCAGGACAAAGGCATGTGGATAAGGGAACATATAACTATGAAGGCACGCATTCTGGTAGTTGACGACGACGAGGCACTCGCGGAAATGATTGGCATTGTGCTGCGCAACGACGGCTTCGAACCGGTGTTCTGCGCAGACGGCGGCCAGGCCCTCGATGTCTTCCGTTCGTCAAAGCCGGACCTCGTGCTCCTGGACCTGATGCTTCCGGGATCCGACGGCATTGAGGTGTGCCGGCAGATCCGTGGGGAATCGGATGTTCCGATCGTCATGCTCACCGCCAAGTCGGACACCTCGGATGTGGTTCGCGGCCTGGAATCCGGCGCGGATGACTACGTGCCGAAGCCATTCAAACCTGCCGAGCTCGTGGCGCGGGTGCGGGCCCGCCTCCGTCCCGGTGAGCAAAAGGCACCTGAAACGCTGCGGATCGCCGATGTCACCATTGACGTGGCCGGACACATGGTCACCCGCGGTGGTGAGAGGATTTCGCTCACGCCCCTCGAATTCGATCTCCTGGTGGCTTTGGCCCGCAAGCCTTGGCAGGTGTTCACGCGTGAGCTGCTCCTGGAACAGGTCTGGGGTTACAGGCACGCCGCGGACACCCGGTTGGTGAATGTTCATGTCCAGCGTTTGCGTTCCAAGATCGAGCGCGATCCCGAAGCGCCTGAGGTTGTATTGACGGTTCGTGGTGTCGGATATAAAGCAGGTTCCTGAGTCGTCCCCCGGTAAGGCCGGCCAAGAGGAAACCGAACAGCCTCCCGCCGGCACCGGTACACAGCCGGACGTCCCGCCTGCGGAACGTCAGACGTCGGAAGGGGCCTCTTCCTCCAGCCACCGCCAAGAGCGGAACGTGCGGTGGCTGATGTCGCGCGCGCGTATCTGGACGCGCCGTGGCCTCATACTGGTGCTCAGGGTGTCGCGGCTGGTTTCCATCGGCATTCGGCAGATCCGGCCGGGACTGCGCTTCCTCTGGCGCTCACTGCTTAAGAGGTGGCGGCGGTCCCTTGAGTTCAGGACTGTCCTCACCACGTTGCTGCTGGCGGTGACGTCCTTTGCCATCGTCGGGGCATACCTCTCGAACCAGATCGCCAACAACCTCTTCCAGGAACGCCTCGCCCAAGCGGAATCGGAGTCCCGTTACAACGTCAAGCAGGTCCAGGACACTTTCGACGGCGCTCAGGTCACGGATCAGTCCAGCGTCATCACGCTGGTGTACGACACCCTCACTGCGGTGGAAGGCCGGGGTTCGGTCATCCAGCGCCGCTACGTCTTCGAAGCCGTCCCGGAACAGACCAAGCCCCGCAACCGATGGGTCGAGTCACGCGCTTCGGACCAATTGACTGTCCGCGTCATCCCTCCTGAACTCCGCAAAGCGGTGCAGGAAGGAGGGAAGCAACAATTCTGGGCTTCGATGGAGTTCCCGGTGGGCAACGAGGACCGTCCCGGCATCGCCGTGGGCAACAAGGTCACGTTCAACGGGACCATGTACGAGCTCTACCTTATTTATGACCTCAACACGGCGCAGAAGACGTTGGATGAGATCCAGAACGTCCTGCTGGCCGGTGGTGCGGCACTGGTGCTCATGATCGGCGCCGTCGCCTGGTACGTCACCCGGAACGTCGTCAGCCCTGTCAGCCATGCCGCCGTCGTTTCCGAAAAGCTCGCGGCAGGCCAACTGCAGGAGCGGATGGTGGTCAAGGGGGAAGACGAGGTGGCCCGCCTCGGAGCATCCTTCAACCACATGGCTGCGAGCCTGCAGGAGCAGATCACCCAGCTTGCCACTCTCTCCCAGATGCAGCAGCGCTTCGTCTCAGACGTTTCGCACGAATTGAGGACCCCGCTGACCACGGTGCGGATGGCCGCGGAAGTCCTGTACGACGCCCGCGAAGACTTCGATCCCATGAACAAGAGATCGGCCGAGCTCCTCTACAACCAGGTGGAACGATTCCAGTCACTGCTTTCGGACCTGCTGGAGATCTCGCGCTTCGACGCGGGGGCGGCCGTCCTGGACGCCGAGCCGCAGGATATATTCCAAGTCCTGGGCCAAGTTATTGAAGGCGCAGCTCCGGTGGCTGAGGAGTATGGTTCCGAGGTCCTCCTGCACGCCCGTGAGAAGAGCATCATCGTGGAAATGGACTCGAGGCGCATCGACCGTATCCTTCGGAACCTGGTACTGAACGCCCTCGAGCACGGGGAAGGCCGGCCGGTCCACATTTCCGTTGCAGCCAACCAGGATGCTGTGGCCATCGCAGTCCGTGACCACGGAATCGGGATGACCCCCACAGAGGCGGCCCGTGTGTTCGACCGCTTCTGGCGGGCCGACCCCGCCCGCGCCAGGACAACCGGGGGAAGCGGCCTGGGCCTGTCCATCGCCGCCGAGGACACCAAGCTGCACAATGGTTGGTTGCAGGCGTGGGGCCGCAAGGGCGTTGGTTCGAACTTCAGGTTGACCTTGCCGCTGCGGCAGGGAGGGACAATCCTCAAATCACCCCTCCAACTTGAACCCGCGGAATTCGCCGTGAGCGGCATAGAGCCGGGGGCAGTGCTCGAACGGCAAGTGCTGTTGCTCAGCGCAGCAGCGGACGACCCCACGGCCGGGCCGGCTTCGGATGAGTTGGGTGCGCCCCTTGGGGACGCCGGCGTGGTACCTGCCGAACATCAAAACCCGGGTGCGGTTGACGGCGCCGGACACGGCACCCGCGCCGACGACGTCGAGGCAGGGAACCATGACGTTCCCGGCGCTGAAGACCGGCCGGAGCAAGGGAAAGGACCGACGTCGTGAATCGCCAACAAGCCCGCAAACGCGCCTTCGTGGCCATGCTGGCGATCCTGATGGTCCTGCTGGCTTCCTGTGCGCAGATTCCCCGGTCCGGACCGGTTGGCAAGAGCAAGGATGAGGGCGCCGGAAACGCCAACGCCCCCGTCTTCTTTCCGGCGGCACCTCGCGCCGGAGCAAGTCCGGAAGCCGTGATCGAGGACTTCTACATGGCGGGCAGCGGCTACGAGGACGACTACCCTGTAGCACGCCAGTACCTCACCCAGGCGCAGTCCGTCACCTGGAAGCCTGACAAACGTGCCTTGGTGTTCCGTGAGGCGCAGGTTGTTAAGACGGCCATTGAAAACGAATACGTCTACCAGCTGGATGTTGCCTATTCCGTGGATGCCGACGGCATAGCAACCCAGTACCCGGCTGGAACCAAGGAATCCATTCCCGTCACCCTGGACCAAGTGGAAGGGGAGTGGCGGATTTCCAAGGTGCCGGACGGGACGGCCATACCCGAGGAAACCTTCAAGGTCATCTACGGTGCCTATCCCATCTACTTCTACGACCCCACCTTCACTTATGCGGTGCCGGACTACCGCTGGTTCATCAAGAAGAAGACCGTCAAGTCGATGACCAGCGCCTTGCTCGCCGGTCCCGCACCCTACTTGCGTGGCGCCGTCGTCAGCGCTTTTCCGTCCGGGATGAAGCTGGCCCGTGAGTCGGTCCCCGTCGTGTCCGGGTCCGCGCAAGTGGACCTCTCGGCGAAGGAGCTTTTTGACGCCTCGGCCGAGGACCGCCAACGCATGCAGAACCAGTTGGCTTTGACATTCAGGAGCCAACCGGACGTGATAAACGTCCAACTGCGTGCAGACCAGGACCTGGTCCGGGTGGACGATGACGGTTCCGTCCTCCCGCCTGTGGTTGACCGAAGCGTTCCCGCCCGCCAAATAGCCATCAACAACGGGGAATTGGTCCGCTACGAGAACAACAGGATCTCACCCTTGCCTGACATTCGGTCGGTGGCGGGCCTGGGGCCGCATGCACCGGCCGAGTCGCCCGTGTCCCAAACCATCGCGTTCCTCAACGGAGACAAGACCACCCTGTACGTCATAGAGCCCGGACAGGAAACGGCCAGGCAACTGACCACCAGGAGCACCCTCACCGGGCCTTCTTTCAGTCCCGGTGATTGGGTTTGGACTGCCGGTCCCGGTGCCAGCGGTGCCACGGAAGTGGTCGCCTTCAAACCCACGGGCATTGCAGCAGGCATGGCTGTGCCGTCAGTGACCATGACCCCGGCCTGGTTGTCGGGCAGGACGGTCAAGGACTTCCGTGTTTCCAGGGAAGGAACCCGGGCGCTGGTTATTTCCGAAGCCAACGGAAAGACAGCGGTACAGGTGACCGGCATAGTGCGCAATCCCGACGGGACTCCGAAGGACCTTACGGTGCCCGTAAACCTGGTCACCTCTTCCGAACCGGACCAGGGCGTGTGGGTCAACGGTTCTTCGGTGGCAGTGATGGCGGGGTCCGCCACGGCAACCGTGGTTCCGGAACTGCTGTCCTTGGCATCAGGGGATCCCCAGCAGCTTGCGCCCTGGGACGGTCTCACGAGCCTGAGCGCCGGCAATGGCCCGGAGCAAATATTCGGCCAATCCGAGGCCGGGGTCTTCCAACGCGTAGGAAACGGTTGGGAGCTACAACTCAAAGGACCTACGGAGCCTTCCTTCCCGGGATGAGGTCCGCCGCTTCAAGGTTATTCACGCTCAAGGTTATTCACATAGCCGCGCGGGTGGCTGCCGACTAAGCCACCCGCGCGTCAGGCTTGGGACATGCTAAACACATACGCCATCCGTGGGCGGTGGCTGCTGTGACGTCCGCGGTCCGCAGTCCCCGCAATCCCCGGAGTCCGGCCACGTCTTTGCTTGCCCGCCGCGACCCTGACCTGGACTCCCGGGATCCCGGAGTTGCCCGCAGGCGCGGCGAATACCGTGCCGTGCCGGCCAGGTGCGCCGCGGCCTTTCAGCGCGCTTGTGGCGAGTTGCTCGTGCTGCTCGTTCCTGTTGAGTGTGTTTGCTGTGGAGTGGAGGACGCCGTCATTTGCGGCGTGTGTGCAAAGAAAATCAGGCTGTTGTGTGCCACGCCCTTCCGTGCGGAGCAACAGGCGCCGGCATTAGTGGACATCGATGGGACCGCGACGTTGGAAGTCGTGGCAGCGGGCCCGTACCGTGAGGAACTCAGCCAGGCGTTGTTGTCGTTCAAACGGCTTGGCCAATGGCGCTTGGCGAATGTCCTGGGCGCGTGCCTGGCACGGGCGGTGGGAGCTGCCGCCGGTGGAAAAGCAAGCTACTGCCTTGTTCCGGTGCCCAGCAGCGGAGCAGCTTTCAGGAAGCGTGGTTTCAGCCCCGTGCAACTCCTCCTGGCCAGTACGCGGCGCCGCCGATTGCTCCCGGACTTTCCGGTAGTGGACGTCCTGCGGAAACGCCCCGAACCTGTGCTGCTTATCCGTAGGGGAGCTTCGCCGCGGAGTATCTACCAGTACCTCGCCGGCGTTCTCGGAAGAAGCGGCGGTATCAGGAAAGCCGGAGGACAGAAGGGCTTGGGGCGCGGAGAACGGGCCAGGAGGGTCGCCGGCTCCATGCAGGTGCCGTCCCGGTCCACGAAGAAGATCAACGGGCAAAAGCTCTTGATCATTGACGATGTTCTGACCACCGGGGCGACGCTCGCCGAATCAGCCAGAGCGCTGTCCGCAGCCGGCGGCATCGTGTGCGGAGCCATCGTGTTGGCGGCCACGAGGCCACCAGCCTACGCCTCCGGGCCGGTCGGCGACGAGTCCCCGGAGTCCTTGTGACCAAATCAAAAAATAAGTTGCCAAAGGATGAATAACTCGTGCCGATGAACTAACGTCGGTTGTGGGTACCAAGAACAGATGTACCTGTCGATAGCGGCTCGGAAAGGGGCTCGACTGTCTGTCAGACCGGCCCCAAGAAGCGTCGTTGTCGTGTCACCTGAGTTATTGGAGGGCACCATGGAGTTCATGATCAGCGGACGAAATCTGACAGTTTCCGACCGCTTCCGCGAATATGCCGGCGAGAAGATCTCAAAGATTGAATCCCTGGGGGACAAGGTCCAGCGGGTTGACGCCAAGGTTTCCAAGGAGACCAATCCCCGGCAGACGCCCGGCCAGCTTACCGTTGAAGTGACAGTCTTGGGCCGAGGCCCTGTTATTCGTGCCGAAGCCACAGCCGCTGACAAATTTGCTGCCTTCGATCTCGCCTACAACAAGCTTCTTGAGCGTCTGCGGCGGGCGAAGGACAGGAAGAAGGTGCACCACGGGCGCCACACGCCCAAGGCCGTTCGCGAAGCAACGGCATCCCTGGAGCCTGCCAGTACAACGGCTCCCATTTACGAGGTGGCCGGTAACAGCGAAACCGCTGCAGCCGAACCCGACGAGCGGTCGCCGTACGAGATCGAAAACGATATTCCCGCCGGTGATTCCCCCGTGCTTATCCGCCGGAAGGTTTTCCCGGCAGCCTCGCTCACGCTCGACGACGCCGTCGACAACATGGAACTCGTGGGTCACAACTTCTACCTGTTCCTTGATAAGGAAACCAACGCACCCTCCGTTGTGTACCGTCGAAGCGGCTGGACCTATGGTGTGATCTCCCTCGATTCCACCTGTGAGCCCGGCCAGGAGGCCGTCGAAGAGAAGATCCACGCGTACCGCTCGGACGACCAAGCAGCAAGCGCACGGTAATCGGCGCGCTGCTTGTAGTGAAAGGACTCCCATGACCGTTTCGCTGAGCCTGTCACAGGCGCGGCGGATGGCTTTGGAGGCCCAAGGATTAGCAAGGGTCCGGCCCACCACCCCCGTAACAGCGAGGGCGGTGGGCCGGACTTTTGCCCAATTGCAGTTGGTGCAGATCGATTCGGTCAATGTCCTTGCCCGCAGTCACTACCTGCCCTTCTTTTCCCGGTTGGGTAACTATGACACCGCGATCCTGCAGACGATGGCAGGGAGGGCGCCTCGAAGAATGATGGAGTACTGGGCCCATGAAGCCAGTTTCATCAGGCCGGAACATTTCCCCGATCTGCTTGCCTGGCAGAAGCGGTACTGGGTGGGCGCCCACTCGTTGGACGAGGAGGTGCGAATTGACATGGAAAACCGCATCCTCGCAGTACTGGCGACGAGCAGGCCGATGACCGCCTCGGAACTGACAGCCAAGTTGGGACATGATGAAGTCCAGGACCGGGCGAACTGGGGTTGGAACTGGAACGTCGTCAAACGCGTTCTTGAACATCTCTTCGAGGAAGGGCGCGTTTCAGCCGCTGCCCGAACCGCCCAGTTTGAACGCCGGTACGCCCTGACGTCCCGTGTGTACCCCGGAGGAACACCGGAGTGGATGGATCCCGACGCATCCATGGACCGCTTGATCGAAGCAGCGGCGAAGGCTCATGGCATTGGTACGGTCCGGTGCTTCGCAGACTACTTTCGTACGCCGGCCAAAGCCGGACAGGCCTCCGTGGAACGGCTCCAGAGGGCCGGCCGACTCGAGCGCGTCACCGTGAAGGGCTGGGACCGCGACGTTTTCCGGCATGTTGACGCAAAAATACCGCGCCGGGCAGAAGGGCGCGCGCTCCTCAGTCCCTTCGATTCGCTGGTTTTCGAACGGCGCCGCCTTGAAGAACTCTTCGGCTTCCACTACCGGATCGAGATCTACACGCCTGCGGCCAAGCGGCGTTTCGGCTACTACGTGTTGCCATTCCTACTTCGCGAAGGGATCGTTGCGCGGGTAGACCTGAAGGCTGACCGGCCAGGGGGCAGGCTGTTGGTTCGCTCTGCCCATGCCGAACCCTCGGCGCCCTCGGATACTGCTGAGGAACTGGCAGCAGAGCTGTGCCTCATGGGGGATTGGCTTGGGCTTCAGGAAGTGGTGGTGTCACCTGTCGGAGACTTGGCCCGGACGCTCAACGAGGCCATAGCGGCCCGTCGCCACTCCCAAGATCCGCTCGGCGGGCGCGTCAATCCGCTGACAGGGGAAACAGGCTACGTGGCCTTGGTCTCTCCCGTAGACTGAAACAGCCAGAATTCGGCAGCATGAGACTGGGAGCAATTTCACGTGGCATCACTAATCGAAAAACTTCTCCGCACGGGTGACAAAAAAACCCTGAAGCAACTGCGGAACTATGCCGATTCCATCAATGCCCTTGAAGACTCATTCAAGACGTTCTCAGATGCCGAACTCCGTGAAGAGACCGACCGGCTCCGCGCCCGTCACCAAGACGGAGAAACCCTCAACGATCTTCTCCCCGAGGCCTTCGCTGCAGTTCGGGAGGCTTCGTCCAGGACCCTGGGAATGCGCCACTTCGACGTACAGCTCATGGGTGGCGCCGCACTCCACCTGGGCAACATTGCCGAAATGAAGACCGGTGAAGGTAAAACACTCGTCGCAACGGCGCCTGCCTACCTGAATGCTTTGACCGGCAAGGGCGTCCATGTTGTGACGGTCAACGATTACCTTGCCGAGTATCAATCCGAACTGATGGGCCGCGTCTACCGCTTCCTGGGCCTCACCAGCGGATGCATCCTGTCCAACCAGGATCCGGCCTTGCGCAGGGAACAGTACGCTGCGGACATCACGTACGGCACCAATAACGAGTTCGGATTCGATTACCTGCGCGACAACATGGCCTGGGATGCCAGCGAGCTCGTGCAACGAGGACACCATTTCGCGATTGTTGATGAAGTCGACTCCATCCTGATCGACGAGGCACGTACACCGCTGATCATCTCCGGCCCCGCCCAGGGGGACACCAACCGCTGGTACAGCGAGTTCGCCAAGGTTGTTCTTCGCCTCCAGCCGGACGTTGACTACGAGGTCGACGAAAAGAAGCGCACGGTAGGCGTGCTGGAATCCGGCATCGAAAAAGTCGAGGACTACCTCGGCATCCAGAACCTGTACGAATCAGCCAACACTCCTTTGATCGGTTTCCTCAACAACGCCATCAAGGCCAAGGAGCTTTTCAAGCGGGATAAGGACTACGTCATCCTGGACGGCGAAGTGCTGATCGTTGACGAACATACCGGACGTATCCTCGCCGGGCGCCGCTACAACGAGGGCATGCACCAAGCGATCGAGGCCAAGGAAAACGTCGAGATCAAGGCAGAGAACCAGACTCTCGCCACCGTCACCCTGCAGAACTACTTCCGCATGTATTCCAAGCTGTCCGGCATGACCGGCACGGCTGAGACGGAAGCCGCAGAGTTCATGAGCACCTACAAGCTGGGCGTAGTAGCCATCCCGACCAACCGGGACATGCAGCGCATCGACCAGCCTGACCTCGTCTACAAGAACGAAATCGTGAAGTTCGACGCGGTGGTCAAGGACATCGCCGAGCGGCATGAGAAGGGCCAGCCCGTCCTTGTGGGCACAACCAGCGTGGAGAAGAGCGAATATCTCTCCAAGTTGCTGGGTAAAGAGGGCATCCGCCACGAGGTACTCAATGCAAAGAACCACGCCCGGGAAGCCTCGATCGTGGCACAAGCGGGTCGTAAAGGCGCAGTGACTGTTGCTACCAACATGGCAGGCCGCGGCACGGACATCATGCTGGGCGGAAACGCCGAGTTCACTGCGATTGCCGAGTTGGCCAAGCGCGGACTCGACCCCGAGGAAAACTCGGACGAGTACGAGGCCGCTTGGCCGGAGGCGCTCGCCGCGGCCAAGCAAGCCGTCAAGGATGAGCATGAGGAAGTGTTGGATCTGGGCGGTCTCTACGTCCTGGGCACTGAGCGCCACGAATCCCGCCGCATCGACAACCAGCTTCGCGGACGGTCCGGCCGTCAAGGTGATCCCGGTGAGTCCCGCTTCTACCTCTCCCTGACCGATGACCTCATGAGGCTGTTCAACTCCGGTGCAGCCGAAAGGCTCATGAACAGTTCGGTCCCGGACGACGTTGCCCTGGAATCGAAGCTCGTGTCCCGAGCCATCGCCTCGGCCCAAAGCCAAGTGGAAGCCCGCAACGCGGAACAGCGCAAGAACGTCCTCAAATACGATGATGTCCTGAACCGCCAGCGCGAGGCTATCTACGGTGACCGCCGTCGGATCCTTGAGGGGGACGATCTCCACGAAAAGGTTCAGTTCTTCCTGGAAGACACCATTAACGCCCTGATTGACGCCGCGACTGCCGAAGGTACCGGCGACGATTGGGACTTCAACCAGCTCTGGTCGAACCTTAAGACCCTTTACCCGGCAACGGTCACCGCCCAGGACATCATTGATGAGGCTGGAGGCAAGTCCAAGGTTACGGTCGAGTTCCTGAGGAATGAGATCCTCTCCGACGCGAAGTTGGTCTACCAGGCACGCGAAGAAGCTATCGGCTCTGAAAGCATGCGTGAGCTTGAACGTCGCGTCGTCCTTTCGGTCTTGGGACGGAAGTGGCAAGAGCACCTTTACGAGATGGATTACCTCAAGGAAGGCATCGGCCTGAGGGCGATGGCGCAGAGGGACCCGTTGGTGGAGTACCAGCGCGAGGGCTATGTCATGTTCCAGAGCATGATGGAGGCCATCCGCGAAGAGAGCATTGGGTTCCTTTATAACCTCGAGGTAGAGGTAACCCCGGCGGAAGACGTTGTGGTGGCCGACGACTCTGTTGGTGGCACGCATACCGAGCACCACGAGCCTCAAATCCGGGCGGCAGGCCTCGAAGCGCCTGAGAAGCCGGCTCAGCTGCAGTACACGGCGCCCGGCGAAGACGGAGGAACCCAGACGCGCATTGAGGGAAGGTCTTCAGGCCGTTCGGGAAACCCGGCGAAGGCAGCCACCCAGGAACCGCGGAAGCCCGCTAAGAAGAAGCGGCGTTAGTTCGGTTCGTTCGAATCGTGAGAGTCCGGGATCGTTCAATGCGAGCGATCCCGGACTTCTTCTTGCCTGATGGCGAGCGAATCATCCAATCTCGAGCGCGGTCACCTGCCACACATCGTCCATCAGTTCCAGCCGGATTGCCAAAGCCCGGCAGCGTTGCTCTTCCGCCACCACGACTGAGGCCTCACAGATGGTGTCGGAAATGCTGCACACACGTACCGAGCGCACCATGGGGCTGAGGTGGATGCGTTGTGATGCGCGCGATTTCGCGGCGTGTTCACGGGTCAAGGCAGCTCTGTGTTGAAGCGAAAAATAGCAGTCATCAGACAAGGAAACTGCCAGCTGTTGTATAGGACGCGTTCCGGCAAGCACCTCCACGACTGCCTGGGCTATGCTGCGGGCAACCAACCGGACATCGATACTGTTGCCGCCGGAGCCGCGGACCGGCAGCCTGCGTTTCGGTTTTGGCCTGGCGCCCAGTCGTGGGGTAGTGCTTACGCTCATGGTCCATCCTCAGAAAGTTGCTTGAGGGAGCCGGGCATGGGGTTTGCCTGGCTCCAGTGCTATCTGGGATGACCCTGAAAGGGGTGAAATTGGATCTAAATGCCCCTGAGCGGGCAGGTTTGCTGGAGTGGGACGAATGGTCAGGTTCGCGGCGGAGGTTTCAGGACCTGTCCGGGATGGAGGACCGCAGGGTCCTCGCCGATCGTTGTTTTGTTGGCCGCGTACCACTTGGGCCACTCGAGGGCGATATCGAGATCACTGGCGAATGGTCCTGACCTGCTGGCCGCGATGGACCATAGGGTGTCGCCCGGCATGACAACAACGCCTTCATCGTCCGAAGCTCGTGGCGTTGCCACGCGTGCAGAAGGCCGACTGAGTAAACCCGGGTCGATGATTGGAGCCTTCGGCTTCCACCCGGGTGTCACGTTCAGGCCTGTCTTCGTCCAAGCGGCATCGGGTGACTGTGCTGTGGACGTGCTTCTCCACCCCGGATCGGGAACAGAAGCGGCGAAGGCCGCGGTGCCTCCTAAGAAGATTCACGCTCAGAACGGCTGCTCCGATGCGAATCATGAAAGCAGGGGTGGCTTTGGAGGCGACTCGCGCGGCAGTACTTTGTCCGGTTCGTTTCAAGACATTCGCCATGAGGCCGAGAACAAAGGATAGTAACCACCAGGACACGACCGCCAGACCCGCGAGGTTCGCGCCGAGGCCGAAGAGCTGGTCAAACGTCAGTGCGTCAATCGGCACCGCTTTTATACGTGGCCAAGGGCCGCCGACAACCACCAAAAGGCAACCGATGAACAAGATGGCAATGGCCAACGCGGCGTCGTTCCGAAGTGGTCTTAGTTCCTGGCTCATCGGACTCGTGCTCCCCACAGCAGTTTGATGTCATTTGATGCAATTAGTTCAGTTTGAACTTCTTTGATGCACTATGTCCAATTGTTACGCGCCGTGGTGTTGCTGCTTGTTTCTTCAGAGCCTAGCCTGAGCAGATGAGATGGGACTCTCTTTTCGGTGACATGGAGGCGCAATTTTTTGCTGACCGCACGTTGGCGCGGGAAGCAGAGGTTGCCGAACGTGCCCGCGTGGAGGTCGCGCAGTTCGAACTCGCCGACAGGCTCCGCGGCGCCCTCGGGCGCGAAGTCTCGATCACGCTAAACAATGGCAGCAAGGAAGCCGGTTCATTGGGGCGGGTCGGGGCGGACTGGTTGGTGCTCAACACTGCCACCCGTCAGTGGCTCATTCCGTTGCATTCCGTGAGCTATTTCGAGAATCTTGGCAGGCTGGCCCGGAAGCCTGTGAATGGGCCCGCTTTGGTATTTCCCTTGGCCAGTGCCCTTCGGGGCCTCGCCCGCGAAAGGCAGAGTGTTGAGGTCCATGTGGCGGCAGGCGCTGCGGGGCGTGTGCTCAGCGGAGTCATCGACAGGGTGGGCAAGGACTTCCTGGAGATCGCTGTCACAGGAGGAGAGGCGCGCCGTGCCACCGCCGTGACTGCTGTAGCTACCGTGGCCTTTAGGTCTCTGCTCGGGGTGCGCTCTGCTTCGCGACGCGAGTATTAGAGGAAGGTGGACCACTGCCGCTTTCAGGCAGATTTGGACCTGGATTTCTCGATCATCCGGCTCGCCTCGGCATAGCGCTCTTCGATGTACTGCTCCAACATCTTTTCTTCGATCCGCCACTGGCCGCGGCCGCCTACTTGTATGGCCTTGAGTTCTCCGCTCCTAACGAGCGCGTAGGCCTGGGGCGAGTTGATCTGGAGTTGTTCGGCAACGTCGGCCAAGGTCAAGAAACGGGGCATGGGACCATTTTGCCATCGAAATGCAGGCTTTGGTGCAGTTATCCACAGTTTCATGCTTTTCATGGCTCTTCGGTTGGGCTTGGTGCTGGAATCCCCGGACAATGAGGTGGCAGAACAGCCGCATGTCACAACTGACGGGGGAGCATGAATGATGGAGCAGGGGTCACCTACCGGAACGGCGCGATTGAAAGCCCCTTCATGGAAGGACCCCAGGCTCCTCATCGGGATTCTGTTGGTCTTGCTGTCCGTGTCAGGAGTCGTGGCCGTTATCGGCTCCGCTGACAAGACCAACAAGCTGTACGCGGCTAAGGAGCCAATCGCTGTGGGCCAGTCCATAAGTGCCGATGACTTCGAAGCGGTTGATGTGCGTTTGGGAGATGTGGAGGCGTTCTACCTAACGGTTTCAGCCGGCCTTGCAGAAGGCGACGTGGCGCTTCAGCGGATCGAAAAGCACCAGTTGGTGCCTCGTCAAAGCCTCGGGCGGGCCGATGCTTTGGACCGCAAACCCGTGGCCATCCCTGTGGAGACAGCGCTGCCGGACCAAGTAGTTCCCGGGGCCAGGGTGGACGTCTGGGTTTCGAAACCGGACTCTGCACGCGGCTTCGACAGGCCGGTCCTGTTGCTCCCCGGGGCGGAAGTGACCGCGGTTGCGCCCGGTTCCAGTGCTTTGGGGGCGTCCAAGTCAACAGTTCTCCTGGTCCTTGTGACAGATCAGCAGATGCCCGAGCTGCTGGGCGCGCAGGCTAACGGCGCAAAGGTATCCGCGGTCTGGAACCCTTCAGGCGTTCGGCAATGAGCATTCCGGTAGTCACCTTCGGCCCCGACCAACAGTTCGTGGTGGGTGGGCTTGAGCGATTGCACGGTCCGGTCACCGTCGTTCGGCGCTGCACGGAACTGACGGAGCTGCTCGCAGCATGCGAAAGTGGCTTGGCCATGGCCGCCGTCATTTCGGCCGACACCTCGGACCTCTCGTCCAGCCTCGTGGAGAGATTGGACGCCGTGGGTGTCTCCGTTGTCGTGCTGACAGATGACGCTGAGGAAATGCTCCGACTGGAAGCGATCGGCGTGCTGCCGGAGCGGGCGGACATAGCCGCCGCCGACCTTGCCGACCGCATTTCCCGTGCGGTTGACCGGCAGAGGGAGAGCCCCCGTGCTGCTGCGGGAACGGCTTTCGCCGGGCTCTTCCCGGATGCGGAGGTGCAGCTGCCTGCAGCTGAGGTGGTCCGGGAGGGCGCAGGGCGGGTCATCGCAGTGTGGGGACCGGTGGGAGCGCCAGGGAGGACCACTGTTGCGGTCAATGTCGCTGCCGAACTGGCTGCCCGGGGAAGCTCAGTCATTCTTGCGGATGCGGACAGCTATGGTGCCAGTGCATCAGCCATGCTGGGTCTGCTTGATGAATCTGCTGGGCTTGCCCAGGCGTGCCGCTTGGCAGATCAGGGTGTCCTTGACGTCGCTGGACTCACCCGCATAGCGGAGGAGGTGCATGTGCGGGGTAACAGCTTCCGTCTCCTTGGGGGCGTTACCCGCGCTGATCGATGGACCGAACTCCGGCCTTCTGCCCTGTCAGCCGTAGTGGAGCGGGCCAAGCAGCTTGCGGACGTTGTGGTGGTGGATGTCGGGTTTTGCCTGGAGGCTGACGAGGAATTGAGCTTCGACTCCATGACCCCGCGCAGGAACGGAGCCGCATTGAAAATCATGGAGCTCGCAGACGAGGTCATTGCAGTCGGAGCGGCGGATGCCGTGGGCATCCCGAGGCTCGTCCGAGGACTTGGGGAGCTGAAGGACACTGCTGAACAGGCCAACATTCGGGTGGTCCTCAATAAGGTCAGGCAATCTTCGGTAGGGCGGGGACCAAGGCAACAACTGCTGCAAGCCTGGGAACGGTTCGGGCCGGGCATGGCCATTTCCGCTTACCTGCCCTCAGACCCTGCTGCCTGCGATGCGGCGCTCCTGTCGGGAACGGTGCTCCTGGAGTCCGCCCCCGACTCCGCACTCCGTAAAGCCATTGCGGAGCTGTCCTGTGCAGATATCCAGCAAAATCGAGAATCCGCTGGACGAAATACCAGAGCCCTTGGGTTCCTTAAGCGCTAGGCTCATTTTGTGGGCTGCAGAGTCGCAGCAATCAACAGGTGATGGAGGCGTTTGTAGATGTCGTCAGGGTCCAGTGTGGAGGATCGGTCCGATGCAGCAGTTGTCCGCGAAGGTTTCTTCGGTGACTACTACGAGCACCTCGCAGAGGAGGATTCCCGAGGCTACTCTCCTGAGGTCCTGATTGCCCGGGCCAACAAGCACAAGGAGCTGGCGTCCTCCCGCCTGCCAGGAAATGCAGTAGTAGAAGTCGTTGGGGAGGCGGATCGAAGCGTCGTCTACATTGTCACGGACGATATGCCTTTCCTCGTCGACTCGGTCAACGCTGAACTGGTGCGGCAGAACTGCGCCATCCGCCTGGTCATGCACCCACTGTTCGTGGCTACCCGCAACCGTGAAACCGGGGATCTGGCCAGCGTTTCGCGCGTCCCCTCCAACGTCGGAATCTCCAGCGGCGACACCGCAGCATTGCCCAGCGTGGCGCACTTGCTGGGGAACGGCGACAACGCCTCGCACATGGAATCCTGGATCGCCGTCGAAATTGACCGCGTGAATGACGACGCGCGGAAAGAGCTGGTCGAGGGCCTGCAGCGCGTCTTGGGGGACGTCCGCGCCGCCGTCGAGGACTGGCCGAAGATGCGGAGCAAAGCCCTGGAACTTGCCGAGGCTTTGGGCACCGTTTCGCACCCGGAGCAAATTGCCGAACTCCGCCAGGCCCAGGACCTCCTGCGATGGTTGGACAAGGGCAACTTCACGTTCCTCGGATACCGGGAGTACGACCTCATCAATGAGGACGGCGAGGATGTCCTGGAGCTTCGCGAGGACAGCGGCCTGGGCTTGCTGCGTGCAGGCGACAATACCCGGCAAATCCAACACCTTACCGACGCCGGCCGTAAGCGTGCGCGGGAGAAGCGGGCGCTGGTCATCACCAAAGCCAACTCCCGATCGACCGTTCACCGTCCGGCATGCCTTGACTACATTGGCGTGAAGAGCTTCGATGCCGCCGGCAACGTCAACGGCGAGCGCCGCTTCATTGGCCTTTTTGCCACGAGTGCGTATACAGGATCCGTTCGGAACATCCCCATCGTCCGGGACAAGGTGGATGCCGTGCTTCGCAACGCGGGGTTCCCCATTGACTCCCATTCGGGCAAGGACCTTTTGGGCATCCTGGAGACCTACCCGCGCGACGAACTCTTCCAGATCGAGGTTCCCGACCTCGCCGCCACAGCGACGGGAATCCAGCGGCTGCAGGAGCGCCGCAGGACCAAGCTCTTCCTGCGCCCCGACATCTACGGCAGATTCATGTCTGCCGTGGTGTACCTGCCGCGCGACCGCTACACCACCAGCGTCCGCCTCAGGATCGAGCAGGAGCTGCGGGAAACCTTCCAGGCCGAAAGCATTGACTACGAGGCAAGGATCACCGAGTCGGCCCTAGCCCGTGTGTTCTTCCGGATCCGGCTACCCCGAACAGCCGAATTGGCAGAAGTGAACGTTGCGGAGCTGGAACACCGGTTGATGCGCGCCTCCCGTTCATGGAGCGAAGGCATAGCCGAAGTCCTCCGCGAGAACCGGCCCGCAGAAGAAGCGGACGTACTGTCAGGGTTGTGGGCCGAAGCTTTCCCTGCCGGCTACCGCGTGGACTACGAGGTGGAGGACGCCCTCGAGGACATCGAACGCTTCGAGAAGTATGGCGCCCAGGCGGAACGCAACGGGGAAACCAACGCGAACCTGCGTCCGGGTGTCCATGTCTACCTTCCGGAGGGGGCGGGAGAGTCCCTTGAAGAAGACGCCCGCGTCAAGCTGTACCTCATGGAGCCTAAGAGCCTCAGTCAGATCCTTCCTTACTTCCACAACCTGGGCTTGGAAGTGCTCGATGAACGGCCCTTCGAAATCGAAACCGCCGACCACCGCGACTTCTTCCTCTATGACCTTGGCCTGAAGTACCCCACAGGTATTGATCCTCTCGCCACGGGCAACCTCTTTGCTGATTCCTTCGGCGCCGCGGTGACGGGTGCAGTCGAGTCCGACGACTTTGACCGCTTGGTGCTCCGGGAAGGGATGCACTGGCGCCAGGTCACGGTGCTTCGCGCGTATGCCAAATACATGCGCCAAATGGGCAACACGAACTCGTTCGGGTTCATTGCCGACACCTTGTTGTCCAACCCTGAAGTCGCCCGCGGACTGACTGTACTCTTTGCTGCACGGTTCGATCCCGAGGTTTCAGACGACGAACGCGAGGAACGCCAGGCTGCCGCCCGCACCGCCCTCGCCGAAGCAATCGAAGACGTTGCGACGCTGGATGCTGACCGTGTCCTGCGGACCTTCGTCAACCTGATCGAGTCGACGCTTCGCACCAATTACTTCCAGAACAAGGGCTACCTCAGCTTCAAACTTGATCCGACGAGCATCGAGGGATTGCCCTTCCCGCGGCCGATGTACGAAATCTGGGTTTACTCGCCACGGGTCGAAGGTGTCCACCTCCGCTTTGGCAAGGTGGCGCGTGGCGGCCTCCGCTGGTCCGACCGCCGGGAAGATTTCCGAACGGAGATCCTCGGTCTCGTCAAAGCCCAGACCGTAAAGAACGCCGTCATCGTGCCCACGGGTGCAAAGGGAGGATTCTTCGCCAAGAAGCTTCCGAATCCCACCGTGGACCGCGCCGCGTGGATGGCAGAAGGTATCGAAAGCTACAAGACCTTCATCCGTGGGCTGTTGGACATCACCGATAACCTCGTCACCTCGCCTGAAGGCGAAAAGCTCGTTCCGCCGTCGGACGTTGTCCGGCACGACGGCGACGACTCCTACCTGGTGGTCGCTGCGGACAAGGGAACCGCGACGTTTTCCGATACCGCCAACGGGCTGGCGGCAGAGTATGGTTTCTGGCTGGGTGACGCCTTCGCTTCCGGAGGTTCGGTTGGATATGACCACAAAGCCATGGGCATCACCGCCCGCGGCGCCTGGGAGTCCGTCAAGCGGCACTTCAGCGAACTGGACCTGGACACGCAGACCGAAGAGTTCACGGTGGTGGGTGTCGGGGATATGTCGGGCGATGTTTTCGGCAACGGCATGCTCCTTTCCCGGCACATCCGCTTGGTGGCTGCCTTCGACCACCGGCACATCTTCCTTGACCCGACGCCGGATGCGGCGGCTTCCTTCGCCGAGCGGCAGCGCCTGTTCGAATTGCCCAGGTCATCGTGGGACGATTACGACCGCGCGCTCATCAGCGAAGGCGGCGGTGTCTTCCCGAGGCAGGCGAAAACGATTCCTGTCTCCGAGCAGGTCCGCCAGTCACTCGGACTGCCCGACGGAACAACCCAGCTGAGCCCGCCCGAGCTGCTCCGAGCCATCCTGTTGGCACCGGCGGATCTGCTGTACAACGGCGGCATCGGCACCTACATCAAGGCGAGCACGGAGACCAACGCGTCCGTAGGGGACAAGGCAAACGATGCCATCCGCGTCGACGGACGGGACCTGCGGGTCAAGGTCGTCGGTGAAGGCGGAAACCTTGGCCTGACGCAGCGTGGCCGCATCGAGGCCGCCTTGCAAGGCGTCATTCTCAATACGGACGCAATCGACAATTCCGCCGGCGTTGACTGCTCCGACCACGAAGTAAACATCAAGATCTTCGTCGACCGGATGGTGTCCGCCGGGAAGTTGGAGGAGTCCGAACGCTCCCGGTTCCTTGCGGACATGACCGAAGAAGTAGGGCGGCTCGTCCTGCAGGACAACATCGACCAAAACATCCTGTTGCTGAACGACCGCACGCGGGTGGCGGAGTGGAGCCCCAGTTACGAACGGCTTATGGACTGGCTGGAGAAGTCGGCCGACCTCAAGCGGGATCTTGAGGCGCTTCCCTCAACGGACACGCTGAGGCAGCGTCTCGACCAGGGACAGGGACTGACTTCTCCCGAGCTTTCGGTCCTTGCTGCTTACGCAAAGATCGAGCTGGCATCCGCGCTGCGTGAGAGCGACCTTTCAGAAGATCCTTGGTTCAAGGACACCATCCGCCAGTACTTCCCCAAGCAACTGCGCGAGCGTTTCGATGCGGAACTGGATACCCATCCTTTGCGTCGGGAAATCATCGCGACTGTGGTGGCAAACGACATCATCAACCTCGGGGGCATCACGTTTGCCTTCCGTGCCATTGAGGAGACGTCCGCTAACGAGGCCGCCGTCGCCAAAGCGTTCGTTGCCCTTCGGGAAATCTATGAGCTCGATTCGATGGTGGACGAGCTGAACGCGTTGCCGGCATCCTTCCCCACGGAGCATTGGAGCGAGATCCACTTGGACATCCGCAGGCTCCTTGACCGGGCCGTTCGCTGGGTGCTGGGGCAAGGTATCGCATCCCAACCGATCGCCGACGTCGTGGATTCCTTCAAGCCGATGATGGTGCCGCTGCGTGCCCGGCTCCTGGACTACCTTCGTGGAGACGACAAGGCCCGCGTGGCCGAGTGGTTGGAGAAGGCCCTGTCCTGGGACCTCCCGGACCACCTGGCACACCGTTGGGCGGAACTGTTCGAGAGCTACGCCCTCCTGGATATCTCCCGTATAGCCACCTCGCGCAGCGCCGACGTCGAGGACGTGGCCAATGTCTACTACACGGTGTTCAACCGGTTCCATGTGGACGCCCTGCTGGAGCGCATCAGCGCCTTGCCCCGGGATGACCGCTGGCAGGCCCTGGCGCGGGCTGCGTTGCGGGATGATCTCTATTCCACAGTTGCGGACATGACGACGTCGGTGCTTGAGTCGACGGAAAAGGGCGCCTCTGCGGAGGACCGGCTGAAGGCCTGGGAAGGGCAGAATGCTGAACAACTCGGGCGGGCGAAGACCATGTTCGACGAAGTGAACGCACTCGAGGCCGATGACATGGCCTCACTGTCGGTAGCATTAAGGCTCTTGAGGTCAATCGTCCGACGCTAGCTGTCAGCCGGCGTCGAAAATGGAGGTGCAGTGGCAATCTTTACGGACCCCATCAGGGAACACGCTGATTTCGGGCCTGGAGATGCCGAATGGCTGCACCTCCTGGTCGGTGACTGGCAAATGGTCGCCGACTTGGCATTCGCGGACCTCGCACTGTGGTTTCCGCATCCGGAGCTGGGCTACATTGCCCTCGCCCACGTCCGTCCTTCGACATCGCATACGGTGTTCCATGCGGACTTCGTGGGTGAGGGCATCCGCTCGGATCTGAGGCCCCTCGTTGAGAAGGCCTGGAACAGCCGCTCGATCGAACGCTCCAGCGAGACCAGCTGGAGCAGCGAGATGGCATTGCGGGTAGAAGCGGTTCCCATGGTCCGGAACGGCAGGACACTTGCTGTGGTTACGTCGCACATGGACCTGTCCAGTTCCAGGATGCCTTCCAGGCTTGAGCTGACGTATCGTCAGTGCGCCTACGACCTCCTGAGGATGGGAACCCTGGGTCTTTGGCCGGATTTCGCATCGCCCACCGGGTCACGGCGTGGCGCGCCGCGCGTGGGCGACGGACTCATCCGACTCGACGCGGACGGAGTGGTCCAGTACGCAAGCCCGAACGGAGTCTCCGCCTTCCGTCGTCTCGGAGAAGTGGAGTCCCTGGAGGGAAGGTCGCTGGCCGAGGTCACGGCAGGGCTGCTCAAGGACCGCCGGATGGTGGACGAGACGCTCCCGCTGGTAGTAACCGGCCGGATGCCTTGGCGGAGTGAGATCGAATCCCGGGGCGTCAGCCTGTCCCTCCGGGCTATCCCTTTGCGGGATGAGCAGCATCGCTTTGGTGCCCTGGTCCTGTGCCGGGACGTCTCGGAATTGAGGCGGCGAGAGATGGAACTCGTCACCAAGGATGCCACCATTCGGGAGATCCATCACCGCGTCAAGAACAACCTCCAGACTGTTGCTGCCCTCCTGCGGATGCAGTCCCGGCGGATGGTCAGTGATGAGGCGAAGCAGGGACTTGAGCAAGCCATGAGGCGCGTAGCCACGATTGCGCTTGTCCACGAGACCTTGTCGCAGGGACTGACCCAGAGTGTCGACTTCGACGAACTGATTGGCAGGCAGTTCCGGCTTTCAGCCGAGGTCGCTTCGCCATCGCAACATGTCCGCACGGAGCGTTCAGGCATGTTCGGGGAGCTTCCGAGCGATTTTGCGACGCCGCTGGCGTTGGTGATCAACGAATTGGTCACCAACGCCGTGGAGCACGGGCTGGAGGGCCGAACCGGTACCGTGTGGCTCTTGGCCGACCGCACTCCCGGCGAAGGCAACGATGAGTTCTTGACGGTGACCGTCGCCGACGACGGTGTTGGACTTCCCGAAGGGCAATACACGGAAGGGCTGGGTTTGCAGATTGTTCGGACACTCGTCACGAGCGAGCTTGGCGGCTCTATCCAGTGGAGCCCGCGGGACGGCGGCGGTACCGCCGTCGAGATCGTGTTGAATCTGGCCAGGGGATAACTGACACCGTTTCCCGAAAAGCACTGATTCCCCACCGTGGTGGGCAAGAGCGGATCAAAAAGGCTCAGGCCGCGGACCATTCGGTCCGCGGCCTGAGCCTTACGTATTTCCTGTGCTTATGAGGCGCGGCGGGCGCGGGCGGCGCGTCGCTTGAGCGCGCGGCGCTCGTCTTCGCTCATGCCTCCCCAGACGCCGGCGTCCTGGCCGGACTCCAAGGCCCACTGCAGACACGTGTCCACCACGGGGCACCTGCGGCAAACGCTCTTTGCTTCCTCAATTTGGAGAAGTGCAGGTCCCGTGTTGCCGACTGGGAAGAAGAGCTCCGGGTCCTTGTCGAGGCAGGCTGCGCGATTACGCCAATCCATGCTGATCAGTCACTCCATTCGTGAGAACTAGGGGGCCCCTTGTGAAAACATTCACGAGAGGCTTCAAAGGAAAGGGGCCCGCATGGGCCCCCTTGGTCGTCTGAGTCAAGCGTTTCATGTTAACGCCTTGTAAACAAGGGGTATTCGTCGTTGAAATGCCCGGAATCCGTGAGCGATGCATCACACCAGCCGCCAGTGCCCTCACTGCTAAACGACTATCTCGGGTAGTGTGCCAGTGTGTCAAGACCTCCCGCTAACCCCGCCCAGCCGTCCCCTGACAGCAACGGAAACGAGGACCGGTCAGCTGCGGCTCCCGTAGGCCGTCCCGCTGATGGTTCCCTCCCGAAAACCAAGCGTCCTCCGGGAATCAAGGTGATTTCCGTTGTTGTACTGCTGGAAGCTCTTGCGTTGCTGACTGCAGCTGCGTGGTACGCGTTCGAGTTGCTGACGGGAGCGCCTGTGCTCACCTTCTGGGGAGCAGTGTTCACTTTGGGTCTGCTGCTGGCCTTCTCAGCATGGCTCTTTGCGGTGGGTCATTTCTTGTTCCGCGGCTACCGTTGGACGAGGGCCGCTGCCTTGGTGGCGCAGTTGTTCGTCCTGACCATTGGGTTTCCCACGGCGACGAGCGGCTTGATCCTGCCGGGACTTGCCATGATTCTGCCTGCCCTTGCTGCCATCCTCTTCCTGTTTCAGCCAAACGTTATTTCGTTCGCGTCCCGGACAGGTGGCACCGAAGGCGCCCTCTAGCCAGTGTTCCGGCCCCTCGGGTCAAGCCCGCCCCTCGAAACGCCCGCCGGCGTAGGCCGCTTGAAAGGGTATTTGGCTGGCCCCCTGGATGAGGATGCCGCGGCCGGCAGGGGGAACAGATGACTCAACGTTCAGCCGTACTCCAAAAACATCGCCATCCAAGGGTGTGCGGGGACTGAGGACAAGGCCCGACCTGGTGGCTTGCACAACCTCGGCGAACGGAAGACGGTGCAGGAGCGTTGGGGAAGTGGTAGCTGTCATGACAATCGCGCCTACTGAACCCGCCAAGCCGGCCAAGGACTGGCGCGCTTGGGGGTTCAAGGTGTCGGCGTTGTCCACCAGCAATACGGTGTCCTTATCCAAGGCTCCAAGCGACGCCGCTTCCGCCAGGTCGGTCCAGAATGCGCCATCTCCGACGTTCTCTACCGGGGAGAGCCACGGCACAGCGGAGTTGACCGACATGAGTGTTCGCAATAGTGAGGTCTTGCCGGAGCCCGGCCCGCCAAGGACCAAGGTAATGCCCCCGCGGCGGAGGGGAATAGCCAGTGGCGCGGCGTCGTCACCGCCTACGCCAAACCATGCTGCCGACACCGCGTCACCGCAGGTAGGCGGCTGCTCCGGTAATTCCTTAGTCCCAAGGAAGGCAGGAAGAGGCTGAAGGCGCAGAGGGGCAGGGGATTTTGCAGCCAGGGGGCCGTACGGCCAGTCCTTCCCGCCAGGTGTGTTTTGGAACTGGGCGACGGCACTCTTCCCCTGAACGAAGCTGCCCAGAGCCACCGCGCGTCCCGGGAGGGGATCGACGGGGGGAAGCTTCGGCCAGTGGAAAGTGGATTCTTCGGTGGCGCCGGCCGGAAAGAAAGCACGGTTCGGGATGGTCGCAAAGAACCGCGAACTGACGAGTTCGCGTTCACCGCAAATCAATACCGTCACGCCCAGAGGCGTTCCGTCCCGGACGATGTCGCGTAAGACGTCTTCTGCCCAGGCGTAAGGGCTGTTTCTGATGGCAGAGACCCACGTGCACCATCCAGCGATGATGAGCAGGATTCCCTGGCTCGCAACGGGCCCGTCGCTTGAACTGCGCCGGTCCGCCATGAAGCTCTTTATCCGCTCAAGGACCCGTACAGCGAACGCCAATTGGTGCAGGTGTGCCACCGCGCCGTACCGGTCGGATTCAGGCAGTCCCTGGAACGTGCCAGTGGCGTCGAGGATGTAGCTGTGGACTGTGGGGTCCGTAGTGACGATCCGTGCCGAGACGGCCCTGAATGCTTCAGGCATGCCGCTGCCCGTACTGCCGATCATCGCGAAGTGCCCATGCACTGACGGCGTCCACGACAACAGCTCAACAGTCTGGGACCCGGGACGGTCGACCAGGCCAAGACCGATGCCATGGCCGGTGCCGTGCTCACTGTGAACATCCTTGGGGGCAGCGGTCACGCCGTCACAGGTAGCGGGCCCCGGGTCCCAGGGAATCTCCGCCGGGAGGGGCGGGGCAATGATTCGGCGGGGAGCGCTGCCAGCGCCCATGGTGGTTGCCGCCGCTCGAATCATTGCCACAAACGCCGGCAGACCCTGCTCCGCCAAACTGCCGCGGGGTGCCCGTTGCGGGGTGTTTCGGCCGACTCCCGGATTGTCCGACCCCGAGGCAGCTTCCTCCCAGGCATCCGAATCATCGCCGTCCCGGGTGTCAGGGCCATCGAGAGCGGGCTGCACGCATGTCTCATCCAAGTGACCGCGATGTGCAACCAGAACGGACGCGGATTGGAATTCTTCCGGCGCACCAAAGGCCCTGGCCAGGAACGCCCGACCCGGGAGGCGCACAGGGATCCCGGCAGCGACCCCTGTCTTGATGATGTCTGTTGACTCCGCCTCTGATTGCACCCGAAGGGCAATGCTTGTGGTTACGTTGGCGCGGATGTCGGCCGTCAGTGCCCCTTGGGGGCGCTGCGTGGCCATGACCAGGTGGAGGCCCAAGGAACGGCCGACGGCTGCTATCCGCATCAGCTCCCGGAGGGCTGCGGGCTCTTCATCCACCAGCATCCGGAACTCGTCTATGACCAGTACCAAACGGGGGATCGGTCCAACGGATCCCGAAGCGGGAGGGCGGTAGTCCTTGATATCGGCAACGCCCCCGGCGTGGAATGCTTCTTCGCGGTACCGGATTTCACTGCGCAGCGATTCCAGGACGCGCTTCATGCCCTGACCGCCAAGGTCGGTGACCAACCCGGCGCAATGCGGCAGGCGTTCCAGCGGCCCCAAGCCGGATCCTCCTTTGAAGTCAATGAAGAGGAACACCAATTCCTGGGGTGGGTAATTCATTGCCAGTGAAAGCGACAGGGTCCGCAAGAGTTCGGACTTGCCGGCGCCAGTGGTCCCGGCTACCAGCAAATGGGGACCGTCCATAAGGAAGTCGAAGGCCACCGGACCGTGGCCGTCCTTACCCAGAACGGCTTTCAATGTGCCGGACCCGCTGTTTTTGTGCCATCTCGAGGCAAGGCTGCGTGGACCCCTTGGGACGATCTCCTCCAAGGAACACTCATCCGGCAGCAGGTGCGGGCCGCCTCGGCTGATGTGGCTTGTCGCGCGGATAACGCCCGGCAGAAGCGGTCAAAGACCGGCTCGGTTACCAGGTCGGGAATGAATCTTTGCCGCGCGCCGGGAGAACCCAGTGTGGCCGATATTCCGGACGGATCCATGTCGATTGTCCACGCACTGGAACCGGCGGGGTGGGCTCTTTCGTGTCTGACCACCTGCCAGTCCGCTCGAACGGCCGCCTCCACCAATGCTTCCACCCCGGAGGAACCGGCGGGAGGGGCGTTGAACACGAAGAGCCTTCCCGGCAGCCTGCCACTGCAGGCATGCAAGCCCGCCAGTGCAGCTTCAGAAGTGGCCGCCACAAGGCAGTCCTTCAGGAACCGGGCAGCAAGAGGCACGTTCGCGCCGCTGCCCAGGATGATCACGGGGACACCAACGGCTGCGGGATACGCGGCAAGCTGCATAAGCATCAAGCGGACCAGACCAGCGAAGTGGAGGGGGTCGCCGGTAACCGGAATCTGCCCCGCGGAAGGAGGCAGAGTCAGGGGAACGCCTGCCAAAGTGGGAGGGCGGAACTGAGGGTCCTCTGGAAGCAGCCGGATGTTGGCCGGAACCGAGGCCAAACCAAGGCGCAGCCAGATACCGGATGTTCTTGGACCGCCGGAACCTGGTTTCGCAACGCGGGCCAGGGCACGGCCTTCACTGTCAGCAGGGGCCGCGGCGCCACAAGCGGAATCGCCGGGACCAGCAGCAGAGGCCGGGGGCCGGGGCGTCTCCAGGAGTATCGCCGTCGCAATCCCGGCAGCGGACGGCGACGAACGATTCCGACGATGCTCCTATAGTCGTCAAAATTGGCGTAGTGGTCGGCGTCAGTCTGACTTGTACCTTTCGAGGATCGCCTTCATCTGGGTGATTTCTTCCTGTTGGGATTTCACGATGGAGTCGCACAGGGTGATGATTTCCGGGTCGGTGATATTCGATTCCTCGCAGACGAGTAATGCCCGGGAATGATGGGGGATCATGGATTTGAGGAACTGTTCGTTGCCGACGAAGGTTTCTGTGCGGCCCAGTGCGAACACGGCGACGAAGAGTACGGCGAAGCCGATCAGCATGGCGATGTTGGCTTTTCTGTTCTTGAACATGGACCACATGCCGATGATCATGACGACGGCCATCGCGGACACCATCAGCAACGCCATCCAAAAATTGCTCAGGTTGAAGTAGAAGTGGTCGATCGAGCGGATCATTGACATCGACAGGACCCACATCAACGCCAGGCTGATCAGCAGTATCAGGGCGAATTTGAGATACATCCTGGATGAGTGGTGGCCGGTTTTGTCGTCTCGGGCGCGTGGGCCGCTGCTGTGGGTTTCTGATTCTCGGTGCTGGTGGCTGGGTTGCTGCTGCTCGTGCCCGGCGGCGCTAACGCGAGGGGAGTCTGGCTGGTTTTGCGGGGTACTCATGTGAGTTTCCTTCATGTGCGTGGCCCCTTCCCTACACAAATCCGGGGGCGGGAAGGGGCGCCAAGGCGTAGGCGGGGCGACTAGCCCAGCGAGGAGAGGAGCTCGTGGCACGCTGTTTCACAGCGGCGGCAGGCTTCGGCGCAGATCTTGCAGTGCTCATGCATTTGGGCGTGGCGTTCACATTCATCTGCGCATGCCTTGCAGGCGGTGCGGCATGCTTCGAGGACTGCCCGGGTGATGTTGGCGTCGTACCCGGTGTGCCGGGACAGGACGTTGCCTGTCGTTGCGCAGATGTCGGCGCAGTCCATATTGGTGCGAATGCACTTGGTCAGCTCGGCCACCATGTCCTCGCTCAGGCAGGCATCGGCGCAGGCCGTGCAGGTCTGTGCGCATTCGAAGCATGCCTGGATGCACTCGGCGAGTTTTTCCTGATCCACTCCGCCCAGGTCCTTGGGGTAGGTTGCGAGCATGGGGGTTACGTGATGCGTCATTGTCTTATCTCCCTGTTTTTAAATACAGCAGTCCGTTACTACTGCTGTGAAGCGATTTATTGGGTCTGCTCTGTGCAGCCCCGGGTTTCCTCAGCCGGCTAATAGCCGCTGATCCGGTTACGGTCGGGTCATCGCTGTACGGAGATTTATGTCCTGCTGATCGATAGGACCGTCAAAGACGGTCTGAGGTGATCGAGTCGTTCCAAAGCGGGGTCAAACCAACCAGGCGGGACGTAATCCGGCCGGTATTCCCCCGTCTCGATCAGTGTGGAGGCCGCAGCCACTTTCTCGGGCAGAAGCCGGAGGGTTTGGGCGACCATCATTTGGGTCCCGTGCTGATCGCTGCAGCAGGCGCGCTGAGACTCCGGCAGGTCAGACGCTGCGGTGACGGCCGTTGCTGCTGAAGCAGTGAGTTCATGGACCTCGGCGGTGACCATCTGATGGGAACTGATTCCCATGGCGTTCGGGTGCTTCATCAGCAGGCAAAGCGCCGCGCACAGGCTGAATGAGAAGACCAGCAACAGCGACACGGTCAGCACCCCGCACAGCATTCGCCTGCTGGGTTGCGTAGCGTCAATTACTGATGCTGAGATAGGTCATCCCCTCCGGTCTTGCCGGTCTAAAGCCACTTTAACCCTAGTAAATGATCAGCATACTTACCAGTGTTGAGGCTCTTTCGGCGAGCTGCTCGGCTACGGCCGTTCGTCTTTTGTTCAGACGGCCGCCGCTGCGGATTGATCCCCTAGCCATTGCCGGTAGGTGGTCGCAAGGGTGTCGTTGCGGAGGAGTCCTCGTTCCAGGAGGGAAATTTTCGAGGGCCATTGGCCGAGTTCGCGGGCTGCGGTTGTGATGGTGCAACCGAGTGTGGTGCGCGTCTGCCGGAGATCGCTGTTGTCCGGTGCTGGCTGGGGGTTGGTGATCTGGCGGTAGATTTCCCGGGCGGCGTAGCGTTTGAGGCAGCGCATGATTTCCCGTTTGCTCTTGCCTTCCGCGGTGCGTTTGGCCACGTACTCCTTCGTCCTTTGGCACGATGCCATCCGGACCAGGACCACTTGATAGAGGGCGTGATTGGCGTTGCGGTCCCCGCCTCGGCTGAGCCGGTGGCGGGTTGTTTTGCCTGACGATGCCGGTACGGGGGCGACCCCGACGAGGGAGGCGAACTGGGCTTCGTTTCCCAACCGGTCCGGGTTGTCTCCGACGGTGACCAGCAGCTGGCTGGCCACGTCGGTGCCGACGCCTGGCAGGTCGCAGAGCATCGGGGCGTAGGCTTCGATGATTTCCTGGAGTGCGGCATCCGCCTCAGCGATCTCTGTGGCCAGGGACTGGCAGCGCGTGGCGAGGGCTTTCAGCGTCAGAAGGGTCACGTACTCCGGGTCAGCCATGTGTCCCGATGGTCTCGTGCGCTGCAGGGCAGTGATCAGGGCGGAAGTGGCCATTGCCCGGTACTTCGCCCGGAGTCTGTCCGGGGCTGAAACGAGGAGTCCCTTGATCTGGTTGATGGCTGCGGTACGTGCCTTGAGCGCGGAGGCGCGCCCAGCGCGCAGGACCCGCAGGCATTCAACGGGGCCGTCCTTGGCTTTCGGGACCGACGTCGCCCGTCCCTCGAGTACCGACTTTGCAGCCTGGTAGGCATCCAGCGGATCGGACTTGCCCCGTAGCCGCCGCGCGGCCCGGTTCGGTCGGTTCACTTCCAGCACCGTCAGCCCGGCGGCCCGGAGGGTCCGGGCGAGCTCGGCGCCGTAGGAGCCGGTTCCTTCGATCCCGACGGCGGTGACCGTTCCATGGCTGGTGATGAAGTCGAGGATTTTCCGGTATCCGGATCCCACGGCCAGGAATTCCTTGTCCGCGAGGGGTTTGCCGTGTTCGTTTATGACGGCTACGTGGTGTGTGTCGGCGTGGGTGTCGATACCCGCGATGACTTTGATTGGTTCGTTTGCCAAGATGGAAATTGCCCCTCAGTCGCGTCGAATGCTGATTGATCGGGCGCGGGCCAGGTGGGCAGACAAAACGGTAATGGGACTGGTCGAATCAGGCTCCTATAAAGTCATGTCCGCCTGGCTCGACACCCTTTGACGGACCTTGAGCCGGCTGACAGATCGTCGGAAAGACAGTGCCGGCAGGCACGTCAGTTTTTGGGTGGGCCACGCCGGCTCAAGGACTTTTCCAGTATTACCGTTTTATGTCCTCACTCACGGCTTGGCCGAGGGCGCGGCGAAACTCGCGGCGGGCTTGTCTTCCGGAGAATGCCGCCACTGACAGGCTGACGGCCGAGATCGCGGTGAAACCCAGGAACATCCATGATCCTGTAGCCAAGGCAAGTCCGACGCCGAGGAGCAAAGGCAGAAGGCCAGTGACAAGGCCCGCCCATCGGTTGCCGCCGCCCGTGGGCCGGTGAACCTCCAATGGCTGGTGCACTGAACAGCCGGCCTCCGTACCGGGCAGTGGCACCGGTGCTTTTGAGGCGAGCAGGGAGAATATCGAATTTCCGCATTGGATGGTTGATGACGTGTTGACGGGGCCGAGGTTCGTGGGTTTCCCGTCGATCATGAGCGATGGTTCCGGGGTGGCCGGGCGGCAATTCGGCTCCGGGGAACGATTCGCCGGCAGGCGGGTCAGCGTCAAGTCCGCAAAAGAGACGTCCAGTGCTGCATGTTCGCGGGAAATGTCAGGATCGGGGACTGAAATGTGGGCCGTGCCGCGGCCTATGAGGTTCCGTCCGCGGAGAACGGGATACATTGCCCCTGCCGCCGGGCCGGAATGCGCCACGAGAAGCATGGCCGGCGGGCTGGCCTGTGCATGACCGCCCTGACCTCCGTCCACAAGGACCGAACCGTTCACCAATGGAGGGACACCAACTACCAAGGTCCTCAAGTCTTCCCCGGCAACATGGATCCTGCCGGTTCCGTGGGTATCGGCGAGCAGCGCCGCCAGCTTCCTTCCCGGCGTCCCCTCCGGAAGGTGGATCGTGAGTTCCTTGGGCGGCCCGTGCGTGGCAGCCAGGGGACCCCGGGCCAAAGTGCACTGCAAGGGCATTGGCCGATCCTTTCGTAGTCCGGAGCAGGTTCGCCTGCTCGTCCCGACGCTACGCGGACAGCCGGCAGGCCACTACGGACGACATCTGCTATGTGGAAAACGAACGGCGGCACCGGCGGAGCTACCTTGATACGAACGCTGTGTACGTCTCCGCTAAGATGAAACTCGTTGTCCCGTGTGCTCAATGAGGAAGGACCTTCACCGGTGATAGTGGTTGCAGAGACCGCCGATGTTTCAGACGAGGCGGTAATTGGTGATGGATCCAAGATCTGGCATCTGGCCCAAGTCCGCGAGAAGGCCGAACTCGGTGCCAACTGCATCGTTGGGCGCGGCGCCTACATTGGTACCGGAGTAAAGATGGGGGATAACTGCAAGGTCCAGAACTATGCGCTGGTTTACGAGCCGGCTGAGCTGGAAGCGGGTGTCTTCATAGGCCCTGCAGTGGTGCTCACCAATGACACCTTTCCGCGCGCAGTCAGCCCGGACGGAAGCCTGAAAAGTGCCCATGACTGGGAACCCGTTGGAGTCACCATCCGTGAGGGTGCCTCCATCGGTGCGCGCGCCGTATGCGTGGCTCCGGTAACCATTGGGCGCTGGGCTACCGTCGCGGCCGGGGCAGTGGTGGCCAAGGATGTCCCCGACTTCGCCCTGGTGGTAGGTGTTCCTGCCAGGCGGCGCGGATGGGTTGGCAAGGCCGGCTTCCCGTTGGAACGCCGCGGTGAAAACTGGGTCTGCCCCGAGACCGGCGCCACGTATGTTGAACAGAACGAAACCCTTCGAGAGGTAGAGGCATGAGCCCCGAATTCATTCCCCCGGCCAAACCGATCATCGGTGACGATGAGGCCAAAGCCGTGCAGGCGGTGCTGGCCTCCGGGCAGCTGGCCCAGGGCTCCGAAGTTGCATCCTTCGAGCAGGAGTTTTCCCAGGTTCTCTTGGACGGGCGGGCGGCCGTAGCGGTCAACTCCGGAACTTCCGGCCTGCACTTGGGACTCCTGGCTGCGGGAATTGGTCCCGGTGACGAGGTAATTGTTCCCTCGTTCACGTTTGCGGCCACCGCCAACTCCGTCGCCCTGACCGGAGCTACTCCGGTTTTCGCGGACGTTGACCCTGACTACTACACCCTGGACGCAGCCTCCGTTGAGTCCAAGATCACCGATCGCACGGCGGCAATCATGCCCGTGCACCTCTACGGCCACCCGTTCAACGTTGATGCCATTGGGGCAGTCGCCGAAAAGCATGGAGTAAAGGTATTCGAGGACGCCGCCCAAGCTCACGGGGCATCGGTGAACGGCCGTAAGGTAGGCACCTTCGGTGACTTCGCCATGTTCAGCCTTTACCCCACCAAGAACATGACCTCCGGGGAAGGCGGCATGGTCAGCACAGGCCTGGCCGACGTCGAACGTCGCCTTCGCCTTCTGCGGAACCAGGGCATGGAACGCCAGTATGAAAACGAGCTGGTGGGCTTCAACTGCCGTATGACCAACATCCACGCAGCGATCGGCCGTGTCCAGCTGACCAAGGTTGACGGCTGGACCAAGACCCGGCAGGACAACGCAGCCTTCTTCGACGCCAATATTGAAGGCGTCACCACGCCGAAGGTCGCCGAAGGATACGCGCACGTCTACCACCAGTACACCATCCGGATTGCCGATGACCGCGACGGTTTCGCCAAGGCCCTTCGCGAGGAGTACCAGGTTGGTTGCGGTGTGTACTACCCCATTCCCAACCACCGCCTTGCGCCGTTCCAGACGTCGGACGACCTCCCGGTCACGGAAGAGGCTGCGTCCCACGTGCTCTCGATCCCCGTGCATCCCTCCCTGAGCCAGGATGACCTGGAACGCATCGTTGCTGCCGTCAACGCTGTGGCGAAGGCAGGCAGCTAGTGGCTAATCTTCGCGCAGGCCTCATTGGCTTGGGCATGATGGGCCGCCATCATGCCCGGGTTATCCGCGAGCTCGAAGGCGTCGACCTCGTCGCGGTGGCAGATTCATATGGCGATCCGCACAACGTAGCCGACGGCTTGACAGTCCATGGCTCGGTCGAGGAACTCATTGCGCAGGGGATCGACATGGCAGTTGCCGCCGTCCCCACGATTTTGCATGAGGAAGTTGCCCTGCAGCTGGCTGAGGCCGGAGTCCACTGCCTCGTCGAGAAGCCGATTGCCAATGACTCGGCGTCCGGACGCAGAATTGCTGAAGCGTTCGAGTCCAAGGGCCTCATCGGTGCCGTTGGTCACATCGAACGCTTCAACCCCTCGTTGCAGAGCCTCCGCGAGCGGCTTGAGAACGGTGACCTGGGCGAGGTTTACCAGATCAGCACGCGCCGGCAGGGACCGTTCCCGGCTCGTATTGCGGATGTTGGCGTCGTGAAGGACCTTGCCACCCACGACATCGACCTCACGGCTTGGCTGGCACAGAGCAACTTCGTCAACGTCGTGGCGCACACAACTTCCCGAAGCGGCCGTGACCATGAAGACATGGTGACCGCGATCGGCCACCTCAAGAGCGGAGTGGTCACCAACCACATCGTGAACTGGCTCTCGCCCATGAAGGAGCGCACCACCGTTGTCCTCGGTGAGCGGGGTGCTTTCATTGCCGATACGATCTCGGCAGACCTGACGTTCGTGGAGAACGGCACGTTCCAGACCGACTGGGATTCCATCGCCGCCTTCCGCGGCGTATCGGAAGGTTCGTCCACGCGCTTTGCGCTTGCCAAGCGCGAGCCGCTGAAGATGGAGCATGAAGCGTTCCGGGACGCTGTTCTGGGCAAGTCCCTGAACATCGTGACCATGGCCGAGGGTCTTGAAACCCTTCGCGTCGCGGAGGCCGTTTTGGACTCCGCAAAGTCGGGTACCGTCGTCGCGCTTTAGCGATTATCCCGGGTTCGGGTTGTGGGGGAGGCCGGCTGTTGCCGGCCTCCCTTTCCCGTTCCGGCACTGCGCCCGTGAGCGGCCGGCAGGGCCGCGGATACGGGGAACCCGCGGCTCGTCGGGTAGCCTTGACCAGTAGACGTGGGCACTTCTGTGCCCGCACGCCAATACACAGGAGAGTTTGTGAACGCTGATCTCGTCGTCGTCGGCTCGGGTTTCTTTGGCCTGACCATTGCAGAACGCGCCGCTACCGAGTTGGGGCTGAAGGTCGCGGTTCTTGATCGCCGCCACCATATTGGAGGAAACGCCTACAGCGAGAACGAAGCCAAGACAGGAATTGAGGTCCACCGCTACGGGGCGCACCTCTTCCACACGTCGAATGAGCGCGTTTGGAACTACGTGAACCAGTTCACCAAGTTCACGAAATACCAGCACAAGGTCTACACCAGCCACAAGGGCGAGGTGTACCCCATGCCGATCAACCTCGGCACGATCAACCAGTTCTTCCGCTCGGCAATGAGCCCGGCCGAGGCCAGGGACCTGATCACGGAACAGGCCGGCGAACTCGCAGGCACCGATCCGCAGAACTTGAACGACAAGGGAATCCAGTTGATTGGACGCCCGCTCTATGAGGCGTTCATCAAGCACTACACGGGCAAGCAGTGGCAGACGGATCCGAAGGACCTGCCGGCTGAAATCATTTCCCGGCTGCCCGTGCGCTACAACTACGACAACCGGTACTTCAACGACACCTACGAGGGCCTTCCCGTGGATGGCTACACGGCGTGGATCGAACGAATGGCGGACCACCCGAATATCGAGGTCATCCTGAAAACGGACTTCTTCGATGACGGAGAGTTCGGCCGCTCGTCCGTGCTGGGACAGGTACCGGTCATCTACACCGGCCCCGTGGACCGTTACTTCGACTATGCCGAAGGTGATCTTTCCTGGCGCACTATCGACCTCGAAGAAGAAGTCCTTCCGATCGAGGACTTCCAGGGTTGTGCCGTCATGAACTACCCCGACGCCGATGTCCCCTACACCCGCATCCACGAGTTCCGTCACTTCCACCCGGAGCGTGACTACACCAAGGACGCCACCGTCATCATGCGCGAGTTCTCCCGGTTTGCGGAGAAGGGCGACGAGCCGTACTACCCGGTAAACACTTCCGATGACCGCAGCAAACTGCTGGCCTACCGTGACTTGGCGCGCGGCGAGAAATCAGTGCTGTTCGGCGGCCGCCTGGGCACGTACAAGTATCTGGACATGCACATGGCCATCGGTTCGGCCCTGTCCATGTTCGACAACAAGATCAAGCCGCACTTCAGCGGCGGCGCAAAGTTGGAAAGCGGTGGAGTGGACGCATGACCGCCACGACGAACGAAAGCCAGGAGACGAACATGACGGCGACGCAAGCCGAGGCTGAAGCAGCACCCCGGGAGAGCGATCTTCGCATCGTCCAGCGGGTGGTTTTTCCTGCTAACCGCGACCTCGATACCTTGCCGCTGTACGTGGACCCGGATACCAATAAGATCCGGAAGCAGGAAGAAAACGGTCCAGCCGTCGTGCAGGCCGTGGGCATGGCCCGCAAACTCCACCCGGAAGACATCCTGGACCGCGGCTCGGTCCAGGTCCGCAGGGGCGAGCGACTCTCCTTCGGCTCCTACTTCAATGCTTTCCCGGCAAGCTACTGGCGCAAGTGGACCATAGCCACCAAAACCGTGCTCCACATCGAGACCGAGGGCGAAGGCACAGTCATCGTCTACCGCTCCAACGCCAGGGGCGCTGCCCAGCGCGTTGATTCGATCCTGGTGGAGGGCAACGCTTCGAACGACTTTGAGCTGACCCTCGCACCGTTCGGTGACGGTGGCTGGTACTGGTTCGACCTGATTGCCGGCGGCGACGGGATGACTCTCAAGAAAGCCCACTGGGCCGTTGCTTCCGAAGGCCGGCCGCAGGGTAAGGTCACGCTCGGCGTGACTACCTTCAACCGTGCCGACTACTGCTTGGAAACCATCAAGGCGATTGACGCCGATTCGGGCTTGCGCGGGATCCTCGCTGAGCTGATCATCGTGGACCAGGGCAACAAGAAGGTTGCCGACGAGGATGGCTTCGACTCGGTGGCAGCCTCAATGGGTGACCAGCTGCGCATCATCAACCAAGGCAACCTGGGCGGTTCCGGCGGCTTTGCACGCAACATGTACGAGATGCTCGTCTCGGACAAGAGCGACTACGTCATGCTCCTCGACGATGACATTGAGCTGGAAACCGAAGGCGTCATGCGCGCGGTCGCCTTCGCGGACCTTTGCCGCAAGCCCACGATTGTGGGCGGCCACATGTTCGACATGTACAACAAGTCCGTCCTGCACGCGTACGCCGAGGTAGTGAACTTCTACAGGTTCCTCTGGGGACCGGTGGAGGGCCTGGGCAACCATGATTTCTCGGCTGAAGGGCTCCGCTCGACGCCGCTCCTGCACCGCAGGTGGGATGCGGACTACAACGGCTGGTGGATGTGCCTCATCCCCAAGGCGGTCGTGGAGGAGATCGGCCTTTCGCTGCCGGTATTCATCAAGTGGGACGACGCAGAATATTCGCTGCGTGCCCGTGCCGCTGGGTACCCCACCGTCACGCTTCCCGGTGCTGCCGTGTGGCACGTCTCCTGGGCAGACAAGGACGACTCGGTTGACTGGCAGGCTTATTACCACGAGCGGAACCGCCTGATCGCCGCACTGCTGCACTCTCCTTTCCCCAAGGGTGGACGGATCTTCCGGGAAAGCCTGAACACGGACATTAAGCATCTTGTGTCCATGCAGTACTACCCCGAGCAGGCACGCATCATGGCCCTGCGCGATGTTCTTGAGGGCCCGTCCAAACTGCATGAGCAGTTGCCCACCACCATGCCCAAGCTCAGGACGATGCGTGAAGACTTCGTCGACTCGCAGGTCAAGACCGATCCCGGTGCATTCCCGGAGGTCTTCAGGAAGCGCCCGCCCAAGAAACCCCAGACGTACAAGCAGCCGGGTGCCCTTGGACTTCTTCCATGGGCAGTAAAGACTGTCCTGAAGCAGACCATCGCACCGGTGCGTGAATCGGCACACAGCAATCCTGAGGCACATGTTGCACACCAGGACGGCAAGTGGTGGAGCCTGGCGCACTTGGATAGCGCAGTGGTCTCAAACGCCGATGGAACGGGCGCATCCTGGTACCGGCGCGATCCGAAACTCGTTCGCAAAATGCTCGCCGAAACGGCACAGTTGCACGCGCAGCTCTTCTCCAATTGGGAAACGCTTCGTGCCCAGTACCGCGATGCCTTGCCGGAGATCACCTCCATGGATTCCTGGCGTGAAACATTTGAAGCTTCGGAGCCCAAACAGTAGCAATGGCCGACTCGACTGATACATATGCTGTTCCCGGGGTTGGTGCCGGGCTGCTGGACGTTTTCCGGCGCCGGTACCTCCTCAAACTGATTGTCCGCAAGGAACTCCGGGTCCGATACCGGGGTTCGGTACTGGGGTTGGCCTGGTCCTACGTCAAGCCACTCGTGCAGTATGTGGTGCTCTTCCTGGCATTGGGCATCGTTCTCCGGGTGGGCGACCAGATCCCGAACTATGCGCTGTATATGTTCTCCGGCGTGATTGTGGTCAACTTCTTCACGGAGGCCTTCTCCAACGCAACGCGTTCAATCGTGTGGAACGCGCCGTTGGTGAAGAAGATCTACCTTCCCCGGGAGCTTTTCCCGGTGGCATCAGTGTGGGTTGCAGCGGTGCACTTCCTGCCTCAGTTGGTCGTCCTGCTTGCCGCGGCCCTGCTCAACGGGTGGCGACCCGACGCGGTCCAGCTGTTCGGGGCCGCTCTGGGCTTTGTGATTGTTGCCGTCACGGCTACGGGCCTTGGCTTGCTGGCAGGTGCCATCAACGTTTTCTTCCGTGATGCCGAAAACATCGTCGACATGCTCATGATGGTGGTTACGTGGACTTCTCCGGTCCTTTACGACTGGACCATGATCCGTCGCCTGGCTCCTGACTGGGCGCTGACGATCTACCAGCTGAACCCGGTGACGGTGGCCGTGGAGCTGTTCCACTGGGCATTCTGGTACCCGACGGTGACCAAGCCTGTAGAGCTGCCTCCGCACCTGTTGCTGACCGGCTTCGCCGGTCTTGGCATGGCGGCCCTGTTCCTTATCATCGGCCAGCTGGTGTTCCGCCGGCTTGAGGGCCACTTCGCGCAGGAGGTCTGAGTGGGCGCCGCAATTATCGTCAAGAACCTGAAGAAAACCTTCAATCTGCGGCACTCGCATTCCATGAAAGAGACGCTGGTGTGGCTCGCCAAGGGGCGCAAGGGGGACCTTTCCAAGAAGTTTGACGCCCTTCACGACGTCAGCTTCGAGATCCAGTCCGGCGAGACAGTGGCACTGTTGGGGTTCAATGGTTCAGGCAAGTCCACGCTGCTGAAGCTGATCTCCGGCGTCATCCTTCCGGACAAGGGCACAGTCCGAACGAAGGGAAGGGTCGCGGGCCTCATTGAGGTCGGCGCTGGATTCCACCCTGATTTGTCCGGTCGCGAGAACGTGTTCCTGAATGCAGCCATCCTTGGGATGACCGAAGACGAAATCAACGCCAAGTTTGATGAAATCGTGGCGTTCTCGGAAATTGAACAATTCATCGACACTGAGGTGAAGTTCTACTCCTCGGGTATGTTCCTCCGCCTCGCGTTTGCGGTGGCGGTGCACACCCAGCCGGATATCTTCCTCGTGGACGAAATTCTGGCCGTCGGTGATGAGCCCTTCCAACGCAAGTGCCTGGCCAAGATCAAGCAGTTATCTGATGAGGGACGCACACTGGTGGTGGTGAGCCACGACCTGGATATGATCTCCCGCATTTGTGACAGGGGAGTGGTCCTTTCTTCCGGTACCGTCCAGTTCGAAGGTCCAGCGGACCAGGCCGTGGCCTGGCTGAGGGATCGTAACTAACCGGCCTCCAAACGCCAAAAGTCGTCTGTCAACGGATGGCTAGTGGAAGCATCTAAGAAAGGCGACCGTAGGAATGGGTATCGGCCCGCTGCTGTTGTGTGTACTCCTGATTGTCGTGTTGTGGTGGGGGCCGGGCTGGCTGCTTGGTGAAGCACTGGGAATTCGTCGCACCGTCCTGCCCGTCGTGGCGCCGTTGCTTGGAATGGGGGCCCTGACAGTCATTGGCGTCACCGGCCATTCCCTGGGAATGAGCTGGCAGCTCCTGCCCGTTGCCGGAGTCCTGCTGCTGTTGGCCGTCGTGCTTTTCGCCCTTCGGATCTTCCTGGAGCGAAGATTCCCGGAAAGGTTCGGCACGCACGATCCGGGTCGCGCCGGGCTCTTCGGGAAGCACCACATCGCCGGGGCCTGGTGGATCCTGCTGGCCGGTCTGGTAGCCGGCGGTACCGTTGCCGCGGTCTCATGGACCGTGGGTACGGAAGGCCTCCTGGGCATCAACCAGGACTGGGACATCCCGTGGCACGCGAACATGATTCGTTTGATTTCGGTAAACCATGAATGGGACCCGGGGATTGCCGGCAACTTCGCCTACTACGACACCTCCATACCGGAGGCTCCGATTCGAAGCTATCCCATAGCTTTCCATGCACTGCTTTCTTTGGTATGGCCGTTTACCGGGGTCAGCCTCCCCGTCTTCCTCAATGTGTTCGTCCTGGTCATGATGGCCGTGCAGTTGCCTTTGAGCACGATGGCGCTGACCATGGTGCTGACCCGGCGGCCGATCGCGGTTGCTGCAGCAGGCGCGGTGTCAGGCTGGTTCACCGTCTACCCGTATGACCTCCTGTGGCGTGGGCCGTTGATTCCTTTCTTTGCCGGAATGGTCCTGGTGGGTCCCTTCGCGTTCCTGGCCATCAAGGGCGCCCTTGAGCGCCGCTACTTCTGGATCCCGGGCATCTCCTTCGGGGCCGTGGGCCTCATTGCGGTCCACCCCTCCTTGGCGTTCGTAGTCCTGCCGCTCCTGATTTTCTGGTTCTTGTCAGCCTTGGTCAGGAGAAAGGGCCGGGTTCTGGGGATCACGGTCTACCTGGCCGTCGCCGGGGTGCTGGCTGTTGTGTTGGGCTTGCCCATCATCCAGCAGATGCTCAAGGAGTCCGAACGCGTTTCCAAGATGATGTGGGCCCCGGATACCGACCGTAATGGCGCCATCCAAAACATCATCTTCCTTCACCACGGCTCCATCGCCATGCCCGTCCTGACTGCACTGGTGGCGTTGGGGTGTCTTGCGGTCGTTTTCAGGATCCGCATGTGGTGGTATTTCGGACCCGTTCTTGCTTTCGCTTTCCTTTCGGTTTACACGATGGGTAGCGAGAGCCCCCGCTTCCTGAACCTGACGGCGCCGTTCTATGACGACCAATGGCGGATCTTCGGGATTCTGGTCATGCTGCTGGTTCCTTTGGCGGGGTTGGGTGTTGCCCAGGCCGCGGAGGCAACTGAGTGGGTGGTCCGCAGGGTCCGCGCTCGCCGGCAGTCCCCTGAGGCCGGACGTGATGCTCGACGGCGGCCCAGTCGCCTCGTGGCTGTGGCAGCGGCGTCGGTGGTCCTGCTGGCAGTAGGTATTGCTGCCATTCCATACTTCAAGCAGAATGCCGAACGTATCAATCTCAACACCAAGGTGGACGGTCCCACGTTGAGCGTCGACGAAGTGGATCTGTTGAGCAGGATGGACCAGTACGTGCCGGAAGAGGCCACTGTCCTCAACGACTCCTGCGACGGCTCCGTGTGGATGTACGCCCTCGGAAACCGGATGCCCATGATCCGGCACTTTGAGATCTTGCCAACCAACCGGCAGTTGCTGGTGCTGCAGAAGCTCCCGGAGCTGGCCACGGATGCAGCAGCGCGTGAGGCTGCGGCTGAACTCGGCATCGAATGGGTCTACATTGCCGATGGCCGGATCCGCGCGTGGGATGAGCCCAAAGAGGGTTTGACCCAGCCGGACTCTATTCCGTACCTGCAGCTCGTTGCCCGCGAGGGCAATGCAGCACTGTACAAGATCGACTGGGCCCAGCTGCCCGGTGGCAAAGAAGCCTTCGATGCGGCCGCCAAGGATCGCGTCCAAGTCGATGGCGTTCCGGGAATCCTTGAGAACCGGAACCCTGACGGCATCGCCCCGCTTGGAAGGATCTGCTGACAATGAAGGCTTTCATCACCAAGTTCTTCACCTCCAGCCTGTTCCGGTTCCTGCTGATCGGCGGGCTCAGCTTCCTGGTTGACCTGGGGCTGCTGGCTCTGTGCTTCCAGGTCTTCGGGTGGCCGCTGTGGCTCGCCACGGGCGCAGGTTTCTGGGGAAGTTTCTTCTTCAATTACTTCTTGCAGCGCCACTTCGCCTTCGGCGGAGGCGGGACGGCCTTGGGCGGGGTGCTCCGGTACTCGGTCCTCTTGGTTTTCAACACCCTGGCCGTCATGGGAATCGTTGAGCTTTTCCAGTTCCTGGGAGCCGGCTACGTCATCGGTAAAGTAGTGGCGACCGCTGTCACCATGGGCTGGAACTACTTCATCTACAAGCACTGGATCTTTCCGCACAAGAAGCCTGTGCCGGATGCCGGCCACAAGTCCGGTGGAGTGTCCGAAACCGACGCACCACCACAGAACCTCACACCAAAGAGCAGCGAAGGATAAGCGATGTATCGAGGCGTTCGAATAGCCGCGGTCGTACCGGCCTACAAAGAAGAGAACCACATCGGGCAGGTCATCAAGACCATGCCGGATTTCGTCGATCACATCGTCATTGTCGATGACTGCAGCCCCGACGACACTTCGGGAGCTGCCCGGCGCGCCGATGACGGACGCGTGACGCTCATCCGCCATGAAGTGAACCAGGGTGTTGGCGGGGCTGTCCTGACGGCCCACAAAGCCGCAATGGAATTGGGCTCGGACATCAACGTGGTCATGGCCGGCGACGCGCAGATGGATCCGGAGTACCTGCCCCAGCTGCTGGACCCGGTGGTTGACGGCTACGGGTTCGCCAAGGCCAACCGCTTCTTCTCCGGCGAGTCCTTTGCCGGAATGCCCGGTTACCGGATCTTCGGCAACATCGTGTTGTCCTTTATGACCAAGTTGGCTTCGGGGTACTGGCACATCTTCGACCCCCAGAACGGTTACACGGCTATCCGGACCGAGGTCCTCCGTCGGCTTCCGATGAATAAAGTGGCGGCCCGCTACAGCTTTGAGAACGACCTCGTGATCCACCTCAACATCCTTGATGTCCCGATCGTCGACGTTCCCATCCCGGCTGTGTATGGAAATGAAGTTTCCAGCATCAAGCTGCGGAAGGTCATTCCCGAACTTCTGGCCATGTTGTTCGGCGGCTTCTGGCGCCGTGTCTGGTGGAAGTATATGGTGTGGTCCTTCTCAGCCGTTGCCTTGCTTCTCATCGCAGGCCTGGCGCTGATCGTCATGGGTCTTGGTGTCGGTGCCTGGGTGCTCGCGGCCAGCGTCGGTTCTCCGACGGCGGGGTCGGTGATGCTTGCTGTGGTGCCCTTTGTGCTGGGTGTCCAGATGTTGCTCGTTTCCTTGCAACTGGACATTCAGGCAAGTCCCGACAGGCCAACGATGCATCCCATGAAGGAACGTGCCTGACGCCCTAACAGGCTCCACGACAGCGAAAGGCCCGGACACACTGTGTGTGTCCGGGCCTTTCGCTATCCGCCGGGTAGTCCCCGCCGGGTTACGGATCGGCGGGAACTGCCTGCCAGGGCGTCATGGAAGGGAAGTAAATCCTCCCC
Organism: Paenarthrobacter sp. R1; assembly: GCF_030264015.1. Lineage (NCBI taxonomy): Bacteria > Bacillati > Actinomycetota > Actinomycetes > Micrococcales > Micrococcaceae > Paenarthrobacter > Paenarthrobacter sp. R1. The sequence goes on along the minus strand of NZ_CP127115.1, from coordinate 656,310 downwards.
AGCCCCAACCGACCTGGCTCCTTGAGAGCCAGCCGGAGGTTCCATTTCCGGGGTAGAGGAAGAGGCTGCCGCCGGAATCACGGGCCAGGACGTCGTTCTTGCCGTCCCCGTTGAAGTCGCCCGGTCCGAGGATCGCCGTCATGGAATTCCAACCGCTTCCCACTTGTACACGGCTAAGCCAGCCTCCGGTGCCGTTGCCCGGGTAGAGCCACAGCAGTCCGGACGTATCCCTTGCGAGGACGTCGGTTTTGCCGTCCCCGTTGAAGTCACCCGTGCTCAGGATGGCTGACATGACGTTCCATCCCGTGCCCACCTGCGAGACAGTACCGAAACCACCGGTGCCGTTCCCCCTATAGAGCCTCAGAATGCCCGACGAGTCCCTGGCCAGCAGGTCGGCCTTCCCATCGCCGCTGAAATCACCGGGAGCGATGATCATGGTCATTCCGTTCCACGCCGTCCCGGCTTGGACGCGTGGCTGCAGACCGCCGCTGCCGTTGCCGGGGTAGAGCCACAGGACGCCGTTGGAATCCCGCGCCAGGATGTCGCTTCGGCCGTCGCCGTTGACGTCTTTGGTGGGCACAATCGACGTGAGCGAGTTCCAACCGGTCCCGATCGAACGCTGTGTGAGCCAACCGCCGGAGCCGTTTCCGGGGTAGAGCCACAGCGTGCCGCCATTGTCGCGTGCCACGACGTCGTTCTTGGCGTCGCCGTTGTAGTCCTTCCATGTATTGGCGGGAGGCACGGTCACTGTGTAGGCCTGGGTGACGATCGCGGAACTGTTGTTCGCTGGATCAACCGCAAAGTACTTCAGAGTCATCGACGACGTTAGCGTGATGGGGCTGGAGTACTTGTTGGCGGCCGTGGCCGTGGGATTCGTGCCGTTCGTGGTGAAGTAGATGCTCGATCCTGCTTCGTTGGCCGTCAACGTGATCTGCTGGTTTGCCGGGTAGCTTCCAGCAGGTGGGTTGACGGTCACCACGGGAGGCGTGGTATCGAGGACCGTGTAGGTCCGCGTGGCCACCGCTGACGAGTTGCCGAAGGCGTCCACTGCCAAGGCTTTGACCGTTGTGTTCCCGGTGATCGCGAACGGTGCAGTGTAGGCCTTGGTGCTGCCACCTGCCGCCGTTCCTGGGTTGGACCCATCCGTTGTGTAGTAGATGGTGCTGCCGGACTCACCGGCCGTCATGGTGACCAGCTGGCCCGAGGCGTAAGCTCCGTTAGCCGGGGTGATGGTCAACGACGGAGCAGTGTTGTCCAAGACGTAGGCCTGCGTAGCCACTGCTGACGAGTTGCCTGCCGTGTCCCGCGCAAAGTACTTCAGGGTCATGGTGGTCAGGGGGATTGGTCCTGAGTACACGGGACTGGAAGCTGTTGGCGTGCTTCCGTCCGTGGTGACGTAGATGCTCGCGGCTTCGTTGACCGACAGGGTGATGGTCCTGTTGGGACCGTACGTTCCTGCCGAGGGGTCCACCGTGACAACCGGCGCCGCAGTATCCGGCGCGAAGACGGTCACCGTTCGGGTGGCCGTGGAGGTGTTCCCTGCCTGGTCACGGGCTTCGACCGTGAACGTCGCCGGGCCACTCGGAACATCCGTGTACGTCTTGGGCGAGGTGCACTCCGTGAAGGCGTTCGATCCCAGCTTGCACCTGAAGCCTGCCACGTCGCTTGATGTGGAGGCAAAGACGAACGACGGCGAAAGGCCCACCGTTGCTCCCTCTGCCGGCGAGGTGATGCTCACCTGGGGCGCCGTCAGGTCCGCCGTGACCGTCACAGCGGCATCTGCGCTGACGTTGCCGGCCCTGTCCGTCGCCCGGACCCTGATGATGTGCTGGCCGGCAGTGGAGAGGGTCAACGTCTGCGCGTTGGCGCAGGGCGTAAACGTAGTTGTGGAATCGATGGAACAAGTCAGGACGGAGTCAGCTTCCGAGGTGACCCCGAGGACCGGCGATCCATTGACCGTTGCTCCTGCAGCGGGGGATGTGATGACGGGGGCTGCTGGTGCCGTCAGGTCGATGGTGAATGACCTGGAGACCGGCGTCCCCGACGGAGCGGCCCGGACGGAGAACGTGTAGGCGCCTGCCGCCAAGGCGGTAGGGGGCGTAAACGTTCCGTTGGTGCAAACCTGCCAGACCGGGGTGGCAGTGCTCAACTGGAGGCTGCATTCCAGTGCTCCTCCCGGCGGCGTCGAGGCCACAGTGAAGGTAGGCGTGGAGTCGTTGGTGAAGGCCGGGTTCGGTGCCTGGCCGCCGTTTGCGGCGGTCGGACCGCCAACGATGGACGGAACAACGCCGCCAAGGCTCAAGAGCCTGCCTTTTTGGGTCGGCTTGGCCGTCTCCAGCTGACCGGGGTCTTCCATCACCAGCAGCTTCCCGTCACGAATGTGAAGCCCGCCGATCTTGCTGAAGCCCAAAGCCCACTGGTTGTCCACCGTGTCTGTGCTCAGGTCGATCCGGGAGATCGTGTCTTTGCCCGCATCAGCTGTTGTGGTGCCGCCGCCCGTACCGGTGTACAGGACGAGGGGTGACTCCCAGTCGTAGTAGATGGCTGTCGGCTTGCCGACGTTGTACAGCGGCGAGGGGATATAGTTGGTGAGATCCCCGTCATCGGGTGCGGTGAAGACTGTCAGCCCCGAGGTTTCAGCGACATAGACCACGACGTTACCGGCGCTGTTGCGGTGCGTGGCGGCCAGTCCCAAGGCACTTGAGTTAACGGAGGCTATGTTTTCGATACTCGGATGCAGCGCCGTGGGGTCCACGATCTTGAGGATCATCCGGGCGTTGGCGAACGACACGTAGATATTCCCGTCAGGGCCGTCGCTGGCCGCATTCGGGCGAAGGTCGCCGTCGAAAATGGTCAGGCGGCTGTCGTACTCGAAGACACTGCTTCCGGAGTTCCACGAAGCACGCACCACTTCGGAACTTCCGACGGCGGCATCAGGAATGAAAGCGATCTCGTCACCGCTGCCCGGATTCCCCGGCGTCGGGTCCACCATGGCAGGGGCTCCCGGAAGCTTCGGTCCGTCATCGCTTCCGGCCAGGGTGCCTCCAAGGCAGGTGTTGGTTTCCAATCCGCCCGTAACAGCGCCGGAAGTCTCCGTGACACGGCAAAAACCGGCCCTGGCATCGGAGACCCAGATCCGGCCATCCGGATCGACGATGGATCCGGCTGCCTTGGTGAGGCCTACTGCCAGGGTCTGGCGCGCCTGGTCGGCTGCCGCGGGTCCCGCCCCCGCCAAGCCGGCAAGGCTCGCGGTGGCGAGGCTGGCCGCGGCCACCAGAGCGGTGAGCCTGCGACGGCGGTGCCCGTAGCCGCGGTTGGCCCGATCAGGGCGCGGGAGGGTTTTATGAGAGGTTCTTGAGCGACCGGCGAGTGCAAGACATGCCAAACCAAGCTGAAGAACACTGCGATTGCGCGTGTCCACCGAGGGATCCCCACTTCATTCGGATGCTCCCCAGCTCCGCATGCATTGGTTATTCGCCCCACGCCGTTTCCGGCTGCGTCTTAGTACATCTTCGACTCAATTTTCACATTTGTCACTACCGCATTTTCTGTGGACTTCGGTAAGCCCCGTCACGGCCGCGTCTTGACCCCTCGATGTACCGCCACGCACGATGGAGGTGGAGGTCACAATGCGCCGGCTCATGCCACTAACTGCTCTATCCCTTTTGCTGCTGACAGGCTGTGTGGTCCCGTCGCCGCAGCCATCGGAGAGCCCAACGCCGTCGGGATTCACCCAAGGGGAGACGACGACGCCGCCCGCACCGTCGCCGTCGTCCGTACCGCCCCCCGACGGCGACGGAAGCGACGACGGGCCGGGGGAGGATACTCCGGGCCGGTACGCGTACCGGTGCACCAGCCTCGATTCCTCGCCGGAGGTTCAGCTGTCGAGCCTTGCCGAAGTCTGGGCAGCAACGAACTACACCCGTATGGATTCCTGCGAAGTCACTTATCAAGGGCCGCAGCCGTTTCAACCTACGGAGCGTGAAGCCGAAGCAATCCAGGTGGCTTCCCGGGACGTCGCCGCAGAGGACGAAGTGAACGTGATGCTGCGGGTCCTGGGTCTCTGCACCAGGGTCAGCGACGAAGCCGGACCCGACGGTTTTGCCGGAGCTTCCAGGGAATCGCTGAAGGCTGCGGCCGACTTTTGCCCCGACGCACCGCAGGGCAAAATCATCGCCGCGTGGGCAGAGGGCACTCGTGTGGGGGACGGCAGCCACCGCGTTGGGGAGGGCCTGCAATCCGGCACCTACCAAGTGGTCAAGCCCGGTCCTTCTTCGGGGGAATGCGAGTGGTCGGTGAGGACAGACGCCGGCGCATTGACAGCCAGTGGAGGCTCCAGAGACGCGGCGCAAGGGGTGCGGGTGGAGGACGGCCAAAACTTTACTAGTGACAAATGCGGAATTTGGGGGAAGATGTAGGGAGACGCAGCCGGAAACGGCGTGGGGCGAATAACCAATGCATGCGGAGCTGGGGAGCATCCGAATGAAGTGGGGATCCCTCGGTGGACATGCGCAGGCGCAGTGTTCTTCAGCTCGGCGTTGCAACGATTGCTTTGGCCGGTTGCTCAGGAACCAAAATTGATTCGTCCCAAACCTCCGCCCTTGACATGGCACCGGTCGTGGCAGGTGATGACAAAGTTGCCAAGGAGAGACCGGAACCGCTGGTGAGATACCAGTTCACATGCACGGCCGCTGACGGGAGCCTGATCGGCAAGTTCTCCAGCTTGGAAGAGGTGTGGGCGTCTACCCGTTACCTGCGCATCACTGACTGCTTGGTGGCTTACGTCGGTGCTGGGGCCCATGTCCTGACGGCGGAGGAAACTGCGGCAGTTAACGTCGCTGTGGCGGCGGGGGCTCCCGCCGGACAACAGACCGAATTGTGCCTCCGGATCATCCGGGCGTGCACCCGAACTGACCCGCGCACCCTCAATGCGGCACTGGCCGCCTACGGCGTCCCGATAGTGAAAGGTGCCCTGGCCTTGGCTCCTTTGGCGCCGCAGGCTGCCGTCTTTACCAAGTGGCTAAAAGCTGCCGGAGCGAAATAGAGGTAATTCCTGTCAGCGCAAAAGGGCGCGAACCCCTTTCGAGGTGCGCGCCCTTTTAGGCTGCCTGGAATTCAGGCCAATAATGAATTCATTGCATTGATGAGCGTGGTTTCCACCCCGTTGGCTCCTGCCTTGAAATGGGCCAGATGACCGTAAACGGTCATAGAGCCACCGGCAATTCCAGGAAAGTCCGGTTCCCACCCTCCCTCGTAGCTGCCCAAGGGCATAAAGGGCGGAAAGAATTCATTGCTGGGGATGTAGCAGCAGGACTCGTTGGCATAGCCGCCCACGATGATTCCGTTGGTACCGCCGTTCCGGCTTCGGAAATAGGCCGCGTAGCCGCTGACCAGTTCGCCGCCGATCATGGCGATCTTCAGCTGCGGGCTACCGTTGAACTTCCACACTTGGAACGGAGACGGGACCGCCGTCTTGTAGCTGTTGCTGTCGATGCGGCCGATCATCACCTGCGCGTGGCGCTGATACCACTGGGGCTGCCCGTTCGGATTTCCCAGGCGTGCCACATAGGCGGCCCGGACCGCTGCCAGGTTTCCCGCCGTCGCGGTGATGTCCAGCGGCAGCTGGACCTCCTGATATCTGGTCACCATGGGACCGCTGAGGGCCCGGCCTGCCGATTGCATCGCGGAGTTGACGGTAGCGCCCAAAGCGTCGCCGTGCTGGTCCCGCAGTTCCCAGCTGCGGACACCGCCGGGATCCTGGTCCCCGGCCGGTCCCTGGATAAACATGGCGAAGCAGTTGGGGTTGCGGTTCTCGATGTAGTTGCAGGCTCCCGCTGCAAAATCTCCGTCGAAAAGGGTACGCAGGCCGGCGCTGATCGGGTGGCAGCCATAGCTGAAAATGACTGCGGCCGGGGTGCCGTTCCCACGCCGGGCGACGAGGACCGGCACTGCCGTTTCAGTGTAGGGGAGGCCCACCCGGTTGGCGGAGAAATTCTGTGTGGAGACCTTGTAGTCGAAGGTCACTGGCGTTTCATCGGCGTCCAGGGCCTCCTGCGCGAGGTCCACGATGGTGTCCTCAAGGTCGTCGCTGTAAGAACGCACCAAGCCAAGGTCCGACAACCCGTAAGCCATGTAGGGGTGCAGGGTATCAATCAGCGCGGGACCGTTGTGGGTATGCGTGGCCTGGATCAGGATGTCGCTGCTGGACCAGTCGGCCAATGCAAGGATCCTGGTCCTGATCCGCTGGTGCATGGCCCGCGGCAGCGCCAGGACATCCAGGCTGATGATGATGTGCGGGTGCGTGTCTTCCCAGATGAGGATGGCCCGTGCGTACAGGGGTTCGAAAGGGGAGCTGCTGGTGGCTTCCCGTCCGCCGTCCGTTGTCCCGTATCCCGCCATGTACGGATTGGTGCTCAGGGACGGCGTTATGTCAGCGCTGGCAGTTCCTATCCTAAACGCCATAAAAATCACTCCTTGATTGCGCGCTGCGGGATGATCTTCGTTTGCCCCCAAACAAAGCCCGTTTCCCGAATGCACTGAACAGCCAAAACGTGAGACCACCTTTATTAGACCACGCAATACCGGAAATTTGGCGGTTGAAAGGAGATTAATGCCGGGCCCTTGGATGGACCCGCTTTAAAAGGCGAAAGGCCCGTCCTTGGAGCTAATCCCGGGACGGGCCTGCACGCAGCGCCGGTGTTACCTGGCCGCAGCGGAGAAGATCGTCAGGCCATTCCAGCCGGTGCCGATTCTGCTGGGTGTTCCCCAGGAACCTTTGGCTCCGACGGGGTAGTACCGCAGTTCGCCGTCGGTGGTGCGGGCGATGATTCCGGTTGAACCGGCGCCGGCAAAGCTGCGGACCCCGCTGTAGCTGGAGATGATGTCCCAGCCGGTCCCCACGACTCGCGGAGCTTCGGTAACGAAGGCACCGGCGCCGTTGCTCCGGTACAGCTTAAGGTCCCCGCTGGGGGTCTTGGCCAGGAGATCCGCGTTGGAGTCCTTGTCGAAATCCAGCTGTGCAATATCCAGGCCTGACCAGCCGATGCCGATGGAAACGCCCGTGGACACAGTCTTCCCGCCCGGGTTCCTGAAGTAGTGGAGGCGACCGGTCGCGTCGTAGCCGACGATGCCCGGGTAGGGATCGGCCTTCTTCCAACTACCGACGGTCAACGTCCAGTTCTTCCAGTTGCTGCCGAGGGAGATCGGGTCACCGAAACCGCTGCCGTTTCGTCCCGGATAGACGGTCAAACGACCGTCGGACCACTGCGCCACGATGTCCAATGCCCCGTCCTTGTTCCAGTCGGTGACGAAGCCGGCTTTGAGGCCGCTCCATCCCGTCCCTATAAGGTCTTGGGGCGACAGCGCCGTGGAACCGGTTCCTTGGTACCGGTAGAGGTTGGCGTCCGGCCTTACGGCCAGCACGTCTTCTTCGTCGAGGCCCTGGGTTGTCTCAACGTCCAATGCAGCCCCGCTGATGAGGCTCGCATCGTTCCAGCCCAGGCCGATGAGACTGCGAGTGCCCCACGTTCCGGACGACACGGGGTAGTAATAGAGGTCTCCATTGACGGCACGTGCATGCAGGCCCTGGGAACCCGAACCGCTGAAGTTGGTGGCGGAGCTGACGGCACTCATCCCGGACCAGCCGCTTCCGACGACCCTTGCCGTTTCATTGAGGAAGCCGCCGACTCCGTTGGATCGGTATAGCCGGAGGGCGCCATCGGCAGTACGGGTGACCATGTCCTGGCTGCCGTCGCCGTCGAAATCAAGCTGGTTGAGTTGGTGCCCCCTGAAGCCTGTGCCGATCAGCGTTCCGTTGCCAAGCGCGCCGCCCCGGGTGTTCGAGTAGCGGTAGAGGTTTCCCAGATAGTCTTGGCCGATGACTCCGGGATAGGGGTCCTTCAGGTTCCACCAGCCCACCGTGAGTGACATTTCCTCCCAGCCTGAGCCCACCTGGACGGCTCCATAGAAGCCGCCGCCCGGGGCTCCGCGGAAGACCTTCAACGTCCCGTCGGACCACTGGGACAAGATGTCCTGGACGCCGTCCTGGTCCCAGTCCACGACGTATACGGCTGTTGCATCCGACCATCCCGACCCAATGGTGTACGGGCCGGTGATCTTGCCCGTACCGCTTGCCCTGAATGCGTCAAGCCTTCCTGAGGCGTTTGTGGTCAGGATGTCCGCGCCGGACTTGATGGCGGGGTTGGACGGGTAGGAGACACCTCGGGCGTAAGTCCGCAGTTGATCGTAGCTGCCGTTGAAGATGTTGGAGTCGCCCTCGAAAGGCCCGGTGCTGCTGTATTGCCACATCGTGTAATTGCCCCAGCTCAGCGGCATGGAACCGGGAGAGTTGGTGGGGTTGGACCAGTAGGAGGCAATCCACAGCGGGTAGCTGCCGAAGGTGGAATTGCCAACGCACGTATTCCACCAGTCCGTGGTGCTGTAGATGACCGGAAAACGTCCCGTCAGTGCCTTCACCGTATTGCCGAAGTCCGCTGCCCACTGTCCGAGTTGGGCCTTGGACATGTCATAGCAGGTGTTGCCGAAGTAAAAGCCGTTGATGGTCCGGCCTGCGTAGGGGTTGTACTCGATGTCCAGCACCGGCGGAAGCGTGTAACCGTCGGCCGTCCACCCGCCACCGTTCGCCACGAAGTACCTGGCCTGGTCGGCGCCGGAGGACCAGTTGGGGATCGCGAAGTGGTAGGCGCCCCGGACCATGCCAACGTTGCGGGAACCGTTGTATTGCTGTGCGTAATTCTCGTTGAGGTAGTAGTTGCCTTCTGAAGCTTTGACGTAAGCCCAGCGGGAACCCATGTTCCATTGGCTCTGCCAGTTGACGTTGCCTTGGTGGGCGCTGACGTCCTGGCCTTGCACTCCGATCGTTGGACGCCAATGTCCGGGATCCGGAGCCATGGGGACGATGCTGCCGACTCCCCGTGACCCCGATGGGGTTGACGTGCTGCCCTGTTCCTTCGCCGCTGCCACGCGGGGCGATCGCTGGCCCATCTCCGCGCCTCCGGCGGGAATGGCTGCCCGCATGGCCGCTTTCATGGCTTCAGGGTCCACAGGGCCGCCGGGCTGGCCCGGGTTTACTGCCTGCGTCCTCGCGTCCCGCTTGTGTCTGGCGGCAGAGTCCGGGGCTTCAGCGGCAGAAGGTTCGACGGCGGTGGAAGCCGCCGGTTCTCCGCCGACGCTTGCCCCCGGCCGAGGCGCGGCTTGCTCAGGGCTGCCTGGCCCGATGGGCGGATACTCCTGGTTGACTGCGGCCGACTCCGTGGTCTGCGAGGGGGGAGCAGGCCGGGGGCCCGGCTCAACTGCCTTAACGGGGCCCACGAGGAAGGTCCCGGCCACGATGGCCAAAGCGAGGCCTATCCCGGTCCTGGCCAGAGACCTGCGTGGAAAAGAGCGTACTGAGTTACTCGTCATATCCATTTTTCCGGCCTGTACCGCGGTTCCGCGGTAAGTAGTGGCTTTGCCAACAGGCTCCGGGGCGGGCGCCTGCATAAGGGACCAAAGGCCAGCTCCTATCGGGCATTACCCTAACACTCGGGAAACTGGAGTGACTAGTGGGACTGATGCTGCACATGGGACGGCCGCAGCCACTTATCCACAAGCTCCACCACGCCCCTTTTGAGCCGGTCCGCCGCTGCCCTAGCGTAAATATCTCGAGATACGCCTCTCGTTTATACGTTCCTGGTTGATGGGGGTTCCATGGACGCGCTGCGCATTATTGAAGGTGAGGTCCGCGAGCTCGTCCGGAGGCAGGGGCTGGATCCTTTCGAGGAAGCCGGAGAAGTGCGGCTGCTAGTTGACGCGGCCATCAATGACTATGGCCAAAGATCGCTTCTGGCCCCGTTGCCCCATATGGGTCCTGTGGACGTGGCACGCCGCCACATTTTCGATGCCGTGGCAGGATTCGGGCCGCTCCAACCACTGCTGGACGACCCCAGCGTCGAGGAGATCTGGATCAACGCTCCACACGAAGTCTTCGTTGCACGCAACGGTGAATCCGAACTCACTGATATAAGCCTGACCGGGCAGCAGGTCCGGGACCTTGTGGAGCGGATGCTCAAAACCTCCGGGCGCAGGTTGGACGTGTCCTCGCCTTTTGTTGATGCCGCCCTTCCCGACGGCTCGCGGCTGCACGTGGTCATCCCCGACGTCACCAGGAAGCACTGGGCAGTGAATATCCGGAAATTCATTGCCAAGGCGCGCAGGCTCGAACACCTCGTGGAACTGGGCAGCCTTAATTCCCAAGCGGCCAAGTTCCTCGGAGCAGCTGTAGCGAGCGGACTCAACATCCTCGTCTCAGGGGCCACCCAGGCGGGAAAGACGACGATGCTCAATTGCCTGGCCTCCGGCATCGGTCCCCGTGAGCGGGTGATCACGGTGGAGGAGATCTTTGAGCTTCAACTTCCCCTTCGGGATGTCGTCGCCCTCCAGTGCCGGCAGGCGAACCTGGAAGGCGAGGGCGAAATTCCCATGCGGAAGTTGGTCAAGGAAGCCCTGCGGATGCGTCCCGAACGCCTGGTGGTGGGCGAAGTCAGGGAGGCCGAAAGCCTGGACATGTTGATAGCCCTGAATTCCGGCCTTCCCGGAATGTGCACCGTCCATGCCAATTCGGCGCACGATGCCGTGACGAAAATCTGTACCTTGCCACTCCTTGCGGGATCGAACATCTCCAGCGCGTTCGTTGTTCCTACGGTCGCTTCCTGCATTGACCTTGTGGTTCATTGCAGCCGCCACACTACGGGACGCAGGCAAGTGACCGAGATTTTGTCTCTGGGCCGGCGGGTTGAGAACGGCGTGATTGAATCTTCGCCGGTTTTCCAGATGAGCGAGGGACGGTTGCGCCCCAGGGGGACCTCCATGCCCGCGCCGGAAAAGTTCGCGAGAGCAGGCTTCGATGTTGCCGAACTGCTGGAACTGAACTGATGGCGGCGTTGCTGGGGCTGTCATGCGGGGTGGGAGTCTTCCTGATGTGGTGGTCGGCGTGGTCCGTCCCCGGAACCGGAGTAGCCGCCCCCAAGGGGCCGGGTCGATTGGAACTCCTGCTGCTCTCTGCGGGGATTGAGAAGGTTTCGGGAGCAGGCCTCATCATCAGCTGCGCAGGGTTGGGCTTGGTGGTCATGCTCCTGTTCTTCGCAGGGACGGGCTCGCCCGCTGTTGCTGCATGCTTCGGATGTTTTGGCGCATGGCTACCCGTTGCGGTGGTTCGGAGACGGGCCAAGAGGCGGCGATCCAGCCTGCGGCAGGTTTGGCCCGACGTCGTAGACCACCTGCGTTCCGGCATCCGGGCAGGTCTGTCCTTGCCCGACGCCTTGGTTCAACTCGGCTACAAGGGGCCCGAAGAAATACGGCACCTGTTTGTTGATTTCGCCGCAGATTACAGGTCGGGCGGACACTTTGAACCTGCATTGGACAAGCTCAAGGAGCGGCTTGCGGATCCGGTTGCGGACAGGATTGTCGAAGCACTGCGGATGACACGGGAAGTCGGTGGCTCGGACCTGGGCCATATGCTGGGCACCCTTGCTGCTTTCTTGCGCGAAAGCAGCCGGACCCGGGGTGAGCTTGAAGCCAGGCAGTCGTGGACCGTGAACGGAGCAAGGCTCGCCGTGGCGGCTCCTTGGATCGTGCTGGTGGTGATGGCCGGGAGGCCGGAAGCAATGGCGGCGTACAACTCCGGCACCGGAGCCGGAGTGCTTCTGGGCGGACTGGCAGTGTCGGTGGCCTGTTACTCACTCATGCTACGGATCGGTGCCTTGCCAGAAGATGTCAGGGTGCTTCGATGACGGCCGCTTTGGGTCCAGCGGTCGCTCTTGGCTTCCTGTTGGGGGCAGGATCCTGGCTTGTCATGGTGAGGTTGCCTTTCATGCGGAAGCCAACTTTCCAGGACAGGGTGGAGCCGCAACTAAGGGCCCATAATCTCCACTCCCGTCTCCTTCGCCCGATCGGCCGGGATGTTGCACCCTTTGGGCCTTTGGAGCGCATCCTGCGGCCGGTGGTTCGCGAGGGGCTCGGCTTGCTGGCTCGTTTCGATCCCGGCGGGACCGCCCTTGCGCGCAAGCTGGCCCGGGCAGGTGCCGCGAAGTCAGTGGTCGACTTCAGGGCCGAGCAATTGCTGTGGGCGGCCGGCGGAGTCCTGCTTGCGGTGCTCGGGGTCCTGGCGAGCGCGGTTTCCGGAAGGTTCCTCCCCCTCGCAGCGCTGATTGCCGTTGCGGGCAGTGCTGCGGGCGGGTATTTGCTGCGGAGCTTTGTCCTGGACCTGAGGATAAAGAGGCGCGAGGCGGCGTTTTTGGCGGAGTTCCCGGGTGTTGCCGAGCTGTTGGCACTTGCAGTGGCGGCGGGTGAAAGCGCACTCAATGCGATGGAAAGGATCTGCAGGACGTCCAACGGGGAACTCGCCAAGGAGTTCGCTGAGGTGTTGGCCGACGCACGATCCGGCAAACCCTTCACTGAAGCGTTGCAGGCTTTCTCCGCAAGGACCGAGGTGCCGGCGGTAGTCCGCTTTGTGGACGGTCTGGTGGTGGCTGTGGACCGGGGCACGCCTCTGGCCGAGGTTTTGCGGGCCCAAGCGGCCGACGTCCGCGATGCAGCCAAGCGGGAGCTCATGGAGTCGGCCGGGCGCAAGGAAATCGGCATGATGGTCCCCCTGGTCTTTGGCGTCCTGCCCCTGACCGTCATCTTTGCGGCCTTCCCGGCCGTGGTCGCCTTGGACATCAGTCTTTGACGAGGCCCCACGACTCCAGCCGCAGCAAACAGAACTGATCACCATCACAACCAACTCATAGGAGTGACATGAAAAGAATCGAAGAGAACCACGCATCGGACCCTCGTGCACCGTGGACCCCGGCGGCCCGCCTTATGGTTGCGGCTACGACCCTTGGACAAAAGTTGGTCGGGTACGAGGAAGACCATCCCGAACGGGGCGACGTTCCGGGTTGGGTCATGATCACCTTGATGTCAGCGATCTTGGTTGCAGGCCTCCTGGCCTTGGCGTCTCCGGCACTTGAGGGCCTCTTCAACCAGGCCATCGCCAAAGTAGGCAAGTGATGGTTTGGGCGACGGGCGGGTCTCCTCCCACGGACAGCGGAGCACGGGAACGCGGATCCGCCGTCGTCGACTTTGTCCTTGTGGGGGGAGTGCTGACGCTTCTGTTCATGTCGGTCATCCAACTGATGCTGGTCCTGCATGTCCGAAACCTGCTGATTGACGCTGCTGCCTCGGGGGCCAGATATGGCGCACTGGCGGATCGGACCCCGGCTGACGCCGTAGCCAGGACGAACGAACTGATCGGCACGAGCGTCAACAGCGGGTTCGGATCCGATATCAGTATCAGGGAAGTCGACATTGAGGGTCGGTCCACACTCGAGGTGACCGTCAAGGCTCCATTGCCGATCTTCGGCCTGATCGGTCCTGGCCACGCATTACAGGTCACGGGCCATGCGGTCATCACGGCTCCACGTTCCAAGGCGGGGAATGCTGCGGCTGGTTGAGGATGAGACCGGCAGTGCGGCGGTTGAGTTCCTGCTCTTGTCTGTCATGCTCATGGTTCCTGTTGTCTACTTCATTGTCACCATCGGCCAGATACAGGCGGGCATGTTCGCAGTCGTGGCCGCTGCCGACCAAGCGGCCAAGGTCTTTGTGTCCGAACCGGAGCCCGGGCAGGCGCTGGCAGCTGCCGAGGAAGCGGTGGCCGTCGCGTTGGGCGACTATGGCTACACGGCAGAGGCAGTAACTGTGGATGTCTCGTGCGACAGGCCCCAATGCCCCTCGCCCGGGGCAACGGTGTCCGTTTCAGTCCACCTGTCAGTACATCTGCCCATGGTGCCGTTTGGGGATGTCTTGAAACTCGATGCTGCCCACTTGGATGCCTCTGCAACACAGAAGGCCGGCCGCTTCAGATGAGCCGGCAGGAAACCCATCCCAAAGAGGAGGGGCAGATAGCAGTGCTGTCCATTGGATGTGTCCTCCTGGCGCTGTTGACGGCCTCGGTAGTCATGGCCGTTTCCGCGGTCTATATAGAGCACAAGAAGCTTCTGTCCCTGGCCGACGGTGCCGCGCTCGCAGCGTCGGACACTTTCATGGCCGGAGACATGGAAGGTGGCGCCGCGCCTTCCGTGTCATTGGGCGATGAACGGGTGTCCGCTGCTGTCCAGACGTACTTGGCAGCCAGTGACGCCTATGCCCATCATGACCAGCTGCACATCGAACCGGGGACACGAAGCAGTCCTGGAGGAACTGCGCTGGTGACACTGTCCGCTGTAGCCCATCCGCCGGTGGTCAGCTTCCTGCTTCCTGAAGGCATCTACGTGGAAGCCACGTCAGCCGCGAGGTCACGGTTGACACAATGACGCCCGAACCGGGCCCTTCTTCAACCGCACAAGGCGTGAGCCGCCAATAGCGTAGGCTTGAATGACCATGGCTGAGATTGACTTTCCCGCAGAAATCCGCGCGCTCCGCGCCACTTACAGCTCCATCGAAGACGTCAGCGATGTCGAGGGCCTCAAGGCCGAAATCGCGGAGTTGAGCGAGCAAGCCGGAGCCCCGGACCTATGGGACGATCCCGCGTCGGCCCAGGTAGTGACGTCACGCCTGTCCCATCGCCAGTCCGAGGTGGAACGCCTCAGCAAGCTTGCCGCGAGGATTGACGATCTGGAAGTCCTCGTGGAACTGGGCCAGGACGAGGGCGACGAGGCCTCGATGGCCGAAGCGGAAAAGGAGCTCGAATCCATCCGCAAGGCGCTCGCGGAACTCGAGGTCGTGACACTGCTGTCCGGCGAGTATGACGAACGTGAAGCCGTCGTGACCATCCGTGCAGGAGCGGGCGGTGTGGATGCCGCCGACTTTGCCGAGATGCTGTTGCGCATGTACCTGCGGTGGGCAGAGCGCCATGGCTACCCGACCACTGTCATGGACACCTCCTATGCCGAAGAAGCGGGACTGAAGTCGGCCACGTTCGAAGTGAAGGCTCCATATGCTTTCGGGACCCTGAGCGTCGAGGCAGGCACGCACCGCCTGGTCCGCATCAGCCCCTTTGACAACCAAGGCCGGCGGCAAACGTCATTTGCTGCAGTGGAAGTCATCCCGCTGATTGAGCAGACCGACTCGATCGAGATCCCGGACAATGAGATCCGCGTGGATGTCTTCCGCTCTTCCGGCCCGGGCGGACAGTCCGTCAACACTACCGACTCGGCCGTCAGGCTCACCCACATTCCCACCGGAATTGTGGTGTCCATGCAGAACGAGAAGTCACAGCTGCAAAACCGTGCTGCCGCGCTGAGGGTACTCCAGTCGCGTTTGCTGTTGCTCAAGAAAGAGCAGCAGGACGCCGAGAAGAAGGCCCTGGCCGGCGACGTCAAAGCATCCTGGGGTGACCAGATGCGCTCGTACGTACTGAACCCGTACCAGATGGTGAAGGACCTCCGGACCGAGCACGAGGTAGGAAATACGTCCGCGGTGCTCGACGGCGACATCGATGACTTCATCGATGCAGGCATCCGCTGGCGTACCGGCAACCGCAACGCTGCCGAGTAGGTCCGGTCCCCCCTCGCCCGTAGCAGTGCGGCAAACGGGAATTGTCCGTGATGGGGGAGCGCCCCAGTGGGTGCGGTTTTGGCGACACGCCCCTCAAACCGGCCGAATCGCCACCTGCCCCTGCGTATAGTCGAGAGGCCGGTGCTCTCACTTCCCCCATTCGAAAGCCCGCGCTCCGGCTGTTGGACTGGGCCAAAAAGTCATGTCCGGCGGGGTCAAAAGGGTCATGATCAGATTTGAGAATGTCACCAAGGTCTACGAGCAGAACGCGCGACCGGCGCTCGATGCTGTCAGCCTTGAGATCAACCGCGGTGAGTTCACCTTCCTCGTGGGCGCCTCGGGCTCGGGTAAGTCCACTTTCCTGAGGCTGATCCTGAAGGAAGACAAAGCGACGTCCGGCTCTGTCTACGTGGCCGGCCAGAACGTCGCCAACATTTCAAGCTGGCGCGTGCCCAAACTTCGCCGCGGCATCGGGGTGGTCTTCCAGGACTTCCGCCTCCTGCCGCAGAAAAACGTCTTTGCCAACGTGGCTTTCGCCATGCAGGTGATTGGCAAGAGCCGCTCCATCATCCGCGAGACCGTCCCGGAAGTCCTCAAAACCGTGGGCCTCGAAGGCAAGGAGCGCCGCATGCCGCATGAACTGTCCGGCGGTGAGCAACAGCGTGTTGCCATTGCCCGGGCGGTCGTCAACCGGCCTGGAATCCTGCTGGCCGATGAGCCCACCGGCAACCTTGACCCCATCACGTCCATGGGCATCATGGGCGTCCTGGACAAGATCAACCAGAACGGCACCACCGTGGTCATGGCCACCCACGACGACGACATCGTCAACGAGATGCGCCGCCGCGTGGTGGAACTGCAGAACGGCAAGATCATCCGCGATGAAGCCAAGGCCCTTTACACGTCCATGATTCCCGTGGTGGGGGAGTCGCGGAGGCTCCGTGATGCAAGCGACGAAGAAATCAACCGCGCCCAGGGGGCCCAGCTGTGAGGCTTCTGTTTATCCTCGGGGAAATCGGCAGCGGGTTGCGCCGGAACCTGTCCATGGTGATCTCCGTGGTGCTGGTGACCTTCGTGTCGCTGACGTTCGTGGGAGCAGCCGGGATGCTCCAAATGCAGATCAACCAGATGAAGGGCTACTGGTACGACAAAGTCCAGGTTGCCGTCTTCCTGTGCAACGATGGCTCCACCACCGTTGGTTGCGCCTCCGGACCCGCCACGAAAGAGCAGCAGGACAATATCCGGGCAATGCTCGAGTCGCCGGCCGTAAAGCAGTACGTCAACGACTTCCAATTCGAGTCGCAGGCCGAGGCCTACAAGCACTTCAAAGACCAGTTCTCCAACTCGCCGATCGTGGATTCGGTCACCGAGGACCAGTTGCCGGCTTCGTTCCGGATCAACATGAAGAACCCGGAAAAGTACCAGATCATCAGCGAGACCTTCTCATCCCAGCCGGGCGTCGAGACAGTCAGCGACCAGAGGCAGGTCCTGGAGAGGATCTTCTCCTGGATGAACGGTGCTTCCGTGGTGGCGGTTGGTGTCGCAGCCGTGATGATCTTCTGCGCAGTGCTGCTGATCACCACCACCATCAGGCTTTCGGCGTTCAGCAGGCGGCGGGAAACGGGCATCATGCGGCTTGTGGGCGCGTCGAAGACAGTCATCCAGCTGCCGTTCATCCTGGAAGGGGTGATAGCCGCCGTCGTGGGTGCTGTCCTGGCCTCCCTCACGCTGTGGCTGATGGCGCACTTCTGGCTCAACGGCGATCTCTCCAGGCAGTTCTTGAATACACCGTTCATTTCGTCGACGCAGGTTCTGGTACTGGCACCGGTGCTCATTGCACTTGGCGGCGGCCTTGCCGGGATATCCTCGTTGTTGACCCTCCGGCGCTACTTGAAGGTTTAGCCGTGGATCGAGAACAAACCCCCGACGCCGGCAAACGCAAAGGAACCCCCATGAGCACGATGGACCGGACATCTCTTCGCCGGCGCCTCGCGTCCGGACAAGCAAGGATTCTTGGTGCCGTCGTAGCGGCCGGCCTGGCTGCAAGCCTCCTTTCGGGCGTTCCGGCCGCGCAAGCAGACAATCTGGACGACCAGCAGGCAGCCCTTGAGGCTGAATCTGCCCGGGTACAGGCATCCCTCGAATTCGTCGACGCAAAGATCGCGAAGGCGGCCGGGGATCTGGTGATCTACCAGGGCCGCCTTCCCGGTGCCCAGCAAGCGCTCCTGGAAGCCCAGGGCAGAGTAGCCAGTGCCGTCAAGGAAGTCGAGGCATTGGCGGCCAGGGTTGAGCTGGCGCAGCAGAACAAGGCCAAGATCACCGAGCAGCTTGAGAGCGACAAGCAGAAGATCACCGATACCAAGAAGTTGATCGGGCAGATTGCTTCCCAGGCCTACAAGTCAGGCGGGGTGCCGACCAACATTGCCTTGCTCTTCGGCTCGGATGAATCGGGCAGCCTGACAGAGTCCATGGACCTTGCCGATCAGGCAATGCGCAGCCAGAACGCTGCGATGACCAAGCTGACCCAGCAAAACGCCACCAACGTCAACTCGCAGGCGCGGTTGGCAGCAGTGGAAGCTGAGATTCAGGACCTCAAGGCGAAGGCTGACGCAGCCCTCGAGCGCGAAAAGGCCGCTCGGGACGAAGCGGCCAGCAAGAAGGCCGAGGTCGACAAGCTTATTGAGGACACCACCCGGCTCAACAGCCAGCTCCAAGCAGCCAAGCCCGGCATCGAGGCGGACCTAGCACGGGTCAAGGCCGAGCAGAACACCGTGGCAGCCGAAATCGAGGAGCGCGATCGAAAGTTGCGCGAGGCGTGGGAAGCCGAGCAGCGCCGGCTCGCCGCCGAAGCGGCTGCGGCAGCTGCAGCCGCCGCTGCGGCGCAGGGCAAGCCGGCCCCGCCGGAGCCGGTGTACGTTCCGCCGGTAGGGTCGCCGTCGGCCTTTGGCCTGCGACACCCGTTTGCCAACTACGTGCCCATCACTTCCGGCTTCGGCTGGCGAGCGACCCCGCCGGGTACCATCGACTTCTACGGCACGGGAGGCTACATGCACACGGGCATCGACTTCGGTGCATCGTGTGGCACGCCGGTCTATGCCGCGGCGGCCGGCGAGGTGTTCAACTCCGGGTGGAATTCCGCTGATGGTGGCGGTTGGCGCGTCAAGCTCTCCCATGGGGTTGTTCAGGGAAACTCGTTGACCACCATTTACTACCACAACAGCAGCATCGTGGTGGCAAACGGGCAGCGGGTCTCGCAAGGCCAGCTGATCGCCTACTCGGGAAGCACCGGCAACTCAACCGGCTGCCACGCGCACTTTGAGACGTGGCTGAACGGTGCAGCCGTGGATCCCATGACCCTCCTGTAGCGTCTTTTCCCCTGAGCGAACTGATTCCGCCACGGCACAGAGCCGGCTCATCCCTGGCGTACACTGGGTTGGAATCCGCAACCAGCAAGGAGTTCTACCGTGCCCAAAGAAAGTGGCCGTAAGGTAGTGGCCACCAATCGGAAGGCCCGGCACAACTACCTGATCCTCGATACCTACGAGGCAGGCATTGCCCTGATGGGTACCGAGGTGAAGTCCCTCCGTGAAGGCCATGCCTCCATGGTGGACGGCTTTTGCACCTTCTATAACGATGAGTTGTGGATGGAGGGCATCCACATCCCGGAGTACAACCAGGGGAGCTGGACCAACCACGCCGCGCGCCGGCGTCGTAAGCTCTTGCTGCACCGGGAAGAACTGGACAAGATCTCGCACAAAATCCGCGAGTCCGGGTTCACGGTGGTGCCCCTTCAGTTGTACTTCCTGGATGGGCGGGCAAAAGTGGAAATCGCGATCGCCCGCGGTAAGAAGGACTACGACAAGCGCCAAACGCTGCGGGAGCAGCAGGACAAGCGCGAGTCGTTGCGCGAATTGCGGGAACGTAACCGACGCTCGTAGCGGGTCGCGGAACCCGCGCGGGTTCCCGGGAATGATCTTCGGGGAACATGCGTTATGATTGGTAGTCCGGCGGGAGTGATGAGCAAACGCCGGTTTGGTAACAAAATACGGGGATGATCGGTTTCGACGATGTTAGTCGCGACAGGTGAAGCGGGCCGAGGATGCAGAATTATCTCGTTAACGCTGTCTGCAAACCAATAAGTGCCGAATCTAAGCGCACTGACTTCGCTCTTGCTGCCTAAGCAGTAAGACAGTCCGTCAGCCCGGGGTTGCTATCGCCCCGGTTCCTGGCGTCATTTAGATAGCCACTGCTGTTTGCCTTCGTCATTGGGGTAAACAGGACTTTTAGATGACTGGGCCTGGATCAGCCACCTGTTTGCAGGATGGCTGGGGCCGAGAAAATCCGACGCAAACTGCGCCCGGAGAAGCCCTGACAACACGACATCGGACGGGGGTTCAATTCCCCCCATCTCCACCCTTGAAAGCCCTCGGACACTCGTCCGGGGGCTTTCTTTTGCCCTCCTGCAGCCCGGCGGTGCCGTGCTGGGGAAGCCCGGCGCTGGGGCAGGGGCCACACCGCGGCCGGTACATCGCAGCAGGTTCACCCACGGCGTAGCCGGGACAGGACTAGGGGACCCGGCGCATCGGTTGTAGTGGATAGGCCCGCAGGGGCATCGGCCGGGTGGCAGGAGGCAACATGATGGACGTCGGGCGCGAGTTTGCATTCGAAGACAACAATCCGGGAGCGGGCAACGGGACCGAAACCGACGACGACGACGTCCTGGACGCGTACTCGCAAACGGTCATCCGCGTGGCCGGCTCGGTGACGCCGCATGTGGCCGCCATCGAGATGGTCAGCACCCGGCGCAACGGCCGGGTTCGGGTGGGCAGCGGCTCGGCTGTGGTCTTTACCGTCGACGGCTACCTGCTCACCAACGCCCACGTCGTTGCCGGGACCGAGTCCGGCCGGGCCGTCTTCGCCGACGGCAAGCAAAGCGACGTCCAACTGGTGGGTGCCGATCTGTTGTCCGACCTCGCCGTGGTTCGGGGACTGGGCAGAACCCCGCCTCCCGCTGTGTTGGGGAACGCGGAATTCCTGCGGGTGGGCCAGTTGGTCATCGCCGTCGGTAATCCCTTGGGGCTGTCCGGCTCCGTGACGGCGGGTGTTGTCAGCGGGCTCGGAAGGTCCATTCCAGTGCGTGCAGGGGAGCACAGGCGGGTGATCGAAGATGTGATCCAAACCGACGCAGCACTGAACCCCGGGAACTCCGGGGGAGCGCTGGCTGACACCAAGGGACGCATTGTGGGCATCAATACCGCCGTTGCCGGGCTGGGACTTGGCCTGGCGGTTCCCATTAATAGGACAACCCAGCGGATCATCTCATCACTTCTCAAGGATGGTCGCGTCCACCGGGCCTATCTGGGGCTGGTGAGCACACCCATACCGCTCGACGCGAGCGCGGTGGTGCGCACGGGCCAGAAGGAAGGGCTGCGCGTCGTGGAAGTGATCGCCGGTTCCCCGGCCGAGTTGTCCGGGTTGCAGCCGGGGGATGTGGTTCTCCAAGCCCAAGGACGGGCCGTTTCCAGTGCCGAGAGCCTGCAGAAGCTTCTCTTCGAGGAGGCGATCGGTCAGCCGTTCCCCTTGACGGTTCTGCGGGAGGGAAAACTGGTGGGGCTGGTTGCGGTTCCGTCGGAAATGGGCTGAGGCGGCCTTGGCTTCCCGGTCAGATGCCAGGACGACCGGAAGAGGTTATTGGTCTTCGGCGCGGACGTCCACGACGCCCACGAAGCGGCTGCCGATACCCTCATACTCGGTTCGTACGTCCCCGGCGAACAACTCGGGCAGCTCCCTGCTGCGGTGATGCCCGCAGTAGACGAATGAGAACTCCGGCCACCATTTCTTGGGCCTGACTGCCTCGGAATAGTTGCAGACCGCGCAGTCCAGGTGCACCCACACCGGACGTTTGCCGGTACGGTTTGCGCGGGACTGCACCAACCATGGCGGCGGGTTGTCCTGGAGATCTCGAAGGTCCGATTCCGACAGCCGGGGCGGGATGCCGTGGCGCTGGGCCATTTCCATGGAGATATCAAGGGCCAAAGCGGCATCACGTCTGCTGATCACCACTCAACGATACGGCAAGCGTAGGCTGTGCACATGACGGCTGAAGCGGCCCTGCCACCCAGCACACCCTTGCAGCGGCGGGTCTTGGTGGTGGCGATCGTGGCATCTTTCATCGCCATCCTGGATGGCTTTGTGGTCAATCTCGCGCTGCCGGCGATCGGGCGCGAATTGGGCGGCGGCCTGGTGATCCAACAATGGGTGGTGGATGCCTATCTGCTGACCTTGGGTTCCCTCATCCTTGTTGCCGGTTCGCTGTCGGACCATTTTGGCCGGGCGAGGATCCTCGAATGGGGACTGACCGGCTTCGCAGTCACCTCGGTTCTGTGCGGCTTGGCATGGAACGGGGAAATGCTGGTGATCTCCCGCGCCCTGCAGGGGATTGCCGGCGCGCTCCTGGTACCAAGTTCCCTGGCGATGATCGTGACGGTGTTCTCCGGTCCGGCCCAATCCAAGGCCATTGGCCAATGGTCCGGTTGGACGAGTGCGGCGGCGATCGTTGCGCCTTTGATCGGGGGCGTCTCCGTTGACCTGCTGTCCTGGCGTGTCATCTTCTTCATCAACGTCATTCCCGCCGCGGTGATCTGGCCGATGCTGGTGCGGCTGCGAAGTTCCGATGCCGCAAGGGACAAGAGCAAGAAGATCGACTACACCGGAGCTGCCCTGGCGATGGTGGGGCTTGGCGGCCCGGTCTTTGCCTTCATTGAGCAGGGTCGCCTGGGGTGGTCGGCCCCGCAGGTTTGGCTGCCGTTGGTGGTGGGCGTCCTCGCCTTGGTGCTTTTCCTGCTCCATGAGAACAGGACCGCAGAACCCATGCTGCCGCTGCGGCTGTTTGGCATCCGGAATGTCGGCTGGGGCAACCTGGCCACGCTGGCCATCTACGGTGCCATTTCCCAGGGATTCTTCGTCCTGGGCATTTACCTTCAGCAGGTGGGCGGCATGGGTGCCACGACGGCGGGGATCGCCCTGCTGCCCGGAACCGTGATCCTTATGCTGGCTGCCTCGTACTTCGGCGGACTGGCCGGTAAGCACGGGCCCCGGTGGTTCATGACGGCGGGCCCTTTGCTGTGCGGTGCCGGGTTCCTCATGTCGCTATCCATCCAGGAACCGTTGGATTATTGGACGCAGGTCTTCCCCGGCCAAGTGGTGTTCGGCGTGGGGCTCGCCACCTTGGTTGCACCGCTCACCGCAGCCATTCTCGGTGCTGTGCCAACGGAGGAGGCAGGCATAGGATCTGCCGTCAACAACGCAGTGGCCCGCATAGCCGGCCTCATTTGTATTGCCTTCGCAGGTCTCATCGTCGGTCCCGCTTTCACCAGGGAGGGCCTCTATGCCGCTCTCTGGGTCACAGCGGGACTGTTCTTCCTGGGTGGCCTGGCCTCCGCCGTCGGAATCCGGAACGAAGTACCTCCTGCGGGGGGACAGCCGGCGGATGCTTCTGGCAGCGAAGGCGGAAAAGCGGCCGACGACGGCGGCACGGCCCACCAGCCAGGCTGACCGCCAGGTGCCCGCTTGAGTCAGCGCGTGAGGACACAGCCTTCGTGGGTTTCTGTGCTCTGGACCCAGAGTGCTGAGGTTACTTCGTCGGCAAGGTCGAATTCGCGCCGGGCGGACCCGCTGCCCACGCGGACCACCAAGGCCCCTCCGAAGGGCTTGCGCCCCACCACTTCCACGCGGGCATCCAGGGAAATGTCCTCGGCGGCCAAGTAGCGCAGCAAATCGGGATTCTCATCGCTGATGCGGGTGATACGGCCGGAATGGCCCTCGTCGAGTTCGATCAGGCGGTAGGCATGCGGCAACTCCACCGATCCGTCCGACGCGGGGATCGGGTCACCATGCGGGTCCCGCACGGGATGGCCGAGCTTCGCGGACATCCTTTCGATGAAGGTGTCGGAGACGGCATGCTCCAGCATCTCGGCTTCATCGTGGACCTCGTCCCAGCTATAGCCCAGTTCTTCAACGAGGTACGTCTCAATCAGCCGGTGCCGGCGCACCATGGACAGTGCCAGCCGCATGCCTTCAGGGGTCAACCGAATGGCGCTGTAAGGCTGGTGGTCTACCAGGCCCTGGTCCTTGAGCTTGCGGACCATCTCGGACACCGACGAGTTGGCAACCCCCAACCGCTGGGCAAGTTGCGAGGAAGTGATCGGCTTGTCCTGCCACTCCGTGTAGGAGTAGATGACCTTGACGTAGTCCTCGATCGAGGAGGAGGGCGTGCTGGTCTTCACGTTCCAAGCCTACCGTGGCCGCCGGCTCAGGCCTTGCGGGCCCGCCAGGTGTGCGTCACGTACGGCAAGGCGAGGAGCTCGCCGCGGGCATGGTGCAAGTGCTCGTAGAGGTACCACTCCAGGTTGCCCATCACTTTCTCCCGGGTGGCCTGATTGGCGCGCAGGTAGTAGCTGCGGGACTTGGTCAGTTCCATGATGTCCTCGGGGGACACTGCGTCCTGCCAGCTGGTGACGTGGCTTTCGAGGTTCTCGAACTCCGGGCCCACCACTGGCCGGAACCCCGGCTTATGGACATCACCGGCATGCATGATGCGTGAAAGGCGATGAACCCAGGCCACGGAGGTGTCCAGTTGGTTCCAGATGAGGCCGAGCGTTCCGTGCGGACGGAGGATCCGGGCAATCTCGGTACTTGCCTTGAGCGGATCGCACCAGTGCCAGGCCTGGGCGACACTGACGACGTCGAAAACTGAGTCCGCCAGTCCCGTCACTTCGGCAGTACCTTCAACGGCGTGCGCCTGCGGGCAGTTCTTCCGCAGCTGGTCCAGCATGTCCGCGGAAGGGTCGACGGCGCTGACCTGCAGGCCCCGGTCGAGCAGCAGTGCTGTGAATTTGCCTGTCCCTGCGCCAATATCGGCCGCGGTCCGTGCGTTCGGGGGCAGCAGCCAATCGACGGAATCCGCCGGGTACCCGGGGCGGACCCGATCATAATGTTCGCCGCCGTCCTGGAAGCTCTGCCCCAGTTCCCGACGTCGGTGCGCGTGCAGCTTTGGGCCGCCGGCGCGTCCGGCGCGTCCGGCACCTCCGGAAGAAACCGGGAGGCCGGAGGGCAGTGATCCTCCGGATTCGTTGCTTGAACGCGTGGACACGCGGGGGACTCCTTCAGCGGCAGTAGTCAGGGATACCCAAAGAATCTACCGCAGCAACGTGGCGCCAAGGCCGGGAAGGCTCCTAGTCCACGGTGCAGGGAGCGGCCCCGGCGGTTCCGGGCGTATTGGGCGCCCACTCCGGGTAGCTGCGGTGATCGTTTGAGGGGACCCAACGGCCCTCGTCCACGACGTAATCCCAGCCAAGTCCGGTGGTCTTCAGTTGCCGGATGCCGGCCAGCAGCCTGGCAGCGTCCTCAAGCCGGGAGCCGACGCCGAAGCTGGCGCGCAGTGAACCGGACGGCAAGCCGAGGCGCTTCAGGAGCGGGTGGGCGCAGAAACGGCCATCGCGCAGGCCCACGCCGTGCTCGGCGGCCAGGTAAGCCGCCACCAGTCCCGCGTCGAAGCCTTCAACGGAGAAGTTGACGACGCCGATGGTGTCGGTGGAATCACTGAAGATCCGGTGGACGGTGACCCCTTCAATGGATTCCAAGCCCTCAACCAGGAAGGATCGGATTGCCACCTCATGGTTGTGCCAGTCCTGTTGGTCCAAGCCGGCCAGCACCTGGGTAGCCCGCGCCAAGGTGGCTGCCCCCAGGACGTTGGGGGAGCCGCCCTCGTGCCGGGCCGGACCAGTTGCCCAGCTCACCGAATCCAGGCGCGCTTCACGAACGGCGCCGCCGCCGGCAAGGTGTGGGGTTCCGGCGTCGAGCCAATCGGGACGGCCGACCACGACGCCTGCGCCGAAGGGCGCGTAGAGCTTGTGCCCCGAGAAGACGACGTAGTCCACGTCGCTCTCGGAAATGTTGATGCGCCGGTGCGGGGCGAGCTGGGCTGCATCGACGACGATCCGCGCGTCGAACTCATGCGCCAACGCTGCGAGCTCTGCAATCGGCAGGATTTCGCCGGTGACGTTGGAAGCGCCGGTCACAGCGAGCAGGGATATTCCGCCCTGGCTCAATTCATCGCGCAGGTTGGCGATGGTGGCAGACAACGTGGGGGAGGCGATGACGCTGCGGTGCGGTACGCCCTGCCAGGGAAGCAGGTTGGCGTGGTGCTCAATGTCGAGGTACAGCACTTCACCGGCCGGTGCGCCGTCAAGCTGGGGGAGGCATCCGGCGAGGAGGTTCAGCGAATCGGTGGTGTTGCGGGTGAAGATGACTGAATCATCCGGCCGGCCGCCAACGAAGTCCCGCACGATGTTCCGCGAGTTTTCATAGACGGACGTGCTGATTTGGGATGCGTAACCGGCGCCACGGTGCACACTGGCGTAATAGGGCAGGATTTCATTCAAGTAGGCAGAGACGATGGTCAGTGCCGGGGCCGACGCTCCGTAGTCAAGGTTTGCGTACCTGACGTGGCCCCCTTGGATCAGGGGAGCCTGCAGCTCTGCTCCTGTGACGGCGGCCAGCGGTCGCGCTGCGAGGGCTTCGTGGGCCGCGTGGTCATCTCCGAAAGCGGGCAGGACGGTGGAATCGAACGTAACAGTGCTCATGGGACCTCACTCAAGAAGGACCCCTCCAAGGGATCCGCGCTTGCCGTATCCGTTCCGGACCGGCCTGGTCGTCACCCGGGGCACCCCACCGCGAATGGAGGGTTGCCGGCCAGCAAACCGGGGTTTAGCGCTGGCACTCGTGACCTGTAGAAGAGACTAGGACACCTTCCGTGGACGATTCAAAGCGGGAGGAGTTTGTTAAGCGGTTTGTTACGGAGAGAGCCGAATCCCGTTTTGTTCGAATAATCGACGGCGATGGCACCCTGAAGTGGGTTTGTCGCCGTCGATTATTCGCAGCATTACGGTTCGGCTGTTGCCGGAGCGCGCTAAAGGAGATCGTCGATCTCCGGGTTGAGACGCTTCAGGACCTCTGAGTGGAGGATGGAATTGGTGGCCAGCGCGTTGCCGCCGAAGGGGCCGTCTTCGCCCTCAAGCGAGGTGAACCTGCCGCCGGCCTCCGTGACGATCGGCACCAAGGCAGCCATGTCGTACAGGTTTAGTTCCGGTTCGCAGGCGATGTCCACGGCACCTTCGGCCACCAGGCAGTAGGACCAGAAATCCCCGAAGGCGCGGGTCCGCCAGACGTCGTCAGTGAGGGAAAGGAATTCGTCCAGGTTTCCGCGCTCCTTCCATCCCGAAAGGCTCGAGAAGGACAGTGACGCGTCCGCCAACGAAGAGACATTGGAGACTTTCAAACGGGTGGCCGATGCGAGGGACCGCCCTGTGTAGGCTCCCATGCCCTTGGCGGCCCACCAGCGTTTGCCGAGTGCCGGCGCGCTGACCACACCCACCACGGGCTCGTCCTCGTCAACGAGGGCGATCAAGGTCGCCCACACCGGCACCCCTCGAACAAAGTTCTTCGTCCCGTCGATGGGGTCGATGATCCAGCGCCGCGATCCATGGCCGCTGCTGCCGAACTCTTCGCCCAGCACGGCGTCGCGGGGACGCGAACGCGAGAGCTGGCCGCGGATGGCTTCCTCGGCGGCCTTGTCCGCATCGGTGACCGGCGTCAGGTCGGGTTTGGTTTCGATCTGCAGGTCCAGGGCCTTGAACCGGTCCATGGTCTGGGCGTCCACCGAATCGGCCAGGACGTGGGCCAGCCGCAGGTCATCGTTGTAACTGGAAACGGGTTGGGTCATGCCACCAAACTATCGCGAAACAATCCCTGCACCCGGGAAGTGGTGCTTTTCCCGTCTCAGTTGACGGTGCCGAGTTCCTTGGTTTCCTTCGCCTCCAGGCGTGGGTCCGCTCCGAGGAGCCGGCGCAGGGACGCCAGCCTTGCGGTGCCGGAAGGTCCGGCATGCCCTTCGTTGACCCAGGCGTCCAGTCCGCAGTTGACGGCGTTGGCGTCGTGTTTGCAGCCCCGTTCGCAGTCTTCGGTACCGGGCTCGAGGTCCGGGAAGGAGTGCAGGATCCGGTCCGGGTCAACGTGGGCCAATCCGAAGGAACGGATGCCGGGAGTATCGATGATCCAGCTGCCCGAAGGAGCGTCGGCCAGCTTGAGGGCCAGGGCCGACGATGAAGTATGCCGGCCGCGGCCCGTCACGGCGTTGACTCCGCCGGTTGCCCGTTCCGCGCCCGTCAGCGCATTGACCATGGTGGACTTGCCGACGCCGGAGTGCCCCAGCATGACGGTCACTTTTCCATCGAGGTGGTCCCGCAGGCGGGACACCGCTTCGCTGTCGAGCCGGGCGGACAAGCCGTCGTCCGAGCGGGCATCGATGCCGGATGCCTGTGAATCCGCCGTGCGGCTGATGATGACCGGAAAGTCCAGGCTGAGGTAGTTCGAAAGAAGTTCCGCCGGATCCTTGACGTCCGCCTTGGTGATGAGCAGCAGCGGCTCTATGCCGGCGTCGTAGGCTGCCACCAAGGCGCGGTCGATGAAACCTGTACGCGGCTCCGGGTTGGCCGCGGCCACCACCACTACCAGCTGGTCGGCGTTCGCCACCACTACCCGCTCGATCGGGTCCGTGTCATCGGCGCTGCGACGCAACAGGGTCCGGCGTTCTTCGACGCGGACCAGCCGCGCCAGGGTATCGGGGCTGCCGGAGACATCGCCCACCAAGGCAACGAAATCGCCCGGAACCACCGGCGTGCGGCGGAGTTCGCGGGCCCTGGCTGCAATGACTACGCGTTCGTTGTCAGAGTCCTCGCCCACGATCGCCGTGTAGCGCCCGCGGTCGACCGTGATGATTCGTCCCACCACGGCGTCGTCGTGGCTGGGACGGTCCTTGGTGCGGGGCCTGGAACCCTTCTTGTTCGGACGGATGCGGACATCCGATTCGTCCCAGGAGCGTGCGTCGCGGCCCATGGTCAGCGGTTGCCCCCGGTTGTGCCCGCCTGTGGGAATTCGCCGGAATCGTGGGTAGCCTGCCCGAGCATGGCTGCCCACATGTGCGGGAATTCGGGCATCGTTTTGGAAGTCGTGGCGATGTCTTCCACTTCCACCCCTTCCACGGCGAGCCCGAGGATGGCACCCGCCGTAGCCATGCGGTGGTCCGCATAGCTGTGCACGACGCCGCCGTGCAGGGCAGCCGGACGGATGATGAGACCGTCCGCGGTTTCTTCCGCGTCCCCGCCGAGGCGGTTGATCTCGTTCACCAACGCGGCGAGCCGGTCCGTTTCGTGGCCCCTGAGGTGGGCGATCCCGGTCAGGCGGGAGGGTCCGCTGGCCAAAGCGCACAGGGCGGCAACGGTGGGAGCCAGTTCGCTGGTCTCGTCAAAGTCCGCCCCCTTGATGTCGGGACCGCCCGTGACGGTGAGCGTGCCGTCTTCCAGCGTGACGGTTGCCCCCATGGTGGTGAGGATGCTGCGCCAGAGGTCACCCACCTGGGTTGTCCGGAGGGGCCAGTTGGGGATTCTGACGGTGCCGCGGGTGGCCAGCGCGGCGGCCAGGAAGGGACCGGCGTTGGACAGGTCCTGTTCGATGCGCTGGTCGAAGGCACGGATGGGGCCGGGAGCCACGCGCCAATGGTTGGGCACCGAATCGTCCACGCTGACCCCTACGCTGCGGAGCACGGATACTGTCATGCTGATGTGGTCGAGGCTTGGCACCGGCTTGCCGACATGTTCAAGATGCAGGCCTTCGGTGAAGCGCGCGCCCACCAGCAACAACGCCGATACGAACTGCGACGAGGCACTGGCATCTATCACGAGATGCCCGCCGCGGACTTTGCCGGTGCCTTCCACCGCGAAAGGCAGGGCCGACGGCGTCCTGCCGCCTTCGGCGCGAACCGGAACCCCAAGGGCTACGAGCGCCTCGATGATGGTTCCCATGGGGCGCTTGCGGGCATGGGGGTCGCCGTCGAAGACAGCAGTTCCCCGGCGGAGGGCCGCCACAGGGGGAACAAACCTCATGACCGTTCCGGCAAGGCCGCAGTCGATGGAGGTGTCGGAGGGAGTGTCCGTCGAACTGATGGGGCTGATCTCGAGGTCGGGACCGTAGTCCCCGTCGCCCGGCACCTCGGTGACGGTCGCTCCCAAGTGGCGCAAGGCCTGGACCATCAAGGCGGAGTCCCGCGAGTGCAGGGGAGCCCGCAACCTTGACGGCCCATCAGCCAGGGCCGCCAAGATCAGGAACCTGTTGGTTAAGGACTTGGAGCCCGGTACCGTTACCGTGGCATCGACCGGCTGCTTGGCAAAGGGCGCCGGCCAGAGGGATTGTGCTGCGGCGCTTTCCGTGCCGGTGTTTGCTGCGGTGGTACCAGTCATGCTTCCTTATGCTCCAACTGCGTGGTCGACGGCCTTGCGTACTGCTTTGTCTGCGCGCTTGATCTGCTTCCCGGTGACTTTCTTTGCGTCGGCGGCAAGGTGTTCGGCGCGCCATGCCAGGCTGGGGCGTCCGGCAGTGTCCACGGAAGCGAGCAGCACGCCTCCGGTCAGGGAAATGTTCTTCAGCAGCTGGGCACGGCGTGCGTTACGGCCTTCCTTGGTGCTGATATCCGCTGAGCGCCACTCCACGTAGGTGTTTAGCGCCGAGGTCAAAGCGAGCACGGTGGCAGCGAAACGGGACATTTTTCCCAGGCCGAGGAGGGCACCTGCTCCCAACTGCGCGCCACCGATGACGCGGGCCAGGACTTTCTCGTCTGTCTGGAAAGGCAGGGACTCGGAAGCCCGGCGAAGTACCGGCGATAACTGCCTGGCAGTGTCATCCGCGTTCTTCAGTTTGTCCAGCCCGGTAATGACGAAACTTGATGCGAGCATGGGTCGCGCGAGGAAACGGATTACAGACATGTCTTGCCTCCTGGATGATTGGCCACAGGCGTCGTTTGACGTCGTGTTCAAGGGGTGCAGTCTGCTCTAGTCTTGCACCTTTGCGGAATATTTACCCACCGGTGGCCGTTGTGAACAGAAGGCGCGGTGAAGACCGGGCCGCGGCATGGTGTTGCCGCTTCACGAACGGAGTTGGTTTTTTGACCTTGGTGAGGGACCGCACGGATTTACCAGGGCCCACGTCGCCCGCGCAGCTGGATTCACTGCAGCTGACAGTAGACTTGGCATCGATGAGCACCATTGAACCGGCCGCAGCGGCCACGGACCAGGCAGCCGACGACGACGCTCAGGCCCCGGCCGCCGTCGATCCTTCCACCGAAACCGCCGAGCAGCGCCGGGCACGCTTTGAGCGCGACGCCATGCAGTATGTGGACCAGCTTTACTCGGCGGCGATGCGCATGGCGCGCAACCCGTCCGATGCCGAGGACCTGGTCCAGGAGGCTTACACCAAGGCCTTCTCTGCGTTCCACCAATACAAGCCGGGCACGAACCTCAAAGCCTGGCTGTACCGGATCCTGACCAATACCTACATCAACCTCTACCGGAAGCGGCAGCGGGAACCCCTGCAGTCCAACTCGGACACGATCGAGGACTGGCAGCTGGCCAAGGCGGAGTCGCACACGTCCGCGGGACTGCGCTCCGCAGAAGCCGAGGCCCTCGACCATCTCCCGGATTCGGACGTCAAGAATGCCTTGCAGTCCATCCCGGAAGAGTTCCGCCTGGCCGTCTACTTCGCGGATGTCGAGGGGTATGCGTACAAGCAGATATCAGAGATCATGAATACCCCGATCGGCACCGTCATGTCGCGCCTGCACCGCGGCAGGAAGATGCTCCGGGACATGCTGGCGGACTACGCCGCCGAACGGGGCTTCCGGGCCCAGACAGAAGACCAGGCCACGGCCGGTAGCAACAATCAGGAGAAAGAGAAATGAGCGACTGCCAGGGATTGGGCGATTGCGACGATACGCGCATGCAGCGTATCTACGAGTACCTCGACGGCGCACTGACCCGTGAGGACCTCGGCGAGATCAAGCAGCACTTGGACGGTTGCGAGGAGTGCTCCGAGCAGTACGATCTCGAGTGCCTCATCCGCACCATGGTCAAGCGCTCCTGCACCGAATCTGCGCCGGAGAACCTCAAGAACTCCATTCTTGACAGGATCCACTCGATCAAGCCCGTGGAGGCCTGAACCGGCCGCAGGTCCGCTGACCAAAGCCGCTTAAACGCGAAAGGCCCTGGAAACCGCATGGTTTCCGGGGCCTTTGCTTTAAGCCTTGACTCCAAGCCTCTGGCTTAGGTGTTGGGGCGCTTGCCGTGGTTTGCGCCGCCGCGCTTACGGTCACGACGCTTACGTGCACGCTTGCTCATAGCTGGCCTCCTTCAATGATTGATTCACAATAAAGCTGCCCTCCAGTTTCGCACATCCGGGCAGGGCCTCGCGAACCGGGAAGTCCGGACTCAGCTTCGAAGCGAGTTCCGGATGGAGATGCGGGCTTGGTCCAGGACAGTCCGGACTGTCTCCAGAGCCATCGGTGACAAGGGATGCGCCGCGCCTTGTTTCCGCAGCTCCATCCGGATGTCATCGCGGAAGGACTGGACCATGAGTTCGGCTTCCTTGAGGATCCGCTGTCCCTCGGGGGAGTAGGCGTACGTGCTTTCGCCGGCGGTCGGGGTGCGTGCAGAGGTTCGCGCAGTGGTTCGTGCCGCCTCGGCAGTAGCGGCAAGATCAGCCCTGAGTCCGCGCATGTTGCTCCGGATATCAGCCCTCAGTCCGTCAGCCAGCCTCCGGACGGAGGCGGAGATGGTCTCCTCGACGTCGGCCAGTTCCTGGCGTCTGCGGTCAAGTTCGGCACGGCCCGCGTCAGTGATGGAGTATGTGGTCCGCCTGCCCTCTGATTCGGTGGCCACCAGGCCTTCCTCCTCCAGCTTGGCCAACCGCGGATAGATGGTTCCGGCGCTGGGTGAATAGGTTCCACCGAACCGTTCGCCGAGTGCCTTGATGAGTTCGTAGCCGTGTTTCGGCGCGGGCTCGAGCAGCGCCAGCAGGTAAAGCCTGAGCGCCCCGTGGGCGAAGACCGGAGGCATCAGAGCCCCGTTCCGCCGGACACCGGGCTGTCGGTTTCCGGAGCAGGCGCGGGGGCGTGCATGATGTACGTCTTGCCGGAGACGGTGTTGGTGCGCAACAGCATAAGCTTCTCGTCAGGGCCCACAATGGTATGGACGTTGCTTCCCGGCTGCGCGTACAGGCGGTCATCAATGACCACAGAGCCGCTGGCCGACTTGGCCACGACGTCAAGCCCGACGTCGTGCGGCAGCCGGATGGTGAGGTCACCGGAGACGGAATTGGCCCCGAAATCGTTGGTGAAATCCTGGAGCTCAAAGGTGAGGTCCCCGCTGACGGTGGATGCACGGACGTTCGAGAACGTGCCCGAGGCGGTTACTTCACCGGAAACGCTCTTGGCGGTCAGGACGCCGTCGTGGTTTCTGGCGATGACTTCGCCGCTGACGGTGTTGACGTGCAGTTCTCCATTGGTGCCGTCGGCCATGACCGATCCGGAGACCGTATTGAGCCGGATGCGGCCGCTGATACCTGCCACCAGTCCGTCACCGCTGACCGTTCCGGCCTCTACGTCCACTCCGGGAGGCAGCGCTACGCCGACTATCACCGAATTGGTGCTGGTGTTGTTGACGGTCCCCATCAGGTTACGGAACCAACCCTGCGGTCCTTGGAGCTGGTGCCTGATCTCCAAGCGGCCGTTGACCAGGGTTATGGTGAGGGGATCCCCGCTGATTTCGCTCACCTCGATCCGGACGAACGGCTGATCGTGGGTCACCACGTCGAAGCGGCCTTTTACGATTCCAAGCTTGAGCGACCGGACGTCGTCCACCTCGATGGTTTGCGG
Source organism: Paenarthrobacter sp. R1 (assembly GCF_030264015.1). Classification (NCBI taxonomy): domain Bacteria; kingdom Bacillati; phylum Actinomycetota; class Actinomycetes; order Micrococcales; family Micrococcaceae; genus Paenarthrobacter; species Paenarthrobacter sp. R1. Next base: position 622,958 of record NZ_CP127115.1, on the reverse strand, counting down.
GCCGGTCACGGTCCATAACTCGTCTGACATGATCCCTCCAATTGCGATATATCGCGTTTGATGAAAACACGATATATCGCGATTTGGCGGATGGCAATGGTTGCCGGGGCCGGAGCCGGGAGACCGCCTACTCGGGCTGCGCGATGTTAAGCCACTGGAACCACCCGCGGTGCAACACGAGCCAGGCGATCAATCCATAGCCGGCCTGTCCGGGCGTGCCTCCGTTTGCTGCGAGGTCGGTACGCCATTGCTCATGATTTAGCAGCGGGGAGAACGTGTCCACGTAGTGATGGTTCCGCCGGGTGGTCACGTCAGCGAAGGCGGTGTTCAACTCGGCCAGGCGCTTGTTACGTGCCGGATCAAGCGTGGGCGGGGGACCAACCACGAAGACTTCCACCCCGCTGTGCGACGCACCGTCAAGGATGTTCGCCAGGTTCAGGCGGCTGCGGGCTGTGGAAAGACCGAACTCAAGGTCCCGTCCCGAGAGGCCGATGACCAGCCGGTTCTCGTGGGTATCGCTGAACCGCCGTCCGGCCTCATCCTGCCACCGCGCCGCCAGGCCCTCAGTGCCCTCCATGGGGCAGGGGAGCGCGAAGGACTCAACCGCAACCGCCTCCTGCGGCGTACGCGCCAGGACCCGGCCCAACCAGCCCAAAGCACGCGGGTCACCGAGCCCCGCCAGCAGTTCGTCTCCCACGGCTGCTATGCGCAGCTTCCTGTCTTCCACGGTTACCTCTTCACACTCGTTACGGTCCATGCCCGGCTTACGACGGCGCCGGTTTGCGAACCGGGTATCTGTCCCATTAAACAGAACTGCCCGGCCTGAGACGCACAAGGCGCCTCGGGCCGGGCAGATTTCCTTCTACTGACGTTCGAACACTTGCTTGATCAGGGCATCCTGTTCAGCAGCGTGACGCTTCATGGAACCGGCCGCGGTGGAAGCCGATGCCGGACGCGACACCAGGCGGACCTTGCGATCCAGCTGCGGTGCCAGGTTCAGGCCCATGAACGGCCACGGACCCTGGTTGGCAGGCTCATCCTGTGCCCACACGATGTCGGCGTTCGGGTACTTGGCGAGCTCAGCTTCGATCTCAGCCATGGGCAGCGGGTAGAGCTGCTCCACGCGGATGATCGCAGTGGACGTGTCGCCGGACTTCTGGCGGTTCGACAGGAGGTCGTAGTACAAGCGGCCGGACACCAGGACTACGCGGTCCACATTGGCCGGCTGGAGCTCGTGCTCGCCGATGACCGGCCGGAATGCACCGGTAGTGAAGTCCTCGACGGCGGACGCGGCGCCCTTGAGGCGCAGCAACTGCTTCGGCGTGAAGATGATCAGCGGCTTGCGGGGCCGGCTGTAGGCCTGGCGGCGAAGCAGGTGGAAGTGCGATGCGGACGTCGTCGGATTCGCGACGATCATGTTGTCCTCAGCGCACAGCTGCAGGAAGCGCTCAATGCGGGCCGAGGAGTGGTCCGGGCCCTGGCCTTCATAGCCGTGCGGCAGCATCAGGACCAGTGAAGAACGCTGGCCCCACTTCTGCTCTGCCGAGGAGATGAACTCGTCAATGATGGTCTGCGCACCGTTGACGAAGTCGCCGAACTGCGCCTCCCACAGCACCAGGGCATCCGGACGCTCCACGGAGTATCCGTATTCGAAGCCCATGGCTGCGTATTCGGACAGGAGGGAGTCGTAGATCCACAGCTTGGCTTGGTCGTCAGAGAGGTTCGCCAGGGGCAGCCACTCGTTGCCGTTGGCGCGGTCGTGGAAGACTGCGTGGCGCTGGACGAACGTGCCACGGCGCGAGTCCTGGCCGGCCAGGCGGACGGGAACGCCTTCCATGATGAGCGATCCAAAGGCTGCGATCTCGCCAAAGCCCCAATCGATGCCGCCCTCACGGGACATCTGCTCGCGCTTCTCCAGCAGCTGCTTGAGCTTGGAGTGCACGGTGAAGCCATCGGGGATCTCCACGTGGGCCTTGCCGATCCGTGCAAGGGTTTCGGCCGAGATGGCCGTGGACGCGGGGGAGTTGGTGCCAAAGTCCGCCTGCTGGGCAATGGGACGCTCGATGTCCGATACAGCTGCAGAGTCCGCAGTGATGATCGGGATAGGCGAGGTCTGCGCTGCATGCGTCTCCGCGAAGACCCGCTCCAGGCGCTCCTGGTAGTCGCGGAGCAACTGCTCGGCTTCTTCCTCGGTGATGTCGCCACGGCCGATCAGGGATTCGGTGTACAGCTTGCGGACGGAGCGCTTGGCCTCGATGAGGTTGTACATCAGCGGCTGCGTCATCGAGGGGTCGTCGCCCTCGTTGTGCCCACGACGGCGGTAGCAGACCATGTCGATGACGACGTCCTTGTGGAAGCGCTGGCGGAACTGGTACGCCAGCTGCGCCACGCGGACAACAGCCTCGGGATCGTCACCGTTCACGTGGAAGACCGGTGCCTGGATCATCTTCGCGACGTCCGTGGAGTACGTGGACGAGCGCGAGGAGGACGGAGCCGTAGTGAAGCCCACCTGGTTGTTCACGATCACGTGGATCGTGCCGCCGGTGCGGTAGCCGCGGAGCTGGGAGAGGTTGAGGGTCTCAGCAACAACACCCTGGCCTGCAAAGGCGGCGTCGCCGTGGACCATGATGGGCAGGACGGGGAAGGACTCGCCCTGGTCCAGGCGGTCCTGCTTCGCGCGGACAATGCCTTCCAGGACCGGGTCGACGGCTTCAAGGTGGGACGGGTTGGCCGCCAGGTACACCTTGGTCTGCTTGCCGTTGTCCGAGGTGAAGGTGCCTTCGGTACCCAAGTGGTACTTGACGTCGCCGGAACCCTGCACGGAGCGCGGATCCTGGGTGCCTTCGAACTCACGGAACACCTGGGCGTAGGTCTTGCCGGCGATGTTGGTCAGCACGTTCAGGCGGCCGCGGTGCGCCATACCGATGGCCACCTCGTCCAGTCCGTCGTCGGCAGCATCGGAGATGATGGCGTCCAGCAGCGGAATCAGGGACTCGCCGCCTTCAAGCGAGAACCGCTTCTGGCCGACGAACTTGGTCTGCAGGAAGGTTTCGAAAGCCTCTGCGGCATTGAGCTTGGAGACGATGCGCAGCTGTTCTTCGCGGCTGGGCTTGGAGTAGGGGTGCTCCAGTTCGTCCTGGAACCACTTGCGCTCGGCAGGTTCCTGGATGTGCATGTACTCGATGCCGGTGGTGCGGCAGTAAGCGTCGCGAAGGACGCCGAGGATGTCACGGAACTTCAGCTGCGGCTTGCCGCCGAAACCGCCCGTGGGCCATTCGCGGTCCAGGTCCCACAGGGTCAGGCCGTAGGTGAGGACGTCAAGGTCCGGGTGCTTGCGCTGGACGTACTCCAGGGGATCGGTGTCGGCCATCAGGTGGCCGCGGACCCGGTAGGAGTGGATGAGCTGCTGGATCCGGGCAACCTTGTTGATTTCGTCTGCCGGATCAACCTGGAGGTCCGGGCTCCAGCGGACGGGTTCGTACGGAATGCGCAGCGCTTCGAAGATCTCGTCGTAGAAGTTCTGGGCGCCCAGGAGGAGCTGGTGGACCAGCTTGAGGAACTCGCCGCTGCCTGCACCCTGGATGACGCGGTGGTCGTAGGTGGAGGTCAGCGTGAGGATCTTGCTGATGGCGTTCTGGGCGATGATCTTCTCGCTCGCGCCCTGGAACTCGGCCGGGTAGTCGAGCGCGCCGACGCCGATGATCGCAGCCTGGCCCTTGGAGAGGCGGGGAACCGAGTGGACAGTGCCGATGCCGCCGGGATTGGTGAGGGACACGGTGGTGCCGGCGTGGTCGTCGGCGGTGAGCTTGCCGTTCCGGGCACGCTTGATGAGGTCCTCATAGGTGTGCCAGAACTCCGCGAAGTCCATGGTCTCCGCCTTCTTGATGTTGGGAACCATCAGGAGGCGGGTGCCGTCGGGCTTGGGCATGTCAATGGCGATGCCGAAGTTGACGTGGGCGGGCTGGACTGCGCTGGGCTTGCCATCGATTTCGTCGTAGTAGACGTTCATCGACGGGAACTGGGAAAGCGCGCGGACCACGGCGTAGCCAATGAGGTGCGTGAAGGACACCTTGCCGCCGCGGGCGCGGGCAAGGTTGGAGTTGATGACTACGCGGTTGTCAATGAGCAACTTGGCCGGTACTGCCCGCACGCTGGTGGCGGTGGGCACTTCGAGGCTGGTGACCATGTTGGAGGCGATGGCCTTTGCGGGGCCGCGGAGGACTGAAACGACGTCCTCTTCCGGCGCCGTGGGCGCCTTGGTGTTCTTGGGCAGCTGGGCCGGGATCGGCTGTGCCGCGTTGCCGCCGGTGGGCTTCTTTGCCCCGTCCCTGGCAACCGTGGCCGGTTCTTTCTTCGCCGGTGCCGGTGCCGGAGCGGCAGCCGCAGGGGCAGGAGCAGCCTTGGGCGCGGCCGGCGCCGGTGCCGGAGCCGCTGCAGCCGGGGCTACTACGGGAAGTACTTGGGTAGGGGGATTGGCAGCCGTGGCGGCTGCAGAATTTCCGTTGGAAGAAGTGCCCTCGCTGGTATTGAAGGACTCGAAAAGCGGCCACCATTTGGCGTCGACCGAATTCTTGTCCTGCTGGTACCGCTCGTACAGTTCGTCAACGAGCCACTCGTTTCCGCCAAATTCCTCTGGTAGACGGTGGCTGGGCTGCTCTGGCACTTGAAATACGCCTCTTCCATGAGTGTTATTTTCCCGCTGGCCACAGTTGCTGTTCCGCAACGATGTGCCAGGGTCCGCGTCCCGCGAACTCAGACCTTTGCCAGTCTAGTTAGGATCATTGGTTAACTGCCAATAGTGGTGACCTAAATCATGTCGGCTTTCGTGAGCGATGCTCAGGCACCTGTGATTGCGGGAAGGAGCGCGGGTCCCGCGGCTTCCCGGGCTGTAGACTAAAACCCTTATGGACAGTAAATCCAGGTGCCGGCCTGGGTACTGCCGGGGGAGCCTGGACGGCACCTCCGCACACCGTACCCAGCACGCCGGCAGCACCCGTTCACATGCCCATCATGAACCGGCGGCCCCTGCCGGTGGACCCGCAGAGTCGTCTCCTGCTGCGCCCGACCAACCTCCGCCGGACCCTCACCCCGCCAATGCGCTGACCGTATTCAGGTCCGCGCTCCGTGGAGGGATGCGGTAGATGGAATGGATTCTCCTCCTGGCCGGTTTTGCCTTGATCCTGGGGACCGGCTTCTTCGTGGCTGTCGAGTTTTCCCTGGTAGCGCTTGACCAAGCCAGCGTGCAGCGGGCCGTGGACGACGGCGACCACGCCGCCGCAGCCCTTCTTAAATGCCTCAAGTCTCTGTCCACGCAGCTGTCCAGCTGCCAACTGGGCATCACGCTCACCACTTTGCTGACGGGTTTCGTCATGGAGCCTTCCGTGGGTCATCTCCTGAGCGGACCGCTGGCACTGCTGGGCCTGAGCCCGGAAGTCGCTGCCTCCGTAGCGTTGGTTGTGGCCATGGCGCTGGCCACGCTTCTGTCCATGCTCCTGGGTGAGCTAGTGCCCAAGAACATGGCCATAGCCCTCGCGTTTCCTTTGGGCAAGCGCCTTGCCCCTGCGCAACTGGTCTTCACCGCGGTCTTCAAGCCGGCCATTGTGGTGTTGAACGGCTTCTCGAACAAGGTCCTCAACGTCTTCGGCCTGGAAGCGAAGGAGGAGATCTCCGGAGCGCGGACGCCCGCGGAGCTCGCTTCCCTGGTCCGCCGGTCAGCCGAACTGGGAACACTTGACGCAGGTACGGCGAACTTCGTGGCCCGAACGCTGAACTTCTCCGGCAGGACCGCGGCGGATGTCATGACCCCGCGTATCCGGATGGAGACGATCGACGCCGACCAGCCCGTGTCGGACATTCTGGATGCCGCCCGGCGGACCGGCTATTCGCGCTTCCCCGTGATCGGCGATTCAGCGGATGACATCCGTGGGGTTGTCCACATCAAGAAGGCGGTAGCTGTCCCGGCCGACCGCCGCGGCAAACTGGAGGCCGGTGCGATCATGACCGACGTCCTGCGTGTCCCTGAGACCATCCACCTCGACTCCCTGCTGGCCGAACTGCGGGAGGGCAACCTCCAACTGGCGGTGGTCCTTGACGAATACGGCGGCACGGCCGGAATCGCCACCTTGGAGGACCTGGTGGAGGAAATTGTGGGCGAGGTTGCCGATGAACATGACAAGGTTCGTCCGGGATTGCTGCAGAGCGCTTCGGGGGATTGGTATTTTCCCGGTCTCCTGCGGCCGGACGAAGTCTCGGAGCAGATTCCTGGGCTGAAAGTTCCTGACGAATCGGCCTACGAGACCGTTGGCGGCTACGTCATGAGCAAGCTGGGACGCATCGCCACGGTGGGAGACACTGTGGAGGTCGACGGCGGAACGCTGACGGTCACGAGGATGGATGGTCGAAGGATCGACAGGATCTGTTTCCATCACATAGCTGAACCGCAGGACAACCCGGCGGGGACCGACGAGCGCAACCATGAGGCAGGTGCCCTGTGAACGATTGGGTTGGCATCATGTGGCTCGTTGTCCTTCTGATCGGCAACGCCTTCTTTGTCGGCGCCGAGTTCGCCGTCATGTCCGCGCGCCGCAGCCAGATCGAGCCGCTGGCCGAAAGCGGCTCCAAGCGCGCTCAAACTACCCTGCTCGCCATGGAAAACGTGTCTCTCATGCTTGCTTGCGCACAGCTAGGCATCACGGTGTGCTCGCTGTTGATCCTGCAGGTGGCAGAGCCGGCTATCCACCACCTGCTGGCCGGGCCCTTGGAAGTGGTGGGTGTTCCGGTCGAACTGGCCGATGTGATCGCTTTTGGGATCGCCTTGTTGTTCGTGACTTTCCTGCACGTGACCTTCGGCGAAATGGTGCCGAAGAACATTTCGGTGTCCGTGGCGGACAAGGCAGCACTGCTGCTGGCGCCGCCGCTGGTGTTCATCGCCAGGATGGTCAAGCCCGTGATCTGGACCTTGAACTGGCTCGCCAACCACATCCTGCGCCTGATGCGGATCGAGCCCAAGGACGAGGTTTCCTCTTCCTTTACCTTGGAGGAAGTGCAGTCGATCGTGCAGGAGTCCACCAGGCACGGCCTGGTGGATGACCAAGCCGGTTTGCTGACCGGCGCGCTTGAGTTCTCCGAACACACCGCTTCCAGCATCATGGTGCCCCTGGACAAGCTGGTGATGCTCAAGACCTCGTCCACTCCCGTGGAGTTGGAAAAAGCGGTCAGCCGTACCGGCTTCTCGCGCTTCCCGATGGTGGACGACGACGGCGAACTCGCCGGGTACCTGCACGTCAAGGACATCCTGTCCATCCCGGAGGAAGGGCGCAGGCACCCCATTGCCGAGGGGCGCATCCGTTCCTTTGCCAACCTCTCGCCCGATGACGAAATCGAAAGGGCCATGTCCGTGATGCAACGGACGGGCTCCCATTTGGCCCGCGTGGTTGGCCCCAAGGGGAATATCCAAGGTGTCCTCTTCCTTGAAGATGTCATTGAGCAGCTCGTGGGCGAGATCCGGGACGCTACGCAGGCCACGGGCATCCGGAGGCTGGGCGGACCGCACCCGCAGCAGTAAGGGATTCAGCATCCCTGTTTTCTAAATAGGAATCATTCCTATTAGCAGCTACACTGGACACATCCATTTGTTGTTGTGCCCCATTCTCGAATGAGTAGATCCGAGGTTTCCGTGCGTCGCTACGCCGCCCGTCTGTCCGTTGCCGCTGTTTCCGCCATCGCTGCCCTGGCCCTTGCGTCCTGCTCCGGAAGTACCGGTGCGGGCGGCGGCGGGGAGTCGCCGTCGGCGTCGTCCGGTGTCCTGCACGTGGTGACTTCCACCAATGTCTACGGGGAGATCGTCAAAGCCGTAGGCGGTGACAGGGTGGACGTGAAGGCGATCATCACCAAGACGAGCCAGGACCCCCACTCCTACGAAGCCAGCGCCCAAGACAAGCTGGTGGTCTCCAAGGCGCAGCTCGTCGTGGAAAACGGAGGAGGCTATGACGGATTCCTCCACAAAATCGCCGACGACACCAACATCGGCCACGAAAACATCGTCAGCGCAGTGGAAGTATCCGGGCTGGCTCCCGAAGGGGAGAACCACAGCGAGGACGCACACGCTGAAGACGGCCATGGCCACGACCACGGCGAGTTCAACGAGCACGTTTGGTACAGCCTGGGCGCCATGGGCAAGCTCGCGGACAAGGTGGCGGAGAAGCTCAGTGCCTTGGATGCCGCTTCTGCTCCCACCTTCAAAGACAACGCCGCCGGCTTCAAAACCGGCCTTTCGGAGTTGGCTGGAAAGCTGGAGTCATTGAAAGCCAGTCAACAGGGCGCCCCGGTAGCCATCACGGAGCCCGTTCCCCTGTACCTCCTTGAAGCCGCAGGGCTGGTCAACAAGACGCCCGAGGCCTACAGCTCGGCGGTGGAAGAGGGGACGGATGTGCCCGCTTCCGTCCTGAAGGAAACCACAGACATCGTGGCCGGAGTCCGCCTGCTGGCCTACAACGGCCAAACGGAAGGTCCACAGACCGAGTCCGTGAAGAAGGCTGCCGAAGCTGCGGGCGTGCCGGTGGTTGACTTCACCGAGACCGTTCCCGAGGGCAAGGACTACCTCCAGTGGATGACCGCCAACGTTGAGGCAATGTCGGCCGCACTGGCGAAATAGCATCGCCTAAGATAATCAGGTGGCTGTCCGTCCAGGACAGATGCCGCCAGGCAAACTGCCCACCACTGACTGAGTTGCGCCCACCCAGGATGCGCATGGATCGAGGACAACTTTTGACACCGGTAGTGAGCCTCCGCGAAGCGAGCCTTCAGTTCGGCAAGCGGACACTCTGGAAGGGCCTTGACCTCGACATCAGCCCCGGCGAGTTCTTCGCGGTCCTGGGGCCGAACGGAAGCGGTAAGACCAGCTTCCTCAAGGTCCTCCTCGGACTCCAGGAACTGCAGTCCGGAACGGTGACCCTTGGCGGACGCCCCGTGGAGCGCGGGAGCCGCACCATCGGGTACATTCCGCAGCAAAAATCTTTTGCTGCCGATACCCCGCTACGTGCCAGGGACCTGGTAGCCCTGGGCATCGACGGCCACCGCTGGGGAGTCCGGCTGGGCTCCGGAAAAGTCAATCGGCGCGTTGATGAACTGCTGGAACTCGTCGGGGCCTCCGACTACGCCAAGGTCCCCGTGGGGCAATTGTCCGGCGGGGAGCAGCAGCGCCTGCGCGTTGCCCAGGCGCTGGCCACCGATCCCGCTGTGCTGCTGTGTGATGAGCCGCTGCTCTCGCTGGACCTGAACCACCAGCAGGGCGTGAGTGCCCTTATTAATGAGCAGTGCCACAAGAGGAACAGTGCCGTGGTGTTCGTGACGCACGAAATCAACCCCGTGATCGACTACGTGGATCGTGTCCTCTACCTGGCCGGTGGACGTTTCCGCGTAGGCACCCCGCAGGAAGTCATGACAACCGACGTGCTCTCCGATCTGTACAACAGCCACGTGGAGGTCATCCAGACCAACGGCAGGTTCGTCGTCGTCGGGCTTCCGGACGCCACCACGCACTTCCACGACGATGCGCACACAGCTGCCGGGGAGGAGTTCTGATGGACCTCGATGGCATCCTGCAGACCATCTTCAATTTCGAGAATTACGGCGAACTGCTGGCACTGGTCCAGAACTCCATCTGGGCCGGAGCGGTCCTGGGCCTGCTCGGCGGCCTGGTGGGCACGTTCGTGATGAAGCGCGATCTCGCCTTCGCGGTCCACGGCATTTCGGAGTTGTCCTTTGCCGGTGCTGCTTTTGCGTTGCTCATTGGAGCCGACATCATCCTGGGCTCCCTGGTGGGCTCGGTGGCAGCGGCGGTTCTACTGGGCTTCATGGGCGTCAGGGCCAGGGACAAAAACTCGACCATCGGCGTCATCATGCCGTTCGGCCTGGGCCTGGGAATTCTTTTCCTGGCCCTCTATGAGGGACGTGCCGCCAACAAGTTCGGACTGCTCACGGGCCAGATAGTGTCCGTGGATACCGTCCAGCTCCAGACCCTGGCGGGAACGGCGGTTGTGGTCATGGCTGCCCTGGTTCTGATCTGGCGTCCCCTGGGCTTTGCGAGCGTGGATCCTGAAATGGCAGAGGCCCGCGGAGTCCCGGTGCGCGGGCTCGCCATCGGCTTCATGGTGTTGTTGGGCATCACCGTGGCACTGTCCATCCAGATCGTGGGAGCCTTGCTGGTGCTGGCCCTGCTGATTACGCCGGCGGCCGCAGCGCTGAGGGTAACGACGTCGCCCAAGCTGATTGTCCTCCTGAGTGTCCTCTTCGCACTCACGGCCACGGTGGGCGGAATTCTCCTGGCGCTGGGCAGCCGCATCCCCATCAGCCCTTACGTCACAACCTTGTCATTCCTGATCTACGTGGTGTGCCGGGTGATCGGCCGGGTCCGGGCCAACCGCGGCCTCAACGGCAGGGTGTCGCGGGACCAGCCTGCACGCGCCGTCTAGGTACAGTTTCCCGCCGGACTGGAGTGTCCCGGCAGCCGCGTAGTGACCCGCCGGACTGGAGTGTCCCGCCGGACTAGAGTGTCCCGGCGGCCTTCCGGGCCGTGCATTCCGGGCAGAGCCCGAAAATCTCCACGGTGTGCGCCACTTCGGTGAACCCGTGTTCCGCCGCGGTCCTGGCGGCCCAGGTCTCCACGGCGGGAGCCTCCACCTCCACGGCCTTGCCGCAGTTGCGGCACAGCAGATGGTGATGGTGGCCGGTAACGGCGCAGCGCCGGTATACGGCCTCGCCGTCGCCATTACGGAGCACGTCGATCAGGCCGTCGTCTGCCAGCGACTGCAGGATCCGGTAGGCCGTGGCCAGCGATACCGAGATGCCCTTGTTTTGGAGCAGCCGGTACAGCTCCTGCGTGCTGACGAAGTCATCCAGTTCATCCAAGGCGGCGCTGACGGCGAGTCGCTGCTTGGTGACACGTTGTTCCTTGACGCCCCCGGTAGTGGGTGTTGACCTGCCACCGGTGGCGGATTGGGTGCCCTGTGGCATTGAAAAACTCACTTCCCTGGGGTGCTGGCCAACCCTGATTTTACCGCAGGGGGTGCTTGGAATCGTTCTACGGCCGCCCCTAGGCTGTGACCATGAAGCTCACCAAGTACACCCACGCCTGTGTCCGCCTGGAGAAAGACGGGAACGTCCTGGTCATCGATCCCGGTATTTATTCGGAATCGAAGGAGGCCTTGGAAGGCGCGCAGGCCGTACTGGTCACCCACGAACACCCGGACCACATCGACCAGGCCGTGCTGTTGGAGGCGCTGACGATGAACGAACGCCTGGTGGTCCATGCACCGGAGGGGGTGGCGCGGACCCTCACCAAGGCAGCCGCTGAGGCATCGGTTGACTCCGTAGAGGAGCGGATTCGGGCCGTGGACCCGGGCTCGGCTGTGGACATTGCCGGGTTTGATGTCAAGACATTCGGGGGGCAGCATGCCCTGATCCACGGGCAGATCCCCGTGGTGGCCAACATCGGCTACCTCATTGACGGCAATGTGTTCCACCCCGGTGATTCCTTCGTGGTGCCGGACGGCATCCAGGTCAAAACCCTCCTCGTTCCGATCCACGCTCCGTGGTCGAAGGTGGGCGAGGTGGTGGACTTTGTCATCTCCGTCCGGGCCCCGCAGGCCTACCCGGTCCATGACGGGTTGCTCAATGAGGTGGGCCGTGGCTTGGTGGAGGGGCATGTGACACGGTTTGGCGCCCGCTACGGCACGACGTATTCCAGCCTCGCGCCCCGGCAGGCCGTGGAGATTTAGCCGTTCCACGTCCCGGTGTCGAGAAAGTTGTCCAGCACCTGCTCATAACCGGCAGGTTCCAGGCCCTGCCGTGCCAGCCAGCCGGCGTCGTAATAGCTGCCCGCGTACCGCTCACCTGAGTCGCACATCAATGACACGATGCTGCCGCGCCGTCCCTCGTCGACCATCCCGGCGATCAGCTGCCAGACCCCCCACAGGTTGGTTCCCGTGGATGGCCCGGCATGAAGGCCTGCGAGCTTCGCCAGATGCCGCATGGCGGCAATCGAAGCGGCATCCGGTACTTGGATCATGTGGTCGATCACCGCCGGAACAAAGCTGGGTTCCGCGCGCGGACGTCCGATTCCTTCGATCCGTGAGGGCAGCCCGCTGGCGGATCCGCAGTCCCCGTCGAGCCAGGCAGGGTAGAACGCCGAATTCTCCGGATCCACCACGGCAAGCCGTGTGCTGTGCCGGTTATAGCGGAGGTAGCGGCCGATCGTCGCACTGGTTCCTCCCGTGCCGGCGCCCACCACGATCCATTCAGGCACGGGGTGCCGTTCCAGCGCCAGCTGCTGGAAGATCGATTCGGCGATGTTGTTGTTGCCGCGCCAGTCCGTGGCCCGCTCGGCGAAGGTGAACTGGTCCATGTAGTAGCCGCCGGAGGTGCGGGCGGTCTCCTCGGCCACTGCGTAGACTTCCGAGGCGTGATCCACCAACAGGCAGGCACCCCCGAAATCTTCGATCAACGCAATCTTCTCCGGACTGGTGGTTTTAGTCATGACGGCGATGAAGGGCAGGCCGATCAGGCGCGCGAAGTATGCCTCGGACACGGCGGTGCTTCCGCTGGATGCTTCGACGATGGTGGTTCCCTCGGTGATCCAGCCATTGACCAAGCCATAGAGGAACAGCGAGCGTGCCAGGCGGTGCTTCAGGCTGCCGGAGCGGTGCGTGGATTCATCTTTGAGATAGAGGTCCACGCCCCAGTGTTCGGGGAGCGGCACCGCGTAGAGGTGGGTGTCCGCGGAGCGGTTGTTCTCCGCCTCGATCTTCCGGATGGCCTCGTGGGCCCATGCCCTGTCCTGAATGCCTGAATTGCTCACCGGACAAGACTACCGGCGCGGCCCGGCAGGCTCTGGAAGGAGGCAGCCGGGCTGCCGCACTAGGCTGGGTGCGGAGCAACGGCAAGGACGCAAGCAAGGGAGAACTGATGGCCATCCTCATGGACGCAGCCGAAGTGAACAGACGACTCGCGGCGGGGGAGCGGCTTGTGCTGCTGGACGTGCGCTGGGTGCTGGGCCGGACCGACGGGCATGAGGAATATCTGTCCGGGCACCTGCCCGGAGCTGTCTTCGTGGACCTCCCGTCCCAGTTGGCCGACCACGCGAAGCCGGACCGGGGCCGGCACCCCCTTCCGTCCACGGCCCGCTTCCAGGAAGCTGCCCGCAGCTGGGGAATCAACGACGGCGACACAGTGGTCGCGTACGACAACAGCGGCAGCATGGCGGCGGCGCGCGCTTGGTGGATGCTGCGGAATGCGGGCCTTGAGGAGGTGTACCTGCTCGACGGCGGACTGGCCGCCTGGCGCGCGGCAGGTTACCCGGAGGAGACAGGCGAGGTGTCCGCCGCCGTCGGAAACGTCTCTTTGGGCGAGGGCCTCTTGCCCACCATCTCCGAGCGTGAGGCCGCGGCGTGGCACGGTGACCGGATTCTCCTCGATGCCCGCGCCAGTGAACGCTACCGGGGCGAGGTTGAGCCGATCGATCCGCGGGCAGGGCACATTCCCGGCGCTGTCAGCGCACCAACCACCGCCAACGTGGACGACGCCGGACACTTCCTGCCGGCCGGGGAACTGCGGCGACGCTTCGGCAGCCTGGGTGTCACCGAGGGCGCGAAGGTTGCCGTCTACTGCGGTTCCGGGGTGACGGCAGCGCACGAAATAGCGGCACTGGGCATCGCCGGCTTCGAGGCAGCCCTGTTCCCCGGCTCGTTCTCCCAGTGGTCCAATAACGGAGCGAATCCCGTGGCAGTGGGCGCCGGGCCCTTCGACGGAGCGGGCCCAAGTGGCACTAGCCGCGTTTCCGGGAGTAGCGTCGAACCATGACCCCTGGACGACCTGTACCCCCGCCCCTTGCCAAGCCGATCACCGTCGAGGAAAGCGGGGCCGCGCCGGTAGGCGGGGCCCTGGCAGCCGCGTACGGGGCTACCTCGCCGGAGAGCGGATTGGTACCCCTGACCGTTGCCAGGCGGGCGCCCAAGGACGACGATGTCGAGATCGCCATTGAGTTCTGCGGCCTCTGCCATTCCGACGTCCACGCCACCCGCGCCGAATGGCGGGTGCCGCACTACCCGTTGGTACCAGGCCACGAAATTGTTGGCCGGGTGACCCGGGTGGGTTCCGCCGTGGCTGATTTCGCTCCCGGCGACCGTGTGGGCGTTGGCTGCCTCGTGGACTCCTGCCGGGAATGCGAAAGCTGCCTTGAGGGCCTTGAACAGTATTGCGAACGCGGCAACGTGGGCACTTACGGTGCGAAGGATCCCCGCAACGGCGATGCCGTGACGCAAGGCGGATACTCAACACTGGTAGTGGTTGACCGCCGCTTCGTGCTCCGCATTCCCGAGGCGCTCGACCCCGCCGCAGCCGCCCCCTTGCTGTGCGCCGGCATCACCACCTACTCGCCCTTGCGATACTTCGAGGTGGAAGAGGGCGATTCCGTCGGCGTCGTAGGGCTTGGCGGATTGGGGCACATGGCCGTCAAGATCGCCAAGGCCATGGGCGCCGAGGTCACCGTGTTCACCACCTCGGAATCCAAATTCGAGGCCGCCCGTGAACTCGGGGCGGACCGTGTGGTGCTTTCGAAGGACCCGGAGGCAATGGAGGCCGCCGACAGGAGCATCGACGTCATCATCGACACCGTCGCGGCCCCGCACGACCTCAATCCCTATTTCCGCACCCTGCGCTTGGAGGGAGCACTGTTCCAGCTGGGCCTGCCGGCTGAGGACATGCCTCCCGTCAGCCCCGGCCAGCTCATCCGCCGGCGCCTCGCCTACGCGGGATCCCTCATCGGGGGCATCGCGGAAACCCAGGAGATGCTCGATTTCTGCGCCGAGCATGGCGTGGCCAGTGACATCGAGATCGTTGAAGCCACCGGACTCAACCAGGCATACGACCGCATGGTGGCCGGCGACGTGAAATACCGTTTTGTCCTGGACACCTCCACTCTTCAGGAACCATCGGAAAGGGCTGACGCATGAGCACGCTGTTCACCAGGATCATCAACGGAGAAATCCCCGGGCGTTTCGTGTGGAAGGACAGTGACGTAGTTGCCTTCCTGACCATCGCGCCCATCACCCCCGGCCACACCCTGGTGGTACCGCGGGAAGAAGTGGATTCGTGGACCCATGCAAGCCCCGAACTGCTGGGCAAGGTCATGGACGTGGCCCAGAAGATCGGCAAGGTCCAGGAAGACCTCTACGACGCCAAGCGTGTAGGCGTGCTCATGGAGGGCTTTGAAGTGGACCACCTGCACGTCCACGTCTGGCCGGCATATTCGATGGCCGACTTCGAGGTGCACAATGTGGACCACAACCCGGATCCGGCGGTCATGGACGCAACAGCCGTGAAGCTTCGGGCGGCACTCCGTTCTGCCGGCCATGCCGGGTTCGTGCCGGAGGACTGAGTCCGGCGGCTAGGCCGGTGCCAGGGCCTGGTTCAGGACCGTCCGGATCCGTTTCTCGGAGACCGAGTAGGCGGTCCCCAATTCCACGGCGAACAGGCTCACCCTCAGCTCCTCGATCATCCAGCGCACCCGGGTTAACTCCGGCCCCACCCGACGGCCGGGCGTCAATGCCGCCACGGCGTCGTCGTAATCGTCCTCGAGGCCTTGGATGACTGCCATGTTGAGGGCATCGCGCTGCACATTGCCGGGCAGCTTGTCCAACCGCTTCTCCATGGCCTGCAGGTAGCGGGGCAGCTGGCTCAGCTGGGCGTAGCCCGTCTGTGCCACAAAGCCGGGGTAGACCAACTGCTCCAGTTGGCTCTTCATGTCGTTGAGCGCGCTGATCAACGGCAGGTTGGTACTGGCCTTAAGCTGCTTCTGGATCCTGCGGGTACTGGAGAGGATGCGTTCGACGACGGCCGTCACCGTGAAGACGGTATCGATCAGTTCCGCGCGGACCAGTTCGTACAAGGCATCGAAAGCAGTTCGGTCCCACGGAAGTTCCGCGGGAGTCAGCTTGTCAATGGCGGCCAGGGCGCAGTCGGCGATCAGCGCACTCACGGAACCATGCGGGTTTTGGCTGAACGTCAACTTCTCGGTGTTGCTGAGGTGCTCCAGCACGTACCGGTCCGGGGACGGGATGCGCAGTGCCAGGAGCCGGATGACGCCGCCACGCATGGCAGCTTCCTGTTCCTGCCGGGTTTGGAACACCCGCAAGGCCACCGACTTTCCCTCGTCCACCACTGCCGGGAAGCCGGTCACTGCGTGGCCTTTGACGGTGCGGGTGACCTGCCGTTCAACGGTTCCGAAGTCCCACTCGGTGATACCCGAACGCTCGGCAATTACTCCGTCACCGGCGGCCGCACCTGCCCCTGCATGATTGCCGTGCGGGGTGTTCTCCAGCGGCGTCTCCGGCACCTTCGCTTTGCGGGTGCTGGCGGGCGTGGCTCCAAGTGATTCTGCGATGGCACGCCGGGTTGCCGGCGCCAGGGTCTCCTGCAGTTGGGCAAGGTTTTTGCCCTCGCCCAGCACTTTGCCCCTGCTGTCCACTACCTTGAAGCTCACGCGGAGGTGCTGGGGGACGGCATCCCAGTTCCAGGAACCGGGCGGAATGATGTGGCCACGCAGCCGGCGCAGAACCAGCTCAAGGGATGGCTCAAGTTCGTCCGTGGCGGGATCAAAGTCCTTCTCCAACGCGGCAGTAGCCTGCCGGGCGACATCCGGAGCCGGGACGAAGTTCTTGCGGATCTGCTTGGGAAGGGACTTGATCAAGGCAGTGACCAGGTCCACGCGTTGGCCGGGGATCTGCCAACGGAAGGGGGCATCATCCATTTGGTTCAGGAACAGGACCGGAACCTCGGCGGTGACGCCGTCGGAGGGGTTGGGCGCCGATCCCGGTGCCACAGGGTGGAACTCGTAGCTCAGCGGCAGTTCGAAGCCTTTGTGGCGCCATACCTTGGGATACGCGGATTCGTCGAGGCCCTCGGCGTCCTCGTTCATGAGGAGAGATTCGTCGAAGTCCAACAGCGCGGGATCGGCCTGGCGGGCCTCTTTCCACCACTTGTCGAAATGGCGCTCGGACACAACGTCCGGACCCACCCGGGCATCGTAGAACTCGAAGAGCGTCTGGTCATCCACCAGGATGTCACGCCGCCTCATGCGGGTCTCCAGCTCTTCGACTTCCTGGAGCAGCGCGCGGTTCCGGTGGAAGAACTTGTGGTGGGTCCGCCACTCACCTTCAACCAAGGCGTGACGGATGAACAGCTCGCGCGAGAGTTCGCGGTCAATGCGGCCGTAGTTGACCCTGCGGTCCGGGATGATCGGCACGCCGTAAAGGGTCACTTTTTCATGGGCCAGAACGGCGCCTTGGCGGGATGACCAGTGCGGTTCGCTGTAGGAGCGTTTGACCAGGTGCGGGGCAACGAGCTCTGCCCACAACGGATCGAACTTCGCCGCGACGCGTGCCCATAGCCTGCTGGTCTCCACCAGTTCGGCCGCCATGACGAAAGCCGGCGACTTCTTGAACAAGGCCGATCCCGGGAAGATGGCGAAGCGGGTGCCGCGGGCCCCGGCGTATTCGCGCTTGCGCTCGTCGAGGAGGCCGATGTGGCTCAACAGACCCGACAGCAAGCTGATGTGGATATCGTCGTGGTGGCCTACGGGATCGGCCTCGCGTTTGGTGTCGAGGGTGATTCCCAACGGTTTCGCCAACTGGCGAAGCTGGGTGAAGAGGTCTTGCCACTCCCGGACCCGCAGGTAGTTGATGAACTCGGTGCGGCACAACCTGCGGAACTGCGTGGAGGACAACTCCCGCTGCTTTTCCTGCACGTAGTTCCACAGATTCAGGTAGCCGGTGAAGTCGGAGTTCTCGTCACGGAAGCGGGCGTGCTTTTCCGCCGCGAGCTGCTGCTTATCGGTGGGGCGCTCGCGGGGATCCTGGATGGTCAGGGCAGCTGCGAGGATCATGACTTCGCGCACGCATCCACGTTTGCCGGCCTCCACGATCATGCGCCCAAGGCGGGGGTCGACCGGGAGCTGCGCAAGCTTTTGCCCGATGGCCGTCAGGCCGCCGCCATCACGGCCCGGGCCGCGTCCGCCCCGGTTCTTGCCTTGCTTTCCGGCTGACGGGGCGGCAGGTCCCTCGGGCTTGGAAACGCTGAGGGCGCCCAGCTCGCGGAGGAGGGTGACGCCGTCGTTGATTGCCCGCGACTCCGGAGGCTCCACGAACGGGAAGTTCTCCACATCCTTGGGGCTGCGGGCAACGCCCATGGCGGTCATCTGAAGGATGACGGCGGCGAGGTTGGTCCGCAGGATCTCCGGGTCCGTGAACTGCGGACGGGACTCGAAGTCCTCTTCCGAGTAGAGCCGGATGGCAA
This sequence comes from Paenarthrobacter sp. R1, assembly GCF_030264015.1. Classification (NCBI taxonomy): domain Bacteria; kingdom Bacillati; phylum Actinomycetota; class Actinomycetes; order Micrococcales; family Micrococcaceae; genus Paenarthrobacter; species Paenarthrobacter sp. R1. The sequence goes on along the minus strand of NZ_CP127115.1, from coordinate 604,610 downwards.
TACCTTCGGACACTCGCCCGCAGCGGCCGGACCGCTGGTTGGCCGAGGCCTGCGAAACACGTTCGATCGGCAGGCGTTGAACCTTGGTCCGGTGCGAATAGCGGGAAACTCGCGCTGTTCCGGTGTCGATGACGTACTTGATGCCGGGGACTGTCAGCGATGTCTCGGCGACGTTCGTGGCCAGGATGATGCGCCGTTTGCCACCGGGGTTGAAAACCCTGTGCTGTTCCTGCAGGCTCAACCGCGCATACAACGGCAGTACTTCCGTCCCGGCAAGGCGGCGGTTGCTTTGGATACGGCCGTTGATGGCCTCGGCGGCATCGCGGATCTCGCGCTCGCCGGAGAAGAAGACCAGGATGTCTCCCGGAGCCTCTTGGGCGAGTTCATCCACGGCGTCGCAGACCGCATCCAGCGGATCCCGGTCCTCTTCGAGTTCGTCGTCCGACTCTTCGGCATCGGGGTTCGCCGGCTGGGACAGGGGACGGTAGCGGATTTCGACCGGATACGTCCGCCCGGAAACCTCGATGATCGGGGCGGGGGCGGTGTCGGTGCCAAAGTGGCTCGCGAAGCGTTCGGGATCGATGGTTGCCGAGGTGATGATGACTTTCAGGTCCGGCCGCTGGGGGAGTATCCGCTTGAGGTAGCCGAGAATGAAGTCGATGTTGAGGCTCCGTTCATGGGCCTCGTCAATGATGATCGTGCTGTATTTGCGCAACAGCTTGTCCCGCTGGATCTCCGCGAGCAGGATGCCGTCGGTCATCAGCTTGACCTTGGTGGCGGCACTGACCTCGCCGGTGAACCGGACCTGGAAGCCCACTTCCTGGCCGATCTCCACGCCGAGTTCGGAAGCGATGCGTTCGGCAACCGTCCTGGCCGCGAGGCGCCTGGGCTGTGTGTGACCGATCAGGCCCTGCTCGCCCAAGCCCAGTTCAAGGCACATTTTGGGGATCTGGGTGGTTTTGCCCGAACCGGTCTCGCCGGCAATGATGGTCACCTGGTTTGCGGCGATGGCCGCCATCAGATCCTCGCGGCGCTCGGATACCGGCAGCTCAGCGGGGTAGGAGATATGAATTGTCATGGCTCAGGCCAGTCTACTGCCGGGGGAGAGTGTCCTCTGCGGCGTCAGTCACGTTCCCGGCCGCTGCTTTGAGCCGGCGGGACAGGCGCAGGGCGAACGATGTGAACTCGACGGGTTCGATGATCTCGAAATCCATGTCCAGGGCTGCCAGCTGGGCTACCGGTGCGGCCAGGTTGTCCCAACCGGCGCGAAGGATGGTGCTGGTGGGACTTTCTGCCGTAAGGGAAGCAAGGTGCGGACCGACGACGGCGGCAACCTCGGCGAGCGGCGCATGCAGCCGCACGACGACGTCGAACCTGTACGGCGAACGGGTGATCGACTGCTGGACATAGGCGGCCAAGTCCTCAGCCGGTAGCGGCCGAGGTTCATAGCGCTTGCGTTCGCTGGGCAGGGAGGCAATGCGGTCTGCACGGAAGGTTCGCCAGTCCTCGCGCCCGACGTCCCAGGCTACGAGGTACCAACGGCGTCCCGTGTCAACCAGCCTGTACGGTTCCACCAAGCGGCTGGACGATTCGCCCTCGGACGTGACGTAGTCAAAGGACACCTGGCGGCGGTCGGCAATCGCCGAGGACAGGACCGTCAACTGCTGGGGGTCCACGGAAGCGGCGTTGCTGGGAAGCGCGGTGACGGCGCCCTTGAGCATGGCGAACCTCGAACGGAGCCGGGAGGGCAACACCTGCTCGAGCTTGGTCAGGGCGCGCACCGAGGCTTCGCCGATGCCGGCCACCGGCCCGGCAGCCACGGAGTTCAGGCCAAGGGCAACCGCCAATGCCTCATTGTCGTCAAGGAGCAGTGGAGGCAGTTGCGCACCGGCGCCGAGTTGGTAGCCGCCCGCGATGCCGGGCGAGGCGTGGATGGGATAGCCGAGGTTCCGCAGCTTCTCGATATCCCGGCGCACGGTACGTTCCGTGACGCCCATGCGCTCAGCCAGCGCCGGCCCGGTCCATTCGCGGCGCACCTGCAACAGGGACAACAGTTGGAGGAGCCGGGCGGAGGTTTGGATCATGCTCGTGAATCTAGCCGAAGCCGCGCCGGCCCGCACAAGGGCGTCCCACGCTTAGGGGTGCCGCTGGACATAGGAACGCCCGCCTTCCGGAAGTCTGCAGTACTCCGGCCATGGCGGGCGTTGGGTGGATCGGGCTGTGACCTGTTGCCAGGGACGGCCGGCAGGTCAGTAAATCCGCGGGTTCCAGTAGGGGCTGCTGGGAGCGTCGAAGGCGCTCCAGGGCTCCTTGGAGTTGACCGGAGGATAGTGTCCGCGGCCGTCCCGGAGCAGCGCGCTGACGGTCGCTGCGACTGCGGTAACGAGGACTACGAAGAGGATGATTCCGAAGATTTCCATGACTCAATCCTGCGCTTGGAGAGGACCAAGAAACAGTGGCAGAAATGCCCCAAAAGAACAAATTTCTGCCACACTGGAAATATGTTGAAATCAGTAGCAGTGATCGTGGTTCCCAACTTTTCACTCTTTGAGTTCGGGACTGCATTCGAGGTCTTCGGCATCGACAGGTCGGACCGCGGAGCGGGGGTCCCGGCGTTTGATTTCAGGGTCTGCGCGCCGGAGCCTGGCGATGTGCGGATGAAATCCGGATTGTCGCTGCACGTCAATCTGGGCTTGGAAGCGGCAGCTGATGCGGACCTCGTGATCATGTCGCCCTTTGGTGCGGACCGCGATGTTCCTGAGTCCGTCCATGAGGCGCTCCGTGCGGCACAGGCACGCGGTGCTTGGGTGATGTCGATCTGCTCGGGGGCGTTCGCCCTGGCCAAAGCGGGTCTCCTGGAAGGACGCCGTTGCACCACGCACTGGCGCTACTCGCAGGAGCTCGCTGCGAAGTACCCAGGGGCCAAGGTGGACGAGAACGTCCTTTACGTCCAGGACGGGAACATCATCACCAGCGCGGGAACGGCCGCCGGCATCGACGCGTGCCTGCACCTGGTCCGGGTGGAGCTGGGCGCCAACGTTGCGGCGGCCATCGCCCGGGACATGGTGGTTCCTCCGCACCGTGACGGCGGCCAGGCGCAGTTCATTGACCGGCCCATGCCCACGTGCGGTTCGGCGCCCATGGAGGCGCTCCTGCGCTGGATGGTGCAACACCTTGACCAGGAGCACAGTGTCAATGACCTCGCGGCACGGCTCCACATGTCACCGCGGACTTTTGCCCGTAAGTTCAGGGCTGAGACAGGTGCCACTCCCGCTGCCTGGCTCAACTCCCAAAGGGTTCTCCGGGCCCAGGAACTGTTGGAGACCACGGAGTTGAATATCGACGAAGTTGCCCGCGAAGCAGGGTTCGGCCATTCCGTCCTGCTGCGGCACCACTTCGCCAAGGTGTTGGACACGAGTCCGCAAAGCTATCGCAGGGCCTTCCGCGGCCAGTTGGCAGGGGTTGTCTAACCCGGGGCCGATCAAAGCGCCCGGCCATTCAACTGATTCAGCGGCGGGTACCCCGGTGCCCCGTGGACTCGGAGCCCTCCGCCTTGGCGCATTCCACCAGTTCCTGCCAGGGGCCGGTGACAGCGCCCTCCGGCAGGGTGGCGCGGTGTTGGCCCGCGCGGATTGAGTACATGAAGCGGTCGGGTTCGTTGCTTGTCAGTGCCCGGCTCTTGGCTTCTTCCCACGGGCAGGCTTCCACGATCGGGAGCCAGCGTTCCTTCTGGTCGGGGGAGGCCGCGTTCACGCTCCAGACGCGGGTCATGGCTGCAATGCCCCCACTGCGTTGGACGGTTATCTTCATGTCCGGCTGATCCTGCTCCACGGTCCGGTGGTTGCCCAGGCAAGACTGCCGCAAGGATGGAAGTCCCGCAGACTGGGCTAAACCCTGACCTTCACAGTGTCCCACGCCTTGCGGACGGCGTCATGCTCCGCCGACCCCGCACCGAACAGTTCCTCCGCCGTTGCCAGCGTGGTCCGTGCGAACTTGCCGAAGGTGCAGGCAGGTGGCAGGGTGCCGCTGGTCAGGGTCCCGTACCAGATCTGGCCCGGAGCCTCCCAGGCGTTGCCGCCGAGCTCCGAAGCGACCACGTAGAACGCCTTGTTGGGAATGCCCGAATTGATGTGAACCCCGCCGTTGTCCGCGCTGGTGCGGACGTAGGTGTCCATGGAATCGGGTTGCGGATCCTTGCCCAGAACGTCGTCATCGTATGCGGTGCCGGGAGCCTTCATGGACCGCAGCGCGACGCCCTGTACGTGGTTGGTGAACAGGCCCTCGCCGATCAACCAGTTGGCTTCCGAAGCGCTTTGCTTCTTGAAGTACTGTTCCACCAGGACCCCGAAGACATCCGACATGGACTCGTTCAGGGCACCGGCCTGGTTGCGGTAGGCCAAACCCGCGGTGAACTGGGTGACGCCGTGGGCCAGTTCGTGTCCGATGACGCTGAGGGACTTGGTGAAACGCTGGAAAACCTCCCCGTCACCGTCGCCGAAAACCATCTGCTGCCCGTCCCAGAAGGCGTTGTCATACAGCCTCCCGTAATGGACAGTGGCGTCCAGTGGGAGCCCTGCGCCGTCGATTGAGTCCCGGCCAAAGACGTCCGCATAAAGGCTGTACGTGCTGCCCAGGCCCTCATAGGCTTCGTCCGCCGCTACATCGCCGGTGGCGGCAGCGCCTTCCTTTCGGACCAGCTTTCCCGGCAGCTGCTCCACCCCTTGGGCATCGTAGATCGTCCGGTGGGGACCACCCGGGCGGGCTTGCCGGGCCGCCGGGCGGGCTGCGGGCGCGGGCGCCGACCTGACTGCCTGCAGCTCCTTGATGTGCAGCAGGGATTCCTTGGCTGCCACAGCTACGGCACGCAGCCGCGGTTCATCCTGGGCCGCAAGGCGCCTAAGCAGGTAAGGAGGGACGATGGAACAGATCACGGTATACCCCTTTGTTGTCAGCGGCCCGCGCGAGGCGGTTGGCTACTGTGATCAGCCTAGGTTCGGGCGCTGACATTTTCTTCGGGTGCGCTCCGGCAAGCCTTGAAGTGATAGCGGCCACCCGGGTTGTCTTCCGCCGGGGATCACCGCGGGAAAAGAAAAAATACCCCGCCAGCTGCACTGGCGGGGTATTGATTGTGCCCTCGATAGGATTCGAACCTACGGCCTTCTGCTCCGGAGGCAGACGCTCTATCCCCTGAGCTACGAGGGCAACCGGGGTTCCCTCCGTTGCCGGTGGGACGTCCTAGAGCTTAGCAGTACGCGCGTCGCAAAGGAAAACCGCTGCCCGGCCTCAGTATCCGGCAAAGGAATCCACGTGGATCTTCCTGGCCCCTGCTGCCCGGGCCACCGCCCGCAGGTCCTGGACGTTCTTCGGGGAGCCGGAAATATAGACGGCGCGGTCCCGGATATCCGGAACCAGCTCCTGAAGGCGCCTTGCGTCGATGCGGGGCGTACCGGCGTCGTCCATGAACTCCGGCGGAGCAGAACCGTCCGCAAGCCGCGCAACCACCCGGGCCCCGGACTTTTCCAACTGTTCACAGGCGGCCAGCTCGGCGCGGCTCCGGGCCAAATACAGCACCACGGTATCCCGCTCCCCGCCGGACGCCAGCTGGGACAGGAAAGGGGTGATCCCGATGCCCGCCGCGATCAGGAGGACCGGGGCTCCCGGGTCGCGCGGCAGCAGGAAATCGCCGCCGACGGCGGTGGCGCCCACCGTGTCGCCGGGCTGCAGGCCCAGCAGCGTCTTCTTGGCCGGGGACAGCGGTTCTCCGGTGCCAACGCCGAACGTTACTTCAGGCGCCCCGGGAGGGCTCGTGATGCTGAAGACCCGACGCATGCCCTTCCCATTGCGGTCCGGATGCGGGAGGTTCAGCTCCATGAACTGGCCTGCGGCGTACCGGACGGGACGTTGCGGCTCGAAACGGAACTCGGTGGTGCCCGGAGTCAGCGGTTTGGAACCCTTGAACACCAGTTCCACGCGGCCCCGCTGGCCGAGGAAGAAAGCTGCGAGGTTACCCAACAGCAGCGCCAGTTCCGGAGAGTTGGCCACGAAACCAAGGTTGTAAGGCACAGCGAAAACAATCCCGACGACGGCGGCGAGGCCGAGTTGCTGCCACCGGCGCGGTGGCAGCGTGAGCGGCTCGGAGAGCATGAAACCGGCAAAGAACAGCAGGGGCCGTTGCGCCAGGGGTTGCCACAACGCCTGACCGACGGTCATGCTGCGGCTCACCAATTCCGCAAACACGACGCCTGTTGCCACCACCATGAAAACGCCGGCCATTAACAATTTCCGGATGCGGTACAGAACAGCCAGGACTCCCGGAACCAAGAGCCAGAGCATCGCCGGGGTTGCCGCCCACCACGTGGCGATATTCAGTCCGGTCAGCCCGGTGAGGAACGCACCTGCGGCTGCCGGGTTGAAGATGTGCCGCCCCCGGAACGCCAGGGCGAACTTGGACGCGCTGGCCAGCACGCAGGCGAGCGCAACACCGGCCATGTCCGTGGGGACGAACGTTGGCCAGAAAAGGAAGTAGATCAGCAGCCCGGTAATGAGGGAGGAATCCGGATGGGCCTTCGTCCGGAAAAGGAGCGCGAGCAGGCGGCTGGAGCCGTAGCTCAGGGCCAGGCACAGCACCAGGTGCACCAGCATCTGCGGAAGGCCGAAGGTCAACCATCCCAGCACGTTCAACAGGAGGCTGTACGCCACCAGGATTCCCAGGACCCACAGGATCAGGCGGTACATGGTGAAGCGGCCCAGCCAGGTGTCCAAACGGGCCTTCATGGTGTTCATGTGAACAGTCTCCCCTCGAAACCGGGTGAAAACGTGGCACTCCCGGTGGAGAACACACGGAGCCATTCGAAGTCGAAGGAATCCTCGAGTGTGCCCGGTTCCACCATGAAGAGCGCCGTGGCCAGCGCATCAGCCTCCATGGCCGTTGCTGCGATGGTCCAGGAAGCAACGATGGTCCTGATGGGTTGCCCCGTTCTTCCGTCGAGGACGTGGTGCAGTCCGTCCCCCCAAGCCCTGCGGTTGGCAGCCGAGGCGCAAAGGGCGGCATTGTCCAGTTCCACGGTGCCGATCGCCTGCCTGGGGTTGTATGGATGCTCAAGCGCCACTGTCACGGGCCGGCTTCCGCCGTGCAGCATGTCGCCGCTTCCATCGACCAGGAAATCGGTGCGGCCATGAGAACGCAGGACCCCGGCCAGGAGATCAACCAGCTGTCCCTTTCCCGCCGCACCGATATCCAGGATGACCGGTTCCTTGGCGGTCAGCGAGGTTGCATTCCATTCCAGGAGTTCCTCCCAACCACGGGCGGCAACGGGACTCCCGGAAGGAACCAGGCTGTAGCCGGCGCCATAGCCCAGGCGTTCCAGGCTGGGACCGATGAGGGGAGTCATGGCACCGCGGCTGAGACGATAGAGCTCCGCGTACAGGTCACGAAGCCCGGCGGCATGCCGGGGGAGGGCGATGGTGCCGGGGGCCTGTGCGAGTTGCGACACAAGCGAGTCCGCACGGAACCTCGAATATGTCCGGTCATAAACGGCGACGGTTTCCAGTAATTCGTCCCTGAGCTGCTCCGGCAGATGATCCGGCGTAGCAATCTCCCACGAGGTGCCGATCCCCTCAAAGCGGAAAACGCTCCAGCCAGGGTGTGGCATGGCCCCTACTTGGCCTGGGACTTGATTTGCTGGACGGCGTCGTTGAATCCCCCGGAGGTCAGGGACGAACCGGCCACTTTTGAAACGTTGAGCTTGTCAATGTCCTTGCCGACAATCTGAGCGGCAATCCCGCCGGCGAATTCACCCTGGAACTTCCTGGTGTTGGGGTTGGACGGATGCTCCGTGATGTTGACAGCAGAGACTTTGCCTCCTGCAAGGGTCAGCTCCACACCCACCGTTTCCTGTCCGTTGGGGGAGGTGTACGTCCCGTCGGCCTTGTACGTGCCGTCCTTGTAGGGTGAACCGGCAGTGCCCGCGGAGCTGCCACCGGAACCCGAAGGAGCTGGCGTGCCGGCCTGTCCGCCGTTCTGGGTGGCCGGAGTCTGGGCGGGCGCTTCGGTGGCCGGGGCGCAGGCCGCTGCCGTGCCTGCGATTGAGATACCGGCCAGGCCGACGTAGATGGTCTTGCGGAGGGGCGTGGTCATGGTCTGCTCATTTCGTGTGGACAAGTTCTGGATTCGCGGGACCGCTCGTGCTGCTGGGTGACCCAAAAGGCCACGTGCCTACGGTTTCAACAACGTCGAAATCAGCGTAATGGTTCACGTTGTGCCGCCGCCCTGAAGGAACTGTGTAGCGGCTGTGCGTCGGGTTGCCCACATAAGCGCCCTCGAATTCCGCGACTTTGCGGGCCCCCGGTAGGCTAGATGCGTGACTCCCGAAGAACTCTCTGCTGCCATATCCACTTGCCTGAAGGACGCTGTTGCCGCCGGTGAAATCGCACTGCCCGAATCCGCCGTCCCCGATGGCGTCAGGGTGGAGCGACCCAAGAACCGGGATCACGGAGACTGGGCCACCAACATCGCCCTGCAACTTGCCAAGAAGGCCGGCACGAATCCCCGCGAATTTGCCGGGCTCCTGAGCCGCAGGCTGACTGAGATTCCGGGCGTAACAGCGGTGGAAATCGCGGGCCCGGGGTTCCTGAACATCACAGTGGACGCCGCTGCGGCGGGAGTTTTGGCGAAGGCCATCGTTGAGGCCGGTGCCGAATACGGCACCAACAAGGCGCTCGCAGGCCATGTCATCAACATGGAATTCGTTTCCGCCAACCCCACAGGCCCCCTGCACATCGGGCACACCCGCTGGGCCGCCCTCGGTGATTCGATTGCCCGTGTCCTGCGCGCGTCCGGAGCGGATGTGACGGCTGAGTACTACATCAACGACGCCGGCTCGCAGATGAACGTCTTCGCCCATTCCGTGCTGTCCCGCCTCCACGGCAGGGACGTGCCGGACGGCGGTTACCCGGGCGAGTACATCCGGGAACTTGGCGACGAAGTTCTGAAGGCGCACCCGGGAATCAGGGAGCTCACGGACGAGGCCGCACTGCCCGTTATCCGGGCGGCCGCCTACGAGGCCCAGATGGCTGACATCAAGAGCACCCTTGCCGATTTCGGCGTGGAGTTCGATGTCTACTTCTCCGAGAAGGACCTCCACGACGTCGGTGCGATCGAAGCTGCCGTCGCGCGCCTCCGCGAGCAGGGCCATGTGTTCGACGACGGCGGTGCGGTGTGGCTGCGGACCACTGACTTCGGCGATGATAAGGACCGTGTCATGATCCGCGCCAACGGGGAACCCACGTACTTCGCTGCCGACGCCGCCTACTACCTTTCCAAGAAGGACCGCGGCTTCATTGAGAAGATCTACCTCCTGGGTGCGGACCACCACGGCTACATCAACCGCCTGAAGGCCATTGCCGCCTGCGCAGGGGACAATCCCGACACCAACATCGAGGTCCTGATCGGCCAGTTGGTATCGGTCAACGGCGCCAAGCTGTCCAAGCGTGCAGGCAACATCATCGAACTTAAGGACCTTATTTCCTGGCTTGGAAAGGACGCAGTCCGCTACTCGCTGGCCCGGTTCCCTGCCGATTCGCCGCTGACGCTTGATCCGGAGTTGCTCAAGAAGAACAGCAATGAGAACCCCGTGTTCTACGTCCAGTACGCGCACGCCCGTTCCCGTGGAACAGCCAGGAACGCAGCCGAGGCGGGCGTTGACCGGTCCGTTTTCGATGCCTCGCTGCTGGACCACGCGACCGAGAACGAGTTGCTCTCCTACCTTGGCAGCTACCCTTCGATCGTTGCCAAGGCAGCCGAGTTGCGCGAACCCCACCGCGTAGCACGCCACCTCGAAGTTATTGCCGGCGCCTATCACCGCTGGTACGACGCCTGCCGCGTCTCGCCGCAGGGCGAGGAACCCGTACAGGACGTCAACCGCACCCGTTTGTGGCTCAATGACGCCACGAGCCAGGTGCTGGCCAACGGACTCGAACTGCTGGGCGTTTCGGCGCCGGAACGGATGTAAGCGATGACCACCAAGGCTTCACACGCGTCCCCGCTTGCTCCGGAGTGGCTCGCCGTGCCGGAGGACCTGAACGCCCTGCAGGCACCCCTGTGGGCGGCGGGCGTCGACCGTACTGCGGAAGGCGAGGTTGCCATTGACGGTATTACCGTCAGCGAACTGAAGGAACAGTTCGGCACACCGCTCTTCGTCATGAGCGAAACGGACTTCCGCGTTCGCGCACGCGGGTTCAAGGACGCCTTCGATGCGGCTTTCGCAGACATTTGCGGGGGAGTGGACGTTTACTATGCCGGCAAGTCCTTCCTGTGCACGGCCGTTGCCCAGTGGGTTGCGGAGGAGGGCCTCCGCCTGGATACCTGCTCCGGCGGTGAACTGGCGGTTGCTGCCAGGGCCGGGATTCCCGGCAGCAAGTTGAGCCTGCACGGCAACAACAAATCCGACACCGAGATCAACCGCGCGCTGGACATGAAGGTTGGCCGCATCGTGGTGGACAGCCTCGATGAACTCCAGCGGATCGCGCGGATTGCCTCCGGACGCGGAGAAGCAGCCAAAATCATGCTGCGACTCACTCCCGGGGTGCACGCACACACGCACGAGTTCATTGCCACGGCCCACGAAGACCAGAAATTCGGCTTGTCGATGGCCGGGGACACCACCGGTGAAGCAGGGCTGTCTGCGGCGGAAGAAGCAGTCGCCGCTGCGGTCTCCGCTCCCGGCATTGAGCTGCTGGGCCTGCACTGCCACATCGGTTCGCAGATCTTCGAACCGGACGGATTCGCCCTGGCGGCGCAGAAGCTGCTCGCCTTCCAGGCCGCCATGCAGGGCAAGTACGGCATTGTCATGCCTGAACTTGATCTTGGCGGCGGTTACGGAATCGCCTACACGCCCGTGGACACCCCGCGGCCCGCGGCGGAGATCGCAGAGGCAATGGCCGCCGTCGTCCGCGCTACGTGTGCCGAACTCGGCATGGAAGCCCCGCGGATTTCCATCGAGCCTGGCCGGGCCATCGTTGGCAGCACAACCTTCACCCTGTACGAGGTGGGTACGCTCAAAACCGTCCGGGTCGATTCCGGAAACGGCCAGGACGGGGACGGAAACGTTACGTATCCGCGCCGCTATGTGTCGGTGGACGGGGGCATGAGCGACAACCCCCGCCCGGTGCTGTACGACGCGGATTATTCGGCAGTTTTGGCGTCCCGCGGCTCTGTGGAGGAGCCGCAGCTGTCCCGCGTAGTGGGCAAACATTGCGAGAGCGGCGACATAGTTGTTAGAGATGTATATCTGCCCGCGGACGTGGCAGCCGGTGATTTGCTCGCAGTACCGGGTACCGGCGCCTACTGCTGGGCCCTCTCCAGCAACTACAACTACCTTGCCCGGCCGGGCGTCGTCGCAGTGCGCGATGGAGCCGCCAGGCTGATTGTCCGCGGGGAAACCGAAGAAGATCTCTTGAACCGCGACATGGGAGTGGCGAATGTCTGAAGTGCGAAACCTGAAGGTGGCCCTGCTGGGCTGTGGCAACGTGGGGGCCCAGGTCGCGCGGATTCTTATTGACGACGCCGACGCCCTCGCCGCCCGCAGCGGCGCCCGACTGGAACTGTCCGGTATTGCCGTGCGGAACATCGATACCCCGCGCGACGTCGAGTTGCCGAGGGAGCTCTTCACAACCGACGCAGAGACCCTCGTCAAGGACGCGGACCTTGTCATTGAACTCATGGGCGGGATTGAGCCTGCCCGCTCGCTGATCCTGACTGCCGTCCGCAACGGTGCCTGCGTCGTGACCGGCAACAAGGCACTCCTGGCGCAGGACGGACCTACGCTGTACGAAGAAGCGGACAAGGCAGGCGTCCAGCTTTCCTATGAGGCCGCCGTGGCCGGAGCCATCCCCATCCTGCGGCCCATCCGGGACAGCCTTTCCGGCGATCGCATCACGCGCGTCCTGGGCATCGTCAACGGCACCACCAACTTCATCCTGGACCAGATGGACACCACGGGTGCCCAGTTCGCCGACGCCTTGGCCGAGGCCCAGCGCCTTGGCTACGCCGAGGCCGATCCCACGGCCGACGTCGAAGGGCATGACGCTGCCGCGAAGGCCGCGATCCTTGCATCGTTGTCCTTCCACACCCGCTTCTCGCTGGACGACGTCTATTGCGAAGGCATCACCAAGGTCACGGCCTCGGACATCGCCTCCGCCAAGGAAGCCGGCTTTGTCATCAAGCTCCTGGCCATCGCCGAAAAAATCGAGTCCCCGGACAACGGCAGCGGCATCTCAGTGCGCGTGCACCCCACGCTGCTGCCGCGCGAGCATCCGCTGGCAGCCGTCCGCGGTGCCTTCAATGCGGTATTCATCGAGGCTGAAAACGCTGGAGAGCTGATGTTCTACGGCCAGGGGGCGGGCGGAACGCCAACCGCCTCCGCCGTACTGGGCGACCTAGTGTCGGCCGCGCGCCGCCTCGTCCTGGGCGGCCCGGGCCGCACGGAGACGACAACCGGTTACGTCCAGCCCCTTCCCGTGGAAGCCTCGACTACCAGCTATTACATTGGCCTCGACGTCGCCGACCAACCCGGGGTCCTGGCCCGCATCGCCCACATTTTCGCGGAGAACGGCGTCTCCATCGAGATCATGCGCCAGACGATCCACCGGGACTCTTCGTCCGCTGTGGAGTCGGCTGAGCTGAAGATCGTGACGCACCGTGCATCCGAAGCTGCACTTGCAGCAACCGTCGAGGCCGTGAAGGGCCTTGACGTTATCAATTCTGTGACATCCGTACTGCGGGTAGAAGGGGTCTAAGTGGCTCACCAATGGCGCGGAGTAATCCGCGAATACGCTGATCGTTTGCCTGTAACGGAAGCCACGAAGGTCATTACCCTCGGCGAGGGCGGTACGCCGCTTGTCCACGCGCAGAAGCTTTCCGAGCTCACCGGCTCCGAGGTCTACCTCAAGGTCGAAGGCATGAACCCCACCGGCTCCTTCAAGGACCGTGGCATGACCATGGCCATGACGGCTGCGGTAGAGGCCGGGGCCAAGGCCGTTGTGTGTGCTTCCACCGGCAACACCTCCGCTTCGGCAGCTGCCTACGCTACGGCCGCCGGCCTCAAGTGCGCTGTCCTGGTTCCCGAGGGCAAGATTTCCATGGGCAAGCTGAGCCAGGCCATCGCCCACGGTGCCACGCTGCTGCAGGTTGACGGCAACTTTGACAACTGCCTGGACATCGCACGGAAACTGGGCGAGTCCTACCCGGTGTTCCTGGTGAATTCGGTGAACCCTGCCCGTATCCAGGGCCAGAAGACCGGTGCTTTCGAAGTGGTGGACTCCTTGGGCGACGCACCGGACATCCACGTCCTGCCCGTAGGCAACGCCGGCAACATTAGTGCTTACTGGAAGGGCTACAAGGAGTACTCCGCCCCCTTCGAGACCCCCAACGGCACGCTGGCCGCAGTCTCTACCAAGACCCCTGCCATGTGGGGCTTCCAGGCTGCCGGTGCCGCCCCCTTCGTCGCCGGCCATCCCATCACCGAGCCGGACACCATTGCCACGGCCATCCGCATCGGCAATCCGGCCTCGTGGGAAACCGCTGTTGCGGCCCGCGACGAATCGGGCGGCTTGATCGAGGCCGTGACGGACGAGGAAATCCTCGCCGCCCACCGTTGGCTCTCGTCCAAGGAAGGCGTCTTCGTTGAACCCGGCTCGGCCGCAGGCGTCGCCGGCCTGATCAAGAAGCACGCCGCAGGTGAGGTGCCGTCCGGCAACAAGATCGTCATCACCGTCACCGGCCACGGCCTGAAGGACCCGCAGTGGGCCCTGCGTACCGAGGACGGCAGCGATGTCCAGCCGGTCAAGGTGCCCAACGACGTCGTCACTGTTGCAGCAGAACTGGGACTGGAAGAAAAGTAAGAGTGGAAACAACGCAGCCCACCGCGACTGATCGAACAGAGGTCGCGGCCGGCCAGCGCCTGACGGTCAGGGTGCCCGGTACGAGTGCCAACCTTGGCCCCGGCTACGACAGCCTCGGCCTGGCCTTGTCCATCTACGACACCCTGACCGTGGAAACCCTTTCCTCCGGAGAGCTCGAGTTCGAGCTCTCCGGAGAGGGAGCGGAAACACTTCCCCGGGACTCCTCCCACTTGGTGGTCCGCGCCATCGACCTGGCCCTGGACCGGCTCGGGTTCCAGCGCAACGGGTTGAAGATCATTGCCGAGAACGTCAACCCGCATGGCCGTGGCCTGGGTTCTTCCGCCTCCGCCGTGGTTGCTGCCGTGACCGCTGCCAACGCCATGGTTCCGGACGAGGCCCGCCAGGACCGTGACTGGATCCTGCAGTTGACCAGCGAGATTGAAGGCCACCCTGACAACGTCGCACCCGCAATTTTCGGCGGGTTGGCGCTGTCATGGCAGGACAGCGAGCAGTACAGCAGCACGCGCGCGGACGTCGCGGCATCAGTGGTTCCCGTCGTGGCCGTTCCGGATTTTGAGCTCTCCACCGAAACTGCGCGTGGCCTTCTTCCCGCCTCGGTGGGCCACCATGCCGCAGCCATGAACTCGGGACGGGCAGCGTTGCTGGTCCATGCCCTGACCAGCAAGCCGGAGCTGCTGCTCCCGGGTACTGAGGATTACCTCCACCAGAGCTACCGGGCGGAGGCAATGCGTCCGAGCGCCAACCTGATTTCCTCCTTGCGCTCAGCCGGGTTCGCCGCCGTCGTGTCCGGTGCAGGACCCACTGTCATGGTGCTCGCCAACGGCGAGGCCGAGGCCGCAGCAGTCACCGCCCACATCGACGCCTTTACTTCGGCCAACACACCCGACGTTGCTTGGCGCGTGATGACGCTGGCTGTGGACGTTGAAGGTGCTAGAGTGGAAGTGCACCGGCGGTAAAGCCGCGGGCAGTTCCCTGATTTTGGATCTCGGCAGTATCGCCGTACCCTTTCGTCAACTGCACCAACGTCTGGCGGTGCCGTCTCTTTCCGGCCTGTCTCAGGTGCCGCAGAACTCTCTCTGTTCCCTGATTAAGTCAGCCGGTTGTCCGGGCAACTGGATCCAGTGAAGACGATCAGTATCCGGCCCTGTTGGCCACAATCCATCAGGCACGGCCGAAACCATAGGCTGCAGATCTGAACTGCAGCCCGGAACAAATCATCGCGTCCGGCTCTCGCTCCGGACGCCGTCGAGGGGGAAGGATCCTTCGTGACAGAAACCACTGAGCTGGCTTCAGCTGTGGACACCACATCTTCTGCTGCCGAGTCGTCAACGGCCGCAACCACCAAGAGCAGCGGCCTTGCCGGCTTGAAGCTCGCCCAACTCCAGGCTCTTGCCAGCCAGTTGGGCATTTCCGGGGGATCACGGATGCGCAAGGGTGACCTTGTCAACGCAATTTCCGCCCACCGTGCCGGCACGCCAGCCACCAAGGCGCCTGCCAAGGCACCGTCGAAGGGAAGCGCTGCAGCTGCCCCCAAGGAAGCTCCTGCCGTTGAGCAGCAGCCGGAAAAGTCGGCTCCCGCAGTCGAAACCGCCGGCGAAGCAGCTCCCCAGGAAGCACCGCGACGCGGACGTGGACGCAGCCGCCGGGCAAGCAGCGATGGCGTCGTGGCTGCGGCCGAAGCCGCCGCTGCGGCAACGGCAGAGGCTGGATCGGCTCCCGCCGCTGAAGCCGCACGTACCGAAGAAACGGCCGCTCCTGCGGCCGAAACCGCGGAAGCTCCTGCCGAGCGCCGTCAGCCCCGCACCCGCAATCGCCGTCGTGGTGAAGCCGCCGCTGCAGCCGAGGCGGCAGAGGCACCCGCTGCCGAACCGCGTACGGAGCAGCAGGCCGAGCAGCGGTCCGCTGAACAGCGCACTGAGCGTGAAGGCCGCGACAGCCGTGCAGAGCAGCGTGAAGGCCGCGAAAGCCGCGCCGACCAGCGTGAAGGCCGTGCCGAGCAGCGCGAACAGGCTGAAGCCGGTGAACAGCCGCAGCGTGAACGCCGCGACAACTCCCGCAACCGCCGTGACGACAACGACGGCGAAGACGGCGGCAACCGCCGTAACCGCCGCAACCGTCGCGACCGCAACGAGCAGAACGACCGCCGAGGCCAGGACAGCCGCGACGGCAACAGCCGCAGCGAACGCTTCCGTGACCGCAATGAGCGCCGCCGCGGACGTTCCCAGGGACCGGACGTAGACGACGTCGAGGTCACTGAAGACGACGTGCTGCTGCCCGTCGCAGGCATCCTGGACGTCCTGGAGAACTACGCGTTCATCCGCACCTCCGGCTACCTTCCGGGAGCCAACGATGTTTACGTATCGCTCGCCCAGGTCAAGAAGTACAACCTGCGTAAGGGCGACGCCGTGGTCGGTGCCATCCGTGCGCCGCGCGAAGGCGAAGACCGCAACCAGCAGTCGTCCCGCCAGAAGTTCAACGCCCTGGTCCGGGTCACGTCGGTAAACGGCAAGACTCCCGAGGAGCTCAAGGACCGCGTTGAATTCGCCAAGCTTGTGCCGCTCTACCCCTCGGAGCGACTCCGCCTCGAAACGGACCCGAAGAAGATCGGCCCCCGTGTCATCGACCTCGTGGCTCCCATCGGCAAGGGCCAGCGTGGCCTCATCGTCTCCCCGCCCAAGGCCGGCAAGACGCTGATCCTGCAGTCCATCGCGAATGCCATCACCACCAACAATCCTGAGGTCCACCTCATGATGGTGCTGGTTGACGAACGCCCTGAAGAAGTCACCGACATGCAGCGCACCGTCAAGGGTGAGGTCATTGCCTCCACCTTCGACCGGCCTGCAGACGACCACACCACGGTCGCCGAACTTTCGATCGAACGTGCCAAGCGCCTCGTTGAAATGGGCATGGATGTTGTTGTCCTCCTCGATTCCATGACCCGACTCGGACGTGCGTACAACCTCGCAGCACCGGCCTCCGGACGCATCCTGTCCGGTGGTGTGGATTCCGCAGCCCTGTACCCGCCCAAGCGCTTCTTCGGCGCCGCCCGCAACATCGAAAACGGCGGTTCGCTGACCATCCTGGCAACGGCCCTCGTGGAAACCGGTTCCAAGATGGACGAGGTCATCTTCGAAGAGTTCAAGGGCACGGGCAACATGGAATTGCGCCTGTCCCGCCAGTTGGCTGACAAGCGCATCTTCCCGGCCGTGGACGTCAACGCCTCCGGTACCCGCCGCGAAGAGAACCTGCTCTCCCCGGAAGAGGTCAAGATCATGTGGAAGCTGC
The DNA here is from genome assembly GCF_030264015.1 of Paenarthrobacter sp. R1. Taxonomy (NCBI): domain Bacteria; kingdom Bacillati; phylum Actinomycetota; class Actinomycetes; order Micrococcales; family Micrococcaceae; genus Paenarthrobacter; species Paenarthrobacter sp. R1. The sequence continues at coordinate 587,405 of NZ_CP127115.1, read as the reverse complement.
GCAGGGTCCTCTCCGGCCTGGAACAGCAGCAGAGCCTTGAACTGCTGACCAACAAGATCCGGGAAACGCAAAGCAACGTCGAGTTCCTCATGCAGGTCCAGAAGACGACGCTTGGAGCGAAGTCGGACAACGACAAATAGCTGCTCCAATGAGCCGCTGATACTGCTGCCCCCGCCCCTTCGCCGGGTGGCTTGCGATCTTCGATCCCAAGCCGCCCGGCTCCGGCAGGCCCGAAGCCACTCCCGGGGCAGCAGAATCAGCGGCTCGTCTGCGTTCGGCCCACCCTCCATGGGCTGTCAGTGACCACACGATGCAGTTATTAGACTTGTACAAGTCGAAAGAGGTTTGAGAATGTTTGAGTCCGTACAGGGACTTCTGGATGAGCATGCTGCCATCCAGGCCCGGTTGAGCGATCCTGCTGTCTACGCCGATCAGTCGCTGGCGCGTAAGTTGGGGCGGCGGTCTGCCCAGCTTCAGGGCATCGTGGAGGCGTACAACAAGTGGCGCGGACTCAATGATGACCTCGAAGCGGCCAAGGAAATGGCTGCCGAGGACCCCGACTTTGCTGCCGAGGTGGACCAGATCGAGGAGCAGATCCCCGCGGCCCAGGAGCGGCTGCGCCGGTTGCTGATTCCCCGCGATCCTGACGACGCCCGCAACGTCATCCTCGAAGTAAAGGGCGGTGAAGGCGGCGACGAGGCAGCGTTGTTCGCCGGGGACCTCCTGCGCATGTACATGCGTTACGCCGAATCCCGAGGCTGGAAGACTGAAATGATTTCCGCCACGGAATCGGACCTGGGCGGCTACAAGGACGTTTCCGTGGCCATCAAGGGCAACTCCAACGATCCCGCTGAGGGTGTCTTTGCCCGCCTCAAGTTCGAGGGCGGCGTCCACCGCGTGCAGCGTGTTCCGGTCACGGAGTCCCAGGGCCGCATCCACACGTCCGCCGCCGGTGTCCTGGTGCTTCCCGAAGTGGACGAGCCCGAGGAAATCGAGATCAACCAAAACGATCTCAAGATCGACGTTTACCGTTCGTCCGGACCGGGTGGACAGTCGGTCAACACCACCGACTCCGCTGTCCGCATCACCCACTTGCCGACGGGCATCGTTGTGGCCATGCAGAACGAGAAATCGCAGTTGCAGAACCGTGAAGCCGCCATGCGCGTGCTCCGTGCCCGCCTCCTGGCCCACCAGCAGGAGCAAATCGACGCCGCCAACTCCGAACAGCGCAAGTCCCAGATCCGCACCATGGACCGTTCCGAGCGCATCCGTACGTACAACTTCCCGGAAAACCGCATTGCCGACCACCGCACCGGCTACAAGGCATACAACCTTGACGCCGTCATGAACGGTGACTTGGAACCGGTCATCCAATCCGCCATTGAGATGGATGAACAGTCGCGCCTGGATGCCATCGGCGAATAGCAGCCGGACGCAGGTAACCATGTCGTTTCACCCTGGCCAGAGCCTCGCGGACGCGGTTCGCGAGGCCACAGCCGTTCTGGCCGATGCCGGAGTCCCCAGTCCGCGCGTCGACGCGGAATTGCTTGCCGACCATCTGCTCGGTGTCGGTTTGGGGCGGCTCCGGGCCATGCTGTTGGGCACCACCCCGGCGCCCGAGGGCTACGCCTCCCTGGTGGCCGAACGTGCCTCGCGCGTCCCGCTGCAGCACATTACCGGCGTCGCCTATTTCCGGCACCTGGAACTGCACGTCGGCCCCGGTGTTTTTGTTCCCCGGCCAGAGACTGAATCCGTGGTGCAGCTGGTCATCGACCGGATCGCCTCTCTTGACCGTCCCAAAGTAGCGGACCTCGGCACCGGCTCAGGTGCCATCGCGGGCTCCATTGCACACGAAGTGCCGGGTTCGGAAGTCCATGCGGTGGAGTTCAGCCACTTGGCTTTTGCCTGGGCCGCAAGGAACCTCGAGCCTTTGGGAGTCATCCTCGTTGAAGGAGACCTGCGGGATGCCTTGGTCGAACATGACGGAACCTTTGACGTCGTCGTCTCCAATCCGCCCTACATACCCGCCGAAGCTATCCCGAATGAACCGGAAGTGGCGTTGCACGATCCCCCTGAGGCCCTGTACGGCGGGGGAGCGGACGGCATGGAACTTCCGACGGCGGCAGCGGCCTCGGCGGCCCGCCTGCTGAAACCAGGGGGGTACTTCGTCATGGAACACGCCGAAGTCCAAGCCGGTTGGATAGCCGGCATGTTGGGGCGTGCCGGCAAGTGGCAGGACATCACCACGCACTTCGACCTCAACGGCAAGGAACGGGCCACGAGCGCGGTGCTGGCGAAGACGGCCACCGAAGAGTGAAAGAATAGCGCTGTGACCACAACCTACAACTGCACTTCCGATGACCAGCGGGCTGAGGGACTTCAGCATGCACAGCGTGCCATCAGCGAGAAGAAGTGCATCGTCCTGCCGACCGACACCGTTTACGGGATCGCAGCGGACGCTTTCTCGCCCCTGGCTGTGACCATGTTGCTTGCTTCCAAGGGCCGCAGCCGCCAGATGCCGCCGCCCGTACTGATACCCAGGATCAACGCCTTGGACGGACTGGCCACCGACGTCCCGGCAGACGCCCGTGCGCTGGCGCAGGCTTTTTGGCCTGGCGGACTGACGCTTATCCTGCACGCACAGCCTTCCCTCGATTGGGACCTCGGGGATACCAAGGGCACGGTAGCCCTCAGGATGCCCGATGATGAGCTCGCCCTGGAGTTGCTTGGGCTGACGGGTCCCTTGGCGGTTTCATCGGCCAACCGCACTGGCCAGGAAGCAGCGCAGACGGCTTCCGAGGCACGAATGCAGCTGGCCGAGTCCGTTGAGGTCTACCTTGAAGGCGGCTTCCGGCCCCTCCAAGGCACAGCCGCAGTTCCGTCCACCATCGTGGACGCAACCCGGACGCCGTTCCGGGTGGTGCGCCAAGGCGCCGTCCCGCTGGAAAGCCTCCGGGAGATTGTGCCTTCCGTGCTGGGCTTCGGCGAAACAGCACCTGAGTCGCCTGCCGAAGCAGAAGCCGGGAGTACGGCGCCGGAGGCGGAGCCTGTAAACGCGGCGCCTGCAGATGCAGAGCCCGTAGAAGCAGCGCCTGTGGACGCAGAGCCCGTAGACGCAGCGCCCGTGGACGCAGCGCGGCCGGACGCTGGATCCGCTGAAGCGGACACCGCGAACGTAGCGCCACCGTCCAATGCAGCCGGCGAAGCCAAGCCCGAATGATCCCGGCCCGTCAGCGCGTCCCCGTCCTCGACGTCGACGCAACACCGCTGCGCGCGGATGACGTCGTCCAAGCACTTGAAGGCCTGATCAGTGACGGCACTACGAGCACGGTGCTCGGCCACAACCTGCACAGCGTCACCCTTTTCCACACGCGCCAGGATTTCCGGACGCTCTATGACGGCAGCGCGGTTGTCCTGCTCGACGGAGCGCCCGTGGCGATGCTCTGGGGAGCGGCGCGCCGGCCGCACTTGAAGTCACGTGGACAGCGGAGCATGGACTATCGGCTGGGTTCCATGGATTGGATTCCGGAGCTCGGCAGGGTCAACAACCTTGAACGCGTCGCCGTGGTTGGCGCAGGACGGGATGCCAATACAAAAGCCGTGGCCCGGATCCGTTCGATCATTCCGACGGCGACTGTCGACGGCATGCCCGGGGAGGACTGGGACCATGCCCTCGAAACTGCCGTGGTGGACTGGCTTGGCGATTTCCGTCCCCAGCTGGTGCTCCTCGGGCTGGGGATGCCCCTGCAGGAAAGCGTCCTCAATCGCAGGCTCCACCAGTTGCCCCCCGCCGTGTACTGCGCGGTGGGCGGGGCGATTGAACAGGTGGCGGGTGTTCAAAAGCTCGCGCCGCGCTGGCTGGGCCGCCTGGGGCTCGAGTGGGCGTGGCGGCTCGTCCTGCATCCCGGACGGGTGGCCTACCGCGTATTTGTCGAACCGTGGAAGTTGGCAGGCATCTTGCTGCGCCGCCGCTTCCAACCGTCCCCGAGCAAAGGGAAGTAATGTCTAATCCCGTTGTGGTGGCCGTCGTGGTCACCTATAACCGGCGAGAGCTCCTTGAGACAACGTTGGCGGGTATCGCTGCCGGCACCCAAGTGCCCGACGTCGTCGTCATTGTGGACAATGCTTCGACGGACGGAACCGCAGAATACCTGCGCGCCTACGGCGGGCCCTTGAAGACGGACCTTGTGACGTTGAGCAGCAACGTCGGCGGCGCCGGAGGGTTCGTTGTTGGCATGGAGCGCGCCGTCCTCGACCACGCTGCGGACCACGTCTGGATCATGGATGACGACACTGAGCCGCAGGCCAACGCACTCCGGGAAGCCCTGGATGTCTCCGAAGGCTACGGCGCCGCGACGGGAGTACTCCCTGCCTTCATCGCGAGCCGCGTGGTCTGGACCGACGGTCGCGACCATCCCATGAACCGGATGCGGCCCCGCATCGGTGCCAGTGAAGCCGCGCGCGCCGCAGCATCCCGCGTCGGGGCGACGCAGATCCGCAGTGCGTCGTTTGTCTCCGTCTTGATCCGGGCCGAAGAGATCAGGCGGCACGGGCTGCCCATTGCGGACTACTTCATCTGGAATGACGATCTTGAGTTCACGGCGCGCATCTCACGGCACGGCGTGGCCCTCGCCAGCGGCGCGTCCGTGGCCAACCATCACACCAAGGTGTTCGGGGACGCCGGAGCAGATCCAGGTCCCCGCTTCTACTACGAGGTCCGGAACAAGCTGTGGGTCTATACCCGGTCGAATGCCTTGACTCCGTGGGAGAAGGTCTTGTTCACCGGAGCTTCGCTGCGCAACTGGGCACGCACCATCGCGTCATCGCCCAACCGCAAGATGCTGTTGGGCGGGTTCGCCAAGGGCGTTCGCGACAGCTACAGGCCGCCGCGCTCCAACGCGTCGGTGCTTGCGGGAATCTACCCGCTGCGGGACGTCCAACAGGACCTCCAGAGCGGCCCCCGCTAAGGGAACAGCGCCGCGGGCGATCCCCGAAAAGTCACCAGGTTCCGGCTGCGTCACGCCGACGCCCGGAGCCGTTGGCATTAGTATCGTCTACTAGAGTCCACGTAAAACCAGCAACATTCGGCACAGCCGGTGCAGGCATGGCGACGGAGTAGTTCCATTTATCCAAAGACAGCAATCCCCACACCGAGCTGCCCCGAACCCCACCATTTTCCGGCGTCGATGACGCTGCGTTCCGGAGCCGCATCATGATTATGTACCTGCTGATGGCCCTCACGGCTGCCGTGGTGGCCTACGCGGGCACCTGGGGTGCGCGGGTCCTGGGCAATAAGCTTCGCCTGTACCAGCCCATCCGCAGCAGGGACATGCACTCGGCGCTGATCTCCAAGCTGGGGGGCCTGGGGATTTTTGCGGGGTTCTTCGCTGCCCTGGTGGTGGCCGGTAACTCCTTCTTCGTCAAGGACATTTTCCGGCAGAACGATGCCCCGTGGGGGATCCTGGCCGGCGCGGTGGTCATCGTGGCGGTCGGAGTTGCCGATGACATCCTGGACATCCGCTGGTGGATCAAGCTGCTGGGCCAGGCCGCGGCCGCTTTGATCGTGGCCATCTGGGGCGTCCGCATGTCCGTGGTTCCCTTCATTCCGGAACCGGTCTTCATCCAGTCCGAACTCGTCCAGATCGCCCTGACGGCCGGACTGATCGTCACCACCATGAACGCGGTGAATTTCATCGACGGACTGGACGGCCTTGCCGCCGGAGTAGCGACGATCGGCGGGGGCGCCTTCTTCCTCACCGCGTACTGGGTCCACCGGAACAACCCCTCCACCGACAACTCCGATCTGGCAACGCTCCTGATGGCCATCCTGGTGGGCAGCTGCATCGGCTTCCTCCCGCATAACTGGTTCCCGGCGAAGATCTTCATGGGCGACTCCGGGGCGATGCTGATCGGGCTCCTGATGGCCTCTGCCGGCGTCGTGGCCACCGGACAGATCGAGTCCGGCCTCTATGACCGGGCCAACGGTATTCCGACCATCATTCCGATCCTGTTGCCGTTCGCCGTGCTGTCATTGCCGCTGCTTGATTTCGGCATGGCCGTGGTGCGCAGGACGGCCCGCGGCCAATCGCCGTGGTCTGCAGACCGCGGGCACCTCCACCACAAGCTGGTGGACCTCGGCTACTCGCACCGCACCGCCGTCGTGATGCTTTACGTCTGGACCTGCATTCTTGCTTTCGGCGGCGTGGCATTCGCCGTCTTTCCCTGGCAGATCGTCCTGATCGTGGACATCGTTGCGGCCCTGGTCATGGCGGCCATTACCGCGTGGCCCTACTTTACCCGTCATACGGCCCGGCCGGGGGAGTAGTCCATGACGTCCGGTTAGGGCCGAAGTTCTATCTCATGTAGAATTCTTGGTGCGGACAGTCACTCGCCCGTATCCCCGCTTTGAGAATCTGGCTCCCTGCCACAAGGATTGGTTTCCCCATGACATCCAACGCCCGATCCGGACATGCGTCCGGCCGCCGCGGCGATGGAATTTTTGGTGGGATCTCCTCTCTTTGGCTTCGGTTGCTGGTGCTGAGCTCCCTGGCTTCCGGCATCGCTGCCGCCGTGACGTTGGTTGTGGCAGCAATGATCGACGGCGGGCAAGGCGCGCTTTCGACGGCGGCCGGTGCCTTGCTGGTGATGCTCTTCTTCGCCATCAGCCTCCTGATAGGGCACTTCGTCGGCCGCGCAAATCCTTCCGGCGCCATTGGCCTTTTTGTTGCGACGTATTTCGTCAAGGTCGTGGGCTTCGCCGTGGTGCTTTTTGCCCTCGGCAGGCCTGACTGGATCATCGGCCGCTGGTTCCTCATCGGGGCCGTCGTGGGCGTAGTGGCATGGCAGGCTGCAGAACTCTACGGATTCAGCAAGGCACGCCTGCAGATTTTCAACGACCCCACAGAACCGAAGGGCGGCCCGGATGCCACTGCGTAAGCGCAAGCCCTCTCCGGACAACACCTCATCCGTTTCCCATGACGCCGGTGACCCGGCGGAAGCCTCGAACGACGGCGGATACAACGCCGGCATCGCGGTCTTCAGCTACATCATTGGCGGGATCATTGTCTGGAGTTTGATAGGCTGGGGACTGGATAATCTGTGGGGGACCCGCTGGATTGTGCTCCTTGGCGCTCTGCTTGGAGCCGCAGGAGGGTTCTATCTTTCCCATATGCACGGCCTCACCAAGCAACGCACTTCTGCTGGCGAGAGTAGCGCAGACCGCGGTCCGTCCAAGGACGGGAACAGTAATGCCAAATAATTTCACATGGAATGGGGATGCATTGAGTGTGTCCGCTTTCCGCCCAATGCCCAATGATGGACACAGCAGAGAGGAAACGCGTTGATCGCGCTTGCGCTCCCAGCCCAGGATTCGGGGTCCTTCACCCCACCCGGAATCGAAGAAATGCACCTGCCGGCAATCCTGCCTTGGGGTGCTGCGGACGGCTTCTCCAAGCAAATGCTGCTGGTGATCCTGTCGGTCGTCATTATCGCCGCCTTCTTTGTGGCCGCCGCGCGGAAGCAGCAGCTGGTCCCCGGCAAGCTGCAGTTCGCAGGCGAGATGGCCTACGGCTTCGTCCGTAACAGCATCGCCAAGGACATCATCGGCGGCAAAGACTTCATCAAGTACGTGCCCCTGCTGTTCAGCTTGTTCTTCTTCATCCTGGTGAACAACATCTACGGCGCCATTCCCGTCATCCAGCTCCCGAGCTTCTCCCACGTCGGCGGCGCCTACGTCCTCGCGGGCATCGTGTACTTCACCTGGATCATCATCGGCATCAAGAAGAACGGCCTGAAGTACTTCAAGCTTGCGACCGTTCCTTCGGGCGTGCCGTGGTACATCCTCCCGATCGTCGTACCGATCGAAATCATCTCCAACTTCCTGGTCCGCCCGGTAACGCACAGCCTCCGTCTGTTTGCCACCATGCTGGCCGGCCACCTCATCGTCATGCTCGCCGGCTCCGGCATCGAGTTCCTCGTCATGCAGGAGAACATCCTGCTCAAGGGAACCTCGGTCCTGGTGCTCGTCGGCGCGATCGCCATGTACATGCTCGAAGCACTGATCATGGCGCTGCAGGCTTACGTGTTCACCCTGCTGACCGCGATCTACATCGAAGGCGCCCTGCACGCCGACAGCCACTAAGGCACACAGTCTTCCCCTGATGGGGATTGAAGTAAACCAAACAACCTGCCACACGGGTGGCATCTTGAAAGGAAAAAAATGGAAGGCAATCTCAACCTCGTAGGTTACGGTCTGTCCGCAATCGGCGGTGGTATCGGTGTGGGTCTCGTGTTCGCGGCTTACATCAACGGTGTTGCTCGTCAGCCGGAAGCTCAGCGCGTGCTGCAGCCGATCGCATTCCTTGGTCTGGCACTGACCGAAGCTCTTGCCATCCTCGGCCTCGTCTTCGCTTTCGTTCTCTAGTTTCAACTTCAGAACAGCGAATTCCGCAACCGAGTAGATAGGACGGGTGAAATATGAATCAGCTGATCATCTCAGCCGCCACTGAAGGCGAAGAGGCAAACCCGCTCGTTCCCAACGTCTGGGAAATGGGCGTTGTCCTCGTCGGCTTCGCAGTCCTTCTGTTCATCGTGGTCAAGTTCATTGTCCCGATGTTCGAGAAGACGTTCGCTGAGCGCGCCGAAGCGATCGAAGGTGGCATCGCAAAGGCGGAGCAGGCCCAGGCCGAGGCTTCCGCAGCTCTTGAGGAGTACAAGCAGCAGCTCACCGATGCCCGTGCCGAGGCCAACCGCATCCGCGAGGAAGCACGCGCCGAAGGTGCCCAGATCCTGGCGGACCTGAAGGCAAAGGCAGCTGCCGAGTCTGCACGCATTACTGAGCAGGCACACGCAGCCATCGAGTCGGAGCGCGCAGCTGCTGTTGTGTCCCTCCGCTCCGAGGTCGGCACATTGGCTACCACGCTGGCAGGTCGCATTGTTGGTGAAGCACTGACGGATGACGAGCGTGCCGCGCGCGTTGTTGACCGCTTCCTGGCTGATCTGGAGACCCAGAACGCAGGTGCAGCTAGCTAATGGCAGGTATATCGAGCGAATCGCTGACCACGGCGCTGGCGGACTTGGAAGCCAAGCTTCCTCTGGCCTCGCTGCAGTTGGCTAAGGACCTCTTCGGAATCCTGGGAACGGTGGACAGCTCGGCTGGCTTGCGCCGCGCCCTGACTGATCCGTCCCGCAGCGGAGACGAGAAGTCGGCGCTGGTCAAGCAGCTGGTTGGCGGAAAAGTCTCCGCTGATGCTGCTGAGATCGCAGGCGGACTGGCCAGCTCACGCTGGGCATCTGCTCGTGATATCGGCGATGCACTCGAGACGCTTGCCGCCACGGTCGTCATTGCCGTAGCTGAAAAGAAGTCGGCCGTTTCTGCCTCCGGAATCACGGGGCTGGAAGAGCTGGAAAACGATCTGTTTGCCTTCAACCAGGTTGTCGCTTCCAGCCACGAAGTACAACGTGCCTTGTCTGAGCCGCAGGCAACGGACGCAGCCAAGCTCGCACTTGTCGGGAAGCTGCTTCCAGGCATCAGCGAGGAGGCCAAGGTCCTCATCGGCCAGGCCGTTACGGCGCCGCGCGGTGTTAAGCCGAGCAAGCTCGTCGAATCCTTCGCGAAGCTTGCAGCCAAGCGTCAGCAGCGCTGGATTGCAACCGTCAGCGTTACCCGTCCGTTGACGGAAACGCAGGCCAGCCGACTGCAGGCCGGGCTGAACGCGCTGTACGGCCGCGAACTGAAGGTCAACGTCAACGTTGAACCGTCGCTGATCGGCGGAATCCGGGTACAGGTGGGAGACGAAGTGCTGGACGCTTCCGTTATCGCCCGCCTGACCGAACTCCGCCGCCAGCTCGCCGGCTAACCAGGCAAAGCACAACTAACTGATATAAAACCCGGTCATCGTGAGCAACGATGATCACGAAAACAGGAGAGCAGGGACTGCAGATGGCCGAATTGACCATCAACGCCGACGACGTCCGTAATGCGTTGAACGAGTTCGCGGCGTCCTACGAACCCGGTAACGCAGAGCGCGTAGAGGTTGGTCGCGTGACCACCGCCAGTGACGGCATCGCCCGTGTTGAGGGTCTTCCCTCGGTCATGGCGAACGAGCTGCTTCGCTTCGAAGACGGCACCCTGGGCCTCGCCCAGAACCTCGACGTCCGCGAAATCGGTGTGATCGTACTCGGTGACTTCACCGGAATTGAAGAAGGCCAGGAAGTTCACCGCACCGGTGAGATCCTGTCCGTGCCCGTTGGCGACGCCTTCCTGGGCCGTGTGGTTGACCCCCTGGGCCAGCCCATTGACGACCTCGGCGAGATCAAGGCCGAAGCCACCCGCGCCCTGGAGCTCCAGGCTCCGGGCGTAACCGAGCGCAAGTCGGTTCACGAACCGATGCAGACCGGCCTCAAGGCTATCGACGCCATGATCCCGATCGGCCGTGGCCAGCGTCAGCTGATCATTGGTGACCGCCAGACCGGCAAGACCGCAATCGCCGTTGACACCATCATCAACCAGAAGGCCAACTGGGCTTCCGGCGATGTCAACAAGCAGGTTCGCTGCGTTTACGTCGGTGTCGGCCAGAAGGCTTCCACCATCGCTGCCGTCCGTCAGACGCTCGAAGACCACGGTGCACTGGAGTACACCACCATCGTGGCTTCCCCGGCATCTGACCCGGCCGGCTTCAAGTACCTGGCACCGTACGCAGGTTCGGCCATTGGCCAGCACTGGATGTACGGCGGCAAGCACGTCCTGGTGATCTTCGATGACCTGTCCAAGCAGGCCGAAGCTTACCGCGCCGTGTCCCTCTTGCTCCGCCGTCCGCCGGGACGTGAAGCATACCCGGGTGACGTCTTCTACTTGCACTCCCGTCTGCTGGAGCGTTGTGCAAAGCTCTCCGACGAGTTGGGCGCAGGCTCCATGACCGGTCTTCCGATCGTCGAGACCAAGGCGAACGACGTTTCCGCCTACATCCCGACCAACGTGATCTCCATCACCGATGGCCAGATCTTCCTCCAGTCGGACCTCTTCAACGCCAACCAGCGTCCCGCTGTTGACGTTGGTGTGTCCGTCTCCCGCGTGGGTGGTTCGGCACAGGTCAAGTCCATGAAGAAGGTCTCCGGTACCTTGAAGCTGGACCTGGCGCAGTACCGCGACATGCAGGCATTCGCCATGTTCGCCTCGGACCTTGACGCTGCTTCCCGTCAGCAGCTGACCCGTGGCGCACGTCTGATGGAGCTCCTCAAGCAGGGCCAGTACTCGCCGTTCCCGGTCGAGGACCAGGTTGTCTCCATCTGGGCCGGTACCAACGGTTACCTGGACGACGTTCCGGTTGAGGACATCAGCCGCTTCGAAGCCGAGTTCCTGGAGCACCTGAGGCACCAGTCCTCCATCCTGACCACGCTGGCCCAGACCAACGTCCTGGATGACGACACCACCGCAGCGCTGAAGGAAGCCATCGTTTCCTTCAAGAAGGGCTTCTTCGGTGAAGGCGACAACCGTCTGGTTGGTGCCGGCCACGAAGAGTACGAAGCGATCTCGGGCGGCGACGTCGACCAGGAAAAGATCGTCAAGCAGAAGCGCTAGTTTCGATGACCTGCTCTGCCGGGGTCCGCAAGGGCCCCGGCAGGGCAGTACGTCGGGAACTTAGGAAAGGATAAGTATGGGAGCCCAGATCCGGGTCTACCGTCAGAAGATCAGCTCGACGACGTCGATGCGCAAGATCTTCAAGGCGATGGAACTGATCGCTACCTCGCGCATTGGCAAGGCCCGTGCCCGCGTAGCAGCTTCACTGCCGTACGCGAACGCCATCACCCGCGCCGTTTCTGCTGTCGCGACTCAGAGCGAAATCGACCACCCGCTGACCACCGAGCCGGAGCAGATCCGTCGGGCCGCAGTCCTGGTTATCACCTCGGACCGTGGCCTTGCAGGATCCTACTCCGCCAGCGTGCTCAAGCAGGCCGAAGGCCTCACCGAGCTGCTTCGCGAAGAAGGCAAGGAAATCAAGTCTTACCTGGTCGGCCGCAAGGCGCAGGCTTACTTCGAATTCCGCAACCGTGAATACGCCCGCGTTTGGACCGGCGGCACGGATGCGCCGGAATTCGGGACCGCCCGTGAAATCGGTGCTGCCCTCCTCGAAGACTTCGCTACCGCGTATGAAGAGGGAGGCGTGGACGAGATCCACGTCGTCTACACCCGCTTCAAGTCCATGGTGACGCAGGAACCGACGGTCATCCGTCTGCTCCCGCTCGAGGTCGTGGAAGAGGAAGCAGCCTCGGAATCCGAGCTGCTGCCGCTGTACGAATTTGAACCGGAAACCGAGCAGGTCCTTGATGCCCTGCTTCCGCGTTACATCGAATCCCGCATCTTCGCAGCCATGCTGCAGGCCGCAGCTTCCGAGCTCGCGGCCCGCCAGCGCGCCATGAAGTCGGCCGGTGACAACGCAACGGAACTGATCAAGAAGTACACGCGCCTTCGCAACACGGCCCGTCAGGCCGAAATCACGCAGGAGCTTTCCGAGATCGTGGCCGGCGCAGACGCCCTCGCGTCCTAGCCGGTAGGGATCCGGCCCGAAGCCGCACCTGCACCAAACAGATAAACTTAACCCACGCCATCTACTGAGTGAAGTGAGAGAGATGACTGCCACTGCTACCGAACACGTAGCAACGGCCGGTGCAACCGGTCGTATTGCCCGTGTTATTGGTCCGGTTGTCGACGTCGAATTCCCGGCTGACGCAATCCCCGAGATCTACAACGCGCTGACCACCGAGGTTACCCTCAACGGCCAGACCAAGACCATCACGTTCGAGACCTCCCAGCACCTGGGTGACAACCTCGTCCGCGCCATCTCCCTGCAGGCAACCGACGGCCTCGTCCGCGGCACCACTGTCCAGGACACCGGCGCTCCGATCTCCGTGCCCGTTGGCGACGGAGTCAAGGGCCACATCTTCAACGTCCTCGGCAAGCCGCTTGACGTCGACGAGTCGGAAATCAAGGCGGACGCCTACTGGCCGATCCACCGCAAGGCTCCGAGCTTCGCTTCGCTCGAGGGCTCCACGGAGATGCTCGAAACCGGCATCAAGGTCATCGACCTCCTGACCCCCTACATCAAGGGTGGAAAGATTGGTCTGTTCGGTGGCGCCGGTGTGGGCAAGACCGTTCTGATCCAGGAAATGATCACCCGTGTTGCCCGTAACTTCGGTGGTACCTCGGTATTCGCCGGTGTTGGCGAGCGTACGCGTGAAGGAAACGACCTCTGGGTTGAAATGGAAGAGGCAGGCGTCCTCAAGGACACCGCCCTTGTCTTCGGCCAGATGGATGAGCCGCCGGGAACGCGCTTGAGGGTCGCACTGTCTGCGCTCACGATGGCGGAGTACTTCCGCGATGTCCAGAACCAGGACGTGCTGCTCTTCATCGACAACATCTTCCGCTTCACGCAGGCAGGTTCGGAAGTTTCCACGCTGCTCGGCCGTATGCCGTCCGCCGTGGGCTACCAGCCCAACCTTGCTGACGAGATGGGTCTGCTCCAGGAGCGCATTACGTCCACCAAGGGCCACTCGATCACGTCCATGCAGGCAATTTACGTGCCCGCTGACGACTACACGGACCCGGCTCCGGCAACGACGTTCGCCCACTTGGATGCCACCACGGAACTTTCCCGTGAAATCGCATCCCGTGGCCTGTACCCGGCTGTCGATCCGCTGACGTCCACGTCCCGTATTCTGGACCCGCAGTACATCGGCAAGGACCACTACAACACGGCTGTTCGTGTTAAGCAGATCCTGCAGAAGAACAAGGAACTCCAGGACATCATCGCCATCCTCGGTGTTGACGAACTGTCCGAAGAGGACAAGATCGTCGTGTCGCGTGCACGCCGTATCCAGCAGTTCCTCTCCCAGAACACCTACACCGCCAAGCAGTTCACCGGCGTCGAGGGCTCCACCGTTTCCATCAAGGACACGGTCGAAGGCTTCACCGCCATCTGCGACGGCGAGCTGGACCACATCGCAGAGCAGGCGTTCTTCAACGTCGGCGGCCTGGATGACGTCGAGCGCAACTGGGCCAAGATCCAGGAACAGACCAAGTAATATGGCTGAGCTTGAGGTTGAGATTGTCGCGGAGGACCACTTCGTGTGGTCCGGCGCGGCCAAGATGGTGAAGGCCCGCACCAGCGATGGTGAAATCGGAATCCTGCCGGGCCACTCGCCCCTTCTGGCCATTTTGGCTGAGGGCGAGTTGGCAATCCAGCCGGTTTCCGGTGACCGGATTGCGGTAGTGGTCGATGGCGGGTTCTTCTCCGTCGACAACGATCGTGTGGTCATTGTTGCTGACAACGCCAACTTGGGCGAAGCGGCTACAGCGGGGATCCGATAGCTAGACCTTGATGGACGATTCCCTTATTCCGTTCATCGCCTTGGCAGCGGCGTTTGCGTTGCTTGTTTTTTCACTGTGCCTTTTCGGGGTGCGCCGCTTCAATCTGCGGCGCGCCCTGGGCACGGTCGACGCCTCCATTTGCATTGCTGGAAACAGCTGGCAGATGGGGGTTTGTCGTTATCAGGACATGGAACTCGAGTGGTTCCGTTTAATGTCCCTCAGCGTGGTACCTAAGTACCGTTTCAAGCGCAGCTCGCTTGAGCTTCTTGGCAGGCGCAAGCCCACTGAAGAAGAGCTTGTCCAAGTACAACCCGATGTGGTGGTGGTCGAGCTTCAGTACGAGGGCAAGAAGTTCCTGCTGGCCATGAAGTTCGAAGCCTACGCGGGGCTTTCTTCCTGGCTGGAGGCCGGTCCGGTCATCGGCGTCGGCACCTGGCGATAGAAGCATGGACTTCCTGTCCGACCTCCGCCTCGTGGATGGTCCGTTCTTCTGGTTTGCATGGTTGTGCGGCCTTGCCGGTGGAATAGTCCTCCTGTGGCGCCGGCAACGTACGTGGCCCGTCGTCGTGCTCGGAGCAGCTGTCCTGGCTGTCGTTATCCTGGCCCTGGTGCACTGGGTTCTTGTCGACCTCCTGGCCACCTTCTCCGAAAATCTTCCCTTTGAGGTGCTGGCGTGGTCCGCGCCCGGAGTGGCGGCCGTCTTGCTGTGTGCAGTACGGCTTCGGCATTCTTCGTGGAAAGGACGCGCGGGAAGTGTCCTGGCTGCCTTGGGCGTGATTCTCCTGAGCGCGGTCCAAGTGAATCAATACTTCGGACTCAACAACACGGTGGCCGACCTTTTGGGCACGGCTGTCGCCCGGATCCAGCCGCTGGAAGCCAGCCTGCAACGAGCGCCCGCCAGCGCACCGGGTCCGTCCGTCACCTCGTGGAAGGCCCCCGACGGCATGCCGGAGGGCGGCATACTTCGTCGCGCGAGCATTCCGGGCACCGAGTCAGGCTTCAACGCGCGCGAGGCCTATATCTATCTACCGCCTGCCTACCTGGCGCCACCCCGTCCAAGCCTTCCTGTACTGGTCCTGTTTTCCGGCCAGCCGGGTGGTCCCTCGGATTGGCTGACGGGCGGTCAGCTACGTGCGCAACTGGACAGGTTTGCGGAGCATCACGGCGGTATCGCGCCGGTGACCATAGTTGTTGATCCCAACGGCTCCGGCAATGCCAACACCATGTGCATGGACAGCCGTATTGCCCAAGCCGATACCTACCTTTCCAAGGATGTCCCTGCATGGATCAGTAAAACCTTGGATGTCTCCACGGCTCCCGGGCAGTGGGCTGTGGGAGGCTTCTCCTTCGGCGGAACCTGCGCCGTCCAAATGGGTACAGCCCATCCGGAACTCTTCACCTCCGTGCTCGGTTTTTCAGCCGAGCAGGAACCGGCCCTTGCCAAGGACCGAAACAAGACGATCGCTGACTCGTTCGACGGCGATGCCGCAGCTTTCGAATCCCGGACGCCTTTGGTACTCATGCAGGAGCGACAGTACGAAGGCAGCGGTATGTACCTCACCGCCGGTGCCACTGACAACGAATTCCTCGGCTACATGCAGGTGCTTGCGGAGGCTGCCCGTTCCGCGGGCTTCGACGTGGAGGACCACTCCATTGAACACGCCGGGCATTCCTGGGACAGTGTTGTCCGCGGGATGCCAGGTGCGCTCGATTTCCTTGCCGGCCGCTGGGGTCTCACCCCGTGAGCCTGGCAGTCCAGGGTGTCCTTCAACCGGTGATCCGTCAAGCGGTGAGGCATGTGCAGTCCACACCGTTTACCTTGTTCGTCGTGGCTGTCTTCCTCACGGTCGCCGCGTTGTCGGGGAGTATACTTTCCGGGCCGCCGGAGTCTTTGCTGCCGATAGCCGGAGTCACCCTGGAGGGTTTGAAAGCGGGGGAGTGGTGGTCCATCTGGACCTCCCTGCTGTTCACGACGAACGTTCCCGCGTTCATCGTGGCGGTGCTCATGGTGTTGATTTTTCTCGGCTTCTCGGAACGCCATCTAGGCTCCCTGCGGACCGCGGGCCTGTTTTTGGGATGCCAGTTCGCGTGTGTCACGGCCTTCCTGCTGGTGACCCAGGTGGCACAGTACGTCAACGACGGTTGGCTCTCGGCAATGGTGGATCATCGGCTCATTGGTCCGTACGGGGCGGTCCTGGCCACCGGCCTCGCCGCGAGTGCCAAGCTCACGGCGCTCTGGCAGCGCCGTTTTCGCACCGTTGCTTTGTCCTTGACGTTGCTGTTGGTCCTGTACGTGGGGCATCCGGAAACTGTGGTGGGGTTCCTGGGCGCGTTGGTGGGCCTGGTGGTTGCCTGGTGGGCCCAAAGCAATGAGGGCAGCCTCCATTTGCACCGTTCCACCGCACGCGAGGTCAGGACCCTGCTCTCGTTGACCACTGCCATCTTCGCTGTCGGACCCCTTCTGACGACGGTAGCGAAGGGTCCGTCCGGTCCGCTGGCGTTGCTGCGGGACGTTATCCTCAACCCTTTGCCCACGCTGAGCCAATTGGAGACCAATTGTGGAGGGAGCATCGATGTTGCCTGCCTTGAACTGGCCCGGCAGGGGTACACGGGGCCTTTTGGATTGGCTTTGGCGGTGGTTCCCATGGCCTTGCTGCTCATCTGTGCCGACGGCATGCGCAGGGGACGTCGGCTGGCCCTGGGCATAGCCATAGGCGTCCAAGTGGTGGTGGTGGCGCTGTCCACGGTCTACCTCGCACTGTTTGCGAGCATGCCCTTGAACATCGCCCGTCCCCGGACCGGGCTGCTGGGGTCAGCGGTGGCGCACATCGTCCCGCTGGTGTTGGTGCCGTTGATCCTCGCTGTCCTCCTCTTTGCCTACCGTGGCCACTTCCGCGTGGACTCTTCCGTGCGGCTCCGCCGCAGGATCTTCTGGGTGGTGGGCGTCACCGGAGGAGTACTTGTGCTTCTCTACGTCGCGGTATGGTTCGCATCCGGCGGGATGACGCGCGACGGCGGCCTGCTGGGTCTGGGTGCCGAGCTCGCACGTCAGTACCTGCCGGTTCCGCTGCCCGGGGTCTACCGGAGGGTTTTTGCCGAGCGCGATGCCCTGGAAGCTTTCCTGTTCTCGTACTCCGGAACAGTCTTTTGGCTGGTGGCTTTGCTGGGCGTGTGGGTTTTGCTGGTCCGGGGACACCACGCCGGTGGCCTGGACCGGGAGTCCCGGGAACGCGCCAGGAAACTGGTGAAAGCAGGCGGCGACTCCCTGTCATGGATGACCCTGTGGGAGCCCAGGAAGTACTGGTTTACTGACGACGGCCATGGGGCTGTGGCCTTCCAGCAACACGGCAATGTGGCTTTGACCCTGGCTGGGCCCATCGGACGGTCGGAGCACCACAGGGATACAGCCCTCGGTTTCCTGGATTATTGCGCGCAGCACGCGTTGGTCCCTTGCCTCTACTCGTGCACGGAGGAGTTGTGGCCTGTGCTGCGGACCAGGGGTTTCCGGCGTGTGGCGGTAGCCCAGGAGACAAGGCTGAGGATCCGGGGCCTGGAGTTCCGCGGCAAGGAATGGCAGAACGTGCGCACGGCCCTCAACAGGGCGGCCAAGATGGGAATTACTGCGGTATGGGGCAGCTACCCGACCCTGCCGCACGGGCTGCGGGCGCAGGTCGGCGAAGTCTCCGAAGAGTGGGCTGCACAGAAGCGGGTGCCTGAAATGGGCTTCACGCTGGGCAGCCTTGACGAGCTGGACGACCCCGAGGTCCTGTGTTGCGTGGCCGTGGATGAAAACGGCCTGGTGTACGGAGTCACCAGCTGGCTGCCCGTGTACGACGACGGAAAGGTGGTGAGCTGGACCCTGGACTTCATGAGGCGCCGTGGCGATGCCTTCCCGGGAGTCATGGAATTCCTTATCGCCTCGGCCGTGCTGCATCTCAGGGATTCCGTGGAGGTTATTTCGCTGTCAGGTTCTCCACTGGCAAGGGAGAAGGAAGAGATGGACCAGCGGCCGGAAGGGCTGGCCGGAATCCTGGACTTGGTCGGACAGGCTTTGGAACCGGTTTATGGCTTCCGTTCCCTGGCTTCCTTCAAATCACGCTTCCAGCCCGACTATCGCACGCTCTACATGTATTACCAGGACCCGTTGCACCTCCCGGCCATGGGAAGGGCACTAAGCCGCGCTTACCTTCCGGGTTTATCAGTGCGGCACACTGCAAGGCTGTTGCGTACTTTGGTTGGTTGAATTGTCAACACCCATTCCCGGTGCGCAAGCTATTCCACGCAGTTTGTGACCAGGTTTGTTGAGATCGGACATATCCGGCATTAAAGGTGCTGTCTTAAAACAGCTTGGCCCCGGTACGAAACCGGGGCCAATCTGGTGTGAAACTGCGTTCGGCCTGTCCTAAAACGGGCCCCGGCAGATTTCGGTGGCTAATTAGACAACGGTAACGCCGGTTGCCTGCGGGCCCTTGGCGCCCTGGCCGATCTCGAACTGAACGCGCTGGTTCTCATCGAGGGTCTTGAAACCACCGGTCTGGATCTCGGAGTAGTGAACGAAAACGTCGCCATCCGCGTCATCCGGGGTAATGAAGCCGAAGCCCTTTTCAGCGTTGAACCACTTAACGGTTCCCAGTGCCATGTATTTCTCCTCATTATGGAACTTCAGTCCGATACACCTCGTACCGGCTTTGTTACTCCGCGAGAAGATCCGCAAACCGACTGGGGCACAGTTGGATTTGCAGGAGCTTCACGCTCGCAACCCGTCTTGCGAGCATGAAAACCACCTACACAAAGACTGCTACAACACTTTCATGAGCGCTGCCGGAGGTCAACGGTCTTTTAGGCAATTTGGCGAAAATTTTCGGTAAAAAGGAGGTAACGCGACACCCTAATTCGCGGGGCGCCGTTTGGCGTCACGACAACCATTCACCATTACGCATCACGCCGGTCAGGCCCAGTTCCTGGTCTGTCGTCACAACGTCGGCACGGAGCCCCCGCCGGAGACCCCCGATCTCGTCGGAAAGGCCCAGGACGGCGGCAGGTACCGAGGTGGCTGAACACACGGCCTCGGGCAAGCCGACCCCGGCGGCGACAGTCCTTCGCACTACACCCAGCAGGGTAGAGGTTCCGCCGGCGATGGACCCGGTGGCATCCAGCGTGGCAACGCCGTTGGTGACGGTCACCGGGGACGGGCCCAGCATGTAGTTGCCGTCCGCCAGCCCCGCAGCGGCCATGGAGTCGGTGACCAGGAGGATGTTCGGAGCGCCGATCAACTGGAAGACCGTGGCCACCATGGCGGGATCAAGGTGGGTGTCGTCGGCAATGAGTTCCACCACCGCTTTGCCTTCCTGCGCCATCCGCAGGCAGGCGGCCACAGGACCCGGCGCGCGGTGGTGCATCGGAGGCATGCCGTTGAAAAGGTGGGTGACGGTGGGCAGCGAGCTGACGCCGTCGAACCCTGCCGACTCCAGGCCTTCCTTGGCCGCGGCGAGGGAAGCGGCCGCAACGGCGTAGTCGCAGTCGGTGTGACCCAGGGATGGGGTCACCCCGTGGGAAGTCATCAGGTCAACCAAGGCAGCAGCGTCGGGGAGTTCCGGCGCGTAGGTCATGGTGGCGAGCTTGCCGGCGGCAGCGAACACCAGTTCCTCCATCAGGTCCAGGTCCGGATCCAGCAGGTAGTCCGGGTTCTGTGCGCCGCACCTGGCATGCGACAGGAAGGGTCCTTCGAGGTGGATGCCGCCAACAAGACCTTCGTCCGCAAGCTTCACGTAAAGCTCTATGCCGCGCAGCAGATCCTCCCGCGGAGCGGTGACCATGCTGGCCAGGAACGTGGTGGTTCCCGAACGGTGGAGGAAAGCGGCTGCCTTCCGGGCGGACTCTTCCTCGCCCGTGGGAAAGTCCCCGCCGTCTCCGCCATGGCAATGGACATCCACCAGGCCTGGAAGGATCAGGTGGCCGGTTGGCACTCCGTGCCGGATCGCGGTGGCGAAGCCGGGGAAATCCTCGGCGTCGAAGTCGGCGGCGGGTCCGGCGTAAGCGATGCGGTCGCCGTCGATGGCCAGGAGGCCGTCCTCGATGACGGAGCCGTCCGTGACCAAAGTTCCCGCGAGAATCTGGAGGCTGGGCGCGGGAGGGGCAGTGTGCTCTGCGGCAGTCATGCTTTCGATTCTAGTGGCCTGCGGCACAGCACCCGGGAAGGGGCGTCAGAAGAGCCGGGACTCACTGTCATCCACGCCGCGCATGGCGTCATAATCCAGGGTGACGCAATCAATGCCGCGGTCGTTGGCCAGGACCTTGGCTTGGGGCTTGATCTGCTGGGCGGCAAAGATGCCCCGTACGGGAGCAAGAAGCGGATCGCGGTTGAGCAGTTCCAGGTAACGGGTCAACTGTTCCACGCCGTCAATATCGCCGCGGCGCTTCAACTCGATGGCTACCGTGCCTCCGTTGGCGTCCCTGGCAAGGATGTCTACAGGCCCGATTGCCGTGAAGTACTCCCGCCGTATCAATGAATAGCCCGGTCCCAACGTCTCGATCTGCTCGGCGAGCAGGCGCTGGAGGTCGGCTTCGACGCCGTCCTTGATGAGGCCCGGGTCCACTCCCAGTTCGTGGGAGGTGTCATGGAGGTGTTCATGGATGTTGATGATGAGGCGGTCATCGGTTTTAGCGGACTGGACCGTCCACTGCTCCACCACGCCTTCCTCCACCTCGGTCTCTTCCGGGGAGATAACCCGGAGGGTGGCCGGCGGGCTCATCCAGTTCAAGGGCTTGTAGGAGCCGCCATCGGAATGCACCAGGACGGAGCCGTCAGCCTTCACCAGCAGGAGCCTTGTGGCCAGCGGCAGATGGGCCTTAAGGCGGCCAACATAATCAACAGAACAACGGGCTATGACAAGTCGCACCCGCCCCACATTACCGCTTGGGTGCCAGCGGCAGGGCAGAATGGATGCATGCCCCGCTCCAACAGGCCCCGTCGCAACGCGTCCGGCATGCGTTCCAGCAAATGGGCCGGCGAGCCTCCTGATCTGGACCTTGAAAGGGCCCGGGCAGGTATCGCGAGGCGGGAAAGCGCACCCGACGGCGACTGGATGGTCCGGACGATGACCGCCCGGAAAGCGGAGAAACAATACATCTGCCCGGGTTGCTCCACCGCCATCATGCCCGGCATCGCGCACCTGGTGGTGTGGTCGGACAGCCACCTGTTCGGTGAAGCTGCGGGCCTGGCCGAGCGGAGGCATTGGCACACCAATTGCTGGACTACCCGGACCTACCGCTACCGCTGATTCCCTTAGGCTGGATGCCATGACTTTCGATCCCGCCAGCTTCGTCTTCACGCCCCAGGATGCTCCATCGGAAATCCGTGCTTCCACTGTGCTTCCCGCCCGTCGGGAGAATGTGGAGTTCACCACAGAGGACGGAAAAGTCTTGGTTGGGGAGTTGGCGCTGCCGGAGTCCGGGGAGATTGCGGCCACGCTCATAACCCTCCACCCGCTGCCCACCCATGGCGGATTCATGGACTCCCACGTGTACCGCAAAGCCTCCTACCGCTTGCCGGCGCTCTCCGGGGTGGCGGTCCTGCGGTTCAACACGCGCGGCACCAGTTCCCCGCGGGGTACCAGCGACGGCGGGTTCGAAGAGGGGATCGGGGAGCGCTACGACGTCGAAGCCGCGGTCCGCTTCGCCGTGGAGCGCGGGCTGCCGAACCGCTGGTTGGTGGGGTGGTCCTTCGGAACCGAGCTGGCGCTGATGTACGGGGCCGTGGAGCCGGTTGCCTCACAGGTGGAAGGGGCAATCCTGTTGTCGCCGCCCCTGCACCGTGCCACCGATGTGCATCTGAAGGAGTGGGCTGCAGCCGGCAAACCGCTGACGGTGCTTGTCCCGGAGCATGACGATTACCTCCAGCCTGCCGAGGCCGCCCGGCGCTTCAGCCTGGTGCCGCAAGCGCGGCTGGTGGGAGTCGACGGCGCCAAGCACCTCTGGGTCGGAGAGAAGTACGCGGCGCGCGTCCTGGATGAAATCGTCGACGACGTCACGGAAGCGGGTGCGGGCGCGGACGGATTGCCGCGGACCTGGGCGGGGCCGGTAGCGCAGGGTTAGGGCCCGGCAGCGCTCAGCGCGACAGTGCCCGTCAGTGCCGGTCTTGCCGGACGATGAACACTTCCTTGATCAGCAGCATGATGGCCGCCGCTGTCGGGATGGCGATCAGGGCGCCCAGGACGCCCAGGAGGCTGCCGCCGGCGATGACGGAGATCACGGCAACGGCCCCCGGCACGGCTACGGCCCGCTGCATGATGCGCGGGGAGATGAAGTATGCCTCGAACTGCAGGTAGGCAAAGTAGGCGATCGCGTAAATCACGGCCGTCTGCCATCCGGCGGTGAGTGCCACCAAGATGACCACGACGGCGGCGATCATGCCGCCGACCAGCGGAATGAACGCCAGCAACGCCACCACAAAGGCCAGCAGGACGCTGAAGGGGATGCCCAGGATAGTCATCACGATGAACGCGAACAGTGCATTCAGGAGTGCGACGCAGGCCTGGCCTATGACGTAGTTGCCCACGGAATCGGTGATGGCCTCCGACAGGGCTTCGACCCGGGGCCGGCGTGAACGCGGAGCCAGGCGGTAGGCCCACCGCTTCATGGAGGGAAGCGCGGCCAGGAAGTAGAGGCTGAGCACCAGGACGATCAGCGTGCCGAACAGGCCGTTGGCCACGGACGAGCCGAAGCCCACTACGCCGCCGAAGATTCCGCCGACTGCCTCGGAGTTTTGGCCGAACTTGTCCAGTTCCGTGGTGATCCTCTCCCGGAGGCCAAACTGGTTGTCCACCGTCCGGAAGAAGTCGGAGTTGAGGAAATCGCGGATCCAGTCGGGAGCCTGGCGCACAATCTCCGATACCTGGCCCACGATGGTGGGGATCAGGGTGGCGAAGAAACCGGCGACGGCGAGGACCAGCACGGATACCGAGATGAGGATTCCGGCAGGGCGGGGAATCTTGCGGGATTCGAGCCAGCGCACCACGGGGTCGAGCCCCAGGGCTATGAACAGTGCGGTGACGATCCACAACAACAACTGCGTCGTATTGCTGGCGATGTAGTACACCAGCAATGCGACCCCGACGCCGGCAGTACCCATGAACCCGACGTACAAGGGATGCTGCGAGGACATCCTGGGGCCGGGGGCCCCGAAGTTGCCTTCGTCCTCTCCCTTTAAGCGCTCCGCGTAGTCATCGGATTCGTCCTCGGGCGGCATTTCGAACCGGACGCGCGTCCGGGCGCCGGGTATGGGCTGGCGCAGCCTACGGCCCAAAGCCGCCCAGCGTCCCGTCCGCACCGGGACCGTCACGGAGGTCCCCTCGGCGGGGGCGTCCACGCCGGGCGTACCGGATCCGTCGACGGGCCGGGGGTCCAAGTGGTCTTTCACGCGGGTCGGGTTCCTTTGCTCGGTAACGACGGTTATGTCATCTCGGCGGCATTTCCGGGCCTAAAAGCAGCCCGGGTACCATGATGATCGCCACACTATCAGGAGCCTGTATTTGCGCTTTGACAGCGCCGTTACGGGGATTCGGGTGTGTCCGGGCCCGAGGCCCGATCTGACTCTTTGATAACAAAACGGTTACCCTTGAAGTTCAACGACCGCTGATGATAGGTGATCCTGTGCGTTTGAAGACTGCAGCCACGCTGGTGCTGCTGGGCCTGCTGACGATGCTGGCCGGCATTGGCCAGCTGACTTTCTGGGCCCCCTCCGAGACCGTGACGGCCTCGGTACCCAGTGACACTAAAGCTGCCCCG
Source organism: Paenarthrobacter sp. R1 (assembly GCF_030264015.1). Classification (NCBI taxonomy): domain Bacteria; kingdom Bacillati; phylum Actinomycetota; class Actinomycetes; order Micrococcales; family Micrococcaceae; genus Paenarthrobacter; species Paenarthrobacter sp. R1. The sequence continues at coordinate 563,254 of NZ_CP127115.1, read as the reverse complement.
TTGACGGTAATCGACCAGAAGTTGATTGCCCTCCACGAGGGTCCGGTGAAGATCAAGATCCAAGGTGAAGGAAACTTCATCGTCGCCACGGGACGGCCCGACGACGTCGAAGCCTGGGTGGGCGAAACCGCCCACAACACCCTCACCGGGGTATCGCAGGACCAGAAGTCGCTGGAAGTCACCGCGGAGGACGGCGAGGCTACGGCCCCCACGCCGGTAGGTTCGGATCTTTGGGTCAACACCGAAGAAGGCAGCGGCGAGCTCGACTACACGTGGAACCCGCCGGCCGGCGGCGAGTGGTCGCTGCTGGTAGCCAGCGACGGAACCAAGCCCGCGCCGTCGTCGATCTCCATGACGTTCCCGAACAACGCCACCACACCGTGGGCTGTTCCGCTCATCGTCCTGGGCATCATCATCATCCTTGTCGGCGCGGCACTGCCGTTTGTCGCCAGGGCACTGGCCGCACGCCGCAAGGACAACGACGACGATGCCCCCCGTGATGGCGGAGAGACCACCGCTCTTCCGGTGCAGTCGCCCGCAGACGGCGCCGACCGCCGTCGTACGCCAGGTACAGAAGGGTCCGCCCTCCGCGTCACTGCCGTTGCCGGCGCCCTCGTGGCCACGCTGGTGGGCGGAACGGCCGTCGCGGCCCAGGCCGTGCCGGCATCGAACCCGGGTTCCCCGAGCGCCCCGGCCGCCGAAGGCGGCGACGCGCAACCCGTCATGCTCGAGTCCCAGCTCCAGCGCATCCTCGAACAGGTGGCCAGCACTGTGGATGCAGCCGATGCCGCCAAGGACGCCGCCAAGCTGGCACCGCGCGTGGACATGATGGAACTCCAGGTCCGCACGGCCAACTACAAGATCCGTTCCGCGGTTTCGGCCTACGAGGCACGCATGCCTGTCCGCGCCACCAAGCTGCAAAGCAGTGTTATCAGCACCAAGCGCGACTGGCCGCGTACGGTCTTCGCACTGACCCAGGGCGACGGCAACGTGGTCCCGCAGGTGCTGACCTTGGTCCAGCTCTCGCCGCGCGAGAACTACAAGCTGTGGGGAACGGCTCCCCTTCAGCCCGGCACCAACTTCCCCTCGTTCCCGGTGCCCCGTGAAGGAACCGCCCCTGCCGCTGCCGATGACAAGACGGGCCTTGCCTACAGCGGCAACGAAGCTTTGGGCATCCTTGGTGAGATGCTGACCACGCCGGACTCGCCCAACCGCAGCAAGCTTGCTGACGGGCAGTCCTCGCCTTACATCGCCGGTGCCCTGACGTACCAGGCGGAGACGGTCAAGAACGGTACCAGCGCCAACTTCAAATTCACCCATACCCCGGTCACCAACCAGACGGTAGTGCTTCGCACGGCCGACGGCGGTGCCTTGGTGGTCGGCCGCCTGGACTTCTCCTTCGAGGGAACTCCCAAGGCCGCCGGTGACAAGCTGATCCTTGAAGACGATTCAGCCGTCTTTGCCGGTGGCAAGGAAACCACGACGGGTATGTCGCTGAACTTCGCAGAGTCGGTGGCGGTCTACATTCCGCCGGCCGGTTCCTCGGATCCGATGAAGCTCGTGGCTGCGACCCGCGGCCTCGTGGGAGCCAGCTTCAAGTAGCCTTCCCACGGCATGGCAGCGGCTAGAGTGGTCGGTATGAGTTCGCCCGGATACCGTCCCACTCCAGCCGCTGCCAGTCAGCTTAACCTTCGTGGCGCCGTCGACCTCTCGTCGTTGCGCCGGCCTCCCGCACCGCCGCAGCCGCCTGTCGCGGCCGCCTCTCCGGAGCCCACGGAGAACGGAGAAGCTGCAGCCGGAGGCCCGTCGCTGCGCGTCGACGCCACGGAAACAAATTTCCAGGACCTGGTGCAGCTGTCCGCCCAGGTGCCTGTGCTCTTCCTTTTGTGGTCGCGCTACGCGGCCGATTCGCCCGGCGTGCTTGCCGCAGCGCAGCGCGTCGTGGAAAGCTTCGGGGGCAGGCTGGTCCTCGCTGCTGCGGACGTAGACACCTTCCCGCAGCTTGCCCAGGCATTTCAGGTACAGGCCGTTCCCACGGCCGTTGCCGTGGTCAAAGGCCAGCCGGTTCCCCTCTTCCAAGGGCCTGCCGACGACGCCCAAATCAAGAGCCTTGTGGAGGAACTCCTCCAAGTGGCAGCCGCCAACGGCGTGACCGGAAGCATCGGCGACGGCACCCAGGGTGCTGAAGCAGAGCCGGAACCCCTTCCGCCGCTGCACCAAGCCGCAATCCACGCGATTGAAGCCGGCGACTACGCCGGTGCAGCCGCCGCCTACAAGCAGGCGCTCCTCGAACAACCGGCTGATGCTGATGCGAAGGCGGGCCTGGCCCAGGTCGAGCTGATGGCCCGACTGGAAAAACTGAGCGCGGCAGATGCCGAAAGCCTCAGGGAACTTGCCGCACAGGAGCCTGATAACGTCCACGCGCAGCTGGGCGTCGCCGATCTTGATTTGTCCGGCGGGCACGTCGAGGACGGCTTCAACCGCATCATTGCCTTCATCGGGCGGAACTTTGGGCAGGAAAGGGAAGCAGCCCGTGTTCGGCTCCTTGAGCTGTTCGAGGTAGTGGGTGTATCCGACGAACGTGTTGCCAAGGCGCGGCAAGGGTTGGCGAGGGTGTTGTTCTAGTGCCCTCCGCGCTGTTCAGCCCGCTCCAGCTGCGTTCGCTCACCATCGCGCATCGCGGCTGGGTTTCTCCCATGTGCCAGTACAGCTGCCTGCCGGAGACGGGGGAGGGGGTGCCCAACGACTGGCACCTGATGCATCTTGGTTCCTTTGCGTCCGGAGGTGCGGCCCTGATCATGAGCGAGGCGGCAGCGGTCAACCCCGCCGGACGGATCAGCCCGCGCGATGCCGGCCTGTACTCTGACGAACAGGCGGCTGCGTGGGAGCGTATCGTCGGATTTGTCCATGCCCACGGGGCCGTGGACTGCAAGATCGGCGCACAGCTGGCCCACGCCGGGCGGAAGGCCTCTACTTACTGGCCCTTCTCCGGGAAATCCGGGACCGTTCCTCCTGCAGACGGTGGTTGGCCAACGGTGGGGCCCACAACGGATGCTTTTGACGGCTACGCAGCGCCGGCGGCGATGACGGAAGAAGAAATTCTTGGCGTTGTGGCCGACTTTGCAGCCGCAGCGCAACGAGCGGTGTCGATCGGCTTCGACACCGTTGAGATCCATGGCGCCCACGGCTACCTCCTGCACCAGTTCCAGAGCCCCCTGATCAATACCCGCTCGGACGCGTGGGGCGGGGACGAAGCCGGCCGCAACCGCCTCATGCTCGCCGTGGTGGACGCCGTCCGGGCTGTGATCCCCGATTCGATGCCGTTGCTCCTGCGGATCTCCGCGTCGGATTGGGCCGACGGGGGAGTCGATGTGGAGGCCTCGGTCCGCCTCGCCCGTGCGGCCGCAGAGCGCGGCGTGGACCTTGTTGACGTTTCCAGCGGCGGCGCGGTTGCCCACCAGTCCATCAAGGCCGTGCCCGGCTACCAGGCCGGCTTCGCCGAGCGGGTAAAGCACGACGCCGGTGTTCCCACCGGAGCTGTGGGGCTGCTGACCAGCCCCACCCAGGCAGAAGACATCGTCGCCAACGGGCGGGCCGACGCCGTGTTCATGGCCCGCGCTGCACTACGCGACCCGCACTGGTGGTTGCGCGCTGCATACGAGATCGGGCACGAAATTTCGTGGGTTCCACAATACGAACGGGCCATTCCGCGCCACGGCTTTTAGCTCTGACGGAGGCGGACAGTGCCCGGCTAGGCTGGAGGCATGAGGGAACCAGACCATGAAAACAGCAGCCAGTCCCTGCCCGCTCAGGAGCCGTCGGTAACGGCCCACCCGCAGGAGGTATTCGGGGCGACACAAACTCCCGGGGTCCAGCAGCCTTCTGCGTTGTCCATCCGCGGACTCGCCAAGCGCTTTGGTGACAAAATCGCCGTCGACGGTGTGAGCCTCGAAGTTCCGGCCGGGTCTTTTTATGGAATGGTTGGCCCCAACGGGGCCGGCAAAACCACCACCTTGTCCATGGCCACCGGACTGCTCCGTCCGGATTTCGGCACCGCACTGGTACACGGGGTGGACGTGTGGGCGCGTCCCTTGGAAGCCAAGAAGCTCATGGGAGTGCTGCCGGACGGTGTCCGCTTGTTTGACAGGCTCACCGGCGAACAATTGGTGACCTACGCAGGTCTGCTGCGCGGTATGGACCGGGACGTGGTTAAGTCCCGGGTGGGTGAGCTGCTGGCAGCCTTCGACCTGCAAGCTGATGCGGGTTCGCTGGTGGTGGACTATTCAGCGGGCATGACCAAGAAGATTGCGCTGTCCTCTGCCTTGATCCATGCGCCCCGGCTCCTCGTCTTGGACGAGCCCTTCGAGTCCGTGGACCCTGTTTCCGCGGCCAACATCAGGGGAATCCTGGACGGCTATGTAGCCTCCGGGGGAACCGTCATCGTCTCCAGCCACGTCATGGACCTCGTGCAGCGCATGTGCAGCCACGTAGCCGTGGTTGCCGGTGGCCGGGTCCTGGCTGCCGGTTCCGTGGACGAGGTCCGCGCAGGCTCCACCCTGGAAGAACGCTTTGTCCAGCTTGTAGGTGGCGGTCACCGGACGGAGGGGCTCGAATGGTTGCGCACCTTCTGAGGCTCAAGTGGCGGCTGCTGCTGAACGGCTTTAGACGCAGCCCGCTTCAATTGATTGGTATGGGCCTTGGCCTGCTTTATGCCCTCGGCATGCTGTCGCTCCTTATCGGAGGCCTGATTGCACTTCGCTGGGCTGATGCCGGGATTGCCCACACCGTGGTGGTGTTGGGAGGTGCGGCGGCCATCCTCGGCTGGGGAATCATCCCGCTGGTGGCTTCCGCTGCGGACATGACGCTGGATCCGGCGCGGTTCAGCAGTTACGCCATACCGCCAAGGCAATTGCTCGCGGGCCTGGCATTGGCCGGGTTCATCGGGATACCGGGACTGGCAACACTGTTGGCAGCCCTGGGCACGGTAGGGACATGGTCCCGGAGTTTTCCGGCTGCCGTGGGAGCCTTGATCGGTGCTCTCCTGGGTGCCCTGACGTGCATAGTGCTGTCCAAGGTCGTCACGACGGCGACGGCCGGGCTGGCGTCTTCGCGCCGGTTCAAGGACGTTAGCAGCATCATCGTCTTCATTCCCCTGGTGCTTTTGGGGCCCATCATGATGGGGATCGTGGAGGGCATCCGTGGCAGTGGGGATTACCTGCAGGCACTTGCCCGCTCCGTCTCCTGGACGCCGTTGGGTGCGGCATGGTCCCTTGGCGGCGACCTGGAAGCCGGGAACTTCGCGGCTGCAGGACTTAAGGCCGTCGTTGCCCTGTCCACCCTTGCGTTGTTGCTGTGGTGCTGGCACGTCCTGTTGCAGCGGGCGCTGGTCACGCCTCCGTATTCCGGCGGCTCCGCAAAGAAGGGCGGCAAACTCGGCCTGTTCGGGGTGCTTCCCGGCACGCCCGCCGGAGCGGTGGCCGCGAGGGCACTGGTGTACTGGTTGAAGGACCCGCGATACGCCGGCTCCTTGGTGGTGATACCGCTGCTTCCGGTGATCTTCTTCTTCAGCGGAAGCCAGACGGGCAGCTATGGCATGCTGATGATCCTCGGCCCGCTGACGGCGTTCATGATGGCTTGGTCCATTTCCGCCGATGTCTCCTACGACAACACGGCTTTTGCCTTGCACCTGGCTTCCGGGGTCCGTGGCGTGGATGACCGACTGGGCCGCGCGCTGGCTTGCCTTGTTATTTCCTTGCCCGTGGTCCTGGTCTTCACCATTGGCCCTATCGCCGTCACCGGAGACTGGATCTGGCTCCCGAATCTTCTGGGCCTCGCTGTGGGAACGTTGTTCTCCGGCCTCGGATTGTCGTCGGTCATTTCTGCCCGCTACAACGTCGCTGTTCCTCTGCCCGGCGACAGCCCGTTCAAGAAGCCGCCTGGCAATGTGGCCCAGACACTCGCGGTGCAGGGCGTGGGCATGCTGGTCCTTACCGTCCTGCTGCTGCCCGAGTTGGCATTGGTACTGGTTCAAGTCATCGCAGGCGGGCCGGAGGCGGGATGGGTCAACCTTGCCATAGGACCGTTGCTGGGGATCGCCCTCTTCATAACAGGTGTGCGGTTGGGCGGGAGATGGCTGGACGTCCGTGGTCCTGAACTGTTCGCGCAATTGAGCGTGAACCGGTGAGCGCATGTCACAACCCTGCCAGCACCATGATTAGTTATAGGACATGGGATATCCTCGAGAGTAGTTTGTAAGCATCCGCAACCGTTGAAAGGCCCGACGATGGAAGTTGTCATTCTCCCCGGCACCAAACAGATAGGCGCTTTGGCTGCCGACGCCATCGAGGCGCTGGTCAGGAGGAAGCCCAACGCGGTGCTGGGCTTGGCCACGGGATCTTCGCCGCTGCCCATCTACGACGAACTTGCCCGACGCTACGAAGCCGGCAACCTGGACTTCAGCCAGGCCCATGGGTTTGCGTTGGACGAATACGTCGGGCTTGAGGCTGGTCACCCGGAGTCTTACCGCGAGGTTATTCGGCGCGAGTTCACCAACCGGGTGAACATCAAGCCTGAGAATGTCCACAGTCCGGACGGTACCGCGGCGGATCTGGTGGCCGCCTGCCAGGCGTACGAGGATGCCATCAAAGCGGCCGGTGGGGTGGATCTGCAGATATTGGGCGTGGGGACTGACGGCCACATCGGGTTCAACGAGCCCGGCTCCTCGCTTGCCTCGCGCACCCGCATCAAGACCCTCATTGAGCAAACCCGTAAGGACAACGCCAGGTTCTTCAGGAACATCGATGAAGTTCCGCACCATGTGGTCACCCAGGGCCTTGGCACCATCATGGACGCCAAGCATGTGATCCTGGTGGCAACGGGTGCCCAAAAAGCCCAAGCCGTGCGGGATTTCGTCGAGGGGCCGGTGGCGGCGATCTGTGCCGCGTCCGTGCTTCAGATGCACCCCCATGCCACCATCCTGGTTGACGAAGCCGCGGCGTCCTCGCTGAAGTTGGCCGATTACTATCGCCACACCTACGACAACAAGCCGGAGTGGCAGGGGCTTTAGCCGGTAGGATGGATGGCATGACTACGCTTCCTCCGGATCCATTCGAGAACGACCCCATGCGAGAGCTTTCCGGAGCCGGAACGTCCACTGCCACCATTGAGCGCGAGGAAACGCGCCAGGAAGTGGAACCCGGCGATCGTGAGCGGTTTGCGCACTATGTGCGGAAAGAAAAGATCATGGAGTCGGCAATGACCGGCGAGCCCGTCATTGCCCTCTGCGGCAAGGTCTGGACGCCGGGCCGTGATCCCAAGAAGTTCCCTGTCTGCCCGGAGTGCAAGGAGATCTATGACGGCCTCCGTCCGGGCAATGACGGCGGCCCGGGCGATTCCAAGTAGTGGCCGGAAAGTCACACCAAGCCCTCTTTGATCACTGCCGCTTAGCGGCTTGCCGCCCCGTTCCGGCCGTGAGGCCGGAAGCGCCGGGCGCTGCCATTTGCCTGGGGGACCTCGCATGACAGAAACACTTTTTGGTGGCCCATCCCTGCCTCCCGCCTATCCGGAACGCGCAGCGTGGGGCACCGCCCCGAAGCTGCGCGCCTGGCAGCAGGAGGCCCTGGACCTCTACATGACCCGCAGCCCCAAGGACTTCCTTGCCGTTGCTACGCCGGGTGCCGGTAAGACGACCTTCGCGCTGCGGATTGCCACCACTTTGCTCGACACCGGCGTGGTCAACCGCGTGACCATCGTGGCGCCGACCGACCACTTGAAGAGGCAGTGGGCAGATGCCGCCGCCCGTGTCGGAATTGCCATTGATCCCAACTTCAAGAATTCCGATGGCCAGCACGGCCGCGGATTCGTTGGTGTTGCCGTGACCTACGCCCAGGTGGCCAGCAAGCCCATGCTGCATCGGGCCAAGACCGAAGCCGCACGCACGCTCGTGATCCTGGACGAGATCCACCACGGCGGCGAGGCGCTGTCCTGGGGTGACGGGCTTCGCGAAGCCTTTGATCCGGCCGCGCGCCGCTTGTCCCTGACGGGTACGCCCTTCCGCTCGGATACTTCCCCGATTCCGTTCGTTGAGTACGCGGAGGACCGGGACGGAATCAGGCGTTCCAAGGCCGACTACACCTACGGGTACGGTGACGCACTCCGCGACCACGTGGTGCGTCCGGTACTCTTCATGGCCTACTCGGGCCAGATGCGCTGGCGCACCAGTGCCGGTGATGAGATGGCGGCCTCGCTCGGCGAAGCGGCGGTCACCAAGGACATCACGTCCCAGGCATGGCGAACAGCACTGAACCCGGCAGGTGAATGGATTCCTGCTGTCCTCGCTGCGGCTGACAAACGCTTGAGCGAGGTCCGCCGGACCGTTCCCGACGCCGGGGCGCTGGTCATTGCCACGGACCACGAGGATGCGCGTGCTTACGCCGGGCAGTTGAAGAAGATCACCGGCGAATCGCCCACGGTGATCCTTTCCGATGATTCCAAGGCATCGAGCAAGATCGAGGAATTCTCCGCAGGAAACCAGCGATGGATGGTTGCGGTCCGCATGGTGTCGGAAGGCGTCGACGTTCCCCGCCTGGCGGTGGGTGTCTATGCGACGTCAACGTCCACGCCGCTCTTTTTCGCCCAGGCAGTAGGTCGCTTCGTGCGTGCCCGCAAGCGGGGCGAGACGGCGTCGGTCTTCCTGCCGTCCGTACCGCCGCTGATGGTCCTCGCGAACTCGATGGAGGCCGAACGGGACCACGCGCTTGACCGGCCGGAGAAGGACGACGACGGCCTTTTCAACCCTGAGGAAAACCTCATGGCGGAGGCCAACCGTGAGGATAAGGCCTCTGACGAACTCACCAAGGGGAAGTTCGAGGCCCTGGACTCCCAGGCCTCGTTTGACCGTGTGCTGTTCGACGGCGGCGAGTTCGGCACCGGGGGAGACATCGGTTCGGACGAGGAGCTCGACTTTCTGGGCATCCCGGGGCTCCTCGACGCCGACCAGGTGGGCATGCTCCTCCGCCAGCGCCAGCACGAACAGCAGTCGCGCAGGAATCGGAAGGCTCCGGCAGCGGAAGCAGCCCCCGCCATACCGGATCACCGCATGCTGATGGATCTGCGGAACGAATTGGCCAAGAATGTCTCCGCCTGGTCCGCGCGGACCGGAACCCCCCATGGCGTGGTGCACACAAAGCTGCGGGAATTGTGTGGCGGCCCGGCCGTGGCGCAAGCGAACGAAGAACAGCTTCAGGCTCGCCTGCGCAAGCTCCAGGACTGGTTCATCGGACGCAAGTAGCCCGCCCGGCGCTTCCTCTATCACGTCCCGACGGGTTGGGGCCCTTCCTCTATCACGTCCCGACGTGTTGGGGGGTTTCCTCTATCACGTCCTGAGGTCTTGGGGGGGCTTCCTCTATCACTGGTGCCTTCAAGAAAATGACGAAACGCTCCCCAAAAGGGGAGCGTTTCGTCGTCTGACAGCTGATAGGCCGGTGATAGGGCGTTGGGGGAGGTGGGGTGGGATGTGATAGAGCGTCAGGGGCGTTCGACTTCGACCCCTGCGGCTTCCAGTTCCTCGAAGACCTCCTCCGGGTCCTCGGCTATCCCCGCTGTCAGCTCCGCAATGACCGTGGTGTTGTACCCCGCCTGCACGGCATCCAATGCCGTGGCCCGGACGCAGTAATCGGTGGCCAGTCCTACCACCACCACGTCTTCCACATCGTGGCTTTGCAACCAGTCATCCAGGCCGATCGCGTCCTCATCCAGCACTTCAGTGACCGCCTGTCCCGCTTTCAAGTCGCCGGAAGGAACGTCGTCTTCCGGGGCGAGCACTCCCTCGAATCCGGAATAGGCGGCGGTGTACTGCCCCTTCCGGAAATACGCTTGGATGAATTCGGGGTCGAGGTCCTCGTGGATTTCGGCGCCCTTGGTCCGCGCGCGGCAGTGCGGTGGCCAGGAGTCCACCATGTCCGGAGTCTCGGAGAAATGGTCGCCGGGCTCGATGTGCCAGTCCTGCGTTGCCACAATGTGGTCGTACTGCTGCTGGTTCGCGTCAAGGTATTCGCTGATGGCGGCCGCCACTGCGGCTCCGCCATTAACAGCCAGTGAGCCGCCCTCGCAGAAGTCGTTCTGGACGTCGACGATGATCAGTGCCTTGGACATCAGTTCTCCTCGTACACGGTGGGGATCGCTGCTTCGCCACGCTGCAGCCGGTTCACGACGGCGGGCAGTTCAGCCATGCTGGCAGCGTGGCGCTCCTTGGCCCGGATGACGCCTTCAGGACCAGTCCAGCCGGGGAGGACCTCGCCGTTTTTCACGAACTGCTGCAGCAGTGAACGGTCGTTTCCGTCATCCTCGGGCCGGTGTCCGATGCCCACGACCTCCTGCGTTGCCTTGCCGCGTTCGTTGAGTTTTCGAAGGGCATATTTGCGTCCGCCCACGCTGGTCTTGTTCTTGGCGGCCTTCGCAACCGAAATGAACTCGCCGGCGTCGTTGGTGCGGCTGACCAATTTGTAGACCATGCTTGCCGTGGGTGCTCCGGAACCGGTGACCAGCGAGGTGCCCACACCGTAGGAGTCCACGGGTGCGGACTGGAGGGCGGCAATGGCGTACTCGTCCAGATCGGAGGTCACCACGATCCGGGTGTTGACGTTCCCCAGGTCATCCAGCAATTGCCGGACCCACTGGGCCTGCGCCACGAGGTCTCCGGAGTCCAGGCGCACGGCGCCCAGTTTGTCGCCCGCGAGCTCGACGGCGGTGCGGACCGCCGTCTCGACGTCGTAGGTATCCACCAGCAGGGATGTTCCCGGGCCGAAAGCCGCGATCTGGGCCTCGAAGGCCTCCCGCTCGGTGTCGTGAAGAAGCGTGAAGGAGTGGGCCGCCGTGCCCACGGTCTTGATCCCGTAGCGCCTGCCGGCTTCCAGGTTGGAGGTGCTGGCAAAGCCGGCGATGACAGCGGCACGTGCTGCCGCCGTCGCCGATTCCTCCTGGGTGCGCCGGGAGCCCATCTCGATGCACGGGCGGTTCCCGGCCGCCGAGGTCATCCTCGAGGCGGCCGAGGCGATGGCGCTGTCGTGGTTGAGGACCGAGAGGATGTAGGTCTCCAGGATGCAGGCTTCGGCGAACGTTGATTCAACAATGAGGATGGGGGAGTTGGGGAAATAGGCGTCTCCCTCCGCGTAACCCCAGATGTCTCCGCTGAATTTGTAGTTGGCGAGGTAATCCAGTGTTTCCGGGTTGACCACCTTGTTCTTCGCCAGGAATTCAAGCTCGGCGTCCCCGAACCGGAAATCGGCGATCCCCTCGAGCAGGCGTCCGGTCCCGCCGACCACGCCGTACCGGCGTCCGTCGGGGAGGCGGCGGGCGAATGCCTCGAATACCGAACGGCGGTGCGCGGCCCCCGAGTGGAGTGCCGCCTGCAGCATCGTCAGTTCGTAATGGTCTGTGTACAAGGAAGTTGCGGGGTGGTCCCACGACGTGGCTCTACTCACGAAATTCACTCTAGTGCGAGCCGCCATAGAATGGACAGATGAGCCCTAGCGTTGCGTTTGGTACGGATATTGATGAACGGACGGAAGCTTCAGAGCTGGCTGCCACTGATGTCCTGACCGCCCCGGACATCCCCTGGAACCTTGTGATCTGGAACGACCCCGTCAACCTCATGAGCTACGTCAGCTATGTTTTCCAGAGCTACTTTGGCTATTCCGAGTCCAAGGCACACAAACTCATGATGGAAGTTCACCGGAAAGGCCGGTCCATTGTGGCCCACGGGAGCAAGGAGCAGGTTGAGCAGCACGCTGTAGCCATGCATGGCTTCGGCTTGTGGGCCACCGTGGAAAAGGCCGCCAGCGGCAACGAAACACCCGGAAAGGGCGGCCGCCAGAGTGGCTAAGGCATTCAAATACGGACTCAAGGGCATCACCGGCTACCTCGAACCGGCCGAACGGGATCTTCTTCGCGGGCTTCTGGACGACGTCATTTCCATGCTCGAGTCTGAGGCCAAGGAGAATGAAGATCCGTTGGCGGCCATGATCGGCCTGGACATGGACGTGAAGAAGCCTGCCGACCGCGCCCTCCTGCGGCTGCTGCCCAACGTGATGAAGGACGACGACGCCGGCTCGCTCGAATTCCGGCAACTCACCGAGCGCTCGGTGCGGGAAAGCAAAATCGGTGCCCTGCGGGCAACGGCAATGGGGTTGGACAAGGACGACCTCGTCCTGACGCCGGCCGATGCCCAGCGTTGGTCCATGGCGCTGAACGATGTCCGCCTTGTCTTGGCCGAGCGCCTCGACATCCGGGACGAGGCTGACGCCGACCATGTCCACAGCATGCAGGACTGGAGCCAGGCCGAGGATGTTGAGAGCTACCTGGCCTTGGTCTACAACTTCACCACGTGGCTCCAGGAGTCGTTGGTTCAGTCGATGTTGGCCGCGCGGCAGGCGAAGCCCTGAGCCGCGCGGACGGACGCTGCCGCCGCTCCCGTGTGACAAATCAGACACGGGCGGGGAGACGCAGCTAATGGCCGCGCACCAAGGGAAGCCTTATTCTCGAATAATCATGACTTCAGCATCGGGCAACTCAACAGGCGTTTCCACTGAGCTTATGGGCGCGCGTCCGATCGGTGTTTTCGATTCCGGTGTTGGTGGCCTGACGGTGGCCCGCTCCATCATCGACCAGCTCCCCAACGAGTCAATCCTGTACGTGGGGGACACCGCCCATGGACCCTACGGGCCGTTGCCTATTGCCGAGGTCCGGGCCAATGCCCTCGGCGTCATGGACGAACTGGTGGATTCGGGCGTCAAGCTGCTCACCATCGCCTGCAATTCCGCCTCGGCCGCGGTGCTTCGGGACGCCCGGGAGCGCTACACGGCCCGTTACGGAATTCCGGTCATCGAGGTGATCCAACCGGCGGTCCGGCGCGCAGTGTCCGCCACCCGGACCGGGCGCATCGGAGTCATCGGGACATCTGCCACCGTGGGTTCCAGGGCCTACGAGGACACCTTTGCCGCGGCTCCGGACCTTTCGATTACGTCCGTGGCCTGCCCCTCGTTCGTAAACTTCGTCGAGGCGGGAATCACCACGGGCCCGGAGCTCCTGGCGGCAGCAAACGAATATCTGGAACCACTCAAGCAGTCCAACGTGGACACCGTAGTCCTGGGCTGCACGCACTATCCCTTGCTCACCGGCGTGATCTCGTTCGTGATGGGTGAGGACGTCACCCTCGTCTCCAGTGCGGAGGAGACCGCCAAGGACGTCTACCGGGCCCTGGCGAACGGCGGCATCCAGCGGACTGAGGCAAGTGCGCCCAGCCATGAGTTCATTGCCACCGGTGACGCAGCCCAATTCGAGACCCTTGCCCGCAGGTTCCTTGGGCCGGAAGTTCTCTCGGTCAAGCATGTCGACCATGTCTCCGCCCAGTATCCAACAGGTAGCCTTGCCCGTATTACGCCGGAGATGCTTGCAGCGGCCAGGGCCGGGGCGGGCTTGGCCCGCCGGTCCTATTTCGTCCAGCCGGACAACGGTACGCGGGCTGCGACGGAGAGTGGACTATGAAGCTGACGATCGTGGGCTGCACGGGCTCATTCCCGGGACCCGGCTCGCCGGCGTCGTGCTATTTGGTGACCGCCCACGACGGTGAGCGCGAGTGGAAAATTGTCATGGATCTCGGCAGTGGCGCCCTGGGGGCCATCCAGCGGTACACCGACCTGGAGGACATCGACGCCATTTTCCTGACCCACCTGCACCCGGACCACTGCATGGACCTCTGTGGCCTGCATGTTGCTGTCCGATGGAAGCCGGGCGGTTGGGGCCGTGACCGTCTTCCCGTGTGGGGTCCCGCTGCGACGGCGGACCGGATGGCAACCGCGTACGGGCTCGACCTTGATCCCGGTATGCACGAGGAATTCGACTTCACCAACTGGGCGGAGCAAAAGCCCGTGACGGTCGGACCCTTCACCGTGACCCCGTACGGCGTGAACCATCCGGTGGAAGAGTGCTACGCATTGCGTGTCACCGCAACAGAGCCGGGCAAGGACGGCACGCCGGTGACCCGGGTGTTGACGTATTCCGGGGACACCGATTCCTGCCAAGGCCTGGAAGACGCGGCGCAGGGGGCGGACCTTTTCCTGTGCGAAGCGGCCTTCGAGGAAGGCCGCGATGACGCCATCAAGGACGTCCACCTCACCGGGAAGCGTGCCGCGGAGGCTGCGGTGAACGCTGGAGCCAAGCGGCTGCTGCTGACCCACATCCCCGTCTGGACGTCCCAGACGAAAGTGATGGCTGAGGCCAAGCCGGTGTTCAGCGGTGACGTCGCTGTGGCTGTTGCAGGGGTCCACTACACGGTCTAGCCCAACTGGGCCGCAGCCCTGCATCCTCGATAGGCTGGGGGCATGACTTCAGAAGCAACAGCCGCCCCCGTTATCCGTGCCGATGGCAGGACCCCCGATCAACTCCGCCCCATCAGCATCACCAGGGGATGGTCCAAGCAGGCCGAAGGGTCCGCGCTTATCGAGTTCGGCAACACGCGTGTGCTGTGCACTGCTTCCCTCACGGAAGGCGTCCCGCGGTGGCTCAAAGGCGAAGGCCGCGGTTGGGTCACCGCCGAGTACGCGATGCTGCCCCGGGCTACGAACACCCGGTCCGACCGTGAATCCGTCAAGGGCAAGATCGGCGGCCGCACCCATGAGATCTCCCGCTTGATCGGGCGGTCGTTGCGCTCCATCATCGACACCAAGGCCTTGGGCGAGAACACCATTGTCCTTGACTGCGATGTCCTCCAAGCCGACGGCGGAACCCGCACCGCGGCGATCACCGGCGCCTACGTTGCGCTTGCCGAAGCCATCCGCTTCGCCCGGGAGAACAAGCTCATCTCCCGGCACGCAGAACCCCTGGTGGACACCATTGCAGCTGTTTCCGTGGGGATCATCGACGGCGTTCCAATGTTGGACCTTCCCTACGTGGAGGATGTCCGCGCAGAGACGGACATGAACGTAGTGGTCACCGGCTCCGGTAAGTTTGTGGAAGTCCAAGGCACTGCCGAAGGCGCTCCTTTTGACCGTGATGAACTCAATGCCCTTCTGGACCTTGCCTTGATCGGGACGGGCCAGCTGGCAGCCATCCAGCGCGAAACCCTGGCGGAGGCGCCGTGAGCGGCACCAACCCGCAGGACGGTGGCCCGGTGCTGGTTCTGGCCACGCACAACAAGGGCAAACTGAGGGAGCTCAGGGAACTGCTCCGCGGGCAGGTGCCCGGCGTGGACGTGGACACCCAAGTGGTGGATGCAGCAGCCGTAGGTGCCCCTGACGTTGCCGAGACGGGCGTTACCTTCGCGGAGAACTCACTCCTGAAGGCCCGGGCCGTTGCCGAAGCCACCGGACTGGTTGCCATTGCCGACGATTCCGGCCTTGCCGTGGACGTCCTGGGCGGGGCGCCGGGGATCTTCTCTGCGCGCTGGTCGGGCAAGCACGGTGATGACGCTGCGAACCTGCAATTGCTGCTTGCCCAACTCTCCGACGTTCCCGATGCCTCCAGGGGCGCTGCGTTTGTCTGTGCAGCAGCGTTGGCAGTGCCCGGCCCGGCCGGGATCTCCCGTGAAACGGTTGAGTACGGCCAGCTTGAAGGGACCCTGCTTCGCGAACCCCGCGGCGACGGTGGTTTTGGTTACGATCCCATCCTGCAGCCCAAGGGCATGGACCGCAGTTGCGCAGAGCTGGGCTTCGAGGAGAAGAACGCGATCAGCCACAGGGGACAGGCGTTCCGCGCCCTTCTTCCTGCGATCGTTGAGGCCCTCTCCGAACCCCGCGGTTAGTTTCAGGGCATAGACAAGAAAGGCGCCCCTCGGGGCGCCTTTCTCGTCTGTACTGCTCTTGTCTGTGCTGCTCGCTTCTGTGCCGGCGAGGCCTGGCTGCCGCTTAGTGCTCGCCGTGCTTTTCGGGTTCGTGTTCTTCGATGAATTCTTCTACAGGGTCCGTGCCCTCGGCTTCGGCCTTGCGCTTTGCGATGAAGCCACGGCCTACTTCGATGAAGACCGGAATCACCGAAATCAGGACGATGACGATGAAGATGATGTCAAGGTTGTCACTGACCCACGGCACGCGGTCGCCGAGGAGGTAGCCCAGGAGCGTCACGCCACCGCCCCAGAGGACGGCGCCAATGACGTTGAAAAGGAAGAACTTCCGCTTGTCCATCTGGGCCACGCCGACGATCACGGGGACGAAGGTCCGGATGATGGGGACGAAACGGGCCAGGATCAGCGCTTTGCCGCCATGCTTTTCGAAGAAGGCATGGGCGCTTTCGACGTTTTCCTTCTTGAAGAGGCGGGAGTCCGGCCGGTTGAAGATTGCCGGGCCCGCTTTGGAGCCTATGAGGTAACCGGTCTGGTTGCCGACGATCGCGGCCACGATGATCAGACCGGCCAGTGCCCAGATATTGAACTTGATGGTGTCCGTTGCCACGAGGAGACCCGCCGTGAAGAGCATGGAGTCTCCGGGCAGGAAAAACCCGACCAGCAACCCGGTCTCGGCAAAGACAATGCCGCACACCAGCAGCACAACCCACGGGGCAAGTGCGGGGTCGGCAAGGAAGATCTGGGGGTTCAGCCAGTCCGGCAGGAATGACGCCATGGGTGGCCGTACCGGTCCCGCGCCTCCAAAAGTGGATACGGCAAAGTCGCTCATCGCAGTAAAGATCACCCATTAAGCCTACTGGAACTGCGGTGGGCTGTTTTTCAGGAAGCCCTTGACGTGTGGTCTCTCGCTTGTATGGTTAGTTACATGAGTAATGAACCAAAGATGGTGTGCCGCCGGTGATCGACGACAGCAAGCCGATCTTCCTGCAGATCGCGGAACTCATCGAGAACGGGATCGTGGACGGAACCATGCCGGAGGAGTCGCAAGTGCCCTCCACCAACGAGTTCGCGGCCTTCCATCGCATCAACCCGGCCACAGCCGCCAAAGGAGTGAATGTGCTGGTGGACTCCGGGATTCTTTACAAACGCAGGGGGATCGGGATGTTCGTTGCCACAGGGGCCCGCGCGCAACTCATTGCGCGGCGGACCGAAGAGTTCTTTGAGCAGTACGTCAGGCCGCTGACCGTTGAGGCCCGCAAATTGGGCATTTCGGCCGAGCAGCTGAACCACATGATTGAACGCGGCGCCAGGCTGGCTCCTGATGCCGGAAACGACAAGGAAAGGAGCGCGGCCCTGTGAACGAGATGATCGTCGAGGCCCGTAACCTGAGCAAGCGCTATAAAGACGTCAACGCGTTGGAGGACGTCAACCTAAGCCTGGCCGCCAACCGGATCTACGGTCTCCTGGGCCGCAACGGCGCTGGGAAGACCACGCTGATGTCCATCCTGACGGCCCAGGCCTTCGCCACTTCCGGGGATGCGCTGGTTTTTGGAAAAGCGGCTTATGAGAACGACGCCGTACTTTCACGGATCTGCTTCATCCGCGAGTCGCAGAAGTACCCTGATGATTTCCAACCCCGCCATGCGTTCCGTTCCGCTGCGCTGTTCTACAAGAACTGGGACCAAGGCTTTGCGGAGCTGCTGGCCGAAGAGTTCCAGCTCCCGATGAAGCGCCGGATCAAGAAGCTGTCCCGCGGCCAGCTCTCTGCCGTGGGGGTCATCATAGGCCTGGCATCACGGGCGGAGCTCACGTTCTTTGATGAGCCCTACCTCGGCCTCGATGCTGTTGCGCGCCAGCTGTTCTACGACCGGCTGGTACAGGATTACGCGGAATTTCCCCGCACGATCATCCTCTCCTCGCATCTGATCGACGAGGTGGCAAACCTCTTGGAGCACGTGGTGGTCATTGACCGCGGACGGATCATCATGGATGCCGACGCCGACGACATCCGTGGTTCGGCCGTCACCGTGTCCGGGTCCGCGGACAAAGTGGACGCTTTCCTCGCCGGCCGCCCCGTCCTGCACAGGGAAACCTTGGGATCCCTCGCCTCGGTCACCGTGGACCAGGCGCTGGACAGGCAGGCAAGGGCAGAAGCGGAGGAATTGGGGCTCGAATTGTCCCCGGTTTCGCTGCAGCAACTGGTGGTACGCAAGACCATGGCCCGCACGGGATCAACGGCTTCACAGCCCCAATCCGAATTCTCAGATGGCACGATGGAGGCAACCCGATGAGCCGGACAATGGCAGTTGCACGAATGCAACTGATCAACAGATGGACGTTTATCGGCTGGCCCTTGGTGATCCTCGCCTCCTCGTTCCTGATGTCATTGGCCATCTTTGCCCTGATTCCTGTCGACGAGGCAAAGTACGGCGGCGGGAGCCAGGCGCCACTGTGGTACTTCATGGTCCTTGGAATCCAGAGCATGACGCTGGTGTTCCCCTTCTCCCAGGGCCTCAGCATCAGCCGCAAGGCCTTCTACGCCGGTTCCTTGGGCCTGTTTGCAGTGATCGCCCTGGGCATGTCGGTGCTGTACCTCCTTGGCGGGGCTATCGAGAAGGCAACCAATGGATGGGGGGTCTCCGGATACTTCTTCAACATCCCGTGGATCACTGACGGGCCTTGGTACTCCACCGCCGCGTTCTTCTTCGTCGTGATGATGCTGATGTTCATCGTCGGTTTCTGGTTCGCCACGATCTTCAAGCGCTGGGGGACCGCCGGAGTGCTGATCTCCACCTTGGGGACGGCCATGGTGCTCGTGGGCTTCGTGGCCCTGGCTACCGTCCAACAATGGTGGGGCTCGGTTGGTGCGTGGTTCGCCCAGCAAAGTCCGTTGAGCATCAGCGGGTGGACGGCCCTGCTGTGTGTAGTCCTGGCAGCCGGTTCCTACTCCACGCTTCGGCGTGCAACGCCCTAAGCCTCCATCGCGCGCTTGATGTAGCGTTCGCCACACTCGCAGGCTGGAAGGGCCGCCCCGCCGGGAAATCGGCGAAAGGGCGGCCCTTCCCGCCTGTACCCTTGTCCAGTGGCATTGGACTTTACGGCGATCGACTTTGAAACGGCCAACGGCTTCAGGGGCTCTCCCTGTTCGGTCGGGCTCAGCAAAGTCCGCAACGGAGTGGTGGTGGAAGAAGCCTCCTGGTTGATGCGGCCGCCGGAGAACCATGACCACTTCGAGTACCACAACACGCGGATCCACGGCATCCGCGCCGAAGACGTAGCCGGCATGCCCAGGTTCGGTGAGTTGTTCCCGGAGATCGGCGCCTTCATCGGCGATGACATCCTCGCAGCGCATAACGCAGCATTTGATCTGGGTGTCATCCGCTCCGGCCTGGAAGTCTCCGGGTTGCCCGGACCAGCGTACGAGTACGTCTGCACGGTGATGTTGTCCCGCCGGTGCTACTCGTTGGTTTCCAACTCCCTGCCCTACGCTGCCGAAGAGGCCGGCGTTCCATTGGTCAACCACCACGACGCCACTGAGGATGCCCGCGCGTGCGCCGGAATCCTCATCGACATTGCACGGCGCAACAGTGCCAACAGCATCGCCGAACTCTACCTTTCGTTGGGCCTGGCACTCCCGCGGCAACCGGCCTTTGACCCGGCCTTCGGACTGTCCAAAGCCACTGCGTCCGCGCTCGCGGCACGTTTGGTGGGAACCGGGGTGTCAGGGCCGGGCTCGCCAAACCCGCCGGCCAAGCGTGCGTGGTCGCCCTGGCCCGAGGAAGGTCCCAACCCGCTGCCCAACCCCGGTGCTGAACCAGGCCACCCGTTGTTCGGCCAGACAGTGGTCTTCACCGGCGATTTGGCAATGCCCCGCCCCGAGGCGAAGGCACGTGCCGCGGACCTGGGTGCCAGTCCCGAGAGCAGGGTGACTGCCCGCACTACGGTGTTGGTGGTGGGGGACGGTTTCGTCGCCGGGGACCTTCGTGCCGGCAGGCTCACGGGCAAGGCAAAGCGCGTCCTGGAACTCCACGCCAAAGGGCAGCAGATCGAAGTGGTGTCCGAGGGAGAATTCCTCCAAATGGTGGGCGGCAACTAGGCGGCAGGCCCGGGCGGGCATTCATACTGCGCAACATTGCTTCCGGCCCGGCAACCGGCGCTCGTAGCCTTGGGGCATGACCTCCAAGCTACCCGTTGCCGCACCGGATGCGCCCCGTGCTTTCACGAAGTCCGGGCAGGGCACTGTTCAAAGGCGGCTCTTCGACTTTCCGAATCCGGTGAACGAATACGCGGCCCGTATCACTGCCGGGCTGGTGGTGGTGCTGGCCGTCGTGACCCTGGTGTCCGGATGGGGGTGGGGCCTGGTTGCCTTGGCCGTCGGTTTCTGGCTCCGGGTCCTGTTTGGTCCCCGTGTCTCTCCGCTGGCACTGCTCTCCGTGAAGGTCCTCGCGCCGCGCCTGGGCCGCACCAAGCTGGTGCCGGGTCCGCCCAAGCGCTTCGCCCAAGGCATCGGAGCGGCGTTGACGACTGCCGCTGTCGTGCTTTTCTTCCTCGGCGCGCAACCGGCTGCCTGGGTCCTGCTGGCGTTGCTGATTGTTGCGGCATCGCTGGAAGCCTTTGCGGGATTCTGCCTCGGCTGCGCCATATTCGGCTTCCTCCAGCGCCGGGGCCTCATCCCCGAAGACGTGTGCGAAGCGTGCAATAACATCGCCCTTCGGCCCGCGGCGGACGCAGTCAGCCGGTAGTAACCGCCAACAGGCGCTCCGCCATGCCCCGGATAACGTCGGGGGCTTCGAGGGCGTGCATCCAATCGGCCGGCAGGCAGCGTTCGCCGTAGAAGGCACCCAGGAGGTTGCCGGCAATGGAGCCGGTGGAGTCGCTGTCGCCGCTGTGGTTGACGGCCAGGGCCACTGCCTCGCGGAAGTGCTCTTCCGGATCGCCGCCCGCAGTGGACAGGACCGCATAGAGCCCGACGGCGAGGGCTTCTTCTGCGATCCAGCCCTCGCCAAGGGCGGTGGTCAGTTCTTCCGGGCCGAGGCCGGGGGCTTCCGTGGAAAGACGGAGGGCGTCCTGGAGCCTGTCCACGAGCTCGGGGGCCTTGAGCGGCAGGCCTTCCACATGACCCAGGGCGTTGGCCGCGGCATCACGGAGTTCCTGTCCGGCCACGAGGTTGTGAATCATGAGGCTGAAGGCGGCGGCGCTCAAGCGGGCCGATGGATGGCCGTGGGTCAGGGATGCCGCGTCCATGCTGAGCTTGGCCACGGCTTCCGGAGCAATGTGGGGTACCAGGCCAAACGGCGCCGACCGCATGACTGTCCCGCACCCTTTCGATTCCGGGTTGATGGGCCGGGCCGCAGTTCCCATTTCACCGGTGGCGAGGCCGCTCAGGCAGGCATTGCCCGGAGCGCGGCGTTGGTGCAGGACGTCCTGCAGGTCGATCCAGCGCGGCTGGGGGACCGGCGCCGAAGGGGAGGCAGCTACCTCCTGGGTTGCCAGCCAGCGCAAATAGGCGAGCCACAAGCAGGCGACCTCATCGGCGGCGACTCCGTCATTGGCCCATTCCAAGGCTTCCACGAGGCCGTCGACCGTGTAGAGCGTCATTTGGGTGTCGTCCGAGAAGTGCGTGCCGCCGTCGAGCTGTCCGAAAGTCTTCAGGCCGCCGTCGCCAAAGCGCGCGCGGATTGCTCCTATGGAGTCGAATTCCACTGCATAGCCAAGGGAATCGCCTAAGGCTCCCCCCAGCAGGGTGGCGTGGACACGGGACTCGAACGAAGGGCCGGCTGCAACACTCATGCCAGTAACTTACCGTGCCCCGTGGTGGCGCGTTGGTATGGTGGGGAAGCTGCGCAGCCTGAGGAAACCTGGAGTACAACGTGCGTGAACCGGATTGGCGACGAACAGGCAAGACGCCTGACTACAGGTTTTCGCTCGCCAACGAGCGCACTTTCCTGGCATGGATCCGGACCTCCCTGGCGCTCTTGGCGGGTGCGGTGGCCATCGACCAACTGGCGCCGAACATCGCACCGCAACCCGTTCGCCTGGTCCTTTGCGTGCTGCTCGCGCTCATAGGAGCCGGCCTGGCGGTCCTGTCCTACCGCCGCTGGAGCCAGATGGAAGCTGCGATGCGCAACGACCAAGCGCTCCCGTTCTCACGCGTCCTCTTGTTCATGACCATCGTGGTGGCCGTGGCAGCGTTCGGCTTCGCCGTCTTGATCCTGGTAGTGCGCTGAGCATGGATGCGGAGGCCGCAGATGTTCGGGACCCCGGCCTGCAGCCGGAACGCACGACCCTTGCCTGGCGGCGGACCTTGTTGTCGCTGGTGGTGGTGGATCTCTTCATCTGGCGGAGCTGGCTGACCAGCGAACCGACGTCCGCCCAGCTTGTGCCCGGCCTGCCCGGGCTCGACTACCAAGGTGTGTGCGCCTTGATGGCCGCCGCGGCCACGATCATCCTGGCGTGCGTCGTGTGGATCCGCTCACGCCAACTCCACACGGGAAATGCCGCGGTGCCGGCGTCTTTGCTTGCGGTGTGCACGGTGGCGGTGGTGGGCCTCGGTGGTACTGCGATCGCGGCCATTGCCGTAGGCGGCTAAGCTCGGAGATAGGCCCCGGGACGCCCGTCATGCCCAGCAACTCCCCAGACTACGTTGGCAAGATACTGAGCGTCTCCATCCCCACAGCGTAAGGACCCTTCAGCCATGACCTCTTCCGTGCAAGCTACCGCCGAGCACCCGCCGGGACTGATTGCGCGGCTCGGGGCTGAGGCATTGGGGACAATGTTCCTGGTCCTCGTGGCAGTGGGCGTCAAGATTTTCTCCACCCAGCAAGGCGGACCCGCGACCGCGTTGGCCATCGGCCTGTCGGTGACCGCAGGCATGATCGCTTTCGGTTACGTCTCGGGCGGCCACTTCAATCCCGCGATTACGCTGGGTAACCTCATAGCCGGCCGTATCCGGGCGGTTGCCGCCCTGGCTTACGTTGTGGCCCAGGTTATCGGCGCCGTGGTTGGTGCAGCCCTGGTCTACTTCGTGGTCCTTGCCTCGCCGGTGCTGGCCGACGCCCGGGCTGCTCTGGGCACGGCCGCGGCCGGCTACGGGGAGCACTCCGCTGCCCAGACCCAGCTGGCCGGCGTGCTGCTGGCGGAAGTAATCGGCACTGCCATCCTGGTGGGCGTCTTCCTGGGTGCAACTGCGGGACGCCGCGCGATTGCAGCCCTCGCACCCATCGCTGTCGGGCTGGCCACCGCGGTGTTGCTGCAGTTCGGCGAGATCGTGGGCAATCTGCCGTTCAACCCGGCCCGTGCCACAGGCCAGGCCTTCTTCAGTCCGTCCTGGGCCCTGGAGGGGCTGTGGTTGTTCTGGGTGGGGCCGTTGCTGGGCGCAGCCCTGGCCGGTTTTGTCTTCCGTGGTTTCAGTAACTTTCCGGCGGCCGCTCCGGTAGCCGGTGATGTGCCGGAAGCCGGCAACGACGGCGGAGCTGCCGCAGCCGGTGCCGTTCAGGCCCCCGCCGTCCCGGCTACTGCCGAGGCGCCCGTTGACAGGAGCCGCACGGCAGACACGGCAGATGAAGCCCGCGACTTTTTTGATGGGAAGAAGGGCCAGTAACGCAACGGGAACGACGACGGGGGGCCCACCTGCCCTTTTTTGTCGGTGCCCGCCGTTAGCTTGAAGATATGCGGTTACTCCACACCTCGGATTGGCATCTCGGCCGGTCCTTCCACGGCGTTGGGATGCTCGATGCCCAGCGCAGCTTCATTGACCAACTCGTCTCCTGCGTTGGCTCGGAGGCCGTGGATATCGTCCTGATCGCCGGTGACGTCTATGATCGCGCCTTGCCCGGACTGGACGTCGTGAAGTTGCTTGACGAGGCTCTGGTCCGCATTACGCAGGCCGGTGCGTCGGTGGTCCTCACCAGCGGCAACCATGACTCCGCCATCCGCTTGGGATTTGCCTCGCGGCTCATGGAACAAGGCGGCGTCCATCTCCGGACGCGCATCGAAGACCTCGATGTTCCCGTGCTGCTTCCCGCCGGGACCAGCGAGGGGAGCGGGCACGTCGCCATCTATGGCATTCCCTATCTGGAACCACGGCTGGTGGCCGAACGGTTGGGCGTTGAAACGGCAAGCCATTTTGCCGTGACCAAGGAAGCCACGGACCGGATCCGGCGGGACGTCGAACGTCGCCGAGAATCCGGACCCGTCCACCCGGTGGTCCTCGCCCACACCTTTGCCAGCGGCGGCATCACCTCGGACAGTGAACGGGACCTGAGCATCGGTGGATTGGGCGCCGTTCCGCTGGACCTCTTCGAGGACTTCTCCTACACGGCTTTGGGCCACCTGCATGGCCGCCAGGAACTTGCCCCGAACGTCCGGTACTCGGGTTCCCCTTTGGCATATTCCTTCTCTGAAGCCAAGCACCGCAAGGGAGCCTGGTTGGTTGAGCTGGACAACGCCGGCATGTGTGAGGTTCGCGAGGTGCTGTGGGAAGCGCCGAGGTCCTTGGCGGTCCTGCGGGGCACCCTGAGCGAGCTCCTGGAATCCCGGGATCATGCCTGGGCTGAATCGTCGTTCTGCCAGATCACACTGACCGATGCCCAACGGCCGACCCAGGCCATGGAGCAACTACGTACCCGGTTCCCGGACACCCTTGTACTGACCTTTGACCCGCAGGGCGCTGCTGCACAAGAGGAATCCAACTACAGCAGCCGTCTTGCCGCGGCCGCGGATGATCTTGACGTGTGCTGCGGGTTCCTCGAACACGTTCGCGGCCGTGGACCGGAAGGCACCGAGGAAGCTGCCCTCCGGGAGGCCCTCGAATCTGTCCGGTTGGAGGAGGCGGAACTGTGAGAATCCACCGCTTGGAAATCGAGGCCTTCGGTCCGTTCGCCCAGCCGCAGCACATTGATTTCGACCAACTCGGCGCCCAGGGGCTTTTCCTGCTCAACGGTGCCACGGGGGCAGGCAAAACCAGCGTGTTGGACGCCATCTGTTTTGCCCTCTACGGGTCTGTTCCCGGTGCCCGGCAGGACGGCAAACGGCTGCGCAGCGACCACGCAGCGCCCACAGCCGAGCCCCGGGTGGTCTGTGAGTTCTCCGCCCGCGGCCGCAGGTTCGAAGTCACCCGGTCTCCCGCGTGGGACCGGCCGAGCGCGCGTGGACGCAAGGGCTTCACCACCCAGCAGGCCAAGACGCTCCTCCGGGAACGGGTGGCCGGTGAGTGGGTGGAGAAGTCGTCGCGGAACGACGAAGCCGGCGCCGAGCTTTCAGAGGTCCTGGGAATGGACCGCGAGCAGTTCACCCGGGTTGTCATGCTGCCGCAGGGCGACTTTGCCGCCTTCCTGCGTTCCAAAGCGTCAGACCGCTTGGACCTCCTTCAGAAGCTCTTTGGTACCCACCGCTTTGAGTCGGTCGAGCGGCAGATCCAGCTTCAAGCGGCGGAAGCTGCCCGGGCAGTCGAGGACAATGCCGCTGAGCTGAAGATGTTGCTGGACCGCGTGTCCGCCGAGGCCGCGCACCTGGGGCTGGAAAGCACCGGGCCTGCAGCCACGGGATCCACCGGCACGCCGGGATCCACCGGCACGCCAGGATCCATGGGAACCCCGGGATCAAGCGTTGCGGTGCCTTCGGAAGAGACCGGACTGGCGCCCGAGGGATGGCTCGAGGCAATAGGCGATGCTATTGCCGCGGAGTGTCGTCGACGCAGGGAACAAGCTGACGCAGCCGAGGCCCGCTCGGCCAGGCTGGCAGCCGCGTTGCAGGAAGAGCAGGACAAAGCGCAGCGGCACGCGCGGTTGGCTGCTGCCACGCAGCGCAGGGTGCTCCTCGAACTGGCAGCCCCGCGCGCACTGGAGGACCGGGACAGGCTCAGCCGGCATCGTCGAGCATCAGTCCTTGGCGGACACCTCGACGCCGTTGAGAATACCGCGCGGAAACACCGGGCCGCCGTCGCGGCCATGGAGTCCCTCCGCGAAAAACTCGCCTCTGCAGGATTTTCCGAAGCAACGCTTGCCGAGGACCTGGAAAAGGTGAAGAAGAACGTGGCCGTGCTGGAAGCCCGGCTTCCGGACGAGCGACGCTTGGAAGACCTTGGAGTCCGGATTCAGGAGAAACTCCGGGAACAGGCTGCCGCAGGGCTGGCCGTGGAATCCTTGGCCCGCTCCTTGGAAACCCTCCGCGCCGAAGATGCCGCCCTCCTGGCGGACATGGAGCCGTTGGAGCCCCTCGCGGGCCGGAGGGAGGTTGCTGAGCGTGAAGCGGCAGCCGCGGCGGAGGTAGTGGACCTCGTCGCCCGGTACCAGGCCGCAGCCCGAGACCGGGATGGCTTGGAAGCCCTTCACGCGGACGCGCGAACAAAGACCCAGGATCTCCGCCAAGCATGGCTGGACCTTCGGGAAGAACGGCTCGCCAATGCCGCGGGAGAACTCGCCGCAGCGCTGGCTGACGGTGATCCATGTCCTGTCTGCGGCAGCCAGGACCACCCGCATCCCGCTGAAGCCGCGCGGAGCGCACTCTCCCTTGCCCAGGATGAAGAGACTGCGGCCCTGCACTTTGAAACGAGCGAAAAAGAACTCACAGGCATTGCGGCGAAGCTGACATCTGCCGGGCAATTGCTGGCCGGTTTGGCTGCCCAAGGCGGAGCGGTGGACCCTGCGCTCGCGGAGGAAGCAGCGGCGAACGCAGCGATGGAGCTTGCAAAAGCACGGGATGCGGCCGCCCGCCTTGATTCCCTGCGTTCCCGGCACGCCGGGCTCACGGCGAGGATGGAGAAGCTGCAGGAAGACCACAATGCCGCTGAGGCAACGGCCGGCGAGGCCGCCACTCTGTCGGGTGTTCTTGGGGAACAGCACGCCGAACTCGAAGCGGACTTGTCCGGACTTCGGGCCGGTTTCACCAGCCTGAAAGCGCGCCTCGAAGAGTTGACCGGACAGCATGGGCTGCTGCAGACGGCAGCAGCCGCCGCACGTGAGGTGGACGGGACAGAGCGGGCCGCGAAGGAGGCCTTGGCTGTTTTGGAGAGGGCCTTGCCGGAAGCAGGGTTCAGCACCGCGGATGAAGCCCGCCGGGACGTGCTGTCAGCGTCGGATGTGGTGGGACTGGAGAAGAGTCTTTCGGATTACGACACCGAGGCTGCCCGGCTGGATGAGTTGTTTGCCGCCGAAGACCTTGTCCTCGCTGCCAAGGAAGCCACTATCGGAGAACTGCCGAAGGACCAGGACCAACTCAAGAACTCGACGGCTGAAGCGCTGGCCGCTGCAAAGTCCGCCAAGGATCTTGCCCTTGCGGTCGGTCTGGCGGATCAAGCTGCGCAAACGGTGACCAGTCTGCGCGGACGTTACCTCAATCTCGCCGCGGACGGCAGGGAACCGCGGGAGCGTTACAGGTTACTCAGTGGATTGGCCGATACCCTCCGCGGCGCCGGTGACAATACCTACCGGATGAGCCTCAACAGTTATGTCCTGGCCGCACGCCTGGAGCAGGTTGCCGCTGCGGCTTCGGAACGGCTCGTTGCCATGAGCGATGGCCGCTACACCCTCCGGCACACTGACGCGAAAGCCGCCCGCGGGGCCAGGTCCGGCCTGGGGCTTGAAGTCGTTGACCAGTGGACGGGCCAGCGACGCGACACCTCCACGTTGTCTGGTGGCGAATCGTTCATGGCCTCGTTGTCATTGGCTCTCGGTCTGGCAGATGTGGTCCAACACGAGGCCGGCGGTGTGGACATCGAAACGTTGTTCGTGGACGAAGGCTTTGGAAGCTTGGACGAGCAGGCCCTGGAACAAGTGATGGATGCTCTGGAGGGCCTGCGTGACGGCGGCAGGGTAGTGGGGTTGGTCAGTCACGTTGCCGAGATGAAGCAGCGCATCAGCAGCCAATTGCAGGTGGTGAAGGGCCGAAGTGGCTCCACCGTGCGGGTGGTCGAAGCGATGCCTGTCTGAGGTCCTATCCTATAGAATTGAAAAGTTATACCGGGTCGCGCGCATCGGGAGGAGGGACGATGCGCACACTTAGCGAACCCGGAATAATGAAAGAAACTTCTTTGGCCTCCCAGCCCACGCCTGTCGCGTCGCCCCAAGCCAGCCCACGGCCCAACCCACGTCGGTCCCGGCTCCCCGGGCGTTTCGCCCGTTTGCCCGAACTGGCAGGCGCCGGATTCCTGCCGATCGGCCTCTTTGCCCGCCTCCCGTTGGCAATGCTCACGGTGGGCACCCTGACCCTGGTCACAGCTGTCAGCCACTCCTACGCCATCGGCGGCATGGCAGCCGGGGCGGTCGGCATCGGATCGGCCCTCGGCGCTCCCGTAGTGGGGTCCCTCGCGGACCGCGCAGGCCAGCGCATCGTCCTGCTGACGGCTGCCGTGGTGAATGCACTCGCGGTGGCAGCGGTGATCGCGGCTGCGTATTGGACCCCCTCCTACACTTCGGGCCTTGACGCCCTGGGTGTGCTGGTTGCCGCCTTCATCGCAGGAGCCAGCTCACCGCAAGTGGGGCCCATGGCCCGCGTTCGCTGGATGGCCCTCACCACGCACAACCTGCGGGCGGGGCAGGGCGGCGGCCGGAGCGTAGCGGCCAACCGGGCCGATCTGGATACGGCATTGTCCTACGAAGGGACCGCGGACGAGATCACGTTCGTACTGGGCCCGGCCCTGGTGGGTCTGTTGGCCAGCCTCATCACTCCTTGGCTTCCGCTGGCGCTGGCGGCGCTGTTGACCTGCATCCTGGTCCCTGCGTTCGCTGTCCATCCCAGCCACCTTGCCGTGGTTCCTGCGCCGCGGAACGCTGCCACCGGCGTCGTACGTCCCGAGGACTCCGGAGACCGGAATCGCTGGGCCGCGGCCGTGGTGGCCGTCCCCGTGGTGGCCATGGTTTGCATGGGGACCTTCTTCGGCGCCACCCAAAATGCCCTCAGTGCCTTCTCGGCGGACTACGCCACCGCCGAGCTGGCCGGCCTGCTGTATGCGGTGATGGGCCTCAGTTCCGCGGTGGCGGCGTTGTCCGTTGCTTTCTGGCCGCAGAGGTTTGGTCTGGCGGCCCGCTGGGTGGTGGCAGCCTTTGCCATGTCGGCGTTGTCGCTGCTGCTGGTGGTTCCGGCCGGCATTTGGCCCATGGTGGCTGTCCTGCTGATCCTGGGCATTCCGGTGGGACCGGTGATGGTGACAGTGTTCAGCATCGGCGGCGTGGTGGCTCCCGCCGGACGCATGGCTACTGTCATGACAGCTTTGGCCAGTGGGATCGTCGCCGGTACGGCCCTGGGCGCGTACCTCGCCGGCCAACTGGCTCAGACCCAAGGGGCGGCAGCCGCCTTCACCGTGGCGATGGGTGCGGCCGCCGGCCTGCTCGTCCTCGGACTGGTGACGTGGCTCGTCATGCGCGGACGGCAGCAGGGGTAGCAGGCCACATCAGGGAAAGTCTCAGGCCAGTTGGCTTTCGATCCGTGCGGCGCTTGCTGCCAGCGCCTGGCCTACCCGGTCTGCGTCCTGGTCCATCCGGATGTAAACCACGGCGATGGCTGCGGGCCTGCCCCCGGGGATGTGGATGGGTGCAGCAAGGGACGACACTCCCGCGATGACTTCGTCATGGCTTGCGGCGTAACCCAGTCGCCTGGCTTCCAGCGCTTCAGGACGGTAGGGGACCCCCGGGCCCAGTTGCTGCCAGCGTTCCTCCGTCATGGCGGACTGGATGGCTATCCCGGGTGCTCCCGACGTGATGGGATGCCGGGTGCCGGGATGCTGGGCTACCGCGGGTCCTGAATGTCGTGGTTCCACCGTCAGGAGGGTGACGCATTCCTGGTGGTCCCATACGGCGATGAAGGCCGTCATGTGCAGCGTGTTGGCCAGTTGCGTGAGTTCGGGCAAGGCGGCACCCTGCAGGTTCCGGGAGACTCCCCGCGCCAGGACGGCCAGTCCCGCGCCCGGTTGGACCCTGCCCGATTCGTCACGGACCACCAGCGAGTGGTCTTCCAAGGTGCGCAGGATCCGGTAGGCGATGGAGCGGTGCACGCCCAGCGCCTCGGCCAGTTCGGCAATGCTCAGGGGGCGATCGGCAGCCGCCAGAATCTCCAGTGCGCGGATGCCCCGGGACAGAGTTTGCGACGGCGGGGCCTGGGTGGGTGCCTCCAAAGGGCCTTTGACACCGCTGCTGGAATTCATGGCTCCAATCCTATGTCCACGGGGGGTGTGCTTTTGATCACAGCGTGTAGTACAGTTTCCTAACTGACCGTTCTGTCGGTAAAGAATGTCGCGCCGAACAGACACCCGCACCTTTGGAGTTTCAATGACCGCAACTTCCTCTGTCGATTCCCTGTCCGGGCCCAGCAGCAAGCGCGAAGAGCGCCGGGTACTGGCGGGAACCCTGGTGGGCACCACCATCGAGTGGTACGACTTCTTCATCTTCGCCCAGCTGACGGCGACGCTGTTGTCGCCGTTGTTCCTGACGCCGCTCGAACAGTCAAACCCCGGCGTGGCGCAGATCCTCTCCTTCGCCACCATTGGCATCAGCTTCCTGTTCCGCCCCCTGGGAGCCACCATTGCCGGCCACCTGGGCGACCGCGTTGGCCGCAAGGCAGTCCTGGTGATGACCTTGGTGATGATGGGAGCCGCTACGGCCCTGATCGGTCTCCTGCCGACCTACGAAACCATCGGATTGTGGGCTCCGATCCTTCTGATCACCCTCCGCGTGGTGCAGGGCTTCTCGGCCGGTGGCGAATGGGGCGGTGCGGCGTTGATGGCTGTTGAGCACGCTCCCATCAACAAGCGCGGCCTCTTTGGCGCCTACCCGCAGATCGGTGTGCCGATCGGCATGATCCTGGCAACGGGCCTGCTGTTCTTCCTGCAGTCGGGAATGTCCAAGCAAGACTTCGCGGCGTGGGGCTGGCGTGTACCCTTCCTGCTCTCCGTCGTCCTGATCGTTGTGGGCTACCTGATCCGTCGGGCTGTCGGCGAAAGCCCCGTCTTCAAGGAAATCGCCCAGCGCAAGGCCGAAAGCAAGGCTCCCCTTGGTGAGCTGTTCCGCCACAACACCAAGGAAGTTGTCTTCGCCGCACTGATCTTCATTGCCAACAACGCCGCGGGCTACCTGCTGATCGCCTTCTTCATCTCTTACGCAACCAAGGCACTGAAGATGCCTGCGCCGCAGATCCTGCTCGCAACCACCGTCGCGTCCTTTGGCTGGCTGATTTTCACCATGGTCGGCGGATGGCTTTCGGACAAGATCGGCCGCGTGAAGACATTCCTGTTCGGCTATGCCCTGGTCTTCGTATGGATGATCCCGCTGTTCGCGCTCATCGATTCCAAGGACATCATTCTCTACGGCGTGGCCCTGTTCGTCCTGACCATCGGCCTTGGCCTGTCCTACGGCCCGATGTCAGCCATGTACGCCGAGATGTTCCCTCCGCAGGTGCGCTACTCCGGTATCTCCATCGGTTATGCACTGGGCGCCATCCTCGGCGGAGCCTTCGCTCCCACCATTGCGCAGGCCTTGCTGGACCAGACCAAATGGTCCGGTTCGGTGGGCATCTACATCATGGTGCTGTGCGTCATCTCCGCCGTGGGCGTGATCCTCGCCAAGGAAACCAAGGGACGTCCGCTCGGTTTCAGCACCCACCACTAAAGAACTCACGCGCACGCCCAGCGGCGCACTGCAGAAGGCTTACGGGTCCGGGGTCCAACCCCGGGCCCGTGGGTTTTAAGCCCGTGGGTCTTTAAGCAGGTCCATGACGTCGGCGTCCGTCAATTGATCGAAGTGCTCGTAGAAGGCCCCGACGGCGTGGAACTTGCCCGGTATATGCAAGCAGAAGACCCAATCACAAACACGGCCCAGCGATGTTGAGGCCTCAAGCGAGGCCACTGGAGCGGCGGCGATGACGGTGGTGGCGCCTGCGGCCCGTACACTCTCGACGGCGGCACGCATGGTTGCGCCGGTGGCCAGGCCGTCGTCCACCAGGATGACGGCCTTGCCCTGCAGATCGTGGTCGATCCCCGGGTACTCCTTGGCCCGCCTGCGCAGTTCGGCCCTTTCCGCAGCCTCCACGTCATCCATGGCAGCTGCACTGATGCCGCGGGACAGAAGAAGCTCCCTCAAGGGCTTGTTGAGGATCCGGACTACCTCGCCCCGGCACCACGCGAGTGCGCCGAAAGCGGTTTCGGCCCGGCCCGGGATGCCCAGTTTGCGGACAAGCACGGCACCGACCGGCACGTAGAGAACAGCTGCAGCTGCGGCGGCCAAGGGGACTCCGCCACGCGCCAGTCCAAGGATGATGGTGTCAGGCCGTTCCCTGAACTGGGGAAGGCCCTCGGCCAGGCGTCGCCCGGCTTCCTCCCTGTCCTTGAAACGCATGCCCATCCGACCCCGTTCCTCCTCAATCCGGCGCTGGTTCCAACCCTACAGTTCAAAGCTTGCCCGGTGGTGCCTCCGCTGCAAGCATTGCCTTGTGAGTAAACCGATCGGGTACTGGGTCAAACGCCTGGATGCAGCACTGGAAGCGCAGTTGGACCACACCTTGGCCAGGGTCCGCTTGAGCCGCCGGCAGTGGCAGGCGCTTAACACGCTAGCGGAAGACCCCCTGCTGCCGGCTGAACTCGAAGAAGCCCTGCGGCCCTTGTGGGGCGGGGATGTACGGCTGCGGGAGCGCGAACTGGCGGCCTTGGTGGGGCACGGGATGATCACCATGGTCGATGACCGGCTCACGCTCAGCGGCAAGGGCAGGGAGACCTACCACCAAGCGCTCCGTTTGGTGGAAGAGACGCGCATTGACCTTTCCATGGGCATCGGCCTGGATGAATACGCCATGGCCGTCAGCGTCCTGGAGCGCATGAGCCGCAACGCGGAGCGACTGTCCAGATAGCCGTGCCTATACGGGTAGCCGGTTACACCGCGAGGAACTCGACGGCGGCTTCCTTGAACGCCCGGCTGGTGACCACGTTCGTGTGCGTGCGCCCGGGAACAACCAGGGTCTCCACCATTGCACCGCGTTTGCCCGCGATCTCCGCCAGCACCGGCATGGTGCCCGCGCGTTCGTCCTTCTCTCCTGCCACCAGGAGCAGCGGCATGTGGGGCGCGGCCTCGGCGGGGTCGAAGGGCTCGCCCTTGATGGCCTCGATGAGGGAAAGCATGGCGAAGAGGTTGTTGCTCGGAATGAGTTGCGCCATTTTCAGCAGCCCGGCCGTCGACTCGTCCTGGATCGGAGTGCCGTCGGCAAGGTATCGCTGCGCGGCTGCAAGATCGAAGGCTGCCAGCGGGTCGGCAGCACTGGGTCCGCCCAGCACCACCCGGTGCACCAGGTCCGGCTGCGTGGCGGCGAACTCCCAGGCCAGCCGCGAACCCAGTGAATACCCGATGATGTCCAGGCCGGAGGCCGGGTTGCCGTCCTGCAGGGGCCGCGCACCGGCGTCGTAGACCATCTGCAGGAGGTCGGCACGGATCCTGCTGGGCGTGTAGGAATCAAGGTCCTCGGGGGCGTGGCTCCGGCCATGCCCGGGGAGGTCAACGGTGATAACCCGGCGGCCGGCGCCCTGAAGCGTGGCAATCCAGCCGCTGTCCACCCAGTTCAGCTTGCTGGAGGAGGAAAAGCCGTGGATCAGGAGGACCGGACGCAGTCCGGCGTCATTGGCAGGCTCATGGACTTCCACGAACAATCCGGGATCGGTGCCTTCCACGGTGTGTCTCTGCTGTTCCACGGTGTGCCTGCCGGTCATCATGTCAGTCCTCATCGAGTACGGCGCTCAGGCGGACCCGGCGCTTGGGTGCTTCGTCTTTTGGAACAGTGCCCACGATCCCGGCCGTTTCATCCGGTACCTCGAACACGATCAGCGGTTCGCCGACGTTGATGGTCCCGCCCGGCTCGCCGTGAATACGCACCACTCTACCCGCCTGCGGGCTGGGCAATTCGAGGGAAGACTTCGTCGTTTCGAGCTCCACCAAGGGCTGGTTCCGTTCCACTTGTTGCCCCGGTTCCACCAGCCACTCCAGCACGGTTGCCTCGATGAGACCTTCGCCCAGATCGGGGAGGGGGAAGGAAATTTCAGCCACGGCGGTACTCCAGTACTCGTTGGATCCCATAGAGGATGCGATCGATGTTGGGAATGTATTCGTCCTCCAGGTCTCCGGAGGGGTAGGGCACGTCAAAACCGGTGACGCGTTCCACGGGCGCCTTCAATGTGTCGAAGCACTGCTGCGTGATGAGTTGCGCGACTTCGGCGCCCAGGCCTGAGGTCAGCGGCGCTTCATGGACGACGACGGCGCGACGCGTCTTGGCAACCGAGGCCGCCAACGCCCCGGCGTCGATGGGCTTGAGCCACCGCAGGTCCAGGACTTCGACGTCGATCCCGTCTTCGGCGGCGAGCTCGGCTACCTGCAGGCACCGGGCAACCATGGCGCCCCACGCGACGAGGGTCAGGTGCCTGCCTTCGCGGGCCACCCGCGCCCCGGTGAGGCTGCCGCCGTCGTCGTCAGTTCCCTGTGCCGGGACCGCGGTGGTGACGTCCACCGGGCCTTTTTGCCAGTAGCGCGACTTCGGCTCCATGAAGATGACCGGGTCCGGACGGGAGGCCGCGTATGTGAGGAGGTGGTAGGCCTCATGGGGCGTGGAGGGGGACACCACCTTGAGCCCGGGCACGTGGGCGAACAGCGCCTCAAGGCTTTCCCCATGATGCTCGGGAGCCCGGATCCCGCCGAAGCTGGGAACCCGCAGGGTGATCGGCATGGGCAGCGTTCCGCGGCTGCGGTAGTTCATCCGGCCGATCTGGCAGACGATCTGGTTGATGGCAGGGTAGGCGAAACCGTCGAACTGGACCTCGGGAATCGGGTGGAAACCGGCCATTGCCAACCCCACGGACATGCCGAGGATGCCGGACTCGGCCAGCGGAGTATCAAAGACGCGGTCTTCGCCATGACGGGCTTGCAGTCCGTCGGTGACCCGGAAGACTCCGCCCAGCCGGCCGCAGTCTTCGCCGAAGACAACGGCTTTGGGGTTTTCCGCCAGGATGCGGTCCAGTGCCCGGTTGAGGGCTTGCTGCATGGACAGGTGCTCCACGGTGCTTGCCGCTTCGGGGCTTGTTTCCATCAGCGTCTCAGACATGGTCGGACTCCTTGCGCCAAGCGGCAGCTTGGGATTGAAGGTCGGGGGTGGGCTCCTGGAACACGTAGCTGAACATCTCCGCACCGGGACGCGGCCCCAACGCTTCGATACCGGCCCGGATGGTTTCCTCTTCCCGTTCAGCGCTACGCTGCGCCTCGGTAAAGAAGGGTTCATCGGCCGTGCCGTCAGCCAGCAGGCGCGTGCGGAACCGGACCAGGGGATCCTCCCCGGCGTCGGTGCGTTCCTCGTCCAGGGTGCGGTAGCGGCCGGGATCGTCGGCCGTGGAATGTGGTCCGCGGCGGTAGGTCATGGCTTCGATGAGGACCGGGCCGCTTCCTGCGCGGCAGTGGGCAAGTGCCCACTGCGTGGCATGCAATACGGCCTCGACGTCGTTGCCGTCTACCTGGCGGGACGCCATGCCGTAGCCGGCGGCCCGCGCAGCTACCGAACCTCCGGCTACCTGCCGCTCCGTGGGAACGGAGATGGCCCAGCCGTTGTTCTGCACGAAGAACACCACCGGCACTTTCATGACGGCGGCGAAGTTCATGGCTTCATGGACATCACCTTGCGACGATGCGCCATCTCCGAAGTAGGTAAGCGCAACGCCGCTTTCGCCGGACAGGGTTTGCCCGTGCGCCCAGCCGACCGCGTGCAGCACGGAGCCGGCCACCACGGCCTGGATGGGGGCGAACCGGGATTCCAAGGGGTTGTACATGCCGCCGTGCCACGTGGCCTTGTGGGTGGCCATGTAGTCCACCATGTCCAGGCCCATGGTCCGGGCCACTCCCATTTCGCGGTACGTGGGGAAGACGAAGTCCCGGCTGCGGTCAACGGCATAGGCGCTGCCCACCTGTGCTGCTTCCTGGCCGAGTTGGGGGGCGTAGCCAGGTATGATGCCTTGCCTCTGCCAGGCTATGGCGGCGGTATCAATGTGGCGGACGGCGGCCATGAGTGTGTACAGCTCGCGCAGCTGCTCAGGCGTGGTTGGGCCTGCGTCAGCGTCGGCGGGGAGAACCGAAGTGGATGTCATGGCTGTGACACTAATCACCAGCAGGGCCCATGCGCAATCAGCAACGTCCAAGCCAAACACTTTGTACAAATTGGCAAGAAAAAGAGGCTCCTTGCAATACAAAATGCAAGGAGCCTCTTTGATGTGCTGAGCAAGCGGCTACATGGCCCTGTCGGCTACACCGCCTGTCGGTTACACGGCGCCGTCAGTTTCTTCGGCCCGGGCTTTTCCCGCCTTGGACCGGGCGTTGAGGTAACAACCCAGCGCAATGACCAGGATCAGCGCGGCAGTGCCGAAGAGCTGGCCCGCGCTCTCCGGGTTGGCAAAGCCGACGGCGAAGATAATGCCCAGGAGCACCAGGCCCACGATGGTCAGGACCGGGAAGCCCTTCATGCGCAAAGGCAGCTCAGTTCCCTCACGGTCCGCCCTGCGGCGCAGGATCAGTTGCGAGACGAGGGCAATGCCCCAGACCACCAGGCAGGTGGAACCAACCAGGTTCAGCAACGCAGGCAGGACCAGGTCGGGGAAGAGCAACTCCAGGACGGTGGCAATGAAGCCGAAAGCGACGGAAACTCCGACGGCGGCCACCGGCACCTTGGCCGGGCTAAGCCGGGACAGGAAGCGCGGAGCCTCACCGCGCCTGGACAGCGAGAACACCATGCGGGACGCGCCGTAGAGGTTGGCGTTCAATGCTGAGAGCAGCGCGACGACTGCCACCAGGGTGATGGCTGCACCTGCCCCGGGAATGCCGGCCAGGTCCAGTACTCCGGCGAACGGGGACTTCAGGCCCTCGGACCCCACGGGCAGGATGGCGGCGATGACGAACACGGAGCCGATGTAGAACACCAGGATCCGCCAGACCACCGTGCGGATGGCCTTGCCTACGCTGTGGGCAGGATCTTCGGTTTCTGCTGCAGCCACACTGACGATTTCCGTGCCGCCAAAGGCGAAGATCACCACGAACAATGCCGCCGCAATGCCGCCGATGCCGTTCGGAGCGAAGTCGCCGAATGCTGACAGTCCGGGGGAGGGGGCGCTCGGGAGCAAGCCGAGCAGCAGTGCTGCGCCAATGAGCAGGAAGATCACGATCGCGGCCACCTTGAGGATGGCGAACCAGAATTCGAACTCGCCAAAGTTGCGCACGCCCACAAGGTTGATGCCGGTAAAGACCACCATGAAGATCAGGGCCAATGCCCAGACCGGCACCACCGGCCACACGGAGAACAGCAGCCCCGCGGCGCCAAGCGCTTCGGCTGCGATCACCACTACAAGCTGCAGCCACCAGAGCCAGCCGATGGTGCCGCCGGCGGTCTTGCCGAGGGCTTTCTCCGCATACACCGAGAATGCGCCGCTGTTGGGATTCGCGGCTGCCATCTCGCCCAGGGCCCACATGACCAGGATGATCAGTGTTCCGGCAACAAGGTAGGAGATCAGGACGGCCGGGCCTGCCGCTTGGACGCCCGCTCCCGAGCCAAGGAAGAGGCCTGCGCCGATAGCGCTGCCCAGGCCCATCATGGTGAGCTGGCGGGGCTTGAGTGAATGGCCGAGGCCGGAAGTTGGAGCAGGAGCCGTCATGGACTTCATTGTCATACGTGTCTACCTTCTATGGGTTTCATCAGGTTTGGCGTGCTTTCCTCTTGGGATGGCACGCAGGCGTCGACGACGCGGCAAGAGCCGTGGAATAATTCTCGCAGTTTGTAAGATACATCACTTTTTGCCGTAGCGAAGTGATGGGTAATGATTCCCCGGGGACAGGAACTTTGATGCTGGTCGATGATCTTGATGCAAAAATTGTACGTTTCTTCACTGACTCGCCGCGATCTTCCGTGCTGGAAGCGTCAAGGGTTCTGAAGGTAGCGAGGGCCACCGTGCAGTCCCGGATCGACCGGATGATCGAGAACGGCGTCATTGGTTCCTGGGTGCCGCAGCCCGATCCGGCCAACTTCGGCTTCCCCGTGGTGGCCTTTTGTTCGGTGACCATCACCCAGGAAATCGGCCATGACGCGATCATCGAGAGCCTCAGTGCCATTCCGGAGATCATCGAGGTTCACACCGTGACCGGAAACTCGGACCTCATGGTGCGCATAGCGGCCCGTTCCAACCCGGACATGCAGCGGGTGCTCGATGCCATGATCGCCACCAAGTCAGTGGTCCGCTGCTCCTCGGTTATCGTGCTGAACAGCCACATCCAAGGCCGCACCCTGCCTCTGATGGAGGCTGCCGCGAAAGCTATGTGACGCAAGGCATTTTGAGCCTGGGCCGGCGAGTCGTACCATTAGTTCTAGTCAATCTGACTTTAACTAAACGGAGCCCGGCTCCGTACGGCGATGAAGCGAGGTGAACGCCGTGAACGTCAACTCCGCGAACGTCGCCGAACGGCGCCTTGCACCGCCGTCGTTGGCTATTTCAACGGTGATTTTTGCGCTGCGGCCCAGCGAAAAGTCCGGACGCCCCACCCTCTGGCTGCCCCTGGTGCGCCGGATCCGCGAACCCTACAAAGGTCAGTGGGCGCTCCCCGGCGGACCCCTCGCCCACGACGAATCCCTCCAGGATGCGGCCTCGCGGAACCTGCGGGAGACCACAGGCCTGGCTCCGCAGTACCTGGAGCAGTTGTACGCGTTCGGGGGGCTGCACCGGTCTCCGAGCCAACGCGTCGTCTCGATTGTCTACTGGGCGCTGGTCCGCCCGACCGAAGCTGCGCTCGCCGACGAATCGGAAAACGTGCGGTGGTTCCGGGCGGACAGGCTCGGGGAACTGGCCTTCGACCACAACGCGATTGTGGACTACGCCCTGTGGCGCCTTCGCAACAAGATGGCCTACGGCTCCATCGCCTACCACCTGCTGGGCGAGTTCTTCACGCTGGCACAAGTCCGCGAGGTCTACGAGGCCGTCCTGGACCGCCAACTTGATCCGGCCAACTTCCGCCGGCAAATCAAAAGCACACCGGACATTGAAGAGACCGGTGAATACCTGCAGGGCGGGAAACACCGCCCACCCCGCCTCTACCGCTTCACCGGAACGCCCGGCCTTGGGCCAGATAACAGGAGTACACCATGAGCAGCGTCAACACTGCCGTCCAGCTGATCACGCGCGAGGAAGCCGAAAAGGGCTCATCGGGCGCAGGAGCCACTTGCAGCCCGGCGTTGGCGAAGGGTCCCTGGGAGTACGACCTCGCCGAATCCCTGGCCGGTGTCCCCGCATACGGCCCGGGTGCCTCCAGCGCCGACGTCGCCCCCTTGGCAACCCCGCGCCAGGGCCAGCTGCCCGAAGAGTACAAGCTGGCCTCCGAGGCCGAGCTGGACCGGCGGATCCGTGCCGCCAAGGAAGCGCTGGGGGACAGGGCAGTGATCCTGGGCCACTTCTACCAGCGTGACGAAGTGGTTCAGTACGCCGACTTCGTGGGCGACTCCTTCCAGCTGGCCAACGCGGCGCTCACCAAGCCGGATGCAGAAGCCATCATCTTCTGTGGCGTCCACTTCATGGCCGAGACCGCGGACATCCTCTCCACGCCTGAACAGGCCGTCATCCTGCCCAATCTTGCTGCCGGTTGCTCCATGGCGGACATGGCGGACGAAGATTCCGTGGAGGAATGCTGGGAACAGCTGGAGGAAATCTTCGGCACCGACACCGACGAACACGGCCGGGTCCCGGTCATCCCTGTGACCTACATGAATTCCTCGGCTGCGCTTAAAGCCTTCTGCGGCCGCAACGGGGGCATCGTCTGCACGTCCTCCAACGCCAAAATCGTGCTGGAGTGGGCCTTCGAGCGGGGTCAGCGTGTCCTGTTCTTCCCGGACCAGCACCTGGGCAGGAACACAGCGAAGGCCCTGGGCGTGCCGCTGGAACAGATGCCCATGTGGAACCCCCGCAAGGAGCTGGGCGGTAACGACGCACAGACGCTCGTGGACTCCCGGGTGATCCTCTGGCACGGTTTCTGCTCCGTGCACAAGCGCTTCAATGTGGCCCAGATCGAGAAGGCGCGCCAGGACTTCCCGGGCGTCAACGTGATCGTCCACCCGGAGTGCCCCATGGAAGTGGTGGACGCCGCCGATTCGGCAGGTTCCACCGACTTCATCAAGAAGGCCATCGCTGCCGCGACCGAACCCACCACGTTCGCGATCGGTACCGAGATCAACATGGTGAACCGGCTCGCAGCGGAAAACCCCCAACACACCATTTTCTGCCTCGACCCCGTCATCTGCCCGTGCTCCACCATGTACCGGATCCACCCCGGCTACCTCGCCTGGGTGCTTGAGGAACTCGTGGCCGGGCGGATCGTCAACCGCATCACCGTGGACGACGCTGTGCAGGACAACGCCAAGATCGCGCTCGAGCGCATGCTGGCAGCCAAGCCGGCCTGACCAGGTGCAGACCACCGGATTCCCGGACTAGCCGAATCGAGACCCGCATGACCTCGAACCCCATCTCCGCC
Source organism: Paenarthrobacter sp. R1 (assembly GCF_030264015.1). Lineage (NCBI taxonomy): Bacteria > Bacillati > Actinomycetota > Actinomycetes > Micrococcales > Micrococcaceae > Paenarthrobacter > Paenarthrobacter sp. R1. The sequence goes on along the minus strand of NZ_CP127115.1, from coordinate 522,916 downwards.
GCGCATCCCGCGGACGCCCGGACGTTGATCGTCCTCGGCAGCGGCATCGCCGGACTCTACGCAGCCCTCCTCGGAGCCGAGGCCGGAGCCCAGGTGACGCTGCTGACCAAAGGCAGGCTGGAGGAAAGCAATACCTGGTTTGCCCAGGGCGGCATCTCAGCCGTCCTGGAGGAGCCTGCCCCCGGAGATACCGTGGCAGCCCACATCGAGGACACCCTCAAGGCCGGTGCCGGGCACTGCGACCCTGAAGCGGTCCGGGTGTTGTGCACCGAGGCGCGGGAAGATATTGCCGGATTGGTCCGGTTCGGCGTGCGCTTCGACAGCGACGACGACGGCGACCCCGCCTTGGGCCTCGAAGCCGCCCACTCCGCGCCGCGCATCCTGCATGCCGGTGGCGACGCGACAGGCGCCCGGGTGGCGGCTGCGCTGATTGGCAGCGTGCTCGAATTCCGGTCTGCCGGGCGGATCCGGGTAGTGAGCCGGGCCCACGCCACCTCCCTGGTCCAAACGGATGGCCGGATCTCCGGTGTGGCCTACGTGCAGGATGGTCAGCCGGTCACCGTCCAAGCCGATGCCGTCCTGCTTGCTACCGGGGGAGCCGGGCAACTGTTCGCCCAGACCACGAATCCGTCCGTGGCTACTGCCGACGGACTTGCGTTGGCGTGGCGGGCCGGAGCAGCCGTGTCCGACCTGGAATTCTTCCAGTTCCACCCCACCTGCCTGGCCCGTCCAGCCGGAGCACCGGGTGGGACGGAGCCGTTGCTGATCTCGGAAGCCGTGCGGGGCGAGGGTGCGCTCCTGCTGGACGCCTTCGGTCAGCGGTTCATGCCCGACTACCATCCCGACGCCGAACTTGCTCCCCGTGACGTTGTCTCCCGCAGCATCGCCCTGCACCTTGCTGCCCTGGGGGACCCCAACGGACACGTGTTCCTTGATGCCACAGTCATCGAAGCCAAACGCGGCAGCGGCTTCCTCGAGAAGCGCTTCCCCACCATCTCCCAACGCACCCGTGAAGCGGGCTTCGATTGGACCAGGGAACCCGTTCCCGTGGGGCCCGCGGCCCACTACTGGATGGGCGGCGTGGTGACGGACCTGCACGGGCAGACCTCTGTTCCCGGTTTGTATGCCGCCGGTGAAGTTGCCTGTACCGGTGTGCAGGGGGCTAATCGCCTGGCAAGTAATTCGTTGCTTGAGGGGCTGGTGTTTGCGCGGCGGGCAGTTAGGGCAGCGGTTGATGCGGTCCCTCTGCGTGCTGGCTCGGCCGCGGGCGGCCTCCCCTTGACGCACGCTGCCGGGACCCCCTCACCCGCGGACGCAGTTCCCGTGACGCACGCTGCCGGAACACCGTCAACCGTGGGCCGTGTTCCGGCGCACGCTGCCGGGACCCCGTCATCCGCGGACGGGGCTCGGCCGCCGTCGGAATATGCGGGGACTGAGCCGTTTTCCCGGGGCGCCTTGCAGCGGCTCATGACGGCCAAGGCCGGGGTTCTTCGCAGCGGAGTGCTGCTGGCCGAGGCGGAGGCCGCCCTGGATGCCTGGGCCGACGGCCCGCTTCCCGCAGCCGGCGTCGCTTCGACCGATGTCCGCGCGCACGAGGATGCCAACCTCCTGTTGGCCGCCCAACTGCTGGTGCGGGCGGCACGGGCACGGCGGCAATCCCTGGGAGCGCACTACCGAAGCGACACAGCGGCCGCACCCGCCGTCGTCGACCATTCTGACAAGCCACACTCCATGAGCCCGAAAGCGAGCCTCGTCCATGACTAACCTCACCCTCCCCGCGGCGGCCGTCCGGGACATCCTGGAGCGTGCCTTCGCCGAGGACGCGCCGAACGGAGACATCACCTCACAGCTGTTGATCCCCGCGGACGCCCGCGCAACCGCAGTCCTCAACGCCCGTGTCCCCGGAGTCTTGAGCGGTGGAACCGTCTTCCGCGACGCGATGAAACTCATCGACCCGGACACTGACGTTCAGCTCCTGCTCGGGGACGGTGACACGTTCGACGCCGGCACCCACCTGGCGCGGGTCAGCGGCAGCGCGCGTTCAGTCCTGATGGCCGAACGGGTGGGACTCAACGTGGTCCAGCGCATGAGCGCAATTGCTACGAAAACCGCCGAATTCGTCCGTCTGGTGGAGGGAACCCGGGCCCGGATCACCGACACCCGCAAGACCACCCCAGGGCTTCGTGTCCTGGAACGGTACGCCGTCCGCTGCGGCGGAGGAGCGAACCACCGTTACAGCCTCTCCGACGCCGTGCTGGCCAAGGACAACCACCTCGCCGTCATGACGGGCGGGGATCCGAAGAAGCTCACCGCACTTCTGGCGGCAGCGAAAGCACAGCTGGGCCACACCACCCACTTCGAAGTGGAGGTAGACCGGGCAGACCAGATTGAGCCCGTCCTGGCAGCGGGTGTGGACACCATCATGCTGGACAACTTCACTCCCGAGGAACTTCGTGCCGGGGTGAAGCAAGTGGACGGACGGGCGATCGTCGAAGCAAGCGGCAACGTCAACCTGCACACGGTGGCGGAAATCGCCGCGACGGGAGTTGACGTCATCTCGATCGGTGGACTCACGCACAGCGTGGCCGCGCTGGACCTGGGGCTGGATGTCGAGCTGGACATCGCGCCGGGAACCGACCCCGTCCGGCCATGATCTTCCTGGACGCAGCCTCCACCACTCCGGTCCGCCGTGAAGTGTTGGAAGCCATGTGGCCCTATCTCAGCGGCGAATTCGGCAACCCATCCAGCCACCACAGCCTGGGTGAAGCCGCTGCCTCCGCGCTCGCAGACGCCAGGTCCGCCGTTGCGAAGGTCCTTGACTGCCGCGCCGGAGAAATCACCTTCACGTCCGGCGGCACTGAAGCGGACAACCTTGCCGTCAAAGGCATCGCCCTGGCACGGCAGGCAGCAGACCCGTCCCTGAACCGCGTGGTCATCAGCGCCGTCGAACATCCGGCAGTGGAGGAATCGGCGCGCTACTTGGAACGCGTCCACGGTTTCACCGTTGACGTGGTCCCGGTGGACGGCGACGGGCTGGTGACCGTGGAAGCCCTCGGCGCGGTCCTCCGCCGGGAGACGGCTTTGGTCAGCATCATGTACGCCAACAACGAGGTGGGCACTGTCCAACCCGTGGCGGACCTTGCCCGGGCGGCTCACGCGTTACATATCCCGTTCCACACGGACGCCGTCCAGGCCGCGGGCTGGTTGCCCCTCGATGTGAAAGCCCTCGGTGTGGATGCCCTCAGCCTGTCCGGGCATAAGCTCGGTGCGCCCAAGGGTTCGGGCGTGCTTTTCACCAAGGGGCGCTTGCGTCTGGAACCGCTGATCCACGGAGGAGGGCAGGAACGGGGCCGGCGTTCGGGAACCGAGAACGTTGCCGGGGCCGTTGCGGTCGCGACAGCATTGAACCTGAGCCACGCCGAAGCCGCTGCCGCATCTGCGGACGTGGCTGCCCTGCGCGACAACTTCATCGCCGCGGTACGGGAAGCAGTGCCCGGAGTCGTCCTCACCGGCCATCCGTCCCGGCGCCTGCCCTCGGTTGCGTCGTTCTGCTTCCCGGGAACCAGCGGGGAATCCGTGCTCCTGGAGCTTGAACGGCTCGGGGTGGTGTGCTCCAGCGGCTCGGCCTGCGCAGCTGGTTCCGATGCTCCGTCATCGGTGTTGCTGGCACTGGGCATCAGCCCTGAAACGGCACAGACTGCCGTACGCTTCAGTTTTACCTCTGCCGTCACCGCTGCCGAACTGGAGCATGCAGCCGCAGCGGTGGCTGCCGCCGTCGGGCGTGTCCGCAACCTGGTAAACCACCCCAAGTAGGTCGCAATTGTGCACGTTTTGACCCGTCAAAACGTGCACAATTGCGACGCAGTTGGGTGCGCTGCTAGACGTGGCGGGCGCGGCGGAAAATCCAGTGCCGCAGGAGGGTGAACCGGACGGCGGTGGCAACAAAGCCGGAGAGCGTCGTTGTCCAAAGTTCCTCGCTGACGGTCGCCTCGGGCCGGAGGAGATGCAGGATGCCGAGGCTCCCGCCGGTGATGAGCAAGGCTACGAGGATCACAATGACGCCGCTCAAATGGTCATTCGCCCGCCGCTTGCTTCCCGTGATCTTGAAGGTCAGCCTGCGGTTCAGCGCCGTATTCAGGAGCGAGGTGAGGACCAGCGCGATTGCGTTGGCGATCTGCGGATCAACCCAGGGACGCAGCATCGCGTAGATGGCCAGCGAACTCGCGGTGCAAATGATCCCGACGCCGGTGAAGCGGATGAGCTGCCGGATCACCGGGTATCGCAGGAGCCCTTTTCGCCTGTTCAGGCGGTGCCGTACCGCGGGGGTTCCGGAGGTGGCGTGCCGCGGCTCAGTGGTTTCCGCGGCAGTCTCCATGGCTTAAGCCTTGCACACTATGCGTGCGGACCTTCCCATCGTGCGGCGATGACAGGGTTCCGGAGCTCCCCGATGCCCTCCACGCGGCACGCCACCGTATCCCCGGGTTGGATGCGGGCGCACTCTGCCGGGAAACCGGTGAGCACCAGGTCGCCCGGCCGCAATGTCATGAAGGACGTCAGGTAGACCATGATCTCCTCCACCTTCCAACCGAGGTCGGCGGAACTGGCCGGCGTCAGTTGGTTGCCGTTGTGGACGATGCTGATTTCCAGGTCCGAGTCGTCGAGTGCGGTGACGATCCACGGGCCGGCAGGAGTGAAGGTGTCCTGGCTCTTGGCGCTGATCCACAATTCATCGGTCTTCTGGAGGTCGCGGGCGGAAACGTCGTTTCCGATGGTGTAGCCCAGGATTGCCGACCTCGCCGTTTCCAGGGTCAGGCCCCGGGCGGTGGAACCCACGACGACGGTCAGCTCGGCTTCGGGGTCGACGTAGCCCACTGTGGAGCTCAGCTGGATGGCATCGCCTGGCCCGATCACGCTGGAAGCCGCCTTATGGAATGCCTGCGGAGGCAAGTCCCGGCCGGGCTGGCCCGTGTTGTGGGCCATGCCGAAAACGTTGACAGGGACGGACGGTGCCAGGAAGCGGAATGATGCTTCCTCCACCACTGCGCCCACTTCCCAGCCGGGCCTTCCGGGACTCGCTGCGTTGGCCCTGGATCCCGGGAACGGGGACTGCACCAGCGTCCAGCGCTTTCCTTCGTCGGAGTCGAAGTCGGGCGCATCGTTGGCGGCGAAGAATTGCTCGTCGGGGCTGTTCGGTTCCAAAGGTTGGATGCGGGCGATGCGCCGGGGAAGCGGGGAAGTCATGAAGACATCCTACGTCCTCTGCGGGGCCGGCCCGAACACTCCCCAACGGGACCCGCACGTGGCGCGTAAAGAAGCCGGCAGCACATGGATAGAATCCAGTTCATGCGCCTCGCGATCATGGGGGCGGCCCTGCTGGCAGCCGGAGCAGTGGCCGTAGTAACAGGGATTCTTCCGTGGTCCGAAGTGCAGGTCCTGGTTGCCCGCGTGGGGCCCATCATGGGTTTCGTCGCGGCGATGACCGTGGTCACCGACCTGGCCAGCGATGCCGGTGTTTTCCAATGGGGTGCTGACCGGATCCGTCGATGGGCCAGCGGCCGCAGTTACGTTTTGTGGCTGCTGTTGGCGGCCATGGCCGTCCTGAGCACCATCTTCCTTTCCATCGATACCACGGCGGTGCTGCTGACTCCCGTGGTGGTCACGGTGACGCGGCAGACAGGATTGCCCGTCCTTCCCTTCGCACTGGCGACCGTATGGCTGGCAAACACAGCGAGCTTGCTCCTGCCGGTATCGAACCTGACCAACCTCTTGGCCCAGCACAACCTTGACGGGATCAGTCCTGCCGGGTTCGCAACGCTGATGTGGGCCCCTTCGCTGGCGGCCATCATCATTCCGCTAGCCTTCATCGCAGTGGTCTTCCGGCGTGACCTGCAACGAAGGTATGCCCCGGGTCCAAAGAAGGTGATCGACCAAGGTTCCCGGACCTCCGTTCCTGGAAAGCCCCGGGCGGACCGCATCCTGCTGCCGGGGACGGCCGCGGTGCTGGTACTGCTGCTACCGGCTTTGGTGTCGGGGCTTCCAGTGTGGCTCCCGGCTTCCATCGCCGCCGTCGCTCTGCTGGCCCTGTTCGGGTTCCGTCGGCCCCGCTCACTCACCATAAATCTGGTCCCGTGGTCCTTGCTGCTCTTTACCTCAGGGCTGTTCCTGGTGATGGCGGCCGCCCGCTACCTTGGATTGCCTGAGCTGGCAGGCCAAGTGGCCGGCAAGGGTGAGGATTTCCCCGAACTGCTGCGGCTTGCTGCCACGGGCGCCCTGGGGTCCAACGTCGTGAACAACCTTCCGGCCTACTTGCTGGTGGAACCGCTCGCGGACACACCACTGCGGACGGCAGCCTTGCTCATTGGGGTCAATGCCGGGCCTCTTATTACTCCGTGGGCCTCGTTGGGCACCCTGCTGTGGCATGACCGCCTGCGCAAGATGAACGTGCTGATCAGTTGGCGGGGCTTTGCGCTGTACGGGATGATCGTCGCACCCGTGACCCTGGTGGCCGCAGTGGCCTTGCTGGCCCTCACGGCTCGAGTGGCATGACTAGGCCGGAAGATATAGCTCGCCCACCGGCACTTCCGCCGCCAACCTGTTCGCCGGTCCCGCCAACGGGCAGGCCCACGCTTCGTTATACGCACACGACGGGTTGTAGGCGAAGTTGAAGTCGAGAATGAATTCCTGCTCCACACCAGCGTGGCGGAGTCCGTGAAAGGACCCCTTGATCGTGTCCAGGAGATAGCGTCCAGCGCCGTAGCTGCCCCCTTCCTTGCCGGCAGTGGCATCACGGAACGGCACGAAGATGCCGCCACCGTAGCTGCGCAGCCGCCAAGCCGCCAATGAACCCAGGCCCGGCAACTCGAACGTGCCGATCCGTACAAACGGGACCACGCCGTCCGTTCCCGTGGAGACGTTCATTTCCTCGCCGACGCCTTCCGGCAGCAACGGGGCGTACATCCGGAAGGAGGGATCATAATCGGCGGTCCGTAGCCCGGCGAAGGAAGCTTTCATCGCGTCCGTCAGCGCCGAGGCGGGATGCGTGGCGAACATGCGGTCACGTTCGTGCCGCCAGTGGTTATGGGCATCGAAAGGGTCCGTCGCTGCAAGCTTCCGGACCTCGTCATACAGGGCGAAGGTCCGCAGCCGCCAGTCCACGATGTCCACAGCGGAGATGGTGGAGACGCCGTCGTCGAATTCTTCGTTTTCTTCGGGAGCCATGACCACAGCCTAGCCCCCGCCGACGGCGGTGAAAGCCCGGTGCCCGGTAGGTGCTACTGTCGCTGGAGGCCAACCCGCAGCCCTGCGTTGGCCCCTGACCCCAACAGCGGCACTACACCCAGCCCGCCGCGACCTTCCGGAGACCAATGGAACGCCACGTATCTGCCCAACTCGTCTTCAAGACAGCAGCCAACACCAAAGTTGCCATGGCCATCGCCGTAGCCGCCAACCCTGGCTATGAGTCGCTGAGCGAGACCCTCGCCATCGAATGCGGGGGGACAGAAGTGCCCTACAAGGAATTGCAGGACCATCACGGCGGGCGGTTCCAATACATGGAATTCAGCGAGCCCAGTGAAGTCACGGTGAACTACAGTGCGGACGTGGTTGGCCGGGGAATAGCGGACAGTGCGGACCCGATGGAACTCATCCGCTATGTCCGTCCCAGCCGCTACGCGGAGTCGGACCGTTTGCTGCCCACTTCCTATGCAGAGTTCGGAACGATGCAAGGTGCCGGATTGCTCGAGGCCGTGCGCAACTGGGTGAACGGTGAATTGCGCTACGTCAGCGGGTCCTCGCGGGGCACGGACGGGGCTGTAGAGACCCTGCTCCACAGGCGCGGCGTGTGCCGGGACTTTGCACACCTCGCCATCGCGCTCCTGCGGTCCAAGGACGTGCCTGCACGCCTGGCCGCCGTCTACGCCCCCGGCCTCAGCCCCATGGACTTCCACGCAGTCGCGGAAGCGTACATCGATGGCGCGTGGCACGTGATCGACCCCACAGGGTTGGCTCCGCGCGAAGCCATGCTGCGCATCACCGCCGGAAGGGACTCCTCGGACACCGCGTTCCTTTCAACGGTCGGCGGCAGCCTCACGCTCAAGACCCTGAAGGTCGCCGCAACCGTGGAAGGTGAGCTGCCCGTGGAAGACCCCGGGCAGCTGATAACCCTCGGCTAGGCCAGCGGCCGGGCGCCCGTGCCGGATTGCTGGTGCCCGGCGACGGATGCCCGCAGCTTGTCCGTCAGGCGAAGCAGCTCGCGTTGCTCTTCGGCCGTGAGCGCCGGTGCTACCAACTGGGCGATTTCCCGCACGTGGTCGCGGCCGATCGACTTCTGCAACTCGCGCCCGGCCTCCGTGAGGGACAGCAGGACTCCGCGGCCGTCGTCGGGGGCTGTTGTCCGCTCCACGAGTCCCCGCTTTTCAAGGCGGTCCACCAAGCGGCTCAGGCTCGACTGGCTCAGCAGCACTTTGTCGTTGATCTCGTTCAGCCGCAGTTGGCCCGAAGGGCAGCGCGATAGCGTGAAAAGGACGTCGTACTCGTTGACCGGCAACGACTTGAACGCCGAACCGGCTTGGAGCTTCCGCATCACCGCCACCTGGGAGCGGAAGAGCGACTCCCAGGTTTCGGCGGCAAGTCGGACTGTGGAGGAAGCCGAAGGGCCGGACATCAGGACTCCCGACCAGCGGTTCCGGCGGCAGCGGACTCGCTGACGTTGGCCTCCAGGGCTGCGGCCACGCGGGAGGCGTGCGTCGGGGCGTCCGGAACGTGGGCCGGCTTCAAGGCAGCGTACTCCTTGCGCAGGACCGGAAGGACTTCCTCTCCGAAGAGGTCCAGTTGCTCCAGGACCGTCTTCAACGGCAGGCCGGCGTGGTCGATCAGGAACAGTTGGCGCTGGTAGTCACCGAAGAACTCACGGAACGTCAGGGTCTTCTCAATGACTTCCTGCGGGCTGCCGACGGTCAACGGCGTTTGCGAGGTGAAGTCCTCCAGCGACGGGCCGTGTCCGTACACGGGTGCGTTGTCGAAGTAAGGGCGGAATTCCTTCACCGCGTCTTGCGAGTTCTTCCGCATGAAGAACTGCCCGCCCAGGCCGACGATCGCCTGGTCTGCCTTGCCGTGCCCGTAGTGCTCGTAGCGCTCGCGGTACAGGCCGATCAGCTGCTGGTAGTGCTCTTTGGGCCAGAAGATGTTGTTGGCGAAGAAGCCGTCTCCGAAGTAGGCAGCCACTTCCGCGATCTGCGGCGTGCGGATGGAGCCGTGCCAGACGAAGGGGGCGACGCCGTCGAGCGGGCGCGGTGTAGACGTGAAGTTCTGCAGCGGGGTGCGGAACTTGCCGGACCAGTTCACCGTGTCCTCGTCCCACAGCTTGCGCAGCAGGCTGTAGTTCTCGATCGCCAGTTCGATCCCGTCCTGGATGTTCTTGCCGAACCAGGGGTAGACGGGGGCGGTGTTGCCCCGGCCCAGGACCAGGTCCACCCTGCCGTCTGCCAGGTGCTGCAGCATCGCGAAGTCCTCGGCGATTTTCACCGGGTCATTCGTGGTGATCAGGGTGGTGGCCGTGGAGAGCGTGATGCGTTCGGTCTGGGCCGCGATGTAGGCCAGGGTGGTGGTGGGGGAGGAGGAGAAGAACGGCCGGTTGTGGTGCTCGCCCAACGCGTAGACGTCCATGCCGATTTCTTCGACCTTCTTGGCAATGGCTACGGAGGCCTTGATGCGCTCGTGTTCGGTGGGGGTGCGGCCCGTGGTGGGGTCAGTGGTGATGTCACTGACGCTGAAGACGCCGATCTGCATGGTGTTGCCTTTCTCCCTGCCCGTGGTTCAGGCCTCCGATTGAGGGGGGCCATATGTCACAGTGTAGCTGAAAATAGATGCATTTGCATGTATCGCTGTGTGTAACAGGGCAGGGCCGGGAAATGTTCCCGGACCTGAGAGATGGGCAGTGAGGCGCTATTCGGCGGGGTTGTGGGCCGCCCGGCGCCCCGAGATCCGGGGCACGGCCCCCGTGGTCCAGTCGGCGAAGGCATCGCTGCCGCCGTTCCCGGCAGGAACATCGGGCCGGACCTGCAGGGCTTTCTGCAGGTCCTTCTTCTCCCTGCGGCCCTCCACGAGCTTGTACAGGACGGGAACCAGGACCAGCGTCAACGCCGTGGAGGAGATCAGCCCGCCGATCACCACGATCGCCAAAGGCTGGGAGATGAACCCGCCGCCGCCGGTCAAACCCAGCGCCATGGGAGTCAGGGCGAACACGGTGGCCAAGGCCGTCATGAGGATGGGGCGCAGGCGCTGGCGGGCACCATGGGTGATCGCCTCGGCAACGCTCATGCCGGCCCTGCCGTCATGCGGTTTGCGGTACTGGTTGATGAGGTCGATCAGGACGATTGCGTTGGTCACCACGATGCCCACGAGCATCAGCATGCCGATCAGGGACGGCAGTCCCAGGGGAACTCCGGTGAGCAACAGCAGTCCCACCGCGCCGGTGGCCGCGAACGGCACCGAAACGAGCAGGATCAGTGGCTGGATGAGGGACTTGAAGGTGGCCACCATGATCACATAGACGATCGCGATGGCAGCCAGGAGCGCCAGGCCAAGTTGCCGGAAGGACTCCGCCTGCTGGGTGGTGGCACCACCGATAGTGGCTGTGACTCCCGCGGGCAGCTCTACGGAGGCGAGACGTTCCTGGACCGCAGTGCTGACGCTGCCGAGGTTTGAGCCCGACGGCGTCACAGTCACCTTGGCCGTGCGCTGGCCGTTGCTGCTGGTGATGGAAACCGGCGTGTCAACCTGCTCGACGGCGGCTATGGACTCCAGCGCGATTGGACCGCGCGCAGTCGGCAGCTGGAGGGCCCGCACCGCAGCGATGCTGGTGAAGCGTGTTCCCTTGCCGATCCGGACCGGATAGTCATTGGTGTCGATCCGCACTGTTCCGGCCGGGATCGGGCTGACTGTGGACGCCAGGAAGCCACCCACCTGTTCCTCGGTGAGGCCGGCGGCCACGGCCTTTGCCCGATCCACGCGTACCTGGACCACGGCTTGGCTGGCTGCAAGGTTCGTAGCCACTTCGGTGCTGCCCGGAACGCCTTCCATGGCCTTCACCATGGCATCGCTGGCCGTTTGCAGGTCCGCCGAGTTCGCAGCCCTGATGGTGATGTCAACGGTGGAGGATGTGCCGAACCCGCCCTGCTGGGATCCTACGGTGATCTTTCCCGGCAGGCCTTCAAGCTTGCTGCGGACCTCGTCCTGGAGTTTTTTCTGGTCCACCTTCTCGTCCGTCACCACGGTAAACGTTGAGTTGGAAGCGCCCGTGGAGGTCAGCGCGGCAAAACCCGTTTGGGCGTTGCCGGAGGTCACCTGGACGTCCTTGATGCCCTCCGTGCCCCTGAGGAGGTCCTCCACCTTGGCAGCTTCCGCGCTGGTGGCGTCCAGGCTGGTACCGGCAGGCAGGACCTGCCGGACGGTCATGCTGTTTTCCCCGGAACGTCCCAGCAGGTCCGTAGCCAGCAGGGGAGAAACAGCCACGGTGGCGACCAGGATCAGTGCCGCGGCGCTCAGTGTGATCACAGGGTGTTTCTGCGTTGTGGCCAGGATCGGCAAGTAACCGCGCTGGAGCCTGCTCTTTTGCTCGGCTTCCCTCGCCCGTGCGGCAATGGTCTTTGCATCGGGGATTGCAGCGCCTGCGGCAGGCGGCGTGCTCTTCGCTGACGGGGACGCCAGGAACCAATAAGCAAGTACGGGGACGATGGTCAGCGAGACCAGCAAGGAAGAAAGCAGCGCGATGGTGACCGTCAAGGCGAAGGGCCGGAACAGCTCGCCCGCCAGGTCTCCGACGAAGGCGATCGGAAGGAACACGGCAACTGTGGTGAGCGTCGAGGCAGTGATGGCTCCGGCCACTTCGCGGATGGAGGTGACGATGGCCGTCAGCTTGTGCTCGCCGTAGCTCAGGTGCCGTTTGATGTTCTCAATCACGACGATCGAGTCGTCCACCACCCGGCCGATCGCGATGGTGAGCGCACCCAGGGTCAGGATGTTCAGTGAATAGCCGGTTGCGGAGATGCCGATGAAGGTGACCAGCAGCGACAACGGAATGGAAACCGCGGTCACCAAGGTGGACCTCACGGACATCAGGAACACCAGGATCACGGCCACCGCAAAACCGAGCCCGAGAAGTCCCTCGGTAGTGAGGTCCTTGATGGACTTCTCGATGAAGGGTGCCTGGTCAAAGACGGGGGTGAAGGCGGCGTTGCTGCCCAGCTCTGCTTCCATGGGCGCCAGGGCCTCACGCACGGCATGGGAGATCGCCACGGTGTCGCCCTCAGGCTTCTTCGTGACCGACAGCGCCAGTGTCGGTTTGCCGTTGGTGCGGGTGATCGAGGTGGCGGGGTCGTCCTCGATGCTGACATCGGCGACGCTTCCGATGGTGGCCGCTCCCTTTGCGCTCTCCAGTGGCAGTGCCTTGATGATCTCCAGGGAATCGACAGGGCTGCCCAGCTGGAGGGACAGCGTCTTGCCCTGGTCCTCGATGGTGCCTACCGGAACCAGGGTCCCGTTGTTCTTCAAGGCCGCGCTGATGGACTGCACCGACGCGCCGGAGCCGGCAAGGTCTGCAGGGCGGGGCTGGACCAGGATGTGCTGGGTCGCTCCGCCCGTTACGTCGGCGCCCCGGACGCCGTCGATTTTCTGCAACCGTGGAACGCTGAGGCGCTGCAGGTCAGCGTTCAGCTCGCTCAGCGGCTTATCCGAAGACACCGCCAGGTACACGATCGGAAAGTCGCTGATGTTGCCGGCGATTGACTGCGGTTCCACATCGGCCGGCAGAACTCGCTTCGCATTGGAGATGGCACGGTCGATCTGGTTGCGTGCCCTGTCCAGGTTGGAACCGTAGGTGAACACCATGGTGATCTGGGAGACACCGTTGCGGGACGTCGACGTCGTCGACTCGAGCCCCTCGACGCTGTTGAGGGCTGTCTCCAGCGGACGGCTGAGCTGCTTGTCCACCACTTCGGGAGAGGCTCCCGGCATGGAGGTAACCACCGTTATCTGCGGGAACTCAATCGACGGAATGAGTTCCTGCTTGAGCGAGCCCATGGTGATCACGCCGAACACCGCTGCAAAGACGGTGATCAGCGCGATCAGGGCCCGGTTTCCCAGGGACAACGTGGCCAAGCGGAACATTGCAAAGTCTCCTGAGATCTACGGAGTATTCGATTGGCGGGAACGGGTTCCCGTGGGGCGGTGCGGAGATCAGCTCCGAAGTGCCGGTGCGCTGTCCAACTGCAGGGACCGCGCGGTGCCCGCCTCAAGTTCTGCGGCAAGCTCCGGGTTGTCGTTCAGCTTTACGCCGTAACCGGGCATCATGTCTTTCAGCTTGGACTGCCAGCCCTTGAAGTTCTTGGGGAAGGACTTCTGGAGCAGCTCGATCATGATCGGTACTGCCGTTGATGCTCCCGGGGAAGCACCCAGCAGGGCGCCGATCGAGCCGTCCCGTGAGGCAATGACTTCCGTGCCGAACTGCAGGATGCCGCCCTTTTGCGGGTGTTTCTTGATGATCTGAACACGCTGGCCGGCCGTGATAAGTTCCCAGTCCCCGCCCGTTGCCTCGGGGTAGTACTCGCGCAGGGCCTCGACCTTGGCGTCGTGGCGCTTGGCTACTTCCTTGATGAGGTATGCCGTGAGGTCCATGTTGTCCTTGGCAACCGCAAGCATGGGAATGATGTTGCCCGGGCGGATGGACAAAGGTAGGTCCAGGTAGCTGCCGGACTTCAGGAAGTTCGTGGAGAAGCCTGCGTACGGTCCGAACAGCAGGGAACGCTGGCCGTTGACGTAGCGGGTGTCCAGGTGGGGAACGGACATGGGCGGCGCGCCCACGGAGGCCTGGCCATAGACCTTGGCATTGTGCCGGGAGGTGATGGAGGAATCGTTGCAGCGGAAGAACTGGCCGGAAACGGGGAATCCGCCGTAGCCCTTGCTCTCCGGGATGCCCGAGGCCTGGAGCAGGTGCAGTGCGCCGCCGCCGGCGCCGACGAAGACGAACTTGGCGTGGATCTTGCCGTGCTCGCCGGATTTGGCGTGCTTAATGGACAGATCCCAGCCACCGCCGGACGCGCGGCTGATGTTGGTGACATCGTGCCCGAAGTTCACTTCGGCACCGCTGCTGCGCAGGTAGCCGGTGAGCTCACGGGTCAATGCACCGAAGTCGACGTCGGTTCCTTCCGCTGCGCGGGTAGCCGCCACGCGCTGCTTCGGGTCGCGGCCCTTGACGATCAGCGGAGCCCACTTGGCGATCTGGGCCTGGTCCTCGCTGTATTCCATGCTGCGGAAGAGGGTGTTGGGCTTGAGTGCTTCGTAGCGTGTCTTCAGGAAGTTGGCGTGGTCATCGCCGATCACGAAGCTCATGTGCGGGACCGTGTTGATGAAGCCCTTGGGCGAGCCGATCACCTTGCTGTCCACCAGGTGGGACCAGAACTGGCGGGACAACTGGAACTGTTCGTTGATGTGGATCGCCTTGGTGGGATCCACGGAGCCGTCCTTGGCTGCGGGGGAGTAGTTCAACTCACACAGGGCGGCGTGGCCGGTGCCTGCGTTGTTCCATGGGCCGGAGCTTTCCAGGCCGGCTTCGTCGAGGCGTTCGAACATGGAGATGGTCCAGGTGGGTTCAAGTTGCTTGATGAACGCACCGAGGGTGGCACTCATGATTCCGCCGCCAATAAGGACGACGTCGGCATGTTGAGTCTTGGAAATGAAGGTCACGATCAATCTCCGTTAGCGGCGGCACTGGCTGTCACAGAATATCCCCGTGCGAGTCCAATACTGAAATTGCAGGGAATCGTCAAGGCTTTAAGCGGACGTTCGTAAAAACTTCATTGAGAACCGGGGAAGCGGGATAGCTTTCCACCTTGTTGGAGAGCGCCAGGGCGGAGATGGGGAAGGCGATCGGAACTGCCGGGACGGAAGCGGCGATCGCGGCATTGATCGACTGGTACTCCGTGTTGCGGCCGTCACCGGAGGGCAAGGCGCGGGCACGTTCGATCTTGTGGAACACGTCTGCGTCGAAGTAGTTGAACTCGGCACGCTGCTCACCGAAGAGCGGACCCAGGAAGTTGTCTGCGTCGGCATAGGAACCGTTCCAGCCGAGAAGATGCAGGGCATGGTCGCCCGGGGACTGGACCTTCTGGAGGTAGCCGTCTTCCCAATCGATCGGGACCGGTTTGACGTTGATGCCCACGGCCACCAGCTGCCGGCTGATCTCTGCATAGATCTTCTCGGGCGTAGGGAGGTAGGCCCGAGTGGCATTGAGCGGATAGTAGAACTTCAAAGGCTCGCCGTCGTAGCCGGCTTTCTTGAGGAGTTCCTTTGCCTTCTCAGGGTTGTAGCCCAGGGAAGGAGCGTTGTTGTTGAAGCCGCTGAGTTTCGGCGGGACGAACTGGGAGGCCTGGGCGGTGTTGTCGATGAAGAAGCGCCGGATCAGCGTCTCTTTGTCGATGGCCATCTCGATTGCCTGCCGGACCTCGAGTTTCTCCAAGGGAGCTACGGCTTGGTTGATTCCCAAATACATCACGGAGAAGGGGTCCCGCTGGATGATCTGGACTCCCTTCTTCACGAGCTGGTCGAACGTCCCGGGGGTCACGAGGTCGTAGGCGTCGATCTTCCCGTCCAGCAGCGCCTGCTGCCGCGTTTCGGCACGGTCATACGGGATGAAGTTGATGGTGGCAATTTGCCCGCGGTTTCCCCAATAGGCCTCATTCGTGGTCAGGGTGACCTTCTGGTCATCCCATGAACCGAACTTAAAGGGGCCCGTGCCAACCGGGTGGGCTGCGTAGGCGGACACCGCCTGACCGTTTCGAACGGTGTCAAGGATGTTGGCTTTCTGTGCTTCCAGGGCTGTTGGCGATGAGATCGCGAAGGCCGGCAACGTCAGGGCCTGGAGGAAACCGGTGAAGGGACGGGTGAGGTTGATCTGGACTTTGTTTGGCGCTTGGACCGCGCAGTCCTTGTAGATGGAAAAGACCGGTTCGTCGGAGTAGGCCTTGAAGACGCCCTGGAAGGAGATTCCCGGTGCTTGCTTTCGCAACGCGGCCGGGAACGTGAACCACCGGTTGAAGTTGGCACAGACCGCTGCTGCATCAAACGGGGTGCCGTCGTGGAACCGGACGCCTTCGCGCAGGGTGAAGTCGTAGCTCAGGCCATTGTTGCTGTCCTGCCATTCGGTGGCGAGCAGGGCAGTGGTCTGCCCGGTGGAGCCGTCCACGCCCACCAGTCCTTCAAGGACTTGGCGGGTCACCCGGTAGGCCTCGGAATCCGCGGTCATCGCTGGATCCAGGCCCAAAGGCATGGAAGCGGTCCCGAAGTTGAACGTTTGGGTAGGGGCAGCGGGAGTGGAACTGCTGGTGGAAGAGGACGGTGCGGGCCCGGGTGTTCCCGTGCACGCTGCGAGTCCCATCACCAGGAGCAGGGCGCCGCACTGCTTCGCCAGACGCCGCGTCTTGCTGCTTGCCACTCTTGTCCCCTCAAGCTGGTGTGAATTGGTGCCGACTTTGCCGGACAGCATTTCAGTCTAGTTGAACGTCCTGCAGGCAGAATCCGTTGCCAGGCGGCACACGCCCGTGGAACACGTTCCCCGTCTTCTTGAGGAAGGACACCCCAAGCTTTGAAAGCCGGGGGTGTCCTCAGGGAGCCAAAGCTCCAACACTGTGCGCAAGGGGGGACTTGAACCCCCACGCCCGAAGGCACAGGAACCTAAATCCTGCGTGTCTGCCAATTTCACCACTCGCGCTTGCCTGCGGTTCCAGCCCTCAGGGGCAGTACCGGCGGCGTCGGGGTCCAGTGTACCTGCTACTGATCGAGTTTGAGGTCCTTGCGCAGCTTGGCCACGTGACCTGTTGCCCGGACGTTGTACTGGGCCAGAGCCACTTTTCCTTCGGGATCCACCACGATCGTGGAACGGATAAGGCCCATGTAGGTTTTCCCGTAGTTCTTCTTCTCGCCCCAGGCTGCGTAGTCCTCCGCAACCGAGTGGTCCTCGTCGGAGAGCAGGGGAAAGGTGAGGCCCTCCGTGTCGGCGAACTTCGCCAGTGCCTTGGCAGAATCGGGGGAGATGCCGAGGACTTCGTAGCCGGCTCCCTGCAGGGACGCGAGGGAATCGCGGAAATCACAGGCCTGTTTGGTGCAACCCGGGGTGGAGGCCGCCGGGTAGAAATACACGATGGTATTCCGGCCGCGGAAGTCCTGCAGGCGTACTTCCTTGCCGTCCTTGTCCTGAAGAATGAAGTCCGGGGCCTGGTCGCCCGGGGTGAGTCGCTCCGCCAAAATTTGCTCCTTGAAATATGTGCGCAATCACCCACTTTAGTGCGGAGAGGCAATGTAAGCATGCTTAGCGCGCATATACTATCGACATGCCTGATATGGAGAGATGGCCCACGACGCGACTACTTTCGACCGCTGCGCGGCTCGTGGAAATCTCATGGAACGAGAAATTGAAGTCGATTGGCCTGACGCACGCCGGCGTTATCGCCATGCAGGTCCTGGCTGCCAAGGGTCCCATCACCCAGGCCGCTTTGGCGGAGGTTGCCAGGGTCAAGGCCCAGACCATGGGTACCACCCTTGCGCGGCTCGAACTGCATGGGCACGTGACGCGCCACCGCAGTGATTCAGACCGCCGGAGCCATGTGGTGACCCTTACGCCCGCCGGTAGCGAGGCGCTGACCGAGGCCGTGAAGTTGGAGCAGGACGTCCTTGCACCGGTTGCGGTTGACACTGCGCGGCTCCGCGACGAACTCCGCATCGTGGTCAGCGGACTCATCGGGGTCCCGTTGGCTGAAGAGGTGGGTATCCGGCCTCCTCATGAAACTGCTGGGCCAGGGGTGGAAAAGCCCTCGGGGGAGACCACCTCATAAGACTGGCCCCGTTCCTGCAAGGGTCGGGCAAAAGGAAAGGCTCCGGATCGCATCAAGCGATCCGGAGCCTTTTTTGGTGCACCCCCCGGGACTCGAACCCGGAACCCATTGATTAAGAGTCAATTGCTCTGCCAGTTGAGCTAGAGGTGCAACTATTGCTTTCAGCTTGGCGGGAATTTCTTCCTCAGCGGCCTCCGCAACGACAGATAACTCTACACCACTTCCAAGGTCGCAATGTCCACTTGTGCCGATCAGTGATGCACTCCACAGTCCGGCGATCGAAGCGGTGCCGGCTCCCGGCTGGGACATGCAAAACAGGGACACGCAAAACAGGGGACAGGCAAAACGGGGACACGCAAAAAGACCCCGAAGCGTTGGACGCTTCAGGGTCTTTCTTGGTGCACCCCCCGGGACTCGAACCCGGAACCCATTGATTAAGAGTCAATTGCTCTGCCAGTTGAGCTAGAGGTGCAGCTGTTGTTTTCGATCATTCCGACGAGGTTTATTTCCCCGGCGATCTCCGCAACGACAAGTAACTCTACACGACTTCAGCCGAACTGCAAATTCGCGGACGGCTGGCCCCGGCGCCTACCGTTCCAGCCTCAAAACCAGCGCAAAATCGGGGTTTCTGTTGTTGCTGAGTACCCACAAAGCACCGTCGGGGGCTGCCGCCACGTCCCGCAGCCGCCCGAAGTCTCCTGTGAGAAAGGCCACAGGAGTGCCGGCAGACTCTCCGTCCAGGGGAACGGCCCATAGGCGCTGCCCCCGGAGGGCGCCTGTGTACGCCACGCCGTCCACAATCTCCAAGCCACTGGGTGACGCCTCGCCCGTTGAAGGCCACACGACTTTTGCGTCGAGGAAGCCCTGCCGTCCAGGGGCTCCCGTCACCGTGGGCCACCCATAATTCCCGCCGGGCGTGATGAGGTTGAGTTCATCATCGACGTCCGGCCCGAACTCGCTCGCCCACAGGCGTCCCCCGGAGTCCCAGGCAAGGCCTTGAACGTTGCGGTGCCCGTAGCTGTACACGGGGCTGTCGCCAAAAGGGTTGCCCGGTGCGGGCCGTCCCTCCGGTGTCAGCCGGAGGATCTTGCCGCCCAGTGCCTCCAGGTCCTGGGGCTGCTCCCGTCGCTGCGAATCGCCCGTTCCAACGTAGAGGAGTCCATCAGGGCCGAAGCGGATCCTTCCGCCGTTGTGGGTGGACGCTTTGGGGATCCCGGAAAAGACCACTTCTGCCGGGCCCAGCCTCAGGTCCCCGGACCCGTCCCGGGTCAGCTGCATCCGGGCTATCCGGTTGTCCGAGCTTGAGGTGAAGTACGCATAGAGCCAACGGTCCGTGGCGAAGCCGGGCGAAAGCGCCAGGCCAAGGAGGCCGCCTTCACCACCGGGCACGACGCCGGCAACCTCACCGACAAGGGTGGCCTGCCCGTCCCGGATTGCCTTGACGGTTGCCGAATCGCGTTCAGAGACCACCGCAGTACCGTCCGGGAGGAACACGACCGACCATGGCAGTTGCAGGCCGACGTCGAGCCTCTCCTCAACCTGGACGCCGCGGGGAACAGCGGTTTGGGTCGTTGGCGGCGGGCCGGCGGTCGCAAAAGTCGTGCTGCTTTGGGGAACCGGGCTGCTGCCGGACGTGGACGTTCCGGCCGGACCTGACGGGCTTCCCGTGCAGGAAGAAAGAACCACGGCCAGCGCGCAGAGCACAGGCAGTGCGCGGGTGGCCGGCTTTCGGGCGTTCGTCATGGCGATCGGGAGAACAGCAAACGACGGCGGTTCGGCAGCAGATCCGGCTCAGCGGCGGCTGCGTCGTGGCGGACGGAAGCCTGCCGCCTCAGCGTGGGCGGCTGACTCGAACCAGACATCCGCAGGGGCGTCGGCGTAATCCGCGGAGTCGTCGTCGTAGTAGGTCATGGTGGCGGCTTCCCCCTTGACCGGGTATCCGTCCGGGGCACTGCCATCAGCTGCCGCGCCGGCGGAACCAGCGCCGTAGGGGTGATCGGCCGCCAAGTGTCCGGACGGCGCCTCGGCCTCCACTGTTTCGGCGGCAGCAGTTTCAGCGCCGGGAAGCGTGGGGGAGTGGGGGTCGGTGTACTCGTGGTGGTGGACCGGTTTTCCCGAGGAATCGGTCCACGAGGATTCCCACTCGTTCTTATCCGCCGCGTCCTGGCCGGTTGAGTCGGCGCGGGTGACGTCGTCTGCTGTCACTTCCCCGGTGCCTCCCACCCGTGCGTTCGTGTCCACTACGGGCTCGTCCACCACCGGCTCATCCAGGACGGGAGCCTCGATGACGGGTTCGTTCCCGACGGTCGCTTCGGTGGTTCCAGTGCGCTCAGTGCCGGCGCCGGCAGGTTCAGCGTCGCTACCCGCTCCGTCCGTACCGGCAGCAGGAGCAGGTTCGCCGTCCGTTGATGAGTGCCTGCCATGCCCGTGCGGTGCTGCGGAAGGGGCAGTCCCGGCCGTGGCGGCGTTGGAGGCGAGGTCCGGATCTTGTTCTTGGACGGCGGCGGGCTCCGGCGCTCCGGGACGGCTGTCTGCGGCGGGCTCCCTGCCCGCGGTGGTAACTCCTGCGAGACCGGCTACTCCCGCTGCCGCGGCAGCGGTCTCCGGAACGGCGGAAGTATTGCCCGGCTCCGTGGCGGCAGGCGGAGCGGCCGCCGGTTTGCGTGTGTTGTTGCGGCTGATAAGCCACCAGGCAACCGCAATCACCAGCACAATAACAATGACCCAAATCAACCAATCCATGGTGACGCCCTTCCGCTTTGGGGGTTTGAAGTCTTTCCAATGAGCCGTGTTTCCGACGTTACGTGCCTGCTCAGGGGCTGTCCAGCATCCGGACCGGGCTGCGGGCGACGAAAGGAAACCATGGGTATTTCCGGTGTTATCCGGACTTTGTGTCTTTTATGGTTTTTTTGATTTTTCCGGGACGGGCAAGGGACTGCGGGCAAGGCTGCCACATAGACTGTGGGGCATGAGCGAGGACACCCGGACTTCCACAGAGAATACGCCTGACATCAAACCCCGTAGCCGGGTTGTCACGGACGGCATTCACGCCGCTCCCGCACGCGGAATGTTCCGCGCCGTGGGCATGGGCGATGACGATTTCGCAAAGCCGCAAATCGGCGTCGCGAGTTCCTGGAACGAAATCACACCCTGCAATCTTTCCCTTAACCGCCTGGCCCAGGGCGCCAAGGAAGGCGTCCACGCCGGCGGGGGATTTCCCATGCAATTCGGCACGATTTCCGTCTCCGACGGTATTTCCATGGGGCATGAGGGCATGCACTTTTCCCTGGTATCGCGGGAAGTCATTGCCGATTCCGTCGAGACGGTGATGCAGGCCGAGCGGATCGACGGTTCCGTGCTCCTTGCCGGTTGCGACAAGTCCCTGCCCGGCATGCTCATGGCAGCCGCCCGCCTGGACCTGGCCAGCGTGTTCCTTTACGCCGGTTCCATCATGCCGGGGTGGGTAAAGCTCGAGGACGGTTCGGAGAAGGAAGTAACCCTCATCGACGCCTTCGAGGCAGTCGGAGCCTGCGCCGCCGGCAAGATGAGCCGTGAGGACCTGGACCGCATCGAAAAAGCCATCTGTCCGGGCGAAGGTGCCTGCGGCGGCATGTACACGGCAAACACCATGGCGTGCATTGGCGAAGCCCTGGGAATGTCGCTTCCGGGTTCCGCAGCTCCGCCTTCGGCAGACCGCCGTCGGGATGATTTTGCCCGGAAGTCCGGCGAGGCGGTGGTCAACCTCCTGCGGCTGGGCATCACGGCGCGGGACATCATGACCAAGAAGGCCTTCGAAAATGCCATTGCGGTGACCATGGCCTTCGGCGGTTCCACCAACGCTGTGCTTCACTTGCTGGCCATTGCCCGCGAGGCCAACGTGGACTTGACGCTTGATGACTTCAACCGGATCGGTGACCGCATACCGCACCTTGGCGACCTGAAGCCGTTCGGCCGGTATGTGATGACCGACGTCGACAAGATCGGCGGGGTTCCGGTCATCATGCGCGCTCTGCTAGACGCCGGACTGCTGCACGGCGATTGCCTCACCGTGACCGGCAAAACGCTTGCCGAAAACCTGGCTGCGATCAACCCGCCGGACCTGGACGGCAAGATCCTGCGGGCGCTGGACAATCCGATCCACAAGACGGGCGGCATCACCATCCTGCACGGCTCGCTGGCTCCCGAGGGTGCAGTGGTCAAGAGCGCAGGCTTCGACGCCGACGTTTTCGAGGGCACCGCCCGGGTGTTCGAGCGCGAGCAGGGCGCCTTGGATGCCTTGGACAAGGGCCGCATCCAGAAGGGCGACGTCGTGGTGATCCGCTACGAAGGTCCCAAGGGCGGCCCCGGCATGCGGGAAATGTTGGCCATTACCGGCGCGATCAAGGGTGCCGGGCTCGGCAAGGACGTCCTGCTCCTCACTGACGGCCGCTTCTCCGGCGGGACCACCGGCTTGTGCATCGGCCACGTCGCGCCGGAAGCCGTCGACGGCGGTCCTATCGCCTTCGTCAAGGACGGGGACCGGATCCGTGTGGACATCGCTGCGCGTTCTTTCGACCTCCTGGTTGATGACGCTGAACTCGAAGCCCGCAAAGTGGGCTGGGAGCCGCTGCCTGCCAAGTTCACCAAAGGCGTTCTTGCCAAGTACGCCAAGCTCGTCCACAGCGCCTCCACCGGGGCTTATTGCGGCTGAGTTTCCTGCCGGGCTCCGCGTCCCCTACGAGGGTGGAGTCCGGCAGATGGACATTGTTGTCCAGATATTGAGATACGATGTTGCTTGATTGACACGTATCTCGTTTAGAGGGAACACTGAACGCATGATTTCATTCGTTACCGTTGGCGTCGTCGTCCTTACCAAGCGCGTGGCATAGCCCGACTGGTAACGAACTGTCACGCGCAAACCCCTCGAAGAGCCGTAAGGCTGAGGGGTTTTTTTATTTGCAAGACCCACCAATGAAGATCCACTAAGGAAGAGTCCGATGAGCAAAGGATCGCCGATCAGCCCCTCGCTGATGGCTGCAAAGTCCGCTGGAGCCACCAAGGCTCCGGAAACGATCGACCGAACGGCTGACACCGTCGTCGACGCTGCTGCACCTCTCTCTCCTGTACTTGGGCCGAACAACGTTGTACCCCCAACGGTGATGACCGGCTCGCAAGCAATTGTCCGCTCGCTCGAAGAACTCGGCGTGGACGATATTTTCGGTTTGCCCGGTGGCGCGATCCTGCCCACCTACGACCCCTTGATGGCCTCCAGCATGAATCACGTCCTGGTCCGTCACGAACAGGGAGCCGGCCACGCCGCGCAAGGCTACGCCATGGTTACCGGACGGGTTGGCGTGTGCATCGCCACCTCGGGCCCCGGTGCCACCAACCTCGTTACCGCCATCATGGATGCCCACATGGACTCCGTGCCGATGGTGGCCATCACCGGCCAGGTCTCCAGTGGAGTCATCGGCACCGACGCCTTCCAGGAAGCCGACATCGTAGGCATCACCATGCCCATCACCAAGCACTCCTTCCTGGTGACGGATCCCAATGACATCCCGCACGTCATGGCTGAAGCCTTCCACCTTGCCTCGACCGGCCGCCCCGGCCCGGTCCTGGTGGACATCGCCAAGGATGCCCAGGTTGGCCAGATGACGTTCTCATGGCCGCCCAAGATCGATCTTCCCGGATACCGTCCGGTTGTCCGCGGCCACAACAAGCAGGTCCGCGAAGCCGCCAAGCTGATCGCGGCCTCCAGCAAGCCCGTTCTGTACGTCGGCGGCGGCGTGGTCAAGGGCCACGCATCCGCCGAACTCATGGAACTGGCACTGGCCACCGGCGCGCCCGTGGTCACGACGCTCATGGCCCGCGGAGCCTTCCCCGATTCGCACCCGCAGCACGTTGGCATGCCCGGCATGCACGGTGCCGTCTCGGCAGTCACCGCACTGCAGCAGGCTGACCTGCTCATCACGCTCGGTGCGCGGTTCGATGACCGCGTGACCGGTGTACTGAAGACCTTCGCGCCAACCGCCAAGGTGATCCACGCGGACATCGATCCCGCGGAGATCTCCAAGAACCGCACGGCGGACGTGCCGATTGTCGGCTCGGTGAAGGAGATCATCCCCGAACTGACCGAAGCCGTAAAGGCCCGGTTTGAACAAGTCGGTACTCCGGACCTGGGCTCCTGGTGGGCCTTCCTGAACAACCTGCGCGACACCTACCCCCTGGGGTGGACCGAGCCGGAAGATGGACTCACGGCTCCGCAGCGGGTCATCAAGCGCATCGGAGAACTCACCGGTCCTGAGGGAATCTACGTTGCGGGCGTTGGCCAGCACCAGATGTGGGCTGCCCAGTTCATCAAGTACGAACGTCCCCACGCCTGGTTGAACTCGGGCGGCGCAGGAACCATGGGCTACTCCGTTCCCGCCGCCATGGGCGCCAAAGTCGGTGAACCGGACCGGGTTGTCTGGGCGATCGACGGCGACGGCTGCTTCCAGATGACCAACCAGGAACTGGCTACCTGCGCCATCAACAACATCCCCATCAAGGTGGCCATTATCAACAACTCGTCGCTGGGCATGGTGCGCCAGTGGCAGACGCTGTTCTACGAAGGCCGCTACTCCAACACGGACCTGAACACCGGCCACGACACCATCCGGATCCCGGACTTCGTCAAACTCGCTGACGCCTACGGTTGTGCCGCCCTGCGGTGTGAACGCGACGAAGACATCGACGCCACCATCCAGAAGGCCTTGGAAATCAATGACCGCCCGGTGGTGATCGACTTCGTCGTCAGCCCCAACTCAATGGTGTGGCCCATGGTGCCCGCCGGCGTCAGCAATGACCAGATCCAGGTTGCCCGCAACATGACCCCGGAATGGGAAGAGGAAGACTAGGCCATGACCCGTCACACACTGTCCGTTCTGGTAGAAGACAAGCCCGGCGTGCTGACCCGCGTGGCCAGCCTCTTCGCCCGGCGTGCCTTCAACATCAACTCCCTCGCCGTGGGGCCGACTGAGGTCCCGGGCATGTCCCGCATGACGGTCGTCGTCGACGCCGACGGCGACCTGATCGAGCAGGTCACCAAGCAGCTCAACAAGTTGGTCAACGTGATCAAGATTGTTGAACTGACTTCCGAATCTTCCGTACAGCGCGACCACATCCTGGTCAAGGTACGTGCGGATGCCGCGACACGTCTGCAGGTTACCCAGGCTGCAGACCTGTTCCGTGCCGCCGTCGTCGACGTGTCTACAGACTCGTTGGTGATCGAGGCAACCGGTACCCCGGAGAAGCTCGCTGCGCTGCTCTCAGTGCTCGAGCCGTTCGGCATCCGTGAAATTGTGCAGTCCGGCACCTTGGCCGTTGGACGGGGATCCCGCTCCATGAGTGACAGGGCGCTTCGCTCCGCCTAAAGCACAGGCAGGGACTGCTCTTGCATGCCCTGCCCTGCGTTGCGCCCAGTACCGCAGCACCACCTTCAATATCTAGAAACCACTCAAGAGGAGTTACGCAAGTGACTGAAATGTTCTACGACGACGACGCAGACCTGTCGATCATCCAGGGTCGCAAGGTCGCAATCGTCGGTTATGGCTCGCAGGGACACGCCCACGCGCTTAACCTGCGCGATTCCGGCGTCGAGGTTGTCATCGCGCTTAAGGAAGGCTCCAAGTCGACCGCCAAGGCGCAGGACGCGGGCTTCACCGTCAAGAACGTTGCCGACGCCGCCGAATGGGCAGACGTCATCATGATCCTCGCGCCGGACCAGCACCAGCGCTCGATCTACAACGACTCCATCAAGGACAAGCTGACCGAAGGCAAGGCCCTCGCCTTCGCCCACGGCTTCAACATCCGCTTCGGCTACATCGAGCCCCCCGCAGGCGTTGACGTCATCCTCATCGCTCCGAAGGCACCGGGCCACACGGTCCGCCGCGAATTCGAAGCCGGCCGTGGCATCCCGGACATCATCGCCGTGGAGCAGGACGCTTCCGGTTCCGCTTGGGAACTGGCCAAGTCCTACGCCAAGGCCATTGGCGGTACCCGCGCCGGTGTCATCAAGACGACCTTCACCGAAGAGACCGAAACCGACCTGTTCGGTGAGCAGTCCGTACTCTGCGGCGGCGTTTCCCAGCTCGTCCAGTACGGCTTCGAGACCCTGACCGAAGCCGGCTACCAGCCGCAGATCGCCTACTTCGAGGTCCTGCACGAGCTCAAGCTCATTGTGGACCTCATGTGGGAAGGCGGCATCGCCAAGCAGCGCTGGAGCGTTTCCGACACCGCTGAGTACGGCGACTACGTCTCCGGCCCGCGCGTCATCACCCCCGAGGTGAAGGAAAACATGAAGGCTGTGCTGGCTGACATCCAGTCCGGTGCCTTCGCCAAGCGCTTCATCGACGACCAGGACAACGGTGCCGTCGAATTCAAGGAACTGCGCGCCAAGGCAGAGCAGCACCCGATCGAGGAAGTCGGCCGCGAGCTCCGTTCGCTCTTCTCCTGGCAGCAGCAGGACGAGGACTACGTCGAAGGTTCCGCAGCACGCTGATCCTTTGCAGCAATGCCCGTCCGGCACCACAGCCGGGCGGGCATTGCCCGTTTTACGCGTCCTTCGATCCCGTTCCGAGGACTGTGAACTTCTTCACAACCGGCGTGTCCGGCCCGTAACATCCCTGAGCGGGCGCCGGATTAGCCGTTCCGATTCGATATTCTGGGCCTGTCCGGAGTAGTGCCCGGGCCCCGCATCCGCTCCTTGTCCAGTACTGTTCCCAAGTTGTCCAAAGTAAGGTGCCACCCGTGTCAGCCACCAAACCCGTCGTCCTCCTCGCCGAGGAACTTTCGCCCGCCACGATCGAGGCACTGGGCCCGGATTTCGAGATCCGCCAGACAGACGGTGCCGACCGCTCCCAGCTGCTGTCCGCCATTGCCGACGTCGATGCCATCCTGGTGCGTTCGGCCACCCAGGTGGACGCCGAAGCGATCGCCGCAGCGAAGAACCTCAAAGTGATCGCGCGCGCCGGCGTAGGACTGGACAACGTAGACATCAAGTCTGCTACCCAGGCAGGCGTCATGGTGGTCAACGCCCCCACCTCCAACATCGTCTCTGCGGCGGAACTTACGGTGGGCCACATCCTGAGCCTCGCCCGCCACATTCCGCAGGCCAGCAGCGCCCTGAAGAACGGTGAGTGGAAGCGCTCCAAGTACACCGGCATCGAACTGTTCGAGAAGAAGATCGGCATCATCGGCCTCGGCCGCATCGGCGCTTTGGTTGCTGCCCGCCTCCAGGGATTCGACACCGAGATCCTCGCGTACGATCCCTACATCACTTCGGCCCGCGCAGCGCAGCTCGGGGTCAAGCTGGTAACGCTCGACGAACTCCTGGCCAACGCCGACTTCATCACCATCCACATGCCCAAGACCCCGGAGACCGTGGGCATGCTGGGCGCCGACGCGTTCCGGAAGATGAAGGAATCGGCCTACGTCATCAACGTTGCCCGTGGCGGCCTGGTTGACGAAGAAGCACTGTTCACCGCGCTGAAGGAAGGCCAGATCGCCGGCGCCGGCGTCGACGTGTTCGTCAAGGAGCCCAGCACGGACCTGCCGTTCTTCGAATTCGACAACGTGGTGGTCACTCCGCATCTGGGTGCTTCCACGGACGAGGCCCAGGAGAAGGCCGGCGTGTCCGTAGCGAAGTCGGTACGGCTCGCCCTGGCAGGGGAACTCGTCCCGGATGCCGTGAACGTCGCCGGCGGTGTCATTGCCAGCGACATCCGCCCGGGCATCCCGCTGATCGAGAAGCTCGGCCGCATCTTCACTGCCCTCACCCACGCGTCCCTGACGCAGATCGACGTCGAGGTTGCCGGCGAAATCGCCGCCCTGGACGTCAAGGTCCTGGAGCTTGCCGCGTTGAAGGGCGTCTTTGCCGACGTCGTCACGGAGCAGGTGTCCTACGTCAACGCGCCGGTGATTGCTGAGCAGCGCGGTATCAACACGCGCCTCATCACCACCCCCGACGCCGAGGACTACCGCAACGTCCTGACCATCCGCGGTGCGCTCAGCGACGGCTCGCAGATTTCCGTGGCCGGTACCCTGACAGGACCCAAGCAGGTCGAGAAACTGGTGGGCGTCAACGGCTACGACGTCGAAATCCCCATCAGCGAGCACCTCGTGGTGGTTGCCTACGCGGACCGTCCCGGCGTCATCGGCACCATCGGCCACATCCTGGGCATGAACAACATCAACATCGGTGGCATGCAGGTGGCCCGCCAAACCGAAGGCGGCCAGGTGCTGGCGTTGCTGACCATCGACAGCTCCGTGCCGCAGCAGGTACTGGAAGCCATCAAGGCCGGCATCGGCGCGGACATGGTCCGCGAAGTCGACCTGGAGGACTAAGCACGGGCTTAGCCAGATGAATTCGGCGTGCCCGGGAACACACCCCTGACGCGCATGCGTGGCCGGTCTGCTTACAATGGCTGGGTCCGGAATTCGGACCCGGCAGCAGGCCGGCCACTACTTTTTGCACACCAAACCCGCGGCTCCTTTGTGTTTTCGAAGGGTCGCGGTCCATGTGTGCGCGCCCGCAATCAAGGTCTCAGGGAGCCCAATGAACGCCGTCCAAAGGTTCATCAGAAGCCGTGTGCTGCTGCTGACCGCGGCCATTTTGATCGTCGCCATGTGCTTGTCCGTCGTCGTCCAGAGCCAGTCGCAGGCGGCCCTGAACAGGACTGTGGATGAGAACTCGCGGGGTCTTTACGACATCCTGGTCCAGGCAAAGCCGGACCAGGAGGGGGACGGCGAGGGCGGCTCCCTGATCCAACCCGAAATTGCCAACGGCCAGGGTGGCATCAGCTTTGAGCAGCTGGAAAAAATCAGGAACATGGGCAACACGGCAGTTGCCGCACCCATCAGCCTTGTTTCCCGCGTATCGCAGAACCTCGAGGCGCCGCGCCTGAATGCCATGGACTACCTCGGCTACAACTCGGGCCTTGCCGGGGCCATCACGGCAGGCGATCCCTCGGCGATGGACTCCGCCAAATGGCCGGAAGCCGAATCGGTATTGTCGGACACCCCGAAGAAGTACCGCTTGACGGCCACGGCCACCAGCTCTGATGGCGTCAACCAGCAGACACTCTTCAAGACCAGCGCGGAAGGCACCTTGGGCAAGGGCCGCCTGGTTGAGGAAAAGACCACCGGTGGCTCCAACGTCCGCATCGCCGGGCCGGAAGGGGAGACGGGCATCAAGTTCCCGGCCCCCGCGCTCGGCTCGGAGCACAACTTGTTCAACCTCTCGGTGGCCCTTCCCCTGGCCCCCGAGGTGACGGAGTCCGTCGTCGCCGTCGATCCCGCGGCCGAACGGGCGCTGCTTGGGACGGCAGGAGACTTCCTGGCACCGCTTGAAAAGGCCCCGCCGGCCGATGCCCGCAACGCGGGCGCAATCGGACGCCACTTCGAAAGCCTCTTCACCACCGGCTTGAGCATGGAGCAATTGGAGGAAGGCCCGGACTTCCTGGGCGTCAAGCTCAAGTACTGGGCCCCCTTGATGACCCAGTACCAGCAGGCCAAGCGTGACGGCCTGCTGACGGACGAGTCACAGGCGATCCCGCTGATTGTCCGCTCGGGCACGTCCCTGGACCTGCAGTACTCGGTGAAGATCGAGGAAATCGACTCCAACGGCAAGGTCCTTAAGGACGTGGGCACCGTGAGCCGTTCCCTGGACAAGGACTACCTCCCGTTCGTATCGAAGTCCCCGTTCGCTCTGGAATGGCCGGGTTCCACCGATCACAGCAAACTGCTTGGCAGCACCGCTTCCTTCAGCCAGGGCCTCTACAACCCGGCCACCTGGAGCACCGCTTTCGCTGCTGCACCGAAGTACAAGGACGGCGACGACGCCGCCAACGGTGCTTCCGACAAGACCGCCACGCCGGGGGACTGGGTGACGGTCAACCGCCTGCCGGAGAAGTCTTCGTTCGGGGCAGCGGTCGACCAGACGCAGCGCAAGCCCGTCGAAGAGCGCGCGTACCGCGAAGACCTGGCGACCGGCAAGAAGCCGGCTACTCCGATGCCCATGGTCTACGGCACCTTCAATCCCGGTGACGTCCAGGCAGCAGCCGGCGACGTGAACAAGCTTCCGCTGGGCGGCTACGATCCGGCACCGATGACCCTCACCAAGGACGCGAACGGAAAAGACGTCGAGGGTACCGTGCTCAAGCCTTCACTGAGTGCCACCGGCCTGGTGAGCCAGTCGGCCGGCGCGATCACCGACTACTACGGCCTTGCCGCCGCACGCGGCTACGACTCCAATGCCAACGTCATCGACGCCATCCGTGTTCGTGCCAATGCCCCGGGAAACTGGAAGCAGGCTCAGCCGGATGTCGAGAAACTGGCTTCGGAGATCCGCGCCCTCGGCCTGGAGGCAACCGTGGTGGCCGGGTCCGCCCGCGAGGACGTCAACATCTTCGTCTCCGGCTACAGCAAGGACGACTCGGGCAAGGAATCGGCCCTCGGGACGGTCCAGCAGTCGTGGGTACGGCAGGATGCCGCCGACGCTGTATCCGGTTCCCTGACCGGTACCAACATCACCCTGCTCTTCCTGACGTTGCTTGGAGCCACGCTCCTGACCGGCGCCTCGACCGTGAGCTACATCCGCCAGCGCAGAAGCGAAGCAGGAATCCTGCGCGCCATGGGGTGGACGCAGAAACGCATCAGGTCCTGGGTGCTTGAGGAGTTCGCCGTCGGTGCGGCTGCCCTCGCCGCTGCCGGAATCATCCTGAGCTTGCTGAGCTGGAACCTGGCGACGGTCATTGTGTCCGCCACCATGCTGGTCATCTACGCGGCAGCTGCCCTGCTGGCCGCACAGCAGCTGCGTCACCGCGTGGTGATTGACCAGGAGCCGCAGCACGACGACCGCCTCGTGACCGTGGACTCACCCCTGACGTTCGCCAACCGGCAGTTGACCACCAACAAGTTCAACTCAGTCTCGCTGGCAGTGGCAGTGGGAGTGTTCGGCGCAGCCGTCGGCGCGCTGATCGCCCTGCTGATCGACATTCCCCGGGCAGCCGGTGCCAGTGCCCTCAGTGGCCTGGCGGCTGCAAGTGTCGCTCTGCCCAGCGTGATCCTGGCTGTGTTCGGCGTCTTGGTCGGCCTGCTGCTCACACTTGTCACCGGGCGGTTCGAACTCCATGCCAAACGCGAATACCTGGGCACCCTCCGGGCCATGGGCTGGAACCCGGACATGCTGGGCCAGGTCCGCTTCTTCGAAAACGCTTTGGTAGGTACCGTGGCCCTTCCCCTCGGTGTCCTCGGGGCGCTGGGACTGGGGCTGCTCCTGGCCCCGTATGCGGCCCTCTGGGCCGGGCTGGCCGGCCTGCTGGCCGTAATTTGCTGGATTCCGATTGCAACGAAAGTAGTCAAATGACTGACAACCTCAACACCGAGCTGACGGCCACCCCGGAGTCCACGGAAGAGTCGCTGCAGACCCGGGCCAACACCATCGTCAAGGCCACGGACCATGCCACTCCGCTGGAACTGCGCAAGGTGACCATCCACTATGGCGGAGACAAGGGCGGGGCCGAGGAAGTCGACGTCGTCGATGACTTCAACCTGACGCTGCACGCAGGCGAGATGCACTGCATCGCCGGTCGAAGCGGCTCCGGCAAGACCAGCATCCTGACCGTCAGCGCGGGACTCACCCTCCCGACGTCGGGCCAGGTTTTCTGGGAAGGCACGTCGCTGGAATCGATGGGCGACGACGAGATCGCCGACCGCCGCAGGGCGCTCATCGGCTATGTCGACCAGGGCGGTGCCTTGATCGAGGGCATGAGTGCCCTGGAGAACGTGCTGCTTCCCGCCGTACCGGACGGCGAAGTGGAACAACGCACCGAAATGGCCAAGGACCTCCTGGACCTGGTGGGCCTGGGCCGCCGGATGCGCCACCGTCCCGCCCAGCTGTCCGGCGGTGAGCGCCAGCGCGTCGCGATCGCCCGCGCCCTGATCCTGGGCACCCGCGTCCTGGTGGTTGACGAACCGACGGCGAGCCTTGACCGCGCAGCGGCCAACCGCATCATCGGGATCCTGAAGGACACCACCAGTGACGGCATCGCCGTCCTCGTGGCGTCACACGACCACGAGCTGGTCCGGCTCAGCGATACGCTGACCGAGCTTAACTAAGCTTCTTCCGCTGAAAATAAAGGTAACTTCTTAGAGTGACGTCTGCAGAGAAATCCCCGTTCTACATCACCACGGCCATCAGCTACCCCAACGGCGTGCCGCACATCGGCCACGCCTACGAGGTCATTGCCACCGATGCCATGGCGCGGTTCAAGCGTCTGGACGGCCATGAGGTGTTCTTCATGACCGGAACGGACGAGCACGGACTCAAGATGCAGCAGTCCGCGGAGAAGGAAGGCCTGACGGCCAAGGAACTGGCCGACCGGAACTCTGCTGCCTTCAAGCAGATGAGCCAGGACCTCGGCATTTCCTACGACCGGTTCATCCGCACCACCGATCCGGACCACTACGCCGCTTCGCAGGCCATCTGGAAGAAGATGGAAGCCAACGGCGATATCTACCTGTCCAAGTACGAGGGCTGGTACTCCGTCCGCGACGAGGCGTACTACGTCGAGGACGACACCGTGGTCAAGGAAGACGGCCTCCGCTACTCCAAGGAAACGGACACGTTGGTGACGTGGACGGCGGAGGAAAGCTACTTCTTCAGGTTGTCGGCCTACCAGGAGAAGCTGCTCGCCCTCTATGAAGCCCACCCCGACTTCGGCGCGCCGCAGTCCCGGTTCAATGAGGTCATCAGCTTCGTCAAGCGTGGCTTGGAAGACCTCTCCATCAGCCGGACCACCTTCGACTGGGGTGTCCCGGTTCCCGGGGATGAGAAACACGTCATGTACGTGTGGGTGGATGCCCTCACCAACTACCTCACCGGCGCGGGCTACCCGGACACGGAGTCGGAATCGTTCAAGAAGTTCTGGCCGGCGGACGTGCACATCATCGGCAAGGACATCTCCCGGTTCCATGCCATTTACTGGCCGGCATTCCTCATGAGCGCGGGGCTGGAGTTGCCCAAGCGCGTCATGATCCACGGCTTCCTGACCAACAACGGCGTCAAGATGTCCAAGTCCCTCGGCAACGTCGTTGCCCCACGGGACTTCGTGGAGCGTTATGGCTTGGACCAGTGCCGCTTCTTCTTCCTCCGCGAAGTACCGTTCGGTGCCGACGGCAGCTACAACCACGAGGCAATCGTGGGCCGCATGAACTCGGACCTGGCAAACAACTTCGGCAACCTCGCGCAGCGCTCCCTGTCCATGGTGGCCAAGAACTGCGAGGGCAAGGTGCCCGTGCCGGGTGCTTTCACGGCCGAGGACCAAGCCTTGCTCGAACAAGCCGGAAAGTTGCTGGAGACGGCACGCGGCGCGTTTGAGAAGCAGGAGTTCAGCCGCGCCCTCGAAGCCATTTGGACGGTGCTGGGGGATACCAACGCCTACTTCGCCGAGCAGGCGCCCTGGGTGCTGCGGAAGACCGACGTCGAGCGCATGAACACGGTCCTCTACGTCACCTTGGAGGTGGTCCGGATCGTGGCGATCCTCGCCCAGCCGGTCATGCCGTCGTCGTCGGCCAAGTTGCTTGAGGTGCTGGGACAGCCGGAAGGCCCTGCCCGCCTGTTTACCGCGATCGCGGCGCCCATCCAGCCTGGCACGGAGCTTCCCGCACCCGTTCCGGTGTTCCCGCGCTACGAGGAACCCGCCGAAGCCTAGGTGAACGCTCTTTCACCTACCGCCACCACACGGCAAACGCTCTTCCAC
This sequence comes from Paenarthrobacter sp. R1, assembly GCF_030264015.1. Taxonomy (NCBI): domain Bacteria; kingdom Bacillati; phylum Actinomycetota; class Actinomycetes; order Micrococcales; family Micrococcaceae; genus Paenarthrobacter; species Paenarthrobacter sp. R1. The sequence goes on along the minus strand of NZ_CP127115.1, from coordinate 489,252 downwards.
CTCCCTCCGTTGATCCGGGGAAGATGGAAGAGCGTTTTCGTTTAAGCGTGGTGATGTGACAGGGCGTCAGGCGGTGGCGAGCCCCTCCACCGGGGGCAACCGCGCTGCCCGGCGGGCCGGGACCACCGAGGCCAGGAGCCCTGCAACCACGGCGACGCCGAACACGGCCGCCAGCTGTCCCCACGGAACGGAAGGAATGACGTCGGCCATGCCGCCCAGCGTCGCCTGGGCACCCAGCCAGCCGTAGACAATGCCGAGGCCACCACCCAGGACGGCTGCCACGCCGGCCACCAACACGGCTTCGATGGCGAGCATCCCACGGAGCTGGCCCTTGGTCAGGCCGAGCGCCCTGAGCAGCGAGTTTTCCCGGGTGCGTTCCAGGACGGACAGCGACAGCGTGTTGGCGACGCCGATCAGCGCGATCACCACCGCGATCCCCAACAGCCCGGTGACCACCAGGAGCAACACGTCGATGATGCTGTTGAACGTCGCCCGCTCTATGGCCGCGCCGCTGACCGTCCGCTCAGGTACGCCCAAGGCAGCTGCGATGTTCTTTTGGATTGCCTGCACCTGCTCGCCGGAGACGGAGTCGGCCACCTTGACCCAGACCATCCCCGGTGCTTCCGTGAGCGGACCGGCGGTGATCGTGGAGTCGGCCACGAAGGACGGGATATGCCGGGTCGTGAGGACCGTAGCGTCGAGGGTTACCGTCCCGGCCGCCGTCGTGATGGACGCCGGGCCGGTGGGCGAGTCCTCGGGCAGGTAGGCCTTTCCGGGTGCGGGTCGGAGTTTCGCGTCCCGAAGCACGGCCGAAGCGTCGGCGCTGCCGAGGGCGTAGATGGCGCCGCCGCCGTCGGGCGCCGACCCGTCGGCGAGGCGGCCCACCGGCTGAAGGAGGGCAGCTGCGCTGACACCGTCCAAGGCACGGATCTTGTCCAGGGCCTGCTGCGCGTCGCCCGCATCCGGACCCACGGCGGTGGGCGCGGCCAAGTCGACGGGATACGTCTCGGCCAAGGTGCTGTTGAATGCCTGCCTGGCTGTCGACGCGCCGGTCATCATGAGCGACACGAGCGTCACTCCGATCAACAAAGCAGCAGCGGTAGCCGACGTCCGGGCCGGGTTGCGCGTGGCGTTGACGGCGGCAAGCTTGCCGGGCACCCCGGCCGGAGAAGCCAACCGACCTGCCCAGGACACCACAGCCGGAATGAAGAGGCTGGAGCAGAGCAAAACTCCAATGAAGGAAGCGGCGCCGCCAAGCAGGGCGACCTCCAAGGAGACCGAGGCGCTCCCAAACGCCAGCAAGGCACTTCCGCCGGCCAGGACCACCGCGCCCAGTACCAACCGCACCTTGCCGCGACGGTTCCGGACAGACGCGTCATCGGCCGGACGCAAGGCAGCAAGAGGTGCGACGGCGGTGGCCGCCTTCGCGGGGACCAGCGCGGCGATGACGGTCAGCAGGGTACCGGCAAGCAGCCCCGCAATAACGGCCGACGGCGGCACGGCCAGCGTGGCGAACGTTTGCCCGGGCTGGGTTGCAGCCCACGCGACGAGGCCGGACATGACCCCTACCGCGGCGGCGACACCGAGCACCGAGGCAAAGAAACCAACCGCCAGTGCTTCCACGATCACCGAGCCGCGGATCTGCGGGCGCCCCGCCCCCAGGCAGCGCAGCAGAGCCAATTCCCTGGTGCGCTGGGCAACCAGCACGGAGAACGTATTGGACACCACCAGCATGGACACTAGGATGGCCACACCGGCAAAGGCGAGCAGGACGATGGTGAGCTGGTCCTGGCCTCCGCTTAACATCGCAACGGTGGCGGTGACCTTTTCCTGTGCCGTTTGCAGGACCGGCCCCTCGGCTCCGGCCGCTTCCATGCGGTGTGTGATGTACTCCTTCGCGGCAGCAACGTCCTCGCCGGGCTTCAGAATGAATTGAACCCCGCTGAATTGGGCCCCGCTATGTCCTGTCCCCGCGCCCAGGACAGCATCGAGGACGGTCCCACCGGCAATCAGTTGTGCGGCGGAAGAGGCGAAGGGATCATTCGTGGGTTGGACCAGGCCGGAAACCGTGACTATGGCTTTCTCTTCCGGTCCGGAACCCCGCAACTCCATCGTGCTGCCGGGGTCCAGGCCCAGGTGCCGGGCCGTCTTGGCGTCCAAGAGTACGTCGAAGGGTTTCAGGGGCATTGTGCCGGATACCAGCTCGGCCCCTTCAAGTCCGGCGGGCGCCGCGTTCCGCAGCCGGCCGAACTGCTCGCCGTTTGCTTCGAAGGTCACGTAGGTGGACCGTTCGGCATAGCTCTGGTCAACGGCCGGCGACGACGCGGCGGCGTCCACCGCCGCTTTGCTGAACGGGTTCCCGTTCCTGGGCGTCGCCACCAGATCGGCGTTCCGGTAAGCCTCGCCAATGCTCGCCCCGAGCGAGGCATTGGTGCTGGCACCCACCATCAGGGTGGCCGACAGGAACATCACGGACAACATCACGGCCAAGCCGATGGCGATGAAGCGCCGGTAATGGGTCTTGAGTTGGGACAGTGCTACTCGCAGCACGCTCAGGCCCCCAGCTTGCCGAGGGCGGCCAGGACGGAGTCCGCGGTGGGCTGGTGGATCTCGCCCACCAGGCCACCGTCACTCATCAACACCACCCTGTCCGCATAGCTTGCGGCGACGGGGTCGTGGGTCACCATGATGATGCTTTGCCCCATCTCCCGGGTACTGCGCCGCAACAGCGCAAGGACTTCGCCGCCGGCCTGGGAGTCCAGGTTTCCGGTGGGTTCATCGCCGAAAACGACGTCGGGGCGCGTCAAGAGCGCACGGGCAACGGCTACGCGTTGCTGTTGGCCCCCGGACAGTTCGTGGGGCCGGTGCCGCAACCTGTCCTTCAACCCAAGCGTGGTGACGACGCTTGCCAGCCAGCCGGCGTCGACGTCTTTACCGGCCAAGGCGAGCGGGAGGGTGATGTTCTGTTCAGCAGTGAGCGTTGGCACCAGGTTGAATGCCTGGAAAACAAAGCCGATCCGCTCGCGACGGAGGGCAGTCAGTTGTTTGTCATTGAGCCCGGTCAACTCAGTGCCGCCAAGGAGGATCCGTCCGCTGTCTGCAGAGTCCAATCCGGCGAGGCAGTGCATCAGTGTCGATTTGCCGGACCCGGAAGGGCCCATGATCGCGGTGAACTTGCCAGCGTCGAAGCTGACACTGACGTCCTTCAACGCGATGACCTTGGTATCGGCGCGTCCGTAGCTTTTGCTCAGCGAGAACGCCTCGACGGCGGGACGCCCGGGAGCGGCGTCGGCCGGTGTTGGGTGGTCCGGTGTTGAAGGGTGCGGCATGGACGTGAAAGTTGTCATGTTTTCACGCTAGGCGGCAGGACCCCTCCAGCAGATCCGGCCACGGGCCCAAAGTCCGGCACCTCGTCTCATACTGTGGTCTGAGGGGAACTACAGCCCGGGGGATACCACTCCTGTTTCATACGCGATCACCACGATCTGGACCCTGTCACGGGCACCAAGCTTGGCGAGGATGTGCCCCACGTGCGTCTTGACGGTCGCTTCCGACAGGAACAACCCTGCCGCGATCTCCGGGTTCGATTTCCCCTGGGCGATCAGGGTAAAGACCTCGCGTTCGCGCGCGGTGAGCCGTTCCACGGCCGCGGCGTGCCCGCTTTGCTCCGGGGTCTGCGTTCGCAGCAGGGGCGCGACGTGATCCAACAGGCGCCGGGTGGTGGAAGGCGCGATCACGGCATCTCCGCGATAAACCGTGCGGATGGCTTCCAGCAGTTCCTCCGGCGGGGCGTCCTTCAACAGGAAACCGCTGGCACCGGCACGGATGGCTGCCAAGGCATATTCGTCAAGGTCGAAGGTCGTGAGGACAACGATCTTGACCCCGGCCCGTTGCGAACCTTCCGGTTGGGTCGCAGCCTGCTCCAGGATCTTCCGGGTGGCCTCGATCCCGTCCATGCCCGGCATCCGGACGTCCATCAGGACAACGTCGGCTGCCGTGGCGTTCAGGGCCTGGACTGCTTCGATGCCGTTGCCCGCCTCCGCCACGACCTCCAGGTCGGGCTGGGAGTTGATGAGCATGCTGAAACCGGAACGGACCAACTGCTGGTCATCGACGAGTGCTACGCGGATTGGCGGTGAAAGGTCGGGCAAGGATCAAGCCTCCGAATACGGGATAAGGACAGACACGCGGAATCCGCCGCCCTGCTGCGGGCCTGCGGACAAAGAACCATCGTAGAGGGCGATGCGTTCGCCCATCCCCGGAAGGCCGTTGCCGCCTCCCGGCACGGGCGGATCGGCTGCGGCGCCCCGGCCGTCGTCCCGGATATCAATCTCCAGTCCGCGGTTCTGCCACGTCAACACCAAGGCTGCCGTGGCGCTGGGGCCTGCGTGCTTGATGACATTGGTCAGGGCTTCCTGGATGGTCCGGTAGGCGGTCAGCTCAGCCCCTGCCGGCAACTGCCGGCGCGGTGTCCCGTGCTGCTCGAAAGACACCTGCAGGCCGGCCGCCCGGAAGCCGAGGAGCAGCTCGTCCAGGTCGGAAAGGCGGGGTTGCGGACGGGTGGGGGAGCCGTCGTCGGAACGCAGCACGCCAAGGAGCCGCCGCATCTCGGCGAGCGAGTCGCGGCCTGTTGCGGCGATGGTAGCCAGCGCTTCGGTGGCGAGTTCCGGTTTAGCGGCTGCCGCGTACCTGGCCCCGTCCGCCTGCGTGATGATCACGGACAGGGAGTGGGCAACAATGTCGTGCATTTCCCGCGCGATGTGGGAGCGCTCATCGGCAGCTGCAAGTTGGCGTTCCTGGTTGTGCTCGATCTCCAGGCGGCGGGTCCTGTCCTCCAACGCTTGCAGTTGCAGCCGCCGCACGCGCGTCAGGTCGCCCAAGGTCCAACTCACCAGCACCAGCATCCAGATCAGTACGGTGTACAAGGCTCCGATGGTAAGGCCCAGGATGCCTGAAGCTGCCGACCCCGAATACTCGCGGGTGGTCAGCATCACGCCGCCCAGCAGCCCCAGCAGCAGCACGGCGCGGCTGGCCCACGCCGGCCCGTAGGCCGCGGTCGCATAGATCACCAGCGGCACCGCTATCTGCCCCGCCACCGGCTCGGCCCCCGCCGCCCATTGGACAAGGCAGACCAGAACCACGACGCCGGCAGCCACCTCCGGGCGGGTCCGTCGCCACGCGAGGGGCAACAGGAGGCAGCACGACAACAGGAAGAGGAAGGGTCGTCCGGCGAGCAGGTACACAGGGCCGAAGAGGAGGACGAGGATGATGGCGGCAGTGAGGTCCACTGTGAAGCGGTTGGTGCGGAACCATTCGTATATCGCGTGCCTTCTATCCACTCCATGACTCTAAGTGCTGCGCCGGGCCGCACACATCATGCCGTGGTCTGACATCAATGCTGTTCAAGAAGTGAGACGATTTTGACCAGCATGTGGATTACTTGGCTAGATAGACCTATGAATGCATCGTCCATCAATCTCGCTGTCATCCCCGGCGACGGCATCGGCCCCGAGGTCATCGCCGAAGCCGTCAAGGTTCTGGAAAAGGCTCTTGCCGCCGAAGGCGTCACCCTTGAGCAGACCCATTACAAACTGGGCGCCCAGCACTGGCTTGAAACAGGAGAGACCCTCCCGGACGAAGTACTCGACGATCTTCGGACACGCGACGCAATCCTTTTCGGCGCCGTCGGTGCAGCCCCGGGGGACACCCGCATTCCCTCAGGCATCATCGAACGCGAAATGCTGCTCAAGCTGCGCTTCAGCCTGGACCACTATGTCAACCTGCGGCCCTCGCGTCTCTACAGCTCCGTGGGCAGTCCGCTGGCCAACCCCGGCGAGATCGACTTCATTGTGGTTCGTGAAGGAACAGAGGGACCGTACGTCGGCAACGGCGGAACCTTGCGCGGCGGAACCGCGCATGAGGTAGCTACCGAAGTGTCGCTGAACACCGCCCATGGGGTGGAGCGGGTGGTCCGTGATGCCTTCCGTCGTGCGAGCGCGCGTCCCCGAAAGCACGTGACATTGGTCCACAAGCACAACGTCCTGGTCTACGCGGGCCACCTCTGGAAGCGCACTGTGGAAGCCGTGGCCAAGGAGTTCCCCGAGGTCACGCATGACTACCTGCACATCGACGCCGCCACGATCTTCATGGTCACGGACCCGTCCCGCTTCGACGTCATCGTCACGGACAACCTGTTCGGCGACATCCTGACCGACCTCGCAGCTGCCGTCACCGGCGGTATCGGCCTGGCGGCATCAGGCAACATCAACATGGACCGCACCGCACCGTCCATGTTCGAACCCGTCCACGGCTCGGCCCCGGACATCGCAGGCCAGCAGAAGGCTGATCCCACTGCTGCGATCCTGTCCGCAGTGCTGTTGTTGGAGCACCTCGGCTACACCGGGGCAGCCCGCAAGATCGAAGCGGCAGTGATTGCCGACGTCGAAGCCCGCACCGGCGGGCCGCGCAGCACCGCTGCGATCGGCGACGCCATTGCGGCAGCACTTTAGGCCCAATACTCAGGCGTAAGCTTGTCTTGAATTATTTACCTGCTTCCTTGGTCCATCGCTGAACCACCCCTTTTGGGGGCCGCGGTTCGCACTGCCAGGTAGCTGACAGTGGAGGAAACATGACTCAGACTGCCCATGGCGTCGAATTCAGCCAGCAGCTTTCGGCCAACCCGAAATCTGCTGAGGAGCGTGCAGCCATCCTGGCAAACCCGGGATTTGGCGACTACTTCACCGACCACACCGCCGTCGTCGACTACAAGGTCGACGCCGAAGGCAATGGCGGTTGGCACAACGCCCGCATTGAACCGTACGGCCCCATCATGCTGGATCCCTCAGCTGCCGTGCTCCACTACGGACAGGAAATCTTCGAAGGGCTCAAGGCGTACCGCCACGCCGACGGTTCGGTCTGGACGTTCCGCCCCGAGGCCAACGCCGCGCGCCTGAACAAGTCCGCCCGCCGCCTGGCCCTGCCCGAGCTGCCTGAGGAGTACTTCCTCGGGGCCATCCGCGAGCTGGTCCAGGCGGACAAGGACTGGGTGCCCTCCGGAGACGGGGAAGCGCTGTACCTGCGTCCGTTCATGATCGCCACGGAGGCTTTCCTGGGTGTCCGGGCAGCCCGTGAGGTCTCCTTCCGCGTGATCGCCTCCCCGGCCGGCAACTACTTCGGCGGGGAGCTGAAGCCGGTGTCGATCTGGATTTCCCGTGAGTACGCCCGCGCCGGCCGTGGCGGAACCGGTTCGGCCAAGTGCGGCGGCAACTACGCTGCCTCATTGATCGCGCAGCAGGAAGCCGAAGCCAACGGGTGCAAGCAGGTATTGTTCCTGGACCACTTCAACGACGACGCCGTGGAAGAACTCGGCGGCATGAACGTCTTCTTCGTGTTCAAGGACGGTTCGCTGGCCACTCCGGCCCTGAGCGGCACCATCCTCGAAGGCGTCACCCGTTCCTCGGTGATCCAGGTGGCGAAGGACATGGGCCGCAAGGTCTCAGAGCGGAAAATCACCCTTGACGAGTGGCGCGACGGTGTTGCTTCCGGCGAGATCACCGAAGTCTTTGCCTGCGGCACCGCAGCCGTGATCACCCCGATCGGTGTCCTCAAGGACGCCACCGAGTTCATCGGTTCCGAGGACGCCAAAGCCGGCGAGACCACCATGGCCATCCGCGAACAGCTCCTGGGAATCCAGACCGGCAAGGTCGAAGACCGCCACGGCTGGCTGACCCGCCTGGTCTAGCAGGTACTACTGGTACAACCGGTACTGCCGGAATTTACGACGACGGCCCCCGCCTGAGGTGACAACGCCTCGCCACGGCGGGGGCCGCCGTCGTCCCCGCGTTCCTCTGTCACGTCCCGACGGTTTTCCCGCGTTCCTCTGTCACCTCCCGACGGATTTTCCCGCGTTCCTCTGGCACGTCCCGGATGCGAAGATGGACGGGTGACTTCCACTGACCCGGCTTCGACTGACCAGCCCTCCACGCACCCGGCGCCATCCCCGTTGACCCGGAGCAGCGAACTGACGCGCTTCAGGCTCGCGCCCAACCCGGGTCCGATGAGCCTGGACGGAACCAACTCGTACGTGATTGCCGCTGAGGGTTCCGGGCACGTGGCGATCGTTGACCCCGGTCCCGAGGACGAGGAGCACCTGGCAGCACTTGCGGCTGCGGGCGTTGTGGACGTTGTCCTGATCACTCACCGGCACGCCGACCACACCGAGGCATCGGCACGCTTCCATGAGCTGACAGGCGCGCCGGTCCGCGCGGCCCTTCCCGAGCATTGCCACGGGGGCGAGCCCCTCAGTGATGGCGAGGTCATTTACGGCGGCGGCGTGGAAATCAGGGTCATCGCTACTCCCGGACACACCTCGGATTCACTTTGTTTCCACTTGCCGACGGATGGTCCCACGGGCTCGGTACTTACCGGCGACACCATCCTCGGTCGCGGCACCACCGTCCTGGACTACCCGGACGGCCGGCTGGGGGACTACCTTGCCAGCCTGGATCGGCTTGAAGCACTGGGCCCGGCCACGCTGCTCCCGGCGCATGGCCCGGTCCTGCCGGCGCTGGACGAGAAATGCCGTGAATACCGGGACCATCGGGAACAACGCCTGGCGCAGATCAGGGCTGCCCTGATCCAAGTAGGCGGGTCCGCTACGGCCGCCGAGGTCACCGACGTTGTTTACGCCGACGTCGATCCGTCCGTCAGGTGGGCGGCCGAGACCTCCGTTGCTGCGCAGCTGGACTATCTGCGCAGCTGAGCCTGCCCTGACCTGCCGGATCCGGCTGCCCCGGACGGTAGGCTTGTGCCCATGCGTATCGCCCGGTTTGTAGTAGATTCTGATCCCCTTTACGGCGTCGTCGACGGCGAGCCCGGCAGTGAGGAAATTACTGTCATCAACGGCGACCCGTTCTTCAACGGCGTCGAACGTACCCACGTCAAACACAAGCTTGAAGACGTAAGGCTCCTGGCACCGATCATCCCGCGCAGCAAAGTCATCGGCGTGGGCCGCAACTTCGCCGAGCACGCAGCCGAACTTGGCAACGAAGTTCCCCAGCACCCGCTGCTGTTCCTCAAGCCCAACACCGCCGTGATCGGCCCCAACGATCCGATCGTGCTTCCGGAGTTTTCCGAGGAAGTTTCCTTCGAAGCCGAGCTGTGCGTCGTGATCGGCCGTATTTGCAAGGATGTACCGGAGGAACGCGCAGAGGACGTTATCTTCGGCTATACCTGCGGCAATGACCTTACGGCCCGCGACGTCCAGAAGACCGACCTCCAGTGGGCGAGGGCCAAGGGCTTTGACACTTCCGCTCCGCTGGGTCCATGGATCGAGACCGAACTGGATCCGGACGACCTCGCAGTCCAGGCCCGCCTCAACGGTGAACTCCGGCAGGACGGCAACACCACACAAATGATCCGCGGGGTCCGTGAGCTGGTTTCCATCGTTTCGCAGGCGTTCACACTCCTCCCCGGCGACGTCATCATGACCGGCACGCCCGCGGGGGTCGGCCTCATCTCCGAGGGCGACCGCATCGAGGTCGAGGTCGAAGGCATTGGCCGCTTGTCCAACCCGGTGGTCCGCCGCTAGGCGACCACCACCGTAGGTGGCCACCTCCTGATGGAAGGCCCGACGGCGGCACGCGGCTGTCGTCGTAGGGCGCTTTCTGGCGGGAAACCAGGGCGTCGGCAAGCGGTAAAGTTGGAAGCACTATGACTACTGCTTCTGCGTCGACCCCTGCCTCCAGCGCCATCCCCGCCGTCAATGCCGAGACCCCCGTCCGGGTCCGTTTTTGCCCGTCGCCCACCGGAACGCCCCACGTGGGGCTGATCAGGACGGCCCTCTTCAACTGGGCCTATGCGCGCCACACCGGCGGCAAGCTGATCTTCCGCATCGAGGACACGGACTCAGCCCGTGACAGCGAAGAAAGCTACCACCAGCTGTTGGATGCGCTGAAGTGGCTGGGCATCAACTGGGACGAGGGCGTTGAGGTTGGCGGCCCACACGAGCCGTACCGGCAGTCGCAGCGTGGCGGGATCTACCAGGATGTCATCGCCAAGCTCAAGGCCGGGGGACACGTCTATGAGTCCTACTCCACTCCGGAGGAAATCGAAGCACGCCACCGGGCTGCAGGGCGCGATCCAAAGCTCGGGTATGACGGCTTCGACCGCCACCACACCGAGGAACAGCTGGCCCAGTTCAAGGCGGAGGGCCGTGACGCTGTCCTGCGCTTGAGGATGCCGGACGAGGACATCACCTTTACCGACCTCGTCCGTGGCGAGATCACTTTCAAGGCTGGATCAGTTCCCGACTTTGCTGTGGTGCGGGCCAACGGGGCGCCGCTGTACACCCTGGTCAACCCCGTGGACGACGCACTGATGGGCATCACCCACGTCCTTCGCGGCGAGGACCTCCTTAGCTCGACACCGCGCCAGATCGCCCTGTACCGCGCCCTCTACGCCATTGGGGTGGCAGAGTACATGCCGGAGTTCGGCCACCTTCCGTACGTCATGGGCCAGGGCAACAAGAAGCTTTCCAAGCGCGATCCCGAATCCAGCCTGTTCCTGCACCGCGAACGTGGCTTCATTCCTGAAGGACTCCTGAATTACCTGTCCTTGCTGGGCTGGTCGTTGAGCGCGGACGAGGACATCTTCACGGTGGAACAGCTCGTGGCGAACTTCGACATCCACGACGTCCTGGGCAACCCTGCCCGGTTCGACCTCAAGAAGGCCGAGGCCATCAACGGAACGCACGTGCGCATGCTGGCTCCCGAGGTGTTCGAAGAGCGGCTGGTTCCGTATCTGCGGGCTGCCGGTTTCGTAGGCGAGATCCTGACGCCCAGGCAGGAAGAGATTCTGAGGGAAGCAGCCCCCTTGGTCCAGGAACGTATCGCCCTGCTGGGCGAAGCTCCCGAGATGCTCGCCTTCCTTTTCAAGGCGGACGACGCAATCGACATCGCCGACGACGCCCGGAAGGGCCTTCCGGCCAACCTCGAGGAAGTCCTCGACGCAGCGCTTGCGGCCCTTGAGCCCATCCAGGAGTGGACCGCGGAAAACATCCAGACCGCGTTGAAGCAGGCGTTGGTCGAGGACCTTGGCATCAAGCCGCGTGCAGCCTTCGGTCCTGTGCGCACAGCCATTTCCGGGCGTCGGATCTCGCCGCCGTTGTTCGAGTCCATGGTGATCCTCGGCAAGGATTCCTCACTGGCACGCGTCCGGGCTTTCCGGGGCTAGCAGGGGGCTGACATGGCAATCTCACGTTCCTTCGGCACCATTCGCGGTGTGCTTTTTGACATCGATGACACCCTGGTGGACCTTGAGTACGCCATGACCACGGCCCTGCGCGAGGTCAGCGAACATCTCCTGCCCGGCCTGGACCAGGCCGGGTGGGCGAAGTTCGGCCGGATATTCACCCACGAAACCACGCACTTCTACGACCGGTACCTGGCCGGCGAACTCACCTTCAATGAACAGCGGCTGCTCCGGGGCCGGGCCGCCCTGGGCCATTTCGGGGTGGAACTGGAGGAGGGCGAGGCATCGCAGGCCTGGGTAGCTGACTACCATCAGCGCCAGGTTGCCTATGTCCGCGCTTTTTCCGACGTCGCGGGTGTTCTTGACGCCCTGGATGCTGCGGGTGTCCCTTACGGTGCGGTGAGCAATAACGTCCACGATTACCAGCGCGCCAAGCTCGACGGTGCCGGGCTTGATCGCATCAAGATCCTGGTGGGGACGGACACGGTAGGCGCCGCCAAGCCCGAGCCGGCGATTTATCTTGAGGGCGTGCGCCTGCTGGGCAGCACGCCGGGGGAGACCCTGTACGTCGGGGACAACAGGCTGCTCGACGCCGAAGGTGCCACGGCCGCCGGCCTGGTGGGCGTATGGCTCAACCGCACCGGGGAAGTGGTGGAAGACTTCGCCGGACGGCAGGTGGACTCTCTGTCTGCGCTGCTGCTCCAGGCGCCTGCCTTGGAGCCCAACTCGTTGTGACGCAGCTAACGCCTCCGCGATTTGTGCAGGTGAAAAGACTCGGGTAGAGTAATTACTCGTGCTGAGGGGCACGGAGGGAAAATCCAAGGGAAACCGAAGATTGGAAGTCCGGCCCGAAAGTCACTTTGGGATATGGTGTAATTGGCAACACTACGGTTTCTGGTACCGTCATTCTAGGTTCGAGTCCTGGTATCCCAGCTCTGGAATTCATTACGAAAGTATTGAACAACGCAGAGAATTCAAATCGATTTAGACGATTTGGAAACAAGCTGAATGTATGAAATACTCATTCAGCTTGATCGCCGGAAACGGTGATAAATAGTGCAAGGCCCCATCGTATAGTGGCCTAGTACGCCGCCCTCTCACGGCGGTAACGCGGGTTCGAATCCCGCTGGGGTCACCACCGAATTCCCCCGGAACATGGTTCCGGGGGAATTCTTTTTTCCACAACGCACCCTGCTTGCAAGGATGGCAGCCTTCGGGGCTGGCATGATGAAGCAGTGACCGCAGATCAAGAACCCACCTCACCAAGCGCCCTCCCGGCAGGGTCTTCGACGGAGGGGCCCGTGGACACCCTCGAGGCAGCCCGGAACGAACTCGCAGTCATGACGCTGCCACTCGCGCTTTCCGACGCCGACGAGGGGCGCCGCTGGATCACGGCAGCCCTCGCGCAACTGGACGATTACGTCCTTCCCCGCTACCGCAGCCTGGACGCGCCGCTTCTCGCCGTCGTCGGCGGTTCCACCGGTGCCGGCAAATCGACGCTCGTTAACGCGCTGATGGGGTATCCCGTGACACGGTCAGGGGCAATCCGGCCCACAACCCGGCAACCCATCCTGCTGCACCACCCGGCGGATGCTGCGTGGTTCGAAGGCAGCCGGATCCTCCCCGGCCTCGAGCGCATTCGCGGCACTGTGGCCGCACACCCGGTCCCCGCCAGCCAGGCAGGGGCAACCCCGGACGCCTCCGCGATGACTTCCTTGGTACTGCTGGAGCAAGAGCAGGTGCCCCAAGGCATGGCCCTGCTCGATGCCCCGGATGTCGATTCGATTTCCGATGAGAACCGCCGGCTCGCAGGCCAGTTGCTCGCGGCGGCCGACCTTTGGGTGTTTGTCACCAGCGCAAACAGATATGCCGACGCCGTACCTTGGCGTTTGCTGCTGGACGCGGCCTCCCGGGACATCACCGTGGCGGTGGTGTTGGACCGCGTGCCGCCCGAGGCGGAAGCGGAGGTCCGCGAAGACCTGCAGGCCATGCTGACCGCCCAAGGACTGGGCGGGGCCATGTTGTTCGTCATCCACGAATCCCCGCTGGATGCCATGGGGATGCTTCCCGCCGGCTCCGTGGATTCGCTGCGCAGCTGGCTCGCGGGATTGGCTGCGGATGCCGGTGAGCGAAGTGCGGTTGCCCGCCGGACCCTCAACGGCGCCGTCAAAGCCGTGGGAACCAGGATGGAGGCCATCGCTGGGTTTGCCGATGCCCAGGAAGCCGCTGCCCGCGAACTCCGGGAGGGTGCCGTGGCGGAGTATTCGGAAGCGTTAAAGCGGATTCTCGACGCCACCAAGGATGGCGCGCTGCTCCGGGGTGAGGTCCTGGCCAGGTGGCAGGACTTTGTTGGCACAGGTGAATTCTTCCGTGCCGTGGAGCAAAACGTGGGCAGGATCAGGGATCGCATCGGAGCCTACTTCCGAGGGGAGCCGGCCCCGGCGGTGAAAGTGGAGACAGCTATTGAGACCGGCCTTCAAGCAGTCATCCTTGATGAGGCGGCGAACGCCGCGGAGAACGTGGACCGGCGGTGGAGATCGCAGCCTGCCGGCCGCCAGCTGCTGGGAACCGACGATCTTGCCGGGACTTCGCCGGATTTCGATGTCCGCGCCACAGCGGCAATCCGGAAATGGCAGGAAGGGCTCATGGAACTGATCCGTGAGCAGGGTCAGGGAAAGCGGACCCAGGCCCGGTGGCTTTCCTTTGGCATCAACGGACTCGGGGCGGCGCTCATGGTGGTGGTCTTTTCCATGACGGCCGGATTGAGCGGGCTTGAGATCGGCATCGCCGGCGGTACCGCAGTGGTGGGTCAGAGGCTGCTTGAAGCGGTGTTCGGCGAAGACGCCGTCCGTCGCCTGGCACATCAGGCAAGGGAGGATTTGCACGTGCATTGCCAGCGGCTCCTGGATAGTGAGCGGGCGCGTTTCCTCGACCGGCTGGACGACGCCCGGCCGATCGGCGGAAGAAGTTTGCGCCAGCACGCGCGCACACTGCGCCGTTTGGCGGGATCAGCATGAGCCGGCACAGCCTCGTACGGGAATCCTCAGCCCTGCAGACGCGCCTGGAAGCGCTGAACACAGCCAGGGAATTGGCCGAAGGGGTTTTGCCGGGGGCCGCCTTGCAAACCGTCCTCGAGGTCTTGGAGAGGGCAACGTCACGGCGTTCACTGTCCGCCGGGCACACTGTGGTGGGTTTCTTCGGTGCGACCGGCAGCGGTAAGTCCTCGCTGTTCAACGCAGTCTCCGCCAGCAGCCTCGCCACGGCGGCAGCACGAAGGCCCACCACCTCGGCCCCCCTTGCCGGCATCTGGGGCGTGGACGGCAGCGGCCCGCTCCTTGATTGGCTGGGTGTTCAGGAGCGGCACAGCCTCCCCTCCGTGCCGGGACTGGCGGATGACAGTACGGGACTGATCCTGCTGGACCTGCCCGACTTCGACTCCACCAAGGTGGAAAACCGTCAACTGGTGCAGCGCCTGGCCGGGATGGTCGACGTCCTGGTGTGGGTGCTGGACCCGCAGAAATACGCCGACGCCGCGGTCCATAATGATTTCCTGCGTCCCATGGCGTCCCATGGTTCGGTCACGCTGGTGGTCCTGAACCAACTGGACAAACTCAACCCGGACGACGCCGCGCTGGTCATCGAGTCGCTGCGCGGAATCCTTGCGAGGGACGGGTTGCCGGGAGTTCCCGTGATGGGTGCCTCCGCGCTGACCGGCGACGGCGTTGTCACGGTCCGCGGGGCCATCAAGGACGTCGTGGTGCGAAGGGAAGCTGCAACGCGGCGTCTCTCCGCCGACGTTTCGGCCGCTGCGGCCGGGCTTCGCCAGGTGTCGGGAACAGGCGAGGCCCGCGGGATCTCTGATGGCGCGACCAAGACTCTGGCCAAGGAGCTGGCCATCGCGGCCAATGTTCCCGTGGTGGTGGATGCAGTGGCCCGTTCGTTCAAGCGCGAGTCGGCCCGGCGCACAGGCTGGCCGGTGACGCGTTGGTTGTTGCGTTTCCGTCCGGATCCATTGCGTCGGCTGAACCTGGGCAGAACAGACACCAAAGCCGAACTGAACCGCACATCGTTGCCGCCGGCCGGAGCTCCTGAACGTGCCAGGACGGATGCTGCGGTGCGGAACTTTGCCGATGACGTCTCGGAAGGAGCGCCCGGCCCATGGCGGGCTGCCATCCGCAGTGCGGCGCGCGAGGGCCGTGAGCAGTTGCCCGATGCGCTGGACCAGGCCATCGCCACAACGGACCTCAAAGCCTCCACACGTCCCCTGTGGTGGGGGATATTCAACGCGCTGCAGTGGCTCGCGTTCCTGCTGGCCCTTGGTGGGCTTGGTTGGTTGGGCGTCCTGGCGGTGCTCGGCTATTTCCAGATGCCTGTCCCTGAGGTGCCGCGTACGGAAGGATGGCCTTGGCCGACCCTGATGGTCGCCGGGGGAGTGGTGCTGGGACTCGTCCTGGCTGTGGCCGGCCGTGTACTTGGGGGCTGGGCTGCCCGCATCCGTGCCCGCGGCGTTGCCCGACGACTCAATTCCGCTGTGGCCGAGGTAGCAGGCCAACGCATTGTGGAACCCGTCAAGGCCGGGATCGGGAAGCTGAAATCGTTCAACGCGGCGCTGAAGGCAGCCCTGAAGAGCTGATTGAACCTAGAGGGCGGCGGCGGCGTCCCGGACTTTGATCAGCGTCCGGAGGTTACGGGTGGTGGTCGTCGCTTTATAGCGGGCCTTGGCGGACAACTTGCTGAAGGGGCTGTCCAAGGTGCCCCCTGCCGGAGCCAGCCACGAGGACGCCTCTGGTCCCAGCCGGGTCTGCTCGACGCCGCCAAGGGCCTCACCCGCGTCGAAGAGTTCGTCCAGCATGGCATCGTCCGAGGCGAGGGTGACGTAGCTGTGGGTGGACTTGTCATCCGCGGGGTAGGGGCAAGCCTCCACCAACTCGGCCACGCGGGCAGCGGTCAGGACCACCACCCACGCATCGTAGCCAAAGGACTCGCGCAGGCATTCCTCGAACCGGGACTTCACCTCGGCAGGGCCAAGTTCACTTTGCAGTACCACGTTGCCGCTGGCCAGCAGGGTCTTGACCTTGGCGAAGGGATAGTCCTTCAATGCAGCCTTGAGGTCAGCCATCTTGATGGTGATGCCACCGACATTGATTCCGCGAAGAAACACTGCATAGTTCTCCATGGCCGTCCTTGGTTAGTCGTTGTTCTTCCGGAGCGCCTCGGTCAGCACCCTGGCTGCATTGCAGACTACCTCGGCGTGCAGGCGGCCGGGTTGGCGGGTGAGGCGCTCAATCGGGCCCGAGATGGACACTGCGGCAATGACGCGGCCGGAAGGACCCCGTACCGGCGCGGAAACCGAGGCAACCCCCGGCTCGCGCTCGCCGAGGCTCTGGCCCCAGCCCCGGCGTCGTACTCCTGCCAGGACGGTGGGCGTGAACCGTGCGTTCTGCAGGCCTTCCAGGAGACGGTCGTGGTCTTCCCACGCGAGGAGCACCTGCGCGGCGGACCCGGCCTTCATGGACAATTGGGTGCCTACGGGAATGGTGTCGCGCAAACCTATGGGCCGCTCGGCGGAGGCGACGCAGACACGCCAGTCTCCCTGGCGGCGGAAGATCTGGGCGCTCTCGCCCGTGGCATCGCGCAATTGGATCAGCACGGGTCCGGCAGAAGCGATGAGCCGGTCCTCGCCCGCTGCGGAGGCCAGTTCCACGAGGCGGCTGCCCAGGACGAACCGCCCTTGGATGTCCCGGCTGACCAACCGGTGGTGGACCAAGGCAAGCGCGAGCCGGTGAACGGTCGGCCTGGCCAGTCCGGTGGCCGCTACCAGCTGGGCCAGCGTGGTGGGCCCGGCCTCGAGGGCGTCCAGTACCTGGGCCGCTTTATCAATGACACCGACTCCACTAGAATTGTCCATGTAATGATATTGCCGTCTCAATATCTGAGATGCAAGTTGTTTCGCTGGCCTACTTTGCAGCCGTGCTGCTTGAGTGGGTGTAGATCAATCAACAGTTTCGAAGGGAGCAGGCCGTGGGAAAGACACTGGCCGAGAAAGTCTGGGACGCGCACGTGGTGCGCAAGGGTGAAGGCGAAGGAGCCAATGCCCAGCCAGACCTTCTTTTCATTGACCTGCACCTGGTTCACGAGGTCACCTCGCCACAGGCATTCGAAGGCCTGCGGCTGGCCGGCCGCAAGCTGCGCCGCGTTGACCTCACCATTGCCACCGAGGACCACAACACGCCGACCTTGGACATCGACAAGCCGATCGCGGACCTGACCAGCCGCACGCAGATTGAAACCCTCCGCGCCAACTGTAAGGAGTTCGGTGTCCGCCTGCACTCCCTCGGTGACAAGGAACAGGGCATTGTTCACGTCGTTGGACCGCAGCTCGGTTTGACCCAGCCCGGCATGACAGTGGTCTGTGGTGACTCGCACACCTCAACCCATGGCGCATTCGGCGCGCTGGCAATGGGCATCGGCACTTCGGAAGTCGAACACGTCATGGCAACCCAGACGTTGTCCTTGAAGCCCTTCAAGACCATGGCCATCAACGTCGAGGGCACGCTCCGCCCGGGGGTCACGGCCAAGGACATCATCCTGGCCGTCATCGCCAAGATCGGCACCGGCGGCGGCCAGGGCTACGTCCTGGAGTACCGCGGATCGGCCATCCGTGCCTTGTCCATGGATGCCCGCATGACGATCTGCAACATGTCCATCGAGGCCGGAGCCCGTGCCGGTATGGTCGCCCCGGACCAGACCACCTACGACTACATGCAGGGACGCCCCCACGCGCCCCAGGGCGCCGACTGGGACGCCGCCGTCGAATACTGGAACACGCTGCATACCGACGACGACGCGACGTTCGACGTCGAGGTGGACCTGGACGCCAACACCCTTGAGCCGTTCGTGACCTGGGGTACCAACCCGGGCCAGGGCGTTTCCCTCTCGGCCAAGGTGCCGTCCCCGGAGGATTTCGGTGATGAGAACGCCAAGCTGGCCGCCGAACGTGCACTGACCTACATGGGCCTGGAAGCCGGAACTCCCATGAAGGACATCAGGGTGGACACTGTCTTCCTGGGTTCCTGCACCAACTCCCGCATCGAGGACCTGCGCGCCGCGGCAGATATCATCCGTGGCCGCGAAAAGGACCCGAACGTCCGCATGCTCGTGGTCCCGGGTTCCGCCCGCGTCCGCCTCGAAGCCGAGGCAGAGGGGCTGGACAAGGTCTTCAAGGACTTCGGTGCCGAGTGGCGTTTTGCCGGATGCTCCATGTGCCTGGGCATGAACCCGGACCAGTTGGAGCCGGGAGAGCGCTGCGCGTCCACGTCAAACCGCAACTTCGAAGGCCGCCAGGGCAAGGGTGGCCGCACGCACTTGGTTTCACCCGTGGTTGCCGCAGCTACCGCCGTGCGCGGCACTCTGAGCTCGCCGTCGGATCTTGAATCCGCCCCCGCCGCCACGCTGACCGGAACCGCAGTCTAGGAGGATCCCATGGAAAAATTCACCACCCACACCGGAATCGGCGTTCCGCTGCGCCAGAGCAACGTGGATACGGACCAGATCATCCCGGCTGTCTACCTCAAGCGCATCACCCGTACCGGCTTTGAGGACGCCCTGTTTGCCGCGTGGCGCAAGGATGAATCGTTCATCCTCAACCAGGCCCCGTTCAACGCAGGTTCCGTCCTGGTGGCGGGACCGGACTTCGGCACGGGTTCCTCGCGTGAACATGCCGTGTGGGCCCTGAAGGACTACGGGTTCAAGGCTGTCCTATCCTCCCGTTTTGCCGACATCTTCCGGGGCAACTCGGGCAAGCAGGGGCTCCTGGCGGCCCAGGTTGCCCAGGATGACATCGAGCTCATCTGGAAGGTGCTGGAAAACAACCCCGGTGCCGAGGTCAAGGTGGACCTCGTGTCCAAGACCGTCGAGTGCGGCAATGTGGTTGCCCCGTTCGAGATTGACGATTACACGCGTTGGCGGCTCCTGGAAGGCCTCGACGACATCGGGCTCACCCTGCAGCACGAGGCGGACATCACTGCCTACGAGGCCACCCGGCCATCTTTCAAGCCGACGACGCTTCCTGCCAGGAGCTGAATTAGCAGACGCTTAAAGGGGCAACATACGCCCATCGAAAAAGACCGGAAGTCCCTTTCACCAGGGCCTCCGGTCTTTTTTCGCAGGGAGCCCGGGGCCATGCGATGAACCCGGCGCGCGGGGGCTGCATTTCGGTTAGGTAACGCGAGCTTCTATGCTTAGCAGGAGCCTTTGAAAGTATTGGGGGGCGAGTAGTCGTGAGGAAACCGGTATAGATGAGTAGTGTTCTGACAATCCGCGGTGGCGTCCCTTTGACCGGACGAGTAACCGTTCGGGGGGCCAAGAACCTTGTACCCAAAGCCATGGTTGCGGCACTGCTGGGCAGTGAACCTTCCGTGCTGCGGAACGTGCCGGAAATCAAGGACGTCGAGGTTGTCACCAGCCTCCTGCAGCTCCATGGCGTGACGGTGGTGAAAGACCCGGCGACGGGAGACCTGACGTTGGACCCCAAGGACGCCAAGACCGCGTCCAGCACCGCCATTGACGCCCACGCAGGCGATTCCAGGATCCCGATCCTGCTTTGCGGGCCGTTGATCCACGCGATCGGCGAGGCCTTCATCCCGGACCTGGGCGGCTGCAAGATCGGGGACCGCCCCATCGACTACCACTTGAACGTGCTTCGCCAGTTCGGTGCCGTGGTGGAGAAGCGTCCCGGCGGCATCCACATTTCGGCACCGAACGGGCTCCACGGCGCCAAGATCTCCCTGCCGTATCCTTCCGTGGGTGCTACCGAGCAGGTTCTCCTCAGCGCTACCCGCGCGGAAGGAATCACCGAGCTCTCCGGCGCAGCAACGGAGCCCGAGGTGGTTGACCTCATTGCCGTGCTCCAAAAGATGGGCGCGATCATCAGTGTCCAGACGGACCGCACCATCAGGATTGAAGGCGTCAAGGACCTCGGCGGCTATAACCACCGGGCCCTGGCAGACCGCAACGAATCCGCTTCCTGGGCCTCGGCGGCGCTGGTCACGCGGGGTGACATCTTCGTTGAAGGTGCATCCCAACGCGACATGATGACGTTCCTGAACACGTACCGGAAGGTGGGCGGCGGGATGGACATCGGCGACGACGGCATCCGTTTCTACCACCCCGGCGGAAAACTGACGCCGTTGGTGCTGGAAACCGACGTACACCCCGGGTTCATGACGGACTGGCAGCAGCCCCTGGTGGTTGCCCTGACGCAGGCCGAAGGTGTGTCGATCGTGCACGAAACCGTGTACGAGAACCGCTTTGGCTTTACCGATGCCTTGGCGCGCATGGGGGCGAATATCCAAGTCCACCGCGAATGCCTTGGCAGTGTTCCGTGCCGGTTCGGCCAGCGGAACTTCCTGCACTCCGCCGTGATTTCCGGCCCCACTCCGCTCCGCGGCACCGAAATTGACATCCCCGATCTCCGCGGCGGTTTCAGCCACCTGATCGCCGCCCTGGCAGCAACCGGTACCTCGCGGGTCACCGGCATCGATATCATCAACCGTGGCTACGAGCGCTTCACTGAGAAGCTCGCGGGCCTTGGTGCCGATTTCGACCTCACCACTACCAAGTAGCAGGGGACCCCTTTGAAGGAATCGGCCAAGAGCCGTGCCACATTCGTGTTTCTGGCAGGCATCGCGCGTCCGCTGATGAACGTCCTCATGGCGAAGAAATGGGAGGGAACGGAGAAGCTCCCCGAGGGTGGCTTCATCGCCGTGCCCAACCATTGCACTGAGATCGACCCCATCGTGATCGGCCACATGCTGTACAACCAGAAGCGCCCGCCGCACTTCCTTGCCAAATCGGGCCTCTTCAAGGTGCCCGTACTAGGCTCTCTGTTGCGTGCCACCCGGCAGATACCGGTGGAACGTTCGACGGCGGGTGCGAACCGCTCGCTGCAGGTCGCCAAAGAGGTGGTTGATGCCGGCGGGTCCATCATCATCTACCCGGAGGGGACCCTCACGAGGGATCCCGATCTGTGGCCGATGAAGGGCCACACCGGGGCAGCCCGTTTGGCGTTGCAGACCGGCGCGCCCGTAGTGCCGATGGCCCATTGGGGCGCCCAGGAAGTGTTCCCCCGCTATGCAAAGCGGTTCCACATCTTTCCGCGGAAGACGGTCCGGGTCCTGGTAGGAGAACCCGTGGACCTGAGCGCTTTCAGGGACAAGCCCATGGACCGTACGACGTTGGCTGAGGCCACGGAGTTGATCATGGACGCCATCACCGGGCTCCTGGAAACACTGCGGGGCGAGCAGGCACCGGCTGAGCGCTGGGATCCGGCCAACCACCAGCAAGCCAAGCACGGACGTTTTGTGGAGCGCGGCCTGAAACCGGGCTCCGCGGCGTCGACCGAAGCAAACCCAACGGGAGCGTCCGAGGCTCCGGATCTTGAGGGCGGCAAATGACGCTGATCGAAACTGGCGTGCCGGCTGCGGACAAGGTGGCCGTGCTGGGTGCCGGGTCGTGGGGAACCACCTTTGCCAAAGTCCTTGCCGATGCTGCCGACGCCACAGGGGCGGATCGGAAGATCCACCTGTGGGGTCGCCGTGCCGAGGTAGTGGACCAGATCAACTCCGTCCATCGGAATGAACAGTACTTGGACGGCATCAGCCTCCCGGCCACGATCACCGCTTCCACCGACGTTTCCGAGGTCCTCAAGGGAGCAGGCCTGGTTGTGCTGGCCGTGCCCGCGCAGTCCCTGCGGCCCCAGCTCAGCGAGTGGAAGCCGCTCCTGGAGCCCAATGCCATAGTGGTCTCCCTGATGAAGGGCCTTGAGCTAGGCACCGACGCTCGCATGAGCGAAGTGATCGCCCAGGAGCTGGGTATCCCGGCCTCGCGGGTTGCCGTGGTGTCAGGACCGAACCTTGCCATGGAGATCGCACGGGAGCAGCCCACCGCATCCGTGGTGGCGTGCAGCGACGCTGAAACTGCTGCGGCCATCGCCCTCTGCTGTACTGCGCCGTACTTCCGGCCGTACACCAGCACTGACGTGGTTGGCGTCGAGATCGGCGGGATCGTCAAGAACGTCATTGCCTTGGCCGTCGGCATCTGCGAAGGCAAGCAGATGGGGGACAACACCAAGGCCTCGGTGATTACCCGTGGCCTGGCCGAGACGTCCCGGCTCGCTTTGGCGCTCGGGGGAGAAGCCCATACGATGGCCGGCCTGGCGGGATTGGGAGACCTCGTGGCGACGTGCTCTTCCGCGTTATCGCGCAACCACACCGCCGGGCGCCTCTTGGGTGAAGGCCTCAGCCTGGATCAGGTAGCCGCCCGCATGACCCAAACAGCCGAAGGCATCAAGTCGGGACCGGCCGTGCATGAGCTTGCCGGCAAGCTCGATGTTGAGATGCCCATTACCGCTGCCGTGGTGGCGGTGCTGGAAGGCAAGATGTCCGTTGATGACCTGGGGCCACGCCTGCTGGCCCGGGCACTGAAGTCCGAAGGCGACTACTGATGGTGACAGAAAATTCAACTCCCGCTGCCGGACGGCGGCCCCGGGTGGCGATCCTGTTTGGCGGGCGCTCCAGTGAGCACGCCGTCAGTTGCGTCACCGCCGCCGGCGTGATGGGTGCCATAGACCGGGAAAAGTACGACGTCGTGCCCATCGGCATCGCCAAGTCCGGCCAGTGGGTGCTCGCTTCAGGCGATACCAGCCAGTGGTCGCTGAGTTCCTCGGCCCTGCCTGAGGTTGCCGCATCTGAGAAGACAGTCACCCTGGCAGAAATCGGGGGAGAGCATCAGCTCGTTGTCACCGAACCCAACGCCGTACCTCAGGAGCTGGGCTCCGTGGACGTCGTGTTTCCGCTGCTCCACGGCCCGTGGGGCGAAGACGGGACCATCCAAGGACTTCTGGAGTTGTCCGACACCCGCTACGTGGGCGCAGGAGTCCTGGCCTCCGCCGTGGGCATGGACAAGCACTTCATGAAGGTGGTTTTCGAGGCCGCGGGGTTGACCGTGGGCCCGTACATCGCTGTGACGGACAGGGAATGGCTGACCGATCCCGAAGCTGTCCGCAAGCGCGTGGACAAGCTGGGATTCCCGGTCTTCGTTAAGCCTGCACGCGCGGGCTCCTCGATGGGCATTTCCAAGGTCGACTCCCTTGACGGCCTTGACGCCGCCATTGAAGAAGCCCGCCGGCACGACCTCAAGCTGGTCATCGAAGCAGGAATAGACGGCCGCGAAATTGAGTGCGCCGTCCTGCAGGGGCGCGGAACGGATGCCCCGCGGACGTCCATGCCCGGCGAAATCGCCGTTGCGGCCGGTGAGCACCAGTTCTATGACTTCGCGGCGAAGTATGTGGAGGACGGTGCCGCGGCCCTCAGCTGCCCGGCCGACATGCCTGACCAGGACATAGCCCGCGTCCGAGAACTTGCCGCAGTCGCCTTTGATGCGGTGGGCGCGGAAGGCTTGAGCCGGGTGGACTTCTTCTACACTCCGTCAGGTGACTTGATCATCAACGAAATCAACACCATGCCCGGCTTCACGCCCAAGAGCATGTATCCGCAGATGTGGGCCGCCTCGGGGCTTGCTTACGGTGAGCTGATCGACGAACTCATCCACCTTGCGCTGACTCGAAAGACCGGGCTGCGCTAGCAGACCTGCCGTCCCGCTACTTGTCGTACGGCAGGTTCTGCAGGTCTTCCTGGCCGATGCACTGCCGCGTTGCCTTGATTTTGCCGGCTGCGGCGGCAAGGTCCGCCAGTACTGTCGCGGAGCTGATCTTGTCCGGATCCATGAGGATCTCAGTAGCCGGCTCCCGGCCGTACGTGGTCAATGTGTAGTAGGGATCGCCTTCCTTGATCACCCAGTCGATGTCGTTCACAGTGACGCAACGGTCCGTGGTGGGGCCCGGTACGTTGACCCCGCACCGGAGGATGACCTGCGATGGGTCGCCCCAAGCCGCGGTTGCCTGGCTGTTGGTCTTGCGGAGGCCCGCGTCGCCGATCTTGTCAGGCAGTGCCACCATCATGGGAGCGCAGGCCGGATTGGCGGCATCGTTCGCGGCCGTGACGTCAACGGCGGGAGAGCAGGCAGACAGTGCAAGGACGGCCGTTCCGGAGACGGCGAAGGCCGCAACCGTCCGGCGGAGGGTCTTTCGGTGCATCACTCCAGCCTATCCCGCATTATTCTGTCGGTCGCTCGCGATAGCGTAGGACCGTGCTTGAAGAACAGTTGACCGTTGCCCACCTCTCTGAATCAGAGTTGCTGGCCCGGATTTTTCCCCGCCTGGACCGGACTTCCGCGGTCCTTCTGGGCCCCGGCGATGACGCCGCGTTGGTTGCTGCTCCGGATGGCAGGACCCTCATCTCCATCGATACCCAAACGCAGGACCAGGACTTCCGGCTGCAGTGGAACAACGGTTACCGGACCACGGGCTTTGACGTCGGCTGGAAGGCGGCCGCCCAGAACCTTAGCGACATCAATGCCATGGGCGGACGCGCCACCTCCCTGGTGGTCAGCCTGACCATGCCTCCTGCCACGCAGGTTTCCTGGGTGGAGGATTTCGCCGACGGACTCACGGCCGCCATCAGGGACCTCGGGGCAGCGGACTGTTCGGTGGCGGGCGGCGATCTTGGCCGCGGACGGGAGCTTGGGGTGACTGTCGCCGTCGTCGGGACGCTTGGCGGGCTCCCTCCGGTGGTGCGCTCGGGTGCGGAAGCGGGGGACGTCGTGGCCGTCGCCGGAACGTTGGGCCGGGCCGCAGCAGGCCTGGCGCTGCTTGAAAGCAGTGTGGCCATGGCCAGCCTGACGCCGGAGCAGAAAGCACTGGTCGAAAACCAATGCAGGCCCATACCGCCCCTGGCCGCAGGACCTTTGGCGGCGAACAGCGGTGTAAAGGCAATGATGGATATTTCCGATGGCCTGATCCGGGACGCCGGCAGGATGGCGGCAGCCAGCACCGTGGTCCTGGATTTCGATCCCGTAGCGTTGAAGGCACACGCCGCTCCGTTGGAGGCCGCTGCCGGACTGCTGGGCATTGACCCCATGGCGTGGGTCCTGGGCGGGGGAGAAGACCACGGATTGCTGGCCACGTTCCCGGCTGGAATTCAGCTGCCGGCGGGCTTTACTGCGATAGGCTCGGTTCAGGCCGTTGACGAGTCACCGGGCGGCAGCGTCCGGATTGCAGGGCAGCCTGCCGACACCGTGGGATGGGATCATTTTGCAGACTAAGATCGCAGCGAACGCGCACGCAATGAAGCGTTGGCTCAACAAAGCCGAAGTGGTTCTGGGAAACCACAGCGACCGCCTCAATGCGATCAACATTTTTCCTGTGGCTGACGGTGACACGGGAACAAACCTCTATTTGACCATGCGGGCGGCTGCCGCAGCCTTGGGCGGCCCTGCTGACTCAGTCGAAACCGGGAACGACGTCGGTGCGGTGCTGGCCCGCGCGGGACAGGCAGCCATGGAGCGGGCCAGGGGAAATTCCGGCACGTTGATCGCCGTTTTCCTGTCTGCCGCGGCCGAACCCTTGGCCGGAAAACCCCGGTTGAACGCTCCGTTGCTTGCAGCGGCCTTGCACCGTGCGCAGATCCGCGCATGGTCGGCACTCAGTGAACCCGTGTCCGGAACCATGTTGTCCGTGCTTGAAGCAGCCGCGCACGCGGCGCAGGCTGTGGACGCAAACCAGGAGGGAGACCAGAGCAACCACGCCTTGGGCCTTGCCCTGGATGCCGCGGTGGAAGCTGCTTTCCAGGCAGTGGTTCGGACGGAGGACGAACTGGCTCCCCTGCACGAGGCCCATGTAGTGGATGCCGGCGGGGTTGGCATGCTGCTGGTCCTGGACTGCCTGAGGTCCGCCGTACTGGGCGAAGAACTCCAGGATGAACTTCTGGATGGTCTGCATGGCTACAAGCTGCAGGATCCCCACATCCATCAGCACATGCCGGCAGATGACGGAGTTGAAGTCATGTGCACCATCGATCTTTCGCCCCTTGATGCCGCCGTGCTTCGGCAGCGGCTGGACGAAATGGGTGACTCCGTCATTATGAGCCAGGTGGGCGGAGCAGCCAGGGCGGAAGACGATGACGATTCGCCCATGGACGTGAGCTACCGTTGGCGGATCCACGTCCACGTTCCGGATCCCGGACCGGCAGTTGAGTTGATTCGCTCCCTGGGAGAACCGGCGGATATCGCCGTCAGCCAGTTGGCCGTTCCGAGGGATGCCGCAGGCGGGCATGACGACTGAACTTGAGCTTCCCCTTGAGCGTCGGATCGGCAAGCGGTCAGCCGGGGTCATCGAAAAGCACCTGGGACTACGGAGCACCGGTTCCTTGCTCAACTACTTTCCCCGCCGGTACCTCAGCCGCGGCGAACTGACCCCCATCAGTAAACTGCCGCTGGACGAAGAGGTGACCCTGATTGCCAGGGTGGTTTCCAACAGCACACGGCAAATGCGTGCCCGCCGCGGCACCATCACCGACGTCGTTGTTACCGATGAGGTAGGCGGAAGCAGTGCTGCAGGGACCCTGAAAGTCAGCTTCTTCAACGGTTTCCGTGCAAAGGCCGAGCTGCTCCCGGGACGCCGGGCCATGTTCTCGGGGAAGGTCTCGCGGTACGGGGGCGCCCTGGGGCTGACGAATCCGGACTTTCTCCTGCTGGATGAGGATCCGGAGGCAGAGGGGTCCGTGGATCCCGGGAAGCTTGCGGCCATGCCCATCCCGGTATATCCCGCAACGGCGAAGTTGACCAGCTGGTCCATCCACAAAGTGATCAAGGCCTTGCTTGAAACGCTGGATCTGGACGCACTGGCTGATCCTTTGCCCGAAGAGGTGGTCCGCAGGGACGGGTTGCTCAGTGTGGCGGAGGCCTACCGGCTGATCCATTCTCCGGAGACTGCGAAGGATTGGCAGCGCGCACAGGAACGTTTCCGCTACCAGGAAGCGCTGGTGCTCCAGACGGCCTTGGCACGCAGGCGTGCGCAGTTGGCTGCAGAGGAAGCAACCGCCCGCCGTCGCGTGAGCGGGGGCCTGCTGGAAGAATTTGACCGCAATCTCCCTTTCACCCTGACGGCAGGCCAGTCCGCCGTCGGTATGACGTTGTCGGAGGAACTGGGGCGGGACACGCCCATGAACCGCCTGCTCCAGGGCGAAGTGGGCTCCGGCAAGACCATCGTCGCCTTGCGTGCCATGCTGCAGGTGGTGGATTCCGGCGGCCAGGCGGCGTTGCTGGCGCCTACTGAAGTGCTCGCAGCGCAGCATTACGACTCCATCCGCAGGACGCTGGGCCGGCTGTCCCGCGACGGCCTCTTCGGCGGAGCAGGGATGCTTGGCGGCGGATCCTCAGAGCCCGGCGTGCAGGTGACTCTCTTGACGGGGTCGATGCCAACGTCCGCCCGTAAACAGGCCATGCTGGATGCCGCGTCAGGCAACGCCGGAATCGTTATCGGGACCCACGCGTTGCTCAGCGACAAGACCTCCTTCCAGGACCTGGGCCTCATCGTGGTGGACGAACAGCACCGGTTCGGTGTTGAACAGCGCGATGCCCTCAGGGCAAAGGCACAGCGGCCGCCACACCTCCTGGTCATGACGGCTACGCCTATTCCCAGGACCGTGGCGATGACCGTGTTTGGTGACCTCGAAACCTCCGTATTGGATGAACTGCCCGCCGGCCGCGCGCCAATCTCAACCCATGTGGTTGGTCTGGCGGAAAACCCCGGTTGGGCGGACCGGATTTGGAAGCGGTCCCGCGAGGAAGTGGATGCGGGTCACCAGGTCTACGTCGTATGCCCCAAGATCGGTTCGGACGACGACGGCGATTTCAGTCCCGGGGAGGCGGAACCCAGCGACGCGGAGCTGTCGGACGAAGGGCCGGCCCGTGAGCTCGCCTCCGTCAACGCCGTCGTCGAATCCCTCCTCCAGGAGCCATCGCTAAGTGGCGTCCCGGTGGCGCCGCTCCACGGCCGCCAGGATCCCGACGTCAAGTCCGGCACCATGGCTTCCTTCGCTGCGAACCAGACCAAGATCCTGGTCTCCACCACTGTCATCGAGGTGGGCGTTGACGTCCACAACGCCACGCTGATGGTGATATTGGATGCAGACCGCTTCGGAATCTCCCAGCTCCATCAGCTGCGTGGACGCGTAGGCCGCGGCGGGCTGCCGGGTACCTGCCTGCTGGTCACTACCTTGGAGCCGGGCCATCCCAGCCGCCGACGGCTCGATGCCGTGGCTTCCACCACGGATGGATTCGAGCTGTCGCAAGAGGACCTTAAGCTGCGGCGGGAAGGCGACATTCTGGGCGCTTCGCAGTCAGGCGGGCGCTCCACCCTGAAGCTCCTGCGCGTCTTGGAGCACGAGGACCTTATCGCCCGGGCCCGAACAGACGCCCAGGCCTTGGTTGCCGGGGACCCCACCCTGACGCACCAACCGTCGCTGGCAGCTGCTATCGACGACTACTTGAACCCGGAGAAGGAGGCGTTCCTTGAACGCGGTTAGTGGAGGCCGGGAGCCTCTGGCATGGTTGTTGTCCGGTGGCTGCCCATGAGCCGCATCATTGCGGGAGCAGCCGGCGGTAACCCGCTCACATCCGTTCCGGGCACTGCGACGCGGCCAACAACGGACCGTGTCAAGGAAGCGCTCTTCTCCCGGTTGGAGTCCTTGGCCGTGATCGATGACGCCCGCGTGCTGGATCTCTACGCAGGCTCCGGTTCGCTGGGAATCGAGGGGGCAAGCCGTGGCGCCCGCAGCGTTGAGCTGGTGGAGTTTGATGCCCGTGCCAGCGATGTTTGTCAACGGAATGCGGACATGGTCAACCAGGTCCTGGGCAGGAAGACCGTCTCCGTCCACCGGTCCAAAGTGGAGTCATTCCTCGAGCGCGCCGGTGGGGACGTCCTGTGGGACCTCGTGTTCCTGGACCCGCCGTATCCCTTGGACGAGGCAGCCCTGAGCGCAGTGTTGGGGA
Organism: Paenarthrobacter sp. R1; assembly: GCF_030264015.1. Lineage (NCBI taxonomy): Bacteria > Bacillati > Actinomycetota > Actinomycetes > Micrococcales > Micrococcaceae > Paenarthrobacter > Paenarthrobacter sp. R1. Next base: position 460,053 of record NZ_CP127115.1, on the reverse strand, counting down.
AACTGGCCCCGCACTTGGATGAAGGAGCAGTAGTTGTTGTGGAGCGGTCTTCACGCAGCGCCGAACCAGGGTGGCCTGAGGCCATGGAGTGCTTTTCGGACAAGAAGTACGGCGAAACCAAACTGTGGTTCGCCGAACCGGCTTGATCGGACATGCCGAACCGGCCTAATCGGAGATCTTGTCCAGTTCCACTCCGCTGAGAACGGCGGCCGGATGCGGTCCACGGGCCAGGAGTTCGCGTGACCAGTCCGCAGGCCACGGCGCCTGCGTGCCTACCAGGATGATGTTGCCGGGATATCGGCCTTCAAACATTCCGGCCTCGGCAACCGCCGCGACATCAGGCATGGCCTGGCGCAGGGCTGCTACCTGGCTCCGCACCAAGGTCAGGGCGGGCTCGTCTCCCACGTTGATAATGAGGACACCGCCGGGGGCCAGCCGCCGGGCAGCCTCTTCATAGAACTCCCGGCAGGCGATGTGCGGGGGAGCATCGGGGCCGGAGAAGATATCGAGGATGACGACGTCGAATCCAAGTCCGGCGGGAAGGGCAGCGAGTGCTTCGCGGGCATCTGCGATGTGGGTGGTCAGGTGGGTGCCTTCGGGCATCGGCAGCTTCTGGAGCACAAAGTCCAAGAGCTCCCGCTCCAACTCGACTGCGTGCTGCACGGAACCGGGCCTCGTCGCCTGGATATAGCGGGCGAGCGTCAGCGCGCCTGCCCCAAGGTGCAGGGCCGAGACCGGGGCCGCCGGCTCGGCAACCAGGTCAACCACGTGGCCTATCCGGCGGAGGTACTCATAGAAGATCTCATTGGGATGGGCAAGGTTCACGTGCGACTGTTCGGCGCCGCCAATGCTCAGGATGTAGCTTCCCGGTACCAGTGGATCGGCATCGATCGTGGCGTGCTGGCCGGTGGTGCGAAGGAACCGTGACGCGTCGTGCCGGACGCCCTTGGCGCTCAGAGCTTGTCCTGCAGGGTAGCGAGGCGCGAAGCGGCTTCATGCAGGAGAGCGGTCTTCTTGCAGAAGGCGAAGCGCAGCAGGCTTCGCGTCCGTTCTGCTCCTTCCGCGTGGCAAAAGACGGGGACAGGGATCGCAGCTACTCCCACCAGGTCCGGGAGGCGCCGGGCCAGGGCCACCGAATCGGTGATGCCAAGCGTTGCGGCGTCGACGTTGATGAAGTACGTTCCGCCCGGTACGTAGACGCCGAATCCCGCCTCACGCAGCCCCGCCGCGAGGATGTCCCTCTTCTCTTTCAGCGTGGCCGCAATATCCGCGTAAAAGGCGTCCGGAAGGCCGAGCCCGATCGCCACGGCTTCTTGGAACGGGGTTCCTGAGCTGTAGCTCAGGAACTGCTTGACCGTACGGGCGGCGGCGACGAGGTGGGCCGGTCCGCTGAGCCAACCGATCTTCCACCCGGTGAAGGAGAACGTCTTCCCGGCAGAAGAGATCGTGATGGTCCGTTCAGCGGCTCCGGGGAGCGTCGTGACGGGGATGTGTGCTTCGCCGAAGGTCAGGTGTTCGTAGACTTCGTCGCTAACGATGATGGCGTCGTACTTTTCCGCCAGTTCAACCACCTTGGCCAGGACGTCGCGCGGGAAGACAGTACCCATGGGGTTGTGTGGATTGTTCAGCAGCACCACCTTGGTCCGGTTGCTGAACGCGTCTTCCAGGGCGTCCAGGTCCGGCAGGAAGTCCGGGGCGGCCAGGGGAGCGGTAACGTGTTTGGCGCCCGCCATCGCAATGATGGCCCCGTAGGAATCGTAAAAAGGCTCAAACGTCAGGACCTCGTCCCCGGGCTGGACGAATGCCAGCAAGGAGGCGGCGATCGCTTCGGTGGCGCCGGTGGTGACGATGACCTCAGTGTCCGGATCCGGGGTGAGGCCGTAAAAACGTTCCTGGTGTGCAGCTACTGCCTCGCGGAGCCGGGGAAACCCTTTGCCGGGCGCATACTGGTTGGCCCCTGCCTGGATGGCCGCCCGTGCGGCCTCCTTCATTTCGGCGGGGCCGTCCTCGTCCGGGAACCCCTGGCCGAGGTTGATGGCTCCCTTGGCGACAGCAAGGGTTGTCATCTCCTCGAAAATGGTGACGCCCAGGCCGCCATCGGGGGACAGGAGGTTGGCTCCGCCAGCCGCCCGTTGCCAGGGCAGGGACGTGTGGACGGGTGGGGCGCTGCTTCCTGCCGGTGACATGTCAGCCATGGTATCCCGGCGAAGCTTTGGGGTAGGTTCGTGTCATGAGACGTGCGGTTTGCCCCGGATCCTTTGACCCCATCCACAACGGACATCTTGAAGTCATTGCCCGCGCGGCCGGGCTGTTTGACGAGGTCATCGTGGCGGTATCCACCAACTACGCCAAGAAGTACCGCTTCAGCCTCGAGGACCGCATGGAGATGGCCAGGGAAACCTTGGCGTCCTTGCGTGGCATCATCGTCGAACCCATGGGTGAAGGCCTGCTGGCGGAGTACTGCCGCCACAGGGGCGTCTCGGCCATCGTGAAGGGACTGCGGTCCTCCTCGGATTTCGATTACGAGTTGCCCATGGCCACCATGAACCGGCAGCTTACCGGCGTCGAAACGGTCTTCCTGCCCGCCGAGGCGCACTACGTCCATCTCTCCTCGACGCTCATCAAAGAGGTCAACGTCCTGGGGGGCGACATCTCGGATTTCGTGCCCAAATCCGTCCTTCGACGACTGCTCGCGGGCGAGCCTTCGGCAGAACAGCAACGTAAGGGGTAGGCTTTAAGCCGTGCCCGCAGCCGTTCGCGCGCAATTCCCAAACTGAACACGTTGGCGCATTTACGCGCCCGTCGCCGGTTTGAGTCCTCGCACGCGATCAGGCTAAGATGGTACGTCGGTCATATGTTCTACAGGAGTTCTCATTAAGCGAGATGCAAGTTCGCCCTTGGCGCTGGTAGTCAAGGACCTTGGACGCAGTCCAGGAACCATGCGGACACTCAAGGAGCATGTGCCTGCACCAAGTGACCTTGGTGTGGCACTCATTGGCGTGGAGGAAGGCTCGGATGTCGAGCTGGATCTCCGGCTTGAGGCCGTACACGAAGGAATTCTGGTATCCGGAACCGCAATCGTCGGAGTAACTGGCGAATGCGGTCGATGCCTGGATCCCCTTGCGTATGACCTTGAGGTCAATGTGCAAGAACTTTTCTTCTACGAAGGCGAAGAGCTTTCGGACGGGGAAGACGATGAAGAGCAACGTCGAGTCGAGCACGATCTGATCGATCTTGAGCCGGTGTTGCGGGACGCAGTAGTCACCATGCTGCCGTTCCAGCCGGTGTGCCGGGAAGACTGCCAAGGCTTGTGCTCCGAATGCGGGGCGCGCCTGGAAGACGAGCCGGGGCACCACCACGAGGTCCTGGACCCTCGCTGGGCTGCCCTAGCTGATCTGGCTAAGACTGACCGGCAAACTGATTAGTAACTGTTGGACTAAGAGAGAAATGAGATAGCCGTGGCTGTTCCCAAGCGGAAAATGTCTCGCGCAAACACGCGCGCACGCCGTGCCCAGTGGAAGGCAACTGCCCCCAACCTGGTCAAGACCATCGAAAACGGTCAGGTCACCTACAGCCTGCCGCACCAGGCAAAGGTCGTCACCGACTCCGCCGGCACCGCGCTGTTCCTTGAATACAAGGGCCGCAAGGTCGCAGACGCCTAATCTGCCGCACAGGCTGACAAAGGATGTCTTCAACTGAAGAGCTTCTGAAGCGTCTCGGTGTCTCCATTGACACCGAGACGCTTCGTCTTGCTCTGACACACCGCTCCTACGCGTATGAGAACGGCGGTATCCCCACCAACGAGCGCCTCGAGTTCCTCGGCGACTCCATCCTGGGATTCTCCGTCACCGATTCCCTGTACCGCGACCATCCTGAGCTCCCTGAAGGTGAGCTCGCAAAGCGGCGTTCCGCCGTCGTGAGTACGCGCGCCTTGGCAGGTATCGGCCGCAAGCTCGGCGTTGGCGAGTTCATTTACCTTGGCCAGGGCGAAAAGATCACCGACGGCAAGAACAAAGCCTCTATCCTCGCGGACACCATGGAAGCGCTGATCGGCGCCACCTACCTTTCCAATGACATGGAAACCGCGCGCCAACTGGTGATGCGCCTCGTGGGTCCGTTGCTCAAGGACGCCGGTGCCCTCGGTGCCGGAACCGACTGGAAAACCAGCATCCAGGAGTTGGCAGCCAGCCGGCAACTCGGCACCATCCACTACGCCGTGGAAGGTTCCGGGCCGGACCACGCCCGCACCTTCGAAGCCGTGCTCAACATTGGCGGCACCCCCTATGGGCGGGGTTCGGGCCACTCGAAGAAGGAAGCGGAACAGGAAGCCGCAGCGGACGCTTGGCGTGCCTTGAATTCGCTGGACACAGCCTCCACCGAACCGGCTTCTTCCTGATCCATGCCCGAACTTCCCGAGGTAGAAGTGGTGCGCCGCGGCCTCGCGCGCTGGGTTCGCGGCCGCACGGTCACCGGCGTCGAGGTCCTGGACCCCAGGTCCATCCGACGCCATGCACTGGGTACCGAGGACTTCATCGGCAACCTTGAAGGCGCTACGGTGCTGGACGTCGTGCGCCGCGGGAAGTTCTTGTGGATGCCCTTGTCCATGGCAGGCTCGGACACCGCTTTGCCCGGTACGGCCCTGATGGCGCATTTGGGGATGAGCGGGCAGTTGCTGATGCAGGATCCCCAGGTGCCGGATGAAAAGCACCTCAAGGTCCGGATCCGGCTGAGCGCGTCCGATGGCATGCCCGGGCAGCTCAGGTTCGTGGACCAGCGGATCTTTGGCGGCTTGTTCGTCACGTCCCTCATCCCGACGCCCGACGGCGGCCCCGGCGGTTTGGGCGAGACGCCCCTGCCCGAAATTGCAGAGGAAGCGGCGCACATAGCCCGCGACCCCCTGGACCCCAACTTTTCCTTCGATGAGTTTTACCGGAAGGTCAAGGCGCGCAGGACGGGACTCAAACGGGCCCTCCTGGACCAGACCGTCATATCCGGAATAGGCAACATCTACGCTGACGAAGCCCTGTGGAAGGCACGACTCCACTACGCCCGGCCCACCGACAAACTGCGGCGCGGCGACGCGGAACGGGTCATCGAAGCCGCCCGGGACGTCATGAACGCAGCCTTGGCCGCCGGCGGCACGAGTTTCGACTCCTTGTACGTCAACGTCAACGGGGACTCCGGGTACTTCGACCGTTTTTTGCATTCATACGGAAGGGCTGGTCAGCCCTGCGAACGTTGCGGTGCCCTCATCGTGCGCGAGCCGTTCATGAACCGTTCGTCATATCGCTGCCCCAAGTGTCAGCCGAAACCTAGAGCAAAATCACCACGAGGCTGAATCTCCGGACCTCCGTGGTATTCCATATGGCATTCAGAGGAGCCCGAAAACCGTTCCCCTTCGAGCAGAGGGTGTCTTTTTTGCCAGCGTCCCCTAAGAGCACGCGCGGCCGTCGCGGGAGAAGGAACGTTTTCCGGATAGGTTCTATCCCATGAGGGAACCCAAGCCTGTTCTTCATCCAGGCATCGAACACTTCGGAGAGCAGCTGCGTGCAAGCCGATTCGGCCACAAGATGACCCGGGAGCTTTACGCGTACCCGAACCGGAAGCCGAAGGAGAAGCCAAGACGAGAGGAATGGCCCGAAGAGGTCTGGAACGACAGTGCCTGGATGTACCGCGATGAGGAGCACACCGAGCATTCGGATGTGTTCCTCCTGGCGTATCGGGACGCGGCGCTGACCAACTTCGACTTGTCCATGAAGTACTTCTCATCCCTGGACCAGGACGACTTTGAGGGTGCCTTGGACCATGTCCTGACCAAAGGCCGCACCTTCAAGCCAGTGCAGTCGCTGAAGTCTTGGGACGGCGTCGCGGGCGCATACATCATGGTCTTCGATGAGTACCGTCAGTTCTACATAGGACAGTCCAACGACATCCGATCTCGGATCAAGAAGCACTGGACCCATCGAAAACCGTTTGACCGTGTGCTCTTTGGAACCAGGTATGACTCGATCTTCCCGGTAGACGAGCTTAGGGCTCTGGATACGACCAGGATCTTCGCTGCCCGCAGCACCAACCCCTACGCCCTCGAAGAACGAACTGAGAAGGCTGCAGACCAGCGATACTGCTTGAACCGTATGAGCGGTGGTGAACCGCCATTGACTGTGATGCTTGGAAGCCACCTACCGCGCAACCGGGCTCATGGGCTTGCTGCGGTTCCGCTATCCCCGGAGGATTACGACCTCGAGTGGGACAAAGTCAGCCTTGTGATTTCGCAAGCAAGAACCAGCCAGAATCCGAACCTGGTAGAAACGCTCGCGGGCCTCGATATGACAATCTATGCGGTCCCGCGGGAGGAGCGTCCGCCGTACCTTTGGTCCAGGAGAGACGCGGTCGCTGGCGCTGCCGCCCGCGGCGAGCTGACCGTGGAGGAATATGCTGTGTTCCTAAAGCTGATGGGCGAAAAGGTCATCTGGCCGGAAAGCTGAGCGCGACGGGTTGAGGCCTCTGCCGACGCAGATCAATCCCAGGTCTGGCCACACGAGCAGCTGCCTTCCCTGTGCTCCTGGATGACCAGGACCCGTTCCTCACCGAGCAAAATGATGTCTTCGTAACTGAGCATGGATCCAGTCCAGCATCAGCAGCAGGCTGTCTCTAGAGGTGCCTTGGCGTATGGGGAAAACTCGATGGAGCAGGTGCCTCAGTTCTGGCTGGACCGGGGGAGCGGTTCATAACCTCCATCGCGCGTGGGCGGGGGCGGTGCTCATTCTGAGCAGCAGCACGACGTGTGGAAATCCACGAATCATTGACCTGGCTCCCGTTCGTCGTCGCGCTTGGCCTCCTGTTCATTAAAGTACTCAGCGAGCAGGCCATCCACGATGGGGTCCATCTCGTCCATTATCTCCTGCGCCCGTTTCTCATCCTCCGACAGCTTCTCCTCGCCCTGCCACTCAAGTTCCCATGCCCGATACCTGAGCCGCAGACTCGGCCAGTCATAGGTGTCGTCGTCTGTGACCGTGGAAGCAAGCGGCTCCGGTGCCACCACACCCACTTCCGCCAGCGCCCGACGGAAGCACCAGCGCGCGTCGATGAGCCACACCCTGATCCGCGTGAGAGGGATACCAGCCAGCCAGACCTCCTCGTCGTCGGGTATGGGTAGCTCAAACAACATTGGCGGGTAGGCCTCCAGCTTCACCCGGAGCGCTTCCAGTTCGCTCTCTCCGCCCCGCCTCATCGCGAGCATCTCGTGGATCTTCTGAAGCATCGCAGCGTGTTCTGATTCCAGCAGCTCCCGCCGCGCCCGTCCCTCGGCATCCTCGCGATGCTCACTCAAGTCCCGCAGCAGGTACAGGATCCGATCCTCGTCGAGCACGGTCTTCGGTCGGTGCTCCTTTGGGAGGCTGGCCTCGGCAGTTTGCACGTGCTGGATCGCCACAAGCAGGAACGAGAGCTCGGCCTGTTGTTGCCATCCCAAGGCCACGGTCGGTACGAGGATAGGAGGATCGCCCAAGCCCCGTATCCACGGGCGCTCCGCGCAGTCTCGGCGGCGGTGTGCGTCCTCACGCGCCTGTTCGTTCTCCCGGACCAGACGCTCGTACCGCGCGCATTGCATCTCGGCTGCCTCGACCCACATCAACCCCTCGGACCACAGCTCAGGGCCCGGCCTCTTCGGTGACTTTGCCATATCAAGGATGTTCGCACGCCGCAGCCGCTGCCACGGAAACGGTCCGTATGTCGTTCGGCTCAACGGACACACGTCATGACTGCGACCGCCTTGTTCCATGGCCCTTCAACCTCCATTCGAGCCAGGCCTACGATGGAGGAGGGGAGCTCCGTCGGCCGATTGTCGGGACACGCCATGGCACCACACAACGAGACAGGGCGGGATGACCATATCCCTGGCAGTGCGACGTTGCGCCCAGGGCACCGCATCAGGGAAATCCGGCAGACCCTCCACGACCGGCAGCACCCTGTCCGGGCACGCTACCAGGTCATTCCTACGCACCGTCCGCCCGCCTGCGGTGCACCACCCTTTGCTGCTCCGGCTTCGGATGAATATCAGGTCCACCTATACATGCGGTCCCGCAGCGGGGACGTGAAGGTACGCGTTGCCGCGGCCAGAGAGGCCATAGCAACCTCGCCCCACGTGTGGGAGGACCTTGCCGCCGATGGCGTGCGCGAATGGGTAGAGCCTTCGATCGAGGACGATGCGCTGTTGGCGGCCGCCCTTGTCTCCCTGGGAGCATTGAACGTCGAAGAACGCCCCTACTTTGGAAAATTCGTGGCCGAACGGACCTACGAGATGCTGATGGACGCAGAAGAGGCTTACTGGCACCGATTCTTCCGCCGGCGCTGACCGATTGCACGGCGAATCAGCGGCTCATCCCTGGATAGTTCAGGCCGAGCACCTGGCAAAGAAGGCGGCCCTCAAGCCAGCATTGCGAAAATGGATAATGACAACCTTGTGTGTCTCAACTCGGATCTTGGGGTGCCGCGTAGAGTGTGGCCCATGGGACACAAAGAGCCGATGTCGATCGCAAAGGCGCTGCGACAGATCCAGGAGAACAAGCTCATACTTCCGGCAATCCAGCGAGAGTACGTCTGGAAACCTACCCAGATCATCCGGGTGTTCGACTCCATCATGCGCGGTTACCCGGTTGGGAGCTTCCTCTCGTGGAAGGTGCTGCCGGCGACAGTCAGCGAGTTCAAGTTCTACGGATTCATGAAGGACTACAGCGCTTTCAACAATCGCCACAACCCAGTGGTCGACATACCCACCGACCGTGAAGTCATCGCGGTCCTTGACGGTCAGCAGAGACTGACGTCCCTCAATATCGGACTTCGAGGTACCTACGCCTATAAGGTCCATGGCGGCTGGGCGAACAAGCCATGGTCCTACCCGGAGCGTCGTCTCTACCTGAACCTTCTGGATGAAGCCCCCGAGAATGAGCTCGGCCTCAAGTACCACTTCCAATTCCTGACCAAAACCGACATCGACGCAGCGGCAGCCGACAAGAGCAAGTCGTGGCTTCCGGTATCCGAGATCTTCGACGCAGCCGAACCTTCAGCAATGATGATGATTCCGGCGAAGTACGGCGTCGGGAACAACCTGAAAGCAATGGAGCTCGCATCTAAGCTCTGGGAGGCGATCCACCACAGCGCGAGCCTCCATTTCTATGAAGAAGACGTGCAGGACATTGAACGTGTCCTCGACATCTTTGTGCGAGTCAACTCCGGCGGCACCGTCCTCTCCTACAGCGACCTGCTCCTGTCCATCGCCACAGCGCAATGGGAGGGTGACGCCCGTGCCGCTGTCCATGGCCTGGTGGACTCCCTAAACCAGACGGGAAACGGGTTCAACTTCTCCCGGGACACGATCCTGAAATCGGGACTGGTGCTTGCGGACATCGGTGACATCGGGTTCAAGGTCAAAAACTTCAGCACGCCCAACATGGCCAAGCTCGAGGCCGGCTGGGATGTCATGAGTACATCCCTCCATGTTGCAGTCGGACTTCTTAGCGATTTCGGTCTGTCCGGCGGTGCACTCACCGCGGACAGCGTCCTCATCCCGGTTGCGTATTACGTGCATCGCCGGAAACTCGGACACGCATACCGTGAGTCACCTGCGTCCCGCCAAGATCGTGAAGCTCTTCGGTCATGGGTTCTGCGGTCCCTCATCGTCCGCGGTGTCTGGGGTTCTGGCCTGGACACCTTGCTTCGTGACCTGCGCGAGGTCATCAAGGCGCAGGGTGCCTCGGGGTTCCCGGTCGCAGCAATCGAGCAGGCGATGGCACTTCGCGGCAAGTCGCTCGCAGTCACAGATGCCCTGGTCGACGACATCCTGACCCTGGAGTACGGGAAAGCCCGAACCTTTGCAGTGCTTGCAGCCCTGTTCCCGCATGTTGACACGCGCAACCTGTTCCACGTCGACCATGTATTTCCGGCCGCGCGGGTCAACAAGAAAGTACTGGCGCGTCTCAAGAACCCCGACGGCACACCGCTGTTCACCCCGGAATCCATCGAGGAGCTTGTCTCAAAGCGGGACCGCCTGCCGAACCTGCAGCTGCTCCCAGGGCTCGAAAACATCGGCAAGTCTGACAAAGCGCCGGACGACTGGCTTGCTGCGGAGTATCCATCCCCGGATAATCGAAGCGCATTCCTCGAACGACATGCCCTGCCGTCGCCGCTACCGCACTCCGTTGACGAGTTCACCGCATTCTTCGAGCAACGGCGCGCGAATCTCACGGCCCGTATCTGGATGATGTTCAAGATCAGCGGCCCGGAACCAATCGGAACTCCCACAGCCCCTCAGCTTGCTGACCTGGATGAGGAACTAGCTGAAGGCGACTACGAGGATGACTGACAGAAGGGCTGGTTTTCCCTAGGTCTAAGTGTCTATGGGCTCGCTGGGCACCCCTGCAAGCGATGCGCAACGCCGATCATACGCGAACGTTTCATGAATCGTTCGAGTCATTTTTGCCCGGTTTGCCAGCGAAATCGCTAGATTGATTCGCTCGTGGGGGCCGATGAGCATGCGGTGATCGAAGGGCGCGCGACCGTCACGCTGGGGATCCGGACGTGGCCGTGCTCGACTGCTCTTCCCATTGATATTCATGTCTTGCCGGTCGAGTGGTTGAGTCAGACTGGAACGAGGCATTACAAGTTCCACGTCAGTGGTCGCGGCTACTGTCATAACATCGAACGAACGGAGGAGGGACCATGGCGCTGAAGACATCGCTGGCAGGGCGGGTGCGGAACACGACACTGCCGAAAACCCATGCGCTGCTCCCGCTCCACGAGGCGGTCGTCAACGGTATCCAGGCGATCGACGCGCGGTTCCCCGACGATGCTGCTGGCCGAGGGCGTCTCACCGTCCGGATTCACCGGGAGCAGCAGGGCGCGTTCGACCTTAGCGCGGGCGCTCCTGGCCGCGCACCGCTCAAGATCATCACCGGCTTCAGCGTCGAGGACAACGGCATCGGGTTCACGCCCGACAACATGACGTCCTTCGAGACGCTCGACAGCGACTACAAGGCCGGTATCGGCTGCCGCGGCGTGGGCCGGCTCCTCTGGCTCGTGGCGTTCGATCGCGTCGAGGTGCGCAGCGCCTACTACGAAGGTGGGACCCTTGCGGGACGTCAGTTCAGGTTCTCGGTCAGTCAGGACGTCGTGCGCGACGACGCGCCCGACGGACTGACCGATGCCGGCAGCTCTGTGTGTCTGGAAGGCTTCAAGAAGCCGTACCAGCAGAGCGCGGCGAAGACGGTTGAGGCCATCGCGCGCGAAATCTTCGAGCACTGTATCTGGTACTTCCTCCGCGACGGCGGCGCTCCCGACGTGTTCGTGTCTGACGACGATGAAACGTTCTCACTCAAGGACTTTGTCGAAGAGCTCGGGCACTCCGAGACCGCAGCGTCGTTCGAGGTCAAGGGTCAGACGTTCGAGATGCTCAACCTCCGCCTCAAGACTTCGGCCCGCAACGCGACGCCGCGCCTGCACTGGTGCGCCGCGAACCGGGTCGTCAAAGACGAGAGCATCGCGGGGAAGCTGCCGGGCCTCTACGCGCGCATGAAAGACGGCACCTCAACTGAGTTCACCTACGTCTGCTACCTGTCCTCGACCTACCTAAACGACCACGTCAGGGCCGACCGTACGGACTTCGACCTGCCGGAGCGCATGGCGGGCGACGCCCTGATCGACGAGCCGACGCTCGACGACATCCGAACAGGCGTCCTGCAGGAGGTCTCGAAGGCGCTGATCGAGCCGCTGGCATCGGCGCAGGTCGCGAGCAAGGAGCGGATCCACCAATACGTGAGCACCAAGGGGCCGAAGTACCGCCCGCTCATGAAGCGCATCGAATCAGCCGGGATCGTCGTGGACCCGTCGATGAAGGACACAGACCTCGAAATGGAGCTGCACAAGCATGCCCAGAGGATCGAAACCGATTTGTTGGCAGAGGGCCAGGCCGTGTTCGCGGATTCAAGCGGCGACAAGCCCGAAGACTACGACGAGCGCCTCGCCAAGTACCTTGAGATGGTGAAGGAGTTCAACCAGTCCGACCTGGCGAACTACGTCGCCCGACGACGAACGACCCTCGACATCCTCGCGAAACTCATCGAGTCGGACGGCAACGGCAAGTACGCCCGCGAGGACCGTATCCATGAGCTGCTTTTCCCGATGCGGCAGGACTCGAACGAGGTCGGGGTCGACGCGTCAAACCTCTGGATCCTCGACGAGCGGCTCGTCTTCCACGACTACCTCGCGTCCGACAAGACGCTCAAGAACATGCCCGTCACGGACGATGCCTCGACAAGCAGACCAGACATTCTGGCAACCCGGGTGCTCGAGCCGGACTTGCCTGTGCTCGCGTCCGAAGGGCAGAAGCTGCCGCTGCAGTCGATCGTCGTCGTCGAGCTAAAGCGACCCATGCGCAATGATGCGACGGCGGAGGATAAGAACCCCATCGCACAGTGCCTCGACTACGTCGCCCGCGTCCGTGAGGGCAAGGCGGCGACTGCAACTGGGCGACCGATCCCGTCGAGCGCGCAGGAGCCGCCGGCTTTCTGCTACGTCATCGCGGACCTGACGCCGACGATGGAGCGCATGTGCAAGCTGTCGGGCCTGACCAAGACACATGACGGGCTCGGGTACTTCGGCTACATCGAGCCCTACAAGGCCTACATCGAAGTCATCAGCTTCGACGGTCTCGTAAATGCGGCCACAGAGCGGAACAGGGCGTTCTTCGATAGGCTCGGCCTGCCGTCGAGCTAGGCGACGATCAGCGATATGCTCCTCCGCCAAGCACGGCTGCATGTCCGATGTTGTGGGACCTGATCGTGAACACCCCCGTCGATCATTTGTTCCCCTCCAGCAACAGCTGCGCGGCCTCTGGCAGTTGCGGTGTTCTGTGCGACCGACACCTGGAAGTCGTCGCCTATCTTGAGCACCAAAGACTCGAGCATTCTGAGGAGCTGGACGTACGACTGCCTGTGCGCGCTCACGTCGCTAGGGTCGGCGTTGGTCCCGTGCGCATACCTGTTGCGGAGGCCGTAGTTAGCCTGCCGTTGTCTTCAGCCTTCTTCGCGTTCTCGGGGCCGGCACGCCATCTACGAAGTGGATTCGGCCGAGTCCCACTACAATGACGCACTGATGACAAGACTTCGGCCTCAACAGAAACTGATGGATCAATGACACCTCGTCCGCGCCGCGCTTGGCAGGCCGCAGCAAAAGCCAAGCAGGAGTCCAAAGAACTAGGACAGCTACACCCCGTTGAACCAGCATCACGCCGCAGCGATGGCTCACCCAAAATAGGTCCAGGCCAGGTTTACGTGGTGAGCTCAGGTAAGGTCTTCCACCCTGCTTGGTGCAACTCAGTGGGCAATGTCTGGGACGACAACCCCAAAAGGCTGCTGGTCGTCGACGAATCCGGTGTTGGCAGCCGGAAGGCCTGCAAAGCCTGCGACGAACCTCTTCAGGCCTAACCTCGGTCTTGGCCTGCGTTCAGACGAAAGCTCCTGACCAGGTCGACCAGTGCTGATGGACAATGGGCTCATGCCTACTGCATCCGCCGCCCAGACCACTGTCCACCATTTCTACGCCCGTCCCGAAGACCTGTTGCCCGTCTGCGGTGCCGTCCCCGGTCCAGACGGCCCGGAATGGCACACCGGGCACAGCGCCGACGTCCTCGTGACCTTCGCGGCCGAGAGCCACGCCTGCTGCTCCCTGTGCCTGGAGTTGTCCCTGTCGTCTCCTGATTGACATGTGCAAGGTGGTACATGTGGTACGTGGTCTGCCATACTGGTAGAGAAAACAGGTATACGAGTGGAAATCCCGCTCAGCCCCGGCTGAGCAGATCGTCCGTCCAGGCGGGCGTGGATGGTCCAGCTTCGGCTCCCGGGCGTGGCCTGGGAACGGGGGCTCGGGGAAACGGTTCTGAACTGTGGAGCCGAGACGCTGAACCCTTCCGAACACTCATTGCCTGGACACAGAGCCAGGACGACAGGACCGACGAAAAGGACGAGAAGCCATGAACATCACCAGGACCGCACACGTGACGCGGACCAATCTGGCCGCGACCGCGGCGGCCCTGGCATGCGCCGCGCTCGTGCTCACCGGCTGCAGCAGCTCCGGCGGAGACGGGCGGTACTTCGCCACCTCCGAGGGCCAGAATGGCGACATCGTCGTGGTGGACGGCGACCAGATCACCTACTTCGACACTGCCAGCCGCCAGGACCTCGCCTGCAACTCCATCAACTCTGTCCTCGATGACCCGAAGGCGGCCGCCGCGAAGGGTGAGCTCGAGGACGCCTACACCGTCCGCGGCACCGGCAAGATCAATGAGTCCAAGTCTTCCGTGGACTGGACCGAGGCTGGGCGCAGCACCACCGAAACCGGCTCGATCAGCTTCGGCAAGGACAAGTCGACCATGGAGTTCGTCTTCTCCAACGGTGTCAACGACGTCGTGCTCGTGCCCGTCGACAGCGAGCAGGGCAAGGCCGTCAAGACCAAGTACTGCGGTTGAGGAGGCTGACCTCTTGACTGCCCCCATCCACCTGCAGCACCAGAGCCCCGTGGACCACGCGTCCGCGGGGCTCTGCCTTTTCTTTTCCGGGACGCACCCGTGCACCGGACAGGATGCAGGAGGTCGGGTATGACGCGCATCGGGCCGATCAGGTATTACAAGGAGCGGGTGGCGTACCCCAGCGACGAGCAGCTGCGTGCGGCAAGAGCCACCTGGGACTTCGATGACATCCGCCGGCCGACGGACGATGTCGACTGCACGCACATCCACCTGATCGAGGTCTCGGGCCACAACGCGCGGGAGCGGCGGCGGCTCGAGGAGGAGAAGCTTGGCAGGTTCTTCGACTACATCGGCGACCGTCCCGGCTTCCGGGTGCTCACCCACCAGAAGAAACCGGACTCGGACACCTCGGCCTTCGTCTCGCACGAGATCGTCTACGTCATCGAGTCTCGGCCGACCAGGGGCTACGCCAAGCTGACCCTGCGCTCGGAGCTTCCGCGCAGCGGGACCGCCGGTGCCGTTTCGGACATCTTCAGCGCCGAAGGAATCGATCGCATCTCGCGGATCTTCGACAAAGGACCCAGGAGGGACTGAACCGGGGCGCTGGGGGCCTCTTGCGTCTGACTGCTGACTATCTCTTACGGGCCCTGCAGCCGTCCGCCCTTCAGGCGCAGCGCCCGATACTCCTCGACCGTCTCCGGAGGCCGTCCGTACTTCGGCGCGTGAGCCTTGATGAAATCGATCTCGGCCCAAACGTCGCGATGCCGGATCCGCGACCTGGCCAGCACCGCCAGGGCGGTTAAAGAAACCAACACGTTGGCCAGCCACCACAGCATGGCCACGAGGACCGCCGCCTGGACCAGGCCCCGACCAGAAGAGCCCGCCGGCGCTGCCAGGGCCGTCGAACTGCCCAAGACCATGCAGCCGAGCAGGAGCCCGGCCACCCAGCCTTCCGTCGGCACCCGCCGGCGTGCCAGGTCATCGGGGCTGTCCCGATCGCGGACCAGCCGCAGCGCCTCGCGCGCGAAGAGCACAGCCGCCAGCGCAGCCAGGCAGTTCACCCCCAGCTCGCGCGCCCCCTCGAGCCACCACCGGCCCGAGTGCCACCAGCCCCGCGGGAACTCGTCGCGCGCCTTGACTCGCAGATTCATCCATTCCGTCCCTTCTCCGCCGACAGACCAAGGGCGGCGCACCCCTTGTCGGAGTGCGCCGCCCTCATCACCATCGGATCAGTCCTTCGGGTCCTCAGCCGACCTCTTCCGCGACACGGGACCGTCCGTACGCTTCGGAGCCGGGTCCGCCGTCCGTCGCGTCCGGGCCGGAGCCTGTTGCGACGGCTGCTGAACCGGGACCTTCGGAGCCTGTACCGGAGCCTGCGATGCCGAACGGCGTCCGCTACCCGGCACCGGCTGGACGCCCTGGCTGCCCTGAGCACCGCCGGTGACCCGGCCGCCGACACGAGGCTGGGCCGGAGCCGGAGCCGGAGCCGGAGCCTGCGGCCGCTGACCGGGCTTGCCCTGCACCTGCGTCCGAGCGCCGGTGCGGGGCTGGACCGGAGCCCGATGGGCACCGCTCTGGCCGGTCGGAACCTGGACAGGAGCCTGCGGACTGCGGCGCTGGCTGCCGCCCTTCTGCGGAGCCCCGGAGCCCGCCTGCACAGCACGGGAACCGGAACCGGCCTTGGCCTGCGGCTGCTGGCCCTCGGCGGCCCGGGTCGCGCGGGTGCCCGGAACGACCGGAATGCCCGGGACCGCGGCGGCGACGGGATTCACCTGCGCGGGCCCGCCGGTACCCGCGGTGAAACGTGGGATCTGGCCCGAGGATGCCGGAGCCGACTGCTGGCCCGTGCCGAACTGCGCCGGAGCCGACTGACCGGTGACCGCCTTGCGGCCGCCGCCGGTGTGTGCACCGCTGTCGGTGCCGCCAGGAAGCCCGTCATGCTTCTGACCCTGGGCCTGACCCTGGCCCGGCTGCCCGGTACCAGGAGCACCCTGCACGCCGCCAAGCCCGAAGCTCGTCTGGCCGCCAGTGGCCTGGCCACCCCGAGAGGAAGGACCCTGGCCGCCGCGGCCGCCGGTGCCCTGCTGACCGGGCTGCTGACCCTGGCCGGTGCTGTAACCGAGATTCGACAGGCCACCCTTGCTGCTCAGAGTCTGCGCGGTCTCCTTGTCGGAGCGGGAACTCCCCGCCTTGCCGCCCGTGAGCTGCAGAGGACCGCCCTTGTCGCCAGGACCCTCAGGACCACCAGCGGACGGGCTACGGCCGCCACTGTCACCACCGCCGCCGGGAACCGGACCGGGACCGGCCGGGCTGCCGCCGTCGGGGCCGACCTCCGGGCCGTCGTTCGGACCGGCCGCCAGGGCCAGCACACCCTTCCCGGGAGCAAGAGACTTCTGCTCGCCGTTCAGGCCGCCGGCGTTGGTCGACGAACCCTTGCCGCCACCGGGGGTACCGCCGGGCTTCGTAGCCCCGCTGCCGCCGAGCTTGCCGCCGACGCCCGAGGCGAGCTTGTTGCCCATGGCCATGCCCGCTCCAGCCCCGGCCCCCGCGGCCAGCGCGGGGAGCATGCCGCTCTTGTCCGGCTTCGGCGCGGTGTTGGTCTCGAGGAACTTGTCAACCAGCTTGGTGAAGACCTCGTCCATTGCCTGCAGCACGACCTTGCGCACCCGCAGAAGCGCGAGGGTGATGCCGATGATGAGCAGCGAGGAGATCAGGGTCAGGATGACCACGATGATCCCGCCGAGCATGCCCGAGCCCCACAGGCCGTCCTGGGACATCCAAGCCGACACCGGTCCGGAGATGATGTCCGGAATCGAGATCAGCAGCTCCGAGACGAACTGATAGATGAACAGCGTCACCAGCACCTCGAGGATCAGCGCGACCGAATACACGATCACCTTGCTGATCGCGGCGATCGCGCCCAGCGTGGCGAACGGCACCGCGGCCACGAGGCTGAAGGTGCGCTTGACCGCGCCCACCAGCATGCCGATGGCGTACCAGAAGCCGAGCAGGACCATGCTGCCAAGGACAACCCCGGCGTTCTGCCAGTACATGAACTTCGCCGGGCCCGTGCCGACCTGGCTGACTGCCATGTGGTCCTCGCGGGTCAGGCCGCTGGTGACGTTGTTCGAGCTGTACATCGTCATCGAATCGGGACCGAAGCCGGTGTTCAGGTAGTTGTACGCCGACAGTGCCGACATGTTGCAGGCGACCGGGGCGTCGTCCGCCCAGACCGAGAACCCGCAGCCGTGCTTGGTGCCCTGGGTCGAGAAGCTCGTCGTGTTCCCGCCCGGGTTCGAGGAGGTCAGGCCCTTGCCGCCGACCGCCAGCACCGGGTGGTTGGTCGGGATGTAGTCCGACTCGCCGTGCCCGCCGAAGTTGTCGCTGTCACCGTAGGACTTTTTGTCGATGAACCACTCCTTCTTCACGTCGCTGCTGACCGGCAGGTTGGTGATCGCACTCTTGATGCCCGACTCGAAGTCCGACGCCGAGGTGATCTGGCCCGAGATGTAGCTGTTGAGCATGCCGAAGGTCGCACCCACCGCATTGAAGTCACCCGTGGGGCTGCCCTCCATGCCGACCAGGCTGTTCTTCCAGGCCGTCTCGGCGTTGGTCGCGCCGGGGCCCACGCTGATGTCGCGGAAGGTCGAGCCGTGCGCCTGCTTGTTGATCGCCAGTGCAGTCGTGCGCACCGACATCATCGCGTGGTTGCTGGCCTGGCCGTTGTCCCAGGCAATGACGGCCTCGTCGGGGACGCCGAGCCGGTCGTTCATCATCCAGGCCTCGAAGTCCACGTAGGTGGAGAGCACCACGCGCGTCGGGCCGGCGTGCTGGCCCAGCAGCGAGTCGTCGAACTTGTCCAGGACGCCGGTGTACAGCGAGCCCAGCAGCGGCAGGCCCACGCCGATGAAGACGACGCGCACGACGAGCTTCTTGATCGCCGAGCCACGGTCCATCTTCTTGAACAGCACCAGGCCGATGATCAGGAACCCGATGAAGAGGGGGACCAACGCCTCCCAGGCGATGGACTGCAGCAGGCCGTACCAGCTCGCGATCCAGTGCTGCAGTCCCGCCAGGGCACCACCGCCGGCCTGGCCGCCGGTCATCCCCTCGGCGAGGTCCTGCTGGTGGGCGCTGTTCGTGTTGCCGCCGGAGTCCGCGACGCCGGCGACCGCCTGGTAGAACCACATAAACGGATTCAGCACCTTCAGCAGCTGGATGATGAGGTAGAACAGCGTGCCCACGGCCAGCGCCATCGCATAGAGCAGCCAGATCGCGCCGCCGCCGATGAGCGCAAGGATCTGGCCGCCGATGCCCGAGGACATCGTGTCCAGACCGAGGTCGGCGTTGGCCGCGCCGAAGTGGGCGTAGTCCACCATGCCGGCGTAGACGTTGGTGCCGCTGCCACTGGCCGTCCCATTCAGCGTGTCGTAGCCGATGGTCTGCGTGGAGCCTGTCGCCTCTGCGAAGAGCCAGCCGACCACGTTGAAGAGGCTGAACTCGGGGTCGGCGTAGCCGAGCATGTTGCCGCCCGTCGCCGGGTCGGCGGTGATCGCCCGCCAGTCCTCGTTCATCCGCTCCTCGGGCTTGTCCTTGCCCTCGGGGGAGTTCTCCTGGCTGAAGTACGTCGAGGCGTTCGACGCCAGCTGGTACAACGAGTAGTTGTCGCGCTCCTCGTCGTCGGCAGCATGCGCCGACGGCGCGAACACCGTCATCAGCAGCGGCACGACCAGTGCCACGAGCAGCAGCAGGGCCAGGACGCGCACCAGCCCGCCCCGGGCAGTCGCCGCGGCCCGGGCCCGCGCCGCGAGCGTAATGGTCCCGTTCATCTTTCCCTCCCTGTCCGTCGTGTCCGTGATGGCCGTCATGACTTGCCCAGCTTCTGCGGAGCGCTCCCGGCCTTCTTCCTGGCCTTCCTGCGGTCGGCCCGTCCCACCAGGTCCTCGGAGCGGTCCTCCTCGGACTCCACGCTCTGGCGGGCGCTGGTGAGTTTCGCGCCGGGGGCCGGCTTGTCCTTCATCAGCTGGTCCATCCGGGCCGCCTCGTCGGCCTTGGCGGCCTCCAGGCGCACCTGCCTGCGCTGGGCTTCGCGGAAGGGGTTGATCCCCAGCGCGAGGTCGAGGTGGAAGACCACGTTCGACACATCCCGGCGCAGGTAGGTGAGGTTCTCACCCTTGGTCGTGATGAGCTGGGCGAGGTCCGGCGGGATCTGCTGGTGCAGCTGCTTCTGGTACTCCGCCACCGTGCGGTCCCGCATCGGTCCGAAGAGCGTGTAATCCGCGGCGTCGAACTTGTTGAAGTCCGAGTCCGCGAGCATCTTGTCGACGTCGTTGTAGCTGTAGACCACGCGGCCGCCGCGCTCGTGCATGTGGTCGAACTGGTCGCGCAGGTACTTCTTGACGCGGTCGTCGATCTGCTCGGTGCCGTGGATCACCACAGTGTCCCCGAGCCCGAGCTTGCCGACAGCGAAGCCGACGATGTTGACCAACTGGGCCATGGCCACGCCCTTGCCGCGGCGCATCAGCCGCGAGAAGTCGTAGACCACGCGCCGCGCGTCCCGGACCCCGTCCACGGCCGAAGCCGTGTGGTTGTTGAACAGGTCGCCGTTCGTGCTGAGCATCGTGTTCGCGATGCCGCGCAGCACGTTGTACGCCCGCAGCTGGTCGGGGTCGGTCTTGCTCGAGTTCAGCAGGGCCTTGTGCGCGGTGTCGAGGTACGAGACGAACATCTGCAGCCGCGGCACCTGCTCGTGCGGGATGTTGACCACGCGCAGCCGGTGGCGCTGGTCCTTGGCGTTGTGCCGCCACATGCCCTGCTCGACGTAGAAGTCCGTTGCGGTGTCTTCCAGCGCGCTGCGGATGATCGAGGCCACCGAACCGTCAGTCGACTCATAGAGCTGCTCGAACATCAGCTTGAGCTTCTCCATCTGCGCGGCGAAGACCGTCAGCTCGTCGTCCTCGTCGCCGAACATCTCGAAGGGGTTGACGTCGCCGCGGTTCAGGTCCACCCGCGAGGTCAGCCGCTCGAACGTCGGACCCAGTTTGTCCAGGTCCGCCCCGTCCAGCACGAGGTGGACCACCGAGCCGTTGCCGAGCATGCAGGCCTGCGAGAGCTTCGAGCACCACATGTTCGACACGCGCTGGCGGTCCAGGTACTCGCTCAGCGTCGCGTCGGCCACGACGACGTGGTGCTCGTACCGGTTCACGTCCATGAGCACGGCCGAGTTGTTGACGTCGCCGACCATGTAGCCGACGTACTCGCCGCCGCGGTCATTCAGGCCGTTGGTCACCAGCGAGTACGAGCCCGCGAGCTCGGTCGAAGTGAAGTGGAAGCCCTTGCCGCGCTTCTTCTCGTTGTTCTTGAACAGGCCCGAGAGCTCCTGGCGCTGCTCGCCGGCGTACGCCGCCGCCTTCAGCGTTCCGAAGCGGTCGATGTACAGGCGCGTGACGCGGTCGACTGAGTCGTCCAGCGTCTCCAGGTCCGGGGCCTTGAGAAACAGCCTGTTGTGCACCGACAGGTAGCTCGCGCCGTCCTGGATCTCGCCGATGGTGACCTCCAGGTCGGAGGAGATCTTCGCGGCCTTGCGCTTGGAGGAGGTCGTGCCGGTCTCCTCCTGCTCGTTCGCGTCGAGGCGGTCGAGCTTCTCAGACTGCTTCGTGAACGAGTCCACCCACTTCTCGTCCATCCGGCGCACCTGCTCCAGGACCACCGCGGTGACGCGCTCGTCGAGTCCGTCCGGGATCCGGTCGATGCCCCAGAAGGCTGCGAAGTTGTCGTGGGCAGCGTCGTCGTGGAAGAACGCGAGCACGCACGCCACAGAGCCATCGACCTCGAAGTAGTCGGAGCGGAAGACGTACTTCTCCCGTGGCTTGAGGGCCAGCAGGTGCGGATACGAGTCGAACCGCCCCTCCAGCTTCTTCATCTCCTGGCGGCGCAGCCACCAGTTCTTCTTCTGCTCGGCCACCTCGGCCTGCTCGGGAGCACCCTCGAAGGCAGCCTCCAGTTCGTCCACGCCCGGCACGCCCGTCGCGTCCCCGCCCCGGGGCTTCTTCCCCGGGATGCCCAGCTGCGCGCGGGCCTTCGTCATCAGCGCCATGTCACCCTTCGTCCTTCCTTTGTTCGTCCAGCTCGGCCCGGTCAGCCCAGTGATGCCTTGAGAGAGTGCAGTTCGTCGTCGATGCCTTGGTAGAAGACCCGCAGCATGGGTTCGGTCTCCTCGCGGTCAAGGACCGTCGCCTCCTTGATCATCAGCGCGGACCCCTCGACCTCGGCCTGCAGCACCATGTGCGCCCGGCGCAGGGCGTCAGCGCTCTTGCCCTTGAGCAGCAGGTACTGGTGGATCGAGGTGAACTTGCCGCCGACGTGCTGCGTGAGGATGTCGTACTGCTCGTTCTGCAGCTCGATCAGATCGGGATCGCGGACCTCCAGGGCGTGGTTGCGGTGCTCAAGCGAGGCCACCTGGTGGTAGATCCTCTGGGGTTCCTTCGTAGTGATGAAGGCCCACTCGCAGTTCGTGTCGATCTTGCGCCAGAAGGCGTCGACCCGGTCCAGGATCGCGATGCGGTCCTCATCGAAGAGCAGGTAAGACGCCGAGCCGACGACCAGATACACCTGTCCCTCGCCGCCGTCAGAGAAGTGGATTCGGCCATCCTCTTCGATGCCGTCGATGCCGACGATCGAGTAGAAGTCGCTCGGGTCCGAGCTGCGGCGGGTGAAGACGTTGCGCGCCCGGGGAGGGGCATACGCCAGCAGGGCGGGCACGTTCATCGCCCGCAGCTCCTTGGTCTTGGTCATCCCGCCGAAGTAGACGATCAGTGCCAGGCCCCAGATGACGAAGAGCGTGATGAACACCGGCCCCGAGCTCGCCACGAAGGTCTGCGTCACCGCCCACAGCAGCGCCAGCACGCCCCCGCCGAAGAAGAACAGCTGCTTGATGGGGGAGGGCTTGGCCGCCCAGCCACCCTTGCTGAGCGTGATCTCGTGGTCAAGGAACGACCTGTTGAGGCTCGTCGGCACCTTATACGACATCTTCGCCATGAATCTCTCCCTGCTACCACCACTGGTCTGTCTGCGCCTGTCCGAATGCCCTCATAGATGAGGGATACATAGCCACTCTACCTTAGATAGACCTATCGAATCGAGCGCGACTGACGCACAAATGGCACCGCCCGGCGACTCGAAAGTTCGATCCGATGCCGTCGGACGGTGCCGTATAACGCTGATGTAAGTGGCGGGGCAGTCTATCTGACTGATCGGTGAATGCTTATTCAGCGGTCAGTCAGCGCTGCCTCATCCGAAGGAGGGGACGAGCTTCTTCTTGCCGCCCTCGTCCTTCCACTGGAGCTGGGCGTCGAACTTCTTCCCCTTGCTCGAGGTGAAGCCCGTGCCCTTGATCGTCTTGCCCGCGGCCAGCGCGGCGAGCTGGTCGTCGGTGAAGGCGACGCCGCACCAGCTCTTCGGCGGGGAGTCCAGGGAAGCCTCGAAGTCAGGCACGATCTTCTTGCCCTCGCCCTTCTTCTCCTCGCGGAAGAAGACCTTGCACTGGAAGCGGTTGCCCTTCTTCGAGACGAAGTCGCTGGACTCCACGCCCTCGCCGGCCATGAGGAGGTCGATCTCCTCGGGCGTGAAGGTGTAGTGGCACCAGGACTCCGGCGGCAGCGCGTTGCCGCTGGCGTCGCGGCGGCCGAAGCCGAGCTTCTGGAAGCCGACGAACTTCCGGCCCTTGAAAGTGCTCTCGCCGAGCTCGCCGAAGACCTCGTAGGCCTTGCCCGTCGTGCTCTTCGCCGAAAACTCGATGGTCTCCCCGGCCAGCAGCCGGGCGACCTCGTCATCGGTGAAACGGTGCCCGCCCCACTCCCGGGCGAACACCACACCCTTGCCCGTCTTGGCCCAGGTGCCCTGCGCCCGCTCCTTCCGGGTGACGGCCTCCTCCTTCAGTCCCAGCTCGGAGCGCATCGTCGCGGCGTTCTGCTGCATGGTCGCGATGTCCTCGCGCACCCAGTCGGCGACGACCGCCAGGCGCTCCTCGGCGCTCGGGCCCGTGCCTGCGGCGATCTCCTTCATGTCGGCGTAGACCTTCTCGGTCAGCGCCAGGTCGCCGATCCAGGTGCCCGGCAGCAGCCGCCAGCTCATGTCACCGGCTTCGGCCAGGGTGAGCTTGCGCCCCTTCTCCACCAGCAGCGGATACTTCGTCTTCGTCGAGGTCACCTCGGAGTACGTCGAGGTGCGGGTGGCACCGGTGCCCACGTCACGCTTCTCCAGCTGCTTCATCAGCCACTTCATGCTCGGGTGCTCCGGGCGCTTGTTCGCGCCCTCGAAGACGAACGGCTCGGCATTGGTGCCCAGACCCTTGGCAGACTCGTTCTCATCGCCCTCGGCCGTGTCGTCGCCCGCGTCCGGGTCGAACACCGCCTTCCAGCCCGCCGACAGCGGGACGTTGGCGATGCCCACGAAGTCCGGGTAGTCCTTGACGTGGCCCTTCTGCTGCTCGTAGACGTAGTCCTCGGCGATCATCGCCAGATAGTTCTTGCCCAGCGTCTCGTAGATCAGGCGGCCGGCCTTGCCGAAGCGCTGCTCGACGTCGTCGAGAGAGGCGGGCACCTTCGGGCCGGGCCGGTTCGCGCCGTGCGCGCCCTGCGGCTTCACGTGCGTCGTCCGCGGCTGGCGGTGCGTCAGGAGCTTCACGTCCACCCCCACGACCCCGGCAATCCTGTCCACCAGCGGCGCGAGCTCGTTGAACTGCTCGGGGGTGATCATCTTGTCCTCAGTGCGCGGGTAGCTGACGACCTGGGCCTCGTACATCTTCTGATAGGTCGAGAGCACCAGCTGGGCCTTGATCCCCTTGCCGACCAGAAGCGAGGACAGCGCGGCCAGGTCCAGCAGCTTCGGCGGCGCAGTCTGCTTCGCCGCCTTGCCGTCCAGCACGACAGGGGAGGGGCCGTACTGGTTCGGCACCTGGTCCTTCCGGTCGAACCGCGGCTCCTCCGGGTTCGTGTACATCACATCGTTCTCGTCGCGGAACCGGTTCTGGAAGAACGGCTTCTTGACGTAGTCGT
Source organism: Paenarthrobacter sp. R1 (assembly GCF_030264015.1). Taxonomy (NCBI): domain Bacteria; kingdom Bacillati; phylum Actinomycetota; class Actinomycetes; order Micrococcales; family Micrococcaceae; genus Paenarthrobacter; species Paenarthrobacter sp. R1. The sequence goes on along the minus strand of NZ_CP127115.1, from coordinate 435,480 downwards.
TGTATGCCTTGAGCTGGTCGCCGACGAGCTTGACCATCGCCGACTTCAACCGGCCCTGGCGCAGCACCGTGTCCTGCCCGGACTGGCGGGCCATGTTCGTGGCGATGCGCGTGAACTGCATCGAGAGCAGGTCGAACTGCGAGCGGTAGCGGGCCTTCTTGTACTCATCGAAGTCCAGCAGTGAGGCGATCGCCTTGCGGCTGGCAAACGCCTTCTGCAGCGACGCCGGGGCCTCGTCGGTGAAGTACATGCGCGACCACTTGCCCGGCTTGAGCCCCAGCTCAAGGAAGGCGTTGACCGCGATCATGCCGCCCTCGCCCGTGGGGTCGACGTCGGTGGCGATGACGATCTCGTCGCACTTGCCCAGCGTGCGTTTCACGTCCTGGGCGACCGGCCCCGCGTCCTTGATCACCTCCAGGCTCCAGTCGAGCTGCTGCGGGTCCCACGGCAGGTTGCCCAGGTCCCAGGTGCGGTACTTCTCGGCCGCATCCGGATCCGCGACCATCCGGTGCGGATCGGCGAACTCGTACAGGTGGCCCCGGGCGTGGGCGATGACGAACTGCTCCCCGTTGTACGTGCCGTTCATGCCGCCGAGGGCTGCGGCGAAGTGCCGCGCCGCGCTCGGCTTCTCGGTGAGGATCCCGACAACCATCATGACTCCCTTTCGTCGGTGACTCATAAACCAATCGACTCATAAATCAGTGATCAGTCTATCGACAGAACGAGTCCAATGGCGAGTCAGAGCGAGTCTCGCAGCGAGTCGAATGGGAGCGGCGAGACCCGCGCCGGCACGCCGGTCAGAGAGGGCCCGGATCATTCACGGCGACCCCGGATCGAGGTAACGTCTATAGAGTCGCCACCCGCTCACGCCCGACCCAGGAGCACGAATCCCATGGCCCTCGACCACGCATTCCTGCGCACCCCACAGGATTTCAACAGCATGCTCATCGAGATGCAGGAGGGCAGCTGGCCGCCGGACGAGGCCGACGTCATCCGTATTGCCCAGGGATGCTCAATGCTGATCGAGTGCATCGACACCTGGGAGAGCGCCACGCACGGCAAGAATGTCTTCGACGTCGCCCGCGGAGAGATCTGCACGGCCGACGTACGGCGGCTCCTCGCCCAGGAGGTCTCACTGAGCTACGAGGGCGACGTCGCAGTGCTGCTGGTGCCGCCGGGGGACGATCGCGTGCGCGTGGAAATCCGTGCGGACGTCGACGAATACCAGGGCCTGCTGCGCCGTCCGGAGATGGTCCTGGATTGGGAGCAGGGTGGTAAGCAGCACGAGCACTACATCTCACTCAAGCCCAAGGGCGCGCACTGGTACATGCTGTCGCAGCTGCGTGACGACATGAAGGAAGGCCGGCTTACCGTCCGGTCCTAGGCCGTGTTGATCAAGTCGCTTTTGATCCAGATCAGGGTGGTGGCGAGGCTGATGGCGGCTCGGTAGCTGCGGGCGGTCTTGTCTGATCGCATGGCGATGCCGCGCCACTGTTTGAGCTTGTTGAAGGAGCGTTCGACGACGTTGCGGCCGCGGTAGCGGAGCTTCTGCTCGTCGCCGAAGTCGATCGGGCGTCCCGGCTTCTTGCGGCGGTGAGCGATCTGGTCGTCACGCTCCGGGATGGTCGCGGCGATCCCTCGCTGACGCAGCCAGGCACGGTTCGTCTTCGACGGGTAGCCCTTGTCGGCGAGGACTCGATCTGGTCGCGTTCGTGGTCTTCCGACGCCTGGGCGGGGGACACGGATGTGTTCGAGGGTGGTCGCCAGCATCGTGGTGTCGTTGATGTTGCCGCCGGTGAGCACCCATCCCAGCGGCCGCCCCTTGCCATCGGCGACCAGGTGAATCTTGCAGGTCAACCCGCCACGGGACCGGCCAATCGCGTGGTCAGGCGGCTCGAACCACGGATTCTTGTGATTCGGTGGAGCCCCCTGTGTCCCGGGCGAGGGTCGCACCGTGCTGATGCACGCGGGTGATCGTGGAGTCGATCGACACCACCCAATCGAGCCGGCCCGCCGCGTCGGACTGCCGCTGCACCTCGGCGAGCAGCCTGTCCCAGGTGCCGTCGTGCGCCCACCGGGTGAACCGCTTATAGACCGAGTTCCACTTCCCGAACCGCTCCGGCAGATCACGCCACGGCGCACCCGTCCGGTACTTCCACGCCATCCCCTCAACCGCGAGACGATGATCCGTCCACGGCCGCGACCTCCCCGTCACCGTCGGCATCAACGGCTCCAGAACGGTCCACACCTCGTCAGAGACCTCGCGACGCGTCATCCCTCAAGACTCGCCCATCGACCACCGAAACCACTTGATCAACACGGCCTAAGGCGTGTCTCTTTATTGGCGTAGCCACATCAGGCATGCGTAGAGGGCGACGCCGGCCCGGTAGGTGAGCGAGAGCTTGTCGTACCGGTGGCGACGCCGCGCCATTGCATGAAGCGGTTGAAGGACTGCTCGACGGCGGACCGGGCCAGCGGCCACCGGTCCTCGACGATGCAGCGGGCCAGTCGGAGCCGGCCCTTCGGGGTCAGGACGGCGTCAGCGTGGGACATTGAAGACCTCCGGGTCGGGCGTGATGACTGTCGCAAGCACCACCCCATCCGGAGGTCGTCTTCATGTCACGCACCCACACCGGGCATCACCAACGTCCATGGGTATTACACCTAGCCGGCGCTGCGGATCGTTTTTCCGGCGGTGTTGAGTAAGCGCCGGGATGCTCTGGTGCTGCTCTGATGGTCTAGTTAGGGTGTCAGGCATGGCAGCCATTGACCTCGAAACAACACAGAACCAGGCGCGCAAACTATTGAGACACCGGATTGCCTCGGTGACCGAACTCGCCAAGGCCCGGCCGCGCAGGGACCAGCTCTCGGAACAGGTTAAAGAAGCCGAACGGGAGAACAAGCGCGCCCATGCCCGTGCACGCCGGGACGGTTGGAGCGAAGAGGAGCTGAAGAAGCTGGGCCTCGATGAAACCGGAGGAGTGCGGCGGCGTACGCGAAGGGCGGCAAACACGGCGTAAGCTGCTGGACCCCTTAGGGGTTCAACCGACTGGCAATCCATGGCACGACCACAAGTGAGCTAATTACGAGTATCAACGATACTTTTTCGCCTACTCCTGGGGCTTGGGCCTCGACAGCGATGGACACCACCGGTACAGCCGCAATCCACATCAGAACCCCCCTGAACCCGCTGACGATCGGCCGCTTTCGCGGTTCAGGGTTGAGGTGCTTGTAAAGGCTGGAATCTCTGGGCAGCACCTCAGCCTCGGCCGGCTGCCGGCGGCTTTCCTGGACAGCTTTACCGCGGACTCGTACAGGGGCGCTATGGACCCACTTCCAGTCCGGGATCTCTCCTTCGGGGTCGAGAAATTCTGGGTATACCGGATGTGTCCTGGGCCTAAGATGCTCCTCGCGGTACTGCCGTACATCCCCCGATCCATCGGCTGCATAAACAAAGTGCTCTCCAGAGCGTCGGCCCAGGCTGGGACCCATGGGGTCCGGCCCAATTACGGCGTCCTCGAAGCGGACATTACCGTCGTCTGCAACTACCCAGTCACCGATCTGGAGCCGCTCCCTTTTGCCGTCTTCGGAGTGGTACCAAAGGCTGAGGTGTGCGTCGCCAAAGAACGCGGACTCCTTAGTCGACTCGTCCGTCACTTTGTAAGGTCGGTCGCCATCCGCCACAAACTTCTCAATGACTGCATGTGCGAAGTGCGTTGTTCCGTCGTTCACGATGACTGTATCGCCAAGGTAATAATGCCCCACGCGCCAGGCATCGTCGGCAGAGCGTAGTTTGACTCCTTCTTCTTTGAAGAAGTCCCCCTTCTCCGGATTGCAGGCGTGCACCACGTAGTAGGCGTACTTAGTTCTGTTGTAGGGGCTGGCCGTCCTATCGTCGGGATCCAGGACTTGAGCTATCACTCCGTCTGCGATGTGTTCGATCTGGACGCCGTACAACCAGTCCTTGGCATCTACCAGATCACCGACTTTGAGTTTTCTTTCTTCGTCCATCCCCCAGTGGTCCTTTCAGCTCAGCGTTTCTGAGACTGATTTTCCACTACCCGGGTAACTATCATGGATTGTGAAGACAGTCCGAGCGTTCGAGTCCTGAGTCTTCCAGTACCCTGCTGTCGACCGCTTGTGTTGGACGCCGGGCGGGAGGGAAGCTTGGACCGTAGCGTTAGAGGGGAAGCTCGCCCGCATTGAGCGCTTTAGTGCCGTTAGTGCGGTGTCTCCTAAATAGGTCCCAGTCGGGATGGAAGTCTTGGAGGCGTGTCACGTTTCCAAGTTTTCGCCGATGAGCAGTGGGCCCGCGTCCAACCCATGCTTCCCTCCTCGGACGGGCAGCGGGGCAGGCCGTTCCGCGACCACCGGCAGGTGGTGGAGGGCATCGTCTACCGGTATCGGTGCGGGATCGCCTGGCGCGACCTGCCGACGGCCTTCGGTCCCTGGCAGACCGCGGCGATGTACCTGGCGCTGGCAGCAGCCTGGTCGGCCCGGAACTGCGGGTCCTGGCGGTACCGGCGGGAGTGGTCGCGCTTGCAGGGACGGCACACCCACGTGCCGTCCTTGGCCCAGGAGCCGTTGTCTGTGTTCATCGCGTGCCCGCGGGCACAGGTGCGGCTGCCCGGCCGGCGCAACGGCTTGGCCCCCTTCTGCATGTGCCCGGGGTTGACGCAGGCCCTGCGACCACAGGCCATCCGCAGGATCTCGTCCTGCGTCAGGGACCCGAGCCCGAGCGCCTGCTGCAGGGCCTCCCAGGCCTATCGGCGCGGCGTGACCGAGGACCGGCCGTTCGACAAGCCGAAGCGACCCGAGGCGGTCCAGACCCAGCAGCCTGTGCCGTCGAGCCTGCCCGCCTCCTTATCGACCTTCTCCTAGAACCGCTCGGCGTCGATCGCTGCGCTCCTGGGCATGGTCATGCTCACCGGATCGGCCGCCCTTCCCGCTCGCGCTCGAGCTTCGCCTGCTTCTTCGTCGCCTCCCGCACCCGATCGCGCACGAAGACCGCGTCCTTGTGCGTGATCGGAGCCTCGTGGACGTCGTGCGAGCCGCGCAGGAAGTTGCTCGTGCGGTCCGCGATCGAATACGCCACAGCCTGCTCGATCGCGGCGCTGGTCTCCTTCACCTCGCCCAGCTGTCCGTGCAGGCCAGCCAGGACCTGGGACTGCTCACGGGCCCGCCGCTCCAAGGCCTCCATGCGCGCCGCGATGCTGCCCAGCAGCGGATCGCGGGAGCGGAACAGCTGCGCCGCGCGCCGCGTGGCCGCATCGGTCTCCAGTCCGAGGTCGAGCTGGGCCAGAAGGAAAGCCGTGACCAGGCTGGCCTGGCTCAGCCGTTCGGCGAACTCGCGGGCTGCCGTGTCACCGACACCGAGCTCACGGACGGCCGCTGAACGCAGCTGCTCACGCAGCGCACCGACGATAGCCTCGGGCAGGGCCCGGACCGCCGGCTGGCTCTTCACGCCGTCGAGCCGGAAGCCGGTCTGCGGCAACGACTCGCTGCCCTCGTCCCCTCCACCGGAGCCGCCCCTGGCCGCCGCTGACTGCACGGCCTCCTGATGGTCGGTGTGCTGGAGCGGGACAGGCGGGATGAGCTCGGCATCCTCCAGCTGCGGGACCGGGATGTCCACAGGATGCGCTTCGGCGTCGGCGTCGTCGTGCATCTGGGGCATCGCCGCTGTGTCCACGGCGACCGCATCGCTCTGGGCCGGGGGAGTGGCGCTGCCTGCTCCCGAGCCTCCGCGCTGGCCGGCACCGGTGTCCCGGTAGAGATCCTCGGCGCTCTGCTGCGCGGCCTCATCCTTCTCCGGCTCCGGCTGCTGTGCTCGTTCCTGGATCCGCTTCAAGCCTTCGCGCCCGCCGGTCCGGTACGCGTCGAGGAAAGACGTGTCGACGTCCATCAGCTCGTCGGTGGACGGCATAATCCCGTTCAGTCCCTGGCTCACGTCAGCTCCCCGTTCTCCTCGTCCAGCAGATAGTTGTCGCCCCTGGTCAGCCCGAGCAGGGAGTCGAAGCCCATGGTCACGACCCGCTCGAGGTTGGCGTTGTTCGTCGAGAGCGCCTTGAGCTCGTCGATGACCTGGTTGATACGCGCGGTGAGCAGATCGGGGATGTCGAAGTCGAGGTTCTCGCGCTGGACCTTCTCGGCGATGGCCTCGGCGTAGTACTCGTTGACGGAGGAGTAGCCGCGCCGCTGCGCCCAGTACTCCGCCCGCTGCCTCTCGTCCGAGGACAGGCGGGTGAAGACCCGCTCCCTGCGGTCGCCGCCGTTATGGTCGGTGCTTGGTCCACCGGACCTGCTCGCAGCCCGCACAGCGGGAGGCGCAGCCTTCGGTTCATCGACGACGGTCATGTCTGGCCTCTCCTGTCGTATTCGACTGATGTACGAGTCCATTCTATCGGCATTCGACTACCTGTCACGAATGGCGGGGCAATGAACAAGCAACAGACCTTTGCATAATGATCCGGGAGGCAGGTAGAGTCGTCCGCATCACCCGGTCAGCGCCTGATCGCGTGTCCCCCAAAGGGCGGCCCCGGGTCCTCGGCCCCAAGGCCGGGGCCGCTGAACGTTGGTTCGCACCTCCTGTTCGTGCGAAAAAGAGAAGGCCCCGGCGCGCATGAAGCGCACCGGGGCCTTTTTCCTGCCTGCCGTCCCGGCTCCCGGGCCGTCCAACCCTGCGCGGCATTTGCTCCACATTGCATGTCGCTCCCGCCCGGGCATACGATGAGTTATCGAACATATGTTCGAAAAGGAAGTGGACATGCAGGCCTCGCAGCCAGAACCCTTGGCTCTGAATGAGCCACTGATACTCCCGTTTGCACCGGAAGCAGTAGCCTGCGGCTTCCCCAGCCCGGCGGAGGGCTATTGGTCCGGCGACCTTGATCTCGTCCAACACCTGGTCCGGGATCCAAGCAGCACGTACATATGGCGTGCAGCCGGCCATTCCATGACCGGAGCCGGAATCAATGACGGTGACCTGCTGCTCGTCGACCGAGGGATCGATCCCGTTCCAGGCAAGATCGTGATCGCCGTCGTCGACGGCGAATACACCGTCAAACGACTCGATGTCATCCGGGGACGCACGGTTCTCTTGGCAGAGAACCTCGACTACGCAGACATCGTTCTCCAGGAACACACGGAGATGTCGGTCTGGGGTGTGGTCACCTGGATCCTGTCTCCTCCGAAAATCAAACGTGGTGTCAGACCCCGCCGATAGTCTCCGGCCGTGGCAATGACTGTTCCGACTCCAGCACCCGATCAAATTGCACTCGTAGACTGCGTCTCCTTTTACGCCAACGCGGAGCGGGTCTTCGACCCGACGCTGCACAACCGGCCGACCCTTGTCTTATCGAACAATGATGGTTGTGTGGTCGCCGCGTGCCCGCTGGTGAAGGCACTGGACCCCGACATCATGGGCAAGCCGTGGTTCAAGATCCGCGGCTGGTGCCAAGCCAAAGGCGTCGAAGCCAGGTCATCGAACTATGAGCTCTATGGCTCGCTGAGCGCACGCGTTGCCACCATCCTGGGCCGCTTCAGTGCGTGGCAGGAAGTGTATTCGATCGACGAAAGCTGGCTGAAACTCCGGGGGACTCCTGAAGAACTCGAACCACTGGGCCAGGAGATCCGACGGACTGTCCTCCAGTTGACCGGCATACCCGTTCGTGTGGCCATCGCTCCCACGAAGACCCTTGCCAAAGTCGCCGCCCTGGGCATCAAGAAAAACCCTGCATTCGATGGAGTGCTCGATCTCCGGCGGTTTCCGGAGGAGCAGCTTGACCGGATTCTGGACTCCCTCCATGTCACTGACCTCTGGGGCGTCGCCGGACGTAACGGCAAGCGCCTGGCTGCGCTCGGCATCCATACAGCCAGGGAACTGCGCGACGCTGATGCCAAATGGCTCCGCAAGCGGTTCTCCGTCGTCATGGAGAGGACAGTCCTCGAGCTCCGGGGCCAGAAATGCATCGAGCTGGAGACTCAGCCACGGGCCGCCAAAGACCAACTCATCTACTCCAGAAGCTTCTCCCGCAAGATCACCGACTCCGACGAAATGCACCAGGTGCTCTCGATCTACGCACAGCGGGTCTCGGCGCGGCTGCGGGCCCAGGGTTCTGTGGCCGGCGTGCTCTCAGTGTGGGTCTCGACCGGCTGGGCCGACGAAGGATCCGTCCCGCATTCAGCACATAAAGCCGTACCGCTGCCTGTGCCTACGGATGACCCGATCACGCTCACCAAAGCCTGCAGCGCAATCCTGGCTGAACTCTTCCCTGCAGCCGGGATCCGCTACGCCCGCGCCGGCGTTGTACTCACCGATCTGCGTCGCGCCGACGGCGTCCAGGCCCTGCCCCTGTTCCAGCCCGAGTTCGAAGGCCGGGGAATAGGTAAAGTGCTCGACGACATCACCCGGAAACTCGGCCCGCAGGCAGTCGGCGTAGGCCTCGGCGGCATGAAGACACCACCGGAATGGGAGATGAAACGCGCCATGCTCTCGAAGCGCTGCACGACCCACTGGGACGAGCTGCCGGTCGCTGTGGCATAGCGGGGTCAGGGAAGCGCAGGACCTCAACAGCACCCGCGGCGGCAGCAAATTCAAGCAGCGACCTGCCACATTAAAGCGCGGCTTCGAGTTCCTCCGAGGAATACCCGAACATGTAATCCTCATCCTTACCGTGTGAGGCCCAGATCTGAGCTGCATCGTAAACACTCAGCGCCTCGCTGTCGTCATCGTCATCGTCGTCCAGACCGTAACGACACTCAAGGCAGTACATCTCGGAGTAAACAAACTTTTTCACCAGGGGCGTCCCACAGTTGGGGCACGGGGGCGTTTCACCCTCGTAGACATCGATCTCGTCCCAGCTTTTTTCCTTCTTCGCAAGGAAATCAAAGATACCCAAAAGCCCTACCGTCCCAATACGTCCCACCGAAGCCGTTTCTGATAAGAGATAAACCGCTGACGACAAGCACAACCGCAATTTCCGACACGGTCAGTATTTCATGGCCTGTTAGGTACTACCTCCACGCGAGTAAGGCGATACCTGGATGAACTTTGTCTCGGTGCCGCCGGGACCGTAGTGCTGCACGCGCTGGTGCCCGCTGACAATATGCTCGGTCGGAGACTTTCTGCTGGCCTCCTCGCCGATGCCCTCGAAAGCCGCCTCCGTGAACTCAGGGATCTTCTCCCAGACCGCCGCGCTGACCTGCTTGAATGCGTCGGGCGACCTCAGTGTCAACAACGTGACCGCGCCAGCAGCCGCAAGAGCGCCAACGGCGAGACCTGTCCTGAAAGCCGGATGCTCCTTGATCCGCTGCCAGCGGGTCGGGCCCTGGCTCATCTCCTGCTCGCAGACTCCGGCGGTCTCAGGGTTGCGCACTTCGCCGGGCTCAGACTGGACTGATTTGTCCTTGGGCTGCTGAAGACGTGATGGATTGAGTGGCTGCGCCCGATCGAACGGGCCTTCTTGATCGTGATCGGGCACTCGGGCAGTCTATCCTTTACCGGCAATCCCAGTCTCACTCCGGTCCGATTCAAGTTGCCGACCGTAGTCCGACGCCTTCGATGGCGCGCCGATCAAAGACATTCATTTCACAGCTTAGGCAGGCCTACTCACTGCGCATGCTGTTACTTGACACTTTCACTTCTCCAGCGGACAGAGGACGGCCGAGCAGGGCTCTATGCTCAGAGCTATGAAGGTTGAATTGACCATTGAAGCTGCCCAGGGCGAAATGATGCGCGTCAGCGCCACGGGCCCCGACTATGACGCCGCCATGGCTGCGGCGAAAGCAAAAATCCCGGAAGGCTCCCGGGCAATTGTCATCCGCGTCGGGGACCGGGAGGCCTAAACGGCCCAGGGAGCGACAAAGCTGCCCGAGCCATCGAGTGCCTGAATTCTCGGAACCAGATGTCGGTCGATCGAGCGGCTGCGGATTCACTGCTGCCGATCAGTTTCTCCAACCCGCACATCGCTGGTGACAAGCTGGCCCATCTCCAGCCAATAGTCGATGGCCGCACGCCTCTCACCGGTATTGTCCATGCACAACCGCGCGTCCCTGACTTGAGGAGAGCTCCCAGGTGCCACAAAAACGCGGCTCTCGCCCAGCTTCCATTCCTGTAGCCCAAAACCGTCGTACCTATGCCCGTTGAAGCGTGCATGCTTCTTTGCGTGCTCGGCCCCGTTGAAGACCACCCATGCCGGAGTCAAAGGTAGTACGCGATCCAGAAATCCCTGATGGTCGTAGGCAAGGCCTCTGTTGTTCCCTTGAGCCACCGTCTTGTTCAGGTCTGTTACACCAATCCCGTACTCGAGGAGTTTCAGTTCATCCTTCGGTCGAAGAATGACGTCAGTGAGCCCAGCAAGGAACAGTCGCCGCCAAAACGAGTTCTGAATATTGGAGTAATAGTGCCCCTCCCGGGCGCTCACATTCCCGACTGCCGTGCCGACAACGACGACGTGAAGCCCTGGGGCGAGGATGTCCGATAGAACGTGCTCGGACCTGTCAGGCATAGCTACTCCTCAGATACTGGAACGATGTCGCCGTGAGACTTCCAAGGAAGTCCACGCCCGCCGTGAGGAATCACGCCTTATGTTGAGCGACGCAAGTAGCCAAATTATGCGCCTGAAATGAGACCCGGACCAGACAACCGCTCTCACTGTGGCGTGGGCCTTCTATGTCATACCTGCATGCAAAGCTGAAACATCACCGACGGACCATTTCCGTCGGAGCCAGCACAGCACGAGGGGGACCATGACTTACATCTACATTTCCGAACCCAACTTCTGGTGGCGCGCCGACGTCGGACAGATCCGGAAGTTCGTACCCGTTGACCCTGACGTCGATGACGGACGGCGGCGCTGGCCGGACCGCGACGAGCAGCGCTGGGATCTGATTGCACAGGCTGTCACCCAGGTCTCGCAGGCCCTGGCCGCCGGGGAATGGGAGAAGGACGAAGACCAGGGCAGCCATGGCCTTGTCCGGATTGACGCCGAAGAACTGACTGGCACCGAAAAGAAGATCGTCCAAAAGTGGTTCAGCATGGACGAGCCCGTGCGCATGGATCCTTGGTTCGAGCCGATTCAGAACGGCCGCCACCGGCTGTGGTCGACACTGGACTTCTTCGGCAGTGACCCGGTTCCCATCAAGGGCGACGCCATTCGGCTACGCAAATCCGGCGGATACCGAGGTGCTGGGGTCCAACTGGCAGCACCTCTTCGTGAAGAACGTCGAAGAGCTCGAGGCTGTGACCTGGTTCGACACCGCCGACCCCGTTAACGTTCGTTTTGCCAGGGCCCTAAAGACTGCAGCCGGCGGACAGTTCCCGGCATCGTGCTGATCAAGCCCACCCATTGAAAAAGATGCACCCCGGGAAGCAACAGCTTCCCGGGGTGCATCTTTTTCCGACCCTGGCCCAGACACAGAGGCCGCTCAGGCCTTCCCGTTCTTCGGTGTCGCACTGGCCGTGCAGTCCACGAGCGCCGCGGTGAAATCCCTCGACTTCCAGATCGTCTTGTCCTCTTCCTTCGGCAGGAAGTCCGAGATCGAACCGGCCCCTATTGACGCGCCGCCGGCGAGGAAACGCAGCGTCTCCTGCGAAAACCCCGCCTGGAAGACGACGCCTGCCAGGCACTCGCCCGAGGCCTCGTAGGTCTTCTTCTGGTCCTCGTTCAGCGCATAGGAGGAGAACATCGAGACCAGTCCCGCGGTCAGCTGCGAGGAGGAGTTGATGCTCGTGCCCTGCGGCACGGGGAACTTCGGCGTGAGATCCGGCTGCCGGGCCTGGGGGAGCTCCTGTCCCTGCTTCGGCGGTGCGTAGACCTGGTCCTTGCCGTCGGTGCCGGCCGTGGCACCCGGAGTCGGGGTCGGCAGGATCACCGCATCGACGCAGGCGTCGAACTTGTCGCGCAGCTCAGGGGAGAGCAGGATCGCGGCGTCCATCACGCTGACCTCGCGCAGGCCATTGGCCACCGCGGCGATGTCATCGCTGCCCTTGCCAACAATGTAGGCCTGCCCGGTGTCCGAAAGCTTCTTGTCCTGCACAGCACGGACCAGGCATGCGCCGCCATCAGTGCTTTTGGCCCCGGTGCCCTGGAACACCAGCCGGTCCAGCGCCTTGCCCAGATCCTCGCTGGCCACCTTCGCCGTGCTCGCGCTCGGCGACGGCTGGGCCGCTTCCGGGCCACCGGAGCATCCGGCGAGCAGGCTGCCCAGCACCGCCAGCGCAGCGGCGGACAGGGCCGCCTTCCTCGTCATCAGGGTCTTCATCGCTATGGCCTCTCCTGCCGGGTCGATGTCTGCGCCGGATGGCACACAGCTCGCATCCGACTGGTCTTCCAGTACATCTTATCGGATAGGTTCATTGAATGGTCTATCGAATGATGCTCGGAAGAGCGGCGCGAAAGGCTGCTGAAAGAGCGTCTGCGCCCGGCTCCGGCGGTGGCTGGTATCACCAGGGGGCAGCTGGGCTGGGAGGGATCAACGGAGTTGATCCGGGCGGATGCCCGACGCGTCCCGAGCGCGTCACCCGGTCCCTGGTTTGGGCCGGGCCGGGGACGGCATGCCGTCCAGGATGACGCCGACCGGAAAGAGGACTCCCGATGACCCGGACAACTGCGCCGACGAACCTGATGCCGCTCTGCCAGATCGCAGACCCACAGGTGCAGGAGCACCTGCCGTGCCAGCACGGCGAGAGCGGCGGCGTGCGGTGCGAGAACCCCGATCCGCATACCGACGACCATTGGATCTCGGAGCACACCATCGCCCACTCGCTGGCCGGAATCGGCTACGCCTGCACGGCATTCGAACCGGCCGGACCGACCCGGCCCTTGCACTCATGACCACTGGCCAGAGGCCCGCCACCGCCAGGCACCGGCCTGTGGGTTACACCGAACAGCAGATGATCGACGCGCTCCTGCGCTGCGCCGCGGACCAGGACAGCCTCTCGCGCAACGACTACATCCGCCGCAGGCACGACGACGAGCCGTCCGCACCGCTGTTGGAGCGTCGGTTCGGCTCCTGGAACGCAGCCCTGCAGCAAGCAGGCCTGGGCACCACCGAGCAGCCGCTGCACTTCCAGGGCGCGACCACGAAGTGGACCGAGGAAATGATCCTCGACGCCCTGCGCGAGTGCTGGATCAAGACCGGCTCCCTCGCTGTGCTCACGTACGAGGCCTGGCGCACCGGGAGCACCGACGGCATCTGCAGGAGCCATGTCCCGCCGGCGGCCACCATCCGGTTCCGGATGGGCAGCTGGTCGCGGGCCACCCGGCTCGCCGTGGGCTGAGCCGGAGGAGCCGACATTTGGCGGCGCGGCTGGCTCATCGTTCGGCCCGCCCGTCCACCTTGACCGCACACACCCCGAAGGACTTCATTATGACTATTACCCACCCCCTTCAGGACGGCATCGAAAACTCACCGCCGTCGGCGAGCGACGACATTACGCAGCAGATCCTGCTGCAGGCTGCTGCCGGACTGCTGCCTGAGCAGGAATGGTGCACCGACTGCACCCCCGGCGACGATCCGGTCCCCGACCCCGAGGAGGGCCTGCCCGGGATACCGCAGGCCGTCGTGCGGCGCACCACGGAAGCGCTGCCGCTGCCCGAGGGCTGGGGTCCCGCCGCGCTCTACGACATCTCCTATCTCGCCTGCGGGCACACCGTCGCCCACCGGGCGTTCTGACCGGGGCAGACGGCGATGGCATCCTCCCGGGTATCCAGTTCGTGTGTGCCCGGACTGCGAAGAGCAGGGCATGGCGCGCGTGGACGGGAACGAGTGGTGGTGCTTCTCCTGCGGGTTCCAGGAGGTCCGTCCGGTGGCAGGGATCCAGCGACGCAGCACAGCTGCGCCGGGGAATTCATTGACTGAACCATCGACCAGCAAAGGAGCGTCCCACCCATGCTTCCCATGACACCCCTGCAGAGCTGGGCCTTCATCGTGCTCCTCTTGGTCTTCGTGCTCGGGCTCGTCTGGCTCGTCGCCGAGGTTGAGGCGGCGCTCCGGCGCAGGCCTGCAGATGTGGTTGCAGTACAGCCGCCGCAGGCCCACGAGGCAGACAGCACCATCGATCCCATTCCCGCCACCCGCCCGGCCCTGCATCTCATCCAGGACCAGGACACGAGCCAGGTCTCCAAAAGGTCCCGTCGCGGTCCCACCGAGGTCTACGACTGGGCCCGCCGGGGGATCTGACCAGACCCCTTCCGGCCCCTGGTCTCTTGAAGGGCTGAGTCAAGACCTCAAGCGGCCCAGCGCCGCACCACGAACAGCCCCCGGGCCGTCGCGAGAAGCGCCGGACGCCCCGTTCCTGCCGCAGCCCGGCAACGAAGCCACGGCGGCCCGGGGGTCACCAACACCACCTGCACACGCAGGCACCGAAAGCGAGAAGAACCATGGACCAGACCGTCGCACCGCCCGCCATCAAACACAACGTCGCCGTCGACTTTGGCGTCATCGCGCTCACCGGCACGCTTCACCACGACGACGCCCGGCGAGCCCTTGTGCTCCTGACCGACGAAGGACCCGAGCGAATCTCGGTGAACCTCGAGGCCTACGGCCTGGTCGCCGAGCCGGGGCGGGTGTTCGTCAAGGACTGGTCGGAGCATGTCGGTCTGGCCGAGCGCCTGCAGCAGGCGGGGCTCGTACGCATCGTTCGTTCCGTAGCCGTGGGGCCATTCGCCTCCACCGCCCACGAAGTCGAGGTGACGCTCTGATGACCATGGACACGCAGGCTCTGGTTTTCCTGAAGGAGACCACCGGACACCTCGAGCAGATCGAACAGCTCCAGCGGCGGATGCTCACCCTGGGCGAAGAACAGCTGGAGGTCGATCGCCGCCAGCTCGAGGCCCAGGACACGCAGAACGTCCTCGCCTGGCTGCAGCTGCAGCAGGCCCAGGGGCATACACCCGACCCGACTCTCGTGGACCTGGTCCGCCGGCGGCTACGGGTCTGAGCGGGCAGGAGGAATGCCATGGACAGCATCATCGATTCCGCCGGAATCCTCACCACGACTCTTGCCTTCATGCTCTGCCTGGCGTGGCTGGGCTGGTCGCTCCTCCGGTGGCGGTTCCCGAACCGGGACGGGCAGATCGCGTACCTGGAGGAGGACTACCGGCGGGCCTGCGAGAGCGGAGACGTGGCCGCGGCCGATCAGATCGAGGCTGAACTATGGAATCTGGGGGCAGCACCGGGCTGGCCGGGGACCGGGCGTACCGGGAGCGATCAGCGCAGCTGATGCGGGACCCGTGGTGCAAGGGACTCCGGGATCAACGCAGTTGATCCGAAGGGAGCACTGAGGAGCGCTCGATCAGCACAGCTGATCCGAGTCTTCATTCGAAAGATCATCGTCTGATCAGCACAGCTGATCCGGATGGGGGTCTGAGAGACAACCGAACACTTCAACTCACCATCGCGCGCGGAGCAGGGACACTGCCCGCGCGTTTCGTGCACAACGAGGAGAAACACTCATGTCGAACCCCCGCAACTCCGCCACCGTCATCGGCCGCCTGACCAAGGACCCGGTCGTCTTCAACAACCAGGACGGCTCCAAGAAGGTCGCCTTCACCCTGATGGCCGACCACAACTACACCGACAGCCAGGGCAACCGCGGCGCGGACGCTGTGCCGGTCGAGGCCTTCGTGCGCTCGACCACCAACGGCATCGGCCCGTTCGCGAGCATCCACAAGGGCGACCTCGTGGCCGTGAACCTCAAGCTTCGCCAGGACCGCTACACCAAGAACGGCGTCGAGGTCTTCGAGCTCAAGGCGATCGTCGAGGACATCACGTTCCTCGAGCCCCGCTCGGTGACCCAGGCCCGCGTGAGCGAGCGCGTGGCCGCAGCCGAGGCACAGAACCAGGCCCTGCAGGCTCAGCCGGCCCCGGCTTCGGCCCCCGTGGCCGCTGCCGCCGCACCGCAGCCGGCCGTCGCCAGCGCCGTCCACAGCGAGGAACTGCCCTTCTCCTGAGAAGCGCGCCCCACAACCCACAACTGAATACCGACAACCGAATACAGGCGGGTCACGCACACCGGCGGTCCCCGTTCGAGGAGCCTCGCGCTGCTCGGACGGGGATCTGCTTTTCGCTGACTGCGCCCTGCCGTCACATCATCAGCCGCAAGAAGGAGTTCCGCCATGCAGATCGTCGCCGACGCGACCGTCAAGGCCACCGATCACGACCAGGCCCTGCACACAGGGCTCACCGACGTCGTCGCTTCAGTGATCACCGACCACCCCGGACCCGATGTCGAGGCCATGGTCGACGATGTCGTCACCGCCGTCATCAGGAAGCTGCGCCTGCACGCCAGCCAGGTCTTCGTCGCCGACCACGGCGACGCCCGCCCCGTCGAGCGCTTCCGCACCATCAGTGGCCGGATGGACGTGGACGAGCCATGACCGCCGTCCACGACGTGCTCGAGCACGTCAGTGTCGTGCCGCCGGCGGCTGAGCTCCCCGCAGCAGCGCGGATCCTCGCCGAGACGTATCCCCAGATCGTCGACTTCGACTCCACCGGGATGTCGGTGGAAGAGGTGCACTACTTCCTCGGCGAGTCCGCTGCCATCGCCTACTTCCAGTACCGGTTCCTTCTGAACCGGCCCTGAGTCCGCATGCTTCCGTGCAGAGCGGTTCGATCCCGCAGCACGCTGGTTGATCATCAGCGTGCGCCAGTGGACAACTGCACGGACCGACCACGGAACGGGTTCGATTCCCCAGCACTGCGGCTGATCCCCGCAGCGCGTCCCTGGAGACCTCCGTGGCTCCGGTCCCCACCAGCGCCCCGCGCGCCCTGCCCTGCCTTCCAGGCAGCAGCGGCGTGGCGGGGCGCTGTCTTTTCTTCTCCGGCTTCGCTCCTGGCCGGGGTGGAGGGGATCGGCACAGCCGATCCGGATCTGACGACGAAGGACAACGTCCCCGTCCTGCCCGCTCTTCACTGGAGGCCCGCCGTGCCCGGTATCAGCTGCCCCAACGACGGCGCGCCAATGGAGTCCGACGCCCCCGCCACGGCCCGCGAGCGGACCCGCCGGCGCGGCTGCGCCTGCACCCACACCTGCCCGGAGTGCGGCTACATCGAGATCCGCTGAGGCTCTGGATCTTCTTCCTGTTCTTCCTCTTCACCACCGCCGGGTCCCGCAAGGAACCAGTCCCGGCTCCGGCGCTCTAGCTCAGCGGCAGAGCACTCGGCGTTCTGACTGACCGCGGTTCGATTCCGCGCCAATCCCTGGTCGGGCAGACCCAGGCGACAGGCCACGTTCGATGGTCCGCCTCCGGGCGGCACGGGCACGGCGACGCACGAGAGGTCACGGGTTCGAACCCCGTGAGCGCCCCAGATCCCGGGCCGCACAGGCCCTTGCCGATCCGCCAACTGCACCACCCAGAAGGGCACCGCCATGACTGACACCATCACCCCCGCCTTCCTCGACATCACCAAAGACAGCGGTCCTGCCGTCCAGGAGACCCTCTTCCCCTCGACCGAGCGCCACCGCATCCTCGGCGGCAAGAGTGCCCGGATGCTTCGCCGGGGCGACCGGGTCGCACTGCGCGACCTGAACCCTGATCTCGACGGAGGTACCGCCGTCGTCGAGCAGGTGCGGCCCTCGGTGGGCAGCACCGTCCACGTCCTCACCACCGGCGGGGACGCCCACCTCGTCCGCGGCTCGCGCCTGGTGCTCGTCGCCCGCGGACCGAAACAGCCCTGACCACCAAGGAAACAGCCATGTACACCGGACCCATCAGCAACGGCATGCTGCTCGGCATGACCCACGAGCGGCGCAGCGCGGTCATCCTCGAGCTCAGCCCGGACGTGCGCCGCAAGCTCGCACACATCGCCTCACTCGGTGCCGAACGCGAGACCGAGAAAGCCGCCGAGCACTTTGACAAGGGCCGGCGCACCTGGGCCGACACCAGGCTCGACCACGCCCAGTCCCTGACCCGGCTCGCTGCTGAGCTCACCGGCGGGCCCGACGGATCTTCGTCGTCGAACCCATCGACTCCGGATCCGTCGCCGCGGGCACCTGAGAGCGCCCGACGACTACTCCAGCAAGGAACCCAACCATGAAGTGCACCATGATCCGACCCCTCTTCGGCGGCCTCATCGCCGCCGTGCTCTGCATCGTCACGCTGACCGGCTGCGAAGACCTGCCGATGGCCCCCGGCATCCCGGGCACTCCGTCCACCAGCACTGCAGCAGCCCAGGAACCGGCGCAGGTGTCATCCGGCCCGCCGGCGGCCGTCGAGACCAAGGTCATCCGCGTCATCGACGGCGACACCGTCGCCGTGCAGCCGGTCGACGGCGTGCTCAAGGTGACCGACACTCGCGGCGACGTCCCTGAGCACACGGTCAGGCTCCTGGGCATCGACGCGCCGGAGATGAACTACCGCAAGGACACCGGGCCCGAGTGCGGCGCGAAGGCGGCCACTGATCATCTTGGCGGCATTCTGCCCCAAGGTCTGCCGGTAACCGTCCAGTTCGACCCGAAGTCCGACAGAACCGACCGCTACGGGCGGTCGCTCGCCTACGTCATCACACCGGCCTACAACGACGCCGCACGCCAGCAGGTCATCGACGGCTACGCCATGCCCTGGTTCCCCAAGGGCGAGCCGGAGCCCCAGCGGATCCCCGAGTACCGCACGGCAGCCGAGAAGGCCACAGCCCTGCACGCCGGTGCGCACTCCCAGTGCCCGTCCATAGGCCGTGGCTGAGAGAAAACGTGCGCTCCCACCGACAACACACCAGGAGAACCACATGCCCATCCCCGCAGCACCCACTGAACTGGAAGAGCTCCAGGTCGGCGACAAGGTCCTCGTCAAAAGGGTCCTCGACCACCCCGCCTGGATGAAGCAGGTCCCGTGCGATCCCCGCAACGGGTCCACCACGAAGTACGTCCGCGACCCGCAGGTCGTGGAGGAGCTGGGGATGAGCAGCGTAGTGGACCGCCGCGCGGTGCCTGTGATCGCAGCCGCCGGCAACTGGCCGGGACGCGAGGCGCACACGCTGGTCCGGCTGCCCAACGGCTTCTGGTACGACTGCGCCACCGGCCTGCAGGACGGGTCCGGATCCACGCGCATCGAACGGGCCTGACCAACACATCCGTGCTATTGGTCGCCTGTAAGCTGCCGATCACCCTCGGTGGCGAACTTGTCTACCACCAAGAAGGCCTTGCCCAGATCGTTGAGCGTCAGTTCGAGGCGGAAGCAGTCAACTTCACCTTCGGCATTCTTATAGGGACGGATTCCGTTTGCAATGCGCTCGCGCCTCCAGTCATCAAACGACTCGGTGAAGAACTGATCAGCCTCATCCCAAATCGAGCACTCCGCCTCGTACTGGTCGTACTCCGCATCGTCATAGGTTTCTTCATGGACATCGAGGTCGGCCCAGGCAAACAGCTTCGCTACCGCATCGGCGTAACTTGTCGGCCCGACGAAGAACTGCCAGGTGACAAGTTCCTCTGGATCATGGCCGTCCTCATGATCGATACCAATCGAGATCGAACCACGGCCTGAAGACTTGTTAATCCATTCCTCCATATCGACAAGAAGCCGCGTACCGCCTGCGAGCATCTCCATCCAGGGTCTCGCCAGCTGGAGTTCGCGGATTCGGAGGACATAGGGGTCGCCCTCCGCGGCATCCTTGAGCGGAGTTTGGGCTGTCTCATCAAGCAAGTGCGCAGCTGGCACGAGCAGCTTCCATCCACCGGTCGACGTTTCGACGAGCGTCTCGCGATTGACTAGCTGCCAGTGGCATTGCTTGGTCTCAGGGTGGTAGAGGACGACAACTACTGGCAGCGAGTGGTTCGTCCAGTAGCGCACATGGGCCGCATCAGGCCGAAACCACCAGCCTTCGGGACCAGGTTCGCTGAACCAGCTTTTGCCCCCCTTGATCTGGAGAGCCAGGAGCCGACCACGGACATCCTCACCCTCCACGATCTCCGCGTGAGCATCGATACCGTAGTCTTCGGTAGGCTGATCGCGAAAAAGCCATCCGAGCTCATCTTCGATGGCAAGGCGTGTGTGGGTCAGGCCTTCACTGCCGACTTTGGCACTAGGTTTACGGCGCATCACGGATCTATCTTGCCGCACTGCAAGCCAGACGTGACCTTCCGCCGTGTTCAGCGGGAATTGTCTTTCTCTGCCGTGCCGGATGCCTAATCTTCGAGATCGATGAGCCCGACAGTGCCGAGGAGCATGCCAACGTCCAGACTTAGGTCCGCTTCCCGCAACCCCTCGAAATACCGGTGCGACTCCAGGGCCGGCTGCCAGTCGAAGGTGTAGCGCAAGGTGAGGCTGAAAAGCAGCAGATCGGCGAACAAGCGGGTGATTCTCCCGTTTCCATCCACGAATGGGTGCACCCTGACGAGCCGGTGGTGCGCGGTCATCGCCACCCAAGCCGGATCCATCTCATCCCGCTCTACCCAGAATCCGATATTTCCGACCTCCGCGGCAGTTGCTCCCGGATCTGCTCGGGGGGGGGCACGCCGATGGTGACCTCCCTGGTCCTGATCTTTCCCGCCCACTTCCAGATGGGGGAGTAGCAGTTTTCATGGAGGGACTCGAGGACACCGTTCCTGGCGAGGTCGAATGCGGTGATTTCCCCTTCACCGATGGCGGACATGAACTCAACCTGCACTGCGGAGATGGCGTTGGCCTCGGCCTCGTATACCTGCAGTTTCGTGTCGAAGGACACTCCGTCGACGAATGCCGTCGCGTCTTCCGGGTCAACCGGTGTGCTGTCGTAGCCCGGGCTCACCACGCCGCCGCTGCATCGTCCGGCGGCCAGCGGCGGTCCCTGTCCCGCAGCCTGATCGCAAGCACCTCTGCGACGGCTTTTCGCGACTCTTGTGTGGACTCCACGACGATGTCCTCGGACTGCACGGCCCGGTCCTCGATAGCCATAGAGGCGGCCACCTGCTCGGCGATGACCCGATGGTCAACCGTGATCGGCTTCATTTCCGGCGGTAACTCAAAGGATACGGACAAGGAACCGAGACGTTCGGTCTTAGCCATCGCCGTCCGCTTAACCAGTCCCTCAGTGTACTTGACCTTCTTCATCCCGCCTCCTTCCGCCCGCTCACTGTTCACAGTTTACGTCTGTATAGCCAACCCGGCACGGGGAGAGCCCCTGGTGCCGGGTTGGTGTTTTTCCTAGCGCTCCTGATGGCGGCTCTTCAGATCGGCACAGCCGATCCGGATCTGGCCCCGAAGGACGGTTCGCGCTCCTTCCCGACCAGAAGGAGCAGCACGATGAGCAACGACGACCACAAGTGCAGCCTGGCCCAGCTGGAGCGGGCCCTCGAGGTGCTCGACGGCAAGCTGAAGCGCCTGGGGCTGAAGGCCCCGGTACAGATCCGCGCCATCGGTGGCTTCGCGCTCATGAAGTACGGCATCCGCGCGGCCGACCGTGCGTTCACCGTCGACATCGACTCTGTCACCCCTGACTTTGCCCCGGAGGTCCTGGCAGCGATTCACGAGGTCGCCGAAGAGCTGAACCTGGAGCGCGATTGGATCAACAACGACAACGTGATGGATGGCGACGACGCTGAGCTGGTCGCGTCGATGTATCAGGCACGCTGGATCGCGGACGACACAGCGTACGAGTGCATCGAGATGCACCTGGCCAGTGTTCCCACCCTGACCCGGGCCAAGATCATCGCAGCCGACACTGCCGAGTTCTCCGGCCGTGCACAGGACCTGCCGGATCTCCTGGAACTGCTCCGATTCCAGGGCATCACCTCGGTTGCCCGGTTCGATGCTGCTTACCCGGATCCCTACGACGAGTACCCCGCCGCCCGTGAGGCCGTGCACGAGCACTTCGCTGGAGACAGGACGTTCGCCTAAGCCGGGCTGGTCTTCAGATACGCACAGATCCTCGTCGGCCAGCTGACGCCATGCCCTGCCCTGACCGGACAGTGCGCTAACTACAGAGCCCCGACGGGGAGGCGCATCGCGCTCTTCGTCGGGGGTCTTTTCTTCTTTGGCGGAAGGATCAGCGCCGCTGATCCGGAGCAGAGGTGACACAACAACCACACCGGTCATTGGAGGACGGCATGAGCATCATCACCGCACCCAAGCAGGACAAGCTTCCCCTCAGCTTCGTGACGGACACCCAGACCCTCGCGCCCGTCTACAACGAGCAGGCCCGCCGGACGGACCGAATGTTTTGCCGCGATTACCTGAAACAGTGGGCTGGTTCCTTCAAGCGCCAAGGCGCGGCCTCCACGATCAACACTCCCGACTTCGAGGCAGCTGCCGAACACCTCGCCGCCTACGCCTACACCTAAGAGAGTGGCCGTGATTCCCCTGTATTCATCAATCAATGTTGGTGCCGAGATGAGCCGATGCCTGCGCAGCGGTAGGGAGTTCGGCGCGAACTGCGAAGCCATGGCCTTCAGGGCCATACGAGAGACGCCCCCCTACGAGTGCAACCCTTTCGTGGAGGCCGAGGAGGCCGTAGCCCGATGCCTTGTTCGCCTTCGGACTTTCGCCCCCATAGTCAAGGACCTCGACGTGAAGGCGATCCTTTGTCCAGTGCAGCCTGACGGTTGCCTTGGTGTTTGTGCCCACGTGTTTCGTCACGTTCGTGAGGGCTTCCTGCACCACACGGAAGGCAGCATGACCGACGCTCGGATCCAGTGGCCGTGGATCTCCGCTGGAGGAGACCTGCACGTCGATGCCAGCCGACCGGACCGGGGAGACCAGCGATTCCAGATCGTGGAGGCTGTGGAGCCCTTCGACTCCTGAACCATTGGCCCTCATCAGCTCCAAGAGTCGCCGGAGTTCGTCCATGGTCTGGGAGCCGACCCGTTCAATCACCTCTAACGCCTCTTCGGCCCGGCGAGGGTCCTGGTCGATGATGCGACTTGCTCCCGCGGCGTGGAGAGTCATCACCGTCACAGCGTGAGAGACGATGTCATGGAGCTCTGCCGCGATCTGGGCACGTTCCTCGAACACCGCCTCCGCGGCGTCTTCCTGCAACTGCTGGAGGTACCGTATCCGACGGCGGTTCCGACCGAGCAGCCAGCCGATGAACCACGCAGAGGCCAGGATGACCATCATGGTGAATATGCCCCCGGGCTCCCAGCCCACAAGCCCGTCGCGCGCATAGGCGATCACGAACGGGATCAACACCGCGATGGCCGCGGGGATGGAGATCCTAAGCGGCTTGTCGGAAGCAAGTGCGGCGATGGCCACGAGGACGCCCGACATAGGCGCTGGAACGGATACATCCGTGGCTTGGATCCCGGCTGCGAAGATTTCGGGGGCGAAGATTGGGACAGCCAGGAGCTGGTGAACCCAGACGAATGCGAAGACCATCAGAGGGGCCATGTGCCGCCAAGCCAGAAGCGGCAGGCCGATGAGGAAGTACAGGCCCACCGCCAGAGGCTCTTGCGGCATGAAGCTGCCCGCCCAGTTCAGCCACATGCCGACAAGATCGAATCCAATAGCTGCGGCGGTCGTCAGGATGTCACTCCTCGTCGGTGCCATGAGCACCGTCCGCCAAGGGGCATAGCCTGGAGCAGGGCGTGGCGCGACCGTTGGCTTGGGTGAATGGCTCATGGTGAAACCTCCCAAGGAGACGCAACCACTTGTATTACTGGTACCCCGATTCTCGACCCAGCGCTCCTGTTGCGCATCCATCCTCCGATGCAGGCTTCTCCATCTGGAGGATGAATGGCTCATTCGCTCCGCGGTTGCATAAGGCCTGAGCGGAAGGCGACAGCTACTGCCTGCGACCGGTCGGTGAGGCCGAGCTTCATCAAGATGCGGTGCACATGGGACTTGACCGTCGTCTCGCTGAGGAATAGTTCTTCGGCTATCTGGCTGTTCTTGAGGCCGCGGGCCATGGCGGCCAGCACCTCCTGCTCTCTCGGCGTGAGATCACGCAGTTCCTCCTGCCCTGGCGGACGCCGGCGTGCCTGCGTGAATTCGCGTTTGGGATTGGTGCCGTATTGGCGAAGCAGGCTCTTCGTCACAGACGAGTCGACCCAGCCCTCACCTCGAGCCAATGCCCTGATAGCCGCTGCCAGGATCTGGGGAGCTGAGTTCTTCAGGAGGAATCCCGTAGCCCCGGACCGGAGCGCCGAGTCGACGTCCGCGTCGTCGCCGAACGTGGTCAGGATAAGTATGGGTGGGGCCGTTCCATGCTCTGCTTCGAAGTCCTTGGAGTTGAGCAGGCGGGTTGCCGTGATCCCGTCGGTTCCACGCATGCGCACGTCCATGACTACCACGTCGGGACGAACGGAAATGACAGTGTTGATGCCGGAGGTGCCGTCTCCCGCTTCGCCCACAACTTCGATGTCAGGTTCGGTCGCGAGCACGAGGGCGAGCCCTGCCCTGATGAGCTCCTCGTCGTCGATAAGGACAACACGGATACGGTGTGTGATGCCTTCCATGCCTGGACCTCCTCGGCTGTATAGGCAAGTATTCCCGGTCTAAGCCTCCTCCCCAAGATGGTGTTCCTCCACCTGCGGATCACATAGACAAATTGCTTCCGAGGGACGAATCGGCAGTCGCGACGCAAAGGCGAAACTCTTCACACGACATCGAGTGAAAGGAGTTTCCGATGATCGAGAAAAACCGACAAGAAACCAACGGGGTCGGAGCTAGGAAATACCTCTTCCATAGAGCGAGCCTTGCTGCAGCCATCGTCTCGACACTTATCAGCGCAGCGGCATGCAGTCCCCTGAACCACGGCTCTGGGGGTAGTGGCGGAAGCGCGGGGGGCCAATCCAGCATCACGCCTTGCAGTGGTGCTGCGCTTGCCCTCTCTCCGGCGGGATGCGGGGGTGGCGAAATCATCGATGGCCAAGTCCACCCCGTTCCTCCTGAGTTGCCGGGGACGTGGCATGGAGGCGCAGGCGACAGCTACTACTACACTTTCGACTCCCATGGGCAATACAGGCTGGAGCATGCTCGCTCGGGGTGGCGAGAGGAGGGAACCTTCATCGTCGACGGACAGTCGATAACATTCTCGCCCCGCGGTGGGTACGAAAGAACGTCTGCCTGGGAGATCCAACCACTCTTGGTCACCCTGCTTTTCATTGACGGATTCAGTTATGTCAAGGCGTGAGCGCCTGCCTTGAATTGCGCTTTGCCCAAAGCGCGCCGAGGCAAAAATCGTGCCCGAAACGCGGAAATGAAGGAAATGTCGTGAAGAAGTGCAACTGGCAGCCTCCACACGATACCTCGGTGGACAGGGTCCTTATCCCCTCTGTAGCCCCCGGCGGGTCTGAGGCGGCGACATCACTCGTAGATCTGCCTCTTCTCCCGGATTACAACGGTCCGCTCTTTCCGGATATGACGACCTAGCGAATTCTCTCCCACGAAATAGGGAAGGAAAAAGAATGCGCACTCTGCATAACGGAAATTAATCAACTCTGTCCAAGAATTTCAGACTGAAGAACCAATATTGAAAGGAAATAATCATGAACGTCAAGCGTCTTCGGGCTTATGGCATCCTGCTCCCACTCACTGCGATGGCACTCTCGGCATGCGGCCCTGGGGGAGTGATAATCCAGCCGCAGACACCCCAGACAACCGCCCCGGTGCCCGCGCCGACACAAACATCCGAACCCGTCCACACAACCCAACCGCCAGAGAATCCGACTCAGACCAATACCCCTGTGCAGACTCAGGAACCACAGAGCCCTCCCGAAACGTCACAGGAGTCTGTTGCTGCCGAGCCCAAAAAAGGGACGTACCGGGTCACCATCAATGGCCTATACGTGAGGAGCGAGACATGGGATCACGCGCTCGAGGTCGACGGCAAGGGCGACGAAGTCTACATTGACGTGCGTGCCCGGATGGTTGACGAGACCGGCAAGGACCGCGGTCCGGCCCGCGGGAACACGTCCGTGGTCTTGGGTGACACCAACGGGCAGGGAGGCAGGGTCCAGGCCGGATCACGCAGCTCCAATGGTGGACTGAAGACGGGTGATTCAGTCCCGGAGTCGGCGACATCCGGTTATGGTCCCTGGGTCCTCTCCAGCCAGCCGAAGGCCGACAGGCTGCCTCTCGACGCTGGAACCTTCACCCTGACAGAGGGGAAGGACAAAGTTCTGATCAGCCCCACCATCTGGGAGTGGGACGGTGGTAAAGACGTCTTCGCCGACTGGACAGCTTGGATGAAATCGGCCACCGACCAGATTCCCGCGGAAGCGCTGGGAGCGACAGGAGTGGCTGTCAAGAAGGCTACACAGGCAGGCCTGGGCCTCGCACTCAGCCTTTCGGACAAGCAGATTCTTGGGCAGGCATCAGATCGGCCGATAGGCATTCAGGCCCAAGGTGCAGAGGGATTCACTTTCGACCCCTATGTGATGACGCTGGACTATGCCTCAGCTGAGAGTCTCGTCAGTGAAGACGACGGCAAGGGAACAGGTGTCAAGACGATCATCTATAAGGACTCGGACAAATACCACGGGCAGTACGAGCTATACCTTCAAGTGACCAAGGTCGGTTGAAAACCCAACCAGGAGGGGCACCAAGAAGGTGTCCCTCCATCTTCGACAAGGATGATAAAGACCCCATCGCCAGAGGTTTAAGCTCCGGCGGTGGGGTTTCTTTTTTGTCAGTGCATTACGGCTGCTCGGAATCTTCGGCGCTGCCGCCGTCGTCGATGTCCTTCATCCGCTGTTCCAGCCGGGTTGCGTGGGCCTCTTTGACTTTCCGGTAGACCTTGACGCCGCCGGCGATGACCAGGCCTGCAGCCGCCAAGACCCCCGCGGCGACAAGGTCCTCCGTACGGGCATCCTGCTTGCCGGCGTGGTAGCCCTTGCCATAGACCGCGCTTCCCGCCACGAATCTCTCCCTTTGTTGAATTTTGAACTCCGCCGAAAGCCTATCCCATGGTGCATGGAGGGGTGTGCCGGTGCCGCGGATCACCTGCGCTGTGCCGGCGCGGGGTTGGAACCTTCTTGTTGTTTGTCTTCATCTTCGACTCTCAGGTGCAGCCGGTGGAGGTGACAGCGGAGCTGTCACGGAGGAGTCATCGACGAAGGACGGCCTGCGGTGCAGCGCCGAGCCACCATCGGATTCCGAGGAGAACCGCCATGAGCACCATCGCAGTACCCGTACAGGACGCGCTGCCGTTCGACTTCGGCTCTGATGTGCTGGTCGTCAGCGCGCCCGTCTACGACGAGCAGGCCCGCCAGGCCGACCGCGAGCTGTGCCAGCACTACTTCGCCGGATGGTGCAGCACGGCGTTCCCGGTCGACGGCACACAGGCAGAACACAGCGGGACTACTTTCGCGGACTTCCAGGCGGCCTCCCGCCGTCTGGCTGAGAGCTGAGGAACCAGCGCAGCTGATCCAGGTCCGGCGTCGAACAAACGACTTCATCAAACAGGAGGGGATCACCGTGTCCACTGCAATCACTTCCGAGCCCGACCTCGACGCTGAAGCGCAACGCGTTGCCGCCGTCCACCGGCTCGCCACAAGCAAGGCCTTCCATCCGGAGTTGCGGCGCGCCGAGGCTCAGGCCCGGGTCCAGCTCGCGGCCGCCGTCATGGCGATGGACGAGGTCGAGGACCGCATCGCCGGCGGCGAAAAGATCCACTCACTCCACGAGCAAGCCGCCGTCGAACGCGCCAAGGACGCCTACGCCCAAGCGCTGGCTGATCTCGTCCGCGGCGAGTCCAGCGTTGAGGCTGACCCGTCGACTTCCCAGCCCATGAACCAGGAGCACTGATCACCATGTCCTTTCTCGAGAAAATCGGATTCATCGAGACCGCCGAGCAGGAGGCCCAGCGCCTCGCGCAGTCGCCCGAAGGCTCGGCCAACCACGAACTGTCCAAGCTGCCGGTCACCATCGAGCAGTGGCCCCAAGACCTGCTCGTTGAGCTGCCCTGGCACGCCACCGAGCGCGGTTCCGGCCACCGCGTCGTCGTGGTGCCCATCGAATACCGCGGGGAGGCCCGCACCGAAGGCGAGGAAGAACCCCGTCCCCGCAAGCGCCACGCCGGTTGGTGGAACTGCGCGGTCGTCGCCAGCGACCACCCCAGCTATCCGGTTGGCGGCTACCGGCTGAGCATCCCCGCTGCCGAGCTCGCCCGCGGCAAGCGGATCGAGCTCTGAGAGAACACACCCCACGACGAAGGAGCGTAACCACCATGCCTGACACGGTGCAGACCACCGGCCGGCGCGAGCGGATCCTCCGGAATGTCGGCAGGACGCTCCTCGTCACGGGAACCGTGCTGAACGTCCTCGCCCTGCTGCCCGCGATCGCAGCCAGCGCCTGGACCGGCCACTGGACAGCGAGCGTGGTGCTCGTGGTCCTGTCCGGTGCCGTCTGGGCTGCTGGCTGGCTCGGCCTGAAGGCCCGGGCTGCGCGGTTGCGCAGCCGGAACAGTGCCCGGCCCAACTGACCAGGTTGTTAGTCCACAGAGCCCCGGCTCCTGCGCTCCGGCGCGGGGGACGGGGCTCCCTCTTTGCAGGGTAGACGGATCAGCGCTGCGGGGCAGCGCCTGGTGTTTTCCAACAGCAAGAGAACCATCCCGAACAAAGGAAGAGCCATGACCACCCTGCCCACCACGCGCATCCCGCTCAAGCAGATGGACTCCGCACTGCTCGTGTTCGAACTCGAGCGGGAGATCCAACGCCTGATGCCCGGCACCGCGAACACGGAACTTGTCACCGGCGCAGCTGCGACGGCCTCGTTCCTGCACCGCGATCAGACCCGCTTCGTTAGGGGAGACCTGCCGCGTGTGCCGTACATCGAGCATCCGCTTCGCGTGGCGCTGCGGCTCCTGCGCTGGGGTGTCACCGACGCTGAGCTCATTGCCGCGGCCCTGCTGCACGATGTCGTCGAGGACTGCAGCGAAGGACTGCTTGCGGCGTTCGGCCAGCCTGGTGAGGACCCCCTGGATTGCCTGACACGGCTGTACGGCCGGCGCGTCGCGCTGCTGGTCGCAGCGGTGACCACTCCGGGCGGGAACACCTCCTACGAGGAGCACCTCGGCGTGCTGGCCAGCTCCGGCTCCCGGGCGCTGCTCATCAAGGCCAGCGACCTGAAGGACAACGCCGGTTCCATCCGCCACCAGCTTGGCCACGGCCAGGACTCGCGCATGTACCGGATGCTCTTCAAGTACATGCCTGCCGTCGAGATCGTCGAAGCAGGTCTTCGCCGCTCGCTCTGCTGCCCGGCGACCCAGCAGTGCACCATGGCCGCCATCACCGCCATGGAGGATCTCAGCCACGATCTCGCAGCCCTGTCGGCCGAGCATGGCATTGACTGACCGTCCCGTTCTCCTGGAACCACCAGCACGGCAAAGACCTCCCCGGGCGCAGCATCAGCTGCCGCCGGGGAGGTCTTTTTTTCGCCCGCGCTGTGCCTGCCGGCGCTACGGCATGTCGTCCATCGGCAGCAAAGAGATGCCGATGAGATCCACGGCTCCGGTGAGGACTCCGCCCAGTATAAACACCAGCCCGGAGACCACCATCACGAGCACCGCAAAGACCACAGGTCGGTCCTCGTACAGATGCTGGAGCCGTGCGACGATACCCGAAGGCTTCTCAGGGGTCTCGCTCGGGTCCTTCTGGGGTCCGTCGTTGGTCTCGTCGTGGTCAGTCATAGTGCTGATGCCTCCTTGGGTCTGTTGCTGGTCTGTTGCTGGCCGGTCCGCAGTCCTCGCTGGACCGAGCTACGGGTGCACGATCGTCATGCCGCCGCCTTGCTGCGCTTGCCCTCGGGCTTCTGGACCTCGACGGCCTTCGCCGCCAGGTACAGGCCCTCGCGGTTCAGATGGCGGGAGTACGCAGCGTCGAGGTACAGCACCGGGATGCCGCCGGCGGCCTTCTGCAGGACCGGGCGCAGGATCTCCTTGACCGGGCCCGAACCGCCGCCGTAGACGTACACCACCTCGGTGGTGCCGCCGACCTCGGCGAGGACGTCCTCGAAGCGCGCACCGATCTCCTCGGCCAGGTACTCGGCCTCCTCGTCCACGTAGCCCTTGGCCCGGTCGAACCGGCCCTGGAGGAACACGCTGGGCTCCTGCTGAAGGAAGTCGGCCAGTGCCTTGCGGTTCTTGAACCGCAGATCCTTGTCGCCGCTCGTGCTCATGCGGTCCAGCGCGTTCGTCAGCGCGGTGCCGTAGCCCTGGTCCAGCGTGCTGGCCGCCTCGGAGTTGAACGCGCCGTCAGTGAAGACAGGGAAGTTCACGGTGCCCTCGCCGACGTCGACGCCGACGGTGTTGCGCACACCGACCAGCAGCTCGGCCGTGACGTCCTGCAGGCGCGCGGCCTCCTCGGGGTCCGAGGCCCGCAGGTCATCGAGAAGAGCCTGGGCCAGCGGCGCGCCCTTGTCGGTGATCGCGAACTGCGCGGACGCGCCCTCGGGCAGAACCTGCACGTCTTCGAACTGCAGGCGCACGGTGACCGGCGTGGAGAAGTTCTTCACGGTCACCAGGTGCACCGTGGGGTCAGCCGCGCCCAGGAGTCCCACGAACTGCGCAGCGTAGGCGCTGCGGCGCTGCACGTACTCGGCGATCGGCAGGGCGAGTCCAGCGCGCACCGTGGCGCGCAGCTCGTGCTTGGGCAGCGCGCCGTGCTCACGGACGTGGTCGCGCAGGGCCTTCGCGGCGAAGACGCCCAGGACGAGCACCGAGCTCAGTTCCTGGTCGGCCTTCGAGCGGGACCCGACGACCTCGAACTGCGTGAACTTCGACCCCGGGGTGCTCAGGGCCGCGCGGCCGAAGGTGCGCAGGTCTGAGTGTCCGATCAGGGGAGTGGTGAACGAAGCGGCGACGCGGTTGTAGAAGTCGTCCTCCACCACGATCTTGAAGGCGTCGGTGTCAGCCTCGGGCACCTTGGGCGTGGAACGCGAGGTGCTCACCACGGCGGAGGGAAGGTCGATCGTATCGAAGACCTCCTTGCCGTTGACCTCGCCGCGGATGACGCCCTTGACGTAGCCGTTGCCGACGTCGATGCCGCCGGTGAGCTGAATGGTCTTCTCGGCGGTGCGGGTGTTGCTCATGATTGTGTCCCTCTCAGGAAGTCGGTGTCTCAGGAAGTGCGGTGCGGATCAGCGGGTGAGGAAGGCGTCCAGCCCCGAAGGGACCGAAGGCTCCTCGGCGGGAATGGGGCGGGACTTGGGCGCAGGAGGCGCAGCCGGCGGCTCAGCCATCCGGGCGACCTCAACGCGCCGCACGGGCTCTGAGGCAGCAGCAGGCACAGCCGCTTCATCGCGGCTCTCGCGACTCTCGTGCTGGCTGTCGCTCTC
Organism: Paenarthrobacter sp. R1; assembly: GCF_030264015.1. Lineage (NCBI taxonomy): Bacteria > Bacillati > Actinomycetota > Actinomycetes > Micrococcales > Micrococcaceae > Paenarthrobacter > Paenarthrobacter sp. R1. The sequence goes on along the minus strand of NZ_CP127115.1, from coordinate 404,293 downwards.
GTCGCGGCGGTCGTCGCCGCGCTCCTGTCCTTCATGAGCCTCGCTGCGACCGGGATCCTGTTCGCCCTGCGGCGGGCGGCTCTGCTCGATGGCGTCGCCCGGAGGGCGACCGCGGCGGGGCAGCTGCTCGACCGGGCGGTTGACCACGTCGATGTAGCCGTCGCGCTGGATGGACTCGCGGATCAGCAGCTGGAGCGAGCGCGAGATGTCGTACTGCTCGTCCAGCCACCGGTTCGTCGATTCGTCGGCCCGCGGAACGCTCCAGCGCAGACGGCGCGGCTCGGCCTTATCGGTCATCGTGAGCACCCCTCGCGCCCTCGTGCTGATGGACACTGTCCTCGGTCATCGCGGCCCCCTCTCATGCGCGGTCCGCGAGGCACTACTGCCATTCGCGGACCTTTCGACTCATTTATCGGTCATCATTCTACTGGTCTTTCAATGGTCTCTGCAAGGACCGCGCCGAGACCAGTAAAAGGCCACAAGCACATCGGGCCCCGTAGCGCAGTGACCGACCCCTGGCCGCGGCGGGACTCATGAGAGCCACCGGCAGGACCCGCAGAAGGCCATGGGGCAACAAGAGAGCCGGCAGGCGCTGGACTCATCAAGGGCTCACCCGGGACCGGGATGCGGTCCGGGAAGGACCGACAGGAGACCCCAATCAGGCCACCGCATATCGCTGGGCCCGCGCTGGTCCCACGTCGGACACAGCCCGGCCCTCGAAGAGACCAGCAAAAGTCCACAGCTGAGGCCCGGATCAGAGGAGACCTGAAGGAGACCACCACAAGACCAGCAGCACGCCCGAAGCGGACCCGAGGTGTGCCATCAAATACTCAATGAGGTCTGAATGGCCTTTCTGGACTCTCTCGGGTCTTGTGATGGTCCTGTCTGTGTCCCTGTCTGGCCATGCTGAGACATTGATGTGTCCACTCGGGAACCAGAAGGAGTCCAGCGATTCGGGTCTGAATCAGTGCCTGGAACACGCGCCGGCGGCACCATGAAACAGTCCTGGAGCGCCGGCGGAACGAGCTGGGGGAGCTGTCGGTGCACGGTGGAAGAACTGTGGTTGCGCCCGTGGCGTCACCGACCCGCCCGGGGACCGCAAAAGGAGCAGAGGGAGAAGGCGAGACGGGTGTAAGGCCCCCGCATGGAGCGAGAGGGCGAGGGCTCCGCTTCCTGCTGCGCCTCACGGGCGGTGACGGTCCAAAGGGTGAGGACCCGTGAGCCTCTGCAGGAAGCTGCACCTGGTGGGAGACTCGGACGGGCTCGGTGACGCTGTAGAAGAAGGGAGCTCCCCATGGATCCAGGAGCATGTCGTACTTCCCGGGAAAGCTCCTCTTCTGATGCGTCCACGAGGGACCGGCCGGCGGTGGACGTCGAGGACTCGCGCCGGGCGCTCGTTCGTGAGTGCAGCTGCCACCAGCAGGGAACCGACGACCCGCCCCGAACAGGCCCCGGCAAGAGAGCGCTGTGGGCCCGCCTCGGACGCGGTGCTACAGGTGCTGGCGCGACCATGAGACACAGCCGGAACGAGCGCCCGCACGCCGGTGCGACAAGCGCACCAACACGTCAGTGCGGTGCTCTACTGCAGAGTTTTCCACAGCCTGACGCGACAGGTCGCGGGGAGTGGAGGACCGCTGCGCGCCGCGTCTGATGCGCCTGCGGCAGCAGGGTGCACCAGAGGTGCAGACCGGGCTGCGCCCGACGTCGCTGACGCTATGTGTGAGGACCCGTACGGGTACCCGCTCGTGCCTCGCGGTGGTGCGGAAGATGCACCCGTACGGCGTTACAGCGGACGGCAAAAGGGCTGTACGCCCAAAAGCCCGTAAATCCAGCGGAAACGACATGACCCGTACACCCGCTGCGCGGATGGAGAGGGGGTGTACGGGTCAAGGGTGTACGGGCCGTTTCCCCTGGTATTCCAGGCTTCCGCTAACGCTCCAGCCGTGGAATGGCGAAATGGCGGCAAGAGAGGAAAAGGGCATAAGGGAACCTGGCAACAGCGGTCCTTCGGACCCTCCGCTTCGCTCCGGTCTCTCGCTGCGCTTCGAGACGCTGTTGGTCGGCATAGCCGACAGGTTCCACCGCTCGCTTCGCTCGCCGGTCCGTCAGTCGCTGCGCTCCCTCCGGCTATGCCCAGCGCTGCGCTTGAGAGGAGGACGCCCACCCCTGCCCCGCCGCAGTTGTCCACAGGTGGACAACTGCGGCAGAGGGTGCAGCCAGGCGGTGGATCACCTGGCGCTGCGCACCAGGTTCGTCCGAGGAGGACGGCCCGTTGGCCGGCCCGCTGCGCGGCCCAGTCGGAGCAGGTCCGGACACGGTGGACCAGTAGGCCGTCAGGCCAGCGGAGCTGGCACGGGAGCTGGACCGTACATCGAGTCGCCGCGGACCCTGGCGGGACCTGCACTCGTTGACCGACACCTGCACCCCCAAGAAACAGAAGAGGCGATCGCCCATGACGCAGTCCGTGAACCAGCCGGCGCTGACTCCCTACGACACGGGAGAGCGGTGTGAGCCGAAGCTCTGGCAGAAGAGCCGCACAGAGGTGCTCGCAGCGATGCGCGACGAACCGGAGGACATCGGCAACGTCGACTTCGAGGACGAAGAGAGCCGCACGATCGTCACCGTCCACGTCGCGCGCAACGACGACGGCACCCATACCGTCCACATCGTGCCCTTCGGCGACAGGGACGAGATCTCGATCGAGACCCACTTCGAGGACGACTGACTCGCGACTCGGCCCGTCTGACAACTGCTGCGCTGTGACGGGCCGAATCCGCGCCTGGTCTGCCAGGGTATGGCAGCGCAGGGCGAAACTCCTGGTCGATCCGTACGTCGACGCACAGGCCTTGACGCTGAATCATTAGTGGAATCATTTTCCTGAAAGAGAGTCGCACGCATGCGAACATCCCGCTGTCTCAGGACTCGACTCGCCCCTGATCTCGAGGCAATCTCGTGAGCGGTCCCTACTCGCACGTCCTGCTCGTGACCGCTTCCCGCACCTGGAACGACGAGGGGGCCATGAAGGCTGCCTTCAACGAAGCCTGGAGAGCTTGGGGACCGTCGGCGGTCGCCCGCCCCGTGCTGCTCTCAGGGCACTGCCCCAAGGAAGCTGACGCCATGGCCGAGCGGTTATGGCGGGCTGCCGGCTTCGAGGTGATCGAGTTTCCGGCCGACTGGAGCGCCGAGCCCAAGGCGGCAGGCTTCACCCGGAACCAACGGATGGTCGATGCCCTCGTCGCCATGCGCGCCGGGGGAGCGCAGGTCCGTGTCGCCGCCTTCCTGGACCTGTGCAGCAAGTGCGACCAGCGCACCGGCCGGCAGCAGCTGATGCCCGGAACGCCCGGGCACTTCTCGCACGGCACCGTGCACGCCCGTTCCCGCGCCCTGGCTGCAAGCATCGAGGTTGAAGACATCATCCACCCGCGCCTGCCTCCCTTCTGACAAGTGCACACCCCGGACATGACAACAGCCCTGCAGCTGGTGCTGCAGGGCTGTTGATCCTTGATTCGACTAGGTGGCCGGTAATCTTTCCGGTATGGCCCGAAAGACTGCGGAAAGGGTGGGTTAGAGAGTCCGCTCGATGCCGTGTGCCTCATCGTAGGCCTTCATGACAGCTTTCGGAATGCGACCGAACTCGGGCACTTCATGACCGTTCTCGCGCGCCCACTTACGGATCTCCTCGCGTTCCTCGGGCGTCGTCTCGGGCACGAGTCGCTTCTTCTCGCCCTTCTTCGTGGCCTTTCGCCCCTTACTGATGTATTGCTTGAGATTCTTCTCAAGCTCTTTGCGCTCTTCGTCGGTCAGGTCTATCTCGAACCAGGTGTCGCCCAGTCCGAAGGTGACTGTGGCAGCATCCGGCTTGCCACTGATGTCCGACTCCACAATATTTCGAATAGCCATGTCTTGAATGGTAGACGATCCGAACCACCTTAGAGAAGTCTTTGGGCACGCCAGAACGACAGATCTTTCGAATGCTTCCACCATAGGCCGAAAACGCTGCTATATCAGCATAATCAACCTGCCACACTGCTAAAATCGCACTGCCAGCGGGTGCCTTTCCCCACCCCTGTAATCCGACCATTCGACACGATCGAGAGGCCCTCCGCCATGACCATTCTCCAGACCGTCGACGACCATTCACTGACGGACGACGGCGTCGACTTGTTCACCCTGATGTGCCAGCGCCGCGGCTGGACCGACGAGTACCTCCGCGAGATCGAATCAGCTGAACACGACGAGCTCCTGGGCCTGGCCGAGATGGTCGAGGCCCTGGAGGACGCCCGGACCGCCGGCCACAAGGTCACCATCGCCCCTGACTTCGACATGGACGGGATCTCCTCCGGTGTGCTCGGCTACGCCGGACTGTCAGAGCTCGGCTTCGACGTCGAGCTGCACCTGCCCGACTACCGCCGCGGCCACGACCTCACGCCCGAGGACATCGCAGAGATCGCCGCGACGTGGCCGGACACCAAGGTCCTGCTGACCTGTGACGGGGGAGTGAACTCCCACCGCGGGATCGCCGCCGCCCGGGCTATGGGATGGAAGACCCTGGTCACCGACCACCACGAAGAGCTCGAACCCGGTTCGAGCGCCGACGTCACCGTCGACCCCTGCCGGATGGACGAGACCTACGCCAACACCGGCATCTGCGGCGCGCACGTGCTCTACCAGGTGTTGGAGGCCTATGCCCGCGTCCACCGGCCGGAGAAGCTCTGGGAGATCCGCCTGCTGCGCCTGTTCGCCGGCCTGGGCACCGTCTCCGACGTCATGCCCGTGCTGTACGAGAACCGGCAGCTGGTGCGCGACTCGCTGTCCATCGCACGGCTGCTGTACGCGCCCGCACCACGCACGGTCCCGACCCCCTGGGGCTTCGACCCGGACCCCGAGGCGATCGACGTCGGGCAGGCGACGCTGATGCACCTGCTGCGCGTCGACCCGCACCACCCGGCCTTCGTCCGGGCCTTCGAGGGCTTCGCGGTCCTGCTGAAGGCCTTCGGCCAGGCAGGCAAGGTCCGCGACATCGACAGCATCGACGAGGGTTTCTACGGGTTCTACCTCGCGCCGGCGATGAACTCCCCGCGCCGCACGGGCGACCCGCTCGCACCGTGCTTCGGCGTGTTCACCGCGCCTGACCAGGACTTGATGCTCGAGGCGGCACACCAGGTAATCGCGACCAACGAGAGCCGCAAGGAGCTTGTCGAGGTCCACACCCGGGAGCTCGAGGAGGGTGATCAGCCGCTGGCTCCCTGGGTCTACTTCTCCGAGGCCTACCCGGGCATGTACGGCCTGCTCGCCAACCGGCTGATGGAGCGCCACGGCCACCCGGTCGTCGTGCTCAACCGTCCCGCCGGGCCGGATGACTACGTCGGCGGCTCCGGCCGGGCACCGTCGTGGTTCGGCATCATCGACACGCTCGAGCACCAGGATGGCATGCGCGCCATCGGCCACCAGCAGGCCTGCGGCGTCAAGGTCGACCGGGCGGAACTGCTCGACGGCCTGGTCGAAGCATTGCGGGAGGCCACGCAGGTTGCCCTGCTGGCTGTCGTCCAGGATGAGCGCCGGGCCGACCTGGTCCTGGGCCCGGACCGGGACTGCGATGCTGGCCTGGACGACCTGGAGCCTCTGGTCGGCTTCGTCCGGCGTGTGGAAGCGCTGCGGCCCTTCGGCCATGGCTTCGTCGAGCCGGTGGTCGAAATCGCTGTCGAGCCCCTCGGGCTGCGGGTGGACCGGATCGGCTCCGATACCGACTGCGGCCATGAGCGTACCGACGCCAACCTGATGACCAACGCCCGCGGCTACCGCGTGTGCCGCCTGTGCAAGAAGCATCTGCGGCTGGTCACCAGGTCCGGGCTGTCCTGCCTGTGGTGGAACGTCGCCGAGGAGAAGGAACCGGAGATTTCGGCTCTGACGCGGTCGGCCAGCCGCACCGAGGTCGGAACGCTGCGTTTCCTCGCGAAGCTGCAGCTGAACACCTTCCGCGGCGAGACCCGCGTCCAGGCCGTCATCGAAGAGCAGATCCCCGCGTCTGCCTGACCGCGGAAAGGAGGCGGGGATGCCCGCTCCACCGATCAAGTTCCGGCTCGTCTCCATCGCGTGGTGTGTCCTCGTGCCCCTCGGCGTGCTCGCCGCCTACCTCGGACTCGGCCTTGCCGTAGTTTCCGTAGTCGGCGAGCCCGTCCTGGGTACGGCGGTGCTCGGAGGCATGGTGGCGCTGCTCGTCGGCGCTGCCAGGCTCTTCCGGCCCCGGTGGTTCGCCAACGCGCCAACGATCCGACCGATGTCCGGAACACCGCGCTTTACCCGAACGGTGCTGGGGTGCCTGGCCTTGGCGTTCTTCGCCGGCCAGTCCCTGGCCCTGTGGCTCTATGCCCTGGCCGGCTCGGCGGGATTCGATGAATCGACCCGAGCCAGGACAGACGCCGGTCCCGTCTTGGCCCTCCTGCTCGCACTGGTGGCAGCGCCGGTGGCCGAGGAGATGCTATTCCGCGGCCTGCTCTACCCGCTGCTGCGGCGCAGGGTCGGCATCATCGCGGCGGTGCTCGTCACCGCAGCAGGCTTCAGCCTGCTGCACGCCAACGTCGTCCAGTTTGCTGCCACGCTGCCCCTGGCCGTGCTGCTGGCGCTGGTCTACGAACGCACCGGAGTCCTGTGGCCGTGCGTGCTGCTCCACCTGGCCTTCAACCTCGCTGCCGTCCTTGTCCCCGCCCAGCTGCTGGGCGCACTGGCGAACCCCGTCTCAGCGCTGCTGATGACCGCGGCGTTCCTCGGCTGCGCCCTGGCGGTGTACCGCATGGCGGCACCCGCCCCCGGACCTGCCCAGGACGACAGGGACGGCGACGGGGGAGACTGCAGGGAAAGCGAGCCACAGGCCGCGTAGCGGCCGGGCTCATCATGTGCAGGACTGACGCTGGTGCCCTCCGGGGCGACCTTTCGGCCGTGGGCCGTCGGTCGCTCCGGAGGGCCTGCTCTCGGGTGACCGGGGTGATCCGGTCACCGGGGGATTGGCTGAAGGATGTTCGTCAGCCAGACCTGAGAGGAGGAGGATCCACCATGGCAGTTGTCAACACGTGCGCGTACGACGCGCAGGGCCGGCTCATGCGCCCCAGTGACAGCGAAGTGCGCCGCGCACGGTTCGCCCGCGACTTCGATACCGGTGAGAGGCCGACCTTCGATCGAGGGTCTGTGCACTTCTTCACCATGAGCACCAGCGGCCGCACCGCCGAGCAGGCGCACGAACGCGCCCGTGAGATGCTCGGCCGCTTCTTCGAGCGCGCCGAGTCCGTCGCCGGCTACCGCAGGCTCGAGATGCGCCGGAGGCAGGGTGTGATGCCCTGCAACCGCAACGTCTCCATCACCTACGAGATCCTGTACGCCGTCGAGGACGGCCACCGGGTCCGTGCCCACATTCCCGAGTCCCCCAATGCGGGATACCGGCGAGGCCACAGCGCGGCCGCCTTCTAGGCGACCGACGCGCCCAGAGCCTCGCGCCAGCGTGAACGCGCAGAAAGGCCGGAGAGCTCCCTTCCCACGGGGATGCTTCTCCGGCCTTTCTGTTTTCACGTTCCTGTGACAACACCTGGTGACGGTTCCTGGCCATAACACCGATGCCCACTCTATCAGGGCTAATTCACCATGCGCAACGCAATCGGAGCCCATTGCTGAGGCCATTCAAAGACCTGTCACCGAATCACTCGGAAGCCTGGTCGACGAGGACGCCGGATCCATTGCAATCGCTCCCGTCAGGGCCGTCAGGACCTGCGGCATGCACCCGGAGGCGCAGGTGCGGTCCCGGGCCCTGTCGGGACGCCGGGCCGTGCGTGAGGACGCAGGGGTGTACCACGTATCGTGGTACACCCCTCGATCCCAGTGCTGGCCTGCGCAAACGCGGGTTCGGACGACCCCGGCCGGGAGGGTCTGTACCACGTGCCCGAGCTGAGCTGGTACGCCGTTTTGTCTGATAAATCAACGTTTCCAGCCGGTGTACCACGAGTACCACCAGATTCCGACCGTTTACATGTGCGTGAAGGACGCCTGCGGCCGGTCGTCCAGGCAGTAAGAGCTCTTATCCCCCATGCGCGTATATCTAGTCTTTATTTAGTGGTACAAGTGGTACAGGGGGTATATAAAGCCCGTCCGACCAGGGCAAACGCCTGTACCACGTACAAATCTCCACGTGGTACATCCCTCTTGAAGAACTCCTCAAATCCCCGCCTGACCAGGGGAAACAGGTGTACCACGTCAAGTGGTACACCTCCCGATACCCCTAGAGGGTATATCGGCTCTCTGCTGCAGCCGGATCCCATCTCCGGAGGTTCCCGGCCGGCCGGTCGGAAGAACTCCCCGGACCCCGAACAGGAGGTCGGGCGGCTCACGCCGCCCGCGGGGGAGTGCTCGAGCACGAGAAGACAGCGGCTCCGTGGGGCATACGCCCCCGGAGCCGCTGTTTCTCATTCCAGACCGCACGCTCTCGTTGTGTCGCTGTGGCCTTCGGGTCTCGCGCGCGACCCCTCCGAGCCCCGCCCCGGGATCATCCGGGACCTCTGTCGGACCACGAGTCAGCTATCAGTCGACTCGTTGCGAAAGACCATTCGGATGGCATAGAGTCGTGAGCACGTTCCTATTCGATTACGAGACCAATCGGCTTCCCACTTACTGCCGGCAGGTGCTCGACGCGATCGAGAAAGACAGCAGCATGACGACTCCTGACGACCCCACGCCCGTCTTCGACGAGGACTTCAGCACCCCCTCGACCAACCCTGTCGCCGACGCCTTCACCGAGGTCATGACGTACTTCGCCGACGGCGGCGACATCGCACCGCAGAACGAAATCGTCACGCGCGCGACCGAGGTATACCTCCAGCTGATCGACCCGTCGGCTCCGCCGGCACCGCGCCTGCTCGAAAAGCAGCTGCTCGCGATCGTCAACGGCGTCTGCAAGGCCGAGAACAGCAAAACAAAGGTGGCAGCCGAGAAGCTGCCCCTGGCCCGACACCTGACCTACTGGCAGGTGGCGCAGATCCTGCTGAGCCTGCACCACGTGATCCGCATCGCCCCCAACGCCAAGGACACCGACCGCGAGTACGACCTGCTGGCGATGTACCAGGCCACCGGCCCGGGCCGCGGCACGTACACCACCAGCGAGGATGACATCCGCACCACCGCGCGCCGGTACAACACCCAGCTGACCCTCAAAGAGTTCGCCGAGGTCCTGGCCGTGCTCCGCGAGGACAGCCCGCGCCGGCACCAGTGCAGCCACAGGGATCTCATCGCCGTGAACAACGGCGTGTTCCACTACGGCCGCGAGGCCCGGGACGTCCACGAAGGCGGCAAGGACTTCCACCTCGAGCCCAAATCGCTCGTGCCGTTCGACCCGGCATTGGTGTTCCTGGCCAAATGCCACATCGACTACGTCGAGGACCCGGACAACCCGGTGATCGTCCACCCGGTCGACGGCTCGGTCTGGGACATCGAATCCTGGGTCAGGGAGCTCTCCGACGAGGAGGGCATCCCCGAGCTGCTCTGGGAGATCATCGGCGCGATCATCCGGCCGCACGTCAGCTGGGGCAAAACGGCCTGGTTCTACTCCGAGCAGGGCAACAACGGCAAGGGCACGCTGTGCTCGCTCATGCGCAACCTGTGCGGGCCACGCTCGCACACCTCGATCCCGCTGAGCGACTTCGGCAAGGACTTCGCGCTCGAGCCGCTTGTACGCGCCAACGCGATCATCGTCGACGAGAACGACGTGGGCACCTTCATCGACAAGGCGGCCAACCTGAAGGCGATCGTCACCAACGACGTCATCCAGATCAACCGCAAGTACCGGATGCCGATCGCCTACCAGTTCTTCGGCTTCATGGTCCAGTGCCTCAACGAATTCCCGCGCGTGAAGGACAAGTCCGAGAGCTTCTACCGCCGACAGCTGTTCGTGCCGTTCAACAAGAGCTTCACCGGCATGGAGCGCAAGTACATCAAGGACGACTACCTCCAGCGCCGCGAGGTCCTGGAGTATGCCCTGTGGTACGTGCTCAACCGCGCCGGCGCGGGCGACCCGGGCAACTACTACCAGCTCTCCGAGCCGGTGGCGACCAAGGAGGTCCTGGCCGAGTACAAGGAGGCCAACGACCCCGTGCGCGCCTTCTGGGAAGAGTTCCGTGAACGGCTGGTGTGGGACCTGGTGCCCTTCACCTTCGCCTACGACCTCTACAAGGCCTGGTTCGCCGACGTCTCGCCCTCGGGCTCGCCAGTGAGCAACAAGCAGTTCATCACCGACCTGGTGGCGATCGTGCGGCCTGATCCGCTGTGGCACTGCCCGGACAAGAACAAGAAGATCCGCCCCGGCCAGATGATGAGCGACCCCGAGACGACGATCGCCGAGTACGAGCTCAAGAAATGGATGAACCCCCACTACAGCGGCTCGGACCCGAAGAAGAAGTCGCAGCCGGTCCTGCAGGCCAACTACCGCGGCCTGCTCCGGCACACCGGCCCCGCCGCCCAGACGGACGCCGACGACGAAGACACCACAGGAGAGGACTGATCCGACCATGCCCAAGATCGCCAGGGCCATCACCGAGCTTGCCCGGGCAGTGGCCGACCTCGCCCAGCAGCAGGGCAGGACGTGCACTGCGCTGAACGACGTCGCGCGCGAGCAGCGGATCACCAACCTGATCGTCCGCTCGCAGATCAGTGCCGACCCGGAGGAGAAGCGGCGGCTCGTGGCTGAGGCTTCCAGCCGCATGGACGCTCCGCGCCGCCGCTCTCCGCACGACCCCGCATAGGCCCAGCGCCTGCCGACGACAACTGCATACCCCGGCCGTGACGGCCGGTGACGACCGAAAGGCCAGACCCATGACCATCCAGCACACCCCCGTCACAGCTGAAACCGCGCTCTTCACGTTCTACGACATCGAGTCGCTGTCGAACGTCTTCACGCTGTGTGCCTACACCCCGCGGCCGGACCGCGCCGTCCACGACCTGGAGATCTTCTTCCTTGCCGACGACCCGGCGCTGGTCGCCGCCGTCGACCCCCAGGCCCTCTACGACACCGTGGTCCGCTCCAACCCGGGACTGCCCGCGGTCAGTGTCCAGCTCTGGAACCTCGGCAGCGAACGGGGCAGCCTCAGGCTCGCCGAACTGATGGGCCTCTCGAACGCCGACCAGGTGTGCGACCGCTCTGACCCCGGCGGGTACCTCGCAGCGCTGCGACCGGTCTGCGACACCGATCCCGAGTACGACCCGGCGCTGCACCCGTTCCTGGCCGGCTACAACTCGATGAACTACGACACGACCATGGTCGCGCTCTACCTCAATGAGGCGTTCCCGGCTCCGGGCAGCGGCCGGCCGTTCCAGCCGACAGCAGCCCGCACCCTGCGCGACCACAACGACCAGCTCTTCTCGGCCCAGCACATCGAGTACATGCCCGGCTACCTCGGCTGGGACGGAGCGGCTGCGAAGATCCGCCGCGCCATGCTGCACTCGGGCCGCCATCTCGACGTGGCCCGCCTGAACGAGCTGCAGTCCAAGGCCAGCCTCAAGCGCCTGCTCGGGATGCTCGGACGCCAGATCAAGGAATCCGAGAAGCTCAGCCACGATACGAGCATCGAGGCGGTCGAGGACCTCTACGAGCTGCTGGCCTACAACGTCTCCGACTGCCTGGGCCTGGCCCAGCTGTTCCGGCACCCGGCGTACGCGAGCAACTTCGACCTCAAGGCCGGCCTGCTCTCCCAGTTCGCCGAGACGGTGTTCACCCAGAACGGCGCGGTGCGCAGGGACCGGCTGGCCGTCGACTCCTCATCGGCGAAGTTCGTGGGCCGCATCCTCGCGCCCTACGCCTCGCTGGACGACATCGAGGCGGTGTCCTTCGTGTATCCGCACCCCGAGGTCGCCAGGGAGCGCGGGATCGAGCCGGTCAACGTGCTCGACGAGTGCGTGCGCTTCTTCGAGGAGAACGTCGCGCCCGACCCGGCCACCCACCCCGAAGCAACCGCAGCCCAGCGCGCGGCCCACCGGCAGTTCATGCAGGTGGTGGCGTACTACCGCTCGATCGAGGGGCAGAACTTCAACGACTCCGAGGAGTACCGCGACAAGTTCAGCCTTCCGGCACGGTCGCTGCGAGACGTGCCCAAAACCCCGAACAACGTGCCGTACTTCCGGGCCGACGCCTCGCCGTCGTCCTGCTTCGCCACGTTCTCCACCGGCGGCATTCACGGGGCCGAGGCCGATCTCGCGGTGTTCAATGCCGAGAAGGTCGAGCACAACGACCAGGCCATGATGCTTATCCGGGCGATGCAGGCCTTCCCCGACGCGAAGGACTTCGTGGCCGAAGCCAAGCGCCAGCACGCCATGCTCCGCCTGCCCGACGGCACCTTCGTCGACAAACGGCTGGTCCTGCTGGGCTCAGACCCGGAGAAGGTCAAGTACCGCAAGCCGAAGAAGGACGACCCTGACCAGGCAGAGCAGCTCGCCCGTGCCCGGACTCAGGTGCCCGACCCGGCCGAGCTGCTGGCCGCCCAGCGGCCCGAGGCGGAGGCACTGAACGTCGTCCTGCCCGACGGTGGCGTCCTGGAGGGCAAGGTGGTGCTCGCCAACAGCACAACCACCAATGCCGCATACCGAAATGAGCCGGCCAAGAAGAAACCGGAGCTGTTCATCCCGAAGGAGGACGGCTCCGACAGGCTGCACCCGAAGTTTGCGCGCACTTCAGCCGGACTGGTGATCCATGAGGACTTCACCAGCTACTACCCGAACCTGCTGCGGAACATGCGGGCGTTCTGGAACCCCGAGCTGGGCGAGGACCGCTACGCGAAGATCTTCTTCGACAAAGAGCGCTATGGGCGCATGCTGAAGCAGCCCGGCATCTCCCCCGAGGAGAAGGCACGGCTGAATACGCTGCGCAACGGCACGAAGCTGATCCTCAACTCGGCCTCGGGCGCGGGTGACGCCGGTCACCGCACGCCGATCCGGATGAACAACCGCATCATCTCGATGCGCATCCTCGGCCAGCTGTTCAGCTGGCGGATCGGACAAGCCCAGACCCTGGCAGGGGCGCGGATCATCTCGACCAACACCGACGGCCTCTACTCGGTCGTCGGCGGCGAGAACGGCTTCGACGAGGCGACCAACAACCGCGTGCTTGCCGAGCAGCAGGCCGCGATCGGCGTCGACATCGAGCCCGAGCTGATGTTCCTCATCAGCAAGGACTCGAACAACCGCCTGGAGCTGGAGGCCCCGGAGCCGGGCCGTTCTGTGGCGGACAGCCCGATCATCGCAGCCGGGGGCGGCACGCTGGCCTGCCACGCGGGTCCGACTCCGACGAAGTCGCTGGCCCACCCGGCCGTGATCGACTTCGCCCTGGCCCGCTACCTGCAGACGGTGGCGAGCAGGGGAGAGTCGGCGATCGCGGAGCCCTTCGACCTGATGCTGGGCCGGAAGGTGATCGAAGAGGCGGTCCTGGAGGACGACCCGATCCGGTCGCTCCTGCTGTTCCAGAACGTCATCGCGGCCTCCCGCGGCTCGATCACCTACCCCTTCTCGGCTGCGCCGATCGACCCCGCCGCGGGCGTGGAGTACAGCGAGCAGGGACACGTAACCAACGTCCGCGACCCGCAGGTGCTGCAGATGGTCAACCGTGTGTTCATCGTCCGCCAGGGCACCGAGAACGCCCGGAGCCTCCTCAACGCCGGTGCCTGGAAGGTCACCGCGGCCAGCCAGGCCAAGCGCCGCGAGGAGGGCATCGGCCGTGCCAAACGCGACCCGGTCGCGCTGGAGGTCCTGCGTCACCACGGCTGGGCGCGCTCCCGCGCCGAAGCCAGCATGTCCGACGGTCTCGCCGTGCTCCCGGACGACCAGGACGTCGTCGTGAGGCGCATCAACGCCATCGACCCGACGTGGTCGATGGTAGTCGTCAACGACGACCTGCACCAGCTGCCGGCCGACCGGATCGAGCGGCTCATCGGCTCGCTGGACCTGGACACCTACGTCCGGATGCTCGAGGAGACGTTCACCAAGAACTGGATGAACGCGACCGCCTGAGCCGTTCCACCACAGCCCGCACAAGGGGGCCGCGCATGCCGCGGCCCCCTTTTTCAACTCTATGCGGCACCATTGCCGATGATGCCGCATAGATCATTCACTTCGAGTCATAATTGAGTACGAAAGGCAATTCCGACTCGTTACGATATGACCACGAGAGGCCAACATGTCCCAGTCAACACTCCCCGTCCGCTCCACTGACCCGGAAACTTCCTACGCCGCCGCCGTGAAGGCCGCGCTCGGCGCATCCCGCGTCCGCCCCATCGTGCTCGACATTGTCCGCGAGAAGGGCCCGCTCACCCACGACGAGCTCATCGCCGCCTATCACGACCGCGTCGTCACCAGCCTCGGCGAGGTGCCGCGCTCCTCGGAATCCGGCATCCGCACCCGGCTCAAGGAGCTCGCCCATCAGGGCCTGGTGACTGTCGCCGACGTTGACGGCTTCTCCAATTACGGCAATGCGGCCAAGCGCTGGGTCGCCGTTGACCAGGACGACCCGAGCTTCGTCTACGATCCGGACGCCATCGCCGCCTACATCGACGACGAGGACATCGTCGGCTTCGGGGACTTCCTCGACAGCGACGCCTCCGACGCTGTCGGGACCGACGAGGACTGAGCGGCAATGCCGAGGAAAAAGAACCAGCGGGAGAAGGCCGTCGAGCAGCACCTGCTCACTCAGTGCCGCCGGCACGGCCTGTTCTGCCTGAAGTTCGTGTCCCCGGCCCGCGGCGGTGTCCCCGACCGAATCGTCATCACGCCGACCGGCACCGTCTTCGTCGAGGTCAAGCGGCCCGGCGGAGACCTCGAGAAGCGCCAGAGCATCATGCACGCCAAGATGCGCCGCTTCGGTGCCGAGATCCACGTCGTGGACGACGAAGCGGCCGTCGACGCCTTCATCGCCCACGTGCTCGAACACCGCCGGGCCGACAGCCAGCAGAAAGCAGCATCATGACCGCCACAGCCACGGCCGCGGGCCCGGAGACAGCCGCCCGCGACTACGAAACGAAAGACTCGGGATCACGCAGGGTCACCGCCTCCGGCATACAGCGCGAGGTGAAGACAGGCCAGCCCCGCTTCGACCTGCTCGTACCGCTTCAGGTGCCTTACCAGGACCAGCTGTTCACCAGGACGGCCGCACTCGTGGAGCGTGGAGCGCGCAAGTACGACTCGCGCGACTGGGAGCAGGCCAGCACTGCCGCAGATATGGAGGAGTTCCGCGCCAGCGCCTTCCGCCACTTCATGCAATGGATGTGCGGCGAAGACGACGAGGACCACGCGGCTGCCGTGGTGTTCAACCTCCTGGCCGCGGAAAGCACCCGGACGGTGATCGCCCGCGGTGACGGCGGGATCCCGGAGGCCGCCCGATGAGTGGCCGCGTCACCAAGGGCAACGGCCAGGCCACCTCGGCCTTCCGCCAGCTCACCCGGGCCGACCTGGGCACCTTCGATCGCGAGGCCACGGAGCTCGTGCTCGAAGCGATGCGGGCCGGCTGCGTTGGGCGTGTCTCGTCCCGGGGCCACGCCATCCTGCGCAACAACGCCGGCGGATCCGTCTCGGTGCCGCGCAACATGACCTCACCCAACCGCACGGCGCAGAACGCCCGTGCCGACATGAAGCGACTGCTCGCCGGGCACCGGGCCGACCATGCAGCATCCGCCGCAGACCGCGGGCCACGCGGGAAACGCCAGATCACCGTCGCGGTGGCTTTCGTCGAGCACCCAACCGCCTTCTCCCGCTGGTTCGACGCCCAGCCCGAGGGCCTGCCTGCGGACCAGCTCATCGAGGTCTCGTTCGACGGGGCCGGGGAGCCGACCTTCCAGGCAGTGCCCATCGACGAGCCTGAACAGCCCGCTGCACCGGAACAGGACCAGCCGGAGCCTGCGACGGCCCGGCCCACCCGCCGCCGGGGACACCTGATGATCGCGCCCGAGCCCGGGCAGGAAGCAGAGGACGACATGACCGCCGAGGCCAAGGAAGATCTGCCGTTTGCGACACACCTACCCGATTCGGCCGTCGGGAATGCCTCTGCCGAAGCGGTGCTCGAGCGCATACGCACCGCGCTGGGCGAGGACCCGCGTGTCACCGCCCTGCAGCACAGGATCGTCGGGCTGGAGGCCGAGCTCGCCGCCCAAACACGCCGCGCCGATGACGCCGAGGTCCGCCTGGGCCTTGTCCGCGAGGCATTCCATGCCTGATCCCGACTATCGACAACCCACGAGAGGAGGCCGCACACCATGACCACGACCATCGCACCACCACAGCCGTCACCCGGGCCCATCGTGCTCAAGCCCTACCAGCAGCAGATCCACGACTTCCTCGTCAGCCGTCCCTTCGCCGGAGCCTGGCTTGGTGTCGGAGCCGGGAAGACACTTTCGACCCTCAGCGTCCTGCAGACAGTCCGGCCGATGGGTCACATCCTCGTCGTCGCACCGATCGCGATCGCACGCTCGACCTGGCTCGACGAGATCGATAAATGGGGATTCCCGATCCGAACCAAGTCGCTCATCGTCAACGACAACGACCGGAAGCTGCCCAAGGAGAAGCGCCTGGAACGCTTCCGGGAGGTCTTCTCCGACCCGCCGACGATGTACTTCGTCAACCAGGAATTGCTGACCCAGCCCTCCCAGGGTGCGCGTCTGCTCCAGCTGACCGGCGACCCCGCCGGCGATGCCATCGCCGCCGGTATCTCACCCGAGGCCGTGCGGCTGCGCGGGCTCATCGAGACGATCGGGCCGATGGCCCAGGAACAGCTGGTCGGACACTTCCTGCAGCTGGCCGCCGGGCAGCCTGGAACCAGGGCTCCCACCAAGACAGCGATCAAGGAGGCGATCAGCGAGCTCGTCACCCGCGGCGCGCTGGAGCGCGAGAGCCACGACTGTCGCAGCTGCGGCGGCGACGGCTGCGCACAGTGCCGGTACGGCCTGGTCGACCAGATGCCGATCCAGTCCATTAACGGACAGGACACCCTCATCTGGCCGTTCCAAACGGTGATCATCGACGAGTCGCAGGGCTTCAAGTCCCACAGCAGCGCCCGGTTCAAGGCCTTGAAGGCGGTCCGCCCGGCCATCACGCGGCTCATCGAACTGACCGGCACGCCGAGCCCGAACGGGCTGCACGACCTGTGGAGCCAGATCTACCTGCTCGACCAGGGCGAGGCCCTGGGCCGGACCATCACGGAGTTCCGCAACCGGTGGTTCATCCCGAAGATGGTGCCCGGCACCACCACCCCGGCGAAGTGGATCCCGACGCCGAACGCCGAGGCCGAGATCCATGAGGCCATCAGGCACCTGGTGATGAGCGCGCAGAACACCAACCTCAACCTGCCGGGCCTGACGATCCAGGACGCCAACGTCACCCTCCCGCCGGACCTCATGCAGGCCTACAAGGAGTTCAGGCGCGACCTCGTGCTCGACGTCGTGAAGACCTACCAGGACGAGGACGGCAAGCTCACCCAGAGCGTTGAATCGATCGTCGCCGAGAACCAGGCGGTCCTCACCAGCAAATTGATGCAGTTCGCCTCGGGGACGCTCTACACAGCCGACCCTGAGGACCCGGCGACCAAGGGCCAGTACGAGGTTATCCACGACAAGAAGCTCGAAATGGCCGAGTACCTGGTGCGCAACAGCGGGGGAGACCCCGTGCTGGTCGCGTACCACTTCCGCTCTGACCTGGAGCAGCTGATGGCGCGCTTCAAGAAGGCGGGCATCGACGCGCAGGTCTTTGACGGCTCGCGGGAGATGGTCCGCCGGTGGAACGCCAAGCAGATCCAGGTGATGCTGCTGCACCCCGCCGCGGCCGGCCACGGGCTGAACCTGCAGGACGGCGGCTCGACGATGATCTGGTACACGCTGCCGTTCTCGCTCGAGCACTACCTGCAGACCAACGGCCGTCTCTACCGCACGGGGCAGACCAAGCCCGTGGTGATCCACCGGATCATCACCAAGGGCACCCAGGACGAGCGGATGCCCGGAGTCCTGGCGGAGAAGCAGCAGGTCCAGGACGACCTCATCTCGGCTGTGTCCGGCGAGGAGGCGATCCTTGTCGCCCTCGAGGAGGAGATCCAGGACGACCTCAACGACCTGTGGGTCTCCGAACGGGTCTGACCAACCCATTCCGACGCCGCGGAGGCCGGAGGTGCAGCATGGGGTCGGCAGGGCCGACCCGGGTGCCGGGGCAGTGATGTCGGTGGGGCAGGCCTCGGCCCGCCCCACCTCATTGCCACGACACCACAACGAACAGGAGCGAAATCCCATGGCTGAGCGGACCATCTACCGGCTCCCGCCTGCGGGCTGGTCGGACTTCGGCGCACACATAGGCCAGCCGAAAGTCCGCCTCGAGTTCTCGGCCGAGGCCGGCGAGGACGGAATGCCGCTCTGGGAGCGGCCCATCGACATCCGCCACGACGACCAGGAGGTCTCGCAATGAAGGCGTACAGCACGCAGACCGAACGCGCCTACGACTCCTGGGAGGACCTGGTGGCCGAAGAGGCCAACGGCTACGGCGTCGTGGTGATGATGCAGGCCGAGAGCCTGAAGTCCGGCAGGCCCCAAACCTATTCGCGCCTGATTGGGCCGTTCGACGACCAGAAGAAGGCCCGCAACAAGGCCGCGGCCGTTCGCCGCGCCTGGAAACGCGCCAAGGACCGCGACCCCCGTATCAAGCTGCTGGGCGTCTCGGTCGAGCCAATCTGGCCCGACCTGCGCTTCGGCACCAGGGACTGAGGCCTGATTGCACAACCCGCGCCACGGGCGCGCTGCCGGGGCCAACGCTCCGTAGACCATCAACGACACGACCGACGAGGACATCCGCCATGACCATGACGACCACTGCCCGCCCCGCATCTCCACGCCTGCAGGACCCGCTCGACGCCGTGATGCGCAGCTGCCTGCGCGACGACACCGTCTGGGCTGAAGTGACCACCACGCCGGCCGGCGTCAGCCAGGCCGAGCACTGGCTGAAGACCACCGCGTCCAGCATCGACCAGCAGCTCTCATTCCGCCAGGACGATGCCGAGATCTGGCGGTTGTCACCGCTGGAGCACAGAGCGGAGCTGATCGGCTTCCTCGAATGGCGCAAGGGCGCGCTCTACCTCAAGAGCCTCTGCGAAAAGCGGCTCATCGACATCAAGCGCCTGCGGACGGCCGACGAGGAGCGCGCCGAGAAGATGAAGGCGCTGCTGGTACGTCTGGCGCAAGCCGTTGTCGCCCACGAAGACGGGCTGATTGGCAACGGAGACCTGTACGGGGTCCTCGACCTGATCTCGCTCCCTGGGACCGATGCGCCAACCCTGCGGGAGTACCTCCGGTCCCGCGACGGTTCCAAGGACTGACCCAGACCAACGACCGCAGCCCCGTCGCGGCCGACCCCTGTGGGACGGCGGCGCGACGGGCCCCTCGATCCCGGGCCACGCGCCCGGCGGAAAGAACCGCATGACGCCGCAGACCACCACGACCACCGCAGAAGAACTCGTCCCCGAGATCGAGCAGGCCTTGCTCGCTTCACGGGCGGACCGTGCCCGGCACGAAAGCCGACAAGAGCGTTCCGAGCCGTCGGACGTGAACGCCCACGAGCGCGCAGTGATGTTCGACGTCACCCTGGCACTGCTCATCAGGCACCGGCTGCCCATCGACGCCGACCGCGCCGCGAAGGCGGTGGCCGACGCGCAGACCACCGACGCCCACAGCTGGGCGGCCGCCTGCGCCAGGCACATCGCCCGCGTGGCCGAGGAGAAGAACCCATGACCCGAAAGCGCAGACACCACTACTCGACCGAAGGCTTCCGGCCGTGGGCGAATCCCGAACAGGCGCACTGGATGCGGGAACTCCGCAAGTCCAGCGCGACGCAACGCCACACCCCGAAGCCCCGCAAAGGCACCCGCCGCGAGCGGGAACGCCAGGCGATCCGCGACCAGAACCGAGGAGATCAGAGATGAAGACGCCACGCCCCGACAGATCAACCGCGATACGCAGGAACCGGAGCTGACATGCGGCAGATGACCGAAGACCAGTTCGACGAAGCTTTCGATGTCGTCCCTGATCCCGTGACCGGAGACACCGTCCGGCCCACCGACCAGGGTCTGGACCGCACCTCCCAGTACCTCTGGACCGTGGTCGACGCCGACGGCGACCTCTACGCACTCAGCGGCTGGCATTACGTCAACCGCGTCGGCTACGTGATCACACAACAACCCTGGGACGAGGACACCGAGGCCGAATGGTTCATCAGCCCAGACGAGGACGACCCAGAGGAACAGCTGTGACCCAGGCCAACAATCCGCGATCAAGTCTGCCCGCCAGCAGTGTGCTACCCGGCCAGAGCTGTGCGACCTGGAATCCGACGGCTGAGCGCTGAGAACCCCGACACCACAACGACCCCTGAGCAGGGGAGTGAAGGAAACCACATCCCATGACCCCCACCACGATAGGCGACCTGCCCCGGACCGCCCACGCCGCCCCCAAGATCACGATCTACGGTCCGGCAGAGTGCCCGAACTGCGACAAGGCCAAGAACCTGTTCGACCGGCAACAGCCGACGGTGCAGTACACGAAGGTCGACATCGAGCAGGGCGACGAGAACCACCGCCACATCACCGAGGTCCTCGGCTACGCCCAGGCACCCGTGATCGTCGTCGAGCTGGCCAGCGGCCGTACCGTCCACTGGGGCGGGCACCGCCCGGACATGCTCACCGCCCTCGTCCGGCTGTGCACCAAGGGCATCGTTCCCGAGGACCGGAAGGTGGCCTCCTGATGGCCGGGGCGCGGCAGCGCCTCGACCTCGGCATCACCGCCCGGCAGGCCGACATCCTGCTCGACACGCTCGTCGACAAATCCGTCGAGACGGACCACTACCTGCTGTCCTATCCGAAGGACGAGCCCGAAAAGACCGACACCTGCTGCGACGCGCACCTGGCGCGGTTCGAGCAGCGCGCGCTCCAGCGCAAGGCGCTGCTCGAACGCAAAGCCGGGGTCCAGCACCTCATCGCGCTCATCGAGGCGATCCGTCCGGCGTTCGAGGCCTCCGGGTCCTCACCGGAAAACATGACCGCCGTGGACCTGTCCGGCGTGACGCTCGTCTACCGGGACGCAGCGGGCAGGACGCATGAGCAGCCACTGGCCGACATCGGATCCGCCGGGACGCTCATCGACCCCGACAACGGAGACGACCTCGAGCTCATCGCCGCCCTCGTCCACCGTTGACGGCAACGGGCGGCGCGGCCGCCCCGGAGCGCGGACCCGGCGCACAGTAAACGAGACCCGATACACGCACAACGACTTCGAGGAGGAGCCATAGTGCACGCACAGCCGAACGCCCGATTCCCCGCGGCACCATCATGAGCGACGGGGACCACGGTGGACAGTGGCGCAGGGACGCACTGTGCGCCCAGACCGGCCCCGACGCGTTCTTTCCTGAGAAGGGCGGCAGCACCGCCGACGCCAAGAAAGTCTGCGCCCAGTGCGAGGTGCGGGCTCAGTGCCTGGACTACGCGCTGAGCGCCGACGAGCGCTTTGGCGTCTGGGGCGGACTCAGCACTGCCGAGCGCGACCGCCTGGTCAAGAACACACCTGCTCACAGCGGTGCCTCACAGCCCCGGAAACGGGAGCGGGACGTCCTCATCGTCGCAATGGCCGGCCGGGGGATGCACCCCCGGACCATCGCCGACACGGCCGAGGTCACCGACCGCACTGTCTACCGCGTGCTCGCCAGGCACAGGGAGCGGCAGGACGCCGTCTCCGCCTGAGCGCTGCACCGCCGAATGAAAGGACCACCATGCGACTGTTTCCGCGCCGCTTCAGGCAGCAGGACCTGCTGCCCGGAGACGCCTATCCGTCCGACCGGACTACAGGTGCGCCCATGCTGCCCAGGAAGCGCGCTGCCATCGACCGCAAGCTCCGCCGCCTGGTGAAGCAGCATCCGCTCCCAACCGAGCCTGGAGAGTACCTCGACGCCACCGGCGACCGGTGGACGCTTGACGCCCAGGGCGGCTGGACCGACGACGACGGCGTGCACCGCGACGCGCGGTACGCGCCGATCATCGCCTTGTTCGTCCACAACTCCGGCCCGTTCACACGCATTGATGGCTGATGGCCACCGCCGACCGCACCGCAGAAGGAGCGACCATGCACCCCCGCATCGAAGACAGCCACCTCGACCCCGGACTCCTGCCGACCGTCAATCCACAGCAGCGCACCGACACCCAGCTCGTCGAGCCGGTGCTCCGGGCCATCCAGGCCGCCGTCGCGGACTGCAGCGTGACCGCCGCCCAGGTCTTCGCCGGCCGAATCCACACGCGCAAGAACGAGGAGTGCACGACAGCGTTCGGCCGACCGCCCAGCGTCGGTCACGCACCTGACGGTGACGACTTCTACCTACAGATCGGCGTCCGGGTGCCCTCGTACGCAGCCGCACCGGTGCTCGAGGCGATCCAGGCCGTCGAAGCCTTGTCGGACAAGCAGGCGCTGCGCGAGGCCCGTGTCCGGCTCGCCGAGGCCAAGGAGCGCACCACCGCTGCACAAAGCGAAGAAACCCGGATCCAGGCTGAGATCGACCGCCTCGCCCCAAAGGAGGAGTAGACCATGAGCAGCATCCAGCCCCTTGCCGCCCGCATGCGACCCAGCTCGCTCGACCAGGTCATCGGGCAGGGCCACCTCGTCTTCCCCGGCTCGCCGCTGGAGCTGCTCGCCACTGGCAAGTCCCGCACCTCTGTGCTCCTGTACGGACCTCCGGGGACCGGCAAGACCTCCATCGCCCAGGTGATTGCCGAACGGACCAGTCAGGTCTTCGTGGAGCTGTCCGCGACCTCGGCCGGCGTCAAGGAGGTCCGCGCCGAGATTGCGGCAGCCGAAAAGCGCCTTGAAGCCGACAGCACCGGCACCGTCCTGTTCCTCGACGAGATCCACCGCTTCACCAAAGCCCAGCAGGACATCCTGCTGCCTGTCGTCGAAAAGGGCCTCATCGCCCTGATCGGCGCGACCACAGAGAACCCCAGCTTCTCGGTGAACTCGGCTCTCGTGTCCCGGTCCATCCTCATGGTCCTGCAACCGCTCGGGACCGACGACATCGTCGGCCTGCTGGAGCGTGCCATCGCCGCGCCCGAAGGCCTCGGCGGAGCGGTGTCGGCGGACCGCGAGACACTGGGCATCATCGCCGGTCTCGCCTCGGGAGACACCCGCCAGGCGCTCGGACGGCTCGAGACCTGCGCCGCGACCGTACTTGCCGCAGGAAAGACCGAGATCACCTCGGAGACCGTCCGGCAGGTCACCGGCTCGGCCCTGCAGCGCTTCGACCGCGACGGCGACCAGCACTACGACATCGTGTCTGCGTTCATCAAGTCGATGCGGGGCAGTGATCCCGACGCCGCGCTGCACTGGCTCGCCCGGATGATCGAGGCAGGGGAGGACCCTCGGTTCATCGCGCGGCGCTTGGTGGTGCACGCCTCTGAGGACGTCGGCATGGCCGACCCCTCGGTGCTGGGCGTCGCGGTGGCAGCCGCCCAGGCCGTGCAGCTGATCGGCATGCCCGAGGCACGGATCAACCTTGCGCAAGCAGCTGTCGCCATTGCCACGGCACCAAAGTCGAATGCTGTCTACCGCGCCATCGACGCGGCACTGGCCGATGCCCGATCCGGACGCACCGGCGAAGTGCCCCGGCATTTGCGCGACGCGCACTACCCAGGAGCCAAGGCGCTCGGCCACGGAGAAGGCTACCTCTACCCGCACAACTTCAAGCACGGAGTCATCGGGCAGCAGTACATGCCCGATGCCGTCCTTGGCACGCAGTACTACCGACCCACTGCCAACGGCTTCGAGCAGACGGTCATCAACAGACTCGCCTCCATCACAACCATGACCGAGAAGGAATGACCCATGCCAGAGAAGCCCGAACGATCATTCGAACAAGCTCTCGCGGAGGATCTCGGCATCGATTTCGACGTCGAGCTCGTCGAGCTGCAGCTTGGCTTCGTGCTGGATTACCAGAGAATCAGGCACGGCGAACAGCATCGGATGGGCTACGTGCTTCTTGATCGGGAACACCACCCCGACGCTGCCATCGTCTTCGCCACACCGGACGCTGCCCGCCGCGCCCTGGACGGCCACCCATTGATCGAAAACCTCTGCGAAGAAGACTGCATCGATGCCCGGTTGCCGGTCCAGCTGACACTCTCCGATCTCGCATCCCGCGAGATCATCCTGCCCTGATCGCACCTCACCGCGAAGGAATAGAACCATGGCCAACACCGGCATCTTCACCCAGTCTGCCGCCTCCATTCTGCAAGACGTCGACGAGTTCTACTTCGGCAGCGCACTGCCCTGGTACCACGGCACCGAACTGTCCAAGGACAGCTCGCGCGTGCGCGTCACATTGAACGATCCCGAATCGGACGACGAATCCCAGACCAAGGACTACGAGCTGTCGGCCACCCGGATCAAGGAGGCCTACCGCGAGGCCAAGCAGAAGGGGTACCACCTCTGCTGCGCTGCCGCCATCGAGTCCGAGCAGCTGGGATTCGGCTGCGTCCAGGACCTCGACATCATCCTGCAGATGGCCTGTTATGGCGGGCTGGTCTTCGGCTGACGCCACCCCCGGCTCGACTTCACCAGTGGAACTTCTTCCACTAGGATGCAATGTCAGAGCTACCCGATGGGCGGGTGACCGCTACATAGCCGTAATCATTCCGTCTTGAAACCACCCTGCTCACGCTCACCGCGCCGACCTCGAACGATAGGCACCGATCACATGAACGACCAGGAAGTGCGCCGCGGCGCAGGCATCTACAGCAAGCCCGTGCTGGGCTTCTACGACCTGCTCGTCGTGAAGTTCTCCAATTCGCTGGCCTGGCGATGCGCCAGCCAGCTCATGCTGGACCAGTACAACCGATGCATCGGCCTGCGTCATCTCGACGTGGGCCCCGGCACCGGTTGGTACCTCGCCAAGGCCAATCTCCCTAAGTCAGCTGAGATCACACTCATGGATCTCAACGAGAACACCTTGGAGCACGCCGCTTCCAGACTCGCCCACAGCAACGTAAGTACCAGAGGCGTCACCGGGAACGTCCTCGAACCGATCCCCGAGGCACTCGGCCAATTCGAGTCCATCGCGGCGAACTACGTCTTCCACTGCGTTCCCGGATCCTGGGAAGACAAGGGTGCGGCGTTCGAATACCTGGGGGAGCGGCTCGCTGATGACGGGGTCCTGTTCGGCAGCACCATCCTGGGCCGCGGTGTGAACCACAACCTCATCGGCCGGGGCTTCATGGCCCTGTACAACCGCATGGGTATCTTTCACAACCGTGAAGACGATGCTGCTGGACTTGAGGCTGAGCTGCGGCGCAGCTTCCGCCAAGTGAGCGTCGACGTCGTCGGTACCGTAGCGGTCTTCAGTGCCCGGGAGCCGTTGCGAAAAGGCGGGGCAGGTGGACTGGGCTAAAAATCGAGCCTGATGACCGCATCCCGCCCTTCAGCCCCGGATCTGACTCCGGTGGCGGTGATGCGCACATTCTGCACGGAACCGTCGACTCGGCGAAGTGCCAGCCCCATCGATTGGGACCGAACAGTGTCACTCGCCGCAGCCGCTATGAACCTCTGCAGCTCACCTGACGCGTCAATGGCGAATTCACCAAGGCCTCCGACGTGTCCGAAGTCTTCCCGACGCCAGGACGGCGACGTCATCAGTACATCCAGTGTCGCAGCGTCGACAACGGCCATCGGTTCCTTGGCCAGAGCCATCACTCCGCGAAGCACATCGTCGACGCGCCCTGCATTGGCGTCTTGCTCGAAGGCCATGTCATGGAAAGTCTCCGGGGCCTCGTAGCTGAAACCCTGCAGATAGATCTTGTCGTGGTCCGGCTCGATCGGCGGAATCACGCCAACCAGGCGCATGTGACGACGATCCTGTGAGGCCGTGCCGTAGCCGGTGACGATGTTGTAGGTCAGGCACCGGACCTTGCCGGTTACACCCATCAGCCCGTCCTGGATGCCGTCGCGGATGAGACTGTTCACTCGCATCCGGTCGGACTGGTCGATGAGCTCGCTCGCCCATTCTCCGGCTTCCCAATAACCATTGCGCTGCTGGGCCACGCCTGTGTCGACATCATAGATACGAAAGAGGTTCCGGTCCCAGTACGTGCGCCGGCGCAGCGTGGGCTGCCCGTCGGCGTCACGCTCGATCTCCCATTCCCATCCACCGACCAGCGGCGGTTCAGGCAGAGGATCAGCCGATTTCGCCACGCCCGCCAGAACGCCGATCACGGTGGACGTACGTGGCGAGAAGACGGGCCGCACCTCAACTGACCACTGCTCGTCGGCGTGGAAGACCGTCTCGGAAATTGCGCTGCCGCTATTCATCACCTGGGCGATGCGATTCTCATCAAGAAGAAGACGCCGGGGAATTGCACGCATGGGTTTACGGGCACTGACCGGCCCGCAAGGCTTGTCGTCCACCAGAACGAGTTGCTTGCCGTCGCTTCCGCAGAAAAGGCCCCAGGATCCTGCTTCCAGCTGGACCTGCATGGTCAGATACCGCCTGAGACCTGCACAGTGGCCCCCGACATGTAGGTATTCTCCGCGGTGTGGATGATTGCCGAAGCGATCTCCTCTGCCGTCGCCAAGCGACCCAGCGGGATTCCTTCCAGCATTGCCATCCGTGCCTCCTCAGCAACATCAGCCATCATGTCCGTATCAGTTGCCCCGGGAGCGACAACGTTCACCCGGATGTTCCGAGCCGCGTACTCCCGCGCCATCGATCGTGCAAACGCTTCCAGTGCCCCCTTGGATGCAGTGTAGTTGCACTGACCGACAACGCCGTACTTGACCGACATCGACGATACGAGAACGATTGAGCCGCGCCGCTGCCGCATCATCGGAGCCAGGGCCGCTTTGCAGGCCAGCATCGGACCGATTGCGTTGACCTGCATCACCTCGGTCAGGTCTTCTTCACCCATACGCATGAGCAGCTTGTCCCGCGTGATTCCTGCCGCCACCACAAGGACGTCCAGTCCACCCAACTCCGCGGCCGCAGCCTTCACGCCGGAGGCGATCGATTCGCCGTCGCGGACATCCATTTCAACAGGAAGCACACCCTCGGGCACGGTCCCCCCAGCACGATGCGTACCCGCCGTCCGGTAGCCGGTGGAGAGCAGGCCTCGAGCCGTAGCCGCCCCGATCCCGCGGGTTGCACCGATCACCAGGGCAGTTCTCCCCATGTCGCTCAATTTTTTCTGACCCTTCCGGGGTTGTAAACTTGTGACAAGGAACTTTACTGGACTTGTACCCCTTCGTTGGCAAACGACAGGCGGTGTCCGCTCTTCTCCACCAGAGGAACGCTGATGCCTGCCTTCTTTCCACACGCCACTTCCGCCGACAAGCCCCGCCACCTTCGGCCCCACCCCTCCCTGTTCGCCTGGCTGCGGCGCAGGAATGCCGGCAGGGTCGATACCCTGCGATGCACCTCGGATCGCCGTCAGCCCGAGCCCTTCGACTGGCCGGCTGAACTGACTCTCGAAGCCCTCGGAGAGGCCATTGCCGCATCCTGCGGCCTCGAGATCGTGATCAAGCCCATCCCTGACGGGATGCGCCACCACGAGATCAGCGGACTCACTACTGTGATCGGACGGACAGCCCACGTCTTCTACGATCCCGAACTCCCACCCCTCAACATTGAGCAGACAATCCTCCACGAGTTCGCCCTTATCCTGCACGGCGATGTGCGGGCAGACTCCGACTGTACGCATCTGCGCAGCATGTTCGACGACCCCGTAGAGAAGCGCGCCGAGACCACGGGCATGCGCCTGATGGATGCCCTGCACCGTCGGCGGCGGGCATCCGAGGAGCGGAGCGAAGTCCTCGTCTTCCTGTCCGGATCAGACGAGAACGGCGGCGTCTGATGGCCGAGATCGTCATCGTCGGCATCACCATGGGCCTGATCGTGATTGTCTCCGCCCTTTATAAAGGCGGCAGACACCGGGTCAACCTCCTCCGGGTCACCTGCGCTGCGCTCTTCGTCGCCACGGTCTGTCGCGGCATGGAACCTCCCATCGACGGGCCGGCCGTCGACCTCCTCAAGCGCATCGCGATTCTGGCCGCCCAGGTCTCCGTGGCACTGCTCATCCTCACCTTCCGGGCGGCTCCGATCTCCCGACGCGCTACCCGACTCATCTACGTCGTTGCTGGATTCATTGCGCTCGGCGAGGCTGTGCTGGTGTGGTTCATCCCAGTGCACGCCGACGGCACCATCTATGACAGGAAGGACATCGACGATGCCTTTGCACAGGGACAGGCCTGGGCGCTGATCTCATACAACTTCCTGTACCTGAGTGCTTTTGCTGCAGCGACCGCCGTCGTCGCTGTCGGATGCTGGCGCACGATGACCCAGAAGAACCAGCCCTTCTCCGCCCGCCTCCCGGTCGCGTTCGTCTTCGCCGGAGCTCTCGGATCTGCCCTGTTCATCGGGTCTTCGCTCCTGGACCTGTTTGGAAACCCGGTCCTCGGCGGAACAGAGACGAGGACGCAGCTCCTCGTCGCCGTCGTCAGCTTCTTCTTTGTCGGCCTCGCCATGGGTGTCATCCGCCGCGTCAGCTTCGAAGTGCGGGAAAGGCTCGCACTTCGCCTCGCGCACGAGGTCGTCGTGCCCCTGTGGAGGACAACGACGACGCTCCATCCCGACGTCAGGCTGCCGCCAGAAGACCGGCAGGGATTCGACCAGCTGATGACGCTGTCGCGGCTCACCATCGAGACCCACGACGCACTCAGGCTCATCCGCGAGGACGACGACCCTGCCCTGGAACCCCTGCATGAGCGGCATCCCGAGGATCCGCACTTGTCGGCCGGGCTGGTGCGCCACCTCAGCGGCGAGAAGGCGGTGCCCTGCCTCGGGCGGTTCACACTCGCGCTGAGCCGGCTTCGCACGCTGAGGCTGAAGGAGGACGAAACCCTGGCCGCCTCGGTGCAGAGCCTCTACGAGATCCGTGTAGCGATGAGTGCCATGAATGGGACGGACGTGCGATGACTGGGAACGAGACAAAAATCCGCATCCCCGCGACCGGCGATCCTGCGACCCGGGCCGCCCGGATCCTTAGTGACCTGTTCGCGCCCGCCGTGTCCGTGTTCCTCATCTGCGTCCTCTGCGGCGTCACAGGCCACCCGCATACATGGGTTGGTCTCGGATGGGGCATCCTGATCGGCTCTTTCTGCGCAGTGATCCCGACAGTAACCATCCATGTCGCCGTGCGGCGCGAGCAGCTCACCGACCGACACGTCACCCGGCGCGATCAGCGCTGGTGGGTCTTCCTGGTCTGCGTGGCATCTGTGCTTGGAGGCATGGCAACGGCGGTGCTGCTGGGCGCGCCGCGCCCGCTGCTGTGGATCCTGCCGACGATGGTCGCCGGGCTCGTCCTTGCCGGGGGAGTGACCCTCCTGGGACCAAAAGTCTCCATGCACGCGTTCTGCTTCACCTCCCTCGTCGTCCTCGCGGCGATGCTGCTCTCGCCCTGGTGGCTGCTCGCCCTCCCAACCCTGCTGCCCGTGGTCGCCTTCGCCCGGCTGAAGCTGAAGCACCACACACGCCTCGAGCTCGCACTCGGGTCCGGCCTGGCGGCCGCCGTGATGCTCGGAGCCAGTGCGTACATGCCCACCGCCGGCTAGGACTGCCCACAGCTCCGGCGCAACCGGAGATCTGCCGATGCCACGGCATTGGAAGATCTTCCACTAGTATGAAGGTGTCGTCGCGTGCACCATTCGCCTCGATGACTTCATGTCTGAAATCACGAGGAGGATCCAGCTCCGTGACCATCGCCCAGCGACTAGAACGCTTGTTCGCGGAGACGGCGGGACCACACGGTCGCCCCGTCACCCTGCAGGAAATCGTTCAGAGAATGGAGCAGCGCGGCATCTCCTCGATGTCGCTCAGCTACCTGCAGCAATTGCGCAAGGGGGAGGCCCACAATCCCCGCCTGCAGCACCTCAGAGCCCTGGCCGACGCCTTCGATGTCCCTCTGTCCTACTTCCTGGAGGAGGACGAGCCAGACAGCGCCACCGAGCAGGAGCTGACCCCGCAGGAGCGCAGCATCGCCCTGCGTGTCCATGGGCTCAGCGACGGCGCACTGGCCAGCATCCGGGCGATTGTGGAGCTGGCGCGCAAGAGTGAGCAGCTCGACGACCCTCCGAAGAGCCCTGACTCCACTCAAGGCTGATCCCGCCGCGGGTCCCAACGTCCTGCGGACCTCTTC
Source organism: Paenarthrobacter sp. R1 (assembly GCF_030264015.1). NCBI lineage: Bacteria > Bacillati > Actinomycetota > Actinomycetes > Micrococcales > Micrococcaceae > Paenarthrobacter > Paenarthrobacter sp. R1. The sequence continues at coordinate 374,046 of NZ_CP127115.1, read as the reverse complement.
CTCGTGCCGGCGCTTGGTATTTGAGTGGAATCTTTTCCACTCGTATGGCAGGATGGAAACCACAGCCCGGCGATTCCGTACATCGTGATGTCCCGCCGGACTAAGGTGATCACGCCCGTGAAGGAGCATCAGATGGTCGATATGCAGCCCCCCTCCGACGAGTTCCGCGGATTCGACGAGGCCCGGTCGATCATGTGGTGCTACGAGGCCCGCTCACGCACCTATTCCCGTCTGGGCCAGACGGACTTTCTCGCCGATGACGCCGTGGCCGCCGTGCATGTCGACAACACCTCCCGCGCCGACCGCGTCTTTCTCACCGCCTTCGACCGCTCTGGCGGCCTGCTACGAGGCGACACGCTTTACATCGACGACCCGACGCAGCGGCTCGACGTCACACCCGAGTTCGACCACGACTTCACCGGCATGGCCGTCGCCGCTGGCTCCGAACTTGAGGAAGCCGTTGAACGCGAGAACGGCTGGGTGGTCAACCTGGATGCCCTGCGTGACTACGACCCGCTGGAGGACCGCCGGACCACGCAGCGCGCGGTGCTCCTGGCGCACCTCGGAGACATGATGGCCAGCGGCCAGGCCCGGGGCTTCCTGTTTGACAAGCGCGACGCTGCCGAGGATCCCGGTGAGGCCGGCACCGACGCCGCCTGAGCGCGGCGCAGCACTTCTGGCGCTCGATCGACCCCGCCCGGCTTCGGCCGAGGCGGGGTCTTTTGCGTCCCTGGGGAAACCGGTGGAAGGACCGTGGACCGGCTCACGCCGGTCCCGGGGGTCGTTCCGTGGTGGTCGCAGCCGCGCGGTGCGCAGCGCGGCCACCGTCACCGAATCGTCTGTTCTTGAGAGCCCCGACCCACAGGAGTAGCCCATGACCGTTCCTCGCTCTGCAGCCGAGCTGCCCGTCAAGTACGAACGGGCCGAAGGCTCCGCCCGACATGGCCGGGCCATCTACGAGGTTGCCGGCTCCGGCCTGTACCAGGTAACTGCGGCCAAGGGCGAGTTCGCCGTCTCAACGCTCACGCAGTCGGGATGGACGGAGCTGATCACGCTCGACGAAAGCGACGGGGTTTCGAACGCGCTGGAGGCCATGCAGATCTGGCTGGGCATCCAGACCCCGACGCCCCCGGCCGGCGACAGCGCCGCAGGGGAGCGTAGTGGTGCCGATGGCTGACCCGGCCATGACGATGGAAGATCTCGTCGTAAAGGCAGCCGCTGCTGCCGTTGTTGCCCGCGGCCTCACCCGTAAGGACGGGGAGGCCGCCCTCGCAGCCCTTGGCTGGGCCCAGGGCACGGTCCTCACCCACGAGGACGCGTTCCGGGCCTTCGCCCAGGCCCTGATCGATGAGGTCGGCGTGCCGGACCTTATCGAAGCCAAGATCGAGCTGCTCGGTGAGTACAAGCTCGACTACCCCCAAGACTACGAGCCGGAGGATGTCGCCTGCATGCAGACAGAACTGGAGCGGCTACGGTCGTTGCAGCAGCAGCTCACGCGGCTCGCCAGCTGACTGTCCCCGGACACAGCAGGAGCCCGGACGGCGCTGAACGTCAGCGTCGTCCGGGCTCCACGTCGACTTTCACTCCGTGGGTGGGATGAGCAGCGAGGCTCCGGCGTAGATGAGATTCGGATCCTGGATCCGGTTCTTCTCGACCAGGGTCCCGATCGGCACACCGGTCTCCGCCGAGATCTCCGTGAGGGTGTCACCCCACTGGATCACGTACACCCGCGGCGGAAGCTTCGGCTCGGGGACCTGCGCCGGCTTGTCCTCGTCGCCCTTGCCCGAGGCCGAGGTGCCCGAACCCTGGCCGTCCGTAGAGCTGCCGTTGCCGGCCTTGGTCTCGAAGGCGTCCGGGACCCCGTTGCGATCCAGGTCCGGCAGGGTCACCGTCACGGTGCCCTCCTCGTGCTGGGGAGCTGCCACCGCCTCGCTCGCCGGGCTCCGGTCAGCACTGAGTAGCTGCGTCGCGCCCCAGCCGGCAAACAGCAGCGCACCACCGGCCATAATCCCGGTGGCCAGTACCGGTCCACTGCCATAGCCCAGGGGCCCAAGCCGGTCCCGCCGCTGCACCGCCACCCGGGCCGGGGGAGCCGCATCAGCAACCTTTTCCTCGGGCCTGTGCATCGTATCCGTCATCCCTGTCCCTCACTATCCAGCTCACCATTTGTGACCATTCGAGTCCCTATGCACATTCTACTCGTAGTCCAGTGCATCTTGATAGAATAGGAAAAGGGATAGACGAGGGATAGAACAGTCCGACAGGTGCCACGAACCACCGAATCACTCAACAGAAGGAACCCACCACCATGGCCAACTACTCCATCTCCGCCAACCAGCTCACCGAGGGCACCAGTGTGTTCATCCGCGGCAAGCTCGCCTTTGCCCGGCTGACCAGCCTCATCGAGGGTGCCGCCCTCGCAGCCAGCGACCAGCGCAAGGTCCAGAACGGCATGAGCCCCGTCGGCAAGCCGCACACCACGGCGACGATCACCGAGGCCGAGGTGCAGTTCGCCGACCCGGCGAACCCCACGGTCGAGGAGCAGTTCGTCTCCGAGCGCCGGTATACCTCGAAGAAGAACCCGGCCTCGGGCGCGAACTACTCGATCGACTCCAAGGGCACCAACCTGCCGATCATCGCGATCCCGTCCGAGAAGGGCGACGGCACCTACGACCAGGACACCTCCGGCCAGGAGCTGGCACAGGGTCTGGACGTGACGCTCGTGCTGCGCGTTTACAAGCCGAAGAACTTCGCCAACCGCGGCCTGTCGCTCGACCAGGTGATCGTGCACGAGACCCCGCGCTACTACAACGCCGGCGGCGTCGCCAGCGGCGAACTCGCGGCCCGCGGCATCGTCTTCAACGCCCCGCCCCGTGCGGTCCAGGCCCAGCCGGGCGCGGGCTCCGCCGTCGGCAACGGCGATGAGCCGGTCGGCACCGAGGTCGAGGACGGCCTGTCCTTCCCGGCCCCGCAGCCCGCCGTCGCGGCTCCTGTCGCGGCACCGGTCCCTGCCCAGGCGCACGCGCAGATCCCGTCCGAGCCGATCGCGGCGGTGGCACCTGCCGCAGCTCCGGTTCCCGCCCCGGTCGCTGCGGAGCAGCCGCAGCAGGAGACGCCCGAGCAGAAGCTCGCCCGCCTGGAGCGTGAGAACGCCGAGCTGAAGAACGCGGGCTCCGCCGTGGGTGCTCCCGCAGGCCAGGGTCCGTGGGGCGGCTCCGGCGATGCCCAGCAGGCCGGGATCACCTACCAGGGCTGATCCGCGGCCGACCAGACCGAACCCCCAGACGAGACCCCCGTGCAGGCATCCACGCCGTACGGGGGTCTCGTCTTTCAGGGCCAGGGTGCGACCCGGCCCCGTTCCCATCCGCTCCCGATAAGAAGGCATTGATGTGACCGCCGTCGATCCCCGCGCGATCTTCCCCAGCTTCTACGACAACCCCGCGATCCGCGCCCTGGCGACCGCCTGCCGCTGGACCATCTCCGGCCGGCTCGGTGAGCTTGACGACGACTCCGGCCGCAAAGCACCGATCGACGTGCGGCACCTGCTCGACGGCTGCAATCCGGGCTGCCGCCACGCAGGCCCCCTGCGCGGGGCGTTCGCCCTGGACGCGACCTGCCTGCTCACCCTTGACCAGCTCGCCGATTCACTGCCGAACGCAGCGAACGCCGCCTTTTACCTGCAGGCCCCCTCCGACGGACTGGTTGTGATCGACGTCGAGCCGGGCTGCCCGCCGGACGTGGCCGCCGACATCCTGCGCCTGCCCGGGATCCTCTACTCGGAGCTGTCGATGTCGGGCCGTGGCTTCCACCTGATCGCCCCGCTGCCCGCCAACCTCCACGACTTCCCGGTCGTCGCCGACAAGCGAGTCCTGCGTGAGGAGCACGGCTGGTACGAGATCCTCCTGGACCATTGGTGCACGTTCACCCGCAACCCGGTGCCGCAGCGGATCGTCGAGCACGTCGCGGCGCGGCCGGCCTCCGACCGGTTCTCCTCGGTGGAGGACCTGTATGCGGACCTCGCCGCCAAGGCCAAGCCGAGCATCAGCATCCCCTCGACCGCCGTCGGCACCGACGGCGAGATGCCCGACATCCCGTACGCGGAGGCCATCGTCGAGCAGACACTCGCCGGCTCCCGCGACAGGCTGAAGACGCCCGAGGACTTTAACAGTGACCGCTCCCGCTGGGAGTTCTCCGTACTGGGTGTCCTCTATACCGGCATGCAGCTGCCGTTGCGCACCTACCGGTCCTTCGGCGCGCAGTTCTCCTCAGGTGACGAGGCCTGGCTGCTGTACAAGACCTCGCTGGCAGTGATCGAGCCCCGGCCCAAACACGCCCAGATGCGCAACGGCAGGCCGTTCCTGCTGGACCGTGCTGCTGCCCTTGTGGCGGCACGGGAGGCCTCCGCCGAGGCGGGGTGAACCCTTCAGGGGTTGCCCATCGGTTTGGCGGTGGAACAAGGACTGGATCGGGCGGAGCCCGATCGGGGATGGGGAGGCGGTGGGCTTCTGAGCCCGACCGCCCCCGTCACCGGGCCTTGTGGCCCTGCTTCCGACATGTCCCGTACGGCGCTCAGCCCTGCCGTGGGTCCGTCTCCCGTCTCACCTGCTCACAGCTCACCCACGACCAGAAAGACATTCCCATGAAGTTCAACGACACCCTGACGACTCTGATCCAGCAATCCCTCGAAGTCGGGGCCACGCCCGCGCTCATGGGCGAGCCCGGCATCGGCAAGTCCTCCTTCGTCGAGGCCCTCGCCTACTCGATGGGCACCAAGGCCTTCGTCCTGCCCTGCAACCAGCTCGCCGACAAGGCCGACCTGACCGGCGCGCGCCTCGTGCCCTACGAGAAGAGCGACGGGACACAGTCCTACAAGCAGGTCTTCTACCCGCACCAGGTCATCCAGGAGTGCATCGACTACGCGCTGGAGAACCCGCGTGAGTGGCCGATCCTCTTCCTCGATGAGATCAACCGCACGACCTCCGACGTGACCTCCGGCGCGCTCACTCTGGTGACGCTGCGTCGTATGGGCCACATCGAACTGCCGGAGAACGTCCGCATCATCGTGGCGGGCAACGACAAGGGCAACGTCACGACCCTCGACGAGGCCTCGCTCTCGCGCTTCGCGATCTTCCACGTCGAGCCCGACGCGACGACCCTGATGTCCGTCCTCGGCGACGCGCTGAACCCGTGGGTGAAGAAGGTTCTTACCCAGTACCCCGCGCTCATCTTCCAGAAGTCGACGCCGAACGCCATCGTGGCCGACGGCCGCGATGACGACGATGACGACGGCAACGTCACCATGGCCGAGCTGTTCGACGGCGGCGAGGAGATGAACCAGCTCACCACGCCGCGCACCATCGACCACCTCTCGCGGTGGCTGAACCGCGTCGACCGCCAGGAGCTGGCAAGCCACCTGGCGACCCCGGTCCAGATCGGCAGCCGCGAGACCTCGCTGCTCAACGAGGCGATCGAGGCCTTCACCGGTGACACCATGTTCACTACCCAGCTGGTGGCGGTCATCGCCGAAGACCTCGCCTCGAACTCCGGCGGCCCGGCGCACAATCGCGTCAACGTGCCGAAGCCGAACTGCTACGCGACTCTCAAGACTGCAGCCACGGTCACCGACCTCGCCGCGCAGATCTCGGGGCTGACCCAGAACGAGGTCTCCGGCTCGCTGCTCTACGCGATGAAGGAGAACGAGGACAACTCGCGCCTCATCGAGCAGCTGGCCCAGGCCGCCGTCCAGATCGAACCGGAGCACACCCGCACCCTGTTCGAGCTGGTGACCACCGGGCAGTTCGACCGCCAGAACCTGGAGGCCTTCCTCGAGGTCGACTCGCCGATCGTGGCAGCGGTCAAGCCGTCCCTGTCGGCCTTCCTCTGAGCCGACCCGGCACCGGATGGCGGGGGACTCCACCGGCTCCGTTCGGGAGCGTCCCCCGCCATCCCACGACACCCGTCGCCTCAGACCGCATTAGGAGACCACGATGACGATCACCGTCACGAACCAGAAGCCCGCGGTGCTCGACGCCCTGCACACGATCTCGTGCACCGGCGACTACGACCCCATGCCGGCCATCCAGAAGGTCCTGGTCGACCCGCTGCTGGAGCCGCTGAATCCCAGCGCTCCGGCGAGCATCGTCGACGGCTCGGGCCACGACATCACCGGCAACGTCCTGGACATCGTCATGCGCTGCCTCGGCGAGACGATGGACCCGGTCGCCGAGAAGAACGCCAAGGAGCTGCTCGGGCAGACCATGGTCAGTTACGACCAGGCCACCCCGCTGCCAGTGGGCGAGCTGTTCGCCGTCCAGGCGGGGCAGCAGAACAAGTGGCCCGCCCCGTCAGCCCGGGTGTTCTACACCGCCCAGAACGACGTCATTCCTGCAGCCAAGGGTCTGCTCGCCGGGTCCGCCGACGAGAGCGCCTTCTTTGCCTCGATCGCCTACGCCTACCACCCGAACACCCTCGGGTTCTGGTTCCAGTCCTCCGCCGCGTTCGACGGCTTCAAGATCTGGCTGAACCAGCAGGTGCAGGCGATGGCCGGCGCGAACGCGATGCCCGCGGACACCCTCCGGCTGCTGAACGACTTCGCCAACCTCTCGCTCAAGGGACTGACCGAGTCGCTGCTGCTGCGCAAGGACGACTCCGACGGCAACGACGAGTTCTCCTTCGCCCGACTGGTCATCCGTATGCTGATGACCTACGTCGAGCAGCAGCGCAAGGCGGCATCCGCAGGAGCATCCGCCCTCGACACCGGCATCATGCCGTTCACCGTCGCGGAGCTGTTCTGCCCGCGGTCGCTGGTCCTGGTCAACGTCGAGGCCCACGCACGCGCCACCGCCGCGAAGGTGACGGGGGAGTGGAACCTCATCAACCAGTCCCTGGCCTCGCCCGTGAAAGTCGTCTCCAACGCCGCGCTGTCCAAGCTCACCTCGCTCCCGCGCGCGGCCGCACGTGCCGCCGCCATGGGCGCACGGCAACAGCCGGGCCAGCCGGGCTCGCGCTCGGCCCAGGTGAAGTTCCGCAAGGCCCCGCCCACGAAGCTGGACCTGTTCAAGGACATCACCCGGGTGCTCAAGCGCATGGGCAAGGTCAACAAGTCCCAGAACGTCTACCGGACGACGAAGACGACCTTCCTCAAGGCCAACCGCCGCAACCCGGACGACTTCAACAAGCCGGGCCGGATAACCTCGGTGCAGTACATGCCCGACCTGCACGTCTTCATCGACACCTCCGGGTCGATCTCCGAGGAGAACTACCAGGAGGCGGTGCTGATGCTCATCCGGATCGCCAAGAAGCTCAACGTCAACCTGTACTTCAACTCCTTCAGCCACATGCTCTCCCAGGAGACGCTGCTGAAGGTCGAGAATAAGTCGACGCGGCAGATCTGGCAGGAGTTCCGGAAGGTGCCCAAGGTCACCGGCGGCACCGAGTTCAAGCAGGTCTGGGACTACATCAACGCCTCCCAGGTGCGAAAGCGCCGTCTGTCGCTGATGATCACCGACTTCGAATGGTCCACGCCTTCGAGGCGCGAGGATCACCCGCCGAATCTCTACTACGCCCCGTGCTCGGCTATGGACTGGAAGTACATGGTCCGCTCCGCCGAGACGTACGCGAACGGCATGCAGCACATCGACCCGAGCATCCGGCAAAAGCTGCTGGGCATGGTCCTCTGATCCTGCTCCCGGCCACAGGGGAGACGCCGACCGGCTGAACCGGTCGGCGTCTCCTCCTCCCTCAGACCTACCCGTAACCCTGCCAGGCATCCCGGCGCGCCCACCCAGCGCGCCGCCCGGCGAACCCCACCGAAGGAGGGACCCACGATGGGCCTCAACAACTTCACATCGGGCTCCGACGACGACACGAACAGCGGCGGCACGCCTCCGAGCTTCCCGCCCATGGGCGGCATCCCCAGCCAGGGCGGCCAGTCCGACGACGCCGCCAAGGAGCTCCTCGTCGACTACAACGAGAAGTTCAAGAACGCCGACCCGACGATGTTCCGCGACGCGCTCATCGAGCAGGTCCTCTCCGTCCTGATCAGCCGGAACAAGCCGAACGTGCTCCTGAAGGGCTCCGCCGGCGTCGGCAAGACCCGGATCGTCGAAGACATCGCCCGCCGGATCGCCCTGGGTGACACACTCATCCCCGACCAGCTCAAGGGTTTCACCGTCTACGAGCTGCCGATCACCAACCTTGTCGCCGGCTCCGGCATCGTCGGGCAGCTGGAGGAGAAAGTCCAGGCTGTCATTGACTTCGCCTCGGACCCCAAGAACAAGGCCATCCTGTTCATGGACGAGATCCACCAGATCACCGGCGGATCCACCTCCCACACCGACTCGGTGCTCCGCAAGGTATCCCAGGTGCTCAAGCCCGCCCTCGCGCGCGGCGACATGCGCGTCATCGGTGCCACCACCTCCACCGAGTCCCGGGCCTTCGACGACGACCCCGCCTTCGCGCGGCGCTTCACCCCGCTCATCGTCGATGAGCTGACCGTCGAGCAGACCCTCACGGTGCTCGGCAGCGTCCGGCCGGGCCTGGTGGCGCACTACCGCCACCAGATCGCGGTCGCCGACGACGTCCTGGCCGAGACGGTCCGGATCGCGGAGGAGAACTCCCGCGCTGGGCAGCACCGCCCCGACAACGCCATCACGCTGCTGGACCGGGCGATGGCCGACCGTGTGCTGGAGCAGAAGAAGCTCATCGTCCAGGCCGAGGCGGCCGGGGACACGGCTCTCGTGAACACCCTGCGGTCGATCCCGCAGGTGCCGCTGACCGCCAAGCGGGTCCTGGACGTGGCCAAGCGCCTGATGACCGGAAACGCCCAGCGCCCCGAGTTCGACGTCGCAACCCTCCGAGCGACCCTGCTGGGCCGCCTGCGCGGCCAGGACGACGTGCTCGAGAAGCTGGTGGACCGCCTGGCCCGTGAGGAGCTGGACCTGTTCCCGACGTCGACCCCGATGACCTGGATGCTCGCCGGGGCCTCGGGCGTCGGCAAGACCGAGACCGCGAAGATCATCGCGGAGCAGATGACCGGCACCGAGCCGATCATCCTGAACATGACGGAGTTCCACACTCCCTCGGACACTGCAAAGATCGTCGGGGCACCTCCCGGCTACGTCGGCTCGGATTCCAACCGCGAGCTGCCGTTTGGCACGCTCGAGTCCAACCCCCACCGGGTGATCCTGCTCGACGAGTTCGAGAAGGCCGACAAGGCCGTGCAGCGGCTGTTCCTCTCGGCGTTCGACGAGGGCTACATCCGCAACGCCCACGGCAAGGTGCTGGACTTCTCCAAGGCGCTCGTGATCTGCACGACCAACGCCGCGCGGGAAGCCCTGAACCGCAAGCCCGTCGGCTTCGGCTCGGTCCCGCCGCCGGTCTCCCACAGGTCCCTGACCAAGGAGTTGGCGCAGTTCTTCGACGCGGAGCTGCTCGGGCGGTTCTCGCTCATCGTGGGCTTCAACCCGGTCGACGAGCAGGCCTACCGGGAGATCCTCGCAGCAGAGTACACCCGCCAGCGCGAGCGGATCCTGGACGTCAGGCCCCGCCTGAACCAGGCTCTGCCCGCCTCGATTCCCGACGACGAGCTGCGCGCCGTCGCCGAGGAGACCTACGTCGACTCCCAAGGCGCGCGTCCGGCCGGCAAGGCCGTGCGCGTCTGGATCGAGGACCGGCTGCTCGCCGCACAGGCTGCGTCGGCCCCGTCAGCCTTGTCCGTCCCGCCCGCAGCCGCCGTCTCCGAGGAACCGGAGGCGCTGGCTGTGGACTGACCAGGCACCGCACTGCGCTCGAGCGCCCCTGTCCCGGATAGCCAGGGTGGGGGCGCTCGTGCGTGTGCGCACCGCGTTCGAACACAGGAAGAAGGACGTCACGGCCATGACCATCACGACCAACTCCGCCGTCGGCAGGAACCGCGCGGCACAGCCCGAAGACAGGAGCGAGCAGATCTGCGACGACGCACGGCTGCTGGTCTCCGCCCACTCCGCGGACGCGACCGACTGCCGTGATCTCACACTCATGCTCGGCCTGGTCGAGGTGGACCCCTCGGGGACCCTCACCAAGGCCAATCCCTGGGACGCCGGCTGAAGGCGCTTCCTGTCGGGCCCGCCCAGGAGGTGAGCCTGCGATGGACGACCGCGCGCCTGGGTAGCGCGCGGTGTCCGGGTCCGCGCGGCTGACGCCGCCGCGCCCGGATTCAGGGGCCTTACGGCCCCTGACGGGTGGGTTGAGAGGAGCGCGGGAGGGCTCGTCGCCAGAGGCGAGCCCTCCCGCTCTCATGCCCGCGCCCGTGACCCAAGCACTCGTCTACGGAGCATTCGACTGACCATTCGTCTCCTGTGAGAATGGTCTATCTGCTCCCATTCGGTAAAACCTCTCGACCTGCCTACTGATTCGTTCGAAGAAAGACGACACCATGCCCATCCTGCTTGACGACATCGACCTTTCCGCAGCCGCCGTCGCTGCCCAGAAGACCGTCGACCCGAAGTTCTTCTCCTCGCGCCTGACCGGGTCCGGCAAGAAGACCGGCCTGCTCAACGAGAGCCTGCGGCCGATCAACACTGCGACCAACACCGCCTACGCCGTGGACCGCGACATCGAGGTCAAGCAAAGCTCGACCCACCACGACATCACCACCGCTCTGGTGCCGCTGGCCCCCATCACGCGCCGCTCCCTGCTCTCGGGCGGGTCGTTCACGCTGCCGGTGCCGCATGTCGATGACCGCTTCGGGCTCGACATTTCCACGCCGGCCAACGTCTGGGACGTGCACTTCGACATGACCCCCCAGGCCCTGACCGTGTACGAGGACAAGGCCGGCGACAAGATCCGCCGTGACCTGGTGATCCAGTACCGCCTGGAGCTCTACTTCCTCAAGCAGGGCGTGGCCGAGCCCGAGCGCGCCGTCTCGGTGTCCCGCTCCGTCGGCTACGGCAACCACGACGCGGCGGTGTTCCTGCAGTGGGACACCAGCCCCGCCGAGAACGCCCGCGACTTCATCGAGGAAGTGCTCTCCGCCGCAGGGCTGAGTGCCGCCAACCTCGACAAGCTCGCCGACTGGATGGACGAGTACCCGATCTACGAGAGCATCACACGCCTTGCCCAGATCTGGGACTCTGAGGCCATCTCGGACACCGTCTGCCAGTACGTGCAGGACATGCCGGCCAGCCCCACCGAGGAGCAGCTGAACATGCTCGCGGTGCAGCTGCGCTACCTGGAGAACTACAACGTCCCGTTGGAGGCCTACCGCCGGATCCACCAGCAGCTGGACACCACGTTCTCCGCGCCGATCGCGGCGAAGCTGTCCAAGCAGAACCTCAGCCTCCTGATGAACCACACCCTCGACCACCTGGATCGGATGAAGGGTCAGCTCATCACGCCGCCGCAGCCGACCACGGCCCCGGTGTTCCCGCCGCACCTGTCCAAGCAGCAGCTCGACGCGCTCAGCACGCACGAGCCGCTCGTGATGACGCAGGCCGGCGCGGGCACGGGCAAGTCGACCGTGATCCTCGAGCGCATCAAGTACCTCGAGACCTGCGGGGTGCCCGCCAGCGACATCACCGTCCTGTCGTTCACCAACGCCGCGGCCGACAACATCACTGAGAAGAACCCGAACGTCGGCTCGATGACGATCGCCAAGATGATCATCGACATCTACTCGATGAACCACCCGACCCACAAGGTCTCGGCCATCGACACGATCATCAACTCGATCGACATCTTCTACCCGAACAGCCAGTTCGCGGCGACGTTCCGCCACCGCCTGCTGGAGGTCGACCAGAACAAGACCGGCGCTTTCACGGCCCTGAACACCTTCGTGGAGAACCACTTCGACGAGGTGATCGCGCTGCTCGACCGAATCGAGCAAACCTCGCTGGAGCTGCAGATCATCATCTGCTACCAGAAGATCGACGACATGTCCGAGCCTGCCCACGTGCAGAGCAAGTACCTGATCATCGACGAGGTCCAGGACAACTCGGTCTTCGAGTTCATCTACGTGCTGAAGTACATCACCAAGCATGCGCAGTCGCTGTTCATCGTCGGCGACGCCAGCCAGACGCTGTACGAGTTCCGTTCGGCCAACCCGAGGGCGCTCAACACGCTGGAAGGCTCGGGGGTCTTCGCGACCTTCCGTCTCACGACGAACTACCGGAGCAACCAGGAGATCCTGGACTTTGCGAACGTCGTGCTCGGCGGTCTGGAGACCAACCAGTTCGCCAACATCCAGCTGCAGGCCAACTCGCTGGCGGTGCCCACGGCCGACTCCTTCCAGGAGAAGGTCACGCTCGACTACCACGAAGTGGCGCGCCTGACCGGCTTCATCGCCAACGACCTGCAGCCGATCGTGCGCAACACGGTGATCCCGGAGTACGTGCAGGCCTGCCTTGACCGCGGCGAGCAGGTGGCCTTCCTGGCCTACGCCCGCCGTGAGGTGGCGCTGATCCAGGAAGTCCTCGAGAAGGCCTACCCGAACAAGCACGTGGCCTCACTCGTCAGCGACCGTGTCTACGCCACGGACATCTTCTCGAAGTACATCAAGTTCTTCTGGAACGACGTCCTGCAGGTGCAGCCGGCCAACGCCTCGTTCGTGGTCTCCCAGGGGATTAAGGACAACATGGGCAAGCTGACGAAGAACGCCGGGAACGCCAACGTCGAGAAGGCGATCCTGCGCACCATCTCCGAATGGTGGGTCGAGAACAGCGCCGCGATCAACGGCTGGGTGGCCCTGTGCAACCAGGGCAGCCTGCCTGCGAACGTGTTCTTCGACCGGCTCCGCGACAACCTCCTGTCCTTCGAGATCATGCGCAACCAGCAGAAGCTGAACGTGAACAAGCAGAAGAACCAGGAGCGCAAGCGGAAGAACCTCGAGTCCAAGGCCGATCTCGTCGTCTCGACGATCCATGGTGCCAAGGGCCTCGAGTTCGACAACGTCGTCGTCCTCTACAAGGAGGACGCCAAGATGACCCAGGACACCAAGCGGATGTTCTACGTCGCGTTCACGCGCGCCATGAAGAGCCAGTACGTGCTCTCCTACGGCACGGCGAAGAACCCGCCGATCCAGAGCAGCTACGAGCAGATCGTCAACGCCCTCACCGAGCGTGACGAGAAGAACGCTCAGCGAGTTGCTGGCATCGACCCGATCCTCCTGGTCGACGACGAGGACGCCGGTACCGCCGGCGACCAGCAGCAGGTCGCAGAGGCCGTCTGACCGACGGCACCGGCGCGGGCGCTCCACCTCCGCGGGAGGTCGGAGCGCCCGCGCCTCCTGCTTCCCATCCCACACACACACTTCCAGCGCAGCTTCGAAGGAGCACACGCCATGACCGCCACTGGAATCCAGGTCGGCTCAGAGGAGCTCGTGCCGGGCCCCGACACCGCCTACGACCTTGTGATCTGCCACGAGGACCGGATCGTCTTCCATGACCACTACGCCTCCCCGGCGTTCCGGCTGCGTATGTGCGCGCAGCTGCTGACCGCCTCGGACGTCGTCCCGGGAGCGATCGACGCGTCCGCCGCGAACGAGGTGCACGAGCTATACCAGTCCCGCTCCGCGCAGTGGGAGAGCGCCCCGGACAGCGTGGTCAACGCCATCGCCAAGCTTTGCCGCCGATGGGGTGTGCAGGTCTACGTGAGCACGACGCGCAAGAAGACCGAAGCCCCGGCTGCCCTCTACTCGGTGATCACCGAGTACGGACCCGGGCAGACCGTCGCCGAGCACTTCACCTCGAGAGAAGCCCGTCGGGTCAGCCTCATCGAGCGTGCCGACATGTTCTTCCGCGCCCCCGGCAGCATCCCCGAACGGGTGCTGGCCGACGAACAGCGCCTCGCCGCGCTCGTGAGTGCGTTCCTCATGCCCGCCAACGTGCTCCTCACCGAGACCGTGCTCGACCAGGCCGACGGTCACTACAAGCCGTCCGGGCGACCGCTGCCGATCCTCTGAGCCCACACGGGCCGGCGGCCCCGACCACGATTTTGACCAGCAAACCCGGAAGGGACCCGCCATGTCCATGACTGACACCGTCAAGCCCGAGAACCCGTATGCCCGCACGTACGCCGACTTCCTGGCACAGACCCGGGAGCACGTCCTCGTCGTCCTGCAGGACGAGGGCCTCTACCGCCACATCAGGGTCCAGGCCCCCGGCACCCGCATGTGGTCCTGGGACGTCACCACCTGGCCTGGCCACCTGGCCACCAGCGGCGACATCGCCGACGGCTATATGTTCACCCGAGAGCCAGACATGGTCGGGTTCTTCACCTCGGCCGGCAAGAGCGAGAGCTACTACTCCGACGGTGCGCCGGGCATCGACTTTCGCTACTGGGCCGAGAAGCTCTGCGGCGGACGCTCCCGCGAGGTGAAGCAGTACGACGCCGACCTCTTCCTCCGCTTGGTGCGCGAGCACCTCGAGGAAAGCGAGGTGCTCGGCACCGAAGCGCAGGAGTTCCACGAACGGCAGCTGACACTGCTGAAGCGGCTGCACGAACTGCGTGGCCTCGACCCTGACGCACAGGCAGCGCTCTTCGAGGCGCATTGGACAGCCGAGAGCACCAAAGCCTCCTACCGCCCGCCCTCGACGCTGTACTCGGCCGTGCGCGACGAGGACAACAAGACCGCATCCCGGTCGGCCCTCGCCGGCCTGTGGTGCACTGACGGTCTCACGGATGAACAGCTCGAGGAGCTGATCGCAGAGCACGACTGGCACGAACTCGCCGACCTCGACGTCCCACGCCAGTCTCCGGCCGAGCGCCGCGAGGAGATCCTCGAAGAGGCCCGCTGGCACGCCGACAGCGAGTCGGAGGCCCACAAGTGGCTGGCTGATCACGAGGACGCCGTCGGCTCCGACACCTGGGAGTGGGACCTGCGCGACTGGGACATCCATTTCCTGTTCACCTGCTACTGCATCGACCTGGCCGTGCGTCTCTACCGCGGGCACGCCGCCGCCAAAGCCCAGCCGTCCGCCGCCTGAGCTCACAGCACCACCGGCTCTTCCCCGGCTGCCTCCGCAGCCCACCCACCTATATCCCGACCCGAGGAGAACCTATGAGCGCCGACATGCTCACCGCCGTCATCGCCGTCCCGGCCGACCGCACGAAGCCGATCGACTTCGAACGTGGCCGCCGGATGGTCGAAGAGACCCCGGACGCTGAAGCGTTCCGGTTCGACGATCCAGAGTCCCAGCTCGAGGAGCTGGTCGAGGACTTCGACCCCGATGTGCACTTGGACGCCGACGGCGAGCCGGCCCCGGAGGTCCTCAAGAGCGTCGGCCGCAGGATCATCGACAAGCTCGAGAAGACCCTGGACTCCAGCGAGACGAACACCATCGACGTCGCCGGCTACCGGCTGTACCTCTCCGGCGGACTTTCCTCGGGCGATTCTCCCACCGATGCCGCTGGCGCGATCTGGCACGCCCACCACCTGCCGGTGGCCGTCCTGCTCGCCATGGGATTCATCCCCGACTACAGCAGGCCACTGTCCCGCACCAACGGCAACCCCGGACGCGTGACCGACACCGACATCGTCGACGCCATCGCCCTCGGTCTGGGCACCAAACCGGAATGGTCCGGTGCCGACGAGCTGGAGTGGATTGCCAATGCAATCGGCTCCGTCCGGCCCCACCCGGGAGACTGGGACCCTGCCGAGTACCACGTGGAGTTCACGGAGCAGCACGGCTTCGATCCGGTCAACGACAACTTTCTTATCGGCTATGTCAGCCAGTACGACAACCAGGAAGGCGGGGACTGACTCATGGCCCGCAGCGTCTTCATCCTCTGCGCGTGCTGCGCAATCAAACTCGCGAACGACGACGAGTCGGCCTGCCGCGACTACCACGGCCACGACCACGTGGGACTGAAGGTGCCAGCCGGCACCGCGATCACCCAGGGTCCCCACGAATGGGACGGCTCGCTCGAACTGGCCTGCCATGGCCACGAGGGTGGGACCATCCAGCCGCTGGAGGAGTACTGGGTGGCCCAACCAGGTCCCGCACTGATCGAAGAAGAAGTGCGATGAGCAACCGGACACCCGTGCCCGATGCCCTCTTCGACGCCGACCTCTGCCAGCCGCTCGGCCGCGAGGACTGGGTCGACCGGTTCAAGTGGGTGATCGACGACGGCCTCGTCGTCCATGCGCCCGTCACTTGGACGTGGACATGCCCTGCGTGCGGAGAATCCGGCGTCATGCCCGACGGCCCCGACCTGCTGGCAGACCTGCACGGGTCACAGCATGCCGAAGGCCCCTTCGGGGCGATCGTCCCGCTCGAGATCGAGGCTGTGCGCGCGTTCGCTGAATGACCCTGCCGCCCGGAAGGAGAGGCCTGCCATGACACAGACCAACACAGCCTCTCCCACGGCTACTGTCCTGCCGACGGCCGTGATCGTCGACATCGACGGAACGGTCGCCACGCACGCCCTCCCCGACGGACGGTTCACCCGGGGACACCACGAGTACCGGCTCGTCCCTTGGGACCTGCCCAATCCGCCGGTGATCGAGACCGTGCGCGCCCTGCACGCCGCCGGGCTCCAGATCGTGTTCTGCTCCGGCAGGCCGGTCATGGACGAAAACGGCTGGGACGTCGGCCGCGCGACCTACGCCTGGCTCATCGAACACGTGGGGAAGTGGACTGCCCGCTGCCCGCTGTTCATGCGTGGCCAGGGCGACCGACGGCCGGACGACCTCGTGAAGACCGAGATCTACGAGGCCTTCATCCGCGGGCGGTGGGACGTCCGGCTCGCGCTGGATGACCGGCCCAGGGTGATCCGGGCCTGGCAGGCCCTCGGAGTGCCGGTGTTCGACGTCCAACCCGGCTCAGGTGAGTTCTGACGCGCGGCCCGAGCCCTCGAGCCGCAGCGGGTCGCAGGGCGCGGGCCTGTTACTCTCCAATTGCCGCGCAACGCCATTCTGCAGCGACTCAGTGACCATCAGGAATGGTGGTATACGAGGCACTGGCATCCCATTCGACCACGAATAGACTGGAACCATGACTAACGACAAGACCCCCCAGGCCCCGCGCGAGGGCTCCCTGCCTAAGTTCTCCGTGAACGTCTGGTGATCGCCCTGGGAATGGCCTACGGCATCTTCCACGTAGTCTTCCGCACCGACATTCTCGCGCCGGTGCTCGCCTACGCCGAGCCCGTCAAGTACGGGATCGACTGGGTGATCGAGGATCCGAAGCGGGCGTGGATGGCCTTCGCCGGTCTCGTCATCCCGCACATCGGGCTCTACTACCTGTTATTCGAGGACCGGAAGTGAAAGGGTTGGCCATGCTCAGGAACCACCAGGACGATCGTGGGGCTGTGCGTGCTCAGCGGAGTCTCGGTCGCCGCCGTTGTCAGCTTGGCCACCGGCTTCTTCGCCTGGATCATGGGCTCCGTCCGCAGCCTGTGGGAAGGCTTCATCGCCTTCCTCAACTCGCCCTTCAGCTGGGAGCACCTCATCGCCGGCGCAGGGGTTCTGCTCATCCCGATCATCATCATCGTCGTGATCTTCGCTCTCGCCGACAACTGATGTAGTGAACTACGGCTCAGGCAAAGCCTTCCGGAAGGGTCACTTCAACCGGCGGCAGCTCAGGTCGGACCCGCGTGAGACGGACTGAATGCCGGAATGCCCGTCCCGACCAGGCAACGTCCGCCGAGACCTCGACGACCAACGGCTCCACCAGCGTCAGGGAGACCGGACCACTCTCCTTGGTAAAGCGGTCCAGCACCCGGTCGCTGATTTCCTGCGGCCATGGATGCTTTCCCCGGGGAGGACGAAGGTACGTGGCCAGATCCCTTCCCGCACGAGCCGTCAAGGGCGCTGACCGGCCGACAATGCGCAGACGTCCGTCCACCGGCAAACCCACCACCGCTGCCCGCGGCTGCTCCATGGGGCCTATGACCGCTGCAAGAACCACGTCAAGAGCGTTTCTGCTCTTGACCTTCAGCCAGATGCGCCTGGGCTCATAAGTCTGGCCTTCACCCTTGATCACAATTCCTTCAACACCTGTGGCCGTCATCTCGTCGAACCACGTGGCTGCCAGCGCCCTGTCATGGGTTGCCGGTGACAGATGCAGAGGCGGAACCCACCCGCGCGCCAGTTCCTCGAGCAGAGCCCGGCGGTCCCGAAATTGAAGCCCGCGGGTGTCCTGCCCGGCCACCGCCAGGACATCGAAAACGACCAGCGAGGCAGGACTCTTCCGTATGAGCTCCGGGAGCGCGGCCCTGGAGCTCACCAGACGCATCTGCAGCGCTTCAAAATTCAGCCGGCCCCCGGACCACGCCACCACTTCGCCGTCGACAACGACTCCCGGCGGAATCTGCTCACGCACGGAATTTAGGACATCCGGAAAGTACCGGCTCAAATCCTTGCCTTGCCTGCTGTACAGCCATGCCCCGTCCGAACCGACCAGACACCCTGCACGGAAACCATCAAACTTCATCTCAAAAACAGAGCTGCCGGACAGCACATCGCCGCGTGGAATCGACTCCACCGCCTTGGCCAGAGCAAGGTCCAGAGGAGGATGCAGGGCGGCCGGCAGACCCTCAAACATTGTGGGCACAGCGTAAGCCCAATCAGGCGCGGGCGGAAACAGGGCTCACTTCCAGCCAGAATGCGGCACAAAGGTCCGGGAAGCGTCACAGCGAAGCTGTGACCGGGTCCGTCTTCGCCAGGGAAACCAACCACATTCGAGACAGGGGCCGTCATGTCCGCTCAACCTGCTCTAATCCCCACTGGATCTGCCGGGACTGTCGGTGGCCAGCGATACAAGGAACCCACCTCACAGCAAATCGAAGATGCAGCAGCCCTGATGTTCCTGGCGGCCACGAAGAAGGCCCTGAGGAACCTGGAGCACATCTGGGACGTCCAGCTGGAGTTGGAAGTCACCTACACCGTCCACAACCAGCGCAGCTACCGCGTGCATGCAAGCACCCGGGCCGGTGAGAGCATCACGGGTACTGCCGGCCATTATGTCCATCCTGCCAATGGCACCCCTGAGACAGCTGCCTGGGGCATTGCCCGGGAGGCCCGCAATGCAGCGGCCAAACGCCGGCAAAAGGAGATCATCAATATTGTGTGAACTGCGCCGGTGTTGACTGCGCTGTCGGCTGGCGACAACGTGGGGCACGCCTGTGCCGGAACTACCGGCCCTGACCCGAGCGAGGGTGTTGAGGGTCTTGTGGAGTGGCCATTGGTTGAACAGTCCCGATTCTTCTCCAGAACCAGCCGACGTACCAGAGAATCGCGACCAGCCCAATTACGAAGCTCGCAATCAGCAAAGTCTTGGCCAATACGTCCAGGCCCTTGGGCTCGAAGGTCATCATGATCAGAGGTACGAGGATTCCCAACGAGAGGCCGGCCAGCATCCAGATGGCAGCGGCTACCCCCTCTGGCCTGCCGATACGGGCCAGCTCTTCATTCAAGCGGTCCCGCTCGGCAACAGCCGCCCGAAGTTGCGTCCTCAGATCTACCTCAGCCCGGATTTCCTCATCCTGCCGTCGCAGGCTTGCCGATAATGCTGCGTCCGACATGATGCCCGTTCGAAGTGCCGAAGATACATCCAAAAAGCTTCTCGGTCCGAACATCGCCATGCCCGAGGGTGACGGGAGACTGCCGTGCCGATGCTTGAAGGCTTGTTCGTAAATATCCCGGTCGGCATCAGCAATTTCAAGACCGCGCTCGACCAGGTCTTCAAGGTCCAGGGTCTTGGTGTCGCCCTTCCTGATTGTCGCCTCGATCGCCTCCACCGCATTTTTCACCCGATTCCGGAGCGAAACCGCATACGGTTTGAGCTCATCCTCTGTCGTTCCCCGGAGCAGGCGGTCGCGGATCAGAGCGTCGAGGTCCAAAGACGGATCTTCAAGCAGTTTTTCCACTGCCACTTCGTATAAGTAGCTCTCCGCCCTGTCCAATCGGGTCCGGTGTGCTTCGTTCAAATCCGAATCGATATGTTCGATGCGCCCTGCTGCGGCCTCGAGGAGTCTTCGGATACCCTCGCGTTCGCTGGAGATCGCAACAAGGCGGCTGACAAGGAAGCCTCCAATGATCGCAACGAGAACGGCCGAGGCCTGGCTGAGGGCGGACAACAAAGTGCTCGGGTCCCAGTCCTGCGCCGGTGACCTGAGAATTACGCTGAATGGGTCGCATTGCACCACTGACTGGAGCAGCGGCACGCGGGAGGCACAGGTAAGAAATTCAGACGAGATCACCGAGCGATCATAAGCGACCTCTAATGATCGCTGTGCACAGGGAAGCCAAGCCGAACGACATTAGTGGCGGCATTTTCTAACCCCCACGCGCGACAACCATTGACACACAGAAGAACCCCGGTGATGCATTTGCATCGCCGGGGTTCTCTCTTTTTTGTCTGCCAGTACCTGCCCGTCGTCTAGCCGGCAGCGCGGGCCAGGCGCTCCTCGGCCTCGTCGAACTCATCGATCACCCTGAAGGCTTCCGGGCCGGTCAGGTCGGCGTCCGGATCGAGCCGTCGATTGATGCTTCGGGACGCGGAGAACTTCAGCACCGAGTAGTCGTCCACGTCCTTCTTGCCGAACCGGACCTTGTGACCCTTGTGCATCTGCCGGGCGAAGCGGCCGAAGCCGGTGAGCACGACGGTGTCCCCGCGGCGCACGGCGTCGGTGAGCTCAGCAATCAACGACTCGTACACCTCGCTCACGAGCCTGATCGGCAGTCCGCTGCGGCTGGCCACCAGCGAGATGAACTCGCGCTTGCTGATCCGCGGTTGAACCGTCGTCTCCATGCCCACACCCTGTCCTAACATCCTTCGTGAACCGCTTCTTGCTTGAGAAACCAGTTTATCCGACAGGCTTGTCGAAAAGCGACCGATAGACCTGTCGGTATCCATTCACTAAAGCTCGAAATCCGGTTCAATGGACTGACGCTCGTCCTTGTACTCGTAGTCGACCGACTCGATGATCGACCGGGTCTTGGGATCGCGCCGCGTGCTGACGATCTTGTCGTGGGACTCGTCGAACCGCTGCTGGTCGGCGATCCGGTGGGCCGCATTGAGCTTGGCATTGATGTTCTTGTCGCCGAACTCCATCATCGAGCTGACCGAAGACTTCGCACCCTGCTTTGCCGAGTTGACGTTCCTCTTGTTCTGCGCGCGCTGCTGCTCCCAGCGACTGCGGTCCTCGGGCGTGACGTACCCGAACATCTGGGCGAGCCGCGAGCCGTACCGCTC
Source organism: Paenarthrobacter sp. R1 (assembly GCF_030264015.1). Taxonomy (NCBI): domain Bacteria; kingdom Bacillati; phylum Actinomycetota; class Actinomycetes; order Micrococcales; family Micrococcaceae; genus Paenarthrobacter; species Paenarthrobacter sp. R1. The sequence goes on along the minus strand of NZ_CP127115.1, from coordinate 352,873 downwards.
CTGCTGTTCCACCTGCTGGTCATTGCTCATGATCCTGCCTCCTTCTCGTTGATCGCCGGACTACGCCGGCTGGTAGTCCTCGGCCCCACGGTCGCGGCTCCACTGGTCCTCCGGCCCCGTCCGGGCCGAGGCACCGGGCCCCTGCCGGAACGGCTGCGGCCGCGTGCGTTGGCTGGCCAGGAAAGTGGCGGGATCGTCGACCGCGGCCCGCATCGTGTCCTGCCAGTCCTCGCCGAGAGCCAGCTTGAGCTCGTGCTCGAAGTCCGGGTCCTCCTTGTTCAGCTCCTCGATGGCGTCCACATAGGCGTTCGAATAGACGCGCTGCTGCTCCTCGTCGGAGAGGCCGTCGATGTACATGCTGGCGAGCATGCTCTCGGACTGGTCGAGGCGCTGCTGGAGGTCCTCGGGCAGCCCTCGGGTGTCCAGGCCCTGCTTCTTGGCCGCGAAGCCGAGCATGTAGCCCATGACGCTGCCGCCGAGAGCCTGCCGGTCGCCGCGCTGGACCCCGTCCAGCATCGCCGCCTTCATGGTCTCCCCCAGCTGCACCTGGTGCTCGTCCGGCTCCATCGGCAGGCGCAGTGTAAACATCCCCTCGTCGGGGATCCGCCGGCCCAGGTGGTCGTCGAACTCTCCGGTCCAGACCTCGCGCACCCGATCCGTGCCCGCCAGGCGGGCCTCGTGCGGCGGGGCCTTGACGATGCGGCCGTGCGCGACGCCGTTGAACATCAGGCGTAGCTCCGGTTCGGACTCCATCCGCTCACCGATGATCGTCCGGGCGCGCTTGACCACCTCGGCGCGATCGAGCCCGTCATCCTCCACCTGCTGGCGCAGGCGCTTACGCAGGGCCTTGTAGCTTGCGTTGATCTGCTTCGCGTCCTGCTCGGGGTCGCGCATCTTCCAGAACGCGTTCTCCATGAGCGCGACCTCGGTCATGGCCGCCGACTCGGGGGTGAAGAGCTCTCGGTTGCCCCGCTCACGGCGTTCCAGGTCCTCCAGGCGGGTGCGCCAGCGCCGGGAAAGGAAGTCGTCCCTGCTGGTGCCCCAGCGTCCACCCGACTTCCCGGACTGCTTCCCTTCATCGTTGCCGACGACCTCCTTCGTCTCCGGCGCGCCGCCGCCGACCAGATCTCCGGCCAGGGCCGCCTGACGCTCAGCCCTCTCGCCGATGCGCCGGGTCTTGGCATCGATCCGGTCCTGGACCTTGTCCTTGAACGGCTGTAGGTAGGAGTCCATCTCCTTGCGGAAGTCGGGAGAGAGCATCCGCATCGCCATCATCATGCCGGCGGCCTGAATGACCGAGTTCGGGTTCACGCCGCGGGTGAGCGGGCGAAGACAGCTCTGCATCATCATCTGCATGTAGACCGCGTGCATCGCGTCGAACTCCTTGGCGCGCTCCTCGTCGTTGAAGCCGGGCACGAGCAGCTTCGAGTCGCGCAGCGTCTGCATGTACGCCTCGCCCGCCAAGCGCGTTTCCGCCCGGAGCTTCAGCAGCCGCTCCCGGTCGTCGAGGCCCTCGTCGCCGGAAGCAGCCCGCTCCCGGTCCCGGTCGCGCTGGCGCTCCCGCCCCTCGGTCCGCTCCCGCGTCTTGGCCCCGAAGAAGCCGCGGGCACGGTCGCGCAGCCGCTCACGCTGACCGCTCGAGGCGTCCTGCCCGTCCGGCTCGTCGACGATCTCGGCGTCGACGATGTCCTCCTCGGGCCCGGTGGTCCCGTACGCCGAGTGAACGGCGCTAGAGGGATCGACCGGCAGCGCCTTGCGCCCCCGGCCCCTGCCGCCAGTGCCCATCTCCCATTCCGTGTCGTGTCCCATGTCAACCTCCCAGTCCGTAGTCGTTGTCACCCTGCTGCTGCCCGGTCTCGTAGCTCGGCGTCCAGTCCTGGCGGCGGCCTCCCACGCCGACGGCGTGCGCCGAGCGCCGGCTGGCACCCCGGGCCCTGGCGGCCCCGTCCCCGGTCTGCGCAATCACGTCACGCTTGAGGACCGAGGCGTCCACCGCGATCTCCAGCCCGTCGAGGCCGTGCACCTCGAACGCGTCCAGCTGGTGCGCCGCGGCGGTGCGCGCACGGCGGGTGCCCGCCGAGGCGAACTGCTCGTTCTTCTCGCCGTCGAAGACGCTCTCGCGGTTCTTCGCGGCCTGTACCAGGGCCTCGAAATCGCCGCCATAGGCCATGCGGTCCATCACCGTGCCTGCCAACGACGGGTCCTCCTCGAGGTTGCGCACGAGCCCCGTCTTGGGATCCTCCAGCGCGCGCGCCACACGGGCGACGCAGTCCGGGTTGACCGAAACGTTGAACCCGTCCTTGGCCTCGTAGAACTCGACGAACTGGGCCTCCCACTCCTCGGCCGTGGCCTGGACCGCCTCGCCATCGGCGAACTCGGGACGCCACTGGCCGGGGCCGACGTGCTCGAGCTTGCGGCCGCGCCACAGGTCGCGCCCGGGGCCCTGCAGCATCTCGTACTTGTGCCGGGCTTCCGCAGCATCGTGCTTGGCCTGCAGGATCGACTGGGTTACCGGATAAGTCACCTCCAGCACCGCCTTCAGGTCAGCGCCGCGCAGGGCGCGCACTGCACGCTGGGAGAATGAGCCACCCAGTCCCGTGCCGTGGGCCTTGATCGCCGTGGCGAACATGGAGGCCTCCTGGTCCTCCTGCGTGATGCCCGGCGTGCCCTGCTCGTCGCCAAGGTTGCGGGCGTAGTCCCCGAGCTTCTTCTCGCTGCCCTTGGCCCCGGTCTCGACGCAGACCTCACGAACGCTCTGCAGGTGCGCCTCGCGGCTGCTGAAGGTCAGCCCCGAGCCGAACTCGCCGCGCTGGGCCGAGCGGTAGAGGTCGCTGAGCTCCTCGACGAGGACCTCGTGACCGGCGGCCACCTCGTGCGGATCGCTGACGAACCGCAGGCGGTTCGCCTCCTTCACGGCGCTCTCCAGGCTCTCCGCCAGCTCCGGGCTCTTCGACAGCGCCACCTGGGTGTCCAGGGAGACCTGCATGGCCAGCGGGTGCGATCCGTCGGCTTTCACCACGCCGGTGTCCAGCAGATTCGCCCCGACCGAGAGCCTGTCCATCGCCTCGGCCTTGGCGGCTTCGCTGTGCAGCTTTACGACGGCGACCGCGTCGCCGTCGAAGTCGCCGTCGAAGCACTGGTCCATCACCGGGTTGATCGCCGCGCCGGTGAGCCGGTCGTCGATTGCTACGCGCATGTAGCGCACGCCGGCGTCGCGCAGGACCGGGTCGCGCCACACCAGCGCGTGGTCGCCCTCGGCCAGGCCCAGCTGCTCGGCCTTGACCGAGCTCAGGGCGATCTGGTCGATGTCCAGCCGCGGGTCGGCGGTCCAGACCATCGTGGCCGAATCCGACAGGCGCGAGCTCATCAGTCCGGTCTTGAAGATGTTGTTCTTGCCGGTGAGCACGCGGTTCTGCACGTCGGTGGTGATCGCCTCGAAAGCGCGCTGGGCCCGCGAGATGGACTCGCTCATGCCCCGGCGCACCTCGGCGCGCTTGTCCGGCGACAGGCCGTGGTCCTCCAGCTGCTCGGCCATGTACCGGTAGCGGCAGGCCTCGACGAAGACGTCCTGGTAACTGCGCGTGTAGTCATGCGTGACCGAAGTGCCGTCGTCGAACTCCTGGCCGCTGCGCAGGTGTGAGGAGAGCACCGGCAGCTTCCACGAGGTCGCACTGACCGTCTCGGTCAGCTCGCCCGTCGGGTAGGTCAGCGGGAAGGGGATCTCCATGTCACCGCCGCGGTCGCCGATCAGCTCGCCGAAGGACTTGCGCATCGCCGTGGTGTTCAGCCCGGGGGTCGCCCCTTCAGTGCGCGGCTGCGTGCGCATCAGCTCCGGCATCGGGATCAGGCGGCGCTCGGGACGCTCGTCGACGCTCTCGGCCTGGCCCAGGACGCGCAGGGTGCCGTCGGCTTCCATGTCCAGGCCCGCAACCAGCAGGTACTCGCGCAGGTTCGATTCGGCACCGGAGTTGTGGCCGTAGAACTCACGCATGATCGCCGGGCAGTCCTGGGACTGCAGCGCCCAGGCCAGCTGTGAGGAGGCCTTGCGTCCCTTGCCGGCGCGCACCTGCTCGTCGTCGTAGATCTTGGTCTTCTCGTCGACGGCCATGTGGGTGACCACGAACCGCATTTCGCCCAGCCCGCCGGCGACCGGCCCGGCCTCGATGCCCTGGACAGCCGGACGGCGGATGTCGCCGACGGCACCGCCCATCAGCTCGCGGGCCGAACCGGCGTTGCGGCGGGAGATCAGCGAGAACGGGCTCATCACCACGTCGATACCCGGGTTATCCCGGAACCAGGCCACCTCCTGCCCCAGGCCCTGGGCACGCGCCTCGTCCGGGTCCATATGGCGGTCGACCACGAGCGAGACGACACCCTTGTTACCGTGCAGGTCGCTGATCTTGTCGCCCACGACGAGGTCGCGCAGCTGACCACCGGCCCCGCGGATGCGGTGCCGCTCGGAGAACTCCTTCGACACGACAATCGGGTCGTCGGCCGTCCATCCGCCGAAGGTCATCAGGGCGGTGCCGGTCGGCTTCGTCACCTCGGAGGACTGCATGATCGTCGAGGCCGTCATCTGCTGGCGGTCGAAGGGGTCATAACGCAGCGTCTCCAGCTCCGGCCGGCTCATCAGCGGGGCGCGGGAGCCGATCACGGTCTCCGGGTCACCCGGCTTGATGGTGCCGTCCGGGCGCACCGCGGCGTCCTCGGTGAGGTAGCGCACGATGCCCTGGTTAGTTGCGCCGCCGGTCATGACCGGGTCGAAGTAGCCGCCGGGGGCCGCCACATGATTGCGGTCTGTACCCGTGAGCACCGTCATGTTCCGCCCGCCGGTGAGCCGCCAGGCGTCGAAGACGTTGTCGTCGGCCGGGTCGGTGCGGTCGCGCTCGGCGCGGTACTCGGCGTAGATAGTCGAGCCCTGCTTGATCTCGTTGGAGTAGCGAACGCGCTTGGCCTCGGTTTCCAGGATCGATGCGGTCCACTCGTCCAGCCGCGCGGTGGCCTCACCGGTGGCGGGGTCGATCTCGTACGTCGTGGCCCGCTCGATGAAGTCGACCGGATGCTTGGTGCCGTAGAGCTGCGAGTACACCGCGTTCAGCGAAGCGGGCTCCCCGGTCCGGCTGCGTCCGGAGACGAGGTCACCGGCCAACTGGTACTGGATGCGCTCGTGCATCAGCTGCTCGTAGCCACGCAGCACGGTGCGCTCCTCGACCGACTTGGGGGCCTCGCCCGGGGTCTGGGCCTTGATCCGCGCCTCGTAGCCGGGGACGATCAGCGCGTTCTCGCCGCTGGCGAAGCGCGTGACGATCTCCCCGTGGCTGCCGACGTCGAAGACCTGGCCGATCTCGCCGGAGACCGGCGTGGCCTTGCCGTCGCGGCGCAGCTTCTCGGCCGTCCAGCTGATGACGCCCTGCGGGTCGACCAGGATCTCGCCCGGCGTCGCGGCGTTGCGCTCGATGCTCTCCCGGACGGTCTGACCGATGCGGCGCATGAACTCCGAGGGATGTTCGGCGATGGGGGCGGCGGTGGCCGCGTCGAAGGAGATGATCCGGTCCTTGAAGCGGGTCGCCTGGAAGCTGGTGCCCATGAGCTCGGTGGGAGGCACCCCGCATCGGCGCAGCGCCGAGGCGAGGTTGTCCAGGTTCGACCACTGGCCGGTCGGGCTGGTCATGTACTTGGCGACACGGGCGGGGTCGAAGCGCTGGTCGATCCACTCGCCGTCGATCAGGTGCGGCTCGGCGTCCCAGGTGCCGACCAGCTCAAACGGGACGTCATCGGCGTGCGCACGGACCTTGTCGGCGGCTGTGCCGCCGTAGACGAGGTTGCCCAGGTCCGGCAGCTCGCCGGCCTGCAGCTCGCCGATCTCCTCCAGGCGCTCCTGGTACATCTCCTCGGTCGCGCCCGGGCGCAGCAGCTCGCTGCGCGCTCCGGTCAGCACGTCCCAGTAGGAACGCTGGATCGCCGCGACCTCGGGGTCGGAGGCATACTCCGGGGGCTCGATCTCGTCGAGCGCTCCCTCGGTGCGCTGCAGCTCGGACTCCGCGCGCAGGATCAGCTCTTCGACGCCCAGGGCGGCGCGCAGATTCTCCCGCGCGGTCTCCACGGCCTCGCGACCGTAGGCCTCGGCCGGCTCGGCGTCCACGAAGAAGGTCGGCAGGGAGCGGTTCTTGGCGTCGCGGCGCAGCATGACCTTGGACCCGGGGCGCGGGGCGCTCTCGCCGGGAACGACATAGTCGGCGACGACAAACATGCTCTCGCGGTCGACGTGGTAGCTGTCCGGCACGTCGATGAGGGAGCGGCCGCGGCCGTGCTCGGGGTGGCTGGAGCCGACCACGCCGACCGCAGTGCCCGGGAGGTCCTCGCGCTCGATGGGGAGGCCCTGCGCGAAGCGCAGCAGCCGCACGGCGTCCTCGGAAGTCGGGGAGGGCACGGCCATGCCGCCGGGCACCCGGTGGTTGGTGCTGTAGCGCAGCACCGTGCCGTTGTCGTAGATGCGCGCCCCGGCATACTCCTCCTGGCGCGTGTCAGTGAGGCGGATCTCCATACCGGTCCCGGAGATCCGGGCCTTGATCTGCCCGGGCTCACGGTCGCGCAGGACCTCGTACGCCACGCCCTGGGACTTCAGCTCCTCGAGCAGCGCCGCCGAACGCGCCACGGCGTGCTGGGACATGAAGCGGTTGCGGTCGACGCGGCCGGTCTGCGGGTCGCGCCCGCCGTCGATGACCCATTCGCGGACCTGGTCGTACTCCTGGCGGCTCATCTTGTCCATGAGGGCCGTGAGGCCCGCGGCGTCATCGTTGGTCATGGCACGGCCCGCCTCGTAGGGCTTGCCGTCATCGTCGAGCCGCCAGAGCGTCATGTTCCCGCGGCGCGGTTCGGCAAGGGACTCAACCTCGCCCCCGGCGTTCTTCACAATCGTCTCGTCCGGGATGTACAGCAGCTCGGTGCCCGCGCGCTTCACCGTCGCACGCCCGGACCAGGCCGGGTCGTAGGGGCTGATCGGCAGCCGGGCCGAGCGCGGGTCGATCTGCGCGCCGACGCCCGTGGCGCGGGTGAACTCGCGCTGCAGCGTCTGGTAGCGCTCGTTGGCGGGAGAGTGGTCGCCGAACTGCGGCTCGTAGTCCGGGACCCGCTCGGAGAAGGCCGAGTCGATCGCGGTCAGGCACGTGGTGACGCCGAGCGCGGGGTCGGCCAGGGCGGTTCCGCGCTGGCCGAGGATCTGGTCGACCCGTGCGCGGATGGCCTTCGCCTGGGAGATCGGAATGATCTCCCCGCTCTGCTCCCGGGCCTGCTCGACTGCCTTATAGAAGACGTACTCGTAGAAGTACCGCCTCAGTCCGTGTGCCTTCTTCATTGCTACTCAGCCTCCTGTGGACGCTCGGGGACATAACTATGTATAGATCATACACAGGCGAGTCGAATGGTGGCGATAGACGAGTCAGAAACGAGCCAAAAGCTGAATGCCGGGGCAGTCGATGAAACTCGACTGCCCCGGCACAGAGGGAAGTGACCTGCCGGCCCTACCCCCGGGACTTCATCTCGACGGCCATGGCCCGGTCGAAGGCACCGTCGGCCAGGACCTCCCAACTTGGCAATGAGGCCAGGTACGTGTAGAAGGCCGCGTGCACCTTGACCGTGGCCAGCGACCGCAGGTCCTCCTCGGTCACGTCCTGCTCGGCGAACACGCGCGAGCCCTCCTCGCTAATCTGACCGTTGATCCGGCGGGCGGCGTCGGCATAGGCGTCAGAGCGGACCTGGCTGATGTAGGTCTTCGACCCGTCCGCGCTGCGCAGCTCGCCGTCCCCGCCGACCGAGAAGTGCTCGCGGTCCCGCTGCATTTCCACCAGCGCGGTCTTGTACGCCTCGCCGATCTCGAGGTCCAGAGCCTTGACCTTTGCCGAGCCGTCGAGATTGATCAGCATCCCCTTGCTGACCGTGCCCTCGGCATAGACCAGGCGCTTGTGGTCCTTCTGGGTCGCCTGGTGGGCGGCCACGGTGGCGGCGACCTCCACGTCCTCCAGGAACTCCTCGTCATTGCCCAGCATCATGGCCTCGTAGTCGTCCGGGTCCACGACTACCGGCGCATTCGGGTCCCCGCTCTCGTCGGTGAAAACCATGCGGGTGATGACCTCCATGACCTCGTCCGAGTAAACGTCCGGGTCGAGACGCTCAATGTCGACGTCCTTGTAGTCGTACGTCTCCTGATAGAGCGTCTTGGCGTCGGCCGCCCGGACAGCCTGGGCCATCCGCTTGTCGAGCATCTTGACGAAGTCCGGCTGGTTCATGCGCACGTCGAACTCCATCGCGGAGCTGAGCGTGGGGATCGTCTGCAGCGAGTACTCGTGCCCCGGGTGGGTGATCGTGTTGCCCAGCAGCTTGAACGACATCGGCAGGATCGTCTCGTTGCGGTTCCATACCGGAGCGTCGCCGGCGCGCAGCACGATCGAGTTGCGCGGCGAGAGGAAGGCGAAGTCGTTGTACTTGATCAGCGGCTCCTCCTCCGTCGACCAGGTGCGCGAGATGGCCCCGTCCGTCTTTCCGCCGACCACCTTGTCCAGGTTCTGCGTGATCTGCTTTGAGCTGGCGTGAGTGCGGTGGGTCTTGCCGCTCATCTTCTCCAGCGTTTCGATCATCGAGTCGTCGGTCGACTTGAGGAAGACGATGTTGCTCGTGTTTCCCTGCACAATCTTGTCGACCGACTCGCCGTAGACGTCGCGCAGCTGCTGCAGCGTCTGCAGGATGAGCGTGAACTGCTGCTCCTGACCGAGACCGATGGAGAGCATGGTCTCGAAGCCGGCGATGCCGTTGCCGTCAGACTGCAGGTTGCCGAGCTCGTCGAGCATGAACCGCGTGCGGTAGAGCGGCTTCTGGTTCGACTTGGTCATGTACGACTGGTCGAACGAGACGTCCACCAGCTGCTTGACCAGGATCAGGATCAGTTTGGCGTACTTCATCAGATGCGGGGGAGTGACGAGGAAGACCGCCTTGGGCGACTCCGAGTACCGCGCCATCGTCTGCGTGATCGCACGCGACTGGACCTCGACCTCCTCGGGGTGCCCGCCGCCGGAGAAGTCCAGCTTGCGGCTCGGGAAGGTCGTGTCGCCGGGCTGGAACGAGAGGATCTTCCCGTCGCCGGTACCGCCCTCGCGCACCGGCCGCAGCTCACGCAGCACGCCGTTCTTCACGATCTTCTTGCCGGTGACCGGCTCGACCACGAAGTGCCGGCCGTTGAGCGAGAGCTGGTAGCTCTTGCGGAAGTGGAAGTAGAAAGTGCGCACGAGCATGCCGCTCTGCGGGTTCTTCAGCTCCAGCTTCAGCCAGGCCTCGTCGCCGGGGAAGATGCCCTTGAAGTTGTAGCGCGCCCATCCTACGCGACCAACAATCTCCGAGTGCTCGAAGTCCTTGCCAAGATTCCGGGTGAACATCGGGTCCGCGTACGCAGACCAGCTCGCCATCTGCCCGAGCAGGTGGTCGCGCTTCATGAAGTTCGGCGAGAACCGCACGCCCAGCCGCCGTGGGAACGACAGGCCCGCCAGGTCGGTGTTCTGCGAGGGCTTGCCCGAGGTCAGCGTCGAGATCGTCGGATCGGTGAAGAAGCTCATACCCGTGATCGCGATGCCGTAGACCGAGGACATCATCTTCTCCGCGCCGGCCATCGCAACCAGGGCGTTGTGGGCGTTGCCGACGAGGGTGCGCATCGAGTTGCGCGGCAGCGCCTGGGTGGCGTTGAAGTAGAGCGTCAGCAGGTCCTGCTCGGCCTTGCCCTCCCACAGGAAGTCCTTCTCGGCGACCTTGGCCTGCTCCTCGGCCAATGCTTCCTCGTCCTCCTCGAACTCGCCGGCCTTGATGCGCTTCTCCAGCTCTGCCGCTGGGTTCTTCCACTTCTTCGAGGTCAGTTGCACGAAGAGCTGGTAGCAGTTGTACAGCGTGACCTTGCCCCACATGTCGTCCAGGCGCTGCTCGAGCGTACCCGGGTCCATGCCGGTCGCCGCGGCGTACTCCCGCAGCTCGCGCTCCTCCTCGAGGTAGTAGTCGATGAGGCCGTAGGCCGCGCGCTTGAAGGCGTTGTTCGCCGCGTTCGGCCACACCGGGTCCTCGCCGCCGTCGAGCGGGAAGAAGACCTCGCCGATGTTCTCGATGTAGAGCGCGCACTTGGTCGAGTCGCCCTCGCGGGCGGCGTCGGCCGCCATCCCCAGCGGGTTGTAGATGTCGGTCTTCATCGAGTTGATCAGGTTGAACTGCACCGGCTCGAAGCCGCGCGTGACCAGCGGGATGTAGTTCTTGACGAGCAGTTCGCCCTTGGGGTCGTTGATGACCATGTTCGAGGGCTTCTTCTCCCGCGACCACATGTCGATCATCGGCTCGATGTAGGTCTGGCCCTTGCCCGCACGGGTGATGGCCAGCACCATCGTGTTCACCGGAGCGGTGTCGACGATGTAAGCACCGGCAGGACGCTGGACCTCGTACGCCGGGAACTCCCAGTCATCCTTGATCAGGTCCGCCACCGTACGGTACGGCCCGAGCTTGTCGCGGTTCGCGCCTTCGAGCCTGCCGGGGTCCTTGGCCTCCTTGGCCTTGCGCCGGCTTTCCTCGGTCGGCGGGTTGTACGGGATCACGGTGGCGTCGTACTTCTTGCGCAGCCGCTTGTCCCGGGGCAGACCCGAGGCGTCGAAGAGTGCGTCACCGAACTCCTCGTCGATCGTGGGCAGGGTATCGACCAGCGGCTCGCCGTCGTCACCGTCCATGACCTCGCCCTTGTAATAGACGATGTTGCCGTCCTGGTCGATGATGTCGGCTTCGGCACGCCGGGAAACCTTGACGGTACCCAGCCCCTTCCTGCTGAGCATCATGTGGCTGATCATCGAGCTGACCTGCACCGCCGAGTGCGCGCCGGCGTCCGGGAACCAGTCGTAGTTCTGCTGGACCTCCTCCGGAAGCGCGATGTGCTGGTCGTTGCGGTGGTCGTTGATGTCCGTGTGGTCGACCGTCGCGTTGTGCTTGGCGACCTGGCGTCCGGTCCAGGTGGAGATCACGATCATGACCAGCGCGCCCGCTCCCAGCGTCAGGAAGAGCTTGAACCCGGTGACCTGCCCCAGCTGCCCGCTGAAGCTCGTCGCCGTAGGCGTGGTCCCCTGATCCGCCTTCGGGGCATCCTGGGCGGCGCTGCTTGCCGGGGTCCACCACGCGGGCACCGGTACGTCCTTGAGGTCCGGGTGGCACTTCGAGCCGATCTCGGGGTTGCCCTTCTCATTGACCGCGCGGTAGCACGTCATCGGGGCTCCGCCCTGGCCGGTCGTGGTGTCCTCGATGTAGTACGAATCCGGCTTCCCGCTGCTGTTGCCGCCCAGGCCGCCACTCATCGTGGCTCCGAGTGTGAGCACCGCCGTGGCGATGACCGAGTACAGCACCCATGCCACGACCGCGACCAGCAGGCCGGCAATCCCGGCGAGCACGAGGCCCGGCATGTTCGACTTCTTGGACAGCCGCTCACCGCGGTCCAGCTGCTGGTCCTCATAAACGTCCCGGTTCGTCAGCGTCTCCTCCGGCCGACGCGCCGAGATCTTCTCCCAGCCGCTGGCCTTGGGCCGTGCGGCCCTGCGCTTGCTGCCTGCCATGGTTCTCCCTGCCTGTTCCCGCATCTGTCTGTGTGTCCTGTGCCTGTGGTAGTCCCGGAAGACGCCGACGGCGCACGGGGTGCGAGCCCCGTACGCCGTCAAACCCCGAGCCGATCTCCGGTTCGGATCAGCCGCCCATGGCCGCCCCGCCGATGAAGCCGGCGAGGCCGCCGAGCATGGGCAGCGCGACGATCAATGCGATGAGCATCTTGTTGTAACGGCTCTGGATCTCCGAAGCCCGGGCCAGTTCACTGGCGTAGGAGTCCTTGTCCGCTGCCATCTCCTCCAGCCGCGCCTCGTAGCGGCGCTTGACCGAGTCCTCGACGACCTCCATCTGCTTCAGCAGGTCCGTGTTGCGCTGGGTGGCCGAGTCGGTCTTCTCCTTCTCGAGGGACAGGCTGTGCTGCCACTCCGCCTCACGGGCCTGCATCTGGGTGATCGCGTCCTTGCGGTTGCGGTCGAGCTCGTCCTCCATCCGGCGGATCCGGTCGGCGTGCTCGTTGCGGATCGACTCCAGCAGCGCCTCCTGCTCGCGGCGCAGGACGCCGATCTCGTCGGTGGTGCGCTGGTGCTCGGCCAGGGCCTCGGCCTGGGCGATGTCAGCCTTGCGGTTGTCATCAACGATCCGCTGGATCTCGGTCTTCCACTGCGCCAGGCGCTGCTCCTCGGCCTCGAGGTAGGCCTTCTGCTTCTCGGCCAGGACCTCGAAGATCCGCGTGGTGCCGACCTGCATCTTCAGGGCGGCGTCGGAGCGGCGCACGCGCAGGATCTCCTGGCGGTCGTGCGAGTAGGAGTTCTCGATGACGCGCTCGATTTCAGCGACGGCGTCGGCCTGCTCGCGCTCCATCCGGGAGCGGTTGCGCTCCTTGTACTGGATCTCCGCCTGAAGTGCGGCCTGCTCGGCGATCTTCTTCGCCTGGGCCTCGTAGTCCTGGACGATCTCAGTCTTGCGGGTGCGGATCCGCTGTTCCTTCTCGGACTCCCGCTCGCGGTGCGCCGCCTCGGTGCCGTCCTTGAGAGCCTTGTAGCGAGAGCCTTCGCGGTCGGTGGCGACGTCGCGGATGACCTGCTCGACGTGGGCGGACATGAGGTTCACGTACAGCGTGCGCAGCTCGTCCTCGTGTGCCCACCGCAACTGAGCGAGGTCGGCGTTGGCCTGCCGGTTGAGCTGGGCGACCTGGTCGCCGAGCCATTCGGTCGCACCCTGCGGGACCTCGATCTGCACGACCGGTGCGCCGATGGCGAAGGTCGCGTTGAACTCGTCCAGGCGCACGTCGAGGTCCAGGTCCTCCGAGAGGAAGCGGCGGGCGATGACCTCGCGCACCTGCTCCTGGTTCTCCAGCAGGACGGCGTCCTCCTCGGCCGGGGCGTGGGCCGCAGCGTCGGCGGCCACGGGACCGGGCGCGTCGAACTCCTCAAAGCCGGCCGTGCCGTCGAAGTCAGGCTCCGGCTCCACCGCGACCGGGGCCGCGTCATCGTCCCCGAAGTCGACGGCTTCGTCGTCGAACACCGGCTCATCGCCCGCGGCGTCGAAGACCGGCTCGTCGCCGGAAACCTCATCCCCGCCGGGGATCGAGTCGAAGATCGGGTCGCCGTCGTCGGCGGTGTCCGCGGCCGCAGCAGCATCCGCGAGGAGGGTCCCGCCCTCGTCGGTAGCGATGCCGCTGTGCTCACGCCAGGCCTGAGCCCCGACAGCCTCCTCGAGGCTCAGCGCGCCGGAGGCCACCTCCTGGGCCTGCTTGAACGTCGCCTCGGCGACCAGGTCCACCAGCAGCTCGCCGCTGGGCTTCTGCCAGACGACGGCCCAGGAGTACTCCGCGCCGGTCAGGAGTGAGTACTCCTCCATGCGCGCGAGCGTCTCCGCGTTGGGAATGATGCCGAAGACCTCTTCGCCGAGCATCTCTGCCGTGGCGACGGTCTTGATCTGGTCCGAGTCGATGAGCTCGATGAGCGAACCCTTGGCCTCGTCGCGGCCGTGCCGCTTGCTCAGCCCGCCGATGGACTCGGCAGCCAGCACGAGCATGACCCACGCCGTGCCGCTGGGGAAGACGAACTTGGCGTTCGACCGCAGCAGTTCGACTGCTGCGGGGATCGCCGTCTCCCTGACCACGGACGACAGCAGCTCGTCAGGCTTCTTCTTCCGATCCTTGTTCCGGCTTCCCGTAGCCGAGCCCAGAATGCCCATTGGTGTCGATCCCTTCAATGATGAAACGCAGTTCGCCTGGTATATGAGTATCCTATCGCGCATGAGTCGATAGGTGCAATGATAGGCAGTCCGACACGATGTCGAATGACCTTCAATGACCGGTGGTGCAGATCAGCGCACGGCACTCACCTCGATGCGCGCATCGGAAGTGAGCATGTCCTTGTGGTCGCTCGCCAGCTCCCCGACGACGTCGATCCGGATCCGTCGCTCGGAGGGGTGCTCATTGATGAACGTCGCCACGCCGGTGGTAACCTCATCGGTCATCTTCGCCACCGCACCACGGGCACCGCCGGCATTGGAGTCGGTATCGCCCTTGTCGTCGATGAGGTACTGCAGGACCCTCTGGTCGATGTCCACCCGCACGTTGTGCTTGATGAGGACCTCCTGCACCATGTGCCGCAGCTTGTTGCGCACGATCTGGCGCTGCGTGTCCTCCGACAGCGGCTGGAACGGGACGATGGCGTCGATACGACCCAGCAGCTCGGGCGGGAAGCGGTTGTCCGCCGAAGTCTCAGTGATCGAGCGGCGGATGAGCTTGTCGTACTTCAGCAGCTGCTCGCCCGAGCCCTTGTCGTCGGCCGCGTACTGCGCGATGGTCTTGTAGATCTCTGAGCCCGCGTTCGTCGTCATGACGATGTAGGTGTTCAGAAAGCTGACCTCGCGGTTGTTGTCGTCCGAGAGCCGGCCGTCGTCGAGCACCTGCAGCAGCAGGCGGGTGACCATCGCCGAGGCCTTCTCGACCTCGTCGAACAGGAGCACGGCGTGCGAGAGGTCCCAGACCCGCTTCGTCAGTTCAGAGCGGAAGAGGTCCATCGAGGAGTCCTGGGCGTACTCGGACATGTCGAAGCGGATCAGATGGCGCTGGTCGTCGCCGAAGAGAAGCCGTGCCAGCTGCTTGGCGAGCTCAGTCTTGCCGACGCCGGTGGACCCGGTGAACAGCAGCGAGGCCTCCGGACGGCTCTTGTCGTTCAGGTCCGCCACCGACAGCTGCAGCCGCCGCGCGACCGCGCGCGTGGCCAGGTCCTGGCTGAACACCTTCGAGTCCAGCTGCTCCTTGATCTTCGCGCCGTCGACCTTGAAGGCCACATTCACACCGAGGGACTCCTGGAGCACATCCGAGAGCAGCTCGCGGTCCAGCGCCCGCTTGGTGAGGCGGTGCCAGCCCACCATGCTGTCCAGCACCAGGATCGACTTGCGCGGCTGCGAGCTCGCCGGTATGTAGCGCTCCGTGTACTCATATATCTGGCGGCAGATGTGGTCGTCGTAGAACTGGTCGGCAACGTCGTAGTGCTCGGCCATACCCTGCAGGATCCGGATCGTGGTCTCCTGGTCAGGCGGCGTCAGGTTGATGCGCTGCAGCCGCTCAACCAGCGGCTGGTTCGGCGCGATGTGCCTGTGGAACTCGTCGTAGGTCGTCGCGGCGATGATGCGGATGCCGCGCGCCCCGGAGGCCGCCAATACCGGCTTGATCGCCTCGACCGCGGCGTCGGAAAGCTGGACGATCTGGTGGAACTCGTCGATGAACAGGACCAACTCCTGCTTCTCGACCGCCACGAAGTGCTCGGCCTCGTCGAAGAAGCCCTTGAGCATGGCGGCCATGCGGTCCGCGTCGCCGGCCTCGGAGATCATCCGGGAAGGGTCGACCTCGAGGTAGAGCCGTTCGGCATCGGTGTCCATCGTGGCCTGAACGAGAGCGGTCTTACCCGTACCCGCCTCGGCCAGCAGCAGGGCGTTGCACAGCTCCGGCCGGCTCATCGAGGCTAGCAGCTGGAGCTTCTCGTGCTCGCGGCCGACGATCTCGCGTTCGGCCCTCTTGAGCGGGTCCGACAGCTTCGACAGGAGCGGATAGCCCTCATTCAGGTGCGCTTCGTGGAACATGCTGTGGAAGACCTCTCGCCAAGACTTGATTCATCTGATAGATCAGTCGAAAGTCTATCATGACGCCATTCGACAAGGCGTTGATAGGACAATGAGAGACCCCCGGACTCGTGTCCGGGGGTCTCCTGGCCATTCACGCCGTTCAGCGGCCGTCACAGCCCCTGCTGACGGTCCTCCTGGGACGGGGACTCGTCCTGCTCGAACCGGTAGTCGTACCGCTCGCTCAGCGGCCTGCGGGACTCCCGGTCGCGCCGTTCCCGCTCATTTGCTTCGCGCTGCTGGCGCATCGAGGCACCAACGCGGTCGACCAGGACGCGCCCGGCCTCCGCCCACTGGTCCTTGCCCTCGTCCGGGACCGTGATCTCGTCCAGCCCCAGATCCAGCAGGCTTGTGCCGCTGAGCGGACTGGGATCGTTTGTCGCCATCGCCGTCTCCTCCTCCGTACTTGAATCAGGCCCCGCGCTGATGCTCGATGCCCTCGGGCCCGTCCTGGCCCTCGAATTGGTAGTCGTACCTCTCACTGACCGGCTTGCGGCCCTGTTGCGCGGTGACAGGCGTCTGTTCCCGGGCACCACGGCCGACGATCGAGCCCATCCGGCCGACCAGGTCAGCCCCGGCAGCAGAGCCCTGCGGGAGCTTCTGCTCACCATGTCCGGACAGCTCCGTGTGCAGCCCGCGGGCCGCGCCCATGGCAGCACCCTTGGCAGCGCTGGCAGCGACGCCCGTGGTCGACGCGCCGGACTGCCGGCCCCGGGCGGCATGGGCCGCGGCATCCCGTATCACGTGGGTGCCGAGCCGCTTGGCTCCCTCCCGGAAGCCCTCGGACTGCACCGCCCGTCCAACCTTCGGCTCTGCAGCCCGCTGGGTGAGCGGGACCTTCGCCGGACCCTGAACGGTGCGGGACTGCCCCGGCTTCGGCACGTCCGCAGAGGTGATCATCCCCGGTGCCGGCTCGGCCTGCGGCCGCGGCCGACGCTCGACGACGTTGGGGTTG
Source organism: Paenarthrobacter sp. R1 (assembly GCF_030264015.1). Classification (NCBI taxonomy): domain Bacteria; kingdom Bacillati; phylum Actinomycetota; class Actinomycetes; order Micrococcales; family Micrococcaceae; genus Paenarthrobacter; species Paenarthrobacter sp. R1. Next base: position 336,180 of record NZ_CP127115.1, on the reverse strand, counting down.
AATCTCGAGCCCGGCTGGCCGGGAGCGGGGGAGGAGGGCACGCTGTACCGGGGACCCCGCACCGCGCCGAGGCCCGCTTGCGAGCTCGGGCCGCGCTGGGCTCCGGCATCGGGGGTGGCTCCGCGGATCGCCACCAGCTGCTCGGGCGTGTACGACGTCGGACGCTGGCCGTGCTCCGGTCCGCTTTGGGGGCCGTTGCTGAGATCTGCCATGATGATTCGTTCCTCTCTATGCGAAAGGCCCCCGGAGAGATCTCTCCCGGGGGCCTTTCAATGAGTTCTGCTGAGCCGGTGGATCGGTGTCAGCCGACCGCAGGAGCCTCGGCCTCCGCGACCTGCTCGGCCTGGGCGGTCTGCTCCGGACCCGCGGCCTGGCTCTGCTTGGCAGTCGCCTGGGCCTCCTTGGCCGCCTTCATGGAGGCGAACTGGTTGTCCAGGGTCTTGGCGTCGACCTTGAAGTCGCTGGCCTCCACGGACTTGGTGTTGACCACCAGGCCGGTGCCGCGCGAGGCCGGCATCACGTTGCCCTTGAAGCCGTAGACGGTGCCCACCTTTTCGTTGTCCTTGTTGAGCAGCGGCTCCGTGTTCGGACCAGCGGCCTTGATGATCTCCTCCAGCTGGCCCACCGAGTAGGGGGCGGTGTTGGCGAAGCGCTCCTTGCCGTCCGGGCCCTTCACGCGTTCGGACTTCAGGTGCAGGTTGCTCTGCTCCGGTCCGCGCGGGTCACGGGCGTCGACCTGGATGTCGGCGTAGTGCGACTTGCCGTCCTTGGTCGCGCCGTTGTCGTAGACCTTGGCGATGAGGTTGACCCCGGTCATCGCGCCCTTGCCCTTGAGAAGTGCCATGATCTCGTCCTTTCGTCGTTCCGTCCGCCACTCGGCAGAACGGCCTTGATCATTCACATCGTCCGAACAAAGCCTCGAAGTGCCTGCCGAACTGATCTATACACTAATACTCCTATAGATCATTCCGCAACTATTCGAATCATCTTTCCATTCGTTTCCCTACTCGTGCTGCATCCCGCCGGACCGACCGGCCGGCTCCTGCCCGGGGACGGGAAGGGCACCGGTAACGGCCACTGCGGCGTCGACCCGCTGCTGGACGCGGACCACCAGGCCTGCGTCGAGCGAGGAGGCTTTCGACCGGCGCATCCGGGCCTCCTGTTCCTGCTCCTCGCGCAGCGCGGCGATCCTCGAACGCAGTACCGGCCGTGCGGAGCCGTCCTCCACGGCAGCCAGCTCACGCGAGACCCGGGTCATCGCGGCAACGTCGTCGACCGGGAGGTCGGCGATAGCCTCGGACTGGCCCGACTGGTCGAGGTACGCCATGGCCGCCAGCAGCAGCCGGCGGCGCTCGGCCGCGGCAGCGGTGAACTCCTGCCGGGCCCGCTCGCTGATCTCGACGTCGGCTACGAAGTCATAGCCCAGGTGATGCAGGTCCAGCGCCTTGACCTCGTCGAAGGGGTGCGCCGTCCCGGTCTTGATCGACAGTTGGGCGGCGACCTCCGGATTCCCGTCGGCGACGGCGCTGCGCTGGTCTGCAGGGCCGGCGACGAGCACCAGCCCCGAGTCGGCCAGGTCCGTGCGCAACTCCTGGAGCCGCTCGTCGTAGACCTGCTTCATGGTCGCGATCCGCGCGTCCAGCACCGCCCGCCCGACCTTGCCCGCGGTCAGGTGCCGTCCGCCGGGCTGGCCGTAGATCTCCCGGCCCATCTCCTCGGCCTGGTCGGCATCCCTCATCCGCTGCAGCGAGGCGTCCTGGCGCAGCGCCATGAGCGAGAGCAGACGCTGGCCGTACGCGGCGACCTCCTGCTGCTGGGTGTACCACTGGCCGGCGTCGCCGACGAACGGCAGGAAGTGCTGATACTTGCTCATCACCCGCCGATGCCAGTCCTCTTCGAAGCGGTAGAAGTCGTAAAGCGGCCGGGAGTCCTCCACGGCCACGTCGGCCTTCTCGGCCCGCTCCCACTGCCGGGCCAGGTCGCGGTAGGCGCTGGCCTTGGACTTGTGGTGCTGCAGGCGGGAGGCGTAGCTGCGCAGCCGGAAGCCGAAGGAGACGACGTCGTCCTCGGTGCTGCCGTGATGCTGCTGGCGCTCTGCGGCGAGGGCAGCCATCTCGGCGTAATCCATACCCATGACCTCGAGCATCGGCGTGCGCACCCGCAGCTCCTCCTCGGGCAGGGCGCGCAGCATCTGGTAAACGCCATTGACCGCCCGCTCGGTGATCTGACTGCGGCCCGCGTCGACCAGGCGCTGCCACTGGTCGGTGGACAGACCCTCGGCCTCGCGGCGCTGATTGGCGTAATCCACGACCTTCTCCATCGCCGCCGGCAGCGGCGAGCCCGGCCGCTCCAGCTGCTCGGCCACCAGCTCGGAGACCAGGCGGTTTGCCTTGCGCATCCGCAGGTCGTTGGTCCCGGCGCGCCACAGCGTGCGGTCAGCGGGCAGACAGGCCAGCAGGAACTGGGGGAGGGCCTCGGAACGCATGCGCTCGTGCGCCCAGCGCTTGATGAAGGTCGTCACGTTCCTGCGTTCGTAGCCGACGGCGCTGGACAGGTGAGCGACGGCCTGCTTCTCGTCCAGCCAGGCGTCCACGCCGCGCCGCAGCCGGGACTTGTGCCGGTCCAGCAGCTTGCCCCGCTGGGTTCCGTCCTTGGCCAGGTGGCCGTGTCCGGCGTCGACCATCACCAGGTGGCAGTGGACATGCTCGGTGTCGACCTGGATCACGCCGACATAGCGCAGGTCGTCGAAGCCGCTCGTGCCCGAGCTCATGCGCTCCAGCCCGTGCATGATGGCCATCCGCAGCTTCATCTGGTCGATGTGACCGCGGTAGTCCCCGCGGCCCTCGCAGTGGAAGTCCTCGCCGACGATGCGGTGCCGCTTCAGGTACTCCTCATCGAAGGAGAGCACGGTCTTCAGCACGGTCTTGCCGCTCTCGAAGTGCTTCTGGATGTCCCGGGACGCAGCCCGCAGCTGCTCGTCGGAGAGTGACACCGAGCCGTAGCCGAAGGCCACTCCGCCGTCGCCCTGCGCCTGGCGCATGGCCGCCTTGGCCTCGACCCTGCTCATCCCGGCGCGCTCGACTGCACTCTCGCGGGCCATGTAGCGCAGGATGAAATCGTCGGTGCGCAGGCGCTGGATCGGCGCGAGCGACTCGGTCGCCTGCTCCCGGGCCATGTACCGGGTGACGTAGTCGCCGGGGGTGCCGCCCCGGGACCCCTTGCCGCCGGGCAGCGGCACACTGAACTCGTTGACCACTACGATCGAGCTCTTCAGGCTCATCCCGCCTCATCCCTCCGTCTTATGAATGCACGGGACCCCGGCCGCTGTCCTCCAGCGCCCGGGGCCAGTCCTGACTGCTCTGCCCGCCTCGGCCTCAGTGACCCAGGCCGTGCCCGTCGTCCTCGCCGAAGTCGAGGTCGGCGGCGCGGCGGGAGGCCTCGCGCTTGCGCTCCTCAAGCGTCGGAGCAGGCACGTCGTCCTGCCCGGTGTCCCCGTCGTCCAGACCGAAGTCCAGGTCGTGGGCCACGCCGGCGTCCGGCTCCGCGTCCGCAGGGACAGGAGCGTCGTCCGGTCCGTCCAAGCGCAGGGCCGGGGCCACGCGCTCGTGGTACAGGTGCTCGGGCGTGCCCTCGGTGCGCTCCAGTTCGGCCTGGTACCGCTCGCGCTCCGCGGCGATCTCGGCCTCGACCGCCTGCAGCTGCGCGGTGACGCCCTCGGCGGCCGGCTGCTGCTCCCCGGGCCGCTGGAGGTTCTCCGTCTGCGCGACCAGATCGAGCTCATCCTCGCTGAACAGCGAGTTGATCGCGTCGGAGCGGGCCCGCAGACCCCGCTGGTCGACGACGGCCTCGACCGGTCCATGACCGTCCCTGGAGCGGTCAGCGAAGTAGGCTGCCAGGTCGTACTCGGTGGACGCCAGGTCAATCTCGAGGTCAGCGATGCGGTGCACGTTCATGAAAACCACGGGGGCATCGGCCTGATCCTCGGAGGGGGTGAGCACGAGGGCATCCACCGTCGCGGGCAGCTCCCACTCGATCCCCGTGAGCTGCTCGGGCACAGTGAAGGAGGGGCTGAAGTAGCCCTTGGCGGCCAGTGCGACCAGCTGCTCGTCGTCGAACTCGTAGAAGGCGTCGACCTTCTCGCCCTGGCCGTGAGAGTAGGTCACCTGGGTGATCCCGTACGGCAGCGGCTCGGAGGGAGTGATCGAGCGCAGCTCGCCCACGACGTGCAGGTAGGGCCGGTAGTTCTCCTCCTTGCCCCGGTGCTTGAGCTCGACAGAGTCGACCAGCACCCCGATCTGGGCATCGAGCCCGTCATACCGGTGCGCCTGCACGCCCCGCTCCCGCAGGACCCGGTCGGCCCACACGTCGTTCATCATCAGTCCAGCAGTGCGCATCAGTTGCTCCTCTTCCGGTTGGTCTTCTTGCTCGGGCGGGTGGTCCTGGGTGCGGTGCTGACCTGGGCCTGCGCCAGGACGCGGGCCTCGCGCACGGCCTCAATACGACGGGTGGACCAGCGCCACATCCCGCGCATCGCGGCGATCTCCGCGGCGGCCAGGAGCAGGACCACGAACAGCAGCGGGGCTACCCACATCGCGACGGTTCCGGCCATGGTCAGGTCACCGCCGGCCGCGCCCGACTGCCGGTGCAGCCACGCGCCGAGCATCGGGATCACGACCATTGCGGTCATCGAGGCCAGCAGGTAGTCGGCGATGAGCACGACCGAGCGGAAGAACACCGCCCAGATCAGCACCGGCGATCCTCCGGAGCCCTTCCCGGGTGCCAGGCGGCGCAGCGCGCCGGCCAGAGTCGAGGGCCCACGCCCGGCCTTCGGCCTGGCAGGGGCCTTCCCGACGGTGGCCGCAGTGGTGGCCTCCCCACGGGCTTCGTCCTCCGTCGCGCTGCCGGTCTTGTCCAGGGTCTGGATCGTCATCGTCTCGTCCTTCGTTGTTGTCGTGTCTGTGTGGGTGGGCCGCAGGTCAGCCGCTGTGGCCGGGCCCGGGGCTGGCCGTCGGGGCCGGTGAAGCAGAAGCAGGCGGCGTCTGCGCGGCAAGCTGGTCCCGCGTCCGGGCCGAGGCCCGGTACGCCTCAAACGAGGCGACAGTTCCGTCCTGTCCGGTGGCGAAGGTGAAGACCACGTACTCGCTCTTGGCCGTGGGCTTGCCGTCCACGGAGACCGGGTCCAGGCGCGCAACTCCGGCATAGGCGTAGTCCAGGCCTTTCACCGCGATCACGTCGGCATCAAAGTCGGCCAGCTGGTACGCTGTCCCCGCCCCCTGTCCGGCACCGGTTGCTGCCATCCATTCGGGTATGAACTCGGTGAGGCTTCGGGACGAGTTCCCGAGGAACCCGTACCGGGCGTCGAGGGCAACCTGCGTCTCCCTGACGGTCCGCGACGAGGCCGAGGAGTCCGTCAGGCTCAGCAGCACCGAACGCGCTGTGGCCCGATCCCGGTCGGCCCGCTCGGCGTCCATCCCCGGCAGGTCGGACAGCAGCCGGGCGTGCTTGGTCTCAAGGGCCGCCTGCGCGTCCTCCTGCTTACCTTGGAGCTGCACGATGAGCTGGTCGGCTTTGCTGTCGGCGTCCGCCGAGCCGTCGGCCAGCAATGCCGGAACCAGGGAGAGCAAAGACAGCGCCAGCAGCGTTCCGGTGCTGCAGACCAAGACCTTTCCGGCCCTGGCGCGTACCCAGTCCTTCGCGTCCTCGATCACGGTGTCTTCACCTCCTGCCGCAAGGCCTCGCCCGTGGTCGTCGTTCCGGTCTGGACCCCGGAGAAGCTCTTGCGGGTCATGTCGTAGTCGGCGCGTGCCCAGGCCAGCACCCCCGGGGCCTGCCCGGCCGCCGGACGGGTCTGCAGCGCCAGCCAGGTGACCCGGATCGTGCCGCCCACCTCCACCGAGTAGGGGCGCTGGGCGACCCACTCGAAGCCGGAGTCGAAGCTCATCGGGATCTCATTGCCCGCGGGCACGGCCTTATCCGAGGCCAGCAGGTACCAGGGCTGGAGCGCGGCCTGCCCGACGTCGGGGACGAAGTACGGGGTGAGGTTCCGGCGCGTCGGCTCGGCGGCGGTCTGGTCCAACGTCCCGCCCGCGCCCGTCACCGAGGGCGTCAGATGGCGGTACTCGTTCTGCAGGCGGGCGATCTGCTCCGCAGCACCCTGCGCCGTAACCAGGGCGCGGTCGGCGTCCATGGCCTCCGGGAGGGCATCGGCATGCACCTGCGCGGTGCGGATCTGTTCGCGCAGGGAGACGATCTGCTGGGCCTTGTCGTGGCTGACGGCGGCCTCGCCGCCGGAGAGACCCGCGCCGACCACAAAGCACAGTAGCGCAGCCGCTCCCATGCCCACCCCGCCGATGGCCGCCCGGCGGCTCATCAGCGCGCCCGGAACATTTCCGTCCCCGGTGGGCTCGGCGTCGCCCGGTGCAGCACCGGCGTCCGGCGCTGCCACGAAGCGGGTCTTGCGGACAGGCTTGTCAGCCCGCACACCCGACTCGTCGATCTTTGTCGATGCCATTGCCCCTCAACTCGCTCTTCGTCTCGAATACCAGTACAACTCTATCAAGAAGATGAGTCGAAAGGGAGTCGGATCATCTGGAATGGCGAGTCGAACCGCCAGAGGGAATCGCGGACAGGCCCGAGACCTTTCCCTGCGCGTCGACGGTGAGGAACACCAGCACGGTCCGGTACGACTTGACCCGGTCCGGTGCCACCTTGTTCTGGGACACCGCGTCGGAGGTGACCGCCACCTCGACCTGCACCGCGTATGTGTACTGGTCCGCCGTGACCTTCACGACTTCGAGGTCCATGTCGGCATTGACCGACGAGTTCAGTCCCTGCGTATCGATGTAGTAGTAGCGCTTGCCCGAGGCGTCCTCGTTGAAACGCGCCGGCGGCATGAACTGCGTCAGGAACTGCCCGTCCTCGGAGAGGTCGTAGCGCTCCTTCAGGTTCCGGCGCACCGCCTCGTAGGCCTGGCCGGAGTCCCAGGTGAACGCCGTCTTCACCAAACGGTCCACGACCTGCGTGTCGTCATGGATCCGACCCTGACTCACGCCGAGCGACTGCATGACATCCTGCTCGACCTGCTCGGACTTCGCGGCCTCGATCGAGGCAAGGTGCCCCTGCAGGCCCGTGATCGTCTGCTGCTGCCCATCCAGTGCGTTGCGCTGGGACCCCCAGGTCAGTCCGGTCACCGTCACGGCGGTAGCCAGCAGCGCCGCGACCCCTACCACCAGTGCGTTGCGCCGCATGAAGCCGGGCCCCGCCGCTGCTGTCGCGTCCGTGCCTTCGCTGTCAATCTGCTGCTCCTGCATCATCAGCCCTCTCCGCTTCCGTTGCCCGTCGCTGATGCACCCTGCTGGTGCTCCGCCCCGGCGGCGGTCACCACGACCTTGAGGTCGTCGAATGTCCCGGTCCTCCCGTCGTAGGAGTAGGCCGCATTCGCCCACGCCAGCACCTGTCCACTCGCAGTGTCCCGGCACAGCCAGATCACCCGCGCCGTGCGCGTGGTGCCCGTGGCGTCCTGGACGGCGAGGTCCGGCATCACCGACTCGACCGACCAGGCGTACACGTCGGGGGAGGAGGCCTTCACGCCCTCGTAGCGCACGTACCAGGGGAACCGCGGATCGATTTGCGTGCTCGGGTCGAACGGCGTCACCGAGGTCCAGGAGTAGGCTCCCTTCTCGTCGGCCAGGAACGAGCGCAGGCTGAACAGCGGTGCCAGCGTCCGGCGGTGCTCGGCGATCTGCAGCATTGCCGCGTTCGGCGTGCCATTGCCTGCGTTGGGCTGCGTGGCCGCCTCATGGTGCAGCTGCGCGAAGCCCTGCTGGGCCTCGGCGACCTTCCGGGCGTCCTTTGCGGCGGCCTCCGTCAGCCGCATCATTTTCCCGGACAGGTCCGTGGCGACCGGCGTGCTCCTGGCATCCTCGACCTGAACCTGGAGCGAGGCGATCCGGTCGGCGTTGGCCGCGTGCTCAACCTCGAAACCCCTGCCGGTCACTCCCGCGGCCGCCGCCAGCCCCAGGATGGCCACGCCCATCACGCCGCTCAGGACCAGGCGCGTCCGCCGCGCCGACTCCTGCGGGGTGCGGGCCTGCAGCTCGCAGTGCCGCTCGGAACGCCAGCTCTCGAAGCGGGCCTCGAGCTCAACCCCACTGACCCGCCTGCGGGTGGCGGGGGCCTTCAGCTTTTTCGGCACGCCGTCGTCTGCCTTCGCACCGTCGTTGTCCACGACCGTGTTCCCGGCTCTGCCATGCGCGTCATCGTCCGCACTTGTCACGGTGCCCGTCCCTTCTCGCGTTGTCCTCATATATGACTCCAAGTCTATCGGCAATGGTCATTGAATAACGAGTCTGAACCATTCGACAGGTCTCTTTGGACAGATCTGGATGCAGAAAGGGCCGGTGCCCGGATCATCCGGACACCGGCCCTGCAGTCCGCCGGCTACGCCGGCAGCTCGCCGCCCTTGGCGATGAGATCCGTGACGTCGACGAACACCCACCCCTCGGACTTCATCCGCTCGGCGCTGTCGACGCGGACACGGCCCATGAACGCGCAGTATCCGGCCTCGCCGAGAATGACCTTGTCGCCCTGCACGCCCAGCACCACGAGCGTGTGGCCCGCAGACCCCGAGCCGGGCCCGGAACCGACCGAGTACGCCGTCGGCGTGCTCGAGACCTGCTTGCCCGTCATGGACGCGATCGCGTTCGCCGTGTCGATGCCGTTGCCCGGCGGGTACTGCTGAAACGAGGTGTACTTGTTCATGAAGTAGACCGAGAACGACACGCAGTTCATGGCGTGGTTGTCGCCACAGGAGCCCGGTCCGCCAGCGCCGTACTTGTCGTCCAGGAACTTGTCACCCTCCTGGTTGTACAGGTCGACCAGCTGCTGGGCCTGCTCCGCGTTCATGCCGCCGTCGACGAGGCTGCCCGGGCGCACCTTGGTGCCGCTGTCGCAGTTGCCGAAGATGGAGCGGATGCCGCTGCCGACCGTGTCGACGATGCCGCCCACGATGTCCTGGACCCCGCCCACAACCGAGGTGTCGACCGTCCAGCCGCTCATCTTGCCGAACCACATCTCGGCGTCGGCGGCGCGCTCCCGCATCTGCGCGGCGTTGTCCGCCGAGCGCTCCCACTTGTCGTGAAAGTGCTGCGCAGCAGCAGAGGGAGAACCCTGGGAGGTCTTGATCATGTCCTTGAATACGGCCACGTCACCCGGGTTGTCGCCCTCCGCCATGAACGCCAGCTGGGCCTTGATGGTGTACCAGTCGAGGTTCTTGGACTTGGCGTAGTCCAGCAGCATCGTGGTTCGCCCGTTCGACCACTGACCCAGGCCGATGCCGCCGTGCGACTGGCCGGGGATGTGGGTGAAGTTCCCGTCCCAGGCGGTCTGCTTGCGCGGACCGATCTGGTACGGCTCGTTGTAGATGCCCTCCACGCTGGTGGGGTCCACGCCCGACTCCTGCGACCAGTTGCCCAGGATGCCTGCAATGTTCTCTTCGGGCATGCCCCAGGTCTTCAGCACGGAGTAGACGGCCCTGGCGTTCGCCTCGGTGTTCGCCGGGACGTCAGCGCCAGAGCCATTGCGGCTGGTGTTGACGATGCAGTTGGTCATGGTCGAGCCGCGGCCGCCGTCGAGGCCGGACTGGTCCAGCACACCGGTGAGGACCGTGCTGAGCACGGCCGCCACGGCAACAGCAGTGGCCAGACCGGATGCAGCGGTGGCCACCGGGGCGACGGTGGCCGTGACGGTGACCCCGAACACGGCTCCGGCCGCCTTGCCCACCAGGCCGCCCAGCGCGATGAACGGCGCGACGATCGTGTGCCCGACGGCCTTGGCGATCCCGAGGATGAAGCCCCAGATCATGCTGGCCGCGTTGGCGGCCATCGCGAGCATCGCGAAGAACATGGTCTTGAGCCACTTCAGGAACGCCATGAGAATAAGCAGACCCGCAGCCGGGGGAGCGGCCACCGCCGTGCTGCCTACGGCGACTCCCTTGGCGGTCTTGGACAGCAGCTGGCCGTCCTTCTCCTTCTGCGAGGTCCGCTCGTAGCCGGTGCCCCCGGCACCGAGTCGCTTGTCGGCAGGCTCCGCGTCCGGACCTCCGCCGGTGACCTTGGACGCTCCGTCGACAACGTCCTTGCCGGTCTCCAGGCCCACATTCTTGGCAGCGCCGACCGCTGCCCCGGGCAGCGCGCCGACACCGCCGGCGGCGGCTCCGGCCTGCGCGCCGGCGACAGCTCCCGAGGCAGCCGCTCCCGCGTACCGGGCGGCACCGCGGCGGACCGCGCTGCTGCCGTCGCCCTCGACCGCCTTACGGGCCGCTCCTCCGGCTGCCCCGGCGGCGACACCGTCAAGGCTCTTCGCGGCCTTGGCGGCCGTGCTGGGCTTGATGCCCGTGTCAGCAGCATCCGCGGCCTTGTCAGCGGCAGCCGCTGCATCCGTGGCCGGTGCGGCTCCCAGGCTCTTTGACCCGCGACCCGCCGACGTCGAGCCGGCCGGCCGTGACGCGGGGGAGGTCCCCGAAGTCTTCTGCAGGCCCTTGATCTTGTCCGCATCCCCGGACGGGGTAGGAGCGGCGGCCGCCCCGGTACGGGGTCCGGTGCTGCGCGCGCCGGACCCCTCTCGGCGAGGGGGCTGCGGCTCCTCCTTCGCACCCCCGTCTGCGGACCTGCGGTCCCCGCGGGGCGATGCACCGCGCCGTGCCGGGTCATCCCGCCGCGGCGGCTTGTCGATGGCCATGAGCTTGTCCTTTCCGGCTCGATGCCTTGGTGGTGAGAGCCCGCTCCGAGGAGCGCGCTCAGTGGTAGACGGTCAGGAAGTTCCCGGCCGAGTTCGCGGTGCTGTTGGACTGCACGTCGCGCAGCTTCACATCCAGGCCGAGCAGCTCGAGCAGGAGCCCGGACTGGTACTCCGACTTGGCCTTGCCGTAGTCCTGGTAGGCCTGGGAGAGGTTGTTCATCACGTTCGTGAGCGGGCGCATCGTCGCGTCGGAGGACCGGTAGTCCTTCTTCAGATCGGTGCCGTCGGAGAGGACCCACTTCATGTCCGAGACCTGCTGGCTCGTGCTGTCGCTGCCCTCGGCGCGCTTGTCGGCGAGGAACTCCACATAGCCCTTCCCGGCGGGCACGAGCGTGTCGAGGTAGCCGTCGTAGGCGTTGCCCGCGCGCCAGTTGAAGTCCAACCCTCCGGGCACGACATGGCCGGTCTTCAGCTCCAGCGTCGCCTTCCCGTCCTTGGCCTCGGCCGTCGAGGCACCAGTCACCTGGTCACCGGCGAGGGAGGTCGGCACGGCCGGCGGACGGAGGAAGAGCCCGTCGACCTTAGTGGTCGCCAGGTCGGAGGTGTACGACTCGATCTGCTTCAGGCTCGTGCGCATCGCGAGCAGCTTCTGGTCGAGCTTGTCCCGTGTCTGCTGCTCCTGGGCCTTTAGTACGACGTCGTAGTAGGCGCGGGCCGGATCGAAGCTGGCCGCGTCCAATGCCGGGATGTTGGTGGTGCCCGACGCGCCGGGGTTGATGATCACGCGCCACTGGTCGTACTTCTTGAAGCTTGAGTCGCCCACGGCCTGGTCGTCCTTGCTCTGCTGCCGCTCGTCGTAGGTCAGCTCGGCGTTCGCGCGGATGGTCAGGTTGAGCACCTGCCGGTCGAAGGGCCGATCCGCGTCCAGGAGGACCCCGACGTAGCCGGTCGAGCCGAAGACGTGGAAGGTGCCCCGGATCCCGCTGGTGCTGACCTTCTCGGTCTGCAGCTTGTCATTAGTACCCAGCAGGAAGGCTTGGTAGTCCGCCGCGTTGTACGAGATCGCCGCGCTGGCGGGAAAATGCATCATGACCAGCGCCTTGTTGCCGCTGTGATTGGTGTAGACCCCGTCGACCGTGCCCTTGAGCTGGGTCTTCGAAGAGGTGAACTCGGTGTTGTAGAGCGCGGTGTGCGACAGCGCATCACTGCCAGCTTTGAAGGCGGCGGCTCCCGAGCCGGACACCACGACCAGCCCCAGCACCGCGAAGATGCCGAAGAACACCCCGAAGCGCTCGATCGCGTGGTGCGAGTCGAGCTTGAACCGCCTGCCGATGGCCAGCGCCTTGTCCTTGATCCCCATGTCCGTTCCCGTTCGTCCTGTCCTTGCTCTGCCTGTCCTGCTCTTCATCAGCGCCCGTCGTCCGACCCCGGAAACGACGCACCGGGCCGGAAGAGGCCTGGTGACCTCAACCGACCCGGTGCGGTCCGTTGACGCTCTGTGTGCCCGGCCTGATTCCCGCCGCGCCGGGCCTAGCCCAGTCCGCCGCTGGTCAGCACGTGGCTGACCGTCTGCACGAGGACCGAGCCGCCGCCGAGGTCCTCCAGAGTCTTCTGGCCACCGGAGCCGATGGTGTTGATCAGCGACCACCCGCCGGTGCCGAGCGCGCCGCCGACCAGGATGAGCAGGGCGATGGTGCCCCAGCCCTGCTGCTGGCCCGCGGACTGCGGGGTGGCCATCAGCTTCTTGATCAGGAGCACGCCGCCCCAGACCAGTCCGACCGCACCCAGGAGCATGAGCAGCAGCCCGCCCCAGAGCTGGATCTGGGACTTCGCGTTCTCCAGGAAGCTCGTCAGGTCCCAGGCCGCGGTGGGCAGGGCGACCCGCTCGAGTGCCGCCTCGTGGATCTTCGTCATGATTCTTTCCTCTCGCCTATCGAATGGTCGCTTGCATGACATGAGTCACGAGGCGACTGGCACAACCGATTCGCAAAGATAGAGCATAGCGCCCTATCAATAGTCTCTCCCGATGCGGCGTGAGTCCTCGTTGAGCGGAGTCGGGCGCTTGCCGCCAAGCCTCCGGCCACTCTCTAAGGACTCGTATACGTGCACATCTTCAATGACCAATCTACAGCATTTGAGTCATCAGTCATAGTCGTATCAGTGACGAGTCGGATACGAATCTGGAATGTACTCGAAGACCAGCGCAAACGAGGTGTCGGAGGAGGCCTGACGTTCTGCTCAAAAACGTGTAGATTTCACATGACGGGGCGCGCGGTGTGCGGCTCCGGCACGGCTCGGCATACGCTTCTTACTGAGCCCTTCGCGCCCATGTACCGACCAGGAGCCCAAACCAGATGAATGCCTTGCCCGGAGACCTCTTCGCCCGCCGACTGCGACAGGAGAGGGAACGCCTGGGCATCAGCCAGGCTGAGCTGGCCCGCAGGATCGCCGAGATCCTCGGAACGAACGTCGATCCCTCGGCGGTCACCCGGATAGAGCAGCAGATCCGCGCGGTCCGCCTGGACGAGGCGGTTGCCGCCGCCAAGGCCCTGGACATCCCGTTAGCGATCCTGGTTGCCGAGGATCCGGAGGCGGAGAGCGAGGCCCAGCTGCAGCAGTACCTCGCCGACCTCGCAGTGGCCCAGCGCGAGTGGGAGAAGAACAGGCTGGAGGTGCTGCGGCTCTCCAAGGCCATCCAGGTGTTGGGCGGCGGCGCACATCTACAGGGCGCGGTCGACTTCCGCCTCCTGGAAAGCATTGACGCCCGTGTCCCGGTCGAGGAAGACGACAAGGACGGGCACCCGGTTGCCCCCGGTATCGAGGGGCCTACAAACCCAGGCGCATGACGCTGTTGCGTGCCGCCGGGTTGAACTCACGGTCGTAGACGTCCACCGTCGCTGCCCGGCTCCACCGGCCGGCGCGCATGATCTCCTCCGTGCTCGCACCGTTGCGCCGCGCCTGGGTGACATGCCCGGCCCGCAGCGAGTGGAAGCCGTAGGCGGCCGGGTTCATCCCCGCCTCGACCATCCGCGACAGCAGCATCGTGTGCAGCGCATCGCCGCTCACGCCGCGCGCATGGATCCGGGCGTCCTTCCTGTTGCGGTACGTCGCCCGGAGCAGGGGCGCACCAGAGGCCAGGTCGGCGCTGCTGATGAGCGCCACCGAGTCGACGACCCCGCAGACATGCTCCTCGAGGCCGTACGAGAACAGCTGCTGCATAATCCCCCGACGCCGCATGCGCGCGTCGTCGTGCCGGGCGAGCCCGAGCAGCGCGATCCACCGGTGCACCGCACACGGGGGACAGGATGCCGGCGAACTCCCGAACGGCAGCACAACCACGTCCGGCAGCGCGTTCTCCGGGTCGGCCTTCGAGGCTCCCACATGAACGTGGACACCATCGACCGCGTGCAGCTCGAGCCGGTTCAGCGTCAGGGCCGCCGCCTCGCTCCGGCGCAGGGCCCCTGCGAACCCGAGCCAGACCGCCAGGGCGTCCCTGGTGGCCGAGACACCTCCCGGATAGGTGTCATGCTCCATCGCCGCGATGATCCGGACCACGTCGTCCAGCAGCAGAGGACGCTTGCGCCGGGGCCTGGTGGCCCGCAGCTTGGCCAGTCCGCGCACAAGGTCCACGACGCCGCGGTGCGCCGTGGGATCCAGATAGCCTCCACGCAGATGCCTCTCCCCGATGCCGGCCAGGCGCTGGCGGATCGTCGCGACGGAGAACCGGGGCAGGCCGTCGTCGTCAAGCTGGGTGGACATCCAGGCGACGTACCAGCGCACGGTCTCCGGGTGCGCAGGCAGCGCCTCCAGGCCGTGTCCGGCGCAGAAGTCATCGAAGGCACGCCACGCCGTGGCGTAGGCGCGCCGGGTGGCAGCAGAGAGCGTGTGTCCTTCCAAGGACCGCGAGATATCCTCGAGCTCGCGCAGCTCGTCGTCCACCTCCGGCTCCGGCGGGACCGTCGGAGCGCTGAGTGCTGCAAGCCTCGCCTGTGCTGCCATGACTCCAGTCTCGACTCACTGGCCGGAGAATCCAAGTCGCAATGGTCTGTCAGTGGCGATTCCCATACCGCGATCGACGGAGCGGCTTCGAACCGGGTCTCTGGTAACAGCGCTTATCGGGCCATGGAGAACGGGGGGTGTCGCGTGAGCCGGGGGAGGCCGGGCCGGCGTCGCCTCATGGTCCAGCGCACGCCAGGGGAGGACAATCGGGAAGATGACAACCGCAGCACTGCCTGAGCTCTGGTCCGACTGGTGCGCCGTGGCCCGCGTGCCGGAGGACCGGATCGACGACGCCTCGCTTCAGGCCTTCGCCCTGCAATCCGGCCCGTCGAAGGCCGTGCTCGAGCGGCTGCGCAGGGCGGCCGCCCCTCCTGTGGAACCTGCTGTCGCCACGGCCTGGCCGACTGCTCACAGCTGCGACCGCTCGTCGATGCGCCGACTGCTCGCTCGAGGCGACGTGCTCGTGCGCGACCGGGCGACGGACTGGCAGCTGAGGCTGCGCCTGCGGCGCATGCTCTTCGCCGCGGTGCTCAGCGCTCCGGCGTCGCACGGCGGCCTGGGGCTCACGCGCTCCGAGATCCGACAGTTGCGGCCCGAGGACGTCCAGCGCCTGCGTCCCCGCATCGGCGTGGCCGAAGACCCGGAGTCCTGCGCTGCCTGCGCCGTGTGGTCGTGGCTAGAGGTCATCGGTACCAACAGCAGCTGGTCGCGCGCCGGCCTCAGGTCGCTGGCCCACCGCCGCGACGACCAGATGGTGGGCCACCGGCACGAGCTGCCCGACCCCAGCCCGGACTGGCTCACCTGCGTCGGGGTGCTGCCCGCGATCGACCGGTGGGGCTGGATGGACCCATACTCCTCCCTGCACCCGTCGTCGATGTCGGTCGTCGTCCGAGCGATCGACGCGCTGCTGGACGGACCAGCCCCGATGCCAACCCCCGAGCCCGAACCCCGCGCCCCCGTGCGCGTATTCACCGAAGCGGAGCGCGAGGAGGTCTACGCCAGGGCCGACGAGCTGACGGCACGCGTCGCCGCGATCCTCCTCGAGTACGAGCAGCGAAGTTAGGATCGACCCATGGGATTCGACTGGGGTCAGGTGTTCGACGTTGACGAGAAGGCGGCCGGCGGGGTCTACGACCAGGCTGCCTCCGACGCGCTGTATCAGGACCATCCCCGGCAGGTGCCGGACATGATTCCGGGGAGCCCCGTCGATCCTGGCGACAAGAAGATCGTTCTGCCGTTCGACGAGGTGTGAGCGGGAACAGCAGCTCAAGGAGCCTCGTCGTCGGGAGGCATCAAAGGGCCGCAATAAGGCCAACGCGCTGGACCTGGTCCTCGTCGTCCTCGTCGAACTCCTCCGATTCGTCGACGGCGTCAGTCGCGCCGTAGGCCGCCGCTCGCTCGGCTGCACGCTTCTCCCGCAGGTGGTCGATGAAGACCGATGCGATCGCGCTCTTCTGCTCATCGGTAAGCGGCACCGCCGTAGCCCGGATCTTCGCCACGTGCGCCTCATGCCTGGCCTGGGCCGTCATCTCCCTGCCGAAGCACTCGTCCAGGGCTGCCTCGTCGAAGGTGAGCTTCCTCACCAGCCGTCCTCCGCGACCTGGGGTCATCGCGTATTCGCCTCGCAGGTCGCCACGCTTGAATGACTGGCGAATCCGGGCTTCGCTGCAGTTCTGCCGCTGAGCCGCCTCGCGCACGTCGAGCCGTCCTGCGTCGCCGATGTCGACGGTGTGGTTCGCGCGATCGCGGATGTGCGCCAGCGGGCCTGCGAAGGCCGCCTCGAGATCGGCCTCGTCGAAGGTGAGCCTCTTCTGGACGGATCCGTTGCGCCCGGGGTACGTCTCGTATCGCCCCTCGATGCCGCCCTGCTTGAACAGGCGTCGAAGCGTCTCGTGGTTGCAGCCGTACTTGTCGGCCGCTGTCATCACGTCCAGGCGCATACGTCCCCCCTCGGGAAGATCGAAGACCGCCTGGTTAGTCTGCCGGGGGTCGAATCGAATGGTCATCTGATAGATGACTGTACACGATTCGACTCATCTATCAAATGACCTATGCGATGGCCCGGCTAATCCTTCTATGCGGACGGGGGAGTGAAGTCGATGTCCACGAGAGAGGAGTCGAAGCCGCGCGAGCGACCGCTGCCCGGCGGTGCGGGCAGGATCGTGACCGTTGCGATCTTCTCCAGGATGAAGCGCTTGCGCGAGAGCTCCAGATCCTTCCACTCCTCGATGAGGTTCCCTCCCCGGAGCAGGTCTCGCCCCGGATTGCTGGGCGGCGGTGCAAGCTGTCCCTCGATCTTGAGCATCAGGCCGCGGATGCGCCCCGACTCCTCCCGGACGCCCTCCTCGTCGAGGATCCCCGCCGTGAAGAGGCGTGCGAGCCCGCTGTACTTCTTCCGCAGCTCTTCGAGCTCGTCCTGCAGCTTGTCGCGATCGATCGACTTGTCCTCGGCGATGTCGAACAGCGCCATGGCGTCCGGCTGGCTCAGACGCCACAGCACCTGCTCCTCGACGAAGTCGTCGACGGGCTGCGCCGTCCGCGACAGATGCTTGTGCTTGAGGCAGGCGTACAGCCTCTTCGGCTCGAACTCCCTGTACACGCCGTCCTTCCCCGTGTACGCCGAGCGCTGGTAATACTGCGTGAACAGGCGCGTGTCGTCGTCGCAGCGCCCGCATCGGGCGATCCCGCTGAGCAGGTACTTCGGGTCGGTCCCCCAGTCGCGCTCGCGAAGCGGGTCATTGAGCAGCAGCTGGACACTGTCCCAGACGTCCGCCGTAACGATTGGGTCGAAGTCGCCTGCATAGGACTTGTCGGACATCCTCGCGCCCGCTGCCCGCTTCTTGTCGTCAGACTCCCATTTCGAGATGATCCCCTTGTACCGGGTGTTGCCGAACATCGAGCGCAGATTGTGAGTGCTCCACGGCCGGCCTCGGCTCGTCGTGAAGCCCTGCGCATTCAGGTCGCGGGCTATCTGAGCCATGCCTGTGCCGTTGAGATAGTCCTCGAACGCCTTCTTGACCGCCGCCGCCTCGTCGTCGATCTGAGTCACCCCATCGTCGTCATAGCCAAGGATCCGCACGCGGCCGATGGGCAGCCCACGACGACGCCTTGTCTCGTTGGCGTGGATGGCTCGCTCAGACTTGCGCCGGATCTCGAACCTTGCCACCGCAGCGAGCATGGTCGCCCTGAACTCGCCATCGGCGGTCGTCAGATCGATGTCGCCGTCGACGGTAGCGACCTTCGCCTTGAGGTCGATCAACTTGACCAGGTCCTGCAAGGTCCGCAGCAGGCGGTCGAGGTCACGGGCCACGACGACGTCGAACTTGCCCGCGCGCAGGTCCTGAAGCATCGAGGCCCAGCGAGTAGTCGAGTCGCGGGCCTTCGTCGCTGAGATGCCGTCGTCGATGTACTCCGGACCGTACTCCCAGTCGCGCGCTTCGCAGAAGGCGCGGATGCGTCGTCGCTGCGTCTCCAGGGTCAGCGACTCGTCCGAGTCGTCGTCGGACTTGGAGACGCGGAGGTACACAGCAGCAAGGGTCACGTATCTGAGCCTAACTGCATCAATGCAATAAACGTGTGAAGGACGGTGATGCTCGTGTTCAAGCAGCCAGTGCGGTCAGCCGCATGCCATGCTTGATTGGGTTCCTATCGCCCCGCGCGACTCACGAACCACTGGGCCAAACTCGCCCCTCTCCAGGGAAAATGCCGTCTCGGGAGGTGCGCCGCGACCACTCTGTCTACCCCCGTGCTGTTCGCCACCTGAGTCTTGGCCGAGGTTGCCAACGCCGGCTTCGTGGTCGTCGCGCTCAGCATGAAACCGGTCTTGTAGCCGCGGACCAGAAAGGGCAAGCCCTGGCGGTCCTTCCGTCCGGCACCGCGACAGCCGCCCTGGCCGGCGTCCCGGCGAGTGCGCCGCTCGGCACAGTGATGGTCGCGTAGACGTGGCGCGTACCTACTTCCGTGCGAGTGCCTCGCCTCAGACACGAGACAGGATGTCACGTTACTGATACACGTCCGTGTAAAGTCTCTGATACAGGAATAAGAGCGACAGCAGGAGCAAGCACGTATGGCCGAGTTGGCAGAGGCATCCAGGAAAACGACCGCGCGGATCGTCTGGGACACCGCTGACAAGTACCTGCGCAACATCGTCGACGAAGAAGACTACGGTGACTACATCCTTCCGTTCACGGTGCTCCGCCGACTGGAGTGCATGCTCGCCGACACCAAAGACGACGTCATCAAGTTTGTCGATTCATTCGCCAATATGCCCCAGCACCTGATCGACATCGCGGTCAAGGACAGGTTCGGCTTGGGCTTCTACAACGTGTCCCGGCTAGACCTGGCGACGATCGCATCGGTAGACGACAACGTGGACAAGTCTCTCAAGAGCTACATCGACGGGTTCTCGAACAACATTGCGGACATCTGGGTCTCGTTCGACTTCAATCGGCGCGCGAAGGTCCTTGCCGACGCGAACAGGCTGCACGCCGTTGTCAAACATTTCTCGACGCTCGATCTCAGTCCGAACAGCCTCAGTAATACTGGCATGGGCGACGTCTTCGAGGACGTCATGTACCGGGCCTTCAATAAGAAGGGCAAAGCCGCCGGTAACTTCTACACCCCGCGAGACGCAATCCGGCTCATGGTAGACGTACTGATCAGCAACGACGACGACACTATCGCCTCCGATCACGCCGCGCGTTCGGTCTACGATCCGACGGCCGGCTCCGGAGGCATGCTGCTGATCGCGCAGGAAGCGCTGAAGCGCACCAATGAGAAGGTCGACGTCACTCTCTATGGCCAGGAACTCATGCCGTCCGCGTTCGCGCTTGGTAAGGCCGACCTGCTCATCCAGGGTGGCCGTCCCGACGCGATCAAGAAGGGCAACACCCTCGTTGAGGATCTCTACGAGGAGCAAACCTTTGACTACGTACTCTCGAACCCTCCGTTCGGCGTCGACTGGGAGGTCGAGGAGAAATCGGTGCGCGAGCAAGCGAAGACGCCGGGATCTCGCTTTAGCCACGGTCTTCCCAGCACTGCCGACGGCCAGATGCTCTTCTTGGCCCACTGCGCGTCGAAGCTCAGCCCGGCAGCCAAGAATGGGCAAGGGGGCCGCGCTGCTGTGGTCTCGAACGCCGCGCCGCTATTTGGTAGCGACAAGGGACCAAACGCGATCCGCCAGTGGCTGCTGGATGAGGACCTCATCGATGCGATCATCGCGCTGCCTACAAGCATGTTCTACGGCACCGGAATCGCCACATACGTGTGGATCCTGGACACCAACAAGGATCCGGAACGCGAAGGCAAGATCCAGCTCATCGACGGCTCAGCGCAATGGGAGACCATGCGTAAGCCAATGGGCGACAAGCGCCGTGAGATGAGCAAACGCAACCGGAGCGTCGTGCTGGAGGCGTACAGAGCCTTCGAGCTTGCTGACCCTGCGATCTCCCGCGTCATGACGCCGGATGACTTCAAGTTCCAAGACATTCCCATCTTCCGACAGGCGCGATTCTCGACCCAGTTCAGCGAGAAGGTCGTCGAAGAATTACGCGCGCGCCGCGACTTCTCGGATGGTCATGTCGACGTGCTGAAGAAGCTCGACGGAACGGCATGGAACGAAATACCTCAAGTGTTACCGAAGCTTGCAAAAGCTAATGGGCTCAAGGCCGGTATTGGGCTGGTGGATGCTGTCATGAGGGCGATGGGCGTCCCAGACGAGGCGGCGGCTCCGGCCGTTGATCGTAAAGGCAACCCCGTCGCAGCGGATGGCTGGAAGATCACTGAACGCGTCCCCCTGAGCGAAGATATCGATGAGCACATGAAGCGTGAGGTGCTTCCATTTGCACCAGACGCGAGGTGGGACCCGGCGAAGGCCAAAGATGGGAATGACATCCCGTTCACAAGAATCTTCTACACGCCAGAAACGCCACACTCACTCGCCGAAATCGATGCCGACGTCGAACGGATTATGGGCGAGCTTGTCGATATGTTCAAAGTCGTGAGCGACGAATGAGAAAAGATATTGCTGCACGTCTAGGGGTAGCCAGATGGAATCTCCATCCACTATGGTCGCTTGCGCCACGTGTGGACTGTAAGAACGTCGGACTGATCGAAACCAATCTGCTCTCGTTGTCGTACGGAAACATCATCCGCAAAGACATCGACGAAGCCGGTGGGCTGCGTCCAGAGTCTTATGAGACATACAACATTATCGAAGCTGGCGACATCGTCTTGCGGATGACTGACTTGCAGAACGACAAGAAGTCGATCCGCACAGGGTACGCGACAGAGCGCGGGATTATTACCTCCGCTTACATCACGGTTCGGGCCGATCCTTCAAGGGTAGAACCGCGCTTCTTGGCGGCCGTGCTTCGCGCATATGACGTCAAGAAGACGTTCTACGAGATGGGTGCAGGCGTTAGGCAGACGTTGAAATACAGCGAACTGGCGGACATTCCTGTTCCGCTGCCTCCGCTCGCTATTCAACGCAGGATCGCGGAGTACCTTGACCGGGAAACGAGCGAAATTGACACGATGATGGAGAAACTGGATGAGCTCTCCGCAACATTGGAGACGCGCCGTCGCCGTGCCATCGATAGTTCCTTTCGGTCCATATCAGATCGCATCCCGCTTTGGGCGCTCACCGACGGGGTGATCGACTGTCCTCACACCACGCCAGTCGCCGACAATAGCGGCGCAGCGGAGGCAGTCAGAACAACATCAGTTCGGAACGGCGCGTACCGCCCCGGGAACGGGATCATTGTGTCAGTAGATACTGCTAATGAGCGCAATGGGAGCTACCCGCCGAGGCCTGGTGATGTATTTTTCACGAGGGAGGCCCCTGCTGGTGAGGCCTGCCTCGTGCCTGATGGCAGCTTCTGTCTGGGGCAGCGCATGGTCTTAATCCGTCCAACTCCTGGTGTGCTCGACGGCCGCTTCCTCGTGTATGCGATGTACACGGATGAGGTGCAGGACGAGTTCGCGCTGTCCGCAGGCGGATCGACAGTGGTGAATCTCAAGCTCGGCACGATCAGGTCAACAAGGATTCCGTTGGCACGGTTCGATGAACAGATCCAGATCGCCAGTTACCTCGACGAGGTGACCGCCAAGATCGACACCATGCTGGCGAAAGTCGCTGATCTCAAGTCCCTGCTCTTAGAGCGCCGAGCGGCGCTCATTACCGATGTCGTCACGGGCCAAAAGGAAATCGCATGAGCCACGCGCAGTTGATGGAGCTCGAGTTCGAGGAGAACCTTTGCTCCGCGCTGGCCGATCGCGGCTGGCTGTACGACGACGACGGAAAGCCGATCGGCTGGGACGTAGGTCTGGCGATGCTGCCCGCCGACGTGCTGAATTGGCTTAGCGCCCAGTACCCGGACGAGTACGAGAAGGCCGTCCCCGAGGATTTGGTTGACGAGCAAAAGGTCGCCGCTGAGCGGAAGCTCCTCGAGCACATCACCAAAGAGCTCGCCAAAACGACGCGCATGGACCCGACGACTGGTCACCCCGTCGGCGGTCTGCTTGGCGTGCTGCGCAAGGGCTTCTCCTATGCTCAGATCGGCCGTCCCACCGCGAAGTTCGGGCCGATGATGGCCTTCCCGCCAGCGAACCCGAACCTGACCGAGGTCGTCGAGGCGGCAGACTCGGTCCGGCTGCGCGTTCTACGCCAGGTGCGCTTCGACACGAAGACCAACGAGAGCATTGATGTCGTGCTCCTCGCCAACGGCCTGCCGGTCGTCACGCTTGAGCTCAAGACCGACAATACGCAGACCGTCAACCACGCGATCCGCCAGTACAAGGAAGACCGCAAGCCCGGCAGGAACCGCCCGCTCCTCGCTCCCGGTCGCGCGCTCGTGCACTTCGCGGTGTCCAACGACCTGGTCTACATGACGACCAAGCTGCAGGGCGGGGACACCGTCTTCCTGCCCTTCAACCAGGGCAACGAAGGACACGAGGGTAACCCTCCTTCGAGCACGGGGTCATCAACCAACTACCTGTGGCGCGAAATCCTTGCTCGTCCGACCTTCATGCGCATCCTCAAGGACTTCGCTCTTTTCGAGCCGGGCAAGTCCGGCAATAAGGACGACGGCAGGCTCGTCTTCCCGCGGTTCCACCAGCTGAGGGCCGTCGAGCGCGTGGTCGCCGACGTCGAGGCGAACGGCCCGGGCAAGCGCTACTTGATCTGGCACTCGGCCGGCTCGGGCAAGACGAAGACCATCGCCTGGCTCAGCCATCGCCTGATCCGACACATGAGCGCCGACTCGAAGTCGACGTTCGACTCGGTCATCGTCGTCACCGACCGCACCGTCCTCGACGAGAACATCCGCGACGACATGAACCTGGTGCAGTCGAGCAAGGGCCTCGTTGTGGCCGTAGGCGAGAAGTCCGGGGCGAAGTCGCCGCAGCTGAAGAAGGCGCTCCTCGAGGGCGACCACATCATCACTTGCACCCTGCAGACCTTCCCGGAGGTCATGAAGCTCATCGAGGACACCGAAGAACTGCGCGGAAGGCGCTGGGCCGTCGTTGCCGACGAAGCGCACTCATCGCAGTCAGGCTCTGCGGCCAAACAGCTCAAGGAGCTGCTCGTGGACGTCGAGATCGACCCCGACGAGGAGATCAGCGCCGACGATTTCCTGGCGGCGAAGGATTCGGCCATCGCGGCCTCAGCCAACATCACCTTCGTCGCCCTGACCGCCACGCCGAAGGGAAAAACCCTGCGTCTGTTCGGTAACCAGGTCGGAGAGCGCTGGGAGGCCTTCGACACGTACACGATGGCGCAGGCGATCGAGGAAGGCTTCATCCTCGACGTGCTCACCAACTACTCGACCTACGACATGTTCCTCCGGGTAAAGAAGACCCTCGAGGGCGAGGAGTCAGAGAGCGAGGTCCAGGTCAACACCGGCGAAGCGGTCTCGAGCATCGTCCGTTACGCGAGGCTCCACCCAACCGCGATCGCACAGAAGGTCCGGGTCGTGGTCGAGCACTTCCGACGCAACGTGCAACCGCTCCTCGGCGGCCAGGCGCGCGCCATGGTCGTGACCAGCTCACGCATGGAAGCGCTGAGCTGGTCCCGGAAGATGGACGCGTACATCGCCGAGAAGGGGTACGACCTTCACACGCTCGCAGCATTCTCGGGCTCGCTCACCGATGAGGCCGGCGAGAGCGTCACAGAGGTTTCGGAGAACGGGGTCAGCGACGTCGGCCGGGCGTTCCGGGAGCAGGGTGTCTACCGCGTCCTCATCGTTGCGAACAAGTTCCAGACCGGCTTCGACGAGCCGCGCCTGATGGGTATGTACGTCGACAAGAAGCTCTCGGGCGTCGCGACTGTGCAGACCCTCTCGCGGCTGAACCGGATCTACCCTGGCAAGACCGCGCCGATGGTTGTCGACTTCCGGAACACCCCGGCGAGCGTCCAAGCCGACTTCAAGCTCTACTACTCTGACGCGCACGTCGACGGTGACGTGGACCCGAACGCCCTGATCACGGTGGGCGAGCGGCTGGACACGGCAGGGCTCTATACCCACGAGGAGATGGACGCCGTCGCCGACGCGTTCCTGACTGACGCCGGCGGCGAGGCCATTGCCAAGGCGCTGGCTCCGATCAAGAACCGCTGGAGCGGACAGTGGCGTCAGGCCGTGCTGTCGAAGGACAAGAAGCAGAAGGAGGCGCTGCAGTCGTTCCGCGCCGACGTGCTCGGCTACCGCAACGCCTGGCAGTTCCTCAGCCAGATCGTCGATTACCAGGACCCGGAGCTGCACCGCCGCGCCATCCTCGCGACCCTGCTGGGCCGAAACCTTCACGCTGACGGCGACGACCGCGACGACAGCTTCCTCGAGGGCGTGCAGCTCTCCGGCGTCAAGCTCGTCCCGTCCGCTATCGAGGAGGACCACTCGCTCAGCGAAGGCAGCCAGGATGGCATCAAGCTCCCGATCTTCGACGGCGAGTACGGCGGCAGCGCCACGCCGAAGAAGGGCCCCCTCGACGAAGCAATCGAGAAGGTCAACGAGATGTTCAAGGCCAAGGGCGTCGAGGTGAGCCCCGAGAGCGTCTCCGGGTTCATCACGACCTTCTGGGGTTTCCTTGACGCCAACGAGGAGGCCGTGGCGATGGCGAAGAACAACACGGTCTCCCAGCTCAAGGCGTCCGAGGGCTTCAGCGGTGCCGTCGGGCTCGCGGTGCTGAAGACAGTGAACGAGTCGAAGGAGATTCAGTCGTACATGACAGATCCGGCCTTCATTGGTCAGATCGCCGACATCGCCGCGGACGCCCTCCATGCCCAGCACCGCCCCGACACAGACGCGGGCTCTGACCCGGTAGGGGAATAAGCATGGGCGAGGCGGAGCAACACGGCTTCGGCGAAGTCATCCGCGAGGCCCGGAAGAAGCAGGGGTGGTCGCAGGCGGAGCTTGGGGAGAAGTCCGGGCTGTCGCGCCCGACCATAGCGCGCGTCGAGACGAACCACGACGTGTCGACCGCGACCATCGCGAAGGTCGCGCAGGCGCTGGGCCTGAAGCTCGAGCTCAGGAGCGACGTCTAATCATGCGGATCCCGTTTAGCTTGTCTCCGCGCATCTTGAGTCAGTGGTCATCAGTATGGTCGTCTCGTCTAATGAGGGAGGGAAGACTGTGACGCTGACGACGTCTCTCGCCGACAGGGTTCGAAGGCTCGTCGGGACAGAACCGCCCAAGAGTGAATTGAATCATGATTGAGTGACGAGTCGATTGGCGATTCGACTGACGATTGAGTGAATGTCACAAACGTGTGTAGTTGGGTTACTTCGCCCGCTCGCTGAATGCGTACGGCCGGGCGGGGGAACCATGCAGCCGCTGCGAGGCAGCGGGCCTTCGCGGGATCATCAAACGCGAACAGTTCATGAACCGTTCTTCCTATACGTGTCCCATCTGCCAGCCCCGGCCTCGTAACGGCCGCTGGTAACCGGTTTTTCACAGGGGAAAACTGTTCCGGATTGGCGGGCTCGATGGTTTACTGTCCCCATGAAAAGCTTGGCGGTCAAAATCGCCATCGCACTTGTTTTCAACGCCATCACCTTGTGGGTGGCGTCGGTGCTACCCGGGGTCCGGTTGGGGTCCGGGTTCCTCTGGGCCGTCGTGGTGTTCACGGCCGCCACCCTTCTGGTGAAACCGTTGGTTACCGGGCTGCTGCGCAGGCGGTGGGACCAGCGACAGCAGGCCGGCGGGCAGGAGCGCAGGACCTGGCTGATGACCAAGGTGTCCACCCTGGGCGCAAGCTTGCTGGCCACGCTGGCCGTCCTGATCTTGACCAGCCTCTTCTCGCAAGGGTTCGCCATCACAAGCCTGTTCGGCTGGATTGCCGCCACGATCGTCATCTGGCTCGCGTCCTTCATCTACGACTTCGTTGACGACGGTCTTGAAGCGAGGGCGCACCAGCTCCTTGGCGGCTCAGCCAACCCGGGGAAGCCATGAATGCCCGGCGGCTGGTCATCGCGGGCCTGGCCCTTGCCGTGCTGATCGCGGTCATCGCGGTCGTCTTTGACCAACTGGCCGTGCGTCCGGCCCAAACGACAGCCCAAAACTCCAGCCCTGCCAGCCCCTCTGCGGCGGGTTCCTCGCCCACCGGAAGCGGGGAAGCAGGCTCCGGCCCGCAATCCTCCGGAAGTCCGACGTCGGGCCCTTCCGCCGGCGGGGACGGCAACGGCGGTGCGTCCCCGGGTGCCAAACCCCTTGAAGTCCTGCCGCCTGTGACGGTGACCCCTACGGGCCTGCCGGAACCATCAGCTGCAGCGCCCCTGCTCAAGGGGAAACTGCCGGACCCTGGAAACGCTACAGGCGCCGTCGTGGACGGGTGGCCGAGCAGCGTCCTGACGCTGCCGGAAGGCACCACGATCGGGTCCACGAGTGTTTCGGGTTCAGGCGACGTCCTGCAGGTGATTGCCGACGGGGTGGTGGGCAAGCCGCAACAAGCCGTGATCGAGGATTTCAGGGCTTCGTTGGTTCCCCATGGTTTCTGGTCCGAAGAAGCACCTGCCCCGGACGGCGCGACGGCTGCCCGGTTCGTCCGCGGCACCGACACGATTACGGTCTCCGTGGCCACCACCGGAACCGGTAACTCGCGCTTCCAACTGCTGGGCAGTCTGCACTCGGACACGGAGTAGGGGTAGGCATGTACATTTCGCTTTCGGACCGCAGCGGCGGTAAGCGCGGAAAGTCTCCCAGCGAGCAGACGGCACTGTCGAAGGTGCCGTTTCGTTTGTCCCCGGTCATCGTGTGGCTTGGAATCGTCAGCATGGTCACGGATATCTCCTCCGAGTCGGTCACGGCCATCCTGCCCTTGTACGTCACGGGCTTCCTCGGTTTGTCGACCATAGCCTTCGGCTTCATCGACGGAATCAACCAGGGCGCGAGCGCCATCGTCCGGATCGCCGCAGGCTGGGCGTCAGACCGCAGCGGCCATCCCAAACGGATCGCCCTGGCCGGTTACGGACTGTCCATGCTGGCAAGGATCGGATTCCTTTTCGCCGGGGGCTTCTGGGCCGTAGCGGCGATCGTCACGGGGGATCGGATCGGCAAGGGAATCCGGACGGCGCCCCGGGATGCGCTGATCACGGTGTCGGCGCAACCGGAGCATCTGGCGCGGTCCTTCGGTATGCACCGGATGCTGGACAACATCGGTGCAGCGGCAGGGCCTCTGATTGCTTTCCTGATTCTGCTGGTCATCCCCAATGGCTTCAGCACAGTCTTTGTGGTGTCTTTGGCGTTTGCCGTGATCGGCGTGGCCGTCCTGGGATTGGTGGTTCCCGACCTCCGCGCACGGAGCGCGAAGGATGCACCGAAGGGCCAGCGGCTTCTTGCTTTTTCCTGGCGCCACTTCAAGGAACCGGGGTTGGGGAAGCTCCTTGTCGCTGCGGGACTCCTCGGGCTGGTGACCATCGGTGACGGCTTTATCTACCTGGTGCTCCAGGACCGGGACTCGTTCGCCGTCCAGTGGTTTCCGTTGCTGTTCGTGGGCACCAATGTCGCCTTCCTGGTGATGGCCGTCCCCTTGGGCCGCCTCGCCGACCGTTTAGGCAGGGTACCGGTCTTCATCGCAGGGCACGTGGCACTCCTGGCCTGCTACTTCCTGGCTGCGGCTCCGCTTGGTGGTCTCTGGGCAACGTTGACGTGCCTGCTCCTGCTCGGTGCGTTCTATGCGGCAACCGACGGGGTGCTGGCCGCGTTGGCGAGCCAACTGACGCCGGAGGGAAAGCTTGCCACCGGCATTGCCGCGGCCCAGACGGTCGTGGCTTTGAGCCGGATGGCGGCTTCGGCAGGGTTCGGTGTGCTGTGGTACGCCGTGGGGGCATCAGCTGCCGTCACGATCGCCGGCATCCTGCTGGCCTGCGTTGTGGTGGCAGTGATCTTCATCCTTCCTGGAGCCCGGCCCGGGCGGGCCGGCGCATGAGCGGAAGGATGGCTGGCGCAAAGCTTCGTTGGGGCATCCTGCTGGCTGTTACCGCCCTCATGCTGACGGCGGCGGGGGTTTACGCCGTCGGCGCCTACCAAAGATTTGAGCAAAGCCGGACGGCTGCCCCTTCCGTGGGGGTGACTGCGGGACAACCCTTGCCGCAGGCTCCCTTCGTCCTTTTCCGCAACACCGCGGCCGGTCAGGGTTATGGCAACGCGGCAACGGTACCCCTCGCCGATCCGAAGGGCGAACGTGCCGTCAGCGAAAAGGCGTGCGACAGGGTCTACGGAACGTCAGCCGAAGTGGTGTGCTTGAAAGCGAACAGGGGACTGGTCACGGCATTTGAGGCCACGGTCCTGGACCGGAACTGGCAGCAGCAAAGATCGTGGGCCTTGCCCGGCATTCCCAGCCGGACACGCATCAGTGCCGATGGCTCCCTGATCGCCACCACAGTGTTCGTGACCGGGCACTCCTACTCAACCTCCGGGTTCTCCACCGCAACGGAAATCAGCCGTGGAACCAGCAACCTGGGAAACCTCGAAGACTTTGCCCTCATGGTCAACGGCGAGCGCTTGGTGGCTGCGGACAGGAACATCTGGGGCGTGACGTTCGTCCCCGGCCAGGAGGATTCCTTCTACGCCACGGCCGCGTCGTCGGGTCGTCTGTGGCTGGTCAAGGGCAGCCTCTCCGGCAGGACGCTCACTGCGGTGCATGACAACGTTGAGTGCCCGTCCATCTCGCCGGACGGTACCCGGATTGCGTTCAAGAAGAACGACGGCGGTGCGCTGGGGACGCATTGGAAGGTGGCCGTTTTGGACCTCGCTACCGGGGCGGAAACGGTCCTGTCGGAAAAGCGGAGCGTTGACGATCAGATCGAATGGCTGGACGAGGATACGTTGCTGTATGGCCTGCCTGACCAGGCTGTTGAGGGCGACAGCAACATTTGGCAGCTGGACATCGAACCCGCGGCACAACCGGAGTTGTTCATCGCCCACGCCTGGTCACCGAGCGTCGTCCGCTGACAGCGAGGCTCAGCAGAGCATCAGAAGACCGCACAGGAGTCCACCTACTGCGTGGCTGTCGGTGTCGGCGTCGGTGTGGGTGTCGCCGTCGTCGTTGGCGTTGCAGTGGCTGTTGAAGTCGCCGTTGGCGTCGGCGATGCCGTAGCCGTCTGCGCTTGTGTCTGGGTGGCTGTCGAGTAGACCACGTCCACGAAGTAGTTGGTGGCATTCCATGAATTGGCTGGCATCACGCCCCCGCTGCCGTAACGGTAGAGGCCGTTGTTGGGGCCCGAGGCCGTGAAGACACCGCTTGTCCAGGTGGTGTTGAAGAAGCCCTGGGTGTACGAGTAGCGGCCATTGGGAGCGCGGTAGGACACCACGTATGTCTGGCCCGTAGACAATGCCACCGGGGTGGACAACGTGGCGGTCTGCCAGCCCGTTGCGGTCTCGTTGGTGAACGTCACCTGGGCCAGCCTGGTGCCTGCGGAGTTCCACAGCGAACCTACGTGGGTGCCGGTGTTGCCGGTGCCCTTGTAGAACCGGATACCCGTGACGCTTCCGGCCTGGGAAACCGTGAAGGCAGTTCCCAGTTCCACCGACTTGGTTTCCGGTGCCGCAAGCACCTGCGGAACGAGCGAGCCGAAGATGGTGCTCTGCTGGACGGAGGCGCTCGCGGTCGTGAATTGCCACGTGGTGGTCGGCAAGGTCTGCCCCTGTTGGTTGGCCACCCCGGAAACGCTTGCCGTGATGACGGTGCTCGCGGGCAGTGCGGAGGTCGGTGTGAAGGTGATGACCCGGGCGTCGGCGGACAACGCCGCCGACCCCGCCACCGGGCTTCCGTTGGCCGACAACGTGAAGGTAGCGCCCGGGTTAATGGCAGTGGAGAAGGTCATCGATGGCCTCACGTCGGTGGGTATCGACGTGGCTCCCGGCGCGGGCACT
Source organism: Paenarthrobacter sp. R1 (assembly GCF_030264015.1). NCBI lineage: Bacteria > Bacillati > Actinomycetota > Actinomycetes > Micrococcales > Micrococcaceae > Paenarthrobacter > Paenarthrobacter sp. R1. The sequence continues at coordinate 306,079 of NZ_CP127115.1, read as the reverse complement.
TGCGCAGTGATGCTCAGGGGTTGTGCAGGCTGCTGGAACAGCAGGTCCACGAGGTAACTTGCCGTGGAGCGGGTGCCGGGGAAGTCACCGCTGTAGGTGTACATGCCGGAGTCGGCGTCAACGCGCAGGGGGCCGCTGGTGAAGCCTTCGGGACCGAAGCCTCCGCTCGTGTAGGAGTACTTGCCGCCGGGCACCTTGTAGGCGGCAATGTACTCGGTGTCCGCCTGGATGCTGACGGGTTGGCTGAACGTTGCCGTTTGCCAGCCGCTGGTGGACTCGTTGGTGAAGGTAACCGTGGCCAGCAGTTGGCCCGCAGCCGTGTACAGCGAGCCCGTGTGCGTTCCGGTGTTACCACTGGATTTGTAGAACCGGACGCCGGTTACCTGCCCGGCCGTGTCACTGCTGAAGCGCACACCCAGGGTCAACGGAACGGCGTCATCCACTTCCATCGTGCCGGGGGTCACGGTGTCCTGGTAAAGGGTGCAGGGGCACACTCCAGGCGTCCTGGCCGGCGGGACTGTGGCGAAAGTCCAGGTGTTGCCGGTGATGGGAGTGCCGGATACCGCCGTTGCGGTCACTGTGGCCGTGTAGCTTGTGCCTTCGGCCAGTGGAGCGGACGGAGTGAACGTGACCTTGCGTGTTGCGTCAACGTAGGCGCTGGTTCCCGCAACGGCGGTGCCACTGGCGGTCTTGAGCGCCAGTTTGACGCTGGAAGCCACTGCTGCCTCGGACAGCACTCCACTAACAGTCGTCGTCAACGGAACGCTGGAGGCGCCGCTTGCCGGTGACTGGCTGCCGACGGTGAATGCCGGAGCGGCGACCATGACCACGACGTCCACCAGGTAGCTGGCCGTCGACCGCGAACCGGGGAAGTCGGAGTTGTAGGAGTAAGCCCCTGCGTCCGGGCCTGTCCGCAGCGGCCCGACGCTGAGGCCCTGTCCAAATCCGTTGCTGGTTGCCGAGTACGCTCCGGTGGTGGATTTGTAGGCAGCGATGTATTCGGTATTGGCAGCCATTTGCACCGGTTGGCTGAACATCGCAGTTTGCCATCCTGCGCTGCTCTCATTGGCGAACGTGACTGTTGCCAGCAATTGACCCGAGGCCGTGTACAGGGAGCCGGTGTGCGTTCCCGTGTTGCCGGCCGACTTGTAGAACCGGACGCCGTTGACAGTGCCGGCTGAAATGCTCGTGAAGCGCACACCGAGTGTCAGCGGTACGCCGTCCTGGATTTCCGCGATCCCGGGAGTGACGCTGTCGTCATAGAAACTGCACGGGCAGGCGCCGGGAGAGGGGGCGGTTGCGGCCGTGGTGAATGTCCAGGTACCGCCGGAGGCGACTTGGCCGCCCACGGCATCGGTACCGGCCAGGGTTGCCGTGTACTGGGTGCTGAAGGCCAGCTGGGATGACGGGGTGAACGTAGCCTTCCGGGTGGTGGCGTCATAGGTGGTGGTACCGGCCACCGGACCTGCCGCCGAACGAAGTGTCAGTTGCACGCTGGCCGCCGTGACGGGCTTGGAGAAGACTCCACTCACGGTGGTTGCGACCGAAACGCTGGACGATGACGGGATGGGGGTCTGTGAGCTGACAGTCAGGGGCGAATTGTCCGTTGTGCTGAAGATGGCATCCACGAAGTAGTTTCCACCGTTGAAGCTGGCTGTTGGGAAACCCTGGGACGTGTTGTAGACACCGGCGGGTTCCGCGCCGAAACCGCCGGCAACCTTCATGGGCGCGTCGTTGAAGCCCGAATACGCCCATTGGAAGTCCTTGGTGGCGTAGTGGCCTCGGGGTGCCCAGTAGGAGACCGTGTACTTCTGCCCGGCCGCCACGGGCACGGGTTGGCTGAAGAGGACGCTCTGCCAGCCCGAAGCGGTTTCATTGGCGAACGTTGCGGTGGCAAGGCGGGTGCCTGCGGAGTTCCAAAGGGACCCAATATGGGTTCCCGTGTTCGCGGTGCTCTTGTAGAAGCGTGCACCGGTGATGAAGCCGTCCACGGACGGTGTGAAACGCAGGCCCATCTCGTACGCGCCGCCGTCGCCGGAGTCAACCACCGGTGGAACCGCCTGGCCGAAGACCGTGTACGGGCCGTTCACGGTCAGGTTGCGCGTGGCCACCGCGCCGATGTTCGCGCTGTCGTCCACAGCCCGCACTTGGATGGTGGCAGTCGCCAGGCCCTTCTGCACATAGCTGTACGTCCAGTTCGCCTTGCCGGTGGCAGGGTGCCAGGATGTGCCGCCGTCGGTTGAAACCTCGACGCCGGCAACCACGCCGCCCGCGTCCGTTGCCGTTCCGCTGACGGTGACGTTGCTTCCGTGGGCCACAGCGGCATTGTTGGCAGGGGCGTTGATGGTGGTGGTGGGGCCTGTTTTGTCGCCGCTGGCGGTGGTCGCCACCAGGCCGGATGCCAGGGTTGCCGGTTGGGCACCCATGTCGGCAAGCAGGTTCACCTGCGCCTGCCGCATCCGGATATCGGCAGGGGCGCCGTTTCCGTCGTGTTCCTGGTCAAGGCCCCATGTCCACTGCACGCTGCCGGCGGAGAAAACCAATGCACCGCTCGCCGCCTTGTACAGGGTGACGCTGTGCTTGGTGGTGCCCGGCGCCACCGTGTTCCCGAAGTCCTGCAGGTATTGGCTGACACTGCCGGTGGTTGTGGACAAGCGGATGAGCCCGGCCGGCCGGAAGCCGTTGTCCAGGTCTTCGTTCGATTCGTAGCCGATCGTGTGGGGCGCCAACGCAGCGGAGGTGCCTGCCGACATCGATGCCAGGGAAGTATTGCGCCAGAGCCGGGTCTTGCCCTCTTCGGCGGAAACTGTCACGGGGAGGTCCGTGTAGTTGGACATGTAGAGGGTTCCCGTGAGGCCGTTTTCGGGCAGGCCTCCGCCGTTTGCCTGGGAAGCGAACCGCGGATCCCGCCAGGTGCCCGTCCACTGGGTGGTGGGATCGATCTTGGCGTTGGACCACGTTTCCTTGTAACTGGTCAGCGTCCGGCCCGGCGTACCGTCCACGCTCGAAGGCTCGAACCGGGTTCGCCAGTACATCTCATTGCCGGAAAGGAACTGGAGGTTTACCCCCGCATCCCGTGCTGCCGTGACATTGGCGCGCTGGTTTCCGGACCAGTACTCGTCGTGCCCTACGGACAGGAACACCTTATGGTTGAGCAGTTCGGCGCCGCGGGTGTCCGTATCCAGTCCGCTGATGTAACTGACGTCATAGCCGTTCTGTTCGAGGAACCGGACCATGGGGTATTCGTTGGCGAAGTAGAAATCGCGGCCGTCCGGTCCGCTTCGGCTGGCCATGGGGCGGTTATAGCTGATCTTGTAGGCACGCCCGTTGACGGCACCTTGATAGAAGTCCGCGCCCCCGTAGGTGTTGTAGGCCTGCCACGTCGTATCCGACGTCTGGAAGAGCACGCTTGACCGGTTGCCGTCATTGCGCACCACGAACGTGATGTGGCTTTGCCCGCCGGTATCCGGCCGGGTCAGCAAAGCAAAGTAGACGCCGGACACCGCCGTTGCCGGGACCTGCCACGTTGCCGATACCGCCCAGGTGCCGCAGTCATAGAGTTCAGTGGCCAGGTCGGTGCGGCATGCCGGTTGGTTCTGCCGGAAGGCCGAGGGTGTCACGGTGGCTATCTTGCGTGCCCCGTTTCCGCCGTACCAGCCGCTGCGGTAAATGGCGATCGTGTAGTTGGATGCCGAGGTATCGACTTTGAATTGGATTGATTGGCCGGCGTTGACACTCATGGCTGTGGAGAAGCCTTGGATGCTGTCATCGCCGGCGCCGTCGATGTCCCATTCCGACGGCGGGCTGCCCGGTTTTGAGTTCTCGCACACCACGGGATTCACCACGGGGTCGCACGGGCCCGCTGCGAAGGCGGCAGGTACCGTCAAGGGCAGCAAGGACGCAACCATCGCAACGACCAGAGGTACAAAGAAACCTTTGAAGAACCGTGGTGGCCGGGTAGCGGAAGGACCGGGCATCAGAACTCCTGGGTGGTACGCCGATTGCTAAACAAAGGTCCGCGCACATGCCCGGTCCCTGCTCACCGCTCCCCAGCCAGGGTAAAACCAGATCTTCAGTTGAAAACCATCACAGCCACAGCCACCATGCCCATGTATTCCGAATTTCGGACCGCGACCCGGCGGACCCGGCAAACCGGGGATCCGGCCGGATCACCGGAACGCATGCGCCAGGTAACCCTAGGCAGGAGTGTAGGGATGCGGGCGGGTGCCCGCAAGGCTTTCCCGCCATGGATCCCGGGTTTTCAACAAATCCGCAGTAGATTTAGTGGGATACCGCCACCGGGGCCATCCAGGAGAACCAACCACCTTGCATTTGAAGAGTTTGACCGTCCGCGGGTTCAAGTCGTTTGCGTCGGCCACGACGTTCGACTTCGAGCCGGGAGTCACTGCGGTGGTGGGGCCCAACGGCTCCGGCAAGTCCAACGTCGTTGACGCCCTGGCGTGGGTCATGGGCGAACAAGGGGCCAAGACCCTGCGTGGCGGCAAAATGGAAGACGTCATCTTCGCCGGCACGTCCGGCAGGCCGCCCCTGGGCAGGGCACACGTGTCGCTCACCATCGACAACACCGACAACGCGCTTCCCATCGAATACAGCGAAGTCACCATTTCGCGCACCCTGTTCCGCACCGGCGGCTCCGAGTACGCCATCAACGGTGCGCCGTGCCGCTTGCTGGATATCCAGGAGTTGCTGTCCGATTCGGGACTTGGCCGCGAGATGCACGTCATCGTCGGCCAGGGCCAACTGGACCGCGTGCTGCACGCGACTCCGGAGGACCGCCGGGGCTTCATCGAAGAAGCCGCCGGTATCCTCAAGCACCGGCGGCGCAAGGAAAAGACAGTCCGCAAGCTGGAGGCGATGCAGGCCAACCTTTCGCGGCTGGGAGACTTGACCGCCGAGATCCGCCGCCAACTGACGCCCCTGGGCAAACAGGCAGAAATCGCCCGCCGCGCCCAAACGGTCCAGTTCGACGTCCGCGATGCCAAAGCAAGGCTTTTGGCCGACGACCTGATGCAGCTCACCAGCAGCTTGGAGCAGGACGTGGCCGATGAAGCAGCCCTCAAGGAACGCCGTCAGGTGGTTGAAGCGGAACTCGGGCACGGGCGGCAGCGGCAGGCAGAGCTGGAACAGCGCGCCGCTGAAGCAACGCCGCGCCTCAACGCCGCACGCGATCGCTGGTACCAGCTCTCGGCAAACCGGGAACGGCTCCGTTCCCTGGCCTCGCTGGCGGGTGAGCGCCGGCGTCTCCTGGGGGCCTCGGAAGCCTTGCCGGACTCCGGCCGCGACCCTGAACACCTTGAACGCCAAGCGGCCAAGGTGCGTCAGGAGCAAGCAGCCGTGGAACACGATGTCCTCGCCAAACAGGCGGCCCTCCTGGAAGCAACCGTGGCCAAGGACAGCGCGGAGGCGCTCGCAGCCGCCGAGGACAAGCGCTTGACCGCCATGCTGCGGGCAGCGGCAGACCGCCGGGAAGGCTTGGCCCGGCTCGCCGGGAAAGTGGCCGCGGCCCGTTCGCGGGTGGATGCTGCCGAAGCCGAACGCGGACGTATCCGGGAATCGCTCGCAGCTGCCGATGAGCGGCGCCGTTCCGCACACAGCGAGTTCACCGCCCTCGAATCCCAGGTTGCCGGAGTCGAGGACGGCGAGGAAAGCCTCGACGCCGATTACGAGGAAGCCAACCAGGTCCTCGATGCAGTCACCGCCGAGATCGAAGAACTCAAGGCCGCCGAGCGCGGCGCCCTGCGGGAACGCGACGCGCTGGTTGCCCGACGCGACGCACTGCAGCTGGGCCTGAACCGCAGGGACGGTTCGCAGAGGCTGCTCGGTGGGGACGTTACAGGCATCCTCGGGCCCTTGGCCGGGATGCTCGCCATCGAACCCGGCTACGAAACAGCGGTATCTGCAGCCTTGGGTGAGGCATCCGATGCCTTGGTCGCCGCCGATACCGCAGCAGCCCTGGCTGCGTTCAGCACCCTCAGGGCGGACGACGCGGGACGTGCCGTCCTGCTTCTGGCTAGCAGCGACGGGCCGGAGACCGCCAACGACGGCGCGTTGCCGCAGGGCTGCCGGTGGGTACATGACGTCGTCAAAGCCACTGAAGCGCCGGCCCAGAGTGCGCTTGCCCTACTGGCCGGGGCGGTCGTCGTCGAGGACCTGGCAGCAGCGGCGGAACTGATCGCTGAGCGCCCCGGGCTGAGGGCGGTCACCAGGTCAGGCGATGTGTTGACATCATTGGCCGCGCACGGCGGATCAGCGACCGTGCCGTCGTTGATCGAGGTCCAGGCCGCCGTCGACGACGCCGTTGCCAGGCTCCAGGACGTTACCGCCGGTTTGGAGCGCAACCGTTTCCGCCTGGCGGCAGCGAAGGCGCGGCAGGCTGAAGCCCGGGACCGGGCAGACGCTGCGCTGGAGAAGCTGCACGAATCCGATGCCCGGCTGGCGGCCGTGGCCGAACGGTTGGGACACCTGAACTCCGTCCTGCGTGGCGCCGTAGGGGAAAGTGAAAGGCTTGCGGCCACGCTGGCCAAAGCCGAGGCGAACATCGCCGAAGCCACCATGGATCTGGACGTGGCCTCCGAGCGCCTGGAAGCAGCCCAGGAAGCCCCCGACGATGAACCCTCCACCGATCTCCGGGACGAACTTGCCGAACAGGCCCGCACCGCACGAGCCAAGGAAATGGAAGCACGGCTGGCGCTCAGGACCGCAGAGGAACAGCTCGGCGCCGTGGGCAACCGGGCCGCCTCGCTGGAAAGGGCTGCAGCAACCGAACGCCGGGCCCGGGAGGAGGCCGCACGCCGCGCGCAAAGGCGCCGTGCCCAGGCAGCCCGGGCAGCAGCCGTCCAGGCGGGAGCCACGCACACGCTCCGGTTCCTGGACATCTCCGTGGAGCTCGCTGCGGGCGAACGGGACCTGGCCGAGGAAATCCGCGAAAAACTCGACAAGGAACTTGCCCACGTCCGTTCCGTCAACGAGGAACGTGCCAAGGAATTGGCGGAGCTGACCGATTCGGTGCACAAGGACGAGCTGGCCCGTGCGCAGCAGCGACTGCGTATTGAGGCGCTTGAAGCCAGGTCAATCGACGAACTTGGGATGTCCGCAGGGCAGTTGGTGGCGGAGTACGGTCCGGACCAGCCGGTTCCGGTGCCCGCAACTGCAAGTACTGGAAAAACGGACAAGTGGGCGGAGCTCAGGGCGCCCGTTGACGAGGACGGGCAACCCCTTCTCCACGGTGTTCCGTTTGTCCGTGCCGAGCAGGAGAAGAGGCTGAAGAAGGCTGAACGGGACCTCGCTTCGCTGGGCAAAGTCAACCCTTTGGCCTTGGAAGAATTCGCGGCCTTGGAGGAACGGCACCAGTTCCTCAGCTCCCAGCTGGAAGACCTCAAAGCCAGCCGGAAGGACCTGCTGGACATCATCAAGGAAGTCGACAACCGCGTCCAGCAGGTGTTCACTGAGGCCTTCGCCGACACCTCCGCTCAGTTCGACCACGTCTTCGCTCGCCTCTTTCCGGGCGGCGAGGGCCGCTTGGTGCTGACCGATCCGGACGACATGCTGACCACAGGGATCGAGGTCGAGGCGAGGCCTGCCGGCAAGAAGATCAAGAGGCTTTCCCTCTTGTCAGGCGGCGAGCGGTCGCTCACCGCAGTGGCGTTGCTCGTCGCGATTTTCAAGGCGCGGCCTTCGCCCTTCTACGTCATGGACGAGGTGGAAGCCGCGTTGGACGACACCAACCTTGGCCGCCTCATCACGATCTTCGAGGAATTGCGTGAGTCCAGCCAGCTGATCGTCATTACGCACCAGAAACGGACCATGGAGGTGGCCGATGCCTTGTACGGGGTAACAATGCGCGGGGACGGTGTGTCCACGGTTATCAGCCAACGCCTCGGGGACGGGGCCTAGCTGTGTGAGAAGGTAGGGGAGTGAACGATTTCCTACCCATAATCCTGTCCATAGTCGCTGCGCTCGTGGTGATTGGCGGACTGGTCCCGGTCCTGCTCAAGGCCCGTAAGTCCGGCTCCAAATACCCCGGGACCCGCGACGCCAACGACCCCCTCCAGTCGCCGGCAGCAAGCGGCGGAACCTTGGTGGAGGACCGGCCGGAGCCCGCCCCCGCGCCCGGCCGTCACGGCTCCCTCGAAGAGACCTTGGTCCCGGACGATGCCGCCGGGCTGGAAACCATTGCCGTGGAGACCCCGGCACCCGTGGAGGGCCGCCTTACCCGTCTTCGCGCACGCCTGGTCAAGTCCAACAACATCCTGGGCAAGGGCCTGCTGGCCCTGCTTTCGGGTGACAAGATCGACGAGAACGTGTGGGACGAGGTGGAGGAGACCCTTCTCCTGGCAGACCTTGGAACAGAACCGACCATGGAACTCGTGGAGTCCCTGCGCGAGCGCGTCAAGGTCCTGGGAACCCGCGATCCGGAGCATGTCAAGGCCATGCTCCGGGAAGAACTCATCAAGCTCGTTGACCCGTCCATGGACCGTTCCTTGAACGTCGCCCGCCAAGGTGACCGTCCCGCCGTCGTGCTGGTGGTAGGTGTCAACGGCGTCGGCAAGACCACCACGGTGGGCAAGCTGGCGCGTGTCCTGGTGGCTGAAGACAAGGACGTCCTGCTGGGAGCAGCGGACACCTTCCGTGCGGCAGCGGCCGAACAGCTCGCCACGTGGGGCCAGCGCGTGGGCGTGCCCACGGTGAAGTCGGACATCGACGGCGCGGACCCCGCTTCGGTGGCCTACGAGGCAGTCAAGGCCGGCATCGACCAGGAAGTCGATGTTGTCATGGTGGATACCGCGGGCCGCCTGCAGAACAAGACCGGCCTGATGGACGAGCTTGGCAAGGTCAAGCGCGTCATCGAAAAGCTGGCCGAAGTGGACGAGGTCCTGTTGGTGCTGGATGCCACCACCGGCCAGAACGGGCTGAACCAGGCGCGGGTCTTTGCCGAGGTGGTCAACATCTCCGGCATCGTCCTGACCAAGCTCGATGGCACCGCCAAGGGCGGCATCGTGGTCGCGATCCAGAAGACGCTGGGCGTGCCGGTCAAGCTCATCGGCCTGGGCGAAGGGCCCGACGACCTCGCGCCTTTCGACGCCGAGGGCTTCGTGGACGCACTGCTGAACTAGTTCTTCAACTGACTGGCAATAGGGGTTGTTCTGAGCGTTCAGAGCAACCCCTGTTGCCAGTCAGTTTTGTTTAACCGCGGGTTCGCGGGCGGGAAGCCACGCTGCCGCGGTCACCAGGAGCACCCCGCCGGTGATTCCAAAAGCCCAGGCGTAGCCCAACTGGTCCGCCAGGAGCCCGGCAACCACCGGGCCGATGATGGCTCCGGTATCGGCCGCCATCTGGAACACTGCCAGGACGCGGCCACCGGAGCGGCCCCGGCCAATCACATCGGCGACGGCGGCCTGCTGCGCCGGGCCCAGCAAGCCGGAGCCGAAACCCGCCACGGCGGAGGCAACGAGGAACCACACCAGGTCACCGGTCACGCCGATGAGCCCCGTAGCGGCTCCCGTGATGACCAATCCCGGGATAAGCAGCGGCTTCCGTCCCCAGGAGTCCGAAAGCCGGCCGGAGAACGTCAAAGCGAGTGCGTTACCCATGGCGAACACAGCAAGCGCCCACGCCGCCGTTTCCGGACGTGACTGCAGGACGGCCGTGGCAAACAAGGGGATGGTGGCCATGCGCACACCGAAGGTGACCCAGCCGTTGCCGAAACTTGAGAAGACGGCCGCCCGGTAGGCCGAATCGGCGAGTGCCTCTTTCAGCGTCATGGCAGGCGCGTGCCGTGCCTCCTCACCCAGATGGTTCGTGCCGGTCAGCATCGTCCGCACAACGACGGCGGCGAGCAGCAGGGCAGCGGCGTACACCAGGAACGGCACGCGCAGGCCGAAACCGGCCAGGAGTCCGCCCACCACGGGCCCCAGGACGCTGCCGATCAGGAAGGCCGAAGCGTAGGCTCCCGAAACCTGGCCCCTTCGCTCCGGCGGCGCCAGCCGGATCAGCAGGCCCATGGCGGCGACGGTGAACATCACCGAACCCGCTCCGCCCAGGCCGCGGAAGATCAACAACTGCCAGTAGTTTTGCGCGAAAGCGCACGCCGCAGTCGACGCGGCAACAATCAGCAGCCCGCTCACATAGACGCTTCGCTCCCCGAAGCGGACGATCAGCTGCCCGCCCGCCGGCGCGAAGACAAGGCGCATGAAGGCGAAGATACTGACGATCACTGCGGCGGCCGTCGCGCCGACGTCGAAGGTCGTGGCAAATTGCGGCAGTACCGGGGCCACCAGCCCGAAACCCAGGGCGATGAGGAAGGCGGCGGCCAGCATGACCTTCACGTCGCGGGGAAGCGGCTCCCTCTGCTGCCTGATCCTTGGTGGCTGGGTGGATCGGGGCGACTGTGGCATCCGGGGTGGTCCTGTCAGGGTCGAAGGTTTTGCGTTGGCGCGGTACTCGTCCCGGGCCTGTGTGACGCATGAAACATATCCGTAACAACGAGGTTATGCATCATTTACGTTGGGGAGGTTGATGTAACAGGCCCGCAATCTAAATCCCGCGCAGGTGAAACACTGCGGCACAAAACTTTATTGCAGGACGCAAAAGGCGTCAGGACAGCGGACGAACCGCAGTACTAGCAAGAGAGGACGTGCACCATGGAACTTACCGCAGGTCACGTATGGGTCATGGTGGCGGCAGCGCTTGTGCTGTTCATGACACCGGGATTGGCATTCTTCTACGGTGGTATGACACGGGCCAAGGCCGCCCTGAACATGATGATGATGAGTTTCATCTCCATCGGCATCGTGGGCGTTGTATGGGTGCTGTGGGGGGCATCCATGAGCTCCGGCGAGGGCTTCATGGAGATCGTGGGGAACCCGTTTGCATCATTTGGACTGGCTGGAGTGGACGCCACTCCTGACGGTTACATCAAGGTAGGCTTCGCAGCCACGTTCGCCATCATCACGGTGGCCCTGATCAGCGGCGCGATCGCCGACCGTGCCAAGTTCGGCGCCTGGAGCCTCTTCGTTCCCGTATGGGTCACGCTGGTCTACTGCCCCTTGGCCTACATGGTGTGGGGCGGCGGCCTGTTCGGTCCCGAGGGTGCCATCGGCAAGGCGCTCGGCCCGGCCATCGACTTCGCCGGCGGAACGGTAGTGCACATCAACGCCGGCGTGGCCGCACTCGTCCTGGTGCTGATCATCGGCAACCGCCGCGGCTTCGGCAAGGACCCCAACCACCGCCCGCACAACATTCCCTTCGTGATGCTCGGTGCAGCCATCCTGTGGTTCGGCTGGTTCGGGTTCAACGGCGGCGCAGCAACCACCGCTGAGCAGGGCGGCCTCATCTGGGTCAACACCCTCGCAGCTCCGGCCGCAGCAATGATCGGCTGGCTCATCACCGAACGCATCCGCGACGGCCACCCGACGTCCCTCGGCGCTGCGTCCGGCGTCGTGGCAGGCCTCGTTGCCATCACCCCGGCTTGCGCCAACGTCGATCCCATCGGCGCCCTGGGCCTGGGCCTGGTCGCCGGTATCGCGTCCGCCCTCGCCGTAGGCCTGAAGTTCCGCTGGGGCTTCGACGACTCCCTGGACGTGGTGGGAGTACACCTGGTCTCCGGCATCATCGGAACCGTAGCACTGGGCTTCATCGCAAAGCCGGTGGACGGCGTTGGCGGCGGCCTCTTCTACGGTGGCGGCATGGCCCAGATGTGGGCGCAGCTCGCAGCGGCCGGCATCGCCATCGCCTTCTCTGCCATCATGACGGCGATCATCGCCCTGGCCATCCACAAGACCATGGGCTTCCGGGTCTCCACTGAGCAGGAGAACGTCGGCGTTGACCTCAGCCTCCACGCCGAGACGGCCTACGAGTTCGGTGTAGGCGGCCACGGTGGAAGCTTCCAGCCGCTGCACGACGTGATGACCGGCAAGAACGACGCCGCAGTGGAATCCAAGGCCACCGCAGCCGAAGGCAAGGAGAGTGTCCAGGCATGAAACTCATTACAGCGATCGTCCGTCCGGAGAAGCTTGAAGCAGTCCGGGAAGGCCTGGAAGCGTACGGCGTCCAGGGGTTGACGGTCAGCGCGGCCAGCGGCTATGGCCGGCAGCGGGGCTACACGGAGGTGTACCGCGGTGCTGAATACAACGTGGACCTGCTGCCCAAGATCCGCATCGAGGTTCTTGCCACCGACGAACAAGCGGACGACATCCTGGATGTCCTCATTGCAAGCTCCAACACCGGCCGGGCCGGTGACGGGAAAGTCTGGACCGTGGACGTCTACGAAGCGGTCCGTGTCAGGACCGGGGAGCGCGGCGCGGCGGCCATTTAGGCGGACGGCCGGACCCCGGCTGTTGATCCGGGAAACGAACAGCGGGCCGGGTACCGAAAAGGTACCCGGCCCGCTTGGCCGTTAACAGTCAGCCGTCCCGAAACAGTCAGCCACCGTGGGACAGTCAGCCCCTGTGACTTGCCGCCGCAGGACTGTTACTGCCGGTGTGCCCGCTGTCGCTGCGCCCGCCGCTGGTGCCCCACGCTGCCGGCCCCTGGCTGCCGGCGTCGTACTCCTCCAACGGGACCGCATCCTGCGCCCAGGCACCGAGCACGGGTTCCATGATCCGCCAGCAGTCCTCCGCAGTGTCGCCGCGGACGGAGAGGAGCGGATCGCCGGTAAGGATGCCCTCCAGGACTTCGCCGTAAGGCAGCATGCCGGCAGCGTTGAGCTCGGTGATCAAGCTCGCCCGGTCCAGGGTGAACACGTCGCCAGGGCCGTTGACGTCGACGTCGAGCTGCAGGACGTCGGGACCGAAACCGATCCGGAGGTGGTTGGGGGAGTCGACGCCGGAGAACCCGACCGGCAAATGCGGCACGGGACGGAAAGTCACCACGGCTTCCTTCCGTTTGTGGCCCATCGCCTTGCCGGAGCGCAGGATGAACGGGACGCCCTTCCAGCGCCAGTTGTCGATCTCCACCGTGACCTGGGCAAGGGTTTCGGTGTTCCTGGCGGGGTCTACGCCCGGCTCGGCCGCGTAGTCGGGAATGGTGCGCTCGCCGAGCTTCCCGGCTGTATAGCGGGCCCGGCGGGTCGAATCCTGGAACGGGGCCTTGATGCTGCTGGCACGCAGGACCGCGGCCACGGCGTCACGGAGATCGCGTTCGTCGATGGAGGCGGGGGCGTCGATGGCCAGGAAAGCCATGATGTGGAGCAGGTGGCTTTGGATCATGTCCTTGAGGGCGCCGGCATGGTCGTAATAGCGGGCACGGCCTTCCAAAGCCAGGTCTTCGTCGAAGATGATCTCGACTTTTTCGATGTGGTCGCGGTCCCACACCGGTTCCAGGAAGCGGTTGGCGAAACGCAGTCCGAGGATGTTCAGCACCGTGGCCTTGCCGAGGAAGTGGTCCACCCGGTGGATGTGGTCTTCCGGGACCAGCGCGGCAAGTACCTTGTTCAGTTCCCGGGCCGATTCCAGCCCCGCGCCGAAAGGCTTCTCCAATACCAGCCGGGTTCCAGGCGGAAGCTGGTCACGGCGCAGGAGGGCACAGGCTTTCTGGCTGACTTCCGGGGGAAGGGCGAAGTAGATGGCAACCGGCCCTTCCAGGTGCGCCAGCAAGTCGGCGAGCCTGCCGTCCGCCGTGACGTCGACCTGATGGTATTCCGTGGATGCGGCCACCGAGTCCAGTACTGACCGGCCTGCGCTTTCCGCGGCGCCGGCTGCTGCAGCGAAGGATGTGTCCACGCGTTCCTTCCACTGCCGAGCGGTCCAGGGATCGGACCCGGCCCCGACCAGTCGAAGCCCGCCAACCCTGCCTGTGGCAAGGAGGCCGGCAAGTCCCGGAAGGAGCAGACGGCCGGTGAGGTCGCCTGAAGCGCCGAGAATGAGCAACGTTTTCACAGTTGTTTTGCTGGTCACTGTGCCAGCATGCCATCTTGGGGACGCGACTTGGTACCCTAGATAGTCGAGTCCCCTAGTTGACGCTGATTTATTAGGGTTGAGACACATTGTTGGGGCAGGAACGTCAAAGACTCCGGTGAGCCGCAAGGCCGCCATTCGCAGACCATCGAAAGAAGTGCACGGCGCGTGTTCAATTCACTCTCTGACCGGTTGACAGCAACCTTCAAGAACCTCCGTGGCAAGGGCCGCCTGTCGGAGGCCGATGTCGACGCCACAGTCCGGGAGATACGCCGCGCCCTGCTGGATGCCGACGTCGCGGTTCCCGTGGTCCGTGAGTTCACGTCGCGGATCCGCGAGCGTGCGCTCGGCGCTGAAGTGTCCGGGGCGCTGAACCCGAGCCAGCAGATCGTGAAGATCGTCAACGAGGAACTCGTGGAGATCCTCGGCGGTGAAACGCGGCGCATCAGGTTGGCCAAGACCGGCCCTACCATCATCATGCTGGCCGGCCTCCAGGGTGCGGGTAAGACGACCCTCGCGGGCAAGCTGTCCAAGTGGCTTAAGTCCCAAGGCCACAGCCCCATGCTCGTTGCCTGCGACCTGCAGCGGCCCAACGCCGTCACCCAGCTCCAGGTGGTGGGCCAGCGCGCAGGCGTTCCGGTGTTTGCTCCGCACCCGGGCGCCACCTCTGAACTTGAACACCCGGCAGGCGATCCGGTGGCCGTGGCCAAGGCGGGCGTGGAGGAAGCCCGCCAGAAGCTTCACGACGTCGTGATCGTTGACACCGCCGGCCGCCTCGGCGTCGACGCCGAAATGATGGACCAGGCGCGGCGCATCCGCCAGGCGATCATCCCGAACGAAGTCCTTTTCGTCATTGACGCCATGATCGGCCAGGACGCCGTGAATACGGCAATGGCCTTCGACGAAGGCGTCAACTTCACCGGCATCGTCCTGTCCAAGCTCGACGGCGATGCCCGCGGTGGTGCCGCGCTGTCAGTAGCGTCCGTGACGGGCAAACCGGTCATGTTCGCTTCCACGGGTGAAGGGCTCGACGATTTCGAGTTGTTCCACCCGGACCGCATGGCCTCGCGCATCCTGGACATGGGCGATGTCCTGACCTTGATCGAACAGGCTGAGAAGGCCTGGGACAAGGAAGAAGCTGCCCGGATGGCGAAGAAGTTCGCCGACCAGGAAGACTTCACGCTGGACGACTTCCTTGCCCAGATGCAGCAGATCCGCAACATGGGCTCCATGAAGAAGATGCTCATGATGATGCCGGGTGCGCAAAACATCCGGCAGCAGCTGGAGAACTTCGACGAACGGGAAATTGACCGCGTTGAGGCGATTGTCCGGTCCATGACCCCGCACGAGCGCGTGGCTCCCAAGATCATCAACGGTTCCCGCCGTGCCCGTATCGCCAAGGGCTCCGGCGTCCACGTCTCCGAGGTCAACGGCCTGCTGGAGCGGTTCGCCCAGGCTCAGAAGATGATGAAGAAGATGGCGCAGGGCGGCGGCATGCCCGGTATGCCGGGAATGCCCGGCCTGGGTGGACCCGGCGGCGGCCGCAAGGGAGGCAAGAACGCCCCCAAGAAGAAGGCGCGTTCGGGCAACCCCGCCAAGGCTGCGCAGGAGTTGCGCGAGGCAGAGGCCAAGCGCGCAGCTGCCGCGGCTGCTCCCAAGGGTGCAGCGTTCGGCCAGGGCGCCGCTGACTTCGATCCGTCCTCGTTGAACCTGCCCAAGGGCTTCGACAAGTTCCTGGGTAAATAAAGCGCAGGCAAGGCTGACCGGCCTCCGGTCAGCCCGGCATGCCCCGTCGTCCTCCCGTGATGTCGCAGCCCTCGCATAGGCTGGTCCAATGCACAAACAGCGCGTAGTTTTTGTCCACGGCCTGGGCAGTTTCGGCGCTGCGGCCTGGCCAAAACAGCATGGCCTTGCCCTGCGGTATGACTGCCTTTTCCTGAGGCGGCACGGTTTCGATCCCGTGGCCGAGCCCCTTGAGTCGGACATTTCCGCGGATGTGGCCATCCTTGTTGACGCGCTGGCCGACTCGGGCGGGGGACACGTGGTTGCCCACGAACAGGGTGCCATTTCCGCCATGCTCGCCGCGGTGGAGCGCCCGGACCTGGTGTTTTCGTTGTCCTTGGTGGAACCGGCGTGCTTGTCCTTGACGGCCGAACTTCCCGCTACGGCGTCGCACCGCGCCCTGATGCAGCCCTTGTTCGATGTCCGTAGCCAACTCGGCGACGCCGACTATGAGCGTGAGTATTTCCGGCGGGCCTACGCTGCGGAGGCGGGCGGCCTGCAGACACCGGAAGCGCGGCGCTCAGCCCGGCGTTTGAGGTTGCAGGCCCCGCCGTGGGAAGCGCCCCTGCACATTGTGCCCGGTGTTCCCACGCTGGTGCTGACCGGTGGCTGGGAGCCGTTGTACGAGGAAATTGCCGGGTATTTGAGGGATACCGGTGCCCTCCACCGCGTAGCTGCAGGAGGGCACCGTCCCCAGGACTCCGCCGACGGCGACCGGTTCATCCGGTCCTTCATTGCCGACGTCGGACGGGGTTTGTCGGTCAGGGCGTCGTGAGCCGCTGGTCACCGCGGGCCGGCAGCTGGAGTTCGGGCAGGTAGACCTTGCCTCCGGTCGCCAGGAACTCCTCGCTCTTTTCGCGCATGCCGCTGTACATCTCCGCTATGGCCGCCTGGGCCTCGGCGGAACCGTATTCATCCCGGATGTCCTGGCTGATGCGCATGGAGCAGAATTTCGGCCCGCACATGGAACAGAAGTGCGCGGTCTTGGCGGGTTCAGCGGGAAGCGTCTCATCGTGGAAGGACTCCGCGGTCACCGGGTCCAGTGAGAGTGCGAACTGGTCCCTCCACCTGAACTCGAACCGCGCCTTGGACAGCGCGTCGTCGCGTTCGTGCGCGCCGGGGTGGCCCTTGGCCAGGTCTGCGGCGTGGGCTGCAATCTTGTAGGTGATGACTCCGGTTTTGACGTCGTCCTTGTTAGGCAGCCCCAGATGCTCCTTGGGGGTCACGTAGCAAAGCATCGCCGTGCCGTACCGGGCGATTTCCGTGGCACCGATGGCCGAGGTGATGTGGTCGTAGCCCGGCGCGACGTCAGTGACCAACGGGCCCAGGGTGTAGAACGGGGCGCCCTTGCACAACCGCTGTTGCCGTTCCACGTTTTCACGCACCAAGTGGAACGGAATGTGGCCCGGGCCTTCGACCATGACCTGGACGTCGTACTTCCAGGCCCGCTCCGTCAGCTCCGCCAAGGTATCCAGTTCCGCGAACTGTGCGGCATCATTGGCGTCTGCGGTGGCGCCGGGCCGCAGTCCATCGCCGAGCGAGAAGGCAACGTCGTACTTGGCGAAGATTTCGCACAGTTCGTCGAAATGCGTGTAGAGGAAGTTTTCCTGGTGGTGGGCAAGGCACCAGCCGGCCATGATGGAGCCGCCTCGGGAAACAATTCCGGTCACCCGGTTGGCCGTCAGCGGCACGTACCGGAGCAGGACGCCGGCGTGGATGGTCATATAGTCCACACCCTGTTCGCATTGTTCGATCACGGTGTCCCGGAATATTACCCACGTGAGCTTGTTCGCCTCGCCGTTGACCTTCTCCAGGGCCTGGTAGATGGGGACGGTGCCAATGGGAACGGGGGAGTTCCGGATGATCCATTCACGGGTGGTGTGGATGTCATCGCCTGTGGAGAGGTCCATGACAGTGTCCGCTCCCCACTGGGTGGCCCACTGCAGCTTGTCCACTTCTTCGGCGATTGAGCTCGTCACGGCTGAGTTGCCGATGTTGGCGTTGATCTTCACCAGGAATGCCTTGCCGATGATCATGGGCTCGGACTCGGGGTGGTTGATGTTGCTGGGGATGATGGCGCGGCCGGCGGCCACCTCGCTGCGGACCAGTTCAACGTCGCAGTTCTCCCGCAAGGCCACGAAGCGCATCTCCGGGGTCACTATGCCCTGCCGGGCGTAGTGCATCTGGGTGACCCTTTTGCCATCGACGGCGCGGCGAGGCACGGGTTGTGCGCCCTTCCATTCCGCTGAAGCCGCACCGCGGCGCACGGCTGACTTGCCGTCGTCGAGCAGGTTGCGTTCCCGTCCCGTGTAGCTTTCCGTATCGCCGCGCGCCTGGATCCATGCCGCCCTGAAGGGTTCAAGCCCGACGACGGGATCGCTGCCCGGCCCTGCCGTGCGGTACACCCTCAGCGGATCGTTGGCCTTCCCGTTGGGGGAGGGCTCCAAGGCAATCTCGGTCACCGGGACGCGGATGCCGTGGCCAGGGTCCTCCACCCAGGCAAGCGAGTGGGATTTCAGCGACTGCGTGACGGCGTCCCCGCCGGGAGCTGTCAGGTTTTGGGTAGGGCTGTGCTGTGTTTCTGTGGTGCTCAAGGATTACTCACTTCCTTCGCCGGCATTACCCGGACAGGTTCAACGGTCGCAGACTGCTTCAGTCCTTTTCTCAGCCCCTGCAGGGGCTCCCGTGTGGTCAGGGACGAAGCTACCACAGCTGCGGCGGGTGCTCCCAGTCATATGCGGTCCGGATCCGGACTGTGGCCGCCGGCACTAAGCTTCTGCCATGCCGAACATCATTGAATTCAGCGGTCCGGTGCTGGTTTCCGCGCATGAGGAACGCCGGGGCCTGTGGTCCGTGGACGGCCGCCTGACCTTCAGCCGTCCGGAAGCTGCCCCGGATACCGTGCTGGAGGGCTGGGTCCTGCCCGGATTCGTTGATGCCCACTGCCACATTGGCCTGGGAGCCGGCGGGGCAGTGGATGAGGCCACCACCCTGGAGCAGGCCCGTACCGATTTGTCCGCCGGGACGCTGCTGGTCCGTGATGCCGGCTCCCCGGCCAATACGAGGTGGGTCCAGCAGCGTACGGACCTGCCAAGGCTGATCCGGGCGGGACGGCACATTGCGAGGAGCCGGCGCTACCTGCGCGGCCTCGGACACGAGGTGGAGCCGGAGCAGCTGGTGGAGACCGTTCGAAAGGAAGCGCGCGACGGCGACGGTTGGGTCAAGCTGGTTGGCGACTGGATCGACCGCGGCGTGGGAGACCTGGCGCCTTCTTTTCCGGCGGCGGTGGTCAAGGACGCCATCGCTGCAGCCCACGACGAGGGCGCACGGGTAACCGCGCATTGCTTCGCGGAAGAAACCTTGGATGACATGCTCGATGCCGGCATCGACTGCATCGAACATGCCACCGGGCTCCTGCCGCGGCACATCCCGCGGCTTGTGGAACAGGGTGTCCCGATCGTTCCCACCCTGGTCAACATTGCCACGTTCCCCGATATCGCGGCCCAGGCCGGGCCCAAGTTCCCCGACTACGCGCAGCACATGACCGCATTGTGGGAGCGCCGGCGCGAACGGGTCCTCGAGGCCTATGAAGCCGGTGTTTCCATCTATGCCGGCACTGATGCCGGGAGCGTTATCAA
Organism: Paenarthrobacter sp. R1; assembly: GCF_030264015.1. Taxonomy (NCBI): domain Bacteria; kingdom Bacillati; phylum Actinomycetota; class Actinomycetes; order Micrococcales; family Micrococcaceae; genus Paenarthrobacter; species Paenarthrobacter sp. R1. The sequence goes on along the minus strand of NZ_CP127115.1, from coordinate 286,746 downwards.
GCATGGCCGCATAGCCGACGAGATGCAGGAACTGCACGACGCCGGCCTGCCGCCTTCAGCGGTCCTCGAGGCTGCTGCGTGGGGCGCCCGGAGGTGGCTGGGAGCCGAGGGCGTCAGCGAAGGGGCGAGTGCCGACGTCGTGATTTGCAGGGAGGATCCCCGCCGCGCCCTGGCTACCGTGCGTGAACTTAGCCACGTGGTTCTGCGGGGCACCATCGTTCGTTAGGAATAAATTGAAGCTTCAAGTAATTTAGTAAGGTAGAACGTGCCGAAAGGCGGCCGCCGAACTACCGGGAGCATCACATGACCACGCCATCCAGCCAGGACCTCCTGCCAGCCGAACTCACCATGGGCACTGTCATGCTCAGGGTCGGCGACATGAAGGTGATGAGCGACTATTACCAGCGCGCCCTCGGCCTGCAGGTCATAGCGGAGCAGGACGGCGGCCTGTACCTGGGCCGCCTGGGGAAGCCGGTGGTCCATCTGGCTCCCGCAGCGGGCTTGCAGCTGCCCGGGCGCGGGGAAGCGGGGCTGTTCCACACCGCAGTCCTGTTCGAGGACCAAGCGTCCCTCGCCGCCACCATTGCCACGGCCGCGCAGTACGAACCCCGCGCGTTCGTTGGCAGCGCTGACCACTTGGTGAGCGAAGCCTTCTACTTCACCGACCCCGAAGGCAACGGCATCGAGTTGTACTACGACAAGCCGAGGAACGTCTGGCAATGGGACGGCAAGAACGTGGTCATGGACAACGTGGCGCTGCCTCCGCAGGCGTACCTCCAGCAACACCTGAGCGAGGCCGCCATCGTGGGGCAGCAGGGGGCCGCGGCCGGGATCGGGCACGTCCACCTCCAGGTGGGCGATGTTTCCACAGCGCAGAAGTTCTACGTTGACACCCTTGGCTTTGAAAAGACCGCGGGGTGGCATGGCCAGGCGCTGTTCGTCTCGGCGGGCGGCTACCACCATCACATGGCCATGAACGTCTGGAACAGCAGGGGAGCGGGCCCGCGCAAGGACACTCTGGGCCTGGGTGAAGTGCTCATCGAAGTCCCGTCGAATGATGACGTCGCAGCGCTCGCCGACCGTCTCCGCGTGGCCGGCCTGCAAAGCCACCACACCGGCCTTGAGCTCCGCTTCGAGGATCCGTGGCGCAACCAGCTGCGGGTTGCCGTCCGCTGAGGCGGCATCCGCCGGCGCGTGGCTGCATTAGGCTAGGCGATGGCGGTGCCGGTTCCATGTCCTGCGCAGCCTCCCGCGGTTGGGCGGGGCATGTCAGCACGAAGGAAATGAGTACGTTCCATGGGCTTTGCCGAAATCTTTGTAGCCACCCACGATGAAGCCCTCAAGCGGGCAGCTGCACTCGAACGCGGCGCCGATGTGGCCGGTTCTGCTGTGCGCATCGAAGGCATCACCGATTTTGAGGTGGAGCAGCTCGGTGATCTTGCAGGGCAGGCAGTGCACGCCTCCGGCGCTGATTATGAACTCGCCCTGGTGGACGTCACCAGCGATTCGCTGCTGGGTGTTCCGGAAGCAATGGTGCGGGCCCTCGCCGAGCTGCTGACCTACCAGAGCGAAGGCGACGGCAACGTGCTGGACGACGTCGCAGAGGCCTGGACTTCCCAGGAGGACATGCCGTTCGGCGCTGCGGAATCCCGCGGGTACGTCCAGCAGTTGGCTGCACTTGCCAGCGATGTCGAAAAAATCGACCGCGCCGGCCTGTATGTGTGGTCAATTTCCTGAACCTCGCAGGCAAGTGCGCGGGGCGAAGTCGTAAATACTCCTGTCATCTGGCACAATAGACAGGTACTCGATCGGTGCGGCCCCTCTCTCCGTGCTCGTATCTTGTCCTTCGAACCCCCTAGTATGGCCCGCCCCACGGGTGCAGAACGTCGGGTTCACCCTCGTTTCAGAAACAGGAGTGACCACAAAAGTGGCCGTAAAGATTCGCCTTAAGCGCTTCGGTAAGATGCGCGCACCGTACTACCGCATTGTCGTCATGGATGCCCGCGCCAAGCGCGACGGCCGTGCCATCGAAGAAATCGGCAAGTACCACCCCACCGAAGAGCCGTCGTACATCGAGGTCGCTTCCGAGCGTGCCCAGTACTGGCTGTCCGTTGGCGCCCAGCCGACCGAGCAGGTTGCCGCGATCCTCAAGATCACCGGTGACTGGCAGAAGTTCAAGGGCCTGCCTGGCCAGGAAGGCACCCTGAAGACCAAGGCTCCGAAGGAAGCTTTCGTGGCTCCGGAGAAGGGTTCCGTCATCATTCCGGAAGCCATCACCAAGAAGGCCAAGAAGGAAGAAGCCGTCGAGGCTGAAGCAGAGACCACCGAGGCTGAGTAAGTTGCTGGCAGAAGCGCTCGAACACCTGGTCCGTGGGATTGTTGACAGTCCGGACGATGTCAAGGTCAGTGCCAAGAACAACCGCCGCGGGGAATCCCTCGAGGTGCGTGTTCACCAGGACGATCTCGGCCGGGTAATCGGTCGCCAAGGACGCACCGCACGCGCACTGCGCACGGTGGTTGCGGCTTTGGCCGGTGGCGATCAGGTCAGGGTTGACGTCGTCGACACCGACCGCCGCCGGTAACGCGCTCAGCATTATTTGCCTTTGGTCCGGCCCCTCCACCGAATATGGTGGAGGGGCCGGATTGCTTTATCAACCAAACACCCCCGCGGCCACGGCCCGCGGATGAAACCAGAATTCAGAGGAACCCATGCAGCTCCAGGTGGCCCGGATCGGCAAACCCCACGGCATCCGCGGCGAGGTCACGGTCCAGGTACTGACCGACGCTCCCGCTGAGCGGTTCGTCGCGGGAACAGAGTTCGTAGTGGAGCCGGCCTCCTCCGGACCGTTGACCGTCCGCAGCGCCCGCTGGAACAAGGACATCCTCTTGCTCGGTTTCGAGGAAGTGGCAGACCGCAACGCAGCGGAACTGATCCGCGGAGCCAAGCTCTTCATCGAAACCGAAGACCTTGATGAGGACGACGACGAAGGCTGGTATGAGCACGAACTGCTGGGCCTCCAGGCCAGGGTCGGCTCCCAGGTAGTGGGGAAGGTCGCGGCGCTCAATACGATGCCGGCGCAGGACCTGCTCGTGGTCGAAACCGGAGACGGCAAGGAAATCCTCATTCCGTTCGTGGATGAGATCGTCCCCGAAGTCAACATTGAGGCGGGCTACATCCTCATCACTCCGCCCGCAGGGCTCTTCGAGATCAACGACGACGCCGAACCCGCCGAGGGGTCCGCTGAATGAGGATCGACGTCGTCAGTATCTTCCCGGAGTACCTCGCGCCCCTGGAACTCTCGCTCATCGGCAAGGCCCGCCAGGACGGGATCCTGGAACTGAATGTCCACGACCTCCGGACTTTCACCTCCGACAAGCACCGGACAGTGGACGACACCCCTTACGGCGGCGGTGCAGGCATGGTCATGAAGCCCGAGCCGTGGGCCCGGGCGCTGGAGTCCGTGGCCCCGGACGCGCAGAAGAAGCCGGTCCTGATTGTGCCATCCCCGGCCGGAGAGCGTTTCAACCAGGCACTCGCCTACGAGCTCGCCGAGGAGGAGCGCCTCGTTTTCGCGTGCGGCCGCTACGAAGGCATTGATGAACGGGTTATCGACTGGGCGCATGAGCATTTCACGGTACGCCCGGTCAGCCTGGGGGACTACGTCCTGAACGGTGGCGAAGTGGCGGTGCTTGCGATGGTGGAAGCAATCGGCCGCTTGTTGCCCGGTGTCGTGGGCAACCCGGAGTCCCTGGTTGAGGAGTCCCACTCCGATGGGCTGCTGGAGTACCCGGTCTACACCAAGCCTTCATCCTGGCGGGAGCATGACGTGCCGGACGTCCTCCTCAGCGGCAACCACGGAAAGATCGCGCAGTGGCGCAAGCACCAGCAGTTCCGCCGCACAGCGGAACGCCGGCCGGACCTCCTTGCCGGTTTTGACGCCTCCGGATTGAGCCGCGCAGACCGAACCGCACTGGCTGACCTGGGCTACGACGTCGTTGACGGGCGCCTGAGCCCCCGCCCTGGTGCCGTCCCGGACGAAAGGTCCTGACCGCCGTCGGGCGCTGACCGGCCTGATTGGCTCGTTGGTGCCGCTTATGGCAGAATTAACCCTTGTGTCTACTGGGCTGCCACCTGCCACAGGGGGAGTTCAGCCAACAGCCGGACAAACGGTGGCGCCAATCAGCGGCGGCACCGTTCACAAAGAATCTTCGGCGGAAATTTCCGTGGGCCTCACTGCCCCGGGCTTGTCCGCCGTGACCCAAAGTGAATGACCTGTGGCGTTCACCAGGAGTGGATTAATGCATATCCTCGATAGCGTAGATGCAGCCTCGCTGCGTAACGATGTTCCGGAGTTCCGCGCGGGCGACACCCTCAAGGTTCACGTCAACATCATCGAAGGCAAGAACTCCCGCGTCCAGGTATTCCAGGGCTTCGTCCTGGGTCGCCAGGGTGACGGCGTTCGCGAAACCTTCACCGTACGCAAGGTTTCCTTCGGTGTCGGCGTAGAGCGTACCTTCCCGGTACACTCCCCGATCATCGACAAGATCGAGGTCGTCACCAAGGGTGACGTCCGCCGCGCCAAGCTTTACTACATGCGCGCACTGCGCGGTAAGGCTGCGAAGATCAAGGAAAAGCGCGACTTCGCCAAGTAAGTCCACCAACTTACGCAACGGGTCCAGGATTCGTGCCCGGAGGGTTCCGGAGCAATCCGCAACGCAACACAGGATACGAGTCATGGACACAGCAGAACGCCAGCCCCGGAAACAGGGCTGGCGTTTTGCGTTGCTGGCGCTGGTGCTCGCGGTGGCCATCAGCGGCCTGGTCCGGTCGCTGTGGATCGACGTCTATTACATCCCGTCCGAATCCATGGAACCGCTCCTGGAAACAGGCGACAGGATCCTTGTATCCAGGACGGCCTTCAGCGATGAACCCATTGCCCGGGGCGACGTCATGGTTTTCGACGGCCGCGGTTCCTTTGCCCCGCTCAGCAGTGGAAAGGGTCCCTTGGTGGACGCCGTCAACGCCGCCGGGCAGTGGTTCGGCCTGATAGGCAGCGATACCACCTATGTGAAGCGGGTCCTGGGTATTCCCGGTGACCACGTGCAGTGCTGCGATGACGCCGGACGCGTGACGGTCAACGGCCAGGCCGTTGAGGAGCCCTACCTCTTTCCGGGCGACGAGCCGAGTAAGCAAAAGTTCGACGTCGTTGTGCCCGAGGGGCGCTTGTGGCTGATGGGCGACCACCGTTCCCGTTCCGCCGATTCCAGGGCGCTGCTGGGGGCGCCAGGTGGCGGTATGGTTCCGATCGACCGGGTTATCGGTAAGCCGGTCCGGATTATCTGGCCACTTGATAGATTTGCAGAGATGCCTCGCTACCCGCAGGCCACCCCGACAAAGAACGGACACTAAATGCCGGACAGAGTTCCAGAAAATCCCGAGCGGCACGACGACGACGCGCGGCTCTTGGATGGAACCCCCGGCACCGAAGGTGCCACTGAACGGGAAACGGGTACCGAAGGTGCCACTGAACGGGAAACGGGTACCGAAGGTGCCGACGACACCCGGGCTTCGCGTAACGCACGGGGAGGCAAACGCACGCAGAACGTGGCGATTGTGTGGCTCAAGGAAATCGTCACGGTGGTGGCCATCGCGTTGGTGCTGTCTTTCCTCCTGAAGACATTCCTGTTCCGTGCGTTCTGGATTCCGTCCGAGTCGATGGAAGCTACCTTGGACGTCAACGACCGGATCTTCATCAACCTGCTGGTACCGGGGCCCTTCGACGTGGCCCGCGGGGACGTGGTGGTCTTCAAGGACTCCCAGGGGTGGTTGACGCCGATCGAGAAGAAGCCGGCGGGCCCCATGGACTGGGTCGGTGACACCCTTGAGTTCGTTGGCCTCATGGCCGATGACAGCGAACAGCACCTGGTCAAGCGTGTTATTGGACTGCCCGGAGACCATGTGACGTGCTGCGACGCCGGGGGACGGGTGAGCATCAACGGCGTTCCCTTGGACGAGACCTACATCAATCCCGCAGAGGTGCCCACCCCGGACACCTTCGATGTGGTTGTTCCCGAGGGCAAGGTCTGGGTGATGGGGGATAACAGGAACCACTCGGCGGACTCACGCTTGCATCAGGAGGCCAACGGTGGCTTCATCAATATTGAGGATGTGGAGGGCAAAGCGGAAGTCATCGCGTGGCCCATCAGCAGGTGGAGCGTCCTGGACAGCCACTCCGACGTTTTCAAGAATGTACCCGCCGGCACAACAGGTAAGTAGATGGCAACGGCAGCAAACCGAACCAAAGGCACGGCCCCGGCCAAGGCAAAGGCGAAACTCAAAGGCGGCCTGAAGGCCAGGGCGAAGCAGGTTGTGGAATTTCCCACTCTGGACGTCGAACGCACCTTCCTGGCCTCCGGTGCCCGGCTCCTCGCCGGCGTTGACGAGGTGGGCCGGGGTGCGCTGGCAGGTCCGGTAAGTGTTGGAATTGCCGTGGTGAACCTTGAGGATCATCCGCTGCTGGCCGACGTCCGGGACAGCAAGCTCCTCAAGCCCGAGGACAGGGACAGGTTGGAGCCCTTGGTCAGGGAGTGGGCTGTTGCCAGCGCGGTGGGGCATGCCTCGTCGCAGGAAATCGACTCGATCGGGATCATCGCCGCCCTTCGCCTTGCCGGCACCCGGGCATGGTGCGAGATCCTCTCCGGAGGCATCACGCCGGATGTGGTGTTGTTGGATGGCAGCCACAATTGGCTTTCTCCTGAAGTCCAGGTTTCGCTGTTCGACGCGGCGCCGGAGGGGCCCGGCTGTGAGGCTCCGGTCCACACCCGTATCAAGGCGGACATGAGCTGCTTGAGCGTGGCCGCAGCCAGTGTCTTGGCCAAAGTCGCCAGGGACCGCATCATGGTTGATTTGCACGCCGAGGTTCCGGCGTACGGATGGAATGAAAACAAGGGCTACGCCACTCCCGCGCACCGTGAGGTTATCCGGACCCGGGGCCCAAGCGCGTACCACCGGACAAGCTGGCATCTGACGGGCCCGGAGGTCTCTTGACGAGCCGCGGAGTGCCGGCCCGACGCTCCTGGCTTTGTGGATCCGGCCAATGGTGCAAGATGGAACTATGAGCGCCGAAGACCTTGAGAACTACGAAACCGACATGGAGCTGCAGCTCTACCGCGAGTACCGGGATGTGGTCGGGCTGTTCAGCTACGTGGTTGAAACGGAACGGCGTTTCTATCTGGCCAATCACGTGGACCTGCAGGCCCGGAGCGCCGATGGTGAAGTCTACTTCGACCTGACCCTCCAGGATGCCTGGGTTTGGGACGTCTACCGTTCTGCGCGCTTCGTCAAGAACGTCCGCGTGATCACGTTCAAGGACGTGAATGTGGAGGAACTTCCCCGCAACGAGGACCTGGCGCTGCCCAAGGATGGCGACCTGGGGGATCTCGGCAACTAGCTCCCGCTCCACTTTTCCTCCACATTCGTCCCGTGTGGATGGATTGTCCACATAGACGCATCATGAGCTGCCCTCAAAGGTCGCCAGCCGGAAGGCTTGGTGGCGGAGGTGGTGCTCATGCGAGCAAAGGACGTTCTTGGCCGCGAAGGCGAAAGCGTGGCCGCTGCATTTCTTGAAGGCCAGGGAATGCAGGTTGTCGATCGCAATTGGCGGTGCGGGGAAGGCGAAATAGACATCGTCGCCCTTGACGGCGACACCCTGGTCATCGCCGAGGTGAAGACCAGGCGAAACGTGGCCTTCGGCCATCCCTTTGAAGCAGTGGGACCGGAGAAGCTGGCCCGGCTTCATCGGCTGACATCCTCATGGTGCAGGGAACGCGGGGTGAACCCGTCGCGCCGCCGCGTGGACGTCGTGGGCGTTATCCACGACGGCGTGGGGTCACCGCACGTCGAACACCTCCGGGATGTGTGCTGATGGCCGTCGGGCGCAGCTACGGAGTAGCCCTCGTGGGGCTGAACGGCTACATCGTGGAAGTCGAGGCCGATATCGGCCAAACGCTCCCCGCCTTTGTGATCCTGGGTCTTCCGGACGCTGCGTTGAATGAGGCCAAGGAACGGATCCGGTCTGCTGCCAGGAACTCCGGGATTCCCTTGAGCAGGCGGAAGATCACCGCCAACCTGATCCCCGCATCGCTGCCGAAACGGGGTTCGGGGTTTGACCTTGCTATTGCCATGGCGGCATTCCAGGCTGCCGAGGACGTCAGGTCAACCAGCGGCACGGTGTTCATCGCCGAACTGGGCCTGGACGGCAGGCTGAGGCCCGTGAGGGGTATCCTGCCCGCCGTCATGGCTGCGGTGAATGCGGGCTACCCGGACATTGTGGTGGCCGAAGCAAACGCAGCAGAGGCCAGGTTGGTGCCGGGCGCGCACGTCCGCGGGTACACCACGCTCGCGCGGCTGGCCTACGATTTTGGCGCAGATCCCAAAGAGCTGGCTTTGGACTTTGACCCACCAGCGGAGGACGCGCCTGAGGGAGACGGCTGCACGGAAGCCCTGCCGCCCGACCTGAGCGACGTATCCGGCCAATCCGAAGCGCGGCAGGCATTGGAGGTCGCAGCGGCCGGTGGTCACCACATGCTGCTGACCGGACCTCCGGGTCCATGCACTTAACCATAGATATGATAATTCGCTCGTATACGAGGCATTCCTGGCGCCGGCACTGCCGCCGGAGACGTCCGGAAACCGAGTGATCAGCGGCCGTCCCCCTCGGAGTCTGGGTGCTCATTAGTTGTCTTGGGACCGCCTGCCATGCAGCGCGCAGCAATCTGAAGCCCCGACAAACTTGGGGAATCGTCCCCACCTCGGGCCTGACAGAGCTAGCCTTGATACAGGTGATGGATCCCACCCTGGCGGGTTGAATGCCTGTCCGGACCGCCGATTGGCTGATGGTTCCTGTCCGGCTGCAAGGGCAGGAGGCTGTTATGACAGGAAATCAAGGTCGGCTCGGCTTCTTCGAAACGCCGCAGCGTGACAGGCTCACCGGGGTGTTGGTGCCCCCGGGTCCGTTGGAACTCTCGGTTGAGGAAGTGCGCCAGCTGTGGTCTTTCGTTCATGGGGACATCATGGACGGGAGTTTGCGCCGGTTGCTGCGCGCCTCGTTGGGCTTGTGCCCGCGTCATGCGTGGGCCTACGCGGTGGTGGAAGTGGAGTTGTGGCAGGCAGGTGCCGGTGCGCGGGGAGGGCACCAGCCTTTTGATGTCACGATCCTTTATGAGGATCTGCTGGAACATGTCGCGGATGGGTTGGACCGGAAGAGCGGGCTGTTGCACCGGCATCCGGAGGAGGTGCTTGTGCCGGTCGGACCCTGTCGGATCTGCCAGGATCTGGCGTCCCCGGATCTTCCGGGGCTGCGCATGGGCTATGCAAATTCGAACACCGAAGCCCTGACCGTTGAGGCGAACGCCCTGGTCCACACCACCACGTGGTGTCTTGAGACTGTGGGTCTCTGGCGGGACAGGGTCTGCCCGGATTGTGATCCCGGCGCACCGGAAGGGGCAGGGGATCCGGTGTTGTTGTGCCGCTTCCACCTGGCTGGGAGAGGCCCGTTGCCGGAGCAATTGAGGCACGCGGTAGCGGGCCGGCTGCGGGAAATCCGGGGTCGGATGCGGCACCTGACCGAATCCATGACGGATTACGGGAGCCCGGCGGGTGCGGTGGAAAACACGTCATGGATCGAGGCTCTTGGCTTCTTCGCCGGCTGGGGTCTGCCCTTGTATCTGGCGACCGACCCGCGGGAGGCGTGGCCCGCGCCGGGCAGCCAAGGCACTGAACAGGGCGGATGACCGCGTCACATTCTGGCGCGCGTAGCCAATGTGCCGGTAGTCTCTGTTCACGGTGATGGATCCCGCCGGAATACGTTGCACCTAAGGGTGCGGGTGTTCGAACCGCCGCATGGCTGATGGTTCCTGCCTTTGCTATACGAAGGTAGGTGACCCATGCCCGCAGCCGGCAACCTGGTCCTGCTCCGCCACGGCCAGAGCGTCCTGAACGCACAGGACCGGTTCACCGGGTTGCTTGACACGCCCCTGAGCGCCGCCGGCAAAGCCGAAGCAGCCCGCGCAGGAACGTCGCTGGCGTCTGCGCCTTTCAGTCCGGCCGTCATCTATACCTCCACGCTTAGGCGCACCGTGGATACGGCCCGCCTTGTCCTGACCGCGCTGGAGAACCCTGCCGTGCCGGTGGTTCCGGTGTGGGAGTTGAACGAGCGCAGCTATGGGGCGCTGACCGGCCGGGCGAGGAGCGAGTTGTTGTGTGAACTCGGGCCGGAAGTTTTCCACTTTTGGCGGCGCTCCTACTACGGGGCGCCGCCGCCCATGTCCGGGACCCAGCTGAACCGGATCCGCCGCAGCAGCGCTTTTGAGGGCCTGCCTCCGGAGGCGTTGCAGGCCACTGAATCCCTGTGCGGAGTGGTCAAACGGGTCAGGGCCTTTTGGTATCGGCGACTTCGTCCCCGTCTGGAGGCCGGGGCGGATGTGCTGGTCGTCGGTCACGGGAACTCCCTGCGGGCCTTGTGCTGCGTGGTGGACCGGCTCACCGAGGGCGAGGTCGAGGCGCTGAATATCCCCACCGGGCACCCGCTGCTGTACCGGTTCACCCCTGGAATGGTGCCCGTGGTGCGGGGCGGCGAGTATCTGGATCCGCTGGCGGCGCGGACCGCCGCCGCCCTGGTCGACGCCGCCGGCGGGACCTGACACCGAGGACGAGGAAATGGAGCACAGCATTATGAATGACCTTCAGATCACCGGGGTACGCGCCCTGCAGATCCTGGATTCCCGCGGTTACCCGACCGTTAAGGTCTGGCTCACCGCGAATGACGGGACCATTTCGGTTGCATCCGCCCCGTCCGGGGCCTCCACGGGTGCGCACGAGGCGGTGGAGCTGCGCGACGGCGGAGCGGAGTATTCGGGCCGGGGCGTGGAAAAAGCTGTGGATAATATTCGGGGTGAAATAGCCGACCTTTTGACCTCCCGTTCCTGGGGCACCCTGGCGGATCTGGACCAGGCCCTCGTCTCCCTGGACGGCACCCCCGGCCGGTCCAGGCTGGGGGCCAACGCGATCGTTGCCGTGTCGATGGCTGCAGCCCGGGCCTTCGCCGCGGCCGCTGGCGCCCCTTTGCATGTCTGGATTGGGCAGCGGCTCGGGCGGGGTGGCCGGTTGCCGGTGCCGCACTTCAATGTCCTCAACGGCGGCCAGCACGCGGCGAACCCGCTGGAGTTCCAGGAATTCATGATCGCACCCGCCGGGGCGCCGTCCTTCGCCGACGGCCTGCGCTGGGGTTCGGATGTCTACCACGCCCTCGCGAAGCGGCTGAAGCAGCAGGGACTGGCGACCGGTCTGGGTGACGAAGGCGGCTATGCCCCGGCCATTGCCCGGCCCGAGGAAGCGCTGGATCTGATCGTGGCCGCGATCGAGGACGCCGGATACACCCCGGGCCGGCACGGCATCGCGATCGCCCTGGACCCGGCCGCGAACTCCTTCTACACCGAGGGAACCTATACCGTCGCAGGCCGCGCCCACAGCACTGACCAGATGATCCACTACTACGAGAAACTCATCGCTGATTACCCGATCTGGAGCCTGGAGGACCCTCTGGCTGAAGAAGACACCGACGGGTGGCCCGCGCTCACCGCAGCCCTTGGGAATCGGGTGCAGGTGGTTGGTGATGACCTGTTCGTCACCTCAGCGGACCGTGTCCGGGACGGAATCAATACCGCTTCCGCGACCGCGGTGCTGATCAAACCCAATCAGGCCGGCACCGTGAGCGAAACCTTCGACACCCTCACCGCCGCGGCCGAGGGCGGCTTCGGTGCCATGGTCTCGCACCGGTCCGGGGAAACCGACGATACCTTTGTGGCTGACCTTGTCGTCGGAGCAGGGTGTGGGCAGCTGAAATCCGGGGCACCGGCCCGCGGGGAACGCGTCGCAAAATACAACCGCCTCCTGGAGATCCAGGACGAAAACCCGGACCTGCCCTACGGACCCACCGGAACCCACCTGAACGACCAATAGCCCCCGCGACAGGAGACCTTATGAACGAGCCTGCGAAGGACACCCACCCCGCCGGGCCCGCCTACGTGCCCAGGAAAATCAGCGGACCGGTACTGATGGGAGTGGTCCCCGGCCAGCCGCTGGCTGTGGCACACCGTGCCGCGGAACTTGCCTACAGCCTGGGGGTGAAACTGATCTGCGCCTACGTAGACATCACCTCCTACCTCGCCGAGGAACCCGACGGCCGGGCCGAGGCGCTGCCGATAGACCCTGACGGCATCGATGACGACATCGAAGGCATCAGCGCAGGGATCTCCGAACACCTCGCCGACGCCCTCCAGGATGCAGGCATTGACTGGTCCTTCGTGACCCTGGCCGGGGACCCGGCCAGGGCACTGGGACGCCTCGCTGAATCCACGGACGCGTCTGTCATCGTCGTCGGGACCCGGGAACGGGGGTTCGGCGCCCGCTTCGAGGAAATCCTCGTCGGCTCCGTCGCGGTCCATCTCACGCACCGCCAACACCGGCCCGTCCTTGTCGTCCCCCTCGCCCCACATACCAAGCACCATCCGAAGGACGGCCGCTGATGGAACCGCCCATTCCCGGGTCGGGAGCACCGTCCCGCACCTCCGGGGCAGCCGAAACGACGTCCGGGACGGACGAAGATTTGCTTCCTATCGACAGTGACGCCCCCGAGGTAACCGCGGGGGACATTGATCTTGATGCGGGGACCCTCGGGGAGGTCCGTGCTCACCGCCCGATCCACCTGCACCCGGGATTTGTCCTGGTCGTGATCGCCGGCGGCGTGTTCGGCGCCCTGGCCCGGTACGGGCTCAGTACCGTCCTGCCAGCACCGGGCGGGTGGCCGCTGCCCACCCTGGTGACCAACCTGGCCGGGGCCCTCCTGCTCGGTGGCCTGCTCGAAGCTCTGGTCCGGCGGGGCCCGGACGCCGGCAGGCGCAGGATCATCCGCCTGCTCGCCGGGACCGGGTTCATGGGCGCGTTCACCACCTACAGCACCCTGGCCCTGGAAACGAACACCCTCCTGGACGCCGGCAGGATCACCGACGGCCTGCTCTACCTCGCCACGACCCTGATCGTCGGAGCCGCGGCGACAGTGGCAGGAATCTGGTTGGCCGCAGGCCACCACACCCGGGCAACCACCCGGCAGGAGGGCGGCCGGTGAATCCACTGACCATCATCCTGCTTGGTCTGGCCGGCGGGCTCGGTGCCGGGACCCGCTTCGTCGTGGACGGGCTGGTCCGTTCCAAACTCCGCAGCGCCCTGCCGGTCGGGACCATCGCCATCAACATCACCGGGTCCTTCCTCCTGGGCCTGGTCGCGGGGGCGGTTATCTTCCATGCCGCACCCGTGGAGCTGCAGGCCATTGCCGGGACCGGGTTCCTGGGCGGCTACACCACGTTCAGCACCGCCAGTTTCGAAACCGTCCGGCTCATCCAGTCCGGCCGCACCGGCCTGGCCCTGGCCAACAGCATCGGTACCGCTGTCGCGGCGGTCGGCGCAGCAGCTGCAGGCTTCGCCATGGCCGGCCTGCTGTGAACCTGAACGCCGGAGGGGTATGCGGCCGGACTTCTTTAACCGGAAATCGTGGGAGGGCAAGGTGGGGTTTGATCTCATCGCCCGGCAGGTAAAAGTTCTGGCCGGTGCTGTGATCGCGATGGAGACCAGGCGCCAGATGGGGAGCAAGAAACTCCTGCCGCTCGACTACGGGTTTTTCGTGCCTGCGGCCGTGCCCTCCTGGCTGCGTGCAAACCTGCGGGCGATGACCACGTCAGTGGAGGAGTGGGAGAGGATGGACAGGACGATGACGAGGGCGACGAGGTGGTAGATCTGGTCAGCCAGTGCGATGCCTGATTCGAGGATGATCAGGCCGTAGACGACCGAGGCGAAGCCCTTCGGCCCGAACCACATCGCGGTGACTTGTTCGCCGAGACTGAGTTTGGCGCCGATGAAGGACACCAGCAGTGCAAGGGGCCTGGCGATGAGGAGGGCGAGCAGGGCGAAGATCCACCCGGCGAAGGGTATGTCGCCGAACAGGAAGGCCGGGGTGATGAGGGCGCCGAAGACCATAATGGCGGCCAGTTTGAGCAGCTCGGTGACGAGTTCGCCGAACTGTTCGAAGTCGTGTCTCAGTCCCTTGCCGAGCGTGGCGACGGTGATGCCCGCGGCGAAGGCGCCCAGGAAAAGGTTGGCGTGGGTTGCCTGGCAGATCGCCAGGACGAGGAGTCCGATGGAGACTGCCAGGAGGGGCTGCATTGACCGGATGGCCTGGAGGAAGGGCAGCCGTTCGAGTCCGAGCACGATGACCGGGACGATGACGCCGACGGCGATGCCGAGGACGATCTCGAGCAGGAGTTCCTCTCCGTGTGCGTTGCTGCCACCGGCGGCGGCGAGCAGGATCAGCACGATGGGCAGCGCCAGCCCGTCGTTGACGCCGGATTCGACGTTCAGCAGGTGCCTGAGCCGGGCGGGGACTTCTTCCCTGCCCACGATGGCGGCGGCGAAAACCGGGTCCGTGGGGGCGAGGATGGCGCCGAGGAGGAAGGACTCCAGCCAGGGCAGCCCGACGAGGTAGTGGGCGAACACCGCGGTCAGGGCCAGGGTCAGTGGCAGGCCGAGCAGCAAGGCCCGGCCGGGGAGCCGCCACGCAGTTCGCAGGTCCCGGAACCCGACGCGCATCCCGTCGGTGAAGAGGACCGAGAACAGCGCCAACTCGGCGAGTCCGCTCACGATCGGATCACCGGACGTGACCGTAATGAATCCGAAGGCTCCGGGCCCCAGGAGGAACCCGCCGACGAGGAAGAGCACGGCGGTGGACAGCACGGTCCTGTGGGCCCGTTCGGAGATCAGCACCCCGATGAGCAACAGGACCGCGAAGGACAACAGCAACGCAGTGGCCACGGATCCCTCCTATTGTCGGTTTCATCAACCCTCGCACAGTGCTGTCGATGGAGGCCGCGACGATAAGACAAATCCAGGCCAGGGTGTCTTACTCAGGAAGGCATCCACTGACGCGGAGCACTGTATTGGGTAGGACAAAAGACCTGTCGCATCTGGGCGTGTTGAGCGAGAATTGAGGTGGTGATGGGGCTCGCCGCGAACTGCATCAAGGTGATGCTGATGGCCTCTACGTGATCAATGCTCGATGATTGCGGGAGGTGGAGGCATTGTCCAAGCTTGTGGTCCATGTGTCATCAACGGTCGGCTCAACCATGCATGAGGACACCGGCCCCGCCGGGGTCAACGGCGGACGGACCGATCTGCGCACCGGGTGGCCTGTGGGGTGGGGTCGGGTAGAGAAGACACTGACTCCCGACGGCCGGGAAGCAGAGGCGCTGGTCCTGATGCGCGAGCCGGCCCTTCCCGGGGTCGACGTCACGGCCCGGCCTGTCGCGGTACTGCATCTGGGAGGCGATGAGCCCGGGGACGAGATTCTGTGCGTGGCTGAAGAACAGTGCTTTTCCGCCCTGACCGACAGGAAGGATCTGCCGCACTGGCACGCGGATCCGGATGCCTGGGCATCGGTGCTGGACCGGATGCTGCCCGGTCATGCCCATCAGGTGGTGGGCTGCAGCTCCGCGGTCGAGGCGGACCACCTCGTCGATGAGGTATACCGGGCTTACCTGCGCTCGACCGGTTGCCCGGAGTGAGTGGCCAGGGCAGGCGCTGAGATGACTTCGTCGTTTGAATCCCCGGTCTCCGCGGTGGACCTGACTCGGTTCGGCCGCGCGTTCTGGCTTCCCCCGTTCGGGGAAGGCAATGGCCTGGACGCCCTCTTTTGGGCCTGCCTGGCAGAACTCCCGCGCCGGACGGTCCGCCGCGCCTTGGAGGCCCTCCGCGACGAGGACATCCCCGGCTGGGCGGCGCCCTTGAAAAAACCAAAGGTTCTCCCACGGGTCAAGGACGGCGATGAGCCGTATCAGCTGTGGGTCGCGACCGTGCGATACAACGGCGCCGAAGATGTCCTCATCCGCGTCCTGAATGAAGAGCGCTGATTACCATGCCCTCTCCGGAAACTGCCGCTTCGATGAGGGAAGGAGCCCAGCTCTCAAGCCAAGCACTGCCTTGCTTGGAAACCGTGGAGGTTCCGTTGCACGTCAACGTCGACGTGCGCGGTTTGGGGCAGAGCCCGATGCAGGCCCTGAGGGTGCTGCTGGTCGCCGATGTGCTTCGACGCCTGGCCGAGGAGCTGCACGGTGTGCCCGTCGTGCTGGCCGTCCTGGACGACGGGAAGGGAACGCCAACGAGCCAAGCTTCCTGGACCAAGACATTCCGCATCCAGGAGCCTTCCCTGCGCGGCCGCTCCGAGTCAGAGGTGCTGGCGTTTTTCGGCGGCCCGGCTGCTGCCGCTTTCAAGACTGCAACCCCGGCAGGTGCGATCAGCGCTGTTCCGGGAGCAGGGAAGGTTCTGGAGATCGGGCCGGTGCAGGCTCCTGTTCCCGCCGATGTCCCACCTCTGACATCAGGCCTGCTCGGCAACCATGACCCGCTCGCGCTGCGCCTCTGCCTTCTCCGGTTCCCCTACGCCGGCCCGGCCGTCCTGTCACGGGCCAGGCTGCACCGCGCGGAGGAAACCCTGCAACGGTGGCGGTTCAAGGTCGCCAACTGGAAGGACATGCCGGTCGCTCATGCCGTCCCCGACGTTCTCGCCGCAGCCGACGGTGCTCTCACCACCGCCCTGGACACGGCCTCGGTGCTGACGCTGCTTCACCGGCTCGAAACGGACCAAAGCCAGGCCTCGGGCAGTAAGTTCGCAACCTTTACACGATTGGACCGTGTGCTCGGGCTGGACCTGCTCCGGATGGTCGGCAAGATCCGCTGGTAAACCAAACCCGTTCCGACTCTGCTGATAGGACCGCAACGTGTGTTTCCCGCTCCTCACCAAGTTCACCAGAGCCCGGCTGGACAGCACCTTCAAATGGATCGACGTGTTCGGGGTATCGCTGCTGGCCGGCGTCGGATTCACCGTCTCGCTGCTCGTGGCCGAACTGAGTTTCGGCCACGGAAGCCTGCACGATGACCACGCGAAGGTGGGTATCCTCGCAGCGTCCGTGCTGGCCGCTCTGCTGGCCGTTGCCGTGTTGCGGACCAGAAACCGGCAGTGCCGGCAGGCCCACGAAGCGGAGATGATCGATTCAGACCACGACGGCATCCCCGACGCCTACGAACCCCGGAATTCCTCCTGACCATTTCCATGAGTGCCATCCCGCGGACGATCGTTCAGCGAAGCTGCAAGGAATGTGACAGCCGGGACGGACCGGCCCGGCAGCCACTCCGCCGTTGCCACGACCCTGACGACAAAGCACCTCCCGGTTTCCCGGAAGGTGCCTTGGTCGTGGGTTCCTGAGCGAACCTGTCAGTGGCCTGCGCCGAGTTTGCCTCCGAGGCGTTCGCGCATCAGGACGCTGGCGTCGTTGAGCCCGACGATCTTCACGTCTTTGCCGTGGTGGTGGTACTTCTCGGTGATCGCGTCCAGCGCGGCGATGGTAGAGGCGTCCCAGAGGTGGGAGGCGTGCATATCGATGACCACGTGCTCGGGATCCCGGGCGTATTCGAACTGGGTGTAGAGGTCGTTGGAAGAGGCGAAGAACAGTTCGCCGTCCACGACGTAGGTGGCGGTTTCGTGGCCGCCGATGGTTTTGACGGTGCGTTCGACGGTGACGAAGTGCGCGACGCGGCGCGCGAACATGACCATGGCCACGAGCACGCCGACGCCGACGCCGATGGCCAGGTTGTGGGTGGCGACGGTGACGATGACGGTGGCGAGCATGACGATGGTTTCGCTCTTGGGCATCATCTTCAGGGTTCGGGGGTGGATGCTGTGCCAGTCGAAGGTGGCTACGGAAACGAAGATCATCACGGCCACGAGAGCGGCCATGGGGATGACGGAGACGATGCCGCCCAGGGCTACGACGAGGATGAGCAGGAAGACGCCGGCGAGGAAGGTGGAGATCCTGGTGCGGGCGCCGGAGGCTTTGACGTTGATCATGGTCTGGCCGATCATTGCGCAGCCACCCATGCCGCCGGTGAATCCGGTGACGATGTTCGCCACGCCCTGGCCCCAGGCCTCGCGGGTCTTATGGGAGCGGGTGTCGGTGACGTCGTCGACGAGCTTGGCCGTCATGAGGGACTCGAGCAGGCCGACGAAGGCCATGGCGAGGGCGAACGGGAAGATGATCTGCAGCGTCTCCAGGCTGAAGGGCACGTTCGGGATGAACAGCGTCGGCAGGGAATCGGGCAGGTCGCCCTTGTCACCCACGGTCGGAACTGCGACGGCCGCAAGAACGGTGATCAGGGTCAGGACCACGATGGCTACCAGCGGGGCCGGGACGGCCTTGGTGAGCTTGGGCAGGCCGAAGACAATGACCAGGCCCAGAGCCACGAGGGGGTAGACCAGCCAGGGAACGCCGAGGAGTTCGGGGACCTGGGACATGAAGATCAGGATGGCCAGGGCGTTGACGAAGCCCACCATGACCGAGCGGGGTATGAAGCGCATGAGCTTCGCGACGCCGGAAAGGCCCAGGATGACCTGGAAGATGCCGGCGAGGATGACGGCGGCGACGAAGTAGTCCACGCCGTGGGACTTCACCAGCGGCGCGATCACGAGGGCGATCGCACCGGTGGCCGCGGAGATCATGGCCGGACGTCCGCCCACGAAGGCGATGGTGACGGCCATGGTGAAGGAGGCGAAGAGCCCGATCCGCGGGTCGACGCCGGCGATGATCGAGAACGCGATGGCTTCCGGGATCAGGGCCAGTGCGACGACGAGTCCGGCGAGGACCTCGGTCTTGAGCCGGCGCGGTGACATCAGGGTTCCCCGCACGGATTGCAGCTGTTCAGGTGTGAACGCCGGGGGGTGTTCGGCTTTGGTGACGGCCATTTCTGGCTCCGTTCATGGTCAAGAAGACGCGCGTCTGCGGCTTCGTTTTGCTAATGAATGAGGGGGCGCAGCGCCGCGCCGGGAAGAGGGGGAATTAGGCTTGAAGGTCTCACCCCACTACCCAAACACTACCCTAACGTGATGGTAGAGTTTAAATCCGAACAGGACGGAGGCGCTGATGACGGCTAAGGCCAGCAGCACCAACACCATGCACATCGGTGAACTGGCAGAACGGACAGGCCTGTCCCTGAGGACAATCCGCCACTACGACGACGTGGGGCTTCTCCCTGCAACGGCGCGGACCGAGGGCGGCTTCAGGGTGTTCTCCGAGGATGACTTCGAACGCCTCATGGTCATCAAGCAGATGAAGCCCCTGGGGTTCTCGCTGGAGGAAATGGCCGAAATTCTTGGCCTCCTCGCCGCCCCGGACGACACCGCACCTGATGGATCCAAGAAGCTCGCGGACTTCCTGGAAAGAGCTGTCCACCAGCGGGCCAAAATGGCCCGGAACCTGGCCCAGGCCGATGAGTTCATCCAGAGGCTCGGCGGGTAGCGTCGGCCAAGCGCTGACAGCTGATCTCACCCCGGCATGGAGCGGCGGAGCGGTGGAGGGAAGGCCCGAACTCGGCGAGAATCCCTGACTCTGGTCTTCCTTGCCGGCCCCATCATCGGTGTCCTGGGCGGCATGATCGGTCTGGGCGGTGCCGAGTTCCGTCTGCCTCTGCTCATCGGGGTCTTCGGCTTCGCCGCGTTACAGGCCATCATCATGAACAAGGCCATGAGCCTGGTCGTCGTCATCACAGCCCCGCCTGCCCGCCTCTTCGGCGTCCCCCTTGCAGAGTTATCGCCCTACTGGTTCATCGTCGTGAACCTTTTGGCGGGCAGCCTTATCGGCGCCTGGATTGGAGCCCACTGGGCGACACGGCTCAAGTCCAAAACGCTCTACCGGGTCATCGCGGTCCTGCTCGTCCTGATCGCCGTGCTGCTGTTTGTCACCCATTTCTTCGCTGTGGACCCGCTCAACATTCCCGCCGGTCCACGGACGGTGCTTGGAGTCGTCGCCGGCATCGTCATCGGTGTCGTGGCTGCCGTGATGGGTATCGCCGGCGGGGAGCTGCTTATCCCCACGATCGTCCTGCTCTACGGCACCGACATCAAGATCGCAGGGAGCCTATCCTTGGCGGTGTCGCTTCCCACCATGCCCGTGGCGTTCGCCCGCTTCAGCAGAGACAAAAGCTTCGCCGTTCTCGGACAAAACAAGCCGTTCCTGGTCGCCATGACGCTGGCTCCATCACGGGAACCGTGATCGGCGGGCTCCTGCTGGGCGTTGTTCCCAGCCTGGTCCTCATTCCCCTGCTCGTCCTGCTGCTGCTGCTGTCTTCGATCAAAGTCTGGAACCACAGCTAGCAACCGTTTCAAAGACCCTAAAGAACGTGCCGGCTGGGGCCAAAAATAACCGTCCTGCCGGGGCCAACAAAGGTTGACATAGCGACCCGGTTATTGCCCGGCACAGGCCGGGGTTGGACGCGCCGGGTTGCTGCCCTTTGGTTTATGGCTCACGCCTGGTACCGCGGGCCATCGTGGACTCGGTCATCTTCCCGGGCTGCCGGGAACATGCGGCGTCCGTGGCGGCCCTGGGTGCCTGCACGAGCACGGCCAGCGGGGTTCGGGTCAGGCGCAGCAGCAGCCGCGACACCGGCCGGTGAAGTATCCACTGGAGGACGAGGGCGATGAGCGCTCCTGCGGCAAGACCTGCCATGGTGTCCGTCGGGTAGTGCATGCCCGTATACACGCGGCCGAAAGCCAGGGCCGCGGCCGCAATTACCGCCACGATCCCCAGTCTCCTGCTGACAAAGAACAGTCCTGCCATGAATGCTCCGGCCATGATGCAGTGGTCACTGGGCATCGAGAAGTCCTGGCCACATGGCAGCAACGCCAGGGCCCCGGCAACGGCATGGCACGGCCGGACACGACCGACCACCGGGGAAAGCAGCTGCTGGTTCAGGACCACTGCGGCCACTACGGCCACCCCGGTCAGCAGAGCCGAGGCTGAGCGTGCAGGAGCATCTGGCTGCAGCCGCCCCCTCAGCCAGCCGATGACGAGCAGCACCGACAGCAGCACCAGGCCGCCCCACAGGGCATAGGAGGCCATAAAGCCATGGAGCCACGGCGTCTGCCGGGCCAGCAAGTTTAGGGCCAGGTACCAGTCACGATCCATTAAGTTCTCCTCCCGGGCCGCGGCACGGCCCCATGAGTTGTGTGATGTCTACAATCGGCCTGTTTGGAAGTGGCCCGTGGCGCCCGGCGGCGTTGCTTGACCAGGCGTTGCTGGTAATGGACTCCACCCCGGGGTACGTGTGGGGGCCGGGCGTACAAGGGCGGGCCAAGGGAAATCCTGGGACAGGACGGGGCCTTCGCGCGGGCGGTCCCGGGCGCCGGGCATAGGTCACCTACCTTCGGTCTCAAAGGCAGGAACCATCAGCCATGCGGCGGTTCGAGCTGTCCAGCTCAGGCGGGATCCATCGCCGTGGCAACTTTACCTTGCCTGGCTGGTCTTCGGTTTCCCTGCCGGGGCCGCGGTCAGTGCTTGTGAACCCTGGAGGCGGGGCCAGGGGCTGTCGGCTGCCCCCCTGTCTGTGTTCGGTCCTGCCCCCGGTGCTACCGTATCGTTCCCGGGACAGGTAAAATAGTGTTCAGGCGGTGGATCCCGCCAGGACCGGAAAGGTTACCGGTCCAAACAGCCTCACGGCCTATGGTTCCTGTCCGAAACTGACGGCGGACGGAGCCCTGACATGCCAGTCTTTAACCAGGCATTTCCCACACCCGGAATCCATCATGGTGCCGCATTGGCGCCGGGCTGCCTTGCGGCAACCGCCAGGACCGGTGGTGCGCCATGGCAGTGAGTGTTCTTGGGGCGGTGCCAGCCACAGAAGGTCCTCTGTTCCGGGAGACCCTGAAGGATCTGCAGCTCGATGCCATCATCGGGACGGTGACCTCCGGCCGCGCCGGGTATGACCTCGTCCCCTTCTTCCATGCCCCATGCCAGGACCCGGACACGGTAAGGTTCCGGCACGAGGTGTTCGCTGATCTGGAAAACCCGTCCTGCCTGGCATCGATCGAAGATTTCAGCCGCAGGATGCAAGTGGTCCGCGAGCAGCTGGGCCAGGCGGGGAAGCTCCATTACAAGCTGCAAAAACAGGCCCTGATCCTCGCTGCAGCACAAACGTATTGCTCTGCCGTTGTTGCGCTGTGTGAGGAGCTGACCGCCGCAGGTGTGCGCTCGTCCGGGCTGAGGGCGTTCACGGCGTTCCTGGACACCTACGTTTCGTCCGGTTTCTTTTCCGGGCTCCGAACGGACGCGGACGGAATACGGGCTGATCTTGACGCGGTCTCCTACAAAATTCGTATCGATGGAGGACATGTCAGCGTCAGCCCCTACCGGGGGGAGGTGGACTACACCGCCGAAGTGGAGGCAACGTTCGCCAGGTTCCGGCAAGGGGCAGTGAAGGACTACAGCAGCAAGCTCCCGACCTCGGTCGAGATCGACCATGTCGAAGCGCAGGTGCTTGACCGTGTGGCGGTCCTTTTCGCCGACACCTTCACCCGGCTCAAGGACTTTTGTGCCCGGCACGCATCGTTCCAGAACCCTGTCATTGCCCGGTTCGACCGGGAAATCCAGTTCTACACCTCCTACCTGCGGCACATCCGCCCCCTGAAAGAAGCAGGCCTGCGCTTTTGCTACCCGCAGGTCTCCGCCACCTCCAAGCAGACCAGCGCCGCGGACACGTTCGACCTGGCACTGGCCGTGAAACTCGTCCGCGACAAGGCGCCGGTGGTCACCAATGATCTTGAGCTGACAGGGGCTGAACGGATCCTCATTGTCTCCGGCCCGAACCAGGGCGGGAAGACCACCTTCGCCCGGACCGTCGGCCAGCTGCATTACCTCGCCGCCCTCGGCCTGCCCGTTCCGGGCACCCGGGCCAGGCTGTTCCTTCCGGACGGGATTTACACGCATTTCGAGCGTGAAGAAAACCGGATGGACCTGCGGGGCAAACTCGAAGATGACCTGGTCAGGGTCCAGCGGATCCTCGCCCAGGCGACACCGCGCAGCGTCATCGTTCTCAACGAAATTTTCACCTCCACGACCTTGAACGACGCCATCTACCTGGGCCGGGAAGTGTTGGAACGTGTCGTTGCTTTGGGCCTGATCTGCGTATGTGTGACGTTCGTCGAGGAGCTGGCCTCGGTCAGCACCACCACGGTGAGCATGGTCAGCACCGTCATGCCCGAGGATCCCTCGGTCCGGACGTTAAAAATTGTCCGGCGCCGGGCCGACGGCCGCGCCTACGCCAAGGTCCTGGCCCGCAAATACGGCCTGAACTATGACGCGCTCAAGGAACGGATCCACTCATGAAGGCATTCCTGCTCTACCGCGACAGCGACCCCGCACAAGCCGACCTGCCACTGCCACCGAACGCCCCCGAGCTCATCAACGATCTGGCCCTTAACCCGGTTATCGAGGCCATGGCCGACGGCGATGAATTCCTCCGCGACGTTGCCCTGCGGACGGTTATGGCAAGCATGAGCGCGCCCGATGACATTATCTACCGTCAGCAAATCCTCGTGGACTGCCTTGAACACCCCGGCACGGTCCGGAAACTCTACGGGCTGGCCGTGGAAGCGGTCGAGGCCGAAAAGAAGATTTACCGCAGCATTTTCAACAACTACCCCGAGGCCGTGCTGGGCCGGTCCATCGAATCACTGAACGCCCTGATGGCCGTTTTGCGTCACCTGCGCCGGCTGGCCGCCGACGCCCTCCAGGACTTCACGTCTCCCGGCATGCGTCGTTTCTTCACCATGATCACCGATGAACTCAGCGACGAGTATTTCGACGCCGTCGACATCCACCTCAGGCGCCTGAAATTCCGCGGGGGCGTGGAGATCAGTGCAGGTCTCGGAACGGCCAATGAGGGCGCCGGGTACAGGCTGCGCAGATCCGCGGCGATTCCAGGCGGCCGGCTCGAACGGCTCCTGCGCCAGTGGTTCGTCCCGGACCGGTCAGCCCTGTCCTTCCAGATCCCCGACCGCGACGAGGGCGGTTACCGCGCCCTGTCAACGCTGCGGGACCGCGGCCTAAACCTTGCCGCGAACGCCCTGGCCCAGGCCGATGACCACATCGTGGATTTCTT
The DNA here is from genome assembly GCF_030264015.1 of Paenarthrobacter sp. R1. Taxonomy (NCBI): domain Bacteria; kingdom Bacillati; phylum Actinomycetota; class Actinomycetes; order Micrococcales; family Micrococcaceae; genus Paenarthrobacter; species Paenarthrobacter sp. R1. The sequence goes on along the minus strand of NZ_CP127115.1, from coordinate 262,658 downwards.
CAAAGCACTGCGGAACGAACTGGGCTTCTATGTCGCCTGCCTGAATCTGCGCGAACGGCTCGAAGCAGCCGGGGCGCCTCTGTGCCTGCCCAAACCAGAAGCGTACGAGGCCGGGACGGGGCCCGTGTGTTCGGCCCGTGAGCTCGGGGACCCCTCCCTGGCCCTGGCCGGGACCACCGTCACCGGCAACGACCTCCCCGCCGACGGGAAAACGATGGTGATCATCACCGGCGCGAACCAGGGCGGAAAATCGACCTTCCTGCGCGCGGTCGGGCTGGCGCAGCTGATGATGCAGGCCGGGATGTTCGTTTGTGCCGACTACTTCAGCTCCACCCCCTGCGACGGCCTGCACACACACTTCAAACGGGAAGAGGACGCCAGCCTCACCAGCGGAAAGCTCGAGGAGGAGCTGGCCCGCATGAACACCATCACCGACAGGCTCACCAGCTCCTCCATCGTCCTGTTCAACGAATCGTTCGCGGCCACCAACGAACGTGAAGGCTCCGACATCGCCCGGGACGTGATCCTTGCCCTGACCGAGCGCGGAGTCCGGGTCTTCTTTGTCACCCACCTGTTCGACCTCGCCCACTCGCTATTCACCCAGGGCCTGCCCGATGCCCTGTTCCTGCAGGCCGAACGGCGTGAAGACGGCCAACGCACCTACAAATTGCAGCAGGGCGAACCAACAGCGACCAGTTACGGCAAGGACCTGTACCTGCGCATCTTCGCCAATCAGCACGGACCCGCAGCCCCCGGCACGGCCGAGGAACGACGGGCTGCCGATCCGCCGCCAATCACGACAGGCACCCAACGGACCCTCTAGAAACCGCCCCGCCGTCCCTGCTGAACATCACGGGAGGAGACCCGGGCCGGCCCCCGGGCCTTGTTGACTCCTTGCCCTGGCGGCCTTGTACTCGTGGAAGTGCCGGACGGAGGATCAATCCGCCGGCGGCCGCCGGACACCGCCGGCGAAGATGAGCACGGCCCACACACCGTACTTGGGATGGAAACTTGCCCTGGCGGCGGTGCCCTCATTCCACAGCCGGTCCGCTTCCCGGAAGGCCGCCCGGCGAGCAGCCGGACCCGTGCCATACGGGATGATCCGCTCGATCGCCACCGGGCGCCGCCGGTTCATCTCACCCTCCGGCTGATCGCTCATCACGTCGGATGGCAGCATGTGCCGGCGGGCTGTGTGCTCATGCCATCAATCCTCTCGCTCTGAAGGCCCTTGAGTTACTCCATCGAGCCGTTTCGCGCACCAAGTCCGAACGTCCAGCCTGGCCCGGAAGGCGTGGTGAGTCTACGCGGGCCACCTTTCCCTGCGACCGGCGCAGGGCCCGCGGCAACGCTGGAAAACATCGCCGTCCCTTGCTTCTGCTGGGGCTAATGTGATTGATTACTGGGGAAACGGTGATGGATCTCGCCGGGACAGGAAATTCTCCCTGTCCGAACCGCCGAGCCGGCTGATAGTTCCTGTCTGGTGATGTATGCCTGGACAGGAGAGCCATGAGAACTTTCGGCCCAAAACCCCCGCCGCAGACGCCCCTTGGCACGGCAGCATCTTCACCTCAGAACCCTGACGGAATCCACCCAGGAACATGCCGGGGACGGCGGACGGAACACCATGACTGATTTCAATTCCCTCTACAGCTGCGGGGACTACCAGCACGGCCTCGTGACCGGTGTGATCGACATCCCCATGGGGTCGAGCCACAAAATCGAATGGGACAGAACAACCGGAGCATTCCGTCTGGACCGGGTGGACCCCATGATTTTTGCCAAGCCTGTGAACTACGGCTTCATCCCGCAAACGCTGGACGAAGACGGTGACGAACTGGACATCCTCTGCGTGACCCGCGAGCCGCTGCCCACCGGACTGGTCATCTCCGGCCGCATCCTGGGTTTACTGGACTTTCGCGACGGGGACGACCCCGACTACAAAATCGTCATTGTCCCCGCCGATGACAGGGACGCCGGGGACAGAATCCGGTCCCTCGAAGACCTGGGCACTCGGTGGCAGGAACAGATCCGGCACCACTTCGACCACTACAAAGACCTCCACCAAGGATCACCAACGCAGGTTTTGGGCTGGGGTTCGATCCAGGATGCCATCACGATCGTCGACGCCTGCAGCAAACGCTGGCAGGAACACCAGACACCAGGATCGGGCTAAGGCGCAGAACCCCGACATCCCCTTCGCCACGACCAGAGGAGACCCATGGAACATTCCACCGCGCCGGCCATCGCAGCTCCGGTAATGATGCTGGTCGTGGGTGCCGGTGCGCTGGCCGGGTCACTGATCAGGACACTGCTTCAACGCCTGCTCGGCGATACCCGGACCAGGAAAATCTGGGCAGCTGAAACCGGGACCGCCCTGGTGCTGGGCCTCATCACCGGAGCCATCGTTGCAGCAGCCGGCCCAGGACCACTTTCCGCCCTTGGCCTGGGCGCAGCATCAGGACTGTGCACCTATGCCGGAACCTGCTTCGCGCTCTCCGTCCAGGCAGAGGGACACGGAGGCTTCACCGTCCCGGCCACCCACCTAGCCGTCGCGCTGCTGGCTTCCATAGTCGGCACGGCCGCAGCGGTCACCTCCTCAGCCTTCATCTCGTGACCGAAAAATTAATGACGGAGGTGCCCGGACGCCATTGCAGCCACAGGAGAATCATGAAGACACTGAGCCAGCCCGACGAGCGTTTGCGGCGCCATGGCTGAGAGCACCCCCCAAACCGGCGGGACGGACCCGGAACAGATCAGCAACCGGGCCGGTGATCCTGTGCAGGAACCGGATACGGACCGCACCTGGCTGAACAAAGGCATCATCGGCGTCGGAAGTGCATCGTTTTTCAGCGACTCCGGCCACGAACTGGTCACCTCGCTGCTCCCTTCGTTCCTGACCTCAACACTGCACGCGGGTCCGGCCGCGCTGGGAGCCATCGAGGGAGTCTCGGACGCGCTGGTCGGGCTGAGCAAACTGGCCGGCGGCCCCTTATCCAACGAGCCCTCACGCCGCGCGAAGATCGCCTCCGGCGGTTACCTCCTCACCGCCGTAGCAACCGCCCTGATCGGCATCTGCACCATGGTGTGGCAAGTGGGCATCCTGCGCGGCATAGCCTGGGCTTCCCGCGGCGTCCGTTCCCCGGCCCGGGACACCCTTCTCGTCTCCATCACCCCGCGCGCAGCATACGGACGGGCCGCCGGTCTCGAACGGGCCGGCGACAACGCCGGCGCGATCGCCGGCCCCCTGCTCGCCGGAACCCTCGTAGGACTCATAGGTATCCGCGAAGCGATCCTGCTGTCCTTCATCCCCAGCATCTTCGCCGCCGTCGCGATCACCATAGCAGCCCGGCACGCCAGGAACATCCTCTCCACACCAACCGGGCGGCAGAAACTCAGCTTCAACCTCGGCGAACTGCGCCGCAGCGGCGTGGCCAAGGCACTAATACCGGTATCGTTCTTCGAACTGGGGAACCTGGCCACCACACTGCTGATCCTTCGCGCCACGGAACTGCTCACCACCGAAGGGCGCGAACCCGCAGCGGCAGCATCCCTCGCGATCTTCTTCTACGCCGCCCACAACGGCGCCGCGACCATCGCGTCCCTCGCTGGCGGTCACCTTGCCGACCACGCCGGCCCCCGGCCCGTCTTCGCCGCCGGCGGCACCGCCTACCTCGGCGCTTACCTGCTGTTCGGTTTCGGGCCACCCGGCTGGGCGCCAGTCCTGGCAGGATTCCTGCTCGCCGGAATCGGCATCGGCTTTGCCGAGACAGCAGAAGCAACAACCGTCGCGCTGTCCCTGCCGGACCGCCTGCGAGGTAACGGCTACGGGATTCTCGGCTTGATCCAATCCGCCGGAGACCTCGGTGCCACCGTCACAGCAGGGATCCTCTGGGCAGCCTTCTCCCCAACAGTCGCGTTCACCTATGCCGCCGCTTGGATGCTCGCCTCAGTCATCTCCTCATCAGCTCTGCACACCCGCCCCGCAAATGACTAAGTCAGGCTGGGTTAAACAGTCAGCTCCACGCGGCGCACCACTCGGATCGACCATGCTCCGGATTTCTCACTTACTGAGCAGGTCGTCCTCGCCGTGCGATGGCATGCAAGTAGAACGCCGGCACCTGAGCCCATCCGGGCCACAGCGTCCTGCCCAGCCGGCCAACCTCTTCAGGCCCTTCCGGCAGGCCCTTGAACAACTGCTCATTCACTTTCTGCATGCCACGCTTGCTGGTCCACCCATGGGTATGCTGAAAGGCGTCGATGACGTCCTGGTACACCAAGGTAAGTGACGCCCAAAGCAACCTGATCATCGTGGTCGGCCCGCTGGCGTTACAGCCAGGCGGAGCCCGGCCGGGTGCATCCTGACGGTCTCAGATCGAGAATCCTCACAGCCGAGTGACAGTCCCAAAACCAAGGAGAAGCATCCATGAACAATAACGAGCTGGCCCAGTTGGGCCTCGACACGGATGGCCTTACGCCGGACGCCGACTACGTCCCGAACCCCTTCACCGCTGATGACGGTGTGCACGTCGATCTCGTGTACCGCGCGTACCTGCAGCTCGAGCAGATCAACGCGCTGGGCGGTATCAGCCTGCTCGGCGGCTCGCGCGAGCGGCTGGAGGACATCTATGGCGGACTTGAGGATGGCATGGACCTGATGACGGCGGTGGCGCGCTTCGGCGACGATGAGCAGCAGCAGCGCGCCCAGCAGCTCATCGCGGCAGGGAAGATCAGCGGCTCCTGACAGGCCTCAACGGAACCCCGACAGCCCAGGCTGTCGGGGTTCTTTCTTTTCGTTATGCAGACCGAGCTGGCGAGAACACCTGGATATGCCGGGGCCTGGCATGCGTCGCGCGGACATCAACTGAACCAGGCGGGCCCCACTCTTCCCCTGGGCAGGGACGACGGGAACCTCAGCATTTGGTGCCATAGCCGCTCATTATCCGTCCATGCCCCGGCTGCTGTCTCCTGGCAGATCCATGCGCCTAAACAGACAGAAGTACGACCCTGATGTTCATGTGGTGTTCGCACCGTTCTGCCTGATAATGCAGGGATCGCAGCACCGTCAGTCACACTGTTATTCGCATTCCTCCGGGGGTATGTCCTTAACCGTGTATGCGTGAGGGCATACGAGGTTGGCCGACTTGCCGTCAAACATTGCGCGCGACATTCATCGTGGAAGCAGCACCTGCCCGAGCCTGGGCGAGCTGCTGCCCGGGCCGCCTTGGGCGACGTACGAGCGGTGAGCGCGGACCTTGAGGCGAAGATGAAAGCCAGCGGCCTAAGCCGTCGCACTGCGGTCTCCGGAGGCGCAGATTGGGTCATCGCGAGGACTAACGAGCCCGACGCGGCATAGAGACGGAGAAGCTGGAAAGCAACCGTACTTTCCAGTTTTTCCTATTGCCTCGAGACCGCGCACATAGAGAACGTAAATCCCGTCAAACGAAATGGCCATGAATTTGCGACTTTTTAGAGATTTCCCAACACGCTCCAAATCCACACCATAATGTCGCTTATGATGTGGATTATGTGAGAAGGTCAATTATGGATCTCGCTTATAACACCGCCGTGTCTCGAAACGCAGATAGACACGCCCACATAATTGCGGCGTGGCAGTTGGCGCAGAGTTCACCGCACACGCTGGCTGCTTATACCCGAAATCTTGCCGGGTACTGTCTCTGGCTCGATGATCTGAACCTGGACCTGCTCACGGTGCGCCGGGTGCATGTGGACGGCTACCGGCACACCCTGACGGGAGCACTTTCGACGGTGGCCAGGACGCTCGCTGCGGTGTCGAGCTTCTATCGGTATGCACTGGCTGAAGACGTCGTGGACCGGAACCCGGTGGCGACCGTGGTCAGGCCAAATGTGGACGCAGACCACAGTTCGACCCAGGGGCTGAACCGCGACCAGGCGAGGGCACTGCTGGCGGTCGCTCACAGGGACAGTCACCGTTCCAACGCCCTGGTAAACCTGCTGGTGTTCACCGGCGTCCGCATCAGCGAAGCGCTCAACGCGAGAACCGCGGATTATGGCCACGACGCAGGACACCGCACGCTTCGGATACAGCGCAAGGGAGGCAAGTCCGCCAAGGTCGCCGTGCCCGCGCCGGCGGTGGTTGCGCTGAATACTTACCTGGGCACCTCCGGCGCTGACCTGGTTCTGGGCCACGGTCCGGCGCAGAGCCTTCCGCTCTTCACCACAGCCACCGGGAAACCCTGGAACCGCTCAGAGGCATTCCGGACCGTAGAGCGGCTGGCTGGGAGAGCCGGAATACAGGGCCAGATCAGCCCGCACAGCCTGCGGCACACCTTCGCCACGATCGCCCTGGACAGCGGAACCTCGCTGCACGCCTTGCAGGACAGCATGGGTCACGCTGATCCGCGGACCACCAGGCGTTACGACAGGGCGCGGAACAACCTGCTCAAATCAGCCAGCTACGACGTCGCACGGGCGCTGGCGTAAGCCCGGCTCAGTGCGCTGCTGCCAGGGCCGCGGGAAGTTCGGTCAGGGCTCTGATGATGAATTCAGGACCTTCAAATTGGCCCGGGTAGCTACCCCCGGTCCTGTTCAGTCACGCTGTATGCAGCCCGGCACGGGCAGCGCCGTGGATGTCCCACGGATGCACGGCCACCAGCAGCATGCCGGCCGGGTCGGCCCCGGAGGCGGCGGCATATTCATAGGAGGCCCGGGCGGGCTTCCAGGCGGGCGCGTCTTCGACCGAGAGCAGCGACTCAAACGCGTCCCGGATCCCGGCTTCACTGAACAGCCTGTCGGCGATCTGGGCCGAGCCGTTGCTGAGGGTGATCAGCCGGAACCCTGCCGCGGCGAGGGCCTTGACCCCCTCGGGGACATCTGGATGTACCCCGAGGCCGTTCATGCCGGCCATAACATGGTCGACCGCCGCGTCGAGAGGCCGGTTAAGCTCCACCCCGGTCAGGAGTCCCCGGAGTACGTCGGCCCCGATGGCGGCGAACGATCCGTTGTCTCCGCTGGCCGTAAGCGCGAAGCCGTCACGCAGCAGCGTGGCGAACCAGAGCTTGGCCAGCTCGGCCGGCGCCCCGACCTCGCTGAAGCGTTCCCCCATGGGCGACATATCTGACAGGGTTTCGTTGACATCAAAGACAATGACTGAGATGGCGGTGGTCATGAATTCTCCTTGTGGTCGCGTGTATGTCTCGAGTGCAAGTCTGCCGGGCACTATGAATTCAGTAGCGGCGAACTGGCATTGGCCTTGGCTCTCGTTAGAGGTAGCTGCAGATGCGTTCGGGGTCGCAGGCTGCGGGGTCCCCGGCGGCCGCGGCGTCATGGAATTCGGCGACGGTTGCCCGCAGTGCGGTGAGTTCTGCGATCTGGGCATCGAGGTCGCGGAGCTGGTTGGCCAGCAGATCCCGCACGTGCACGCAGGGGGCCTGTCCGATGTCCCGGACCGAGAGGATGTCCCCGATCTGGGCCAGGGTCAGTCCGGCGGTGCGGCCGCGGCGGATGAATTCCAGCCGGCTGATCGTTTCGTGGGGGTAGTCGCGGTATCCGTTAGGGGCCCTGTCGGCGGCCGGCAGCAGGCCCCGGTCCTCGTAGAACCGCAGGGTCTTGGCTGTCAGGCCGGCGGCTGCGGCGGTTTCGCCGATACGCATCATGCACCTCTTGTCCCGGGGAATTTCCCTCTTGACCTTCCAGTTTCGTGGAAGGTCAAGAAACGATACAGGAAACCGTATGGGCCCGCCTGGCCGGGGAAGCCCGCCGTTTTCCGGGGGCGTTGAGCCGGGTCAGGGCTCCACGGTTCCGTGCTGGCGACGCCTCTTGACCTTCCCCCATGGGGGAAGGTGCAGACTGAGGGCAGACCCATACACGACGCGCCGTTGCGGGTATTGCCGGATGGCCCTGCTGTACGACTTTGGAGGATTCATGTCTGAACGAACACCTGATTTTGATCTGGCGGTCATCGGCTCCGGTGGAGGGGCGTTCGCGGCCGCGATCCGGGCGACCAACCTGGGCAAACGCGTGCTGATGATCGAGCGTTCCACCGTGGGCGGGACGTGCGTGAACACCGGCTGTGTGCCGTCCAAGGCGCTGTTGGCCGCGGCGGAGGCCCGACATGTTGCCCTGGACACCTCTGGCCGGTTCCCCGGCATCAGCACCTCCGCCGGGGAAGTGGACATGGCCGGGCTGATCGGCGGGAAGCGTTCCCTGGTAGAGACGATGCGTTCGGATAAATATGTGGACCTGATCGCGGACTACGGCTGGGAGCTGCGTCAGGGCAATGCCGTGTTCGCCGGCCCGCCGGACGATCCGGTTCTGGAAATCACCGGAAAGGACGGTGCTCGGGAATCCGTCCGGGCGGCGCACTATCTGGTGGCCACCGGGTCCGCTCCGTGGGCGCCCCCGATCGAGGGGCTGCAGGACGCGGACTACCTGACCTCCACCACGGCGATGGAACTGGAAGAGGTTCCGGACTCGCTGCTGGTTATCGGCGGCGGGTACGTGGCGCTGGAACAGGCCCAGCTCTTCGCCCGCCTCGGGTCCAGGGTCACCATGCTGGTCCGCTCCCGCCTCGCCTCGGCCGAGGAACCCGAAGCCTCCCGGGCCCTGATGAGTGTCTTCGCCGACGAAGGCATCCGCGTCGTCCGCCGTGCCACCGTATCGTCCGTGCGGACCGACCCGGCCACCGGAGAGATCGTCGCGACCGCGGCCGTCTCCGGCGGGCACGAGGAATTCCGGGCCGACCGGCTGCTCGTCGCCATGGGCCGGCGCCCGGTCACCGAAGGCCTGAACCTGGACACCGTCGGAGTCAAGACCGGAGACCGCGGCGAAATCCTCGTGCAGGACACCCTGGCCAGCACCAACCCCAGGATCTGGGCTGCCGGGGACGTGACCGGACACCGCGAATTCGTCTACGTCGCGGCCTCCCACGGCTCCCTGGTGGTGGAGAACGCCTTCAACAGTGCCGGGCGCGAGGTCGACTACCGGCACCTGCCCCGGGTCACCTTCACGAGCCCCGCCCTGGCGGCGGTCGGGATGACGGACAAGGAAGCCAACGAGGCGGGCATCCGGTGCGAATGCCGGGTCCTGCCCCTGGAATACGTCCCCCGGGCCCTGGTGAACAAGGACACCCGCGGCTTCATCAAGATCGTCGCCGACGCCGACACCGGACGGATCGTGGGAATCACCGCCGTCGCCAAGGACGCCGGGGACCTCGCCGCAGCCGGGGTCTACATCCTGGAGGCGGGGATGACCGTGGCTCAGGTGGCGAACCTGTGGAGCCCGTACCTGACTATGGCCGAAGGGATCAAGATCGCCGCCCAGTCCTTCACCACGGATGTCTCCAAACTCTCCTGCTGCGCCTCCTAGCTGCCAGGAAGGCCGGAGTTCGACGGAGCCCATCCTGGAAGGGGGGTCTACGGGCGCAGGTTTCACCGGACGCGCTTGGCACCCGTCTCATTACCTTGGGATCTGGGCCAACCTCAGGCCCTTGTATGAATCTGACAAGTCAGCGCCTTGACCCAGGCCTCCCTCTCGGCCCAAGCGTTGGCAAGATGCATCACTGATTTGCAGGCACAGTCCTGGCCTGCGGCACAAAAGTCAGTAAAGGTAGACGTCGATGATCAGGGCCGCCAGTGCCGTTGCGGCAGCTGTTCCCGCAATGCTGCGGGGCGCATCGTGCCTGCATGGTCCGATCATCAGGGCTACAGCAGTTCCCGCCAGGGTGAATACGGCTGTTCCAGTGTCCTGCCAGCTGACCGGAAACGGTGCGAACGGCAGGTCGTGGGAAAACAGGCCGATTGCTCCGGTCCAGTTCAGGATCGAATTCCAGATCATGGGCATAAGGAGCGCGGAACCGGCTGCAGTTACCAGGACACTGACCCGGCGTTCCCGGCGCACCAGCACCAGGAGCGCCACGGCGGCAAAAGCGGATAACAGTGCGCCCAGGAACATCGTTGGCAGACTCATCTACGGCCAGACTCCGGCACACGCAAGGCTGTAACCATGGGTTCAGTGTAGGGCCAGAGCGCGGGGCCGCCACCCTGCCGCAGCCCGAGGGGCCGAGTCGGCCGGGCCGACCATGAGTCCAACGCAATCCGATCCAGCTGCCGCGAAAGGGTAGTATTGGTGCATATACATGCACGTATGCACTTAGGGGTTTGGTTGATGTTGTCGGTTCTGCGGAATGTCACGTACCGGCGGCTGTTTGCCGCGCAGGTCGTGGCCCTGATTGGTACCGGTCTGCTGACCGTGGCGCTGGGCCTTCTGGCCTATGACTTGGCTGGCAGCAACGCCGGCGCGGTGCTCGGGACTGCTCTGACGATCAAGATGCTCGCCTATGTGGGCCTTGCCCCGGTGATCAACGCATTGGTCGCGCGGTGGCCAAAGAAGCGGGTCCTGATCGGTGCTGACCTGATCCGGGCCGCCATGGCGCTCTCCCTGCCCTTCATCACCGATGTCTGGCAGATCTACATCGTGATCTTCCTGCTCCAGTCCGCGTCTGCGACGTTCACACCGGCGTTCCAATCCCTGATCCCCACCATCCTGAAAGATGAGAAGGACTACACCCGGGCGCTGTCCCTGTCCCGGCTGGCCTACGACATGGAAGCCCTGGTCAGCCCGGCCATCGCGGCACTGCTGCTCACCGTGCTCAGCTACAACAACCTCTTCCTCGGCACCGTGGGAGGGTTCCTGTTCTCGGCCTTCATGGTCGCGATTACCGTGCTGCCGAAAGTCCCGGCAGCGACTGGGCAACAGGCCTCGCTGTGGCACCGGACCACCCTGGGTGCCAGGATCTTCTGGCGGAACCGGCGCCTGCGCTCCCTGCTGGCCCTGAACCTGGTTGTTGCCGCGCCGACGGCGTTGGTCCTGGTCAACACCGTCGTTTACGTCCGTGACGTCCTGCACCGGCCGAACACAGACCTGGCTCTGGCGTTGGCCTGCTTTGGTGTCGGGTCCATGATCGTAGCCCTGTCCGCCCCGCGGGTCCTGGACCGGTTCGGGGACCGGTCCGTGATGCTCACCGGCGCGGGCGTCATTCCGCTGGTCCTGGCCGGCGCGGCCGCCCTGACACTGTTGGGTGCCCCGGGCACGGGCTGGTGGCTGCTGCTGGGCCTGTGGTTCCTGCTGGGCGCCGCGAACTCTACTATTCTCACACCATCGTCCCGGCTGCTGCGGGACGCGTCGACGGAGGACACGCGGCCTTACGTGTTCACGGCCCAGTTCTCCCTTTCCCATGCCTGCTACATCCTGACCTATCCGCTGGCCGGCTGGGTCGGGGCAATCGCCGGTTTGGGCTGGGCTGCGCTGGCGCTGACAATTATTGCGATGATAGGCAGTGCAGGAGCGTTTCTGTCCTGGCCCCGACACACTTCCCGGACCGGCCAGGGACCGGCCGAGAAGGAGCAGAGCGTTGAGCAGCCAGCCCCACAGCGCATCTAGCCCCGCCCCTGACGTAGCTTCGCTGGTACACCCGGTCACGCCGGGACCACAGCTGCTGGAAACGGCTGCCGGAACCCTGCGGATGCTCGCCGAACCGACCAGGCTGAACCTGCTCTGGCAGCTCACCGAGGGCCCGAAGACGGTCACGGAGCTCACAGCAGCCGTCGGGGTGCCCCGGACTGTGACGAGCCAGCATCTGGCCAAACTCCGGCTCAGCGGCCTCGTGGACACCCGTAAAGACGGCCGCCACGTTATCTACTCCCTCCGAGACGGGCATCTCGTGAGGCTTATCCGCGAGACCATCAACCACGCAGATCACAGAATTACCGGCGAACCCACCCACGGCTGACCGCAGGAAGGGCCGCGAGGCCGACAGGATTACGCGATAGGGGACCCTAAAGTTCGTGTGCAGACGGCTTCTGACATTCGGTGCAGACGACTCCCGAAAATGACACCTACTGACCCAGGATCGGTCAATGGATCAGGCTGTAGGAACTCGTTGCCGGAATCAACGTCCGTCAGAACGGAGGGAGGACGTTTTTGACCAACGGCGGGGGAGCGCGTCGGTAGGCACCGACTTACATTGGTGGAACGCTCCCAAGCGCCCCATAGGGGATCAGCTGAGCACATAACCGCCGAGTCCCATCGCCTCCGCTGGTTTGGCCAGCTATGTCGTGACATCGCTGGCTATTGTCGTTCCGTTGGCATACCTGATTCGATCCAATCTGGCCGGTCCGGGCACGGTGACTTTTCTGGTTGCTTCGGTGGCCATGCTGGCCCTAGTGGTTGCGAATTTTTCCAATCCTTTCATTGCGGTCACTGCAGTTGCGGCTGGCACAATCGGTGACGTTGTCCTTTGTGGCCTGCGGCGCTTTGAAGCCAGCGCGAGAATCCAAGAGTTGGTCTTGGCCGCCCTGCTACCCGCACTGCTATGGTCCGGCCAGCTTCTGGCGCTCAGAGTCACAGGACCCCTCGGATGGTCAGTCGAGATGGTGTCAGGTGTAGTAATGCTCTCGGCCGCGGCCAGTTTTGCCGCAGTTTATGTGCTCGGGCTGGTTGCCACTGACGTGGCAACTCCAGCCGAAGTTTTCCCGCACGTCGACCCGATGCGCGAAGAATGATCACGGAACGGAACCTGAGGCAGTAGCTGTAGGCTCACGTGTTCTTTGGTCTGCATCAAGCGCTTGTGCCTTTGGCTGACCCCGCCCCGGTATTCTTCTGCGCACTGACGGACTCTCCGTACCGGGTGAGCCCACGGGGCTTGTACACGGACAAAATCGTGGTGACGAGCAGCGCCAGCATGGCGGCACCGGCGTCAGCCACGAGCTGTATCCTCATGGCATTCATGTCGGAGGGCCGCAGGTCCGCGGCCGTGGCCATGGCTGCCATCGCGGTAACCGGCTGCAAGTGCACCAGCAACAGGACGGTGGCCAAGGCGGTTATCACGAGCTTGATCACAACCCAGTAGTGCCGGAACAGGCCCCACACTGTGCCGAGCCCCTGGATGATTCCGGAAGCGAGAGAGGCCAGACTTAGCGGGAAGATAATTGACCAGCCGATGAGGTCCATTCCGACATAGGCTGCCCGGACCAGTTGGATGTTGGTGGAGGTCAGTCCAGTGATCGCCAGGACCAGGAACCCGGCGATGGCTCCCAGCCACCCTACGGAAGAGATGATGTGGATTGCCAGCGCTCCTTTCCGGACAGCGGGTCTCATCATCCTCATGGGGTGTGGTTCATGACCATGCCACCACTGAGGTGCACGACCGCAAAGACCACGACCAGCACAGCTGCGGCAATCAGGAACCCCTTCACCCAAAGAGGGGTCCTGTGTCGGGGCGTCTCCCTGCTGTCAGTGGAACCGTTGTCAGGGTTGGAGCCAAGGTTTGTCATGCAGGTCCTTTATTGGTTTTGTGAAACAGTATGTATTCAGGCAGTCATCATGTCTATTGTGCGTCATGTTGTATGATTCGGTCATGCCCAGGCTTTGGAACGAGACGATAGAAACGCACCGGGATGCGGTGCGCCAAGCAGTTCTTGATGCCGCCGCTAACCTTGTGGCTGGTCACGGGATTGCTGGCGTGACCATGTCGGCGATCGCGCAGGGCGCCGGCATTGGACGTGCGACACTGTACAAGTACTTCCCGGATGTCGAATCCATCCTGCTGGCGTGGCACGAGCGCCAGGTCCAGGCCCACCTCAGCGAGCTGCTCAAGATTAGAGAGCAGACGGTGGGAGCCCGCGAGCAGCTTGGAGCCGTTTTACACGCCTACGCGTTCATGTCACACGCCGGCCACGTCGATGCCGAGGTGGCGCGGCTTCACCACAGCAGGCACGCCGGGCAGGCCCAGCAGCACCTCCTGGATTTCCTTGCAGAGCTTATCCACGAGGGCTCGGCGGCCGGCGTCTTCCGTGCGGATGTTGCCGCCGATGAGCTGGCGGCCTTCTGCTTCCATGCCCTCGGAGCCGCGGCCGGGCTTACATCACCTGAGGCCGTGCTCAGACTGGTCACAGTTACGTTGAACGCACTGGAGCAGCCCGCCTAACCTCTGGAAGCGCGTTTGAGGCGCGTCGCTGACGATCGGCCATAGGGCTCTTCGTCACGCCCCTCTTGAACGAAAATAGCAGTGTCCACCGTATGCCACTCTCTTCTGTACAACATTAAAAGCAGTGGTTAGTAATCAAGGAAAACATGACAAATCGGGATGAAAGTCTCCAGTACCAACCGCAAACGTCTCCCGGTCCTCGCCCGGAGGCGCGCATGCCGCTATCTGCCCGGCGCCTGGTCCTGATCGCAGGGGCATGTATTCTTGTCGGGATCTTGGCGGGCCGTTTCCTGTTTGCAGGGCTGATTCTGGCCGCAGCAGGACTGACTGTACTGGCGGTTGCCCTTTCCTATGGATCCGGCAGTCGCTGGTTCTCCCCTGTATCTTGGGTTGTTTGCGTCGCAGGTGGTTTCTGGACTGCAGCCACCGCAGGGTACTGGTTGTCCGTGAGTACAGCAGCGGACGCCTCAGCGAAGGTTCCTGCCATTGCGTCTCTGCTCTTCTACGGTGGGGTGGCCTGCTTCGTCATCATGGCGGGAGGAGTATTGACCGCAATTGTTTTGCGAACAGTACAGGCACGAAAGCTCCCAGCCGCGAGATAGGATCGTTGCCGGTGGAGGGGCTGCCGACCTCAATCCGGAACAGCCAAGACGACAAGGCTGAATGTGTCAAGTATTTCTGGCCCCGGCATGACGGGGTGGATTCTAACCATCGTCGCAACACCTGAGCATTTCAGGAGTTGCAATGGCAGTAGAGAAGAAACGGCAGTTGAAGCCGGGCCCCGCGGGGAAAACGGCCGAGCGGGCGCACTATATTCGGCTCATGAAGCAAGGATTCAATAATTCTGAAGCCTGCCGGATCGTCGGAGTGGGGCGGAAGACCGGCTCGCACTGGCGCAACGGCCGTACGGTCCGGGATCCGGCGACCGGGCGGACACGCAGTTACGCGGCAATCACCATGGTGCGGGAGCAGCCGGCGGTCATCTCCGCCCGGTACTTATCCGAAGAAGAGCGGATCACCATTGCCGACCGGCACCGTTGCGGGGAAAGCCTGTGCTCGATAGCCGCAGGGCTGGGCAGGTCCCCGTCCACGGTCAGCCGTGAACTTCGCCGGAACCGCAATCCGGCGGGACAATACCGCCCGCACTACGCCCAGAAGAAGGCCCGGACCCGGCGTCAGCGACCACGGCAGGGAAAGATCGCTGGGCTCCCTGAACTGAAGGCTTACATCCAGGCAATGCTGGACCGCTGGTGGAGTCCTGGTCTGATCTGCCGTCAACTGAAGAAGGCCTTCCCGGGGCGCAAGGATCTGCACATCGTCCACGAAACGATCTACCAGGCCCTCTACATCCGCGGTCGCGGCGGGCTCTCCAGGGAACTCGTCAAATGCCTTCGTACCGGCCGGGACCGGCGCAAACCCAACAGATCAATTGCCCGAAGATCCTCCAGGTTCGCCGGCGACGTGTTGATGATCAGCGACCGGCCGGACGGAGCCGGCGACCGTTCCGTTCCCGGGGCGTGGGAAGGTGACCTGATCATGGGCACCCAGAACCGGTCCGCGATCGCCACGTTGGTGGAAAGGAGCACCCGCTACCTGCTTCTGGTGCATATGCCGGGAATCAATCGTGCCGAGGACCTGCGCGACGGACTCATCACGGCGTTCAGTCAGCTGCCGCCTGCGTTGCGAACCTCGCTGACCTGGGACCAAGGAAGTGAGATGGCCAAGCACGCCGGATTCACCGCAGCCACCGGCATTCCGGTCTACTTCTGTGATCCCCACTCACCCTGGCAACGCGGCACGAATGAAAACACCAATGGGCTGCTGCGCCAGTACTTTCCCAAATACTCTGATCTGTCCGTTTACTCTCCCCAGCACCTCGCGGATGTTGCAAACAGCCTCAACAACCGGCCCAGGCAAAACCTCAACGACGACACCCCCGCGGAGCGCTTTGCTAGGCTGCTAACCACACATACCTAACCGCCGAGTGTTGCGACGATGGTTAGAATCCACCCGGCTCTAGTTGGCCCCACCCGGATGTCACATGCGGTCGAGCGCCTTCGTCCATGGCAATCTTCCGATAACAGCAGGCTTTTGCGCTATCATCGCCATATGTCGATAATAGGACTGTTGGAATCTGCTGATCAGTGCGGGCGACTCGACCCGGCCGCGGCCCTTTTTCATTCCCTAAGCGACCCGACCCGGCTGGCCATTGTGAAGCGGATGGCCGGCGGTGAGGTGCGCGTCGGTGATCTGACCGGCGAGCTGGGCTTGGCGCAGTCCACTGTCTCGGCGCATGTAGCGTGTCTGCGCGAGTGCGGCCTGGTGGAAGGAAGGGTTCAGGGCCGCAGCGTTTACTACTCCCTGTCGCGTCCGGAACTGATGGACATGCTTGCCCAGGCCGAAGTCCTGCTGGCGGCTACGGGCAATGCGGTCAGCCTTTGCCCGAACTACGGTATCGGCAGCACCGGGACCGCATTGACGAAGCAGGATGCGCGATGAGTGATGCCTGCGGTTGCGGCGACGACAAACCCGAAACCGGCGGATCCGAAGAAGCAGAGGAAGCCGTTGGTTTCTGGCAGGTCAGCGAGGTCCGCGCGGCTGCATTTGCCGGGCTGCTGCTCCTGGCGGGGTGGATCGTGTCCCTGTACGGTGCGCCGCAGTGGTTGACGCTTCCCCTGGAAATTATTGCGCTGCTGGTGGCTGCGTGGACGTTCGTTCCTTCGACCGTCCGACGCCTGTTGAAGGGCAAAATCGGGGTCGGGACGCTGATGACGATCGCCGCCGCCGGCGCGGTCGCCCTCGGGCAGTACGAGGAGGCGGCCATGCTGGCCTTCCTCTACGCCACCTCCGAAGGTCTTGAGGAGTACTCACTGGCGAAAACCCGCCGTGGCCTGCGCGCCCTGCTGGACCTGGTCCCGGCCGAGGCGACCGTCCTGCGCGGCGGCACCGAGGTCACGGTTGACCCGGCAGAACTCATCTCCGGGGACCGGATGGTTGTCCGGCCCGGGGAGCGTCTGGCTACCGACGGCAGGATCATCACCGGGCGCACGTCCTTGGATACCTCGGCGCTGACCGGGGAGTCCGTGCCGGTCGAGGCAGGCCCGGGAACAGAGGTTTACGCCGGGTCCATTAACGGCACCGGCCCGCTCGAGGTCGAAGTCACCAGCACCGCGGAGAACAACTCGCTGGCCAGGATCGTGCACATCGTGGAGGCCGAGCAGTCCCGCAAGGGCCCGGGTCAGCGCCTGGCCGACTCCATCGCCAAAAAGCTCGTCCCCGGCATCCTGATCGCTGCCGTGCTGATCATCGTCTTCGGTTTCATCGTCGGGGAACCGCTGTTGTGGTTCGAACGCGCTCTCGTCGTCCTGGTCGCGGCCTCGCCCTGCGCACTGGCGATCTCCGTACCCGTCACGGTCGTCGCTTCCGTGGGCGCGGCCAGCCGCATCGGCGTGCTCATCAAGGGCGGTGGCGCCCTGGAAACTCTCGGCAAAATCCGCACCATTGCGCTGGACAAGACCGGAACGCTCACCCGCAACAAGCCCGCCGTGATCGATGTCGCGGCGACCGGGACCGCCACCCGGGAACAGGTTCTGGCCCTTGCAGCCGGCCTTGAGGCCCGCAGCGAACATCCGCTCGCCCGCGCCATCCTCGCAGCCGCAACGGACCGTGCGGCCGTCACCGATGTTGACACCGTCCCCGGTGCCGGTTTGGAAGGCAGGCTGGATGGCCGGACCGTCCGCCTCGGCCGCCCGGGCTGGATCAACGCCGGCCCGCTGGCCGCAGAGGTCGAGAGGATGCAGCACGCCGGCGCAACGGCTGTCCTGATCGAGGACGACGGCCAGGTCATCGGAGCCGTCGCGGTCCGCGACGAGCTGCGGCCCGAAGCCCGCGAAGTCATCGCCCGGCTGAGCGCCTCCGGCTACACCACGGCCATGCTCACCGGAGACAACCTCATCACCGCCACGGCACTGGCCAAGGACGCGGGCATCACAGAGATCCATGCCGACCTCCGCCCTGAAGACAAAGCGGAGATCATCCGCACGCTGAAAAGCCGTGCGCCTACCGCGATGGTCGGCGATGGCGTCAACGACGCCCCGGCACTTGCCACGGCGGACACCGGCATCGCGATGGGGGCCATGGGCACCGACGTCGCGATCGAAACCGCCGACATCGCCCTGATGGGCGAGGACCTGAACCACCTGCCTCAGGTCCTGGACCACGCCCGGCGGACCCGACGCATTATGCTCCAGAACGTAGGGTTGTCCCTGCTGCTGATCGCAATACTGATCCCGCTGGCACTGTTCGGCATGCTCGGCCTGGCCGCCGTCGTCCTCATCCACGAGCTGGCCGAAATCGTCGTGATCGCCAACGGCGTGAGGGCAGGACGAATCAGCCGCAACACCACGCTCCGGTCCGCTCAGCCCGTTCCGGCCCTGCAACCGGCAGCGTGAGCGCCTCCGCCGCAGCCCGTCCGGGCCTACCTGCCCGGACGGCACGACGATTCAGGACGGTGCTGCTGCTCTGGGCCGCCATACTGGCAGCCGCAGACCTGACCGTTAAGGCCCTGGCCGAAGCTCAACTTTCCACCGGCACGACGACCGATCTGGGTCCGATCAACGTCCGACTGCTCTACAACCGTGGTGTCGCTTTCAGCTTCGGCGCGGACCTGGCACCCTGGATCGTCATAGCCGCGACCGGGCTAATTATTGTGATCCTGACCTGGTACACCGTCTCCACCGCCCCGTCCGTGACAGGCCTCTCCCGAGCGGGAGCGGCCCTGCTGCTCGGTGGCGCCGCCGGGAACTTCATCGACAGGCTCGACGGGCAGGGCGTCGTGGACTACCTGCACAGCGGCTGGTTCCCTACTTTCAATCTGGCAGACGTGTTCGTCACCACCGGAGTAGCGCTTCTGGTCCTCGGCGCCATGGACTCTCCGCGGACCGGGGCCTAAGTAGGAACCCCACGGCACACCGAATTGGCGCTTGAAGGCCTTCCGGGGGACGAAAATTCGGCTAACCGAAAAAGATGCAAACGCATGCATCGATGGCAGTTATATGTAAGACTTGTCTTATCGAAGGGGAGTAGTTCCCACCGTCCGCATATCGCGGACGCGGCGGCGCATCGACATACTGGCATCCTCCAACAGGACGCCCGGTGCGCCACCCGGCCCAGTAGGTGCCGGGCGAGCGAGACCTTCGGTCAGACACCACTCTGACCGGGGAACCCTTAAATTCAAGCGGGTCCGGGCCAGGGTATTGCCTTTGAGGATGACCATGACCCACCTGCCAAAGTCAGACGCCACCCCCGCTTCCCGGAGTGCGAGCCCCGCGGACCTTCGCCGCTGGCGCCAGTACCTGGCCGACGAACGGGCCGAAGCGGCCGTTTACCGGGACCTTGCAGGCCGCCGGACCGGGGAGGAACGCGAGATCCTCCTGGCCCTGGCCGAGGCCGAAACCCGGCACGAACAGCACTGGCTGGACAAGCTCGGCGATAAAGCAGGCAAGCCGCGCCGCGGAAGCCTCCGGACCCGGTTCGTCGGCTTTCTTGCCCGCCACTTCGGTTCCGTTTTCGTCCTCGCCCTGGCCCAGCGCGCCGAAGCGCGTTCCCCCTACGCGGGCGATGCCCACGCCACCGCCACCATGGCTGCCGACGAGCAGATCCATGAGGAAATCGTCCGTGCCCTCGCCACCAGGGGAAGAAACAGGCTCTCGGGCAGCTTCCGTGCGGCCGTCTTCGGCGCCAACGACGGACTTGTCAGCAACCTTTCCCTGGTGATGGGTATCAGTGCCAGCGGCGCCTCCAACGCGGTGGTCCTGCTCAGCGGGGTGGCCGGTCTTCTCGCCGGCGCACTGTCCATGGGGGCCGGGGAATACGTCTCCGTCCGCTCCCAGCGCGAACTGCTCGAAGCATCAACACCGAACGAGGACGCACACGCCCGGCTTCCGCACCTGAACGGCGACGCCAACGAACTGGCGCTCCTGTACCGTGCCCGGGGTATGGCAGAAGACGAAGCGAATGCAAAAGCCGTTGAGACGCTGCAAAGTCCGCACGAGAAACCGATCGTGACATCCCCGGAGCACGATAAGCATGAAGCCGTCGGCACCGGTCTGGGCGCGGCCACCTCGAGCTTTCTGTTCTTCGCCTCCGGCGCCATCCTGCCCGTGCTCCCGTACCTCTTCGGGCTGGAAGGCATCACCGCGCTGGTCGTCGCCGGCATCATCGTCGGCCTTGCCCTGCTGACCACAGGCGCCATCGTTGCCCTGCTCTCCGGCGGGGCTCCGTTGAAGATGGCACTACGCCAGTTGACCATCGGCTACGGCGCAGCAACCGTGACGTACCTGCTGGGAATGCTGTTCGGAACCAGCACAGCGTAGGCGGCACGACAGAACCCGGTCCGCCCTCGGACGGGCCGGACCCTCAGCCCGCGTCCACACAGATGGCCGGCACGGTGATGGTCACCGTCGGGCTGGTGCCTGGATTATCGGGCCCGCATTGCAGTCCGATCGATTCCGGCCGCCGCGGGATGCCCAAAAACGTACGGCATGATGAGGATCATGACGATTGCAAAATCTGTGCTGCTGTTCATCCTGGCCGCCGTCGCCGAGATAGGCGGCGCGTGGATGGTGTGGCAGGCAGTTCGGGAGGGCCGCGCCTGGTGGTGGGCCGGGATCGGGATCATCGCCCTGGGCCTCTACGGTTTCGTTGCCACCTTGCAGCCCGACGCTCACTTTGGACGTATCCTTGCCGCCTACGGTGGCGTGTTTGTGGCGGGGTCGCTGGCGTGGGGAATGGTCTTCGACGGGTTCCGTCCCGACCGCTGGGACGTCATCGGATCCGTGATCTGCATTGCGGGGGTGGCCGTGATCATGTTTGCTCCCCGCACACCTGTTTCCTAGGACGCGATCAGGGGGTTGCATCGGCGGGCACCGGGTGTTGCCGTAGGAGCAGAAGACGCAGCATTCGCCGGGCTTCGACTTGCTGGTGAGCCCGCACGCGGGACAGCGGTGGAAATACGTGCACGCGTCCGTCGGCATGTCCCGGGTCTCCTGGTTGCGGCATTCCGGGCAGGGCAAGGTACTGCTGGTCTGGATTGCGCTCATGCCGCGGCCTCATCGGCGGTGTGCTTGAAGGCGTGGCGTGCCTCGCGGACGGCGTAATAGATGATAATGGCCCCGGCGAGAGGGTCGGCCCACCACCACCCGAACAGCGCGTTCAGGACCACCCCGGCCAGCACCGCGCCGGCCAGTACGCATCGACCAGGGTCACTTTCCCTTCGGCGCGCAGCACCGGATTTCCCAGGGCGTACCCGGTGCGGATCTTGCCCAGGGCCAAGGCCAGCCTGACCACGAAGGTCAGGGCCGTCCACACGATCCGCAATCCGGAGGTGGCGGGCCGAAGACCGGCGGCCATGACGATGACCAGGTGGATAGACAGGTAGGCGGCGAGCACCGCGAAGGCCACCCCGATCAGCCGCATCGCCCGGTTCTCCCGATCCTTGTGGACGCCCTTGAGCTGCCAGACCACGGCCAGGGAGGCGAAGACCTCGGTCAGGGAATCCAGACCGAACCCGGCCAGGGCCGGGGACCCTGCGCCGAGTGCGGCGGCGGCCAGGACGCCCAGGCCGATGACATTCAGCACAGGGTTGCGTATTCAAGGCGCAGCCCGCGGCGCAGCAGCAGACCGCGGTCGTTGAGTGTGGTGGTGCCGTCGGCACTGCTCAGGAGTTGTTCCTTGTCCTAGTGGGGCAGGTGTTCCTGGTCGCGGTGGGCGGCCGGTTCGAGCTGGAACGTGGAGTGTTCGACGGAGACGTCGAAATGTTCGGCCACACACTGCTGCAGCTCCGCCAGGATCTCGGAGGCGTGACCGTCGGTCAGACACTCATCTTCCAGGGTCACATGCCCGGTGATGATCGGGGTGCCGGAGCCGACGAGTGAGGCGTGCAGGTCGTGGACATCGATGACGTGCGGCAGGGCCAGAATGTGCTTCCGGACCTGATTCAGGTCCAGACCCTTCGGTGTGCTTTCCAGCAGGACATGGACAGTCTCCATGAGCAGCCGCAGGGTGCGGGGAATGATGAGCGCCCCGATCAGCAGGGATACGACCGCGTCCGCGCGCGTCCATCCGGTCAGGGCGATGACGACGGCGGCGACGATGACGGCGACGGAGCCCAGCGCGTCGTTGAGGACTTCCAGGAACGCGGCTCTCATGTTGAAGTTGTGTTTTCGGCCGCCCGCCAGGACCAGCAGGCCTACGGCGTTGCCGGCCAGGCCGATGATGCCGAACCAGAGCATCAGCGAGGATCCGACCTCGGGCGGGTCCAGCAGGCGGCGAATGCCCTCGTATATCACGAACGCGCCAACGATAAGCAGCAGTCCGGCCTGCAGGGCCGCGGCGAGGATTTCGGCGCGTTTGAATCCCCACGTCCGCTTCATGGTCGCGGGACGCAAGGCCAGGGAGGAGGCGATGAGTGCGATGAGCAGGCCGGCCGAGTCGGTGAACATGTGGCCGGCGTCGGCCAGCAGGGCCAGGCTGCCGGAAAGGACCGTCCCGATGATCTCCGCGGCCATTACCAGGACCGTGATGGCGAGGACAAGGATCAGCCGGGTGCGGTTGGCCGCCGGATCCACTGCGTGGTTGTGGTCGTGTCCGCTCATGGGTTCAGTCTCCAGATAGGCAAATTCTTGGGCTGGTCGTCGCATCTGCCGGGTCCGCTGCACGCCGACGGTTGCTCAGCCGTCACGGGCTTGCCGGTGCCAGCTTCCTCGCCGTTTGTTCTGCATTCGACGGTGACCGCACTCATACGGCACAGTCCTCGATCGGGCAGGTGCAGATCCGCTCGACCGTGAGGATGACCTGAAGCAGATCACCGAGCGCGTGGGCGAGCCTGGCGTCGGAGAGTTCATACCGCACCCGGCGCCCCACGGGTTCGGCGACGACAAGGCCGCAGTCACGCAGACAGGCCAGGTGGTTGGACAGGATCTGCCGGCTCACCCCGATGGATTCGGCCAGGTCTGCGGGGAACGCAGGGCCGTCCTTGAGCCGGAGCAGAATTGAGGACCTGGTCGGGTCAGCCAGCGCCTTGCCGAACCGGGCTAGAACATCTGTCGTAGAAAGAGTCTGCATACTCTCATGGTACAGATATTCATGTACTAACGAGGGTTTGGGCTGATCCCTGCCAGGGCACCATTAAGCCACTACGCAGAAGGCGCGGCCAACGCTGAACGGCACCCCCGCAGTGCAGAGGACTTCTGACATTCCGTGCAAACGACTTCTGATCTCAGCTGGAGCTGCTGCACACGCACTGTAGGTTGGTCCCCGCTTCCCCGAACGCACTGTCAGGGGTTCTCTGTAAACGGGGCTTGTCGATGAACGTTCAGGGCCCGGTCTTTGGCTTGTCCGGACGTTTCGGCTTGGCGCGCCCTTCCCGCGTGGCGGTACAGATCCTGGGCCCATTCAAATTCGGCAGCGGCGGCGGCGTACAGTCCTTCGTCGAAAAGGCGCCTGCCGATCTGATGGCGTACGAGAGCTTCCCGGGTTCGGGTACGGGCTAAACAGAGGGCCTCTTCCTGGAGTCTTGCAGCCTCCCTCCATCGGTAGGTCCTTTGGTAAGCGTGGGCCAGGACAAGCAAGGCCTTGAATGGATCCTCCGAGCTTTCCACGAGCGCATGGCCTTCCGTGATCGCCTCATCGCTGTGGCCCAAGAGGGTGAGTACCCATACTCGTTCCACGGCTGTGCAGTCTGCGAGCCGGGCCTCCATGGCGGCACGGTCTAGAACCACATCCAGCATCGTCGCTGCATCCGTACACCACATGTTCTTCTGAATTTCCATGCACTATCCGCTCATTCGTGCTGTCCGAAAGCGACTTCTTTCGTTAAGATTCCCTGACCATCCGGGTCACCCAAGGCCTCTCCTCCCCGGACCGGGCCCATCGTCACGGACAGTCCACTTGATTTCCCGTGTGCCCTCATTCAGCCTGTGCGCTGAGGATCAGGGTCTTGAGGATGCCCTGGTCTGCCAGGCCAAGGATCCTGCTGGCGACCCGCCCTTGCCTGTCCAGGACGAGGGTCGTGGGTACGGCCTGCGGCGGAACGTATTGCGCCATTGCCAGCAGGATCCCGCCGTTCTTATCCTCCATGCTCGGATAGGTGATGCCGAACGTCCGTTCAAAGGCGGTGGCGGTTTGTTCCTCGTCTCTGATGTTGACGCCGTAGAACCGGACTCCGTCCCGTTGAAACTGCTCCCAGAGGGCCTCCAGGCGCGGGGCTTCGAGCCGTCAGGGCGCACAGGCGGCGTACCAGAAATTAAGTACGACGACTTGGCCTGCCCAGTCCGCTGAGCTGACGGCAGTCCCGTCGTAGAGCTTGCCGGTCAATACCACCGGCGGGGTCCGCTGCGAGGGGGCATATTCGGTGACGGAACCGTCCCCGGCGATGTAGTTCTTGTTATCACCCGCCTTCGCTTGTTGGGCAAGGGCGTCATTGGAACCGCATCCTGCGAGGACTGTGATGCTCGCTGCCCCCAATAGGGCAGCGGAAATCAGCCTTCGCCGTGAAAGGATAGGGGCTTTTCCCTGATCAGACCGAGGGGGGAGAGGGGGTGTGAAATCGTGCACGATCATCCCTTGCTGTTCTGGGTGAGGGCCCGGTCGACATTCATCCACGAGCCGTCCGGGCGCCTTTTATTAGGGCTGCAAATCTTGGGAGTGGTCCTTCGAGCAAGGGCTTGCCCGGTATGAGTGTTGGCGCCGGCCGGTATGCAGGGAGCGTCGATGCTCTGGCGCCTTCCGGGAAAAAGGCATGCTGCCTCCGGCATCACGACGGCCCCTGGGTTACGTTCGGCCCGTTCAAATGTTCGCGGTTGAGCGCCTCGAGCTGCTCCTCGGTGAGGCTGTCGTAGGAGCTCGCTTCATTCCGGTCACTGCGGGCGAAGCGGACGAACATGAGGATGATGAGTGGCACGTCGACTATTTCCGCCAGGAACCACAGTAGGTCACCAGCAAGCTGTTGGTCCCGGAGCGGTCCCGGGAGCCAGCCTGGATGGCCCGTGAGGGGCACGGTGGCGCCGTCCAGGATCTGCGGGCTGATCCGCATCATGATCCCGGGCACGGCGTCCGCGACCAGTTCGATGAATACGTAGATGAATTCGACGATGATCAGTGCGCTGACGGTCTTCGACGAGGCATCTTCGATGATGGGCACGACCATCAGCATCCCGGTCAGCGGCACGAGAACGGTGAGGGCCATGTCCCAGAACGGGTCGGTCCGCAGGGGGTGGAACAGGGGCGTCAGGAAAAGGGTGAAGATTCCCAGGCCCAGCAGCGCGGCGACGACGGTGTTGCTCAGCGCCCGCATTACAGGGTGTGCCAGAAATCGGTCCAGCCTTGCCGTACCGGCGGGTCCGAGGGTTGCCCTGGCCAGGGTGAGGGGTTTGCCTGCAGTAAGGAGCAGCGGGACGATGAACAGGTATGAGGTGATCTTCAGGGTGAAGACCCACCGTAAATCGTGGCTGTACACCCCGGTAAATCCGAAGCTCAGCACGGCGAAACTGCCCAGGCCCAGGGCGTAGAACGTCGCGGTGCGCCGCCACGGCCACCGGATCCGCCGTTGCCGGGCGGCCCGGAGGCCCCGGGCGTAGAGCAGCACGGCCGTGGTCAGGAGCGCCAGGGCCGGCCAGTTCACGGTCCAGGAGGTCAGGACAATATCAAGGGGCGGCATGCTCAGCGTTTCTTCGTCTCGGTGCGGCCAGCAATGACAGCGCCGAAGAGCAGCAGCAGGCCACCGGTGGGGTAGCCGATGAAGATGTCCTCGGTAATTCTGGGCCCCTGCCCTGTAGCGGCCAGGTGGGCGATCCAGTGGCTGATGGCGACGAGGGCACCGGCGGCCATGAGCACCTGTCCGATGCGGACGAGCCGCCGGTGCCGGCGGTGGCGTGATTCGGCGTCGGTCTCTTGTTTTGGCTTGCGGTAGTTTTTCATCGTGTTCCTTGACGAAGCCGGTCAGCCGTTGGTTCCGCCGGTGCAGGCGGCGCCGGGTTCGGGTGCGTTGGGTGATTGTGCGTAGGCACGGATGAACGCGGGAATGCGCGTGTCGTCGGCGTTCTGGGCCGTCAGCTGGGTTCCCCAGGCCGTGGCGGCAACGGGGGCGCTCTGTTCCTTGTCAGGGCTCAGGAGCACATAGGGCTTGTCCTTGGCCAAAGCTGTGAGCGTTGCGATGTCGGCGGCGGGCAGGTCCGGCCTGTAGCTCAGCCATACGGCGCCGTGTTCCAGGGAATGAACGGCGCGTTGTTCGTTTATCGGGTCCGTGTAAACCCCGCAGTTCGTCCACACCGGGGCGTGGTCCCCTCCCACGCCGGGTTCCTGCGCATAGTTCACAGCTGTCTGGACGTGGTTGCGGGAGAGATCAGCGAAAGTCTGGACACCTTCGATGGGTTTCCGTGCTTCTGCCGCCGCTTGGTTGCGTTCCTGGACGGAGCCCACCACCGTGATGGCTACAACGGTGATGATGGCCGTCAGGATGAGGCCAAAGCTTCCATAGACCAGAAGGTTCCATTTGCGTTGTTTTGCTTTCTGCGTGGCCCGGATCGAGGCAACTATCGCCTGGTGTTCACTGCGTCGCTTATCCGCGTTGCTCATAGCGGTGTTCCTTTGCTTTGAATGTCAGGAGTGTGCCGGGTCGTGCTGCCGTGGACCTGCCCGACGGCCGAGCGTGGCCGGCGCCTGCGGATCTGGAACAGAACCAGCCCTGCGATGAACAGCAGCGCCGCTACCCAGGTGTTGACCCGCAGCCCCAGGATGGTGTTGGCGTAGTCGGAGCGGATCAGCTCGAACACGAACCGGCCGGCGGTATAGAGCGTTATGTACAACGCGAACACTGATCCCGCGCCGAGTGAAAACTTACGGTCCAGGAACATGAGCAGGGCCGCGGCCGCCAGACACCAGAGCGATTCGTAAAGAAAGGTCGGCTGGAAGTAGCCGATGATGTCGGGGGTACCGTCAGGTGCCGTCAGGGCCTGGCCCGTGGCTTGGTTCATGGCATGGATCTGGAGTTTCCAGGGCAGGTCCGTGGGCCCCCCGTAGAGCTCGTTGTTGAACCAGTTGCCCCAGCGTCCCAGCCCCTGCGCTATGAGCAGGCCTGGGGCGGCGGCGTCCACGAATGCGGTGAAGGGGACCCCTGCGCGCCGGGCGCCGATGAGTGCGCCGACGAGCCCGAGGGCGACGGCTCCCCAGATCCCCAGACCTCCTTCCCAGATCCGGAGCGCACCCCACGGGTCCTTTCCCGGAGCAAAGTAGAGCTGGTTGTCCGTGATGACGTGGTATAGCCTTCCTCCGACAATGCCGAAGGGTACTGCCCATGCCACGATGTCCAGTGTCTGGGACGTGGTGCCACCCCGGGCCCGGAGCCGGCGGGCGGTGAGCCAGACGCCGACCACGATGCCTGCCAGGATGGCGAGGGCATAGAAGCGTATGGTCAGCGGCCCGAGCTGGAAGGCGCTGACTGTAGGGGAGGGAAAGAACAGTTCTATCGCGGCAGCGGCGTTCATGGTCAGGTCCCTTATTTGGTGTAGGAGAAGACGGCCATCATGCCTCGTTCGGCATGGTAAGCGTTGTGGCAGTGGGTGAGCCACTGGCCCGGGTTGTCGGCGTCGAAGATCACCGTCACGGTCTGTTTGGGCCGGACAATGACCGTGTCTTTGCGCGCGCCCCCGCCGGACACTTGGAAAGTGTGTCCGTGCAGGTGCAGGGGGTGCCACATGGCGGTGTCATTGATGAAGTTCACTTCGACGCGTTCGCCGGCCTTGATGTCGAAGGCGTTCTCGAGCGGCTTGGTCATGTCGAAGCGGTTGCCGTTGATGCCCCAGTCGTATTTCGCCATGGTGCCGGTGAGGTGAACGTCGTGGGTCCGGTCGGGGGCTTTGTCCGCCAG
This sequence comes from Paenarthrobacter sp. R1, assembly GCF_030264015.1. Taxonomy (NCBI): domain Bacteria; kingdom Bacillati; phylum Actinomycetota; class Actinomycetes; order Micrococcales; family Micrococcaceae; genus Paenarthrobacter; species Paenarthrobacter sp. R1. Next base: position 234,771 of record NZ_CP127115.1, on the reverse strand, counting down.
GGTGACCGTGGGGTCGGCCTTCAGTTGGCCGCCGTCGACGACGGTGCCTTCGAGCTTGTTCGGCAGTGTTGCCGGAAGCGGCTGTTTGCCTGTGCCGGTGCTGATGAACCCGAGTGCCTGGCCGGTTTTACCCTCGGCCAGCGCCATCACGGGCGTGAAGCCTTCCCTGACGGTGAGGAGGGCGTCGATGCGTTCGCCCATGCCGAGCACGACGGCGTCAACGTCCTGGTGCTGGACCGGGAACCCGTCCGTATGGGTGAGGGTGAGCTTTTGGCGGGGGATCCCGACGCGGTAGGCAGTGTCCCCCGCGGCGTTGATGATCCTTAACCGGATGACTTGCCCCGTCGTGGCGGTCAGGATCTCTGCCTGGTCCGGGGCTTTGGAGTTGAAGAGGTGGAACGGGTAGCTGACGTCGCCGGCGTCGCCGCCGAGGAAGTCGCTGCGGGAGCCCATCAACATGTGTTTCATGCCTGATGATCCTCCGGAGGGGGCGGGCGTGGATCCCATGGATCCATGGTCCATGCCGGGCATGGAGCCGGACATGGGCATGCCGCCGGAGAGTTCTTTCACGACGTCGTCCGGGGTGCCGGTGATGCCGTCCATCCAGTCGTCGAGGACGATGACCCAGTCCCGGTCGTACACGAGTTTTTCGGCTGGATCCTCGATGATGAGTGCTCCGTAGAGGGCGCGTTCGCGCTGCATTTCGACATGGGAGTGGTACCAGTAGGTGCCGGGGTGGGCGAGCCGGAAGTCGTAGGCGAATTCGGTTCCTGCGGCCACGGGGTCCTGAGTGAGGCCTGGGACGCCGTCCTGATCATTGCGCAGGGCAAGCCCGTGCCAGTGGATGGAGGTCTCCTCCTGCAGGGCATTGTTCAGGTTCACGGTGAGCCGGTCCCCGGCCTTGGCACGGATGGTGGGAGCTGCCAGGCCTGTGTTGTAGCCCCAGGTGCTGACGGTTTTGCCGGCCACCGCTGCAGTGAAAGCAGCGGCGTTGAGGGGCTGGTTCACGGTGTTCCCAGAGGAGGGGCGCCGGGATTCATAGTCCGTGACTACAGGGTCGGTGGGCAGAACGCGTTCTGCCGTTGTTCTCGGTTCGGGGTTCCGGGTGCAGGCCGCCAGTGCCGCGGCCGAGGCGGTTGCCACAGACAAGGCCAGGAAGCGGCGACGGTTGAGGTTGGTGTACATAACTGTTCCTTCAGTAGGCGGACTTTGCAGCATCCGCCGGATGTCAAATGGGGGTGAGGAAGGTTCCGGAGAGGTTCTGCAGCTGATAGATGAACTGGACCCAGACTCCGGTAACCATGAGGATGCCCAGGACGATAAGCATGGAGGCGCCGGCAATGTTGACGGCACGGATGTGCTTGCGGACGAAGGTCAGAGCGTTGCTGACCCACCCCAGTCCCAGGGCTGTGAGGGCAAAGGGAATGCCGAGCCCCAGGCAGTACGCGAACGCCAGCAGCGCCCCGCGTCCGGCGCTGCCTGTTGTGACGCTCAGCGACAGTACAGCACTCAAGGTAGGACCCATGCAGGGTGTCCAGCCGAGCCCGAAGACCACTCCGAGCAGCGGGGCCCCGGCCAGGCCGGTCCGTCGGCCGAGGCTGATTTTGCGGGTCTGTTGCAGCCACGGCATCAGCCCCAGGAGCGCCAGCCCCATGAGGATTACCACAACGCCCATGCCGCGCATGAGTGCGTCCTGCCACCGCAGGAGCCAGGAACCGATCGCACCGAATGCTGCCCCGTACAGGGTGAAGACTGCCGCGAATCCGAGCACGAACAGCCCCACGCCCGCCAGGACACGGCGCCGGTTCTTCGGCTGTGTCGGATCTGTCAGGCCGGAGACGAAACCGAGATAGCCGGGCACCAGGGGCAGGATGCAGGGGGACAGGAACGATACCAGGCCCGCACTCATTGCCAGCGGGATGGCAATCAGCAGCGCACCGGAGGTAACGGTGGAGGCAAAGAACCCGCCGATGTCCATCGGCTCAGGCGGCGTCAGCGGGACGGAAGGTGGCCCCGCCGTCGGTAGAGACGACCAACCCGGCAGTGGTGGCGGCCCAGATCCACGGACTGCCTTCGGATCCCTCGGAGGCGGCCACGGCCTGGACACTGCCGTCAATCTTTCCGGTGCTCTTCCAGCTGAGGCCCCCATCCGTGGAGATATAGACGGTGCCGTCGGGGGCGACACCCGTTGCTTCGGCGGTGCTGGCGAAAGCGGCGAACTGAATCACCGGCGCCGCCGGGACCAGGGTCCACGTGGTCCCGGCATCCGCCGACCGTTGGACGCCCTCGGGGGTTGTTGCGAGCACGGTGTCGCTGTACGGGTTCCCGGCCAGGACGGCCGGGGTGAAGCCGGCAGCGGCGGGCTTCCACGTCGTGCCGTCCGTGCTGGTCCGCATTGTTCCGTCAAAGCCGACGATTCCGGACTTGGTTGTCGTGAGCGCATGGAAGTCCGATTCCCGTTGCCGGGAGACCTGTTCCCAGGTCTTTCCCCCGTCCGTGCTCTTGATCAGACCTAGCGGATTGGGCATTGTCGAGTCTTTGCCGGGATGGCCGGAGGCGTAAAACACGCCCTGGTCCATGGCGGCCGTGAAACCCATCAGATCGTTTGTGGGTCCAATTTTGACACTCGTGTTTTTTGAGATGTCGAAGAGCCCCTCGTGGGTCGCCAGCAGTATCTGTCCGGTTTCGGAGTTCACGCTTAAACCGTGGACGTGGGAGCTGGGCAGGCCTGAGGCGGCGGGAGCGGGTGTGGCGCCCGGAGCGGCGGTTGCGCCCGGGGTGCATGCGGACAGCGTAAACAGCAGGGCGCTGGCCGCTGCGAGGGCAGCAACAGGCCGGTGACGGGGTGAAGAATGCAGGGGCACGGGAAACTCCAGGGGTGGGCCGGATGAACCGGGAAGAATGAAGGGGAGGTGCCGGCCCCCCGGGGGGGTGGGGAAGGGGCCGGCACCGGACTTATGCTGGCTACAGGGTGGCCAGCAGGTCTTTCATTTCCTGGATCTCGGCGTCCTGGGAGCTGACGATGTCCTCGCTGAGCTGGACCGCGTCCGCGTTCTTGCCGTTGGTGGTTTCAGTCTTGGCCATCATGACCGCGCCTTCGTGGTGGGCGATCATCTGGGTCAGGAACAGTTTGGCGGCTTCGGCGCTCTGGGCGGCCTCGAGTTTGGCCATGTCATCCTCGCCCATCATCCCCTCCATGCTGTGCGCAGAAGACATCTCGGTGGGCATCATCGTGGGCTGGCCCCAGCTTTGAAGCCAGCTGGTCATCTTTTCGATCTCCGGGCCTTGGGCTGCCTTGATCTTGGTGGCCAGGTCCGTCACAGCGGGGGGAAGGCCCGCTTTTTTGAGCATGATGTCGCTCATCGTTACTGCCTGGACATGGTGCGGCATCATCATCTGTGCGAACATCGTGTCCGCGTCATTGAACTCAGCCATAGCTGCTGCTGAAGTTGCCGGGGCGGAGTCCGATGACATCCCGGAGCTGCCGTGGTTCATGCCGGACATGCTGCCGGTCCCGGAACTGCCGGAGCCCGACCCGGCCGAGCAACCGGCAAGAGCGAGGGCTGCGGCGAGGGCGGCAGCAGAAATTGTCAGGGTCTTTTTCATGAAAATCAGGTCCTCAAAAGTATCAGCGGCGTCTGGGCGCCCTTGGTGATGGCATGCAGCGGCAAACCCGCGCCGGGCTCGGCTGTTTCATGCAGGTCATTGGCTGGACGGTGCGCCGGTGGAGAGCTCGGCGCAGAGGAGTGGTTTACGTCCGGCTGATACAGAGGTCACCGGGGGAGGGGCTGCCCGGTGAGTAGGAGTAGGTGCTGCTGAGAGCAGCGGCGGCACCAATAGCAGGCAGCTCATAGGGGGCTGTTCCCGGCATCGGGGCTGAGAGGGTGGTGTTTCCCGGGGCCAGGACGCAGGCACCGTCGCCGGCCGACATTTCCGGGCACGAACCTGCCGGGGCGCAGGTAGAAGAAGAGCCACCGGTGACCGCAGTCTCAATGGCGGCCGCGCCGGTGGTCGTCCCCGTTACATGCGAGTGGCCGGCCGGCATGGCCTGCAGCTGCAGCGTGGAGGGGCCTGCCGCTGTCATGCCAGGGCCTGGTGCCATGTGGTGGGCACCGGTCATGACGTGCATGCCGAAAATGCCGGCAATGATGGCCAGGGCCGCGGTCAGGAATCCTGCCCGCAGGAGGAAGGCGGTGAAGCGACCATAGGGTGTCGTAGTCACAACTTCCTCCTTTCCGTGCAGGTTCGATGTCATAAGGGTACCGGCAAGGGGGTGTTGTCCCTTCCGGTTACCGCCTTTTCAACGCGTCTGGATGGGATTTGGTTTCACTGTTTCCACCGGCTAGTGATGAACGGGGCGATCCGCGACGCCTGTTCAGGAGCGGATTCCGGCCGCCCGTGTGCCAGCGGGACCGGTGGCCCGTCCATTGCCCTCCTCCCGGGGTGCACAACGCCCCCGGGAGGAGGTCCGCAGTGGAAGTGTGGAAGTGCGGATGTTAGGTGCTGGCAAGGGTGTAGCCAGCGGAGGTGACAGCCTCCCGCACGGCTGCCTCATCGGCCCTGCCTCCCACCAGCAGGCGGGAGCGGCCGCCGGGGACGAGATCAACGGAGGCCGATTCCACACCATCAAGGGCAGCGACGGCCTTCTCAACAGTCTGCACGCAATGCCCGCAGGTCAGACCATCCAAAGCGAATTCAACGGCGCCGGTGCCTGCGGCTGTGGTGGGCTCAGAGGAGGCTTCGGTCGAGCAGCAGCTGCACCCCGATGCGGAGGAGGCCAGCGGCAGCTGGGTACGGTTTTCGGTTCCACACATGTCAGTTTCCATTCCTTGACGAAGGAGTAATGGGCGCTGGGGTTGAACGGCTGTGAGAGGCGGTGCGGTGCACTGCCGGGACATACCACTTCACGGACAACACCCATAGCTTACCCCTGGGGGGTATCTCCAACAAATGGGACACGTGTGACGTCGGACTCGCCGTTATTCAAATGTGACAAATGCTGCTTGTGTGAACTACGGTCTAAGCCGTGCCGGTTTCGCCGAATGCGGCACTCCCGAGTCGATTGCCTAACTCTGCCGCTGCCCGGGATCCGTTCGCAACTTTCGTCCGGCAGAGACGGGGAACCCAACAACGGCCTGCTTAAAGCGGGTCTTGGGGTGAAGCCGTGTCTGGTGCGTTTTGCGTACCGGCCCGGCCGGGTGTCTCCCATCCGAATCCGACAGCTAACCTCGCAGGCAGTGGGAGAGGCCCTTTCATGCCCATTCGCAAAGCTCACGGCCGCCGCCGTGCGGTCCCTGTCCAGACCAGCGCCCTCGCGGTACTGTCCAAATCCGTCGCTGCAAACGCCGGCGGTGTGGGCCGCCAGGCCGCTGTCATCGCGGCAGCGTCCGGCCTTGTCCTGACCAGCGGTATCGCCGAGCAGGCAGCCGCGGCCCCGACTCAGCGCGATGCGGAGCCGACCTCGAACCTGGAACTCACCAGCCAGGTACAGACTCCCCTCAGCGCGGACGCCACAGTCCAAATCTCCTTCGAGCGTCCTGCCGTGGAGACCACGCCTGCGCCCGTCGTAGCAGTAGCCAAGCCAGTCGTCGCTGAGGCGCCTGCAGCCCCTGCCGTCACCGCGCCGGCTGCACCTGCTAAGGCTAAGGCGCAGATCACCGTCACGCCTGCAGCGGCTCCTGTTGGGGCGCCGGCCGCCGGCGGCGTCAACGCCATCATGGTTTCCTCCGCCTATGCCCAGATCGGCATGATCCAGGACTGCACACGGCTGGTGGAAAACGCACTCAACGCTGCAGGGATCCCGGTCGGAGACCTCGGCCCGATGCAGTTCATGAACTACGGCACCGTTGTTGCCGATCCCCAGCCCGGCGACATGGTGATGCAACCCGGGCACGTGGGAATTTATGTTGGCAACGGCCAGGTCCTCAGCTCCGGCCTGAACGGCAAGAACGAAACCGCCGTCCACCCGCTGACCTGGATGACCTCCAAGGGCGCCGTCACCTTCGTCCGGGCCGGCAAGTAAAGCGCTGAGGGGCCTGTGAGTCACTGCCTTGGGGCGGTGACTCACAGGCCTTCAGCATCCCTTGCTGACACCGGGGACTACACCTTGTGACGCCGCCCGAAACGGCGCAGCCGCAGTGAGTTGCAGACCACCAGAACTGAACTGGCTGCCATCGCGGCCCCCGCAATCATCGGGTTGAGCAGCCCCAGGGCGGCGACCGGGATGCCGACGGCATTGTAGAAAAATGCCCAAAACAGGTTGGTCTTGATCGTCCCCAAGGTTCGACGGGACAGTTTGATGGCCTGCGCGACCTGGCCCAGGTCACTTCCCATGACCGTAAGATCCGCGGCAGCGATGGCGACATCCGTCCCGCTGCCCATGGCAATGCCAAGGTCGGCCTGGGCCAGCGCCGCCGCATCATTCACCCCGTCCCCGGCCATGGCAACAGTGGCCCCGCTGGCCTGCAGCCCGCGGATAGCCTCAACCTTGCCTTCGGGAAGCACGCCGGCGAGCACGTCTTCTGCGGGGATGCCCACTTGCGCTGCCACTGCCGAGGCAGCCGAGGCGTTGTCGCCGGTCAGCAGTATCGGCCTAAGTCCCAGCTCCTTGAGTTGCGCGATCGCGGCGGCAGAGCCGGGCTTGAGGGTGTCCTTCAGCGCAATGAGGCCTGTTGGCTCCCCGTCTACGCCGACCCAGATGACAGTCGCTCCGGACTGCTCCTGGGCGGACAGAGCTTCGTAGTGGTCCGGCGCCGGGTTAATACCGTTCTCCACCAGCCAGGCCGCCCGGCCGGCAACGACCGACCGGCCGTTGACGGTTCCTCGGACGCCCCCGCCGGGTGCACTGTAAAACCCTGCGACAGGCAGCAGAGGCGCCTTCTCAGTCGCTGCGCGTGCGATGGCATGAGCAATGGGGTGTTCGCTGGCAACCTCGACTGCTCCGGCCAAGGAAAGGATCTCTTCTTCGGTGGCCGAAGTAAAGGAGTGCACTCCGGAAACGGAGAGCTGGCCTGTGGTTACGGTGCCGGTCTTATCCAGCACGATGGTGTCTACGGTCCGAGTGTCTTCCAGGACCTGTGGGCTCTTAATGAGTATGCCCAACTGAGCGCCACGGCCGGTCCCCGTGAGCAATGCGGTCGGCGTGGCCAGCCCTAACGCGCAGGGGCACGCAATCACCAGAACCGCCACCGCAGCAGTAAAGGAGTGCTGCAGATCAGTAGTGGAAAAGAACCATGCGCCGAAGGTCACTGCGGCGAGAACCAGCACGACGGGGACAAAAACAGAGCTGATCCGGTCCGCCAGCCGGGCAATCGGGGCCTTTCCGCTCTGGGCCTGGCTTACCAGCCGCCCCATCTGCGCGAGAGTCGTTTCACTGCCCACCCGGGTTGCCTTGACCAGCAACCGCCCGTTGGCATTGATCGTTGCGCCGATCACGGTGTCATCAACACCTACATCGACCGGCAATGATTCTCCGGTGATCAGGGATGTATCCACCACACTTTGGCCTTCGACAACGAAACCATCGGTGGGTATTTTCTCGCCGGGGCGGACGACGAACACGTCACCGGGCTCGAGACGGTCCGCCGGAATCCGGGACTCGACGCCGTCCCGGAGGACCGTAGCCTCCTTCGCCCCGAGGTCCAGCAAGGCATGAAGTGCGCTTCCTGCCCGCGACTTCGCGTTTGCTTCCAAAAAGCGGCCGAGCAGCAGGAAAGTGGTCACGACGGCCGCGACTTCGAAGTACAGGGCATGGGCATCCATCGCCATTCCCGTGTGCGCGGTCAGGTTTGGGTCAGCGAACAGCTGCCATGCAGAGAATAGAAAAGCAGCACTGACCCCGATGGAAACCAGCGTATCCATCGTTGACGCAAAGTGGCGCGCGTTGACAGCCGCAGCATGGTGGAACGGCCATGCAGCCCAGCTGACGACGGGAAGGCTCAGTGCGAAGACGGCCCATCCCCAATGCGGAAACTGTACTGCCGGGACCATCGAGATGACGACGACCGGTAATGTGAGGGCCGCAGCGAGCAGCAGCCGCGGAAGCAGCACCGACCCGGCCGACCTGGTTTCCCGGTCTCCTTCGAGCAGTCCCTCCGCCATGGTCGTCCCGGCGTCGGCGTCCTGTACATCCCGGGAGCCTCCTGATGCCTTCAGCGCCGCCGAATAACCGGTTGCCGTTACGGTGTCCAGGATTTGCTGGTCCGTGATGGAGTCCGGGACAGTGACCTGCGCGGACTCCAGCGGAAGGTTCACGCTCGCCTCGACGCCGTCAAGTTTTCCCAGCTTGCGTTCCACCCGGGCAACGCAAGAGGCGCAGGTCATGCCCTGGATGTCCAGTTCAATGACCCGGGTGCCGGTAGCTAGAGTTTCCGTAGCCACGCTCAGACCCTGTCGGGGACGACAGCGTAGCCGGCTTCAGCGATGGCCTCTTGGACTTGCCGTGTGTCCAGCTCCGCTCTCGAAGTGATGACGGCGCGGGAAATGCTGTCTTTGTTCAGGTCGATAGCCACTCCCTCGACACCTTCAAGCTCCTGGAGCTCTTCGGTGACTGAAGCAATGCAATGGTTGCAGTGCATGCCTGAGATGTTGACGTTCGTGGTGACGCTCATGGCAGTCTCCTCTTTTCTAGCGCAGCAGGCGTCCGATGGCCTCTGTCGCTTCTTTCACTTTGGCTTCGCCGGCCGCATCTGATTCGGCGGCGGCATTTACCACGCAGTGGCCTATATGCTCCTCGAGCAGCCCAAGGCTGACCGCGTGCAACGCCTTATTCACTGCTGCGACCTGAGTCAGGATGTCAATACAGTACGAATCCTCATCGACCATACGGGCGATACCGCGTACCTGGCCTTCGATACGCTTCAGCCTGCGCAGGTACGCTTCTTTGCCACCGCTGTATCCGTGGCCGCCGGCCGGCTGGATGGCGTCGATGTTATCCCTTACTACGGCTTCTTCCTGCATATCCCAAATTTATACCCCGGAGGGGTATAAATCAAACGACGTTCGGGGCATCCGTCGCGGGCGCCAGGGACGTGGGCGTAGCCGCGCGGCCTAGATAAGGGGTGCCGCTCAATAAGCATTGGGTTTCCCCCTGCAACTGGTTCAGCCGCCGGTGCAGGCACCCAGACACTGGCCCTTATACCCGCACGGGTATATTGTGGGCAGTATTCGCCCAGCTATGGAGAACGCCGTGCAACTTGATTCAACTAAACTCGCACCCGTTATCAACCGCCTCAAGCGAGCCCATGGGCAACTCGCCGCCGTCACCCGGATGCTGGAAGATGGCCGCGATTGCAAAGACGTCGTCACCCAGCTCGCAGCGGTTTCGAAGGCCTTGGACCGGGCAGGGTTCGCCATTATCGCCACTGGTCTGGAGCAGTGCATCACCCGGGAAGATGCCAGCATGGACAAGAAAGACCTGGAAAAACTCTTCCTGTCTCTCGCCTGAGCCGCGACGACCGAAAATCCAACCCATGGAGGGAGCCGGCGCGGGCCGCTCCGGTTGTGGACTGGGCCCCGGAGTCCCAGGGGCGCATTATTCGCCATCGCTGCACCGAAGGACACGAACTGCCGCGGCTCCCGGGGCCGACCGCCGGTACCGAAGCCGATGCCATAGGAACGGAGAAGGAAAATGATGGGCGGATATGGTTCGATGATGGGCTTGACGTGGCTGTTCTGGGCGCTTCTGATTCTCGGTATCGTGCTGCTGGCGGTCCTTGCCGTACGGTTTTTCTCCGGCGGTATGAACCATGGTGGAACCGGGCGCGGGCAGGGCCCCGGCGCGGACGGTCCCGCTTCGGGCGCCGGTGCCGCCCGGCGGATCCTGGATGAACGGTACGCCAGGGGAGAATTGAGCACGGAAGAATACCGTGAGCGGCTCAAGGTCCTAGGGGACGATACCTGATGCAGCCTTTGAGCCGTCGTACTGCCCTGCTCCTGGGCGGTGCAGGGGCGGTGGCCACCGTGACCGGCGCGGCCGGCCTGCTGTGGGGCCAGGGCACGGGCGCCGGATTTCAGGCCACCGGTGGGCAGGAACTCAGTGAGCCGCAGGCCCTGCACAGTGCCGATGGTCGCCTTCAGGTGAAATTGTCAGCAGCCCGGGGCCGGGTGCGTGTGGCCGGCAGGGACGCCGACGTTTTCTCCTATAACGGGTCCCTGCCCGGCCCCACCCTGTTCCTGCGGCCCGGGGACCGGTTGAACGTGGCCCTGGAGAACCGGCTGACGGGCCCGACCAACCTGCACGTCCATGGCCTGCACGTCTCCCCGGAGGGCAACGGCGACAATCCGCTGGTCGCGGTGGACCCGGGAACGTCTTTTGATTATGAGTACCGTCTGCCAGCACACCATCCGCCGGGAGTGTACTGGTACCACCCACACCGCCACGGCAGCGTGGCCGACCAGATCTTCGGCGGCCTGTACGGGGCGATCATCGTCCGGGACCCCCAGCCCATACCGGTCAGCAGGGAACGTGTACTGGTTATCTCTGACATTTCCCTCACCGGCGACGGTTCCATCGCCGCCGTCTCGGCGATGGAGAAAATGATGGGCCGGGAAGGGAACCTGATCCTGGTCAACGGGCAGCCGAACCCGGCACTGGCCGCCAGGCCCGGAGATCGCGAACGGTGGAGGATCATCAATGCCTGCACCGCCCGCTACCTGAAACTGCGCCTGGACGGCCAATCCCTGCAGTTGCTGGGCCTGGATTCGGGCCGCTACCAGGAACCCCGGAACGTCGAGGAAGTGCTGCTGGCCCCCGGCAACCGGGCGGACCTGCTGGTCACCGCCGCGAAGGGTGCGGCCGCACTGCGCACCCTGCCCGCGGACAGGGGCAGCATGGGATTCATGATGGGCGGCAGCAACGGAGGCGGACCATCCCTGCCCGGTCCGGACGGGACGGTGCTGGCCACCTTTACTGTCAACGGCGCACCGACTGCCACATTGGGGCCGGTTCCCGCCCAGCCGGCACCGCGGGACCTCCGCGCCGTGCCGGTGACCGCGCACCGGGAACTGGTCTTCGCCATGGGCATGGGTATGGGCGGCGGGACGGGGTCGGGGATGATGAGCTTCAGCATCAACGGCAGGCCGTTCGACCCCGCCCGGGTCGACACCACCGTCCCCGCGGGCGCCGTCGAGGAATGGACCCTTCGGAACACGAGCCCGATGGACCACCCGATGCATCTGCACGTGTGGCCAATGCAGATCATTGACCAGGCCGGCCAGCCCGTGGAAACTCCCATATGGCAGGACGTGGTCAACATCCCGGCCCGCAGCAGCGTCCGGGTCCGGATCGCTTTCGATGACTTCACCGGCAAAACCGTCTATCACTGCCACATCCTGGACCACGAGGACAGCGGCATGATGGGCCTGATCGAAGCCCGGTAGCACAGTCACCCCGAAGCCCTTTGCACGCCTGAGAAAACCGATGAAGGAGCACAACCATGAGCTACGCACACACCATCACCGTCGGCCTGCCCTACCCCGAAGCGGTAACCCGGACCCGTGAAGCCCTTGCCGGGCAGGGGTTCGGCGTGTTGTCCGAAATCGATGTCCGCGCCACCTTCGAGGCCAAGCTCGGGTCCGACGCCGGGCAGACCCTGGGCGACTACCTCATCCTGGGCGTCTGCAACCCGGCCCTGGCGCAGAAAGCCCTCGCCGCGGACCCGGACATGGGATTGCTGCTGCCCTGCAACGTCGTCATGAGGCGCGGTCCGGACACCGGCACTACTATCATCCAGACCATCGACCCGCAGACCATGGTGCAACTCAGCGATGCCCCGGCCGTCGCCGAAGTCGCCTCGGACGCCGACCGCAGGCTCCTCGCAGCCCTGAAGGAACTAGTAAATGCCTGATACGGGCCAACCCGCCGAGGAGAGTGGGACCGTGGTTGGGTCCGCCCGGTCAGCGTGGCCCGGCGGGCATTCTGGCCCTCACTACCGGCCGGCGAGGCGACCCTCGCCGCAGGAAGTCGGAGTATCGCCGAAAGTGGTGCCGGGAACTTTGGCCCTTGCGGTGCCAATCGCACGGGGGACACACTGAGGGCATTATTGTGAAGAACCTGGTGGAGGGCGGTGCTCATGGGCGGCGATGAGGTGTTCAGGATCGTGGTGGGGGTGGACGGTTCTGCCCCATCGCGCCTCGCGCTGGAATGGGCGGTCGCTGAGGCGCGGCTGCGCCACGGCGATGTAAAGGCCGTGACTGCCTGGCAGTTCCCGCCCGTGACGGTCGGGATGGAAGGCCTGGTCCATGACCCGGAGATCTTTCCTCAGGCCGCCCGCCGTCTTCAGGACGAGGCCTTGAGGCGGGTGGACTGCGGGGACGTGAATGTGAGCGGTGATGTTGTCCAGGGTAGCGCGGCCGGCGTGCTCCTGAAGGCGGCCGGGAACGCCGACCTGGTGGTGGTGGGTTCCCGCGGCCTCGGGGGATTTACCGGGTTGCTGCTCGGCTCTGTGTCCACGCAGGTCGTTCATCATTCGACTTGCCCGGTGCTCGTTGTCCGGTCGCGCACCGGTGATGAGGCATGAGCAACCCAGTGACCAGTCGGTGGCCTCGCACTGCCGGGAAGCAGTGACCGTGACAGCTGACCATTCCTCCCACCTTCATCCGGCCGCCAGCACCAGTCACGGAGAGGCGGTTCCGACAGGGCGCACCTTTAGGGGCAGGCTCCACGCACTGTGGCACACTCTCGTCGGCACGGTCGGCCTGATCATGGGGCTCCTGCCGCACGTCCTGCATCACATCGGGCTTCTCGCCGGGACCGCGCTGGTCGCGGGATCCGGCGGCACCATACTGTTCGGGGCACTGGGGCTTTTGGCGTCCATTCCCATGCTGGTCCGTCTTTACCGGCGTTTCGGGAGCTGGATGGCCCCGGCGCTTGGACTACTGGTCTTCGTCGCCATGTTCTCGCTGTCCGCGTTCGTCATTGGCCCGGCCATCAGCGGTACCGGAGGGGATGTGAACCCCGGCCCGGTACCCACGGTGAACCATACCGGTGACCACACCGCCGGCCACTGACACACAGCAGATAAGCCAAAGCGCAGGGAGGCCCGGGAAGCCGGGCCCCCCTTGGCCGTAACCGTTGGAAGGCTACTTCAGTCCGGCGAGGGCATAGCCGGAAGACCGGACTGCCTCAGCCAGAGCCTCCTGGTCGGCAGTGCCCGTGACGATCAGCCGGGACGTGCCGCCCGGGACGAGATCGACTGTTACGGCTTGGACCCCTGATACGCCGGACACAGCCTTCTCAACGGTCTGGACGCAATGTCCACAGGTCAACCCGTCCACGCCGTACTGCGCGCCGGAATCCTGGACCTCCGGCTTTTCCATTACCGAGGCCTTTGCCTGCGTGTCGGCGGCAGGGGAGCAGCAGCTGCAACCGTGCTGTGCAGTGGAGGCGAGGGGGAGCTGGGTTCGTGATTCGGTGGTTCCGCACATGTCAGTTTTCCTTCGAGAGGGTGAATGCAAAGGGGGACTGTTGGGGATGAACGGCTGTAACGGCCTTGGGCCTGGACAAACCACGTCACTGACAACACAAGAAATATACCCCATGGGGGTATAAAATACAAGCGTTCTTAGAGCTCTCGGTCCACCCATGGTGCACCCTCGGCCGCCGGGACGTTGGGCCCTATGCCGCCCGCGCCAGTGGGTTGAGAATCAGAGTATGAGCAGTGTTCCTGATCCGCGCCTTGCGCAAGCACCGCGGCCGTCCCGCGGCCCATATCAGCCCTGGACGCAGACCCTGCTGATAGTGCTCATCGCTGCAGCGGCGGTCTACCTCATCACCAACCACTGGCTCCACGTTCTGGATGCACTGCCGTATCTGGGTGTGGTGCTAGTGATGAGCTTTTGTATGTTCGGGCATGGAAGCCACGGCGGACACGGCGACTCCCGCCATCAGGGGCACGGCGGGCAGGAAGCTCGGGGAGGGCCTGCCCGCCCAGGGCCCGGGGAAGCTGGCGGGCATGTCCACTGACTACGGCTATGACCTGTGGTGGCTGGTGATCCTCAATTCGGCCGTGTTCATTATCTTCGCCTTCAGTTTCGTCCGGCCCAGGACGAAACTGGACTGGCGGGCGTTGGGTGGTTTTTCGGCGTTTATCGTGGCGCTATTTACCGAGATGTACGGGTTTCCGCTGACGATTTATCTACTCTCGGGATGGCTGGGAAACAGCGTTCCCGGGCTGGACCTCCTGAATCACAACTCCGGTCACTTGTGGCAGGACCTCACTGGCTGGCAAGGGGATCCGCATCTGAGCCCCCTGCACCTTCTGAGCAACGTGCTGATCGCCGCAGGCTTCATCCTGCTCTACCTTTCCTGGCAGGTGCTGTTCGCCGCGCAGCGGGATCACCGGCTGGCAACCACGGGCCCTTACGCCAGGGTGCGGCATCCGCAGTACGTGGGGTTCCTGATCATCATGGCCGGGTTTCTGCTGCAGTGGCCCACGTTGCTGACACTGGTGATGTTCCCGGTCCTGGTCATCGTGTACCTGCGCCTTGCCCGGCAGGAGGAACGGGTGATGGTCGCCGAGTTTGGCGAAACCTACGCAGCGTACCGCCGGCAGGTTCCCGGATTCGTCCCCCGTTTCGGTCGCCAGTCAACGGACGCGGGGCACAAGCTGCAGAAGGGCCCGTGATGGAGCGGCGGCCGGGTATTGATGGGGAGGCCGGGTTGCCGCCATGCTGTTCCTGGCGGTAAAGAACCTGGTTCAGGAAAAGACCCGGCTGCTGATCAGCGTCGGCGGGGTCGCGTTCAGCGTGCTGCTGATCATGAGCATCCAGGGCCTCTACCAGGGCTGGAGCAACAAGATCGGCGAATACATCCGCACCGTCCCGGCTGACTACTGGATCACCCAGACCGGCGCGACGGACATGTTCCACACCCCGTCCGTGCTGCCCCTGACCGTCAGGGATTTCCTTACCGGTGTTCCCGGGGTCGCCAGCGCCAAACCGTTCAGCGGCCGCCGCGTCGCGTTCGCACACAACGGCAAGGACATCAACCTTTACGTCATCGCCGACGACACGGAGAATAACGTCGGGGCCCCCGCGCGGGTGGTCGAAGGCAAAGCAGTCCCCGAGAGCGGCGAGATCATCATCGACCGGGTGGTCGGGCGCAGCCAGGACATTCGGATCGGGGACACCATCCCTGTCGCGGGCAGGGAGCTGAAAGTGGCCGGCTATTCCGAGGGCGGATACATCCTCAGTTTTTCATTCGCATTCGCGACGAAAGAGGACGCCGAGAGCATCCTCCAGCTGCCCGGAGCGACCAATTTCTTCCTCGTAACGGTCCAGGACGGCACCGACGCCGGGGCCGTCGCGTCCCGGATCGAAGCCAACCCGGCGGTGGATGCCATCACCAAGGACAGGTTCGTGGAGAACAACACGAACATCGTCCGGGACACCTTCCTGCCCATCATCCTGGTCCTGCTGCTGATCGGGATCGCCGTCGGCATGACCGTCATCGGCTTGACCATCTTCACCTCGACCATCGAAAAAGCCCGCGAATACGGCGTCCTGAAGGCCATCGGAGTGAGCAACCGCCAGCTCTACACCGTCGTGGTGGAACAGGCCGTCACCGCCGCCGTGCTCGGATACCTCCTAGGGGCGGGTCTGGCACTTGCCACCAGCGCCGCTGCGGGAAGCCTCGTCCCGGAGTTCATCACGGAAATCCGCTGGCTCGATGCGGCCTGGATTTTCGCCGTCACCCTGGGCATGGCGGTGGTGTCCTCGCTGTTGCCGGTCCGCCGGTTGGCCCGCATCGACCCGGCAGAAGTGTTCCGGGCATGAGCGTCGTCTCCGTCCGGGACGTGTCCAAGACCTTCGGGTCCGGGCACACCGCCGTGACTGCCGTGGACCACGTATCCCTGTCTGTCGACGCCGGGGACATCGTGCTCGTCATGGGCCCGTCCGGGTCCGGAAAAACAACCCTGCTGTCCATGACCGGCACCCTCATGTCCCCCACGACGGGGCGGATCCTGATCTCCGGGCAGGACACCTCCGCGCTGGACCCGGCACAGCTGTCCCGGTTGCGGCTGCGCGAATTCGGTTTCGTCTTCCAGACCTTTAACCTGCTCTCGGCACTGACCGCGGAGGAAAACGTCATGCTGCCTTTGCTCACGGCAGGAGTGCCCCGGAAACATGCCCGGGCCAAGGCGCGGGCGGCGCTGGAACAGCTCCAGCTCGGGCACCGTCTGAGGAACCTTCCCCGGGATCTTTCCGGTGGGGAAAAGCAACGCGTGGCCATCGCCCGGTCCCTGGCGAATGATCCCCGGTTGATCCTCGCCGACGAGCCCACCGCCAATCTGGATGCGAAGACCGGCCAGGACGTGACCCTGCTGCTGTGTGAAACGGCGTGCCGGGAAAACAGGGCCGTCATCATCGTCAGCCATGACCAGCGGCTGCGGACCGCGGCCAAACGGGTCATCACCATCGAGGACGGACGGCTCACAGCGGAAGAACCCGGGGAACACGACCGGAACTGCCGCATGCACCCGGAAGCGGCACCGGCATGAAGATGACCGACGAAGAACTGCTCGCAGCCCTTGCCGACCCTGGCGAAGACGCTGCCCGGATGCAGCGGATTGCCACGGAGATAGGCTCCGGATTCCGGCTTCTTTCGGGCCGGCTCGGCAAAGCAGTCGCTGTCTTCGGATCCGCACGCCCTGGGCTGGAGGATCCCCGCTACGCGGCCGCCCGCATGCTGGGCTCCCGCCTCGCCGACGCCGGTTTTGCGGTCATCACCGGCGGAGGCCCCGGGTTGATGGAGGCTGCCAACCGCGGCGCGGTTGAAGCCGGAGGCACCACTGTTGGTCTGGGCATCGAACTCCCGCATGAACAGGCACTGAACCCCTACCTGGATGTGTCCATGTCTTTCCGGTACTTCTTCGCCCGCAAGCTCATGTTCATCCGCTACGCCTCGGCATTCATCGTCCTTCCCGGGGGCTTCGGCACCCTTGACGAACTCTTTGAAGCCCTCACACTCGTTCAGACCGGAAAGATCCACGAGTTCCCCGTGGTCCTGATTGGAACCGAGCACTGGTCAGGGCTCATGGCCTGGATCCGGGACCGCCTCCAGGATCAGGGCTTTATCGAATCGGATGACATCCAGCTGCTGCGGGTGACCGATGACATCGACGAAGCGATCGAGCTGATCCAGCAGTGCCATTTGCGTCAGCTCGCGCTCTGATCCGGAGGACGGACGATGAGAGGCCCGGGCGACGGACCTGTGCGGAGAAAGCTCCCGGCAAGAAAGCGCCCGGACGCCGGCCGCGACGCGGTCCATGTCGCCAAGGCCGGGGAGGCAGCATGGTCCGGATGCGTCCTGCAGGCCAAGCCTGGAAGACCGGGACAGTCCCGGCAAGGCGCAGGAAAGCATTCCTTCCCGGGAAACGTCCACGCCGGGGCCGGTACTCGGCATCCAGACTGGTTTTGGCATCGCTCAGGCTTGTGCTCCGAGGATCCTGCAGTAGGACCGGCCAGGACAAGGGGACTAAAGACTCTGACGGCCGAAGTTGGCGGGAACGAGAGTGGACATCAGGGCAATGAGCCCAGGTGGCAGGGAGGAAAGCAGTGATGATGTTTTGGGACGGGAACATGGGCGTCTGGGGGTACATCCTGATGGGCGTGAGCTTTATACTCTTCTGGGGCGCCATCATCACAGGCATCATCCTTCTGGCCCGTTTCACGGGAGCCGGGAACCGCCGGCGTGAAGATGACGGGCCCCGTGCAGGCGTCGCAGAGAATCTGCTCGCAGAACGTTTCGCCCGCGGTGAAATCGACGAGAGCGAATACACAAACCGCCTCACAGTGCTCCGCCGCGGCGGCGGAGCATAACCGCCTCTGGACGCCTCTGCGGAAGGGCACACCATGCCTGTTGATCTGAGTCCCTCACACGGACCCGGTTACCAACCGGCGCAGGCCTGGCAACCGCGACCGGATGCACCCGGGGCCCCGGCAGGGAACCGCTAGGCAACACGATGGACCTCCGGCTCATCTCCCGCGTGCTGTTCCTCCGCGCCGCGTGGCGGAGACGGGACCACTGGGACGCCGCCAGGATCACCGCCCACCAGGACCACGCACTGCAAGAGCTGCGCCGTGCCGCCTACGCCGGCTCGGAGTTCTACCGGCGCCATCACGCCGGCCTGCACGATGCCCCCCTGGACCAGCTCCCGTCCGTGACCAAAGCCGACCTGATGGACCACTTCGACGAGGCCGTCACGACACCGGACCTGAGGCTGGCAGACCTGGAAAAGCATCTGCGGTCCCTGACGCAAAGCGGCGGAGACCCCGGGGTTCCGTGGCAGGGCAGGTGGTGGGCAGCCGCGACGGCCGGCACCACCGGCCGGCGCGGAACCTTCATCTGGAACCGTAAAGAATGGGGCATCATCCTGGCGTCCTACGCCCGGGCAAACGACTGGGCCGGGATCTCCGCCGGACTCACCCGTCCCCTGAAAATGGCATTGGTGAGCTCCCGCGTCCCCACGCACCAGTCGGCCGTGGTCGGTGCCTCGTTGCGCTCCCGGCTCGTCCCCACCCTCCGCCTGGACGTAACGGCACCCATGGACGAGACAGTGGCCGCGCTGAACCGGTTCCAGCCCAGGGTCCTCGTCGGCTACGCCTCAGCACTGAAACCGCTGGCGGCAGAGCAGCGTGCCGGACGCCTGCACATCTCGCCCCAGGGCGTGATGTCCGCCTCCGAAGTACTTACCCCGCACACCGCCTCGGAACTGGAGGGCGCCTGGGGAGGCGCCCCCTTCGATGTCTACGCCGCCACCGAAACGGCCG
Source organism: Paenarthrobacter sp. R1 (assembly GCF_030264015.1). Lineage (NCBI taxonomy): Bacteria > Bacillati > Actinomycetota > Actinomycetes > Micrococcales > Micrococcaceae > Paenarthrobacter > Paenarthrobacter sp. R1. Next base: position 216,000 of record NZ_CP127115.1, on the reverse strand, counting down.
GTATCGCCTCTCCCTGCATGTATCGGAACCGGCACGTCTACGAGGACCTGCTGATCATCGAAGCCGTGGACCAGAACGGAAACCCCGTGCCGCCGGGAACAACCGGGGTAAAGCTCCTCGTCACTGTCCTGTTCTCCCGCACCCTTCCACTGATCCGCTACGAAATGTCCGACACCATCAGACTGGGCGGCCGGGGCTGCCCCTGTGGGCGCTCCTTCGCCGTTCTGGAGGATATCGAAGGGCGCATCGAAGACGTCCTGCAGCTCCCAGGCCAAGCAGGCCATGTGAACATCCATCCGATCCTGTTCCACCACGTTCTCGATCAGACGGCTGCTTCGGGGTGGCAGGTCATTCAGGAGGCCTCCGGGCTCCGTGTCCTCATGGCGGGCCTCGCTCCCGGAGCCTCCATCCAAGGGGTTTCGACTGCCGTCACCGGCGCGCTCAAGGAAGCCGGTGTAGTAGACACCCCGGTGGACGTAAACGTCGTTGAACACATTGAACGAACCGCCTTGGGGAAAGCACCCTTCGTGCGAGGGTTGATGCGCCGGTGATGACAAGTCGGTCCTCCTGAAGGAAACCCCTCAGACACCGCCGGCGCGGTCAAGAGCAGGGGGCTGACCATTCCGTCACGCCATCCGGGAGCGAGGCAGGGGAGCGCCTGGGCCGTGGGCCGGACATCCCGTCAGAGATGTGGATGCGCCGAACCGGGCGCTGGCGCTGTTTGGCCCACAGCGACCGCGGGCTACTGGTGGTCGATCAGCTCGGCAGCCGATGCCTCGTCGGGTCCGCCGAAGTCCGCCGCTGTGCTTTTCTATTTCGGTGTCTCCGCGCTCATCATCATGAGCAGCGGCGGTTTCGCCGGGGTGATAATAAGGATGATCAGACGCCGTCGCACGCCCTGACTTACGGCAGTTTCCGCCGAACAAGGGGATCATGCTGGAGTGTCGTCGGCTTTCGTACCGATACGATACGGCTTGGGAGCGCCTGCCATCCGGCCACGGGATCAGGATTCGGGCGAAGCATGGGCATGTTCCTAGATCCTTGAGAGCGGGAGGGCAAAGATGCAGGTCTGGCCGGGAGCCGCCTATCCATTGGGCGCAACTTTTGACGGCAGAGGCACCAACTTCGCCCTGTTCACCGAATCCGCAACGGCGGTGACATTGTGCCTTGTGGAGGACTCCCGCGTCGAGGTTCGCGTGCCGCTGACCGAGGTCGATGGATACATCTGGCACGGCTACCTGCCCGGGATTGCTCCGGGTCAGCGCTACGGATACCGTGTGGTCGGCCCGTACAAGCCCTCCGCCGGACACCGCTTTAATCCCAATAAGTTCCTGCTCGATCCTTATGCCAAGACGGTGGAAGGCAGCATTGAATGGGGGCAGGCGCTTTTTTCGTACAGTCTGGAGGACCCCCGGCGGCGCGATGACTCGGATTCTTTCCCTGGAATGATGTCCGCAGTGGTCATCGACCCTACCTTCGACTGGCAGGACGACCGGCCGCCCAAAACCCCCTACCACGACACCGTGATTTACGAGGCCCACGTCAAAGGGCTCACCATGCTGCACCCCGACGTCCCTGAACAGCTGCGGGGAACATACGCGGGCCTGGGTCATCCCTCAATCGTGGCCCACCTGCAGAAACTCGGCGTCACGGCCGTCGAACTGATGCCGGTGCAGCAGTTCATTCACGACGGCCAGCTCCGGGAGCGGGGGCTAAGCAATTACTGGGGATACAGCACTGTCGGTTTCTTCGCCCCGCACAACGCCTACGCATCGGCACCTGACGCCGTCAGTGCGGTCACGGAATTCAAGACAATGGTCCGGACTCTCCACAAGGCCGGGATCGAAGTTATCCTGGATGTCGTTTACAACCACACAGGGGAGGGGAACCATCTCGGTCCCACCATCTCCTTCCGGGGCATCGACAATGCCTCATATTATCGGCTCGACGAATTCCGGCCGGAGTTTTATGTGGACTACACGGGCACCGGAAACTCCCTGAATGTCCGTACCCCGCATGTTCTGCAGCTCATCATGGATTCCCTGCGGTACTGGGTAACGGAAATGCACGTGGACGGATTCCGATTTGATCTTGCCGCTGCCTTGGCCCGCCAATTTTACGAGGTGGACAGGCTCTCGGGTTTCTTTGATCTCGTCCAGCAGGACCCCATCGTCTCCCAGGTCAAACTCATTGCTGAACCCTGGGATCTGGGACCCGGCGGATACCAGGTGGGTAATTTCCCGCCCGGCTGGAGTGAATGGAACGGCAAATACAGGGACACCATCCGGGACTTCTGGCGCGGGGAACCGTCCACCCTTGGTGAGTTCGCATCCCGGTTGACCGGCTCATCTGATCTTTACGAACATTCCGGTCGCCGCCCCATGGCCTCGATCAATTTCCTCACCGCCCATGACGGCTTCACGCTGGCTGACCTCGTGGCATACAACCGCAAACACAACGAGGCCAATGGAGAGAGTAACGCGGACGGCGAAAGCAACAACAGGTCCTGGAACGGCGGAGTTGAGGGCGCCACTGACGACCCGGCCATCCTGCGGCTCCGATCCAGGCGGCAGCGCAGCCTCATCGCAACGCTCCTGCTGTCCCAGGGAATTCCCATGATTCTGCATGGCGATGAACTGGGGCGGACCCAGCATGGCAATAACAATGCCTATGCCCAGGACTCCGAACTGAGCTGGGTCAACTGGGAAAGTGCGGACAATGACCTTCTGGACTTTACCGCGGCTGTCAGCCGGTTGCGGGCCGCTCATCCCACGTTTCACCGCCGCCGGTTCTTTAGCGGGCGGCCGGTCCAACAACCGGATGGAGGCCAAGTACCCGACGTTGTCTGGCTGAAGCCCTATGGCACGCCGATGGAACCTGTGGACTGGACCCAGGGGACGGAACTGGCGCTGGGGATGTACCTGAACGGCAGCGGCATCCGCTGCTCGGATCTCACCGGCAGCCAGATGACCGACTCAGATTTCATCCTCTGCTTCAATGCCGGTGCCGAGCCCCGGAAGTTCACCTTGCCGCCGAACCGGTATGCTCCCCGCTGGGAACTGGCTCTCGACACCTCCATGGAAGTGACAGCAACTGGCGCAATCGCCGGTGGGGCCCTCGAGGTTCCTTCACACACTCTCCTCGTCCTCCGGGAACCGGGCACGGTGGTGCATGCCGAAGATCACAACGATGAACCGCTTCTTTTGTGACAAGGCCTTGCCGTTCCCCTCACCCGGCTCGATAGGATCACTGCAGAGGGTGAAACTAACCAGCATGATTCGCGATTGACACGGGGGTGGGGAAGCGTGCGTTATTCCATGCGATTGCATGAGCGTTCTTCCAGCCTGGCCGCAATCACCGCGGTCCTCTCGTTCCTCCTCGCCATAACGGGATTTCTGGACCTACCGACGACGTCTGCCCAAGTGACCGGACCGGGCGCTATTTCGCACGCCATCGCGTTGTCCGGGGAAGATTCCGACTTTGTCGGCAACCGTCCCGCCCCTTCCGCTGAAACCGGTGTGGCTGCCGATAGTGACCAGGTGGGACACCCCCTCCCGTCCCGGAGCAAACACTGCCCGCTGAACCTGGGCTTGTCGGTAGCGTGCCCTGATGTGCTGTCTTCAGCGGTCGCTCCCTCATCTGTCCCGGAAGAGCCCGGCAGCGCCTATGCCGGTGGTACGCGGGAACAGCCGGCAGGGGCGATTCCCGAGGTTCCCGGGGCACCCCTCCATCCTGTATCGCTCATCCGGCTTTCCATCAGCCGCGTTTAGGAGACGTCTGCCCTCCACCGGACCTTGATCCGGGGGCATCGACGGCCCGCCGCTGCGTCCCTGAGCGCGTTTGTACGCGAGCGACGCCCCTAGGCCGTCCTTCGGGCGAACCTCATGTCCAAGCCCGGCCACTGCCGCCGGTGGCGCTCTGCCTGCCAGCCGTGAGAGCGGCAGCCAGATACACATCTTCAAAGAACGAGCCCAGAGAGGAATTTCTGTAATGAGTAGTAGGACACAAACCGTCGTCATGGAGGTGGCAGGAGTCCACTGGGCCTCGTCCAAGAGCATCGCTGAAGCCACGCTCTCCCGCCGGCCAGGGGTACTCAGCGTGGAAGCAAATCCGGTCTCTCAGACCGCGAATGTCACGTTCGACCCGGACAAAACCTCCGTCGCCGACCTCCGGAGCTGGGTGCAGGACTGCGGCTACCACTGTTCGGGCCAGTCAGTGCCGGAGCACATCTGTGATCCGATGCACGAAACCGGTTCCGCCCCGTCGGCACATGCCGGGCACGGTACAGTCGACCACCACGCCTCTGCCCATGAAGGGCACACCGCAGCTCCCCCTGAATCGCACGCCGCCCACGAAGCTCATACCGGACAAGAAGCGCACGCAGGCCACCCTGAGCAGACAACCCTAGATGCCCAGGACGTGATGGGTCACGGGGGTCACGGCGGCCACGGCATGTCGATGGAAGCGATGATCCGGGACATGCGCAACCGCTTCCTGATCGCACTGCTCCTTTCCGCGCCCATCACGCTGTGGTCGCCCATCGGACGCAAGGTCATCGGGTTCGAAGTCCCGGCCCCGTTCGAATTACGGGACGATGTCTTTGCCTTGATCCTGTCCCTGCCGGTAATTTTTTACTCGGCCTGGATTTTCTTCGACGGCGCTTACCGGGCGCTGAAGGCCAGGACACTGGACATGATGGTGCTGGTCGCTGTTGGCGTGGGGGCGGGCTGGCTCTACAGCCTTATTGTCACCCTGACCGGCGGTGGTGACGTCTTCTACGAAGCAGCCACCGTCCTGGCCACCTTCGTGCTGCTTGGGCATTGGTTCGAGATGCGGGCTAGGGGCGGTGCTAACGATGCCATCCGCACACTGCTGGAGCTGGCGCCGTCCAAGGCCCTGGTGATCAGAAACGGTGAACCCGTGGAGGTAGCGACTTCTGAGGTCCTGCCCGGTGATTTGATGCTGGTGCGCCCGGGGGCGAAAGTTCCCACGGACGGCATGGTCGAAGACGGCGAATCCGACATTGACGAGTCCATGGTCACCGGTGAAAGCCTGCCCGTGGCCAAGTCCCCGGGCTCGGAGGTGATCGGGGCCACCGTCAACACGACGGGGACATTGCGTGTCCGCGCCACCAAGGTCGGCGCAGACACAGCCCTGGCGCAGATTGTCGCACTCGTGCAGGAAGCCCAGAACTCCAAAGCCCCCGGTCAACGTCTTGCAGACCGGGCCGCGTTCTGGCTGGTCCTGGTTGCCCTGATCGGCGGGTCCGCCACCTTTCTGGCCTGGTGGCTGGCCGGAGCAACCGTTCCTCAGGCGATCCTCTTTGCCATCACGGTTGTTGTCATCACCTGCCCTGATGCCCTGGGTCTGGCAACCCCGACGGCGATCATGGTCGGCACCGGCCTTGGCGCCAAGCGCGGCGTCCTGTTCAAGAACGCCACAGCGCTGGAAACGGCAGCACGCATCGACACCGTTGTGATGGACAAGACCGGAACCCTGACCAAGGGTGAACCCGAAGTCACCGACTTCATTGCCCATGAATTCGATGAGGCTGAACTGCTGGCCCTCGTGGCCGCCGTTGAACGCGAATCCGAACACCCCCTCGCCGGCGCCGTCGTCAACTACGCCGTCGGTCGGGGCGTTCCGTCAGCAAACGCCGAAGCATTCCGGAACGTCCCGGGCCACGGTGCCGGCGCCACGGTAAACGGGCGTAAGGTCTTCGTCGGGAACCGGAAGCTGATGGTGTCCGAGGGCATTGATATCGGGCCGGTAGCCGACCAGCGCGAGGCCCTCGCTTCGACCGGCCGCACGGCAGTTCTGGTGGCCGTGGACGGCAGGGCCGCCGGCATCATCGCACTGGCTGATGCCGCCCGTGAGACCGCCGCCTCCGCGGTGGCGGCCCTGCACGAAAGCGGTGTGGAAGTCGTCATGCTCACGGGAGACAACGAGGCCACCGCGAAGCGGATTGCTGCCCAGCTGGGCATCGACACGGTCATCGCCGAGGTTCTTCCCGAGGACAAGTCCGCGAAGGTGGCCCAATTGCAGAAAGCCGGGAAGCGGGTCGCCATGGTCGGTGACGGCGTCAACGATGCCCCCGCACTGGCCCAGGCCGATCTAGGCATCGCCATCGGAGCCGGGACCGACGTGGCCATCGAAACCGCCGACGTGGTCCTGATGCGCTCGGACCCGCTGGATGTTCCCATCGCCCTGCGCATCGGAAAAGGCACGTTGCGCAAGATGCGGCAAAACCTGGGCTGGGCCATCGGCTACAACGTCCTCGCCCTGCCGATCGCCGCCGGCGTCTTCTACCCTGCGTTTGGTCTCATGCTCAGCCCGGAAATCGCTGCGATCTCCATGTCCGGCTCCAGCATCATTGTCGCCGTCAACGCCCTGCTCCTCAAGCGCCTGCGCCTTCCGGAGCCCGGCGAGGCCACCGGCCGCGCGCTCAAGACTGAACCTGCCCCGGAACCAAGCGGTGTTCGCTAAAGGCCGTCCCCTCGGCCCCGACCCAAGTACTCGCTCAGACAGACAGGATCTGCCATGACAGACCATCAACAGCCGAAAGCTCCGGTAGCCGTTCTCAGCCCGGACCGGCTGGACCGCATCCATGCCTGGTGGCGGGCCGCAAACTACCTCTCCGTCGGACAGATCTACCTCTTGGACAACCCGCTGCTGCGCGAACCGCTGCGCCCCGAGCACATCAAGCCGCGGCTGCTGGGGCACTGGGGCACCACCCCCGGCCTGAATTTCATTTACGCCCACCTGAACCGGGCCATCATGGACCGGGACCTGGACATGATCTACATCATGGGCCCCGGGCACGGCGGACCGGGCCCGGTGGCGTCGGCCTGGCTGGAAGGCACCTACAGCGAAACGTACCCGGATATTTCCCGGGACCTGGCAGGGATGAAGCGGCTGTTCCGCCAGTTCTCTTTTCCCGGCGGCATCCCCAGCCATGTGGCCCCGGAGACACCGGGGTCCATCCACGAGGGCGGGGAACTCGGATACGCGCTCTCGCACGCCTACGGCGCAGCGTTCGATAACCCGGACCTCATCGTGGCGGCAGTCATCGGTGACGGGGAAGCAGAGACGGGCCCGCTGGCCGCGAGCTGGCACTCGAACAAGTTCGTGAACCCGGCACGGGACGGCACTGTCCTGCCGATCCTGCACCTGAACGGTTACAAAATCGCCAACCCCACCGTCCTGGACCGGATCAGCCACGACGAACTGGACTCGCTGCTGCGCGGATACGGCCACACACCGTATTACGTGGAAGGCTCGGATCCGGAACAAATGCATCAGGACTTCGCCCGGACCCTGGACGCCTGCCTGAACGAGATTCTTGAGATTAAGCGCGCCGCCCGGGAGGACGGCCGGACGGAACGGCCCCGCTGGCCCATGATCGTCCTGCGCTCTCCCAAGGGCTGGACAGGCCCGGCGGAAGTGGACGGGCTGAAGGTCGAGGGAAGCTGGCGTTCGCACCAGGTGCCCTTCACCCAGGCCCGCGAAAACGACAGCCATCGTGCCGTCCTGGAGCAGTGGCTGCGCAGTTACCGCCCCGAGGAGCTCTTCGACGACGCGGGTGCTCCGGTGGCGGCGGTCGGCGGGTTGCACCCGGTGGGGGAGCGGCGCATGAGCGCAAACCCGCACGCCAACGGAGGGCTGCTGCTTCGCGACCTGCGCATGCCAGACTTCGCCGACTATGCCGTACCCGTGGCCCACCCCGGCACCGGGGCGGTGGAATCCACCCGGGTCCTGGGCACGTTCCTGCGGGACATCATGGCAGCGAACATGGACAATTTCCGGGTCTTCGCCCCGGACGAAAACAACTCCAACCGGCTCGGCGCCATATTCGACGCGACCGAGCGGGCCTGGAATGCCCGGACTGTTCCCGAGGATGACCATCTCGCCCGCGACGGGCGGGTTATGGAAATCCTTTCCGAACACACCTGCCAGGGCTGGCTGGAAGGTTACCTGCTCTCGGGCCGGCATGGGTTCTTTTCCTGCTACGAGGCGTTTATCCACATCGTCGACTCGATGTTCAACCAGCACGCCAAGTGGCTGACCACGACCAACGACATCCCGTGGCGCCGGCCTGTCGCTTCCCTGAACTACCTGCTGACCTCCCATGTGTGGCGGCAGGACAACAACGGGTTCTCGCACCAGGACCCCGGGTTCATTGACCATGTGATCAACAAGAAGACCGACGTCATCCGCGTCTACCTGCCACCGGACGCCAACACTCTCCTGTCCGTGGCAGACCACTGCCTGCGCAGCCACCAGTACGTCAACGTCATTGTCGCCGGCAAGCAGCCCCAACTGCAGTACCTTGACATGCATCAGGCGATCGTGCACTGCACCAAAGGCATCGGCATCTGGGACTGGGCGAGTTCGGACGCGGACGGGGAACCCGACGTCGTCATGGGCTGCGCTGGGGACGTGCCAACGATGGAAACCCTCGCCGCCGTCGACATCCTCCGTGGCCGGTTCCCGGATCTGAAGATCCGCGTGGTCAACGTTGTTGACCTCATGCGTTTGCAGGATGACACGGAACATCCCCATGGCCTCACCGGTCGGGACTTCGATGCCTTGTTCACCACCGACAAACCGGTGATCTTCGCCTACCACGGCTACCCATGGCTGATCCACCGGCTCACGTACCGCCGGACGAACCACGACAACATCCATGTCCGCGGCTACAAGGAGGAGGGCACCACCACGACCCCGTTCGATATGTGCGTGCTCAACCAACTCGACCGGTTCAACCTGGCCATCGACGTCATCGACCGGGTGCCCAGGCTAAAAGACGTTTCGGCGCACGTGCGCGAGGAACTCAAGAACAGGCTCATCGAGCACCGTCAGTACATCCGCACCCATGGTGAAGACATGCCGGAAGTCCGGAACTGGGAGTGGACGTCCGCGCCGGGCCCCGTGACCAGCCACGCTGATGAAGTAGCGGAACCGGAATAGCATGACGCAGGTCCACTCGGGCGGCCGCCCGCGCCCCTCCACTGCATCCGGACATGGCCCGGCATTGCCGTATCAGGCGGTGCTGTTCGACATGGACGGGGTTGTTACCCAGACCGCCGTCATCCACGCGGCGGCCTGGAAGCAGCTCTTCGACTCCGTTCTTCAGGACCCCAGGCTCACCGGGAGCCCCAGGAGGGATCCGTTCGACGAGAATACGGACTACAGGCAGTATGTCGACGGCCGGCAGCGCGAGGACGGAGTCACTGCCTTCCTCGCCTCCCGCGGCGCCGGGCTGCCGGCCGGCAGCCCGGCCGACGGGCCCGACGTCTGGTCCGTCCATGGGCTCGGCGCCCGCAAAAACGACCTGTTCCTCCAGGCCGTGACGCGCGATGGCGTCCAGGCCTACCCTGGAACCACGGCCCTGCTGGCCCGCCTGCGTGCCGCAGGCATCCCCGTGGGCCTGGTCACCGCCAGCCGAAACGCCCGGGCCTTGTTGGCCGCTGCCGGCGTTGACACCGCATTCGACGTCATCATCGACGGAGAAGTCGTTGCCGGACAGGGCCTGCCCTGCAAACCCGACCCCGCCATGTTCCTCGAGGCGCTGCGCCGGCTTGGCGTGGCACCGCACCACGCAGCGGTTATCGAGGATGCCGCCGCCGGTGTCCAGGCAGGACGCCGCGGCGGCTTCGGACTGGTCGTCGGCATCGACCGCGCCGGGCATCGGGAACAGCTGGAACTCGCCGGCGCTGACATTGTCCTCGGCGATGTCTCTGAGCTTGATCTGGGGGCTTCACGCACCGATCCGTGGGCGCTGGTCTACGAAGGGTTCGACCCTGCCCACGAAGGCCACCGGGAAGCGTTGACCGCTCTTGGCAACGGGTACATGGCAACACGCGGCACCCGGCCGGAACGCGCTGACGACGGCGTCCACTATCCCGGGACCTATCTGGCCGGCGTCTATAACCGGACGACAAGCACCATCCACGGCCGCGAGCTGGAAGAAGAGCATCTGGTCAACGTCCCCAACTGGCTGCCCTTGGATGTACGCATCGGCGACGGGCCGTGGTGGTCCACCGGGGATATTCAGGTCAGCGATGAGCGAAGCGAGCTCGACCTGCGGCGGGGCCTGTTGATTCGCCACGCAACCCTGAATGGCCCGCACGGGGAAAGACTTACCGTCGAGCAGCGTCGGCTGGTCTCCATGCACGATCCCCATCTGGCGGCACTGGAGACTACTCTGACAGCCCACGGTTTTAACGGGACCGTGGGCATCCGGGAAGGAATAGATGCCCTGGTGGCCAACACGAATGTCCGCGACTATGCCGGCACCGGGCAACGGCACCTGACCGATCCTGAATTCACGGAAACGGACAGCAGCACCGTCCTGTGCGCCGTCCAGACCAGCCAGAGCAGGATACGCATCGCCCTGGCCGTCCGGACGGTGTTCGACGGCACGGCAACACCCCGGGACGCCGGGAGCGACGGCGGACGCTACCAGCGACAGTTCGACCTGCGACTGACCGACGGAGAACCCGCGACCATAACCAGGACCGCGTCGCTGGCAACCTCCCGCGACGGAGCCATTTCCTCGCCCGAGGCCGCGGCCCTGACAGCGCTTTCCCGCGCTGACGGCGGCTTCACCGCACTGCTCAAAGACCACGAAGCGGCCTGGCGGCGACTGTGGGAGCTGTTCGGAACCAGCGTCGACGGCGACCGGCAGTCCCGGCTGGTTCTCAACCTGCATGTGTTCCACCTGCTGCAGACCATCTCGGTGCATACTGCAGCCCTCGATGCCGGCGTGCCTGCCCGTGGCCTGCACGGGGAAGGGTACCGCGGGCACGTCTTCTGGGACGAACTGTTCGTCTTCCCCGTGATCGGCCTCCGGCTCCCGGACGTCAGCCGGGCCCTGCTGGAGTACCGCTGGCGCCGACTGGATGCTGCCCGTGACGCTGCACGCACCCAGGGACTCCGGGGGGCGCTCTTCCCCTGGCAGAGCGGCAGCGACGGTCGGGAGGAGACGCCCCGCCAGCTCTACAACGCCCGATCCGCCCGCTGGATGCCGGACAACTCCAGCCGCCAGCGGCACGTCGGACTCGCCGTAGCGTACAACGCGTGGCAGCATTTCCAGGCCACGGGGGACCGGGACTGGCTGGCTGCCCGCGGCGGGGAACTGATCATCGAAGTGACCAGGATGTTCGCCTCGCTGGCCGACTATGATCCGGCAGGGGACAGGTTCCACATTTCAGGGGTGATGGGACCTGACGAGTATCACGACGGGTACCCGGAGACGCCCGGGACCGGCCTGCGTGACAACGCGTACACCAATGTGCTGCTCTCCTGGCTGTGTGAACGCGCCGCCGATGTGCTGGCAGAACTCGCAGGCCATCCCGGCGATGACCTCACCGGACGGCTGCAGGTCACGGCGGAGGAGATCAGCCGCTGGTCCCGGCTCAGCCGCCGGCTCGCCGTGCCGTTCCATCCCGACGGAGTCCTCAGCCAGTTCGACGGTTATGAAGACCTGGCAGAGCTTGATTGGGGGCGGTATCGCACAAAATACGGCAATGTCGGGCGGCTCGATCTGATCCTCGAAGCCGAAAACGACGCCACCAACCGGTACAAACTCGCCAAGCAGGCCGACGTCCTGATGCTGATCTACCTGTTGGGGCCAGCGGGGGTGATCGGGCAGCTGCACCGGCTCGGCTATCCGTTCGCGGAGCCGGATCTGGAGCGCACCGTGGAGTACTACCTGGCCCGGACCGCCAACGGATCAACCCTCAGCCGGGTGGTGCACGCCTCGGTACTGGCACGGATTGACGAATCCCGGGCCTGGCAGGTCTTCCGTGAAGCCCTGGTCGCCGATCTGGACGACACTCAAGGTGGAACCACCCGGGAAGGGATCCATCTCGGCGCGATGTCCGGGACCGTCGACATCATCAGCAGGGCTTTCGCCGGCCTTCAGACAGAGGCCCACGCGCTAACCTTTTCTCCCCGGCTCCCGGCCCGGCTGGGAAGTGCCGGGTTCCAGGTCCTCTACAGGGGCCACCGCATCGATGTGTCCCTGAACGCGGAAACGCTGCGGGTTCATCTGCAGCCCTGCAGCGCACCCCCTGTGCGGATAGGCGTCGAAGGACTCTATCAACAGCTCTCCGGCGGGGATGAAATGGACTTCCCCTGGCACCGAAGAAAACAGGAACCCTCGGGGCTGAGAACCGCCGTCGACAAAACACCGCAACCGCAAGTGGGAAGGCATACCAATGAATAAGACCAAAGTGGCCGTCAACGGATACGGAGTCATCGGCAAACGGGTAGCCGACGCCGTCCAGCTGCAGCCGGACATGGAATTGATCGGCGTCGCCGACATCATCACCGACTGGCGGATCCGCTCAGCCGCGGGACGCTTTCCCCTGTTCGCAGCCACCGCCGAAGCCCGGGACGCCATGGGCCAGGCAGGCCTGAGTATTTCCGGAGGCCTGGATGATCTGCTGGCCCAAGCGGACGTCGTCGTCGATGCGACCCCCAAACATGTGGCGGCCGGCAACCTGCCCCGCTACCGGGCGGCAGGGGTGAAAGTCATCCTGCAGGGCGGTGAATCCCACGACACCACAGGGCATTCTTTCGTAGCGCAGGCCAACTACGACAGCGCACTGGGCCGGGACATGACCCGTGTCGTCTCCTGCAACACGACCAGCATCGTCAGGGTACTCGGGGCCCTACGGGATGCAGGCCTGCTGGCCAAGGCCCGCGGAGTCCTCATCCGCCGGGCCACCGACCCCTGGGAATCACATCTTGGCGGGATCATGAACACCATGGTCCCGGAACCGAAAATTCCTTCCCACCAGGGCCCGGACGCCCGGACCGTCCTGCCCGATCTGGACGTCGTCACGATCGCAGCCAAGGGCGCCCACACCCAGACCCATAACCATTACTGGACACTCCAGCTCACCCGGGCCGCCAGCCGGGAGGAGGTACTCGCTGCGCTTCGTGCCGCACCCCGGATAGCCTTCATCCGGATGGCTGACGGACTGGTCGCGCTGAACTCGACCATCGAACTGATGAAGGATCTTGGCCGGCCCCGCGGAGACATGTGGGAAGTCGCTGTCTGGGAGGAACTGGTCACCGTCGACGGGGATGAGGCCTACCTGACGTACCAGGTCTACAACGAGGCCATCGTCGTACCCGAAACCATCGACGCCATCCGCGCCCTGACCGGATCCGCCCCGGACGCAGTGACATCGATGACGATGACCGATTCAACGCTGGGCATGAGGCAGGACTTCCTCGCCGAACATCTGCCCGTCATGCCGGGAGGCCAGCCATGAACCACGACCACCAACATCCGGCCAGCGGCCAGCCCGGGACGCCGCCTCCCGTGCAGCCCGTTCAGGACCGCAGGGCCCTGTATGTGCGTGGCGGGCTGACTGTCCTGATCATCATCGCCGTGTTCTACCTGCTGACCAATCACTGGCTGCACGTGCTGGACGCACTGCCCTACGTGTTCGTGGTGGGGATGATGGCGATGCACCTGTTCGGCCACGGAGGCCACGGCGGACACGGCGGACACGGAGGCAGCCCCGACGGAACTGCAGGACGGAGTTCGGGCAATGTCAACTGACTTCGGGTACAACCTGTGGTTCCTGGTAATTCTGAACTCCGCAATATTCATTATTTTCGCGTTCAGCTTCGTCAAACCCAAGACGAAACTCGACTGGCGGGCTTTCGGCGGCTTCGCCGCGTTCATCGTTGCGCTGTTCACTGAGATGTACGGCTTCCCGCTGACCATCTACTTCCTCTCCGGCTGGCTGGGCAGCCAGTTCCCGAATCTGAACCTCCTGACCCATAACTCAGGCCATCTCTGGCAGGACCTCATGGGGTGGCAGTGGGACCCCCATCTGAATCCCCTGCACCTGCTGAGCAACGTGCTCATAGCAGCCGGTTTCATCCTGCTTTACCGCGCGTGGCAGGTTCTTTATGCCGCCCAACGGGAGCACCGGCTGGCGGTCACTGGTATCTATGCCCGCCTCCGCCACCCGCAGTACCTGGGGTTCCTGACCATCATGTTTGGTTTCCTGCTCCAATGGCCGACCCTCCTGACCCTGATCATGTTCCCGATTCTGGTAGTTGTTTACCATCGGCTCGCCCGCCGGGAGGAAAAAACAATGGTGGCCGAATTCGGCGAGGAATATCTCGCCTACGCCCGCCTGGTTCCAGGTTTCATCCCCCGGTCGAACAAGAACAAAGGCGTACCGCGTACTCAGGGCGGCACTGACCAACCTCAGTAGCCATGGCTGAGGCTTGCGGGGACCCGGCCAGGCGCACTCAATGCAGGAATCATCCATCTTGGGAGCCATCCATGCGAACGAAACCCGGATCTGGAAGGTCCGGCGAGCACGGCACGCGGCATTCAGTGTCATGGCCGCTCCGTGCCGCAAGAACATGCGCAGCTGTCCTTCTGGCCTGCTTCTTCCTCGTCGGAGGAATTGTCGCGGCCCCCCTGGCATCCGCCCATGAGGGAGACCCTTCCTCAGAGGGGTATCTATTGGTTCAACAGGCGCTGGGGCACCTCGTCCACGATCCGGGCAACATCGGCCCCGCCCTGGAGAAAATCGACGCGGCCCTCGCCGCGCCGGACCAGGACGGGGTATCCGTGGCTGAACTCGAGCAGGCCAAGGCCGCCCTCCAGACGGGAAATTCAACCCAGGGACGTGTCCTGCTGCAGGAGTCCATATCGGTGGCCCTCAGCACGTTGAGGCCCGCGACCGGCGAGGAGACCGGGACAACAGTTCTCCTTGACCCGCTCCCGCCCCGGAGTGGCCTGACCGGCGCGGACTGGGGGATTCTGACTGTTTCCATGCTGGCGGTTCTCACGGGGCTGGTGCTGGCATACATGTTCCGCCCGGCCGAAAACGTCCATGAGCTCCGGTTGCTGCTGGCCTGGAAGCACAGACGCCAGGAGGTGCCACCAAAACATGAGCGGTCACGGCGAAAGGAGCGGTGAATCTGACATGAACGATGAGACGGCCCGCATCGGCGGCCAAACCCCGGCACAGGCCCCGCGCCCTGGTCGCGCCCGGCGCCTGATGGATGTGATCGACGAACGCCTCGGCATCGGCGCCCTGGGGTACGCCGTCCCCGAACACGCCAACTCCCTGGCCTGGAGCCTGGGGGGTGTGACGGCAGCAGCCTTCGGAATCCTGGTGCTGAGCGGCATTCTGCTGGTCCAGTTCTACAGCCCCACACCGGAAACGGCTAACCAATCGGTCCGCGGCATCGTCAACGACGTCTGGGGCGGAAGCGTTCTGAGGGGGGTGCACTTTTGGGCCTCCCAGGCGATGTATGTCACCGCGGCCCTGCACCTGATCAGGGTCTTCGTTACTGGCTCATTCAAACGCCCGCGCGAAGGAAACTGGCTTATCGGCGTCGCACTTTTCGCACTAATCACCCTCGCCCTGTTCACGGGAACGGTCCTGAAGTGGGATCAAGAGGGCTTTGAAGCGCTGGGCCACAACGTTGAGATCGGGAATCTGCTCGGCGGGGCCGGGTTCTGGTTTTCCGCCGAGTTCGCCAATCAAGTCTCAATCCTCTGCGGATCTACGGCGCGCACGTGGTGATCCTTCCAGGGACCATCCTCGTCCTCATGACTCTGCACGGGCTCCTGGTAAAGCGCCACAAAATCTCTCCGCACCCTTCGCTTCCTGCCGATGTCTCGGGGGAACAGGCCGCGGCTGTGGAACCGACCGAACCCTTCACCCATCACCTGCGCCGCATCGGCGCGTTCGGTCTGGTGCTGGCCGGTGTGCTAGGGATCCTGGCGGTTTTCCTTCCACCTCCGGTGGGTGCGACACCGGTCGCCGGAATCGAAGTGACCAGGCCTCCATGGAATTTTTGGTGGCTCTACACACTGGAGGACTGGTTTGGTCTGCCCGCCATCCTTTTTGCTGAGATCGCGTTTTTCCTCTTCCTGGCCGCGGTTCCCTTTGTGGACCGGAGCCGGAACCGGCTGTGGCGACGACGCCCCGTTTCGATCGCCGCCGGTCTTCTGCTGTTGCTGAGCATCTTGACGCTCACACTTCTCATACTGGTCCTCCCAGTCAAAGAACATCTGGGGGCATAAGCATGCGCACGCCACCAACATTTCCTCTCGCGGGCCGACGGGCACGTCGGGCATTTTGGATGCTGGTCACTGCCGCGGTTTTGTCGGCAGGTTCATTGACGGGCGCTCTCGCTGCGGCCCCTGCCCCTGCCACTGGCTTATGGACGGCCGCCAGCGGAACCATCCTGGCCGTTTCGCTGAGCCTCGCTGTGCGCATTCTCAACTTCCAGGACCGGGCACGCGGTGCACCGGATCAGCCGCCCGAGAGGCTTTCTCCCGGCGCCGTTCAGGACAACTCATGAGCGCTGGCCGCCTTGTCGAACCAACAGCCTTAACCACTTGGCCAGATCTGCCTAATAAACAGGAAGAGGCTAAGCCGATGGCTGTGCCTGCCGAAAGATTCTCCGGTGTCCCGCCGATGAAGGAGCTGCTGTGCGCCTACCTCCGACAGTTGTAAGTGCCGGACAGGTCGGAGACCTCCGGCGACCCAACCCCATACGGATGCTGTGGATTACCTTTGCCTGGGGCTCGTGCTTTCTGGCGATCAGTATCGGTCTGAAGGACGCCCCGCTCCTGTGGTTTGCCGCGTTGCGTGCGCTCATAGCCGGCGCAGTGCTTCTCGCAGTTGCGGTATTCCGGCGGGAACCGACGCCGCGCGGGGCACGGACCTGGGCCCTGATAGCGGTGATGGGAATTGTCAATGTCACCCTGGCTTTCAGTGCCATGTTCGGCGGTCTGGCCGGTCTATCCACTGGAGCCGCCTCCGTCCTGGCCAATGCACAGCCCCTGCTCATAGTGCTTCCGGCCTGGTGGATATACAAGGAGCGCGTGTCGGCGCGAACGCTGGCAGCAATGGGGACAGGCTTCGCCGGGCTATTGGCAGTTGCCCTGCCCAGTGGGACTGGCACCGGTGCGTGGCTGTCAATCACGGCGGCTCTTGCGGTCACCGCCGGGACGTTGATTTCAAGGCAGGTGAAAGCCGATGTCCTGCAGGTGATTGCGTGGCATTTCCTGATCGGAGGCGCAATTCTTGCCGTCATCGCCGTGCTGACAGAGGGGGCGCCGGTCATCAACTGGGGTGTGCGCTTCATCGGCATTCTCCTGTACGTTTCCCTCGTGGGTACCGCTGCGGCCTTTCTCGGCTGGTTCACAGAAGTCCGGCAGTGCCGCCTGGACGCGGTCACGGCATGGACCTTCCTGGTTCCGGTCTTCGGCATCCTGTTGTCCATGGTTGTGTTGGGCGAACGCCAGAGCAGTTGGAGCTTGGTCGGCATGGGCCTGGTTATCGTGTCCATGGTCGTCCTTGTGCTGCCGCGAAGACGGGCCGCCCTGCAAAGGCGTGAAAACTTCCGTGCATAGTAGACCGCGGACACGGTGCATGGAATGGCAAGGCGTGCAGGAACACGCGGGACTTCCTTCCACTTCGAAGACTCCCAGATCACGCAGAAACCAGAACGGACAATGACAATCAACATACGTATGCACCGCTATCAGGAAATCAGCGAGCTTCTGGCCCGGCACGGGCTGGGCTTCCTCGTGGGTATCACTGGACTCGAGCGGTGGGTACCGTTCCATCAGGGGCTCATGGGCCATGAACGAAGGGCCGAGCCCTACACGAATCCGGAGCACTTGCGGTTGGCCTTCGAGGATTTGGGACCAACGTTCATCAAGCTCGGCCAACTCCTCTCCACCCGCTCTGACCTCTTGCCACCTCAGTATCAGTCGGAGCTGGCCAAACTCCAGGACGCCGCTCCGCCCGTGCCAGGCCCAAGGATCCGTCAGCTTATCCGCGACGAGCTCGGGGCCGAGCCGGAAGAGGTGTTTGCGGACTTCACCCTCGAACCCCTGGCGAGTGCGTCTATCGGCCAAGCCCATGCAGCAACTCTTCACGACGGAACACCCGTCGTGGTAAAAGTCCGGCGGCCCGACGTCATTCCCACGATCGAGGCGGACCTGGATATTCTGCAGAACCTCGCGGTCCAGATCAGCCGCCGGTGGGAAGCGGCGGCGGACTACAATCTCCCCGGCATAGCCGCGGAGTTTGCACAGACTCTGAGGGCAGAACTCGACTATCTGCAGGAAGGGCGGAATGCGGACCGATTCGCCCACAACTTTGCCGCCGATCCCGAAGTTCACATTCCGCGCGTTTTTTGGGAGACAACTACATCCCGGGTGCTGACGCTGGAGCGGATCGTGGGGATGAAAGTCAATGATCTCGCGGCCCTGGACCGCGCAGGGATCGACCGTGCTGCGCTGGCTGTCCGTTCCGCGGGCACAGCAGTTAAAATGGTCTTCGAAGACGGGTTTTTCCATGCCGATCCGCATCCAGGCAACCTGTTCATTGAATCTGACGGTCGCATAGGTCTCATCGACTTCGGCATGGTCGGCGAGGTCAACGATAAGCTGCGCGACCAACTCGGCGTTCTGCTGACCGCATTGACCCGCAGAGACCCGGACCGTGTCGGCTCCGCTTTGCTGAACCTTTCCGTAACCCGGCAGCCCGTGGACCGAAGCCGGCTGCGCTCGGACGTCACGCGGTTTATTGCCCTCTACGAAGGCCGCCAACTACGTCAGATCGAAATCCGGCCGCTGATCACCCAAGCGGTCGCGCTGATGCGCATGTACCATCTGCAGATGCCGCAGGAGCTGGCGAAGCTCCTGAAGATGATGATCATGGCCGAAGGCATCGGAGTTGAATTGGATCCCGGCTTTAATCTTGGCGTGGTGCTGGCGCCCTACGCGAGGAAGCTGATGTTCAGACGTTTTGCGCCGCACGCGTTGGCCACGCGCATGGCCGCAGCCGGTGTTGACGCAGCGGAACTGGCCGAGGACTTACCGGACTTACTTCGTCGAGTTGTGGATACCCTCGACACGGGCTTGGAAGTACATCTACGGGCTGCTGAGCTCGAACCCCTGGTCGGACGGGTGGAACGCATCGGCAACCGCCTGGTAGCAGGCATGATTGCTGCGGCGCTGATCGGAGGTGTCGGGGCGCTGACGGCGGGGGATAAGGAACGTTGGGGCAGTTGGGAGAGACCATTAATGCGCGCCGGGCTGGGCGCCGGCGGCGCGCTTGGCGCCTATCTGGTCTGGACTTCACGGCGCCCGGGGGGATCACCTCGATGACGAGTCAAGATTCCGCCCGCCAGACCGGATCCTGCTGCGCATCCTTACTCCTGGCGGGTTCGGCCCGAATGCCTCCACCGCCAATCCATGCCGGTCAGTCCCAGCCACATGAAACTGCAACAGCAAAGGATGCATCGTGAAGGATCGAGGCTGGGATGGGGAAGCGAAGGACACCGGAAGAACCGCCCTCGTGACGCAGAGCGATCCCGGGGCGGCCAACGTCCAAGGGAGGACTACATCTGCAACCATGACGGATTGTGCCGCCTGCGTTGCCCGGCCATCGTCGCTGCCACAACGGGTGGCGTCCATCCAGGCAGCCATCGCCGCCGAGAGAGAGCCACTGGTCGCCCTCACACATCTGCTGCAGCTGTGCCGGGACGAGCATCCCATACTGCAGGAGCGGATCCAGGATGCCGGCTGCCGCGCTAAGGCCGATCTGATCACAGCCGGCGTCAGGGCCCTGATGCCCGCCACATCAACCGAATCCGAGCTGCGCCCTCAGGTTGCCGCTGCCCTGGCGGCGGCGCTGACCGCAGACGAGGGCCTGCCCGCCGTTGTTGTCGCACGGCTACTGGCTGAACTTTTGGATGAACAGTACTGCCATAGCTTCCGCGAGTCCTTTCGGCGACGGAGCCCTTACCAGCCAGGCGTTGGTGATCCTGTCCCCCTGGACAGTCCGGACCTCCGGCACGTGACCGCGCTGACCGCGACCGCCCCACCGTGGCGGCTGGCCAACCGCCTGGACGAGACCCGTCACGTCCGGCTTGCCGGGGAATGGGCCACACAATTCCAAGTCATCTTCGATTACAGCCTTGCCCGCGAGCTCACCGGGATCATAGATCGCAACACCGTCGTGGCAACCTGCCATCCCAACCGCACTCTGGCTGATTTTCACTTTCCGGCCGACGCCAGCGGGCGGACATTCCCGGTCGGTCCGAAAGATGAAGACAAACAGCACCAGGAGATCGACCGGCTGATCGACGCAGCAGTCGCAAACGGCGCGAGCATTGTTGTCCTGCCCGAACTCTGCGTCACCGAGTCACTCGCCGCCCGCCTGCAGAGCTGGACAAGCCGGACCGGCGGCCCCAGAATGCTCGTTGCCGGAAGCTACCATCACGACGACGAGCATCTTGGGACGCCGCGGCGGCGTAACACGGCCATCGCCTACCTCCGCGGCGTCCCTGCTCCGTTGACCCAGGACAAGCACTCCCCGGCCGACCGGCCGGTCAACGAAGATATCCAACCCCAAGGCTGGCCCCAGCTACGGGTCCATGTCAGCGACGATGGATGGCATCTGGTACTGGCAATCTGCCGGGACCTGCTCAATCCCCACGCCGTGCACGCTCTGGCCGAGTCGGGCGCGAACCTCCTGCTGGTACCGGCGATGAGCGATACCCTCGTTGCCTTTGGCGGCCCGGTGGCGAACCTCGTAGGATCCGGCCAGGCCTTCGTGGCGGTAGCAAACAACCCAGCAGATTTCTCCGGACCAGCCGACCTGACGGTCCACCGTCCTGCCCGGGCGTTGTTCGGTCATCCGGGTTTCGGGCAGTTGGTCCGGCTGATGCAACCGGCCAACTCCGCTCCCGGAGTGGGGCTGCTGCGCGTCCAAACCGGACAACTTCAATGGCTCGACTCCGACTCCGACTCCGACTCCGACCGGACTATGCCGAGCCACGGCCCGTCCGTGCGGCCGCCATGGGCCGACACGTTGGCCCGACTGACCGGACATGATCGTCCAGAACCGGACCGCCAGCCAAACCCGGTCACACTTAACCAGGCTGCAGTGCTTGTGCTTCTAACAGACAGCCCGCACGGCCCGTCCGTGCTCCTCACTGAACGGGCCTCCGATCTAACCAACTACCCGGGACAACTGGTCTTCCCGGGCGGCGCTGCCGACGACGGCGACCACGGTCCGGCCGCTACGGCGCTCCGCGAGGCCCGTGAGGAAACCGCATTGGACCCGGCCAGTGTGCACATCCTGGGCACTCTGCCCGCGATCGCCCTTTTCGAAAGCGGGTTCCTGCTGACGCCCGTCATCGCATGGTCTGCGGGGCCGGTCTTCACCGGTACGGTCAACATAGCCGAGGTCAGCCGTATCACCACAATTCCGTTGTACCAGCGGAAAGGCACCGGACAACAGAGCCAGGACCCTACGCAGGACGAAGAACCCGCGGCGGAACGCGAGTCCTCGACGTTTGGAGCTGGCACAAGCGCGATACTTGACATGCTCAGAGGCATGCTTTGGGGCCCGATGAGCGCCGGGACAACAGGGCACTGACAGGGCCGACGAAGCACTCGCCGATAACGCCGGCCATGCTTCAGTCCGCGGCACGGAAGAGGCTGGCCCTGACCGCGAAACCCCTCACATCACCCGTCACCGGGATCCTGGCCTGCGGCCTGGCATCTTTCCTTAACTGCAATTTTCATCAGGTACCTTGCCGCTGAAGCCTGTATGGGAGACTGATGGCAACCAGTCAGGCGGGACCTCAACGGACGGCGGAGATCATGGGCGACGGAGAGGGATTCAGGATCGTGGTCGGGGTGGACGGCTCTGCGGAATCACGGTTCGCTGTCGAATGGGCCGTCACCGAGGCCCGTCTCCGCCACGGACTGGTACGGGCAGTAACCGCTTGGGAGTATCCTCCCGAGGCGGCCGGTATGGAAGCGATGATCTGGGATAGCAACATTCTCGAGCCGACCGCCCGGGGAATGCAGACGGACACATTGAAGGGGGCAGACACCGAAGGTGTCGACGTCACCGGTGACGTCGTCCAAGGGCCCACAGTCGCCGTCCTTATAAATGCTTCTATGGACGCCGACCTGCTGGTCGTTGGTTCCCGAGGGCACGGAGGATTCACCGGGCTGCTGCTCGGATCCGTGTCCACGCAGGTACTCCACCACGCCGCCTGTCCCGTGCTCGTAGTCAGGACCAGGCCGAGAGCGCACGGAGATGGATAGGTCTTCGGACAGCGGAGGCACAGCGGGTAATCCGGCGTCCTGCGGATGCCCCGATGAAGCCATCACACTGGCAGCATCGCGACGGTAAGCGTCGTGGTCTTGGGCGCCGGTTCATCGCATAGAAGTAGCTGCTGGCGAGTTTGGTTGGGAAGATTCAGCTGAATCGATGGCTGACAGAGCCGAGGTTCGATGGCAGAGACCACATTCGGGCACGGATCGGCAGGAGGCATCTTCAAGGTCGGCCGTCGGTTCCTGTATATGATCACTACGAGTGAGCCTTTGGCCCACCGCCAGGGCACAGTAGCACCGACCGCTAGGAGCGGGAACGTCGTCCCGATAGTCGCATGACTGAGGGTTATTTTTGGGGGCAGTTGAAGTGATGTTCGGGGAAGGGTTGTTCGCCAACGGCCGGCCTGATGGCTGTGACAGGGTGGGAATCAAGCGGTCGTCGCAACACATCGACGGTAAGAAAAGCTGGTGCCCCCGGTGCGGCGCCGTGGGTCCGGTCTCGAGGCCCCGGCCTCAGATGTGCATGTCGTACTCCGGCTCTGCTGAGACTCCCACTCTCCAGAACATCTCGTCCGTATGTCCGCGAGTCAGACCTCCATCGCGTGCCAGAGGCCGCTGTCCGGATTGACTTGGATCTCCTGGTCCCTGCGGCCGCAGAAGAGCGCGTGCCGCGAGTCCCATAGGGTGGTGGCATTCCCACCAGGCGCTTCGAGGAGGCTTCGTGTGACGTAGCGGGTGAAGTGGCCGAAGCCCGGAGCGATACCGCGTAGGTGCTCGTGACGACCGTTGATCGCTTCGACCGGACCGTTCGATGCGCCTCCACGCTTGTAGAACGCCGGCACCTGAGCCCGTCCGGGCCACAGCGTCCCGCCCAGCCGGCCAAGCTCTTCAAGCCCTTCCGGCAGGCCCCTGCGCAACTGCTCATTCACTTTCTGCATGCCACGCTTGCTGGTCCACCCTTCGGTATGCTGAAAGGGCGTCGATGGAGTCCTGGTACGCCAGTAAGTGACGTCCAAAGCAATGTGGTCATCGTGGTCGGCCCGCTGGCGTTCCAGCCAGGCGGAGCCCGGCCGGGTGCATCCTGACGGTCTCAGATCGAGAATCCTCACAGCCGAGTGACAGTCCCAAAACCAAGGAGAAGCATCCATGAACAATAACGAGCTGGCCCAGTTGGGCCTCGACACGGATGGCCTTACGCCGGACGCCGACTACGTCCCGAACCCCTTCACCGCTGATGACGGTGTGCACGTCGACATCGTGTACCGCGCGTACCTGCAGCTCGAGCAGATCAACGCGCTGGGCGGTATCAGCCTGCTCGGCGGCTCGCGCGAGCGGCTGGAGGACATCTATGGCGGACTTGAGGATGGCATGGATCTGATGACGGCGGTGGCGCGCTTTGGCGACGATGAGCAGCAGCATCGCGCCCAGCAGCTCATCGCGGCAGGGAAGATCAGCGGCTCCTGACAGGCCTCGACGGAACCCCGACAGCCCAGGCTGTCGGGGTTCTTTCTTTTCGTCATACAGACCGGGCTGGCGCGAACCCCTGGGTTTGCCGGTGCCCGGCGTACACCGCGCGGACATCAACTGAACCAGGCGAGCGCCGATCAGCGGGCTCACGCTGGTGGTCGACTCTCTGATACGTGTCTCGCTCGTCTCGTCTGAGACGTGATTCCTAGTGCACTCGATGATGAACCATCATGCAGTGATCACACTATCTGGTGACGGGTTGTGCTAGAACTGCATTAGGTCACCTGTAACATGTTAATGCCCTCTTCGCCGGGGGCCGGTAAGACAATGCTCGCAGAACGTCTCCCGGGCCTTCTTCCGGACCTTGGGGACACAGCTGCCATGGAAGTGACGGCAATCCATTCCCTTGCGGCTGTGCGGTCTTCACCCGTGACGTTGATTCGGCGGCCGCCCTTCGAGAGTCCACACCACAGCGCTACAGCAGCCGCGATCATCGGCGGCGGATCGGGCCTGCCCCGCCCCGGGGCGGCTTCGCGGGCACACAGGGGCGTGCTGTTCCTTGACGAAACACCCGAGTTTGAACGCAGGGTCCTCGATGCCCTTCGCCAACCGTTGGAGAACGGGGCCCTCGTCATTCATCGCTCCGCCGGGACAGCTGCCTATCCTGCGCGGTTTCAGCTGGTCTTGGCGGCCAACCCCTGTCCCTGTGGCAATGCTTCCGGCAAGGGCAAAGACTGCACGTGTACGCCGTTGATGCGCAGGAGGTACTTTGGCCGGATGTCCGGCCCCCTGTTGGACCGGGTGGACATCCAGTTGCAGGTGGACCGTGTCTCGATGGCCGATTTCGGGCACAGCGGTACCGAGGAGAGCACATCCGATGTGGCCCTCCGGGTCATGGCGGCCAGGCAGCGTCAGGTGGACCGGCTCCGGGAGTACGGCTTCGAGACCAACGCGCAGGTGCCGGGGCGTGTGCTGCGCGGCGGACTGCGCCTTCAGCCAGGGACCACCAGGATTCTGGACACGGCGCTGGAACGGGGGATCCTGACGGCCCGGGGGTATGACCGCGTCCTCCGTTTGGCATGGACTTTGGCCGACTTGGACCACGCGGATGCGCCGGCACCGGACCACGTCGGGCAAGCCTTGGGCTTGCGCCAAGCGAACGCAATGCCATGAACGGAACATCGAAGGGAGCAACGGAGTTGGCGGAACTGACCGTGCAGGAGAAGGAGCGCATCGCCAGGGCGGCGCTGTCGCGTTTGATGGAACCGCAGGACATCGTCGGGCTGGCGCTGGTGAGGGCTGTAGGCGCCCTTGATGCTCTTGGCATCGCTACCGGAGAGCTCTCAGCGGGTGCCTCAGTGGAGCGGGAAATTACGGCACTCCTCTCGCAGGATGGCACCACCCCAACGTGGACTGGCATGGCCACAAGCCAACGACGCTGGGCGCCGCGCGTCCGTGATCTGGCGCCCGAGCGTGACCTTGCGACGATGAGGAGACTGGGCGGGCGACTGGTCATTCCCGGAGACGAACTGTGGCCTGGACAGCTGGCGGACCTGGGACTTCAGGAACCGTTGTGCCTGTGGTGGCGCGGCCCCGAGCGCCCGATTCCTTCGCCCCGGCGGATCATTGCTGTGGTGGGTTCCCGTGACAGCACCAGCTACGGTGCTTCTGTGGCCGGGGACTTCGCCCATGGCCTGGCCCAGCGCGGCTACTCGGTTGTGTCAGGTGGTGCCTACGGCATCGACGCCCATGCGCATCGGGGTGCTTTGAGCGGCGGCGCCTCCGACATGCCGACCATTGCCGTGATGGCCGGGGGAGTGGACCGCTTCTATCCGGCGGGCAACGAAGATCTGCTGCGGACTGTCACCCATCAGGGAGCGCTGATCGCCGAGGTGCCACCCGGTTCAGCCCCCACCAGATACAGGTTCCTCCAGCGCAACCGTCTGATCGCAGCATTGGCTTCGGTGACGGTCGTGGTCGAGGCCAGATGGCGTTCGGGGGCCCTGAACACCGCCCATCATGCCGAATCCATCGGAAGGATCGTCGCCACCGTTCCCGGTTCCATCCATAGTGCCAACTCCGCCGGATGCCACAGGCTCCTGAGGGACGGCGGAGCGGTGTGCGTCACCGACGTGGGAGAGGTTGCCGAACTGTCCGGCAGGAGCGGCGAATGGATGGCTGCCGACAAAGAGACTCCGGCGGAGCCGCAGGACGGGCTGTCACTTGAGGACCTTATCCTTTTGGATGCGCTGCCACTGCGCTCAGCCAGCTCCGTGGACAAGCTTGCCACCGTGGCAGGGCTGAGCCCCGATGCAGTTCGGGCGGGTTTGGGGCGCTTGGGACTTCTTGGGCTCGCGTCCTCGGAAAGGGGGGCGTGGAAACGGAGCGGGAACGCTTGATGGTCAGAGGCTAGTGCCACGTCCTGCAGCGATCCCGCACCGGACAGTGGCAAAGTGGAAAGGTGGATGGACAATCACTGCCCCCGGAGTTTGGAAGAGCGGCCGAGGGCTTCAGGCGTTATCTGGAAGCGGAGCGGGCCAGGTCGGCCCACACGGTACGGGCTTACATGTCGGATGTTGAGAGCCTTCTTGGCTTCGCGGCACAGGAGGGGACCACTGATCTTCGCTCGGTGGACCTTGGAACGCTCCGCCGTTGGTTGGGTGCGCAAAGCGAATCGGGCATGGCGCGGTCCACCTTGGCCCGCCGGGCCGCGACTGCCAGGTCCTTCACGAAGTGGGCTCTTCGCGAAGAACTGATCCAGAGTGATCCCGCCCTGCGCCTGCAGGCTCCAAAACGCAGCAAGTCATTGCCCGGGGTCCTTCATCAGCGGCAAATCAGCAGGGTGGTCGATGAACTCGATGCCGCCGCCGCGGAGGGGGACCCGCTATCGCTGAGGAACCGTGCCATGGTGGAGTTGCTTTACGCCACTGGCATCCGTGTGGGTGAGCTGACCGGCTTGGACGTCGACGATGTAGACCCTGACCGGCGGACCTTGCGGGTGCTGGGCAAAGGCAATAAGGAGCGCACGGTTCCTTTCGGGGTCCCCGCTGCCGTTGCCCTGGACGACTGGTTGCGACGCGGACGCCCGGACCTGGTTGTCCCCCTGAGCGGTCCCGCGCTTTTCCTGGGGCAGCGCGGCAAGCGCGTGGACCCGCGGCAAGTCAGGAGCGTCGTGGGCAATCTTCTCGAAGCCCTCGGCGACACCGCCGCTACCGGTCCGCACGCCCTGCGCCACAGCGCGGCCACCCATTTGCTGGACGGCGGCGCCGATCTCAGGGCAGTGCAGGAGATCCTCGGTCACAGCAGCCTTGCCACTACCCAGATCTACACACATGTCTCCGTGGAAAGATTGCGCAACAGTTACCGGCAAGCGCACCCGAGAGCCTAGCGCCCGGCAAATGTTGCACTGGCGGAAAAGTGACGTGTACGGCAAAATGTAAGCACCACTGCGGAACCTTCAATTTCAAGTTGAGGGTTCCTTGTTTGCCACAATGAACTCGTGTGCCACAATCGAGCAAAGCGATTCCATTGTGGAAGACTGGTTCTTAATAGCGGCGACCATCGGGTTTGGATCGTCTTCAAATAACTGAATATCCCGCAGGGTTCACGGCATAAGTCAGTGATGTCGTCCATGCAGAGGTCGTTGGGGAAGACGTACCTACAGCTATGGAGGATGGAATGTCTATTGCAACAACCCGCGGTGTCCTGTTCGTGCACTCGGCTCCGACTGCCTTGTGCCCGCACGTGGAATGGGCCATTGGATCGGTCGTGGATAAGCGAACCGATCTTGAGTGGACCCCGCAACCAGCTGCGCCCGGAATGTTCCGGGCCGAATTGTCGTGGGTTGGCCAGCCGGGCACTGGTGCCCAACTGGCCTCTGCGCTCAGGGGCTGGGCACACCTGCGGTACGAAGTGACCGAGGAGCCGAGTCCCGGGGTGGACGGTGCCCGATGGTCCCACACGCCCGAACTCGGAATCTTCCACGCCGTCACCGATGTCCACGGCAACGTCATGGTCAGCGAAGACCGCATTCGTTACGCCTACGAGTCCGGTGCCGGCGATCCTTCGGCGGTCTATCATGAGCTTTCCCTTGCCCTCGGCGAAGCGTGGGACGAAGAGCTCGAACCGTTCCGCCATGCCGGCGAAGGCGCACCTGTTCGCTGGCTGCACCAGGTGGGCTGACTACCTCAAGCCTCCAACGTTCCCATAGCAACCAGCAGGGCCCCCACCATATGCGGTGGGGGCCCTGCTGGTTCTGCGCGTCCTGTTCAAGGACCCGCTTTAGACGTTACGGACCGCGATGACTGCGTTGTGTCCGCCGAATCCGAAGGAGTTGCTCAAGGCCACGATGTCCCCGGCAGGGAGGTCCCGCACCGACGTCACGACGTCAAGGGGGATTTCCGGATCCTGGTTCTCAAGGTTGATGGTTACCGGTGCCTTGCGTTCGTAGACAGCCAGGACCGTGAGGACAGCTTCGACGGCGCCGGATGCACCCAGGAGGTGGCCCATCTGGGACTTCGTGGCCGATACTGCGACGTTGTCCACGTGGGTACCCAGGGCAGCGCGGAGCGCCGTGTACTCCGGCTTGTCGCCCACAGGAGTGGATGTGGCGTGGGCGTTGACGTGAACCACGTCCTCGGCCTGGATGCGGCCGTCGAACATGGCTGCTTTCAGCGCACGGGTAGCACCGAGGCCCTCAGGGTCCGGAGCCGTGATGTGGTAGGCGTCTGCCGTGACCGACGTTCCGGCCAACTCGGCGTAGATGCGTGCGCCACGGGCGATCGCGTGCTCTTCGGCTTCAAGCACCAATGCTCCGGCGCCTTCACCCATCACAAAGCCGTCGCGGTCGATGTCGTAGGGCCTGGAGGCGCGCTCCGGCTCATCGTTACGACGGGAAAGGGCCTGCATGGAGGAGAAGGCAGCCAACGGCATCGGGTGGATAGCCGCTTCGGCACCGCCGCACATGACCACATCGGCCTTGCCCGAACGGATCAGCTCCAAGCCAAGGTGGAGTGCTTCCGTGCCGGAGGCGCAGGCCGAGACGGGCGTGTGGGCTCCGGCGCGGGCCCCCAGGTCGAGGCTCACTGCGGCGGCAACGCCGTTCGGCATCAGCATGGGAACGGTCATGGGCAGGACCCTGCGGGGTCCCTTTTCCTTGAGGGTGTCCCAGGCGTCCAGAAGCGTCCAGACGCCGCCGATGCCGGTGGCGAAGGCCACTGCAAGGCGGTCGTGGTCAATTCCTTCGATTCCTGCGTCTGCCCAGGCCTCGCGAGCGGCGATGACGCCGAACTGGGTTGAGGGGTCCATGCGCTTGGCTTCAACGCGCGTCAGGACGTCCAGTGCGGGTGTCGAGCACCTGGCAGCAAAGTGCACGGGGAGGTCGTACTTGGAAACCCACTCGTCTTCGAGGGTGTGGGCTCCTGAGACCCCTTTCAGCGCGTTCTGCCACATTGTGGGAACATCGCCGCCGATGGGAGTGGTGGCCCCCAGACCGGTTATGACTACTTTGCGTGCCATGCGATCACTCTCTGTCGGATGTGCCGTCCCGCCTGCAGTTCATGCAGGGGCGGCAGAAAAAAACTTTGGGCGGTAATGCGGCTGTGCCGGGCGCAGGATCAGCAACCCCGGCCCGGCACAGCTGGTGCCAGGACTAGGCCTGTGCGTTTGCGATGAAGCTGACGGCGTCGCCCACGGTCTTGAGGTTCTTGACCTCTTCATCCGGGATGCGGACGCCGAACTTCTCTTCGGCGTTGACCACGATGGTCATCATGGAGATGGAGTCGATGTCCAGGTCCTCGGTGAAGGACTTGTCCAGTTCCACGGCTTCGGTGGCAAGGCCGGTCTCTTCGTTGACGATTTCAGCCAGGCCGGCCAGGATTTCTTCGTTGCTAGCCATGATTGGCTCCTTTTCTTGTTCTGCCGGCTGCTGCCGGAAAGGGGGCAAACCGCGATTACGGTTTGGGTTTTGACTGCGTATTCAGTTGGCTGGAGACACGGCTCCGGTTACGGCAGCACGATCACTTGGGCGCCGAAGACCAAGCCGGCGCCGAAACCGATCTGCAACGCCAGGCCTCCGCTCAGGCCCGGGTTCTCCTGAAGGAGCCGGTGGGTGGCCAAGGGGATGGAAGCCGCGGACGTGTTGCCTGCTTGGGCGATGTCACGTGCAACGACCACCGACTCGGGCAGCTTCAGCTTCTTGACCATCTCGTCGATGATGCGCATGTTCGCTTGGTGGGGGACAAAAGCAGCCAGGTCGCTTGCTTCGATGCCAGCGGCATCCAGCGCCTGCTGGGCTACCTTCGCCATTTCCCAGACTGCCCAGCGGAAGACGGTCTGGCCGTCCTGGCGCAGGGTGGGCCACACGTCCTGGGTGGCGGAGAGGATGGCGGGATCGTCTGTCTCGTCCGAGTGGCGGGCTGATTCGCCCAGCTTCCTGACTTCGTCCAGCGAGTGGGTCATGCCGATGGCGTTCCACTTGCTGCCGTCCGATCCCCAGACAGACGGGCCAATGCCCGGAGTGTCCGAAGGTCCCACCACGACGGCGCCGGCGCCGTCGCCGAGGAGGAACGAGATGGTGCGTTCATGGTTGTCGATGACGTCCGAAAGTTTCTCGGCACCAACCACCAGGACGTAGTCGGCGGCTCCGGACCGCACCAGCGCATCCGCCTGGGCAACCCCGTAGCAGTAACCCGCACAGGCGGCGGAGATGTCAAAGGCAGGTGCCGGCGTCGCGCCTAAACGGTCGGTGAGTGCAGCAGCCGCCGACGGCGTTGCGTACGGGTGGGTGACCGTGGAGACAATGACGGCGCCCAACTGGGATGCCTCAATGCCCGCCTGCTGGAGGGCGTCGCGGGCGGCGCCCTCGGCCATGTCGATCACGCTGACATCGGCAGCGGCGCGATGGCGGGTGATGATGCCGGTGCGCTGGCGGATCCATTCGTCCGAAGAATCAATCCACTGGCAGACGTCGTCATTGGTGACGATGACGTCGGGCCGGTAGGCGCCGATCCCGAGGATACGGCTGTTTTCGTGAACCGGAGCCTTCTTCAATACGGGCGTGCTCATGCTTCTCCCTCCAGTTCGGCAAACAGGGCAAGGGCGGCAGACAGGTCCTCGGGCGTCTTGACTGCCACGGTCTTGACGCCCGGCATGCCGCGCTTTGCGAGACCGGCGAGGGTTCCCGCGGGGGCCAGTTCGATGACGCCGGTAACACCGCGCTCAACCAGGTTCTCCATGCAGAGGTCCCAACGGACCGGCCGGGAGACCTGGGCGATCAGGCTGTCGACGACGGCGGAACCCGCCTTCACTTCCTTGCCGTCGTAGTTGGATAGCAGGGGAACCGTAGGGTCCTGGGGCGAAAGCGAGGGCTTGAGTGCCTCAAGTGCGTCCACTGCCGGTGCCATGTGGGAGGTATGGAAAGCGCCGGCGACCTTGAGCGGGATGACGCGGGCCTTGGCAGGCGGGTTGTCCGCAAGGGCCTTCAACTGCTCGAAGGTGCCGGCAGCGACGGTCTGGCCTGCGCCGTTGACGTTGGCCGGAGTAGCGCCGGAAGCCTCGATGGCTGCGAGGACGTCAGCCGGGTCCCCGCCCACCACGGCACTCATGCCCGTGGGAGTGACGGCCGCAGCGGCTGCCATGCTGTTGGCGCGTTCGCGCACGAACGTCATGGCTTCCTCGTCCGTAAGGACGCCCGCTAGTGCGGAAGCGGTGATTTCACCTACCGAGTGCCCCGCAAGAATAACGGGAAGGGTATTGAGTTCAACGTCGAACAAGGATTTGGCGGCGACGAGGCCCGCGGCCACAATCAGCGGCTGTGCCACGGCAGTGTCCTTGATGGTTTCTTCGTCAGAGGTGGTGCCGTGGGCCTTGAGGTCGATGCCTGCGATCTCGCTCAGCTTGGCCAATTGGCCTTCGACGGAGGGGAGTTCCAGCCAAGGGGCCAGAAAACCTGGGGTCTGGGAGCCCTGTCCAGGGCAGACGATTGCAAGCACGTATCCAGCTTTCCAAATTGCCACGTGATCCACTGGTGTTTCGGTACACCAAGCTCACTGGGTCAGTTTGTAGGAAGTCTACAACGGTTCAGTTCTGTGAACGCGATGCGTGACGGTCGGCAGCGGCCTTCGGTTGGGCTGAAAGGCGCCCCACCACCAAGGCGGTTTGGAGCACGAAGGCTTCCCTCGGCAGCAGGGGATCCCAGCCCGTCACGTCGCAAACACGCTTCAAACGGTAGCGCACCGTGTTGGCATGGACGAACAATTCGCGCGCCGTGGCTTCCAGCGAATGTCCCAGCTCAAGGTAGGTGCCCAGGGTTTCAACCAGCCCGTTCGAGGCGGCCAGCAGGGGGCGGTAGATGTTCTTGATCAAGGACCTTCGCGCTGCGTCATCTCCGGAGACAACACGTTCAGGCAGCAGGTCGTCGGCGGCTACCGGCCGGGGAGCGGACGGCCATGCACGGGCCGCGGTCAGTCCCGCGAAGGCGGCCTGGGCGGAACTGCTGGCCTCGAGCAGGGAGCTGGCCTCGGGGCCGTACACCACCGCGCCGGGGGCAAAGAGTTCGCTCAGTTTTACATAGGCGGTGTCCCGGTCCTGGACTCCGCCGAGAATGAGGATCAAACGGTCGCCCTGGATTCCCACCAGGGCGTCCTCCGCGAAACGTCCGGCCGTGCGGCGGAGTTCGCTGACATAGCTGGCGCTCGGTTCTGAAGGGGAATTGCCCACCATCACCGTGAACCTCTCCTGGGCTTTCCAGCCCAGCGCCGCGATTCTGGAGCGCAGGGCGTCCGTGTTCTCGCCGCGGAGGATGGCGTCCACGATCAGCGCTTCCAGCCGAGTATCCCACGAACCGCGGGATTCGGCCGCGCGGGCATACACGTCGGCTGCAGCGAAAGCCACCTCGCGGGAGTACCTCAGCACTGCTTCGCGCAGGGAAGGCTGGTCGGACTCCGGTGCGATGACCGGAACCTGGTCCTCCACTACCTCCACCACTATCCGGATCAGCTGCAGCGCTTTCTGCAGGCTGATGGAGCGAGTCAGTTCGGTAGGCGCATTGCCGAAGACGTCGGTCAGGATCCAGGACGGGGAACTCGGCCGCTCATACCAGGTCACAAAAGCCGCGATGCCGTTTTGCGCAACAAGTCCCAGCGCGGAGCGTTCGTCCGAGCTCAACCGGCTGTACCAGGGCAGTGATTTCTCCAGCTGTCGCATGGTGCTGGTGGACAGTTGTCCCACGTTTGCGCGGAGCTGGCGCAAGGTCTCGGCCTTCTCCGGGGACACCGCCGGCGGGGCTGCTTTGCGCTTGGTAGTGGTCTTGGTGGGCTCGGCCATGGAATGAGCATACGGTGCATCAAGACCAAGCTCCATTTGTGCGAAGGCTACAACTTCGCATGGTGCGGCTCACGTCACCGCGTGGCGCTGCAAACGGCGTGCTTAAAGCCCGACGGCGGCCCCCACCTTCCGGTGGAAGCCGCCGTGCGGATTGTTGCCGGGCTTGGCCAGCCGGGGACTGGCCTGGGCCTTGGCGAAAGGTCAGGCCTCCCCGCCTGCGCCTCCGGTGGTGCCGGCGTTGACGTCAAGCAGCCGGTACTTCGCGATGGCCTTCTCCGTGGCGTCTTCTGCGACTTCGCCCTTGGCGGCGAGAAGTTGCAGGGTTTTGGTGACGATGGAGTGGGTGTCGTTTTTGAAGTAGCGGCGGGCGGCTTGGCGGGTGTCGGAGAAGCCGAAGCCGTCTGCTCCGAGGGAGGCGAAGTCGTTGGGGATGTATTGGCGGATTTGGTCGGGGATGGCTTTCATGTAGTCGGACACGGCGATGACGGGTCCGTTGTGGCCGTGGAGTTGTTTGGTGATGAAGGGGGTGGGTGTTTCCTGGCCGGGGTTGAGGAAGGCGTGTTCTTCGGCGGCGAGTCCGTCGCGTCGGAGTTCGTTCCAGGAGGTTACTGACCAGACGGCCGCGGCGACGCCCCAGTCCTCGTTGAGGATGCGGGCGGCTTCCAGGGCCCAGGGCACGGAGACGCCGGAGGCGAGGATTTGTGCGGTGGGCCGGTTGGTGTCCCCTTCGGGTGCGGGGGCGAGTTGGTAGATGCCTTTGAGGAGTCCGTTGATGTCCAGGTCGGCGGGTTCGGCCGGTTGGGTGATGGGCTCGTTGTAGACGGTGAGGTAGTACATGACGTTTTGATCTGACGCAGTTTTTATTCCTTGCGTGCTGTCATCGCCGTACATTTGTTCGAGTCCGTGGCGGATGATGTGGCCGATTTCGTAGCCGTAGGCGGGGTCGTAGGTGCGCACGGCGGGGTTGGTGGAGGCGAGCAGGGGGGAGTGTCCGTCGGCGTGTTGGAGTCCTTCGCCGGTGAGGGTGGTTCGTCCTGCGGTGGCGCCGATGATGAAGCCGCGGGTCATTTGGTCTGCTGCGGCCCAGAAGGAGTCTCCGGTGCGTTGGAAGCCGAACATGGAGTAGAAGACGTAGATCGGGACCAGGGGTTCGCCGTGGGTGGCGTAGGAGGTTCCGGCGGCGGTGAATGCTGCGACGGCTCCGGCTTCGTTGATGCCGGGGTGGATCAGTTGTCCGGCGGGGGATTCTTTGTAGGCCAGGACGAGGTCGCGGTCCACGGAGAGGTAGTTCTGGCCTTTGGGGTTGTAGATTTTCGCGGTCGGGAAGAACGCGTCCATGCCGAAGGTGCGTGATTCGTCCGGGACGACCGGGACGAGGCGGTGGCCGAAGTTTTTATCGCGCATGAGGTCTTTGAGCAGGCGCACGAAGGCCATGGTGGTCGCGGCTTGTTGTTTCCCGGATCCGCGTTTGGCGATGTCGTAGGATTTGGCTTCGGGCAGGGTCACGGGGGTGTGGCCGGGGCGGCGTTCGGGCAGGAATCCGCCCAGTGCTTTGCGGCGTTCCATGAGGTACTGGATTTCCGGGGCGTCCATGCCGGGGTGGTAGTACGGGGGCCGGTAGAGGTCCGCGTCGAGTTGTTCGTCGCTGATCGGGATGCGCAGGTGGTCACGGAAGGCTTTGAGGTCTTCCATGGTCAGTTTCTTCATTTGGTGGGTCGCGTTGCGGCCCTCGAAGTGCGGGCCCAGGCCGTAGCCCTTGACGGTTTTGGCCAGGATGACGGTGGGTTTGCCCTTGAACTCGGTCGCTGCCTTGTACGCGGCGTAGACCTTGCGGTAGTCATGGCCGCCGCGTTTGAGGTTCCAGATCTGTTCATCGCTCAGGTCCGCGACCATGTCCTTGGTCTGCGGGGTGCGGCCGAAGAAGTGTTCGCGGACGAACCCGCCGGATTCGGCCTTGTAGGTCTGGTAGTCCCCGTCGGCGGTTTCGTTCATGAGTTTGACCAGCGCACCGTCGTGGTCCGCTTCCAGGAGGGAGTCCCATTCCCGGCCCCAGACGACCTTGATCACGTTCCAGCCCGCGCCGCGGAAGAACGCTTCGAGTTCCTGCATGATCTTGCCGTTGCCGCGCACCGGCCCGTCCAGGCGCTGGAGGTTGCAGTTGATCACGAAGTTCAGGTTGTCCAGGTTCTCGTTCGCTGCCAGCTGCAGCAAACCCCGCGATTCGGGCTCGTCCATTTCCCCGTCACCAAGGAACGCCCAGACCTGCTGGTCGGAGGTGTCCTTGATCCCGCGGTTATGCAGGTACCGGTTGGACTGGGCCTGGTAGATCGCGTTCATCGGGCCGATACCCATCGACACGGTCGGGAATTCCCAGAACCCCGGCATCAGGCGCGGGTGCGGGTAGGAAGACAGGGCATGGCCTTCCTTGGACTTCTCCTGCCGGAACCCGTCCAGATCCTCCTCGCTCAACCGCCCTTCCATGAACGCACGCGCGTACATGCCCGGGGACGCGTGGCCCTGGAAGAACACCTGGTCCCCGCCCGAAGGATGGTCCTTGCCGCGGAAGAAGTGATTGAAACCCACCTCATACAACGTCGCCGCGCCCGCGTACGTGGAAATATGCCCGCCCACCCCGATATCGGAGCGCTGCGCCCGGTGAACCATCACCGCCGCGTTCCACCGCATATACGCCCGGTACCGGCGCTCGAACTCCTCATTACCCGGGAACTCAGCCTCCTGATCCACCGGAATCGTGTTCACGTAATCAGTAGTGGTCACCATCGGAACACCCACGCTCCGGGCACCGGCACGCTGGAGCAACGAACGCATAATGAACTGCGCACGCTCAGTACCCTGCTCAGCGATCAACGCATCAAGGGACTCAATCCACTCCGCAGTCTCTTCCGGATCACGATCAGGCAGCTGGGCAGTCAACCCGCTGAGGATGTGTGAGGTCTCTTCTCCTGCAGCCACGTCCAACCTTCCTTTAGGCGCATCCATCGGCGCCTCAGGTCCGGCAGGGTAACTGCCCGTCATGAACGCGTCGTGTGCGACATCTCGGTTTCAACAGCCCGGTCGGATGCGCCGGGCAGGTCTTGTGAGCGAATGGCTGTCCATAGTGGATTTCTTCGGGGCGGTCGCCCTGCAGCCAAAGCGCTCATGGCCACTCTAGCTTTCGCGGCGCCGGTATGCGTAGCCGCACCCGTTCACAGGCGTTGTATGTCACACCCGGACGTGTGGCATGGCCGGATACATGGAGTTTCCGCGCGGGCAAAAGCCCTCGGAGTAAGGTGGAAAGTGGCCGCCCGCAGCTGCGACGGCTTGAAGCGGGCGCCCAAAGGGTGTTGGCTTTAGTAATGGAAGTCACTTCAAAAGGAGGAAACGTGAGCGAGGCCGACGCCGCCACATCGGTAAATGTGGCGGAAAGATTGGGTTTCAAAGATGGGGATCTGATTCAGGAACGCGGCTATGACGACGACGTCGACTTCGACTTGCGTGACGATATCGAGGATTTCACCGGATCAGAACTCTTGGATGAAGACGATCATGACGTCGTCGATGCCGTGATTTTCTGGTGGCGCGACGGCGACGGTGACCTGGTGGATGCCCTGATGGACTCGCTCACCACTTTGAAGGAGGGCGGAGTGGTTTGGGTCCTGACGCCCAAGTCCGGCCGTCCCAATTACGTCTCCCCGGCCGATATCCAGGATGCAGCGCCCACGTCCGGGCTCCACCTGACAACCTCGGCCGGAGTTTCCAAGGACTGGAGTGCCACCCGGCTCGTGGCAAAGAAGAACAAGTGACGGAAGTACGCGAATCCCTCCCGGCGACCGTACCTGCGGCCGGGGAACCGGCGCCGGACTTCGAGTTGTCCAACCAATACGGCGAGCCCATCCGGTTGTCGGACTTCAGGGGCCGGAACGTGGTCCTGGTTTTCTATCCCTTTGCTTTCTCAGGAATCTGCACCGGTGAACTCTGTGAGCTCCGGGACAATATCGGGGCCTTTGACGACGCTGACGCTGCAGTGCTCGCCATCTCCGTGGACAGTAAGTTTTCCTTGCGCGCCTACGCCGAAAAAGAGGGCTACGGGTTTGATCTTCTGGCCGACTTCTGGCCCCACGGGGAAGTAGCCCGTCAGTATGGCGTTTTCGACGAAGACAGCGGGATGGCTCTTCGGGGAACGTTCATCATCGATGCAGATGGCATCGTCCGCTACGTGGTAGTCAACCCCCGGGGGCAAGCACGCGACCTCGAAGAATACCGTGCCGCGCTGTCTGCCTTGGCGGAGCAGTAGCAGTGCACCTCCCGGGCCGGCTGTGAGCAACGTGACGCCCGGCGTGGGCATGACAGGCTTCGCCAGCCAGGACCCCGCACTCATGGAAGCTTTGGAACCAGCCGAGGTTGCCGGGCTGCAAGAAGCGCATGGGGTCCTGGCAGGCAAGCGACTGGCTGTCCTCACCGGCGCAGGCCTCAGTACGGATTCCGGAATACCTGATTACAGGGGACCGGGATCGGCGCCAAGAAAGCCCATGACCTACCAGGAGTTCGTCCGCAGCGCGGCAAACCGCCGGCGGTACTGGGCCCGCAACCACATCGGATGGTCGCATCTGCGCCGCGCCAATCCGAACGTGGGCCATGCCGCTGTGGCAGCCATGGAACAGCGCGGCCTCCTGAGCGGACTCATTACGCAGAACGTCGACAGGCTCCACGAAGACGCAGGCAGCGTCAACGTGGTGGACCTCCATGGACGCTTCGACCAAGTCATCTGCCTGGAGCAGGGCCACACCTTTTCCAGGAAGTTGCTCGCCGCCATCCTCGAGGAGCTGAACCCGGGCTTTGTCCAGAAAGCCGTCGAGGCCGGCGTGGTGGAGATGGCTCCTGATGCGGATGCGACCGTGGAAGATCCGGAACTCATCACGTCCTTTGTGGTGGCCGTCTGTCCCGTCTGCGGGGCAACCCTCAAACCTGACTTTGTCTATTTCGGTGAAAACGTCCCCAAGGATCGTGTTCAGCGGGCTTATGGCATGGTTGACGACGCCGGCGCCCTTTTGGTGGCCGGATCGTCTCTAACCGTCATGAGCGGGCTGAGGTTCGTCCGCCATGCTGCCAAGGCGGGGAAGCCGGTGGTCATCATCAACAGGGGCATCACCCGTGGCGATGAGTTCGCAACGCTGAAGCTGGACCTGGGCGTCAGCGGAGCGTTGAGCTATTTGGCGGGGCACTTGCCCGATCTGGATCAAGCGGAACGTTCGATTGGTCATTCTGCCGGATGATCATGTAGAGTCGTTGTTCGTTGGTTGACGTGCTGAACGTACGGAACCAAGCAAGGGTCTTTAGCTCAGCTGGTAGAGCGCCACGTTTACACCGTGGATGTCATCGGTTCGATCCCGGTAGGACCCACCACATAAAACCCCCGGCATCTTCCCATTGGAAGAAGCCGGGGGTTTGTTTTTGCCGGCAGCAATCCTGTCAGTACCTGCCCCTAGTGTCCTCGGTATGGAGCACGTCTATATACGTAACACAGCTGACGGCACCCCCGAGTCGGTGGTGCGGGGAGCCAGGGAATGGCAGATAGCGGTCGAGCCCGTTCGCTGGTTTGAACGGGTGGCCTGGTGGGAGACCGCCAAGCGCATGCCTCGCGGGCAGGGCAGGGTGGACATTGAAGTGTGCCAGGTCCAGGTCCGCCTCGGTGGCAACCCGGGTTCGGCCCTGGCCACATGGGAACTCGTGCGCGACGGCGCCGGCGGAGGGTGGTGCATCAGGGAAGAAATGCACGCTGTCG
Organism: Paenarthrobacter sp. R1; assembly: GCF_030264015.1. NCBI lineage: Bacteria > Bacillati > Actinomycetota > Actinomycetes > Micrococcales > Micrococcaceae > Paenarthrobacter > Paenarthrobacter sp. R1. The sequence continues at coordinate 177,274 of NZ_CP127115.1, read as the reverse complement.
CCTAAGGCAGGACCCGCTGTTTCCCTGGAAATGGCTGAGCTCTCCACCGCGACTATTGGGGGATGCCGCGGTGGAGAGCTCGAAAAAGAATATACAGCGAACTCCGGATGAATGGAAAGCAATCACGGCAATGGGCAGTTCTGTGTCTTTTGCCGGAACCGCCGGGACGGGAATCGTAGGTTCTCACTCTCCAAAACCCACTATGATGGGATCTGTTCAGCAGACTGAACAGCAGGATCCAACGACGAAGGAGAATCATGGCTGATTCCCGAACCGCCCGTTCAGAAGGGTTGGGAGCATCGTCGCCGGCTCCGGCCGTGACCCGGGCTGCCGCAGTGCTGGACGCCCTCGCCGGGTCCCCTTCGGGGAGACTGACCTTGAGTGACCTCGCCAGGGAGCTGGGGATTCCCAAATCTTCCACCTCGAATCTGCTGCTTGCCCTGGAAGAGGCGCGGCTTATCACCCGCCAAGGAGCCGATTTCGCGTTGGGGCGCAAGCTCGTTGAACTCGGCGCTGCGTATCTGAGCCGTCTTGATGAGGTCCAGGAGTTCTACAAGTACTGCGAGCAAGCGCCCACCCTCTCCGGGGAGACCGTGCGCATCGCCATGCTCGACGGTGACCACGTCATCTATCTGGCCCGCTATGAGGGCCACCCCGCTGTCCGGCTGACATCCAACATCGGCGACAAAATGCCCGTGTCCCTGTGCGGCGTGGGCAAGGCGCTGATTGCCCAACTCCACGACCACGACATTGAGGCCATGTTCCCGGACGGCATGGCACTGCCGGTCATGACGGCAAATTCCCTCAGGACGGCCGAGGAGCTAAAGGCCCAGATTGCGACCATACGGAAGCAAGGCTTCGCCTTCGAGGATGAGGAGTCGACCGTCGGCGTCGTTTGCCTGGCCGTGCCGGTGCCCACTCACGGCGCCCATGGACCCAGCCTTGGACTGTCGGTGACAGCACTGAAGGCCACTTATTCCGAAGAGCAGGGCGCGCTCATGGTCAAAGAGCTGAAAGAATTGGCCCGATCCCTGGGCAACCCTATGGGCTGACAAGCTCCGACCTGCAAATAAATCTGATTTCAATATTGGCATGTGATTCAACTCGCTGTACGCTGTTCAGTATAGTGACCTTGGCGGTTGAAGCCATCACTATCTCGCCGGGCCAACGGGGGCCTCGCGTGATGTTGAGGGAGTGCTTGTGATTACTCAAACCAATGCAAAGCTCGCAGCGGAGGCTGACGACGCGGTTGTAGAACCGGACCAGCTTCGAAGGGCAACGCTGGCCAGTTCCGTAGGTTCCGCTCTGGAGTACTACGACTTCTACATCTACGGCTTGGCTTCGGCCTTGATCTTCGGGCCGTTGTTCTTTGCTCCTCTGGGGCCGGACGGCGCCCTCATCGCGTCCTTCGCGACGTACGGCGTCGGATTCGCGGCGCGTCCCTTCGGCGGGCTGATCTTCGGCTTCATCGGTGACCGGTTCGGCCGGAAGATGGTACTGATCCTGACCATCGCCTTGATGGGCACCGCCAGCTTCGCCATCGGATTGCTCCCCACGTTCGAACAGGCGGGCATGCTGGGCGCAGTTCTGCTGGTGACCCTCCGGATCATCCAAGGCCTCGGTGCCGGCGCGGAGCAGGCCGGCGCAACGACGCTGATCTCGAAAGTGGCCCCGCGCCGCCGTCGTGGGTTCTTCGCTTCCCTGCCGTTCGTGGGTATCCAGCTCGGCACGCTCCTGGGCGCCGGCACGTTTGCCCTGATTGCCATGGCGGACACCTCGGTCCTTCAAGGCTGGCTGTGGCGCGTTCCCTTCCTGGCCAGCTTCATCCTGATCATCGTTGCGGTCTTCATTCGCCTTAAGCTCAAGGAAACTCCGGCTTTCCAGGAACTTGAGAAGCACAAGAACGTCGTCAAGAACCCCATCGGTGCGCTGTGGAAGCATTCCAAGAAGAACGTCCTGGTGGGCATCGGGCTCCGTATGGGAGAAAACGGCAACTCTTCCATCTACTCGGCCCTGCTGGTGTCGTTCATGAGCATGCCGGCCGGTGTTTTCGCGGGCAATAACTCCATTGGCCCTGTCGGCCTGCTGATTGCCGCAGGTTTCGCAGCCATCCTGGTGGTTACCTTCGGTGCTTTGTCCGACAGGTTCGGCCGTGTTCCGGTCTACCGTTACGGTGCCCTCTTCCAGGCGATCATTGCTGTTCCGGCCTTCTACCTGGTCACCCTGGGCAACGTCACGTTGGTATGGATTGTCATGGCAGTGGGCATCGCGATCGGCGTACAGTCCATGCTCGGCCCGCAGTGCCCCTTGCTTCCTGAGCTCTTTGGTTCGCAGTACCGGTTTACCGGCGTGGCCATGAGCCGGGAAATTTCCGCAGTCATCGCCGGCGGCATCGCCCCGCTGCTTGGAGCAGTATTGCTGGCGGCCACCAACCATTCGTGGCTGGTCCTTGCCATCTACTCGCTTGTCCTGGCGCTGATCTCCTTCGTCACCACCTTCTTCACCCCGGAGACGGTGGGACGCGACCTCGTCAGCACGGAGGACGCCAAGTAGGGCTGTAAACCCCTGAAAGGGCGGCTTCGCACGGCGAAGCCGCCCTTTCGCGTGTGCCATTGCTTTCCACGGGAGCCGGCCCACGCGTTCGCGGGAAAGCTGGCGTTCGCGGGCCCACGTGTTCGCCGGAAAGCTGCCGTGCGGCGCGAAGTTTCCCTGGGTGCCCGCAGAATTCCCGCGAACCCGCCGCGGGTGGGCCACACAGCAAAAGGCCCCAACCCCCGGCGGCCGGTTCAGTCCGGGGGTTGGAGCCTTTGTTGGTGGCGCGGGTTTAGTAGAAGTGCACCGGATCCACGAGGTGCGGGAGATCCTCCCCGTCGATGAACTTGCGGAGGTTGCTGCAGAAGCGTTCTGCAATGAGGCGGTTCTCGGCGGCGCTGAGTGCTGAGGTGTGCGGGGACACCAGCACCTTGGGGTGGCTCCAGAGCGGGCTGTCCCGGGGGAGCGGCTCAACAGCAAAAACGTCGAGGCAAGCATAGGAGACCTGCCCGTTGTTGAGGGCTTCGAGCAGCGCGTCCTCGTCCACTACCGTGCCGCGCCCAACGTTGACGAACACTGTCCCGGGCTTCATTGCGGAGAAGATCCCGGTGCTGAAAAGCTTCTCCGTGTAGGGGGTGCCGGGCAGGGTGTTGACCACGGCGTCGGCGTCGGCAACCAGGCCGGCGAGTCCGTCGTTGGTGGTGACCTCGTCGATTCCTTCAATGGCTTCGACATTGCGCTTGGTGCCGCTGACCTTCATGCCAAGGGCCCGTGCGATCCGTGCCGTCTCCATGCCGATCTCGCCGAGGCCTGCAATGACAACCTTGGAGCCATTGGCAAGCCTGGTGGGGGTCCGCAGCTCAGGCCACACCTTGGCAGCCTGGTCCTGGGCCAACTCAGCACTGCGCTTGAACCCGTTCAGGATGCCGAAAGCGGAGAATTCAGCGAGGGGGAGCGCGTGCACGCCCGCTGAGGTGGTGACGTGGAACTTCCGGAGGGTTTCGGGATCGAGGCCCGATGCCTTGACGGCGCCGCCTGCTCCCGCGGCCATGGCGTGGATCCATTGCAGGCGGGGGTTGCTTTCGGCGATCCTGGCCAGGCCCGCCGGGCTCTCGTTCGGGAAGCCGTACAGAACCTGGGCTTTGTTCAGCATCGACCAGTAGCGCTCGTCCTGCTCAGGGGTGCGCTCGAAGCGGGGGTCGCCGGCGTGGTCGGCCGGGAAACGCTCGGGGGGCAGCAGGTCCGGCTCGTAGAGGACGGTCACGGAAGGGTCAACAGCACGGATCTGCTCTACGTACTCAGCTTCGAGGGGCACAGCGATCGCGATGGTAAGTTCATCAGTCGTCATAGTGTTCATCATACTGAATGACGGCTAGGATATTGAACAGATTTCTCCGATATGACCACGAAGAAGTGAGGGCGAACCCATGAACAGCACCGGATCGGCTCCCGGCAGGCGGGCAGGCTTCATAGGCCTGGGCCTGATGGGGGCTCCGATGGCCGCGAACCTGGCTGCGGGCGGCTGGGACGTGACGGGATGGAACAGGTCCGAAGGCGCCTTCGACGCGGTTCCGGCCATTAAGCGCGCGGCCAGCGTCGGCGATCTGCGGGATGAGCCGGTCATCGTGTTCATGCTGCCTGACCTGCCCTTCATCGAGGACGCAGCCACTGGCCTGCTGTCCGCGTGGCGGGCCGTGCCCCCGGCAGCAGGTACCGCCGTCGTCATCATGAGCAGTGTCTCCCCGATCGAAGTCCGACGGTTCGGTGACACCGTGGCCGAGGCCAGTGCCGGGAAAGCCGTAGTGGTGGATGCGCCGGTCAGCGGCGGCACGGTGGGCTCGCAGCAGGGGACGCTCGCCATCATGGTGGGCGCATCCGAGGCGGACTTCGAGCGGCTTCACCCGCTTTTTTCGACCATGGGTTCCACGGTCCGGCGCATGGGCGGACTGGGATCCGGGTCGCTCGCCAAGGCGTGCAACCAGTTGATCGTGGGAAGTACGACGGCGGCACTCGCCGAGGCGGCGGAACTCGCCGAACACTCGGGCATGGATGTGGAAGCCCTGTTTGACGTCCTGTCCGGCGGCTTGGCGGGAAGCCGTGTCCTGGAGGTCGTTGGACCCCGCCTCGCAGCCAAGGACTACCACCCCACGGGTCCCGCTAAATTCATGCACAAGGACCTCGGCTTTGTCCTGGACAGCGCCCGGGCAGCCGGGACCGCTGTCCCTATCGCGACGGCCGCCACTGAGCTTTACGCCGAACTGAAGCGCCAAGGGCTGGGTGACCAGGACCTGGCCGTTGTCCGGCAAACCGTCGCCAACCTGGGCGCCATTCCCGCCTGGTCACCGCCGGCCGGGTCACCGGCCGCCGGGTCGCCGGCCAACAGCTAACAAATCCCATCCGACCGGCACGAACAAGCCCTTGCCGGACCCGAACACGAAGGAAATCAACATAACCATGAGTGGACTATTCGATCTGACCGGCCGCGTTGCGCTGGTCACCGGTTCAAGCCGGGGGATCGGCAACGCCCTCGCCCGGGGCCTTGCCGATGCCGGGGCGACGGTGGTGCTGAACGGAATCAACAGCGAGCGGCTTCAGGCTGCGCAGCAGGCAATGGCCGCCGATTACCCCGAAGGACGGGTCCAAAGCCGGGCTTTCGATGTCACCGACGCTGCCTCCGCCGCTGAGGGCGTGGACTGGGTCGAGAAGAACGTCGGCCCACTGGACATCCTGGTCAACAATGCCGGCATCCAGCACCGGGTTCCCATGCTCGACCTTGACGTCAAGGACTGGGAACGCGTCATCACCACCGACCTCACCAGCGCCTTCCTGGTGGGCCGTGAAGCTGCCCGGCACATGATCCCCAGGGGCAGCGGCAAGATCATCAACATCTGCTCGGTGCAGACCGACCTCGCCCGCCCCACCATCGCGCCCTATGTTGCGGCCAAAGGCGGCTTGCGGAACCTGACCCGCGCCATGACCGCGGAATGGGCAGCTTCCGGGCTGCAAATCAACGGCATTGCACCGGGATACATCCACACGGAAATGACCCAGAACCTGGTTGACGACCAAGACTTCAACTCGTGGATCCTGGGCAGGACGCCCGCCAACCGCTGGGGCACGGTGGCTGACCTCGCCGGACCCACTGTTTGGCTGGCGTCGCAGGCCTCCAACTTCGTCAACGGCCAGACGATCTTCGTCGACGGCGGAATGACGGTGGTGGTCTGATGGGCATCACGCTTCCAGCATCCGGACCCGCTGTGGTGGCCCACGGCAAGGGCGACCTGCGTATCGAAGACCTTCCGCTGACCCGCCCCGCACCCGACGAAGCGATTGTTGAGATCGCCTACGGGGGAATCTGCGGATCGGACCTGCACTACTGGCTTCATGGCGCAGCCGGTGAGTCCATCCTCAAGGAACCAATGGTCCTTGGCCACGAAATCGTCGGGGTCGTCCTCCAACAGGCGGCGGACGGCAGTGGTCCGGAAGCCGGCACGCCGGTGGCTGTCCACCCTGCCACTCCCGCCCCGGGTGACGTCCGGTATCCGGAGGACAGGCCGAACCTTTCTCCTGGCTGCACCTACCTGGGCAGTGCTGCGCGGTACCCGCACACTGACGGCGCCTTCAGCCGCTACTCGAACCTTCCGTCCAGGATGCTGCGGGCCTTGCCGGAAAACCTGGATCTCCGGACGGCCGCTCTCGTGGAACCGGTGAGCGTCGCCTGGCACGCCGTAGCGCGCGCCGGGGATGTTGCCGGGAAGGCTGCCCTGGTGATCGGCAGCGGGCCGATCGGCGCCTTGGCTGTTGCGGTGCTGAAGCGCAACGGCGCGTCGCGGATCGTCGCCGTCGACATGCATGACAAGCCTCTGGAGATAGCACGCGCGGTAGGCGCGGATGCGGTTCTGAAGGGCGACGACGCCGAGGCCATTGCCGCCGTCGACGCCGACATCGTCATCGAGTCCTCGGGCAGCCACTTCGGGCTGGCGTCGGCCATCAAGGGGGCCACCAGGGGAGGCAAGGTGGTGATGGTGGGCTTGCTGCCCTCAGGTCCCCAGCCGGTCTTCATTTCGTTGGCCATTACCCGGGAACTGGAACTGCTCGGTTCCTTCCGCTTCAACGACGAGATCGACGAGGTCATTACGGCGTTGGCCGACGGCTCGCTGGCCGTGGACCCCGTGGTTACGCACGAATTCGACCTCAACCACGGCCTCGAAGCGTTTGAGGTGGCAAAGAACTCGGAAGAGTCCGGGAAGGTACTGCTGAACTTCCGGGATTAGGTCCTGGCTACGGGAACGAACACGCGGGGCTGGCTTTCCCAGATGGGGGCCAGCTCCGCAATGGTGTGCCGCATGATCTGATCCGAGGCCTCCCGGGCCCGGGGGCCGTCTCCTGCATGGATCGCCTCGGCAACATCGATGTGCCATTGCAGGGCCTGTTGCTGCGGGTGCTCAGGCATCAGGCCGTGAACGGTGCGGCCGGTCAACGTTTCAGTAACCTGGCCGATCAAGTTGGCGAACATCTCGTTGCCTGAGCCGGACAGCACCAAGGCGTGGAACCGGATGTCCAGTTCCAGGAAGCGGGCGGTGTCCCCGGCGTCGCCCGCTTCCCGCATGGCAAGGGAGATGTCCATGAGCTCTTGCCGCAGGGCGTCCGGTGCGTTGCCGGCGGCCAGTTCGGCAGCTACGGGCTCGACGGCGGAGCGCAGCTCAGCCAGCGACCGCAACTGGGCGCCGCGGGCTTCGCCGGCCAGCCGCCAGCGGATCACCAGTGGATCGAAGGGGTTCCAGCGGTGGGCAGGCAGGACCCTGATGCCCACCCGCTTGATGGTTTCCACCAGTCCCAGCGATTGGAGTACCCGGACTGCTTCGCGCACGACGGAACGGGAGACATTCAGCTCTTCTTCCAAGTGCTCGGCCAGCATGACGTGGCCTGTGGGGAGGGTGCCACCCACGATCCGGGTTCCCAGATGCTCGACGGCGCGGTGGTGGAGGCTGGTTGACATAGTGGTAAGCATAGTGGCGCACACTCCGCCCGGAAGGCAGGCCGCCTGCTTCGGCCCTTTTCGGCACGTACGGCACGTTCGTGCCGCCCGCACCGGAAAGCCGCGTCATCTTAGACTGTTTTATGACGCGGCGCTGTCCCACAACGTGAGCCAGGCTACCGGCCCGCGAATTTAATACGTATGGTTTATTACAGCCCCTGTTAACGAAATCGCTTCCTGCTGCCTGCAGGACTATGCACGATCGAATTGGAGTTTTGATGTCAGCACACATCGGTGTCACCGGCCTCGCGGTGATGGGCGCCAACCTTGCCCGCAACCTTGCCCGCAACGGCTTCACCGTGGCACTCCACAACCGTTCCGTGGAGAAGACCGACGCGCTCCTTGAAAAGCACGGGTCAGAGGGCGATTTCATCCGCACGGAAACGCTGCAGGAGCTTGTCGACTCGCTGGAGAAGCCGCGCCGTGTCCTGATCATGGTCAAGGCCGGTGCCCCCGTGGACAACGTCATCGAACAGCTTGAGCCGCTGCTCGAAGCCGGCGACATCATCATCGACGCCGGTAACTCGCACTACGAGGACACCCGCCGCCGGGAAGCCGCGCTGGCCAAGAAGGACCTCCACTTTGTGGGCGTCGGTGTCTCCGGCGGCGAAGAAGGCGCGCTCAACGGCCCGTCCATCATGCCCGGCGGTTCCCGCGAGTCCTACGACGCGCTCGGCCCGCTGCTGGAAAAGATCTCCGCCAAGGTCGACGGCGAACCGTGCTGCGCCTGGATCGGCACCGACGGTGCAGGCCACTTCGTCAAGATGGTCCACAACGGCATCGAATACGCCGACATGCAGGTCATCGGCGAAGCCTTCGATCTCCTGCGCTCTGGTGCAGGCATCGAACCGGCCGAACAGGCCAAGATCTTCGCTGAATGGAACAAGGGCGATTTGTCCTCCTTCCTGATTGAAATCTCCGCCGAGGTCCTTGGCCACGTGGACGCCAAGACCGGCAAGCCTTTCGTGGATGTTGTGGTTGACGCCGCAGGCCAGAAGGGCACCGGCCGCTGGACTGTTATCTCCGCACTCGAGCTGGGCTCGCCGGTGTCCGGCATCGCCGAGTCCGTCTTCGCCCGCGCACTGTCCTCGCAGGCTGAACAGCGCAAGCTGGGCCAGGAGCTGCTGGAAGGGGCGGAAGCCGCCGTCGAAATCCCCGAGACGTTCGTCGAGGATGTCCGCCAGGCGCTGTACGCTTCCAAGCTGGTTTCCTACGCCCAGGGCCTGGACATGCTGACCTCTGCCGCCAAGGAATACGGTTGGGACCTGAAGCTGGACGAGATCGCCTCGTTGTGGCGCGCAGGCTGCATCATCCGCGCTGAACTGCTCAAGGACATCACCAACGCCTACGCCGCCGAGGAAAAGCCCGCCAACCTGCTCTTCGCGCCGGCTTTCACCAAGGCCATCGCTGAGGCACTGCCGGCATGGCGCCGCGTTGTGGCCACCGCCGTTCAGCTGGGTATCCCGGTACCGGTCTTCTCCTCCTCCCTGGCCTACTACGACGGCCTGCGCCGCAAGCGCGTCGCCGCTGCCCTGATCCAGGGCCAGCGCGACCTCTTCGGTGCCCACACCTACGGCCGCGTCGACGCCGAGGGCACGTTCCACACGCTGTGGGGCGAGGACAAGTCCGAAATCTCGGCAGTGGACACCCACTAACCACGTTCAACGCAAAGGCCGGTTCCTCCCGCACACACCGGGAGGAACCGGCCTTTGCCGTCCCAGGGCGCATCGATCTCCCGGGCCGTGAAGGCACAAACGCCCCGGGATCCCTGCCGTGGGGCGAGGGATCCCGGGGCGCCGGGATTCTTCCGGACCGTGCTTGCTAGATCCGGTATTCGATGTAGTACTCGGCGGGGTCCACCGCCGGCTTGGTCTCCGACCTTGCATCCCTGTGCCGCCACGTGGCGGGGATGCCGGTGATGATGGACTCCGGGGGAGCGTTCTTCACCACCACGGCGTTGGCGCCGATGGCGCTGTCCGCACCGATCGTGATGGGACCCAGCACCTTTGCCCCCGCGCCGATGGTGACCCGGTCACCGATGGTCGGGTGCCGCTTGACCTTGGCCAGTGAACGGCCGCCCAACGTTACCCCATGGTAGATCATGACGTCGTCACCGATCTCAGAGGTCTCTCCGATCACCACCCCCATGCCGTGGTCAATGAAGAAACGGCGCCCGATCGTGGCACCGGGATGGATCTCGATACCGGTCATGAACCGGGCCAGCTGTGATATCAGCCGGGCAGGAAAACGGAGGGCCGGATTCTGCCACAGCTTGTGCGTCAGCCGGTGGGCCCAAATGGCGTGCAGGCCGGAGTAGGCGAAAAAGTTCTCAAAAGAACCTCGAGCCGCCGGGTCGTGGGACCGGGCGGCGTCGAGGTCTTCCTTAAGCCTTGCGAAGAAACTCACAAAGACCTTTCTACAGGAACGGGGTGGGTGCGGGCGAAGGATCAGCCGCGGATATCGTCAAACAGCACGGTGGAGATGTAACGTTCGCCGAAGTCGCAGACCACAGCCACAATCAGCTTGCCGGCGTTTTCGGGGCGCTTGGCCAGTTCCAGTGCGCCCCACACGATCGCGCCGGAGGAGATGCCGCCCAGGATGCCTTCGCGGGCACCGAGTTCGCGGGCAACACGGACGGAATCTTCGAGCGTGGCGTCGAGCACCTCGTCGTAGACGTTGGTGTCCAGGATTTCGGGAACGAAGTTCGCTCCAAGGCCCTGGATCTTGTGCGGGCCCGGGGCGCCGCCGTTCAGGATGGGGGAGTCCTTGGGTTCGACGGCCACGATCTGGACGCCGGGCTTGCGTTCCTTCAGGACCTGTCCGACGCCGGTGATGGTGCCGCCGGTGCCGACGCCCGCAACGAAGATGTCCACTTCGCCGTCGGTATCTGCCCAGACTTCCTCGGCCGTGGTGTCACGGTGCACCTGGGGGTTGGCCTCGTTGGCGAACTGGCGTGCCCAAATGGAGTTCTCGGTGTTGGCTACGATTTCCTGGGCCTTCTCCACCGCACCGCGCATGCCTTCGGAACCCGGGGTGAGGACGATTTCGGCGCCGTAGGCGCGGAGCATGACGCGACGTTCCGTGGACATGGTCTCCGGCATGGTGAGGATGACCTTGTAGCCGCGGGCTGCGCCCACCAAAGCAAGGGCGATGCCCGTGTTTCCGGAGGTTCCTTCGACGATGGTGCCGCCGGGCTTCAGGGCACCGGACTTCTCGGCGGCGTCGATGATGGCCACGCCGATGCGGTCCTTGACGCTGTTGGCCGGGTTGTAGAACTCCAGCTTGACCGCAACAGTGGCGTCAAGTCCTTCGGTAAGGCGGTTCAACCGGACAAGCGGGGTGCGTCCGACCAACTGGGTGACGTCGTCGTAGATCCTTGCCATGAAAATGTATGCCTATCTCTGAAGAGGGATTGCTGAGGTCAGCCTAACCAGCGGGGCGGAAACCCCGCTAAGCAATTAGCCATGCGGAGTAATATTTCCTGGCCTTGGCCAGCTTCGGGTTAATAATCACCTGGCAGTAGCCCTGGTTCGGGAATTTTGCGTAGTAGTTCTGGTGGATATCTTCTGCATCGTAGAAATGACCCAGCCTGGTCACTTCCGTAACAATCGGATTCGACCACAATGCCTGGGCGCGCTCAATGGCTTCCTCGAAAAGGATCTTCTCCTCTGTGGTGGTGTAGAACATCGAGGAGCGGTACTGCGTGCCCACGTCGTAGCCCTGGCGGTTCAACGTGGTGGGGTCGTGCAGGGCGAAGAACATGTCGAGGATGACCTCTTCCGGAACCGAGGCTTCGTCAAAGGTCACCGCCACCACCTCGGCATGCCCGGTGGTTCCGGAGCACACCTCGTAGTAGTCGGGATCGGGCAGATGGCCGCCTGTATAGCCGGAGACAACCGAGCTGACACCGCGGGTCTTTTGGTAAACGGCATCAAGGCACCAGAAGCAGCCGCCGCCAAGTACGAAAGTTTTCATGATCTCTTCAATGGCTCGCAGGGCGTGATGATTCCCGCAACACCTTACGGGACGGTGACGGAATCGAGCAGCCTTCCTGAACTTTGGCCCGTGGCCGGACCCTGACCGATCCGGCTGCGTAGGTAAGAATAAGAGCATGGAAGCAGTAGACACCGCCCTTTCCAACGGGGACACCGGCGATGAAGCCGGCACGATCGACGCGAACGGGGAACCGACCCTGGGCCAGGTCCTGCTGGCAGTGGAGGAACTCTGGCCCGAATCCCTCGCGGAGGACTGGGACGAGGTGGGGCTGGTTGTTGGCCGCCCCGATGTTCCGGTCACCAAAGTCCTCTTCGCTGTTGACCCCACCCTGGATGTCATTGATGAAGCGATCGAATGGGGCGCCGAACTCCTCATAACCCATCACCCGCTGTTGCTCAAAGGGGTGAACTCCGTGGCTGCCACCTCGGCCAAGGGCCTGGCCGTGCACCGCCTCATTGAAGCCGGAACGGGACTGCTCACCGTGCACACCAACGGGGACTCGGCGGTAGGGGGAGTCTCCGACGTCCTTGCCGATGCCATGGGGCTGGACAACGTTACGCCATTGGCCACCGCGGCCAACGGCTTGCCGGAGGAAGGGATCGGCCGGGTAGGCGACCTCCCCGAGCTCATGACACTCGGCGACTTCGCCGCCAGGGTTTTCGGGATGCTGCCGGCGGTGGCCGGCGGTGTGCGCGTGGCAGGGGACAAAGACGGCTTGGTGCGCAGGGTTGCCGTCTGCGGCGGGGCAGGTGACAGCCTGTTCGACGCCGTCCGCGCCAACCACGCCGACGTCTACGTGACCGCGGACATGCGCCACCACCCTGCCTCTGAAGCCCGCGAAGGTGCGGTGAACGGCAGGCCTTACCTCATTGACGTGTCGCACTTCGCCAGCGAATGGCTGTGGCTTCCCGTCGCGGCCGAAGCGCTTGGCAACGTGCTCATGGACCAGGGCTTCGACGTCGAGATCCGCGTCAGCAGCACCAACAGCGATCCCTGGGACTTCATCCTGACTCCCGGCGGGGACTAGAGTCTAGGAACATACGGGCAAACCGTAGGGAAAGCACAGACCAGCGGAGGTAAGCGTGGCGAAAGCAGCACCGGCAGAACAACTGAAATTGCTTGATCTGCAGGGACTAGACGCCAAGCTGAAGTCGTTGGCCGGGCGCCGGAAGGTCCTGGAGACGGATTCCCGGATCGTGGACCTGACTGATGCCCTCACCGTGGCCAACGGCGAACTCGGTGCGGCCAAGCTGGCCGTGCACGACGCCGAAGCGGAGCTGCGCCGCGCGGAAGCTGACGTGGAGCAGGTGGTTTCACGGATTGACAGGGACGAGGCCCGGCTCAACAGCGGAACAGGACTTTCCAAGGACTTGGTTGCGCTGCAGAACGATATCGCCTCCCTCAACAAGCGCCGCTCGGACCTGGAAGACATCGAGCTGGAGATCCTTGAACGCCTGGACGGACTGCGGGAACGGCAGGCAGCGCAACAGGCGATCGTGGACGACATCCAAGGATCTTTTGGTGCCATCAGGGCCGAGCTTGATGAGGCCATCGCGGAGGTTGCCGCGGAAGAGGCGGTTGTCCGCGGACAACGGGCAGCTTTTGCGGAGACCCTGGACCCCGCCATGCTCGCGATCTACGAAAAGACCATTGCCAAGCGCGGCGTAGGTGCGGCCCGGCTCTTCCACGGCAAGTCCGAGGGGTCCGGCATGACACTCAGCCCCGGCGACCTCGCAGAAGTGAAAGCAGCCGCCGAGGACGAGATCGTCTTCTGCCCGGATTCGGGATGCATCCTGGTCCGGTCCGCCGAGTGGAACTAGTCGACTAGCCCCTCAGAATGATGTTGAGCGCGTGCGGTTTGCGTGCAGTGCCCTCAACAAGTTCGGCGGTCCACGCCTCCTGGGTGGCTTTGAGGAGCTGAACAGGTGTGGCCGGTGTTTTTCCGCGACGTGTCAGCAGGTGCCTGGCCAGTTCGCCGCGCGTGTGCTTGGCGAAGTGGCTTACCACGGTCCTCTTGCCGTTGGCCTCCGTGAACACGTTGACAGAGACGGTCTGCGCCGGCGGGGGAGCCCAGGCTGCCGCGTAGGTGCTGGAGCGGCAGTCCACCAGCAGTTCCCCCTCGGTGCGGCCGGCGAGGGCGGCCGTCAGTTGGGGTTTCCAGTAGGAGGCGAGGCGTCCGACGTCGGGCAGTGCGGTTCCCATGGACAGCCGGTAGGCGGGCACATGGTCGCCAAAGCCAATGGCGCCCCACAGGGCGGAGACCACCAGGATGGACTCCGTTGCCTTCCGTCGCTGGGTCGGTGTCATGGTGCCAAAGCCCAATGCGTCATACAGCACGCCCGAATAGACCTGGTGGGCAGGCGCCGCCGGTTCGGCGTGCAGCCGGGTATTGCGTTCGACGTCGTCCCGCAAGGAGGCGCCGACGCCCAGCAAGGCGAGGGCGTCCTCGTGGGCGCTGACCGTTCCCAATGCGTCCAGCACCTTGGCCCGGTAAGGGTTCAGTTCCGGGAAGCTCAACGCCTCCCAATCAATGGCAGGGCCTTTGGCAGCGGGGGTCTTGCCTTCGGAAGGCGGCAGGAGAATCAGCACCCGTCGATATTACCGGTGACTGGGCGGGCGCCTGACGCCGGTAGACTGAAGGGCGGATGGGTTGGCCAGGCGGTCGCGCGCCACGCAAGTGGCTCGAGGAACGTCCGGGCTCCGCAGAGCAGGGTGGTGGGTAACGCCCACTCGGGGTAACCCGCAGGCCAGTGCCACAGAGAACAGACCGCCCGCGTTCTGGTGCCCGCACCAAGCGCAGGTAAGGGTGAAACGGTGGTGTAAGAGACCACCAGCTCCCCGGGTGACCGGGGAGGCTAGGTAAACCCCACCCGGAGCAAGGCCAGACAGGACACGTTCGAGGGCTGCTCGCCCGAGTGTCCGGGTAGGCTGCTGGAGGGCGTCGGCAACGGCGTTCGTAGATGGATGGCCGCCACTCCTCTGCCGGCAACGGCAGGGGATGACAGAACCCGGCGTATCGGCCAACCCATCCACTCTCTCCCTGCACTTCCTGCAGCGGTGGCTGCACCTTTTCGGTTGTGCCTGCCCTGCTTTCCGATTGTGACGCCGCTGTGAGTGATTTCACGCCCCTCGGCGAGGAAGTGGCGCCTGTGGCGCCCTAGAATGGTTAGCGAACGTAGAGGTTCTGCCGCTGGTCTGCGTTCGCAGCCGGCGGATTTTCTTTGCTCTCGTTCAAGGCGCTGCGGGTGGACCGAAGCCTGCGGCGCATGTGCCGCAGGACTACTCCGGGCGGCCGACGCCATCTGCATACGAGGACGTATGTGGTTGACCCAAGGAAGGTAGTTCTGTGAGCCAGACGTCAGATTCTTGTCTTGATAAGTGGATGGGCCGGGAGGCCCTCGCCGAAGCCATGATTCCGGTGATCGGCCGGCTGTACCGGGAAAACAACGTGGTCACCAGCATCCACGGCCGTAGCCTGATCAACAAGTCCACCATGAACATCCTGAAGGCCCACCGCTTCGCGCGTCGGATGAGCAACACTGAGCTGCAGTTGGAAGAGACTGCACCGCTGCTGAATGCACTGGCTGAGCTGGAGCTCGGCGCGGCAGCAATCGACATCGCACGCCTCACCGAGAAATACCGTGCCGAAGGTGAAGGTGCGTCCCTGGACGCTTTCCTCCGTACCGAACTGGCGGACATCGTCGGCAAGCGCGGCGCTGACAACCGCACCAGCACGGACGTCGTACTCTACGGTTTCGGGCGCATCGGCCGCCTCCTGGCACGCATCCTGATCGAGAAGGCCGGGGGTGGCCACGGCTTGCGCCTGCGCGCCATCGTGGTCCGCAAGGGCGCGGACAACGACCTCGTCAAGCGTGCCAGCCTGTTGCGCCGCGACTCGGTCCACGGTTCCTTCGAGGGCACGATCCGCGTGGACGAGGAAGCCAACACGATCACCGCCAACGGTGTCCAGATCCAGGTCATCTACTCGGACAACCCCGCCACGGTGGACTACACGGCCTACGGCATCAAGGATGCCCTGGTAGTGGACAACACCGGCCGCTGGCGCGACGCCGAGGGACTGTCCCAGCACCTGCAGAGCAAGGGTGTGGCCCGCGTGCTCCTGACTGCTCCGGGCAAGGGCAACCTGAAGAACATCGTGCACGGCATCAACCAGGGCGACATCACTGACGAAGACAAGATCGTCACCGCCGCTTCCTGCACCACCAACGCCATCACTCCGGTCCTGAAGGCCATCAACGACAAATTCGGCATCGTCCACGGCCACGTTGAGACGGTGCACTCCTTCACCAACGACCAGAACCTGATCGACAACTTCCACAAGGGCGACCGCCGCGGACGTTCCGCCGCGCTCAACATGGTCATCACGGAAACGGGTGCTGCCAAGGCCGTCGCCAAGGCCCTCCCGGAGCTGCAGGGCAAGCTGACGGGCAACGCCATCCGCGTTCCTACCCCGGACGTGTCCATGGCTATCCTGAACCTCAACCTCTCCACGAGCACCACGCGCGACGAGGTCAACGACTACCTCCGCGAGATGTCGCTGCACTCCCAGCTGCGGAAGCAGATCGACTACATCGACTCCCCGGACGTCGTTTCCACGGACTTCGTTGGTTCCCGCCGTGCGGGCATCGTTGACGGGCTTGCCACCATCTCCACCGACAAGAACCTCGTTCTTTACGTCTGGTACGACAACGAATTCGGGTACTCCTGCCAGGTGGTACGCGTGATGGAAGAGATTGCAGGGGTCAACCCGCCGTCGTTCCCTGCGCGTGACGTGGTCGCTCCCATTGCGGTGCTTGAGGCAGCCAACGCCTAAGCATCGGTACTTAGACAGGGGTTTCCCGGCCGGATCACTGGAATCGGCCGGGAAACCTGCCCACAATGGGTGCATGGAAAACGAATCGACGCTGGAACACGAAACCACGCTGGAACACGCGCTGGATGTCGCGAAGGCAAACCACAAGCAGGCACAGAAACTTCTGGACCAGGCAGTCAAGGCCAACGCCGCCGGGGACGTCTCCGATGAACGCGTTGCACAATTGCGGACTCTCCTGGAAGTTGCCGCCGAAGACCTGCGGCGCGTCATGCGCGAACAGTAGCCACGGCGACAACCACCCCATGGCTTGCTCCACCGTGTGACTTCTCCTGCACACTGTGGATACAGGCTCCGATGTCGGTGCTTTGTCCTAGTCTCAAAGGGCAATACGTCACCAACCGGATGGAGCCTCCTTGAGCCGCACTTGGCCTGCCTACACGCGGGCTCGCCGCCGGAACCGCCTGGCCTGGGCCATTCTCGCAGCGGCGTCCGCGGCTCTCGCGGCAGGCCTCGGCTGGTTCTTCACAGCAGGGCAGTTCGAAGCCGCGGGCCCCTGGAACACCGGACCCAGTGCCGCCCCGGTCTTCAATCCGGACTGGATGAAACCCCTCCCCGGAGCGGCACGCGTACCGGCCCGTAGCGCGGTTGCAGCGCTTGAACAGCTGGAGGTCAAAGGCCGCGGGACAGCCAACGACTACGATCGGGCAGCCTTTGGGCAGGCATGGCTGGACGTTGACCGGAACGGGTGCGATACCCGCAACGACGTCCTCCGCAGGGATTTGAGCGCCGTGGAGTTCAGCGCTGGATCACCATGCAAGGTGACGGCAGGGCGCCTTCAAGAGCCCTACACCGGGGTAGAGATGGCGTTTCGGCGCGGACCTAAAACCAGTGCCGCCCTGCAGATCGACCATGTGGTGGCATTGGCTGACGCGTGGCAGAAAGGCGCCAAGCAGCTCTCCGCAGGACAACGGCAACTGCTGGCCAACGATCCCCTGAACCTCATCGCCGCCGACGGCCCGCAAAACGTCAAGAAGGGGGCCGGCGACGCCGCAACCTGGCTTCCGCCCAACAAGAACTTCCGGTGCCACTACGTAGCGCGCCAGATCTCGGTCAAAGCAGCTTATCGGCTGTGGGTCACCCAGGCGGAGAAAGACGCCATGAAGCGGGTGCTCGGTTCCTGTCCGGATCAGCAAACTGTGAGTCAGCCCAGATGACGGCTTCGCTGCCGGCCGTCCGGGCGGCCTAAAGGGCCAGCCGACCGTGGCCGAGCTGCCAATTTCCGCCGTCGTCGATTCTTTCCAGGACCACACGCTGCAGGGAAGTCTTCCGCGGCAGGGCCTCCAGGCCCTCAAGGCCACGTTGCCGGAACGTGAAATACACGGCGTCGGCGGGGGCATCGGTGCAGTGGCTCACCGTGAAACGCCGGGCAAACGAGGCAATGTTGCCCGCGGAAAGGTGCTCCGCGAGATAGGGGTCCAGCATCCATGAATCGCAGGTGGCCTCAGTCACCGGTTTGTCCGGGAAGTGCTGGGCGAAGAAGGTACGGGCTTCAGCAAAGGCCTGATCGACTACCCCGGGGGAGAGGCTCCCGTCTTCGGGAATGTGCACGCCCAGTTCCCAGCCGGAAGCCGCAGTGGATGGCGATGGGGATTCGCTGCCATTGCTGCGGACAAGGTGGAACTGCAACCGTCCCAGGCGGAACATATTGCCTGCCATATGCAGCGTCATCCAGCCCCAGGTGTCCAGCCCGAACCGGCCGTGGACGCGCCGGTTGACGCGCAGTTGCAAACCGAGGTCCGCCAAGGACGCCCAGGACGTCGCTGCGTTGATGCCCAGGCCGAGGTGGTATTCGTGAACGGTCGGTGCGAAGCGGAGGAAAGCCTCGATCCACTCTGCTTCGGTCTGGCCCGCGGTTGGAATGCCCTCCGAAGGGAATGTCCCAAGCCTATGTTCCATGGCGGTGATGGCGTCGCTGACTCCCGGTGAAGGTTTTGACGCGAGCAACCCGGCACACTCAAGCGCATCCTCACCCCTGATGTCCAGGTGTTCGAGGAGTCCTGTGAGGTGTGCGGCGTCCACGGTCAGTGTCCGAACGGATCCGGATCCACGCCGGGCATCCAGGTCAGGCCCGGGACACCCCAGCCGTTCTTCTTGGCCTGCTTCATGGCTTTCCTGGCATAGCGGTCCACCAGCCTGTTGACGTACAGTTTGCCATCCAAGTGATCGTACTCATGCTGAATTACCCGGGCGAACCAGCCCGTCGCCACGAAATCAAGCGGCTTGCCGTGGCCGTCGAAGCCTTGGACCCGTGCCCAGTCGGCCCGCTGCAAGGGATAGTGCTCGCCGGGAAACGACAGGCAGCCTTCCACATGTTCGTCGGGATCGGGGAGGGCGCCGGACACTTTTGAAAGTGTCAGGACCGGGTTGACCACCACGCCTTCATCCGGGGCGTCGTCATCGTTGGCGTACTTGAAGACAAAGATCCGCTTCCCGACGCCCACCTGCGGCGCTGCCAGGCCAACCCCATTGGCGGCCTCGTTGGTCTCGAACATGTCGGCGATCAAGGTGCGGAGCTCGTCGTCGAAGGTTTCCACTTCGCTGGCCCGGCGATGCAGGACAGGTTCGCCCCAGATGGTGATCGGCAGGACCGTCATGTCAGTTCTTCCTTGTCAGTCGCTGGACGCCTTCGACCGGACCGCTGGAGCCGGCCGGTCCCAAACAAAATGAAGGCCGCACCGGATAACCGGTGCGGCCTTCATGGAAACCGGCTTTCCAGCCAATCTCGGTGGGGTGAGCGACGGGGGTTGAACCCGCGACCTCCTGGACCACAACCAGGCGCTCTGCCAACTGAGCTACGCCCACCATGTGCCTCGTGGATTTGACCGTTTGACCGGCTTTCCGTGAAGGCAACGACAAATAGCTTACCTGCTGTTTTCGGGTTCAAAGTCCACTTTTGCCGGTTTCGCCGAAAAAACCTTTAAAAATGGCGCAGATCACACTCCGATGGAGCCGGTGAGGGTCTCGGCGGAAGCGGTTGTCTCCTTGGAAATGCGTTGCGCGGTGGCCGTGTCCGGGCCCGGTGCCGGAACGAAGACAGCCTGGCGGTAGTACCGGAGTTCATCAATGGAGTCCTTGATGTCTCCCAGGGCCCGGTGTCCGCCGTGCTTGGCAGGTGCTTGGAAGTAGGCGCGGGGGAACCAGCGGCGGGAGAGTTCCTTGATGGTGCTGACGTCGATCACGCGGTAGTGCAGGTGCTCAATGACGTTGGGCATGTCCCGTGCGAGGAACATGCGGTCCGTGCCGACGGAGTTTCCGCCCAGCGGCGCCTTGCGGGGATCCGGAACCCATTTTTCGATGTACTCAAGCACCAGGGCTTCGGCTTCGGCCATCGTCTTGCCGTGCGGCAGTTCGTCCAGGAGCTTGGAACGGGTGTGCATGTCGCGGACGAAGTCGTTCATCTGCTCCAAAGCAGCGTCGTCGGGTTTGATGACCACGTCCACGCCGTCACCGAGGATGTTGAGCTCGGAATCCGTGACGAGGGCGGCGACCTCGATGAGGGCGTCGTTCACGAGGTCCAGGCCGGTCATTTCGCAGTCGATCCAGACGATGCGTTCATTAGTAATAGGCACGCGCCTAGCCTATCGTTCAGGCTGATCCAAGTGCTCCGATGGTACGATTTTTTGGACATGGCGGTGACTTTTTCCCGCTGTAACCTGCCCTTGAGACTCGAAACTTCGTCCCGAAACATGCCGGGCAAACGATTGGATGCAAACCACATGACGGTGCCCGTACCCGCCGCCTCGAAGGCAGGGAAAATTGCGCCGACGCAAGATGCGGCCACCGGGGAAGTGGACAACGCCAAGTCCCCGCTGATCGCCGGTTTCATCGGTTCCATGTTCCTGGTTGTTGGTTCGCTCGGGGTTGGCTGGCTTGCTCCGGTTTCCGAACTCCGCCGCCTGCCCCTTTTCATTTGGATGCGGACCGAGGGCGTCGGCGTCGGACTGTCGATCGTGCTCCTCGCCGTGGGCGGCATGCTTCTGGTGAGGGCATGGCTCCGGTTGGGCCAGAGGGTCCGTGTGTGGGGCTTGGAAGCCCGGAAAGCCACCCTTCAGGCCGTGGTTGCCTGGGGACTGCCAATGATGTTCACTGTCCCGTTGTTCAGCAGGGACGTGTACGCCTACATCGGCCAAGGCCGGCTGATGGTCGAGGGGATGAACCCCTACGAGAACGGGATCTCCGCCCTTCCCAACTACTTCCAGTTGGGCGCAGACAAGATGTGGACCGAGGCACCCGTTCCATACGGTCAGCTCTTCCTGTGGATCGAACAGTTCGTGGTGTGGGTGACCAACGTCCAGCCGGAAGCGTGCATCATGCTGTTCCGCCTGGTGGCAGTGGTTGGAGTAATCCTCTGCATTATCTACGTACCAAAGCTGGCGGAACTTCACGGCGTCAACCCCCACCGTGCGCTGTGGTTGACGGCCGCCAACCCGCTGTTCCTCACCAACTTCATTGCCAGCGTCCACAACGATTCGCTGATGATCGGTCTGGCCCTGGCCGGCCTTTACTACTGCGCCACGCACCGGGTAGTGCTCGGCATCGTGCTGGTGGCGCTTTCCATCTCGGTCAAGCCCATCACTGTGGTATTTCTTCCCTTCATTGGCCTCCTGTGGGCCGGTAAGGGCGCTTCCTGGCCGCGGAAGTTCCTTTTCTGGTTCCTGACTGCTGCGCTGACGTTCGGGCTGCTCTATGCCATGAGCTTGGTCAATGGCTTCGGCTTCGGGTGGATCAAGGGCCTCTCGGCACCCGGCAGTGTGTGGATTTGGTATGCACCCGTTGGCCTCATCGGACTGGTGGTTGCTTCCATTTCGAACGTGTTCGGGCTCGACGGCTGGGGCATGGCCAAGTGGGTGTACGACGCCGGCAAGGTACTCATGCTGGCCGCGGTGGCATGGCTCGTCTTCCGGGGTGAGCACGACCGCCTCATGCGCCGGTTGACCCTTGCTTTCGCAGCGATCGTCCTGTTGGCCCCCATGATCCAGTCCTGGTACGTGGTGTGGCTGATACCGCTTTTCGCGGTGACCGGAATCCGCAACGACTGGCAGGTCAAGGCGCTCTACTTTGTGGTCTCCTTCTTCATGGTCTATGCCATCTCCGATCAACTCGACGTCTTCCCGTACCTGCAGAGTGAAGATCTTGGGCTTGCCCTCACCTTGGCCAGGAACGCCGCGGCCATCATCGCTTTGCTCTTCGCCGTGTACCTGATTTTCGTAGACCCCAAGACGAAGACCCTCTTCCGGAAACGCGACGAGCCCGGGACCCGCCCCATTATCTAAGACGAGCCAGGGACCCGCCCCATCATTTAGGGGGCGACCGCGTCTCCCGGGGTCATGGCGTGGACAGCAAGCGCAAAGCCTCCCGCGCGGACAGGGGACTGAGCCGGGATGCATTCTCCTCGGCGAAAGCTTTGACCCAGCCCGGATCGGTCTTGCTGTATTCGCGCAGCGCCCAGCCGATGGCTTTGCGGATGAAGAACTCCTTGTCGTCCATGTTGGGACGGATAACCGCGGCCAGCAGGGAGGTGTCCGTGGCTGCCTTGGATCCCAGCTGGGCGGTGATGGAGGCCCTTCGGATCCACATGTCGCTGTCTTTGGACCACTGGAGAAGGAGCGGCGTCATGGTCTCCGGATGCTTGCGGAGCAAGGTCCCGAGGCGGTGGGCCACACCATCGACCAAGTCCCACCAGGCTCCTGTCCGGATGATTTCTTCGTAGACAGGCAGCATGCCGGGATCGTCCCTGACTATGCGGATGCCGGTCAGATCGATGGCCGCATAACGTTCCTCGCGCACTTCCGCATTCCGCCACAAGTCCAGGACGGCCTCGCGAAGGTCCTCCGCCGAACGCGGCGGGAACTGCTTGATGGCTTCCTTGACGATTCGGCGGACCTCGGGGACGCGGACTCCCAAGGACGGCATGTCGGACTTCATATAGGCCTGTGCACCGCGCCCGCGTTCGGCGTCGGCCGAAGAACGAAGGGTGGAACGAATAGCCTTGGGGAGGTCGCTGTTGTCCATGCCTCAACTCTAGGGCGGGGACGGTCACCGTTCCGGGGAGGGCGGCCGCCATTGCGGTGCATCGCCCGTGCCCCGGAACTCGCAGCTCTCAGGCGGTGGCATCCACGAGCTCTCCTGTCCGCGGGTTCACTGACATGCCCTCGCCGGTCTCAACGTTCACCACAACGTCGTCATCTTCCGGCGGAGCCGCGGACTCGGGAGTTGATTCCCACTCCGCCTCGGAGGCCGGAGGTGCAGGAGCCTCAGCCGCGTCCTGAGGCTGGAGCGCAACTGACTCCGCCGGCGCTGAGGTGCCGTTCATGCGTGTGAAGTTGGCTGAGCCCCACATGAGATCGTGCCCCACCGCCTCGGCATCCACCTCGGCAACGTGGTACACCTTGCCCTCATGCTCCCACTGCCTGAGCCGCAGCCTTCCGAGCACGATCACCCGCTGGCCCTTCTTCACGCTGCAGCCCACATGCGCGGCCAGGTAGCGGAATGATTGCACGGTGTACCAGTTGGTATTGCCGTCCACCCATGTGTTGCTGGCCCTGTCGTACCGCCGCTCCGTTGTTCCCAGCCGGAAGGAAGCTGTGGAGGTTCCCCGGGCCGTGGTGGAGGTTCTGACCTCAGAGGCTACGAAGCCGCGGAGGGTGAGGATGTCGTTCATGGTGATCCTTTTGACGTAGGAAACTGCCTGTCCGGCTTTTTCAGCTTCAACCAGCCACGTGGAAGGGTCGATGCCCTTTTGGCGCTATGTGCATAACCGGAGCGGGGGCAGCATGTTGAGGAGCAGTGGACCGTTGGTGGCGGGTGTCTTGGCAGGGGCCGGGAGGAATGCACTGTAAACTCTTTGTGGCGCCAGCAGCTTCACCTGCGTGGCAGCCGGTATGCCCCAGTAGCTCAGGGGATAGAGCAGCGGCCTTCTAATCCGCCGGTCGGGGGTTCGATTCCCTCCTGGGGCGCCAGTTACCCCCGGAACTCCACAGGGGTTCCGGGGGATTGCTGTCAGTGCGCAATGAGTGGGGGAATTGATGACACGGAGCGGGACAACGCCGGGCAGGAATACTCTTGGGCCTCTGAAGACCCATAGACGCCGCAGCGTCATGGTGTTGGCGTGCGTCGCAGCGGCCATGGCACTTGCCTCCTGCACGCCGCCTGCACAGACCACTCAGACCGCATCGGAGCCCACCGGGTCCGAGCCGGCGGCCATAACCGGGACAGCATCCCCCGGGCCTACGCTCGCGCCGGAAGTTTCTGCGGCAACAAAGACTGTCGAAGCCACGCTCAAGAAAATAGTCGCCACGACGTCCAAACCGGAACGGGAAGCGGTTCGGAGCGCCCTGGTTGCTGCCGGCATACCGGCAAGCAACGTGGAGGTATCAGTGAGCCGGACGCCCACCGGGCTCGATGTCGACGCAATGGAAGCTGCCGCCTTGGCCGGAGGCAGCTGCGTCGTGGGGCAAATCCGCGACGGCGGGGTGGTGATGACGGTGCTTCCCGTCCTCGCCAGCGGGAAATGCTTTGTTGGTGACGTCCGGTAGGCGCCAGACCACCGCCGGAATGTGAGTTCCACGTCCAAATGTGAGTTCTGCCCGCCTAGCCACTAGATTTAACGGCATGGCGGAATTCATTTACACGATGACCAAGGCCCGAAAGGCCGTTGGCGACAAACTTATTCTGGACGATGTCAGCATGTCGTTCTTCCCCGGTGCCAAGATTGGCGTCGTGGGCCCTAACGGTGCTGGCAAGTCCACCATCCTGAAGATCATGGCCGGACTGGACACCCCCTCCAACGGCGAGGCCCGCCTGAGCCCCGGCTACACCGTGGGCATCCTCCTGCAGGAACCGCCGCTGAACGAGGAAAAGACGGTCCTTGGGAACGTCCAGGAAGGCGTTGGCGAGATCTACGGCAAGATCCAGCGCTTCAACCAGATCTCTGAAGAGATGGCCAACCCTGACGCTGATTACGACACCCTCCTTGAGGAAATGGGCAAGCTGCAGGAAGCCATTGACGCCGCTGACGCGTGGGACATCGATTCCCAGCTGGAGCAGGCAATGGACGCGCTCCGGTGCCCGCCGGCGGACGCGGATGTGACCGTGCTTTCCGGTGGTGAGCGTCGCCGCGTGGCGTTGTGCAAGCTCCTGCTGCAGAAGCCTGACCTCCTGCTCCTTGACGAGCCCACCAACCACCTCGACGCCGAAAGTGTCCTGTGGCTTGAGCAGCACCTGTCCTCGTACCCGGGCGCAGTCCTGGCAGTCACCCACGACCGCTACTTCCTGGACCACGTAGCCGAGTGGATCGCTGAAGTCGACCGCGGCCACTTGTACCCGTACGAAGGCAACTACTCCACCTACCTGGAGAAGAAGAAAGCCCGTTTGGAAGTCCAGGGCAAGAAGGACGCCAAGCTGGCCAAGCGCCTCACGGAAGAGCTTGAGTGGGTCCGGTCCAACGCCAAGGGCCGCCAGACCAAGTCCAAGGCCCGTCTGGCCCGCTATGAGGAAATGGCTGCGGAAGCCGAGCGCACCCGGAAGCTGGACTTCGAGGAAATCCAGATCCCGCCGGGACCCCGCCTGGGCAATTTGGTGATTGAGGCCAAGAACCTCAAGAAGGGCTTCGACGATCGCGTCCTCATCGAGGATCTGTCCTTCTCGCTGCCCCGCAACGGCATCGTGGGCGTCATCGGCCCGAATGGCGTGGGTAAGTCCACCCTGTTCAAGACCATCGTCGGAATGGAGTCCCTCGACGGCGGCGAGCTGAAGATCGGCGATTCGGTCAAGATCTCCTACGTGGACCAGTCCCGTGGCGGCATTGACCCCAACAAGACCCTGTGGGAGGTCGTTTCCGACGGCCTGGACCACATCCAGGTCGGCCAGGTCGAGATGCCTTCGCGTGCCTACGTTTCCGCTTTCGGATTCAAGGGCCCGGACCAGCAGAAGAAGGCCGGCGTCCTCTCCGGTGGTGAGCGCAACCGCCTTAACCTGGCACTGACGCTGAAGCAGGGCGGAAACCTCCTGCTCCTCGACGAGCCCACCAACGACCTCGACGTCGAAACCCTGAGCAGCCTTGAGAACGCACTTCTGGACTTCCCTGGCTGTGCTGTTGTGGTCTCGCACGACCGCTGGTTCCTGGACCGGGTGGCAACCCACATCCTGGCCTACGAAGGCGATGACGAGAACCCCTCCAAGTGGTACTGGTTCGAGGGTAACTTCGAGTCCTACGAGGAAAACAAGGTGGAACGGCTCGGTCCTGACGCGGCAAAACCGCACCGAGTCACGCACCGCCGCCTGACCCGCGATTAATCGCAATCGCGACTAACCGCAAAATCGACTAAGCGTAATATCGACGAATGGCCGCCCCGAAAGGGACGGCCATTCGTCGTTGGTCACGGAATCCGGACCATGCCCTCCTGCGCGACTGTGGCGACGTGCAGTCCTTCCCGGTTGAAGATCCGCCCCGTGGCCAAGCCCCGGGCCCCTTGTGCACTGGGTGATTCCTGCACATAGAGCATCCATTCATCCACCCGCACCGGTCGGTGCCACCACATCGCGTGATCCAGGCTGGCCACGCTCATGCCCGGAGTCATCCACGCGAGGCCGTGCTTGCGCAGGATGGGTTCCAGCAAGGTGTAGTCGCTGGCGTACGCCAGGGCAGCACGGTGCAGGTTGGGATCGTCAGGGAGGGGGCCTATTGTTTTCATCCACACGGCATTAGGCCGTGTTGATCAAGTGGTTTCGGTGGTCGATGGGCGAGTCTTGAGGGATGACGCGTCGCGAGGTCTCTGACGAGGTGTGGACCGTTCTGGAGCCGTTGATGCCGACGGTGACGGGGAGGTCGCGGCCGTGGACGGATCATCGTCTCGCGGTTGAGGGGATGGCGTGGAAGTACCGGACGGGTGCGCCGTGGCGTGATCTGCCGGAGCGGTTCGGGAAGTGGAACTCGGTCTATAAGCGGTTCACCCGGTGGGCGCACGACGGCACCTGGGACAGGCTGCTCGCCGAGGTGCAGCGGCAGTCCGACGCGGCGGGCCGGCTCGATTGGGTGGTGTCGATCGACTCCACGATCACCCGCGTGCATCAGCACGGTGCGACCCTCGCCCGGGACACAGGGGGCTCCACCGAATCACAAGAATCCGTGGTTCGAGCCGCCTGACCACGCGATTGGCCGGTCCCGTGGCGGGTTGACCTGCAAGATTCACCTGGTCGCCGATGGCAAGGGGCGGCCGCTGGGATGGGTGCTCACCGGCGGCAACATCAACGACACCACGATGCTGGCGACCACCCTCGAACACATCCGTGTCCCCCGCCCAGGCGTCGGAAGACCACGAACGCGACCAGATCGAGTCCTCGCCGACAAGGGCTACCCGTCGAAGACGAACCGTGCCTGGCTGCGTCAGCGAGGGATCGCCGCGACCATCCCGGAGCGTGACGACCAGATCGCTCACCGCCGCAAGAAGCCGGGACGCCCGATCGACTTCGGCGACGAGCAGAAGCTCCGCTACCGCGGCCGCAACGTCGTCGAACGCTCCTTCAACAAGCTCAAACAGTGGCGCGGCATCGCCATGCGATCAGACAAGACCGCCCGCAGCTACCGAGCCGCCATCAGCCTCGCCACCACCCTGATCTGGATCAAAAGCGACTTGATCAACACGGCCTAGTTGCCACGTGCCGGGTTGGCGCGGTGACGTAGAGTGCAGGGTCGACGTGCCGGACGTCGAACGGCCGCTCCGAGGACATGTGCCGTGCCAACGGGTGGTCGAAGGAGGACAGCAAATCCGCCGTGCTGGGCAATGACTCGGGATCCGGGATGCCTTCCGGCATGGCAGTCTGGTGATCCAACCCTTCGTCCGCAACTTGGAACGAGGCAATCATGGACAGGATCGGCACACCGTCCTGGTAAGCATGGACCCGCCGCGCGGAGAAGGAACGCCCGTCGCGCAACCGCTCGACTCCAAAGGTGATGGGCTTGTTGGCGTCCCCGGGACGGAGGAAGTAGCCGTGCATCGAATGGGCAACGCGGTCCGCGTCAACCGTGCGCATGCCGGCCATCATGGACTGTGCCAGGACCTGTCCGCCGAAGACGCGGTGCCTGGGCTGCCTTTGGGACGGGCCCAGGAAGATGTCCTCGTTGGTCCGTGCTCCGTCGAAGTCGCCCAGGTCCAGCAGGCCGATCAGCACTTCCATGGGGTCTTCTGCGGGTGCCTCCGCGTCCGGGTTGGCCTTCGTGTCAGTCATGGTTCGACTCTAGACGGCGCCCCAACCCCTCTCAACCGAAGACATGCCGGTAGAGTCGATGCTGTGACAGACGTCTTGACCCAGTCCTTCCGTTTCGCCGACCCCCACGATCTCAGCGACCTGCGGACCTACGTGACACGCGCCAAAACCATCGATGACGGCGCCATCCGCCTGCAGGCTGCCGGCAAGGTTCTGGCCGCCTATGTGTGCGTCCTCAGGCCGCGGATCCTGGGTGAATCCACCCCCACCATCCTCGGGTTGCGGACAATGGCCCTCGCCGAGGAAGCCCAGGCGGACGCCACCGTGACGCTTGCCTCCGTCCTGGATCGGCTGGCCCGCTCGCGTGCCGGGGACGTTGAGCTTCCCATCCCGCCGTCCACAGTGTCGGAGTCGTGGGCCGGCGTCGGGGCTCCGCGCTCCGGTTGGGAAGCCTTGGGCGCGATGGCCGACGTCGAACTTAAGGCCGCAGCCGAAGCCGGTATCGCCGAGGTGGCAGAGGCCGTACCCGCAGTGGCAGGCGCTGCCGTGGTCAACAGTGCCCGCGCCGCCGTCTGGAGCCGGCCCCTGCCGGGGCTTGAAGAGCTCCCGGCAGGGGTGGCCTTTGCCGCTTTTGCTTTGGGCTTCCTTGCTGGCGGAGAGCAGCAGGTATTCCGCAACGGCCGCTGGTTCCGGCTGAGCGGATCGCGCGGACACGTTCTGGTGAGGACGGCCGCCGGCCTCGGCTTCCGGAACTAGCAGCGACGAACCCAAGAACCGAAGAACGGAAGAACCGAAGAACTACTGTGCGGACGGACTGTTGACCATGGTCAACGCTGCTCGCTCCATGTAGTCCCACAGGGTTCCCTCGTGCAGGGGTGACAGGCCCAGCGAGTCCACGGCCGTACGCATGTGGAACAGCCAGCGGTCTTTCGCTTCCGGCGTTACACGGAAGGGCATGTGCCGCATCCTCAGCCTTGGATGGCCGCGTTCCTCGCTATAGGTGGTGGGGCCGCCCCAGTACTGCTCAAGGAACATGAGGAAGCGCCGCTTGGCGGGCCCGAGGTCCTCTTCGGGGTACATCGGCCGCAGCAGGGGATCCCCGGCCACACCGTCATAGAAGACGTCGATCAGCTTCACGAAGGTGTCGTGCCCGCCGACTGCCGCGTAGAAGCTGTCCGTGTAGGCAGGCTGGCTGAAGGGGTCGTTTTGCATCAGCTGGCGTCGCGGCCCGGCCTGCGGTGCGCCCGGTTGCCCGGAATTGGCATCATTCACTTGACTTCTCCTCAGGCTTTGCGGCCGTGCCTGCGGGGGCTCCGGCGCTCACTTTGGTTTCTCCGTCGTTGTCCGGCGAAGGCGTGTCGATGGGTACGTAGTCTCCTTGGGAGCGGTTGCCTACCCGGAGGATCTCGCCGTTGCGGAGGTACCAGATGGCTCCGTCCTCCGCCCGGACGCGGGTGATCCGCAGGCCGACGGATTCCACCGTGCCAATGACTTCGCTGGTGACGATCACGTCGCCAATGCCGTATTGGTCTTCGATGGTGATGAAGATGCCGGCGAGGAAGTCCCGGATGAGCTGTTGGGCACCAAAGCCGATGGCCACACCCAGGATGCCCACACTGGTCAGCAGGGGTGCGACGTCGACGTTCATGTACTTCAGGACGTAGATGATGACGATCACCACCACGATCACGCTCACCAGGCTGGTCAGCAGCGAGCCGATGGTTTGGGCCCGCTGCGAGCGGCGCTCATGGTCCAGTGCCCGGATGGCAGGTTGCACCCATTTGAAGTGCGGTTTCTTGAAGAGCGAACTGCCGGAGGCGACCCTTCGGGTGATGCGAAGGATGATGAAGCGTGCCACGGTCCATACCAGCAGGCCCACGCCTACGGTGATGAGGATTGAGACAACGTCGATTTTTTCCGGTTCGATCGTGAGGGTTTCCATCCAAGAGATGAAGGTCAAGGTGTATTGGCTCCTTGTCGTCGGCCCGTGTTCTCCTTGGGGTGAACACTCTGTCCACCATTAACCCTAGCGCCGTTGCGTGATCGCGCCGTAGCGTGGCCGCATGCGAATCCTCGTCCTGGGTGGTACGGCTTTCCTGTCCGCTGAAATCACGCGGCAAGCCCTCGCCGCCGGACATGAGGTCACCTGCGTGGCGCGCGGTACTTCCGCGGCAGTGCCCGACGGCGCCACCTGGGTCCGTGCGGATCGCGCCACTGGCGTGGCGGCCTTCACGGACCTCGACGGTCACTGGGATGAGGTCGTGGAGGTGGCCCGGGATCCCGTCTTCGCGAAGGCAGCCCTTGACGCCCTGGCCGGCCGGGCGGGGCATTGGACGTTCGTTTCGAGCTGCTCCGTCTATGCCGATCCGTCCGTTCCCGGCGCAGCAGAGGACGCCGGGTTGCTCCAACCCTTGCCGGAAGGAGAACACGGAACGCCGGAGACGTACGGCGAGTCAAAGTCAGCCATCGAGGAGATGACGCGCCGGGCAGCAGGGGAGAAGGCCCACATTCTCAGGCCCGGCCTGATCGGAGGTCCAGGGGATGCTTCGGACAGGTACGGTTATTGGCCCGCCCGGTTTGCCGCGAAGGCGGACCCCGTCCTGGTCCCGGACATACCGGACTCACCGACCCAGATCGTCGACGTCAGGGACGTTGCAGCCTGGGTTCTTTACGGTGCGGCCCGGGGACTGTCGGGAACCTTCAACGTTGTGGGGGAAGTGGTTCCCTTTGCGGGGTATATTGCTGCGTCACGGAGTGCGTCCGGGGCTACGGAAGAAGTTGTCCCCGTCAGCGAAGACTGGCTGGTGCAGCAGGGGATCGACTACTGGGCCGGCCCGGACTCGCTTCCCTTGTGGTTGCCGCCAGGGCACGAAGGGTTCCAAGCCCGGAGCAACGCAGCCGCCGTCGCGGCAGGCTTTGCGCTGCGGCCTTGGCAGGAAACGCTCAAGGACACCCTTGAGGACGAACGCAGCAGGGGCCTGGAGCGTGAACGCAGGGCGGGCCTGAGCCGCCTGACGGAACGAAGGCTGCTCTCCCGCTGGAAGGGCGGCCGTCCTGCCGGTGCGCGAAGCGGCGGGCCACCCGGCTAGGCAGCCGTCGTCGTCGTGGTTGGTTCGTGAAGCACGGGGAAATTGACGCTGCGCGCGATGAAGCAGACTTGGTTGGCTTCGTGGTGAAGCTGCGACATGAGGCTTTCATCAACGGCATCGGCGATGGTGACGCGGGGCTTGAGGGTTACCGACTCGAATTGCCCGCTGCCGTCCCGGTTGAGCTTCATGAGCCCCTCGGCATTGTCCTCGTATCCGGTGACCACCACACCGTGCTTGACCGCGACGTGCAGGAAGGACAACATGTGGCACTGGGCCAAGGCGGCCAGCAGCAGTTGCTCAGGGTTGTAGCGTGTCCGGTCACCGTGGAACGTGGGATCGGCTGAACCTTTCAATGTCGGTAGTCCGGGAATAACGACGTCGTGGTCCCGGGAGTAAGCCCGGTAGCCCGCCGTGCCGTCACCGCGGTTTCCGGTCCAGCGGACGGTCAACGCGTAATGGTGTTCATTCAGGCCCATGCGGACAGTCTAGCCAGCGCAGACTGTCCGCATGGGAGGAGGCGAACGGCTAGTCGACGTCGGCGGCCCGCGCGCGCAGGGCGCGTGCCACGGCGTCGCGGTTCTCCAGCATCATGCGCCTGAGTGCCGCGCTGTCTTCCGGCAATGCCGCCAGGAACTCGTCCGTCCGGTCGATGGTGGCCTGGGTGGTCAGCTGGGCGGGGTAGAGGCCCACCACGATTTGCTGGGCCAGCGCATGGGTCCGTTCCTTCACTATTCCAGGTACTGCCTGGAAGTACTTCTCCGCGAACGGTTCCAGCAACGCGGTGTCCGGAACACGGGTGAAGCCGGCAACGGCTGAGGACTGGAGTGCATTGGAGAGCTCGCCCTTGACCACGATCGACTCCCATGCAGCGTCCTTGGCCTCTGCCGTAGGGATCGCAGCCTTGGCGAGGGCTGCTGCGTTCTGGCCGTTGGAGGTGTTGTCCCGTTCGAGTTCTTCCTCGATCCGGTCCTGCCCGTGGCGGCCGCCGACTACCAGTGCTGTCAGCAGTTCCCACCGCATGTCCTGGTCCACAGTCAGGCCTTCCAGGGTTGACGTGCCGTCGAGGAGCGCCTGGATCCGGTCCAGTTGGGAGTCGCTGCGTGAGATCTGGGCGTAGGACTTCACGAACTGCAACTGGGCATCGGATCCGGCTTCCACGCTGGAAGCGAGCTCCCACAATCGGTCGGCGGCCCTGACTGCCGTTTCCTCCTTGTGCTCTGCGGCCACGTAGTACGTGAGGGTCGTGGCCAATTGGCGGAGCTGGACGAGGATCACCGACGAGTCCGTCTCGTGGGCGATGTTGGCCAGGATAAGGTCCACGTAGCCGCGGGCGGGAGTCTCGCCGTCGCGGGCCGCATCCCACGCCGAACCCCACACCAAGGTGCGGGGAAGGCTTGAGGTGAAGTCCTTCAGGTGGGCCTTCGCGGTGGCGAGCGACGCCGGGTCAAGCCTTACCTTGGCGTAGGCGAGATCGTCATCGTTGAGGAGGACAAGGTCGGGCCGCGTCTTGCCCACCAGGGCGGGGACGTCCGTGCGGGGGCCGTCGACGTCGAGCTCTTCGCGGTGGACGCGCTCAAGCTTGCCGTCGACGACGTCGTAGAAGCCCACCGCCAGGCGGTGCGGGCGGATGGTGGGCTGTTCGGCGATGGCGGTCTGAAAAATGGCAAATCCGGTGATGACGCCGATTTCGTCAACGGTGACCTCGGGGGCGAGCGTGTTCACGCCCGCAGTCTCAAGCCACAACCCGCCCCACTGGTCCAGGTCACGGCCGCTGGCGGCTTCGAGCTCCTGCATGAGGTCCGAAAGCTCCGTGTTGCCCCAGGCATGCTTGGCAAAGTAGGTCCGGACCCCGGCCATGAACTGTTCCGGGCCCACCCAGGCCACCAGTTGGCGCAGCACTGAAGCGCCTTTGGCGTAGGTGATGCCGTCGAAGTTGACCTCCACGTCCTGGAGGCTGTTGATGTCCGCGAAGATGGGGTGCGTTGTGGGCAGTTGGTCCTGGCGGTAAGCCCAGGACTTCTCCACGGAGGCGAACGTGGTCCACGCGTGGTCGAACTCAGTGTTCTCCACCGCCGCGAGGTGGGACATGTATTCGGCAAAGGACTCGTTCAGCCAGAGGTCGTTCCACCAGCGCATGGTGACGAGGTCCCCGAACCACATGTGGGCCAGTTCGTGCAGGACGGTGATAGCACGGCGTTCCACTTGGGCGCCGGTAACCTTGCCGCGGAAAACGTAGCCTTCGAGGATGGTGACGGCACCGGCGTTTTCCATGGCACCGGCGTTGAACTCCGGCACGAAGAGCTGATCGTACTTTTCGAACGGGTACGGGCAGCCGAACTGCGCCTCGAAGAATTCGAAGCCCTGCCGGGTCAGCTCGAAGATGTTGTCGGCGTCGAGGTACTGCATGAGGGACTTCCGGGCGAATACTCCCAGCGGGACCACCCGGCCGTCCGAACTTGTCACTTCCGAGCGTACGGATTGGTACGGGCCGGCGATCAGTGCGGTGACGTACGACGAGAGCCGGGGGGTGGGGGCGAACTTCCACACTGAGCGTGCGCCGCCGTCGTCCCCGGCCTCAATGGGTTCCGGGGCAGGCGTGGGGGAGTTGGAGACCACGTCCCAGTGTGACGGAGCCGTCACGGTGAAAGTGAAGCTTGCCTTCAGGTCGGGCTGTTCAAAGACGGCGAACATGCGCCGGGAGTCGGGTACTTCAAACTGCGTATAGAGGTATACCTCGCCGTCCACGGGGTCCACGAAGCGGTGCAGGCCCTCGCCGGTGTTCATGTAGGGAGCATCGGCAACAATGACGAGTTCGTTGTCTTCGGCGAGGTCGGGGAGCTGGATCCGGACGCCGTCGGAGACGACCGCCGGGTCAAGTTCCGTGCCGTTCAGGGTGACGCTGTGGACGGTGTCGGTAATGGCATCGATGAAGGTCGAGGCTCCGGCGCGGGCCGAGAAACGGACTGTGGTGGTGGAGCCGAAGACGGTCGGCCCCTTGGTCAGGTCCAAGGTGACGTTGTACGACTCGACGTTGAGGAGTTCAGCGCGGCTCGCGGCTTCCCCGCGCGTGAGATTAAGGCCTGGCAAATGTGCCTCCGGAAGTTGGACTGGGCGGCCGGTCGGTTCTCCCGCCGCTGGTGTGAAGTCATTCTTTCACTCTCTGCCGCGATCGCAAGGGATGCCCATGCGGTGTCGTGGAGTGCACTCCCTGCATGTCGTTGCTCCGGAGTAGTTTGGAACCATGGGAACGTTCCGCGACTCTCTTGACACCCGCGCCTTGCGGTTTGCGCTGTTTTTTCCGCTACTGCTGGCCATCGGCTTCGTTGTTTGCGCCCAGATGTTGAGGAACAGCCTCCCGGACCCGGTGGCTGTCATGTGGAATGCCGACGGCGGAAGCGCTTTTGCGCCCTTCGGCGCCTATGTTGCCGGCGGCGCAGCCATGATCACCTTGTTTGGCTGGCTCGCCTTCATGCAGGCGGTTCCGCTCTCCCGGCCCGTTGTCATGCGCCGGGTCATGATGGGGCTGGGCCTCATGGTCAGTCTCTTCGTCACCACGGTCCTCGCTGCCGGGCTGGTCGGCCAGTCGGGGATCGGGGAGGCCCGGCTGTCGCATGTGGACCCGATCGTCCTGGCTATGGGAAGCGGCGCGGCCCTGGCCCTGGGTGTCGTCATGATGTTCGCCTTCAAGCCCGATGCCCGCTGGACCCCTGAGGACGACCAGGCCCTGGAAACCGAACGGATGCTGCTTGCCGATCCGGACCTGACCCGGGACACCCTCCGGATCTGGGTCCACGCCCGCAGTTCAGTGTTCATCATGATCATCGTTTCTGCCCTGTTCCCGGCAGCCCTGATTGCCGTGGCGCTGCCTTGGCTCGGAGCCCTGGTGGCCGCCGTGGCGCTACTGGGTGCGGGCTTCCTTTTCGCCCGTGTCCGTGCGGACAGGGGAGGACTTCGGGTGCTGGCCGGCGGACTCGTCCCGGTGCTGAGGGTTCCCGCCGTCGATATTGCCGCAGCGGCACCCGCCGACGTCAAAGCTGCCGACTACGGCGGCTGGGGCCTTCGGCACCACGACGACGCGACCGCGATGCTGGTGAGCAGCGGGCCCGCCGTCGTCGTCAGGAAACTCAACGGAGGCCGGGTGGCCCTGAGCGCCGGAACGGCGGCAACAGCTGATACGTTGGCCGGAATCCTCAACCGGGCCGCTGCCCGGGCCCATGACGACGGGCAGCCCCAATGAAGCCGGTCACGGTAATCTAGGTAAGCATCCCTCCCCGCCGCGCCTGGCCCGGGCTGTGCACCTGCCCAGCGGCTTACCGGCGCTCCACAAAGAACGGACTACAGTGACTACTCCCCGCGTCCATATCGCTACGGACCACGCAGGCATGGAACTCAGCGCACACCTGGTCAGCTACCTCACGGCCAAGGGCTATGAGGTTGTGGACCACGGGCCCAAGGAATATGACGCCCTGGACGACTACCCGTCGTTCTGCATCAATGCCGGGGAAGCCGTCGTTGCCGACCAGGCAGCCGGAGTCCATGCGCTGGGCATCGTGCTGGGCGGATCGGGCAACGGCGAACAGATTGCCGCCAACAAGGTCAAGGGAGTCCGCGCGGCCTTGGCATGGAACCTCGCCACCGCCAAGCTTGCTCGTGAGCACAACGACGCGAACGTCGTGGCTGTCGGCGGCCGGCAGCACAGCGTCGACGAAGCCACCGAAATCATCGAAGCGTTCCTGCAGGAACCGTTCAGCAATGACGAGCGCCATGTCCGCCGCATTGGGAAGATCGCCGTGTACGAGACCACGGGCGAGATCGTCGAGTAGTGCCTGAAGGTCATTCCATCCACCGGCTGGCCCGCCAGTTCCAGGATGTCTTCGTCGGCCGGCGCCTTCATGTCAGCAGTCCGCAGGGACGCTTCACCGAAGGCGCCGCGCTGTTGGACGGACACGTGCCGGTGGAGGCGCTCGCCCACGGAAAGCAGCTGTTCCTGGCCTTCGACCACGGGCTCTACCTCCACGTCCACCTGGGCTTATACGGTGCGTGGAGCTTCGGCGGAGACAGTTCCTTTACGGGCGCTTCGAGCATCGGAGCACCGCGCAGGATCGGTGAGCGTGAATCCGGGCCTGCCGGTGAGGACGCGGAATACTCCGGGCCGCCGGAACCGGTAGGGGCCGTGCGCGTCCGCCTCGTGTCTGACCATGGCTGGGCCGATCTCCGAGGGGCGACCACCTGCGCGGTCGTGACGTCCGATGAGGCGGCCAAGGTACTTGACCGCCTGGGGCCGGATCCCCTCCGTAACCTGCCGGGGGACCGCGATGAGTTCATCCGCCGGCTGCGCAAGCGGAAGACCGCCGTCGCGCTCCTGATGATGGACCAGTCCGTCCTCGCGGGAGTCGGAAACATCTACCGGGCGGAAGTCCTCTTCCGGCAGGCCGTGGATCCCTGGACGCCCGGAGCGGCCGTGGATGCCGAAACTGCCGGCCGCCTCTGGGACGATGCTGTGACCACCATGTCCGACGGCGTCCGCGACGGCAGGATTGTGACGACGCCCCCGGACCTATGGACCGAAGGGGCACCCCTGGTGCCCGACGCCGACGCCCACTTTGTCTATAAGCGGCACGGATTGCCCTGCCGGGCGTGCGGGACAATCGTGGGCATGGCGGAAATAGGAGCCCGCAAACTCTATTGGTGCCCGGGCTGCCAGGTCTGAGCTTCGCCGCCGGGCCTGAGCCTCCGGGAACGATGGTCCGGCACAACGCAAGAAGGCCTCCGATCCTGGGATCGGAGGCCTTCTTCCATGGAGGGGACGACGGGAATCGAACCCGCGTAATCAGTTTGGAAGACTGAGGCTTTACCATTAAGCTACGTCCCCAGAAGGATTCCCTGTTCAGGGCTTCTTTCCGGTTGGCTGTTCAAGCCGGATATAACTAAACCTAATTCGGGCGGCGCTGTCAAATGTGCATTCGCGGCGCTCTTGCCCGTAGACTGTCCTGTGCATTCGGGGTGTAGCTCAGCTTGGCTAGAGCGCCTGCTTTGGGAGCAGGAAGTCGCAGGTTCAAATCCTGTCACCCCGACTCTGTGTTTCGCATTCGTTTCCTCGAGTGCGGCAGAACCCCATACCCACCAATTCAGGAGTACTTAGACTGTGAAGAGCGCTGTCGAGAACCTCACCGCAACGCGGGTCAAGCTCAATGTTGAGGTTCCCTTTGAGGAACTGAAGCCGAGCATCGATGCCGCGTACAAGACCGTTGCTTCGCAGATCCAGGTGCCCGGATTCCGCAAGGGCAAGGTTCCTTCCAAGCTCATCGACCAGCGCGTCGGCCGCGGCTACGTTCTGGAGACGGCTATCAACGACGGCCTCAATGGCTGGTACCAGGCCGCTGTCCAGGAAACCGGAGTGCGCCCGCTGAGCCGTCCCGAGGTCGAAATCACCGAGGTTCCGGATCCGTCCGCTACCGACGGCGAACTCAAGTTCCAGGTCGAGGTTGACGTCCGTCCCGAGATCGAACTGCCCGACTACGCCGGCATCAAGGTAGAGGTTGCTGCAGCCGAGTCCTCCGACGCTGACGTTGACAAGGCCCTGGATGAACTCCGTGGCCGCTTCGGCACCCTCAAGTCCGTTGAGCGCCCGGCGCAGAACGATGACTTCCTCACCATCGACATCACCGCCTCGATTGACGGCGAAGAGATCGATTCCGCTTCGGGCCTGTCCTACCAGGTTGGTTCCGCCACCATGCTCGAAGGCCTGGACGAGGCTGTTTCCGGTCTCTCCGCCGACGAGGAAGCGATCTTCGACACCACCCTCGTTGGTGGCGAGCACGCCGGCGAAGCCGCCCAGGTCAAGGTAGTAGTCAAGGCCGTCAAGGAGCGCGAGCTTCCCGAGGCAAACGATGACTTCGCACAGCTGGCATCCGAATTCGACACCCTGGCTGAACTCCGCGAGGACCTCGCCAAGCAGGCCGCTGAGTCCAAGGTTGTTGGCCAGGGCGTAGAAGCCCGCGACAAGGTCCTGGACAAGCTCGTCGAGCTGGTTGAGGTTCCCGTCCCGGCATCCGTCGTCGAAGAGCAGGTCGAGGCCCACTTCACCCAGGAAAACTCCCACGGCGAAGGCGACCACGACACCGAGGAGCACCGCGCTGAGGTGAAGGCAAACACTGAGCGCGCCTTCCAGAACGAGGTCATCCTCGACGCCATTGCGGACAAGGAAGAAGTCAACGTCAGCCAGAACGAGCTGATCGACTACATCGTCACCACCGCCAGCCAGTACGGCATGGACCCCAACCAGTTCGCCCAGATCATCGATCAGAGCGGCCAGGTCCCCATGATGGTTTCCGAGGTTCGCCGCCGCAAGGCACTGGCAGTAGTGCTGGGCCAGGCCGAGGTTGTGGACTCCGAAGGCAACAAGGTTGACCTGACCGACTTCGTGCGCCCTGCCGGTGAAGTTGCCGCTGAAGAAACTGCAGAGGCCGAGGCTGAAGCAGAGACCGTCTCCAGCGACGACCCCGCAGCAGTGAAGTTCTGATACGGCTTCAACCGGCCCCGGATCCTTGGATCCGGGGCCGGTTCGCTTTAAGGGCAGAACACAAGGCCGGGCCCTCCCGTGCGCCGTCAGCGAACAGTGCGATTCCGGCGAACAAAACGCCGGCCAAAGCGGTTAGTGTCCAATGTAGTGAAGTTCAGTGAGGTCACTGGCACCAGCGAGAGGTAAGTACTTATGTCACAGCAATCAGAGGCTCCCCGGATGGCAACTGTCGATCCCGCGGCCCAGGACAACTACATCTACAACCGTCTGCTGAAAGAGCGCATCATCTGGCTCGGCTCCGAGGTCCGCGATGAGAACGCCAACGCCATCTGCTCACAGCTTCTCCTCCTCTCGGCAGAAGACCCGGAGAAGGACATCTACCTTTACATCAACTCCCCGGGTGGCTCGGTGACCGCCGGCATGGCCATCTACGACACCATGCAGTTCATCCCGAACGACGTCGTCACGGTCGCAACCGGCCTTGCCGCGTCCATGGGCCAGTTCCTGCTTTCCTCGGGCACCAAGGGCAAGCGCTACGCCACCCCCAACGCCCGCATCCTCATGCACCAGCCTTCCGGCGGAATCGGAGGCACGGCGTCGGACATCAAGATCCAGGCTGAGCTGATCCTCCACATGAAGAAGGTCATGGCCGAACTGACGGCTGAGCAGACGGGACAGACTGTCGAAACCATCCTCAAGGACAACGACCGCGACAAGTGGTTCACGGCCACCGAGGCGCTGGAATACGGCTTCTTCGACAAGATCTCGGCGCACGCCGGTTCCGTGGCCGGAGGCGGCGGAACGGCAAACCAGTCGGATTCCAACAACAACTAGCCGGCATTAGAACCACTGAAACCAGGAGCAATTGACATGAACTACAACTTCGGATGGTCTGCCGGCAATCTTCCTACCAGCCGCTACGTCCTGCCCCAGTTCGAAGAGCGCACGCCCTACGG
Organism: Paenarthrobacter sp. R1; assembly: GCF_030264015.1. NCBI lineage: Bacteria > Bacillati > Actinomycetota > Actinomycetes > Micrococcales > Micrococcaceae > Paenarthrobacter > Paenarthrobacter sp. R1. The sequence continues at coordinate 138,042 of NZ_CP127115.1, read as the reverse complement.
CTTCAAGCGCCAAGACCCGTACACTAAGCTCTTCGAGGACCGGATCATCTTCCTCGGCGTGCAGGTTGATGACGCATCGGCCGATGACATCATGGCCCAGTTGCTGGTCCTTGAGTCCACCGACCCGGACCGCGACATCACGCTGTACATCAACTCGCCCGGCGGTTCGTTCACGGCCATGACGGCTATCTACGACACCATGCAGTACATCCGGCCGGAGATCCAGACGGTCTGCCTTGGCCAGGCTGCCAGTGCCGCAGCTGTGTTGCTGGCGGCCGGCACGCCGGGCAAGAGGCTGGCCCTTCCGAACGCCCGCGTGCTGATCCACCAGCCGGCGCTCTCCGGTGGCCAAGGCGGCCAGGCATCCGACCTGGAAATCCAGGCAGCGGAGGTCATGCGTATGCGTACCTGGTTGGAAGACACCCTGGCCCAGCACTCCGGTCGGACCTCCGAGCAGGTCAACAACGACATCGAGCGGGACAAGATCCTTACCGCCGAGGAAGCCCGGGCCTACGGCCTGATTGACCAGGTCCTGGATTCCCGGAAGATCAAGCCCCAGGCTATCGCCCGGTAGCACACGGAAATCGACGCCGGTGCGGTTCGCGAAATATGGACCGCACCGGCGTTCTGTTTCCACGCAAGCGGCACATTGTGACCTAGAGTGGAAGAAGTCACGGTGGTGCCAACCGCGGCAAGGCCGCACACTTGAGTACGGCGCGGAGCCGCATCACCCGTATGCAACGAAGGGATTCCCACATGGCTCGGATTGGCGAGAGCACGGATCTGCTGAAGTGTTCTTTCTGCGGAAAGAGCCAAAAGCAGGTTCGGAAGCTGATTGCCGGGCCCGGCGTGTACATCTGCGACGAGTGCATCGAGCTCTGCAACGAGATCATCGAAGAAGAGCTGGCTGAAGTTTCGGACTTGGGCAGCTTTGAACTCCCCAAGCCCCGGGAGATCTTCGATTTCCTCCAGGAGTACGTCATTGGCCAGGAACCGGCCAAGCGTTCCCTTGCCGTGGCTGTCTACAACCATTACAAGCGGATCCAGGCAGGCCACGCCCCCAAGAGTGGCAGCCTTGGCGACGGCGCCCACCACGAGGACGTGGAGATCGCCAAGTCCAACATCCTGCTCATCGGCCCCACGGGCTGCGGCAAGACGTACCTGGCCCAGACCCTGGCCCGCCGCCTTAATGTCCCCTTTGCCGTTGCCGACGCCACGGCCCTGACCGAGGCCGGGTATGTTGGCGAGGACGTTGAGAACATCCTGCTCAAGCTCATCCAGGCTGCGGATTACGACGTCAAAAAGGCTGAGCAGGGAATCATCTACATCGACGAGATCGATAAAATCTCCCGCAAGAGCGAGAACCCTTCGATTACCCGCGATGTGTCCGGCGAGGGCGTGCAGCAGGCACTGCTGAAGATCCTTGAAGGCACCGTGGCCTCGGTTCCGCCCCAGGGCGGTCGCAAACATCCGCACCAGGAATTCATCCAGATCGACACCACGAACGTCCTTTTCATCGTGGCCGGTGCTTTTGCCGGGCTGGAGGACATCATCGGTTCGCGGTCCGGACGCAAGGGCATAGGCTTCGGAGCCCAGCTCAACGAGGTCCGGGACAACGTGGACTCCTACGGGGAGGTCATGCCTGAGGACCTGCTGAAGTTCGGCCTCATCCCTGAGTTCATTGGTCGCCTTCCCGTCATCACCACGGTGTCCAACCTGGACAGGCCGGCATTGATCCAGATCCTGTCCACGCCCAAGAACGCCCTGGTCAAGCAGTACCAAAAGATGTTCCAGCTCGACGGTGTGGAGCTGCAGTTCGACGACGACGCCTTGGATGCGATTGCGGACCAGGCGTTGGAGCGCGGGACGGGAGCCCGCGGACTGCGGGCCATCATGGAAGAAGTCCTGCTTCCCGTCATGTTCGATCTCCCCAGCCGCGACGACATCGCCACGGTGGTCATCACCGCCGATGTCGTGGCCAAGAAGGCGCAGCCGACCATGATCGCCCACGACGTCGTGGCCAAGCGCCGGAATAAGTCGGCGTAAGCGCCGGTTGCAGCCCACAGGAGGTTGATCCTCCGCATCTCACGTTTCCGCGTGCCGTTTTCACCCTTCCGAGGAGTTTCCTGTGCCTGAAAAGACATCGACAGATCAAGCAGTCAACAAAGCCGACTTCTGGTTCGACCCCGCATGCCCTTTCGCTTGGATCACCTCCCGCTGGATCGGCGAGGTTGAACAGGTCCGCGGCATCGAGACCGAATGGCACGTCATGAGCCTCTCCGTGCTGAACGAAGGCCGCGATCTGCCGGAAGACTACCGGGCGCTGATGGATCAGAGCTGGGGTCCTGTGCGGGTGATCATCGCTGCGCAGGAACTCCATGGCAGTGAATACGTCAAGCCCCTCTACGACGCCATGGGCGAAGAAATCCACCATGAGGGCAACAAGGACCGCCCGTCCGTGATCCGTAAAGCCCTGGCAGAAGTGGGCCTACCGGCGGAACTGGCCCGCTTTGCCGATTCCGACGAATACGATGCCCAACTGCGGGCCAGCCACGAGGCCGGGATATCACTGGTGGGCCAGGACGTGGGAACGCCTGTGGTTGCCTTCAATGGGACGGCATTCTTCGGCCCGGTACTGACCCGGATTCCCCGCGGCGAAGATGCGGGCAAGCTCTGGGACGCCACGGTGGCCTTGGCTGGTTTCCCACATTTCTTCGAGCTCAAGCGGAGCCGCACTGAAAGTCCTGAATTCAACTAGCTCACGGTTGACCAGCCACCCCCGGCTACTTCAGGAACCGTGAGGTCCTCCTGTCGGCAAGGATCTTGCCGTTGGTCTGGCAGGTAGCGCAATACTGCAGGGAGGTGTCCGCGAAGGACACCTCCCTTACTGCGTCCCCGCACACGGGGCAGGGCTGGCCGGTCCTGGCATGAACCCGGAAGTTGCTTCGCTTGGTGTCCTTCAATTCGCTCGACGGCTTGCCGGAGGCAGCGGTCACCGCACTCACCAGGACCTCCTGCATGGCGTCGTAGAGCCTGGAAATGTGCTCCTCGTCCAAGGACTTGGCGATGGCGAAAGGTGAGATCTTCGCGGCGTGCAGGATCTCGTCGCTGTAAGCATTGCCTATTCCCGCAATGACACTTTGGCTGCGCAGCAGGCCCTTGATTTGCTGGGAACTGGACCGGACGATCGCCGCCAGGGCGTCGACGTCGAAATCCGGGCTGAGCGGTTCCGGCCCCAGGCTGGCGATGCCTGGAACGTCCTGCGGATCACGGACCACGTATATTGCGAGGCTCTTCTTGGTTCCGGCCTCCGTCAGGTCCAACCCGATGTGGGTGTCATCTGCTGGCCGGTGGAACAGCAAGCGCGCAGCGATGTTGCTCTTGCCCATGCGCAGGGCTGCAGATGACGGGTGCTCGGTGTAGCGGACCCATCCGGCCTTGGCCAAATGAAACACGAAGAACATGCCGCCGGCGTCGAGGCACACGAATTTGCCGAACCGTTGGACGCCTTCGATCGTGCGGCCCTCAAGGGCGTAATACGGAGGATCCGCAGTCTTGAGCGCGGCAATGGAGTTGATGCGCACGCCCGTCAGTTCGGCTCCGCGAAGTTGGGTGTCCAGGTAGGTGCACAGGCCGTGCACTTCGGGCAGTTCCGGCATGGCATAACTCTGCCACAAACACTGTGGAAATGATCCCGGCAGCGAGTCTGGAACGATCCCGGAAACTACAATCCTGTAGTTCCCGCGAAGGCCTTGCGCAAGCCCAAACGCGGGACAACAATAGTTCTTACCAACTTCGAAAGAAGCTGGACACGGAAACCGAAGATTCAGTGATTGCGACCAACGCAGCCTTTGGCAAAGTTGGAAACAAGCTACCAGTGACGTGGTAGGACGACCTGAAATTCCAAGGATTCCGCCAGACTGTCAAGCCGTCACCGGACAGCCGAAAAGTCGAAGCCCCACCAACGGCAAAACGCTGATGGGGCTTCCCCTTTGCCCGAAAACTGCTGGGCTGCAACCGGCTACGACGCCGCTGCCTGTTTACGTGGCCGGCGCTTCTTCCGGCTGGGCCAGGACAACGTCGCTGACAGCCAGGTCGCCTTCACCCGACTGGAGGCTGATCTCCTGGGCGTTGGCGGCGGCCTTCAAGTCGCCCAAACCGGCCTTCAGCTGTGCAATAAGCATCTCGTTGGCCGTGATCGAGGCTGAAAGCACCTCGGTGCGCTGCTTGACCTTGGCCTCGGACTTGGCCTTGCGGATGCCGCTGAGCGCCAAGCCGACCGTGCCCAGCATGGTGGTGTCGCCGTCGGCGATTTCCAAGGCTGCCGGCCAGGCTGCGCGGTGAACCGAACCGGTCCGCCACCAGCTCCACACCTCTTCGGTGGCGAAGGGCAGGAAGGGGGCGAAGAGGCGCAGGAGGGAATCGAGCGTGGTTGCCAGGGCCGCCAAAACGGAGGCCTGCTCTGCGTCGCCGGCCGCTCCGTACGCGCGGTCCTTGATGAGCTCGACGTAGTCGTCCGTGAACTGCCAGAAGAACGATTCGGTGATCTGGAGGGCGCGGGCGTAGTCGTAGTTGTCGAACGCCTTGGTGGACTGGGCCACCACGTCGGCGAGCTGCGCCAGGAGCGCCCGGTCCAAGGGGTTGGTCAGGACCGAGAGATCGGAGGAGACCACGGAGTTCTCGGTCGCTCCCAAATTGAGGACGAATTTGGAGGCGTTGAGCAGCTTGATGGCCAGGCGGCGCCCGATCTTCATCTGGGCGATCTCGTAGGCGGTGTCCGCGCCGAGCTTTGCGGAAGCGGCCCAGTAGCGCACGGCATCGGAGCCGTATTCGTTGAGCACATCGGTGGGTACCACCACGTTGCCCTTGGACTTGGACATCTTCTTCCGGTCCGGGTCGAGGATCCATCCGGAAATGGCGGCGTGCTTCCACGGTGCGCTCTTCTGCAGGGCATCGGCCCGGACAGCGGAGGAGAAGAGCCAGGTGCGGATGATGTCGTGGCCCTGGGGGCGGAGGTCGAACGGGTAGACCTTGGAGAAAAGGTCCTCGTCCCGGCTCCAGCCGCCAACGATCTGCGGGGTGAGCGAAGAAGTGGCCCAAGTATCCAGGACGTCCGCGTCACCGGTGAAGCCGCCCGGCTGGTCGCGCTGCGACTCGTCGTAACCCGGGGCGGCGTCGGCGGCAGGATCCACGGGAAGGATGTCGTCGGAGGGCAGGACCGGGTTGTCATAGTCCGGGTTGCCCTGGGCATCCAGCGGGTACCACACAGGGATGGGCACGCCGAAGAACCGCTGGCGCGAGACCAGCCAGTCGCCGTTCAAGCCGGCAATCCAGTTCTCGTACCGGGAACGCATGAAGGACGGGTGGAAGTTGATTTCCTGGCCGCGGGCGATCAGGCGTTCACGGCGGTCCTCGTCGCGGCCGCCGTTGCGGATGTACCACTGGCGTGAGGTGACGACCTCAAGGGGTTTGTCGCCCTTTTCGAAGAAGTTCACGGGGTGGGTGATCTTCTTGGGCTCGCCGTCCAGGAGGTCCGCGGCCTTCAGGAGTTCCACGACGGCTTCCTTCGCGGAGAACGCCGTCTTGCCGGCAATGGCGGCGTAGGCTTCCTTGCCTGCCTCGGTGGTGATCCACTCGGGGGTTTCGGCAATGATGCGGCCATCGCGGCCCATGATGGCCCGGGTGGGCAGCTGCAGCTCGCGCCACCACGTGACATCGGTGAGGTCGCCGAAGGTGCAGACCATGGCGATGCCCGAGCCCTTGTCAGCCTTGGCGAGGGGGTGGGCCTTGACTTCGAGCTCGACGTCGAACAGCGGAGACGTGACCGTCTTGCCGAAGTAGGGCTGGTAGCGCTCGTCGTCGGGGTTCGCCACCAACGCGGCGCAGGCGGCCAGGAGTTCGGGACGGGTGGTCTCGATGAAGATCTTTTCCCCGTCCTCGGTGAAGAAGGGGTAACGGTAATAGGCGCCCGGGACTTCCCGGTCCTCGAGCTCGGCCTGGGCCACAGCCGTGCGGAAGGTGACATCCCACAGCGTAGGGGCTTCTGCCATGTAGGCGTCACCGGCGGCGAGGTTCGCGAGGAAGGCACGCTGGGATACGGCGCGGGAGGTGTCGTCGATGGTCCGGTAGGTCAGGTTCCAGTCAACGGACAGGCCAAGGGTCTGGAAAAGGTTCTCGAAGACTTTCTCGTCCTCGACGGCGAGTTCCTCGCACAGTTCGATGAAGTTCTGGCGGGAAACGACGTCGAAATCGCGCTGGTTCTTGGCCGGCTGGGCAGGTGGCCGGTAATCGGCGTTGTAGGGGATGGCGGGATCGCAACGCACACCGTAGTAGTTCTGGACGCGGCGCTCCGTAGGCAGGCCGTTGTCATCCCAGCCCATGGGGTAGAAGACGTTCTTGCCCGTCATGCGCATGTAGCGGGCCTGGACGTCCGTCTGGGTGAAGGAGAACATGTGTCCCACGTGCAGCGAGCCGGATGCGGTGGGCGGGGGAGTGTCGATCGAGTAGACCTGCTCCCGGGTGGTGTCCGGGTTGAACTTGTAGGTTCCTTCCGCGAGCCAGCGCTGCGTCAAGGCAGCCTCCAGGCCTTCAAGGGCCGGCTTGTCGGGAACGTTGATCGGGGCGGTGGCGGGCGTGTCTGTACCCTGCGTTGATTCAGCCATGGCTCAATTGTTTCATGGTCCGCCGTTACAGTTTGCCTTCGGCTGCGGCGGGATCGCTCTGTAGGGTGGTCCCATGACTTCGGCAGCACAGACGCAGAACAAAACCGCAGTAGTAACGGGCGCCAGCACGGGCATCGGGGAGGCCACGGTGCGGACCCTCGCCGCCGATGGCTGGAAGGTCTTCGCCGTGGCCCGCCGCGCCGAACGCCTCGAGGCGCTGGCCGCCGAAACAGGGGCAGTGCCGTTCGCTGCCGATGTCACCAGTGACGACGACGTCGCGGCCCTCCTTGCCGCCGTGGCTGACACCGGGGGAGCAGGCACGCTCATCAACATCGCCGGGGGCGCCCGCGGGGCCGACACCATTGCCAACGCCAGCACAGAGGACTGGGAATGGATGTACCAGGTCAACGTGCTGGGAACCATGAAGATCACCAGGGCCTTCCTGCCCATGCTTCGGGCGACGGGCGAGGGCACTGTCCTCAACCTGACGTCCACCGCGGGGCTTTCGGCCTACGAAGGCGGCGCAGGCTACAACGCAGCCAAGTTCGCCCAACACGCCATGACCAATGCTTTGCGGCTTGAAGAAGTGGCGAACAACGTCCGGGTCATCGAGGTAGCGCCCGGCCTGGTCCAGACCGAGGAATTCGCCTTGAACCGCCTGGGGGACAAGGACGCGGCGGCCAAGGTCTACGCCGGAGTGGAGAAGCCGTTGACGGCGGCGGACGTAGCGGACGTCGTGAAGTACGCGGTATCCCTGCCCCACCACATCAACCTTGACCACATCACCGTCCGTCCGGTGGCCCAGGCCGCCAACCACAAGCTCATCCGCAAAGAAAACTAGCTGAGCCGGGCAGTGCTACCCGGCAGGGACCTGCAGCGTAGCCACAAGGGCAGCGTGATCCGTCCCCGCAACCCTGTGCACTGCGTAGCCGGTGCTGCTGATCTGTGGAGTAGTGACCACGTGGTCCAGGACAATGCCGGGCAGGGCCGGACCTTCCATGGGCCACGTGGGGGAAAGACGACCCCACGACGCCACACCCGCATCCACCAAGGTTGACCCGTCACGTCCGGAAGCCAGGAAGTCGCGGAATTCCCGGTGATCGTACGTGGCGTTGAAGTCACCCATGAAAACCTGCCGGCCCGCAGCTCCGGCTTGCCGGGCGGCCGCCTCGAGGTTGCTTCGCCACTGTGCCAGCCGCTCGTCCACAGGCGGCAGGGTATGGACACTCGTGAGGGTGAAAGCTGCCCTGAGTCCGCCCAGGCGCGCGTCTACCCTCACCACTGGCATGTGGAAGGGTGAGTCCGGCAAGCGGCCGGCGTACTCAAGGGGAAACACCGAGTACACGGCGTTCCCAGCGGCGTCGTCGGTTGGATCGCTGACCAAGTGCGGCAAAGTCCTGGGCAGCCCGGCCTGCTCAAGCCGGTCCTGCAAGGCTTGCGAGAACTCCTGCACTGCCAGCACCTGGACGGATTTCTCCCGGACCAGGCGAACCACCTCATCCGCATCAGCCTGGCCGAACTCCGAGTTGAGCGTCATGACCGTCACCGGAACCGCCTGCCGTCCCTCCGGAAGGGCTTCCGGACGGCCGTAGTCCAACGGAAACAGCCAGAACAATTGAACCGCCAGCACAACCGCCGTCGTGAGCACCGCCCAAGCCCGCCGGCCGGCCACAGCAAGCATCAGCGCCAGCCCCGCCGGCACCACAAGCCACGGCGTGAACGCCACCAACTGAACAACCAGTAACGGCCACTCTGCCGGGACAGCACGGAAAACCGACAGAACCACCACTGGCAACACCACCAGCAGCGCCAATACCGTCCAAACACGCGGCGCCCCCGGCCGCCGGGAACGGACAACCGGCAGGGCAGCAGCTTCAGTCATGCGGTCGAGTCTATGCAGCGGCTCCGGCAAACACGGTCCTCCCAAGGGATGAACCTTCAAGTGGAGCATGGGGCTTCGCTGCCGCTAGACTGATGGAAGCAGCTTTGACCCGGCCATCACCGGTGAGCTTCCGGAAGAACGGCACTGCAAGCCCACAGCCAACAGTGCCCAGTAGAACCGGACGGGTAAGCCCGTCACAGCAGTAATGAGCGGCCGGGAATTCATTTCCGGTAAGTGAGGTGGTACCGCGGTACCTGCGCTGTCGAAAAAGCAGCATGGGAGCCGTCCTCGCATCCTGACAGTCAACCAGCTATCACCAGGATATGAGATGACCCACTACCCCAAGGCCTCAGCATCGCCTTCCGGCACGCACGGCGTGTCCGCCTCCGTGAAATTTCCGGAAATCGAAGAGCGCATCCTCAAATACTGGGACCAGGACGGCACCTTCCAGGCAAGCATCGACCAACGCGAAGCCGACCTTCCCGGGGGGACAGCCGGCAGCAACGAGTTCGTCTTCTACGACGGCCCGCCCTTCGCCAACGGCCTGCCCCACTACGGCCACCTCCTCACCGGCTACGCCAAGGACCTCGTAGGCCGCTACCAGACCCAGCGCGGAAAGCGCGTCGAACGCCGCTTCGGCTGGGACACCCACGGACTCCCCGCCGAGCTCGAAGCCATGAAGCAACTGGGCATGACGGACAAGACCCAGATCGAAGCCATGGGCATCGACAAATTCAACGACGCCTGCCGGGCATCCGTGATGAAGTACGCCAACGAATGGAAGGCCTACGTCACCCGCCAGGCCCGCTGGGTGGACTTCGACAACGATTACAAGACGCTGAACGTCGAATACATGGAGTCCGTGCTCTGGGCCTTCAAGCAACTCCACGAAAAAGGCCTGACCTACAACGGCTATCGCGTCCTCCCGTACTGCTGGAAAGACGAAACCCCGCTCTCCAACCATGAGCTGCGCATGGACGACGACGTCTACAAGAACCGCCAGGACCAGACCGTCACGGTCACGTTCCCCATCAAGGCGGGGGAGTCCGAGATCTCGCAGGCGCTCGCAGGTGTGCAGGCGCTCGCCTGGACGACCACGCCCTGGACGCTTCCCACCAACCTGGCGCTCGCCGTCGGACCCGACATCTCCTACGCAGTCCTGCCTGCCGGCCCGAACGGCATCAAGGCCGCTGCTGCCGAAGCGCCGGTCACGGGTAGCTTCCTGCTGGCAGCTGACCTTGTGGCGTCCTACGCCAAGGATTTGGGGTACGACGACGCTGCTGCCGCCGCTGCCGCCGTCACCGCTACGTACACAGGCTCCCAGTTGGCGGGCCTCGAGTACGAGCCGTTGTGGAACGACTTCGCCGACGCCGAAAAGTACGGTACGCAGAATGCCTGGCGCATCCTGGTGGCTGAGTACGTCACCACGACGGACGGTACAGGCATCGTCCACCAGGCTCCGGCCTACGGCGAGGATGACCAGAAGGTGTGTGAAGAGGCCGGCATCCCGGTTGTCCTCTCCGTTGACGAGGGCGCCAAGTTCCTGCCTTTGTTCGCCCACGGTGAGCTCGCGGGCATCGTTGGCCTGCAGGTCTTCGATGCCAACAAGCCCATCACCCAGGTCCTGCGCGCCGATGGCCGCCTGGTCCGCCAAGCCAGTTACGAGCACAGCTACCCGCACTGCTGGCGCTGCCGGAACCCGCTGATCTACCGCGCCGTATCTTCCTGGTACGTGGAAGTCACCAAGTTCAAGGACCGCATGTCCGAACTGAACCAGGACATCAACTGGATCCCGGGCAACGTCAAGGACGGCCAGTTCGGCAAGTGGCTTGAGAACGCCCGCGACTGGTCCATCAGCCGCAACCGTTACTGGGGTTCGCCCATCCCCGTGTGGCAGTCGGACGACCCCGAGTACCCCCGCACGGACGTGTACGGCTCGCTGGCTGAACTGGAGGCCGACTTCGGGCGCCTTCCCGTCAACAACGAAGGCCAGGTGGACCTGCACCGGCCGTTCATCGATGAACTGACCCGCCCCAACCCGGACGATCCCACAGGCAAGTCCACCATGCGCCGTGTGGAAGACGTGCTGGACGTGTGGTTCGATTCCGGCTCCATGCCCTACGGCCAGGTGCACTACCCGTTCCAGAACGAGGAGTGGTTCAACACCCACAACCCCGCGGACTTCATCGTGGAGTACATCGGCCAGACCCGTGGCTGGTTCTACATGCTCCACATCCTGTCCACGGCGTTGTTCGACCGCCCGGCCTTCCGCAACGTCATCAGCCACGGCATCGTGTTGGGCTCGGACGGGCAGAAGATGTCCAAGAGCCTGCGCAACTACCCTGACGTTTCCGAGGTCCTGGACCGCGACGGCTCCGATGCCATGCGTTGGTTCCTCATGTCCAGCCCCATCCTTCGCGGCGGAAACCTGATCGTCACCGAGCAGGGCATCCGCGACGGCGTCCGCCAGGTCATCCTGCCGCTGTGGAATGTGTACAGCTTCTTCACGCTGTACACGAACGCTGCCAATGGCGGTTCGGGCTACGATGCCAAGCTGCGTTACGACGGATACTCCGACACCCTTGACCAGTACCTCCTGGCCAACACCGGCGACCTCGTCCGCAACGTCACCGAAAGCCTGGACACCTACGACATCTCCGGTGCTTGCGATGAGCTGCGCAGCTACCTGGACATGCTCACCAACTGGTACGTCCGGCGCAGCCGCCAGCGTTTCTTCGACGAGAACGTTGACGCGTTCGATGCCCTCTACACGGCCCTGGAAGCGGTGTGCCGGGTGGCAGCCTCGCTGCTCCCGCTCGTCACTGAGGAGATCTGGCGCGGCCTGACCGGCGGCCGTTCCGTGCACCTGGCCGACTGGCCTGATGCTGCACTGTTCCCGGCAAACCCGGAGCTCGTGGAGGCCATGGACCGCGTGCAGCAAATCTGCTCCACCGGGTCCAGCCTGCGCAAGGCAGCGAACCTGCGCGTCCGCTTGCCGCTGCAGGAACTGACGGTCGTGGCACCCGGTGCTGACGCGCTGGAAGGCTTCGCCGCCGTCGTCGCCGATGAACTCAACCTTCGCTCCGTGCGCTTGCTGGACACCGCTGCGGCTTCGCCCGAAGAGTTCGGCATCCAGCAGAAGCTGGTGGTCAACGCCCGTGCGGCCGGTCCGCGCCTGGGCAAGAACGTCCAGCAGGCCATCAAGGGCTCCAAGTCGGGCGATTGGTCGGTCAACGACGCCGGCGTGGTGGTGGCAGGTGGACTCGAGCTGGAGCCCCAGGAGTACACGCTCGAAACCGTCGTGGCTGAAACGCCCGACGGCGGAGCTGCCGCGGCTGCCGTTCTACCGAGCGGCGGTTTCGTGGTGCTCAACACCGAGGTCACACCCGAGCTTGCCGCCGAAGGCCTGGCACGTGACATGGTCCGTGCAATCCAGCAGGCGCGCAAGGACGCCGGATTGAACGTGAGCGACCGCATCAAGACCACGGTGGAGGCGCAGCAGGATGTGGTTGAGGCGCTGCAGGCCAATGCCGGGCTCGTCAAGACTGAGACCCTGACCCTGGAGCTTGAGGTGCTGGTGTCCGGCGCCGACGAGCCGCGGGTCACAGTAACCAAGGCAGGGGCCTGATCCATGACTGACGAATTCTCGGTCGAAAGCGTCTATGCGGAACTGCTCGGCCGCGCACCGGAGAACAAGATGGAACCCCGCCTTGCTCCGCTGTTCCGTGCCATGGAGGTCCTGGGCGAGCCGAACAAGGCCTTTCCGATCATCCACATCACGGGAACCAACGGCAAGACCTCTACTGCCCGGATGATCGAGGCGGGACTGCGCGCGCACGGGCTCAGCACCGGCCGGTACACCAGCCCCCACCTTTCCAAGGTGACCGAACGCATCAGCATCAATGGCGAACCCGTCTCCGACGAGACCTTCGTCAGGATTTGGGACGAGATCCGGCCCTACCTGGAGATCGTGGACAACGAACTCGTCGCCGAGGGCCAGCCTCGCCTGACCTATTTCGAGTGTGTCACCATCCTTGGCTTCGCGATCTTTGCCGATGAGCCGGTGGATGTTGCGGTCTTCGAAGTGGGCCTTGGCGGCATCACCGATGCCACCAACGTCGGCGACGGCCAAGTATCCGTGATCACGCCCATATCCCTGGACCACACGGACCTCCTCGGCGATACCACGGAGGACATCGCCTACGAGAAAGCCGGAATCATCAAGCCCGGCGGCTTCCTGGTCAGTGCCGCGCAACCCGTGGATGCCGCCCAAGTGCTCCTGGACAAGGCCCGTGAAGTGGACGTTCCGTTCCGTTTCGAGGGCGTCGAATTCGGCGTGGAATCCCGCAGCGTTGCAGTTGGCGGGCAGGTGCTGACAATCCAGGGGCTGGCTGGACGGTATGAGGAGCTGCTGCTTCCCCTGCACGGTGCCCACCAAGCGGAGAATGCCGCGGTTGCAGTTGCCGCGCTGGAGGCCTTCTTCGGCGGGGGAGAGAAGGAGCTCAACGCCGATGTCCTCCGCGAAGCGTTCGGCAACGTCACCTCCCCGGGCCGCCTGGAGGTAGTGCGGACCGCGCCGACGATCGTGGTGGACGCTGCCCATAACCCCGATGGCATCAAGGTCTCTGCCGAGGCCATCCATGAGGCCTTCAGTTTCAGCAAGCTCGTGGTGGTGGTCGGCATCCTCCAGGAGAAGGACGCCGAGGAAATCCTCAAGACGCTCCAGGAACAATTGGGCGGCCTGGCCGAGGAGTTCTGCTTTACGCAGTCCAACTCTCCCCGGGCGATTCCCGCGGCGGAACTGGCGGAAATCGCCGTCGACCTCGGTTTTGGCGAGGAGAACGTCCACATTGCCGAGAAGCTCGACGACGCCCTCGAATGGGCGGTGGAGCGTTCGGAATCCAATGACGACTTAGCCGGGGGAGTCCTCGTGACAGGCTCCATCACCTTGGTAGCCGAGGCCCGTATCCTCCTCGGAAAGGCCGGTGCCTGACCATGGCCAAGCTGACCAAGGCACAACGCGAGTGGCGTCCCGGCATGCCCAAGAAGCGTCGTTCCACCAAAGTGATGTTCGGTTCAACCGTGCTGTTGCTGGAGGCCTTCGTCGCCTTCTTCGGCACGCTGGTGGTCTTCGGGCTGAAGCGGGGAGAGGTTCCTCCCGCGATCATCCTCAGCGTTGGCATTGCCCTGAGCGTCGTGTTGGTCCTCACCTGCGCCGTGCTCTCCAAGCCGTGGGGCATCGGGCTGGGCTGGGGACTGCAGATAGTCCTCATCCTCACGGGCTTGGCCGAACCGACGATGTTCATTGTGGGCATCCTGTTCGCCATCTGCTGGTGGTACGGCATCCGGACGGGTATCCGGATTGACCGGGAGGTTGCCCAGCGCGACCGTGTACAGGCCGAGTGGGATGCTGCGCACCGTGACGAGCCCGGCGCCCCAACCCCGTAAACTGGCAGGGAAACCCCACCAAGAAACCACATTGGAGCAACTGTGAGCATTGAACGGACCCTCGTCCTGGTCAAGCCCGACGGCGTCGCCCGCAACCTGAGCGGAACCATCCTCGCCCGGATCGAAGCCAAGGGATACACCTTGGCGGAGCTGAAGAAGGTCAACGCGACCCGGGAGCTCCTGGAGCAGCACTACGAGGAGCACGTCGGCAAGCCGTTCTACGAGCCGCTGGTTGAGTTCATGCTGAGCGGGCCGGTTGTGGCAGCTGTCTTTGAAGGCCACCGCGTCATTGAAGGCTTCCGTTCGCTGGCGGGAACCACGGACCCGACGACGGCGGCGCCCGGAACCATCCGCGGCGACTTCGGCCGTGACTGGGGACTGGCTGTCCAGCAGAACCTGGTCCACGGCTCCGACTCGGTGGAGTCTGCCGAGCGCGAGATCAAGATCTGGTTCGAGTAAGACCTGGCGCACCTACAGCGAAATGACAGTTAAGGCCAATGTTCATCACGAACATTGGCCTTAACTGTCATCCCGCGGTGTTTGAGAAAGTGCTTAGTAGCCGGACGTTCCGGCGAAAACATGGAGGAACGCGAAGAAGATCGTCGCGATGACTGCCACGTAAAGCAGTGCCACGATGATCCACCCCGAATCGCCCAGCACCTTGGTCAGCCTGGCAGGCGCCTTAATGACCCCGTGGCTGATGTTGCGGATAGTGACCCACACAAACATGGGAATCATGGCTGCCCAGACCACCATGCAGAACGGGCACAGGACGTTGATCGCGTACAAAGCCTGCGACCACAACCAGACCACGAACGCGAAACCGAGCGTCACTCCAGCCTGCAGGCCCAGCCAGTACCCCCGGGAAAACCTGGCACCGGCAAGGATTCCCATGGCCGTGGTGATGATCACGGCGAAGGCGACGATGCCAATGAACATGTTCGGGAATCCGAAAAGGGAACTTTGCCACGTCTTCATCACTGTTCCGCAGGAGACCCATGGATTTACGTCGCATGCAGTGACGTGGTTTGGGTCCTGGAGCACCTGGAGCTTTTCCAGCACCAATGCCCCCGAGGCCAGCCAACCGACAACGCCTGTCACCAGGAGCAGCCAGGCAAACGGCTTGTCCCGTACGGCTGCGGGCAGCGTATCCCTGTGCGGTGCGGGTCCGGCAGCAGGGGGCGGGGCGTGGTGGTCCAGGTTTCCCCTGGCAGTGCTTGGCATCGCGGATGCATCCTCTTCGAACGGGTGGCCCCGGTCTGGCCGGGATGGGTTCTTTGGAGGATTCTAACGCCGCATGCTGAACCCTGCGCCCAGCTTTCCCTTCCACAACCGGTAGGCGACACGGTTCCTACCCCGTGAATGTGCGGGGGTGTGAGAGAATGGACATGGCCGGAAGCCGATCCACATTCGTCATCCGGTCCGGTGACTTGTTCCCAAGACCGCCAGCATGAGCAGGGCCTGCACGGATCGACTGATCCGCTACAGGCCCGCCATGACAATGGACGGCACCTGGTTGTGGCAGCTGAACAACGGGTTTTAGAACCAAGGCACTGGCCTTCCAGGGCTGCCGCACCCCAAGGATGGTGCGAACCGGAAGGCATACTACTGACTTCTGTCAACGCCTGCGGGTTTTGACAATATTTGCCCCATTGGGTGCCGGATGTGGCGGCGCTTCCGGGGCAGGAGTGTTGCCACATATGGATAATGACCAGGTTGTAGCCGTAAATGATGGGGCGGAACCCGCGGAAGCAGCGGAGGCGCCCAAGAAAACCACCCGCGCCAGGACCGCCCGCGCGCCCCGCAAGACTGCCGCCAAGGCAGCTGCCGACAGTGCGGCAGAGCCGGTGACCGCCGAAGAAGCTGCCGATGCCGCTGCGGCTGTCCAGGCCCCCGATGCCGCTGCCGGCGCACCGGCTACTGAAGAACCAGCTGCGCAGGCTCCGGCACGTCGAAGCCGTGCCCGCAAGAAGGTTGAGCCTGCTGAGCCCCTTCCCGGCTTCGATGGGACCCCTGCGCCGGACGCGCAGGCAGAGACCACAGAACCGGCAGTGGCCACAGAACCGGCAGTGGCCACAGAACCGGCAGGATCTTCCGCTGAGGCCGCAGACGCAGCAGCAACCGCCGCTGAGCCCGCAGAAGCGCAAGCCGAGGCTGCACCGGAAAAGCCGGTCCGCCGTCGTCGTACTGCAAAAGCAAAGGTTGAAGCTCAGCAGGCCGAAAGCGCCGAAGCCGCTGCCGAAGCCACAGCCGGTGCCACGGATGCAGAGCCCGTCGCAGAAACCAGCCAGGAAGCTCCGGCCGCAACAGCGGAGGAGCATGCTGAAACGGACGCTGCCGGTTCGTCCTCCTTGTTCCTTGAGCCGGTCTCCATCACCTCGATGATCTTCCAGGCGCCCGACCTCAGTGCTGTTGTCCGCCCGGCCGAAGAGAAAGACGCCGAGGCCGACGATGAAACCGAGGCCAGCGGTGAAGCTGAGTCGGAAGATGCCGGCAGCCGCCGCCGTCGCCGCAGCCGGGGACGCCGCGGACGCCGCGGCAACGAACGCGATGACAACGATGCCGAGGGCAGCAGCGAAACCGAAGACGACGAAGCTCCCGCTGCGGAGGCGTTGGAAGAGGGCGTCACTTCGCGTCGTCGCCGTCGGCGCCGTCGGGGGGACCAGGACCTTGAACTGACCGGCGGATCGGATGACGATCCGCCCAACACGGTCACCCGGGTCCGGGCGCCCCGCCCCATCACCGAGACCGCTGCCTCCAACCGGGTGGCGAGCGTCAAGGGTTCAACCAGGCTCGAAGCCAAGAAGCAGCGACGCCGCGAATCGCGCGAAACCGGTCGCCGCCGCCAGGTCATCACCGAGGCCGAGTTCCTGGCGCGTCGTGAGTCCGTCGACCGCCAGATGATCGTCCGCCAGCGCGATGACAGAATCCAGATCGGCGTCCTGGAAGACGGCGTGCTGGCTGAACACTTTGTTTCCAAGACCCAGCAGGACTCCCTCATCGGAAACGTCTACCTGGGCAAAGTACAGAACGTCCTGCCGTCCATGGAGGCAGCGTTCGTCGACATTGGACGCGGCCGCAATGCGGTGCTCTATGCCGGCGAGGTGAACTGGGACGCGGTGAACCTTGAGGGCCAACCGCGCCGGATCGAGAACGCGCTCAAGTCCGGAGACTCCGTCCTGGTGCAGGTCACCAAGGACCCCGTGGGTCACAAGGGTGCGCGTCTGACCAGCCAGATCTCCCTGCCGGGCCGCTACCTCGTCTATGTCCCGGGCGGTTCCATGACCGGAATCTCCCGGAAACTGCCCGACGTCGAACGGAACCGCCTCAAGCGGATCCTGAAGGACCGTTTGCCGGAGAACGCCGGCGTGATTGTCCGCACGGCCGCCGAAGGCGCGTCGGAAGAGGAACTGACCCACGACATCAACCGCCTCCGGGCGCAGTGGGAAGGCATCGAGAGCCAAGCATCCTCAACCAAGGTCCTTGCCCCGGAACTGCTGTACGGCGAACCGGACCTCACCATCAAGGTGGTTCGGGACGTCTTCAACGAGGACTTCTCCAAGCTGATTGTTTCCGGCGACGAAGCCTGGGACACCATTGAGGCCTACGTTACGTACGTTGCGCCTGACCTGGTGGGTCGCTTGGAAAAGTGGACCAAGGACCAGGACATCTTTGCTGCCTGGCGCATTGACGAACAAATCCACAAGGCTCTGGAACGCAAGGTCTTCCTGCCGTCCGGCGGCTCTTTGGTGATCGACCGTACCGAGGCCATGACTGTCGTGGACGTCAACACCGGCAAGTTCACCGGCAGCGGCGGCAACTTGGAAGAGACCGTCACCAAGAACAATCTGGAAGCGGCCGAAGAGGTAGTTCGCCAGCTCCGCCTCCGTGACATCGGCGGCATCATCGTCATCGACTTCATCGATATGGTCCTGGAGTCCAACAGGGACTTGGTGCTGCGCCGGCTGGTGGAGTGCCTTGGCCGCGACCGCACCAAGCACCAGGTGGCGGAGGTGACGTCCCTGGGCCTCGTCCAGATGACGCGCAAGCGCATGGGCACAGGCTTGCTGGAGGTCTTCGGTGAGCAATGCGAGCACTGTGCCGGCCGCGGCGTGGTGACGCACGACGAGCCCGTGGAGCACCGCCGCGCGAATGTGGTGGCTGCCGAGCAGCACCGGTCCCACACCGAAGCACAGCAGCCGTCCCAGCGCAGTGAGCGTAAGCGTCGCCGCGGCAAGGGGGGCAACCAGGCACCGGAAGCTACGACGCCGGTCCAGCCGGCCGCTGCCCCGACGGCACCCGCTCCGGCTGAGTCCGTGGATCCCGCCCAGAAAGCCAAGGCAGAGGCTACCCGGGCCGCATTGGCGACGATCGCCGCTGCTGCGCACGCTGCACACCTGCACGATGACGAGGTGCACCGCGCCGAGGAAGCAGCCCGCGCCGCCGGTAAGGCGGAAGCAGGCCAGTCGGGTCCCGCCCAGGCGGATCCTGCCCGGAAGGCTCCTGCGCAGTCGGCTCCTGCCCAAGGGGATGCCGCCCAGGCCCCTGCGCAGGGCGGGCAGACGCAGGGCTCCACCCCGGCAGAAACTGCGGCCAGGGAGGGCCGTCCGGCTCCGGTACTGCGCTTCGGCGGAGAGGAAGTGGCTCTGCCTTTCGTGGAGCATCACGACGAACCTGCCAAGAAGCCTGCCATGAGCCTGGATCTGCTGGCTGAGGCCTTCTCGCACTTGGGCGGCACACCTGAGGTTGTCCCCGGGTCTGAGGTTGCCGGGTCTGAGAAGGACGCGCCCGGGAACGTTGAATCTGCTGACGCACCCGTGAGCGCCGACGCCTTGCCAGCCACGTCCGCTGGTACTGAACCCGTGGAGTCCCGGTCCGGCGCCCGGGGCCGGCGCGGCAGGCGGAACCGCAGTGCCAGCAGGGCCCAGGGTGCTGCCAACGAGACCAACGTTGAGCACCACGACGTTCGGGCCGCCACAGGTGGCGGGACCTCGCACGAAGCGAAGGCGCCGGCTGAGCCGGCAAAGAAGCCAACTCCAGCCTCGGAGCCGATCATCCTTGGGGTGGGTGTTCCGGCGTCGGAGCTGTAAACAGGTACTGAAGACACAGTTGGAACGAAGGCCGCGCAGCGCATGCTGTGCGGCCTTCGTCGTGCAACGGGTCATCATCGCCCGGGTCATATCCAGGCCGTTAGCCGCCGGGGTTCCCGGCGTGAGGGGCTTCCGGGCTAGGCTAGGACACTGACACGGGGTGCCGGGCATAGGGCCGGGCTGAGATCCAGACCCGTTGAACCTGTCCGGTTAGCACCGGCGAAGGGATGTCTCCATGACTTCAATGTCGTCTTCTGCTGTTTATCCGTTGCCAGCGGTCATCCGTACACATCCGAGGGTGTTGAGCATTGCTGGTTCGGACCCCTCCGGCGGGGCGGGGATCCAAGCGGACCTTAAAAGCATTGCTGCGCACGGCGGCTACGGTATGGCCGCCATCACCGCGCTGACGGCCCAGAACACGCGGGGCGTCAGCGGTGTGCATGTGCCGCCGGTGGAATTCCTCCGCCAGCAGTTGGAAACCGTCAGCAGCGACGTCGCTATCGACGCCGTGAAGATCGGGATGCTCGGTGATGCCGCCGTCATCAACGAGGTCCGGACCTGGCTTGTCAAGGTACGTCCCGCCGTCGTGGTCCTGGACCCGGTGATGGTGGCCACCAGCGGTGACCGGCTGCTGCGGGAATCAGCCGAGGCAGCGTTGCGTGACCTTCTGCCGATGGCGGACCTCATTACACCCAACCTTCCGGAACTGGCCATGCTGCTGGGGGAACCCGAAGCGGAGGACTGGCCTGCGGCGCTGGACCAGGGCAAACGGTTGGCCGGGGAGTGCGGCAATACGGTGCTGGTCAAGGGAGGCCACTTGCCGGGGGCGCAGTGTCCGGATGCGCTTATCAATACCAGCGGTTTGCTGCGTCAGGACGTGATCGAAGTCGGGGGACCGCGTGTTCAGACACGGAACAGCCACGGCACTGGCTGCTCGTTGTCCTCGGCCCTGGCCGCTGTCCAGGCAAGAACAGGAGATTGGGAGGCGTCCCTGCGGGAAGTCAAGCCCTGGTTGCGCGAGGCTCTGATGAGGGCTGACGATCTTGAAGTGGGCCAGGGGAGCGGTCCGATCCACCATTTCCACCATCTCCGGGAATCATCCCGGCCCGGGGCCTTCGCTGCCCTCCTGTGGAAGGAAGCCGCCGTGGAGCTGGAAGCCATCCACGGGCTTGCCTTCATACGGGACTTGGGGTCCGGGGAGTTGCCGGAGTCCGAGTTCAGCTACTACCTGGCCCAGGACGCCCTTTACCTCAACGGGTATTCCAGGGTGCTTGCCCGGGCAGGTGCCCTCGCCCCGACCGAAGAAGAGCAGCTGTTCTGGGCCCGGGGTTCCCAACAGTGCCTTGACGTGGAATCCGTATTGCACCGGAACTGGCTGAGCGGCCGTGAAGCGACGACGCAGAGCGGCCCGGTCACCAAGGCCTACGTGGACCATCTGATGGCGTCATCTGCTTCGGGAAGCTACGGCGTCCTGCTTGCTGCGGTCCTGCCCTGCTACTGGCTGTATGCGGAAGTGGGGCAGCAACTGCACGCCGACTTCGTCCAGGCCGGTTCCCCGGAGAACCATCCCTACGCGGATTGGCTGAGGACCTATGCGGACGAGGATTTTGCGGAGGCGACGCGGAAGGCGATTGCTCTCACGGATGCCGCAGCAGCTGCGGCATCCGGCCGTGAGCGGGCTGCCATGAAGGAAGCCTTCGTCCAGTCCTGCCGCTACGAGACCGCGTTCTTTGATGCCCCAAGACTGCATTCGTAACACGGACGCCGCGCGTCGGACGGGAAATCAACGGCAAGGCCACGTAGAGGCTGTAAGCTGTATGGGCACGGTGCCGGGAACGTCCGTTCCTACTGGTGACAAGCGTCACGTGGTGGCTTCCGGACCCGGCCTCATTTGCAGCTGAAGGTCAAACTAGCGTAATCTTGATCTTCGGTGCTTACGCCAACACTTGGGTTATGCCCCTTGGAATTGTTCATGGGATGACTCGCGGGCTTCGATCTGAAGTCCACGGCGTTGAGGCACAGCGTGAACCAGGCCTGATTCCGGTTCGGGGTTCCGCACGCAAATTTAGTAAGAAACGTCGAGAGAAGTGAGTACCCAAGTGGTGTACGCGATTGTCCGCGCAGGCGGCCGCCAAGAAAAGGTTTCCGTTGGAGACTACGTAACTCTGAACCGCGTCCCCGGTGGAGCCGGCAGCACGCTTGAGCTGCCCGCCTTGCTCCTGGTTGACGGCGACAAGGTCACCTCCGCTGCTGCGGACCTGGCCAAGGTGAAGGTCACGGCTGAGATCCTGGAAGACCTCCGCGGTCCCAAGATTGTCATCCAGAAGTTCAAGAACAAGACCGGCTACAAGAAGCGCCAGGGTCACCGTCAGGAACTGACCAAGATCAAGATCACGAGCATCGCGTAACGTCCGTTACGTAGTTCAGATTTCAGTTTCCCCAGAAATTTAGAGGCAGGCATTTCACATGGCACACAAAAAAGGCGCGAGCTCCACTCGCAACGGTCGTGACTCCAACGCACAGCGCCTCGGCGTCAAGCGTTTCGGTGGCCAGGTAGTTTCCGCAGGCGAAATCATCGTTCGCCAGCGTGGCACCCACTTCCACCCCGGTGCAGGCGTCGGTCGCGGTGGCGACGACACCCTGTTCGCCCTCGAAGCCGGTGCGGTTGAGTTCGGTACTCGCCGTGGCCGTCGCGTGGTGAACATCGTTGCTGCTGCTGCCGCAGAGTAACAACACTTTCTGAACCGGTGGAGCGGGCCAACAGGTCCGCTCCACTGTTCTTTTAACCGCATTACAATCGTTCAGGGCGCCAGGCGCACTGGGCAAGGCGTTCGCGCTGTTGACAGCAATAGAGGAGATTCACGTGGCGAGCTTTGTAGACCGGGTAGTCCTGCACGTATCAGGCGGTACCGGCGGCCATGGCTGTGTCTCCGTCAAGCGCGAGAAGTTCAAGCCGCTGGGCGGGCCCGACGGCGGCAACGGCGGCAACGGCGGCGACGTCATCCTCCGTGTCTCGAGCCAGACCACCACGCTCCTTGATTACCACCATGCCCCGCACCGCCACGCCACCAACGGCGGCCCTGGCATGGGTGATTGGCGTGACGGCAAGAACGGGGAAACACTGGTTCTTCCCGTTCCTGACGGCACGGTAGTCAAGACCAAGGACGGAAAGGTCCTGGCAGACCTGGTCGGAGAAGGAACTGAGTTCGTTGCAGCGGCCGGCGGCATCGGGGGACTGGGCAACGCAGCACTCTCCTCGCAAAAGCGCCGCGCTCCGGGGTTCGCCCTCCTGGGAATCGAGGGAGAATCCAGCGACATCGTCCTGGAGCTGAAGTCCATCGCCGACATCGCCCTGGTCGGTTTCCCTTCTGCCGGAAAATCAAGCCTGATTGCCGCGATGTCGGCAGCCCGGCCCAAGATTGCCGACTACCCCTTCACCACGTTGGTGCCTAACCTGGGCGTGGTCCAGGCCGGCGACGTGCGTTTCACCATCGCGGACGTGCCCGGGCTCATCGAAGGCGCCAGCGAGGGCCGCGGCCTTGGCCACAACTTCCTCCGCCACGTCGAACGTTGCGCGGCGCTGGTGCACGTGCTGGACTGCGGAACGCTCGAATCGGACCGGGACCCGCTGTCCGACCTCGCCATCATTGAAGCGGAACTTGAGAAGTACGCCGTTGACATGAGCTACGCGGGAGTGGACGGGGAAGTGGTTCCCCTGAACGAACGCCCCAAGCTGGTGGTGCTCAACAAGGTGGACCTGCCGGACGGCAAGGACATGGCCGAATTCGTCAGGCCGGACCTCGAAGCCCGCGGCTACCGCGTCTTCGAAGTATCGGCCACCAGCCGCGAAGGCCTGCGCCCGCTCAGCTTCGCCATGGCCGAGATCGTCAAGGCTGCCCGTGACGCCGTCAAGGCTGCACCGCCCAAGGTTGCCCCGCAGGTCCTGCGGCCGCGCGCCGTCAACGAGGCCGGTTTCCGGATCCGCCGCGAGGAGAAGAACCTCGAGCCGCTCTTCCGCGTTTTGGGTGAAAAGCCCGTGCGCTGGGTCAAGCAGACCGATTTCACCAACGAGGAAGCTATCGGCTACCTCGCCGACCGCCTTGCCAAGCTGGGCGTGGAAACCGAACTTTTCAAGGTCGGGGCCAAGCCCGGAGACACCGTGGTGATCGGCGAAGACGACGGCGTCGTCTTCGACTGGGAACCCACCATGATGGCCGGTGCCGAACTCCTTGCCACTCCGCGTGGCACGGACATCCGCATCGCAGACATCGGCGATCGTCCCACCCGTGCCCAGAAGCGTGAGGAGCAGCTTGAGCGCCGCGAGGCCAAGGCTGCCGCGCGCGCCGAACTGGAAGCCGAGCGCAAGGCGGGCATCTGGACGGAATCCGCCAGCCGCCGTCGTGCCCAAACCGTCAAGGAAAGCAACCTGGACAACGGTGATGACGACTAGCACTTTCGAAGCACCGGAAGCAGGCCTATACCAGCGCCGCGAGCTTGCCGAAGCCAAGCGCATCGTCGTCAAGGTGGGTTCCTCGTCCCTGACCAGCATCAAGGGCGGTATTTCCGAGAAGTCGCTGACGGCTTTGGTGAATGCCCTGGCAGGGAAGCGCAATGCCGGCGCGGAGATCATCCTGGTTTCCTCCGGTGCCATCGCGGCGGGGCTGGCGCCCCTGGGCCTGGCCAAGCGTCCCAAGGACCTGGCCACCCAGCAGGCTGCCGCCAGTGTTGGGCAGGGGCTGTTGATGGCGCGGTACACGCAGGCGTTCAACGCCCACGGAGTCACCGTCAGCCAAGTCCTGCTCACCGCAGACGACCTGATGCGCCGGACCCAGCACACCAATGCTTTCCGTGCCCTGAACAGGCTGCTGAACCTCGGAGTCGTTCCGGTGGTCAATGAGAACGACACCGTCGCAACGCACGAAATCCGCTTTGGCGACAACGACCGCCTTGCGGCCTTGGTGGCCCACTTGGTGCGCGCCGATGCCTTGGTGCTCCTGTCCGACGTCGACGCCGTCTATGACGGGCCGCCCGCCCACGGTGCGAAGCGCATTTCCCTGGTGCGCGGAGCGCAGGACCTGGAAGGCATCACCATCGGCAAGGCCGGCAAAGCCGGAGTGGGTACCGGCGGGATGATGACCAAGGTTGAGGCTGCCTCCATCGCCGCAAGCTCCGGAATCCACGCCTTGGTGACGTCCACCGCCAACGCCGCAGCCGCCCTCGCGGGCGAGGACGTTGGAACCTGGTTCGCGGTGAACGGCAACCGCAAGCCGGTCCGGCTTTTGTGGCTGGCCCACCTTGCCACTGTCCGGGGACGCCTGGTGCTCGACGACGGCGCAGTGAAGGCCGTGCGCGACAGGCACAGGTCACTCCTGCCCGCGGGCATTTCGAACATCACAGGCGAATTCGAAGCCGGCGACCCCGTGGAGATGGTGGGCCTGGACGGAACAGTCGTCGCCCGTGGCCTGGTCAACTATTCCTCCGAGGAGCTTCCCCGCATGCTCGGGCGCACCACGCAGGAACTGGGTCAAGCCTTGGGCCGCGGCTATGACCGTGAAGTTGTTCATGTTGATGACTTGGTGCTCGTGCGCGCGCCCCGCTCATCTAAACTTGGAGCATGACTGAAGCGCTGACCCCTGATGCCCTTGTGACTTCCGACGTTTCCGGTGCTTCCGGCCAGACGCCGGCAAGCCCCGTGGCAGGCGCTGTCCCGGTTACGCCCGAAGATGTCCAAAGCGCGGTCTACGCGATCGCCGACCGGTCCCGCAAGGCTGCCCGCCGCATGAGCCAAGCCAACCGGGCCTGGAAGGACCGCGCGCTCCGTGCCATCGGAGCAGCCTTGCTGGAGCAGCAGAAGCAGGTCCTGGAGGCCAACGCCAAAGACGTCGCCGCAGGCAAGGCCAACGGCACCTCCGCTGCCCTCCTTGACCGGCTTACCCTGACGCCTGCACGCATTGAGGGACTCGTTGCGGCTTTGGAGAACCTCGCAGGCCTCCCTGATCCCGTGGGCAACGTGGTCCGCGGCCAGACCCTGCCCAACGGTTTGCGCCTGCGCCAGGTGAACGTACCCATGGGGGTTGTGGCCGCAATCTACGAGGCCCGCCCGAACGTCACCGTGGACATTGCCGGATTGGCCCTCAAGAGCGGCAACGCCGTGATCCTCCGCGGTGGCTCGGCCGCTGCCCATACCAACGAGGCGCTTGTGCGCATCTTGCGTGAAGCCCTGGATTCCGTAGGGCTTCCGGCGGATGCTGTCCAAACCGTGGACCAGTTCGGCCGCGAAGGCGCCAACGTCCTGATGCGTGCCCGTGGCAAGGTGGATGTACTCATCCCGCGTGGTGGGCGTGACCTCATCCAGACCGTGGTGACCAACTCTTCCGTGCCTGTCATTGAGACGGGTGAAGGGAACGTCCACATTTTCATCGATGAATCCGCCTCGGAAAAGATGGCGGTGGAGATCCTGCTGAACGCCAAGACCCAGCGGCCCAGCGTCTGCAACACGGTGGAAACGCTGTTGGTTCACTCGGGCGCCAGTGTGCTCCCTGCCGTGGCGAAGGCGCTGCGGTCAGCCGGCGTCAGGCTTCATGTTGACGAACGCATTGCTGCTGCCTTGGGCCCCGACGTCGAAACGGTGCCCGCGGACGACGAGGACTGGGCTACCGAATACATGGATCTGGACCTGGCCGTTGCCATGGTGGACTCCCTGGACGAAGCGGTCAAGCACATCCGTACCTGGACCACGGGGCACACGGAGGCCATCCTCACCAATAACCTCGCCAATGCCGAGAAGTTCATTGCGGAAGTGGATTCTGCTGCAGTGATCGTCAACGCGTCCACGCGGTTCACCGACGGCGGGGAACTCGGCCTTGGTGCCGAGGTAGGCATTTCCACCCAGAAGCTGCATGCCCGCGGACCCATGGGCCTGACGGAACTGACCACCACCAAGTGGATCGTCCAAGGCGAGGGCCAGGTCCGCAGCTAGCAACGCTGTAACATAGAACAGAAGTCCGGAACGGCGGGAACGCCCGCCGTCGTCATTTCTTGAGAACCAACTAGGGGAGAAGATGCTGTTTCAGCAGATCGCCACGTCCATTGCCGCCCAAACTGAAGGCGGCCACGAGCCCGCTCCGCTCTGGGCCGAGCCGTGGGTCTTCGGGATCGTGATGTTCGCCATCCTGCTTGTCCTCATGTTTGTGACTCTTTCCT
Source organism: Paenarthrobacter sp. R1 (assembly GCF_030264015.1). Taxonomy (NCBI): domain Bacteria; kingdom Bacillati; phylum Actinomycetota; class Actinomycetes; order Micrococcales; family Micrococcaceae; genus Paenarthrobacter; species Paenarthrobacter sp. R1. The sequence continues at coordinate 111,757 of NZ_CP127115.1, read as the reverse complement.
ACACCAACCTCGGTAACCGCCACGAGGCCGTCGAGGAGCACGCGGACCCGCACCGCCAGCACCCCAACAAGCACACCCACCACGCAGGCCACTAACATCATCGCTGCAACACCGCGCGGGGATTCGGAGCGCAGGCTCCGCTTGGGCGTGATGGGTGGAACGTTTGATCCCATCCATCACGGTCACCTTGTGGCTGCCAGTGAGGTTGCGGCCAAGTTCGCTTTGGACGAAGTCGTGTTCGTGCCTACGGGACAACCGTGGCAGAAGTCGAACAAAGAGGTCAGCAAGCCTGAGCACAGGTACTTGATGACGGTGATCGCCACGGCATCCAATCCCCGCTTCACGGTGAGCCGGGTGGACGTTGACCGGCCCGGTCCGACGTACACCATTGACACCCTCCGTGACCTCCGCGAGCAGCGCCCCGATGCCGACCTGTTCTTCATCACCGGCGCGGACGCACTGGCGCAAATCCTGTCCTGGAAAGATGTGGACGAACTGTGGTCCCTGGCGCACTTCGTGGGCGTCACCAGGCCGGGGCACGAGTTGCACAACCTTGGACGGGATGAGGATGTCAGCCTCCTTGAGGTACCTGCCATGGCCATCTCGTCCACCGATTGCCGAAACCGCGTGAACGAGGGCAACCCGGTCTGGTACCTGGTACCTGACGGGGTTGTACAGTACATCGCCAAGTACGGGTTGTACGCACCGCACCCGGACGCAGCAGAGTTGGCACCAGCACTGACCGGATCAGACGACCAAGCACGTACTGAATGAGTTTTTAATGAGCAGCCAGGAACAGCGACCCATCCGCAGCAGGCGCGAACTTCGACGTGCCCGGGAAGAGCAGGCGCAAGCTTCGGTGCCTGCTGAAGCCCAGCCTGCCCAAGCTAAGCTTGCTCAAGCCCAACCCGCTCAAGCCCAGCCCGCTAAAGCCCAGCCTGCCGTGGCCAGTCCTGCCCGGGCCCAGACGGCTGAAGCGAAGCCCGCCCAGCAGCAACAGGCCAACCGCCCAGCAGGTGTTGCACGGAATCGTCGGGCCGCCGATGCCCCGGTTGATGCCGTCTCGTCGGCCGCGGCCGAACGTTCCTCGCAGATCCGCGCCCGCGACCGTGCAGCGTTGCGCGCCATCAAGGAACTGGCTGACAAGGAAGAGCAGCTTTCCGGCGGTGGTCCGCCCACGCGTAGGCAGCTTCGCCTGCAACAGTTGCAGGCCGAGATGGCGACGTCGGCCAACCCCATTGTTCCGCCAGCGGGTTCTACGTCCGCAGGCGTAGCCAAGGAAGACGTGAAGGGCATATCGGCCCCTGGCGCCCCGGCCAAGCCGGGCGCTGCGACGTCGGGAACTGCGACGCCGGCCCAGGAAAAGCCAGGGGTTGGAAAACCAGCGCCTGAAACGCCCGGATCCGCGCCGGCCGAGGCGGATATGTCGGTCGAACAGGCCCTCGCCGTCCGCGAGTTGATTGCCGCGCAGGTGCAGAACCAGACGTCCAAACTGGAGCACATCGCCGAGCAGGACCCCCTTGCCGTGGATCCTGAGGTTCTGGCGCAGCAGATCGCTCTGGCGGAGCGGGCTGCCGTCCTCAATAAGCGTGCCGCCGCCAAGCAGAAGCTGGCTGAACAGGCACGGCAGGAGAAATCCGGGGACCAGGGCAAACCTGCCACAGCTAAGCAATCTGCGGCAAAGTCTCCCACCCTCGATTCCGGGCCGTCGACGGCGAACAACCTGGCCATGGTCACCCCTTTGGAATTCGTGAAGGTTCCGGGAGTGGAACGTCCGGTGATGAAGCGGCCGAGCACCACTTTCGTGCCGCTCGTTACCTCTCCCAACCCGACGACCGAAACCAAGCAGGGGCCCGCCCGGAATCCCCGGGGCCGTGCAGGTGTACTGGCCCGCGCGGAGGCTGTGGCGCGGAACGCCCGCAAGCGCACTTCCGTCGTCGAATCCGGGCAGGACGCCGAGCGGGCGCCGGTGTCCGCGAGCACAGCCTATGGGCTCGACCCCCTCGATGCCGGCACCGCAGGTTTGGCCCGTGCGCAGCGCAACAGGTTGTTGCAGTACGGCGTCCTGGCGGCTGGGCTTATCGCCCTGATCGTCGGCATCATCATGATCACCAGCGGCTAGACCCGCTGACAACGGCGTTTGCCACAAATAGCGGCCGTTCGGCCACAACAAGGAGTACCTTTGTCTGCACACGAACAATCCATTACCCTCGCCCGCCACGCTGCGCGCGCCGCGGCCGAGAAGCTGGCCGAGGACATCGTTGCCCTGGACGTCAGTGAGCGCCTGGCGCTGACCGATATCTTCCTGATCGCTTCCGCGCCCACGGAACGCCAGGTCAATGCAATCGTTGACGGGATCGAAGAGGAACTGCTGAAGCAGGATCTCCGCCCGGTGCGCCGCGAGGGCCGTTCCGAAGGCCGTTGGGTGCTGCTCGACTACGCGGACATCGTCATCCACGTCCAGCATGCCGAAGACCGCGTGTTCTATGCTTTGGAGCGTCTCTGGAAGGACTGCCCTGTGGTTGACCTTGAACTCGGCGACGACGCATCGGCTAAGGCTGCATCGGGTGACGAGTCCGAGCTCAGCTAACGCTTTCACCTCGGAATATGCCCGATTTGGAATTACCGAAAACGCTGTTCTAAGATATTTGAGTTGCTTCGGCCGGAAGAGCTGAAAGGCCTGAAAGCGAACAACGCGAATATGGGGCTGTGGCGCAGCTGGTAGCGCACCTGCATGGCATGCAGGGGGTCAGGGGTTCGAGTCCCCTCAGCTCCACAAACAAATCCTCCCTACCGCGGACTGAGTCCGGGGCAGGGAGGATTTTTCTGTATCAGGATCAATCTGCCTGTGTGATCCACATCAACTTCCCTGATTTCGCATCTGGGAAACTTGTATGTAGTATTGACGAGTTGCTTCGGCAGGAAGGGAACTTCCAAGAGGCAATCAGTCCGGGGCTGTGGCGCAGCTGGTAGCGCACCTGCATGGCATGCAGGGGGTCAGGGGTTCGAGTCCCCTCAGCTCCACTTCGGACAAAGGCTCCGCTCATTTGAGCGGAGCCTTTTTCGTTCGTGCCGGATACACAGGACGGTTCGTCACTCCGAGGGGCGGGCGAAGTCGGCTGCGCTGAGGAACTCGATGCCTTGGAACGGCTGGTCGCCTACCACCCGGGCGTTGTGGCCTGGGGGAATGGTGTAGGAATCACCGGCGGAGATACTGATTTTCCCGCCGTCGGTAGTTTCGACGTCCAGCGCCCCGGAGACGCAATACCCAACGTGGCTCATTTGGCAGGTGTCCGTCCCCACCACGGGTTTGATGCATTCGGCCCAGGTCCACCCCGGCTCGAACGTGTATCTTCCGACTGTGTAGTCGCCAACAGTAACGACGTCCACCGTAGTCTTGTCAGGCCGGCGTGATTCGTCGGGCGAGTTGTGGGATTTCACTTGGAGTTGCGTGACAACATTGACACTCATGGCTTGCTCGCAGGGGAGGGGAGCCGTTTTGGTGATGGACCCGGTGCCGGGCTCTCGGGCTGGCCGGGACCAGTGCCCAAGGATGGGCGATAGTCGGTTGCAGAACCAACCATCCTCCCGCCCGGCGTCGAAGTCGAGGGGCATGGCACAGGAATTTCCTGTTCAACAACTGCAGGACCAATCATGAAGGAAAGTGGGTAAGGACGTGGCCGTGGCCGACCTCGAGGCACTGTTCAGCAGCCTTGGCAGGTTTCCGGATGTGGAAGCGCCCAACCTCTTGGCGTATGACGCTACTGACAGGCTGTTGTTGGATCACGCTGCTGAGTTCGTGGGCGAGGGGATTGACGTTGCCGTCATTGGCGACCGCTACGGGGCCCTGGCCCTGGGTGCAGTGGAGACTCTTGATGCAGTGGCGACTCTCGGCACAGTGGCGGGACCCGGCGTCGGGCACGTCAGTGTCCATCAGGATCTGTACACGGGCAGGGTGGCCCTGGAACGCAACGCCGCTGCGGCCGGCCTGGAAGGCCGCTACGAGACCTTCGAGCTCGTTCCCGAACTGTTCGCCGGGGTCGGCCTGGTACTTCTGCAGTTGCCGAAGTCGCTGGCTGAGCTGGAGGAAATCGTCGACGCCGTTGCGCGCCATGCAGCCAAAGATGCGGTCTTGCTTGCAGGCGGAAGGGTCAAACACATGTCCCTGTCGATGAACGCTGTGCTGGAGAAGTACTTCTCCAGTGTCCAGCCCCAATTGGCGCGCCGGAAGTCGCGGGTGCTCTTGGCTACGGACCCCAAACCCCCGGCAGGACCTGCGCCGTATCCCGTGACGCAGCACCTCCCCGAACTTGGCATAGACGTTTGCGCCCATGGTGCTGCGTTCTCCGGAGCGCGGCTGGACATCGGAACGCGGTACCTCCTGACGTTCCTGGACAAAATGCCGGAAGCGGCGAGAGTGGTGGACCTGGGCTGCGGAACCGGGATCCTTGCCACGATGTACGCCCGGAAGCACCCGGTGGCCCGCGTGCGGGCTACGGACCAGTCGGCCGCAGCAGTGGCCTCGGCGCGGGGAACCGTTGAGGCGAACGCCGTCGGCGGCCAGGTTACGGTCATCCATGACGATGCCATGTCCACCTTCGAACCGGCCAGTGCCGACCTCATCCTCCTTAATCCGCCTTTCCACCTTGGAACGAGCGTCCACGCCGGTGCAGCGTTGAAGATGTTCGAGGCCGCCGCACGGGTTCTCGCCCGCGGTGGAGAGCTCTGGACCGTCTATAACTCCCATCTGCAGTACCGCGCTGCCTTGGAGCGGTTGATCGGGGACACGGTGGTGGTGGGCCGCAATCCCAAGTTCACGGTGACCCGCAGCGTGAGGGGGTAGTACGCCGCGCCCGGCGGTGTCATGAAACACAGGAGTGCGGGGGACGTCACATAGAATTCAATGTCGTCGTACCCGTTTTCCATTCAGTTAAAGGCGTGCATATCCCTCTGAAGGGGGCTGACGTACGATTCTGACAAACGTCAACATCAATGAGTTGTTTCTCTAGACAAGGGGAATCCGTGACTGAGACCCGGACGCCGGCACCGAGGCGCGGAACGAACCTACCCCGCATGGGTGACTTCAACCTGACGGTCATCCTTGAAGCAATCCGACGCTCCCCGGGCGGGCTTAGCCGTGTGGAACTGGCCAAGGTCGTGGGCCTTTCCCCGCAGACGATCTCCAACATTTCGCGGCGCCTGCTGGACCAGGAACTCATTGTCGAAGCCGGCAAGGAAGGCTCCGGTCCGGGCAAGCCCAGGACCATCCTGCGGCTGAATCCTTCCGGCATGTATGCCGTGGGAGTCCACTTGGATCCCGCAGTCATCACGTTCGTTGTGCTGGATCTCTTGGGTGATGTTGTCCGGCATTCCCGGATGGCCACCCCCGGCGGCGACCCGGCCCTGGTGATCACCGGGATCGCGGAGCAGATCAGGGGCCTCATCGACGAGTCCGGGGTGGATGAGTCCAAGATCGCCGGCCTGGGCGTAGCCGTTCCTGGCCCGATCGATCTCAATGAAGGCTCGGTGGTGGAGCCGCCGTTGTTGACCCGTTGGAACAGGGTAAGCATCCGCGAAGCCCTCGCTGAAGCCACAGGCCTGGAAACCCTCGTGGACAAGGATGTCACCAGTGCCGCGGTGGCGGAGACCTGGGCGGGCGGGGTCAGTGGCGCCGGCAGTTTCGTGTTCATGTACATGGGAACCGGCATCGGTTGCGGGCTGGTGCTCAACGACGAAGTTGTCCGCGGCACGTCCGGAAACGCCGGCGAAATAGGCCACATCATCGTGGATCCCGATGGTCCTGAGTGTGACTGCGGACTCCGTGGCTGCGTGAAGTCCTCCTGCATCCCGCAGGTGCTGGTGGCGGAGGCTGAAGCGCAGGGTGTGCTGGATGGGCACGCTGAGGGCGCGGACGCTCCGGCCGTGCAGGAACGCTATGCAATGTTGTGCGACAAAGCCGATGCCGGCGATGAGCGGGCTGTGGCCATCCTGGAGAAGTCGGCGGTGCTGGTGGCCAGGGCCGTTTCCGTGGTGACCAATACCCTCGATGTCGAGCGCGTGGTTTTCGGCGGACCTTTCTGGGGGAGGATGTCCAAGTACTTTCTGGACCGTGTCCCTGCCCTTATTACCGAGAACAGCGCTGCCCGGATGATCCATGGCATTGACGTGGTGGGCTCGGGCGTGGGTGAGGACGTGGGCGCCATTGGAGCGGCGTGCCTGGTCCTCGAGCACACGCTGGCCCCGAGGGCGCAGAGGCTGTTGCTGGAAGGCTGATGCCCACCGCAGCGTCAGGAAACTAGTCGATGTCCTCGACGATTTCGCCGTAGGGGATGGACTCGTCCAGATGGGCTTGGTGCCCGGTTGGGCCGTGATTGTACGTGATGCGGACCCCATGCCTTTGGTCGGCGGCTGACTGCAGCAACACGGGACGCACGGCATCAATGACGTGCTGGTTCTGGCTGTCGAGGTACCTCTGGTAAGCGGCTGGTAGCTGATGCATGGCAAAAGGATAGACCTCCGGCGTCCGCATGGGGAGGGGTCCCCATTGCAAGCATTCAAGGCGGCGGCTTGGATAGAGTGGCCAAATATCGGGACCCGTGGCGTTACGCCGGGACCCGGTACGGACATTGAATGCCAATGAGGGGACCACACGTGCTTCAGAACACAGCCACGGCCGGAATCGAAGCACCGGAAATGGCCCGGGCACAGCAACTCGCGGGCAGCATAAGCCGCAGCTTCGACGCCAAGGTGGTGGGCCAGGAACGGCTCCGTGAGACCCTCCTGATCGGACTCATGACGGGCGGCCATGTACTCCTGGAAAGTGTCCCGGGGCTGGCCAAGACCACCGCAGCGCAGGCCTTGGCGGACGCCGTCAGCGCCGATTTCCGAAGGATCCAGTGCACCCCCGACCTCCTGCCGAGCGACATCGCCGGGACCCAGATCTTTGATGCCGCCAAGGGAACCTTCATCACGCAGCTCGGTCCGGTGCACGCCAATATTGTGTTGCTCGACGAGATCAACCGCTCAAGCGCCAAAACCCAGAGTGCCATGTTGGAGGCCATGCAGGAACGGCAGACATCCATCGGCGGCCAGTCCTACCCCCTTCCGCAGCCCTTCCTGGTAGTGGCCACCCAGAACCCGATTGAACAGGAGGGGACCTACAGGCTGCCCGAAGCCCAGATGGACCGCTTCATGCTCAAGGATGTCCTGGACTATCCCTCTCCGGCTGAAGAAGCCGAAATTATCCGGCGGATAGACGCCGGCGTGTTCGACCCCGCAGGCAAACCTCCGGCCGCTGCGTCCCTTGACTCGGTGGTTCAGCTCCAGACGCTGGTGGGACGCGTCTACATCGACCCCGCGATCGTCCGCTACATCGTCGGGTTGGCGTACGTCACACGCAACGCTTCCCAATATCTTGAACCCAGGCTGGCCCGGCTGGTTGAGTTCGGCGCGAGCCCCCGGGCAAGCATTGCGTTCAGTCAGGCCGCAAGGGCGCTGGCCCTCCTCAACGGACGTGACCACGTCCTACCCGAGGACGTCAAGCAATTGGCGCACCGGATCCTTCGCCACCGCATTGTGTTGGGCTTCGACGCGGTTGTGGAGGCAGTCTCCGTTGAGACGGTCATCGACGCCGTCCTCGCTGCTGTGCAGACCCCTTAGCGGGCAACAAGGTGCCGAGCCTGCTTCAACGCGTGAAGTCGAAGATGTTCATCTTCGCCCACCGCAAGACCATGACCCTCCTGGACGGAGAATACGGCTCCGTGTTCAAGGGCCGAAGCCTCGACTTCGATGACCTGCGATCCTACGTCCCGGGAGACGAAATCCGGGATATCGACTGGAAGGCAACTGCCCGGCACGGATCACCGCTGGTTAAGCGGTACACGGCCGTGCGCCGGCATTCAGTCCTGCTGCTGGTGGACACAGGCCGGGCCATGGCAGCCGAGGCCGCCTCGGGCGAAACCAAACGGGACATCGCGGTGGATGCGGCCGGCGTGCTGGGATACCTCGCGGTGCGCCACGGTGACGACGTCGGCCTGCTGCACGGCTCAGCGGAAGGCACGCACTACGTGCCGCCCAAGAGGGGCGAAGACCAGCTGGAACGCCTCCTCCGCCGGGTGTACGATGCCGTGACCCCGGACGCCCCTGCGAGCGCCATGGCAAAACACCTCGACTACGCACTGAGGTACTTGAAAGGGCGCCTGCTCATTGTGGGGGTGGCTGATGAGTTCATGCCCGATGCCCGTGCCCAGGACCTCCTCCGACGGCTGGCGGGCCGGCATGAGGTTCTGTGGTTCACCGTCAAGGACGCTGTGCTTGCCGTCGAGGGGCCCGCCGCCACGAGCAGGGACGTGGAGGAGGGGTCCACCATCCCCGCCGGCCTCGCCGCAAAACCGGAGGTCAGGGCCGCCTACGCCGCTGCCATGCTCCGGCGGGAGGAGGAGCGCCGGGAGGTCTTCCGACGTCTTGGAATTGCCGAGGAGCAAGCGGGCAGCAGCGGGGAAGTCCTTGCTGCTGTCTTCTCGCTGTTGGAACGCCACAAGGCCGGAAGGGGGAGACATGCGGGATGACTCCGGTTTCTACGGGCCGCTCCTCTACCAGGACGTCTGGTTGTGGCTGGGTGTGGTGCTGCTGGTGGTGGTGGCCGCGTGGTACGCCTGGCTGTTCCTGCCCTCCCGACGCAGGACCGCAACCGCAGCGGCGCTTCCCGATGTGGAGGGGCTGCGTGCATCGTGCCTTGCGGCCATAGACGCCGTGGCAGCCGACGTCGACGCCGGAACCCTCGGTGAGCGCGACGCCCACCAGAGGCTGAGCTTCCTTGTGCGCGACTTCGCATCAGCGGTCACGAAGGAACCGGCCACGCACATGACGCTTGCCGAACTGGAAGGCGGCGGCCTCGCGCCCTTCACCAGGGCGGTTGCAGGCATCTACCCGGCAGAGTTCGCGCCAACAACCAGTGCGTCCATCCGTGAATCCGCGGACGCAGCGCGCCGGGCGGTGCTGGAATGGAACTGACATTCTGGTGGATGGTGCCGCTCGCCGCAGTTGCCGCGGCCATTGCCTGGCTGCTGCACCGGCGCCGGCGCCCCGGAAAGGACCGGCCCGTTGCGCACGCGGACCGGCTCACCGCCCTGCCCGAATACCAGCGGGCGCTGCGCCACCACCGACGCGCACTCACCAGTGCGCTGGTACTCAGCGCCATAGTCCTTGCCGGCGCAGTGACCGCCGCCGCCAGACCGACACACCGCACCACCGACCAACCCGAAGTACGGAACCGCGACATTGTGCTGTGCCTCGATGTCTCCGGATCCATGACCAGCACGGACGCAGCCTTGGTTGGGGTCTTCCAGCGGCTCGCGGAAGAGTTCGACGGCGAGCGCATCGGGATGGTCATTTTCGACAGCAGCAGCGTCCAGCTCTTTCCATTGACCGACGACTACGACTACGCCGTTGAACAACTGGGCGAAGCCCGCAAAGCCTTGGACAGCGGAGCCGGAGCCTTCTTTGACGGCACGTGGAACAGGGGCGGCTCATCATTGATCGGTGACGGGCTGGCCTCGTGCGTCCAAAGCTTCCCCGACGCTGAAGCCGACCCCGGCGCAAGCTCCCGTACAGGCGAAGCACAGCGTTCCCGGTCAGTGGTCCTGGCGACCGATAACTTCCTCTCCGGGAACCCCATCTTCACCCTCGAGGAGGCAGGCGCCCTCGCGCAGCAGAAAAACATCAAAGTCCACGCCATCAACCCCGGTGATTTCGATTACGGTGATGACGCCGAGCAACCCGGTGCCCGGCTCAGGGCAACAGCCCAGTCCACCGGCGGCGGCTACTACACGCTGGACAGCCCGGAGGCCGTGCCCGGCATCGTCACCAAGGTCCAGGAAACCGAAGCCACGAGCTACCGCGCGGCGCCCGTATCCATCATTACGGACAACCCCGCCTGGCCCCTCGGTATCGCAGCGCTCGCCGGCATGGGACTGCTGGTACTGGGATGGAGGCACGGGCTATGACCTTTGCCCCATCGTTCCGTGGCCCTACCTCGCAGCCGCGGTGCTCCTCGTCCTTGCATTCGGTACCTGGCTAACTCTGTACGGCAAGCAACCCAAGCAAGAGGTACGCTCCACCATCACCCGCACCGCCGCCGTCGTACTCCTGCTCCTGGCTGCTCTCCGCCCGGGGTGGGCCGGGGCAGGAGGCACCACGGCGGCCGCCGACCTGGACGTGTTCATCCTGGTGGACACAAGCACCAGCATGAGCGCCGAGGACTACCACGGCAGCGAAACCCGGCTGGCCGGTGCCAAACAGGACGTGGCAAGCATCGCCAAGGAACTGGCCGGAGCCAGGTTCTGCCTCATCACCTTCGACAACCAGGCAACCGTCCGAATGCCACTCAGCCGGGATACCACCGCACTCCAAACCGCCATGGCCACCCTGCAACCCCAAGCGCCCCGATTTGCTGCGGGCAGCAGCATCACCAGCGCTGGCAGGCTGCTCAAGGACAGGCTGGCCGCCGCACAGATGCAACAACCGGGAAGGCCCGCCCTGGTCTTCTACGCCGGCGACGGCGAAAACACGTCCGCCACGCCCCCCGAACGGCTGCCCGTTGACGCTACCGGCATCAACGGGGGAGCGGTACTCGGTTACGGCACCGCCCAGGGCAGGCGCATGAAAGACGTCGACGGCGTCTCCCGGCTCGACGAAGGCGCCCTCAGGAACATCGCCGCGCAGCTCAACCTGCCCTATGCGCACCGCAGCGGGGACGAAGGTACCGCTGAATTGCTCACCAAAGCAGAGCCGGGAGCGCTCGCAGGTACAACGGAAGACGGTCCGGGCAGGGCGGAGTTGTACTGGCTGATGGCCTTCGGGGCATTCCTGCTCCTTCTTCACGAACTCATGCGGCACGCCGTCTCCCTGCGGAGCCTACGCCCGGGGAGGACACAATGACCCGTGACGCCGGCACCCGTGAAGGGAGCCGCCACAATGCCCGACGGCGGAAGAGGCGGCTCGCGCTGTGGTCCGCGGTCCCTGCCCTGGCGGCGCTCGCCGTGGCCGCCAAGCTTCTGAGCGTGGGTGTGCTGGGCGCAAGCGCATCCGAAGCATTTGCCGCCCGACAGGAGGAGAGCCTGGGCAGGGCTTCCGGGTGGTTGCTTTACGCCAACGTGCTCGAACCGCATAAGGCGTATGTCGCATCCGGTGACGCCCATGCCTTGGCTGGTGACTTCGCTGCGGCGAGGAAGGACTTTGCGTCCGCGCTGTCCGCGAATCCCGGAATTGATGAGTGCAAGGTCCGGGTGAACCTTGCCTTGAGTATTGAGAAGTTGGGAGATGCGGCAGCCGAAGCGCAGACGCCGGATGCCGGGACGCTTTTCGCTGAAGCGCTGGCGGTAGTGCAGGAGTCTCCGCCGGCGTGCCGCCACGAGGGACCGGCCAACGCCGACGGTGAGGGCGATGCCTTGGATTCGGCCGAAGCGCGACTGGTGCGCAAGAAAGCGGGCAGCGGCGCATCGGAGGCGGCTGCGTCTCCTCCACCGGGGCAGTCGCCGTCTCCTCCGCAACAGGAACAGCTTCGGAAGCTGCAGGAGTCCGCTGAGCAGGCACAGCGTGAACGACAGGAGGGCCAGGACCGGGACAGGTACCTCAACGGTCCCGACAATCCGGGAGTGGACAGGCCTTGGTGACCCTCTCGGCGAATAAAGTTCACGAAGTATCAAGGGTAAGGCGTAAAAGTGCGTCTTAATTCGGAGCCCGAGTTGAAGAGCCCCGGGCTGGCGTCCTAGAGTCGTCATCAAGTTACCGCGGTAACGTGTCAGCGATCCTCCGTTGGATCCGCGCCGCAAGGGTGGTGAGGAGGGTGTGGGTGCCCCCATGTGGGCCTGACATTTGCACACGGAAAGCTTCACTCCAGGCGTAACAGTCGCGGCTGCGGCCAGCTTGGCCCTTTTCGTGTATCCCCAACTCAATTCACCGAACATCTACCGACGGCCCCTGGGCCCGGGGGTCGACGTTCGTGGACGAACAGCCGAGGACGCAAATGTCGCCACCAACCCTTACCGACACTCATTCAAACCTTTCCGCCGCAACCGCTCCCGTCGCACTGTCCTACGAGCTGTTCCCGCCGCGTTCCCCGAAAGCCGCCGAAACCCTGTGGACCACCATCCGCGAACTGGAAGCCACCGATCCCGACTACGTTTCGGTGACCTATGGTGCCAGCGGTTCCAACCGGGACACCGCCGTTGACCTGATCAACCGGCTGCTGCTTGAAACCACGCTACGGCCCTTGGCGCACTTGACCTGCGTGGGCAATACCCCGGCCGAGCTGGCCGACATCATTGCCGAACTTCTTGACCACGGCGTTCGTGGAATCCTCGCGCTGCGGGGGGACCTGCCCCAGGACGGCACGCTTCCACCCAGCGGTTCGCTGAGGTACGCGCAAGATCTCATTGAGCTCGTCCGCCACGTAGAACAACGCCGCACCGCGTTGCTCTGTGCGGGAAAGATCGCCGTGGGGGTTGCTGCCTACCCCGCCAAACATCCCGAGTCGCCCAGCGTTGAACATGATGTTGAAGTACTCCTGGCCAAGCAGCGTTCCGGCGCGGACTTTGCCATCACGCAAGTGTTTTTCCAAGCACACGAGTACTCGAACCTGGTGAGCAGGGCACGGCGGGCCGGGGTAACCATTCCCATCATTCCCGGGGTTATGCCCTTCACGAGCCTCAGGCGCCTGAAGCGCCTTGGTGAGCTGGCCGGCGTCGACCCTTCAGCGCACCTGATGGAGCGCCTGGCCGCGGCGGACACCGAAGCTGAGCAGCGCCGGATTGGTGTGGCCGCCACGGTGGACCTTGCCAATGCGGCACTGGACTCTGGTGCGCCCGGCATTCACCTGTACACCTTCAACGAGCACGCCCACGCGCTGGACGTCCTGGACAAGCTCGCCTTGCCACGCCCAGCGAGGCCGACGTTCCGTGCGCAGCCCGTGTCACCTACCCCTGAGCCGGTCCGCCACGAGGAATTCGCTATCTGACACACCCTTCGCGGTGAGCAGTCTTATTCCCAAAGAATCTCGTCATCCACCACGCCGTCCTCATCCGCGGCCACTACCAGCACTTCATCCGTGAAGTGCGAGCCCAGCGTGAAATCAAGCACGAAATAGCGCTCGGGTTGACCCGGATAGATGGCCACGTGGCCCAGTTTCAGGGCTTTGAGGAAAACGTCGTTGGTGAGCTGGGACTTGTCGCGCACGCCGAAGACGGACTCCAACTGCTCTTCCTTGAGCTGGGAGCAGTGGAAGTGGAGGAACTGCTGGGGGTTGGTTCCGTCCTGGTCGAGTTCCTCGGCGATCATTTCCCGGACCTGGTCCACCAGTTCCGGCAGGAACCTCAGGCGGTAGTCCATTTTGCGCAGCGCGGCCTCGTCGAAATGGTCGTGCGCCGTGACATTCAAGTCCAGCCGAAGCGGAGCGCCACTCAGGTCATGTTTGGCCTCAAAGCAGTGGTCCCGCCCGTGGTTGAGCTCTATCTCCCCAAAATATTTGCTCGCTACCTTGCCCATGTGATCAATCTAACCCCGATCAAGCAGAGGGTTCCAGCAACTTGTGGGTATTTCACCGTCGACGCGGGGAAGCCTTGGCCGGTACGGATTTCAACGGCGCCAACCCGCTCCTGCCGGTGGTCCCGCGAAGAGTATCGGCGAGGAGCTGGGTGAAGAGTTGCACTTGCGCCGTCCGCTTCTCATTGATCAGCAAAGCGAAAACGTTACGGGCCAGCCGGATGTCCGGGACGTCGAGGACCACGACGCCGGACGGCCGGTTGCGCAGCGCCAGTTCCGGAACCAGCGACGCACCAAGACCGGCAGCGGTCATTTCGAGGCTGGCATGGAAGTCGTCACTGTAGGCCACCACGCGCGGGTGCAGGTTGCAGCTTGCGAACAGGCGCTCAATCACCAACGCGTCACTTGTTCCGGGGTGGTGCACGATCCACGGCATATCGGAAAGGTGCGCGGCTTCGATGTCGGCGTCCTCGCGGATTTTCCACGAGGCCGGAAGGACTACGCGGAAGTCGTCGTCGCCGATCCACTGGCGTTCCAGCGAATGCGGCCAGGCCAGGCCGGACTGGCCCACCTGATAGACCAAAGCCACGTCCAGCTCGCCACCGCTCCTGAGACCCTGAATGGTTTGGGCGGGTTCGGCTACTGAGACTTTGAGTTCGATGCCCAGGCCGTTCCAACGTTCGTTGCGGAGGATGTCGGGTAGGACGTAGGTGGCCAGGCTGGGAAAAATGCCGAGCCGCAGTTCCTGGGCGGGGGAGTCGTTGGTCCGGGATGCGGCAGCCATCAAGGCCTCGACGTCGGTCAGGACCTTGGAAGCATGGCGGGTCATGGTCAGTGCAGCTTCCGTTGGCACTACGCTGCGGGCTGACCGCTGAAAGAGCTCAACTCCCGTATCCCGTTCCAGCGCCGCCATCTGCTGGGACACGGCGGAGGCTGTGTAACCGAGCTGTGCTGCTGCTGCCGCGAACGAACCCAGCCGGGTGACCTCCAAAAGCGTTCGGAGATGGAGAAGGTTGACCATCAGCTGTCCTTTTGCTCGTTCTGCCCCGGCTTTGCTGGGGAGTGCACGCCTGTGGGCACCTCGGACACCGTACTCCCGATGTCTACCGACAGCAAAGCTTGCTGTTGCCCGGACCACAGTTTTCAAAGTGTCACGACACGCCGTGTGGCGGCGACACGCTGGAGATTAAATGTGGCTAAGTACTCCACAGCTTGTGGATTTCATCTCTCACTTCGGCGGAATCCCGGACATTTTGAGGGCCTCTGCCTGTGGACTACCGGTGGATTGAATGACATACTTGTAATACATCATCTTGGGGTCCCGGTGGGGCGCATGCACTACATGTAGTATCGATTTACGGATTGAGCAGGAAGCCAGCCCAAGCAACAGACTTTAACTAAGGGGACAGTGATCATGACCGTTACGGTTTACACGAAGCCGGCCTGTGTTCAGTGCAACGCGACGTACCGTGCGCTCGACAAGAAGGGTATCGCCTACCAAAGCGTCGATATCTCACAGGATGCAGAGGCCTTGGAACGCCTGAAGGCACTGGGTTACATGCAGGCTCCGGTCGTGGTCACCGAACAGGACCACTGGTCCGGATTCCGCCCGGACAAGATCGAGGAACTGGCCCAGTCCGTTTCCTCTTCCGTGGCCTAAGGTCTCTGGCCCACGCCACTGCAACACACTAAGAATTCCTATGTAGTCGAGGTGACTCCCATGGCACCGCTGGCAGCGGCAACCGTACGCAAAGCGACGGAAGCTGTCACCACGAGGAGTCACCTCATCTACTTCTCCTCCACTTCGGAAAACACCAAACGCTTTGTTCAAAAGCTGGGCAGGGATGCGGCGCGCATTCCCCTCTACGCCCAGGACGCCCCGCTCGAAGCCCTTGAACCTTTCGTCCTGCTACTGCCCACGTATGGCGGTACCAACGGCGAGGGGTCTGTGCCCAAGCAGGTCATCAGGTTTTTGAACAACCCGCGGAACAGGGAACTGATCCGCGGTGTTATCGGTGCGGGGAACACCAACTTCGCGGACAACTATTGCGCAGCCGGGGACATCGTCGCCGCCAAATGCAAGGTGCCGCATCTTTACAGGTTTGAACTCATGGGGACGCCGGAAGACGTCATCCGTGTCAACGACGGATTGGAAAAGTTTTGGACACGACTGTCGCAGAAACAGATGTAGCCGGGAGCGCCGTGGAATCGGCCAAGAAGCCACTGCCCGAGGCTTATAAGGGCTTGGGCTACCACGAGCTCAACGCCATGTTGAACCTGTACGGCCCGAACGGAGAGATCCAGTTCGAAGCCGACCGCGAAGCCGCGCACCAGTACTTCCTGCAGCACGTGAACAACAACACCGTGTTCTTCCACGACCTGGAAGAGAAGCTCGATTACCTGGTGAAGAACCAGTACTACGAGCGTGAAACCCTCGACCAGTACACGATGAACTTCATCCGTGACCTCTTCAACCGCGCCTACAAGAAGAAGTTCCGCTTCGAGACCTTCCTTGGCGCCTTCAAGTTCTACACGTCCTACACGTTGAAGACTTTCGACGGCAAGCGCTTCCTTGAGCGCTATGAAGACCGCGTCTGCATGGTTGCCCTGCACCTCGGCCGGGGCAACGAAGAGCTCGCCACGCGCCTGGTGGACGAGATCATCGACGGCCGCTTCCAGCCGGCCACCCCCACATTCCTCAACGCCGGCAAGGCCCAGCGCGGCGAGCTCGTCTCCTGCTTCCTCCTGCGCATCGAGGACAACATGGAGTCGATTGCCCGTGGCATCAACTCCGCATTGCAGCTTTCCAAGCGTGGCGGCGGTGTTGCGCTGTCCCTGACCAACATCCGTGAACACGGTGCCCCGATCAAGCAGATCGAGAACCAGTCCTCCGGCGTCATCCCCGTGATGAAGCTTCTCGAAGACAGCTTCTCCTACGCCAACCAGCTCGGTGCCCGCCAGGGTGCCGGTGCTGTGTACCTGCACGCGCACCACCCGGATATCTACCGCTTCCTGGACACCAAGCGCGAGAACGCGGATGAGAAGATCCGTATCAAGACCCTGTCCCTGGGTGTCGTGATTCCGGACATCACGTTCGAGCTCGCCAAGAAGAACGAGGACATGTACCTCTTCTCCCCGTACGACGTCGAGCGCGTTTACGGCGTGCCCTTCTCCGACATCTCCGTCACGGAGAAGTACTACGAGATGGTGGACGATTCCCGGATCAAGAAGTCCAAGATCAACGCCCGCGAGTTCTTCCAGACCCTCGCGGAGATCCAGTTCGAGTCCGGTTACCCGTACATCATGTTCGAAGACACCGTGAACCGGGCCAACCCGATCGACGGCAGGATCACCATGAGCAACCTCTGCTCCGAGATCCTGCAGGTTTCCACCCCGTCCATCTACGGCGAGGACCTCAGCTACGAGACCGTTGGCAAGGACATCTCCTGCAACCTCGGTTCCATGAACATCGCCAAGACCATGGATTCCCCGGACTTCGGCCTCTCCATCGAGACCTCCATCCGTGCACTGAGCGCCGTGTCCGACATGTCCTACATCAACTCCGTGCCGTCCATCGCCCAGGGCAATGCGCAGAGCCACGCGATCGGTCTTGGCCAGATGAACCTGCACGGTTACCTTGCCCGCGAGCGGGTCCACTACGGCTCCGAAGAGGGCCTGGACTTCACCAACATCTACTTCTACACGGTGCTGTTCCACGCCCTCCGTGCTTCCAACAAGCTGGCCATCGAGACCGGCCAGACTTTCGGCGGTTTCGAGAAGTCCAAGTACGCTTCCGGTGAGTTCTTCGACAAGTACACCGAGCAGGAATGGGTTCCGGCTACCGAGCGCGTCCGCGAACTTTTCGCCGGCCACCACATCCCCACCCAGGATGACTGGCGCGAGCTCAAGGCCTCGGTCATGGAGCACGGCATCTACAACCAGAACCTCCAGGCAGTTCCGCCTACCGGTTCCATCAGCTACATCAACAACTCCACGTCCTCCATCCACCCGGTAGCCGCCAAGATCGAAATCCGCAAGGAAGGCAAGATCGGCCGCGTTTACTACCCGGCTCCGTACCTGACCAACGACAACCTGGAGTACTACCAGGATGCGTACGAGATCGGCTACGAGAAGATCATCGACACCTACGCCGCTGCCACGCAGCACGTGGACCAGGGCCTGTCCCTGACGCTGTTCTTCAAGGACACCGCCACCACGCGTGACATCAACAAGGCGCAGATCTACGCATGGCGCAAGGGCATCAAGACGCTCTACTACATCCGTCTCCGCCAGATGGCCCTTGAGGGCACTGAGGTGGAAGGCTGTGTTTCATGTGCGCTATGACGGTGGTGCTCTGAGTTGAAGGGAACTACGACGGCGACAGGCGGCTTGGTCTATGGCATCAGGCTTCGCCGCGAGGTTGAGTACCGCTATGTCGGAATCACGACCAAGACCGCCAGCCGTCGGTTCCACCAACATCTCAGGGTTGCAGCTCAAGGCCGCAAAACTCCGTTCTACGACTGGGTCAGAAAACAGAATCCCGCAGACCTGATAGCCGATGAACTCGATTGGCTCGAAGGATTGGATCAGCTTGGACAGGCCGAAGTTGACTGGATCGCATACTTGAGAAGCCAAGGTGATCGTCTGCTGAATCTCTCAGATGGTGGGCTGGGCCCGACCGGAGTGGTCTGGACGGACGAAATGCGTGATGCTGCTCGTCTACGATCTAAAGGGCGCAAAGGTCTGAGTCGATTCGGTGAGGATAATCCATTCTTTGGCATGTCGCATTCACCGGAGCAGCGTCAGAAGTGGGCAGAGCAGCGCAAGGGCACGTTTGTGGGACCAGACAATCCTAATTTTGGGAGGTTCGGTCCGGATCATCCAGGTTTCGGGCACACCATGTCGGCAGAGGCACGTAAGGCGCTTTCCGAAGCCTTCACGGGTGAAGGCAACCCAAACTACGGAAAGACAGCCAGCGCCGAAACGCGAGCCAAGATGTCAGCGGCACGGAGAGGTGTACCAAAGCCATCCAGCCGCCGAAGCGCCCACACCCGCCATCACACTAACAAGGGCATCGTGAAGCCCACCTGTCAGCATTGCATCGACGATGCAGCACAAGCCAAGCTCATGCGAGAAAGTGAAAACGACAAATGACTGAGAAAGTGAAGCTCCTGAGCCACGTCGAGGCCATCAACTGGAACAAGATCCAGGACGAGAAAGACGTGGAAGTCTGGAACCGCCTGGTCAACAACTTCTGGCTGCCGGAGAAGGTGCCGCTGTCCAACGACGTCCAGTCGTGGCACACGCTGACACCGGAAGAACAGCAGCTGACCATGCGCGTCTTCACGGGCCTGACCCTGCTGGACACCATCCAGGGCACCGTGGGCGCTGTGTCCTTGATTCCGGACGCCCTGACCCCGCACGAAGAAGCTGTGTACACCAACATCGCTTTCATGGAGTCGGTGCACGCGAAGTCGTACTCGTCCATCTTCTCCACGCTGTGCTCCACCAAGGAGATTGACGACGCTTTCCGCTGGTCGCTCGAGAACGAGAACCTGCAGAAGAAGGCACAGATCGTCATGGACTACTACCAGGGCGACGATCCCCTCAAGCGCAAGGTCGCCTCCACCCTGCTGGAGAGCTTCCTGTTCTACTCGGGCTTCTACCTGCCCATGTACTGGTCCTCGCGCGCCAAGCTCACCAACACTGCCGACCTCATCCGCCTCATCATCCGCGACGAGGCAGTCCACGGTTACTACATCGGCTACAAGTTCCAGAAGGGCTTGGAGAAGGTTTCCGAGGCCCGCAAGCAGGAAATCAAGGACTACACGTTCGAGCTCCTCTTCGAGCTGTACGAAAACGAAGTCCAGTACACCCATGACCTCTACGACGGCGTCGGCCTGGCTGAGGACGTCAAGAAGTTCCTGCACTACAACGCCAACAAGGCGCTCATGAACCTGGGCTACGAGGCCATGTTCCCGGCATCCGTCACCGACGTAAACCCGGCCATCCTCTCCGCCTTGTCACCCAACGCCGACGAGAACCACGACTTCTTCTCCGGCTCGGGCTCCTCCTACGTGATCGGCAAGGCCGTGAACACGGAGGATGAGGACTGGGAGTTCTAGCCTCCTGTCGATTTCTGGTAGTTTCAAAGCCCCTTGCGCTGACCGGCGTGAGGGGCTTTGACGTTAGGAAGGCGGTCCACATGACCAAGTACCTGATCTCGTTCCCAAGCGAAGCCATGATGATTCCGGAAGGGGAGTTTCAGGACGTCGCTGATGCTGCCCACGCCGTCATCGAGGAAGCCAAAGCAGCAGGGGTTTACATTTTCGGTGGCGGCATCGATGAAGACATTGAACCCGTGCGGGTCTCGGGCGATGGCATGGTGGAGCCCGGTACGTATCCTGGGCACACGGTTCCCAACGGTGGGTACACCGTCCTGGAATTGCCGTCCCGCGAAGATGCGATCGAGTGGGCAGCGAAAATTGCCGTGGCATGCCGCTGTCCGCAAGAGCTCAGGGAATTCCAGTACGATCCCGCGAGCTGACGCCCTCGTGTCCCGGTGGCGGCGGAGCGGTGGAATGGTAGGTGTGGCCGGTCGGGGTGGTGATGTGAAAGCTGTGTCTGAACCCCCTGACAGGCGCGGTGGCCCAGCCGGGGTGTTGTTTGGTGTGGTTGCAGTTCTCGCAGAGCCCTGCGGCGTTGGCAAGGGTAGTTTTGCCGCCTAAGGCCCACGGGATGATGTGGTCGTAGTGGCGGATAGGCGCGTCGCAGTAGGGGGTGGCGCAGAGGTGGTCCCGGGTGTCGATAAAGCGTCGCATGCCTGCGGGAAAGAATCTGGCCCGTGAGTCCATGGCGAGGAGTTCGCCGGTCGCGGGTGCGGTGTAGAGACGCCGGAGCCAGATGTTGAATTCGGGATCCGGGTTGCTTGTCCCTCCGCCGGAGGTTTGGTCGGTGGGTCTTCTTTCGGTGGTGAGCAGGTTCCTGGCCCATTCGGCGGGGACAGTGCCGTAGCCGGTGAGGCGTGCAGGTGTGGAGTCGCCTTGGAACAGGGTGCGGTCCGTCATGATCAGATGCAGGTCGATGCCCGTGTATCCGTGCCGTGTGCCAGTGAGTTGTTCGGTGAGGGTGTCAGCCATGACTTGCCCTTTGGTGCGGGTGTCTCCGTTGCTGCGGGCAGTGGCGGCGGCTTGGGTCAGGGCCTTGTAGGCGGCAACTCCTTGGGCGACTGGCAGCAACGCGGTGAGGTAGGTCATGGTGTCCGGCGCTGGCCGGAGGCTGACATGGCGTTCGGTGGCGGCGTGGGCTGCGCGTTGGGTGATGGAGCGGGGGTCGCGGCGGTAGGCAGCTGCCCTGGCGGTGCTGATGATGGTTTTGTCCCCGGCGCCGTCGAACGTGCCGGTGTCCGCGGCGAGTTCTCCGTCCACGGCGCAGCGGTCCTCGGCGGAGAGACAGGCAGTTTCCTTGACGAGGAGCGTAGCGCGCCATTCGTTGAGTTTCCCGGTATGGAGGGCGGCCAGCGTGCGTGGCATTTCAGTGACGAGGGCTTTGGCCAGGCCGAGGAGCCGGGAGCCTTTGTTGGGTGATTCACGGCGGGCGAGGGCCACCTGGGCAGCGGTGCTGCGGCCTTGTTCGTTGGCCGGGACTCCGGCGTCGGCTTGTTCCTGCCGCTGGGCAAGATCGAAAGCCACCGCGATTCTGGCCTGCAACGCCGAGATCGCCGACTTCATATCCTCCAAAACACGAAGCTGATCTATCAGGTCTTTGCTGATGACGCCGGTGCTGAGAGAGTCCTGAAAATCGGACAGCACAAGGGCCGGTGGTGTGGTTACCAACTCCCGGCCGTCGCTCATATCTTTACGATGACACGAGGCACTGACATTTTTGGATTGATGGCTGAGAGGCGGAGGGGCGGGTAGAGTCCCACCATGACAGCGCGTTGGGCGGGGCCGCTCATTGTGGGATTTGCGGTATCAATCGGAACTGGGCTGGGTGCCTGTTCGGCCCCGGCCGCGGAGCCCTCTCTGGTATCAGCTTCATTGCAGCCCAAGCTGCGTTTGGTGACGGTAGATGCACCCCAGGACAGCGCCATGGACGCGGCCTTCACGGGCACATTGAGCGTGGATGCGAATGACTGCGTCTACGCACATCCCGGCGATGGGTCCGAGGTCTACACGCTTGTATGGCCCCAAGGCTATTCCGCTAAGGGAGACGGCAAGGCCTTCGAAGTCGTCGACGCGGACAAGCATCCTGTGGTCCGGTCCGGATCCGAGTTTGAGCTCGGTGGCGGCCTCGTGGATTCACCTCGTGACAACTGGACCCAGAAGGACTGTGCCAAGGGAACCCTGTGGCTGGTCGCACCACCGGACTTCAGCCAGGTCAGCCGGCCTCCGGGCGGCTGAACGTCTGAGCCTGGCCGCCGCCCCTAGCCACCCAGCCGCTCGGCCTCGCCGGCCAACTCAGCCTCCAAGGTTTCGATGCTCGGCAGGCTGGAGACGATCTCATCCGGCAAGGAATCGGCCAGCGAGGTGCGCCATTCAGCAATGCCAATGGGGGTGTTGAATCCCCGTAACGCGTACTCGGCCACCACGCTGTTCTTTTCCTTGCACAACAACAGGCCAATGGTGGGTTTGTCGTCCGGGTGTGCCATCAGGTCATCAACGGCAGCCATATACATGCCCAATTGCCCAAGGAAACCAGGCTCAAACTTCACGGCTTTGAGCTCAATGACCATGTAGCAACGCAGCTTGAGATGGTAGAAAAGCAAGTCGGCAAAGAACTCATCCCCGTTGATCTCCAACCTGACCTGTTCGCCCACAAACGCGAAACCCTGCCCGAGCTCCAGCAGGAACTTCTCAACGTGCTTCACCAATTGCAGCTCCAGCTCCCGCTCCGAATGCCTGTCCGTCATGGCCAGGAAGTCAAAGACGTACGGATCCTTTGTAGCCTGCTGTGCGAGGTCCGAATCAGCAGGAACCATGGTGGCAGCGAAGTTGGTGATGGCTTGGCCCGACCGCTCGTGCAAGCGCGTTTGGATCTGGTGGACCAGGACGTTGCGCGACCAACCGTGTTGGGCAGCTGCCGCCGCGTACCAAAGCCGCGTGGCGCCGTCGTCGAGCTTTTCCAGCAGGGCGATCTGGTGGTACCAGGGCAATGTTGCAAGCGGCGCTTGCAACATCGGGAAGTCCGGCCAGGCCTGGGCGAAGCTCTTCATGTATCGGAGGTTCCTGGGGGAGAAGCCTTTGGCCTCGGGAAAGCGAGTGCGGATATCCGCCGACAACCTCGTAACGACCTTGGCGCCCCAACCTTGCTCCGTTTCCCGCTCGGCAAGGTGCCGCCCGATACTCCAGTAGGAGCGCAGTAGTTCACTGTTAGCCGCCGCTGCCGCGCGCGTCCGCCCAACGTGCACCTCCTTGGCAACGGTCTGCAGCAGAGCCGGGTACCAGCTGGGCATGGATGAGGCCGGGGGTACTCCCGGGAAGGATGCTTCGGTTTCGGCAAGCTCCTGCGAGGGCATGATTCTCCTGTCGGTGGCTGGTGGAACCACGCTAGGCGGAGGCACTGACAGAATAGGCGTGTGAGTGATGCCGGTGAATTTATCGACTACACCCTGCAGCGCGAGTCCTCGTGGGAAAAGGCCTTCGCGATCCGTGAGCGGGTAGGTCCGGGCCTAAACGTCTACGGTGCCTCCGTGGGTGCTGTCCGCGGAACCGTGCGGGACGCACTCAAACGCTACAAAAGCCTGGACCACGACCAGATCACGGCGCTGAGCTCGGAACTCTGGGCTGAGCCCGTCTTTGAGCGGAGGCTTGCGGCGGTGGTTCTGCTGCAGTCGAAGGCGCCGCTGCTGGACAACACGGACCTGACCCGCCTGGAAGGCTTCTTCCGGAACGCCGGCAGCCAGGAATTGACGGATCCGTTGGCCCATCACGTCGTGTGGCCCCTGGTTCAGCGCCTTGATGGACAGAACCGCCTCCGTGCCGAGCGGGTCCTCGCGCGATGGGCTGCCGATCCGGACCCGGCACTGAGGAGGGCGGCCGCCGTGGTGGCGGACTGCCGCACTTCCCGATAAGCGACCCGCCCCCTTGATAAGCGATGAGGACACGCCTAGCGTTTCCAACAACGCATGCCAAAGGCAATTTTTTTGTGAATTGAAGGGGCAGGTTGTTCGATGAAGTCACTCTGGTTGGACCGTGTTTCCGCATTCCGTTCTGATGATCTTCCCGAGGACAAGCACTTCGACACGATAGTGGCGGGAGCGGGCCTGACCGGTCTGGTGGCCGCGCTCTTGCTCTCTAGGGCCGGGCAGAAGGTGGTGGTCTTCGAAGCCCGGACGTTGGGTGCCGTCACCACCGGCAATACGACCGGAAAGCTGAGCCTCCTCCAAGGCGGTGCCCTGTCTGCCCTGAGAAACCAGTACTCACTGAAGGTGGTCCAGGCCTACGTCGAAGCAAACCGGACCGGCCAGGCATGGCTGACACAGTACATGGAGCAGCAGAGCATCCCCTTCCAGACCCGGACGGCGGTGACTTTCGCAACCAGTGACGACGGCGGCCAGCGGCTCCGGAAGGAGGCTGCGGTTTCGCGGGATGCGGGTTTGGATGTCCACTTCAGCAAGGATGCCGGCCTGCCGTTCCCCGTGGTGGAGGCACTGGAACTCGAAGACCAGGCCCAGATCAATCCCATGGACGTCCTCGAGGCGCTGGCCAAGGACATCCGCGAGCACGGGGGCCTGATTGTCGAAGGTGTCCAGGTCCAGAACGTTGGTTCCGGCCAGCCCATGGACGTGACCACCCGCAAAGGCACTTTCACAGCGGACACGGTGGTGGTGGCCACGGGAACTCCGGTCCTGGACCGCGGCCTGTACTTCGCCAAACTTGAGCCCAACCGCTCCTACGCGGCGGCCCTGCGCTTGCCGGGAGACGCGACGATTCCCACCGGGATGTACCTCTCCATGGATCCGCCCACCCGCTCCCAGCGAACCTACCCAACACCCGAGGGCGATGAGTTGCTGCTGGTTGGCGGGTACGGACATCCGGCAGGCCGGGCGAAGTCTCCCCAAGCACACCTGGATGCGTTGCTGGGCTGGGCCAGGGAAAACTACCCGGGAGCCGAGGTAACACACACCTGGTCTGC
Organism: Paenarthrobacter sp. R1; assembly: GCF_030264015.1. Taxonomy (NCBI): domain Bacteria; kingdom Bacillati; phylum Actinomycetota; class Actinomycetes; order Micrococcales; family Micrococcaceae; genus Paenarthrobacter; species Paenarthrobacter sp. R1. The sequence goes on along the minus strand of NZ_CP127115.1, from coordinate 87,082 downwards.
GCAGGACTACCAGGCCACCAACCTGATGCCCTTCTTCGGCAAGCTGCCCAGGGGCCATGGCCGGATCTTCTTCGGCACGGGCTACAACAAGTGGGGCATGAGCAACGGGGTGGCCGCAGCGTTGTCCATCACCCAGGACATCCTGGGCGGCCAGTCGGATTGGGCCACTGTCATCCACCACCGCGTGACGTCCCCGCAGGGTGCGGCCCAGGCGGTCCGGCTCAATGCCGGGATAGCCAAACGCATGGTGGAGGACAAGGCAAAGGTGCGGAGCAACCCGGAGATCACGGACGAAACCCGGCCGCCGGAGGGGAGCGGCGTCGTCGGCCTGTACAAAGGTGAGCCTGCAGCGGTCTCCACAGTAGACGGCAAGGTGTGCAGGGTTTCTGCCAGTTGCGCCCACTTGGGCGGCCTGCTGACGTGGAACGACGCCGAAAAGTCCTGGGACTGCCCCCTGCACGGCTCAAGGTTCACGCCGGACGGGACCTACCTTGAAGGTCCGGCCACCCACAACCTGCAGAAAACAGTGGGCAAGGAGCAGAGCTAACCCAACCGTTCGACGCGCCGCCGGGCCTGGTCCGCGGCGCGTCGCTGTTGGGTAGCGGCCCGTACCGCGCGCTTCTTGTCGGACTCGGCCGCTTCGGCGTCCCTCGTGATCCCAATGAGTTCGGCCTCCAGGGAAGCAAGGCGCTTCTTGCACTCCTCGATGTCCGCTTGCAAGGCCTTGCGCCTGCGCTCGATCTCCTTGACCGCGTTCCACGCTTGTGTCGCCGCCTCGTCAGCTTCCTTGGCTTCGGACTCTGCGGCGTCGAATTCCGCCTGGGCTTCCTCGAGGGCGGCCTTCTTCTTGGCAGCACGACGCTCAGCCAAGGAGGTGGCTTCGTCCCCGGGTTTCTTCTCTTTCGTTTTGGGCTCGCGCTGGGTCCCGGGTTTGGACTGGCTCTCGGGTTGGGACTGGCCCTCTGGTTGGGACTGAGGCTTGGGTGGGGACGTCGGCTCGGGTTTGAATTCCCCGCCTGCCACGGCACCGTCAAGGTCAACTTCCTCGAATCCACTGCCGCTTAGCCCCCGGACCAGCCGCCCTGTGGCCACGGCGGCGGCAGCACCGGCGTCGGCCATCGCCGCCCGGAACGTCCGTTCGACGTCGGCCGCTGCCGCCGCACTCAGCGGGAAACCCAGTTCCGCTGCCAGGTCCTTGGCATCGCGCACGGCGCCCGTCAGCTCGCCCTGACGCTGCAGGCCCAGTTGCCGGAAAGCGTCCGCGTCGCCGTCCTCCTGCGCGGTCCGCAGGGAAGCGCCAAAGCGTACGACGCCGTCAATCACCTCGGGCTTGTGAACGGCCAGGGCGTTGATCGCCCACGCGCCGGCGGCCGGTTTGCCCAGCTTTCCGATGTCCTTGGCAAGCTCCTTGTCGCCCGCGTCCTGGGCTTCGCGGACCAGCTCCGTTCGGCGGGCGGTGAAGTCGCGGGGCAACACGGCGTACAGCTCCTGGGCGGCATCACGAAGGTCCATGCCTTCATCCTAGGAGCCCCGAACTCCCGCACCGCGGTTATGACCCGAGTGCGGACTCCAAGCGGCAGATACAGGGCCAATCAGCGGATACAGTGGTCTGAGTTCACATGCGATATTGGCGAAAGGCTCGGCTTGTCTACTGCATTACCGGAACTGGCGCAGGGGAATTTCTACTACGAATCGCTGGGCAACGGCCTGTACCGTTCAACGATCCACGCGCAGGGCGCCTGGAACCCCCACGAACAGCACATGGCACCCGCGTCCGGCATCATGGCCGATGCCCTCCTGAGGCACGAACCGCGCGACGACGTCCGAATGGCCCGCATCAGCTACGAAATCCTGGGCCTGATCCCGGGAGGTACTTTCGAAGTCACTACCTCAACCCTGCGCCCGGGGCGGACCATCGAGTTGGTCCAGGCAGAGCTCACGGCTGCCGGCCGGGTGGCTATCAGGGCCACAGCATGGCGGATCATCACCAGCGACACCAGCGCCATAGCCGCCGTCGAAGACGAACCGATGCCTGCGCCGGATGAATGCAAGCCCTGGGATGGAGCCAGCGTCTGGCCCGGCGGGTACATCAGCTCCCTGGAAATGCGCATTGCTGAAGGACACCGGCCGGGTTCGGGCAGGGTCTGGATCCGGACAGCCCATCCGCTGACGGACAGGGAGGACAGCTCCGACGTTGCCCGCCTGATGGGCCTGGTGGACACAGCCAACGGCATCGCCGCACGCGTGCCTCCGGGCAAGGACAGCTACATTTTCCCCAACGTGGACCTTCAGATCCATATGTACCGGGAACCGGCCGGTGAATGGCTTGGCTTGGATAACAGGGTGTCCTTCGGTTCTGACGGAATCGGCCTGACTTCCTCGGTGCTGCACGACCACTCGGGCCCGTTTGGCAGGGCAGAGCAGATCCTGACGCTGAGGAAGAGCTGATGACTGAGCAGGACCCCTTAACGCCGCAGCTTCCTCGTCTTACTGTCTACCGGCAGCCGGAATCGCTGGGTGCGGCCGAGGACCTCGACTTCGCGCTTGAACTCCTGCAGCGCGCGCGGAGCGGCCGCCTGGGGCCGTCGCTGAGGCTCTACCGGCCACTTCCCACGGTGGCGTTCGGCCAGCGGGATGCGAACCTCCCGGGATTCGAAGCGGCAGCAGATGCCTGCCGGCGGTTGGGCTTCGAGCCTCTGGTCCGGAAGGCCGGCGGGCGGGCGGCCGCCTATCATCAAGGCACGCTCGTCATTGACCATATTGAGCCGCACCCGGACGCGATCGTTCACGCGAAGGCGCGGTTCTCGCAGTTCGGTGAGCTGTTGGCCGGCGCGTTGCGCAGTGTTGGCGTCCATGCCGCCGTCGGCGAAATCGCGGGCGAGTACTGTCCCGGTGAGTTCAGCGTCCATGGACAATCACCGGATTCGCCGGAGCACCGCATCAAGCTCATCGGCACGGCACAGCGCGTGGTCTCAGGCGGATGGTTGTTCAGTTCCGTGATCGTTGTGGAGGATTCCGCGCCCATCCGTGAGGTCCTTACGGCCAGCTATGCGGCCTTGGGCCTTGAGTGGGACCCGGCGACGGCGGGAGCTGCGAACGATCTCCTGCCCGGTCTTGACGTAAAGACAGTTGAAGACGCGGTGGTCGAGGCTTACCAAAGTTACGGGCACATCGTCGACGGCGACTTCCGCACACTGCTCGCCTGAACGACGGCACAGGCATAGATTGAAAACGTAACATCGCCAAGACTGAAACTCCGGTGGAACGATGGCACGGAAGAAGCACCCACTTCAGGACACCGACGCTGAACTGACGGTCGGCCGGCCCAAACGCTCGGCGGCAGGATTGCCCAGCCTCAGCGAAACGTTGCCCCATGCTCTGGCCGGGATGGGACCTGCCCGGGCCTGGAAGACCTTGACCGCGGTGAACCAGAAGGACGGCTTCGATTGCATGAGCTGCGCCTGGCCCGATCCGCCCGAACGGAAAGCCGCCGAGTTTTGCGAAAACGGAGCCAAAGCCATCGGCTGGGAGGCCGAACCCCTGAGGATTCCTTCTTCGTTCTGGGCAGAGAATTCCTTGGCTTCCTTGGAGTCACGGTCTGAGTATTGGCTGGGCCAGCAGGGCCGGCTGGTGGAGCCGGTTTTCAAGGCGGCCGGCTCGGACCATTATGTTCCGGTCTCCTGGGACGAAGCTTTCAACGTCATAGCCCAGGAGCTCAACGGCCTGGATCATCCGGACCAAGCCACCTTTTATACGAGTGGCAGGACCAGCAACGAAGCTGCGTTCTTGTACCAGCTCTTTGTCCGCGCTTTTGGGACGAATAACCTTCCGGACTGTTCCAATATGTGCCACGAATCCACCGGCGTGGCCATGGGGGAGACCATCGGCGTGGGAAAGTCAGCCATCACCTACACGGACTTCGCGAAATCGGACCTGATCATCATCATGGGCCAGAATCCGGGGACATGCCATCCGCGCATGTTGACCGCGCTGGAGGAGGCAAAGCATGCGGGTGCCTCGATTGTTGCGGTCAATCCTTTGCCCGAAGCAGGTTTGATCAACTTCCGGAACCCGCAGAAGCCCCGGGGGCTCATGGGCAGGGGGACGGATTTGGCCGACCAGTTCCTGCAAATACGGCTTGCCGGTGACATGGCGTTGTTGCAGGCCGTTTCCAAGCGCGTCCTGGATGCTGAACGAGCGGCACCCGGAACGGTGCTCGACCGCGCTTTCATTGACCGTCACTGCAGCGGTTTTGTGGGTTTCGCCGCCCAGTTGGCTGCATTGCGGGAAGAGGACGTCCTTGTTGCCACAGGGCTGACGAGCGCAGAGATTGACGAGTTGGCACAGAGATACATCCGGGCTGAGCGGGTGATCATCACGTGGGCCATGGGATTGACGCAGCACAAGAAGGCCGTTGCGACCATTAAGGAAATCATCAACCTCCTGCTGCTCCGCGGAAACATCGGTAAGCCCGGAGCCGGTCCTTCACCCATCCGCGGTCACAGCAACGTCCAGGGTGACAGGACCATGGGCATTTGGGAGAAAATGCCTGCCTGGTTCCTGGACGCGCTGGGGGAGGAATTCGGATTCGAACCGCCACGGAAACCCGGGGTGGATTCGGTGGACAGCATCAAAGGAATGCGGGATGGCAGCATCAGGGTGCTGGTGGCTTTGGGCGGGAACCTGGTCCATGCGATCTCGGACACTGAGGTTGCCGAGGACGCTGTGCGGAAGACGCGGCTGTCAGTGCAGATCTCCACCAAGCTGAACCGTTCCCACGCGGTGACGGGGGAGCGGGCCCTGATTCTCCCGGCCTTGGGGCGTACGGAGATCGATGTACAGGGCGGAGTGGAGCAGTTCGTCACGGTCGAGGACACGGTGTGCGCAGTCCATCGTTCCGCGGGCCGGCTGGCGCCGATCGGGGAACAGGTCCTGTCCGAAGTTGCGATCGTCACCAGGATGGCCGAGGCGGTTTTGGGCGACAAAGTGCCGGTGGATTGGGCCGGCATGCGGCGGGACTACGACTCCGTCAGGGAACACATTTCCCACGTTGTGCCCGGCTTCGAAAACTTCAACACGAGGATCCGCGCGGTGGACGGGTTTGTCCTTCCGCATGGGCCGCGGGACAGCCGGACCTTTCCCACCGCCACAGGCAAGGCGATGTTCACGGTGAACGCCTTGGAAACCATCACGGTGCCCCAGGGGCGGCTGATGCTGCAAACGGTCCGTGCCCATGACCAGTTCAACACCACCACCTACACCATGAATGACCGGTACCGGGGCATCAAGAAGGGGCGCATGGTGTTGATGGTCAATCCCGGTGATTTGGCGGAGTTGGGTTTCGCGGATGGCGCGTACGTTGACGTTCACAGCGAAGCCGACGACGGCGTTGACCGTGTGCTGCGCGGGTTGCGTTTGGTGGCGTACCCCAGTGCCAGGGGTTGCGCGACGGCCTACTACCCCGAGGCCAACGTGCTTGTGCCCTTGGAGTCGACGGCCGAGGGCAGCAACACCCCGGCTTCCAAGTCGGTGATTATCCGGCTGGAGCCGGCTGCCGCCCCGGTGTTTGGAGCGGCAGCCGGCCTCCGGCCGTGATGGGGGCTAGTGACCCCGTGCGATCCATTCGTCCAGGTGCGGGTTTTCGGCGCCGATGCTGGTGGACTCGCCGTGGCCGGTCAGAACCACGGTGTCCTCAGGAAGGGAGAGGAGCCGTGTCCGGATGGATTCAATGATGGTGGGGAAGTCGCTGTAGGACCGTCCGGTAGCGCCGGGACCACCTTGGAAGAGGGTGTCTCCGCTGAAAACGGTGTTGACGCTCGCTCCTGGTTCGGCCGGTTTTCCGTGGCCCGGGAGGAGGAACGACACCGATCCGGGGGAATGGCCCGGAGTGTGGAGCGCCTTCAGGGTGGCACCGGCAACAGTGAACTCCTCACCGTCCTCGATCGCCTTGTCAGGGTCCTGGTCGGGGAAAACCGCGTGCCACAGCATCCAGTCGTCCCGGTGCAGGTGGACAGGTGCCTTGACCAGATCGCGGAATTCTCCGGCGTAGCGGATGTGGTCGTCGTGGCCGTGGGTCAGGAGGATCGCGGTGACCTTCCGGCCATTGACGGCCTCTGCGATTTCGGCGGGGTTGTGGGCCGGATCGATGACGAGGCACTCGGTGTCGTTGCCAATGATCCAGACGTTGTTATCCACCTCCCAGGTTCCCCCGTCCAGGGAGAAAGTACCTGAGGTGACGACGCGGTCGATCCTGACGTTGCTTCCGGACGTCACAGTTCCACCACCGATCGCAGGACGGCGCCCTCGTGCATCTTGTCGAACGCCTCTTCCACCTGGTTGATGGTGATGCGTTCGGTGACGAAGGCGTCGAGGTCGAGCTTGCCTTGCTTGTAGAGGTCCACCAGCATGGGGAAGTCGCGGGAGGGCAGGCAGTCCCCGTACCAGGAGGACTTGAGGGATCCGCCCCTGCCGAAGACATCCAGCAATGGGAGTTCGAGCTTCATCTCCGGGGTGGGAACGCCTACCAGGACGACTGTTCCGGCGAGGTCGCGGGCGTAGAAGGCCTGCTTGTAGGTTTCGGGGCGTCCGACGGCGTCGATGACGACATCCGCGCCGAAGCCGCCGGTCAGGGCCCGGATTTCTTCCACGGGGTCCCCTGCCGATGAGTCCACGGTGTGGGTTGCGCCGAGGTCCTTGGCGCGTTCGAGCTTCTTGGGGTCGATGTCCACGGCGATGATTGTTGTGGCCCCGGCCAGCGCGGCTCCGGCGATGGCGGCAACACCAACACCACCGCAACCGATGACGGCCACCGAGTCGCCGCGCTTCACGCCGCCGGTGTTCAGTGCCGCGCCCAAGCCGGCCATGACGCCGCAGCCGAGCAGTCCGACGGCGGCGGGATCGGCGTCGGGGTCTACTTTGGTGCACTGGCCCGCGGCCACGAGGGTCTTTTCGATGAAGGCGCCGATGCCCAGGGCGGGAGAGAGTTCCGTGCCGTCCTCGAGGGTCATCTTCCGGGTGGCATTGTGCGTGTTGAAGCAGTACTGGGGCTCGCCGCGCTTGCAGGCCCGGCAGTTGCCGCAGACGGCCCGCCAGTTCAGGACGACGCGGTCACCGGGTGCGACGTCGGTGACGTCGGGGCCGACGGCGCTGACTACGCCGGTTGCTTCGTGGCCGAGCAGGAACGGGAAATCATCGCTGATGCCGCCGAGCTTGTAGTGCAGGTCTGTGTGGCAGACGCCGCTGGTCAGGATGTCCACCAGGGCTTCTCCGGGCCCGGGTTCGGGGACCAGGACGGTTTCGAGGGTTGCGGGCGCCCCTTTTGAGCGTACGACGACGCCTTTGACTGCGTGGACCATGAACATTCCCTTCGGACTGGCGGAGCGCGGGCCTGTCCCATGCGGCACGTTAATGCAGCAAGGCCCGCTACGGATTCCCATTCTGTCTATCACACGTGGCAGACAGGGAAGGGATTGTTCCGTGGCGGGCCTGTTGCGTGGTCCTACGCGGCCAACGACTGGCGGGCTTTAGGCCGCGAGGCGGTTTTCGACTTCGGCAGCTGAAGGGTTGGTGGCGGCAGTGCCGTCAGGGAAGAGAACGGTGGGGACAGTGCGGTTGCCTCCGTTGAGCTGCTCGACGAGTTCGGCGGTGCCTTCGACTTCCTCGATGTTGATCTCGGTGTAGCCGATGCCCTTTGCGTCAAGCTGCTTCTTCAGGCGGTTGCAGTATCCACACCAAGTGGTCGAGAACATGGTGATGGTGCCGGAGTCGGGGGTGAAATCCACAGAGCTCTCCTAAGTATTGTTCGTTTTCACGCTGGCTGGTTCGTTGGTATCAACGGTAACGTGACGGCGAATAATTCCCTGCTCCGTGCGAACGCCGGTTACGGACGGGGCAGCTCCGGCCGCGGTGCTGGTGTGCGGGGCGTGGACAAGGCAGACTGAGTGGCATGTGTGGACGCTATGTCATGGCCCGTGCCGTGGGTGACCTTCTGGCCGAGTTCGACGCCGAACTGGAGAAGGAAGTCGCCCTCGAAAAGTCATGGAATGTTGCTCCGACGGACACGGTCCCGATTGTTCTGGAACGCGTGGTGGAAGAGTCCGTCAAGCGTCAGCTGCATGTGGCGAAGTGGGGCTTGGTACCGTCGTGGGCGAAGGATGCCAAGGGCGGCGCCCGCCTGATCAACGCCCGCAGCGAGACGCTCCTTGAGAAACCGTCATTCCGCAAGGCTGCGGTTGCCAGGCGTTGTGCGGTGCCTGCCGATGGCTACTACGAATGGAAAAAGGGCGAGGCCAAGAACAAGCAGCCCTACTATGTCCACCCCGGAAACGGTGGGGGCGTGGTCTTCGCCGGCCTGTATGAGTGGTGGCGGGATCAGTCGCTGCCCGAAGACGATCCCGCACGGTGGCTGCTGTCGATGTCGATCATCACCGCAGACACCCCGACGGCGGAATCAGCGCGAACGCGGCGCAGTGCTTCCGTTTTCGATGAATTGACGGCACTTCATGACCGGGTCCCGTTGCCCATGAGCAAAGACACAATGGAAGCCTGGTTGGATCCCAAGGAAAAAGACGCCGAAGAACTCGTCCGGATGGTCCGCTCCCGCGCCCATGATGCCGCAGCGGACTGGACGCTGGATGCGGTGGGCGCCGCCGTCGGAAATGTCCGTAACAACTCACCGGAACTTATCGAACCGGTCCAGGCTCTTTTCTAAGTACTGCCCTCTTCTGAGTACTGCGCCCTCAGGATTCGTGGAACTCTTCCTTGACGGGTACGCCGGACTGGAAGTCACGCCCGTCGGCTTCACTGAAGGCAGTCATTACATGCCCTTTGGGAAGGCCTTGGATGGCGGAGGCCGGAAAGCTTCCGGTAATCACGTTTCCCGAATGTTCCACGCCTTTGATGTCGTAGTTTTCCTCCGCGCTCAGGGCGTGGTTGAAAGAGAAGAACGAGATCGCCTCACCATTCATGAATTCGATGCCCAGTCTTCGCTGATTGGAGTAGTCTTCGTTGGCGGCTACCAGTCCCACGACGTAGGCGCCGGAATCAGGGACGTTGCCGTCCAGTTCGAAACGCGCCACCAGGTTTTGGTCCGTGGCGGTGATGCTGACCTGCTTCAGGAGTGCGTCTTGGGTGCTCATGCCACCATGTTGCTCTGCGGACCGGCTTGCGTCCACCCCTTGCAGGTCATCCTTCCAGAAGGCGCCGGACGTTGTCCGCCACGGTTGAATGCTCCATTTCCTGTCCGTGCCGGGCAGTCAGCAGATGCAATGCCAAGCCGTCACTGTAATCGGCAACAGCTTCCGCCCGGGATCTGGCATCGTGCAGTCCCATCGCCTGGAGCAGGTGCTCCAGGCCGGAAACCATGCGTTCGTGACCGGCGGAGACCACCTCGGGACGGTCCAGGGCAAAAGCGAACCTTGCCCGGGTCAACTCGGCGTGTTCACCGGCAAGCGCAAGGACCGCGCCGGCGAGTTGGTCTGCCAACTCCGGCACCGTCGTCGGGAGCCCTTCCATTCCTTGACCCCGCAGGAGCCGGGCGTCGCGCGCTTCCACATGATCGACGGCGGCAGCCACCAAAGCGGCGCGGCTGCGGAAATAGTTGGACGTGGTTCCGACGGCGAGGCCCGCTTGGGCGTCAACCGCCCTGTGGGTGAGGCCTTTGAGGCCCTTGGCCGCGACGATTGCCACGGCGGCGTCGGCTATTTCGGTGCGTCGGTCCGGCATGGTCGAAGTCTAGCCTTGAACCATGGTTTTACTACAAATGTAGTAGTAGAGTGTGGCCATGGAAAAAGTGGACATCATTGGGGGTGGAATTGCCGGTTTGGCGCTCGCGGCCCGGCTTGATCCCGGACGGTTCGACGTCACCATCCACGAGCAACGGCCCGAACTGCCCGGCGTGGGAACAGCCTTGGCCATGTGGTCCGGCGCCCAAGCGGCTTTGGCGGAACTCGGGTTGCTGGAAACGCTGAAGGCGGCAGGAGCCCGGCTGGCTTCAGGCGCCCTCCGCGACCCCTCGGGCCATCCCATGCTCGCCATGCAAGGCAACGTGCTCATGGGCATCTCACGGCCCGGCCTGCTCCGCATGCTTGACTCCGCTGTTCCGCCGTCGGTCACCCGAATCACCGGAAAAGTGGCAGAGCTGCCGAACAATGGCGCGCTGCTGGTGGGCGCCGACGGAGTCCACAGCATCGTTCGCCGGACAGCTTGGGGAAGCCGCACCCAAGCACGTCCCACGCCATTCCTGGCCGTCAGGGGTGTCATCCCCTCCCAGCCGTCACCGTCCGACGTCGGAGAATACTGGGGGAGCGCCACGCTCTTCGGGCTCGCCCCCACGGGATCGGGGACCAACTGGTACGCCTCCTTCCGGTCCGGCCTCGGGCCTGACCAAGTTGACGTGGAAGAAGCCCTGGCATTGACCAGGCACATCTTCCAACACCATTCGCCGGCGGTGCAGCACGTCCTTGGGGAGGCAACCCCGAAACATCCCTCGCCCAAAGAATCTGGACAACCCCGCCGATGGCCCGCTACGCCAAGGAAGGCATCGTGCTGCTGGGGGATGCCGCCCACGCCATGACGCCGAACCTTGGCAGGGGAGCCTGCGAAGCCCTGGTCGACGCAGTCACCCTGGGAAGGCTCCTCAACGAACTGCCCCGCAAACAAGCGCTTGCGGCCTACAACAAGCAACGAGTACTGCCCACCCAGCAACTTCGGATCGCATCATCGCTGATGGGGAGGGTGGCGCTCGCAGAAACCATGCATCCGCTGCGGGACCTCTTGCTCAAAAGCGCAGGACGACGAGTCGCCACAAGGCGGAAGAAGGTGCCAACCCCTGAGTAGGTTTTGCCGTTCCGGCGTCGTAAACTAGCTATTATTCGAACATACTTTCGAATAACGGTTATCTGTCTTGCGGTGTAAGGAGCGTGCACATGGGACTGTTCAGCGAGTCCGTAAACGTCATCTGCACTGAGGATGGCCAACCACAGGACGTCAGATGGCAAGGCCGCGACTACCAGGTCTGTGCAGAACCCTCCCGCTGGTATGAAAGACGCCAATGGTGGCTCGAAGAGACACGGGCGCCACTAGGCACAGGAGCCGGGCTCGTGGACCACGAAATCTGGCGCGTCCAACTGGTGCCGGCCCCACACACGGGGACCCACCCCGGCAGGCAAACCGAAGACACCGGAAAAAACATCACCCTTGACCTCGTCCGCCACCTCGGAAGCGGCCGATGGCGGGTCATCCGCATCCACGACGCCGCACCAAGCAGTGCAGCGGAACCCGAGGAAGCGGCCTGACCCTTGAGCTTCACCCACCTCCACGTCTCAACAGCCTTCAGCGCCCACTACGGCGTCTCCTGGCCCGAGGAACTTGCCCAAGCAGCAGCTGCCTACGGCGCCACCGCCCTCGCCTGCACTGACCGCGACGGCCTCTACGGAACCATCAAACACCTCAAAGCATGCATGGATGCAGGCATCGACCCCATAGTCGGCGTCGACCTCGCCATCCTCGATGACGACGGCGACCACCGAACCCAAACAGCCGGCAGGGTGGTAGTACTTGCCCACGGCCACAACCAAGGCGCCGGCTACCGTGCCCTCTGCCGCCTCATCTCCGATGCCCATTCCCGGACCTCCGGAAAAGCCGGGGGAACAGTCCCCGTGGCAGTCACCAGGGCAGAACTCGCCTCAAGGACCCTGGACCCTCAGACACTCAAGCCTGTCCTCACAGTCCTGATAGGCCCCGACTCGGACGTTGGCAAAGCCATGGGCGGCAGGAAATACCTGCGCCCCCGGACACTCTTCAAACAATGGATAGATGCCATGCCCCAAGGCACCATCGTCGCCGAAACCGTCTCCCACCTCAGCCCCCCGGGAGAACCCCTCAGCACCTCCCGCGCCGTCCGCATGCTCAAACTCGCCCTCGAATACAACATCCCCGCCATCCTCACCAACGCCGTCCGCTACTGCGCACTGGACGGCGCAGCCACGGCAGATGTCCTGGACTCCGCCCGAACCCTGAAATCACTTCCCGAACTATTCGACGCACCCCGGCTTCAACCGGCACCCCAGCTTCAACCAACAGGGCAGGGATGGCTCAAACCCGCCGGGGACATGATGAAACTCGGCAAGGAAATCATGTCCTCCGCAGGGCAAGGAAGCGCAGAACTGGCCAAGCTCCTTGCCAACACCGAGGCGCTCGCAGACAAATGCAGGATAGATCCGGTGCAGGACATGGGCTGGAAGAAACCGGTGGTGCCCGAAGCCTCCATCATTGGCATAGACCAGGACCCCATGATCGAACTGGCCAGACGCTGTGAAGCAGGAATCGGCCGACGCTACCCGGGAATCACCGGCAAGGCCCATGAAAAGATGCGCTCGCGGTTGGAGCACGAGCTGAGGACCATCGCCACGTTGGGTTTTGCCTCCTACTTCCTCACTGTCGCCGAAGTTTCAAAGATGATCCTCGATATGGGAGTTCGCGTGGCAGCTCGCGGTTCAGGAGCATCAAGCCTGGTTAACTACCTCATTGACATCAGCCAGGTGGATCCGCTCCGTCACGACCTCATTTTCGAGCGCTTCCTCTCAGGCCACCGGTCCACCCTGCCGGACATTGACATAGACGTGGAAAGCGCTGAACGCCATAACGTCTACCGCAAGATCTTCGACCGTTTTGGTGCCGAACGGGTGACCCTGATGAGCATGCAGAACGGATACCGTGCCCGTGGAGCCGTCCGGGATGCCGGGATGGCCTTGGGAATGGATGAAGGCGAAGTCGGGGAAATCGCCAAACAGCTGTGGAGATTTTCGGCCCGAAAATTCAGGGAAGCATTGGTTGAAAAGCCGGAATTGCGCCAGTTTGCACAACGGATCGAGGCCGGCAGGGACCACGGCTCCTTGGACACGAACCAACAGCTGGACTTGCTGGTGGACCTCACCGAGCGTTTGGACCGCTTGCCCCGGCACATCTCCATGCATCCCTGCGGCGTGATCCTGGGAGACGCCGGACTCCTGGACAGGACACCCGTTCAGCCGAGCGGACTCGGTCTGCCGATGAGCCAGTTCGATAAACACGACATGGACCCCATGGGCATGCTGAAGCTGGATGTCCTGGGTGTCCGGATGCAAAGCGCCATGGCGTTTGCAGTGCGCGAAGTCATCAGGATCCATCCCGGAAAGGCGGAAGTCGTTGCCGCCGGCGGCCATCAAACCGGACCTGGGGGTGAAGGTCCGGACTACATTTCCAGCGACGGCAGAATCGACCTCAACGCCGTACCTTTCGATGATGAGGCAACCTTCGAATTGATCCGGAGCACCCATACTCTGGGCTGCTTCCAGATCGAGTCTCCGGGGCAACGCGAACTCATCGGAAAGATGGCACCCCGGGAATTCAACGACCTCATCATCGATATCTCATTGTTCAGGCCCGGGCCCATGAAATCGGATATGGTCCGGCCCTTCCTTGAACACCGGCACGGCTTTGCCCCCGAGTCCTACCCGCATCCTGATTTGAAGCCGGTTCTTGAGGAAACCCACGGCGTGACGGTCTTCCATGAGCAAATCCTGAAGACCTTCGACGTCATGACGGGATGCGGACTGGCCATGGCTGACGAGTTCCGCCGGGCGTTGGGGGATGAGGCCCGGGAACCCGGAGTTGAAGCCTATTTCCGGAAGGAAGCCATCAAAAAGTATTCCCCGGACGTAGTGGACAAAGTCTGGGGGACGCTGAAAGCCTTCGGAAGTTTTGGGTTCTGCAAGGCGCATGGAGCCGCTTTTGCGGTACCCACCTACCAATCAGCGTGGCTGAAAGCCCACCATCCGGAAGCCTTCCTTGCCGGCCTCTGGGAGCACGATCCCGGGATGTATCCGAAGCGGCTGTTGGTTTCTGAGGCCAGGAGACTCGGCATTCCCATCCTTCCCTTGGACATCAACAGGAGCCAGGCCGAGTACCGCGTTGAAAGAATCCAGGAAGGTCCCCATGCCGGCAAGCTGGGGATCCGCTTGAGCCTGACCGGGATCTACGGCTTGTCCGGTGCTGAGCTGAAGCGGATCGTGGCGGGCCAGCCCTTCGATTCGTTAGCGGATCTCCGGACGCGGGCCAGGATCAGCAAGCCCAACATCAAGAGGCTGGCCCAATTGGGTGCCTTCGACCATCTCCATAAAGATTCGGGGAGCCGGGCCAACCGGGCCGATCTGGTGCAGCATCTGCAGGCCCTGCAAAGTTCCCCCGCCAAAAAGCCCGAGGTCATCGACGGGCAGTTGGCTCTTCCCCTGGGTGATGTGGAGCTCCGGAACCTGCCGGCGGCATTGCCTGCACCAACAATGGTGGACAATGTCCGCGCTGAATTGGACCTGATGGCAGTGGACGTCAGCGAGCACTTGATGGAGAGCCACAGGCCATTGCTGGACAAACTGGGAGTAACCACGGCGGACAAGCTGCTGGGGCTGCGGAACGGTACGGAAGTCCTGGTAGCCGGGGTCCGGGTCGCAACCCAAACGCCACCCATGCGGGGAGGAAGGCGTGTGGTGTTCATCAGTATTGATGACGGCACTGGTTGCATTGACAGCGTCTTCTTCCATGAGGCCCAGGAAGAGTCAGGACCCCTCCTGTTCGGTACCAGGTTGTTGCTGATCCGCGGAACTACACGAAGGACGGGACCCAAGGGGATCAGCCTCAGTGCCACCAAAGCCTGGGACCTGAGCCGCCCCGAAACCCTGCCGTTCCACGAAAAGCCAGGTTCCGGCGTCGTTGATCCACGGGAAAGATTCCTTCCCGGGCCGCTTGACGGCATCAGTCGAAACCTTGCCATTACGGGTCTTGGAAGCTGAACGGCAGTTGGTTCCGGGACCGGCGTGCTGCTTTGGCCGCCCTCGACGGGAACCGATACGATTGACGATGGCTGGCTGTGGTCCCCGTACGCCACAAGCTATGAAGCCTTCACTATGAATAGGAGACACCCGTGTCAGATGCCCAGCAGATCACCCTCATCGTCGATGGCGAAGAGACCAAGGTGACGGAGGGGACTACAGGCGCGGAACTCTTCTTCGAGCGCCGCGATGTTGTTGTAGCCCGTGTTGACGGTGTGCTCAAGGACCTTGACCAGCCCCTCGCGGACGGCGCCAGCGTCGAGGGCGTCACCATCGAGTCCCCTGATGGCCTCAATGTCCTCCGCCACTCCACCGCCCACGTCATGGCCCAGGCTGTGCAGCAGCTGCGGCCCGATGCCAAGCTCGGCATCGGCCCCTACATCACCGACGGTTTCTACTTCGACTTCGACGTCGCTGAACCGTTCACTCCGGAAGACCTGCGCCAGCTGGAAAAGATGATGCAAAAGATCATCAACCAGAACCAGAAGTTCGTCCGCCGCGTGGTCACCGAAGAAGAAGCCCGCCAAGCCATGGCCAACGAGCCCTACAAGCTTGAACTGCTCGGAAAAAAGAACGACGCCGGCGACTCCGCCGAAGGCGTCAACGTCGAGGTCGGCGCAGGCGACATCACCATTTACGACAACGTGGACCGCAAAAGCGGCGATACTGTCTGGTGCGATCTCTGCCGTGGTCCGCACCTTCCCAACACCAAGCTGATCTCGAACGCTTTCGCGCTGACCCGTTCCTCTTCCGCTTACTGGCTGGGAAACCAGAACAACCAGCAGCTCCAGCGTATTTACGGAACGGCCTGGCCCACCAAGGATGCGCTGAAGGCATACCAGGAACGTATTGCCGAGGCCGAGCGCCGCGACCACCGCAAGCTTGGCGTGGAACTGGATCTTTTCTCCTTCCCGGACGAACTCGGCTCCGGCCTGCCCGTTTTCCACCCGAAGGGCGGAATCATCCGCAAGGCCATGGAGGATTATTCGCGCCAGCGGCACGTGGAGTCCGGCTATGAGTTCGTCTACACCCCGCACATCACCAAGGGACACCTCTACGAAGTATCCGGTCACCTGGACTGGTACAAGGACGGCATGTTCCCGGCCATGCAGGTGGATGCCGAACTCAATGAGGACGGAACAGTCCGCAAGCCGGCCCAGGACTACTACCTGAAGCCGATGAACTGCCCCATGCACAACCTGATTTTCCGTTCCCGCGGCCGGTCCTACCGGGAACTGCCGCTGCGGCTGTTCGAGTTCGGCTCCGTGTACCGGTACGAGAAATCCGGTGTCGTGCACGGCTTGACCCGCGTCCGTGGCATGACACAGGACGACGCCCACATCTACTGCACCCGCGAGCAGATGAAGGACGAACTCACCACCACCCTGAACTTCGTCCTGGGCCTCCTCAAGGACTACGGCCTTGACGACTTCTACCTGGAACTTTCCACCAAGAACGAGGAAAAGTTCGTTGGAGACGACGCCACCTGGGAAGAAGCAACCCGGACCCTTGCAGAGGTTGCCGAAGCCTCAGGGCTGGAACTGGTGCCGGATCCCGGGGGAGCAGCTTTCTACGGCCCCAAGATCTCCGTCCAGGCAAAGGACGCCCTGGGACGTACCTGGCAGATGTCCACCATCCAACTGGACTTCAACCTCCCCGAGCGGTTCGAACTCGAGTACCAGGCCGCCGACGGTACCCGCCAGCGTCCCGTGATGATCCACCGGGCACTGTTCGGCTCGGTTGAACGCTTCATGGGCGTGCTCACGGAACACTACGCCGGCGCTTTCCCGGCGTGGCTGGCTCCGGTCCAGGTAGTAGGTATTCCCGTGGCCGAAGCTTTCAACGACTACATGTTCGACGTCGTTGACCAGTTGAAGGCCGCCGGCATCCGGGCAGAGGTTGATATCTCGTCGGATCGCTTCCCGAAGAAAATCCGTACGGCCAGCAAGGACAAAATTCCCTTTGTCCTCATCGCAGGTGGCGAGGACGCCGAGGCTGGCGCCGTGTCCTTCCGCTTCCGCGACGGCAGCCAGGACAACGGCGTGCCGGTGGCTGAGGCCGTCCGCAGGATTGTCGACGCCGTGAAGAACCGCGAGAGCTAACGGAACGGATGTAGATACGGTGCAGGAGAACACAGGCGCGGAAGCCGGGTACCCCGGCGACTCAAACGTAACCGACGAGTTTGGGCTCGCCGGCGTCCCGGACGCTTTCCAGCGCCTGTGGACTCCGCACCGCATGGCCTACATCAAGGGTGGGCAGGACCAGTTCAAGAACAAGGACGACTGCCCCTTCTGTGTTGGTCCAACGCGTTCGGATGAGGAATCGCTCATCGTCTACAGGGGCAGGACGTGCTACGTCGTGCTCAACCTTTTTCCCTATAATCCGGGGCACTTGCTGGTCTGCCCCTATCGTCACGTGCCTGACTACACGGACATCACTGTTGAAGAAACAGCGGAGTTCGCAGAGCTTACCCAGACGGCAATGCGTGTACTGCGGAAGGTTTCCAACCCGAGCGGATTCAACCTGGGCATGAACCAGGGCGTGACCGGCGGGGCCGGCATTGCCGCGCACTTGCACCAGCACGTGGTTCCACGATGGGGCGGCGACGGGAACTTCTTCCCGATCATTGCCCAAACCAAGGCCATCACGCAGACTCTCGATGAGGTCCGCAAGCTCGTGGCCGAAGCCTGGCCAGGGTAGTCGAATGCTCAATAGGCATGCGCGCGGTTTCTTCACATCACTCTTCACCCCCTTCGCCCGTTGGCTCCTCAAGATGGGCGTATCGCCCGACGCCGTGACAATCATCGGCACCGCAGGCGTCATTTTCGGCGGCCTGGTCCTTTATCCCCTGGGGCATCTGTGGTGGGGGTCGCTGATGATCGCAATCTTTGCCTTCTCCGACGTCGTGGACGGGATCATGGCGCGGCTTCACGGCAGGAGCGGTGGATGGGGCAACTTCCTGGATTCCAGCCTCGACCGGCTGGCCGACGGCGCAATCTTCGCCGGCATCACTATCTGGTTCTTCACTGGTGGCGGCGATCCCGCCATCGGATTCGCCGCGGTCATCTGCCTTGTGCTGGGAATGGTGGTTTCCTACGTCAGGGCCAAGGCCGAGTCGCTAGGGTACAGCGCCAGCGTGGGCATCGCCGAGCGGGCTGAAAGGTTGGCTTCGGTCCTCCTGGTCACCGGTTTGACGGGGCTGGGTTTGCCGCAGGTGGTTCTCTTCGCCACCTTGGTCCTGCTTGCCATTGCGAGCGTCATCACCATCGTCCAGAGGATGGCCGCGGTTCACAGGCAAGCGCTGGCCGACACCAAGGGAACTGGCATCTGACCAGACCTTGCCTGCGGCTTTTGTGCAGCTGTCCTGTTGAAGCCCCCACTAAGGCGATCCTGCCGGGTAATACAAGTACTGCGCGCCTGCGTGGTGCGACTAGTATTACTAGTACTTGGTCACCTTGACCTGAAAACCCGGTGTGCGCTGATTGCGGTCCTCTGCTGTGTGCTGCCGGTCAGAAGGTCGTTTATCTACCCATAGGGGTTTTTGTGTCTACACCAGATGTAAGCAACGAAGCCGGTTCGTCCGCGAACAGCGTCACGGGCAGCAACCGCGTTAAGCGGGGTATGGCTGAGATGCTCAAGGGCGGCGTCATCATGGATGTCGTTAACGTCGAGCAGGCCCGTATTGCCGAGGACGCCGGCGCCGTCGCCGTGATGGCCCTTGAGCGTGTTCCTGCCGATATCCGCGCCCAGGGCGGCGTGTCCCGTATGTCCGATCCGGACATGATCGATCAAATCATTGCCGCGGTGTCCATCCCCGTGATGGCCAAGGCCCGCATCGGCCACTTCGTCGAAGCGCAGGTCCTGCAGTCCCTCGGTGTCGACTACATCGACGAGTCCGAGGTCCTGACCCCGGCCGATTACATCAACCACATCGATAAGTGGAACTTCACCGTCCCGTTCGTGTGCGGTGCCACCAACCTGGGTGAGGCGCTGCGCCGGATCAACGAGGGTGCGGCGATGATCCGTTCCAAGGGCGAGGCCGGCACCGGCGATGTTTCCAACGCCACCGGTCACATGCGCAAGATCCGTGCCGAGATCGCGAAGCTCTCTTCCCTGCCCGAGGATGAACTGTACGTTGCGGCGAAGGAACTGCAGGCCCCGTACGAGCTGGTCAAGGAAGTTGCTGCCACGGGCAAGCTCCCGGTGGTGCTGTTCACCGCCGGTGGCATCGCGACCCCGGCTGATGCTGCGATGATGATGCAGCTCGGCGCTGACGGCGTGTTCGTCGGTTCCGGTATCTTCAAGTCCGGCAACCCGGCCCAGCGCGCCGCCGCCGTCGTCAAGGCAACCACGTTCCACGATGACCCGGACGTGATCGCGAAGGTCTCCCGCGGCCTCGGCGAGGCGATGGTCGGCATCAACGTCGACGAAATCCCCGAACCCCACCGCCTGGCCGAACGCGGCTGGTAAAGCACCCCGACGACGCCGGCTGGCCACCTTAACGGTGACCAGCCGGCGTCGTTGTTTTATGCCTCCAGGCTCAAGCCTCGCCGAGGCCGCGGCGTTTTAGAAGTGGTTCAAGCCTGGCGTCGCGTCCGCGGAATTTCCGGAAGGACTCGAGGGGGTCGCGGCTGTTGCCGCGGGAGAGCAGTTCCTGACGGAAGTGGTCACCGTTTGCCCGGGTCAGCCCGCCGTTGTCCTTGAACCATTCGACGGTGTCCGCGTCCAGGACTTCACTCCAGATGTAGGAGTAGTACCCCGCTGCATATCCTGCGCCCGCGAAAATGTGCTGGAAGTAGCCGCTGCGGTAGCGGGGCGGGATCAGCGGATGGGCGATCCCGGAGTCCACGAGGGACCGGCTTTCGAAATCCATGATGTCTTCGGGGATTTCTTCTGCCCCCAAAGCGTGCCACGCCATGTCCAACAGCGCGGCGCCGAGGTATTCCGTGGTCGCAAAACCTTCACCCCAGAGGAGCGATGCCTCGAGTTTCTCCACTGTTTCCCCGGGCAGTGGCTGGTCCGTGACATGATGCCGGGCATAGTTTGCCAGCACTTCCGGCCACGTGAGCCACATCTCATTGACCTGGGAAGGGTACTCGACGAAGTCCCGCGGTACTGATGTCCCGGAGAACCGTGGGAAGGCCACGTCGGAGAACAAGCCGTGCAGCGCGTGCCCGAACTCGTGGAACACTGTGCGGACCTCGTCCAGGGTCAGCAGCGCAGGTTCGCCGGGCGCCGGTTTGCTGACGTTGAGGTTATTGATGACTACCGCCCGGGTTCCCAAAAGGTGGGACTGGTCCACGAGGGAGTTCATCCACGCTCCGCCACGCTTGGTCTCCCTGCTGAAATAGTCGCCCAGGAAGAGACCGAGGCTGCTGCCGTCCCCGTCCCGGACTTCCCACACCCGGACGTCGGGGTGGTAGCCCTGAAGGTCGGGCCGCTCGTGGAACGTAACCCCGTAGAGCTGCGTGGCGGCATGAAAAACCCCGTTCACAAGTACCGATTCCAGGGCGAAGTAGGGGCGCAGGGCTTGCTCGTCCACCTGGAACTTTTCCTTGCGTACCCGGGCCGAATAGTAGGCCCAATCCCAAGGTTCCAGGCTGTGCCCGGCTTCTTCGGCCAAGGCCCGGGCTTCGGCGTGTGCGTTCCGCATCGCCGCAGGGGCGAGCTTGGTGAGCATGCCTTGTACTGCTGCCAAGTCCGGGGCGGTCTGCCGGTCCACCATCAACTCCGCGAAATTCGGGAATCCCAGGAGGCTTGCTTTCTCTGCCCTGAGGCGGACGGTGCGCGCAATGAGGTCCCGCACATCCAGGGGCCCGGCTTCGATTCCACGGGAAACGGAAGCCTCGTAAAGTCGGCGCCGGACCTCACGATCCTCAAGCGAAGCCAGCACAGGTTGGTTGCTGGGCTGGATGAGGCCGAGCAGGTACTTGCCGTCCGCTCCTGCCTCCCTCGCGGCCTCGGCGGCAGTTGCGATGTCTTCGGTGGAAAGGCCCGCCAAACCGGCAGGGTCCTCGACCAGGACGGCGGCCGCTTTCATTCCTTCTTTGACGCGCTGCCCATAGTCAGTGCCCAGCCTGGAGAGTTCGGCGTTGATGGCACGGAGCCGGTCCTGGCTGGATTGGTCCAGCTGGATGCCGGACTGCCTGAACTCTTTCAGGTACTCCTCCACCAAGCGCGCGGAGGCGGCATCCAGCGAAGAAGTGTCGATAGCGAGGAACCGTTCGTAGAGGCCGCTGTTCAAGTAGATGGCATCCTGGTGTTCAGCCAGCTTGGGGGACACATCAGTCTCGATCTCCCGGATTTTCTCGGAGGCATCGGCCGAGACCAGCGTAAAGAAGGCCGCGGCAGCGCGTGCCAGGAGCTGTCCTGAGCGTTCCATGGCAGCGGCAGTGTTTTCGAAGGTCGGGGGTTCGGAGTTGCCCGTAATCGCCGTGATTTCCTGCAGCTGCGCAGCGAGCCCGGCGTCGATCGCTTCTGCATAGTGTTCGGGGGAGATGTCCGCGAAGGGTGGAAGCCCGAAGGGCAGCTCGCTGGGAGACAGCAGGGGATTGGTCATGAAGTGACTCTTTCACTTAACAAGCACGTCCTCAAGGGTGGCACGCACCCTTCTTCGCGGGGCGCGCCCATAGGATTGGCCCTATGGGGAACATCACCTTTTTCCGGGTCCGCTCACTGGCGAAGCCGGCGGCCGTGCTGGCGATTGCCGCCGCCTTGTCGCTGTCGCTGAACTCCTGCGGCGTGCTCGCCGAAGAGCCCGATCAATCAAGCAGTACTGCGGCAGCGCCGGAGACGGTCACGCCCACTCCGACGCCCACCCCGACCCCGACCCCCGGCAAAGGGCCGGCGTGCCCAACGCTTCGCTGCACGTCCGTCACGGTCACCGGAGACATGCTGGTTCACACCCAGCTCTGGCAACAGGCGCGCGCTGATGCGGCCGCGGCAGGACAGCCCGGCTACAACTTCGTCCCGCTCCTGGAGGGCCAGCGCCGCTACATCAGTGCCAGCGACCTTGCGATCTGCCATCAGGAAACTCCGGTGGCCACCTCTGAGGGTCCGTTCTCCGCTTACCCGTCGTTCAACGTGCCGCCGCAGATCATCGCGGCCTCGAAAGATGTGGGATACCAAGCCTGCACAACAGCAAGCAACCACACCATCGACCGCGGAACCGAAGGTCTCTTGCGGACCTTGGATGCCCTGGATGCGGCCGGCCTGAAGCACACAGGCTCCTACCGTACCGAGGCGGCCTCAAAAGAAATCCTGCTGCTCAAGACCCCTGCGGCCACCGTGGCCGTCATCGAAGGCACCTATGGCCACAACGGCCAGATCCCGGAGTATCCGTGGTTGGTCGACGAGCTTGACCCGGCCGTGATGATTGCCAAGGCAAAACAGGCGCGCGCCTCGGGAGCGGATATTGTGCTGGGCGTCATGCACGCAGGAGACGAATACGCCAGTGAGCCGAACGCGCAGCAGCAGGAGACCGCCCATGCGCTGGTGGACAGCGGGCAGTTCACCATGATCTACGGCCACCACACCCATTCCGTGCTCCCGATCGAGAATTACAAGGGCACCTGGATTGTCTATGGCCTGGGCAACGGCGTCACCGAGTTGTCACCGTGGTACGTGGTCAACAATGAAGGACTGCTGGTACGCGCCCAGTTCAGCCAGAACGAGGCCGGTCAGTGGACCGCATCCGATCTTGCCTGGGCGCCCTCGGTGATCGTCCGCGACCCCTACCGCTGGTGCTCCGTGGCCAGTGACGCGCCCCAAGGTGTCTGTGCGTCGCCGGCTGCCGACGCCGAAACCCGCCTACGTACCCGGACGGTAGTCGAGTCCATGGGTGCAGCGGCCGCGGGAGCCCGCGAGCTGCTGGTCACCCAGGAGAAGTAGCGCCTTACCGCGGGCGGCGGGCAGCGTGTTCGCGGGCGAGGCGGGCGTATCCGTCGTCGGGCTTTCCCGGAACAAACTCACCGAACTTGCGTTCCGCGGCGGTCTTGATCAGGAAGTCGGCGATGGCAGGGTTCTTGGGCAGCAGCGAGCCGTGGAGGTAGCTGGCCACCACGTTCCGGTAGCGCGCCCCCTCGTGGCCGTCCTTGCTGTTGTTGCCGGCGCCTTTGGTCACCGTGCCAAGAGGTTCGACGCCGGGTCCCAGGGTGGTCTGCCCGCTGTGGTTCTCGTACCCAAGGATTTCGCCGAATTCGGGGGACTTCAGGGTCACGTTGCCGATCAGGCGTTCATCGGTGCCCTGGGTCTCGACGTCAAGGATGCCGATTCCCGGAATGACGGGACCGGCGCTGGTCTTGAAGAATTTGCCGAACAACTGGTACAGGCCGCAGATAACCAGCATGGGCGCGCCGTCCTCGGCCAGGGCGCGCAATTGTGCGGCCCGGGCCTGAAGATCCTCCTGGATGACTACCTGGCCGCTGTCCTGGCCGCCTCCGCCCACAATAAGGTCCACGTCGTCGGGGAACTCGTCGCCGACGTTGTATTCAAGGAGTTCCGGGGTATAGCCGTGCCACTTGATCCTTTGTTGGAGAACCAGTGCGTTGCCCCAGTCCCCGTAGATGTTCATGTCCTTCGGATAGAGCTGGAGGACCCGAAGGGTTCCTTTTGATTCCGATGTCATGAGACCACCTCAACAATGGTGATTTTGGCCAGTTCACGGCGGATGGCGAGCATGGCCGTGTAGGTGCAGAAGATCCTCTTGGGTTTGCCGCGGGATCCGTCAATGAACTTGCGCAGCGCAGCCGTGATGTCAGTTTCGACGGCGCCGAAGGGCACCTCGTCGTACTGGAGGCGAAGCGCCATGTCGTAGGCGCGGACGCCCGTGAGGACTTCCACGCCGTCTTCGCGCAGCGATTCGAATTCAACGTCCCACAGCCACGACATATCCCTGCCGTCCGCGTAGTTGTCGTTGATGGCGATCATGGTTGCGTACCCGCCCGCCGGGAATGACTTAAGGCCCAGCCGGAATCCGCTGGGGTTCTTCACCAGCACCAGTTCCAGCGGCTGGCCGTCAACCGTGAGGCTCTCACCGCGGCCGAAGGCCGGCGCTACTTCACCCAGGGCCTTGACCAGCTTGGGGGTGTCCACAGCGCCGGTTCCCAGGATTGCGCGGGCCAGCGACAACGCTGCAGCAGCATTGAAGATGTTATAGACGCCACGGAGCTTCATGGGGGTGGTCACCGTTTCGCCGTCGAACTCAAAGTCGGCGTCGCGGGCACCTACGCGGCGCAGTACGACGTCGGCGTCCGGTGCCGCAGGCAGCTCGCCTGCGGGGGTGGTGCCGGGGGAAGCGGTTCCGGTAGCCGTGCGCATTTCGTCGTCGTTGGGGAAAGTACTCCGCAGCGACTCATCGAGGCCGAAGTAGCGGACCGCGGCATGGTGGACGGACCCGAGTCCCTGCACGCTGCCGGCAATCCGGGCTACCCGCGGATCTTCCCGGTTCAACACCACGGTGTCCGTGGTCTTCATGGCGATGTGTTCCAGGAGGCGGGCGGTCTTGTCGATTTCGCCGAACCTGTCCAGTTGGTCACGCAGCACATTCAGCAGCAGGCTGAAGCGCGGCGAGACCTTGTTGACGAAGTGCACGGCGTGCGCCTCATCCAGTTCCAGCACCGCCACGTCGGCGTCGAGTTTTCCGCGCCAGTCCACATCCCCCAATAGGGACGCAGCCACGCCGCGGGTGAAGTTGCTGCCGCTGCGGTTGGTGAACACCTTCAGGCCTTGGCTTTCGAGCAGTTCCACCACCATTTTGGTTGTGGTTGTCTTGCCGTTCGTCCCACTGACAACGGCCACCCCATGGGGCAGGGAAGCCAGGGTCCGTTCCATGAAGCCGGGGTCGATTTTTTCCACTACGAGGCCGGGAAATGCCGAGCCTCCGCCGCGGAGCCGGGACAGGCCGCGGACCAGCTTGCCGAGGGGGACGCTGAAGGAAAACATGCTCTGTAATATATCCCAGTTGCGGCATGGAGCCTTGTCCCGTTGCCGCCCGTGGGGTCTGCGGACACTATGATGGTCCAATGACCAAAACCCTTTCCGACGCTTCGTCGCGCGTTGGTGCCGGACTCCGGATCGGCGTGCTGGCGCTCCAAGGCGACTTCCGCGAGCACATCCACGCGGTGGAAGCTGCAGGCGCCACCGGTGTCGGGATCCGCAGGGCCGGGGAACTCGATGACATTGACGGCCTGATCATCCCTGGCGGCGAGTCAACGGCAATCGACAAGCTCGCCAGGATATTCGACGTAGCTGATCCCTTGCGCCAACGGATCGCCGACGGACTTCCCGTCTACGGTTCGTGTGCAGGCATGATCCTGCTCGCCAACGACATCGCGGACCCCGCCACAGACTTGGTCGGAAACCCCCAGCAGACCTTCGGTGGGCTTGACATCACGGTCCGCCGCAACGCCTTTGGGCGCCAACGGGAATCATTTGAGACGGACCTGGACTTCAAGGGCCTTGATTTCAGTGCCGGCGAGTCCGGCGTGGACCCGGTGCACGCGGTATTCATCCGCGGACCGTGGGTGGAACGGGTTGGTCCGGACGTTGAGATCCTGGCGCAGGTGGATCCCGACCACGCCAGCCACACGGCCACCCTGCACGGGATGGCTAGAATTGTTGCAGTGCGCTCCGGCCGTTTGCTGGCCACTTCCTTCCATCCGGAGGTAACAGGGGAGAAGCGCGTGCATGAACTCTTTATTCGAATGATCAGAGGAGAAGCGTAAAGCATGTCAGGCCACTCCAAATGGGCGACCACCAAGCACAAGAAAGCCGTCATTGACGCCCGCCGTGCAAAGTCGTTCGCCAAACTGATCAAGAACATCGAAGTTGCCGCCCGCATGGGTGGTCCGGACCTCGCCGGCAACCCTGGCCTGGAACTGGCAGTCACCAAGGCCAAGAAGACCTCGGTGCCCAACGACAACATCGACCGCGCCATCAAGCGCGGCGCCGGCCTCACCGGTGAAGTGGTGGACTACACCGAGATCATGTACGAAGCCCGCGGTCCGCAGGGTTCGGCGTTGCTCATCGAATGTTTGACGGACAACAAGAACCGTGCAGCCTCCGAGGTCCGGTTGGCGATTTCGCGCAACGGCGGCACCATTGCCGATCCCGGATCCGTGAGCTACCTGTTCACCCGCAAGGGTGTCGTCGTCCTGCCCAAGAATGGATTGTCCGAGGACGACATCCTTATGGCCGTCCTCGACGCCGGCGCCGAAGAGGTCAAGGACAGCGGCGACAACTGGGAAATCCACTCCGAGCCTTCGGACCTTCAGGCCATCCGCGATGCCCTGAAGGAGGCCGGAATCGAGTACGAGTCGGATGAGGCAGAGTTTGTGCCGTCCATGCAGGTGGACCTCGATGTCGATGGTGCCAAGAAGTTCATGAAGCTGGTGGACGCGTTGGAAGACCTGGACGATGTCCAGAACGTCTACAGCAACGCCGACTTCAGCGACGAGGTCCAAGCAGCCCTCGACGCCGACTAACAGCCGTTCACGCCGGCAGCCTCACATCCGCTGAGGCGTTACATTCACTGAGAAAGGCCCGGATTTGACTCTTCGCGTATTGGGAGTCGATCCGGGCCTTACCCGTTGCGGGATCGGCGTCGTGGATATCGAACGGAACCGCCGCGCAACCATGGTGGCTGTCGGCGTCGTCGGTACCTCGGCGGAACTCACCCTGGACAGGCGCCTGCTGGTCATCGCCCAGGCAATCGATGAGTGGCTGGACCTTCATCAACCCGATGTGGTGGCCGTGGAGCGCGTCTTCTCCCAAATGAACGTCAGTACCGTCATGGGCGTGGCGCAGGCGTCGGGAGTGGTGATTGCGGCTGCCGCCCGGCGGGACATACCGGTGGCACTGCACACGCCATCCGAAGTCAAGGCGGCGGTCACGGGCAGCGGAAGTGCCAACAAGGACGCCGTCACCAAGCTGGTCACCAAGATCCTTCGCCTGGACGCCCCGCCCAAGCCGGCCGATGCCGCCGACGCCCTCGCCTTGGCGCTCACCCACGCCTGGCGGGCGGGAAACGGGACGGGAGCTCCCGGTGCAAAGGGCAGCTCTGCCCTGACGCCAGCCCAGAAAGCATGGGCAGAAGCTGAAGCGAAGGCGCGGCGCGCGCGCTGAATGCCGGCTGCGCTTGCTAGGGTATTCGTAGATATGTTCGGATAGTTACAGGAGCCCGGTCTTGATCAGTTTTCTTCGTGGCACGGTTGCCCACGTCGGGTTGTCGACGGCAGTGATCGACCTCAACGGTGCAGGCATGAGCGTCCACGCCACACCACAGACGCTGAGCCACCTGAAGCCCGGCGATGAAGCCAAGCTCTTTACGTCCATGATCGTCCGTGAGGATTCGCTGACGCTGTTTGGCTTTGCCGATGACGACGAACGTGAGGTCTTCGATGTCCTTCTCAGCGTCAGCGGAGTAGGGCCGCGGCTGGCGTTGGCCGTCCTTGCCGTCCATGAGCCGGAGGCCATCCGCGTGGCCGCGCACACCGGAGACGGCAAGGCGTTCACCAAGGTCCCGGGCATCGGGCCGAAGGTCGCTGGCCGGATCGTCCTGGAGTTGGCAGGCAAGCTGGTTCCCCATGGCACAGGCACCGCCAGCGCCCCTGCCGCACCGGTAACCGCTGAGTGGAAGCCACAGGTAGTTGCGGCCATGACCAGCCTGGGATGGTCGGAAAAAGACGCTACGGGCAGCATCGACAAAGCCATGGCCGACTCACCCGAGCTCGTGGACTCGGGCAACGTCGCCCAGATCCTTCGCGCGACCCTTCGCTGGCTGGGCCAGGACGGGGCCCGTGCGGGCAACCGCGTAGGCAGCCGTGGCTGAGCAATCCCTGGTCGCCGGGGGCGAGGAACCGGAAGAGCGTGTCATCGAGGCCGCCCTCCGGCCCAAAAACCTTCACGACTTCGTGGGCCAGCACAGGGTCCGGAAGCAGCTTTCGCTGGTCCTGGAAGCCTCACGCATGCGTGATCGGAGCGCCGACCACGTTCTTTTGTCAGGGCCTCCGGGACTCGGCAAGACCACCCTTGCCATGATCATCGCTGCCGAGATGAATGCTCCCCTGCGGATCAGCAGTGGCCCGGCCATCCAGCACGCCGGGGATTTGGCTGCCATCCTCTCCTCCTTGTCGGAGGGCGAAGTCCTGTTCCTGGACGAAATCCACCGCATGTCCCGGCCCGCCGAAGAAATGCTGTACATGGCCATGGAAGACTTCCGCGTGGACATCGTGGTGGGCAAGGGCGCCGGAGCCACCGCCATTCCACTGGAGCTCCCGCCGTTCACCTTGGTTGGTGCCACAACCCGTGCCGGGCTCCTTCCCGGGCCCCTGAGGGACCGCTTCGGCTTCACGGGCCACTTGGAGTTCTATTCGGTCGAAGAACTTGAACTCGTCCTCCGCCGTTCCGCAGGCCTGTTGGACCTGAAGGTCAATTCGGCCGGCTTTACGGAGATTGCGGGCCGTTCACGCGGCACGCCGCGTATCGCCAACCGCTTGCTTCGCCGTGTCCGCGACTGGGCCCTGGTACACGGCATCGAGCAGATCGACGCGCGGTCAGCCGCCGCAGCCCTGGATATGTACGAGGTAGACGCCCGCGGGCTCGACCGCCTGGACCGCGCTGTCCTGGAGGCCCTGATCACCAAGTTCAACGGTGGCCCGGTGGGTCTTTCCACGCTGGCCATCGCCGTCGGCGAAGAGCCGGAGACAGTGGAGACCGTGGCAGAGCCGTACCTGGTCCGTGAAGGCCTGATGGGACGCACGCCGCGGGGCCGGATCGCCATGGCGTCAGCCTGGACCCACCTGGGGTATGCCGTCCCTGCCGGGGTGTTTGGCCAGGAAGCCTTTCCCTTGTTCGAAGAGGATGAAAACCACGCTGAGAGCGTAGACAGCATCGGTTAACACGCTGCACCCGGAATTTCCCACTAGACTGGTATGACGCTCGGCACAGGACGCTGCCGTGAACGCAAACGTAAGTACAGAACGGAACTTCCCTGTGGATCCAATGACCATATTGCTCTTCGTCATGCTGGGACTCTTTGTCTTCATGATGTTCCGCCGCAACAAGAAGACCCAGCAGCAGCAGGCTGAAATGCAGTCGAAGTTTGCTCCGGGCGTTGACGTCATGACCAGCTTTGGCCTGTTCGGCCGCATTGTCTCCATCGACGAGGCCGAGAACAAGGTAGTTTTGGAGCTTTCCCCGGGCAACGAAGCCACGGTGCACCGCCAGGCAGTAACCAAGGTCATCGACCAGCCGGCAGAGGAAACCCCGGTTGTTCCGGATGATGCGTCCTCGCTCACCGTAACCGGCACGGAGGCCCCGGCTGCTCCGGAGACTCCCGAGGAAACCATTGCGCGCCTCAACAAAGAGGACAAGAAGGACAACTAGCACTGTCAGCCGCGGTACCACCGCGCAAGATAACTTCTACGGCAGCGGAGAGCCGCCGGCGGACGCCCACCGGCGTCGGCCGGCGGCTGTCCGGCGATAACAGGAAGATCGATAATGGCACGGACCGGCCCTAGGAATTCAGCGCGCAGAGTGCTGACTTGGCTTGGAGCAATATTCGTCGTACTAACCGCAGTTCTGGCCGGGGGTGTCATCACCGGCAACGCCACGTGGGCTCCCAAGCTTGCGCTGGACCTTGAGGGCGGAACCCAGATGATCCTGGCGCCACGCGTCGAGGGCTCCAGCGAGATCAACGAAGAACAGCTCAACCAGGCCGTGGCGATCATTCGCCAGCGCGTTGATGGTTCCGGCGTAGCAGAAGCCGAGATCAGCACGCAGTCCGGCCGCAACGTGGTGGTCAGCCTTCCGGGAACACCGTCGAAGGAAACCCGCGACCTCATTCAAGCTTCGGCGGACATGAACTTCCGCCCCGTGATTGCCGCAGCTGACCCGGCGGCAATTCCTGCCGAGTCGCGCACGCCCGATGACCAGCTGAACAAGCCCACGGCCGAGCCGACGAACGCCAGCGACACCAACTGGGTCACTCCGGAAGTCCAAAAGGAATTCGAGGCCCTGGATTGCGTCAATCCGGCTGCGGAGAAGCGCGAGCGTTCCGACCCGGCCAAGCCACTGGTGACGTGCGAACTTGCTACGGACAAGACCCCCGCCATCAAGTACATCCTCGGTCCCGTAGAGGTCAAGGGCCAGGACATTGCCGATTCTTCCTTCTCCCAGGTCCAAGGAGCACAGGGTTCCGTCACCAACTCCTGGGGCGTCAACATCGAGTTCAACGGCGACGCTACGGAGAAGTTCAAGAAGGTTACCGAACGGCTCAACCAGTTCTACAACGCGTCCCTGGCACAGGGTGGCAACGATCCCAAGGCACAGTTCGCCATTGTCCTGGACGACCAGGTCATTTCCGCCCCTCGCGCACTGGCTGTCATCACGGACGGCAAGCCGCAGATCACGGGCAACTTCACGCAAGCATCCGCCAAGGCGCTTTCCGAGCAGCTCCGCTACGGCGCGCTGCCGATCTCCTTTGAGATCCAATCACAGGAACAGATTTCCGCAACCCTGGGTGGCGACCAGCTGCGCCTGGGTCTCCTGGCCGGCATCATCGGACTCGTGCTCGTGGTGGTCTACTCGCTCTTCCAGTACCGCGCACTTGGGCTCGTCACCATCGCTTCCCTCGTAGTCGCCGGCGCGCTGACCTACCTCGCGATCGCCATCCTCGGCTGGACCGAAAACTACCGTTTGTCCCTGGCCGGTGTCGCGGGCCTCATTGTGGCCATTGGCCAGACTGCGGACTCCTTCATCGTGTACTTCGAACGTATCCGTGACGAGCTGCGCGAAGGCAGGGGCCTGGTGTCCGCCGTCGAGAACGGCTGGAAGCGCGCCAAGCGCACCGTTCTGGCCTCCAAGGCAGTCAACCTCCTTGCAGCCGTGGTGCTGTACTTCGTCGCCGTCGGTAACGTCCGTGGCTTTGCCTTCACGCTGGGCCTGACCGCTGTGGCCGACCTCATCGTCGTGTTCATGTTCACCCACCCCATGCTGCAGGTCCTGGCCCGCACCAAGTTCTTCGGAGAAGGCCACCGCTTCTCCGGACTGTCTCCTGACCGCCTTGGAGCGGTGCCGTTGTACCGGGGTGCCGGCCGGATCCGGACAGCCGAGGAGAAGCCCGCCAACGTCAGGCCCCGCAACGCCGGTGCCGTGGCGGAAGCCGAACGGCGCATGACCATCGCCGAACGACGCCTTGCCGAGAAGGGGCAGCTCACCGGCTCGTCCAACGGCAACAAGTCATCCAACGCCACCAGCGAGGAGAAGTAATGACTACCAGCTTCGCGACCTTCGGCTATGAGCTCTACACGGGCAAGCGGTCCTACAATTTTGTGGACTCGAAGAAGATCTGGTTCATCATCGCTGCCGTGGCAGTGGCGTTGTCCATCCTCATCCCGGTGCTCAAGGGCGGCTTCAACCTGGGCATCGAGTTCCGCGGCGGTTCTGAGTTCACCGTGTCCAATGTGTCCACCACGGATGCCGGACTCGGAGAGAAAGCGGTCCACGACGTCGTTCCCGGTGCCGTGCCGCGCGTTGCCAACGTTGCCGGCAACACCATGCGAATCCAGACGGACCAGTTGACCGATGATGAGACCAACCGCATCAAGGAAGGCCTCACCAGCGCCTACGGGGTCACCGACAACGAAGTGACATCCAACTTCGTCGGCCCCACGTGGGGCCAGGACGTGACCCGGCAGGCATTGATCGGCCTGGTGGTGTTCGTCGGCCTGGCTGCTGTCCTCATGGCGCTGTACTTCAGGACGTGGAAGATGTCCCTGTCCGCCCTGGTGGGCATGCTGGTGACGATGTTCGTCACGGCGGGTGTGTACGCCCTGAGTGATTTTGAAGTAACCCCGTCGGCCATCATTGGCTTCCTGACGGTCCTTAGCTATTCGCTGTACGACACCGTGGTGGTCTTCGACAAGATCCGGGAGAACACCTCGGACATTTCCACTTCCACCCGCCGGACGTTCGGCGAAGAGGTGAACCTCGCGGTCAACCAGACCTTGGTGCGCTCGATCAACACCATGATGGTTGCTGTCCTCCCCGTGGCAGCGATCCTCTTCATTGGTGCCGGACTCCTGGGGGCCGGAACCCTCCGCGACCTGTCCCTGGCGCTGTTCGTCGGGATCCTCATCGGTACCGCAGCCACCATCTTCATTGCCGCTCCGCTGTACGCCTGGCTCCGCCAGGGCGAACCGGAACTCGTGAAGCAGGCGAAGAAGGTGGCCCACCGGAGGGCTGAAGCCGCTGCCTGACGAAGGCGCTTGAACAACGGAAAGAGCCGGCCCCTGCCAGGATGCAGGGGCCGGCTCTTTGACTTGCCGCTGTTCGCGTCATGTGCGTCGCGGTTGCGGAAGCATTCGTTGGCGGGAATAGACTGGAAGAATTAAATCGGTCGTGAGGGGTACTTCTGTGGAAGAGCGTGCGACGTCGGCACCACCGGCGGGCGGAGAAGACGGTCACAGCGGTGTGGCGGTTCCAGCAACAAGCGTGGCTGGGCGGTCTGCTGCTGTGCCGGTTGACGCCCCGGGGGCGCGTCCAACCTTCCCCGGACGGCGGGAAAGGACCCGTTCGCGGCTTGCCCGGCTTACCGGACGTGGGGTAGCTCCGTATTCGCCCATCCTGGAGCCGCTCCTCCGCACTGTCAGGGCCAACAACCCCAAAGAGGATTTCGACCTCATCCAGCGCGCCTTCGCAGTGGCCGAGCAGAGCCACCAGGGGCAGAAGCGCAAGAGCGGCGACCCCTACATCACCCATCCCGTCGCCGTCGCCACGATCCTGGCCGAACTGGGCATGACCGGCACCACCTTGGCTGCGGCGCTGCTCCACGACACCGTGGAGGATACGCCGTACACGCTGGCAGACCTGACCCGTGACTTCGGGCCCGAAGTGGCCATGCTCGTGGACGGGGTGACCAAGCTGGACAAGGTCAGCTTCGGTGAGGCTGCCCAGTCCGAGACCGTCCGCAAAATGGTCGTGGCCATGGCCAAGGACATCCGGGTCCTCATGATCAAGCTCGCGGACCGTCTGCATAACGCCAGGACGTGGCGTTTCGTCTCTGCGGAATCTTCCTCCCGCAAGGCTCGGGAGACCCTGGAAATCTTTGCCCCGCTGGCGCACCGCCTTGGCATGAACACCATCAAGTGGGAGCTCGAGGATCTCTCCTTTGCAGCCCTGTATCCCAAGGTGTACGAGGAAATCGTCCGGATGGTGGGGGACAGGACCCCCGAGCGGGAGAAGAGCCTCAGCGTCATCCGCAACCAGATCGCCGACGATCTTCGGACGGCGCGCATCAAGGCCACCATTACCGGCCGTCCCAAGCACTACTACTCGATCTACCAAAAGATGATCGTCCGGGATAAGGACTTCGACGACATCAACGACCTCATGGGCGTGCGCGTGCTGGTTGATTCGGTCCGCGACTGTTACGCCGCGCTGGGCACACTGCATTCGCGGTGGAACCCCTTGCCCGGGCGTTTCAAGGACTACATCGCCATGCCGAAGTTCAACATGTACCAGTCCCTGCACACCACCGTGATCGGTCCGGGCGGCAAACCGGTGGAGATCCAGATCCGTACGCATGAGATGCATCGCAGGGCCGAATACGGTGTGGCCGCGCACTGGAAGTACAAGGATCAGCCCAACCGTACCGCTGTCGGCCCCGGCAGCCCCCGGGACGGAGACATGGGCTGGCTGAGGTCGCTGGTGGACTGGCAGCAGGAAACATCGGATCCGGGCGAGTTCCTGGACTCTTTGCGGTACGAGATCAACGCCCGTGAGGTGTTCGTCTTTACCCCCAAGGGTGAAGTCATGGCTTTGCCCGCAGGCTCTACTCCCGTTGACTTCGCCTATGCCGTGCACACGGAAGTGGGCCACAGGACCATTGGTGCCCGCGTTAACGGCAAGCTCGTTCCGCTTAACAGCGAACTGAACCACGGCGACTGGGTCGAAATCTTCACCTCCAAGGCCGAAGGTGCAGGTCCCAGCCAGGACTGGCAGCACTTCGTCAAATCGGCCCGTGCCCGCAACAAAATCCGCCAGTGGTTCACCAAGGAACGCCGCGAGGAAGCAATTGACCGCGGCAAGGACATGCTGACGCGGGCCATGCGGAAGCAAAACCTTCCCTTGCAGCGGCTCATGACCCACGACGCGCTGTCTGCTGTGGCCGAGGAGTTCCACTACGTCGATATCTCCGGGCTCTACGCGGGCGTGGGCGACGGACACACGTCCGCCCAGTCGGTCATGGAGAAACTCGTCGAGCACCTGGGCGGCCAAGAGACGCCGGACGAGGACCTTGACGAGGTCAGCATCCCCACCCAGGTGGCCAAGTCCAAGTTCTCCGATTCAGGTGTGATCGTGCGTGGGGTCGGGGATGTCTGGGTGAAACTCGCCCGGTGTTGCACTCCGGTGCCGCCGGATCCGATCCTTGGCTTCGTGACGCGTGGTTCGGGAGTCTCTGTCCACCGGACGGACTGCACCAACGTTTCCGGGCTCCGGGACCAGCCGGACAGGATCGTCG
Organism: Paenarthrobacter sp. R1; assembly: GCF_030264015.1. NCBI lineage: Bacteria > Bacillati > Actinomycetota > Actinomycetes > Micrococcales > Micrococcaceae > Paenarthrobacter > Paenarthrobacter sp. R1. Next base: position 52,696 of record NZ_CP127115.1, on the reverse strand, counting down.
AGGTCGAGTGGGCGCCGACGCAGTCGAGCGTGTTCCTCGTGGAGATCCAGGTCGAGGCATTGGACCGGAAGTCGCTCCTCTCCGACGTCACCCGTGTACTTTCGGAAAACCACGTAAACATCCTGGCTGCTTCGGTGCATACGTCCAGCGACAGGGTAGCCATCTCGAAGTTTGCCTTCGAGATGGGGGATCCGAAGTATCTCCACCATGTCCTAAGCGCTGTTCGTCGCATTGACGGTGTGTTCGACGTGTACAGAACTACCGGCAACCGTCGCCGCACCTAGCGTTCAGCCAGCGCGGCGAGTGTCGTCAAGGCCCGTTTCTTGTGGGGAACGCGCGGTGCGGCCTCGACGGCCAGTGTGAGTAACCGCAGGCGAACGCCCAGGTCCGGACGTGCCAGCAGCGAGAACAAGGCCGGCAGTGCCCGTTCTTCCTCGATATGCAGTGCGATGTCCGCTGCCGTCCGCAAGGGACTGCTGACGAGCATGCCGCCGAGGCTCACGACGTCCATTTGGCCCAGCCTGACTTCGTGGAGGCTGCAGTCCCGGGCGCCGCGGAGACTTGAGATACGGTGCTTCGCGTCGACCAGGAGTGACAGCCGCTCCGGAGGAGCCGCGCAACCGTAGATCCAGGCTGCTGTCAGGCGCCCCGCCACGACCTTGGTGCGCATCCTGGCGGGAACTGTGAGGGCCGCCGCACGTGCGCGCAGCCTCGGGGTTGTTGCCACTCCAGGGGCTGCGTAACTCTTTCCGTAGAGCGGGCGCAGGATCCCGTCCAGTGCCATGCTTTGAAGCTCCGGCCACGTGAATATCCGGCTGGGGGAGTACAACTCTTGGAGGGCGGGCTCCTGCAGGTGCGCGGCGGGATCGAAGGAGTGCATGCTCTGATCATTTCCCGCAGCCCTTAAATGCGCACAGGCCCCGGTTCGGTTATGTGGATAACCAAACCGGGGCCTGCAGCCACGCGGTAAGTCTGCCTACGCGAGGTCGCTCGCGGACCGCTGGATCTGGTCCAGCCAGGACTGACGGGCGTCAAGGGCTTCCCGCGCTTCCTTGATGCGACGCTGGTCTCCGGCTATTTCTGCCTTTTCCAGATCGTCCTTCAGGTTGGCGATGGCCGACTCCAGTTGGCTCAGGGCGCTGTTGGTGCGCGCCTTCGTTTCAGGATTGCTGCGGCGCCACTTTTCCTCTTCGGCTTCACGCACGGCATCTTCAACCTTGCGGAGTCCGGCTTCGATGCGGCCCATGTCGGCGCGCGGAACCTTGCCGGCCTCCTCCCAACGGTCACGGATGGACTGGAGCGCCTTCTTGGCCAGGTTGAGGTCATTGATGGGAAGGAGGGCCTGGGCCTCGGCAACCAGCTGTTCCTTGACGGCGAGGTTGGCGGTGTACTCCTGGTCGATTTGCTCGTTGGCGGCCTGCCGGTTGCTGAAGAAGACATCCTGCGCAGCGCGGAAACGGCCCCAGAGAGCGTCGTCGTCCTTACGGCTGGCCCGAGGCGTCGCCTTCCACTGGTCCATGAGCCGGCGGTACTCGCCTGCGGCATAGCCCCAGTCAGTTGAGGAAGACAGCGCTTCGGCCTCGGCAATCAAGGCCTCCTTCGCGGCCTTGGCAGCGGAGTTGTTGCTGTCCAGCTGGGAGAAGTAGGCCCGACGGTGACGGTCGAAGACCGTGCGCGCGGAACGGAACCGCTTCCAGAGCGCATCCTCATTGCTACGGCCGAGCCGGACGCCGCTCTTTTGTGCGGTCTTCCACGACTCGAACAACTCGTTCATGCGTGCGCTGGAGGTCTTCCACTGGATCTGGGCCGGATCCTGCCCCGCAATCGCTTCGGCCTCTGCAACAATCGCCTCGCGTGCAGCGAGCTCGTTGGCCCGCACTGCCTCGTGGGCGGCCTTCTCAGACTGTTCGAGTTCAGCGATCTGCGCTGAGAGGGTGTCCAAACGGGCCTCGGCGGAGCGGATGTCACCCACCATGTTGCGTTCGGCCAGCTGCTCACGCAGGTGCGCGACGGTTTTCTGCATGTCCGTGGCCGGGGCCTTTGATGCCACCCGGTGTTCCAGCAGGACTACCTGGGCAATGACGTCGTCGAACTTCCTGGCGAAGTAGCCCAAGGCCTCGTCGGGGCTGACGCCCGGGTACTGGCCCACGGGAATTTCCTCGCCGTCCAGCGTCAGGAAGACGTGGCCGTCCCCTTCCGCGCGCCCCCATTTGGCCGCTTCAGCCAAGGACGCCGCGGAAACCGCAGGAGCGGCGGGCACGACGGCGGCGGGCGCCTTGGGGCGGGCAGCGAAAGCCGCGGGGGACGGGGCCGGACGGGGCGCAGCAGGCTGTTCAGCTGCCGGGGAAGGTTCGACGGCGGGTGCCGCCTCCGGGGCGGCGGTTTCGCCGGCCTTTGGCTCGGCAGCCTCGACGGCTTCCTGGTTGCTTACTGCTGCTGTTTCGTCGGATTTCTGACTGTCTGTCACCGCTAAAAGTCTTTCGCTTGGAGGGACTGCTCAGGTAATGCACCCCAGGCGGGGCCTGGAGTTGGTTACTTCAGTGAAAACGAGTCTATCGTGACAGGTGCCACAGGGGCGCCGTCGTTGTTGGTGGCATCTGCCTTCAGCCCCGCCGCAGCGATCTTGGACACGACATCCAGGCCGCTGGTGACCTGGCCGACCACCGTGTAGCCCCCGGCCGAGTCTGCCGGGATGGTTGTGTCCTTGTAGACGATGAAGAACTGGTGCCCGTTCCCGTAAGCGTTGTTGCCGGTTCGGGCTACAGCGATGGTTCCGGCGGGATACGTGTTGCTTGACGGGGTGTTTTCCAGCGGACCCCATCTGTAGTTTGCGTCGTCCGCTCCGTCTTCTGACTTGGCGCCGCATTGCAGCAGGCCGAAGGTTTCGGAGGTTGTCAGCCGGTGGCAAAAGGTGCCGTCGTAGTAGCCCGAGTCGCTCAGGGACTTGATGACGGCCGCGGCCTGCGGGGCGGTTGTTCCGTCGATCCGGACGCCAAGTACCCCACCGTTCAGGGCAAGCTCGCCAGTGAAGGTCTTGCCCGCAGCAGTATCCGCAGCCGGAACATCGGCGCTGTTGGACGCCTGCGGTGATGCGGACGGCGAACTGAGTCCGGCCTGGGCCGCGGCGTACTCTGCCTCGGTGGGGTTGGAACTGAAGACCGTTAATTGGAGCACCGCCGCCAGGACCAAAGCCGAGGCTCCGGCGCCCACCGCCACGATGTTGTCCCGCCTGCGCCTTTTGGTCTGTTGCTGCCGCAGGGCACGCTTGGCCTCCATTTGCCGGATGCGTCGCCGGGCTTCGCGGTCGTCCCGCGATCTTGTTGCCAAGAGTCCTCCTGATGGTGTCCACGTCAACGGCAGTCATGCACCCGGGCGTGCTGCATTAGAACTGCGCGCGGGGAGAGCATAAACTGGCTGCCGCACATAGTTTATGCATGACCGTCCGGACTCCTGCCCAATAAACGCTGAATGCATCTTAATTGCAGTGGCGCGGGCTTCCCGCGGTCAGCCTTCTTCGAGGAGACTCTTCCACCATGGCACGTACCGCCTCCCTGTCCGGATTCCCCGAGTGGCTTCCCCAGGAACGGTTGGTGGAGTTGCATGTGCTCGATACGCTGCGCAAGACCTTCGAGCTGCATGGGTTCTCCTCCATTGAGACCCGTGCGGTGGAGACGGTGGGGCAGCTGCTGCGCAAGGGAGAGATCGACAAGGAAGTCTACGGCCTGAGCCGTCTGCAGGACGACGACGAAGAGAATGCAAAAACAGGCAAGACTGATCCGAACGCCTTGGCACTGCACTTTGACCTGACCGTTCCCTTTGCACGCTACGTGGTGGAAAATGCCGGCTACTTGGCGTTCCCGTTCCGCCGTTACCAGATCCAAAAAGTCTGGCGGGGGGAACGGCCGCAGGAAGGCCGTGCCCGCGAGTTCACCCAGGCCGACATCGACGTCGTGGGAGACGGCGAGCTGCCGTTCCGCTACGACGTCGAAATCGCACTGGTGATCGCAGAGGCGCTGAGCGCCCTGCCCATCCCGGATTTCCGGCTGCGGATCAACAACCGGAAGCTGGCCGAAGGTTTCTACCGCGGCATCGGATTGACGGATACTGCCGGTGTCCTGCGAAGCATCGACAAGCTCGAGAAAATCGGGGCCGAGAAGGTGGCCGGGTTGCTCAAGAGCGAGCTCGGCGCCACGGACGAACAAGCCGGCCTCGCCCTGCAACTCGCCACCATCCGGACCGAGGACACCTCGTTCGTCGAGCAGGTACGCGCATTGGGCGTCAACGATGAGCTGCTCGATGAGGGCCTCAATGAGCTGGAGCAAGTGATCGAAGCGGCGATTCAGCGCGCTCCCGGGAAGGTCGCGGCGGACCTCAGCATTGCCCGCGGGCTGGATTACTACACCGGGACAGTAGTGGAGACGGTCCTTGTAGGACACGAGCAGCTGGGGTCCATCTGTTCGGGCGGCCGGTACGATGCCCTCGCCAGCAAAGGCAACCGGAAGTTCCCCGGCGTCGGACTCTCCATTGGTGTTACCCGCCTCGTCTCCCGGATCCTGAGCCAGGAGCTGGCCACGGCCTCGCGATCGGTGCCCACGGCAGTCCTGGTGGCTCTGAACCACGATGACAGCTGGTCCGCTGCCCAGGATGTGGCAGCCCAGCTGCGCAGCCGCGGCATCGCCACCGAGGTGGCTGCCAAGGCAGAGAAATTCGGAAAGCAAATCAAGTTTGCCGACCGCCGCGGCATTCCCTTTGTGTGGTTCACCGACGACGACGGCAAGCACCAAGTCAAGGACATCCGTTCGGGCGAGCAGGTGGACGCGGACCCTGCGACCTGGACGCCGTCGGAAGAAGATTTGTACGTTCGGGTGGTTACCGCCTGATTTCCCTCTGACGTCCCTCAGGGAGCAGCGCTGCCGGGGGCGGGTAAACTCGGACGGGATTGTCTTTGCGGACATCCATCAAAAATTCATGCGAAAGGAATGCTGTGCTGCGCACACATGACCTCGGATCACTTCGTTCCGAGCACATTGGACAAACCGTTACCCTGGCCGGCTGGGTGGGCCGCCGCCGTGATCACGGTGGTGTTGCATTCGTCGACCTCCGTGACGCGTCCGGCGTGGCCCAGGTGGTTGTCCGCGAGGAAGAAGTGTTCCACGGGCTCCGGAACGAATACGTCCTGCAGGTGACGGGTACCGTCAGCAAGCGTCCGGAGGGCAATGAGAACCCTGCGCTGGCCACGGGAGTGATCGAAGTCATCGCGGACAAGGTGGTGATTCTTAACACCTCCGATCCCTTGCCGTTCCAGATTGACGAGCACGTGGAGGTCGGTGAAGAAGCCCGCCTGAAGCACCGTTACCTGGACCTCCGCCGTCCCGGTCCCGCCCGCAACCTGCGGCTGCGTTCCGAGGCCAACCGAGTGGCCCGCGGAATCCTCCACGAACAGGGCTACGTTGAAATCGAGACGCCCACCCTGACGCGTTCGACGCCTGAAGGTGCGCGCGACTTCGTGGTGCCGGCACGCCTGGCTCCCGGATCCTGGTACGCGCTGCCGCAGTCCCCGCAGCTGTTCAAGCAGCTCCTCCAGGTCGGCGGTTTCGAGAAGTACTACCAGATCGCGCGTTGCTACCGCGATGAAGATTTCCGTGCCGACCGTCAGCCTGAGTTCACGCAGCTGGACATCGAAGCCAGCTTCGTCGACCAGGACGACATCATTGCCCTGGGCGAAGCGATCGTTAAGTCGCTGTGGCAGCTGATCGACGTCGAGGTTCCCACGCCCATCCGCCGCATGACCTATCTGGACGCCATGGCCAAGTACGGCTCCGACAAGCCGGACCTTCGTTTCGGCCTGGAGCTGACAGAGCTGACCGAGTTCTTCAAGGACACCAACTTCGGCGTGTTCAAGGCCCCTTACGTTGGCGCCGTGGTCATGCCCGGCGGTGCTTCCCAGGCCCGCCGTGCCCTGGACGCCTGGCAGGAATGGGCCAAGCAGCGCGGCGCCAAGGGACTGGCCTACGTCCTGTACAAGGAAGACGGTGAGCTTGCAGGTCCCGTCGCCAAGAACCTCACGGAGCAGGAACGCGCCGGACTGGCGGACGCCGTCGGTGCCAAGCCCGGCGACTGCATCTTCTTCGCTGCCGGCGAGAAGGGCGCTTCACGGTCGCTGCTGGGTGCCGCGCGCGTGGAGATCGGTCACCGCACCGGCCTGATCGATCCGAACGATTGGGCTTTCGTGTGGATCGTGGACGCTCCGATGTTCGAACCGGCCGCGGCCGCTGTCGCTTCCGGTGATGTAGCCGTGGGAGCCGGTCAGTGGACTGCGGTCCACCACGCCTTTACCTCGCCGAAGCCGGAGTTCCTGGAGACCTTCGATAAGGACCCCGAGTCGGCCTTGTCCTACGCATACGACATCGTGTGCAACGGCAACGAGATCGGCGGCGGTTCCATCCGTATCCACGAGCGTGAAGTCCAGGAGAGGGTCTTCCAGCTCATGGGACTGGACAAGGAAGACGCTGAAACCAAGTTCGGCTTCCTGCTGGAAGGCTTCAAGTACGGAGCGCCTCCGCATGGTGGAATCGCCTTCGGCTGGGACCGCGTCGTGGCCTTGCTGGCTGGCGTGGAGTCGATCCGCGACGTCATCGCCTTCCCCAAGACCGGCAACGGCTTCGACCCCCTGACGGCGGCTCCGGCACCGATCACCCCGCAGCAGCGCAAGGAAGCCGGCGTGGACTTCAAGCCCGAAGCCAAGCCCGTTTCCAAGCCGGCTACCCCGTCCGAGTAAGCAAAAGCCCGGACGACTCCGCAGGCCCCCTGTCACGTGCAGGGGGCCTGCGGCATTTCCGCCACCCTCATCAGGCAGACCGTAACCAGGCGGACCCCACCAGACAGACAGTAACCAGGAAGAGCGGGCCACCATGCTCAAGGCCGGAGAGCCAATAGACCAGGAGTCCCTGGAAGAACTCATGGATGCGGCGTGGCCGGCTTTGGAACATGCCGAAGCAGGGCCGTGGATCCTGCGGGCATCGGAAGGGGTGACCCAGCGGGCCAACTCCGTGTGGCCCCGCGGTGCAGTCGCCCATACCGGGGAGGTCGCGGACGCGCTCCGCAGCGCCGCCGACTGGTATCGGCGGCGAAAGCTCCCGTTGATCCTCCAGACCTTCGATGACGCCCGCAGCGAAGCCCTTCACGACGTCCTGGATACGCAGCGGTTTACGCGGCAATCGGAAACGCTGATCATGGTCCGGGGTGCGGAGCCCTTGGCCCCGGTGCCGCAAAGTCCGGCCCAGCAAGGTCCGGCCCGGCCCGGCGTAGAGTTGTCCGGGGTACCGACGGAGGATTGGCTTCGGCTGTGGTGGGCCGTGGATGGCCGGGGCGGGGAACGGGAACTCGCCGTTGCCCGGGAAATCCTTTCCGGTTGCCCGTCCATTTACGCTTTGGCGAGGGACGACGACGGCAACCCGGCCGCCGTCGGACGCCTTGCCTTGGTTGGCGGTCGGGGCGGTATCTACTGCATGGCCACGGCGGCGGGCCGGCGCAGGCAAGGTTTTGGCTCCCTAGTGCTTGCCGCTTTGCTCGAGGAGGGGACCCGGCTGGGCCTGGACGGGTTTTGGCTCCTGGTGACGTCGGTAAATGCAGGCGCCAGGCGCCTCTACGAAACGGCGGGCTTTCTCCGGCAAGGCAGCTATCTTTACCGTCAGGCACCCTTGCGGCGCGCTCCCGGCGGTTGCTGAGTGGGCTAACGCGGGGGATCAGTTACGGTGATCCGTATCGAGCAGGCATCGGTGGCCGCCTTCGCCAGAACAGCGGTCTTGGGTTCCTGCACGTCCAGCAGGGCAAGGCGCGTCCTGGTGGCGAATGGCTTGGCCGGCCCTTGATTCAGGACCTGGTCCACCAGGGTCTTGTCGCCCCCCGGGACGATGTAGTCGATGCGGTGGGCTGCGAAGATCGCGCCGATGTGGAGTGCTGCCGCTTCAACCAGGGCATCTGCCTGGTTGGACCGGCGACGGGCAAAGCGTTGCTGGGACTGTCCGCCGGCAGACGTGCGTGACTGCACATAGCGGTTACCGCTTTTTGACGCGAGGATCCGTGACCCCGATGCCGCGGCGACGGCGAAACCGCCCCGCCGGATAAGCACAATCCCGAGCCCGCGTTCCTGGCTGGCCAAAGCCGCCAGCCGATCGAGGTCCGTGGCGCCGCGGCCCGGGCGTCCGTCCACCGGCCACGGGGCCCTGAGCAACGCCTCGGCTCCATCGGCTGCGCGCAGAAGGAGGCCGTCGTCGTCGAAATCTTCCTCCACCTGGCCGTGGCTGGCGGAAAAGCGTTCCACCCAACCGTGGAGTCGGGATGCGGGTACCAGGGCGGTCCGGATGGTGGTTTGGGAATCCCTGCGTTGCGGGCCGGGGGTTTGGGGCTCCACGCGAAATGTCTCCTTTATTGGAACTATGAGTAGCCTATCCATGTGGAAGATCTCTTTGGTTCCGGCGCTGCCAGTGATGACGAGTCAGAGGACTCCGCCGCCGCGGGACCTCTCACTGACGCCGGCTGGATGGCTTCGCAGCGTAGCCCCCTTGCCGTGCGGATGCGGCCGCGGACCTTGGACGACGTCGTGGGCCAGCAACATTTACTGGGTCACGGATCGCCGCTGCGGCAGTTGGCGGCCGGAGCCGAGGCCTCAGGTCCCGCCGGCCCCAGTTCGGTCATCTTGTGGGGACCTCCCGGAACAGGTAAGACCACCTTGGCGCACGTGATCGCCAGGGGGCCCGGGCGGAAATTCGTTGAGCTGTCCGCGATCACTGCCGGCGTCAAGGACGTCCGGCGCGTGATGGACGAGGCTTTGACCGCAAGGGACCTCTACAAGAAGACGACCGTCCTGTTCCTTGACGAAATCCACCGGTTCAACAAAGCGCAGCAGGACGCCTTGTTGCCCGGCGTCGAGAACCGCTGGGTAGTCCTCGTGGCCGCAACTACGGAGAACCCGTCCTTTTCAGTTGTTTCGCCGCTGCTCTCCCGGTCGCTCCTTCTGACCCTGAAACCCCTGACGGATGACGACATTTCAGGTTTGCTGCAGCGTGCAGTCGCGGACGCCCGCGGACTTGCAGGCCGCGTGGAACTCAGCGAAGAAGCCTTGGAGCATTTGGTCCGCCTGTCCGGCGGCGACGCCCGCAGGGCCCTGACCGCTTTGGAGGCGGCCGCGGGAGTAGCGTTCGGTGACGCTGACGCCGTCGGGCCTGAGATGCCCGCCACCGACGACGGCGAACCCGGCCTCGCCGGCGACGGCGCACCGGATGCTCCCGTGCTGGTGGAACTGCGCCACACGGAGCGGGCCCTTGACGCCGCGGCTGTCCGTTATGACCGTGCCGGTGACCAGCACTATGACGTCGCCAGCGCATTCATCAAGTCCATCAGGGGCTCGGACGTCGATGCTTCGCTGCATTACCTGGCCCGCATGCTCGAAGCGGGGGAGGACCCGCGCTTCGTGGCGCGCCGCATTGTGATCTCGGCAGCGGAAGACATCGGCATGGCGGATCCCACCGCGCTGCAGACGGCTGTGGCAGCAGCCCAGGCGGTTCAGTTGATCGGCATGCCGGAGGGCAGGATCATCCTGGCCGAAGCGGTGGTCCACCTGGCAACCGCGCCCAAATCCAATGCGGCGTATATGGGCATCAACAAGGCCATAGCCGATGTCCGGGCAGGATACGGTGGAAGCATCCCCATGCATTTGCGGGATGCCCACTACCCGGGCGCCAAGCAACTCGGCCATGGCAAGAGCTACAAGTACGCCCATGATGAGCCGCACGGCGTGGCAACGCAGCAGTACCCGCCGGACGACCTCGTCGGCAAGGACTACTACCAGCCCACGGCCAACGGGGCTGAGCGGGACATCGCCGCGAGGCTGGAACGCTTGCGCCGGATAGTGCGGGGGCAATAACCCCCAAGGCCCGGCGCCGGCTCCGGGTTCCTGCGGGGTAGGCGCTGCGTGGTAGGATATTTCTTTGTCTGGCATGACCCGACGCACAAATCCCTGAAGATTTCTTCGATGGTGCTGTGCCGTGGGCCAGTAGCAAGTGGCAGCGGTTGGCCGATGCTCTCCCTGATGGAGGCCAGTAACACCAACACACCGCAGTAATTTGGAAGGACACAAGTGGCTAACAACACTCGTGCTCGCCGTACCGCACGCCTTTCGCGTGCACTCGGCATCGCTCTGACCCCCAAGGCCGCCAAGTACATGGAGCGCCGCCCGTACGGCCCCGGTGAGCATGGCCGTGCCCGCAAGAAGCAGGATTCCGACTACGCCGTTCGTCTGCGCGAAAAGCAGCGCCTGCGCGCCCAGTACGGCATCCGTGAAGCCCAGATGACCCGTGCCTTCGAAGAAGCACGCCGCACCAAGGGCCTGACCGGTGAAAACCTCGTTGAGCTGCTGGAAATGCGCCTCGACGCCCTCGTGCTCCGTGCAGGTTTCGCCCGCACCATCGCACAGGCCCGCCAGCTGGTTGTGCACCGCCACATCCTGGTTGACGGCGTCCGCGTTGACCGCCCGTCCTTCCGCGTCGGCGAAGGCCAGCTCATCCACGTCCACAGCCGCTCCGAGGTCATGGCTCCGTTCCAGGCAGCAGCTGCCGGTGCCCACGTCCTGGCCACCACCCCGCCGTACCTGGACGTCAAGATCGACGCCCTGCAGGCACGCCTGGTTCGCCGCCCGAAGCGCTCTGAGGTCCCCGTGATCTGCGAAGAGCAGCTCGTCGTCGAATTCTACGCACGCTAAATTTCAGCAGCGTATCCAAAGAAGCCCGTGGCCAAGCCGCGGGCTTCTTTGTCTTTGAACCCCATGCTTCGCAGGTGAGGCGAGGCTTCCTTTGTCTGTAATGTACTGGGGGAGGCCTTGGCCGCCGCGAAGGCGGGTTGAGGCAGTGCAACGACCCTAGGAGATGAGTTCTATGTCTGGTGGCGACATCGCCGGCCTGATTGCAGCAGGGGTTTTTGCGCTCCTGGTTCTGTTGCTGGCAGTGCCTATCCTGAAGCTGGGCGGCGTCTTTGACGAAGTCCGTACGTCCATCCGTTCCATCAGCGACGGCGCGACGCCCCTCATGGACGAGGTGACAGCGACCGTTTCCACCACCAACCAGCAACTGAAGAAGGTTGATGGCATCGCGTCGAACGTCTCGGACGCCTCCGCGAACATCTCTGCCTTGTCGTCGCTGGTTGCGGCAACTGTGGGTTCTCCGCTGATCAAGGTAGCCGCTTTCAGTTATGGCGTGCGCTCTGCTCTCGCATCCAAGCGCACAACGTCCTCCGGCCGCCGCAGCCGCTGAATCCGCACGGCCGCTTGACTGCAGCCTGAATACTCAAGGGAGACACGTCGTGAAGAGAATTGTTTGGATGGGAATCGGCGTTGCCATCGGTGTCATTGCCTTCCGGAAGGTCACCGAAGCGCAGGCGAACATCGGTCCTGACGGGCTGAACCGGGCAGTCGGACGCCTGGCAGATGGCTTGTTCGATTTCGCCGATGCTGTCCGTGCAGGCATGCACGAACGGGAGGCGGACCTGAGGTCGGCCCTGGGGATCGACGCCCCGGACTCCGGCAAGCGGTAGCGGCAGGTTCGCACGCGGGCCCGCAACAGGGCAGAATGGATAGCTGCGGAACGGCACCGGCCGGAACCGCGCACAACATGTGCAGTGAATTGAGAAGGGTAAGTAATCAGCCAATGAAGTCGCAGGAGATCACCAAGCGCTGGGTGGACTTTTTTGTCAGCAAGGGTCACACAGCCGTTCCCTCCGCGTCGCTCGTTTCCAGCGACCCGTCACTTCTCTTCACTGTGGCCGGAATGGTGCCGTTCATCCCTTACCTCACCGCGCGCGAAGAGCCGCCCTACAGCCGGGCAACCAGTGTCCAGAAGTGCATCCGCACAGGCGACATCGAAGAAGTCGGCAAGACCGCCCGCCACGGCACGTTCTTCCAGATGTGCGGCAACTTCTCCTTCGGCGACTACTTCAAGGAAGACGCCATCAAGTTCGCTTTCGAGCTGCTCACCAAGAGCGTCGACGACGGCGGCTACGGACTTCCGGCCGAACGCCTCTGGGTGACTGTCTACGAGGAAGACGACGAAGCCAAGGAGCTGTGGCTCAAGAACACGGCGATCCCTGCCGAGCGCATCCAGAAGATGGGCAAGTCGGATAACTACTGGCACACCGGCCAGCCCGGTCCTGCAGGTCCCTGCTCGGAAATCTACTACGACCGTGGTCCGGACTACGGTGTCGAGGGCGGCCCTGTTGCCGACGAGAACCGTTACATCGAGATCTGGAACCTCGTGTTCATGCAGTACCAGATCGAGAACGTCCGCTCCAAGGTGGACTTCGACATCGTTGGCGAACTGCCCAACAAGAACATCGACACCGGCCTGGGCATGGAGCGTCTTGCGATGATCCTCCAGGGCGTCGAGAACATGTACGAGACCGACCAGGTCCGGCCCGTGATTGACAAGGCAGCCGAACTCTCCGGCAAGGAATACACTTCCGCCGAAACCGATGAAGATCCGCACCACACCGACGACGTCCGTATGCGTGTTGTTGCAGACCACATCCGTTCCGCCCTGATGCTCATTGCCGACGGGGTTGCCCCGTCGAATGAAGGCCGTGGCTACGTTCTTCGTCGTTTGATCCGCCGCGCCGTCCGGGCCATGCGCCTGCTGGGTGTGGAGTCCGCCTGCCTCCCCGAGTTGCTCCCGGTCTCCCGCGATGCCATGAAGGGCGTCTACCCCGTGGTCGAGACGGACTTCGCCCGGATCAGCCGCATCGCCTACGCCGAAGAAAAGGCATTCCTCCGCACCATCGCCTCAGGCACCGCACGGCTGGAAGATGCCGTAGCGGAATCCAAGGCCGCCGGCGTTCCGCTGTCCGGTGCCGAAGCCTTTACCCTCCATGACACGTACGGCTTCCCGATCGACCTGACCTTGGAGATGGCCGAGGAAGCGGGCCTGAAGGTTGATGAGGCCGGATTCCGCGCCCTCATGCTCGAGCAGCGCCAGCGTGCCCAGGCAGATGCCAAAGGCAAGAAGGGCGGCCATGCCGACCTCAGCGCTTACCAGGAAATGCTGGGTGAAGGTGAAACCGTCTTCACCGGGTACGAAGAACTGGAAGGTGAGTCGAAGGTCCGGGGCATTGTCAGCGGCGGCCAGCGGGTTGCCCATGCCTCCACAGGCGACGAGATCGAGCTGGTCCTCAACGAAACGCCGTTCTACGCCGAGGCCGGCGGGCAGGCTGCGGATACGGGCCTGATCACCGGCGACGGCTTCGTCGTCGAGGTCCTCGATGTCCAGCGTCCCGTCAAGGGACTGAGCGTCCATAAGGCGATTGTTCGTGAAGGTGAAATTGCCGGCGACGCCGTGGTTCGTGCCGCCGTCGACCGTGAACGCCGCCACGCCGCTGAGCAGGCACACACTGGAACGCATATTGTGCACGCCGCCCTGCATCAGATCCTGGGGCCGGAAGCAACCCAGCGCGGTTCGTTCAACAAGGCCGGCTACCTCCGCTTTGACTTCGCCTGGGGCGAAGGGCTGAGCGCTGCCACGCGCTCGGAGATTGAGGAAGTTTCCAACATCGCGATCCGCAATAACTTCCGCGTCGACACCAAGGTCATGGGCCTTGCCGAAGCAAAAGCGCTGGGCGCCATGGCTCTGTTCGGCGAGAACTACGGCAGCGAAGTCAGGGTTGTGGAGATCGACGGCGCGTGGTCGCGTGAGTTGTGCGGTGGCACCCACGTCTCCAACACCTCGTTGATCGGCAGCCTCTCGCTCTTGGGCGAGCAGTCTGTCGGATCCGGAAACCGCCGCGTTGAGGCGTTCGTGGGCTTGGATGCCTTCCGGCACCTGGCTGCCGAACGCGCCCTCGTCACCGAGCTCACCGAGCTGCTGAAGGTACCGTCCGGACAACTGGCGGACCGTATCGCCAGCACCCTGAACAAGTTGAAGGCGACCGAGAAGGAACTTGACCGGCTCCGCAAGGAACAGCTGGCAGCTGCAGCGGCCAACTTGGTGGGTTCGGCCCGCGACGCCGCAGGCGTACGCGTGGTTGCCCACGACGCCGGCCAGGTCGGCGGCGCGGATGACCTCCGCAACCTGGCCCTCGACCTTCGCAACCGCCTGGGTTCGGAAGCCTCAACGGTGGCCGTGGCCGGCGTGAGCAACGATCGTCCCATCATCCTCGTTGCCACTAATGAGGCAGCCCGCGAGGCGGGTGTCAAAGCCGGTGCGCTGGTTCGACTCGCTGCCGGGATCCTCGGTGGTGGTGGCGGCGGCAAGGACGACGTTGCCCAAGGCGGCGGCACCGACGCTGCAAAGGTCTCCGATGCCCTTGCAGCCGTGCTTGACGCGATAGCCAAGCGCTGATTGTGAGTTCCACTACCGATGCCGGCGTCTATCCCCGCGGCACCAAGCTGGGGGTGGACGTCGGCACCGTCAGGGTTGGGGTCGCCATGTGCGATCCCGATGGAATCCTTGCCTCCCCGCTCAAGACCCTCAGCCGTGACCTCAAGAAGAACTCGGACGTCCGGGTCCTGGTGAAGCATGTCATCGAGCAGGGGGCAGTCCAGGTTTTCGTGGGCCTGCCACGGACCATGAAGGGCGAGGAGCGCGGCTCAGCTCAGATGGCTGTGGAGTACGCCGAGCTGCTCGCGGACGCGTTGGTCCAGGCGGGTGTGAGGGTGCCGGTCAACTTGGTCGACGAGCGCTTGACCACCGTGACGGCGCACCGCAACCTGCGTGAAGCTGGCATGAGCAGCAAGAACCACCGTAAAGTGGTTGATCAGGTTGCTGCTGCTGGAATACTGCAGCACGCGATCGACATGCAAAAAGCCAGAGGAACGGACGTTGGCCGCCGCGTGCAGGCGCCGTCGCAGTCCGATGCATCAGGCGGTGCCCCAACACTGCCGGCCTCCTCAGGCAGCCAACCTGATTCTTCTACGAGGGGACTGCAACTGTGAGCCCGGTCAATAACGACCCCTCCAGCACCGGTGGCGGCAGTATGCCGCTGACCCGCAAAGAACTGCGGGCACGCGAGCGATTCCTCGCCACGCAGAACCAAAACGTCGTACCCGTTCCGGAAGCGACTCCAGGAGCGGCCGGTGCCCCGGCTGCGGATGAGCCGGACCTTCCCCGTCCTGTACCTGCGGTCCCCAATGCCGCAGCTGTACGACGGGATGTCCAAGCGGCGCCGGCGCCCCAGCGCGAGCCAGTGGTGCCTCCCGCCCCGGCAGCCGCACCTAAGGTCGCTCCAGCAGCCCCGGAGCGCGAGCCCGAGCCGCACGACGAGACCCAGGCCCATGGTGCGGCCACTACGAGCCTTCCGGCGGTTCCCGAAGCAGCCCCGGGCCAGGACCGCGCTGGGCACGATGGTTCTGTGCATCAGGATGGCGCAGCCCACGATGGCGCGGACCACCATGCGGATGCTGCCCACCACGACGACGCAGCCCACCACGACGACGCAGCCCACCACGACGGCGCTGCCCACCACGGTTACGCAGAGCACCACGACGGTGCAGTCCACCACGGTTACGCAGAGCACCACGATGACCATCATGACGCGCACGCCCATGATGACCACGCGCATGAGCTCATCACCACGGTAGAAACCCCCGTTTCGAAGGCCGCTGCCCGCAAGGCCCGCCGCCGCCGTCGGGTTCTGGCTCTGCTGATCACGCTGGCTGTCTTCGTCACCGCCATTGTGGTGGGTGCGCAGTTCCTCAAGCCGCTTCTGGGTATGGACAAGGTGACGGATTACCCCGGACCGGGCACCGGCTCCGTCACCATCACCGTTCCCGAGGGAGCCGGCCCCAAACAGGTGGCCGCGGAACTCGCTGCGAACAAGGTGGTTGCCGACCCGGATACCTTCGTGAAAGCGTTCCTCAGCGAAGGCGGCGAATTGTCGCCGGGCGAGTTCACTTTCCGCACCGAAATGAAGAATTCCGACGCCGTGGCAGTCCTGTCCAACAAGGACGCCTCCAAAGTCATCTACTTTGCTTTGAGCGCGGGCCTGCGTATCAACGAGTCCCTCGAGGCCATTTCCAAGGGATCCGGAATTCCCCTTCAGCAGCTGAACGGTTTCAACCAGGCGCCCAGCCAGTTCGGGCTCCCTGCCAAGGCAAAGAACCTTGAGGGCTTCCTGGCCCCCGGTGAATACCGTTTCCCCCTGGGAACCTCCGGCAAGGACATCATCCAGACGCTGGTCACTGCCACGTTGGATGAGCTCAAGGCCCAGGGAATCACCGATCCCGCCAAGCAGTATGACGTTGTGACGATCGCCAGCATCGTCCAGGCCGAGGGTGGCCAGGCGGACTACGGAAACGTCGCCGGCGCCATCTATAACCGCCTGAAGCCCAATAACACGGAAACGAACGGCCTCATCCAGTCGGACGCCACGGTGACTTATGGGCTGGGCAAGAAGTCCTTCCACCTCACCGAGGAAGAGAAGGCGGACAAGTCCAACACGTACAACACCTATGCGAATACGGGCCTGCCCGCCGGGCCGATCGGTTCGCCGGGCAAGACTGCCATCGACGCGGCCGCCAAACCCACGCCCAACGATTACCTCTACTGGGTAACCATCAACCTGGACACCAAGGAGACCAAGTTCTCCAAGACGCTGGCCGAGCACAGCACCTACGTTGAGCAGTACAACGCATGGTGTGCGGCCAACGCGGGTCGGTGCGTGTGAGCCGCCGGGCAGCAGTTCTCGGGCACCCGATCTCACATTCAAAATCCCCGGCGATGCATACTGCGGCCTACGCAAAGCTGGGCGTGGACATCGGTTACACCGCAATTGACCTGACGGCGGACATGCTTCCGGCATTCATGGAATCGGTCCGTGCGGACGAGTCATGGTGCGGCCTTTCGGTCACCATGCCGTTGAAAACCGCAATGGTCAGGGAAGTTGACGAGGTCAGGGGAGCGGCAGCCCACTTGGGCGTCCTCAACACCGTTGCTTTCGAGAACGACGGCGGTTCGGTCCGGCGGGTCGGGTACAACACGGACGTTGCGGGGATCGTGGAGGCGGTCAGGTACGCCGGCGTCGCGACGAGCCCCCATGGCGCGGTGCTGGGCGGCGGCGGAACCTCTGCAGCCGCGATTGCGGCACTCCGCGGGTTGGGAGCCGACCACGTTGACGTCTTTGTCCGCGATGTCTCCCGGGCCAGCGACGCCGAAGCCGCTGCTGCCGCCGTCGGAATCGGCTTGTCCGTCAGGCCGCTGGTCCAGGCGGCAACCGCCATAGCCGGTTCGGACCTGGTGATTTCCACCTTCCCGCCGCGGGCAGCGGATGGCCTGGCAGATGAACTTGGCGCCCTGCCCGGAACCTCGGGCGGGGTGTTGCTGGATGTGGCCTACGATCCCTGGCCCAGCCGGCTGGCCGAGCAATGGCACCGGCATGGGGGAGTCGTGGTCCCGGGCCTGGAGATGCTGATGTACCAGGCGGCAGAGCAGATCCGGCTTTTCAGCGGCTGCACGATGGATAGCGCCGTCATAGATGTGATGTGCGACTCAGTCGGACTTCCCCGACGAGTCTTCTAGAGGCCTTACATGGCAGGATTGGTTATATGTTGCGTTGGTTGACAGCCGGTGAATCCCACGGTCCGGCTCTGATCGGAATTGTTGAAGGCGTGCCGGCCGGTGTTGAACTCACCAGCGGGCAGATCCGTGACGCCTTGGCCCGCCGTCGGCTTGGCTACGGCCGCGGTGCCCGCATGAAGTTCGAGCAGGATGAAGTAACGATCGTCGGCGGTGTCCGCCACGGCATCACCCAGGGCGGTCCGGTTGCCATCCAGGTCGGCAATACCGAATGGCCCAAATGGGAACAGATCATGTCGGCCGACCCCGTGGACGCCGGGCTTCTGGCGGACCAGGCACGCAATGCGCCCCTGACCCGTCCCCGTCCGGGGCATGCTGACTTCACCGGCATGCAGAAGTACGGCTTCGATGAGGCCCGTCCGGTCCTGGAACGAGCCAGTGCCCGGGAAACGGCCACGCGCGTAGCCCTTGGAACCGTCGCCGCCCAGTTCCTGAAGCAACTGGGAATTGAACTGGTCAGCCACACAGTCTCCATCGCCAGTGTGTCCGTTCCTGAAGGCCGTCCGTTGCCGTCGCCGTCCGATGTCATTGCTTTGGATGCGGATCCGTTGCGTTGCTTTGATCGTGAGACGTCCGACGCCATGGTGGCCGAGGTGGACGCAGCCCATAAGGAAGGCGAGACCCTTGGCGGTGTCGTCGAAGTACTGGCCTACGGACTTCCGCCGGGGTTGGGCAGCTACGTCCATTGGGACCGCCGCCTCGATTCCCGGTTGGCTGCCGCCCTGATGGGCATCCAGGCCATCAAGGGCGTCGAAGTGGGCGATGGTTTCCTCACCGCTGCCCGGCGGGGCTCCGCCGCGCACGACGAGATCGTCAAGGATGAAGACGGCAAGATTGTCCGCCGGACGAACCGTGCAGGTGGCATCGAAGGTGGCATGAGCATCGGCGAGGTACTCCGTGTCCGTGCGGCCATGAAGCCCATTGCGACTGTTCCTCGTGCCCTGCGCACCATCGACGTGAGCACCGGCGAGCCGGCCAAGGCGCATCACCAGCGTTCTGACGTCTGTGCCGTGCCTGCTGCAGGCGTCGTAGCCGAAGCAATGGTGGCCCTGGTGCTCGCGGAAGCCGTCATGGAAAAGTTCGGTGGTGACTCGGTGGCGGAAACCACGCGCAACCTCCAGGGCTACCTGAACAGCATCCCGGCAACCTTGGACTCGGTCGGACGCTAGTGGCTCCCGTCATGGCGGGCGGCACTTTTGCGCGCCCACTTGTCCTCATCGGACCAATGGCGGTAGGGAAGTCAGCCATCGGCCAGCAGTTGGCGCAGCAGCTGGACATACCGTACGTGGATACCGACGCGGTGGTGGTTGCTGCCCATGGCAGCATTGCCGATATTTTCGCGGGTCGGGGAGAGCATGCCTTCCGCGAAATCGAAGCCCGGACTGTGGCAAAGGCCATAGAAGCCGCCAAACAGCGCCAAACCGTCATATCCTTGGGTGGTGGCGCCGTCCTGGATTCCGGGACTCAGCAGTTGCTCGAAGAATGCACTGTTATCTACCTGGAATGTGACGCTGCCACAGTTGCGGACCGGATTGCCAGGAATACGGCAAGGCCACTGCTGCAAGGCGATGCAATGTCCCGTTGGGAAGCGTTGTTTGCCGCGAGGCAGCCCGTCTATGAGCGCCTGGCAGATATCGTCATGGATGTTCGTTCCGGATCCGTAGCGGAAATCGCCCTCCGGCTGGAGGAGCGGCTGCGCGAGCACGCAGCCCTGGAAAAGGAAGCTGAGAAGTGAGCAACGAAGCAACTGTCATCAAGGTCACGGGAGAATCCGCGTCGGAGAACTACGACGTCGTGGTGGGCCGCGGGCTGTTGGAAACGCTGCCCGAAAAGCTGGGGGAGCGGGTTCGCCGGGTCCTGGTGATCCACCCTCGTGCCCTCAGGCTGACCGGCGACACTGTCCGGGACGAACTTGAGTCTGCCGGCTTCACCGCCCTGACGGCCGAAATCCCCGACGCCGAAGAGGGAAAGCACATTCAGGTTGCCGCCTTCTGCTGGCAGGTGCTGGGACAAAACGACTTCACCCGTTCCGACGCGATCGTGGCTGTTGGCGGCGGAGCCGTAACGGACCTCGCCGGTTTCGTAGCGGCTACGTGGTTGCGGGGTGTCAAAGTCATCCACATGCCGACCTCGCTGTTGGGCATGGTCGATGCAGCCGTTGGCGGCAAGACCGGAATCAACACCGCCGAAGGCAAGAACCTCGTGGGCTCCTTCCACCCGCCTGCCGCCGTCCTGGCTGACCTGGATACGCTCCAGACCCTCCCTAGGAACGAACTTGTTTCCGGCATGGCCGAGGTCATCAAGTGCGGGTTCATTGCCGATCCCGCCATCCTTGACCTCCTTGAGAAAAATACGGACGCCGTCACTGATCCCGGGTCCGAGGTGGTCCGTGAGTTGATTGAGCGTGCCATTGCGGTCAAAGCCAACGTGGTGTCGCAGGACCTGAAGGAATCCGGACTCCGGGAGATCCTTAACTACGGCCACACCCTGGGCCACGCGATCGAGCTTGTGGAACGGTACTCCTGGAGGCACGGCGCAGCTGTGTCGGTCGGCATGATGTTCGCGGCAGAGCTGTCGCGCAGCGTTGGCCGCCTTTCAGACGCCGACGCTGACCGCCACCGCACCATCCTGGAAAGTCTTGGCCTGCCGATCACCTACCGCAGGGACCGCTGGCAGGGTCTCCTGGACGGAATGCGCCGGGATAAGAAGTCCCGCGGCGACCTCCTCCGCTTCGTTGTCCTTGATGGCATCGCCAAGCCCGGCATCCTCGATGTTCCGGACACTTCGCTGCTCTTCGCCGCCTACCAGGAGATCGCATCATGACCGCCACTTTGGCTGAAGGCATCAGCGATTGGCCTACTGCCGGATTCCCCGGGGTACGGATGAATCCGGACACGTTGTTGCCGGTGGTTGTCAATGAGGATGCGCTGGAGACGGCGCTGGCTGCCTCGGTGGACCCCGCGGACCGCATCATGGCTTTGCTCCTGGACAACCAGCCCAAGGAAGCAGCCGAATTGTTGGCAGAAGCCCGGTACAAGAATCCCGAGTCGTTCCGCCTCCGAATTTTCGAGGCAGAGGTCCACCGTGCCACCAACCGCATGGACCGGGCGATCCAGCTGTACAAGCAGTTGCTTCATGAAGTGCAGGGCAGCTCAAAAGAGGCCGTCGTCCATCAGTACCTTGGGCGCGCGTACTTCGTCAGCGGCAATGCGCTTGCCGCGTCCGAAGCCTTTGCAAAGGCCCTCGACCTCCGCGTGGCAATGTCCGCCGACGCGGCCTTGATCTACTCCTCGGCAGTGGCCCTGCAACGGGCACGCAATGTCCTGGAGCTCGCTTCCTAAGCATCGTTGTGGAAACCCCGCGCGTGCCGCCCTCCGTTTGCCGGTAGAATGGTTCATGGATTTTTGATAAATACGCGCTGGCCGGCCAATGTGGCGTGCCGGCTTGGCATACGGCTGGAAGCTGGACATCAGCCAGGACCAGTGAAATTAACCAGAGGATACGAGTGGCAACCACAAACGACATCAAGAACGGAACCGTACTGAAGCTCGAGGGCCAGCTCTGGAACGTCATTGAGTTCCAGCACGTCAAGCCGGGCAAGGGCGGCGCCTTCGTTCGAACCAAGATGCGGAATGTTATGTCCGGCAAGGTAGTGGACAAGACGTTCAACGCCGGCCTCAAGATCGAAACCGCAACTGTCGACCGGCGCGACTACCAGTACCTGTACCAGGACGGCGAAGACTTCGTCTTCATGGACACCAGCGATTACGACCAAATCCACGTTTCGGGCGCGACAGTCGGTGACGCCACCAACTTCATGCTTGAGAACCAGATGGTCAACATCGCCATCCACGAAGGCACCCCGCTTTACATCGAGCTTCCGCCGAGCGTCGTGCTGGAGATCACCTACACCGAGCCGGGTCTCCAGGGTGACCGTTCCTCCGCAGGCACCAAGCCTGCAACTGTGGAGACCGGTTACGAGATCCAGGTTCCGCTGTTCGTCGAGCAGGGCACCAAGGTCAAGGTTGATACCCGTGATGGCAGCTACCTGGGCAGGGTCAACGACTAGTGAGTGCCCGCGGTAAGGCCCGTAACAGGGCACTTGAAGTACTTTTTGAGGCTGAGCAGCGCTCGGTTTCAGCTTTTGATGCGCTCAAGGCGCGTCGGGAGAAGACTGACCTTGTTGTGAATCCGTACACGGTCGAAATCGTGGAGGGGGTTGTCTCCATGCAGCCCACCATCGACGAGTTCCTGCAAACCTATGCGCAGGGCTGGACTCTTGAACGCATGCCGGCGGTGGATCGCATCATCCTCCGCATTGGTACGTGGGAACTTCTTTACAACGACGACGTTCCCGATGGGGTCGCTGTGAGCGAGGCCGTAGCCTTGGCGAAGACCATGTCCACGGACGAGTCCCCGGCCTTCATCAACGGTTTGCTGGGCCGCTTGCAGAAGCTCAAGCCGTCGCTGTTGGCGTAAGAACCGATTTACTTCTGCATACTTGGTGCCCCTTGGAATCCGGCCAGTCCGGACTCCAAGGGGCATTCTGCGTTATGAACGGTTACAGGAGCACCGCTGACCGTAGCCCGGGTATCCGGCGCAGCTGTTCAAGTTCATCGTGTTGGTGGACATGGACGTCCCTGCCGCTGAGGATGCGCTGGCGGGTGAAGGCGAGGGACGTCGCCGCCTTGATGAACGCCCGCATCTGTGCGGCCCGGCCGCGTGAGGATGCCCAGCCAAGGGCCTGGCGCCTGCCCCGGGGTGTAGCCAGCATGTCCACCTCCGCCGGCGTGAACCACCCGGCGCGGGCATATTCCAGCAACCGTTGACGGGTCAGTTTTCCTTCGGCCATGCGAAGGAAGACTATTCCAAGGACGGCCACCAGGAAGATGGGGACCTGGACGACGAAGTATTCAACCAGGAATCCCTGGCCCATGCTGTTCCAGCGGTTATGCAGGAACATCGCAGGCAACAGGCCCACGAAGAACGCCAGAACCGCGTACCCCGAGTGCCACTTCCTCGCCGCGAAACCCATGATCAAGCCGGTGGTTCCCGTGAATATTGCGTGCGCAAAAGGAGACATCACGCCGCGGAGGATGAAGATCCGGACAAGGTCGGTCCCGGGGTCGGACGAAGAAGCGATCTCCCGTCCGAAATAGAGGATGTTCTCGGTGAACGCGAAACCCGCGGCGATGGTGAAAGCGAACACGACGCCGTCAACGGGTCCGTCGAAGTACTTCCGGGCGGCGAATATCAACAGGAGGAGTCCCAGCGACTTACTGAACTCCTCGACGATCGGTGCCTGCACGGTGGCCATGAAGTAGCTGTAGGCGTCCTCGCTGGTGGTGGGCGCCGCGAGGGCAAATAGCGGTTGGATCAGGAGCGTCGCCGCAATGGAGACAGCCGCTCCCCACGTGAAGGCAAACCACAGAAGCCGTTTGGGTTCCGGCTCCCAGCGGTCGATCCACCGGACCGTCAGCAGGACTATGGACAGCGGAATCAGCGATGCGATGAAGCCGATGATGAAGCCCGCCAACCCGGTGTTGCCCAGGAGGAACGGAACAACCAGGAGAAGGCTGCCGAAGGCCAGGATGCCGCCGACAAGGAGCAGTGGCAGCAAACCGGCTGAACGGCGCTGCATGCCTTGGGGTGCGACTGCCCACGATTGGTTTCCCAACGGTGCGGGGTTGCCCGGAGCGGGCTGGTAGTTGCCGGGCTGGATGTGGCCGATCCAGGTGGGGTTGGCCCCGGGCTCCACGAACGGCCGGGGATAGGGCCGTTGTCCATCATGGCGGCCTGGTTGGTTGCTGCTCATGGGTCCGAGCCTATGCCACGCCTGTGGTGTGACCTTAAACTCACCCATGGCCACGGACGCGGCAGGTGGCCGGCGCTGTGGCTGTGATAGTTTTGGAAGGCAAATATTCCTTTTTTAATTCCGTCCTGTGAGGCGGGGAAAGGGGAGACGAGCGATGACTGAAGTTACTTCAGCGCAGGTTCCGTCCAGGGTTGTCCTCAACCAGGCGGATATCGATCGTGCGCTCACTCGTATCGCCCACGAGATCCTTGAAGCCAACAAGGGATCCCAGGACCTGGTCCTGCTGGGTATCCCAAGCCGTGGTTATCCCCTGGCTGTCCGGCTGGCCCATAAGATTGCCGCCGCTGATCCTGCCGTCAACGCCGAAACAATAGTGGGCCAACTGGATGTCACTATGTTCCGCGACGACCTCTCGCACCAGCCCACCCGACCCCCGCACCATACACGCCTGCCGCTGTCCGGGATCGATAACAAAGTTGTTGTCCTTATTGACGACGTCCTCTACTCGGGTCGGACCATCCGCGCAGCTTTGGACGCCTTGGTGGACCTCGGGCGCCCCCGCATCGTCCGGCTGGCTGTCCTGGTGGACAGGGGGCACCGTGAACTCCCCATCCGCGCAGACCATGTGGGAAAGAACCTTCCTACGTCGTCCTCGGAGAAGGTCCGCGTACATCTTGAAGAGACCGACTCCGTGAACGGAACTCCGGTCAACGAGGTAGTCATCGAGGCAGGCAAGTGAAGCATCTCCTCTCAACGGAAAACCTCAGCGGCTTCGACGCAATCCGGATACTTGATACGGCCGAGGAAATGTCTGCCGTCGGTGAGCGCGAAGTCAAGAAGCTGCCCGCGTTGCGCGGCAGGACGGTGGTGAACCTCTTCTTCGAAGATTCCACCCGCACCCGCATCTCCTTCGAAGCAGCGGCGAAGCGGCTCTCCGCCGACGTCATCAACTTCGCGGCAAAGGGCTCCTCGGTCTCCAAAGGTGAGTCCCTCAAGGACACCGCACAGACCTTGGCCGCGATGGGTGCAGACGCCGTGGTCATCCGGCACTGGGCTTCCGGAGCGCCGCACCGCCTGGCTGCCACCGACTGGATCGATGCGGCGGTGGTCAATGCCGGTGACGGCACCCATGAACACCCCACCCAGGCCCTGCTGGACGCCTTCACCATGCGCCGCCATTGGTCGCGCATCAAGGGCGTCGCATCCACCGGCGCCGACCTCAAGGGCATGCGCGTCGCGATCGCCGGAGACGTCCTGCACTCCCGCGTGGCGCGTTCAAATGTGTGGCTCCTGCGAACCCTCGGCGCGGAGGTCACCCTCGTGGCACCTCCCACGCTGCTGCCGGTCGGCGTCGAACAGTGGCCCTGCAAGGTCAGCTACAACCTGGACGAGACCCTTGAAGCAGGTGTCGACGCGATGATGATGCTCAGGGTCCAGGGGGAGAGGATGAATGCGTCCTTCTTCCCGTCCACCCGTGAATATTCCCGCCGTTGGGGCTTTGACGACGCCCGCCTGCGGACGCTGGACGACCTCGGCATGAAGGACACCATCATCATGCACCCCGGTCCCATGAACCGCGGCCTGGAAATCTCGTCCGCCGCGGCGGATTCACCCCGTTCCACCGTGCTCGCCCAGGTCCGGAACGGCGTATCGGTCCGCATGGCCGCCCTGTACTTGTTGCTTTCGGGGGATTCCCGTGAAGCGACCGCCCCCGTAAGCAACCAGCCCACCAAGGAGAACAACTGATGGCCGCGAACACGTACTTGATCCGCGGAGCCGCCATCCTGGGCGGTGCAGCCGAGGACCTCCTGATCCGGGACGGCGTCATCGCGGCCAGGGGCAACGGACTTGCTGCCGGGGATGCCACGGTCATCGACGCCGCAGGCCTGATTGCGCTGCCCGGCATGGTTGATGTCCACACCCACCTTCGCGAACCGGGCCGGGAAGATGCGGAGACCGTCGAAACCGGTACCCGTGCGGCCGCGTTGGGTGGTTTCACCGCCGTCCACGCCATGGCGAACAGCAATCCGGTGGCCGACACCGCCGGTGTGGTGGAGCAGGTCCACAGCCTGGGAAGGGCATCGGGCTGGGTGGACGTACGGCCCGTCGGCGCAGTGACGGTGGGACTCGCCGGGGAGCAACTCGCCGAACTCGGTGCCATGGCCGACTCCCGCGCCCAGGTGCGCATGTTCTCTGATGACGGAATCTGCGTGCATGATCCCGTCCTGATGCGCCGCGCGCTGGAATACGTCAAGGCGTTCGACGGCGTGGTGGCCCAGCACGCGCAGGAACCCCGCCTGACCGCCGGGGCACAAATGAACGAAGGCGCCGTTTCGGCTGTCCTCGGGCTGGCCGGCTGGCCGGCGGTAGCCGAGGAAAGCATCATTGCCCGCGATGTACTGCTGACCCAGCACGTCGGTTCCCGCCTGCACATTTGCCACGTCTCCACTGCGGGAAGCGTTGAAATCGTGCGCTGGGCCAAGGCCCGCGGCATCAATGTCACTGCCGAGGTCACCCCGCACCACCTGATCCTGACCGATGAACTGGTCCGCAGCTACGACCCCGTCTACAAGGTGAACCCGCCGCTGCGCACGGACGCGGATGTGCAGGCACTTCGGGAGGGCCTTGCCGACGGGACCATCGATGTGGTGGGCACCGATCACGCACCGCACCCCAGCGAGCACAAGGAATGCGAGTGGGCCCAGGCCGCCATGGGCATGACCGGGCTGGAAACTGCGCTGTCCGTAGTCCAGGAGACCATGATCGAAACCGGCCTCATGACGTGGGCGGATTTTGCCAGGGTCACATCCTTCACTCCGGCCCGCATCGGCAGGGTGGCGGACCAGGGCCGTCCGTTGGAGGCCGGGGAGCCGGCCAACGTCATCCTGGTGGACCCGGCTGCGCGCTGGACCGTTGATCCCCATAAGATGGCAACCATGGGCCGCAATTCACCGTTCACGGGCAGGGAACTGCCCGGTTCCGTGGTGGCAACCTTCTTCAAAGGACACCCGACCGTCCTCAACGGCCGGCTCAACACCCCGTACCGCTACACCGAAACCGTTCCGGCCCCGGATTCCACCGGGGCAGTCAGCGGCGCCTAGTGGACACCCAACTGCTCTCGGCGCTCGTCACCGCAGGCTTGATCGCAGTCGCCCTGGCCATGATCGGCCTGGGGTGGCGGAACCGCCTCCGACGACAATCCGACGTCGAACGCCTTCCGGAAGTGCCACGGCAACTGACGCCGGCCACAGAGGTGGCCGACGGTCAGTACGTCAGCACCACCACGGCCGGTGACTGGCTGGACCGCATCGCTGTCCAAGGCCTTGGAATCCGGACCAACGCGGAACTGAGCGTTCACGCCGAAGGCGTGTTGTTCGACCGCCCCGGAGCAGCCCCGGTGTTCATACCGCGGGAAGCCCTGACTGACAGCCGCTCGGCCTCCGGGATGGCAGGGAAGTTCGTCGAAAAGGACGGGCTCCTTGTTATCAGCTGGAAACTGGGCAGCCGTGAACTGGACACAGGATTCAGGTCGAGGAACTCCGCCGACCAGGACCGCCTCCGCCAAGCCATACAAGAATTGACCTCCGCAGCCCCTCAGGCAGATGCCGATAGTGGAAAGTAATAAAGTGACGGACAGTAACGCAGCCACCTCACCAACCCCCTCAGCAGCCGTATTGGTGCTGGAAGACGGCCGTATTTTCCGCGGCCGGAGCTACGGCGCCCAGGGCACCGCGCTCGGCGAAGCGGTCTTCGCCACCGGCATGACCGGTTACCAGGAGACCATCACCGATCCCTCCTACGCCCGCCAGCTCGTGGTGCAAACTGCGCCGCACATCGGGAACACCGGCGTCAACGGCGAGGACGCCGAATCGCGCAAGATCTGGGTTGAGGGCTACGTCGTCCGCGACGCCGCACGACGCCCGTCCAACTGGCGGTCCGAGCGGAGCCTCGACGAAGAACTCGTCGCCCAAGGCATCGTCGGCATCCAGGGCGTTGACACCCGTGCGATCACCCGGCATCTCCGCGAGCACAAGACCATGCGCGCCGGGATCTTTTCCGGCGAAGCCGCCAACGCGTCCGACAAGGAACTGCTGGATACCGTGCTGGCAAGCGCCCCCATGGAAGGCTCGGCGCTTGCCGAAGAGGTAAGCATCGACGAAGCCTACGTGGTGGACCCCAAGGACCACGGTTGGGAGGGCGAACCGCGGTTCTCCATTGCCGCCGTCGACCTCGGTATCAAGGCGATGACCCCCGTCCGGTTCGCCGAGCGCGGCGTGCGGGTGCATGTCCTGCCGGCAACCGCCACGCTCGAGGACGTCAACGCCCTCAACCCCGACGGTTTCTTCATGTCCAACGGCCCCGGGGACCCCGCCACTGCCGACCACCAGGTCAAGTTGCTGCGCTCCGTCCTGGACGAGAAGCTGCCGTACTTCGGCATCTGCTTCGGAAACCAGATCCTGGGGCGCGCCCTTGGGTTCGGAACCTACAAGCTGCGGTACGGCCACCGCGGCATC
Organism: Paenarthrobacter sp. R1; assembly: GCF_030264015.1. Classification (NCBI taxonomy): domain Bacteria; kingdom Bacillati; phylum Actinomycetota; class Actinomycetes; order Micrococcales; family Micrococcaceae; genus Paenarthrobacter; species Paenarthrobacter sp. R1. The sequence continues at coordinate 24,758 of NZ_CP127115.1, read as the reverse complement.
AACCAGCCGGTGATGGACCGCCGCACGGGCAAGGTGGAAATCACCTCACAGAACCACGGCTTCGCTGTTGATGCGCCCTTGAACGGCGCCACCGTGGCACCCGAAGAGCGCTACGGCCGGGTGGAAGTCAGCCACGTCTCGCTGAACGACGACGTCGTTGAGGGACTCGCCTGCCTCGACATCCCTGCGTTCTCGGTCCAGTACCACCCCGAAGCGGCCGCAGGGCCGCACGATGCCGCGTACCTCTTCGACCGCTTCATCGACCTCATGGCTGAAACGAAAGCCGGCGGCGCCACCGCAACCAAGAACCAAAACAAGACTGAGGACAACAAGTAATGCCCAAGCGTACAGATCTCAAGAGCGTCCTTGTCATCGGTTCCGGGCCGATCGTCATCGGCCAGGCGGCCGAGTTCGATTACTCCGGCACCCAGGCCCTGCGCGTCCTGAAGGACGAAGGGCTGCGGGTCATCCTGGTCAACTCCAACCCGGCCACCATCATGACGGACCCCGAGTTCGCCGATGCCACCTACGTGGAGCCGATCACTCCCGAGGTGGTCGAAAAGATCATTGCCAAGGAGCGTCCCGACGCCGTCCTGCCCACCCTTGGTGGACAGACGGCCCTGAACACGGCCATCGCCTTGGATAAGAACGGTGTACTGGAGAAGTACAACGTGGAGTTGATCGGTGCGAACATTGCCGCGATCGAGCTCGGCGAAGACCGCGAGAAGTTCAAGGGCGTTGTTGAGCGCTGCGGCGCCGAGTCCGCCCGCAGCCACATCATCCACACCATGGACGAGGCCTTCAAAGCCGCCGAGGACCTCGGCTACCCGATGGTTGTCCGCCCGTCCTTCACCATGGGCGGCCTGGGTTCCGGACTGGCGTACAACGAGGACGACCTCCGCCGGATCGTCGGTCAGGGCCTGCAGTACAGCCCCACCACCGAGGTGCTGCTCGAAGAGAGCATCCTTGGCTGGAAGGAATACGAGCTTGAGATGATGCGGGACAAGAACGACAACGTCGTTGTTGTCTGCTCCATCGAGAACTTCGATCCCGTGGGCGTCCACACCGGCGATTCCATCACGGTGGCCCCGGCCCTCACGCTGACGGACCGCGAGTACCAGAAGCTGCGCGACGTCGCCATTGCCGTGATCCGTGAGGTGGGCGTGGACACGGGTGGCTGCAACATCCAGTTCGCCATCAACCCGGATACCGGACGCGTCGTCGTCATCGAGATGAACCCGCGCGTGTCGCGTTCCTCGGCCCTGGCATCGAAGGCCACCGGCTTTGCCATCGCCAAGATCGCCACCAAGCTTTCCCTCGGCTACACGCTGGACGAAATCCCCAACGACATCACGCAGAAGACCCCGGCGTCGTTCGAGCCGACGCTGGACTACGTCGTCGTCAAGGTTCCGCGTTTCGCTTTCGAAAAGTTCCCGGCAGCCGACAACACGCTGACCACCACCATGAAGTCCGTGGGCGAGGCCATGGCCATGGGCCGCAACTTCACAGAAGCCCTGCAGAAAGCCCTGCGTTCCCTGGAACAGAAGGGTTCGCAGCTGGACTTCAGCTCCGTGCCCGAATATGAGGTCGCCGAACTCATTGAGAAGGCCAAGCGTCCCACCACCGAACGCCTGTACCAGGTGCAGCGGGCGCTCCTCGGGGGTGCCACCGTGGAGGAACTCTACGAAGCCACCAAGATCGACCCCTGGTTCCTTGACCAGCTGCAGCTGCTCAACGAGACCGCGCACGGGATCCGCAAGGCCGGTGTCCTCAGCGAGGACATGCTCCGCAACGCCAAGCGCCACGGTTTCTCCGATGAGCAGATCGGTGCCCTGACGCACAACTCCGAGGCCGTCGTCCGCGGCGTCCGCCAGGCACTGGGCATCCGTCCCGTCTACAAGACCGTCGACACCTGTGCAGCCGAATTCGCGGCCTACACGCCGTACCACTACTCGGCATATGACGAGGAAGATGAAGTGAGCCTGCACGCCAAGCCCTCGGTGATCATTCTCGGTTCCGGGCCCAACCGCATCGGCCAAGGCATCGAGTTCGACTACTCCTGCGTCCACGCCTCCATGGCGCTGCGCAAGGCCGGATACGAGACCGTCATGGTCAACTGCAACCCGGAGACGGTCTCCACCGACTATGACATCTCCACCCGCCTCTACTTCGAACCCCTGACCCTCGAGGACGTGCTGGAGGTCATCGCGGCCGAGGAACGCACCGGCGGCGTCATGGGCGTCTTTGTCCAGTTGGGTGGCCAGACCCCGCTGAAGCTTGCCCAGCAGCTTGCTGACGCGGGCGTGCCGATCCTGGGCACTTCCCCGGAAGCGATTGACCTTGCCGAGCACCGCGGTGCCTTCGCCCGCGTCCTGGACGAAGCCGGCCTGACGTCCCCCAAGAACGGCACCGCCGTTTCCTTCGAGGACGCCAAGAAGATCGCCGACGAGATCGGCTACCCGGTGCTGGTCCGTCCGTCCTACGTCCTGGGCGGCCGCGGCATGGAGATCGTTTACGACGAGGCCAACCTCTCCCGCTACATTGCCAACGCCACGGAGATCACCACGGACCACCCCGTGCTGATCGACCGGTTCCTGGAGGACGCCGTCGAAATCGACGTCGACGCGCTCTTCGATGGAACGGACATGTACCTTGGCGGCATCATGGAGCACATCGAAGAAGCCGGTATCCACTCCGGTGACTCCGCTTGTGTCCTGCCTCCGATCACCCTGGGCAACAACGTGATCGAGCGGGTCCGGACCGCTACCCGCGCCATCGCCGAGGGCGTCGGCGTGCGCGGCCTCATCAACATCCAGTTCGCCCTGGCCTCCGACGTCCTGTACGTCCTGGAAGCCAACCCGCGTGCCTCCCGCACCGTCCCGTTCGTCTCCAAGGCGACGGGCGTGCAGATGGCCAAGGCTGCCGCGCTGATCGGCACCGGCGTGACCATCAACCAGCTCCGCAGCGCCTACAAGATGCTGCCGGAAACCGGCGATGGCTCCACCCTGCCCCTGGATGCTCCGGTAGCCGTGAAGGAAGCCGTGCTGCCCTTCAGCCGCTTCCGCACGCCTGAGGGCAAGGTTGTGGACTCGCTGCTCGGCCCTGAAATGCGTTCGACCGGTGAAGTCATGGGCATCGACAAGCACTTCGATACCGCGTTCGCGAAGAGCCAGTCCGGTGCCAACAACGCCCTGCCCACCGAAGGCAAGATCTTCGTGTCAGTAGCCAACCGCGATAAGCGCTCGGTGATCATGGGCGTCAAGCGGCTCTCTGACCTCGGCTTCGAAATCGTCTCCACCGGCGGAACCGCGGACGTCCTGCGCCGCAACGGCATCCAGGCAACGCCGGTCCGCAAGGTGGCCGAGGGAAGCAGCGCAGAGGGTGAAGGCACCATCGCGGACCTTGTCATCGCGGGTGAAATCGACATGGTGTTCAACACCCCGTCCGGCGGCGAAGCCCGCAGTGACGGCTACGAACTCCGTGCGGCCGCGACGTCCATCGGCATCCCGTGCATCACCACGGTGGCGGAGTTCAACGCCGCTGTGCAGGCCATCGAAGCACTCCGTACTTACGAGTGGTCCGTGACCAGCCTGCAGGAGCACGCCGCCAACCTGACCGCCTCTTTGGAAGCTGCACATGCCTGAGTCGTTCGGCTCCCGGCTGTCTGCGGCCATGGAAGCCCGGGGGCCGCTGTGCGTCGGCATCGATCCGCACCCGCAGTTGCTGGGCTCCTGGGGACTGAACGACGACGCCGCGGGTCTGGAGCGTTTCTCGCTCACCGTGGTGGAGGCGGTGGCTTCCCTCGCTGCCGCGGTCAAGCCCCAAGTGGCGCTCTATGAGCGCCACGGGTCGGCCGGCATGGCCGTCCTGGAGCGGACCCTGGCCGCAGCAGCCGAAGCAGGCGTGCTCAGCATCGCCGATGCCAAGCGCGGGGATATCGGATCCACCATGGCGGCCTACGCCGATGCCTGGCTTCGTGACGGATCTTCCCTGGCCGCCGACTCGGTGACGCTGAGCCCGTACCTCGGTTTTGAGTCCCTGCGTCCGGCCTTGGACCTCGCTGCCGAACACGGCAGGGGAGTCTTTGTCCTGGCGCTGACGTCCAACCCTGAGGGCCGGAGCGTCCAGCACGTCGGCGGCGGGGATTCGGTGGCCCGCCGCATCGTGGCTGCAGCTGCTGCGGAGAACCAGCGTTACGAAGAGCCCTTGGGCTCGGTGGGGTTGGTGGTCGGCGCCACCATAGGTTCGGCCCTTGGCGATTTGGACATAGACCTCGGCCCGGTGCGTGGACCGATCCTCGCCCCGGGGCTCGGGGCCCAGGGGGCCACTCCGTCCGATCTGCGGGAGACCTTTGGACAGGCCTACCCGATGGTCTTGGCAACGTCCAGCCGTGGCATCCTGGCTGCAGGTCCGGACATTGCCGCGCTGCAGGCAGCCACCCGGGAAACCCTGGGTGGCTTGCGCGGCTGACCCCCTGCAGGTAGGTTCAGCATCAGCCGCGTGATCGGTGTCACAATTCCGACTTGACGGGAGTTTGGCCATGGCCCTAAAAGAGCTGACACCACAAGAGCGTTCCGACGCCTTGGAGAAGGCTGCCAAAGCGCGGGCCACCCGTGCGGCAGCCAAGGAGCGGCTCAAGCGGGGTGAAGTCAGCATCGCCGAGCTCATCTCCTCGGGGACAACCGACGAGGCGATCGCACGCATGCGGGTGGTCGAACTCCTTGAAGCCCTTCCCGGCATCGGTCCGGTCCGCGCCGCGGCCATCATGGCTGAGATCGGGATTGCCGGATCACGGAGGATCAGGGGGCTGGGAATCCACCAGGCCCGCGCGCTGGTAGATTTTATTCAGACCCAGCAAAGCGTCTAAGCATCTTTCGAAGGAATCCGTGAGCACGAAACCTGGACTGACTGTCCTTGCAGGACCCACTGCCGTGGGCAAGGGAACCGTATCCACCTATATCAGGGACAACTATCCAGAGGTGTGGCTGTCTGTTTCAGCCACCACCCGTGCTCCACGGCCGGGCGAGAAGGACGGCGTCCACTACTTCTTCAAGACGGCCGAGGAGTTTGAATCCCTGGTAGCCGCCGGGGAGTTCCTGGAATGGGCCGTGGTGCACGGACGGAACCGGTACGGGACCCTTCGCAGTACCGTGGACGCCGCCATCGCCGAGGGCAGGTCGGTGCTGTTGGAGATCGATCTCCAGGGCGCCCGCCAGGTCAAGGAGGCTGTGCCGGAAGCAAAGTTCGTCTTCCTGGCGCCGCCGACGTGGGACGAAATGGTGCGCCGGCTTGTGGGCCGGGGCACTGAAACGGCCGAGGAACAGCAGCGCAGGCTGGAAACCGCTAAACTGGAACTTGCTGCTGAACCGGAGTTTGACCACACCGTCATTAATGACGACGTTCGCCGGGCAGCGGACGAGCTTGTTTCACTCATGGGGCTTACCCCGCACGAGCGCTAAGCGCTTGCACTTGTCGGCCCGCTAGAATTTGGAGATTTCGTGTCCACGAACCTTGAAGGCATCATCAACCCGCCGATCGATTCGCTGCTTGAGGCTGCCGATTCCAAGTACGGCCTGGTCATCTTCGGCGCCAAGCGTGCCCGCCAGATCAACGCCTACTACGCCCAGCTGCACGAGGGGCTGTTCGAGTACGTCGGTCCGCTGGTCGACACCAAGCTGAACGAGAAGTCGCTTTCCATCGCCCTGCGCGAGATCAACGAAGGCCTCCTGGTTTCGACCCCCATCGAGCCCACGGAATAAAGAAGCAGACTGCCTGTTGACGGAGGTCACGTGCGCATAGTCCTCGGAGTCGGGGGAGGGATCGCAGCCTACAAGGTTGCATCGCTCCTCCGGCTTTTTACTGAAGCCGGTCATCAAGTCACGGTCATTCCCACCGAGTCCGCCCTGCGGTTCGTAGGTGTCGCGACGTGGGAGGCGTTGTCCGGCAACCCTGTGAGCAACAGCGTTTTCGACGACGTCGAGAAGGTCAACCATGTGCGGTTGGGCCACGAGGCAGACCTCATTGTGATTGCCCCTGCCACCGCGGACCTCCTGGCGAAGGCAGCAACGGGCCAAGCCGGCGACCTCCTGACCAACACGCTGCTCATGGCGCACGGTCCGGTCCTGTTTGCCCCGGCGATGCATACGGAGATGTGGCAGCACGCGGCCACCCAGGCCAACGTGGCGACGCTGCGAAGCCGCGGGGTGACCGTACTGGACCCCGCAGTCGGCCGCCTCACCGGCGCCGATTCCGGCCCGGGGCGCCTGCCTGAGCCCGACGTCATTTTCGAGGCCGCGATCGCCTTGGCGGGAAGCCGTTCACCCGTTGGTCCGGCGGACGGCGCCGGCCCTGGCCCGTTGGCCGGAAAAGTGGTGACCATCTCCGCGGGCGGTACACGGGAAGCGTTGGACCCTGTCCGCTTCCTGGGCAACCGGTCATCGGGCAAGCAGGGAGCTGCCTTGGCCTCGGCAGCCCTGGCAGCAGGTGCAACCGTCCGGTTCCTCGCGGCCCACATGGACATCGAACCTCCGGCCGGCGTCGAGTTGGTCCGCGTTGAGTCCGCCCTGGAGCTGCGTGAGGCAGCCCTGAAAGCGGCAGTGGACTCCGACGTCGTTATTATGGCTGCTGCGGTAGCGGACTTCCGGCCGGCGGATGTCTCGGACACCAAAATCAAGAAGGTCGACGGCGAAGAAGCGCCGGTCGTCCGCCTGGTCCGGAACCCCGACATTTTGCAGGAGCTCGTAGAAGCCCGCAATGCCGCGGACCGGCAGCAGCTGATCATCGGATTTGCCGCCGAAACAGGCGACGCCCATGGCGATGTGCTGCAACATGCCACCGCCAAACTGAAGCGAAAACGGTGTGACCTTCTGGTTGTCAACCACGTGGGCGTTGGCAAGGTATTCGGCCAGGACGACAACTCCGTGGTCATCCTTTCCGGACATGGTGCCGAACCGCAAACGGCGTCCGGCTCGAAGGCCGACGTCGCCGCCGCCGTCGTGGACCGTGCCGCCGTCGAACTGTCCGCGGCCTTCCCCGCACCATAGCTCCCTGCAGGCGAGCCCTGCTGTGAAATTCTTAGCAAAGGGACACACGGCAAATGCCGTCGTCCCGCAACCCAGTAAGGTAGTCGAGTGACTTTACCGCTGCACCACCAAACGCATGGCCACCCGTCCAAGCTCCGGCTCTTCACCTCAGAGTCGGTCACTGAAGGGCACCCGGACAAAATCTGCGACCAAATCAGTGACGCCATCCTTGACGCGCTGTTGGCCGCCGATCCCGAGTCCCGGGTGGCAGTGGAGACCATGGCTACCACCGGACTGGTGCATGTGGCCGGCGAGGTGACCACCGACGCCTACGTGGAAATTCCCCAGATTGTCCGCGAGACCATCCTTGGCATCGGCTACGATTCCTCGGCCAACGGCTTCGATGGTGCCCGATGCGGTGTGTCCGTTTCCATCGGCCAGCAGTCCAATGACATCGCGGGTGGCGTTTTCAACTCCCTGGAAGCCCGGGAGGGGCGGCAGGAAGATGATTACGACCTCCAGGGCGCCGGTGACCAGGGGATCATGTTCGGCTACGCCAGTGATGAAACTGCGTCCTACATGCCCACGCCCATCTGGCTTGCGCACCGCCTGTCCGAACGCCTCACCGAGGTCCGGAAAAGCGGCGAACTTGCGTACTTGCGGCCCGACGGCAAGACCCAGGTGACGGTAGGGTACGACGGCGACCGGCCGGTTTCGGTGGAGACCGTGGTCATCTCCAGCCAGCACGCCGAGGAAACAGGACTGGACCAGTTGCGTGCGGACCTTGCCAGCCACGTGATCGAACCTGTGCTTGCAGCCTCCAACCTGGACCTTTCCCGGGCCACCAACATCCTCAACCCCGCGGGAGCCTTTGTTATCGGCGGACCCGTGGGAGATGCCGGCCTGACCGGCCGCAAGATCATTGTGGACACCTACGGCGGATTCGCCCGCCACGGCGGCGGCGCGTTCTCCGGCAAGGACCCGTCCAAGGTGGACCGTTCGGCAGCCTACGCGATGCGCTGGGTAGCGAAGAACGTCGTGGCGGCCGGCCTCGCTAAGCGGGCAGAGATCCAAATTGCCTACGCGATCGGCCAAGCCCGCCCGGTGGGTACATATGTGGAGACGTTTGGAACGGAAACCGTTGATCCGGCCAGGATCGCGGAGGCCATCGACGAAATCTTCGACCTCCGTCCCCGGGCCATCATCGATGCCCTCGACCTCAAGCGGCCCATCTATGCCAAGACGGCCGCACATGGCCACTTCGGCAGGGAAGAGCCGGACTTCACGTGGGAACGCCTCGACCGCGTGGCCGACCTCAAGGAATTCTTCAACGCCTGACACCCGGCCGCGCACGTGCCGCCAGGTCCACATAATGTCAGCGGCTCATGATTGGCTTGAGCCAGAGATGCCCGTGGCGGGTTGATCCCGCTGCGGGCATCCTGCTTTCATGCGGAGCTCAAAGCCAGTGTCCACTCTGTGGTGGCGTTCCGAGAAGGAGGTGAAGTGCATGGCGGAGCATGAATCCCGGCCTGCCTTGGTGCAGCCTTCGTTGTTGCAGGGTTTCCCTGCAAAAGCCCCCGAAAAGGGGCCGCCGCTGGCAGCAGTGGATCCCGTTGCCCGTATAGTGCTCGAATCTCCGCTCCCGCATTTGGACCGGCCTTTCGACTACAGCGTGCCCGCTGAACTTGAAGGCGTGGCCCTCCCCGGCGTGCGGGTGAAGGTGAAGTTCAACGGGCAGGAACTCAGCGGATACATCACGGAGCGACGCCAAACCTCCGAGGCCGGGCAGGAGCTCAGCACCCTGCACAAGGTGGTGTCGCCGGTGCCCGTGCTGACGCCGGCCGTCCACGCCTTGGCCGCCGCGGTGGCTTCACGGTACGCCGGAACTTTGAGTGATGTACTCCGCACGGCCATTCCGCCACGGGTGGCAAAGGTGGAGAAAGAAGCCCAGGCGGGCACCTCGCCTGAGCCTGTCTCCACATCTGGCGTTGGGCCCGATGTTGGGCCCGGCGTTGGGGCCGGGCCGGAGTGGAGCGCGTACAGCAACGGCCCTGCCTTCCTCCACCACCTGGCCGGGGGCGGTGCGCCCAAAGCCGTCCTGACAGCGCTGCAGGGATATGGCCGGCACGGTTGGCCCGCCATGCTGGCCGCGGCCGTCGCTGCGGTCCGCAGCTCAGGCCGGGGCGCAGTCGTGGTGGTGCCCGACTACCGGGACCTGGACCGGGTGGAAGCTGCCCTTGCCGCTGTCTTGCCTGAGGGTGATGTTGCCCGGCTGACGGCCGACGACGGCCAGACACCGCGCTACCGTAATTTCCTGCGGCTGCTGCGGGGTGAAGCGGGGGTTGCCGTTGGAACCCGCTCCGCTGCCTATGCGCCGGTGGCGAACTTGGGCCTTGTGGTCTGCTGGGATGACGGGGACGACCTCCACATTGATCAGCGCGCCCCTTACGCCCATTCCCGGGAAGTCCTGCTTCTGCGCAGCGAGCAGGAGGGCGCCGCGTGCCTGCTCGCATCGCACACGCGCAGCACGGAACTCCAACGGCTGGTGGACCTGCGCTGGGCGGTGGCCGTCGAGGCCCCGCGCACTGTCGTCCGGTCAACCGTGCCCAGGGTCGTGAACACCGCGGACAGCTTCGAACAGGAACGGGATCCGCTCGCACGTATTGCACGTTTGCCCGGTGCTGCTTGGCGTGCCGCCAAAGCGGGCCTGGAACGGGGCCCGGTCCTGGTCCAGGTGGCACGGGCCGGGTACGCACCGTCACTGGTGTGCGAAACATGCCGTGAGCCTGCCAGGTGCAATGCCTGTCAGGGACCCCTTGCCATGGCAGGCGGGTCAGCGATGCCGGCTTGCCGGTGGTGTTCCACTCCAGCGCCCCAGTGGCGTTGCAGCCATTGCACGGGGACCCGGCTGCGGCGTGGTGCAACCGGGGTCATCAGGACCGCCGAGGAATTGGGCCGGGCATTCCCCGGCCATGCTGTGGTCACCTCGTCGGGGGAGCACGTCAAGGCCGGTGTGCCGGACGCTCCTGCACTGGTGGTTGCCACGGTTGGTGCCGAACCAGTGGCCGACGGCGGTTATGCCGCCTGTTTGCTGCTGGACGGAAGCTCCTTGCTTCGCCGCGAGAACCTGCGTGCCGGTGAAGACACTGTGCGCCGTTGGTTCAACGCCGCAGCGTTGGTCAGGCCGGCCCGCGAGGGCGGCCTCGTGGTTGTCACGGCGGACGACACCACAGCTACTGGAGCGTTGGTGCGGTGGGATGCGCCCGGCTACGCCTCGCGGGAACTGGAACTCCGGAAGGAACTGCAGCTCCCACCAGCGGTCCGGGTGGCTTCCGTCACGGGTCCCCGGGCCGACGTCGGGCACTTTTCCGATGCTTTGGACGCGTTCCTCGGCCAGTCCGGCCAGCCAAAGCTGCGGAGTGTAGGCCCGGCCCCCTTGGCGATGTCCGGGAGCCAGCCCGCCGGCCCCGCAAGGGAGGACGGCCCTGCAGCGGAGGACGGCACTGCAGCGGAAGACAGGGACGTCCGTACGCTGTACTTCATTCCCTACGCCGAGGCCGCCAACGCCACACAGGCCATGCGGGCCGTGAAGGCGGCCAACGCGGCCAAGCGGGTGGCCGGTCCCGTCCAACTGCGTTTGGACGGCGTGGACGTTCTCTGATTGCCTACAGCAGCGTGCCCGTGGGGAGCGTCAGTATCTCGGCACCCGAATCCGTGATGGCAATGGTGTGTTCACTGTGGGCGGTCAGGCACCCGGTAGCACTCCGGAGCGTCCAGCCGTCTGCGTCCGTGACCAGCTTGGCGGTGTCTTCCATGACCCAGGGCTCCAGGGCGAGCAGCAGTCCCGGCCTAAGTTCGTAACCGCGCCCGGGCCTGCCGGTGTTGGGAACGTGCGGGTCCTGGTGCATGGTGGAACCGATGCCGTGCCCGCCGAACTCGACGTTGACCGGGTAGCCGGCAGCACCCAGGACCGAACCTATGGCATGGGAGATGTCTCCGATGCGGGCGCCGGGGACCGCCGCAGCTATGCCGGCACTGAGTGCCCGTTCGGTGGCCTCAATCATGGCAACCCCTGACGGGGGAGCTGATTCGCCAACCACGAAGCTGATGGCGGAGTCGGCGGCTACTCCGTCTTTCAGCACGGCCAGGTCCAGCGTCAGGAGGTCACCGTCCGCCAGTTGGTAATCGTGGGGGAGGCCGTGGAGCACAGCATCGTTGACACCCGTGCAGATGTAATGCCCAAAGGGACCCCGTCCAAAGGAAGGCGCGTAGTCGACGTAGCACGATTCGGCGCCGGCCTTGAGGATCATCTCCTTGGTCCAGCGGTCGATGTCCAGCAAGTTGGTGCCGACCGTGGTCCGGCTCTTCAGGGTGTAGAGGATATCGGCCACCAAGGCGCCGGTTACCCTGGCTTTGGCAACTTCTGAGGGGCTCAGGATCTCGATCATCGGGCGTCCTTCCTGGGGGAGATGCGGCGTTTGCGGGAGCGCAGGGCAATGGCTTCTTCGGCTGCAGCCAGAAGCTGGCGTGCAGAGGCGTCCCAATCAAAGTCGGCGGCACGTTCCACGGACCTGAGTGAGCGCCGCTGCCAAGCTCCGGGCTCGTCCAAAGCGGTTACGGCGGCCGCGAATTCCGGCGGTGATTCCGGATGGACGAAGCTCACGGCGTCGGCGCCCACTTCGCGGAAGATCGGGATGTCACTGGCAATCACCGGAGTGCCCACAGCCATCGCCTCCACCAAGGGAAGCCCGTACCCTTCGGCCCGCGACAGGCTGATGAGGGCCGTGGACCGCCTCAGCAGATCCTCGTATTCGTCGTCGGTGACCCCGTTGTGGAATTCCACTTTGGCGCCGTCCGGTATCAGGGCCTCCAGTTCGGCCCGGCGTCCGGGGGTAATGCGGCTCAACAAATGCAGGGTGTAGTCGGGCAGGCCGGCCATGCCGCGGATCATCGTTTCCACGTTCTTGTACGGCATGAAGGAGCCCATGTACACGAGCGATTTTTCAGCGCCGTCCGCCGGATTCCGCGGTGTTTGGCCGCCCTGCGGGGCGTTGGCCACGATGCGGACCGGCCTGTTGGTCAGCCGGTACTTTGCCATCAGCGCTTCGGTGGTGCGGCTGATGGTCGCCACGACGTCCGCGCGGTTCAACAGCATCCGCTGCGGCCAGAACGCCTTGTGGTAGAGCCGCCACAGCAGACGCACGGGTGCGGGAAGGAACCCCGGGGGAGCGGGGTGTTCGTAGTAGATCAGGTCATGCAGCGTCAGGATCAAGCCGTACCGCCTGCCCCACGTGCCCATGGTCTGCATGGGGCACACGACGACGTCCGCGCCCAAGGGATTGACCTTCCCCGCCACGAACAGCTCCATGGGGGACAGCGGGCTGTTGATCATGACGTAGGGAACATCGGGAAGCAGTGCGAGTTGCCGCTGGTCGCTGATGAGCATGGTGACATCGGCGATTTTGGAGACCGCGGCGATCAGGCTGGAGCCGTACCGGCTGATGCCGTCATGGTGCTCTGTCCTGGTGAAGCGGGCATCAAAAACGATTTTCACGCGGGATTGTCCTTCAGGAAGTCGCGGATGGCGGCGGCGGCCGGGGCGGGGGTTTCGTAGTGGATAAGATGCCCGACGCCGGGAATCACTTCCAGCCTCGCATCCGGCAGGAGCGCCATCAGTTTGTATTGGTCCGGCAGCGTGGCGATCTCGTCTTTCTCACCGGCGATCAGGAGGACCGGCAGGTTGAGCCGCTCTGCGACGTCCCCGACTGTCCCGGAGACCGATGCTTTGAATGACTCCAGGAGGCTTTCCCGGTTGGCGAAGGCACTGAAGTAGGCGTCGTGCTGGCCGTGGATGAAGCGGCGGAGTTGTTTGTCCTTAGTCTTTGCCATGGTCACGCTCATGACACGCACCACCACCCGGTTGCGGAGGAGGGCGAGTCCCGGAGCCTTGGGCAAGCGTGCAGCAGCCCAGTAGTAGAAGACCGCCAGCTTGGTCATCAAGCCTTTGGGACCCTCCAGTGCCGGCGAAGCTATGGGGTTGACCAGGATGAGCGGGTTGACGGCGCCCGGGTAGTCGGCTGCGAAGTGGCTGGCCACGATGGATCCGAAGGAGTGGCCAAGGAGGACGGTGTCCGGGCCCAGCCCGAGGGCCTCCATGAAGTGCTTGATGAACATCCCATAGCGCGCTACGGAGTGTTCATCGCCAACAACGGGCTCCGAGCTGCCGAATGCCGGCAGGTCCGGCATGATCAGCCTCATATCGGGAAGTTGGTCCGCCACCCGCAGGAGTCCGTGATGGTCCCCGCGGAAGCCGTGGATGACAAGGATTGTCCTCGCGTTCTCCTTCGCCTCCACAGGCTCGTATGTCCAGTACGCTACGTTGCTTCCATCGACGTCGATGGTTGAGGCAGAGGTCCGTCCCGGCAGGGACTTGCTGAAGAATTCGACCGGGGCCTGTGCACCTTCAGGGGTGTGCGCCGTGTCCACATTTTCCATTCAGTTGTTCCTAGTTCACAGTGTCCGGATGCGAGCCTGTCCGGTGATGTCTTTCGAGGGCGGCCATGCCGTCCATGTCGTCCTGGTCCAACTCGAAATCGAAAACTGCAAAGTTCTCCTTGATGCGCCCGGCCGAACTTGCCTTGGGGATCACCAGGTTACCCAGCTGGAGGTGCCACCGGATGATGACCTGCGCCGGGGTGCGCCGGTGCTTGTCGGCCAGCTCTGCAATGGCCGGGTCGGCCAGGACCTGTCCACGGCCGAGGGGGCTCCAGGCCTCGGTGCGGATTCCCAGCTGTTCATGCAGGGTGCGGAGCCTGGCCTGCTGCAACCACGGGTGAAGCTCGATCTGGTTAACCGCAGGAACGACCTCGGCTGATTCCATCAGCCGTGCCAGGTGCTCCGGCTGGAAGTTCGAAACGCCGATTGCCCGGACTTTTCCTTCGCGGTAAAGGGTCTCGAGCGCCTTATAGGTCTCAGTGAAAAGTCCGCGGCGGGCGCAGGGCCAGTGGATGAGGTAGAGATCCACGTAGTCAAGGCCCAGATTGGCGATGGAGGTGTCGAAGGCGCGCAGGGTAGCGTCGTATCCCTGGTCATCGTTCCAGACCTTGGTGGTAACAAAGACGTCCTCCCGGGCCAGGGCATGAACCGCCTCACCGGAACCACCGGTCCCGACGTTCGCCTCGTTGGCATCGCCGATGGCCCCGCCGATCGCGCGTCCGACGCCTACTTCGTTGCCGTACATGGCCGCGGTGTCGAAGCGACGGTAGCCTTCCCCCAGTGCGGTGCTGACCAGGGACTCGGCGTCCTTCGGGGGAACTTTGTACAACCCGTACCCCACGGAGTCCATCATCACGCCGTTGTTCAAGCTCTGCCGCGCCGGGATTCTCATGACAACGACTCTACCTATTACCGGCAGGAATACCCGCTGGCTGGCCGGTAAAGCTGACCAGGCGGCGGGCCGAGGCTTCGTCAAGGATCAGGTCCGTGGCCAGGCCCGCGGCCAATGCGCCTTGGAGGCCGTTGATCTTGGAAGCTCCGGACACCACGCAGATCCGGCGACGCACTTGGCGAAGCTGGTCGTGGGCAGGACCTGTTGACCGCTCGTTCAGGGTGATGCCGTCCGAGGAGCCATCGCTCCGGAAGAAGACAGTGGCCACGTCGCCCACGACGTCATCAGCAGCCAGTTCAGCAAGGTCTTGTTCGTCGAGGTAGCCGCCGGCATACACATGACTGGGATAATCCGAATCCACGGATCCCACGCCGAAGATGGCAATGCTCATCCTCGCCTGCAGGTCCAGGATACGTTGGACGCTGCGTTCATTCCACATGGCCGTCTTGGTGGCGGCGTGGTCGAAGAAGGCAGGAACCGGAAACTGTTCCACCCGCGCCCCGTAGGCATTGCCGAAACGGCGCATGATGTCGCTCGCGTAGGTGATGCCGGTGGTCTGCATGTTTCCCGCGCCGTTCAACTGGACCACGATGCTGTCGTGGGTGACTTTCCGGGTCAAGTGCCGGCTGACCGCACTAAGGGTGGCACCCCATGCCACCCCGATGATCGCGTTCGAATCCACCAACGGCCCGATCGTCCTGGCGGCCTGCATTGCCACCCGGTCAAGGGTTTCGGCTTCGTTCAGCGTGTCCAGCACGGGAACCACATGGACATCGACGCCGAACCGGTCCCGGATCTGGCCTTCCAACTCCGGCGCCGTATCGAACGGGCTGCGGATCTGCACCTGTACCAGCCCGGTTTCGCGTGCCGATGACAGCAGCCTTGAGACCGTGGACCGCGAGGTTCTCAGCTCCCGGGCAATGGCGTCCATGGTCAGGTCCTGCAAGTAATACATTTGTGCGGCCCGAAGCGCATCCGAGTGACGTGATCGTCCCATCTCATTTCCTTGCTGCACGTTTGTGCAAATAGCTTGACTCCATTTTCCACCTTCGCCAGATTAGTGGTGACAGGTGCCGTGACAAAAAGTTGCGCACAAGCCAAGCCCAAGGGAGCAGTTTTGGGACACAACAGGAATTCCGGCCAGTCAGTTGGAACACAGCGACGTGGATCTGCGGCGGCCTTGCAGGAACGGCCGTCAGCGCAGGTCCTCATCATCGGTGGTGGGATCAACGGCGTCGGGACTTTCCGTGATCTGGCACTCCAAGGCGTGGATGTGGCCCTCGTGGAGCGTGGCGACTACTGCCAGGGCGCCAGCGGCGCCTCGTCGCACATGATCCATGGCGGGATCCGCTACCTCGAGAACGGTGAGTTCCGGCTGGTCAAGGAATCTGTCGTGGAGCGGAACCGGTTGCTTCGCATCGCGCCGCACTACGTCAAGCCTTTGCAGACCACCATCCCCATCTTCAGCACGTTCTCCGGAATCCTGGCTGCACCTGTCCGCTTCCTCACCCACAAGCAGGGCAAGCCGAAGGAGCGCGGTGCTTTCCTCATCAAGCTCGGCTTGACCATGTACGACTTCTTCTCCCGTGACGGCGGCACTGTACCGCGACACCAGTTCCTCGGCCGTGACAAGGCGCTGGCTGAGCTGCCGCGGCTCCGCCAGGACATCAAGTACTCGGCCACCTACTTTGACGCATCGGTCCACAATCCGGAGCGCCTTACCCTTGACGTGCTGCAGGACGGCGAAAAGGCCGGCCTTTCCTCCGGCAAACAGCAGGGCGGAACAGCGAGGGCCAGCAACTACGTCTCGCTTGCAGGCATGGGCCCACACGGCGCCAGGCTCCGGGATGAGCTCTCCGGCGAAGAGTTCGATTTCCAGGCTGACGTCATCGTCAACACGACCGGCGCTTGGGTGGACCTCACCAACCAGGCCATGGGTGCTGCCAGCCGTTTCATGGGCGGTACCAAGGGGTCCCACATCGTCCTGGACCATCCTGAGCTCCTGGAAGCCTGCAACGGCCGGGAAATCTTCTTTGAGCACACCGACGGCCGCATTGTCTTGATCTACCCCATGGGCGACCGCGTCCTGGTAGGCACCACCGACGTTGACGCGGACATGGGCGAAGACGCAGTATGCACCGACGCCGAGGTGGACTACTTCTTCGACCTGGTGGGGCATGTGTTCCCGACCATTTCCGTGAACCGCGACCACATCGTCTACAGCTTCTCGGGGGTGCGGCCACTACCGCGGCACGATGAAACGCAGCCCGGCTTCGTGTCCAGGGACTACAGGATCGAACGGAGCGTCCGCACCGGCGATGCCGCAGTGGCCACGCCAGGCGGCAAGGCCGCCGTCGTACTCAGCCTGGTTGGCGGCAAGTGGACTACCTTCCGCGCGCTGGCCGAACACATGACCAACGACGTCCTCCGCGAACTGGGACTGGCACGCAAAGTCTCGACGGCGAAGCTCCCCATCGGCGGTGGCGCCGGCTATCCGGCGACGGCCGAAGGCGAGCAGGAGTGGATCAAGAAGCACATGGGACCCGGGCTCGACGCCGGCCGGGTGGAAGGCCTGCTGACCCGCTACGGCACCCGTGCCGAGGACGTCATCGCCTACCTCAAGGCCGGAAATGACGCTTCGCTGCGTTCAACCCGGGAGCTGAGCGTCCGCGAACTCGAATTCATGGCACAGAACGAGCAGGTTGGCCACTTGGTGGATGTGCTCATCCGACGTACTTCCCTGGCGTTCCGGGGGCTGGTCACGGGTGAGCTGCTCAATGAGCTCGCCGCGGTACTGGCCGGCCCCATGGGATGGGATGAAGCGGCCCGGCAAAGCGAAGTACGCCATGCACAGGAGGTCCTGCAGCGTTACCACAGGGTCAACGTACACAGCTTGGTGGACTAAACCCACCATCGGAACGGCACCGGCGACGGTGCCGTTCCAACAGCCTCTTCAACCCGCGAGGAGGCTGACAACAGAAAAATGAGGAGTCAAAGATGTCTCTTGGAATTGTTTTCCTTTCCGAAGTATTCGGAACCATGATGCTGACCCTTCTGGGTTGCGGCGTCGTGGCCAACGTTGCACTCAAAGGCACCAAGGGCAACAACGCTGGATTCTTGATGGTGACGTGGGGCTGGGGTATTGCGGTCTTCGCGGGCGTCTTCGTGGCTGCAAAGTCCGGCGCGCACCTGAACCCCGCAGTCACCCTCGGCCTGCTGGTCAATGGGAAGGGCGAATACGCGCCCGACGTCGCTGTGACCTTCGGTTCCACGCTGACCTACTTCGGCGGCGAACTGCTGGGCGCCTTCCTCGGCGCTGTTGTGTGCTGGCTGGCTTACAAGCAGCACTTCGATGCCGAACCGCTGGCTGCCAACAAGCTGGGCACCTTCTCCACCGGGCCGGCTATCCGCTCCACCCCGTGGAACCTGATCACTGAGATCATCGGCACGTTCGTCCTCGTCTTCGTCATCCTGACCTTCGGCGGTACCCCGTCCGGCCTGGGGCCGTTGGCCGTAGCGCTTTTGGTCGTCGGTATCGGTGTATCACTCGGTGGTCCCACGGGCTACGCCATCAACCCGGCCCGTGACCTTGGACCCCGCATCGCGCACGCAATCCTTCCGATCAAGGGCAAGGGCACCAGCGACTGGGCGTATTCGTGGATTCCCGTCGTCGGGCCGCTGGTTGGTGGCGGGCTGGCAGGGCTCGTGGCGCTCTGGGTCCCCGACATCATGCCCGCGATCGCCGGCTAGCAATCCGTTCCACACAAGGCTAGAACTCCCTATCCAACAAGAACCAAGACAAGGACGTCACCATGAACCAATACGTCATCGCCATTGACCAGGGCACCACCAGCACCCGCGCCATCGTCTTCGACCACTCCGGCAGCATCGTGTCGTCCGGGCAGATGGAACACGAGCAGATTTTCCCGCAGGCCGGCTGGGTGGAGCATGACGCGGCTGAAATCTGGAACAACACCCGCGAGGTCATTGGCTCGGCCCTGTCCAAGGCGAACCTGACCCGACACGACATCGCGGCCGTGGGCATCACCAACCAGCGCGAAACCGCGGTCGTCTGGGATAAGAACACTGGTGAGCCCGTCTACAACGCCATCGTCTGGCAGGACACCCGCACGCAGCCGATCGTGGACGAGCTCGCCAAGGACGGCGGGGGAGACCGCTTCAAACAGAAAGTCGGCCTGCCCCTGGCAACGTACTTCTCCGGCACCAAGATCAAATGGATCCTGGACA
This sequence comes from Paenarthrobacter sp. R1, assembly GCF_030264015.1. Lineage (NCBI taxonomy): Bacteria > Bacillati > Actinomycetota > Actinomycetes > Micrococcales > Micrococcaceae > Paenarthrobacter > Paenarthrobacter sp. R1. The sequence goes on along the minus strand of NZ_CP127115.1, from coordinate 6,101 downwards.
ACGTCGACGGAGCCCGCGAACGTGCTGAGGCCGGCGATCTGCTGTTCGGCAACACGGACGCATGGGTCCTGTGGAACCTGACCGGCGGCACCGACGGCGGCGTGCACGTCACGGACGTCACCAACGCTTCACGCACGCTTTTCATGGACCTCGAAACGCTGCAATGGGACCAGGAAATCCTGGATATCTTCGGCGTTCCGGCATCCATGATGCCGGCCATCAAGTCCTCCTCCGAGGTCTACGGCCACGTCCACACGTCGCAGTTGCTTCGCGAAACTCCCGTGGCCGGCATCCTCGGTGACCAGCAGGCGGCCACCTTCGGCCAGGCGGCGTTCCAGGCCGGCGAGGCGAAGAATACCTACGGCACCGGTTGCTTCCTCATCTTCAACACAGGTGAGGAAATCGTCCACTCCAAGAACGGGCTGCTCACCACGCTCGGTTACAAGCTTGGCGACCAGAAGCCGCACTATGCGCTGGAAGGTTCCATTGCAGTGACCGGTTCGCTGATCCAGTGGCTGCGCGACAACCTCGGCATGATCAGCTCCGCACCGCAGGTCGAGGAACTGGCCGCCGCTGTGGAGGACAACGGCGGCGTCTACATTGTTCCTGCGTTCTCGGGCCTCTTCGCGCCGTACTGGCGTGCTGATGCCCGGGGTGCCATCGTGGGCCTGACCCGCTACGCCAACAAGGGCCACATCGCCCGGGCCGCGCTGGAGGCCACGGCTTTCCAGACCCGCGAGGTGCTGGACGCCGTCAACGCAGACTCGGGCGTACCGCTCACCGAGCTGAAGGTCGACGGCGGCATGGTCGCCAACGATGCCCTGATGCAGTTCCAGGCGGATATCCTCGGTGTCCCCGTGGTACGGCCGAAGGTCATCGAGACTACGGCCCTGGGTGCTGCCTACGCCGCCGGCCTGGCAGTCGGTTTCTGGAACGACCTCGGCGAGCTCAGTGCCAACTGGGGCGAGGACAAGCGCTGGGAACCGCAGATGGACAAGGCTGAGCAGGAGAGGCAGTTGCGGCTGTGGAAGAAGGCAGTGACCAAGTCCATGGATTGGGTCGACGAGGACGTTAAGTAAGTAGTACGGAAAGGGGCCGGCAATTACCGCCCGCCCGCTTCGCGGTGCCCACCACACCATGGCGGCAGTCACCGGCCCCTTTCCTGCGAGCCCGCCGTCGCCGCACCAACCGCAGTGGCTTGGTGCGGTAAGGTATGTGTATGCGTGCGAACCTTCTGCTTAGTTAGCCGCCCGGCAGTTACCAGCCGAGCGGCCGCCCCTCCTTTGCTGAGGGGCTTTTGTGTGTCCGGGGCATTTTGGTCACGGTGCGAGTAACAGCAGCAGGGGACTATCCCGCCATCAAGAACAGAAGAGGGCAGCAGTGAGCGTTCAGCCGGAGACAGAGACCGGAACAGCACAGACAGCCGCAGCCGCGGCGCCTGAAGAAGGCGTCTACAGCTTCGCTGCGATGGAAGCCAAGTGGCCGCAGGTCTGGGAAGACCTCAAGGTGTTCACTCCGGCCGATGACGGCTCACGGGAACGCCGCTATGTGCTGGACATGTTCCCGTACCCTTCCGGAGACCTTCATATGGGGCATGCGGAGGCGTTTGCGATGGGCGATGTTGTTGCCCGCTACCTGCGTCAAAAGGGCTTCGACGTCCTGCACCCCATCGGCTGGGACTCCTTCGGGCTGCCGGCGGAAAACGCCGCCATCAAGCGGAACGCCCACCCCAGCGAGTGGACCTACGCCAACATCGACACCCAGGCCGCGTCCTTCAAGAGGTACGCCATCTCCGCGGACTGGTCGCGTCGCCTGCACACCTCCGATCCTGAGTACTACCGCTGGACGCAATGGCTGTTCAAGCGTTTCTACGAGCGTGGACTGGCCTACCGCAAGGACTCGCCGGTCAACTGGTGCCCGAAGGACCTGACCGTCCTGGCGAACGAACAGGTTGTCAACGGAGCCTGTGAGCGCTGCGGTACCGCCGTGACCAAGAAGTCGCTGAACCAGTGGTACTTCAAGATCACCGACTACGCGGACCGCCTGCTCGAGGACATGGACCAGCTCCAAGGCCACTGGCCCGAGCGCGTCCTGGCGATGCAGCGCAACTGGATCGGACGTTCCGAAGGCGCACACGTCCGCTTCGTCATTGAGGCTGCGGACAGCCGCCCGGAACGCGAAGTCACGGTCTTCACTACCCGCCCGGACACCCTGTACGGGGCAACGTTCTTCGTTGTGGCTGCAGACGCCCACCTCGCCCTGGACCTGGTCACCCCTGAGCAGCACGACGAACTCATGGCTTACCGCGAGAAAGTCAAGGCGCTCTCGGAAATCGAACGCCAGTCCACCGAGCGCGAAAAGACCGGCGTGTTCACGGGCCGTTACGCGATCAACCCGCTGAACGGCGAAAAGCTTCCCGTGTGGGCCGCCGACTACGTCCTGGCGGATTACGGCACCGGTGCCATCATGGCCGTCCCTGCCCACGACCAGCGCGACCTCGACTTCGCCAAGGCCTTCAACCTGCCGGTGCGCGCAGTCCTGGACACCGGCGAGGACGATCCTGCCGAAACCGGCATCGCGACGGCCGGCGAGGGGACGCTGAAGAACTCCGGCGACCTTGACGGCCTCAGCAAGGCCGAAGCAATTCCCGCGGCCATCGAGGTCCTGGAAAAACTGGGTACCGGCGAGAAATTCGTCAACTTCCGCCTGCGTGACTGGCTGTTGAGCCGCCAGCGTTTCTGGGGCACGCCCATCCCGATCATCCATTGCGGTGAGTGCGGCGAGGTGCCCGTTCCGGACGATCAGCTTCCCGTCACCCTGCCTTCGGATCTCCGCGGCGAGGCACTGGCGCCGAAGGGCACCTCGCCCTTGGCCGCCGCCGTCGAATGGGTCAACGTCGAATGCCCCAACTGCGGCCGCGCAGCCCAGCGGGATACGGACACCATGGACACGTTCGTCGATTCCTCGTGGTACTTCCTGCGTTTCGTTTCTCCGGATTACACCGAAGGTCCGTTCGATCCCGCAAAGATCAACGACTGGATGCCCGTCGGTCAGTATGTGGGCGGCGTGGAGCACGCGATCCTGCACCTGCTCTACGCCCGCTTCTTCACCAAGGTCATCAAGGACATGGGCCTGATCGAAACCAACGAGCCATTCAGCGCCTTGCTGAACCAGGGCCAGGTGCTCAACGGCGGCAAAGCCATGAGCAAGTCCCTCGGCAATGGCGTGGACCTGGGCGAACAGCTGGACAAGTTCGGCGTGGACGCCGTCCGGCTCACCATGGTGTTCGCCTCCCCACCGGAAGACGACGTCGACTGGGCTGACGTTTCACCGTCCGGCTCGGGCAAGTTCCTGGCACGCGCCTGGCGCCTTGGCAAGGACGTCACCAGCGAGCCCGGAACGGATCCCGCCACCGGTGACCGGGCCCTGCGCACCGTCACGCACAAGACCATCGCTGACGCTGCCGAGCTGCTGGACAACAACAAATTCAACGTTGTGGTGGCCCGCCTCATGGAGTTGGTCAACGCCACGCGGAAGACCATCGACTCCGGCGCAGGCGGAGCCGACCCGGCTGTCCGCGAAGCCGTGGAAGCGGTGGCAGTGATCCTGAGCCTCTTTGCCCCGTACACGGCCGAGGACCTGTGGAGCGCCCTCGGGCACGCCGCTTCGGTGGCCAACGCCGGATGGCCCAAGCATGACGATGCGCTCCTCGTCCAGGAAACCGTGACTGCCGTGGTGCAGGTCCAGGGCAAGGTACGCGACCGCCTCGAAGTTTCCCCGGACATCTCCGAGGATGAACTCCGTGAGTTGGCCTTGGCTTCTGAAAACGTCCAGCGTGCAATGGACGGCCGTGGCATCCGCACGGTCATCGTCAGGGCGCCTAAACTGGTGAACATCGTTCCGGCCTGACAATCGTTCAGGTTTTTGGACATTGCGGCCGCCGGCTCCGATTGCCGGCGGCCGCGCACCGTTAAAAGGAGGTCCGGGTGCCGGATCGAGAACCGCCCGCCTGGATGTGGCTGAAGGAGCGCCTCTCCCGCTTGCGGCTGCCCACTGTGCCTGTGCCGGTCGCGCAGGACCCGGGTGCCGCCGTCGTGCGCACAGCAGTGGTGACTGATTCCGCGGCGGCACTGCCGGCGGACTGGGTTTCCGCGTTTGCCGCCGATGGCCGCCTCGCCGTGGTCCCCATGCCGGTGATGGTGGGGGAGGAGATCTACGGTGAGGGAGAGGACGACATCATGCAGACCCTCGCGGTCGCCCTCGCCTCCGGATCCCCGGTGAAAACATCCCGGCCTTCGCCCGGCCAGTTTGAGCAAGCCTATGCGGCCGCCAAGCGACGCGGCTTTGAAGCCGTCGTGTCTGTACACATCTCCGCCGAACTCTCCGGCACTGTTGACGCCGCCCGGCTTGCGGCCGAACGGGTGGACATCCCCGTCGAGGTGCTGGACTCCCGGACCGTCGGCATGGCACAGGGCATGGGAGTGCAAAGTGCCGTTGTTGCTGCCGCTGCCGGTCAGTCGGCCGAGGAGGTGCGCGCGTTCGCTGAACGGCGCCTGGAGCGCACACGGGTCTATTTCTACGTTCCCAGCCTCGAACAACTGCGGCGTGGCGGCCGCATTGGGGCCGCGGCGTCGCTGCTGGGGACGGTCTTCTCCATCAAACCGATCCTGGCGGTCGACGACGGCAGGATCGTTCCGCTGGAAAAGGTGCGGTCCGCGGTCCGGGCTGTAGCCCGGCTCGAGGAAATCGTGGCCGCGGATATTGCCACGCGGCCGACCGGTCAGGCCAGGTTGGCGGTGCATCACTTCGGAAACCCCGGGGAAGCGGAATCCTTGGCGGCTCGGCTTGCCGAAAGATGCCCGGAATGCCCGCCCGCGCAGATCAGTTCCCTGCCGGCTGTCCTCGCGGCACACGCCGGCCTGGGGGTCCTGGCCGTCATTGTCGGAGAGAGCAGTACGCCCGGCAACTGATGGGTTTTCCACATAGCCTGATATGCCCGGCAGGGGAGTGCTGAGTCGACCCTAGGCTTGCTGTATGCCACGCCGGAAAAGGGACGCGTCCACGGACGCTGCAGCCGAGGCATTCCGGCACCGGCTCTCCCGGCACGTCGGTCCGGGAACCAGCGACGAGGCCCCGCCGGGTACGCGCGGCGAGGCCCTGTTGACCTTTGCGGAGCCTGACTCGGAGGGTCCCGGAGAAGATTCGGCCCCGCCGTCCCGGATACGGTTCCGCACCTCGCGGCGGGTGGCGCTCCTGGTGGCCGGCGCTTGCCTGGTCTTGCTCGTCGTTCTGATGTGGCAGGCTTCGGCAGAACCGACCACCAGCACACCCCTTGAGTCAGCTGGAAGCATCACGGACGGCGCCGGACAGCCCGTGGCAGATGAATACGCTGCGCCCACCAAGGCGCCCGCGGGTGCCGGCCCGAAGGTCACCGTGCATGTCGCCGGAGCCGTCAACAGGCCAGGAGTCGTGTCCTTGCCTGAGGGAAGCCGGGTGTTCGAAGCCCTGGAGGCGGCAGGGGGAGCCACACCCGAGGCTGCCACGGACGCTCTGAACCTTGCGGAGCTGGTTGCCGACGGGGCGAAAATTACGGTACCGGTGGCAGGGGCCGTGCCCCACATCCCCGAAACTGCGGTGGGGTCCGGTGGTGCTTCCGGCGGCGACGGTTCCAACAGCGACGGCTCCGGCAGCGACGGTTCCGGCGCGTCAGGTGGCAAGATCAACGTCAACACGGCGTCGGTGGAAGAACTCTCCACCCTTCCGCGCGTTGGGCCGGTCATGGCGCAACGGATCGTCGCGTGGCGGAAAGACCACGGACCGTTCCTGTCCGTTGATGACCTGGACGCCGTGGACGGTATTGGTCCCAAACTGATGGAGTCGCTGCGGCCCCTTGTGGCGGTGCAAGGTGGCTGAGAGTAGCGACGACGGCGATGACGGGCGCCTCGACGTCCGCCTGGTGCCGGCTGTCATCGTGGTCTGGGCGACCGCGCTGGCCGGGACCACCTTCCTGCGGGAATCGGGGGCCGCTCTCACGGCCTTGCTGTCGGCAGGGGCTGCTGCGTTGTTGCTGGCAGGTCCGCTTCGCAGGAAGGCCGGGGGAA